>NZ_CP108412.1:0-4742 GCF_041435235.1 Kitasatospora sp. NBC_01300 | reverse complement strand
CTGCTCGTCGCCCTCGGGAAGGCCGAGGTCGTCGGCGAGCGCCTCGACCCGCTCGCGCAGCACCTTGACGGCCAGGCGGACACTGCCCGCGCCGCCGCTCCAGAGCGTGATCGGCTGCCCGAATCGGTAGTAGGCGGTGACCGTGCACCAAAACGGCGCAGGCGGCGTCCAAGGGCGCTCCCGAACGAACACGTCCTGGCCGGTCACGTGGCGGGCCGGCGGCGCGTAGGGTCGCGGACGAGGCATTTCAGCCCTGCGCCGACTGCCGGGCGCAGGCCGCCGACCGAACAACTGGGCAAGTTTGCTGAATTTCACCGCGTGGCTCTTGTAGGCAAACCATATGTATAGGCAAAAAAAAAAAAAAAAAAAAAAAAAAAAAACCATCCCGTCGGCAAGAACGCTCGCCCATACCTTCTTCGTCGTCGCCGTAGTCACCACTCCCACGGCGAGCGCCAGGCGGTCGACGAGGATCAGTCCCCGGCCGTGCTCTCCACAGGCGGTTAAGGCCCCGGGGAGCAGCCGGTCGGGCCGGGAATCCTCGACCTCGACCCGGCAGGTGCCGCCGCTCTCGTCAAGCTGCACCACAACGGAGTCACCCGGGCTGCTGCCGTGCCGGATGGCGTTCGACACCAACTCCGTGAGGATGAGCAGTACATCGCCGACGCGCTCGCCGTTCACGTCCCATCCCCACTTCCCCAGCTCCGTCCGCACGTTGTGACGCACCATGGGGACCAGGTCCGTATCCGCCCTGTAGCGCCCCTTCCAGCGGCGTACGGTCGGGTGTTCGACGGCCACCATGTACATCGCTCCCAGCGGGCGAAGAGGCTGCGGGTCGTGGGTCAACGGACCTCGCGTCGAAGACACGACGCGCCCGATGCACTACCTACGGAATCACCATCAACTTCCGATCACCAGGCCGGATTTGGTGCGAATATGGTTCCCTTAGGGTTCAAAGTGGCCCGTGGCCTGCACTGTTGTTCGGCGTGGATCTTCGGGGGATTTATGGAGCAACGACAGCTTGTCCGATGGCGGAGAGCTGCCGGCCTTACGCAGGAGCAGCTGGCCGAACTGTTGACCGTGAGTCTCTCTACCGTGCGCAGGTGGGAGCGTGGGCACGACAAGCCCAGGCCATGGAGGTACCCGCCACTCGCCCGAGCGCTCAAGATCAAGGTCACTGACTTGAGTGTCTTCTTCGACGGTCCGTCGGCAACCGTGGAGCACAGTCAGGTGCCGAGCGCGCCGACAATCGCCGATCTGACCACGGTCCTTGAACTACGCGAGGCACACCTCGCTCTGTCGGCACGCTACGAGCTGGTCCCCGGCTCCGAACTCCTCGCGGAGGGAAGCGAACAACTCGCACACCTCAAACAGCTCGCCCAGCAATCCCACTCCAGTCGCCTCACACGGGACGTGCTCGCCTTGCAGGCCGAGACCGCCATCCTGATGGGAAAGCTTGTCTGGGACGCGAGCCAGCGCCGGGCTTCCGCCGCAGCCCGCACGTACTACGATCAGGCCGCCCGCATCGGTGAGCGCCTACGCGACCCGGCTGTGCAGGGCCATGCCCTCCTACGGTCGGCGTACGTCGAGTTGTACGGAACGCGGGATGCCGAAGCCGGCCTGGCCCTGGCCCAGTCCGCCGCCACGGTGGCCGCACCGATCAGCCCAGCGCTCGCGGGTCTCGCGCTGCTGCACGCTGGCGAGGCCCATGCGATGCTTCGCCAGGGCCGCGAGTGCGACCGTGCGCTTGGCGAGGCGATCAGCACCCTCGAAACAGTCGATGCCACCGATATCGCCAGCGACCTTGCCGCCGTCGACCAAGTCGAACGACTCGCTGGGTCGTGTTACCTCGAACTCGGGCAACACCGCACCGCGCGCAGACGGTTGGAAGCTGCGGCCGGCTCCGTCTCGATCGGCCCGAAGTCCCGGCCGATCGTGCTGGGCAACCTTGCCCGCGCTGCCATCGGGCAAGGCCAGCTCGACGGTGCTGTCTTCGCCATCAACCGGGCCATCGACGATCTTCAGACCATCATGAGCGGTGGCGGAATCGGCGTGGTCGTCACCGCAGTCAGGGAACTCAGGCCGTGGCGAACAGCCCAAGAGGTGCAGGATGTTCAGGACAGGCTGTTCGACCTGATGGCTGCGCCGTAGAAGGAGCCCCCTTGTCCAACAACATCGAGGCGGACAAGTCCGCGTTGCGAGAGCGCGTGTGGAGTGCGTTGGATGCCGCAGGGGCCGTGCGTGGACCTGTCCGCAACAGCATCCCCGACTTCCACGGCTCTCACGAGGCCGCAGAGCTGCTTGCCCAGCTTCCGGCGTGGCGTACCGCCTCGGTGGTGAAGTCGGTACCCGACACAGCGCAGGAGCCGGTTCGGGCAATAGCCCTGCGGGAGGGGCGTCTGGTCTACATGGCGGTCCCCCGGCTCGCCCTTCCGCACCCCTTCTTTGTCCTCGATCCGGCTGAACTGCCGAGTCCCGCTGAGGCCGCGGCGAACCGTCGCACGGCGGCGGCCATCGCACCGACGACCGACGTGGGCGGAATGCGGCCCGTCGACCTGATCGTTCTCGGGAGTGTCGCGGCCGATCGCTCCGGAGCCCGGATCGGCAAGGGCGCCGGCTACTCCGACCTGGAGTACGCGCTGCTCGCGGAGGCCGGACTGGTAGGGCCGGGCACCGTCATCGCG
The DNA here is from genome assembly GCF_041435235.1 of Kitasatospora sp. NBC_01300. NCBI lineage: Bacteria > Bacillati > Actinomycetota > Actinomycetes > Kitasatosporales > Streptomycetaceae > Kitasatospora > Kitasatospora sp. NBC_01300. The sequence continues at coordinate 2,061 of NZ_CP108412.1, read as the reverse complement.
ACGACGGTCCACCAGCTGCAACTGGTGGACAGCATCCCGACGTCGGAGCACGACGTCTACGTGGACCTGGTGGTCACGCCTACCGAGATCATCACGTGCCCGCCTCGACCTCGCCCGTCCGGCATTCTGTGGAACCACCTCACCGAGGCGAAGATCGCGTCAATTCCTGCTCTTGTGGACCGGCAGCTCCGTCAAGGCCGGACGGCCTAGTGTCCTGAGCCGGGCCAGATACGCGCCGGAGCCCGTCGCCTGAAGGCGACGGGCTCCATGACCTCGTGACAGCTGCCCCCGGCCAAGTGCCAGCCGCAGAAGCCCGAACTCGTCGCGCGGGATCGACTGGGCCGGCACGTACAGCAGCCACGTGACCGCCCGGCGGGTGCCGGGGTAGGTCCGGGACGTAGATCCGCTAGCGGGCGAAGGCGACGGGTCTGATCGGGGCGGGTGAGGTCGAACAACCGCTCCGAGTCGTCTTGGATGGAGCGCACCACAGCCAGGGCAGTTCTCCACCGTCTCGGGTGAGACTCAAGCTGCGAGGGCGCTGTGTGACGTGCCGGCGGCCCGCGGCTAGGCGGTGGGGGCTGCGGTGCGATCGAATCGCCCAGCCCTGGCGCCTTCAAGGAAGTCCTTCCACTCGGTCCACGCGAAGAGGAGAGGGTCCTTGTCAGGGTTCAAGGTGTCGCCCAACCCGACGAGTCCACGGTCGAGGAAGGCGACCTTCACGCAGTTGGTTCCACCGCTGCTGGCCGTCAGCCACTCCGCACGTTCGAACTGGTCCCTGACCCACGTCGGGTCGAGGAGGTTCTTCTCCTCAGCGGTGACGATGGTGTCAGCGTCAACATGGGAAGCGTGGGGCGCGAAGTCGTGGGTCACAAGAGGTCCTTGGCGATTCGAGCGAGCAGTTCCAGCGATTCCTTCGGCGGCAGGGCATCGGTCTTCAGGTGATCGCTGCAGGTGTGGTAGTCGGTGACGGTTGCGGGGTCGTTGAGGTGAAGGGCGGTCTTCATGCCCTCGATGGTGACCGAGTCATGGCCGGTCGGGAACGTCCAGGCCATGTAGGGCCCGTCCGTGCCGGCGTGCGCGCCGCGCGACGGCGGGACGACCTGGATGACGATGTCACGGTGGGCGCGGGCCAGTTCGATGAGATGAAGGACTTGAGCGCGAGCTGTGGCCCGACCACCGACTTCCTGACGGAGCTGGGCCTCGGTGAGTACTGCCCAGATCCGTAGCGGGGTCTTGCGGGACAGCGCGCTGAGGCGGGTGTTCCGCCGTACCGTGATGAAGCGCTCAATGTCCTCGCCACTCTTCCAGGCTCGGCTAGCGACGACTACGGCCCGCTCGTAGTCGTCGCACTGAAGGAGGCCGTGGACGACTACCGGGCACCAGATGAACAGGGTGTTGGCGATCTCCAGGTTGGCGAGGTAATCGCCGAGTGGGTCGTCTGCGACGCCGGGGTAGCGCTGGTGCCAGTCACGGTCGCGGGCGTTGCGCACCATCTCGCGCCAGGCTTCCTGGACGGCGGGGTCGGCGATCTGGAGGACATCGAAAAAGTGCGGGAGTTGCTGCGGCTTGATCCCCTGCGTGCCGTTCTCGATCTTCGAGATGGTGGACGCGGAGCCATACCCGAGTGCAGCGGCGGCCTGTTCGACGCTCCAGCCGAGTCGGGTCCGGGCAAGCCTGACTTCGCTCGCAAGGCGGCGTCGCCGCGGTGTCGGCTCGACAGCCACCTTCAGCACCTCCCCTTCTCTGGGACAGGCTAGCGGTTAGGCAGTATCTCGCATATGCCGGTTCGGCGAAAAGGACAGAGTGTCCTTTCCGACCCTCTTGCCGTTTGCCTGACGTAGCGTCATCATCGGTTCACGGTTGGGAACGGGGCCGTGCGCCACCCTGCGGTCGGCAGGCGCCTCCCGTAGCCCCCTCGAACTTCGTTACACCACAGCCCGATTGCCGCCTGTGGGCCCTCATCCCGGTGCTACGCCCGTCCAGCTCGCGACGGCCCGGGAAGGCCCTTCGCGGACGTTCGGGCAGATGGGAGGCAACAACATGGACCAAGCCACCGTCTTA
>NZ_CP108411.1:0-6548 GCF_041435235.1 Kitasatospora sp. NBC_01300 | reverse complement strand
CGGCGTGCTGTCTGCGGGGAGATCGAGTTCGCCCGTAAGCGCTTCGACGCGCTGGCGCAGTAGCTTGACCGCCAGCCGGACGCCGTGCGCGCCGCCGCTCCAGATCCGCATCGGCTGACCGGAGGTGTAGTAGGCGGTGACGGTGCACCAGAACGGTGCGGCTGGTCTCCAGGGCCGTTCGCGGGTGAAGACGCTCGGGGCGGTGGGACGTTCCGCCTCGGTCCGGGTGGGCGCCAACCGGGGCGTGGGGGGCGTTCGGCGGCGAGCCTTGATCGAAAGGCGTCTGAGCAGCGTTCTCATGCGACGCTCCTGAGCAGAGAGCGCGGCAAGCCACGGTCGCGACTGGCCCCAGTGCTGACCGGCCAAAGCCGCGAGCGCTGAGTCTCGCCGACGCGGATGTCCGTGCGCGCGCCGCTGGCGGCCGCCGAAGTAACGACTTCCTCAGCGGTCTCGTTGTCGGCGACGGTGGCGGCGATCTCGAACCAGACGATCTTGGCCCGGGGCGGGGCTTCCGGATCCGGAGGCACGACGTGCCAGCCGATCTTGTCCATGCACTTCTCGACGAGGAGCAGGCCTCGCCCTCCGGTCGCTTCGGTCTCGGCGTTCACGAGGCGGGGCAGTTCCGACGCCGGGTCAGCTACCCAGATGCGTAGCGTCCCGTCGGCATGGAGTTGAGCACCGTAGCTGATCCGAAGGGTGTCGTCCTCCGCCTCTCCGCCACAGCCGTAGGCGATGGCGTTGCCGAGGAGTTCGGTGAGGCAGAGCTGCACGTCGGCGGCTACGGCGTCTTCGAGGACGACGCCGAGGTTGTTCAGATCCCGGATGATCTGCCGCCGGGCCGACCTGACCTTCTCAAATCTCGCAGCAACCACGCGAGTATTAGTCGTGCGCATGACAGTTCCTCCGAGGCGGGACGGTGCACGAGCAGTAGAGACTGGATTCCTAAAGTTGCCGAGCTGGGGAGTCGACTTCGTCATCAGCCGATGCGCCGGCGCCTGGAGCCCTCAGCGCCCGATCGCGCCTTCACCCGAGCCACGTCCCCGTATGCCGTCGCCCGAGACGTAAGCCCTTCCCCGCGGCGCTGCCGGGTTCGAACGGGGCCCACCGCTGTAGAGCGGCTGACCTGGGGTGTCCAGCGCGCCCGCGACCAGAGACCACCCGCGGTCGGCCAGGATCGCCGTCAGCCGGTCCCACTCCTCAACGCTGCCTGCCACCATCGACCGTGTCCAGGTCACGATGCCCTTCACCGTGCCACGCGACAGCGCGTCGGAGAGGTCAAGCCAACCGGGTCGGTCGTTGAGGTCGGCGAGCGGCGCGGTGTCGGTGAACGTCTCCGCGACAACCCACTCCCGAGCATCCGCGTACTGGCGACATGGGTCCGCCAGAGCACCACCCGCGTCCCCATCGGCGGTTGCGATGTACAGCGCTACCGGGACTCGGCCCGGTAAGCGAGGTGTGTCCGAAGGCATGCGACCACTGTCGCGGAACTGCGACGGTCCGTGAACCTGCGCCCTGTATGACTTCCGGAAGCCGTACAGGGCGGTACTCGCATGGCGCGTACGAGTTCTTCGATTCGTCGTCAACTAGACGCCGGTGGTTGCCTCGTCCGGTGTCATAGCACTGGACCGAGGCGCCTCCAACTCCAGAAGGCGCGCGACCCTCGAGGCCGTCTCCGGGCCGTCCGCGTGGACCGTGGTGATGCCAAGTGACTCGGCCGGCGGGAGGTTCCTACGGTGGTCGTCCACGAAGATGCACTCGGAGCCGGCCAGGCCCATTCGGTCGAGCGTGCACTGGTAGATCGCCGGTTCCGGCTTGGCTATCCCCTCATCGCCACTGATCACCCGCACGTCGAACAGATCCCACACCCCGGTCTCCACGTAGGGGTTGTACGGGGCGAGGCCGTAGGAGTTCGACAACAGCGCCACCACGATCCCGGCGTTCCTGGCGGCACGGGCGAGTTCGACCATGGCGGGAACCGCGCGGACCTTCGCGTGTGCGCGCCCCATCAGGTTGTCGGGCTCCACGCCCATGATCGCCGCCGTGCCCCGGTTCCACTCCTCCTGGGACATCCGACCGAGCTCCAGCTCCACGTACAGCGCACGGCCGACCGGGTCGTCCTCCAGGGTGCTGCGCCAGGTGTCAGCGGGCAGGCCCTCGCGGGCGCACCACGCCCGGGACGACTGGCCGATGGGAGTGCTCATCACTCCCGCGAAGTCGAGGATCAGGCCGCGCAACGTGTTCTCCCGAGGGTCAGGCGAGTCGGACGGTCGGAGAGGTCCCTAGGATCTGGGACAACTTCCGCAGCCGGCTGGTGCTGGCTTGGCCGGCCCTCTGGATGATGACACCTGGGATGGCCTGGTGACGCGACCACTCGGGGTGGGCGGAGCACACCTCGAGCAGGGTGTCGACGGAGGTGTCCCACTGGCGGGCGTCGCACTGCGCGAGCGCGACGTCGAGCATCATGCGGTTGTGGGCAGCCTGGGTGAGGCCGGTGGGGTCGAATCGTCCCGCGATCTCAAGGGCACGCCCTGCGCTGCCGAGCGCCACGTTGACGCCCACGGCTTGGGCGGCGGCGTAGGCGGGTCCGAACTGCATCCCGTTGCAGTAGACGTCGCGGCCCAGCCGGGCGGCCACGGCGTGGGACTGGGACATCAGGTCGGCGGCGCGCGCGGAGTCGCCGAGGCGGGAGGCTGCTACGGCGGCGAAGGTGATGTTCTTGCCGTAGGCGGCGAGGAGCCCGGAGCCTTGCTCCGAGAACGTCGGCTCGTACCGCGCGGCCGCGGCCTCCGCTTCGTGTAGCGCCTGCTCCACCCGGTTATCGCGCAGGAGGATCCTCGCGCGGGCGGATCCGAGCATCAAGACCCGGACTGGGTCGGCGGCAAGCTCCGAGTACCGCATGGCGTGGCCGATGGCCGCGTACGCGAGGTCCCGCGCGCCGAGGAAGTTGGCGATCAGCCCGCACGCGCGGTAAGCGTCGGAAAGCAGAGCGCTCACGGCGGCTTCCTGGCCTGCCGGAGCATGCTTGGCGTACAGGGCGACCGATCGCAGGAACGGAGCTGCCAGTACTCCGGCGTCCGTGTACGCGCCCCGCCAGTAGACCCGCCAGAGGCGCGACGCAGCCTCGGCGAGGTCGGCCGGGCCGGGGGCGACGTCTTCGGAGGGGTCGAAAAGGATGCCGGCCGCCGTGTCATGGACGGCACGGGACAGGTCGCGCAGCATCGCCCGGTCGTTCGGGCTCATACCCCTACGGGGTGCTTGCTGCCCGAGGATCACCGACACGTCGGTGTGCAGGCCCTCGGCGATTCTCAGCAGGGTCGGGAGTGAGACGTTCCCGCCTTGCTCGAGCTTCCGTAGGGTGTGCAGCGAGACTCCGCTTGCGTTCTCTTGCCGCGGAGCATCTTGACCCGCTCGCCTGTCGTGAACTCCGGCCACTGGCTCATACCGCCCACCCCTCCTCTGGTATCTCCTCGGACCGTACCTGCCCCCGACCGCTGATGAACCGGGTTCACCACGAGAAGGTCCTACCCGCAAGGCCCATTGACGATCCGCCACCGATCCGCTTTCAGCACGGAGGAATGCGCAGTCCCGCCCCGGCGGGGCCGGGGCATCCAGCACCGGTGAGTTCACGGTCAGAGGCTCATTGGGCCAGCCTTCGTAGGCAGCCACCGTGGAGACGTAGGCGTACCGGCTGACGACCGGGTGCCACCCAGCACAGTGCGGGGCGACAGCTCGGAGGCGGAGGTGTGCCTCCCACCCTCGTTCCAGCGCGCCACTCACGACCGCCCGGCCCAGGAACCAGCCACCGCCCAGGACGATAATCCTCATATGGACGATTCCTGCCAGTCCCGCGCCTCCCCGCGCAGCCGCCTGCGGAATCGGGTGCCGCCTACCGCTCACGCAGCAGGTCGGAGTACTGGTCAACGACCTACTGCTCCAAGTCGTCCGGGATGGGGCGCACTACAGCCAGAGCGTGGCTCTCCACCGTCTCGGGTGAGACTCAAGCTGCGACCTCGCTGTGTGACGTGCCGGCGGCCCGCGGCTAGGCGGTGGGGGCTGCCGTGTGATCGAATCGCCCAGCCCTGGCGCCTTCAAGGAAGTCCTTCCACTCGGTCCACGCGAAGAGGAGAGGGTCCTTGTCAGGGTTCAAGGTGTCGCCCAACCCGACGAGTCCACGGTCGAGGAAGGCGACCTTGACGCAGTTGGTTCCACCGCTGCTGGCCGTCAGCCACTCCGCACGGTCGAACTGGTCCCTGACCCATGTCGGGTCGAGGAGGTTCTTCTCCTCAGCGGTGACGATGGTGTCAGCGTCAGCGAGGGAAGCGTGGGGCGCGAAGTCGTGGGTCACAAGAGGTCCTTGGCGATTCGAGCGAGCAGTTCCAGCGATTCCTTCGGCGGCAGGGCATCGGTCTTCAGGTGATCGCTGCAGGTGTGGTAGTCGGTGACGGTTGCCGGGTCGTTGAGGTGAAGGGCGGTCTTCATACCCTCGATGGTGACCGAGTCATGGCCGGTCGGGAACGTCCAGGCCATGTAGGGCCCGTCCGTGCCGGCGTGCGCGCCGCGCGATGGCGGGATGACCTGGATGACGATGTCACGGTGGGCGTGGGCCAGTTCGATGAGATGAAGTACTTGAGCGCGAGCTGTGGCCCGGCCTCCGACTTCCTGACGGAGCTGGGCCTCGGTGAGTACCGCCCAGATCCGTAGCGGGGTCTTGCGGGACAGCGCGCTGAGGCGGGTGTTCCGCCGTACCGTGATGAAGCGCTCAATGTCCTCGTCACTCTTCCAGGCTCGGCCGGCGACGACTACGGCCCGCTCGTAGTCGTCGCACTGAAGGAGGCCGTGGACGACTACCGGGCACCAGATGAACAGGGTGTTGGCGATCTCCAGGTTGGCGAGGTAGTCGCCGAGTGGGTCGTCTGCGACGCCGGGGTAGCGCTGGTGCCAGTCACGGTCGCGGGCGTTGCGCACCATCTCGCGCCAGGCTTCCTGGACGGCGGGGTCGGCGATCTGGAGGACATCGAAAAAGTGCGGGAGTTGCTGCGGCTTGATCCCCTGCGTGCCGTTCTCGATCTTCGAGATGGTGGACGCGGAGCCATACCCGAGTGCGGCGGCAGCCTGTTCGACGCTCCAGCCGAGTCGGGTCCGGGCAAGCCTGACTTCGCTCGCAAGGCGGCGTCGCCGCGGTGTCGGCTCGACAGCCACCTTCAGCACCTCCCCTTCTCTGGGACAGGCTAGCGGTTAGGCAGTAACTCGCATATGCCGGTTCGGCGAAAAGGACAGAGTGTCCTTTCCGACCCTCTTGCCGTTTGCCTGACGTAGCGTCATCATCGGTTCACGGTTGGGAACGGGACCGTGCGCCACCCTGCGGTCGGCAGGCGCCTCCCGTGGCCCCCTCGAACTTCGTTACACCACAGCCCGATTGCCGCCTGTGGGCCCTCATCCCGGTGCTACGTCCGTCCAGCTCGCGACGGCCCGGGAAGGCCCTTCGCGGACGTTCGGGCAGATGGGAGGCAACAACATGGACCAAGCCACCGTCTTAGAAAGTGTTGGGTAATTGATCAACTTCGTGGCGTGATGCACTGGCGGTGATCGTCGCGGTCGAGGCATCCGCGACGATCACCGCCATGTGTGTCTGCGCGTGCAAGCCTTCCTACGACTCGTCGTTGACGGATGCCCAGTGGCTGGTGATCGAGCCTCTGCTGCCCGAGCGGGATCCGCGTCGGGGAGGGCGGCCGTTGAAGTTCCCGCGCAGGCTGGTCGTGGACACCGTGTTGTACGTGCTGGTCAGCGGGTGTGCGTGGCGCCTGGTGCCGCACGATCTGGCGCCGTGGGACGTGGCCTACCGGTGGTTCCGCGCCTGGACGGCCGACGGCACGTGGAACCGGGTCCACGAGACGCTGCGCGAGCGGGTCCGGGTGGCGGACGGGCGGGATCCGCAGCCCTCGGCGGCGGTGCTGGACTCGCAGTCGGCCCGCAGCCACCAGGGCGGCGAGGCGATCGGCTACGACGCGGGAAAGCGCGTGCGGGGCCGCAAGCGGCACCTGCTCGTGGACACCTGCGGGCTGGTCCTGCGGGCGGTGGTGCACTCGGCCTCGGTGCAGGACCGGGCGGGCGCGAAGCTCGTCCTTTCCGGCATCCGGGAGCTGTTCCCGCAGGTCGGGCTCGTCTGGGTCGACGGCGGCTACGTCAACATCGTCGATGCGGGCCTGGTCGGCTGGGCGGCGGAACGCGAGAACCTGGAGATCGTCGCGGTGCCGCGCAATGCTGATGTGAAAGGCTTCCAGGTGCTGCCCCGCAGGTGGGTGGTCGAGCGGACATTCTCCTGGCTGGGACGGTGCAGACGGTTGGCACGGGACTACGAGCGCAAGACCGCGCACGCCGAAGCGATGATCAAGGTCGCCATGATCCGGCTCATGGCCGCCCGCCTCGCCGGCGAGGAGGTCGAACCGCGCGGCCCCATTGAGACCGAAGCAGCCCGCCGCCTCGCCGACGACCTCAAGAACGAGTGATCACCCGATTACCCAACACTTTCTTAGCGGCGCTCTCCTCGG
>NZ_CP108410.1:0-214099 GCF_041435235.1 Kitasatospora sp. NBC_01300 | reverse complement strand
TACCCCCGGCCTCCGGCCGGGGCGGAGCCTCCGGCTCCGTGGTGCGGGGGTGACGGCTCCGCCGTCACCGTGCGTGGTGCCCGGGGGCCCCCGGGCTCCGCCCGGGGGGTGGGGGTGGTTGGAATGCGGCTCCGCCGCATTCGTTGGGGGGTGCGGGTGTGGTGGTGGGGGTGGCGTTGACGTTTCACCGCGTTTCCTTGGTTGGGGCCCTTCCCTGGGGGTTGCCGGTCGGGGCTCCGCCCTCGACTGGAATGCGCGTTGACGATTCACCGGAATTCCTTGGACCGGCCCTTTGCCGTGAATTCGGGTGAGAGGCCGGAGGCCGGGGCGCAGCGCGGGAGGGCCGGAGGCCGGCGCCGGGGGCCGGCGCCGGGGCCGTGACGGGCCTGGACGGGGCACGGGAGGCCCGGGGGCGGGCGCGGGCACCACGGGCCGGGGTGAACCCTCCACGGGCCCGTGACGGGCCGTCCTCGCCCCCGGGGTGGGGAGGCCGGGCTCCGCACCGGCCGGACCGGACGCGCACCCCGGGGAACGGGCCAGGCCCAGGCAGGCCCGGAAACGCCCCGGACGGGCCCCAGCGGCCCCACGGCGCCCCCTCCGGCCGCAGGCCCGCAGAGAGCCCTCCCCGGGACGCCAGAGGGCCACCAGGCCCCCGGGCACGGCAGGGCTCCGCCCCGCACGGCGCGCACCCCACCGGGACGACCGCCACCGGCCACCAGGACGACCGGGCCAGCCACCGACCGCCCGGGCGCAGCACCGGCCACCCCCACGGACAGGGCACCACGGGCGAGCACCGACCGGCCACCGGCACGGCAGGCACCAACCGGGCTCCGCCCCGGACCACGGAGCAGCAGACGCCACCACCCGCCACCCGGGGCCGACCGGCCACCGCCCGGGCACCACCCGACACCACCACGGCCACCGGCCAGCCCGGGCGCACCGCTGGCCGGAGACCGGACTCCCACCCACCACCGAGACGAGACACCAGCACAGCCACCCCGGGCACCGGGCACAGCACCGAGCCCACCGGCACCGCCTGACGACCGGGCGCAGCACCGACACCGGCACCACCACCAACAACCCACCCACACACGGCAGTTCACACACCCACCCACACACCCGGCTCCAACACCCAGACAAACCAACCCAGTTGAGAACACCCCACCACCGGCACCAACACCGGCCCGACGACAGCGCGCAGCACCGGCCACCGGCCACCCGCCGGACGACAGCCCACCGACACCGGCCACCCCCCACCACCACCCCAACCAACCGCGACCGGCAACAGCCGGACGCACACCAAAAACCCAACAGCACGCCGCAGGCGCAAACCCCAACCGACAAACGACCAACTACTTAAAAGAGAAAGGAAAGGGGTTGTCGGAATTTCCGACGCCCCAGAGAGGTCCCCTGACCTGCACGAATGCAGGAATGGCATATGCGACGAGGTGTCCACAAGGCAACTCATAAGGCAACTCACAAGGCACCCCATAAGGCAACTCACAAGGCAACTCACAAGGTGCAGGACGAAAGGGGCCGCCAGACCCGCACCCTGGGGTGCGGCCTGCAAGGCCGCACCCTCACGGGGACACGCCCAGATCAGAGGCCGCGCCACTTCCCAAGCATGGCTCAAGTCTGATACTGTTGTCTTGTTGGACCGGGGCAGGCGCCCCGGCCCGGCACCCCTTCGAACCAATCCCGAGACAACGGAGACGCCGATGAAGGTTCCTGTTCTTCCGTCCGAGCTGCTGGTCGAGATGATGATCATCGAGGCCGATTACCAGGGCGCGCGGGAAGTCCTGACCAATCTGCGCAACCGACGGGCGAACGCCCTGTACAAGCTGTGGCGGCACTACAAGAACCCCAGCATCATCGCGGCGAGCCTTCCGACCACGGTCAAGAAGGAAACCGTCGAGGCCGCCGTCCTGAAGATGGCCCCGCCGCAGGACTTCGAGCTTCTGGAATTGTTCGAACTCTCCCAGGTGTGACCGAACACCCGGGCAGTAGGTGGCACTACAGCCCGGGCAGAACCCCCCTTCGAACCAAATCGCAGAACAACCAAGGAGAAGAAATGGCCGCCGAGATCACCACGGGCAACAAGAAGAACCACCGGGGCGAGTTCGAGTTCATTTACATCAGCGCGGTTCGCGGCGTCGGCGCGAAGGTCGAGGCGGTCATCCCGGGCGCAACCGAATGGATGCTCTCGGTCGCCACGCAGACCGACGGATACGGCGAGGTCGTGGAATTCTGGGAGGTTATCGGCCAGGAGCTCCGGGACGACAAGATCAAGCGTCGGGGCAAGCGCAAGGCGCAGCAGCTGGCCAAGGCTCGCGAGGCTTTCGCCGCTCTGGTTTCGGCGGTTGAGTCCGCCGGTGTGAACGAGATGGAGAAGGCCGCGCGTTCCGTTCAGCGCGCGTGGTCGCTCGGCTGGGCCGGGGTGAACTAAGCACCCCTCTAGCGTGATCTGAGTCCAATACTGTTTTCTTGTTGCCGGGGTGGCCCGTCCACCCCGGCTCCCTCCCCCCGTAAGCCCAGCCCGAGAGGTCAGCCCGCCATGTCCACGAGCACCGCGCCGAGCACCACCGCCACCGCCTACCAGGTCGGCGACATCGTCCAGGCCCCCTACTGGCAGCGCGGCCAGATCACCGGCCACCGGCGCGCACTCGTGATCGGGCTGTACGCGGACAGCACCGGGCCGGGGGCCGGCTACCGGGTGTGGTTCTACACGATCGGTAAGCCGAGGTTGGAGCCGGACGGCCCCAACACCTTGGCCGGAGTCTTCCTGCGCGAGATCAGCAGGGTTGGGGACATCTACGGCATGTCCGAGCGCCAGATCAGCGAGATCACGCGCGCGGCGCGGACCCACGACCACACGCACGCGCTCGCGGTGAAGGCCGAACAGTTCTGGCGCAGGCTCAAGATCGCCCGAAAGTCCGAGCAGAACTGAAATCCTATATTCGAGAGGTTGCGAGAATGTTCGGAATTGCTTGTTCTGAATGCGCTTCCATTGCCTCATATCGCGCAAATCCCGGCGCGTTCTTCGAATGCCTCAAATGCTGCCACGAAGTAACTTCCGAAGATCTCCACCTAGAACCCTGGGAGATTTGGACGGTAGACAGGAGTGGAATTCTCGGATTCGTTATCGACCCCGCCGAATCGCTTCGCGAAATGTCCAACGCGATTGACGACTACATGGGAGCTGGTCACGATCCCATGGGAGAATTGGAATCCTTGCGGAGTTTCCGGGATGCCACTTTCAATCTCCAGGGGGCTTTGGAGGCAGGCATCCCGTACCCGATCGCGAAAGTGTGACGCTGCGCCACGCTTCACAGCGTGACTCAAGCATGATATTGTTCTCTTGTTGGGCCAGGCAAGAGGTACAGCCCACCCGGCACCCTTCGGACCAGATGCACGGAAGGTCACACACGATGACGAGTTTTGCGGACCTGTACGGCGAGCCCATCCACCAGTACACCCGGGCCGACGCTCTCAGGGACGGCGCCCTACTGGCGGTGCCCCAGGAACTCGCCCAGGAGGCCGGCTGGCGGTGGCCCGTGGCGCTGACCGCCGCCGCATGGGGCGACTGCGTCGCATGGAGCGACGAGGACAACGAGCGCCACCCCGGACACGGCCAGTCGGAGACCGGCCGACTGTGGGACGTGCTCCGCATGGCGTTCCACGCGGTGCGCAGCGCGAACCCGGGCGTCCAGGGGGTTCCGTTCGAGGTTCTGCGGATTCCGGCCGACGGCCCCAGTCGGGCGACCCGGGCGAAGCTGGCGATCCACTGCGGCCCGGGGGACGCGGGCGAGCCCGTGATCACGATCATGCAGCCGGACGAGGACTGACCGACTCCGGGAGTCCGCCGCCCGCACGACCAGGCGGCGGGTCCGGTGGGCAATCCCGCTTCACTTCATGGCTTGAGTCTGATAGAGTTCTCTTGTTGGCAGGCGGTGGGGCGGCACCCCCACCGCCGGGCCGACACCCTTCGAACCAGCAACCCAGGAGTCACCCGATGGCCCGAACCGACAACACCCGCCCCAAGGCCCTGACGCGCCAGGACCGCCCCTGGCTGCCGGTGGGCGCGATGTCCGGCGACCGCCGCAAGCCGGCCCAGCGGGCGGCCCACAAGCAGGACCGCCGCGCGCTGCGGCTGGCCCTGCGGCAGCAGGCGGAGCCGCCGCTGCCCCAGCGTCGGCGCGTGGACTGGGACGTCCACTAGCCCGCCCCCTGCCCGGTCCCGCCGCCAGCGCGCAGCGGGACCGGGTCACGGCCCCCTCACCTCTCGAATCACGCTCAAGGAGAACCGATGTCGAACGCCACCACCGACCAGGCCATCACCGACCAGACCGCCGCCGACCCGGCCGCGCTGCTCCCCGGGCTCCCCGACCCGACCGGCGGGGACGGGTACGACTGGATGGAGTTGGTCGACGAGGCGAACAGCGGTTGGCGGGTCGTGTCCGGGCTGAAGGACGGTCGGTTGCTCGGTGAGTGGCCGTACGTCATCGTAGTGATCTACCGCGACAAGGAGCAGGGTCTGTACGGGGTCGCCACCTACACGGAAGGCGACATCGAGGTGAGCGGCTTCACCGAGCGCCCCGCCTACGTCAAGGCGCTGTTGTCGCACGTGGTCGAGGACTGACGGCCCCAGGCGCAGCGTCGAGGGGTCGATTCCCGCTCGACATCGTGGCTTGAGTCTGATATAGTTCTCTTGTTGGCAGGCGGTGGGGGTGGCACCCCACCGCCGGGCCGGCGCCCCCTTCGAACCGAGGAGCCCGAATGAACCGCACCCCCGCCCCTGACGCCCTGTTCGCCGTGAAGTGGAACGACGCCGAGGGACGCACGACTCCCACCGTGAGCATCGAGGGCCCCGAGTTCGTGATGAACATGTTCGGACTGGAGGAGGTGCCGACCGGGCAGGTGCAGAACCGCTACCCGGCCCACCTCCTGGGCGGGCGGCCGGTCATCACGGCGACCCCGATCGAGCTGGAGTGGCGCGACCTCACCCGGGAGGAGGCCGCCGAGCAGGCCGCGAAGATCACCGGGACGTGGTGGAGCACCGTTCCGGGCGGCCACCCGCTGAACCAGGAGAGCTCCACCGCCTACGACATGGGCCAGACGGTGACCCTGCTCGCGGCCGAGGGAAGCCCCGTCGCCATCAGTGAGCACGTCATCGGCCTGATGTACATGGGCGAGCCGTGGCTGTTCGTCTCCGAGAACACCCCGGCCGCCTGGAACGGCTGACCGAAGCCGCCGGGGCGGCGCGCGCAAGCGCCGCCCCGGCGCCGTGCCCGTCCCACCCTTCGAACCGACCCGCAGGAGCCATCGTGAACGCCAAGATCAGAACCGGGACCGACTGCAAGAACTGCGCGCAGCCCGTCACCTACGACAGGACGCGTTCGCCCGGGTGGCAGCACGCCGCCCAGGCCGCCACGGAGGCGGTCCCGGGTGGCTGCACGACGGCGGCTCCTCAGCAGTTCTGCGAGCTGTGCGGCAAGCCGGTCACCTTCTGGCAGGACGCTTGGGCGGACAACTCGGGTTGCCGCCCGTGCGGCAACTACAACCGCTACTCGCTGGGGGACTGAGCGCGGGCGGAGTGCCTGGCCGGCCCGGGGCGCTGCGCACCGACCCGGGGCGGCACGGACACCGGCCGAAGGGCCGGGAATCCCCCCTTCCAATCATGGTGCAAGTCTGATAGAGTTCTCTTGTTGGGACGAAGGGGCGGACACCCGCCCCGGAGTCAGCCGCCGAGCAACACCAGGAGACGCCAGGTGAGCACATCGCCCCGCGCGAGGATCAGCCTCCGCAGCCCCTCCGTCGCACCCGTCCCGCACGGGAGGCCCGTCGACAGCAGCGGCGCCGGTGGGGCGCTGCGCCCCTTCGCCGAGTACCTGCGCCAGGTCGCCGACGACCTGGAGGCGGGGCGGCCGGCCAACGTGGCCGCGCTGCGCAGCGCCGTGGACGACCTTGAGGGGGCGCTGCGGGCGGCGCAGCGGGCCGGGACGGTCGGCCCGGTGGGCGGACCTGAACGCGGGTGAGCCGGGGCCCGGGCGGGCGCCGGACCCGCCCGGGCCCGGAGGGGACTGAAACCCCCTTCCGATCATGGTCAAAGCATGATAGAGTTCTCTTGTTGGACCGGGGAGGCGCTCCGGCCCGGCACCCCTTCGAATCAGACCCGCAGGAAGGCCCACGATGCGCACGATCACCGTCCACCAGGAAGCCGCCGCCGCTCTCGCTCCGCTCGCGTTCGGGGAGTTCACCGTCAAGGTGTGGGAGGACGGCGGATACCTGGCCGGCTGGCAGCGCACCGTGCCCGGCTGCGCCTGCCTGGTGATCGTCTGGCCGGAGAACATGTTCAACGAGCCCGACGCCCCGGCCGAGTTCACCCCGGTCGGCCCGTGGTCATACTCCGGTGTGTTCGACGTGGCCACCGCGGAGGGGTGCCGTAACCCCGGCGACTGGACCAACCCCGCCAACCGGGACGGCCACCGCACCCCGCATCACGCTCTGTCCGAGGGCATGGACGAGCACCGGGCGGTGTGCGCCGAGTTCCGCCAGGCCATCACCCGCTGCCTGAACTGCGGCGACGCCATGCAGGAGCACGGCCACCCGGACAGCTTCCTGGGCTGCGAGGACTTCCGCCCCGGCAAGGAGCCCGGCCGCCGTGACTGGGAGATCCAGCGCGAGGAGCGCGGACTCTGGGTCCCCCGCGACTGAACCACCCGCCGGGGCGGCGGCAGGCACCGCCGCCCCGGCCCGCAGCGCCCGCGCTGCGCCCCTTCGAACCAGCGATTCCCGAGGAAGGACCACACAGTGACCAGGACCAGGACCAAGGCCGTTGCCGAGCCCGCCGAGCAGCCGGTCAAGACCAGCGGTATCGAGTACTTCGAGTTCCTCGCCTCCGGACTCATGGTGGACCCGTTCAACCACCGCCAGGGCAACGTGGCGCCCCCGTCCAAGGAGCTGAAGGCCAGCGTCGCGCTGGTCGGCGTCCAGGAGGTTGTGGGCGTACGCAGGCAGGCCGACGGGACGTGGGGGGTGTTCAAGGGACGCCGGCGACTTCTCGCCGCCCAGGAGGCCGCCGAGAAGGCCAAGGCCAAGGGCATCGACGAGAAGACCCTGCCGAAGGTCCCCGCGCTGATCCACCACGACCTGACCGAGGCCGACGACGAGACGCTTCTGCTCTCCCTGCTGGAGAACCAGTTCCGCGAGAACGCCACCAAGGACGACGAACTGAAGGTGGCCGAGCAGCTGGCCTTCATGGACGTGCCGGAGGAGCGCCGCCGCCGCCACGCCAAGACCCTGGGCGTCTCGCTCACCCAGCTGAAGGCCGCCAAGGGGGCGGCGCAGCTGAGCGAGGAGGACAAGCGCCGGGCGAAGGTCAGCGATTTCGACTGGGTCGAGATGGACCAGTGGCACCGGCTCGGCGGCGGGCAGGAGACGTTCCGGCGGCTCACCCGCGCCAAGGAGCAGGACGGTCGGTCGGACAAGCCGACCAACGGAGCGTGGCGGCAGGCGGTCCAGGCGATCAAGGACGAGCAGGCCGAGGCGCAGAAGCGGCAGGCTGTGGTGGACGAGCTGCGCGCGGCCGGGGTGGCCGTGATCGAGCAGCCGTGGCGGTGGTGGGACACGGAGGCCCGGCCGCTGTCGCACCTGCTCACGTCGCTGGGCAAGCCCATGACGGCCGAGATCCACACGCAGGTCTGCCCGAGCCACGGCGCGACCGTCGACCCCGACACGCTGACGCCGGTGTACGTGTGCACCAACTGGCGTGCCGAAGGCCACCAGCTCACCGAGCAGTACGCCGAGGAGCTGGAGAAGGCGGGCAAGGTCCCTGTCGACCCCGAGGCCGAGAAGGCCAAGGCGAAGGCCACGCGGGAGGGCAACACCGCGTGGCGCTCCGCCCGGACCGTCCGGCAGGAGATGCTGCGCGCGGCGATCGCCGACAAGAACCTGCCGGAGGCCGCCGACGAGCTGACCGAGCGCACCGTCATGGGCCGCAAGACGTGGTGGTTCAAGTCGGTGGCGTCCGCCCGGACCGAGGTGACCGCCGCCCTGCTGGGCGTGCCCGACCCGAACGAGGGGCGCAGCCAGTGGGAGCGGCTGGAGGACCCGTTCGAGGAGCTGATCAACAAGGGCCCGAAGTCGCGGCGCAAGCACCGCATGTTCGCTCGGGTGGCCGCCGCGATCGAGACCCACGTCATGGCGGACAAGGAGTGGCCGAAGCCGACCGAGGACATGGTCACCTACCTGCGGCTCCTGGAGAAGGAGTTCAGCTACGTGCTGTCCGAGTCCGAGCGTCAGGCCATCGCCGAGTACGAGAGCAGCACGAAGCCCGAGGATGCGGACGACGCCGGGAGCGAGCCGACCGAGGCCCAGGAGGCCGAGGCGCGGCCCGACGTGGCCAGCGGCCAGGCCGACGGCGGAGAGGCCGGGGCGGACGGCACCGGCGACGGCACCGAGGCCGCCGAGGTCGAGGAGGCTGGCCCGGTCGAGGCGCAGCCCGATGTGGCCGACGGCGGAGACGCCGGGGCGGCCAGCACCGAGGCCGACGCGCAGTCAGGCCCGGAGGTTGCGGCGGGCGAGGTGGCCGAGGGCCCGGAGCGGGCCGAGGTGGAACAGCAGCCGACCGGGGACGCCCCGGCCCAGGGCTGACAACGAGGGTGGGGGTCGGGGCCGCAGGTGCGGCCCCGACCCCGGCCCGACCTGAGAGGAGAGGTACGTGGAGCAGGCCGAGGAGGTAGCCGGCGAACTCTTCACCGCGCTGCTGAACGAGACCGGTCAGTGGGCCGACGACGACGAGCAGGGGTGGGTGGAGCGGCTTCGGGAGATGCCGCCCGCCGTGGCGCTCACGGCCATGGAGGAGTCGAACTGTCTGCCCGGCCAACTGGCCGGGCCCGCCGCCGCCGCGCTGCGCTTCCTGGCGCCGCACGTCTACGGCACTACGGGCTGAGCGTCTGGCCCGGGCCGGGAAGACGAACGGCGGTCCGCCCCGCCATAAGGCGAGACCCCCTGTCGAGATGACAGCAGGCTGGCGCGGACCGCCATCGGCGGCAGGTTTCGACGCTGCCGCATCCCTTCGAACCAGTCTCACAAGGAGCGCTGGCGCGAGGCTTCAGGATAGCGCGGCGGGGGTTCGGTCCGTGACGGGTGGATCACGCTTGAATGCGTGGCTTAAGCCTGATATAGTTCTCTTATTGGCACGGGGCGGCGCCCCGGCCCCCCTTCGAGCCACACCCCAGGGAGATCCGATGAACGATCCGGCAGCGACGACCACCGACGGCCCCACCGCCGAGGCTGGCAGGCCCGCTTGGAAGGCCCTTCCCCCGCACGCCTACACCGCTGCGCCGCGCGCCACACAGGTCTCCCTGTTCGCCATCGGGGACGACCGGTTCGGCACCCCGTCGCTGCTCGACGACGCCCAACCGCTGTTCTGACCGCCCGCGGCCGGACTGCCCACCAGCGACCGCACCCCCTTCGCGAGCACCATCCGCCCGGCCCTACCGCTCCGGCGGTGCGGCCGGGCGGAGAGGAGATCACGACCATGGCCCACCCGATCAACAGCGAGACGCCGTACAACGAGGCGTCGATCCTTGCCCCGCCCCTCGCCCGTACCACCACCACCGAGGACCTGACCGTCACCACCACCGTCACCGGCGCAACCCTGGTGGTGGAGCGGATGGTCGAGGGGTGGGACGGCCCCGTCACCGAGGCCCGCACCTACCCAACCAGCGAACGCGCCCTCTCCGCCGCCGACGCGTGGCACCGGAACTGACCACCACCGCCCCGCCCCGAGGGCCCGTGACCCGGCCCGCCGAGTCGCACCAACCCGGTGGCGTCTGCACTCACGGGTGGCGAGCTCCACCCGCCCGTCGGGCCGGGGCGCTGCGCCCCGGCCCGACGACCCCGCTGCGCCCCGGCCGACCGCCGGGGCGCTCACCCGGACCGAAGAAGGGACCGACATGGAGATTTCACCGCGCTGGGAGAAGCTCGGCGACGAGTTCGCCGCGCTCGGTCAGCAGGTGGCTGCCGCGCTGAACGCTCTCGAACCCGAGCGGCGCGGCTGGACCCACCGCCGCGAGAACAACGCGTACGGCTCGGTGGCGCTCGCGCATCCGGCCGGCTGGCAGTTGCACATCTGGCGGGAGAAGGCGCACTGCAAGGGCGCATCCGGCCAGCGGCTGACGGTCAAGGGCATCGTGCCGAGTGAGTACCGGGGCCGGGCGCAGCACCGGATCACCGTCGCTGGCGACCGCCGGCCCGGGGACATCGCGCGCGACATCGCGCGGCGCCTGCTCCCGGGGTACCGGGACACGGCGACGAAGGGGTTCGAGCACCGCGACCAGGAGCAGGCCGCCACCCGGGCCCGGGTGGCGGCATTCGCCCGGCTGCGCGAGGCGCTGCCCGCGCTGACCACCGGAGCGAGCAGCATCGAAAGCGGATACGGGCTGTTCTACCGGGGGCACGCCCGGGTGTCCGACGGTCGCGGGGGCACACGGAGGAGCGAGCACAGCGCCCACGCCTCCGGGTCGGTGCGGCTGTCGTTCGACGGGTCGACCGGTTCCATCAGGGCGGACGAGGTGCCGCTGGAGTTGCTGGTGGAGTTCCTGGCGCGGCTCAACGCCGGATCGCAGGCACTGACCGGAACGGTGATGCCGCGCGAGCTGGAGACCGCTCTGCGCGAACTGGGCTGGGCACCGCGCGTCATCCCGGGCGAGGTGGTCACCGGGGGGCCGACGGGCGGCGGGGAGCAGCGGCCGGTGGCTCCCGTGGCCGGGGGCGGGACGGTCGCGCCTGCCAACGTGATTGAGAGCTGATATAGTTCTCTTGCTGGCAACGGAGGCGCCTTCCACTGGAGGAACCACATGAACGTGAAGCGCGGATACGCCTGGGGGATCGGCGGCGACGAGTACCTGCTGATCCCCGGCTCGGCCTGGGAGCGGCCGGCACTGGCCGATGCGCCGCAGGGGGCCGTCCGTCCGGACCACCCCCGCGTGGACACCCTGGCGCTGGTGGAGCGGTTCTGGCACGGGGGTGTGAGCGGCGACGGCTACGTGCACCGCATCGTCGAGGTCGTCCCGAACGCCTGACCCCGCAGCACTCGGAGCTTCACCCACGCCTCCCGGGGGTGGCGGCCGGCACCCGCCGCCCCCGGATCCCCTTCGAACCACGCACCGACCTGGAGACACGATGCAGCTCTCCCTTCTTCTCGCCAGCCCCGGGCGCCCGACGGTCCGGATCGGCCCCTTCGACACCAGGGTCGCCGCGGACCAGTTCCGCTGCGGTCTGGGCGGCCAGCTCCACACCACGCCCCACCCCGAGGGCCTGGACATGACCATCGCCCCGTTCGACCCCCGTGAGCCGCACCTGACCGCCTCCCTGCCCCAGGACGCCCGGGCGCTGGTCATGCTGACGCTGGACCACCCCGCGGAACCCTTCCCCCAGCTGTACACCCGTCTGAGGGCCGAGCACGGACCCGACGACGCGGAGGACGTCTGGGAGGAAGTGCAGGCGATGGCCGCCGACTTCTGCCAGGCCCGCCCGGACGGCGCACCCGGCCCCTGGTGCGCGCTGCCCGTCGACCACCCGTCGGTCGTCCACGTGGATCGCAACGGATACGGCTGGCTGGACAGCTTCGAGCACCCGCGCACGCCCGCAGTGTTCCTGGCCGACCGGCTGACCTGACAGGCCGTTGCCCGCACCGGGCACGGCCCGCACCAACCTCTGCCCGTGACGGCGGCTGGCCCCGCCGTCACGGGCCCCCCTTCGAACCGGACACCGAACCGAGGAGACACCACCGTGCGCACCCACCAGCCCACCGCCGCCGACCAGGCCCGCAAGATGGTCACCGCCGCCCTGCTGGGGGCCGGGCTGCTCCCGACCTCCCTCCACCCGGATGAGCCCTGGCGGGGCCGCACCACCGGGTTCCTGGTGCGGGGCGACGAGAAGGCCCTGACGGTCAGCCGGCACCCGCTGCCGCTGGACCGCCAGGCCCGCGACACCTACCACCGCGCCCTCTACGCCGGAGCGGTGGCGGCCGACGCCGCATGGCGGTTCGAGGACGGCCCCGAGGGCTCCCTGGTGGTGCGCCCCGGTACCACGGGGTGGGCCGGGCCGATGACCACGCTCGGGCCGCTGACCGCCCTGGCCGCCGAGGAGCTGGAGACGGCGCTCACCGGCGAGGCGTTCGAGGTGTGGGCGGACACCGCGACCGGGCGCACCGTCGTCCCGGTGGGCAACTCCCGGGTGACGACCCTGGACATGCTCCGGCGGGACCTGAGGAAGGGGCGCACGGTGGCCGCCGACGCCCAGGGCGTGATCACGGTCGACGCCCACGGCTTCCGGGGCGACCCGTACCGCGTGTACGTCAACGCCGTCCCCGCCTCCTGGACCGGCGGCCTGTGCACGGCATGCGGCTGCACCCGCCGCGAGCACGGCGACCTCTACAAGCCCCTGTGCTGCGACGAGTTCCGGCGCTGACCCGCCCATGGGCGGCGGGCCCCGTCCCGCCGCCTCGCCGGGCCGCCGATACCGCGACAAGACCGATCGCCCCCAGTGGAAGGAGCCGGACACCATGCCCGAGCCGGAGCTGACCGACGAGCAGAAGACCCTGGCGCAGCAGCGGGCGCGGGTCCCTCGTACGCTGCGCCAGCTGCGCGGCTTTGTGGACCGGTTGGCCGGCCTGCCGGAGCGCAGCGCCTATGACGCCTATCTGCTGGCGTGCCTGCGCGCGGTCCTGCTGGAGCGGGAGGTGGATTCCGCCGTGTCCGGGCACTCGATCCACCCCGGGCTGCGTGTCGAGGGAAACGCCTGGCCGGAGGCGGACCCCGCGACCCGGTTCAGCGTGGCCCTGACCGGTGGCCGGGGGCGTCTGCTGAGGCGGGGGTTCCCGACGGCGCACGCGGCCCGCTGCGCGGCGGTCCACCTGGCCGAGGCCGCCGACTGGCGTCTGCCGACGGCGGAGTTCGGGGCGCAGCACCACGCTGCCGTGCTGGCCGAGGAGGCCCGGCCGGAGTAGCGGCCTCCCGTGCGGCCGGGACCGGCCGTACGGCGTCCGGTTGGGCCGATCGGGTGGGGGTGAAGAGAGGAGCGGAATTCCCGCCCAATCATGCTTGAAGTCTGATATAATTCTCTTGTTGGCAGGCGGTGGGGGTGGCACCCCGCCGCCGCGCCGACACCCCTTCGAACCACCAGCACCAGGAGGCACCGCCATGCAGCACCGCGACGACAACGAGCGCGCCATCCCGGCGATCCCCCGCCCCCGGCACGACGGCGAGAACACCCGCCCCGGCGGCGCGGCGAAGCCGCCGGCCACGCCGAGGCGCATCCCGGGCCAGCGCGGCCCGGACAGCCGCGAGAGCTGACCGACGAGCCAGCCCGGGGCGGCGGCCGACACCGCTGCCCCGCCCCCACCCCACCGGCCCACCAGGGGCAGGAACAGCAGCCATGCCCACAACCACCCCGCTCCGGAGCCAGCGGACGGCCGAGCTCCTGCGGATCGCACTGGACGCCGCCCCGCTCATCGCCGCGGCCACGGCGCAACTGCCGACCCACCGCGGAACCATGGTCGCGTTCGCCTTCCACCACGACGGCGTACAGGCCGTGTTCGCACAGGATCTGACCATCCCGGAGCGGCTCGCCGCCCTGACCATCATCGGCGGGGAGTTCGAGGCAGCGGACTGGGGCTCCAGCTACAGCGCCCGGTCGGCCCACCTGATCCACCCGCTACACCTGACCAGGCACGGCGGACCCGGGATCGGTCCGCTCACCCTCACGGCCGCACTGGCCGCCGACGGAGCCGACCCGGTGGGCCGCGCGCTGGACGCGGCGGGCCACGACCGCCAGGCCGCCGCGTGGCGCACGGCCGGCCACCCCGCCGCCCACGATCGGGAGCCCTTGAAGCACGATCGCCATCGTGATTGAAATCTGATGCAGTTCTCAGATTGGAATGCGGTTGCCTCGACCCCAAGGCAACCGGCCATCCCGCACGACGGCCCGGCCGCAATCGCGCGGCGGGCCCCGCAACCGACACACGAAGGAGGTGGCCGCATGGGCGGCTACTGGGAATCTCAGGGCGTCGTCTGGCTGGGCGAGCCCGTTCCGGCGGATCGGTTCACCGACGGTCCGTGGCAGACCGCCACCCCGGAGCAGACCGCCCTTCTGGTACCGGGGGAGGCCATGACCGCAGCGTGGGATCAGGCGTGGACCGGTTGGGACCGGGGGCTCGGCCTGCTTCTGCTGCTCCTGCCGAGCGAGGCTCCGGACACGGTGTCGGGCTTCGCCTGGAATCTCGAAGACTCCGGCGAGCCCGCGATGCAGCACTGGCAGCTCCTCCAGTGCCTCGACGACTTCGCCGCGCGGGCACCCGGCGCGTGCGCCGACATCTGGGGTGTCGGCGCGAGCTACGAGATCGCCATGTACCCGGAGGTGTTCGCCTACACCCCGGGCAAGGGCTTCTACCTCGAAGACCTGCCCATGCAGCAGGAGATCAAGCTGTTCCACCCGGCGCAGCGCCGGGTGGCGCTCTTCTCCGCCCCGTAGGCGCACGGGTCGCGCCTGGCCCGAACCCCGCGCGCACGGCCGACCCGGCCGGGCGCGCGGCCCCTCCGCGGGGCGGCGCGCGCCAGCGCCGCCCCGCCCCCGACGACCGCGCGCCGTCCCCACCCGACTCACCAAACCGGAGGATCACCATGTCCGTCCCCGCCATGACCACCACCCCGACCACCGCGTGCGACAACTGCGGCCACAGCCGCTGGACGCTGCACGTCACCGTCACCACGCGCAGTGCGGCCGCTGGAGCCATCGCGGTCGCCGTGCCCGCGCCGCCCGCCCTGGAGCTCCTGGTCACCTGCGGTACCTGCGGCGGGTGGCTCGACGAGAAGGACCCCGTCCACGACGCCCTCTACGCGCTGGTGGTCGACCGCTTCGCCCCGCAGGCGCCCGTCCGGCACGGGCGCCTGCGCCGGCTGCTGCGCCGCGCCGGGGCTCGCGCGTGAGCGGCGACCGCACCGGGCGCGGCCGTCGCACCGGAGCACGCGGGACGCCGCCCGAGGCGCGGACCAGCGCGGCGGCGCACAGTGGCTTCGCCGCCCTGCTGACCCGCTCGGGCGTCCCCGCCCGCGCTGTCCACCTGGGCGACGACTGGTCGGTCGGCGTCGACCTGACCATCGACGGCCAGCCGCACGACCTGTACCTGCGGCTGTCCGGCCGCGGCGGCGCCCTGTGGCAGATCGACGACCCGGACGGATTCAGCTCCTGCGGAAGCTGGCCGCCCGCACGCACCCTGGCGGCGGCCGCACAGAAGAACCTGGCGCGGCTGC
This sequence comes from Kitasatospora sp. NBC_01300, assembly GCF_041435235.1. Taxonomy (NCBI): domain Bacteria; kingdom Bacillati; phylum Actinomycetota; class Actinomycetes; order Kitasatosporales; family Streptomycetaceae; genus Kitasatospora; species Kitasatospora sp. NBC_01300. The sequence continues at coordinate 198,782 of NZ_CP108410.1, read as the reverse complement.
GCCGGGCGATCGCGCGGCGCGGCGCAGCGGTCGGGCACCCCGAGCCCCTTCCCGGACCGGCCGCTCCCGGCCTGGGAACAGCCGCCCCCGAGGCGCACCCCGCCCTGCTCGCCGCCCGGGCCGTCCTGCACCGGGCAGGCCTGCGCCCCGAGCTGGAGGTGGAAGGACCGGAAGATGCCTGGCTCATGATCAAGGGGCCGCACGGGGTCCGGGTCGACGTCGTGGCCGAGCCGGAGGGCGGCGGCGGGGAGTCCGGCGGCCTGCGTGCCGTGCTGGTCTGCGCGCAGGGCTTCGAACAGCGGGAGCTGTACGACTCCCGGGTGACCCCCCTGCTGGTCGGCCCCCACCAGGCGAGCGACCGGACCGACGCCCACCACCTGACCAAGGTGGTGTTGACCGAACTGGTCCGGGAGGCGCTGGAGAACGACGCAGTGGCCGAAGGCGTCGAGGACTTCACCGTCACGGCGCACCCGCCCGCCGGCCACCGGCTGCACCACGACGTCGCCCTGCCCGCCGACTGCCGCCAGTGGGCGGTGCGCTCGGCGCTGGCCGCGCTGCGCTCGGCCGGCTGGCGCGTGCACCAGCAGCCGGCGGACGCCGACGGGCGGCCGGTGCTTCGCTTCGGTGACCCCGTCGGTCCGGGTGCACCGTTCAGCAACCTGGGCAAGGTCGACCAGGCGCTGTGGACGGCCGGGTTCGACCGGGTGCGCTACGGCAGCCAGGTGGACGGGTACGAACTCGGGTACCACGGGGACCACGGCGTCTACGTCGGCACGTACGGGCCCGGTGCGGGGAGTCCGGAGGGCGAGGAGCTGATCGAGGCGCTGACCGAGGCCCTGGTGGGCACGGGCGACTGGCGGGTGGAGCGGGCGGAGTACGGGGCCCTGGTGGTGACGGCGGTCCCGACGGCGGAGGGGGAGATCCGGACCTACGCGGTGCAGGTGAACCTGGACTTCCCGGCCCGGTCGCCAGAGGAGGCCGCACGGCTGGCCGTCGAGCCCCTGGTGGCGCACGGGCCGGGCGAGGTCGAGGTGTTCGAGACGCACGACGTGGACCGGAGGTGGGCCATCACGATTGCAAACGTTGCTGAGAGTTGATATAGTTGTCTTGTTGGTGAGGCCGGGAGGCCGATCCGCTCCCTTCGAACCGCTCCGATTCCCAGGAGGAACCGTGGACAGCAAGACGACCCCCACCCCCGAGCTCCGGACCTACGGCGTGCAGTGGAGCCGCGACTTCACCGCGACGTCGCCGGAGGACGCGGCGCAGCAGGCGGCGCGGTGGGTGGCGCAGAACGGGCTCGGCGACGAGGTCGAGATCACCGACGAGTCCGGCAACGGGGGCTGGGTGCCGGTCCCGGACCTGGACTGACCCGAAGTCAGCCCACCCGGGGGCGCGGCCCGCAAGGCCGCGCCCCCTCCGAACCGCCACCCACCCAGGAGAGAACGTGTCCCGCACCCAGACCCCGCAGGCCGAGAACGAGCAGCTGGCCGCCTACCCGACCGCCATCCAGGAGTCCATCCGGTCCGAGGCGGAGACCTGGTTCTACGGCCGGATCGAGCCCGCGATCGAGATGTACGAGTCGCACCGGAAGTGGGCCCTCATCCTCACGCCCGAGCAGCGCAGGTTCCACAAGTCGGGGGCCTGGTTCGCGAACCAGAACCTCAAGTGCGCGGCGATCGGCGTGGTGCAGCGGGAGCTGGGCGACCCGACCGACTGACCGCCCCGGGCGGCCCGCTGCGGCGGGCCGCCCGCCCCAGCCCCCGACCCACCGGCACCGAACCACCTCGACCTAGGAGCCCTTCGTGAGCACCACCACGACCACCACCACCCTGGCCTACCGCATCGGCGACGCGGACGCTGAGTGCCGACACCCCGTGATCATCGGCGACGACACCGAGAACCCCCTGGTGATCGGCCGGGCCTCCCGGTGGCACCGCAACTGGCTGGTCACGATGACCGGCGCCGACGGCAGCGAGATCGAGCACAACCTGAAGCGCCCCGCCAAGGGCGACAAGGGCGTGCACATGGCGGCCGCCTTCCTCGCCGAGCGGTACGCCGCCGGAGCCATCATGGCCATCCCGCTGGCCGAGGCCCAGGGCCAGGCCCCGCTGCCGATCGGCCCGGTCCCGCTGCTGCACCCCCGGATGGCGGTCAAGGAGCGCAACGACCGCAACATCGCGAGCGCCTTGAAGGCGTTCGCCGGACTGGCCGAGCACCACTGGCGGGCCTACGGCGGCTTCCCCGGCTCCGACAACCCCTGGTTCGTCCGGTGCGAGCTGTGCGGCTGGACCGGCCCGAAGTACTGGTCCCACCTTCGCGGCCGCAACGGCAACCCGCCCAGCATCGCCCGCCACCTGGGCGGCTGCGTCGGCGAGGACGAGATCCGCGAGCTGATCCCCGCCTACCGGCAGCAGTAGACGCCGCACCCGCCGCCGGGCCCGGAGCACCATCCGGGCCCGGCCCCCGACAGCCCGCCCCCGACCGTCCTTCCGCCCGGAGTCTCGCCATGCCGCAGCCCAACACCCTCTTCCCCGCCCTCGCCGACGCCTTGGCCCTCCACGTGACCACCGGCGCCCGCCGCACCCGGACCGACCTGCCGAACGGATACGCGGTCGCCGCCGGCTTCGGCCCCCACGGCCCCGCCGGCGACCTCCAGGCCGCCGTGTTCGCGCCCTCGCAGCAGGGCCCGACCCGGATCTGCAACGCCCGCTTCTCCCCCGGCACAGCGCTGCCCGCCGCCACGCGGCTACTGGCCCGAGCCGTCCGCGAAGCGCCCGCCGCGCCCTGCGCCCCGACCGTCCGCCCCGCCCTGGCGGACGTGGCTCGGCACCTGACGGTCGGCGCGCCGGAGCAGCGCCCCGACGAGCCCGGCCTGTTCGTCGAGTACGGCCATGCTACCGCGTGGCTGTGCGAGGGCCGACTGGGCGTCACGCTGGGCAGCGCGACGTCGGGCGGCAGCATCACCTTCTCAGGGCCATGGGACGCCGTGGCCGTGGCCGCGATGGTGGACTGCGCGCTGCTGGAACTCACCGACGCACAGGCCTTGGCGGCCGAGGTCTCCGCGTTGCTCCCGGCGCGCTGGAACCGGGTGCTGCACGACCAGTGGCATCCCGCTGCGGCCGTCGCGCTGCCCCGGCACTCCCCCGGGCCGGACGATCCGCTCGGCCGGAAGTTCTCCCGGGAGTTGATGGCCGCAGGCAGGGAACTCCTCACCCGCTGGCCCGACCTGGAGATGCAGCCCTTCTGCTCGAACGAGGGTGCGGCGGTGGCGCTGCGCGTCTCGCGCCGTGAGGCCCGGGTGCCAGAGCTGGTGAAGTTCGCCCGGCTGGTTCCGCCGCGGGCAGGGGAGCCGCCAATCAGCGTTCTCCACTCCGAGTACGTTCCCCCCGCCGTACGGGCCGCCCGCCGGGCAGCGCTCTTCGCAGGAGCCGGGCGGGAGTGACGCGGCCACCAAACGCTCTCCGATCCCGGCCGCGCAGAGACAACCGAACATGTCTAAAGCATGATACAGTTCTCTCATTGGTCGGGAGTGGCGGCCCCCAGGTCGAGTCCGGAGCACCCTTCGGACCCGGCCCGCTCCCTCCACGACGAACAGCCAGCAGGCCCCGCCGCGCACCGTCGGCGGACCGTCACCGATAGGACGACCATGCCCATCACCCACCCGCCGCTGTCCGCCGAGGACCTGCGCACCCTGGCCACGCACACCGTCTCGCACCTGCCCGTCAGCCACGGCCCCTGGCGAATGACCGACGCCCCCGACCGGCCCGACGTCGCCGCGGTGGTGGTCGAGGACGAGTCCCGCCGTGTGCTGCTCACCGCCGACGGCCAGGGCCTGGCCGTCCGGGCCTGGCCGGTCAACGGCACCACCGCACCGGCCGCGACCGCGATCGGCCGCAGGGACGCGACCGGGCGCACCGTCGCCTTGGCGATCGCCCGCAACCACCTGGGCCCGCAGCACCCCGCCCCGCTCAACGAGGCGCAGCGCGAGCGGCAGGAGCTCCGCGCGGTCGACGCCGTCACCGCGCGCATCCCGGCCGGAGCCGCCGAGGTGGCCGTCTCGCGCACCGACCGCTGGTTCACCGTCGATTGGAAGCACCGGGGCCGCGGGTTCAGCGTCCGGGTCGACGGGCCGCAGCGGGTGCAGACCGAGGTCGGCGGACTGTCGCTCGACGCCTTGTCGGCGGCGCTGGACACCGCCCTGCGCACGAGCAGAGGACACCCCGTGACCGACGAACAGACCCCCGGCGGGGCCCCGCAGGCACCGCGCCCGCGCTTCCACCGGTGCGACGACTCCTGCCGCCCCGTCCCCGGAACCCCGTCCGAGGATGGCGACGCCACCGGCGGCGGCCCCTACCTCCCCGGCTCCGCCATCGAGGGGGCCTGGTGAACGCCTCCGCACTGCCGAGCCCGCGCAGCTTCTTCCTCACCCTGGCCGCCGAGCACATCCCGGCCGGACTCGGGGGACGGCAGGAGTTCGACGCCGCCGGCGATCTCGTCGCGATGCGCTGGGACCCCCCGGCCCTCGTGGACGACGCGACGATCCGGCGGGCGCTGGCCGCGCTGCGCCGCTCGGGCTGGGCGTTCCGACAGGAGGCCGGCGGGGAGCACGGCGGCCGGGTGCTGCGGCTGGACGCCCGCGCCGCGGCCGTCGAGTTCGCCGACACCCCGGGCGGCCGGGTGGACGCCCTGCTGTGGCGCGCGGGATTCGACCGGTACCGCTACGGCACGCCGGTGTGGGGGTACCACTGGGACCACCTGTTCGGCGACCCGACGGAGGGCAGCGCCTACGTCACAGTCCACGGGCCCGGTAGCGGGTCGCACGCCAACGCCCGCCACCGGCGGGAGCTGACGGACGCGATGGTGCGGACCGTGGAGGCCGCCGAGGGGTGGCGGACGCTGCGCCCGGAGTGCCTGGACCACGCCTTCCACGCTCTGACGCCGGAGTACTGACCAGGACGCCGCCGCGCGGCGCCAGGCCGGCGGGCGAAGGGGGAGAGCGAAGGCACTAGACGAACGTGTCTTTGGCCTGATATAGTTCTCTTATTGGAAGCCGGGGCGGCCCGGCACCCCCGAACCGAAACGAGGACGCCATGGACAACCCCGCGGACCTGGACGCCGCCTTCGAGCCGGACACCGACCTGGACGAACTCGGCACCACGCAACTGCACGCCGTCATGGTGGAAGCCGTACGGACCCTGCCCGAGGACCACCTGGTCGCCCGGGTGTGGCAGCGCTTGAACGACATCCTCACGGCGGGCGGCATCGAGTGCCTTCCCGACGCCTGGGACAACCTGCCCTTCTGCCAGCACGCCACCGCGGAGGAGGCCGAGCGCTGCTGCCTGGCGCTGCCCGAGCCGACGGCGTCCTGATGCTCGGGGCCGTCGGCGGCATCGCCGTCGGCCGCCCCGGACGGGCAACTGCGGCGAGGTCGCGCCTGGCAGCGCGGCCCCGCCGATCCCTTCGAACCATCCGGCGGCACCGCGGCCTGTCGAGCCCACGGTGCCGCCCGCACGGGAGGACCATCCGCATGACGAACCAACTCGCCCTGTTCGAGGCGCCGGCGCCGGTGGCGGCCGGGCGCCCGTGCATGGGCGCGGCGCTCCCGCCGGCCAAGCGGGCGCCCCGGACCCGCCTGGCCCGGATCGGGGAGGACCTGGACCGAGCGGCCCGGCTGATCGCCGAGCACGGGCTCTCGCCGGACAGCTGCGCCGAGCCGCCGCCCGCACCCACCGGGACCGGGGCCCGCTCCCGGCAGCCGGAGCACGGGGCCCTGCACCCGGTGGGGGCGATCTTCCTGGCCGCGCACGCGGCCGAGACGCCCCGCAAGCCGGTGGAGGACCCGGTGCGGGCGGGCGCTGCGGCGGACCGGGTCTGGGCGCGCTGCGACGAGGCGCTGCGCTACCTGGCCGACCGCCTTGACCCGGCGCTGGGCCGCGGGGCGGTCGAGCGGATCGCCGGGTGGGTGGCGCAGCCGGGGACCGGGCTGCAGGAGGTGCTGGCCGAGCTGACGCGGGCCGCCCACAAGGCCCGGCCGTTGCCGAAGGTGCCCATCGGGTACGTCGAGTTCAACCCGAAGCGCCACGGGCCGGAGGGCTACGACTGGATCGTGGTGGCGTCGAGCGGGGGCAAGGACTCCCAGGCGATGCTGGACGAGGTGGTGCGCAGCACCGACGCGGCCGGGGTGCCGCGCGAGCGCATCGTGGTGGTGCACAACGACCTGGACGTGACCGACTCCGGGGAGAGCGTCGAGTGGCCGGGCACGATGGAGCTGGCCAGGGAGCAGGCCGAGCACTACGGGCTGCGGTTCGTGACGCTGCGCCGGCCGCAGGGCGGGCTGTGGCGGCAACTGTTCCAGCGGCGCATGTGGCCGTCGAGTTCGGCCAGGTGGTGCACGAGTGATCAGAAGTCGGCGCAGGCCTTGAAGCTGCTGACCGCGCTGGTGAAGGAGTCGCGGCGGGCAGGGGTGCGGGGCCGGCCGGTGCGCATCCTGTACTGCCTGGGGCTGCGGGCGCAGGAGTCGGCGGGCCGGGCCAGGAAGGCGCCGATCGCGGTCGACCGCTCCGCCTCCAACGGGCAGCGGACCGTGGTGCGGTGGCACCCGATCCACGACTGGAGCGAGCGGCAGGTGTGGGAGCGGATCGCCGAGACCGGGGTCCGGTACCACTCGGCCTACGATGCGGGCATGGAGCGGCTGTCCTGCTCGCTGTGTGTGCTGTCGAGCGGGAAGGACCTGGTGTGCGCGGCGCGGCTGCGCCGGCCGCTGGCGGTCGAGTATGCCGGGGCGGAGAGCGAGATCGGGCACCGCTTCCAGGACAAGCGGTCGATGGCCGAGGTCCTGGCCGAGGCCGACCGGCTGAACGCCGCCGAGGGTGAGCTGCGCTGGGAGCGGGGGGACGCGCTGCGCCGCCACGTCGGGGAGGAGGCGGCCGCCGCGTACCTGGCGCTGGCCGCGTAAATCACGCCACAAAGTGGGCAAGGCATGATATAGTTCTCTTGTTGGCAGGCGGTGGGGGCGGCTCCCCCGCCGCCGGGCCGACGCCCCTTCGAGCCAGCAGCGGCCCCGGCCGCAGAACGGAGCCCCCGTGAACCAGCCCGCCCCCGCCGAAGCCACCGCGCCCCGCCCGGGCGTCTTCCCTCCGAGGATGATCAACGGCTGCGAGGTCATCGCCGTGGTCTCCGGAGCCAGCATCATCGAGCACCCGCTGGGGTTCATGGTGTACCGAGGCTTCCGGATCGGAACCCGCAAGACCATCGAGGGCGCCACCGCGCTGGCGGAGAAGGACGCCCCGGCCACGACGCCGACGGAGGCCGAGACTCTGGCCTGGTGCCAGCAGCGCGCGCACGCGCTGATCACCTATCACCCGCAGCTCGACATGTCGTACTGCCGCTGCGGCGAGCGCCAGGTGCCGGGCGAGCAGCCGATGGACTGGCGGGCGAAGCGGGAGCTCTTCCACACCTGCCCGCCGGACGGGCAGTGCCGCTGCTACCTGCCGTGAGACCGCCACGGCCCCCGGTCCCACCCCGCCCCGGGGATGCGACCGGGGGCCGGAAGCACCAGCCACGGACTTTCGTCGACGAAACCGACCGGGACACCACCGCCCCAACACCCTCTCCCTTCGAACCAGCCGGCGGCCGAGCGGCCCCGGAGAGGAGTACTCGTGTCCGAATTCCCGCGCGCCCGGATCGCGGAACTCGTCGCCCTTCTGGGCGCACCGTGGCGATTGGACAACTGCCCGTACAACATGGACGACGAGCGCCAGTTCGTGACGGACGGCCGCGGCCGGGGCTTCTGAATGAGCATCGACCGCAGACAGCTGGACCGGGAGCCGACGAGGCCTCACGGTTACCGGGTGAACGTCTGGGGCCGTTACCCGCAGATCCCGGGCCACTTCTTCACCGACGAGGGCCGCCCGAAGGTCGGGTTCGACCTGTCGCGCCCGCTGGCCACCTTGGCCAAGGACATGCGGCGGCGGTTCCTGCCGCAGTTCGAGGCGGCCTACTCCCGGGCCGTGGACGAGTTCCACGCCCGCACCTCCGCCGCCGACAAGCGCACGGCTGTGGCCAGGGCCCTGCTGGACCGCTTCCCGCAACGGGGCTGGGAGGGGGAGATGCGCCCGGGGGTGCACCGGGTGTGCGTCGACCTGGAACCGCACCCGGGGGCGAGCGCCGACCTGGAGGTCAGGCAGGCCGGCGAGGTGGTCGACGTCCAGCTGCGCAACGTCGACCCGAGGGATCTCGAAGCCCTGTGGGCACTGTTCGAGCGACGGCGGGCCGAGCGGATCGCCTCGGCGTTCGACACGCCCGCCCCGGTGGACCTGGCCACGCTCGACACCGTGCCTCAGGCATGATACAGTTCTCCTATTGGGCCGGGGTGGCGGCGGCACCGCCACCCCGGCACCACACCCCTTCGAACCAGTCCGATCCGAGGAGCTGACCATGCCGCACAGCACCGCCGCCGACCCCCAGCCCACCCCCACCGAGAAGGCGGCCGAGCCTCCCCGGCCCACGTACGCGGTGCTGAACGCGGTGATCACCGACGGCAAGGGCGGCGAGGAGGTGCTGCGCCTCGCCATGCCGTCGGAGCCGTTCGGCACCGCCGCCTGGCAGATGTGGACCGTCGGCCTGTACCTCGCCCGCCTGCACCGCCACCAGGTGCAGCCCAGCGCGGCGACCCTGCGCGCCCACCTGACGTCCGGCGTGATGCCGTTCCCCACGCCGACGATGAGGTTCCCGTACGGGCTGCTGCACGACTCCCGCCCGACGCTGATCCTCGACCTGGAGCTCGACCCGCTGGACGCCAGCGGCTGGCCCAAGACCTCCCTGGTCGTGATCGAGCAGGAGGTCAAGCCCCTCGGCTGGACCCGCGTCCGACGCTTCCGCACCCTGCGGGCCACGACGAAGGCCGTCTGGGAGGAGCTCGACGACGAGTGCTCGCGACTGGCCGGGAAGAAGAAGGAGCAGCCGGAACTGTTCGAGCTGGCGGACAAGCTCTACCAGCAGGCCGGCACGATCCACCAGCGTGCGCTGGAGAGCGCGGCCCCGCTGCTCGGCGGGGCCGTCCGTGAGGGCCTGCGCGCCGAAGGGGAGGAGCGGGAGCGGCTGATGGTGGAGCTGGAGGAGTTCTGCGGGCGGGACGCGCCGCTACCCGAGGATGAGGCCTCGGCTTCTCCGGTGCAGACCGTCACCGGGCACCTTGAGCGAGCCCCGGAGGCGCTGGCGGACGGCACCGCCCGGCTGCACGTCCGGTTGGCCGGGGCGTGCGGCACGGCGTCCTGGCGCGCGGACCGGCCCTCCGTGGTGATCTGCACCGCCCGGGGAGCGGCGGCCCGGGGGGCGCTCGTGCTCAGGCCGGGGATTGCCGTGGTCGTGGTCGGCCGAGCCGGCACGGCCACCTACCAGCACGAGGGGGACATCCGGCGACGGGCCGACACCTTCGAGGTGCTCCACATCGGTGTGGACCTCCCTCCGAGCCGCCCGGCCGTGGCGGCCTGACGCCTAATCAGGAGAATGGAGAATCAGGAGCGATGGGCACCCGTATCCCGCGCAACGCCACGAAGGTCTACTACGCCACCGAGAGCGTGTTCCGAGACGGCGGGCGATTCGCTGGCCGAGAGTAGAAGTCCACCACCTTCCGCGAGGCCAAGCAGTTCCTGGACGACCTCGGCGCCCCAGGGTCCGTCGCGGTGTGGACGGCCCGCAGCAACCTCACCAACTCCTACGCCGACCGCAGTGCAGACGGCACCTGGACGACCGTGGACCGGCTGACCGGCAACCGGGTGCCGCTCCCCGAGGCGCCGTTCACCAGCGCCCGCCTCCGCCAGACGAAGCGACACGCGCCCGAGCAGGACTGACCACGATCGCTCCTCCCGGCCGGTGCGGTACCGCCCGCACCGGCCCCCGCACTCCGACCGGCCATCGGGCCAGCGCTGCACACTCCCAAGCAGCTCACCCTGGCCGAATGACGCAAGGGGGCGGAAAACGCCCCCATGCATGCTCATGACATGATATAGTTCTCTTGTTGGCCAGGGAAGCGGCACCACCCGGCCACCCCACCCCGCCGGACCAACCCACCCCGAAGGGCACCATGGAAGCGAAACCGATCACCTGCGACTCCTACGCCTACACCGCTGGCGGGGCGCTCGCGGCGCGCTCGCGGTCAGGCTGCCCACCGTCACGTTCGAGGAACGCCGCACCCAGAGGATGCGCCTGTGCGACCGCCACGCCGACGGCGTGTACGAGGACTTGGCGGACACCCTGTTCGCCTACCTGCGCCACACCGGCGTGACCGAGAGCAAGATCGGCCAGGGGATCGAGGCCGCACCGGAAGCGGCCAAGACCACCCGCAACACCCACCGACCCGAAACGGGAGCACCGTGAACACCACCGACGCCATCGGCCCCGCCAGCCGCGACACCGAGTACCTTGCCGCCTTCTGCTCCGGCACCCTGAGGGAGGCCGTGTGGTGGGAGGCACGACCCACCCCCGGCGACCTGGACACCACCGAGGGCCGGGAGTGGGAGGAGGTCGAAGTCCTCGACCTCGCCCTGGAGAGCCTCCCAGCCGAGCAGGGGCGCCGGCTGCTCGCCGCCGCCGCCCGGTTCGTCGACGCCCACCCCGAGCTCGCCGCCTTCGACCTCGACCCCGTGGACGTCGGCAGCGCCTGGTGGATGGCCCACCGCGGGCCCGACGGCATGCCCGGTCTCGACTTCCGGACCTTCAAGGCCATCCCCCCGGACCTGCGGGACCGCATGAACGACCACGCCCGCCGACACCCGGAGCAGTTCGGCGCCCTGGAGCTGGACGAGGCCACCGGCAAGGTGCGCTTCACCTGATCAACACGCTTGCATGCGTGATCGAGAGCTGATATAATTCTCCTGTTGGGTGGATGGCACCGCCCGAACCCTTCGAACCGCTACAACCTCCACAGGAGCACTGACCATGTCCGAGCAGACCTTCGAGGCCACCCGCGCCTTCATCACCACCGCCCCCGCCGAGCAGGTGGAGCTCATCGCGGCGGCGCTCCGCTCCCGGCGCCTCGCGCTGCGCCCCGCCCCCGCCGACGCGGTGGCCTCCGCCACGGCCACGTCGTACCTGGTGAAGATCACCCGCCCCGGGGACCGGGTGAAGTTCGACCGGATCCGCCCGCTCTACCTCAAGGGCCTGACCGGCATGGTGGTCAACGTCCGCGTGAGCCGCGTGGACGTCGAGCACGACGCCGAGTCCACCCGGAAGCTGGCCGCTACGAAGCAGACGCGCTACGAGGTCCCGGCCGGGGCGACCTCGTTCATGATCCACGGTGTTCACGAGACCTCGTACGACATCCTCTGACGGCCCGCCGGGGCCCGGGCGGATCGCCCGGGCCCCCTCACGGGGCGGCGACCCACGCCGCCGCCCCGCGCCCCGCCAACCCCGCCGAGAGGAAGTACTGCGCCATGACCACCGCATCACTGCCCGACCCGTACGACGAGCCGGCCCGCCACCTCGACGCCCGGCGCCGACTCCATGAACTGCACCCCGGCCCCGCCACCCGGGCCGACCTCGCCGACGCCCTGGCGTTCGACGCCGCGTACGTGGTGCGCTCCGCCTGGCGCGACGCCCGCCAGGTCGACGTCGTCCTGCGGGACGGCGGCCGGTTCGGGCCGAGGCCCGACTTCGCCGAGCTCCGCTCCCGCAGCACGGTGCTGGTCGCCCCGACCCAGCTCCGCTACCTGTGGCCGGAGGACGGGAGGGCGCTCGCGGACGCCCTCCAGGCGCTGTACGCCGCCGTCGAGCTGGCCGGCCGCGACGGAGGCGGGCCGGAGTCGTGGGCAGCCAGTTTCGCCGCCGCCAGTACGGCAACGGCCGCCGCCGACAGGCCGTGGAACATCGCCGCGGCCGCCGGCCACCCGGGCCGGTACACCGTGACGCTCCCCCCGCCGCCGCAGCGCCCCCGGGTGTCCGGCCGGACACCCGGGGGCACGTCGTGAACACCCTCTCCAGGGAACTGCCCTGGCGCGGCGCACAGGCGGTCATCTCGGTGCCGCCGGCTGCCGAGCAGTTGGACCGGATCACCGCTTGGTCGACGGTCCACGTGGAGTACCGCATCCCGCTGGTGCTGGAGTTCTCGCACGAGCGATGGCCGACGGACTACGCCTGGTCCCTGGCGTGGGCCCGGAGTCGCGATGCCGCCCGGGCGGACAGCGCCTCGGCCCGCAAGGCGCTCCAGGTGCTGCCGCCGCTGGTCGCGGCGGCGCTCGCCGACCCCGAGCTGGAGGACGACCTGACGCGTCTGCGGGAGGCGGCACTGGCCGTCCAGGCCGGCCACGCCTACGGGCGGGTGATGCAGGCCAGGCAGGGGAGCGCCGAGGCGGCCCGGAAGCTACGGGAGGCCGACGTGGAGTACCGCGCGTTCGGCCGGACGGAGCGGGAAGGCATCGACCTGCACCTCTCGTACGAAGCGCGCCGGCGGGCGGCGTGGGGCCGCTGATCGGCGGCCCCGAGGTGGCAAACCCGCTTCCATTCGGGCATGGAGCATGATAGAGTTCTCTTGTTGGCAGGCGGTGGGGGTGGCACCCCACCGTCCGGCCGACGCCCCTTCGAACCGTCCGACAAGGAGTCACCCATGACACTGACCGTGCTCGACGAGTTCGCCGGCGCCGGAGGAATGAGCCAGGGCGCCGACGCCGTCCCCGGAACCGAGCTGATCTTCGCCGCCAACCACGACCCGCAGGCGGTCGCCACCCACTCCGCGAACTTCCCGCACGTGGAGCACTACACCGAGGACATCGCCGAAGCCGACATCACCAAGTTCCCCTCCGCCGACATCTTCTGCGCCGCCCCGGTCTGCCCCCCGTGGACCGACGCCCGCGGCAAGCGCCGAGACTTCGACAAGAGCACCCAGGGCGTGCTGTTCGGCTCGAACAAGCCCGACCCCAAGACCCAGCGGGCCCGGATGCTGATGGAAGAGGTCCCCCGCTACCTGCGCGCCATGAACCTGCGCGGCACCCCGGTCCTGGCCGGCTTGGTCGAGAACGTGCCCCAGGTCCGCAAGTGGGACGAGTGGAACCGCTGGCGCAAGGAGATCGAGGCCGAGAACTGCTGGACCAAGCTGATCGCCTACAACTCCGCGCACGCCCGCCCGGTGCGCTGCGAGGCCGCACCGCAGTCCCGCAACCGCGCCTACCTGGCCTACTGGCACAAGTCCCTGGGCCGCACCCCCGACTGGGACAAGTGGCTGCGCCCGCGGGCGTACTGCCCGACCTGCGAGCGCACCGTGGACGCGCTGCAGGTGTTCAAGAGGCCCGGCGACGACATGGGCGTCTACGGCCGCAACGGCCAGTACTACTACCGCTGCCCGAGCAGCACGTGCCGCCACCGGATCGTGGAGCCCGAGGTTCCGGGCGCCGACAGCATCATCGACTGGAGCATTCTCGGCACGCCCCTGGCCGACCGGGACGAGCCGCTGGCCGCCAACACCGTCGCGCGAATCCTCGCCGGCCTGGAGAAGTACCGCCCCCGGATCCAGGAGGCGGAACCGGAGGACCTGCTGACCGCGGCCCGCTCCGTCTCCGGCGGGCAGGCCCAGGCCTGGGAGCCGTTCATCGTCCCGCTGCGCGGCGGTGGCGACAAGGGGCGCTTCCGGCCGGTGACGGTACCGCTGACCACGGTGACCGCGAGCGGCAACCACCACGGCCTGGTCACCGCACCGAACGCTCAGATCCAGCGCCTGCTGGTGCCGTACTACACCAACGGCCGGGCCCGGCCCGTCACCGACCCGGTGGGCACCATCACCACCAAGGACCGGTGGTCGCTGATCACCCACCAGCTCCTGGACGGCCGCGAGATCGACCTCGACGAGGTCCTGTTCCGGATGCTGACACCCCGCGAGATCGGCCGCGCCATGGCGTTCGGCCACGACTACATCGTGCTGGGCACCGCCAAGGATCAGGTCCGCCAGTACGGCAACGCGGTCACCCCGCCCGTCGCCGAGCTCATCATCTCGGCCCTGGTCGAAGCCATCACCGGCGAGACGCTCCATCGCGACCTCGCGCTCGCGGCCTGACCCGCACCGCCCCGGCCGGGGGTGAAGGCTGCAACCAGCCCTTCGCCCCCGGGCCCGCCCGGCCTGCGGTGCCGACCCCTCCGACCGACACCCAGCCCCACCGGGGCGGCACGCACCGCCGCCCTCGCCCCAGCCCCACAGAACGGAGCTCCGTCATGCCCATGGAAGCCCCCGCGGCGGCCGGCCCGACCGTCGCCGTCGCCCGGCCCCACCCCCACCCCTCCGGAATGCAGGCCGCTGAGGTGCACCCCAACAACGGTGCCGCCGTCGGCATCGTCGGCAAGCGGTCCCCCGAGATCGGGATTCCCCTGGCCGACGTCCCCGAGGACGACGAGACCGACGACGTGCCGGAGGACCGGTGACGCGGCGCCGGGCCTCCACCCGGCGAAGGGCGGCGCCTGGCCCACCCCCGGCCACAGAGCGGGCGGTCGCCGCTGTCCTGGCCTCCAAGGGGTGGAGGCCGGCACCGGCGCCCGAGGACTGCGGCCCGGACGACGAAGGCGACTTCGCACTGCGCGAAGAGCCCGCCACCGAGGAGCTCCCGCACGACAGCGTCGTGCTGTGGTGCCTCACCGACAACTACGTCAGCACCCTGGCCGCGATGACCGGGGTGCTGGAGGAGTCCGGCTACACCGCCCAGGACGCCCCGGACGTCGACAGCGTCCGCATCCGGCCCGCCACCGCCGGCGAGACGAGCGAACGCGAGGCACTGGCCCGGGAGCGGCTCGCCCCCCTGGCCGCGCTGTTGCTCCCCGAGCCGCCCGCCGGCCCTGACACCCTGTTCTGAGCAGCACCGCACCCACGCCGTGCCGACGGCTGGCCCCGTCGGCACGGCCCCCTTCGAACCGAGAATCCACCGAGGAGACATAAGTCATGCGCATGACAACTACGTTCCGCGCCGCAGAGGAGCTCGCCGCCGCCACCGCCGCCCACCTGCCTGCCCGACCGGGCAGGTCCTGGCACCGGGCGCCGGGCGCCGAGCTGGACGGCCTGGCCGCGGCCGGGCTGACCGACGGCACCCGCACCCTGCTGCTCACCACCAGCCCCTGCGGCACGGTCAAGATGGCGGCCTGGCCCGCCGGCCGCGCCCCACTCGAAGCCGCCGCCGTCCCCGGCCGCCGCGTCCACCCGCGCCATCTCGCCGCAGCCGCAGCCCGTCACCACCTGCCCGCCGCCGACCGGGCAGCCCTCGCTGCTGGACCGGGCGCCGACGGCTTCGCCCGCCGGGGCGAGCTCCGGTACGAGCTGTGCTCCAGCCCCCTCGCCCCCGAGCGACGCACCGTCGCCGACACCGAGACCGGCGGCTTCAAGGTCAGCTGGGACCTGGACGGCACCCGGATCACCGCGGCCCCCTCCGGCGACCACGCCGTCGTCGTCCGGGCCGAGCGCCTCCGGCTGCCCTTCGCCGAGCGCCTGCTGCGCCTGGCCCTGGACGGCCGGGCCGCCGGCAACCCGGCCGCCGGAGTCTGCGGGGCAGCCGCCCGGCGTCTGGCTGCGGCGTGGCCGTTGCTCCCGACCAACAGCCGGGCCGCGGGCACGACCCGGCTCACCTCCCGCACCGGCCTGCCGGACGCGCCGCACGTGGAGATCACGCTCACCCCCGGCCTGGGTGGCGGCGACTGCGCACGGGTCGACCTGCGCCTGCGCTGCGGCACCGACCTCGCCCTGCTCGCGCTGGCCGCCCTGCGGTGAACACCCGAAGCGGCAGCCGGCCGGTGTCGCCGAACTGTACCCGCCACATGGGCGGAGCATGGGGAATCAATGCAGGTCAGGGAGCAAATCCCATACCAATCATGCTTTTGTTCTGATATATTTCTCTAGTTGGTCCGGTTGGCCCCGGGCCTCACCCTTCGAACCGGCCGGACACCTCGGCGGCAACCGCCGCCAGGAGTCCTCTCACCATGCGGAGCCCCGATGCCCACCAGTCAGCTCACGCTGTTCGCCCCCGAGAACACCTTCCCGGAACCCGCCCCCTGCGACCAGACCGTCCTGTGCTGGGGGCTCGGCGCGGATTCCACCGCGATCCTGGTCCGCATGCTGGAGGACCCGGCGGCCTTCGGACTCCGACCCGACCTCTCGGACCTGATCGTGATCAACGCCGTCACGGGAATGGAGTGGCCCGACAGCGTCGAGCTGGCCGAGCGGCACATCCTCCCGCGGCTGCGCGCCAAGCGCGTCCGGCTGGTCCAGATCGCCCGCGGCGGCCACTCGATCGCCAAGGACGGCATCGAGATCCTGACCGACACCCGGACCCCGACCACGATCCGCACCAGCGGGGAGTGGAGCCTGCTGCTCGACCTGCAGCTGGCCGGCACCATCCCGATGTACGGGGGCGCCAGGCTCTGCTCCGTGCACAGCAAGGGAGAGCCGCTGGACCTGTGGTTCGAGCTGTACCTCACCGGCAGCTACCGCCACATCATCGGCTTCGAGGCCGGCGAGACCGGCCGGGCCCGCGTCGACACGTCGTACGGCAAGACCGGCCGCAACCCCTGGTACCCGTTGATCAACTGGGGCTGGGACCGGCCAAAACTGCTGTCCTACCTGCGGGAACGCTTCGGCGTGACATGGCCAAAGAGCTACTGCTGGGCCTGTCCATACCCAACATCTTCCGGATCGCTGCCCGACCACATGGCCCGCGCCGCACGCTTCCCCGAGCAAATCGTGGAAGCCGCGGTGCTGGAGTACACCGCCCAGGCCCTGAACCCGCTGTTCACGCTCTACGCCAACTCCTCGCTGCGCCACCAGCTCTACTTGGCCGGCAACACCCGGGCGCTCGACCTCCTGGCCGCCCGCCTGGACGCCGACCCGTGGAGCGTCTACGAGGTGCGGCGCGTGCTCGCCCCGGGCCGCTCCGCCTGGTGCCGGAGTTGGCACGGGCCTCGCTGCGCGGCCTGCCTCGCCTACGAGCAGCAGCACGACGGGCCGCGCCCACGGTGCAAGGCGTGCCGGGGCCTGCCCAAGCAGTCGTGCACCCAGCGGGTTCCCGACTGCTACGACCCGCAGCGCAAGGGCGCGGCGTCGCGCTCGGTCCGCCGGGTCGGGGTGCTTCCCCGCCGTCTGGTGAAGGCCTCGCTCGACCGCTTCGCCTCCGCCCCAGGCCGGGAGCTGGCGCACACCGCGAGCGTCGTCGACGGCTACGCCTTCGGCTTCGACCGGGTGGTCACCATTCCGCGGGGTGAGCACTTCCCCGCGATCGAGCAGCAGTTCGTCATCGCCCCGGCCAACGTGCCCACGAAGGCGCGCGACGGCTTCGAGACAGCATGGCGGTCGGCACGGGCCACCGCGGCACCGGCACCGGCACCGAATGCGGCACTGCTCCCGGTCGCCTGAACCGGTGTCGGGCCGGATGGCTGGAGCAGCCGTCCGGCCCGACACCGTTCGTCAGCTCTCGTCCAGGTCTCCGGCCACCGCCTGCTCCACCAGGTCGCGGGTCAGGGTCACCACCTTCGCGATTCCCCTCTTGCTGGCCGTCGTCTCCGGCGGGAGGGCGCGCACCACCACGACGTAGACCCACACGCCGGCGATCTCGAAGTAGGGCGGCCACGTCCCGGCAGGCCCGTCGCCGTCGATCTTCACGATGTGGTCGGTGAGGTTGAAGACCACCAGGTAGCCGGTGTGCTGGCCGTGGTCGACGGCGTACTCGTAGACCTGGCGCACCCCGTTGGCGACGTACTTGAGCTTCCCCGCCTTGTACAGCTTGCCGTCGAGGATGATCGGGTCCCAGGAGTCGAGGTCACCGATCAGGTCGGGCTCCCCGGAGGCGGACCTGACCTTGGCGTAGGTGACGTAGTCGCCGTCGTCGAACAGGCGTTTTTGCAGGTCGTCGTTGTAGAGCTCCTCTCCGGTGGCGGTCCGCTCCAGGAAGAGCGCGTGGAGGGCGTCGCGGTCGTAGGTCTCGACGCGGTGCACGTACCGGCGCAGGGTGTGGATCACGCTGCAGGTTCGCTGGACCCGTTCGAGGAGCCACTCGAAGAGCGGGGTGAAGACCTCGGTGGCCAGCTGATTGACCATCGTGTCGATGCGCTTCTCGCCAGACCTCATGAAGACGTTCAGGGCCACGCTCTCCGCCTGGCCTGGGGGGGCAGTGGTGAGGAAGTCCCAGACGAGGGCGGCCCGGCCCTCCTCCGTGCTGGTCCGCCAGACGATCCCGAACTCCTTGCGGCACTCGGTGAGCCAGTCCTCGACCTGCGGCGGCTCCTCGGTCCGGCGGGCTTCCTGGAGCAGGCCCATCAGGGCCGGCTGCTTGCGGATCCAGTCGGCGGCGTAGCGCATCTCGCTGTCGATATTCTGGCTCCGGGCCGCCGCGATCGCGTTGTACCGCCGGACGAGGCCGTCGTGGAGGTCCTGCTTGCGCATGATGGTTCGTCCGTCCCTTTCGAGGGCAATGTCGGGACGAGCATGGCAGGTTGCGCGGACATGTGGTTTTCGCTGGTCAGCGGCCTGCTGACGGCATCTGGGAGAGGCCGGTTCACTCTCGGGCGGCGTCCGGGATCCGGTGATTGGCCGCACAACAGGTACCGATCATGTTTTTAGTGCGATACCGTTGTCTTGTTGCCACCCGATCGGGCCGGCCCACCCGCTACTTCACCAAGGACTCCGACATGATCCCCGCCAACCGCACCACAGCCGACACCGCCCGGGCCGCCGGCCTCCTGGGCATCAGCCCGGGCACCTTCACCAACACCCGCCGCTGGGAGAAGCTCCGCGCCCAGCCGATCAGCCGGCCCGGCGCCAAGACCCGCTTCTGGGATGACGAGCAGCTGATCGCGGCAGTCGACGAGCGGAGGACCCCGCTGATCACGCCGGCGAACCCGGACGAGGTGTTCAACCTCGCGGTCGAGGACGCGTCGGTGCTGGAGCTGCTGCGCGACTTCCTCGCTGGCTACTTCACCGGCACGAGCAGCTCGGCCCCGGTGGCCGACGGCGCCCGGATCGCGCCGGCCGCGGACACGGCCTTCGACCGGGTCGAGGTGTTCAGCGTGTACGCCGCCGACGAGATGCCCGAGGCCGCGGAAGACGCGGTCGTCGACGTGAACGTGAAGCTGGCAGGGCACAACGAGAAGGGCTCCTGGCCGTTGAACGCCCAGCTGCGCCTGGAGTTCACCGGCGGCCGCTGGGTCGTCGCCGCCCTGGCGCGCGAGGACGAGGACGACCTGTTCGACCTGGAGGAGGCCTACCTCCTGATTCCGGAGGACCGCCGGCCCACCATCTCGACCTGGAGGACCTACGCCACCTCCACCAACCGGAAGAGCGCACGGCTCACCTCCATCCCGGAGGCCGACAAGGTGGTCCACGGCGTGAAGCACTGGAAGCGCTCGACCATCACGAACTGGGACCAGAACGACCGTTTCCTCCAGGGCGAGGCCAAGGCCGGCGGGCGTCCGGCCGGATCGGCGGACCGCGCCCCGCGGCGCCGCACCCAGCCGCTGCTCGCCCAGGCCGACGAGCGCCGGGCCAAGCTGAGGGAGCTGCTCGCCGAGAACCCCGCGCTCACCCCGGCCGAGGCCGGCGCCGCTCTCGGCGTCAGCGCCGAGCGGGGCCGCCAGCTGCTCCACGAGGCCAAGGCCGGATCGGACAAGTGATTCCTTGATGCCCCGTCAAGGCCGGGCATCAAGGAATCCGCCGTCGCCGACAGGGCATCAAGATATCGCCGCCCACGCCTTGACGTGCGACGTTATCGAATCGAGCCCCACGACCGTGCCCGCCATCAAGGGGTGCGTCAAGGAGTCCGGGGTTGTCTGTGCCGACCGCACACCCGCCTGAGATTCGAGAAGGGGCCCGGCGTGATCGCCACCACCGACAGCCACAACGGACACAACTTCGACCGGCAGGCCTTGGCCCTGCTCTTCCAGCACCGCCTGGTCACATCGGAGCAGCTGCGGGAGCTGCTCGGCCCGTTCGACAACCCGAACTGGGCCAACAAGCGCCTGGCCGGCCTGCACAGCAAGGGTCTGACCGCCTACGTCACCAAGCCGGTCT
Source organism: Kitasatospora sp. NBC_01300 (assembly GCF_041435235.1). Lineage (NCBI taxonomy): Bacteria > Bacillati > Actinomycetota > Actinomycetes > Kitasatosporales > Streptomycetaceae > Kitasatospora > Kitasatospora sp. NBC_01300. The sequence goes on along the minus strand of NZ_CP108410.1, from coordinate 178,762 downwards.
TCGGAGGCGGCCGACCGCGGACCTGGTTCCTGACCGATGCCGGCCGGGAGGTCGCGAGCGAGTTCAAGGAGCTGAGGAACATGAGCAGTCCGCCGCCGAAGCTCGACGCGGACCGGGCCCTCCTCAATGCCGACCACACCCTGGACGTCGTCAGGACCCACGTGGAGTTCGTCCGGGACGCCCGGCGCCGCGGCGACGAGTACGGACCGCGCGACTGGGTGCCGGAGGTCTACCACCGGCTCTCCGAGGCCCGGCGGGACGCCCTGATGCCGGACGCCGTGATGCGCTACACCGCCACCACGTTCGACGGCCGGGTGCACCTGCGCGCGTTCATCGAGCTGGACCGGTGCACGGAGGTGAGCGAGCAGCTGACCTCGAAGCTCACCGCCTACGCCCGCTTCTACGAGCTCACCCCGATCCCGCTGCGCCTGCGCGGCACCACCGAGGCCCAGGGCGCCCCGCCGGCCTGGCAGGACTTCTATCCCCTCTTCCCCCGGCTGCTGTTCGTCCTGACCAACGGCTCGGAGACCACGATGCGCAACCGGATCGAGGACCTGCAGCTGGCCGCCGGGGACAACGCCCGGGTGGTCAACCTGCTGCGCAACGTCCCGGCCGGGGCGGCGACGCTCCGGGACATCGAGGAGCACGGTCCGTCGGCGCCGATCTGGAGCCCGCTGGCCGACGCCGGGCGTCCTCGGTGCGGCTGGGCCGACCTGTAGCGACTACCGAAGGAGGCTTGTATGCCGCGGTTCACCAGTATCGGCCACGCCACCGCGACGATGTCCGACGGCCGCATCCGGCACTACCTCGTCCATGGGGAGTGCGGCGACGTCGTTTACGTGACCCCGGGCGAGGCTGACAGCGTGCAGCTCTTCGGTTTCCCGTGGCCGGTCCGCCGGGCCGAGTTCACCACCATTACCGTTCGTCCGGGCGAAGCCGGACCGACTCCAGGAGGCCACCGCCATGCTCGCACTGCAGATTGACCCGGCCGGTCCGGTTGACGAGATCGAGCTGCCCGACGATCCGGCTCTGCTTCGGCGGGTCCTGACCACCCGTCTCGGTGGGAGCCCGGACCCGGGCTATTACCACCGGCGGGCGCTGATGTGGCTGCACGGCAACGCGGCCAATGAGGGCCTGCCACCGAACGTGGTGGCCACCGCGCTGGCCAGCGCCTGGCGCGGGATGGACATCGGTGCGAGCTACTTCCTCCACGGCCGGGTCATCGTCACCGGCGCCGCGGACGGCGACGCCGACCACCTGGAGGAGAAGCTGGCCGGCCAGGCCCGGGAGGTGGGCCAGGTGGTTGCCGACCGTACGCTGGCCTGGAGGACCGCGCCCCCGGCGTCCAACGAGGCGGCCTGGGAGGAGATCGTCCGGGCCGTCCTGGCGCCCCGGCCGCTCTGACGGCGGTCCAGGCGGGCGCCAGCGCCCTGTAGAGACGGACAGCGGTAGATGCCTGGGCTGGCGGTCTCTGCGGGGCGACGCGGCCGGCCCTGCGGTCGGGCGTCCGAAGTGGTCGCAGGCGAGAAGGACCGCGCAGGCCCCCTTGATGGGGCATCAAGGAATCGCTGCCATTCCTTGATGCCCCGCAAAATTCGCAGGTCAGAGCTTTGATCGGACCCGATGCGCAGTCGTTACCGGGCGGGCTTCGATCATCAAGGAGTCCGTCAAGGAGTCCAGGGTTTCCTTCGTCGACTGCAACCGCTGACGACCTAGGGGAGCCCATGCGATGAACGACCAGATCGACAGCAGCATGCTGAAGGGTGTACTGGGCGCGGCCTGGGGCGCCATGAGCTGGCTGGCCGACGCGGCCGCCTGGTGCGGTGACAACGCCGGGACGCTCCTGCTCCTCATCACCCCCGTGGCCGTGGCCGCCGGCGTGCTCCACCAGTTCCTGACCCGCCGCGCCCTCGCGCTGCGCACCCGCTACATCCTGACTCCCAGCCGCCGGTTCGACCCGAGCACCGAGGACATCTGGCGCCAGACCGCCCTGCTGATGCGGGCAGCCGGCAAGGGCCCGTGGTGGGCACCTCAAGGAGCCCGCCGGGTGCGGGTACGGCTGCGGGCGGACGGCAGCGTGCCGTTGGAGTACTCGATCGAGGGACCGAAGGCCGCCGCCACCCTGCTCACCGACAGCCGCTTCCAGGAGGTCACCGTCGCCGAGGCCGAGGAGGCCGCCGATCCGGTGGCCGCCCAGGCCGTGCAGGACCGGCTGGACAAGAAGGACAAGGAGCTGCAGCAGCGTCTGAAGGCCGAAGCGAAGGAGGCCCGGGCTAGGGCGAAGGCCGCCGGCAAGAACGGCAAGGTGGCCCTGGAGAAGCAGCAGAAGAAGAAGGACGAGGAGGACGGCCGCCTAGTCGCGGTGCGCGCCGAGTTCATCCTCAAGGGGAGCCCCTCCGCCGCGCTGCGCGAGGTGCCGATGGCCCCTGATCCGCTCCAGCCGCTGATCGACGCCGTCAGCGATATCCGGGCCGAGCAGGGGGATCTGGCCGAGGTCGTCCTCGACGTCCAGTCGATCCCGTTGTGGCAGCTGAGGCTTCGCCGGTGGAAGCTGATGCACGAAGCCCAGGAGGACAGCCGCAAGGCCGCCCGGAGGAACGCCCGCAACGCGGCGATCGTGGCGGCGGACGCGGAGGACTCGCTGCGCTACCAGCTGCTCAGCCTGCTCGACCCGTCGTCGAGGTCCTCTGCGGGTTCCCGGATGCCGGCGCCCCGGCCGCGGGCGGTCGAGCCGGAGGAGGCGCTGGGACGCCTGCACGGCAACACCGGGCTCGTGCGGATCCAGTTGCTGGTGCGCTGCGCCTCCCAGAGCGAGGGGCGTGCCCGGCAGCTGCTGGAGCGGGTGAGTGCCGGTCTCGACGTCTTCGGGCAGGACAGCCGGCTCGGTGTGGACGGCGGCCGGTTCCTGAAGTGGTCGTGGGGCGCGAACAGTTGGCACCGCCGGGACTCCTTCGACCGGCGGTGGAGCAGCGGGCAGGTCGGCCCCCGCGAGCAGAACTGGCTGCATGTCGGCGAGCTCGCCGGGCTGTTGAAGCCGCCGACTATGCACGCGGCCCTGCCGGTCCTCGCCTCGGAGCTGCCCGACTACGTCGCCGGCGAGGCTCTGGTCCCGCACGGACGGCTCGTCCACGCCGACGGCACCAGCCGGGTCATCGCGACGAAGGAGGAGGAGTTCCTCTTCAGCGTCAACCTGGGCAAGTCGAACTACGGCAAGACCGAGACCGCGCTCACCAGGGCCATTGCGGTCGCTGCGGCCGGGTCTGGGGCGATGTTCGTCGATCCGCACGGTGACTCCTGGACCACGGCCTCGCCGTACCTGGCCCACCCCGTCTTCGCTTCCCGGGTACGCCGGGTCGACCTGGCCCGTGCGGACCAGCCGGGGGCGAAGCTGCCGAGCTGGAACATGCTGGAGATGAAGCCCGGGCGCAAGGCCAACCGGCTGGCCACGGCAGCGGTCGACGCCCTCGCGACGGGGCTGAACTGGACGGACGCGGCGGCGCCGCGCGCTTTGACAATCTTCGCGAAGTCCATCGAGGCGCTGGTGATGCACAACGCCCGGGCGGTGGCCGCCGACCGGCCGGACGCGCAGGCGACCCTGCTGCAGATCCGTACCCTGCTGACGGACAAGCCGTGGCGGGGCGCCCTGATCAAGCACCTGAGCCCGGAACAGCGGCGGTGGTGGACCACGACGTTCGCGGCGTACCAGGTGGCCGAAGTGCTGGGCCCGGTGCTGAACCCGATCGACCGCCTCGCGTCGAACGAGGTGACGCGCGCGTTCCTGGGTTCGCCGGCAGGGACGTACGACATCAGGGAGGCGATGGACGAGGGCCACATCGTGTGGCTGTGCCTGGAGGGTACGGGGCCGTCGGATCGGCTGCTGTTTAGCACGGTTCTGCAGAACCTGCTGCAGGCCGGTCTCTCCCGCAGGGACCTGGCGTCGGAGGCGCGGAAGTCGTTCCACACCTTCGCTGACGAGTTGATCGCCTTGGACCCGGCGGGCGGCCCATCGTTCGCGGCGATCAGCGAGCAGTTGAGGAAGTTCGGCGGCCGTCTGCACGTGATGACGCAGTCGCTCGGCCGGATCAGCCCGGCCACGAAGGAAGCGCTGATGCAGAACTCCTCCGTGGTGAGCACGACGTCCGGGTCGATGACCGCGGCCAGGACGATGGCGGAGGAGTGGCACGGAGCGGTGTCCGCCGGGCAGATCGCGGACCTGCCGCGGTTCTCGCACTACGTGCAGGTCACTGCTGCTGGGAATCGGGTGGGGCCGCTGCGGGTACGGGGTGTGCAGGTGTCCGAGCTGTTCGGGATGTACCACCGGCCGAAGCTGGTGGAGCAGATGGTGGAGAAGGCAGACGAACAGATGGGGTCGAGGACGCTCCCGGAGCTGCTGGCCATCGCGGACGCGCAGGACGCCGTCGTGCTGGAGTTCAACGGCCCCGAGCCGGACCCGTCGGGCGGGACCGACAAGCAATCGGACTCCTCCCCAGGAGGCGGCGGGACGGCGGCACAGCAGCAGCTGGACAACGGACGGCCGACGGCGACGGATGTCCATCACCAGGCGGTGGTTAGGCACGGGAGGCGGGGGCCTGGCCGTCCGAAGAAGCGGTAGCTGTCGCGGGTGGACTGAACAGGTGACTTCAACAGTCCTCCCCTGCGGTGAGTAGCTCGGCGCGCACGCCGGAGGCACGGTTCTCCGCGACAACCCAGGGCCACCGAAGGGCTTCCAGGCGGTAGGCCGGGAAGCAGCGCGGAGTAGCTGCGCCGTACGCGCGCTGGGCCCGGGAGCTCCCCAATTGGGGAGCTCCCGCTGACCTTCCCGGTCCTCGGCCAGCGTGCATTGCGGCACCGGCCTGACCCACCCGGCACGCGGAAGGGGCGCCCATGGTGGGCGCCCCTTCCGCGTTTCGGCGGACTGCTCCGTCGTGGTGGTCACTGCTGGTGCGTCGGCCGTTCATGTGCCTCGGCCCGCCGGAGGCGCCGGCGCCGGGCGGCCGCGGCGCAGCTCCGGACGAGGATCGCCCGGCGGAGTGCTCGGGGCTGCTTGGGGCGGCCGGGCGGGGTCGGCCAGCAGGCGTTGTTGGTCACGGCCACCGTGATGAGGCGGCGGCCGGCACGGTGCCGGATGCGCAGGGGAGTGCCGTTGTTGAGCTGGAAGCAGGCGCGGTGGAAGGCGTCGTTGTCGGTGAAGGGGTCCAGGCAGTGGTCCTGCCAGGGGCGGTCGAGCGGGGTGCCCCCGGCGCGCAGCAGGCGGGCCAACCAGCGCAGGGCTTGGCCTGGGGTGGAGTGGTGGTTGACGTGGTGCAGCGGGGTGCGGCGGGCACCGGCGAGGTCGGTGCTGGTGTAGGTGGCCGTGAAGCGGGCGGCGGGCACGGAGGTCCTCGGGGTGTCGGGGCGGTGGTGGCCTGGTCGGCTTAGTCCTCGCTGGGGTGGCTCGCGCTCACCGGCGTGCCGGGGTCGAGGAGGGTGTGGCCCAGCCACCGCCCCGAGGTGAGGGTGCCGGTGACGGGTGGCCAGTAGGCCCAGCGGACGACCGCGGGTCCGGGGATGGTCGGCTCGTCGATGTAGTCGGGGTCAGGCGCGGGGTTGGGGACCTTGAGGCGTTCACCGGCGGGCAGGAGGTTGGCCAGCGGGTGGTGTCCGAGCCACGGCTGTTCCGGGTCCGGGGATATCAGCCAGTAGGTGAGGTCGGTGGCCGCGTCGTGCAGCACCGGTCCGAGGCGGTGGGCGCAGGGGCCGGCGAGGGCGGCGGCGAGCAGCGGCAGCCCGATCGCGGCCGGGAGGGAGATCGTGTCCCAGCGGCTCCCGGTGGGGACGGAGATCAGGAGGCCGGGCTCGGCTTGCCAGCGGATGAAGCTCCGGTCCCGGGGCACGCTCCCGAGGACTCCGAGCAGCCAGATGCCAGGCGGCATGGCTGCGGCATGGGCGGGCGTGGGCTGGTGTCTGGGCAGGGGGTTCACATCGACCGTCCGTCCCGGCGGCGTTCGAGGACGTTGTAGCGCTCCACGGTGTCGCTCAGACCGAGGGCGATGACCTGCGTGGTGCCGTGCAGGCGCAGGACCCGGCGGGTGATCGGGCCAGTCATGTCCGCGACCTCGTACGGCCTGCCGTCGAGCTGGACCCAGCTGCCGATGCGGATGTCGCTGGCCCCGGCGGGCAGGGGGTTGAGCAGGGCCCGGCCGTCGGAGAGGTGGTAGATACCGGCGCGGTCCTGCGCGGTGACGTGCACTCGGGTGTCGAGCGGCCGGACCTGCGGGGCAGACCGGGAGGGTGTGGGTCGCATGGGGGGTTCCGTTCGAGCGGAAGGGCGCGGTGTCCGCCGCCGGGGCGCGGCGCCGGTTCGGGACGGGGTGGACGGCCTGGGCGGATGGCCGGTGGTGAGGACGGTGAACTTTGGGATGGTTTCGAGGCGGCCGAGCGGCAGGACGAGGGCGTCCCCGTCGAGGTGGAGGGTGCGTCCGCCGTCGTAGCGCCAGAGCATGTTGGTGATCTGGCGCGCCGTGTCGCCGACTTTGATCCAGGAGCCGGTGCGGATCTCGTGGCCACCGGCGGGCACGGGGGTGGTGAGGATGCTGCCGTCGGGGAGGCTGAACCGGTCGGGGCCGATTCGTGCCGGGGCTTCGCGGGGTTCTCGCGGTCTCGGGGCTCGGGTGGTCATGGGGGCTCCGATCGTTCAGTTCAGCGCGGCGAGGGGGCATCGGGCCCAGACGGCCTTGCCGCCACCGGTGGGCTCCCAGCCCCATTGGTCGTTGCTGACGGCGCGCACCAAGCCGAGACCGAGGCCGCCTTCGAAGTCGCCGGGCTCGGTAGTGTCGAGCATGGGACCGCCCGGGTCTCCGTCGCGGACGACGATGAGTAGGGTGAGGACGCTGGTCTCCTCCAGCACCAGGTCGAGCTCGACCCATTCCGGGGCATCGCGGTACGTCACGGGCTCGTCGCTGGGAGGCCAGCAGGTGCCCCGATGGATCACGTGCTTGATGACGTTGGTGAGCAGTTCGGTGAGCACCAACATCGCGTCCTGCACGGCGGCATCGACGGCGTCTTGGCCGGGGCCGCCCAGAACGATGCCGCGGTCGGCCAGCCAGCGACGGCACCGGGCGACGGCGAGGGCCCGGATCAGTGGGATGTGCTCGGCGGCGAGGTGGGCCTCCCTCAGCTTGTAGGAGGTCTGCATCGCGTCCTCGGTGCTGGGCTGGACGGGCGGGGTCATGTCGCCTCCGTGCTGTGCGGCCGCCGGCCGAAGAAGGCGGCGACGTTGTTGCGCGAACGTTCGGTGGGGGTCTGCGGGGCGCTGGGGGCCGTCTCCCTCTTGTGCGCCTTCTCTGCGAGGAGGGGTGCGAGCGCCGTCTCGGAGACGGCGTCGAGTGCGGTGGCGAGCTCACCGGCGAAGGTCAGCCGGTCTGTGCCGTCGGGTTCGGCCAGCCAGTACGGGACTTTGCGGTGGGGGATGCCGGGCCTGGGGCAGTGGATCTCGTGCGTTCCGTCTGCCGGCAGGTGGACGGTCAGGCTCTTCCCCCAGTCCCAGAGCTCGGGGGTCTTCCTGGCTATGCCGTTGAGCACGGCGCCCCAGGGGTGGGTGAGGGCCGGGACGAAGTAGACGATCGAGCCGCCGGTGAAGAGCACTGGGCCGGGTCGGCCCAGTCGCCGCAGTGCGGGTTCCCCCAGCACGCGGTGAACGGCGATGGCCTCCCAGCCGGGGCCGGGCATGATCCGGATCGGGGCCAGCCCGTGTAGCTCGCGCCAGGCGGCCACCCGGGAGACGAGGTCCGGCTGGCCGTGGAGAAGCCACTGTGCGCCAGCGGAGAGGGAAACCCCGGTGCCGCCCACGGCCGTGAGGTAAGCGGGCCTCTGGGTCAGCTGCGTGGTGGGGTGCATGGTTCCTCCAGCCCGTCACGGGCGTGGGCAGGGCGACCGGAATCGCGGATCGCCCTTGGCGATCGTGCGATCACTCTTAGCAAGCACAACCCACTGTCCTCGCGAATTCGCGAGTAGTCAACCGTGATCTCGCGAATTCGCGACCTATGCTGGAATGGATGCCGCCGCAGCCCCGCGCGGTTACGGTCCGTCATGGCCGGTATCGACCGGACCGTCCCGCCCCATCAGCCCGACCAGGCAGACTGTGACCCACACCCGTAGGAGGGACCTCGCCCGTGGCAACCAGCCCCCAGACCTACCGGCGTGCGCGCTTCGGCAGCGTCCTGCGCCGGCTCCGCGAGCAGCGCAAGCTGACCCAGTCCGCCGTTGCCGCCCAGGTGGGCGTCGGCGTCGATAAGATCAATCGCGTCGAGTCGGGCCGGGTGAAGCTCGAAGTGCCCCTGCTGCGCACACTCCTCGACACCTACGGCGTGCAGGACCAGGTCCGCCGCGACGCGATGGAAGACATGGTCGTCAACCTCGCCAAGCCGGACTGGTGGGCCAGCTACTCGCTGCACCTGGCCTTGCAGGACTACCTCGGCCTGGAGAAGGACGCGTTGGCGGCCTGGGCCTGGGAACCACTGCTGGTCCACGGCCGCATGCAGACCAAGCGCTACGCCGAGGCCCTGCTGTCCGCGGGAGAGAGCGTGATTCCCGGCGGCCGGGAGCGCGTCGAGAACATGGTCGCCGTCCGCATGCACCGCCAGGAGGTCGTCACCAGCTCCCTCACGGTCGTCCTCAACTCGGCCGCGCTCGACACCGAGGTCGGCGGCCCGGACGTGATGCGCGAGCAGATCGCCCACCTGCTCACCCGCTCCGAGGTCGACCTGCGGATCCTGCTGGCCGGGCGGCCCCACGTCGGCCTGGACGGCGCTTTCACCAAGCTGCGCTTCCCCGACGGTGGCGAGCTCGCCTGCGTCGAGAGCCTGGTCACCACCTCCTACTACGACGACGCCGACTCCCTGACGCTCTACGAGCGCGCCGCCGGCCAGCTCACCGAACTTGCGCTCGACCGGAGCGCATCTCGGGCCTACCTCGAAGAGCGCGCCCGCGTTCTCTGATCCGAGCTCCACCCCGGAAGGACCCACATGCCGCAGCACCCCCCTCGTCTCGCGCCGGACGAGTGGACCACCAGCTCCTACAGCGGCCAGCAGGGCAGCTGCGTACGCTGGCGCCGCGACTGCACCGCGACGGACCACATCGAAATCGGCGACTCGAAGGACCCTGACGGCCCGACACTGAGCGTCACCGCACCGGTGTGGACGGCGTTCGTAGACTTCGCCAGGACGTTCGAGGTATAGCGGCGTTCCACTGCGGAGGGGGCGGGGAGCAGCGGCGCGATGCCGTGGTCCCCGCCCCCTCCGCTGTCCCCGTGCTGTCGGTGTCCGGTCGGCCTCGAAGGCCGGCGGGCGCTGACGGCCGCGGCCGGCCCACTCGCGCGCCGACGTTCTCGCGCGCTGGTGCTCCACTGCCGATCCTCTCGCCTGACGGTCTGCCCCCAGTCCAGCGCCCGGCCAGGGGTGAGTCCACGTCAGATCACCCGACACATCGGCGCCGGTCCCGGAATACTGGGGTGCCGTCCCGCAGGTGCCGGGCGGGGTGAGGAGGGAGGTGGCGGATGGACGAAGCCGCCGGTGTCGGCAACCCGCTGTTCGTTACCGCCCGGGTCCGGGTGGGCCTCCACACCCAGGAGGAGTTCGCCGAAGCCTTCGAGGCCCGGGCACGGACGCTCGGGTTGTCGCTGGGCATCTCGGTGCGCCAGGTCCAGCGGTGGGAATCCGTCCGTCCAGGCTGGCCGAACCGGGCCGCGCGCACCGTGCTGGTGGAACTCCTCGGCGCCACGCTGGAAGACCTCGGATTCGTGCGCCCCACGCGGCCGACAGGGCGTCGACCGCTCCCCGCCTCCGACGGGGATCCCGCCAGCTCACAGCTCACCGTGCTCCGGGACACGCTGGACGACGCGGCCCGCGCCGACTCCCTTCTGGGCCCGCGGGAATCGCTCCCCCGGGTGCTCGGCATCCTGACCGACCTGGCCACCGCAGCACGGCATGCCGACCAGCCCCTACGTCGCGAGCTGCTGCTTCTCGGTGCCCGCGCCGCGGAGTTCGCGGCCTGGCTGTACCGGGACTCCGACGCGCCGGCCGAGCACACCGCTTATTGGCACGACCGGGCCGTCGAGTTCGCAACGATGGGCGGCGACGGCGCACTCCACGGCTACGTGCTGCTCCGCAAGGCGCAGGCCGCCGACGACGATCCCGCCCGGATGCGCGACCTCGCCCACGCCGCGCACGCCGGGCCCTGGTCACTGCCGCTGCGCCCGAAGGCAGAGGCTCTCCAGCAGGAAGCCCGGGCCCTGGCCCTGACCGGTGTTCGGGGCGACCCGATCGACCGGCTGCTCGACCAGGCGCACGAAGCGATCGTCGCCGCTTCCCCGCCGGCCGGTCCGGCGACCTGTACCGGTCCGCTGGGTGACGCCTACACCCTGGAGCGGCTGATGGCGCAGAGCGCGTTGTGCCATCGGGAGTCCGGCCAGGCGGCCCGATCGGTCGAGGAGTTCCGTTCCTGCCTGGCCTCGGCAACGTTCGGCCCCCGGGACCGGGCGTTCTTCACTGCGGCACTGTCCGGCGCGCTCGCCGGCGCCAATGAACCCGATGAGGCCGCGCTGGCCGGGCTGGACGCCCTCGCGATCGCCGCCGGGGCAGGCTTCGGCAGGGCTCTCGCCGAGTTGGACCGAACCTCGGACCTGCTAGCCAGCCACTCCCGTCGTCCTGCGGTTCGCCAACTGCGCCAGGCCCTGCGTGCGGCCCGGCTTCCGGCTCCCCGCACCGCAACGCCATAGCAGCGGGGCAAAGGACGGACGGCACCGCCCGCAGGGACGCGGGCGGTGCCGGTGGGAACGAGACTGCTGCGGCTCAGCGGACGGTGAGGAAGCTGGTAATCCTCGTGATGACCTCGGCTTGCCACGCCTGGGTCTGAGGGTCGAGGTACTGCGGATCGTCGTGCACCGCGAAGCCGTGCTGCGCCCCTTCCAGCTCGACGAGCTCGGCTTCCCCGCCGAACTCGAAGGTGAGGCGGCGGGAGTCATCGACGGGCACGAAGGTGTCCTTCGTGCCGTGCACCACGAGGGTGTCCGCCGTGATCCGGGGCAGCAGGGCGGAGGGGTCGAGGTAGTGCACCTCGTTCAGCAGGGCCCGGCCGAGCGCGAACGGGCTGCGCTCGGTGAAGCCCTGCCGATCCAGGTCGCGGGCGGCTTCCTCGCTCAGGCAGTCGTCCCGGTTGTACGGCCGGGACGTGATGTAGCGGGCCCGGTAGTCGAGCCGCGGGTTGAGCAGGACCAGCTTGTCCAGGACAACCGGGTAGGCGGCGGCCACCAGGGCGGCGGCGCCGCCGGAGAACGAGGCCGCGATCAAGTGCACAGGACCGTCCGCTGAGGACGGCTCAGCGCGCAGGTGGTCCGTGGCAGCCCGGATGTCGTTGGCGACGCCGGCGATCGTGATCTCGTGCTCGCTGCCGCCGCTCGCACCATGCCCACGCAGGTCGAAGCGGAGGTTCGCGATGCGGGATGCGGCAAGCGCGGAGGCGAGCCGGGTGAAGAAGCCGCCTTCCTCGCGGGTGACGCCGGCGCCGTGGACGAGCACGGCCAGGCCCTGCGGGTGGTCGGTGGATGCGATGGTGCCGGACAGGAGGGTGCCGTCGAGAGAGGTGAACTCCGTTGCGCGATCAGCCATATACCAATCGTAGCGATCGGGGCGGGCAGCCGAGCGGCTGTCCACCCTCCGCGTTGGGAATGCCGAGAGGCCCCGGCAGGTCACCGGGCCTCTCGCTTCGGCTGCGAACCGGCCATCACATCGGACGCCCAATCGCCTTCTGGAGAGCGTCCAGGCAGTCCGGGCACATCGGCAGCGCCGGCGGGACTCCGGTGCCCGGCCGCCCGCACTGCGGACCGCCGAGGCCGTCCGGGCCGGGAGCCTGGCACCGCCAGGTCGCCACCGCTGGCGAGGACGGTGCGGGTGGCGCCGTCCGGGCCCGCTCGCTCGTACTCCGGCGGTGGGCGGCCTGGTCGAGCTCGGCCGTGCTCTGCTCCAGGTGCTCGCGTGCGCGATCGGCCTGCCGCTCTGCCAGGGCCAGGCCGCAGGCCCTGCACTCTTCGCCGCTGCCGAGGACCACTCCGCGCTCGCAGTCGGGCCGCTCGCAGTCCTGCGCGGACAGGATCGAGGCGAGGTATCCGGCGGGGCCACGGATCTCGCGGCGGGCGATCTTCTCCGGGACTCCGGCCCGCCACCATCCGGCGTTGATCCGGGCCAGGGCGTGCTCCGGCTTCCGGCCGGCCGACAGCAGGTCGCGCACCGCACGGCGCAGCGGGGGGACCTTGATGGCCGGGTGCTTGCTGACGCCGAGGGCGTCGACCATGGCGAAGACCTCGTCCTCCCCGGGCACCGGCCGGGAGGGGGTGGTGCGGATCGTCTTCGTGCGGGGCTTGGTGGTCTTCGTCGCGGCGGAGCCGCTGTCCGGGTTGGACTGGGTACGCGCGCCTTGGCGGCGAGCCGCAGGGGCCTTACCACCTGTAGGTGCCCTTCGGGCGTCCGGAAGGGGCTCGCTGTCACTTGTCTTGTTACTGCTCTTAATGGTGTCCGTGTGGTGCGGCCACCCTAGTCCGCCTGGTGCGGCCACCCCGGTCCGGCTGGTGCGGCTACCCCCGTCCGTGTGGTGCGGCCACCCCCCGGTGAAGGCGGCGAGTTCGCGGTCCTCGCGGGCGGCGGTGCGGGCCCGCCAGAGGCGGGCGTCGAGGAGGAAGTAGGAGGAGGCGAGGCGGCCGCGTCCGTTCTGCCGGGTGTAGTTGTCCTGGGTGGCGAGGACGCCGTCGGCCCGGAGCTGGGCGAGGTTGCCGGTGACGGCGGTGCGCCCCAGTCCGGTGCAGGCCATCAGTTCCTTGATGGTGGGCGGGCGCTCGGTGATGGAGCGGCTGTGGATGTGGCAGAAGCTGGCGACGGCGGCGTAGACGGCCTTGTAGAGCGGGGAGCGCAGGCCGGTGCGGGCGATGCGGGCGTCGAGGCGGACGTAGTCGATGCCGGGTGCCCGGTGGACGCGGGGGATCGGGTGGCCGTCGGGGCCGAGGACGGGTGCGGGGCCCGGGGCGGCGGCGCGCTCCAGGAGCTGACGGGCCCACCGCTCCTTGTCGATGAGGCGGTAGATGTTGGCGTCGGGCACGGCGGGGTTGCCGGGGGCGGTCTGCGGCTGCACGAGGAGGAACTGGCGGTCGACCAGATCGGCGGTGGCGCGGTCGAGGGTGTCGACGGAGCGGCCGAGGCAGGCGGCGACGGTCCGCCGGTAGGGCAGGAGTGTCTGCCGGACGTCGCTCGACCAGGCGGCCACCTCCTCCGCGGTGAGGGTGATGTGCTGCTCGATGTCGCAGAAGGTAGCGAAGGCCATGTAAGCGGCCTTGGTGGTGGTGGGGCACGAGCCGTCGCGGGCGAGCCGGGCGTCGAACTCGATGTAGTCCAGCCCGCCGGGGGCGAAGGCGCCGTTACCGTCGAGCGAAAGGCTGGTGAGGAAGTCGGTCACCGGGCCACCTCGACGTACACGCCGTCGCGGTCCGGGTTCCAGGCCTGCACCTGGTGGGCCTGGGGGGAGAGGAAGTAGTAGGGGTCACCGATCGGCTGGGCGTCGATCGTTGCGGGCGCGGATCCGATGTCGGCGAGCGCGGTGCGGACGGTGCGGGCGACGAGCAGCCACGCTTCCTGTGTGTAGGGGTGGGCGGGGCCGAACTCGATCGTGGCGTCGTCCGCCAGGTAGCCGGCCCAGGTCCGGGCGATCGCGGTGCGGCCGTCGGCGAGCGCGGCATGGATGGCGGCGTACGACTCGGTGTACCAGCGCGGCGGCACCGGCGGGGCCGTCGGCTTGGGCGGGATCACCGCGGCGGGGAGCGCGTCCGGAGTCCGGGTGGCGGGGACGACGGCGAGCGGCTGGATGCGCAGCGGGAGATCCGCCTCCCGGCGACGGCGGCGCAGGGCGGTGGCGGCCCGGACGGTGAGGAGCAGTGGCCACAGGAGCGCGAGCGCAAGCCAGGAGGCTGCGGCCGCGAGGAGGACGGCGGGGGCGGGCAGGTGCAGTCGGCGGAGCCAGGCCGTGTCCGTTCCGGTCAGCGCGAGGTAGCAGGCGCCGGCCGGGAGGTAGGCGGTGGCGGCCACCGCGAGCACCGCGGGGCAGCCGAAGCTGAGGCTGGGCAGCAGGGTCGGCGGCAGGTCCATCGTGGCTCCTCGGGCAGTGGTGATCAGCGACCGAGGTAACCCCGCACACCTGGACGGACCTCTTGACGATCGAGGTCCGGCAGATAACGACTCCGCATACCCCCACCATCAAGGGGTGGGGGGCGTACCTGGATGGCCCGCACCGCAAAGCCCCTGACTCCTTTGCGGGAGCGGGCCCGCTTGCGGTGCGGGCCCGCAAGCGGCGCTTGCGGAGTGCGGGCCGCAAGGCGCTCTTGCGATGCGGGACGGGGCTTTGCGGTGCCGGACCGGAGCGGCCGGAGCGCTGCCGCGCGGGGCCGGACCGATCGCGGTGCGGGGCATCAAGCCGGGCCCGGTGCCGCACCACAGCGCCCCGCACCGCTTCCACCCGCAACCGCGGTGGACGTCTCGGCGCCCTGAACCGAAGACGGGATCGAGACGCGCGGCCGCCTCCAGGCCGGAGTTGGCCGCTCCGTCCGAGCCGGCCCTTCGGCCGCTGCCCGGGGATCGGCCGGGGCGGATCTCCTCCTGCGGCGAAGGCCATCAAGGAATCCCCCGCCCCTCGGACTGACCATCAAGGAATCCCGCCAGCCTCAGGGGACCGGCATCAAGGAATCCGGAGGGCGGAGCCCGGCCATCAAGGTGTCGGCAGGCGGCGGTCGGGGCCGGCCATCAAGGAATCACCCCGCCGCCGCCCAAGCCAGCTGCACACCTTGATGTCCTCCCCAGGCGGCCGCAGAACACCTTGATGGGCCATCAAGGTGGATGCCCGATACCTTGATGCCGCATCAAAAGCGCAGGTCAGAGGTTTGATGCTGCCCGTTGCGAGGTCGTTATCGGGCGGGTGTCGATCATCAAGGAGTCCATCAAGGGGTGCGGGGTTTCCTCCCTCGACAGCAACCGCTGACGACCTAGGAGACCCTGGTGAAGCCCACCTCCTCCCGGCGCGACCGCGCGCCGGACACCCCTTCCCCGATCGCTTCCGGCACCGACCTGCGCCGCTCCCGCGTGCGCACCATGCTCATGTACGGAGGCGTCTGGGCGGCCCTGGCCGCCGGGCCGCTGGCCCTCGCGGTGGCCGTCGCCGTCCCGCAAATGGCGAGCAGCACGCCGGCTGCTCCGGTCGCCGCCCCGCTCGTGATCGCCCCGCCGACCGGCTATGCGGAAAACTTCGTCGACCTGTGGCTGCGCTCAGCCGGTGTCACCGACTCTCCGGCTCTGCGCGCCATGGCCCCCGGGGTCGACCTGCCGAAGGTGACGGCCGCAAAGACCGCCAAGGTGGAGAAGACCGTTGCGGTGCGGAGCACGCCGATGGGCGGCCGCACTTGGCAGGTGACCGTTGCGGCCACGCTCGTGCTGCCGCCCGCCGCCCCGCAAGGCGATTCCTCCCCGCAAGCCGCTCCGCAGTCCTCTTCGCAAACGCCCGCACCGCGTGCGGGGGTTTCCCCGCAAGGGCCGGACGACCCCGCGCGGGTCGTGCGGTACTTCGCGGTCCAGGTGTCGATGGTCCGCTCGGGCGGCTCCGGCGGGGCGCCGGACTCGCTGGTGATCACCGGCGCTCCGGCCCAGGTGTCGGCCCCGGCCGCGCTGGCCGACAAGGACCCCTCGACCAAGACGTACGGGTCGCAGGTCACCGACGGCCCGCTGCGCGACACGGTGTCCGGCTTCCTGACGGCCTACCTGAGCGGTGTGGGTGACAGCACCCGCTACCTCTCCCCGAGTGCGCGGATCCCGGTGCCGGGCACCGCGGCCTACTCGAAGGTCGCCCTGACGAACCTGATGGCGACCAGCACGGTGCCCACCTCGCCCCAGGACGGGGCGGTGCTGGACATCCAGGCCGACGTCCAGGCGAGCGACAGCGCCGGGGACTGGCCGCTGGAGTACCCGCTGCGGCTGACCGCTCGCGCGGGCCGCTGGGAGATCTCGGTGCTCGCCCCGGCCGGCGCCGCTCCGGCATCTTCCCTCTCTTCTCCTTCTTCCTCCGGCGCTGCTGCGCCCTCCTTCAACCCGACCGGGGCCAGCCGATGAACAACGTCATGCTCGCCGGAGCCGTGCAGAACTTCGGCAACTCCTGGGCGCGGACGCTGCTCGACTGGGTAGCCAGCGGTCTGATGATCGCTCTGACCGCGATCGTGATCGTGCATGCCATCAGGAAGATGTCGATCAAGGCCGCGATCGGCGGTGCGATCGGTCTGGTGATCTGCTGGTCGCTGTTCACGGGTCGGTACTCGATCTCAATGCTGTTCGAGAACGAGTACAGCGAGAATCGGCCCGTGACCACTGCCCCTATCCAGGGCGCAGGCGAGTTGCAGCGTGAGCTGCCCGTCGCGCTCACTGGCCAGCCGGGCCGGTCGTGAACAACGCCGCGCGTCCCAGGATCGGTCGCTCCTACACCAAGGCCCGAAGGCATCCGTGGGTGATGGGCAAGATCGGCGACTGGAGGATCCCACTCGGGCCCTACACAGTGCCGCAGATCGCGGTGGCCGCCGTCGGGAGCTTCCTCCTGATCAAGACGGTCAGCTGGTGGTGGCCGGTCACCGGCCCCCTGCCGATCGTGATCTGGGCAGTCTCCATCTGGGCCGCGCGGCACTCACGGATCGCCGGCCGGTCCCCGTTCCTTGTCGCGGCGGACGCCCTCGGGCTGCTCGTCTCCCCGCGCCACGGCCGCATCGGCGGCCGAGCGGTGCGCCCGATGCGCCCGGTCCTGATGGCCGCCAGCGCCTTCACCTTCGAGGACGCGCCCGACGACCAAGGCCTCCCGGAACCGGCCGTGCGGGAGCCGGCCGAGCGGGAGCCGGAACACCGGACCCTCAGCATCTTCGAGCCCCGCTTCCCCGCCCCAGCCCCCGAGGCCGCGCCCGCCGCAGGCCCGCCTCCGGGCCCGGCCCTCACCCCACTCCAGCAGATGCTCGCCGCGGCCGCCGCCGCCCAGTCCCAGAAGGGAGACGCACAGTGAAGGCGTCGTTCCGTCACATCACCGGCAACTTGGTCTGGTCGACCACCGGCACCGTCTGGGCGTTCTGGCGGGTCACCCCGATCGGCTCGCGCTACTCCAGTGACCTGGAGCGCCAGGACGTGCTGCGCCGGGTCACCAGCCTGGTCCGCTCGCTGTCCGGCACCGCCCGGGTCTACAGCCTGTGCGCCCAGGTCGCTCCGCGCGAGGTCGCCGAGCGCATCGCCGCCGACGTCGACCTGGAGGCGAACCCGGGCACGGCCGAGAGCGCGACGGCGGCGTGGAACCTGCTGGACGGCGCCGAGATGCACCGGCGCACCATCTGGCTGGCGGTCCCGCTCCACGCGCCCGGCCGCGGTGCGCAGCTCGCCCAGGCGAGGGGCTCGATGTGGGCGATGTTCGGCGAGCAGGCCGGTCTGCCGGCGGCGCCGGTGCCCGTGAGCGAGGTGCAGGTATATAGGGGGGTGGCCCGTCAGGTCGAGACGGGGTTCGGCGGCGGCCTGGAGATGCGCCCGGCCCGCCCGGCCGAGATCGTCTGGATACACCAGCACGCCGTGCACCGCGGCATGGCCGAGCCGCTGCTCGCCGACGCTTCGGAAAGCCACCGCTACGGAGGCCGGATCGTCGGCACCCAGTTGCGCAGCCCTGGCTACGCGTCCCTGGGCCAGGTCCGGCTCCTGGAGGGCGGGCAGCAGGACGACGGCGCGCAGGACGAGCACGAGGGCGGTGTGCGCGGCTGGTTCGCCCGGCTCGCGTCGCGGGTCACCGGCTCCGCCCTGTCGAAGGTCTGGTTGCAGGTCGAGGCCGAGGACGCCGTCGGTTACCAGGCGCACCTGGCGCTGGAGGAGATCCCCGAGGCCGTGCACGAGGGCTCGGCGGACCTGCTCGCCCAACTGGAGCTGCTGCCGTACCCGGTGGACGCGGTGGTCGACCTCACCCTGGTCGAGGCGGCCAAGGCGAAGCGGCAGATCGCGAAGAAGAAGCGGGAGATCGCGGACCAGGCTGATCAGTGGGCGGCGCACCCGACGGGCATGCCGGACTCTCTGCACGGCGCGGCCGAGGTGCTGGGCGAGCAGGAGGCCCGGCTGGGGCGCACCAGCGTGGAGCTGGAGGTGCAGTCCCGCACGGTGCTGACCGTGTGGGGGTCGGCCGCGCAGGTGGCGGACGAGCGGGCCCGGGACCTGAAAGCGCGTCTGACCGGTGCGGACTACGGAGTGATCCGTCCGCGCGGCGGGCAGGTGAGGTTGTTCCAGTTCGGCCTGCCGGGGGCTCTGGCCGCTCTGCGCTCGCGGGAGAGCACCCAGTTCCAGCTGTCGGAGGACTGGGCGATGTCGGGTGCCTTCACGGTGCCGGAGATCGGCGACGAGTCGGGGCCGATGATCGCTCAGAGCCTGGACGTGGGCACGACCCGGCCGGTCTTCCTGGACCTGGCGTCGGCGCCGCAGAGCAACATCGCGGCCTCCCTCGCGGTCCTCGGTGACCTCGGTTCGGGCAAGAGTGTGTTGCTCAAGCTGATCGTCAGCACGCTGATCGACCGCGGGCACCGAGCGATCGTCATCGACCGCACCAGCCAGCGCGAGTACGCCCAGTTCGCCCAGGGTGTCGCTCCCGGCCGGCACCAGGTGATCGACGCGGCCGACGCGCAGGTCTCCATCGACCCGCTGCGGGTGCTGCCTCCGGCGGAGGGTGAGGCGGCGGCGCTCAGCTACCTGCTGCTCCAGACGCAGCTCGACCTCATGTCGCCGGGCGGCGCGGTGCTCAACCGTGCGGTCAAGGCGGCCGCCGTCGCCCGGCGCCCGCACATGAACCTGGTGCT
Organism: Kitasatospora sp. NBC_01300; assembly: GCF_041435235.1. NCBI lineage: Bacteria > Bacillati > Actinomycetota > Actinomycetes > Kitasatosporales > Streptomycetaceae > Kitasatospora > Kitasatospora sp. NBC_01300. Next base: position 159,852 of record NZ_CP108410.1, on the reverse strand, counting down.
GGAGGAGCTGCGGGCGATCGCGGAGGAGGGCGGCAACCGGGGCGATGCGGCGGCCGACGTGCTGGACCTGCTCGCCACGGTGTCCGACCAGAAGCTCGCGCGGATGGTCTTCGACCCGTCGCTGCCCGCGCTGTCGCTGTCGGACCTGTCCGCCGACCTGATCGTCTTCACCACCAACGGCCTGACCCTGCCGCCCAAGGAATCGCTGGGCCGGCCGGAGGTGCTGCGCACCCAGCCGCTGGAGGCGCTGATCGGCCGGGCGGTGCTGTATCTCATCGCCGCGATCTCCCGCCACATCGCGTTCACGGACCGCTCGCGCTTCGCCGCGTGCGTGTTCGACGAGGTGTACTGGCTGACTTCCAGCGCCGAGGGCTCCGCATTGATCAAGGAGCTCGCGCACGACGGCCGCAAGCACAACGCCGGATTCCTGGCCGGCGCTCACGACGCCCGGGACCTCGGGGACGAGACGATCGCCGGCCTGATCGTGCAGCGCATCCTCGCCCGCACCACGGACGAGTCGATGGCCCGCCGCGGCCTGGAGTTCCTCGGGCTGCCGGGCGACGACGAAGGCCTCGTGCAGCTGGTCACCGGCGGGCTGTCGCCCCACGGCAACCCGAATCGGGCCGGGGAGATGCTCCTGCACGACACCCGCGGCCGGGTCGGCCGCATGCAGGTCATCGTGCCCAACCTGCCCAAGCTCCGGGGGATCTTCACGACCCCCGTCACCAGGTCCGCCTCCACCGGCGGTTCGCTCCGGAAGGCGCTCTCGCGATGAACCTCCCGACCCTGCCGGCGCCGCTGGCGCGCGGTGCGCAGCGTGCGGGTGCCGCCTGGCGCCGGGCCGTGCGGGTCTGGCGGGTGGTCAGCCGGTTCGCCGCCGCGTACTGGCCTGGCCGGCGGACCGTGCTGATCACCGTCGCCATGGTGTGGCTGTTCATGATGGCCGGGGCTTCGGCTGCCGAGGCGGCCGACGGCGGCGAGCGGGGCGGTGTGCTGGCGCCTCTCAACGTCCTGTCCTCGGAGGGCGCGCCGCTGGACTCCTACGACCTCACGTCGGAGAACGGCGGCACCACGGACATCCGGAGCCACGTCTGCAACCTGCTCCTGGGGGCGGGGTTCGCCCTGGTCCGGATACTGGTCGGCCTGATGTGCTGGGTCATCCAGTGGATCTTCAACTTCCCCGTCGTCTCGACGCTGGTGAGCACCGCGCAGAAGCTGAACTCGGCGTTCTTCCAGACCATCGCGAACGACTTGGAGCTGTACGCCCTGTTCCTGGCGGCCGGCACGGCGTTCGGGTGCGTGCTGATCATGCGCGGCAAGGTCGGGCGTGGCATGGGCGAGATGCTGATCACCATCCTGCTGTCGACGCTGGTGCTGCTGCCGGCCCTCAGCCCGAAGAGCATCCTCGGCCCGGAGGGGCCGCTGATGCAGTCTCAGCTGGCGGCGCACGAGGTGGGCCAGCTCGCCAGCGGGATCAACGGCCCCGACCCGGGGTGCAAGAGCGAGGCGGACGCCAAGGACCCCAGCTGCCCGATGCGGATGGTCCTGACGAGGACCCTGGTCGTCCAGCCGTTCCAGCTGCTGCAGTACGGCCAGATCCCCGAGAACGGCAGCTGGCTCGCCGGAGTGCACGACAAGTACATACACGGCCAGCTGAGCCGCAAGGGCAACTGCGACCACGTCATCGATCTGCCCGGCAGGGACGCGATCTGCGACCACGGGTCGCAGGGCTGGGACGCGCTGAAGGAGGAGCTGAAGGACCGGCACGGCCAGGAGGGAAAGGACGTCTACAACTACGCGGTCAACAGCAACTGGGACCGCGTGGGCGGCACACTGCTGGTCTTCCTGGCGGTGCTGATCATCGCGACCGTCGTGCTCAGCATGTGCCTGGTCCATCTCGGCACGCAGTTCGCGGACGTGACCGCGGCCTCCCTCACCGCTCCGGCGATGGTCTGGGCGATGCTGCCCGGTGGCAATCGCTCGGCCTTGTGGAAGTGGCTCGGAGTCTTCATGACGTCCGTCGTCACCGAGTTCGCGATCAGCATCGTGCTGCCATTGTTCGGCCTGGGCGCGAACGAGATCATGACGAACTCCGAGAGCACGCTCATGATTCAGCGCCTGCTGATTTTGGATGGGTTCGCGCTCGTCATCCTCGTCTTCCACCGCAGGATCTTCGCCTCCGCCGGCCAGCTCGGCGAGCGGTTCGCGAACAGGATGCGCTACGCCAAGATCGGCGGCAGCCTGTGGCTGGGTGAGAACTCCGGGATGGCGCTGGCCATGTCCCAGGCCATGGGCACCCTGTCCAACCCGTCCGGCGTGGCGGGCATGGGTGGCGGCGGGCGCGCCGGGATGGGGATGCTCGCCGGAGGCGGGCTCTTCGGCGGCGGCTCGGGTGTCCACGGGGCGTTGATGCGCAAGGCCCGGATCGCCGAGGGCCTTGCCGCGCTCGCCGACCCCGGGCTCGGCAGGATGAACGCCGGCGCGATGGCCATGGGGGCCTACGGCGAGGTCCGCCGCGGCATGTCCGCGCTGGCCCTGCCGTTCCACGCGGCACACCAGTTGGTGGTGGGCAACCCGTTGCCGCCGCACAAGCTGGCCCGGCGGATGAAGCCGGTCGGCCCGCGCGGTCCGCTCGGCGGCGCCCGTCCCGACGGCGCCCCGGGTCACCCCGGCGGGCCGGGCGGAGCGAGCGGCCTGATGAGCCGCCGGCAGATGCCCGAGGGCGGACTCACCCCGGCCGGGCACGCGCTGCACAACACCCTGCTGAACACCCGCGCGGGAAGGCTCGCGATCCGCGCCGGCCAGATCGGCAAGCTCGGCTTCGACGCGACCGTCGGCCTGCCGGCCACCTGGACCGGCCTCAACCGGAGGAACGACGCGATGTGGGACAACGTCAACCGGCAGTGGGAGCACTACTCCAACGTCCGCAAGGCCTGGTGGGGCGACCAGAAGGAGGGCCTCAAGGACTGGGGCCAGGACGTCACCCGCACCGGGCGCGCCGTCAAGACCGGCTACAACGCCGTGCAATCCGGCTACAACCACCTCTACCACCGCGCGGCGACGTTCGGCGACGTGTACTCGGCGGACCTAGGCGGGGCGCAGCTGTTCGCGGCCGCGCACGTCGGGTACGGCATGGACCCCACGGACACCTCCGAGGTCTTTGCCGGCCGCCCGTCCTACTCCGCCACGGCCGGCCCGCGGGACACCGGTGACAGCGCCTCCGGCGGTGGGCTCTCCATGGACGGCGACTTCCACGGCGTCGTCAACCAGGACGGCTTCCACCCCGGCCCGGGCGCAGTGACCAGCAGCGGTCGCCCCCGCAGTGGCCCGGACTACCACTCCGGCGACGGGGCCGTGGTCCAGGACGGGATCGTGATCGAGGGCAATATCAAGGGCCGCGTCGAGGGTGCGAACGTCACCGTCCACGGAACCGTCACTCCGGATCAGCCCGGGTGGGGCGCCTCCGACAACGGCCCCGCCGACATCCGCTCGGCCCTGGGTCCGGACGTCGCCCCGCCTTCCCGGCCCACGATCGTCACCGATGACGGCCACGTCGTGGACCCGTCGACAGGGGAGGTCCTCGCGGACCCGCCGGCCCGGCCCGCTCCCCCAGCACCGGCCGCCCCCGCGGTCGAGGGCATCGACCCGGACGTGATGCGCCGGGTCAGCCCGGAGGTCCTGCGCTCCTCCGAAGGCACCTCGGTCGAAGCCCTCAGGCTGCGCCGCAACCTCGGCCACTCGCCGGACCAGGCAGGCGGCACGCCGCCGCCCGAGCCGTCGACCGGCCGGATCGGTGACGAGTCGTGAGGCGCAGCACGGACCGGCGAGCCGGTCAACAGATCAGCGATACCTCCGTGCGGGCCGGTTTCGGTCAGCACGGAGGGCGAACGGCAGGCGGCGCTCGCCGCCCGGGAGACGACGGCAGGGGGTGGTGAGGGTGTTCAAGCTGTTCCGGAAGATCGGCTGCCTGGGGATGACACTGGTGTGCACGGCGATCGGGCTGGGCGGGATCGTCGTCCTGGGCGTCCTGGACGTCCGCGACCCGGGGTCCACCGCCCCCGTCGGCGCAGTCAGCGACATCCCCGCGCGGATGATGAGCGCCTACGTCCGGGCCGCGGCCGGGATGGCGCAGCTGGACCCGCAGTGCAAGGGGATGACCTGGTCGCTGCTGGCCGGCATCGGCAAGGTGGAGTCCGGCCACGCGCAGGGGCACACCGTCGACACCACCACCGGTGACATCACCCCGCCGATCATCGGGCTGATCCTGGACGGCAGCGGTTCCGGAGGCAACACGACGCCGGTGATGGACACCGACCAGGGCCGGTGGGACGGCAACTCGCACTACGACGCGGCCGTCGGCCCAATGCAGTTCCTCCCCAGCACGTTCGCCGCGTACGCGGCGAAGGTGCACCCGGAGGACGGCGGGGCGGGCGCGAACCCGAACAACTCCGACGACGAGACGATGGCCGCCGCGCTGTACCTGTGCGACGGCGGCAAGGACCTCACGGACTCAGCTGTGCTGCGCAAGTCGATCCTTCGGTACAACAACAGCGGCGCGTACGCGGACGAGGTGCTGCGCTGGGCCCAGCAGTACGCCGCGCTCGGCGACACCGTGCCGACTGGCGGCGGCCAGGGCTCGGACAAGGTGCAGACCGTCATCGCCGCGGCGCGCAGCCAGTTCGGCCAGCCCTACTCCTGGGGCGGCGGGGACGCGAGCGGCCCGACCACCGGCGCCTGCTGCTCGAACGGCGGCCAGGACGGACGTACCGTCAAGGGCCTCGACTGCTCCGGCCTGATGACGTATGTGTTCGCGAAGGTCGGAATCAACCTCCCGCGGCTGGCCGCCGACCAGGCCGGAGTCGGCCAGCGGATTCCGGCATCGGCCGGAGTCGGCGCTCTCCAGCCGGGCGACATGGTCTTCTTCGGCAACGCCTCGGAGGGGATCTACCACGTCGGCCTCTACATCGGGGGCGGTCAGATGATCAACGCTCCGAAGCCGGGCGACGTGGTCAAGCAGGCCGCGGTCTGGAGCTACGACTACGCGGGCGGCGCCCGCCCGATCTCCTGAGAGGCCCCCTTGTATGTAGGTTCTCACGCCACTTTTCGGTTTCTCACTGACTTTTCGTCTCCGTTGCGTGCGACGAAGGGTCAGCGAGAAAACCGCAGGTCACGTGGCAGCACCCCGGCCCGGTCCGTACATCCGGGGCACTTTCCCGAAGGAAGCGCAACTTCGGTGAGACGACTCGTGCGCAACTTCGGTGAGACAACTGCCGCTCCCGCTGGTCAGCCGACCGCCGGACGCAGAGTCAGCCGAGAACCTACATTGTATGTAGGTTCCCATCCCACTTTGCGCTTTCCCACCGATCTTGCGCCCGCTGTGCGCTTGCGCAAGATCGGTGGAACGGCCGCCAGCATCGCCCCAGGCCGGGGACCTGGCGAGACGCCGCTGACCCGCCGGGCGGGGACATGGCGCGGCGTCACTTCGAAGGAAGCGCAACTTCGGTGAGACGAACCGCGCGCAATTTCAGTGAGACAGCAGGCATCGCCGCTGGTCAGCGGACCCTCAGCCGCAAGATCGGAAAGGAACCTACACCCCTGTGAAGAAGATGCCCCGCTTTCTGCCCGAACTCGGCGCGATCGCGCTGCTCGCGGGAGGCCTCGCCCTCCTGATCCCGGCCGTCCCGGCACCGCACCACCCCGCCGCCGGTGCGCCTGCGGCGTCGGCCCCGGCGCAGGATCCCGCGAGCGCTGCGGGCACCGGCGTCCCGGCACCGGTCCCGACGACGGTCGAGGCCCGGCCGTCCGCATCGCCGAGCAGCGCGACGCCGAGCCCGTCGGCCGTGCCGCCCGAGGTGCCGTCCGGCGTCGCGGCCGCCGGTGACGGTCCGGCAGGTGACCCCGCGATCCAGGCCGCGTTCACGAAGGCACATCCCAGCGACCTGGCTCCGGCGGACGCCGATGCCCTGGTGGCGCTGGGGCGCGACGTCTGGCTCGCCGAGACCACGGGGGCCGGCCGGAACCGGTGGCCGCGGTACTTCTCCCCCGTCCCGGGCGCGAGCGCCCCGTACTTCTACTCTGGCGTGCGGATCCAGGCCGCGGCCGCGCACTCGGACGGCACCGCCCCGGGCGGTGCCCGCGTGGATCTGCTGTGGGTCGGTAGCTCCCCCACCGGCGACTACGGCGACCGCCGCCCCGCCTCCGTGACCTTCAGCCGCGCCAGCACCGGATGGGAGCCCACCCGATGAATGGCCAGACACCTCCCGGCTCAAGTCCGCCCTTGACGTGGCGGGCGAGGTCCTGGCCTGGTTCGCCGACGCCGGGACCTGGTGCCAGGACAACGCGGGCCTCCTCCTGGTCCTCCTCGTCCCGCCGGCCGTCGCCGCCGGGTTGGTCCACCAGGTACTGACCCGCCGGGCCTTGGCCCAGCGGACCCGCTTCACCCTGACGCCGACCAGGCGCTTCGCGCCGAGCACGGAGGACATCTGGCGCCAGAGCGCGCTGCTGCTGCGGGCATCCCGCAAGGGCCCCTGCTGGGCGCCTGCGGCAGCCCGGCGGGTGCGAGTGTGGCTCAGGGCGGACGGCACCGTACCGCTGGAGTACTCGGTGGAGGCCCCGTCGGAGGCGGTGACGCTCCTCAAGAACTCCCGCTTCCAGGAAGTCACCGTCGCCGAGGCCCCGTCGGCCGACGACCCGTACGCCGCGCAGGACCGGCTGGACAAGAAGAACAAGGAGCTCCAGCAGCAGCTCAAGGCCGAGGCGAAGGCCCGTAAGGCGAAGGAGAAGGCGGCAGCCCTGGCGGCCAAGGTGTCCGGGCAGAGCGTCGATCTCAAGAAGAAGCCCGGCCGAGGGACGGCCGAGGAGGAGGGGCGACTGCACGCGGTGCGGGCCGAGTTCGTCCTTCGCGGCAAGCCGTCCGCCGCTCTGCGCGAGGTCCCACTGACGCCGGACCCGCTCCAGCCGCTGATCGACGCGGTCGCCGACATCCAGGCGGATCTGGGCGAACTCGCCGAGGTCGTCCTCGACATCCAGGCCGTCCCCCGCTGGCACCTGCGCCTGCGGCAGTGGCAGACGATGCGCGAGGCGCGGGAGCGCAGCCGCAACAACGCCCGCCGTGCCGCCCGGGACGCGGCCGCAGACGCGGCCGAAGCCCAGGACTCCCTGCGCGACCAACTGCTCAGCCTGCTGGACCCCTCGCAGAAGGCCCCGTCCACCATGGCACCGACCGTGCGGCCACGCACCGTGGAACGGGAGGAGGCGCTCGGGCGGCTCAGCAACGGCACCGACCTGGTACGGATCCAGCTGCTGATGCGCTGCGTCTCCGAGCGCGAGGGCCGCGCCTACCAGCTGCTGGAGCAGCTGTCGGCCGCGCTGGACGTGTTCGGCGAGGACAGCCGGCTCGGCGTCGACGGCGGTCGGTTCCTCAAGTGGAGCTGGGGCGCGAACAGCCGCCACAGGCAGGGGTCCTTCGACCGCCGGTGGACCACCGGCCTGGTCGCCCCCCGGGAACAGAACTGGGTGCACGTCAGCGAGCTGGCCGGGCTGCTCAAGCCGCCGACCGCCGACGCGGTGCTCCCGGTGCTCGCCTCCGAGCTGCCCACCTACGAGCTGGGCGCACCGCTGGTCCCGCACGGGCTGCTGGTCAGCGCCGACGGGCGCAGCCGGATCGTGGCCACGCCCGAGGAGGAGTACCTGTTCTCCCTGGCGGTCGGCAAGGCGGGCGGAGGCAAGACCGAGCAGGCGATCGTGCGGGCGCTGGCGCTCGCCCTGTCCGGCGCCGGGGTGCTGTTCATCGACCCGCACGGGGACAGTTGGAACACCGCTGCTCCGGTCCTGGCGCACAAGCGCCTGGCCGGGCGGGTACGGCGGATCGACCTCGCGCAGGCGGAGCGGGGCGGGCTCCTGCCGACGTGGAACCCGCTCACGATGGAGGGCGGGCGCAGCGCGGGCCGGGTGGCAAGCGCGGCCGTCGACTCGCTGGCCAACGCGCTGTCGTGGACGGACGCGGCTCACCCCCGGGCGATCGCGATCCTGACGAAGGCGGTGGAGGCGCTGGTGGCGCACAACCAGCGGGCGGTGGCGGCGGGTCGGCCGCAGGCGCAGGCGACGGTCCACCAGGTGCGCACGCTGTTGTCGAACCGGGCCTGGCGCATTGCGCTGCTCCAGCACTTGACGTCGGAGCAGCGGCACTGGTGGGAGACGACGTTCCGCAAGTACAAGGCGGATGAGCTAGCGCCGGTGCTGAACCCGCTGGACCGGCTGGCGGCCAACGAGACCACCCGGGCGTTCCTGGGTTCACCGACCGGGTGGTACGACATCCGAGCCGCGATGGACCGCGGGGAGATCATCTGGCTGTGCCTGGAGGGCACCGGGCCGTCGGACCGGCTGCTGGTCAGCATGATGCTGGCGGACCTGCTGCGCGCGGGTCTGTCCCGGCGCGATCTGGCCACCGACGACCGGCGTCCGATGCACATCTTCGGTGACGAGCTGATCAGTCTGGACGGCGTGGCCGGAGAGAGCATGGCCTCGATCGCCGAGCAGCTGCGGAAGTTCGGCGGTCGCCTGCACGTGATGACGCAGTTGCTCGGCCGGGTCAGTGCGACGACGCGGGAGTCGATCATGCAGAACTCAAGCGTGGTGAGCACGACGGGCGGTTCGGTGGCGGCGGTGCGGGCGGTGGCGGAGGAGTGGCACGGGGCGGTGTCGGCGGCGCGGATCGCGGAGCTGCCGCGGTTCCACGCCTACGTGCAGGTGACCAACGGCGGCAACCGGGTCGGCCCGTTGCTGGTGAGGGGTCTCCAGGTGAAGGAGGTGTTCCGGGAGCTGTACTCGCCAGCCAAGGTTGGGGAACTGGTGGCCAAGGCGGACTCCGTCGCCGGGGCCCGGCCGCTGTCGGAGCTGCTTGAGCGGGCGACGAAGCAGGACGAGATGGTGGCGCAGGTCGCCACGCCCGCGCCGCCGTCCGCCCGGGGCGGTACGGGCCAGGTCATCGCCGCGCGGGCGGACGCCGTGGAGGACGGCGACGCCGACGAGGTCGAGGCGGAGGCGGAGGCTGACACGGAGCAGCCAGCGGCCGGGCCGGTGAAGAGCCGGCGCGGGAGGCCGACCGCACGGATCCTTCCGTAGGGGCGGCCGGGTGGTACTCCGCGAGCCTTCGGGGCGCCAGCCGGATGCCTGCGGAAGTACTCCCGCGTGGGCCTCGGGGGGCTGAATAGGTGATTTCGGCTGCGGAACGGGCTGTTGGGGGCCGTAAGTGGTGCGACGGCGCTTTGGCGGCGGCCTCGGGCTCGCAGTCGCTCTGTCCTGAGTACGGGTACTCAGGACAGAGCGACTGCTTCAGGCCACGATGTTCCCTTGTCGGAGCGAGCAATCGGCTTCGCAGCGGCCCCCGAGGCGGTGGAAATGGATATCGGCGACAAAAGGGTTCAACTCGGCTTCGCCTCATGGGGTGCTGCCGTCAATTCCGGTCAGCATGCGAGCAATTATCCCTGGGATCTTGGCTGGAAATGGCTTACTGTGACGGGGCGATACCACTGTGAAGTCGGTGGCTGCACATGCCCTGTGCTTTGGCCGGACGTCGCGGTCCGCCGTCTTTCCCGGATCGCCGGCCCCGCGAGGGTGACGCTGCACGGGCCCGCAGGGTTAGGGGATGGGGGCCGCGCCACTGGACACGCGGGCCGCCTGAGATCTGAGGCCGAACTACGTCAAGGGGGTTCACGTGGCACGTGTGCTACGACGCAAGAATCTGCTGTGCGCTGCCCTGGTCGCGGCATCGGTCGTGCTGACGGCCTGTTCATCGTCAACGCACAAGGAGGCCACCGCCTCTCCGACGACCCCCGCGGCCACACCGACCGCCACACCCACACCGACAGCGGATCCGACGGCCGACGCGAAGTCGGCGGCACTGGCCGCCTACCAGGGAATGTGGGCGGTAACGGTCAAGGCGTACAACGCCGCCTCGCTGGACGGGGTCGACGACCTGGAGACCTACACCCGCGACAAGGCCCTCGCGAACATCAAAGTGGCGGTGGCCTACTACCAGAAGAACAACCTGGTAGTGAAGGGGAAGCCGCAACTGGCACCCCAGGTCCAGGCTGTCGACCTGGCCTCTACGCCCCCCCGGGCGACGATTCGCGACTGCGTTGACACCTCGAACTTCCTTCCGGTCAACAAGACCACGGGCCAAGCGAGCGAGACAGACGGAGTCCACCGGCACGTCTTCAACTCCGTCGCCCAGCGCGTCGACGGCAAATGGCTGATCGGCGAGTCCGCGATCGACCGGGAGCAGACATGCTAAGACCTTCACGGACCGCCGTCGCCGCAGGGATCCTCTCCGCAGCCACCGCGCTGGTGCCCGCCTCGGTGTCCTGGGCCGACGGCGGGGTGGACTGCCCGCCCGGGGTCTTCGACTGCGACCTCCATGCCGGAGGAGGAGGCGCAACCGGCAACGGAACCGGCGGCAAGCCCGAAGGGGGCGGTGACGGCGGCGGAAGCAGCGGGGGCGGCGCGAAGTGCCTGATCGACGGCGCCGAGGTGGCGTGCTTCGTCGACAAGTACGGGTGGTTCAACCCGGCCGACAGCTGCTACTGGAAGGCCTACGACCCCCAACCCCCGCCGGACAGTGACAGCTGGAAGCTCGCCACAGGTCTGCCCGCTGACTGGAAGCCCGGGCAGGGTGCGCTGTACAACCGGACCTGCCTGGCCAAGGGTGCCGAGCTGATGAGCGGCGCCATATACAGCGCCGCTCCCCCGCCCGGCATGGGCGGCATGGTCGACCCGGCCCAGCTCGCCCAGCAGGCCGTGAACAGCATGAAGCTCACGGGGGCCGACATCGGCATCGCGCCGAAGCCGGGCTCGACGACCCTGGTCGGCCTGCCGGTGTGGCTCTGGACGAACGTCTCGGACACCACATGGGGCCCCAAGTCGGCCTCCGTGTCCGCCGGCGGCGTCACGGTCACGGCGACCGCGCACGTGGACCGCATCGTCTGGACCACGGGTGACGGCGCGACCGAGACCTGCCGGACCCCAGGCAAACCGTACCTGCCGGAGTACGGCACCCAGCAGCCCGAGTGCGGGCACACCTACATCAAGGCCGGCCAGTACGCGATCAACGCGACGAGCAAGTGGATCGTCGACTGGACGGCGACCACGGGCCAGATCGGCCGCATCACCACCGACCGCCAGGCGGCGGCCGCGGTGGCGATCGCCGAGGCCCAGGCCCTGAACACGCACTGACCTTCGGCCCCGTCCGGCCGCCGACTTCGCAAGGTTTGAGGATTTCTGATGGCACCAACGTTGACGAGGCAGCGGCGCGCTCCGGCCGGTGACGCCGCGAAGGACGAGAAGAGCGGCCCGCTGCCCGTGGCGGATCCCGGGCCGCGCCGCAGCCGCCGGCCCGCACTCGTGGCCGTGGGTGTGGCCCTGGCCGCGGTCGCCGGTCTGACGGCCGGCTACATGGTCGACCGGGCGGGCAACCGGGTCGAAGTGATCGCGGTCGCCCGGCCCATTCCCGCGGGAAAGGTCATCTCGGCCGACGATCTCAAGAGCGTCTCGGTCAGCATGGACCCGGCGCTGCACCCGGTGCCGGTCGGGCGCGCGCACGACATCCTCGGAAAGGCCGCGGCCGCCGACCTCCCGGCGGGCACGCTGGTCACGGATGACTCGGTGCGCGCCGGCCAGCCGCTGCGGGCGGGCAAGGACACCGTCGGTGTGCTGGCCAAGGTCGGTCAGCTGCCGGCGCAGTCGCTGCAGGCGGGCGACGAGGTCCAGGTGGTCTCCACCCCGGGCGCCCAGGAGGACAAGGCCTCCCCCGCCGCGCGCCCGTCGACGATCGGGGCCGTCGTGCTGCAGGTCGGCGAGCCCGACCCGAACGGTGCCCGTGTCGTCGACCTCGCGGTCAACCCCGTGGACAGCCCGGTAGTGGCGTCATGGGCCGCGACCGGCCGCATCGCCCTGGTGCTGAAGGCGAGGCCCTGATGGCCGTGATCGCCCTGACCAGCGCGAAGTCCTGCGGGGTCACCACGAGCGCCCTGGCCCTGGCCCTGGCCAGTCCCAAGCGGACCCTGCTCGCGGAGTGCGACCCGGCCGGCGGCAGCATCCGCACCGGATACCTGCAAGGCCACGCCACCGCCGCCGTCGGCCTGCACCGCCTGGCGACGGCACAGCGCGACGGCACCCTCGCCGAGGTCTTCGAGCGCCACCTCGTCTCCCTGGACCAGCCCGGCCACCGGCTGCTGCTGCCCGGTCTGACCGACCCGACCCAGGCACCGTCCCTGGCCGGTACCTGGGAGCCGTTGCACAGCCTCTTGCGGGTGATGGAGGAGGACGGGTACGACGTCCTGGTCGACGCCGGACGGGTGGCGGTCGAATCGGCCACCAACGTCAACGCCACCTACTCGCCCGCCCCGCTGCTGCGCCGTGCCGATCTGGTGCTGTTGGTGGTGCGCGCCACCACCCAGTCGGTGGCCGCGGCCGTGCCCGTGGTGCGGGTCCTTCGTGAGGACCTGGACCGCCGGGGCACCGGCTCCGGCGCCCTGGGGTTGCTGCTGGTCGAGGACGGGCCGTTCAAGGCCAATCAGATCGCGGGCAACCTGGGCGTGCCGGTGGTCACCACCCTGCCCTACGACGTTGCGACGGCCTCGGCGCTCAGCTCGGGCGGCTCGGTGCGCGGCCGGTTCGAGCTGGCCCCGCTGATCCGGGCCGGCCGGTCGGCACACGAGCAGCTCACCGTCGCCGCGACGCGCCGCCGCGTCCAGCTCGCACCGCGCTCAGCTCCGGAGGCAGCCCGTGTCTGACGTCATCACCCCGCCCCCGGGCGCCGACGCCACACCCGGTTCCCGTACCGAGCGCTTCCGTGACGCCCTGTTGAACGGGCACGGCGGGGAGGGCTGGCACGTCGTCACCCCGCCCGCACCGGCCGAGGCCCCTGTCTCGACGCCTGCGCGCGAGGCCGTGCCGGCCTCCGTGCTCAGGCCCGGCCCGGTCCTCGTCGAGGACACCGGCGCACTGCCCGTGCCGTACGAGGAGATCGCGAAGCTGCGCTCACGGGTCGCCGAGCAGCTCGCCACCGCCACGGCCTCCGCCCCCGGCATGTCCCGGGCGGACCGGCTCCAGCTCGGCCAGTCGCTGGTCAACAGCACCGTCAGCGTGTGGGCCACCGACTACGCCGCCACGGCGGGTGCCCTCACCCAGGCCGGTGAGCAGGCCGTACGCAAGTCCGTTCTCCAGGAGCTGTTCCAGGCCGGCCGTCTCCAGCCGCTGCTGGACGACGACACAGTGGAGAACATCCTGATCGCCGGCGACCGGGTGCGGGTGGACTACCGGGACCGGCCCTCCCGGGAGGTGGGCCCCGTCGCCGAGTCCGACGCCGGGCTCATCTCCCTGGTCAACCAGCTCATCCGCACGCAGGGCCAGAGCGAGCGCAGCCTGACGCCCGCGAGCCCGATGCTCAACTCGCGGCTCGCCGACGGCGCCCGGCTCGCGGCGACCGCCTGGGTCAGCGACCGCCCCCACGTGGTGATCCGCCGTCACCGCACGCGATCGCAGACGCTGTCGGACCTGCGGGCCTGGGGCACGGTGGACACCGCACTGGAACAGTTCCTGCGGTCCGTCGTCAAGGCCCGCAAGAACGTGATCATCGCCGGCAGCCAGGGCGCGGGGAAGACCAGCCTGATGCGGGCCATGGCCCTTGAGATCCCCAGCACCGAACGCATCGGCACGCTGGAGGGCGAGTACGAGCTCTGGCTGCACGAAGACCCGGACGGCCCCGAGGTCGTGGCACTCGAAGCCCGAGAGGGCAACGGCGAACGCGGCCCCGACGGCCGGCCGACGGGCGAGGTCACCCTCACCGACCTGTTCGAGCAGAGCCTGCGTATGTCGCTGCGCAGGATTCTGGTGGGCGAGGTCCGCGGGGCGGAGGCGCTGCCGATGCTGCGCGCCTTCAACGCCGACGACGGCGGGTCGATGGCCACGCTCCACGCCAAGTCGGCGGAGATGGTCGTCGAACGGCTGGTCGAGCTGGTGGAGGAGTCGGGCAGGACCGAGCAGTCCGCCTATCGGAAGATCGCCCTGTCCATCGACTTCATCGTCTACCTGAGGCTGGTCGACGAGACTGCGGTAGGCGGCAGCAAGCACCGCTTCGTCTCGCAGATCGTGGAGATCACGGGCGTCGGCGAGGGCGGACGCCCGTCCCGGCAGACCATCTTCGGCCCGAAGGAGGACAGCGCAGGCCTGCGCGAACCCCGCGCGGTGCCCCACATGATCCCGCAGTGCATCGGCGACCTGGAGCGCGCCGGCCTCGACCGGCGCATCTTCCAGCAGCCCTGGGGCGCCTGGGAGCAGCCGCTGAGGACGGTGACCCGCCTGTGACGATCACTCCTGACATCCTTGTCGCCGCCGTCTGTGCGAGCGCCGCCGTGCTGGGCGTCGGCCTGGCGGTGGCGGGTGCTGTGGGGACGAGCGCACCGGCCGTCTCCCGGCCCGAGGGGGCGCTGAAGAGGCGGCTGCGGGTTGCTGCGGCCGGCGTCCGAGGACGGGGCCGGGTGATGCTCGGTGCCGCCGGGGTCGCGGGCATGGCCGTGTGGCTTCTGAGTTCGTGGCTGCTCGGAGGTCTTCTGACCGCCGCCGCCGTTCTCGGGCTGCCCTGGATCCTGCAGCCCGGCCGTGGAAGCAAGGACCAGATCAAGCGCCTGGAGGCGCTCGAACAGTGGGTTCGGCGTCTGAGTGACATCCACACCGCCGGCACCAGCCTGGAGGCGGCCGTCGCGGCGAGCCTGCGCAGCACGCCGCCGGGGCTGGTCCCCGAGATCTCGCGGCTGACGTCGCGCCTCGGTGCGGGGTGGCAGCCGAAGGAGGCGTACCGGGCGTTCGCCGCCGAGATGGACGACGCGACCGCCGACGCCGTCGCCGCGTTGATGATCGGCCACGTCGAGGACCGCGGCGCGGGTCTGAGCAGGGCGCTGGGCAAACTCGCCGACCAGGTCGCCGAGGAGGTGCGGATGCGCGCCAAGGTCGAGGCGGAGCGCGAGAAGCCGCGTGCCAACGCGCGCTGGGTCTCGCTGATCTGTCTGGGCGTCTTCACGCTGTCCGTCATCTCCGGCAGTTACGTCGAGCCCTACAGCTCGCCGTTCGGCCACCTGTTCCTGCTCGGCCTGGCGGCCTCGTTCGCCGGGGTGCTGATCTGGATGCGCCGCATCGCCCTGCCCAAGCCGGCCCCGCGCTTCCTCGCCCCGCCGACCCAGGAGGTCGAGGCACCGTGATCGCCAACGCACCCGCCATCGCCGCGGGCGCCCTCACCGGCCTGGGCGTCGCCATCGCCATCGCCGGGGCGACCCGGGCACGGCCCGACCTGGGCGATGTGCTGCGCCGCGTGGACGCCCGCCGCCTGGAGAACCTCGACCCCAGGCCGGTCCGGATCGCCGACTCCGTGCTGGAGCGGCTCGGCGGCCGGCTTCTCGGTCAGCTCGGCGAGGGCGTGATCCGGCTGCCGCGACGGGACCTCGAACTGCTGGGCCGCACCCCGGCCCAGCACGTCGGGCACAAGATCGGATTCGCCATCCTGGGCCTGCTGTTCCCGGCGCTGGTGCCCGCCGTCGTCACCCTGGCCGGCGGTCACCTGCCGTTCGCGGTCCCGGCGCTCGTGGCTGTGGGGCTGGCCGGCCTGGCCTGGCTGGTCCCCGACCTGAACGTCCGTGAGGAGGCCGGCGAGGCACGCCGCGAGTTCCGGTTCGCCGTCGCCTCCTACCTGGAGCTGGTGTGCCTTGAGCGTGCTGCCGACGCCGGCCCCAGCGAGGCCCTGCGCAAGGCCGCCGCGATCGGCGAAGGCTGGGTCTTCACCCGGCTGCGCGACGCCCTGACGCGAGCCGAGCTGGGCGGCCTGCCTCCGTGGGAGGGCCTTCGGCAGCTGTCCGACGAGCTCGGCGTGCCGGAACTCGGCGCCCCGGCCGACATCATGGCCGTCGCCGGTGAAGAGGGCGCCTCCGTCTACACCACTCTCCAAGCACAGGCGGCCAGTCTGCGTGGCTCGCTGCTCGCCGACGAGCAGACCCGCGCGAACATCGCCAGCGAGAAGATGATCATTCCCGTGACGGCGCTCGTCCTGATCATGTCCCTCTACATCGGCTACCCCGCCATCGCGCGGATCATGGCCGCCTGACCACCCTCCTCCCTTTCCGAAAGGACTTCGCCATGCCCGAGTTCCCGGACCCCGTCACCCAGTCGTTCCTCGTCCACATGAGGCACCAGGTCTACCGTCTGCGCGCCGCGCGCACGAAGGGCGACCGCGGCGGGATGTCCATCGAGACCGCGATCATCGTCGGCGTCCTCGTCCTGCTGGCCATCGGCCTGGGCACCTTCCTGAGCACCAAGCTCACCGAGAAGGAAAACGCCATCAAGTAGCGGCCACCGCCCACCACCCTCACCCCCGCGCAGGAGCAGTCAGTGCCCACACCACGCCCGGCCCCCCGGGCCCGCCGAAGGCCTCGCCGCCGCGGACCCGGCGGGGACCGCGGCGCGGTCAGCCTCGAACTGGCCATCGTCTTCCCCATCGTCATGATGACGATCTTCGCGATCATCCAGGCCGGGCTCTGGTACCACGCCCGCAACGTGGCCCTGTCCGCGGCCCAGCGCGGTGTCGAACGCGCCCGCGTCCAGGGCGCGAACATCGGCCAGGGCACCGCCGCCACCACCGACTTCCTCAACCGGGCCGGCTCATCCATCAGCGACCGCAGCGTGACCGGCACCGACGGCGCCACCGTACGCATCGAGGTCAGCGGAACAGTCAGCACCTGGATCCCCGGGCTCAACCTGCCCGTACGCCAGCACGCCTCAGCCGCCCGCGAACGGGTGACCGCCCCGTGAACCGCCCCCGCCGCCGCCCCCGCCGCCGGCCACGCCACCGCCAACGCCCCGCCACGCCCCACCGCCGCCGCCGCGGCGACCGGGGCAGTGTGAGCCTCGAACTCGCCATCCTCGCGCCCGTCCTGTTCGCGATGCTGCTCACCGTGATCGCAGCCGGACGCGTCCACCTGGCGCACAACACCGTCGACGCCGCAGCCCGCAACGCCGCCCGCGCCGCCTCCCTGGAACGGGACGCCGCCACCGCCCGCACCGCCGGCAACCGCGTCGCCCAGCAGACCCTCCAGGACCAGGGCCTCACCTGCGCCAGCCTCACGGTCGACATCCCCACCACAGGCTTCCACGCCCCGCTCGGCACGCCCTCCCGTGTCACGGTGACCGTCCGCTGCACCGTGGCCCTGTCCGACCTCGCCCTGCCGGGCCTGCCGGGAAGCACCACGGTCAGCGGCTCCTTCACCTCGACCATCGACGCCTACCGGGGACGGCCCGCATCATGACGACCAGTGCCCGACGTCCGGGACCGGCCCGGCGACGAACCCGGCAGCGGCCCCGCGGCGACCGAGGCAGCCTCTCGCTGTTCGTCGCGGTCGCGGCCGCGACCATCATGCTGCTCATCGCGCTCGTCATCGACGGCGGCGGCAAGCTCAGGTCGCTGAACCACGCCGAGTCGGCCGCCCAGGAGGCCGCCCGCACCGGCGCGCAGGCCGTCAACGCCGGCCAGGCGATCTCCGGCGGCGGTATCACCGTCGACCGCACCGCCGCCCAGAACGCCGCCCTCGCCTACCTGCGCGCCGTCGGCGCCACTGGCACAGTGAGCTGGGGCGCCGACGGATCGATCAACGTCGCCGTCACCGAGACCTACCACCCCTACTTCTGGCCCGGCGACATGACCGTCACCGGGCGAGGCAGCGCCACGCTGATCGTCCAGGGAGGCTGACCCCCATGCCCCGCCGAACCGTCTCCCGACTCGGGGCAGCCCTACGGGGCCTGCTCTCCCTCGCCCTCCTGCTTGCCCTGCTCGTCGCCGTGCCGGTCCTGCTGTGGAAGACCGGCGCGCTGCCTCACCAGGTGCCGAGCTGGGACGACGTCACCAACGCACTCACCAGCCCCGACAACGGCTCCCTGTTCCTGGGCGCACTCACCCTGATCGGCTGGGCCGGGTGGCTCAGCTTCGTCTTCTCCACCGTCGTCGAAGCCGCGGCGCTCCTGCGCCGCCGCCGCGCTCCGCGGGTCAGGGCCCTCGGCGCAACGCAGCGCCTCGCAGCCGGCCTGGTGGCCGGAGTCGCGTTGCTCCTGCCGACCAGCGCCGCGTTCGCGGCACCTCAGGAGGCCTCAGCGGCACCGGTCACCGCCACGGCACCCGCCATCACCGGCACGGCCCAGCACACAGCCCCCGCTTCGCCCGAGGCCTGGGCCGGCCCCGTCCACCATGTCGTGTCCGGCGACACCCTCTGGGACCTCGCCCAGCACTACCTCGCCGACGGCACCCGCTGGCACGAGATCGCCGACCTCAACCCACAGATCAACACGGCGGACCTCCTCCAGCCCGGCATGATCCTGCGCCTGCCGGCCGATGCGGAAGCCCACCACCCGGCGCAGGCCGCACCGGCCCAGACACCCCAAGCCGCGCAGAGAGGGCACACCGTCACGGTCCGCCAAGGCGAGACGCTCTCCGGGATCGCCGAACGCGAACTCGGCGACGCGGACGCCTACCCGCAACTGTTCGACGCGACCCGAACAACCGATCAGCCACGTGGCGGCCACCTGTCCGACCCCGACGAGCTGGAACCGGGCGACGTGATCGTGATCCCGGGCCCCGTGGACGTCCCCAGCCAGCCGCAGCCCGCGAACGCCCCACCCCAAGCGCCTACCCAGCCCTCCACCGGACCCGCGCAGCACAACCCCGCGCCCGCCGGCGCCCCGTCCGCATCCGCACCGGCTCCCGAGGCCACGCCCTCCGCCACGGCCCCGACGCCAGGACACAGCGCCCCCGAGCCGACAGCCCCGAAGGCCGCCGCCCCCTCACAGGCACCCGCCGCCCCTTCCCTCCCGGAGCAAGCCACCCAGGCAACACCCGCGCCGGCACCGCCCGGCACCGCTCAGGACCACAGCACGGCACCGGTCTCCGTCCAGCAGGGCGTGGGCGGGATCGCCGCCCTGCTCGGCGCAGGCGCCCTGGCCGTCCTCGCCGCCCGCCGCCGCGCGCAGCAGCGCGACCGGCGACCCGGCCAGCAGATCGCCATGCCGCAGGAGACCAGCCAGACCGAGATGGTGCTCGACCGCACCTCCTCCCCCGTCCTGGTTGACCTCCTCGACCGGGCGCTGCGCACCCTGGCCCACCAGCACCCGCAGGACCTTCCGCAGATCATCGGCGCGCGGGTCCAGCAGGACCGGGTGGAGATCCTGGTCGAGGACGCCGGCACCGAGGCTCTGGCTCCCTTCAGCGACCGGCCCGGCGGGTGGTGGGGCGTGCGCGGCGACCGCGCCGTCCTCCTGGACGCCGGCGAGGCCCGCGCCGTCCCTGCCCCCTACCCGGGCCTGGCCACCATCGGAACCGCCGCCGACGGCACCCTGCTGCTGGCGGACCTTCACCACGCCCGGGTGCTCCTCCTGGACGGCGACGAGCAGAACGTGCGCGAGGTCGCGCGCGGCATCGCGATGGAGGCCGGCACCGCGCTGTGGGCCGACCACGCCGAGATTATGACGGTGGGCTTCGGCCTGGAGTTGCAGCAGCTCCTCCCCGCGTGCCGGACCATGTTCGTCCCCCGTCTGACCACCGCGACCGCCGACCTGGCTCGGGTGATGGTCGAGCTCCACCAGGCCGAGCACGAGGGCGGCGAGCCGCCGCAGCCCTGGACGGTGGTGTGCTCCACCGTCCCCTCGCCGGACGAGCTGTACGAGTTCGCCGACGTCATCGGCAAGGTCCCCGCCGGGGTGCGCGTCGCAGCGATTCTGCCTGCGGCCGGCCCGACGCGTGACCTGTTCCCGGACGCCGAGGTCCTGGACGCCAACCTGGTGACGGAGCTTCAGTCGCTTGAGTCGCTGGACGCCGAGGTCGTGCTCCAGCGCGTCACGGACATGGTCTACCGGCAGCTGACCGCCGACCTGACCACCGCAGCACAGCCGGCCACCCCGGCCGGGGGAGCGTGGACCATGGTCCCGGACCCCGACCGCAAGGTCTTCGGCCCCTCCTCCCTCCAGAAGGGCGGCGACGCGCCCCGCAGCCACCTGTCCCTGCTCACCGCCCCGGCCGACGCGAAGACGACAGGCGATCACGAGCAGCAGGAAGAGACGGTCGAGGAGCAAGCCGAGGAGGAGCAGATGCCCGCCACCACCGCCCCGGCCCGGGCCGACGACGAGCCCCGGACCGCCGAAACCACCGAGCCGGTCGAGCCGGACGCCACCGAGCGGACCGAGGAGATCACTCCCGCCCAGACCGAAGGCCCGGCCGAGACCCCCGAGGCCTCTGCGGACGAAGCCCCCACAGCCTCCGTCACTCACCAGCTCACCAAGGTTCCGCCGCGAGTGAGCGTCGTCCGCGAAGGCGATGCTCCCGCTCCGACAGAGGGCTGCGCGCCGCAGGTACAGGTGCTCGGGCCGCTGCGGATCACCGGGATCGGCGACGCCCCGATCCAGCCGAAGCTGGTACTGCTGGCGGCACTGCTCCTGTTCAAGTCCGACCGGGGCTACGGCGCGATCGCCAACAACATGGACCCCCTCAGCCCGTGGACCCAGTCGACGATGGACACCCACATGTCCCGGCTCCGGCGCCGGCTGGGCGTCGACTCCACCGGCGAGCCGTACCTGCGGCCCAAGCCGAAGGGCGTCGAGCAGTACACCCTCTCCCCCGAGGTGACCTGCGACTACGCCACCTTCAGCTTCCTCGCGCAGCGCGGACTTCCGCACGGCGCTGCCGGAGTCCTGGACCTGGAGGCCGCGCTCGATCTCGTCCGCGGACGGCCGTTCGGCGGGGCCGGCGCCCACACCTGGGCAGCGCCGCTCGTACAGACGATGGTCGGCCAGATCGTGGACACCGCCCACGCCGTGGCCACGCTGCGCATCCAGGACGAGGTTCTCGACATCGAGGCGGCCCGCCGGGCGGTCACTGTCGGGCTCGACGTCGAGCCAGCCGCCGAGGTGCTCTACCGCAGCTGGATGCGCGTCGAACACCGGGCTGGGAACCCTGCCGGAGTGCGAGAGGCCATCGCCCAGGTCCGGCAGATGACCGTCGACATGGGGTGGGACGGAATGCTTCAGGACACGACGGAGCAGTTGATCGTCCGGCTCACCTCGAAGCCCGCCGCCACGGTCCGCTGATCCCCTCACCACCGTAGGCCCGGCCGGTAGTCACCGGCCGGTTCTCCACGAGGCCCTGCCGGCTCCGGCATGCCGCGAAAACAGGGTGCACGGCCGGTCTGCGACCCGGTATGCCTGGATGGTGACCACTCCCAACATCGTCGATCTCGACGACACCACGACCTGGCCGCCCGACCTCGCCGACCTGATAGGTGAACTCGCCGTCTCCGCTCCCGAAGGGCTCGATTCCGCGGGCGATCTCCACAACGTGCTCGGCGAGCACGCCTCCTTCGACGAGCAGGTCCGCACGATGCTTGCAGGGCGCCTCCTACGCACGTACCACGTGACCCGGCTGCTGGACTACGAGGTCGAGGATGTGCGGACGCTCGGGCTGCTGGCCCTGACCGAGACCTCCCTGAAGTCCAGGGTGGCACTCGCCGTGGAGAAAGGGTTTCTCCTGGAGAGCGACCTGCCCGCGCTGGAACAGTCCACGGCGTTCCAGCACGAACGCCCCTCGGTCGCAAGGTCCCGGCTCGGTGAGGTGAGTCTGGCCAGTTCCCGGCAGCCGCTCGCCCAGCCCTGGCCGCTCAAGCTCCTGTCGAAGTGGGGTGGGGAGGTCCGGCAGTTCGGGCCGGTGTCGACCAATGCCGAGTTCGATCGCATCCGTCGGCTGGGCCGGCCGACCCTAGTGGTGGCGGGCATTGACGCATCGACACCGCCGGCCAAGGCCGCGGGCCGGGAACTTCTCTTCGACTTCATCGGCGTGCACCTCAGGCTCAGCGGCAACGGCGTCACCATCCACTACGGCGCCGACATCCCCAACAGGCAGATCCTGGAGATCTGCCACCCCGGCCACGCCGAGTACGACCGGCACACCCACTTCCCGAGGTCGTAGACCGCTTCCCGGGGAAGGCCGACGCGGGCCGCGGTGACCTCCCCCCGTCCCCGGCCGGGACCGCCGATTCCACCCTGGGCACGTACGTAGCGGCCGTTCCGGACTCGGATCGGCCAGGTCCGGAGCCCGCCCCTTGACGGCCCCGTTCGGGCGAATGCCTCATCGGGGAGCTTGGCGATCTGCGATGCTGCGCCCAGCCAGGCAGAGGGTGTGCAGGAGGAGCAACGTGAGTGAGACCGTTACCGATCCATCCGCGCCGACGACCGTGCCCGGCAACCCGGCGCGCCTTCACCTCACCGTGACCAGATCGATCGGCGCCCCGTCGGTCGAGGAGAACGGCAGGAGCGGCACCGGATCAACGTACGGCAGCTGGCCGAGGGGCAGGCGGCGGACCAGTGGCCGGCAGCTCACGACCAGGTGGGTGTGGTCACCATCCGCCGGATCCGCCTGGAACGAGGGGCCGTGGGTACCGATGTCCTGACCGACGTGCGGGAGGCTGAGGTCCTGGAGAAGGAGCTGACCGAGGCGGTGCTCGCGTCCGCGTTCACCCCTCGGGTCGGCCGCAGCCGCCTCGTCCCCGCCGTGCGGGAGACCTTGGGCGAGGGCCCCGGAGCGATCTCGGCGACTTCCTGATCCTCAGCCACCTGTCGGTCAACGAGCCCTGGATCGACACCGGCCTCGACGTCCTGCCGGTCGGTGAACTCCTGGCCCGGATCGGCGGCCCCGCGATCGTGGCGACCGCACCGTCGCTCATGCGCAGCGACCGGGGCCGCGAGTCCTCGACGGCCTCGCTGCGCGCCGCCGGGTTCGTGCCGACGGCGGGGCACACCGTCGTGGCTGACGCCGCGCTCGTACCCGCGCGCTCCGGTCCGGCAGGCCCGGACCTGATCCGGCGCTACGAGGCGGAAGCCGGCCGGTGACCGGCCGGTGCGCCGGACGGCAGCGAAGCGGTCCGGCACCCGTGGGTGCCGGACCGTCGTCGTGGAGGGAGGGTCAGACCCCTGCACTCTCCAGCTGGAGCTGCTCCTGGTCCTCCTGGCTAGGGAGCGGGACCAGCTTCTTGAGGTCCTTGTAGTAGCGCTCCACGCTGCGCAGGCTCACCGGCTGATCCTCCTTGCCCCGCGCCCGCAGGTTGTAGGGGTGCTGGAAGAGGAGGCGACGGAGTTCTTCCGGCCCGGGGTAGCTTCCGTGCTCGGCGACCCAGATGGCGAACCCGATTGCCCACTTCAAGGGGATGTCCATGGCAAGCGCCTGGTCGGCCAGGGCGGAGTCGATGGCTGGAAGCTCGTCCTCGCCCGGACCCTTGGCGGGCGCTGTCCCTTCGGTGCGGGTGGTCTCCGCAAGCGCTGCGGAAGCCTCCCGCGTTGGCGCCTCGGGCTGGCCCGCATCCGCAAGAGCAGTGCGGGCGTCCAGGGGGTCCGACTGCCCGTACGTGGCCGTCGGGTCCGCCTCCGGCTCGGCCCGCATCGCGTGCGCCGGCGCCGAAGCGGTCTCCGCAAAGCCGCCCGCAAGGGCGCTGGCCTGCGATGTCTCGCGATATTCCTGCGCAGGAGCCGGGCTTTGCGGAACGAGGTGTCCCGCATCCGCAAAGGCCTTGCCGCCGGGTCCCGCATCCGCAAAGGAACGCCCGTCGGGCTCCCGCAAAGCGGTCGGCTGGCCGGACGTCGGGCCCGCAAAGCCCTCCCATGCCTCCTCAGGAGCGGACGGTATCTCACCGTCCGCTGGGTCGAGCTCCTTGCGCGGACCGGCGACACTCGGCAACTGGGCCGTATCATCCGGAGCCGGAGCCTGCTGCTTCGGCTGGCCGTCAGCGGCTGCGCGCGCTTCGAAGATCCGGTCCAGCGGACGGGTGGAGACGCCGGCAGCCGCGAGGCCGTCCTCGTAGGTGATCTCCATCGGCACACCCAGCGCAAGCAGGTGCAGCGGCAAGCGCGCGGCAGCGGGCAGCTTCTTCTTCGGACCGACCGGGGAGTCCTTCAACAGGGTGAGGTAGGCGAGGCGGGCCTGCTCCAACCGGACCGCGTCGTCCACACGCCGAATCTCCCACAGCTGCATCCGGCGCCACATCACCCAAGTCTGACGGGGAGCGAGGAGCCAGCGCATCGGCCGGATCTTCTCGATGGACCTGTCGGAGGTGAGCCGGGCGAGCTGGGCGATGGCGTGGCGGCCAGCCTCCGAGATGATCACGAAGATCACGGGGATTACCGCGTGCATGCCCACACCGAGCGGGTCCGGCCACGAGGCGGCCGCGTTGAAGGCAATGGTGGCAACGGTGAACATCCACGCCGTGGGGCGCAGCAACGGGAATGGGATGCGTAGCCAGGTGAGGATCAGGTCGAGGGTGAGCAGGACGATGATCCCGGCGTCCACCCCGATCGGGAAGACCTGGGAGAACTTGCCCATCCCCTTGGCGAGGGCGACATCGCGGACGGCGAGGTACGAGCCTCCGAGGCCGATCGCCGCGAGGAGGAACGCCCCGAGCGCGACGAAGCCGATCATCCACCAGTGGATCGTTTTCAGGACCGGGCGGGCCACGGACTCCCCCATGCTCAGGTGATCAGGTATTCAGGGAGTCACTGTTTCACGAGGTGCTGTCGGTGGTCGAAGATTGGCCGGGCTGAGGGACGTTCGGACCCGTCCTTTGGAGGATTCGGGCACTGAGCGTTAGTGGTTCATTGCCGGGGGTGTCCATGGTCGGTGTCTGTTCGTCCAGGCTGTGGGTGTGGGAGGTGGCTTCTGGATGAGCCTGGTTGGCTTGGAGGTGAGCATCGGTCCCGCCGGATGCTCGGGTGTCGGTCCACCCGGGTACCCTCCTTCGATGATCATCGACCGTGCGGCCGCCATCACCCCTTCGCGATACCAGCGAGCCGATCTGAGGAAGCAGATGGGGTTGGAGATCGCGTCGGCGGACTCCGATGACCTGCTGGCGGCCTGGCTGTGGGTCACGGAGGTCTGGTTCTGCCGGGACTGGGCGGACCAGTCGGTGGAGTTTCACGAAGCCGTCCAGCGGGAGTACTTCGCTCTCAGGCATCGTTGCCGCAACGCCTGGCCGGCCGCTGGCGACGCTTGGGCTCCGTCCGGTGTCAGGGCGGAGGTCCAGGGCGCACTCGATCAGGCCTCGTCGCGGTTGGGCATGCTCATGGAGCGCGCTTCCTCCCTGCGCGGGGAGGCCGTCGCTGCGTGGGAGAGCATGCGCGACGAGGCGGGGCTCGATCCGGTGGCCTACTTCCAGCGCATGGGGACTCGTCGTAGGTCACCTGTCGAGGACGCGGCAGAGATAGGCGCTCAGCTGGAGCAGGGGCGTCGGGAGTTCTCCATGGCGATGCGGAGCCTGCACGAGGCGGTTCACGGAGCCGCGTTGAACGAGCATGCTCGGCGCAATCACGTGGCGACCGGCGAGATCCCTCCGGAGGGTTCGTTCCTCCGCAGTGTTCACTCCGCCGCCAAGGAGCATCGCCTCCGCGTGTCGGCGGAGGTGCTGCAGTTCGAGCGCGCTGAGCTCCGGGCCCGCAAGCGATGGCCGGTGATGCCGGCGCCGATCTCGCTCGACGGCGTTTCCGCTTGGTATCCCGCGAACTCCGCACTGGCGGCCTGCTTGGCCAAGGAGGCGGAGGCGTCGGCGCGCCTGGCGGAACGGGCCGACGAGTTGTGGGACGAGCTGGCGGAGGAGTCGGGCCTGTTGACCGCCGCACGTCCTGATCGTCCGGTTGGGCTGGCGCGCTTCGCCGAGCTGGCAGCGGTGTCGCAGGAGGTGGCTGCGTCCAGGGGCCGGTTCGACCTTTCGATCCGCCAACACGCCGAGGCTGTACACCCCCTCGCGCTCGCCGCCAACCGGCGGTTCGACTGGTCACGGTCGGGGCTGTCCATGTCCAACGACGCCATACGCGCTCTCCATCACCGGGAGTTTGAACATCTGACGGCACGGCTCCTGGCCCGTGATGGATTCACCATCGAGCAGGGCTTCGGCGGGTCGGGGGACATGGGTGCTGACGTCATCGCCGTTTCACCCCGGTCGGGCAGGCGGTTCGTCGTCCAGTGCAAGCACACCTCGGGTGAAGGCAAGGTGGGCACACCGGACCTGCAGCGGTTCAAGGGGACGGTGTGGGATGTCCACCAGGCCGACGTCGCGTTGCTGGTGACCAACGGCGGCTTCTCTCGCAAGGCCACGGCCTTCGCGCTGGAGCACAACATCACCCTGCTGGGCAGGCGGGAGATCGAGCGCTGGGCTGGCGACGGTGATGCCGTGTGGGATCTGCATCCGATGCCGACTGTCGCGCGAATCCGCTGACGCCGTGACCCAACGGGCCGAGGGGGTTCCCGCGTGCCCTTCTAGCGACGAAGGCCCGGCGTGGTGCCGGGCCTTCGTGTGAGTCACCCAATTTTGGGTGATCGGGCTATTCAGAGGAGGGACTCCGCCGTCTCAGCGATGTGCCGTGCAGCTGCGGAGATCGCCATGAGGGTCGCCGGGGTGGCCTCCAGCAGATCGTCCGGTAGCGCCCCTGCGGCATGGGTGAGGCTGGCCAGAAGCGCGAGGGCTCGGGACTCGTCGATGACCTCTGCTTCGACGGTCTCCATCGTCTCCGCCTCGCGACATCCGTGGGAGGCGGTCTCGCTGGTCTGCTGCTCCTGAGAGGAGTCACCCAAATTTGGGTGACCGTCAACTGTCTGCTCTCCGATGTTCGTGTCCTCGGAGTTCTGCACGTCCTGCTCGGCATCCGACGTACGGTCATCACCCAAATTTGGGTGACTCTCAGCCGAGGCTGGGCCCGTCGACTTGACTTGCCGGCGGCTGGGGGCCGGGGCGATGGCTCGGACTGCTGCCCCGAACTGAGCGACCGGCAATGGGTCTGTTTCCTTGGAGAAGCGGTCGACCATCGAGGTGAGGGCGGCTGCTGTGACCTTGAGTCCCAGCTCGTCCGCGTGCGCGCGCAGCCGGCTGTAGGAGACGGCGAGCTCGTCGACGTCCGCAGTCCGGGTCAAGGGGAGCAGTGCCCGGACGTGAGAGGCCGGCACGGCCTTCTTCACGGTGTAGGCCGTACCGATAGCGGCTGCGAGGGGCCACTCCTGGATCTGCCGGTTGACGTCGGACTCGGACTCTCCGATCTCTTCCTCGCAGTAGACGGCCCAGGTTCTGCCGCCCTCCCGGTAGAGGCGCCGGTTTCGGACGGCGTGTGCGGCTTTCCCCTTCATCCAGGCGGCTTGGTTGGCGTGGCGGAAGGCGCGTTCGCACTGGGCGAGGTCGTGGCGTTCATCTGCGGTGAGCTCGCCGGAGGCTTCGATGAGATCCGGTTCGGGGATGAGATCCGGTGTCAGAGGCTGGGGCCTCGTCGCGTTGTCGTTCGGCTGGGGGGGCACGAAGGCGGGTCGGGTCTCGGTGGTGGGCGCGAGTTCCTGTCCGGCCGGCTGAGCGTCTGGGAGACCGCCGTTGCCACCGGCCGCCGACGCCGCCTCTTGTTCCTTGCGCTTGCGTTCCTCCTCTTCGCGCTTGCGCTTGCGCTCTTCGGCCCTGCGCTGCATGTTCGCGGTGTGCTGGCTCACGTCAGCAGCCCCCGGGACTCCAGCTCCAGCACGAGAGCTCCGAAGGGGCCCTTGCTGGCGTCCATCACGGGAAAGCCGACGGCTTGGGCAAAGGCCTCAGACCTCGGGATCGTCGTCGCGAGCACGTCCCACCCCTCAGCTGCCATCTCGGCGCGGTAGTTCTTCGACGACTTGGCGTTGGGGACGGTTCGATTCAGAAGAACCACAGCTGGGGGTGCCTGGCCATCGGCTCGCAACGATGCGGACCGCTTGATCATGTCGGCCAGGGTGGTCTTGTCGACCGGTTCAACGATGCGCTCGAAGTCCCCTGCGGTAGGGGCCATGTGAAGGATCACGAGGTCTGCGACGCGGAGAACGGAATCGGTGATGTCCGGGTGGTTCTCGCTGTGTCCACAGTCGACAATGCCGATCACGTCCTCCGGCAGGACGTACTCCTTGTGGAAGCGCGCGGTTGCCAGCTTGTCCACGGGGAAGGCGAAGTCACCGTTCTGTGCCCACTGCCAGAACTGCTGCGAGTGGTCGGCATCGAATCCCTTGACCTTGCGGCCTTTCGGGGCCTTCTTCGTTTTCGTCTCCTGGACGGCGTGGGCGAGGAGACCGGAATCCGTGGTCTTGCCACCGGTCCGGGGGCTGACATTGGCAATGAGCATGGGACGACCCTAGCGGCGCTTCGGCGCCAACTTCTCACCCCCTGTCATGATTCCTTGCACATTTCAGCCAATACACCCGTTTTATGGTGGTTCATCTTCGGTGGTGTCACCCAAATTTGGGTGACACCACCGAACGCCGAGGCAGCGGAGATCGGCAGAACACCTCTGATGCCCACCAACCAGGTGGGGATGCGGCCGGCCCGCCCTTACAGGCTGGTCAGGTAGTCGGCGACCAGGACGGCGAATTCCTGCGGTGTGCTCACGGGAACGCCGAGTTCCTCGGCCTTGGCGCGCTTGGAGCCTGCCTTGTCGCCGGCGACGAGTGGGCACGCTGTGCGGAATGTCGCCCTGCACGGCGCCGGCGGCGACCTTGCCGGTGGGGGAGTCGGGCAGCACCTCGCCGGGGTGGGTGTCCTCGTAGGCGGCGATGGCGCGCAGCAGGGCGTCGTACTCGTCGTCACCGAGGGGTGCGCTGCCGTCGGTGTAGTAGGCGGCTGCCGCCTGTACGGCGGTGGCCACGGCGTCGGCGTAGTCGGTGGAGGAGGCGAGCGTGGGTGCTTCGTCGGTCATGATCGGCATCATGCCGGGTGGGACCGACAGGTGCTGCTGCAGGTCTCGCGGGCCGGCAGCACCGCTAGGGGCCGGAGATGATCCAGGTGATGAACACCGCGCCCATGTGATCGTGCACGCGATAGATGACGCTGATGCGGTCTCCGGTGACGGCGGCGGGGTCGGTGCGGGCGGTGTAGTCGTCCACCTCGGGGTCCGCTCCTCCGGGCACCGGGATTCCGAGCCTCGGGTGAACTGAGAGGCGTTCGACGAGCTTCTCGACGACGTCCAGCTCGTCGGGCCGCAGGGTGGCCAGGGTCCGCTCGGCGGCGTCGGAGAGGAATACGTGCAGCGGGTCGGTTCGGGGGCGGTCCGGCTGCTCGGTCATCGGTCGCGGTCCGTGGCTGCTTCGCGCGCCCGGGCGATGGCCTCGGTGGCCGGGATCCACTTCTGGCCGCCGATGGGGGCGGCGAGCGAGGCCATCGCGTGTGCGCTGGTACGCAAGGTGAGCCGGTCTCGGTAGGTCGCGATGACCTCGGTCACGGCGGCGAAGTCACCGATCGGGGATGCGTCGAGGGCCGCGGAGAGGTCCTGCTCGAAGGCTTCGCGGTCTCCTGGCAGGCCGTAGCGCGAGAGCGCGACGCGCAGCTCGCGCAGGGTTGTCGGCTTCGGCGTCTCCGGGGCCTGGTGGCCGGGCTGAGTGGTCACCTGGTCTCCTCCTGGGCTATGCGCCGCAGGTCTGCGGTCATGGTCGACGGTAGCGGTATGCGGGCTGTTGGGGGAACCGCCCGCCGCCGGTCGATGTCGCTGTACCTGGGCGAGCAGCGGCGGGGCACCGGGCGCGGTCCCTCCGCTCTCGACGTCACCGGCGGGGCGTGTCCGCCCTCCGCCGCCAGTTGGCCTCCCTGGGGGAGCAACGCTCCCGCCTGCCCGAGCCCTGGCCGGTCGACTCGGGCCCGGGGCTGGGCACGCTGGTCCGCTGCCGTTCGGAACCGGTCCCGGACCAGCGCTGCCTGCTGGCTGTGGAGTGCCGCCCCCGCGGTTCGTGCTGGCCCGGGTCGGCAGGCTCGGCCTAGACGGCGAGGTTCCTCAAGTCGGTGAGGGAGAGTTCCTGGGTACGCCTGGCTTCCGGGCTCTGCAGGAACGCCTCGATCCCCGGTGCCGTCGGTGTGCGCTTGCGGGGCGCCGCGACGGAGGTGTCCTGGCCCTCGGATTCCACCAGCTGCTGGATGAAGTCGGCCAGCGCGCCGCGGCCGCTCGCGCCTTCGAGGCCGTGGCCGTGGCCGTTGCGCTCGGGCAGCAGGTAGAGGGTGCCGTGGTCGGACCGCAGCCAGAAGTGTCCGCTGCGCCGGTCGATGATCAGCGAGGTGCAGGTCTCGGTGTCGCGCAGGCCGAGCGGGGCGTAGGTGTGGTGGGTCCAGCGGTCGATCGGGGTGTCGCTGTCGGTCTTCCACGGCAGGATGCTCGCGGGGGAGTCGCCGGTGCTGGTGCGGTAGTGCCAGGAGACCACGGGCATGCCCGTCGCGGGGTCGAGGGAAGTCCGGTAACAGGTGCAACCGGTGCCGTCGACCGCGCTGGGGCTCTCCTTGTCCTCTTCCACGCACGGGTGAAAGAGGGCGGGGATGTCCTTGTTGTCGACCATGGTGGTGTGCAACGGGTTGGGGGTGCAGCGGCGCAGGCGCTGCTCCCACTCCTGGACGTAGGCACTGGTGCGCTCGATTTTGACGGTGGCGTTCAGACTCGCGCCGATGATCCCGCGCTCGGGTTCCGTGTAGAGGAGGAAGTGCGCCCAGGTCTTGTTGGGGTCGTACGTCAGCGTCAGGTCATGCTGGCTCTCGGTCACCTGCGGTCGCCCCCTGGAGGTGTCTCAACGTGCCGATTCGGTGACGCACAGTCTTTCAGAGCAGGGATCAGGCCGGGGCGGATTCGATGGGACCGGGGCACGGGCGGAAGACGCGGAGTGCAGGTTCAGCGGCGGATCGGTGGGTTGGCGCTGGGCCCGTAGGCGCGCAGCTGCGCGGGGAGGCCTTCGGGGCGGCGCCACCACACGTCGAGTCCGCAGGCGCCAAGGGCGACGGGCAGTGCCTGGCGGATGCCTTCTTCAATGGCGGTGCGCAGGGTTGCGGCGACGGGGCTGGTGGCGGCCGTGAGGCGGCGGGAGGGGTTCCAGCCGAGGTCGGCGATCCCGGTGGTGTCGTCGGGGGCCAGCGGCGGGCACCGGCGCAGCGTGATGCCGGGGTCGCCGGGGTGGTGGGCGCTGGGCAGGCCGGCGAGGGTGGCGCTGCGGTGGACGGCGGTGATGACGTCGGGTCGGATGCCGGGGGCGATGGGCTCGGGCCCGTTGGGGCGGGGGCCGGGCGGGCCGGTGAGGTCTCGGGGGAGGGGTTCGGCGTCGGCGACGCGGATCTCCCAGAGGGTGGAGGCTTCGCCCGCGGCGGTGCCGAGGAGGGGGAGGAGTGCGATCAGGGCGTGCTGGACGGCGTTGACGACGAGTTGCTGGGCGGTGTGGGCGGGCTGCTGGTGGTGCTCGGTGGCGGCCGCGTGCGCGAGGCGCCGGGAGGGGAGCCAGTGCAGGGCGATCAGGCCGTGGCAGTCGTCCTCCTCGGTGAGGGGTTCGGCGGGACGCAGGTGGACGCCGGGGCCGTGGCCACCGTGGGCGATAGGGAGGCCGGCGAGGTGAAGGGCGTCCATGACGCGGTCGGCGAGGACGGGGTCGAGCCGGAGCGGCGCGGTGGCCGCGGCGGGCGGGGGAGTGGTCACCGTCGCAGGCCCTGTTCGGCGGTTTGGTGGTCGGCGCGCTGGCGGGCGGTGGCCTGGGCGGGGATGGACCCGAGGGCCAGGACCTCGTCCCGGATCGAGTAGGAGAGCCGGTAGGTCAGGGCCCGGGTCGCGGTGTCGAGCCAGGCCTCGGTGTCCTCGCGCGGCGGCATCGGGCCCAGGGCGGCGGCGAACCACACCGGGAGGAGGTCGGTGCCGGCGAGGGCGGCGCTGATGCGGGCCCGGGCGATCCGGGTGAGGTGTTGGTGGGCGGACTGGCCGGCGGCTGCGGCCTCGCTGAGGGTTTGGTCGAGGGATTCGTCGCGGTCGAGGGCGGTGCGGGCTGTGTCCGCAGTTCGCTTGAGGCTCCCGAGGTGGGTTTCCGTGGCGCGCAGGTTCGTGCGGGACTGGCGGTAGGCGTCAGTCGCCTTCGTGAACGCATCGCTGCCGTGGGCGGCGGTGGCCAGGGTGGCCGCGGCCTCCAGGACGGCGGCGCGGGTCTTCTCCTGGCGGGCGGCCGCCTCCTGGTAGGCGTTCACGCTGCGGACGTGACGGGCACGGTCGGCTGCGGGCAGCAGTTGGGCTTCGGCGGCCCGCCCGGCGGCGATCTTCTTCACCAACAGCTTGGTCTCGTGGTCGGTGGCGTCGAGGTCGACGGCGCGGCCGCCGGCCGCGGTGCGCACCCGGCGTTCCAGCCAGGCGATCCGCTGGCCGAGGTCACCGACCGCGCGACGCAGGAACACGATGTCCTCGTCGTGTCCGTCGGCACGCTCGTCCAGGTCCTCGGCCTCGCTCTTGCGCTCGCGCAGGTCGAGTTGGACGGTGTCCAGGCGACTGCGGCTGCCTGACCGGTCTTCTTCGAACTCATCGCGCAGGCTCCGCAGGCTCGACTCCACGTTGCCCACCGAGTAGCCGAGCTCGCGGACCTTGCGCTCCAGGTCTCCGTTGTAGGGGGTGGTCACCTGGTGCTCCTGTTCGTGTTCGGGTCGTCCGGGAGGCCGGTGGCGAAGGAGGCAGCGGCGCAGCCGAGCACGCCGATGACCCACCAGGCGCTCAGCACGCCGAGGGCGACGGCGCCCAGCAGGAGCGCGCAGGCGGCGAGCAGTATCGCGCTGGCCCTGAAGCGCTGGTGCGGGCGGCCCTTCGGCAGCGGCTTGGCCGTCAGGCCCGAGTTCAGGGCGACGGCGAGGACCGGCAGCACCAGGAGCAGCCAGCCCCATGGCGCCCAGCCGGGGATCACGGCGGCGGCGGTGAGCGCGGCGACGGCGGCCGTGCCTCGGGAGGTCCACAGCACGACCGCCTGGGTGGTGCGGCGGGCGGGTTCCTGGCGCAGACCGGGCACCTTCGCGTCGTAGGCGAGGAGGCTGTCGGCGGCGGCCAGCAGGGCGTCGAAGGCGGCCTGGCGGCCGTCGGTGCCGGGTTCGAGGGCGGCCGCGGTGGCGTGGCACCGCCCGACGTTCTTCTGCAGTTGCGCGAACCGTGCGGAGACCTTGTCCACCCGTGCCCCTCCATCTCTCGAAACGGCTCCTGCCGCTCCGCCACAGACGGTATCTATGAGCACTGACAGTTCGTCGCCAATCCCGGAAAGTGACCGCCTGCCAGCCGTTCGGCGCGCGGGCGGCGCAGCAGAGGAGAACCGCTGATGGAGACCACCGCGCAGGCCGAGCCGGACGGGACCGACCGGCAGGTGGCGCTGCTGCTCGCCGAGACCATGAACTCCTTGGTCAAGGGTGGGCCGCTGCGCCTTCCCGAGGGGGTGGAGTTCACCGGCGCGGTCCAGGACCGCTTCCTCGGAATCGTTCTGGGCGCCGTACGTGGCCTGTCCCACGAGCACGAGGATGCGCTGCGCCGCGAGCTGCACGACAAGGGTGTCTACGCGCCGCCCTGCCAGGACCTCGCCCCCGCCGGCGACCCGGGTGCAGGGCATCCGGTGGTCGAGGAGGGTTTCCACTCCCTCCACCCGGAAGTGGGCGGCTGGAACATGGAGCGGTGGCAGCTGGCGGTGCCCGGAGACGGGGACGACGAACTCGGGCAGTTCGCCGCCTCTGCTCTCCAGCAGCACCTGCTCGGTGCGCCGGACTTCGGCGTCGGCCTGGAGCGGCTGCGGGCCTCGACGGTCACGCTGCACTTCTTCCAGCAGACCGGCTTTGACGAGGACCTCGGGGAGGAGAGCTTCCAGGGGGTGCTCTACGCCTCCGCTGTCGGCTGGGTCGGGATCGACTGCCCGGAGCCCGAGGACGACCAGGACGAGTGCCCTGAGGCGCAGGTGTGGACGTCGCCGTCCCTGGCCGGCCTGGTCGCGGCCGTCGGCGATCGCCTGGCCGGGCTGCGCCCGGGTACCGGCGGCGCGGTTGACGATGAGTTCGGATGTCGCTGGGTCAGCCACTACCTGCGCGGCGCGCTGGAGGTGTGGCCTGGCCTCGGGCAGGAGCTCGGACGCCGCTGACGGGCTCCGGGGACGAGGCGGTCTCCGCGTGGCCCGGCCCGGGAGAGTCGGTGGGTGGTCTCGCCGGGGTGCCGTCCCGTGGCTCTGTGTGGTCTGCGTCACGGTGCTGCTGCCCAGTGCTGGGCAGCGCGCGGCAGGCGGGCGCGGCACGATCTGGGTTCCACGACTCGGGAGGACCCGCCATGACCCTGCGCCGGCTCACCACTTGCTCCTCAGCTGCGACCTATGTCCTTGAGCGCCGAAGCCGGCGCCGCGACCGTGTGTACGACTACGTCCTGCACACGTGCGTCCGTCACCGCTGGCTGGCCGACAGCTGGAAGGGCGGCAGCAGGGTGGTGGAGGAGGGGGAGCTGCGCTGCGGGGTGCTGTTGGAGTACCGGGGCTTCGCGGAGGTGTTGCGGTCGCACAGCCGGGAGTGGGTCTTCCCACTGACGTTCCACGACTTGGAGGACGACCATCAGGGCGATGTCGTCGGGTGGTTGCGGGCGGCGTTGGTCGAGCTGTCCGCAGCGGGGCGGGAGGCGCACGAGGGTGTGCGCGCTGCGCTGGGCCATGCGGTCCTGGCGGCTGTGGTGGAGCAGGACCCGAAGGTCGCGGAGGCTGCGGTGCTCACCGCTCTGGCGGTGGCGGAGACGGCCGAGGCGGCGGCCCGGGGTGCTTGAAGACCGTGCCGGCCGGGGGAGCGCCGGTCGCCCGGGTGGGAGGTGCGCTTCGCCCGCGCGATGGGCATATGACTGAAGCATGCAGCGGCTTGAGCGTATGTGACCGGTGGTGAGCCCTGATACGGGCGCTGGTCTTCGTAGATATGAGGACAAGCCGCATTTCTGCCCGATTCGGCTCCCACTCCGCGCGCGCACCGGGTTACTGTCCGACACAAACGAAAAGGGCCCCGGGGTGAAGGTTGGTCGCCAGGCCGCCGGGGTCCCTACTCGCTAACCGTCCCAACCGAACCCTGGAGGAGCCATGCGGCTGCCCGCCCTGGGCCGGTCCCGGCGTGCCTGTACGCGCCGGATCGGTCCGCTCGACGCTACCATCCCCGTCCGGCCCGTTGGCCAAACGCGGCAGGGCCCCTGGCAGGGCCTCGCCCTGTCGGTCGATCAGCAGGTGCCCGCCTTCGTGGCGCTGGTGGTGCTCGTGATCTGGATCACCGAGGTGCCGGTCGGGCAGTGCGGCCGTGACGCGGTCCGACTGGTCTGCGTCCTGGTGTGGGTACTCACCAACGGCTACCGCCCCGGGAAGACGCGACGGACCCGTCGGAGGCTCTAGCGGCGGCACGGCGCGGCAGGGCTGGGGCTCGACCCCGCGCTGTCGCGCCGCGCGGACTTCCCCCTCGGCGGGCCGGCGACCGGCCGCCGGGGGCTTCCCTTCTCCCCTCTTTCGGTCCCCGGCGCCTGCGGGGACCGGCCGTTCGGCACGGAGCCTCTCGTGACCCAGATCCTGCGCTGCCTGTGGTGCCAGGGCCGCTTCACCCGCCCCCAGCGCCGGGGCCGCACCCCGTCCTACTGCCGCACGCGCTGCCAGCAGCAGGCCGATCGTGCCCGCAAGGCCGCACCGACCGACCGAACCCTCGACGACCTCGTCAGCGCGCTGGCGCGCGACCACCTCGCGCTCGCCCGCCGGCTCGCCCAGGCCGCGGCCGCGGTCGCCGCCGCGCAGCCTGGCGAGGACGTCCAGGCCGTCCTCGGGCTCATCGCGGAGGCGGAGGAGGACCTGGAGGACCTGCGGGCACACGTCGCGCTCCAGGCTCGCGCCCGCAAGCTGCCCTGGGCGGCGATCGGGCAGTGGACCGGGCGGTCCGCCGACACGGCGCGCCGGCGCTGGGACGAGGCCTACGCTGCCCGGCGCCTCGTCCAGCGCAAGACCCGCGCCCGGCGCGGGCAGCCGGTGACCGGGGCGATAGCCGCCCCGGCCTCGCTTGCGGGCCCCTCGACAGCGGTCCGTCGGAACCCGGAGGGCGGACAAGTGCCGACCGTCCCGCTGCCCTCGGCTTCGCCGGCTGATCCCACCGAATCGCTGTCGGCGGTCGCCGCGGCCAAGCTCGCGAGCGCACTGTCTTTCCTGCAGCGGCGGTCGGGACGCTCCTCACTGGAACTGGCTGCCGCTGCCGGGGTGTCGCCCTCCAGGATCTCCCGGATGTTCGTCAGCGACCGGATCCCCTCCTGGCCGGTCACCTGCGCCCTGGTCGAGGCCGCGGGTGGCTGTCCGGCCGAGATCCGACCGCTGTGGGACGCCGCCCGCGGCATCCTGCCCGAGCGGCCGTTCGACGCGACGCCGATCGTCGAGGCCCAGTACGTGGGGGCCTTCGTCGCGGCGGTTCGCGGTCTCCACCTGGCGGCCTTCGCCCCCGGCCCGCTGGCGATCAGCCATTCCTCCCAGGGACGTGTCAGCCCACAGGCCGCAGCTGACCTGCTCTCGGGTGACCGCGTGCCGGACTGGCAGACGGTCGAGGCCGTCTTGGATGTCCTGCGCGCCGACCCCGCCTTCGTCCTGCCGCTGTGGGAGCGCGTCCAGCTGGCCCGCCACCACCACACCTACAACAACGACTACGCCGGACCGCCCGCCGAGGCCTTCGGCTGACCGGAAGAAACGCATGCCCCCCTCCTCCACCCCGCCCCGCCGCCGGCACGACCCGGCGCTGGGCGTCACCACCCTGCTGGAGTCCCACTTCCACCACTACCTCGACTACGCCGGGCTGCTCATGCCGCCCGAGGACGTGCCGCTGGCTGTCCGCACCGCCGTCACCGAGGTCGCGGCCTGCTGGCAGAGCGTCCTGGCCGCCCCCGACGCGGCGGCCGCCACCTGGCGGCTGGTCCGTGCCGCCCTGGCCGGCCGTGCCGGGCCCCGTGCCCTGGCCCCGGTGGCCCACCTGACCACGGACCAGCAGGACGTAGTGCTGATGCGCCACGCACTGGGCTGGAGCGATGACACCATCATCACGGTGACGGGCGCCGACCGCTGCGCGCTCGCGGCCGCTGCCCGGTCGGTCGCCAGAATCGCGGCCGAACGCTCCTGCCAGGAGACACCGTGACGGTCGCGGCGGGCCCGGCGCCGGCGGGTCCACCGGGCGTGCTGTTGGCGACGTCCACCGCCGACGTGGCCGACCGGCTCTGAAAGTCCCTCCGGAACCGGTGCCCGGCAGCACCGTATCCGGCGGTGGCTGGCCGCGTTGGACAGGACATGACGACGAAGACGACGCTCGACACCCTCACTGCGGGCTGCCGCCTGTGCGACTACCTCGGCCCGACGTGGCCGGCCGACGCCGACCGCGTCGACGTCAGCATGGCGATCGCCGGGCACGTCCGGGACAAGCACGGCGACGCCGATCTGGAGGATCTGATCCTTGCCCTGAGCCCCCGCTTCATCGTGGGCACCGTGACGTCCATGACGGGCGAGGACGTCCGCAACGTGATCACCAGGGTGAACGCCAAGCGCGCTGACGCGACCACCGCCTGATACGACTCCGACAGGCCGGGCCCCGTCCCCCGAAGCGGCCCGGGGCTCGGCCCCACCGCAGGGAACGGGCCGCCTAACCCGGCCACCCCTCGCTCATCCCGTGCCTCGGGGAGTCAGGGGGTGCCCCGCAGGACGTGTCCTGGGCCGCCGTCCCGGGGTTCACGGGGGCAGGGGGCGGACAGGCCCGGGCAGCGGGATTGCGCAGCGCCGCCCGTCTGCGCAATGACGGCATGCGCAGAGATGATCATGCGCAATGGCGCCTTGCGCAGGACCGCGCCGCCGTTGCGCAGCGGGCGATCAGGGCGGTGTTTCCGCTGGTCAGGCGCGCGCAATGGTTGCGCAGTGACGGTTGCGGGAGGGTGTCGGCGTCCGGTCTGGCCCTTCTGCGCAGGGTGTACCGGTCCGGGTGGCGGAGGCGGTGGGGCTGTGGCTTCACCGTGGGGGTGATCTGGGGGTCGAGCGGCCCGGTCCGGGAGCCGGCGGGTTACGGGCTGGACGCGGCTATCTGCGCGGTGCGCTGATGGTGTGCTCGGATCTTGGGGCGCGGACCCGGACGGTGCCGGGTTCCGGAGCGGGGGTGGGGGCGGCCCATCGGGCCGGGTCCGGCAGCGGGCGGCCCGAGAAGAAGTAGCTGTAGACCTTGTCGAGGTAGGTGTAGAGCGCGGTGGTCGACTTCATCGGCACGCCGGTGAGCCTGTCCCACTCCGCGAGGGTGAGCTCCTTCGTGTCGATCAGGGTGCGCAGGCCTTCGCGGACGGCCGCGGTGTAGGTGGACGTGGGGTCGCTCAGGCCGCCCTTGAGTTCCGCGAGGTGGCTGATCCACCTGCGGCTGAAGGCGTTGGTGACGAACTGGCGGACGAAGGGGTCCAGGGGCACGAGGCGGCCTCTCGGTCGGCTTGTGGGGGCGGGTTCACACCAGCAGTGCGGTCGGGGCCTGGGAGAAGCGTTCCAGGGCCAGCAGGACTGTGCTGCGTACGGCGGCATGGTGGTCCGGCCAGGATTCCGCGAGGCGTCCCGAGGGGTCCTGGTAGGCGTACAGGTGGGCGCGGGCGATCGCGTACAGCTCGGGGTGCCGGCGGCGCAGTTCCTCGTCGGCGGCCCGGATCGCTCCGCCGAGGGCTTCTCGTCCGGGGGCCGTTCTGTCCAGTGCCGTGACGGTGTCGCTGACGGCCAGGCGCAGCCGCTCGCATTCGTGGGTGCGTTCGATCAGGCGGGCGAGGGTCTGGCGGCGGCCGGCCAGTTCGTCGGCGGCTGCTGTTGTCATCCGGGCCGACGTCATCGGGGGCAGTGCGGAGAGCCGGCCGGTCGGTGCGGCGTACGCGGCGGGGGCGGCGACGGTGGACAGGAAGTCCAGTTGCTCGGCCCAGGTCTCCAGCACCAGGGGGTGGCCGAGGGCGTCGGTGCGGGCGCCGGGTTGGAGGGCGTCGCGCAGGACGGTTTCGCGAAGGGTGTCTGTCGGGGAGGAGAGCAGGCGCTCGACTTGGGGGCCGACCGGGGCCTTCATGCGGCCGGTGGCGACCAGGCGGGCGACGCGTTCGTGGAAGGTTCCCTTGTCCAGCTGGGCGGCGTCCATGCCGGCGGCCAGGGCGTGCTCGGTGACGAGGTGGCGCCGCTCGGCTTTCAGGAAGCGGCCCACCCAGGCGGTGGCCACCTGGTGGGGGTCGGTGGCCTCCGCGGTGGCGTGGTTCGAGGGGAGGGAGGCCTTTCTCGTCCGGTCGGCGAGTGCGCGCATCTCCTTCAGGCGGCGCCGGACGGCGTCGCGGCACCGAATCAGCTCGCGGTTGCTGGTGCCTGTGGCGATCTGGTCGGTCTCGGCCCGGATCTGCAGGTCGTGGGCCGCCCGCAGCAGAGCGTCCAGTGACTCGTCGATCCAGTCGGGGCTGAAGAGGAAGTCGGTGGCGTCCGGGCCGGTGCGGCCGCAGGCCTCGGCGATGACGGCTTCCTCGTACGCGGCGGAGTCGACGGCGATGGTGTCGAGGAGGGAGTCGGCGGTCGGCTGCCAGAGCCGGTTGTCCAGGTCGCGGAACCTCGTGCGCAGGAGCGCGCCGCGGCGCCGGGCCTCGGTGGCCGAGAGCAGGGCCTGCCAGGTGGTGGTGGTCTGGGGGCGCAGGCCGAAGCGGACTTCGAGGTAGCGGTGGGTGCGGGCCCGGTGCAGCGCGGGGCAGGGTTTGTCCCGGAGCGTGACGCACCGTTGGCCGGCGCGGGTTCCGCAGGTCGGACACGGCACGGTGCGGACATCGGTCGAGGTCACTCGCCAGGTGCCTGCGTGGACGGGCTGACGCACACCGGGCCTTCCGGGTCAGGGCGCGGCCCGGGCCGTGCCGACGTTACGGGTTGGCCGGATCATGGCGAAGGCGCGGGTCCGGCACCAGTTCGTGGGGCCGAATGGACGCCGGGTTCACCTGATCGGTCGGCGTCGGCCACCCGCTCGGCGGCGCTGAGGGGCACACACCGTCCGCAGGTCCTGCGGGTGCACAGCGCGGCGGGTTCCTCTCTCGGTCACGGGCGCCGCCTTCAGCGTTCGACGGCGCACTCGGAGTCCGGCCGGGGCTGCGGGACGAGGCCGAGTCCTTCGCGGATCGCCGCTCGCGCTGCGGCGAGCGCGCCGGCTTTCTCGGGGTTCTGCAGCAGCTGTAGGGCGAGTTCGAGCTATCGTCGGCCTTCGAGGAACTCGGGGACGTCGCTCATGCGCATGGCGGGACCGCAGGCGGTGTCTGCGGCGTTCTGTTCGGTGCGCCAGGCCAGGAAATCCGAGTCCTTGCGGGGGTCGTTCCAGGTCACGTTCGCCGGTATCGGCACGCCAGTTGCCTGCCTTGAGGCCGTCGCCTGCTGGCCGCCGGGACAGTGGAGTTTCCACCCTTG
Source organism: Kitasatospora sp. NBC_01300 (assembly GCF_041435235.1). Lineage (NCBI taxonomy): Bacteria > Bacillati > Actinomycetota > Actinomycetes > Kitasatosporales > Streptomycetaceae > Kitasatospora > Kitasatospora sp. NBC_01300. Next base: position 119,555 of record NZ_CP108410.1, on the reverse strand, counting down.
CCCACGGCCGCTCGGCAGGGACCCGGCTCGGCCGGGCGACGTGGCCCCGCGATGCCCTCACCGCCGGGACCGTGACCATGGGCAGGCCGGTAACCGCGCGCTCGGCGGGGCCGGGCGCCCAGCCCCACTCTTCCTTGTTCCGGGCGGCGGCAGCGCGGGTGACTTCACCGGCGTCCACGATTCCGCCGGGCAGCTCCAGCCGAACCGGCTGCGGGCCCGATGGGCCCCTCCTCGTCCTGGTCCTGCTGCCAGACAGGGTCAGGCGCTGGTGCGGCCGCGCTGGGAGCGGACGGTCTTCTCGCCGACGACGCGAGGCTGGATGGTGCTGGGGTCGACGGCTTCGCCCGGTGCGCCGGCGGCGTAGAGGCCGCCGGGGTCGCGGTCACGGTCGTGAGGCAAGAGGAAGAGGACTCGGCGGCGATGCAGACCGCTGTCGGGGTCGGCCTCCGCCGTGGCGTCGAGTTCGGCGTAGCCGACCATGCGGCCGTCGCGCAGCCAGCGGGGCCTACCTTGGCGACGGGGGGTCTTGTCGATGGTCTGGCGTACGTAGTCCAGGCCGGAGGGGTCTTCCAGCCACACCACGGCCTTCTCGTGGCTGAGAGCCCTGACGTCCAGTAGCGAGCTCATGACCGGATGCCTTCCTGTGTGGTTGCGTGCCGGGGCGGGGGACCGGGGACGGGTGGACGGGTGGTGTCTGCATCGTAGAGCGGCCGAACCCGCCGGGGGTAGGCGGCATGGGCGGCGGTCCGGGTGGGCGCTGCGCGCGTGGGGGTGCGATCAGTCGGCAAGGAGGAGGCCGATCCCCGGGTAGAACTTGCGCCCGTTGCTCTTGACCATCTCATTGGGGGTGGCCAGGCCGAGGTCGGTGCGCACGCGGCTGGCGAAGGACCGGTTGCTGGTGGGACGGATGCCCTCGCCGGAGTTGCACCAGGCGACGTAGGCGGCGTAGAGCTGGCCCTGTTCGACGCGAAGCTCGGGTTCCTCGCTGGTGCGGGTGCAGCACTCGGCGAGGAAACGCCCGATGGTGTCCTCGGTGGTGGCGTAGGCGTCGGTAGCCAGGCGTACCCGGGCCGGCCCTTCCAGCGGGTCGGGGACCTTCGCTCCGGCTTGGCGCCTCACACGCAGTGAGTGGTACCGCGCCGCGCCCTGAACGACCCAGTGCAGGATGCCGGGGCCCTCGTCGCAGACCAGTTCCTTGGCCAGGTTGTCGATCTTGTTCTCGTCGTCGACCGTCTTCAGGAAGGGCACCAGGCGGATGCGGCGCCAGAAGGCGAACCCGCCCGTGGTGACCTCGGGCCTGTGGTTGCCCAGCAGCCACAGGTGGTGGGTCGGCGGGAAGGAGAAGTAGTCCTGGCGCATCCGGCGGGCCTTGATCTTGTCGCCGCCGGTGAGCAGCTTGACCCGGGCCTCGTCGAAGCGGTCGCTCGCCTTGAGCTCCGAGCAGACCATCAGGCGCCGGCCGTGGAGTTCGGTGAGCTCGGTGCTGTGTTCGGCGTAGGCCCCGCGGTCCATCAGGAAGCCTGGCGGGGCTGCGTCCGCGTAGTCGCCGAGCAACTGCAGCATGACGTCGAGCAGGACAGACTTGCCGTTCTTGCCCTGGCCGTAGAGGAAGGGCATGACCTGGCCGCCGACGTCACCGGTGGTGGAGTAGCCGAGCAGGATGTGCAGGAAATCGATCATCTCCCTGCCCTCCTGGTCGTCGCCGAAGGTCTCGCCGAGGAAGCGGTTCCAGCGTGGGGTCGGCATGTCCTGGGGGGCCACGCTGGTGGCGCGGGAGTGACTGCCGTCGGCGGGGGAGGGCTTGTGGAGTTCACCGGTGCGCAGGTCGACCACTCCGGCCGGGGTGCAGAGCGCCCAGGGGTCACTGTCCAGGTCGGCAGCGGCCATGGACAAAGCGGGGGAGGCCTTGGCCTGGTCCAGGAACGCCTTGATCCCGGCGGTCGAGCTGGCGCGTCGACGGTGGAGTGCGATCTCCCGGTCGGTGTAGATCATGGCGGGGTCGCTGTCCGGCATCTGCTCGGCGAGTTCGCCGGCGGCCCACAGGACGGCCTTCTCCCCGCCCCGCTCCCACCGGTATCCGGCCCACTGGTACCAGCCCAGTCCCTCCACGTGGCGGAACTCGTCCTGGTACAGCCGGATGAAGAGCTTCGCGTTGCCGCGGTCCGTCAGCATGTTCGGCAGCAGGCCGTCTTCGTCGCGCCGGGCTGCGGATTCGGTGATCTTCTGAGCCGGGAGCGCCGCTGAGGGGGTCAGCTGCTCCTCGAAGTCAAGCATCTCCTGGGCCGCGGCAACGGCGTCGAACACGCGGGGGGTGTCGGCGGCGCTCATGAACGGGGTCCTTTGAGGTGGAACGGGCGGCGGGCGCCCGCGGCGAGGGAGGTGGTGATCAGGTCTTCGATGCGGCGTGCCTGTTGAGGGCGGGCGGCCAGGGCCGCGTTCCGGACCAGGTTGGCGGCTTCCCCTTCACCAAGGTGGCCGGCGGCCATCAGGCCGCCCGCAGTGTAGGCGGCCCTGTTCAGCTTCTCCGTGAAGCCGGCGCCCTCGGGAACACGTGCGCACCCGGCGACCTCGTCCAGCAACGGGGCGAGGGTGCGTTCGGCGGCGCGAGAACTGCGCCTAACGGCCAGAGTCGGCCGAGGAGGCAAGTCTGGAGTGGGAGCTGGGGCATCGTCTTCCGCGCTCACCTGGTGGCCGGTGCGGGTCAGCTCGTCGGCAAGCCAGCCGGGCAGAGGCGCGGGCAGTCGAGCAGAACCGACGGGCTTGTAGGTCCCGGCGGGGGTCCGGGTCCCGGGGGCGATGATGTACCCGCCGTGGGCCCTGATGTCCACCTGCCAGGCCAGGGCGACGCGGGAGCTGGAACCGGTGGAGGACCGGAACCGTACGGTGCTGCGGTACCAGACGTGGAGGCCGCCGGATGGGGTACGTACCCTCAGGGTCGAGGTGTCCTTGGCGGGGTCGTCTTGCCTCCGGTAGGCGGCCAGCAGGGCGAGGGTGTCGTAGCCGGAGGCCAGCCCGTCGAGGTTGACCTGCTCCGGGATCTGGATGCCGGGCAGGAGCAGCTTTCGCTCGGGCACAGTCTCGCTGTGCATGTCGATGTCGATCACGACCAGGTCCGCTGGCCCGCACGCGACCCCGACCCCGTAAGCGGGTCCCTCCTGCCACCAGGTGTCCACCAACAGCGGGTCGGTGGTAGCCGCGTGGAAGCCGTGGCAATAACGGCCCTGCGGGAGGCAGGGGCACGTCTGCGGGTCGTCCTTCTCCTCCTGGCACCTGCCGCAGCTGCCAGCTGGGGTTTTCCGTCCAGGTGAGAGGGGGTGGACCGGCCATCCTTGCGTCGCGCACCAGCGGGCCACCTCGAGCCCGCGCGCGGTCCCCGAGGGGGAGGAGCCGCTCGGCTCGGCTGCTGGCACGCGCTTTCCTCTGCTAGGGACGGCCCTCTCCTGGCGGGCGTCCGCCGGGTGGTGGACAGGGGCCGAAGGGACCGAAGGGACCGGATTCTGGAATGGAATCCAGAGCCTAGCGTGGCGCACTGCGGGTTCGCGCATCCCCTCACCCGGCTGACGACTGGTGTACCAGCAGGCAGTCGGATCAGCCTTACTGCACACAAGTCAAGTGTTCTGTCCGGTTTGAGAGGGTCCCAAGGGACCGAACTCCGAAACTGTATCGGCTCGGCTGCTCGGGGTGTGGGGGCGCGCCGGGGAGAACTCTCAATTGCAGACTCAGTCCCTCCAGACCCTTCGGTCCCCGATCAGAAGGGACGGGCCGTCGCCCCTCAAGGACCAGGGACGGAAACTGCCGCTCTGCCTTTGGGCTCGGTCCCTCCCGTCTTTTCCCAGGTCAGGGGCTATGTGGGCCCTGTCTCAGGGACCAAAGGGACTCAGTTCTCCCATTATGAGCAGAAGTCGTTATGGGGGAACTGTGATCATATGTCCGCGCGAGGCCCCCTTATAGGAGATCTGGTTATAACTGGGAAACTGAGTCCCTTTGGTCCCTGAGACAGGGCCCACATAGCCCCTGACCTGCGACGACAGGGCAGGGACTGAACGCTGCCCCGTCCAGGGACCGAAGTCCGCCAGCCCCTCACCCCCTCAGAGTCCCTCCCCCCTGTCCGCACTGGACAGGACTGAGCGAAGCAACAGCAGGTCGGTTCAGTCCCTCCACCATTTCACCCGGGGGTGAGGCCGACAGCGCAGGCCGACCGAAGCGCAGGCCGGGTGGTCGGCTCCCTGGTGACCGGGCAGGTCTGCGCCCGTCGTTCCCAACACCGAGGCGTCGCCGAGAACACGACGGACCCGCGTGGGGCTCTGCCCAGGACGGATGAAGTGACTGACCGATTCCTCGGTCACTACGGTTCAATCACCAACAAACATGCAGGCCAGCGACTTGACATCACCGAAAACAGTGACGGAAGTGACCCAAATTCAGGGTTAACATCACTAGTGCAAAGCGGCATCAGCGCGAAGACCGCGGCGGCGGGGATGGTGCTCCAGCCAGCGACGGCGTGTACACGCCCAGCTGGCTCAACAGTGACGGATCCGGATCTCCCCCCATGGCACCCAGGCCCGCAGTCACTCCCGAACCCGGGTCTGCGGCAGCGGGTGGAACAGGGCACGGCAACGAACGGCGGTGTCCGGATCCCGGGCCAGTTCCGTCAGCCCGGTCGCAGGCAAGTCGGCCACTCGGCGTTTCAGCTTCGTATCGGAGTCGACTGCGCAGCGGCCTGGCGGGGCGCGAGACCCTACACCTGCCCCAGGGCCCGGTCGTCAGGTCTTGGTGTTCGTGAGGTGACGGGCGATCAGTCCGACCAGGACTTTGCCGGTCGGACCGGCGGTGTCGTCGTAGAAGTGGATCCGGGGGGAGATGGAGCCTCGGACGTCGAGTTTGATGTGGGCCTCCATCAGGATCTTGCCTTCGGTGTGGACCAGTTTGGGCACGGGAAGCATGCGCTCGTTGGCCCACTGGTTGAGGGTCTCCTCGGACTCGACCATGGCGACGGTGTTGCCCGAGATGACGACGGCGCCGCGTGGGCTGCGCAGGCAGAACTCCCGGAAGTTGCCCTTGAACCCCTCGCTGGTGGAGATCTCCGCGTAGCTGCTGAGGGCCTGGAGGGCCAGCCAGGCCTTGCGGGCCCAGCCCGGGACCTTGCGCGTATCGCTGTCATCGAGGCGCAGGGTGCGGGGGCGGTCGCCCGTGAACTGGACGCCGGGGAGGGAAGTGATGCGGTCGAGGACCTCCTCGAAGGTCCGGGGTGCGTCCTCGGTCTCCTGTTGGGCGTAGGCCTCGGTGCCCGCGTCCAGGGCCATCAGGAGGACTCGGAGGCGGTCGATCTCCCGGTTGGCCCGGTCCAGCAGGTCGAGGGAGTCGAGGTGCTGGGCGAGTTCGCTGTCGTTGTTGGCCTCGGAGGTGGTGAGCTTGGCGTTGGCGTCGTTGAGCTGGTGCTGGAGGCTGAGCTGCATGCGCTGCTGGCGGCTGATCTCCTCGTCCCGGGTGGACACCATGCCGGTCAGCCGGCTGACCTCGCTGCGCGCCTCGGCGGGGTTGAGGTGGATCGGGGACGGCATCTCTGGGCGTTGGTGGGGAAGCCGGGCCGGGCTGGTGTTCAGCAGGACCAGGCCCGCGAGCCGTTCCGGGACGGGCGCGTCGAGGGTGTGCTCCTGGACACTGCTGGCGATGTGCCTCCACGCCTCGTCCCGCCGGTCGTTCAGGCGCTGGTAGGTCAGGAAGCGGTGACGGTACCGGTCGGCGGCCCAGGCCGGATCGACGCCGGGCAGGTATGTGCGTACCGCACCGGGGGCGACCCAGTGGTCCGGTCCGATCTCGCGCTGGAATGCTGTGACGGCGGCCTGGTCGGTGAGCAGGTAGAGCGAGGCGAAGCCGGCCGCACGGTCCCATGCCTTATCGGTGCGCCAGGTCCATAGGGGGGACTCCTGGTGGGGGCGGGCGGCCACGATGACCGGGCGCCGCCGGTCTTGGTGGGTGAGGACCTCCAGGAGGTCGTCGACGTCGGCTGCTGCTATGTGCTGAGGGGAGACGGTCAGCCGGGTGATCGGTGCCCAGCCCCCGGCGGCGTCGGGGGCCAGGCCGTCGATGACGGGCAGAGCGGCCACGAGTTCGCGGATGATCCGGGGCGGTCCGCTCGGCGGGATGGTGCCGCCGGTGTGGCATTCGAGATCGATTGCCACCAGACCGGTCCCGCTGAGGTCAGGGCCGACCGCGGTGAGCGTGGTCGTCCACCGTTGCGCCTGTTGCTCGATGAACTGCAGGCGCAAGCCGACTTCGTCGCCGTCGGGGCTGTAGGAGCCGACTACGTCGAGGGTCGTGCTGGCGTCGAGCTGGTGCTGGCCGGAGGAGCCGAGGGCCTCGGAGCCGTAGCCCTTGCTGTCCAGCCAGGCGGCGGCGTTCCCGCGGAGGGTCTTGAAGATGTCCGGCTGTTGCTCGGGGTCGGTGCAGTCGATGGTCAGGGTGGTTCTGTACAGCATGGTGCTTCGGAACACGGGGAACTCCGACAGGCTGTGGCGGTGCGGGGACAGGGGTGCCGTCCGGAGCGTAGCGGCAGCCCCTGACGGTCGAGGCCGGCTTCGGAGTTGAGGCCTTTCGGTGGCCTGCGACCGGCCGGCGGCGGTCACGGCGGCCACCGTCGTGGGCGGCCGGCCGCCGAGGTCGTGCCGCCGGCAACGGCGCAGCGGGCGGGCCCGTGCCGGTGGTCCCGTGCTTCGCCGGCCACAGGTGGTCGGAGGCAGGAGCGGGGGCGCTTTCAAGGATCAAGGATCAGGGCACACATGCCGATCAGGGGTTCATGACCGAACGGACCATTGATCTTCTTCCGCACCAGCTGGCGTTCGATGGGCGGCCTGTCGGCTCCGCGCACGCCGTGTTGTGCCGGGGCTACGGCGGCGTCACCGAGTTGCTGCGGGACCTGGCCGAGACGTTCGTGCCTGACGGCAGCTGGTGCCGGGTGGGGCCGGATGTGCATGCGGTCCGGGGCGGTGAGGCAGCGCCGAGGCTGCGGCCCACCGCCAGGGGGTGGGAAGCGGATCTCTTCGAGTCGGCATGGGGCGACAGGGCCGAGTTGGAGGGGGTGCCGCAGGAGCACCGAGCCGCCGTCGCCGCCTATGTCGATGTCCGCCACCGGGTGGTGGCCGACCTGACCACCGCTCCCGAGCTACGGGCCGCCTGCACGGCCGGCGGAACGGTTGCCGTCAACTCCCTCGCCCTACGGCGGCTGGGCCTGCTCGACGACCGACTGCGGGCCCTGGATGCCCTGCAGAGCTCCCTGCCGCCCGTGGAGCGCATTGCGCCGTGGGCCCGTTCGCTCCTGACGAGGGAGGCCCTCGATGTGGCCACCGGCCGGAATGGCTGACCAGCGCGTTCCTGGAGTTCCACCTCGGCACCTGCGGGATGCGCCCCGAGACGATCGTCGGCTGGGGATTCGACCTGCCCTCCGGGCTTATCCCCCTGGCCTGGGGCGGCGTCGGCGAGGACCAGGAGAAGTGATCGGCGGGCCGGCCCGGGCAGCGGCGGGTCAGCACAAGGTGGTCTGTCCGTCGGGGTGGCGGGTGGGGCGGGGCAGTACCGTGTTGCCGGTCAGGGCTTCGTGGAGCCTTGGGGCGAGGGAGGAGTTCCGGGGGTCGGCCGGCCGTTTGACCGCCGTGGCGAGAGCGTCGGGGTCGCCGACGACGACGACGATCCGGCGGGCACGGGTGACCGCGGTGTAGAGCAGGTTGCGGCGCAGAAGCAGGTAGGCGGAGCCCATGGTGAGCGGCACGACGACGATCGGGTACTCGCTGCCCTGGGAGCGGTGGACGGTGATGGCGTAGGCGTGCAGGAGCTCGTCGAGTTCCTCGTACCCGTAGACGGCGGCCACCTGGTCGTCCATGGTGACGTGGATCTGGCGTTCCTTGTCGTCGATCGCGGTGATGGTGCCCGTGGTGCCGTTGAGGACGCCCTTGCGCGGGTCGTTGCGGATGGCGATGACGCGGTCCTTCAGGCGGAAGGGCCGGCCGTCGGCGAAGTGCTGGGGCGTACCGTCCTGGTGGGGGTTGACGGCGGCCTGGACGGCCAGGGCGAGGTCGCGGGTCCCGGCCTGGCCCTTGGTGGCAGGCGCGAGGACCTGGATGTCGCCCGGCCCCACCCCGTACGTCCGGGGCAGCCGCCGGGTCACGAGGTCGACGACGGTGTCGGTGATCTGGTGGTCCGGCACCGGCAGGAACCAGAACTCGCCGCCGCTTCGGGGGTCTTCGCCGCGGTTGATCCGCTGGGCGTTGAGGGGGATGGTGCTGGCGCCGTCCTGGCGGAAGATCGTGCTGAGCTGGGTCCGCGGGATCTCCGGCACCGACAGCAGGTCCCGCAGGACCTGGCCAGCACCGACGCTCGGCAGCTGGTGGACGTCACCGACCAGCAGGAGATGCACACCGGGGGCGAGTTTGCCGAGGAGCCGGTCGAACAGGGCCACCTCCAGCATGGACGCCTCGTCGACCACGATCAGGTCCGCTTCCAGCGGGTCGTAGGCGTCGAAGAGGCTCAGCGGCCCGGTGTCGTCCTCCTTCGGCTTGCCGATCATGCGGTGGACGGTGCCGGCCGGGCGGCCGGTGATCTCCTGCAGGCGCTTGGCGGCACGGCCGGTGGGTGCGGCCAGGCCGACCCGGCCGCCGACCGCGTCGACCAGGTCGAGGATCGCCTTCACGGTGAAGGACTTCCCGCAGCCGGGGCCGCCGGTCAGCACGGACACGGGCTCGGTGACGGCCATCAGCGCTGCCGCCTCCTGGTCCTCGGTCAGCCGGCTGGCGCTGTCCATCAGCGGCAGCGGCCCCTTGCGCCACGGGCGCAGGGAGCCCAGGCGCGTCGTGGTGGCCTGCAGCCGGGCAATGCGCGCGGCGACCGAGGTCTCCGCCGCGTGCAGGCGCGGGGTGAACACCGCCGGGCGCAGCCGGCCGCGGTGGGGCAGGTCCTGGATGACGACCCGGCGCTCGGAGGCGAGGACGTCGAGCTGGGCGGGCAGCAACTCGGCCAGGGTCTCGTCGCGCAGGTTCTCCACGGTCTGGCGGAACAGCTCGGTGTCGTAGAGGAAGGTCTGCCCGTCGCGGACGGCGGAGTCCTCCAGGGTGTGGACCAGGGCGGCCTGCAGCCGCTCGGGGCTGCGCTCCGGCCAGCCGAGCGCGAGGGCGAGCTTGTCGGCGGTCGCGAAGCCGATCCGGTAGACCTCGGTGAGCCGGTACGGGGCTTCCTGGACGATCTCCAGCACGTCGGTGACGTCGTGGGCCTCCTGCCGCTCCACCCGGAAGTGGTGGGCGATCCGGGGCGCGTGGCTGGGGGAGATCCCGGCGCTCTGCAGGAGCACCATCAGCTGGCGGATCTCCTGGTGGACCTGCCACGCCTCGACGATGCCGGCGTAGCGGGCGTCCCCGATCAGGTGGACCTCCCGCAGCCGCTCGGGGGTGGTGTCGATGATCTGCAGGGTGTCCAGCTTGAAGTGGTCGACGATGGCGTCGGCCAGCTTCGGGCCGATGCCCCGCACCAGGCCCGAGGCGAGGTACTTGCGGATGGCGTGCATCGTGGCCGGCTCGACGTAGAGGCACTCCACCGCGTGAAACTCGGGGCCGTAGGAGGGGTGTTGGGCGTGCGTCCCGGTGAGCTGGAGCGTCTCGCCGGGCTGGACGCCGACGAGGATTTCGCCCTTGGCGGTGAGGCTCTGCCCGCCCTCCAGGCCCAGCCGCAGGGCGGTGAAGCCGTTGCTTCCGACGTACAGGATCCGCTCGACGATGCCGTCCACCGTCGCCGGGGGCTGCTCCATGATCCGTTCCTCGTGCTCTCTCGTCACGTGCTGGGGCCCGCTGCCGCGTGGCGCGCCAGGGCCGGCGGGCGTCCCGGGCGAGAACCCGGCGCGCGGCTCAGGGCGTCGGGGCGCAGCGGCGGCAGGTCTTGTAGGAACGCCCGCCCTTGGGCCCGGTGTGCTCGGCCGTCCAGGCCCGGGTCTCGGCGGCGGTCATCGCCTTCCAGTGCGGGTAGCCCCGGTCGTACTCAAGGTCGGAGTCGCCGCTGTGAGGGTCGACCGAGTGCGCGTACCGGCGCAGTTCGGTCGTGTAGGCGTCCCCGGCCGGGCGGGCGTAGGCCTGCGGCATCGCCCGCCGGACGACCGAACAGGCCACCTCGTGCAGGCCACTGCGGCCGGCGATGAACGGGTACGCCTCCGGCTTCGAGTACCGCGCCCAGAGTTCGTCCGCGGCGTTGAGCTCGCCCTCGAACCACCCGCGGTGCGCGCGGCAGACCGGGCAGTTGCGCGGGTCCTGCCGGCAGCGGGCCTCCAGGTCGCCCTCGTCCTCGAAGGTGTACGCCTCGAACGGGACGTACAGCTCGCGGGCCGCGCGCAGGAGCAGCTCCCGGGCCTGGGCGGGATCGGCCCGGCCGTCCTGGACCAGGCCCAGGAGGTCAAGGACGGCCGGCAGCTCGATGCCGTAGCCCCACCCTTCGCGCACGTCGCGTTCCCGTTCCGGGGGGAACCCCTTCGCGAAATCGAACATCACCCCCGGGAGGGACACGCCAGTGCTCAGTTTGACATCGACCCTTCCGTCGTTCAGCAGGGTGATACCCGGCTCGACAGTCTGCCGCGGCACCGTGACCGTACCCGCCCCCCCGCACGGAGGGGTTGCCGCTTCGCCGCTGCCCGGTCTTCCTCTTGCCGCCCATGGAGCCTTCCTGCGCGTCCAGGTGGCCGTGGTCGTGCCGGCGGCCGCCGTCCGGATGGGAGATCGCTGAAGGGGATCGTACGGGCCGAGGAGCCAGCCCGGCACCGGGTCTGACCAGGCGTCGGCTCGGGGTGCGCGAGCGGCGGGGTAACGACGCCCGGCCGTCTGTTGCTCCAGGGCGGCCTCCTGCCGGCGCGAGCTCGGTCACGCAGGCCCGGGTCGACGACGGGCCGGTGCTGGAGACGGCCCGCCGACTTCCCGCGGGCTCTTCCTCGGTGCCCGGCCCTGCTGCGGCTTCCACGCCGGCGTTGAGGCAGCGCCTGCTCCGGACCCTACGGCAGGACCGCGCGCGGACCAGGCGCCCTGCGGGCGCCGGACCCGCCGGGGGGAGGGCCGGCGACGCCCGGGCCTCAGCTCAGCAGGGCCATCAGAACCACCATGACGGTGAGCACGCACCCGGCGGTGATCGCCACCACGCGCGGAGGTTGCTCGCCCGGCTCGAAGAACAGCCACATGGCCGTTCCGACGAGGACCCCGAGCCTGGTGTAGATGGCGAGGCGTTGCAACCCGTCGTCACCCAGGTCCAGGAGCGCCCCCGCCTTCGATGCCATCCACCCGGCCACGAAGCAGAGCACGACCGTGACGGCGGCCCACCCGATCCAGCCGCCCCACCGACGATCAGTCCCGCTTCGAGCCGCCTGGTAGACGTAGGTGTGGAATCGCCGGTGCATCCGCAGCAGCCGTGAGGTCATGCGGACAGTCTGCCGCAGACGCAGCACCGGCCCAGGGCCTTCACGACATCCCGCCCGCCCCGGTCAGCGCCCGTGACCGGCGCCGGCCGCGTCGTGACCCGCTCGCCGCCCCGCGGCGCCCGCACGCCGCGGTCGTACCAACAACCGGCCAATCCCGCCGACGACGTGGCGAGCGCACCGTCCGGTCGACTCCACCGGTGCACCCGACGCCGGGACACCAACGACCCGCCCATCCGCGCCCGCCGTCAGCATCCCGCCTCGCGAGACGCCCGCCGCTCGGCCGGCCCGTGCCCGGTTCCTACCCGCGACGTTCGGATCCACCAAATCCGCCGCCGCACGGCCCTGCCCCTGACGCGCCGCAACGCGGGCCAGGTGCTGCTCCACCGCCGCCTGCCGGCGCCGCAGCAGCCACTCGGCAGCGCGCGCCCGGGCCTCCTCCGCCCGCTCCGCCGCCCGATTCCGGGCCGCGGTCTCGCTCGGGAACCGGTGCCGGCCGGGCCCTCTTGCCAGAGTCCCGCTGTCGGGACTGCGGGAGTTCGGAAGCAGCCTTCTACCTGCGGATACACCCCCCTCCATGTATCGAGTTCGACATATGGTCAGATGGTGTGCTGCACTTCAGCCATGACCTCTCCACGGCTGACGAAGCCAACCATCGGGGTACTGAACTGCCTGCTCACCGCCGACGATTCGGACCCCGTGTGGGGGCTGCGGATCTGCACCGAGGCGGATCTGGGCTCCGGCACCGTGTACCCGATCCTCGAACGCCTCGCGGACCTGGGTTGGGTGGAGTCCTGGCCCGAGACCTCCGCGCACCCCGGCCGGCCGGGCCGGCTGTTCTACCGCCTCACCGCCGACGGGCGCCTGCGGGCCGCGCAGGCCCTGGAGGCCCGCGCGACCCGGCGCACCTCCGTCCTGCGCCTCGCCGGAGGTACGGCGTGACCCACCACGGCGAACCGACCCCGCCGCCGGACCCGGACGAGCTGTACCGGGTCCGCACCAGGTGCGTAGACGCGTTTCTCGCCAGCAGCGAGGCGTTGCACGAGGCGGTCCGGGCCGAGGAACCCCACCTGTACCAGTGCCTCTCCCGGCGCTGCGGCCCCCTCAAGACGATCACCTACGCCCTGCAGATGGACCTGACCCTGGGGGCGAGGGTCGAGCCGTACATCGCCGCCCGACGCGAGGCCCTCACCGCCCTGTACGAGGCCACCGACCGGTGGACCGAGGCCTTCGGCCAGCCATGGGACGACGCGGGGAGGGGGCCCTCCCGGCTGCTGGCGGGTGCGGCCGTCCGACTGGCGGGCAGCCGCCGCAGCCACCTGCGCCAGGCCTGGCTGGCGGACCTCGCCGGAGACCCGGCCTCCGGCCTGGTGCCCTCTTCCCGCCAGCGCCGGGCCCTGGCCGCCGGCTTCCTGGTGGCGGCCGTCCGCTTACGCCTGCACGACACCATGGAGGTGCTGTGGAAGCCGGCCGACTGGGTGCTGACGACCTCCTCCCGCACCACCGGTGCGGTCGTCACCGCCACCGGCGCCCTCGCCCTCTACATCGACGCCACCGGCGGCCTGCACCAGCTGCTGACCACCGGCGTGCAGGCCTGCTCGGTGACCGCTCCCTCCCTCTACGGCCTGGCCCGCTGGGTGCGCCGGGTGCGCGGCATCGAGCCCTCCGCCCCGCCCGCCCCTCCGTCCGACGACAGCGAGGGCACGCCCTGGTGAGAAGGAAGCAGACCTCCCACCACGACTACCCACGTGTGCTTCACCGCCCTCAGGGACTACGAGCTGCTGATGATGTTCCAGCAGGAGCAGCGGCGGCCGCCGGTGCTGGCCCGGGTCGGGCTCTCACTCGCGGGGCCCCGCCGTGGGCATCTGCGCCGGGCGTGGCTGGCGGACCTAGCCGGCGACCCGGTCTCCGGCCTCGTGCCCTCGCCCTGGTGGCGCCGGGCCCTGGCCGTCGGCTACCTGCTGGCGGGCCTCCGGCTGCGTCTGCATGACACCGTCGGGGTGTTGTGGGTCCCCGTTGACTGGGTGCTCGGCGCCGGCTCGCGGACCGGTGCCGCGATCGCAGCGGCCACCGGCACCATGGCCGTCGGCATCGACGCCACCGGCGGCCTCGACCGACTGCTAGGCATCGGGGTGGCCGCCTGCACGACCACAGCCGCCTCCCTGTCCGGCCTGACCCGCTGGCTGCGCCGGGTGCGCGGCATCGAACTCGCCGCCCAGGTCCCCCCGGCTCGGCGGGCCAGGCGCAGCTCCGCGTACGGCTGCGGCCTGGCGATCGTCGGGCAGGACCAGCTGCGCCGTGAGGTGCTGCACGAGCGGGACGTCGCCGCCGGCGCCAACATCGGCCTGATCGGCTTGGTGGCCCGGCACGCCCTCGACACCGGCTTCCACGCCGTCGTCGAGGGCATCGTCGGCGCCGGCCGGTACGGCGCCATGTTCACCGACCTGGTGGCCGGCCACCACAGCCGCAGATTCCTCTACTACCTCGACATCGGCTTCGACGAGACGGTGCGGCGACACGCCACCCGGCCGCTGTCGGCCGAGGTGAGTGCCGAGCAGATGGCCGGCTGGACACCGCGCCCGTGAACCGGCCGGCCTGGGCGCATCACCTGGTGAGCAGGGTCCAGCCGCCAGCACCGTGAGCGACGGTGTCGTCCAGGGCGAGCTGCTCCAGGACCAGCCACACCGCTGCGATCGGCTGGGAGATCTGATGGGCGATCAGGCCGCTGGTGAGGACGGCGGGCGGATTGCGGTTGGTCTCCATCCAGGCGGTGACCTCCTTCACGGGCAGGTCTCCGGTGTGGCTGCGGCGGGCGCCGCCGAGGGCGAGCAGGGCATCGTCCAGGCGGGCGCTCCAGTTGCTGGTTGCCTGGTCCGGGTCGTACTGGCCGTTGTGTTCCAGCGGGCGGATCGCCGCCTCGCGGTCCAGCAGCGGGGCGAGCACGACCGAGGCAGTGCGCAGGGCCGGGCCTGCGGTGTAGCCGTTGGTGCGGTCGGTCACCGTGTTCACCAGGGTGGTCAGGAGTGCCCGGGAGGCGCTGGCGATGGCCACGCCCTGGTAGTCGAGGCGGTAGCGGTCGGTGCCCGCGTGGCTGAGGACGACCCTGGCCCGCAGGGTGGTCGTTTCGGCGAAGTCGCGGGCGAGTTCGGCGAGGGCCACCGCATCGCGGGCTTCGGCCAGGCCGAGCACGACGGTGCCCGGGCGCATGTCGCTCGCGGCCCCGGCCGCGATGTCGTCACTGGCCTTCTGCCAGCGGGAAAGTTCCTCGTGGGCCTGCTGCTGGGCGTTGTGGATGCCTCCCCAGGTGCCCGGGTCGGTGGGGCGGTTGATGACGGCGAGGTCGGTGATCAGGTCGTGCAGCGGGGCGGTGGAGATGTCGGTGGGCATGCGGGCTTCTTCCGTGGACGGGTGGGTCTGGCGGGCGTCGGGGCGGCCGGGCGGGCCGGGACCGTGCAGTGCGCCCAAGGTGCTGGTGTCAGCGGTGGGGGTGTTGCTGGAGCCGGAGGACTTCGGCCTGCCAGTGCTCGTCCGCCTCGCTGGCACCTGCGGGCACCTGCCGGCCAAGACGGGACGCCAGATCCCGGTAGAGGTCGGGGGAGGCGGTGTCGGCGAGGGCCAGCACGGAGCAGAGCAGCGGCTCCTTCGGCCGGGTGCTGTCCTCGATCGCCATGAGCACCTGGACCTGGTCCTCGGGGTGAAGCCGGTGCAGGCCCTCGGCGAGACTGCGGCCGTGCTTCAAGGTCGAGACAGCGGAGCCGGAGCGGGCGATCAACTTCAACATGCTCCGCATCGAAGCCGCCGTCTCGGCCAGCACCGGTGCCGGCCGGCGCGCAGCCGGAACCGCTGGCGTACCGGAGCCCGGCCGCACCGCCGCTTCGGCCCCGCCCTCGGACTGCTCGGCCCGGGCCAGCCAGCCCTCCACCGCTCGGGCCTCCTCCGCGGTGACCAGAGCGCGGGCCTCCTCCGCCTCCTTGGACAAGGTGAACACCCGGTAGCGGAACTCGCGGACCGGCAGCTGGTCAGCTTCACGGCCGAGACGGCCCAGAAGATCCAGCATCCGCCCGTGCGCTTGGGACTCGCGCAGGGACTGGGCGCGCTCCACCTTGCTTTCCACGCGAGCCTTCAACCGGCTGCGCGCCACCGGTCCGGGGACCTTGTTCTCGCGGGCGGCCTGCGCGGCGCGGCGCTTCTCGTCCTTCAGGAAAGCGGCGGCCTGCCGGGCGATGTCGTGCTGCTCAAGGGTCCGCTCGCGGGCGGCCTTGCGGTCCGCCTGGGTGAGCAGCGAGGTCACCTCCTCGCTCTCACCGTCCCGCACGGCTTGCGCCAGCCGTCCGAACAGGTCCGCTCGCAGCTTCTCCTGCTCCTCCAGCCACAGCCGGGCCCGCTCCAGCAGGCCGGCCACCTCCTGGGCCTCGGTGCCCTCGTACGGTCCGCCGGCTTCGACCGTCCGGCAGTCAGAGCGCAGGATCGCCATTGACTTGGACTTCAGCGCGGCTTCGAGGCGCTGCACGGCGGTGGTGCCCTTCGCGACAACGCCGGCGAAGGGCGACCAGGCGGTGCGCTCCGCGGCGGCGAGGATCTCCTCGACGGCCGGCGTACGGAATCCGTCCGGGGACATGTGACACTCGCCCAGGGTGAACCACTCGGTGTCCCGGGCCGGGGCCTGAGTGCCGATGCGCACCCGGCGCGCGGTGCCGACGCTGTCCAGGCGGACCCGGTGGATGTACCGGCGCCGCACCAGGGTGTCGACGTCCACCGGCACAGAGGTGCCGAGGACCGGCTCGACGAGCTCGTTGTCCCACGCCGGTGCCACCTCGCCGTCCAGGTGCAGGCGCAGGCCGCGGGTCCCGTGCTCCCAGGCGATGTCGACGACGGAGCCGATCGGCTCGCGCAGGTGGACGTCACCCTGGTGCTCCTGGTCGACCAGCCAAGCCAGAGCGGCGGACTTCACGTAGAGGTGGTCGGCGCTGGAGACGTCCCGGGCGCGGCGCTGGCACACGTGCAGGCCGGTGGGGTCGGGCAGGTGGGCGAAGTGGCAGACCCTGTCGGTGTACAGCTTGGTCGACAGCTGGGTGCCGCAGCCGCCGAGCAGCAGACCGCACCAGAAGGTGTCGGCGGAGTGCTCCCGGCGGAAGGCGTCCAGCTCGATCGCTTCCATCGGCAGGATCAGCGGAACGTCCGATGTGGCTCCGCTCAGCACCGCCGTCTGAATCCGTCGCTTGTCACCTGGCAACGCCAACCCCTAACTGGCCTTCGGTCGTGGACAGTTCATCGTCCCACCGAGACTTGCTTCCGGGAGGCCCAACGGACAGATCGGCCCCGCCCGGGCGGGGGGCCGGCCCGCGAAGTCGGCGCTGGACGTTGACCTGGCCGGAGGCCACCTACGGACCGTGCGGCGAAGTCCTGACCAGGGCCGCCCCCTCACCTCGCGGTGACGGGCGCCTCGGCTGCCGGGAGCTGAAGGCCGGCGAGGGGAATCGCCCCGGACGGCGTGAGCAGGCAGGTGCCGTCGAACCGCACCCGCAGCGAGTCGGTGGCGGGACCGTCGGCGTCATCCGGCCCTGCCCCGCCCTCGCCGCCCGCTGCCCGGACCTGCACGGCGAACGCATCTTCGTCCGCAACGCCACCGAGGCCCACCTCCTTGTCGAAGCGGGCCTCGACCGAGCCCGGATCACCGACCTCGGCCTCCCAGACTTCGAACAGGACACCCTCTGCTGACCAACACCCCTGTCGGCGCGCTTGAGCCTTCCGGCCCGACCGGCAGCGTCCAACGCCCCACCGCGCCGATGGAGATGATCTCGCGTGGTGATCCGGAAACGCCTGCAGATTGAGACGGCCCGGCCGCCAGAATCGACGCCATGGCGAACGAGGACAACGAAGACCAGGTCGTGGTGCAGCGCGTGGTGCCGGGCGTCGACGAGCCGGTCACGTTCCACCACGGCCCGGTCGACCGGAAGAGCGCGACGCAGCCCTTCGAAGTGGTGACGTTCACCGGCGCAGAGGAGAGCGACATCCTCCACGCCGCAGGCTGGTGGATGTCCGACCAGCCGTACGCACAGATCGTGGCAATGAACTGGCGCGTCGAGGACACCGAGGCCGACGACCGCCGGTGGATTCTCGACCTGGTGGTCGACCACGACGCCGGGGCGCACATCACCGACGGCTGGCGACGCGCGACCCGTTCCGGCCCGGACGCCGCCGGCTGAGGCGCCGCGATCCGCCCACTCGGCGCGGCCCGCCCGTCCGCCGGGGACGGACTCCACAGCGCCCCGGCGGACGGGCGGGCCGCGCAGGAATCAGCCGAACGCCCACCCGTTGAGGCCGGCCACGTCGTCGAGTCGGCGTTCGTCCATGGTCCGGCCCCAGTGGCCGTTGCCGTAGGCCAGCCGCTGGCCGGTCGCGGGAACGACGAAGTCGAGGGTGCACCCGGTCTTGTCCTGCTGGCAGGTGCACCACGCGTGGTCCAGCGTCCACCCGGGACCGCACGTCTGCCCGGTCAGCAGGCTGACCAGTTCCTCGCAGGGCGGCCCGTTGGTCGCCTCCACCCGCAGGGTGTCCCCGGTGGACCAGGCGTCGGTGGCGTTGACCGGACCCGGCCCGGCCGTCGCCCGGATACGCCGCAGCAGCGCGGAGGCCAGCAACAGGCTCGGCTCGCCGCCAGGCGGCCGCTGGCTGTGGTGGGCAGCGCGTTTCGACCGGGGTCCAGCCGGGTTCGGTGAACAGCGGCTCGCGACCGGGACAACTGGCGATGGCCGCGGCGACGGCCCGCTCCCACCAGCGCAGGTTGAACCCGCGGAGGACGACCACGCCATCGTGGCCGGGACGGTAGAGGTGAACCCCCTGCCCACCGACGCGGTACCGCAGGCCGGGAACCCCGCTGACCTGGTCGCGCGGACGGTCGCCCGGGTCTCCGGAGCGGGCGGGGACCAGGAAGTCGGCCCAGTGGCGGATGACGTAGGGCTCGTTCAGCAGGCGGATCTGCAGCTGGGCCGGCGCGGGGCGGACCTCGCGGATGCCGTTGGGATGGGCGGACAGGCCACCGATCGAGCACACCGCCAGGTAGATATCGGTCTCCAGATCCATCTGCTGCGGCTCGGCCTCCGGGATCGCCGCGGTGTCCGCCCCCGAGAGGGCCAGGCTCCTCAGGTACCAGTAGGGCTCACCAGTGCAACGACGGCGGTCGGCCGTGGAGAGCAGGGAGGCGTTGAGCGGGGAGTCGATGCCGTGCACCAGGGCGCCTTCGCGTGCCGGCCGCAGCCCCCCGATCACCGGCACTGCGTCTCGTAGGCCATGGCCAGCACAAGGTCGTGACGTGAGCTTATGACCAGTACTCGGCGGCGGGGCTCGGGGGAACCGTCACCGCGCGGTCGGGCGCCCACAGGTCCACCCGGATTCAACGACGCCGAAGCGCCACAGTCAAACGCGCCACGCTGCCCCCGGCAGCCCCCGTCCTCACGTCCCGTCAGCCGCGACGACTTCTTCCAGGGCCAGGTCCTGGGCCTCGTCCGCAACGACGAAGCGCGGGCCACCATCGAGGACCTGCAGGTCTGCCTGCCCTGCTCCCGTGAAGCCGCAGAGCTGCTCCGGGTGACCAAGGCCAGCTGGTCGACCAGGAGCGCCGCCGAAACGGCGGAGGGCGCGTTCAGCGCGAAGTGCCAGGCCCGGGGCAAGGACGCCCGCCAGCTCTACGACGAGCTGCTCACCGACATCCGCTCGGTGAAGCGAGCCCGGACGAACTACAAGTCGGCACTGCAGGTGGTCGGCCGGCTTCCTCGGCTCTTCCTCTGCGCATGACCTGCCGCGGACCACGCCCCACGGGACGCGGGCCTCGCTCCCGTCCGGCCCACGGCGCGGGCAACCCCTGGCCGCTCTCCCCGCCGCCACCGCAACGGCCTCGGTCAGGTCAGGACGACCGTGAGAACCGCCGCGGCGCTGAACACGCAGCCCGCGATGACCGCCACCGCGCGACGGGACTGGGCTTCCGGCTCGGTGGAGAGCCACATCCCGGTTCCGGCGAGCACGCTCAGTCTGCCGAACAGCGCGAGGCGCTGACGGCCCACGTCCCCCAGGTCCAGGAGCTCGCCCACCCGGCTGGTGACCCACCAGGCCGCGACGCAGAGCAGGACCGTGGCGACACCCCACCAGAACCAGCCGCCCCACCGACGGTCGTCCTTGCTCCGTGTCGCCTGGTAGACGTAGGTGTGGAACCGCCGGTGCATCCGCAACAGCCGTGAGGTCATGCGGACAGTCTGCCGCAGGCGCCCAGCCGACCTTCGTCGTTCACGACATCCCTCCCATACCCGGCCAGCGGCCACAACCGAAGCGAGCCGACGGCCCGACCGCGACCGTGACCTGAAGCCGTGGCGGAGCGGTGCTCTACCCGCCGGTCCTATGGCTGTGCCCCACCGGTCCGGGGTCAGCGGCGGGGGCGCCAGCGGGTGAACAGGCACTCGTCGGGGCCGGCGCCGACTCGGAAGGGCAGCGAGAGGCGTTCGAGGGACAACAGCGCGCCGGGGGCGTGGACGGTGTAGCCGCTGCGGGTGTAGAAGGCGGTGAGGTCGCGGTCGGCCTCGTACGAGCCGTACAGCAGGAGGTATCCGAGCTGCTGGTAGACCTGCCAGGCGCGCTTGAGGAGCGCGGTGGCGATGCCCTGGCCGCGGGTGTGCTCGGCGACCGCCAGGCCGTGAACCTTGGCGATGACCAGGCTCAGGACCCGGGCCTGGGCGGGGCTGTACCCGTTGCTCGCGGCCATGCTCATGATCGTGCCGGGGGCGGTGCCCGACAGCACGCCGACCACGCAGTCGTGTTCGTCGGTGGCGACCAGGGTGAGGCACACGGTGGTCGAGGCCCGGTCGAGGGTCAGCGTGCTGAAGGTGTGGACGGCGGCCTCGCGGTAGGCGTTCTCGCCTCCGATCCCGGCGACCATGGTGGAGGACGCCGAGCCGTCCTCGATGGCCCTCCGCAGGACGGACGTGAACCGCATCTCCTCGCCGGTGGTGGCCATCAGCGCGTCGGCGGCTGCGGCGTCCTGCGGTCGGGCGAGGTGGATGCGGGTACCGGCAGGGCCTTGCCAGCCTGCTCGCAGCCGGTCGGCGGACAGCGGCGGGGCCTGCTTGGCCTTCTTGGCCGGGTTCTTACCCATGATCGAGTTCCCCCTGCGGGTGGTCGTGATGTCGGAGACGGCGGTGTTGAGGTCGGCGGCGACCGGCGCTGACAGGCCGGCCCGGGGCGACCGGCCCGGCTGCCGGGGATGACGTGCAGGACGGGGCAGGCGGGCTAGCTCGCCGAGGTCGAGAGCGACGTCGCGCCAGTTGGCGATCAGCTCCAGCAGCCGGGCGGTGCCGTCGGAGAACGACGGCGGCTCGGCGCCGGGGACGACGGGCAGCAGGATGGCCGCGGCGAGCCGGACGGCGTGCCCGCTCCGAGGCCCGGTCAGAGCCGGATTCCGTTCCGGAGCAGGAGAGCGGCCAACTCGGGATCGGCGTCGGGGCTGAGTCCGCGAAGACGTCCGTTTCGCAGTGCCCACACGCCACGCAGGCTGAAGTCGACAGCGACGCACACCGTCTCGCCCTGGTAGTCGAGTTCGTAGTACGTGCAGTGGTCCAGCTCCGGAATCGCGCGCTGCACGCGATCAATGATGTCCGCCCGCTCACCCCCTTCGACGGGCTCGGCGGCGGTGCCCTGGATGCCGCTGACGACCGCGCGCAGGTCGATGACGGCCACGCCGTCCGGAGCGTCGATGCTGCCCTTGCCGAAGCGGATCCAGATCGGTACGGCGCCGGCGTCGCGGGCGAAGGCGAGCTTGGCGGCGGAGGAGGCGTTGGGTGCGGAGTCGATCTCCACGACGATGTCGGCCGCGCCGGGCTGGCAGATGACGGTGTCCAGGCGGCCGTAGCGGGTGGCGCCGGGCGGCACGACGGGCAGGCGCAGTTCCCGGTAGGGCTGGGCACGGACCATGCCCTCCAGCGACCGGCCGAGATCGCCGACCTGCTTGGTGAGCAGTCGGGTGAACGCGGCGGTACTCAGCACGCCCTGCGCCTGCTGGGCCTCGACCAGGGCGGCGTCGGCCCAGCCGGCGAACCAGTCGGAGAACTCCTCGGCCATGTCGTCCAGCTCGTCCGCGCCGACCGGTCGGGGACGGCGGCCGGTGAGGTGGTGCAGCCAGCCCTCGGCCCAGTGAGCGTGGTCCAGGATCTTCAGCACGCCGCCCGCGGCGGAGGCGCGTCCGGCCTCCGCCTCGGTGGGCGGCATCGCGGCGGCTTGGGCGGTCACCCGCACCAGTGCGGCGCTCACCTCGCCCTGGCGGCCCTCCAGCGCGGCCTCGGCCCCGAACGCGCCCTGCAGGGTCTTGGCCGCCCAGAACCGCCACTCGGTGACCAGCGGGGGCGGGACGTCGGCGGGCACGGCCACCTGGTCGAGGAGCTTGCCGGCCTTCGCCGCGGCCCCCTTCGCGGCCTTCGACATCTCGGCCTTGACCTTGACCTCGTTCTCCCGCCACCACTTGCTATGGCAGCTGAAGCAGCGGGGATGGGCCTTCTCCCGGTGCCGCTCGGCCGCCTCGGCGGTGACCTTCACGGTGCAGCCGCAGCCCGGGTAGGTGTACGGGACCCGGAAACCGGTGCACTGCCGGCAGGCGGCGACGTCGCCGTTCTTCCACTTGGCCATTGCCGCCCGCGCGCTGACCTTCTCCTCCCACTCGTGGCCGGCCGGGCAGAGCCACCAGGCAACGAACGCCGCCTTGGCCGAGATCCGGTCGGGAGTGAGTGAGCCGTTGCGCCCCGGATGCCAGGTCGCCACGAGCGCGGGATACACCTCAGCGAGCATCGCCGCAGGGAGCTGGCCGCGCTTCCCCGCCAGTTGGTCCGTCATGCCACTCCCGCTTTCACATCGTCGCCGAACACGCCGAAGCCGACCTCCAGGTGGGCGTCGTACTCGTCGGGGCAGTACCGAGTTCGTAGGTGGAGTACTCGCGCCGGTCGGCGGGCCCCGCCGACCGGTGTCAGCAGTCAATTCTGTGCAAAGCGGTGGGGTCCGGGAACCATGATCGAGTAGACCCCACCGGCGCCCCGAAGCAGATTCTGCTCGCAAGACGGCCCACCGAGGTCACCGAGGGACACCCACACGCCCGACCAGTCGGGATGCCCATCGGTGAGCGGCTCCTGGCACAGCTCGCACTGGACTGCCCTAAGACCACGCGCACGGAGTTCCGCGAAGGTCTCGGTGACCACCTCCATCCCCGATGAGTCCAGGCACTCCAGGATCAGCGGATCGAAGGCTTCGAGCGCAGGTCCGAGCTCATCCCAGCGCTGGAGGTGCTGCACGTCGGCCTCGTACTGGTAGCCGAGCTGGGGAAACAGGGCGTCGTCCGCACCTGGCAGCCGGACCACCTCGACCTGGCCACGGGGAACCCCGGAGGGGATCTTCTCCAGCAGAAAAGCTGTCAGGGCTGCTTCCGTCCGAGCCTGGTTCCCGGGATGGTTCAACAGCACGGTGGCGACCAGGCTTCGAACATCGGAATCCGGGGCGAGGGTCTCCCGAAAGACCACCTTGCCGTCGTCCGTGCGGACGAGCTGGCGCAGAGAGTACCCGTCGTCGTGACCAGGAAGTTCCACGACTTCACCCGCCTGAGCGCCCTCCAGCGCGTTCAGCAGCGTGGGATAGGTGGCGGTGATGTCGTCCCAGGCGGCGTTGTAGTCGTCCTCGTCCTCCACACCGAGGTCCGCCCACGGGTCCTCCGCGGCCATCAGCGGCGCAGGGGAGACCGGCGGCCGGTTCGTCGCAGCCCGTCGCTGACGGGCGACCTTCTTGGCCTTCGTGCTCGTCGAGTTGTTCTTCTTTCCCAACTGGGGCTCCCCTGACCGATCGTGACGGTGCGAACACAGCACACGGTATCGCCCTGAGGGACCCCGTATCCGGGCCCGGGCAGCGCGGCGTGCTCAGACCAGCAGGACCATCAGGACCACCGTGATCGTGAACGCGCAGCCGGCCGTGACCGCCACGACGCGGGGGGACTGGGCGCCCGGCTCGAAGAGCAGCCACATGCTCGATCCGACGAGCACCCCGATCCTGGTGAACAGCGCGAGGCGCTGCAAGCCGATGTCGCCCAGGCCCAGCAGCGACCCCACCTTCGACGTCGTCCACCCGGCCACGACGCAGAGCACCACTGTGACGGCGACCCACCAGATCCAGCCGCCGGTTCGAGCAGCCCCGGCTTCACGCCCGAAGTGTTCAGGGAGTCGGGGCGCAGCGCTGGCAGAGTTTGTACAGTTGGCCGCCCTTGGGTCCGGTGTGGGCCTTCATCCAGTCCTTCGTCTCGTCGGCGGTCATCGCCTTCCACCCGGGGTAGCGCGAACCAAGGTCCAGAGCGGAGCGGCCGCTGGTGGGGTCAACGGAGTGCGCGTAGCGCCGCAGTTCCTGCCGGTAATCCTCCCCGGTCGGTCGCTCGTACCGGTCGGGCATCTTCCGGCGGGTGGCGGGGCAGGCCACGGTGTGAACGGTTTCTGCGCCTGCGATGTACGGGAATGTCTCGGGCTGGGTGTAGCACTCCCACCAGCGGTCGCACTCGTTGAGCATGCCCTCGAACCAGTCCTGGCGGAGTTCGCACAGCGGGCAGCTGCCTTGGTCGCGTTCGCAACGCCTCTGGAGGACGGCAGCGTCGAAGTGCACGGTGGTCACGGGCAGGTAGATGTTTGCCGCGGCCTGCTGCAGCACCTCCCGGGCCGTGCGGGGGGAGACAGCGCCGGTGGCGATGTGTTCCAGGAGGTCCAGGACGGCGGGGAGTTCAATGCTGAACCCGCCGCCGTGGTGGGGGCTGCGGTCTCGTTCCGGAGAGCGGAGCCGGCCGTAGTCGAACTCGACCGCATGCATCCACCCGGAGCCGAAGTCGAGGTCGAGTACGTCGATGGCCGCTGTATTCGCTGCGGAGGCCGGTTTGGGTTCGGGTTCCACCGAGGGAGCCATGCCGGGTTCCACGGGCGGGGCCTGCGGGGTCGCAACTTCGCCGTCACGGGGCACGATCACTGCGGGCTTCCCGAAGCGCAGGGCTGGGTTCCCGCTGCGCTGCTTGCCGGTTCGTGTCCTGGCCAACTGGCTTGCTCCTAGAGGTGGAGGAGGAGATAGGGGTCTCGTCGGTGACCGTATCTGACGTTCGGCACCACCGTCGCAGTGCTGGTCGAGGTTGCGCTTCGGGTTTGGCTCAACTTTCTTCTGACGGGCCATCCGGCACGGCGGCCCCCAGCACCCGCCGGTCGAGGTCGTCCGGGACTCCCACCGCGGACGCGGGGTCGGACACCCGGTAGTGCAGGGTGACCCACTCCCCGCTGCCGGGCTCGGGCATGCCGTCGTCCTCCAGCTCCCACGGGTTCCACTCCTGGCTGTACTCGACCTCCGGCGTGGCCCGGAAACGGATCAGCACCCCGGTGTCCGGGGCCGGCCCTGGGTGCCACGGACCGCCGTGCCCCAGCGCCAGGGTGCAGGCCGCGGTCCACCGGTAGTGCCCGGATCCGCACAGTCCTCCTGCCGCTGCGCCCGCCATGTGCTCAACTTCTTTGTTGGAAAACACAGTTCAGCCTGCCTTCCGGGCCGTCGAACCGCCGGCCCGCTCGCGCCGCCGCTGGACCTCGGCAACCAGCCGGGCCAGGTCCTGCTCCGCGACCCGCAGGCACGCGGCGTCCGCCGCCCGCAGGGCCCCGGCCCGGGCGGCCCGCTCGCCCTGGTAGGCCCGCAGCCGCAACTCGGCCTCGAACGCCGTCTCCGCCGCGCACTGCGCCCGGTCGGAGTCCATCAACCACTCCAACGCCTCCTCCCGGTACTCCGCGATCATCCGCCGTACCGCCGACAGCTCGGCCTGCCCCCGCACGCCCTCGGCCGCACCGGCCCGGGCCTCATCCCGCACCCGCCGCACCTCCTGGCGGGTCTGCTCCCACACCTCGCGGACCGAGGCGTAGACCGACAGCTCCGCCCGGGCCGCCACCGCGACGTCGATGCACTCCCGCACCGTCGCGCGCAGCTCCCGGTCCAGCTCGGCGGCCAGGCGCTCGTTCACGGCCGCCCGGACCAGGTCCGCACCGACCGCGCCCCGACCCGCCTCGCCGACGGCCGGGGCCGCGGGCTGCGGCTCCGTCCGGGCAAGCCAGTCCGCCACCACAGCGAGCTGCTGCTCCAGCAGCCACCGGGCGGCCCGGCCGCGGGCCTGCTCGGCGTCCGCCTGGGCCTGCTCGCGGGCGGCGGCCTTGCTGGGGTAGCGGTGGGCAGCGCGCATCACCGCGCCGTGCGCGGCATCCGCCTCGGCCCGGGCCCGCTCCGACCCGGCGAAGTGCTCCAGGGCGAGCTGGCGGTAGTCGGCCAGCAGCAGCTTGACCGCGCTGAGCTCGGCGATCTGCCCAGCCCCGTCGATCAGGTCATCGACCGCCCCGCGACGCGCGAACTCCCGCGAACTGGCAAGGTGCTCCACCAGGTGCTCCCGCACCTGACGCACCGGCCGCTCGTCGGCCAGGTCGGCCAGGTCGGCCAGGAACGCCAGCGCCACCACCAGGCACTCCCGCTCCACCTCGGCCATCTCGCGGGTACGGGCGCAGCTCCGGCACAGCCCGCCGGCCTGCCCGGCGCCGCAGTCCGCACACGGCACCGCCAGCCGAACACGCTCAGCCTCCGCAGCCAGCGCCTCCCGCTCCGGCCGCTGCGTCTCCCAGCGGGCGGCCTCCTCACGGGCCCGCCGCTCGGTCTCGACCTGGACGGCGGCGCGGTGCGCGGCGTGCTCGGCCAGGGCCTGCTCGATCGGGGCCTGCCGCTGCTCGAAGTCCGCGCCCGGCATCTGCTGGACGACCTGGCGGATCACGGCACGCCGGGTGGCACGCCGGTCCTGGACCCGCAGCTCGCAGTTGCAGTCGGCGTCGCTGCCGGTGCGGATGCCGTTGTCGCAGGCGGGGTGCGAGCACAGCCGCTCCTGGGGCAGCCCGCGCTTGAGGAACCAGCCGACCGGGTCGGTGACGGTCGGGTTGCCCTGGGTGCGCTGGCGCTTGAGCCGGAACGCCAGCCGTGCGGCCAGGGCCTCCGGGGCGGCATCCGCGCCGGTCCACACCGTGATGCCCTCCAGAGCCGCCCGGACGTGCTTGAGCACGAAGTCCCTGGTGGAGGGGTTGGTCAGGCGCACCCACAGCTCCTCGGCGGGCGAGATCGCCCGGGCCAGGTAGCCGTCCGAGGGCAGGCCGACGTACGGCACCGGCTGGTCCGGGGCCGCCACCTGCTGCCTGTCGGTGTTCTGGTCGAGCTGGGTGTTCGGCTGTTCCCCGCAAAGCGGGTCGTCCGCAGCCCCGACGAGCCGCAGGTTGGGCAGACCGGACTCCTGGCGGTCCTCGCGCGCGTCCGCGCGCTCCGGCCGACGGTGGCTAGCCCCAACGGCGCAAGCGCCGGAAGAGCCATCTACCTCGTCAGCAGAACCACTAGGAGTAACCACAGGAGCGTGGGGAGCGTGGAACTCGGCACTCGCCGAAACCGGTGAACCCGCCGCCTCAACCGGCATTTCCGCAGGTCCAGAGCTTGCCGGAGCCTCCGGCGGTGCCTCCGGGCTTCCAAGATCTCCTTCGGTACTTACCGAGGGCAACGAAGAACCCGCCGGAGCCTCCTGGACAGCCTCCGCATCCGGGCACGCCGGACCGGCCGCCGGCGCAGCAGCCTGCGGCACCTCGACCTCCCGCAGCCGCGGCCGGGCAGCCGGACGCGCGGTCGGGACCTTCTTCGCCGGACGCGCCGCCGCGTAGCTCTCGGCCACCGGCAGCAGCGTCACCCGGCCCGTCGGCACCCCGTTCTCGTCCCGCTCGACCTGGGCCATGCCGTTGCCCTCCAGGCGGCACAGCAACCGGTCGGCAGCCGCAGGCGTGACCGCCTTCGCGCCACCACGCATCAGCAGCCCGAGGGTGGCCGCACCACGGCCCAGCTCCGGGGCCTTCAACGAGCCGGAGCACAGCTTCAGCCAGCCGTTCTCCCGGCACGCCAGCACCAGCAGCAGAAGCGCCAGCCGATCCGTCGCCGCACCGTGCCGCTGCTCCCGCACGCGCTGGGCGAGCAAGCCGGGCGGGGTTGGCGCCGCGTCCTTGGGCGTGCGCCCCGGGCCGAACAAGGCCTCGCACAGCCGCATCAGCGTCACCAAGTCCGGGAGGGAAAGTGCGAGTGGGTGCCGGACGTCGCGGGCGCGCCGAAGCCGCGCCACCGGTTCCAGGCTGAGGTCGAGCGCCACCGGCTCGCCGGCCTCGTTCGTGACCACCAAGGTCCGCATCGCGCCCCGGGCCCGCAGCGGCGGCAGCACCTTGTGGCTGACCATGGAGACGCTCACGCCGAGCCACTTGGCGAGCTCGCCGGACCAGAGAACCGTCCTGCCGGTTTCCACCGCGCCCTTGGCAAAGACCACCACGGCGGCCAGACGCGCGGCATCCGGCAGGCCGGCCACCGACTCGTCCGCCAGCAGAGCGTGCACCGCCGCCTGCAGCCGCAGCCGCATCGGCTCACCCAGCAGCAGCGCCTCCGGCGAGACAGCCTGGTTCGGGACAGCACGAAGCCACCCGCGGCTCCGCGCTACCCGCTGACCTGGGATCGGTCCAAGCGACGTCCTGTGAGTACGGGGCGCCCCGTACCCGGCGACCGACTCCGCCATCACAGCGACACCCCCGAATGACGTGCCGTGGGGAACCCGTGCTCGTTGTGACGGACATGGCAGCCAAAAAGAACCCCGGCGCGCGTCGCGCCCGCGAAGCCGCCCGCCGCGCAGCGGCAGCCGAACGCATCGGCCCCCGCCCAGTCATGACGCCCCGCCCGCGCACCCTGCACTCCCTCAAGCCGCCGGGCGCCTACTACCAGGAGTGGCACACGCCGATCGGCGACGACGAGGAGGTGCTCGGTAAGCTCACTGAGGACTTCGGCGCAGACTCCGGCGAGGTCTTCGCGATGCGCAAGATGCTGGAGTACCGCACGATCTACGGCCCGAAGGTGCCGTTTGCCGCCGCCGGCCACCTCGACGTCATCCTGCAGGACAGTGACCTGGCCGCCGAGTTGCAGGAGTCGATGGGCTCCACGGCCGACGACATCCGCGGATCGGTGCACTCCCTGCATGCACAAGGCCTGCTCCTCGTCGATGACGACGGATCCCTGTGGATGACCGTCCCGCCAGGCACACCGCTCTCCGCCCCCGGGGGCCAGTGGGCCTTCGTGGACCAGAAGGTGTCGGCGCCAGCCCTGGAAGGCTGACCCCACTGCACCAGCGGCAGCGCGCTGCCGGCAGTACCGCCCGGCGGCGCTCGCCGTCAGCGGCCACTCCGACCTCAGGGGCCCCGGAGCCGAGTCGACCAAAGTGGCCGACCACGGCTCCGAGGCCCCTGTCTCGTTCGGTTCGCCCAACCGCAGCGCCTCCGGCGACTCCTGCTGGGTCGGGACAGCACGAAGCCACCGTCGGCCCGCCGGGCGAGGCCGGGAAGCGGACGGACGGGACGCCGAGATCGCGTTCGCGCTCACCGGCCGCCCCAGGGGGCTACCGACGGCACAACGCGACGGGCCTGCACGGCCGAGACGGCCGGAAACAGGCGGTTGGCCCAGCGTGCGGGCACGCCGGAGTGGATTTGGGCAGCACAATGCTGCATCATGTGCTTGCTTCCTTGCTGTCTCGGAAAACGCCAAAGGCGCTCTCTGGACTGGAGCAGGTTCTGGCGAACCACTGAAGTGCGAGGCGACTGGCCCCTGGCAGGGCGGTCCCTCAATGAGGGCGATCTGGGTGCGACACCGGCTGCTACCGGTTGAGCTCCCGGGCGGCGCTACCGCAATACCTCCCTGGCAGGAGGACAAGCGGACACGGGCGCCGCCCCAGAGGGCCTAGGTCATTCCCACCCCCGCAGTAGGCCAGCCACCCAAGGTGGCTGTGGCATAGACCACGTTCCTGAAGGCGCGGAACGCAGCAGAACCCGATCGGATCAAGCCCTCAACACAGGCGACACGCGAACGGGCGAACCCCACAAGGCGGAAACCACCGCTGAGCAGGGAAATCTCAGACCAGGTGCCCAACACAGCCGGGCGCGGCACAGTGCCGCGCGACATCGACCAGGCGCTATTGCGCAGCTGGGTCGTCCACCGGGTACGCTGAATCACAGCGCACACCTCCCTTAGCTAAAGGTGTACTGCTATCGAGCCAGTCGAGCCGCCACTACACAGCTCCTGGCTCACCGGCCCCGGGCAACCGAGTCCGGCGGGTCCTCCAACCCCGCCGCGGTTGCAGCGGGGCCTTAACTTTTTTTGCGACCTTCACCGCCTGGCAGGGATTCCACCCCCTGCTAGCACGTTGCGGTCAGCACCTGATCCTAAACCCACGGTGCGCCTCGAAGGCCACGCCATTCACACACAGACGTCGTGTGTCGGCACAGAAGCGCACTATAGATCACCGAGAGTACTCGGTCGATCAACGAAGTGGCACCGCGCCTGGCCCTACCGCGCGTCGTCATTGCCCGCCACGCAGCTCGCGCAGGTGATGGACGAACTCGACAGCTTCTGTCGCGTGGCCGAAGCGGTTCTGGAGAACCTGCCCCAGGTCCCCGGCGACCATCGCCAACGATGGAAGGGACTGGCGGTGGCCTTGCAGCGCCTTCTCACCGAAGGCGAGTGCGGTGTCCAGGTCGCCGTCCCGGGCAGCAATGACGCCGAGGGTGACCCGGGCTTCGGCGATCCTCATGGGGGCTCGCTCCTCGCCGTCGAAGTCGGTGCTGGCCCGGATCACCTCCAAGGCGAGCTGCTCCGCGAGGCGGTCTTCGCCGACCTTTCGGTACGCGTCCATCCGGTAGAAGTCGTACTTGGCGGGGTCCACGACGAAGTGGTTCTCGATGTTGATGGGGTAGGGAAGCCGTTCGAGCAGCTGTCGGCCCTTGTCCAGGGCGACCTCGGTCTGCTGACGGTCCCCCAACCGGGCCCAGGCCTTGGCCTGCTGAGCGTATAGCTGAGCAGCAACCGACTCGGTCGGGGCCACGGCGATTCCGGCTTCGGCTGCCGCGATGACGCCGCGGAAGTCTCCTCGGGTCAGTGCGAACCAGGCTCGCATCTCGTGCGCCCATCCCTGGACCCCCCGCTCACCGGCTTCCTCGCCGAGCATGAGCGCGGCCTGCCGTGTGGCTTCGGCGTGGCGCGGCTGGCCCGAGTCGTACTCCACGCAGCCGACCAAGAGCGACAGCTTGCCGGCGAGCGCGATGAGCTCGCGGTGCTGGGCGAGGCTCACCCGTTGATGCTGGAGGCCAACGACCCTGCCGAGCCAGGCGCGGCCTTCGACGAGAAGTTGGTCGGCGGGCATGTAGGCGTACTCGCAGCACAGCCGATCCGCCGTGATGCGGAGCGCGTCCAGTGTCGCGTCGTCGACATCGCTTGCCCTCAGGCGAGCGATGATCTCGATGGTGTCCATTCCGCTGACCTGCACTATCTCGGCCCGCCCGTCCCGCCGGCCGCGCTCCGGAAAGAACGCTCCCGTTGTGGTGCCGAAGGTCCGGGCGATCTGTGCCTTGTACTTCTTCGGCTCGCCGACCTCGCCAGCCTCCCAGCGCTTCCACTGACGAAGCAGATCCTGCTCGGACATCTCTACGTCCGGAGGCAGGTAGGCGATCATCACGCGCACGGCATCCATCTGCGACCAGCCGCGGGCGGCCCTCTCTTCGACCATTCGGCGGGCCCAGCCGGGACGGTCCTCAGACATTTCAGATCCTCCTCAACGCGCCTTGTGGGGGCGAGTCTGGCACCGGGGGGTCGTGCTTCGGAGGTGACAGACGTTGGTGACATTTCAGTTGTCACCCCGTCATGTCACTTTCTGGGGGTGTCGTTTCGCGTCACGGTTGCCGAGCTGTCGATGTTGAAATGACGACGAAAGGGAGCCGAGTGTTACTCGTTACTCGGACCTGTGAAGAGGCTGAGGTTGCTGTACGTGAGCTCGGTTCGCTCAGCAGGCGCAACGAGCCGGATCAACCCGGCTGGGCGGCCAGTCCGTTCCACCAGGAGCTGCTCGATCTGCACAACGGCTTGGGCGGGCGCGAGGCCCAGAGTCTGAGCCTCGGCATCGGTTGCCAGCCGGAAGCTGACCCGATCGCTTGCCGTTCCGACCAGACCTGCTGCCTCCAACGCCGCGAGGACACCCTCGGGGGTAGCGCCTTCGTCATCGAAGCCCGCGACAGCGGCGACAGCAGCCGGGTACCAACTGTGCTGGATCAGAATGACCTGGTCCTCGACCCCATCCTCAGCTCGGGCGCAGTGGTGGACCCGCTCCACGACGTGGAGATCATCCTCTGGCAGAGCCAGCTTCATCGCGACGCTGGCCAGCGGCTCGCCGAAGGTATGGCGGATGAAGACCACTCGCCCGTCGCCTTCGAGGCCGAAGGGACCAAGCCCACTTCCGCCCTGCCGGGTGAGACGAATCTTCGATCGGCGTTGCGGCAGGACGACGTAACCCTTCCCGGGCCTCCCCCTGACGAGGCCCCGACGAGTCAGCTCGTTGAAGGCCTCCCCAACCGTGGTCCTCGACCCTCGCCCCTCCGCAATCAACTGCTTCACGCTCGGGAGAAGGGCACCAGCCGGCAGGTCAGCGCAGGTCCGGGCCAGATCTTCTGCGAGCTGCTCCCACTTGAGGGCCACTCCGGATCCCCCTTCCTTGTACTCGTTGTGGTCACGGTCGTACGCAGTAGTGAACCACACTTCGCGCCATGCCGACACAGGGGCTCAGAATTGCAGCTATGCCGACATAGCCTTGACCATGCCGCTGATGGTGTGTCATTCTTATCTCGTCGCCAAGCGGAACGGGTTCGCACCCCGAACACCGCTGGTGGCACACCAGATCGCTGTGTCGGGACCGGGATTCGC
This sequence comes from Kitasatospora sp. NBC_01300, assembly GCF_041435235.1. Classification (NCBI taxonomy): domain Bacteria; kingdom Bacillati; phylum Actinomycetota; class Actinomycetes; order Kitasatosporales; family Streptomycetaceae; genus Kitasatospora; species Kitasatospora sp. NBC_01300. The sequence goes on along the minus strand of NZ_CP108410.1, from coordinate 87,259 downwards.
ACCCCCGGAAACGACACTGCGGGCCCAGGATTCGCACTCCTGGACCCGCAGCTGGTGCGGTTCGCGGCCGCACCTGATGGCGATCGCCTCGACCTCAACAGACCTGAGGGAGTAACTCGCCGTGAGCATCATGCCGCAGGACGCCCTGCCCGCCTACACCGACCCCACGAACACCTTCCTGGCCGTCGCGCCGGTGCTGAACCTCCGCACCGCGCCGGCCTCCCCCGCAGAGCCCCAGGCGCTCCCGGACGACTTCTCCCCGGAGGAGCTCGCCGAAGTCCGCCACTTCGACATCATCGAGCTCCTGGACCGCGCCGTCCTGGCCGGCGCGGTCGGCAGCCTGGACCTCGGGACCGTCACCCTGGAGTGCTTCGGGTCCATCGTCTGCGCCCTGGACACCGAGGACATCAGCACTACGGACGACATCACCACCATCGCCAAGGCCACCCGCACGGGCCGGCTCGCCGTGACCGTCCGGGTCGAGGTTGACGGACAGGTGGCGGCATGAGTGCCCAGGCCAGCCCGAAGGCGCAGCAGGGCGGGGGCCGGCAGGTGCCGACGCCGCCGATCCCCGCCCAGACGCCCGCCGAGTTCGCCCAGACCTGCCGGGCCCACGCGGACCGGGTCGCCGAGGCGAACACCGGGACGGGGGGTCGGGGATGAGCGACAAGCGCTTCCTCGCCTTCGGGCGGACCGAGAAGGGCTCGGTCACTCGGCACGACGTCTCGGCCGACCGGGTTGGGGCCAGCAGGGATGTCCCGGCGCGCGGCAGGGCCGACAGGGCCGCTCGGGGCCGGGGTGCGACGGTGCCGCCCGTCGAGATCCGCCAGGCCTGACCTCTCCTTCTGAGCAGCAGCTCTAGCGACTGCCCATACCCCGCGAACAACCCGCCTGGCGGGCGCGGGGGTTGGGGACCTGGCTAGGACCTTGCTCCGCCACTCGGAGATCACTCTTCGTGGTCTGACGGTGGCTCGCCGTAAGTCGAATCTAAGGCCCGGAGGCCGCCTCGGAAGGGCTGTATCCGTGAGCACCCGGTACTTGAGAACTCCATAGCGTGTCATGTGCATTGCAGGATCGCCGCGAAAGCGGAGGCCGCGGCCAGGCGTGGATTGCCCCCTCCGGGGAGTAGCCGCGCCCGGCCAACGCCCCAGCTGCTCCCCCTTCGTGCTGGCAGGCACGGCGCCCTCGGGCGCGGGGGACCAGCGGGTCCTGGACGTGAGGGCGAGATGTGACAGATCGCCCCCCAGGACGGCAGGGAATGCCGTCGGCGACGCAGGACCCACCACTGGTCCTGCCGCATCTGCCAAGCGGCCCGGCTCTGGAGAACACACCTCACGGTGTGCCACCCGCCCCGCGCGATGTCGCCCCGTCGTAGGTGAGCAGGCGGATCTGATGCCCACCCGGAAGCCGGCCTCGTCAGGCCGGCCAGTCCCGCCTCGTCGGCGGGCGTGCCCGGCCGCCGCGATCGCGCGACGGCCAGGCGCAGCACACCGAGCAGCCCCGTGGTTGCCCCGATCCCCCGGCCAACCGCCCCACGCTCCAGCGTGATGGCGTCCGTGGCCCGGGGGCGAAGGGGGAGCTCCGGGACCGACCCGGTCCCCTCCATCACACACTCAGGAGGCCACGTGGCCAGCAATCACGGCCCCAGCCCCAAGGTCGGCACCCACAAGACCACGAACCACGGCGACGGCGGCAGCGACCCCCAGTGGCGCACCGCCACCGAGACCGCGTTGGTCGCGCGGTTCTCGCCGTTCGAGAAGCACCGCACCGACTCGCGCTACGTCTGCCGTTCCGGCCGCTACCCGGACGGCAAGACCCCGGACGGTCCCGTCCCGCGGCCCGAGCGGGCGCCGGCGCGGACCACCCCGCTCCACGCCTGCCCCCCGGTCCGCCGCCGGCAGGGGCCCGGCCGGCCGGACCAGCAGGCCGCCGCCTGACCGGCGCCCGGCCCGCGAGCTGACCCCTCCCTGCTCCAACCGTCCTTGAAGGAGGACTCGATGTACCCCTGCCGCGCCTTCGCCGACGGTACCGGCGACAAGAAGGACTGCAAGCCCGCCACCCCGAAGGAGAACGGCAAGTGAGGATGCTCGACGTTCACGAGCCCGACCGCCGGTGGCGCGACCGCGCCGTGTGCCGCGAGGAGGACCCGGAGCTGTTCTTCCCGTTCGGGAACACCGGCCCGGCCATCCTCCAGGCCGAGCAGGCGAAGTCGGTCTGCCGCAGGTGCCCCGTGATGGAGACCTGCCTGCAGTGGGCGCTGGAGACCGGTCAGGACGACGGCGTCTGGGGCGGCATGAGCGCGGAGGAGCGGCGCGCGATGAAGCGCCGCGCGGGCCGCAACCGCGCCCGCTCCGCCTGACCGACCAACCACCAACACCGAGAGGAACACCAGACCATGACCCTTCCCCAGTGGCTCGAAGACCGCCTGGACGCCGACGACCCGCTCCGCGACCTGCGCCGACTCGGCCAGTGGCTGGACAGCGAGGACAACAGGTCGGCCTGGCACACCGTCCGCCTCGACCGCGACACCGCCGAGCGCGCGATCGAGAAGACGATCCGCGAGAGCCGGGGTGGCTTCACCGTCGGCGAGGTCGCCCGCCGACGTGAGCAGAGCAACGAGGCCCACGCCCGCCTCACCCTGGCGGAGCTCGCCCTCAACCTCGCCGAGATGAGCCGGCTGCGCACCGCGACGACGCTGCGCAGCGCGCCCGACAACGCCGGCGACGCCCGGGTCCGCTCGCAGGCCGGGCGGATCGACACCGGGATCCGCGCGCTCCTGACGCGCTGACCGACGCGTCCTTCCGCTACCCGGTGGAGACCGTCCGTACGGCCGGCGCCCTCCTGGAGCCCCTGACCAGCACCTACGACGCCCGCACCGCGACGCGCGCCGTCAAGGACCTGGAGCGCTGGGCCGACGCCGTGACCACCGCGGTCAACATCCTCAACTGCGCCCCGTCCACCAGGGCCTGACCCCACGCCCCGTTGTTGCCCTGATCCCAGGGAGTCCGCCTCGCGGCGGCCCCTGGGCGATGGGGAGCGCCGGGACCGTCCCGGCCTCCACCAGGAGGCAGATCATGACGAACAGCCAGAGCGCCGCCAAGGCCACCGGCGCCACCGTGAAGGCCGGCCCGGTGGCCGCGCCGAACGGCAGCTCCACCCCGCAGGCCGGCGGCGGCAGCAAGGGCACCCCGGCCACCGCCGTCTGCACTGTCACCGACGGCTACGGCACCCGGAGCGTCCTGCCGCTCGACCTGGTCTGATCCGCCGGACCTCCCGGCGGGGACGACATCCCGGCGCGCGGACCTTCCGGTCCCGCGCGCCGGGCCCGTCCGCCGGTTGCCCGGTCCGCCCGGCCCACCTCTCCCGAGGTGCGGCCGGGCGGACCGGAGAGCCGGAAGGACCGGCCAGCACGACCTGCGGAGGCGCTCATGCCCGTTCCGCCCGTACCGACCGCGCTCGCGCTCCTGCCCGTGCTGCTGCTGATCGCCGCGGCGGAACTGGCCAGGGCCCGGCGCACCCGACCCGCCCCCGACGTCTACGAACCGGGGGACCAGCTCAGCCCGGCCGAGGTCGCGGACATCGAGGCCGCCGGCTTCGAGCCGGTCTACCTCCCCGAAGAACCCGCGTCTGACAAGGCCTGGGCCGCCGAGGAGCTCCAGGCCGAGGCCCTCGCCGCCGAGGCACGGCTGGCCGCCAGGTCGAAGGCCCTGGACGACCAACTGCACCGGCTGGACAGGCACCTGGCCACCATCAGTACCCCGAACCCGCACCGGGCAGCCCTCGCGATGCCCGCCCCCACCTCCCCCCGAAAGGAGCCGACGGCGCCGTGACCGTCCCCACCATCAAGAAGGCGAACGGCCACCCCCCGAGCCTCCTGCCCTCCCAACTGATCTCGATCACCGAAAGGCCGCCCGGCCTGCACGACAAGCCCGACAGCACCTACGACCACGACGACCTCCAGGCGCAGCCCGACGACGGGCAGCAGGAGAAGGATGACGGCGGATACCTGAGCGTCCTGACGGCGGGCGCGGTCGGCATGGGCGCGGTGGTCGCCGGCATCGGGTTCATCGGCTCCTACGGCACGCTGCGCAACCTCGCCGACCGCAAGAACTTCGGCGACTTCTCCTACCTGTTCCCCATCGGCATCGACGCGGGCATCATCGCGCTGCAAGCCATCGACCTCTACCTGGTCCACAAGCGGGTCCGCCTCCCGCTTCTGCGCTGGATCGCCCTGGGGCTGACCCTGGCCACCATCGCCTTCAACGCCGCCGCTTCGGGCCCGATCCTCAAGGACCCGCTCGCCGCCGCGATGCACGGCATCATCCCCATCCTCTACATCGCGGCCGTCGAGGCGGCCCGCCACTACATCGGCCGCCGGAACAAACTGCTCCACGGAGCCGCCGACCTCGGGATGCCGCCACTCAACCGGTGGATCCTCTCGCCCTTCAAAACCGCCCACCACTCACGCCAGATGGTGCTGTGGAACAAGCCCTACGCCATCGTCGTGGCCATGGCCCACGGGCTGGCGGTGTACGAGGAGCGCCTACACCAGAAGCACGGTGAGGAGTGGAGGACGAAGGCGAAGCCGGACGAGCTTCTGCCCTTCAAGATGGCCCAGGCCGGCTTCAGCGTCGACCAGGCCCTGGCGATCCCCTTCGAGGAAGAGATGAAGGCCGCACGCCGGACCGGGGAGGCCGCCCTTCAACGAGCGGCGGCCGAGGTTCAACAGATCCACGCCGACCTTCAAATCCGCGAGGAACGCCTTCAAGCGCAGGCCGCCGAGATCCGTGCCGATGGCCAGCTGAAGCTGGCGGAGATCGAGACCAAGGCCGCGATCGACAACGAGCTCCAACTCCGGGAAGTCGAGCTTCAACGGCAGGCGGCCGATCATCAAGCCCAACTGCAGAAGGTTCAAGACGAGGCGGCGGCCGAGATCCAGGCCATCCAGGACGAGACCGCCAATCGGCGCTTCCTGGCCGACCTCGAACGCAAGAACCAGCAGCTCAAGGCCAGGATGGAGGAGAAGCGCCTGGAGGTCGAAGCGGACCGGCAGAACCAGCAGATCGAGCTTGAAGCCGCCGAGCACGCGGCCAGGATGGGGGCACTTGGCCGGCTGGCCAAGTCGGAGGAACTGCTGACCGCCCAGCAGAACGAGCTGGACGCCGCTGAAGCCGCCCGCAAGGCCGTTGAAACCCGCCAGGCCACCGTTGAAGTCGCCCGCACGGCCGCTGAAGACGAGCGCACGGCGGAGGAGGCCCGCGCTGCGGCGGCGGAGTTCCGGGCCAAGACGGCCGCGGACACCGAGCGGGCCGTTGAAGCCGAGCGGCGCGCGACTGAAAGCCGGGCGCGCGTGGCTGAAGCCGCTGCTCGCGAGCGGCTGGGCCAGGTCGACTTCGACGTGGTGCGGATCATGGGCCTGCTGGTGGCCGCCGAGGACGAGAACACGGTCACTAACGACGTGATCGAGCGCGAACTCGGCTGCTCCACCGGGACGGCCTCCACCCGCCGGGGCCTGGCCAAGAAGCACCTGGAGGACCCCGACAGTCCGCTGCAGCGGCTGTTCTGGGCCGCTTACAGGGGCCGACCGGACGCCGAGGCCCTGGAGGCCTGAGAAGCCCTGTACGACCGGATCCCGGCCCCTCCTCCGGCCACCAGGACGCCGTCCTGGTGGCCGGGGAAGGCGCTGCGGCGCCGAGCACCCCTCACGACCCGGCCGACCGGCCGGAGCCCGGGTCGAAGAAGAACCAGGTCACGGCCAGGCCGCGACCGATCCCGAACCTCTCCTGGAGGCAGTGATGACCAGAAACGAGACCCCCGAGGCCAACCCGCCCCTGACCCGCGAGGCCTTGAAATTTGTCGCGGCCGACCCGGTCGCCTTCGACAGCTACCTCGGCGACGTCTACGGCACTTTGGTGACGCTCCGGAAGGCGATCGGACAGCTCGCCCAGGAGGTCCAGGTCGAGCTGCGCGGTACCGAGGTCCCGGGCGACCGGTTCTACGACGCCTGGGTGCGGGCCCGGCCGGTCGAGGGCGAGCTGAAATCGCTCATCAAGAATCTGGAGAAAACCGCGAAGTCTCTGGAAAAGGCCACCCTGGAGCGGCGCAGCTACGACGAGAAGGTGGCCGCGCTTCCTGTGAAACGGTCCGCGAAGGCCCTGAAAAAGGCGAATAAGAGCCGCTCGAAATCGCTGCCGGTCAACAAGAGTGCCGGCCAGGTTCCTCTGCCGCAGAAGAGCAGCTACAGTGAGCCCCGGACGATGTTCGATCTGAATGACAGGCGGTCGGCATGACGCGGCCGCAGATCGGCATCGAGAGGCGCCAGTCGAACCAGCGCCGGTTCTACGTCGAGGGCGAATCCCAGGCGATCGAGCTGCGCGGCGACGACAAAGGCGGCGCGGAATCCTGGCTCCGCGTGACCCGCAAATGGGTAGTCCAGGAATTCAAAGCCGGTCGCACCGACGTCTTCGGCGGCTGGGCGATGGTGCTCCGGCTGTTCCTGACCGCGATGCAGCGGCGGGCGGCCGGCGACCCGCGGGTCTGGGACGACCTCCAGGTCTACGCGAAGTCGGTCACCGACCAGTTCCCCCCGAAGTAACCAAGCGTCACCACGAGGGCCCCGCCGCACCGGCGGCGGGTCCGTCGCGCGCGCGTATCGCGTGCACCCGTGCACGCGTGCACGCGTGCACGAGAACCCCACCCTCTGTCAACCCCCCTCGAAGGGAACGAGCGTGTCCGACGACACCAACGGGCGGGTGATCACCTTCCCTGGCGGCGGCGACCAGCCGTACGTCGCACCCCCGATTCCGCGCTACGCGGACACCGCCCGGGAGCCGGAAGCCCCCGCGCCCACGCCGGAAATCCCGGCGGCCCCCAGACTGCCGAATCCGGCCTCCTACATGCGGTCCGAGGGAATCCCCGCCCGACAGGCCGCCGAGCCCGAAGAAGAGGAATACGAAGAAAGCGAGGAGGAGGAATACGGCGAATACCACGAGCGTCGCTCCCTTGCCGATCTGATCGCGGATTGGCTGCAATTCCGGGTCGACAGCGCACGTGCCGAAAGGGACGAACACGCGCCTTTCCGGGAAGCGGAGGTCGCCGACAAAGTCGCGCGCCTGAACGCGCAGACCGAACGCGAGATGTCGCTGTTGGCGCAGCACAACGAATTGCAGAAAGCCCATGTCGACGCCCGCGCCGCCCTGGTTGCGGCGCGCGGAAAGGGCGCGGCCACCGGTAGCGGCGCGGACACGGGCAAGGGATTCCACAAGGGTGGTTCCGGAGGGTCGGGTGGCGGGTCGACGAACCGGGGCCCGAGTGGTTCCGGAGGGTCGGGTGGCGGGTCGACGAACCGGGGCCCGAGTGGTTCCGGAGGGTCGGGTGGCAGCTCGACGAACCGGAGCCCGAGTGGTGGGCGCGACACCAGCCGGCCGCAAGGCGGGCCTCATGACCGCGGCGGCGACCGAGGGTTGGGCTCCGGCGGTACCAAGAAGGGCCCCGGGGGCTCCTCTGGCGGGTCCAGTGGCCCCGACGGGACTCCGAAGTCGTCCGGCGGCTCCGGTGGGCGCCAGGGCGGGTCTGGAGGGGGCCGGGGTGGAAGCGGCGGCAGTTCGGCGGACGGCGGCAGCCGATCGCCCGCCACCAGCGCCGCTGCGGAGCTCTCCCGCGGCTTCCAGGAGCGTCAGTCCTCGCGGCAGGCCGCCAACCTGGGCGACCGCACCGCGGACCGGGCGCAGCGCCGCCAGAACCGGCAGCGGGTCTGGGACGACAACTACGGCGACCGCCGCGACCGCCGGGAACAGCGAAAGGCACGCCGCCAGGCCGAGAGCGAAGGCGACGCCCCCCGCACGCTCGCCGGCGCCGTCTCCGAGCGCCTCAAGCGGCTCCGGGACTCCTCCGACGGCAAGGAGGACGACGACAAGACGCCGGTGAAGCCGGACGACGAGGCGTCGAAGCCGGACGAGGGGGCGGTGAAGCCGGACGAGGGGGCGGTGAAGGGCGAGGTCCCGGAGCTGAAGGCGGACGGTGAGGAGTCGAAGTCCGACGAGGGGGCGGTGAAGGGCGAGGTCCCGGAGCTGAAGGCGGGCGACGAGGAGTCGAAGTCCGACGAGGTGTCGTCGGAGCCGGACGCCTCGTCGTTGAAGATCGACGAGCCGCCGTTGAAGGTCGACCTGACGAAGACTCCGAGGGACGAGAACCCCGGTGAAGGGCCGTCGGCTCACGGCCCCGATCCCGAAGCGGAACCCGGACCCGTGCACGAAGGCGCAGCGGACGCCGGCGCCGAGGTGCCGCCCCCGGGTGCGAGTACGGGCGACGGCTGGGTCAGTTTCCTGAAGGACCGGGTGTACGACAAGGCGCCGCCCGGCGGGGGAGTGCCGGGGCCCGATCCGGAACCGGAGACGGTCGCCGCGGGCAGGGCCGAGCAGGCTCCCGCCGGCGCGGCGGGGGCGGACGTCGACGAGGACGGCATCCCGGATGCCGTGATCGTGGAGGATACCGAGCCGGCCACAGCGCCGGTGGCGCCCACCCCGCAGCCCGGACCCGGCGCGGGCATCGACGAGAGTGGCATCCCCGACGCGGTGATCGTGGACGACGCCGAGCCGCCGGCGGCACCGGTGGTGCCCACCCCGCCATCCGAGCCCGGCGCGGGCATGACCGGGCAGGCTCCCGCCGGCGTGGCGGGGGCGGGCGTTGACGAGGACGGCATCCCGGATGCCGTGATCGTGGAGGACACCGAGCCGTCGGTGGCGCCGGTGGTGCCCACCCCGCCACCCGAGCCGGACTCGGAGAAGTCGCCGGTGGTCCGGCCGGACCGCAGCCGAAGGGCCCGCAGGCGCCGCCGCCAGCAGATGGCGCGTCAGCACCGCACCGACATCACCCTGGACGAGTACCTGGCCCTGATGACCAACATCGCGGTCAACTCGGAGAACGACTACCAGATGGTGCTGCAGGCGGTGGGGCACCTGGAGTTCCTCGCGATCGCGCTGCGGGAGATGAGCGGCGACCTGGTCGGCAACCACAACATCGAGGCCAAGGTGACCAACCTGCTGGCGGACCTGGCCGACCTCGCGGCCATCACGGCACGCGAGGCCAAGATCCTGGCCACAGAAGCCGAGACAGCCGCGACGGTGTCCGCCGCCGCCGCCCACGCGGTCGCACGGGTCTACAGCGAGGACCGCGCCGCCATGGACGAGACCGGCCTCGACATGGCCTCCGCCGCCGTGCACCACGACTAGAAGGAAGGGAGACAGCACACCCATGAGCGACCAGACGGGCGGCCTGCCGGCCGTCCCCGGCCCCGGCAGCGCCCTCACCCCCGTCGACGCCGGCGGAATCCCGGAGCCCGAAGCCGCACTCGTGCCGCGGAAGAGTTCCAAGATCCGCCGTCGTCGTCGCCGGGTCCCGGCCGTCGGCGACGGCGACCACCGGTACGAGGCCGTCCAGCACAAGCTGACGGTAGTGATCGAGGCGATGACCGCCGCCGTCGACCACCTGGAGGGCCTGGACCGGCGGGCCCGCGCCACGGCCAAGGAAGCCGCCCACGCGGCCGACGCCATCAACCGCGCCCAGCTCGACGATGTGTTCGTCGGGATGACCCAGGAGGTCTCGACCGCCCAGACCGAGGCCGCCAGGGCCGTGCGCAAGATGCTCCGCGCCGCGCAGCAGGCCGCGAAGGACGCCTACTCGGTCCGGCGTGCCCACGCGAAGTACTACGGCGCCCTGCACCGTGTCCGCAAGGGCCGAAAGTGGCGCACCCCGAAGCCGGATTTTTTCTCCCGGTAGCGCACCGCAACCATCCCCCCGAGGGTGGGCACGCCGACGACGGCGTGCCCACCCCGCTCCTTGAAAGACATCTCACGTGCCTAACAAGTCAAGCCGCGACGGCCAGATCTGCCGATGAGGAGGTGAAGGCGTGTTGTTCGTCGAAGAGCTGTCCGGTCTGCAGGCAGTGGTAGAGCTGGCCGATCATGCGGTTGAACAGGTGGCGCTGGGCCTGGGCGTGCCAGTCACCTTGGTCTCGCCTTCGCCGGTAGTGAGCGTTGGCTCCGGGCGAGGCCGTCAGGGCGGCGAAGGCCCAGAGGAAGCCCGCGGTGATGAGCCGGTTGTTCTTGATGAAGCGGCGTCCGACGTAGCGTTTCTTGCCGGACGCGCGGGTGATCGGCGCCGAGCCGGCGTAAGCCTTGAGGCCGCGTGCGTCGGTGAAGCGGGTCCGGTCGTCTCCGATCTCGGCGAGCACCCGGGCGCCGAGCTGGACCCCGAGTCCAGGGAAGCTCAGGATGATCTCAGCGTCCGGGTGCTGTCGGAAATGGGTCTCCACCGCCTCGGCGAGCTCGTTGGCCGCGACGCAGGCCGCATCCAACTGGCCTATCAGTGCCGCCAGTTGGTAGCCCATCGCGTCCTCGATTGCGGCGGGCTGGCGGGCGTAGTCGCCGTGGAAGACCTCCCGCAGGCGCTCGGCCTCGGCGTCGATGCCGCGCTGTCGGCCGGCTCGTTTGAGGGCGGACCGCAGCTGGGCCAGGCTCAGCCGCGCGGCCTTCGCCGGGGTCGGGGCCGCCGCCAGCACGGCGCGGGCCTCCGCGCGGGCCAGGCCGTACTGCTTGCCGAGGAAGGCGTCCAGAGCGGCCGGGTAGTACTCGCGCAGAAGCGAGCGGACCTGGTTGACGAGTTGCTGGCGGTTCCAGACCGCGTCCTGCTGGGCGCGGGCGAGGACCGCGATGGCGCGGGCCTGGTCGGAGTCGGCGGGCAGCGGCCGGTGGGCGTGCATGTCGGTGCGCAGGATGTTCGCCAGGACCAGGGCGTCGCCGGGGTCGGACTTCTTGCGGGAGACGCTGTGCCGGTCGCGGTAGCGGGCGGCGGCGAGCGGGTTGACCGCGTAGACGGGCCGTTTGCCGGTCCGCAGGGCGGCGACGAGCAGGCCTCGGCCGGTCTCGATGGCCACCGGTATCGGTTCGTCAGGGCTGTCGCCGTGTTCGGCGAGCAGGTCCAGCAGCAGCCGGTAGCCGGCCGCGTCGTCGCTGATGCGGCGTTTGGCGAGCAGGCTGCCCGATTCGTCGACCAGGGCGACGTCGTGGTGGGACTCGGCCCAGTCGATGCCGCAGAACACTGTCACATCCATCTCCGTTCTGTTGCTGTTCGCGCAGGTGGTGAGCCTGTGCGGGCCACGCGGCGACCTAATTCCAGGACTCGATCGGTCCGCCATCTCACAAGCCGTTCGCGGCACCAGCGGACCGCAGGGGCCTCCATCTTCGACAGAGCTCGACGGCTCGGGAGGAATCGAAGAGGTCGCCCTGCGGAGAGCTCACACCGCAACGATCAACGTTCGAACCGGCGGGCGGAGTTCGCGGTGGCCCGAGAGCGCCGGGCGCCACCGGTCTTTCATAAGGCCTCGCCGGGCCGGGACCACAGAGGAGTCAGCCCGGCGCCCACGTGACCACCGCGAAACCCACCCCGGATGGAACGGCCGAACTCGCTCCAGGCCTGGAAACCCTGACGAGAACCGGCTCCACCCGACAGCAAGTCCACCGGCCCAACCGGGCCGACTGGAACCACTACTCACGAATTAGGACTTCCCCGGTGGCCTTCGCCGTCAAGCTGGAACGATCCCTGTACCTGGCGGCCGCTCCTTTTCTCGGCGCGGCCGCTAGCCTGCCCGCCCACCACCCCGTCCCCGTCACCGTCGCCTGCGCCGGCGGCATCGGCGTCGCCGCCAGCCTCATCGTGGTGTGCACGGAGAAGGACAGCGCCGGCCGCTGGCTGGTGCGGCTGGCGCCGCTGACCCTGGCCGCCGCCGTCGACTACGCCGCCTACCGCATCCCCGGCTGGGGGTGGGACGCGGCGCTGGCCGGAGGCTGGGCGTGGCTGTGCTGCGCGGTGGTGCCGATCGCGCGGACCACCGGCCGCTACCGGCGCCGCCGCAAGGCCCTGGCCGCCGTTCCGGAGGCGCCGGTGCTCACCGCCGCCCCGCAGGAAGAGGCTCCGGAGCCGACCGACGACGGCGCGGACCCGTTCACCCAGGGCGTGCGCATCCTGTGGAAAAAGGCCGGCGACCCGGCCCGCACCCACGTGGTCGTCGCGAAGCCCCACCCCGGCCAGCGCCACGACTTCACCGTGCTGCTGCGGGCCAACGAGCCGGGGCGACCGATCAGCGGACTGCGCAAGGCCGACATCGCCGCCGCGTTCGGCGCCCACGAGGACGACATCCGGCTCGTCGAGACCACCCAGATGGCCGGCCGTCAGGCAGGCCCCGGCTGGCAGGAAGCCGAGGTGATCCCCGACGAACGCCACCGGCGCCGTACCAAGCCCACCACCGCCGAGTGGTGGGAGGACGGGATCGGAGAGGACGCGATCCCCGGCTCCCGGTACACCAACCGGTTCCGCGACGACGAGCGGGGCGTTACCCGCTGGACCGCGCGGCTGCCCGACTCCGCCGGCGAGCCGCGCGTCGACCACGTGGCGCTGGCCCGGGCGTTGGGCGCCCGGCACGAGGACGGCCGGGTGTTCGTCGACTTCGACGGCCGCGATGTCCTGGTGTCGGTGTGGGACGTCTCCCCGCTCGCCAAGGTCTACCCGGCCACCCGCGAGCTGCTGACCCCGGACGCGGACGGCTGGTACACGACCGGGTACTTGGCCAACGGCCAGCCGGCCCGCAACCGCGTGCACACCGACCGGGGAGCTGCCCACGGCCTCTTCGTGGCACCGTCGGGCGGCGGCAAGACTCAGCTGATGGCACTGGCGGTGTGCGCGAACGCCCACTGGGGCGCCGTGATCTGGCTGGTGACGGAAGCCCCGGACGAGAAGACCGCCGCGTTGGGCGTGCACTGCGACCGGTACGGCGTCGGACCGCTGTACATGGTGCGCGCGCTGCGGGCCCTCGACGCGCTGATGGAGATCCGCGGCACGATGCCGTGGGCCGACGGCAAGGTCCACGAATGGCAGGCGGGCAAGCCCGGCTGCCCGTACCGGCCGCTCGCGGTGTTCTGGGACGAGTTCCTGTCCGCAGCCCGCGACGAGGACTACGGCCAGGAGATCATGGACCGTGCCGAGTCCGGGACGGTGAAGGGCCGCAAGTACGGCATCGGCGAAAACGTCGCCGGTCAGAGCATCTACGTCCAGGACGGCTTCACACAGCTGCTGAAGGAGAACATCCGCGAGAACTCGCCCGCCCCGGTGATCCTCAAAGTGGCGGCGGACAAGGTCGCGAGCATGTTCAAAGCCCTGGGCATCGCCCCCGACAACATCCCGGACCCGCTGCCGCGCTCGTTCTCCCCGGAGGCGGAAGGCCGGATCAAGCGGATCCTGAGCGGCGAGGCGGAGCCTCCCTCCGACTCCAACACCGGCGGCGTCGGGTGGATCGTCCCGGGCCGCAAGCCGGAGATGCTGCGCACCCTCTTCATTGACTTCAACAAGCCCATCGCGCCGCTGTTCCCCGACGAGGTCTTCGGCCTCACCGCCCACGAGATCGCCGGACTCGAAGCGCGCGGCCTGTGGTTCGACTGGACGGTGCCGCCCCGGCCGGGCGAGTTCGGCGACGAGCCGGACGAGGACGATTCCTGGATGGACGACGAGCCCAAGCCCGCACGCAAGAGCGGGGCAAAGGGGAACGGCAAGGGCGGCGGCAAGGGACGTCAGCTACCCGGGCGCAGCAACATCCGCTCCGGCGACGAGGCCCTGGCCGCGCTCCAGAAGCTCGGCCGCTGACCCCCAGGGGGCGGGGCCGCGACACCGCGGCCGCCACCCCCGGGACGGGCGCCCCGGTGACGGCCCGGAGCGGTCAGTCGTCCTCGGGGGTGCTGTTCACCGCCCCGCAGTCCCAGCAGTCCCACTCCGTCGGCACATCCACGGAATCGCAGCAGCCGCAGTAGTCGCCGTGGACCACACAGTCCGCCTCGCAGTTCCAGCAGACGTAATGCAGGTGCGCCACAGGGAGACCCTCCCGGTCGTGTCGGCCGCGCCGTGCGGCACAGATACCAGCATGCCGCCCCACGGCCCGGCCCCTGTCCAACTCCGGCCACCCTGGCCGCCGCCACCCCACCCCTTCCGTCCTTGGAGTCCAGCCGTGATCGTCTCCGTCTCCCTCATCGCCATCACCGGTGTCCTGGCCGGCTACCAGCTCTGGCGCCACCACGTCGCGTACTGGAGGGCCGCCGTCTTCGTCGTCTTCGGCTTCTGCCTGGACCAGACCGCCATGGCGCCGTCGATCGCCGCCGCCCTCCACTCCGTCACCGGCTTCTTCACCAACCTGGCCGCCTGACCGGCACACCCCCGGACCAGCCCGGGCCCGGCGAGACGGGCACCGGGCCCCGGCAGCCTGCCGCCAACCGGCGGGCGCCGACAACCGAACACCCCACAGGGCGCGGCAGCAGCGGCTGACGCGCCCTGCATCATCCCCGGAAGGACAACTCCGTGCACCACCACTTCTCCGCCAACGCCCTCACCACCGCCCAACTCGCCGCCTGGCAGGCCACGTCGGCCCGGCCGAACGCCGAGACCCTGTTCGACGCCGACGCGGGCACCGTCGCGATCGGCCGCCACCCGGACGGCGGCGACGCCGTCCTGGAGCTGTACAGCCCGGACGGCGCGACCCCCGCCACCATCACCGGCCGTGCCGGCAGCGAGATCGGCACGCTGCTCAACACGCTGTGGGACGCCGAGCACGCCGCCACCCTGGTGGAGCCCTGGACGGTGGACCTGCACAGCGCCCACACCGCGCACCGCCCGCCGAAGCGGCACGCGGACACCATGGAGCGCGCCGTCGAACTGCTCAACGAGGCCCGCGAGCTGGTCCTCGCCCGTGTCCACGACGACGTCCTCCAGCCCACCTTCGAGGGATACCGGCCGACGGCCGATCAGCCCCTGGTCACCCTCACCCTGGTCGGCCTGACCGACCTGATCAAGCAGGACAAGCGGATCCGGCGGGAGCTGGAGGCGATCGCCCGCTGGGCCCGCCGCGGCGGCCTGAGCCTGCGCTCGGTGGACCGGCCCGACACGTCCGTGCCCGGCCCGCTGGGGCGGACCCTGGCCAACGGCAGCCGGATCGAGCTCCTCGCCGGGGCAGGGAGCAGCGGCCAGGACCAAGACCTGCCCGGCACGGGCCTGCTGACCCTGCCGTTCGGCGAGCCCGTGCTGTTCCGGACCTGGCCGCCGATGCCCGGCGCCTGACCGCCACCCGACGGCACTCCACCCGCCCAGCCCACCACCGAGGACAGGAGCCCCTCGTGCGACCCGAACCCGTCACCGTCCCCCAGGCCGCCGACACCGTCCCGGCCGCCACGGACCTGACCGAAGTCACCCTCACGCTCACCGACGACGTCTCCGACCACGTGGAACGGCGCGACCTCACCATGGGTCAGCTGACCGACCTGCTGCTCGCCTTCGACGACAGCGAGGACAGCCCCGACGGCCCCGACGAGTACGTCGAGGTGTCGCTGGAGTACACGCCGGCCGAGTACGGCGGGCGCCGCTGGCGCGAGACCCGCAGCTTCACCCCGCAGGGCGCCAGCGCTGTGCTGGAGGCCTTCGAGGCCGGCGCCCTGATCTGACCGGACGTCCGGACCGTTCGCCCCGTCACAGGCGGGGCCCGGCCGAGCGCTAAACCGCTGCGGCCCAGGGCCCCGCCCCGGCGTCCTCACCCCTCTCTGATCCATCCCCCGAAGGAGTTCTCCGTGTCCACTCCCAACAACAGCCCCGACAACGGCCTGCTCCTCGACCCGGCCAAGGTCACCTTCCTGGCAGACGGCTACACGGCCGCGCGGATCAACGGACGGATCGTCGCCATGACGGTGGGCCGGGACCGCGACGACACCGATCTCGTGCCCGCGATCGTCGACGGCCAGGCCGAAGCCGTGCCCGTCTTCGACGTGACCGCCTTCGTGGACGCCGCCGAAGAGCGCATCGCCGCCCACCGCCGGGCCGTCGACACCATGGCCCCCGCCCCTGTCCCGGCGGCCGCGCCGGCCGCCGACCAGGGCCTGCCGCTGGCGGTCCGCCAGTACATCGTCTTCGGCTCCCTGGCCGCGCTGGCCGCCGGAGGGGCGATGTGGATGCTCGGCGCCGCCATCGCCGAAGTCGCCCCGCACGCCGACAAGATCGGCGAACTCCTGAAGTGGACGGCCGTCCTCGTCGGCGCCGTCGTCCTCGGCGTGGCCACCCTGCTCGGCAAGCTCCGCTCCCTCACCACCACGGCGGCCCCCGGCACCGCGCCCGCCGCGACGGCCAGCGGCGAGGGAGCCTCCGCCACCGGCACCGTGCTGGCCTTCGTACACCGCACCCACACCACCACCATCGGCCGCCAGTCCGCCGGATGGCGCGGATCCATCAACAACCACAACGGCTGACCCCACTCCGAGGCCCCGCCTGCCGACCCGCTGAATCCGATCACCAGGAGACCACCACCATGCCCCACCCCGTACCCCGCTGCCCGGACTGCCAGGCCGCCATCGGCGAGCTCCACCAGGACGGCTGCGACACCGCGCACTGCCCCCTCACCGGTGGGCAGCGCCTGACCTGCGGCCACGACGAGGACGACGAGGACTGCCGCAGCACCTGGAGCGGCCTGTGGCCCGGCGACGCCGAATGCCGCGAATGGGACTGGTGGGTGCGCGACGTCCCCGGCATGGGCCTCATTCCCTGCCCCGCCAACGCCCCCGGCGCCGTCGAGGACCTCAACCGCCTGGTCTACGCCGCCCGCTGGGACCCCGCCGCCCAGCGCTACCAGCGCATCTGACAGACCGCTCGCCCTCCGCCCGACCTACGTCCAGACCGTGACGCCGCCCACCACCACGCCGCGCACGCCGCGCCCAACCGTGCGCGGTCGGCGAGGCGGTGTGGACGCCCGGCGCCGCCGCTGACCCAAGGAGAACCACACCATGCGTTTCGTCTACCTGCTCGGCATCCTCGGGCCCATCGGGCTCCTGCTCTTCCTGGCCGGCCAGCACCTGCACTGACCGGTCGCCCGGCTTCGCCCCCGGTCCGCGCCGCCCGCCCCGCACACCAGCGCGGCGGGCGGCGCGTCCCTCGGAGGCGTTGCCGGCCGACCGGCCGACCGGATCCTCTGGAGGAACCCGTGCCCACCATCGCCTCCCACGCCCCTGCCCGCATCGAGGCCGCCCCGGCCGTGCAGGACCCCGACGACCACGCCGTGACCACCTGCGCCGACCCGAGCTGCGGCGACGAGATCGACCCCGGCCCCGCCACCCAGTGCGGCACCAGCACCGGCGACGACGCCGTAACCGGTTGCGGCGGACACTTCTGCAGCCAGCACCTCTGGCTGGACGGCGTCCTGACCCCGCAGCCCCAGAACTGCGCGCCCTGCCTCGACCTGCGCGCCCTGCGAACGGCGGCCTGACCATGCTCAAGCAGCACCTGTGGATGTCCCGCGCCGACAGGCGCACCTGGCGCTCCGCCACCTCCCTGGCCGACCTCGGCCAGCTGACCGCCCGGTGGCTGGAGGGCACGCTCGCCTCACAACCCGGGTACGCGCCGAACTTCGGCCCGGACGCCGAGACCACCCAGACCCCCGGCCTGGTGCGGGTCCTGGCCCTGTGCAACAGGTCCGGCTACGTCACCGAGTGCTCCCAGCCCGGCCAGTTGGGACCCGACTGGTACCTGGACAGGTGGGCGCAGCGCGAGGCCGTCTCCGGCATCGTCGACGACCCGGACGTCCTCACCGCCCTGCGCCAGGCCGCCGAGCGGCACGGCCTGCTCTACGTCGAGCACCACCCCGACACCCCGGACGGGCCCCGGCCCGAGGGCATCGTCGTCACCACGTACAACGGCCAGGTGTGGACCCGGTTCGGCGACTGGATGCCGCCGGACGCCGTCCGCTTCCGCTGGAAGGGCGCGGGCGGGCAGGCGGTCGCCGCCGCCGAGCGGGCCTGGCAGGTCACCCTCGCCAACCCGGACTCCGGCCCGAGCCGCCTCCTCCTCACCGCCCTCGTCGAGGCCTTCGCCGAACCGGACGTGGCCCGGTGCGTTCGCTGCGGCTGCACCGAGGACGACCCGTGCCCGGGCGGCTGCGCGTGGGTGCCGGAGCTGCTGCTGGAGGACCTGTGCAGCAACTGCGCCGTGGACCACCTCGCCGAGCAGGCCGCCGCCGAGGACGGCGCCGACCACGCCGGCACCGCCGGGCCCGGCCCGGTGGCCCCGTAGCCCCGGCTCCTGAACCGCCACCACTACCACCGGCAGGGGGCGGGCGTCGCCCACGCGCCGCCCGCCCCCTCCCGGGACCGCCCGCACCCGAGGAGAACCTCCCGATGAAGTCCTGGAACACCGACCGCCACCGCATCGCCGACAGCGACCACGCCACCGTCACCCTCACCGACGGCCGCGAACTCGTCCTCGCCGACTGGGAGACCACCGAGGCCGCCCCCGACCAGGACGGCCGCGTCTACGCCACCCTCCGCGGCTGGATCGCCAACGCCGAGGGCAGCGGCACCCACACGGACCCCTACACCCTGCCCGTCGAAGCCGGACGGGCGCAGCTGGCCGTCGCCGCCCTGCGCGGCCGCGAGCCCCTGCGGGACCTGGCCGTCCACGTCGACATCCACCAGCCCGGCAAGCCGCACCCGAACAGCTGGGACCACGCCGGCTACCTGTGCACCCTCACCTGGCCGGCCCGCCGCATCGACGTCGACGGCAACCCCATGCTGGAGACGGAGATCGGCTCCACCCGGTGGACCGACCCCGGCAACGGACGCGAGTACGACCTGACCGTCGCCTACCTGTCCGAGGGCGAGCCGTACAACCCGCTCGGCTTCGTGTGGCGCCACTACGACGGCTGGCGCGGGGGAGTGCCGCTGCTCCTCCCCTTCTACGCCGACAACCCCTCCCCGGCCTACGGCGCCGGCTCCGCCCTCCTGCTCACCGACGGCCCGTGGGCCGAGGTCACCAAGGCGCCCGCCATCGCGGGCCGCTGAACCACCCCGCGCCTTCACCTCCCGAGCGGGCCCGGCCGTCCCCGGCCGGGCCCGCTCCGTGCACCGAGCCACCACAGACCCGGACCCGGGAGCAGACCATGACCACCACCAACCCGCCCACCACCGAGCCCGGCCCGGCAGCCGGGACCGCCCGCCGCACCCTCAGGATGGCCGCCCGCGAACGCTGGGCCCGGGTGACCGCGCCAGGCATGTTCCTCGACCGCCGCCGCCAGGACGTGCGCGACGCACTCGACCACGGCTGGCGCGCCGGCGCCCGCTGGGTACGCCTGGTCACCCGCCTGCTGATCGTCCTGGGCGTGACCGGCGCCGCCGTCGTCCTCTACTCCGCGGCCGCGCAGGTCCTCGCCGCCAGCGGGGCGGGCGCCTGTCTGAGCGCGATGGCCGGCACCGTCACCGGGCCCGTGCGGCACTACCTCGCCGAGCACACCGCTGGCCTCCCGCTGAGCGCCGCCGACGCCTACCGGCTGTGGGCGGCCACCGGCCTGACGGCCGCTCTGCTGTCGTGCGTCCTGCGCTCCACCGTCGCCCGGATCGCCTGGACCAGCTGGTCAGCGGGCACCCTGGCGGCGGTCTGGCAGGCCAGCCCGGACGGCGGCCGCACCGTCGCTACCGCGGTCACCGCCGCCGTCCTCGCCGCCGTGTCCCTCCCGGCCCTGCGCGGCCTCGCCTTCTTCCTGCGCCCGCACATCACGATCCACCGCACCGTCCTGGTGGCAGCCCTGGTCACCGTCGCCGTGCGGCCGGGCCCGGTGGTCCCGGCGCCCCGGCGCCCGCTGGACCAGCCCTGACCCCTCGGCGCCTCGGGGCCGGCGATCGCCCGGCCCCGGCCAACCCTCAGCCCATGGAGCCACCCCGATGAACGCCCTGCTCACCCGTGCCATCGACCTCGCCCGCGTTGACTCCCCGTCCGCCCGGACGATCTGCGTCGACTTCGACGGGGTCATCCACCCCGAGGGACCGTGGGACGGCGGCCGCCTGCGCGGCGCGCCCCTGCCCGGTGCCGTCGAGCGCATCCGCGCGCTCCTGGACGGCGGCTGGCGGATCGTGGTGTTCACCGCAAGGGGCGGCGAGCACCACGAGGCCGTCGCGCACTACCTGGGCCACCACATCGACCGCAAGGTCATCGTGCTGCCCGGCGCGGAGACCAACTACTGGGAGACCGAACACCTGATCCTGGTCACGAACGTCAAGCCGGGCGCGATCGTGTACCTGGACGACAAGGGCGAGACGTTCACCGGCTGGCCCACGGCACTCGCCGGCCTGCCCGACTCGCCGGACGACCTGCCCCGGGACGCCTTCCCGCCCCGGCGCCGGCCTGGTCCCTGGAGGGCCTGGTGGAGGCAGCGGCCCTCGCGCACCCTGTCACCAAGGTTGGCGCGTAAACGCTGAACCCGCAGGTCAAAGCATTGGTGGGACACCTTGGTAGGCGTCGTTGGCGGCATCCTGGGCGCCGACGGCCCGCTGCGCGATTCCGCCCCCTGGACCGGCGCCCCGGACGGGTCGGCCACCCTCGACCTGCCCTTCGGCGCCGTCTTGCACTACCGGCCCGCCCCGTCGGTGGGCGGAGTACGCACTCCCGTGCCGTGGGACGAGCGCTTCACGGTCAGCTCCGACGGCCAGGACGTCGTCGTCCAGACCGGCGCGGACGTGCTCGCCGTCCTGGAGCCGCTGGCCGACGGGCGGCCCGAGCTGCCGGATGCGGCCCGTCACCAGGCGGCTCCTGAGCTGGAGCCTGCCGCCCAGCCGTGCTCCGGCTCCCGCCCGGTGAACCGCCTGGCCTAGCCGCCTGCAGACCGGCGGGGCCCGTGCGCCCCGCCGGTCTGCCCCGGACCCGATTCCCGCCCGCCCACGGACGCGCGGCCTGCCCGGCCGCCGTGCCACGAGGAGAACTGAGATGCACCCGCACATCGTCGCCGGGATCCTGGAGCGCTCCCGGCACACCTCCCTCGGCGCCGAGCTCACCCTCGCCGCCCGCGGCAGCGCGCAGCTGCTGCGGGAACTGACCCGCCAGAGCGTCGAAGCGCTGCACGACCACGGCGCGCGCAGCCCGCACCGCCCCACCGGGGCCGAGCTGCGGGACGTGGCCGCCGCCCACCGCAGGATCGCCCCCGCCCCCGTCGCCGACCTCGACGCCCTGGCCGACGCCCTGGAGTGCGCCGCCGCCCGGCTCGACACCCACCGGTACGGCCCGGACACCGGCCGGCCCGGGCACGGCATCCTCGCCGCCGTCGAACACCACACCCCGGACCTGCGCCTGCGCTACGACGCCGTGACCGTCATTGCCCAGCACCTGCCCGAGGCCGGCATGACCATCACGGCCTGGGAGCGTACGGCCGAGCCGGGCCGCGTCCTCGCCGCGGCGATGCTGCGTTCCCTCGCCGGCCGACGTGTCGCCCCTCGCTACCCGCGGCCGCCCGTCGAGCCCGCCCCGGGCGCGCCCGAGCCGCTCGACCCGTTCTGCGAGACCACGGAATGCACCGTCCACCCGGCGCCCGACCACACCGTCCACACGGACCGGCGCAGCCTCGTGCGCGCCTACCAGGAGGCCGCCGCCGGAACCACCCACCCCCACCTCTCCCGGATCTACCAGGCCCGCGCCGACGCGCTGCGCGCCCGGTAGGCCCCGTCCCGGCCGCCGGGCGACATCCGCCCCAGACCGTTCCGCGTCCCCTTTACAGGAGGCCCAGTGACCACCCACGCGATGCCCGCCCGGCCCGTCATCACCCTCCCCGTCACCGTCGACACCTCGCCCGACCAGCTCCAGGAGACGCTCTTCTACCTGGCCCAGGCCCGGGTGCCGCTGGACCTGGTACTGCCCGACGGCGCAGTGGTCAGCTACCACCCCGCCGTCACCGACGCCCGGGTCCGCCCGCTCGCCGCCGGCGACGCCGCCGTGCTTGCCGCCTACGGCGAACCCCTCCGGCTCCCGCCGCTGCTGCGGCGCTCGCAGGAGGCCTACCACCTGTGGCAGGGCACCGTGGCCGGGAGCGGCACGGCGCCCGGGGGCACCGGCGACGACCGGGCCGCGGCGCGGATGGAGCACGCCTACCTGCTGGCCCACGCGGTGGCGCTGGACGTCGCGTCGCTGCGGGACGGCGCGGACCCCGCGTCGGCCGACGCGGTGGAGGCGGCCAACCAACTGCGCGCCGTGGCCGGGCTGGTCCCCGCCGACGGGGGAGAGGCCCTGTCCTGGCTCCGCTACACCTACGCCAGTCGCCTGGCCGGGGCCGTCCGGTCCTGATGCCCCGCCGGATCGTCCGCGGGCCGGGGCAGTAGCCAGCCCCGGGCGGCCAACACTTCAATGACGCCACCGAAATGGAGGCCTCGCCTTGTGAGGCCTCCATTTCGGTGGCATGATGGGGGATGTCAGGCCGCGGACCACCAAGTCCGCGGCCCGCCCCTCGCGACCGGCGCCCACCGCGCCGCAACGCCGCCGCCTGCCCGCAGGCGCCGAGCCCCAGGCCTGCCGGGGCAGAACCGAGAGGTACCCATGACCACCGAGAACCAGCACACCGCCCGGACCCCCGGCCCGCTCCGCGGCTTCGGGGGCGGCGAGCTCACCGCGACCAGCACCAGCGGCGACATCAAGGTCCGCACCCCGGACGGGGTGAACCGCCCCGCGACCGTCACCCTGAACACCGTCTCGGGCGACATCCACACCCGGGGGCTCGCCCGGCACCACCACGTGCGGCTCACCGCGAACTCCCGCACCGGCGACGTCCAGCACCGCATCTGAGCCACCTCGGGGCGGCCGACTGAGCTGGCCGGCCACGCGGCCGCCCCGAGGCACCGGACCCGATCCAGACGGCCGGGACCCGACCACCATGGTCCCCGACTGATCCGGAGAAGCAATGACCACCCCCGACGAGACCCCCGCCCGCCGCACGCACCCCGACACCCCGAAGGGACGCCTGGACGCCGCAGCCGAGCAGCTGGACCGGGAGATCGGCGCAGCCCAGCGGAAGTTCTGGCGTGCGGTGCGGGCCGAGATCGACGCCAGCACCCAGGCCGAGGTCGCGGACACCATGGGCGTGGGCCGCGAACACCTGCGCCGGAACCTGAAGCGCTGGTTGCGTCCGGTCGACGGCGACATCGCCGGCTGACCCGCCGCCGAACCCCGTGTGGTGCCCGCCCCGGCGGGCACCACACCGCCACCCGCGCCGCCGGTCCAGCCACCGCCCTTTCCGCCCCGGCCGCGCCGACCAGCCGGCCCGCGGCCCGGCGAGCGAGCGGACCCCGCACCACCCGACACCCCTCGCACCTCACCGCGGCCGCGCCGCCCGGCAGGCCGCCCCTGCCCACACCCGCCGAAGGACGCCATGACCATGATCGCCACCAGCATCCTGCGGGCCGCCGAGCTGGCCCGGATCCTCGACCAGACCGCCCCCCACCGCTCCAAGCCCGACACGTGGCAGGACGGTTCGGTCACGCTGCTCGACGCCGACCCGGTCCGCCTGCACGCCGTCACCACCTCCCGCTACACCGTCGCCGTCGGTAGCGCCGCGCTCAGCGGCCCGGACAGCGCGAAGGGCGAGCCGTGGAGCACCACCCTCCAGGACGACGACGCGGACAGCCTCGCCGCCTGGGCCCGCACCCGCGGCTACGACGAGGACGTCCGTCTGATCGTCGCCCCCGACCGCCTGGAGGCCTCCACGCTCACCAGCAGCCTGCGCGTGCCCGTCAGCGCCACCAAGTTCCCTCTGCGCGGCGGCTGGCGGCCGTTCATCGCCGCCCGCGTGGAGCCCTCCACCGGCACCGCGCCGAAGCCGGTCGCCCTCGACACCGCGACCCTGCGCCGCTGGAAGGGCATCGGCGACTACGTGTGGCTCGGCGTGTCCGAGCACGACGGCAGCCTCCTCGTGCTGGGGGAGGACTTCGTCGGCGTGCAGGCGCCGGTAGCCAAGGGGTGGCAGGCGCCCCTCGCCCACGCCTCCGCGGCGGCCGACGGCCGCCCGGTGGAGGTGCTGCCGCTGCCCGACGGCGACGACGAGTTCTCCACGATCCGCTGGGAGATGCTCCGGCGGATGGTGGTCGCCGACGAGGCGATCAAGGACGCCCGCTACGCCGGTGACGGTGCGCTGGCGGACGCGTTCCTCGCGGTGGCCGGCTCCTCCCACGTGGCCGTACGGGCCCTGCGGGCGCTGGAGCGGATCGACGCCCGCCGCGCGCACGAGGTCGCCGCCGCCATCAGCGACGAGCTCGACAGCGGCGAGTTCATCGAGGCCGCCTTCGAGACCGCCGTGGCCCTCAGCCTCGACCCGAGCGCGTGGATCGCCCAGTACAACGCCTCCAGGACCGCCCCCCAGGAGTCCTGACCCCAGGTCAGCCCTGCCCCGGCCCCGGGGCACCGTGCCCCGGGGCTCTCCCCTGAGAAACCACACGACCAGGAGGAATCCTTCATGGACCCCTACACGCCCACCGACGTCACACCGGCGGAGCTGCTGCCGCAGGCCCTGGAGACGAAGGTCCCCGACTGGGCCGAAGCCGCGCCGACCCCGGACGCCGTGACCGACTGGCCCGCGCGCCAGGCCGCCGCGATGGTGTGGTTCGAGCTGGACGTCCGCGGCCGGCCGCTCAACCCCGCCGGCCGCACCGGCAAGACCGGCCGCCGCCTCGGCCAGTGGGGCGAGAACGCGGCGGCCGACGCGATCGTGGTCGCCGGTACCGGCGCCAACCGGCAGGTCCTGCTGATCACCCGGGACGACATCGGCGTCGCCGCGACGCCCGGCGGCATGATCGAGGACGCGGACAGGACTGCCGAGGACGACCCGGACAAGACCGTTGAGAACGCCCTGCTCCGCGAGCTGCTGGAGGAGACCGGCGTGGACCTGAGGGGCCACCAGCCGGTCATCCTGGGCCGCCAGGTCGTGGACGACTGGCGCAACACCGACCAGTCCTGGGTCGCGTCCGCCTACGGGCTCCTCCAGCTGCCCGCCACGATGCCCGCCGTCGGGGCCGACGACGCGCGCGACGCCGGCTGGTGGCCGTTCGCCTCCCTCGACCAGCTCGAAGCCGCGATCACCGCCGACGGACGCACCCTCTACGCCGCGCACCGGCCCCTGCTGCAGGCCGCCCTGGACCACCTCGCCCCGTAGCGGGACCCGTCCGGGGATTGGCCACCACTGCCTATCCCCGAACGGAGGGCGCACAGCCCCGAGCAAGCGGCAGGACCCAGCTCACACACGGCGTGCCCTCTCCGGAGGTCATCTGCCTGGACGCGCTGAATGCGCTGGAGAGCGGCGACTCGGGCGACCAAGGCGCCACCGCCGAGGTCGTCCGGTCCCATCTGCGCTGCCAGTTTCGGCCGGCTCCCGCCGCGAATACCGAGCGGCAGCAACAGCAACACAGCACACCAGCAAGCCCCGGATCCGGTACCTCAGAGCAAGGAGTACGACATGCCCACCGTCACCACCCGGAGCGCCCGCAAGCGGCTGCTGGCCGAGATGGGACGCCTGTTCGCCGACGACGCCGGACTGGGCGTCCTGGTGAAGTACAACGGCCGCCCCGACCTCACCCGGCAGGACAAGGAGATGCAGAGGGCCTGGTCCCGTGCCCTGGTCGCCGTGCACGGCCGCGACAGGGCAGCCGCCGTCTACGCCGAGTACGCCAGCGACCGACAGGACGCCGTCACCGAGCCGATCGGCTCCTGGAACAACCTGGTCCTCAACACGAAGCCGCTGAGCTACTGGACGCGGGACCTCCACGGGTTCCTCTGCGGCTGCTGCGGAGGCCCGTTCAGCTCCGTGGTCATCGACGGCATCGACGCGGTGTGCAACAAGTGCGCCCGGGAGAACAGCACCGTCGAGAACGCCCAGCCGGAATGGCACGCCTACAGCCGCGGCGAGTTCATCTTCCCCGGCCTGCTCCCCGAGGAGACGCCCAAGGGGGAGCACGCGATCACCATCCGGTACCAGGACGGCGAGGTACGCGACTACACCACCGGCGAGGCCGGCCTGTTCGTGGAGAACGTCACCAGCCTGCCCGGCTTTGTCCGCTCCATCGGCGAGACCTACGGCGAGAGCCGCGACCGGATCCACTTCGCCGTGGAGGCCCGCACCGAGCACCGGCGCCGCAGCTTCGACATTGTCGCCATCTTCACCTACGACCCGAACCCCGAGGGCTGGGAGAAGCACGCCTACGGCTTCCGGTTCGACTCCGCCCGGCTCACCCACCGCCGCCGGCCGCTGGGCCACTACGACGTGGCCGACCCGACCATCACCGAGCACACCGACCTCTACGAGACGGTCAACGTCCTGCTCACCGGGCTGTACGGCACGGCACTCCCGGAGTCCTGACCGAACGCAGGCCTTGCGGATTCTGCGCCACCCTGCCCGATTCATGACTGAAGGAAGCAACTCCCCATGACCACCCCCGCCCCGGTCCGCGAGATCACCATCCACACCTGGACGATCGAGCTCGACAACGGCGAAAACCTGCGTGACCTCAATGTCGGCGACGCCGTCGACTTGCTCACCGGAACCGACTTCGACGGCTTGTGGATCGCCAAGGAGTTCAGCGAACAGGGGGCCGTCATCACCCTGCAGGCCGCCACAGTCGTCGAAAACTGCGGTGGCGACCCGGCGACCTCTTGCCGGTATTCCGGCACCCGCCACGCGCACCCCGTGGACGTCGACGGCCGAGTGCTTCGCCGCCCTGAGACCGCAGTCGCGTCGTCCTGACGCTCACCGCGGCCCCGCCGTACGTCCGACGGGGCCGCAGCGACAGGCTGTGGCCGCTGCTGGCCCGCCTCGCCCCTCACACCGGAAAGGCCCCGCAAATGCACCACCAGCACCGCACCGACCCCCGCACCACCCTCGTCAACTACGGCACGAGCGCCCACCTGGACGACGACGTCCTGGAGGAGCTCACCGACGACGTCGAGGACGCCGTGCTCGACACCGTCGAGCAGGCGCTACGCCTGCTGGCCGAGCCCGGCACCGGCCTCGACCTCGACCAGGTCCTCCAGACCCTGCGGTCCCTGCGCCACCAGCCGCCGGAGACCCCGGAGCCGTCCACGGCGCCCACCGACCGGCTGGACGCCTACAACCGGACGGCCCGCGAGGCCATGGCCCTGACGGCCACTCTGGGCGACTTCCAGGCCGGGCTGATCCGCGGCATCGAGCCGGGCACCTCCCGCACCCTGTTCCTCCAGGGCCTCGCCACCGCGGCGGCCGTCGCCCCGCTCGAAGGCACCGACTTCCCGCTGCGGGGGACGACGGAGGCCGGCCGGTGAGCGCCGAGGCGACCCGCCGCACCCTCGCCGCCCTCGGGCTGCCGCAGGACTGCCTCCTGGTCCTGCTCGGCATCTCCGGCGCGGGGAAGACCACCCTGGCCAACACGCTCTTCCCGGCGGCCGCGGTGCTCAGCGCCGACCACCTCCGGGACGTCCTCACCGGCGACCCCGGCAACCAGGACGCCTCCCGCGCGGCGTGGGCCATGCTCCACAGTCAGCTCGACCACCGGCTCGGCACCCAGGTACGCGAAGGCGTGCCCACCGTGGTCGACGCCGTCAACGCCGAGGCATGGGTGAGGCGGGACCTCATCGCTGCGGGCCGCAGCCACGGCATGCCCGTCGTCGCCCTGGTCGTCGACGTGGATCTCGACACTGCTCTCGCCCGCAACGCGGCGCGCGACCGGCGTGTGCCGCCGGACATCATCGCCGCCCAGCACGAGGAGCTCACCAAGTCCCTGCCCGGACTTCCCGGCGAGGGCTTCACCGCCGTGCGCCACGCTCGCGACCTGCCGGTCCTGGACGTCATCCTGGAGCGCAGCGCCGCAGGGGAGAAGACGAACCCGGTGGCGCACATCGAGCGGGCCTTCGGCCGCGACCTGGCCCGGCTGTTCACTCGTCACGACGGTGAGGACGAGGACGGCTACCTGACCGGCGCCTTCGTCGTCGGTGGCCGCGAGCTGCCCGTCCGGTGGACCGACGAGGACGACCCCGACGACGTCTGCTATCGGGCGCGGATCACCTGCCCGGACTGCGGGGGACCGGCGTGGATGTCCGCCTACTCGGCGAAGGACCTGCGCGATGCCGTGCTCGGCTCCCCGCCCTACGCGGACGACTGCCCGCACTGCTACTGAAGCCCCGTTCGCCGGTGCGACCCGCCTCCGGGGCGCACCGGCCCCATGCCCGACCCGACCACCCGGGAGCCCCGTTGAGCATCCTCGCGACCGACCCTGCCGCCCCCGACAACGCGGGCCCTGGACCATCGCCCAGGACGCCCCGCGCTACAGGTCCCCCGCCCACTACAGCCACCACCACCACGACGGCGAACTCCACCGACGGTGCTCCGCCCCGCGCCTGCGCCCCTACCTGGACAAGCCCGCACCGACGCACCCCGCCCCGCTCAGCCTGACGATCGACCTCGACACCACCGGGCAAAGCCCCTTCCGCCACAAGACCACCGCGGCCCCGGCCAGCGCGCCCGGCCGGCCGGGCCAGGACTCCGACGAGGACTTCCGCAACCGGCTCGGCGTGTGCGGCAGCGAAGCCGGCGACCACGTCATCGAGAAGCACCCGGAGACCGGCTGGCACCAGGTCCACTGGCACTGCACCCGGCACCGCGGCGAACTCGAACGCGCCCGCCGCCGGCTCGCCGAACCGAACAAGCGAGCACCCGAACCCATCCCGAACCAGGGCGGTCTCATGCCCTGCTACTACGACTTCAACTCCGGGTGGGCGACCGTCTACCGGCACGTCCTCGGGCAGCAGTGGCAGCCGCCCGTCTACGGCATGCGCGCCGACGACTGGCCCCTGCCCGGACGCCAGCCCGTCCCACAGCGACCCCGGCTGCGCCTGGCCGCGATCGACGGAGAACTGCTCGACAGCACCAGCCGGTGAAGTCCCCGGACAGTTCCTGAACAGCAGCACGCCACCACCTGCCCGGCCCTACCAACCAGGAACCCCATTGACCACCTTCAAGA
The DNA here is from genome assembly GCF_041435235.1 of Kitasatospora sp. NBC_01300. NCBI lineage: Bacteria > Bacillati > Actinomycetota > Actinomycetes > Kitasatosporales > Streptomycetaceae > Kitasatospora > Kitasatospora sp. NBC_01300. The sequence continues at coordinate 58,403 of NZ_CP108410.1, read as the reverse complement.
ACGGCCCCATCAACGTCGGCCCCGACAACCCCCAGGCCGCCCTCCAAATGCCCGGCGCGCCCACCGGCGCCGACCCGGACCGACCGACGCGGCTATCCGACGAGGAGATCGCCGTGCTGCGCGAACGCGCCCACCACGAGGCCGGGCGGTTCATCGACCCGCACATCGTCGGCGCCGCGCGGTACTTCCACAACCGTGACTGGGCGGCGGCCATCGTCGGCACCAGGATCGTCTCCACCGGGCACTGGCCGACCCTGTACCTGCTGCACATCGCGATGCAGGCCGAACCCGAACCGCCGGTCACCCGCACCCAGCTCGTCCGGCAGGCCGCCGCCGAGAATGAGGCGCGGCTCACGGAGACACTGCGTGTCCTGCGGGAGCAGCGGACCGCCGAACGGCACCGCGCCGAGGCCGCTGCGTGGGCGACCGTCCTGCGCACCTGCCTCGTCAAAGTCGTGGTCCGCGAGAACCGGCACGGCCGGGTGCGTGGCGGCGGCCGTGAACGCCTGCGGCACGTCGTACCGGTCAGCGAGGCCGTCTCCGGGCGCCACCGGCGTCACCTGGCCGGACGGGCGCTGTGCGAGACGCCCGCCCGTACCAAGCCGCTGCAGCTGACCGACGAACCGACCGGCGAGCTGGCGACGTGCCAGCGCTGCCTGGCCTACGTCGCCCAGATCCGTCCGCAGAGGGCCACTTGACGGCCCGCCCGGCCCGGCCCGGGCGCTCCCCGCCCGGAGCTGCCTCCGACCCCTCCGCCAACTCCGTCCACTCCGTCCGGAAGGACCCGCGATGACGTCATCACCCGACCCGTTGACCAGCGCGAACGCGCTGTGGCAGCGTCTGACCAAGCACCAGCCCGCCGTCGCCGCCGCACTCGCCATGCAGCTGCGCGCCCTGCCCGACACTTGGGCCCAGCGCGAGCTCGGCATGGCCCGGCCGCACGCCGTGCTGGAGCTGCTGCCCGCCAGCGACATGCCGATGGAGATCGCGCCGCACGTCGCCGACTGGGAGGAGTGCCCGGCCTGCGACGAGTGCGAGGGGCTGTGCCGCTACCACACGGGCTACGCCACCGGCTACGAGGAACTGCACCGCCCGCTCCGGGAGATCTCCGCGGCCGACCCGACGGTGACCGTCCAGGACGCCCTGGAGCGCCTGGAGGAGGCGGACGAGGCCGCCGAGAACGGCGTGCTGGTCCGCGCCGTCGCGCAGCTGATCGAAGGAGCGCAGCGATGACAACGCCCAGCCTGCCGGACCGTGACGAAGCGGTGTCCAACGCCGCACGGGACCTCCTCCTGACGCGATACCGCGCCGCGCAGTTCGACGCTACGCGCAGGGTCAGCACGGCCGGGTTCCTGTGCAGCCCGGGCGCTCCCGGCTCCGGGAAGGTCCGGGTCTGCCACCGCACCCGGTTCCCGAGCGTGCTCAACGGGCTGACCTTTGCTGACGCCGCCGCGGAGGAGTACGTCCTGGTGTCCGCCTACGCCGACCTGCTGCGGGCGAACGGCTGGTCGGTCCGCGAGAGGCAGGGCCGGTCCGCGCTCCTGGTCTCCACGCCCGCCTGCCCGGAGTGCTCCGGGCCCCCCCTCCCGCTGTCGGTCGAAGCCGGGTCGATTTGGGGCTGCCCGTGCGGACGCCGTACGTGCGGTACCGGCGACGAGAACGACGACTTCGACCTGCCGTCGTACACCGAGACCGGCCCCGACGGCGCCGTGGTCGCCTACCACGGCCACGGCGAGGAGGACATCGAAGGACCGCCGAATGGGCCTCGCAGGACGGCCCGGACGACGACGAGGACGAGAACCCGCACGCCGGGTGCTGGGAGCCGCACCGTACGGCCGACGGCTACGTCGGCCGCGACGGGAGGGAGCTGTGACCGAGCCCTCCGCACCGACGGGCCGGAGCACGCCCGAAGTCCCCGCATCCGCACGAGAGCCCGGTGACGGCCCGCCATGTGGAAGCCCGGGTGTGAGCGCGGCGGACGGACCGCCGCGCCTGGACGGGGCGCAGAAGTACGCCGAGGTCGCCCACCGTATCTACCGCGACCGGCGGGCCACCCCGTCGGCGAAGGAGCTGCTGCTCGCTGTCGCCTACGCCCTGTTCGTCGCCCCCGGCGTCGAGAAGGGCAGGGTGCTCAACCGGGCCGCCCAGGTGCTTGGCCGTGACGCGGTCGGACACCCCCGCTACGACCGCCTGATCGCTGACGACGCCCCCCGCTACGAGCCGCCCCGTACGGCGGACGACTGTGGCCCGAGCGAGGCGCCGGCCTGCGAGGCCCCGCGCCTGCGCCCGTACACGTACCGGCCGAGGCCCGCCGCCCCGGCCGACGAGGCGGTCGTGCCGTTGCGGCGCCCTCCCGCCCCGGTCGTGCACGCCTACCCGGGCTACGTGCCGCCGATCGACTACCGCAACGAACGCAAGATTTGCGGCGCCGACTCCCACCACCGGGTGCTGGAACTGGACCCGCGCACTGGTACTGCAAGCGGCACGCCGACCACGCCGAGCGGGTCACCGAACAACTGCGCGAACAGAACGCCGCCGCACCCCCGCCGATCCCCAACACCGGCGGCCTCCTCGCCGCCTACTTCAAGGCCCCGTGGGAGGACGTCTACCGCCGCCACGCCCCGGCCACCTGGTCACCGCCGACTTACGGCCTGTCGGCCGACGACTGGCCCGACCCGGGCAACCCGCCGCCGGCACGCCCCCGCCGCCTACGGGCCCGGTGAACTCCAGCACCACCCTCGGGCCAGCCACCCCCCGGCCCAAGGACCCGACCGCCCGCTCCCCGCGACGCGGCCGCACGCCCTCCCCAACCGATCCGACCACCCAGGAGCCCCCCGTGACCCTCTTCGCCACCAACCCGCTCACCCCCGACACCAGCGACCGCCAGACCGCCTACTCGGTGCGCGCCCTCGCCGCCGCCCGCCAGCCCATCGGCTTCGTCGTCACAGGCGCCCCGGGCGCAGCGCCCGACATCGTCCGCTACCACCCGGAGAGCGACCCGGTCACCGAGGCGCTCGCCTGCGCCGCCGTCCGCGACGCCTACCCCGACCTGCCGTCGGTGGGCCGGCTCAGGGTCCAGGCCGCCACCGACTACCACCTGTGGCAGGACGCCCGCCGCGCCCCCGGCGCCGACCCGGCCCTGACCCGCCAGCACCACTGGACCCACCTGCTCCTGCACGCGGTGGCTCTGGACATCGTCGCCCTCCAGTCCCAGGGCGACATCCACAGCGCCGCCCAATGCGCCCAGGCCGTCAACGAGCTGCGCCACCTGGACGGCATCGGCGCGGCCGAGCGGGAGACCGCCCGCACCTGGCTGCGGACCACCTACCGCACCTGGCAGACCGAAGGCCCCCACCCCTGGAACTGCGAGGGAGGCTGCGCCGGGCAGGGCTTCGTGCGGACCTACATCCACGAGGACGGTGTCGCGGTCCACCAGGAGCCGGACACCTGCGACCGCGGCAACCCGGCCCCGCCCCACCCGCAGGACTGCCCCGCCTGCGGGGGCACCGGATTCGCCGACGACGACAACGGCTGGTCCCGCCCCTGCATCGGCTACCTGGAGATCGAGGACGACACGGTCGCCGCCGCCGACCCGTGGAACCGGCCCTGAACGACCCCCGCCGGGTGCGCGCGGCCAACCGCCGCGGGCACCCGGCGGAGTGCCGGTCCGACCGCCGTCCGCGACCGGACTGCTCTACCGTGATGGGCGAGCGCTCACCCGACGTCAAGGAGAACCCGTGACCGACACCGGCACTCCCGGGCTGGACCCCGTCCTGGAGGCCCTGTTCACCGCGAAGGGCACCCTCGTGCGCTTCACCGCCGGCGAGACGCTCATCCACCAGGGCGACCCCACCGACGGCGTGCTGGCCCTGCGTACCGGAGCCGTCAAGGTGCTGCGGCACGGCGACAGCGACGACACGGAGATCGTCGTCGCCCTGCGGGAGCCGCCCGAGACCGTCGGCGACCACGAGGCCATCGCCGGCGGCCCCCGGACCAGTTCGGTGGTCGCACTGACCGACGGAACCGCCCTGGCCGTCCCCGGCTCCGACCTCCGCGCCCTGGTCGACACCGACCCGGCGGCGGCCCTGGCCCTCTACCGGATCGTCTCGAAGCAGCGGCGGGACGCGGACCAGGCCTACGTCGAGCAGCTCTCGCACACCGTCACCCAGCGGGCAGCCGCCCGCCTGCTGGCCCTGATGCCCCGTCTCGGCGTCACCGACGAGGCGACGGGCGCCGTGAGCCTCCAGCTCAGCCAGCCGGAACTGGCCCAGTGGGTGGGGGCCTCCCGCGAGGCGATCGTCCGAACGCTGCGCCAGCTGCGCAAGCAGGGCGCCCTGACCACCAACTACGGCGCGATCGTCATCCACGACCTGGAGGCGCTGCGCGCCGCCGTGCCCGCCTGACAGACCCGTAGCGGGTTCCACCGTGTCAGCCCGTCGACCGCCGGCCCTGCCCGGACGGTCGGCGGGCTTTCGCACGTTCCGGACCGGCAGCCCGGGCGCCGTCAGTCGGTCTCCAGGAACCGGCGCGTGCGCGCCTCCTTCTCCGCGTCCAGGGCCGCGACGATCTGCGGGTGCTGTGCGTCGAAGGCGTCCAGCCGCGCGAGGGCCTGCGCGAGCCGTGCCTCGTTGGCCGGCTGCTGCTCGCGGTAGTAGAGGCCCAGCTCACCGCTGTCCTCGGCGCGCTCCCGCTGCGCGTCGTCAGCGGCGGCAATCGCGTTGGCCGCCTCCTTCAGGCCCGCCCGTTCCCCGGCCCGGGCCCTTCCTTCGGGAGTCCGCAGGATCGCCGTCGCGGCGGCCTCCGCCGCCTGCAACTCCTCCTGGTCCCGGCGCCAGGCGGCGAGCCGCTGCCCATCGGGGGAGGCCGTGAAGGCCTCCTCGGCCTTGACGCCCAGCGCCGTCAGCCGCTCGGCCTCGGCGGCAGTGAACCACAGCCGGAGCGTGCCGGCGATGAGGTGCGTGTGGCCCTCGGGCCGCTGCGCCTCGGGGACGCCGTGCTCGCGGGCCTCCTGGAGCCAGCCGCCGGCGACCGTCCGGCCGTCGTCGTCCACGGCGGTGTAGGTGACGGCTCCGTTGGCGGTGATCACGGGCCGGACGTGGACGGTGCGCCCGTCGGCGAGCTGCTTGACGAGGCGTTCCATGGGATCTCCCGGGTGGGTGAAGGCATCGGAGGACAGCCCCCGTTCGGGCGGGGGCGTGCTTGGTCGAGACCCTCACCCCGGCAGCCGTGCCGATCAAGTCCCATGCCCGGCAGCATATTCACGTGGAGCGGCGGCGCGCGGCCGGATGGTTCGCCCGCCTCCCCGAGCGGGAATCCGCCTCGGGCGCAGCCGGGGTCCGGCAGTTGTCGTGTTGTCGCCTACTGCTGGGGTGGCTCCGGTTCTTCGCGGTGGGCGAGTGCGTAGTGGGCCCAGCGTTTGCGGGCGGCGTCGGCGCTGATGCCGAAGGCTGCGCCGATCACGGCCCAGGAGGTGCCGGCGGTGCGCTCCTGGACGACGCAGACGCGGACGAGGTCGGTGGCGTACCGGTCGATGTGCGCGGCGGCGGTGGCGAACACCCCGGGCCAAGGACGGCTTGGAGGAGTACCTCGCGTACGTCGGTGAGGTAGGTGTCGAGCCGGTGGCCGGCGCGGGCGAGCGCGCCGCGTTCGGGGGTGAGGATGCGGGCGCGGCGCCGGGCCCGGTAGGCCTGGTCGCGGCACAGGCGCGGGCGCGGGCAGTAGCGCTGCCGGGCGCTGGTGAGGGCGGTGCCGCACCACCAGCAGCGCGGTCCGGTGCTGCTGTCGTCCATGGCCGGACGATACGGCCGCTGTGGTGCGACGGCCAGCCGGAGGGCGGCGCCGGCCGGTGGGGCCGGGGATCGCGGGCCTGTTGCCAGTGTGTGCCTGCGTCACCCGTCTGAGGGAATGTCAGCAGCCCCCTTGCGGAGCTGTGCGCAGAAGCGCACACTCTCTCTTGTGTGCAAAAGCGCACAGCGCTATGGAGGTTTGCATGATCACGATGAGTGAGGCCGAGGACTACCTCGGTCCGGTGCTCACCGCGTTGGACGCCGCTGGGCTGCGCCCCGACGTCCTGGACGTCCCGGACACCGACGACCTGGCCGAGGACGGGATCGTCGTCGCGCCGTCCGCCGTCCTCGTCTGGAACCCGGACAACCCGCAGGTCACCGCCGAGCCCTACCGCGCCGGGCTGCTCGCCGCCTGGTCCGCCGAGACCGGCTGGTCCTACGCCGCGCTGCGCCCGGACGGCTCCAACTCGCCGCGCGCGGCGCTGGGCCTGCCGGTGCTGGCCGAACCGGAGCGGGTCGCCGCGGTCCTCGCCCGCGCCGCGCGCGGCCTGGACGGCGACGCGCCGGTCCTCGTCCTGTCCGACGGCACCGGGCAGGGCTGGGAGCGCCGGATCACGGCCGCCGAGGACCCGGGCGGCTGGGTCCTGTACGCCCGGGACGCCGGCTACCTGGATGCCGCGCTGACCGCCCTGGGCGACCCGATGGGCCATGCCCTGGCGCGGGCCGACGACCCGGAGGCGGCCGCGCAGCTGCGCGCGGTCTCCTGGCTGGTCGACCTGCTGAACCACCGGCGGGACGCCCTGATCGTGGCGCTCAAGGCGCGAGACGTCAGCTGGAGCGAGCTGGCCAGGCTCACCGATCCCGACGAGCCGGACCCCGCGCGCCTGCGGACCAAGGTGCGCCGGCGGCACGAAGCGGGCCTGCGCCGCGCGGACCTGCTGCCCCAGGACGACGGGCACCCGCACACCTCGGCGTTCGAGGCGGTGATGATCGCCCAGATCACGGCGGCCATCCGGCGCGCCGACCAGGCCGCTGCCACCCGCCTGGTGGACCACCTGTTGCTGGAGTCGGCCGACCCGGCCGCGACGGAGGCCCGCGTGCAGGCCGCGATCGCCCGAGCCGCCGGAGCCTGACCCACCGTGGGACGGCCGCCCCGCCGGCCGTCCCACCCCTCACCACCCCTCACCAGCCATCACCTGACCAGAGGAGAACCCCTGATGGAACCGACCACGGAGATCGCCCGCGTCGTCCGCGTCGAGACGGCCGCCGAGCGCCACCAGGTCCGCGACGACGCCCACCTCGGCGCCCTCGCCCCGGCGGCCGCCGCCGCGCTGCGCCTGCTCGCCGACGCCATCAGGCGCGGCGGCGCCGCCGCGCTGCCGATCGGGGAGCACCTGGCGATGATCGCGGCCGGACACCAGGCCGCGCTGCTGTGGCTGCGCGGCATCGACGCCAGCCGCACCGTCACAGACTTCGCCGAGCAGCAGGCCGCCCAGGACATGAACCACCTCAAGCGGGCCGCACAGGAGGAAGGCCTCCGGCCGGGGCCCGCGCTGCGCGACGCGCAGACTCGCGCCGTCCAGCTGCTGCGCCGGTACTGGCGGGGGGTCGAGGCGCTCGCCTACGAACTCGACCTGCGCAACGCCCTCGGGGAGTCCGAGATCCGCCGGTTCGCCAGCGTCTGACCCAGGACCAGTACGGGGCGGCCGTCATCCCGCGAAGAAGGCCGGCCGCCCCGTTTGTCCCACCAGCCATCACCTGACCACGGAGGACACCTTCATGTTCGCATCCCTCTTCGTCGTGCTGTTCGTCGGTCACTTCGCCGGCGACTACCTTCTTCAGACTGATCACATCAGTGAGCACAAAGCCGCCCGGTCCTGGACGGGCGCGCGCGCCGCCCTGGCGCACGTCGGATGCCACGTCACCGCCACCGTCGCCGCGCTGCTCGCCGCCAGCGCCGCTACCGGCCTGCACGTCTCCGCCGTGGCGGCCGCCGCCGGGATCGGGTGGGTCGGCCTCTCGCACGGCCTGATCGACCGCCGGTGGCCGATCTCCTGGTGGATGCGGCACACCGGATCCGCCGCCTTCGAAGCGGCCGGCGGGGCGCCGCTGGCCGACCAGGCCGCCCACGTCGTCGTGGGCCTGTTCCCCGCCGCGCTGCTGATCGCCGCCCTGAGCTGACCACCCGAGAGGAGTCCTCCGTGTCCTGGCACACCACTGTCAGCATCAGCGGGGCCCTGTACCCGACCCGCACCCGCGCGCCCCGGCAGGATGCCGCCGGCCTCACCACCGACGACCTGCTGCACGGCCTCTCCCCGCGCCAGAGCGAGGAAGGGGTGAGGGCCGAGGCCGACCGGCTCACGAAGCTCGCGCTCGCCGTCCCCGAGGACGGCACCGACACCGGCCGCAGGCACTACAAGGCCCTCGCCGCCCAGCGCGAGTACCTGATCCGGGCCTGGATGCACCACCACGGCGGCAACGGGCAACTCGCCGAGGACCACGACGTACCGGCCCGCTACTCCAGGACGCCGGGTACCGCCGGCCCTGCCACCTGACCCCGCCGCCCCGGGCGGCACGGTCACCGGAGTGTGACGCCCGGCACGTAGAAGGCGGGTCGCCCCCAGTGTCGATGGGGGCGGCCCGCCGTTGTTCATCATGCCCGAACCGAAGGAGAACCCCCGTGAGCCGTTACCTCCCGGACCCGTCGATCCCGGTCGCCCCGCTCGGTGCCGACGTCCATGCTGCGCTGGGCGCCGCGATGCGCACCGGTACGGATCTGCTGGCCCTGGCCTACCCGACGCCGGAGGAGGACGCGTGGGTGGTGTCGCTGGTGGAGACGACCACCGCCGACATCCGGACGCACGTCGTGGTCGGGGTGGGGGAGTGGGAGCCGGAGCGCCTGGAGCGCGAGCTCGCCGCGCTCGGCTACGTCTCGCTGGCCCACGCCACCGGCGGGTTCTGGAACGTGATCAGCGACGGCGGCCGGACGACGCCGCTCTACCCGGCCGGGCAGGAGTAGCCGGTCCGGACACGGCGAGGGCCGGGACAGCGCGCGCTGTCCCGGCCCTCGCCGTGTCCGGGGCTGTCCGGGCCGGTCGACTCGGCGGCGGCCGCCACGGCGCCGCCGGTAGTGTGGCGCGCGCCACACAGGCGGCGGGTCGCTTCGGCGCCCGCCGGGACAGCGTGAAGGAGACGGCGACATGGCCGAGTTCACCTACGACGACGACCTGGACGACGAGGAGCCGGAGTTGTCCAGCCTCGCGGCGTCGCTCCTGCGGGACCTGGCGTCCACCGCCGAGAGTCACTTCGGCATGTAGGAGGAGGGGCCGGGCCGGGACGGTGCGGGCCGTCCCGGTCAGCGGCCGGCGGCCGCCAGACCACCGGGGCCCAGCGGCCGCCGACCGCCCGGCGCGGGCCACTGTGCCGGGCCGTCCTCGGTGGCGGGCTCCAGGAACGGCGCCCGCTCCACCGCCGTCAGCCGGGCCTCGGGAGAGGGCGGCGCGGCGGGCGGGTCGGAGGGGGACTCGGAGAAGGGCTGCCACAACGGGCGCCGGGCGGAAGTCATGGGCCCAGTGTCCCTGACCGCCGGTGAGGCGTTGTCCCGGCGGGTACGGTCCAACTACACGGCCGCGGCGCGGAGGAGCGGGACGGGCATGGGCGAGCACGGCACCGGGGAACAGCGCATCGGCGAGCTGATCGCGGCCCGCCGCCGACAGCTGGGGCTGTCGGAGGAAGACGTGGCACGGAAGCTGTCGGCCGTCTCCGGCTACCACCCGACGCGCACCGACGTGTGGCGGTGGGAGACCGGCTACGAGGGCCGCACCCCCGGCCCGCAGTACCTGCCGCATCTGGCCGCCGTGCTCGACGTCGACGAAGCCCGGCTGCGCCGGGCCCGCGCCGCGACCAAAACGGCCCGCCGACTGCGGATCACCGCACCCGGACCGTCCTCCGCCGAGGTGATCGCCCGGCTGCTGCCGCCTCGCCCAGACCACCGGCATGGCCGAGATGTTCGCCGACCGGGAGTTCTCCGAAGCATGGGAGCCGAAGACCGGCGGCTGGGGCGAGGACGCCGACGACCGTTCCCCGGCACCGCAGCCGGCACCCCCCGCCACGCCACCCCAGGCTCCCTTGGAGGATGGTGCCGAGTCCGAAGAGATCGGTTCGTTGGGTGTCCTCCACCGCTTGCCCGACGGGGACTCCGGCAGTACCTACAGCATCACCTTCAGCGGCACCTGGCTGCCCGGAACCTACGTGACCCGCGAAGCCTCCCTGGTGGCCTACGGCGCAGTCCTCGGCGGGGAGGTGCCCTTCGAACTGGACACCGTCCGCGACCGTGCCCGGCAGGAGGGCCGCGACATCACCGTGGCCGACTTCACCGAGACCGCGCGCGCTCACGGCCGCGATCTCCCCGCGCCCGGCGAACTCCCCGGCCAGTTCGTTGACGCGGACACCCGCCTCATCGCCTACGGCGCCCTCCTGGCAGGCCACGGCACGTTCAAGCTGGACACCTTGCCCTCCCCGGTGACGATCACGTGGATCGAGGCCAATGCCGCCTGACCGGCCCACCGGCGAGCACGGCGGACCGCACCCGGACCTCCCGCTCCTGGGAGGTCCGGGTCTCACCGGGCGAAGCCTTCGACAACGGCACCGTGCGCCTCTGCCACAGCCCGGCCTGCCACGACTAAACCGCCCAGCCTGAGCCCTACGCGCAACGGGCGACAAGGAGGACTTCCCATGCTGAACCGCAGGGTCTACGGAGCCGACGACGACGAGGACCCCGGCCCGGAGGAGGGCCACGACTACCGGGAGCTGTGCGGCGGACCGCTCGACGGACTTCTCGTTCAGGTCACCGGCTGGACGCCTGAGTCGCTGGCCAACGGCGCAGCCCTGATCACCAACAACGGGCGATACGGCCCCGGCGGGCGCGCTGAGTACGAACCGCGCCCGGGCGACCCCGACCGATGGGACTGGGTGGGCGACAGCCCCTGAGCGGACGGCACACCCGAGCATCTGCGACCGTATCGGACCCAGCGCTCACCCCGAACACCAGGTCCGACGTATGCGCGGTGAGCCGGACAACGGCAGTCCGCCCCCGACGATGCCGCAGCCGGACAGCAGCGGCCAGCAGTAACCCCACCCACCACCACGACCAGGAGCTCGACGTCGACCGCGCCGAGCAACACCAGGAAGGCGAGACCATGACCGACACGAGCGGGACCACCGGCGCCGGCCGACTGCGGATCGACCTCACCCTCGGCGGGCCGGTCATCATCGGCGAGACGAGGAGCGGCAAGACCTCGGCGGTCGACCTCATGCGCGCGCAGTGCGAGGCCACCGGCACCCCGTACGAGATCACCGAGGACGGGAGCCTCACCGTTCCCAGGGCCGCCCGGTGACCACCGCCACCCGCGCCCGGCTCCGTACGGCTCATGGGCACCCCAGATAGGCAAGGAGGGCCGTGAGTACGGGCACTCGCCTGGATGAGCGACGTACTGGCCGCTCCTGGGTGGGATCGGGTGCCGCCGGTCCCTCCGGCGACACCTTGATCAACCCGAAGTGGTCGTCAGGCGGAACGGCCTCCGTTGTTCGACCACCCGTCCGGCCTCCTCGCCGTACCTCGGGCGGGGTAGGCCGGACATGGACACGGCCGGTGTGTCACCGGGTGGCTGCGGCGAGCAACTGCGGCTCCAGCTTCTCGTCCCGGATGTACGGGTTGTCGCCGCCACCGAGGCCGAACGGGCTGTAGATCCGGGCCAGCGCCTTGAAGCAGTCGGTCTCCGGGACACCGGTGGCCGGCCAGTCGAAATTGAACTCCCCACCGGTGGCGGGCCGCGGTGCGCCCATGCCGGGGAAGGCCGGGTTCGATCCAGCGGCGAGGCTGAGACCGTCGAAGCCGGTCCCGACGACACGGTGGTGCCAGGAGCCGTCCACGGCCGGGACGAACTGCGTGTCCACGAGCCGGAGGTACTCGTAGGTGAGCTCGGTCAGGGTGAGGACGTTGAGACGCTTCGGATCGCCGTAGTTCTGGCCCATGGCCCAGCACAGCATGTCCTCCGTCGCGATGGCCGCAGCAGTGACCGTGCCGTCGAGGGACACGGCCAGGGCACGGCGGGGCTCGGTGAGCAGCAGGCCGTCGGTGAAGGGGACCGGGCGGCTGTGCTCGAAGGAGAAGTTGAAGCCCATGTGCCGCAACACCTCCTGCTGCTCCAGCTTGCCGCTGATCTCGTCGGGCCCGAGCAGGAACGACGGGGGGATGTCCGGGGTGCTCTGCCAGAAGAGCACCGGCAGGTCGTCCCAGCCCTGGTGCTCGACCAGCTCCTGCCTCGCCCGGGCCGGGTCGGCGCGAACGAGTGCCGTCGCCGGGGCGGCCGGGGCGACGGGATACATGCGGCTGCGCACGCCGCTGTTGATCAGGGTGTAGATGTCGTCGGCGGACATGAACGCGGTCTGGTCCCCGTTGCGGACCGGCACGCACCAGCCGTCGGTGACCTTGCCGTCCACGATCGTGCGCCGGACCAGGGCGTGGCGCTGGTCCTCCGGGAGCTGCTCCACATCGAGCACCAGGTAGGAGCCGGTGGTCCCGTCCTGGTTGTCGGGGTGGGCGAACAGCTTCAGCTTGACGGAGAGCAGCGGCCGGACCTCGCTGGCGAGCACCTTGTTGTAGGTGTCCGCCGAGATCCGCGCGGGGTCGAAGGGGGTGAGCTGCTCCGCAGTCTCGTACAGCTCGCCGGACCGCTGGACGGCCTTGACCCCGAAGACGATGAGGCCGCCGCCCCTGTTGGCGAACGCGGCGACGTCCTTGGCCAGTTCGGCCTTGCCGTGCGGTGTCTTCAGGTCGTAGGGGGCTGTCTTGAAGTCCAGCCAGTCGTTCTCCGCGGTACCGAGCAGGTCCTGGGGCCGGCCGGAGCTGAGGGCGGCCACTACCTCGGTGCGGCTGTTGAGTGCCATGAGCCGGATCATATGCCCGGGTTATGCGGCATCAGAACCCGTTTGCGCCAGTGTGGTTGACCTTGGGACGATGTACGGCTATGAAGCGCCGCCCGCTGCACATCGCCGGTCAGCACATGACGTCCGAATCCATCCTGGACCGGCACACCGGTCCCAGCACCCCCGCGCGGGGCGCGCAGCGCCTGGAGATGGTGGACTTCAAGCACCCGGATCGAAGGCGCCAGCACTACGCTCCGCGGGCCTGCGCGCGGTTCACGGACTGGCTCACCGCCGACTCGGTGGGTGCCGAGATCCTCTGGGGCGAGACGGAGACCGCGGCTGGGAACGCGCTGAAGCGGCTCGACACAGGAGAGGCTCTGACGGCCGTCGACTGGGCGGCGCTGCGGGACCTCGCGGTGCTGCACTGGATCCGCTGCCCGTATACGAGGAACACCAGCGAGGCGGGCTGGGCCGAGGCCCAGGACGAGGTGCAGGCGCAGGTGCAGGCCGAGGTCGACGGGGCCGGCCGGGCGCCGTTCGAGGCGGCCGTGGCCGGGCACTTCGGGCTGCACGTGGCGGGCCCCGAGGGCAGGCGGTACTTCGTGGACCGGCTCCGGGCGCACGCCGAGGCCGCGCACCCGCACTCGGTTGCGATGCGGCACACCGTGGAGGGCCTGTTCCGGGACGCGAAGGCGGCAGTCGCCAGCCTGGCCCCGCTGATCCTGACGCCGCAGGACCCGGACGACACCTTCGTGACCAGCGACGCCGCCGCGTTCACCATCAGTCGCACCGGCGGCTCTCCGGCGCGGCGCATCGGCGACCCGATCGCGGACGCCGAGGCCACCATCATGCCGATCGGTGCGCGGCACCTGCTGGTGCTCTCCGCCGAGCCGTGGCCGGCCGTTGCCTCGCCGCACCTGGTCAGGTCGCTCAACTTGTGGCAGGCCCTGCACGCCTACCGCCGGGTCTACGGCGTCCCTGGGGGTGCCTGGGCCCGGGACGTTCCGCTGTGGGTCGAGGCCCGCAAGCTGCGCCGCGCCCCCGAGCCGGACGATCCCGCCGATCCCTGACCACGGCTCGGGTGCGGGCGGGGACTTGCCCTTCGGGAGGGCCTGGCACACCGTTTATACGTCTTTTCATTTTCCTGAAAACACGTGGACAGTGACAGCGGAACGCCGTAGAGTGAGCTTGTTGCTTCAGCTAGATGAAAATACGTGGAGGTGTCGGTGTACGTCACGACAGGCCAGACGGCGACCGCGTTGGGATGTTCCATCCCGACCGTCAGGAAGCTGCTGGCCACCGGCGTCGTTCCGGGAGTCCTGGATCGCGGCCGACAGATCATCCCCCAGGCCGCCCTCCACGAACTCCAGCACAGGGGCGGGCCGGACCTCTCAACCCTGCGCCACCAGGAGGTCGCGGTCCTGCGGACCGGCAGCGCCGAGCACGTCGTCGACCCTGACCGCGGCTGGACCGGCTTCGGCACCGAGCTGACCGAGGGCCAGATGCTGGCCGCCTTCTCCGGCTGGTGGCGCTGCGACCCCGCCCGGGTGGCGGCTGCAGCCGTACTGCCGGTCACCGTGGCGGGCTTCGTCGTTGCCGTCCTGACCGGCCTGGACGACTGGACGGCCGACGGGACTGCGGGCACCGGCGCCCGATACAGATTCACCGGCGCCCGCCTCGCCGGATACCTCACCGACCTGACCCACCCGGAGAACCAGATCGCCTCTGCCCCGGCCGGCACCGACGACCGACGCCTGGCCGACCTGCTGCTCGGTACCCGCCTGCTGTCCCAGTCGAGCGGACCGATCGCCTACGTCAGCACCCGCACCGCCACCGCGCCGACCGCCACCGAGGGGAAGTGAACCTGATGGACCGCCAGACCTTCACCGCGAAGCTCACCGAGCTGCGCGCCCTGCGCGACCGGATCAAGGAGGCCCAGAGCGACCTCACGGCCGCCGAGAAGGTGCTCGCCGCGAAGAAGGAGAAGTTCGACGCGCTCGACCGGCAGCGCGCCCGCGCCGTCGCGGAGCTCGCGGGCTACGAGGGCGCGAAGGGTGACACCGTGGCCAAGGCCGGAGGCCTGAAGCTGGCGGACGTCGTCCGGATCGCCCCGCTGCTCGACCCCACCCCGGCCGCCCTCCGGGACTCCCCGGCCGAGACCCGGCCCGAGCCCGACGCGCCGGAACAAACGAGCACCCCGGCCACCGAGCCCGTTGCCCCCGGCCCGGCAGCCGCCGAGACGGCCTCCGCCGACGCCGTTACGGACGAGAGCGCCGCTTCGGCCGTGCCGACCGAGGACCGGGTCCCGGCCGAGCAGACCCCGGTCCCGGCCCAGCACCAGGTCCGGGTCCTCCCCTCGATCCCGCAGGGCCCGGCCGGGGAGCGGTACACCGCCCTCACCGAAGGCCTGCACAACAAGCGGCCGACCTGGGAGCAGAACTGGTACGAGACCGTCTGGCTGGACGCCAAGACCGGTGACCTGGCCACCCAGAGCCACGTCGGCCGCGTCGACCTCGGCGCCCGCACGCCCGGGGACATCCTCGACGCCGTCACGTCCGTCGTCCCCGGCGTGCAGCGGATCTACATCACCGCCGGCGACCCCTGGCACCTCAGCTCACAGCGCTACCCCACCCTCAAGGAGGCGGTGGCGGCCTGGCTCAACACCCCGGGCCCCCGCTGGACGGAGAGCCGGGGCCGCGGCGCGAACCGCGACCAGTTCGCCAGCCACCTCGTCCACCCCCGAAACCCGGTCGGCCGCTACATCCCGTCTGGCGCCGAGCGCGACGCCCGTCAGGTCGAGATCCACTCTGTCGGGCCCTGGTTCACCCCAGACGGTGCCGACGTCGCCCTGGTGCGCCACGCCTTCTGGCTGATCTACGAGGCACTGCAGCGGCAGTGGCCGGACGTGGTCATGATGGCCTTCCCCTCGGCGATGGGCCGCGACTTGTGGAAGCGGACCATCCCGACCAGCGGCCAGTTCGCGGGCGGCTTCCCGGTGATGAGCGAGGAACTCCGGGCGCTGATGCACGCGACCGCTGGGCAGGGCCGCACCGAGCTCATCGTGCCGCCGCGCGTCCCGGGCACCCTGCAGGGCCTGTACGAGGCCGACCGGACCTTCGCGTACGGCCGGCACACCCACCGCTCCGGTGTCGGCGCCCCCCAGCGCATCACCCCCCGGATGTTCGAGGCGATGGACGCCAAGCAGCGCCGCAAGGCACTCAAGGACCCTTCCCACTGGCACATCCGCGCGACCGTCCCGCAGGACTGGAACCACGTCGGGATCCTGCCCGCGCCGGTCCCCGGCGACCGCGCCTGGGAGTACCCGGCCAACCCCGGCACCACCTTCACCACCTGGGCGGGAGGCAACGAGGTCTTCCTCGCCATGATGGAGAACCCCCAGAAGACGCCGTGGCGGATCGAGATCCTGGACGGCCTGGTGTGGAAGGAGGGCGACCCTCTCGACAAGTGGGCCGTCGGCCTCAAGAGCGCCTGGTCCGACCTGGTCGGCCTCTCCCGGGTCCACGGCGACGAGCGCACCCGCCGCGCCGCGCACCTGGCCTCACGCGGTATCCGCTCGATCCTGCTCTACGGCATCGGCGACTTCGCCCGCCGCCCCCGCGTGAACACCGGCACCACCCCCATCGACCAGCCCGTCCCCGACGGCGCCATGATCATCGGCCAGGACGAGCACGTCACCACCTGGGAGCGGGTCACCAGCCTCGCCCGCGACCCCTGGGCCCACCCCGAGTGGGCCGCCGGGGTCTGGTCGGACGCCCGCGCCGCCCTGCTCGACATGAGCATCCGCGACGGCAAGACCGCTGTCGGCCAGGCCGGAGCACTGCACCTGCCGCCCGGATCTGTCGTCGCGCTGCGCACCGACGCCGTCTACAGCACCGAACCCATCCGGTGGCCCTACTTCGGCAAGCCGGGCGAGTACCTGCTGAAGGGCTACCAGCCTGGCCCGGTCGACGCCCCGACCACGGAGGACCGGCTGCTGGAACTGCGCGACCTCGGCCGCACCCACTTCGCCACGACCGCCGCCGCCCTGGACGTCGCCGACGCCGCCCGCCGGGGCGACGGCGACGCGCTCGACCGGATGCACCAGGCCTGGAACACCCCGCTGGAAGGGAGTAACCGATGAGCCCCGCCGACCCGAACAACCCGAACGAGGCGGCCCGCCTCACCCAGGAACTCCTGGACGAGGGCTACACCAAGAACCAGGTCGCCAAACTGCTCGGCCGCAACGCCTCGCTGGTGTCCCAGTTCTTCACCAAGGGCAAGGGCGCGAGCATGGTCACCGCGCTGCGCCAGCTGGTCCGGGCGGTGCGCGGCGGTGAGCGGGACACCGAGGCCCTGGCCGGCATCGCGGACCAGAACATCAAGCGCCGTACCACCAAGGGCGGGGACAAGGCCCGGGTCCGGGGCAAGGACATCATCGTCTCCGGCACCAGCATGACCGGCCGGGCCGGTCGGCAGGCGATCAGCACCGGCGCGTCCCAGCTCGCCAAGGTCGTCCACGACACCGGTGCCAACCCCCGGGGCCGGCTCGCCTTCACCGTACGGATGAAGGCGAACCAGTTCACGATGTCGCCCGGGTCCGAGAAGGACTCCGCAGGCCTCAAGCGCGGGTACCAGCCCCGGCCCGACGGCACCGAGGAGCGCGCGTACGGGGACGCGCAGAACGGCGGCCTCAACGCGGCGGACTGGTCGCAGCGCGTCGCCCGCCACCACGGCGACGTCACGGAGGCGGTCCAGGAATGGCTGGTCGAGACCGGCCGCGCGGTGCCCGACGCCGCGGTGGAGTACCTCGAAGTCCGCGGCTGGGTACCCCGGTCCTGACCCGCGCCCACCCCGCGCGGGCCCCGATCCGCCGATCCGCTCCTCCCTCCGCACCGTTCGCACCAGAGACAAGGACGCCCCTCGTGAACCCCACCACCGGCCGGCAGGGCGACGCCGAGCTGTCCGAGCAGGCCGCCGCCGACATCGCTTCGGCCAGGGCCCTGGCCGAAGCCGTGACGCAGGGCCGCCACCCGGTGCCGCCGAAGGTCAGGATCGCGCCGATGCGCGACTACCAGCGCCGGGCCGTCTCGGCGGCCTACCGCGAGGTCAAGGTCGGCGGCCGGGCGATCCTGGAGATGGCGTGCGGCGCCGGCAAGACCCTGGTCTCCGCCAACTGCGCCAAGCGCCTCGCACGGTACGGGCGCGTCCTGGTGCTGATGCCGACGATCGAGCTTCTGGAGCAGACCGCGAAGTCGTGGAGCACCCTCGGCGGCCGGACGGGCACCGCGATCGCCGCCTGCTCCCGGGAGGAGGCACTGGAGAGCGCCGAGGCCGGTGGGCACGTCGACGGCCACGTCACCACCGATGCCGCCGAACTCGCCGACCTCGTCGCCAGGGTGCCCGCGGGCAGGCCCGTCACCGTGTACGCGACCTACGCCAGCTTGGAGAGGCTGGTCAAGGCGCACGCCGAGTTCCGGCTGCCGGAGTGGGACCTGGTGATCATCGACGAGGCCCACCGAACCGCCGGCGCCCTCGACAAGACCTGGGCGGCCGTCCACGACGACGCCAAGGTCCCGGCCCAGCGGCGCCTGTACTTCACCGCCACCCCGCGCATCGCCGACGAGCCCGCCGAAGGTGACCTGTCCGACCTGGTCCTGGGCACCTCCCGCTCCCTGTACTCGATGGACGACGAGGCCGTGTTCGGGCGCACCGCGTTCCGGTGGACCTTCGAGGAGGGGGTGACCGGCGGCTGGATCGCGGACTACAAGATCATTGTTCCGGTGGTCACCGACGAGGACCTGCGCGAGCTGCTGTCGCTGCCCGCCGTCGCCGACCTGCGCTCCCAGCGCACGAATGAGGACCTCCAGAGGCTGGCGCTGCAGGTCGCGGTCCTGCGGGCGATCGCCGACCTGGGGCTTCGCAGGGTCATCTCCTTCCACGCCCGGATCGACTACGCGCGCAAGTTCGCGGCCTCCCTGGTGGAGACCGCCGACCTGCTGCCGGACTACGACCGGCCCGAGCGGATCTGGGCCAAGGCCGTGGCCGGCACCGACCCGCGCAAGGTCCGCCAGGCCACGTTCGAGGAGTTCCGCGCCCACACCGGGCTCCGGGACGGCGACGAGGGCGAGGAGTGCGGCATCCTGTGCAACGCCCGCCTGCTCGCCGAAGGCATCGACATGCCCACGGTCGACGCGATCGTCTTCGCCGACCCGAAAAGCAGTCCCGTGGACATCGTGCAGGCTCTCGGCCGGGCCGTGCGCCAGGCCCCCAACCAGGGCAAGACGGCCTACGTCATCATCCCGGTCTACATCGCGAGCCCCGACAACGAGGCCGGTGACGACGAGGCCGACGACCTCCCCGTCGCCGATCCGGCGATCGTCAGCCCGGCCGGCCCCCAGGTCCAGGAGGAGGCCGACATCGCCATCCAGTCCTCGGCCTTCCGCGCCGTCCTGCACGTCCTCCGCGCGCTCGCTGGGGTCGACTCCCGGGTCGTCGGCCGCATCGCCGACCTGCGCACCCACCGCTCCCAGCCCGGCACAACCTTCAACACCGGGGAATCCCGGCTCAAGGTCACCTCCCCGCAGGCCGACACCGGCGACGCGGAGAACGGGGCCGGGGTCGAGGTCGAGGTGGCGGAGACGACGGTGGAGTCCCCGATCGAGTGGCTGCGCATCAAGGCCCGTGCCCACGCGGCCGAGATCCTGCGCTCGCTGAAGCTCAGGATGTTCAGCCCGCGCACCCAGGAGTGGGAGCGGATGTGGGCCCGCGCCGCCGAGTTCTACATCGAGCACAAGCACCTGGACGTCACCGACCAGGAGCAGCACCGGGAGCTGATCACCTGGCTCGGCAACCAGCGCTACCTCCGGGAGAAGGGCAGCCTGGACGCCGCCCGGGTGTCCGAGCTGGACGCGATCGGGATGATCTGGGACAAGCACGCCCACGCCTGGGTGCGCGGTGCGGCCTACGCCAAGGCGTTCCGGGAGATCCACGGCCATCTGGCCGCGAAGTTCACGGAACAGCTCGATGCGTACAACGTCGGCCGCTGGCTGGTACGCCAGCGCCAGGCCGACCTCACCCCCCAGCAGGCCAAGCTCCTCGACGAGCTGGACCCGCTGTGGCGGCTGCACCCGGACTGGAACCGCTCCTACCGGCGCATGGTCGCCTACCTCGCGGGCGACGGGACCTTGGACGGCCCGGTGAACCGCACCGGTGGGGAGGCCGACCCCGCTTTCCGACCCGGTAGCTGGCTGGGCAAGCAGGACAAGGCCCGCGCGGCCGGGAAGCTGACGACCCAGCAGATCAGCCTGCTGGACGCCCTGTACGAGCAGCACGGCAAGAGCGAGCCGACGCACTGACCCCCGCCCCGCCCGACTGGAGGAAGACCCGATGAACGGCTACGGCCTGTACCTGCTGGCGCAGCACCTCATGGACGCCGGCCACTCCCGCGACTACGCCCTGGCGGCCGTCGCCCGGGACGAGTTCGACGTCCTCGACTGGGCGGTCAGTGTCGCGGAGTCGGCCGCGCACAGGAGCCCCCGCGACAGCGGCGACGAGTACGTCCGGGGGTGGATGGCCGGCGCCGCCGCCGTCGAGGAGCGGCTGGTGGTCGAAGCCGAGCGGGCCCGCCTCGAAGCCGCCGCTGGCGGTGTCTCCGTTCCCCCGGAGTCGCCGTCGATCACCCCTGAGCTGGCCGCGCGGGCCGCCGCCCGCGTCGCCGAGCGGAAGGAGCAGCTGGCCCGCGCCATGACCCCCCGGGAGCCGCAGCTACCCCGCAGGCCGGACGGACAGCCGTTCGTCGAGGACGAGTACCGGCAGCCCTTGGACGGCGACGGGGAGCCGGTCCAGTTGGCCGTCCACCGCGTCGACGGCCAGCTGATGATCCCGGCCGATCAGGTGACTGCGTTGGTGAGGGGCATGGCCCAACTCTGGAGGCAGTGGCGGGGCGGGGGAGCGCCGCTGGACCTGGACACCACCGCCCGGCTCTGCCAGTCCCTGGACGACTACGCCGATGCCATGGAAACCGATCTATCCGCTGCCGCCGAGCTTCCCAGCGCCCAGCGCTGACACCGGCCCCACGGTCACCGCTCGCCGACGGGGGCCCGCACCGGGCGCTCGCCTGAGCACATCCGAACGAAGCCGCACACGGAGGGGACCCCATGGACAGCACCGCGATCGTCACGGTCGGCACCGCACTCGTCGGCGCCGGCGCCGCGCTCGGCGGCACCTTGCTCGGGCACTTTCTGCAGCAGCGGGCCTCCCGCGCCCAGCAGCAGGACCAGAACGTCCAGGCCCGCCGGGCCGAGATCCTCGCGACGGTGACCGCGCTGGTGGGCGCCCTTGACGATCACCGCCGCACCCAGATCGTCCGGGCCCGCGCGCTCGCGCTCAACCCCCGCAACCCCGAGCAGGTCGACCGGGAACACACTGACGTGGAGCGTGGCCCTCGTCCCCGACGGGCGAAGCACCGCCGAGTTCGTCCAGTCCGCGCTCAGGGCCAGCGAACACCTGGCCCTGATCCAGCAGCGGCTGTACTCCGCTCCCGAGGACCAGCGCGCCGACGCCCTGCTCGGGTTGCTCGCTGACGTCTCGGCCGCCCAGCGGCACTTCGACGGCCTGGCCGACGAACTCGTGCTCGCGCTGCGCGACGTCTGTGCACCGCCCGTCCCGTGGTCCCGCATCGGCCCGCGTCTGGGCGTCAAGGAGACCGCTGTCCGCAACCGCTACACCCGCGGCGCAGCAGGGCACCCCGACCACCTCACGCTCTGCACCGTCCGCGGAGGGTGCGGCGAGCTGCGCCCGGCCGAGCTGCCGGACGGGTCCGACCCGTGGAAGCACCACGACGACGATCACGCGGGCAACCCCGAGCTGCCGCAGTCCGAGGACGACGAAGCCTGACCCTCCAGCCCCTCACAGAACAGGAACCGGCATGACCAAGCTCCCCGAATATTCCTGGTGGGGCGACCTGCCCAACCACCTCGTCACCAAGACCCGCCTGTCCGCCCTCGACCTTCCCCGCCAGCCCGCCGGCCCGGCCCGGGCCACCATCACCGCCAGGCACCCGGGCGGGAAGAAGGGGACCTTCGAGCTCTACGACATCAACGAGTCCGTCCCCACCGCCGCGACCGCCGTCCAGCTCGCCGCCCGCCGCACCACGCTCTTCCGCACCTGCACCGAATGCGGAGCCCACCCCGAGACCGCCGACGGCAAGCAGCTGTGCGCCGTCTGCAGCCACATCCAGCGGCTGCGGGCCGCGCAGGAGGCAGCGGCGGAGCGGTCCCGGGTGGCCGGCGGACAGGCCGCCGAGTTCCTGGCCAACGACCACCTGGCGGTCCTCGGTGTCCAGTACACGCCCCGGCCGCCCGCCGACATCGGCAAGCCCCGGCCGCCGGCCGCCGCCCGGATCACCGTCCTCGACGCACGCGACGCCCACGCCCTCTTCGACCAGACGCTGCGCCTGACCGGCCCCCGTACCCCGGGCGCTCCGGCCGACGCCGTCGAAGCCGCACCCGCGCTCGACGAACTCGCCGCGACCCTCGCCGACCGCACGGTGGTGCTCTGGGACATGGAGCTGGCCCCGCTCGGCGACGCGCTGCGCCCCCTCAAGACCTACCGGACCGTCCTCCCGTCCGGCTACGGACGGGTGCACCGGGTGCAGACCCTCGTCTGCATGTGGCGGGCCGACCTCGACCCCACCACCGGCCAGTACAGGACGCCCACCCCACCCGGCACCGCCGACCGCCTGCTCCACCTGCTGCGCCACATCGCCGGAACCGCCCCCGTCCTGCACACGGGACAGGCCCACCTGCCCAGCAGTGCCTGATCACCCCACCGGCCGGGGGCTGCCCAGCCCCCGGCTCCGCCTTGGAAGGACGCCGTTGAACGACCGCCCGAGCGCCGTACCCCTCACCCGCACCTTCACCGTGGCCGAGCTGCAGGAGGCCGGATTCCCCGATGACCTGCCCGACGGCGGTCTCGTCTCGGACGAGCCGATCGGGCCCACCAAGTACGGCCAGAAGCGCCGCGCCATCTTCTGGTTCGGGGAGGAGGACGAGGAGAACAACCCGTACCCCTGGCAGCTGGAGTACGAGGCGGAGGTCGCAGATGTCTGGCCGGTCGAGGACTACGGCTTCCTCTTCGGAACAGCCGAGGCCGTCGCCGTGGAGGTGCCCGACTGGAGTGCCGAGGTGATCTGGGTCCCAGTCGGCAGCCCGCCGCGATGACCGGCCCACGGCGAAGGGGCGGACCATCACGGTCCGCCCCTTCGCTGTTCCGTCCGAAGCCGGTCAGCAGTGCTCTGCAGGGAAGCCGGCCGTGATCCCGTGCGGCGCCTTGCGCAGCCACACCGGCCGGTGCCCCAGCTCGGCGACGGACGGCGTGACGTAGAGCTGCCCCGCCTCCTCGCCCGCATCGGCAGTGTCGTACGCGCCCGCGACCACCAGGCGCAGCGCCTCGCACGCGGTCCCGTCGGGGTCGGCCGCCGCGCCAGGCGGATCCAGGTGGGCTCCCAGCTCGATCAGGGCGGCTCGCAGCGTGCTGGTGATGTGGGTAACGGCGGCGCCCCCCAGCGCGGGGTGTCCGCTGGTGTCCGGGTGGCGCAGGAGAGTGGTGCCGGACGGTGCTGTGGCGGTGACAGAGTTCATGCTCTGGACGGTAGGGGAGGGGCCCGACATCACCGGGGCCCTGGGGCGCGGGAATCACCCGATCGGGGTGGCAGCCGTCAACGTGGGGCGAGGTCGTTCGCTTCCAGGTCGGCGCGAAGCCGTAGGACCCGCGGGCGGTGACGGTAGCGGCCGTACTCCTGCTGGCCGGCGTCCACCTCGATGTCGACGACGGTGGTGGGTTCCACGGGTTGGTACCGGACCGGGGCACTGCCCGGAAGCCCGCCGACGGTTCCGGGCAGCTCGGCCAGGCCCCTACCGGTGGGGCGCAGGCGGGTGGCCAGGTGGGCGCGGAGGGCGGCCGGCAGGGGGAGGCTGACGCCGACGGCCCGCAGCCGGCCGTCGGAGCCGGGCAGACCGAGGACCGCCGACTGGGAGGCGGGGGTCGCGGCCGGGGTGATGCCGAGGATGACGGCGCTGACGCTGTCCTTCACCCGGTACTTCAGCCAGTCGGACCGGTGCCCGCCCCGGTAGGGCCGGGCGGAGCTCTTGACCACACAGCCCTCAATGCCACCGCCGAGCGAGCCGAACCAGCCCTTCGCCTGGTCCGGGCTGTCGGTGGTCGGCAGCGGCCAGATCGCCCCGCCTGCGGGCAGGACGGCGAGCAGGCCCGCCCGGCGCTCCCCGAGCGGCAGCGCACGCAGGTCCCTGCTGCCTTCGGCCAGCAGGTCGAATGCGGCGATCTGGGTCTGGAAGCCCTCTCGGGGGCGGGGGCCGCGCCCGCCCGCCCTGGTCTGCAGCAGTCCGAAGGCGAGCGTGCCGTCGGGGCGGACGGCCAGCAGTTCACCGTCCAGGACCGCGTCCGGCAGGCCCGCGGCAGCGGCCACGATGTCGGAGAACGCCTGGCTGAGGTCGGTTCCGTGCCGGGAGAACAGCCGGGCGTCCCGACCGGTGCGCAGACAGCACCGCCAGCCGTCTACCTTCGGTTCGAACCAGCGGCCCGGTGCCTCTGGCGGAACCTCGGTGACCGGGCGGGCCAGCGCGAGCTCCACCGGCAGGTCGAACGGCACCACCCCGGAGGTGGTCTCCGTCTTCGGGGCCTTCGGCACGGGACGCCTCCTCCAGGTACTCAATCCCAGGATGCGCCCGCACCGGCCCCGGGGCGGGCCCGCGCTGCCATTGCTCCCGAGCGAGCCACCGGCGCCACCCGCCCGCGATACTCTGATCGCAGTTCGAACCGGCCGAAGGAAGTCAATGTGCGCAGGCCCCCGATGGACGACGGACGCCACGGACCCGTCCGGGAGAACGACCCCGTAGCCTCCGCCCTCGCCGGGCAGAACGTCACGCACCTGGTCTGCCAATGTGGCGCAGTGACCGGTGATCTGCAGGGCCACGCGGCCCACGCCCGGGAAGTACTGAGTGAGCCCGGGCCCGCGTGGCTGCCGGTCGGAGCCCGACTCGCGCTGCTCCTGGGCGGCGGCGTCGCCCTGGCCATCACCCTGATGCTGGTCGCGGAGAACTTGCTCGACGGGATCGCCCGAACGGTTGTCCTGGGGCTCGCCGGACCGGTCGCCTTCGGCGTCACCATGGGACTGGCCGTCCTGCTGCGCCCCTACATCGTGCCGAACGGACGCCACCCGATCGGGTGACCGCGGCTTCCTGTCGAGCAGCGGCCAGCGGGATGATGCCCGGCGTGTACGAGAACCTGAACCCGACCGAGGGTCAACTGCGCGCCGCCCTGGCGGCGTTGGACGTGGACGTTCCCGCCTCTCTGGAGCACGAGGACGACGAGGTGCGCACCGCGGTTCTGGCCGCGCACCTTCGCCGCGCGGCCGACCACGCCAGCTTCAACCTGGTGATCGCCGCCCACCCGAGCACGGCGGTGGAGATCGCCAACCTCGCCAAGCCGCTGGCCTGGCCGGTGCACGAGGACCACCGCATGGCGGTCCTTGGCCATCTCGGCCGGGCTGACGGCCACCTCGCCGTGCTCGCCGAGGACTTCTCCGCCCCGGGCGCCGTCGCGCTGGACACCGGCGGCCGGACGGAGGAGGGCTTCGCCGCCGCGGCGGCCAAGCTGCTGGAAGCCGCCGACGAGACAATCCGCTTCCGGTCGAGGCCGGACGGCACCGACCGTGCGGAGGAGGAGCTCCACGCACAGCAGGTGATCGACCACCTGCACGAAGGGGAGCAGCTGCTCAACGAGGCGCTGAACCGGCGGGAGGCGGCGGCGCTCGGCGTGGACGGGATGCTCTACCCCGGCGCCGACTGACACTGCGGCACGGCTGCGCGGGCGGTGCGGCCCGGGCGGCTCCGGCCGCAGTGCCCACCCCCGCGAGCCGGCCGGTCAGCCGTCCGTGTGAACAGTGCGGCGCGTTGCCCGGTGGCCTGGCGACCCGGCTGCTTGGCTGTCCGCGGGCAGACAGAGCGCCCGACCGTCGTCTGCCGCGCGGCCCCGACCGGGCAGGCGAGTTCGGTCCCCAGCCTCGGCACTCTGGCACCACCGCAGCATGACGCCGTCGACCCGCTCACGCAGCGCGCCGCCGCCCGGGGCCCGGCTGCGCGTGCACGGGATCGGCGATGAACGACACCACCACGCAGCTTCAGCACATGGCCAAGCTGCGCACCAAGGTCACCGGCGAGAAGTACCGCGCCGCCCTGGAGCGGCTGCTGCGCACCTGGGAGCCCGGCCAGCCGGTCATCCCCGCAGCGTCCACCGTCGAGCAGGCCCGGCTGGAGTGCACCGTGCTGCACCGCGGCCGGGGCCTGTCCACCGTCTCGGCGCACCCGATGGGCATCCGGTCCCTCCACCCGGAAGGCGACCTGCTGACCATCACGCTGGAGCCGGAGCCGTACGCCATCTCGCACTGGGCGCAGGGCCTGCTCCCCGTCGACCCCGGCCCGGACTACCTGGTGCACGGCGCCGGCGGACTGCGCTACACCACCACCAGCCACCACGTCCTGCTGACCCAGCTCGGCACCGGCGCCGCGGTCAAGCTCACCGGCTTCCCCGTCCACTGGTGGGAGCGCGCAGCTGCCGCCGTCGCCGAACAGGCCCTCGCCCGCGAGGAGCACCCCTGCTTCCGGTCCCCGGACATCTGCCTGGCCGAGCGCGACGTCGAGCAGTGGCGAGCAGCACGTCGGCTCGACCCCTACTTCAGCAGCGCCCTGCTGCGCCGGATCAACGTCACGGCGTTCCCGGGCGGGTACGGCGGCAGCGACCTCTGGTCCGACCCGATGCGGCCGGGGTGGCGGTGGAAGCTGGAGATGACCAACTCACCGGATCACTCCCGGATCCTCAAGCTGCTCACCCACCCCCTGGTCGGCCTCGACGTCACGGTCACCGGTCGCTGGTGCCACTGCTCTGAGCCCGACACCGGGTTCAGTGACCGCTCCGGCTGCACCATGAAGCTGGCCAGCGCCGACGGGCTCTGCGAGCTGGAGGTGCGGGACCTGCGCTGGACCTCGGGCCGCAAGGCGCAGGAACGGGCGGCCGGGAACAGGGCGGAGGAGAACGCATTGGCGTTCCAGGTCTACGCGTAGCCGGACGCCTGGCGCGGCGGGCCGGTCGGCCCGCCGCCCTCCGCAACTACAGGGCGTTGAGCTGGTCGAGCGCCGCGCGCAGTTCGGTGAGCGTGGCGCCGTGGCCGTACTGGATGGAGCCGGCCAGGTCGCGGACAGCGGTGTGCAGGGCCTGGCCGTCCTCGGACTCCCAGTGCGTGTAGCCGGTGACGGCCAGGGCCAGCTTCTCCTGGGCGTAGAAGATGTCGGTCCGGGCATCAGGGGCGTCCGGGGTGGCCAGGTAACGCTCCAGCACCGTGTGGAGCTCGTTCCCGGCGTCCACCAGGTCCTGCGGGGGAGTCGATATGTCGTCATCGTTGTTGATCATCAGCGGAGCCTACGGAGAGGTGCCCCGGGCTGGCCAGCGGGTTTCCGCGCCGGACAACCGTGGCCCGTGGGCACGGTTGTCCAGGCTGACCACGTACGAGGCCCGCTCCCGCCAGAGCCGCCCCGCCGTCAACCGCGAGGCCCTGGAGTCCCTTTGGCCCGAGCAGCAGCTGAGTACGGGGCCCTACTCTGCTGCTGTGAGGAACACGAAGGTTTTCAACGAAGCGGTCGCGCAGACGCTGGCCGAACTCGCCCGCCTCGGGGTTACGGTGCGGCCCGGGGCCGTGGCGGACATCATCGAGGCCAACATGACCGAGGTCGCCGCCCGGTTGGGCATCCAGGAACGGTCCGCCTGGCGGTACTTCGACTCGGCCGGGCTTGCCACGGCGATCGCCCAGCAGCAGAGGGAGTTCGAGGAGTCCAGCGACAGTTCCAGCGTGGGCGTGGCCCCGATGCCGCCGGTCGACAATCCGGAACTGGCCCTGCTGCTCGCCGGCGTCCCGGACTCCCTGGCGCAGACCGGAGGCGACCTCTACGCGGTGATGATCAACCTCGCCGTGAACGCGTGGATGGCTGGCCACATCCACGGCGAGGACGGGTGCGAGGGGTGTGAGGGCAGCCGCGGCCCCTCCGGCCACGACTGGAACGACCGGATGAAGCAGATCACCGCCATGTCGCCCGACATCACCCAGTGGTTCGACCGGGACCGATGGAACGCCGCGCTCCACGACAGCGGCTTCAGCGTCGAACGACGCTGACCGAAGCCCGAAGAGGATCAGGCGGGCACACCCTGGGCACTGGGCGCAGGTCGGCGCGCCCCGCTTCCGCCGAGCCGCTCATGCCCGTATCGGCGCAATGCCCGGCCGTTGCCGGTGCCGCATCCCGGCTGGCGGTCGCCCCGGCCGGATAGTCCTCGTATTTTCGGGGCAGAGCCGTAGACGGCCCGACCGCAACGGTGGCTGCCCCAGGCGGAAGATATCCGCCGGGGGTAGCCGCGGTGAGCGCGTCTGCCGGGCACCGCCCAAGGACGACTTCGGGAAAGCCGTGGCGGGAGTCAGGCCACGCCGTCAGGACCCCGTGGCCGTGCAGGTGCTTGTCCCACTCGCCGGGCTGCATCACCCGCCGCTCCCAGTAGCCGGGTCGGCGGCAGACGCCTGGGGTGCCGCTGTCCACCGGCCCAGTAGCGGGGCCAGGTAGTCCACGGTGCGCCCGAGAGCAGCCAACTGCTGTTCGGATTCCACGATCTCGATCTGCTCCAGCTCTGGTTCGACGCCATCGCCCAGGGAGGACAGCAGTTCCCGGTGGTGTCGACGCACCAGGTCTTCGGGCAGTGGCTGGCTCACGAAGTGGATTCCGACGTTGCCGTGCTCGCCGCGCGACACCGCCCACAGCTTCAGGGTGTCGGCTTCGACCTTCGGCCCGACTTCCTCGGCGAGTTCGCGAGCGGCGTGTTGGCGGAGCGAGTCCAGGTCGAGGGGCTGCCCGGCTGGCGGTGGTTCGACGGAACCGCCGGGAATCTGCCAGCGGCCGGGGTGGGCGGTCGACGCGGACTCGCGTCCGACGACAAGTCCGCCGCCGGTGACCGGCTGCAGGACGGTGACGAAGACAGCGGACGGCTTCCATGCGGCACTGACCTGGCGCAGCGCCCGGTAGCGGTAGCTGACCGGTGCCCAGGACAGGACCAGCTTCCCCAGGGTGGAACGCTCCAGTGCGGTGCAGGCGATCACGGGACCGTCGAACAGTGCAGGGTTGCGGGCGGCGTCGCGAGCCCAGATCCGGTCCATGCCGAGCCGCTCAGCTGCCGAGAGCGCCGGTGCCGCTACTTCGACCAGGTCAAGGTGCGGTGCGTCGAAGAACTCGACCGCCCGCAGCTCCTCGGGTCTACCCGGCCGGTCTCCGCCTCCCGTAGCGGAGCCGGGCGGGAACGGGCGGCGGATGGTGGTCATGTTGCTCCTGTACTGGTCGGGACGCGGCGGACACTTTGCTCAGCAGCCCTGGTACAGCAGCAGAAGATCGAGCACCGGTGCGTCCGGGGCCGGCTGGTAGGGACCGGCGTAGTGGTAGCCGAGTCGGCGGTAGAGGCGCTGTTCGGGACGGTCTTCGCCGGGCATCGCAAGCAGGGAGGCCCAGTCGGTGGCGAGGGCGTCGACGAGCGCGTGGTGGATGGTGCTGCCGACGCCCCGCCCCTGCCAGGCGGGCAGGACCGCGAGCTCGCACAGTCCCGCGAGCGTGTCGACGGTTGTGACCGGGCTACTGATGGTGGACAGCAGGGTGGGGCCGAGCCAGTAGGCGGGGGAGCAGCGGAAGCCGTAGCCGAAGCCGATCGGCGCCCCTTCGCCTGCGGGGTGGGCGGTGACCAGGGTGAAGTGGTCGTGTCGGGTGTGGCCGGTGATCTGGCGGCGCAGCGCGTCGGGGGTGAACCCGGCGTCGGCGACGTCGTCGTGGCCGGTGTGCGCGGCGGTCCAGATGTCGGTGAGGGTGTCGAGCATGGCGGTGGTGGCCTGCGGGCCGTGGGTGCGGAGGGTGAGTTCGGTGGGGGTGTTCATGTGCTGCTCCCGGTGGCCGGCAGGGCGGTGCGGTAGGCGTCGAGGGCGTCGTGTGTGGTGGGGCCCGGGTGTGTGGCGAGCTGGAGGGCGACCTGTTGCAGGGAGCGTTCGAGCCGGGCGGAGCGGATGCTGCGCAGGTGGCCGAGGGCGTTGAGGGCTGCCTCGGTTGCGGCGTCGAGGTCGGGGCTGGGTCCGCGTAGGCGGTGCAGGGCGATGTCGGCGGTGTACAGGGCCCGGTTTCTGGCGTGGCCGGTGCCGAAGAGCATGACGGCCTGCTCGGCGCCGTGTCCGGCTCGGCCGTGCTGTCCGAGGTCGGAGCGGCACAGCGACTCCAGGCCGGCCAGTTCGGCGGGGACGTAGAACTCCAGCCAGGGCGGGTCGGCGTCACGGGGCCCGGCAGCGTAGTGGTGGTGGGCCCGGACCAGTGCGCTCTCGGTCTGGGAGCGGTCGCGCTGCAGGGCCCAGCCGCGGGCCTCGCGCATCGCCAGCAGGGACAGCCAGCGTGGGGAGCCCTCGGTGGCGACGGCCCGCTGGGCGACCTGGGCTGCCGCGACTGCTTCGCGGGGTCGGCCGGTGGCGTGGGCGAGCAGGGACAGGCAGCCGAAGGCGTGGGCTTCGAGCCGGGGATCGTCGGCGAGACGGGCACTGGTGACCGCTTCGGTGTAGCGGGTGCGGGCGTCGCCGGTGTGGCCGCCGTCCAGGGCGAGCCAGCCGGCGGCGACCGACAGTGCGCCGGTGGCCGAGTGCAGGCGCCGTCCGGTGTCGTGGCCGTAGGTGCCGCGGCCGATCCAGGTGTGGGCGGCGGCCAGGGCCTGGCGGGCCTTGTGGTCGAGGTCGGCGGATCCGTGCTCGCGGTCGGCGGCGTAGAGCACCTGCTCGGCTTCGTGGATGGCGCGCAGCTGGGCGGCCCCGATCCGGCCTGGCCCCTCGGTGGCCGGGGCGGTGGCTGTCAGGAGCAGCGCGCCGGCCGCGCCGAACACCGCCCGGCGGTCCAGTTGCTGCGGCGGGCGGGTCTGCGCGGCGGCTTGGCTGTTTCGCGGGGTGCGGGGACGGCGGCCGGGCGGGGCGAAGCCGAGCTCGGTGGCGGTGCGGCCGGTCAGCTTGAAGAGGAGCTGGCAGTAGTCGGGGTTGGGCCGGGCCACGGTGCCGTCCTCCCAGGTCGTGATCGTGCGGGGGCCGCATTCGACAGGGATGCCGAGGCTCTGGCCGCTCTCGCGGATGAACGCGGCGGCCTGCAGGCGGCTCATGTCCCACTCCACCTCGCGCACCCGGCGGAACACGTCGTTCGGTGTCTTGGCCACAGCCGACTCCCCCACGCACCCGATGTCACAGCTGACGGTAGCGAAGCGGACACCCGCCGCACACCCCCGCTGCGCCGACCCCACCCCGGATAGGCCCAATTTCCTTTCCCTTTCCGCTCTCTGACATCGCCTCACACCGGCCCGGGGGGCTTTCCTGGTCACCGGCCCCGCGCCTCCAGCTGGCCATCCGACCCCCGTCTCCCGCGTACGGAGGGCTCCGCCATGTCCGACACCCTGCGAACCAGCAGCAGAACCACCCCCGCCCCGGCCGCCGGCCGCATCGCCCAGGTCACCTTCAACGACCGCACCACCCACACGCTCACCGACCTGGCCGCCGCCCACCAGCACCTGCTGGCCAACCCGCCCGCCCCGTCCCCGACCGGTGTCCTGCTGCGCACCTGCCACCGCACCGAGTGGTACTCCACCACCACCGACGGCCCCGTCCTGGACCTCAACACCCGCATCGTCGGCCACGACGCGGCGACCGCCCGGCTCGCCCAGATCGCGGCCGGCTGCCTGTCCGTCATCCCCGGCGAGGCGTTCATCCACCGCCAGGTCTCCCACGCCTTCGCCGCCCTGCCCGTCACCCACCCACTGCGCAGGGCCGCCGCCGAACCACTGCTCCTGGCCACCGAGGCACGACGCCGCTTCGGCCTCGAATCCCGCTTCGACTACACCGACCTCACCCGCCAGCTGCTCACCCAACCCGGACCGGCCGCCGGGACGCCGACCGGGTTCACCGCGATCGTCGGCGGCGGGATGCTCGCCCGCGCGGTGGCCGCCGACCTCGCCCACGACCGCGCGGTCATCATGATCACCCGTGACCCGAAGAGCCTGCGCAACACCCTCACCCGGGCCGGCACCCCCGCCGTCGCGCTGCGCCTGACCGCGGCCCGGCAGGACCTGGCCGGGCACCGCTTCGACCTGGTGCTCGCCACCAACGGCATCGACCACGCGTACCGCACCGCCATCGCGAACCTAGCCACCAACGACGGCTGCCAGCAGGTGGTCGACCTGTGCGCGACCCCGTTGCTGGCATCGGGCCCGGGACGTCGCCACCTGCACGACGACGACGTGCTGGCCACCATCGCCACCGCGACCGCGACCACGGCCGAACGCGCCGCGCAGGCCGCTGCCTGGATCGCCGGCCGGATGAAGGAGACAACCCGTTGAACACCGGAATGACCGCCGCCCTGGACGCTCCCGACGTCCTGGTGATCGGCGCGGGACCTGCCGGGCTGGTGGCCGCCGAGCGCCTGTCCGCCGCCGGGGCCCGGGTCCTGGTCGCCGACACCGGCCGCCCCTACGATCAGCGCACCTGCCCGGTCGACCTGCAGCGCACCTGCCGAGGATGCCGGGGCATCTGCAACGTCATCAGCGGGTTCGGCGGCTCCATTCACTACGGCGACGGCGTCAAGCTCTCCCGCTTCCCCTCCGGCCGCCGGCTGGCCGAACAGCTGGGCGCCGACGCGGAACCGCTCACTGAGCAGGCCCTCGACCTGCTCTGTGGCCCCACCCCGCCCGCCTTCCGCCGGGCCGCCGCGAACACCCTGCCGTTCACGGTGAAGGACTACCCGGTCGCCTCCCTCACCTCCGACCAGGTCCGCGCCGTCATCGAGCGACTCCACCACCGCCTGGCCGGCCGCGACGGCGTGGACCTTCGGATGCTGACCCGGGTCACCGACCTCACCCCTGCAGACGACGGCACCTGGACGGCCCGCCTCACCAGCCGTGAAGGCACCCGCACCGTCACCGCCCGGTCGGTGGTGGCCGCCGTCGGCCGCCGCGGCCAGGCCTGGTGGCACCGGCAGGTCACCACGCTCGACCTCGACCACCGCCCGCCGGCCCCCTCCGTCGGGGTCCGCTTCGAATGCCCTACCCACCTGCTCACCGGCGGTGCGGCCGTCCACGACGACTTCAAGACCACCCTGACCCGCAGCGGGGTGAAGGTGAAGACGTTCTGCTTCTGCGCCGGACCGGGAGGCGGCCGGATCAAGTTCACCGACTACGCGGACGCCGGCCACACCCTGCTGGACGGCCACGTCATCGCCGAGGCCGGCCACCACTCCGGGGCCTCGAACTTCGCCCTCCTCGCCCAGCTCCGCGCCCCCGACGGCCAGCCCCGGGACACCGCCTGGATCGACCAGCACCTGCTCACCCCCTACCGCAGCCTGCGCACCGACCGGCCCGGCAAGCCGGTCATCCAGTGGTACCCGGACTTCCGCGACCGACTGCTGCGCTACCGCGACCTGACCCAGCTCACCGAACGCACCGGCCTGCGCCCCTCCCTGACGGACTACCAGGTCACCCGCCTGGACTCCGTGCTCCCCGACGACGTGCACGCCGCCCTCACCGAGGCATTCGAGGACCTGATGGCCGCGTTCCTCCCCGGCGGCCTCACCCAGGACGCGCTGCGCCAGGTGACGGTCGCCGGTCTGGAACTGGAGAACCTCTGGGACGAGATGCAGCTCAGCCCGGGGATGGAGACCTCCCGGCCGGGGCTGTACGCGGCGGGGGACTGCGGCGGACTGGCCCAGGGCATCCTGCAGGCCGCCGTCGCCGGACTCGCCGCGGCCGAACACCACCTCGCCACCCGGGCCACCAGCTCGGTGAGCGCGTGAACGACACCTGCCGCTCCGCCGTCCGACTCGCCGACGACATCTTCGGCGCCGACCTCCTCTTCGCGTTCGTCGGCGGCTCCTACGCCCGCGGCCAGGCGAAGCCCACCAGCGACATCGACGTCTTCACCCTCACCCGCACCAGCGACACCGCCGCCGAGGACGCCTTCGCCCACGCGCTGCGCGACCTCCACCACCGCGCGGGCCTGACCTTCGACCACTGCGGGGAGATCTTCGACCGCACCACCCTGGAGCAGCTGCTCACCTTCACCGAACGGTGCCTGGCCGCCAACCCGGGCGTTCAGCGCTCCGCCTGCTACCTCGCCGACTGCCCGCTGTCGGTCTTCCGCAAGGGCGACGTGGTGTTCAAGTTCCTGGCCGACCCAAAGATCCACACCGTTGACCCGCACGACCGGCTCGCCGCCTACGAGGCGCGGGCCGGCCGCTACTTCACCACCTGGCCGATGCCCCGCATCCAGCCCCACAAGAGCACTCTCGCTCTGCCGCCCGGGGCAGGGACGGAGCGGCTCGCCGCCCTGTGGCAGGCCCGGGCAGGCACACCGGCTTGGACCGCGACCCCGGTGGGGACCGGGCTGGGCCGGTGGTTCGGGCCCGAGCTCGCCCGCCGCACTGCAGCCCTGCCCGCATACCCCGTCACTGCCGTCACCGGGCCCGCTGCTGCCGACGGGACCTGCCCGCTGCCCGCAGCCACCACGTCGGTGGCAGCCGCGCTGACCGCCCAGTGCCTGGCCCACCTGCACACCGAACCGGAAGGACCCTCACGATGACCGCAGTCTCGCTCGGCCTGCCGAGCATTCGCACCCCGCAGCCGATCTACCGCCAGACCCGCGAGCGGTTCGTCTTCCTCTACCCCACCACCGCCTGCAGCCTGCGGTGCAAAACCTGCTACGTCGGCAACACCCGCCTCAACGCCGCCAACACCATGTCCGTCGAGAAGGCCGTCGAGGTCATGGACTACTTCAGGATCACCGGCGGTCACGACAAGCTGTACCTGCTCGGCGGCGAGCCGACCATGCACCCCGAGCTGCCCGAGATCGTCGCGGCCGGCCGCGAGCGCGGCTACCAGGTCACCATCAGCAGCAACGGCGACTTCGACGACACGCTCTTCGACCGCATCCCGCCCGAGAAGCTCAGCTCCTTCAACTTCTCGCTGGAGTCCGCCGACCCCACCGTCCACCGCCGCATCCGCGGCAACCCCCGCAATCACGGCCAGGTCGTGCGGCACATCCGAATGGCCCGCAAGCTCGGCTACCAGGTACGGGTCATGTGCACCGTCTCCACCGCCAACCGCGAACGGGCCCTGGACCTGATCCCGTTCCTGGCCGACCTCGGCGCCCACACTCTGAGCTTCCACAACCTCGGTAAGACCGGCAACGGCGCCCGCTTCCTCCAGCCCCTCGCCCCGAACCAGTGGATGGACTTCTGCGCGGAGATCGAGGCCCACCCGCCCGAGCCGCGCCTCGCCGTCTACTACCCGCCGACCTTCGTCCCCGCCGAGGACCAGCAGGCCTGGTTCGACCGCGGCTACCCCGGCTGCCCGGCCCGCACCCTGGACCGCCCCCACGTCTACCCCGACGGCACGGTCTTCGCCTGCCCGGTCTTCATGGACGACGGCCGCCACTACGCCACCTTCGACGGCGACCGCCTGGTCCTCAACCCCGACCCCGCCAACGAGCTCAACGCCTACCTGACCGCCGACCCGGTCTGCTCCGGCTGCCCCAACACCGGCACCTGCGGCGGCGGCTGCCCCGCCTACTCCCAGATCCCCGCCTACGCCGACAGCGGCTTCTACTCCTGCGACCGCCAGACGACCCCGCTGTGCATCCTGTGGACCGTCTCCGCCTGGGGCGCCCGCCAGGACGACTCCCTGCACGCCCTGCGCTGAGAGGACCCCCGTGACCCAGCTCCCGCCCGCACCGCCCGCGTCCCACTTCCTCGCCCAGGCCGGCCCGCACGCCACCGCCGCCAAGGAGCCGTTCCTCTTCCTCTACATCACCGAGAAGTGCCAACTGCGCTGCACCCACTGCTACATGGGCCGCCAACGCCTGGACGCCGAACGCCGCATGACCCCCGCCCAGGTCGAGCAGATCCTCGCCACCTTGCGCGTCGCATACGGCCAGTACAAGGTCTACCTCCTCGGCGGAGAGCCCACCACGCACCCGCAGTTCGACGAGATCCTCACCGTCTGCAAGACCCAGGGCTACAAGGTCGTCCTGACCTCCAACGGCCTGATCGCCCCGAAGGTCTGGCCCGCCCTCGACGGCCGCCTCGACTCCTTCTCCTTCTCCATGGACGGCGCCCACCAGGCCACCCACGAGGCGATGCGCGGACCCGGCACCTGGCGCCCACTGCTGACCAGCATGGCCCGCGCGGTGAACGCCGGCTTCCAGACCCGCGCCATCATGACCGTCACCACCGCCAACCGCACCGACGTCTTCGACGCCATCGACCTCGCCGAGACCACCGGCCTGGAGATGCTCTCCCTGCACTACTTCACCCCCACCGGCATCGGCGCCGACAAACCCCACCTCCAGATCCCGCCGCCCGAGTGGATGGAACTGTGCGAGCAGATCCGCCAAGCCGCCGCCGGCCGCCGCGTCCGCGTCTTCTACCCGCCCGCCTTCGCCACCCCCGACCAACTCCCCGCACTCCGCGCCGCCGGATACGGCGGCTGCACCGCCCGCAACCTGGAACGCCTGGCGATCTTCCCCGACGGCCGCGTCTACATCTGCAGCGCCTTCTTCGACACCGACCTCCACTACGGCGTCATCCGCGACGGAGCCATCCACCCCCGCCTCACCAACCAAGGCATCAACGAACTCACCCTCGTCAACAAGATCTCCACCAACTGCCTCAGCTGCTCCCACAGCTCCACCTGCGGCGGCGGCTGCGCAGCCTACGACCACCTCGGCAAGACCCTGGCCAGCAGCGACTGCGACCGCACCACCATCCCCGTCTGCCCGCTCTGGTCGACGCCCGCCGAGCAGTCCACCGAGAAGCGCTTGGTGGACCTGCGCTGAGGCCAAGGCTCCAGCTGGAGCACGTGCCCCACGCACCCGGGCTGCCGGGTGCGGGCGTCGTCCGACCTGTCGGCTGCAGGCCGCTGGTGGGGACAACGGAGCGCTGCCCACCCCAGATCCTCGGGGTGGGCAGCGCTCTGTTGTGCGACCGGTCAGGCCAGGCGCTCCACGGCGGCGTCCAGGCGGGTCAGGGTCCGCTCGCGGCCGAGCACCTCCATTGACTCGAACAGGGGCAGGCCGACCGTCCGTCCGGTCACCGCCACCCGGACCGGCGCCTGGGCCCTGCCGAGCTTCAGCCCGTGCTCGGCCCCGACCGCCTCCAGCTCGGCCTTCAGTGCGTCGGCCTCCCAGATTGCGCCGGCCAGTCGCTCGCGAACGCTGCGCAGCAGTGCCGTCGCGCCGACCGGATCCTTCATCGCCTTCGCCCAGGACGCCTCGTCGCGGACCGGGGTGTCCAGGAACGCGAAGTCGACCTGCTCGGTGATCTCACCCAGCAGTGCGATCCGGGACTGCGCGAGCGGGGCGAGGACGGCGAACACAGTCGGGTCGAACGCCTCCGGCTGCCACGGGGCCCGGGGCGCGGCCAGCCACGGCGCGCACGCCGCGGTGAACTGATCCACGGTCAAGGCCCGGATGTACTCGCCGTTGAACGAGCGCAGCTTCGCGACGTCGAAGAACGCGGAGGCGGCGTTGACGTCCTCCACCTTGAAGAGCTGCTCCAGCTCGGCGTACGGGCGGATCTCGACGTCGTCCTTCACGCCCCAGCCGAGCAGCATCAGGTAGTTGACCAGGGCCTCGGGCAGGTAGCCCTCCGCGAGGTAGTCCTCCAGCGCGACCTTGTCGCGGCGCTTGGACAGCTTCTGCCGCTTCTCGTTCACGATCACCGGCAGGTGAGCCCACACCGGGGGAGTGGCACCGAGCGCCTGCCAGAGGAGCTGCTGCTTGGGGGTGTTGGAGAGGTGCTCCTCGCCGCGGATGACCTCGGTGATGCCCTGGTCGATGTCGTCGACGACGTTGGCGAGCAGGAACACCGGTGAGCCGTCGCCCCGGGCGATGACGAAGTCCTCGATGGCGGAGTTCGGGAACGCCGGCTCGCCGCGGATCAGGTCCACCACGACGGTGGCTCCCTCGTCCGGGGTGCGGAAACGCAGCGCCCGGCCCTCCTCAAAGCCGAGCGCCCGGTCGCGGCAGAACCCGTCGTAGCCGAGCTGCTGCGAGCCGGTG
The DNA here is from genome assembly GCF_041435235.1 of Kitasatospora sp. NBC_01300. Lineage (NCBI taxonomy): Bacteria > Bacillati > Actinomycetota > Actinomycetes > Kitasatosporales > Streptomycetaceae > Kitasatospora > Kitasatospora sp. NBC_01300. The sequence continues at coordinate 20,477 of NZ_CP108410.1, read as the reverse complement.
CGCGTCGTCAGCTGCTCGCGGGTGCAGTCGCAGTAGTAGGCGCGGCCGGCGGTGTGGAGCTTCTCGGCGGCGGCGCGATGCAGGGGGGCATTGGCGGACTGGAAGTAGGGGCCCTCGAAGGCCCGGTCGCCTCCGTGGATGCCGATCGCGGCGAGCGCGCTGATGATGCCTTCGGTCCACTCGGGCTTGTTGCGGGCGGCGTCGGTGTCCTCGATCCGCAGGACGAACGTGCCGCCCTGCTGTCGTGCCGTCGCCCAGTTGTACAGAGCCGAGCGCGCGCCACCGACGTGGAACATGCCGGTGGGGCTCGGAGCGAATCGGACGCGAACGGGACGGGATGCCTCAGTCATAGACCGCAGGGTATCGGTAACGGGAAGATCACCCAGAGCGATTTCCGGGGCGGGCCGGTTCACCGGGTACCGGTGAGGTGCGGGAGAGCCATGTAGGTGCCGTGCTCGACGAAGCCGAGCGACCGGTACAGGTGCACTCCCTCGTCGGAGGAGCGCAGCTCGATCGAGGTGCAGCCGCGTGCCCGTAGGTCGGCGACGAGGGCGTTCATGCACTCGCTAGCCAGGCCGCGGCGCCGGAAGCGCGGGTCGGCGACCACGAGGTGGATCCGCGCCCACAGGCCCTGCGGGTATCCGGGCCCGCCGATGCCCCGGTAGACGGTCCCCACCGCGCACGCCGCGAGCGTGTCGCCGGTCTCGGCGACGTATCCGACCAGGTCCAGGTTGCGGCCGAGCTGGGACTTCATGTCGGCCAGGAAGGTTGCTCGCCACTCCGCCGTGACCGGCTCGCCGGCCAGCACGGCGACGCGCAGTCTCAGCAGCTCCTCTGCGTCCCGCGCTGACGCGGCACGCACTTCAGTCGCTGTACCAGCCTTCGTCTCCAGGGCCATCTGGTCACTCTCCCCGCTCTCGGCCCCACGTTCCAGGGTCTTCCGGGTGGTTGTCGCAGGCAACAGGGCAGGTCGTCTTCACATCTCTGCCCTGAATGCGGCATGGCGCGGCAACTGGTCGGAAGAACCAGTCGTGAGGGGATTCTCTGTTTCCATGAGGATGCTAAACAAAACTGTTAGCCTCTGGCATGGCCTTTTTGAGACTGCCTGCCCTGCGCTCCCGGACCACCCCGCCGACGCTCGCCAGCGGCGACATCGCCGCCCTGACCGGCCTGCACCGCAGCCGCATCTCCCAGCTGCTCCACACCCAGGACGGCACGCCCCTGCCCAAGCCCGACGGCGAGGGCAGCACAGAGACCAGACCACGCTGGAAGTTCGAGACCATCGCCCGCTGGTGCGCGGCCACCGGCCGCCGACTGCCACCCGAGACGGCCTCCTGGCTCCTGCCCGGCCCCGACGGCCCGCACCTGCGCCCGGCCGACTCCCGCACCCTGCACCTCTCGCCCGGCGACACCCGCAACGTCGGCCGCTTCGCCCCCCAGCCGGTCGACGTCCACGTCGCCCGCTACGACACCCCCGGTCACGACGCACCCAGCCTCTGGATCGTCACACCCCTCATCCCCAGTGAGACCGGCAGCCTGCTCGGATGGCCACGCCCGTGGGAGCGCGGAACCCCCCTCGCCCACCTGGTCCAGGACCTCATCACCGACCATCACGACCACGACCCCGACGACCCCGACACCCACCTGGGCACCCTGCTGCTCCTGCCCACCACCGACCGGCCGACCTTCACCGCCCCCGACACCACCGCCCGCTTGCTGGAGCTCTACTCCAGCGACTCCAAGCCCGACCCCAGTCGAGGCGACCTCCACGACCGGCTCCGCCGCCTCCACCGCCTGGACCGCCACGAACTCCAGGACCTCGTCACCGCGCTCGGCCACCGCCTGCCGCTGTGGCCCCCCGGCTGCGCCACCGCCGACCTGGTGGCTGCCGTCCACACCGACCCGGCATCCGCACCCCCCGGCGGCCAGCTACCGCCGACCCTCGCCTCCGCCTGGGCCTTCCACCAGCGCTGCGCCAGCATCGCCGCGACCCGCTCCGGCGCCCTCGCCGACTCCGTGCGCAATCTCGGAGCCGCCTGGTGGTCGACGTCCGCGCACGCCTGGCAGTCCCAGCTCGGCAGCAACCGAGGCGAGCTGCCGGCAGACGCCGACCCGGCCATCTGGCAGGTCCCGGTCCAGTTCAGCCTCCCCGACGCGCCCCGGCAGCAGGGCGACATGTTCGAGGGCCTGGAGTGGCTGATGGAGCAATCCCCCTCCCAGCGCCTGGCCGAGGACGCCCTCGCCATCTTCGGGGACCCCAGCAGCGTGGGCACCGCCGTCATCGACCTCGCCGCCCTACCCCGGCAGCTACGGGCGCTCCTGACCGGTCGCATCACCCCGTACGCCGAGCGGACCTCCAGCCTCCGGGCCCAGCGCGTCCTCGCCGAACTCGAAGGCCACCCACAGGCGGTCGCCCGTAGCGCCCTGGCCTCCTGGAGGCTGCCCGCAGGACCCACCTGGTGCGCCACCGCCGAGGAGACGTCCCTGTTCGCCTTCCACGTACCGCGCCGAACAGCGGCCCCCTACGAGTCCGTCCACACCCCGGCCGGGCACGACAGCCCGGTCCCCAAGCCCCCGTCCGGCGAACAACTGGTTGGCAGGCCACTGGAGTTGGTCCTGGTGCCCACCCAGACAACCGAGTCCGCGCCGAGGACGGTCGGCTTCGTCATCACCGACACCGACCAGGTCGTCATGCTGCCGGCCATCGGCAGCGCCGCGACGATCGCGGCGGCGATCGAGCACGTCACCTGGCACGAGGGGAAAGCCACCCTCATCCCCGGCATGATGCCGGCCCAGTCGGACCGCCTGGTGGCGGCCGTCGAGGCGCTCCAGACCACCGGCCCCGCGCTCGTCCCCTGGAACCAGCTGAGTCTGCTTGCCGACGACCACGAGCCGGACCGCGCCCACTGCCACTACTGCCGGAAGGAAGACGGCCCGGTGCTCACCACCCCGCCGGAACACCCGTCACTGCCCGGGCAGAGCGGCTGATCGCTGAGGTGGCGGCGCGCCTCCGACGAGGGGGCCGCCGTGGAGGCCGCGCACCCGATCGAAAGGGGCTGCTGCCCCGGCCGGTACGAGGGGAACACTCGCCCCTGCTTCACCCGGGAATGCCTCAGCGGACTGTGACACCAGCCGGCCCCGCGTAGAACAGCCCGACCGCAACGCAGCCGCCTCCGGCGGAACCCCTCCGTCGGAGGCGGCCTGCGCCCGCAGGCCGGGGCCTGGGGCAGGGCGTGTCTTCAGTACCCCGTCCCGTACAGGTGCTTGTCCCACTCCCGGGGCCAGACCCACTCGTACATCGTCCGCCGCGCCCAGTAGCACCGGTTGATGCCCTCCAGGACCCCCTCCGTCCCGGCCGGGGTCGCCGACAGCGCGTTCCAGCGGTCCAGCCAGTACCCGTCGGCTTGGCGGAACGCGAAGGTGCCCCGAGCCTTGCGCATGTCGGCGAACGTCGTGGACGCCTCGACCTCCTGCTGGAGCTCCAGGTACAGGGCCCGCCGCTGCGGGTGGGCGGTCTGCTGGGCGAGTTCGCCGAGCGCGGCGACGATCGTCGCCCGTCCTTCGGCGAGGATCTCTTCGGCGGTCGGGGGCGGCGGCAGGAGGGAGGGGCGCTCGCGGACGGCGGCGACGGCGGCCTGGTGGCTCTCGCCGGTCTCGGCGGTCCGGGCCCGGGCGGCGTTCTTCCGGGCGTGGTTCTTCACCATGTGGGTGTCCTAGCTGGCACCGGCCCGCGATCCGGGCCGCTGGAGGGCACCGGGACTGCTACGAGCGGGCGTTGATGCGGAGCACCGTCAGGACGTTGGTGCTGCCGGTCGCGGCCGTCAGCGGTCCGGGACCGACACACCGCACGGCCCACCGGCAGCGTATCGAGGCCGGCCGCACGGTGGGATGGATTCCGCCTCGTGGCGTGCCGCCAGCTGGACGTGGTGCGGCCGGTTCCCGGTCGGTGCCCGGGTTGCGAAGGTCACCGCCGCCGGGCCGTCGTCACCCGGTCCGGCGGTCGATGATGTGACGGGCCAGGGCCTCAAGGTGGGCGTCGATGCGTGCGGGGCGCCCTCCGAGAGCAGGCGCGAGGACGTGTGCGGCGAGCCAGCCTGCGGACAGCACCAGCTCGAACCGGCGAACCTGCGCTTCCTCGCCCGTGACGCGGGATTCGGCCCACAGGCGGCGGCCGGTACGGGCGACGTGCTGCTCGTATAGGGCGTCTCGGTCAACGACCCACAGCACCTCGGCCGCGATCGTCGCGATGGCCGCGGCGGTGGCGTCCGCCCGCAGTCCGAAGCGGGAGGGGTCGGCGCCGGCCTGCTCGTCGGCGGCGTCGGTGCGGGCGGAGAGCCAGGCGTCGACGCGCGCGCGGTCGAACTGGTTGACCGTGGCGAGGGCGGAGGCGGTGAGGTAGCCCAGCTCCAGGAGCAGGGGGAGGACCTCCGTGAAGGTGTCGGCGACCTTCGTCCAGTCGCGCAGCAGCGCGATCGCCGCCCGGCCTTCCTGCGGTGCCTCCCCTTCGTAGCTGTCCGCGAACGCTCCGGCCAGCACTCCGGGCATCAGCACGCGGACGGCCTGGAGCGCGGTGAGGCGGGCATCGGCACGCTCGGCGGGGGTCGGGATGGCGATCTGGGGGAGTAGGCCGTGCTCCCGCAGCCAGTGTTCGGCGGCGGCCCGCTCGAACAGCGGGCTGATGTCGGTGCCGCCGACGGGGCGCGGGAAGTCGACGTACCGCTTGCGCCAGTTGGCGACGGCGGCCCGGCCGGTCCAGGCCAGCTGGCCGATCTGGGCCAGGTTCACGCGGTCGGGGAGCAGGGCGGCAGTCACGGGGTTCCTGTTCGGGTCGAGGGGGCGCCGAAGACGGCGGTGGTGCGGGGGTCGGGGTGGGTGTCCATTCGCTCAGATCGGCATCGGCTGCAGGGACTGCCCAGCACTGTAGACCACCGTCCGGCCACGACTGAAATGATCAGATGATAGGTCAACTGCCCTGTTCAGAAGGCTTGTTGATCGCGATACGCTCGATTCACGGACACCCGAAGGAGCGATCCGCTTGACCAGCCCAACCACCACCATCACCCCCGCCGACTTCGCCGCCGCCCTCCCCCCGCACGCCGTCTCCGCCACCGTGCTGGTCACCGACCTCTCGGGCCGCATCCTGATGCTCCACCAGGCCCGCGCCTACCCCGGCCACCCCGCCTGGTGGCAGCTGCCCGGCGGACTCGGCGACCTCGGCGAGCAGCCCGCGCGCACCGCCCGGCGCGAGGTCGAAGAGGAGACCGGCCTGCTCCCGACCGGCACCCTGCGCCCGCTCGTCATCGACTACCGCTCCGCCGCCGACGGCTGGCCCCCCGTGATCGACTTCGCCTTCGACGCCGACCCGGTACCCGACGGCCAGCCCGTCCGGCTCAGCCCCGAGCACGACACCTACGCCTGGCGCACCTACGACCAGTGGCTGCCCCACCTGCAGCCCGAGCAACGCGACTGGTTCGCCTCCCTCTGGCACGCCCACACCACCCGCACGACCGCGCTGCTCACCGACGGCCGGGACGTCGCGGCCTCGACGGCCGCGGCGAGCGGCTGACCGAGGCCGTCGAGCTCCGGCTCACAGAGCAAGCCGCTCGCGCCGCTCCCTCAAGAGGGCGAGCAGCCCGCCGTCGGGCCATCCCGCCGTGCCGAACGCGGCGGTGGCCAAGGCGAACGCCAGCAGGGAGACCGTTCCGTCCGTCCGGGAGATCGGGCGGTGGTCGCCGGCGATCAGCGCGGCCACCGCGGTCTGGACGCCGTCGGGGTAGCGCACCCGCTCCAGCAGCACCACCAGCTCCTGCGCCACCCGCGCGGGCGCCGCCGGTGCGGCGGCATCACCGGGGCCAGCACCGGTTCGGCCCATCGCGTCGGTCAGCAGCTCTGCCAGCTTCAACTGCGCGATGTGGCGGACCAGGAGATCCTGGCCCGTGAGCACGTTCACCAGCGCGAGCGCCTCCGCGCCGTCCCGCCGCGCGCACGCTGCGACCAGGTCCACCGCGCACACCTCACCGGCGACCTGTTCGGGGGTCGGCCGGCCCGGAGTCCTGTGCATCGTCATGCCGTGCTCAACAGGCGGCCGGGGCGGCGGGTACCGGGGGCGGTCATCCGCTGCGCCGCGACCTTCACTCGATCGGGTGATCGAGCCTCCAGGGACGGGGTGACTCGCTACGGTGGGCGGGATCCGGGTGTCGACCGCCCGGTTCGGAGAGGGGCGCGGCGGTGGGACGTACAGCGGCAGTGATGACGGTCGCCCAGGCCCGGAAGGCAATCGGGGAGGCGGTCAGCGCCCGGATCACCGAGCTGTTCGAAGCCGACCTCGCCAGGATGCTCGGCAGCCGGATCGGCGAGATCTACGCCAAGACCTGGAAGGGATCCAGCCTGCCCGGCCACAACCCCTCGGCGGTCCCCCCGGTCCCGACCGCCGTGGTGGTATCTGATCCGGCCTGGTCCAAGCCGGGCGTCATCTTCACCTGGAAATCCGAGCGCGAGGAAGCACCGCACTTTCGCATCAACACCCCGCCGGCCTGGACCACCCGCATCGCTCACCGGGGGTGGGCCGTGATCGACGGACTCCCGGTCACCGCAGTCCTGGAGTGGGACGACGACCGGCGCCCGGTCCTGATCCAGACCGTCGAACTGGACGGACACTTCGACAACAGCATCCACGGCTGGCGGGCCTGGGCCTCCAACGCCGTCCGCACCGTCGACTGGACCGACCCTGACCACCCTGCCACCGCCCCGCAGCAGCAATCGGCGCGCTGACGAACCGTACGACCAAGAGAGAGAAGGGTGACGATGGACGAGGAATCCGCGATCGCGAGCGCTCGGCAGGTCTGGCCCGAGGCGGAAGGGTTCGAGCGAGCTCCGGGCGGCTGGACCTTCCGCGTAGGAGGCGGCTACGCCTGGATCACAGACGCCGGCCAGGTGGCGACCGATCCCGAAGGCCTACGCAGCCACGCAGGTCGGCGCATCGCGGCCAACGGCACACCGACCACCAGCCGGTAGCCTGCTGGACACGGCTCCCGGCAACTTGCACGACCCGGGAGCCGTGCTGAAGCCAGGACGCCGGACGCCCTCGCACGTCGGGCCCGGTCGCCGGCACGTCGGACATCGTGCGTACGGCGACCGGGTGGCCGCCCATCGCAGCGGCCGGCCAGGAACGGGCCGAGCCCCGTGGCCGGAAGACGGCTCGGCCTACCGATCGCCCTTAAATCATCCCCTGGTCCGCCCGGCTGGTGGTCGGCGGGCCGACGCACCGGTTGTGGGCGGGGCCGCCTATCATCTCGGGGTGCCCGAGATGATCACCTCCGAAGACGCTCCCGCCACTGCTGTCACTGCCGAGGAGCCGCTGCACCCCGACTTCGTGATGCCCGACCTGGACGAGACCCTTGCCCCAAGGGCTGCCCTGGAGAAGTGGGATGCCGATCTCCGTGCCCAGGCCCGGGCCGCGTACCCGGAGGAGGGGCAGTGGCTCGAACGGGCCTGCTACCCCGGGCCGGTGCCTACCGTCCCTCTCGCCGGGTACGACGGCACCTTCCTGCCCCCGTCGGTTGCCGCCCGCCGTACTGAGCCGCCGGATCTGGCCCGTTCGGTAGGAGGAGCGGCCCATCTCGTCACCAAGGCGGCAGATGGCATGTCCGCGGCCGGAAACTCCCAGGTCAAAGCCCTGGCGGTGGATAGCCAGCCAGGTCTAATGTTCCGGCCACGGCGGTCCCACCACAGCCTCACTGGACCGCCGAGCAGAGCAGCCGTGCCATGACCCGGCACGGCTCGCCTCCCGCCGGCCGGGCCCCTCGGAGCGCTCCCCCGTCGCTCCCGGGCCCGGCCGTCTGCACTTCGTGGCCGGGCCCGGGCTCGCCGCCCAGCACCGAGCCCGCACCGCCCCGGAGGAACCGGCCACGGCCGCCGCCGCGCCTGGGCTACCGCCCATCGTCCCGCCGGGTGGTGGGCTCGCCACCGTACCGAGGCGGTGGACGTCACCGAAGCCCGGCCGGTCACCATGGGCGGGGTGCCATCTCAGATCCCGCTCTGTCGAGGTGATACTCGGCGACCGCGTCGAGCAGCGCGGCATAGGGCCGCCCGCCGCCGACTATGCGGTGCCAGCGGCACCCTTCCAGCCGATGCGGGCGGCCAGATCCTTGTACTCGTACCACTCGCTCGCCGCGACCGCCTGCACCTCCGCGACGAACACCGTCCATGCGGGATGTGACTGCAGCGCGGTCGCCCTCTCCCAGAGTTCGACCGCGAGCTCGGGCATCCCGCCCGCCTCGCGGCACTCCAAGTTCGAGGCCCATGCCGTCAGGATGGGACTCAGCTGGTCGGGCTTGATCAGCCGGGCGCACGGGATGACCGCCGCCTTGGTGAGAGACTCCGCCGAGCGGAAGCTACCGGCCGAGGTGAGGATGCCCGCCAGGAAGTCGGTGAAGTAGTCGCAGGGCCGCCCTTCGATGATGTGCGCCTGCTGGAGCGGGTGCAGGCTCGTGAACTTAACGGCGAGGGCGGGGATGCGGCCACGGAGGGCTTCCACTCCGACCAGAGAGTAAAGAGGGGTCAGCCCCGGTGCCAACGACCAGGAGGCGTTGTTGGCGGGGAGGGTCGAGCCACGCTCGACGTAGGTTCCGATCTGCTCGCACACCGACGCGTCCAAGGCGTCCGCGAACACCTCGAAGCTGCCGAGGCGCCCGAGCACCTTGACCTGCTGCTCGATGGGAAGCCCGTTGAACGCCGGCATCGCCTTGACGACGGCCTTCTGCGCGGCCTCCCGGTCGTGCTGGGCGAAGGCGACGAGGCAGAGCGCGTGCCGATCGGCGGCGACGCTCGCGGTGATGCCACTGTCCTCGGGCACCGGCAGATCCAGCATGGCGTGCTTGGCCGCGATGCCCACGATGAGCTTCCAGGAGCTGGACTTCACCCGCTGCGCGAACATCTGCACCAGGTAGTCGGCGTTGCCCACGAAGGACGGGTCGCTCACGTGCGCGATGTACCGTTCGAACACCTTTCGCCCCTGGGTGGGCGGGTGCACCAGCAGGGCGTCCAGCGCGGTCACGAGGTGGGCGCGTGCGTAGTCGCCGGTCGGGGCGAAGACGTCCCCGAGTGCGTGGAGGGAAGGGTGTGCGCAGAGATTGCGGTCCTGCTTCAAGCGCAGCAGTTGCCGGTGCTCGATCCCGTCGATCAGCTCCAGTTCGAGCGCGTGCTCCAGGATCTTCTTCTCCAGGTCCTCCACGATCTTGATCGCCTCGGTGTCGAGCTTTCCCCGGGCCTCGTCGAGCTTCGCGGTGATCGCGGTGGCCTTCCCGTCACCGTCCTCAGCGAGTTGGTAGAGCTTGTGGATGATGTCGGCGCAGACCGCCGTCCAGGTCGCCACGATGGCGGCTCGGGGTGTGCCGGTGCTGTGGCAGCGGTAGGCGTCCGCGACCAGCGGCCGGACCTCCGGGTACCAGACTCGGTTGATGCGCTCTTCCAGACTCAGCACCAGGTGCTCGCCGTTCGCTCGGGCCCGCGTGGTGCGGGTCGGCCCGGCAGTCGGCCGGGCGCGGAGTTCTCGTCCCCTCATGTATAGGGGGAGGACCGTTGGCCGGGCATCGCCTTTTCCGGAACCGGCTGGCAGCGGCGAAGCGAGCTGACCGGGGCCAGGGTCGCCATTCCCGTGCCGGTCCGCGTTACCAGCTCCGGGGAGCCTGCGGACTCCGGTACGCCTCCCACAGCGGCGCCCGGCCGCCACCGCGCCGATAAGGGTCGCCGGTCAGGCCGACGATCCGGTGCTGCGCCACGGTGACGGTCCGGTGGCCGTGCGCCGGACGGAAGCGAAGGGCGCCTCGGCGGGAGTCCCAGCCCTCCGGGTGGCCGAACAGGGTGTGCAGGCTGGTGTCACCGGCCGGCCCGCACTCGACGTGCAGGCGCATCACCTGCCAGTCGTGGGAAGGCTGCAGCAGGGTGGTCAGCTGCGGCGGCGCCGCCTCGTTGTCGGTGTCGTCCGGCACCCAGGTCCACCTGCCACTGCGGAAGGCGTCCTGCCACATCGCGGTGGAGGCCGCACGGTGCCTCTCCGACCAGTGCGGCTGTTCCTGGGTATCACGGGCGGCGCGCTCCGCCGCGCGGGCCGTGCGGACCGCGGCCGACGGTTCGGATGAGGCCCCGTCGGCCAAGACGTCCTCGGGAAGGTACGGGTAGACGGTCCGCAGTAGCGCGAGGGCGCTGGGGCCCGGGTCACTGGTGCGGGCGTCGTCCGGGCCGCCGGGCGTGATCCGGCCGCTCTGGTAGCGGGCATGCTCGACGGCCTGGTCGGCGGCGTAGTGCGGGACGGAGAGCACCACGGCCTGGCTGGCAGTGCGGTTGTAGGGGTCGGCGTCCCGCTCGTCGGGGACCGTGGGGCCCCTCTGCGGAAACTGCGAGAGGTACGCGAGTTCCTCGTCGCCCGGCCTTGTCAGGGGCCAGTCCCGCACGAGCAGCAGTGTCCGCCCGTCCTCTTCAGTCGCGCTCACATCGAGGGCGTCTTCGAGTCGGGTGCACCACGTGGTGACCGCCTCCCTCCACCACAGTCGCAGCAGTTCGTCAGCCCAGGCCGCCGGCGTCGCGTACGAGCCGGCCGGGACGCGGGCAGGGGTGGGAAGGACCGTGACGTCCCGGACCCGGGCAGCGCCCCAGCGTTCCTGCGCCGCGGTCAGGGCGAGGGTGACCGCAGCCTCTGCGCACCGGCCCTGGCGCCGGGCGGCACTCCAGACCGCGCGCACCAGCGGCCAGAGCGAGGTGTGCGCCGGGCCGTACCGGTACTCGCGGCCGACGGCGGTGTCCAGGGCGCGGGAGGTGGCGTGGACGGCCGGGTCCTCCGCGACCGTGTCGCAGGCCCGGCTGATGGCAGCCGTCGTGTCGGCGGCCGGCGCGGCGGCTTGGTAGTCGGCCAGGGCCAGGTTCGATCGCTCGATCACCGCGGTCCAGGCCGCGAGAGCGATCCATGCCTGCTCTCCGACCTCGTCGTGGTCGAGCCAGGGCTTGAGCAGCGCTCGCACGGCCTCGTCGTCGTGGTGGGCACCGGCTGCCAGGGCGCGGGCGTAGCCGGGCCAGGTCCTGAGTCCGGAGCCGCCGACGAGGGACCGGGCCCGGTGGTCCGCCTCGGTGATGGCCAGGCAGGCGGTCCACAGGCCGCGTACCGGGTCGGGAAGGGCGGCGGCCGGTACGCACTTCGCGCAGACGCCGTCCAGCAGGTCGAGGAACGGGACCTCGATGTTCTCGTCGGCCTTCAGGCCGTGGGCGTGCGGGCACCCGCCGCCCCAGCGGTGCCGGATCGGGTTCGGGGTGGCGACGTGCCACTTGCCGCTGCCCCGCCGGGCCAGCGGCACGGTGGCGTCCAGGATCGCGGGGAGGTCGACACCGGCTTGCTCCAGTGCCCCGCGGTTGGGCGACGCGGCACCGTGTCGCTGGCTCACCGTTGCTCCCTCCGAAGGCACTGTGGTCAGCGTAGCTATACCGCCGGGGTGTTCTGGCCCGTTGAGGACACCATGTGATGCCCACGTGCGGGGCACGGGGTGCGACACCTCGCCCACCTGGGGTAATGATTCGAACAAATAATCGAACAAGGTCTACGCTGGCCACACCGGAGGGGAGCCGGACCAGCGACGAAGGGGGCTGACCGAAGGGCCGGAGGTGACGTGGTGGTCGCGCATCTGCACGTCGCCTCCGGCTATTCGGTCCGTTTCGGTGCCGCGCTTCCTGGGCTGCTGGCCGAGCGGGCGGCCCAACGGGGCCTGAGCGAGCTGGCCCTGACGGACCGTGACACCGTGTCGGGGGTGGTCCGGCATGCGAAGGCCTGCGCGGCGAACGGGCTCCGGCCGCTGTTCGGGGCGGACCTCGCGGTCGGTCTGGTCGAGCAGCCCGAGGCCGCGGCGCGGCGCCGGACGCCGGCCAGGGGCGGGGCGTTTGTGGACGAGTCCGCACCGCGGGTCACGCTGCTGGCCCGTGACCGGACCGGCTGGGCCAACCTGTGCACCCTGATCTCCACGGCGTGGGCGGTGCGGGCCGAGCGCGGTGGCGGCCAGCCCGTCGTTCCGCTGGAGGTGCTCGCCGCCCACGCGGAGGGCCTGACCGCGCTGGTCGGCCCCGCGTCGGAGCCGGTGCGCGCGCTCGCGGCCGGCCGCCCCGACCGCGCCGCCACCCTGCTGGCGCCGTGGCGGGAGTGGTTCGGCCCGCACCTGCGGCTGGAGGCGGTCCACCTGCGCCGCACCGGTACCGGCCCCGGCTCCCTGCGCCTGGCCGCCCGCACGGTAGGCCTGGCCTCCGAGCTCGATCTCCTGCCGGTGCTCACCAACGCGGTCCGCTACGCCGACGCTCGCCAGGCCCCCGTCGCCGACGTCCTCGACGCGGCCCGGCTGCTGCGCCCCGTGCAGAGGGGGGCGACGTGCAACGGCGAGCGGTGGCTCAAGGACGTCGGCGCGATGGCGGAGCTGGCGGCCGAGGTGGCGCAGGCGGCCGGGCTGGGACCGGCCGGCGCCCAGCGGCTGCTGGCGGTGACCGCCCGGACGGCGGACGAGTGCCGCCTCGACCCGGCTTCGGATCTGGGGATCGGGCGGGTGCATTTCCCCGAGGAGGACCGGCTCGGCATCGCCCCGGGGACCTCCGCGAAGGTGCTGCGCGAGCGGTGCGAGGCGGCGATGGTGACCCGCGGGTACGCCGGTGATCCCGCAACCGAGCTCAGGCTCCGGGAAGAGCTCGATGTGATCAGTGGCCTCGGGTGGCCCGCGTTCTTCCTCACGGTTGGCCAAGTGGTCCAGGACATCAAGGAGTTGGGCATCCGGGTGGCGGCGCGCGGGTCGGCTGCCGGTTCGCTGGTGGTGCACCTGCTCGGCATCTCGGTGGCCAACCCGGTGGCCAACGGGCTGATCATGGAGAGGTTCATGAACTACCGGCGTACCAGCCTGCCGGACATCGACGTGGACGTGGAGTCCGCCCGGCGGATCGACTGCTACCGGGCGATCCTGGGCCGGTTCGGGCCCGAGCGGGTCGCTACTTTGGCGATGCCGGAGACCTACCGGGTGCGGTGGGCGATCCGCGACACCGGGATGGCGATGGGCATCGACCCGGCCGAGATCGACCGGCTGGCGAAGGCGTTCCCGCACATCGCCGCGAAGCACGTCCGCTCGGCGATGGCAGAACTGCCGGAGCTGCGCCAGGTCGCCGCCCAGGCTGACCGGTACGGGGACCGCTTCTGGGACCTCGTCGAGGGCCTGGACGCACTCCCGCGCGGGATCGCGATGCACCCGTGCGGCGTGCTGCTGTCCGACAGCTCGCTGCTGGCCCGCACCCCCGTGATGCCCACGCCCGGAGAGGGCCTGCCCATGTCGGTGTTCGACAAGCACGACGTCGAGGGCGAAGGCCTGGGTCTCCTGAAAATGGACGTCATCGGGTCCCGCACGCAGTCCGCAATGGCGTACGCGGTACGCGAGATCGAGCGCACCACCGGCGTCCGGGTCGACCTGGACGATCCCGAGCAGGTGCCGCTGGAGGACCCGGCCGCCTACGAGCTGCTTCGCGAGGGAGAGTCCCTGGGGGTCTACAGCCTCGATAGCCCCGGCCAGAGGGACCTGCTGGGCAGGTCCCAGCCGACGGTCTTCCAGGACGTCGTGAACCAGCTGGCGTTGTTCAGACCGGGGCCTCTGGCGGCGGACATGGTGCGGCCGTACCTCCTGGCCCGGCACGGGAAGCGCCCCCCGCAGTACCCGCACCCCGACCTGATCCCGTCCTTGAAGGTCACCTTCGGCGTGCTGGTGTTCAACGAGCAGGTCGCGCAGACATTTTCGGTGCTCACCGGCTCGGATCTGGCCATGGGGGAGGAGGCCCGCCGCGCACTGGGCCAGCCGGCGCGGGTGCCCGCGCTGGAGGCGTGGTTCCGCACGCGGGCCGCGGCGGCCGGGTACGACCAGCGGGTCATCGACACGGTGTGGAACATGGTCATGGGCATGTCAAGCTACGGCTTTGCCCGGTCTCACAGCCTCGCGTTCGCGGTGCCCACCGTGCAGTCGGCCTGGCTCAAGGCCCACCACCAAGCAGCCTTTTACGCCGGCATCCTCGAAGCAGCCCCGGGGATGTACCCGCTACGCCTGCTGCTCGCCGACGCCCGCCGCCGCGGTGTGCCGGTGCTTCCGGTGTGCGTGGAGGCCTCCGAGGCAGGCTACCGGGTCGAGGCCGGGCCGGACGGCCGGGCAGGCCTGCGGATCGCGCTCGCCTCGGTGAAGGGGATCACCGAGGAGGAAGTCACCCGGATCACCGCGGCCCGCCCCTTCAGCTCGGTGCCGGACCTGTGGGAGCGGGCCCGCCCGTCCCTGCCGACCGCCCAGCATCTCGCCCGGATCGGCGCACTGGCCGCAGTGCCGGGTGGCCACCTGCCACGCCGGGACCTGCTGCTGCTCCTGGACGAGCTCCACCACGGCCGCCGGAGCACCGCCGTCCCGGACCAGCTCGCCCTGCCCGCACCCGCCGAGCCGCCCGCGCCGAGCGGCCTGCCCGTCATGACCCCCCGGGAGGAGCTGGCAGCCGAGCTGGAGGTGATCGGCCTGGACGCCTCCCGGCACCTGATGGCCGAGCACCACGCGCTGCTGGCCGAGCTCGGCGTCACCCCCTCCACCCGGCTGCGCGAGGTCGAGGCAGGGGAGACCGTGCTGGTCGCCGGGGCGAAGGTGGCGATCCAGACACCGCCGCAGAAGTCCGGACGCCGCACCATTTTCATCACCCTTGACGACGGCGCCGGCGGCCTGCCCATCGACTTGGCCTTCTTCTCCGGACCCGACTCCGAGGCGGCTGCGCACACCCTCTTCCACTCCTGGCTGCTGGTGGTGCGCGGCCAGCTCCAGCACCGGGGGCGTTCCCTCTCGGTCGTCGGGCACCGGGCCTGGGACCTCACCGCCCTTGCCGAAGCCCGCGCAGAGGGCGGCACCGCCGGCGTCCGCGCCCTGCTCGCCACGCCCACTGATCCGGGGCGCGACGACGACGGCGCCGCGGACCGAGCCCCCGACGGCCGGCCGGGCGGACCGGGCCGAATGTGGCACGCCTCCCAGGGTTCTCCAGGGTGAACGCCGTGAACGCCTGCACGAGCGCGAAAGCGACGGTGCTGCACCTTCGCTGCCACCGGCCGACCTTCGAGACCTACCGGCAGACCTTCGCGGTGCTCGCCGACATCACCCCCGTCATCCAGGCCCTCCCCCCGGACGCCGTCCTGCTCCAACTCGCCGGTGCGGTCAAGTACTTCGGGCAGTCCCCGGCAGAGCTGGCTGATCTGCTGCAGACCCGCCTGGCCGCCCGGTTCGGCCTGGTCAGCACGGGAGGACTCGGCGCCAGCCGCCTGTACGCCACGATCGCCGCCGACACCGCCCGACCCGGCACCATCCAGGTCCTGCCCGAAGACCCGGTCACCGCCCGGGCCTTCCTCCATGACCAGGACGTCCGGCTGCTGCCCGGCGTCGGCCCGGCGCTGGAACGCAAGCTGCGCCGGTACGGGATCGACACGATCGGGGAGCTCGCCACCGTCCCGGTGGCCACCGTCCAGAGGATCGCTGGCGCCGCGACCGGACGGCTTCTGGCCGAGCGCGCCACCGGCACCGACCGCCGCACCATCACCCCGGCCGGACCGCCCGCCACCATCACCTCCACCCGCCGATTCAACCGCGACGTCCTCGACCCCGACGAGATCCGGCGCGACCTCCTCGCCCTCGCCCTCGACCTCGGCGCCCGGCTGCGCACCGCCGGCCAGGGCGCCCGTACCGTCGAGCTGCAGGTCACATACGCGGACCGGTCAGCCACCACCAGGTCGAAGACCCTGGCGGAGGCGACCGGCCACAGCCCGGTCCTCCGTGACGCGCTCTATGCCCTGTTCTCAGGGATGGGGCTGGAACGGGCCCGAGTACGAGCGGTCACCGCCAGAGCGGGCGGCCTGACCACGCGGGCCGTGAGCGGAGTTCAGCTGACCTTCGACGCGACCACCGAGGCCGCCCGAACGCTGGAACCCGTCCTGGACCGCGCCGCCGCGCGATTCGGCACAGGCACCGTACGCCCTGCCGCACTGGCCATGCCGCGAGCTGGACAGAACGACATCACCGCAGGTCGGAGTGCGGAAAGTGTATGGACGAGGCCAGAGAGGCGGGCATAGAGTGCGACCCCAAGATCCACACAGAAGGAGTGCGCCGTGACGGACGAGACCCAGCCCTCCGTGCGCTCCGGCCGGCCGCCCGGCATCCGCACCGGCGACGACGGGATGACCGATCGCCAGCGAGCGGTCATCCGGTGTATCCGAGACTCAGTCCAGCAGCGCGGATACCCGCCGTCCATGCGGGAGATCGGCCAGGCCGTCGGCCTCAGCTCGACCTCCTCGGTGGCCCACCAGCTGTCGGTTCTTGAGAAGAAGGGTCTGGTGTACAAGGACCCGCACCGCCCGCGGGCGTACTGCCTCTCGAACTACCGTCTCGGCATCGTCGGCGCCCCCGCACCTGCTTCAGCCCGCCCCTCCACCTCGTACGTGCCGCTGGTCGGCCGGATCGCCGCCGGTGGTCCGATCCTGGCCGAGCAGACGGTGGAGGACGTCTTCCCGCTGCCCCGTCAGCTGGTCGGCGAGGGTGAGCTGTTCGCCCTCACCGTGCGGGGTGACTCGATGATCGAGGCCGCCATCTGTGACGGTGACTGGGTCACCGTCCGCCGCCAGCCGGTGGCCGAGAACGGCGACATCGTGGCCGCGATGATCGACGGCGAGGCCACCGTCAAGCGCCTCAAGCGCGAGACCGGCCGGGTCTGGCTGATGCCGCACAACCCGGCCTACGAGCCCATCCCCGGCGAGACCGCCACCATTCTCGGCAAGGTCGTCGCGGTACTCCGCCGCCTCTGAGTCTGACGACCTTAGAGGCCAGGGAGAGCCATGAGGCCAGTTGTCCAGACCTCTAGTGGTCAGGTGCTCCCGGCTGGCCGGAGCCTGTCTGGCGACCAAGGCGAGTACTTTCGGTGACCTTTAGCCAGTCGGAGGCCTGACTCCGGACCTTCAAATCCATAAAGCCATCCAATTGCCCAATTGCCGCTTTTTCGCCGCCGTTGCGAATATATTCAGATGCCATGGGTGCGGGATTATGAACAACCTCTGGTAATTCCCTGCAGGAGAGGCCGCCCGGGTGCTGGCGGCGTCGGCCAGGTCAGTCATGAGTGGACGCGGACCACGGCGGCGGCGGGGGGCACCCTTCATGCAGCTCGGCTTCGTGCGACAGGCCCGGCCCGGAGCAACCAGCTGCCAGTGGCTCGCGGTCCGTTTGGGCGGATCGGCCGAGCGACCGAGGCCGCTGGCGATCCGTGCGCATCACTGTTACTGCCCGCAACAGTGATGCGCAGAGGGGACCCGTGCCCCCGGGATGACGCCCACCTTCTGCAGGAGCATGAGCAGCCGCGGGCCCCGGGGTCCCAGACGCTGCCCTCGTCCAGATCGCCGCGCCGGCCGGGCGACGTCCAGGTGCGAAGGCATCGTCCCCGCAGGGGCGGCCGGGCCGATCAGGCGCGATGGACGGTGCGGATCACCGTGATCCTCAGCAACAGTGATCCGCTCTGCCGCAAGACAGCTGCAGGTCAACGGCGGAAAGCCTGGAGGCCGACCGCGGCCAGCGAAGTCTCGGCCAGGCGCTTCACGATGGGCCTTACATATCAAACGGGATATGTTCGTGCATGCATCTCCCGAGGGCCCCTGGTGCGCCCTCGGCGGGGGCAGGGATGCTGCCTGTAGTTCATATCAATCCGCACATGGTCCGCGCATACATCTCCGCCCGCATGTGCAAAGGCCATGGTGCCAGGCCCAGTTGGGGATCGTGGCACCATGGCGGACCGCTCAGCCTCGGACTACTCGGAGGTCTGGACGCTGACCTCGCCCAGACCGTTCTGCCGACCGGGATGCGACCTCCAAGCGCGGAGGTCGCATCTCAGGTGTGGGGATGGCCAGAGGCCAGGTGACGAGGTCGGGGTCTTGCAGGACCGCCGAGGCGTGACGAGCACTGGGGTAGCGCGCGAACAAGGGATGGATCCGGACTTGGCCCCGCCGTCGGATCTCGGGCGGGTCGATGAGGCCACGCTGCGCCAAGCCTGTGAGTGCGCGGCTGATGTTCGGCTGCTGCACGCCCAAGCGCTTTGCCAGCTTGGCCTGGGTGATATTGACCAAACCGCCGAACTCCTGCCGGCTGAACAGAATGTCCAGGACGTCCCGCTCCGTTGAAGTGAGCTTGGCGTTCGGCAAGTACTCGTGCGCCAGAGAGTTCATCCAGAACTCTTCGTGAGGGGTCTGAGGGATTCCTTCAGCGGGTGAGCTCATCAGGCCGCCTTCTTCCCGGGAATATTGATGACCTTCTTGGCCATGAAATCCTTGCCGATTTTGGCAATAACCTTGGCGGAGTAATCGGTACCCCATCCGAATGCCCAGGTCGGGTTAACCTGGTATGTGCCTCGCGCGACCTTCCAGACGAAGTTCTTGCGATCTAGCCTAACAATCGCCCGCGAGACCGTGGTCTGGTTGCACTGCAGCGTTACAGCGAGGGCTGCCTGCGTACCCCTCCAGAGACCGTCCCGGTCAGCGTCGGCCGTCATGTTGTCGAGGACCGCGCGTTCCTTGTTCGAGAACTCGAACAGATGGATGTTCCGCAAGAGCTGCTTGTCGATGCCCGCCCAGCTGCCACCCTGCGTCGTGGCCTCACGCTTCTTGGGCTTCTTGGTGTCTGCGATCAGCGTGAAGCCGAACCCTGGGTTGGCTTCGTGCAGCTTCTGCAGGCTGTCACCAAGGATGTCTTCCAGCCCGTTGGTGACCTTCTGAGCTGGGGTCTTGCGGCGCCGGCCAGGCGTGGACTCCGTCACCGGCCGTCCTCTCTGTGGTCCTCCAGAACGGCTGAGAACATATCAGACGGCATATGAAAAGGCCTGCATCTCGCCTGCATCTCGCCGTGTCGTCCGCCCTCGGGGTGAGGACAACCGGCCGTTCGAGGTCGCCGTGCAACCCCGTGCCTCTCTTGGTGTGCCAGTCCGCCGATCTATGCAGGTAAGGGATGCATGCAAATGCGTCCCACAGCAGCCCGTTCCATGCGCCCCTGAGTGCATATAACTTTTGCGTTTGCCCAGGTCACAGGCGTGCCCCCATCTTCTAAAGAAGAGCAACCCACCACCGCGGGCCCTCGTGCGCGCGAGGCCAGCCAGCGGTGCGTCCGGCTGTTGCCGGTCGCGGTTGGTTGGGGTGGTGGTGGGGGGTGGCCGGTGTCGGTGGGCTGTCGTCCGGCGGGTGGCCGGTGGCCGGTGCTGCGCGCTGTCGTCGGGCCGGTGTTGGTGCCGGTGGTGGGGTGTTCTCAACTGGGTTGGTTTGTCTGGGTGTTGGAGCCGGGTGTGTGGGTGGGTGTGTGAACTGCCGTGTGTGGGTGGGTTGTTGGTGGTGGTGCCGGTGTCGGTGCTGCGCCCGGTCGTCAGGCGGTGCCGGTGGGCTCGGTGCTGTGCCCGGTGCCCGGGGTGGCTGTGCTGGTGTCTCGTCTCGGTGGTGGGTGGGAGTCCGGTCTCCGGCCAGCGGTGCGCCCGGGCTGGCCGGTGGCCGTGGTGGTGTCGGGTGGTGCCCGGGCGGTGGCCGGTCGGCCCCGGGTGGCGGGTGGTGGCGTCTGCTGCTCCGTGGTCCGGGGCGGAGCCCGGTTGGTGCCTGCCGTGCCGGTGGCCGGTCGGTGCTCGCCCGTGGTGCCCTGTCCGTGGGGGTGGCCGGTGCTGCGCCCGGGCGGTCGGTGGCTGGCCCGGTCGTCCTGGTGGCCGGTGGCGGTCGTCCCGGTGGGGTGCGCGCCGTGCGGGGCGGAGCCCTGCCGTGCCCGGGGGCCTGGTGGCCCTCTGGCGTCCCGGGGAGGGCTCTCTGCGGGCCTGCGGCCGGAGGGGGCGCCGTGGGGCCGCTGGGGCCCGTCCGGGGCGTTTCCGGGCCTGCCTGGGCCTGGCCCGTTCCCCGGGGTGCGCGTCCGGTCCGGCCGGTGCGGAGCCCGGCCTCCCCACCCCGGGGGCGAGGACGGCCCGTCACGGGCCCGTGGAGGGTTCACCCCGGCCCGTGGTGCCCGCGCCCGCCCCCGGGCCTCCCGTGCCCCGTCCAGGCCCGTCACGGCCCCGGCGCCGGCCCCCGGCGCCGGCCTCCGGCCCTCCCGCGCTGCGCCCCGGCCTCCGGCCTCTCACCCGAATTCACGGCAAAGGGCCGGTCCAAGGAATTCCGGTGAATCGTCAACGCGCATTCCAGTCGAGGGCGGAGCCCCGACCGGCAACCCCCAGGGAAGGGCCCCAACCAAGGAAACGCGGTGAAACGTCAACGCCACCCCCACCACCACACCCGCACCCCCCAACGAATGCGGCGGAGCCGCATTCCAACCACCCCACCCCCCGGCGGAGCCCGGAGCCCCCGGGCACCACGCACGGTGACGGCGGAGCCGTCACCCCCGCACCACGGAGCCGGAGGCTCCGCCCCG
>NZ_CP108409.1:947500-1458175 GCF_041435235.1 Kitasatospora sp. NBC_01300 | reverse complement strand
CGCGCCGTCACTACCGTGACGGAATGCTGTAACGCCACTCCGTGGCTCTTGTCTAACTGGGGGAGGGTTCCGGTACAACTCTCGCCTGTCGGTGGGCTACCCGGGGGCCGGCCCTTGTACCGATTCCGAACACCCCCTGGCTGGCCTTTTCCCTCGTGAAGACGGTTCTTTAGGGCTCTGAACTGGGCTTTTCTTCTGTGCTCTCGGGCTTTGCCTGTCGCGAGCGGGCTACTCCCGGGGCCGGCCAGCTCCTTCGGGGGGACGCCCTCCGGGCGCCTGCCCTGTTCTGTACCGGGCTCCAGTTTTGTCACGGCACCCGCGTCGTTACAAGTCATTGGCCAGAGGATCTGTGACTCTGAGTCAGATAAGGGACTTGCTAGCTGGTCTGAACCAGTGAGGCACTTCTAGCGCCCCAATCGGGCCCTGTACAGGCATCGGGGGCATTTTCTGTAACGCGCCTGATTGACGGTCGCCTGTATCGGGATGATGACCCTTCATATCCTACGTGTTTCCCACTGCAGACGGGGAAGTTGTACCGGGCGCTATCAGCCTGAGCCTGTATCAGAATTGCACGGTCAGGGAATTCCGCCTGATGCCCCGTCTCCCCTCCAGGTTGTACCGGGGATTCATGCTGCGGCGCTTCGAGAATTGTACCGAGAATTCCTTCAGTAGCCGGGCATTCGGAGGCACGGGGTGGCTGCGGTGCCGCCGGCGGGCGGCTCGGCCGGCTGCTGCTCGGCCAGGTGGTGGAGCTCCGGCCCGGGCCCCGGCGGTGCACAGCGGGGCGGGGCCGGTCGCTGACTGGGTTACCTCGGGGGGCGGGCTCGTTGGCCTGGGTGTGAGCGACGAGGCGGCGCCGGTGGACGGCGGCACGATGTACGCCGTCGATGTCGGCAGCGAGCCGTTGCGGCCGTTGGGCATGCAGGCGTGGGCCGTCGAGGGGCAGCGGGCGCAGGTGGTCTTCGCGGCCTCGCACCGGGTCGAGACGTTCGCGTTGGCCGGCGGCCGCGGGCCGGATTCGCACCTGGCCGGGCTGGCGTCCGGCGGGTGGGCGCGGTTCGGTGACTTCGAGGGCTGGGCGGAGCCGGCGGTCGGCTGGTCGGCCGTCCTGGACGTGGCCGGCAACGTCCAGGACGGTGACCGGCCGGGCTGGCGTCTGCTTCTACGAGGGCGGTCTGAACAGCTCGCGCGTCTGGCGCCGTACCGCGCGCCGCCACGGTGCCTTCTTCGCCCTGGCTGGCTGCATCACCGGCCCTTGGGACATCGCGGAGGCGCAGCTGCGGGGGAAATGTACGCGCTGTTGTGCCCGGTGGTGCTGGTCTGAGCTGGGGTGGGGCGCAGCTGCAGCCCGGTGGGGCGGGCGCGCGGCTGGTGGGGGTGGTCAGGCGCCAAGGCCGATGTGGCGGACGTAGGTGTAGGCGCCCCAGTCGGAGTCGAGGTCGGCGATGACGTCGTCCCAGATCTCCTCCAGCTTGCCGATGTCGCCGGCGACCATGGCGTCGACGGCTTCGTCCCAGACGTAGCGGACCTGCAGGGTGCGGAGGCGCAGGTTGTCGCGGCGGCGCGGTTCGTCGACGACGTCCTGGTTGATGGGGTGGATCTCGACCCGGGTGCCCTTGCCGGCGTTGTTGAGGTGCTGCTTGAACGCGCCGGGGTTGTTGAGGATGTTGGCGGCGCGGAGGTTCCAGTAGGCGGTGTCGATGGCGTCGAGGTTGGCGGGTAGGGGGTGTTGCTTGCCCTTGGTCCAGGCGCTGATGGTCTTGGGGACGGCGGTGATGCCGGCGTCGGCCATGGCTTGGGCGCCGCCTTGGGTGGTGGTGAGGTACTTCATGCGGGCGGTGAGGCCCCGGCGGGTGGTGACGGGGGATTTGATGCCGCCTTCGATGATCATCCGTTCCAGGGCGTCTTCGAGGGCGCGGGCGAGGACGATTTTTCCGTGGCGGTTTTCGGGGTCGTCGGCGGCGCCGTATTTGCCGAAGTTCTTCCAGCCGTCGGTCGACATCAGGCGGCCTTCCCGAGGGTGTACTGGGTCTTGAGCTTCAGCTGGGTGGTGAGGCGGCCTTCTTCGAATACCGTGCGCCAGGGGAAATCTCCGGTGATGTGGAGTTCGTCGGTGCCGCGGAGGCGGACGATGGTGAGGCCGTGTTCGTGGGCGCGGTATGCCTTGTACCAGAGGTTGGCGAATGCCTGGCTGCGGAAGATGTGCATCCAGTCGGGTCGGCGGAGGTCGCGGTTGGTGGTGGATTCGCCGATGGTAGAGACAAAAATTGAGTAGATGGCCTTGATGTATTCTTCGGTGACTTTATCGCCTTCGAGGACGGCTTTCTCGCGGGCGGTGGTGAGGACGCGGCGGAACTTCTCCGCGATGTTCTCGGAGGCGCCGGAGGTCCAGGCCTGGGTGATGTACGGGGGATCGCAGAGGTCGAGCTTGTGGCAGCGGATCAGGAGGCGGATGGTGGCGTCGTCCAGGAAGACCGGGCCGGGCTCGCGGCGGTTGCCGATCGGGTCGGGCAGGTGCGGGTGGTGCCAGGTGGGGCGTTCGGGCAGGAGGTAGACGCCGGAGCGCTTGGGGTCGAAGCCGCCGTTGGGCTGGTGGACGAGGGAGCCGATGGGCAGCCAAGCCTTCAGGGCGCTGCAGTAGGCGGCGTTGGTGTCGAGGACGTCGACGGCCACGCTGGTGAGGGTGCCGTCCTTGAGCTGGGTCATGAGTGGGCCGTTCTCCCACTTGTGGCGGCCTTCCCAGATGTCGTCGGCTCCCTTCTTGGTCTTCTTGCTGAGGAATTCGAGGCGTTCGGGATAGACGGTGTGTTCGTAGTTTCCGCCGACTCGGGTTGCTTCGAAGAGGGCCATTGCGTTGGGAATTGCTTTGTTTTCCAGGGCGGCGATGGTGGCCTTGGTGTCGCCGTCGTGTTCCTGGAGGGCCTGGTCGACGACCGAGCTGATCATGTCGAGGTAGTAGCCGTAGTCCCGGCCGGCGTAGTTCCCGCCGTTGGTGCGGGCGGGCCTGGAGGTGGTCGTACGCGGCGCGTGGTCCCGGGTCGGGCGCAGCGGGTGGGTGGGGGGCTGGTCGGGTGTCAGGGTGTCCAGGGCGGCCGCGGTGGCCGGGGTGACCTCGGCGTCGGCGTCGGGCCGGGGCGCAGCGGGGGTGTTCTGGGTGGTGTGGCCGGGGACGGCGGCAGTGGGCCAAGGGGAGGCCGGTGTGGGCGCCTCCGGCGCCGGGTGGTGGGTGGCGTAGGGGTTGGAGGGGGTGGGGTTGGTGAGGCGGGCGTGGGTGCGGTCGGCGGTGAGGGTGAGGGTGGCTTGGGTACCGAGGTCGCGTTCGGCGATGGTGACGAGGAGTTGGGTGGTGGGGGCATCGGGGTGGGGATGGAGGGTGAGGGTGGTGTCGAGGCTGAGGGTGGTGATCAGGTCGTGCTGGTCGGTGTCGAGGATGGCCAGGACCGGGACGTGGTGGGTGCGGGCGAGGTGGGCCAGGGCCTGGGCGGCGTCGGTGAGGCGGGGGCCGGAGAGCGGGAGGCGGGGGTCGTCGAGGGCCTGGAGGCGGTCGACAACGACCAGGGCCAGGCCGGGCTGGCCGGTGGGGTGGGTGAGGTCGACGGCGGTCTCGGCGATGGCGTCGGGGGTGAGGTCGCTGCCGTCGTCGATGTAGAGGTGGGCGGCGGCGAGTTCGGCGTGGAGGGCGGTGACGTCGGCCTGTTCGGCGGGGGTGAGGCGGCCGGTCCGCAGGCGGCGGTAGTCGACGTGCAGGTGGGCGGCGACGATCCGGGCGGCGACGTCGGCGCGGGTGAGGCCGGAGGCGGCGTAGAGGACCGGCAGGCCGTGTTCGAGGGCGGTGGTGCGGGCGGTGGTGGTGGCAAGGAGGCTTGCGCCGATGCCGGGGGCGGCGGCGGCGAGGTAGAAGCGGCCGGGCTGGAGGCCGCCGAGGGCCTGGTCGAGGGTGGGGATGCCGGTGAACAGGGCGCGCGGGCCGGCCGGGGTGTTGGTGTGCGGGTCTGGGGTCTGGGGGGTGAGGACGGTCGTGAGGGCGTCGGCGAGCGGGGCCAGGCGGCGCGGGGGCCGCGGAGTGGCGGGCGCCGCGGGGGGCGTGGTGGCCGGCGGGGGCATGGCCGCGGGGGCGTGCAGGGCGGGTTCGCCGGCGGCCGGCGCGGGCGCGCTCGAGGTGGCCGGCTCGGCGTCGGCGGGGGCCAGCTGGCCGGGCGCAGCTGTGGCGGGGACGGGCTCGACTGCGGCCAGGGCCGGGACGGGCTGTCCGGTGGGCGCGGGCGGGTCGGCGGCCAGCGGCAGCAGGGCATCCGGGTCGACCAGGGGCAGGAGTTCGGAGGGGTCGACCAACGGCAGCAGCGGCGCGGCCGGGCCGGGGGTGACCGTGGCGGCCGGGGTCGCCGGGGTGGGGAACAGGGTGTCGTCCGGTGCATCAACCCCGCTACCGGGCGGGGTTGTTGATCCCTGGCGGGTGGTGCTGGCCTGGGCGCGGTTGTTCGAGGTCGGAGCGGTCGAGGACGCGGGCGCGCTCGGGGCGGACGGTGCGAGGGGCGCAGCTGCGGCGGGGACGGTGGCCGGGACGGGCTCGGCTGCGGCAGGCATCGGGGTGGGGGTCGGCTGGCTGCCGGGAGCGGCCGGCTCGGCGCCCGGGGTAATCGTTACAACTTCGTTGCTGTGTGGGGTTGTTGCTGGCGTGTCGGGTGTACCGGGGGCGGGGCGGCCGGGGTGGGTGGTGGGCGGGAGCGGGGTGCCGTCGGGGGTGGCGGGAAGCAGCACGGCGAGGGGGGTGACGTGGCGGCGCAGGACCTGGGGGTGGCCGGTGGCGGCGGCCTGGATGAGGTCGCCGAGTTTCTTGCGGGCGTCGGCGGTGCCGTGTGCGGGGGCGGGGGTGAGGTCCCAGCCCAGGGTGGTGGCGGTGGTGGGGGCGGTGAGCAGGGCGTGGTGGGTGCCGCGGGCCAGGGGGGTGGAGGTGCCCTCGCCGGCGGCGCGGATCAGCTGCGGGAGGGTGCTGCGGGCCTGGTGGAGCGTCTGCGGGCTCGGGGCCAGGACCAGGGCGAGGTCCAGAGGCGGGGCCGGAGCGGGGCGCAGCGGGACGGGGTCCGGCACGGTGGCGGTGTCGGCCGCCGGAGTGGGCGGCGAACCGGCGGCGGGAGCGTCGGTACGCGGCGGTACGGGCGCCGGGGTCCGGGCGGCGGGGGTGTGGGGGGCCGTGGGCACGGTGGTGTCCTGGGGATTCGGGGCGGCGGCGGACGCCGGTACGGGGTCGTCGGCCGGGGTGTCGGGGAAGGCGGGGCCGGGCGGCGGTGTGAGGTCTCCGGTGGGCGGGGCGGCCTGGCCGGGAGCGGACCGCGGCACGGTGGTCGCGGGGCCGGGTGAGGCGACGTCGGGGCCGACGGCCAGAGCGGGGGCCGTCGGGCCGGAAGCGGCGGGCGGCGGCAGGTGTGCCCCGGCGTCGGTCGCCCTGGGCCGGCTGGTGGCGGGCTCGGGTGCGGTCCGGCCGACGGCCGGGCGGGAAGTGACAAGGTCTTCACCGGACGGACCAGCGGTGCCCGGCGGACGGCTGGCGGCCAGGGCGTTCTCACGCGCCTCCGGCGCGGGGGCCAGGCGGTGGTGGCCGGCCGTGGACTTCAGGCTCGCCAGCTTGGGGCGGTCAAGGACGGTGTCGAGACCGGGCTCGCCGACCAGGACCAGGGGGAAGCGCTCCGGCCCGCCCCGCGCCCACAGACCGTGGAGCGTCTGCAGCGCGGCAGTGGCCAGGCGGTGGGCGTCGGGCACGACCAGCAGGCGGGCGGCGCGGCCGAGCTCGGCGGCGATCAGCTCCAGCGCGGCGTTCCGCGCGCGGGGCCGAGGGCGGCGGTGGTCGAGACCGAGGGCGGTGTACAGGACGTGGATGAGGGCGGCTTCGTCGGTGCCGGGGTGGGGGCGGACCTGGACGGCGGGCAGGGGCTGCTGCTGGGTGGCCGTGGCAATGGCCGGGGTCGCGGTGGTGGCCGGGCCGGTGACGCACAGGATCGCCCGGTGTTCGACGGTCGTGAGCAGGTCCTGGAGCAGGCTGTCCGCCGTTGGGTGGGCGGCCGGAGAGGCCGGCGGCACGGTCGTGTCGGCGGCGGTTGGGTTGGGGTGGTCAGCGGGGACCGGCACGGCGGCGGTGTCGGCCGCCGGAGCGGGCGCCGACCCGGCGGCGGCCGCGCCCGCAACCGGCGCAGCAGTGGACACGGGGGCCGGGCCGGGGTCCGGGACCGGGGTGGCGGCCAGCGCAGCCGATGCAGCGTCAACGGCTTTGGAAACAAGGAGAGTTATGGCGGCCTGGGTAGCCGGGTGGGGGACATCGCTGCCCGGGGCCGGACGTAGCGGGGCCGGGCCGACGGTGGTGTCGGTCTCCGGAGCGGCGGGCGGCGCCTGGGCCGGTTCCACCCCGGCGGCGAACTCGGCCGCGGCGACCGCGCCCAGTGCGGGCCGCAGGTGGTCGGCCACAAGCTGCTTTAGGGCCTTGTACATCTGGCCGGCCCGCTGGCTGGTCGGGCCGCCGAACGCGCCGCGGGGAGCGGTGAGCAGCGCGAGCCAGTGCGGACCGGTGAGCTTGCCCCGGGCCGCGGCTCCGAGGGCGGACTTCAGCTTGCGGCCCGCCGGAGTGGCCAGGTGACCGCGTGCCGGGTTCACCAGCTGGTAGGCGGGCATCGCCAGGTTCTGGCGCGGCCCCCGCGGGATCGACGTCCACAGCGGGTCCTGCGGGCCGGGAAGGACGAGGTACCCGGCCGCCCCCGGCTCCGGGGCGGGAGCAGCGGACCGGGCGGACGGAGCGTCGGCGGACCGGGCGGGGGCACGGCGTGAGGACTCGGCCCCGCGTGCGCCTTCGCGCGGGGTGCTGCCGGAGTGGGCCGGGCCCGGCGGCCGGCCGCCGGTCGTGCCCGGACCGCCAGCGGTCGTTCCCGCAGCTGTGTCCGGGGGGCCGACGCCCCCTGCGGCCGGGAGGAGCGGGTCCTCGCCGGCCGGAGCCGTGCCGGTGCCGGTGGTACCGGCACCACCCGTGCTGCTGGTGCTGCCCGCAGCTGCACGGGAGAGACGTGAACGGGAGGAGGGCACCAAAAACTCCAAGGACGCAGAAGGAGTGAGGAGAGCAGACCGGCCCCGGCGGGCCGCCGGTCCGACCGGCCGGACCGGCGGGAACAGCCCGGCAGCGGGCCCGCGCGCGGGCGACAGCCAGCGCCCGGGCGGTGGGTGTACCCGCACCCACCGAAGGTGTAACGCTGGCCGTCAGTCTAGCCGCACCGGTACACAATGTGGGGCCGATTGTTGTAACGAGAACGAGTGAAAGGCGCGCTGTCCGGGGGCCGGCCTCACAGGGCGTGGCCCGGCGCGACACCCGGCGGCCGGGAGGCTCCCAGAACGGGCGGGTCGGGCGGGAGAAACGGATGGCGGACGGAACCCGTGACGGACCTGCAGAGGCTCCGGGCCGGCCCGCGTGGCGGCCGGACAGCGACCCGGGCGGCAGAAGCGGACGGGAGCGGGCGCGGGTGGCCGCCGGGGCACGGCCCGGGATAGCGGCGGCGGAGAAGCCACTCCCCCACCGGACCGGCCGGAAACAGCCCGGCAGCGGGAGGCAGCGGCGGGCCGGGAGAGCACACTCCCCCGCCACCCCGGCCGGAGCCGCAGGGCCGCCGCAAACCACGAGCTGCAGGCTCTGAGCTGGCCTGACGGCCGACGCAACGACGGGCGGAGACTCACGAGCAGGCCGGACGGGGACGACGACCGGGCGGGACGGCGGGACGGCACGCGCGGCGAACATGGGAGGCCTGCGGCCGACACGTCTTGCCAAGCCTCGTACCAGCTGGTCAGGCCCAAGCAGCGATCCCGCTTGCCTCAGCCTGAACCGTCAATCGGGCCGGTTCGGCTGAGGACGGTTCATATGTCTGCGTCGACCAGCGGGTGCACGGTGGAGCCGGCCTGATGGCGCTTCTTGACGTGGAGCTGGGTGGGGATGCGGCGCCGCAGCTCTCCTACATGGCTGACCACGCCAACTGCCCGGTTTCCGGCTCGCAGGTGGTCGAGCACGTCCATGACGTCGGTCAGGCTCTGCTCGTCGAGGCTGCCGAAGCCCTCGTCGATAAAGAGCGTCCCCAGCGGCCGGCCACTGGCTTCCTGGGTCACGACGTCGGCCAACCCCAGAGCCAGGGCCAGAGCGGTGGTGAAGGTCTCTCCGCCGGATAGGGTGGAGGTCTCGCGTTCCACGCCCGTCCAGTCGTCACGTATGCGCAGGCCGAGGCCGGCTTTGGCGCGGCCTTGTCCGGTCTCCTTCTCGTGGCTGTGGCGAAGTTGGTAGCGGTCGTTGGTCATGATGCTCAGGCGCTTGTTGGCCGCGTCCGCGATCTGTTCGAGGCGGCCCGCGAGGACGTACGCCTCCAGCTCCATGCTCAGCGTGTTGACCGCGCCGGTTCCGGCTGCGACGCTGGCAAGACGGTCGACGAGCGCGCTCTCGGCCCTGAGCGGCTCCGCCGCTGCCACACGAGCGTCCAGGTCAGCGGTCAGGTGGGCCAGGTTCTGGGCGCGCTCCCGGGCCTGCTGGAGCTTGACGGCCGCGTCGGTGGCGCTGCTCTCGGCGTGCGCCAGGGCTTCTTGTGCCACTGCAGGGTCGGCTTGCGGCTGGCGGGCTGCTTCGAGGAGTTCTGCTTCGGCGAGGATGCTGTCGACCACCGCGAACTGCTTCCCCCACTGCTCCAGTTGCTCGTGCCACTGCTGCAGCACCGAGGAGGAGGAGAGCGCTGCGGTTGCTTCGTCGAGGTCGGCGAAGCCCGCTTGCATGGTGGCGTCGGCAGTGGTGCGCTGTGTCTCGGCCAGGTGTGCCTTGGCGCTCTCGGTGGCCTGAGCGGCGTCCAGGGCGGTGGCCAGGCGATCGGCAGTGGTGGTCAGCGAGGTGAGCCGCTTGGTCAGTGATGCTTCCTCGGCGCGCGCCTGTGTCAGGACGGCGGCGAGCTGGCTCTCCTGCTGGGCGAGCAGGGCGCTGCGGGCCTGGATCTCGGTCAGCGCTTCGCGGGTGCGGTTGCGCTGGTTCGTTTGTGTCTCGTGCTCGTTCTGGAGGCGTGTCAGTGCTTCTTGGGCGGGATGCAGTTCGGCTGCTTTGGCCCGTGCGCGGTCTTGGGTGGCTGTGGCGTCGGCGAGCCTTGCTTGAAGGTCGGGTACTGGATCGGTTCCGGCGGCCCCGATGGTGCGGGCGTGCTGTGCGGCGAGGTCGCTGCGCAGGTTCATCGCCTCTTCGTGGGCGTTGCGGGCCTCGTCGTAGTTCTCTTGTGCGGTGTCCTCGTCCTGGCGGGTGGGTTGGTCTGCGGCGGGCCGGGCGGGGGCGGGGTGAACGGGTGATCCGCAGACTTGGCACGGCTGGCCGGTTTCCAGCACGGCGGCGAGCTCGCCCGCCATGCCGTCCATGCGGCGCTGCCGCAGGTCCAGCCAGGTCTGCTGTGCCCTCAGCATCTCCTTCTCGCGCTCGGTCTCATTGGTGGTGGCGCGGCTGAGCTTGACGGCGAGGGCGTCGCGTTCGACCGCGGTCGCGAGCTGAAGTGCGAGTGACTTGTGGGTCGCTTCCAGGGACGGCAGCTCTTGGACGGCACGCTCGAGATCGGCGATCTTGCCGGTGTGGTGTTCCAGGGTGTTGAGCCAGTCCTTGAGCCAGGCTTCGGCCTCGTCGTATTGCTCCTGGGCGTGCTCTTCCTTCTCGCGCAGGGTGTCCAGTTGCTCGGACAGGGCCGCGTGCCGCTCCTCCTCGGGCAGCAGGCCCTCCAGTCGTCCCTTCTCGGCGTGGAGTCGTTGCTGGGCCGCCTGCAGTCCGGGGATGTCCTCGCTGGTGTCCTGTGCGTCCAGGAGCAAACGCGCGCGGCTCTCTGCGTCCTTCGCGGCTTTCAGGGCCTTGGTGTGGGCTGCCGTCTGGTCGAGGAGAGGGCGTAGCGGCTCGGCGCGGCGACCGGCCTCGAGTTGCCGGCGCAGGCGCGGGTGGTCGGTGGCGGTCTCCTCCAAAGCGGCGCGCTGGGTGAGTGCCGTTTGGTGCCGGGCTTGCTTCCCCGCCAGGTCGCTGGTCTTGCTCAGGTGGTCCTTGGCGGCTTGGTAGGTCTGTTCGGCCTGCTGCGCTTGTGCGGCGGCTACTGTGCAGTCGTCCTCGGCGGTGGCGGTTAGGCGTCGTGCCCACGGGAGCCAGGCGGTGAGGTGACGCTCGTCGGGCCGGGCGTCGGTGCGGGCTGTCAGGGTGGGGCCGGCCTCCTGGTCGATGCGCTCTGCCAGGAGCAGGACGTGTGCGGTTGCACCGTCGGCCTCACGGTGGAGGGCTTTGGCGCGGTTGGCGAGCCAGACGGTCAGGTCGCGGAAGCGCCGGGTGCCGAACAGCTTGCCGAGCAGCTTGCGGCGTTCTTCGGCGCCCGCGTGCAGGAACGCGGCGAACTCGCCCTGCGGGAGCAGCACGACCTGGCAGAACTGTTCCTTGGTCAGTCCCAGGATGTCGGTGACTTCCTTGTTGGCTTCCTGGTGGCTGGAGGAGATCGCCTGCCAGTGGTGGGCGCCGTCGGGACCGGTGGTGCGCTCCAGGAGCTGGACGGTGGCTTCGGCGGTGGCGATGCCGTTCTTGGCCCGGGTGCTGGGATAGCTCTGCTTGGGCGTACGCATGATCTTGAAGCGGCGGTCCGCCGCGGTGAACTCCAGGGCGACCGCGGTGCGGATGCCAACTTGGGCGTGGTGGCTGCGCAGACGGTGCTCGGTGCGCTGGCCGGGCACTCTTCCGTACAGGGCGAAGCAGAGCGCGTCCAGGACGCTGGTCTTGCCCGCTCCGGTGTCGCCGTGCAGGAGGAACACGCCCGAGTTGGTCAGTTCGTCGAAGTCGACGGTCTCGGTGCCGGCGAAGGGACCGAAGGCCGTGATGGTCAGGTGGTGAGGGCGCATCAGCTGGCCTCTCGCTCAGCGGCGGCGGTGCGGACCTCTTCCAGTCCCTGCAACAGGAGCTGCTGCTCGGTGTCGGTCGCGTGGCTGTGGGTGACGTAGCTCAGGAAGTCGACGGCGATCTCGTGGTCTGTTCGTCCCTCGACCCGGGAGCGGAACGTCGTGTCGTCCGCGGGCTGCTCTTCGGCGGTGAAGGTGAGCTTGAGGATGTGGGGAAAGCGCTGCCGCAACTGTTCCATGGCCATGTAGGGGCGGTCCGGGTCGGTCAGGGAGACATGCAGCCAGCACTGCTCGAACCGGGTGTGGTCCGGATCCTTCAGGAGGTCCTTGAGGTTGCCGGTGATGTGGTGAAGCGGTCGTGTCACCGGGCAGGGGATCTTCTCGGCGGTCACGCCGCCGTCGGCGCCCAGGTCGACCAGCCACATCGCCTTGTCGTAAGGGGCCTCGGAGAACGAGTAAGCAATCGGGGAGCCGCTGTAGCGGATGCGGTCGCTGATGGTCTGGCAGCGGTGCAGATGTCCAAGGGCGACGTAGTCGGCGCCGGTGAACACCGCCGCCGGAACGCTCGGGACGCCGCCGGCGCTGATGTCGCGCTCACTGTCGCTGGTCTTGGCGTCTGTGACGAAGGCGTGGGCGAGCACGACGGACCGGGTTCCGGGCCGGGCGGCCAGGTCCGCGCGGACCCGGTCCATCGCAGCGGTGAGCACGGCTTGGTGGCTCGCAGCCTCCGCGCCAAGGCTGACGTGGACCAGGGCGGGCTCGAAGTAGGGCAGGCCGTAGAAGGCTACGGGCCCGTGCTCGTCCTCGACGACGGCGGGGCGCGCGCAGTCGGAGGGATCGGTACGCAGGTGGATACCGGCCCGTTCGATCAGGCGTGCGTTGACTCCCAGGCGCCGCGGGGAGTCGTGGTTCCCGCTGATC
The DNA here is from genome assembly GCF_041435235.1 of Kitasatospora sp. NBC_01300. Lineage (NCBI taxonomy): Bacteria > Bacillati > Actinomycetota > Actinomycetes > Kitasatosporales > Streptomycetaceae > Kitasatospora > Kitasatospora sp. NBC_01300. The sequence continues at coordinate 1,446,358 of NZ_CP108409.1, read as the reverse complement.
ATGATCAGTGGGACGCCGAGGCCGGCGAGTTCTTCGAGGACCCAGGTGAACAGGTCGATGGCGTCCAGCGGCGGGATCGCACGGTCGAACACATCGCCGGCAACGGCGACGACCTCGATGTTCTTGGTGCGGACCAGGTCCGCCAAAGCTTCGAGGAACGCCCGCTGGGCTTTGATGAGCGACTCGCGGTGCAGGGAGCGGCCCAGGTGCCAGTCGGAGGTGTGCAGGATCCGCATGCGCAGCGACAGTACCTGACGCACGGTCTCCCCCGCGAACGAACTTACACATCAGCTGAGTTCGCTAGTCTCAGGAGACGGTCGGCGGGCAGTGGCTTGGTCGCCGAGGGCCTGTCCTGCACTCATCTGGGCAGGAGCCCCAGCTGGCGGGCCCTTGGGGGCGCCAGGCTGCCCGCGTGGAGTGGGGCGGACGTTCTAGGATGGTGTCCCTCACATCATCACAGTTATGTGCCAGCAGAACTGACGGTGCGGCACCCCTGTCGCAGTGGTCGTTGGTCGGGTTGGCCCCCGGAGCCATGGAGCGGTCGAGGCAGTGCACCTGAAGAGCTTCAGCATCAGCGGGTTTCGATCGCTGACCGACGTCGCCGACATCCCGGTGAGCAGGCCGACGATCCTGGCCGGGCACAACGACGGGGGCAAGAGCGCCGTGCTCGACGCGCTGGCGTTCCTGCTGGGCAAGCGGTCCCTGTCCGACGACGACCGCAGCTACAGCGGCACCGACACCGAGCAGGAGCCCGGTGAGGGTGCCGGCCGGATGCCGAGCACGAGCGTGACCGGGGTGTTCCTGCTGGACGAGTGGGAGCAGGGCGCGTTCGACCTGCCGGCCGAGGTAAGGGCGCGCCGGTGGGCAGCTCTGGAGGCTTCGCCGCTTCTCCAGGTGTGGGGGCCAGTGCCCGACGACGAGCGACTGGCGGACCTGTCGCGGCATCTGGTGCCCGCGTTGAAGGCGTTGGTGGCGGAGCTGGGGCTGGCACCGCTCTCGCAACGGCGGGCCGACCTAGAGGCAGCGTTGCGGCAGTACGCCGCCGGGCACTCCGCCGAGGGCTGGGGCCCGGCCCCTGGCGGCTTCGACAAGCGCATGCCGGCGTTCCTGCCGTTCGACGGCAAGGCCGCACGGCCCGACGACCAGATCAAGACCGCGCTGAGCGGCCGCTTCCAGCACCACATGGCCGACCCCGAGCTCAAGGGCCGCCTGGGCGCGATAGAGCTGGACATCCAGGAGCGTCTTCGGATCGACGCCAAGTCGCTGTGCGAGCACATCCAGGACCGGTGCCCCGACCTGGCTGAGGTCTTCGTGGAGCCCGAGGTGTCCTTCACCCAGGGCTTCCGCGGCGCTCCGCTGCGCATCGCCCGCGCCGCCGGAGAGCCGGTCGGGCTGGAGCGGTCGGGGCTGGGCAGCAACCGTCGCGTGTCCCTGGCGATCTGGGAGTGGAACAACGAGCTGCTGATAGAAGAGGAAATCACCGCCGCGGCGGAGGACTCGGCCGACGACGGGGAACCGGTGGCTCCGCCCGTGCAGACCATCGTGGTCTACGACGAACCCGACACCCATCTGGACTACGACCACCAGCGGCGGATCATGAACCTGATCCGTGAACAGAGCGCACTCCCCCACGTCAGCGTCATGGTTGCCACGCACTCGATGAACCTGATCGACGGCGTCGACATCAGCGACGTCGTCCATCTGAAGCTGGAGAACCACCGCACCATGGTGGAACGGCTGGGCGCGGGCGTGGTCGGCCCGGCCATAGACATCCACCTGGGAAAGATCGCCGCCGCAGTCGGACTGCGGAACACCGTGCTGCTCCACGAGCGCTGCTTCCTGGCGGTGGAGGGCGACACCGAGCAGCGTGCCTTCCCCGTGCTGTTCCGGCTGTGCGAGGGAATGTCGCTGCAGGCCGCCGGCATCGCCCTGTGGGCGTGCTTCAACAATGAAGGCGCGCTGCACCTGGCCCGCTACCTCGTGGAGTGGGATCGGACGGTAATGCTCGTGGTCGACGCCGACAGCCGCAATGTCAGCAAGAGCATCTTCAAGGAGGCGAAGCTCACCCAGTTCTTCGGGACCAGCGCTGACCGGTACGTGAAGTTCCTCGGCGAACCGGACCATGCCGCCGAGGGCCAGGAACGCGACAACGAGCTGGAGGAGATCTTCACCGACCCAGTGTGGGCGAAGGTCGCCAACAAGGCCTGGCCGAAGGAGGAGGGCGAGTGGTCGGCGTCCGATTTCACCGCGCTGCGCGCCCCGGGCAAGAAGTTCAGCGAGCAGGTCAAGGAGCTCCTTCAGGTCGGCAGCCCGCAGGGACCGGGTGGCAAGCCGGACATGATGTACACGCTCGCCGCCACGCTGGACACCCCCGATGACGTCCCTCTCCAGTTGCGCTCGGTCTTCTCCGAGCTCAGGACGCTAGCCCCGTACTTCGCGGGTCGCCGTTTCAGGTCATTGGCCAGCGGGTTTGAGTGACTTCGATGCCGAGGAGGTCGAGGAGGTGGAGCTGGACTCCTCGGCTGATCTGGACGGTGGGTGGATCGGTGACATTGCCGATCCGCAGGGTGAGTTCGCTCAGGTGGTAGAGGATCATGCGGCCTGTGGGCCGCACCCGGCGGTTGTCCGGGTAGAGGCCGACCATCGTCTGCTCGGGGCCCAGGGCTTGTCTGACCTGGCGCTCGATCAGGCTGAAGACCAGCAGGGCCAGGCAGATGACCTGGATCAAGGCGGCGACGCGGTGGTTGTGCTGCACGAACAGCGGGGTGACCGCCAGGGGGCCCTTGAAGTCCGCGTAACGGCGCTCGACCGATCCCTGGCCCTTGTACTGGATCAGGACCTGCCCAGGGTCGGCCTGCTCGGGGGCCAGCGCCGTCAGCAGCGCGTACCAGCCGTCGGCTGCCGCCTCGTCGTCCAAGACCTGCTGGTCGAAGTGCCAGGCCAGGGTGGGCCTGCCGTTGTCGTCCTCGCCGATCTCGGTACGCAGGCAGGAGGCGACCCGCCGGGTCTTGGCGATCACGCCGATACGGGCCGCGATCTTCTCGACGGTGTTGTAGTACTTGCCGCCGGCTCCGCGCTGGACCTTGTCCAGGTCCTCGGCCGCGCGGGTGAGACGTTTGTTGCGGGCGGCCTGCTGGCCCGCAGCGTTGCCGGTGGAGTGGACCAGGATTCGGCGAACGCTCAGGACCGGGTCGCGCTTGCGCGGACCGTTCAGGGTGTGGACGTCCTCCAGCACCCGGTAGACCTCGCGCCGGGCGGGGTCCTTGCCCGCGTCGCGGTCGGGCACCCAGTCCACGACAGTGGCGGCCTCCAGGTCCAAGGCGGCATAGAAACCGTCCTTGACCTGGGCCGCCGGGACAGGGGCGATGAACGCCGTCCCGGCTGCCAGCAGTGCGGCGACGTTCGGGTAGGAGACCAGTTTGGAATCGGCAACCAGCAGGAAGTCCTGTTCGCCGGCCAGCTTCCGCAGATCCTTCATCGCCCCGACCACCTGGGACACCTCAGCCGCGCCCCCGCCGAAGACCCGGGCGTGGACCGGGATACCGCCGTCACCGGTAACCGCGAGCCCGGCCTGGACCTGCTTCAGGTCCACCCGGCGGTCCTTGGGATGACCGTGCTTGATCACCGGGAACGCGTCGTCCTGGTCTTCCAGCGGGTAGGCCCCGTGGACGGACATGGACGTCATGTCCCAGTGCAACCGCGACACGTCGATGCCGAACTCGGTGATCGCCCGCGCGCCGACGGTGCCCGCGAGTTGCTCCAGCTTCGGGGCGATCGCGTCCAGTGCCCGCGCGAGGCGGTCGTCGTTGAGCAGGCCCGCCTCGATGCCCAGGACCTCCTCCACTGCCCAGGTCCGGGCCCAGTCGCCAACCCGGAACAGCGGTATCGGCGAGGTCAGCCGGTTCGCGACCAGCGCCTCGATGACCTGCCCGTGCGTCAGGTGAGCGCTCGGCGCGGACGGGCACAACCCGTCGACGATCCCGGCCACGTCCAGCCGGCGCAGAAACTCGGCAGCGACAGGCAGAGCGCCCAGACGCTTCTCCACCACAGACGTCACCACGCACTCAAGGCGCTGACGCTGGGACCGAGGCCGCGGGGACCGGGAAGTCATCGACACACCCGGCTAACGCCCACAGCCTCGCCCCGGATACGACCGAACCCCCTACTCCAACCGATTCAACGACCCGCGAAGTACGGGGCTAGCGGGATGATCGCAGCCGACAGGGCCTGCCCGTCGGGCCGCTGACGGGCCCGGCGGGCCTGCATCCGCTCCTTGCGCTGTTCCAGCGTGGGCGGCTCCCACGTGTGCCAACCAACGGGCGGCTTCCAGCGCTGCATGTGCTGGCGCTCCTCCACACCGCACCAGCGGCAGCCGCCGGGTGAAGGTATGTGCACGTCGAGACCCTTCGCGGGCATGTCCACTCCTCTCGCGACGTCTTCGATTCTGCCCCCTGGCACTGACATCACGCGTGCAGGCGCATGGCCAAAGAGTCGGCCGCACACGAGGGTGCTGAGCCTTCGGTCAGGTCAGCGTCGCCGTCGTGGTCGGGCCCGCGGGCGGATGCTGCTCACAGCACGCTCCTGGGGAGCTCGGATTGGACCCACGAGCGCAAATGGCGGCTTCCGGTCCCCGAGTACCTGTGGCTCGGGCCCCTGGTCGACGCCCCGTCCTGGACGCCTGCCCAGCCGACCGGCAAGTACATCAGCCTTGAGACGGGACAGTCCTCAACGCCAGGCGCGCCTGATCAGCGTGTCATGCTCTACTCCCCTGCGGTCTCGCCCGTCCACCGCACCCGAACGCCGCCAGCGCCGGGATCCAGCGCGTCGGTGGGGTCTTCGAACGCGAGCACCCTTCGGACAGCTCCTTCGCGTGAATCCCGGTCCCCGGCCGCATGCGGAGACGGTTCGGCGGCACAGGTCCCTCGAGACCGTTCGTGCTCCACTCCGTCTGCCGCCCGCCGACGCTTGCCGTCAAGCCACCACCGAGGCACGCGAGGTACTACCGAAGGGACCATCACATGCGCAGCCTGCGTGTCCGTTCGTCGTTGGCGTTCACCGGTGCGACCGTTGCTCTGGGAACAGTGCTGGTCGGTGCGGTGCCGGCCCAGGCCGCTCCGGCGCAGCTCCGTGACAAGATCGCCTGTCCCCGTGGGTTCGTGTGCATCTATCCGGAGATCGACTTCGTGGGGCAGCCGTACGTGAAGCGGGCCGTCGACGGGAGTGTTCGGCATCTGCCGGACTACATCCGGGGGCGAGGAGCTCGGTGATCAACAACAGTGGCCGGACGGGCCGGCACGTGTGTGTGGGGCGCGAGGGAGGGTCGATCAACGACCTGCGCTCGTACCAGCTCAACGATGTCACGCACTCACTGAAGGTCAACGACACGCTCTGCGGAGCATAGCCGGGCAGCACAGGCAACTGGTCGGCCCCGTTCGTGGCCTGCTCTGGACCTGCGGCTGGGCCCGGGGCCGAGGTGCGGCAGACCCCGAGCCAAGCCTGGGCCCGGCGCGCGATAGCGCCGGGCCGGGGGTGGGCTACCGCTTGAGCCTGGCGCGCAGGGCTCGGTACGTGGCGGTGCCGACGGCGAAGGCGAGGGCGGCGCCCAGGCCGCCGAGGAATTCGGGCAGCGCGGCGTACAGAATGTCGATCACCGGGTCGCCTCCGCCGCAGCCAGCGCGCGCTCGGTGTGGCGGTCGCCGAGGCGGTGCAGCTTGCGCCGCACACGCTCGCCGTAGGACTCGGGCAGGCCGCCGCCGGCGGCGGCCTGGCCCCAGGTGTCTCCGCTGCGGGCCCAGCGGGCGGCGACGGCGGCCTCGTCCGGTTTCAGCCCTCGCAGGACGGCGTGGATGCGGGCGTCGCCGATCCGGTGCTGCAGGGCCCGGTCCTCGGCGGTGAGGAGGTCGGCGAGCAGGTCCTGGACGGTCAGGCCGTCCTCACCGATCGCGGTGCCGGTAAGGAGGACCCGTCGGCTGGGGGTCTTCCCTCCTCCACCGGTCCTCCGTTCCCACAGCGGGGTCCATCGTCGGTGCTCGGCGGCGGTATAGGCGTGCAGGACGGCCAGCAGTTCGGGGCCGGTCAGGTAATGACCGAGGCAGTCGACCCAGTCGCCGAGCAGGCCGCTGATAACGGCGTCCCGCCACTCCTCGGGCCTGGCGCGTCCGAGCACATTGCGGGTGAAGTCGTCGACGGTCTCGTGGTCGCCCTCGATGGCGGCCCACCGGGCGGCGAGGGCTACCAGGAGCATCTGCTTGGTGGGCAGCACCACCCTGTACACACCGAACGCGACGTGGACGTAGCGGGTGAGCTCCTGCTGGTCGTTCACGGCTTCGACCGTGCAGCAGGACCACATCGTCTCGATGAAGTCGTAGGGATCGTCTATGAGATGGGAGTCGACGCGCCCCGTCTTGCCGAACGTGAAGTCGACCCTTCGGGGTGACCACTCGATCTCGGCGAGGCCGACCTGGACGAAGAAGCCGTCGAACTCGAATCGGTCATCGACGCCAGCAGTGAGTATCCACTTGGAGAGTTCATCCCCGAAGTGCCGACCCCCGGGCCTGGGAATGGCGCACTTCACGGCTTGGCCACTCCAGCCCCTCGACTGCGCGAGCGCAGCAAGCTCGGGCGGCAATGCGCACGGCTGGTCCGTGGTGGTCATCTCTTCTCCTCCGATCCGTGGGGATGAGGCTCCCTCACCCTCGGGCTCGGCAGGGAACCGGAGAGGCAAAGAATTTTGACTCGAACTGCGTGATCTGCGTCACATGGACTGAGGCTGTGATTGCGTCGGCAAGGTTGCCTCCTGCCGCTCAACGGATGTCATCTCATCCGTCACCGAGCGCCGAGACCACCGCGTGAACACGTGGGCGGTCGCCCAGGTGGTCCGTTCCACGAGGACAGGGGCAGCTGTCGCAGGAGCTGGTGGTAGCCGGTGGAGTCCCGCACGAGCGACTCCAGGTGGAGAACAGCGACGACCGCGGCGAGGCCTTCCTTGCTGGTAGTGAGGGTGCTGCCGGGATCCGGGGACCGGGACGGCGCCGGCCAGGGCGTTGCGCAATGCCGGTGCGTCGATCCCGGGGAGGGCGTCGGCCTCGGCCGAGGCGAGCGCGGAGCGCAGGATGTCGATGTCGGTGCCGCGGACCTTGAGCCCCTCCGGGGCCGTAGCGGGTTCCGTTGTGGGGTCGGGATTCTCCTGGAGTTCGCGGTAAGTCAGGACGGTCCGGCCGAGCGGGGTGATCCGGGCGGCCCACTCCGGCCGCGCGCCGTCGGCGGTGAGCTTGTCCAGGACGTTGTCCGGCGCGAGGTCGCACAGGCCGCGCTCGGCGACGTCCCGCACGGCCGCGCCGGCCCGCTACCGCTTCTCCAACGGCCTTTGTGCCCGTCATCCAGGCACCCGACGGCTACTCTCCGAGGTCTTCGAGCACGATCCACTCGTCACGACGCAACGTCACTAGATGCCTCCTCAGCGTGGTGATCGGGCGCCATCGTGCCACGCGCCCAGACCGGTTGTACGCGGAAGCCCGTCGTTCGCCGGGCACTCCAGGAACCTGTGGCCTCGAATGTGTCCGACAGGACGATGATCTGGCCGTGCGGGCACGGTGGCACAGGGGCGACCCCTCCGCAGGTGCTGGCGCAGCCGAACTGCGGGCCGCACCGACGTCGCAGTCGGCGGGCGCACGCGGAGGTGGTGATGGCCCACATCGGCACCGCCGGACCCATGGGCGCCATCGCCGAGCAGCAGTTGCGGAAGAAACAGGACGGTACGTGCCCGGGTGAGTGGCAAGGCGGGCCGAGGGGCCGGGCGCGGGTTGGTGGTGCCCGCCGGTGATGGCCCGGGGTGTGCGTCTCGGGGCCAGCGGGCACCACCGCCAGCGTAGCGGCGTGGGATCGACAGGGGCGGTGGGCCGGTGCGGGGTTCGCGGGGGCTGGTGGGTGCCCGGTTCGCCCTGCGGCCCGGCGCAGCGGCCCGCAGGGTAGGGGGCGGGGCGGGCCGTGTGGGCCGGCAGCGGTGTCCTCCGGCAGGGGTGTCGGTCGGTTCGTCGGCGGATTTCGCCTCCGTCGGCCCGGGTGGTGGCCGATGATGGGGCGTGCCGGGTCCGTGGAGGCGGCCCGGGGCGGGGGAAGGGGTCGTGTGTGGAGTTGACCGGTACGGGTCTGTGCGGCTCGCCGTGGCCGGAACTGCTGCCCGACCGGCGCCCCGTCCTGGTCGTGCCCGCCGTGGCCGCCTCTCCCGTCCTGGCCGGGGAGGATGGACGGCGCACCTGCCCGGGTGCGACCCGGCCCCCGGATGGTCCGCCGTCCTCGACGGGCAGCACCTGGCCGTGTGCCGGCCCGGCGGGCATCCCTGGTACGAGGGTCCCGTCGCCGCCGGCCGCCAGTGGCAGCGTGCGATCCGCGCACACCGCACCCTGCTGCTGGTCACCGGGCCGTTCACCGGTGTCCTCGACTTCAAGGCCGCCGCCGCCACCGGCGAGCTGCTGCTCCTGACGGTTGCCGCCCGCCTCACCGAACCGCCCTGACCCGTCGTCCGCCCCGGGCGGGGTGCGCCGACCCGCTCCAGCGGTGGAGGTGGACCGCCCGATCGTGCGGGTCGGTGGTGCTGAGGACCGTGAAGGCGGCCTCCGCGACCGTGGCGCCGGCGAGCACGTAGCCGCCACGGGCCAGCCGTTCGGCCGGGACGGCGTGTCGAAAACCGGTCGCCCGGTGCCGGCGACCGGCCCGCCGGGACCTCGACCGCGACGTCGCGACGTCGCGGTCGTGCGGGAAGTCCTGGCGGCGCCCGCGGGACCTCGGTGCAATAGCTGCCGCGACGACTCCCTTCACGATCCACCGCCCCGGGTTCCTGCGACTCACGGGCCTGCTCGACCCGGCGGTGCCGGCGGCCAGCGTGTTGTCGACGTGGGACGCGGGCGAGTGGGAGATGGCCGTCGGGGATCTCGCCGAGCAGTTCTCCGAACACCACACCCCGCTGCCGGGGCCGCGGCGGCGCTCCGCTGGTGCCCCGACCCGCAGGCGGACACCGAGCGGTGGTGGGAGGTCGAGGACTCACCCCGGGCCGCGACCGCGCCGCTTTGCCGACAAGTGGCAGATGCTCCCGAGCGGCTCTGCTCCAGCAATCCCCCGCTCTCCCATCCGACACCCCGCACACCCATCGGCCCGACTACCGACGTCCGAGGCGCGATCACCGCTGATGGAGGACCGCCGTCCAGATCGCAGAGAACCCTTCGTCGACGGGGGCTGAATCCGGTCATGTTCAGACCGCCGACGATGAGACACGGTGAGACAGCCTGGGACCCACGCGGACAACCACGGACAACCACGAACCTCCACGGACAGCGAACGGGCCTGGCCGAACCCGGGCGTGCCAGGAGCAGCTGTCGTTTCGTCAGGGCCAGGTCGCGCCACACTTCCAGCATGCCGAGCTTTCACGACAGGAAGGCGATCGGTGACGCCCATGAGCGACACGTCACCGAGGAACTCAACCACCGCGGCTGGGATGTCAGCCCCTGGGGCCAAGGAGTCATGGGCGAGCCCGTGCGCCTGGCCCTCCGCAGCACCGACAGTTTCCTTCGCTGGACCCCCGACCTCATCGCGGCCCGGGACAGACAGGTCGTCATGATCGACTGCAAGAGCCGGATGACCAGCCGGACCAGCAGTCGGCACGCCATCGAGAACGCCGCCGTCACCGCCCATCTCCAGCTCGTCGCCTGGACCCGCCTGCCGCTGTACTACGCCTTCGACAACCTCGACCTCCTCACCCCCGGCGACGCCCTCGGCACGGGTATCCACGGGCCGCGAACCACCGCAGGTTCCGGCGCGCCCTACCTCCTCGTCCCATCCGACCGTGCCCTCGCCTTCGACCAGGTCTTCGGACCGCCCCGCCGCACCTCGCTCCCCAGGGTGGCCTGTACCCCATCGCCCGCTGGTGGCCAGCCCCTCCTGCGGGGGCTTTTCTACACCCGGCGAGTCAGGGCTACGTGATGCAGGTGCGTTGATCTTCCGGATTCCTGCTTCAGCAACTCGCCAAGGTCTCGCGCGGGACGTCTGCCGTTGTACAGATCGGTGGAGGAAACCAGGGACTCGCGAATCCCCCGCCCGTACCTGCAAATGCATGCCTGCCCGGGTTACCACAGTGGACGGATATCACCCGCAGCCAGCGCGAGACCGTGATTGTCCCCTCCCATGTTCTGGCTCAGCGACAGTCCGCGTCGTAACACTTGCTCGGCCCCGTACTCGGGAGCACGCCGTGCGTGTTCACCGATCCGTGAGCGCCCGCGCACCGACCTGTCACGCCCGCGCGCTTCACCTGATCCGGCGGCGATTCCGGCCGCCCCCGTGACAGTACGTACCGACCGTTCGTTTCGGCCGGTCGGAAGCCGGCGTCCGTTCACCGGAACCGGGATTCGACGCAAAGGAGGCGGCATGGCACGGGAGTTCGCTTACGAGAGGCTGGACCTGACATCGGTCAACGGAGTCCGGAAGGTCGACCTCGACCATCCGGTGATCGGCGTGTTCGGGCCGATCGACACCGGAAAGACGACGCTCGTCGACGCTCTCGCCTATCCGCTCGGGTACGCCGTCAACTGGCGCCAGGTCCCCAAGGACCGTCTGGTCTCCGTCATGGTCGTCCTGCGGGTCGAGGGCATGCGGATCGCGCTCCGGCGTGCCCTGGGCAGCCGCGCGCACCTGGTGGAGCTGGTCGACCCCCGCACCGGGCAGGTCGACGAGATCCTCGATGTGAAGCCGGACCCGAGCAGCGGGCGGCGTACGGTCGGCGAGCTGCTGGTCGAGCTGCTCGGCCTGGCACCACTGTTCGCCCCGCCGGAGGAGGTCGCGATCGCGGGCGGGACGGGCCGGCTGTCGTTCGAGCACCTGTACCCGCTGTGCTATCTGAGCCAGGACATGGTCGACGGCGGGGAGCAGGTTCGCGGGACGAACACCGCCGCCAGCTACAAGGCCGTCGTCGAGCTGCTGCTGCATCTCACGGATCCATACACCAGGGTCCTCACGGCGCGGCTGAAGCTCCTGGGTGAGGCGGTGCGTCCCTTGAAGGCGCGGGTCGAGCACGTCGAGAAGTTCCTGGCCCGACCCGGGGCCCTGGACGAGAACGCGCTGCGGCACGAGCTCGAGAGCAGCCGCCTGGCGGAGCGGGAGGCACTCATCGCGCTGGAGGAGTTCAAGGGCCGCCAGTGGGCTCTGACCGTCGACCAGGATCCGCTGCGGCGCAAGGTCGCCAGGCAGGAGCGGGCAGCGGCATCCTGTCGGTCCGCGGTCGCGCAGGCGCAGGCAGAGGTGGAACGGCTGGAACGGCAGCTTCGGGCGATGCAGCAGCGCGCGCAGGCCGGTCCCCGCGCGGTCAGCCCCTGTCCGGGCTGCGGCGGCGACCTGACCGACCGGGTGGTCGAGGAGGGGTGCTGCCGGGTGTGCACGGAGCCCTGGGACGGGTCGCGGTTCGAGGCGCTGCTCGGCGCGGCCGAGGCCGAACTCCTGACGGCCGGCCAGGAGGCCGCGCGGGCAGCCAAGGAGCTGAGCCGTAAGGAGGCCGACCTGGCCGCCGCGCAGGCCGAGCTGGACGCCCATCTCGACGCCCAGATCGGCCCGATCGCGGGCAGCCTGGAGCAGCTCGTCGCCGCGCATGCGTCGGCGAAGGCTCGCACGGCCGCGATCGAGACGGACCTGGAGCCGCACGCGCGGCTTCGGGACTACCGTCAGGAACTGGCCCGGGCGATCGGCGAGCGGGACAAGGTGAGGCAGCAGCTGAAGGACCACCGTTCGATGCTGTCCGGTCGGCAGGTCGCCGTGCAGGAGATCGAGGAGTTCTTCCAGAACATCATCGAGGCCCTCGGCCTTCCGGGTGATCCTGGCGCGGCGATCGACCGCAGCACCTATCTGCCGCGGGTGCGGCGGGGGCCGCTGACCAACGTCGGGCACGGCCTGCGGACCGTGCTGAACGTCGCCTACCGCATGGCGTTCACCAGCCACGCGCTCGTCACCGGCGCCACCGACCTGCCGACCCTGCTCGTCATCGACTCCCCGCGTAAGAACGTCGGCTACGGGGACGACGACCAGAGGCTGACCAGCCGCCTCTACACCCACTTCCTCGACCACATCACCGCGGTGCGGCAGGGCGCCACCCTGGTCCGCCCCTCCCAGGTCATCATCGTCGACAACGACCTGCCCGCCGGTTTCCGCAACCGCCTGCACGTCGTCGAACTCAGCCGGGAGAATCCGCTCGTCCCCTGAAGCCCTTCCTTAGCTGTACGAGGACCGGCCGAGGCGAAGGTCAGCCGTCGGCCGGTTCGACGAGCAGGGCGTGCAGGGTCTTCGTCGGGTGGGGATTGAGGACCTCCAGCCACGCCTGCCCGCAGTCCAGGTATCGGGGCATGAACTGGAAGTAGTGCCAGCCCAGGTCGACAAAACACGTCCCCTCGGCCACCGCGTGATCCAGTCCCTTGCCGTGAAGGGTGACGGTCGACAGGTCACTGCCCCGGCCCTCGAGGAAGGCCGCGGCCGTGAGTGCGGCCCTGCGCAGGGGGCTGGTGTCGATCCAGCGCCGCTCGATGTGCCGGATGACGCTCCGGTCCCCGGGGCGGCCGTCGTCCAGGATCAGAGGGGTGACCGCGATCTCGCCCACGGTGTACCGGGTGTGGAGTTCGATGCGGGCGGGCCGGGGCAACAGGTCCTCGATGCCGGCGAACGCCGGGAGCATGTGGTCGCGCGGGGCGCTGCCGGCGGCAGGGTCCGGCGTGAGGGCCGCAAGTCGCTGTCTGGCGACGTCGAACGGCTCGCCCCGACGCCACAGCAGGGTGAGTGTGAACCCCTCTGCGGTGAGGGAGTCGCGGCTGCGAAACTGGAAGGAGATCCCCCGGGTGTTGCCCCGCAGGCCCTGCTTCATGGACGTGTAGGAGTCCTTGCCGCAACAGGAGGCGTGGAGGGATTCGCTGAGCCACCGCTTGTCGGTGCTGTGCTCGACGACCACGTCGATGTCCTTGGGTTCGAGGGCGCCACGCGCGTAGGACCCGAAGACGTACACCTCGTCGACCAGGCCCAGCGGCCATTGCCCGACCTCCAGCCGGTCGATCATGTCGGTCAGCAGTCTGGTACCGCGTTCGCGCTTCACTTCTGCACTCCCAGCTCTTCCTCGTGCGTCGAAAGGCGGTGGCTGGAGCGGCAGCGTCAGTACATCGTGTGGCAGGGGCTGATGGACGGGCAGAAGGGACGGTTGGCCGCTCTCGGTGTCGAGCCGTTGGTGGCCCCCGCCGGAGGCATGAAGGGCACAGCGGAGAGGGGTGCAGCGAGTGGGAGGGCTGCCGGCGGGAAGGTGAGCGGGTTCGACCGCGGCCTCGCCGCGCTCGCGCAGTACCGGGAGCGGGCCGGGTCGGTGACCGTGTCACGCGGCCATGTCGAGGAGATCCCTGATAACGACGGCGGGGTGGTGGAGGTGAAGCTCGGGGTGTGGATCTCCAACACGAAGACCCGCCGGGCCAAGCTCGCCGGCGAGCAGCTCGATCGGCTTGCCGCGCTCGGTCTCGACTGGCGCTGACCCGGCCGGGCCTGGTGCCCGCAGAGAAGCGTCCCAGGTCGTCTCTGCCGTCTGCCTGCCGCGTTGGAGGACGGCGGCGGGCGGGCGGTGTGGAGGCGGCCCCGCGGTCTTTCTGGGGCCATCGTGCCCCAACCCGCCCCGCCCCGCCGCGAGCGGCCGGCGCCAGCGGGACGCGAGAGAAGAAGAGGTCTGCCGCAGGCGCAGCAAACCCTCACTGCCACCGCCCCACCCAACCAACACCACCCACAAAGCCAAGGACAGGAAGGGGAAGGAGAGGGTTGTCGGGGTGGCGAGTTTCGCCTTGCCGGCCACTCACCATGGCATCTGACCTGTGGCTTTACCAGGAATCCGGGCGCAGCGGGCGGGAGGAGCGGTCACCGGTTCTCGCCACCGGTTGTCGTGCTGGTTAGCGCACCCGTTGTCGGACCGTGACCGTACGGGCCGGTGTTGGGGAGAAAAGTGGTGAGAACCGCGGGCTTTCGTACGGTGCTCGCCGCCACCGGGGCGGCGGGCACCGACTTTTCGAGGAGCCCGTGATGGCGATGCCGCCCGAGATCGACCACGCCGTGCACGGCGAAGGGACGGCCGGCTCGGGGCAGCTCGGGGCGGAGCGTGCGCTCCGGTTGCGCCGCCGGGCTTCATGGCCTCGACGGTGGTCTCGTGGCCGGCCGGGGCGCAGACGCGGTTCGGGGCTGGAACGGGGCTACAGTTCCCGGAGCCAGCGGTTGGCGTGCTCCGCGGTGGGCGCGTGGACGAAGCCGTAGCGCTGGCCGAGCGCCTTCGCGCCTGCCGGGGTTCCCATGTTCGTCTCGATCCGTTTGAACCCCGCTTCACGCAGCGTCTGGAACATGCGTTCCACGAAGGCGTCGACCATCGCCCGCCGGTGGTCGCGGTCGAGTTCCGGGACCGAGAAGAACCAGCCGATGTCGGTGGCCTCCTGGCCTTCTCCGCGTTCCGTCGGGATGCAGAAGAAGCCGCCCATGAGGTGCCCGGAGTCGTCCAGTGCCACCAGGTGTTTGATGCCGGGGCCGAGTCCGCCGTGGACCGCGGAGCGCGTGAAGTCCACGGGGTTGTCGACCGTGTACCCGCTGTCGTTGAACGACGAGTCCCGGAACGTGCGGCGCAGGGTCGTCTCGATGTCGTCCCATCGGGCCTTCATGAAGTGCTCGTCCACGAGCCTGATCTCCATACACGCCTCCAGCGGCGGCCCTGTGTGTACCGGCGAAGCGCCGGCCGGGGCTCACCGTCACGGTGACACCGCGTACAGCCGCCCCGCGACCGCACGCCCGCCGGCCGGATGACGCGGCCCCGGGGCGGCGGCAGGACGGACCCCCTACCCGTCGAGCCCGGCGGGGCGGGTGGACCAGGCCCCTGCCCGGGACGGGAACACAGCGCGTGCCCCCGGGGCAGTTGCCCGACCGCCCCGGGGTTCCCGGCCCGGCCTCGGCGCCGCTTTCACTGTCCTTGGCCTCGCTGCACCGTCCCCCGATCCGACGGGCGGCGGGCAGCAGGGCGAGCCGGCCCCCGCCGGGGTGCGGCAAGCGTGTGCGGGTCCGCGGCCAGCAGAGCGTCTCGGTGCACCGGCTGGCGCCGGACGACGGCAGGCAGGACTGGCCGCACTGGCACGTCGAAGGCCACTCGTTCGACCTGAGGTTCCGCGCGTCGGGCTTTTGTCAGTACTTCCGCGACACCCCGCGCCTCACGTCGGTCCAGGCCCTGTCCGCAGCCGAGCGCGGAGGCTGCTGCTTCACCGAGGTCGGTTTCGGCTGAGCAGGTTCGGTCCCGCGTCCTCGACCGGGAGCGGGTGACACCACTCGGCAGTACGCCACAGGCCGCGTCCCGAACCCGGTCTGGCCTGAGTTCAACTCCCGGCCGGTGGCGCCCGAAGTGGACCCCCGATACGGTCGCCACCGTTGGACCGGCTTCGGAGCGTCGGCGAGCGGCTGAGCGTCCTGCCCGCCCGCCTGTCGGCCAGGGCGGAGGTGCCGTCGCCGGCCCATGCGTCCCCACGGCACCGCGCTCGGACTCGGACTCGGACTCGGACTCGGACTCGGACTCGACTGACGCTGGGGCGGCCGGCGGCCCTGACGCCGGCCATGGGGCGCCCGGCCACCGGTGTGTGACCGCCACGGTGGCCGGGCTCTGGACCCCCGTGGCACGGGTCCGGACGGTGAAGAGGGGGATATCCACCATCCGGACCGCGTTCCCGACCACCGGTCCTCTTCTCACCCCGATCCGTCTGCGCAAACCACTGCGCCCGGGTTCCTGCGGGCCCGTCCGGCAGGCCTGCGGGATCGACGGTGACCGGTCGGGCCGGCGCCGGTTGTTCCGCACGGCGGGGCGGGGCGGGGCGGGGGTCAGGTGAGTGCTTCCACGATGCGGGCGCAGCGTGCCGGGTCTTCGGTGAAGCCGGCGCGTAGGCCCCATATCCAGTACTCGACGGCTCGCAGTAGTGCCCATTTGCGGGCGCGGTCGGGGTCGAGGTCTGCGGCGTCGGTCAGGGCGTCGATGGCCCATTGGACGCGGGAGGGGCCGAGTTCGTCGAAGCGGCTCCACAGCAGGGGTGCGACCTGGTATTCGAGGACGCCGCGGACGATCAGCGGGTCGACGACGGACCAGTGTCCGTCGGGGGTGCGTAGGACCTGGTCGTAGTGGAGGTCGTTGTTGACCAGGACGGTGTAGTCGTCGTGGGAGAGTTCCTCGGCCAGGTCCAGTGCGCGGTCGAGTGTGTGTCGGGGTACCGGGCGGCCGAGTTCCTCCCACTGGGCGGGGAGTTCCCGTCGGTGGCCCGCGGCGATGTCTGCGGTCGTGCGCAGGCCGTGGGGTGGCTCGATGGCCAGGTGCCGTAGCAGTGTCCCGATCACGGGGACGGCCTGTTGCAGTGGCACGTCCCGGAGCGGACGGGTGTGGTCGAGGCGTTGCAGGAGCATGACGCCCGCCGTGGGGTCGGTGTCGAGCAGGCGGACCGCGCCGTGGCCGTTCCACAGGCGTAGGGCGAGTACCTGTTCCTGCATCTGCTGGTCGGGCCATGTGACTTTCAGTGCCAGTGGCTCGGTGCCCCGGAGGACCGGCACGACGAGGCTGTTGTAGCCGTGCATGGGTGGTCCGTCGGGTTTCAGGTTCCAGTGGTCGCACCATCGGGTGACGGTGTCCGGCAGGGCCGTCAGCCAGCGGTGGCCCGCTTCGCCCTCGTGTTGCCAGCGGCCGAAGGTCCGAAGGGATTCGGGTACCTGCGTCAGGCGGTGTTGTTGCGGGCTTGCGGAAGTCACGGTGTCTCCATCCGGCGTCTCCGTCACGGTCTGGTCCAGGCCTTGTCGTCGGCCCGTTCCGCGCCGATCGGTGTGGTGCGGGTGCAGTGCGGGTGCAGTGCGGGCGCGCCGCGGTTGCGGTGCGGTGCGGTGCGGTGCGGTGCGGTGCGTCCGCAGGGGCGGGTGGGTCGACAGGAGATCTTATGCACCGGATGCCCTTGCCTGTCAGGTGAGTTACGCCGAGGGCCGGAGAACTCCCGTACGGATCCAGGACGGGTGTACCTGTGCGGGGGGTGCTTGTGCCGCCCGCCGGGCGTATCTGTGACCTCACGGGAGAGACCGCCTCGCCCTGATCCGTTGTGCGGCCCGGACGGGGCGGCTGCCGGGAAGCGCTCGCCGGCCGTCCCCCGCCCCCTGCACCCGGGAAGCAGTCCCCGGCCGTCCCGCGGCCGGGGTGGGCGGCCGCCGGGTCGGGGTTGTGCAACAGGTCGTCAACAGGTTCCGGTGAAACGGCCACGCGACCGTGGCCCGTGGGCAGATCATGTTCGGGTGCCGATCATTGCGAACCCGCCCCCGTCCCCGCCCGCCAGGCCGCCGTCCTGGGAAGACCGGCTGGAGGCCTGGGTCGGGATATGCGCGGCCCGACTGGCCTGGTGGGGCCACGACTTCACCGACGGCGCGTGGCCCGACACCGAGGACCTCGCCGTCCTGCTCGCCCGGACCGTGGACGAAGTCGCCGAGATCCCCTCGATGCGGCCGGCCCACCAGGCCCTGACCGCCGCCCTCGCCCGCGTACAGGCCGCCGAACGATGGCTCCGCCCCTACAACGCGCTCTCTCCCTCCATGGCCTGCGACCACCTGCGCCAGGCCGCTGAACACCTCCACGCCGCCCACCGCCACCTCACCGACACCGCGCCCCAAGGCCGTCCCAGCACCCCACCCCGGCGGGACCCCGCTTCCCCAAGCCCCTGACCGCACCAGCAACCCGACGACCCGACAACCCACGGCGACGGGCCATCAACCCGACCAGCCGCCGACGGACCGTCAACCCGGCCCGCGAGGAGACGAGGCGGCGAGGCGAGGCGGCAGGGCAGTGGCGGGGGCGCAGGGCAGCGGGCAGGGCAGCGGGCAGGGCAGCGGGACAGCGAAAGCGCCGACAACAGGACCCGGACAACAGACGACAAGCGACACCGACGCCGAAGAGAGCAGCGACCGAGACGACATCACCCCCGAGGCGCAGCAGAACAGGGCAAGGGGCACGGCCGGAAACCATGGAAGGGCTGCGGGAACAACGCCGACCAGGGACACCGGGCTCGGCGTCGTCCTGGCCATACGGGCACGACGACCACGCGGGGCACAGCAGGCCCGGACAGCTCGGGCCCCGGGCAGCCCCCTTGCCTCGTCCGGCCGGGGCCAGCAGTGCGACAGCCAGGCCGGGGGCGGGCCCGATCGGGGGCCTGGCCGGAGGGGGCGGCTGGCGCGGGCGGTCACCGACGGCAGACCGGGGCGGCGAACAGGCTCTCCCCACCCCCGAGGCGGGGCGGTGACGACGACCGACAGGTGAACCCCGACAACAGGCCACGGGCGGCGGCGCCGGAGAGAGCAGCGATCGGGACGACGTCGTCCCCGGGGCGTAGCAGGACGGGACGGTCGGCGCCTGCCACAACGACGGGGGCGCGGCCGGGGACGGCGGGAGGGCTGCGGGAACAAGAGTCGGGTGGGGCGCGGCCGGGCAGGCCACGTGGCACCGGGCGGTCCCGATGGCGCGGCGTGCGAAACGGGAGATCTTCCTGTCACGGATGGCTTCAGGGGGTTACCCGGGCGGGGGCGTGCCGAAGAATTTCCGGTCCAGCGGTGCCGGCGGTGTCGGCGGGGCTGATGGCCGCTGGTGCCGGTGGCCCGGGGACGGGTGGTCAGGAGGCGATCCGCCCGCACACAACCGTCCTACGACCGCACCGGGCCGGGACACGGGTCAGAACAGCCAGGGCGGTCACCGATGGCAGACCAGACCAGCGGACAAGCCCCCCGGTCCCAGGGGAGAAAGCATGCCGGGACAGGCCGCGCGGCCGCCGCGGAACAGTCAGGACGGGGTTGGTTCAGGGGCTCGGGCGGGTTGCGTCCGGTGGCCGTGTGGAGGAAGCGCAGGGAGATGGCGAGGCCGGCGGTCACGGCGTCGAGGTCCTGGCGCAGGAAGCCGGCGAACGAGCGGACCGGTGCGGGGGCGTCCTGCTCGGCCTGGCGGATCCGCTGCGGCAGCATGCCGCCGCGCCGGTTGACCAGCAGGCCGCGGAAGCATCCGGGATCCTCGTCAACCCGGTCTGCGGCGGCCTGGGAGTCGTCGTGCAGCAGTCGGCGTGCGTCTGTGGGCGACGGCGTCCGCCCCCACCGGGTGCGCGGCGAACTCCGCCGGACCAGAGACGAGTTGTTCCACGAGAGGGGCCAGAGCCCTGTCGTTCCCGGCCTGCTTCGGTCACCACTGGGACGCCTTCGAGGAACGCCTCACCGGCACCCGCCACCCGTCCCGGCGGCCGGACCCGGCCGGGCTGCCGATCCTGGTGAGCGGGGCCGAGGCCGTCCTCGTCGACGAGCCGGTCCGCGAGCCGACGGCCCTGCTCCGGATCCTCGACGCGGCCGCCGCCGGCGAGGGCCCGTTCCTGCGGGTGCCGTTCCTCGGCGACGGCCCCGGCGCCGTGGGACGACGGCTGTGCGCGGCGGCCCGGGCCGTGTGGGCGGTCCGCGCCGGATCGAACGGCGATAGTACGGCGAGGGGTCCCACCGGCCGGTGGGACCCCTGCGCGCGGGTGGGTCAGCCCGCCGCCGCCGTCGGCCGGACGGCTACCGCGTCGATCTCGAAGAGCATCCCCGGCAGGGCGAGCGAGGCGACCCCGCTGAGCGTCTGCGCGGGCAGCCGGTCGCCCCAGGCCCCGGCCAGGGTCTTGCCGAGGACGGCCAGCTTCTGCGGGTCGTGGTCGACGACGTACGAGCCGAGCCGGACCACGTGCTCGAAGCCGAGGCCGACCCCGGCGAGCGCGGTGCGCAGGTTGGCGAGGGCGAGCTCCACCTGGGCGGCGAAGTCGCCGGGCACGACCTGACCGCCGGCGTCGGAGGCGTACTGGCCGCCGATGAACACCGGTTCGCCGGGCGCGGAGGCGGCGTGGCTGTAGCCGAACGGCGTCGGGTCGTGCAGGCCGGGCGGGTTGGTGATGGTGCGGGTGTCGGTCACGGGGTTCCCTGAGAATGGTTGGCGGGCCGGACTCGGTGCCGGGCGGCCTACGGCTCGGACCGGGCGGCTTCCTCCCGGGCGTCGCGCCAACTCGGCGACTCCAGGAAGTGGTTGTCGAAGAGGTCCTGCTTGGCGAGCAGTTCCTCGGCCGTCGCCTCGCCCGCGCGGATCCGTTCCAGCAGGCGGAAGTAGTCGAAGCGCTCCACCCCGGGGGTGATCACGATCAGCAGGTCCGCTCCGGAGTCCGGCGCCGCCGCGAAGGCGTGCGGCAGATGGGGCGGCACCACCACGAGGTCGCCGCTGCGGGCGGTGACCACCTCGTTCCCGACCAGCACCTGGGCCGAGCCGTCGACGACGAAGAACAGCTCCGAGGAGCCCCCGTGGTAGTGCGGAGTGGCGCCGTCCTTGCCGCGCCCCAGCGTGACGCGCAGGGTGCTCAGGGCGCCGCCGGTGGCGCTGGAGTCCGCCAGCAGCCGCCCCTTGCCGCCGAGCATTTCGACGGTCTCGGCTTCGTCGCCCCGTACCACCACGGCTTCCGGTCCGATCAGCGTCATTGGCCTCTCCCCTACAGCGAGCACTCCGATAGTTCCCTGGCTGATAGTACTACGTCTAACTATCTCCCATCGAATAATATTGCCCCCATGGATCACGTGGACGTCATGCTCGACCAGTGGAGCCGGGAGCACCCGGACCTCGACCTGGCGGCGGTCGGCACCGTCGGCCGCCTCGGCCGCCTCGCGCTGCTCGCGGGCCGGGTCATCGAAGAGGTGTTCAAGCAACACGGCCTCCAGCGCGGCGAGTTCGACGTTCTCGCCACCCTGCGCCGCTCCGGAGCGCCGTACGAACTGATGCCCTCCGAACTCGCCGCACTCCTGCTGATGTCACGGGCCGGCATGACCAGCCGGATCGACCGGCTGGAATCGGCGGGCCTGGTGGAACGCCGCACCGACCCGGCCGACCGGCGCAGCGTCCGCATCGCCCTCACCGCCACCGGACGCGCCCTCGTGGACGCCGCCTTCACCGACCACGCGGCCAACGAGACCGCGCTGCTCTCCGCCCTCTCGAACGAGGAACAGGCCACCCTGGACGGGCTCCTGCGCAAACTGCTCGCCGACGTCGAGGGCACGCAGAACCCGACGCCCTGACGCCCCCGCCCGACACCCCCGCCCGGGGTCCGGCCACCCGCGACCGCTGCGCAACGCCGTCGGCCGCCGTACACGGGGAACACGTACCCCGGCCGACACCCGGCGCGGCGTGCCGTCCGTGACGACCACCGCACCTTGACGCACTCCGCTTCCGCCACGGCCGTCGGCCCGGCCCGGCGCGGCGCCTGCGCCCGTTCCGCCACGGCCACAGCCGCGGCGGTGGCCGTCGGCCAAGCGGCGATCGGGTCACCCAGCCGGCAACACGGCCGGCACCCTCCCACCGAGCATCACCAGCGAGGCGGGCCCGACCGTGGCGCCGACGCCCGGCGCCGAGCCCGGCAGCACGATGCCGGGCGGGCCGACGGTCCAACCCACCGACGCCCTCGGGAACGACCAGGGCGTGAACGCTCGGCCCGACCGCCTCACGGTGGCGGACCGCGGCCGCACCGGTGGCCAGCGCGTGACGCAGGGCCCGCTCCGCCTGGGCATCGGCGATCCCCAGCCCCGCCGTGGGAGCGGGCGCGCTGACCCCCAGCGTCCAACCGAGCCGGACAGCGGACTCGCTGTCCACAACCCGCTCCACAGCCGCCGAACCGGCGTGGAATGATCGGACAATATTGGGGACCAGCGGTGACGACGAGCGAGCCATTCGACGTGAAGCCGGGAGGGTGGTCAACGAAGTCGCACAAGGCCTCCGCACATTGGACGACGGGACAACCTGGTTCTCAGCCCTTTCCCCGGAAGGGCGGCAGGCTGTGCTGCAAGAGGTCGCCGGCTACGCGATGCAGGCGCACATCACGGCCGCAGACGGGCACGCAGGAGTTGCCCAGTCCGGCGTGAAGCCCACAGCTAACCCTGCGGTGATGATCTGCATGGACCCGCCTCGCTATGGGTTCGCAGCACTGCCCGCCGACGAACACATCAAAGCGTTCCGCGTCCTCGTCTCGGTGTTCTCCGTCGCCGACACCCGACGCAGGCAGACGTACTGCAAAGGCGCCTGCGGACACACGTGGCACAACCTGCCTCCCGCAGCCGAGAGGCCGTAGAGGCGGCATGATGATCCAAATGAAGTCCTAGCCACCCATGTTGCGGCCAGGACGATCCCCGTCACACAGGCGCTGCGGAGCGTCTCGCACATCCACACGATCGGCGCCCCACCCACAACTCACCCCGGGCGGTTGGCCGCTGCGCCGGGGCCCGAAGGGTGGGCAATTACGGCGACACGACCCCTGGGGAATATCGCCGCCGTTCACACCGCCTGATCGTCACGCCCGCAGGGAAGTTGGAGGACAGGATGCACTTGGCTCGCTCCGGGAGATGAAGCGGTGTTCGGTTGGAGACCCTTGGTAGCAACCAGACGGGCCGACATCTGACGGCACCGACCCACACGCACACACCACTGGCACCACCGGCACCACCGGCACCACCGGCACCACCGGCACCACCACGCGAACAAAACCTGATCGACCGGCATCAGTCACCCGGGCCTGAACGGGCTCGCATCCTGGTCAGGGCGTGTCCACCGCCGCCCTGGCGGCCCGTTCGACCTCGGCGAACCGGGACTGCCGCCACGCGGCGTCGGGCTGCGAGTTCGCGTGACCCGACGCGGTCCCGGTGGCGCCGTCGAGGTGCTCGCGCAGGATGTCGGCGTGCCCGGCGTGCCGGTTGGTCTCGGTGAGCACGTGCACCAGGACGTTGAACAACGTGACGTCCGGACGGGGCCACCAGGGCACGTAGCCCGGCGCCTCGACGGTGAGGGCGCCGATCGTCGCGTCGGAGTGCTCCGCGACCCGGCGGTACCGGCCGATGATCTCCTCGCGGGTCTCGTGCTCGCTCGCCCACATCGCCTCCGCCCAGAGCCGCTCGTCGTCCCACCGGCCCAGCGGCTCGGGGCAGGGGCGGTCGAAGACACTGCCGAAGTACCGGTACTCGATGTTCGTGAGGTGCTTGACCAGCCCGAGGAGGCTCGTGCCCGAGCCGGTCAGAGGCCGGCGGACGTCGTATTCGGACAGCCCGTCGAGCTTCCAGACCAGCACCTCCCGGACATCGCGCAGATCGCTGTGCAAGTACTCCTTGGCGAATTCATCGATCACGGGGAGGCAGTCTGCCATCCGCGGTCCGTGAGACCGACCCGGGCCCGACAGGCAGACGACGAAGAAACGGCGCTGGGGGAAGCCGGGACCGATCGCTCCGCATCCACCGGCCCGGGCCCCTGACGAACGAACAGAAGAACTCGACACGGAAGCGCAGGGCACCTCCGGCCCGCTCGCCAGGCTTGCCCTGGCCCTGCGCCACGGTGTGGGGGTGGACGGCCGGCGCCCGGCGTTCAGCCGAACGGGTGAAATGGGCGACGGCTACGCGCTGCGCGACGTCCTCGGCCGCCCGGGCGTCCGCGCCCGTCTCGACCCCGGCCCGACGGCCGAGTTCGAACAGGCTCTCGCCGCCTGCGCACTGGGCTCCACCAGTCTCCCCGAGCCCGTCCGCGGCCGGCTGAAGGACACCCTCGCCCTCGACCGGGACCGGGAGGTGCTCGAAACCTCCCCGTTCGACCGGAGCTCGCCCGGAGGTAATCCACTTGAACACCGCATTCGAACAGCACCATCATCGGAGGCCACCAGCTTCTAGGAGGTTCCCTAACTCAGCTCCGCAGAAAGAAACTTGGATGCCGGATCGCCTTCTTCCAGCACACTCGCGCGCCCGCGCGCCGACCGTGCCCGGAGGACCGGAGGAGCTGTGGCGAAGACCGGCGCCGGCCGGCGGGCTGTGTCCGCCCGAGAGAGCGAGGAGTCCGCCCTGTGATCGACTTCGACATGCTGACCGGCCTCGCCTTCCGCGAGGGCGTCGAACGGATCGGCGTCGGCGTGGTGGTCCGCGACACCTGCGGTCGGATCCTGATGATCCGCCGAGCCGCGCACGACGCCCTGCCCGGCCTGTGGGAGTACCCGGGCGGCAGCCTCGAGGCCGGCGAGCCCGTGGTGGCGGGCGCGGCGCGGGAGCTGGCGCAGGAAACCGGCCTGACCGGCCTGGTGCTGGAGTACGTGCGGCACCTGGACTTCACCGACCAGCGCAGCCTTCGAGTGCGGCAGTTCGTCTTCGCCACCGTCGTTCCCGAGGGCACCCCGGTCGTCCTCTCCGGCGACCACGACTGCCATCAGTGGGCTCCAGCGAATCGGCTGCCCACGACCAGCGACGGTCAGCGCGCGGTGATCGACTGGCTGGCCGGCCGCCTGGCGGTCCCGGGCTGGCGGCCGGTCGGCGGCCACCTGACCGCCATCGCCCGTCCCAGCGCCTACGGCTGCCTCCTGGTCACCGACCCCGCTGGCCGGGTCCTCGGGATGCGCTCGACCATCGACCCGGATGTGTGGAACATGCCCGGCGGCAACGTCGAGCACGGCGAGAGCCCCTTCGACGCCGCGCTGCGCGAGGCCCAGGAGGAGCTGGGCCTGGACCTGGCCGCGGAGAACCCGCAGGTGCTCCGGCGGCGCCTGGTCGCCGTGATCCACACGCAGGCGGACGCCGACTACCCGGTCCCGGTCGCCGGCTACGTGTTCGACGGCGGCACCCTGACCGCGGAGCAGCAGGCCCGGATCCGGCTCGATCCGGCCGAGCACACCGAGTTCCGGTTCGAGACGGCCCACGACTGGCGCTCCCGGATGACCCCCGCCCACTACCAGCGGCTCCGGCAGGTGCTGCGTGCCCGCCGCTGCGGCATCCCGCTCTACCTGGAGCGCCCCGCCCCGGACGGTGACGACTTCGAGGGCGTCCTGGTCTTCGTCACCGACCGCGCGGGCCGGCTGCTGATGCACCTGCGCGAAGACGGGCCGGGCATGGCCTGGCCCGGCTACTGGACCCCGATCGGCGGCTGGCGCGAAGCCGATGAGAGCGCCGAGGAGAGCGCGGTGCGCGAGGTCCGCGAGGAAGCCGGCATCGAGATCACCGGGCTGCGGACCCTCCCCGACCCGCACCACGACCTCGGCCTCCCCCTCACCCGCGTCCTGCACGCTGCCTGGGACGGCCACGAGAACGACCTGCGGCTCGGTGACGAGGGCCTGGCCGTACGCATGGTCCCCCTCGACGAGATCCTCGACCTGAAGGTCCCGCCCTACCTGCACCACTACCTGCCGCTGCTCACGCCAGCAGCTGGCCAGCCCGCCAGGGAGGCGCCGTGACCCGGCCCGGTCCCGCCGACCGCCCAGCCGGGGCGGACCCGCTGACGCTGGTCGTCGGCGTCCACCTCGTCCTGGCCCACGACGGCGCGGTGCTGCTCGGACAGCGCCGCAACACCAGCTACGCCAACGGGCTGTGGCACCTGCCGGCCGGACACATGGAGCCGGGCGAACCCATCACCCGCTCCATGGCGCGCGAGGCCGCCGAGAAACTCGGCACCACCATCGCCGAGGACGACCTCGAACTCGTCCACACCCTGCACCACCTCGACACCGACGACGGCCGCAGCCGCCTCCAGCTCTTCTTCCGCCCCACCCGCTACGACGGCCGGGTCCGCAACGCCGAGCCGCACAAATGCGCTGAACTCCACTGGTGGCCGCTCGACCGGCTGCCGGCCGGCATCGTGCCCTACACCGCGCACGCCCTCGCCGAGATCACCCGCGGCAACCCACTGTCCACCGACGGCTGGCCGACATGACGCCGCCCGCCCTCCCCGACGACGCCGACCGGCCGCTGCGCGCGAGGGCAGGCCCCTGCAGGCCAGCCGGTGGTGCGGGAGGCTGCACCGGCGACGGGCGACGGCTGTTCGCCGAGCGGCACAGGAACCAGTTCACGCACCGGCGCGAGACCACCGCCTACCGCCACCTCGCCCCGACCCTCGGCCCCGACCCTCGGCCCCGACCGAACCCCGACCCTGCTCACCGAGGACGCCCACTCTCTTGTCGTCGTCACCACCACGCTGCCCGGAACCCCCGTCATCAAGACCATCCTCGGCCCGGCCCTGGACTGAAGTCAGCCCCGTGAATTCCCCAAGTCCCCTTTGACCAAGCATCCTTGGAGGTAGTGCTGTGGAGAGCCTGCGACAAGCGGTGGCCGTCATCGTCCACGACCGGACTGGCGGCCGGGTCGCGACGGTCAACTACGCGACGAACAGCTGGAACACGACGCCGGTGTGGACGATCCCCGGCGGCAAGGTCGAGGCCGGCGAGTGCTTGGACGAGGCCGCCGCCCGTGAACTGGCGGAGGAGACGGGGCTGGAAGTCGACCCGTGCGACCTGCGGCTGGTCCACACGATCCAGGTCCGCCAGGGCTGGGACGGCAAGGGCCCCTTCCTGCTGTCGGTGTTCCTCGCCACCGCCTGGCGGGGCGAGTTGACGAACACCGAGCCCAGCAAGCACCTCGCCGTGGCGTGGTCGCCCGAGAACGGACTGCCGCTGCCGATGTTCCCGACCGCCCACGCCGCCCTGGCCGCCTACCTGTCCGGTGGCCGCGGGTTCTCCACCCACGGCTGGGCCGAAGGCGCCGACCCCCGCGACCTGGTCCGGGACTGAGGACCGGGCCTGAGGCCTGGTGCTGAGGATGGCCGTGCGCCACCGCCGCCCGCCCGAGCCGCAACCGGCGCCCGACAGCGGGCCATCGCCGACCAGCAGCCCATCGTGGAGGAGGACACCGCCACCTCCCCCACCAACCGGGCCCCGTACGCCTACCGCACCGCGCACCGGCCCGACGGCGGCACCGACCGACACACCGCGTCCGCCCCGGCCTCCCCCGACAACCACCCGCACGACCCACCCAACCCCGGAGGCAGCCCCGCATGACCGGATCCCCCGTACGCCCCGCCGGCCCCCAGGACGCCGACGAACTGCTGCGCCTGCGCGTCGCGGTACTCGACGGCGCCCAACTCACCGACGACTGGCGGACCACCTTTCGCGACGACATGCGCGAGCGCCTCGGCACCGACCCGAACCTGCTCGCCTACGTCGTCCCCGCCGACGACGGCACACTGGCCTCCTGCGCCATCGGCATCGTCTACCGCGGCTACCGGGGCCCCACCCACCCCACCGGCCGGTGGGCCCGGATCCACACCGTGGCCACCGACCCCGCCCACAGGCGCCGCGGGCACGCCCGCGCCGTCACCACCACCCTGATCCAGGCCGGCTGCGGATCGATCGAGCTGCGCGCCACCGAAACCGGAGCCCCCCTCTACCGCACCCTCGGATTCGACCCCGTCGACGGCTACATGACGCTACGCCCCGGCTCGGAAGGATGGACGCGGTGACCGACTTCGACCTCGACGCCTACAACGAGCGGGCCCGCAACGGCCCCTGCTTCATCTGCTCCATGCTCGCCGGTGAACCCGGGTACGAACACCGCATCGTCCTGGACGACGGCGTCCACGTCGCCTTCCTCGACCGCTACCCCACCCTGCCTGGCAAACTCCTCGTCGCCCCGCGTGCCCACGTCGAGGACACCGTCAGCGGCTTCGCCGAGGACCAGTACCTCGCCCTGCAACTGGTCGTGCACCGCGTGGCGACCGCGCTCGCCGCGACCGTCCCCACCGAACGCCTCTACCTGCTGAGCCTGGGCAGCATGCAGGGCAACGCCCACGTCCACTGGCACATCGCCGCCCTACCGCCCGGCACCCCCTACGAGCAACAGCAGTTCCACGCTCTGATGACCGAAGGCGCGGGCCTCCTTCCCGACGACCCCGGCCGGGACGAACGCCTCGCCGCCGACCTGCGCACCCGCCTCGGCCACCCCTGCCGTCACGACCAGCCAGGGGCCTGACCATGGGCTTCGTCCCACCCGAGCGGTTCCTTCCCACCCTGCCGCACGGCACCTCC
This sequence comes from Kitasatospora sp. NBC_01300, assembly GCF_041435235.1. Taxonomy (NCBI): domain Bacteria; kingdom Bacillati; phylum Actinomycetota; class Actinomycetes; order Kitasatosporales; family Streptomycetaceae; genus Kitasatospora; species Kitasatospora sp. NBC_01300. The sequence continues at coordinate 1,418,414 of NZ_CP108409.1, read as the reverse complement.
CACGCCGGAGCCCTCCTCACCGACCGCCACGACCGGCCGCTCCTGCTCACCTCCCTCCACCCCGGCGAATACCAGTACCCCGGCGGCCCCCTCGACGACGAGGACCCGTGGACATGCGCACTGCGCGAGACCGCCGGGGAGACCGGCTTCGTCCCCGCCGCCCTCGACGACACCCCCCGCCCCGCGTCGGCGCCACCGAGATCACTTCCCTCGGCGCCGTCAACAACCTGTACGAGGAGGCTCTGTTCGTCACCGACCTCGACCACCTCCAGCGCGAGGCCGACCGGCGCGCCATCCCCACCGGCCGCACCAACCCGTCCGCACCACCTCGCGGCCGACACCCCCTTCACCTGCCCCGGCCGCACGAACCCGGCCCTGTCCGACATCACCCTGCGGATCCCGCGCGGGCAGGTCGTCGCCCTGGCCGGCAACAACGGCTCCGGCAAGTCGACGCTCGCCACGACCCTCACCGGCCTCCGCCTGCCCGATACCGGCCGGATGCTGTGGGACGGCGTCGATGCCGAGACCGCCGATCGGGACCAGCTGTTCGCCTCCGCCGCCGTCCTCGAACAGGGCTTCCAGCAGTCGCCACTCACCCCAACCTCAGCCGGCCGCGCCTTCCTCGATGAGGCTCGTGATCTCCTGAAGCGCCCGTGAGCTTGACGCCTATGCAGAGTTCCGGGAGGTAAGACTCGTCCGTGCGCAGGCCAGCGGCCGGGGCCCGACCTTGGCAGATCTAGGCGCGGCTATCCCGGGCCTGCTGGTAGAAACCGATCGGGTCGGCGGGCATGCCGTCGAGGTGGGCTACTCCGTATGACAGTCCGTCATGGTCGGTCCACACCTGCGCCCGGTACTCCCGCTCACCGGGACGCCGCCGCTGCTCCTGGGTCCAGCCGATCCTGCTGCCGCCGTGGAAGACCTGGACCTGTTGTTGCGGGTCATCCCCGTTGGGCGTGTACCAGCCGCCCCGGCGCACAGTCAGCCCGAGCGCGGGCCAACCGGCCGCGACCGAACCCAGCAGCTCGCCGAGTTCCTCGGCGGTCATCGGCTCCTGCTCCAATGTGATCCCCCCCTCCTCACTTCGCTGTAGGGACGGCACTCTAGCTCCCCGCAAACGGACCTGCGGCGATTTCAGGGGAAGGCCCCGGGATGGCGGCAGCATGCTCGCAACACGCTCACGGCGGCGGCAGACTGTCCCCCCAGGAGCCAGTTCGGGGGAGGGCGGCATTGACCGGATTCGAGACTGGCCGGGCGGCCCACGAGGTACGCCGGGTGTTCGTCGCAGCGGACCGGCGCGCGTACCCGGCGCACGTGTACGTGGTGGTCCACGAAGGGCTGGGCGCCGCCAAGGTCGGTGTTTCGTGGAAGGGACGCCACGACTACCGGGTGCGCGAGCACATCGCCTACGGCTGGCGTGAGCACGACCGGATGGAGTTCCATGACCGGCTGCTGGCAGAAGCCGTGGAGAGCGGCGTAATCCGGTCGCTCCGGGCCCGCGGGCTGCCACCGTGTCTGACGGCCACGCAGATGCCGCAGGGCGGCGCGACCGAGACCGTGGCGCTGGCCGAGATGCCGGCTGAGCAGCTGTGGGCGTTGGTGGAGAGCACTGCCGCCCGGACCCGTATCGAGTACGTGGTCCGCCAGTAGTGGCGAGGCCGGAGGTGTGATCACCGGCTACAACGCGCACCCGCCCGAGTCGGCACCGTCGCTGTAGAGACCAGTGGCCATCTACCCAGCGCCATCCTCACTCGCGGTTACCGCGAAGGTGCTCGGAGAACGTCGATTGCTCACCTGGCTGCGTAGGTTGTAAGTGAGAGCACTTGTCGGTGGGTTCCAGCATCATCAGCGGAGATTCCCCCCAACTGTCCGGCTTCGGTTCCTGCGGCACGGACTCGTTTTCAGGATCTCGTGGCGGCCGGGTCCGTGTCCGCGATATTCATCAAACGTGACGGAACGACGCAGGTACCCATCGGACCTGAAGGACGATCAGTGGAAGCTCATCGAGCCAGTGCTGGTGGAGTGGCGACGCACCCGCGCCGAAGGGCGTGAGCCCACGACAGCGCTGCGTGAGGTGGTGAACGCGATCCTCTACGTCGCACGCGCCGGTATCGCCTGGCGCTACCTGCCGCACGACTTCCCGCCCCACACCACGTCTTCGGCTACTTCAAGGAGTGGGAACGCGACGGCACCACCGAGCGGATCCACGACACGCTGCGTGACCAGTTGCGGGCGAAGAAGGGCCGTCGGATCCTGCCGAGCGCCGCGATCGTCGACGCCCAGTCGGTGAAGGCCTCGCCGAACGCCCAGGCCGACAGCCAGGGCTGGGACGGCGGGAAGCGGGTCAAAGGCCGCAAGCGCCATATCGCCACCGACACCCTCGGCCTGATCCTGCTCCTGATCGTCACCGCCGCGGGCGTACAGGACTCCGCGGGCGGTAAGCAGGTCCTGGACGCCCTCGCCGCCCAGTGGCCCGCCGTGACCAAGGTGTGGGTGGACGCCGGCTACAACAACGCCGTCGTCAGGCACGGCGACGACCTCGACATAGACGTCGAGGTCGTCGCCCGGGACAAGGAACAGAAGGGCTTCGTCGCGCAGCCGATCCGCTGGCGCGTGGAACAGACCTTCGGGATCATGTCCCGGTATCGGCGGCTCCACCGTGACTACGAGGAACTGCCGGCCCGGTCACGCTCGATGATCCAGTGGGCCATGGTGAACTCCATGACCAGCCGCCTGACCGCCAGCCCGGACAGAACCGGGCAATACCTCCGCCCGAAACCCCTCGCGGCAGCCTAAATCGGTATCGAACACCCTCTGACGGCGGACCGGCCGCGCAGGGCAGGCGGCAGCGCATGTCCAGCCCGCGCAGGGCTGGTGGGGGGGTGCAGGGGGGGAGGATCCCCCCGCTGGTAGGCGGGTCCAGCGCCGCCGGGCGCTGGCCACGGGTGCGGGGGCGGAGCACGCCGCGCCTGGCCATCCACTCGGCTGCAGTCCGCGGCGGTTCTGCCGTTGCCGCCCGGTCCCGGCCTGGTTGGCGGGGCAGGCGGGGGTCCCGGGAGAGGGAGAGCGAAGGGGAGGGTCCGGCCGTCGTTTGACCTGTGCTGATGCAGAGTGAGGTCACGGCGGTGATCCAGGTCACCAAGATCGCCGATATGCCCTCATGCAGGCGGTGCACGACGCTGATGCGGTAGCCGGAGTCGGGGCCCGGTTTGGCATCAAGTTCATTAACACCGAGGGATGTTGGGGTTCCGATCGACGGTGTTCGCGTTGTTGTCGACATATCCGGCGAACGTCCAACCCGGTGAGTACACGTAGTTCGAAGCGCCCGGGTACCAGACGTAGGTGACGCGGTACCAGGTGTCTCCCCAGTTGCCGATGCTCTCGCCGACCTGCCAGCAGTCGGCCCAGATCTCGGAGCCCGGAGGCAGATCCGCCGCGCCGGTCTTGCCCGAGGTGTTGGGGTTGTTGTAGATACCGACCCAGTTGCTGGTGGTTGTTCGGACCCAAGCGGAGGCAGCGGCGCTGTCTGCCCCCGAAATCACCACACCAGCGCTGATTGCCAAGGCCGCCGCGACTGTTCCGGTGCGGCGTCCCACCTTGATCCTCATACGTTGCTCCTCGGTGTCTGGCGCGAGTAGTGCGCTTCGCCGGCACGACGGTACCCGCCGCACCGGATTGCCCGTCGTGGCCCGGCCGTTGGCCGGACCTGTCTCGTCATCGGAGACCGGAACCTGCAAGACGCCTGCTTCCGACGGGCCGTGCCCGATGGGCACCCAGCGGAAGCGGTTGCCCAGAGGCTGTGGGCAGGCGTCTTCGAGCTGTCCTGGTACCGTGCCCGTCCCCGTGCCCCAGGTTGACAGGCCAACACCCGGATGAGGAAGGAGGAACCCCATGCGAAGCGGTAGAACGTCGCCCGCGACGGGATTGTCAGCCACGCGCACCGCGAATCGGCGGACCTGCACCTGAGACGGGTGAGATACCACCAGGTCCAGTGGGACCGGCCACGAACCCGCAGGACAACCGGTGGTCCCCACGACGGAACGCCCCCGTTTTACCAGAAGGGTTGAGACGAAGTGGAAGATCGGGAGCACGCAGGATCTGGCGAGCAGCAGGCCAGCGGGCCGAGCGCTCGTCCGGGGGTTGAGGAGTATTCGACCGGAAACCGGTGCCCGTACTCCTCTGCGACCGACCGCTGGAGACAATGCCCGCAGGGCCGGACCCGCGGTCGGGGGGTTCGGCCGTCCCGGTGTCGTGCGGGACGGCCGGCGCAGTCTCGCCGGGTCGAGGTAGAAGTCGAGGTCGAGAGGGAAGGGGGTGGTAAGGCCGGTGGTCTCGCCGACCCCGACGACCGTGTCGTGCGCAGTGTCTTGCGGGCCGACGCGATGGAGGCCGGGATGGTCAGGCCGAAAAGTCCTCGATGAACGCGTCCAGGCCCCTGGACAGGTCCAGTGGCTGAAGTTCCGCGTCGTAGTCGACCCACCACATCACGGGGGTAGTGGGGGCGAGTTCGTGTAGCACGGTGTAGATGACGGTCAGGGGTGCCGAGAGGGGCGCGCGGTCTTCGAATGAGAAGGCGTGGTGTCGCAGGTTGTACGACAACTCTGTCGGCCGGCCGGGTTCCAGCTGGGCCTGGATCTCCAGGAAGTGTTCGAAGGCGCCGCTCACCACGGCGTCGGGCCAGTGCCTGGTGACGCACTGCTTCACTTGGTCGCCCGTGAACGGCCAGGGGCCGACCTGTTCCTGGTCAGAGCTGATGTAGTAGCTGGCACCCACCGGTGTTCTCGTTTCTCTCGGTGTATCTCGTTGTGTGGTGTCAGGGTTCGACCCGAACGCGGCCGGTGACGCCCTGAGCGGTCATTGGGCCTTGGAGGTAGGCGGACGCTTTGCGATCGTTGGTGATCAGTTCGAGGTGGTTGACTTTGTTCCGGGGATCCTTGAGAGCCGACGCGTACTTCTCCGGATTCTTCGCCTCGCCGTCCATGGTGTTCTCGTACACGAAGTCGATCACACCATCGGCTCAGTCGGAACGGCGACTTGCAGCTCTTCTGTTGACCGATGTAGTTCGCGTCGATCGCCGCCCCGTCCTCCGGTCGCACTCCGTCGGCGTCCATGCCCAGCTCCCGGCCCTTTCCGGGTCGGTCACCGTGGTGTACAGGCGGTACTCGGTCGATCCGGCCACCCGGACCTGGTAGGCGCGCCGCGCGTCGATCTTGGGATCGCCCTTGACGGACGGGCCCAGCGCCTGGAGGGTACGGCCGTCCGCTTCCATCTGCGTCATCCAGGCGCGGATGTCGGCCTGCTGCTGCGCGGGCAGCACCGGGAACGGACTGGTCGGGTCGTGGGGCAGCGGCGGCATCCCGGGGGTGACCGTGAACGGGGGCGGATTGGGGGCGGGGGCCGCTGCGACGTCGGTTGCCCCGGCGCGTACGACGGCCGTGGTCGCGGTGGCGGTGACGGCCACCCCGACCGGGATCAGATTCGCCGCCGCGGCGTCGACAACGGCCGCGGCCTCGGCGAGCACGGCGAGCTCCGCGCTGCCCTCGACCGCCGCGGCCATGGCGACCGCCGCGGTTCCGGCCTCGGCGGCGATCGCCGCCTCGCCCCCGGCAGCCGCCACATCGGATCCACCGAGCGTGACGACGGTCAGGGGATGCCGGCGCCCGCGACGATGCCGGCGGGATCGCGAGGTCTTCGAGCTTGTCGCGCAGGTCCTCGACCTGCTTGGCGTAGGCCTCGCAGGCCTGTCCGAGCTTGTATCCCGCTTCTACGCGGCCGGATCGTACGCGGCGGCGAACTTCCTGCCCGCGTTGTCGCCGCCCGCCATACCCGCAGCATCGTCCATGGAGAACACCAGGCTTCGGTAGAGCTGCACCCCGGCGTTCTGCAGGTCCGTGAACCCGGCAGAGGAGATGAGCACGTCCGCCGGCTTGACGTGAAAGCTCGTCACTGCCGCCCCCGAAAGACTCAATACGTCACCGTCTCCACCGTAGCGCGCCAATGACGTCCGATGAACTGCAGAAGGCGACGTCGGCGACAGGCGTGGTGGCCGGTGCACAGCACAGGCCGAAGAGCGTCCCGGGCATTTCCCGGACCGAGGAGATTCGGCAGCTTGCCCTGGGGCGAGGGGAAGACGGTCGGGTGGTTCTCGTCGACGGCGGCCTGCTGCTGTTGCCTCCAGGCGTCGGATGCGTTCCTGAGGACCTGCCGGGCCTCGGCGTCGACCCTCCGTGTTGGGGCCTTGGCCAGGCGGGTGGGGCTGGCGAGGAGTTTCACCACGCTGGTGAGGCAGACGGTGCAGTCGAGACACTCCGGGGCGGTGTTGAGGCAGACCTACTGGAAGGCGCTGTGTGAGGGTGGAGGTGGGGGCGCGCTTCGGGCGGGCCCGTCCGGGGACGGTGACGCGCACCCCGGCCGCAACCACGACGTAGTGCTGTCGGCCCGCCCCAGCCGCCTGTATCGATCGCGCTGGCCTTCTCGGAGCAGACAGGAACGGGCTGGTCGTCGGCGACGCCAGGCGCTCACGTCACGCGCAGCCGCTCCGGCAGGGAGCCGGAACGACTGACTCCTACGTTCCTTGGACGTGGCGATCCGTGGATGTCACCGGGGGGAGACTTCGCTCATCTCCGCCCAGCCGTCCATGCCGTGGATCTCGGTCGAGACGATCTGCGGCTTGGTTGCCACCGCGTACGACATGTCCTCCATGGCCTTGGTGAAGTGCGCCGACTCCACGTGTTCCCTGCCTGCGTCGCCGTCACGGAAGGCCTCGACCAGGACGAACTCGTTGGGGTTGTCGACGTTGCGGGACCACTCGAAGAAGAGGTTGCCGGCCTCGCGGCGGGTGGCCTGGGTGAAGTCGTCGACAAGGCTGAGCCAGTCGTCGGCGCGCTCGGGGCGGACCGCGAACTTGACCGTTATGAAGATCATGAGACTTCCTTTCGTTCCACGTTTACACGTAGCAGTACGGGTAGGGACAGGCTGCTCAGCGAGCATGGTTGTAATCGTCGCAGGTCAGGCGGGTGGTCTGCGACACAGAAAGCGACACACGCCGCTGGCTCGCGATCACAGGAGGGCCGTCAGAGGCCAGCCCCGGTGATACTGATCTCGGCGCCAAGTGGCAGCCCGGGCGGTGAGACCCTGTCCAATGATCGGCCCCGCCCGAGCGGGGATGTACTCGGCCGCCGGCCTGAACAACGTCAGGGCCACTGGTGCGGCCGGTGAGCAGCCAGCGACATGGACTGAGGTGAGAGGCCGGGCCGACTGCTGGCGCCGACGCGGTCTCGGGCTCTGTTCGTGACGGTGAGCCAAGGCGTCAGTGGGCCGAGTGCCTCACCTGTGCCTGGCGCAGAGCCGTCTCCCCGCTGGTGTGGACCTACGCGAGCCCTACCGCCACCTCGACTCACCGCCCACAGCCAGGCGTCGTGCCAGCCGTCGTAGTCGCCGGAGGTGACCGGAAGGCGGTTTCTACGACTTCTCCGATGTCCGAGCCACCGTAGACGACCAGGCCGAGATTACGCAGGGTGTCGAACCCGAACTGCTGATCGCCCTGGAACATCAGCTGCTGCATCGCATCTCTCCCTCGAGGAAAGCCCGGAAGGTGCGCGGGGGCCGACCGGTAAGACGGTGGACGGCGTCGGTAGTGCGGTCCTCCGCCCCTCCGGCGATAGCACGGTCCATGTCGGCCAGCATTGCGGCGAACTCCACCGGTACCTGCGTCGTGAGGCGATCGCGCATCTGCTTGTAGGACAGACGGCGGTGGACGACGGGCCGGCCGGTGACCTCGGAGATGCTTGCGGCAATGTCGTCGTGGCTGAGTGCCTCAGGTCCGGTGAGGACGAGATCGGTGTTGGGGGCTTGCTCGTCGGTCAGAGCGCGCACGGCGACGGCCGCGATGTCCTCGGCGTCGACGAAGCCGACCCGGCCAGTTTCGGTGGCGGTCCAGATGATGCCCTCGTCGCGGATGCTGCGAGCATGCGCGTGCGTGCCGGTGAAGTTCTGCATGAACCACGAGGGCCGCAGTACCGCCCACTGTTCGAACAGATCGGGCAGGGCCTGGTGCACCGTTCCCACCGCCGGGCCGCCCTCGGGGATGGCCGAGGAGCTCAGCAGCACCGCGCGGCGCACACCGACGGTGCGGGCCTGGTGGAGGAACGGCAGCATGACTGCCGCAGGGCCGGAGTCACCCGGGGGCGGTACGAGGTAGACGCGGTCGACGCCGTCGAGAGCGGCCGCGTGGGTGGTGGGGTCGTGCCAGTCGAAGGGGACCGGCTCAGCCCCGGCGACCGGGGTGGCCTGACGGCTGGCGGCTTTGACGCGGTGGCCCGCGGCCGTCAACTGCGCGGCGGTGCGGCTTCCGGTGGTGCCGGTGGCACCGATGACCAGAGTGGTGCGGGCGGTGGTCATCAGCTGCTCCTGGTGAAGTCGGCGCCGGGTTCCTGTACGGCGAGGGGGTTCCAGTAGTCGCGGTAGGAGGCGATGTGTCCGTCTCGAACGGTCACGACGGCGATGTAGGTCATGTCGAAGGGAGCGTCGCTCTCCACCAGGCGGCCGACGCCGCGCATCTCGACCACGATGGTCTGTGGATCGGTGGTCTGGTGGATCCGCAGGTCAGGGAAGTCGTGCAGGTCAACGTGATCGGGGTAGTGGCGCATGTAGGCGGCGACGGCCTCCTTGCCCTCCAGGCGCCGGGGCCAGCCGTCGGGGGCGAAGGGGAACTCCATGAGGCCGTCCTCGGCCCACAGGGCGACCCACGCGGGTATGTCCTTGTCGAGCAGCAGTCGCAGGCTGTGGCGATACAGATCCGCCGGGGAGGTCGGTGCGGACATGGGTATCCTCCAGAACATAGAATCCGGACCTTGGGTCCGCTTCAACGATATGGACCACGGGTCCGTTTTACAAATGGAAGGAGCGGCATGCCCGAACGCCAGTCGTCTCGCAAGGACGCCATCCGCAACCGGGAGGCCGTGCTCGCGGCCGCCGACGCCCTCTTCACTCGCCGCGAGAGTCCCGAGGACGTCACCATGGCCGACGTCGCGGCAGCGGCCGGAGTCGGCAAGGGCACGCTCTTCCGGGCCTTCGGTGATCGCGCCGGTCTGCTCCGCGCGCTGTACGAGGCACGGCTCGAACCGATCAGGCAGGCCGTCGAGACCGGCCCACCACCCCTGGGGCCCGCGACCCCACCGCGGGATCGCGTACCCGCCCTGCTCGATGCCGTCCTGTGCTTCAAACTCGACAACCGGCGCCTCGCGCTGGCCCTGGAGGAAAGCGGGAGCATCAGCCCGTACCGGGCGGAGCACTACGAGCGGTGGCACGGCCTGCTCCAAGCCGTACTGGAACAGATCCCCAGCGTGGCCGACAGCGGCTTCACCGCCCACGCCCTGCTCGCCGCCACACGAGCCGACCTCGTCGAGCACCTGGCCGCAGAAGAGCGCATTTCGCGGGAGGAAATGCGGGCACAGTTCGCGAACTTCGTCACCGGAGTCCTGGCCTCCGGCTCACCGTAAGGCCAGCCCCGGCCCGTCTGCCGAGGCGACGGCTGGGCTCCCCATCCGAGGAACCCGGTCGTCACGGTTCCACGCGGGACTACCGGCACAGTCTCGCTGGGGCGAGGTCTCGGGGGAACGTGTCGGTGAGCTGGGTGGTCTCGCCGGCCTGGACGAGGCGGTCGGCGTAGAGGCCGCGCTCGAGGTGGCCGAGGTCCTGGTCACGCGGCACCGCTGAGGGTCATCGGCAGGCGGGCCAGGCGCAGCGGTGCGGTGTTTGGCGGTGGCCTGGCTGCCGGTGGCAGCCGCGGTGCGGGCGGTGGCGGGGGCGAGGTCGGCAATGACGCAGCCGGCCGCGTAGAAGTCGAGGACGGGAACCGACTCGCCGCTGGGGGCGTCGACCCAGCGCGGCCCGTCAGGGTAGGGCTTGCGCATATGGGCAGCCCACGAAGTGGTCACGCGGGTGATGATCGGGCTGTCGCATGATGGCGCGTCGCCGCTCAGCGCGGTCCTCCGCTCTCCATCTGGGCCCATTCGAGAAGGTCCTCGATGGCGTCGAGGAGCTCGTCCGGGGTGCGGAGATCGCGATGTTCTTGCCGGATCTGGCCACTGGCCCAGTCGCCGCACTCCAGCTCGGCTTCGCCGCTGTCCCAGACGATGAGCACGGCGGCATAGCCGTCGGTCTCCACCGTCATCCATGCGCTGGTCTTGGGTCGACCGTCATCAGGTGATCGTTGGATGTCACCCGTGACCCCGCGTGATCGCAGTTGCTCCTCGTTCTCGGTGAACCAGGTATGGAGCCTCTGCGGCAACTCATTCATTCCGCTCTACCTCTTGTTTGCAGCCTCACGGCATGGGAGTGCTCGCGACAACGTGACGGCCGGAGAACGTGGCTTGGCGGGCCTGGGCCTGCTCGCGCATCTGCTGGCGGAGCTGCCGGTAGGCGGGGCTGGCTGCGAGCGGCGGCGGCGTCGGCGCGGAGGTCGGGTCCGTCGTCGGCCGGACGGGTGCGGCCGGCTCGGTGGCGGGAGCCGGGCGGAAGCACTATCGGACCCGGCTGTCAGGACAGCGGACCGGCCAGCAACTGTGCGGCCAGGTCGTGCAGTTCGGCCACCAGCTCCTTCGTCAGCCCGCCGCAGTGCTCCTGTTGGTCCTCCGCGAGATACAGCCATCGGCGGAGCGGCCGCAGCGGCGAGTCGGGGTCGTCGGCGGGGGCACAGCTCGAAGCCGATCCGCTCGGCCGCCACCAACGGATCGACGCGGCCGTCCAGCAGGTCCCGCAGGCAGTGCCGGGCCAGTGCCCGGTCGCGGGCCTTGAGGGTGGCGGGCAGCCGCAGCGCCGGCCAGAGTTCCTGCTCCAGCTCGGCCAGCAGCCGGCGCGCCTCCAGAACCTCCCCGTCGGACAGCACGCCGAGCTCCCACAGGCTCGGGGTGTCCGCCCCGCCGGCCAGTGCCGTCCGGGCGGCTTCCACCGCCGCGGTGACCGTCTCCGGATAGCCGGCGGTCCCGCGCTCCAGCAGCACCCGACGCAGCGGTTCGAGTGCCTGGTCCAACTTCATGGCGCGAGCGTAGCCGCCCACTCCGGTATGGAGCGACGGGATTTGAGCCGGGGCAGCCGGATGGTGCGCCGGCCGGTCTCGAGGTCGTCCATTCCGCCTGCGCGGAGGCGACCCCGGTGCTTGAACTACCTGCCCACCGACTTCGCGCTCGTCCTCACCGCCTCTGCGGACGAGCACAGGTGACGACGTGTGGCCACGCCTGCGGGGGTTGGTCAGCCGATCACGGGCACCGACTGGACGATGCCGTTGTCGTCGACATGGAGCCAGACGCGGTCTGCCTGGTAGTCCATGGGGATGTCATGGCCCGGTGGAACGGCTCTGAGAGGGTGTTCGATAGGGGAATCCCCCCAACTGTCCGGCTTTCGCGGGCTCGGCACGGACGCTGTTCCAGGATCCTGTAGCGGCCGGGCCCGTGTCAGCGGTATGGATCGACTGTGACGGAACGACGCCGGTACCCCTCGGACCTGAAGGACGATCAGTGGCAGCTCGTGGAGCCGATGCTGCTGCGCTGGAGGTCGGCTCGCGCCGAAGGGCGCGAGCCGACCACCGAACTGCGTGAAGTGGTCAACGCGATCCTCTACGTCGCGCGGACCGGCATCGCCTGGCGCTACCTGCCGCACGACTTCCCGCCCCACACCACCGTCTACGGCTACTTCAAGGAGTGGGAACGCGACGGCACCACCGAGCGGATCCACGACACGCTGCGTGACCAGTTGCGGGCGAAGAAGGGCCGTCGGATCCTGCCGAGCGCCGCGGTCATCGACGCCCAGTCGGTGAAGGCCTCGCCGAACGCCCCAGCGGAGAGCCAGGGCTACGACGGCGGGAAACGGGTCAAGGGCCGCAAGCGCCACATCGCCACCGACACCCTGGGCCTGCTCCTGGTGCTGATCGTCACTGCCGCGGGTGTCCAGGACTCCGCCGGCGGCAAACAGGTCCTGGACACCCTCGCCTCCAGGTGGCCCACGGTGACCAAAGCGTGGGTGGACGCCGGCTACAACAACGCCGTCGTCAGGCACGGTGCCGCTCTGTCCATCGACGTCGAGGTTGTCGCCCGCGACAAGGAGCAGAAGGGCTTCGTCGTCCAGCCGATCCGCTGGCGGGTCGAGCAGACCTTCGGGATCATGTCCCGGTACCGGCGGCTCCATCGCGACTACGAGGAACTGCCGGAGCGGTCACGCTCGATGATCCACTGGGCCATGGTCAACTCCATGACCACTCGCCTGACCGCCAGCCCCGACAAAATCGGGCAATACCTCCGCCCGAAATCGCCTGCGGAAGCCTAAATCGGTATCGAACGCCCTCTGACGTGGGTGACCTCAGGGTGGCTCTGCCGGATGTGCGCCTCGGCTTCGGCGGCGGTGGTGCCGACAAGTCCAGGCCACCGAACGAGCTCCTCGCTCCATTCATCTGCCACGGGTCGCTCCCTTGGGTCGGTGACACTCGTGGTGGGTCACCGCCAGGTCCTTCCCATGATCGCGTCATCCCATTCCTGGCCGCAGTCTCCGGGCACTGTCCGCCCGGCCCACCGCCGCTCCCGCTGCGAGGGAGGCGAACATGGCTCGGCCGCTCCGCCCTCTACCGAGCCCTCGCCGCGTACGACGAAGCCCGCCGCCACCAGCCGGGGCCCGACGCCATGCCGGCACGCTCTGATTGCGTGAACGATCATGCGAAGCGGGGCACATGACAGCTCTGCGCGCCTGCGGGGACCTGCGGTGGTCGGGCCGCTCCGCCGGACCTGAGATCGTTCCCGGAATCGGGGCCAGAGCCGGTTCCAGGAGGGCACCCGGTGAGGAGGGAGAGCTGCTTCTCGGCGGCCGTCCTACCGCCGTGGTGCCGTCGGGTAGACCTCGATCCGCGGGCCGCCCCTGGCTGGGGCGAGGACGGCGTGGCTGCTTTGGACGGTGACCCTGCGGCAAGGCCGACTCCCCGAGGGGAGCAGGGAGGGCTACCGGGACGTCGCCGAGGCGGATGCGGACGGTGCCGTTGTCCTCGTCGATGTGGCTGTCTGTCGGGGGCAGGGTGGTCGCGTTACCCGTGGTGGTAGCGATCAGATCTGCCGGTCCGGATCGGAGAAGGTCAAGTCCCCAGGCGAGAGGCGGTGACGGGCCGGGGCAGGCGCGTTCACGGTCTCGCCGGGCGGCTGGCGGAAGTCGGCGCCCTGCTCGACCGGCAGCCGGCGCACGCCGGGCTGGGCGGACAGGGGTGCGTCCGTTGCGGTCGCAGAGAAGGCGGGCATCGCGAGAGGGCGGCGGTCAGTCATGATCACCAGTCTCGCAGCCCGGACGGGGCCGGGTAGGCCAGGCCCCTATCACCGGTGGTAATGCCCTGGGCCTGGCTACAGGGCCAGACCGGCCCGTTGTTCCAGATCCCCAGAACGAAGCGGTTGAGCCCCTGCTACCACTCTCTCCCCCGCCCGAGGCAGGCCGGCCGTAATGGTCGGCGCGCCTCGGCACGGCTGCGGACCCGCGCTCGTTCGCGCCCGGCCGTTTTCGGGAAACCAGCCCCGGCGGAGTGGTCGCTCTGGCATGCTCACCCGAATGCGGCAGGCCCCGGGTGACCGGAGCCTCACACAGAGTCAACTACCGGGCCGGGGTGGGCAGTGCAGTACACGATCAGCGTGACGGCGTTCCTCGCGATCCTCATCGTCATCCGGCTCCGCCGCCGCACCGAGGCCCGCAGCCGCGCCGACGAGGCGTTCACCGTCTTCACCGCCGTCGTGTTCGGCGTCCTGATCGCCACCACCGCCTGGGGCCACGCCATCCTCCAACTCGTCGGCATCGCCGTCGAAGCCACCCGCTGACCGCGCACCACGGATCCGCTCCCCGGCCGGTACTGCGGCCCACAGGAAGGACACGACGTGAACACACCCGGAGCAGCGCATGGCTGAGCGCAGGCCTACGGTGCGACGACCGCGCCCACGTCGGCCCGTACGACGCGACGACGCCACCTGGATCGCCTACGCCCTGGTCGCGCTCCTCGCGCTCAGCGCCGCGGCCGCCCTCCTGCGGTGGCTCGCGGCGAACTGGTGGATCCCCGCCGCCGCCGCGCTCGCGGCCGGCACCGCCACCACGGTCGTGCTGCGGAGCCGGGCACTGGCCGCCCGCGAACACCGGCTGCGCGCCGCCCAGTTACGCCTGGCCCTGAGCGGCCCGGGCGGGATCGACCACATGACGCCGGACGCGTTCGAGTATGCGGTGCGCGACCTGCTGCAACGCGACGGATGCCGCGCGCGCAAGGTCGGGCGGGCGAACGACCAGAGCGTGGACGTCCTCGCCGAGGACCCGACAGGCCGGCGCTGGGCCGTGCAGTGCAAGCACAAGCAGGACCCCGTCGGCGGCAAGCCGGTGGGCGTCGGCGTGCTGTACGCGCTCGCCGGCACCTACCAGCGCGCCCACGACGCCCACCTCGCCGTCGTCGTCACCAACGGCCGCTTCTCCCGCGACGCCCACCGCTGGGGCACCGAGCAGGGCATCCACCTCGTCGACCGGGCCGTCCTCGCCCGCTGGGCCGCTGACGGCCACCCGCTGTGGAGCGTCCTGCCCCGCATTCCCGCACCCCGCAACGGCCGCCTCAACTGACCCCCCTCGCCGGCTCGGAGGCCTACCCTGATCCACGGCAAGGGGAGGGCAGGGGCGTGGAACTGACAGCACGGGACAGGCGCTGGATGGGCGTGGCGGGGCTGATCGGGGTCGGGGTGGCGGTGTGCTACGCGGTGTGGGGCGGTGAATCCGACTATCCGCTCCCCTACAAGCGGCAGGACGCCTCCGTCCTGCGTCGAATCCAGCTCGCCGACCCGTCCACGAAGAACACCACCGTGGCGGCGGACGACCACACGGTCTCGATGGAGGTCGCCTGGAGCGGCTGCGACTACAAGCCCGACCTGGTGGCACGGGAGACGGCCAAGCAGGTCGCGCTGCTGCTCAGGCGCCGGGACGCCTCGGGCCCGGACATCGGTTGTGAGGACGGCGGCATCGCCGAGCTCACGGTCGTCCTGCATCAACCCCTCGGCAACCGGGCCCTGACCGACGCCCTCACCGGCGAACCTGTCCCCCACACCCACGCCTGACACCGGGCTGCAGCCGGATGCCGGCAGTCCCGACGACGGATGGCGCCACCTGCACTCGGACAGCGGCTCCGCCGGCGATACGGGGCGGAGCGCGCCGCCGAAGGCTCCGTACAGGTGGTCTCGCGCGCGACGCGAGCCCGGCCGGTCTTCGCCGAGCCCCGCGGACCGGGCCCCACAACCCGCTCGAACGACCCCGACGAAGCAGGGGTGGCATCACCGGCGACGCCGCCCCTGGCGTCGTGGGTGACGCCCAATGTCCAGAACCCGAACTCCAGAACCCGCAGCTGCGCTCGTCCTTCCGGACGGCCGTAGGCCCCTGACGGGTGGCTGCGCGCGAGCACACGCGAGGCCCCCCGCCGCCCGGGACCGACCGCTTTCGAACGACTCTCTTGGGCGAGGCTCCAGATCGTCTCCTGACGGCCGATCTTGCCCTCGGAAGGAGCGCCGCACCCGGCCGGTAGCCAGCCGACCGGGCAGGATGTCCCCACACTGTCCCGGCCCGGGAGTGAAAGCACTCCTACCAGGGGAACGGCCTGGGACCATCCTGGTGGATCAGTCAAAACGGACTGTCAGGTCCCAGACAGTGCAAGAACTGTCCGGAAGATGATCGCAAGCCCGTCAGACGAGCTCGTGACCTGCGCCGTCACAGAAACACCACACTGCTTCCGGTCGGAATTGGTCTCGACCATTGCCCCGCCTTCACATTCGGAGGAGGCTCCTCGGCGAAGCGCAGGGGCACGGACCCCGGCGCTCACCATTGGGAGGAAGACCACTCATGTCGCTTCGCAAGGCATTCTCCGCCGCGGCCGTGGCCGGGCTCGTGGCCGGCGGCGCCCTGATCGCCGCCCCGGCCGCCCAGGCGTCCACCTACACCTACATCGGCATATACCCGACCGCCGCCGCCTGCCACGCGGCCGGCCAGGCGTATGTGAACAACCACCAGGCCATCGTCTACTTCTGCGACACCACCACCGAGACCGGCCCGGCACGGCTCTCCGTAGTCCTCTACTGAGCCGCCGGAACGCACTGATGGTGGGCCGCACGACCGGCGGCCCACCATCATCACCATCACTGAACGCCTCGCCGACGCTCGGCGGGAAACCGGCACCGTACTGGAGGCCGCGGCAGTCGGTGAGATCGCCACCCAGGCCGTCACCGACGTCCGCGCCCGCCCCGACATCCCGGCCGCCGAACTGGAGACCGGCCCCGCCCTGGACGGCGTCACCACCGGCGGCGGCCAAGGCGGGCCGGCCACGACCCGCACGTGCCGCAGCCGGAGGAACGGGTGCGGAGACACGCCTGCTTGATCCGGCATCCCACGCGGATCCCCTCGCTGTTGCAGTAGAGCAGCAGTGCCGGTAGTGCCGTCGGCAGGTAGCCCACGCACCCCTTGCCCCTCTGCGCGGTGACCGGCTACGAATCCCGACAGGCCCGCTCTCCCCACGAGCTCCACGGCCTTCCAGCACAGATGATCGGGCGGAAGCCGTCCCCCTCCCCCTGGGTCAGCGGCCTTCGGCAGCGGTGTCCACCAGGACTTTGCCGACCGTGCCGCTTTCCACCGCCCGGTGTGCGTCGGCGGTGCGGTGGAGCGGGAAGCGCAGCAGTGGCAGGCCGTGTTCGTCGCCGACGGGCAGGGCGCCGTCGCGCACCGCGGCGGTGACGTCCTCGACAGCCGCCGTGCGCGCTGTCGGGCCGGCCGTGTAGAGGATGAGGAACTGAAGGCGGGTGTTCAGCACCATGTTGTGCCCCACGTTCAGTTCGACCGGCTTGCCGCCGTCGTTGGCGTAGGTCGCGATCGTGCCGCGCGGGCGCAGGACGGCCAGGTCCAGTGCGAGGTTCGCGCCGAGTGCGACCTCGGCGACGATGTCGACGCCGTCCGGGGCGACCCTGCGGATCTCGGTGGCCGGGTCGCCTTCGCGGTAGTTGACCACGTGGTGGGCGCCGGCGGCGGTGGCCAGCCGGGCCTTGGCCGGGCCGCTGACCGTGCTGATGACGGTGGCGCCGGCCCAGCGGGCGAGCTGGATCACGGCGTGCCCGACCCCCGGGCTGCGGCCGCGAGCCGGCCCGGCCGGTGCCTGGCCGGTGCCGGTCAGCCGATGGGGACGTCGTTGGAGCGGGACTCGACCGCGTCCAGGGCGGCGAGGTCGGCGGCGTCGAGGGTGATCTCGCCGGCCGCGATGTTGGCTTCGAGGTGGGCAGCGTCGGCGGTGCCGGGGATGAGCAGCACGTTGGGGGCGTGGTGCAGCAGTCAGGCGAGGCCGACCTGGGAGGGTGTGACGCCCAGGGATGCGGCCACGGCGTGCACCGCCGGCTCGTCGGTCACCTTGGGCAGGCTCGGGAAGGCCCCGCCGAGCGGGAAGAACGGGACCCAGGCGATGCCCTCGGCTGTGCACAGCCGCAGCATGTCCTCGTCGTCGCGGGAGACGAGGCTGTACGCGTTCTGCACGCAGGCGATGCCCGCCGGCAGGGCGCGGCGCAGGCCGTCGAGGGTGACGCCGCTCAGGCCGATCGCGCCGATCTTCCCCTCGTCGCGCAGGGCGGTCATGAGCGCGAGCTGGTCGTCGAGGCCGACGACCTGATCGCCGTCGGGCCGCAGGCCGGGGCCGGAGTCGAGGCGGCGCAGGTTGACCACCGGGAGCTGGTCGGTGCCGAGGCTGCGCAGGTTGTCCTCGACACTGGCGCGCAGTTGTTCGGGCCGCTGTGCCAGGCGCAGCGGCAGCGGGCCGCCCGGGTCGGGGTCGGCGCCGACCTTCGTGACGACCAGGACGTCGTCCCGGGGGTGCAGCGCCTCGCGGATCACGTCGTTGGCGAAACCGAAGCCGTAGAACTGGGCCGTGTCCAGGTGGTCGACGCCCGACTCGACCGCGCGGCGCAGCAGTGCGAGGGCCTCGCTGCGGCGGTGGTGGAGGCGTTCGAGTTGGAGGGCGCCGTAGCCGACCCGCAGGACGGTGCGGTCGGCGAAGGGTGCGGTCGGGGAGGTCATGTGGCCGTCTCCTCGGTGGGTGACTGCAGGGCGGTGTGCAGCAGTTCGGCCAGGTAGAGCGCCATCACGCGGTCGGCGATCGGGACGGCGTGCTCCCGGGCGCGGGCCGGGGCGAGGTCTTCGGCCTTGGCCAGGTGGGCTGTGACGCAGTCGAGCACCATGGCGCGCATCCGGTCGACCGTGTCGGCGACGATGGCGCGGATGGCCGGGTTGGTGGTCGCCTCGCCCCAGGTCTGCACGCCGACCCGGGCTCGGGCGGGGTCGATCGTGGCGATCAGGCGGGCGAGCAGTTCGTCGGGGTCGGGCGGGTTGTCGCTCGCGGCGTACTGGCCGAGGGTTTCGGCGCGTTTGGCGAGCAGCGTGTGGGCGGAGGCCTGGACCAGGTCGGCCTTGCTGCGGTAGTGGGCGTAGATCGAGCCGGTCGAGAGGCCGGACTCGGCCGTGATGTCGGCGATCGAGGTGCGCTCCAGGCCGTTGCGGCTGAAGCAGCGTACGGCGGCCTCGGTGATCTGGGTGCGCCGGAGTTCCTTGCGTGCGTCGGTGAGCCGTGGCAATGCGCCCTCCGTCAAGAAGAATTGACGTTCTGTTTGTAGAGGGGACTATACAGAATCACTGCTCTGTTTGGTGCGGGGGCGGGTCGCGGGTGGACAAGCCCGGCCCGGGAGGCTGGGGGGCCGGGAGGCTGCGCTGCCCGTTCCCGTGAACGGGGTCGGGCACCTGGGCCTCGCGGCGCGGGGACACCGCGATGCGCGGAAGGATGCCCTTGGGGAACTGGTGATGTGACGGTCTGTCGGTCTTTGGGAACGGCGACTAACGTACGGGTGCAGGCCTGGTGACGCTTCGTCACCACGCACCGCCATGGGTCCTCCATGGCCTGCGCGGTACGGACGGGGCGCCGCACCCGGACGCACGCCCGAACGCACGCACGCTCGCCGAAGACGTCCATCGCACACCTGGAGACCCCCGTGAATCCCAGCTCCGTTTCCCGCCGGCAGCGCCTGCGCGTTCCCGGCGCCGCTTGCGTCGCGCTGCTGTGTTCCGTCGCCCTCGGCGCCGCGACACCGGCGCAGGCCTTCAGCGGGGGGAACCACGAGAAGATCACCCGGGCCGCCCTGGGGGCCGGGGGCTGGCACCCGAACTCGCTGACGGCGATGGCGGACGGGAACTCGGGGGCGATCGTCGCCAACGACCACGGCGAGTACTTCGGCATCGGCAAGCTCCACTGCGACAACGCCGACTACCTCGACCCCAGGTACGACAACCGCTACCCCCGCACCCGCGAGCAGGCCAACGCCGAGATCATCGACTGCGTCGAGGGCTCCATCGATCACGTCAAGAGGGCCGTCGCCGCCGCGGACCGGCTGGTCGACGCGAACGGGCGCGTCATCGCCGCCCAGACCTCCATCTCCCCGGCCTGCTCGTGGAACGACCAACCGGGACGGGCGAAGTGTGAGGTGCTGGAGGACCTGGGCCGCGGCTGGCACCAGATCGAGGACTTCTACGCCCACAGCAACTGGGTCGACCAGGCCGGCCCGGGAGCCACCGGCGTCAAGAATCCCCCCGGCCTGGGGCGCACCGACCTGCCCGCGTTCTTCTCCATCAGTCGTTACAGCTCCATGAGCAGGGCCGACTGGGTCAAGGACGCCACCGGCCACATGCCGCACGACCTGGCGACGGGCTGCTACCCGGACCGCGACCACAGCGGGACGGTTTCCAACTGCACGGGTCGCGTCACCCACGACGGGGTCCTGAACAAGGACACGAAGGACAGCCCGCGCTCGGTCGTCGGCCACAACTTCGACCACGCCTACGACCTCGCCGTCAAGGACATCGCACGCCAGTGGAAGGAGTTCAAGGACGAGCTCCAGCGCAGGTACCCGAACAACGGCCGGGCAAAGGCGATGATCTGCGCCATCACCCACGACCACCCGGACAAAACCTGCTCCTGACACACCACCGCGGCGCCGGCCAGCCCGGTCCGAACGCCCCGAACGCCCCGAACAGTCCCAACGGCCCGACCACACCCGCCGGTGGGACGAGGAGACCGGTGGACTCGATGTCCCGCATCCCGCAACGGGAGGAAGGCCCCGCGTGTCCCTTCGACGCACAGCCTTGAGGATCGACTGGAACACCCAGTCCGGGCCCGACTCCATGACGGCCCACCACGCGATCGTCACCGGGGCCGGATTCGGCCAGACGATCCGCAGCATCAACAGCGCCGTGGAGTGCAACGGCAGGAACACCGCCGGGATGCAGGACAGGGTCAACCTCTACCAGCGGTTCACACGCATCCTCGGCACCTCCCCCGGCACCAACCTGACCTGCTGAACGGAACGGAACGGAGAAGTCATGCGCGGATTCCTGACCAAGCTGTTCGTCGCGGCGGCCGCCGCCGCACTGACCGTGGTGCTGCCGAGCACGGGCGCGGGCGCGGCGACGGGTGCGACCGTAACGGGCACGACCGTGACGGCTGCGACCGTGACGGGCGCGGCGGCGCCGACCCGCACCGCGCCGGCTGCGACCGCCGCGGTCAACCACACGGTGACGTTCGTGAACCACTCGTCGCAGAAGCTGTGGATCGGAAGCGGCGTCAACGCCGACGGGTCGAAGCAGTTCACCCGGCTGCCGGTCCTGGCCCCCGGCCAGTCGGCGACGGTGACGATCCCCGAGACGACCGCCCCGTTCCACTGGCGTGGGAAGTTCTTCGCACGCCAGGGATGCGGCGGGGCCTCCGGCAGCACCTTCCACTGCCGGGTGGCCGACTGCGGCCCGGCCGCCGACCACTGCACGACGGGCGAACAACCCGCCAGCCTCGCGGAGTTCAACTTCGACGCCAAGGACGGTGCCGCCCCCTGGTACGACGTCAGCTACGTGAACGCGTTCTCGCTGCCGATCACGATCACCCCGGTGAACGCCACGATCCCCGCCGGCGGGGGCTGCGACACACGGGGCTGCGCGGCGAACCTGCTGCCCTACTGCCCGCCCGCCGACCTGACCCGCGGGCCGGACGGCAAGCCGATGCTCTGCACCAACCCCAGCCGGGACACCCCCAGCAGCTACAGTCGCGCGCTCAGCGCGAAGTGCCCCAAGGCCTACACGTGGTCCAAGCAGGACCAGGTGCCGGGCAACAAGGTGATGCAGCAGTGCAGCCGTTGCAGCGGCTTCACCGTCACGTTCGGCCCCACCGCGTGAGCCGCCCGCCCCGGACCCCGGCCCCCGGCCCGAGCCGCTGCTGGCCCCGTCACGACCACGCGCCCCACGAGAGGAACG
This sequence comes from Kitasatospora sp. NBC_01300, assembly GCF_041435235.1. Taxonomy (NCBI): domain Bacteria; kingdom Bacillati; phylum Actinomycetota; class Actinomycetes; order Kitasatosporales; family Streptomycetaceae; genus Kitasatospora; species Kitasatospora sp. NBC_01300. The sequence continues at coordinate 1,397,060 of NZ_CP108409.1, read as the reverse complement.
CCTTGCCCCGTCGAATGCGCCTGTTCACCGCCCTGCTCGCGACACTCACCTGCCTCACGGTCGGCAGTGCGGCCGACGCGACCGCCGCCCCGGCGAAGAAGAAGGGCGTGAGCGCCTGGAACTTCACCGACGTCACCAAGGCGCTGGCCGACTCCAGGGCCGGCTGGTTCTACACCTGGGCCTCGGACCGCCAGCAGATCAAGCCGCCGGCCGGCGTCGAGTTCGTCCCCATGATCTGGGGCGCCGGCTCGGTGACCGACGCACAACTGCGAACGGCCCGGCAGGAGGGCACGACCCTGCTCGGCTTCAACGAACCCGACCTGCCGGCACAGGCCAACATGAGCGTCACCAGGGCCCTCGACCTGTGGCCCCGGCTCCAGTCGACCGGGATGCGCCTGGGGGCACCCGCGGTGGCGGGCGGCGGCGACATAGCGGGCGGATGGCTCGACCAGTTCATGAAGGGCGCCGCCGCCCGCCACGACAAGATCGACTTCATCCCCCTGCACTGGTACGGCTCGGACTTCCGCGCCGACGCCGCGACCGGCCAACTGCGCAGCTACCTCCAGGCCGTCTACAACCGCTACAAGAAGCCGATCTGGCTCACCGAGTACGCCCTGATCGACTTCTCCAGCGGCACCCCGAAGTATCCGACACCGGAACAACAGGCCGCGTTCGTGACGAAGTCGACCGCCATGCTCCAGGGACTCCCCTTCGTCGAGCGCTACGCGTGGTTCACCCTCTCCGCGGACCGTGGCGGCACCGGCCTCTACAACCGGGCCACCCCCAACCGGGTGGGCACGGCCTACCGCGCAGCCGGCTGAACGCCCTGGCCCGCGCCCGCAGACGGACGCGGATGACCACAACGCCCGGACCGGCGCAGAACCGGGGCCCACAAGCCCGGCGGACGGACCGACGTGCCCACCCGCCGGGCGACGGCCCGTAGCCGACCACCGCGGCTCATCGGCCGGCCCTGCACCGGCCCAAGGGATTCCCCAGGTGGCCGTCGCCCGCGAACACGTTGCTCGCCACGGCCGTTACAGGGCCGCCGCCGACACCGGACGGCAGCACCTGGCGCCAGCGGCCAGGACGGATCCGGCGCCCAGGCCAGCCGCCGGCAAACGCACCGGTACGCTCCTCCAGCACGCCGAACACCCCGGCTCAGGCCCGCCAACCCGACAGGTCCGCGTAGTCGTCGACCACACCGAGGCCACGCAGCCGAGCGCACTCCCCCGTGTCCTTCCAGCAGCGCCCCGACAGATCGGAGGCGGTGGCCAGGCGGCCGGACGGCGGCAACAGCGAAGGCGTCCGGCCCCCGTTCCCCGGCCCCGTCACGCGGGACCCGCCGAAGGCAAGCCCCTGGCGCAACAGCCGTTGCGGCAGCCACAACAGAGGCCCCAGCCGCCGCCCGGGACCTGCCCGGAGATCTCGGCGAACCACGAGGGGCCGTTCCACATATGCGCGACCACCGTCAGCCTCCCGTCGGTCGACTCGGTGACGGAGGAGGGAGTGGCCACCCCCTCCGACAGCGGACCTCGGTTCTGCAGCTTGGACGTCCGGCCCCAAATTCCACGTACTGACGTGCACTACTGAGGTTTTCGTCGTGTTGTCGGTGATGACAGATGGTGCTCCCTGCGATTTGCCGGTGGTATGCAGTAGGCGCAGAGTTGGGGCCTGACTGCTGAGCGGCGGTCATCCGGCCGTGTCATTCTTCTGGGGGCGGACCGGGGAGGGCCTGCTGTCCGTTGACGGGGGGCGTGATGGGATTGATCGGTCTCGTGTGCGTGGTGGCCGGGCTTGTCGGTGCGGGGCTGTTGCGGTGGCTGCCTGTTAGGGGGCGGACGGACGGCCTGGCGGTGGCCGGTGCCGCAGGAGTGCGGGGCGGTTCGAAGGCCGCACTGACAGTGGCCGTGGTGGAACTCCACCTTGCGGGGGCGATCGATGTCGGTCGGCGTGGCCTGCTTCGGCGGGTGGTGCATACCGGCCCCGGACGTGACGCGACTTCCCTGCACCGGGCCGTGTGGACGGCGTTCGGCCGGGAGCTGTCGTTGGCTGATATCGCCGCCGCTCCGGCTGTGCGGCGGGCTCGGGAAGAGGTGCGCGCCGAACTGGCCGGACGTGGCCTGCGATGCGGCCGAGCTCGGCTGACAGCGGCTGGCCTGCTGACTATGGCAGCAGGCGGTGCGGCCGTGACCATCGCGGCGCAGGAAGCCCTCTGGACGGGTCTGCCGCTGGCCGTGCTCTCGCTCACTGTCTTGTGCGCCCCGGCGCGGACGTTGGCCGGGCACCAGCTGTTGCGCGAGATGCGCCGCCTGCATCCCCTTCCCGGTGCCGCGCCGGCCGGGCCGGGGGAGATCGGACTCCTTGTCGCGCTTCACGGGCGCCGGGCGCTGCGTCTGCTGGTGCCGGAGTTCGCCGCCTGCGCCGGCTTGCTCGATGGCCGTGCCACCAGGGATACCGTCGCCCGCTCCGAGGGCGACTCGTACGGCTTCAGTGCCCTTTCCGGTGGCGGCGACGGAACCTGAGAGGTCGCCACTGAATCTTTGACGGGTCGTGGGTTCAGTGGGGTGAGTGAGTGACAGGCCAGTGCCAGCCAAGCATCCGCAATGAGGGCGGGCCGGAGTTGGATGTGGCGCAGGCCTCGCCGGAGGGTGCGGGTGAGATGGTCCGGGTCGGTGAAAGCGGTGTTCGCCGTCGGGCCGCGCCGCAGGAGCGACCAAAGACCTCGACCGGATTGAGATCCGGCGCGTATGAGGGCAGTTGGAACACGGTGAGCCACTCGTGCTCGGCCGCGTACTGTCCCACAGTGAGCCCGCCTCCGCTGCCGCAGGCGCCTGCGGTACCGACGCCAGCACGAGCGCCTCGACCTGCGCCTGTGCCTGCGCAGACGGTGCGAGGAGGCCGACCACACCGATGAGTGCAGAGCAGACTGTGGCCACCGCCGTGAATGACCGTGCGCTCCTGGGCATCGCTGGCCCCTGCCTTCCGACCGGTCATCGAGACCGCCCAGGCAGCGGAACAGACCACGGGCCATCCCGCCCACCAGCGCGACCGGTACGGGCACCCGCGCCCGAAAATGGCCGGAACGGACGCAACGGAACAACGGTGTCCGCACTGTCGGGAACGCCCTCTACGTCAGCGAGCGCGATGCCTACCGCCGGCTACGCCAAGCTCGGGAGCTGGAACTGACGGCAGCGGATTCGCCGACGTCGGAGGAAACCAACGGCCAGGAGTCGGAGCCCCTGGCGAATCCGCCGGCCCCTCCACTGGCACTGTGGCAGTGACTACTGACCGGGGTCGACAGCAGCACCGTGCTCGCCGCCGCGCAGAGGAACGCGAACAGCATGCCCGTGTCTGTGGAACTGCGTAGCAACGGCCGGATTCCCCAGGTCATGGACGCCAAGTATGACGTCCCGTGTCCCCCCGCCTCCTCCCCCGATCGGGGGAGCGCGGTTTCCCTCCCGACCGGGAGGCGCGCACGGGGCGCCGTGTTCCAGGATCGGTCAGGCCCGGAGCGACCGGGCCGATCACGGAAGGACAGCGGATGCACACCCCTGGAACGGCGGCCGCCCGGCCCGCAGCAGCAGCAGCAGCAGCACGCAACGCCCCGGCGACGGCGGCCGTGGTGCTGGGCGCGCTCGGCCTGTTCACCTCGTTCGCGGTCGTCGGCGGCCTGTTCGGCGCCGTCGGCCTGGCCACGGGCACCGTCGCCCTGCGAGCGTCCGGGCGCACCGGCACCGGCCGGGGCCGCGCGCTCGTCGGCCTGCTGCTCTCGCTCGCCGCGATCGCGGCGTCCGTCCTGGCCGCCGTCTTCATCGCCTGGTACGCGAACCACACCCAGGAGTGCTACCGCCCCGACGACCTCCACCAGTACGTCGAGTGCGTCCGCCGCAACCTCTCCGGGCACTGACCGCGCCGGAAACCCCGGCGAACACCCAAACCGCACACACCATCAGAGGTGACATTTCCATGAACACACGTATGCCGCTTCGGTTCCACGTCCCGCGCCGCAGGACGACTCACACTGCCGTCGCCGTGGCCATCGGGGCCCTCGCCCTCGGCGCGCTCGCCCCGTCCGCCGACGCCGCCTCGGGGGCAGCCAGGCCAGACGCCGTCCAGCAGCGTCTGAACGCCATGGTGGGCCCCGATCACGCACCCGGCGCTCTGGCTGCCGTCCGTGACCGGGCCGGCCACACCCGTACCTATGCCGCGGGCGTCGGGGACCTGGCCACCGGTGCGAAGGTGCCCCGGGACGGCGAGGTGCGGATCGGCAGCGTCACCAAGACGTTCACCGCGGTAGTCGTGCTGCAACTGGTCGGCGAGGGCAGGATCCGCCTCGACGTCCCGGTCGAGACCTACCTGCCCGGCCTCCTGCGCGGGCAGGGGATCGACGGGCGCAAGATGACGATGCGTCAACTACTGCAGCACACCAGCGGACTTCCCGACTACGAGGACGACGTCACCGACGACATCCTCCAGCGCCGCTACCTCTCCCCCCGCGACACCCTGGGCATCGCGCTGCGACACGAAGCCGTCTTCGCCCCGGGAACGAGCTGGGGGTACAGCAACACGAACTACCTGGTGGCCGGGATGATCGTGGAAAAGGTCACCGGACGGCCCCTTGCCGAGGAGGTCGACAAGCGCATCGTCAAGAAGATCGGGCTGCGCCACACCTACCTCCCCTCCCCCGCCGAGACCACCCTTCGAGGGCCCCACCCCCAGGGCTACCACAAGGACCGCCCGGACGGACCGCTGCGCGATGTCGCCGAGATCGACCCCTCCGCGGCCTGGGCGGCGGGCGCGATGGTCTCCACCGGCTCCGACCTCACCCGGTTCTTCTCCGAGCTCATGAAGGAAGGCCACCTCCTCAGCGGCCCCGCGCTCGAGCAGATGCGCACCACCGTCCCCACGGGCGTGCCCGGCTACGCCTACGGGCTGGGGATCATGAGGACACAGCTGTCGTGCCACAAGACCGTCTGGTGGCACAACGGCAGCATCCCCGGCTACGGAACCTGGAGCGCCGCCACCGACGACGGACGCGCCGCCAGCGTCACGATGACCGTCGACCCGACCAGCCAAGCGGACCTGCAGCCAACCGAGGATGCCGTCGACGCGGCCCTGTGCGGCTGAACCACGCCTCCCTGAGAACCACCGTCGCGGTCCCCGGCTGCGTTGCTGTCGAACGGTTCGGGTGAAGTCGTCCCAGCTTGTGTGGTAGGTGGGACGCGATGTGATGCAGGGTCGTCGAGCTTCCGGTCCTGTGAGCCCGGCCGTGGGGGACCAGTGGAGCAGCCATATCGACTGCTCCGCTGGTCCCCAGGAGCGGGGTGGGAGTAGGGACGCGGACGGCCCCGCACGAAACCGGGAGGCCCGGGGTTCACGTGCGGGGCCGCTCACGGGGTGTGGGCCGTCGGACTCCGGTCAGGGTGTACGCACCCGCACCGTCCTGCCTTTGCCAGGTACGGCAAACCTTGTAGGCGCCGGCCTCGCAGGTGAGAGCGGCCTGTGCGCTACGCCCGGTGGCCTTGGGCTGTTCGGCAAACGTGTGCTGACTGCCGCTCAGACGGGGCCTGTCGTACTGCGCGGGCGTCGGCCCCGGAAAACCCGTTCATGGCTCAGTGTCCGAACGATACGATCTCCACCAAACGCACACCTGTGCGACAAAGTTCCATAGAGAAGCAGGTCCATGCCTCACCCGTTCGTCATCGTCACCCTCCTCGTCCTCCTCATCAGGCTGGGCCTCTGGCTGAACAAGCACCGCAAGGCCACCGCGGGCCACGATGCGCCCGCAACGGGCCTGGTGCCGCGCGCCGAACTGGTCGAAGTGGGCAGCGAACCCGCCGACCCGGCGGCGCGGGCCGCGCTGGGTGCGGCCAAGGCCGGGGACTGGCGACCCGCTGCGGCCTACCTCTCCGACGGCGACGGTGACTGGAGCACCCGCTACGCCCGGATGAACCCGTTCGGCGACCTCGCGGCCACCGACGACACCTGGCTCCGGCAGTGGCGCAAGGAGCAGCCGGACAACCCCGAGGCCGCCCAGGTGCATACCGACGCCCTGGTCAAGCGGGCGTGGGAGATCCGCACCGCGAAGTACGCCTCTCAGGTGACCCGCGAGCAGGCCATGGGCTTTCACCAGGTGCTTCAGGAGGCAGCGGAGGTGTCGCACGAGGCGATCCGACTCGCCCCGGCCGGGGACCCGAACGCCTGGGTGGTGCAGCAGTCGATCGCGATGGGCCAGGGCTGGTCGCACGAGCGCTACCGCGCGCTGTGGTCGGAGATCGTGGCCCGCGAGCCCCACCACCACGGCGCGCACACCGCCGCGCTGCAGTACTGGTGCGAGAAGTGGCTCGGCAGTAACGAGTTGATGCACGAGTTCGTGGACAAGGCGATCGCCGGAGCGCCGGCGGGCAGCCTGCTGACCGCGCTGAGGCTGCGGGCGTACTGGGAGCAGATCCTGCGCGACAAGTCCGCGGCCTCGCTCTACCGTTCCACCGAGTACACGGCCGCCCTCGACGCGGCCCTGGCCGACCTGGCGGCCGCCGACCCTGCCCACCCCGGCATCGTCCCGGCGCGTGGCTGGATCGCCCACGGCCTGATCGAGAACGGCCGCCCGGCGCAGGCCCTGGAGCTCTTCCGCGGGATGGGCCGGGAGATCGCCGGCCCGTGGCTCTACTACGGGAACCCGCCCGCGGTCTTCGACGCCGCCCGTAGCAAGGCCGCCCGCGCGGCGGCCTGACGCGGTCGCACCAACTGGTCGCGGGGGCGGGTCCGGCAGTGCGATCGGCGGGTGGGGGGACTGCCCTGGTCACGCGATAATCGTGACGGTGGCAGGCCCGGCGCGCTGGAGGAGCAGGCTCATCGGGGCGAAGCCGGGGAGTCGCAGCCCGTCACGCGTCCGTGGGTCAGCCTTCGTCAGGGCGGGTCGGTCTGGGCCGACGGTTCAGCTCGACGCGGGTGTGCGCCGGTGGTCCCCGGTCAGCGGCGGCCGGTGGCCAGGATGACGAGGAACTGGCCGCCGCCCGCCTCGATGTCGGCGGTCACCGGCAGCCCCGGTACCAGTCGGGAGAACCGGTCCACCAGCCAATCCGCCGCTTCCTGGGCGTCCTGCCTGGTCGGACAACGGCCCACCATCTCGCGGCCCCCCTTGCGCTCCAGCCTCGCGGCAACGGTGATCAGCGGCGCGGGTTCGGCCACGTACAGGCGGTCCGGCCAGGCGATGACCACCTTGACCGCGCCCTTGCGGCTGTTGCACCCGCGGTGCGCGAGCCGCTCCGCGACCTTGGCCTTCCGGTCCGCGGTCCGGCTGTCAACGCTGGGCCCCCTGGGATCGTTCACCGACTCGTCGGGGTCGACCGGTTCGTCGCACACCCAGCAGCGCCAGCCGTCGCGCTCAGCCACATCATCGAGGAGACTCACCCGACCAAACTAGCTTGCCCGGCCGCCACCCTGCGCACCAGGGCCTCTGCTACCAGGGAGGCGCCCGGCTTCATCTACCACGTCCTCGATGACCAGCGCCGACAACACAAGCTCGTTGACATCTCGCACGCCATGCCAACGATGCCGGTGCCCCTTCGCTACCGCCGATTACGGGGCAGAGCCGAATTCATGGCACTCCCATTCCGGGACTGCAGTGTGCAGGGCGGCGGTCAGGCGGGTTGGGCGGGGCAGAGGATGGTGGTCTGCAGTGCGGGCAGGCCTTGTTGCCAGTTCTGGTCCTTCGCCTGGGTCGCGTTGTTGAACTCGTAGTAGATATAGGGCACCCAGTTGAGGTTCAGCTGCTGGTAGCAGGAGAGGTTCGCGGGAATCTGGACGCCGACCTTCACGGTGCGGGTGGCTCCCGGGGGTATCGGCGTGTTGAGGTGGAGCGCCGCGTTCTTGTCGGTGTGGGTGCAGTCGGTGATGTCGCCGGTGCAGGAGACGACGGCGTAGGCGTTCTGGTTCTGGTTCTCGGGCCAGGTCGCCTGGAGGTACTCGTAGACGAAGTTGATGTCGGTCGACTCGGTGTTGGTCAGGGACAGGGTGACGGTCAGCAGCGTGCCCGCCGTTGCGGTGTGCTGGTCCACGTACACGGCTGCCCCGGGGACGACGGCGGCGTCCGGGGGGAGCGGCGGAAGGTTCGGGGTGGCCCGGAGGTGCGGGGCCGGCGGGGCGGGGACGGCCGTCGCGGCGGGTGCCTGGGCGAGCAGCGCGGTGACGGCCATCGCGGCGGCGGCCAGGGCTGCTGCCGGGCGAAGGGTACGTGAACCAGCCATCCGGGGACTCCTGTCTCGTCAATGGTCAGGTGAATAAAAGGAATTGATGTTCGGTCGGTTTTGGGTCCGGCTGGATTTCCGATCCCGGGGGCAGGCTGCCACTGGTCCGCCGGCAGGCCGGCCCCCGGGACGGCCGGATCCGCTCACTTGCGAAAACGCGTGTGTTGCTCCTGGCCGAACTGCCCGTCGCCGCCGTAGATGCGCGGCTTACCGTGACGGGTGGTCGGGCCGCTCATGCCGAGCCGCCCGTGCATGCGGCGGCCACCGCCGCGCCTGCCGCAAAGGCTGCTCTTCGTGCTGAGCCGGTTTGCTGCCGGGGTGGGTGCGGTGCTCCCCGACCTAACCCGGCGTACCAGCCGGCGCTGGTACGCCGGAGTTCCCGAGTGGTTAGAAGTGCTTCCAAACCCCGCACGAGGAGAGGCGGCTGCCGTTCCAGTTGCAAATCCTGGCCTGCACGATGCGGTAGTTGTAGGTTCGCGCCTTTGATCCCAGGCCGTCGAGGGTGATGGCGTGCGGTTCGCCGTTGGAGAGGTAGAGATCCAGGCCCGCCCCGATGCCATCGTCGCTGTCATCGGTGATTGTCCCGATCGCGCCTTCCACATAGGCGTAGTCGCACAGGCCCCGGTCGCAACTCGACCAGCCGGTCCCAGCGGCACTGGCCGGGCTGGCGGCCAGCAGGATCGTCGCCGCGAGAACGGGTAGTACCGCCCCTGCCGCTCGCTTGATCATTGAAGCCTCCTTCTTTCGTACTTCCTGCTGAGTGATCCGGTTCCGATTCCTTGGCAGCGTGCCCCGGTGTGGCCGTCCCCCTGGCGCCACGCTCTCGGAGGGGACTTCTCCAGCGTGCTCGGCGACGTCGGCGCCTCCCCCGGTGGCGCCGCGCTGTTCGCGGTGTGGCCGGAGCGGCTTCCCAGCGCGCTCAGCCGGTCGTGCTCGTACGCGCAGACGGCTGCTTCACGGGACCCTGCAAGTTGGCCGGAGAACCGGTGAGACTCCACAGTGCGGCCTGTTTGATTGTCCATCTACAGGAATCCGATCGAGGGCCAGGTGGGCGGCGGACAATCCGGTTTGGCCGCGGACAAGGGCAGGAACGAGGGGGCACGGGGTAGCTGGTGCTGGACGTCCGCAGGGGCGGTTCAAGGAGGAGACCGAGGAGGCGGATGCCCTGGCCCAGTTCGTGCGGGAGGTGACGTCGGGGGTCACTTTTCGCGATCCTGCCCGGCGCTACCCCGTCGGCAAGACCAGTTGGAGCGAGTACCGCTGCGCGGAGAAGGACATTCCGTGGCACTTGCTCCAACGGCTGGTCCACGACCAGGTGGCGGACCTGCGGGCCCGAACGGTGCTGCTGGCACCTGCTGCTCGCCTGCACGAACACGTCATCCGGACGGCTCGGGGAGTCCAGCCGCCGACAACGGGGCGCTCGCCCGCGCAGCAGGCGCTACACCTGGCCCGCCAGGCGCAGCGTCAGGCTGAGAAGGGGGTCGCGGAGCGGAGGGGCTGATCCGTGTGCTGGTGGAGGTCGTGGCCGAGTTGCGGGGTGAACTGGGCGCTGGTGACGAGGACGAACCGGGCCCTGCTCCGCGGGAGGCGGAGGGCGGGGCTGCGGCGCAGCTGTGGCGGGCGAGTTGCCCCGGCGATCACGTCTGGCCAAGCCTGACGTAGTCTCTCCGCAGTGACGGGGACATCGACGCCGGCGAAGAGGCTCGAAGGGATGATCGATGCGTGGTCGACGGGGACCAGCGCGTGGCAGTGGTGAAGCCATCGGGCTGGCGAGCACCGACAACGATCTGCACTTCGACCAGGATGGAATCCTGGTCCTCATGCGATGGCTGGCCGAGCACGGCGTGGTCGCCACCCTCTCTGCCGCCGCTGAGCCGTCTCTCATGAACGAGCCCGGGTGGGTGTTCCGCGCCACCTCGGGGCCAAGTGTCACTACAGGCCTGCGGCAGAGCGTTGCAGCCGAGGAAGCCACTGCGGGGCAGTGCGTGCGTATCGCGCTTCCCCTGCTGGAGGAAGCGGGTCTGCCCATAGGCGGGCCCTCGTGGGCATCGAGGCTCAGGGAGGAGGACTGCACCGAGGGGATCGGGGTGCTCATACTGGACTGGCTGGCAGACCAGGGCATGAGCGTCTTCCTCAAAGCCGACGGCGAGCGGAAGACGCCTGGGTGGACCCTCATAGTTCGCGGCGGCCCGCTCCTCGACATGCTGCGCTTCGACGGTCCCGCGGTCGGCCGGTGCTTCCAGCACATGCTGCTCGACCTCCGGGGACAAGGCCTGGCTGTACCAGTCTGAGATCAACTGACGGAAGCGGACAGGCGAGTTCTGCTGCCGATTTCGCGGCAGTTCGATCAGCGACCCCGGGCCTGGAGCTGACGGGGCCGGCATCTACGCAGGCTGCCGCGGTGATCGTCCGATGCATCGAAATCATCAGGCCTGGGACCTCGACGGTAGTGAACGAGCATCCGGGCGTGGGGATCGGCGAGGAGTACCCGGTCCTCGGGGTGCTCGCCGCCCGGCACCGGATCCTGCTCCGCCTTCCGGACGCGGTTGCCGAGCAGGATCGGCTCGAAGCTCAGGTCATCGCGGAGGCGTGACGAAGCCCCCCACAGGGCGACTCCGAAGGGCCGAACACCCGGCGCCGCCTTCTCCACGTGCCCGGCCGATCCCCGGCAGGCAAGGCCCCGTACCCGGCCCGCTCGCACGAAGACCTTGCCTGTCGCGTACAGCTACGGCCGCCCGGTCAGGACCGGGCCTGGCGGCCACCGGTGTGAACCGGACTGATCAACCACCGCTCTTGCGGCGGAAGTTGCGCTTGCCGCCCACCGCGCCGTGAGCGCCGTGGATCTTCGAGTCGCCACTGGGGCCGCCGGCCGCGCTACCGGACTTGGCGCCGTGCTTGCGCTCCAGAGCGGCGAGGAACCGGGCCTTGACGTCGTCCTGGGCGGCGGGCGCGGGGGCCTCGGCAGCCTCCGCGGCCTCCGGGCTCTTGGCGTTCTCCGGGTTCTCGGATGACTCCACGTCGCTGCTCATGCAGAACCTCTTCCTTGAGGGATGGTGGCGGTTGCCGACTTCACGCACACCATGTCATGCCCGAGCGCCCCATCTGCGGGTGGGTGCCGATCCTGTACGAACAGAACCCGCACGCCCGCCCGACCCTCAGGACCCGGCCGGATCTCTCCGGCAGGGCCCCGACAGGGCCCTGCCGGGTTACCCGCGAGTAGGAATGGCGGGGAGCTCGCCGGCCAGCAGGCGTCGAGATCGCGAGGGCGAGCCGGCGGAGCGCCCGCGACACATCGTCGACCGAGTCGACGGGGTTCCCCGTCGCAAGCCCTTCCCACACCACGGCGTCCAGCGCTTCCAGCGACTTCCCCGCCATCGTCATCCCGTCCACCATCACACCTGTCCCGCTCACCGGCAGCCGTCATCGTCCAGGAAAACCGTCGCCCTGTCGTGCGAGATTCGCCCCGCCTCGCAGCCGAGGCGGGCTCTCGCTTGGGCCGCCGAGGGTTCGATGCAATCGACCAGGTCGCGGGCCGGGCCGGTCAACTAGTGCGACTGGCACTCCAGCCCCGATTCCAGTCGCGTCTTCATCGCCAGAAGCTTGTGGCGGGTCGGATTTTCCGCGAAGGCCGGATACTTCCCGACAATGAACTCCAGCCCTTCCGTGGCAAACTGGAGGATGCCGTGAATGAACTCGTCAGTGCTGCATCGGCCCGGCGCAGGGTTCCAGGAGCACAGGATTGTCAGGCTCGACCCTGTGGGCTGGAACGTGATGAACGCGGAGTTCTCGGTGAAATCAACTTCTCCCGTCTCTCCGTGTCTCACCTTTTCGGCTGCCAGGATCAGGCAGAACATGAAGTCCAGGATGGGAATGATCCTGAAGGACTCATCCAGGCCTTCTGCGGCGAGCTGTACATTTGTTTCGAAGTGTGCGTATCGAAGATTCATCTCGCTGGTCGATCCGAGAGATGTCATCTGCTTCTCGGATGGTGCTCGCATCGAGTTTCGGTCAAAGTCAATACGGAACATCAAACCCCTCTTCGTAAATACGAGTCGCCAAACCTCTTCACCTGGCTCGCCGACCGCTTTCCAGGCCTTCCTGGATCAGCAGGGGATCCCCCGGTCGAAGTCCTGTCCGACCTCCGCTTCGCCGAGAAGCGCATCGCGGACCTCGAAGTGCAACTTATCGACCGCCGGTGGCCCGTTCGACGTCGCCCTCCCCCGCGTCTGACGCGGGCCCCTCCGGGGCTCGGAACGAGCCGGCAGCCCGGGTACGCGGGGGGGGGGGGGCGTACCCGGGCTTGCGGGAGGACGGGGTCTCAGGCGGCGAGGGTGGTGTGGAGGGCGTCGAGGCCGTCGCGGTAGATGGCGGTGAAGAGGGCCACGGCCTCGTCCTCGGTGGCGCCGTCGGGGTTGAAGCGGCCGGACCACTGGACCTCGGAGACGTTCTCCTGGCCGGGGACGGCGTGGACGCGGATCGTGGAGACGTAGCCGTTGACGGGGAACGGGGCTTCCAGGATGGCGTAGCTGTAGTGGCGCTCGGCCTCGTCGAAGGCGACGAGGCGCTCGATGATGATCCCGCCCTCGGGGTTGCGCAGGCGGCGGACGCGGCCGCCTTCGAGGGCGGTGCTCTCGGGAATGTACGGGAGCCAGTCGGGGAGGGAGTCGAAGCCGCCGATGAGGTTCCACACCTGGTCGGGGGAGGCGGGGACGATGCGGCTGACGGAGGTGGAGGCCATGATCGGATTTCCTGACGGGTCGGGGGTGGTTCAGGCGCCGTACGGCAGCGGAGCGGCCGGGCTGACGAGGTCGGCGGAGCGCAGCTCCTGCCAGAACGCGGCGGGGACGGCCTCGTTGAGCGCCGCCTGGTCCTCGGCGATGCGGCTGGGCTTGGTGGCGCCGGCGACGACCGCGGCGGTGACCGGGTGGGCGAGGGAGAACTGCAGGGCGGCGGCCTTGATGCTCACGCCGTGCTTCGCGGCCAGGTCCTTGAGCCGGGTGACGCGCTCGACGATGTGCGCGGGGGCTTCCTGGTACTCGAAGTGGGTGCCGCCGGCGAGGATGCCGGAGCTGTAGGGGCCGCCGACGACCATGCCGACGCCCTGCTCCTGCGCCATCGGCAGCAGGCGCTGGAGGGCGTGCTCGTGGTCGAGGAGGGTGTAGCGGCCGGCGAGGAGGAAGCCGTCCGGGCGGGGCTCGTCGAGGGCGAGGGTGAGCTCGATCGGCTCGGTCTTGTTGACGCCGAGGCCCCAGGCCCCGATGACGCCCTCGTCGCGCAGGCGGGACAGGACGCGGAAGGCGCCGGTGCGGGCCTCCTCGAACTTGGCCAGCCACTGGTCGCCGTGGAAGTCCTGGGCGATGTCGTGGACCCAGACGATGTCCAGGCGGTCGGTGCGCAGGCGCTTGAGGCTGTCCTCGATGGAGCGCTCGGTGGCCTCGGCGGTCCAGACGTGCAGCATCTTGTTGGGGTTGCCGTGCTCGAACAGGCCGCCCTTCTCGCCGAGTTCGCGGGCGCCGTCCTCCAGCTCGTCGAGGATGACGCGGCCGACCTTGGTGGAGAGCACGTACTCGTCGCGGGGCTTGTCGGAGAGGACCTCGCCGAGGCGCTCCTCGGCGAGGCCGGCGCCGTAGAAGGGGGCGGTGTCGTAGTAGCGGACGCCCTGCTGCCAGGCGGCCTCGACGGTGGCGGCGGCCTCCTGGTCGGGGATCGCGCGGAACATGTTGCCGAGCGGGGCGGTGCCGTAGCCGAGCTTGCCGGGGAGGAGTTCCTTGAGGGTCATGGTGGTGCCTTTTCACGACGGAGAGTGTGGGGGCGCAAGGGTCACTCATTAGATGCGAGCGCGTCTTGCATGCTTTAACAATAGTTGCAGACGCGCGGTAATGCAAGGGCTCTACGCGACGGCTGCGGGGAAACGCGGCAGGACGTACTCCGCGAGCTCCTGCAGCAGCTCCTCCACCGGCCGGTCGTTGGGCCGCAGGTTGAAGGAGACGTGCGAGACCCCGAACAGCGCCATGGTCTCCAGGTGCCCGATCAGGGCGTTGCGGCCGGTGCTTAGGCCGAGCCGGTCGGCGAGGCGGGCGAGGGCGGGGTGACGGGGTGCCATGGGTGAATCGGTCCTCAGAGCAAGGGCGGGGAACGAGCGAAGCCCACTGCGGGTCGGCCGGGAAGGGCCGGCCCGCAGCGGGCTTCCGGGGATGAGGGGTCGGTCAGTTGAACTGGTCCGGGTGCGGGCCGGTACGCAGGTCGCGGTCGGTGGCGGCGATGGCGGCCATGTCCTCGTCGGTCAGCCGGAAGTCGAAGACGTCCAGGTTCTGGCGGATGCGCGCCGGGGTGACGGACTTCGGGATGACGATGTTGCCGAGCTGGAGGTGCCAGCGCAGGACCACCTGGGCGGCGGACTTGCCGGTGCGGGCGGCGATCGCGGTGATCGCCGGGTCGTCCAGGACGGCGCCCTGGGCGAGCGGGCTCCACGCCTCGGTGGCGATGCCGTGCTCGGCGTGGAAGGCGCGCAGCTCGGCCTGCTGGAGGCCGGGGTGCAGCTCGACCTGGTTCACGGCGGGCACCAGCCGGCTGTCGTCCAGCAGGCGCTGGAGGTGGGCGGGCTGGAAGTTGGAGACGCCTGCGGCGCGGATGCGGCCCTCGGAGGCGAGGCGCTCGACGGCACGCCAGGAGTCCGCGTAGAGGTCGCGGGCCGGGGTGGGCCAGTGGATCAGGTAGAGGTCGAGGTACGCGAGGCCGAGCTTGGCGAGGCTGGCGTCGAAGGCGCGCAGGGTGGCGTCGTAGCCCTGGTCGGCGTTCCACAGCTTGGTGGTGACGAACAGGTCCTCGCGCGGCAGGCCGGAGGCGGCCAGGGCGCGGCCGACACCGGTCTCGTTGCCGTAGATCGCGGCAGTGTCGATGCTGCGGTAGCCGGCCTCCAGGGCGGAGGTGACGGCGGCGGTGGTCTCGTCGTCGGGGACCTGGAAGACACCGAAGCCGAGCTGGGGCATCTCGACGCCGTTGTTGAGCTTCACGGTGGGGACGGTGGGGTTGTTCATGGTGCGTGCTTCCTTTCAGCGGGGGAGGTCGGTGAGGGTGTAGCGGACGGTCTGGGCGCTGATGAGTCCGTCGCGGAAGACGAAGGTGTCGGTGCCGTCGGTGACCTGGTGAGCGGCCGTGGCCGCGGTCCACTGGAGGAACAGCACCCCGCCCGCGAACTGCGGGTCCAGCTGCCAGTCGGCGTCCGGGAGATCGGCCAGGAGGCGGCCGATGACCCGCCGGACCCCGTCGCGGCCCTGGTACGCGCCCTCGGGAGTGATGAGGACGGTGTCCTCGGTGTAGTTCCCGGCGATGTGGTCGAGGTCGCCGGTGCCCAGGCGCTGCCCGTGGTCGGTGAAGACCTCCTGCGGCGTGCGGGTCATTGGGCGAGTTCCGTCAGCGCGGCGGTGGCGAAGGAGTGGTCCTGCTCCGGGGCGCCGCCGCCGAGGCCGATGGCGCCGACGAGCTTGCCGTCGCGGTGGATCGGGACGCCACCGGCGATGAAGAGGAGCGGCCGGTCGAGCGCGGTGGCCAGGGTGTGGAACGGTCCGTCCGGCTTGACCAGGTCGACCAGGTCGGCGGTGGGGGCGCCCAGCTGGAGGGCGGTGTACGCCTTGCGGGTGCTGGTCTCCCCGGAGATCAGCACGGCGCTGTCGTCGCGGAGGAAGGCGAGCAGGTGGCCGCCCGCGTCCAGGACGGTGACGCTGACCGCGACCCCGGCAGCCTGGGCGGCGCGGCGGGCGGCGGCGACGAGGGTCTCGGCGTCGGCGGTGGTCAGCGGGGTGAGGGTGGTGCTCATGGTGGCGCTTCTCCTGGAAGGTACGGGGAGGGGGAACGGGGAGGGGGACGGTCGGTGGTGGACCAGGAGGGGGAACGGGGAGAGGGGCGGTCAGTGGTGGACGGGGACGGGAGCGGCGGTGACGGCACCCTCCCGTACGGGGGTGCGGCGCTCCAGGACGGCGGACCAGACGGCCAGCAGCAGCGCGGCTCCGGCGAGCAGCGCGCCGACCCAGTTCGGGGCGGTGTAGCCGAGGCCGGCCGCGATCACCTGGCCGCCGAGCCAGGCGGCGAGGGCGTTGCCGAGGTTGAAGGCGCCGATGTTGACGGCGGAGGCCAGGGTGGGCGCGCCGTGCGCCTGGTCGAGGACCCGCTTCTGCAGCGGCGGGACGGTGGCGAAGCCGAGCGCCCCGACGAGCAGGATGGAGACCGCGGCGAGGATCTTGTTGTGCGCGGTGAGGGTGAACAGGGCCAGCACGACGGCGAGTCCGCCGAGGGAGGCGTAGAGCATCGGCATCAGCTTGCGGTCGGCGAACTTGCCGCCGAGCAGGTTGCCGAGGAACATCCCGACGCCGAACAGGACCAGCAGCCAGGTGACGGCGCCGTCCGAGTAGCCGGCCACGTTGGTCATCATCGGCGCGATGTAGGTGATCGCCGCGAAGACACCGCCGAAGCCGAGGACGGTCATCGCCATGGCGAGCAGGACCTGCGGGTTGCGGAACGCCGTGAGCTCGCGGCGCAGGTGGGCGCCCTCGGGGCGGGGCAGGGCGGGGACGAGCTTGGCGATGCCGAGCAGGCCGACCACGCCGAGCGCGGCGACGACGGCGAAGGTGACGCGCCAGCCGACGGCCTGGCCGATGAAGGTGCCCAGCGGCACGCCGACGATGTTGGCGACGGTGAGGCCGGTGAACATCATGGCGATGGCCCCGGCCTTCCTGTCGGGGGCCACGAGGTCGGCGGCGACCACCGAGCCGATGCCGAAGAACGCGCCGTGGGCGAGGGAGGCCACGATGCGGCCGGCGAGCATCACTCCCATGGTCGGTGCCACGGCGGAGAGCAGGTTCCCCGCCACGAACAGGCCCATGAGGATCATGAGCATCGTCTTGCGGCCGATCCGGGTGCCGAGCACCGTCATCAGCGGGGCGCCGATGACGACGCCGATCGCGTAACCGGTGACCAGGAGCCCGGCGGAGGGGATGGACACCCCGTAGTCGCCGGCGATCTCGGGCAGCAGGCCCATGACCACGAACTCGGTCGTACCGATCCCGAAGGCCCCGATGGCCAGGGCTAGGAGCGCGAGAGGCATGGTGTGCAGCCCTCCATACGATTGCTGTTGCGCCTTACGTGCTCCAACAATAGTTGCATGCGCGGGCTAAGTGCAAATGCGGGCATTCGCCTGCCGCCGATGGTGGGCGATGGCGGTGGACATGCGGACGCGGGTGGGGGTTCGGATCGCGTCGGCCCGCCCGGCGGGCCGTGGAACCGGACGGCGGCGGGTAGCGCGACCGGCACCATGGAAGGCAATATTTGCATGAGCGGGATATCCGCGCTGGCCGATATTCTATGCAAGGGCTTATCCTTGAGGGCGTCGCACCCGGAAGGAGCCACGCCCATGACCGCCACGGACCCCGCGCTGACCGCCCTCGCCAACGGCTGGGCCGCCCTCTACCTCCTGGCCGGCCGGATCGAGGCGCACATCGAGCGCACCCTCCAGGCCGAGCACGACCTGAGCGTGCGCGAGTACTCGCTGCTCGACGTGCTCAGCCGCCAGCACGACGGTGAGGGCGGACACCTGCAGATGAAGCAGGTCGCCGACGCGGTGGTGCTCAGCCAGAGCGCCACCACCCGCCTCGTCACCCGACTGGAGGACCGCGGCCTGCTCTCGCGCTACCTCTGCGCGACCGACCGCCGCGGCATCTACACCGACGTGACCAGGCCCGGCCTGGAGCTCCTGGAAGCGGCCAGGCCGACCAACGAGGCCGCCCTCCGGGAGGCACTGGACGAGGCCGCCAAGAACCCCGAGCTGGCCCCGCTGGTCGCCACCGTCGAGGAGATGAACACGTCGCGACGGCTCCCGGAGCCCGCTGCCACGCGCTGAGCACGACGAAGCCCCGGAACCTCTCCCAGACGGTTCCGGGGCTTCGTGCTGACCGCCGCCACTCTGACCTCTCATCAGCACCGCCTGGCCATCATCGTGCCGACCGCCCCCGCCCGGTGTTCGGGCATCCCTTCGAAGCTTTCGGCAGTGTGCTGCGGGGGCGACCGCGGCCGCCTGGCGGGTACCTGACATTCCTTGACTGTTCATCCGTCATCTCCACTGCTCCGAAGCACCTGGGGGAAGACCACAGGTGGTCCGGTGCGGTGACATCCCGCACGCGCACCGGCGCGACGGAGAGGTAGAGCTGATGTCCGGAATGACCCGACGGAGGCTGCTGGGATCGGCGGCCGGCGCGATGGGAGCGGCAGCGGCGATGAGCCTGCTGCCACCGAGTGTCCAGCGAGCGGTGGCGGCGGGGGTGCCGAAGTCCGGTTCGCTGCGGGACGTCGAACACGTGGTCCTGCTGATGCAGGAGAACCGGTCCTTCGACCACTACTTCGGCACGCTGGCCGGTGTCCGCGGCTTCGCGGACCCGAACGCCCTGCGGCTGGACAACGGGCGCTCGGTGTTCTACCAGCCCGACAGCGTCAACCCGGACGGCTACCTGCTGCCGTTCCACCTGGACACCCTCACCACGAGCGCGCAGGCGATCCCGTCCACCAGCCACTCCTGGGCGGTGCAGCACCGGGCCTGGAACGGCGGGAAGATGGACCGGTGGCTGCCCGCGCACCGGTCCGCCGACGGCGTCAACGGCCCGTACGTGATGGGGTACTACACCCGGGAGGACATCCCCTTCCAGTTCGCCCTGGCCGAGTCGTTCACCATCTGCGACAACTACTTCTGCTCGGTCCAGGGACCGACCTGGCCCAACCGGCTGTACTGGATGACGGGTTCGATCGGCGCCGACGGCGGCCAGGGCGGCCCGATCATCAAGAACTCGGCGCCCAAGCCGCTGACCTGGAAGACCTACCCCGAACAGCTGGAGGCGGCCGGCGTCAGCTGGCAGGTCTACCAGGAGGCCGACAACTACGGCACCAACATGCTCTCGCTCTTCAAGAGCTTCCAGCAGGCCGCGCCCGGCAGCGCGCTGCACCACAAGGGCATGACGGCCCGGCCCGCCGGCACCTTCGAGGACGACGCGCGCAACAACCGGCTGCCCGCCGTCTCCTGGATCCTGCCGACCAGCTACCAGTCCGAACACCCGGACTACCTGCCCGCCGCCGGTGCCGACTACGTCGCCTCCAAGATCGAGGCGGTCGCCTCGAACCCCGAGGTCTGGGCGAAGACGGTCTTCATCCTCAACTACGACGAGAACGACGGCCTCTTCGACCACGTGCCGCCGCCGGTGCCCCCGGCCGGCACGCCGGGCGAGTTCGTCGGCGGCCTGCCGATCGGCGGCGGCTTCCGGGTGCCGTGCATCATCATCTCGCCCTGGACGACTGGTGGTTGGGTCGCCGGCGAGGCCTTCGACCACACCTCGGTGCTGCAGTTCCTGGAGCGGTTCACCGGAGTCCGGTCGGCCACCGTCACCGACTGGCGTCGCAGCGCCTTCGGTGACCTGACCTCGGCCTTCCAGTTCAACGGCGGCGTGTGCAAGGCCCCGGCACTGCCCCCGACCGCCGAGCAGCTCGAACTGGCCAAGTACGAGGTGGCGAACAATCCGGCGCCCGCCCTTCCCGGCGCGGGCCAGAAGTTCCCCACCCAGGAGCCCGGCGACCGGCCGCACCTGCCCCGATAGCGCCCGGTAACACTCGGCGGCCTTCGGCCAGGGCACAGGCCGAGGGCCGCTGCACGAGCAGCGGCCACACAGCAGATCACGACAGCCACCGGATGACGACCGCTGCTTGACGGAGCCGATTCCACGGAATGATGCGGTTGGCGGCCCTTCGACCGCGCCGGAGCGGTAAGTTGGCGGCTGCCGACTATGGAAAGAAGCACCGACGTGACCATCGACCAGGCTGCCCTCGGCAGCGCCGTGAAGGCAGTCGCCGCCGCCGCACACGCCGATGACCTGGCTGCGCTGTACCGCGCCGTGATGCCGCCGGCGGGTACGGACACGCCTCCGGCCGAGGCCGCCAGATGGTTCGGGACGCTCCTCATCCACCTGGCGCTCACCGCGGCGAGCGCTTCGCGGTTGGACCAGGGCTGCCCCCGGGAGACCGTCTCGGAATGGATCGGGGAGACGCTGGGCCCGATGCCCACCCCCGCCCTGCTGCGCGCCGCGGACCCCGACCGCATCGACCACGTCGAGGCGGTGCGCGCCGCAGCGGACTACTCCCAGTGCCGCGAGTACGCCGTCGACCTGATCAGGGTGGGCCTGACCGATCCGGATGAAGACCCGGACGAGCGAGGCGTCTCCGCCCACTGCGCGGTGACGAACGACAAGGACGCGCGGATCACCGTGATGGCGATGCTCGGCCGCCTCGCCACCGATCCTGGCGAGCGGGGTTGACGGCGCCTCTCCTTCCCGGTGCAGCGCCGGTTGAGCCGGGGCGAGGCCTGGTGGCTTCGGGTGATCAGGCTGGGGTTGTTCTCCCTGGCGGCGGTCACCAGCTTTCCCGCTCGTCGAAGGCGCCGGAAGATGTTCCGGCTGTCCCCAACCGGACTGTCCGGGGCCGGACATGGAGACATGTCCACGACAGGGCTGTCAGTGCAGTTCGGTCCGAGAAGTTCGTCGACGGAGCGGTCGAGGCGGGTGTGGGCCACCCGGTCGAGCTCTTCGGTGTCGCGGTAGGGCTAGCCCCAGGACGGATACGCCCGCTGGCCGGACTGTGGCACGAAGGTGACCGTGCGTAGCGTCGGTGGCATGAAATCCACCTACTTAGCAAGCACGCCACGGCCCGTGCTCGGCCGGCGGAACGTCGGGACAGTCCTGGCCGTCCTGGTTACCGCGGCTGTTTCGACGGGAGCCGCCTCGGCGGACACGGTGCATCGGAGCGATCGCGGACGGCTGGTTTCCGTTCAGCAGACGACCACCCTGGCCGCGAAGGAGGACGTCGCCGGGGCGCTGGCCGCCGCCGGGTATGACGCGGGTGCAGTCCGGTTCGGGGTGGACGCGTACCGGCTGGTGTACCGCACCGTGGACCCCGCCGGCCGGCCGGTCACCGCCAGCGGGCTGCTGGTGCTGCCCCGCGGCGGCGAACACGAGTTGCGGACGGTGTCGTTCACCCACGGCACGGCCAGTTACCGGGCCGACGCCCCGTCCTCCACGGCCAAGGCCGGGTTCGTGTCCTCACCCGCCATCACGTACGCGTCCGCCGGGTTCGCCGCCGTCGCCCCGGACTACCTCGGCCTGGGCGCCGGCCCGGGACTCCACCCCTGGATGGACGTGCCGTCGGAGACCACCGCCTCCCTGGACATGCTCCGGGCCGCCCGCGCCTTCGTCCCGCGTACGGGCCGGGCACTGGGGCACGACGTGCTGGTCACCGGGTTCTCCCAGGGCGCCTCGGCGGCGATGGGACTCGCACGGGCGCTCCAGGCCGGCGACGACCGGTGGTTCCGGCTCCGGGCCGTCGCGCCGGTCAGCGGCGCCTACGACTTCCGGCAGGCCGAGCTGCCGGCGCTGCTCGACGGCTCCCTCGACACGAAATCAAGTGTGCTGTACTCGGCGTACCTCCTCGTCGCCTGGAACCGGCTGCACCATCTCTACGACTCCCCCGACGAGGTGTTCCAGGCCCCGTACGACCGCACGGTCGAGGCGCTGTTCGACGGTTCACACACCGGCCCGCAACTCTTCGCCGGCACACCCGACACCATCGACGCACTGCTCACCCCGCACGGGTTCGAGCTGCTGCGCCACCCAACCGGTCGGCTGGCCACGGCACTTCGGGTGGCCGACAGCACCTGCGACTGGGCACCACGCGCCCCGCTCCGCCTGTACACGGCCGACGCGGACGAGCAGGCGGCCAACGCCAACACCGACCACTGCGAGGCCACGCTGCGAACGCACGGCGTGAACGCGGCGGTCGTCGACCTCGGTACCCCCGACTTCGCGGGTTCCAGACACCTCGGCTCCAACGTCGCCGGTACCGCCGCCGTCGTGCGCTGGTTCAGTCAGCTGCACTGAGGACCAGCCGGGCAGCTCTCCCGGCCGGTGTGAGCCGGTGTGAGCCGGTGTGACCAGGCGGTTCGCGACGAAGCCTAGGCGTGGGACGTGACGGAAATGTGTTCGCCAGCGGGGGGTACCGTTGCTATACGATCACCCGGCCGACCGTCACGAAGCCGCGTCGGGCTCATCCGTGTTTCAGATCCCGGGGGACCGTTGAAGATCCGCAATTCGCTCGCTGCCGTTCTCCTCGCCGCAGCCGCCGCACCCGTCGCCCTGGGCGCCGCCCCGGCGTTCGCCGACACCGTCCCGACGGGGCAGGCGCAGACCGACCCGGCCGAGACCAAGGCGGACGAGGAGAACCGGGCGGCGATCGAGAGGCTGCTCGTCTACCCGAACGACTACCTGCTCACGGCTCCGAGCGACTACCTGCGCGAGCACGCGGGCCAGGCCCTCGCCGGCACCCCCGCGGACCGGGCGCACTTCCTCGCGGTGGAGGCGGACAGGATCCGCCGGGACGACGCGCGGATCGCGATCCTGCGGACCATGAACGCCGCCGGCCCGGCCGTCACGAAGGCCGCCAACGCCGTGTTCGGCTCGAACGACCTCGACGTGTTCCGCGCCTACCTGAACGTCGGCCAGTACACGGCCCGGACCGAGGACGAGAACCGCGCCAAGCTGCAGCACCTCCTCGACGACCCGAACAGCGGACCGGGTGTGCGCGAGGGCGCCCAGCAGGCGCTGGCGGGAACCGCCGCGGATGTCGAGCGCTTCCTCGACACGGGGCTGAAGACGGCCGCCGAGCACGACGACCGGGTCCTGCTCAGCCAGATCATGTCCCACGGCGGCCCGGCGGTGAAGAAGGCCGCCAACGCCGCGATGTCCGGCACCATCGAGGACGTCCGCGCCTTCCTGAAGACCGGCCAGTACGTCGCCCGGGCGGAGGACGAGAACCGCGCCAAGGTCCAGGACGTCCTCGCCGACGCGGGCACCGGCCGCCACGTCCGGGAGGCGGCCGAGAAGGCGCTCGCCGGCAGCGCGGCGGACGTCGAGAACTTCCTGAAGACGCAGCTGGAGCCGCTGCGGGCGAGCGACGACCGGATCCACGTCTCGCAGCTCGTCGAGGCCGGGGGGCCCGAGGTCCGCAAGGCCGGCCTCGCCGCGCTCGACGGCGGCATCGCGGAGGTCCGGGCCTTCCTGAAGGAGGGCCAGTTCACCGCCCGGGCCAAGGACCAGGCCGCCGCGAAGACCTCTGCCGAAACCGCTACGGAGACCTCGCGGAGCGGCTCCGGTACCACCCGGGCGGTCACCACCGTGACCCCCGACGCCACGGTCGCCCCCGTCTCGGCCGCCGGCGGCACGACGACCACCGCGACGACGACCACCGCCACCACGGACGGCCGGAGCACCGCCGGTGGCTCGCTGGCCGCCACCGGCTCGACCGCCCCGCTCGGGCAGCTCGGCGCCGCCGCCGGCGCGGCCGTCGTGCTGGGCGCCGGCGCGGTCGTCGCCTCGCGCCGCCGCTCGCAGGCCTGATCACCCTCCTCCGCCGGCCGGTCCACACCTCGCGCCGGCCGGCGGAGCGTTCCCTGCACACCCGGTCCCACGCCCACGGACGGGCCGCGCGCCCCACGCTTGGTCCCGGCCCCCGCCCGTACCCGCTCCCCCGCCCCGCGTGGTGCAGATCCCCCCTTCTCCAGCACGCGGGACGGACACCCGGCCACCGCTCCACACCCCCGGCGCCGTCCACCCGGAGGCGCGCGGCCGATGTTGAGGCGCCCCGGCCCCCGGGCGGGAGCGCCCGGGGGCGGCGGCGAGCTGCTGGGCCGCGGCGTCCTCGGCCCTGCTCGTCAAATGGTGCTGCTCACGAGCGGGCCCCGCAGGGGCGCCGGAACGCCGGTGCTACTTCTGCCAGCCGATGGTCTCGGGCAGCGGGCTGTAGAAGATGGTGGCACCGACGTTGGCGAGGCCCTTCCTGATGCCGTAGGTGGAGGGTCCGCTGTAGAGCGGCAGGAAGGCGTACTGCTGGAGGGCCTTCTGCTCGACCTTGTTGACGGCCGCGACCTGCTGGCCGAGGTCGGCGATCTCGCCGGTGGCGCGGATCTCCTTGTCCAGCTCGGGAGTTCCGGCTCCGGTGATGTTGGAGTCACGGTCCGAGCAGTAGAAGTCGCACAGGTACCGCGCGCCGAAGGGGTCCGTCGAGCGGTTGCCGGAGATGAACAGGTCGAAGCGGCGGTCGCTGAGCACCTTGGAGAAGTCGTTCTCGGAGACCTTGTTGACGTTCACCTTCACGCCGACGGCCTTGAGCATCGCGGTGAGCGCTCCGGCGGTGGCCTTCTCGATGGGGTCGTCGCCGAGCACGGTGTAGCCGAGCTCGAGTTGCTTGCCGTCCTTGGCGCGGATGCCGTCGGCTCCGGGCTTCCAGCCGGCCGCGTCCAGGGTCTTCCGCGCCTCCTGCGGGTCGTACTTCAGGACAGCGGCGACGTTGTCCTGGTAGCCCTGCTGGAAGCTGTAGAGCACCGCCGAGCCGGGCAGCGGCTCCGTGTAGTCGAGGCCCTGGAACCGGATCTTCGTGATCTGCGGACGGTCGATGCTCTCCTGCACCGCCTTGCGGACCTGGACGTCACCGAGGAACGGGGACTTGGCGTTGAGGTACAGCGCGTACTCGAAGGGGCTGCCGCCGCTGCGGATCTCGGCGTCCTTGACCGTCCTCACCTGCTTGAGGTTCTCCGCGGTCCCGACGGGGGCGTAGTCGAGTTCGCCGTTCTTGAAGGCGTTGATCGAGGCGGCGCTCTCCAGGTTGACGTAGACGCGCTTGTCGAGCTTGCCCGGCCGGCCCCACCAGTTGGGGTTGCGCACGAAGGTGATGTTGCCGGAGTGCTCGTCCCAGGTGCCCACGGTGTACGGTCCGGTGCCCCATTCGGGGTGGGCCGTCTTGACGTACGCCTTGTTGAAGTTGTCGACGGTGGCGGCCTGGGGGTGCAGGAAGGTGGTGAACAGCGCGGACCAGGAGGCGTTGACGCCCTTGAAGGTGATGACCGCCTGCTTGTCGTCGGCGCCCCGGGTGACGGAGGTGATGCGGTCGTAGCCGTCGGTGGAGGAGGCCGCGTAGTCCTTGTCCGAGCCGTTGTTGGCCTTCCAGGTGGCCTCGATGGCCCGCCAGTCGATGGGGGTGCCGTCGTTGAAGACGGCCTTGGGGTTGAGGGTGATGACGACCTTCTGATCGCCGCCCTCGACCGAGACCTTCACGTCGCTGTAGTAGTCCGGGTTGTACTGGACCTCGCCGGTGGGCGAGTAGGTGATGGCGTGGGCGTTGTACCAGGCCCAGATCCGCGAGGCGTTCAGGGTGCCGTTGACGTTGAAGGGGTTGCCCTGCTCGTCGAAGGTGCCCGCGGTGGTGTAGGTGCCGCCGTCCTTGATGTTCTCGTACGGCTGGGGGTTGTAGTCGGTGACCGAGGACGCGACCTTGGCGGCGTTCTCGGCCTTCGGCCCGGAGGATCCGCCGGAGGAGGACGAGGAGGACGGGGACGGGGATGAGCACGCGGTGGCGGCGACCGCGACGGCCGCGGCGAGCGCGAGGGGCAGGGCGAGCTTCCGGCGCATGGGATGTCCTTGGTGGGAATCGGTGAGAAGGGGGGTGGGACGGGGCGGGTGTCAGACCGCGTGGCAGGCGTACTGGTGGTCGGAGCCGTCCGGGGCGCCGACGGTCGCCGGCCGCTCGGTGCGGCAGCGGGTCCGTACGCTCTCGTCGGCCTCCCGGTACAGCGGGCAGCGGTCGACGAACACACAGCCCTCCGGCAGCCGGGTCGCACTGGGCTGCTCGCCCGCGAGGACGACGCGCTCGCGGTGGCGCTCGCGGTGGCGCTCGCGCTCCGGGTCGGGCACCGGGATCGCCGACAGCAGGGCCTGGGTGTACGGGTGCCGGGGCCGGGCGAAGATCTCCTCGGTGGCACCGGACTCGACGATGTGCCCGAGGTACATCACCGCGATGCGGTCGGAGACGTAGCGCACCACGGCCAGGTCGTGGGCCACCACCAGGTACGCCAGGCCCAGTTCGCGCTTCAGCCGGGCGAGCAGGTTGATGATCTCGGCCTGCACCGAGACGTCCAGCGCGGACAGCGGTTCGTCCAGGACCAGCAGCTTCGGCTCACGGGCCAGGGCGCGGGCGATGCCGACGCGCTGGCGTTGGCCGCCGGACAGGGCGGCGGGGAAGCGGTCGCCCATGGTGCGGTCCAGGCCCACCAGGTCCAGGAGACGGGTGACCCGGGACCGGATGGCCGTCCGGTCGGCACCGGCGGCCTGGAGCGGTTCGGCCAGCAGGTCGAAGACGGTCAGGCGGGGGTCCAGGGCGTCCGTCGGGTCCTGGAGGACGATCTGGACGTCGCGGCGCAGCTCGCGCACCTGGGCCGCCGACCGCAGCGTGGCGACGTCGGTGCCGGCCACCTCGATGCGGCCGCCCTCGGGGGCGCGCAGCCGCAGCACCTCGCGCAGCGTGGTGGTCTTGCCGCTGCCGGACTCCCCCACCAGGCCCAGGGTCTCGCCCGCGCGCAGTTCGAAGCTGACGTGGTTGACCGCGTGCAGGGTTCCCACCCGGCGCTTGAGGAGGGCCCCCTTGGTGACGGGGAAGGTCTTGACCAGGTCCTCCACGCGCAGGACCACCTCGCCCGCGGTCCGCTCTCCGGCGCGGGCCGGCGGCACGGCAGCGGCGCGCCCGGCCGGGTCGAGGGTGCCGTCGGCGATCTCCCGCGCGCGGTGGCAGGCGACGCGGCCGCCGTGTTCGTGCTGGCCGCCCGGTGCGGTCGGGTCCGGTGTGGTCAAGTCCGGTGTGGTCGGGTCCGGTGTGGTCGGGTCCAGTGCCGTCAGGTCCGGTTCGGTGGCCCGGCACACGTCCTGGGCGACCGCGCAGCGGGGCGCGAAGGGGCAGCCGCCGGGCAGGCCGACCAGGGAGGGCGGCTCGCCGCCGACCGGGATCAGGGGCCGTTCGACGCCGCTGTCCACGGTGGGGACGCTGGCCAGCAGCCGGGCGGTGTAGGGCATCGTGGGGCGGCGGAAGAGCTCGTCGACGCTCGCGTGCTCGACGATCCGTCCGGCGTACATGACGGCGACGTCGTCGGCGTGGCCGGCCACCACGCCCAGGTCGTGGGTGATCAGGACGAGGCCGGCGCCGGTCTCGCGCTGGGCCAGGCGCAGCACGTCGAGGATCTGCGCCTGGACGGTGACGTCGAGCGCCGTGGTGGGCTCGTCGGCGACGAGGACCGAGGGCTTGTTGGCGATGGCCAGGGCGATGACGACGCGTTGGCGCATGCCGCCGGAGAACTCGTGCGGGAACGACTTGGCGCGTTCGCGCGGGTCGGGGATGCCGACCAGGTCGAGCAGTTCCACCGCCTGCTCCCACGCGTCCTTCTTCGACAGTTCGCGGTGCACGCGCAGGGCCTGGGAGAGCAGTCGGCCGACGCTGAAGATGGGTGTGAGCGCGGACATCGGGTCCTGGAAGACCATGCCGATGTCCTTGCCGCGCACCTGGGAGAGGGCCTTGTCGTCCATCGCCGCCAGGTCGCGGCCGCCCAGCATGATCCGGCCGCCGAGGCGCGCGGTGGGCGGCAGCAGGCCCATGACGGCCAGGGCGGTGGCGGACTTGCCGGAGCCGGACTCGCCGACGATGCCCAGGGTGCGCCCGGGCAGCAGGTCGAAGCCGATGCCGCGCACGGCCTCCACCGGTCCGGCCTCGGAGGGGAAGGAGACGCTCAGGTCGCGTACGGACAGGACGGGTGCGGGCTCGGCGGGCCCGGCCGGGGGGCCGGCCGCGGGCCCGGTGCGGTGGGCGGGTGCGAGGGTCATCGTCGGCCTCCTGCCGCGCCGGTGGTGGACGTCGGGTCGAGGGCGTCGCGCAGGCCGTCGCCGACGAAGGTCATCGAGACGGTGAGCAGGACGGTCAGCCCGGCGGGGAAGGCGAAGAGCCAGGGGGCGCTGGTGATGGTGCCCGCGCCGTCGGCGAGCATCGTGCCCAGTGACACGTCCGGGGTCTGCACGCCGAAGCCCAGGAAGGACAGGGCGGTCTCGCTGAGCACGGTGGAGACCACGCCCAGGGTGAGGTTGACGATGAGCAGGGAGCCCAGGTTCGGGATGATGTGGCGCACCACGATGCGCAGGGGGCGCACGCCCATGTACTCCGCGGCGCGCACGTAGTCGCGTTCGCGCAGGGACGTGGACACCGACCAGACCACGCGCGCGGTGGACATCCAGCCGAACACCGTCAGCACGAGGATGAGGACCCGCCAGTCGCCCGCGAGCCGGTGCGAGACCAGGGCGAGGATGAGGAAGGAGGGCACGATCAGCAGGAAGTGGATGACGGCGAGGGTGGTCTTCTCCACCCGGCCCCCGAGGTAGGCCGCGCCTGCGCCCACGACCGCGGCGATGGCGACGGTCAGCACGGACACGCTCACCGCGATCGCCAGCGAGCGCTGGAGGCCGTGCACGGCGGCGGCGTAGACGTCGTTGCCGCCCTGGTTGGTGCCGAACCAGTGCTCGGCGCTGGGGGCCTGGGTCAGTGCCGAGAAGTCGGCGTCCGCGTAGCCGTACGGGGTGAACAGGTCGCCGAGCGCGCTGAACAGCACGAGCAGCAGGAAGATCACCACGCCGGCGACGGCGATCCGGTTGCGCAGGAAGCGCCGCAGGTAGAGCCGGTGCCGGCCCAGGTACTGCCCGTCGTGCACGTCGTGCACATCGGGGCTCACATCGGGGCTCACAGGGGTGCCCATCTCAGCTCACCCGCACTCTCGGGTCGAGGAGGACGGTGGCGATGTCCGCGAGGATCGCACCGATCGCGGTCAGGGCGGCGGCGAAGGCGGCGGTCGCCACGGTGCCGTGCACGTCGTTCTTGCTGATGGTCTGGATGAAGTACTGGCCCATGCCGTTCCAGCCGAAGATGGTCTCCGTGAGGACCGCGCCGGTGAAGACGGCCGGGATGCTGAAGGCCACGGACTGTGCGGTGGGGATCAGGGCGGTGCGCAGGGCGTGCCGGCGGATCGCCTGGGCCCGGGTGAGCCCGGTGGCCCGGGCGGTGCGCACGAAGTCGGAGCCGATGACGTCCAGCAGCAGGGAGCGCTGGGTGAGGTGGTAGCCCACGTACCCCGTCAGGGTGAGCGTCAGTGTCGGCAGGATCAGGTGCAGCAGCCGGTCACCGACCGTCGCCCAGAACCCTTCCACGCCGGGCGAGTTCTCCCCCGCGACGTACAGGAAGTGCCAACCGGCCTGCTCGTTCAACCAGATGGCCACCAGCACCAGGGCGAGGGCGGCGATGGACACCGGGACGTTGAACAGCGCCATGGAGAGGGCCTGGGCGGCCCGGTCCTTCCAGCCGTACTGGCGCGAGGCGGTGTGGACCGCGAGGGCGACACCGACGACGACCGACAGGACCGTCGCGCCGATCACCAGTTCGGCGCTGACGAGGGAGCGGTAGCCGATCTCCCCGTTCACCTGGACCCCGACCGGGGAGCGGCCCCAGTCGAAGTGCAGGACCACGCCGGTCAGCCAGTCCCACCAGCGGTGGAGCAGCGGCTCGTGCGGGTCGAGGTTGTAGGGGGCCAGGGCCCGGGATATCTGCTCCTCGGTACGGACCGGGCGCAGCTCCTTGAAGTTCGAGCGCGGGTCGAGGAACCAACTGGCCAGGAAGTACGTGGCGTTGGTGGCCATGGCGATCACCAGGAACCAGCCCGCCGCCCTGCGTGTCACATACCGGAGCACGGACGGCACCTCCCCACCAGGTGCGGCGGGTGCGCCTGGGGAACGTCGGGTCTGGAGGAGGTACGCATGCAGGTGGAAACCTTCTGGGGCGAGAGCCGAGTGCACGATCGTGCAGATGCGAGTCTGTGTACGACTGGTGCACAACGCCAGTGATCTGGGCATATGTACACGGGAACGAAACACCCCCGCAGCAAAGAGGCGTCGAACCCACTCCCCCGTTCACATTCGCAGGTGACCGGGCCGACGGCGTCCTCCCCACAGACACCTGCTCAGGGGGTCGGCCGGGTACGCAGGATGCGGTCGGCGAGGGTCGTCAGGACCAGGACCACGCCGACGCCGACCATGATCCAGGCGATGAGGTGCATGCCGCGGTCGGAGACGTGGGTGCGGAAGACGATGCCGGTGATCGCGGAAGCGGCGATCGAACCGAGGTAGCCGAAGGTGCGCAGCAGGCCCGAGGCGGTGCCGAGTTGTTCGGCGGGGGCGTGTTCGTAGAGGGCGGTCTGGTTGCCCGCGCCGGACGTGCCCATGGCGACGCCGAAGACGAGCGTGACCACCACGACCCATCCGATCCAGCCCGAGGTGCTGAGCAGCAGGACGCCGGCGGAGCCGACGAGGCAGGCCAGGGCCGCTGCCATGACCGGTCCGCGCACCGTGTTGCGCCGGGAGACGAGCGAGATCACCAGGCCGGACATGAGCGTCATGGGCAACAGGAGCAGGCCGGCTTCGGTCTCGGACAGGCCCCGGACGCTCTGGGCCCACTGGGTGACGCCGTAGAGCACGACGTACGCGCAGACCAGGACCAGGCCGTAGCGAAGGTAGGTACTGGTCAGGGCCCGGTTGCCGGCGAGCAGGCGCAGGTCGAGGAACGGGGTGCCGGCTCGCAGCTCCCACAGCACCAGGGCGATCCACAGCACGGCGGAGATCGCCAGCAGGTACCAGTGGACGTCGGGCAGGGCGAACAGGAACAGCAGGAGCGTGATCATCGCGGCGGCGAACCCGGCGATGCCGACGGCATCCAGGGCGGCCGCGATGTCACGGGCGCGTCGGCGGCGGTCCGGTGGGGTGCCGGGTGGGCTGTGCGGTGGGGTGCCGGGTGGGCTGTGTCGTGGGCTGTCGGGCGGGACCCAGGCCACTGTCGTGACCAGCGCGACGAGTGCGACCGGAACGTTGATGAGGAACACGGATCGCCAGCCCAGCGCGGCCACCAGGACACCGCCCAGGGGCAGCCCGAGCGAGGCAGTGGCGATGCCGGCGATCTGCAGGCCGCCCAGCACTCCGCCCGGCGGCTTGTCCAGACCGGCGTCCTCGGCGCGGCGGCGGATCAGCAGCATGGCCGTCGGATAGGCGCACGAGGTGCCCAACCCGATCAGCACCCGGCTGATCAGGAGGATCGGAAGACTGTCGGCGGCGCCGCCGATGAGTCCTCCGACGATGACGAGTCCGGTTCCGGCCAGGAACACCCGCCGTGGGCCGAACACCTCGGCGGCCTTGCCCGCGGTGGGCTGGGCGATCGCGCTGGCCAGGTACAGGGCCGTCACCAGCGCGGCGGTCCGCCCGATCGACACGCCGAGTCCGTGGGCGATCGGCACGAGGGCTGTGGCGATCAGCGAGCTGTTGATCGGGTTGAGCGCCGAACCGACGAACAACGGGGTGGTGAATCGCCACGAGAACGGACGCCCGGGCGGTATCCCGTTCACCGGCGGGGCGTTGGTCGTCGGTCCGGGGGCGGGCATCGGGATCTCCAGTACATGGTGGTCGCAGAGGCTCGGCGAGGCGGTCTGGCGGCAGCAACGTCGGCACCCGGGGTCGCGGGCTGATCGCTGGTGGAGGACTCGCCCAGGACGTCGGCGACGTGGTCGACGAGGGTGACGGCGGCGGTATGCGCAGGTGGGAGGCGGTCATGACGGTCCGTTGGCCTCCCCTCAAACGCGAGGATAGGGGACGTGCGGACTGATGGGACATCAGTTCGGCCGGGCCGGCTTCGCAGTGGTGCGGATGGTCCGGCCGTTTCCGTGGCGAGGGAGTCTGCCACCGGCGCGGCAGCGGGAGGTTCGCATGGTGGTTTAGGTTGGAATCCACGGGGAGCCGGCGACAGGTCCACACGAGAGCCCACCGAGCAGTCGCGCGCTTCCCGTGCTGTTTCCTGCTCTGCTTCGTGCTCTGCTTCGTGCTCTGATCGGAGAACTCACGTGTTCACCAACGACACACATCCCATCGTCGTCCTGCATGACCTGGACGACGTCCGCGCCGAGCTCCTGGCGGAAATACGGACGGCGGGCGCGGCGGAGCGGCCCGGGTTGGAGGCAGCCCTTCGCGTGGTGGATCGCCAGGTGATCGTGGCGGACGAGGAGCGTGTCCGCCGGTGGGCGAGCCGGATCCTGTCCGCGGCGGACGTCGACCCCGCGCTGGACCCGGTCCGGGCCGTGAAGGTGCTGCGGGACGCCGTCCCGGGGCTGGGGCTCATTTCGGCGAACGACCTGGTGAAGTCCGTTCTCCCCCGCTGACACGGGCGAGGCGCGGCACGTCGGCGCGGGGCCGGTGTACCGGACCGGCGCGTCGGGCGCGGCCCGCGGCTGTCGGAGGACCGCGCTACCGGGGTCGGTTCGTCGGGCCCGGACCTGGCAGCGGTGTGGTCCACCAGCGGGCCTTGTACAGCTCGGTTCCGGCCAGCGCGAGCGTCCCGTCGGGGTGGTGGAAGGTGACGGCGGAGGTGCACCAGGAGCAGGACCCGGCGTGATCGGGCGTGATGGTGAGCAGGCGACCGGTGACGGGTTCACTGCCCACGCTCTTGATCCCGCGGGCCGAGTCCTCCGCGCCCAGCCCGACGGCCTCGAAGCGGTCGAGGTGTGAGTCGTAGCGCCACAGGCGGTCGCCGGTGCTGACCCAGAACGTCCCCGGCGCGGAGCTCACAGGTGCGAGGTCGTGCCCCCCGACTTCCGGAAGGGGGACACTGCGTTCGGGGGTGAGGGACGGGATGTCGGGCGTGCCACCGACCCGAAGGGCCAGCAGGGTGTCGTCCCCGAGCACCCAGAGCAGTTCCGCGCTCTCGTCCCACTGCACGGCGTGGGCCCCGTCGAGTTCCTGCTCGGTGTAGGTGGTGCTGCGGGGCCCCTCCGAGGCCGCGTACAGCCGCACCCAGCCGGCGGTGCTGGCGACCACGGCGACGTTGCCGTCCGGTAGGAGCTCCGCGCTGTGGGGGTTGGCGTAGGTGCCGAGGTCCGTGGCCCAGATCGGTGTGCCGGTCGCCGTGTCGACCAGGGCTGCCAGGCCACCCGAGGCGGTGACCAGGAGGGAGCCTTCACCGTCGAGCACCACGTCCCTGGCCTCGGTGGGCCTGGCCCAGCTGCGGGCCGGCTCCAGGTCGGCCAGCCGATCGTCGCCGTCAGCGGTCCACGACCACACCACCGGCAACCCGTCGGCCTCGGGTCCGGCCTCCGATCCTGCCTCGGGTCCGGACTCCCGCGCCGTCTCGCCGTCCAGGACGAGAACCTGCCGGGACGCCTGATCGACCGCGACGATCAGCGCACTACCCCGAACGCCGGCCTGCCCGGCCCCCGGGTCTGCCTGACCGGGCCCCGGGTCGGCCGCAGCGAGCGGCGGACCAGCCGGCACGGGGGCCCGCCCGGCCTCCTGATCAGCCGCGATGACCACCGCACCGCCGCGGGGCTCTGCGCCGCTGCCGTCCACGACATGCGGGGCGGGGGTCGAACACGCCGTCAACATCAGGCCGCCCAGGACGGATCCCAGCCTGAGTCCCGCTCCGGCTCTTGCGCACACTGCCACATCCCTTTCGCACCATGATTATCGGACTATCTACTCTGCGTCCCGGCGCTCCGGCCCGGCGCCATCCTCGTCGCAGCATCCGGGTGAACCCGTCCCAGCGGACCCTTGACGTCGTTCATATGGACCGCGTGCAGGTCCGGTGGAAGCATTGGTGCCAACGGGTGACCCACAGTCACCTCGAAGCTCTTCCCAAGGAGAGTCATGCGGATCAGCACGCGTCTGCGCGCCGCCTCGGCTGTGCTCACCGTCATCGCGGGCAGCCTCACGTTCGCCACGGTCGGAGCGGGAACCGCCGCCGCGGGAACCGCCGGCACGGCCGACTGCGGCCAGGTGCTCGGGCCTGCCCGCACCATCGTGGCCGGCGGCCAGTCGATCGGTCGGGCCTACCTCGCGTGGAACTCCTGCAGCAAGCAGGCCTACACCGAGATCAACCTGTGGAACACCAACTACGTCAACGGCAACTGGCACGGCGGCCTGATCGACGTGAAGTCCAGCTCGAACCACAACTCGAACACGGGCTCGCCCCAGCCGAACGTCGGCTCGTGGTGGTGGGACTCCGGATCCATCCCGGTGACCGGCGTGTCGAACACCCGTCTCTACCACGGCAACTGGAACTTCACCGCCGGCGGCCACAGCTGCAACGGTCAGACCGTCACGTGGAACTTCTCCAACGGAAGCTACGACAGCAGCCAGGAGTCCCTGCCGTACTGCGACTGACGCCGACCGGCTCACCCGGGCGGCCCCGTTCCCGAGGAACGGGGCCGCCCGCCTTGTCGAGGCACCGGGCGGCGGACGGCGCGGCCTCAGGTCACTCCCGGTGCGTGCAGCAGGTCACTCCCGGTGCGTGACGACGGCGAGGGCGCGCTCGCGGACGTCCGCCGAGGGGTGGCCGCGCAGCCCGCACAACAGGGCCCGCCACTCCTGGGGCCAGCCGAGGCGGTCCCCGAAGGCCTCCGTCAGCGCCGTGGCGAAAAGTCCGGCAGCGGCGCCGGTGTCCCCCTCACGGCGCGCGGTCCGGGCCAGCACATCGATCGTCCCGGGGGGCGGCAGCGGGCCCGAGGCGTGTTCCCGCGACAGCGCCAGCGCGGTGAGCGCGGCCGCCGCCGGCCGGCCCCGGTGGGCGTCGGCGAGCGCGCCGAGCGCGGCCGCCAGCGCCTGCGGCCCGGCCGTGGGGTCCACCAGCCGCCGCAGCGCGGCCGCCCTGATGCCCGCCAGGTCGGGTTCGTCCGCGAGCAGGTCGGCGGCGCCGGCCAGCAGCGGCCGGTGGCGGTCGTCGGCCGGGAGGTCGGTGAGGTGGGCCAGCCTCCGGCGGGCCGGCAGGTCCCGGTCGTCCCCGGCGTCGAGGTCGTCCGTCCGTGCGGCGGCGGCGAGTTCGGCGAGGGTGCGGTGCAGCAGGCTGCCAGGGGCCGCACCGCCGAGCGGGTGCGGCAGCCCGGAGGCGGCGAGCGCACGGACGGCGCCCGCCGCCTGCTGCCAGCCGCCCCGGTTGGCCGGGTCGGTGACGGCCCGCCGGGCCGTGTCCGCGGTCTCCGGGGCCCAGACCGCCCACCGCGGCAACGCGGCGAGGGCGGGTGCGGCGACCTCCGGGTCCGGCGCGGCGGCGACGGAGGCCACCAGCCTGGCGTAGCGGGCCCGGTGGGTCTCGGGCAGGTGCCCCGGGTCGGCCCGTAGTACGGCGCGGCGCACGGACGGCGGTGCCTGCCCGGCGGCGTCGGCGAGCAGTTCCCAGACGGGTTCGGCGTCCAGCAGGTCGGTCGCGAAGGCGACCGCCGCGGCGCGCACGTCGTGGTGTTGGCCTTCGGCACCGTACGCGGCGACGAGCAGGTCGGCGGCGGCCGACGGCGGCAGGTGCTCGGCGGCCAGCCGCACGGCCTCCTTGCGGCTGGTCACCTTGCTGCCCCGCGCCTGGGACAGCAACTCGCCGAGCCGCTCGGCGAGCTCGCCCGGCGGGACGAACCGGGCGGCCCGGGTGGCCGCGTACACCGCGACCCGGGCGCGATCGCCGCCCGCGTGGGCCAGCAGATCGCGCAGCGCGTCGGCGGGCCGGTCCGTCCAGGCCAGCGCGGCGAGCGCCGCCTCGGCGAGCACCACCTCGGCGGAGTCCAGCTGGGCGCGGACGACCGCCTCGCCGTACTGCGGGATCGCGGCGGCGGCGTGGACGGCCGCGGCACGCCCGTGCAGCGGCAGAGTGGGATCGCTCGCCGCCGTGGCGGCGAGGCGGGCGGCGGCCCGCCACTGGCGCGGTGTCCAGCGGCTCGCCGACCGGGTCGGCGGCAGGGTCGCCCGCTGCGACCGCCTGAGGAACCGCCCGTACGGCGGCAGGGGGGCGAGCAGCGGGTCGAGCAGGTCGGTGCGCCGCTCGACCAGTACGTCCTCCACCGGTGACAGGACGGCGGCGGAGGGCTCGAGTTCGAGGATCTCGGCGACCCGGGCGCCGCGGGTGCGCGGGTCGTCCAGCCACAGGGCGGCGACCGTGCCGAACGCGCCGTCCGACCCGAACCGGAGGGCGTGCAGCAGGAGTTCCTGCAGCGCCGGGACGCCGCGGGCCCGTCGGCCGAGCGAACGGGCCAGGGTGAACAGCAGCCAGTACTCCGCGGTGTCGGCCATGGTGTCCAGCCACGGCCGCAAGGTCGCGAACACGGCGTGCTCCTGGCCCCGCCGCAGCCGGTGCTCCAGCCGGCCGAGTTCGACCGTGCCGGTCTGCCCAGCGATCCTGCGCAGGCTCCGCAGCGCCCACTCGACCAGCTCGGTCCCGTCGGCGACGGCGTGCTCGCGCAACACCTCGGCGACCAGCTTCTGCAGGGCGGCGCGGGTGGCGTACGAGCAGTCACGGGCGTCGACCGCGTCCTGGACACAGACGTCGAGGAGGGGCACCGCCGCCCGGGTCAGCAGCCGGGCGGGCACCTGGACGAGTGCGGTCAGCGCCGCGCAGCGCACCGGGTCCTGCTCGTTGCGCAGCCGCGGCAGCAGAGCGAGCGTGTCCTGGACGACAGCCCCGTCGTCCGAAGCCGCCGCGTTGGCGAACAGGGCCGTCCAGGCGGCGGACCGGTCGTCGGCGTCCGGGCGGGAGAGAGCGGCCCGCAGCTCCGGCTGGGCCTCCTCGGTGGGCAGGTACGCCAGGGCGGGGGCGATCCGGGCCCAGGGGCGGCCCTCCGCCCGGCGCGCGGCGACCTGCCGTCGCGCCTCGGCGTGGCGGCGGGCGTGCGGGAACAGCGGTAGCAGGAAGGAGAGTTCGGCCTCCCGGGGGAGGGCTCCGGCGTACACGAGGTCGAGGAACGCGTCGCGCCGGCCCGGGGGGAGAGCACGCAACAGGGCGGCGAAGCAGCGGGGTGCGG
Organism: Kitasatospora sp. NBC_01300; assembly: GCF_041435235.1. Classification (NCBI taxonomy): domain Bacteria; kingdom Bacillati; phylum Actinomycetota; class Actinomycetes; order Kitasatosporales; family Streptomycetaceae; genus Kitasatospora; species Kitasatospora sp. NBC_01300. The sequence continues at coordinate 1,360,010 of NZ_CP108409.1, read as the reverse complement.
CCAGCCAGTGGCGGCCCAGGGCGGGGAGCGAGGGCGGGTCGGCGCGCACCAGCCGGCGCAGCGTGCCGCTCGTCGGGGGCGTGGTGTACGGCCCGATCGCGCCGCGCCGCGGGTCGGCGAGGAGGCGGACGGTGCGTTCGGCGTCCGTGGCGGCCAGCGGTGGCAGATGGTCGCGGCGCAGCGGGACATCGGGGCCGAACCGCTCCAGCAGGTCGAGGACCCGTTCGGGGCGGGCCCGCACGGTGGCGCCGAGGGCGTCGGCGAGGGCAGGCCACTGCCCGAGCCTCAGCGTCTCGGGGTGCTCGGCGAGGAGCCGCTCCAGGTGGTCCAGGACCTCGTCCGGGAAACGCGCGGCGAGGGGTGCGAGCGGTAGGACGTGCGCGAGGTCGGGCAGGGTCCGCGCGACGAAGGCGGGGCTGCAGGCGGAGAGCAGCCGGGCGGCCTCGGCATCGCCCCACTCGGCGCGCAGGCGGCCCACCAGTCGCTCGGCGAGCCGGTGCCGGCGGCCGTGCCGGACGACCCGGGCCAGTTGCCGGCGCAGGGTGCAGAAGGCGTCGGTGAAGGCCGCCTCGATCGCCTCGTCCGGGATGCCCTGGGTGCGGGCGGCGCGCAGGGCGTACCCGCGGACCACCGGGTCGGGGTCGGTCAGCCGCTCGGAGAGGAAGTCGGTGGCGCGGCCGGCGGACGCGGCGAGCGCGGCCAGCCGTCGGCCGTACGGACCGGAGCGTTCCAAGTCGGACAGCAGCCCCGGGAGTTCGCCGTCGACGGCGAACTCCCGGGCCCTGCGCGTGACGAGCCGTTGACGCTCCGGGTGAGGGAGGAGGTCAAGGTCGGCGAGCAACTGTTCGACTTCGTGCGGCATGCGACCATTCTGGCCCGCCGCGACACGTGCCTCCCACCGGATTTCCGGGGATGCGGGTCGCGGGGTGTGGGGCGGACGAGGACGCGGGGCGGGCGGGGACCGTGCCTGGCCGGCGATGACACTGTGCGCCCGACGTGCCGCTGGTGGCTGGAGCCCGCCGCCCGGGGAGGGTGGCGGGCTCCTTGGCGTTCGGCTTCGCCGTGCGCGCTCAGGCCCGGCGCAGCACCCGGCGCAGCCAGAGGGCGCAGGCCCCGGCAGCCGTCAGGGCGAGGCCGCCGAAGGCGAGGCCTGCGGAGTGGTCGGCCCCGGTGGAGGCGAGCTGGACGGATGACGGCGCGGCAGGCTGCGCGGCCTCGGCGGCGCGGGCCTGCGGGGTGGACGGCGCGGTGGAGGTGGTGGACGGGTCCGCCGGAGCCGGGGTGCTCGGAGCGCTCGGGGAGGACGCGGAGACCGGCACGGCGGCGCCGGCCGGGGCAGACGGGGCCGAGGACACCGGGGCCGACGGGGCCGAGGAGGACGGGCTCGGCTCGGGCGCCTTCGTGGCAGCGGGCAGGACCTGAATCGTCGAGTGGGTACCGCATTTCGTGGTTCCCCGGAACGGCTGGCCCTCGTTGACGAACACGCACGGGCCGAGCGTGGTGGTGCCCGCCGGAGTCTTCGCGTCGTACGACACCCGCACCCGGGCGACGGCCTTGGCGCCCGACCGGAGGCTGGAGTCACGGCCCTGGAGGTACACGCCGAAGGGGTCGTCCGGCGCGATTCCGGCCACCTTGTCCAGCGTCCGCCAGGCCCCGTCCGCCGTACGCACCTGCACGGTCGCGTGCCGGTCCACGAACAGGACGTTACCGAGGTTGGTGTAGTCGGACGGCGTGGGGTTGTCGAGGGTGGCGTCGAACTCGACCGGCGTGCCGCCCGCGACGACGGTGGCGGGCACGTGGTCGAGCGAGCTCGTGATCGAGGTGACCTTGATCGTGCTGGTCACCTCGGCCTGCGCCGGCTCGTGGGGGTCGGCGACGACGGCGGGATGCAGGGCGATGGACTGGAAGCCGCCGTTGGTGGCGCCGTCGTGGGGCAGGCCCATCGGCGCGCCGATCCGCAGGTCGACCCTGAGGGTCCGCCCGGCCGGGACGGTGAGCCCGGACACCGTCCCGTCGTACACGACGCCTCCGGAGGTGCCGGTCATCACCAGCGGCACCGACTTCCACGTACCGTCGGCCGGGTCCCTGTAGTCGATCACGATCGCGTCCGGCGGCGTTCCGACGGCGGTGACGGTCTGCAGCTCCAGGTGGTAACCGGTGCTCTCCTGACCCGAGTTGGTGATGTCCTCGGTGAACTCGACCGGCCCACCGGCGAATCCGACCGAGGTCGGGGCCTGGACGGAGAGCGCGGTGTGCGACGGCTCTCCCGCGAAGGCCACCGGAGCGGCGGCCACGACCGATCCGCAGACGGCGGCTACGCCGAGGGCGGCGGCGACGGCGATGGCACGACGGGTACGACGAACATGAACGACGGTGGACACAGTTCTCCCCTGAAACCGTTCTGCGGGCATGCCGCAGCAGCGCATTGATGACTGATGACTGAATGACTGATGGCGAGCGGGCCGCAGCAGGTGTGTGTGCGGCCGGGGGGCGATCACGGCCCCGCTTCTCACTGTCATAGACGTGGAGCCCGACCAAAGGTTGCAGGCGATCGGAAAGAAATTCTTCCCTGTCTCCGGACACCTGCCGACGACGAGCGATCTCGTCACAGCCGGGCCGTCAGCCCCAGCGGGCGGATCTCGACAGGCCCCTGACACATCTTCAAGTTACTATCAGGTATTTTTAAGGGGCCTTTCAGGTGAACATTGCCACTTCTTGAAGGATTGCCCGTGCTCCGTCGCCCGTCCCTCCGCCCGTCCCCCCGCCTCGGCCGCTCCGCCCGCACCACGCTCACCGCCGCCCTCACCCTCGGCACGGCGCTGGCAGCACTGCCCGCCGCCCCCGCCTCCGCCTCCGCCTCCGCCTCCGCCGACACGCGGATACCCGCCCCGGCGGCGCCCGCCGCCACCGGCACCCCGCACCTGGACGCCGTCGAGCAGACGCTGCGTCAGGTCTCGCCCGGCCTGGAGGGGACGGTCTGGCAGCGCACCGGCGGCAACAACCTGGACGCCCCCGCCGGCGACCCGGCCGGCTGGCTGCTGCAGACCCCGAACTGCTGGGGCGACCCGAACTGCACCGACCGGGCCGGCAGCGACAGGCTGCTGGCCAAGATGACGGCGAACATCGCCGGCGCGACCCGCACCGTCGACATCTCCACCCTCGCGCCGTTCCCCAACGGCGCGTTCCAGGACGCGATCGTCGCGGGCCTGAAGGCCTCGGTGGCAGCGGGCAACAAGCTGACCGTGCGGGTCCTGGTGGGGGCCGCCCCGCTCTACAACATCACCGCGCTGCCGACCAGTTACCGGGACGACCTGCTGGCCCGGCTCGGCCCGGCCGCCGCCGGCGTCACGCTGAACGTCGCCTCGATGACCACGTCGAGGACCGCCCTGTCCTGGAACCACTCCAAGCTGCTGGTGGTGGACGGCCGCAGCGTGATCACCGGCGGCATCAACAACTGGAAGGACGACTACCTCGACACCACCCACCCGGTGTCCGACGTCGACCTCGCGCTGACCGGCCCCGCCGCCGCCTCGGCCGGCTCCTACCTCGACACCCTGTGGGGCTGGACCTGCAAGAACACCGGAGTGCTGTCGAACGCCTGGTTCGCCTCCAGCAACGGCGCGCCCTGCCTGCCGAACCTGGAGAAGGACGCCAACCCCGGACCGGTGCCGGCCACCGGCAACCTGCCGGTGATCGCCATCGGCGGCCTGGGCGTCGGCATCCGGAGCTCGGACCCGGCCTCCACCTACCAGCCGGACCTGCCGGCCGCCGCCGACGCCAAGTGCGGCCCGGTCGCCCTGCACGACAACACCAACGGCGACCGCGACTACGAGACGGTCAACCCCGAGGAGAGCGCGCTCCGGGCCCTGGTGGCCGGCGCCACCAGCCACATCGAGATCTCCCAGCAGGACCTGAACGGCACCTGCCCGCCGCTGCCGCGCTACGACCTTCGCCTCTACGACCTGCTCGCCGCCAAGCTCGCCGCCGACGTCAAGGTGCGCATCGTGGTGAGCGACCCGGCCAACCGCGGCACGGTCGGCAGCGGCGGCTACTCGCAGATCAAGTCCCTCTCGGAGGTCAGCGACGCGCTCCAGGCCCGACTGGCGGCCCGGACCGGCGACGTGGCGGGTGCGAAGGCCACCATGTGCCGCAACCTCCAGCTCGCCTCCTTCCGCGCGGCGCCGACCGCGACCTGGGCCGACGGTCACCCGTACGCGCTGCACCACAAGGTCGTCGCGGTCGATGGCTCGGCGTTCTTCGTCGGCTCGAAGAACCTCTACCCCGCTTGGCTGCAGGACTTCGGCTACCTGGTGGAGAGCCCGGACGCGGCCGCCCAGCTCGACACGAACCTGCTGGCACCCGAGTGGCGCTACTCGCAGGTCGCCGCCACGGTCGACTACGCCCGCGGCATCTGCCCGAACTGAGCGCGTTCTCCGTCCGCTCGTTCCCCATCCGCCAGGACCGTCCGGGCCCGCCGATGCTCTCGCGGGCCTCGGGGCACCGGACGGTCCTGCCGGCGCCGTAGCGGGGTGCCCGGTGTCCGTGCTCGGCACCGGGCATCCGTGCGCGGTACCGGGTGTTCGTGCTCGGCGCCGGGCGCGGCCTTCGAGCGGCAGCTCCGGCAGGACCCCCCGTCCCCCGGCTACCAGGCGGCGATCCGGAGGACGTGCGCGGTGATGTCCTGAACCGATCGGCCGTCGGTCGGGATGCGGACCGTGCCGGCCGGGGCCTGATCTTCCAGCTGTCGTGCCATCCGCAGGCTGCGCTCGATGTGGGCACCCAGTTGGGATCCGATCTCCCGTTGGGCGAGACGCCCGCGCACGGTCGTCAGAGTTCGCCCGCCAGGATCCGGCGCTCCTTCTGCGGATCGATGCCGAGCGCGTCGCCCTGTAGGCCCTGGGTGTAGGGCTCCTCGCGCGGGCCGCGTTCCTGCAGCCAGGCCCAGGTGTCACGCACCGTCTCGGCGAGCGGGCGACAGCGCAGCCCGGCCGCCGCGGCTGCCCGGGAGTCCGCCTGCCAGATCGCGCTGGCGCTCCCGTTGTCATCGAACTCCGGGTACCAGAGAGGGAGTTCGCTCCACGGTTGGACGCCGGCCGCGCGCAGCCGCTGGTCCTCCACCCAGACCAGTTCGGCGTTCGAACCGCTGGCCGCCGCACAGGACGTGAGCAGTTCGCCGTAGGTGCTCGACCCCGGCAGCGAGGTGGTCACGAACCGTCCGCCGACGCCGCGTTCCCCAAGGTCCAGCCCGAAGGCGGCGAAGTCCCGGGCATCGACCAGCTGGATCGGCAGGTCCGGCCTGCCGGGGGCCAGCACGCGCCCGCCACGCGCCGTCCGCTCCAGCCACCAGGGCAGCCGCCCGATGCTCTCGTACGGGCCGATCAGCAGACCGCAGTTGAGGACGGTCGATCGCTCGGCGCCGAACTGTTCGAGCACCGCCCGCTCGCAGCCCGCCTTGAGCGCGGTGCTGAACGGCAGACCGGGCGGCGAGTCGGCCGGGCAGTCGTGCAGCGGCGAGTTCTCGTCGACCGGCCGGTCGGGCCATCGGGCGAAGGCGTGGACCGAGGAGACGAAGACGTAGTGGCTCGCGTGCTCGCGCAGCAACCGGGCCGAGGTGGCGACGGCGTGCGGCTGTTGGCCGCTGGTGTCGATCACCGTCTCCCAGGACCGGTCGGGGCCCGGCGCCCGCTCGACCAGCGCGGCCAGGTCACCGGCGTTGTGGCGGTCGCCGCGCACCGTCTCGGTGCCCGGCAGGTCGGATCCGGAACGGCCGCGGTTGAACACGGTGACCTCGTGGCCCCGGGCCAGGGCCTCCGTGACGAAGGCGCGGCCGAGGAACACCGACCCGCCGAGAACGAGGATTCGCATGTGACGATCGTGCCCCGGAGGCCGTGCCGCAGAACCGTGCGGCGTCCGGCGGGTTCTCCCGGTCCCGCTGCCACGGCCCGGGCCGTGGCAGCGGCAGCGGCAGGGACGCGTGCCGTGTCCGTGGGCGAGCTCGTGGCCGTACTGCGGGGGCGCCGGTCAGCGGCAGGGGGGATCGCCCTGGGCCGGTCCGGGGGCCGGGAGAGGAGAGCCCGGCGCGGGCGAGGTGCAGGAGGCCAGGTCCCGGAGCAGCTCGGCGCGCAGTTCGAGGTCCGGGCCGGGGTCGGCGGCGAGTGCGCGGGTGAAGTCCTCGACGGCGGCGGCCCGGTTGCCGAGCTCGCGGTGGGCCAGCCCCCGGTTGTAGAGGGCGACGGGATCGGGGCCCAGGGCGATGGCGCGGTCCAGATCGGCGATGGCGCCGGCGGTGTCGCCGCGTTCGAAGCGGATCGTCGCGCGGTTGGCCCAGGCGGTCGGCAGGTCGGGGGCGAGCTCGACGGCCCGGGTGAGCAGGGCCTCGGCCTCGGGGAGCCGGCCGCGTTCGGACTCGACCAGGCCGAGCACGCAGAGCAGGTGCGGCTGGCCCGGCGACAGGCCCAGGCCCGCGCGTGCGTCGCGTTCGGCGAGGTCGAGTTCACCGTCGTCCAGGTACAGGCCGGCCCGGTTGACCAGTGCGTCGAGGTGGTCGGGGGCGATGCGCAGGGTCCGGTCCAGGTCGGCCAGGGCCGCATCCGGCCGGCCCAGGTCGGTGTGGGTCTCGGCGCGGTTGTAGTACGCCTCGGGGAGATGCGGGCCGAGGCGGATCGCGGTGTCGTAGTCGGCGATCGCGTCGTCCGGCCGTCCGGTGGCCCGGTGGAGGGCGGCCCGGTCGACGTAGTACTCCGCGTTCTGCGGGTCCTGCGCGATCACCGTGTCGAGGTCGGCGAGCGCCCGGGCCGGATCGCCCAGCGCGAGGTGCAGCTGGGCCCGGTTGTGCACCAGCCGGGCGCGGTCCTGGGGGCGTTCGCCGGGTGCCAGGGCCTCGGCGAGCTTCGCGATACCGTCCTCGACCGTCCGCAGTGCCGCCGTGTGGTCGCCGGCACGGCTGTCCAGCAGGGCCAGGCCCTGGCGGTGGAACACGGTGGTGACGGTGCGTTCGCGCGGGTCGTCGAGCTGTCCGGCGAGGGTGAGGGCGCGGTCCAGCCAGGTGCGGGCGGCGGTGAGGTCCCGGGCGGGCGCCGGGAGGTGGCGGGCGTGGAGCATGGCGGTGGAGTAGGCCGCGGACAGGTGGATCCTCGGCTCGTCGGTGACCTGCCGGGCGTGGTCGTAGAGCGCGAGCGCCTCGGCCGGGCGGTCCAGGGCGGTCAGGGCGGTGGCCAGCATGGTGGTGAAGGCCCACCAGTTCCGGGTGTCCCCCGCCGGGGTGACCAGCGGCAGGCCGCGCCCGGCGAGCCGGACGGCGTGCTCGTAGAAGCCGCTGTGCAGGGCCAGGCCGAGCGCGGTGCGCAGCGCTTCGACGCCGTCGGTGGCCGGGCGGGTGCCGCGCTCGCGGTGGTAGGGGATCGCGCCCAGCTGCCAGGACCACTCGCCGGTCGCGGCCAGTTCGTCGGCGCGCTCGTCGTGCCAGGCGGGGTCGCGGTGCGCGGTGGGGTCGTGGACCGTGGCGGGGTCGTGGAGCGCGGCGGCGTGCTCGGTGGCCGGTCGGGACGGGGCGACGGTGAGGGGCCGGGCGTACTCGGCGACGGCCTCCTCCAGCGCGGCGGGCAGCGCGGCGCCGCCGACGTACAGCCTCAGCCGGGACGGGTCGACACGTCGTAGCAGGGTGTCGACGAGTTCGACGGTGGTGGCGTCCGCCTGGTCCACCCGGTCGAGCACGACGGCGGCCGGCGACCGGCGCCCCTCCGACCAGGCTGCGACGAACTCGGCTATCCCGTAGGCGAGATGGCGGGTGCGCCGGGCCGAATGGAACCTGATCTGGACGTCCGCGGCGTCGAGGGCCGCGACCGCCTCGGTGGCCCAAGGCATCGCCGGCCCCAAGTCCCTCACCGCGCAGATGAGTTCGACCTGGTGCCGGACCACCAGCGGGGATTGCCCCTGGTCGAGGACGAGACGGCGGACGAACTCGCCGACCCCGCCGTAGGGTCCGCGTTGCCAGACCCGGCAGTCGAAGGAGCCCAGGAGCCCGTCGGCTCCGGCGGCCGCCGCGCACCGGTCCCGGGGCAGCGGTGCTTCCAGCCAGACGTGCCGCATGCTCGACTCATCCCCTTCTCGTGTCGACGGGTCCTTCCCGTGTCGACGGGCCCGTGCGGGCCGCCGTTCCGGGACCTCGGCTGACCGGCGGCGCGCCAGGGCACTCCGAACGCCCTGGCGCGCCACCGGTGTCAGTGGTGCGCCGGAATTACCAGCACCACTCCAACCAGAGCCGGCGGGCGTTGCCGGTCAGTGCGACGGTGCCGGACTTACGGGTCGTCATCTTCCGCATGTCTGTCTCCTTCGGTGCGTGTGGGGGCGGTCGGCCGGGACTCGCGGCGACCACCGCCAATGGTGGTGATAATTCGTATGAACTGTCAAGGAATTGGGGACTCCGCTAATCAAAGAACGTGGGGCAGCGGGCGCCAGGGCATCGGTCAGACGGGCAGGTTCCAGGCGGGGCCTTCTTCGGTGCCGATCCACACGCGCTGGCCGTCGCCGTCGATCGTGATGCCGAAGCCCTCCTGGTGGGGGGCGCCGTGTTGCTGCCAGGCCTGGATGGCGGCCTCGACCTGGTCCCACAGGCGCAGGGGCCCGCGCTGGGTGACGGTCCAGCCGCCGTCGGGGTTCGGCGCGGTACGGGCGTGGGAGCCGGTGGCGAAGTCCACCAGGATCTGCTGGTCTCCGGCGCCGATGATCTCGGCGGAGGGGGCGGCGAGCTGCGCGACCCACTTGCCTGTCCAGTCGCCCAGGATCGCCGGGTCGATCGCGCTGGGCCGTGCGTCGCCGGAGAGCAGGGTGACGGGCTGGCGCGGGGGCCGGTCGTGCGGCCGGGCGACCATGAAGTTGACGTAGCCGGGCAGGAACCGGCCGCTCGCGCAGCCGGGCCCGGTGACGGTGAGCAGTGCGAGGCCGAAGGCGAAACTCCACCCGGTGAAGGTGGCGAGGATCCTGCCGCCGGGCCTGACCTGGTGGAGCCACGGGAGGGGGAGGTGGCGGATGGAGCAGGTCGCGATCAGCCGGTCGTACGGTCCGCCGTCGGCGTACCCGGCGAGACCGTCGCCGATGACGAGGGTCGGAGAGTAGCCCGCGGCTCTGACCGCCTCCGCCGCCCGCGCCCCGACCTCCGGGTCGACTTCGACGCTCACGACGTTCTGTCCCCCGAGGCGGTGGGCGCCGAGGGCGGTGGAGTAGCCGGTGCCGGTGCCGATCTCCAGCACACGGTGGCCGGCCTCGACGTCGAGCTGCTGCCACATCCCCAGCACGAGGGAGGGCAGGGTGGAGGAGGACGAGGGGGCGCCGGCCACCGGCCCCTGGACGTCCGAGGGGCTCAGGTGCCCGTCGAGCTGGGTGACCAGCGTCTGGTCGCGGTAGACCCCTTCCAGGCGGCCGGGGTCGTCGCGCAGGACTGGAGCGTAGGCCGTGGGCACGCTTGCGGGCACGGGCAGGAAGTACTCGGGGACGAAGGTCTCGCGCGGCACGGCGGCCGCGGCCGCGCGCCAGGCCGGATCGGTGAGGGCGCCGTCGGCGGTGAGCCGGTCGACAAGGGCGACGCGCAGTTCGGCGGGGGTGCTCACGGGTCGGTGCCTCTCTGGAGTCGGTCGGCCAGAGCCTCGGCGGGGCGCGGCCTGGCCCCCGCTGTTCCCGTCGCCGTCGCCGTCGCCCTGACCGGTGCGGGTCGGGCTACTGGTGTCGAAGCACAAGCAGGTCTCCACACTGAGTAGTTGAGAGAATGCCTACCGTAGCGCGCATGCCGTTCGCCATGGGCGCCGGCCAACCTCGGCCGCATCCACCAACGGTGGCAAGATCCGGTTCGTGGCCGGGCAGGGGAACTACCAGATCTTCCACGACCCCGAGGGACGCCGCGGCCCGGACATCTCAGGACCCCCTGCACTGCTGTTCTGGGATCCCCAACCACCCGACAGCGATGTCGCTTGGCCCCACCCGGTTGCTGCTGCACGGATCACCGGAGCACCTCGTCGGCACTCGTGCGGAAGAGGTACCAAACGTCACATCCCGTCACACCGCCGTGATGTCTTCGCCGATCGGCCTGGTCGACTTCCTCACGGGACTGACCCAGCAGGGCTTCTCGCAGACCTTGTGGTTCACGCTGAGAGACCTGGACCAGCGCTATCCCGCTGAGATCGCTGCCAGGGTGACCGGATACGCGCGTGTGACGGCGAACGTCAGAGTCGATGACTCACCGTTCAATGACAGGGAGGCGGTCAGGGTCGTGGTCGCGAGCCCGCTGTTCGTGGAGTTGGCCAGGTAGGGGCAGGAAGTGATCCATCGAGGTCCAGGTTCCCGACGCCCGCTTCCTCCACCGGGCCAACCGATCAGCCCGGACCGACGCCGAAGGTCCGCAGTTCGTAGTAGTCGCCGCCGTACGTGCCGTCGGGTCCCTTCTGAAGCATGGAGGCCACCGGGCCGGAGCGGTGGAGCGGGCTGTCGACGGGGGCCCGGCCGGCGGCGAAGGCGGTGTCCACTCGGGGCTTCATGGCGTCCAGCCAGGTCTTGGTGGACTCCGGTTCCGCCCCCGGGTGATCCAGGCCGGCGCAATCATGGAGGAAATCGGCTTGCTTCGCGGCGGTGGCCGTCACGTGGCAGGACCAGGTCGTCAAGTCGCCGTCGATGGTCCACGCCGCGGCGATCCACATCGCGGTGTTCCCGTCCTGCTTGACGCCCGAGGCGTGCCAGACCGTCGGCCGGCCGGGGAAGTCGACGTTCTCCCGGGCCTTCATGGTGATGCCCCAGGTGGTGGCCACGTGGTTCAGGTACGACTCGCCGGTGTACCCGGCCTTGATCACCTGGCTCCTGACCGTCGGAGCCTCGGCGGCGGCCACCGGCTCGGTGGGCCAGTCCGCCGGACTCCCCACGCCCGGGGCGGCGCTGGAGGGTGCTGCCGTGCCGGCCGGGGGCGGTAGGTCCGGGCCTTCGCCTGGGCCGGGCCGGGTGACGGCTTCGGCTCCTGGCCGGTTCGGCTCCTTGTCGTGCGAGGACGAGCAGCCGACCAGGACGGCGAGGGTCGCTGCGGCCGCGGCCAGGCGCGTCACGGGGTGAGTGGGACTCAAGAACGGCTCCTTCGGGCTACGGTGTCGCGCGGTCGACCGGAACGGCCCCGGGACGCCCGTGAGTCAGGCCGGTTGCTGGTCCGTCTCTGCTTCTGAGGGGACCTGGATTCGGAGCTGGGGCCCGGCGGTCATGTCAGCTTAGGGATGCTGGTCGATGGGCGTCAGCTCGTACAGGGTGTTCTGGAGCACGAGCGCCGCGGTCGGCTGCCGCAACCGGAAGCCGTGCGGCGGCGTCCACCCGGATACGAACGGTCACCCAACCGTCGTACTCATGGGGGGATTTCCACACATGCCGGTCAATGACGCCGTACCCGTACCACCGCCGCACGGCACCCTGTCGCCCTGCCCCGGCTGCGGGCTCACCGACCAGGTCCGCAGCGTTCCGGCGGTCCACATGAGCGAGCGGCGCAATGTCACCGTGCGCAGCTCCGGCAGCGACGGCCGCACCGAGACCCGCGAGGAGGTCTCCGTCCTCGGCCGGGCCCTGGCGCCCGCGCCGCCGAAGACCAGCACCGCGATCCAGGCGCTGGCGGCTCTGGGCTTCGTGGTGCTGGTCGGGGCGGTCTTCACGTTCATCCAGGGCACCATGGCGCGCGACGCGCCCGTCCACCAGAAGCCCGACCTCTCGCCGCCGGACTGGGTGACCAAGCACCCGGGGTTCCCGAACGACTTCCCCACCGACCTCCCGGGCTACCTTCCGAAGGCCGCTCCGGCGTCCCCGGCCGCGCACGTGGCGGCCCCGCTCGCCGACGCGAACGACGCCCTGGTCCCGCTCTGGGGGTCGTGCCTGATCCTGGCCGCCGCGATCGCCCTGCTGGCGGGCGCGACCGCGCTGTTCCTCGGCCTGCGGCGGCGTCTGGAGGGCCGGCCGCAGGCCGAGCGGCTCTGGAACCAGGCCTGGTACTGCGCCCGGTGCGGCACCGCTCACTTCCCACCCACCGCCGGGCAGGGCGCCCAGGCGCTCGTCCTCTCGGACTTCCGCAAGGCGGTCTGGACGGCCGGCGGTTACGGCGACCTCGCCGAGCAGTACCGGCCGTAGACACACGTCCGCCCGGCCCGGGCGGGGAGGACGTGTGCGTCTGGGGGGGGTGGGTGAGGCGGTTCGGGCTGGTGGGGCCGGGCCAGTGGGAGGGGCCGATGCCCCAGGCCGCGGCCCGGGCGGCCGCGGCCGCGCGGTTGGGCAGGTCAAGCTTGGCGCGCGCCGGATCGGGCCCGCGCCGCGGCCCGCGGGTGCTGACGTTCAGCATGCCGACGTACCGGCCGTCGGCGGCGAAGAGGCACTGGGCCACGCCGTCCTCGATGCCGAGGGGGCGCAGCACCTCCCGGAAACCCGGGGATGCCGCCAGGAGCCGCCCGGGAACGTCTCCGAGCCACAGGGCGCCCCGGACCGGCCTACGGAGCACCGGGTACACCGGGTCGTGGTGCAGGCGGGTCTCGATGTAGGCCGTGGCGTCGTCCGGGTAGCTCCCGGCCAGGGTGGTGTGGCGTCGGCGCAGCGGATCCCACCTGGTCAGGGAGGCGTGGTCGTACTCCATCCTCCGACAGCGCCGCCAGGACCGCGTCGACGCCGCCCGCACCGCTCGTGGCGCTCCTGGCGGCCTCGCGCACACGCAGGGCCGCCTGCAGGATGTCCGCGCCGCCGCGCTGTGTTGGCATCGTCCAAGGATGATCATGTGCCCGGGTCGCGTCAATCGCGCAGGGTGTCGTGCACGATCTGCCCGTCCATGACGGTCAGGACGACGGGCATCGCCGGGATGTCGTGGGCATCGGCGGCGAGCAGGTCCCCGTCCAGCACGCAGAGGTCGGCGGCCTTGCCCACCTCCAGGGAGCCCTTCCAGTCGTCGGCGAAGTCCTCCCAGACCGCGTCGATGGTGTAGGTGCGGATCGCCTCGGCCAGGCCGATGCGCTGCTCGGGACCACTGACCCGGCCGTCGGCCTTCGACTCGCGCAGCACCATGGTCGCCACGCCCTGGCGCCAGTCCGGGAACGTGACCGGGGCGTCCGACCCGCTCGCGACCCGCACCCCGGCGTCGATGGCGTCGCGGTAGGGCCAGGCGTAGGCGGCTCGCTCGGCGCCGACGAAGTCCTCCTCCATGTCGGCGGCGGTCCACTTGATGGTGGGGTTCATGTTGACGCCGAAGCCGTGCGCGGCCAGCACCTTCATGCCGTACGCGGTGAGGAAGTCGCCGTGGATGACGTAGTGGCGGGCGTCGGACCGCGGGTGCTCGGCCATGGCCGCGGCGAAGGCGTCCGCGACGGTGTCGATGGCCCGGTCGCCGGTGACGTGGACGCCCATCTGGTGCCCGGCGGCGTGGGCGTGGCGGATGATGGCGGCGATCTCGGCGCTGCGCTCGGTGTCGCTGCGACCGCCGACGCACAGCGAGCCGCAGCCGACGTACGGCTCGCGCATCCAGGCCGTCTTGTTGGGCACGACACCGTCGGCGAAGACCTTGACTCCGTGGATCGCGAGGCGGCGCGGGTCGGCGCCGCCGGAGACGGCGGGCTCGAAGGGTGCGCCGGGTACGTCGCGGGCCGTGAGCGCGGCGAGGCCGCGGGTGAACTCCTCGGTGGTGCCGGCCATTCCGGTGGGCAGGAGCAGGACGCCGACGCGGGCGGTCAGTTCGCCGTCGGCCAGCAGCCGGCGGTAGACGTCGAGGGTCTCCGTGCCGAGCGCGCCCCGCATGATACCGTCGCCGCCGGGGCCGAGCCCGGGCTCGGTGTAGCTGGTCACGCCGAGCCGGGCGAGCGTGGCGAGGGCAGCCGCGACGGGTCGGCGACGCACTCGTCGAGGTAGCCGGTGTCCCAGCCGTGCCCTGTGATCCACTGCCCGTCCGGGACCCGGCCGACGGCCTCCCGCACCGCCTCGGCCACGTCCGCGAGAGAGGACACGGCGGGGTGGCCGAGGTGGAGGGAGAGCGGCGGCGACGCCGTGCCGAAGGCGCATCCGTGCAGATGCGAGTCGTTGATGCCGGGAAGCAGTGTCGCCCCCCGCAGATCGACGACCCGGGTGCCCGGTCCGATGAGCGGTGCGACGTCCTCGCGCCCGCCGACGGCACTGATGAGCCCGCCGGTCACCGCCAGGGCCGAGGCGACGGAGAACTCCGCGTCGACCGTAACCACGTGTCCGTCGAGGAACACCAGGTCCGCATACGTGTGCACAGAAAGGCCCCTTTCGAAGACCGGGCGCACCACGGCCGCCCGGAAACACTCTCCCGAGGACTATGGCCGTGCCTCCGCCCCTCGCACATCGGTCATCCCACCGATACGCGCTCCTCCGGTGGCGGGGTGACACCCCGTGCCCTATCCGACCCGACGCGGTTCGGGTCGGGTCGGGTCGGACAGGCACGGGGCCGTGCAGGGGCTACATGGTCCAGCGGATGGTCAACGGCTTGCCGTAGCCCGCGAGGCCTCGGAGGAGGAGTTCACCCAGGACGATTCCGCTGTTGGTGACGAAGAGCGGCATGGAGTACGGGAAGTCCTTCGACCACTCGGGAAGCGCGATGACGGACCCGTCGGGGTTCCAGCGCTGCGCGTGGAGCTGGGCGCGGGCCGGCCACGGGTCGCTGGTGTACCCGACGACGACGCCCTGGTCGTTGATGCCGGTGGCGACGCTCGTGACCGTGGTCGGCGCGAGCGGCAGAGGCGTGCCGTCGACGGCCCAGCGCGCTGCCTGTCCTCCCAGGCCGCCCACCACCGTGCCCGCGTTGTTCACGGCCGTCGCCTGGCTGCCCGCACCCAGGTCGGAGACGGCGCCGGCGGCGTTCCAGACGAGGGCGTGGTCCACGCTCGGCTCACCGCCCGGCCGGCCGGCCCCGATCACCACGCCGGAGTCGGTGATGCGGGCCGCGCTGCTGGTCACGTACCCCGCCGGCACGTCGAACGCGGTGACGGTCCCGTCGGGGCTCCACGCCACCGCCCGACGGGAGGCGAGACCGCCGGCCGGGTACGAGTAGCCGACCGCCGTACCCGAGCTGTTGACGGCGACGGCCTCGCTCTCGGTGTCGCCCGGCAGCGGCGGCAGGGCGACGGGTGCACCGCTCGCCGGCCACGCGACGGCGTGCTTCGTGTCCGCCGCGCCCGCCGCGCCCCAGGAGGACCCCACCGCGGTGCCGTTGTCACCGATCGCGGCAGGAGCCGCCGTCGTGTCGCCGGGCAGCGGAAGCATTTCGGTCGGCGTGGACGGGGAAGTCCATCGCACCGCGTGCTGCCGGCCCCCGACCTGCGCGGCGGAAGTCCCCACCACGGTACGGGCGTTGTTGATCCCGACCGGACTGCCACCGGCGTCCCCCGGCAGCAGTGTGAGTGATTCGGTCGACCAGTCCGCCCTCCAAAGCAACATGTACGTCCTGATGTTGTCGTTATGGGCGAGGTCCCCCACGATGACGAAGGAGACGCTGTCCCCGTTGCCGTTGGCCGCCTTGAGCTCACTGGAGTAGGTACCGGGCTCGATGGGCGGCGACCCGACCGAGATACCCCCGGGGTAGGGATCGGCGGCCGCCACCGGTGCCGAACCCACGGCCAGGGCCGCGGCCGTGACGGCGGCGACGGCCGCCGCGACTGTGCGAGAGGTGCGCTTGCTCATGGGTGTGCAGCTCCTGTCTCTCGTTGACGTCACGGAGGCACCGCCGAGCCGATGGCACGCCGCTTCCCCGCCCCCGTGCCGCGCACCAGTCTCCGTCAGCCCGGTCGCGACGCGCAGCCCGATCGGTGATTTGCCCCCGACCGGTTCGTCGCCGGATCAACGCGAACTCGCCGACAGGACAAGCGTGTTGCGACACCGGGGGCGGCTCGCGGCCGGATCATGGGGGACGAGGGGCAGGTATCCCACTATATGGTCGCCTGGGCACTCGGGATCCGGGGTACCGGTCATCGACGGAAGCGGGGCTGGAATCGTCATGGTCAGGTCTGTGGTGCGGTTGATCACCGGGGCATCGGGGGCGGGCAAGTCGACACTTCTGGGCCGGCTGCGGGAACGGGCCGTCACGGTGGTCGACTTCGACGAACTGCCCGACGAGGACGGTCGGTTGCTCGGTATCGACATCACCTCCCCGGACGCGTCCGGCATCTGGCCCGACTACAACCGCCTGTGGGTGCGGATCGCGGGCATGCTCGCGCGGGGAGGCGGGCCTGTCCTCGTCTCCTGTCCCCTCACCCCGGCCGAGTGGGAGGCCGCCGCGGCCGATGTGCCGGACGCCCCGGAGGTCGTCTGGGCGCGGCTGGACTGCACGGACCACGACCGCCGCGTCCGGTTGGCCGCCCGCGGCTGGAGCGCGGAGCAGGTCGAGGAAGCGCTCCAGGACGCCGACGAACTGCGCGGACTCGTCCCCACGGCCTTCAGCAGCTCCGACCGTGCCCCGGTGGAGGTCGCCGAGGACGTCCTGCGGTGGATCACCGGCTCCCCCGACGCCTGATCCGGCGGCGATCGGAGCCGACTCCCCCTCCCCCGGCCGACTGACGGGTGTCAGGTGCCCGGGGTCGGGTGCCGGGTGTCGGGGGTCGGGTTGACGAGATCGTTCGTACTCGGGAGCATGTGTCGCCGCGTGCGTGCGCGGGTGTGTGCAGACCGGATTCGTGGGGTGTGGGGTCATGAGGTTCGTGGTGTCCGAGCGGTGCGTGGGACGGGTCGGGCTGGCCGTCGGCGCGGCACTGGTGTTGGCGGCCTGCGCGGCAGGCGGGGGCGATGCAGCGTCGGCCGGTAGGCCGGGGGCCGCCAAGTCGGCGTACGGCCCGGGCCCCACCGAGGCGGTCGACTCCGGCAACGCCGTCAACTCCGTCAGGGCCGCGTTCGACAAGGCCGGCGCGCCCGCGACCACCCTCTCGATCACGGAGGGCGAGGTCGGCGAGGTGGGTCCGCACGGGACGATCACCTACCCATCGGTGACCAGCTGCCTGGTCGTCACCGTCTACCTGCGGGACGGCGGCAAGGTCGGCGGCCATGTCAGCCTGTTCCAGGTCCCGGGGAAGTACTACTCGGACGAGGTCCTGCCGGCCATCAAGCGTGCCGTCGGTGGCCGACGGGTGGCGTCCGTCGACGTCAGCGGGGCCGTCGGGGCCTGGAACCCCTCGTACCTCCAGAAGGCCATCGAGCGGTACACCGACGGGTCGGTCCCCGAGCCGACGGGCGACGCGAAGGCGATCGGTGACGCGGTGGCCAGGATCCTGGGCGGCAAGCGCGGGCAGGTCACCGTCCAGGACGTGCCGGACGGCGACATCGTCAGGTGAGCACCACGTCGACGGCCCGGCCCCGTACGCGAGGCGAATGACCACGGCCCGCGCGCCATGGCCTCCGAGGAGAACACTCCGACGGGGCACCGACCACCGGGGCGCGGGCCCGGCCTTCGGCGGGACGGGACACCCGCCGGCTCCGCTCAGAGCGCCAGTTCGACCAGGCCTGCGAGCAAACCGACCACGATGCCCAGGACCACCACGGCCGTAAACCCGATGAGGAGACCGACCACCAGGGTCATGAACTCCGGGGCCTCACCACGCCGGACACCGACCAGCAGCCAGCCGGCCGGCACCGCGCCCATGACGAGGGCCATGCCCGCGCCGATGCCGTACTTCACGGCGGGCGCCGACGACGGCTCGTAGGCCACGCCCCGCACCAGCCGCACCGGGAGCCGGGTGCCGGCCCGGTGCTTGCCGGCCGTGCCGCTCACCACGATCGGGCGGGCCTCGTCGGCGGAGGCGCCGACCGGCGTGAACTGCCCCTGGCAGTCGGTGCCGTCGCTGTTGCCCTCGCTGTCGGACACCTCGTAACAGTGGTCCACCAGCACCACGCCGTCCGGCGGGCCCAGCCCCATGGCCGCGCCGATCCGCTCCGCGCTCAGCCACCAGGCCAACCACACCGCCCCGGTCAGGAGCGCCACCGCCAGCAGCCCCGCCACCGCGCGCACCGCCACCCGCGCTGCCACACCCCACACGCCGCCTCCCCGCGCACGCACCACCGCCGCCCCCCGTAGTTGCTGCCGCGCCCACCGCCCCACCGCGAAGCCGCGCGAACCGAACGGACCCCACAAGCCACGCGAGCCACGCGAGCCGCACGAGCCGCGCCCGTGGTGCAGGTTCTGCCCGACCGCCGGGACCGGCGCGGCCAACTGAGGATGTCAGCAAGGGAGTTGACACGCAATGCCTCACCCGGGCCCGGCGGCACCCGACGCCGGTGAGCGGCGCGGCGCCGGACGAGCGCGCCCGTGCGTACGCGGAGGCGGTGCCGACGTGGCGGAGGCCGCGGCCCAGTCCGCTCCTCTCCTCAGTTCGGCGCGGGCGCCGCACCGTCGAGGACGAGGTCGATGATCCGCCGGCTCGCCCGTTCCGGGTCCAGCTGGTCGGTGCTGCCCGATGCCATGCGGGCGAGGAGGGGGGACACGAGCAGTTCGGAGACCAGGTCGAGGTCGATGTCGGGGCGGATCTCGCCTCGTTCCACGCCGCGTCGCAGGACATGGTTCATGGCATTCCGGCGGGGAGCGACGATCTCCTCGAAGTAGCGGCTGTGCAGCCGCGGGAAGGTTGCGGCCTCGGCGTTGAGAGCGCGCAGCATGCTGCTGGCCCGTTCGTCGACGACGCGCTCGGCCAGGGCCCGGAGAAGGACCGCGAGGTCGGCGCGGGTGTCGGCGTCGACATCGGCGTCGGCATCGGCGTCGGCCGGCAAGGGCCGCGGTTCGTTGATCGTCTCCAGCACGTCGAGGTAGAGCTCGTCCTTGGTCTTCCAGCGCCGGTAGACGCTGTTGCGCGAGACACCGGCCTGCTTGGCGATGGTCACCAGCGACAGGCCGCTGAGGGTGGCGCCCGAGGCGACCATGCCGAGGACCGCATCGATGATGGCCGTGTCGGTGGCGGGGTCACGCTGCCGGCCGCCGCGGCGGCTGGGGAGTTCCGGGCTCTGGCGCTGATCTTGTGATCGGGCCAAGCCGCAGGCCCCACTGATCCGTCTCGCCCGCGTCTTCGTATCTTTGGTGCCATGGCGAATGAAGCAGAGCCGGCATCGCACACCAATCGGTGGGGCAACACGGCGAATTCGGTCCCGGGCAGCAGCGAGTCCTACCGGGACGTCTGCACGTGCTTCGACCAGGGCCGGGTGAGCAACCGGCGACGGGTGGGCTTCCACAGTGAGCGTCAGGACACATCTTCGCCGGCCTGGCAGCATCTCCTGGCGCTGATCGAGGAAGCCGCCGCCGACGGACGGGAGGTGTTTCGGCCGTTGGTGGAGATGAGTCCCCGAGAGCGACGTCAGATCGTCACCCTGCCGCCCAGCATCGCGAAGCTCACCGCCGTCAAGCAGTTCATCCTCTACGGCAGCAATCTGGTTCGGATCCCTCCGGAGATCGGTGCCATGAGCAGCCTGCAGGAATTTACCCCGTACACCTCCTACCGACTGCACTGGTTCCCGTACGAGCTGATCAGGTGCCCGAGCCTGAAACGCAGCACTGTGAGCACACGCGCTCTGTACGGCAACGAGAAGCTCCGCCCACCGTTCCCCCCGCTCCAACCTGGCGGCGTGGAGACCGCAGACCTCAACCTCGACGACGTCGACCCCGGAGAATGGGGTGCTACGGCACTCCGAAGGTGCAGCGCGTGTGACCGGTCGCTGGAGGGAACCAAGATCCACCAGGCATGGATTTCGCTGCGGGTTGCCACCGACGTCTTGCCGCTCCTGGTCAACGCCTGCTCCGCAGCCTGCCTGCAGATCCTTCCCAAGCCTCCCGAGGACTACATTCGGACCCCACACACGGGTGGCCCCAGACTTGCCCAACCCACTGCTGACTACGCCTGACTTCCCATCATGCCAGCGAGCTGCGGCTCAGCTGCCGGGTGCCGGCCCAGGTCGACATCCGGGCCGTCACAAGATCAGCGCCGATCCTGTGACGTAGTCGGGTCAGGGCATCAAGAGTGCACGCTTGCGGAGGAAGTCAAGGTTGGCTCGTCCGAATCCTTGCCTTTTGAGCAGTTTCACCCTTGTGACCTGCCCCTCGACCTGTCCAGAGCTCCAGAGCCCGGCCGTGACGGCGTCGATGTCGCGGCTCAGTCCATTGACGAGGGAGTGCAGGGCGGGCAGGTCGTCGGCGAGGACGCGTTCCATCCAGGCGGGCAGTCGGTCGCGCCGCAGGTCGCGCATCATGGCGGCGAAGTCGCGGACGTGGTGGGTGACGGCGTCGAGTTCGGGGCAGCCGGCCTGGATCTCCTTAAGGTCGACGGCATCATCGGCTGTCAGGTTTGCGGGGTCGATCATGATCCAGCGGACGATGCGGCGGGGCCGTGGAGCCGGGCGGGGCACGGGTGGTGCGGCGGTGGTGGCCTCGAAGGGGCGGAGGTAGCGGCGGACGGTCTGGATGCTTCCGGCGAAGCCCAGGGTGACGATCTCCTGGTGGAGCTCGGCCGTGTTGTGACAGCCCTCGTTCCACCGCTGGTGGAGGTAGGGCTTGTACTCGTCCAGGATGGTGGAGCAGTTCGTCGCTTTGACCAGCAGTTCGTCAATGCTGGTGGCGCGCGCGAAGCGGCGCACGGTGGACCGGTCCAGCTGCAGTGTTCGGCAGATGTTCTCCAGCGTGCTGCCGCCCTCCCGGAGGTGTCGCACGGCGGTGTGGCGTTCCTTGGTCCGGGTCACCAGGCGGCGTTCTCGTCCGCAGACGTCGAGCATCCCCGCATCCGGTGCCGACTGAGGGGGCGTCAGCCAGATGTCGTCGCTGGTCGGTGAGGCAGCCGGTACGCCATTCTCGAATACGGTCCGGACGCAGACGTGGCGGGAGGAGACGGTCTTATCCACGGCCTCGCCGAGGTTGTGCCACAGATGCCAGGCGTCGGCGACCTGCACCGCTTGCGGGGCTCCGCCGCGGGCGCCCTCGGCATAAGCCCCGGCCCGGTCCCTACATATGATCTCCACTTCCGGATGGCCCTTCAGCCAGGCGGCCAGCGGTTCGGCATCCCGGCCGGGCAGCACGTCCACCGGGCGGCGTGCCTCCAGGTCCACCAGGATCGTGGCGTACGAGTCGCCCTTGCGTAGCGCGAAATCGTCGACACCGAGCACGCGGATCTGTCCGACGGGACCTTCCGGCGTGGCACGGACCAGGCGTAACAGGGTGTCCTTGGCTACACGCAGGCCCAATACCCCGGCCAGACGGGCGCCCGCGCGTCCGGCCAACGCGAGAGCGATCGAGGTCAACTGCTCACGCGCCAGTGGGGTGTACCGGGCATGCGGGCTGGTCAGCCCCGTGATCTGCTCGGCGAACGTCACCGCCCGACACGCCGGGTTCGGGCACTTGAACCGCCGAACCAGCAGCTCGATCACCACGCTGGTACCACCGACCGCGGCATCCGCGAGCCGTCGCATGTGCCGGCCGTGCACCCGGTCCGACGCACTACCGCAGTGCGGACAGTCCGCACCCGCCGAGCGGGCTCGCGCATGCATCGTGACCGCCCCGGCCACAGCCCGCTCGACCAACTCCACCACGACACCAGCGAGATGAGGGAACAGCACCTCGAAGCTCCGCGAAGAACACGCGAGCCATAATCACCGCTGTCACTGACATCGGCAGCGTCACAAGATCAGCGCCAGAGCCCGTTTTCCGCCTCCCTTCCAGCCACCTATGATGGCCGACCCCGCGCACCACACCGGCATGAGGATCGGAACGTCATGAGCCGCGAACCAAACCCAGCCGTCCTCTACCCGGACGTGGCCGCCCACGGCAGCCTGGCCGCAGCACTCCAAGCCGAAGCTGCGGCCCAAGGCATGTCCCTCCCCCTGGTCGTCACCTCGTCCGATCCACTGCGTCATGCCACGATCACCAGTGTCGTCCCGCATCGACACTCGTCCTACGTCGCGGCGTGGCATCACGAGCGGACCTGGGCCTTCTGGGGCTCGTCCAACGACAGACTCATGATCTGCGGCAGCACCGAAGACATACGCGAACTTCCCCAGGTGATCCGAGGCTGGGCCGAGGGGGCCAGCCTCGACGAGATCAGGAAGACCGCGACCTTCGACCTCCTGACCGGTCGTTTCGAGGTGCCCGACAACAACCCCGCCGACGTCATCGCCTCGGAGTGGCAGTGGCTGCTGAAGGAGGCCGATCGCGCCGACTGGCCGCAGTACCAGGCGCTCGTCGAGTCCGCCCACGCCGAACCGAAGCTCCGCAGGCTCTACCCCTACACCAGCCACTGGGCTCTGGGTTTCGCCGAGAAGCCTGACGGCCCGTACACCCCGTCCTTCGTCTCCATCGGGTCACCCCACGGAGCCGGCGACTACACCATCAGAGAGTGCTGGAACGGCCCCGCCCTCCACCACGTCACCACAGCCGCCGAAGCGATCGCCATCGCCGTCGAACGGATCCCCGCCGACCTGCTCCAGACGTCTTCCGAGCACCCTGTGCGAGGCTTCTGAGAGGGCGTTCGATACCGATTTAGGCTTCCGCAGGCGATTTCGGGCGGAGGTATTGCCCGATTTTGTCGGGGCTGGCGGTCAGGCGAGTGGTCATGGAGTTGACCATGGCCCAGTGGATCATCGAGCGTGACCGCTCCGGCAGTTCCTCGTAGTCGCGATGGAGCCGCCGGTACCGGGACATGATCCCGAAGGTCTGCTCGACCCGCCAGCGGATCGGCTGGACGACGAAGCCCTTCTGCTCCTTGTCGCGGGCGACAACCTCGACGTCGATGGACAGAGCGGCACCGTACCTGACGACGGCGTTGTTGTAGCCGGCGTCCACCCACGCTTTGGTCACCGTGGGCCACCTGGAGGCGAGGGTGTCCAGGACCTGTTTGCCGCCGGCGGAGTCCTGGACACCCGCGGCAGTGACGATCAGCACCAGGAGCAGGCCCAGGGTGTCGGTGGCGATGTGGCGCTTGCGGCCCTTGACCCGTTTCCCGCCGTCGTAGCCCTGGCTCTCCGCTGGGGCGTTCGGCGAGGCCTTCACCGACTGGGCGTCGATGACCGCGGCGCTCGGCAGGATCCGACGGCCCTTCTTCGCCCGCAACTGGTCACGGAGCGTGTCGTGGATCTGCTCGGTGGTGCCGTCGCGCTCCCACTCCTTGAAGTAGCCGTAGACGGTGGTGTGGGGCGGGAAGTCGTGCGGCAGATAGCGCCAGGCGATGCCGGTCCGCGCGACGTAGAGGATCGCGTTGACCACTTCACGCAGTTCGGTGGTCGGCTCGCGCCCTTCGGCGCGAGCCGACCTCCAGCGCAGCAGCATCGGCTCCACGAGCTGCCACTGATCGTCCTTCAGGTCCGAGGGGTACCGGCGTCGTTCCGTCACAGTCGATCCATACCGCTGACACGGGCCCGGCCGCTACAGGATCCTGGAACAGCGTCCGTGCCGAGCCCGCGAAAGCCGGACAGTTGGGGGGATTACCCTATCGAACACCCTCTGAGAGCGACATCAGCCACCCAGAAGGTGGTCAGGATGTCAGCAGGACTCGTTTCCGCAAGAGGCCGGGCTGGCTTCGCCCTCCTGCGGAAACATGTTCTGCTCGCATCCTGAGCTGATCAAAGAACTCGCGGATCACGTGAGTAGCCGGAATCCGGATTGCTTTGACCATGCCCTGAGGAATTCTGCGGAGCCATACACAGCCGGCCACGGCCAGGTACCCGTCGTCGTGGCGACCATCCCCGGAAGGCCGTCCACGATCGCTCTCTGCCCCTGGGCCAACTCGGCGTTGGCGACACCCCCGATCACATCCATAATTGCCACGGTCAGCAAGGCGGTCGCGATGTGGTCGATCGGCTCGTTGGCAAGAGCGATGACATCGACCGCATGCGTTGGTGTGAAGCCGATGAGAGCTTCCTGATCGACCTCGTCGGGGTGCTCAGCCTCGAAGATCGACTCGTCGCCGACACCAGGCCCCATGAGCGAGACCAGGAACGGCCGATGGCCATCGACTTCACCGGCGTCCGTAATGCCCAAGCTCTCCACCTGGAGCTGGATCTCGTACTCGCCGACGAAAGGGCAGCAATGGGCGACAGGTCACCGAGGGAGCTCATCCACCTCGCTGATGACGAGGGGAACAGCGTCACGGTCAACGTTCTGGGACGTAACCTCAGGTGGTCCGCCGGGCTCGACGCCGAGATCGTCGTCAAGACGCCCTTCGTGTCCGGCCGCATCGACCTGGTGTTGTCCGTTTCGAAGCTGGAGAGCTGGACCGACGCACTGGACCGGCTCGACGCCGGCGAGGACGTTGCGTGGATGGAGATGAGCAGAGGGCCGTCCATCTTCATCCAGCTCACCGGCGAGCGTGACTGTCCGGAAGTGGTCGTAGAGGACGAGTCCAGATCCATGGTCACTGTGCGGGTCCCGCTCGTCCCGCCGGACGACTGGATCGCCGACCATCGCCAGCGTCTGCGCCAGGTGATGGATCACTGGGTTCCGATGCTGTCGAGGTAGGAAGACAAGCTGCCGCCGGCAGATGAGTGCGCATCCGAGAGTGAGGAAGGCTTCGTAGATGCGTCGCGGATCTCCCAGCGGATCCGCAGACGGCGAGACCAGCGCAAGTGGGCGAACCAGCGGTCTACGAGCCGGCGTTGAGTGCCGAGTCCGGAGCCGTGAGAGGTAGCGCGTCGGGCGATCACCGGCTTCACCCCGAGGGCCCGGACGAGGCGGCGGTCCTTGTCGTGTTCATAGCCGCGGTCGCCGAGCACGATCTCCGGGCAACGTCTGGGGGCGTCCGCGCCTGCCGCGTACCGGCGGCACGACATCGAATAGTGGGATGAGCTGGGTGACGTCGTTGCGATTGCCGCTGGTCCGGATGCCGCTTGTGCCCGGGATGCCGAACCCGACGCTCGACCTTGGACAGCAGTGGCTCGACCACTACCCACAACTCGTCATCGACGTTTCACGGCTTCGGTCGGGCCATCCCGCACCCCCGGATCAACGCTCCCGGGGTGCTCCAACCGCCTCGGAGGTCATTTCGTTAGGAGTTCTGAGGCGGCTTCGGCCAGCGGCCGCAACCACGGTGCCGAAGAGACAGAGTGCTCTACCGATCGGGCCGGGCGCCGGGCATCGTCGGGTGGCTGAGCGCCACGGCGGCCTGGACGGTGTTCGCCTGGTGCTCTGCCTGGCGGGCGACGGGGAGCCAGGTCGGCTGGAAGCGCCGCTGGTACTGGGCGCACCAGGTCTGGAGGAGGTGGTCGAGTCGGGCGGTGGCCGGTGTGGTGGGGGCCTTGGCCGCCTCGGCGGCGCGGCGGAGCAGTGCGGCCGCGCGGACCGGGATGCGGTGGGCCCACAGTTCGATGCCGACGAGCTTCGCCTCCGTCATGGGCGTCGGGTGGAGGAGGCGCTGTCCGGCGGCCCGCGGGTCCCATTCGTGGGCCAGTTGTCGCGCTGCCGTCAGCGGCGTGCGCGCGGCCCGGAGCAGGGCGGTGTCGTCCAGGTGGGGCAGAGCTTCGTCCAGCAGGTCGGTGAGCAGGCGGCCTCGTTCCCGGACCTGGTCGGCGCAGGCGGTCAGGCGCGCGTGGGGGTCGTCGGCCGGGCGGGTGTCCCCGAGGTGGGCGCTGGCCCAGGCCGGCGTCTCGACGATGACCGTCTCGCCGCCGTAGCGCTGGGGGGCGAACCAGGTGGTGGCGCGGACACCTCCTGTCGCCTGCTGGGGCTGGGCGGGGTGAGGTTGGTCGAGGTGAGGTCGGTCGGCGTGAGGTGGCGCCAGCATTCCGGTGCTGCTTTCCTGCTGGTCGATGTGGTGCGGCGCCATCATGAAGACGCCCGGGCCCGCTTCGCGCAGCCAGAAGGCGTCGTAGGGGCCGGTCTCGACCGGGATCCCGAGTCCGGCGGCGGAGGTTGCGAACGGCTCGGCGAGGCCGGCCGGATCGCAGGTCGACTGGAGGAAGGTCCCGCCGACGTCGGCGCTGTGGAGGGAGAACTGGAGGGACGGCCGGAGGTCGTCGATCAGGTCGAGGAGGATCCGGCTCTCGGGAAGTCTCCCGCCGATCGCCGGCGCCCACTCGGGCTGTTCCTCGGCGGCGGGACGGAAGTAGTGCTCGAAGTACTCGGGCAGGCTTCGGGTGCCGGCGCCGACCGCTGCGAGGCGTGCCCCGTCGGGGTCGAGGCAGAGCAGGAAGTTCCAGGTCACCGCCTGGTGCAGGGACGGCCGCGCGAGGACGCGGTGGGCCAGTTCCACGATGCCGGCGCGGCCGGAGAACTCGTCGGCGTGCGCGCCCGTCACGATCAGCACGTCGGCGGTGGCGGTGGCGCGGCCGATCGTCAGGAGCACCAGCGGCCGGCCGGCGCGGGATGTCCCGACGGTGCGCACGCGGCAGAGTTCCGGGTGTCTGGCGGCCAGCAGGTGTGCTGTGTCGGCGAGTTCTTCCAGCGTGGGGTACCGGTCGTGGAGCAGGACCGCCCTGCCGGCGCTGGTCGACGTATCGGTCAACATCGGTGCCCTCCCTTGTCTGACCGTCCAGTCTCGCGCCAAAAGCGGCGGCCCGCACCCAGTGGTGCAGGCCGCCGCCCGGTGTGTGCGGCGTTGTCAGGCCACGGTCCTCAAGGCCCGCCGTCAGCCCCGGGTCGCGTCCGGGTGAGCCGGTCGGGAGCGGTTACCAGCTTCCCTTGAGGGGGATCCAGCCCGGGTTGCCGAACGTCGTGGTCACGGCGGCGGTGCTGTTGTCGTTGCTGAGGTAGAACGTCGCGGTGGCCGGGTCGTAGCCGCCGATGCTGTCCTTGCCGGAGCCGTTCCAGTCGCCGACGAGGGGCTTCCAGCCGGGGTTGCCGAACTTGGTGGTCACGGCGGTGGTGCTGTTGTCGTTGCTGAGGTAGAAGGTCTGGGTGTTCGGGTCGTACGCGCCGATGCTGGTGACGCCGTCGCCGTTCCAGTCACCGACCAGCGGGGTCCACCCCGGGTTGCCGAACTTCACCGAGCCCGCGACGGTGCTGTTGTCGTTGCTGAGGTAGAACGTGGCAGTGGCCGGGTCGTACGCGCCGACGCTGGTGACACCGTCGCCGTTCCAGTCGCCCACCAGCGGGATCCAGCCCGCGTTGCCGAACTTCACCGAGCCCGCGACCGTGCTGTTGTCGTTGCTCTCGTAGAAGGTGGCGGTGGCCGGGTCGTACGCGCCGATCCGGTCCGAGTACGGCTTGGCGTGGTCGGTGCTCAGGCCCGCGTTGCAGCTGGGCCAGGCGCCGGGGCCCTGGCCGGCGAGGATCTTCTCCGCTACGAGGATCTGCTGCTTCTTGGAGGCGAGGTCGGGCCGGGAGGCGTAGGCCAGGCCGCCGTAGGCCTTCCAGGTGGGCAGTGTGATCTGCAGGCCGCCGTAGTTGCCGTTGTTGGTGTTGATGCTCCAGTTTCCGGTGCTCTCGCACTGGGCGACCTTGTCCCAGGTGGCCACCGAGGCGGCTTGGGCCGGTGCCTGGGAGGCGACGGACAGGACGGCCGCCCCCAGGGCGACAGCGGCGAGCGAGCGGGTACGACGGGTGTGACCGGTCTGACGGGCGGTCGACTTGTTCTCAGGCATGCTCGACTGACTTCCTTTCGTGTGGGTTGGGGGCGGACTACCAGCGGCCGGCGATCGGGACGTCGCCGGGGCTGCCGTAGACGAAGCTGGTGGCGGTGGTGCTGTTGTCGTTGCTGAGGTAGAAGGTCTGGGTGTTCGGGTCGTACGCGCCGATGCTGGTGACGCCGTCGTTGTTCCAGTCACCGACCAGCGGGGTCCAGCCCGCGTTGCCGAACTTCACCGAGCCCGCGACGGTGCTGTTGTCGTTGCTCTCGTAGAAGGTCTGGGTCGCCGGGTCGTACGCGCCGATGCTGTCCTTGCCGTCCTTGTTCCAGTCACCGACCAGCGGGATCCAACCCGGGTTCCCGAACTTCGCGGTCACGGCGGCGGTGCTGTTGTCGTTGCTGAGGTAGAACGTCGCGGTGGCCGGGTCGTACGCGCCGACGCTGGCGACGCCGTCGTTGTTCCAGTCGCCCACCAGCGGGTCCAGCCCGCGTTGCCGAACTTCGCCGAGCCCAGCGTGGAGCCCGCGTTGTCGCCTTCGTAGAAGGTCTGCGTGGACGGGTGGTACACGCCGGCCTTCGTGGCCCGGGTCTGGACGTCGTCGACGATGTTCTTGTAGCGCAGGGCCTTGTACTCGTTGTTGGGGTGCGAGTCGAGGGTGCCGTTGATGGAGGCGCCGGTGACGTGCTTCACCGAGGTGGACCCGAAGGAGTAGTACGAGAAGGTGGTGTGCGCGGCGTCGTCCCACTTCTCGAAGAGGAGGACGTGGTTGTAGTAGCTGTTGAGGACGTCTCCGGCCTTGAGCTCGCTGCGCGGGATCTCGTAGGTGTAGGAGTCCGCGATGCCCTGGGTGTTGGGGTTGGGACTGGCACCCAGGTGCCAGGCCATGGAGACGTAACCCGAGCAGTCCGTACGGTAGTTGCGGCCGCTGGAATCCGGGTACGAGCCGCCCTGGCTGTAGGGGATCGACTTGCCCAGCCAGTACTGCGCCCGCTGGATGACCTCGCTACGGGTCACCTTGCCGTCGATCGAGGACGAGGCGGAGACAGCGGCGGTGATGGTGGCCGTGGCCGCGTGGGCCGCCGTGGTGGTGACGGCGGTCGCGACTATCGCGCCGGAGGCCGCGAGGGAGGCGGCGAGGGCGACGTGGGCGAGCCTGGACAGCGTGGACGAAGGCATGGCGGAACTCCTCTTGCCGGCTGCGGGTACGCGTTGCTGGTTTGCGAGTTCGAGACGGCATCGCATCGGATGCCGGAAGGCGTTGTACGGGTGCGGCGGCGCCGGTCACCAGCCGCCGGTGATCGGGGTGTCGCCGGGGTTGCCGAAGCGGGCGCTGTAGATGACCGTCCCGGAGTCCTTGGCCGCACCGAAGAAGTCGGAGGTGTCGGGCCGGTACACACCCACCTTGTCGGTGCCCGAGCCGTCCCAGTCACCCTTGATCGGCACATCACCCGGGTTGCCGAACATCACCTTGTGATCCACCGAACCAGAAGTGGTGGAGTCGGTGAGGTAGAACGTCTGGTCCGAAGGACGGTACACACCGACGGTGTCCTTGCCGTCGCCGTCCCAGTCACCCACGATCGGCTTGTCGTCCGGATTCCCCATCTTCACGGCGTACGACACCGTGGCGTTGTCGTTGGAGAGATAGAACGTCTGGTCCGAAGGACGGTACACACCGATGGTGTCCGTCCCGTCGCCGTCCCAGTCCCCCGTCACCGGCACATCACCCGGGTTGCCGAACTTGCGCGCCTGCGCCACCGACCCGTTGTCGTTCGACAGGTAGAACGTCTGGTCCGAAGGACGGTACACACCGAACGTGTCACCGTTCTTACCGTCCCAGTCCCCCGTCAGCGGCACATCACCACTCGCCCCGAAACCCGAGTAACCAGCCAACCCACCACTGGCGTTGCTGATGTAGAACACCGACTCACCCGAGCGGTACACACCCGCGGTGGAGCGCGTCTTCGAGTCGTCGACGATGTTCTTGTAGCGCAGGGCCTTGTACTCGCTGTTGGGGTGCGAGTCGAGGGTGCCGTTGATGGAGGCGCCGGTGACGTGCTTCACCGGGGTGGAACCGAAGGAGTAGTAGGAGAAGGTGCTGTGGGCCGCGTTGTCCCACTTCTCGAAGATCAGGACGTGGTTGTAGTAGCTGTTGAGGACGTCGCCGGCCTTGAGCTCGCTGCGCGGGATCTCGTAGGTGTAGGAGTCCGCGATGCCCTGGGTGTTGGGGCTGGCGCCCAGGTGCCAGGCCATGGAGACGTAACCCGAGCAGTCCGTACGGTAGTTGCGGCCGCTGGAATCCGCGTACCAGCTGCCCTGGCTGTAGGGGATCGACTTGCCCAGCCAGTACTGCGCCCGCTGGATGACCTCACTGCGGGTCACCTTGCCGTCGATCGAGGACGAGGCCGAGACGGCGGCGGTGGCCGCGTGGGCCGCGGTGGCGGTGACGGCCGTCGCGGCTATCGCACCGGAAGCGGCGAGGGAGGCAGCGAGGGCGACGTGGGCGAGCCTGGGCAGCGTGGACGAAGGCATGGCGGAACTCCTCTTGCTGGTTGCGGGTTGCGAGTGCGTGACGGCATCGGATGCCGGACAGCGTCGTGCGGGCGCAGCGGTGGTGCGGACGCAGCGGTGGTGCGGGTTCAGTCGCGGTGTGCTCAGTAGCGGCGTGTTCTGCCGCGGTGTGTTCAGCGGCGGTGTGGTCTCAGCAGCCGGGGAGCGCCGGCGGCTGGTAGCGCCGGCGCATCAGGGGTGAGGCCTGGTGGCCTCGGGCGATCAGGACGTGGGCCCGGCTCAGGGTGTCCTGGTCGGCGGCGGGGTCGCGGCTGGCGAGGTAGACGAGCAGGTCGACGCGGTCGGTCTCGCTTCGGACGGTGATGTGCTGGAGGCCGTCGTCGGGGCGGGCGTGGGCCCACAGGACGGCGCGGACCTCGGCCGCCTCACCTGCCTTGTCCACCTCGGCCACCTCGGCCACCTCAGCTGCCTCGCCGGCCGGGACCGGCCCGGCGTTCTGCCTGCGGTGCAGGGCGGCGTAGATGACGTCCATCCGCGGGTCAGCCGCCCCAGCCGAAGCTGGCGTTGACGGCGGTGTCCGGGGTGCTCACCGACAGGACGGCGGGGGCGGCGAGCAGCGCGCCCAGCGAGATGGCGATGGCCGCGGCGGCCTTGGCGAGACGGTTCTGGATCACGATCGACTGTCCTCAACTGTTGCTGACACGAAGGGATTTCTCCGATCGGTGCGTCCCGCGGTCGACGCTCCGTCCGGCTGCCGTCCGGGGCTGTCGTCCTGGCGGCGATCACTAGCTTTGCCGGTCGGGGGGCGGCTCGGAAGGCCTTGCGGGTGTCGCCAACCGGCCTGTCCGACTCCGGACATGCAGTCATGGACATGACGAAAACCAGATGACGCGGTCCGCCTTCGAGGGCGGAGATTCGACCTTGAGGGCCGTGTCATCCCATGAAAGGATCATGAAGCTTCGTGTGCTGTCACAGCCACGAGAGGCCACGGATCATCACACAAGGGGGACACCATGTTGCAGGCGCTTGGACTATCGGCCCGCGCCGAGCAGGTCTACCAAGCCCTGCTCGACCACCCCGCCGACGACGTCGAAGCGATAGCCGGGCGCTGCGCGACCACCGCCACCCAGGTCCACGACTGCCTCGACGAACTCGGCGCCCTCATGCTCGTACGCGCCTCCGCCGACCACCCCGGCCGGATGCGCGCCGTCGACCCGGCCGTCGGCCTCGCCGAGATGCTCGCCCGCCAGGAAGCCGACCTCGCCGCCCGCCAGGCCGCCCTCGCCGCGTCCCGCGCCGCCGTCACCCGCATGGTCGCCGAGCGCGCCGAGCACCACGCCGCCCACGGCGAACGCCTGCTGGGCATGGACGCCGTCCACCACCGCCTGGAACAGATGAGCCGCACCACCACCACGGAAGCCCTCAGCAGCCAGCCCGGAAACCAGCGCCCCGAGGACCTCGACTCCTCCCGCCCCGGCGACGCCCGCGCGCTCGCCCGCGGCATCACCATCCGCACCCTCTACCAGGACTCGACCCGCCACCAGCCGCACGTCACCGGGTACGCCCACTGGCTGCTCAGCCAGGGCGGCGAAGTCCGCACCGCCCCCACGATCCCCCAGCGCATCGTCATCGCCGACCGCCGCGAGGCCCTCGTCCCCATCGACCCCGAGGACCACCGCAAGGGCGCACTGCACGTCACCGAACCCGGCATCCTCACCGCCCTGCTCGACCTCTACGAGCAGGCGTGGAACACCGCCGTCCCGCTCGGCGCCGCATTCCCCGGCGACCCCACCACCGGACTCACCGCCACCGAGCGCGAACTGCTGCGCCTGCTCGGCAACGGTCTCACCGACGACACCGCCGGCCAGCGCCTGGGCATCTCCTCCCGCACCGTCGGCCGCCACATGGCCTCCATCATGGAGCGGCTCAACGCCAGCAGCCGCTTCGAGGCCGGCATCAAGGCCGCCCAGAACGGCTGGCTCTGACCGGCCTGAGCGCGCCGTGTCAACCCGCAGCTCCCCGATGGATTGTCACAGTCCCGTCCTCGCGATGTCCTGGTGATTGTGACGCCGTGCCTGCCACCAAAAAGTGCTGACCGACCGTCATGGTGGGTGTCCAGCAAGCCAGCACGCACTGTCATCGGGGAGCCACCATGTCCGTCCGCCGCCGTCGCCCGCTGCTCGTCACCGCCGTCCTCGCCGTCGGCGCCGGACTCGTCCTGACCGCCTGCGGGCCCGACAACACCGACCAGGCCGCCGGCCCGAAGGCCTCCCCCACCACCGCGGCCGTCACACCCGCCCCCACCGGCGCGGCCCCCGCAGCCGGGTCACCGACCGCCCCGGCCACCGCGGCCGCGTCACACACCCCCACCAGCGCGCCTCACACGCCGTCCGCCTCCACCAGTGCCCGGCCCGGCGGCGGCAGCGCCCCCGCCGACGCCACCCCCTGCGACATCAACAACCTCTCCATCCACGTCACCGCACGCCCCGGAGCGCCCAGCCAGCGGGTCATCGAAGTCCACAACACCGGTGCCAAGGCCTGCAGCCTCAGCTCCTCCCCCGGCGTCAACCTGGGCAACTCCACCGCCCGCGACCAGAGCAACAACATCCGGCCGGTGCTCGCCAGCGGCACCCTGCGCTTCCCCGTCCCCGCCGGCCAGAACGCCTACGTCGTGATCGACCTCAACCCCAGCGGCGCCACCACCGGCACCACCCCCGACATCAACGAAATCAACGTCCTCGCCGACCAGGACGACACCAACATGCCGCTCGCCGCCACCCACAACTTCCCGCTCACCCCCGACACCCGCGTCCTCAACCCCCACATGGGCAACTACCGCGCCACCGTCGCCGAGGCCGTCACCTCCATGGCAGCCGCCGGCAAGTGACCCCGGCGCCCCCAGCGAGGCCGCGAGGTCACGGGCCCGGCCGGTGTTCCGGTGCGACGGTGATCAGCGGGTGGAAGTGGGCGAGTTCGGCGGGCTCGTCGACGGGTTCGCCGTCGGCCTCGATCCACGCGTGGGCGCGGAACGGGGCGGTTCGCACGCCCGTGCGCCAGGTCGGCCAGGTGCCGCGCGTGCGGCACAACAGCGCTGCGGCGATGGAGCGTTGGAGACACCCCTGGCCGGCGCAGCGCATGCTGAGGGCAACCACGGCCTGCCGGGCGGCCAGGGCCTCGGCCCGGCCGGCGGGGCGGGCGCCGCGCCGCAGTGCGCTCATCAGCCGGCGGATCCGGGCCGGGGGGAGCCGTTCGACCAGCCGGGCCGCGCCGATCGCCGCGAGCACGGCCGGCCGCAGGTGCCAGGGCGGACGGCCCACATGGTCGGCGTGCGCGTGCAGGCTCATCCGGTGACCAGCCCGGCGGTGCGCAGGCTCTCGTGCAGCCGGTCGACGTCGGAACGTGCCCGGGCCGCCGTGACCGGGAACCGGCCGCCGAGGTCGGCGGCGATCTCGTCGGCGGTCCGGTCCTCCAGCAGGGACTGCAGGATGAGCAGCCCGGTGCGGTTCAGCTGGAAGTAGCGGCCGGAGCGTTCGTCCAGGACGACGGCGCCGTCGTCGGTCGGGGTGAGCGTCACGTCGGGGCGCAACCGGGTGGCCATTCAAGCTCCTTGAACGGTGGTCGGGGAAGCGGGGCGCGGGCTCGCCCCGTGGGCGCGCAGCCAGTGCTCGCAGGCGAGCGTCGCGTCCAGGGCCGCGTAGGAGGTGCCGGGCGGGTACAGCCCGAGGCAGGCCTGCCGGAGGGCGTCGGGGTCGACCAGTCCGGCGCGGGCGAGGGCGCTGTCGTCGATGAGCGCGGCGAGTTCGGCGCGGTGGCGGGCGAGCCCCTGGTGGGTGTCCGGGCTGAAGTCGCCCTTGCCGGTGCGCCGGAGGAGGTCGGCCGGCACGTCGGGCGCGACGGCCTCGGTGAGCAGCGGCTTGTACGCGAAGGGCGTTCCGCGGGTGGCGGGGTCGGCGGCCAGGCAGGCGTCCAGGACCCGGTCGTCCAGGAAGGGCACGCTGTACGGCGTTCCCGCGCGGGCGGTGGCGTCGATCAGCTGCCGCATGGCCGCCGCGCTGTGCCGGACCATGCGCAGCGCCTGGTGCTGGGCGTGCTCCGGCGCCAGCGGTTCCGAGCCCTGGGCGGCCCGCAGCTGTTCGCGTACCAGTTCGGCGGTCCGGGCGGTGGCCCAGGGCGGCAGCCGGGGTGTGATCCCCCAGCCGAGCAGTTGGGTGGTGCGCGGCGGGTCGGGGTGGGTGAGGCGGTCGGCGGCGCGGGCGAGCCAGGCCGGGTACGGCCGGGGGTCGGTGAGGGCGCTCAGGGCGTCCGGCAGCGTCCAGCGCAGGCGGGCCCGGTGTCCGCGCAGGTGGCGGGCGGCGGTGGCCGGGTGCCGTGGGGCGACGGTGCGCAGGTAGGCGGGCAGGGCCTGCAGTACCTCGTCGCCGCCCTCGCCGCTGATCCGCAGCCGGGCGCCGTGCGTCGCGAGCAGCCGGGCGACGGCTTCGTCGCGGGCCCTGGTCCGGGTCCAGGCGAACGGTTCGTCGCCCTGTGGTCCGGGTGTGTCGATGTCCGCGAACATCGCGGGAACGTCCTCGGCCGCCAGTACGAGGCGCCGGCCGGGCAGGTGGTGCGTGGCTCGCTGCGCCCAGGCGGCGTCCTCGTGGTGGGGGTCGACGGAGCCGATGGTGACGGTGAGCAGTTCGGCCGGGCCGGTGGCGGCCAGGAAGCACAGGGGTGTGGAGTCCAGTCCGCCGGAGAGGTCGGCGGCGATGAGCCCGCCGTCCCTGGTCCGGGTGTCGACGGCCCGGTGCAGGGCCTGGCCGAGCGCCGTCGCGGCTTCGGGCCGGGCGCGCCGCGGGGCCGGCGGGTGCCAGTGGGCGAGGGTGCGGGCGGGGCGTCCGGGGGCGAGCACGGCCGCGTGGTTCGGCGGCACGGCGGTGACTCCCGGCCACAGGGGCAGCGCGTCGACGGGGTGCGGCAGCGGGTCGGCGAGCCTGAGGGCGAGCCGGTCGAGGGACGGGGCGAGGCCGGCGGCAGCGGCCAGGACGTCGGCCCGGTCGGACAGCACGGGGACGCCGTCGACCTCGGCCAGGTGGAGTCGGCGCAGTCCGGACAGCGAGCCGCGCGCGGCCACGGTGCCGTGCACGGTGGCGAGGAGATGGAAGCTGCCCGCGAGGTCGCCGCCGAGGGCGAGCACGTCCCGCGGGTCGCGAACGCGTTCGGCATGGCGGCGCAGGCGCTGCGGGTCGGCGTCGGAGGTGCCGAACACGGCCAGCGCGACCGGTCCGGCCTGGACGGTGACCGGTTCGTCGGCCGGCCAGTGGCCGAGGATCCAGGGACGCCCGCTGGGGTGGTGCAGGGCACGGCACTCGGCCGTGCCCCACACCGCGGCCGTCGCGGCCCCGGCTTCGGTGTCCGGAAGGACCACGAACCAGGTCCGCGGGTGACCGCTCATCGGCCGGTTCCTCAGGGAGCGAGGTAGTAGCCGTGGACATCGGACTGGTTGCCGATGTCGAAGCCCCGGGTGAGGTCCGCGAAGTCGCCGAGTTCGATCAGCATCGGGGGCTCGTACACGTCCTGCGTCGGGGGCTCGTACACGTCGGTCATGACGATGTCCTCTCGTTCACAAGGAATGGGACGCGATCACCGGCCGGTCGAGTACAACTCTTCTCTGCCGACTCCCCGATGGACAAGCGGTGCCGGAGGCTTCGGCCGGAACCTGACGGTCTCCCACCTGGGGGGCCGG
Source organism: Kitasatospora sp. NBC_01300 (assembly GCF_041435235.1). Lineage (NCBI taxonomy): Bacteria > Bacillati > Actinomycetota > Actinomycetes > Kitasatosporales > Streptomycetaceae > Kitasatospora > Kitasatospora sp. NBC_01300. The sequence goes on along the minus strand of NZ_CP108409.1, from coordinate 1,324,270 downwards.
GGCCGCTGCCGGGGCTGCCGGGCACGTGAGTGCCGGTCCGCGCGCACGGAGGGCGGAGGGGCTGGATCCGGCCAGTGGGGAAGGCGGGAGAAGGCGGGCCCGCCGCTGGCGTGGCCGCCGCGAGCTCTTGAAGCCCCGGGCGTCACCAGAGGACCGGCATGCTCCGCAGGCCGAAGACGATGTCGTTGTGCTTGAACGCGGACGGCGCCAACGGCCCGGCCAGCCGTAGCCCCGGCATGCGGCGCAGCAGGGTGGCCAGCGCGACCTGCAGCTCGATCCGGGCCAGCTGCTGGCCGATGCACTGGTGCGGACCGAACCCGAACGCCAGGTGTGCGCGGGGCGGTCGGCGCAGGTCGACGGTGTCCGGGGCCGGGAACACCTCCTCGCCCCGGTTGCCGGACGGGATCGCGGCGACCAGCCAGCTCCCCGCCGCCACCTCGGTGCCGCCGACGGTGACGTCCTCGGTGGCGTACCGCAGCAGCCCGAACTGGATCACGGACAGGTAGCGCAGCAGTTCCTCCACGGCCGTGCCGATGGTGTCCGGGGCGGCCCGCAGCGCGGCCGTCCGCTCCTGGTCCGCCATCAGCACCAGGGCGCTGAGCGCGATCATGTTGGCCGTCGACTCGTGCCCGGCGACCAGCAGCAGTACGCCGAGCGTGGCCAACTCCGCTACGGTCGGGGGGTTTTCGGTCGCCTCGCCGCGGACGATCAACCGGCTCAGCAGGTCGTCCTGCGGCTCGGCCCGGCGCCGGACGACCAGCTCGCCGAGGTAGCCCTCCAGCCGTCGGGTGGCCGCGTCGCGGGTCGCCGCGTCGGCCTCGAAGCCGATCAGCACCTCGCTGTCGCGCTGGAAGGACTCGTGGCCGTCGTAGGGCACGCCGAGCAGCTCGCAGATCACCAGCGACGGGATCGGCAGCGCGAAGTCCCGGACCAGGTCGGCGCTCGACCCGGTGAGCATCGCGTCGACGTGCCGGTCGGTGATCCGCTGGACGGACGGTCTCAGCGCCTCCATCCGCCGCATGGTGAACTCGCCGATCAGCAGCCGTCGCAGCCGTGCGTGCTCTTCGCCGTCCAGCTGGATCATCGAGCCGGGGGCCGGGTCGCACCGGTCGTAGGAGGGCAGCATGTGCATCGATCCGGCGCCGCGGGAGCTCAGCCGGGGATCCGTGAGCACGCTCCGGATGTCCTCGTGGCGGCTGACCAGCCATGCGTCCATCCCGGCCGGGCAGCGCACCGGTGACACCGGCGCGTGGGCGCGCAGCCGGGCGTAGGTCTCGTCGGGGTCGAAGGGGCGGGAGTCCGGCCGGGTGACCGGGAATTCGGGGAGTCCGGAGGCTTCTGATGCCTGGTCAGGACTGGGTTTCGTCATGGGAGGCGGCTCCAGGATGACGGAGGGAGAGCTCATCGCGCCGACGCGTACGGGACCGACGCGTACGGGGCCCACGCGCAGGGGGCCGGCCGTCCTCGCGGACCGGGGCGGGTCCGGCGCGGCGGCCGCGTGGCCGGCTGAAGCGTCGGACCGCCGGGCGTTCGACCAGTGTGTAGAGGGCCGCCGCGAGGACGAGGCTGATCGCGACGGTGAGCAGGATGTGCACCAGCCGCGTCGACGCGGCGCCGCCCGCCGCCCCGCCCGTGGCGTGCACGCCGTCGATCGGGCCGTACTGGATGACGAGGTAGTGCACGAGGTAGAGGGCGAACGAGATCTCGCCGAGCCACACCATGGTCCGGCCGCTGAACGGGGTGCGTGCGGTGCGTACGTCGGCCGCGGCGCCGGCCGCGATCAGCAGGGCGAGTGCGGCCGCGGTCGGTCCGGCGCAGAGGCGGAACACGCCGGGCAGCTGGGACTGGACCACCACACAGGCGAGGGTCAGCAGGAACGCCGGCGTCATGCCCAGGCGGATCCACTTCCCCGAGATCACGATGCGCGCCATCAGGATGCCGAGGACGAATTCGAGCATCCGGGTGAAGGGCAGGCTGTAGGCGAACCAGGACTGCAGCTCGGCGATCGCCGGGTCCCATGAGGTGGCCGGCCGGGTCGGCAGCAGCTGGGCGGCGAAGGGGACGGCGATGATCGCGATGGCGACGCCCGCCGCCCACGACCACAGCCGCTCCGGCCGGATGCGCCCGATGAAGCGGATGAGCCAGGGGAAGGCGAAATAGAAGACCAACTCGCAGCCGAGGGTCCAACTCGGCACGTTGATTCCGGTCAGCCCGCCGAGGGCGTCGAAATCGGGAATCCAGGGCTCGATCAGCAGCAGCGGCGGAATCGTGTTGATCGCCATGATCGGAACGCCCGCGGCGGCCATCAACGCCACGGTGGCCGTGAAGGTCGTCAGGTGGTTCGGAAGGATCTTCACCAGGCGTCGGCGCCAGAACAGTGGGGCGGTGTCGTTCGGGTCGGCGACCCAGGTGAGGATGAAGCCGCTGAGCACGAAGAAGAACGCCACCCCGACCGGTCCGAGGGTCGTGATCAGGTACGGAAGACCGGGGTGTATCGATCCGACGATCTGACCGGCCAGGTGGGATACCAGCACGGCGAACGCCGCGATGAACCTCATACCGGTCAGCGACGGCAGGCGACTCGGACGAGCGGACGGTTCCGGCGACTGCATCACCGCTTCCCTGTCGATGACGATATCCACGACACCAAGGCCTCGTGTGGAATCCGAGCCTGTGCGCAGAGTGTCCTGTGCGCAGAGTGTTTGGGCCACTATCAAATGGCCCCGCCGGAACGGTCAAGCGGATTTTCTCGATGCACCGCATCGCCTGTCTTCCAAGACGCAGGGCAGGGAGGGGAATTCACCCGCGTCAGGCCCCGTACCGGTCGGCGAGTGCGCGGGCGGTCGCGGCCAGCCGGGCACGCAGCTCCGGTGGTTCGAGGACCTCCACGTCGGTGCCCAGTCCCAGGAACTCGTTGTGGGCGTGGCCGAGGGACTCGATGGGCACGGACGCCCTGGTCCAGCCGTCCGCCTCGACCACCCCCGAATCCGCGACCGCCCGGTCGAACGTGCGGCCGAGCTGCTCGCGGCCCCGGGTGACACCGCGCGGCGACAGTCGCACCGTCGCCTCCGCGGTGTGCAGCCCGGCATGGAAGTCGGCGAGCCGGTCCCGCCAGTGTGCGGCCAGGTCGAAGCTCGCCGGAATCTCGAACTCCTCCTCCAGTTCCCGCAGTTCGAGGATCTGGTCGACCCGGTACGTACGCGGGGTGGCACCGTCCGCGGCAGCGACCAGATACCAGCGGCCGGCCTTGAGGACCAGTCCGTACGGCTCCAGCCGCCGTTCCACCTCGGTGGGCGCCTTCCACCGCCGGTAGCGGACCCACACCCTGCGCCGGTCCCAGAGCGCGGCCGCGACGGCCGCCAGGTGCGGCGTCTCGTCCACGTCCCCGTACCAGCCGGGCGCATCGAGGTGGAAGCGCTCCTGGATCAGCCCGGCCCGCTCGCGGAGCTCCGCCGGTAGGGCGGCCCGCAGCTTGAGCTGGGCGGCCGCCAGTACCTCGCCCAGGCCCAACTCGGCCGCCGGGCCGGGCAGTCCGGCCAGGAACAGGGCCTGCGACTCGTCGGCGGTCAGGCCCGTCAGCCGGGTGCGGTACCCGTCGAGCAGCTGGTAGCCGCCGCCGTGGCCGGCCTCGCCGAACAGCGGGACCCCGGCCGCGCCGAGCGCTTCGAGGTCCCGGTAGACCGTGCGGACCGACACCTCCAGCTCGTCGGCGAGCTGCTGGGCCGTCGTCCTTCCCCGGTTCTGGAGGAGCAGGAGCAGTGAGATCAGTCGGCTGGCGCGCACGACTGCCAGTATCCACTGACAGGAGGTGTCAGTGGACCGGTCCTAGCCTGCGGCCATGATCGATTCCGACTTCCAGTCGCAGGCCGCCTCGTGAGCATCGTCGAACTGCGCCAGTACACCCTGCACCCAGGCACCCGCGACACCCTGGTCGCCCTCTTCGAGCGGGAGTTCGTGACCGGACAGCAGGCGGTGGGCATCACCGTCGGCGGCCGGTTCCGGGACCTGGACGACCCGGACCGCTTCGTCTGGCTGCGCAGCTTCCCGGACATGGCGTCGCGGGCCCGAGCACTGCACGCCTTCTACTACGGGCCGGTCTGGCGGGAGCACCGAAACGCCGCCAACGCGACGATGGTGGACTCGGACGACGTCCTGCTGCTGCGCGGCCCGGGCTTCACCGCCCCGGCCGACGCCGGGCCGGTCGTCGCGACCATCTGCCACCCCCTGGACCCCGCCGCCTTCGCCGACCACTTCGAGCGGCACCTGCGCCCGGAACTGGCCGCCCGGACCCCGCCGTTGGCGGTTCACCGCACCGAACACGCGGAGAACGACTTCCCCGCCCTGCCCGTACGGGCCGGCGAGGACGTCCTGGTCTGGTTCACCACGGGCGACACCGCCCCCCTGCCGGACCTCTCGGCACACCTGCACTCCGCCCCGCAGCAACTGCGCCTCTCGCCCGTGCCGCAACACTCCCGCTGAAGCCTGTCGCACAGGGCCGTGGGTGGGCAAGCCGACGTCCGGCCTGACCTGCTGCTTCACCCGCCGGGGACGGGGTCGTGCGAGGTGGCGACGGCCTGCACCACGCCGGTGCAGGCCGTCGCCCCCGCTTTCGGGCCTTTCGGGCCGGTGGCCGGCGGGAACGGAGCAGTCCGGCTGGAGCGCTACGAAGCGGCCGGCGGTTCCACCCTGGCGTGCGTCTCCGGCGGCACCGGGAAGCGCCTCAACAACTCCTCCATCCAGGCGGCCGGATGGGTCGCGGTCGCCGCGCCACCGGGGAGGGCACGCGCTCTGCGGATGCCCTCGATCAGTGCCTCGACGGCGGCCCGGGTGGTGTACCGGTCGGCGACCCACTGACGGCCCGCCCGCCGCACCTCGTCCTGGCCGGGCAGGTCGAGCAGCTCAAGGGCCTTGTCCGCCAACCGGTCCGTTTCGAGCTCCGGGATCCGCCACGCGGACGGCGAGTCGAACAGCTCCGCTCCGCCGCCGGCGGCGTAACCCGTCACCAGGCAGCCGCTGGCCATCGCCTCGGCCGGCGGCAGTCCGAAGCCCTCGCCCTCGGGCGCTCCCAACGCGATGAACACCGACGTGTCGGACAGGACGCGAGCGACCTCCTCGTGGGGGACCGCGTGGATGTCGTACAGGTCCACGCCCTCGGACCGCGGGTCGGCGTGCAGCAGACGGCGGAGCAGCGTGGTCTCGATCGGGCGCTTGCGGGACATCCACGCGATGCGCCGAACCCGCTCGGTCGACGCCGGTCGGAACAACTCGGTGTCGATGACGTTCGGCACCAGGTGCGGTTCGAACTCGGGCAGGGCGCGGCGGAACATGTCGACGCCCGCCTTCGAGATCGTCCACAGAGCCGGCCGGTCCGACCAGCCCGGATACGGGCCGGGGTCGGGGCAGGTCAGGAAGTTGACGTAGTGCCCCTGCGAGTAGATCACCTTGTGGCCGCCGGGCGCCGGGTCGTGCCCCGGGACGACGCTGACCTCGTGCAGCACGAGCACGTCCTCGGGCCCGAGGTCCAGGGTCATGCCGGACAGCGTCGGCACGTCGTCGTCGAACCACGTGTAACGGAATCCCGGCGTGGGCGTCCAGCGGAACGCCTCGACGCCGACGGCCCGCAGCAGCGAGACCTGCTGGTTCAGCACCCGGATGCCGCCCAGCGGGAACTGGAACTCGAACGACGCGTAGATCACCCTGCCGGTCACCGTACCTCCTTGAGAAACAACGATCGGCGGGACCGGACCACGGGGGTTACGGGCGTGGGCAGTTGGGCCAGGGAGGCGGCGTCGCCCTCCCGGGGCCGTGGAGCAACGTCCGTGCACAGCAACTGGGCCTGGCCCGTACTCATACGCCCAGGGTGTCAGCAATGCCCCCGCATGTCACCGCCCCGACGCCGCCGGGGGCAGAGGAGTTGGACGCGGACACGGAACCCCCTCGTTGCCGGCACCGGAGATGGCGCTGACGACAGGACCACGAACAAAGCCGTCGACGTGAGAGTTGACTCTCACGAATTATGAGAGGAAACTCTCACGTCATGGCCCCCAATAATCGCCTGGGCGATATCGAGATCACCGACCCCCAAGCCATGCGGGCCTTGGCGCATCCGGTGCGGCTGGCGATCCTCGACCACCTCCACCGACACGGGCCCTCGACCGCGACACAACTCGCGCCCGACGTGGGAGCGACGCCGTCGGTGACCAGTTGGCACCTGCGCCACCTGGCGAGCTTCGGGCTGGTCCGCGACAGTGAGCCCGGCCCGGACCGACGCCAGCGGCGGTGGGAAGCCGTGGCACGCGGCTTCCGATTCGAGGCGCCGCAGGACCCGGCCGATGAAGAAGGCCGGTCAGCCGCGCGGGTGCTGTCGCAGCAGATGTTCCTGCGCCACGCAGACCTCCCGAGCCAGTGGGCCGCCGAGGTCGAACCCGAACTCGACCCGGAATGGCGCAGGTCGGCCGGGCTGGCCAGCACCCGCGTCGTCGTCTCGGCTGAGGAACTCGCCGCCATCGAGGACGGGATCGAGCGCCTTCTCGCGCCGTACGTGACTCGCGACCCGGACGAGCGGCCCACGCAGGCCCGCGGCGTCCGGCTGATGCGCTACGTCCTGCCGGAAGGCGCCGCGGAGCAGGCCGGGCAGACGTCGTGAGCGACCCTGACCAGAGTGCCGCGATATCGCTGTGGCGGGATCGGCGGTTCCGCCGCTTCTGGGCCGGTCAGTCGGCCTCACAGTTCGGCGACAGGATCACCGAACTGGCCCTGCCCCTGATCGCCGTCGGCACCCTGGACGCCTCGGCCGACCAGGTGGCGTGGCTGACCGCGCTGGTCTGGACGCCGAACCTGCTCGCGATCTTCCTGGGGGCGTGGGTCGACCACCGAGCCCACAAGCGCCGTCTGATGATCTTCGCCGACCTGGCGCGCGCCACAGTACTGCTCAGTGTCCCGGCGGCCTGCCTGTCAGGGTCGGTGACGCTGGGGCAGTTGTATGCGGTGGCACTGCTGACGGGCGCGGCCGGGGTGCTGTTCAACACCGCCTATCCGCCGTTCTTCGTGCGCCTCGTGCCGCGAGCGTCCTACGTCGACGCGAACAGCAAGCTCAGCGCCAGCCGGTCGGCGTCGTACATCGCCGGCCCGGCCATCGGCGGCGTTCTGGTCCAGGCGCTGACCGCACCCGTCGCCGTCGTCGTGGATGCCCTGACCTTCCTGGTGTCGGCGCTCCTGGTCGGTCGCGCCTCGGTGGACGAACCGCCTGCCGTCTCCGGCGCTGCGGCGGCACCCCCGCTGTTGCTGCGCGCCCGAGAGGGGCTGTCGTTCGTGGTCCGCCACCCGGTACTGCGGGCGGCTCTCGGCTGCGCGGCGACCGTCAACTTCTTCACCTTCGTCGCGGGCAGTGGGCTGATCGTCCTGTTCGCCAACCGGAGCCTCGGGCTGTCGGCGGGAGCGATCGGCATCGCATTCGGGATCGGCGCGACCGGTTCCCTCCTCGGCGCGGTGTCCGCCCCGAAGGTCTCGCGACGGTTCGGTGTGGGGCGCAGCATCGTCGTCGGCGCGGTGCTGTTCCCGGCGCCGATCGCCATTGCCGCCGCCGCAGGCGGCCCGCTCTGGCTCCGTGCCGGCGCCTTGGCCGCAGTCGAATTCCTGTCCGGCTTCGGCGTCATGCTGTTCGACATCAACCTCAACTCCCTCCAGGCCACGGTGATCCCCGACGGCATGCGCAGCCGCGTGGCCGGCGCGTACAGCACGATCAACTACGGCACGCGCCCCGTCGGTGCCATCGTCGGAGGGCTGCTCGCGTCCTCCGTCGGCCTGAGGGCGACGCTCCTCGTCGCCGCCGTCGGCGGAGCCCTGTCACTGCTCTGGCTCCTGCCCTCACCGATACCCCGCATCCGCTCCCTGGCGCCGGACGGCGCCGCGGATGCCGACGGCGCGAACGGCGAGCGGCCGATGCCTTGTTGACCGGCCGGACGTGGCCCGGCCAGGATCCGAGCGGGGTAGGAGAGGGTCGGTTCATCCCGCCTGAGACAGTGCGGCGATCCAGCTGCCGTCCAGAAACTCGGCAGGGACCTCGTCCTCCCACGGATCGATCCCCCGGCGTTCCAACTCGTCGAACCACCGGTCCCGCTGCGACTCCGGCAGACGCCGGCCGCACCAGGGGCAGAAGTCGATCCTGACGCGCGAGGTGCCGCCGTCATGGATGATCAGCCCGTACTCCTGGAACCTGGCGCTGAAGCCGACCAACGCGTCCGGGCAGGCAGAGGGGTCATCGTGCTGCCCGCAGGGCGCGTTCACGCGGCTGTTCATCGCCTCGCAGCAGTGGTTGGCCATGGCCTCGGCTTCTCGTCGATCGGTACCAGGAGCAGCAGTAGATCACGACCTGTGATGATCGCCGAGTGGCAGGTGGAGACCTGGCTGACGCGCGGTGGACCCGGCTGGAACTGTCGCCGGCCGGGCGCCGAGTTCCCTGGCACGACCGACGAGCCCTCCGTCAACGTCACCCGCTCCCGCCTGGGACGACTCGTTCGTCAGGGACTCCTCGACCGATCCGGACGCAGCCGCCACCGGAAACGGACTAGCGTCGCACTTCGTGGATCGGAATCGGCACAACCGCCGGCCGCCACTCCCTCCTGAGCAACCCGAACACCCACGAGTCGGACACCTCGCCGTTCACGACGCAGTCCTCCCGCAACGTCCCTTCACGCACGAACCCGAGCTTCTCCAGGACCCGGGCGGATGCCACGTTGCGCGTATCGGTCTCGGCCTGAACGCGGTTCAGGTCCAGTGCGTCGAATGCCCACTGCAGCACGGCGGTTGCGGTCTCCGTCGCGAAGCCGTGGCCCCACATCTCCTCGCCGAGGCAGTAGCCCAACGACGCGCTGCGGTAGTCCGGGTTCCATCCGGTCAGACCGCACCAGCCGACGAAGGCCCCGTCGGAAGCACGCTCGACGGCCACCCGTGCCCCGGTGCCTTCGTCCGCCATCCTCCGGCACATCGCGAGGAAGCGCTCGGCGCGGGCCTGTTCGGTCCACGGCGGGGAGTCCCAGTAGCGCATCACATGGGTGCTGCTGTGCAGCGCGAAGAGGGAGTCCGCGTCGGCCTCGGTGAAGGGGCGCAGTCGCAGGCGAGCGGTGTGCAGGACGGGGGTGGTCAAGGTCATGCGCACCATCTTGTGTCCTCCCGGGCAGTCAGAACACCGAATATCCCTTACGGCGCAGGTGGCAGCCGGACGGGAGGAAGCGGAGGCCCTGGTACCGGCGGCCGTACACCGTGCGGCGACCCCGGATAATGGCCGTGGCCGCAGGCCGGCGGCGCCGGCGGCCTCGATCGATGGAGAGGCGGAGGACGGATGACCCTGAAGGAAGGCCGGCGCGTCAGGTTGGCCGAGGATCTCGGGATCGGTGAGGCGGTCGCCGGGGAGCCCGGGGCCGTCGTCGGGTTCCTCTCGCTGGGATCCGGGCTGGAGGGCACCGTCGAGCGGGTGGACGGGGAACTCCCGGAGAGCCATGAGGTTCGCGAGTACCAGCGGCTCAAAGCGCTGTTCGAGGACTACGGGCACACCATGCCGGTGGCGAGCCGCGAGCGCCTGGAGGCGGAGATCGCCGCGCTGGAGCCGCAGTGGACCGCGCACCGGGAACGGGGGAACCGGGTGACGGTCCGGGTCCGGCTGGACAACGGCTTCGTCCTCGACGGGGCGGACCAAGGCATCCTCACTCCGCTGTGAGGGGGGACGTCTCCGGGGCCTTCGTCGGGACGGGCGGCCGCCCAGGTGCTCCTACACCGCGCCAACTGACAAACGATGGACAGGCGTTGCGAACGGTGCGGTGAACGGCGCGGGCAGCCTCGTCCATCGTTTGTCTGTCGGTGCGGCGCATCGTTCACCACGGCGCGGGACACCGCCCGCGCCACCCACCGAAGGCACACCGAATCGAGGGAACCATGCGTACCTCCGCACGCTTCGCCGCGCTGGCCGCGGTCAGCGCCATCGGGCTCGGCACCATCGCCACCGGCACCGCCCAGGCCGCCCCGGTCACCTCCCAGGCCACCGTCCAGGCGGCCCGGAGCACCACCGTCCACCTGCACAACGGGACCGGCTGCGCGCTCTCCCGGACCAACTATGGTCTGTCCCACGGCATCTGGACGCAGGGCCAGGAGCCGCCGCAGACCCTGGGGAACACCGGCGACACCACCTTCCAGTCGGAGAGCAACGGCTTCCTGACCGGCACGGAGGGCTGGGCGACGTTCACCACGTACGGCTGCGAGGAAGGCTGGCGCAACAACAACACCGTCGCGCTGCACTGGGCCAACCCCTACACCGGTTCCAACAGCTACGACGAGAACGGCACCAGCAGCGTCTTCCGCACCACCCGTGAGAGCGGCTCCGGCGACAACGCCGACGTCTACTGGGGCGTGTGGAAGAACTGATCCCGGCCGTCGGGCACCGCCAGGGGCGGGCAAGTGCCGCCAGATAGTCCAGGATCTGTCCGGCCCCCGCCCCCCGGCGCCTGTGTCGGGTGATCCGGCGCCTGTACCGCCGCACCGCTCGTCGCACGCCGCCGTGTGAAAAGCATGCAAAGCATGAAAAGACGGTGCCCCACCACTGGGTGCCGAACGGCCCGGGCCGTTCGGCACCCGCCGGCCGGCACCGCCGGGAGGCGGAGGAACCCGGGAACACCTCCACCACGTGCTCACCGCAGCTGCCGTAGCAACCGCCGGGCGCCGCACCAGTCCCCCCCGGCCCGGCAATTCGATGGCGCGATGCGCGACGACGTCACCGCACTCGCGCACGCGGTCCAGGCCCAGGTCAGGGAGGGTGCGTTGGAGGCCGCCCGGCAGCTCCTTCCCGCCGAGCGCCCCTATCCGGCGGGCGACGAACTGCTGAACCACCTGCGCGGCTGAGCTGGCCCCGAGCGCACGGGACCACGGGGTCTCCGGCGGCCGCCCCACCCCGTCAGGAACGTACGAGCCGTCGGTGATCAGCCGTCGGCGGCGAGGCGGTTCAGCCACTCCCCGAGCAGCTGCTGCTCGGCGCCGCTGAGCGTCGTCTGTTCGGGCAGTGCGGCGCGCAGGGCGCGGGCGGCTCCGGCCGGGCCCGGTTCGTGCACGGCCGGCTGCCGGTTGGTGACGGCGGCGACCATGCACTCCCGGAGGGTGGTCAACAGGGCCGGGTCGCGCCGCTCCTGGGGCAGGGACAGCCAGGTGAGCACGGCGCCGCGCGCCGTGGCGTGGATGATCTGGGCCGCGAGTTCCTCGTCGACGCGGAGCCAGCCGCCGGCGGCGAGGCGCCGGATGCGGCCCATCAGGATCTCCATGCCGGCCTTGAAGGCGGCCGAGGTGGTCCCGGCGGGTTCGGTGTACATCAGCGTGTACAGCGCGGGGTTGGCCAGACCGAACTCGATCGCGACGTCCCAGCCCGCTCTCAGGTCCTCGATCGGATCCCGAGGGTCGGGGTCGACGTGTTTGGTGGCGAGGAACGCGGCGAAGCCGTGCGCGGCCACCGCGTCGAGCAGCCCGTCCTTGTCGCCGAACAGCCGGTAGATGGCCGGCGGCTGCAGGCCCGCCGCGTCGGCGACCGCGCGGGTGGTGACCGCGTCGCGGCCCCCGCGGGTCAGCAGGCCGATGGCGGCCTCGATGACCCGCTGCCTGGTCTGCTCCCGGCCCGGGGACGCGGTGGCGGACTCAGCAGTGGACGCGGTGGACGCGGTGGCGCCGTCCCTGTCGCGTGAAGGCGATGGCATGAATCAACGATACCGCATCACTGGTTCCACCGATATTATCGGTGATACGTTGAATGTGTTTCCACTGGAACCACCTCGTCGCGACACGGGAGCACACCATGATCATCGTGACCGGAGCCACCGGACAGCTGGGGCGTCAGATCGTCGAGAGGCTGCTGACGCGCGTACCGGCGGCCCGCATCGGCGTCAGCGTCCGCGACCCCCAGAAGGCTCAGAACCTCGCAGACCAAGGGGTACGGGTACGCCAGGGCAGCTTCACCGACGCCGCCGGCCTCGCGCACGCCTTCGAGGGCGCCTCGCAGGTCCTCGTCGTCTCCGTCGACAAAATGGGCGAGGAGTGCGTCAGGCAGCACCGCACCGCGATCGAAGCGGCCGTCACGGCGGGCGCCCGTCGCATCCTCTACACCAGCCAGATGGGGGCCGGCGCGACGTCGCACTTCCAGGCCTGCCGCGACCACGCCGCCACCGAGGAGGCCCTGCGCACCTGCGGCGTGCCGTTCACCTCGCTGCGCAACGGCTTCTACGCCGCCAGCGCGGCGCACTTCCTCGGCGACGCGGCGCAGTCCGGCCGGCTCGCGCTCCCCGCGGACGGGCCGGTCGCCTGGACGGCGCACGCCGACCTCGCGGACGCGGCCGCCGCCATCCTGGCCGACGAAGGCCGCTTCGACGGCCCCACGCCGCCGCTCACGGGCCGACAGGCGCTCACCTTCGACGACATCGCCGCCATCGCCACCGAACTCACCGGCCGCACCATCACACGGACCACCGCCCCCGACGACCGGTTCCGCACGCAGCTGACAGACCAAGGCGTCCCCGCGGAAACCGCCGGCCAGTTGCTCGGCATCTTCGCCGCCAGCCGCGCCGGCGAGTTCGCCACCACCGACCCCACCCTGGCCGACCTGCTCGGCCGCGAGCCCGTCACCCTGCGCACGGTGCTGCGCGAGCACCTGTCCGAAAGCTGATCCGCCCAGGGCACCGGGCGCCGGATGCCGGATGCCGGTACCCGGCCCTGGCCGCTCGGCGCGCTCGGCGCGCTCGGCCGGACCAGTCACGGGAACACGCCGACGGAGGACAACGGCGTGTTCCCGTGACCGGGATGCCGCTACGCCCGCTGGTGGCCGGGTCCACGACTCCGTGGTGCAGCGCCACCGGACCGGACGGCCCAGTCCGGACGGCCCAGGACGGTGCCCGTGCGGTGTGCCGGCCGACGAGCGTGCTGCTGACCCCGGCGCCCACGTTCGTCAGGCCCGCGGCGCCAGCCCCGCCACCAGGTCTCCCGCCGTCAGCCGTTCCAGCTCCTCGGCCGCGGCGTCCACCGGCCCCGGGTAGAGCCGGTACAGCGCCCCGGACAGCTTCTCCGGCGCCGGCACGTCCCCGTCCACCAGCGCGACGAACGCCCGCTGCCCGTCCGGAAGTGCGGCCGAACCGGCGCCGTCCTCGTCCCGCAACGCCCGCAGCCGCGCCGCGAACGCCCCGACGCCCTCACCGCCTCGACGCTGCCACCGCCGCACGGCGCCGCCGTCGCGACCGCGCACGTGCACCTCGTCGCTGCCCGCCGCCGCCCGGGCGCAGGCGACGTCCCACAGGGTGGCCCGGTTCTCCGGGCCGAAGTGGGCGAGCACGTCCCGGCTGAGCGCGCCGACCTCGGCCTGGTGCCGGTAGACGCTGTGGTAGCCGCCGTCGGCGCCGGTGTTGAGGTCGGTCCAGGTGTACCGCCGCTCCGCCAGGTCGACGATCATCGGCACGGACACCTTGGCCTCCCCCACCAGGTCCAGCCGCTGGCGGACCGTCCTCGGGTGGTAGTGCGTGCCGCCGGACGGCGTCGCGCCGAGGTCCATGAAGCCGGCGAAGGCCTCGGTCAGCTCCTCGAAGGCGACGTCGTTGTAACTGAACACGATCACCACGGCGTACCGGGAGCCGCCCGCCGCGAGCCGGGCGAAGTCCAGGTCGACGAACTCCGTCGCGCCGTTCGGCGGCGGCGCGGACACGTAGTCGCCCGAGTGCACGGCGGCCCGGTCGCCGTGCACCAGGTTGGTGTAGTCGCACAGCCCGCTGAACCGCCACTGCTCGTCGTACAGCGCGACCGAGAGATCGAGGTCCACCCGCAGGTGCTCCGGCTGCATCCAGTGCACGAACAGCCGCAGCCGGTCCCCCTGCGGCAGCCGCAGCCTGCTGCCGCGCGGCACGCAGACCAGGGTCTTGGCGGCGGCCCGCTCGGCGAACGGCGCGACCAGGTCGACCAGCCCCTCGTCCAGCAGCGCCAGGTCATAGCGTTCTCCGCCGCTGCGCCGCAGCAGCTCCGCCTCGATCAACCCGCAGACCGGGGAGCCGAGTTCGTCGGGCACAACGGTGCCGTGGTCCTCCCGGGAGTACGCGAGCGAAACCGTGCCCCGGGGGAAGTACAGCCGCCGCTCACCCGCGTTGCGGGCCCCACGCAGCCGCCCGTACGCGCCGAGCAGCGGCCCGGGGGCGACCCGTTCGAGCGCGGCACCGACCGTCTCCAGCAGCTCCGGCGGCAGCGCGGCACCGGGCGCGACGGTGGCGTGCACCCGCAGCACGTGGTGCAGCCGGCGGACCAGTTCGCCGGGCCGTCCGGCCAGAACCCGCACCGCGCCGAGGGCATCCCCAGCCGCCAGAAGGCTCTCGACCCGCCCGGCGAAGCCGGTGAAGGCGAGCCTGACGCGCTCCCGGCCCGGCTCCCCGCCGGTGACCACTCGCAGCGGTGCGGGCGGCTCGGCGAACTCCCGGCCCACCTCGTGGGAACGCAGGTCCGTCTCCCGCAGCAGCACGAACGCGGCCGTCACCCCGGGGAAGCGCCGCCGGTGCTCGTACGGGTGCAGCAACTCGCCGGCGCGCAGCCAGGCCGACCGGTGCCGGCGCAGGTCCTCGGCGAGGGCGACGGCGGAGAGGCCCTCCAGGATCTCCAGCAGACCCTTGCGCAGCGGCCGTGGGAGATTGCGCAGCCGCAAGCGCCGCGCGGTGCCGGGCAGCAGGTCGGGTACGGCGCCGGACCGGGCCCAGAGCAACCGCAGCACATCGGTGGCGGTGTCGATCCGCTCGGCCAGGACGGGCAGGGCGGCCGCGCCTTCGCGCTCCAGCAGGGCGGCGAGCACGGTGGCCTTGGTCTCACGCAGCGGGATCCGCTCGGGCAGGCGCTGCGCCAGGTCCGCCGGCGCGTGGGCGAGCAGCGCGGCGAGGTCGTCCCGGTCCTGCGGGGAGAGCGGGGTGCGACGGGCCAGCAGCCGATCGAACTCGCTCATCGCAGCGGTGACCTGGTCGGCGGTGATCAGCCGCAGCGGGCGCAGGGCCTGCTGCCCGCCGAACTCTTCGGCCGCCTTGCGCCCGGCCGGATTGTCCTCGCCGAGGTAGGTGCCGGCGTCCAGCGGGGTGCCGCAGAGCGGGCACCGGGTGCCCCGGCCCTCGGCGAGCAGGCCGTCGTGGCAGGGCACGCAGAGCAGGTGTGCGCAGGGCGCGAGCGCGCCGATGCCGGCCTCGGCACCGCGCCGACCGCAGTGCGCGCACGGCTGGCGGGGCTGGTTGAGCAGGAACGCCCTGATCTGCCGGGTGTAGAGGACGTGCGCGTGGTCGGGCACGGCGTCCGGGAACCGGCGGAACAAAGGGAGGTGCTCGCGGTCCGCGCCGAGCAGATGGTCGATCCTGGCGAGCAGCCCGTCGCCCAGTTCGGCGAGCCGGACCGGCGCCAACCGGGCCAGGGCGGTACGCAGTCCGGTGGTCAGCACGTAGCCGCGCCGGACCAGGTCGGCGTCGAGGGCCACCAGCCCCCGGGTGCTCCACGGGTCGGCGGAGGGCAACAGTTCGCCGGGGGCCGCACAGACGGCGCCGCGCCGGCGGAGCAGGAAAGAACCGAGATCGAGATCGATGGCGACGTCGAAGGGAGCCGTGATGGCTCGGGGCATGCGGAGAGATCCCCCCACGGAGGCGGAAAGAAGAAGGGGGCGGAGAGGGGACGCGCTGCAGGTGTCGAGGAGGAGTGGAGAAGGAAGCGCGTCGCGGAGCCGCCGATGTGTTCACCGTAGCCGGGCTCTCCCCCGGCTGCCCACCGATTATTTTCAGCCGCTCCGGAGCAGGAAGTCGGACCAGTCCTGGGCGGCACCCGCCACAGCCCGAGTCGGAGTCAGGAGATCGAGCGCATGATCGATTTCTTCAGTAGGTTGACGGGCCGACACACGCACACGTGGCGCTCCGCGCGGAGTGACCGCACACGGGGGAGCGTCCGGCAGGCTGTGAGGCGGTCTGCCGGGCGGAGCTCCCAGGGGATGGAGAGGGAGATGGCAGGTAGTCAGGAATCGCACAGCGCGGTATTCGTCCTGCTGGCGGACGGTGAGCCACCGGCACCAGGGGAGAACCCCGGTGGGGAAGGGCTGGCGGGGCTGATCGTCGCGGTCCTGGAGCGGGTGGGCTGGACCACTGGCATGGTCGTGCTGGGAGTGCTGGCCGTCCTCGCCGGGGGCGCGTGGATGTGGGGCCGGGCGCCGAAGGCCACCGGCGAGGAGAGGCCCCGGGTCCGATAGGGCGGCGTCTTCCTCCCCAGGCCGAGATCCTTCGGGCGGCGGATGGCGCCACCGCGCTCCGGGCGCCGGGATTTCTCCTGCGGTACGCGAACTTGTGCGGTCGTATCCGAACTTGATGCGATTTCCAGCCCTTCACCTGTCACACACACCGGTGAATGCGCCCCGAAACCAGGACGTGGACGACCGGTCGTCGCTTCTCCTGGGGGTCCTGCCCGGATCGGGCAGATGTCCGCCGACCATGAGAGTGGGGATCAGGTGGGGACGAGAAGGAGAAGGAAGGGCGTCGCGCGGGCCGCGGTGCTCGCCGCCGCGCTGTGCGGCGGCGGGGCGCTGACGGCGCCGGCGGCGTTCTCGCAGACGGAGGACGGGACGGTGACGGTCCGGGTGATCCGGGCCGTGGACTCCTCCGGGGTGTGGACGCCCGCGCTGGAACCGGGGCTGGCGGGCGTGAAGGTGACGCTCACCGGCGAGGAGCGGGCCCACGTCGAGGGCACCACCGGGGCCGACGGGACGGTGACGCTGACGCCGCCGCGGAGCCGGGAGCACGGCGGCGGCGCGTACCGGGTGCAGGTGGTGAATCCGAAGCCGGGCGTGCTGTTCCCGGCGTTCGCCTCGCGGCAGGGGCTGGACGGCGCGCCGAACCAGCTGAGCTCCAACGAGGAGTTCGTCGACCTCTCCGGCGGCAGGAACGTCTCGTACACCACCGGGCTGTGGTACCCGGGGGACTACTGCCAGCAGAACGCGCCGCTGGTGACGACCTGCCAGAACACCACCTGGGGAGGCGGCGCGCAGCGCACGCTGGTGTCGTTCCCGTACCGCGCGCGCGGCCAGGACGGCGTGGACGTCAACGTCACGAACCTCGCCACCGACGCGCAGACGGGCACGCTCTACGGCATCGCGTGGAACAAGGCCGACCGGCGGATCTTCTCCTCGGCGGCGGCCAAGCGCACCACGGACTACGGCCCCGGCGGCGCCGGCGGCATCTACGTGACCGACCCCGCCCAGGGGCGGACCACGCTGTTCACCACCGTCCCGGACGCCGGCGGCACGGCGCACGGGCCGGGCACGGACGACGCGTTCCTCGTCGCGCCGGGCAAGGAGAGCCTCGGCGGGCTCAAGGTGACGAACGACGGCAGGGACCTGTTCGTCGTCAACCTCAACAACCGCACGCTGTACCGCTACGACGCGACCGCGCCGACGGCCGCGCAGCCGAGGGGCGTCTACCCGATCCCGGACCCGGGCTGTGCCTCGGCCGGGGGCTGGCGGCCGTTCGGCCTGGGCCTCCAGGACGACGTCGGCTACCTCGGCGGGGTCTGCTCGGGCGAGTCGACGGGCAAGGCCTCGGACCTGCGGGCGGTCGTGCTGCCCTTCGACCTGGCCACCGGCCGGTTCCGCGCGGCCGTGCTGGACCAGCCGCTGGACTACCCGCGCCAGTCGACCGTCGGATCGGGCCCGTGCGACGGCGCGGGCTGGTTCCCGTGGACGAACACCTACCCGACCACGCAGAACGGCCAGACCTGCGCCGGTTTCCGCGCGCAGCCGGAGCCGGAGCTGGGCGAGGTCGGCTTCGAGACGGACGGCTCGATGCTGCTGGCCTTCCGCGACCGCATGGCCGACCGGGCGACGGGCCAGTCGGGGTCGGGCGCGGCGGTGGGCGAGGTGCTGTCGGGCGGTGACCTGAACAAGGCCTGCCTGAGCGGCGGCACCTACGTGCTGGACGCCAACACCGGCTGCGGGCTCTCGCCCCGGGGCACCCGCTTCTTCGACACCAGCCGGATGGGCGTCCACCACAACGCGGCCTACGCCGGGATGGCGCTGTCCAAGGTCGAGAACACCATCGGGACCTCCGGGTTCGACCCCAACAGCACGGCCTTCGGCTACGGCACGTCGTTCGTCCAGCGCGACGGCAGGCAGGACCCGGCGTTCGGCCTGCGGCTCAACCCGGCGAACGTGCCCGCGCCGTTCGGCAAGGGCGCCTCGATGGGCGACCTGGAGGTGCTCTGCGACCAGGCGCCGCTGCAGATCGGCAACCGGGTCTGGTACGACGCCGAGCACAAGGGCATCCAGAAGCCGGGCCAGCGCCCGGTGGAGGGCGCCACCGTCCACCTGTACGACGGGCCGGGGAAGCTCGTCGGCACGGCGCGGACGACGGCGCGCGGCGAGTACTACTTCGACGACTCGAACGTGGACGGCGGGCTCAAGCCGCACACCAAGTACACGATCCGGCTGGACAACCCCGCCGACTTCGCCCAGGGCGGCCCGCTGTACCAGTGGGTGCCCACCCGGCACGACGTCGGCGACAACCCGTTCATCAACTCCAAGGGCGTCGTCCCGCCGGGCGCAACGTTCGCCGAGCGGGAACTGACCACCGGCGGGCCGGGCCAGGACGACCACACCTTCGACTTCGGGTTCCGGCCGCAGGAGGGCACGCTGACCCTGGTCAAACACGACCAGGACGGCAAGCCGCTGGCCGGGGCGACGTTCCAGCTGTGGCGCTGGAACGGCGGGCCCGGCTGGCCGCAGACCACCGGCGGGCACAAGGATTCGCCGGTCGGCGATCCCTGCGTCACCGGGGCGGACGGCATCTGCCGGATCGTCGTCGGGCCGGGGACGTACTACTGGGTGGAGGTGAGCCCGCCCGACGGCTACGCGGCGCCGGCCGTCGCGATCTTCGGGCCGCTGGTGCTCACCTGCGAGACCCTGGACGACGGGATCACGGTGACGGTCGTCAACCGGCTGCTCCCGTCGTTCGGTTCGGGCGCGAGCCCGTCGTCGCCGGATGCGGTCTCGACCCCGTCGCCGGCCCCGTCGCCGAGCCCGACGTCCTCGGTGGCGGCGGTGGCGGCGGTGACGTCCTTGTCGCCGCCGTCGCCGAGCGCCGGGCCGTCCCGGCCCAGCAGCGCGCTGCCGACCACCGGGGCGGGCAGCGTGCTGCCGCTCGGCGTGACCGGTGCGGCGGCACTGCTGGGTGCGGGCGGCGTGCTGGTCGTGGTCGCGCGCCGACGCGGGGCGCGGCACACGTAGTGGAACCGGGCCGGGCCCGTGGCGAGTTCGACGGCCACGGGCCCGGCCCCGGGTCACCGTCCGGCCACTCGGACGCAGGGAGCTGACCGCCGGGCCACCGGGCTGGTGCGGTGAACGGCTCGGCCGTCGCTCGTACGGGTGACGGCCGAGCCCGGATCGCGTCAGCCGTCGGGTGGGATGCGGATGGCGAGGCTGCGGAAGAGGTCGTGCACGCTGTCCTCGGCGTACAGGACCTTGCCGTACACGACCTCGGCGACGCCTGCGGGGTCGACCTCGTGACCGGCCGCTGCCGCCCAGGACAGTGCGTGCTCCAGCGCCTCGGTGCGGTCCGCCTCCCAGCGGGCGGTGACCACCTCGACGCATTCCTGCCACTCGGCTGCGGTGAGCTCCTCGTCCTCCTCGCTGACCCCGAACTCCTCGAACACCCCGGACTCCACCGCCAGGCGGACGTTGAGTTCCGCACTCCACAGCTCGCCGCCCGGGGCGCAGCCGCGCACGATCGCGTAGTCGCTCATGACGACCTGGCACACCAGGACCGGCGCACCGAGCGCGTCGGCGGCCTGCCTCACCTGGCCGTCACCGATCTCCTGGTCCGCATCGAGCCGCAGTCTCATCACCCGCCAGCCGTCGGGCCCGTCGGTCGGCTCGTACAGAGGCCTCTTCTCCGGTGGAAGGTCGAACAGTTCCGTCACCGTCCGGTGCGTGCGTGCGAGCACGATGTACCCGTTGAAACCCATCAGCCCCACCCCTCGGGAGTACTCGGTGGCGCCAAGCTATCCGGCCCGACCGACAGCCCCGAACTCGGTACCGGTGACCACCAGTCCGCGCGACGGGCAACAGGGGCCGCCGCGATCGGCGGCGCCCCGGGCGGCTTCACCCAGGGCAGAACGCCACTCCCTTCCCCCCGCGCCCCGGATCCCTAGGCTGGAGGGGTGAGCACTCATGCGCCGAACGAAGCCCGCGTCATCCCCCTGCGCCCGCACACCTCGTCGCCCGGTTCCGGCGGGGCGACCCGCGCCCCGCAGCGGTCGGCGGGAGCGTCACCGGCACCCGCGCCCGCGCCCGCGCCGAGGGAACCCCTGTGGCGCGACCTCGTCGGCGACGCGCTGCGCCGCGAACGGCTCGCCCAGGACCGGACGTTGAAGGACGTGGCGGAGGCGGCCCGGATCTCGATCCCGTACCTGTCGGAGCTGGAGCGCGGGCGCAAGGAGGCCTCCTCCGAGGTCCTCGCGGCCGCCGCCCGGGCCCTCGGACTCGGCCTCGCCGACCTGCTCTCGCTCGCCCAGGACGAGCTGACCCGGTACACCCGGAGCCAGGTGGGCCGGAGCCAGGTCGGCCTGGGCGGGGTGGGCCGGGGCACGGTGGGCCGAAGCCGGTTGGACCGGAGCCGCACGTCGCCCACGGCGCAGTACGACGGGCTCTGCCTCGCCGCCTGACCCGGCCTCTCCGGGCCCGACCCGGCCTGTCCGGGCCGGGCCTGGCCCAGCCGAAGGCCGGTACGACGGTGGTGCGCCCCGCCGTACCGGCCACGGCCGCGCGGAGTCAGCCGAACGCGAGCCGTCGGCTCAGCACCTCGTCGGCGAGCCCGTAGGCGACGGCCTCCTCGGCGGTGAACACCTTGTCCCGGTCCATGTCCGCCCGCAGCGTCGCCACGTCGTGGTGCGTGTGCCGGGACAGCACCTCCTCCACCTGCGAGCGGGTGCGGACCATCTCCTTCGCCGCGAGGCTGAGGTCGGACACCGTCCCCTGCCGGCCGCCGCTGGCCGGCTGGCCGAGCAGCACCCGCGCGTGCTGGAGCACGAACCGCCGCCCGGGGTCTCCGCCGGCCAGCAGCACCGCCGCCGTCGACGCCGCCTGACCGACGCAGAACGTGGAGATCGGCGCCTGCACGAACGTCATCGTGTCGTAGATCGCCATCAGCGAAGTGAACGATCCACCAGGCGAGTTGAGGTAGATCGAGATCTCGCGTTCCGGGCTCTCCGACTCCAGGTGCAGGAGCTGCGCGATGACCACGTTGGCGACCCCGTCGTCGATCTCGGTGCCGAGGAAGATGATCCGCTCGTTCAGCAGCCGGCTGAAGACATCGTAGGAGCGCTCGCCCTGCGCGGTCCGCTCGATGACGTAGGGAACCGTGTACGACCCCATGTCACAGCCCCATCCGTCGGCGCGACGCGGCCGGGCGGATGTCGGCGACCGACTCCACCACCCGGTCCACGATCCCGTACTCCCTGGCCTGCTCGGCCGTGAACCAGCGGTCCCGGTCGCCGTCCCGCGCGATCGTCTCCTCGCTCTGCCCGGTGTGCTCGGCGGTGATCCGCTCGATGGCCTTCTTGGTGAACTGGAGGTTCTCCGCCTGGATCTCGATGTCGGCGGCGGTGCCGCCGATGCCCGCCGAGGGCTGGTGCATCATGATCCGCGCGTTCGGCAGCGCGAGCCGCTTGCCGGGCGCCCCCACGGTGACCAGGAACTGGCCCATGCTGGCGGCGAACCCCATCACCAGCGTCGAGACGTCGTTCGGGATGAGCCGCATGGTGTCGTAGATGGCGAGCCCCGCGGTGACCGACCCGCCGGGGCTGTTGACGTACAGGCTGATGTCGGTGCGCGGGTCCTCCGCCGACAGCAGGAGCAGCTGCGCGCACACCCGGTTGGCCGACACGTCGTCGACCTGGGTGCCGAGGAGGACGATCCGCTGGGCGAGCAGCTGCGCCGCGAGGTGGTCGTCGAAGCGGCTGGGCGGCGTGCCGCCCTCCTCCGCGCGGGGCGCGAGCGTGGTGAGGGGAGTCATCCGGTCTCCTTGTCGAGATGCCGAGGCGTCGAAGTGTCGAGGTGTCGAGTCGAGGTGTTGGGGCGGGCTTGCCCTCGACTCCACTCTTGACCCCGGGAGACCTCCGGATGCGTTTTCTCTGCCCGCCGCAGATTCGCCACGGGCAGACTCGGGCAGACACGGGCAGAGGCGACGGCCCGGGCCCGGCTGCGGCCTGCTCGGGGCCCAGCCAGAGCCGGGCCCCGAGCAGGACCGTCAGAGCGGCAGGCCCTGCCAGCCGCCGAAGCTGGTGGGCGTCGTGCCCGCGCGGTAGTAGACGCGGCCGTCCGAACCGATCGCGAACACGTGGAGGACGCCGCCGCCGTCGACGAGCGCGGCCGGGTAGTCGAGGACGGTGCCCCCGAGGTCCTGCCAGGTGCCGTAGCCCGAGTTCGGGGCGGTCTGGGCGGTGGTGCTCACGCCGCCGCCGCGGTTGCGCTCGAACAGGACGACCCGTCCGCCGACGGTGGCCGCCGCCGGCTCGCCCACTCCCCCATGTCCGCCGAGGGGGGCCGGGGACTGGCTCCACTCGCCGCCGGGCCGGGTCTGGTAGCTGACCAGCATCGCGCCGGTGCCGACCTCGCGGTAGGCGAGTTCGATGCGGCCGTCCTGGTCGAGCGCGGCCTTGGGCGGGCTGGCCGGCCGGGCGCCCGGGACCGGGTTCGGGCCGCCGAAGGCGCCGTTCGGAGCGGTCTGCCACCAGCCGAGGACTCCGGTGCGGGTGCTGGCGAACACCTCGATCGCGCCGACGCCGTTGCGGATCGCGGTGACCGGGTCCTGGAGGTCGGTGCCGCCCAGGTCCGTCCACGTGCCCGTCCACACCCCGCCCGGGGTGGTCTGCCAGATGCAGCTGAGGCCGCCCCCGCCGTTCTTGACGAACAGTTCGAGCCGCCCGTCCTGGTTGGCGGCCACCACCGGCACGCCGACCTGGTCCTCGTTGCCGAGTCCGGTGTTGGGGTTGCCGTGGTCGGCCCAGCTGTTCCACCACCAGCCGTTGGGCGCGCCCTGGGGCAGGGAGATGATGTGGTGATCGGTCAGGCGGCGTGCGAAGACCTCCAGCCGGCCGTCGGCGTTGGTCCCGACCGCGATGCCCGGCGCCAGCCGCCCGCCCGGGTCGGCCATCCGCACCGGACCGCCCCAACTGCCGTCCCCCTGGCGCCAGTACGTGTAGAGGGCGCCGGCCCGGACGACGAAGACCTGCGGCCGGCCGTCCTGGTTCAGCCCGGCCCAGGAGGTACCCCGCGACCAGCGGTAGTACATCCGGGAGAACCAGGCGTCGGAGTAGTTCCCCGAGTGGTCGTGGCCGGCGTACTCGGAGACGAACACGCCCTTGGCGCCGGTCGTCGCCGGGTCGAGGTTCACCGGGGAGTCGCTGATGTTGTAGTCCCGGTAGTTCACCTGGATCAGCCCGCCGCCGTACAGCAGGGCCGCCTGGCCGGCGAACTTCGCGGCGGAGACGTGGTCCGAGTGGTCGCCCGAGTATCGCCTGTCCGGGAGTTCGTCCTGGGCCCGGAGCACGGTCGGCTGGTACGTCACCATCAGCTGCCGCAGCACCTCGACGACGTCCGCCGCCGTGTAGGTCGACGGCCCGGACAGCGGGCTGCCCGCCGGGACGACCGTGGTGTCGGTGCCGCCGGCCAGGACGGCGCCGAGCCCGGCGTCGTGCAGGTTGAGGAAGATCAGGTGCACCTGGCGGTCCTTGAGGACGTACCGTTCGACCTGCTTGCCGGCGACCGTCCACGCCTCGACCGTCCAGTGCCCGACCTCGTCGGTCGCCGGGTCGGTGTCGCCGACCCCGGCCATCCGGGAGTAGGCGTTGACGGCGCCCATCTGCCGGTTCCAGGTGCGCAGCGGCTCGCCGGCGGTGTCCCAGCAGACCGTGGCGCACGGGTCGCCGGTCGCGTTGCCCGCGGTGACGAACACCGTGACGGACGGGGTGCCGAGGGCGAT
Organism: Kitasatospora sp. NBC_01300; assembly: GCF_041435235.1. Lineage (NCBI taxonomy): Bacteria > Bacillati > Actinomycetota > Actinomycetes > Kitasatosporales > Streptomycetaceae > Kitasatospora > Kitasatospora sp. NBC_01300. The sequence continues at coordinate 1,300,232 of NZ_CP108409.1, read as the reverse complement.
CGCGTTGGACAGGTCCGGGTTCATGAACAGGATGTCGTCGTCCTCGTGCGCGACGACCTGCATGAACAGCGGCCCGGAGGCGGTGGCCGGGGCCGCCCCCACGGCCGCGGCCGCGCGGGTCGCGGTCCCCTTGGCCAGGACGGGCGCGGCCAGGGCGGTGAGCGCGACGGAGGTGAGGAGTTGTCGTCGTCCGATTGCCATGTGATTCCCCCCAATTCGAGATCGGCATGTGATCACGCCAGGAGGAGGTTAGCGCATTGCCGGGCGGAAATGCCCGGGCCGCATCGGGTGAATTGCCCATGGGGAAACGTCAATTGACGTTCAGTCAAGTCACTTCGTTCACTTCCTGCCCATCGGAAGCATGTCCGGAAGGTCCCGTTCCCGCACAGATGGAATCGGACCAGCGGGTGGATGAGACGACAAGCCGAGGCCGGCCTTGTACGGCCGAGCGGGCCATGGCGGGCATCAACGTCCGCTGAGCCCGCCACGCTCGCGCGGTCGGGAGCTCCGGCTGCCCGGACGACGAGATCGCCCACGGCCGGAGAGACCGGGGCCCGGGGGGGCGGGAGGCCGGGGGCGGCTCCCCCCGGCCGGTCGATCCTGCCGGGCACCCGGCGGCGCCCCGCGGCGGTCAGCCGAGCGAGTCCACCAGTTCGGCGATAGCCGTCAACGGCTGGTGGGCCGCGAGTTCGGCGGCCAGGTCGGCGGCGTTGGCGCGGTAGGCCGGGTCGGCCAGGACCCGGTCGACGGCCTCGCGCAGCTCCGGCTCGCCCGGGCGCCCGGTGCGCAGGTCGACGCCGACACCGCGCCAGGCCACCCGGGCGGCCACCTCGGGCTTGTCCTCGCTGCCGCCCGCGACCACCAGCGGCACCCCGAAGGCCAGCGCGGTGTGCACACCTCCGTAGCCGCCGTTGCTGATCAACACGTCGGCGTGCGGCAGGAGCCGGTCGAACGGCAGGTAGCCGGCGGCCCGCACGTTGTCCGGCAGGCCGCCGAGCGCCTGCGCCAGCAGCTCGGGCCCGTCCGGGCGGACCGTGGCCGCGACCACCAGCAGGTCGGCGCGGTCGGCCAGCGCCCGCACCGCGGGGACCAGCAGCTCGGTCAGGTCGTCATTGGCCAGGGTGCCCTGGGTGACCACCACGACCGGGCGTCCGGAAGCCAACTCCGGCCACCATTGCGGCAGTTCCACCTCGCTCCGGTTCTGCGGCGCCAGCGCGCCGATGTAGCGCAGCGAGGCCGGCGCGTCGCTGCGCGGGTACTCGAACCCCGGGACGGTCAGCTGCAGGTAGTGGTCGGGCCCGGTGACGGCGGCGTTCACCCGGGGCCCCGGCGGCAGCTCGGCCCCGACCCCGGCGAAGACCTCGGCCGCGTACTGCCGCAGCGGCTCGCCGCGCAGCGCCGCCTCGGCGTTCAGCTCCCGGTTGCGGGCCAGCCCTTCCGGTCCCGCCTGGGGCGCCAGCGCGAGCCCGAAGGGCGCGGTGTCGACACTCTGCAGCATCGGCGGGGACACCCCGATGCCCACCACGGCCGGCCGCTCGCCGCGCGGATGGGCCAGCGCCAGAGCCACCGCGCCGTGGAAGAAGCAGTCACCGAGCACGGCCGTGGCCGGGAACTCCGCCAGCAACGCGCGCAGCGCCCGGTACTGCGCGGGCACCGGGTCGATGAAGATGTTCCGGGCGTCGAAGGCCAACCGCTGTGGCCCGGGCGGCAGTTCGGCCCGACCCGGGAAGGAGTCGTTGATCCGGCGGTCGTCGAAATCCGCCTCCGGCGGCAGGGCGACGAAGCGTGCCCCGGTCTCCTCGGCGGCCTCCGCGAACCGCACCCCGCCGAGGAAGACCACCTCGTGCCCGCGCGCCACCAGGTCGGCGGTGATCGCCAGCATCGGCGCGGTGTGCCCGTGCGCGGGCATGGCGGCAGTGATGATCCTGGACATGTGAAACCCCCCATAGTCGTTCGTCGGCCGGTCCGTGCACACCCCGTGGTCGTCCCCCCGTGCACCCGGCCCACCGCGCAGGCTAACCCACCACGCCGCGTCCGCCCGACACCGACGGCGGGGCGGCGCGGCGGGGCGGGGCGGGGCCGGTGGGACGGGCGGGGGTGCCCGTCCCACCGGCTCGTCACCTCGTCAACTCGTCAGCTCGTCAGCCACGGTCGTCAGGAGACCACGTCAGCCGGGCAGAGCCGCTGGGTGCCCGGGCGCCCGCGCACGGCGGCGTCCACACAGCCGCCCGGCAGTCCGTCGTGGACGGTGGTGCCGAAGTTGGCGGTGACGGTCAGCGCGCCGTCGCCGAAGACGGTCCGCTGCACCAGGTGGTCGCCGGTCAGCCAGCGGAAGGAGCTCAGCTGTCGGGTGCCGGCCGCCTGATGCAGCGGCGCGAAGTACTGCTGCAGGGCGGCCAGTTCCCGCAGGTTCTGCCCGTCGTGCGGGTCCTTGTCGCTGAGCACGAAGTTGAGCGGGGTGTTGTAGAGCATCGCCAGCAGCGCACGCGTGGTCTTCTGCTCCGGCAGCTTGCTGAAGGGCAGTTCCCAGCGTTCGACGTTGACCAGCGAACCGTGCAGCGCCGTCTCGTACAGCGGCACCCGGTACTTCGGGTCGTACATCGCCTTCAGGGCGGCGGCCACCCGGGCCTGGTGCTCGGGCTTGAAGTCGGTGGTGCGCACCGGCTTGAAGAAGGTGGCGGCGGCCTGTTCCGGGGCGTAGCCGCCCCAGGCGCCGTCGTCCTTGGGGTCCTGCGACCCGTTGTCGAAGTGCCCGGACTCCATCGCCCACAGCCGCCCGTCCACCGGGGTGCCCGAGCCGTGGTCGAAGGCCAGCACCTGGTTGGCCCAGGAGCCGGCGGACTCCGAGCCCAGGACCAGCGGGGCAGGCCGGCCCGTGGACGCGTCGTACGAGCCGTCCGTCAGGCGCCGCATCCGGGCGAGCCGGTTGGCGCGGTCCTCGTCCATGGTCATCGCGTGGCCGGGGTCGAAGTCCCGGAAGAGCTCGCCCGCCGCGTCCACGTCGAGGAAGTAGCTGTCGGCCCCGTTGGCGACCAGCGAGCGGGTGCGGTCCGCGAGGTGGTGCTGCTGCGGCTCGGCCTGTTCGAACGCCTGCGAGCTGAGGTAGCAGCCCTTCTTGTGGAAGCCGGGTTGCGGCGTTCCGTCGGCCCTGAGGACGCAGAACCGGGGGTAGACGTCGTCCGGCCAGACGGAGTTGGGGGACGAGTCGTCCGTCTTCTGCTGGCCGTTGGCGAAGGAGTCGTAGGGCCCGACCAGGTAGCCGGCGGCCTCGGCGGCCTTGACGTCCTCGCCCGTCATCGGGGAGTCGTCGGAGTCGTAGCCGAGCCAGAGCCGGGAGACGCCCAGTTCCTTGAGCCGGTCGAGGTAGGCGGGCCGGCGGGCGCCGCCCCAGGCGTAGGCGTGGAAGGCGCCGAGCAGCTTCGCGGTCTGCGGGTTCTGCTTGATCTTCTCGCTCAGGCTGCCCAACTGCCCGTGCTCCGAGAGCCAGTTGCGGTAGTCCACGGCCGGGGCCACCGGGGAGCCGTCGGTGAGGGAGAAGGCCACGGTGTAGGCGCCCGTGCCGTTGCCGGCGGAGAATCCGTGCTCGGCCGTGGCCCGCAGCCGGCCGTCCTGGGAGGCGAACGTCAGCGACGTGCCGATGTCGGTGGGGACGATGTAGCTGACGCCGGCCCGGGCGGAGCGGAGCGTGTAGCCCCACATCGGCATGGACAGCTGCGAGCTCAGCTCCTGCTCCTCGCCGACCAGCGCGCCGTCGGAGGAGTTCCAGAACGGGTCGTCGACGGGAACGGACAGCCCCTCGCCGCGCGGGAGCTGGACCTCGGCGGCGGCCGGGTCGGTGGCGGTCACCGGCCACCGCACCGAGGTGTCGCCGCCGCTCCCGGTGGGGGCAGTCCCGGGGAGGGCGGTCCCGGTGAGGGTGACCAGCAACCGGCCGTGATCGGCGCGGGCTTCGGCCCGCAGGCCCTTCTCCGGATACGACCAGGCGGCGCCGTTCGCCGTCCTGACCGGGGCGCTCGCCCTGCCCAGCCCCTGGGCGGCCGGATCGGACAGCAGGACCACCCGCCCGTCCTCGGTCCGGGCCTCGGCCCGCAGCGTGGCCGCGTCGATGGTGGCGGTGCCGCCGCGTACCGGCACGTCGACGCGCCCGTCATGGACCCGCACCCGCATCGGCGAGGCGGAGCTGTCGGAGGCGCTCGCCACGGTCGCGGACACCAGCGCGGTGGCCATGGCGAGGACGAGAACGGCGCGCGGAACGTGCCGGCGGGCGGGGCCCGCAAGGGATGACGTATGAGTACCGGTGTGCATGACACAGTGATACGGAGGACTCCTACTGACTTCGGCGTTTCAGGGTGATGGTGGTGGCAGGTCCAGGGAGAGGCCGGTCCCGGCGAGGAAGCCGTCGAGGATGTCGGGGCGGTACTGGAGCCGTTTGAGCCGGTTGCGGACGAGGGCTTCGAGACGGTCCACGGCGACCGAGGAGAGGTTGGCCAGGCTGTGCTTGACGTGCGCCCAGAGCCACTCCACGGGGTTCAGGTCCGGCGCGTAGGCGGGCAGGATGTATACGGTCAGCCAGTTCCTGGCGGCGACCAACTCGCGCATCACGTGGGAGACATGGGTGTTCAGCCGATCCCAGACCAGCACGATCGGCGCCTTCACCAGATGGTGGATTCCGTCGATCAGGCCGATGTAGTCGCGCTCGGACAGGCTCCGCCGCTCGCCCTTGCGACCGGTGTGCCGCCGGATGCGGTGGGACAGCCTGGTCCGGGAACCCGGCCGCACGGCGATCAGCCCAGCGACCGAGACACGTCCGGAGCGGCTGCCGGAGACCTTCACGACAGGGGTGATGCCCCGCCGTCCCCAGGTGCGTCCACGGGGCGGCCTGCGCGTGAAGCCGGCCTCGTCTTCGAAGCAGACCCACCCGTCGCAGTCCGCCCGGGCTCTTTTACCTCCGCCCAGGTCACCTCCGTCCACGCGGTCACGGCCTGCTCGTCACGTTCCGCGGCCCGTCTCGCGGGCATCTGCGGAGTGAAGCCGAGTCTGTGCATCAGCCGTGTAGCGCCCGAGACGCTGTACGAGACGTGAAACGTCCGCCCGATCAGCGTGGCCACCCGCGAAGCAGTCCACACCTGGTCCTCCACCCAGCCGTGTGCGGCCGGGCCCTGGTCCAGATACGCGGCGAGCTTCTCCAGGCATCGCGGGGACAGGCGGCACCGTGACCCACCCGGGCCGCGTGATGCCAGCGCCTCGACCCCGCCGTCGCGCCACAACTGGTGCCACTGGTAGGCCGACTTCACACTCACCCGTAGGCGCCGGGCCACCTCTGCCGGCTTGACCTCCTGCTCGAACAGCTCGGCCGCCTGCATCCGCACCGTCTCCCGGCGCAGCCGTCCTGAGGCGGTCAGCCCGCCCCCATCCGCGTATCTCACACACCATCGGATACAGCCACCACACCGAACTCGTCAGGCAAACCAGGACAGTTCACCCTGGCGCGCCGAAGTCAGTAAGAAGTCCTTAAGAACCGACCATTGACCACTGGTCACGCTGACGGCACCCCGGCTCGGCCATGGCCTGGGCGTGCCGGTTCGGCGGAGCGCTCGGTGACGAGGGACGCCGTCAACGCCTCCGCAGATCGAGCGAGACGACGGTCAGCCGACGCAGTTCCTCCGGAGCGTCCGGGTGCCGCCCGTCGGTGATCTCGGAAAGGGTGCCGAACGAACCGGGGTAGACCATGACAGAAAGTCCTTCCTGGACAAGGCACGCGAATATTGCCGACTCCTCCAGAAAGTACTGTGCGGACATTTCGACCCGCCTCTCCAGGTCGGCCTCGGCAACTCGGCCGGCATACCTGGCGTGAAAGCGCCGCCCGAACGCATCCACGGACTCCCGGAATTTCCGGTCGGCCCGGTGGTAGTCGGTGAGGCTTCGATGGTGCTTCGCGTAGGAATCCCACTGCTGCACTTCGGAGCAGCGCAGGAACGTGAATTCGGTCTGCCCGCGTTCGGCCGCGAACAGGGCCCGGGTGTCGGCGATGAAACGGTCGCCCAGGGCCAGCGCCCGGGAGAGCGCCTCGTCCTCCGGCAGGCCCCGGGTGGACGCCAGGGTGATCCGGTGGATGCTGTCCCCGACCAGCACCGTGCAACGGGGGAACCGCCCGGCTGTCCAGCGGAGCATCGCGGCGAGTTTGTCCGGAGCGAAATTGCCGTTCTCCAGGCTGACGCCGAGGAAGCACTGCCCCTGATCCGCCAGTGCGGTCCGCCGGGCCGGAGGGGAGACCGAGTCAATACTCGCCTTGTAGGAGGTTTTCGGTCGATTCTCGGAAATTCCTGATACGCCGACAGGAGTCTGTTCGTAAGGAGGCATGCCAAAACCCCTCCGGGCTGTCGGACGAGTGAGCGACTGATCGATACGGGTTCGACGTTAGATTTCGCCTGACCGACCGTCAAATTGCTTCAACTTACCTACGGCGCAGGGGCAGTGAGGTATGGGTGTGCCAGTTCCCCTGACCTTGGCAGACAGTCGATGACACCAGGGTCGGCCGTCACGGGGGCCCCGGCGGCCCGTCAGCGCGCGGCTCGTCCGAGGCCGTCGAGGATGAGGTCCAGTCCGAAGGTGAACTCGTCGCCGTAGGCGTATCCGGGGCGCATGACGTGGGCGGTCGCGATCTCGACCAGGTACGGGTACTCGTCGGCGCCGAAGCCGCTCACGATGGAGTCCGCCAGTTCGGCGGTCTCCTCCGGGGAGTCGAAGGGCAGGGTCTTCTCCTGCAAGGCGAACCCGTAGATGTAGCTGTCGAGCACCGAGACGGCGTGGGCGGTCAGGGCGAGGGAGAACCCGGCGCGACGCAGGCAGCCGAGGACGGCGTCGTGGTGACGCAGGGTGGCCGGGCCCGGAGTCGACCGTGACTCCATCAGCCCGATCGCCCAGCGGTGGCGGGACAGCGCGAGGCGCAGGGAGATCGCCCGCTGCCGCATCGCCTGTCGCCAGTCGTCGCCGGGCACGGGCGGTTCGACCTCGCCGAAGACCAGGTCGACCATGCCGTCGAGCAGGTCCTCCTTGTTGGCCACGTGGTTGTAGAGGGACATCGCCTCGACTCCGACGGCCTCGCCGAGCTTGCGCATGCTGAGCGTCTCCAGGCCCCCGGCGTCGGCCAGTTCGACGGCGGCCCGGAGCACCCGCTGGCGGGTGAGGGTCGCCCGGGTCGGCGGCGGCGTCGACTGCGCACTCTGGGTCGGCTTCGGGTCGGTACGTCGGGGCACGGTGGACGGTCGCTTCCTCTGGTGGCCTGCCATCGTTGCGAGCTTACGCCGTAAGTGCTGTACTTACAGCGTAAGTGAGCGCCAGCGGAGACCGGGAGCAGCGACGATGCGGGACACGGGTGAGCCGACCGCGACCACCAGCGGGAGCAGCAGCGGGGCGGGGACGATGGCGGCCGTCGTCCAGGAGCGCTACGGCGCCCAGCCGGAAGCCGTGCTGCGCACGGCGCGCCTTCCCCGGCCCGGCCCCGGACCCGGCGAGGTACTGGTCCGGGTGCACGCCTCCAGCATCGACCGGGGCACCTGGCACCTGATGGCCGGACTGCCGTACGCGGTCCGGCCCGTGAGCGGGTTACGCCGGCCGAAGCTCCCCAATCCCGGCCGCAACCTGGCCGGTGTCGTCGAGGCGGTCGGCCCCGGCGTGACGGGGTTCGCCCCCGGCGACGAGGTGTACGGGACGGCGGCCGCCGCGTTCGCCGAATACGCCGTCGCCCGCCCCGACAGGATCGCCCCCAAGCCGGCCGCGCTCACCTTCGAGCAAGCGGCGACGGTACCCGTCAGCGCGCTCACCGCACTCCAGGCGGTACGTGACAAGGGCGAGGTCCAGCCGGGCCGACAGGTCCTGATCACGGGAGCCGCCGGCGGCGTGGGGACCTTCGCCGTCCAACTCGCCCACGCCCTCGGCGCCCTGGTCACGGCCGTCGCGAGCACCCCCAAGCTCGACGCCGTACGGGCCCTGGGCGCCGACCACGTGATCGACTACACCCGCGAGGACTTCCTCGCCGGCCCGCGACGCTACGACACCGTCATCGACATCGCGGGCAACCGCAGCCTGCGCGACCTGCGCCGCGCCCTCACCCCCCGGGGCAGGCTGGTCATCACCGGCGGCGAGACGAACGGCCGCTGGCTCGGCGGCACCGACCGGCAGCTCCGCGCGCAGCTCCTGTCCCCGTTCACCGGCCAGCACCTGGGCACCTTCATCGCCTCCGAACACGCCGACGGGCTCCGCGACCTGACCACACTCATCGACGCGGGCACCCTCAGCCCCGTCGTGGCCCGCGTCTACCCCCTCACCGAGACCGCCGCAGCCGTCCGCCACCTCCTCGACGCCCGCGCCACCGGCAAGGTGGCACTCACCCTGCCCGCCGAATGACCAATTCCTGGGCACTGACCGACAGTTCGCGGTTTCGGCGAAATGCTCAGACGGTCCTCAAATCCGACCGGAAGGTCTTGCCCCACTGCGCTGGATGAGTGACGGTATGTACCGGCTTCGTTTACAGAACGCAACCTGAGTCGCCCGGATGGCGGCGTGTCGTGGGGGAGATCAGCGTGGCCGAAGACGCCGACTACATCATTTCGCCACCGACGGGCCCGGGCGGTGATGGCCCGGCAGGCGCTGGGGCGGCCCATTCTGCTGGGCCGCCGCCGGCATCCGGCGCGACGCCGTCGCCGTCGCCGTCGCCGTCGCCGTCGCCGCAGTCACAGCCGCAGCCTCAGTCGCCGCCGGTTCCGCAGCACGCGCCGACGGTAGGCCCGGGCAGGCCCCGGCTCGCCCGGGTACCGCGCCACTGGCAGCTGATCGTGGCCGCGGTCGTGCCCTGCCTCGTCCTGGCCGGCGTCGGGTGGTGGTTCTGGCCGCAGCAGCCGACGAGCCTGCCGCCGCACGTGGCCGCGGGTACGGTCCAAGCGGACCTCGTGAGCCCTGACATCGTCAGTCGGCTGGCCGGGACGACGCTGGTCGCCGGCCCGCAGTCGAACCGGCCGCACGCCCCGCTCGCCGTGTCGCCGTCGGAGTGCGCCGTCGCGGCGGGGCCGACGACCCAGTCGGTCTACGGGCAGGCGTGGACCGCGTTCCTGTCGGCGACCTACCAGGACGCGGGGACCACGGGCGCCTACACCGTGAACCAGGTCATCGGCGTGTTCCCGGACGGCGAGAAGACCGGCGCGGCCTTCCAGGCGCTCACCGACGGTCTCGCCAAGTGCCCGTCCTCGACGGTCACCGACCAGGCCGGTCGTACCGCGAAGTGGGCCTACACGGCCCACCCTCCGACCGAGGTCGCCGTGGCGTGGACGGCGGCGCAGGACGGCGCACAGGACGGCGGCGCGCAGTGGGCCTGCCACCACCAGGCGCGGGTGAAGGGCACGAGTCTGGTCCAGGTCGCCGTCTGCCAGGCGGGCGACGGCCAGTCGACCACCGCGAAGCTCGCCGACGAGCTCACCGGGAAGGTGAGCGGATGACCGCGTCCCCGTACGGCCCGGCCGCTCGCCGCCGGCGAACCGTACGGACGACTGCGCGGACGGCCGTACGAACGGCTGCGCGGACGGCCATCCGGACGGCCGTACGGCGCGTCGTCCTCCTGGTGCTGGCGGCCGTGCTGGTGCCGTTCGTCGGCGCGGGGGCGCCCGCGTTCGCGGCCACCGGCGCTGCGGCCGTCCTGGCCCAGTCGGGCGGCGTCGCTGTCCTGGTCCCGTCCGGGGACGTCAGGGCCGCCTCGGCGCAGCTGGTCCGGGAGATCGAGGACTTCAACCGGCAGGAAGCGGAGATCGCGCAGCAGGCGAAGGCCGTGGTCGCCGAGGCGGAGCAGATCACCAAGGATGCCGCCGCCCTGCGCAACGACACCGCGGCGTTCGAGGCCAAGGCCACTGCCGCGAAGCAGAAGGCCGGCAGCTTCGGGACGCGCGCGGCGGCCCTGGCCTCCAGGATCGACGCCCACAACAACAAGCCGCACACCTTCCAACTGCCCGCGCAGGCCGCCGCGTCCAGCGCGTACGACGCCGAGGCGAGCGAGTTGAGGAGCGAACAGGCGCAGCTCCAGGCCGAGAAGGGCAGTCTGGAGAGCGAGCAGTCCCAGCTCGGGCAGGAGGAGTCCAAGCTCGGTTCCAGGCAGTCCCAGCTCAGCGCCGCCGCCAAGGCCCAGGAGGCGAAGGCCAAGGAGCTCCAGGCCAAGGAGCAGCAGCTCCAGCCCCGGGCGCAGCAGTTGCTCCAGCAGATGGCCCAGGCCACCCAGAGCCTCGCCGACAATCCACCGGACCCGGCGGCGGCGATGGACCAGGGCGGTGACGCGGCCGCCCCTCCGCAGCACCGCGCTCAAGCCCCGTCCCCAAGGCAGAACCAGAGCCAGAACCAGGGTCAGAGCCAGTCCCAGAGCCGGAGGCGGGGGGTCGACACCGTCGACACCTCCGACGCCGCCGGCACCGCCGACAGCCCGTACCAGCAGCCCCGGACCTCCGCCCTGAGGGCCTACGCGAAACAGGCCGGCACCACCGTCGACATGCGCCCGGGCACGGCGTACCTGCTGCCCGAGGCCGTCGGGCAGCTTCCCGCCGCACAGGCGGCGCAGCTCGGCAGCCCGTCCATCGCCTACGACGGGCTGGTCCGCAAGCCCGACGGGAACTACACGGCCCTCCAGGTGCAGACGCCGGGGGCCGCCGCGGCCCCCGCCCTGGAGGTCTTCAAGACCGCCATGAACCGCCGTGGCAAGCTCGTCGCGTACAAGGCCGGAGTGAAGCTCGTCATCGACGAGATCAAGACCGTCCAGCCGGCGCCGGAGCCCCCGGAGACCGGCCCCGGGAGCCCGTCGCCCTCCCCTTCCGGCAAGGCCGCCTGCCTGACCCAACCCCGGGGCAGGCCGAGCGGCAGCGGATGGATCCTCAACACCGAGCAGTCCGTGCCCAGCCGCAACCGGAGTGCGGGCCCGAGCCCCTCCGGCACCCGGGCCCCCGCGCCGGCCACCAGGGCCGGCAAGGCGGAGGCCTGCCTGACGAACCCCCTGGTCAAGGGGGACGAGGCCGACGGCAACATCACGGGCTGGGAGGACGCGAACGCGCAGTCCCCCGGCGGTGGCCTCGCCCGCTGCCACCTGATCGCCAACGTCCTCGGGGGGAGGGGCAGTCACAAGGAGGACTGGATCAACCTCGTCCCGTGCTACCAGCTCGGGCTGAACATCAAGGGGATCAGCATGAGGATGTTCGAGGCCAGGGTCCAGAAGGAGGTGAACGCGCTGTCCGCGGACGGGAACGCCGCCGTGTACTACGTGGTGACGCCCCTCTACCGGGACGACAGCAGCACCATCCCGTGGGGCGCGAGCATGAGCGCCACGGTCCAGCTGCCCGACGGCACGTCGCTGCCCGTCTTCAACGAGCAGACCCTTCTGAACATCCCCGAGAACGGCGGGCCCAGTCTGGGGAACTGAGACCGGGTAACTGGGGGCCGAGGAACCGGAACCGGTACGGCTGGGAGGCCGACATGACCCGCACCACCCCGCCGAGGCCGGACGACATCGTGGCGGCCTTCCCACAACTGGCCCCGCTGGCCCGGACGGCGACCCGGCTGCACCCGCGGCCCGGATCGCCGTCCCCGCGGGAGAGCTCGGTCGGAGGTCCACTGCTGTGGCCCGCCGCCGAGCCGTGGCCGCACTGCGAGGGCACGCACCGGGTGCCGGCCGTGCTGCCGGCGACCTCCCCGGCGGATGTCCGGCTGTTGCGCGGGATCCGGGCGGCCGCCCGGGCCCGGCCACCGGGCGCCCGCTCCTACACCCCGCAGGAGCACGCCGTGCTGGCTCGGGCCGGCGCCGGCCGCCCGTGCCCGCAGGGGCCGGTCGCGATGCTGGCCGTGGCCCAGCTGTACGTCCGCGAGGTGCCCGACCTGCGTCCGCCCGAAAGCGCGGACCTGCTCCAGGTGCTGTGGTGCCCCTTCGACCACCCCTTCGACCGCCCGTTCGACGACCCCTTCGACCGCCTCTGGGGGAACATGCCGAGGACCGAGCTGTTCTGGCGGTCCGCCACCGCGGTCGGCGAGGTCCTCACCGCGCCTCCGCAACCGCCCGCGATCCAGTACGAGGACTACCTGCCGCAGCCGTGCCTGGTCTCCCCCGAGCAGGTCACCGAGTACCCGCTGGCGGCGGAGCTCGACCCGGACCTGCGCGCGCAGGTCCGGGCGTGGAGCGCGCGGCGGAAGACCGGCGCGGAGCCGGGCAGCGCCTACGACGGGGCGGAGGACGGGTACTACAACTGGGAGCTGTCCGTCGCCCCCGGTTGGAAGGCCGGCGGCTGGGCGCCCTGGAGCTTCACCGATCCCGCTCCGCAGTACTGCCGCGCCTGCGGCTGCCGGATGGCCCCGATGCTGACCATCGCCACGAAGGAGCACCGCGCGGACGTCCACAGCTGGATCCCGTACGAGGACCGGGACGCCGCGAACCGGGACGCCACGACCTGGGCCGCCGCGAACCGGGACGCCACGACCTGGGCCGCCGCGAACCGGGACGCCGCCCACCCCGACCCGGCGACGCCGACCATGATCACCATCGGCGACGGGTACAACCAGCAGATCTACGCGTGCCCGGCCGCCCCGGACCACCCGCACGCCGCACTGCTGCAGTAGCCGACCGGAGCCGCCGCGCTGCGCCCGGGCCGACGCCCCGCGACCCGAACGGAGCATGCCGCGCCCGGAAACTCGGCCGCCCCGCCGCGGGCGACGGGCGGCGGGAAGCGGCCGCGCCGGTGCGTGGACGTCGAGCGGCTGGTGGGGCGGTCGCGGACGCGGATCGGCAGAATCGAGGTGTGGGGGCGGCCCCGGCTGCGCCGCAGGCGGTTACGTGAGAGGACCATGCCATGCCCGACTTCCACCCGAAGCACGATCATCTGATCGTCAAGCCGATCAGGGTCTCGACCCCGCAGGACCCGGAGACGTGGACGGGCGAGGTGGTGGCGGTGGGGCCCGGCCGACAGCTGGGGAGCGGCAAGCCGCACCCGGTGGACGTCAAAGTCGGCGAGAAGATCCTCTTCAACAGGCTCTCCGGTTCGGAGATCCGAGTGGAGGGCGAGGAGTACGTCGAGCTTCCCGAGGACGAGATCCTCGCGCTCTCCGCCGAGTAGTCCCGACAACCCCGACAGCCCCGAACCGCTGTACCACCGTGCCCCCGAAACCCCGAGACCCCGAGACCCCGAGACCCCCTTGGAGATTCCCGCCATGACCGAGCAGGCACCGGCCCGGATCGGCGTCACCGGATTGGCCGTGATGGGCCGCAACCTGGCCAGGAACTTCGCCCGCCACGGCTATCGGGTGGCCGTGCACAACCGCACGCTGGCGCGGACCACGGCGCTGCTGGAGGAGTTCGGGCACGAGGGCGAGTTCGTGGCCGCCGAGACCACGGAGAAGTTCGTCGCGGCCCTGGAACGCCCCCGCCTGATCGTGATCATGGTCAAGGCCGGGGCGCCGACCGACGCGGTCATCGACGAGCTGGTGCCGCTGCTCGACGAGGGCGACGTGGTGGTGGACGGCGGGAACGCGCACTTCCTCGACACCAGGAGGCGGGAGGCGGCCCTGCGCGGACGCGGCCTGCACTTCGTGGGCAGCGGCATCTCCGGCGGCGAGCAGGGCGCCCTGGAGGGGCCGAGCATCATGCCCGGCGGCACCCCGGAGGCCTACCGGGTCCTGGGACCGCTGCTGGAGGACATCGCGGCCAAGGTCGACGGCAAGCCCTGCTGCGCCCACGTCGGACCGGACGGCGCCGGCCACTTCGTCAAGATGGTCCACAACGGCATCGAGTACGCCGACATGCAGCTCATCGCCGAGGCGTACGACCTGCTGCGGCACGGCGCCGGACTGCAACCCGACGCGATCGCCGAGGTCTTCCGGGCGTGGAACGGCGGCCGCCTGGAGTCCTACCTGATCGAGATCACCGCCGAGATCCTCGCCCACACCGATGCGGCGACCGGGAAGCCCTTCGTCGACATCGTGCTGGACCAGGCCGAGCAGAAGGGCACCGGCCGCTGGACGGTCCAGAGCGCGCTGGAGCTCGGCGTGCCCGTCAGCGGGATCGCCGAGGCGGTCTTCGCCCGGGCGCTGTCCGGCAGCGTGCCGCTCCGGCAGGCCGGCCGGGGACTGCCCGGCCCCACCGAGACCTGGCTCGACAGCGCGGCGTCGGACCGGTTCGCGGACGACGTCGAGCAGGCGCTCTACGCCTCCAAGATGGTGGCCTACGCCCAGGGCTTCAACCAGATCCAGGCCGGCAGTGCGGAGTACTCCTGGCAGATCGACCCCGGTGAGATGGCCGCGATCTGGCGCGGCGGCTGCATCATCAGGGCCCGGTTCCTGGACCGGATCAGGGCCGCGTACGAGGCCGACCGGGAGCGTCCCACGCTGCTGACCGACGCGCACTTCCGGGAGGCGCTCGGCTCCGCGCAGTCGGCCTGGCGACGGGTCGTCTCGGCGGCGGTCGAACTCGGGGTGCCCGCCCCCGGCTTCGCGACCGCGCTCGCCTACTACGACGGCCTGCGGGCGGGGCGCCTCCCGGCCGCACTGGTGCAGGGCCAGCGGGACTTCTTCGGCGCGCACACCTACCACCGCGTCGACCGGGACGGGACCTTCCACACCCGCTGGGAGGTCGAGGGCCGCCCGGAGGAGCAGCGCTGAGACACCCGCAACCACCGTGCGGGAGCGGCATCCGGACAGACCGGCGCCACAGAAGGCACAGAAGGTGATTCCGCAGTCACCACGGGTAGGAGCGAGGCGCAGACCACCTACCGTCAGGAGACCTCCATGGCCCAGCAGGCCGACCTCATCCTCCACGGCGGCGAGATCGTCACCGTCGCCGAGAACAGCGGAAGTGACGCCCGGCCCCCAGAGGCCGAGGCCCAGGCCCAGGCCGTAACCGTGGCCGAGGCCGTGGCCGTCAAGGACGGCACGATCGTCTTCGTCGGCCCCCGGCAGGAGGCGCTGGACCAGTGGCGCGGCCCGCACACCGTCGTACGGGACCTCAAGGGCCGCGCCCTGCTGCCCGGCTTCGTCGACGCGCACGGGCACCTCGGCGGCATCGGCCTCCAGGCCACCATCGCCAACCTGCTGGCCGCGCCGGACGGCGACGTCACCGGGCTCGACTCGCTGAAGGACAAGCTGCGCGCCTGGGCCGGGAGCACGGTGGGCGCCGACTCCGAGTGGATCGTCGGGTTCGGGTACGACGACGCGATGCTCGCCGAGGGCCGCCACCCCACCCGCGACGACCTCGACGAGGTGTCCACGGACCGCCCGGTGCTCGCCATCCACCAGTCCTTCCACCTCGGCGCGGTGAACAGCCTCGGCCTGGAACGGCTCGGCTACTCGGCCGCCACGCCCGACCCCGAGGGCGGGGTGATCCGGCGGCGCGAACTCGCCGTCCCGCCCGCGTACGGCGAGCCCGACGGGGTCCTGGAGGAGAAGGCGTTCACCCCGGCCTCGGACCTGGCGCTCAAGGGGCTGCCGGAGCGGGAGCTGCTGATGCTGTTCATCACCGGCGCGGCCACGGCGGCGAGCTTCGGCTTCACCACCGTGCAGGAGGGCGGCACCACCCTCGACAACCTCAAGGCGCTGCGGGACACGGCCGCCGCCGTGCCGTTCGCGGTCGACGTGGTCGCGTACGTGAAGGCCGGCGAGGCGATCTCCTCCGCGCTGGACGACCCGATCGGGGTGAGCGACGAGTACGTGGACGGCGTCCGCGTGGCCGGGGTGAAGCTGGTGCTGGACGGCTCGCCGCAGGGCCGCACGGCGTGGCTCACCGAGCCGTACCTGACGCCGCCGGCCGGGAAGCCCGAGGACTACTGCGGGTACCCGGCGGAGCCGGACGGCGCGGTGGTGGACAAGCAGGTCAGCACGGCGGTCGAGCGGGGCTGGCAGGTCCTGGCGCACGTCAACGGCGACGCGGCGATCGACCAGTTCCTCCGGGCGGTCGAGGCGGCCGGGCCGGGCCGGCGCCCGACCGTGGCCATCCACGCGCAGACCGCCCGCGAGGACCAGGTCGAGGCGTTCGCCCGGCTGGGGATCGTGCCGTCCTTCTTCTCCATGCACACCTACTACTGGGGCGACTGGTACCGGGAGACCGTCCTCGGCGAGGAGCGGGCGGCCACCATCTCCCCCGCCCGCTGGGCGCTCGACCGCGGCCTGCGCTACACCTCGCACCACGACGCGCCGGTGGCGCTGCCCGACTCGATCGCCGTGCTGTCCAGCCAGGTGACCCGGCGCACCCGAACCGACGGGGTCGTCCTCGGGCCGGAGCAGCGGGTGTCGGCCCTGGAGGCGGTCCGCGCGATCACCCTCGACGCCGCCCACCAGTACGGCGAACAGGACCGCAAGGGCAGCATCGAGGTCGGCAAGCTCGCGGACCTGGTGATCCTCAGTGCCAATCCGCTGACGGTCGACCCGGAGGCGATCCGCGACATCGAGGTCGTCGAGACGATCAAGGCGGGAACGACCATCCACCCGCCGGCACCCGCCGCCCGGGCCGCCGCGACCCCGGCCACCGCGCCCACCCCGCAGTGGGGCTGCTGCTGAGCGTCCGGGGCCGGGCCGGGGAGCCCCCGACACACGTATTCCGACACGAGACGAGGGCGTAGAGCAATGGTGTCAACCACGCAGCAGGGGCGCTTCGTAGGCAAGGCGGCCGTCGTGACCGGTGGGAGCCGCGGGATCGGCGCGGCCGTCGCCCGGCGGTTGGCTGGCGAGGGCGCGGCCGTGGCGATCGGCTACCGGGGCAACCAGGAGGCCGCGGACGCGCTGGTGGCCGAGCTCGCCGCCGCGGGCGGCCGGGCGATCGCCGTCCGGGCCGACATCGCGGAGCCGGAGCAGATCGCGGCGCTGATCGAGCGGACGGTGGCCGAGTTCGGGCAGTTGGACGTGGTCGTCTCCTGCGCGGGCATCGAGTACTTCGGCGCGCTGGAGACGATCACGCCGGCCGACTTCGACCGGGTCTTCGCGGTGAACACGCGCGGGCAGCTGTTCACCGTGCAGCACGCCGCGCCGCACCTGCGCGAGGGCGGCCGGATCGTGCTGACCTCCTCGGTGAGCGCCCGCAAAGCCGTCTTCCACCACACCTTGTACGCGGCCAGCAAGGCCGCCGTGGAGTCGATGGTCCTGAACCTCTCCGCCGAGCTGGGCACGCGGGGTATCACCATCAACGCCATCGCCCCGGGCGGGACCGACACGGACATGGCCGCCGAGGTCGCGCCGCACTACGTGCACCCCGACCTGGCCGGCACGCAGGACCTGGCGCGGCTGCTCGGCACGCTGACCGCACTGCGGCGGCTGGCCCGGCCCGAGGAGGTGGCGGCGGGCTACGCCTTCCTCGCCTCCGACGACGCCGCCTACATGACCGGCCGCACCCTCCGACTGGACGGCGGGACGTTCTGAGCGCCTCGCGCGGACCTTCTCCGGGGAACCGGACGTCAGGAAACCGGGGCCGGTGACGCTGGCGGGCCGGCGGGGGCGGCGCAGGCGGGAAGCTGCCGGTGGATCTGCCGATCGGCGACGCGGCGCGGACCTAACGTTCGGTGCGGCGCCGGACGCAGCGGGGCGGGCGCCGCAGGAAACCCCCGCTGGCTCGTCAACTCCGCTGTCCCCGGAAGGACTTCAAGCCCACCCATGTCCAGACTCCGCTCCCGGGTCGCCGCCCTGGCCGCCCTCGCCACGATCGGGTTCGGCGCCCTCACCACGGGTACCGCCGACGCCGCCCAGGCCGCCGCCCCCGCCGCGGCTCCGGCCGCCGTGACCGCCGCGCCGTCCGAGCCCACCCACATCCCGATGAACAGCCTGCTGAACCGCGACCAGGCCTGGTACTCGCCGAACGGCCACATCATGCTGGCCATGCAGGGCGACGGCAACGTCGTCCTGTACCGCGACACCACCCCGATCTGGGTCGCCAAGGGCGCCATCCCCAACGGCAACGTCCTGGTCATCCAGGGCGACGGCAACCTCGTCGTGTACTCCGCCGCCAACACCCCGCTGTGGGCCAGCAACACCGGCGGCAACCCCGGCGCCGAACTGGCCGTCTACAACGAGGGCGCGATCGCCGTCCAGCTGAACGGCAAGATCCTGTGGACCAGCGCCCCGTCGACGCCGACCCTGCCCAAGTGCCCGCCGTGGGGCCCGCCCTACCCGGGCCAGGTCACCTGGCCGTGGTGCCCGACCTGGCCCTTCCCGAGCTGACCCCACCCCGGACACTCACGCGACCGGCCCGTGCCCCCGCCGCCCGAACGGCGGCAGGGGGCGCGGGCCGGCGCCGTGACGGCTGACCGGCGTACAGGCTCCCTCGTCGCCGTCGAGTCACCGTCGAGTCGCCGTCGAGTCGCCGTACAGCTTGTACACCGAGCGGGTGACACTGTCGGGCACCATGCGGTCCTCCTGACCGGAGATGAGCAGCAGGAGAGCCCCGCCACGCGTTCCCGGTGTCCACCCTCCGGCGCGGGTGAGCCGCGCCGTCCCCACGCCTCCCAGGTCGGACAGCAGGTGACGCGAGGAGTGCGCGGCCCGCCCGGTGAGCGCCGGGGCGTCGGGGTGTCGGGGCATCGGGGCGTCGGGGCGTCGGCGGGTACCCGGCGCAGGTGTGTGCGGGAGCGGAAGGGACCGGGGTCGTCCATCGGTGCCCACGGCGGAAACAGTCGAAGTGACTCGACGTCGCCGAACGATGTCCCCGACCACGTCGCCCCGGCCGGGTCGCCGACCGCGCGATGCCCTGTCGACGCCGCCCCGCCGCGTCGATGCTCCCTGACCGGCCGTCAGGGAGGGTCGGGAATGGTACTGCACGGCCCCGGGGGAATGCCGCACACTGCCCGCACCCTCCTCCACGGAAGCTCCGGCGTGGGTACCATGCGCAACGTCATCCATTACTAGGGAGTGAACGGTTGTGACCAGCCAACCAGCCAGCACGCTCCGTACGCGGCTCGTCGATCAGGCCGCATCGGATCTGGAAGAGAACCGTCGGCGTCAGCAGGAACTGGCCGAGGAGGCCAGGATGCTGAAGCAGGAGGAAGCCCTCCTGGTCGACATCCTCCAGCTCGCCGAACGGTACGAGGGCCTGTCGGAGCCCGCGTCCCTGCCCGAGCAGGCGCAGGACGAGCCCGTGCTCACCGGGGCGAAGCGACGCCGGGCGTCCGCTTCGGCCCCCGCCCGCACACCCGCGCCGCGCTCGCCGCGTTCGGCACGGACGGGGAAGTCGGCGAAGACCGGGAAGCCCGGGAAGACGGGGAAGCCCGGGACCACGGCGCGGACGGTGCGGGCGGGGAAGCCGGCACGGGCCGCCGAAGCCGCAACCTCGCGTCAACCCCTGCTCGGAGAGCTCCTGTTGTCCCTGCTCAGCGGCCACGACGAACCGCGCCTGGCGAAGGAGCTGCGGGAGGAACTGCTGGCGAAGCACCCGGACCGCGCCCCCACCCCGCAGGTCGTGCGCAACACCCTGGAGTCGCTCGTGGCCAAGGGGAACATCGAGCGCCACAAGCAGCAGCGGTCCGTGCTGTACACCCTCGCCGAGTCCGGCCGGCACGCGCTCGCGGCGCAGGACGACGCTCAACGGCCCTGACCTCACCTGCCGTTGATCACGGAAGGCCCTGATCCCGGGCCTCTCCTCGTTCGGCGCCCAGGAACGCCTACAGGTGTCCAACGGCCTCGCGCATGACAGTCACGTGTCTCACCGACGCGGTCACGTGACTGTCATACGTGTGAGAGAGTCGGCCGGACGGCGCTCCAGCCGCGCCTCCGGAGCATGCTCCTCCAGCCTGTTCAGGGCGTCCCGGAGGGCGACCCGCGTCGTGATGCCCAGCTTGGGGAAGATGCGGTACAGGTGGGCGCTGACGGTACGCGGGGACAGCCGCATCTGCTCGCCGATCTCCTTGTTCGTCAGGCCCCCCGCGGCCAGCCCGGCGATCCGGCGCTCCTGCCACGTCAGCGGGACCACGGTGTGCGTCGACGCGCGGGACGAGACGCCGGCCGCCCTCAGCTCGGCCCGGGCCCGCTCGGCCCACGCGACCGCGCCGAGCCAGTCGAACGCGTCGGCCGCCCGGGCGAGGAACGGCCGGGCCGCCGCACCGCCCTGGGCGCGTCGCACTCGGATGCCGCGCGCCAGCCGGATCCGCGCCAGCTCGAACGGGAACCGCTCCGCGGCCGGCTGGGATTCCGCGCACGCGTACGCCTCGGCGGCCTCCCGCTCGTCGGTGGCCGTCATCGCCAGGACCCCGTGGGTGATCAGGGCCAGCCGCGGGGAGAGGTCGGGAAGGCCCGCCTCCCGCGCGGCGAGCGCGTGCGCCCGGGCCTGCTCCGCGCGCCCGGTGTGCAGGGCCGCCTCGACGAGGTCGAGCAGGGTCCGCGAGGCCTGGTAGGCGTAGGGCCGGAACGTTCCCGGGGAGGTGATGCCGATGGCGTGGAGGTACGCGGTCTCGTAGTCGCCGTCGCTGAGCGCGGCCGTCGCCCCCGCCGAGTCGGCGAGCTGGGTCAGGAACCCGATGCCGCGCGGGCGGGCCCAGGCCTCGACCACCGCCTGGAGCTCGCGCGCGGTGTCCGTCCGTCCGCGCATCGCCGCGAGCTGGGCGAGGTAGGCCTGCGTCTGGTGGGCGAAGAGGTCGTGCCCGTGTTCGGCCGCCTGGCGCATCGCGCGCTGTCCGGTGCGCTCGGCGGCCTCCCACTCCCCGACCGCCATCTGGTCGAGCATGATCAGGTGCAGCATCACCATGCCGGTGGACACGGCACCGGTCTCCAGCTCACGGGTCACGACGCGCTGGAGGTAGGGGCGCAGCGGGCTCAGGAGGTCGAGGTGGTACGCCGACACGGCCAGGCGTGCGACGTCCCAGGGCTCCTGGTCCCGCAGGTCCGCCGCCGCCCGCTCCACCGGCCGGGACCAGCCGGCGCCGTGCCGGACGACGTCGCTCCAGGTGCTGCTGTAGATGCGCGCCCGCTCGCTGACGGTGTCGCCGAGTGAGGCGAGCAGCGCGTGGGTGCGTTCCCACAGGGCGCGGTCCGCGGCGTACTGGCTGACGGCGAGCAGGAGGGCCACCAGCCGGTCGAGCACCTCACCGGGCCGGTCGGCCCCGCCGTCGCGCAGCTTCTCGACCGCCGCGGCGATCTGACGGTGCGTGGAGCGCACGTCGCCGTCGTGGTACAGCCCCTGGTATCCGGCGGCCAGGACGGAGGCCGGGGATTCGTGGGAGCCCGGCGTGGAGTCGGCCAGCACGAGCCGGCACGCGTGGCCGAGGCGGGCCGCGTGCCCGGCGATGAACGCCGCGTCGCCGAGCCGCCTGGACCGGTCGGTGTGGTGCTCGCTCAGCTCGGCGGCGCGGGTCAGCCAGGCCACCGCCGTGAGGGCGCCGCCGCGCCGGGTCGCCGACTCGGCCGCGGCCTCCAGGACGCGGGCCACCTCCTCGTCCGGGTCGATGGTGGCCACCGCCAGGTGCGTGGCGCGGCGTTCGAGGTTCCCCAGGTGGATGTGCGCCAGTGCCCGGTGGGCGGCGCGCCGCTGGTCGGGCGTGGCGAGCTGCACGACGCTGGAGCGGACGAGCGGGTGCCGGAAGGCGAAGTCGCCGGTGGTCGGCTCGACCACCAGCAGGCCGCAGGCCACCGCCTCGTCGACGTCGCGCATCCGGTACCGCGCGGTCGGGGCCGTGCCGTCGCCGGGCCCGGCCGCCGCACCGTCGAGGGCGCCCTTCAGCAGCTCCGCCCGGACGGTGTCGCCCAGGTCGGCGATGCGGGCCCCGTAGACGTACTGGAGCCGCCGGGACAGCGACGCGCCGCGCGGGGCGTACAGGTCGTCCGGCGTCCGCCCGCCGGTGTGGGCCGCGGCGTGGGCGGGCAGCTCCAGCAGGGCCAGCGGGTTGCCCTGGGCCTGCTCCAGCACGAGCCGGCGCAGCTGCCGGCCCAGCGCCGGGTGGTGCCGGTCCAGCAGGCGGGCGGCGTCCCCGTCCGCGAGGGCCTCGACCGGGGCCTCCGGCAGCGCGGCGGTGTCGAAGCAGGAGGCGATGTCGGCGCGGATCGCCAGCAGGAACTTCACCGGGCTGCCGGCCAGTCGGCGGCCCACGAATCCGCAGACCGCCGCGCTGGAGTCGTCCAGCCACTGGCCGTCGTCGAGGACCAGGAGCAGCGGCTGCCTCGCGGCGGCCGACGACAGCAGGCCGAGCACCGCGATGCCGAGGGCCATGACGGACGGCGGCGTGCCCTTGACCTGGCCGAACGCGGCGTCGAGCACCGCGCGGGCGCCGCCGTCCAGTCGGGCCGCGTCGGCGAGCAGCGGGCACAGGAGCTGGTGCAGCCCGGCGTAGGGCAGCTGCGACTCCGCCTCGACTCCGGTGGCCCGGACCACGAGGTGGCCCTCCCGGGCCGCCAGCTCCGCCGCGTAGTCGAGCAGTGCGCTCTTGCCGACCCCGGTCTCTCCTCTGAGGACCAGGGGCTGCCCCTCCGCTGCCCGTACGAACGCGGACAGCTGCGCCCGCTCGCCGTCCCGGCCGACCATCGCCATGGAGGACTCCACGACCCGCTCCTTCCCCACCGACCCACAGGTTCGCGACCGCCGCAGCCCTGCGGGTCACGGGGAGCGGGACCCGGGTGACGCACCGGAGCCGTTTTCAACTACCTGGTTAGTTGATTACAACCCGTCAGTAAGGATCGTGTCAAGTAAACGGTTAGTTAGCAGTGCGCTAGGCTCGGGGAATGCAGCGCGACGCGGAAGCCACCAAGCAACGACTCATCGCGGCGGGGCGGGCCGAGTTCGCCGCCTACGGGCTGAACGGCTCCCGCGTCGACCGGATCGCCGACGCCGCGCAGTGCAACAAGGCGCAGATCTACCACTACTTCAAGAGCAAGGTGGGGCTGTTCGAGGCGGTCTGGAGCGGCGTCGTCGAGCAGATCGTCGGGAACGTGCCGCTCGACGTGGACGACCTCCCCGGGTTCGCGGCCCATCTGAGCGACGTCTACGCCGAGTACCCGGAGCTTCCCCGGCTGATCACCTGGCAGCGCCTGGAGCGCGGCGACGAACCGCCCAACGAGTTCGCGGTCGCCGAGGTCCGGAACAGGAGTGCCGCGATCGCCGACGCCCAGGCCAGGGGCACGGTGTCGGCCCGGTTCGAGGCCCGGGTCCTGTTCGCCCTGATGGTCCACCTCGCCACGCTGTGGCCGGCGAGCAACCCCGAGATCCTGGTGGTGGCGGACGTCGGCGACCGCGAGCAGCGCCGCGAGACCGTCCGCCGGGTGGTCGCCGTACTGACGGACTGACCCGGAGGGCTCGGCTCGACCTGCCGCCCGTCGAGGGAGAAGCGTCACCGCCTCAGGTCGCCACGGGCAGGTCCAGGACCCGGCGCGCGGCGCGTTCCCCGGTGGCGAGCGCGGAGTTGGTGGTGCTGTAGGCGAAGTGGTCCCCGGCCAGCTGGACGGGGGAGGTCGGATCCAGGCTCGCGGTGAAGGCGGCGAGGTCCCGGTACCCGCCGGCCGGGCGGGCGAGGACCGCGTTCTCCCAGCGCTGGACGACGGCCATCTCCCGGTGGTCGTCGATGTGGGCGGCCAGACCCGGCATCACCTCGCCCACGGCCGCGCGGGCGTCGGCGATCACCGTGTCGTCGTCGAGGGCCATCCGGGCGGCGTTCCAGTGGTGCCGGAAGATCAGGGTGACCAGGCCCCGGCCGGCGGGGGCCCGGCCGGGGCCGAGGTTGTGCTCGTACAGCGCGACGCACAGGTCCGGGTGCTCCCGGCGCGGCACGGCGACGCCCAGCGCCGTCTCGGCGGGAGGCCGGCGCAGCCCGAAGGTGACGTGGACGTCGCTGGTGTACCGGACCCCGTCGAGGTACCGGCGCTGGTCGTCGTCGAGGGTGGTGACGATCCGGGCCGCGGCCGGGGCGGGTACGGCCACGACGCAGGCGCGGGCCCGCTCCGTCCGCAACTCGCCGTCCCGCTCCCACACCACCGCCACCCCGTCCTCGTTCCCATCCCCGTCCCCGTCCCGGCGGACCTCGGTCACGTGGGCGCCCAGTTCGACGCGGGTGCCCGGGGCGCGCATCACGGGGGTGTCGAAGAGGCGTTCGGGAAGGCGTCCGACGCCGCCGTCGAAGGTGAAGCTCGCGGCCCCGAACGTGCCCCACATGATGCAGAAGGCGCCGACGGCGGCGACCTCCTCGGCGGGTACGAGGAACTGGGTGCTGCACAGGGGCTCGACCAGGTAATCCAGGAGCTCCCGGTCGAGCCTGCGCAGGGCGTGGTCCCGGGCGCTCTCCCCGTCGATCCCGGCGGCGCCGGACATGTCCTCCCAGCGCAGCCGGCGGCGGGCGGCCGCCAGGTCGCGCAGCAGGTTCAGCGCCTTGAACTTGGCGCGCCACCCGAGCAGTCCGGTCCGCAGGAGTCCCGAGGCCTCGACGAGGGAGAGCCGGTGCACCCGGCCCTCGCGCAGCACGGCCAGCTCGTCCGAACACGGGAGCATGTGCGCGGCGAGCCCCGCGTCCTCCAACAGCCGGATCATGGGCGCGTAATTCCGGGAAAGCCAGCTCGCGCCGCGGTCGACGCGATATCGGACGTCTCCGACCGGCACTTCGCGGGTGGACATCCGGCCTCCGACGTGGTCCTCCTTTTCGAACAGAGTGACGTCGCGACCGGCCTGGCGCAGCCGAAAAGCGGCGGCCGCTCCCGCGATTCCGGATCCGACCACGATCACGCGGTCCTCACGGTCCTTTTCGGCCATGCAACGCCTCCTCGGACATCCCGGTTCCCCGGGTTTCTTTTTCGCGTGGGCAGAAACACTCTGGGACGGCGCGGAGTTGTCCGTCAACCCCGCCGGATCTCCCGCGACAAGGGCCACCATGGCGCTCCCGTCAGCGGCTTGACGCCCCGTTGACACCCGTGGACAGCGGTGTTGAGATCGATGCGGATCGAGGGCGGCGGCGGAGCGCCGCCGTCACCGTGTCCACGGCCTCCCGCCCGAGAAACCGCGAGAAACCGCGGGAGACCGCGAGAGACCGCAGGAAACCGTGAGAAGCCACCAGGAGCCGCGAGAAGCGAAGCACGAAATCCGGTGCGCCGCACCGAACGGACTGGCGTGTCGCCAGGGGGCGGTACAACGGCGCTGATCCAATCGGCGAGGAAAAGGAGGTACCGCATGCGGAAGGAACCGCCGATAGAACGCGAACTCCCGGCGTACGGGGACGAAGTCCTCGCCTTCGCCCACCCCGCGCAAATGGAACGCCTGAACGCCCTGGCCGATTTGTGCGATCCCGCGACGACCGGTGATCTGGCGCGTTGGGAATTACCGGCCCGGGCCCGTTGTCTGGAAATCGGGGCAGGGGCCGGGACCTTGGCCCGGTGGCTCGCCCGCCGTCACCCCGAGGGCGAGGTGACGGCCACCGACACGGACCTCCGCTTCCTCGCGGGCCTGCGCCACCCGGCCCTGCGGGTGCTGCGGCACGACGTGCGCACCGAAGGGTTCCCGCCCGGCACCTTCGACCTCATCGTCGCCCGCAGTGTCCTGTGCCACCTGCCCGATCGCGCCGCGCTGCCGGGGCGCATGGCGTCCTGGCTGAAGCCGGGCGGCCGCCTGTACATCGAGGACCCCTCGTTCTTCCCCTCCGCCTCCTCCCCCGATCCGGTCGTACGGCGTCTCGGGGCCGCCGTCACCACCACCCTGGCCAGCACGCTCGGCAGCGACGTGGCGGCCTGGGCCCGGTCGTTCCCCGCCCCGCTGCGGGGCCTGGGACTCGGCGAGGTGGGGATGCGGGTCCACTGCCCGACGCTGACGGCGGCCAACGCGGCGGGGCGGGCCTGGGCGCTCTCGATCGCCGACCTCCTGCCCGCGATGGCACGCTCCGGCGCCCTCGGGGAGGCGGAAGGGGCCGAGGCGCTGGCCCACCTGCGCCGCCCCGGGTTCGTCGACACGGCGCACGCGATGATCGCCATGTGGGGCGTGCGCCCGGCCCGGCATCAACCGGAGCAACAGACGGAGCGACGGGCGGCACAACGGTTGGAAACGGGAGCCGCATGACGATCGACGTGCTCAAGGGCTCCGCGATCCGGGACGTCCCGGCCCGCCACGGCGACCACGCCGAGACCGCCGACGCGCAGACCCTGCGGTGGGTGGAGGCCGCCGGTCTCTGCGAGACGCCGGCGGAGCTGCGCAACCTCGCGCGGATCCGCCCCGGGCTGTTGGCGGCGTGGTGCCATCCGCGGGCCGACCGGTCGGACAGCGCCCTGGTGGCGATGTGGATGGCCTGGCTGTTCCTCCTCGACGACCGGATCGACGAGGGCGACCTGGGGCGTGACGCCGATCGCCTGGAGGCACACCTGCACGAGCCGCTCGGCGTCGTCTCGTACGGGTCGGCGCCCGCCTCACCGATGGGGCGGGCCCTCGCGGAGATCGTCGAGCGGGCCTCGGACGCCATGCCCGACGCCTGGGTCCTGAGGTTCCGTCGCCACGTGGCCGACTACCTGTCCGGCTGCGTCTGGCAGGCCGCCCACCGCCAGGCCGGCCACGTCCCGCACCCGGAGGGGTTTCCCGCCTGGCGCCGGGCCTTCGGCGCGATCATGCCCTCGTTCGACCTCGTCGAGCGGACGGACGGCTGCTTCCTGCCCCCGTCCCTGTACTACTCCCGCCCCTTCCAGGAACTCCTCGTCGCGGCGGCGGACCTGGTGTGCTGGACCAACGACCTGATGACGGTGGACAAGGAGGCCGCCCAGGGCGACCCCCACAACCTGGTGCTCGTCACCGCCCACCACGGCGGCATGGACCGGCACGCCGCCGCCCTCCTCGTGACGGACGCCTTCGAGGACCGCCTGCGCGCCCACGCGCGGGCCCGCCGCGAACTCACCGGCCTCGCCCGCGCGCTCGCCACGCCACCCGCCCTCCGGCGGCAGGCCGACCACTGCGCCGAGGCGCTCCTCGACTGGGCCCGGGGCCACCTGGAATGGGGCCTGGGCACGCCCCGGTACCGCACCGGAACGACGACAACCGCGCCTGCGCCTGCACCCACGGGAGAGGACCGCCATGCCGACACCCCCTGACCCCACCGGCCGCCGCCCGCCCCGGGTGCCGGGCGCCGTCCCGCTCCTCGGGCACGCGCTCCGGCTGGCCAGAGCGCCGCTGGCCTTCCTCGACGCCCAACGCCGGTACGGGGACGTGGTCGAGTTCCGCATCGGCCCCCGGCCCGCCTACCTCCTCAACCACCCCGACCTCGTCATGGCCCTGCTGACCGGGCCCGGGGGACGCTTCGACCGCGGCGAGATCTTCACCAAGTCCCGCCCCCTGTTCGGCACCGGCATCGCCGTGGCCGACGGCACCCACCACCGGGACCGCCGCCGCGTCGTCCAACCCCTGCTGAGCGCCGCCCGCCTGCCCGGATACCTCGGCACCATGGCCGAACTCGCCACCGCCCGGGCCGACTCGTGGCACCACGGCCAACGGATCGACCTCAACGCCGAGATGGCCGAACTGACCCTGAACGTGGTGGCCGCGACCCTCTTCGGCCGTCCACTCCCCGCCGGCGCCGCCTCCGTCGTCCACCATGCCCTGCCGGTCGTCGTGGCCGGACTGGGCCGCAGGGCCTACGGGCCCGCCGCCGCGTTCCTCGACCGGCTGCCCGGCGCCGAGCGGCGCAGCTACCGCACCGCCCTGAACGACCTCCACGGCGTCGTCGACGCCCTCATCGACGCGGACCCGCACAACGCCGGCCTGACGCACCTGTCGGCCGGCGCCGACCGGCGGCAGGTCCACGACGACGTGACCTCCCTGCTGGTCGGCGGCTCCCACACCAGCGGCGCGGCCGCCGCCTGGCTGTTCATCCTCCTCGCCCGCCACCCCGAGCTCCGCCGCCGGGTCCGCGAGGAGGTCCGCCGGGTCGTCGGCGACCGCCCCGTCGAACCGGCGGACCTCCCCGCGCTCGTCCTCACCCACCGCGTCGTCCAGGAGACCCTCCGGCTCTACCCGCCGATCTGGCTGTTCCCCCGCCGTACGCGCAGTGCGGTGGAACTGGGCGGCCACCGACTCCCGGCCGGGGCCCAGATCTTCTACAGCCCCTACGCCCTGCACCGGGACCCGCGCTGGTACCGCAACCCGGGCGCGTTCGACCCCGACCGCTGGGACCCGCAACGGCACCCCGCTCCCCCGCGCGGCGCCTACCTGCCCTTCGCCGCCGGTGTGCACGGCTGCCCCGGCGGCGACTTCGCCCTGGCCGAGCTCACCCTCCTGACGGCGGCGGTCACGGCCGCCTGGCAGGTGGACCCGGTCCCGGGCAGCCGCCCCCGCCCGATGGCGGCGGCCACCCTCGGCCCCGCGCCCCTCACCGCGACCGTGACCGCTCACTCCTGAGCCCGCCCCTGAGCCCGTCCCTGAGCCCGCCGTGGGAGGCCGACGCCCGGGCGTCGGCCTCCCAGGGCGGGCCCTCACGTCACCTCCGCCAGAACAGGTGGTGCGTCACCCCGCTCGGGCTGGGCACCACCTCCAGGTGGAACCGATCCAGCAGCTCGTCGGGGGACTCCCAGAGCCGTAGCCCGGGGCCGAGCTCCACCGGCGACACCGCCACGTGCAGGGTGTCGACGAGGTCGGCGGCGAGGAACTGCCGGATGGTACCGACCCCGCCACCGAGCCGGACGTCCTTGCCCTCAGCGGCCTCCCGCGCCCGGGCCAGGACCGTGGCCGGGTCGCCGTCGACGAAGTGGAACGTGGTGTCGGAGAGCGTGAACGACGGCCGCTCGTGGTGGGTCATGACGAACACCGGAGTGTGGAACGGGGGTTCGTCACCCCACCAGCCGCGCCACTCGTCGTCCTGCCAGGGCCCGCGCTGGGGCCCGAACTTGTTGCGGCCCATGATCTCGGCACCGATGTTGCGCGCGAAGTCCCGCGTGAAGCAGTCGTCGAGGCCCCGGCTCCCCCCGGGAGCCGTCCGCATGGGCCAGCTCGCCGTGGCCCCGGCCCAGGCGAACAGCCTCTCGGGGTGGTCAAGGCCGAACGGCCGCTCGAAGCTCTGCTGATCGCCGGCACCGGCACCGACGCCGTCACTGGAGACGTTGAAGTTCATGACTCTGAGCAGTTGGTCCACGTGTTCCCTCGTCAGGTCTCGTCGTCGCGTCACCGTGCGGCAGGGCGCCGCACACCATGACGTCGCAGCGGACCCGGCCGAATCGACATCGGCCCGAATCTTCTTCTCGATCTTTTTCTCGGGGCCCTGCCGATCACTCGGGGACGGTAGGGGCGGCGGTGACGGCGACCGCGTTCGCTCCGACGATCACCAGCATGGCGAGCCAGGACGCCGCACCGAGGTGCTGGCCGAGCACGACGAGGCCGATCAGCGCGGCGAAGACCGGGTTGACGCTCATGAACACGCCGAAGAACTGCGTGGGCACCCGCCGCAGCGCCAGCAGGTCGGCCAGGAAGGGCAGGGCCGAGGACAGCACGCCGGCGGCCAGCGCGCAGGCCAGGGCGGCGGCGGTCGGGGGACGGAGGCACAGCGCCACGATGCCGACGGGAAGGTAGAGCGCCCCCGAGAGCGCGGCGGCGGCGGCCGAGCCCTCCAGCCCGGGCAGGCGGCGGCCGACGACACGATTGAGCAGGATGTAGCCGGCCCAGCACACCGCCGCGAGCAGGGCCAGGGCGATGCCCGGGTAGTCGGTGGAGGGCGAGGGCCGGGCCACGACGACCACCGCGGCCGCGGCGGCCACCGCACACAGGGCGTCGAGGCGCCGGCGCGAGCCGGCCAGGGCCACCGCGAGCGGACCGAGGAACTCCAGGGTGACGGCCAGCCCGAGCCCGATGCGGTCGATGGCCGTGTAGAGGGACAGGTTCATCACGGCGAACACCACCGCGAGCCCGAGGACCGGACGCCACTGCGCCGCCGTGAACGACCGCGGCCGCGGCCTGCCGACCGCCCACAGCATCCCGGCGGCCACCCACTGGCGGACGGCCACCACGCCCGCGGGACCGATCACCGGGAAGGCGAGCGCCGCCATCGAGGCTCCGGTCTGGTTGGACAGGCCGGAGCCCAGCATCAGCGCCACCCCGGCCAGGCGCCCGTCGCCCTGGGCGGTGACGCCGTCGTGAGAACTCTTCAGCTCCATGTCCTCCACGGTGGAGCCGGCGCAGCCATACGCAAAATGCATTCACCGACCCATTGATACGCTGGGCGTATGGATGAGCGACGGCACAGTCCCGCCGATCTGGAACTGAAGCACCTGCGCTGCCTGGTCGCCATCATCGACACCGGCAGCTTCACCGACGCCGGCCCCGAGCTGGGCCTCTCCCAGGCCGCCGTCTCCCGCAACCTGCACGCCCTGGAACAGTTCCTCGGGGTACGGCTGCTGCACCGCACCAGCCGCACCATCGCCCCCACACCGGCCGGCGTACGGGTCCTCGCCCGCGCCCGCGCCCTGCTCGCCGGCGCCGACGACCTGGTCGCGGAAGCGACCGCCGGCCACGCCCTACTCCACCTCGGCCACGCCTGGTCCGCCTTCGGCCGCCACACCACCGACTTCCAGCGCCGCTGGCACGAGCGCCACCCCGAGGTCGAGCTCCGCCTCGTCCGCCACAACTCCCCCACCGGCGGACTGGCCGAAGGCATGTGCGACCTCGCCGTCGTCCGCGCCCCGCTCGACCTGAAGCCATGGTCACACGCCCTCATCGGCCACGAACACCGCATCGTCGCACTCGCCTCCGACGACCCGTGGGCCCGCCGGCGCAGCATCCGCCTCGACGAGATCCCCGCCCGCACCCTCGCCATCGACCGCCGAACCGGCACCACCGCCCTGAACCTGTGGCCCGAGGACCAGCGGCCCGCCGTCATCTACACCCACGACATCGACGACTGGCTCGCCGCCATCGCCACCAGCCGCTGCATCGGCGTCACGCCCCAGGCCACCGCCGCCCAGTACCGCCGCGACGGCATCGTCTACCGCCCCCTGCGCAACGCCGCCCCCGTCCCCGTCCACCTCATCTGGCGCCGCCAGGACCCCCACCCCGCGACCCACGCCGCCGTCGCCCTCGCCCTCGACCTCTACCGCGAGAAGCAGGACTCCCCGCCGCCCCCACGGAGCCGCCGCTAATCAGCCGAGGTAGGGGGACGCCTCGTTCCGGAAGCCGTGGGCGAGCCGCAGCCTGGTCGTCGGGGCCATGTCCAGCGCTTCCAGATCCTCACGCGGCACCCACCGGACCTCGAACGACTCGGAGCTGGCGCTCAGTTCGCCACCGACCGGCCGCGCCCGGAAGCACAGGGAGAACTCCTGCCGGACCTCCCCGTCGGAGAACTCGATGACGTGGCCGGGGTCACTGTACGTACCGACGAGACCGGTGACCTCAACCTCGATACCCGTCTCCTCCCACACCTCCCGGACAACGGCCCCCGGAAGGTCCTCACCGATCTCAAGAACTCCGCCCGGCATCCCCCACCGGCCGTTGTCGGAACGCCTCTCCAGCAGGAGTTCGCCCCGGTCGCTCACCACGAACGCGGTGACAGCGGGAACGATCCGCTGGGCCTTCGGGGCGTTGGGGTCGTCGAAGTAGTCGGTACGGCTCACGATGCCTGCCTTGGTAGGGGAACAGCACTCGCCCAGACCTTTTCGAAGCTGTGCTGGTAGGTCAAGGCCAGCTGGGCGCCGGCAACACGCCTCAGATGGAGCACCGGAGCGAGAGGGGCGCTCACCCCGTAGATCTGGGTGTTGACGAGCACCTCGTCGTCGAACCTGTACAGGGAGTTGTGCAGCGTGGACCGGTGGGCCCGGAACTCGATGCCGGGCGTCCCGTAGAGCGGCCGGTAGAGCTTCATCACCTCGCGCACCTTGTAGGCGACGCCCGCGCCGATCTCTTCCTCCTCTCCCCGCCGGGCGACCTCCGGGCTGTCCGGGTCACCCAGGAGCATACGGACGCGAACCCCCGATCGCGCCCGCTCGGCGAGGATTCGATGCCATCGCGGGTTCTCGGCGAGGTGCACGCCGGCGTGGACCAAGACCCCGATCTCGATGGTGGCGCGCTCGGCGAACTGCAGCCACAAGTCCGGTGGCACGGACGAACGGTGGGGGTAGACGTGGACGATCTCAGCGTCGGCCTCGTCCAGGCGCTGCGTCTCGGACTTCGCGTCCGGCCAGAGGTAGTCCTCATCGATCTGCAGCTTGGCCGCCGCCGCCTGCCGGTGTCGCCGGTACGGTTCGCGGTTCTTGAGGATCCAGCGCTCCACGGTCTTGGCGTCCACTCCGCAGTGCTCCGCCAATCCCTTCTCGGTGACCCCGCGGATGACGAGAGCCGACCGGAGACGTTCGTTCGCCATCGCGCTCCCGGGTGGGACGTCTTGGGACGTACTGAGGCCTCTGGACGATACAGAGGACGTCCCAAGACGTCCAGCTCAGCTCTGATCATGTCCCGTGTCCTCCAGGCATTCTGATTCCCGACCAGCTCGGCCGGTTGAATCGGCTCTCCCGCGGTGCGACTCGTGCATGTACGTCGTGTGTGCTTCGCGTCCGCAGCCACCCAGCTCCTCTGCCCCACCCATCCGACAGCAACTCCGCCCCAGCTCGTCAGGGGCGAGGTGCCCGCATCCACACCGGTCTGGGTCCGTCCATGCGTTGCCAGCCCGCTTGCCGGGCCCAACACGGACGTACGACAACCGGACTCACTCCGACCTCCCGACAGCGGAGGACTACGAGGAAGACGTATGGAGATGACTGAACACGCTCCCCCGCAGCACACGGTGGTGATCGCCTCCGGTGGACTGGACAGCACCACCGTCGCCTACTGGACCGCCGACGCCGGCAGTCGGCTCGCGCTGCTCTCCTTCGACTACGGGCAGCGCCATCGGAAGGAACTCGACTTCGCACAGCGAGCCGCCGGCCGCCTCGGTGCACGCCACGAGGTAGTCGACCTGAGCGGGCTCGGCCGCCTGCTGGCGGGCTCGGCGCTGACGGACCCGGCTGTCAAAGTGCCCGACGGCCATTACACCGCCGAGAGTATGCGCAGCACCGTGGTACCGAACCGGAACGCGATCATGCTCTCGATCGCTGTGGGTACGGCGGTCGCTGCGGGAGCCGATGCGGTGGCGTTCGGCGCCCATGCCGGCGACCACGCCGTCTACCCGGACTGCCGCACCGAGTTCTTCGACGTGTTCGCCGAGGTCGCCCGGGTCGGCAACGAGGGGTTCATCGCCGAGGGCTTCCGGCTGCTGGCGCCGTTCATCGACCAGACGAAGGCGGACATCGTGAGGGTCGCCGGTCAGGTCGGTGTGCCGTTCGCGGACACCTGGTCGTGCTACCGCGGCGGTGAGCTGCACTGCGGGACGTGCGGGACGTGCGCCGAGCGGATCGAGGCGTTCGTGCTCGCCGGGATCGAGGACCCGACCGAGTACGCCACCGCGCCAACGGGGGTGGCCCGATGAACGGCGTCGTCGTGCCCGGCCGGCACCGGATCGGGAAGACGTTCCGGTTCGAGGCGGCCCACTCCCTGCCCGACCTGCCGGAGGGGCACCAGTGCGCGCGGATGCACGGCCACTCCTACGCGGTGGAGTTCGTCCTCACCGCCGACCGGCTGGTGCCGCCCGGCTTCGTCACGGACTTCGGCGACCTCACCCCGGTGAAGAAACTCATCGACACCACCCTCGACCACCGGACGCTGAACGACGTCCTGCTGGTCGCGCCGACGTCGGAGAACCTCGCCGCCTGGCTGGCCGGCTGGTTCGTGGAGCACGTGGAGCCCTCGCTGCCGGGCCGGCTGGCGTCGGTGCGGGTGTCGGAAACGGCGAGCAGCTGGGCCGAGTTCGTGCTGGAGGAGCGGTGAGCGTTCTGGGCGGTGAGGTCGCCGGCGGCAAGAGCCTGCTGGTGGCGGAGTGCTTCGGACCGACGTTCCAGGGCGAGGGCCCCAGCATCGGGCAGCAGTCCCTGTTCGTCCGGCTGTCGCGGTGCAACCTGCACTGCCCCGGGTGCGACACCCCGGAGACGTGGGACTGGAGCCGGTTCGACCCGCGCGAGGTGTCCACGCGGCACGGCGTGGAGGACCTGGCAGCGTGGGTGATGGCCCGCTCACCGCGGCTGGTGGTGGTCACCGGCGGTGAGCCGCTCCTCCAGCAGCCCCAGCTCGTCGACCTGGTGCAGTTGCTGTCGAGGCGGCGGGTAGAGGTGGAGACGAACGGCACCGTCGTCCCGCGGCCGGAGCTGGTCGAGTCGGTCGCGGCGTTCAACGTGTCGCCGAAACTGAAGGCCTTCGCCGCGCCCCGGGACCGGCGGATCATCCCGGCGGCGCTGGAGGCGCTGGCGGCCTGCAGCAGGGCTCGGTTCAAGTTCGTCGTCCACGAGGCCGCCCAGCTCGACGAAGTCGCCTCCCTGGTCGAGACGTTCTCGCTTCCCGACGTCTGGATCATGCCGGAAGGAACGAGCAGCGAGAGGGTCCTCGGCGGAATGCGGGAGCTGGCGGACGAAGTCCTGGAGCGCGGTTGGAACCTCACCCCGCGACTGCACACGCTGCTCTGGGAGGACGAGCGTGGCCGGTGAGGACAACAAGGCGCCTGGACGGCGCGGTCGTTCCGACTCCCCGAGGCCGCGCGTGTTGGGTAGCGGCCAAGTACTTGGTGCGGAGGAGAGCGGGATCCTGCATGCCGTCCAGGCACGGCCCACTATAGCCAACTCCCGCTCCCCGCGCGCCCATTCGCTGATGCCGTTCCTCGTCGAACCCCGTCACCTCAAAGCCGCCGCACGGGCCTGTATGCGCCGGGCCGGATCACCGGGCGCCGACGGAATGAGCTGGGCACAGTTCCGGCAGGGCATGGACGGCCGGCTGGAGGCTTTGGCCGAGCACCTGCGGACGGGCTCCTGGACGTCGGGTCCGCTGCGCGAGGTGGCGATCACCACGTACACCGGCAAGACGATCCCCTCGGTGATCCCGACGGTGACCGACCGGGTCGTCCAGCGGGCGATGCGGGGGGCGGTCGAGCCGGTACTGGAGCAGCGGGCGTTCGCCGACTGGGTCTCGGGCTACCGGGCTGGACGGAACCGGATCACCGCTCTGCGCGACTCCGACCGACACCTGCGGGAGGGCTTCCGGTGGGTGGCGGACGTGGACGTGCGGCGGGTGTCGGAGGGTTCGACCGCGGCCGAGGTCACCGACTGGCTGGCCGAACACGTGGCGGACGGCTCCTTCCTACGACTGTTCGAGCGGGTGCTGGAGCCGCTGCCGTGTCCGCTCGTCCCGGGCACGGCGCTCGCGCCCCTGCTGATCAACCTGCGCCTTTCCCGCGCGGACGCACGGCTGACGGGGCTGCGAACGGTGCGGTTCGCGGACAACTACTGCGTCTTCTGCGACAGCACCGAGCAGGCCGACGAGGCCCTCGGAGCCATCACCGGGGCATTGGCACGCTGCGGGCTGCGCCCCAACCTCGCCAAGTCCAAGGTCTGGACCGGCGTGAACGCCGAAGACCTGTTCCTGATCGCCGGATGAAGAGGACAGCGATGACGACGAACCTGGCCGGCCACGCACTCGTGTGGGTGCCTGTGCCGGGCGGTGTGTGCCTGTTCGGCGACCGGCAGAAGCCATTGCGGGTGGTCGACCTGGAATGGACGGCGACGCCCGTCACGCCCGCCCAGCTCGGGCTCGCCCCGGACCACCGGCCGCTGGTCGGGGTCGCCCACGCGCAGGCGGCCCGGATCGCCGCCGACCTGGGCGGCCGACTGCCGCTGTCGAAGGAATGGGAGTGGGCGGCCTCCGGCACCGAACGCCGCCGGTACCCGTGGGGCGAGGAGGAGCCGGCCGAGGGACGGGCGAACCTGCGCGACTCCTGCGGACGGCTCACCCCGGTCAGCTCCCACCCCCAGGGTCGGACCCCGACCGGCCTGTGGGACATGGCGGGCAATTGCTGGGAGTGGACCGCCTCGAACACCATCGGCGATGGTTTCGTGATTCGCGGCGGTTCCTACAACTCCCTGCCGCTGTACGCCCGGTGCACGTTCCTGAACGCCGCACCGGCCGAGTCGACCTCGGCGGGCATCGGCTTCCGGGTGGTGCGAGCGGCGTGATCGGCGACCTCGTGATCGCGGGCTGCTCGCGCCGCAAGGCGCCGGGGACCGGCCTCCTGCCCGCCCTGAAGCGGTACGCCGGAGGCATCGCCCCTCAGCTGAACGCCCGCTTCGCCGCTTACCCGCAAGCCCGCAGCCGGATCCGCTTCCTGTCCGCCGCCTACGGCCTGGTCCATGCGGACGACCTGATCGCCTCGTACGACCAGCGTCTCGGCTCCGACCGGGTCGAGGGGCTGCGCCTGATCGTGGACAGGCAGCTGCGGCGCGACTTCGCCGCCAATGGTGTCCCCCAACGGGTGCTGCTGGTCCTCGAACCCGACTACCTGGTCCTGCTCGCCGATCTCCTGGCCCTGCCGGAGCGCCCAGCTCTGCACTGGATCTCCGACCCTCGCGGCTGGCCCCAGGCCGCCGCCGTGCTCGACGAATGGAGGTGGCCGTGATGCGCAGCCTTGCGGACACGCTCAAGACCCTGGCCAACGCCCACCGGTACTTCACGACCGGGTTCACCACACGCACCAGTCTGGGCTGGCACCAGCCGACCCCTGCGTGTGCCGCCACCGGCCGGGCGCTGTCGGTCGTGATTCCGGCCCGCAATACCGCCTACGCCTTGCCGTCGGTACTGGACGCGCTAGCTGCCCAGCAGCACGCCGCCGACGTAGAGGTGATCCTGGTGGACGACGCCTCCACGGACGCGACGTTCGACATCGCCCGCCGCCACCCGGCGGTCACCACCGCGGTGCGCCTGGCTGAGCGGCGCGGCTCGGCGGCGGCGCGCAACACCGGTGCCCGCCTCGCCCAGGCTCCGACCGTCCTGTTCGTCGACGCGGACATAGTGCTGCCTTCGCACGTTTTCGCCGACGTCGCGGCGCGTGCCGCTGGCGACACCGTGCTGACCGGGTTTCGGCACAACGTCACCTACCAAGCGTTGCCCTGCGGCGGGCCGCTGCTGCCTGAGGGGCCTCCGCTCCTCGCGGCCGATCACCGCGTCACCTGGACGCCTCCGGTGGGCAAGGCACTACCGTACTCGGGCATCACGCTCACCGAGGAACTGGACGGGCGCCCGCTGGATGCCACCAACGACTTCCAGAACCTCGGGTACGGGCGGTTCTACTACGACTGGGACCTGCCGAGGATGGCCGTCACCGCGCTGCTCGCCGTTCCGCGCGAGCAGCTGGTGGACGTCGGCGGCTTCGACGAGGAATTCGGAGCGCGGGGCTGGGGCATGGAGGACACCCACCTCGGTGCGGCCCTGATCGCCACCGGATGCCTCGTCATCCCGCTGCGTCAAGCCGTCGGCTTCCACCTCGACCCGCCGGACGCCGCCGCCCAGTGGCAGACCAAGCTCGCCTCCTGGCCCGCAACACTCGCCCACTACCGCCACCTGCTCTCGCTGCCAACACCCACCGGGCGCGATCACGCCTTCGCCACCGCCGCCGACAAGCACCTGACAGACGCTGAGGTGATCACCCGATGATCCGCGCATTCGCCGTAGCCACATTCGACAGCACCACCGTCGTGCACGACCCGGCGGTCGGCACCAACCACCTTCCGCCCCAGCCGATCCCCGCCGGCTGCATCGCCTTGGACGACCAGCAGGTGGCCGCCTGGCCCGAGGCCGCCCCCTCCACGCTCGCGCTCGAATACCCGCTGAGCATGTGCTGGTCTCCGATCGTGCGCTGCAACCTGGACTGCCCGCAGTGCCTCGACGACAAGAGCGTGCGCGAGTCCACCGCGGCCGAGCGGCGCATTCTCGCCGGCCACATCGCCGCCTCGGGGATCCTGGGCGTGGACATCTCCGGCGGCGAGCCGCTGCTGCTGCGTGACCTGCCCGACCTCGCCCTCGCGATCCGCCGCCAGGGCACCAGCGTGGTCAGCTGCACCACCAACGGCTGGCACCTCGCCCGCCGCGCCGAGGAACTCGCCGACGCCCTCGACGCGATCCGCGTCTCCCTCGACGGCGCCACCGAGGCCACCCACGACACCTGGCGCGGCCAGGACAGCTACCGGCGCGCCGTCGCGGGCATCCGCGCCGCCGTCGACGAAGGCCTGTTCGTCCAGCTCCAGATGGTCCTCATGCAGTCCAACAAGCACGAGGCCCAGGAATTGCTGGACCGCGCCGCCCAACTCGGCGCCGGCGGAGTGACCTTCCTCCAGATGCTCCCCATCGGCTCCGGCGCCGCCCTCGCCGCCGAACAGATGCTCACCGACGAGCAGGCCCAGGAGACCGTCGCTCCGCTCACCGTCCCCGACGGCGTCCGGGTCCGGCTGCGCACCCGCACCAGCGCGGGCGGCTTCACCGTCCTGCGCGCCGACGGCTACGCCTGGCGCAACACCCGAGGCGCCACTGGCATCTCCGCGTCCGTCCCCGTCACCGGACCGGCCGACCTGTGCCTGCCCACCTCCGGGAGCACCTCGTGACCGACACCCCCTACGCCGAGCGGCGGGTATTCGCACAACGCGTGCCGTTTGCCCCGACGAACTACCAGTGCTTCGACGCGGCCCGGATGATCGCCGAGTCCGTCGTCGGGATCGACCAGGATGTCTCCTGCGTGATCGGCATCGCCTCCGGCGGGATCAAACCGGCCCGCCTCATGGCCGACTACCTCAAGGTGCCCTTCCACTCCGTCACCGCCAAGCACAACAAGAGCGACGCGCCGTTTCAGCAGGCCACCGGCAAGGTCGAGGTCCTGTTCGCGGACGCGCTGCCCGAGCGCTTCACCGGGACGGTACTCCTCGTCGACGACATCGCCGGCACCGGAGCGACGTTTGCCGCCGTCGCCGATGCGCTGAGCCACCGGCTCGACGACGACGCCGAGATCATGACGGCGGCGCTGTTCCGCAACCAAGGCTGTATGCATAAGCCCGATCGGTGGGCCTGGACCGTCAACGACTGGGTCGTTTTTCCCTGGGAGACACCGCACCACGGCCAGACCCACCCCGTCCCGACGCTGCGGTGGGTGAGCGCCCGGTGATCACCCGCCCCGCCGCCCGCGGTGTCCTGCTGGTCCTCATCTCCTGGACCCCGGACGCCCCGGCCGGCATCGAACGCGCGACGGCCGCGCTGGCCCTCGGCCTCGCCCAGAACGGCCACCGGCCCGTCATCGCCACCGCCGCACCCCAGCCCGAAAGCCCCGACCTCCCCGGCGTCACCATCGCTCGGCTTCGCCTCGACGACGTGCACTTCCCCTGCGACGACGACATGTTGCGCCGGGCCATCATTTACCAGGACACCACGCTGACCCGGCAGATCCGGGACCTGGTGACCGAGCACCGCATCGACACCGTCCTGTTCACCGACGCGCTGTGGGGGCTCGGCCGCCTGCGCGGCGACATCCCCGGCCACGTCCGCCGAACCCTCGCCGCCCACGTCAAGCCGCACCCCCTCGACGCCGGGCCCGCGCTCGCCCGCGCCAGCCGTGTCCTCGTGCCCTCTGCGGTCGTCCGCGACGAGCTGGCCGGCTGGGACCCACGCAACCTCCGCGTCGTCCCCAACGCGCTCCTACCCGACCCCGCCGTGGTCCCACCCACGCCGTCCCGGCGAGAGGAGCTGCGCCGCAGCGGCCCGGTGCGCATTCTCGCACGGCTCGGGCCTGAGAAAGGCGTGCTCGACCTGCTGAAGGCCGCCTCCGGATGGAGCCGACCGATCGAAGTGGCCCTCGCCGAGGCCGGATTCGAGGCCAACGCAGGGTCGCAGTCCAAGCTCCTCAACAGCTGCCGCAAGGCGGCCGCCCGCGCCCCGGGTGTCCACCTCCGCGGAGCGCTGGCCTGGGACGAGGTACTGCCCTGGCTCGCCGGAGCCGCCGTGGTGATCGTCCCCAGCCACAAGGAGACCTTCGGCCTGGTGGCGCTGGAGGCGATGAGCGTCGGCACCCCCGTCGTCGCCTACCGAGTCGGCAACCTGCCCGCCCTCATCGGCCCGACCGGCCACGGCGACCACCTCCTCGTCGACCACGACGAAGGCCCGGCCGCCCTCCACAGGGCGACACAAAGCCTTCTGGAAGATGACATACTGTACGCCGCGACTACACAGACCGTGTATCGGCGAGCGGCCCAGTTCAAGCCCCGCCGAATCGCTGACTTCTTCCTGGAAGCGGTGTCGTGATGCCCGAAACCCCAGCAACCCCTGCCCCGTTGCTGCTCGTCGACGGATTCAACCTACTGTGGGCCGGCACCTTCGGCTTCCCCGCACCGATCCACTCCCGCGACAAGAGCCGCGAATTGACCGGCCTGTTCGCCTTCTTCGCCCTGCTGCGCGCCGCAATCCGTGACGATGTCGACGTCGTGGAGCCCGAGGTCCTGGTCGTCTTCGACGGCGAGCACGGCTCCGCCGAGCGCACGGCCACCGACCAGGAGTACAAGGCGAACCGGGAGGCGACACCAGAGGCGCTCAAGCCGCTGCAGTTCCTCGCGCCGGTCAAGGACGGCCTGGACGCGCACGGGATCCGGTGGGCCGAGGTCGAGAACGCCGAGGCCGACGACGTCATCTCCACCCTCGCCACCCAGACGGCGGCCTCCCGGCCGGTCCTGATCATGTCGCGGGACATGGACTTCTACCAGCTCCTCGACGATCGCGTACGCATCCTCAACCGCTCCCGGAAGTCGGCCCAGCGGATCATCACCGCCGACGAGGTCGTCACCCGGTACGGTGTCACCCCCGCCCAGTGGCCGGCCTTCCGCGCCCTGACCGGCGACAAGTCCGACAACATCCCCGGTGTACATGGCGTCGGCCCAAAGGCCGCCTCCGCCCTGCTGCATGACGGCATGCGGCTGCGCGACCTGCCCGGCTCCGGACGACTGACCGGCGCCAAGGGCACCGCGATCACCACAGCCTGGGCCGACGTGCTGCGCTGGGAGGCGATGATCACGGTGCGCCGCG
The DNA here is from genome assembly GCF_041435235.1 of Kitasatospora sp. NBC_01300. Lineage (NCBI taxonomy): Bacteria > Bacillati > Actinomycetota > Actinomycetes > Kitasatosporales > Streptomycetaceae > Kitasatospora > Kitasatospora sp. NBC_01300. The sequence goes on along the minus strand of NZ_CP108409.1, from coordinate 1,259,371 downwards.
ACCTGGACGTGCCCATCGCCCCCAGCGGCCAGGCGAGCCCCCAGCTGCCGAAGCCCGCCGAGGTCGTCGAGAAGCTCGGGCTGTGGTGACCGGTTCCGTACCGGGCTCGGTCCTGGCCGCCTTCGCGCACCCCGACGACGCCGAGCTGTGGGCCGGCGCCACCCTCGCCCTCCACGCCAAGTACGCCGCCGTCACCATCGCCGTCCCGCACCGCGACGAAGTCCGCGACGCCGAGGCCCGCAAGGGCGCCGCCGCCCTCGGCGCCGACCTGCACCACGCACCCCGGCTCGACCACGCCTCCGTGCAGCAACTACTGCTGGAAAAGCGGCCGGACATCGTCATCACCCATCCGCTGGGCGACGTTCACCCCGAGCACCGGGCGGTGGCTGCCGTCGTGCTCGGGGCCGTCCCCGAGCCCCGGATCGCCACTGGCAGTCCGAACCGCTTCTACACCTGCGACACCTACAACTCCCTCACCCTCGACGGACCGGTGCACGCCGACGTGATCGTGGACGCCACCGCGACCTTCGACACCAAGATGGCCGCGCTGCGCGAGCACGCGAGCCAACCGATCGAGCAGCACTTCGGGCCCATGGCCGAGAACCTCGGCCGACTCTGGGGCGCCCGCATCGGAACCCGGTACGCGGAGGCGTTCACCGCCGTGCCGATCCTCGGCTGCCTGCCGGGCGCCACCCACCTCTGACGCTTGGCTCCAGCAGCCCCTGTACCGTCAACTCACCCCAAGGGGACGACCATGACGTCCATACCCGAGCAATCCACGCGCCGGCCCGTCGACCGTCCGCGCGTCGAAGCGCTCGCCCGCGAGCTACTGCTCGCCCTCGGAGAAGACCCCGACCGCGACGGCCTCAAGGACACGCCCCGCCGGTTCGCCGACTGGTGGACCGAATTCCTCGACCACGACCCCGGCAGGCTCAACACCACCTTCCAGACACGCCAGTACGGCGACTTCGTCCTACTGACCGGCATCGAGGCATGGAGCATGTGCGAACACCACCTGCTCCCCTTCCGCCTCGACGTCTCCATCGCCTACGTACCGAACACCGACGTCCTCGGCCTGTCCAAGCTCGTACGGTACTTGGAGGCCCACACCCACGCCCTCCAGCTCCAGGAGCGCATCACCCACGACGTCGCCCACGACCTCGCCAAGGCCGCCGGCACCGACGACGTCGCCGTCTTCACCGTCGGCGATCACCTGTGCATGAGCATGCGCGGCGTCAAGGCCGCCACGGTCCGCACTACCACCATGTGCCGGCTCGGCCGCACCGAGAGCGACCCCGACCTGGCCACCCGAATCGAACGCCTCGCGCTCCCCGTCCGCGCGTAACCGCCTCCCGCCCTCAACGCACCAGGAACCGATCTTGCCTGTCCACACCTTCACCCTCACGGCCTCACTGGGCACCGACACGGCTGCGGCCGAGGTCTGGCAGCAGCTGAAGGCCTCTCCGCCCGTCGGCTGCACCTACGACTCCGAGGTCTTCACCCAGACCCCCGGACTGCGCTGCGAGCGTGAGGCACCCACCCGGTTGGAGGGCGTCTTCGCCGTCGTCGGCGAGGTCCACACCACCCACAGCCTCCTCCTCGACGACCTGGGAGTGGAGAAGCTCTCCGAGTGGATCGGCGACGGTGAGGACAAGCCCGACAGCCTCTCCGGGATCCATGCGCACGACACCGCCGCGCAAGCCCTGCTCCTGGCGATCGACCGACTTCGGCGTCTCGGCCACAGCGCCGACGGCATCAAGGCTTTCACGGACCTGGTCCTCGGCAGACCTCGCACCACCTGATCACCAGGCCATGGACATACCGGCGTTGCCAAAACCAGCTCATCCGCCCGAATCGATGCCACGCTGAAGAAACTTCAGCAGGCCCTCCGGGAAGTAACCCGCGTCAACGCTTCCAGGGCTGCTCACGGCGCTGCCTGTGTGGGTCCCTCAAGAGCTGGTCAGCCACAGCGCTTTGTACTGGATCTCGGGGTGCCGGTGGTCTGCTGTGGTGAAGCCAGCCGGCCTGTGGCCGAAAGATCTGAGCAGGTCCTGCACTGTGTTCTGGTCTCGTTCCTCGTTGTAGACGCCGATGATCAATCGGCCGCTCGGGGCGACGACCTGGTTCAGCAGATGGGCCACATACGCACCGCACAGGTCTGCCGGCACATAGTCCAGACCAGTGCGGACGGCATCGAAGCGACGCGGCGGCTTCCAGCCCATCGCGTTGGCGGTCCAGATCCGATGCGCCCACTGCGGGCAGCGGGTTCGGGGGAGGTCGGCGAGGGCCGCGGAGATCTCCACTCCGTACGGTTCGATGACGGTCCCGGCCTCGGCGGCCCAGTCGGTCAGGCTCTCCATCAGGTGCCCGTTGGCGCATCCGACATCGAGGAAGGTTCCGCCGTGGGGCGGGAGCAGGTCGACGAGCAGACCTCGGGCTTCTCGCCAACGTGTCTCGTCGCCGCTGTGGCCCGACTGGGCCCGCGGATTGCCGCCGTTGAGGTAAGCCGGTTCGATGACGTTCAGGACAGCGGCGTGCCACTCGGTGCCCGTGATCTCGCCCACCTGGTAGGCGTCGTCGATGGGCACCAGATCTCGCCAGCCTCGCTCCTTCGCACTCGCGATGTCCTCAGCTTCGTGACCGCCCGGAGGGCGTCGCGTGGTGGGGACCATGCCTGATCCTTCCCTGTTCGGTGACGATGGTGCGATGGCAATACGGCTGACGTTCAGCCCTCGGCCCCCGCCTGCTGAAGCACCTCGCACGACCCAGCACCTCCACCGACTGACCGTCCGTACCCTGCCGGCCCTCCGACCACCGGAGTTGCTGCTGTCATGGCCACCACCCTCCCGCCCTCGCGGAAGTGACAGCGGCACCCCAGCAAGGCCGCCTCACCATCCCAGGCACCGGAGGTGCTCAGGGCTGCTGGGACTTCTCACCACTCGGCCGCCGGCTGGACGACGGTGGGGCCGCCGCGGTGGACCGTGGCGACATGTTCGCGGGCCGGGGCGGGCAGCGCGTCGACACACGTCCGGGAGCAGGCGTTGACCAGCAGGGGCAGGACGTCGGTGGCGACCGGAAGGGAGATCCACACCTGCCACAGGTCCGCGAGCTCGACGTGCCGTGCGCAGATACTGCAGGACCGGACCGCCTCCGCTCCCCAGATGTTGGGATCCAGGCGCTCGGGATCGTGCCGTGCCGCGTCCGGCGTTCTCGGCGCGAGCGACGGGAAGTGCGGGCGGTACTTGGAGTTGCCGTACAACGCACGGCTGCTGACGGTGCTGCGGACCAGCTTCGGGCACCGCGTCAGCTCGTACGGGAGCCAGTGCAGGCGGTGGGAGGTATACGGGGTGAACTCCTCCAGACTCTCCATCGCACCGATCTCCGGCGGGATCCGGACCAGGTTGCTGCCGTACAGCACCAGGTGCCGGACAGCGGTGAGCTTCGCGACGGTCGGTGGCAGGGTGATGACCTGGCGCCGTTCCTCGGCGGTGAGTTCGACCAAGGGCTTGAACACTTCGCGGCCGTCCACAGCCGCCTCTTCGATCAGGGCAAGGAGTCGCAACCAGCCCGGCGCCTCAGTGTCCTGGCGTTCAGGATGGAACGCCACGGGCGGCTGCGGAGTCGACTCGCCCGTCCCCAGGCACGCACACCGATCCCGATCCGCCGTCTGTCCGGCCGGGCCTACGGCCTCCGCCCAACAGTTCCCGAAAACGCGCGGATCCCCACCCTCACTCATGATCCGTACCCTATCTTCCGTCCCATGGCGGCACGAGGCCTGGCAGCGTCCCCCAGGTGTGGCAGGCACGGCTACGGCAGGGGGCCGAGGTCGCCTTCGATGACGGTCTCCATGATCAGGGGGCGTTCCCAGAGGGTGAGGAGTTCGTTCGCGAGGGCCATGATCGGGCGCAGGTCGTGGTCGCTCGGGGCCTCGATGGCGGCGGCCGACAGGCCGCGCGGGACGGCGCCGGCGTCGAGGAGGCGGCGCCAGTCCTCCGGGGTCAGCTCAAGGAACTCCAGTCCGGTCAGCCGGGCGACCTCCCGGGGGTCGGTGAGCGCGCCGGGGCCGGCGTAGAGGGTGCGGAGCCGGGGCAGCCCGACGAGAGGGGTCAGACTGACCGGTTCGCCGCGCCACCCTCCGAGGGTCAGGACCTCCAGGTCGGGGTGGGCCGCCGCCACAATGCTGTCGGGGGCCTCGCCGTGGAGCCTCGCCACCACTGACGTCAGGTTCCGGCTCCCGCCGGAGTACCAGCTCCGGTCCGGGTCCCGCACCAGGTCGGTGAGGGACTCGGCGAGCAGGCAGGCGCCGACGCTCCGCTCGTGGTCGAGGACGATGAGCTGCCCTATGTGGCCGCCAGGACCGGGGGTCAGGTCGACGACCACCAGGTCCCCGCCGCCGGTGTCGCCGATGACGATCCACCCGGGCGAACCGACCAGGTCCTGCACGGCGGCGTCGGGCGAGGTCACGCACGCCTCCGTCGCCGCGTGCTCCCAACGGAACGAGGAGCGCGAGCGGTCGGCGATGACGAGCCCGTCCAGGGAGTTCAGCTCGAAGCCGAGCGCGTCGCCGACGCGGTCGGACGCCTCCCAGCGTGCCTCGGCGTCCTCGTCGTTCTCCGTGTGTTCCCACCACCGCGCGGCGGTCACCCGGTAGAGCACCTTGATCTCCTCGGGCAGCGCCACACCCAGGCGGGCCTCCGCGGCGGCGATCTCCTTCTCGGTGGCGCCGGTCTCGTCGGGCATCCGCTCGCGCAGCGTCCGCTCCAGCGCCGCCAGGTCCACGGACGGCGCCGGCCTCGCCCCGGGCACCGGCTCGGGCAGGCGCCGCCACGGCTCGGGCACCGCGCCCTCGACCAGCGTGAGCGCGCCCGGGTGGGCGTTGCCGATGCCCGGGTCGACGGCCCGACCGTGGTCGAACAGATGGAGCACCGCCTGCCCGCTCGGCGGGATCTCCGCGGCGAAGGCGACATCGCCGATCCCGGCCTCGGTGAGCGCGGCCCGGACGCGGTCGATCGCGTCGTGCACCTCCTGGTTGTCGGACACCAGCATGGCTCGCCCGGGCCCCGGGAACCGCATCCTCACCGGCACGCTCCACCCCTGCCTGCCGATCAGCCCCGCCACCTCGCTGCCCGGCACGGCGAGCGCCTGCGCGTGGTCCGTCCGCAGGAGCCGCAGCAGGGGCTCCCAGGTCGCGAAGTCGTGCAGCGAGGACAGCGAAGACGACGGGGACGACGACGGGAGCAACGAGGGCCTCCAGCAGATCCGGTGATCACGGCAGTGGCGATTATGACGCTCACCACCGACAGCCCGGCCGGCCCGGCCAACGGGAACGGCCGCACCGCGCCGCACCGGACGCCGAAAGCACCTGGTCACCGCACCCGGGCCCTACCCGTGCTGCCCCAGTCCGTCGCGCAGCAGGGCGAAGGCCCGCTCGGCGGCGCGGACGGCCTCCGGGTAGTGGTCGTCGGCGGACGTGCCGTCGGCGAGGCGTTCCTGGTTCATGACCGCCAGTTCCCGCTGCACCACGATCACCTGGGTGGCGACGAGACGGGCGTCGAGCGGGTCGACGCCGGCCTCCAGCAGCGCCTCGGCCAGCTCGTCGCTGCCGCGTGCCGCGTAGCGGATCATCCGTGCCGCCAGGCTCTCGGTCTGGACGATCATGCGGAGGAAGGCCATCACCTCCGGGTCGTCGCACAGGCCGGTGTTCGGGTCGCGGCGCGCCAGGCCGTCGAGCACGGCCGCGCGCAGCGCCTCCAGCGGCGGCTGACCGGCCGGCCGGGCGCGCACCGTCCAGGCCGCTTCGTTCTCGTGGTCGGCGAACCGCTGGAGTACGAGGTCTTCTTTCGTCGGGAAGTACGCGAAGAGGGTCCGGCGGGAGACCTCCGCCGCCTCCGCGATCTCGGTGATCGAGACCTGGTCGAAGCCCCGGTCGAGGAAGAGGCGGATCGCCGTCGCCGCGATCGTCTCCCGGGTGCGTTCCTTCTTGCGTTCCCGCAGGCCCATCTGCTGATTCATGCACTCAGTCTACCTTGTGGTAGACTGAGTGCAGAATTGCACCCAGTTCCGTCTTTCGGGAGGTCATCGTGCGAACCGAGGTCATCGTGGTGGGGGCGGGCCCGACCGGGCTGATGCTGGCCTACGAGCTGACGCTGGCCGGAGTGCCGGCCGTCGTCGTCGAGAAGCAGCGCACGCCCAGCACCCAGTCCCGGGCGGGCGGGCTCCAGCCGCGCACCGCCGAAGTGCTCGACCTGCGCGGGCTGCTGGAGCCGCTGCTCGCGCAGGGGCCGTCCGACAAGACCACCGGCGGGCACTTCGCCACCCTGCCGGTCGAGCTGGACTGCCGGCCCTGGCGCACCCGGTACCCCCACCCGGTCAACGTTCCGCAGGTCCGGCTGGAGGCCCACCTCGAACGGCTCCTCGGCGAGCAGGGCGTGCCCGTGCTCCGCGGCCACGAGGTGACGGCGGTCGCGCAGGACGCGGAGGGGGTCACGGTCGCGTGGCACGCGGACGGCGCCCCGGGCGGCGGTGGCGCCCCCGACGGCGGTGAGGCCCGCGGCGACGGCGAGACCCGGGGCGGCGACGGCGAGATCCGCGGCCGCTACCTCGTCGCGTGCGACGGCGGGCACAGCACGGTCCGCCGGCTGCTGGGCGTCCCCTTCCCCGGCCGGGAGCGCCGGATGTCCGCCGTGGCGGCGGACCTCACCCTCGCCTCCCGGTCCGAGGCGGTCCCCACCGAGCGCAAGCACTTCAGCCAGTACACCCGCGTGGGCGGCGGCTTCCACTCGATCCTGCACCCCATCGGCCCGGACCTGTACCGGATGCTGTTCGGCAAGCTCTCCGGACAGGGCCCGGACCGCGAGACGCCGGTCTCGGCCGACGAGGTCCGCGAGGCGCTGCACGCCGTGTACGGCCCCGACACCGAACTGGGCGAACTGCGCGCCGCCTCCCGGTTCGGCGACGCCGTCCGCCAGGTCGAGCGCTACCGCGAGGGCCGGGTGTTCTTCGCCGGGGACGCGGCGCACATCCACATGCCGATCGGCGGCCAGGGCGTGAACCTGGGCCTCCAGGACGCGGTCAACCTGGGCTGGAAGCTCGCCGCCGCGATCCGCGGCTGGGCGCCCGACGGCCTGCTCGACAGCTACCACGAGGAGCGGCACCCCGTCGCCGCGCGCGTGCTGCGCCACACCCGGGCCCAGGCCGTGATCATGAACCCCGGCCGGGACGAGGAGCTCGGCACGGTCCGCGAGCTCGTGACCGAGCTGCTGGGCCTGCCCGACACCAACCGGTACGTCTCCGGCATGATGTCCGGCCTGGACCTCCGGTACCCCGGCGTCGGCCCCCGGCTGATCGACCTGGACCTGACCACCGAGGACGGCCCGACCCGGGCGAGTCGGCTGATGTGCTCCGGCCGGGGCCTGCTGCTCTCCCTCGACGGCAGGCGGCGGTCGGTCGGCGACCGGTCCGACCGGGTCGAGCACGTCATGGCGAAGACCGACGAGGACGTGGACGGCGCCGGCGCCCTCCTGGTCCGCCCCGACGGCTACCTCGCCTGGACCGACACCGACGGCACGCCGCTCGACACGGCCCTCGCCCGCTGGTTCGGCTGAGGCCCCGGCGGGTTCGTCGGTACGCCGTAGCTCACGGTGCACCGACGAACCCGCCATTCTTTCTGGAGCATTCGATCCAGATAGGCTACGGTGAAACCATGGCAAGGACCCGGGAGTTCGACACCGAGGCGGCGGTGAGCCGCGCGATGGAGCTGTTCTGGACGCGCGGCTACGAGGCGACCTCGGTGCGCGACCTGACCCAGCACCTGGGGATCGGGCAGGGGTCCCTGTACGCGGCGTTCGGCGACAAGGCCGGCCTGTACCGGGCCGCGCTGGACCACTACCGCGCCACCCTCGCGGCGGATGCCCTGCGCAGCCTGGAGGAAGGGGCGGACGCCCGCTCGGCGATCCGCACGATGCTGATGGAGCGGGTCCGCATCGCCGCCGAACACGGCGGCCGGGGCTGTCTGGCGGTCAATGCCGCCTGCGAGCGCCTACCGGGGGACTCCTCGATCCGGCGCACCGTGCGGGACATGCAGGATGCCAGCCGGGACGCGCTCGCCGAGGTGCTGCGGGTCGCGGCGGAACGGGGTGAGATCGCGGCGCGGCACGACCCGCAGAGCCTCGCCGCCTTCTTCGTCACCTTCCTCAACGGGCTGCTGGTCTCCTCGAAGATCACACCGGACCCCGACGCCCTCGCACCCGTCGTGGAGGTCGCGCTGACCGCCCTCGACTGATTTTTTCATGCCCGCAATCTGTATCGAACGATCCAGATAAGGCGTCGGACCCCGCAGTCGGCGCTCCAGTTCTGCTCCATCGAAATGCCCCATCGCAACGCTCCATCGACACTTCGGAGGACCCGTGCCCATCGCACCCACCCCGAGTACGCCCGCCCTCGGCGGCAGCCGCTGGAACACCTTCCCCGCGGCCGGCACCGCCCTGACCGCCCGTGAGTTCTTCACGGCCACCGAGCCGCTGCTCCAAGGCGTCATCGATGACAACGCCCTCACCGCCGCCGACGGCGAGGTGCTGGAGACCCAGATCCGCGCGACCCTCGCCCTCGGGACCCGGGAGACCTCCCTGCCGCTGGCCGTCGGCCCCGGCAGCGCCCCGGCCGCTCGCGAACTGGGCGCGCAGGCCGAGGAGATCGGCCGTGAGCTCGCCTCCTGGGCCACCGCGGCCCTGAAGCGGCTGCTCGCCGACCGGATCGCGCTGCCCGCCGGCCCGCTGGTCGTCCGCAGCCACTGCTACGGCCACCTGCTCACCCCTCCCGCGACCGACCTGCTCCTCGGCCGCCGTGGCGGACCGGTCACGATGCAGCTCTACAACGAGTGGCTGCACCAGGTCGTCCTGCTGCGAGACGCCCTGCTGCCCTTCACCAACTGGCAGGATGTCCCGCTGCTGATCACTCCGACCGGGCTGCGGCACATCGAACCGGCCCGGGACGCGTTCCTCACCGAACTCCTGGTCCGCCAGATCCGGCACACCAGCATCGTGGCCTTCGCCCGCCACGCCGTCACCGGCACCCCCATCACCCCCGGCACCCCCAACGCCTCCGGCCCGGCCGGCTACGGCTTCGAGGCGAGCGGCGGCACCGCCCTGCCGGCCGTCCTCGACCAGCCGCCCCTGACCGCCCCCCGATACCTGCTGACCTGGCGCCCCGACCCGGCCGCCGACGAAACCGTCACGCACGTCGCCGAGTTGCGGGACTACTACGCCGCGCCGCGCACCCTCGTCGAGCACCTGCCGCCCGCCACCGCCACACCGGGGCCCCTCACCGGCCGCATCACCGCCCGCGTCGTCGCCGGGCCGGTCGCTGACGGGGCCCGCACCGCCACCATCGAGCTCACCCACGACGGCGCCACCGCCCACGTCGACCTCGGCCAAGCCCTGCGCGGCCACCGCTTCGCCCACCGGCCGGACGGCGTCACCAGCGCCGCCGCGCTGCCCGCCGACGCACCGGCCGCCGACCCGCCCGCCGCCACGGACCTGTGGACGGCCCTGCGCGCACCGGGGCTGGTGTGGACGGAGGCGGGCGACGCCGTCCTGGACGCCACCGGCCAGGGCGACCTCGTCGTCCTGGCCCTGCTCGGCCGCCTCTACCCCGAGAACGTCACCCTGAACCCCGCCGACCGTCCCGTCACCCACCCCACCGACCACCCCACCGACCGGGCAACCGCCTCCGGCAACGGCCCGAGCCGGCTGGTGGCCCGGATCGACCCGCCGCAGACCAACTGACACCCGCTCCACCTCGAACGGACCGCCCCTCGGTAGCCGACGCCCGGCCACCGAGGGGCAGGTACGGGTCAGCCGGCCCGGTAGCGGGTGGCGAGTTCGGGGCTCTGCGCGCCGAACGCCGCCAACTCGGCCCGGAAGACGACGTCGAGGAGGCTCGTATCCTCCACGCCGGGCGCACAGACGACCTCACCGAGTTGCAGGCCGCACAGCGCCGCTTCTCCGGACTACGGATGTCGGCCGGGTGAGGGCATGATCCCGGCGCAATTCGGCTTGCCTCCTGTGCGGTGGCGTTCCACGCGCCGGGGGCCGGCGGGGTCGTACCGCTAACTGGACTGTCACAGCCGTCGTCCATGCTGTCCGCCATGAACGAGGACTCCTTTTGGCAGCTCATCAACGAGTGCAGGCCCACCGGGGCCGATCCGGATTCGGAACAGCTCGCCGCCGCTCTGGAGGCCAGGCTGATGAACGGCCCGCTGCCAGCAGTCGTGGGATTCGCCGAGCAGCTTTCCTGGGCCCTGTACCGACTCGATCGCAAGGAGTACGGCACCAGGGTGTCGGGTGATGCGTTTCTCTACACCCGCGCTGCCGTCGTGGCCGCCGGTCGAGACGAGTACGAGGCGGTGCTGAACGACCCCGCCCTGTTCCTGCCGTACGCAGACGGCTTCATCTGGGCTGAGCTGCTGCTGTACGTCCCGGGCACCGCCTACCAGAGCCTGACTGGCCGTGAATGGGATCGCGACACCCGTTACAACTATGAGTCGTACTCCAACACGGAAGGTTGGGCGGACTAGGACCTCTCTTTCGGATCTTGTCGAATCAGCGCGGCATCGGGCGGCCGGGAAGACCGGAGTGAGCACGCCTGAACGTCTGCGTGGAACGGGAGAGGGGCCGGCGTCGACTGGCTGATCGGCTTCTGGACGCGAGGTCAGCCGTGGTACTCGAAGTCCTCGATGCAGAAGCAGGCCGCGCTGACCGAGGTGTCCCCTGCCCGCTCCGCCCGTGCCCACACCTGAGAGTCGCCCGGGCCGATGTCCCCGCCGCAACCCATGCGCAGGTCCAGGCCGCGGTCCTGGATGTAGCGGATGATGTCCGCCTCGACGGCGGAGGGCTTGCGGCCGATCAGTTCGATGCCGTAGAGGGACACCAGGGGGCCGCTGCGCCCGTGGACGCTCACCCGGACCAGCGCGGAACCCCTGCCCGCCTGCGACGCGTAGGAGTAGTGCGCGCTCACCCCGGCCCGGGCGTAGTACTCCTTGCTCACGTGCCACTCCTCGGGAGTGCCCTGGTCCTCCCAAGGGCTGCCCACCGGGAAGGGGTGGTGGCCCCGGCTCTCGGCCGGCACCTCGCCGTCCAGGGCGGCCGACACCTGCTGCGGACTCATCCCGAAGCGCAGCGGACCGACTCCCTCCAGCGGGGTGCAGTACCAGCGCGGACGGTCCTCGGCGTCTGCCACCAGCCACGGCCCCGCATCGGCAGGCTCCTCGTGCAGCCCGGGCCGGTCGCCGACCGGCCCGGCGTTCCAAAGGTCTTCGGCCCATTCGGGGCCGGTGGCCAGGAGGCCGGTGATCATCGTGTCCCGGCGCTGCGGGTGCCCCTCGGGGGCCAGGCCCCATTCCTGCGCGACGTCCAGGGAGACGCCCCAGTCCGGCACCTCCGCCTCGCCGTACCGGTTCACCCTCGCCTCGGCCCGCTCCTCCAGGGCGAGGCGGCGGAGGTCCGCGCTCGCCTCGGAGGGTGCCCTGGCGACCAGCTCGACCTCCCCCAGACGCACCAGCGGGCCACCCACGGCGCTGATCGCCACCGCGGCCAACCGCGGGCCCGGCCCGTAGAACGCGGTCAGCCCGGGCTCGTCATAGCGCTCGCCGGCCATCCGGTTGGCCTCAGCACTCCAGCCGCCCTGGAACCTGACGGAGTCGCCCTTCTCCCCCAGCGCATCCTGGACCTGCTGCGGGTCCATCCCGAACCGCAGAGGCCCCACTCCCACCAGCGGGTCCAGCACCCACCGCTGCCGGTCCCCCTGCTCCCTGTTCCACCAGGCCACGCGCCCTCCCGACCGGCTCTACCGATGACCTTTCCGGTCACCCTAGGCGCGTGCGCCGACAACACCGCAACCACCCGACTTCGTACAGGGCGAACCGACCAGCCTGGCTTTGTTCACGAGAACGGGTTCTGGCTCGCAAGGCATCCCGGCATCGAGGTCGTCTGCCGCGACCGGGCCCGTTCTTCGCCGAAGGCGCCCGGACCGGCGCCCCGCAGGCTGTCCAAGTCGCGGATCGGTGGCACCTCTGGCACAACGTCAGCGAGGCCGCCGAGCGATGCGTCACCCGCCACCGCACCTGCCTGCGGACCGTCGTTCCCGAACCGGACCAGCCGCCCGAGGAGGAGACGTCCAACGCCGACCAGCCACCCAAGTCGCACTGGCCGACCGGCCACCGCTTCGCCGACCGCACCCGGAGCACCCACGCCACCGTCCACGCCTACCTGGCCGCCGGCCACAGCCGACGAGCCATCGCGCGCCAACTCGGCATGACCTACCGGACCGTCAAGCGATACGCCGACGCCACGACGCCGGAAGAGCTGTTCAAGGGCCAGTGGCAAGGCAGGCCGAGCAAGCTCGACGAGTTCAAGCCCTACCTGGACCAGCGATGGTCCGACGACGGCTGCACCAACGCCTGGACACTCTGAGAGGAGATCACCGCGCGCGGCTTCCGCGGCAGCTACCAGACCGTGCGGGCCTACATCTGCCCCAAGCGGACCTCGACCCAGCCCGTCCAGCCCCGGCCACCGTCACCGCGGACCGTCGCCGGATGGATCCTGCGACACCCCGACAACCTCCCCGAAACCGACCACCTCCAGCTCAAAGCCGTCCTGGCCCGGTGCCCCGAACTCGACGCCCTCACCGGCCACGTCAGGTTCTTCGCCCAGATGCTCACCGGGCGCGAGGGCGAGCGGCTACCGCAGTGGCTCGAAGCGGTCCGACGCGACGACCTCCCCGGTCCCCACACACTCGCAACCGGACTCGAACGCGACCTGGACGCCGTGATCGCCGGCTTGACCCTGCCCTGGAGCTCCGGCGCGGTCGAAGGCCACGTCAACCGCATCAAAATGCTCAAGCGCCAGATGTACGGCCGCGCAGGCTTTGATCTCCTTCGGAAACGCGTCCTGCTGGCAGGGTGACTCCTTGCCGCCTGCTCCAATTCGTGACGATCATGGTCACATGACTCATGAGCAGGAGCGGGACGACATAGCCCACGCGGACCGTGGAAGGCGGCCGAGTTGGACCGAGGAGATGGCCCTTCAGACGGTCGACTCAGCTGGTGCCATTCGCCATGTCACCGTCTACATCGGCGCCCCCTCCGCTGCCCTCATTACGCTCATCGATGCCGATTCATGCACGGAGATCAGCGGTGCTGACTACCTCGACTGCCTTACCCAGGCTCGGCGGCAGCTGGAGCAAGAGGGACGACGGCTCTGCTGCCAGGGGGCCCGCCCCAACGTGCACCCGTCGGGACAGCTACGACAGTTCACAAACGGACGGGAGGCATACGTCCACCCATCAGACGCCGCAAGCGGCATTTCTGAGACCGCCGACATATTCGCGCCGGCACTCCCTGAAGATGTCGTCCGGCTGGACGAACAGCGGGCAGCAATCCTGGCCTCCTGGAACGCCCGGAGCAGAACCAACCCGATCTGAACACACTTGCCGTTCAGTCACTGAGCGTGCGCCTCAACAGAACTCGTGCCAGAGCCACAATTCAGACGACACGTGCCAATCGCGACCAGGTCAGGCTACGCCGGTGCGCCAGTCGGCGACGGCGAATTGGACGACCTCCCCTTGGGCCGACGGACGGATCCGTCTCCGCCGCGAAGCCACTCCGGTGCCCACCAGGTCCCACCAGGTCCCACCACGAGTGGCCGGGGCGAGACCCCGCCGGTCAGCTGTGTGACCCCGCGGTCACGGCGGTCACCACGGTCACCACGGGACGGGGCCCTCCTCCTCGAAGAAGCCTCCGGTGGGGCCGTCGGGGGCGATGGTGGCCATCCGGACGATGATCTTGGCACACTGCTCGGCCGACACGGCGCCGCGGGGGTTGAAGTCGGTGGCGGCGGACCCCGGGTGGACGGCGTTGATCCGCATGGTCGGGAAGGCGTTGGCGTACTGGACGGTGATCATGTTGACCGCGCTCTTGGACGAGCAGTAGGCCACCATCGGGAAGGTCGCCTCAAGGCTGGCGGGGTCGCTGCAGCGGGTGAGGGAGCCGCCGCTGCTGCTGACGTTCACGATGACGGGGTTGTCGGCGGCCTCCAGCAGCGGCAGGAAGGCGTGGGTGACACGGACCAGGCCGAAGACGTTGGTCGCGTAGACGGTCTCCAGGTCGTCGGCGGTGATCTCGGCGGGCGGGTTCCACCTGCCCGAGATCCCGGCGTTGTTGACCAGGACGTCGAGCCGGCCGGCCTCCTCGCGGATCAACCGCGCGGCGGCCTGGACGGACTCCTCGCTGGTGACGTCGAGCTGCACGGCTCGGGCGCCGATCTGTTCGGCGGTCTCCCGGCCGCGCTTCAGGTCGCGCGCGCCGAGGTAGACGGTGTGCCCGGCCGCGGCCAGTCGGCGGGCGGCCTCCAGGCCGATCCCGCGGGTGGCTCCGGTGATGAGTGTGGTCGTCATGGGGTGCTGTGAAGGCGTCGGGCCCCTCGTGTACGCGGGGCTCCTCACGCCTTCACCTCCTTTCCGGGTGGGTGGAACCGCACGGTCGCGCCGTGCGCGTTCCTACGGTGTGCTCAGGGCTGTGAGCCGTTGCCTGCTCTCCTCGTCGGCGGCGGGCATGACCGCGAGGAACTGGTCGCGTTCCTGGGCGACGGTGAGGACCTGCCAGTCCAGCCGGACCTCGCCGACGACCGGGTGCAGGATGCGCTTGCTGCCGAAGCTCCTGCCGGAGACCCGGTACGTGGTCCACCAGTGCTGGAAGTCGGAGTCCCCGGCGCTCAGCTCGGCGACCAGTTCGGCGAGCCTGGGGTCGCTGGGGTAGCGGCCGGCGTCCATCCGCAGGTAGGCGACGCACTCCCCCGCCGACAGGTCCCAGTCCGGCACGCGCTCGCGCGTCCGCGGGTCGAGGAACGTCAGCCACAGGTAGTTGCGGTGCTCCTCGGGGACCGCGGCGAAGTCGAGCAGCAGCTCGGCTGCGAGGTCGTTCCAGGCCAGGACGTCCATGAACCGGCCCAGGACCACGGCGGGCGTGGTCCTCAGGTCGGCCAGTACGGCCAGCACCGCGGCGGGCACGACCTGGTGCTGTGAACGCCGCTGTCGGCGGGCCGGGGCCAGGTCGGCCAGCTGGCGCAGGTAGTCACGCTGGTCGTCGTCCAGCAGCAGGGCGCGGGCCAGCGCGTCCAGGACACTGCCGGACGGCGCGGGCAGCCGGCCCTGTTCGAGGCGGGTGTAGTAGTCCACGCTGATCCCGGCCCGCCCGGCCACCTCCTCCCGGCGCAGCCCGGCCACCTTGCGCGACCGTTCGTACGCGGGAAGTCCGACCTGTCGGGGGGAGACCTCGGCGCGCCGGGCACGCAGGAACGTGGCGAACTCCCGGCGCTTGTCGTTGTTCGTGCTCACACCGGCCACTGTGTCAGGGCGCCGCGCGAGCTGGGAGGACATGTTTTTCCCTGGAAGAACGTGTCCCCCCAGCCCCACGACCATGGGTGGAGCGGCCTGCGGCAGGACGGTTTCAGGCGCGGCGAACACCCCCACCCACCTCCGCAGGGGTGACCAACGGGGTCCACCAGTGGTCCACCGGCGACCCGGAGTGCGGTCAGGGCATGGGGACGGCTTCCAGGCAGGGGTGGATGGTTCCGTACTCGGCCGGTGAGGCGAGGACTTCCGCGGTGGTGCCCCGGATCTGGACACGGAACAGGCCGGTGGCGTCCTCGTAGACGGGCTCGTGCGCGGGGCCCAGTTGGTCGGTGAGGTGCACGATGACGGTGTGCGCTGCGGCGTGGGCACCGGGCACGCCGGGCAGGGCGATGGCGTAGCGGCGGACGGGGTCCATGGTTCTCGGCTTGCGGTGGTGCGGGGTGGCCCGCGTGCGGTCAGGGGTCTGCGTTCTGGGTGTGCGGGGGGGGGCGGCGGGGCGGTCAGCGCAGCAGGACGGCCAGGAGTTCCGCCAGCGTCGGGCCGCTGTCGGCGGGGTGGCGCAGCTGCTTGCCGTCGATGACGCGGTAGACGTTGGAGCGCCCGACCCGGTGGTGGCTGAGATAGCCCGCCGTTTCGAGGTCGACGATTATCCGCTGGACCGCTCGCTCGGTCAACAGGCAGCTGGTCGCGATGTCACGCACCCTGATGCCCGGGTCCCGGGCGATCTGCACCAGGACGCGCGCGTGATTGGTCAGGAACGTCCACTGGCGCCCGATTGCCTGCTGTGCTTCGACGCCCTCAGGACAGGGCGATCGCGTTGGCTGGTACATGAGAGGAGTTCGCGCGCTCCTTCCCGCTCTTCGTGGTCGCGGCGCGGTCCCGCACAAGGCCTGCCTCCGCTCGCCGGTCTCCTTCCTTGTGGTCCTCCCGCAACAGGACGACGGCATCGTTCGACATTGCTCGTCTCCTCACTCAGAGGCTTCCCCTCTCGCCCCGGGCGTGTCCCCCGATGCCCCTCGGCCAAACACCTCGCTCAAACAGCTTGCTCGAACACCGCGCGCCTCCGCCCGACACCGCTGACCTCCTGCTGCGGCACCGACGGCCGCTCGCGCACGGTTTGCCGGGCCACCCATCGGGCAGCCGCCCCGCCGACACGAGCCGGGGGCCGACGGCCCGGCCGCCCCGCGCCGTTCCCAGGACGGAGATCGCGACATGCCTATCAACCCCGAAACCCCCCAGCCCGAGCCGCCCGCCGGCCCCGACCCCGGCCCCGACCCCGACGCCACGGACACCACCGACGCCAAGGACGCCAAGGACGCCAAGGACACTGCACTCGACGCCTTCCGCGCCCCGGACCCGGACGGCCCGCTCACCACCGACCAGGGTGTGCGCGTCGACGACACCGACAACTCGCTCATCGTCGGCGACCGCGGCCCCACCCTGCTGGAGGACTTCCACCTCCGCGAGAAGCTCACCCACTTCGACCACGAGCGCATCCCCGAACGCGTGGTGCACGCCCGCGGCGCCGGCGCCTACGGCTTCTTCGAACCGTACGAGTCGCTCGCCGGGTTCACCTGCGCCGACTTCCTCCAGGAGGCCAGGCGCCGCACCCCGGTGTTCGTACGTTTCTCGACCGTGCAGGGCCCGCGCGGCTCCGCCGACACCGTACGGGACGTCCGCGGCTTCGCCACCAAGTTCTACACCCGGCACGGGAACTACGACCTGGTGGGCAACAACATGCCGGTGTTCTTCATCCAGGACGCCGTCAAGTTCCCGGACTTCGTCCACGCGGTGAAGCCCGAACCGCAGAACGAGATCCCCACCGGCGCCTCCGCGCACGACACCTTCTGGGACTTCTGCTCGCTCCAGCCCGAGTCCACCCACATGCTGATGTGGGTGATGTCCGACCGGGCCATCCCGCGCAGCTACCGGATGATGCAGGGCTTCGGTGTGCACACCTTCCGCCTGGTGAACCGGGACGGGCGCGGCACGTTCGTCAAGTTCCACTGGCGGCCGCGGCTCGGCGTCTGCTCCCAGGTGTGGGACGAGGCCCAGATCACCGCCGGGCGGGATCCGGACTTCCACCGCCGGGACCTGTGGGAGGCGATCGAGGCGGGGGCCTTCCCCGAATGGGAGCTCGGTGTCCAACTGGTCACGGCGAAGGACGAGTTCGCCTTCCCCTTCGACCTGCTGGACCCCACGAAGCTGATCCCGGAGGAACTGGTGCCGGTGCGCCCGGTGGGGCGGATGGTCCTCGACCGCAACCCGCAGAACTTCTTCGCCGAGACCGAGCAGGTGGCCTTCCACACCGCCAACATCGTGCCCGGGATCGACTTCACCAACGACCCTCTGCTCCAGGGCCGCAACTTCTCCTACCTGGACACCCAGCTGATCCGCCTGGGCGGCCCCAACTTCGGCCAGCTGCCCGTCAACCGCCCGCTGGCCGATGTGCGGACCAACCACCGCGACGGCTACGGCCAGCAGGTCGTCCACCCGGGCACGAGTTACGCACCGAACTCGGTGGGCGGCGGCTGCCCGTTCACCATGGGCGGCGGCCACCTGCCGGAGGGGGTGTTCCAGCACTACCAGCAACGGGTCAACGGCAGGGCGATCCGGCGGCGCAGCCCCAGCTTCGCCGACCACTACAGCCAGGCCGCGCTGTTCTGGCGCAGCATGGCGGACTGGGAGCAGCGGCACATCACCGCCGCGTTCGCGTTCGAGCTCGGCAAGGTGGGCGACGAGGAGGTGCGGCGCCGGATGGTCGGCAACCTGGTGCGCGTGGACCCCGGCCTGGCGGCGGAGGTCGCCCGGCGCATCGGCGTGCCCGAGCCGCAGCCGTCGCCCGAGGACCGGGCGGCAGCGAAGAGCGGCGAGGCGGCGGGCCCCCTGGTCTCCCCGGCGCTCAGCCTGGAGAATCTGCGCGGCAGCGGCATCCGTACCCGCAAGGTCGCCGTGCTGGCCGCACCCGGGGTCGACGGCGGCCAGGTGCGGGCCGCGCACGAGCGGCTGGGCGCACAGGGCGCCGTCGTGGAGACGCTGGCCGCGCACGGCGGTCACGTGGCCGCCCGTGGCGGTGACCCTCTGCCGGTGGACCGCCCGCTGCCCACCACCGCCTCGGTGCTGTACGACGCGGTGGTGGTTCCGGACGGCGCCGGGCCCGCGCTGGCCGCCGATCCGGACGCCGTCCGCTTCCTCGCCGAGGCGCTGCGCCACGGCAAGCCGGCGGCGCTGCTCGGCTCCGGCGTCGACCTGGCCCGGGCGGGCGGTTACGACGCGCCCGGGGGCCTGGCCGGCGTCACGCTCCACGACCCGCAGGAGCCGGCGGATCCGGCCCTGTGGGAGGGCTTCGCTCAGCTGGTCGAGCAGCACCGCTTCCCGGAGCGCTGACGCCGCACCGGCCACCCGGCCTGGCTCCGGCGCTACGGCGTGCGGCGGGCCTGGACCACGGCGCGCCCGGCCAGCGCGCCGCCGTAGACGGTGTAGCCGACGCCGATCAGCCACGACTGGACGATCAGCACCGTCCCGACCGTCCCGTAGGAGACCGCGTTGGACACCAGCAGCGGCGCGAAGACCAGGCGCGAGAAGAGCCGCAGGCCCGCCAGCGCCACCATGGTCGCGACGGCTCCGGGCAGCAGCTGCCTCGTCGGGACGCGTCCGGCGAGCAGCAGGTGCTGGAGCCACCAGAACAGCAGGAGGCCGCCGACGGTCGTGACGGCGATGCGGAAAGAGGGCTGGACGGCCGAGTGGTGCCAGGGCATGCCGCTGGAGGCGGCCAGCACGATGTACCCGATCAGCCCGGCCAGGCCGAGGGTCTGGCGCCAGACGGCGTGCCACGGGCCTCGGTCGAGCTCCCACACCCGCTCGTAGACGCCCTGGACGGACGCCATCAACGAGACCCCGAAGACCGCCAGCGCGGCCAGGCCGAAGCCCGTGGTCGTGCTGAGCACCTGGCCCCGGGAGGAGAAGAGCCGGTGGACGGCGTCGGCGCCCGGCCCGCTCAGGCCGAGGCCGTCGGTGATCCACTCGGAGATCCCGCTGCCGCGCGCGGGGAAGGCCGCCGCGATGACGATCAGCAGCGGCACGAGGGTCACGAAGAAGAGCGCCGCGAAGGCCATCGAGCGCTGGAGCAGTTCGATGGTGCGGCCGTGTTCCCACACGCCGACGACGGCCGCCCGCAGGACCTGCCACCAGCTGCGGGCGATCGCCGTCAACCGGCTGCGGCCGCGCACGCCGCTCAACCCAGGACGCCGCACGGCGACGGCAACGACAACAACGAGGGGAACGGAGACGGTCGGTTCACGGCCACTGGATCCTCGCTCTGCTCGACGCCCACGGGCGGACCTGCCCCGTCAGAATGCCACCGCGAGGGGCGCGTCCGACGCTCCGACGGCACGACCGGCGTCCGGCGCCGCCGGGTGGCCGCGCACGGGCACCGCTCCTCCCGGACGCAGAACACCCGCCCGGCAGGCACCGGGCAGGCGCCGCCCAGGCCGTCAGCTCTCGGGCAGCCGCAGGTCACACCACACCGTCTTGCCCGGCCCCGACGGGTGCCAGCCCCAGCGCAGGGTGAGCCGACTCAGCAGGAACAGGCCGAGGCCTCCCGATTCGTCCGGAGGGTGCGGGGGCCGGGGCAGCGGCGGGCGCGGGCTGGCGTCGCTGACCTCGATCCGCAGCCGGCCGGTGGCGCGGATCAGGAGCAGCGTCCCGGGCTCGCCGGCGTGGCGCAGGGCGTTGCCGACGAGTTCGGAGACCAGCAGCACGGCGTCGGCGACCAGCAGCGGGTCGCCGACGTCGGCCAGGAAATCGGCGGTGAAGGCCCGGGCATCGGCGGCCGCCCCGGGGTGGGCCCGGAGCGGCAGCCGCTGCGCCCACGACCTCGTGGGGAACGGGCGTCCGGCGGAAAGCCGTGGTCCGGTCATACCGTCGCGTCCTTCCCCGGCCCGGTGAGGGGCCCGTGGTCGTCGTGGGATCGGCTCGGGGGGGGCGTCGCGGCGCCTCAGTGGCCGAACAGATGGCGGCGGCGGCCGCCGCGCGGGGGCTCGACCGGCAGACCGACGTCCTGGCCGCCCTGCTGGGCGGCGCGTTCCTCCGGCGGCGCGGGCTGCTCGCCCTCGTCGGACCGGAGGGACCGCTCGGGCGGGTCCGGCCGCACCACCGGTTGGGACCGCTGGTGGACCGCCCGGTGCGCGGCCGGCCGGACGTGGCGTCGGGCCCGCCGGGCCGTCAGCACCATCAGGGCCAGGCCCAGGCAGAAGAGCAGGGCGAGGGCCAGCCCGGCGAGGAAGATGCCCAGGGCGTCGAGTGCCGGCAGGTGGATGCCCAGCACCGTCGCCTGGTAGTCGGGCCCGCCGGAGAGGTTGTCCGCGATCAGCAGTCCGGCGAAGGCACCGGCCGCCGCCATCAGCAGCAGTCCTAGCAGCAACATGGGGAGTCCTCTCCGTCGTTCGGTTCCGGTCGCCCCCGCAGGGCCGCGCCTACCCGGGCGGGCCCGCGCCTAACGCCGCGCTTCGCGGGCCCGCTCCCGCTCGGGGCGAGGGGCTGTCGGGGCGAGGGTGCCGTCGAACGCGGTGCTCCTCCTTCGTCACGCTTCACCACGCTTCGTCCATGGCGGCCCCCCGCAGCGCGGCTATCCGCTGCGGGGGGCCGGAAACGCCCGGGGGGGGAGGTGATTCAGCGCGGCGCCTCGGGTTCGGCGGCTCCCTCGTCGGCCGTTGCGCCGTCGGCCGCTCCCTGGGGTTCGGCCGGACCGGCGGGTTCGTCCGCCCAGCCGGGCGCGTCGCGGTCCTCCAGCTGCTCGCGCAGGCTGGTGAGGGTGGCGGTGAGCAGGCGGGAGACGTGCATCTGGGAGACGCCGATGCGCTCGGCGATCTGGGACTGGGTCCAGCCGTCCCAGAAGCGCAGCTTGAGCACCGTCTGATCGCGGCACGACAGCCGGGCGAGCAGGGGGCGCACGGCGGTGCGGAAGTCCGCGAGTTCGATGCCGGGGTCGCAGGCCCCCATGCGGTCGAGCATGGCGCTGCCGCTCTCGTCGAGGTCCTGCTCGCGCGCCGCGTCCAGCGAGTCGGGCCGGTAGACGCGGCCTGCGACCAAGCCCTCGGTGGCCTGCTCGACGGTGATGTGGAGGTCCTCGGCGATCTCGTCGGGGTGCGGGAGGCGGCCGAGTTCCTGCTCCAGCCGGTCGGATCCGCGGGCGACGGTCAGGTACAGCTCCTGCATGCCGCGCGGGACCCGGACCAGCCAGGAGGTGTCGCGGAAGAAGCGCTTGATCTCACCGGCGATGGTGGGGATGGCGTAGGTGACGAACTCGACGCCACGGTGCGGGTCGTAGCCGTCGACGGCCTTGATCAGGCCGATCGTGCCGACCTGGAGGATGTCGTCCATGTCCTCGGCGCGGTGGCGGAAGCGGGCGGCGATGAAGCGCACCAGCGGCATGTTGAGTTCGATGATCGTGCCGCGCACGTAGCTGTAAGCGTGCGTTTCGCGGGCGAGTGCGGCCAGGCGCTCGAACAGCGCGTCGCTGAGTTCGCGCGCCTCGTACTTGCCCATCGCGCGCAGTTGCGCGTCCGTCGGGCGGGGTGGCACGTCCGTCGGGCGGGGTGGCACGTCGGGCGGGAGGCCGGACGGCGGGGCGGCCGTCCGGTCGGTGGGGCGACCGGTTTCCAGCATGGTGGACACGGTGGCTCTCTCCTGGGGCATCGGGGCGAACGCCCGGCGCCGCGAACGGCTCGCGCCGAACACGACGGGGCTGTTTTCCGGAGGACCTGGGCCCGGCTTCGTCGAGCGACGGTCCCGGTGGCACCCGGTGAGGGTGCGGACGCGACTGGCTGCGATCCACGGCCGCGTCATGCGTTTTCTACCCGACACACGACTTCCAATTCACGTTTTGGGTGGTTTATTGCTTTGTCTACGGGTACACGCGCTCGGGCAACGCCCTCCCGCCACGAAAGGAGCGCCGCCATGCCCCGAGGATCCAGCCCCAAACGCGAGCGCCAGTACGAGCACATCAGGGAGAGCGCGCTCGACCGGGGCGAGAGCGAGAAGCGGGCCGAGGAGATCGCCGCCCGTACGGTGAACAAGGAACGCGCCCGGCACGGCGAGTCGAAGACCGCGAGCCGCAGTTCGCTCCACGACATCTCCTCCGGCCGCCGCGGCGGGCAGCGCTCGCACACGGGGGCCCAGGGCCCGACCTACGACCAGCTCTACAACGAGGCCAGGCAGCGCGGCGTCAAGGGCCGTTCGAAGATGAACAAGCGCGAGCTGTCGCAGGCGCTGGGCCGTTGAGGAGGGTGTCATGACGACCACGCCCGCTGTGACGGCCACGCCGCTGATGACGACCACGCCGGTGATGATGACCGTCCCGGCTCCCCCGGGCCCGGACACCGAGCCGGTCCCCCACCCGAACCCCGCCCCGAGGCCGGGCGAGGACCCCGACCCGGCACCGCCACCGATCCCGCCCTTCCCCACTCCCGACCCGTTCCCGGGCCCCGGTTCCGACCCCGATCCGGCACCACCGCCCCAGCCGCACCCCGGTCAGGCCTGAGACCCCGCTCGGCGCTGGAGGACGCCTGGGGCCACCGGGGACGCGACCTCCAGC
Source organism: Kitasatospora sp. NBC_01300 (assembly GCF_041435235.1). Lineage (NCBI taxonomy): Bacteria > Bacillati > Actinomycetota > Actinomycetes > Kitasatosporales > Streptomycetaceae > Kitasatospora > Kitasatospora sp. NBC_01300. Next base: position 1,236,372 of record NZ_CP108409.1, on the reverse strand, counting down.
CAGACCAGCTTCCCCTTGCCCTCGGGCAGGCAGCCCCAGTCGCGCGCCAGCCGGTCCACCACCCGCAGGCCGTGGCCGCCGGGACGGCCCGGGTCCGCGAACGGGCGCAGCCGCGGCGCGACCGGGCTGGCGTCCGAGACCTCCACCCGTAGCCGCTCGCCGTCCCAGCCCAGCCGCAGCTCCCGGGGACCGCCGGGCGCGTGCAGGCACGCATTGGTGACCAGCTCCGACACCATCAGCAGGACGTCCTCCGCCGCCGCCAGCCGCCCGACATCCCGCGCGGGCAGCCAGTGCCAGGCGAGCAGCGCCGCACGGCTGAAGTCCCGGGACCGCCGGACCGCGCCCGCACTGCCGGCCAGCACGAGCCGCCTGATCCGGTCGGAGCCGCTCGACCCCCGGCCGGAAGCCGTCGCCGTCCGGCCGGAGTCCTTCGGCGACGCTCGTTCCCCGGGGCTCCTCATGCCGGGTTCTCCTCACCGGCCGGACGGACCGCCGCCCCGGGCAGGTCTGCCGCCCCCGGCAGGGCCGCCGACCCGTGCAGGGCCGGGCTCACCACCCGCTCCTCGTCCATGCCCCGCGTGTGCCCGCAGCCGCGGTGACTACACGTGTGAGGGAGCAGGAGACGATCACCATGACCACGCCGCAGGGCACCGACCGCGACGGCCCCGCCCCGCCGCGGACCGGCCGCCGGGAGCCGCCCGAGGAGCGGTCCCCGAACACCGGACGGGGCGTCTGTACGTGGCTGGCCGTGGGCCTCGCAGCGCTGCTGGTGTCGGCGTACTCCTGTAAGTGCTCCGCAGGGTACGGAGCTACGTGCACCGGTCTGGGCGGGTCCGCGAGGGGCCCGGCGCGAGGAGGCCGGTGCCGGGCGCGCGGGCCGGGTTCGGTGGGAAGGGCAGGCCTTGTAGCGGCGTCGTAGAGTGCTGCCCGTGCCCCAGCTTGAGATCTCCGACCTGATAACCGCCGCCGACCCGGCCAACGGCCAACGGTTGCCGGTACGGCGTGACGAGGTCGTCGAGCAGCTTCGCGCGAACGGTGACAGGCGAGCCGCGAGGATCGTGGCGGGGCTGCCCGCCGACCGGGACGGAGTCCTGGATGCGGGCGCCGTCGACCGCCTGCTGATCAGCGTGCACACCGAGCTCCAACGCCTGAGCGAGGAACTGCGCATCGGCGAACGCCTCGTGCACCTGCTCAACCCGCTCTTCACCGCCATCCGGGCCACCGGCCAGCCGGGGCCGTACCGCCTGGCTGCGGGCTGGGCTACCTGGTCCGCTGGCTGGCGGCCACCAACGCACTCGCTCCGGACGTCGAGCTGATCGGAGTCGACCTCAACGCCGCACTGGTCGGCGAGGCAGACCGCCTGGCCCGTAGCGAGGGACTCAACTGCCGCTTCGTCCATGGCAATGCCTTCGCGCTGCCGGAGCCCGCCACCGTGTACGTCTCCACCGGCGTGCTGCACCACTTCCCCGAGCCCGCGCTGAAGGACTTCTTCCTGGCCCAAGGCGCCTCCCCCGCCCTGGCGTTCTGCCACTACGACATCGCCGCGACCGGCCTCGCCCCCATCGGCGCGTGGATGTTCCACCGCGCCCGGATGCGCCACCCGCTGGGCCGACACGACGGCGTCGCCTCCGCCCGGCGGGCCCACAGCGACGAGTCCCTGCTGCGGACCGCCGCGGCCTCGGGCATGCGGCCGTTGCTCTACGAGCCCCGCCGCGCCGCCAACCCCTTCTGCACCACCCTGCGCCCGGTCCTCGGCCTGCGCCCCCAGCTGGAAGCACCCCTGCGCCAGGCCCTCGGCCGAGCCTCCCGCCGGCTCCTCGGCCCCGAACAGTTCGCGCAGGCCACCCGATGACGCCCGCCCTGCCACTGGCCGCACTCGGCCTGGTCGACGCGGCGTTCAGCGGTTTCCGCGCCTACGCCGGCCGCGACGCCCGAATCCGCAAACACCGAGCCAACATGCGCGCCGCCCTGCGCGGGCTGGCAGTCGGAGCCGTCCTGCTGCTCGCCCCCGCACTGACCGCCGCTCTCCACCTGCTCACCGCCGCCGACCCGGACCGCGCCTACGCCACACTGGCCGCCGGCGGACTCGGCTACCTGCTTCCACTCACCATCTACGCCGCCGCCGTCCTGCTCTCGCTGGCCGCCTACTTCCTCCTGCCGTTCCGCGCCAGCACCCTCGCCATGGTCATCGGACTCGGCCCGCTCACCCTCCTGCGCCCACTGGCCATCGCCGCCGCCTGCCTCGGCACGCTCCTCGACAACGGCGGCTGGGCCTCCCTCCTGGTCGGAGGAGTGGCGGGGGCAGCGATGTTGTCCGTCGAGCCAGTCGTCCACCGCCGCTGGTACCGCCAAGTCCACGCCGCACGCGACAACACCACGGCAGCGGCCTTGGAACCAGGGCATCAGGCCATGAGCCCGGCCGCGCTCCGGACCCGGTGATCGGTGCACGTTCGCTGGTAACACGCTGCGCATGTTCATGTGTACGCCGACAGCTGGTCGCGCTCACGGCACACGTGTGCACGCGATCGTTTCCGGGCCGCCGGCCGTTTCCGGACCCTCGCCCGTTTCCGGCCCGTCGGCCCGGGTAGCCGCGCGACGCCGGACGAAGCCCGGCAGACGCCAGGGAGGCCGCCCGTGCGAGTGAACGGCGCGAGACCGGCCCGGCGGCGCCACCCGACCCGGGTGGTCCCGTCCCGGGCGCGCCCCGTCGTGTCCGACGGGTCCGGGGACCGCGTGCCGGCCGGGCTGCGGACCGCCGCCGGGTACACCTGGCGACTGCTCCTCCTCGGGGTGGCCGCCTACCTGGCCGTCGCCGTCCTCGGCCGGCTCCAGATGCCGGTCATCGCCGTGTTCCTGGCGCTGGTCATCACCTCGGTCCTGCGGCCGGCCGTCGACCTGCTGGCACGGGTGATGCCCCGCTCGATCGCCGTCCTGCTGGCCCTCGTGTGCGCCATCGTGGTCGTGGCCGGCGTTCTCGCCCTGGTGGGGACGACCGTCGCCAGCGAGTGGGGCCGATTGGGCACCGAACTGCGCGGCGGCCTCGGGCGGATCGACCGCCTGCTCACCGGCGCCCCCTTCCACCTGCGGGCCGGCACCGTCACCGACCTGCGGGCGAAGCTCGGCGAGTTCATCACCGCCCACCGCTCGGCGCTGCTCAGCACCGCGCTCAGCGGGGCGAGCCGGGTCGTCGAGATGCTCACCGGGCTGGCGCTCGCGGTGTTCTGCTCGGTGTTCTTCCTCCACTCCGGCGACCGGATGTGGTGCTGGGCGCAGCACCAGCTCCCGGCCCGGTCACGATCTGCCTGGAACCGCGCGGGGCAGGCCGCGTGGCGCACCTTCGACGGCTACACCCGGGGTGTGCTGATCGTGGCGGCGACCAACGCGGTGCTGGTCGGCGTCGCGCTGGCCGTCCTGCGGGTGCCGCTCGTGCTGCCGCTGATCGTGCTGGAGTTCGTCGCGGCGCTCGTCCCGCTGATCGGCTCGCCCATCGCGCTGGCCGTCGCCGCGCTGGTCGCCCTGGCGGCCCGCGGCCCGGTGGTCGCGCTGCTGGTGCTCGGGCTGATCGTGGTCATCGGCCAGATCGAGGGCCATCTGCTGCACCCGCTGGTCATGGGCTGGTCCGTCCGGATCCACCCGGTGGCGATCGCGCTGTCGGTGATCGGCGGCGCCGTGCTGGCCGGTGTCCTCGGCGCGGTGGTCGCGGTGCCGGTGGTGTCGGTCGCCTGGGCGGTGATCTGCGAACTCCGCGACCACGACCCACCGTCCCGCCCGGGCCCACGAACCAGCCCCCCAGCGGCGCACCACGGTCACCCGCCCCACCGACCCGCCGAACGCCGACACCCCCACCGCCCCACCCCCGGCCGCGGCACCCGATGACCGGTGACCGGTGACCGGTGACCGGCCTGATCACGCCATGACGGCCCGAAGGGTCGAATCCGCGCCGGAATTGCACGCGACCCGTGCCCTTCCGGCCCGGGCGTCGTTGGGCAGGTGATCGATGTGATCCGGCCCGGACGGTCCGCGCATTGCCAGGTGACCCGCCCAGGGCCCGACCCATTTGGCATGACGAGGGAGACTGACGATGAAGCTGAGTGTTCGACGCGGACTGCTGGCGGCGACCGCCACGGTCGGCCTGATCCTGGCGGTGGCCGCGCCGCAGGCCACGGCGGCCGGCCCGCAGCACCCCGCCTCCACCACCAGTGCCGAGCAGGCGGGCGGGCAGCGGGTGGCGCCGGGGGACCCGGTCCGCGACGGAAGCCCGGACTCCGCGGTCGACCGGGTCGCCGACTTCTACGGCGCCTACATCGACGCCGTCTTCGACGGCACCGACAACCTGTCGAACGACCTGCGCGCCCACTACCTCACGGTGGACTTCCAGCAGCGACTGGCCGCCTGGGAGGAGGCCAACCACGCCGACGGCGTCCTCCGCGCCCAGAACGTGCCCACCCACTGGGAGGTGCGGTACCACGACTCCGGAGCCGGCCACCTGTTCACCACCGTCACGCTCACCTGGGGCACCGGCCCCAACGCCGGGCACACCAGGCTGGCCGTGCAGAGCGACCTGAGCACCAAGCTCATCTCGGACATCGAGGACGCCCCGGCCGGGTACTGACCCGAGCCCGGAGCGGATGACGGAGCGGGCGGTGCGAGCGCGGGCGGCCGACGACGCCGCCTGAGACGAACCCGCCGATCCGCCTCCCGTCGACCGCCGTCCGTGGTGGGACCGGCCCCCGAGCCGGTCCCACCACTGCCGTCGCCGCATCGTCCGAGGCACACCCGCGCCGTTCTGCCGCCGGCTAAAAACCGGCCCGGCCGGGCTCGACGGTCACTACAGTCCGGTCCCATGACGACGGTTACCACGCGCACGGTCGAGTACCCGGCCGACGGCCTCACGATGATCGGGCACCTCGCGCTCCCGGCCGGCACCGGCCGCCGACCCGCGGTCCTGGTCGGACCCGAGGGGCCGGGGCTGAACGACTTCCAGCGCCGCCGGGCCGACGCCCTCGCCGAACTCGGCTACGTGGCAATGGCCTTCGACATCAACGGCGGGCGCTGGTTCACCGACCCGCAGGAGATGCTGGCGCGCATCACTCCCCTGCTCGCCGACCCCGACCGGATGCGGGACATCGGCCACGCGGCGCTCGACGTGCTGCGCGCCGAACCGCGGACCGACCCCGACCGGATCGCCGCCATCGGCTACGGCACCGGCGGCGCGATCGCGCTGGAACTCGGGCGCGACGGCGTCGACCTGCGCGCGATCGGAACGGTCAACGCCCTGACCACGGGACGGCCGGGCGAGGCCGCACGCATCCGCTGCCCGGTGTGGGCCGGGGTCGGATCGGAGGACCCGATCATGCCGCCCGCGCAACGGGACGCGTTCGCCGCCGAGATGCAGGCCGCGGGCGTCGACTGGCGCCTCATGGTCTACGGCGGCGCCCTGCACGCCTTCCACCACCCGACGGTCGGCCACGCCGTGCTCCCCGGCGTCGGCCACCACCCCCTGCACGCTCAGCGCGCCTGGCGCGACATCGTCGGCCTGCTCACCGAGTGCCTGCCCGTAGCGGAGTGACCCGGTCTACGGACCCGACCTGCCCGGCGAGTCAGGCGAGTCAGGCGTTGGGTTCTGCGATCTGACGCACCATGTGATCGCCCTCGAACCAGCGGCTCAACAGCTGGTGGACCGGGTCCGCGCTCCCCGCCTGGTCTCCACGGCCCCAGCCCCAGCCGGCTCCCTGGGCGGGCGGCGTGCCGCCGGTCATCGCGGCCAAGCGGATCAGCGCCGTCTCGGTGGCGCTCGCCTCCTCCTTCCCGAGGGCCCACATGAACACCTGCGGATCCGCGGCGGCCGCCAGGACCGGGGAAAGCCCGCAGCCGGCCGAATACCACAAGGTGTTTCCACGGCGCCGCGCGTCCCGGAACTGCTCGGTCCACGTCCTCTCGTTCCTCGTTCGCCTGGCCACGTTGCCCGACTTGCCGATGTACAGCACCGGATGACCGGCTGACCCCGCGTCCACCCAGGCGTAGATGCCCGACCCGGTCACCTCTGCCGGGCTCTCCGGCCCGATCGCCGCACGTATCGTGCCGATGTCCATGTACCCCTCCCAGGTCTCACGAAGGACGCCGACTGTACTGATCGGCCCCGGCGCACTGACAGCCGGGGCCGACCGACACCCCCTGGCCGACCTGCCCCGGCCGCGCCGGACACCTCGGCGGGCCCCGCTGTTGCCGGCACCCACGACCGTGACCCGCACGAACTCGACTCGACCCGACTCGACCGACTCGACCGGTGCAGCGGTTCGAGTCAGCCGGCCCGGAGCAGGGTGCGCAGCTCGGCGGTGTCGATGATGTGCGCCCGCGAGGGGAGGACCTTCTGGAGCAGGACGTCGTGGACTTCGGTGTCCGGGTCGGCGACGCCGTCGGACAGGACGTAGAGGTGGTAGTCGCGGTCGGCCACGTCGAGGACGGTGGACAGGACGACGCCGCTGGTACTGATACCGGAGACGACCAGCGTGGTGATGCCGCGCTCGCGCAGCTGCTGGTCGAGGTCGGTGGTGGACATGCCGCCGTAGCGGGTCTTGCGCACGGCGAGGTCGCCGTCCCGGGGGGCCAGGCGCTCGTGGACGGCCGTGGCAGGGTCCTCGTGGTGCATGACGCGGTGTCGGGCCAGCGGGGCGAAGGACTTGTTGGTGGCCGGGATCGCGTCCCAGTCGGCCTCGGTGAAGCCGACGCGTGCGTAGGCGATGGTGCCGCCGCTGGTGCGGACGTCGGCGATCGCCGCTTCCACGCGGTCGAGGAGGGCTTCCCGGCCCCCGCCCTCGGGCAGAACGGCCAGGATCGCGGGCTGGCAGTCCAGGACGAGCAGAGCGGTGTGCGCCGGGTCAAGCGCGGGGGCAGGTGCAGGGGCAGTACTCACGCGAGTGTTCTCCTTGCTTGGCGGCGCCCGGTCGGCGTGGGGACACGATTCGGCGGGCCGACGACACACCCCTTCGCACAACCGATCAGCGATCGGAAGCATCAAAGCGCGCCTCATCCTCGGGGATCAAACAACCAGAGGACCGCCAAGCCACAACCATAAGTTGTACCTATAGAGTGCCGTCATGGACCTCGACACCGTTCGGACCTTCGTCGCAGCCGCCGACGCTGGGCAGTTCCAGGAGGCCGCCGCCGAGCTGGCCGTCACCCAGCAGGCCGTCTCCAAGCGCATCGCCGCGCTGGAGCGCAACCTCGGCGTGCGGCTGTTCACCCGCACCGCACGCGGGGCCGAGCTCACCATCGACGGGCAGGCCTTCCTGCCCCACGCACGCGAGCTGCTGCGCGCCGCCGAGCGCGCGGTCGAGTCCGTGCGACCCGGCAGCCGTCCGCTGCGCGTCGACGTGATCAACCTTCGCGGCTCGGCGTCGGGCCTGATGCGCGGCTTCCACCGTGCGCACCCCGAGATCGATCTCGACGTGATGATGCTGTTCGAGATCGAGACGGCCGTCAACGCCATCCGCTCCGGTGCGATCGACGCGTCCTTCCGCGCCGTCGTCGCGCCCGGCCGGCCCCTTCCCGAGGACATCGAGTCCGTCCGGGTGGTCGACGAACCGCTCCAGCTCCTCACCGGTCCCGCCCACGCACTGGTGGGCGCCCGGTCGGTGACCGTCGCCCAGCTCGCCGGGCACCGGATCTGGATGCCCGGCATCGTCCCCGGTACCGAGTGGGGCGCCTACTACGACGACCTCGTCGCCGAGTTCGGCCTCACCATCGAGGCGACCGGCCCCAACTTCGGCTCCGACGCGCTCCTCGACACCATCGCCGACACCCCGGCCCTGGCCACCTTCATGGGCGAGCACACCCGCCTCGTCTGGCCCGCCGACCACGGCCTGCGCCGCATCCCGGTGACCGACCCGACGCCCGTCTACCCCCACTCACTCCTCTGGCACCGCGACAACCCCCACCCGGCACTCGCCACCCTCCGCGCCCACCTCGCCGCCACCACGACCGGCCACGACGCCCCCGGCACCTGGACACCGGACTGGGTCCTTCCACGCTGAACGCCACCGCGCCGGCGATCACCGTGACCGGATCGACGGGCGGCGGCTCTGGTCCCGGCCCGGTGCCCTGGGAAAGGTCTGCTCACCCCACCAGAGGTCGAACTCCAGCAGACCCAGGCGGCGGCCGCAAACCACGAATCCAGCGCCGAAGTTGGTCCCCACGTGCAACGTCGGGCGGTGCAGTGGCCGCTCGGGAGCGGGCACCGCACCGCCCGACGGCGGGGGGCCGTGGGCCGTGGGTCAGCGCACGGTCACGGTGAACACGGGGGAGGCGACGTCTCCGCTGACGATGCGCAGCTCGTTCAGGCCCTTGATGCCGAGCTTCACACCGAGCGAGTAGGAGCCGTTGTGGTTGGTGGGGACGGAGGCCGGCAGGGTGACCCACTTGCCGTGCTGCTTCTGCTGCAGGGTCACCTTGGTACCCGCCTTGAGGCCGGTGGTGGTGCCGTTGACCCGGAACAGCTGCCAGGCCTGGACGGAGGTGACGGACGGCGTGGCGGTGATGCCGGCGTGCGCGGCGGCCTGCTGCGCCGCGGCCTGCTGCGTGGTGGAGGTGGGGTAGGCGGCCGGGGCGGCCGCCATGGCGGCGGTGCCCGCCAGCCCGAGGGAGAGCACGGCGACGGTGGTCACGGCGGCCAGGCGCAGGGAGTTCCGCTTGGAGACGATCACGGGTGCCCCTTTCAAGGGGAGGTGATTGCTCGGCCCGAAGAGCACGGTCGGCGCGATTCGGGCTCTGTCATCTGTAGGGACGTCGCGCTCCACGCTTCGGTTGTGAGCGGATCGTCACTGCCTTGTAACAGTCGGCGACGCCCCGGAGTTCCCAACCCCCAAGCACGCGAGCGGAATTGGCACTTCCTGTTCTACGGACGCGACAGTCGGACCCGACGGTCTCCCTCGACGGCAGGCGAGGGCACAGCACCTCCGGACCCGGTGCGTTCGGGGCCTGTGGATACGTCGGCCGCCGGAGTCAACCGCAGGGCCCACTCCCCCAATCCCGCCCCTACGAGTCCGAACGGCAGCAGCTCCGACGGCGTGTCGGGCATGAGTTCGGGGCCGGCCACCAACGCGGCCTGCCGGGTCGGCGCCACCACCGCGTCGTCGATGCCCGGGTCCGTGGCGAAAGCGCCGGCGCCGTCTCCTGTCCGGCCGCAATTCGGTAGCGGACCGAGCGGTGCTTCCGGCAGGCTCGCGTGCATGGTCTCGGTGTTGCAGAACGTGGCGATCGACTGTGCGGATGCCTACGGGCTGGCTCGGTTCTGGAGTGAGGTGCTCGGTCATCCGCTGCACCCGGAGGACGGCCCGGGTGATCCGGAGACTGCGGTGATGCTGCCGGAGGGCCAGATGCTGTACTTCCACCAGGTGCCGGAACCGAAGACGATCAAGAACAGGGTCCACCTGTGCCTGCGTCCGGAGACCACCCGCGAGGCGGAGGTCGAGCGGCTGCTGAACCTCGGGGCCACCCTCGTCGACGACCGCCGGGAACCCGATGGTGCCGGCTGGGCCGTCCTCGCGGACCCTGAGGGCAATGAATTCTGTGTTCTCCGCAGCGCGGCCGACCGCGCGGCGATGTCCTCCTGCGACTCCACCACGCAACGGCCCGCTGCTCCGCAGTAGCTGGTCACAGCCGTTCGTTGACGGCCGGGACGACGCGGTGGTCCCGGCCGTTCTCACCTCCGGTTCAGCGCAGCGTGGCGGCGAGCGGTCGGACGGCTTCCAGCACGTGGCGGCGGAGCCACCGGGACGCGGGATCGTCGTCGAGTCGGCGGTGCCAGCGCAGTTCGATGTCGGCCGCGGGCATTTCCAGCGGCACCTTGTGCCACCGGAGGGGCACCTGTCGCTCGACGAGGTGCTCCGCCACCACCCGGGGGCCGAGGCAGATGACGTCTCCCTCCAGCGCCATCAGGGCTGCCACGGCGAAGGACGGCACCACGGCGACGACGCGGCGGGAGCGGCCCAGGCGGTGCAGGGCCTCGTCCAGCGGCCCGTGCGCGAGGCCTCGGCGGGAGGCGGAGATGTGCGGGTGGGCGCACAGGTCGTCCACCGTCAGCCGTGCGGCCTTGCCCAGATCGGAGTGTGCCGCCACCACGGCGACGAAGTGGTCGGAGAACAGCGTTCGCGCGCGCACGTCCGGAGGGGGCGGGTCGGCGACGCCGATGTCGAGGTCGAGCGAGCCGTCGCGTAGCCGATCGGGTTCCTTGGAGTCCTGGGCGACGAACCGCAGGCGGACCTCGGGTGCCTCGGCGGCGATCCGGTGGGTGAGGCGGGGTGCGAGGACGGGGCTGAGTCCGTCGTTGACCCGGATGGCGAAGGTGCGCCGCCACGATCGCGGGTCGCTTCCCGCGGCATCCACCCGGAGTTCGGCCGCGGCCTCCAGCAACGCCTTGACCCTGGCGGCCGACCGCTGGGCGAACGGGGTGGGTACGAGGCCCCGGCCGGCGCGCACCAGGATCTGGTCGTTCATCGCCCGTCGCAGCCGGCCCAGGGCCCTGCTGGTGGCCGGAATGGACAGGTGAAGGCGCGTCGCGGCCGCGGACACGCTGCCGGTGTCCATCAACGCGTCGAACACGCGCAAGAGGTTGAGGTCCAACTGGTCGGCCACGGACGCCCCCTTCGTTTGCGTCTGACGCAAACTCCCTGTGCAAATCATGCATTAGACATCGTGTCAGGAGCGTTCGAGACTGGCGTCGTGGCCACCACACCCTCCGTCCCACCCCCGAGGAGCTGCAGCCATGACGAACGACAGGCACCCTGAGAACCGGACGCCGTCCCCTACCGAAGTCCCCGCATTCACCGAAGCCCCCGAAACCGTCGAAATCGCCGTAGTCGGCTGCGGGCCGGTCGGCATGACGCTCGCGGCCCTGCTGGGCAAGGCCGGGCATTCGGTCGTGGCGCTCGAACACTACCCCGGCCTGTACGGCCTCCCGCGGGCCGCCAGCTTCGACGGCGAGATCATGCGCGCGTTCCAAGGGCTCGGACTCGTCGACGAACTGGCGCCCGCCCTGCGGACGCAGGACGCGTACGAGTGGCGCAACGGAGCGGGCGACCTCCTCATCCGACAGGTGTTCCGCAACGTCGGCGCCAGCGGTTGGGCGGACCTCTACAAGTTCCACCAGCCCGACCTGGAGACGGCGTTGCACTCGTTGTGCACCTCGCTGCCGAACGTCGACCTCCGTTTCGGCACGACGGTCACCGGCCTGTCCCAGGACCGTGACCAGGTCACCCTGAACACGTCGGACGGTGCGACTCTCGCGGCGCGCTACGTGATCGGCTGCGACGGCGGGAACAGCTTCGTGCGGAACGCCCTCGTCGTCGAGCAGGACGACCTCGGCTTCTCCGAACCCTGGCTGGTCTGCGACTTCACCCTCCGCCGCCCCGCGGCCGACCTGGGACTGCCGTCGATGCTGCAGATCGGCGATCCCGAGGGACCGACCACCGTCATCACCACCGGTGACGAACGCCAGCGGTTCTGCTTCCTGCTCGACGATGACGACGACTTCGGGCGGGAGCGTGCGGCGGACGCCGTGTGGTCCCGCGTGGGTCGCTACCTGTCCCGCGACGACGCCGACATCGCCCGTACCGCCACCTACACCTTCCAGTCGCTGGTCGCGAGGCGCTGGCGGGACGGCCGGGTCCTGCTCGCGGGCGACGCCGCACACCAGATGCCGCCGTTCCTGGGGCAAGGGCTCTGCTCGGGGGTACGGGACGCACTCAACATCGCCTTCAAGCTGGATCTCGTGCTGCGCGGAGTCCGGGGCGCCGAGGTGCTCGACACCTACCAGAGCGAGCGGGAGCCGCACGTTCGCGGCGTGACGGCCACGAGCATGGAACTCGGCCGCCAGCACACCCTGCGGGACCCGGTGCTCGCCCGCGAGCGCGACCGCACGCTGATGGCCCACCGACGCGCGCTCCGGGAGCCGGACCGGATCCGGCTGCCCGACCTCGGCCCCGGCCTGTTCGCCTCCGGCGGAGGCCGACTGTCCGTCCAGGGCTGGGTGAGCGACGGCCGACGGACGGGCCTGCTCGACGACATCGTCGGCGGAGGCTTCCGGCTGCTGGTCGCCGAACAGGCCCTCCCCCGACTGAACCGGGCCCAGCTCAGCGACCTGGGCGTCACGGTCGTCGGCTTCGGCCCCACCGCCACAGGCGCCGCCGGAGCCGCTACAGGATCCGGAACCGTTGTCGCCGACCCGGACGGCACCCACCGTCGCTGGCTGTCCGACCTCGGCGCCACCGCTGCCGCCGTGCGCCCCGACAACTACGTCTACGCGGCCGGGCCGGACGCGGACGCGGTGGCGAACCAGCTACTGGCCCTCCTCACCCCCGGCACCTGAGCCCGGAACCGACTCAGAAAGTGTTGGGTAATCGGGTGATCACTCGTTCTTGAGGTCGTCGGCGAGGCGGCGGGCTGCTTCGGTCTCGATGGGGCCGCGTGGTTCGACCTCCTCGCCGGCGAGGCGGGCGGCCATGAGCCGGATCATGGCGACCTTGATCATCGCTTCGGCGTGCGCGGTCTTGCGCTCGTAGTCCCGTGCCAACCGTCTGCACCGTCCCAGCCAGGAGAATGTCCGCTCGACCACCCACCTGCGGGGCAGCACCTGGAAGCCTTTCACATCAGCATTGCGCGGCACCGCGACGATCTCCAGGTTCTCGCGTTCCGCCGCCCAGCCGACCAGGCCCGCATCGACGATGTTGACGTAGCCGCCGTCGACCCAGACGAGCCCGACCTGCGGGAACAGCTCCCGGATGCCGGAAAGGACGAGCTTCGCGCCCGCCCGGTCCTGCACCGAGGCCGAGTGCACCACCGCCCGCAGGACCAGCCCGCAGGTGTCCACGAGCAGGTGCCGCTTGCGGCCCCGCACGCGCTTTCCCGCGTCGTAGCCGATCGCCTCGCCGCCCTGGTGGCTGCGGGCCGACTGCGAGTCCAGCACCGCCGCCGAGGGCTGCGGATCCCGCCCGTCCGCCACCCGGACCCGCTCGCGCAGCGTCTCGTGGACCCGGCTCCACGTGCCGTCGGCCGTCCAGGCGCGGAACCACCGGTAGGCCACGTCCCACGGCGCCAGATCGTGCGGCACCAGGCGCCACGCACATCCGCTGACCAGCACGTACAACACGGTGTCCACGACCAGCCTGCGCGGGAACTTCAACGGCCGCCCTCCCCGACGCGGATCCCGCTCGGGCAGCAGAGGCTCGATCACCAGCCACTGGGCATCCGTCAACGACGAGTCGTAGGAAGGCTTGCACGCGCAGACACACATGGCGGTGATCGTCGCGGATGCCCCGCCCGCGACGATCACCGCCAGCGCATCACGCCACGAAGTTGATCAATTACCCAACACTTTCTCAGCCGACTCAGCCGACCCCCAACGCCGTGCTCCGCGCCCGGAACCGCGCCCACGCCCACGAACCCGCGCCCACCAGCAGAGCCGCCCCCAGCGCGTACACCGGCAGCCAACGCGTCGTCGTCGCCGCCAGGCAGACGTCGACGGCCTGGCGGCTCTGCTCCCGCTGCACGTACGCCAACGCGTCACCGGCATTCCCGGCCAGGTCCCCCAGCGTGGCCTGCGTCCGCAGGACCTCGTAGCGGCCGGCCTCGACGCACCCGCTCCGCGTCCCCGGCATGGGTAACAGCCAGTCCCAGCGCTGAAGTGCCGGAGCCAGCGCCAGCGCCACGCACAGCCCCACGACCAGCGAGTACGCCACCAGGCTCCGCCCGTAGGCGGCCCGCCGACCCGGCGCCGGCAGCGGCGTACGGCCGAAGGACAGGACCACCGCGAGCAGCGTCACCCCGAGATAGGTGGAGAACCACTGCCATGACCCCTGCGCGAGCGAGAACGCCAGCACCACGCCGAGCGCCGTCCCCAGCACACCGGCATCACCGGCCGTCCGTCCCGCGCCCGCGCCCATCGACACGGGGCCGCGGTCACCTCCAGGGCTGTGCCCACTCACAGGCTCTCCTCGTCCGCCAACGGGGCACCAGCCTCCCGCCGGCACCCGGCACCACGGCTTGTCACCACACCGCTGGGCCCTCGGACGCCACCCGCCCGGCCCAGCCCGGGCCTACGGACGGGTCAGTGCCCTCACGGCTCCCAGTAGTCGACGTCGGGCAGCCGTATCCAGCTGTCGACGGGGCCGGTGACGGCGCGGGCATCGGTGGGGCGCAAGCCCGCGAAGGCACAGGCCTGGGCGACGGCGTGGTGGTGGTAGAGGTAGCCGGTCAGGACCTCGTCCGGGGTGTGGTTCGGGAGGGGGCCACCACCGGGGTGGAGGTCCCAGGCTTCGACGGTGCCGTCGCGGACGATGCTGCCCTGGTTGCCGCTCTTGGGGTTGGCGTACAGGCCGTAGCCGACCGTGCCGGCGGTCAGCCGGGCCATCACGCCCGAGGTGGACGGCGTGTAGCCCCAGGGCTGGGTGACGATGCATCCGCCGGGAACGGTCGTGACACCGGCGATGAGCAGGCCCTCGTCCATGTCGTACTCGTTCGGGTCGTCGAGGAAGTCCTCCATGAACTCCTCGTCCAACGGAGTGGCGTCCAGTCGGCGGACCGCTTCGGCGGCGTCGATGGCGGCGATGCAGGCGAGGCCGGTGCCCTCGTAGGGGAAACGGCCCAGGGCCTGGACGAGTTGCCGTCCGTGCCGGACGGTGGCCTGTTCGGTCGCTGTCAGACCGGCTTGTCCGTCCGGCACGGGGAACAGGTCGAGGACCGGCCCGGCCAGGGCGATGCGGCCGGGAGACCAGCCGCCGAGCTGGGGCCGCCACGGGTCGGCGCCTGCGGCTGCGAGGGCCCGGGCGTTGTCCGGCCGGTTCTGCATGACGGCCTCCCACAGGGCCGTCGTCCCGTTCTCCAGCGCGTCGACGTCCGACACCCGGCGCGTCAGTTCGGCCACCACCTCGGGCGAGCCGAACCCCGCGGCCTGGTGCAGGGGGCGGAGACCCCCGCCCCACAGGTCCGGATCGGCTCCTGCGTCGAGCCGCGCGCGGATGTCGTCGTGGTCCCGCCAGCTGTTCCAGGTCACACCGTCCCAGCCCGTCATCGCGGCCCCCCGTTCGTTCGTCGTCAGCGCGGCTCTCCGTGAGCGCCACCCGTCCACACACGATTGCATACCGGTCTGACAGTCGCTGTCCGGTGCCTTCGGTAGCTGCTGGGGCCGCGCCCTCGGTGAACACCACTCGTCACCGCACAGCGCCGCGGGGGCTCCCCCGACCGGCCGGTCGTCGACCGGGGTCAGCGGTACCAGGTGCGGACGGCGGCCGCCGTCTCCCGGACGTCCGAGTCCCCGGCGCGGATGCGGGCGGCCAGGTCGGCGGCCTGCTTGGGCTCCGCGGTGACGATGACCCCGGAGGCGCTGAGGTAGGAGGCGGCCACGACAGCGGCGAAGTGCTCGTTGGCGAACTCCAGGGCCGGGACGCGGATCAGCTGGTGCATGAGGGCCGCGGCCCGCTGGTGCACCTCGCCGTACACCGGCATGTCCATGACCTCGTCGAGGTGGCGGGCGACCGCGGCGGCGAGGGTGCCGTAGTCGGTGACGTCCGGATCGGCGGGCAGGAACTGGTGGGCGATGTCAAGCAGCCACGCCCGGTCTATCTGGAGGATCACGCGGCGTCCGCCGCGGCGCCGCGGGTGCTCTGCGGGTAAGGCCCGAACTCGGCCTCGAACGCCGGCGCCCAGGTCGGCGCGAAGTGCGCCGCAGCTGTCAGGAACCGTTCGCGCCGCTCGTCGGCCTCTTCGGCCAGCACCTTGCGGGCATAGTCCGTCAGGCTGAGCCCGGCGGCCTCCGCCCGCTGCTCCAGCGCTTCGTGCACGGCGTCGTCCAGTCGCACGTTCAGCTGCTTCATACCGGCGAATCGTAGTTCGCCGTACAGCTCGCTACAAGCCAGAAGACGGCGTGTCGGGCAAGACGGACCATCCCCGCGGACTCCGGCACGGCCTGAGCTACGAACTCGGCCGCCGGCCGGCGGAGCGTCGGCCCGTTGCTTGCTCGACCAAGTCGGAGTCTCAGTCGCTTGGGTCGCTTCAGTAGCTGCCCTGCCGAGGCATGTCCTGAGTCGCTGGGGGCCTCCGCCGGCTCAGACCTCCAGCGACCGAACCGGATCCGGTGCCACGAACAGGCCCTACGTACCGGGACAACAGGGCAACAGCACTGTCCTCGGAGGGCAGGGGCGACCGAAGCGACTCAGCGACTGAGTGCTGGAAGTGTTCAGGCACTGAGCGCTCCTGCGGACATAGTCCCAGGTCACAGCATCGAAGCGGCTCTCCAGGCCCTGCGGCGGAGCTACTGAAGCGACCCAAGCGACCCAAGTCGGGGACTTCCACGAGAACCTGGTCCGGCGACACGCCGGGGAAGAGTGCCCGAGAGACTCAGTCGCTTTCAGTCGCTGAGGTTCAGTCGCTGGGAAGAATCCCAGGTCAGGGCAGGTTCACCCACCCCGTCAGCGACCGAAGCGACTCAAGGTCAGGTATATGAAGACATTCCCCTGTGCGTGTGCGCGTTATAGACCCGGGCTACAGTCGCTTCAGTCGCTGTTTGCTGTTAAAACTGGCTTTGACCTGCGAAAATGCCGGAAGACCGAAACCAGCGACTGAACGGGGTCGGTCGCTGGCCCGGTTTTCGGTAGCTGAGTTTCGCCGCAGACTCCGGCAGTTCGCGTCCCCACGTCCTCGCTCGGATAGTCTGTGTGAGCTATCTTCTGGACTTCGGTCGCTTCAGTCGCTGATCCGGCGCCCACCAGTGCCCTGACCTGGCTATTTGCCCTCAGCGACTGAACGAGCGACTCAAGTCCGAGCAGCTACCAACCATGGGGAGAGGGACCAGCGTGACGGCGCCTAAGGCCGTGGGGAGCGACCGAGCGTTTCGCCAGCCGGATGCGCTGGCCGTTGCGCGCTGGTGCGCCGTCCAGGGTTGGCCCGTCCACCCGCTCGCACCAGGTCGCAAGACCCCGCCCGCCAACTGCCAGCCCTGCCAGGAGCCGGCCCACAGTCCCGCCGACTGCCCGTGCCCTGCGGCCGGTCGCTGGTGCCACGGCTTCCACGCGGCCACTCTCGACCAGGACGTCCTCACCGCTTGGTGGCGCGTCAATCCGGACTTCGGTACTGGGGTCGCCTGTGGCCCTGCGGGTCTCGTCGTCATCGATGTCGACAGCCACCCCAGCACCGTCCCTGCGCGGGACCGGATCCTCCCCGGGATCCCGATCCACGAGAACGTCAACCTCGACGGGCTGGAGAACGGGTACCACACCCTCGCTCTGCTCGCGGCCCTGCGCCAAGCTCCTGATCCTGCGACGGACACGGAAACCCTGCGCGTGCGCACCCCCTCCGGTGGCCTGCACATCTGGTACCAGGAGGACGCTCCCCGCAGGTTCGCCTGCTCCACGGGCTCCTCCAACGGTCGGGCCCTGGCCTGGCAGGTCGACGTGCGCGCCCACGGCGGCTACATCGTCGCCCCCGGCACCGTGACCACCGCCGGTACCTACACCGCGCTCCCCGGGGCGAGGACCCCCGCGCCCCTGCCCCAGTGGCTCAGCGACGAACTCGTCCGCACCGGCCACCTCAAGGACCAGCCCAGCACCCCGAGTCCCTCCCAGCCGTCCGTCCCCGACCGCGGCCGTGCGGCCGTCGTCGCGGCAGGCGGCGGCAAGCGCGGGGCCGAGCGAGTCCTCGACACCGTCCTCCAGGACGTCACCGACTGTGCCACCACCCCCGAGGGCGCCGGTTTCACCGGCAAACTCAACCGCGCCGCCTACACGATGGGAGGCCTGGTCTCCGCCGGTCACCTGACCCACACCGCCGCCGAGCGGCTCCTGCTGGACGCGGCCCACACCGCCCGCCCCAGCCAGGACAGGCAAAGCTCCGCCGTCATCCGCTCCGGCCTCGCCGCCGGCGCCCGACAGCCCCTGCACGTCGGGAAGGCACGCGGATGAACGACAGCACCCGCAAGAGGACGGTCTTCGATCCCGTGGCCACGGCCCAGCAGATCCTGGAGTACCCGCCGGTCCCCGGCCCAGCCTCCCCACCCCCCTGGCACGGCACCCCCGTCCAGGAAAGCCTTCTCGACACCCCGTCCGCCGAACCCGCACCGGCCCCCGAGCCTGTTCAGGAGACCAAGCAGGCCCCGGCGGGTCCGGAGGCGAGCGCGCACGGTCTCCTGCCCGACTCGCTGTCCGACCGGGGCAACGCCAAGCTCTTCGTCCACCTCTACGGAGGCGACTACCGCCACGTCCCCGGCCTCGGCTGGTACCGCTGGTCGGCGCACCGCTGGCAGCTCGACGAGGACGACACCGTCTTGTGGGCCGCCGGCGAGATGGCCGAGAGCATCGCCACCCACGACTCCCGCGGCGTCTACACCAACACCGATCTGCGTCGGCACCGCCGCCGGGCCCTCTCCACCTCGGGCATGAACGCCATGCTCGCCCAGGCGAAGTCCGCCCCGGGCATGGTCCTCAACGCCGCCCTCCTGGACGCCGACGCCTACGCCCTGTGCACCCCCGGCGGCGTGGTCGACCTGCGCACAGGCGCCATCGTCCCGCCCGACCCGAAGGTCCACCACCACTCCCGCTCCACCACCCTGGCCCCCGCCCGGATGCGGACCCCGCGCTGGGACCGCTTCCTCACCGACACCTTCGGCGACGACAAGGAAGGCCGGCAGACCCGCGACTTCCTGCACCTGCTGCTCGGCTACTCGATCAGCGGCGACGTCGGTGCCCAGGTCATGCCGTTCCTCTACGGCCAGGGCAAGAACGGCAAGAGCGTCCTGCTTGACGTCATGATCCAGCTGCTCGGCGACTACGCGGACGCCGCTCCGCCCGGCTTCCTGATGGCCAAGACCTTCGACGGGCACCCCACCGACCTCGCCGAACTCCACGGCCGACGCATCATCGTCTGCTCCGAGCTCAAGCCCGGCGACCGCTTCGACGAGGCCCGGGTGAAGCTCCTCACCGGCGGCGACAAGATCAAGGCCCGCCGGATGCGCCAGGACTTCTTCTCCTTCGAACCGACCCACAAGCTCTGGCTGCTCGGCAACCACCGCCCCGAGGTCGGCACCGGCGGCTTCGCCTTCTGGCGCCGCATGCGCCTGATCCCGTTCGAACGGGTCGTCCCCGAGGAACGTAAGATCGACAACCTGGCCCACGTCCTCGTCGCCGAGGAGGGCCCCGGTATCCTCGCCTGGCTCATCGACGGCGCCCGTCGCTACTTCGCCGGCGAGAAGGACCTCGCCGGTCCCCAGCGCGTCCAGGTCGCCACCACCGCCTACGCCGAGACCGAGGACCACGTGGGCCGCTTCCTCAAGGAGGCCTGCATCACAGGCGAGGGCATGCGCGCCGAACAGTCCCAGCTCTTCGGCGCGTACACCCGCTGGTGCGGATTCGAAGGCGCCAATCCCGTATCCGGTCGTGCGTTCGCTGCACGAGTTCGCGAGACACTGGGTATGACCTCCCCCAAGGAGATGGTCCTGTCCAACAGTCGCAAGTACTACCCGGGCATCGGCCTGATCACCGACGACACAGAGGAGCAGAACGCGTGAGCGCGCTGATCGACCCGGCCGAGCTCGCCCACGAAACCGATCTCGTCTGGCTTGAGGACACCACCGACCTCGACTACGTGCGCCAGTCCCTGGACCGCCTCACCACCCGCCGCGGCCGCCCCGCCTACCACCGCGACGGCCGCATGGTCGGCTACGCCATCCTCGGCCCCGACGCCAGGTCCTCCCGGGCCTCCGGCACCTTCCGTCGACGCGTCTTCTGGCTCCTGCCGCACGACCGCGACCAGGACCCAGAGGGCCTCTACTCCACCGGCGCCCCCTCCGAGGCCGTCGACCCGCGCACCGTCGCCCCCGGCGTCAAGGGGTACAAGACCGAGCGCTCCGAGGGCGGACCGGCCTCGCCGGCGATGCTCGAACTGGGGATAACGCTTCCGAAGGCGTGACCGTATCGGCGTGGGTGCACTCGCACCCACGCCGTTCTGCTCAGACGACTGCTTTTCGTCCGGCGGTTACGGCTCGGCGTCCGGGCGGCGCTTCTCCTCGAAGAGGGCCGGCTGCCCCGCCAGGAGGCTGTCCAGGAACCGGCCGTGCTGCGGGGGCGTGCGGTCCGGGTGTTCCATGGCCGGGGTGAGAGCCTGTGGAATCTCGGCCTGCGGAACCTCGGTCTTCGGAACCTCGGTCCGCAGGTCTTCCGCCCGCGGCTTCTCGGCTTGCGGCGTTTGGATCCGTAGGGTTTCGCTCTGGAGGACTCGGGCTCGGAGCACTTGGGTCTGCGGGACCTCGACCTGGCGGACCCGCCCGGCGCCCAGGACGCCGAGCGCCTCGGCGAGGCAGGTCATCGCCTGACCAGTCTCGGCCTCCCTCTCCCCCGGCCTCTCCCCCGCGCCGGTCTCGTTCTCCACCTGGGCGCGGCCGCGCGGCGACGTATGTGCCTTCGTGGCTCTCGCTGCCTTCGTACCGCCCCGGCCTGCCATCGCCGCCCCCGTGCGCGACGCGGCGGACTCCTTCCGAAGCCGGTCGACCTCCGTCTCCAGTGCCGCCAGGCGCATCCGCAGGTCGTCGAGCTCGCTCATGCTCCCCCTCGTTCAGGACCGTCCCCGGCCTCCCACGGCCGTTGACGTGCCGCTTCAGCCTAACCGGGCGCTCCCGGGCCGTCGCCCCCGGCTACGGACTTGGCCACGGGCATGCCAGTTCGTTCGACGAGCACGCGTTCGCCAAAGGCGACGGCACGTAGTTCGGACGCTGCCGCGCTGCCGTTACTTCACCTCCTGGGTATCGGGAGCGGCCGCTGAAACCGCGCGGCCGTTGCGGGCCTCACCGGGTTGCGGCTCCGGGCAGTCCGCAGAGGTCGAGCAACTCGTGGAGGTGGTCAGCTGTCAGGTTCGGGTTGGCTGCGGCTCCTTCCGCGTGCTCCGGGTCGTTCAGCAGAGCCGAGAGCAGGTCGAGAAGAAGACGCGGATTGGCTGCCGCGGCTTGACGGACGAGGGGTTCGGGATCGGAGAGCAGGCGGACAGGCGGCTGGGCCTGGCCGACGTCGGAGGCGGCCAGGGCACGGACATCCGGGTCGTCGTGGTCGAGCAAGTGGCCCAGGCCGGTGCGGGGCAGGCGGGGCAGCGTGAGCAGGTAGGGCCGCTGGCGCGGTGCGGCGATGAAGGCGTCGAGAACAAGTGCGGGCGGTGCCAGCGGGTGGTCGAGGATTCGCAGACGCGGCGCGAGCCTCCTACCAGCTCGTCCCCGGCTCGACGAACATCTTGCCGACGGCGCCGACGTTCTCGACGGTGTGCCCGTAGACCCGGTCGATGGCGGCGCGCCGCGGCCAGGTCCGCGGCAACGGGTGCAGCAGGCCCCGGGCCCGTACGGCGCTGTCCGGGTCTTGGGCCAGTTCTGCCAGAAGCTGCGGGTCCAGATCAGCTCGGGCAGCCACCTGCTCGCGCACGTCCGGATCGGGGTCGTGGGCGAGGCGGGCGACGATGTCGCCGGGCGTGTGGGGGTCGCGGGCAAGAGACCACAGCTCGCGCCGTTCGGCGGGACACTGCTCGGCCACGGCGTGGGAGACGGCGTAGTTGATGAGCAGAAGGTTCCGAGCATGGCAGCCGTGCTCCGGCAGCTCCGCTTCCATCGCTGCCGGGTCCAGGATCCGGCTGTGGTCACGGGCGGCCTCCGAAACGGTGGGATCCGGGTCGGCCAGGAGCGCGTCGCGCTGGCCGGGAGCCAGCCACAACCACAGGCTGGCGGCCTGGGCCCGAAGCACGGGGTTCGGGTGGTCGAGCCTCCCACGGTGGAACGAGGTGCGGATCTGCCCGGAGAACGCCAGCTCCTGCCGGATCTCGTCCGCGCTGAGCAACTGGTCCCGGCGGTGTTCGTCGCGGGTGGTCAGCAGGATTTCCAGGACATCGTCGGGCAGCGGCTCGGCCCTGTCCAGACGCGGGCGCGGACCTGCGGCAAGGCCTGCGCGGATGAAGGCATCGTGGTCGTCGACCAGCCGGCCGCGCTGTTCGGGAGAGGCGTGCCGGTTGCGGGCGAATGCGCGGCGGACCGTCTGCTCGGGGTGTGCGAGCACTGCCTCGACGACCTCGGGGGAAAGAGCGCGTTCCTGACAGAGGGCCGTCCAGGCGGCGCGGCCCGGTTGGCCGCGACGCCTCGCAGCCACGGTTCCGCGAGAAGGGATGAGGACATCGGGACATCGTGGCAGTGGGTACGGCACCGGGTCGATGGGTTCGCCGAACCTGATGGCCCACCGAATCGAAGCCGCCGACCTTGGTCGACCAGTTGCTGTCTCCTGAATTTTCTGCGGAAAATTCGGGGGACAGCAAGCGGGTGGGGCCGACGCGTCATCTGGATCGGGCTGCCGCTCCCCCGCTGGCTCAGCTATCCCCCCTGAATTTTCTGCAGAAAATTCTGCGCCTTCGGACTGCGTGCTGCGGAAGCGGCGGCCCGCTGGCGGACCTTCGGTCGTGCTGCGGCCGCAGTGGATCAGGTCGACTGACACGGCCTGGGGCGGTCGTTCCCGACGTCGGGGGCGAGGCCGGGGCTCGCGGTGAGCCGGGTTCTCTGCGACTCCCCCGCGCTCGTCCCCCGGTTCGGGCCGTGCTGTGCCGTCGCTTGCTACTCGCGCTGGCGGCCAGTCAGCTGAGCAATCGGCGGGCCGTCCCGGTGTCCTTTCTGGGGGCCGTCGAATTTTCTGCGGAAAATTTCGCGGCGTGGTTCAGCACTTCGGCTGTCTGGTCCACGGCGGTCTGAAGGGATCGGCACCCGGCCGGCTGGCCAACGATCCTGCGGGCGGTCCCGGTCACACCGCGCTGGTGCTGGCTCCGGCTGAGGGTTCCAGCATCCGCGTGCGGTTGTGGTGGGGCTCAGCTGTGTGTGGGGGAGCTGTTGGTTTGGCGGGGAGGGAGCGGGATTCTGTCCCGGCCTGGAGGTGGCTGAGCGATTTTCCGCAGAAAATTCTCCATGCCCTGGGCAGCCACGGGGCAGCAGCTTCTGCCGTTTCTTGCGCTGGCGGGGGATGGTCGGCAGGGCAGCTGTGTGCGCTGGCTGGCATCGGACTCATGGATTCGCGCGCTCTGCCGCTGGCGCAGCATGGCGGACACACGCCGTTGGGGGTAGGTCCGGACGGCGTGTGACGTCATCTCGGGGAGCCGGTCAATCCCCCCGAGACGTCCCAGTGCCCCCTTTGAGAGCCCCGAATTTTCTGCGGAAAATTTCGCGACCCGGTTCGAGAACCTGGCTGTCTGGCCCCGGCGATCCGAAGAGAGCGGCACCCGGCCAGCTGGCGAACGACCCTGGGGCGGTCCCGGTCACACCGTGCTGCTGCCTTTCCCGGTGGAGATTCTCAGCATCGGCGTGCGATTGTGGCGGGGCTGAGCTGTCGGAGCTGTCGGTCCGGCGGGGGAGGAAGCGGGATTCTGTCCCGACCTGGACGGGCGCGGTTGAGGATGGATGGGTGTCATCCTGGCAACGCCTGCCGTCGTCGCCTGCCAGAACCAGTGCGGTGGACACTTCTATACGCGGTATGGGTCGGCGGGCAATCGCCGCGAAGCGAGCTCGGCGCGGACGATTTTCCGCAGAAAATTCTCCACGCGTAGGGCAGCTGCGGGGCAGCAGCTTCGGCCGCTTTTTGCCCCGGCGGGGGATGGTCGGCAGGGCAGCTGTGTGCGCTGGCTGGCATCGGGCTCATGAATTCGCGCGCGCTCTGCCGCTGGCGCAGCATGCTGGGCGCACGCTGTTGGAGTGGGTCCAGACGGTGTGTGACGTCATCTCGGGGAACCTGTCAGTCCCCCGCGCTGTCCCGCTGTCCTCTCTGAGACCCCCGAATTTTCTGCGGAAAATTTCGTGACGCGGCTCAGCAGTCCAGCCTCCTGGTCCACCGCGATCCGAAGCGAGTGGCACTTGGCCGGCTTGCGAATGACCCTGGGGGTGAGCCCGGGCAGACCGTGTCGGTCCTTTTCGGCGGAGCCGTACCATCGGCCCGCAGTCGTGATGGGGACTCAATCATGTGTGGGGGAGTCGCTGAGGCGACTGATCCAGCCCGAAGTAGATGGCGCGTCTGTGTTGGCAGGCAGGCGATCGTTGCGCAGCGAGCCCCGGACAACGCGTCGAGTCATTAGGGGAAACCCAGCCGTCCCCCGGGTTGCCCAATTGCTCTTCCCGAGAGCCGCCGAATTTTCTGCGGAAAATTTCTCAGCGTGGTCCACCGCAGTCCGAAGCGAGTGGCATCCGGCCGGCTGGCGAACGACCCTGCGGGCTTGCCGGCCGTACCGTGTGGGGCGGGCCGGTGGAGCTGCGTCATTGGCCTGCGGTTGCGACGGGAGCTCAGTCGTATGCGGGGGAGTCGCTGAGGCGACTGATCCAGCATGGAGGAAACGGCGCGTCTACCTCGGACTGGATGGGTGTGGCCCACGATGAATGTTCGTCATCGTGGCAGTGTCCATCGGCGTCGCTTACCAGAACCGGTGCGGTGTGCGATCCTGCGCTCGGCATGGGCAGCCGGGTAGCCGTCGCGCAGTGAGCTCCCGACAGCACGACCGTGTCCGGGGCCAGGGGATCGTGGCTCCCCGATTTTCTGCAGAAAATTCGTCGGCGGTCGGGCAGGGACAAAGCCGCAAGGAGCTCGGTGCCGGCGACGGTCGTCGCCCAGGTCCGGCGAGGATGACTAGCGCGCTCAAGCAACACCGCGTGCGGCGGCGACGGGGTACGACGAGCTGGCTGTCCGCTACGAGGCAACCGCATTGATCGCAGCCCTGTACGAGTAGCTGCGAAATGCTCCCCGCTGCGATCATGTGGCGGTGAACGATGGACTGCCAGACGGCTGGACGATCGAGCGAGTGCGCTCCGCATCAGGGGATTTTGAAGCCGCCCTGCTCACCCTCGAACGGCTGGTCGTGGTCGAGGAGCACGGTCGCGCAGACTACGTCTCACTCCGACCCGACGTCATCCTGTCCTTCCACGGCCTGTGTCTCGTGCGAGCGGACGACGACTGGTACATGGGCGAGCTCGACTTCGACGGCTCAATCATCTGCTGGGCCGCCTACGGTCCCGACTTGGGCGAAGCCATCCAGGGGTTGTGACGTATCAGGCGATCAGCTTGATCACTTTCACAGCGTGCCTCAGCGGGGGAGAGGGCCACCCCCATTCGCCGTGACAGGCGTTCCCCCGCAGGAGGTCGCGGGGGAGTCGAAGCTGTCGGCAGTTCGTGTTTCGCGAGGGTGGGTCGGTCGCTTGCTGGGACCGTGACACAGCGCTCGCGCCGGCCGGAGTCCTGTCTGCCTACCAGTCAGCCGACGGATTTTCCGCAGAAAATTCGAGGGCTTCGATGGGGGAGCAGCATCGACACCCGGACCAGCCGACTGGCAAGCACACGCTCACGTGCCGCACAGCCACGGCCCGACTCGGGGTTCGGGTTCCGGCTCATTCAAGGGGCCTCCGTAGCACTGACCCATATCGTCCGGGTTGGCTCGATCCGAGCTTCTCCGCGACGGCTGGTCAGAGTTCTCGACGGACATCCATCGTGCCCACGGCAATGGACGGTGCCAGCAACGGACGGTTCCGGGGATGGCCGATCCGTGGGTTCCGTCGAGGGACGCTGAGTTTTCCGCGGAAAATTCGATGCGCCATCGGCCAAGCGATGCTCTGGACATCCACAGCGGCGTCGAGTGTGCCACCTTCACGATCGAACCAGCAGCTCATATCCGGCCGGACCGATGGCCCCGGAAGTGCTTACCGGGGCAGAACCGCTACCTCCAGATCTCGACCGTACGGTTCGCACCTTGGAGAGGACCCGGCCAGTGGGGCGGTATGCCACAGCTGATGTCGATCCTCGAACGCATCGGGGTCAAGGGGCCAGGTGCGGTCATCCGCGCACGCTCCCGACTGCCGCCGCAACTGTCGCTACCTGTGAAGGCGCCAGATTCGAGCACGCCATTCCGGAGGGGCCGGATCAGCGGGCCACCGCCGGCAGTGAGGCAGCCGAGGTGGCTGGCCTGCGAGCGTCGACAAGGAGATGTACAAGCGCCGGAACGAGGTCGAGCGCGCGGTCAAATCGACTCGGTGTCCTCGATCCGACTGTGGCCCAGGTGGTGGGCCCGTTCGGTCAGGCTCGTCGTGATGCCGTTCCAATCCGGGCTGTGCAGCCACAGGTTCTGTGCCGTCTTCCCGCATCAGTGCCGGCTCGTCCGGCCGTGACAGAGGTACGGGCCGGTACGCCGCACTCCGTATCTGCACCGGCAGGCAGCCCCGTCAGCCGGCCGCAGGCACAGCGCCCTCAACATGGCGAGGACCGCATCCGCATCGGCGAAGGTCAGCTTCTCGACGAAGTAGTGCTCGTCGTAGTCGCTGAAGCGATGTCTCGTGACGGGCTTTCCGACGGCGGCCGCAGCTGCGGCCAGCCTGGCGGTGGCGCCGACAGCCGGTACCTCGGTGCTGCCACGAACCCGGGCTTACCGTGAAGCGGAGGACCGGAGGTGAGGGGAGCGGGTGAAGGCCCAACTTGCCAAGCTGCCGAAGCGAGCTGCGGTACGCCTGAGATCGAGTTGGCGGCCAGGAGGTGGCGGAGCCGGGAACGAGCTTCCGCCGGAAGGAGGAGCGGGCGCGACGTTCGGCACCCGTCCGGCGTGGGTGTGAGCGTGAGTGGCCTCTTCGAGGCCTCGGGAGCCGACTCCTCAGCGCTCAGAGGCGATTTGCACGCCGCAGGCCACTTCACGTTCAAGGGCCTGAACACAAAAGACATCAGAAGACCCGTTATAAACAAATCTCGGTACGGCCCTGTTTTCGGACGAGGTGGTGGTGGGCATGCCGACCCGCAGCCTTCCGACGGTAACCGAGCGCGTCGGTATTTAGTTCGTACGAATAAGAGAGGAGTTGGTTCGGACTCGGTGGCCGACGCGAGCCCCGTCGACGGTCGAGGCTCGCGATGTGTCGGGTGATCAGCCCGACGAGTCCGGATGTGGGGGGAGAGCGCGGGTGACGGCTCGGGAGAGTGGCGGAGCGCTGGGCGCCTCGAGCGGAGGAGAGCCCGGTGCGCGGGGATGACTCCCGCCCGCCGTGATGTCACGGGACTCTGGGATTCGGTGGCCGAGCCCTGGAACCTCATTGACGCCTGGCTGACGAAGAACGCATCAGCCAGCTTGGCCGAGCGTCGCCCGCCCGCATCGCCCGAAGCCGTCGGGTGCACCGAGGAACGGCTCGGGTTCGAGATCCCCGTCGATCTGTGCGAGTCGCTGCTGTGTCGTGACGGAGACGACGCCTACCTCGCTGTCCTTCCGTGTGGCTCCCTGAACTCCACGGAAAGGATCGTCGAGATCCGCACCATGCGGATGAGGATCTGGGACCCCGACGATCCGGACCAGCGAGACGACCCGTGGTGGGGGGCGTGGTGGGTCCCGTTCGTCGGCCGCTACGGCGACGAGCACTTCATCGCCGGCTGGGCCCGACCTGTGGCCAACCACCTGGGGAGGGTTGCCCAGGATGACTCGGCCTACTCCGCCGGCTGGCCGAGCATGGCCACCCGGCTCTATGCCGTCGCCCAGGCGATGCTGCACCACGAGGACCGCGATCACGTCGAGGCAGGCTAGTCGCCAAGTCGCTTTTATATCAAGGTAGTTGAGTGATAGATCTCGTCGAAGGAACGGAACTCAGTTGAGCGGCAAGCCCTTTGTGGGAGCCTTGCTCGGGCGTCGGGGACGCAACACCCGAACTGGGCAAGCTGGTCTTCGGTGTTGTCCACTACCTGGTCGAGGAGTCCGGCATGTGGTGTGTCATCGCGACTCGTGCGAGGCTTGCTGTGAGGGCCAGTTGCAGGTGTCTGGGCATCGGGCGCGAAATGACCGTGGCGACTGCGGCGCTGGGCCGACCGAACTCCGCTGCCTGTGTGAGAAGTTCGGAGTCCGTCGGCTGGAAGTCGCCCACGAAATGGCTCCCGATAGCGGAGGCGGCCTTCGCGAAGCCGTCAACGGCGCAGCGGGTGATGCGAGTGGGGCGCTGCCCGGGGCGGTCACACCTGATGCCGTCGGGGCAGTTCAGCGTGCCGGACCGGGGTGGAGGCCAGGGCGAGGGCCGCGCCCAGGCCGGCGACGGCGCCACAGCCGAGGAACACCGGTGCGGCGCCCCAGATGCCGATGGCCGCGCCGACCAGCGGGTAGCACAGGGGCGCGAGACCGACCATGGTGAGCATGACGACGGAGGTGACCCGGCCGAGATAGGCGGGGTCCGCCGCAGCCTGGATGAGGGCGCTGTCCAGGGCGCCGGAGACGCCCACGCTCAATCCGACAACTGCGGCCAGCACCGCGGCGGTCCACAGGGCCGGGACCAATGCCATGGCGGCCGCCCCCGTGCAGCCCACGAGCAGTGTCGCGGCCAACTCCACGCCCGCGCGCGGCAGCCATCCGACGACGGCGAGCAGCGCGGCGCTGACCGCCGCTCCGGCGCAGTTGGGGGAGGGGCCGGGGACGGACCCGGTCAGGCCAGCCAGCGCAGTACGGTCCAGGGGCCGGCGGGCAGCGGGGAGAAGACGAGCGTGGGCACCAGGAGCAGTCCGGCACTCACCCACCAGTAACGCCGGCCCCGTAGGCCGGTCAGCTTGCGGAGCCCGAGGTTGAGCAGCCACCACAGCAGGCCGAAGAACGTCCAGACGACGACGCCGGCCACCACCCACACCATCGGGCCGTCGTTCTCGGTGGGTTCGCGCTGCCCGAGCCCGAGCCAGACCAGCGGGTAGTTGAGGAAGAACACCATCGTGAACATCAGCGGGACCATGGCGGCGAACCCCAGCGCGACGTTGACCAGGACTGGGGCTACCCACGCCGCCCACAGCGCCCGCCTCGTCCGGGCCTCAGGCGCTGCGCAGGGGTGCATAGTGCTTCTCCAATGCCCGTTAGAGCTCGGTCAGTTCGACGTCGTGCTTGCCGTGCGGTCCGGTCCGTGACCGGGCCGTCGTAGCGTCGGGAAGTCGATGGCGGAGTGGGTGGCTGTTGCATTCGTCCTGCGCGCTCGTCATCCGCGGGTGGGGTCCTCGGGCGCTGCGCGGGTGAGGGTGTCGGCCACCGTGGTGCAGGCGAGCCGGGCTACGGAGCGCAGTTCGGCGTCGGGGGTGCCGGCCCGGCTCAGTACGGCCAGTGACTGGTTGACGGCGACGACGAATACGGCGAGTTCGTCGAGCGTCCGGGGGTCGGCCGAGGAGTCCGCCAGGGCCGTGCGTACCCGTTGGCGCTGTGCGTCGAGCAGGCCGCGAACCTGTGCGTTGTTCGCCTCCTCCAGCGTCGGCGACTGTGCGGCGGACTGGGCGATGAGGCACCCCGAGGGGACCGATGGGTCGGCGATGCGGTCCAGGACGACGCCGAAGAACGCCTCGACCGCGCGCACCGGATCGCCGGGGTGAGCCGCGAGCGCCTGCTCGTACTGCGTGCCGTAGATCGACGCGTAGCGGTCGAGGCACTGGCCGAACAGGGCGTCCTTGTTGCCGAAGGCGCCGTAGAGGGAGCCGCGGCCCAGGCCGGTGGCCGAACCGAGGGCGTCGAGTGAGGCGTCGGCGTACCCGCGCTGCCAGAACACCTGCATGGCCTGGTCCAGTGCCGTGCTGATGTCGAACTGCTTCCGGCCGGACACGGTGTGCACCTCTTCTGCTTCTCTGCTGTCCCACGTCGTCGCGACGAGCCTACCCGCATCTTGGACCGATCGGTCAGCTCATCTTTGACTGACCAGTCCAAGATGGCTAGCGTGCAGGCAGGCGGTTCCCGGATCCGAAGGCTTGCCGGGGGCCGGCCGCCGGCCGCCGGCCACCGGCCGTCAGGCGCCCAGCCGGACCGGGTGGTTCCCGTCGTCTCGGCGGACCCGTCAACCCTGTGCCTCCGAAGGATGATCATGAATCTGTCGCCGACCCGCCCGCCCACGCCCGAAGGCCGCGGTTCCGTCTCCCAGGTGCCGAACCTCCCGGCCGGCTTCACCGACACGTTCACCAGTCGCTACGTCGACACCGGTGAACTGCGCCTGCACGCCGTCACCGGCGGCGAAGGGCCTGCGCTGCTGCTGGTCGCCGGGTGGCCCCAGACGTGGTACGCCTGGCGCCTCCTGATGCCGACGCTGGCACAGGACTTCCGGGTCGTCGCGGTCGACCCGCGCGGCGTCGGACTGTCCGACAAACCCCCGGGCGGGTACGACACCGGCACGCTCGCCCGCGACCTGGTGGCGCTGATGGACGCGCTCGGGCACCGGCGGTTCGCCCTGGTCGGCCACGATGTCGGGATGTGGACCGGTTACGCCCTGGCTGCGGACCACCCTGACCGGCTCGACCGCCTGGCCGTCGCCGAGGCCGCGATCCCGGGGCTGTCGCCCTCACCGCCACTCCTCGGCAGCCGGGAGGCCAACGACCGCCTCTGGCACTTCGCCTTCAACCGCCTCGCCGACGTCAACGAGCAGTTGGTCAGCGGACGCGAACACCTCTACTTCGGCCACCAGTTCGCCACGAAGTCCGCGAAGGCCCTGCCCGACTACGCCGTCCAGCACTACGTCGACACCCTCGCCGCCGACCCGGAAGCCCTGCGGGCCAGCTTCGAGTTCTACCGCGCACTCGACACGACCATCGCTCAGAACCAGGAGCGCAGGACTCGACGGCTGACCCTGCCCGTCCTGGCGATCGGAGGAGCGGAGAACCTGGGCGCCTCGGTCGGCGAGACGATGAAGCTCGCCGCCGACGACGTGCAGGGCCTCGTCCTCCCCGACTGCGGCCACTACCCGGCCGAGGAGGCCCCACAGGCGGTGCTGGCCGCGCTGACCGCGTTCCTAACCCCGTACCGGGATGGAGCGGGCGCCTAGGACGCCCTCAGGGCCCGCGTCGGCCCCACGCCATCCCGACCTACGAGGTCGACTCCGGGTACGCGGCCTCCACGATCGGTGCCCAGCCCGTCTCGAACGCCCGTCGGCAGGCGTCGGAAACTGACCGCTGTGACCACTGAGCGTTCTCTCCTGACTGGCCCCGTGCTTGCGGGGAGGAGCTTCTTTCCGGTCCCGGCGGAGCGGTGCCGCCTTTGCCGTTTCTTGACCAGGGTCCGCGGTGCCGGATAGTGAACTGCGGTGATCTGTTGAACTGTCAGGAAACGGCAGCCCGGTGTTCCAATGCACCGGGGCTGCGCGTGGGCGCACGGCTGTTCGGGGCGGCCGGAGAAGGTGAATGCGTCCCGGCGGCGGCGCCGTCCCGACGCCGCTGTCCGTGCGTCACGCGCTCGTGCGATGGCGGGATTCGGGGCCGCGTCGCCGGGGATATCCGAGGGGTCCTCGGAAATCAGGGCTCGGAGAAACGGACATTGTGCTTCATGACACGCGGGTCGTGTCGGCATCAGGCCTGATCATCTGGAATGCTGTTCCAGTCCGCCGTCACCGGCTTTGATCGGCGGACATCCGCAGTACCGGGCAAGCGGCCCGGGAAGCCCACGGAGAGAACGGAACATCATGAAGCCATCTGTACTTGTCGTGTCCACTGACCCTCAGGGATCGGCCGTCGTCTGGGCGGAGCGGGTGGGAGACAACCTGCCCTTCGATTTCATGGCGGCGCACGACCAGGCCGATCAGCTGCTCCACCTCAAGAAGACCGGTGCCAAGGTCCACGTCATCGCCAACCAGAAGGGCGGCGTCGGCAAGACCACGACCACGGTCAACCTCGCGGCGTGCACCTTCGACGTCCTCGGCGAGAAGGACGAGTACGAGCACATCTTCATCGACACGCCGGGCACCCTGGCCGACGAGGAGATCCTGCGCAGTGCTCTGGAGATAGCGGATGACGTCCTGGTCCCGATGATCACCGAGCCGTTGTGCTTCGACCCGACGGCGCGGACGATCCAGAAGGTCATCGAGCCGATGGACATCCCCTTCCGGGTCGTCATCAACAACTGGGACCCCCGGGACGGCCGCGCCGACCTGGAGGACACCGAGGCGTACATCGCCGCGAAGGGGTGGCCGCGGGCCAAGACGGTCCTGCGGCGTTACAAGATCCACTCCCGGGCGGTGGCCGAGGGAACGGTCGTCACCCAGTACAAGGAGAGCGGCACCGCCTACCGGGCCCGCGAGGACTTCTTCCGGCTGTCCCTCGAGCTCGGATACGGGGGTCGCTGATGGCCGGCCGTCGTGTTTCCTTCGCCTCGATGGCGGCCGACCCGGTCGTCGACGCCCCCGGGGTGGTCAGCAACCAGGAGACTCCGGCCCGGTGGGTCCCCACGGGGCCGGACTCTCCGGCCCGGTGGGTTCCCACCGCCAACTGCCTCCCCAACCCGCGCAACCCGCGCGACGACCTCGGCGACCTGTCGGACCTGGCGAGCATCAAGGACCGCCAGCTGCAGAGCTGCCTCGCCGTCACCCCGGACGCCTACCTCCGGCTCTGGCCGGAGGACGAGGGACTGCTCGGTGCGGGCCCGCAGGACGTGGTGATCGTCAACGGCAACCGGCGCCGGGCCGCTGCCGCGCTGTACGGGCGCGAGCAGCTGCTCGTCGTCGTCGACGACTCGGTGGCGGACTCCAAGGCGACCCTGCTGCGTGCGGCGCTCGACGAGAACATGGCGCGCAAGGACTTCGACCCGATCGAGGAGGCCAACGCGGTCCTGCTCATCGTGGCGCAGTACGCCACCGCCAAGGAGGCCGCCGAGTCGGAGGGCTGGTCCCAGAGCTGGATCTCGCACCGCAAGAACCTGCTGAAGCTCCACCCCGAGCTGCAGCGGCAGGTGCGGGCCAAGGCGCGGGGCGAGGAGGGCATCTCCATCAACGTCGCCCGCCGTCTGGGATCGGTCAAGGGCATCGAGGCGATGGCCCTGGCCGAGCAGACGGAGCAGCTGGAGCAGTTGCTCCAGGCCGACGCCGACGCCGTCGCGGCCAAGCGGGCGGCGAAGCTGGGGGCCCGGGCGGCGGCGGTTCAGGCCTCCGCTGACGGGGCGACTCCTCAGGCCGCGCCGCAGCGACCCGTCGCGTCGGCGAGTGGGCCTGCGGAGAGTGCGGTCGCGACCACGGCTGTGTCCACGGCCGCGTCCGCGGCCACCGTGACGCCGTCGCCGGCGGATCCGTCGCCGGTGGAACCGTCGGCCTCGGCTACCCGGTCGAAGCCTGCCGGTTCCGGCGCGGGGGAGAGCACCAAGCCGGCTTCGAGCACGGAATCCGCTTCGAGTGCGGAGTCCGCGCCGAGCGCCGAGCGATTTTCCGCGGAAAATTCCGAGCCTCTTCCGATGCCGGAACAGCGAGCCGAGGCCTCCCCGGCCGAGCAGTCGTCGGCCACTCCGTCCGCGGAGCTGGGCGATGTCGACTGGCACGACGTCGAGGAACTCGCCGACGCCATCTGCCGCACCCTCTCGGCCGACGAGGCCTACCGCCTCGCCGACGCCCTGGCCAACCGTCTGCTGACGACCAACAGCTGACGCGACCTCCGGTGCCCGCTCCGTCGTTCGTACGGGGCGGGCACCGGATCGGTTTCCCTCGCCGGTGCCCGTGGGAAGGAGGCGTGGACTTCCCCGGCCGGCCGAACGGCGTCGCTCACAGTCCGGCTTCGTACGTCCCGGGCGGCACGGGCGTCCGGTCGTACGGGAGGTAGCACCTCATGCGGTACGACAGCAGGTGCTGCACGAGGTCGCTCGCCAGGAACGGCTCCGCCCACTCCCACTGGGCGCCACCGCGGCAGGCGGTGCAGGCGGCGTCCCGGTGGCTGCGGCACACCGCGCCGCGGGCAACGTGCTGGGTGCGCATCTTGAGCCGGCCGGACAGCCAGATCTCCGTATGGGCCCTCGCCTTCTGCGGCTTGCAGCGCATCAGAACGCAAACCTCTTCGACGCTGAGGACCCGCAGGGCGGCGCCCAGGCGGGCGTGCTGGCTGACCTGTGAGGTCGCCAGGCCGGGCAGGAGCTGCTCGATCAGGCTCGGCTCAAGCCGCTTGATGAGTTGGTAGCTCGCTCTCTTGCTGTCATCTCCCTGGGGGAGATCGTGGATCAGCCAGATGAGCGGGCTGTAGACCACGCTGGTTGCTTTCCGGTTCGACCGCAGGAGGCGCGCGGCGTTCTTGAAGTCCTGGCAGGACTTCTCGTCCTCAAGGTGTTCCAGGAGGTTGCGACGTGCCTCGGCGTACTTTCCGAACGGCCGGTATCCGTAGTCGACGACCT
Organism: Kitasatospora sp. NBC_01300; assembly: GCF_041435235.1. Lineage (NCBI taxonomy): Bacteria > Bacillati > Actinomycetota > Actinomycetes > Kitasatosporales > Streptomycetaceae > Kitasatospora > Kitasatospora sp. NBC_01300. The sequence continues at coordinate 1,202,247 of NZ_CP108409.1, read as the reverse complement.
TGATCTTCGTCTCGGGAGCCGTCACCAGCTTCGCTGCTATCCAGGCCCACTCCGTCAGCATGGGACCGACCATAACCCAGGAGGGTGCTCCCGGAGGAGGCCTCGTCGCGGACCCGGGCGGTGACGGAGATCGGTTTCGGCCGCTCGAAAGTTCGCAGGGGGAAGGCGTTTTGACGATGTGTTGGTTAGTGCGTTCCCGTCGTGGCGTGCAGTCAGGTCTGTTCGTTCCCGGTCCACGCCCGGAGCTTTTCCGGGTTGCGGACGGCCCAGATGCGGCTGACGCGGCCGCCGCTGGTCTCGAACGCGGCCACGGTCACGGTGACGCCGCTGTGCTGGGCGACCAGGCCGGGGCGGCCGTTGACCGTCCGCTCCAGGAGCGTCAGCCCGGGGGCCTTTCCGGCGATGTGGATCAGGTACTGGGCGATGCTCCTGCCGCCTTCGACCGGGCGCAGGACAGCACCGACCAGGCCGCCGCCGTCGGCGGTCATCGTGGCGGCGGGGTCGAGGAGGGCGATGAGGGCCTCGATGTCCTTGGACTCCCAGGCCGCCTTGAAGTGCCGTACCAGAGTGGCTTGCGCGGCCTGCGCGGCTTGCGTGGCTTGCGCGGCCTGTGCGGCCACCAGGGCCGGTGGTGCTGCCGGAGCTGCCGCAGTCCGTGCGGCGCGGATGCGCCGACGGCCCGAGGACGCCAGCTGTCGGCAGGCCGCGGGCGTCCGGCCGACGATCTCGGCGACCTCGGCGAAGGGGTAGCGGAAGACGTCGTGCAGGACGAACGCGACGCGTTCGGCCGGCGTCATCGACTCCAGGACGACGAGGAAGGCCATGTTCACCGACTCGTCCAAGGTGATCCGGTCGGCGGGGTCGGCCGGATCGGACCTGCCGGCGCCCACCTGCCCGCCGATCCACTCCGAACGGTCGGGCAGCGGTTCGGGTATCCAGGCGCCGACGTAGCGCTCGCGCCGGGCCCGCGCCGAGCCGAGCACGTCCAGGCAGACGCGGCTGGCCACCGTCGTCAGCCATGCGCCGGGCGACGCGACGGCCGCCTGCTGCTGCCGCGACATCGTGTACCAGCGGGTGTAGGTCTCCTGCACGGCGTCCTCGGCCTCGGACAGCGAACCGAGGAGCCGGTAGGCGAGATTGATGAGCCGGCGCCGCTCGCCGACGATCGTGCTCAGATCCGGCTCGGACCGGTCGTGCGCTGACTCGGATGGGGTGCCCATGGTCGCTCCCTGGTTCTTCGTCGCCCGCTTCTGCTCTCACCCCTTCGACGAAACCCGGCACCGGACTGTGAGGTCGGCGCCGCACGTCACATTTCGCGGGCCTGCGTCGTCGGACTGCCGAGACCCTACCGATCCACCGCCGCGAGGCAGACGAGACGGGACGACATCATGGCCGTACAGACGACGACAGCACCGGGCAGGATCACGTTCCTGCGCGTCGCGATCGCCGCGCAGACCTTGGCGATCCTCTTCCAGGCGGTCACCGCCGGACTGCTGCTGTCCTCGTCCCACGGCGAGGTGCTGCACGGCGTCGGAGCGCGCGTGATGTACGGCGCGTCGATGCTGTACGTGCTCGCCGCGATCCTGGCGTGGCGGCCGGGCGGTGGGTCTCCCCGCCCCATCCTGCACGCGGTGTGCTTCCTCGCACTCGCCTCGGTGCAGGTGGTCCTCGGCGTCGCGCACAAGCCGGCGTTCCACGTCCCCCTGGGCGTCCTGATGTTCAGCCTGAGCGTGCTGGCCTTGCGGCAGGCACTGCCCGGCGCCTCTGGCACCGACCCGCTGCGACGCACCCCGTGACGCTCACGGAGCCTTGAGAGCCCAGAGCCGTACCGTCAGCGACCGGTCCGCGGGCTCGTGGCCCGGACGCTGTCCGGCTTCCGGCGCTCCCGGCCTCGCTCGCCCCGCTGGGGTCCGTCCTGCTCGGACCAGCGGGGCCACCTGGGTGCTTGCCGGCGCTGCCGCCACGACTGGACGATTGGCCGTAGCTGTATGGCTATTGCGTGAGGTGAATGATTGCTGGGGAGCAATGATTCACACTGAAATCGGCGGATTGGGTGGCGGCTCGTCACGCTCGGTTTCTTGGGGGATTCTTGACCGGGAAATCGAAGTGCGCGCCTGTCGAGTTGGACAATCCGGAAGAGTCATCAAATTTTCACATTTTGCGCAATCGATGCTTGTGCATTGCGGAGGTGAGGATGACGATGGACCGAGGGGGACTTCGAAAGAAGGTTGGTCATGTCATTCCTCGGACAGTTCCGGTCCTTCGGTCGGTTCCGTGACGACTGGGGCGGCGGTGGTCGCGGTGGCGACTACGGCGGCTTCGGTGGTGACCGTGGCGGCTACGGCGGCTACGGAGGCTACGACGACTTCCGCGATGACTTCGGTGGCGACCGTGGCGGCTACGGCGGCTACGGCGGTTACGGAGGCGGCCGTGGAGGCTACGGCGGAGGCTACGGCGGAGGCCGGTGGTAAGGATCGCTTCCCTGTGAGAGCGGGCCGGGCACGTGTGCCCGGCTTTGCCGTGTGGGCCGGGAGTGACCCCGTGCGGGCCCGTGCCGGCCGTTCGTGTGGAGACCTTCCATTTCCGGAGCAGGGCCTCTTTGATCGGGAGTTCCTCTCAATCCGGAAGTGATCTGGGCTCGGGGACGATCGAGAAGACCGTGAGATGACGAGGAAACACAGCCTTCGGTTGGCTCTGCGACGCTTGGTCACGGTCGCCGAGTCATCGGACGTGGTCGCCGCGGCACCGCCGGTCCCGCTCATGGGGATCTTCCGGCGCTTCTGGCCCTACACCAAGGGCGGCCGCCGGTGGCTGGTGGTGCTGCTGGTCCTGGTCGCGGTGGGCCCGGCGATCGAGGCGATGGAGATCTGGCTGTTCAAGATCGTCATCGACGACATGCTCATTCCGCACCGGCTGAACCTGTTCCTGCCGATCGCCCTCGCCTACGCGGGACTGACCCTGCTCTCCGGAGTACTGGGCTTCGCCCAACGGGTGACCTCCACCTGGGTCAGCGAACGCTTCCTGCTCATCCTGCGGTCGGACGTGTTCCGGCACATCCAGGGCCTGTCACTGGGCTTCTTCGAGCGACGGCGGCTCGGCGACGTGCTGTCCCGGGTGACCGGCGACGTGGACGCGGTCGAGACCTTCCTGCTCTCCGGCATCGTCAACGCGCTCGGCCAGGTGGCGCGGCTCGGCATCTACGTCGGCCTGCTGCTGGTGCTGCGCTGGGACCTGACCCTGGTCGCGCTGGTCGCCGCGCCGCTGTTCTTCCTCACCGCCCGCCGCTTCGCGAAGCTGATCCGGGCGGCCTCGCGCGAACGCCGCCGGCGCAGCGGCTCGATCAGCGCGGTCACCGAGGAGACGCTCGGCAACATCGCGCTCGTCCAGGCCTACAACAGGCAGGACTGGGAGCACGCCCGGTTCCAGCGCGAGAGCATCGGCCGGTACCACGCGGCGATGGCCTCGACCAGGATCGGGGCGCTGTACGGGCCGACGGTCGACTTCGTCGAACTGCTCGGCGGCCTGGTGGTGATGGGCCTCGGGGCCTGGGAACTCGTGCACGGGCGGCTCACCTTCGGTGGCCTCATCGTCTTCCTCACCCTGCTGAGCAGGCTCTACGGCCCGATCCAGAGCATGTCCGGCCTCGGCAACACCTTCTACGCGGCCTCCGCCGCCGCCGAGCGGATCATCGAACTGCTCGACCAGCGTCCACAGGTGACCGATCCCGCCACTCCGCGGCCGCTCGGCCGGGCCCGGGGCGGGATCGAGTTCGACGACGTCACCTTCCGTTACCCGGACGTGGAGGCGTCCGCACTGTCGGAGGTGTCCTTCGCGGTGGCGCCGGGGGAGACGCTGGCCCTGGTCGGCGCCAGCGGCGCGGGCAAGTCCACCGTCGCCAAGCTGCTGTTGCGCTTCTACGACCCGGACGACGGCGCGGTGCGGCTCGACGGCCTCGACCTGCGCGACCTCGCCCTCACCGACCTGCGCGAGAACGTCGCGGTGGTGCTCCAGGAGACCCTGGTCTTCCACGGCACCGTCCGGGAGAACATCGCCTACGGGCGCCCCGAGGCGAGTGAGGCCGAGATCCTGGAGGCGGCCCGGGCGGCGGACGCGCACGAGTTCATCACCCGGCTCCCGGACGGCTACGACACCCTGGTCGGCCAGCGTGGCAGGCTGCTCTCCGGCGGCCAGCGCCAGCGCATCGCGATCGCCCGCGCGATGGTCCGGGACGCCCCCGTCCTCATCCTCGACGAGCCCACCACGGCCCTGGACGCGGAGTCGAGCCAACGGATCATGGGCCCGTTGCACCTGCTCATGGCCGATCGCACGACGATCATCATTTCGCACAACCTGCTGACCGTCCGCGACGCCGACCAGATCGTCCTGCTCGACCAGGGCCGGATCGTCGCCCACGGCACCCACGCCGAGCTCCTCCTCAGCAGCCCTGTCTACGCGGGCCTGCACCGGTTGCACCAGCCGCCGGGCGAGTCCGTGAAGGTCGTCCCCTGAGACGTGCCCGGGTGCACCGATCTCGGCCACGGCCCTGCGGGCCCGTTGGTAGATTCCTCGCGTGAGCGAGCAACTGCCCGGCGGTGGGATCGAGCTGTCGGCCGACGAGATCGCGGCCCTCGAGGACAGGTGGTCGTCGTGCTGGACGCCGGACGAGGTCGCGCGGCGGTTGGCGGGGATCGGCACGCCGTGGTGTGTGGCCGCGGGGTGGGCGCTGGACCTCTTCCGGGGCGGGCAGGCGCGTGCGCACGGGGACATCGAGATCGCGGTTCCGGCCGCGAGCTTCCCCGAGGTCCGCAGTCGCTTCCCCGGGTACGTCTTCGACGCGGCGGGCAGCGGCCGGATCTGGGAGGACGCCGCACCGGGGGTGCTGGCCGCCACCCATCAGACCTGGCTGCGCGATCCGGCGACCGGCGACTACCTGCTCGATGTGTTCCGCGAACCGCACGACGGCGATGTCTGGATCTGCCGGCGCGATGAGACGATCCGGCTTCCCTACGGCGACATCATCCGCCACACGGCAGGTGGCATCCCGTACCTGGCGCCCGAGCTGGTCCTGCTGTTCAAGGCCAAGCACCTCCGCCGGAAGGACCAGGCGGACTTCGACACGACCGTCCCGCTGATGACCCCGGCCCAGCGCGGGACCCTGGCCGAACTGCTCGCCTGCGTACACCCGGGGCATCCCTGGCTCGCGGACCTGTAGCCCCCGCGCAGTCGTCGGCGCGGGGGCCCTTCCGGGTCTGCGGGGAACGTCAGCGGACGACGTCGAAGACCTGCTTCTGCAGACCGTTGGGGTAGACCTCGTGCTCGACGAGCGTCAGCTTCTGGGTGTCCTTGTCCGTGGTGCTGAACAGGCGCTTGCCCGCGCCGAGCAGGAGCGGGAAGACGAGCAGGTGGTAGCGGTCGACCAGACCGGCGTCGGAGAGGGCCTGGTTCAGGGTCGCGCTGCCGTGCACGATGATCGGGCCGCCCTCGGTCCGCTTCAGCGCGGCCACCTCGTCGAGCGAGCGCAGGATCGTGGTCTCGCCCCAGTTCGACACCAGGTCGTCCTCGGTGAGGGTGGTGGAGACGACGTACTTCGGCATCACCTTGTAGTCGGCGAAGTCCGCCATGTCGGGCCACACCGAGCTGAACGCCTCGTAGCTGACCCGGCCCAGCAGCATCGCGGTGGCCTCCTGCTGCTCCCGCCCCTTGATCTCGAAGGCCTCGGGAAGGAACTCGATGTCCTTGAAGGTCCAGCCGGAGTTCCGGTAGCCGGGCTCCCCGCCCGGGCCTTCCACAACGCCGTCGAGCGAGATGAAGGCGGTGCTGATCAGGGTGCGCATCTCTGGTTCCTCGGTGTCTCGGGTCTGGTTTCTTCCGGGCCTGCCGACCTGGTCGGCACCGGACGCCCTGCGGCCGGCCGCCGATGTGATCAAGGTAGCCGGGCCGGCCGAACGAGGCCATCAGCCGGGGCCGTGGTGCGTTGCCGTCAACCCCTGGGGAACTCGCCGTCGTCCACGACGGGATTGCTCCCCGCCTGGTCGCCTACCTGCGGCCTCGACGTCCTCGGTGATCACTCGCGCGGTAATGGCTGATGTTGCGTCAGGTTTGTTGCATGGGTTGAGAGTTGGGGAAGCGTGGGGCGGAGGGCGCAGCGGCGATGCGTTCGTCAACTTTTACTTTCCCCCGCCCGCCCCCGCATAGTGACGGCCCGAACCCGAGAGGAGGCCCGTCGTGCCGTACAGCGATGACCGTGCCGAGTGCCAGGTGCAGGCGGAGAACGCGCAGGTGGGGGCCGTGTGCGCTGAGTACGACCGGCGCCTGGAGCAGACGCGCGCCGAACTGGCCCGTACCCTCGCCGCGCCCGCCGACGGCACCGGGGCCGTGTACGAGCGGGACCTGGCGGCCGCGCGGTGGGCCGGGGAGGTGCGCCGGCTGGAAGGCGCCGGCCACGGGCTGGTGTTCGGCCGCCTCGACGCCGCCGACGGCACCACGCTGCGGATCGGGCGCCTGGGCCTGCACACCGAGGTGGACGAACTGCCGCTGCTGGTGGACTGGCGGGCCGAGGCCGCCAGGCCCTTCTACGAGGCCACGCCCGTCCACCCGATGGGCCTGCGGCGCCGGCGCCACCTGCGTCTGGACGGCCGCACCGTCGCCGCCGTCAGCGACGAACTGCTGGACGGCTCCGACCCCACCCGTGAGGACGTGATCGGCGACGGCCCGCTGCTCGAGGCCCTGTCGGCCCGGCGCACCGGACGCATGGGCGCCGCGGTCGCCACCCTCCAGGCCGAGCAGGACGCGATCGTCCGCTCCCGCCACCGGGGGGTGACGGTCGTGCAGGGCGGCCCCGGCACCGGAAAGACGGTGGTGGCCCTGCACCGCGCCGCCTACGTGCTGTACGCCTTCCCGCGCGCCGCCGAACGCGGCGTCCTCGTGCTGGGCCCCAACGCCCGCTTCCTGGACTACATCTGTCAGGTGCTGCCCTCGCTCGGCGAGAACGACGTCGCCCTGGCGACCTGCGCCGACCTCGCCCCCGCCACTCCCGGCCCGGTGGCGCCCGAGGAGCCGCAGGCCGCCCGCCTCAAGGGCGACGCCGCCCTCGCCGATGCCCTGGCCGCGGTGGTCCGCGCCCACCAGGCCCCGGCGGCGGACGGCCTGGCCATCCGGGTCGGCCAGGAGGAGGTACACCTGCCGCAGTCCGACCTCGCCGCCGCTGCCCGCGCCGCCACCGCCGACGGCCTCGCCCACAACCGTGCCCGCGACCTGTTCAAGGACCTGCTGGCCGACGCCCTCACCCGTGCCCTCGAACGCGACACGGCCGACACCCTCGACCAGCTCGACGCCGAGGTCGCCCAGCTCACCGGCCTCAACCTCGACCGCGTCGCCGCCGGCGACCTGCGCCGGCTCGGTCTCGACGGCTCACGTGGCCACGACGCCGCCGGTACCGACGACGCCCCGGGTATCGACGGCACTGTGGGTACCGGCGGCACCGCCGGTACCGACGGCACCTTCGACGCCGAGGCCGTCCGCGCGGCCCTGCTGGACGACCCGCACCTCGACCGCGTCCTCGACACCCATTGGCCCGTCCTCACCCCGCACGACGCTGTCCGCGCCCTGCTCACCGACCCCGCCGCCCTCACCGCCCACCTGCCCCACCTCTCCGACGACCAGCGCGCCCGCCTGCTGCGCGCCCCCGACGCCCCGTGGACCGACGCCGACCTGCCGCTGCTGGACGAGGCCGCCGCCCTGCTCGACGGCCCCCCGCAGCGCAGTTGGGGCCACGTCGTCGTCGACGAGGCCCAGGAACTCACCGCGATGCAGTGGCGCGCCGTGCTGCGCCGCTGCCCCACCCGCTCGATGACCGTCGTCGGCGACTTCGCCCAGGCCGGCCCCGCCGCCCAGGCCCGCGACTGGCACGAGGCCCTCCACCCGCACACCGGGAGCCGCTTCGACCTGCACACCCTGACCGTCAGCTACCGCACCACGCAGGAGATCCTCGCCGCCACCACCGACCTGCTCGCCCGCATCGCCCCCGACCAGACCCGCGCCCGCGCCATCCGCCACGGCGAACCCCCGCGCACCCTCACCGCCCCGGCCCACGGCCTCGCCGCCGCCGTCCTGGCCGAACTGCGCGCCCAGGCGGCCGCCCACCCCGGCGACCTCCTCGCCGTGGTCTGCGCGGACGCCCGCCTGCCGGAACTGGAGGCCGCCGGGCTGCCCGGACACGTCCGCCTCGTCCCCGCCTCCGAGGCGCGCGGCCTGGAGTTCGACGCCGTCCTCGTCGTCGACCCCGACCAGATCACCGCCGCCCGCCCGGCCGGCGAACGCGACCTGTACGTCGCTCTCACCCGTGCCACCCGCCGCCTGTGCGTGATCAGGACCTCGGGGTAGGCCGGGCGGCGGGGGCGGGTCCGGCCCGGTGGCGGCGAGGTGCGCCGGCCGGGGGCGCTGGGTACCCGGGCAGCGTCGCCTACCCCGCTCCGGCGCATGCCTCCGCCTCCGCCAGGTACCGCGCCACCGGGCCCAGCGTCAGCATTCCGCTGGCGGCGCCGGCGTGTTCCGCACGGGCACCGCGCAGGGCAGCCCCGGCGCGTGCGGCGATTCCGGGCTCGCCGAGGCGTACGGCGGCGCGGGCGGTCAGGCACCACATGGCCTCCTGCATGTGGTCGCGGGCCGGCTCGGGCACCGCGGTGAGCGCGGTACGGGCCTCCTCGACCCGCTCCTGGGCCAGCAGCACGAGGGGGCGCGCCCAAGGCCGGTACGGGCCCCAGTCGAGGTGCGGGTCGGTGGGCGCGGGCCGGTCGTGCAGCAGGCGCAGTCCGAGGAGGGCGAGCGCGAACAGGCCGCGGTGCAGCCCCGGCATTCCGGCCCGCTGGAGGGCGTTCTCGGCGGCCCGGTAGTGCGCTGCGGCCGTGGCGGCGGTCGGCCCACCGGGTTCGGCGCTGCGGGCGGCCGTGGCCCGGGCCCGGAACCACCCGGTGAGGACGGGGACGAGGGGCGCCTCGGTGGCGGCGGCGACTCGTTCGGCAGCTTCGGCGTGCGAGGCCGCGGCGTCGAGGTCGCCGAGGGCCGAGGCGGACTGGAGGCGGACGAGTCGGCCGAGCACGGCGAAGTTCGGCAGCTCGTGCCGGGCGGCCACGTCGAGGATCTCGGCGCCGATCCCGTCCCGTACCGCCGCGAGCCCGGGGCGGGTGAAGGACTGCAGGAACACCCCGTTGAGGGCGAAGACCAGCAGGGCCGGATCGGCCAGGCCCCGCGCCAGCGCCTCCGCCTGTCGTGCCGCCTGCTGGGCGCGGCCCAGCTCGGCCGCGGACAGCTCGGCTGCGGACAGCTCGGCTGCGGACAGGTCGGCTGCGGACAGGTCGGCGCTGCGGCTCTCGACGGCGACCGTGGCCAGGAGGCGGGCCGACAGGTCGGCGGGGCCGTCGGGGCCGAGCGCGGTGAGCGTGCGTTCGGCAGCCGCGACGACCGCGCGGGACTGCTCGGGGTCGTCGGCCCGGCTCCAGACGGCGGGCACGTCGTAGGCGCCGATGATCCGGGCGGTCAGGAGGAGGTCTCCCGTGCGTTCCGCGGCCTGAATGGCGGCGAGGCGGTCGCGTCGCGAGTGGACCAGGGCGTCGCCACCCGCCAGTGCGAGGGTGCGGGCCAGATCCACGGTGGTGCGCGGGCCGAGCCGGACGCCGGGGCCGCTCCACCCGGTACGGGCGCCTTCGAGGGTCACGGCCCCGTTGAGGATGTCCGTCTCCAGACGCCGGAGCTCGGCGCCGGGGTCGAGCCCGAGTTGATCGACGAGCATCGCGCGGGCGCGGCGGAGGGTGGCCAGCGCGTCGGCCTGGCGGCCCGCGCGGTACAGCGCGCGGGCCAGCAGCCCCCAGGCTGGCTCGCGCCACGGCTGTTCGGCGACGTGGGCGCCCAGTTCGGCGACGAGACCGGCCCCTTCGCCGGAGTCACCGGAGTCACCGGATTCACCGGAGTCGAGGAGGAGGCGGGCGCGCAGCTCCACCGCCTCCAGCCGCAGTTCCTCCAGCCGGGTCCGCTCGCGCTGAGCCCATGCGGCGCCGGTCACGTCGGCGTAGGCGGGGCCGCGCCAGTCCTTGAGTGCCGCGCCGAGGTCGGCCACTGCGTCGCGGGCGGGCACTGTGTCGGGGCTGGTCAGGGTGTCGGGGCCGGGCACTGTGCCGGGGCGGCGTCGGGCCCGGGCCAGGGTGTCCTGGAACCGGTGGACGTCCACGTCCTCGCGCGGCAGGCGCAACGCGTAGCCGGGCCCTTCGGTGACGATGACGCGCGGCGGATCGCGGGGCGGCCGGTCGGGTTCGAGGGCGCGGCGCAGCGCGGCGACGAACGTGCGCAGAGCGCCCACGGCGCGGGCCGGTGGATCGGTCCACAGGTCGTCGACGAGGGTGTCGGTGGTGACCATCCGCCCCTCGGCGGCGACGAGCCGGGCGAGCACCTCACGATGGCGGGGGCCGCCCAGGTCGATCGGGCTGCCGTCGTCGCGGAGGGCTCGCACGGCACCGAGCACGTCGATTCGCATGCACCCATCCTCCGTGCCGGGGGTCGGCTGCGCTTGACCGTACTGATCCGTTGCTGATCGCCGTGGCCCAGGCTGGTCCGGTCAGCCCCCGACCGACAAGGATGGCCCTTCATGACGCTCACCATTCCCGGCTTCGATCACGTCCGCCTGCCCGGTGCGGACGGGGTGGAGCTGGCCGCCGCCGTCGGCGGCAGCGGGAGCCCGGTCGTGCTGTTGCACGGTTTCCCCCAGACCCACCTGATGTGGCGCCACGTTGCCGAGCGGCTCGCCGACGAACACACGGTGATCTGCCCTGACCTGCGGGGCTACGGCGCCAGCGACAAGCCGGCGGCCACCGACCCCGAGGTGTACGCCAAGCGCGCCATGGCCGCCGACGTCGTGAACGTGGCGGCCGCCCTCGGCCACGAGCGCTTCGCCCTCGTCGGCCACGACCGGGGCGCCCTGGTCGCCTTCCGGGCGGGGCTGGACCACCCTGAGACCGTCACGCACCTGGGCATCCTCGACGTCGTGCCGACCCTCGACATGTGGAACGTCCTGCACGGCGTCCCGGCGGCGGTCGGCTACCACCTCTTCCTGATGGCGCAGCCGCCGGGCCTGCCGGAGGTGATGATCGCCAACAGTGCGGACGCGTTCTTCGGCTCGTTCCTCGACTCCTGGGCCAACGACGCGACCGCCGTTCCCGAGGACGTCCGTGCCGAATACCTGCGGGCGAGCGCGGCGGCGGTGACGTCGATCGTCGCGGACTACCGGGCCTCGGCGGGCATCGACGTCACGCACGACCGAGCGGACCTGGACGCGGGGTCGCAGCTGGCCATGCCCGTGACGGTCGTCCAGCAGGACTGGGGCGCGCAGCTGGGCTACGACGCGGCCGCGGTGTGGAAGGCGTGGGCGCCGGACCTCGACCACCGGCTGACCCGCGCGGGGCACTTCATGGCGGAGGAGGCGCCCGACGAGATCGCGGGGGCGATCCGGGAGCTGCTGGCCCGCTGAGCCGTCCGTTCCCGGGTCGCCGGATGACCGGCTCGCCTACCGACCGGCGGACCGACCGACCGGGCCATGGTCGGTCGGCGAGCCTTGGGCTTCCTCGGTGGTCGGGGATCTCTTCCCGGGTCGGTGTCAGGTGTGGTTGCCGTCCGCCGGGGGTTCGTCGGCGAGCTCGGTGGCGTAGCGGGCGGCGGCCTCCGTCAGCTTGCGGGTCTTCCGGTCCGGGTTGTCGCCGAGGTGGGCGGCGACGGCGCGGCGGGCGTCTTCGAGGTTGCCCCCGAGGCCGCCGCCGAGCAGTTCGCGGGTGATCACCAGGGAGTTGTCCGGGGCCATGTACCGCTGGGACATCCGTTGCTGGACCTCGTCCATGCCCTCGCGCGCCAGCACCTCCCGCAGTTCCTCGATCAGCGGGGCCAGCCACTGGGCGCGCAGTGTGTACTCGCCGTGGTCGGCGAAGGTCGTGTGGAGCGCGGCGAGCAGTTGCGCCGGGTACTCCTCCACGGAGTCGGCGAACTGCGGGTAGTCCTTGGCGAATTCGTCCCAGTCGACGTAGAGTCCGGCGATCTGTTCCGGGAGGAGCGGGCAGCGCGACCAGGTCTCGTCGGACTGGGTGAAGACCTGCCGCAGCAGGTCGTAGGGCACCTCGTCGGTGCGCGAGAGCAGGATCGCGTCGTAGAGGTCCTTGCCCTGGGGGTGGTCGTCCGAGGCCAGCCAGAGGATCTTCCACGCGAGGGAGAGTTGTGGCGTGGCGGCGAACAGCCGGCCCGTGACGCCGGGGAGCTGGTAGGACTCCGGCGGGACGGGCAGGTGTTCGGTGAAGACGAAGTCCAACTGGACGGTCCCGCCCGGGATGCCGGGTGCCGACCACGGCAGGACGAGCCGGCGCCCGGGAATCCGGCTGTACGTCCAGATCTCGTCGTTGACCGCCTGGTCCGCGTGCAGCCGCACCGCGCCCGAGAGCCGTTCGGCGTCGGCGGCGAGCTCCTCGAACATGCGGTCCGTGCGCTCGTCCTCCAACTGCCAGTCCGTCGGGCGGACCACGAAGTCCAGGTCCCCCGGCTCCCGCGCCTGCTCGCCGTACCAGGCCCGCAGCAGGACGCTTCCGCGCAGGACCAGGTGCTCGGCCCACTGCGAGCCGGCGACGGCGGACAGCACGGTGTTGAGCGCCTCGCGCCGCGCGGCGAGCCACGGTTGGGCGAGCTGCGGGTCGGTGAAGGCGGGTTCGCTGGGCCGCAGGGCCCGGGCGTACCCGGCGAGGGCGGGGTCGAAGACCGGCTGCTGGCTCACCGCCTCGTCGTCGATCGGCCGGATGCTCCTGGGCAGGCCCCGGTCCTCGCGGACGTCCTCCGGCGGCGGCTGCCGGGGCAGCAGGACGCCCTGCCACGGCCCGTATTGCAGTTCCTCCCACGCCACTGGCGACTGGGGCTGGTCCTCGGTCATCGCGGGTCTCCCTCTTGCTCTTGCTCGTGCTCGTGCTTCTGTTCGCGTTCGTGGTTCTGTTCGTGCTCGTGCTCGCTGATCCAGCCCTCGTCCAGGGCCTCGTCGCTGTCCACGGCGACGAACTCGCGCTCCACCGACACCACCTCGCGACCGTCGGCGGCAAGGCCCCGGAGCAGCGCCTCCAGGCGGTGGCCCGCGGTGCTCAGGCCGACCAGGCGGCACCGCTGGGTCACGAACCACTCGCGCCGGCCGTCGTCGCGTATTCGGCGCGGGTTGTGCGACAGGTGCGCACCGTGGCGGACGGCCAACTCGGCGAGGTCCGCGAGGCGGGCGGGGTCGGTAAGGTCGGCCGTGGGAAGTGGGCCCGGAAGCAGCAGCTTGACGTGGTGTTCGAAGTACCGGTGCGCCCCGTGCGGCACGGCGTCCTCGTCCGAGACCGGAACGCCCTCGGCCCATGGCGTGGCCTCGATCTTCGCCCGTAGGACCGTGAACCCGGCTTGAGTCAGCCGGCCCGTGGTGCGGGACGTCGCCGCGGCGACCTCGTCCAACGAGCCGTCGGCGCGCAGGGTGAGCATCGGCTGCGAGGGTGCCGCACCGCGCGCCAGCAGGATGTGGGTGAACTTCAGGCCATGACCGTCGGCCCACCCGGCCAACGCCTCGGCGGCGCCGGGCTCCACGGTCAGGTGCACCTCGAAGTCCCCCCGGAGGTCGGGAGGACCGGACCGGTCGTCACGGTGTTGGTCAGGACGGATGGCGAGCATGGGAGCATCCTGCCAAGCCCCTACGACAACGCCACGCCCGCCCGGGTGCGCAGCGAGCTGGTCCCCTCCGCGCGAGCCCGTGACCTTCTGTTCTTGTTGCCGAAGCGGCACTGGCCAGCGGGACCGGCCTTCGGTGGTCGACGTTGGTCAGCGGCGTTCTCGGCCCTCATACGCCGTGGATGCGCCCTCGTCGTTTCCGTATCGGTCTCCAGTGCCGGCCGCTGAGGCCGGGGCCGTCGCTGTGTCGGTGGGTCAGTTGGTGGCGGGCGAGTTGGTGGTGCTGCGGTCGTCGAGGACGATGCGCGGCTGGTGCAGGCGGTCGTTGCCGGCCTGCTCGTCGGCGGGGTGGGTGCTGTTGATGACGGCGGCGATGCGCTCGTAGCTGGTGACGGCGAGGGCCCACGTTCCGATGCTGGTGCCGCTGCCGCTGCCGCTGCTGACTCCGCTGTAGGCGGTTTCCCGGAGGGCGTTGAGGAGGGCGATGGTGCTGGGGCCGGACAGGATCGTGTCCTCGTTGCCGTCGTTGACCGGCTTCGAGAAGTGGTCGGCGCCCTCGGCCTGGGCGGCCAGGAAGTCCCAGGTCTCGGGGTGGCAGGAGATCGCGACGGTCTTCACGGCTGCGGCCTTGAGGAGGGTGTTGACGTGGTTCTCCCAGACGAAGGGCTCCGGGATGAGAGCGGACACGTCGTCGGCGCGACTGCTCGGGAGGTCGTCGATGACGGCTTGGTCCGGCGCGACTGCTTCCGTGCCCTCCGGATCGACCTTCTTGTCGTGCTCCGTGGGGCCGGAGGGACGGAACCGGTCTGCGAGTTGGGCGGCGACCTCGGTCGCGATCTGGTTGAGCTGGTCCTCGGTGAGGACCTGCGGGGAGGTCGGCGTGTCGTCGGGACGGGTGGGTTCGGACACGGTTGTCTCCTCGCTGTCGGTTTCCGCGGCCTCGCCGGCTACGGAGGGGGAGGCCTGCTCTGTGGTCTGCTCTGCGGCCTGCTGCGCGGCCTGCTCGGATGTCGGGGGCTCGGCGTCGGGGAGCTCGTTGGTACCGGGGGAGTTGGTGCTGACATCGCCGCTGGTCGGGTGAACGGCTTCCGTCGCCTGGCCCACGGTCTCGGGGGAGTCGACGGCGGGCCGAGGCGCTTCGGCGGGGCCGCCGTCCAGGGAGACGCGGCCACTGTTCTGCCGAGTGCTGAGTTCGTTGCGAAGGTTGCCCAACTGGTGGTGGAGCCTGCGGTTGGCCTCCTGCCGTTCTTTGGCGATCGCTTCGAGGAATTCGTCGCGGTGTTCGCTCAGGCCGGCCGCCAGCGTCGCGGTGAATTCGGCCCGGAGGCTGTCGGTGTGGTTGCGGATCTCCTCCAGGCCGACCTGAAGGGCCGTCCCGACTTCTGCGCGTAGCAGTTCGACCTGGTGGGCGGTGCCCCTCGCCATGTCCCCTCCTGATCTCGCGCACCCGGAGGGGTGGCGGTGGGTACAGCGTGGCGGCAAGGGCCCGTGCGCGATGAGTGGATCGGGGGGACTGTCGAGAACGTGCCGATCACCGTCTGGAATCGGATCATCACGCAGATGTGTCACATTGTCGGTTGATAGACCGAATGAAGCGTCATGCTGGTGTTCGTCACGGTGCGGACTCCTTGTCGGAGTTCCGGAGGATGTCGGTGGTCCAGGCCGGCCTGATCGCGTGCCAGCTGTACCGGTAGCCGTTGGTGCCGTGGTGGGGCGTGGTGAGGATGTGGTGGAACTCGCTCCACGCGGCGAACTCGCGCCAGGAGCACCCGGGAAGACCGCGCTGCTCGGGATGGCGGTTGTAGGCGGCTACGGCCTTGCGGATGGTGTCCTCGGGCAGGGGGCCGGCGGTCATGGAGATGGTGACGACGATCTTGGCGAGGTCGTAGCCGAAGGGGGCGAGGGTGAGGGAGTCGAAGTCGACGACGGCGACGGTGGTGTCGGTGATGAGGAAGTTGCGCGGGTTGGAGTCCTTGTAGAAGGCGGCGGGCATGGTGGCGGCCCGCTCCAGCCAGTCGTCGATCGCGTCGGGGGTCAGGAGCGGGGACGGTACGGTGCCGGTGGCCAGAAGTCGTTGGAGGCGTTCGCGGCGGCTGTCGGCGAAGTCGTCGATCGTGACGTCGGCGGTCGTGACGGCGCCGCTGGTGTGAGGTGCGTTCATACGGGCGGCGTGCAGGTGGTGGGTGTGGGCGGTGGTGTGCTGGTGGCCGAGGAGGTCGGCCAGCGTCAGCAGGTCGTCGGGAGTGCCGTGGTGGCCGTCGAGGTGCTCGTAGTCGATCGCGGTGGGGTGGACGTGGACGACGTGGGGGACGCGTACGTCGGGGTTGGCGCGGGCGATCCAGCGGTGGTGGGCCAGGGAGCGCTGCTGGGTGTGGGGGTCCGCGAACGTCTTGGTGAAGGTCCTCGTCATGTGTGTGGTGCTCCTCAAGCGCGGCTGCTCTCCCGAGATCGCGGCCACACCGGCCCCGCAGGACCGCGCTGTTGCAAGGACGGTACCGGCGCGCGGCGGACGTTCACAGGTGGCGCATCAGGACGCCCCCTGCCCCGGCAAGCGAGGGGCTCGCCTGGGGGTGGGGCGACTGGGTTTCATCAACTGTCCGATTCGGCAGGGGCGTTGATGCCCGGCTTTCACAGGAGGATGGTCAGTCCCGTAACCCGTTCCGTTCCGGCTCGGTGAAAGAGGACCTCCGTTGAGAACGAACACTCGTGGTATCGCTCTGGCCAGTCTGCTGGTCTGCCTGGTGGTCGCCCTGCTGGCGGCGGTGACGCCCCCGGCCCGGGCCGACGCCGCGTCCGAGCCGGCCGACGACGCGTGTGCCGCGCAGGGCACTCCGATATCGGAGGCCGCCGGCCGGTCCATCGCCGCCGCCTGCAGCCAGGTCGCCGCCGGTACTTGGTACACCTGGGGCGGCGGCCACGGCACCACCCCCGGCGCGACGTACGGCCAGGTCGACCCCAGCGACCCCGAGCGCTCCGGGAACGACCCCTTCCGCGTCGGTTTCGACTGCTCCGGTTTCGTTCGCTGGGCCTGGTCCCAGGCCGTCGGCAGCGACGTCGTCGGGCAGCAGGACGCCGCCGGGATCTCCCGCCTGCCCGGACAGCAACTCGGCCGCGATCAGGGTGTGCTGCGCCCCGGCGACCTGGTCTTCTGGGGCCTGTCCCACGTTCACCACGTGGCGATCTACCTCGGCGGCGGAAAGATCGTCGAGGCCCGGGAATCGGACACCCACCTCATGGTGTCCGACTTCTCCAGCCACACGGCCGCCGACTACGCAGGCGCCCTGCGCTACACGCCGGACGTCCCCTCGGGCGCCGACCGCCGGACCTGGAGCAGCGGGGTGAACATCCGCCCCACCCCGTCGACCGCCAACCCGCCCGTCGCCGTCCTGCCCGGCCCCACGACGGTCCGCATCCAGTGCCAGCAGCACGCCGAGAAGGTCGAGGCCGAGGGCTACGTCAACGACGCCTGGTCCTACCTGCCGGACTACCGCGGCTGGATCAGCAACATCTACGTCCAGGGCCCGGCCTGGCTCGACAACATCCCCACCTGCACCACCTGACCCCGTCACACGCAGTAGGACGGCGCAGGCGCGCGACGAGGCCGCCCGAGCCCCCACGACGGTGCGGGCTCGGGCGGGTTCGGCCGTTGACGCGGGTGTGATCACCGGGCTGGTGCTGTGACCGGGACCGTTCGCCGTGTACGGGGGCGCCTCTCAGTCTTCCTGCGAGAGGTCTGATCACTCGGCCACTGCCGCGCGCCAGGTCCATGAGGTGCGGCGGGGACGGTCTTCCAGATCGCCCCGGCCGGTGCACCAGAGGAGGACATGAGCCGGGTCACCGGGTGGAGCTTCGGGGAAGAGCCGGTGGAGTACCGCCGCGCAGAGCGGCGCCGGGGGCAGCCATGGCACGCCCAGCCCCTGGGTGATGTCGTGGGTGTGCAGGAGCACCTCGCGACACCCATTGCCGCAAAGCCTGACGAGTCGCAAGGACCCCAGTGCCAGGCCCGCACCTCCGGGCCGGCCGTGGCCAGTGCACTGCCGAGTAGCCCTGCGCAGGCGGTGACCACCTGGAGCACCTCGTGTGGGGAACTGTCCGAGCGGACGGCGAGGTCGAAGGGCAGATAGGCGTCCGTCGGGCGTGCGGCGATCTGCCCGGCGTAGGCCAGCAGGTCATGGGCGATGTGGGCGGCCGTCGTCCAGCAGCTCCATTCCAGCGGACCTGCCGGTACCGACCAGTCCTCCGCGTCGTGCGGGCCAAGTACCCGCATCATCTCGGTCACGGCCTCGTTGACGTCTCGGTTGTCGATGTAGCGCATCCGGCGATGCTACGGCTGCGACAGGAGAGTTCATCCGTCCACGGGGCCCCAGCCTTCGCCCAGGCAGGAAGCCGGTGAACCCATGCGGTGAGGGCTAGGCTGCTCGCGTGGCGGGGAACGAAGGCTTCGGTGTGCTGGTCGAGCGGTTGGCGGACCGCAGACATGTGAATCTCGCTGACCTGGCCCGGTCGGCTGACGTAGACCAGTCCGAACTCCTGACCCTGATCCGGGGCGGCGCGCCGAGCCCGTCCTTGTTGCGCCGGCTCGCGCCCGCTCTAGGCCTGCACACGGCGGACCTCTTCGCCATCGCAGGTGTCGACGTACCCGACGATCTTGCGCCTGTGGACACGAAGGCCGGATTGCACGTTCCCAGCCTCGTCC
The DNA here is from genome assembly GCF_041435235.1 of Kitasatospora sp. NBC_01300. Classification (NCBI taxonomy): domain Bacteria; kingdom Bacillati; phylum Actinomycetota; class Actinomycetes; order Kitasatosporales; family Streptomycetaceae; genus Kitasatospora; species Kitasatospora sp. NBC_01300. The sequence goes on along the minus strand of NZ_CP108409.1, from coordinate 1,183,844 downwards.
AGCACGTCGTCACCCTGTCGTCGGAACAGAGGGACGCCGTACGCCAGTTCGTGGCATCCCTGCCGCAGGAGGGGCACGTGCAGCCGGTGCTCGAATTGCGGGCGTACGAGCGGTACCCGGCGAGCCCCGGGGCCGTGCTCATGTGCCTGGCCCGGAACCGAAACCTCGGCTGGTCAGCGATAGCCAAGACCTTCTACGTGGTCACGGGCCGGTGCTGGTCTGCCTCCACCTACGGCGGGGTGGGCTGCGGTACCGTCCCGCTGACCCCCGGACTCCTCGCCGACTTCTCCGCTGTGCTCGATGTTTCCTTTGATGACCTGACGGCGTTGACCGGTGTCGCACTGCCCGACGTGTCCTCGATTCCGGAGCCGACCGCCGTTGGTGTGGCCGAACTCCTCTGGGCCGTGCGTCGTCTCACCGGGACCCAGCTTCGGCAGGTCAGGACATTCGCGGAATCCTTGTAGCAGAAAGCAGTAGCTGTGGGGTGGGGGAACGGAGCAGAGCCGGCCCCAACGGTGCCGACATGTGACCCGATGCCCCAGGGATTTCGACTCCTCGCAGGAGCGATTGCAGCAGCAGCGCATTTTCGCACCGGCAGATTGGGCTGGCCGCGAAACAGCGGCAAGCTGCTGCTCCGCGGCCAGGGCGGGGGGATTTCCTTCCCAAGGCCGGGGGTCGGGCGGTCAGGCCCAGGGGGTTTGCCGGTTCCCTCGGCCCACGGGGCCGGGGCCCGTCGGTCGATGGCGTGGATGCCGACGTTCGCGCAGAACGCGGCGGCGGCCTTGGTGAACGAGCTGGTCGTCACCACGGTGACCGCGACCAGAGCCGCGATGCCCGGCGTCAGCGCGTACGGCGTCGGGGTGCGCCCGGCGCGTAGGACTGCCCTGGGGCTACCGGTGGGTTCTCACGCGCTGGGCTGGATGCCGAAGTCGGTGAGCAGGCCGCGGATCCGGGTCTCGATCCGGTCGCGGATCGGGCGTACCGCGTCGACGCCCTGTCCGGCCGGGTCGTCGAGCGTCCAGTCGAGGTAGCGCTTGCCGGGGAAGTACGGGCAGGCGTCGCCGCAGCCCATGGTGATCACCACGTCGGAGGCCTGTACGGCCTCGGTGGTGAGGATCTTCGGAACCTCGGCGGAGAGGTCGACGCCGACCTCGGCCATGGCCTCGACCACGGCGGGGTTGACGGTGTCGGCGGGGGCGGAGCCGGCGGAGCGGACCTCGACCCGGCTGCCCCCGAGGTGGTTGAGGAAGGCGGCGGCCATCTGGGAGCGTCCGGCGTTGTGGACGCAGACGAAGAGCACGGACGGCTTGGGCTCAGGCACGGGCGGAACCTCCGGGGGCGGCGGGCTGGGGGAAGAGGCGGCGGGCGGCGAGGGCGACGTGGACGAGGCCGATGAGGACGGGCACCTCGATGAGGGGGCCGACGACTCCGGCGAGGGCCTGGCCGCTGGTGGCGCCGAAGGTGGCGATGGCGACGGCGATGGCCAGTTCGAAGTTGTTGCCGGCGGCGGTGAACGCGAGTGTGGTGGCCCGCGGGTGGTCCAGGCCCACCGCGCGGCCGAGGAACAGGGAGCCGGTCCACATGAGCGCGAAGTAGACCAGCAGGGGCAGCGCGATCCGGGCGACGTCCCACGGCCGGGAGGTGACGGCCTCGCCCTGGAGGGCGAAGAGGATGACGATCGTGAACAGCAGCCCGTACAGGGCGAAGGGGCCGATGCGCGGGAGGAGCGTGCCCTCGTACCAGGTGCGGCCCTTGGCCTTCTCGCCCAGGCGGCGGGTGAGGTAGCCGGCGGCGAGGGGGATGCCGAGGAAGATCAGCACGCTGCGGGCGATCTCCCACACCGACACGTTCAGGGCGGTCTGTTCCAGGCCGAGCCAGCCGGGCAGGACGGACAGGTAGAACCAGCCCAGCGCACCGAAGGTGACGACCTGGAAGACGGAGTTGAGGGCGACGAGGACGGCGGCGGCCTCCCGGTCGCCGCAGGCCAGGTCGTTCCAGATGATCACCATGGCGATGCAGCGGGCGAGGCCGACGATGATCAGCCCGGTGCGGTACTCCGGCAGGTCGGGCAGGAGGAGCCAGGCGAGGGCGAACATCAGCGCCGGGCCGACGATCCAGTTCAGCAGCAGGGAGGGGACGAGGAGGCGGCGGTCGCGGGTGACGGTGTCGAGGCGGTCGTAGCGGACCTTGGCGAGCACCGGGTACATCATCACCAGCAGGCCGAGCGCGATCGGCAGCGAGACGCCGGAGACGGTCACCCCCGCCAGTGCGCTCCCGAGGCCGGGCACCAGGCGGCCCAGCCCGATGCCGAGTCCCATCGCGGCCAGGATCCACAGGGCGAGGTAGCGGTCCGTGAACGACAGCCGGGCCGCCACCGGGCCGTTCGGTCTGGTCGGTGCGGTCGGTGCGGTCGGTGCGGTCGGTGACTTCGGCGTGTTCGGCGTGTTCGGCGCGTTTTCGGTGCTCACGAGGCGGACCCGGTGGGTGCGGGCAGGGGCTCGGCCGCCGGGCGGGTCAGGATGCCGGCGAGGCGGTCGGTCATCTCGGGGACCAGCCGGTAGTACACCCAGGTGCCCCGGCGCTCGCAGTCGATCAGTCCGGCCTGCCGCAGCAGCTTCAGGTGGTGGGAGATCGTCGGCTGGGAGAGGTCGAAGGCCGGGGTCAGGTCACACACGCACACCTCGCCCCCGGCCCGGGAGGCGATCATCGACAGCAGCCGCAGCCGTACCGGATCGCCCAGCGCCTTGAACACCCGCGCCAGTTCCACGGCCTGCTCCTCGTCCAGCGGGGCGGTCAGCAGCCCGGGGCAGCATCCGTCCGCGTCGTCGTCCTGGCCGAGCACTCGAAGTTCCTGATTCGACATACATCTATATTGACGAACTTCGATCCAAGGCGCAAGGTTGCATCGACCGGACGACCGGACCGCTCAGTCGGCCGGGTGGCCGGCCGGGCGGGGGAAGCCGTGGCGGCGGGCGGCGACGGTGACGGTCAGGGCGGCGGCGAGCAGGGCCAGGGCGGACCAGGGCAACGTGCTCGGGCCGCCGAGGTCGAGGAGGACACCGCCGGTGAGTGCGGCGCCGGCGATGCCGAGGTTCCAGCAGGTGACGAGCAGGGACTGCGCGATGTCCCCGGCCGGGCCGGCCGCGTCGGCCACCGCCGTCTGCAGGAGGGTGGCGGCGCCGCCGAAGGCGAGACCCCAGACCCCGGCGCTGCCGTAGACGGGCCAGGAGGTGCCGGTGAGCAGGGCGGCGGCGACGGACAGGGCCGCGGCGGAGAGCAGGGCGCAGGCGGCGATCGTCAGGGTGCGCAGGTGGCGGTCGATCAGCGCCCCGGTACCGAGGATGCTCACCAGGGAGGACAGTCCGAGGACGAGCAGGACGGTGTCGGTCCGGCCGCCGAGCCCCAGCGGCGCGAGCAGCGCCGCGACGTACGTGTAGAGCAGGTTGTGGGCGAGGACGAAGGCCGCCGTGACGGTGAGGACGGCCGCCACCCCGGGGACCCGCAGCACCTGCCGGACGGGGGTGCGGGCGTGGCCGGGCCGCCCCGGGACGGCCGGGAGCGCGACGAGCATCCAGATGGTGAGTGCCACGGCGACGGCGCTCATCAGTCCGAAGGTGGTGCGCCAGCCCACCAGCGCGGCGACCAGGGTGCCGGCGGGCACGCCCACCGACAGGGCGACCGTCGAGCCGCCCATGGCGACGGCCATCGCCCTGCCGCGCTGCTCCGGCGCGACGATGCTGCGGGCGTACCCGGCCAGCAGGGCCCAGAGCAGGCCTGCGACCAGGCCGGCGGCGAAGCGTGCCGCCATGGTGAGGGGGTAGTTCGTCGAGACCGCGGTGACGGCGTTGGCCGCGGCGAAGCCGCCGACGGACAGTAGCAGCAGGCGCTTGCGCGGCCAGTCGGCGGTGGCGGCGGTCAGCGGTATGGCGGCCGCGATGGAGCCGGCCGCGTAGAGCGTGACGGACTGTCCGGCGCCGGACTGGCTGACGCCGAGGTCCGCACTCATCGCGGGCAGCACGCCGGCGGGCAGGGCCTCGGTCATGATGGTGACGAATCCGGCGGTGCTCAGGGCCAGCAGGCTGGGCCAGGGCAGCCGGGCGGCGGGCGGGTTCGGGGGCTGGGGAAGCCGGGTGGCGGGCGGGTTCGAGGGGCTGGGGGAGTGGAGTTCGGGCATGGGCCCGATCGTCTATCCTTGACATCCATGTCAAGGTCCAGCCCGGAACGGCACCGGTCGGACGTGAGGGTGGTCACAATGCGTATCGGCGAACTCGCCCGGCTGACGGACACTCCTCCGCGCCTGCTGCGCTACTACGAGCAGCAGGGCCTGATCACCGCGCACCGCGAGGCGAACGGCTACCGCTCCTACGACGACTACCTCGTCGACCGGGTCCTGCAGATCCGCGGGCTCCTGGACGCCGGGCTGCCCACGCGGATCATCAGGCAGATCCTGCCCTGCCTGGACAGCCCGCGGACGATCCACTTCGCCGACGCCACACCGGAGATGATCGGCACCCTGGAGTCCGAGACGGAGCGGATGACCCGTCGGATCCAGTGCCTGACCCGTAACCGTGATGCCATCCGGGAGTACCTCACCGAGGTCAGGAGCCGGGCCTGAGGCGTGAGCCCGAGGTGGGTGTCTGATGGTGTGGCTTGACCTTGCCATTGGTGTGATGGTTGGACCCTTCCGTCATGACCGACTCCGCCATCCGGCACCTCGAATTCGGCGACGGCACACCGCTCGTCATGATCCACGGCTACACCGTCGACCACCGGGTCCTGCTCCCCGTCGAACCCGCCTTCGCCGACCGCCCCGGGTGGCGGCGGCTCTACCTCGACCTCCCCGGCCACGGCACCAGCCCCCGGCTGCCGGGGACGACGTCGGCGGCCGCCCTTGCCGACTCCGTCTTCGACTGGATCCACGCCGAACTGGGTGAGCAGCCCTTCGCCGTGCTCGGGCAGTCGTTCGGCGGACAGCTGGCCCGGGCGGTGACGGCGAGGTTCGGGGCGCAGGTCCTGGGATCGGCGCTGCTCGTACCGGTCGTGCACTGGGGCCCCGACCGGACCCTGCCCGGCGCGACCGTGGCCGAGCGTGACGACGAGCTCCTCGACCGGCTCCCGCCCGCCGACCGCGAACTCTTCGGCCTCGTCATGGCCCGTCACACCGTGCGCAACTGGAAGCTCTTCGAACAGTACGTCCGGCCGGGATGGCGCGCGCACGACCAGGCGGCCGCCGCCGAACTCGAAGCCGACTTCCTGCTGCCGCACTGGCCCGAACACCGCGTGCCAGCCCACCAGGGCCGGCACCTGCTGGTCACCACCCGGCAGGACGCCCTGGTGGGCTGGCGCGACCAACTCGCCCTGCTCGACCACTACCCCCGGATGGCGGCGACGGTGCTCGACGGCGTCGGCCACAACCCGCAGGTCGAGTGCGCCGAGACCGTCCAGGGCCTCATCGGCGCCTGGCTCGACGACCTGCCCCGCCCCGCCCGCCAGTGAGCGGGGCGGTGCTGTGGCCGCACCGGACCGTCCGACCGAACGCCGACCACGTCGCCGGCTCGGCCACCACGGTCACCGCCTGCCAGTGGGGGCTGGCCGCTCTACGACAACCCGGGGCGGTCGAGGACATCGACGGACCGTAGGGTCATCGTGAATCCGGCTCTGACACCGATGAGTTGGACGGTCGGAGGGGAATGAGTCGCATGACGTGCTTCCTCGCGAAACTCCGTGCTGTACTCACCATGGAGAAGGTCGAAGCCGTGCAGCGCTGAGCGGCCGGCCGGGACGCGCGGTGCCCCTTCCTTCCTGCCGGGGAGGGAGGTGTACCGCCGTGCTTCCGCCGGCGCTTCCCGATTGACCAACCCGCTTGGTTCGCCAGGGCCGGCTGTTTCGGAGTGGATCAGATGAGGGTTCTTCGCTGGGTACTCGCCGTGGCCGCCGCCGTGCTGGTGCTGGCTGTGACGGACTTCGTCGTCAGTGCCTTCCATGACCGGTCCGCGGCCGGGGACCGTCGCGTCCGGGCGCAGGCCGAGGCCGGGGCGGATGCCCATCGGTACGCGGCCGGGCTGGTGCCTGCCTTCACCGCCGGGCCGCAGACGGCCATGTCGCTGGAGGCGCTCGCGGCGCGCACCGCGGTGCACGTCGTCACGCTGGCCGGGGACGGGGGCTCCGTTGTGGTGGGTGTGATGGCTGACGTGGTGTACCCGACGGGGTGGGGGGCCTCGGAAGTCGGGAGTGCCTGCCTGCGAGTCGTCCTCGCCCGGGCCGGCGAATCGATCTCCGAACAGGCGTCCGACATTCCGTGCTCGGAGCTTCCCCCCGGCGGGTCCCTGACCGAGGCCTTCATCGTGCGCTGACCGAGGCCTGCCGACCCCCGTCCGGGCAGGCCGGGTCCGGGTGTCGGCAGGGTGGGGCGGCTCCGAAGCCTCCCGGTCGCTACTGTCCTTGGTGTTCGAATGTCATGCGGATTGATCGATCAGGAATTCGGTGGAGGATCGTGTGACGAGGGGACGGCGCGTCCTGTTCGGCGTGCTGGGTGGGGTTCTCGGTGTTCTCGGCGTGGGCGTGGTCGTGTGGCTGACGTTCCGGCCTTCCTGGCCTGACGTGTCAGACCCGGTCGGACGGTGGAGCGGCGGCCCGGCGGTGCTCGAGTTCCTCCCGGACGGGCGGATCGGGTCCGCGACGGTGCCGGCCTACGTGTGCGACAGCAGGGAGGCCGATCCGGCGCAGCTGACGGAACTGGAGGGGAGTTGGAAGAAGTCCTACCTCGACGACGCCGGTCAGGGGGTGTATGTGACGGCGACCCGTAAGGACGGGGGAGGCGACTGCAGGATCTGGCTGACGGCCATGACCAACGAGAAGGACCTGTGGCTGCTGGCGAGCAAGGGGTTCGTCATGGAGAAGGGCTGAGATGGCCGTGGTGACTTCGAGTACGACGGCGTGGAGCGAGGGGGAGCTGTGGCTGGTCGATGGACGTACCTGAAGTCCCGGGAGGGCGCTGTCCTGCTGGCGGGTTTCCTGCTGATCGCCGGTCTGACGGGGTATCTGAAGGCTCGGTCGGGAGGGCCGGATCCGAAGGACTACGTGGGGCGTTGGGCGTCGCGGGACGAGGTGATCGAACTGCGGGAGGGCGGCCGGCTCGGTGAGGTGCGGCTCGACGGGTACTTCTGCGCGAAGGATCCCGTCGGGCAGGGGGCGGCGTTGGGGGAGTACCAGGGGAGTTGGCGGACGGGGAGTGTGGACGACGCGGGGTCGGGTGTCTTCGTGGTGCTGCGGGACTACTACTCCGGGGGTGACTGCGAGATCTATCTGCAGGAGGAGCGGAAGGGTACGGTGGCCGCCCTGGGCGGTCAGCCACGGGGGAGCGCGCAGCGGGTCTTCTCCAGGGCGTAGGGGGCTCGGAGAGTTGCAGGTGACCGCCAACTCTTGGCCAAATAAGGATTGTTGAGTGCGGCGCTCCGCTCCACACTGGCGTGACCGGTGGCGAAGGGGGCGCGATGGGGCCGTTCGTGGGGTTCTTCCTCGTGTCGGGCGTCGCCCTTCTCGTGGCCGGGCTCGGCTACCGTGCGGCGCTGCGGGAGCTGCACCGTGCGGAGCGGGCGGCGGGCGGAGCGGAGGGCGTTGAGCGGCTGTACGAACTGGCCTGCCTCGCCCGGCACGTGGGCGAGACCGCGCTCGTGCTGATGCACGAACGCGGCGACCTCGTCGCCTCCCGCTCGGGTGAGGTGACCGCCACTCGCCGGGCGCGGAAGAACGACTTCGAGGCCGCCGTGGTGGCCTCCGTCGGGCAGAGCCGCACCCGTGACCTGCTGAGTGTGGTCGTGGAGGTGGAAGCAGGCCCGGCGGTCGCGGCCCTGCGGCAGCGGCTCGCCGGCCGAGGCCTGGTGCAGGACGAGGGACTGTACCGGCGCGCCGTGAAGGCTCGAACCCGGCTGCGGGTGGTGCTGGGGCTGGCGATGACGGCCGGCGTGGCCGCCGGGTGCTGGTTGGTCGCGGACGGTGGGAACGGCCTGTTGGCGGCGTTGGCCTTCGAGGTTCTGTGCTGCGCCGTTCTGCTGCTCGTCCGCCGGAACAGGCTCGTCCGCCGCCACACCACGGTGCTCGGTGACCGGGTGCTGGCGCAGGCCGGTGCCCAGGCCCGCTGGCGGCACAGAGGGGGAAGCGTCGCGCTCGGCGGGCTGGACGTCCTCCCGCAGGAGCACGACCTCCGGCTGGCGCTCGCCGGGTCGCAGGCACACGCGCGGGTCCTGCGCGAGGCGGCGGTCGCCGCCTCGCGCGCACGCCGCCAGGCCGCTGCTTCCGGGGGAAGCCATGACGGTGGTGGTCTGGGCGGCGCATGCGGTGGCGGAGGCTGCGGCGGCGGGTGCGGGGGAGGTTGCGGCGGCGGACTGTAGACCCGAGGCGCCGGGCGGCTTCCAGGAGGGCATGCCTCGTGAGTCGGCCGTTGCCGGTCGGAACGCCTGGATCGGACAGCTGAGCGCGCTGCTGGCGACGACGTGGTCGGCGATCAGTTTGTCCAGCAGGCAACCCAGGGCCGCTCCGCCCGTAGCGGGAGGGGCGTCAGTTCCCGTCCCCGTGTTTCCAGGGCGGACGGCGTTGATGCGGCGAACCGTCGCCGTATTCGTGCCGATCCGCGGTACGCGGTCGCGGGTCGGTTTGCCGAAACGGCAACAAGCCTCGCCCTGCTCGGTGCGTGCGCAGCATGATCGGCATTGCGTCGGCACCTGAATCGGCACCGCATCGGCACCGCATCGGCACCGCATCGGCATCGTGCCGCCGAACAGCAGCCTGCCGAACCGAACTTGGTGTACGTCGGATCGAGATCCCAGGAGGACGACACATGTCACCGTCGCTGACCACGGGCCCCACGCACCGGCTGGTCCCCTCGCCCGCCGGCCGGATCCACCTGGTGGAGCAGGGCACCGGGCCGCTGGTCCTGCTGCTGCACGGGTTCCCGGAGTCCTGGTACTCCTGGCGCCACCAGCTGCCGGTGCTCGCCGCTGCCGGGTACCGCGCGGTCGCCATCGATGTCCGCGGGTACGGGCGCTCCTCCAGGCCGGAGGAGGTGACCGCGTACCGGATGTTCGACCTGGTCGAGGACAACGTCGCGGTGGTGCACGCCCTGGGTGAACGGTCCGCGGTGATCGTCGGCCACGACTGGGGCTCGACCATCGCCGCCAACTCCGCCCTGATCCGACCGGACGTCTTCCGCGCCGTGGGGCTGCTGAGCGTTCCCTACCTCCCGCGGGGCGGACCGAGGCCCAGCGAGGTCTTCGGGCACCTGGGCGGCGACGAGGAGTTCTACGTCTCCTACTTCCAGGAGCCGGGCCGGGCCGAGGCCGAGATCGAACCGGACGTGCGCGGCTGGCTCGCGGGCTTCTACGCCGCGCTGTCCGCCGACACCATGCCGGCGGCCGACGCTCCCGACCCGCACTTCGTCAGCCGTGGCGGGACACTTCGTGACCGGTTCCCCGCCGGGCGGCGGCCCGGCTGGCTCAGCGCGGAGGAACTCGACTTCTACGCCGGGGAGTTCGAGCGAACCGGCATGGGCGGAGCGCTGGGACGCTACCGGAACATGGACCGGGACTGGGAGGACCTCGCCGACTTCGACGGCGCCCCCGTCACCCAGCCATCGCTGTTCATCGGCGGGAGCCGGGACGCCTCCACCACCTGGCTGGCCGACGCGATCGCGGCCTACCCCGCGACCCTGCCCGGCCTGCTCTCCAGCCACGTCCTCGACGGCTGCGGGCACTGGGTCCAGCAGGAACGCCCCGCCGAGGTCAACCGGATCCTGACCGACTGGCTCGCGTCCCTCCCCTCCTGAACCGGGAGCGGGGAGCGGGGAGCAGGGTACTGCGCGGGCTCGACGGTCGGGTCGAACCCGCGGCCCGTCAGCGCCGTGGTGCTCCGGGGCGCAGCGCTCACCAGGCCACGGTTCGGCCGAGGTAGTCGACGTAGTGCAGGCCCGGGCTGCTCCGGAGGGCGTCGAGCGTCCTGACCACGTTCGGGATGCTCTCGTCGATGCCGAGCAGGGCGTCCGAGCCGCCCATGTCGGTGCGCACCCAGCCGGGGGCCATGAGGACCAGGGGCCGGGGTCCGCCGCTGTGCCGGGCCGCGTAGCTGCGCATGAACGTGTTGAGCGCGGCCTTGCTGCCCCGGTACACCTCGTGGCCGCCGTGCTCGTTGTTGGCCACGCTGCCCTGGCCCGAGGACATCACCGCGATCGTGCCCGCGGGCTCGACGAGGTCCTGGAGGGCCTCGATGACGCGCAGCGGGCTCAGCGCGTTGGTGACCATGACCCGGACGAACTCCTCGGTGGAGGTCTGCGCCACCGTGCCCTCGGGCTGGTTCGTGACGCCGGCGTTCACGAAGAGCAGGTCGAATGTCCGGCCGGCCAGGCGAGCGCTCAGCGCCGCGACCTGTTCGGGCTCGGTGATGTCGACGGTCTCGATCTCGACCTGCCCGGCGTGGGCGTCGGCGAGCTCGTGCAGCCCGGTCCGGCCCGAGCCGCGCACGGTGGCCACGACCTGCCAGCCGGCCCGCGCCCATTCCTGGGCGAGGGCGAGGCCGAGGCCTCGGGACGCGCCGATCAGGAGTACGTGCCTGCCGGGGGCCGGGGCCGGGGACGGCGCGGAGTGGCTTTCCGAGGTGTTCGTCGACATGACAGCGATTGTCCGAGGCGTCACCGCTTCCGGCAAGCCGCCTCCCCGGCGGGGGAGTTGGCAATCCGGGGCCGGGTCCGGGTCCGGGTCCGGGGTGCGGGGCCGGGGGCCTCACGCTTGTCGCCGTGGCGCCGGCCGGCGGCGGCGTGTGGCGGCCGGCTCAGAGGCCGAAGCGGGCGCGGTGGGAGGCGGGGACCAGGTCGGTGTACTCGGGGTGCTTGGTGATCCAGCCGCGGATGAAGGGGCAGTAGGGGAGGACGGCGAGTCCCTGCTCGCGGGCCGTGTCCAGTGCCGCGCGTGCCAGTCGGCCGGCCAGGCCGCGGCCTTCGAAGCGGGGGTCGATCTCGGTGTGGATGAAGGCGATCTCGTCGTCCGAGCGGTGGTACTCGGCGAAGCCGGCGAGCTCTCCGCCGTCCTGGATCTCGAAGCGCGACTTCTCGGTGTTGTCGGTGACGAGCTGGTCCATGGTTCCTCCGCAAGGTGTGGGACGGCCCGGGAGAGCCGGTGGCGGGGTGGTGCGGCATCGCCACTATAGTTTAAGAATCAACATTTGTCGTCCGGTCACCACGCAGGCCGACGGACACGGGCTGGGTCGCCAGGTGACCATCCGGCAGCCGAACTGTCCGGCGGCAGGTTTGCCCGGCGCAGCTGCCGGGATACCCATGGCGCATGATTCCCGCTGCGGTCAGTGACGTCCTGCCGGAACTCGTCCCGTTCGTGCGGGCGGTCCAGGAACGCAGGCCCGACGACGGGACGTGGTGCGAGGCGTGGACGGTGCGGGACGTCCTCGCCCACCAGACCGGCAACGCCGAGGAACTCGCCCGCGTCCTGCGCGCCTTCCACGCGGGTGAGCCCGTGGAGACCCGCGGCTTCGACCGGGAGGAGCCGTACCGGCGGATGTCCGACGCACAGCTGTGGGAGGCCTTCGCCGCCCGCTGCGCCGAACTGGCCGAGGTCGCCGCGGCCGCGGAGAGCGACCTGCCCCCGGACACCGAGGTGCGGTGGACCGGCCGGACCGTGACGGTGCCGTTCTTCGCCGAGCACCTGCGCGAGGAACTGATCCTCCACCGGTGGGACCTCACCGGCGACGACCGTACGGCCCGGGAGGCGCTCGCCGAGCCGTGGATGACGTCGCACAGCGTGCGGCTGGTCGGCCGGCCACTGCTGGCCCGGGGCGTGGCCGGACTCGACCTCGGGCCCGGGGGAAGCGTCGAGGCCCGCCTGCGCGTCCCCGGGACCGACGACGTCCTGGTGACCGCGGACGCCGACGGCGCGTCCATCGCCCTGGCCCCGCCCGAGGGCCCGGCCACCATCGAGAGCGACGCCGCGGTGCGCGTCCTGCTGTTGTGGGGGCGGCGTCCGGCGGACCCGGGCCGCTGGCACAGCACGGTCGGTCCGGAGGAGCTGCGACGGGTGCGTGCCCTGCTGAGCGGCTACTGAGCGGCTACTGAGTGACTACTGAGCGGGCGGGGGGAAGGGGGCGCGCGGGGTGTCCGGCTCGGTCCGGGGCGCCGGGGTGACGGACACCCGGGGAAGCGCCTCGGGGTGGTGTTCGCAGATGTGCGTCACCAGGTGCTCGCGGAGCTGGCAGCGGAGGGAGAACGCGTCGTCGGCGTTGGCGGCGGTCGCCAGGAGCCGGACCACGATGGTGGTGGGCGTGGTGTCGACGACCTGGAGGGCGCTGCCCTCGCCGTCCCAGAGGGGGCTGTCGGCGAGGAACGCGTCGAACTCCTTGCGCAGCAGGGGGACCGGGGCCCGGTGGTCGAGGTGGAGGAAGGCGGTGCCGGTGATCCGGCTGGAGCGGCGCGACCAGTTCTCGAACGGGCGGCCGGCGAAGTAGGACATCGGCATCACCAGGCGGCGCTGGTCCCAGGTCGCGATCACCACCGCGGTGAGGGTGATCTCCTCCACGGTGCCCCACTCGCCGGACACCACGACCACGTCGCCGATCCGGACCAGGTCGCCGAAGGCCAGCTGCACCCCGGCGAAGAGGTTGGCCAGCACGCTCTGCGCGGCGATGCCCGCGACCACGCCGACCAGGCCCGCCGAGGCGAGCAGACTGGTCCCGATGCCGCGCACGGACGGGAAGGTCATCAGCATCGCGCCCAGGGCGGCGATCGCGATGATCGCCTGGCAGATCCGGCCGAGCAGACCCGCCTGGGTACGGGCACGACCGGCCGAGGACGGGTCGCGGCGGTGGACGGCGAGGCGGACGGCGCCTTCGACGACGAGCCCGACCACCCGGGCGCCGAGCCATCCGCCGGAGGCGATCGCCAGCAGGATCAGGAGGTGGTGCAGCTGCTCCCGGGTCTCCGGCGAACCGCCGACCCACGGCTGGACGGCGAGGGACAGCGAGGTGGCGAGCACGGTGATCAGGGGGCGCCGGCAGCTGCGCAGCATCCCCGGCATGACGCTGCCCGGCCGGTGCGGGGCGAATCTGCGGACCAGCCGTTCGGCGGTCCGGTCCAGGACGTAGGTGGTCAGGGCCACCCCCGCACCTGCCAGGAGCAGACGGAACAGGCTCCACCACACGCTCGCTCTCCTCCCGCGACGGCCGCAGCGCGGCGCTGTGGGCGGACCTTCCCCGGGCCCGCTTCCCGGACCCCGTTTTCCCGTTCGGCGGGATTCACACCTGCCGGAGGTGAGGTGTGGGCCCGGCCACGGCTTTAGGCCGTTCGGGTGAGGGGGACGAGGGGGGCGAGGGGGAGCGAGACGGGGGAGACGGGTGAGGGGGGCGAGCCGAGGGGCCGCGTCGAGGGTTCAGCTCGGGTGCATATCGGCCCGGGAACGGGGCAGCCGGGGCCTGAAGGCCCGCCGGCCCGGGCGGGCACCGACATGTCAGGAGGAGCGATGCACCGGATCGAGGAGTCCGTCGAGGTGGCGGCGCCGCTCGGCACGGTCTACGAGAGCTGGGTCAGGTGTGAGGAGTTCCCGCAGTTCATGCGGGGTGTGGTCAGGGTCGACCGGTCGGGCCAGGACACCAGCTGGGTGGTCCGGACCGCCGCCGGCCCGCGCGAGTTCACGGCCGTGACCACGGAGCTGGTGGAGAACGACCGCGTGGCGTGGGACAGCGGCCCCGGCCCGGTGCGGCACCAGGGCGTGGTCACCTTCCACGCCGTGGGCGACGCCGTCACCCGGGTGATGTTCCAGCTTCAGGTCGAACCGCACGGGCTCTGGGAGCACCTCGCCGAGGCGCTCGGGTTCGTCGACCGCCGGGTGATCGACGACCTGACCGACTTCAAGCGCCACGTCGAGGAGGGCGGCGGACCGGTCGAGGCCACGGTCGACGACACGGTGGCATGAAGCTCAGGATCGGGGGCAGCCGAAGCGTACCGACAGCCCGAATCCGACAGCCCGATCCGGCAGTCAGACCTGACAGCCGGATCTGACAGCCAAACCCGACAGCCAGACCCGACGACGGAAGGAGACGGTCGTGAGTGATCGCGTCAACATCTGGGAGTTCCGGGACACCGCCGGTCACACGGCGGGCACCGACCTCATCGGCTTCCACGTCGAGGCCACCGACGGAGCGATCGGCAAGATCGACAAGCTGTCCGAGGCGGTCGGCGCCCAGCACCTGGTCGTCGACACCGGTCCGTGGATCCTCGGCAGGCGGGTGCTCCTGCCCGCCGGCACCGTGATCCGGATCGAGATCGGCGAGCAGAAGGTGTACGTCGACCGGTCCAAGGACGACATCAGGAACGGTCCCGGCCTCGACGACGGCGCGGCCGACGTGTCGGCCGACGTCCGCGACCGCTACGGGCTCTACTACGACCCGTTCTACGGCGGTCGGATCTTCTGACGAAAGGGAGCAGCAGTCATGCCGCACGGTTCCACGCAGCTCCAGCCTCAGCCCCAGTCCCGGCTCCAGCCCCAGTCCCAGTCCCAGTCCCAGTCCGTCGGATCCATCAGTCCGCCGGTGGTGCCGGATCCTCCGTTGCCGCCCGGCGTGCCCGAGCCGCCGCCGGATCCGGTGCTCCCGGGCCCGGCTACGCCGTCACCCGCGCCGCCCGGGCCTGAGCCCGAGCCCGAACCGGGCCTGCCCCGCCCGCCCGAGCCGCCGGACTGAAGAGCCGGACTGAAACGCCGGACGGAGGAGCCGGACAGCGGGGGTGGGCCAGAGCGTTACCCCCAGTACCCCGTGTGCACCGCGGAGGCCTCCTCGAAGAGGTGCGGGCCGGACGCCTCCACCGTGCTGCCGCCGGCGGCGAAGACCTGGCGGCACGGCAGGTCGAGCACCGGCTCCTCCGGGTCCACCCCCGCGATGGCGTTCAGCTCCGCCCCGGCGAGCGCGTAGACGACCTTGTGGATGCCGCTCCAGTAGATGGCCCCGGCGCACATCGCGCACGGTTCGGTACTCGTGTACAGGACGGCGTCGACGAGCTGCGTCGGGGCCAGGGTGCGCGAGGCCTCCCGCACCAGGTTGGTCTCCGCGTGGGCGGTGACGTCGCGGTCGGTCAGCACCGAGTTCTCGGCCGTGAGCAGGACGTTCCCGGCGGAGTCGGTCAGCAGCGCTCCGAAGGGGTGGTTGCCGTGCGCCCGGGCGTCGGCCGCGATCTCGATGGCCGCGAGCAGGTGCTCGCGGGTGCGGTCGGTCATGACGTGCTCCTCAGGGGATCGGCGGTGGGGCGGGCCCCATGGTGTCGCGGTCGGGCGGGGCGGTGGTACCAGGTTGCCGCACCCGCTCTCCGCCCGCGACCACCCCCGGCGGCGGCCCGGGCCCGCGAGCCGGTGCGGAGTGTGCCGCGGGGACCGGCCCCGCCCGGGCGGCCGCGCCGTCGTCAGCGGGCGAACTTCTCGACGGCCGCCGGTGTGACGGGTGTGAAGAAGTTGATGAGGTTGCCGTCGGGGTCACGGAGCAGGAGCGACCGGTTGCCCCAGGGCATCGTGGTGGGCTCGGTCACGAAGTCGGTGACGAAGCCGGTCAGGTTCCGGTGCACGGCGTCCACGTCGGCGACGAGGAATTCGAGGATCACGCTGTTGTTGTCGGCCGGACGGGCGGAGCCGGGCGCGAACAGCGCCACGGTCCGGGTGCTGCCGATGGCGAGGGTCCCGCCGGCGGTCCGCAGTTCGGCGAAGTCCTCGGTGGACCAGTGCGCCCGTACCCCCGTGGCCCGCTCGTAGAAGCCGACGAGGCGTGCGATGTCGTCCGTGATGATCCGGATCGAAACGAAGTCCATGGTGCTCTCTCCTCGGGTCGGTGAAGCCGTTGCACCCCGGACGGTAGAGGAGATAGTGGACAGAATCGGTCCGGTATCAGCGCTAGGCTCGTGGACATGGGCCGACCGACCAGCCGTGTGCTCACCCTCCTGGAACTCCTGCAGTCGGGCGGCATCAGGACGGTGGCCGAACTCGCCGACCGGCTCGGCGTCGACGGGCGCACCGTGCGGCGGTACGTGGACCACCTGGTCGACCTCGACATCCCCGTCGAGGCGGTCCGCGGCCGCTACGGCGGGTACCGGCTCGCCCCCGGGTACCGCCTGCCTCCGCTCATGCTCAACGACGACGAGGCGCTCGCCGTGCTGCTCGGCCTCGTCGCGGGCCGCAGGGCGGGGCTGCTGACGGCGACCGGGACCGCGACCGGGACGGCGGGCGAGACGGCGGCGGCCAAGATCCGCCGGGCGCTGCCCGAGCGCCTCGCCCGTCGGCTCGACGCCGTCCTGGAATCCCTCGCCTTCACGGCCGAGCCCGGCGAGGCGGCCACCCCGGAGACGGGTGTCCTGCTCGCCGTCGCCGACGCGGTGCGTCACTGCCGCCCGATCTCGATCAGGTACACCGCCCGGGACGGCCGGCGGAGCGAGCGCACGCTGCACCCGTACGGGATCGTCACCCACGGGGGCCGGTGGTACGTCACGGGCACCGATCCCGGGATCGAGCCCGAGGTCGATTCCGGGGCCGGCCAGGACCGGACCTTCCGGCTCGATCGCATCGCGGACGCGCGGCCCCTGCCGGGCTCGTTCGAGCCGCCTGCCGGGCTCGACCCGGCCCAGCGCGTCCTGTCCGGGCTCGCCAAGGCCGCATACCGGTACGAGGTGACCCTGCGGATCCACGGGACGGTCGAGCAGATCCGCGCCCGGCTCCCCGCCAGCGTCGCGAGCATCGAGGAGCCCGTACCCGAGGAAGGAACGGATCCGCACACCGAGCGGTGGCTGCACGTCGAACTGCGGGCGGAGCGGCTCGACTGGCTGCCCCCCGTCCTCGCCTCGCTCGACCGGCCGTTCGTCATCGAGCGGCCGGACGAACTCCGCGGCCTCGTCCTCGCGCTCGCCGACCGGCTCGCCGCCTCCGCCCGCCAGGCCTGCGATCCGGACCGGACGGGACGCCGATGCGCCTGACGTGCCCTCACGGACGCCGATGAGCCCGCCCCGGTGTCAAGACCCGCGGAACCTTCCCGGCGCGGGAGCGTTGGCAGTGCACCGGAAGTCCCGGTCAGGTAGGTGGGAGGCAATCGTCGTGCTCGTGGAACCTGTCCTTGTCACCGGCGCCGGCGGTGGGGTCGGCGGAGTCGGACGAAGGGTCCTGGAGGGGCTGCGGGCGCAGAACGCGCCCGTCAGGGCCCTCGTGCACCACGACGACGAACGGGCCTCGGAGCTGAGGGCGATGGGCGGCGTGGAGGTGGTGGTCGGCGACCTCACCCGTGGTGCGGACGTGGTCGAGGCGCTGGCCGGTTGCCGCCGGGCCTACTTCGGGATGAGCGTGTCGTCCGCCTACCTGGAGGCCGCGGCGACGGTGGCGGCCGCCGCCCGGGAGAGCGCAAGCCTGGAACTGCTGGTCAGCATCTCGCAGATGACCGTCTCGCAGATGGACCTCACCAGCGACACCGAGTCCCGGCAGCAGCGACTGCACTACCTCGCCGAACACGTCCTCGACTGGTCCGGGGCGCCGGTCGTCCACGTCCGGCCCACCGTGTTCATGGAGAATCCGCTCTTCACCGGGGTGGCGGCCGCTTCGATCCGGCGGGACGGCACGATCCGCCTGCCCTTCGGCGCGGCCCGGACCTCACCGGTCGCGGCCGCCGACGTGGCCGAGGTCGTCACCGTGCTCCTGCTCGACCCCGCCCCCCGGACCGGCCGCGTCTACGAACTGACCGGGGCCCGATCCCGCGACATGACGGCCATCGCGGCCGAGTTCTCCGCCGCCCTGGGCCGCGAGGTGACCTACGTCGACGTGCCCTACCAGGAGTGGCTGGAGCACGACCTCAGGAACCAGGGCCTGCCGGACCACGTGTTCGACCACATCGCCACGATGGCCAGGCTGCACGGCGAGAACCGGTACGACCGGGCGACGAACGACGTCGCCGACCTTCTCGGCCGCCCCCCACGGGGGTTCGACACCGTGATCGAGGACCTGCTCGCCGGGCGGCGGTAGCCGGCCTGCGACCGTGGTCGGCCTGTGACCGCAGCCGGCCGGGTGTCGGGGGAGCGGTCGCTCAGAGCCAGCCGCGCTGCGCCGCCTTGAGGCCGGCCTCGAAGCGGCTCGACGCGTCGAGGCGCTCCATCAACCCGGCCATCTGGCGGCGGACGCTGCGCGCCGACAGGCCCAGGTTCCGGCCGGCGGCCTCGTCGGTGAGGCCGGACGCGAGCAGCCGCAGGAGTTCCTGCTCGGTGGCGCTGAGGCCGGTCTCGGTGTCCTTGCGCCGGTCGGCGCCGAGCGGGACGGCGGCCTGCCAGGTCCGTTCGAAGAGGGCGACCAGGGAGACGACGATCCCGGGCTCGCGCGTGCACAGGGCGCCGAGCCGGGTGTGGGCCGGGTCGATCGGGACCACGGCGACCTGGCGGTCGAAGATGAGCATCCGGGGCGGCAGCGTCGGGCAGGTGCGGACCAGGCCGCTCTCCTCGGTCATCCAGCGGGCGTAGGCGAGCGTCGCCGGATCGTGTCGCACGCTGTCCTGGTAGAGCGTCAGCAGCGCCACCCCGCGCCGCATGGCCGCCTCGTCCAGCGGCCGGGAGGCGTCCAGGCTGGCCTGGGACTGCGCTCCGCCGGGCATCACGGACAGGCACTCCCCGGTGACCTCCTGGGCGAGGATCTCCAGCTTGGCCTGGATCGCGTCCAGGCCCACCAGGCGCTCGGCGGTCTCGACCGGGGTGTTCGGCCGCAGGTCGGCGTACTCGGCGATCGCCCGGGCGGCCGCGGCCTTGCCGATCTCCAGATCCTGCTGGCGGCGCAGCAGTTCCTGCTCCTGGCGGCGCAGGATCAGCTCCAGCCCGAGCGCGGGGCTCACCGGCAGCAGAAGCCCGGGTGCCTCCCGGGAAGCCCGGAGCAGCTGCAGATCGGCGAGCCGGTCGAGGGCCTCCCGTACGGCGGGCTCGGGCATGCCCAGCTGGTCGCACAACTCCCTGACGCCGCCCTGCGGATCGGCGAGCATGGCCCGGTAGACGGCCTCCGAGACACGGTCCAACCCCAGCATGTCCAGCATGCGCGCAGCCCCCCGGTGCGGTGTCGAACGTGCCGTGCCGCCGTGCGACACATCGGGATCATCCCAGCCCGGCTTCGACTCCACAAGCAGTCCTGCCCCGGGCGGGGTCCGGCTGCTTCGCCGTGCTCGTCTCCTGTGCTCGCCGCCCGTTCTCGTCTCCCGTGCTCGCCTCCCGGTCGCGGGTTCAGGCGCTCGGGGGCAGCAGTCGTGACAGTCCGTAGTGGAAGCGGTTGTCGAAGGAGTCCGCGACCATGAGGTCCTCGCCGATCCGGGCGAGGGCGGGGTAGCCGCCGGTGGCGACGAGGTCGTGGAACGAGCCGCGGGGGCTGTCGGAGGGGGTCTGCTGTTCCTGGGTGAGGCCGAGGGTGAAGTAGACGATCGACCAGCACAGGCGGGCGGCGTCCGGCTCCGGGTGTCCGGCGTCCAGCAGGGCGCCGGCGATGGTGTCGGCCACGCGCAGGGTCTTGCCCGTGCCGTTGAACGTGCCGGCGACCAGGCGGCCGCCGTCGCGGTGTGCGAGCAGGGCGTCCCGGTAGCGGGTGGCGACCGTGCGGGCCCGCTCGACCGGTTCGTCGGGCAGGTGGGTGACGTCGACGGAGCCGACGATGTGGTCGGCCATCGTCTCGATGAGTGTCTGCTTCGTCTTCACGTACGAGCTCACCGAGTTGAGGTGGGAACCGAGGGTCCGGGCGACCCCGCGCAGCGTCAGCTTGTCGAGGCCGTCGGCTTCGAGCGTGGTGAACGCAGCCTCGATCACGTCGTCCAGCGTCCAGCGCATCCTCGTGTCCCGTTCCGTCCTGCGCCACCCACCGGCGACTTCCCGGTCATGGTACAAGGAGCCTGTTCGGTACAAGCAGCCTGTTCAGGGCCCTGTTCAGGCGCCGAACGCCGCCTGGGACACCGCGTCCCAGCGCCCCCACTCCTCGATGCGGGAGGCGTACTCGGCCCGGATCACGTCGAGGGGCCCCTTGCCGAAGAAGATCCGCAGGGGCGGCTCGTCGGCGTCGACGACGGTGAGGATCGCCGTGCGGGTGGCGGTCGGCTCGCCGCGCACTCCGGCCGGGCGTTGCATGGCGGCGCGGAAACCGTCGTAGGCGGGCAGGGGTTCGGCCCGGTCGGCGGAGGGCCCGGCCCAGTCGGTGGAGTATCCGGCGGGTTCGACCAGGGTGACCTTGATGCCGAAGTCCTTGACCTCCTTGGCGAGGCTGGCGGTGAATCCCTCCAGGCCGAACTTCGAGGCGTGGTAGACGCCCAGGCCCGGCAGGGAGAAGACGCCGGCGATCGAGGAGACCTGGATGATGTGTCCGCCGCCCTGGGCCCGCAGGTGCGGCAGCGCGGCCTGGGTGACCCACAGCGGGGCGAGCAGGTTCACGTCGATCTGTGCCCGGGCCTGCTCCTCGCTGATCTCCTCGACCATGCCGAACAGGCCGTAGCCGGCGTTGTTGACGACGACGTCGAGGCGGCCGAAGCGGTCGGCCGCCTGGCGTACGGCGGTGTGGACGGCCGCGCGGTCGGTGACGTCCAGTTGGATCGGCAGCAGGTCGTCGCCGTGGGCGGCGGCCAGGTCGTCGAACGCGCCGGGGGTGCGGCTCGTCGCGGCGACGCGGTCGCCCCGTTCCAGGGCGGCTTCGGCCCACTGCCTGCCGAAGCCCTTGGAGGCGCCGGTGATGAACCAGGTCTTCGTCTTCGTGGGCAGGTCGTGCTCCGTGGTCATGCTGCGCTCCGTGGTCATGTCGTGCTCCTGTGTTCCTCGGTGCCGGTCGGTTCCTGCCGGCCGTGCGGGGTGAGCCGCGATCACGGCCGTGCCCCCTCGTAGGGGGTGTAGTCGGGCAGCGCGAAGCCGTTCGACAGGCGGATCTGGTCGCGCAACAGCAGAGCGCCGAGCGGCAGCCGCTCCTGGAGCGCCACCACGCCGCGCCGGAACGCGATGCCGGCCGGGGTCCGCGGCGTCATCGTCCTGCCGTTGCCCTGCCCGAACCGCTGGACGCGGCTGATCCACGGCCGCAGCCGCTCCTCGTACGCGCGCAGCCCGGCGGCGACGTCTCCCCGCGCCCGGGCCAACTCGCCGGCGAGCACGTAGGCCCCGACGAGTGCGATGGTCGTACCGTGCCCGGACAGCGGCGAGGCGCAGAACGCGGCGTCGCCCACGAGGGCGATCCGGCGCGACGACCAGTGCGGCACCACCACCTGGCTGCACGCGTCGAAGTAGAAGTCCGGGGTGTCCTCCAGCTGGGCGATCAGTTCTTCGGTGTGCCAGCGCATCCCGGCGGCGCGGGAGCGTACGACGGTCTTCAGCGCGGCGCTGTCGCGGGGGTCGTACCGGAACGGGGCGGACCGGAAGGAGAGGAACGCCATCAGCTGGGTGTTGTCGTTCACGGCGCGGGCGCCGATGGTGCGGCCCGGTTCGGAGTACACCTCGGTCCAGTCGCACAGCCCCAGCGTGTTCCGTGCGGTCCAGAACGACAGGTAGTGGCAGAGGTGGCGCAGCCGCGCGCCGCCCGTGTCCTGCGGGCCGAACGCCAGGGCGCGCACGCCCGAATGCAGGCCGTCGGCCCCGACCACGACGTCGAAGCGGCGCGGTGCGGCTTTCTCGAAGGTGACGTGCACGCCGTCACTGCGGTCGTCGAGTGCGCTGATGCGGTCGTCGAAGACGTACTCGGTCGAGCCGCCGGTCGCGTCGTGGAGGATCTCCACCAGCGCGCCCCGCAGGATCTCGGTGTCGGTCACCGGTCCGTCGCCGCCGAAGCCGTCCGCCCGCATCGACGCCTGTCGCCGCCCTCGCGCATCCACGAACGACAGCCCGTCCGCGCCGGTCCGGGCGGCACGGACCGCCTCGGCCAGGCCCGCCCGGGCGATCACGTCGCGCCCGCAGCCGCGGATGTCGATCAGCTGCCCGCCGGTGCGGCGCGCCGGCGCGGACTCGACCACCGTGACCTGCGCCCCGTACCGCGCCAGCCAGTAGGCGAGTGCCGGGCCCGCGATGCCGGCGCCGGAGACCAACGCCTTGATTCCGGGCATCGTTCACCACCTCCAATTTTGGTCATTGACCAACTTCTGCCCCCAGTAAAGTTGGTCAATGACCAAAAATCAACCGCTGTGCCGGTGGTGGGTGCGGGGATCTCACGAACAAGGCGGCGGGCGGCGGGGCATCGGGTCCTGAAGCGGCCAGGCCGGTTGCTGACGGGCTTCTCACCTTCCGGGGCGCGGGCGGTGCCAGCAGGATGGTGGTCACCGGGAGAACGGCGGGGCAACCGCCGAACAGCCTCCCCGAAGCTCTGGTCCTCGATCAGATCTCCCACCACACAAGCCGCCTGGGGTGCCGCCATGTCCAAGACCGCCCGCCTGCTCGCCACCGCCGCCGTCACCGTCGCCCTGTCGGGGATCCTGGCGCCCGCGGCCTCCGCCACCGCCGCGACCACGGCGCCGGCGGGCATCGGCTGGGACGGCACCACCGTCGCGCCGCCGGTCGTCGCGGGCGGGGCCGGGGACGGTATCGGCTGGGACGGCACCACCACCGTGCCGCCGGTCGTGGCCGGCCCGTCCGCCGGCGGCATCGGCTGGGACTGATCGCCGTGCTCCCCGTCCGGGCCACCGTCGTGGACACCAGCGGTGCGCCCACCACGACCGCCGCGGCGCGGATCGTCGAAGACGTCCTGTGGGCGCACGCCACCCCGGAACACGGACTCGAACACGTCCGCGCCGTACCGGACCAGGGCCGCATCGCCCTGGTGCTCTTCGTCCGCGCGGACGGCCCGGCCACCGCGCACGCCCTGGCCGAGAACCTGCTGGCCCGGGCCCTCACCGCGGCAACGGCCGGCCGGTACGCCGCCGCCGTCCACCCGCACTGACCCTCGCCGACCTGTACCGACCCTCGCCCGCCCGCCCACATCCAGGGGGACCCCCATGCCCAGCACGCCCCGTCCTGCCCGTGCCCTGCGCCGCGTCTGCGTGCTCGCCGCGACCACCGTGGCCGCCGGTCTTCTCACCGTCTCCCCCGCCTCGGCGGACGGCACCTACTACCCGGACGGCAACAAGACGCCGACCTCCACCGGCACCCTCGGCACCGGTGTCGGGAACAAGCTCACCGGCGCCCAGATGGTCCAGCGTGCCCGGGACTGGGTCGCCCACGGGGTCACCTACAACCAGGGGCAGTCGTTCTCCGACAGCGCGGTCGGCGGCCCGTACCGCACCGACTGCGGCGGTCTCGTCGACATGGCCTGGCAACTCCCCGGCAGCCCGCCGGTCACGTACCCCGCACCCGGTATCGACGACCCGAAGTACAGCACCAAGCTCAGCAGTTGGTCCCAGCTCCAGCCCGGTGACGCCCTCGCCGTCGCCGGCAAGCACATCAACCTCTTCGCAGGCTGGACCAACCAGGCCGCCGGCGACTTCACGTACATCGCCGAGGACAACAGCAGCGTCCCGACCAAGGAGTACTCGGCCAACACCCACTGGTCCTCCATCGACGGCTACCCCACCTCCTCCTTCGAGCTGCTGCGCTCCAAGAACCTCGCTCCCGCCATCCCCGCCGACTTCAACGTCCTGCTGTGGGGCTTCAACTCGGGCCAGACCGTGTCCGGCACGCTGAACCTCACGGCACACCCGACGCAGAGCGGCGTCATCAACTGGCTCGACTACGTGGTCACCGGCCCGAACGGCTACTACAACCGCTTCCGCGCCACCAGCGGCGGCGCCACCAACTACCAAGTCCCCTTCGACACCGCCCCCTTGGCGGCGGGCACGTTCAGCATCTCGATGATCGCCAACGAGATCGACGGCCAGGAGCACACCTACCAGGGCGGCGTCTTCACCATCGCGCCGCAGGCCTCCACCGCCCGGGGCTCCGCCGACTCGACGGTGCTCACCAGCAACGGCACCATCGCCCTGTACCGGGTCGGTGCGGACGGCAACGTGTACGGCACCAACCAGAACACCCCCGGCGGTCCCTTCGTTCCGTGGGCGCAGCTTTCGACGGGTGGTGGGTTCGTCGGCAAGCCGGCCGCGCTCCAGACACCGAGCGGCCTCATGGTGGTCTACGCCCGGACTACGGGCGGGACCATTCAGGGCACCAACCAGAGCACTCCGGGTGGCCCGTTCGGGTCGTGGGTCACAGTTGCTGATGCGGGTGACCCGACGGGTGTGGCGAGTGACCCGAGCGTGGTGTTCACTCAGTCCGGCACCATCGCGGTTTACGTGACGTCTGCCAACGGCAACGTCGTCGGTGCCAGTCAGGGCACGCCTGGTGGTCCCTTCTCTCCCTGGCAGCAGCTTTCGTCGGGTGGTGGGTTCGTCGGCAAGCCCGCTGCGCTCCAGGTGCCCAACGGCACGATGGTGGTCTACGCCCGTACCACCGCCGGGACCATCCAGGGCAGCAACCAGAGCACTCCGGGCGGTCCGTTCGGGTCGTGGGTCACAGTTGCTGATGCGGGTGACCCGACGGGTGTGGCGAGTGACCCGAGTGCGGTGTTCACTCAGTCCGGCACCATCGCGGTCTATGTGACGTCTGCCAACGGCAACGTCGTCGGTGCCAGTCAGGGCACGCCTGGTGGTCCCTTCTCTCCCTGGCAGCAGCTTTCGTCGGGTGGTGGGTTCGTCGGCAAGCCGGCCGCGCTCCAGGTGCCCAACGGCACGATGGTGGTCTACGCCCGTACCACCGCCGGGACCATCCAGGGCAGCAACCAGAGCACTCCGGGCGGTCCGTTCGGATCGTGGGTCACGGTTGCTGATGCGGGTGACCCGACGGGTGTGGCCAGTGACCCGAGCGTGGTGTTCAGCCAGTTCAACACCATCGCCATCTATGTGACCTCCGCCAACGGCAACATCGCCGGCAGCAGCCAGGCCACCCCCGGCGGTCCTTTCTCTCCCTGGGGCCAGATCGGCTGATCACACCCCAGCCGCAGACCCGCCGCGTGCGCAGACCGCCACCGCCAGGCCCGAACCCCGAGAGGGTTCGGGCCTTGGCGCGTGGCGGCCGGGCGCCCTCGCCGGTCACGCGGGACTACGGCGTCCCCACGGGTTCCTGGGTCCAACGGCCGGGGGCAGGGACGGTCGAGCCGGTTGGACCAGGTCAGTCCTTTCCGATGTCCTTGATCTTCTCGCCGGCCTGCTTCAGGTCGCTCTTGACCTGTTTGCCCCGGCCCTCGGCCTCGACGACCCGGTCGCCCGTGGCCCGTCCGGCGGCTTCCTTGGCCTTGCCGTGGACCTTCTCGGCCGCGTTGTGCAGCTTGTCCTTGGCACTCATCGGATCAGTCCTCTCGGTAGTGGGGGCTCGGTCCACCCCGGACGGCGTCTGCCCGGGATCGCCGGTTCCACACCCGGAACATCCGGAGTCGGCCGTCGGCCATGAGCCGACGCGGTGCCGACGGGGCCGGTTGGGCAGGCTCAGCGGAAGGCGGCGACGTTGCGGGCGGCCCAGTCGGCGAAGGGGCGCGGGGCGGTGCCGAGGACCCGCTGCACGTCCGGGCTGACGCGCAGCTCGGCCGGGTTCGGGGAGCCGAGGATGTCCAGGGTGTCCTCGGCGAGCTCCACCGGCATGCCGTGGGCCATGGCGGCGGAGGCCTCGTCGCGGGTGAGGTCGTGGAACCGCACCGGCGAGCCCAGGGCGGCCGCGATGGCCTGCGCCTGCCGGCGCGGGGTGATCACCTCCGGGCCGGTCAGCTCGTACACGCCGCCGCTGTGCCGGTCCTCCAGCAGGCAGGCCGCCGCGACGTCGGCGATGTCCGCCGGGTCGATGATCGGCACCCCGACGTCGCCGAAGGGCGCGGCGACGACCCGCTGTGCGCGGACGGACTCGGCCCACCACAGGGCGTTGGAGGCGAAGCCGCCCGGCCGCAGGATGCTCCAGCCCACGCCGGACCCCCGCAGGACGTCCTCCAGTTCGCGCATCGCGATCCGCGTCGGGCCGAAGGGCCTGGTCGCCACGCCCTGCGAGGAGAGCAGGACGATCCGGCGGACCCCGCCGGCCACGGCCTGGCCGATGAGGTCGGCCGGGTCGGCCCCGGCGGCGTGCAGGTCGCCGGACAGCAGCAGGAAGAGCGCCTCCGCCCCGGCCAGCGCGGGTTCGAGGCCGGCCGGCCCGGCCAGGTCGGCCGCCACGTGGCGGACACCGTCCGGCACCGCCGCCGCGTGCCGCGACACCGCCGTCACCTGTCGGCCCGCCTCGGCCAGTGCCCGCGTCAGCGGCCGGCCCACATTTCCGGTAGCCCCGGTCACCACGATCATGGTCAGCTCCTCGTTCGACGTCCGCCGTGGCCGCTGTGGCCTCGGTGGTCCTCACGCTAGGAGCCAGGGCTAACCTTTGGTAAGGACATACCTTGACGTAAGCTCAGGACATGGTGGTAGGTGTGCAGCACAGGCAGGGCGAGGCCGGGAAGCGGTATGAGGTGTTTCACACCGACTGCCCCGCGCGCGATGTGGTCGACCACGTGACCAGCAGGTGGGGCATCTGGGTGCTGATCTCCCTGCAGAGCAACGACCTGCGGTTCTACGAGCTGCGCGAGAGCATCCACGGCATCAGCGAGAAGATGCTCGCCCAGACCCTGCGCGCGCTGGTCCAGGACGGCCTGGTCTGGCGGAGGGTCGAGCCGACGACACCGCCCCAGGTCACCTACGGGCTGACCGAGTTCGGTCAGGACCTCGGCGAGCCGCTGGCCGAGCTGTTCGACCGGATCACCCGGGGGCTGCCGCCGCGCGACGCGGGGTAGCGGTGCGGGACAGCGACGCGGGACAGCGGCGCGACACACCCCCGGCCTCCTCCTCGGCGTTGTCGCCCGCGCGCCGTAGGTTCGTCGGATGAAGCGATTGAAGACCACCCGACTGGACGCCATAGACCGAGCCCTCTTCGACCGCATCGCCGCCGCGCCACTGCACGGCACCCGCCCCTGGCTGCGGGCGCTGAGCCGGGCCGCCGACCACGGGGTGCTGTGGATGGGCACCGCCGCCGTCCTCGGCGCGGTCGGCGGACGCCGCGGGCGACGCGCGGCCCTGCGCGGCCTCGGCTCGCTCGCCATCGCCTCGGCCACCGCCAACACCGTCGCCAAGCACGCCACCCGCCGACCCCGCCCGGTGCTGGACGCCGTCCCGGCCGTGCGCCGGCTGCTGCGCCAGCCCGTCACCACCTCCTTCCCCTCCGGTCACTCCGCGTCCGCGGCCGCCTTCGCCGCCGGTGTGGCGATCGAGTCCCCGCTGCTGGGCGCGGCCGTCGCGCCGGTCGCGGCGGCGGTGGCCCTCTCGCGCGTCTACACCGGCGTGCACTACCCGGGCGACGTCCTGGCCGGTGCGGCGCTGGGTACGGCGGCCGCCGCCGCGACCCTGCACTGGTGGCCGCGCTCCTCCGACGTGCCGCCGCCCGCCGCCCCGGCCTCCTCTCCGGCCCCGGCCCTGCCGCAGGGGAGGGGGCTGTCGGTGGTGGTCAACTCGGGCTCCGGCAGCGGCTCTCCGCTCGCCCCCGACGCCGAGGACGTGGCCGGGACGCTGCGCGCCCTGCTGCCCGAGGCGGACGTCCGGGTGTGCGGGCCGCAGGACGACCTGGCGAAGATATTGACGGAGGCCGCCGACCGGGCCGCCCGGGCCGGCGGCGCGCTCGGGGTGTGCGGCGGAGACGGCAGCGTCAACCTGGCCGCGGCGCTGGCCGTCGAGCGCGCGCTGCCGCTGGCGGTCTTCCCCGGCGGCACCCTGAACCACTTCGCCCTCGACCTCGGCGCCACCACCCACGAGGCCACCGCCGAGGCCGTCGAGGCCGGCACCGCCGTCGGCGTGGACCTGGGCCTGGCCGCCGACGACGCCGGCACCCGGACCTTCGTGAACACCTTCAGCCTCGGCATCTACCCCGAACTCGTCCACCAGCGGGAGAAGTTGGAGAAGCGCATCGGCAAGTGGCCGGCCCTCGCGGTGGCCGTCGCCAAGCTGCTGCCGACCGCCGAACCCGTCACCGTCCACGCCGACGGCCGCCCGCACCGGCTGTGGCTGCTGTTCGCCGGCAACGGGGCGTACGAACCGGCGGGCTTCGCCCCCACCCACCGCGCCGCCCTGGCCGACGGACAGCTCGACGTCCGGGTCGTCGACGGCGGCCGGCCCTTCGCCCGCACCCGCCTGGCCGCCGCCTTCCTCTCCGGCACCCTGGACCGGTCCCGGGTCTACCGGGCTGTTCGGCTGCGTGCCCTGGACCTGGACTCCCTCGGCGACGCCGCCCGCATCGCCGTGGACGGCGAGAGCGTCCCCGCGCGCGGGGCCCTGCGACTGTCCAAGGCCCCGGCCGGGCTCACCGTGTACCGGCCCGCGATCGCCGCCCCGGCGGGCGAGCTGCGGGGCCCGGGCGGGGGCGGGCGGTAGCCGCAGGGGGTTTCACCTGGTGTCACCGGGCGTCGGGGGACGACGGGCCGCGCGGCCCGTCGTCCCCGGCCCCGCCGGGCCGCTCCCCGTCGTGGAAGGAGACCTCGACGTGCTGCTCGGGGCGGCGCTCCTCCTGACGGGCGACGGAGGACAGCACCTTCTGGTCGGCGGCGGTGAGCGGCGGCTGCAGGAGGCTGCGGGGCCACAGCCGACGGGTGAGCACCGCGTTGGCCTCGGCGGTGTACACGGTGATCTGCGCGGCCAGGTAGAGCCAGGAGAGCAGGCCGATCACGGTCGCGAAGAAGCCGTAGACCTGGCCCGCGTGGCGCAGCTCGTGGGTCACCAGGAGCGAACCGAACGCCTGGAGGACGGTGAACAGCGGCCCGGCGACGACGCAGCCGGGCAGCAGGGCCCGGGTCGGGATCTCGCGCGGGGTGAGGACGCGGAAGCAGGCCAGGCACAGGGCGGTGTTCAGCAGCGCCGAGACCAGCAGGCCCCCGACCCGGGCGGGCACGCCGCCCAGGGCGCTGCCGACCAGCGAGGCGGCCGCCGTGCCCAGCACCAGGCCGGCGGCCAGGACGGTGAACAGCAGCAGGCCGCGCGCCAGCCGGGGCCAGTAGCCGGGCCGCTGCACCCCGGGCACGTTCCAGACCTCGGCCATGGCGTGCTGGAGGACCTGCGTGATGCCGAGCGCTCCGTACAGCAGGCCGAGCGCGCCGATGGCCAGTGCCAGGCCGCTGCCCTGGAGGGAGTGGACGTTCTGGCGCAGCTGGTCGCCGATGATCGGGAAGTCGGCGAGCGCCGAGTTCAGCACGGACTGCTGGGCCCCGGGGTGGCCGTGCAGGACGAAGCCGAGGACGGTGCTGAGCAGGAGCAGCAGCGGGATCAGGGCGACGAATCCGTAGTAGGTGATCAGGGCGGACAGCAGCCCGCCCCGGTCGTCCCCGTACTTGCGCACGACGCCGATGACCACGGCGGGCACCCGGTGGTGCTGCTGGAAGCGGTCCACGGCGCGCAGGGCCCGTTCGATCGGGTTCATGCCCCGGCGTCTGCCCCGGCCCGCGCCCGCGACACCTGCCGGTTCCGCCCCCCGGAGCGGTGCGGGAGGCACGCACGCGCGAGCCGCCGCGCAGGGGCTGCGCGGCGGCTCGGGCGCCCCGGCGGCCGGCGACGGGGCCGTGCGTACGGCGGGCTACCAGCGGTACCAGCGACCCCGTCCGCCGGAGGAGGTGGTGCCGCGGGCGAGAAAGCCCAGCAGCCAGACGACGAGGACCGCGAGGGCCACCCACCACAGCACCTTCAGGGCGAAGCCGAAGCCGAACAGGAGCAGGGCGAGCAGCAGGACCAGGACCAGGGCGAGCACGGGGACCTCCTCGATCAGGGGATGCGTCGATTCGTCCCTCGGTTGCCCCGGTTCGTCGCGGACATGCGCCTGCCCTGCCCGTCCGACCGCTACCGCACCATCACTCCGACCAGGCAGGTGTCGTCGTCGGTGTCGGCGTTGCTGTAGCGCAGCAGGTGGTCCAGGAGCTCTTCGAGGTTGGCCGAGCCGGTGTCCGAGCCGGCTGCGGACCTGGTGGCGGACCCGGTGGCCGATCCGGTGCGGGACTCCTCGGCGAGGGCCGTCAGGCTGGTCAGCGACGCCTGGAGGGATTCGTCGCGGCGCTCGATGAGCCCGTCGGTGTACATCACCAGCGTGTCGCCGGCCTCCAGGACGAGCTCGCCCTGCTCGTAGTCGGCGTGGCCGATCGCGCCGAGGAGGATGCCGCCCAGCTGGGGCAGGATGGCCGCCCGCCCGCCACGCAGCAGGACCGGCGGCGGGTGCCCGGCGCGGGCCCACCGCAGCCGACGGGTCGCGGGTTCGTAGAGGCCGCACACCGCGGTGGCCGTGACGTTGTCGGTCAGGTGGTGGGTGACGCTGTTGAGCCAGCTCAGCAGCTGGGCCGGCCCGGCGCCGGTGGCGGCCAGGCCGCGCAGGGCGTTGCGCAGCGCGACCATGCCGGTGGCGGCCTCGATGCCGTGCCCGGAGACGTCGCCCACGCACAGCAGGACGTCTCCGGAGGGCAGGGCGAGGGTGTCGTACCAGTCCCCGCCGACCAGGTGGTCCTTCTCCGCCGGGCGGTAGCGCACGGCGACGCTCAGGTCGTGCAGGTCCAGCGGGCCCCGGGTGGGCGGCATGATGGCGTGCTGGAGCTGGAGGGCGAGGCGGCTGCGTTCGGCCGCCTGCTGCTCGCTCTGCGCGAGCTGGTCGCGGGTGGCGGCGAGTGCGACCTCCGTCCAGTGCTGGGCGGAGATGTCCTGGTAGGCGCCGCGGACGGTGCCGAGACCGCTGCCGGGAGCGCTGTCGAGCCTGCTGCCGGCATCGCCGTCGAGACCGCTGCCGGGATCGCGGACGGGCTCCGCGACGACGCGGATGTGGTGGGTGACGCCGTCCGGCCGTTGGAGGCGGAAGGCGGTGGAGGCCGGGCGCCGGTGGTGCAGGAGGGTGCGCAGGAACCGGTCGATGGCGTGGCGGTCGTCCGGGTGGGCGTGGTCGGGGAGCTGGTCGAGGGCCAGGGGCGCGGCGGTGGGCGGCAGCCCGTGCAGCTCGAACACCGTCTCGTTCCAGGCGATCTGCCGGGTCCGCAGGTTCTCCTCGAAACCGCCGATCCGGCCGAGCCGCTGGGCGTGCTGCAGCAGGCGGGCGACGCGCGGGGTGCCGTCGTCGAGGCGCCAGACGACCGCGAGGTGGCTGCCGTGCCGGCTGATGCTCACCTGCGCCCGGGTGGTCAGCGGCACTCCGTCGACCAGGGCGGCGAGGCGCATGTCCTGGGCGCGGAAGGGTTCTCCGGTGGCGAAGACGTGTTCGACCTTGTCGGCCAGGCCGCCCGGTTCGGCCGCCAGCGGGTACGCCTCCAGCAGGCGGGTGCCGGTGATCACGCCGGTGGGCCGGCCGGCGAAGTCGACGAAGGCCGGGTTGAGGTGCCGGATCACGAACCGGGGCGGGAACTCGACGCTGTCCGGCGCCGCCCGCAGGATCATGCACGGGTCGAGCAGGCCGTCGGTGAGCTGCCGCAGTTCGTTGAACTGCGCGTCGGCCGGGTCGCAGGCGGCGGGCTCCTGCCCGCTCCAGGACTCCAGCGTGGTGGCGGCCAGCTCGGCGAGCGCCTCGAACTGGCGTTGGAGCGGCTGGGGGCGCTCGGGCAGCGTGCCGGGCCAGCAGATCTCCAGGACGCCGATGAGCCGCCCGCCGACGCCGGCCGGGACGGCGAGCCGGCCGCCGTGGATCTCGTGCTGGCCGATCGAGGGCAGCGAGGCGCCGGCGAGCGTCGGGTAGCCGATCGCCGCCCGCTCGTCCAGGGCCCGGCGGGCGGGGGTCGGCACGCCCGGCGGGACGTGGCGCCAGCGGCGTGCCTCCTCCTCGGGGAAACCGGCGCTGCCCGCCAGCGACAGGGAGAGGTCCGGGTGGGCGGCCCAGATGGCGACGGCGGATGCGCCGAGCGGCCGCAGCGCGTGTTCCAGCATGGAACGCGCCGCCGCCGCGGCGTCACCGCCGGCGAGCACGTCCGCCTCGGCACTGCGCAGCCGCACGGCCACCGCTTCGGCCGCAGGAGCCGAGGCGTCGGCGACGAACTCGCGGGCGAGGGCGGAGATCTCGTCCGCCGCGGCCTGGTTGACCAGGTCGGCGGCGAGCGCCAGGACCGTCACCCCGGCCTGCTCCGCGAGGCTCTCCAGCTGCCTGGCGGCCTCGGTGGGCCCGCACCGCAGGCGCTCCACCAGCACTCCGACGCCCATCTCGACGACGGCGCGGCCCGCCGCCTGGGCCTGGGCCTGTTCCAGTTCCATCCTGAGCCGCTCCACCGTGGTGGCGAGCCGGTCGACCGCCGCGGACTCGCCTTCGGAGCGGGCCCGGGCCGCCGCCTGCGCCTCGGCAGCGCCCCGCTGCGCTCCGACCCTCGGCATGTCGGCCGGTCCGACCGCTGCGGGACGGTCCGTGGCGCGCGGCTCCTGCGGACGGTCCGTGGCGTGCGGCTCCTGCGGGTGGTGCACGGCTGTCGGCTCCTGGGTTCTGGACTGTCGGGGTGGGCGCGCGGGCTCGCGGGGACGCGGGGCGCACGGGGCAGGGCGGCTACCGGGTGAGGTGGTCCCTGATCCTGCCGATCACCTCGTCGGCGTCCACCGGCTTGGTGATGTAGTCGCTGGCTCCCGAGGCCAGGCTCTTCTCCCGGTCGCCGATCATGGCCTTGGCGGTGACCGCGATGATCGGCAGCCCCTCGTGCTCGGGCATGGCGCGGATCGCCGCGGTGGCGGTGTAGCCGTCCATCTCGGGCATCATCACGTCCATCAGGATCACGTCGATCCCGGGGTGCGCGCGCAGGGCTTCGAGCGCGGCGAGCCCGTTCTCGGCCTGGAGGACCCGCATGCCGCGCAGCTCCAGGATGCTGGTGATCGCGAAGAGGTTGCGGTCGTCGTCGTCGACCACCAGCGCGGTGCGGCCGGAGAGCACCGGGTCGGCCCCGCGGCCCCGGGCGGGGTTCCCGTCCGTGCGGCGCACCGGGGGCAGGACGTGCCCGGGCCCGTCGGCGCCCATGTGGAGGGCGATGCGTTCGCGCAGCTCGTCGAGGCTGGAGATGAGCTCCAGCGGCCGTTCCCCCTCCCGGCGGACGGCGTGCTCGTCGTGGGTGGTGACGCCCCGGCTGTTGTGGGCCAGCACCGGGACGGTGTGCAGGGCCGGGTCGCGTTCCATCTCCGTCAGGAGCGTGGCCGCCGCGCGGTCCGGCAGGTCGAGCTCCAGGACGACGCAGTGGTACGGGGCGGTGGCGAGCGCAGTGGCGGCCTCCGGGGCGCCGACCGTGGTGACTATCTCGACCCGGCGCTGGGCGCCGTCGGAGCGGGCGATGTCGGCGACGGCGTTCTCCGCCACCAGGGACAGCAGGCCGTTGGGGCGGCCTTCGACCACGAGCAGGCGCCGCGGCTGACCGGCGGCGGGAGGCGAGGGGGCGCGCTCCGGGGCCTCGGACGGGCCGGTGCCACCGGCGCCCAGCGCCCTGCGGGCCCCGTCGGCGCCGGCCTCGGCCAGGTCGGGGCGGGTCGCGGGGACGTAGAGGGTGAAGGTGCTGCCCCGGCCCAGGGTGCTCTCCACCGTGATCGCGCCGCCGAGCAGGTAGGCGATCTCGCGGCTGATGGACAGCCCGAGGCCGGTGCCGCCGTACTTGCGGCTGGTGGTGCCGTCGGCCTGCTGGAAGGCGCCGAAGACGCTCTCCACGTGCTGGGGGGCGATGCCGACTCCGGTGTCGCTCACGTGGAAGGCGAGCACCGGGCCGCCGCGCCGGACGGCGTCGGGCAGGTCGGTCTCGTCGGCGGGCTCGATGCGCAGTTCGACCCGGCCCTGCTCGGTGAACTTGACGGCGTTGGACAGCAGGTTGCGCAGCACCTGGCGCAACCGGTAGTCGTCGGTGAGGAGTTCGGCGGGGATCTGCTGGACCGTCCGCACCGTGAAGGCGAGGTTCTTCTGGCTGGTCAGCGGGCGGAAGGTGGCTTCGACGTAGTCGAGCAGCGCGCGCAGCGGCACCGCCTCGATGTTGAGGTCCATCTTTCCGGCCTCGACCTTGGACAGGTCGAGGATGTCGTTGATCAACTGGAGCAGGTCGGAGCCGGCGGAGTGGATGATCCCGGCGTACTCGACCTGCTTGGAGGTCAGGTTGCGACTGGGGTTCTGGGCGAGCAGCTGGGCGAGGATGAGCAGGCTGTTGAGCGGGGTGCGCAGTTCGTGGCTCATGTTGGCCAGGAACTCCGACTTGTACTTCGAGGCGAGGGACAGCTGGTGGGCGCGCTCCTCCAGTTCCTGGCGGGCCTGTTCGATCTCCAGGTTCTTGGTCTCGATGTCGCGGTTCTGCGCCGCCAGCAGGTCGGCCTTCTCCTCCAGCTCGGCGTTGGAGGCCTGCAACTCGTCCCGGCGTGACTGCAACTCCTGTGAGCGGACCTGGAGTTCGGCGGTGAGCCGCTGGGACTCGTCGAGCAGCTCGTCGGTGCGGGCGTTGGCGATGATGGTGTTGACGTTGACGCCGATGGTCTCCATGAGCTGGTCGAGGAAGTCCAGGTGGACCTGGGTGAACGGCTGGACGGAGGCCAGTTCGATGACGCCGAGGACCTGGTCCTCGACCACGATGGGCAGCACCACCAGGGACAGCGCCCCGGTGCGGCCGAGACCGGAGGCGGCGGCCAGGTAGTCCGGCGGCAGCGAGTCGACGGTGATGGCGCGCCGGCTGCGCGCGGCCTGGCCGACGAACGACTCGCCGAGGCGGAAGCGGGTGGGGCGCTCGCCGTCGGGGAAGGCGTAGGAGCCGACCAGCTGGAGCACCGTCCCGACGGGGCTGTCCTCGGCGAGGTAGAAGACGCCGCACTGCGCGCCGACGAGGGGGGCGAGTTCGTCCATGACGGACTCGGCGACGACCCCGAGGTCGCGCCGGCCCTGCATCAGGGCGGAGAAGCTGGCGAGGTTGGTCTTGAGCCAGTCCTGTTCCTCGTTGGCGCGGGTGGTCTCGCGCAGGGAGCCGACCATGGCGTTGATGTTGTCCTTGAGGTCGGCGACCTCGCCGGAGGCGTCCACGCTGATCGAGCGGGTGAGGTCGCCGGCGGCGACGGCGCTGGTGACCTCGGCGATCGCGCGGACCTGCCGGGTGAGGTTGCCGGCCAGCTCGTTGACGTTCTCGGTGAGGCGCTTCCAGGTGCCGGAGACGCCCTCCACCTCGGCCTGGCCGCCGAGTCGGCCCTCGGTGCCGACCTCCCGGGCGACCCTGGTCACCTCGTCGGCGAAGGAGGACAGCTGGTCGACCATCGTGTTGATGGTCTCCTTCAGTTCCAGGATCTCGCCGCGCGCGGTGACGGTGATCTTCTGCGACAGGTCCCCGCGTGCGACGGCCGTGGCCACCCGGGCGATCGCGCGGACCTGGCCGGTGAGGTTGCCGGCCATGAAGTTCACCGAGTCCGTGAGGTCGCGCCACGTCCCCGAGACGCCCTTGACGTCGGCCTGGCCGCCGAGGATGCCTTCGGTGCCGACCTCCCGTGCCACCCGGGTCACCTCACCGGCGAACGAGGACAGCTGGTCGACCATCGTGTTGACGGTGTTCTTCAGCTCCAGGATCTCGCCCCGGGCGTCGACGGTGATCTTCTGCGACAGGTCCCCCTTGGCCACCGCGGTGGCGACCTGGGCGATGTCCCGCACCTGGGTGGTGAGGTTGCCCGCCATCGCGTTGACCGAGTCGGTCAGGTCCTCCCAGGTGCCCGACACCCCTGGCACCTGGGCCTGGCCGCCGAGCCGGCCCTCGGTGCCGACCTCCCGGGCGACCCTGGTCACCTCCGAGGTGAACCGCGACAGTTGGTCGACCATGCCGTTGAACACCGTGGCGATCTCGCCCAGCAGCCCGTCCGCGTCGCCCGGCAGCTTGGTGCTGAAGTCGCCGTCGCGCACCGCCGTCAACCCGGCCAGCAGCAGCCGCAGTTCCGGCTCGCCCACCTGCGCGGCGCCCGCCCCCTCGTCCGGGTGGTGCTGTGAGTCGCGGGACGGGGTCGGGCCAGCCATCGAACGTCGCCTCCGTGGAACGCCGGGCCGACTGGCCCGAATCCGGTCGTGGGCACCCCGAAGGACGGGCCGGGGGACCTGGCCGTCGTTCCAGGTGTTGTACCGCCCTCGGAGGCTACCCCAGCCCGTACACCGCCGGACAACGGTCGCCACCCGGTCGTACGCCCCGTCCGTCGCCCCGACGCGCGCCCGGACGCGCTTCCGCGCCCCGGAGCCGGTGCGGGCTTCACGAAACCTCCACGGGGGGCGGCTGCATCGATCCGCCGACACGGGGTACCGGGGGGCAGACCGCGCCGACACGAGAGAGCACGAGAGAGGGAGTCCGATGGCCACGACCACTGGGGAACTGCCCGCCTCCGCCCACCCGTCGACGGGAGGTCCGTCCCGCACGGCCGCTCCTGGCGGAGAGTCCCGGGACCTGCCGTCGCCGGAACTCGCCGACGCCGGAGGGCTGCGGGACCTGCTCCCGCCGGAGCTCGCCGACGCCGACGACCTGCGGGAGATCGCGCCGGCCGACGCGCGCGAGCTCAACAAGGTGCTGCTGCGCCGGCTCCGCACGCTGGAGGAGGGGACGAAGGAGTACTCGTACGTCCGCGCCACCCTGGTCGAGACGAACCTGTCCCTGGTGAGGTTCGCGGTCCGCCGCTTCAACTCGCACCGCGAGCCGCAGGAGGACCTGCTCCAGGTCGGCGCGGTCGGCCTGATCAAGGCCATCGACCGCTTCGACCCCGACCTCGGCGCCGAGTTCACCACCTTCGCCATACCGACCGTCCTCGGCGAGATCCGGCGCCACTTCCGCGACACCACGTGGGCCGTCCACGTGCCACGGCGCCTCCAGGAGCTGCGCATCCTCCTGGCCAAGGCGCAGGAACGCCTGTCGCAGGACCTGGACCGGGCCCCCACGGTCGCCGAACTGGCCGAGCACCTCGCGCTCTCCCCCGAGGAGGTCGTCGAGGGGCTGACCGCCGCGAACGCGCACACCGCCGGCTCCCTGGACCTCGGCGGCAGCAACGACGACGACGCCCCCGGCCCCCTGGGCGACCGGCTCGGCGAGGACGACCGGGACCTCGCCCTCGTCGAGGACCTGGTGACGCTCAAGCCGCTCATCGCCGACCTGCCGGAGCGGCAGCGGCTCATCCTGTCCATGCGCTTCTGCGAGGACATGACGCAGTCGCAGATCGGCGCCCGCCTCGGGCTGTCCCAGATGCACGTCTCCCGGCTGCTCAGCCGCACCCTGCGGCACCTGCGCGACGGGCTGGAGGACGGCTGAGGATGCGTGGCCGCACGAGCCCCGGGGAGGACCAAGCCGGGCGCACACCCCCGTGTTTGGCAGTCCGGCACAACCTCCGTATGGTCGGAAGGCATGGACATGGAGGAGACGACGATGATGCCATTCGACGACGTCCGGGCCGCCGCGCCGGCAGCGTCCCCGCGCCCCGGGGAACTGGTGGTCGAGACCCGTGCCACGGACTCCGGCGCGGTGGTGTGCGCCCTCGTGGGCGACCTCGACATCGAGACGCTCGCCTCGGCCGCCAACCTGCTCACCAGCGTGATCGCGCAGCGCCGCGGCGCGGTGGTGATCGACCTCGCCGGGGTGGGTTTCTGCGACTCCTCCGGCCTGAACCTCCTGCTCAAGACCCGCCTCGCGGCGGCGGAGGAGGGGCTGCAACTGCATCTGGCCGCCGTGGCGCCGACCGTCATGCGGGTCCTCGAACTGACCGGCGCGCAGGCGGTGTTCTCCATCCACGACTCGGTCGACGAGGCCCTGGCGGCCTGACCGCCCCGGCTCGGGCCGCCAGGGCCTCGGCCCGAGGCGGGCCGGCCGCCCGCCCCGGCCCCGGTTCGACGCCGGCGCGGGGCATAATCCGAGAACTGCCGGGAAACCGACCGTGCGAGACCGCCGTCGATCCGAAAGGGTGTCCTCACATGACGATGAGCCGGGGAACCCTGGACGGCGATCCGTACCAGCCGGGCCCGGTGCTGCCCGTCGGCGGCCAGCGCAGGCGGCTGACCCTGTCCGGCATCCCCAAGCCGGTCGCCCTCGCCAGGACCTTCACCGCCCGCGCCCTCGACGACTGGTACGCGGCCGCCGCCGGGCCCGGCGTCGACGAAGACGCCCTCGCGGACGTCGTCCTGCTGGTGGCGGAGCTCGTCGCCAACGCCATGCTCCACGGCGACGGCCCGCTGGAACTGGTCCTGGACGCCACCGGGGCCCGCCTGCGGGCCGAGGTCAGCGACCGCAGCCCGACCCTGCCCACCCCGCGCCGCCCGCACAACCCGGCCCTGCCCGGCGGCCACGGCCTGTTCATCGTGGAGCGGACCGCCGACCGGTGGGGCGCCGAACCGCACAGCCACGGGAAGACGATCTGGGCCGAGTTCGACGCCTCGCGGCTGGCCCGCGGCTGACCCGTCGCGGACCTGAGACGGCGCCGCACCGGATCGCACCGGTGCGCCGAGTTCGTCATCCGCGCCCGGCCGGGGCCGCCACGCCGACTCCGGTTCAGAGAACCTTGCCACGCTGGGTGATTGCATGGCGCCACAGCGTGTGTCCCGGCGAGCGTCTCCGCGTCTTTCCCCCGCGGGTACGGGCGGGCCCCGGCAGGAGGAGGAAGCGGATGGCGCAGACCCGGCGGCGGGCCGCCGCCCGCCCGGCGCCCGGCGTGGTCCGGCGGCGTCAAGGCTCGGCGGTGCTGCGGTGGTTGAGCACGACCGACCACAAGGCCATCGGCAACCTGTACCTGACGACGGCGTTCGGGTTCTTCCTGTTCGCCGGGCTGCTGGCGATGCTCATGCGCGCGGAGCTCATGCGGCCAGGGCTTCAGGTGGTGAGCAACGACCAGTACAACCAGTTGTTCACCATCCACGGGACGATCATGATGCTGCTGTTCGCCACGCCGACGTTCGCCGGTTTCGCGAACGCCGTGATGCCGCTGCAGATCGGTTCCCCGGACGTGGCGTTCCCCCGGTTGAACGCGTTCACGTACTGGGTGTACCTGTTCGGCGGCCTGATGGTGGTCGGGGGCTTCCTGACCACCGACGGCGCCGCGTCGTTCGGCTGGTTCGCCTACGCCCCGCTGAACGGGCCGATCCACAGCCCGGGAACGGGCGCCGACCTGTGGGCGGTGGGGCTGATCGTGGCGGGTCTGAGCACGATCCTGGGAGCCGTCAACTTCATCACCACCATCGTCTGCCTGCGGGCACCGGGCATGACGCTGTTCCGGATGCCGGTCTTCACCTGGAACGTGCTGTTCACCTCGATCCTCGCGCTGCTCGCCTTCACCCCGCTGACCGCGGCGCTGTTCGCGCTGGAGGCGGACCGCAAGCTGGGCGCCCACGTCTTCGACCCGGCCAACGGCGGGGCGATGCTGTGGCAGCACCTGTTCTGGTTCTTCGGCCACCCCGAGGTGTACATCGTGGCGCTGCCGTTCTTCGGCATCATCTCCGAGGTCATCCCGGTGTTCAGCCGCAAGCCGGTCTTCGGCTACTACGGACTGATCGGTGCCACGATCGCGATCACCGCGCTGTCCGCGGTCGTGTGGGCCCACCACATGTTCGCCACCGGCCAGGTGCTGCTGCCGTTCTTCTCCCTGGCCTCGCTGCTCATCGCGGTGCCGACCGGGGTGAAGTTCTTCAACTGGATCGGCACCCTGTGGAACGGCTCGCTCTCCTTCGAGACGCCCATGCTGTTCTCCCTCGGCTTCCTGGTGACCTTCCTCCTCGGCGGGCTGACCGGCGTCCTGCTGGCCGCGCCCCCGATCGACTTCCACGTCACCGACAGCTACTTCGTGGTCGCCCACCTGCACTACGTCCTGTTCGGGACGGTCGTGTTCGCGATGTTCGCCGGCTTCTACTTCTGGTGGCCCAAGATCACCGGCCGGCTGCTGGACGAACGCCTCGGGAGGATCCACTTCTGGATGCTGCTGCCCGCCTTCCAGATCACCTTCCTCGTGCAGCACTGGCTCGGCGCCCAGGGCATGCCGCGCCGCTACGCCGACTACCTGCCCTCGGACGGCTTCACCACCCTGAACACCGTCTCCTCGGTCGGTGCGTTCCTGCTGGGCGCGTCGACCCTGCCCTTCCTGTACAACGTGTGGCGCACCGCCAGGTACGGCGCCCCGGTCACCGAGGACGACCCGTGGGGCTACGGGCGCTCCCTGGAATGGGCGACCTCCTGCCCGCCGCCGCGCCACAACTTCCACGCCCTGCCCCGCATCCGCTCCGAAGGCCCGGCCTTCGACCTGCACCACCCGGAGTATTCGCGCACGGCGCTCGAAGGCGAGGAGAACGCGCGGTGAAGACCGAGTCCTACCTGTTCGCGGGCGTCGCGCTGTTCTTCGCCGTCGCCGCTTCGATCTACGGCTGGTTCGCCCGGGAGCCGGCCGGCAAGGCGGCGCTGGTCGTGGCCTTCATGATGTCCACGCTGATCGCGTTCTTCTTCCGGACCCAGTACTCCCGCCGCGGCCGTCGGCCGCAGGACCGCACCGACGCCGAGATCGTCACCGGTGCCGGGCCGCTGGAGTTCTTCGCACCGCGCAGCTACTACCCGCTGCTCACCGCGGCGGGCGTCGCGGTCACCGGGCTGGGGCTGGTGTACGCCTTGTGGCTCCTCCTCATCGGAGCGGGTGTGACGGGCGCCGGCGTCCTGGGCTTCGTCTTCCAGCACGCCCAGCGCGGGCAGTGAGTTCGGCGGGTCGGCGGTCGGTCGTCGGGGTCACCGCTCGGCGCGGCCCGCGTCGGCGGACGTGAGCGGCCCCGGCTGCGGCTCGTCCACCGCCGTCTCCACGTCGTCCCGGTAGTACCAGGAGCTCAGGGCGGCCCGCAGCCGTGCGCGCCGCGAGGCGCCCTCGCCCGGCGCCGGCAGGGGAAGCGGGGCGTCGCGCAGGGCCAGCGTGTAGCGCAGGCCGGCGGGGAGCGGCCGGTGCTCGCCGTGGAAGGCGCCCTCGACGGCCTCGTGCACGAACCCGGTCTCGTCGCCCTCCGTCACCCGCTCCAGGTCCCGCTCCTGCAGGGCCAGGCACAGGCGCCGGGTGATCCAGAAGGCCGCCACCGGCCCGACGAACAGGCCCACCCGCAGGAACCGGTTCAGGCCCTCCACCGGCACGTCCAGTGCCCGGGCGACGACGTCCTGGCCGCCGGCGACCAGCAGGACGACGTAGAAGCACGTCCCGGCGACACCCAGCGCCGTCCGGGTCTGCCGGTTGCGGGGGCGGTCGCACAGGTGCTGCTCGCCGCTCCCCGGGGTGATCCAGCGCTCGAAGAACGGATAGCCGTACAGGGCGGCGAAGAACAGCAGCGGGAACAGCACGGCCGGAATCAGCGGGTTCCAGGCGACGGTGTGGCCCCACAGCCGGGTCTCGGCGCCGGGCATCAGCCGCAGCGCGCCCTCGATGAACCCCATGTACCAGTCCGGCTGCGCGTCGGTGGAGTCCTGGTCGGGGCGGTAGGGCCCGTACAGCCAGATCGGGTTGACCTGGGCGAGGGCGGCGGCCAGCGCCAGCACCCCGAAGACCATCGCCATCAGGCCCGCCGTCTGGACGCTGAAGTGCGGGAAGAGGGGCTTCCCGACGACGTTGCGGTTGGTGCGTCCGGGCCCGGCCCACTGGGTGTGCTTGAGGTGGAAGACCAGGATCAGGTGCGCGGTGATCAGGCCGAGCAGGAGACCGGGCAGCAGCAGGATGTGCGCGCTGTACAGGCGGGGGATGATGTCGTGCCCGGGAAGCTCCCCGCCGAAGAGGAAGAAGCTCAGGTAGGTGCCGACCAGCGGGACCGACAGGATGAAGCCCTGGGCCGTGCGCAGGCCGGTGCCGG
Organism: Kitasatospora sp. NBC_01300; assembly: GCF_041435235.1. Lineage (NCBI taxonomy): Bacteria > Bacillati > Actinomycetota > Actinomycetes > Kitasatosporales > Streptomycetaceae > Kitasatospora > Kitasatospora sp. NBC_01300. The sequence continues at coordinate 1,142,071 of NZ_CP108409.1, read as the reverse complement.
AGAGCAGGTCGTCGGGCAGCGAGTAGCCCGCGAAACCCTCCAGCAGGGCGAGTTGGAACAGCGTCAGCCCCACCAGCCAGTTGACCTCCCGGGGTCGGCGGAACGCGCCGGTGAGGAAGATGCGCAGCAGGTGCGCGCAGATCGCGGCGGTGAACACCAGTGCCGCCCAGTGGTGGATCTGGCGGATCAGCAGGCCGCCGCGCACGTCGAAACTGATCGACAGCGTCGAGGCGTACGCCTGGGACATCCGCACCCCGCGAAGCGGCGGGTACGTTCCGGCGTACACGAGCTCGGCCATGGACGGTGTGAAGAACAACGTCAGGAAGACGCCGGTCAACAGCAGCAGCACGAAGGTGTAGAGCGCCAACTCGCCGAGCAGGAAGGACCAGTGGTCGGGAAAGACCTTCCGGAGCAGGCCCTTGGCCCCGTCGAACAGCGGCAGCCGCCGGTCCAGCGCGACCGCCGTGTTCCGGGCGGCCCGCTCCGCCCGCCGCCCGGCCCGCGTCCTCCACCTCGACAGCCGCACGCCGCTCCTCCCGTCCGCTCCGATCGTGTGTCCCGATAGCCATATCCCGTGGCGGCAGGACGGCCGGACGGGGCTCGCCCACCGCCCCGGGCTTCACCCGGACGGCCCCGGTTCGATGGCCGTTCGCCCTCTCGGGCCCCGGTGTCAGGCTGCTGACCTGCGAACTCTCCCCGGTCCTCGGTCTGCGCGGCGGGTCGGGCCACGAACGGCGGGCGTGAACGGACGCCCGCGCTCCGGTCGAGACGTTCACGAAATGATGGCTGCGGGTAGTCGAATGGGTGCGAAAGGTCACCAGGTGGGGGGTGTTGCAGGGAGCGACGATGCCGGAACACGAGCAGTTCGGCGTGCGGGCCGAGGCGGACGGGCCGGCGAGCCGGACCGGAAGAGTCCCGCCCCAGGCGAGTCCGGAGGAGGCCCCCGGGGCCGCCCCCGCCCCCGTCCCCGGGGAAGGCCGAGTTCCGGGGGAAGGTCGAGCTCCCGGGGAGGAGCGGACTCCCGGAAGGGGCCGAGCGCCCGGCCGGGCGGCGCCGCCCGGGGCGGGGAGCGGATCCGCCGACGCCGACGGCACGGCGGCCTGGCCGGACCTGATGCTGCCGCTGCTGCGCACCCCGACCACCGACCGCCCGCTGGTGACCGGCGAACCCGGTGCGGACGACCCGGGGCCGGCCGCGGTGGCCGCCGTCCTGGACCTCGCGCTGCTGGTGGGCGAGCTGATGCTGGCCTGCGGCGAGGCCGCTGAGGACGTCGAGGCCGCCATGCTCGCCGTCGCGCAGGCCTACCGGGCCCAGCCCTGTGACCCCCAGGTCACCTTCACCCGGGTGGCGATCTCGTACCAGCCGGGCCCCTCGGAGCCACCCGTGACGGTCGAGCGGTCCGTGCGCCACCCGGCCGGGGACTACGCGCGGCTGGCCGTGCTCTTCCGGCTGGTCACCGAGATCACGACCGGCGGACTCGTCGTCGACGACGCCCACCACCGGCTGAGGGCCGTGCGCCGGCACTGCCGCCGCTACCCCGCCTGGCTCCTGGTCCTGTCCTCCGGCCTGCTGGCCGGCGCCGCGACGCTGCTGGTCGGCGGCCGGGCCGACGCCCGGGCCTGGCTGGTGTTCGTCAGCGCCGTCGCCGCGGCACTGGCCGGCGACCGGCTCGCGGCGCTGGTCGGACGCCACGACCTCCCGGAGTTCTACCGGATCGCGACGGCCGCGACCCCGGCGGCGGCGATCGGCATCCTGCTGTCCTTCAACGGGCTGAACCTGGGCGGATCGGTGGTGATCACCGGAGGGCTCTACACGCTCCTGCCCGGATGGCCCATGGTGGCGGCGGCGCAGGACGGCCTCGCGGGCTTCTACCTCACCGCGGCCGCACGCCTGATGGAAACGCTGTACATGATGGCCGGCGTGGTGGTCGGGGTGATGACCGTGCTCTACATCGGCGTCAACAACGGCGCCGACCTGGCGGCCCGGCCCGTCCCGGTCGCGGCGTCGAACCCGCCGCTCCAACTGGTGGCGGCGCTCCTGCTCACCCTGACCTTCGCGGTGCTGCTCAACACCGAGCCGGGCACGCTGCCGGCCGTCCTGCTCAACAGCGGGGTCGGCTGGACGACGTACGGCGTCCTGGTCAACGCCGGCGGCGAGCCCATCATGGCCACCGGCCTCGCCGCCGGGCTGGTGGGCCTGTCCGGCCAGCTCATGGCCCGGTACCGGGGAAGCTCCTCGCTGCCGTACGTCACCGCGGCCCTGGGGCCGCTGCTGCCCGGCTCGCTGCTGTACTTCGGGCTGCTGGCCTTCGTCCGGGGGGAGCCCGATCTCGGGCTCGCCGGCGTCGGGCGCGCCACGGCCACGGCGATGGCGGTGGCGATCGGCGTGAACCTGGGCCGCGAGGTCGCCCGGCTGTTCCTCCCCGCCCCGGGCGTGATCCCGGCGCCCGGCCGCAGCGCGGGTCGCCACCGCCGTTGAGGGCGAGCCGCCTCCGCCGTTGAGGACGGCGGGCGGTGCGGTGCGGTGCGGTGCTGCGGGCGGTGCGGTGCGGCTGTCGGCACCGTGCGGCTGTCGGCGTCGGCACCCACGTGGTGCCGGGGCTGACAGCCGCACGAGCCGGTGAACGGGTGGATCAGGTGGTTGGGGCGGGTGGTGCGGAAAGTAGGACGAGCGGATCAGTAGTAGTGGCGACGCCCGCCGACGGCGTGCCCGACGGAGCCCGCGATCCACAGGACGAGGCCGATGACGGCCAGGATGATGCCGATGGTCCACAGGATCGAGATCCCGGTGACGAAACCGATGATGAGCAGGATGACGCCGAGGACGATCACGAGGTCCTCCCGTGTGGTGACTGGGACGGTTGTCAGGAGGGGCGGTCCGGCCGTTCGATGGTGATGCCGGAACCGTCCGGGGGTGGCGGAGCCGTCGTTTCTCCGGCCGCGCCCATGATCCGCGTGTACCGCTCTGCGGGCCGGGCAAACCATCCCGCCCGCAGCGGAATGGTTCGGCTCCCCGCTCGGGCATGCCGGGCCCTTCACCGAGCGGTCGCCGCCGTCGCCCGTGGCGGGTCAGGACCGGATCCGGTCGAGGACGGCGTCGATGTCGAGGTGGTCGGATTCGGTGCCGGCCGGCACCAGGGCGAAGGAGTCGAGGAGGAAGGCCGTCACGGCGTCCGCGGGGATGCTGATCACGGCCCGGCCGTTCTCGGCGCACAGGGTGACCAGGACCCGGCCCGCCCGCCCGGGCGCCACCGTCACGTCCCCGTGGCCGGCGGGGGCGTGGCGGCCCTCGTTCAGCAGGTCGCGCGCGAAGACCCACTGCGCCTCCCCGCCGCCCCCGAGGGGCGGGAAGACCAGGCACACCGCGTACGGCAGCGAGGTGTCGAAGCGCAGCTGCGCCTCGACGGTCACATCGGGGAACGGGCCTTCGGGCAGCGTGACGGCGGTGGACCAGGAGGTGACGACGGTCATACGACGGACTCCGTTTCTGGCAGTGACGCCGGGTTGTCCGCAGCGGCACCGAACGCCGGCGGCGGCAGCGCTCGGCTACCCGCCCCGGGCCGATTCATGGCCCTGGTCCCGGAAACCCGCCCGGCGCCCGGGCCGTTCGCCGGCCTCGGCGCGGTCGGCGCGGTCGGCGCGGTCGGCCGGGCGGTCCGGCCATCAGTGCTTCCCGTCCTGGCCGTCGGGGGACCGCATACGGCGGGACCGCGTACGGGCGGCGGACCTGCGGCGGCGCACGCGCCAGACGATGAGGGCGATGACGACCACCGCGGCGAGCAGGGCGGCGACGACACCGCCGACCGTGCCCTCGACCTTGGTGTAGGCGGCCCCGGCGAAGAAGCCGAGAAGGGTGAACCCGACGCCCCAGGCGAGGCCGCCGAGGGCGTTGAAGAGGAGGAAACGGCGGTACGGCATGCGGGAGACACCGGCCAGCGTCGGCACCACGGGGCGGAAGAAGGCGACGAAGCGGCCGAAGAACACGGCGGCCGGCCCCCGTCGGCGGATCAGGTCACGGGCCTTGTCGACCTGCTCCTCATGACGCCGCAGCATCCGCGTGTCGAGGACCGCCGGGCCGAAGTGGCGGCCGATCTCGTAGGCGACGGAGTCCCCCAGGACGGCCGCGCAGACCACGGCGAGGACCAGCCAGCCGATGGACACCCTGCCCTGGTGGGCGAGGAAACCGCCGAGGACGGCCGCGCTCTCGCCGGGGATGAGGAAGCTGAAGAAGAGGGCGTCCTCGGCGAAGACGAGGGCGGCGACGACCACGTACACGACCGGGCCGGACAGGCCGTCCAGCCAGTCGGTGATCGCGTGCATCAGCCACCCCGTTCGGGATCTCCCGCCCCTTCTGCCGCCCCCTGCGCCTCAATGTAACGGCGGGCGGTCCCGCACGCAGTGCGCTCCTCGGCGGGCGGGCGGCCCTCCGCCGGCAGGCCGCGCTGCCGGCGGTGGCGCGTCAGCCTCCGCGCTGCCGGTGGCGGCGTTAGCCTCCGCGCTTCCCGGGTAGCCGCTCCGCCGGACCGCGACGGATGACCCTGCGAGGAGGACGCACCATGGACGGACGCGAGCAGGAGGCGCTGCTCGGGATCGAACGGGAGGTGCGCCGCGACCGCGTCCTGGAAGCACGGCTGCACAGGTTCGGTCTCGGACTGCGCAGCAGGGCCTGGGACATGACGCGCGGGGTACGGCCGCGCACCGTGCTCGGGCTCGCCCTGCTGTCGCTCGGCCTGCTGGCGGCCGGACTCCGGACGGCGGAGGCGCCCGTCCTGTGGGCCCTCACCGGCTGCTGGGCGCTGACCCTCGGGATCGCCTTCGCCGTGCTCTGCGCCTGCGCCGACGGCCGGGGGAGCGGCGGGTGAGCGGACCGCCCGGCCTGTCCGGACCAGGCCCGCCGTCCGTTGTGCGCTGTCCGCCCGGATGACGGTCGCCCTCGCCCCCCCGCCCCGCCCTGCGTACGGCCACTACCTGGCGGCTCCGAAGCGGTCGGCTCGCGCTGAGGAGGCGACCGGCCGTCGGCCGCCGCCCGCGCACTCCATGTGCTCGACGCCGTGGGTGCGGCGCTCAGCGCGCGGCGGTTTCCGCCGGGTGGGCGTCGTCCTCGTGCTGGTCCTGGACGGCCGCTTCGGTGGCGTCGGGTGCGGGGCCCTGTCTGGCGGCCTGGCAGGTGCTGCAGGTGAGCCAGTGCGCTGGAGGTTGGTGGGCGTAGCGGTGCGGGGCGAGGGTCATTCCGTCGGTGTCCAGGCCGCACAGGGTGCGGAGGCCGCAGGTGCCCGAGGCTTCCGCGGGGGCAGCGTGTACGCGGCGCACCGGGCTCTCCGGGTCCGCCGGGGTGTGGTCGGGGCCGAGGAGCCGCACGTTGGTCGGCATGTCTAGCTCAAGTACGACGACGATGTCCATTTTCTCAACGTCGCTGCTGGGCCGGTCCGCCGCACCTGCTCGGTGGCATCCGGACCAGCCCGGGCCACCCCCGGCGGACGGGCTCCGACCGGCCGCGTGCGCGACGGCGGAGAACCTGAAGGCGGAGAACCTGAAGGCGTGCCCCGCCCCAGCGCGACGCCGCCCGTGATCGGCGGCGGCGTGGCGCCGGCGGGTGATCAGCTCAGCTCCGGCGACGGGGTGGAACCCGCCCGGGGGGCCGCCCGCTTCTCCCCGGCGCGGCGATCACAGCGCGCGAAGGGCGCGCTCGCACTCCTGGCACCGCTGGTCGGCGAGCGTGGGCGGGTACCAGGGTTCGCCGGGCCGGATCGGCCGGTAGTGCGTGTGTTCCATCGGGCCGGTCTCCAGCCCGCACAGCGTGTACGGCTGTGGGTCCTCGGGCACGTCGGGGTCGGCCCCGGCGGCGTGCACCGCGATCACGGCGGGCTCGGCACCTTCCGCATCTTCCGCACCGATGGCCCCGGTGGCACCGATGGCCCCGTCGGGCTCCAGCTCGAAGAGCACGATGATCGATGCCATGCACCGAGCCTCGGCCATCGTCGGCGGACCCACATCCGGGGGTGAGCCTTTCGAGGCGAGCACCCTCGCCCGGTTCCGGCCCGGTTCCGGCCCGGCTCCGCCTGGACGAGCGGCGGGATCGACGACCGCATGGGACGACCGCATGGGACGACCGCATGGATCGCGCCCGTCGGGGCCTGCTGCCATGCTCGGGTGATCACACCTCGTGCACGGAGGGAGTCCGTCGATGATCGTGCCGCCCGCGCTGGAACGGTGTCCGGGCGGGCTGCGGTGAGGGGCTGGGTGGTCGGGGCCGTCGGCGAACCGGGCAAGCCGTGCAAACCAGGCGAGCCGGGGCGGCTGCTGGTGGTGCTCGTCGACGGTCGGCGGCTGGTGACGCGCGAGCTGTCCGGGCAGGAGCGGGCGGAGCTCGGGTCGCCCGTCGCCGGGCGGCTGCGCAAGCCGCATCCGGGCGCGCGGTCGATGGTGCGCTGGCTGCGCCCGGTGCTGGCCGTCGTCGTCGAGCTGGAAGCCGGACAGGTGCGCCGCATCGCCTTGCCCGCAACGGGCGACTGAGCGGTCCGCCGCCTCCACCCGGTCCCGGCGCTGCGCACCGCGCTCCGAGCCGGACCCGTCGGCGCCACCGCGGCGGCTGGCGCGGGGTTCACCCGATTGCCCAGCGTCCGTCCGGCCGCCCCCGGGACGGACCGGGCGCCCGGGGGCGGGCCGCGTCCGGGCGACGTAGGTTGCGGGCATGACCAGTGACGAGACGACGATCCCGGCGGTAGGGGTGCGCCTACTGGACGAGGTGTTCGACGCGATCGAGGCGGCCAACGGCCGCCCGCAGCCGTGGACCGGTTTCGACCACGGAATCCTGGGGGCCTACCGATGGGCCGCCGGCGCCCAGGTCGCGGCGCCCCTCACCGCTGCCGCCGCGCTCGGCGCCACCGGGCCGTGCCGGGCGCAGCTCCTGGCCGAGTGCCAGGCCGCCGCCGTCCGCCTGCGCGACGTCTCGGCCTTGGCCCTGGCCTCGGCTGAGGGCGACGGCGACGGCGCGGACGAAGGCGCGAACGCCGCGTACGCCCTGGGCGCCTACCAAGCGCTGGCCTGGCTCTGCGGCCACCACGAAGACCGCCCCTGACCCGACGGCCCGAAGAGCCGGCACCGACCTGCGGGCCCGCAGACCTGCCCGCATCGCGTACCCGCGCACAGGGAGACGACACCGTGCCGAAGGACGACAAGTCGCCCGGCGGGGGCAGGGACGAGACACCCCAGGAACGGGCCGACCGGCTCTGGAGCGAGATGCTCCAGGAGGTCCGGGTGTGCCAGACCGGCGCGCAGATCCTCTTCGGCTTCCTCATCAGCGTGGCCTTCACCCCGCGCTTCGCCGGCCTGCCCGACTTCGACAAGGACCTCTACGTCGCCACCGTCATCCTCGGCGCCCTCGCCACCGGCACGCTCGTCGCCCCCGTGGCCTTCCACCGCCTCCTCGCCGGCCGTGGCATGAAACCCGAACTCATCCACGTCGCGGGCCACCTCATCGCCACCGGCCTCGTCACCCTGGCCCTGACCATCGCCGCCGCACTGCTGCTCCTGCTGCGTACCGCCACCGGCAACCCGGTCGCCGCCTGGGCCCTCAGCGCAGCCGTCCTGCTCTGGTTCACCACCACCTGGCTTGTTCTGCCGCAGATCGTGCTGCGGCGCACGGCCGCCCGCCGGACGGCTCCATAGCGCCGGTCCTACGCGCGTCCGGACCCCGCCGTGGCGTCGTGGCCGGAGCGGCCGGAGCGGCGCCAGGAACGGCGGGGTCCGCCAACCGGATCTCCGAGGGCGTGCGAACGCGTCGCGACCGGCGTTCGGGGTAGACGCGGGGGCAACCCGAGGAGGAGAGACATGCCCGCCGGTTCGAGCAAGAAGCAGCCGCCGGGCCCGCGAGGCCACCTCCCGAGGGCACCGAATCTGCCGACCGACCTGATGAGAAGGGCTACGCCATGAGCACGCACGACACGGGCACCACCCCCGCGGAGCACGACGCCTCGCGGGACGGCGACGACACCGTACGGGAGCGGTCCGCGGAGGAACGGAACATCGTGGCGCCTACCCCGAAGGACGTCCGCGCCAAGGCCGACGAGCCCGACGACGCGCCCACCCCACCCGCAGCCGACACCCAGGCCCCCTGACCGGTGACACGCCTGTCGTCCAGCGACGGCGTGCCCGGCAGACGCACCAGGTCGGGTGCCGGTGAACCGGGGCTGGGTTGGCGAAGGTTGTGTCGCGCGCCTGCGGCAGGCTATCGGGGAAACGGAAAGGAGCCTAGCGGGGCTCGGAGTCGCCCTGTTCCATTGTCAGGAGCACAGTTGGTGCGGCCGGGGCCTGCGGCACTGGGTGTGCCACAGGCCCCGGGTCGGCTGGTCAGGGGTGAGGGTCAGGCGGTGTTGGGGTAGATGGTCCAGCGCTGGTTGGCATGGCTGCCGATGCAGTCCCAGATGTCGAGGGCTGTGCTGTTGGCATCATTCCAGCCGGGGAGTTCGATGCATCGGTTGGCGGTGGGGTTGTAGAGGGTGCCGTCGGCGCGGAGGGTCCAGGCCTGGCCGGTGGCTCCGGTGCAGTCGAGGATGACGACGGCGGTGCCGTTGGCGGTTGCGTTGTCCTTCGTGGCGACGCAGCGTCCGCCGGTGCGCAGTGTGCCGTCGGCGGCGAAGGTGAGCTTCTGGTTGCCGCCGTTCCAGCAGTTGTAGATGAGCAAGGAGGTGCCGTTGCCAGCACCCCAGTTGTCGAAGCACCGGTTCGGGTTCTGGGCGGAGCTGATGTTGTAGCTGGCAGGTGTGGCGGAGGGGAGGGTGCGCGGGGTGCCGAAGCGGGGCAGCCCTGCGTCAGGTGCCGTGCCGAGATACTGGGTGAAGATGCCGTTGGCGTCAGTGGTGATCAGATCGGGGTTGCCGTCACCGTTGATGTCGCCGGGAGAGTCGATGGTCGGGTACGCAGCGGAGCTCGCGCCGAGTGGCAGCACAGCCTGGGCGGTGGGGCTGGTCCACTTCTGGCTGACGTCGTCGAGGCAGTCCCAGAGGATGAGGTGGTTGCCGGGGTCGTTCTTGCCTTCGGGGACGGCGAGGCAGCGGCCGGACTGCGGGTTCCGTAGGGTGCCGGAGTAAGGACCGTCGGCCCACTTCTGGGCGCCGGTGTTGTTGCAATCCCAGAGCTGGATACCGCTGCCGTTACCGGTGGCAGCGTCCTTGATGTCCAGGCACTTGCCGAGGACGTGGAGTGTGCTGTCGATGCCGCGGGTGAAGGCCTGGGCCCCTGTCGTGTTGCAGTCCCACAGTTGGGCTGTGGTCCCGTTGTCGGGGAGGCCACGGTCTACGTCGGCGCACATGTTGGCGCCGGTGGGGTTCTTGACTGCGGAGACCAGGGCCTGGTGAGCGGGGATGTGCAGGGACTTCGCGGCCGGGGCACCGTCGGTGAGGGGCAGGGGGAAGGTGTTGATCGCGCCGGTGATGCTGTCGCGTACCCACAGCGCCGGGGTGTTGCCGATGATCCCGGGGGACAAGAGGGTGAAGTTGCTCCAATTCTCGTTGTCGGCCCCGAGTTCGATCCCTTGGGCGAGGAGGCAGCCGCCGACTGTGGTGCCAGGATAGTAGCGAAGGTGGCCCGCCTCGATGGTGATCAGGTTGGGTCGGCCCGCGCTGGTGGGGGTCGCGCTGAGTGCAGTCAGTTGCGTGAGGTTGTTCCAGGTTCCGTCGACGCCTCTGGCGCAGTCGGTCCTGTTGCCGATCTGCGCGATCCCGGCGCGGTCGCTGAAGTGGCCTGGTGTTCCGGCGGGCACGCGGGTGGAGTCGTTGAAGTAGATGTAGAGCTGCTTGGAGCTCTTGTTGTAGGCGAGCAGGTCGTCGACACTGTTGGCGCTGACCGAGCCGCGGTGGGCGATCAGGTAGTTGTTCCAGCTGTCCTGTTCGGGGCTCTGCGCCTTGGTGGATGCGGTGCCGGGTTGGGCGGTGAAGTCGCTGTTGCCTGGAAGCAGGGTCAGCGAGCCGTCGGCGGCGGGGACAAGGTAGTCGGGGGTGCCGTCGAAGTTGACGTCGCCGGCGACGACTTTGGTGGCCGGGTTCCAGGGCGCGTAGAAGTCGTAGGTCGCGGCCTGCGATTGAGTGTTGCCGGCGTTGTCCGTGGCGCGCACGTGCAGGCGGTGGGTGCCCCACTGGTCGGGGTTGAGGTTGATCGGGATGTCCGCGTAGGCGTAGCCGTTGGCGTCCACCCCGGCGACGGGCTGGGCCTTGTAGCCGGTCGGCGGGATATTGTCGTCCAGGTTGTACTGGAACTCGCGCACGCCGCTGGACAGGCAACTGCCGCGGGTGCAGCCGGTCGGGACCGGGTCGGTGCTGGTGACACGGATGGTGGCGCCCTGGTCGCCGGCGTGGCCGGTGGGCTTGATGCCGCTGCCGATCGGCGGGAAGACGGTGGAGGGCGTGATGTAGGCGAGAGTGGGCGGGGTCAGGTCGACGTTGAAGTAGCAGTAGGCGGTGCCCGCGCTGCCAAGCAGTCCGTCGGTGGCCCACGCGTTCCAGCCGTACTGGTGGCCGTCGGAGATCGGGAAGCCGATGTTGGCGTCGCCCCAGCCCCGGCCGTTGATGCTCTGGCTGGCGGGCCAGGTGACGGTGGTGGGGTTGCCGTTGGCGTCCGCCGCCATGTTGTCCCAGACGTGGAAACCGATGACGATGTTGGTGCCCGGCATCGGCGTGGAGCCGTAGGCGTGCAGGGTGATGTCAGAGGCGCCGTTGCCTAGCGGCACGGTCCGCCCGATCCAGCCCGGCTGGCCACCGCCGCAGGCGTAGCCGTTCGGGTTGATCGGCTGGGGACTGGTGTACATGGAGTCGGGGGTATTCGGCGGGAGATCGTAGGTGGCGATGAGGTACGGGTTGGGGGCGAACCGCATGAAGTTGTCGTTGTTGGTCGAGTTGTTCTCGTCGCCGAACAGGCCTACCGTCCAAGCCTTGCTGCCGGCCTGGGCGACTGAGCGCAGTGCGTCCGTGACGTTGAAGGTGACCGTCTGCCAGCCGCATTTTCCGTAGGCGGACTTGGGCCACTGACCGTTGATGTCTTGGTAGACGGTCGGCTGGTGGTTCCAATCGGTGCCGCCGTCGATCGCCTCCCTCATCCACCTCAGGGCGACGGGGGCGGTGTGGCCGCAGTCCCAGCTGGCGCCGTAGGTCTCGGTGAAGTACATCTTCGCGTCGTCGATGTACATCTGTGGTGCCACGGCGCTGGTGTTGAACTCGTAGTACGAGCGTTCCATGCCATAGCAGTTGGTTCGGTAACGTTGGAATCCGACGCCCTGGCCGTTGTCCTGCGCGATGTCGTATTGGGGACTGGCCGGGCAGCCCTGCATCACCTGGGCGAAGTGGTTGGTGCCCATGGTCGGGGCCGGCTGGAAGGTCGGGTCGATGTAGAGCGGCCAGACGGTGTCCTTGCCACCGAGCAGGTCTGCGTCCGGGGTCAGCGTGAGGGCGCTGGGCGTGGCCTCGACCGCGATCGGCTTGATGTGCGCGCCGCGACCTGGTCCATCCGTCGAGGACTCGCTGTCGTCCGCGCCTGCTTGGGCACCTCCGGAGATCGGACCGGAGATGGAGGAGGCGAGAGGCGCTGCGGCGGCTTTGATGGTTGGGGTAGTCGGCGGCGCCGGGGTGTCTGACGCGGAGTCCCACATCAGCGGGGAAGGTGCGCGGAAGACGGGCTTTCCATCGGCGGCAGCGGCAGTGAGGTTGCCGTGCGCGTCTGCGGACACGGTGAGGTTCGTGGTTCCGATGCCGAGCTTGAGTGATTTCAGTGCGGGGTTGGCGGCGGCGCTCGCGTCCTTGACTGCCAGGACTTCGCGGACCGCGCCCTGCGTGGTGACGTCCACCCGCAGATCGACACCGGGCAGAACCTCCGCGTAAGTGGCGGCGCTGCCGGTCACGGTGGGCGCGGGCAGCTTTGCGGGAAAGGCCAATGCGAAGCTGTGACCGTCTTTGTCGGTGAGCGTGGCCAGCGGTCCGGTGCCGCCGGAGAGAGTAACCCCTGACGGCGTGGCAGTGGGCGAGTAGCCCCCATCCGGGTTGCGGGTCAACGTGGCGTCGACTGCGGTCCAGGTGCCGTTCTTCTTTACCCGGGCTGCCTGAAGGTGGGTGGTGGCGGTGAGCTTGCCATCGGGTCCGGCCACCGTGAGCGACGTCTCGCTGGTCAGCTCGTCTACGGTGACCGGCTTACCCGTCTTCTTGGCCTGAAGGCGGGCGGTTTGTACGGGGCCCGGGGCGGGTTCGGGAAGCTTGGACGCCTGGGCGGCCGACCCGGGCGGGACGGCGAAGGTGCGGTCGTCGGCGACTGCGGCGCCGGGTGCGGCCAGGACGAGCCCGACGGCGCACGCGGTTGCCAGATGCCTTATCAGGTAATGCCGCTGCGGCGGCGGAGTGGGAAGGAGTTCCCCCATGGCGTCATCACTTTCACGACACGGCTGACCCCGCGCGCAGGCTGTGGGATGCATCACACTCGCTGGTGCGCGGGGCGCCTTTGTCCAATTGTGGAGCGATTTCTAAGCAATCGTCAGCTGACTGATCATCAATTTGATTGCCAATCGCAGCCGAACGCTATTGCGTTGCCCAAGAGTCTGGCAATACGGTTCCCGCCGTCATGTTGGGCGAGCTGTGGTTGCCATCTGTAAGTGGTCCCAGGCCCATTGCGAATTCACGAACGTGGGGGTATGCGTGCAGCCCAGTTTGAGTTGGTTCGTCCACCGTGAACGGGGAGGGGGTCGCAGGCGACGGAACACGCTCACCGTTGCCGCGCTCACCGCCGTGATGGCACTGGTGGTCCCGCTCGCAGGTGAGAACGTCGGCTTAGGCCGTGCGTACGCCGCCGACCAGAGCAAGGAGAAAATCCCCCAGCTCCCACGAGTCAGCGGCCACGACGCCGACGGCAAGGGCGAGTCGAAGCCGCTGCCGCGCCCTGTCGGGGCACGGGAACTGACCGTCCACCACAGCGGGCCGGTCAACTGGCCCGCAGCCGCTACCGTATCCGTCGACCTCACGAAGGCCGGCTCCAGCCAGGGCACCCGCGCCGACAGGGTGCCCAGTACCGCGATGCGGGTCGGTGCGACCCCCGTTCTGCTCGCCGCAGCCTACGCCGAGCAGGTCGGTGCCAAGGCCAGGGCCGCAGCAGACGCTGAACCGGCCGCCCTGCCGGGCAGTGTCGAGGTCAAGGTCGCTGACCGGCCCCAGACCGAGAAGGCGAACGTCGACGGTCTTCTGGTCGCCCTCCAGCGCACGGACGGCGGCAAGGAAGCCGCAAGCCTGGACGTCTCACTCGACTACAGCGGGATCGCCGACGCCTTCGGCGGAGGCTGGGCCTCCCGGCTGCACCTGGTCGCGATGCCGGCTTGCGCGCTGACCACGCCCCAGCTGTCGGAGTGCCGCACCCGAAAGCCGCTGGAGTCGGTTGTCGACCCTGTGGCAAAGAGGGTCAGTGGCACCATCGCCCTGCCCGGTGACACCAGCACGGCCGCGAAGACCGCACCCGGCGAGGTACCCGCGACCAAGCTCGACTCCGCGCTCTCCCCGGATGCGGCCAGCGGCGGAATGGCGGTTGCGGCAGTCTCCGACACGGGAAGCTCCCAGGGGTCCTACACAGCGACCGACCTGTCCGCGTCCGGCGCGTGGTCGCAGAGCTCCTCCGGCGCATTCACCTACGGTTACCCGGTCACCACTCCGCCATCATTGGCCGGGGCCGGCCCGGAAGTGACGCTGTCGTACAACTCGCAGTCGGTGGACGGCGAGACCTCCGCCCGTAACTCGCAGGCTTCGTGGATCGGTGACGGCTGGTCCTACAGCCCCGGCTTCCTCGAACGCTCCTACAAGTCCTGCAAGAACGCCGGCATCAAGGATTCCGGTGACGAGTGCTGGGCTGGATGGAACGCCACGCTCGCCCTCGGCTCCCACAATGGCGAACTGATCCGGGACGCGGATGGCCTGTACCACCTTCAGAGTGATGACGGCACCCGCATCGAGCGGCTGACGGGCGCGGCGAACGGCCTGTGGCAGGGCGAGTACTTCAAGGTCACCACCACCGACGGCACCGCCTACTACTTCGGTCTCAACCACGCCCCCGGCACCACCGGGGATGGCGCGACCAACAGTGCCTGGGCCGTACCGGTGTACGACCCGAACAATGGTGACCCCTGCTACAACGCAACCAAGGGCAAGGACTCCCAGTGCGACCAGCAGCTCGGATGGCGCTGGAACCTGGACTTCGTGGTCGACCCCCACGGCAACCTCCAGCGCTACGACTGGGCCGCCGAGGCCAACCGGTACGCCATGGGCAGCGGCCAGGGCGCCGGTGGCACCGGCACCCTGGCCCCCTACTCTCGTGGCGGCCACCTCGCCCGCGTCTCCTACGGCTACCAGCTCGCTGACGCGCTCGCAGGCCGTGAGCCGTCCGCCCGGGTGAACTTTGACACCGCCGAGCGGTGCACGGTCTCCGATGCCGTTTGCAAGCCGGAGAACCTGTCGGCGGCCACGGCCTCGAACTGGCCGGATGTCCCGTTCGACCTGGCCTGCCAGGACGGCTGGACCACCAGCGGCACGGGATCCAACGTCTGCCGTCTCGCCTCGCCGACCTTCTGGTCCACCAAGCGCCTCAGTACCATCCGCACCGAGCTGCGCACGCAGAGCGGCTGGCAGAACGTCGACCGGTACGACCTCACGCACCTGTTCTCCGCTGCCGGGGGCACCTACGATCCGGTGACCGGAAAGACTCCGGACAAGCAGAACGTCGGCTCGTTGCAGTCGGTGATGTGGCTGTCCCAGATCCGGCACACCGCTCAGGACACCTCGGCCGGCGGCAGCGGCCAGATCACCCTGGACCCGGTCACCTTCGCCGGTACCGAGGTGGACAACCGCGTCGACAGCTCGGACGTGTCCTCGCTGCCGCTGTATCGGCCTCGCATCATCGGGATCAACACCGAGTCGGGCACCTCGATCGCCGTCACCTACCGCGACCCGGAGTGCTCCCGGACCAGGGGCAGCATGCCCGCCTCGGCCGACGGCAACACGATGGCCTGTTACCCGGTGTACTGGACCACCCCGGGCGGGGCTGCGCCGGTCGCCGACTGGTTCCACAAGACGCTGGTCGCCAAGGTCACCGTCTCGGACACCACCAAGGCGAACTCCCCGGCTCGGATGACCGCCTACACCTACGGTGGTGGCGCGGCATGGCACCGGGACGACTCCGACCTGACCGACGACCGGTACCGCACCTGGAACGACTTCCGCGGCTATCGCACCGTCACCACCACGGACGGCGCCAGTCCGGACCTGGTCAGCCAGACCACCGTCTCCTATCTGCAGGGCATGAACGATGACTACAAGACGGACCGCTCCCGCCGGGTCGTCAAGCTGAAGAACTCCCTCGGCGAGGAAACCGTCGACAGCCCCTGGCTGGCCGGCACGGCGCAGGAGTCCGTCACCTACACACAGGCTGGCGGCACCGCCATCGCCAAGCAGTTCACCGACACGCCTGTCAGCACCGTCATCACCAGCCGGGACAGGACGGCGTGGACTTCGAAGGACGGAGGGTTGCTGTCGGCGCTCCCAAGGCTTGAGGCCCGCCGGGTGCAGTCGATCGGCTCGCGTTCCAGCTCGCTTCTGTCCGATCAAGTGACGTGGCGCACCGCCCGCACCAGCACCACGTACGACAGCCTCGGACGACCCGTCAAGGTCGAGTCACAGCCGGATGTGACCACCACGGCCGACCAGAGCTGCACCACCACGAGCTATGCGACGCCCCCAGCGGCCAACCCGATGATGCTCGCCTATCCGAGCGGAGTCCTGACCCTCGCCGGCCCCTGCGGCACCAAGCCGTCTGCGTCCACAACGGTCAGCGACCGCAGGCTCATCTACGACGGCAGCACTGATCTGAACAACCCCGGCCCGCCGGGTGTTCTTGGGCAGAACGGTTCGACCGCCGGCTTCGTCACCGCCACCCAGTCCGTCAAGGCCTACGACGCTCAGGGCAACGCCGCCTACCAGACCCTGGCCGCACAGGAATTCGACGCCTACGGCCGCGCTGTCCGCAGCATCGACGGCGCGGGTGCGGTCAACCGCACTGCCTATACCCCGGCGACAGGCTTCCTTCCGACCGAAGTCACCACCACCAACCCTCTGGGCTGGACCGCGAAGAGCGTCGTATCCCCGGCCCGCGGCCTGGTGACCCGCGCCGTGGACGCCAACGGTCGCGTCACGGACTCAATCTACGACACACTCGGCCGCCGCACCGCCATCTGGCTCCCCGGCAACAGCAAGGACGCCGACAAGAAGGCGGACCGCACCTTCAGTTACGAGATGCACGGCGTCGACCCGGCCCCGTCCACACGTGCCAACCCCCCGAGCGTCACGACGAACACACAGCTGGAGAACGGCACCTACACCACATCGGCCACCATCTACGACGGCTTCCTGCAACCCCGTCAGACTCAGTCCACCCCGGCCAACGGAACCCAAGGCCGCCTCCTGGCCCACACGCGCTACGACAGCCACGGCCAGGTGACCAAGGCCACCGCGGCCTGGTACGACCCCCTCACCGCACCCGGCACCACGCTGTTCGAGGAGGCTGACAACACCGTCCCCTCCCAGACCCGCTACCTGTACGACGGCACCGGCCGGAAGGTCGCCAGCAAGCTCTACGCCAAGGGCACCGAGCTGTGGCAGACCACCACCACCTACCCGGGCGCCGACCGGACGGATTCCACCCCGCCCAGCGGCGGCACCCCGAGCACCGTCTACACCGACGCCCTCGGCCGGACCACCGCCTCCGTGCTCCACGGTGGCAGCACCGGCGACGCCACCACCCGCTACACCTTCGACCAGCGCGGCAAGCTCGCCACCATCTCGGACAACGTTGGCAACACTTGGACCTACGCATACGATCTCCAGGGCCGACGCACTTCCCAGACCGATCCCGATGCCGGCACCTCCACCGCCGCTTACGACGACCTCGGTCACGTCACCAGCACGACCGACGGCCGCGGCAAGCAACTCTCCCTCGCCTACGACCTGCTCGGCCGCGTCACCGGTCGCTACGAGGGCACCGACACCGGCGACCAGTCCAAACTGCTCGCCTCCACCGCCTACGACACCCTCGCCAAGGGCTACCCGACCTCCATCACCCGCTACGCCGGTGGCGCCACGGGCAGTACATACGTACAGAAGATCAACGGCTACACCACGCGCTACCAGCCCACCTCCACGACGACTTCCATCCCCGCAGCCGAAGGCAAGCTCGCCGGCGACTACACCCAGACCGCCCACTACACCGACAACATCGGTCTTCTCGGCGGATTCAGCTACAACGCGGATGGCGGCTTGCCCGCCGAGACGCTCGGCTACACTCTCGACCTCCAAGGCGAGGTCGTCCAGAGCGGCACCGAAACCGCTGCGCTCCTCGACATGGCCAACTACAACGCACTTGGCCAACTGCTGCTCTCCCAGTACGGCGACCGCGGCGGCCTGCTGCGCACGGCCCGGACGTACGACGACACCACCGGCCGGCTCACCACAAGCAGCGTCAAGCTCCAGCAGGCCGACGTCAACCCGATCTCGTTCACCAGCTACGGCTACGACCAGGTCGGAAACCGCACCAGCACCTCCGAGCTGCAGTCCTCCGGCGGCACGGACCAGGTGTCCGATACCCAGTGCTTCCGCTACGACGGTCTGAACCGGCTCGTGGAAGCGTGGAGCGATACCGCGAGCGTCTCCTCTCCAAGCGCCGGGCA
The DNA here is from genome assembly GCF_041435235.1 of Kitasatospora sp. NBC_01300. NCBI lineage: Bacteria > Bacillati > Actinomycetota > Actinomycetes > Kitasatosporales > Streptomycetaceae > Kitasatospora > Kitasatospora sp. NBC_01300. Next base: position 1,124,341 of record NZ_CP108409.1, on the reverse strand, counting down.
GGTCTCGCACTGCAACAACAGCAGCGTCGGGCTCAACTCGCTGGGCGGTCCGGCACCGTACTGGCAGAGCTTTCAGTACAACATGCTCGGCGACCGCACCCAGCAGGTCCGCCGCGATGTCACCGGCGACACCGCCCGCGACGTCACCCAGACCAGCGTCTACCCGGGCGACGGCCGTACCCCGGCTGCCAAGCCGAACACCGTCACCACGGTCACCACCAGCACTGGCACCCCCACCAGCAGCCTGACCTCGGCGATGGCGGGAACCGGAGGCGAACGGCTCTGCCTGGACGTCACCAGCGCGCGCACCGCCGACGGCACCCTCGTCGAGACGTGGACCTGCAACAGCACGGGCGCTCAGAAATGGACCCGCCCCGGTGACGGAACCCTGCGGGCACTCGGAAAGTGCGCCCGCCCGGCCGGCGGCAGCGCCGGAGCGGGCACTGGTATCGAGCTGGCCACGTGCGACGGCAGCGACAGCCAGAAGTGGCAGGACGGCGCCAACGGAGCCCTCGTCCACGCCGCCTCCACCCTGTGCCTGGACCTCCCCGGCTGGAACCAGAACCCCGGTACCCCGGTCGGCCTGTGGTATTGCACCGGCAGCGCCAACCAGCAGTGGCCCGCCACGGCCAATGCTCCTACCGGTCCCAGTTACACGAGCACCCTGACCCCGCAGTACGACACGGAAGGCAGCACCACCTCCCGGACCACGACCAGTACCACCACCTTGCCCTCCGCTGTTCCGACCGGCACCACGCCGCTCTGCCTTGACGCCGCAGGCGCCCACAATGCCAACGGCACCTCCGTCCAGACCTGGACCTGCAATGGCACCGAAGCGCAGAACTGGACTATCGGCACCGACGGCACCCTGCGCGTCCTCGGTACCTGCGCCCGCCCGGCCGGAGGTAATGCCGGCTCCAGCGCACAGATCGAGCTGTGGACCTGCGACGCCAACGACGCCAGCCAGCAGTGGCGCACTCGCACCGACGGCGCCCTGGTCAACAGGGCATTCGGCCTGTGCCTCGACATCCCCGGAACCAGCAGCACCGCAGGCACCCGTGTCGCTCTATGGACCTGCAACCAGGGCTCCAACCAAAAATGGGGACCCGGCGGCACCCAGCCCACCGCTGGTACCACCCAGGCCTTCACCTACAACACCGAAGGCCGCACCGAAACCGTCACCACGCCCAACGGTGACAGCACCAGCATCTCCCGGTACCTGTACGACGCCAGCGGCAACCTGCTCATCCAGCGTGGCCCCGACGGCACCGTCCTCTACCTGTTCGGCGGCGCCGAACAACTCACCCTCTCAGCCGACGGCGCCGCCGTCACCGGCAAGCGCTACTACCGCCAGCCCGACGGAACCAGCATCGTCCGTTCCAGCACCGGAGGCCTCACCTACGAGCTGACCAACCCCCAGAACACCTCGACCCTCCAGATCGACGCAGCCAGTAAAGCCATCACCCGGCGAGCCTTCGACCCCTACGGAAACCCCCGCGGAACCGTCCCCGCATCGTGGGCGGACAATCACGGCTACCTCGGCAAACCCGTGGACACGAACAGCGGTCTCAACCTGCTCGGCGCCCGCAACTATGACCCCACGCTCGGCCGCTTCCTCACGGCGGACCCGCTCCTGGAACCTGGCAATCCCAGCCAGATGGGCGGATACACCTACGCCAACGACAATCCGATCACCCTCAGCGACCCCAGCGGCCTGTGGCCAGGGTGGCTCAAGGCCACGGGAAAGTTTGTTGCAGGCGCAGTGGACAGCGCGGCCGGCTGGCTCGCGAAGTACAGCCCGTACACGGCGGGAAACAACATCCTGGCCGGGATCAACGGAGAGGTCGCCAAGCAAACCGGTGGCTATTCGGTGTTCCCGGGGATCACTCCCATTCAGCCCTCCGAGCACCCGGTGGCGGATGCCTTCGGCATTCCCCACGACGACAAGGCGTACGTCGCTGGCGAGGTGACCGAGACCGTCGTTGAAATCGCGGCTGACGGCTACGGGCTCGTCAAGTTGGGCGTGAAGGGATTGAGGTATGCGCTAGAGGCCGTTGAGGAAGTCGGAGGCATCAGGAACGCATTCGCGAAGCTCGGGTCCAAGAGCACTCCCAAGAGCTCGCCCTCAAGCCCGGTTCCCGCACCGGAAGAACCCAACCGTCTCAAGACCAGGCCGTCCGACCCTAAAGCGCCAGTCACCCCAAAGCCCAGCCCGACCTCGCCAGAACAGCCCGTCGGGAAATCGTGCAGCTTCACACCTGAAACTCAGGTTCTCATGGCCGACGGTTCGGCCAAACCGATCGGCGACATCAAGGCTGGCGACGCCGTCGAATCCGCAGACCAAGGTACGGCCACAGACCAGGGCGGACGCACCGTCAGCGCCCAACTGGTGCATGACGACGAGGACCTGATCGACCTCGACGTCACGACCGATGGTGCCGCAAGCACGATCAAGACGACCGCCAACCATCCGTTCTGGGACGACACCGATCACGCCTGGGTGCCAGCCGGCAAGCTGACCCCCGGCCACGCACTCAAGGCCGACACCGGCGAACGCGTCGTCGTCACCACCGTCCGCGCCATCGAAGGCCGCGCACGGATGTACAACCTGACCGTCTCGCAGCTGCACACGTACTATGTGCTCGCAGGCTCGACGCCGATCTTGGTCCACAATTCTTGTGGGCCGGGTGGATCTGATGATGCCGCCCTTTCGCAGCAAGCTGCTCAGGGTCTTCAGGATTTGCGTTTTAATGCCACCAACGATCATTGGCAGGCTGGCGATCGAGGCACTACTGCCGTCGTCGGAGTCCGTAATGCCAGCACCGGTGATTTGAGCATCCGAACCGGAATTAACGGTGGCGCAACGGAGGCGCCGGACAGTTGGCCGCAATGGGCCAGAGATGCATTCGTGTCCGGCGCTGGTCACGCCGAAGAGGGGATTGTCAACGGGCTTGGGATGAACGAATTCGTTGAATTCGGTGGAACATCGCGAAATATTTGCTGGGATACATGTTATCCACTTCTGAATCAGCGTGGTGTAATGGTGGGTGGTCCAGAGTTCCCCGGTAATGCTGACAAGTCGCCCTGGCGCATGTTCTGGGCGGACCCTGCGGATCCTAGCTAGTAGGATGGCTGGCGGCAGTCAGCGAACATGCCCTGACCAGCGAGATTGGATCTATCGCACATGCCTAGCAGTGACTTCCGCGTCGGCGAGGTGTTGACTCTGACGTGTCCGCCGCAGGATGGACGCGTTGTAAAGGCAGATGATCGGTACGTCTTTGTCGAATGGCCCTGGCGCGAGGCCGATCCGGACTCGCAGTTCCGATGGAATGGCCAAGTGGCGTTCCCTCGACGTTCCGAGAGCTATGAATGGGTCAATACGCCATGGCGGCTTGAGCCAGAGCCCAGCGAGCTTGAATCCGGCGATTCGTGCATGGTGGGGATCCCCCCAACGGGCGTGCGTGTGCGTGCTGTGAGGGAGTATGGGCCGGCGAAGGATGTTGGCTGGCTTCCCAGGCCAACTCTCGGGATCTCGGTGGTTCCGATCGGAGATAGCGAAGATGACGATGAAGCTGGATACATCGTCTATGTCGATGGTGCAGAGCCGGTCTCGCTGAAGCGCGACAATGGGAATCGTGGTTAATCGAAACCTGAAAGCAGCGGGCCCCACCGGATGTATAGCCGGTGGGGCCCGCTGTGGCGTCTGACGGCAGTAGTTGACGGCAACGTCGGCGGACGAGTGCTGCACGCGGCGCCGGGTCATCGCCGTCATCAGGCCGACTGGTCGTCTCTGCGGGATCGCGGAGGGCGCGGCCGAGGAGGTCGATGGCGTCGGGCTGGAGGCGGAGACGGACGTGGGCGTAGATGGTGGCGGTGACATCGATGTGGGTGGGGCTGAGGATTTCGTTGATGACGAGGAGTTCGACGCCCTGATCCAGGAGGAGGACCGCGGTCGAGTGATGGAGGTCGTGGAATCGGATCTGACGGAGTCCCGCTCGGCGGAGGAGCGCCTTTAACGACCTGGTGCGTGATAGCGGCGGCGATGTGACCAGCAGTGTTGTGACCGGCATGATCTGACGCTGTGGCAATCAAGGTGAATCGTGCCGTCCTCGGCCATCAGGTGCTGACTGGAATCTCGCGCCGGCATCTGGCGAGGCTCATCGCCGAGCTCGCGTCTCCCTGGCAGGCCGAGGTCGAGGGACGGAGATATGTCGTCCGTGGTGGAGCGCGTCAACGGGCCGCCGGTGCGGGTGCCCGGCACCGGCTCGTGTTCGTCGACCGGGTGGCCGCCACGCTCATCCACCTGCGCCACGACCTGCCGCACTCGGTCCTGGCCCTGCTGTTCGGCGTCGACCGCTCCACGGTCAGCCGGGCTGTCGGCGAGGTCAGGGGCCTGCTCGCCGCCCGAGGCTTCGGGGTGCCCGATCGGCCTGGGATCCGCCTGCGGACCCTCTCGGACGTCTTCGCCTACGCGCAGGCCGAGGGAGTCGCGCTGCGACTGGACGCTACCGAGGTCCAGGTCCGCCGCCCTACCCCGCACCGCGGTGGGCGCAGGGCCTTCGTTTCCGGCAAGAAGAAGCAGAACACGATGAAGGCCACCGTCGTGGCCGATGAGAAGGGCCGCACCCTGTGGGCCGGGAACCTCCGCCCGGGACGCATGCATGACGCCACCGCGATACGGGGTGAAGGCATCGACGACCTCTTCCGCCAGTTCCCGAAGGTCCAAGTACTTCTCGACGACGGCTACTTGGGTCTCCGCAGAGACCACCCCGGCAAGGCGGTCACACCACCCAGGAAGCCGAACAAGATCGCCGCACCGGAAGTGCACGAGGCTCGGGAGTTGGCCCGTCATGAGCACTCGTCCCAGCGCATTCCCGTCGAGCACGCCCTCGCCGACCACAAGCGCTGGAAAGGACTGGCCCGCTGGACCCACCGTCGCGACACCCTCCCGGCGACCTACCTCGCTGTCGCCGGCCTCGTCTCCGACCGCACAGCCGCCGTCTGACCCACGGCCGTCGCTCAGGCCGTCACATCGCCGCCGCTATCACGCACCAGGTCGTGAGGTTTTCAGGGTGGAGTCGGTGGAGTGAGTGACAGGCCGGTGCCGGTCAGGCATCCCTCGATGAGGGTCGACTGGAGCTGGATGTGTCGCAGGCCTCGGCGAAGGGTGCGGGTGAGGTGGTCGGCGTCGGTGAAGGCGGCATTCGCCATGGGGCCGCGCCGTAGGAGTGACCAGAGGCCTTCGACCGGATTGAGGTCCGGTGCGTACGACGGCAGCTGGAAGACGGTCAACCAGTCGTGCTCGGCCGCGTACCGTTTCATGCCGGCGGCCAGGTGTGTGTTCAGGTTGTCCCAGATCAGGACGACAGGGCCGCCGAGCTGGATGTGCGCGCGGACGGCGAGGTCGCGGTAGTCGGTCCAGGCGAAGCTCTTGCGGGCTCCCTTGAACGGCATGTGGAAGCGGGACCGGTAGATCATCCGGCTCTTCTCCCCGGGTTTGTAGCAGCAGAGTGCGGCCACTGAGATCCGACGGCGGGAGCGTCCTCGGACACGGACGATGGGCGTGTGCCCGCGTCGGCCCCAGGTATGGGCGCGCGGCGGCGTCATCGCGAACCCGGCCTCGTCGCTGAGTAGGCCCGGGGCGCGGTGCCGGGATTGCTCCCGGTCCGTTTCCCCGGACCTCTCGCCGAACCCGCCGTGCGCCTCTCGACGCAACGGGCTCTCCACGGTCTCTGCCGTCAGGTGGTTGCAGTGGCCCAGGGGTTGGGAATCGTGTTGCCGCGGTAGCGATACCGGGTGACCGGGATCGCGCTGATCTTCCGCAACTCGATCTCGCCCGCGCTGATCGGCAGCCACCGCCCGGTGGCGGTGGTGAGCCGTCTGCGGACGTCCGACCAGTTCCAGTGATGCCGCTCTTGCAGCAGCCGGATGACCCGCCACCAGACGAGGTTGTCCAGGTTGCTGAAGGTGCGCTTTGCGACGGCATGCCTGAAGTAGTTGGCCCATCCGTGGGTGACCCTGTTCAGATTGATCAGCACCACGGCCAGGTCCTGTTGCGACGTTCTGTGGGTGAGGGTACGGATCTTCGCCTTCACCGACCGGAGAGGCCGGTCGGCGATGAAGGTGTAGACGTACCACTTGTCCGTTCCGCGCTTGCGGCGCCACTGGATGCGGAACCCCAGGAAGTCGAACCCCTCGCTCAGGTGTACCAGTTGGGTTTTGGCTTCGGAGAGCCGCAGCCCCATCGGCGCGAGTACCTGAGCGATCTCCTCGTGCAGTGCCTCGGTGTCCTGCCTGGTTCCCTTGACCAGGACGACGAAGTCGTCCGCGTAGCGGACGAGCCGCCACGAGGGCAGGCCCTTGGAACTCCGCCGCTCGCGCCGAGGGCTGGTGGACAGCTCTCCGTCCGGTTCCCATGCCCGGTGCAGGTGCCCATCGAGCGCCGACAGGGCGATGTTCGCCAGGAGAGGGGGAGATGATGCCCCCTTGCGGCGTGCCGGTGAAGGTCTCCTGCTGTTCCCCGAGCTCCGTGAGGAGGCCGGACTTCAGGAACGCCTTCACCAGTGCCAGCACCCGCTTGTCCTTGACCCGGTTCCGAACACGGTCCATCAGCGCGACGTGGTCGATCTCGTCGAAGCACGCCGCGATGTCCACGTCCAGCACCCACCGGTAGCCGTGGGTGCCATAGAAGTGGATCTCGGCAATCGCGTCCTGGGCCCGCCGCTTGGGCCGGAAGCCGTATGAGACCGGCTTGAAGTCGGCCTCGAAGATCGGCTTCAGCACCAGCTTCAGCGAGGCCTGGACGACCTGGTCGGCGATCACGGGAATCCCCAGTCGCCGGACTTTCTCCGATCCGCCCGGTTTGGGGATCTTGCGCTCCCGCACCGGTAGCGGCCGGAACGCCCCCTGCTTGAGCTGGGCCCGTAGGTCGTCCAGGAATCCGGGGACCCCGAATTGCTCCTCGACGTCAGTGGCCGTCAGGCCGTCCACGCCGGGTGTGCGGGCTCCCCGGTTGCCGGCGACCCGGTCGAACGCCGCGATCAGCGTCGCCGGGTCGTGCATGAGGTTGAACAGATCATCGAACCGGCGGCCGGGATCGGCCGCCGCCCAACGGTGAAGCTTGGCCTGCATCTCCGATACCCGCTGGCGTGGACCCACCGGGTCTTCCTCCAGCAGAGCGCCGCTGTTCAGCAGTGCATCTTTCGGCATTGCAGTCTCCTTCCCTCCTCGAAACCGCTGCCGCCCTTCCCCATGTGCGCGGGCTCTCCCCGGCTCGGAATACTACGGCGGCTCCGCCCCACCCGGACCGTTCGGCGGTCGATGCGCCTGTCCCCCACCAGGCACTGGCCGTGCACGACCGGGGAGCTGAGAACGGGTGGTTCCCGTGTTCACTGCGATTCGTTCGTTGGAGTAGGAGCCCGACTGTGTCCCTGCGGCATCGCCACGAGTACGCCGTAGACCTTCCTCGTGGCCTCCCGGACGGCTTCGAAATACCGATCAAGGAGTTCCCCGCCGCCACCAGACGACGAGTGCGCACCGCCTCCGGCCCAGATCCGCCAGGTTCGAGCCGGTGTAGTCGTTAAGAGACGTAAAGACGCCGGTTCCTCGCCTACTCCTCTCCATCCCGCTCGCCGGACCCGCACCATCTGGCAGTACTGGCACGTCCCGGCTTTGTCAGGGCCGCTCCCGCCCTTCCCGGCATCACCCGGATCAGGCTGCCCTCAGCTCCACGTCCCTGCTACGACAGGTCAGCGGTGAAGGTCTCTCACCTCCACACGAATCACAGCGCCTCACGGCGCAACTCGAAGACGAGCCAGGCCCCGGGCGCCGTCGCGGTGCTTTTACCCGCGGCCACACCTCCTGCTTCCACAGCTCCACCGCGCGCTCGTCCCGCTCCAGCGCCCTGCGGGCCGGGGCCTGCCAGGACCAGCCGTGTCGCTTCAACAGCCACCACACGGTCGCGATCGACAGTCGCGTCCGGAACCGGCGGCCGATCACTGCTTGGACCCGGGCCAGGGTCCACCGCTGGTCCTCGAACCCGTGAGCGGCGGGTCCTTTGCCCAACTCCTCCTCCAGTTCGACGAACTGGGCCGCAGACAGCTTCGGCATATTCGCAGGGCCCGACGAGCGCAGGGCCTCATTTCCCCCTTCACGCCAAGACCGTCGCCAGCGTTCCACCGACCGTTCGCCGACCCGCAGGTCACGAGCGATCGCCGAGGTCTTCTCACCGGCCTCGAACCGGGCAGCGGCCTCGAGCCGCACCTGTTCACGAAACGCCCGCCGCTCAGCGGTCAGGCCCCCACCCTGCGCGTACCGCATACCACCGGCATACCGCAGGGATCACTACCTGTCACTACCGACAACCACACGAAAACCTCAGTAGTAAGTGCCGGGTGAAGGTAACGGGTTCGATCGGGTGGTCGTCGGGCGGGTGAATACGTGACCGCTTTCCTTCCAGTTCTCGCCAGCCTTTCTCCCGTTCTCGGGCCTGCTGGTCGAGGTGGTCGCGCAATGAGCGCAGACAGGCAGCGGGCAGGGCGATACGGTGTTCGGAGCTGAGGGTCTTGGTGGGGAGGGTGGTCAGGCCGTCGGGTTGGCGCGCTGGAGGGAGCGGCGGATGGTGGCGGTGCCGGCTTCGAGGTCTAGGCAGTTTCGTTTGGATCATCTGGTCGTTGGTCTGGTTGTGCCGTTGACTGACACACAGGGGGCATGAATTGAGCCGTTGTTGCCGGACCGAACGCCGAAGCGCGGTGGCCGGTGGTGCGACCACCGTGAGGTGATCGACGCGATTGTCTTCAAGCTCCAGACTGGGTCGCAGTGGGTGTACCTGCCGGAGAGGTGCGGCAACTGGCGGGATGTCTACAACCTGCTGCGGATGTGGGCCGTCGACGGGACCTGGGAACGGGTGTTCGTTGCGCTGATGGCCCGGGCCGATGTCGATGAGGACCTGGACTGGGTGGTCTTGGCGGACTCCCCGATCGTGCGTGCGCACCAGCACGCGGGCGGGGCCCGCAGAGGGGCCTCGGCCGGAGGGCTGGGCTCGTGTTGTGGCCTTCCGGGTTGCCGCTTTCGCTCCCCAAAGTGGTTTCAGTTTCAACTATGATGGTGTGGTGGCACGCCGGCCACGAGCGATTCGTTGATCTGTCGATCTGCTGATCCGCCAGAGGAGTTCCCGTGAGTGATGTGACCACCGATGTGACCGCTGCCCCGGTGCGGCGGCGGGTGTTCGTCGACAAGCAGAGCCCTCAGGCCTACCGGGCGCTGCGGGCGACCGCCGAGGCGGCCGGGGCGGGGGCGGCGGAGGCCGGGCTGGACCGCAGGCTGGTGGAGCTGGTCAATCTGCGGGTGTCCCAGATCAACGGGTGTGCCTACTGCCTCAACGTGCACACCAGGGCCGCTCTGCAGGCCGGTGACACCGCGCAGCGCCTGGGCACGCTGCCCGCGTGGCGCGACACCGAGCTGTTCACGCCGCAGGAGCGGGCCGCGCTCGCCCTGGCCGAGGTGACCACCGATCTGTCGGACGCCGGTGCGCAGGAAGCCGCCTACGGCGCCGCCCGCGAGGTCCTGACCGATGACCAGATCTCGGCGGTCATCTGGGTGGCGATCGCCATCAACGCCTTCAACCGGGTGTCGATCCTGAGCAAGCACCCGGTGCGCGCGATTCCGGCACAGTGACGGCGCCGCGCCGGATCGCCTCGGTGATCAGGGCGCGGATCGCCGTGGCCACGGGGGCCGGCCGTTCCTGCATGGCGACGTGGCCGACGCCGGGGAGGGTGAGGAGGCGGGCGTCGCGGAAGGCCGCGTAGGCCCGGGGCGCCGTGCGGAAGGGGACGAGGGAGTCGTCCCGCCCGTAGACGAGCAGGGTGGGGGCGGTGACGCGGCGCGCCAGGTGCCAGGCGGAGGCCTCGCCCCGGCGCAGGAACGCGTGGACCACCGAGCGCACACCTTCGGCCAGCATGTCCTGCGCGTACGGCAGTTCGGCGCGGCGTCGGCGCTCGTGCGCCTCCACCGACCGCTGTTCGGTGCCGACGAGGGCGGGGTTCGCGTAGATCAGGCGGTAGAGGTCGTCCAGTTGGCGGTCGGGGCTCTGGGCGGCCAGGAGGCGGGAGTGCAGGCGCGGCGCGCCCGGCAGGCCGAGCAGGGCCACCCGTAGGGCCGAGGCGGGCGGGAACGTCGGCAGCACCGGTGAGATGAGGGTCAAGGAGCCGACCAGGTCGGGCCGTTGGGCGGCGAGGCGCAGTGCGATCAGGCCGCCGAGGGAGTTGCCGACCAGGTGCACGCGGTGGTGTCCGGTCCGGTCGAGGTGGTGGGCGACGGCCGCGGCCTGGCGTTCGACGGTGACGTCGCCGTCGGGCGGGGGTGCCGACCGTCCGAAGCCCGGGAGGTCGAGGGCCAGGCAGTGCGCCGAGGTCCGCAGCAGGTCGATCAGGTGGGCCCAGTTGTGGGTCCAGCCGCCCAGTCCGTGCAGGAAGACGGCGGTGCCGGCGGCCGGAGCGGGGCTGCGGACGTACTCGGCGGCGAGGGGGTGGTGCATGGTGGTCCGTGGTCCGTTCCTTGGGTGTGGTGCCGCCGTTGACCGCCTGTCGGCCCGCTCAGCGGTGCAGGGGCTCGGCCGTCCCGGTGCGGGCGAGCCGGTAGTGCTCGACGAGGCGGTCGCCGACCGTCTCCCAGCTGCGCTGCGTCGCCGCGGCACGGCCCGCCTGCCCGAAGGCCGCCCGCAGTTCGTCGTCGCGGGCGAGACGTTCGACGGCCTCCCGGAACCCGTCCGCCGCGCCGGGTGGGACGAGGAACCCGGTGTGCCCCGGGTGGACGAGGTCGAGCGGTCCGCCGGCCGCCGGGGCGACGACGGGCAGCCCGCTCGCCATGGCCTCCTGGAGGGTCTGGCCGAAGGTCTCGAACGGCCCCGCGTGGACGAAGGCGTCGAACGAGGCGTAGAGCCGGGCGAGTTCGTGCCCGGACCGGAGGCCCAGGAAGACCGCGTCCGGGAGTACGGCCTCCAGCCGGGCCCGGCACGGGCCGTCGCCGACGACCACCAGCCGGACCCCGGGGATGCGGGACACCTCCGCCAGCCGGTCGACGTGCTTCTCCGGGGCCAGACGCCCGACGTACCCGACCAGGACGTCTCCGGGGCGGCCGAGGCGCCGGCGCAGGGTCTCGTCACGGTGGCGGGGGTGGAACCGTGCGCAGTCGACGCCGCGCGGCCACAGGTGGACCCGGGGGATGCCGTGCGCCAGCAGGGCGCGCAGCGAAGCCCGCGACGGTGCCAGCGTCCGCGCCGCCAGGGAGTGCACCCGTCGCAGCCGCCACCAGGCCAGCCGGGGTCCGGTCGCGCCCAGCGCCGGCAGGTAGGTCCTGGCGTAGGCGGCCAGATCGGTCTGGTAGACCGCCACGGACGGGACCCCCGCCCGGTCGGCCGCCGCGGCGCCGGCCGCCCCGAGTGCGAACGGGCTGGCCAGGTGGACCACGTGCGGGCGGTGCCGCTCGATGGCGTCGGCCACCCCGCGCCCCGGGAGCGCGACCCGCACCTCCGGGTAGCCGGGCAGGGGCACCGACGGGACGCGGACCACCTCGTAGCCGTACTCCGGGTCGCGGTGCGGGTCGCCCGCGTGCCGTCGCGCGGCTCGGGCGGCTGGTGCGGCTGGTGCCCGCACGGCGGGTGCCACCACCACCGGGGTGTGGCCCCGGGCGACGAGGTGTTCGGCGGTCCGGAGGACGCTGTGGGCGACACCGTTGAGCTGCGGGGCGAAGGACTCGGTGACGATCAGGACGCGGAGCCGTTCGCCGCCGGGGGCCGGGCCGTCCGCGGTGCGCGCCGCCGGCCCGGACAGGACTCCGCTCACCGCGCCGCCGCCCCCGCTTCGGGCGCGGCCTGCGGCTCCGGGGCGGAAGGCAGGGTCGGTGGGGCCGTCGGCCGGGTCGGCTCCGGAGCGGAAGGCCGGGCGGGCGGGGCCGGCTGCGCCGGGTCGACGGGGAGGGAGCGGCCGACGGCCCGCAGGTCCCGCAGGATCTCCCGCAAGCAGGCGAGCGGGCCCGCCTCGCTGTACGGCACGCCGATCTGCTCGCAGTAGTCGCGCACGATGCGCGAGGCGGGGCGCAGCGCCGCCACCGGCATGGCCGGGAAGAGGTGGTGCTCGATCTGGTAGCCGAGGCCGCCGAAGAGGAAGTGGACGAACCGGCCGGCCCGCAGGTTGCGCGACGGCAGCACCTGCCGGCGGAGGAAGTCGGCGCGCTCCGCGTCCGGGCCGATCATCGGCATGCCCTTGTGGTTGGGCGCGAAGATGCAGCCCAGGTACACGCCGAGGACCGCCCCGAACAGCACGGCGAAGGCCAGCGCCTGGAGCGGTGCGAGGACGACGGCCAGGAGGGCCACCGCCAGGGCGTAGTGCAGCGCGGCGAGCGTGCGCTCCAGGGCCGGGTACCGGACGGTGCCGCGGGTCAGGGTCACGCAGGTGGCGACGAGCAGCCCGAGCGCCTGAAGGGACAGCAGCGGGAAGAACAGTTCCGCCTGGTACCTGGCCGCGAGCCGCCTCAATCCCCTTGTCCGGTCGGCCTGTTCGGTGGTCCGGGCGAAGAGGAGGGAGTCCGCGGCCGGGTCGTGGCCCTCGCGGTTCGGGTGCGCGTGGTGCCGGTTGTGGTCGCTCACCCACCACCCGTAGCTCATGCCGACCACGAGGTTGCCCAGCACGATGCCCGCCAGGTCGGTCGCCCGCCGGCCGGCGAACACCGTGTGGTGGGCGACGTCGTGCCCCAGCAGCGCCAACTGGCCGAGCACGAAGGCGAACAGGGGCGCGAGGCACAGCTGCCACCAGCTCGCGCCGAGCGCGACGAACCCGGCCAGGAGCAGCGCCAGGCCGGTGAACAGCCCGGCGCTCCGGCCCGCGTAGTACAGGGGACGCCTGCGCAGCAGACCGGCGTCGGAGACGCGTCGGTGCAGCTCGGCGAAGTCGCCGCGCCGGGTGGTCCCGGTGGGCGGGGTGTCCTGGACGGTCATGCCACCATTCCGGTCTCGGGTCGCTCCGGTCGCTCCGGTCGCTCGTTCCCGCCGCGCCGCGAGGCCCCGGGCAGGGTGGCGTCAGCCTTCCGCATCCGGACCGCCGTTGTCGCGGCGCTTCGCCGTGTCGCGGCCGGACGTGGCCCGATCGGGTGGCGGCGAGCCCCGCCGGTCCGTCGTGCGTCCGATCACCGTTAGCCCGTTCGCCCGTTCGGTGCGGACACGGTCCGCTCCGGGTGGCCGTGGATGGTGAGGCGCCCGTGGGATGGGAAGCGGAGTGGGAAGTCGGCCTGGCCGACTTCCCACTCCGCGGGCTCCGGTAGGGCCTCAGTACTGGCGGGACTGCTTCCAGAAGACGTAGCCGCCCCAGGCCGTCGCGACCAGGTAGGCGCGGTAGGCGTCCATGATGAGCCGCGGGCCGTACGGCGAGGTGAAGCTGTTGGACTCGCGCACCCAGCTGCCGCGCGCGCCGGCGTCCGAGATGTCCTCCATGTGCAGCAGGCCCGTTCCCTGTTCCCGGATGGCGACCTGGCCCCAGCCGTTGGGCGTGATGCCGATGGCCGGCTGCGAGTCGGTGAGGACGCCGTCGAGGATCGAACGCCCGTACCACTGCTGGGACTGGTAGTTCGCGCGGATGACGTTCACCCGGTTGTCCGTGCCCCGGTAGGCCAGCAGGATGTGGTTGTTGTTGGGGCTGAAGGCCAGCGACGGCGAGGAGTCGCTGGTGGCGCCGAAGGTGCGGAGCGGGACGTCCCAGTAGTTGCCCGGGATGTTGAAGGTCATGCCCCAGATCTCGTTGCTGTTGGCACCGTGGTAGGCCATGTACACGTTGTTGTGGGGCAGGGCGACGGCGGCCACGGGGCGGCCGTCGTTCGTCCGGGCGTCGTTCCCGACCTGGCGCCAGTCGCCGATCTGCAGGTACCGCTGGCCGTTGTTCCCCACGTTCACCCGGAGGATGCTGAAGAAGATGAACCCGTTCGTGCCGGTGTGGAACAGCATGAACTGGGTCCCGCCCACGTAGACGACCTGCGGGCTGGCGTTGGTCTGGCCGGCGAGCGTCATCGGCCGCCCGTGGTCGAGCGACAGGTACATGTTGGCGTTGTCGGCTCCGCGCCACACCTGGATGAGGTCACTGTTGTCGGCGCGCGCCTCGCCCATGATGCCGCTCGCCGCGACGGGGACGTTGTCCTCGATCTCGTTGGCCCACCTGGTGCTCTCGCCGGGCGCCACGGCGTACGCCGAGGAGTTCGAGAACATCAGGACGGCGAGTGCGGTCGTGACGGTGACGGCGGCCAGGCGCCACTTGGTACGTATGGAGTTCATGGGGATTCCTCGGAGGATCGACCCGTGGGGACGGGGGAGTGGGGACGGGAGGCCGGGGCGATGGGCGTTCCGGCCGTCGAAACCACAGTGATCCACTCGGCGCATGCGCAGCATCAGTCATCTGACTGTCAACTGTTCAACAGTCATGAGTGGGAAGCACGGCCGCCGACGGCCCGCGGCCCTGCCGGTCACAGCGGCGGGCGGATCCGGATAATCGCTGGTCACGCCGTCCGTGGCGGGCTAGCCTCGCTGCTCGTGACTGACTGGTACAAGATCTACTCCGACGCATGTGCGGTGCCCCCGGGCGGCGATCTGGACGAGCTCACCGCAGAACTGGCGGAGTGCCTGCGGGATCCGGACCCGGAGGTGCGCGACGGCTACCCGTACGTCGTGCTGCGGACCTGGATCGAGCGCGACGTCATCGACGGCGACCGGCGGGTCCGCCTGGGCGATGACATGGCGGCCCGCTTCGCGGCCGGTTCGCCGATTCAGGCCCGCACGTTCGCGCCGCTGGTCCTGGACATGATCGTCAGCCGCGGGGACCTCCGGCAGGAATGGCTCGACGCGTTCGTCCGCTGGTACCCCGCGGAGAGCGATCTGCGCGGCCACGACGCGCAGTTGGGCTGGCTGCACGCGGTGGCGCACGGCGCCGACCTGCTCGGTGCCCTCGGCTGCCACCGCGAGGTCGAACCGGTCGAGATGCTGGACCTCGCGACCGCCCGGCTCCTCGCGCCCACCGACTACCTGTACGCCGAACGGGAGGACGACCGGCTCGCCCGTGCGATCGCGCTGACCCTCACCAACCCGAAGCTCACCGCGGACCGGTCCGTCGCCTGGCTCGACGACATCGGCGCCGACTTCCGGGCCGTGGCCCGGGGCACCACCCCGACATACGTGTCCAACGCGCTGCGCACCCTGCGGATGCTCTACCTCCTCACCGACCTCGGCGTCCCGCCGCAGCCGGGGCAGCCGCCTCGTCAGGTCCCGCATCGCGACGCGGTCAAGCGGCGGCTCGTCGAAGTACTGGCGGACGACGCGAAGTCCGTCGGCTGACAGCCCCGCGCCGCGAGCCGTCCGGGCCTCCACGCCGTCGCCCGCCGGTGCCCTCGTCCCGCTACCGGATCCTCTTCTCGACGATCGCGTGGTCGGGGAAGAGACCGCTGCGGGCTCCGTTCCAGTTGATGTCGATGCTGAACTCGTTGACGGTGGCGTTGATCGCGGGGGTGTCCGTCGACGGCGCCAGGGCGCCGGCGGGCTGGCGCCACCCGTCCCAGGTGTCACCGCCGGTGGAGGAGGTGTTGATCCAGACGTAGCCGTCGGCCCCGATGCAGGCGAGCATCTGCCGGCGCTGGTTGGCGTACTGGGGGTCGCCCGGGGCGACGGTGTAGTCCTGGTACCCCATCCGCGCGGCCGACACCCCGGAGATGCACACGGCCCCGCCCGGTACCTGGCTCGCGGTTCCGGTCGCCCCGGTGGCGGGGTTGCGCCAGATCTGCCAGACGTGGTTGTCGGTTCCGACCAGGTAGATGTGCTCCATCTCGCCGCCCGCCGCCTCGTTCCAGGTCATGATCGGGCTCGGTCGCCGGGTGCCCGTCGTGCCGCTTCCCTGCGGCCCCACGTGCCACTGGCTGTTGGGGAAGCTGATCGCGGTCTGCGAGCGGGTGCCGTCCGGGCGGGTGTGCACGCTGGTGATCCGGTAGAGGCCGTTGACGTCCGCCCAGTCGAAGAGCACCGTGCTGCCCAGGCTCTCCAGGGAGATGCCGCCCCAGGCGGCGGCGTCACCCTCGATGCGGTGCCACGGCTCCCACTGGTTCGCGGACGGGTTCTGTACGGCGGTCCAGTAGATCTGGTTGTCCACCCCTTGGTGGGCGACCATGACACGGTCCTGCCACTGCACGATGGCGGGGGAGTAGTAGCTCTGGGCCTGGAAGCCGCCCAGCGGCTGCCAGGCGCCGTTGTTGAACCGGAACCAGATGCCGTTGTCGAGGCCCCTGGTGACGTCGTAGGTGTTGCCGTTGACCGTCACCGTCTTCATGTAGGACAGGCTGCTGACGCCGACGCCCCGCCAGTCCAGTTCCACCGCCCCGGCAGGGGCCGGGGCGGCCAGGAGCAGGACGCCTCCGGCCATCGCGGCCGCGATCGTGTTCCCCACCCGGCGCAACGCCGTCGTCCGTCGCAGCGGGTGAGCAGTTGTCCGGTGCACTTCGGGCTTCCTTTCGCTGAGGATCCCTCGGCTCCCCCCGAGCGAACGTGCAGGGGCGGCAACCGGGATTCCGCGGACTCGGCCTTCTCGCCGTGCAAGAACCGTAGTTGCCGTGCGGCTCCGCAGTGTGCTCTGCGCGCACTCGTCGTTGACGGTCAACGCAGCAGTGGCCGAACCAGCCGCCGACGCGCCGCCGCACCCTGAGTTTCGGCGAAGCGGTTGAGGGCGATCGGGGCGGGCCGATCGGTGGGCGGCGGGCCGTCGGCGGACTGCTGGCAATGAAGTTGGGACTGCCGGACAATTCTTCTCCTGGGACCGATGAGTTCGGGCGGCGGCGCGTGCAGGGGGTTCTGAGAGTCGCCGCGACCACCGACGCCATCCTGGAACTGGGCGACGCCAACCACGGCCACTCTCACTACGGAGCCTCGGCCGTCACCTGCACAGGGCGGCGTCGAGGAGGGCCAGGACATCGGAGGGGCCCTGCTTGGTGGGCGCCGTGTCGGCGGTGACGGCAACCGTGACGGCGCGGCCGTCATCGGTGACGCCGGTGCGCGTCTGGTAACCGGGGATGTCACCGCCGTGCCCCCACATCAGGCCGCCGCAACTCAGCGGCGTACTGGTCACTCCCAGCCCGTACCGGGCACCGGGCCACATTCCGCCGGGGACCTCGACGGTGGTCCGCATCTGGGCGAGCTGTGTGGGCTTCAGGAGCTTGCCGCCGAAGAGGGCGGAGAAGAATCGGTTCAGATCGCTCGGGGTGGAGATCACCTGCCCGGCGGCCCAGGACCAGGAGGGGTCCATCTCGGTGACGTCCTCCAACGGCCCCCCGGGCTGCGCGTAGTAGCCCTGGGGGTGTGCTTCCCGGATGCCCTCGTCGCCCGCGCCGGGGAAGTAGGTGTGGCGCAGTCCGATGCGTTCGATGATCCGGTGGGTGATCTGCTCGGCCAGCGGACGGCCGGTGACCTTCTCGATGATCAGGCCGGCCAGGAGGTAGTTGGTGTTGCTGTACGCCCAGCTGGTCCCGGGGGCGAACAGCGCCTTGTGCGCCAGCGCCAGGTCGAGCAGGGTTCGGGGCTGGAGGTAGGTGTGGCGCTCCGTGCCGACGAGGTCGCCCACGAAGTCGACGTAGTCAGGCAGTCCGCTGGTGTGCTGCAGCAGCTGACGTACCGTGATGTGGCGGCCGTCGATGCCCTCGCCGCGCACCAGGTTCGGCAGGTACTGCTCGACCGGGGCGTCGAGGGCGACCTTGCCTTCGTCGACCAGTTGCAGGACGACCGTGGCGGTGAACGCCTTGGTGTTGCTCCCCGCCCGTACCTGCCCGTCGACCGGCACCTTCTTCCCGGTGCTCAAGTCTGCGACGCCGGCAGCGTAGTTGCGGGTGCGCCCGTCGCGGCCGAGGTCGGAGGCCAGGGCGGCGGGGTACTTGTCCTCGTGCACCAGGCGGTCCAGGCCTTGCCGCACGACCTCACCCGGAGCCGCGGGGCTGTGCCGCGGACGCGGGCAGAGCGCCTCCCACGGCCAGACCGGTGGCGACCGTCACCACCACCATCGCGATGCCTCGCCCCGGCCCGGACGACGAGGCGCGGGCACGTCGAAGCGGGCGAGAACGATCGGTCATGGGGGAACCCTCCTTGTGCACCCTGCCGGATGCATCGGCAATTCGTATGCCTTCAGCCTGGGTGTTCAAGATCCACCGATCCATCCGGGCAGCGGGCCCATGCGAGAGGGGGATAACCCCCGGTCGGGGCCGTCATGGAACCCTTTTCCGGGTCCAGCCGTGGAAGGCCTCGGTGGTCCTGGCCGCACTTCGTGCCGGCCGTCGGCGGGAGGATTTGAATATGATCCGGCCGCTGGCGTCAACACGCTTGGTGTGTCAGATAGTTGTGGTACGTTCCGTGACCTAACCACAAATAGGTGACCCCGGCAGCGCGCCAACGCTCCGGGGCCCGGCAACAGGAGAAGCACCTCCCGATGCGCGTCCATCGTAGCGCCCACGTGCGCGATTTCACCGTGCTGCCCAACACCATGCTCCAGTACCGGCGGCTGTCCTACACCGCTCGCGGTCTGCTCGCGGACCTCCTCTCCCGCCCGGACGGCTGGCGCGAGGACGGCCGGCACATGGCCGACACCAGCCCCCAGGGGCGCTGCGCCATTCGCAAGGCGCTGAAGGAGCTGGCCGAGGCGGGCTTCTACCGGGTCGAGAAGATCCGGATGCCCGACGGCACGATCATCACCGAGACCCACGTCCACGACACCCCGCAGCTGATGCCGCCGGGTGCCAACCGTCCGGCCCCCGGCGAAGGGACCACCGGCGGCGCTGACGCCCTGGTAAAGAACCCGGTGAAAGAACCCTCCCTCCCCTCCCGGCAGTCCGGAGAGCCTGGCGCTGCCCTGGGGGCGGAAAGGCGGGAGGGGGACTCCGAAAAGGACGCGCCGGACGAACGGCTCCGCGAGGCGGTCGCCACCCTGTTCCGGGTCATCCGCCCCGAACCGCGCCTGAGCCTGGGCGAGGCCGAGGCACGCGAACTCGCGCCCCTGGTCGCCCAGTGGCTGGAGCGCGGCAGCACACCCGCCGACCTCGCCCGGGCCCTGCTGCCGGGCCTGCCCGCCCCGGTGTACTCGGCGGTCGCGGTGCTCCGCTACCGCCTGGAGCGCAAGATGCCGCCCGTCCGGGCCGCCGCACGGCCCGTAGCGGCCGGCTACGCCGAGTGCGCCCAGTGCCACGACCCCGTCCCCCAACCCGGCATCTGTCGCGCGTGTGCGGGCCTCGTCAGCCGCCCTGCGGACGACAGCCGCACGACGGGAATCGCCTCCGCAGGCGCGGCGCGGGTCCGGGCCGCGCTCGATGCCGCCAGAGCCGCCGCACGGGCACCGGCCGCCGTCGCGGCCAGGTGAAACGTCGGCCGGTTCCGGACGGGGCGGAACCGGTATTCGGGCCGTGCGGGCCGGGCACTCGTCGGGCGACTTCTGGGCTGGCATCCGGGTGAAATGGGGCGGAGTCGCCTGGCGCGAATGGAAGCCGGGTACGACGCTGCCAGAATGCAATTTCCCTGAAGGCCACCTGCACAGGCGGTGCCGCCGGACAGCTGGAGCAGAACATGCGAATCATTCGACCACGCAACAGTCCGGAAGAAGCGGCCGGTGGAGGTGCGGGGCGTTTTCCGTGGACGCTGATGTACCACTCGGTGGCGTCAACGAGTGAGGATCCCTATCTGATTACCGTCGACCCTGCGCGCTTTCGCCGCCAGCTGCGCTGGCTGTCCGCCCGCGGGCTGCGCGGGGTGTCGGTCGGCGCCCTGATGCGCTCGCACCGGGGTGGTGGCGCGGCGGGCATGGTGGGGCTGAGTTTCGACGACGGATACCGCGACTTCGTGGAGGAGGCCATGCCCGCACTGGCGGAGTACGGCTTCACGGCGACGGTCTACGTGGTGGCCGACCGGCTGGGCGGATACAACGACTGGGACCGGCAGGGTCCGCGCAAGCCGCTGATGACGGCGTGCCAGGTCCACGAGGCCGCCGCCGCCGGGCTGGAGATCGGCTCGCACGGGCTGACGCACCGGCGGCTGGCGGGCCTGGGCGCGCGGGAGCTGGCAGCCCAGGTCGCCGACAGCCGCCGCGTGCTGGAGGACCTGACGGGGCAGGCGGTCGAAGGGTTCTGCTACCCGTACGGTTCGCTCGACGCCGCCGCGGTGGAAGCGGTGGCGCGAGCCGGCTACGGGTACGGGTGCGCGGTCAGCCCCGGGGTCCACAGCGGGGTGTACGCGCTTCCCCGCTGCTACGTCGGTGACCGGGACGGGCCGCTGCACCTGGCCGCGAAGCTGGTGCGCGACCGCTGGCGGCGCTGACGGCGCTGGCGGCGCTGGCGGCCGGCGAGGACCTGCCGGCGACGAAAACCTGCCGGGCACCGCGGAGGGCGGTGCCCGGCAGGGCGGTGGTCGGCGGGCGGCGGGCGGTGGCGGAAGGTCAGTGGGCGGTGGCGGCGGGTTCCAGATGCAGCCAGGACTCGTGCCACAGCAGGGCGCAGCGGCGGTCGCAGCCGGTGGCGAGCGGCTCGCCGCCGCAGCGCAGGCCGTTGAGGATGAACCAGCGGCCCTTGGTGGGGTGCTGCCACCAGGCGAGGGAGCGGTGGCGCAGTTCGGTGGCGCTGTGGCGGGTGTCGGCGTGGAGCTCCATGCCCGGCTGGAAGGGGACGCCGTCCAGCCGCCCGTCGGGGTCGAGGGTGGCGTGGATCTCCGGGAGGCTGCGCACGGTCGCCCAGAGGGCGGCGGGCCGAGCGGCGGGGACCGGCGCGGGGGCGGGCTCCAGCCATTCGTCGCGGAACAGCAGGGCGCAGTCCAGTCCGCAGCCCTGGGCCCCGTCCGCGCCGTGGCAGGTGGCGCCGGCCAGGGCGACGGTGCCGGACAGGCGCCGCACGCGGTAGTGGTCGTCGATCATGCGGCGCACGATGCGTTCGACCTGGTAGACGCCGCCGCAGAACGACCACTGACTGCGGGTGAACCACAGGCCGCGGTGGCGGTCCTTGGCGTCGAGGGTGGCGCGCACCGTGGCCTCGTCCTTCACCCGGACCCAGTCTCCCTCGGTGAAGCGGGAGGGCCGGCCGGGCGTCGGGACGGCGGCGCGGCGCTCACGCAGGCCTTCGCGGACGATCCGGGCGCGGCGCACGACACCGAGCGGGGGAAGGTCGCGCAGGGGGAGGCTCTTGTACTGGCACCGGTTCGCAGCGGTTCCGCAGCGCAGCTCCGTGGTACGGGTGGACCATGATTCCTCGACGGCCATCAGTGAAATCCCATCGGGTCGGAGATATCGGCACAGGCTAGCGCACCGCGACTTTTCCGCGCTGGCCCACCGGACCCTGTCGACACCATGTCGAGAGAAATAGCACTAAACGCATTAAGGGTCTTCTGGAGTGAAAGATCGGCGTCGCCGGGTAATCCCCGTTCATGTGCGTGTAATGTTTCCCTCGTTGCCGCGGTGGAGTGGCTGAGTGGCGAGGCGACGGCTTGCAGGGCCGTTTAGATGGGTTCGATTCCTATCTCCACCTTTTCTTTCCGGCGATTTCGCCCGTATTCCTGGTCCATGGATTGTCCGGGTTCGCGCTCTGATTTATCGGAGAGTCGCGGCCGACGGCCCGAGTCGGTGGCCCGCGCAGCGCGGCCCACACCCTCCCGTTGTGGACGCCATGGAGTCAGTGATCCGCCCGGCGGTTCCGGCCGACCTGAACGCCGTGGCCGAGATCTTCGCGCACTACGTCCGCCACACCGTGGTCACCTTCGAGGAGGCCCCGCCACCGGCGGCCGCCCACGGGTTTGACCGGCAGGCGACGCAGATGTGCTCGTCGCGCCGTTGTCGCGGCGGGGCCGGCCACCGCGCCGAGGATCTGTACACGGCGGGTGGCCGGTGGTGCCGGGGCGGTGGTGTGGCTGTGTGTCAGCTGGTCAGGATCGCGGTGACCTTGTCGAGGACGTCGGGGTTCGTCAGGAAGTCGTTGTGCTTGAGGCCGTCCGTCTCGATGTTGGTGGCGCCGTTCAGCTTGGTGCTGGTGGTCGGGGAGATCTGCTCGTCCTTGGGGGACCAGAAGGTCGTGTACCGGGTGGGACCCGGGGTCTCGGTGTCCTGGTTGAGGTGGCTGATGACCCACGAGTTGGGCGTCATGTCCTTGCACCCCTGGTCCCAGAGGGCGCAGAGGTAGCCGAGGGAGGTGCCGTGGTTGGGGCCGGCCAGGGAGATCCAGTTCGCGACCTTCTGGTTGCCGCCTCCGAACTTGATGTACCAGCGGCTCGGCAGGCTGCCCAGGCTGTGGGCGACGATGTTCACCTTGGCCGCGCCCGTCTGGCTCAGAACGTTGTCGACGTACTGGGTCAGTTCGCCGGCCAGGACCTCGTTGGTCGACCGGGAGGTGTCGTAGCCCCAGGCGAAGGCCGGGACGTCCTTCGAACGGAGGCCGGTCATCAGGGTGCCCCATACTCCGGGGTCCGCGTTGCGGCCGTGGATGAGGATGACGGGGATGTGTGCGGTGTCCGCGTGGGCCGGGACGGCGGCCCCCGGTCCGGTCAGCATGGCCGCGGTTATGGCGGCGGTCAGTGCGGTTGCGGCGGCGGTGGTGGGGCGACGCATGTGTGCTCCGAGGTTCGTCGGCGGATGGACGGCACGGATCGCGGGGGCGCCCGCAGGATGGCGGGTGCCCCCGTGTCGCGCCAAGCGCATCATCGGTGACGGGGTGCCGAATTGGCGGAGAGCGTTCGACCTTCACTCGATCGGGTGATTTGTGGGCGCGGGTCGCACTCGTTCGAGGGCCGTCCTCGGTCAGCAGCCACCCACCGGCGAAGACCACCCCACCGGACGGCCGACCTGCTGGAGCTCGTTCGGGTCGCCGCCCAACCAGCCGAACCCGCCGGCGCCGACGGCTTCCTGGTTTGGCGGCGGCGGGTTCGGCCTGGGCGGTGCGCGGGTGGTCAGGTCCTGGGGGCCGGGTGGAGCCAGTGCGGTCCTGTGGTCCAGCCCAGGAGGCGGCGCCCGGCGTCCGCGTCCGCGGCGCCGCCGCGGGCGGCCTGGCGCAGGCCGGCCAGGGCGGGGGCGAGACGGGCCGCGACGTGGGCGGGGTGGCGGGCGGCCTCCCCCCGCAGTCCGGCGATGACCCGGGCCTGCGCGGCGGGCTCGCACAGGGAGAGGTGGAACACCAGCTGGCGCCACGCGTACGCCGCGTCCTTGATGGTGGACAGCGGCCGCAGGTTGTCGTGGATCCGGGCCGTCGCGCGGCACACGGTGGTGAAGCTGCGCCAGGCCAGGTCGTCCCAGCCCGGCTCGGGGCTGATGCCGACCCGGATGACCAGGGTGGCCAGGTTGTGGGTGGTGAGGATCTGGGCCTGCTCGATGATCTTCCCGTTGGACGCGATCGACCATCCTCCGGACACCTCGGCGCGCTGCGCGCACAGCTCGGTGAACCCGGGGGAGGAGCGGGGGCGTCGGCCTCGCGCCGGGGCCTTGTTCGCCCTGCCTGCCTTGCCCGCCTTGCCCGCCTTGTCTGCCTTGCCCGCCTCGGCGGTCGCGAGGTCGTGGACGGCCGCGTAGTCGATGGCGTAGTAGCGCTCGTACAGCGTGCCACCGAGCAGGTCCGCGGCGGCCCGGGCCGCCGCAAGGTACTTCGGGGTGAAGGTGCCCGTGAAGATGTCCGCCGCCAGTTCCTCCACGAACGGCGCGTCGAGCTCGGCCTGCCGGGCGAGCACGCCGAGTTCGCGCACCAGCGCGTTCGGCAGGAGCGTGCCGGGGAACGCCTGCACGGCCAGTTCGCCGAGCCGGCGCAGCGCGGTACGCGCGGGTGCGCGGCCGTCCTCGCCGACGCGGTGTGCGGCCACGGCCCGTACCCAGGGCAGTTCGTCGACCCGCACCTGCCCGGTGAGGTCGCTCAGGAGCAGCGAGCGGCGGTTGCGGAACGCCCGGTAGTTCGCCGCCATCAGGGTGCGCAGTGCCTCGTCCGGGTAGGACTGGGCGCCGGCCACGGCGACGAGCTGCGGGACCAGTTCGGCCAGGACCTCGGCCGAGGGCACCATGCCGCGCTCCACGAGCGTGTCGATCGGGGCGCTGAGCGCGGCTTCCACCACCTGTCGGATCGCTGCGGGCACCGGGGTGCCTGCGGGGAGACGGGTGGTGTGGCCGGCGGGGGTCGCGTGTGCCTCGTGCGCCTCGTGCGCCGAGACGTCGGCGACCAGCGGGGACACGTCGGCCACGCCCGTCTCCTGGGGCAGCCCGGAGAGGCGGCGCAGCACCAGCTGGGCGAGGTCGTGGTGCGAGGGCTGGGCCGTCTGCACGGCCTGGCGGGTGCGCAGTTCGGTGTGCCGGTCGGAGCCCGGCCGGCCGCGTCGGCGCACCATGGATGCCACCGCGTGCCGCAGCAGTCCGAGGCGGCGCGCGTCCAGCGGCCGGCCGGCGGCGGTCTCCGCCCGGGCGCCGCGCAGGATGCCGAGGTTCTCCTTCGGGTCGCGGTGCTTGGTGCAGCGGGTGTGGGCCGCGGCGAGTTCCTCGTAGCGGCGGAGCAGCACCGCGCCGCGCTCCGTCCAGGCGCTGTCGGGCGTACGCTCCAGGACCCGGCCGGCCTCGGCGGTCTCCAGCCAGTGGGCCAGCAGTTGGTCGCCGAAGGGCTGCCAGACGGTGAGCGCCTCGCGCTGCGCTTCCACGGCGGCGTTCGGCCGCCGGCCCGTGAGGGTCGTGACGGCGTCGCCGACCGTGCGCCGGTGCACCGCCTCGGCGTCCGGCGCGGGCAGCGCGGACGGCCGGGGGGTGAAGCGCAGCCGGTCGGCGAACGGCTCCAGGACGTCGACGAGTTCCAGCGCGCCGGCCGCGTCCCCGGCCCGCGCGAGCCACGCCACCGTCAGCAGCGCCGCCTCCTCCGGCACGGCGGCCTCGTAGCCGCCGCTGTCGAGCAGGTCGTACAGCCGGGACAGGCCGGGCTCGGTGAGGCAGTACGCGAAGAGCGCCCCGCGCTCGGCCGCCACCCCGGCCAGGGCCGCAGCCTCGTGCTCGTACGGCTGGAGCGGGCCCTCGGCGCTCGCGGCGGACGTGGCGAAGCCGCCCCGTACGACCTCGGGCGTCACCCAGGCGGGCAGTCCGGCCACCGGGGTGCGCGAGCCGATGGCCAGCCGGCCGTCGGCGATCCCGGCGAGCACGGCGCGCCAGCGGGCAACCCGGGCCTCGGCGTTGCGCCAGTTCTCGGCGTGGGAGTCGGTGCCGGAGTTGTCGTCGGGGTGGGCCGTCGAGGTCAGGAATGCGCGGGCCAGGGCCAGTTGGCGCTGCGGGTAGTGCGCGGATATCCCGGCCCCGGTAGGGTGCTGCTGGTCAGCGTCGTCGTCCATAGGCCGACGTGGCAGGTGCCGCCCCTGCGCCCTCCGGGTCCAGAGCCCGGTGCTCTGCTGCTGAGCTACACGTCGATGGCGTGAGCCTATGCGTCAGGTCGGCGGCCGTGCAACGCACTTTCGCTGTCTCCGCCGGGCTCGCGGCGTAGCCTGGCCCTTCGGGTGTCCGATGGGGGGAGCCGTCGTGTCGATCGAGTTCGTTCGCCGCCTGGACGGTCTGGTGTACCACTTCCGCGCGGACGGCGTGTTCAACGGCAGGCCGTCGTACAGGCGGGTGGACCTGGACGTGTGGTGCCGGTGGCTGCCGGAGCGGGGCTGGTGCACCGTCGGCGCCGACGGGGTCGCCAACTCCGGGCCGCTGGCGGGGCGGACGGGCGACCAGGAGCTGATCCCTCCGCTCGGCCCTTGGCGCAGCTGGAAGGCTGGCAGGTCGTACCTCTACGATCTGCGCCGCGTCGACGATCCGGGCGGTAGCGGTACTGCTGGTGCTGATGGCACTGATGGGACTACTGGCGTTACCGGCGGTACCGGCGGTACCGGCGTTACCGGCGTTACTGCTTGACAGGGTGCGTAATACTGTAACGCGCATCCCAGCAGCTCGGAGCACCACATGCACCCCTTCCTCGACCACCCCGGGCCGCTCGCCTTCGCACACCGGGGCGGTGACCTCGGCCACCCCGAGAACTCGCTCGCCGCCTTCGCGGCCGCCGTCGCCCTGGGGTACCGCTACCTCGAAACGGACGTGCACGCCACCCGCGACGGCGCGCTGGTGGCCTTTCACGACACCCGCCTCGACCGGGTCACCGACCGCACCGGTGCGGTGGCCGACCTGCCCTGGGACACCGTCAGGCAGGCCCGGATCGGCGGCACCGAACCCGTGCCGCTGCTGGAGGACCTGCTCGACGCGTTCCCCGGGGCCCGCTTCAACGTCGACGTCAAGGCGGCGGCCGCCGTCGGGCCGCTGGTCGAGACGATCCGTCGGACCGGCGCCTGGGACCGGGTCTGCGTCGGCGGCTTCTCCGACAGCCGCCTCGCCGCCGTCCGCGCCGCCGCGGGCCCCCGGCTGGCCACCTCGCTCGGCCCGCGCGAGGTGGCCCGGCTGCGGCTGCGTTCGCTGGCCGGGCCGCTGCTGCGGGGGCGTGGGGCGCGCTCCTGGGCGCAGTTCGGGTCGCGGTTCGGGTCGCGGTTCGCCGGGGCGCCGTTCGCCGGGGTGTGCGCGCAGGTGCCCGAGCGGCACCGGGGCGTCCGGGTCGTCGACCGGGCCTTCGTGCGCGCCGCCCACCGCCTCGGCCTCCAGGTTCACGTCTGGACTGTGGACGATCCCACACGGATCAGGGCTCTCCTCGGCCTCGGTGTGGATGGCATCATGGCCGATCGCATAGACGTCCTGCGGGACGTCCTCGGCGAGCGCGGCTGCTGGAGCGACGGCAGCACCGGCTCCAGCACGGTGATGGGATCCCCATGACGAGCACCACGGACAACCTGCCGGACCGTCTCCCGGACGATCTGCCGGACGGCCCGCCGGAGCGCGAGGCGGCCGCCGCCGATGACAGCGCCCTGCGCCGGATACGGTTCGGCTGGTACATCAACGACTGGGCCAACGCAGCCTTCTCGGCCACCGTCCTGACGGTGTTCCTCGGGCCGTACCTGACGACCGTCGCCAAGAACGCCGCCGACGCGGCCGGCGACGTGCACCCGCTCGGACTGTCGGTGCGCGCCGGGTCGTTCTTCCCGTACACGGTCTCCTTCTCCGTGCTGCTCTCGGTCGCGGCGATGCTGCTGACCGGCACGGTCGCGGACCGCACCGGGCGGCACAAGGAGCTGATGTGCGGCTTCGCCTACGTCGGCGCGGTCGCCACGATGGGGATGTTCCTCCTCGACGGCGACCGCTACCTCCTCGGCGGCGCACTGCTGGTGGTCGCCAACATCGCGTACGCGGTGTCGGTCGCCCTCTCCTACGCCTACCTTCCCGGCCTGGCCACCCCCGACGAGCGCGACGCGGTCTCCTCCAAGGGCTGGGCCTACGGCTACGCGGGCGGCGGACTGCTGCTGATCGCCAACCTGGCGCTGTTCCAGGGCCACGACGCGCTCGGCCTGTCCTCCGGCACCGCCGTGCGGATCTGCCTGGCCTCGGCCGGCCTGTGGTGGGCGCTGTTCACGCTCGTCCCGATGCTGCGGCTGCCCTCCCGGGCGGGCGCGGCCCCCGACCGCACCCCGGTCGTGTCCGGCCGTACCCCGGCTGCGCCGGCCCGGCCCGCCGCCACGCCGGACCGGCCCGCCGCCGGCAGCCTGCGCGAACTCGCCCGCACCCTGCGCGGGATGCGTCAGTACCCGCTCACGCTGCTCTACCTGGGCGCCTTCCTCTGCTACAACGACGGCATCCAGACCGTCGTCTCCCAGGCCTCGCTCTACGGCAGCGAGGAACTCGGCATGGACCAGACCTCGTTGGTCGCGGCCGTGCTCCTGGTCCAGATCGTGGCGATCGGCGGCGCGCTGCTCCTCGGCCGGATCGCCCGCCGCTACGGCGCCAAGCGGACCGTCCTCGGATCCCTGGTCGGCTGGGTGGCCACCCTCGCCCTCGGGTACTTCATTCCCGCTCACCAGCCCGTCTGGTTCTTCGTCCTGGCCTGCATGATCGGCCTGGTGCTCGGCGGCAGCCAGGCGCTCTCCCGCTCGCTGTTCTCCCACCTCATCCCAGCCGGCCGGGAGGCCGAGTACTTCAGCGTCTACAAGGTCAGCGACCGCGGCACCAGTTGGATGGGCCCGCTGCTCTTCGGCCTCGCCTACCAGATCACCGGCAGCTACCGCTCGGCGATCATCTCCCTGCTGGTGTTCTTCCTCATCGGCTTCGTCCTCCTGCTGAAGGTCCCCGTCCGCCGCGCCATCGAGGCCGTCGGCAATCCCGTTCCCGAACGGCTCTGACGCCCCCGGCCCGGCCGCGCCTACGGCTGGCGGCTGCTTCTGCCGCCGTCGAGGGCTTACGAACCGGGGAAGAGCCGGCCGAGGTGGTAGCGCAGGACCGCCACCGCGTCGTCCGCCGTCCGCTGGCCGAGGAGGACGCTCAGGCCCAGGCCGGCGGAGACCGCCAGGAGGACGACGGCCTCCTGGCGGGCGTCCATGCGCGGATCGGTGTCCCCGGCCTGCCGGGCGGCGGTCAGCTGGCCGACCAGGAAGTCCTCCATCTCGTTGGGCGCCGCGAGGAACGACTGCCCGGCGAGCGCGGGGTCGGTGATGGAGAGCACCGCGTACTCGGTGTAGACGAGGTGGAAGGTCCGGCTCTCCTCGTCCGTCGGCACGGACTCCAGCAGCACCGCCTCGACGATGTCGCGCGGTGACGCCGAGGGCCCGGCCGCCCCGGCGCGGTCGCGGACCCGTTCCTCGACCCGTCCCTGGATCCGTCCCTGGACCCGCTCTTGGATCCGCTCGCCCATCCGTGCGGCCAGGCGGGTGAGCGCCGCGAGCAGCAACTGCTCCTTGGTGTCGAAGTAGTACTGCACGAGCCGCACCGAGACACCCGCCTCGATCGCGACGGACCGCATGGTGACGGCGTGCAGCCCGGTGTCCGCCGCCGTGCGCAGCAGGGCGTCGATGATGTGGGCCCGTCGCTCCTCGTGATCCACCAGCTTCGGCATCGGGTTCCCTCCAGACGTTTTTATGGTACAAACATACCATCAAGTGCTGCTGTTTCGTGCATTCCGAGCACCGGGAGGGACCATGACCAGGACCAGCGTCGGACACTTCGTCAGCGAGAAAGCCCGAACGAAGTTCCTTGAGGCCTACGACCGCGCGATGGAGCTGTGGCCGGCCCCCCGCCGGGAACTCGATGTCGAAACCAGCTACGGCACCGTCCACGTCCACCACTACGGACCCGAAACCGGCGAACCGATCGTGCTGCTGCACGGCCACGCCGGACACCCGTCCAACTGGTACCCGCAGATCGCCGCCCTGGGCGAACACCACCCGGTCTACGCGATCGACACGCTCGACGACCCCGGCCGCAGCGTCCAACGCGCCGTCGCGGCCGGCTCCGAGGAGAACGCGGCCTGGCTCGGCGAGGTCTTCGCCGGCCTCGGACTCGACCGCATCCACCTGGTCGGCCTCTCCTACGGCGGCTGGCTGACCCTCAACCAGGCCATCCACGCACCCGAACGCCTCGCCTCGATCGCGCCGATGGACCCCGGCGGCATCGAGAAGGTCCCCGCCCGGTTCTACGCCCACATGATCGGCGGCCTGTTCGGCATGCTCGCCCCGCGGCCGCTGCGCCCCGCGCTCGGGCGCCTGCTCGCCAACCCCGCACTCAGCTCGCCGCCCGAGATGATCGCCCCCCTGATGCTCGGCATGCGCAGCTACAAGCCGAACACCCGCCCCGCCGCCAGGCCGTTCACCGACGAGGAACTGAGTTCCATCCGCCTGCCCACCCTCGTCCTGCTGGGCAGGCGCAGCGCTCTGCTCCGCCCGCGTCACGTCCTCCAGCGGGTCACCGCGCTGATCCCGGGAGTCCGGGCCGAGATCGTGCAACGAGCCGGTCACGGCCTCAACCTGGAACGCCCCGAGCTGGTCAACGAACACCTGCTGCAGTTCATCACCTCCTCCCGGCAGCAGACCCGGAGCTGACGGGCGGCCTCCATCGCCGGGTTGGCGGCTGACGCCGAATCCGCAGAAGCCGCAGAATCCGCAGAAGGGCTGCCCTCGGAGGGGCGGCCCTTCTGCTTGCCGCACGGGCCTGAACAGGGTGCTCGCCGACCTGCCACCGTGGCCAGGGGGAGACGGGTCGCCCGGGCGGTCTGCCACCCGGCCGTGCGGGCCGGGGGGACCGCTCCGCTACCGGCGTGGGCCGTAGCTCCAGTAGTGGTCCGGGTAGTTTCCGCAGGGGTACTGCATCAGTGGGGCGCGCGGGGCGGTGCTGCCGTAGGAGACGGCGAGACACTGGTGGCTGTTGCCGTTGACGAAGCGGATGCCTTTCGGCCACTTCTCGATTCTCCAGGACTGCCCGGGGTCGTTCTTGCACGCGGACTGGATCACCCGGGCGTCGGCCTCGGTGCTGGAGTCCTGGACCGTGAGGCACAGGGCACTGTTGTAGCTGACGAGCCGGTAGTAGGTGTTGCCTTCGGCGTCCGTGAAGGTCTTCTGGCTCTCCCAGAAGTGGTCGGGGTAGTCCCCGCAGGGGAACTGCTGGGCTTCCTGGCCTTCCTCCCGGGTGCCGCCGGATGTGGCCACGCACTGCAGGCTGTTGCCGTTCTTGATGGAGACGGACCCCGTCGGCGGGACCATCGGGGTTCCGCCGAGCCGGTCGGGCGTCCAGGGTTCCGCCGTCGGCGGCGATATGGAGCTGGGCGACGGCGAGGACTTCATGGGCGCGCGGTTCCCGTCCGAAGGGGAGGGGACGACGGATTCCGGTGGGGTGCTGGACCCTGCGGTGGGGGTCGGCGTACCGGCCGGTGCCGGTACCAGCGGCGCGCTCCCCGGTCCGGCGGTCCGAGGATCGGCCGGTGAGGCGGGCGGCGGGACGGTCGGTGGGACGGCCGGTGAGGCGGTCGGTGAGATGGACGGCGAGGCGGTCGGCGGCGTGCTGGGTGCCGACGGCGAGGGGCTGTCCCCCGCCGGCGCCGAGGGGCCTGCGCCCGCGCCGGCCGCCCGGGTGAGCGCGTCGACGGGGGCGGGCGCCGTGCCGAGCCGTATGCCCACCAGCACCCCGGCCAACACCAGCGCCCCGGCCAGGAGCACCGCGGTCGCCCCCATGGCCGCACCGGTCCGGGCCGTGCGATGCCGCCGCGCATCGGCGGGCCCTCCCCGCAGCGGCCCTCCTCGCAGCGGCCCCACGAGCGGCGGCCCGATGACCGTGGGGCTGATGACCGCGGGGCCGTTGGGCGGGGGGCCGAGCGCGAGCGGGCTGGTCGGCGGGTTGTCCGGGGCCCGGACCAGTTCGCCGCGGACAATCCCGGACCCGGCCGCGGTGGGCCGGACCATCCGGCTCACCTCCCGGCACTGGTCGGCCAGTGCTTCCCGCACCTCCACGAGGTCGGCCTCCAAGCGCCGCAGCACCGGCAGGTGCGCCTGGACCCCGCCGTCCACCACCAGCTCCGCACCCGGCTGCTGACCACCGTCTTCCTGGGCCCGTGCCCGCTCCTGGTCGACCAGGAGCCCGACGGTGTCCTCCTCCCAGCCCGCCGTCCGCTGCACCTGGCACGTGTCCTCCCTGATGCGCCGCACCTCGGCCAGGCAACGCGTCGCCTCCCGCAGCCGGGACCGCCGCGACTGCGCCGCGTACCCGCCGTCCGAGACCCGTCCACCGGGACCCGCCCCGTCCTCGGTGCCGGCGCTCAGCTCGCCCCGCAGTTCGGCCACGATCGCCACCAGCACGCGGATCAGGTCCTCGGCCTGGGCCACGCCCGCCTCGGCCTGGCGCTGCGCCTGCCGGGCCCGTTCCAGGGCCTGCCGCGCGGCCGACCGCCCTTCCGCGTGCGAGGGGGCTGTCCCGGCCGCCGCCCGGCCGGCCTGCTCGTGCAGGGCGCGGGCGCGGACGAGCAACACCGTTCGGGCCTGCGGGTCCACCGCGCAGTCGTGGACCAGCCGTTCGAGCAGGTGCCACGGAATGTCTTTCTCCGCGGAGCGGTACTCGCTCCAACTGGTCTTGCTGGCCGGGTACCGCTGAGCGAGCTCGCGGACCGTGGCCCCGCCCGTCACCTCCCGTACGAACCGGGCCAGGGCGTTCGCCTGTTCCGTCTCTCCCTTGAGCTGTCCCTGCGGTCGTCCAGCACTACCCACCGTGCCTCCTGTCCTGTCCGACCCTTTGTCCGGTCCTGTCCGGCGGCCGAAGCGGGATTGTCCGCCGCTCACCTGGGCCGTGTCGGTTTTTTGTTGATGGACAATCAAATTAGCCCGCACGGTGGAGTCTCCATCGGATCTTCGGACACTTCAAGGTCCCGTGACGCGGCCCCCCACGGCGGCGTTCCGGACCGGGAACCCGAAGACGGAGCCGGGGGCCGACGGCACCACCGCCACGAACGGGGGACGTGGCGGCACCGATGGACCGGCCCCCCGTACCCGTCGCACCGAAACGCACCCGAACCGGGATCCGCCCCGCCTCGGGGCGTTCGGACTCCAGGAGGAAGACCATGAAGACTCGACGCATCCTCACCACCCTGCTGCTCGCGGGGACGGTGGCCACCGCGACGCTGGCCGTGTCGCCCGCCGCGCAGGCCGCGCCGAACAACCCGAACTGCCTCGGCGCCAGGGCCTTCTGCCTCTGGTACAACGCCAACCAGAGCGGCTCGGTGGCCGGTTGGGACCTGAGTACCGGGTTCAAGGGCTTCGACAACCTCGCGAACGCCGGCGCGTTCCTGACGCCCGGCCCCGGACAGGGCACCGCGGTGAAGAACAACGCGGCCTCCGCCACCTACCAGTACCCGGGCCACTGCGTCGGCAACGTCCAGGTGTTCTACAACGAGAACTGGTCCGGGCCCTCGGACCTCATCGTGGCCTGCGGCAACGGCAACCTGGTGAGGACGAAGAACGAGGACGCCTCGTTCCTCGTCAACGGCTGACCGCAGCAGCACCCCGCCGGGCCGTCCGACTGGTCGGACGGCCCGGCGGCGCAGAGATTCGAGGCCACGTCACCATGAACGCACCACGGCTCGCCGCCCCGCTCGCGGCCCCGCTCGTAGCTGTCGTCACCTGCTGCCTGTTGCTCGCCTCCTGCTCCACTTCCACGAGCGGAGGGGGCGCCACCGGCACGCCGCCCTCCTCCGCCGCCGTCACGTCGGAGGCCGTACCCGGGGTCACACCTGAGGTCACACCTGAGGTCACACCTGAGGTCACACCTGATTTCACGCCCGGGGCCGCCACCGACGGCCCCGCCGTCATCTCCCTGCCGCTGGACCCGTACTTCCTCCCGCCCGCCGACGAGGCCCGGTTGCACACCGCCCTGGACCGATTGGTCGCCGACTGCCTGCGAAGCGCCGGCCTCCAACCGCCCGCCCCGGCCGGCGTCCAGGCACCCCTGCTGGGCCGGTACGAACGGCGCTACGGTCTGACCAGCGCCACCGGCGCCCGCACCGTCGGCTACCACCTGCCCGACCACCCGGCCCCGACGCAGGCACCGCTCTCCCCGGCACAGATGAAGGCGCTCACCGGCCCGCAGGGCTGCCAGGAGTCCGCCGCGCGGCGGATCACCGGCACTACCGGCTACCCGGGAGACGCCTACGTGGTCCGGTCGGCCAACCAGGAGTCCTTCGAGCAGTCGGCGAAGACGCCGGAGGTCGTGGCCGTCGTCACCGCGTGGTCCCGGTGCATGAAACGGGCGGGGTACGACTACGCGACGCCGCTCCAGACCGGCACCTGGCCGTCCGAACGAGCCACCGGCGAGGAACGGACGACCGCCCTCGCGGACGTCGTCTGCAAACAGGAGACCGGGCTCGTCCGGATCTGGAACGAGGCTGAGACCGCCGTCCAGCGCACCCTGATCCAGCAGAACGCCACCGCGTTCGACGGCGTTCTGGCCGAACGGCGGCGCATGCTCAGCGAAGCGGACGCCGTCCTCGGCCGCCCCGAACCCGGACCGTAGCGTCGTCGTTGCCGTTGCCGCTGCCGTCTTCGACCGCACTCGGCCGAAACGCGGTGTCACATTTCCGCCAGCGCAGGTGTCTCGCCCACGAGAGAGTCGGCGACGGTTCGTGTTCCTGATCGCGGACCTGTTCGTCCGGCACTTCGCGAAAGGCACAGCGCATGCACGTCGTCCCCGGGCTCAAGGTCCTGTACTTCGGAACTCCGGTGGTGCTGATCAGCTCACTCAACGAGGACGGCACGGCGAACCTCGCGCCGATGTCCTCGGTGTGGTGGCTGGGCCAATCCTGCATGCTCGGTCTCGGCAACAACGGCCAGACCACCGCGAACCTGCTGCGGGAAGGCGAGTGCGTGCTCAACCTGCCCTCGTCGGCGATGGTCGATGCCGTCGACCGGATCGCGCTCACCACCGGGAAGCCGGTCGTGGCGGACTACAAGGTGAAGCAGGGCTACCGGTACGAGCCGGAGAAGTTCTCGGTCGCGCAGTTGACCGAGCAGGCGTCGGACCTGGTCCGGCCCCCCAGGGTCGCGGAATGCCCGGTCCAGCTGGAGTGCAAGGTCGTCTCGGCCCACCCCTTCGGCGGTCCCGAGCCGCACGCGACCGCCTTCGAGGTCGAGGTCCTTCGCGCCCATGTCGAGGAGAGCCTCGTCATCCCCGGGACGCACTACGTGGATCCGCTCGGCTGGGATCCGCTGATCATGAAGTTCTGCGAGTTCTTCGGCGGGGGAGCCAACGTTCACCCGTCGAGGCTCGCCGAGGGCTGGAACATGCCGCACCAGCTCCAGTCGACGACCGTCTGAGCGGGCATCTGGAGATTGCGTCGGCGTCCGGATCGTGCTGCGTTTCGTTCGTCCTCCTACCAGAGGGTGGCCGGTCCCGCGAGGACCCAGCCGGCGTTGGTGGGCTTCACCCAGAAGCTCAATGACACCTCGATGATCCGCGCGCGGTAGGTGATCTCGATGTAGAAGCCGGTGCCCTCGTGGCCCCTCGGGGATCCGGCCGGCTCGGAGCAGACTGAAGTAGCGACAGACGACCGCTTCGACGTCGGCTTTGGCAGGGCGCTCCGTCCAGATCTTCACCGTGGGATTTTAAGGGAGCGCCTTACGGATCCCGCTCTCAGCACGGGAAGTCGGCCGGTCCGACTTCCCGTGCTGCGAAAGCCCCAAGCGCCGCTGCCAAGCCCTGTCCCGGAGTTCATCACTCCAGTCTGCTCACATCACTGCCGCCTGGTGACCGTTCCCTGCCGATCACACTGCCGTGGCCCCTGCCAGGGCCCTGGCGATGACCGGCGCCTTCGTGGCCAGTGGGCTACCGACCGCGGCGGTTGTCCTCCCAGTCGTCGAACCAGCGGAGCCAGATGGGCGTGCCGACACCGCGGTGCCACTGGTCGCGAGCGGCTTTCTCCAGCTCCGGGGTCGTCAGACCCTCCTCGTGCTCCAGCCAGTCGATGTACCACTCGCCGAAGCCGGCCGGTCGCCCCGCATCCGTCAGCAGCGGGTTGAGGCGATCGCAGGTCGGCCGGCCGTCGAACCACATACTGCCGCGATCCGGACCGCTGACGATGAGCAGGGTGCTGAAGTTGTGGCCATGGCCCGCCAGAAACACACCGCCCGTGACCCGGTCCCGTTCCGCCGCCTCCACGGCCTCGTTCCGAGCGTCCCGGGCGGCTTCGAAGTCGGCAGGGTTGGCGTAGTCCTCTTCCCGTACGAACTTCTCCCACACCTCGTCACTCGCCGCCAGCGCGGTGTCGTGATCGGGGAACGGCACGTGCAGCCGCTCCAGTTGGGTGTCCGCGTCCTCTGCCCAGTGCCATCCGTCGGGTCCCCGCCGCAACTCCCTGGGCCACCGTCCACCCGCACTCACCCGCAGCAGGAACTCCCGGTAGTCCGCCGGAAACGTGATCCCGAACTGCCGCTCCGCCTCCACCACCTGGACTTCGGTCAGCGGCGCAGCCAGCTCAGCCCCCGGCCCGCTCCACCCCTGCTCCTCGCGCACCGCGCATACCCGCCCCCGGACGTCGTCCCAGTCAATGCTCTGCATGATCGGCCAGGATATGACCTTGGTGTTTCAAGGCCCTGGCGGCCGGGGGTGCTGCTGAGGATCTGATTCAGGCGGTGATTCGAGGCACTGCTGAACACCTGGGACGGGGGGTTCGACCTCAGCTCCGTCTGGGCGGATGTGGGCCCGGAGTCCCGTGGATACGTCGGCCGAGGCCGTCGACTTGGTCGGCAAACCGAAACCGAGACCACGGAACGACGATGGCCCGGGCCGCTGAGCGGGCCGGGCCATCGTTTGCGGTGGGTGGGTGGGTGGATGGGGTCAGGGGGTGGGGCGGAGGGTGGCGGTGGTGGTGCGGGCCAGCCAGACGCCCAGGAGGGCTTGGAGGAGGCTGATCAGGAGGGTTGCGGTGATCATCAGGGAGGCGAGGGCCGGGAGGCCGGCGAGGGCGGCGAGGGTGCGGGCGGTGCCGGCCACGGCTTCGCCGGTGGCGGCGCGCCACAGGAGGGGGGCGGCCCAGCCGGCGAGGGCGGCTGTGGTGGCGGTGAGGACGGCGGTGCGGGCTCGTTGGCCGCGCAGGGCCGTGGTGGTGCCGAGGGCGAGGCCGCAGAGGAAGGGGAGGTACCAGAGGGAGTAGAGGGAGCCGAGGGCTATGACCACGGTGGCGAGGAGAGTGGGGAGGAGGGTGCGGAGGTGGGGGGTCGTCATGGTGGTCAGGCTCCCGGTCGCAGGGTCCACACCTTGGTGGAGGCGGGTTGGTCGGCGGCCATCAGGAGCGGCGGGTTTCGGCCCTCCCACCAGTACGGGATGAAGTTCCGGTACCAGGGTGAGGCCGGGTTCTCGCTCTGGCCGCCGGGGTAGACGGCCTGCGCGGTGGCAGTGTTCGGGCCCTTCCAGTCGACGACCATGCGCCAGCTCGGGCCGAAGGTGGAGTTCATGCCGCCGTCGGCCGCGTTGACGGTCCAGCGGTCGCCCTCGGCGGGCTCGGGGCCGTAGCCGAGGGCTTCGGCGCCGGTGAGGGAGGGGATCTGCCGGGTGTGGACGCGGTCCCAGGTCCAGGTGGCGGGGTCGTTGCCGAGGTCCTGGGACAGTTCGGAGACGGCCTGGGCGAACGCGGTGCGCATGGCGTCCGTCGCGGTGCGGGTCGGGCCGCCGGGGGAGGTGAAGGCCGGGTTGGTCGGGTCGTGCAGGGTCCAGGCTTCGAGGTTCTCGTCGAGGCTGGGCAGGGCGCTGGAGACCTTGAGGTACAGGCGGTCGCGTTCGACCGGCACCTTGGCGTGGTCCCACCAGGGCTGGAAGGTGGTCTCCAGGTAGTCGTTCCAGAAGGTCCACCAGATCGGGCCGCCGGCGACGCCGGGCTTCATGGTGTGGTCCCAGCGGTTCAGGACGTCGAGGGCGGCCTGTTGGCGGGGGTCGAGCTTCTGGTCGGCCAGGGCGGTCTTCAGGTGCGGCAGGATGACGGTGGCGAGGTAGTCCGTGACGTCGTTCTGCAGGGTGGTGAAGTCCGCGCTGGTCATCGCCTGGTGGCTCTCCAGGTACTGGTAGATCCGGTTGGCCCGGTAGCCGTTGTCGAAGGCGTTGAGCGTGGTGCCGATGTAGTACGGGTAGTCGGCGGAGACGGGGCGCTGGTTGGCGGTCGCGACCACGTGGTTCGGCGGGTTGTAGACCTGCGGGGTGGCGTCGAAGGGGATGGCGCCGACCACGTCGTACTCGCCGGTGCCGGGCAGCGGGAACCAGGGGTTGCCGCCCTTGGTCAGGGGGAAGTACCCGGCGGCGACCACGCCGATGTTGCCGCCGCCGTCGGCGTAGGCGAAGTTGAGCGTGGGGGCGTGCCAGTCGGCGAGCGCGGTGCGGAACTCCTGGTAGTCGCGGGCCTTGTTGACGGAGAGCAGGACGGCCAGGTCGGGGGAGGGGATGTTGCCCATCCAGCTGACCGAGGTGGTCTGCCCGGCCCGGGTCAGGACCGGCCCGTGCACGGTGAGGTCCACGGCGAGGTGTTCGGTGTCGCCGCCCCGGACCGGGATGGTGTACTCCACCCGCTGCATCGGGTGCCACGCGTTGTTCCAGAAGTACTGGCCGGGGTGGTCGGGGCTGGTCTGCTCGCTGTAGAAGACCGTCGACTGGTTCTGCCCGTCGGTCAGGGACCAGGAGATGTTGGCGTTGCGGCCGATCAGCACGCCGGGCATGCCGGCCATGCTGGCGCCGGTGACGTCGGTCTCCGGCGAGGACAGCGCGATCTGGTACCAGTACGAGGGCAGGGTCATCGGCAGGTGCGGGTCGCCGGCGAGCATCGCGTTGCCGCCCGCCACGGCCGGGCCGTTCGCCGCCCAGGCGTTGCTGTCCGGGAAGGTGTGGACCTGGGTGGCCGGGAGCGCGCGGATGGTGTCCAGCAGGGTGTGGGCCGCGGTCGCCTCCCCGGCGGGGTCGGGCTTCCCGGTGGGGGCGACGGGCGCGGGGCGCGGCTCCGACCGGTTGGCGGCGGCTTGGCCGTCGGGCCCGGCGGTGTTGACGTTCGGGGGCAGCGGCGCGATGCCGAGGTCGCGGTACGGTCCGACGTCGTACGGCCGTTGGTCGTTGGGCGCGTGGACCGGGAACCAGTCCATGGTGCGCTCCTCGCCGAGGGACTCCCGGAAGATCGCGTAGTCCAGCGGGGTGCTGGTGAAGTCCATGCTCTGGGTGAGGAGTTCCTGGATGACCAGGCTGTCGACCGGGGTCCAGTCGGCCGGGTAGACGCCGGTGAGGGAGAAGATGGCCGGCCACTGCCCGTTGTGGCGCAGCTCGGAGATCCAGGCGTTGACTCCCCGGGTGTAGCTGGTGAGGGCGCGGCCCGCCGGGCTGTCGGGCGCGGTGGCGGCCCAGGTGGCCTCGGCGGTGCGCAGGAGTCCCATCTGGAGTTCGAAGCGGTCGGACTCGACGCTCCCGGGCCCGTTGAGTTCCGCCAGGCGTCCGCGTCCGGCGCGCCGCTCCAGGTCGAGCTGGGCGAGCCGGAAGCGGGCGTGCAGGTAGCCCTGGGCCTGGAACAGGTCGGTGTCGGAGGCGGCCTTGACGGTGGGGACGCCGTTGTCGTCGAAGGCGACCGTCACCGGCGCGTTCAGGCCCGCCAGGGTGAGGGTCTCGGTGTGCGGGAGTTCGGCGCCGGCGGCGGAGTCCCACGCACCGGCCCCGGGGACGAGGGCGGTTCCGAGGGCCGGGACGGGCCCGATGCCCAGCGCGAGCAGCGCGAGGACCAGGCCGGAGACTACGGCTGCCACCGCCGCGTGGGTGGCTGTGCGTATGCGCCGCGGCAAGTTGACTCCAGGGGTGCGAGGTTGGGCGGGGTGAAGGGGGCTGGGGTCGAGGCAGGGGGGCTCAGGGAGCCGTCAGGACCAGAAGTCGGCCATCGTGCGGTGGATGCCCTCGACGGTGGCCCGGAGCTCGGGGTGCCCGGGGACCGTGCCGTAGACCGTGCCGATCAGCCACTCGGTGCCGGCCCGCCAGTCGGCCCGCCAGGACGGGTCGATCGTGGCGTCCACCAGGTCCACCCCGGGGAGGTGGTGGAGGCCGTCGAGCACCTCGCCGGGGCCGGGGGCGAGGCCGTCGGCGGGCGGGGAGATGAAGTACTGGAACGCCACCTTCGGGCAGCCTGCGCCCAGGGCGAGCACCGGCTGGGGCGGGTCGAACGCGCCGAGTGCCAGCCGGAGGGCGAGGGCGAGCAGGTCCGTCCCGGCGGAGCGCTTGAGGACGTCCGAGACGTGCCCGCCCAGGCGGCCGTTGACCTCGATCAGCCGCGGCCCGTCGGGGGTGAACTTGATCTCGGTGTGGGTGACGCCCTCGCGGATACCGAGCGCCCGCAGCGCGCGCTGCTCCAGGGCCACGACCTCGTCGGCCAGGCCGGCGGGGAGCAGGGCCGGGGTGAAGTAGCCGGTCTCCCGGAACGGGGGGGCCAGTGGCAGCTTGCCGGTGACCGCGACGGTGCGGATCTCGCCGTCGCGGATCGCGGACTCGACCGAGACGTAGTCGCCCCAGAACTCCCCCACCACGGTGGGGTCGCTCACCAGGTACTCCTCCAGCACGAACACCGCCGGGCTCGCCACGCCCTCGGTGAACTCGGCGTACCGGTCGGCCAGTTCGGCGGCGGTGCGGACCAGGCAGGTGTCCACGCTGCCGGCGCCCGAGCGGGGCTTGAGGACGGCGGGCAGCCCGGTCGCGGCGAGGGCCGGGCCGAGGTCGGCGGCGGAGTGGACCGTCCGGCAGGCGGTGGCCTGTACGCCCGCCGCCGCCAGGGCCTCGCGCTGGCGGAACTTGTCGACCAGGACCTCGACGGTGGCGCGGTCGTGGAACGGCACTCCGCACCGCGCGGCCACGGCGGACGCCGTCCGGAGCAGGTGGTCACTGAAGGTGATCACTCCGGAGGCGCCGAACTCGGCGGCCCGGTCGCACAGTTGCTCCTCGGTCAGGCCGGACGTGTCCACCACGGTGACCGACTTCGGCAGCTGGGCCAGGTCGGCGGCCACCTTCGGGTCGCCGAGGTCGCCGAAGAAGACCGCCGTGCACAGCCGCCGCCCGGCGGTCAGGACCCCGCGCGCGGTCGCCGAGCCCCGGCCGTAGACGACCAGCAGCACCGGGGGCGTCGGGGACGAAGGGGGCGTAGGGGACTCCGGGGGCGCCGGGTGGTCCGTCGGGTTCGAGCCGCCCATGTCAGCGCTCCTGCGGCTGGTTCGGGCTGAACGCCGCGCGCTCGGCGGCGACGGACCGGTGCTCCCAGGCCTCCCGGTCGCGCAGGTAGAGCGGCCGGTCGGCGACGACGGCCCGGGTCTCGGCCGAGCCCGCCGAGAGCCGCCACCGCACCGAGCCGGTGACGTGCGCCGAGCAGACCTCGATGAACGCCTGGCTGGCGCGGCGCAGTTCGCCGAACCAGCGGCCCTCCAGCGCCTCGCGGACCCACAGCTGCTCCTGGTTCAGCTTCTCCCGCAGCAGCTCGGCGGAGAGGGTGGCCGTCTCCAGGTGGCGGCGCGAGCGCAGCAGCAGCCAGGCGGCGGGCATCTCGCGGATCTCCAGCACCTTCGGCCCGTGGCCCAGGTGTTCGAGCCCGCTGTACCGGCCGAGGCCGTGCGCGCCGACCAGGTGGTTGAGGGTGTCGATCAGCTCGGTCAGCGGCAGCCGGCGGCCGTCCACCGCGACCGGACGGCCGGCCTCGAAGGCGACCTCGACGGCCTCCGGGGCCTCGGCGGGGCGCAGCGCGCTCCACTGGTAGAGCCGCTCGGGCACGGCGTGGTCCTCGGGGTCGTCGAGGATCCCGGACTCGAACTCCCGGCACCACAGGTTGGAGTCGCCGCTGACCAGCCGCTCGCTCAGCTGCTCCAGGCCGGCTTCCTTGAGCTCGCGCATCTTCTGGTCCCGGTCCACCGGGTCCAGGTCGTACGGGCTGCCGTAGCGTCCGGCGAAGCCGAGCAGTTCGAGGGCGCCGTTGAGCCGGCGCAGGGTGTTCTGGGAGCGGTTGGCGGTGTGCAGCACGGTGGTGGCGCCGAGTTCGCGGGCGGTGTCGACGGCGACCTTGGCGATCAGCGGGCGGCTGAGCGAGGAGCTGACCGGGTGGGTGTCGAGGTAGACGGCGTGCGCGGCGATGGCCGGGCGGACGTAGTCCTCGGCGAACTCCTGCCGGCCGTCGACCAGGTGCAGCCGGATGCCGAGCCGGTCGGCGATCCGCTGCTTGTGCTCGCTGCTCTCGTCCTCGCCGAGGTCGACGCTGACGGCGTGGACGTTGCGGGCGCCGGCCCGGGCCAGGCGGTGCAGCAGGTAGCTGCTGTCCAGCCCGCCGCTGAACAGGGTGACGACGGGGGCCGACGGATCGCGGGCGATCGCGTCGAGCTCGCCGAAGGAACGGACGACCTGGGCAGTCACCGCGATCCCTCCGGTCCCTGCTCGGCCAGGGCGGCGGTGAAGGCCGTCACCGTGGGCTCGTCGTACATCAGGTGCATCGGGACCTCGACGCCGAGCAGCGCCTCCAGCTTGCGGGTGGCGCGGACCACCTTGAAGGAGTCCCCGCCGATCTCGAAGAAGTCGTCGTCCGGGCCGATGGCGGGCAGTCCGAGGACCTCGCACCAGACCGTGGTGACGGTGGCGGCCACGCCGTCGCCGGGCGGTGCTTGCGGTTCGTCGGTGACGGCGGGCAGGACGGCCCCGGCCCGCTCGGTCAGCAGGGCGCGGTCCAGCTTGCCGTTGGCGGTCAGCGGCATCGAGTCGACGGTGGCCAGCGACGCCGGGACCATGTACGAGGGCAGGGCGCCGCGCAGCGTCTCGCGCACGGCGGCGGTGACGCTCGCGGGCTCGGCGCCGGGTGCGAGCACCAGGAAGCCGACCAGCCGGGCGTCGCTGCCGCGGCCGTGGGCCACCACGGCCGCCTGCCGGACCTCGGGCACCCGCAGGGCGGCGGACTCGATCTCGCCCAGTTCGATCCGGTAGCCGCGGATCTTCACCTGGAGGTCGACCCGGCCCAGGAACTCCAGGCCGCCCACCGGGTGGGTGCGGACCAGGTCGCCCGAGCGGTAGAGCGGGCCGGGGCCGTCGCCGAGGTGGTCCGGGACGAAGCGCTCCGCGGTGAGCTCGGGCCGGTTGAGGTAGCCGAGGGCGAGGCCCTCGCCGCCGATGTAGAGCTCGCCGGGCTCGCCGTCCGGTACGGGCTTGCCGTCCTCGTCGAGGATCCACAGGGTGGTGTCCTCGATGGCCGGGCCGATGTAGACGGTGTCCAGGCCGGGGTCGCGCGGGGGCACCCAGGCGGTGCAGTAGATGGTGCACTCGCTCGGCCCGTAGAGGTTGGTGAGCGGCGCGGTGGACTGGGCGTGGAAGCGGCGGACCAGCTCGGGCGCGAGCGGCTCGCCGCCGGTGAGGACGCGCCGCAGGCCGTCGAAGCGCTCCTCGGGCCCGCGGGCCAGCAGGAACAGCTCCAGCAGCGAGACCACGCAGTAGAAGATGGTGATGTCGGCGGCGCGGATGGTCTCGGCGAGGTAGTCGGCGTCGCGCTGGCGGCCGGGGGCGGCGATGACGATGGTGGTGCCGGTGATCAGCGGCCAGTACACCTCGATCAGGAACATGTCGAAGCTGCACGCGGTGTGGTGCAGCATCCGGTCGTCCGGGCCGAGTCCGTGGCTGCGCTGGAGCGCCCGCAGGCGGGTGGTCACCGCCCGGTGCGGGATCAGCGAGGCCTTCGGCCGGCCGGTGGAGCCGGAGGTGTAGATGACGACCGCGGGCTGCTCGGCGAGGTCGGCCGCCGGCTCGAACGGGCCGGCCGGGCGG
Source organism: Kitasatospora sp. NBC_01300 (assembly GCF_041435235.1). NCBI lineage: Bacteria > Bacillati > Actinomycetota > Actinomycetes > Kitasatosporales > Streptomycetaceae > Kitasatospora > Kitasatospora sp. NBC_01300. The sequence continues at coordinate 1,081,145 of NZ_CP108409.1, read as the reverse complement.
GCCGCCGCGCACTCGTCGACGGTGACGACCTCGGTGCCCGGCAACTCGGGGAAGCGGGAGCGCAGTTCGGGGGTGGTGATCAGCAGCCGGGGCGTGCAGTCGGCCAGCATGTCGAGGGTGCGGGCGACCGGGTCGTTGACGTCGAAGGCGACCTGGGCGGCGCCGGCCAGGATCACCCCGGCCACGGCGACCACGAAGTCGGCCGAGCGCTCCAGGTAGACCGCGACCCGCTCGCCCGGGCGTACCCCCCGCTCGCACAGCAGCGAGGCGACCCGCACGGTGCGGTCCCTGAGCTCGCCCGCGAGCAGGACCCGGTCGCCGTCGACCACGGCGGGCTGCGCCGGGTCGGCCTCCCAGCGGGAGAGCAGCAGGGTGTCGAGCCGTCGTTCGCCGTCGTCGAGAATCGTGGCCGTAGAGCTAGCCATGGAGGTTGTGTCCAATCGGTGTGGTCGGTGCAGGGGCGTCCCGGCGGCCGGGGCCGGCCGCCGGGACGCCGGTTGGTTCACTGGTCGGCGTCGGAGCCCGGGGCGTCGGAGCCGGCCGGTGCGTCGGCGTCGGCCGGTGCGTCGGCGTCGGCCAGGGCGGGGCCGATGGCCGCGGTGAGGTCGCGGACCGTGGAGGAGTCGAAGAGCAGCTCGATGTCGAGCGAGCAGCCGAGTTCCGCCTCCAGCCGGGAGACCAGTCGCAGGGCGCGCAGCGAGTCGCCGCCCAGCTCGAAGAAGTCGTCGTCCAAACCGACCTCCGGCAGTGCCAGGACCTCGCGGAACAGCCGGGCCACCAGCGCCTCGTGGTCCGCCGTGCCGCCCGGCCCGCCGCTCGGCGCGGCCTCGTCGGCGAACCCGGCCGGGGTGGGCAGGGCGAGCAGGTCGGTCTTGCCGGCCGGGGTGAGCGGCAGCTCGGCGAGGACGGTGACCGCCTCGGGGACCATGTAGGAGGGCAGCGAGCGCCGCAGCCCGGCCTGGACCCCGGGGGTGTCGAGCGGGGCGCCCCGGTCCGCGGGCACCACCCAGGCGACCAGGCGGCCCTCCCGGACGGCGACCGCGGCGGCCGCCACCTCGGGCAGGGCCAGCAGGACCTGCTCGATCTCGCCGGGCTCGATCCGGTAGCCGCGCAGCTTGAGCTGGCGGTCCATCCGGCCGAGCAGTTCGATCCGCCCGTCGGGCAGGCGGCGGGCGTGGTCGCCGGTGCGGTACATCCGGCCGCCCGTGAACGGGTCGGTGACGAACCGCTCGGCCGTCAGCTCGGGCCGCTGCCAGTAGCCCTGGGCCACGCCGTCGCCGCCGATGCACAGCTCGCCGACGCAGCCGACCGGCAGCAGTTCGCCGTCCACGGTGTCCAGCACGTGCAGCACGGTGTTGGCGATCGGGCGGCCGACGGTGACCCGGGTGGTGTCGGCGGTGATCCGCTCGACGCTGGAGTACACGGTGGTCTCGGTCGGCCCGTACATGTTCCACACCGACTCGCCGCGCTCGGCCAGCGGCGCCGCCAGGTCCGCGGGGAAGGCCTCGCCGCAGCTGTAGAGCCGGGGGCGGCCGGCGCCCTGCCAGTCGGAGTCCAGCAGCGCCCGGTAGCGGGACGGGGTGGCCTGGAGCGCGGTGATGCCGTGCTCGACGCTGTAGCGGTCGAGTTCGCGGCCGCTCAGCCCGAGGGCCTGGCCGCCGACGTGCACCGTCGCGCCGACGGCGAGCGGCACCAGCAGCTCGGCCAGCGAGGTGTCGAAGCCGAGCGTGGTGAGGGCGAGGAAGCGGGTGTCGCCGTCGAGGCCGGGGTGACGGCGGGCCAGGCTGTCCACCAGGTTCGCCAGTGCCCGGTGGCCGACGGCGACGCCCTTGGGGCGGCCGGTGGAGCCGGAGGTGAACATCAGGTAGGCGAGGCCGTCCGGGGCTGCGCCCGGCAGCTCGGCGGCGGCGGGGTCGGCGGCCTCCTGGAGCATCAGGTCGAGGTCGGCCAGGTCCAGGGAGGCCAGGTCGACGGCGGTGCCGTCCCAGCCGGCCAGCGCGGGCGCGCCGGTCGCGTCGGTGAGCACCACGGCCGGGGCCGCGTCCGCCAGGACGAGGCCGATCCGCTCCACCGGGTGGGCCGGGTCGAGCGGGACGAACGCGGCCCCGGCCCGGGCGACGGCCAGCACCGCGGTCACCAGGTCGGCGCTGCGGCCCAGGCAGACGCCCACCCGGTCGCCGGGGCGCACGCCGCGCGCGGCCAGCTGCCGGGCCAGGGCCTCGGCCCGCCGGTCGAGTTCGCGGTAGCTGTACCGGGTCTGCTGGTCGACCACCGCCGGGTGGTCCGGGCGGCTGCGGACCGCGTCGTCGATCAGCCCGGACAGCAGGGCCGACGGCTCGCCGCGGTCGATCTCGCTGCCGTTCCAGGTGTCGAGCTGGCGGGCGCGGGCCGCCTCGGGGACGGCGAGCAGCTCGCGGACCGGGCGGCCGGGCTGCGCGGCGATGCGGGTCAGCACCGCGACGACGTGGTCGAGCAGCGCGCCGGTCTCCTCCGGGGTGATCCGCCCGGCGTCCACCACCGCCTGGAGCTGCATCTCGGCGGCGGCCCGCACGACCAGGGTGACCGGGTAGTTGGTCCGCGTCTCGTAGCGGACGTCGCTGACCGTGACCGCGCCGTGGGAGAGCACCGCCTCGGTGCGGTCCGGGTAGTTCTCGACCACCACGACGGTGTCGAACAGCGGCACGCCGGGCGCGGTGTCGGCCCAGCGCTGGATGTCGGTCAGCGGGGTGTGCTGGTGGTCCAGCAGCGGGTGGCGGGTCGCGGCGTGGCGGGCCAGCCACTCGTCGCCGGGCAGCTCCCGGTCGATCCGCACCCGCACCGGGACGGTGTTGATGAACATCCCGAGCATCCGGTCCGCCCGGTGCAGGTCGACGGGGCGGCCCGAGACGGTCACGCCGACCACCACGTCGTCGCGGCCGCTGTGGCGCGCGACCGTCCCCGCCCAGGCGGCCTCGACCAGGCTGCTGAGCGTGGTCGCCTTGCCGGCGGCCAGCCGCCGCAGCGCGGTGACGGTCTCGGCGGGCAGCTCGGCCCGCACCGTGCGGAAGTCGCCGGACGGCTTGGCGCCCGGGCGCACGCCGGGCAGGCTCAGCGTCGCCGGCTCGCGGTAGCCCGCCAGGTAGCCGGTCCAGAACGCGCGGTCGCGCTCGGCCTCCTGACGGCCCAGCCAGGCGATGTACTCGCGGAAGGCGGGCGGCGCGGGCGGCTCGGCGGCGTCACCGGACAGTCCGGCGGTGACCTCGGCCAGCAGCAGCGCGGCGGACCAGCCGTCCAGCAGCAGGTGGTGGTACGTCCACACCACCAGGTGCTCGTCGGGCAGGCGCAGCACCAGCAGCCGCATCAGCGGCGGCCGGGCCAGGTCGAAGCGCTCGCGGGCGCGCTGCTCCAGCTCCTCGGCGACGGCGCGCTCCCGGGCCGGCTCGTCCAGCCCGGACAGGTCGCGGAACTCGATCGGCAGGTCCGCCTTGGGCAGCACCACCTGGTGCGGGGTGCGGATCCGCTCGCGGACGAAGGCCGTGCGCAGCACCGGGTGCCGGGCGATCGCCCGCTGCCAGGCTGCTCCCAGTTCCGTCAGGTCCAGTTCGCCGCGCACCCGGAAGGTGGTCAGCTCGACGTACAGGCCGTGCTCGGGGGAGGTGGTGCTGTGGAAGAGCATCCCCTCCTGGGTCGGCGAGAGCGGGTAGATGTCCTCGATGTCGTTCACTTGGTGTCCTCTCCTGACCGGAACAGGGCGAATACCCGGGCCAGGTCGTCTTCGCTGAGGTCCGCGTCCGAGAACGCCTCGCCCGCCCCCTTCGCGGGGGCCGGATCGGGCTCGGTGGGAGCGGTGGGCGGGGCGGGGGTGTCGGACGCCGGGGCGGCGGCGGGCGTGCGGTCCGCGCGCAGCCGGGCGGCGAGCTGTCCGACGGTGGGGTGGGCGAAGAGGTCGCCGGGGGAGACGGTCAGGCCCTGCCGCTGGAGTTCGGCGGTGATCTGGACGATCAGCAGGGAGTCGCCGCCGAGTTCGAAGATGCTGTCCTCGGGGCCGATCCGGGGGACGCCCAGCAACCGGGACCAGACCGCGGCGATCTGCTCCTCCAGCCCCTCGGGGCCGGTCGCCGGTGCGGACGCCAGGGCGGCCTCCGGCGCGGCCTGCGATGCGGTCGGGACGGGCGTGGCCGGCCCGGCCGCGCGGGGGCTGACCAGCACGTGCGGGAGGTGACGGTTGGCCAGGATCCGGTCGAAGGCCAGCAGGCCCTCCCGGGTCGGGATGCCGCCCTGCTCGGGCCCGGCGGCCGCGGCGTGCCCCGCGTCCGGGCCGGGGGCGGCCGGGGCCGGGCGCAGCACGAAGCCCTCGACGAGCACGGCCGGAGCGCCGTCCGGCCCGGCGACGACCACGTCGACGACCAGCGTGTCGCCCGCCCCGGCGTCACCGGAGCGGCGGTCGACCCGCACCACGGCCTCGGGGCCGAGCGGGCCGAGCACCACCAGGCGGCGGTAGGCGACCGGCAGGTGGCTGCCGGTGCGGGCGGTGACGGCGCCGGTGGCGGTGTCCAGCAGCGCGGGGTGCAGCGGGTGCGCGGCCAGGTCGCCGTGGAACGCCTCGGGCAGGCGCAGCCGCAGCATCGCCCCGCCGCGCCCGTCCTCGCGGACCTCGGTGACGCTCTCCCAGCGCGGCCCGGTGCGCAGCCCGCTGGCGCCGCCGGGCCGCTCCCCGGCGGCGGCGGACACCGCGACCTGCGGCACCGGGGCGCAGCGGGCCGCGAGGCCGTCGAGGTCCAGGCGCTCGGGGGAGTCGCCCCCGTACGGCGCGATCCGGCCCTGGGCGTGCGGCCTGGACGGCACGGCGGTGGAGCGCACCTCCCACAGGTGCCCGCCGTCGGGCGCCGGACGCAGCCGCAGGGTGACCTCGGGCGGGGCGTCGGCGGGCATCCGCAGCGGGTGGGTGAAGACCGCGTCCAGCTCGACCGGCCCGTCCCCGACCGCCAACCGGTGCCCGGCGACGGCGAGTTCGAGCAGCGCGGTGCCGGGCAGGACCGGGACGTCGCCGATCCGGTGCTCCTCGGCCGGCCAGGCGCTCTGCCCGGTGCGGCGCAGCCGCAGCTCCACCGTCCCGTCCGGCTCCGCCCGGCGGGCGTCGAACAGGGCGTGGTCGAGCACCTCGCCGCCGTCGAGCCAGTCGCGCCGGCCGGACCGCAGCGCCATGCCGGTCTGCGACCAGCGGTCCCAGCCGATCGACACGGCGGCCCGGGAGCCGGCGGCGAAGCTGTCCAGGAAGGCGTTGGCGCCGGTGTAGTCGGCCTGGCCGACCGCGCCGGTGACCGCCAGCACCGAGGAGCAGAGCACCAGCACCGGCCGGTCCACGGCCGTCAGCCGCTCCAGCAGGACGGTGCCGAGCACCTTGGGGGCGAGCACCCGCGCCATCTCCCCGGCGCTGCGCAGGGCGGTGACGCCACCGCCGGGCACCCCGGCGGCGTGGACCACCCCGGCGATCGGGCCGTACGCGGCCCGGACCCGGTCGAGCGCGGCGCCGAGCGCGGCCTCGTCGGTGACGTCCGCCTGGACGAGGCAGAGCCGGGCGCCGTGCGCGGTCAGCCCGGCGAGGGCCTCGGCCAGCTCCGGCGGGCAGCTCGCGGCGGGCGCCGCGTCCTCGGGGCGCAGGCTCCGCCAGCCGGCGCCGTCGGGGACGGCACGGCGGGTGAGCAGGACGAGCGTCCGGTCGGCGTCCTCGGCGAGGTGGCCGGCCACGGCCAGACCGATCCCGCCCAGGCCGCCGGTGACCAGCCACACGCCGGACGGCGCGGCGGGCTGCGGCCCGGCCGGGTCGGTGAGGACGGGCCGCTCCGGGGCCGGCACCAGGTGCGCCCGGCCGCGGACGGCGGTCAGCGGCGCCGCAGCGTGCCCGGCGCGCAGCTGCGCCACCACGGTCTGCGCCGCCAGGGCCAGTTCCTCGGGTTCCCGGGTCGGGCAGTCCAGGTCGAGGGCCTGGACGGTGACGCCGGGCAGCTCCTGCGGCAGCACCCGCACCGCGCCCAGCCCGGCGGCGGCCTGCGGGGTGCGGGCGGGCTGCCCGTGCACCCCGTGGGCGGCGTCGGTGACCAGCAGCATCCGCAGCGGCCGGCCGGGGAACGCCTCGCCCAGGGCCCGGGCCAGCTGGACCGGGACGGTGAGGGCGCGCAGCGCGCCGTCGGCCGCCTCGCCCGGGGTGGCCGAGCGCAGCGGCGGGGTGTCCAGGGCCCAGCAGGAGAGGACGGCGTCCGGCGCGGTGCCGCGCGCGGCCAGGGCGGCGGCCAGCGCGGGGAAGGCGGCGGGGTCGTCGGCGTCGAGCGTGAACGGGGTGCCGTGCGTGAGCGCGGTGGACGCCCCGGCGCGGACCAGGCTGACCTGGGCACCGGCGGCGGCGAGCTCTCCGGCGACGGCCTCGGCGAGGCCGGACTCGTCGGCGAGCAGGAGCACCGACGGCGGGAGCGGCCCGGTGCCGGACGGCGGCAGGGCCTGCGTCCAGGACACGACGTGCAGCCAGTCGTCCACGCCGCTCGCACCGTCGGAAACCTGCGCGGGCCCGGCGGGGCCCTGGGCGGTGACGGCGGCGGGTTCGGCGGCGGTGGGCTCGAACCAGTGCCGGGTGGGCTCGAACGGGTAGCCCGGCAGCGAGACGTGCCGGCGCCCGGCGCGCTCGCCGAGGGCGGACCAGTCGACCTCGGTGCCCCGCTCCCACAGCCGGGCCAGCGCGGTGAGCCGGGCCAGCGGCTGGTCCGGGGCGGGCGCGGCGCCGCCGAGGGTGGGCAGCGCGGGGCGTCCGGCGCCCAGGGTCCGCACGGCGAAGCCGCTCAGCCCCCGGCCGGGGCCGAGCTCCAGCAGCGGGCCGTCGCCCGGCAGCGCGGCGAGCGCGTCGGCGAAGCGGACGGTGTGCCGCAGCTGGCTCGCCCAGTACTCCGGTGACGCGGCCTCCTCGGCGGTGAGCTCACGCCCGGTCAGGCCGGAGACGAGCGGCACGGCGGGCGCCTGGACCGGGACGGTGGCGACCAGCCGGGCGAACTCCTCCAGCAGCGGTTCGGCGTCCCGGGAGTGGAAGGCGTGCCGCACGGCCAGTTGCCGGGCGGCCACACCGCGCGCGGCCAGCCGCTCGGCGAGCCGCGCGACCGCCTCGGGGGCGCCGGCCACCACGCAGCGGTCGGGCGCGTTGACGGCGGCCAGCTCCGGCCCGGCCGGGTCGTCCAGCAGGGCGCGCAGCTCCGGCTCGGGCAGCGGGACGCTGAGCATCGAGCCGGGTGCCATGGTGCCCATCAGCCGGCCGCGTTCGGCCACCAGCCGGGCGGCGCCGGGCAGGTCGAAGACCCCGGCGGCGCAGGCGGCCGCGAACTCGCCGACGCTGTGCCCGGCGAGTGCGACCGGCCGGATGCCGAGCCCCGTCCACCACGCGGTGAGCGCGTACTCCACCGCGAACAGGGCCGGCTGGGCGGTCTCGGTCCGGTCGAACAGGTCCGGGTGGGCCGGGTCGAGCAGCAGCTCGCGCAGCGGCGCCGTGGTCCACGGCCGCAGGGCGTCCAGGCAGCGGTCGAGCGCGGCGCGGAAGAGCGGCTCGGCGCGGTACGGCTCGGCCGCCATACCGGGGTGGCCGGCCCCCTGCCCGGGGTAGAGGAAGGCCACCTTCCGACCGGTTCCGACGGCCTGGACGGCCTGGGCGGCGGGGGACGCCTCGCCCGAACGCCCGGTCAGGACGGCGCGCCGCCACGGGTGGTGGCGCCGCCTGGTCTGGAGGGTGAACGCGGCGTCGCCCGCGCCGGGCGCACCGGGGGCGGCCAGCGCCGTGCCGATCCGCTCGGCGGCCCGGTCGAGCGCCCGCTCGCTCCTGGCGGACAGCGGCAGCAGCTCCCACTGCGCGGGCTCGGCGGCGGGCGCGGCGGGCAGCGGCGGCGCGTCCTGGAGGATCAGGTGGGCGTTGGTGCCGCCGATGCCGAAGGAGCTGACGCCCGCGATCCGGGCGCCGTCGCGGCCGGACCACGGCTCGGCCTCGGTCAGCACCCGGAACAGGCCCGGGGCCAGTTCGGGGCTGGGGCTCTCGAAGTGCACGGTCGGCAGCAGCGTGCGGTGCTGGAGTGCGAGCACCGTCTTGATCAGCCCGGCCATCCCGGCGCAGGTGTCCAGGTGGCCGACGTTCGACTTGACCGCGCCGAGCACCCGGCGGGAGTCCGGGGCGTCCGCGAACACCCGCCCCAGCGCGGCGAGTTCGATCCGGTCGCCGAGCGCGGTGCCGGTGCCGTGCGCCTCGATGCAGGAGACCTCGCCGGGCGTGACCCCGGCCACGGACTGGGCCGCCGAGACGACCCGGACCTGTCCGTCCAGGCTCGGCGCGGTGAAGCCGACCTTGCGGTTCCCGTCGTTGTTGACCGCCGAGCCGAGCAGCAGGGCCCGTACGGTGTCGCCGTCGGCGACCGCGTCGGCCAGCCGCTTCAGCACCACCACGCCGACGCCGCTGCCGAAGACCGTGCCGGTCGCGTCGGCGTCGAAGGGGCGGCAGTGCCCGTCGGCGGAGAGGATGCCGCCCTCGGCGTGCAGGTAGCCGAGCCCCTGGCCGATCCCGGCGGAGACGGCGCCGGCCAGCGCCACGTCGCACTCGCCGCTGAGCAGCGCCTCGGCGGCCAGGTGGACCGCGAGCAGGGCGGAGGAGCAGGCGCTCTGCACGCTCAGGCTCGGGCCGGTCAGGCCCAGCCGGTAGGAGGTCTGGGTGGCGAGGTAGTCCTTGTCCCCGGCGGCCAGCCACTGGACGTCGGCCCGGTCGGCCAGGTGGGCCGCGTTGGGCAGCAGGTGGTGCGTCAGGTAGGAGTTGAAGCCGGCCGAGGCGTAGACGCCCACGCCGCCCTCGACGCCGTCGGTCAGCTGCCCGGCGTCCTCCAGCGCGGTGACCGCGCACTGCAGGAACAGCCGGTGCTGGGGGTCCATCAGCTCGGCGTCGCGGGGCGGGATGCCGAAGTACTCGGCGTCGAACTCCGCGAGGCCCTCCAGCACGCCGCCCGCCCCGACGAACCGGGGGTCGGCCAGCCGTTCGGCGGGGACGCCCAGGGCCGCCAGCTCCTCGGGGCTCCGGAAGGTGACGCTCTCGCGGCCCGCGACCAGGTTGGCCCAGAAGGCCCCGGCGTCGGGAGCTCCGGGGAACCGGCAGGCGAGGCCGGTCACGGCGATCGCGTCCGGCAGGTCCGGCGGTGCGGCGGCCGGGCCCCCGGGGGCGTGGGTGGTCATCGGGCTTTCTCCTCATGGGTGGTGATGCGACGCGGCTCGCGGGGGTCCGGCGGCCGACACCCGGCACGGGGTGCGGGGTGTCGGCCGCCGGCCGTCGGGGTCAGCCGGTCGGGCCGGTGCCGGAGCCGCCTCGGCGGGCGGCGCGGCGCCGTTCGTGGTGCTGCCGGCGGTCGCCGCCGGCGGGCTGCGCGGTGTCGGATGCGGCGGTGTCGGGTCCAGCGGTGTCGGGTCCGGCCGTGTCCGAGGCGGGCTCGGGTGCCGATGCAGCCGGTAGCGCCTGCGGCGCCGGGGCGCCGGCCGGCCGGTCCAGCAGCTCGGCCAGGTGACGGATGGTCGGCCGGTCGAACATCTCAACCACCGAGAGCTCCTGCCCGAAGTCCTCGGCGATCCGCCGCTGGACCCGGACCAGGTGGATGGAGTTGGCGCCGGCCTCGAAGAAGTTGGTGTCGACGCCGACCTCCGCCCCGTCCATCACCTCCCGCCACAGCTCGGTGAGCCGCTCCATCGCGCCGAGCGCGCTCGGCCGGTGCGCCGCCGCTCGCGCCACCGGTGAAGCCGGGGCCGCCGCGAGGGCGGGGGCGACGGGGACGGCGGAGACGACGGCGGGGGCGGGCACCGCGGCGCCCAGCCGGGCGAGCGCCGCCCGGTCGACCTTGCCGTTGGCGGACAGCGGCAGCGCCTCGACCGCCCGCACCCGCTGCGGAACCATGTAGCCGGGCAGCCGCTCGGCGAGCGCGTCGCGCAGCGCGGCCGTCCAGTCGGTGCCGGAGCCGGGCTCCTCGGCGGACGCGTTCAGCGGTCGGCCGCCGACGAGCGTGTGCAGCACGCGCTGGCCCTCCTCCAGCCGCAGCGCCTCGCGCAGCGGATCCGGGAAGACGTCGCCGATCGGGCAGAGCGCCACCGCGCAGTCGGCGGCGCGGTGGCGCAGCAGCTGCGCCATCGCCCCGGCCTCCAACAGGCAGAAGCGGTCGGCGAGTTCGCCGTACACCGGGGCGATCGCGGCGGTCCGGGAGACCAGGAAGACGGCGAAGCCGGCCTGGTCGAGCAGCGGCCCGTTGGCCTCGCTGTAGAGCGCCCGGTCCAGCGCCCGGGCCGAGCCCGGTGCTCCGTCGAGGGCGACCAGCGCCGGCCCGGCCGGGTCGACGTAGTAGGTGCCGGCCGGCAGGCCCGCCACCCTGCCGGGGGCGACGGCCAGGTAGGTCTGCACCGGGTACAGGCCGCCGGCCGAGCCGTAGGCGTACCGGGGCACGCCGTCCTCGTCCTGGCGGGCGAGCACGGTCAGCAGCGCGTGCAGGTCGGCCAGCCGCACGGGGGCGTCGGCGAACCCGGTGGCGGCGCCGCGCAGGGCGGCGGCCCGGCGCAGGTCCAGGGTGTCGGTCGGCAGGGCGAAGGGCAGGACCTCACGGCCCGCCAGGTCGGCGCGGCGGCCGGGCTGGCGCAGGCGCGCCTCCAGCCGGCGGACCCGCTCGGCGTCCAGGGCCGGGGCCGCCGCGGGAGCGGGGGCGGCGGGCTGCGGCCGGGCGGCCTCGCGGACCACGAAGGCCGCGAGCCGGGCGCCGAGCCCGTTGCCCTCGACCAGCGCCGCCGCCTCCCGGACGCCGTCCATCCGGACCAGCGCCGATTCGATCTCGCCCAGCTCGATGCGCATGCCGCGCACCTTGACCTGGCAGTCCTCCCGGCCGAGGAACTCCAGCTCACCGTCGGGCAGCAGCCTGGCCAGGTCGCCGGTGCGGTACAGGCGCTCCCCGGTGACCGGGTGGGTCGGGAACGCCCGGGCGGTGAGCTCGGGGGCGTTGCGGTACCCGACGGCCAGGCCCACGCCGGTGATGAACAGGGCGCCGGCGACGCCGACCGGGCGCGGCCGGAAGGCCTCGTCCAGGACGACCATGCCCTGGTTCCGCATCGGCCGCCCGTACGGGATGCTCGGGCGGCCCGGCTCGACCGCGCCGATCGGGTGCAGCACGGACCAGATCGACGCCTCGGTGGCGCCGCCCAGGCTGATCACCTCGGCCTTGGGCGACAGAGCGCGGACGTGGTCGGGCATGCCGACGGGGATCCAGTCGCCGCTGAGCATGACCAGGCGCAGCGACTCCAGGTCGGCGGCCGGGTTGCCGCCGGCGTACGCGAGCAGCATCTCCATCAGCGCGGGGACGGAGTTCCAGACGGTGACGCCGTGCTCGGCGACCAGCCGGGACCAGCGCGCGGGGTCGCGCTCCTCCCCGGGCCCGACCAGCACCAGCGCGGCGCCGGCGGCGAGGGTGCCGAACAGGTCGTAGACCGAGAGGTCGAAGCCGAGCGAGGAGAGGCCGAGGACGCGGTCGGCGGGGCCGACCCGGAACCGGTCGTTGACGTCCACCACGGTGTTGAGCGCGCCGCGGTGGTCGATCATCACGCCCTTGGGGTCACCGGTGGAGCCCGAGGTGTAGATGACGTACGCGAGGTCCGCCGGGGTGGTGGGCGCCGGGGCCGGCTCGGCGTCGGCCGGGGCGGCCAGCGCCTGTTCGAAGCCCAGCAGGGTGACCCCGGCCGGCACCGCGCCGGCCGCGTCCCAGGACTCCCGGGCGAGCAGCGCGGTGGCGCCGGCGTGTTCGAGCGAGCGGGCGACGCGGGCGGCCGGCAGTCCGGCGTCCAGCGGCAGGTAGGCGCCGCCGGCCCGGATCACGCCGATCGCGGCCGCGACCTGCTCCCAGCCCCGGTCGGCGCGCACGCCGACCAGGTCGCCGGGGCCGACGCCGGCCCCGCGCAGCGCGTGGGCCACGGCGGCGGAGGCGCGCTCCAGCTCGCCGTAGGTCACGGTGCCGGTGGCGGAGACCACGGCGGTCCGCTCGGGGGCGGTGCGCGCCTGGGCGAGGAACGGCTCGTGCAGCAGACCGTCGGGCCGCGGGCCGTCCGTGGCGTTGAGCGCGCGGTAGGCCTCGGCGTGGGCGGCGGGCAGGGCGGCCAGGTACGGGTCCGTCCAGGCGTCGGGCCGCTCGGCGAGGGCGGTGAGCAGGCCGGTGTAGGCCTCGAACATCGCGTCGAGCAGGTCCTCGGGGAAGAGCTCCTCGACGGCGTCCCAGGTCAGCCGCAGCCGGCCCTCGTCCTCGGAGATCTGGTGGTCCAGCCAGACCTGGGGGGTCTGGGTGATGGTGTGGGCGACCCGGGCGCCGAGCTCCCGCAGCACCTGGCTGCCGCCGACCTCGCCGGCGCCGAGCTCGCTGGTGAAGACGACCGGCATGGCGGCGTCGGCCACCCCGCGTCGGCGGGCCAGGTCGCCGCCGACCCGCACGCCGCTGACCAGCTGGTGGTCCAGGTCCTCCCAGAGCCGGTCCTGGAGCCGGCGGGCCCGCTCGGCGAAGGAGCCGGCCGTCGCGCCGTCCACCTCGAAGAGGCTGAGCGCGGTGAAGTCGCCGACCATGGCGGCCAGGTCGGGGTGGTCGCCGACGCGGTTGAACAGGGTCAGGTTGAGGGTGAAGCGGTCGGCCGCCGCCCAGGTGCCGAGCACGGTGGCGTAGGCGGCCAGGGCGAGCGCCGAGGGTGTGACCCGGCCGGCGGCGGCCCGGCTCTTCAGCCGCTCCCACAGCTCGGCGGGCAGGTGCGCCTCGCGGCGGTGGAACCTGGTCTGCGTCAGCTCCTCGGGACGCCGCGCCAGCGGCAGCGCGGGGGCGGGCGGCAGGGTCTCCAGGCGGCCGTGCCAGTAGTCGAGGTCGCGTTGCAGCGCGGGGCCCTCGCGGCGGGTCCGCTCGGCCAGCACGTAGTCGCGGAACGAGAGCTCCATCGGGCGCGGGTCGAGCGAGCCCTGGTAGATCGCCAGCAGCTCGCGCAGCAGGATCTGCACGCTGCCGCCGTCGGCGATCAGGGTGTCGATGCTCAGGTGCAGCCGGGCGTCGGTGCCCTCGGTCCGGCTGGCGTGCAGCTCGAACAGCGGCCAGGTGTCGGCGGGCAGCACCTGGTGCGACATCCGGGCGCGGGTCCCGGCGAGGGCGGCGGCCCGCTCGGGCTCCGGCAGCCCGCGCAGGTCCTCGACGGCCAGCTGGTACGCGGGCACCTCGGGCAGGATGCGCTGGGTGCCGTCCTCGGCGAAGACCAGGCGCAGCGCGTCGTGCCGCCGCACCAGGGCCTGCCAGGCGTCCTGGAGGCGCAGCGGGTCGACGTCGGCGACGTCCACTTCGAGGTAGAGGTGGCAGGCGACGTCGCCGCCGACGGCGCCGCTGCGGCCGATCCAGTACGCGCGCTGCACGTCCGTCAGCGGGAAGGGCTCGTGGCGGCGGGCCGGGTCGGGCAGCAGCTCGACCGGTTGGGCGGGCGCCGCGGTGGCCCCGCCGGCGCCCAGCGCGTCCACGGCCCGGGCGAGGGCGGCGACGGTCGGCGAGTCGAACAGGGTGCGCAGCGGCAGCTGGACGTCCAGGTCGCGGCGGATCCCGGCGACCATCCGGGCGGCCAGCAGGGAGTGGCCGCCGAGCTCGAAGAAGTCCTCCTCGGTGCCGACCTCGTCGAGCGTCAGGGCCTCGCGCCAGATCGCGGCGATCCGCTCCTCGGTCGGCGTGGCGGGCGCGGTGCGGTCGCGGCCGGCGGCGGGGACGGTCTCGGGGGCGGGCAGCGCCGCGCGATCGACCTTGCCGTTGCCGGTGAGCGGCAGCGCGTCGAGCGGGATGAACCGGGACGGGATCAGGAAGCCCGGCAGCTGCCCGGCCAGGGCGGCCCGCAGCTCGGCCGGGGCGGGCGGCGCGGCCGGGTCCTCGGGCACCAGGTAGGCGGCCAGCGCGGCCCGGGCGGTGCCCAGGCCGTAGGCGGTGACCACGCACTGGCGGATGCCGGGCAGCGCGGTGAGCGCGGCCTCGACCTCGCCGGTCTCGATCCGGAAGCCGCGGATCTTGACCTGGTGGTCGTTGCGCGAGAGGTACTGGAGGCGGCCGTCGGGCAGGGTGCGGACGAGGTCGCCGGTGCGGTACAGCCGGGCGGCGGGGTCGGCCGAGCCCGGGCCGGCCGACTCGGAGCCGGCCGACTCGGGGCTTGCCGAGGCGGGGTCGGTCGCCTCGGGGTCGGCGACGAAGCGTTCGTCGGTGAGCCGGGGCAGCCCGAGGTAGCCGGCCGTCACCCCGGCGCCGCCGATCAGGAGTTCGCCCGGCACGCCGACGGGCACCCGCCGCCCGTACGGGTCGAGGACGCGCACGGTGGTGCCGGCGATCGGGCCGCCGATGGTGACCAGACCCTCGGCCGGGTCGACCTCGGCGGTGGTGGACCAGACGGTCGTCTCGGTCGGCCCGTACATGTTGCGGATCGGGCCGCCGAGGTGCTCGGCCAGCCGGCGCACCAGCTCGGCGTCGAGGGCCTCGCCGCCGAGCAGCAGCTGCCGCAGGCCGCGCAGGGCCTGCGGGTCGGCCTCGTCGAGCAGGGTGCGGGCCCGCGAGGGGGTGCACTGCAGGTGGGTGACGCCGTGGGCGCGCACCAGCGCCGTCAGCTCGGTGTCGGCCGCGACCGCGAGGGCGGCCGGTGCGGCGGCCGCGGTGCGGCGCAGCTCGGCCAGCCGGGGCAGGGCGGCCAGCGCGACGTCGGTGTCGACGCCGAAGTCGACCAGGCAGCCGATCTCGTCCACGCCGGCCGCGGCCAGCCGGTGCACCAGCGGCAGGCACTCCTCGGCGGTGCCGATCAGCGAGCCGTGGCCCAGGTAGCGGGCGCAGGCGTGGTCGAGCAGGGCCTCCTGGTCCTCCGCGGTGAAGTCGTTGCTGCGCACGTCCATGCCGAGGCCGCGGGCCAGGTTCTCGATCAGGCCGACCGAGCTGCGCAGGTAGTCGCGGAACGGCTGCCAGGCGTGCGCCCGGACGTCGGCGGCGTCCGCGCCGACGTAGCTGTGCAGCATCAGGGTCACGTGCGGCTCGCCCGGGTGGCCGGCCTCGTGCCAGGCCTCCCGGTAGAGGGCGATCTTCTCGCCGAGTTCCTCGACGCTCTGGCCCAGCAGGTGGGTCAGCAGCCGGGCGCCGACCCGGCCGGCCGTCCGGCAGGTCTCGGGGTTGCCCGAGGAGGTGAGCCAGTACGGCAGCTCGGCCTGGACGGGGCGGGGCAGCACCTGGACGTCGACGGTGCGGCCGCCGGGCCCCTCGAAGGGGAGCCGCTCGCCGCGCCACAGCCGGCGCACCTGCTCGATCCCGCTGACGGTGAGCGCCTGGCGGTCCTGGTAGGCGTCCTTGGCGAGGACGAAGTCGTCCGCGTGCCAGCCCGAGGCGAAGGAGAGCCCGACCCGCCCGCCGGACAGGTTGTCGACGACCGACCACTCCTCGGCGACCCGGACGGGGTGGTGCAGCGGCAGCACCACGCTGCCGGCCCGGATCCCGATCCGCTGGGTGGCCTGGGCGATCGCGGCGGCCAGCACCGAGGGGGCCGGGAACGGCCCGCCGAAGGCGTGGAAGTGCCGCTCGGGCAGCCAGACGGCGGAGAAGCCGTTGGTGTCGGCGAAGCGGGCGCCGTCCAGCAGCAGCCGGTACTGGTCGGGGCCGGGCTCGGCGCCGGCGGTGTCGCTGGCGAAGTAGAAGAGGCTGAACTCGGGGACGGCCGGGGCGTCCTGCGAGGCCGGTGCGGCCGGTGCGGCCGGGGCGGGGGCCGCCGTGCCGGGGTCGGGGTTGACCACGACGCGGTGGCCCCGGCTGAGCGTCCAGAGCAGTTCCAGGACGGAGATGTCGAAGGAGACGCTGGTGACGGCCAGCCAGGTGGCGGGCTCCCCGTCGTCCGCCAGCACGCGGTCCATCGCCGCCAGGAAGGCGGTGAGGTTGCGGCGCAGCACGACGACGCCCTTGGGGCGGCCGGTCGAGCCGGAGGTGTGGATGACGTACGCGGGGGCGTCCGGATCCACGGGTGCGGCTGTGGGCGCGGGTCCGGCGGACTCGGCCGGGGCGTCGAGGTCGAGCAGCGGGGCGCCGGCGGGCGCGGAGTCCCGGGTCGCGGCGTGCACCACGACCACGGCGGGCTCGGCGTCCTCGACCACGTGGCGCAGCCGGGCCGCCGGGTAGTCCGGGTCGAGCGGCAGGTAGGCGGCGCCGGCCCGGAGCACGGCGAGCATGGCGGCGGGCAGGTCGGTGCCGCGGCGCAGGCACAGGCCGACCCGGTCGCCGGGGCGCACCCCGGCGGCCTGGAGCCGGGCGAGCAACTCGTCGACCCGGGCGTCCAGTCGGGCGAAGGTGAGGGCCAGCTCCGGGCGGCCGCCGGGCAGCACGGCCTCGGCGTCCGGGCGGGTGCGCACGGCCTCGGCGAAGGCCGTCACGACGTCCGGCGCGTCCGCGGGCAGCGCCGGGCCGTCGCCGGCCGAGGCCAGCAGGGCCTGCTCGACGGGGGTGAGCGCGAGCAGTTCGGAGAGCCGCAGTCCGGGGTCGGCGGCGCCGCGGGCCAGCACCCGCTGAAGGGCCTCGGTCAGCGTGCGCACGGTGTCGTCGTCGAACAGGTCGCCGCTGAACTCGCAGACGCCTGCCGTGAGTTCGCCGTCACGGGCGAGTTCCAGGCTCAGGTCGGTGCGACACAGGCCGTTGTCCAGCTCGACCAGCTCGACCGTGACGCCGGGCAGGGCGATGTCGGGGGCGGGGACGTTGCGGTAGCCGAACTGCACCTGGTAGAGCGGGGCGTGGCTGAGGTCGCGGTCCGGGCGCAGCTCGCGGACCAGGCGCTCGAAGGGCACCTGGGCGTGGGCCAGCGCGCCGAGCGAGGTCTCCCGCACCCGGCCGAGCAGTTCGCCGAAGGTCGGGTCGCCGGAGAGGTCCGAGCGCAGCACCAGGCTGTTGACGAACATGCCGACGAGCCCGGCGAGTTCGGGCCGGTCGCGGCCCGCGGTGGGCACGCCGACCACGACGTCCTGCTGGCCGGAGTGGCGCATCAGGACGGCTTGCCAGGCGGCCAGCGTGACCATGAACGGGGTGGCCCGGGCCGCCCGGGCCGCGCCCTCCACGGCCTCGGTGGTGGCGGCGTCCAGGGTGAAGTGCACCCGGCCGCCCCGGTGGCCGGGCACGGCCGGCCGGGGCCGGTCGGTGGTCAGCTCCAGGACGTGCGGGGCGCCCTCCAGCCGCTCGCGCCAGTAGCCGAGCGGCTCGGCCAGCGCGGTGTCGGTGAGTTCGCGGCGCTGCCACTGCGCCCAGTCGGCGTACTGCACGGCGAGCGGCTCAGGGGCCGGGCCGCCCTCGCGGAAGGCCCGGTAGCGGGCGCAGAGCTCCTCCACGAGCACCGCGCGGGACCAGGCGTCGCCGACCAGGTGGTGGTTGACCACGACCAGCAGGGCGCGCTCGGGCGCGGAGCGGATCAGCAGGGCGCGCAGCAGCGGTCCGTGCTCCAGGTCGAACGGCAGGGCCGACTCCCGCTCGGCCAGCGCGCGCTCCTCGGCCTCGCTCCAGCCGGCCTCGCCGCCGGCCGGCTCGACCACCCGCAGCACCGGGGCGGTGCGCTCCAGCACCCGCTGCACCGGGCCGTCCTGGCCGGCGGCGATGACGGTGCGCAGCGCCTCGTGCCGCTCCACCAGGCCGTCCAGCGCGGCCTCCAGCGCGGCGACGTCCAGCGGGCCGCTCAGGCGCAGGCCCACGTACTCGTTGAACACCCCGAGCCCGGGGGTGAGCTGCTCCAGGAACCAGAGCCGCTCCTGGCCGAAGGACAGCGGCGCCGGCAGCGCCGGGTCGCGCGGCGGCACGGCGGGGGCGGTGGCGGCGGGGCCGGCCGTGGCGGCCGGGGTGGTGCCTGCGCGGCCCCGGGCGCGCGCCTCGAAGGCGGCGCGCTGCTCGGGGGTGAGCCGGGCGAGGCGGTCCTCGCGGCGGCCTGCGGGGTTGGTCACTGGTTCTCCAGGTCGGCGAGGATGCGGTCTTCGATCTCGGTGGCGAGGTCGGCGACGCGGCCGCCCTCGAAGAAGACCCGGGCGGGGACGTCGACCTCGAACTCGGCCCGCAGCCGGGCCGCGATCTGGGCGGCCAGCAGCGAGTGCCCGCCGAGCTCCAGGAAGTCGTCGTCCACCCCGACCCGGTCGAGGCCGAGCAGTTCGGCGTAGATCTCGGCCAGGCGCTCCTCGGTCGGGGTGGCCGGGGCGGTGTACGGCGTGGCGAGCTCGGGGCGGGGCAGGGCCGCCGTCCGGGGGGCCTCGGCGGCCGGGGCGGCGGAGGTGCGCAGCGTGCCGTCCGCGATCGCGGCGCCGGCCCGGGCCACCACGGCCCGTCCGGGCGGGCCCTCCAGCAGGGCGGCGAAGGCGCGGGCGCCCTGCTCGGGGGTGAGCGCGCCGGCCAGCATGTCGGCCTGGAAGGCCCGCAGGGCCTCGGGGACCTCGGCCCGGCTGGCCATGCCGACGCCAGCCCACATGTCCCAGTCGACGGCCACCGCGTGGCGCTCGCCGCGCGCGGCCTCGGCCTCCGCGACGGCGGCGAGGTAGGCGTTGGCGGCCGCGTAGTCGGCCTGGCCGTAGGTCGGGATCAGGGTGGCGAGCGAGGAGCAGAGCACCAGCACCTCGGCCTCCCCGGGCCGCAGCGCGGCGAGCAGGTGGCGCAGGCCGGCGGTCTTCGGGGCGAGGACCGTGCGCATGCTGTCGTCGGAGCGCAGCTCGATGGAGCCGCCGCCGGGCACGCCGGCCGCGTGGACGACGCCGTCGATCCGGCCGAAGGCCGAACGGGCCTGTTCCAGCGCCCGGTCCAGCGATTCGGCGTCGGTGACGTCGGCCTGGACGGCCAGCACCTCGGCGCCGCTCTCGCGCACTGCGGCGAGCGCGGCCTCGTCGGCGGCGCCGCGGCCGAGCAGGACGAGCCGGGCGGCGCCGGCCCGGGCCAGGGCCCGGGCGAGGGTCAGGCCGATCCCGCCGAGGCCGCCGGTGAGCAGCCAGGTGCTGCCGGCCCGCACCCGGGCCGGGGCGGTCGGGACGGGGCGCTCGGCGGGCTCGACCGCGCGGGTGAGCAGAGCGCCCTCGCGCAGGGCGAGCAGCCGGGCCGGGCCGGTGAGCACGGCGCGCACCACCGCGTCGGCGGCGGCCTCGTCGAGCGCGGCGCCGACGGCGAGGTCGACCTGGGTGCAGCGCAGGTTGCGGTACTCCTCGCCGAGCACCTGGACCGGGCCGCTGAGCAGGGCCGCGGCGGGCCGGGGCTGCTCGCCGGGGGCGGCCGGGAAGGCCCCGGCGGTCACGACGCCGAGCCGGACCTCGTTCAGCACGCTCTCGGCGGACATCGCCCGGGCGAGGTGGACCAGGCCGAAGTAGCCGGCGGTCTCGTCCGGCGTCTCGTCCAGGCCCCAGGCGTACAGGACGGCGGTGGGCGTGCGGACCAGGCCGCGCAGGTCGGCCAGCAGCTTCGCGTACTGGGCCGGGTCGGCGGGGTCGAGCTCGTAGACGCCGCGGCGCACCCGGCGGTAGGCCGGGCCGGGCTGGACGGTGGTGACGATCTGGCCGCGTGCGGTCAGCAGTTCCACCAGGGGCTGGGCGGCGGCGGCCCGGTCCAGCAGGACCAGCCAGGTCTGGCGGCGGCCGGCCAGCGGGTCGTCCCCGGCGCTCTCGCCGAGCGGGCGCCAGTCGACGGTCGCGTGGACGGCGTCGAGGTCCGCGGCGGGCAGCGCGGTGGCGGGCGCCCGGCCGGGGACGGCGGGCTCGATCCAGTGCGGGAGCCGCTCGAACGGGTAGCCGGGCAGGTCGGCGGGGCGGGCGTCGGCGTCGACGGGCTCCCAGTCGACGGCGGCGCCGTGCGCCCACAGGCTGCCGAGCGCGAGGACGGCGCTGCCGGGCTCGTCCTCGGCGCCGCGCCGCCCGCGGGTGGGCAGCGGCGGCAGGGCGAGCCGCGGCCCGGCGGTGCCCTCGGCGGCCGCGCGGGCCAGGTCGGTCAGCACGCTGCCGGGGCCGGTCTCCACCAGCACCATCCGCTCGTCGAGCGCCGCCAGGCGGGTGAGCCCGTCGTGGAAGCGCACCGGGGCGAGCATCTGGCGCACCCAGTAACCGGGGTCGGTGGCCTGCTCCGGGGTGATCCAGTCACCGGTGAGGTTGGACAGGAACGGCACGGTGGGCTCGTGCAGCGTGACCTTGGCGAGCTCGGCCGCGAACTGCTCGGCGGCGGGCGCGCACAGGGCGCTGTGGAACGCCCGCTCCACCGGCAGGCGCAGGGCGCGCAGGCCCCGCTCGCCCAGCTCGGCGGCGGCCCGCTCGACGGCCTCGGCGCTGCCGGACAGCACCGAGGCGCCCGGTCCGTTGACGGCGGCGAGGTCCAGGCCGTGCGCGGCGGCGAGGTCGGCCGCGGCCGCCTCGTCCAGCGGGACGGCCAGCATCGCGCCGGGCGCGGTCTGCTCCATCAGCCGGCCGCGGGCGGCGACCAGGGCGAGCGCCTCGGGCAGGTCGAGGACGCCGGAGAGCAGCGCCGCGGTGTACTCGCCGAGGCTGTGGCCCAGCAGCGCCGCCGGGCGCACGCCCCAGTGCCGCCACAGCGAGGCCGTGGCGTGGCCGACCGCCAGCACGGCGGGCTGGGTGACGGAGCTGCGGCGCAGCAGGTCGGCGTCGCCGCCGCGCAGCAGCTCGACCAGGTCGAGGCCCAGGTGCGGGCGCAGCAGGTCGGCGGCCTCGTCCAGGGCGGCCCGGAAGACCGGGTGCGCCCGGTGCAGGCCCAGGGCCATGCCCGGGTACTGCGCGCCCTGGCCGGGCAGCAGGAAGGCGACGGGGGCGGCGCCCTGCCCGGCGCGGGCCCGGACCGACTCCCGGCGGCCGGCGCCGCGCAGCGCGGCCACGGCGGCGGCGGTGTCGTCCGCGACCACGACGCGGCGCTGGACCAGCTGGCGGCGGCCGGTGCGCAGGGTGCGGGCGACGTCGGCCAGCGGGCGGTCCGGGTGGGCGGCGAGGTCGTCGGCGAGCCGTTCGGCGGCGGCGTCCAGCGCGGCGGCGGTGCGGGCCGACAGCGGCAGGGCGACGGGGACGGCGCCCGGTGCGGCGGCCTCGCGCGGTACCGGCTCGGGGGCCTGCTCCAGGATCACGTGCGCGTTGGTGCCGCCGATGCCGAAGGCGCTGACGGCGGCCCGGCGCGGGCCGTCGGCGACCGGCCAGTCGGTGAGGCCGGCCGGGACGAAGAACGGGCTGTCGGCGAGGCCGAGTTCGGGGTTGACGGCTTCGGCGTGCAGGCTCGCCGGGATGCGGCCGCCGCGCACCGTCAGGATGGCCTTGATCAGGCCGGTGACGCCGGCGGCGGTGTCCAGGTGGCCGAGGTTGGACTTGGCCGAGCCCAGGCCGCACCAGCCGGTGGCGGACCTGTCGTCGGCGTCCTGCTCGGCGCGGAAGGCGGCGGTGAGCGCCTCGACCTCGATCGGGTCGCCGATCGGGGTGCCGGTGCCGTGCGCCTCGACGTAGCCGATGCTGTCCGGGGCGACGCCCGCGACGGACAGCGCCTCGCGGATCACGGCGGTCTGGCCGGCGACCCCCGGGGCGGTGTAACCCGCCTTGTTCGCACCGTCGTTGTTGACGGCCGAGCCGAGGATGACGGCGTGCACCCGGTCGCCGTCGGCGAGCGCGTCGGCGAGGCGCTTGAGCACCACGACGCCCGCGCCGTTGCCGAAGACCGTGCCGGCCGCCTCGGCGCCGAAGGGCCGGCAGTGCCCGTCCGGGGACTCGATGCCGCCGGGCACCGGCAGGTAGCCGGAGCGGTGCGGCACGGTGACGGTGACGCCGCCGGCGAGCGCGAGGTCGCACTCCTCGGACAGCAGGCTCTGCACCGCGAGGTGCACCGCGACCAGCGAGGTCGAGCAGGCGGTCTGCACGCTGACCGCCGGGCCGCGCAGGTTGAGCTTGTACGCGGCGCGGGGGGCCAGCTGGTCGGGCTGGTTGCCCTGGAAGAGCATCGGCACGCCGAGGGAGTCCCGCAGGTCGGTGCGCGGCAGCAGGTTGTGGATCAGGTAGGTGCTCAGCAGCGACCCGGCGTAGACCGCGATCGGCCCGCGCGCCCGGTCGGGGTCGCAGCCGGCGTCCTCCAGCGCCTCCCAGGCGCATTCGAGGAAGATCCGCTGCTGCGGGTCGATGACCGAGGCCTCCAGCGCGTTGTAGCCGAACAGCTGGGAGTCGAAGCCGGCGACATCCGCCAGCACGCCCTTGGCGGCCACGTACCCGGGCTTGCCGGCCTCGCCGTCCGGCACCCCGGCGGCCCGCAGCTCCTCGGGGCCGAACCGGCTGATCGCCTCGGTGCCGGAGGCCAGCAGCTCCCACAGCGCGTCGACGGAATCGGCTCCGGGGAAGCGGCCCGAGAGGCCGACGACGGCGACCCGGCCGTCGGTCTCGGCCTCGTCGGGGATGACCGGCTGTGCGTTCAAGGTGTTCTCCGTGGGTGAGGTGGGCTCCGCGCGCGGCGGGGCGGGCAGGACCGGGTACGCGGCCGGGGCTCAGACCGCCATGGGGTTCAGGGCCGCCGTGCGGCTCAGACCGCCATGAGGTAGCGCTGGAAACGGGGCATCAGGAACTCCAGGGCCCGGACCTCGACGGGCGTCAGCTCCGGGTGCCAGACGTCCCAGAGCAGGACGGCGCGCTGCTGGGTGCCCTTGTTCCAGGCCTCGTGGATGAAGCTGTCGTCGAAGAGGATCACCTTGCCCTCCTCCCAGCCCCGCTCGTCGTCGCCGACCTTGATGGCGCAGCCGGGCGGCACGATCAGCGGCAGGTGCGCGGTCAGCAGCAGGTTCACGCCGCCGGTGTGCGGGGTGATGTGCACGCCGGGGTTGAGGATGGTGAACATGCCGTCGCGCGGCCCGTGCGGGCTCGCCGAGACGGCGGCGTGGGTCTCGGGGCAGCGCTCCAGGACCTCGTCGCGCCAGCTGCCGTTGCGGTACAGCTGGTAGGTGTCCCAGCCCTGCCAGCCGAGCTCCTTGGTGTACAGGTCCTCGTACGGGGCGAAGCGGGCCTGCTCGGCGCGCAGCTCCAGGAACTCGGCCTTGATCCGGTCGTACGCCTCCTCCATCCGGGCCACCCAGGGCAGTTCGGCGGTGTCGTGCCAGGGCAGGGCGCTGATCCCGGGGAAGAACAGCCGGGTCGGCTCCTGGTCGTCGTGCAGGTACTCCGGGGCCTGTTCGCCGGTGAGGATGCGCAGGCACTCCTCGACCCGCTCCAGCCCCTCGGTGCCGAGGATGCCGTGCAGCTCCGTCATCACGCCCTGAACGTCCATGTCAGTCCCTCCCTGTCGGTGCGGTCCGGGTCGTCGGCCCGGCCGGTGTGTGCTGGTCGGCGGCCGGGCCCTCGGCCCGGTCCCGGGCCTCGCGGCGGGCCCTGGCGCGGGCCCGGACGGCGCTCTGGCGGCGTTCGCCGCGCGGCTCGGCGGTCTCGGCGGCGGCTCGGCCGTCCGGGGCGGCGCCCTCGGTGAGGCCGGCCGCGAACTCGGCGATGGTGGGCCGCCCGAAGACGTCCACCAGCCGGACCGGCCGCTCCAGGCGGCGGGCCAGCTCCAGCTGGAGCCGGGCGGCCAGCAGCGAGTCGCCGCCGGCCTCGAAGAAGTTGGTGTGCCGGCCGACCGGGCCGCCGCCCAGCAACTGGCGCCAGGCGTCGGCGACGAGCTGCTCGACCCCGGCCAGCGGGGCGGCGTCGGCGGGCCGGGCGGCGGCCCCGGGCAGCGGCAGCCGGGCCCGGTCCCGCTTGTTGGTGCGCGTCCTGGGCAGCGCGTCCAGCAGCAGCACGGTGTCCGGCACGACCGCGGCCGGGAGCCGCTCGGCCAGGTGCGCCCGCAGCTCGGCGCCGGTGACCCCGGGCGCCGCGACGGCGTAGCCGACCAGTCGGCGGGCCCCGCCCTGGCCGTGCGCGGCGGCGGCCGCTTCGCGGACCCCGGGGTGCAGCTCCAGCAGCGCCTCGATCTCCTCCAGCTCGATCCGGTTGCCGCGGATCTTCAGCTGGCTGCCGATCCGGCCGACGAACGCCAGCTCGCCGTCCGGGAGGCGGCGGCCCAGGTCCCCGGTGCGGTACAGCCGGCCCCCGGCCTGCCAGGGGTCGGCGACGTACGCCCGGGCGCTCTCCTCGGGCCTGCGGTGGTACGAGCCGGCCAGGAAGTCGCTGCGCAGGTGGATCTCGCCGACCACGCCGACCGGGCAGAGCCGGCCCCGGCGGTCCAGGACCACCGCCTCGCGGCCCGGGATCGGGCTGCCGATCGGTACCCCGGCCGGGAACTCCTCGCCCGGCGCCAGCTCGCGGTGCGTCGCCAGCACGCACTCGGTGGGCCCGTAGAGGTTGTGCAGCCGCGGCCGGTCGGGACGGTGCGCCCAGGCGGCGGCCAGGGCCACCGGGAGCACCTCGCCGGCCATCAGCACGTGGGCGAGGTCCGGCAGGTGCGATCCGGTGGCGTCCAGCGCCTCGGTGACCAGTTGGAAGAAGGCCGGGACGGTCTGGATCTGGGTGATCCGCTCGGCCCGCAGCCACCCGGCCACCGCGAGCGGGTCGCGGCGCAGCCCCTGCGGCGGCAGGCAGAGCACCGCGCCCGAGCAGAGCGCGGCGAACACCTCGGTGTACGCGGCGTCGTAGGTGAACGGGGCCCACTGGGCGATCCGGCTGTCCGACCGGATGCCGAAGTGCTCGCGCTGCCAGTGGGCGAACTGGGCGAGCGCCGCGTGCGGCAGGGCGATGCCCTTGGGCGTGCCGGTGGAGCCGGAGGTGTAGACCAGGCAGAGCGGGTCGCCGGGGCCGGCGGGTGAGGCGGCCGGGGCGGGGCCCGCGGGCTCGTCGGCGGCCGGTACCCGCGGGTCGACGGCCTCGACCGGGACGCCGGCGAAGTGCCCGACGCCTTCCCGCAGTTCGGGGTGCAGGGCGAGCGTGCTCTCGGCGGCCAGCAGGCACACCGGTTCGGCGTCGGCCAGCAGCGCGGTCAGGCGGGCGTCCGGGTCGGCCGGGTCGAGCACCGCGAAGGCGGCCCCGGTCTTGGCGACGCCGAGGATCGCGGCGCTCTGCACCGGGCCGGCGGGCAGCAGCACCGAGACGAACCGGCCGGGGGCGGCGCCGCGCTCCAGCAGCCGGGACGCGATCCGGTCGCTCCAGACGTCGAGCTGCCGGTAGCCGACCGTCACGCCCTCGGCCCGGATCGCGGGGGCGTCCGGGCGGGCGGTGGCCCGGGCCCGGAACAGCTCGGACACCGAGACGGCGTGCCCGGCGCGCGCCTCGCCCGCGGGGCGGGCCGGGCGCGGGGCGGGCAGAGCGGGGTCGGTGAGCTCGACGGCGTCGAGGGGGGCCTGCGGCGAGGCCAGGGCGGCCCGCAGCAGGACGTGGAAGTGCCGGGCGAAGCGGTCCGCGAACTGCGGGCCGAAGCGGTCCGTGGCGTACTCCAGGGCGCCGGCGATCCGGTCGGCGCGCTCGTCCAGGGCCAGGGTCAGGTCGTACTTGGCCGCCCCGGTGGGGACCTGGCGCAGCACGCCGGCGGCCGCGCCCAGCCGGACGTCGGCCGGCGGCGCGTCCTGGAACACCAGCGAGGCCTGGACCAGGGTCGGGCGGCCCGGGTCGCGGGGCAGGCCGAGGCCGGCCACCAGCCGGTCGAAGGCGACCAGCGGACGGCCGAGGTCGCCCGCCAGCGCCCGCCCGGTGCGGGCGGCGAGCTCGGCGAAGGACGGCGCCCCGGCCAGGTCCACGCGCACCGGCAGGGTGTTGGCCAACGAGCCGACCAGCGACTCCAGTTCGGGCCGGTCGCGGTTGGCGACGGGCACGCCCACCAGCACGTCGTCGCTGCCCGCGTAGCGGCCCAGCAGCGCCGCGTACACGGCGAGCAGCAGGGTGAAGGGCGTGGTGCGCAGCCGGGCGGCGCCCTCGCGCAGCGCGGCCGTCAGCTCCGGGGCGAGCGCCACCGGCAGGGTCTCGCCGGCTCCCGTCGGCCGCGCCCGGGTCGGTGCGTCGGCGGGCAGGTCGAGCACGCCGGGGTGCCCGTCGAGCCGCTTCAGCCAGTACTCCAGGTGTTCCTGGCGCAGCCTCAGGCCCGCCTCGTCGGCGCAGTCGGCCGCGTAGCCGGCGAAGTCCAGGTCGAGCGCGGGCGGCGGCTCGGCCAGCCCGAGGCGGGCGGCGTACAGCGCGGCCAGCTCGCGCACGGCCACGCCGATCGACCAGCCGTCGACCGCGAGGTGGTGCGCGGTGCACAGCAGCACCGAGCGCTCGGGGCCGGTGCGCACCAGGGTGAGCCGCAGCGGCGGCTCACCGGCCAGGTCGAAGGGGCGCACCGCCTCCGCCCGGGCCAGCTCGGGCACCTCCTCGGGCGCCGCGTCCAGGACGGCCAGGGCCGGTGCGGCGGGCGGCGCGAGGACCAGCACCGGGCCGTCCTCGCGCAGCTCGCAGCAGGCGGCGAGCACCGGGTGCCGGGCGGTCAGGTCGGCGAGTGCCCCGGTCAGGGCCGCCTCGTCCACCGGGCCGGTCAGGTCGAGCGCGGCGGGCAGGTGGTAGGCGGGCGAGTCGGGGGCCAGGCGGTGCAGCAGCCACAGCTGGCGCTGCTGGTCGGTCATCGGGACGGCGTCCGGGGCCGGCCCGGCCGTCCGGACGGCGGGCGCCGGGGCGGCGGGCCGCACCCGCGCCAGGGAGGCGGGGGTGGGGTCGGTGTAGAACTCGGCGAGCGAGGGCGCGGCGCCGAAGCGGGCCCGGACCCGGCCGAGCAGCCGGGTCGCGGCGATGGAGTTGCCGCCGGCGGCGAAGAAGTCGTCGGTGGTGCCGACCCGCTCGGGCGGCAGGCCCAGGACCTCCGCCCAGAGCGCGACGGCGGCCCGCTCGGCCTCGGTGACCGGTGCGCTGCGCCGGGCGGCGGTGAGCTCCCCGGCGCGCAGCAGCAGCGCCGGCCGGTCCACCTTGCCGCTGGTGTTGAGCGGCAGCGCGGGCAGCGGGGCGATCACCCCGGGGACGGCGGCGGCGGGCAGCCGCTCGCGCAGGTGCCGGCGCAGGCGGTCGGGCAGCCCGTCGTCCCCGGTGCGGGCGGTGACGAAGGCGACCAGCCGGGGCCCGGCGGGCTGCCCCCGGTCCACGACCACCGCCGCCTGGCGGACCTCGGGGTGGGCGGCGAGCAGGGACTCCACCTCGCCGACCTCGATGCGGTGACCGAGGATCTTCACCTGCTGGTCGGCCCGGCCGAGCACGACGATCCGGCCGTCCGGCAGGTGGCGGGCCAGGTCGCCGGTGCGGTAGACGGTGCCGCCGGCCGGGTCGACCGGGTCGGCCACGAAGGCGGCGGCGGTCAGCTCCGGGCGGTTGCGGTACCCGGCGCTCACGCCGGCCCCGCCGATCACCAGCTCGCCGACGGCCCCGCGCGGCACCGGCCGCAGCCGCCGGTCCAGGACGTAGCAGACGGTGCCGGCCACCGGGCGCCCCACCGTGACGCCCTCGCCGGGCAGCACCCGCCCGACGGTGGACCAGATGGTCGTCTCGGTCGGCCCGTACAGGTTCCACAGCCCGGCGCAGCGAGCCAGCAGCCGATCCGCGAGGTCGGCGTCCAGGGCCTCGCCGCCGCACAGCGCCCGCAGTCCGGGCCGGCCCGCCCAGCCGCCGTCCAGCAGCCCGCGCCAGAGCGAGGGCGTGGCCTGCATGACGGTGGCGCCGCTGCGCTCCAGCAGCGCGCCCAGCGCCTCGGCGTCGCGGACGCTCTCGCGCGGGGCGACCACGACCCGGCCGCCGGCCAGCAGCGGGGCGAACAGCTCCAGGACGGAGATGTCGAAGGTGATCGAGGTGACGGCGAGCAGGGTGTCGTCGGCCCGCAGTCCCGGCTCGGCGCGGACCACGCTGTGCAGCAGGTTGGCGACGCAGCCGTGCGGCACCGCCACGCCCTTGGGCAGCCCGGTGGAGCCCGAGGTGTACATCAGGTACGCGAGGTCCTCGGGGCCGGCGCCGGGCAGCGGCTGCCCGGTCCCGGCGTCCGGGCCCTCGTCGAGCAGCGCGGCCGGGTCGGCGGCGGGCAGCCCCTCGGCGGGGTCGCCGATCAGCAGGCGGGCGCCGCTGTCGGCGAGCACGTGCTCGGCCCGCGCGGCGGGCATGGCCTCGTCCAGCGGGACCAGCACGGCCCCGGCCCGCCAGATGCCGACGATCAGCGGCACCAGCTGCGCGCCGCGCTCGACGCGCAGGGCCACCCGGTCGCCGGGCGCCACGCCGTACCGGGCCACCAGCCGGCGGGCGACCAGGTCGGCGGCCGCGTCGGCCGCGGCCCGGTTGAACGCGCGGCCGGGTGACTCGACGGCCGGTGCGGCGCCGTCCTGCCGGGCGAGTTCGCGCAGGGCCTCGGGCACGGTGGCCCAGGCGCGCTCGGCGTCGGGCGCCCGGTTGAAGTCCACCAGGACGCGCCGGCGCCGGCCTTCGGAGAGCACCGGAAGCTCGGCCAGCGGCCGGTCCGGGTCGGCTGCGGCGGCCTCCAGCAGGCACAGCAGCGAGTCCGCGAAGTCGGCCGCCGTCTCGGGGGCGAGCAGCGCCGTGCGGTACTCCAGCGTCGCGTCCAGCGCGCCCGAGGGGCGCGGGCGCAGGAAGAAGGTCAGGTCGTACTTGGCCGTGCCGCTGTGCGAGGGCGCCGGGGCGGTGGTGACGCCGGGCAGCTCCAGGGTGGTGGTGGGGCCGCTGTGGAAGGAGTACATCAGCTGGAACAGCGGCGTGCGCCCGCCCGCGGCCCGGCCCAGCCGCTCCAGGACCAGGTCGAAGGGGGTGTCGCGGTGGCGCAGGTCGGCCTTCAGGTGCCGGCGGGTGCGGGCCAGGGCCTGCCGGAAGCTCGGCTCGCCGCCGAGGTCGCTGCGGTGGGCGACGAGGTTGAGCAGCGGTCCGACGACGCCGGCCAGCGCGGTGCGGCCGCGGGTCGCCACCGGCATGCCGACCACCAGGTCGTCCTGGCCCGTCCAGCGGGCGGCGGTGGCGCAGAAGGCGGTGAGCAGCACGGTGGACAGGCTGGCCAGTTCGCCCCGGCCGAAGGCGCTGAGCCGGGCGGCCAGGTCGGCGGGGACGGTGAAGTGGTGCAGCGCGCCGGCCGCCGGGTCGCCGCCGGGGCCGACGTCGGACGGCAGGTCGGCGGTGGGCAGTTCGCCGCCCAGCCGGGTCTGCCAGTGATCGATTCCGCCGGCGTGGCTGGTGTCGCTGTCGTCGCCGCGCTGCCAGGCGGCGAAGTCGCCGAAGTCGGGTCCGGCGGCCGGTTCCTGGGCCGGGTCCGGGTCCGGGGCCTCGCCGCCGAGTTCGGCGGCGTAGCAGGCGGCCAGCGACTCCAGGAAGACGCCGAAGCCCCAGGCGTCGACCACGATGTGGTGGGCGGTGAACAGCAGCAGCGAGCGGTCCCCGCCCAGCAGGAACAGCTGGGTGCGCATCAGCGGGGGCCGGGCCAGGTCGAAGGGCACGGCCACGGCGCGGGCGGTGAGCTCGGCGAGCCGGTCCGCGCGCTCGCCCTCGGGGACGCCGGTCAGGTCGACGGTCTCGACGGCGGGGCGGACCCGGTCGGCGAACAGCTGCCACGGCTCGCCCGCCCCGTCGGCGGTGACGGCGCAGCGCACCACCTCGTGCCGCCGGGCGACGGCGGCCAGCGCCCGTTCCAGGGCGGCCACGTCCAGCGGGCCGCTGACGTGGAAGGCGGCGCTCTCGTTGTGCAGGGCGGTGCCGGGCAGCACCTGCTCGGCCCGCCAGATGGACCGCTGGGCGTAGGACAGCGGCGCGCGGGCGCGGTCGCCGCGCAGCGGCAGGGAGGTGTCGCGGCTCATCGGCGGCCGCCCTCCGGCGAGGCGTCCGCGCGGCCGGCGGCGACGGCCGCGGCCAGCCCGGCGACGGTCGGGTCGCCGACGTACACCCGCAGCGGCACCTCGACGCCGAAGCGGGTGCGCAGTCCGTCCAGCAGGCGGGCGATGCCCAGCGAGTCCCCGCCGAGCAGGGCGAAGTCGTCGTGCCGGCCGACGGCGGGCACGTGCAGCAGCTCGCGCCACAGCTCGGCGATGCCGGCCTCCAGGCCGTCCAGCGGCTGTTCGCCGGTGCGCCCGGCCAGGGCGGCGGCCGGGCTGGGCAGCGCCCGCCGGTCGGCCTTGCCGCTGAGGGTGCGCGGGATCGCGGCGAGCCGCAGGTACAGGGCGGGGCGGGCGGGGGCGGGCAGGCCCTCGGCGGCGTGCGCGCGCAGTTCCTCGTCGGTGGCGCCGTCGGCGACCAGGTAGGCGCAGAGCACCGGTTCGCCGTCGGCCTCCTCGACCAGGGCGGCGCAGACGTCCGCCACCGCGGGGTGGCGGCGCAGCAGGTCCTCGATCTCGCCGAGTTCGACCCGGGCGCCGTTCACCTTGACCTGCTGGTCGCGGCGGCCCAGGACCTCCAGGGTGCCGTCGGCGCCGAGGCGGCCGAGGTCGCCGGTGCGGTACCGGTCCGGTGCGGCGAAGCCGCCGGCCGCGTCGCCCAGGTAGCCGCGCAGCGGGAACGGGGTGCGGATCTCGATCTCGCCGATCGCGTCCACCACCGGGCGTCCGCCGAACAGCACCGCGATCTCGACCCCGGGCATCGGCCGGCCGGCCGGGACGGTCTCGGCCTCGGCGTCCTCGGCGGTGAGCCGGCGGAAGACCTTGGTCATGGTGGTCTCGGACGGCCCGTAGAGGTTGACCAGTTCCTTGCCGTCCCCGAACAGGCCCCGCCACCAGGCGATGTCGGCGGGGCGGACCGGCTCCCCGGCCATCAGCACGCTGCGCAGCCGCGGCAGGGAGTCGGCGGCCAGCCCGGCGGCGCGCAGGGTGCGGAACACGGTGGGCACGCAGTGCAGCAGGTCGACCTGCTGCTCGGTCAGCCAGCGGGCCAGGGCCGCGCCGACGGGGATGGCGCCGGGCGCCGGGAGCACGGCGGTGCCGCCGGCGCACAGCGGGACGAGGGCGTCGCGCAGGAAGGCGTCGAAGCCGGGGGAGGTGAGCATGGAGATCCGGGTGCCCGGGTCGATGCCGAACTCGGCGATCTCCCAGTCCAGGAAGTGCGCGACCGCCTCGAAGCTGCCCCGGATGCCCTTGGGGCGGCCGGTGGTGCCCGAGGTGAAGTAGACGTAGCCGGCGTCGGGGCCGCTGATGCCGGTCCAGTCGTCGGCCGCCCAGGGCAGCGGGGTGATCGACTCGGCGGCGAGCAGCGGCAGTTCGCCCTGTCCGGCGACGGCCAGGTGCTGCCCGGCGACGGTCGGGCCCGGCCCGGCGGCGGCCAGCGCGGAGCGGCCGGCGGCGTCGGCGAGCACGGTGCCCGGCCGGAGGTCCTCCAGCAGGGCCGTCCAGCGGGCGGCGGGCTGGCGGGTGTCCACCGGGGCGAACGGGCGGCCGGTGGCGGCGCAGGCGAGGATCGCCGCGACCACCGGGACGGGGTCCGCGCAGGCAACCAGGACCGGGCCGGTGCCGGTGGCGAGGCGGTCGCGCAGGCCGGCGGCCAGCCCGGCCAGCTCCTGGTGGCTCCAGACCCGCTCGGCGGTGGCGAGGGCGGGGGCGGCGGCTCGGCGCTCGACCTGGTCGGCCCAGCGGTCGAGGATGCTCGTGTGGCTCACAACTCTCCGTTCATGATCCGGTGGGCCACGACCGTCAGCGGGTCGAGGGAGGGCAGGGCCTCGCTCAGACCGGCGTCCTCGATCGCCCTGGTGACCAGGTGCAGCTCGGTGCAGGCGGCGACGAAGGCCCGCACGCCGTAGCGGGGCAGGGTCTCGCGCAGGAAGTCGATGGTGCGGGCCGGGTCCTCGCCGCGCTTGAGGCGGTGGATCTCCCGGTGCAGCGCCTCCTGGTCCGGTGGGCGCAGCGCCACCAGCTGGCCAGCGGCCCGGGCCCCGGCGGCGCCCGAGGTGAGGATGCCGGCCCGGGCGGTGCCGGAGGAGCAGAGCAGCAGGTGCGGTTCGCCGGCCGCGGCCAGTTCCTCGTGCACCACGTCGACCAGCGAGACGCAGCGCGCCGCGAGGTCGGCCGGCAGGTCGCCGAGCACGTGGTGGGCGGTGATGCAGGCGATCACCACGCGTTCCGCGCCGGCGGCCAGCAGGCCGCGCAGCGAGGACTCCACGGCGCGGCGCAGCTCGTCGAGTTCGCCGCTGCCGATGGCCTCGGTGCGGTCCACCACGGCCGGGTCGGACCAGAGCAGCACCCGCGGGGTGTCCTGCTCGGGGTGGAGCCGGCAGGCCCGGTAGACGGTGCGCAGAAGTTCGACGGAGGCCAGCGGGCCCATGCCGCCGACCACCCCGACCAGCGGGTGGCGCGGGCGGGTGCCGGGGTCGGCGATCGGCCCGGCGGCTGTGGCGGTCATCCCAGGCACGGCAGATCGAACTCCTCGACGAAGAGGGCGAAGGTCGCGACGAGCATCAGGTAGTCGGTGTCCAGGTGGGCGTGCACCTGCTGGCCGTCGCCGCGCTGACGCTGCGTCAGGGCGGCGACGGTGTCCGGGTCGAAGTAGCCCTGGCGGCGGACGGTCGCGGGGGAGACCAGCTCCTCGAACCAGTCGGCGCCGGTGCTCAGCAGGTGGCTGCTGGTCTGGCCGCGGAATCCGTACTTCTGCCGGCTGAGCACCTCGCCGGGCACCAGCCCCTCGGCCGCCCGGCGCAGCACGGCCTTCTCCCGGCCGTGGGCGAGCATCAACTCCGGTGGCAGCGTGGTGGCGTGGTCGACCACCGCGTTCGCCAGGAAGGGAAAGCGCAGCTCGACGCCGTTGGCCAGGGCCATCCGGTCGCCGTGGTCGCCGAGCAGGTGGTCGGCGAGCCGCAGGTGGTAGTCGAGGTAGGAGCGCTGGTGCAGCGGGTGGCGCCCGGCCAGCCGCCCGGGGTCGACCAGGCGCTGGTTGGTGACGGAGAACTCGTCCAGCCCGTAAGCCAGGTCCTCGGCGTACAGCTCGCGGCGGAACTCCTGGGCGGGCAGCTGGTCCTGCTCGTAGCCGAGGTCGACGCCCCACATCCGTTCGCGGATCTCGCGCTCCAGCCGGGCGTCCAGGCCGGTGAGCCGGCTGCCGCCGAGCCCGGTGGCGTCGAAGCGGTAGCCGGGGTAGCCGCCGAACAGCTCGTCGGCGCCCTCGCCGCTGAGCGCGCCGACCGTCCCGGCGGCGCGGACGGCCTCGGACAGCGCCAGCGAGCAGACGTTGTACGACTCGCGCACGGGTGCCTCGGCGTGGCGCACCATCGCGGTGATCCGCTCGGCCACCTCGTGCTCGCCGACCGGGACTTCGTGGTGCTCGGTGCCCAGCTTGGCGGCGACCAGCCGCTGGTGCGGGCCCTCGTCGAAGTCGCGGCCGGGGAAGGTGACGGAGAAGCTGGGCCAGGCGTGGCCGGGCCGGGCCCGGGCCATCAGGGCGCCGATCAGGCTGGAGTCGAGGCCGCCGCTGAGGTACATGCCGATCGGCACGTCCGCGAGCAGCCGGCTGCGCACGGCCCCGTCGAGCAGTTCGGCGGTGCGGTGGGCGTACCGCTCCAGCTCCCGGTCCAGGGCCTCGGGGGCCACCGGGTCGAGGTCGGCGGCGAGCGGGAAGTCGAGGTCCCAGTACCGTTCGGTGCGCACGCCGGAGCGGTCGGCGATCAGCCGCTCGCCGGGGCGCAGGGCGCTGATGCCCTCGAACATGGTGCGCGGGCTGACCAGTCCGGGCAGCGTCAGCACCTGGTCGAGGCCGCGCAGGTCCACCCGGGCGCTGACGGCCGGGTGGCGCAGGATCGCCTTGATCTCGGAGGCGAAGATCAGCTGGCCGTCGGCGACGGTGTAGAAGAGCGGGACGATGCCGGCCCGGTCGCGGGCGAGCAGCAGCCGCTGCGCGGCGGCGTCGTGCAGCGCGAAGCCGAACTGGCCGTCCAGGTGGGCCGTCAGGTCCTCGCCGTACTCGCGGTACAGGTGGAGCAGCACCTCGGTGTCGTTCTCGGTGCGGAACCGGTGGCCGCGGCGGCTCAGCGCGGTGCGCAGCTCGCGGTGGTTGTAGATCTCGCCGTTGCAGACCGAGACCAGGGTGCCGTCCTCGGTGCGGTGCGGCTGGTTGCCGCCGGCGAGGTCGTTCAGGGCCAGCCGGCGAAAGCCCAGGCACAGGCCGTCCGTGGCGTAGTGGCCGTCGTCGTCGGGGCCGCGGTGCACCAGGCACGCCGTCATCTCCCGGACCACGGCGGCATCGGCCGGGCGACCGCCGCCCAGGACGAATACGCCGGTTATTCCGCACATTCTGTCCGCCCTCTCCCGTCGTGCGTTCGGAACTCGTCGTCGGAACTCGTCGTCGGAACTCGCCGATCGAAATACTCTGGAAATATCCGAAAGAAACCCGGACGAGGAGCACCGTAACAGAGCTCGGTGTTCCGGGAAAGACTCAAGATCCTTATGCGCCAACCAACTATTTCAGGGCACAACTGAGCTGCGGCATCGCCCGGTTGGATCTGCTCAGGGCATGCCGGAAAGCAGGCTGGACCAACCCGTGAATTACCGCATAAAGTCGTGCGGGAGGCCTGTTCAGGCTTCGCGTAATTGACTGGGGAAGAAAAAGGAGCAGCGATGACCGGTTCGTCCGCCGTACAGCACGACGAGGTGGCCCGATGGACGCCGTGGCACCGGGACGCCGCGCCGAACGGGCGGTCCGGGCCCGTGCGCGTCTACTGCCTGCCGCACGCCGGCGGCTCCGCGAGCGCCTACCTGCCGTGGGCCCGGTCCGGCGAGCAGCCGGGCCTGACGATCGTTCCGGTGGAACTGGCGGGCCGGGGCACCCGCCTCGCCGAGCAGCCGTCGGCCGTCATGGACGAGGTCGTCGACGGCCTGCTCGCCCTGCTGGCGAGCCGCCCGGCGGACGAACCGTTCATCCTCTTCGGCCACAGCATGGGCGCCCGGATCGCCTACGAGACGACCCGCCGGCTCGCCGCCGAGGCGCGGCCGCTGCCGCTGTCCCTCGTGGTCTCCGGCGGCCGGGCCCCCGGCACGCCGGACGTCACCCGGCTGCACGGACTCACCGACGACGAACTCCTGGAGCGCATCGTCGGCCTCGGCGGGACCCCGGCCGAGGTGCTGGAGTTCGCCGACCTGATGCAGATGATCCTGCCGGTGCTCCGGGCCGACGTCACCCTGCTGGGCGAGTACAACGACCGGATCCGGCCGACCGTGCTGCCCTGCCCGGTGCTGGCGCTCGGCGGCGCCGACGACCTGATGGCCGGACCGGAGTGGATCACCGGCTGGCGGTCCACCACGGCGGCCGGCTTCCGCCACCGCATCCTGCCGGGCGACCACTTCTTCCTGCACCAGCAGCGGGCCGAGGTGCTCGCGGAGCTCGCGGCGCAGGCCCGGGCGTGCCTGGACACCGCGGACGGCCCCCAGGAGGGCCGGGCGCCGGGCGCCTGACCCCGGCCGCCCGGTTCCGTACGACGGGGCCGGGCGGCGGGTGGCGGTCCGTCCGGAACGCTCCGGACGGACCGTCATCGCCGGCCCTCGTCGGCCCGTCGCAGGACGGCGGCGACGACCCGGGCGATCTCGTCGATCGGCCCGGCGTCGGCGAGGTCCAGGTGCCGGGCGGCGAGCGGGTGGTCGGCCACCGGCCCGGTGGTGTGGGCCGACCAGACGGCCACCGTCTGCTGCGGCCGGTGGTCGCCGGTCGCGGTGAAGGTGGTCAGCGGCGCGTCGAGCACCCCCGGGGTCCACGCCGCCATCAGCCCGGCGTGGTAGCGGCAGGAGTCGAGGAACACCGCCAGCTCGTCCTCGTCGCGCGGCGCGGCCTCGCGCAGCGCCACGGCCAGCCGGTCGAGGAGCTCCGAGGGCTTGGGCCGCCACTGCTGCGCCAGGACGGCCGCCACCTCGGCGGCGGGCGCGCCCGTCGCCGTCAGCAGCTCGGCCAGCACGGCGGTGTCGGTGACCTCCCCGGCGTCCGGCGGCGCCGGATGGCTGTCCAGCAGCGCGACCAGGTCGACCTGCTCGCCCTGCTCGCGCAGCAGCACGCCGATCTGGTGCGCGACCAGCCCGCCGAAGGACCAGCCGAGCACCCGGTAGGGGCCGTGCGGCTGGACGGCGCGCATCCGCGCCAGGTACTCCCGCGCCAGGCCGTCCACGTCGGCCGGCCGCTCCCCGCCGCCGACCGGGCCGATGCCCTGGAAGGCGTAGACCGGCTGGTCCGGGTCGAGCCCGCGCAGCAGGCCGATGAAGCCGAGGCCGTCGCCCGTCACCGGATGGACGCAGAACAGCGGTGCCCGGCCGCCCGCGGCCCGCAGCGCCAGCAGCGGTTCGAAGGGGGCGTCGGCGCGCCCGGGCCGCTGCCCGGTCAGCCGCTGCGCCAGCGCGGCCGGGGTCGGCGCCTCGAACAGCGTCTTCACGGGCAGGTCGACGCCGAACTCCGCGTGGATGCGCTCGACCAGCCGGATCAGCAGCAGCGAGTGGCCGCCGAGCAGGAAGAAGTCGTCCTCCGGGCCGACCGCGGGCACGCCCAGCAGCTCGGCGAAGACCGCGACCAGCGTGCGTTCGGCCGGCGTGCGCGGCTCCCGGGCCCGGCTCTCGACGTGGGTCTGCGGCTCGGGCAGCGCCCGGCGGTCCAGCTTGCCGTTGGCCGTCACCGGGAGCGCGCCGAGCAGCACGTAGGCGGTGGGCACCATGTGGTCGGGCAGGTGGCCGCGCAGGTGGGCGCGCAGCGTGGCGGCCGTGGGCGGCTGCGCGGCGCCGTCCGGCACCACGTACGCGACCAGCCGTACGGCGCCGGCCCGGTCCTCGCGCACGGCGACGGCGCAGGCCGTGACCGCCGGGTGCTCGCCGAGCCGGGTCTCGATCTCGCCGAGCTCGATCCGGTGGCCGCGCAGCTTCACCTGGCTGTCCACCCGGCCCAGGTACTCCACCACGCCGTCGGGGCGGTGGCGGGCCAGGTCGCCCGTGCGGTACATCCGGGTGCCCGGCGCGCCGTGCGGGTCCGCGACGAAGCGCTCGGCGGTGAGCGCCGAGCGGCCGAGGTAGCCGTACGCGAGCTGCTCGCCGGTCAGGTAGAACTCGCCCGGCACGCCCGGCGGGACGGGGTTGAGGGCGGTGTCCAGGACGTAGCCGCCGGAGTTCCAGACCGGCCGCCCGATCGGCACCGGGTGCGCCTGCTCGTCCGCCGGGCCGCACTCCCAGGCCGTCACCTCCACGGTGGCCTCGGTGGGCCCGTAGAGGTTGTCCAGCCGGACGCCCGGGAGCACCTGCCGGAACCGGCGCACGGTGGCCGCGGGCAGCGCCTCGCCGCTGGCCACGACCAGGCGCAGCCCGGTGCACTCGGCGGCCCGCGGGTGCTGGAGGAAGACGTCCAGCATGGACGGCACGAACTGGGCGACGCTCACGCCCTCGCGCTGGATCAGCTCCGCCAGGTAGGCCGGGTCGCGGTGCCCGTCGGGCTTCGCCAGCACCAGGGTGGCGCCGGTGATCAGCGGCCAGAAGAACTCCCACAGCGAGATGTCGAAGCTGGCCGAGGTCTTCTGCAGGACGCCGTCCCGGGCGCCGAGCCGGTACTCCTCCTGGCCCCAGCGCAGCCGGTTGGCGATGGCGTGGTGCGGGACGAGCACGCCCTTCGGCCGCCCGGTCGAGCCCGAGGTGTAGATCACGTAGGCCGGGTCCCCGGGGCCGGGGGCGGTCGGCGTGACGCCCTCGGGCGCCGGCAGGTCCTCCGGTGACAGGCACGGCACGCCCTCGGCGGGGCGCAGCGCGGCGGCCTGCTCCGGGGCGGCGATCACCGCGGCCGGGCGGGCGTCCGCCAGCATGTACGCGAGCCGGTCGGCCGGGTAGTCCGGGTCCAGCGGCAGGTAGGCGCCGCCGGCGCGGTGGACGGCGCACAGCGCCACCACGAGCTCCACCGAGCGGGGCACGGCCACCGCGACCCGGCTGCCCGGGCGGACGCCGACCGCGGCGAGCCGGCGGGCCAGCGCGTCGATCCGGCGGTCCAGCTCGGCCGGGCCGAGTTCCCGGCCCTCGAACACCAGGGCGGGGGTGTCGGACGGCGCGGCGAGCCCTGCCGACACCAGGGCGGCCAGCGTGGTCGGCGCCAGCTCCCGCCGCTCGCCGGCGGAGCGCTCCAGCAGCCGAGGCCGCTCGCCCTCGGCGGACAGTTCGAGCCGGGAGATCGGCCGCTCGGGGTCGGCCGCGGCCGCGCCGAGCAGCCGCGTCAGGTAGCCGGCGATCGCCTCGACCGTGGCCCGGTCGAACAGGTCGGCGCGGTACTCGACGGCGCCGGTCAGCTCGTCGTCCGGGCCGGCGGGCGTGCCCAGGGTGACGGTGAGGTCGAACTTGGCCGGCGCCGGGCCGGCGGTGAGCAACTCGCTGTCGAGGCCGGGGATCTCCACGGCGGCGCCCGCCTGCTCCATCACCAGGGCGACCTGGAAGAGCGGGTGGCGGCCGGGGGAGCGCTCCGGGTTGACCAGCTCGACGATCCGCTCGAACGGCAGGTCCTGGTGGGCGTAGGCGGCGAGGTCGGCGTCCTTGACGCGGCGCAGCAGCTCCCGGAAGCCCGGGTCCCCGTCGGTGTCGGTGCGCAGCACCAGCGTGTTGACGAAGAAGCCGACCAGGTCGTCCAGGGCCTCGTCGGTGCGCCCGGCGACCGGGGTGCCGATCGGCAGGTCGGTGCCCGCGCCGAGGCGGGTGAGCAGCGCGGCCAGACCGGCCTGGACGGCCATGAAGAGGCTGGCGCCGTCGGCCCGGGCGAGCTCCGCCAGGGCGCGGTGGTCCGCGCCGCTCAGCCGCAGCGGCACCCGGCCGGCCTGCTGGCCGGTCTCGGCGGTGCGCCGCCGGTCCACCGGCAGCGTGATCTCCTCGGGCAGGCCGGCCAGCGCCCCGCTCCAGTACTGCCACTGCCGGGCGGCGGTGCTGCCCGGGTCCTGGTCGTCCCCGAGCAGGGCGAGCTGCCACTGGGTGTAGTCGGCGTACTGGACGGGCAGGGCGCTCCACTCGGGGGCCCGGCCGGCCGTGCGGGCCTGGTAGGCGGCGCCCAGGTCGCGGGCGAGCGGGCCCATCGACCAGCCGTCGCAGGCGATGTGGTGGACCGTCAGCAGCAGGACGTGCCGCTCGGGGGCGAGGGCGAAGAGGTGGGCGCGCAGCGGCGGTTCCGACGCGAGGTCGAAGGGCTGGGCGGCGGCGGTGCGCAGGGCCTCGGCCAGGCGCTCCTCGGTCACCGGGGCGGGGACGGAGTGCCGCAGCAGCGGCGGGAGCTGCTCCGGGGCGAGGATCCGCTGGTGGGGAGCCGCGTCCCCGCCGCGGGGGAGCGGGAAGACGGTGCGCAGGGCCTCGTGGCGCACGGCGCAGTCGTGCAGCGCGGCGGCGAGGGCGTCCACGTCCAGGGTGCCGGTCAGGCGCAGAGCCAGCGGGATGTGGTACGCGTCGCTGTGCGGGTCCAGCTGCTGGAGGAACCAGAGCCGGCGCTGGGCGTGCGAGAGCGGGATCCGCTCGGGGCGGGCGGCGGCGGTCAGCGCCGGGCGACATCGCCCGGCGTCCACCGCGCGGGCGAGCCCGGCGGCCGTCGGGCTCTCGAAGACCGCCCGGATGGGCAGTTCGGCCCCCAGGGCGGTGCGCACCCGGCTGACCAGCCGGGTGGCGAGCAGGGAGTGGCCGCCGAGCGCGAAGAAGTCGTCGTCGGGGCCGACCTCGGCCACGCCGAGGACCTCGGCGAGCAGCGCGCACAGCGCGGCCTCGCGGGCATCCCGGGGGGCCCGGGAGCGGCCGGTGGCGGCCCGCAGCTCGGGCTCGGGCAGAGCGGAACCGTCCAGCTTCCCGCTGGAGTTGAGCGGGAGCCGGGCCAGGACGGCGTAGGCCGCCGGGATCATGTAGTCGGGCAGCTGCCCGGCCAGCAGCTCGCGCACCTCGGCGAGGTCGGGGGCGTTCCCGTCCTCGGTCACCAGGTAGGCGGCGAGGTGGCGCTCCTCGGCGCCGGCGCCCCGGGCCAGGACGGCGGCCTGCACGATCGCGGGGTGGCGCAGCAGCACCGCCTCGATCTCGCCGGGCTCGATCCGGAAGCCGCGGATCTTGATCTGCCCGTCGGCCCGGCCGAGGTACTCCACCTGGCCGTCGCGGCGCATCCGGGCGAGGTCGCCGGTGCGGTACATCCGGGCGCCGGGCGGGCCGTACGGGTCGGCGACGAAGCGCTCGGCGGTCAGGGCGGGGCGGCGCAGGTAGCCGCGGGCCAGGTGCGGCCCGGACAGGTAGAGCTCGCCGGGCACGCCGAGCGGGACGGGGCGCAGCAGGTCGTCCAGCAGGTACGCCCGGGTGTTGTCGAGCGGGCGGCCGATGACGGGGGTGCGGCTGTCGGCCAGGGAGCAGGCGAGCGCGTCGACGGTGCACTCGGTCGGGCCGTAGTAGTTGAACACCGCGACGTCCGGCAGGGCGGAGAGCTCGGTCCACAGCGCCGGCCCGACGGCCTCGCCGCCCAGCATCAGCACGGCCGGGCGGTGGTGGCCCTCGGCGAAGAGGCCGGCGGCGGTGAGCGCCGGGACGTACGTCGGGGTGAGGTCCAGGAAGTCGAGGCGCTCCCGGCGGACGTAGCCGACCAGGGCCTGCGGGTCGAGCCGGACCTCGTCGCTCAGCAGGTGCAGCGGGTGGCCCTCCAGCAGCCAGAACAGCGGCTCCCAGGCGGTGTCGAAGGTGATCGAGGCGACCAGGCCGAGCTGGAGGCGCCGGCCCTGCGGGCCGCCGGACGGGCGGACCATGCGGGTGCGGTGGTGGCGCATCAGGCTGCTGAGGCCGCCGTGCGGGATCACCACGCCCTTGGGCACCCCGGTCGAGCCGGAGGTGTGGATGACGTAGGCCGGGTCGTCCGGACCGGTGGGGCCGGTGCGGTCGGCGTCCGTCAGGTTCCCGCCGGGGTGGGCGGCGACGGCGGCCCGCGCCCCGGGCTCGTCCAGCACCAGGACGGGCGCGCCGTCCGGCAGCCGGTCGGCGTCGGCGGCCGTGGCGAGCACGCAGACCGGGGCGGCGTCGGCGAGGATGCCGGCCAGCCGCTCGCGCGGCACGGCGGGGCTGACCGGTATGTAGGCGGCGCCCGACTTGAGGACGGCGAGCAGCGCGATCAGCAGGTCGGTGGTGCGCGGCAGCGCCAGGACGACGTAGCGCTCGGGGCCGGCGCCGCGCCGCACGAGCTCCCGGGCGAGCCGGTTGGCGCGCTCGTTGACCTCGGCGAAGGTGAACCGGCCGTCCTCGGCGACGAGGGCCGTGACCTCGCCCTCCAGGGCGGCGCGCTCCTCGAAGGCGCCGTGGTACGTCACCGCGGGGGCGCCGTGGTGGGTCACCGCGGGGGCCGGCAGGGCGGGCAGGGCGGGCAGGGCGGGCAGGGCCGGCAGGGCGGGCCCGTGGGCGCGCTCGAACAGGTCTAGCCGCTCCTCGGCGCCGAGCAGGTCGTACGCGCCGATCCGCTGGTCCGGGTCGGCGGCGGCCGCGGCGAGCAGCCGGCCGAGCCGGGCGGTCAGGGCCTCGGCGCCCGCGCGGGTGAACAGGTCGGTGCTGTACTCGACGAAGCAGCCGAGCCCGGCCGGGGCGCCGTCGGCGTCGTGCACCTCGCGCATGTTGAAGGACAGGTCGAACTTGGCTCCGCCCGGGCCCGCCTCGGTGATCTCGGTCTCGATGCCGGGCAGCGTGAGGGAGGCCTCGGGGGTGTTCTGGAAGGCCAGCATCACCTGGAACAGCGGGTGCCAGCCCAGCGAGCGGTGCGGGTTGAGCGCGGTGATCAGCCGCTCGAACGGGAACTCCTGGTGGGCGAAGCCCTGGAGGTCGGTGCGGCGCACCCGCTTGAGCAGCTCGCGGAAGGTCGGGTCACCGGAGGTGTCCAGGCGCAGGACCAGCGGGTTGACGAAGTAGCCGACCACGTCGTCGTAGCGCTCGTCGGTGCGGCCCGCGATCGGGCTGGCGATCGGGATGTCCGTACCGGCCCCCGACCGGGTCAGCACCGTCGCCAGCGCCGCCTGGAGCACCATGAACATGCTGACCCGGCAGGAGCGGGACAGCGCCAGCAGCTCGCGGTGCAGCTCGGCCGGGAGGTCCCACGGGAAGTACTCGCCCCGGTGCGACATCGCGGCCGGGCGGGGGTGGTCGGTGGGCAGCTCCAGGAAGTCCGGCAGGCCCGCCAACGCCTGGCGCCAGTAGACGAGTTGGCGCCCTCCCTGGCCCTGCGGGTCGTCCAGGTCGCCGAGGTTCGCGTGCTGGCGCACGGCGTACTCGGCGTACGTGCCGGGCAGCGGGGACCAGACGGGCGCCCGGCCCTGGCTGCGGGCCAGGTAGGCGGTGCTCAGGTCGCGGGCCAGCGGGGCCAGCGACCAGCCGTCGCCGGCGATGTGGTGCAGCACCATCAGCACCACGTGCTGCTGCGGGCCGAGCACGAACAGCTGCACCCGCAGCGGGGCCTCGGACTCCAGGTCGAAGACGTGCCCGGCCCCGGCCTCGATCAGGGCGGGCAGCTCCTCCTCCGTGACGGGCACCACGGTGAGGACCGGCGGCAGCTCGGCCATCGCCAGCACGTGCTGGCGCGGCACGCCGTCGCGCTCGGGGAAGACGGTACGCAGGGCCGCGTGCCGCTCCACCACGTCGGCGAGGGCGGACCGCAGCGCCTCGTGGTCGACCGGCCCGGTCAGCCGCAGCGCCACCGGGACGTTGTACGAGGCGTCGCCGCCTTGGAGGCGGTCGTTGAACCAGAGCGCCAACTGTGCGTACGACAGCGGTGTCTCCGCGGGCAGGCTGTGTTCGCCCAGCACGGGGCATCCCTCCAGGTGGAACCGCCCCGCCGGCCGGGTGGGTCGGGCGGGCCGGACGGTGGTTTCCGGTGGCTCTTGGCCGTTGTGGGCCCCGGCCGTTGTGGGCCCCGGCCGTGGTGAGTCGCGGCCGGGGCGAGTCGCGGCCGTGGTGGGTGACGGGCCGACGGGGGGCCCCGGCCGTGGTGAGTTCAGGCCGTTGTGGGCCCAGCCGTGGCGAGTTGCGGGCCATGGTGATGCACGGACCGTGGTGATCCACGGACCGTGGTGATGTGGGGCCGTCGTGATTGACGGACCGTGGTGATGTTGTGGGCCGCCGGGCCCCCGGGGCCGTCGCGGGCCCCCGGCCGTGGTGGCCTCCGGGGGTCCTTGTGGGCTCCGGGGCCGCGGGGGCCCGCCGACGTCCCTCGGCGGGGGGACTACCGGCTACCGCGCTGTGCGGGCGGGAGTCACGCGGTCCAGCGGTAGGTCATGTCCGGCTCGTTCTCCTCGTTGCGGCTGCCGTCGTTGGTGTCCACCACGACGAAGCCGTGCCGCTCGTAGAAGGCGCGCGCCTCGGTGTTCTTCTGGAAGACGTGCAGCGAGAGCTCCTGCGGGCTGGCCGACTTGACGGCCTCCAGCAGCACCGTCCCGATGCCGCGGCGACGCGCCTCGGGCCGCAGGTAGAGGTGGTCGAGCAGGTTGCCGTCGAGCGAGGCGAAGCCCAGCACGGCCCCGGTCCCGGCGTCCTCGGCGAGCCACACCCGGGTGTCCGGGAGCACGACGTGGGTGATCCAGCTGAGGGTGGCCTCGTCACTGTGCAGACGGGGCAGGTACGGCATGGTCGCGGTGCGGGAGGCCAGGAAGACCTCGGTGACGACATCGGCGTCCTCGGCTACCGCGGCCCGCAGGCGGACGTTCGCGGTGAGCGGTCCGTCGGACTGCATCCACATCTCCTCGGTCAGGTGCGTGAAGGGGTGGTGGTGCCGCGGGTGACGACCGAAGGAGGAATACGTGATCAGCACCCGTCGCACACCGACGCTACGGTCGCGAACTACGGGTGATGGAGCCGAATTTCCCCCCGGATGGGCCGACATAGTGCGTCCCGGCGGCATTGATCTTCGAGCAACCTAACACCTGGTCATGGACAGGGGAACCCCCGAAAGCAGGTTCCTGACAAGTCGATTCTGCGGTTAGATGATCGCGCGGGCCCGGCCCCCGGGGAGCGAGGATTTCGGCGCACCGGGCGGTGACATTCCCCGACTTCCCTTGTACCTTCCCGACGCCGAACTTCCCCTGGCTTCGCCCGACTTCCTTCGCCTTCCTCGCCTTGCCCTGCACTTCCCCTGCACTTCCCCCGCGCATCCCCTGCGCTTCTCCTGCCTTCCCCGACTCCCCGAAAGGAGCGCCCGCGTGGACACTCCTGCCGTCCGAATCAGCGGCGCGG
Source organism: Kitasatospora sp. NBC_01300 (assembly GCF_041435235.1). Classification (NCBI taxonomy): domain Bacteria; kingdom Bacillati; phylum Actinomycetota; class Actinomycetes; order Kitasatosporales; family Streptomycetaceae; genus Kitasatospora; species Kitasatospora sp. NBC_01300. Next base: position 1,037,027 of record NZ_CP108409.1, on the reverse strand, counting down.
TCAAGACGTTCGGTGCCACCACCGCGGTGGGCGGCCTGGACCTGGAAGTGCCGCCCGGCATGTTCCTGGGCCTGCTCGGGCCCAACGGCGCGGGCAAGTCCACCACCATGCGGATGCTCACCGGGCAGACCCGCGCGGACGCGGGCACCGTGGAGGTGTTCGGGCACCGGATGCCGGAGGACTCCCGCCGCGCCCGCTCCCTGGTCGGCGTCGTCCCGCAGCACGACAACATCGACCCCGAACTGACGGTGCGCCAGAATCTCGACGTCTTCGTCCGGTTCACGGCCCTGCCGCGCGAGCGCTACCGTGAGGCGGTCGACCAGGCGCTGGCCGCCGTCCGGCTGACCGACCGCGCGCACACCCGCGCCGACGCGCTCTCCGGCGGCATGCGCCGACGGGTCCTACTGGCCCGGGGCATCGTCAACAACCCGCGGCTGCTGCTCATGGACGAGCCCACCGTCGGCCTGGACCCGCAGATCCGGCAGGACCTGTGGGACGTCATCGACGGGATGCGCGAGAGCGGCACCACGGTGGTCATGTCGACCCACTACATCGAAGAGGCGGAACGGCTCGCCGACGAGGTGGCCGTGGTGACCGGCGGCCGGGTGATCGCCCGGGGCACCCCCGCCGAACTGCTGCGCGCGCACGCGGGCGCGCAGGCCGCCGAGTACCGGGGCGACGCGGCCCGGCGCGAACTCGTCGAGGCCGAGGCCACCCGGGCCGGACTGCCCAGCCGGCGCACCGGGCCCGCGGTCTCCGTCCTGCGCGCCGAGACGATCTCCGCGGAACTGCGCGAGCGCCTCGGCCCGCCGGACGTGCTGCGCCCGACCTCCCTGGAGGACGTGTTCGTCGCGCTGACCGGAGAACTGTTCGGCTGAGCCCGGGCCGGCCGCTCCCCCGCTCCCTCGTCCCCCTCGCTCCCTCGCCTACCGCCCGCCTGCCCGCCCCCACAGAGAGGACACCCGATGACCACGGCGACGCCCATGCCCCGCACCGAGGCCCAGACCGGTCCCGCCCCAGGCCTCCCGCCCGCCCTGTGGCCGACCATGCGGGCGGTGTGGCTGCGCGAACTGCTGCTCTTCCGCCGCTACTGGCCCGCCATCACCTTCGGCTCGCTGATCGAGCCGCTGGTCTACATGACCGGGTTCGGCATCGGCTTCAGCCGGCTGATCGACTCGGTCCAGGGGCACCCGTACCCGCAGTTCGTCGGCGTCGGCATGGTGGTGACCTCGGTGCTCTTCGCCTCGGCCTTCGCCGGGATGTTCGAGAGCTTCAACCGCCGCAAGTACCAGAAGATCTACGACGCCGTCCTGTGCCAGCCCGTCGACGTCTGGGAACTGGTCACGGCCGAGGCGTCCTGGATCGCCGTCAAGTCCTCCGTCTACGGCACCGCGCCACTGCTGGTCTGCCTCGCCATCGGCCTGCCGCCGGGGCCGGAGCTGCTGCTGGTGCCGCTGGTGGCGCTGGTCTCCGGCTTCGCCTTCGCCCTGCTCGGCATGTGGGTGTCCTGCCTGGTGCCGGCGATCGACTGGCTGCGGCTCGTGGTGTCCGGCGTGCTCACCCCGCTGGTGATGGCCGCGGGCGTGTTCTTCCCGCTGGACGGGCTGCCCGACTGGGTCCAGGGGGTGGCGGCCGTCAACCCGATCTACCACTGCACGCAGCTGGTGCGCCACGGCGCTTTCGGGACGCTCGGGGCGGGCGACGCCCTGCACGGGGCCGTCCTGGCCGCGTTCGCCGTCCTCGCCTGGTTCCTGGCCGTCCGCGGGATGCGCCGCCGGCTCATCGACTGAACGGCTCCCGGAACCTCCCGGGCCCCGGAGCAACACGAAGACCACGCAGCACGTAGCTCGCAGATTGCACCACGCAGCACGCAGCACGCAGACCGAGGAGAACCACCCCGATGACAGCCCGCGTCGCAAGCCAGCGCCGTTTCCTGATGTGCCGGCCCAGCCACTTCGGCGTCAGCTACTCCATCAACCCCTGGATGCACCCGGAGAAGCCGGTCGACGGCGCACTCGCGCTCGCCCAGTGGACCAGGCTGCGCGACCTCTACCGCGAACTCGGCCACACCGTCGAGGAGATCGCCCCGCTGCCCGGACTGCCCGACATGGTCTTCGCGGCCAACGGCGCGACCGTGATCGACGGGAAGGTCCTGGGCGCTCGCTTCCGCCACGCCGAGCGCACGGCCGAGGGCCCGGCCTACCTGTCCTGGTTCCGCGAGCAGGGCTGGTCCGAACTGCTGTGGCCCGAGCACATCAACGAGGGCGAGGGCGACTACCTGCTGGCCGGCCGTCGCCTGCTGGCCGGCACCGACTTCCGCACCGACCCGAGGTCGCACGCCGAGGCCCAGGAGTTCTTCGGCGTCCCCGTGACCAGCCTGACCCTGGTCGACCCGGAGTTCTACCACCTGGACACGGCGCTCGCCGTCCTCTCCGACGACGAGATCATGTACTACCCGCAGGCCTTCACCCCCGGCAGCCGAGCCGTACTGCGCGAACTGTTCCCCGACGCGATCCAGGCGACCGCCGAGGACGCCGCCGTCTTCGGCCTCAACGCGCTCTCCGACGGCCGCCACGTCCTGCTCCCCGAATCGGCCACCCACCTGATCGGCGAACTGCGCCGCCGCGGCTTCGAGCCGATCGGCGTGGACCTCGCCGAACTCCTCAAGGCGGGCGGCAGCGTCAAGTGCTGCACCCTGGAACTGCGCGGCCACTGACCACACCGGAAAGCCCACCGGATTTCACCGAGCACGAGAGGACGACGTGGTGACGAACCCCTTCGACGACCCCGACGCCGACTACCTGGTCCTGGTCAACGGCGAGGGCCAGCACTCACTGTGGCCCGCCTTCGCCACCGTGCCCGAGGGCTGGACGACGGTCTTCGGCGCAGCCCGACGCCAGGCCTGCCTCGACCACATCGAGCACACCTGGCCCGACATCCGCCCCCGAACCCTGACCCACGACTGACCGGTAGCCGGCCCCGGCCCTCGCGTATTGGCAGCGGCATCACACACCCGCAAGGTCTCTCGGGTCTGGCATCATGGGCGCCATGATCCAGACCCGAAAGGCCCATGGCGCGTAGGCCGCCCGGCGCCATCCGCTCTCAGCGGTGGCCGGCCCGCAGCGATGCTCCTCCGCCCGCCAGTTCTTCGGCATTTCCCGCCGAACCGGCTCAGCCATCGCGAGAAATGACCGCTGACCTGCTGCCGGGCGGCGTTGTTCTCGACCGGAACGAGACGGACATCGTCGAGCGGGCGCTCTTCATCGCCATCCACCATCGTCTCCCGCCTGAGGACGCCGACCCTTCGGCGGGCGCGTGCAGAGCTCTCTTCGACGAGCTCCGTCGCGTCAGGAGGACGGAAACGTCTCCGGCCCCCGATCCTCACCGGCCCGCTGTCGGCACAGTCCGGGCACTGCGGGCTGGGCGGGTGGACCGTGTCCTCTTCTCGGAGACTGCCTGGTCCACCGCCCGGTCGGCCCTCTTGTTGGCCTGTTTCGACGACACCCTGTGTGAGCACGACTTCCAGACCATCGTGGGTTGGCGGCGGAGCGACTTCCATGCCCTCGCGGCGGAGTGCGAGGGCATGGACTCCGAGAGCCTGCGGGCCGAGCTCTTCCGTGCCCGCTCGCTGGAGGACGGCGTCCGGCACGGCAAGTTGCTGACCTTCGCCGTCGACCACATGGGCATGGAGCCGAGCCGCAGGGATGTCGAAGCGGCGGAGCGAACCCTTTCCGCCCTGGCCAGTGCCTGCGACAGGGAGGTGTTGGCCGATCTGGTAGCCAGGACTCGGGCTATGGCCGCGAAAGCCGGGCGGCGCACCAGACGCGCGGAATTCGGTCGCCGCGGCCAACGGGCCGTCCGATGAGCGTCGTTGGCCGTGATCTGCGCCGTCGACGACCAGGGGTTGCCGCCACCTGGTCGTCATCGGCGTCCAGGATGGCGGGGAGGGGTCCTTGGCGGTAGTCGTCCGTACGATGGATCGACTCCAGGGGGGCGTTGAGCATGAAGAGTCCGGTCAGGGAATCGGCGCGGGTGATGTGGGCACACAAGACACTGCTGCTCCTGCCCGGGATCGCCGGGGTGGCGTTGGCCGGTGTGGTCGGGGTGCTCGCCTTGGGGGTGACGGGGCTGTGGTCGGAGGCCCTCGCGGGGGACATCGCGCTGGTGGTGGTCGCGGTCCTCGTCGTGGCGGTCTTCGCCACGTTCTTCAACGCGGTGCTGATCGTCGCGGCGGACGACGCGTTGCGGGGGCGGCCGGTCGGGATCGGGGCCGGCTACGGGCGGGCGCTGCGGCGGCTGCCGGCGATCGTGGTGTGGGCGCTGGTCGGTGTGGTGGTGATCTTCTTCGGCTCGCTGCTGCTGGTCGGGATCTGGTGGGCGATGGCCTCCTACCTGGTACTGCCGGCGATGATGATCGACGGCGTCGGGGTCCGTGAGGCGATGCGGACGTCCCGGCGGGCGTTCCGGGCCCACGGCGGGGACAGCGGGCGCAGTTCGACCTGGATCGCTCTGCCCGTCACGCTGTCCTTCTTTCCGTCGGTGGCGGTCTTCGGCGTGGGCCTCACAGCGGCCGACCGGGTCTCCGGGGTGCTGGCCATGGTGGGCGCGGCCCTGTGGCTGGCGGTCGCCGTGACGGTGACGGCGAGCCTGTCCGGGGTGTTCCGGGTGCGCCATTACCGCGAGTTGACGGGACGACCGGCCCCGGCGCCCACGCTTCCTGCGCTGCACGTTTCGCCGGTGGAGTAGCGCGGGTGGTCGTCGGCCGTCGACCACCCGCGCCCTCGCACTCACCGGGGTGACGGCGTCGAGTGACGCACGGGCTCGGCCGGTGCTACTTGGAGTCGACCCGGCCGAGCGGGTCGGCTTCGGCCGCCAGCGCCTCGCATGCCGTCTGCCAGGCGGGGTCGCCGGGGTGGAGCGCGGTGCGCAGGTAGGCCCAGGTGAGCCGTTGGAGCAGTGCGACCCGTGCGGGGTTCTCGTCCGTGGTCTCGGCGACGTCGTATCCGGAGATCCCGCCGAGCCCGTGCTCCGCGTCGAACAGGGTGAGCAGCGACTTGGGGCCGGGGGAGAGGGCGTACGGATCGGTGTGCCAGTCCGGGCCCCGGACCGTCAGGTGGGCGGAGGCGTCCTTGTCCCCGGCGACCACGAGCGCGGGCGTCGTCATCCGGGAGAAGTCCGGGGTCGAGAGGAAGGGGTAGTTCTCGGCCACCAGCGGGGTGAGGGCGTCGCCGCCCCTGCCGGGTGCGGCCAGGAGGACGCCCGCCGTGATCCGGGGCTCGACCAGATGCACGGTTGTCCCGTCGTCGGGGTCGGTGAGGCGGGCGCCGAGCAGCAGGCTCGCGGTGTGCCCGCCCATCGAGTGCCCGGCGACGGCGACCCTGCCGTGGTCCAGGCGTCCGAGGAGTTGGGGGACGGCGGCCTCGATCGCGTCGAGCCGGTCGAGGATGTGCGTCATGTCCTCGGCCCGGGACCGCCAGTACATGGGTGCCCCGGGGGTGTCGGGGGCGAGGTCCAGCGTCGTCGAGCTGAGGTGGGTGGGCTGGATCACGGCGAAGCCGTGCGCGGCCCAGAAGTTGACGAGGGGGGCGTAGCCGTTCAGCGAGGAGAGGTTGTTCGAGTGGCCCTGGCCGTGGGAGAGGAGGACGACCGGCAGGTCGCTCCCGGTCAGCGGGACGGAGACCCGCACCTCCAGGTCCACGGCCCGGCCGGGCACCGGCAGGACGACCGGACTGACGGAGAGGACGGGGACGGGGACGGGGGCGGGCGGGCCGAAGGTGTCGGCCGGGTGCGTCGATTCGCTCATGGTGCGCATGTCCCTTCAGGGGCCTCTCCCGGCCGGGCCTGAGCGGCCGGCGGCGGGCGAGGCGGTCGGGAGCGTCCGGTTTCGGCTATGCTGAAACCGGAACCTTGTTCCACTTACTATACGGAACGTTGTTCCGCTTAGTCAACGGTCGGTGGTCGACGGCCAACGGCTGTCGGAAGGAGAGCATCGTGTCCACTGCGGGCCAGTCCGGGCAGACCCAGCCAGGGGAGACCCCGCCCGAGGAAGCGCCGACCAGGGGAAGGCGGGCCGACGCGCAGCGCAACCGGCAGACGCTGCTGGCCGCCGCCGCCGAGGTGTTCGTCTCCTCCGGCGTCGACGCGCCGATCCGCGAGATCGCGGCCAGGGCGGGCGTCGGAACGGGAACGATCTACCGCCACTTCCCGACCCGCGCGGATCTCGTCGTCGCCGTCTACCGCCACCAGGTCGAGGCCTGCGCCGAAGCCGGCCCGGCGCTGCTGGCCGAGGCCGACTCCCCGCTCGCGGCACTTCGCCAATGGGTCGACCTCTTCGTCGACTTCCTGGTCACCAAACACGGACTCGCCAACGCGCTGCAGTCGGACGGCAGCGGCTTCGACGCGCTGCACGCCTACTTCCTCGACCGCCTGGTGCCCGTCTGCGCCCAACTGCTCGCCGCCGCGGCCGAGTCCGGCGAGATCAGGCCCGGAACCCAGGCCTACGAACTGATGCGCGGCATCGGCAACCTCTGCGCCGGCCGCGACGGCGACCCCCGCTACGACCCCCGCCGCCTGGTCGACCTTCTCCTCCAAGGCCTCCAGCGCCCGCCGTCGTCCTGACGCGCGAGGGCCCTCCGAAACCGCGAGCTCCCCGGCTCAGCCGGTCCCGGCCGGCATGGCGTGGATGGCCCCGATCACGACGCCGGGGCGGTCGAGCGGCATCCTGCGGCGAGGCCTCGAACGGTGCCCTGGCCGACGCGATGACCGTCGCGGCCACGACCCGGTCGATCTCGCCGTCGGTGTAGAAGCCGGGCGGGCTGGCGCCGATCAGAACCGCACCGCCGCCCCACCCGGGGTGGCTGCGCGCGAAGTAGGTGGCGATCGAACCGGCCGACGGGTGCGAAGCCAGGACCACGTGGCTCGTGGCGCCTGCCGCCGTCAGCGCCGCCGCCAGGTCCGGCACGGCGTCGTCGAGCCGCCGCGCTCCGGCCACCTCCTCAGCACAAATCCCCAGCCACAGACCCTCCTTGACGAACTCTTGACGTCGTCCGCGTGCCGTCAAGGGGCTATGCTTTGGCCAGGCGACCACGCTCGCCGTTACGTCGGACCCGGGCTTCTCCCGCAGCCGCCCCGGGGTTGAGGGCGCAAAGTGCCGTCGGGCGCGCGTGGTGCAGAGCTGCCGTTCCTCCTATGGGGTGCAGTGGGCGGGAGCACTGAGTCGCGCCCACCGGGAGCCGGACATGACGCTCGACAGGGACATCGTTACGCTCGCACGCCGCATCCAGTGCGAGTCCGGGGACACGATCCCCTTCCAGCAGGCGTGGTTGACCGCCGCGCGCGAGTTGGGTGGGCTGCCCGTCCACACCATGACTGCCGAGGAGCGGATCCCGCTCCGCATTCAGTACACCGCGGAGAGTGACGCGGCCGCCCGATCCGCGGTCAGCGGCGACACCCACGGGCTCGGCCTGGACCACTGCTCGGACAACCAGCGTGCCTTTCGGGCCCTGTTGGCGCTCGCGCTGTTCAATGAGAACGTATACAGCGGTCCGACTGCGAGGTGGGGCTACGCGGTCGTCGCCTCGTACGACCCGGTGATGTCGCCCCGCCGGGACCATTTGGTGATGGTGGCGGAGCGGGCTCCGGAGAACGTCGCCACCAGACTGCTGGCCACCAAGGGGGCCGACTCGCGCGGCATCCCCGGACTACGACACGAGGTCAGCTATACGTGCCACGGGCAACGCTCCCTCTGCCTTCGCCATCTGCCCACCGGTGCACTGCTGACCATCACCGGTGACCCGGCCGGATGCCAGCGCGGCAACAGGCGCAGCCGTGTGCCCCTGCACTCCTATCTCACGGTGGACTACGACCTCACCGGGCACGAACGCCGCGCCCTGGCATCAGTTCCCCCGATCTCGCGGGACGCCACCACTCTGCTGGCCGGTCTCGTCTCCCGCTACAACCTGGTTGACCGGCGCGGCCGCTGGGCGACCAGCCTGTCATGGGACCCCCTGCAGCGCCCCGCAGTCGATCGCAGGATCCGGCACGGTGCCGTACGCCGGCTCTGGGGTGCAGAGGACTCGTGGACGTTCCGCTGGACCGGCTATCCCGAACCTTATGACCTGGCGTTAGCCCTGACCCACCGGGAGGCTGGAATCAGGGGCGCGGGATTCACTCGACACGGCGACGCCTTCCGGGTGGCGCTGGGCGCTGCCACGCTCGAACTGTGCGACGGGAAGGGCTGATCCGTGCCGTTTCTCGCCGACCACCCGGGGTCCGCGCCCGTTCTGGTGGCCGCCGTCATCCTCGGAGTCCTCCGCTTTACATTCCCGAAGGACTCCCTCCACCGCCTGGAGCTGTGGAAGGCATTCCTCGAACACCGGCGCCGACGCTGGCACATGACGGAGCGCCGCCGTACGACTGAATGGTCTGGAAAGCCTGGACGGCGGGATCGCTCTGTTGGAGCGGCGCGACGCGGCGGTCACCGATCGCGCCGCACGGACATCAGCCGACCAGCATCCGGCCGGGGCCGTTCACCTGACAGGTGAACGGCCCCGGCCGGCCCACCTCTTGAGGCCAACCATCCGAGTTGCGAAGCGGTCGAGTCGGAAATCGGTATCCACGCTGTCGGGTGTGTGACCTGAATTGGCTCGGAACGGGACCATGCCGTTCTGGTGGCCTGTGACGAGCACCAGGCGTCCGCCGCGTGCGGGTGCCGGGCAGTTGAGGCGACGGATCGCCTTGCGGACGGATGCCATGGCGAGGTGGCCGCGGTCGAGTTCGGCGAGGAGTCGGTCCGGAGCGGACACCGGTGACGAGGGCGATACGAGGGGCGTCAGACATTCTCATCTTCCTTTTGTCACAATCTGGTTCGGAATGCGTGGGATGGCAGGAGAGGTGCCGGGGAGCCGCTAGCGTCGAGGGCAGGCCGCCCCGGGACGAGCGGGCGGGTGCGTCGATGGATCGGAGCCACCGTGGTCCCCATGACCCTGCAAGAGATCGCCGAGGCTGTCGGGGGCGCTCTGCACGATGTCCCCGATCCGGCCGCGGTGGTGGACCGGCCCGGGGTCACCGACTCGCGGCTGGTGGAGCCGGGGGCGCTGTTCATCGCGCTGCCGGGTGAGCACACGGACGGGCACCGGTTCGCCGAGGCGGCCGTCCGCGCCGGGGCGATGGCAGTGCTCGCTGCTCGGCCGGTCGGGGTGCCGGCGGTCGTGGTGCCGGACGTCCAGGACGCGATGGGTGCGCTGGCCCGTGCGGTGCTCGACCGGCTGAAGGCGCCGACCGTGATCGGGCTGACCGGGTCGGCCGGGAAGACCAGCACCAAGGATCTGCTGGCCCAGGTGCTGGAGACCATGGACACCACGGTGGCCACGCCGCTGTCGTACAACGGCGAGATCGGTTTGCCGCTGACTGTTTTCCGGGCGGACGAGCGCACTCGCCTGCTGGTGTTGGAGATGGGCTCGCGCGGCGCCGGGCACATCAAGTACCTGACGGGGATCGTCCCGCCGAAGGTCGGCCTGGTGCTGAACGTCGGAACCGCGCACGTGGGCGAGTTCGGCGGCGGGAAGGAGTCGATCGCGGTCGCGAAGGGCGAACTCGTCGAGGCCCTGCCCGTCGATGGCCTGGCGGTGCTGAACGCCGACGACCCGTACGTCATGTCGATGGCACCGCGCACGGTCGCGCCGGTCCTGACCTTCGGGATGCAGGCCGGGGACGTAAGGGCCGTCGACGTCGAGCTGGACGCTGCGGGTCGGCCGTCGTTCACCCTCGCGTACCGGGGTGAGAGCGCCCCGGTGAAGCTGGGGCTGCACGGCGCCCACCACGTGTCCAACGCGACGGCCGCCGCCGCGGTGGCGATCGGCCTGGGTGCGAGCGTGCGGCAGGCGGCGGATGCGCTGAGCAGGGCTCGGCAGCTGACACCGGGCCGGATGGACGTCACCGAGCGGCCGGACGGTGTGACGGTGATCAACGACGCGTTCAACGCGAACCCCGATTCGATGGCCGTCGCCCTCGCCGCGCTTACCGCCATGGCCGGCGGCGGACGCAGGACGGTGGCGGTGCTGGGCGAGATGCGGGAGCTGGGCGAGGAGTCCGAGGCCCACCACGCTGAGCTGGGCCGCATGGTGGCCCGGAACGGTGTCACGGACCTGATCGCGGTCGGCGGCGCGGAGGCCGCCCTGGTGCACGCGAGCGCGGCCGACGGCGGAGTGGCGGCGACGCTGGTCCCGGACCGCGACGCCGCCCTCGATCTGCTGCTGACCTACCTCAAGTCCGGAGACGTGGTGCTGGTGAAGGGCTCCCACAGCGTCGGGCTGGAGGACACCGCGATGCGGCTCGCCGAGCCCGACGCCATGGGTATCACCGGCTGACTACGAGGCCCGGACCGCCGCCGGGGCCTCGGCCAGCCGCAGCAGGACCGCCCTGCCGACGCGACCAGCGGTCCCGGTGCCCATCGTCACCACCAGGTCGCCGGGCCCCGCCAACTCGGCGACCACGTCCGCCACGTTGCGCCCGTCGCTCGCGGTGTGGGCCCGGCCGCCGCAGGCGGCGATCTGCACGGCCATCGGCGCGGTGCTGATCCCGGTGAGGGGGGACTCGACCGAGGCGTGCACGTCGAGGAGGACGACCTCGTCGGCCGCCGCGAGCCGGCGGCCCATCTCCTCGCCGAGGGCGGCAGTGCGGGTCCAGCCGGTGGGCTCGAACACCGCGATCACCCGGCCCTCGGTGAGCATCCGGGCGGTGGCGAGGTCGGCGGTGATCTCGCTCGGGTGGTGGGCGTAGGAGTCCAGCACCGTCACCCCGGCGTGGTTGCCGGTGGTGGTGAGCCTGCGTTTGATGCCCTGGAAGGCGTTGATACCGGCTACCAGGTCGGCGGGCTCGGCCCCGAGCACGCGACCGGCGGCGAACGCGGCGGCGGCGTTCAGCGCGTTGTGCCGGCCGGGGACGGCCAGGGTGAACTCGTGCCACAACCCGTCCGTGTCCTGGACAGTGACGTGGCTGACGCTGCCGTCCCACACCACGCGCAGCACCCGCACGTCGGCGTTCTTGGCCTCACCGACCGTGACGACCCGCGGTCCGGGCGCCGTCTGGAGACGCCCGATCAGCAGCCGGGCGCCCGGGTCGTCGGCGGAGACGACGAGCACGGAGCTGTTGCGGGCCAGGCGCTCGAAGACGTCCAGGACGTCGTTCAGGTCGACGTACTGCTCGGGGTGGTCGTCGTCCACGTTCAGGACGACGGCGACCTGCGGGTGGTAGCGGCCGGCGGTGCGGTCGCTCTCGTCCGCCTCGGCGACCAGGAGGCCGCCGAGGCCCTGGTGGGCGTTGGGGCGGCCGACGGGGGTGCCGCCGATGGCGTACGAGGGGTCGAGGTGGGTCAGGGCGGCGCTGAGGATGCCGGTGGTCATGGTCTTGCCATGGGTGCCCGCCACGGCGACGGACTGCCCGGCGGTGGCGATCATGCGGGCCAGCACGTCCGAGCGGTGCACCACCGGGATGCCGGTCCGGCGGGCGGCGGCGACCTCGGGGTTGCTCGGGGTCACCGCGCTGGACCACACGAGGACCGTCGTGTCGGCGGGCAGGTTGCTGGCGGCGTGGCCGATGGCGACGGCGGCACCGGCGTCCTCCAGCTCGCGCAGGGCGGTGGTGTCGCTGGTGTCGGAGCCGGACACGTGGCTGCCGCTCTCCAGCAGCAGGCGGGCGACGGCCGACATGCCGGCGCCGCCGATGCCCACGAAGTGCGGGCGGGTGAGGTCGATGGGGCCGTCGTGGACGGGGACGATCACGTTCCTGGTTTCCATGCTGTGCGCTCCAGTTCGGAGTCCAGCCCGTGATGGGCGATGGGTGAAAGGCCGCTACGTGGAGGTGCCGTCGTCCGGCGCCGAGTTGGCGGCCGGGTGAGCACCGATTCGGGCCGCGTCGAAGTCGTCGTGCACGATGACGCCGAGCAGAGCGATCACGACGGCGTTGCCGACCGCCCACAGGGCACCGAGGAAAGCGCCGGCCGGATCGCGGTGCTCGCCTCGACGAGGGGACGGGGACTCGTACACGGTTAACTCCTCATGGCAGGAGGGAAGATGGAGATCTCTTACGGGTCGGACGCTCGCGGTGCGCGCCCGATGAGGTAATGAGAGCCGGAGGTGGAACCGTGACGGAATGGTGAGCTAAGGTCACTCACGGTTCATTCATCACTCACTGGGGCGGAGCGGATGGAGACGACGGCCAGCCACGACGCGGTCGACCAGGCCATGGAGGCGTTCGCAGCCGAAGTCGCGCACTGGCGCGAGGTGCGCGGCCTCTCCAAGCGAGCACTGGCCGGAAAGATGGGCTTCGATCCCTCGTACGTCAGCCACATGGAGTCCGGCCGTCACAAGCCCACCGAGGAGTTCGCCCGCCTCGCCGATGAGACCCTCAACGCCGGAAAGGCCATCTGGCGGCGCTGGCTCGACTACGACGCCGCCCGCTCCCGCAGCCGCACCCCGACCAGGCCGCCGCCACCTCGTCGCGCCGAGCAGCCGTATGCTTCCGGGGCGGCGATCGTGGTCGAGCACGACGAAGCCGCGCTCCACTTCGATGGCTCCACCTACCGGTTGACCATGCGCCGACGGCTGCGGAACACCGGCGCCGAGCCCATCACCCGCTACCTCATCCGCATCGCCGTCGACCGCTACCCCGGTGAACCCGAGCGCTCCAACGCCCACTACCGTGAGGATCCGCTGACCTGGGACGAGCTGGCGCTCGCCGCATCGTGCCAGGGCGAGGACATGCGGTGGCAGGCCAAGCACGACCGCGACGCCTTCAAGGAGGTCTGGCTCCTGTTCAACAACGAGCACGGCCGCTTCCCGCTCTACCCGGGTGACGCGACCTGGATCGAGTACGCCTACAGCGTCGGCGCCGACAAATGGGGCCACTGGTTCCAGCGCGCCGTCCGCCTGCCCACCGAACACCTCGCCGTCCGACTCGACTTCCCCGCCGCCCTCGACCCGGTCGTGTGGGGCACCGAAACCTCCATGACTGCCGAAGCCGTCCCCCTACGCACCGCTGTCAGCCGCCGCGACGAGGGCGAACGACGGCACTTCGCCTGGGCCACCGACGGCCCGCCGCTGCACGCCCGCTTCCGCCTCGAATGGCGCTTCCGCGCCACCGCCAACAACGCGCAACGGACCAAGGAGACCAGGTGATCGAGGTGCGGCCCAGCCAGCAGATGCAGTCTCTCGGCGTGATCCAGCAGGGTGCCCCCATCCTCAACCGTCCGGCCGAGCCCTTCGACCTACCCTCCGAGCGCGCTGCCGCCCAGGCCGTGATCGACGAACTGTTCACCGCCGTCGACCGGATCGGCCGCGTCCACTCCTTCGCCAAGGGGATGGGCCTCGCCGCCCCGCAGATCGGCATCCCCCGCGCCGCCGCCCTCGTCCTGCCCCCGACCCCCGGCGCCGACCCGATCATCCTGCTCAACCCGAAGGTCACCGCCGTCTCCGACGAGACCGACGAACAGTACGAGGGCTGCCTCAGCTTCTTCGACGTCCGCGGCATGGTCCCCCGCCCGCTCCGCATGGACGTCACCGCCACCACCCTCGACGGCGCCATCACCACCGCCACCTACGAGTTCGGCCTCGCCCGCCTCATTGCCCACGAGGTCGACCACCTCGACGGCCTGCTCTACATCGACCGCATGCGCCCCGACGTCCACCCGATCCCGGTCGAGGAGTACCGGGGTACCGGCTCGACCTGGACCTACTGACATCCGGAGGTATGTCACTCCACGCAGTGTGGCTAGCGCGGGATTTGGCTCAGACCAGTAGATCTGGCGCAGCACCGGCACATGTGCGGGTGGCTGACCATCAGGCCGCGTCTGGCAGGCGACGGGCTGCGCGGCGTGGTCGCCGGCCCTCCTCGGCCGCGACCGCAGCGAACCCCCTCACGGACCGGCTCGAACCCTTCGGCCACCGTGCCCAGCACCACGTTCTCGTCCATCGGCGCTCCCTCCCGGCTCGATCACGACAGGGACGTCGACGGGTGGCGCCAGCGGTCCTGGCTCGCGCACCTCGCGCCGGGCCTGCACGGCCACGCACCTCACGGCTGCGCACCTCACGGCTGCGCACCTCACGGCGATGGCCGGCCGCGTTGAGATGGTCCGGCGGAGTGACTATCTTCGTGAGGTGAGTGAACGTGTGATGCAAGAGCCCACCCTGATGGTGCTGACGGCCCTCGCCGACGCGCCCCGGCACGGATACGCCATCGCGCAGGAGGTCAAGGTGATGACCGGCGGCCGGGTCGCGCTGCGGACGGGGGCGCTGTACGGGGCCCTGGACCGGCTGCTGGCCGACGGACTGATCGACATCGACCGCGAGGAGATCGTCGACGGCCGGGCCCGGCGGATCTTCACCCTGTCCCCGGCGGGGCGGGAGCGGCTCGCGGTGGAGGCCGAGCGTCTGGCCGCGGCGGCGAAGGAGGCCACCCGCCGTCTGTCCGTCGCGAAGCCGCCGGCGGCCTCCGCATGATCGAGCGCGTCCTGCGGCTCTATCCCGCCGCCTACCGCCGGGCCCACGGCGGGGAGATCGTGGCGACCTTCCGCGAGATGACCGCGGGCGAGCCGCTGGGCTCGCGGCTGCGGGAGGGCGCGGGTCTGGCGGCGCACGCGATGAGGATGCGGATGGGGCTGGGCACGGCCGCTCCCGTCGCGAAGGTCCTCGCGCTGGCGTACCCCTTCGCTCTGGCCGCCGCGGCCGCCGCCTGCGGCCTGCACCTGCTGGGCTGGTACGCCGATGTCGTCTCCTCGCCCGCCCCGTTGGGGGTGCGAATCGGAACCGACCTGTCGGGGGCGTGGGGCGCGCTGCTCGTCTCGTCGCTGGTCGTGGTCGCGGGGTCGGTGGCGGCGCTGGCCGGCCGGTGGCGCGTGGGGGTGCCCTGCGCGGTGGCCGGGCTGCTCTCCTTCGCGGCGGCCGCGGTGGTCAGCGGGCGGGCGTTCGGTGACCCGGTGGTCACCCCGGCCGCGATGGTCCTGGCGGCGGCCGTGCTGCTCGCCTGCCCGCAGGACCGGCGGACGGAGGGCGTCGCGGCGGGACGGGCGGGCGCGGCCGCCGCCGTGGTCGCGCTCGTGGTCGTGCCCCGGGCGGCCATCGCCTCGCACGGGGTGCCGTGGGTCAGCACCGACTACGGGTGCTGGCCGCTGGTCGTCCTCGCCGCGACCGGTGTCGCGCTGACCTGGTCCAGCGGATCGCGGGGCGGCCGCGAGCTGGCGGCGATGGCCCTGGCCTCCCCGCCGCTGCTCGCCCAGGCCTACACGGTGGCATGGGGCGAGGCGGCTGTCGTCGTGTGCCTGGCGGCCGCGTTGCCGGCCACCGCGGTGGCCGCCGGGCTCGCCGGCCGCCTGAAGCGAAGCGGCCGCACCCTCCGCTGAATTGCCCGCTGCGGCTGGTGAACTCGATCGGGTGATGTCGGAGCCGATTTCTTCGGAATGGCTGGGGCGCTGGCTCACCTTCCGCCCAGGAACAGATGCTTCAGGCAGTAAGAGGGCCCAGCCGCAACCAGCGGCTGGGCCCTCTTCGCATCCTCGTTCAGCCTGGCTGCGAGCTGCTTGACGTCGGGTGCGAGGCGTCCGGCCCACGGGTCGGATCGACGTCGGCCGGGATGCGCGGTGCGTCGAGCGGATGGTCGCCGTACGGGTCGGGCGACCGGGTCAGCTCTTCCCGTCCTCGGCCCAGGTGATGTCCATCTGGTCGATGAAGTAGCGGCCGTCGAAGCAGAGGAAGACCTTGGACGTGGTGTCGTTGTCCGCGATCCAGGTCTTGTTCCACTGCACAACGGTGCCGGCGCCGTCGCGCTTGGGGAAGTAGAGGCCCTCGCGGCGCTCGGGCTGGTTGTAGAAGCCGTGTCCGTTGGGCAGCCGGTACGGCGTCCGGAAGATGGCGTCGCTGCCGCCGATGCGGTCGAAGAGCGCGGCGGGGAAGTTGGTGCGGGCGACGAGCTTCGGCGGGACGTAGTGGACGTCCACCTCCTCGGAGTTCACGTAGCGGGCGGGCTCCCCCTTCAGTCGGTGGAAGGCCCTGCGCGCGGCGCCCGCCGTGTCGTAGCTGTCCGTGAAGGTCACGAGACTTCCCTCCCGGCCCTCCTGGTACCAGTCGCCCTGGGAGTACTGGTCGAAGTCGAAGGCCTCGATGCGGGTGCCCGGGGTGAGGAGTTCGCCGGGGATCTCCCGGAAGCTGGTCTCGTCGTAGATCTGCTCGATGGTCCGCACGCGCTTCTCGTAGCGGCGGGCCGGTACCCGGACCCGTCCCGTTCCCACCGGGAGGTCGGTGGCCTTCGGCGCCGGAGCGGGTGCGGGCTTCGGCGGTGCGACGGGCGCGGGCGCCCAGGCGGTGCAGGACCGGTCCTCGGCCCCGGCACCCTTCTCCAGGATCAGCGGTCCGCCCGGCCGCTCGGCAGCCGGGTCGGCCAGGCCGAGGAGGCAGTTGGAGGAGTCGTGGAGGGCCATCAGCCGACCGGTGTCGCGCTGGACGAAGGCCCGCCACGCCTGCCGCCAGTACGAGGAATCACTGCCGGTGTCGGGGAACTTGGGCCGCAGGGTGACCGTGGCGCCCCGGCTCGATTCCTCGGCGGTCAGGTAGAGGCCGGTGGCGGCGTGCCGGATCCGGTGGTTGATCACCCGGAACCGCTCGGCCACCCACTGCTCGCCGTCACCACCGGTCTCCGGTCCGAGCACCACGGGGGTGCCCTCCGGGCTCCCCGCCGGGGCGCCCGCCACCAGGCCGGGAATGCGGTGCAGGCGCAGTACGAAGGTCTCGGTGGGCCAGTCGACCAGCATCGTGAACAGCCTCTCGGTAGTCGAATATGACATGACGTCACAACATGATCACCTGATCGGGTGGGGGTGCGCCATGGCGCACGGCACACCGTGGGCGCCGTACGCCCTGGACCGCTCCCGGACCGCGCGCCGATCACGGTTGGCCTGCTGGAACTCGTCTTCCCGATCGGTCGTCACCCGCACCCCGGGAAGGCCGGCGCGCAGCGGGCGGGCCTGCTGGGCGACGGCTGGGGCCGGCGGATCGGCCGGGTGGCGGGGGCCAGGTCGGCCGCCATAGCGTGGTGGGCCGGGACAGTGCTGGTCCGGTGGGAGAGGTGACATGCCAGGGATGGATCCGCGGTTCGCCGCCTACTCTCCGAACCCGGCCGAGCGGCATGCTCCGGTGACCGCGGTGGTGGCGGAGGCCGTCGAGGACGATGTGCCGACGCTGGCCGTGATGCAGGCCCGGGCGCGAGGTGGTTCGGCCGGCGAGTGGGCGGACCGCATCCATCGGGCGCTCCGCAGTGAGCGCAGCCGCAGCCTGGTGATCACCGCGAAGGTATCCGGTGAAGCTGTCGGGTACGCGAATGTGGCGTTCCTGCCCGAGCATGCCGTGGACGGTGCCCCGGCCGGCTACTACCTGACCGGTGTCACGGTGGATCCCGACTGGCGGCGTCGCGGCATAGCGAGGCTGCTGACCCTGCGGCGGATGGAATGGGTCTGGAAAAGCGGCTCGGCGGTCTGGTGCTTCATTTCCGCCAGGAACCGCGCTTCGCTCGACCTGCACCGGGAAGTCGGGTTCGACCGGGTGGCGTTCGGTGCCTCCTTCCAGGGCGTTGAGTTCGCCGGTGGTGAGGGATGGCTTCTGCGAGCGGACCCGCCGCGACCGTGACGGGGCGGCGCGGCGCGTCCGCCAGAGCTCATTAGTCCGTTTGACGTAGCATTCCGTTCGACGGACTATTGAGGTCTGTGCGAGAGGATGTTCATGCCGTTCACCCTGGCCCACCCCGCGGCCGTACTGCCGTTGCTGCGATCGCCCTTCAGCCGGGCCGCGCTGGTCGCCGGAGCCGTCGCACCGGACCTGCCCTACTTCGTCACCACCACGGGGCTGCCCGTCAGCGCGCAGTCCTGGTACGAACCCTTCGTCAACGCCACGACCTCGCACAGCGCTCAGGGCGCCGTCACCGTCGCCCTGCCGTACGCCCTCGCTCTGTGGGGACTGCTCCGCGCCGGCCATCGTCCCCTGGCGTCGCTGCTGCCGGTGCCCGTCACCGCGTCGCGGGGGCTCCGTAATACCGGTGCGTTGGCGCGGCGAGCCGGGTGGATCGTGCTGTCCGCCCTGATCGGTATCGCCACGCACCTGGTCTGGGACGCCTTCACCCACTTCGACGGCTTCGTGGTCACCCGTACGCCCTGGCTCAACTCCACGCTGGTGGGCAGCCTCACCTGGGCGCGGGCGTTGCAGCACGCGAGCACGATCGGCGGCCTGGCCGCCATCGCGGTGTACGTGTGGCCGAGGCGGGCCCGCTTCCTCTCCGGTGGGGGCCGAGCGAAGCCCGGCGGCGCAATCCGGCGGCCCGTCCTCCTCGCCATGGCCCTGGTCTCGCTCGTCGGAACCGTCGCCCACGCCTGGTGGTGGCACGCCGGCCCGGAGGCGGCGACCGACGGGCTGCCGCTGAGCGCCGTGGTCGAAGGGGTGCTGTCCGACGCGGCGAAGGGCGCCGGCGCCGGCCTGATCGGCAGCCTGACCCTGTACGTCCTCATGTGGTGGATTCGGCGCGCCCTCACGGCAACCCGCATTCGCAGGGGCAGAGTTGACACAGTATGCCCGGGCTCGCAGGGAGAACGCGGGGCCGTCCACCGACAATGGAACACCAGGCAGAGGTCGATGGCCGGATCGGTACCGGGCCGACCAGATGAGGGGAACACGTGCGTCCAGATCATGATCAGGATTCGCTGAGCTTCGCGTTACTCGGCGCGCTGCAGGTCCGGCGCTCCGACACGGATCTGAACCTCGGCGGCCCGCAGCAGCGGTCGGTACTGGCCGCCCTGTTGCTGCGCCCGAACGCGGCCGTGACGGTCGACGAACTGATCGCCGGCCTGTGGGGAGACCGGCCGCCCGGTGCGCCCGACGCCACCTTGCGCACCTACGTGTGGCAGCTGCGGAATCTGCTGGAGCCCGTACGCACGGCACCCAGGGTGCTGGTCTCCCTGACGGGCGGCTACCGTCTGGCCGTTGATCCGGAACGCGTGGATGTGTGGCGGGTCAAACGTTGGCAGGAACTGGCCGGGACGTGTGCCGCCGCCGAGCGGCCGCAGGACGCCCGGAACGCACTGGGAGAGGCCCTGGCGCAGTGGCGCGGGGAGCCGCTCGCCGGCCTGCCGGGGCCGCTCATGTGCCGCGAGCGGGAACGGCTTTCGAGGCTGCGCCTCACACTCCTGGAGGAGCGCCTAGCCCTCGACGTGTCCCTCGACGTGTCCCTCGACGTGTCCCGTGGCGCGGGACACGGCGCGGCCCGCGACACCGCACTCGACGCCCCCTCCGGCTACCTGCCGGAGCTGGAGCAGCTGGCCGGTGACCACCCGCTCCACGAGCGCCTCCAGGAACTGCTCATCCGCGCGCTGTGCCGGCAGGGGCGCACGTCCGAGGCGCGCGCGGTCTACGACGCGCTTCGATTACGGCTGGCGGAGCAGCTGGGGATCGAACCGGCGCCCGCGCTCACGGAGTTGTGTCACGATCTCGGTGTGGATGCCGCCGTGCGATCGAGGGCCGCCGCATCCGGTCCGGACTTACGCCCGGACGTACCGTTGTCGCCCGCGCCGGCAGACCGAACGGCCGACCGAGGCGCCGGCCGAGACGTCGACCGAGACAACGAGCGCGGCCCAGGCGAGGCGGCCGACAGTGAGGCACTGGACCAACTCCCGCCGGTGCTGTCGCAGTTCATCGGACGGCAGGACCACATCGCCGGAATCGGACGAGCGCTGACCGGGCAAGCGCTGACCGGGCAAGCACCGACCGGGCAAGCACCGACCGGACGGACCAGCCCCGCACTGCGACTGGTGACCGTGACCGGGATGGCCGGGGTGGGGAAGACGACCCTCGCGGTGCGAGCCGCCCACACCGTGCGCCCGGACTTCCCCGACGGCCGGCTGTACGCGGACCTGCGCGGCGCCGACCTGGTGCCCGCGAACGCGTCCGACATCCTGGCGGACTTCCTGACGACGCTGGGCGTCCGGGCGGCAGTCGTGCCCAAGGACCTCGAAAGCAGGTCGGCGCTGTTCCGGACCGCCAGCGCGGGACGGCGGCTGCTCATCCTCCTGGACAACGCACGCGACGAGGCCCAGATCCAGCCGTTGCTGCCCGGCTCGTCGGACTGTGCGGTCATCGTCACCAGCCGCACGGTGCTCACCAGCATGCCGTCGGTCCTGCACGTCGCACTCGATGTGTTCAGCGAGCCCGAGGCGATCGGTCTGCTCGACTCGGTCATCGGCGCGGCACGCCGGTCCGGACAGGGCGCCCAGGCCAGGATGCTGGTCGATGCCTGTGGCCGGCTCCCCCTGGCCGTACGGATCGCCGCGGCCCGGCTCGCCGCCACCCCGGACCAGCCGATCGCCGAGCTCGTCCGGAGCCTGGCCGACGACCGTGAGGGCATCGACGCCCTGCGCACGGGCGACCTGGCGATCGAGCAGGTCTTCGAGCTCAGCTACCGGCTGCTCCCAGCACCCCTGGCCACGGCGTTCCGGATACTCTCCTGGGCGGAGCCCGACCTCGGTCTGGCGTCGGCAGCCGCAGTCCTGGGCCTGGCGGAGTACCAGGCGGAGCGGCTCGCGGAGTCGCTGGTGGACCAGGCGCTGCTGGAGTCGACGGGTGCCGGGCGCTACCGCTACCACGACCTGGTGCGCGCCTTCGCCCGCCGGGCGTCGCTGCGGACCGGCGACCACGAACGGGCCGGCGCCCAGCAGCGGCTGCTGACCCACCTGCTCGGCCGCGCCCGTACGGCCTTCACCCTCGCCGTACCCGGCGACCCGGTCGCCGACGTCTTCGGCGAGCCGCTCCAGCAGCCGGCCGGCCCTCCTGACCGCTCCCTGGCCGCCCGTCCTGGCCGCTCCCCGGCCGCCGGTCCAGGCCGCTCCTCGGTCTCCCGCGCCGGCTTCTCCCCGGTCTTCGCGGATCTGGCGGACGCCCGCCGCTGGGCCCGGACCGAGACACCCGGCGCCGTGGCGCTCGCCGCCGCCGTCGCGACGGACACCCTGCGCGCCCTCGCCGACGGCAGGCCCTCGGCGATGACCGACCTGCGGGCGGCCGTCAACCTGCTGATCGCCCTCAGCCCGCTCGGTCTCGGCGCCGTGGGCGGCCGGGTGGAGGACGCCACCCGCACGCTGATCGCCGCCGCCGTCGCGGCCGGCGACCGTTGCGCGGAGGGCCGGTCGCGGTTCCTCCTCGGCACGGTCCTGCTGGCCCGGGCCCGGCTCGGCGAGGCCGGCGCACAGGCCCGGCAGGCGGCCGAAGCCTGCCGGGAGGCGGAGGACCCGGCCGTCCTCCGGCAAGCCCTCAACGACCTGGGCCTCATCGCCCAGGCCGAGGGCCGGCACGAGGAGGCGATCGCCGCCTTCGACGAGGCGGTGGCGCTCGCCCGGCAGCTCGGCCACCGGTCCGGCGAGGTGGCGAGCACCGCGAACGCGGCCCTGTCCCGCATCCGCACCGGTCACGCGGCCACGGCGGTGCGGACCTGTCAGCGGATCCTCGCCGAGCCCGGGGGGACCGCCGACGTCGCGATGACCGCGTACGTGCACTACGTCCTCGGCCTCGCCTACCAGGAGCTGGGCCGACTCGATGACGCCGCGGTGCAACTGCGGTCCTGCATCTGCTGCGCGGGCGTCACCGGCGACCTCGACCGCGAGTCGGCCGCCCGAAGCCGCCTGGCCGACGTCCTGCGCCTGCTCGGACGGCTCGACGAGGCCGTGCAGCAGGCGGAGCGGGCCCTGGACCTCGCAGAAGCAGGTGGGCGACAGCGCGAACGCGCTCTCGCCCACCTGGTGTTGGCCCATGCGATGACGGCCCGCGGTGACCACCACGCCGCCCGGCATCAGGAAGCGAAGGCGCGGCTACTGCTCAGCCGTCTCAGCGCCCCGGAGGCCGCCGCCGTGACGTCGATGCTGGCCGCCCTGGCGACCGCCGACCGGACCCCTCACCCCCGGTAGCGAATGACGAGACCGGTGCCGTTCCAGGTGACATGCCCCGAGAGGCAGTGCACGCCGGCCGAGCCGCCGCAGGCCTGTGCCGACGGCTCGGCCGGCGAGCCCTGCCGCACGGGGGCCCCCGCGCCCACGGCAACAGCGCCCACGGCAACAGCGCCCACCACCGGCACCAGCACGGCCGCACCGGCAACAGCCGTACGGACAACAATCGTTCTCAACACGGATGACTCTCCCTACGTACCTACGGCAAGACGTCCGAACGCTCGCAGGGGCCGGTAGACATCAGATCAACGCAACCGTCACTCCCGTCACTCCGGTCACCCCCGCACACGGACAACACGCCGCACCGCACCGCACCGCACACACCAACAGGAGGTTGGGAACCATGGCCCAGCAGTTCGGCGACTACCAGAACGAGATCTACTTCGACGGCCTGCGCGGCGTGCAGCCCGCCCTGCCGATGACGTACGCCGGGCTGGAGGCCGGGGCGCAGGCCGCGCTCCCGCCGTCGATCTGGTCGTACGTGGCCGGCGGCGCGGGGGACGAGCACACCCAGCGCGCCAACGTCCGGGCCTTCGAGCGGTGGGGCCTCTACCCCCGGATGATGGTCGGCGCGGCCCGCCGCGACCTGACCGTCGACCTGTTCGGCCACACCCTGCCCTCGCCGCTGTTCCTGGCACCCGTCGGCGTGATCGGCCTCTGCGCCCAGGACGGCCATGGAGACCTCGCCGCCGCCAGGGCCGCCGCCCGCACGGGCGTGCCGATGGTGGCCTCCACCCTCACCGTCGACCCGCTGGAGCAGGTCGCGGCCGAGTTCGGCGACACGCCCGGCTTCTTCCAGCTCTACACCCCGACCGACCGCGACCTCGCCGCCAGCCTGGTGCACCGCGCGGAGGCGGCCGGCTTCCGAGGCATCGTGGTCACCCTGGACACCTGGATCACCGGCTGGCGCCCGCGCGACCTCGCCACCTCCAACTTCCCCCAGCTGCGCGGCCACTGCCTGGCGAACTACTTCACCGACCCGGTCTTCCGGGCCCGCCTGGCCAAGGCCCCCGAGGAGGATCCGGGCGCGGCGATCCTGGAGTGGGCCGGTGTCTTCGGCAACCCGCTGACCTGGGACGACCTGCCGTGGCTGCGCTCGCTCACCGACCTGCCGATCATCCTCAAGGGCGTCTGTCACCCCGAGGACGTCCGCCGGGCCCGGGACGGCGGCGTCGACGGCCTCTACTGCTCCAACCACGGCGGCCGCCAGGCCAACGGAGGCCTGCCCGCCCTGGACGCGCTGCCCGCCGTGGTCGAGGCGGCGGGCGCTCTGCCGGTGCTCTTCGACTCCGGGGTGCGCAGCGGCGCCGACGTCGTCAAGGCGCTCGCCCTCGGCGCCACCGCGGTCGGCGTCGGCCGCCCGTACGCGTACGGGCTGGCGCTCGGCGGCGAGGACGGCGTCGTGCACGTGCTGCGCTCACTGCTGGCGGAGGCCGACCTGCTCATGGCGGTCGACGGCTACCCGACCCTGGCCGACCTGACCCGCGAGGCGCTGGTGCGCCTCTGAGACGGCCGACGGTCGACGGCCGACGGGGTCGACGGCCGAATTCACCACACGTATTCGGTGGCGACGCGGTCCGTACTTCCCCGAACCACTTGAACCCGGTTGTGGTGAAAGCGGTCCTGACCGGATCTCTGTGGTCGGCTTTGACCGTCGGGAGTTCATGTGTATGACTGGCCGTCATAAGACCGTGATCTGCGGGCCCGTGGAGCCGTCAAGACCTTGAATCAGCCATGACGCGCACGTAGATCCATCGTTGACTGATCATTGATCAGCTGCTCGTAGGTTTCTCGTCGGAGGCGATCGGTTCCGCCCCAGGGTGGACGTCGCCGATGACACGAGAGATCCCGCGGGGAGTCGTCCCCTTAACCGGAACGGAGTATTCATTCTATGAACACCAACGAACTCGACCAGGTCATATCCGAGTTGACCCGGATCAAGAAGGAGTACGTCGAGCAGCGTTCGGCTTTCATCCCCGGAGAGCGCATGGCCGGCTTACTGAAGGGGCTCGGCGCCACCGATGCCGACCTGGCCCAGCTCCAGCGGGTGAGCGACGACCTGCCGGACGACCCCACCCTCCCCTTCCGCCAGTCGAAGAACGGCCGCTTCCACTTCGACGTGAAGAACGGGACGATCGACCGGGGCGAATTCCAGCCGTTCGCGCTCTCGGCCGACGAGGACTTCGTCCGCCACGACTCCGGACAGAAGCGCGAGTTCGCGGAGGTCGGCGACGACCTCCAGCTGAACCGGGCCTTCCAGGGGCTGCTCCTGTTCAAGGCGTTCATGGTCCAGGACGTGGAGATCGCGCACCGCCCGAAGCTGGACTACGACTACCCCGGCTGGGTGTGCACCCTGTTCAACCTGCGGACCGTCACCACGCCCCAACTCGTCGGCGAGCCCGCCCTCGAAGGGGTGCACAGCGACGGCGTGGACCACACCATGACCACCCTGCTCGGCAGCGAGAACATGACCGCCGACAGCGCGATCACCTTCCTCCACGACATGCAGCAGATCAACGCGGTCCGCTGGGACGAGGTCGAGCCGGAGCTCGTCGTGGGCCAGTACCAGCACCGCCACTTCCTCGACACCATGCTGGTCGTCGACCACGAGCGGAAGCACAGCCTCTCCCCGGTGGTCGCCGCCGACCCGCAGCAGACCTCCACCAGGGATATGCTCATCTTCTTCACGCGGAAGCCTGCCATGGAGGGTCACATCTCCCACACGCACGACTCCCTAGCCTGCCACTCCGCCCTGCCGATGTCGGTCGGGCTGCTCCCCTCGGTGATGGTGTGATGACGGCGGACGACATCACGATCACCGACTTCCTGAACGTCGACATCCGTGCGGGCCGGATCGTCCGCGCCGAAGCGTTCCCGCGCGCCCGCCGACCCGCGTACAAGCTGTGGATCGACTTCGGCGATCTGGGCGTCCGGAAGTCCAGCGCCCAGATCACCGATCTGTACGCGCTCGACGACCTCGAAGGCCGCCTGGTGATGGCCGTGGTCAACCTCCCGCCCCGCCAGGTCGCGGACTTCATGTCCGAGGTCCTCGTCCTCGGCGTGCCGGGCGAGGGCGGCGGCGACGTGGTCCTGATCGCCCCGGACCGGGAGGTCAAGCCGGGAGCGCGGCTGCTCTGACGCGAACCGGCAGGTCACCGGCCGGACGACCGGGCCGTGGACGCCGCGGAGGAGCGACCTGACGTCACTCTGAGGGAGGCCCGGGGGTGTGATTCCCCGGGCCTCCCGACCGGCTGGCCCGGTCGCATCCGTGGCGGGTGACCAACCGCTTCCTGCGCGCCCCCGCCGGCCGGGTCCTGCACCGATCGTTCAAAACTCCGTCCGTGCATGCCACGCACGTGTCGCTGACGTGTGTCAGACGGCGGGCTGTTGCTGGGTGACGCAGTGGATGCCGCCGCCGCCGGCGCCGAGGGAGTCGATGTTGAGTTGCTCGACGGTGCGTCCGGGGAAGAGCCGGGCCAGGGTCGCCCGGGCGGCGGCGTCGGCCGTGCTGTCTCCGAACTGGGCGGAGATCACGGCGCCGTTGCACGCGTAGTAGTTGGCGTAGGAGGCGACGAAGTTCTGGTTGGTGGAGCGGATCTTGTAGTAGTCCGGGCCCTGGAGCTTGGTCACCGCGGTCGGACCGCCTGCGGCCGTCGTGGCGGCGGACAGGATCTGGTACTGCTCGCGCGCGTCGTTGGCCCACGCGTCGGTGTCGGTCGCCAGCGGCATCTGGACCAGCCCGGCGCCGGGGGCGAGGAAGCGCGAGGTGGCGTCGACGTGGTCGTCGGTGATGTCCTGGTTCCTGATGCCGGTGAACCAGATGACCTTGGACGCGCCGTAGGCCTGGCACATCGCGGTCTCGATCTGTGCCTGGCTCATCCCGGGGTTGCGGTTGTCGTTGACGATGCTGCTGCGGGTGGCCATCAGGGTGCCGGCGCCGTCCTGTTCGATGGCGCCGCCTTCGGCGATCAGGCCGGCGGCGGTGAACGGCACCCCGACGTAGGCGGCGATGCGTCCGGCGACCAGCGCGTCGTTGGCGTGGGTCTGCCGGTTCCCCCAGCCGTTGAAGTTGAGGCCGACGGCGTCGAGGGCCCCCGACCCGTTGGTGCGGAAGACCGGCCCGGTGTCGCGCATCCAGCAGTCGTCGACGGGGATCGTGGTGATCACGGTGACCGACGAGCCGCACAGGGAGCGGGCCTTGGCGGCGCTCGCGGGGTTGGCGCACATGATGACCGGCTCGTACTTGGCGATGGTCTTGGCGATCAGTGCGATGTTCGACTGGACGCCGCTGAGCTGGTTGCGCCAGATCGCGGTGCTGTCGGGCCAGGCCATCCAGGTCCGGGTGTGCCGCACGCCGTCGATCGGGACGGCGAACGCGCCCGCCGGCGCGGTGTCCTCGGTGCGGGAGCTGCGGAGGCCGGCCGCGGTGGCGGTGGAGCCTGCCGCCGACGTCACGGCCAGGCCGGCGGCGGTGAGGCCGGCCGCGGTGAGGAACTGTCGTCTGCCCAGGCCGGGTCTGTCCAGGCCGGGTCTGCTCGGGACGTGATCGTTCATCGGGTCCTCCGGTCAACTGCCCGTCTGGGCAACGGGATTGACTCGAAAGGTAGAACTAACCGAGCGCTCGGTCAATTATCTGCGCAGGATCGGACGGAGATTCCTGGAGCGGGGGCGTGGCCGGCCACGCCCTAGAGTTGCGCCATGGCGACAGGCGAGAAGGAACAGGTTCAGGCGGCCCCCGTGGTTCCGCAGGGGCGCACGCGCTCGTCGGCCAAGGGGGAGCAGACCCGGTCGCGTCTCGTCTCCGCCGCCCGGACCCTGCTGGCCGGCGAGAGCGCCGGGCGCTTCACCACGCGCAACGTCGCCGCGCTGTGCGGCGTTTCGCACGGGATGTGCCACTACCACTTCCGCGACCGCACCGATCTGATCGTCGCGGTGATCGAGGACATCAGGCCGGAGTGGATCTCCCCGCTGGAGGAAGCGGTGGACGGCCCCGGCGACTTCGCCGAGCGGGCCGAGCGCGTGATCGGCCTGCTGACCCGGGGCGAGAGCCCGGACCTGTCGCACCTGCACGCGGCCCTGCACTGGCACGCCCTCAACGACGAACGCGTGCGGGGGAGTCTGGAGCAGGAGTACCTGCGCTGGCGGTCGTGCTTCGTCCGGCTCTTCCAGGTGCTCGCTGACGAGCGGGGCGGCGGCATCGACCCGCGGCCCCTGGGCGAGGCGGTCGCGGCGGCGGTGGACGGCCTCGCGGCCATCCAGTCCCTCGACTCGGACGTGGACGCGGCAACGGTGCTGGGGACGCTGGTGCGCGCGCTCGCCGGAGCACCGTCCGGGACGGCATAGCACGTCCAACGCCCCGGCGTCGGCCGCCCATCGGCCGCCCGTCGGACGGACGACACCGGGGCCCCGTGGAGTCCGCCGACCCCGCGGGACCCCGGCAGTCGGGAGAGCCCGGCAGCCCGGGGGGCCCGGCTACAGGGCCCGGCGGGCGTCCGCGATGGACCGCGGGTCCCAGCCCGGCCTGGGCACGGAGTCGAGCAGCAGCCGGGTGTAGGCGTGCCGGGGGCGGGCCAGGACCTCGGCGGTGGGGCCGGACTCGACGATCCGGCCGTGCCGCATCACGACCACCTCGTCCGTGACGCACCGCACGACGCCCAGGTCGTGGGTGATGAACAGGTAGCCGATGCCGGTCTGTTCGCGGATGTCGGCGAGCAGGTTGAGGATCTGCGCCTGCACCGAGACGTCGAGGGCGGCCACCGCCTCGTCGAGGACGAGGACGGCGGGCTCGACGGCCAGCGCGCGGGCGATGGCGACGCGCTGGCGCTGGCCGCCGGAGAGCTGGCGGGGCAGGGCCTCGGCCTCGCGCTCGCCGAGGCCGACCTGGTCGAGGAGTTCGGCGATCCGGCGGGGGTGGTCGGCGTCGGGGAAGTGCAGCCTGAGCGTTTCGCGCAGGGCGGCGCCGACGCTGGTGCGGGGGTCGAGGGACAGGTACGGGTCCTGGAAGACCATCTGGACCTCGCGGGCGCGGGCCAGCCGGTGGGCCCGGCCGCGCCGGTGCTCGGTGCGGTCCCGGCCGTGCACCAGGACCCGTCCGGAGTCCGCCCGTTCGAGCCCGACGACGATCCGGGCGGTGGTGGTCTTGCCCGATCCGGACTCGCCGACGATGCCCAGCGATCCGCCTTCGGCCAGGGTGAACGAGACGTTGTCGGCCGCCTGGACGCTCCCGTAGGCGCGGTGCAGGCCGACGGCCTCCAGGACGGTCTTCGGCATCGTCGGCTCTCCTCCGGGGTTCGTCGTGGCGGGGCTGGTCGTGGTGCGGCTACCGGCGGTGCTGCTGGGCATCGGCGGTCACCTCCGCGACGCGGTCGCCGTGGTGGCAGGCGGCCCGCCGGGCGGGCTCGTCGGCGAGCGGCAGCAGGACCGGCGCCTGCTCGGTGCACACCTCGGTCGCGAGCGGGCAGCGGGCGGCGAAGAGGCAGCCCGTCAGGTCCTCGCGCAGGCTCGGCGGCCTGCCGCCGATGGCGGCCAGCCGGCCCCGGGGGGTGTCCAGGCGGGGGGTGGAGGCGAGCAGCGCGGCCGTGTAGGGGTGGCGCGGCCGCTCGAACAGGGCCTCGGCGGGCCCGGTTTCGGCGATCCGCCCCGCGTACATGACGTAGACGCGGTCGCTGATGGCGGCGGCGAGTCCGAGGTCGTGGGTGACGAAGACCAGCGCGGTGCCGAAGCAGTCGCGCAGGTCGCCGAGGAGGGCGACGACCTCGGCCTGGGTGGTGACGTCCAGCGCGGTGGTGGCCTCGTCGGCGAGGATCAGGGCGGGGTCGCCCATCAGCGCCCCCGCGATCATGACGCGTTGCAGCATGCCGCCGGACAGCTGCCCCGGGTACTTGCCGAGCGTGGTCTCCGGGAGCCCGACGGCGGCCAGCATCTCCGCGGCCCGTGCGGCGGCGGCGTCGGCCCCGCCGGGGCCCCGGCGGCTGGTCTCGGTGAGGAAGTCGCCGATGCGCCGGAGCGGGTTGATGGAGGCGCGCGGGTCCTGGAAGACCATGGCCGCGGTGTCGGTGCGCAGCCGGCGCAGCTGCTCGGGGCTCATGGTGAGGACGTCGTCGCCGTTGACGCGCACGACGCCCTCGGTGGTGGCGCCGCGCGGCAGCAGCCCGAGGACGCTGCGGGAGGTGAGGCTCTTGCCGGAGCCGGATTCGCCGACGAGGGCGACGGTCTCGCGGGCGTCGACGGTGAGGTCGACGCCGTCGAGGACGGGCCGGGCGGTGCCGGGCAGCCGCAGCCGCAGGCCCTGGATGTCGAGGACGTTCATCGGTCCCTCCTGGCGACCTGGTCGGCCCAGCGCTCGCCGACGACGTTGAAGGCGACGACGGTCAGCACGATGGCGACGCACGGCAGGATCGCCGACAGGGGGTAGCCGTGCTGGATGGCGGTCTGGCCGTCGAAGACCATGCGGCCCCAGTCGGGGGTGAGCGCCGGGACGCCGAGTCCGAGGAAGGAGAGGCCGGCGAGGTCGATCAGGGCGTAGCCGAAGTTGATGGTGGACTGGGCGAGGACGACGGGGGCGATGCCGGGGATGATGTGGCGCAGGCAGATCTGGAGCCCGGAATGGCCCTGGACGCGGTAGGCCTCGACGTAGGGGCGCGAGCGTTCGGCGAGGACGAGTGAGCGGCTGAGGCGGCTGACGTAGGGCAGGTAGGCGATGGCGAGGGCGATCACCGGGGCGATCAGCCCCTCGCCGTAGACCGCGACGATCAGGATCGCCAGCAGCATGCCGGGGAAGGCGAAGACCAGTTCGGTGGAGCGGGACAGGACGGAGTCGAGCCAGCCGCCCCGCCAGGCCGCGGTGACGCCGATGGCGACGCCGGCCACGGTGGAGAAGGCGACCACCCCGAGCGGGCCGAGCAGCGAGGTGCGGGCGCCGAGCATCAGCCGGGACAGGGTGTCCCGGCCGGCCGCGTCGACGCCGAGCAGGTGGTCGCCGGAGGGGCCGGCGAGGGCGTTGCCCAGGTCGACGGCGTTCGGGTCGTACGGGGCGAGCCAGGAGGCGAGCACGGCGACCAGGACGACCACGGCGACGAGGCCGAGGCAGAGGTGGTACAGGGGTGCTCGGGCGGTGCGCAGGCGGGCGAGGCCGGGGCGGCGCAGGACGGTGGTGCTCATGCGGCGGACCTCTTCGGCGCGAGGGTGACCCTGGGGTCGACCAGCGGGTGCAGCAGGTCGACGACGAGGTTCACCGCCATGAACAGCCCCACCATGAGCAGGGAGATGGCCTGCACGGTGGGGAAGTCCTTGGTGGTGGTGGACAGTTCGAGGAGCTGGCCGATGCCGCCGACGCTGAACGCGGACTCGACCAGGACGGTGCACACCAGCAGGGTGGAGACGATCAGGCCTCCCGTGGTCAGGACGGTGCCCAGGGCGTTGCGGAACACGTGCCGGCGGATCACCTCGTGCTCGGCGACGCCCCGGCTGCGGGCCACGGTGACGTGCTCCTGGCCGAGGACCTCCTGCATCGCGGCGCGGGTGACCCGGGCGAGCATGCCGATCAGGTAGAGCGCCAGCGCGACGGCGGGCAGGGCCAGGTGCCACAGCATCTGGCCGAGTCCGTCGCCGGTGCCGCCGGTCGGGAACCAGCCCAGCTTCACCGCGAACAGGCCCTGCAGCAGGACGGCCGCGACGAAGGACGGGGTGCCGACGGCCACGGTGGTGGCGACCAGGATGGTCGAGTCCACGGCGCCGCCGCGGACGGCCCCGATCCAGCCGAGGAGCACGCCGATGGCGACGACCAGGAGCAGCGCCATGGTGACGAGCAGGAGGGTGGCGGGCAGCCGGTCGGCCAGCAGCCGCGACACGTCGGTGCGGTAGGTGATGGAGCGGCCGAAGTCGCCGTGGACGATCTGGCCGAGCCAGCGCAGGTACTGCAGCAGGAACGGTTCGTCCAGGTGGTACTGGTCGTTGATGGCCTTGAGTGCCTCGGGGGAGGCGGAGCGGCCCGAGAGCAGGAAGCTGGCCGGGTTGCCCGGGGCCAGGTACATCGCGCCGAAGATCACGAAGGAGGCGCCGAGGAGGGTGGCCGCCATCTCGGCCAGCCGTCGTGCGGTGAAGCGCAGGAAACTCACGTGGAAGCCCTCACGTCCGGGGGCGGGGCGGCGGCCGGGAGGACCGGCCGCCGCACGGTGGATCCGGGAGACGTCACTGGGCCGAACCCACGTCGGCCGCCCACGGGTAGTACATGTAGGAGATGGTGGTCGGGGCGCCGGTGATCCTCTTGTTGAGGAACACGGCGGTGGGCCACTCGGCGACCGGGATCCACAGCAGCTGGTCGGACGCGGTCTTCTGGAGCTGCGCTTCGAGGGTGAAGCGCTCCGCCGGGTCGGCGGCGGCGGTCGCCTTGTCGACCAGGTCGTCGTAGGCCTGGTCGCTGTAGCCGGCGAAGTTCTGGTAGGCGCCGGTCTTGAAGTTGGCCAGCAGGTCCAGCGGGTCGGTGATGGAGTCGTAGTACGTCTCCGGGAACAGGTCGATGCCCTCGCGCGCCTTCGCGTCCGTGAACAGCGCGGTGAAGGCGTTGGGCGCGATCGTCTTGAGCTGGACGTCGAGGCCGATCCTGGCGCCGGCCGACTGGACGGCGGTGGCCAGCAGCGAGACGTCCTGGCCGATGGAGCTGGTCGCGACCGTGACGGTCTTTCCGGTGGCGCCGGCCTCCTTGACCAGGGCCTTGGCCCGGTCGATGTCCGGGGCGGTCGGGGTGAGCCCCTCGAACGCCTCCTTCCGGACGTCCGGCGGCGCCGCGGCCCAGGCCGCGCGGGAGGTGAGGGAGCCGGTGGCGCTGCCGGCGCCGGCGAGTCCGGTGCGCACGAAGCCGGAGCGGTCCAGGGCCAGCGACAGCGCCTTGCGGACGCGGACGTCGCCGAGCACGCCCTTCATGTTGGTGACGTTGACGTTGACCGTGCTGAGGCCCTCGCCGAAGTAGAGGGTGCCCACGCCGCTCTTGCTCAGGCGGTCGTAGCTCTCGGTCGGGATCAGGTAGCCGCCGTCCGCCTCACCGCTGATCATGGCGTTGACGCGCGCCGAGGGGTCGGTCAGGAAGCGGAAGTCGACCTTCGCGGACTTGGCCTTGGTGCCCCAGTAGGCGTCGAAGCGCCGCAGCTGGATGGACTGGCCCTTGTTCCAGGAGCCGAGCTGGTAGGGGCCGGTGCAGTCCAGGCTGCCGGAGGTGCCGTAGTCCTTGCCGGCCGCCTCGATGCCGGCCTTGGACGCGACGACGCCCGCGGCCGTGGCCATGTACTGGTTGAACTGCGAGTCGGGCTGCTTGAGTTTGACGGTGACCTGGAGCGGGCCGCTCTTGGTGACGGTGCTGACGTTCTGGAACTGCTGGGCCCAGGCCGCCGCGTTGTCGGGGTTCATCTGCCGGCCGAGGCTGTACACCACGTCGTCGGCCGTCATCACGCCGCCGTCGTGGAAGTGCACGTCGGGCCGCAGGTCGTAGACCCAGGTGGTGGGGTCGGGGCTGGTGGTCTTCGCCGCGAGCCCGGGGGCCAGGGTCAGCTGCGGGGTCCACCGCATCAGGCTCTCGCACACGTTGGACAGGATGGTGTTCTGCGGGTAGTCGAACGCCGAGATGTAGTCGAGGGTCGGCGGCTCGGCGTACAGGGCCCAGCTGAACGAGTCGAGCTGGCCCTTGGCGGCCGGGGTGTCGGCGGACAGCTTGTACGCCTGGTCGCCGCTGCCTCCGTCACCGGTCTTCGGCGGCCCGGCGCAGGCGGCGACCAGGGCGAAGGCTGCCAGGGCGGCGGCCGGCAGGGCGTATCGGCGGTGCGGGGATCTGTGCTCCGGGCGCTGGCTTCGTGGCATCGAGGGTTCTTTCTTCCAGGCTCGACCGGGGTCCGGCGGGCGGGGGGAGGGGGCGGCCCCGGCAGCGGGGGTTAGCTGCCCGGGCCGCCGCGACGGGCGGGGCTGCGGGCGGGGCTACGGGTAACGGGGTGGGCGGGCGGCTCAGGCGGTGGGCACCTGCTGGGTGATGCAGTGGACACCGCCGCCGCCGTAGGCGATCACCCGGGAGCGGACCCCGACGACCTTGCGCCCGGGCAGGGCGGCCGCGATGGCGGCGAGGGCCCCCTCGTCCTCCGGGACGTCGGCGACCGGGACGACGACGCCGCCGTTGGCGATGTAGAAGTTGAGGTAGCCGACCTCGACGTCGGTGCCGTTGACCTCGACGAAGGCGCTCTGCGGCACTTCGAGGATCTCCAGCTTTCGGCCCCGGGCGTCGGTGGCGGCGGCCAGGACGGCGTGGTTGGCGCGCATCCGCTCGTAGTCGGGGTGGTCGGGGTCGGCGGGCAGCTGGACGATCACCTTGCCGGGGGCGACGAACGCGCAGACGCCGTCCACGTGGCCGTCGGTCTCGGTGTCCAGCAGACCGCCGTACGGCAGCCAGATGATCGTGCTGACGCCGAGCTTCGCGGTCAGTTCGGCCTCGATCTCCTCCTTGCTCATCCCCGGGTTGCGGTTCGGGTTGAGCAGGCACTGCTCGGTGGTGATCAGCGTGCCCTCGCCGTCGACGGTGATCGCCCCGCCTTCGAGGATCATCCGGGAGTCGATGCGCTCGACGCCCAGGCGCTCCAGCAGCCGCCCGGCGATCAGGTCGTCGGTGTCGTACGGGTGGTGCTTGCCGCCCCAGGCGTTGAAGCGGAAGTCCACACCGGCCCGCCGGCCGTCCTCGCCGAGGACGAAGATCGGCCCGGAGTCGCGGAACCACGAGTCGTCGATGGGGAGTTCCACGACCTCGACGCCCTCCCCGCACAGCTCCTGCGCCTCGGCGCCCCGGCCCGGCAGCGCGACCATCGTGACCGGCTCGAACCCGGCGATCGCCCGGGCGACCTGGGCGTACTCCCGCTTGGCCTCCTCGAAGGTCTCCCCCCAGAGGTCCGACCTGGTCGGCCAGGCCATCAGGCACCCGTCGTGGGGGGTCCACTCGGCCGGCATCTGGAACGTCATGACGGATCCTTCTCTCTTGTTCTAATTTTCAGTCAGGAGGGGGTCGAGGGTGGCCGACCGAGGTGGTCGGCGGGGGCCCGGCCGTAGCTCGGCCGCGCTCGGCAGAGCTCAGCCGGCGGGCGGTACGGCGGGCTGCGACTGGGTGGAGCAGTGGATGCCGCCGCCGCCGCTCGCGATGTTGTCGATGTTGAGCTGGACGACGGTGCGGTCGGGGTACTTGGCCTGGAGGATCGCGTAGGCGACCCCGTCCGCGTAGCCGTCGCCGAACTGCGGCACGAGGACGGCGCCGTTGGCGGTGTAGTAGTTGGTGTAGCTGGACAGGAAGTCCCTGCCCGTCCCCCGGATGGAGTTGCGGTCGGGGCCGGGCAGCTCCGTGATGGTCAGGCGGCGGCCCTGGGCGTCGGTGGCGTTCTGCAGCGCCTGCCTGGTCTGCTGGTAGACCGCGACCCACCGGGGGTCGGTGCCCGGGCCGGGCTGGTCCAGCATGACCTGGCCGGGGGAGATGAAGCGGGCCAGGCAGTCGATGTGGCAGTCGGTGATGTCCTGGCCGGCCAGGCCCGGGACCCAGATGACCTTGTCCAGGCCGAGCGTCGACTTCAGCGCCTGCTCGACCTGGTCCCGGGTCATACCCGGGTTGCGGTTGGGGTTCACCAGCGAGCTCTCGGTGGCCAGCAGGGTGCCCTGCCCGTCGGTCTCCAGCGAGCCGCCCTCGCCCACGAACGGGGCCTGGACGCGGGCGATCCCGTACTGGGACAGGAGCGTGCCCGCGGCCGCGGCGTCGTTGGCGTACGGCTGGTAGTAGGAGGTGCCGCGCTTGCCCCAGCCGTTGAAGTTGGTGTCCACCCCGGCGACGGCGCCGGGCGCGACGACGAAGGTCGGGCCGAAGTCCCGGATCCACAGGTCGTCGTTCGGGATCTCCAGGACCTCGATGCCGTAGTACGCGCCGGAGCCGCAGGAGTACCGGGCGTCGGCGGCCTGCCCGGGGCGGGCCAGCACTACGACCGGCTCGTAGCGCGAGAGCTCGTACGCGACGTTCGCGATGTCCCGGCGGACGCCCGACAGCTGGTTGCGCCAGACCGAGGACAGGGCGGGCCAGGCCATGAAGGTGCGGGTGTGCCGGTCGGTCTCGGCGGGCATCCGCAGCGTGGCGCCGGAGGGCGTCGTGGCGGCGCCTGCGGCTGCGTCCGTGGCCGCGCCTGTGGCTGCTTCCGGGGCTGCGTCGGTGGTTGCGCCTGCGGTTGCGGCGGCCGCCGGCGTGGCGAACGCGGCGCCGAGGGCCGCTGCGGGCAGGGCGGCGGCGCCGAATCTGAGCAGGCTGCGACGGGTGGGAACGGGCGTGTCCAAGAGGACTCCCTTGGGGGCGGGAGGTGTGGGGTGACGCACATCTTGGCTGCAACTAAAAATTCAGTCAATACCCGATACGTACGGTATCGCGGTTTTCCTTGCCGCACCGGCCTGCTGTGCGCCTGTCGCGAGCCCACCGCGAGCCTGCGTGAGCCCCGGGCTGGGGCTACCCGCCTGGCCGTAAGGGAGTTGGGCCCTGAAACTTTGATCAGGAATTCCTCCACGCGAGGCCCCGGCCCGGTATGGTGATCGCTTGTGTCGGATCGTCGAACAGAGATACTCATCGCCGCCACCCGCGTCATCGCGCGGCGTGGCGTGCGCGGGCTGCGCGTGGGCGAACTGGCCGCCGAGGCGGGGGTGTCCACCTCGCTGCTGTACTACCACTTCACCGACCGGGCCGGGCTGCTCCGCAAGACCCTGGAGTTCATCAGCGACCGGGCGGACCGCTACACCGCCGAGGGCGACTCGGCGGGGTACTCGGACGATCCCCGGCGCGATCTCGAACAGGTCCTGCTCCTGGAACTCCAGGACACCCCGGACGTGCGGGAGAACAGCACGGCCTGGGGGGAGTTGAGGGCCAGCGCGGTCTTCGAACCCGATCTCCGGGAGGAGCTGGCACGCGCCACCCACGCCTGGGTGCACGACGTCGCGGACCTGCTCGGCCGCGCCCGCCCCGAGGCCACGGCGCCGGCCCACACGGCCTCCGCCGAACGCCTCACCGTCCTGATCGAGGGCCTCAGCGCCCGCTGGCTGACCGGTTCGATGCCGCTGGAGCACGCGCGGCACTTACTCCGGGAGGCGATCGAGGTGGAGTTGGAGGCGCTGCCGGCCGTCGTGCGGTGCCGCTGCTGACGGGTCCTCCGCCGGCCCGGGGTCCGGGGCAGACCGCCGCCGGCGCCGGTGCACCCCGCCACCGGCATCGGTGCGCCCCGCCGTCGCAGGCGCTCCGCGAAAACCCGTTTGGCGGACGAGGCGACCGCTGCTATGTTTCCGGAGGCCGTGCGAGAGAACGAGGAGGTGGTACCCGTGAACGCAGTATTCACATGGGTGCTCTCCTCCGGGGTCACGGTCGGGCGATAGGTCGTCCGGGAGCGCCGTATTCGAGCCCTCCCGAAAGGCACGACCATGCATTTCACTTCCGAACAGCGCTTCGACGACGGTGTCCTCGAGCGCGAGTTCACCCTCGGCGAGATCCCCGGCATCCTGTGGACGCCCGCATCCGCACCGGCGCCGGCGCCGCTGATCCTGCTCGGCCACCCGCCCCTCGGACTGCGCAGGATGTACCCCCGACTGGTGGCCCGGGCCCGGCACGCCGCGGCGGACGGCTTCGCCACGGCGACCATCGAACTCCCCGGAAGCGGCGACCGGCCTCGTTGGCCCGCCGTGGAGCAGGCCCGCGCCGACCTGCGCCGGGCGCTGGAGGCCGGCGAGCCGGTCAGCGACGAGATCGTCGACGCCCTCATCCTCCCGCTGGTCGACAAGGCGGTCCCGGAATGGCGGGCCGCCCTGGACGCCCTCCTCGCGCTGCCCGAGGTCTGCGGCCCGGTCGCGTACTCGGGGGGAGTGATCTCCATCGGGGTCCGGCTGGCGGTGGTCGAGCCGCGCATCTCGGCCGCCGTTCTGTTCGCCGGCAGTTTCGTGCCCCGCTCCATGTTCGAGGAGGCCCGGCAGGTCACCATTCCGCTGCACGTCCTGCTGCAGTGGGACGACGAGGGGAACGACCGGCAGGCGGCCCTGGACCTGTTCGACGCCTTCGGCTCGAAGGAGAAGTCCCTGCACGCCAACATGGGCGGGCACACCGGCGTCCCGCAGTTCGCCGGGGAGGCCGCGGCCCAGTTCTTCACCCGACACCTGACGTGAGGCCGGGCCGTCGGACCGGCGGCAGGCGATAGCTGAGGCCGACGGCCTGCCACTCGTCGAGGGCAGGCCGTCGGCCGCCGACAGCCCTCCGTACCGTGGGCTCCTGCCGAACTCTCGGCAGGGGCCCGTGCCGTCTGAAGTCGTCAACTGTTCTGCGGAGCTTCGGGGAGACCGCGCACCTCGGCCGGTGCCAGGCAGAACCGCGCGTTCACCCGACGGCCGGGATGTCGTGGGTGGCGCAGTGGATGCCGCCACCTCCGGCGGCGATGTTGTCGATCTTGACGGGGACGATCTCGCGGTCGGGGAAGTGCTGCTTGAGGATCTGCTGGGCGCGGACGTCGGCGCGGTCGTCGCCGAACTTCGGGAGGTAGACGCCCTTGGAGCCGACGTAGAAGTTCATGTAGGAGGAGACGAAGGCGTCGCCGCGGCCGGTGATCTTGTCGGGGTCGGGCTGCTGGAGCTCGATGACGTCGAGCTTCTTGCCGCGGGCGTCGACGGCGTCCTTGAAGACGCCGCGGGCCTGGTCGGCGGAGCGGGACCAGACGTCGGCGGGTGAACCGGGGAAGGCCTGGTCGAGCAGGACGACGCCGGGGGCGGCGAAGCGGGTGAGGCAGTCGACGTGGGCGTCGGTGATGTCCTTGCCCCTGACGCCGGCCAGCCAGATCACGGTGGTGACGCCGAGGGCCTTCTTGAGCTCGGCCTCGACCTGGTCGCGGGACATGCCGGGGTTGCGGTTGCCGTTGACGACGGAGCTCTCGGTGACCAGCAGGGTGCCCTGGCCGTCGGTCTCGAAGGAGCCGCCCTCGGCGACCAGCTTCGTCTCGATGCGTTCCACGCCGTACTTGGCCAGGACGGTACGGGCGATCCTGCCGTCGTTGGCGTGCTGCTGCTTGTTGCCCCAGCCGTTGAAGTTGAAGTCGACGCCCTTGACCTTGCCGCCCTCCTCGACGAACACCGGCAGGGTGTCGCGGGCCCACAGGTCGTCGACGGCGATGGGGACGACCTCGACCGCGGAGCCGCACGCGCTCTGGGCGGCGTCCTTCTGCTCGGGGCGGGCCATCAGGACGACCGGTTCGCGGGCGGCGATGGCCCGCGCCAGGCCGGCGATGTCCTTCCGGACGTCGGGGAGCTGGTCGCCCCAGACGTTCTCCGAAGCCGGCCAGGACATCACGGTGCGGACGTGCTTCTCCCATTCGGCACCGAAGCGGCGCGCGCCGGGCGCCGCCGGGGCCCCGGACGGCTGCGGGGTCTGCGTGGCGTCCTCGACGGGTTCGTCGAGGTCCGAACAGGCGGTCAGGCCGAGGGCGAGGACGCCCGCGCCGCCGAGGGAGCGCAGCACGGTGCGGCGGGACAGATCACGGTAGGGCACGGGGATTCTCCGGTCAGGGGTAGCGCCGACATCGAGCTCGCCGTCAACACTTTCATTGACTGAAAAGTCAGTCAAGCTTGGGGGTCGGCCCGTCCGCTGATGACGGGCGCTGGAGACCTGCGCTGGGGACCTGCGACGGCCGCCCCACCGGACCCGTGCTCCGGTGGGGCGGCCGCTGAACTTGTCAGCCGTCAGCTGTCGGAACGGAATGCCCCGTGGACCCGCAGGTCGCCGTTGATCGACACCTGCCCGTCGTTCGTGTGCACGATCCAGGCGTCTCCGGTGCGGACCGACAGGTGCCCGTTGGCGTTCACCTTGCCGTGGAACAGCGAATCCCCCTGGACGCGCAGGACGCCGTCGGTGGTGAGGTCGCCGGCGACGGTCACCGTGCCGGCGGCGAGCACCTCGCTCTCGGCGTCGAGGCGGCCGTGGACGATCAGCCGCGGCGGGCCGTCCTGCGTCTCCAGCACGTTGTCGACGGTCAGCCCGCCCTGGAGCGTGAGACGTTCCCTGACCTGGGCGCGGTGGGTCAGCAGGTCGTTGAGGTCCGCCTTGTCGGCCGCGACGGTTCCCCACCGGTGGCTTCCGGCGCCCTGGTACACGTGCAGTCCGGCGGGTGGGAACTCGATCCATCCGTCGTCGGCCGTGCGGCCCTGGACCCACCTGGTGTTGATGCCGTTCAGGTCGGCCTTGTCGGCCGCGACGGTGCCCCAGTTCTGGTTTCCGTCCTTGCGGATGTTCACCCCGGACTGCGGGAACTCGATCCAGCCCTTGGCGCCGTCGCGGTCGCCCACCCAGGTGGTGTTGATCCCGCTCACCCTGAGCTTGTCCGCCGTGACGGTCCCCAGGTCGCTTCCCCCGCCGTGGCCGACCCTGATCCCGTCGGACGGGAACTCGATCCACCCGGCGTCGCTGTCGCGGCCCCGCACCGACCCGGCGGCCACGACGTCGACCTCCGCCCGGACGGCCGAGACGGTGCCGGCGGAGACGGTGCTCGCCGCGACAGTGCTGGCCGAGAGGGTCCCGGGCGTGTCGGAGTCGTCGCGGACCTGCGCGCCCTGCGGGGTGAAGGTGACCCGCCCCTTGTCCGTGGTGCCCCCGACCCACGGGGTGCGCACCCCGGCCGTCGCGGTCACGGCCTCGAACTCGGGGCTGCGCAGGTGGACGGTGGTGGTGAGGAAGTACCCCGGCTGCTGCTGGCCCTGGGCCGTGGCCGTCAGGGTGTACGTGGCGTCCCGCTTCGGCTCCGCGCCCGGCTGCGGCGACCACTCCCAAGTGGTCGCGCCCTTCTTCGGCTGGACGGGAACCGGGGGGCCGTCCGGCCCCTGGATCTGGTACGTGAGGGTGTCGGGCCCCTCCCACTGCAGGACGACGTCCTTGCCTCCGGCCACCAGGGACGCCTTCGGGCGGAAGTTGCGCGGCACCTTGGGCAGTTGCTTCAGCAGGCTCAGGGTGACGGGGTTGCGCTGCACCCTGGCGCCGTTCGCCGCCCGCTCCGTCACCTGGAGCAGGACCGGCCCCGGCTTGCTGGAGACCGGGAAGCCCTCCAGCGCCAGGACCAGGGAGCCGGCCTCCCTGAACAGCGCGCCGGGCCGGGCGGTCACGGTGAGGACACCGGTGCCGTCGTCCCAGACGGCGGTCGGCTCCTCCGTCGTCTTCGTCGCGTCGTTCTGCGCGATCCGCGCCTTGATCGACTTCGGGTCGACCGTCAGATGACCGTCCTGCTGGCCGCAGGGCACCCGCACCTCGATGGAGTACCAGATCACCTCGTCCATGGTCGGGTTGGCGCGAACCGGACCTGCACTGGCCGAAACGGAATCATGGAGTCCCATTGGCCTCCCGCGCACCCTCTGCCCGCACCCGTAGTGCCCCTTCACCACGGCCTCACCAGGGCCTGTCCGGCGGTGTGGCGCCCGGCCTCGACACCGTGAGCGCCGCAGATCGCCATTCTCTGAATTTGACTGAATTTTCAGTCTGGTAAAAGATGCGGTGGCACCCGGTTCCAGGACCAGCCCGCCGCAGCGCGGGCTCCGTGCCCCCTGGCGGCCCGTCCACCCCCCCACGGAGGCGGGCCGCCAGGGCCTTCGCCGCGCACGCGTCGGCCGCCGCCCGACCCCACAGCTCCAGGAGGGACGACCGTGCAGGTCACCACCGATGACAGCAGCGCCACCAGCCCGGTTGCGCACCGCGCTCCCCGCCACCGCTGGCGGTTCGCCCTCGTCCTGGCGATGGTCGTCGCCCTGTGCGGGGGCGGGATCGGGCTGTACCTCAACGAGCGCAACACCCGGGAGCAGACCCGCGAACTGGCGATCCCCACGGCCCAGGACTGGATCGAACTGGACATCACCGCCCAGGACGTGGACCCGGCGGCCCAGCAACTGACGCTCTACGTCACGCCCGTACCGCACGGCAGGCTCGCCGCCGGCGCCGACGGCCAGGCCTTCAGCCGCCCCGTCGAGATCACCGTCACCGGCACACCCAGGACGACCATCCGGGCCGCCGAGGGCGAGACCGCGGCGCCCCAGCTCGTCCACGTCGGCATGTACGACGGCACCATCACCGACTACCCCTTCGACCGCTACCGCATGGAGGCCGGCTTCACCGCCACCAGCGGCGCCACCCCCGTACCGGTCGGCCTGGTCGTCACCGACACCGATCCGTTCTTCGTCCTGCGCCCGCAGGTCACGGCCGGAGCCACCGGCACCGTGGCCCTGGACGCGAAGATCACCCGCTCCCGCAGCACCTTCATCCTCGCCTGGTTCATGATCGCGGCGATGTGGGCCATCGCCCTCGCCGTCCTCGGCGCCGCCGAGGTGCTCTACCGCAAGCGCGAGGGCCTGGTCTGGCCCTCCCTGGGCTGGATGGCGGCCAGCCTGTTCGCCCTGATCGGCATGCGCAACGCCGCCCCCGGCTCACCGCCGATCGGATCGCTGATCGACTACCTCGCGTTCTTCTGGGCCGAAGGAATCATCGCCGCCAGCCTGGCCTGCACCGCCTGGTGCGGCATCCGCACCGAACACCGCCAGCGCCGCGAACGCGAGGCCGCCGCCGACCAGCCGTGAGCCCGCCGCCGACCAGCCGTGAGGGCCGGGCGCGGCGCGGGCGGAGAATGGCCGGAAAGTGCCGCAACTGCCTTGCGCAGCAGGATTGTTGGGGGCACCTGACGCGCCCATGCTGAATTCGCCCGGCCTGTGCCGGGCCGCAGGGTGGGCGGGCGGCTCAGGTACCCCACGCCCCGACGCTCGCGCGCCCCACCCTCACCCCCCACCTCAGGCTTCGCGGGAGAACCCTCATGGGAATGACCTCTGCTCTGCGACGTGCTTCGGTCGTGCTCGCCGGTGGCGTGGCCGCGGTCGGACTGTTCGCGCCGACCGCCGCGGCCGCGGACACCCCGGTCGTCCTGGCCTGCCAGGCGACCCCGCCGATCGGGTCGGCACAGACCTTCAACCTCAACGCCGGTGTCAACGCCGCCGCGCCCGCCACCGTCGCGGCCGGCAGCCAGTTCACCGTCACCCTGGCCCCCGACGCGCTCACCGTGCCCACCACGGTGGGCGGTTACAGCATCCAGTCGATCAGCAACATCGTCCTCACCGTGCCGGTCCCCGCGAACGCCACGCTGACCGGCGAGTCGCTGACCGGCGGCTCCGGCTACTCGGGCAGCGCGAGCGTCGCGGTGAACAACGGCAACGTCGTGCTCACGGTGAACGGGTCGGTCGGCGGCGGCGGCACCTTCACGCTCCCCGCGCTGACCCTGAACCTGGCCGCCGGGGCCTCCGGCAGCGTCATCAGCACCTCGGTGGCCGGTACGAGCTACACGGACCCGGGGCTGACCTTCACGGCGACCGTGCCCGTCTCGTTCTTCACCGTCGACGTGCCCACCGCCTGCTACCCGGCCACCGCGCAGGCGCTCAGCACCACGACGGTGAGCTGACCGGGGGCCCGCACCGAAGGCGACCGAGGGAAAACAGCACCGGGGCCGGCGCACAGTGTGCGCCGGCCCTGGTGTCGGAAGTAGCGGGGACAGGATTTGAACCTGCGACCTCTGGGTTATGAGCCCAGCGAGCTACCGAGCTGCTCCACCCCGCGTCGGTAGTACCGACCGTACGGCACCGGCCGGCGATCACCTAATCGGTTACCGGTCGGCCGGGTGCCGGGGCACCCGGCCGTTGCGCCCGGTGCCGTCGTCCGAGCCCGCCCGCTTCCTACGGGTGGTGGCTGCTCCGGGTCCAGGAGGAGGCCGCGCCCTGTTCCTCCTGCGGCGCGTACGGCTGAGGGTAGGAGAAGGTGTGGTCGTCCGGCTGCGGCGGGGTGGGCCACTGCGACCAGGGCTGGGACTGCGGCGACTGCGGCGCCTCCGCGCGGGGGTGCCCGGGGGCGGTGCGGGCGGTCGTACGGCCCGGGCGCAGGGGCCACCACAGGCTGCGGCCGAGGAGCGCGGCCAGGGCGGGCACCAGGACGACGGACAGCAGGAACGCGGAGAGCAGGATGCCGAGCGCGGTCGCGAAGCCGATCTGCTGGGTCGAGGGCTGCGGGGTCACGGCGAGGCTGCCGAAGGAGCCGGCCAGGACGAGGCCCGCCGTCGCGATGGCCGGGGCGGTGTGCCGGAGGGCGCGCGCGACCGCTGCCCGGGGCGGCCCGGGGTGTTCCATCTCCTCCCGGATCCGGTCGCTGATCAGGATGTTGTAGTCGGTGCCGAGCGCGACCACGAACAGGAACAGGACCAGCGGCAGCGTGAAGTTGACGCCCGGCTTGCCCATCGCGTGCTGGAACAGCAGGGCGGCCGCGCCGAGGGTGGCCGCGAAGCCGAGGCCGACGGAGAGCATCAGGACGACCGGCGCGAGCAGGCTGCGCAGCAGCAGGAGGAGGATGACCGCGATCAGTGCCGCCGCGACCGGGAAGACCAGCCGCAGGTCGCGGCCGACGGCGGTGGAGACGTCGGCGAAGACGGCCGGGGTGCCGCCGACGTGTGCGTTCAGGTCGGCCGGTGTGCTCTGGGCGACGGCGGCGCGGATCGGGCCGGAGACCAGGTCGCGGGCCTGCTGGGACTGCGAGTCCGCGGTGAGGAACAGGTCGATTCTGGCGGCATGCCGGTCCTCGCTCAGGACCGGCTTGGCGACCTGGCCGACGCCGGTGACGCGGGTGAGGTTCTGGGCGAGGCCGTCCAGCGCGGCGGGGGAGAGCGCGCCGGGGCCCTTGGTCTCGACGTAGACGCTGGTCGGGTCCGCCACGCCGGCGGGCAGGGCGCGGGAGATTTCGAGGGCGGTGGTCTGGGACGCGGTGCGCGGGCCGCCGCCCAGGCCGTAGTCCATCCTGATCCCGGCCAGCCCGCCGGCCAGGGCGCCCAGGAGGGCGAGCGAGGCGAGGACCATGGTCAGCGGCCGGCGAGCCACCAGGTCGGCGAAGCGGGCCGCGGTGCCGTCGCGCGGTTCGGCCTTGAGGGCGCGTGAGGGCCAGAACAGCTTGCGTCCGCAGGCCGCGAGCACGGCGGGCATCAGGGTGAGGCTGGCCAGCAGCATGACCAGGACCGAGACCGCGACGGCCGGGCCGAGCACCCGGAACTGCCCGAAGCTGGCGACCCCGAGGGTGGCGAAGGCGGCGACGATGGTCAGCGCGGCCGAGGTGACCGCTGTGCCGACCCTGTGGCTGACCTCGGCGGCGGTGGCGCGGTGGTGGCGCTCGGGGTGGGCCCGCAGCTGCTCGCGGAAGCG
Organism: Kitasatospora sp. NBC_01300; assembly: GCF_041435235.1. Taxonomy (NCBI): domain Bacteria; kingdom Bacillati; phylum Actinomycetota; class Actinomycetes; order Kitasatosporales; family Streptomycetaceae; genus Kitasatospora; species Kitasatospora sp. NBC_01300. Next base: position 992,740 of record NZ_CP108409.1, on the reverse strand, counting down.
GAACATCAGGAACAGGAAGTAGTCGATGCCGATGCCCAGCAGCACCACGCCGATCAGGCTCGGCACGGACGGGTCGAGCTTGATGCCGGTGAGCAGGGCGGTGCCCACGACGGCTCCGGCGGCCACGCCGCTGACGAGGGCCACCGCGATCAGCGGCAGCAGCGCGGCCAGGGCACTGCGGAAGACGAGGATGTGGAGCAGGATGATCAGGCCGACGGCGCAGGCGGACGCGACGGTCGCGAGGGTCTTGCCGTCGTCGGCGGAGTCGACCTGGTCGGCGAGTGGGCCGGTGAAGCCGGTCCGCAGCCCCTGGGCGGCGAACTCAGCCCGGGTGCCGTCCCGGAACGCCCGGTAGGTGTTCTCCAGACCCGGGTCGGCGGGGTTCCCGGTGAGGTTGGCGGAGAGCAGCTCGAAGGTCCCGTCGGGCGCGGTCATGGCCGGGCTGACCTGGGGGATCTGCGAGTAGTCCCGCTGAAGGGGCGCGGCGTCCTTGGGCGTGGGCATGGTGACCTTGAGGCGGCTCAGCCGCTTCGCCCCGTCGCCGATCTGCTGCCGGTCCGCGGCGGTCAGCGCCCCGCCGTCGGCCCGCGCGACCAGGACGGTCACCGGATTGGCGTCGGGCTTCGTCCCGAAGCGGTCCTGGGCGATCTTCATGGCGGCGGCCGAGTCGTAGCTCTTCGGCAGGAAGTCGGCCGTCTGTGTCTGGGTCACCCGGTAGATCAACGTCTGGCTCAGGACGGTCAGGAGTATTCCCAGGACCGCCCATACGGCGATCACCTTCCACGGATTTCTGGTGGAGAATCCGGTCAGGGCGCGGATCACGATGTCCTCCGGCGGTGGTGCTGTCGCCGGGGGTTTCCGGCACGTCTCCAGACCATCACGGCGTACCGGGCGTTCTCGTCCGAGCGCGGGAGGAGAACGCCGTCGGGACCTGGGCTCGCCACCGGGCCCGGACCAGGACCTGGGTCCTGGTCCGGGATCGGTCCCGGGTGCCGGTCCGGTGCCGGCGTGCGCAGGGAGAATGGACCGCGGACGCCCCCTTCCGGGACGCGCACGCCCCCCCCGGGGAGCGAAGGCCTCCGTAGGGCCGGCTCGCCGGGTACGACGGCTGCGGTGAACGGGCGAAGGCCGGGGCCGACCGGCCACAGAAAGGACCACCACCAGCATGTCGACGCACGACCGGCCCCTGCTGCTGCCGCCGCCGCAGCCGCCGTCGCCGAGATCCGACGGCCTGCCCTGGACGGCCAGTGACGCGCTGGTGGCCGTCGGGGCCGCCGGCCTGGACATCCTCGGCTACTCGATCGGCGGCCCGGACGGGAGCCAGCCGATCGCCCTCACCGCGCTGGTCCTGCTCGTACTGGCGGCCATGCCGCTGCTCACCAGGCGCCGCTACCCGCTGGCGTCACTGACGGCTGTGCTGGCCCTCGGCCTGGCCCTGAACCTGAGCGGGCCGGTGCCGCAGCACTTCAACTGCACGCTCTGCATCGCGCTGTTCGCGGTCGCCCGCTCGCGCGGCCTCGTGGTGGCGGTACCGGCCGCCCTCGCGGCGGCCGCCGTACCGCTGCTGGGCCGGGGGTATCCGCTGCCGCCTCCGCTCCCGGGAGTGGCGGCCAACGTGCTCGCCGCGGCGTTGGTCCTCGCCGCGGCCGAGGCGCTGAAGCGCTGGCAGCACGAGGTGGAGGTCAGGCGCAGGCTGCTGGCCGACCACGCGGTGGCACAGGAACGGCGCCGCATCGCACGGGAGTTGCACGACATCGTCGCCCACCACATCACCACCATGCAGCTGATGGCCGGCGGCGCCAGAGCGAACCTCGGGGGTGACACCGAGGTGGTGCGCGAGGCCCTGGTCACGCTGGAGGGCTCCGGGCGGATGGCGCTGCGCGAGATGCGCCAACTGCTCGACGTGCTCCGGGCCGGCGACGAGCCGGAGGAGTCACCGGCCGAGCCGCAGCCCGGTGTCGGACACCTCGGACGGCTCGTCGAGGAGTCCCGCAGGGCCGGTCTTCCCACCGAGTTCGCCGTCCTGGGGGAGGAGCGCCCGCTGCCGCCGAGCACCGGCCTGGCGGTGTTCCGGATCGTCCAGGAGTCCCTCACCAACACCCGCAAGCACGCCGGCCGGGCCCGGGCGCGGGTCCGGCTGACGTACCACCCGGACCGGATCACCGTCGAGGTGTCCGACAACGGCACCGCCGCGCCGGCCGACACCCTGGTGGGCGCCCTGGCGGGAGCGGGCGGTGCGGCCGGCGCGAGGGCGGGCCGCACCGGGTACGGTCTGATCGGCATGCGCGAACGCGTCGCGCTGCAGGGCGGCAGCATGGTGGCCGGCGCCGTGGACGGTGGTGGCTTCCGGGTGATGGCCAGCCTGCCGGTGGCGCCGGCCGGCGGAGAGGAACGGTTCGGATGACGGGAACCCCGGAGCGGATCAGGGTGCTGATCGCCGACGACCAGCCGCTGGTGCGACGGGGCCTGGCCCTGATCCTGGCACCGGACCCGGCGTTCGAGGTGGTGGCCGAGGCGGACGACGGCCAGCAGGCGGTCGAGCTCGCGCACCGGCACCGGCCCCACGTCGTGGTGATGGACATCCGGATGCCGGTGCTCGACGGCGTCCAGGCGACCGAGCGGCTCACGCGGGAACTGCCGGCCTGCCGGGTCCTGGCGCTGAGCACCTTCGACATGGACGAGTACGTGGTCGCCGCCCTGCGCGCCGGCGCCTCCGGGTTCCTGCCCAAGGACGTCTCCCCGGAGGAGCTCTCGGCGGCCGTGCGCACCGTGCACAACGGGGAGGCGGCGGTGGCGCCGCGCCTGCTCACCCGGCTGATCTCCACGTACGTCACCGCGCCCCGCCTGCCGCCGGCACCGGTGCCGTTGCCGATCTCCGCCCTGGGGGAACTGACGCCCCGCGAGGTCGAGGTGTGGCACCTGCTGGCCACCGGCCTGGACAACGCCGAGATCGCGTCGGCGATGGGCATCAGCGTCTCCACGGTCAAGAACTACATCACCAGCATCTTCGCCAAGCTGAGCGTCCGCGACCGCGCCCAGGCGGTGATCGCGGCCTACGAGTCCGGCCTGGTCGAGGCCCGCCCCGCGAACCCGGCGGGTTGAGGTGGACCGAGGTGGGTCGTTCGCTGCGCACTGGCGGAGACGACTGGTATCGGTGGTGAGCCACCACCGGTGACCTGATGCCGAGGTTGAGATGTCACTGGTCAGCCGGCTTGGAGGTGGAGGTGTTCGACCTCAACCTGGTGGCCGCGGTGTCGAAGTTCGTTGGCGAGGATTTCGGTAAGTGGCTGTTGTTGTACCGGTCAAGGCGCTTGCTGATCGAATGGGAGTCTTGCTGACGGTGGTCTCGCGGGCACCGAGGGCGGTTGAGGTCGGTTTCCTCAGTCGCTCGACTTTCGACGTTCTGACAGGGGGGCAGTGCCCTCCGCGTCAGGTGCTTTGGTCAGGCTGAAGCGCCGCTGCACGAGACGTGGAGTGGCACAGGCGCGAGCCGTGCGTGGCTCGCGCTCGGCGAACCCCTTTTTCACGCGCGTGTTCCCTGTCAGTTGCGCGGTGCGGGGAAACCGGTGGCCACCTCGACTATCGCGTCGATCCGTTCGCGATCGGGGACGGTGCCAGTCATCAGAACGCGGAACCAGATGGGCCCGGCAAGCATGTCGGCAAGCACGTCCGGGTCGGCCTGGCGAAGCCGGCCGGCGTCCTGCACCGCGCTCAAGTGCGGGCGGTAGGCCGCCCTGACCGGCTGGAACATGCGCTCGTTCCAGGCCTGGGCCAGATCGGGGTCGTGCTGAGCAGCACCTACCAGCCCGGTGATCATGGGGCCGAAGGGGCCGCTGAGGGAGTCGGCGATGTTGTACAGCCACTGCCGCAGATCCTGGGCGACGTCGCCGCTGTCGGGGAAGTCAACCGTGGGCAAGTGCCCGATGAGGGCGTCGAGGGCGAGTGCGCCTTTGGACGGCCACCGCCGATAGACCGTGGGCTTGCCGACCTGTGCCCGCGCAGCGATGTTCTCGATCGTGATCTCGGCATAGGGCTGTTCTTGCAGCAGTTCGAAGGCCGCCTTCAGGATCTCGGCGGTCCGATCGCGGCGCGGCTTGTCCGGTGGTGACGACACCCTCGCAGGGTAGCACGACGAAACGTTACGTAACGTATTGACGTGCTGACGCGCCCACTCTATCGTCAGTGAAACGTTCCGGAACGTTTCACTGGCCGCCCGGGTGCCGCACCGGCCCACTCCTCCAAGGGGAGACGATGCACGTCATCACCGTCACACGACATGCCGAAGCCGCTCCTGAAACCATCTGGGGACTCTTCGCCGATGTTCCCGCCCGCACCAGGTGGGACGACTCGCTGGAGCGCGCCGACATACGAGGGCCCTTCCGGCTCGGGGCCTCGGGAACTGTGAAGCTCAAGGGCCAGCCGGAGCGCAGGTTCGAGATCCTCGAGTGCGAGCCGCCCACGCGGTACACGGATCGCTACTTCCTGCCGATGGGCGGAAGGATGGACTGGATCCACGCGGTGAGCGAAACCGCCACCGGCTGCGACGTGACGTTCGACATCCACGTCAACGGACCGACATCGTTCATCCTGCGACCCGTCATGAAGAGGATCCTCGGCCGCGCCTTGCCACCCACCGTCGACAAGCTGGTCGCGGTCGCCGAGGCCACCACCTCCTGACCTCCGGACGTAGCATCGCCTCTGGCGTGGAAGGCAATCCTGAAAGGATGCAGACACGGCCCTTCGGTGATCATGCGGCGAGTTCGAGTCGGCGCCGGCAGTGGACCTGGCGGTTGCGCCAGTCTCCCGACGTTCGCCGTTGCGGGTTCGTGGCCCCGACGGTCGCCGCCGAGTGCGTCCGCCGCGCCCGCCGGGGCCTGACCGCGGCTCCCGGCGTCGGCCCCCCTGCGGGGGCAGGGGGGCCGGCCCGAGGAGCCGGGCGGTCAGTGGCAGAGGGCCGAGTCCAGGGCGGCCGCCATGTGCTGCGCGCCGTCGTCGCCCGGGACGGTGGTGACGGTGATGGTGGCGGCGCGGCCGTCGTCGGTGACGCCGCTGCGGGAGCGGTAGCCGGGGGAGGTGCCGCCGTGGCCCCAGGCCAGGCCGCCGCAGGAGAGCGGCCTGCTCTGCAGACCGAGCCCGTAGCGGATCCCCGGGCCGATGAGTTCGGCGGGGACGGTGGTGCGCATCTCGGCGAGCTGCGCCGGGGGCAGGAGCCGGCCGCCGAGGAGCGCGGTGAAGAACGTGTTGAGGTCGGTGTTGGTGGAGACGACCGCCCCGGTCGCCCAGGCCATCGAGGAGTCCATGTCGGTGTAGTCGATCGGGGCCGCGTCCGGCGAGGTGCGGAGGTAGCCGTGGGGGTGGGCCTCGTGGATGGTGGTGTCGCCGGGGGCGGGGAAGTAGGTGTGGCGCAGGCCGATGCGGTCGATGACGCGCTTGGTGATCTCCTCGCCGACAGGCCGTCCGGTGACCTTCTGGACGATCAGGCCGGCAACGACGAAGTTGGTGTTGCTGTACCCCCAGCTGGTTCCCGGAGGGAAGCCGGCCTTCTGGGTGAGGGCGCCGTCGAGGAGGTCGCGGGGCTCGAAGTAGCGGTACTGGATGGGGACGAAGTCCGAGAAGGGGGGGACTTCCATGTAGTCGGGCAGGCCGCTGGTGTGCTGGAGCAGCTGGCGGACGGTGATGTGGCGTCCGTCGATGCCGTCGCCGCGCAGCAGGCCGGGCAGGTAGGTGTCGACGGGCGCGTCGAGGCCGATCTTCCCTTCGGCGACGAGCTGGAGGACGACGACGGCGGTGAAGGTCTTGGTGTTGCTGCCGGCGCGTATCTGCCCGTCGACGGGGACCTTGGCGCCGGTGGCGGTGTCGCCGACGCCCGCGGTGTAGGTGCGGGTGCGTCCGTCGCGGCCCTTCACCGAGGCCAGTGCGGCGGGCAGGCCGTCGTCCTTGACCAGCGCGTTCAGGCTCTGCTGGACGCTGTCCGGCTTGCCGCCGGCGAACGCCGCGGTCGGTGCCAGCGCCCCGACCGTCATCACGCCGGTGGCCACGGCTGCCGCCACCATGTGCCGACTGCGGCGGCTCCGGGGGGACCGGTTGTGCGGGACGTGCTCGTTCACGGAAGAACTCCTCTACGGGAAGCGGGAATTGGCGAGGTGTGCGGGTGTGCGAGCGCGCGGGTTCCGCGCGCGCCGGGGCGCGCAGAACCCGCGGGTCGTACTGGTGCGGACGCTCAGGCCGGACCGGGGAGGGGCTGTGGGGTCAGCGGCACAGGGCCGCGTCCACCGCGGCCGCAACGTGCTTCTCGGTCGCATCACTCGGGATCATGGTCGCCGCGATGCTGGTGGCCCGGCCGTCATCGGTGGCGCCCCCGGCGGTGTAGTAGCCCGGAATGGTTCCGCCGTGGCCCCAGTAGACGCCGCCGCACGACAGAGGCCGGCTCATCAGGCCCAACCCGTAGCGGGCGCCGGCGACCACCTCGTCGGCGGGGACGGTGGTGCGCATCTCGGCGAGCTGCGCCGCGGGCAGGAGCCGGCCGCCGAGGAGCGCGGTGTAGAAGCGGGTGACGTCGCTGGGGGTGGAGACGGCGGCGCCCGCCGCCCAACCCCAGGACGGGTCCAGCTCGGTGTAATCGCGGAGCGAGCCGTCGGCGTCCCGGTTGTAGCCCTTGGGGTGGGCCTCGCGGATGCCCGTGTCCCCGGGGGCGGGGAAGTAGGTGTGGCGCAGGCCGATGCGGTCGACGATGCGCCGGTTGACCTCCTCGCCGAGCGGCCGCCCGGTGACCTTCTGGATGATCAGGCCGGCCAGCAGGTAGTTGGTGTTGCTGTATTCCCAGCGCGCACCCGGGGCGAAGTGGGCTTTCTGGGACAGGGCCGCGTCGAGGAGCTCGCGCGGTTCGTAGTACCGGCCCGGGTTGGTGAGGATCGAGTCCTTGTCCACGTAGTCGGGCAGGCCGCTGGTGTGCTGGAGCAACTGCCGGACGGTGATGTGGCGTCCGTCGATGCCGTCGCCGCGCAGCAGCCCGGGGAGGTAGGTCTCGGCGGGTGCGTCGAGGTCGACCTTTCCTTCGGCGACGAGCTGGAGGACGACGACGGCGGTGAAGGTCTTGGTGTTGCTGCCGATCCGTACCTGCCCGTCGACGGGGGGCTTGGCTCCGGTGGCGACGTCGCCGACGCCGGCGGTGTAGGTGCGGGTGCGGCCGTCGCGGCCCTTGACGGAGGCCAGTGCGGCGGGCAGGCCGTCGTCCTTGACCAGCGCGTTCAGGCTCGACTGGACGTTGTCCGGCTTGCCGCCGGCGAACGCCGCGGTCGGTGCCAGCGCCCCGACCGTCATCACGCCGGCGGCCACGGCGGTCACGACCGCGACCGCCCGGTGCCGGCCGCTCCGGCGGGAGCGCGGGAGGAGGCTGTGCGGTGCATGCTCGTTCACGGAGGAACCCCTCTGAGGAATGGCGCCGGTGATTCCCGGCCTCGATCAAGAGGACCATTCAGGGGCAGGGGAGTTCGTCCGTACCCAGGACGAACCGCACCCGGGAGCCGGCTCCGGGAGCCGCCCCCGACCAGGACCGTGCTCCCGGCAGAACTCCTGCCGGCCTTCCGGCGGAGCGGCTCTTCGAACGGGGGTGTGTTGTACTGCTGCGGTGAGCGCTGAATACGAGCTTGGCCAGGTCATCGCCAGTCGTGAGCTGGCCTTTACCGCTCCGGACGGGACGCAGAGGCCGGTGCTGCTGGAGGTCGGTATGCCCTGCCGCGACCCGGAGGGGCCGGACTGGTACTGCCCGTGCCGGATCACCGGACACCCGGATGTCGGCGACCGCGTGACGGCGATCTTCGGCGTGGACTCGTTGCAGGCCCTGCAACTCGCCCTGACCCGCTTTCCCAGCGAGCTGAACGACGCCGCCGGGCTGACCTTCCTGGGCGGGAGGGACTTGATGCTGGGGGGCGAGGGTTTCTGAGGGCACAGAGCGGATGAGGCGTGACGGCGGCGACGGGGGCGGCCGCCTCGGACGGGGTGGGTGCCGGACCGCACACGTGTGAGCGGGCCCGGTCCGGCACCTGTCCGGTGTGCTGTCTCAGTCGCGCTTGGCGATGGTGAGGAGCACGGCCGAATCCTCGATCGCCTCGACGCTGTGGCGAGCCTCGGGGATGGGGATCAGGTCGCCCGCGCCGGTCGCCGCGCTGCGTCCCGAGGAGGCTGCCGCCGCGCGCTCCAGGTGTTCACGGGCCTGTGTGTCCAGAGAAATCGTCTGCATGCTCCCCAATATCCCGAACCGGGAGGCCGATGGGGCAGCATGGGTGACGGACCACCACCGGGATCCGTGGCACCTCCGCGCCTGCGCGGGCGCGCGTCCCCGCCCGAACGGAAGACACCTTCGTGACCGATACCGCCGCCGTCCCCACCGAGCAGATCCGGGCCCGTCTCGCCGGGTACGAGCGCCGGTTCGGCACGCTGGCCGAGCAGTACTTCCAGGACCTGGCCGCCGCCTTCGACGCCCCGTCGTCCAGCCGGTTCACCCCGGACTGCCTGGCCCTGCTGCGGGACCTCTCGCTGCGCGGCGGCAAGCGGATGCGGGTGGCCCTGCTCTTCGAGGCCGCCCGGCTGGTGACCGCCGAACCCGTGGCGGGGCTGGACGACGCCGCGCTGAGCATCGAACTGCTCCAGACCCACGGGCTGGTCCACGACGACATCATCGACGACAGCCCCACCCGCCGGGGCGGGCCCTCCACCTACTACGCCTACCGGGAGCGGTTCCCCGACCGGCCGCAGGCCGCGCTCGGGCTCGCCGTCCTCGCCGGCGACCTCGCCCTCGCGCTGTCCCTCCAGGTCCTCCTCGACTCCCGGGCCCCGCTCCCGGTCCGACAGGCCATGGTCGAGGTGCAGACGCGAGCGGCGACGGCCACGTTCGTCGGCCAGATCGTCGACCTGGAGCGGGACTTCACCGCGGACCCGGACGAGGAGGTGCTGCACGACGTGGCCGACTACAAGACCGCCCGCTACTCCGTCCTCGCCCCGCTCCAGCTGGGACTGCTCGCCGCAGGCGTCCAGCCCGCCGCCCACGACGGGGAACTGCGCCGCTACGCCCGGCTGGTGGGGATCTGCGGGCAGCTGCGCGACGACTACCTGGACCTCTTCGGCGACGCGGGGACGATGGGCAAGCCCACCGGAACGGACATCCGGGAGGGGCGGCGCAACTACACCGTCCGCGCCGTCCTGGCGGCGGCCACCGACGCCGAGCGGGCCGTGGTGGAGTCCGCGCTCGGCGACGGGGCCTGCACCGAGGAGACCGTCGCCGCCATCCGCGACATCGCCCGCCGCCACGGCGTTCCGGAGCGGATGCGGGCGGACATGCGGCGCTTCGCGCACGCGGCCGCCACGGAAGCCGCGGCCTGGCGCCCCCGGTGGCGGGAGGAGGCGGTCGCGTTCTTCGAGTACCTGCCGAGGTGGAGCGTCGAGCGAGTCCGGTGAGGCGAGTCCGGTGAGGCGAGTCCGGTGAGGCGAGGTGAGGCGGGGTGGGATGAGGTGAGGTGGGCGAGCCGGGAACCCCACCCGTCCCTGATCGGCGGTCAGTTGGCTCCGGGCCCGACCTCGGTGGTGAGGACGAGCTTGCCGCGGGTGCGGCCCGCCTCGCCGCGGGCATGAGCGGCCCCGGCCTGCTCCAGCGGGAAGGTCCGCTCCACCTCGACGGCGACCTCGCCGGCGTCGATCAGCGCGGCGATCGTCGTCAGCGCGGTGCCGTCCGGCTCGACCAGGAACGGGGTGACCCGCACGCCGACCGCCTCGGCGGCCGCGGCCAGCTCGGGGGAGACGCCGGCCGGGACGGCGACCAGCAGGCCGCCGGGGCGCAGGACCTTCAGGGAACGGATGCTGGTCAGGTCGTGGTCGTCGCCCACCAGGTCGATGACGACGTCGATGCCGGCGGTGGCGTCCTCGAAGCGGGTGCCGGTGTAGTCGATCACCTCGTCGGCGCCGAGCTCCTTGAGCCAGGGGTGCCGGGCGGCGCTGGCGGTGGCGACCACGTGGGCGCCCAGGTGGCGGGCGAACTGGACCGCGAAGTGGCCCACCCCGCCGGCGGCCGCGGTGACCAGCACCCGCTGGCCGGCCCGCACCTGGGCGGTGTCGACGACGGCCTGCCAGGCGGTCAGTGCCGCCAGCGGCACGGCGGCGGCGTGCACGTGGTCGAGCGTGGCCGGCTTGCGGGCGAACTGCCGGGCCGGGGCGGTCACGTACTCGGCGTAGGCGTTCGCGGCACGAGGGAACCACGGCATGCCGTACACCTCGTCACCGGCCTTCAGCGTGGTCACGCCGAAGCCGACCTCCTCGACCACGCCGGACACGTCCCAGCCGAGCGTGAACGGCGGCTCACCCAGCAGGCCGGCCATGCCGGAGCCGTCGCGGGTCTTCCAGTCCACCGGGTTGATCCCGGCCGCGTGCACCCGCACCAGCACCTCCGTCGGCAGCGGCACCGGGCGCGCCACCTCGGCGACCCGCAGCGCCTCCGGCCCGCCGAACGTGTCCTGGACCACCGCGCGCATCGTGTCTGCGGACATGCGTCATCTCCTGAAGCATCAGAGTGTGGAAGGCCTTTCGGCGGCCGTTCCTCGATGCCGGCGACGCTATCCCCGCGGGTATGGTTACCTTCAAGGGCTAGTACTTCCCATCGGGAAGTGTCCTGGTGAGGAGAGTGAGCATGACGACCACCTGCCCCAGCGGCGAGCACTCGCAGCACGACGTCTACGCCGCCCAGTGCCCCTGTCGCGTCCTGCTCGACCTGCTCGCCAACAAGTGGGCCGCCCTCGCCATCGGCGCCCTCCAGGAAGGCCCCCAGCGGTTCGGCGAACTCCAGCGCCGCCTCCAGGGCGTCAGCCCCAAGGTGCTGACCCAGACCCTGCGCCGCCTGGAGGACTTCGGCATCCTCGACCGCACCGTGTACCCCGTCGTCCCCCTGCACGTCGAGTACTCCCTCACCCGCCTCGGCCAGAGTGCCGCGGTGCCGTTGAACGCGCTTCGCTCGTGGGTCGAGGACAACATCGACCAGGCCTTCCGTCCGGAGCCGGTCTCGGGGTAGCCCGGCATCGGCGACGACCGGCTCGCGCCGCCGAGGGGCTGGCCGGCACGCCGCTGACGGTGGGCCCGCGGTCGGGCCCCTGAACTCAGGGTCGGCGCAGGCGGCGGCCCCGTTGGGCCTCCATCGCGCCGCGGGCGACGGAGCGGGCGTGGTCCTCGGCCTCCGGGTCGATGCCGAGCAGCCGGTTGTGGTGCAGGTGCACCAGGCCGGGCAGTTCGGAACCCCGGGGGGCGGCCGCGCGCAGCGCCTCGCCGTAGCGGGCGAGTGCACCGGCCCGGCGCTGCCAGCTCGCCAGCAGCTCGCCGCCGCCGGGCAGGGCGCGCAGGGCCGCCCGGTCGTCGGCGGGGTCGCTCAGCCGCACGGCCGCCGTCCGCAGGTCGCGCAGCTGGGCGTGGACGGCGGATCTGGGATAGGTGGCCAGCAGCCACTCCTCCGCCCGCGCGGCGCCCTCGGCGGTGTCCCCGTGGACGTGCCGGGCCAGGTCGAGCATGTTGAGGGCGCCCAGCAGCCTCGGGTCCAGGTCGAGCCGGCCCGCCTCCAGCGCGTCGAGCTGGGCGAGCACGGCCGCGCTGTCCGCGCCGAAAGCGTCCTCGGCGGCGGTGGTCGCGGCCGGGCCCCCGTAGCGCTCCCACTCGGGCTCGTAGGTGTCGAGCACCAGTCGCCAGGCCAGTCCGGAGCGGCGCAGTTCGGCGAACCAGTCGTGGCAGTTCGGCAGCAGCTGCCGGTTCAGCGCCGCCGGATCGCCGTGGAAGCGCAGCCGTAGGTGCGGTTCGGGGTCGCGGTAGCGCAGGAAGAACCAGCGGTCCACCTCGGCGGGCAGTGCGGCGAGCAGGCGGGGCAACGCTCCGACGAGCAGTTCGTTCTGACGTCGCGTCGAGCAGTAGACCTTGGCGTAGAGCCATTCGCCGCCGGGTGGCTGGGCTCGGAGCGCGGGCGCCGGGCGCACAGCGGGGCGTGGGCGTGGGCGGGGACGGGGGCGCGGGATCGGCGCGTCGGCGAGCAGCGGGAAGACCACCTCCGCGGTGTGCGCGCCCGCCGGGCCGGACAGCCAGCCGTACGCGTCCTCGCCCGTCGGTGCCTCGCGCAGGACGGCCTCCGGCCACCGCGCGACGTCCTGGCGCAGCAGTCGGAGGTGCAGCCCGGCGGAGAGGTCGAGTTCCAGGCCGCGATCGGCGACGCAGAGCAGCACGTGGTCCGGTACGCTCCAGCGCTCCCGCCAGCGGTCGAACTCCAGCCGCCACTCCCGCTCCGGCAGGGTGGTGTCGGCGAAGAACGGCGCGGACGGCCGCCAGCGGGCCGGGGCGAGCACGGTGCGTCCGTAGCGCACGCGCGGGGTGTACGGCGCCTGCTCCAGCGGGCCCCAGTCCCAGGTGAAGCCGGGCCGGACACCCGACAGGCGCAGCTCGCGCAGGAAGCGTCCCACGTTGCCGACCTGGGCCTGTGGGTTGAGCATGTTCCAGGCCAGCGGAACGATCCGGCGGCCGCTGCTCAGTCGCACCAGCTGGAGGCCGGTGAGGTCGGCCCCCACGGCGAGGTCGTCCAGCGGCACCGTGCCGGGGGCCGTGCGGTCGGCGAAGGCGCCGACCACGATCTGCCGGTCCAGCAGACGGCGGACCTGGTTGAGGTTGGCCGACCGCGACCGAGAGGCCCGCAGGACGAGTTGGGCGGCCTCGATGCTGTCGTCGCCAGTGCCGTCGCCAGTGCCGTCGTCAGTCGCGCTTTCGGCGTCCGCGCTCTCGGCCGCCGCGCAGGCCGCCGCGATCCGCTGCGCTGCGTCCGGCAGCAGGTGGGAGAACCTGCCGATGGTCGCGCCGGCGTGGTCCGCGCCGGTCTCCGGGGTCAGCCAGAGTCGGAACCGGCCGCGCGCCAACGCCTCGGCGGAGCCGGCCAGTACCCGGGCGTAGAGCTCCAGCGAGGCGGGCGGGGGCAGGTCGGTGTCGGGGCTGAGGCGCGCGAGCAGGCCGTCGTCGAGGACCACCTCGGATGCACCGGCCATGGCGGCCGCCTGGGCCAGCTCGATCCGCAGCGCGTCCGCGGGCGAGGGCTCGGGCCTGGCGGGCTGCTCGCGCTCGCTGGGCGGCATCAGGTAGCCGGCGGGCGCGCCGAGACCGCGGTCGGGGTCGAGCAGTTCGGTGAGGGGGACCAGCCGGTCGGTGCCGTAGCGTTCGACGAACTCGCCGTGGTACTGGGCCAGGTGGGGCGGCGCGCTGCGGGCGCGGGAGACCCGCCACAGTGCCTCGGCGGCGCGTTCGGCCTCGGCCGCCACCTCGGCGGGCAGCGTCACGTCGGCGTCCAGGGCCAGATCCACCTGGAGCCGGCGGTCGGCCTCGTGCAGGCGTCGCATCCGGCGCAGGACGGACGAGTAGTCGGTGCCGGGCCGGGCCGCGCCCAGTTCCCGGTGGACGGCGGCGAGTTCCGCCCGCTCGGGGCCGGCGGGCAGGCGGTCCAGGACGTGCGCCAGCGGGTCGGTGGCAGTGGTCGGCGGGCGCAGGTCGGTGAGCAGGAACTCGCGCTCGACCAGCTGCACCAGCAGGCCGTTCACACGGTGTTCCGGGGTGCCGGGGAACCGCTCGCACAGCCGACGGCCCAGCTCGGCGAACTGGACGGGCTCCGCCGTCAGTTCCAGTACGGCGCGTACGGCGGGGGTGTGGCGGATGGAGACCTCGATGACGGTCCGGCCGGCCGCGGGCTCCGCGGCGTGGCGCTCGGGCACGTAGGGCAGGACGAGACGGTCGCCGCGGACGAAGGTGAGCTCGTTGGCGACGATCCGCAGGGCCGCCAGGGTGTCGGGCCTGGTCTCCAGGCCGGCGAGCAGCGCGCTCAGCCAGCCCATGTCGGGCCGGGCGACGGGACGGTGGGCGGTGCCGAGCCGTGCGCTCGCGTCACCGGCCTCGGGTGCGGGTACGGCGGCCGTGGGTGCTGCGGGCGTGGCGGTCGTGGGTACGGAGGCCGCCACCCGGACGGCGGCGACACCGGCGAAGAGCCCGAAGGGTGTGGGCCGCGCGGTCATCCGGAGCTGGTAGCGGCTCAGCGAGAGCACGGCCTTGCGCAGGCGCTTCGGCTCGACGGCGCCTCCCTCCCGCACCTTGTCCACGAGACGTGCCAGCGACGGGCTGGCCAGGGCGACGGCGGCCCGCAGCTCGGGGTCGGCACCGAGTCGGGCGAGCTGCCGGGACAGCTGTTCCGGCTCGTCGGCCGCCTCGGCGGGAAAATCCGCGAAGGTTTCCTCGATGCGGTGTCGAGGAAAGACCGGCGCCCGCAACAATGCGGTGTCCGCGCAGCGGAACAATGGAGTTCCAGCCCCTCGGAAAGGTGCGGTTGCGGGCATGCGAGAACTCCTTTTTCAAACCCCTGGAAAACCTGGGGAATTTCCCGTCCTGAATACCGCCCCGGGCGGGCCGAAAGCCCGCCCGGGGCGCTGTGCAGCGACGACTCAGCAGGGGAAGCCGTGGCTGCAGAAGCAGGTGCCCAGCGACGGGTGCTGCACGGCGGCGGCCTCGTCGCCCTGGCTGACGGTCTCCTTCAGGTCCAGGTCGAAGGCGTCGAACTGCAGCTCGGCGTCGGCGAAAACAATGTTCTGCATGATTTTCTCCCTTTCGGAATCAGCCGGTCTGTCCGGCTCGTGAATGACGCTACGAGGCTTTTCGATTTCCGTCAACCGAAGCCCCGTGGGGAATCTTCCGAGATTTGTGGCAAGGTGTCTTCGGGCATGCCGGAAACACGATCCGAAAGAAGGGCATGGCATGGAGAATTCCATGACGGAAAACCGGGGGAAAGGCGCCGTCGAGCGGACGGCGGCGGAGGCGGTGGAGTCGGTCGCGCGGCTGCTGCGCGATCCCGACCGGGCGCCCCGGGTCATGGCGGCCCCGGGGAACGCCGATCCGTACCTCGGAGTGAGCCCGTGGTCAGCGGCGTCGCTCGGCGACGGCTACCCGGGCATCGCGCTGCTGTTCGCCCGGCTGGCACGCCAGGACCGGTCCTGGCGTCCGGTGACGCACGCCCAGCTGTCTTCGGCGGTTTCCCGGCTGGGCGGCGGGACGGCGGCGGACAGCCTCTACCAGGGCGCGCCCGCGCTGGCCTTCGCGGTCCGTACGGCGGTCGCCGGCCCGGGGGACTACGCCGGGCTGCTCGCGGCCCTGGACCGCCGGGTGGCGGAGCGGGTCCACGCGCTGCTGACGCTGGAGCGGGCCCGGCTGGCCGCGGGGGAGCGGGGGCCGGCCATGGCCGTGTACGACGTCATCGGCGGTCTGACCGGGCTCGGCCGCTACCTGCTGGCCTGCGGTGACGGCCAACGGCCGCTGTTGGTCGCGGTGTTGGAGTATCTGGTCGAGCTGAGCCGGCCGCTGCGGATCGGTGGCCGCACGGTGCCCGGCTGGTGCGTGCCGGGGCCGCCCTCGCCCGGAGCGGATGCGCGGTTCCCGGACGGTCACCTCAACCTGGGCCTGGCGCACGGCGTGCCGGGGCCGCTGGCCCTGCTGGCGCTCGCCCGTCGCGAGGGAGTCGTGGTGCCGGGGATGGCCGAGGCCGCGCACCGGATGGCCCAGTGGTTGCTGGCACACCGCCGCCACGACGACGAGGGCGCCGACGGCCCCGACTGGCCGGCCTCCCTCACCCCCGGGCACGAACACCGGCCCGGTGGGGACCGGCCCGGCGGAGTCGACGCCCCCCGGGCCAGGGCCGCCTGGTGCTACGGAACGCCGGGCGTCGCCCGCTCCCTGCAACTGGCGGGGCAGGCGTTCGACGAGCCCGGCTGGGCGGCCGCGGCGGTCCGTGCGCTCCACGCCGTGCTGGACCGGCCGCGCGAGCGGCGGGGCCTGCACGACGCCATGCTCTGCCACGGCGCCGCGGGTCTGCTCCAGGTCACCGCCCGGGTGGCCCGGGACAGTGGTGACGCGCCACTGCTGGCCCGGCTCGGACCGCTGGCCGAGGAGGTCATCGCCCACTACGACCCCGAGGCCGCGTTCGCCTTCCCCTGCCCGCCCCCGCCCGGCGCGGTCACACCTGGCCCGCTCCCGCCCGGCGCGGTCACATCCGGCGGGGAGCGGCCGACCTGGGCGCGCGACCGGGCCGGATTCCTGGAAGGAGTGGCCGGCGTCGCGCTCGCCCTGGTCGACCACCTGGCGGGCGGCGCCGAGGAGGCCGGCGCCCTGCCGTGGGACGCCGCGCTGCTGCTCGCGTAGCGGTCGGCCCGGTGCGGGCGGGTCGGTGCGGTCTGCCGTCGGCGGGCCGCCCGACCCGCCCGTCCGGAGCGGGTGTCGGGGCGCCTGCCCGAGCTGCGTGCAGGCGGAACCGGTCAGGATCATCGGAGGGTGTCTCGTTCTTCGGGGCACGTGAGATGCCGCCGCCGGTGCGCCGGTCAACCGGCGCGGGCGGTACGGGCGGCGCGGACGAGTGGCGAACCACCCCGACCCCGGGCAGCACGGACTGCCGCCCGGATCAGGGCAGTTGGCGCACGTCGGGCCGGAGTCTCAGGCGTGCACGATGGTGAGGGGAGCGCGGCGGTGACACGTACTATGACCGGGTTTCATCGCCCACCTCCCTCGGTTGCGCGCGGACAGGGCAGCGCCGGGCCGTCATCGGCCCCTGCTGCCGGGTGGCGACACCCCTCACGTAAGAGCTTCGGCACTGCACGGCGTATCCCCACCCGAGCGGGCGGGAAGCCACTTCGGGTCACCCCTTAAGCCGAGGAGACCTGTCCTGACCCTGGGCGTCTCTCGACGTCGTCGGATCAGTGGCCTGTATCCGTGCAGACGCCTCACCGAACGAGGAGTCGCGTCGACAAGTAGACGCGCCCCCCGACCAGGGTGTCAAGCCGCTCCGACCCCCCGTCAGAACCGCCCGGACCGCCCGTCATCAGCGCGTTTCCTCCGCGGCACAAACTGTTCGCCTGCGGTGCGGACCTCGGTGGCCACTGACCGACAGAGGCCCTGCCGGAGGTGTCTCCGGCAGGGCCTCTGGCCTTCGGCGTGGGTCAGCTCCTGTGGCGTGGGAGCCGGTGGGACTCGACCGGTCGTCCGTCGGCGAGGTGCTCGGTGACGATGCGGCCGGCGACGGCCGGGTCGATCCTCCCGTACCAGATGTCGTCCGGCTGCACGCTGACGACGGGGGCCTGGTTGCAGGGGAACTGGCACCCCGTCTGGGTGACGAGCACGTCGTCGTCGCCGAGGCCGCGCTCGGTCAGCTCCTGTACCAGGGCGCGCAGTCCCTCCTCCGCGCCCTGGGCCGCGCAACGCGGGCCGCGGCACACCAGGACCTGGTGCCGGTGGCCGGGGACGTCCTCCCAGGCCGCGGACGTGAGGCCGGGCTCCTCGCCGGTGACGGCCTTCGTCACCGCGGCCACCGCGGGGACCGCGTCCGGTGAGTCGGCGAGGCGGGTCGCGACGAGGAGTTCGGGACGGTGGCCCGCGCGCTCGCGCCACCAGTGCGCCGCGATCCGCCGTAGCCAGGACTGGCCCGGGCCGGAAGCCGCGAGGCGGACGCCGATCACGACCACGGTCTCGGTGCCCGCGTCGGCCAGCCTGGTCAGCTCGGCCGACAGGGAGGGGTCCGCCTGCTGAAGGAAAGCGATCGAGGCCCGGTGCGAGGCCGCGGTCCGGAGGAGTTCGTCACGGCGGACGGATTCCCCGATCGACATGCCGACCAGGAGCGTGGCACTGCGGCGGGCGGGTGCGCCCGGGACGGGGAGGGTCATGGTGTTGTCCCTTCGGGGAGCAGTCCGTTCCACCGGATGTGCGGCCTGTCGTGCCGGGGGTGTCGTTCCACGGTCACGTCGACGCCGTAGACGTGCGCGATCGTGGGCGAGGTGAGCACGTCGGAGCTGGGCCCGTGGGCGACCAGCCGGCCGTCGAGCAGGACGGCGACCTCGTCGCAGTAGGCGGCGGCGAGTTCGAGGTCGTGCAGCGCGGCCACCGTGGTGACGCCCAGCCCGCGTACGGCGCCGAGGAAGCCGAGTTGGTGGCGCAGGTCGAGGTGGTTGGTGGGCTCGTCGAGCAGGAGCACGCCGGGCTCCTGCACCAGTGCCCGCGCGAGCTGGACCCGCTGCCGTTCGCCGCCCGACAGCGTCGGCCAGGCCCGGTCGAGCAGGTGTCCGACGTCGGCCGCGGCAACGGCATCGGCGAACACGGACCGCTCGTGGGCGTCGGCGGCGGAGTTCGTCGGCACGGGCCAGCGGCTGCGGTACGGCGTGCGTCCGAGCTCGATGACCTGACGGACCGGCAGCGACAACCGGGTGTCCGCCTGCTGCTCCATGAAGGCCACCCGTCGTGCTCGTCGGCGGGCCGTGAGGGCGTGGAGGTCCTCTCCGTCCAGGAGGACGCGCCCCGCGCTCGGCCGGGTCAGTCCGGCGACCGCGCGCAGCAGGGTGGTCTTCCCGGCGCCGTTGGGCCCGAGCAGGCCCGTGATCCGGCCGGGGGCGAACGCGAGCGAGACCGCGTCCAGCAGGGTGGCTCCGCCGATGCGCACGCGGAGCTCCTCCGCGCGCAGCTCGGCGGGGGGCGGCACGGTCACTGCGGTCCCCCCTCGGCCCGCCCCTGGCGCCACAGCAGCCAGGCGAAGAAGGGCGCTCCGAGCCCGGCCGTGATGACGCCGACGGGGATCTCCCGGTCGGGCAGGACCGAGCGCGCCACGATGTCGCTGCCCACCAGGAGGGACGCACCCACCAGTGCCGACACGGGCAGCAGGAGGGCGTGGCGCGGGCCGCAGACCAGACGGACCACGTGCGGTACGACCAGGCCGAGGAACCCGATGACGCCGGTGTTGGCGACCAGGCACGCGGTCACCAGCGCGGCGGTGGCGACGAGGACCCAGCGGGTGCGCTCGACGTGGACGCCCAGGGAGCGGGCGGCGGTCTCGCCGAAGGCGAAGGCGTCCAGGTCGCGGGCCGAGGAGGCCAGGACCGTGACGCCGACCAGCGCGACCGCGGTCAGGAAGACGGCGGTGGGCCACCGCACGCCGGCGACCGAGCCGAGCGTCCACTCCATGACACCGCGGGCCGCGTTGCGGTCCCCGAGGACCAGCACGACGAACGAGGTGTAGGCCCCGCACATCTGCCCCACCGCGATGCCGGCGAGCACGGTCCGGGTGGTCGGTAGCGACCGGGTGCGGGCGCCGGCCAGCGCCAGGACGACGACGGCGGCGAGCAGGGCACCGGCGAAGGCCGCCGTCGCCACCGCGCCGGTGCCCACGGCGCCGGTCACACCGACGCCGAGGACGATCACGGTGACCGCGCCGGCGGCGGCTCCGTCGGAGATCCCGAGCAGGAAGGGGTCGGCCAGGTCGTTCCCGGTCAGCGTCTGCAGCACCGCGCCGCAGACCGCGAGGCCCGCGCCGGTGGCAGCCGCTCCCAGAACCCGGGGCAGCCGCAACTGCCAGACGATCTGGTCGTCCAGCAGCGTGACGTGCGGGCCGCCCAGCCCGAGACGGCGCGCCACGACATCGATCACCGTCCGGACCGGCTCGGGTTGCGAGCCCACGGCCAGGCCGAGGAGCACGGTGGTCAGCAGCAGGGCCGCACCGATGGCCAGGGCCGCCGTCGTGCGGCCCGGACCGGGGGGCCGCACGGCGGGGCGGGGTTCGGTGGTCATGAACCCGGGTGCAGCTGGCCCAGCCCTGCGGACACCCGGGCGGCACCGTCGGCGAGCCGCACGCCGGGAGTCGACTCCGAGAACGGCACCACCACGAAAGCCTTGCGCTGCACGGCGGTGAGCTTGCTCAGCACCGGGTCGTTCTCCAAGTAGTCGATCTTGGACTGGGCCGTGTCCCAGCCGGCGTCCGCGACCACGATGGCGTCCGGGTCCGCCGCGACGACCTTCTCCCAGCTCACGTTCTGCCAGCCGCCGGGCAGGTCCGCGAAGACGTTGCGGGCGCCCACGGCATCGAGCACGAGCTGAGGTCCGCCGTGGCCGGCACCGACGAACGGCGACTTGGTGTCCGAGTCGTACCACAGGACCTTCAGACCCTTGCCCGCGGCCGTCGCCGTGAACTGGGCGAGCTGCTGCTCCTGCTGCTGCTGGATCGCGGCGGCCCGCTCCGTGACACCGAAGACCTTGGCGACGTCGTTCAGTTCGCCCCACACCGCCTGCCAGGCCGTCGGCGGCACCTGGCTCTTGTCCGAGCAGCCGAACGGGGACAGGTACGACGGGATGCCCTGGCCGCGCAGCTCGTCCCGGGTGCCCGCGACCTTGTCGGTGAACGCGCTGGAGTAGGAGGCGTACAGGAAGTCGGGACGGGCCGCGAGGAGCTTCTCCTTCGTCGGGTAGTCCTTGGAGAGCACCGGGACGGAGTCGTAGGCCGCCTTCCACTTCTCCGGGACGGAATCGTCGAGGTAGGCGGTACCGGCCATGCGGGACTGCAGGCCGAGGGACAGGGCCACCTCGGTGGCACCCTCGTTGAGCGTCACCAGCCGGGCGGGCGGCGCGCCGACCGTCACGGTGGTCCCGCAGTTGTCCACGCTGACCGGCGCGGCACTTCCGGCCGCCCCGCCGGACGTGGCGGGCGCGGGGGCGCCGGTGCAGGCCCCGAGCACGCCGGTGAACAGGACGGCCGCGACCACCCGGCCGACACGTATCGGACCTGTGGGGCGAACAGAACATATCGATCGAAACGGATACAGCAGACCGCTGGGCACGTGTTCTCCAAAACCCTCGTGGAACATGTCGCGCCGTGGCCGGTCTCCTGGCTTCCGCATCAACACGCCGCAGCCGACCTTCCCGGACGGCTCTTCCAGCCCGCCCAGTGGCCCTGACCGCTGGAAAAGCCGGTCAGCGAGGGCCGCGGAACTCCGCGGCAACAGTGGCGAGGGCCGCACCGGACTCAGACCGGTTTCCCGTACACCACGGCGATGGCAAGGTATCAGGCGTGGTCAGGTCGGTGCCGACCGGCTCAAGGACGCCCACCGGCCACGCGAAGCGCCGGCAGCGGCAGCGCCTTGACGGAGGTGTGTGTTCGGCCTGCCGGCGCGCTGTCACGCAGTGGCGGTGGCAGCTTCGGTGGCTCCGCCAGTTGAGGGTGACTGGAGGGAGCAGGCCGAGATCCGGGCCGCGAGCCCCTCGTAGTCGACGGGTTCGCCACACAGCCGGCGTACGGAAGCAAGGCCCAGGCTGGCCTGTCCGGTGGCCTCCACGAGAGCACGGGAAGCGACGTGGAAGCGCCACTGGCCGATGTCGAGCGGGTCGTAGTCGGCGTGGGTGAGCGCGGTATGGAGGGCGAAGACGTAGACATCCGCGTTGTAGGACTGCTCTGCGGCGTCACCGTCCTCGGGAGTCCAGGTGCGTCCGCGCAGCCGGGAGAAGCGAATCTCCGACAGCTGACGCTGACCCCAGGCTTGGAGGTAGGCGCTGGTCTTGACCTCGATCCTGAGCCCGTCAGGCGTCAGGACATCGAAGCTGTCCCATTCCATGTTGCGTGCCACAGCGCCGACGGCGCGGTGGACCAGGAATTCCGCGAGCAGGCCCCGGGTGGTGTTGGTTCGCAAGTCGGGCATCGCGTAGCGCCAGAAGTCCAGCACCGTCCCGGCATCGGTGCCGCGGAAGGCCTCGTTGCCGTCGAGCGGCGCCAGTTCGGCCGGGGTGTGCCAGGCGTTGGGGGCGGCGGAGTCGGAGAGCATTCCCCCAGCCTGACACGGGCGCCGGACGGGGAGGGCGGTATCGGGGGCAGCGCTCAAAGTCCACGGTGCTGTGACCTCGCGCCCTCCTGGGGCTGGAGAGCTGCTGTTTCCGCAGGTCGGAGGCCTGATTGCGGCTTCGAAGCGCCGCAGTTCCTCAGCGGCCGCGAGCGCAGCTGCGGCGAGTCCGCAGGACTCGGTCTGTGCCCGTGTGTTACTGGGTACGGAGGGGATCGACGGGGGAGTGGGTCACGAGTGGCGAGAGGTCGGAGCCGGGGCGTGAGTGGTGAACTGCGGTATGACGATCTGGTGCGGCCGCTGCCGGAGTTGCTGAGGAGGCACGCCGAGCGGTCGGGGGACCGGGTCGCGTTCCACGACTTCTCGCGCGGCGTCAGCTACGCCGAGTTGGAGCGGCGGACCGGGCGGCTGGCCGGGTCGCTCGTGTGGGCGGGGGTCCGGCGCGGGGATCGGGTGGCGCTCTGCCTGGGCAACTGCGTGGAGCTGGTGGAGGGTTGCCTCGCCGTGCTGCGGGCGGGGGCGGTCGGCGTCCTGCTCAACCCCCGCTCCTCCGACGACGAACTCGACCACTACCTGCGGGACAGCGGCGCCTCGGCCATCATCACCGACCCCGCGCACCTCGCGCAGCTCCACCGCCTCGGCGCCGCGTACCGCGGCCTGCACACCGTGCTCACCGGGGCGGGCCCGATCCCGTCGAACGCCCCCGACGGCACCGTCCTCTTCGAGACTGCGGCCTCGACCGGGGGCGGGCCCGCGGCCCCCGACGACCTGGGGCTCGACGACCCGGCCTGGCTGCTCTACACCTCCGGGACCACCCACCGCCCCAAGGGCGTGCTCTCCACGCAGCGCAGCGCACTGTGGTCGGTGGCGGCCTGCTACGCGCCGCTCTTCGGGCTCTCCTCCGAGGACCGGCTGTTGTGGCCGCTGCCGCTGTTCCACAGCTTCGGGCACTCCCTCGCGATCCTGGGCACCACGGCCGTCGGCGCGAGCACCGCGATCGTCGGCGAACTGCCCACGCCCGGCGAGGCCTTGACGCCCGGCGACCTGTGGCGCACGCTGCGCACCCCGAGCGCCGCCCTCGGCGGGCCGTTCACCGTCCTGGCGGGCGTTCCCACGACGTACCACCGGTTGATGGCCTCGGCGAAGGACACCCCGCTCCCCGCGCCGCGGCCCGGGCTGAGGCTCTGCGTCACGGCGGGCGCGCCGTGTCCGCCCGGGCTGCGCGGAGCGGTGGAGGAGACGCTCGGCGCGCCGCTGCTCGACGTCTACGGCAGTACCGAGACCTGCGGCGCGATCGCGGTGGCCCGCCCGAATGGCCCCCGGGTCGACGGGTCCTGCGGACTGCCGGTACCCGGTGTCGAGGTCCGCGTCGTCGATCCGGACAGCGGGGCCGACGTCCTCGCGGGCGGCGAGGGCGAGATCTGGGTCAGCGGTCCGAACCTCATGACGGGCTACCACGACCAGCCGGAGGCGACGGCCGCCGCGTTGCGGGAGGGCTGGTACCGGACCGGGGACCTCGGGCGGCGCGCCGAACACGGCCACCTCGTCCTCACCGGCCGGGTCAGCGAACTGATCATCCGGGGAGGGGAGAACATCCATCCCACGGAGGTCGAGCACGTCCTGCGGGGCTGTCCCGGGGTGCGGGACGCGGTGGTCCTCGGTCTGCCGCACGCCGTCCTCGGGGAGGTCCCGGTCGCCTTCGTGGTGCCCGGCCCGGAGGGCCTGGACCCGCGGCGGGTGCTCGACGTCTGCCGCTCGCAGCTCGCGGACCACAAGGTCCCCGTCGAGGTCCGTGAGATCGCGGCCGTCCCGCGCACGCCGTCGGGCAAGATCGTCCGCCATGCGGTGCTCAGCGACCCGGCTGCGGCGCCGGCCCCGGCCCCGGCCCCGGCCGGCGGCTCCCTGGTGCGCGGGCTGCTGTCGCTGCCCCGGGAGGAGCAGGAACGCGCGTTGTGCGAGAGGGTGTGCGCCGAGACGGCCCGGGTCCGGGGCCGCGCGCCGGAGAGCGGGCCTCAGGAGGACGGTTCGTTCGCTGACAGTACCTTCGCGGACCTCGGGCTGACCTCGCTCGGTGCCATCGAGCTGATCGACCGGCTCGCGGCGTCGACCGGGCTGAGCCTGCCGACGACGCTGGTCTTCGACCACCCCACCCCGGCCGCCGTCGCCCGCCACCTGCACACCGAACTGTTCGCCGCCGAGCCCGCCGAGCCCGCCGTACCCACGGCCGAGGCCGTCACCGCCACCGCACCGCGGACCGCCGAGCCGGAGGAGCCGTACGACCGGGACCCGGTGGTGATCGTCGCCATGGCCTGCCGCTACCCCGGTGACGTGGAATCCCCCGAAGGGCTCTGGGAGTTGGTGTCGCAGGGCAAGGACGCGATCTCGGACCTGCCGACCGACCGGGGCTGGGATCTCGCCGCCCTCTACGACCCCGACCCGGACCGGATCGGCACCTGCTACACACGCAGTGGCGGATTCCTGCACCGCGCCGCGGAGTTCGACGCGGGCCTGTTCGGCATCTCGCCGCGCGAGGCGCTCGCCATGGACCCGCAGCAGCGACTGCTGCTGGAGGTCACCTGGGAGGCGTGGGAGCGGGCCGGGATCGACCCGGCGTCCGTCCGGGACAGCGACACGGGCGTCTTCCTCGGCGTGATGTACGGCGACTACGCCTCCCGCTTCACCGCGCACGAATTGGAGGCCCACCTCGCCCTGGGCTCGGCGGGCAGCGTGGCCTCCGGCCGGCTCTCCTACGTGTTCGGCCTGCGCGGACCCGCGATCACCATCGACACGGCGTGCTCGTCCTCGCTGGTCGCCGTGCACCAGGCGGCCCAGGCGCTGCGCTCGGGCGCGTGCTCGCTGGCGCTGGCCGGCGGCGTCACGGTGATGGCGACGCCCAACCCGCTGGTCGCGTTCAGCCGTCAGCGCGCCCTCGCGCCCGACGGCCGGTGCAAGTCGTTCTCGGCGACGGCGGACGGCACCGCCTGGGCCGAGGGCGCCGGGGTGCTGCTGCTGGAGAGGCTGTCCGACGCGCGCCGCAACGGACACCCGGTGCTGGCCGTGGTGCGCGGCAGCGCCGTCAACTCCGACGGCGCGTCCAACGGCCTGACCGCGCCCAACGGCCGCGCCCAGCAGCGCCTGATCCAGCTGGCGCTGGCGGACGCCGGGCTGCGTGCGCACGAGGTGGACGCCGTGGAGGCGCACGGGACGGGCACCGCGCTCGGTGATCCCGTCGAGGCGCGGGCGCTGCTCGCCGGCTACGGCCGGGGCCGGGGGCCGGAGGACCCCCCGCTGTGGCTGGGCAGCGTCAAGTCCAACCTCGGGCACACCCAGGCCGCCGCCGGAGTCGCCGGGATCATCAAGATGGCCCAGGCCATGCGGCACGGCGAGCTGCCCAGGACCCTGCACGTGGCCGCTCCCACCCCGCACGTCGACTGGTCCGCGGGCCGGGTCGAGCTGCTGACCGCCGCCCGGCCGTGGCCCGCGCCCGCCGGTCGGCCGCGCCGGGCCGGCGTGTCGGCCTTCGGGATCGGCGGCACCAACGCGCACGTGATCATCGAGGAGCCGGCCGCCGCCGACCGCGCCCCTGGCCGGCAACCCGCGCCGCAGGAACCCGCGCAGCCGGGGCCGGCCGTGCCGTGGCTGGTCGGCGGGGCCGACGAGGCGGCCCTGCGGGCCCAGGCCCGACGGCTGGCCGACCACGTCGAGGCCCGGCCGGGCCTGTCGCCGGCGGACGTGGGCTTCTCGCTGGCGGTGTCGCGGTCGGCGCTCACACACCGGGCGATGGTGCCGGCCGCGGACCGCGAGCGCATGCTGTCCGGACTCCGGGCGATCGCCGACGGCACACCTGGCGCGGGGTCGTTGACGCGCCTGGCCGACCCGCGCACCCGCACCGCCTTCCTGTTCACCGGGCAGGGCGCGCAGCGCACGCGGATGGGCGAGGAACTGCGGGAGGCGTTCCCCGTGTTCGCCGAGGCCTTCGACGAGGTCTGCCACGCGCTGGACGGCGAACTCGACCGGCCGCTGCGCACGGTGATCCGCGCCGAGCCGGGCTCGCCGGACGCCCTGCTCGACCGCACGGACTTCACCCAGGCCGCCCTGTTCGCCTACGAGGTGGCTCTCTTCCGGCTGGTGGAGTCCTGGGGAGTGCGGGCCGACTTCCTGGCGGGCCATTCCGTGGGCGAGTTGGCGGCCGCACACGTCGCGGGAGTGCTGGACCTCGCCGACGCCGTACGCCTGGTCGCGGCGCGCGGGCGGCTGATGCGGGCGCTGCCCGACGGCGGGGCGATGGTGGCCCTCGACGCGGCGGAGCACGAGGTCCTGCCCGAACTCGCTGACGTGGCCGACCGGGTGGCGATCGCCGCGGTCAACGGACCGCGCGCGGTGGTGGTCTCCGGCGAACGGGACGCGGTCCTCGCCGTCGCGGCGCGGTTCGAGGCCCGTGGCCGCCGCAGCACGCGGCTCAAGGTCGGCCACGGCTTCCACTCGCCGCTCGTGGAGCCGGTGCTCGACGAGTTCCGCCGCGTCGCCGAGACGCTGGAGTTCCGGCCGCCGCGGATCCCGGTGGTCTCCACCGTGACGGGATCTCGGGTGGCGCCCGAGGAACTGGGCTCCGCAGACTACTGGGTGCGGCACGCGCGGCTTCCCGTCCGGTTCGCCGAGGCCGTGGAGTGGCTGGGCGCCAACGGCGTCGGGGGCTTCCTGGAACTCGGCCCGCAGCCCGTGCTCACCGCGTACGCGCAGGAGTGCCTGGCCCCGCAGGCCAACGGCGGCCCGGTGTTCGCCTTCGCGGCCCGTGACGGCGAGCGGGAGCCGGACACGCTGCTGGCGGCCGTGGCCCGGCTCCACGTGCGCGGCGCCGGCGTCGACTGGCCCGCGGTGTTCGCGGAGCGCGGCCTGCGGCGCGGGTTGCGGCGCGTGGAGCTGCCGACGTACGCCTTCCAGCGCCGGAGGTACTGGCTGGACCCGTCGCGCCCGGCCGGGGCGGGAGTCGGGGCCCGGCCGGGCCCCGGCGAGCATCCGCTGCTCGGCCCGCCGTTCGAGGTGCCGGGCACCGGCCGCACGGTGCTCTCCGGCCTGCTGTCGGCGAGCGCCCAGCCGTGGCTCGCCGACCACGTCGTCGGCGGGGTGCCGCTCGTGCCGGGGACGGCGTTCGTCGAGATGGCCGTGCGCGCGGGTGACGCGGTCGGCTGCGGCACGCTGGAGGAACTCGTGATCCTGCGGCCGCTGGCCCTGCCCGCCTCGGGGGTACGGGTCCAGGTCGTGGTGGGGGCGGTGGACGACTCCGGCCGGCGGTCCGTCGAGATCCACGCGCGACCGGTGGAGACCGCCGAGACCAGCGAGGCTGCCGAGACCGCCGGGACCGCCTGGACGCCGCACGCCACCGGCCTGCTCGCCCGCACGCCCGAGCCGGGGACGGCACCGGAGGGGCACGGTCTGACGCGGTGGCCGCCGTCCGGCGCCACGGAGATCGATCCCGCCGACGCCTACGAAGTCGCGGCGGAGCGCGGTCTGGCCTACGGGCCCGCGTTCCGTGGCGTGCGCGCGCTGTGGCGGCGGGGTGCCGAGGTGTTCGCGGAGGTCCGGTTGCCCGAGCCGTGGACGGCCGAGGCGGACCGGTACGGCATCCACCCCGCGCTCCTGGACGCCGCCGCGCACGCCTCGATGCTCGCCGCGTCCGCCCAGGAAACCGGCCCGGACGCGGACCCGGGCGCGGGCGGCGCCCGGGTGCCGTTCCAGTGGAGCGGCGTGTGCCTGCACGCCGCCGAGGCGTCGACGGTCCGGGTGCGGATCGCGCCGGTCGGCGAGGCAGGGCCCGCCCCGGAAGGCGGCGCGTTCTCGATCACGCTCGCCGACCCGGCGGGCCGCCTGGTGGCGCGCGTCGACTCCCTCTCCACCAGGGAACTTCCGGCCGGGGACGGCGATCCCGGGCCGGACATCGCCCGGCGTGCCCTGCTGCGCCCCGACTGGGTCCCCGTCGCACTGCCCGACCGGGCACCGCAGTCGGCGGGCTGGACGGTCCTCGGGCCGGACCAGCTGAACCTCGCCGCCTTCGTCCCCCTCGCCGGCCCCTCCTCGCCCCTGAACGGTACGGCGGGCGCGGACGCCACGGCCCCGCCCGGCCACCTGGTACTCACCGCCGTCGGTCCGGAAACGGACGGCGGCCCGCTGGCCGACGTCCACCAGCTGACCACGCGGGTGCTCAAGGCCCTCCAGGACTGGCAGGAGGATCCGGCCACCGCGGGCTCGCGGCTCGTGGTGGTGACGCGGAACGCCACCGCACCCACGCCGGACCTGGCGGGAGCCGCGGTCTGGGGGCTGGTGCGCACCGCGCAGTCGGAGCTGCCGGGCTGCGTGGTCCTGATCGAGGTGGACGAGGACCCTGCCTCCCTGCGGCTGCTGCCCGCGGCGGCCGCCAGCGGCGAGCCCCAACTCTCCCTGCGCGCCGGTCGGGCGACGGTGCCACGGCTGGTCGGCGTCCCGGCGGCGGCCCACCTGCCCGAGCCCCGACCGGCCGAGAGCGCCCCGCCCCGCCGCTCCGGCACCCTCGACCCGGACGGCGCCTTCGGCCCGGACGGCACGGTACTGATCACCGGCGGCACCGGAGCGCTGGGCGCGGACCTGGCCGGGCACCTGGTCGACGCGTACGGGGTCCGCCACCTGCTGCTGACCGGGCGGCGCGGCCCGCACGCACCGGGCGCCGACGCCCTGCGCGCGAGTCTGGCGGAACGGGGCGCGCAGGTCAGGATCGTCGCGTGCGACGCGGCCGACCGGGCCCGGCTCGCCGAGCTGATCGAGCAGTGCGACCCCCCGCTGACCGCTGTCGTGCACGCCGCCGGGGTCCTCGACGACGGAGCGCTGGCCGCGCTGTCCCCCGAGCGGCTGGCGGCGGTCCTGCGGCCGAAGGCGGACGCGGCCTGGCACCTGCACGAGTTGACCCGCGACCGGGGCCTGACGGCCTTCGTCCTGTTCTCCTCGGTCTCGGGCGTGCTGGGCCGGGCGGGCCAGGGCAACTACGCCGCGGCGAACTCGTTCCTGGACGCGCTCGCCCAGTATCGGGCTGCCGGCGGTCTGCCCGCCGTCTCGCTGGCGTGGGGCATGTGGGGCCACGACGCGGGCATGGCAGCCCAGTTGACCGACGGGGTGGGGCACCCGAGGCCCGACGACGTGGTGCGGGCGTTCACCCCCGCCCAGGGACTGGCCCTGTTCGACGCGGCACTGCGGACGGGAGCCCCCGTGCTCGCGCCGGTCCTGCTGGACCGGGCCGCGCTGCGCGCCGCCGCAGGGCAACTACCGGCCCCGCTGCGCGACCTGGCGCGCCACGGCCGGCCCGCCGCCGAGGCGCGGAGCGGTGCGACCGAACCTTCCCCGGGCGCCCGGGAGGGTTCGGAGCCCGGAGCGTGGCGCACGCTGCTGGCCGGGCTGCCCGCCGAGGAGCGCGGGGCCGCGCTCGCGGAACTGCTGCGCGGCGACGTGGCCGCAGTGCTCGGCTACTCCGGCGCGCAGGACCTGCCCGCCGGCCGGACCCTGGCCGAGCTCGGCTTCGACTCCCTGACGGCCGTCCAGTTCCGCAGCCGACTGGGCGCGGCCCTGCGTGTGCGGCTGCCCGCGGCCGTCGTGTTCGAGCACCCGGCGATCGAGGACCTCGCCCGTCACGTCCTCGACCTGCTCGACGACCTGCCAGGCGACCTGTCCAACGACTCGCCCGACGGCACACCGCAGGTGCGCCCCGGCCTCCGGCCCGCACCGCCCGCCGGCCGCCCCGCGCAGACGCTCGCGGCGCTGTACCGTGCGCTCTGCGAGCAGGGCCGGCCGGCGGCCGCGATGCACCTGGTGGTCGCGGCGTCCTCGGCCGCCGCGACGTTCGGCGCCGACGACGCCGCGGAGCACGCCGTGCCGCCGCTGCGCCGGGCCCGGGGCCGCGCCGGCTCCCCGGTCGTGGTCTTCTTCCCCGACCACCGTCCGTTCTCCGCCTTCCCGGGCGGCGGGTTCGCGGCCCTTCATGCCTGCTTCGAGGGCGAGTTGGACGTCTTGGAGTTCCCGCACCCGGGCATCGGCGCGGGGTACGCCGTTCCGGCCGACCGGGAGACGCTCGCCCGCCTCCACGCCGAGACGGTGCTGCGGCACGCCGGCAACCGGCCCGTCGTCCTGGTCGGTGCTTCCGCCGGGGGCGCTGTCGCGCACGCCGTGACCCGACACCTCGAACTCGGGGGATCCGCCCCCCTGGGGCAGGTGCTGATCGACACGTACCTCGTCCACCAGGGCAACCACTCCACGGACTGGCTGACCGCCCTGGCCGCCCCGCCGGCCCCGGGCCTCGGCGCGGACGTGAGCGCGGACGTGTACGCGGACGGGTCCACCGGCGACGAGGACGCCGCCGTTGCGGCCATGGGCGCCTACACCGGGCTCTTCCTGGACTGGCGCCCGGAGCCCGTGGACACCCCGACCCTCCTCGTCGGTGCCGCGCGGCCGACCCCGCTGATGGCGGCGCGCGCGGACGGCGACTCCTGGCGCACGACCTGGCCGCTGCCGCACGAGCGCGTCGAGGTGCCCGGCGACCACCTCTCCCTGGCACGGGAGGACGCCGCCACCACGGCAGCCGCGATCCGCACCTGGATCGACTCCCTCGCCCGCACCGGATAAGTCCTGCCCTTCGGATCAGTGCGTGCAGCCGGGGAGTGGGAAGTCGGCCCGTCCGACTTCCCACTCCCCGGCACCGGTAGCCGGATGCACGGGCGAAGGCCCGTTCGGGTGAAGCGCGGTACGGCCCCGTGGAGGTAGTGCCGGGGAGGGGTAACGGGTGATTGGGAGTCACTGGGACGCCGCGCGACGCGGGTTCCCGGGCTCCCGTCGATGCCCCCTGACGAACCCAGCACGGGAGTCCCCTCATGCACCTGCGCTTCAGCCCGCGTGCGGCGGTCGTGGTCACCGCCGGCGTCCTCGCCCTGTCCCTGGTCAGCCCCTCCACGGCCTCGGCGGCCCCCGGCGTCGTGATCATGGATCGCGGGGGCGAACGGGAGGAGGTCACGGACCCGGTGCCCGGCGAGTGCCACCGCGGCCTCGGCCCCGACACCACGATCGTGAACTTCACCAACGGCCCCATCCGGCTGTTCACCGACCGCAACTGTCGGTCGAGGGTCTCCTCCCTGCTGGACCCGGACGGGTCCCGGGAGGACGTGAACGTCGGCAGCTTCGTGGCCATCACCTGACCCTCGCCCCACCCGTTCACCCACCGCCGGACCGGCCGCAAGGCCGTCCGGCGGTCCCGTACCCGAGTCCCCCGCGCCGGCGGCTCGAGGACGATGCCGGCGGCCAGCACGATCACGGTGACGCCCGTCCGCCAACAGGTCATCAGTGATCCATCAGTGATCCATCAGGGAACTGTCAGGGACCCGGGGCGCGGCGTTCGGGCGGACCTAGCATCCGAGCATCGTCCCTTCCCCACGGGCGAACTTCAGCACTCCCAGTGATCGAGGTACTTCGGCATGCGCGGTCTCTCCCGCCGGTCCCACACGCTCGCCCAACGCGCCGTCGCGGGCGTCCTGCTGTCGGGCCTGGCCGTTGCCGGCCTGATGGTCTCGCCGCAGCGGGCCGCCGCAGCCGACTGCGACGGCCAGAGCAGCGTGGGCGGCGGCAACTGCACCACGGCTCTGATCAACTCCATCGGTGCGATGATCGGCGGCTTCCGCAGCGCGGCCCTCCAGGCGCAGGCCGACAACGCCGCGTTCACCCAGGGGATGGCCAGTCAGCTGAGTGCCGCGGCCCCCGGCTACAACGTCATGGTGTTCAAGTACGACGGCACCGACCTCTACGACACCGTCTGGTTCCGCAACGTGTACGAGGCGAACATGAACGGGGTGCTGGTCGACACCACCGTCAAGCTGCAACACCACGATTCGCAGGGCGGTCCGGCCGGCTACGACGACTTCCGCATCTGGGTCTTCGCGGGTGACTCGACCTTCACCAACAAGGGCGACGGCGGGTACGGGAACTGGGCCTTCGTCGGCTCCGACTCCGACCGGACCGTGAGCACCACCAGGTCGTGCGTGCTGATCCGCTGCGTCGACAGCAAGCGGATCATCCACTTCCCCGCCCGCGACATCACGGTCCCGGGCGTCCCCAAGGGTGGTGGCACCCCGATCACCGACACCCCGGGCACCCCCGGCATCCCCGCGCACGACGACGGCGATGACGGTGACGACGGCAACGACGACGGCAACGGCAACGACGACGGCGACGGTGGCGACACCAGCACCACCCCGGCCGTCCCCGCGCACCAGGGCGGCGGCAAGGGCGGGGGCGGCAAGGGCGGCAGCGGTGGCGGTGCCGGCGTCGCCGGGCTGCACCACCCCAAGGTGAAGAACGGCCGGGGCCCGGTGGTCACGGGGTCCTCGATCCTGGCCGCCGCCGGCGGCGCCAAGAACTCCGCCTGGCAGTTCACCGCCCTGGGCAACGGCCGGTACAAGATCACCAGTGCCGTCTCCGGGCTCGCGCTGACCGAGAACACCAAGACCTTCTTCGCCGAGGCCAAGCCGTGGACCGGCGCCGACGCGCAGAAGTGGCAGCTCGTCAGCGCGGGCGGCGGCCAGTACCAGATCCGGATCACCGACCAGGACTGCCTGACCTACGACGAGGACGCCAAGGCGCTCGGCGTCTGGACCTGCAACAACGCCTGGAACCAGCAGTGGAAGCTCCAGTAGCGGTCACCCGCGCACGTTGACCCGACGCACCCCGACCCGACGCACCCCGACCCGCCTCACCCCGACCCGGCACCCGCCCGGGCCGGGGTGAGGCCGTATCCGAACAGTGCCCGGTGGCCGCCGGTTCCAGCCTCCGATCACGCGGCGGTGTGGCGGGCGATCAGTTCCAGCAGGCGGTGCACGGCCTCGTCCACTCCCGGGCGGTGCACGGCGACCACGGCGGTCTCCAGGTGGGGCGACTCTCCCCGCAGCGGGACGTAGGCGACTCCGGGAACGGGGAAGTCGCGCAGGCGTTCGGGGACGAGGCTGACGCACAGGCCGGAGGCGACGTAGCTGAACAGGCCGGTGAGGTCGTCGGCCACCGCGCGACTGCGTGGCGTGAAGCCCGCCTCGTGGCAGGCGAGTTGAACCTGCTGGGCCAGGGTCGGCAGTGCCGTGGCGTCGGGCAGGACGAAGTCCTCGCCCCTCAGGTCGGCCAGGTCGATCCCGTCGGCCCCGACCAGCGGGTGATCGTACGGCAGGGCCGCGGCGATGCGCTCGACGGCGAACTCCCGGCTGGCCAGGTCGGCCGACAGGGGTGACGGGTCGCGGAGGAAACCCAGGTCCAGTTCGCCGGAGCGGACCATGTCGGCGACGGCGACCGACGAGTCCTGATGCAGGTGGATGCGCAGCCCCGGCAGTTCCTCGGCGGCCGCCCGAAGGAGACCGGGCAGGTAGTGGTGACTGAGGATGCTGACGTAGCCCACCCGGACGTCCCCGTCCAGGCCGCTCGCGACCCGCCGGACCCGATCGATCGCAGCGGACTGGGCATCGAGCAGGCGCCGCGCGTCGACGGCGAACGCCTCGCCCGCCGCGGTCACGGACACCCCTCCGGGGCCCCGTCTGAACAGCTGCACCCCCAGGCCCCGCTCCAGGCGCTGAATCGACTGGCTGAGTGGCGGCTGGCGCATGGAGAGGCGCTCTGCGGCGCGGCCGAAGTGCTTCTCCTCGGTCACCGCGAGGAACTGCTCGAGCAGGCGCTTCGTGAGATTAATATCCTCAGCCATATGAATCACGACTCAATCATATATTGGACAGGCCTCCGTCGAGAGGCGTCCAATTGTCAGCGGGCGCTCGGCCAAGGGCGTGGCGCCCTTCCCCCGACATGTCCGATGTGGGAGAGATCGGCGTGATCCCTCCGGGCGCGGAGCCGCAGACCCCGCGGTCCCGGTGACACGCCCCTCTCCCTGGAGGCCAAGATGCTCAAGCAGGATGTCGCCCGGCTGGTCACCACCCCGCTGGACTCCCCGGCCTACGCGCCCACCCGGTACCGCTTCACCAACCGCGAGTACCTCAACGTCGTCTACCGCACCGACCCGGACGCGCTGCGCCGGCTGGTCCCCGAGCCGCTCACCGTCACCGAGCCGCTGGTCCGCTTCGAGGTCATGCGGATGCCCGACACCACCGGCCTGGGCGACTACACCGAGGCCGGCCAGCTCATCGCCGTCGAACACGAGGGCGAGGCGGGCGAGTTCAACCTCGCGATGTACGTCGACAGTGTTCCGGCGATCTCCAGCGGTCGCGAGCTCAGCGCGTACCCGAAGAAGGGCGGCTCGCCCGCGCTCTACGTCGACTCCGACACCCTGGTCGGCACGCTCGACTACGGCACTCTGCGCGTGGCCACCGCCACCATGGGCTACAAGCACCACCCCATGGATCCCGAGGAGGCGCGGGCGGAGATCTGCTCCCCCAACTTCATGGTCAAGACCGTCCCGAACTACGACGGCACCCCTCGCATCTGCGAGCTGGTCCGCACCCGGATCACCGACGTCACGGTCAAGAGCGCCTTCACCGGCCCCACGCGCCTGGAGCTCTTCGCCCACGCGATCGCCCCGCTCGCCGATCTGCCCGTCCTGGAGATCGTCGGCGCCAGCCACATCATCACGGACCTGACCCTCAACCCCGTCGAGCCTGTCCACGACTACCTCGCCGACTGACGTCAGCAGCGGCCGGCCGAGTCCTCCCCCCCCCGGCCCCCCATCGGCACCCCCCGCCGGCACCCGCTCCATCGGCACCCGCGGAGGACGAGCCGTGCACCCCCTCCTCAAGAAAGCTCCGAGATCATGACTTCCGCATCCGAGCCCGCTCACGTCACGGCCACCCGCGAGAACGGCGCCGCCACCCCGGACTCCTACCAGCGTGCCGCGATCATCGGTGGCGGCGTGATCGGCATCTCCTGGGCCGCGCTCTTCCTGGCCCACGGCATCGACGTCGTCATCAGCGACCCGCGCCCCGACATCGAGGAGCTCGTCCTGGCGGGCCTGGACGAGATCACCCCGACGCTGGCCGAGCTCGGCCTGCCCACCGAGAACCTGACGGACGGGCTCACCTTCGAGGCCGACCTGGCCACCGCCGTCGCCGACGTCGACATCGTCCAGGAGAACGGCCCCGAGCGCCTCGAACTCAAGCAGCGGATCTGGCAGACCATCGAGCAGGCCGCCCCGACCCGAGCGCTGCTGGCCTCCTCCACCTCCGGCATCCCGGCGACCGCCATCGCCGAGGCGATGCGGCAGCCCGAGCGCCTCATCGTCGGCCACCCGTTCAACCCGCCGCACCTGGTGCCGCTGGTGGAGATCGTGCCCGGCGAGAAGACCTCCGAGGGCACCATCCAGCAGGCCAGGGCCTTCTACGCAGCGCTCGGCAAGGAGCCCCAGGTCCTGCGCAAGGAGATCCCCGGCTTCGTCGCCAACCGCCTGCAGTCCGCTCTCTTCCGCGAGTGCGTCCACCTGGTGGCCCAGGGCGTGGTGACCGAGCAGGAACTCGACGACATCGTCACCGCCTCGATCGGCCTGCGCTGGGCCGTCGCCGGCCCGTTCCGCACCTTCCACCTCGGCGGCGGCCCGGGCGGCCTGCCCCACTTCATCGAGCACCTCGGCCGTGCCATGGAATCCGACATGTGGCCCGCCCTGGGCAACCCCACCTTCGACGACGCCACCGTCGCCCTGCTCGCCGGCCAGGCGCGCGAAGCCTTCGGCGAGGGGACCGTCGACGAGCTCGCCGCCGAGCGCGACCGCGCGCAGATAGCCCTGATGCGCGCCCTCGGCGGGACGCCGGACTCCGCCGACACCCACCGCGCCTGATCCGCCCTGATCCGCCCTGATCCGGCCCGCTCCGCCCGGATCCGCCTACGCCTACCTCGACACACGTGAGAAACGAGGACGTCATGTCCCTCACCGAAAAGATCACCAAGGCCATCGCCGACCCGGCCACCGACGACGCGTTCGACGTCCACGCCGAGACGAACGAGGTCCTCGTCGGCATCGGGCTCAAACCTCAGGACACCGGCGGCGAGATCACCTTCGAAGGTGCCGACCCGGTGGTACCCAGCACGCTGCGCCTGGGCGCCGCCTCCGGCATCGCCATGGTCGCCAAGTCCGCCGCCATCGCCGCCCTGTGGAAGGACCGCACCGGCCGCGGCCAGGACATCCACATGGACCTGCGGGTGGGCCCGCACCGCCTCTGCCCGTTCTACGAGCAGAAGTGGGAGCTCCTCAACGGCTACACCGGCGGTACCCCGTCGATCATCAACATGGCCCTGGCCAACAACTTCTACCGCACTGCCGACGGCCGTTGGATGATGCCGTTCAACATCTACCCCAACATCAAGGTGGCCGCCGAGCGGCTGCTGGGTGTGGGCGACGTCCCCGAACACGTCGAGGCCGCGATCGCGAAGTGGAACGCCCGCGAACTGGAGCAGGCCGGCGCCGAGGCCGGGTGCGTCATGCCGATGGTGCGCACCCCCGGTGAGATCCTGACGGAGCGCCAGTACACCGATGTCCTGGCCGGCCTGCCGCTGGTGGAGATCACCCGCATCGGTGACAGCGAGCCCGAGCCGCTGCCCGCCAACCCCACCGCCCCGTTCGACGGCGTGCGAGCCCTGGGCATGGGCCACATCATCGCCGGCGCCGGAGCCGGCCGCGCCATGGCCCTGCACGGCGCGGACGTGCTGAACCTGTGGCGCCCCTACGAGCTGGAGCACGACGTCACCTACCTCACCACCGGCGTCGGCGTCCGCTCCGCCACGGTCAGCCCGTACACCCCCGAGGGCCTGGCCCTCATCCACAAGCTCCAGGCCGGGGCCGACGTCTTCTACGCCAACCGCCGCCCCGGCTTCCTGGACCGCATCGGCCTGTCCGAGGACGAGGCCATCGCCCGGCGCCCCGGACTGATCCACGCCACGGTGTCGCTGAACGGCAGGACCGGCCCGTGGAAGGACTACCTCGGCTTCGACCAGACCGCCGGCGCCCTCACCGGACTGCTGCACCTGGAGGGCGACGGCGACAAGCCCGCCCTGCCCCCGATCACGGTCGTCAACGACTACCTCGTCTCCTGGTTCATGACGGCCGGCATCGCCGAGGCCCTGCGGCGTCGCGCCGTGGACGGCGGCAGCTACCGCGTCCACGTGTCCCTGTCCCGGGTCGCCCTGTGGATCCTGTCCATGGGCATCTTCGACAAGGGCTACGCGCAGCAGACCGCCGGCACCGGTGAGCTCCACGCCTACCCGGACCCCGAGGTCTTCACCGCCGAAACCCCGCTCGGCCACTACCAGGGCATCACCGATCAGGTGAGGATGTCGGACACCCCCGGCGCCTACCGGCAGATCCTCGTACCCCGCGGCTCCCAGCGCCCGACATGGCTGCCCACCGCCTGACCCCGCAGCCGCTCTCGTCATCCGGCTCCGCACATGATCGCCCGGACAGCTCCGCCTGGTACTCCGGTGAGAGTTCTCCGTTGGGCCCCGCTCACCAGGTCACGGGCAGTGACCGCATCCCGTAGATGAACGACTCGGTACGGAACTCGCGCTCGCCGGCCGGCCGCAGCCCCGGCAGCCGGCGGAACAGCGTCTCCAGGGCGATCTGGAGTTCGGCGCGGGCCAGCGGCTGGCCCAGGCACTGGTGCACGCCGAAGCCGAACGCCAGGTGCCGCCGGGCGTCCCGGTACAGGTCCAGCTCGTCCGTCGCCCGATGGCCGGCGCCGCCGAACACCGCCTCGTCCCGGTTGGCGGTGGAGAGCATCGCCATCACGCCCTCCCCGGCCCGGACGGTGACGCCGCCCAGCTCCACGTCCTCCAGCGCCACCCGGGGCAGGCCGGTGTGCACGATGGTCAGCAGCCGCAACAGCTCCTCCACCGCGCCCGGCAGGGTGGCCGGGTCGGCCAGGCCGGGGATCTGCTCGGGGTGCTCCAGCAGCAGCGCGGTCGACAGCGCGATCATGTTCGCGGTCGTCTCGTGCCCGGCGACCAACAGCAGCACGCTCATGGCGGCCGCGTCGTCCGGGGTCAGGTCGTCCCGCGCCGCGAGTCGGCTGAGGACGTCGTCCTGCGGCTGTGCGCGCTTGCGGGCCGTCAGGTCGCTCAGGTAGTGCAGGATTTCCTCCTGGGCCTCCCGGAGCTGCTCCACGGTGCTCTCCTGGCTGAGCATCGTGCGGCTCAGGCTCTGGAAGCGGTCGTGGTCCTCGTACGGCACGCCGAGCAGCAGGCAGATCACCAGCGAGGGCACCGGCAGCGCGAAGTCGGTGACCAGGTCGGCCGTGGTCCGGCCCTCGGTCATCCGGTCCAGTGCCTCGTCCACGATCCGCTGGATCTCCGGGCGCAGCGCCTCCACCCGCTTGACCAGGAATTCCCCGGTGAGCATGCGGCGCTGGCGGGCGTGCTCGGGGTCGTCGAGCCGCAGGAAGTCCGGATTGTCGGTGATCAGCTCGCGAGCGCCGGCGATCAGCAGCGGGAAGGTCGGGTGGCGTATGTCGGCACTGAACCGGCGGTCGGACAGCACGGTGCGGACCTCGGCGAGGCCGGTGACCAGCCAGCAGAGGTCGCCGTCGGGCAGCTCGGCCCTGGTCACCGGCCCGGTGGCGGCGGCCTCGGAGTACGCGGGCGGCGGGCCGAACGGGCAGCCGCCGGAGTGTTGGGCCGGCAGCGGGAGGACGGGGGTGGTGGGTGCGGTGGTCAAGGCGGGGGTCTCCTCACGTCGCGGGTGTTCTCGTGGGGTTCGGGGCCCGGGAAGGTTCCCGGCGGCCTGCGGGGCCGGCGGCGGGGGTCCGTCAGGCCTCGGTCCGCGCGGGCTCGTCCCCGGTGACGGTGATCGCCCGGCCCGGGCAGAGCTCGGCGGCGAGTCTGACGTCGTCGAACTGCTCGGGCAGCAGGACGGTCTGACGGAGCCTCACAAGACTGTCCCGGTCGTCCTGGTCGAAGACCGCGGGGGCGTTCATCACGCACATGCCGGAGCTGCAGCAACGGTCCCGGTCGACGCTCACCTGCATGTCGGGCACCTTTCGCCAGGGCGGCGCCGGCTGCCCGGCGGCCGCCTCTCGTTGTCACGGTCAACCTAGCCGTCGCTGGTCCGTTTACGGAGGGGTACGGTGGCCGGGCCGAGAATGGCTGAATCGGTCCCTGTGTGTGAACCCCCTTTGCGGCGCAGTGCGTTGAAACTCGCGGTACTTCGCCGGACGGGTCGGCGGATCCGGCCGCGCGGACGGCCTCACAGGCCTTCGGCGGTGGCCAACTCCCGTACGCAGGGCGCCGTGTCGGCCTCGGCGGCGCTCTTGTCCGGCCGGCAGCGCACCACTTGGGTGGACCGCAGGGCCGGCCCGGCGGGGTGGCGGGGCTGCGCTGGAGGCCATCGAAGGCGACCTCGACGATCAGTTCCGGCCGGACCAGCACCGTCCGGGCGTCCCGCCCGGTCTCCCGGGCGAGCAACTCGGCGGCCTGCCAGACGAACGTCCGGTCGGTCAGACCCTTGAAAGTCTTGCCGAGCAGCCGTTCCCAGCACAAGCGAACCGATGAACACCGCGCGCAGGGCAGGCACTCGGCTATCGAACTCCCATCCCGGGCTGTCGATCGAGGTCCATCCCGCCCGGGGCGGGGTACTACCCCTGCCGCACGGCGGGTACGCGCTGCGCCCCGGGTGCGGCGGGGACAGCACCGCCCCTACAAACCGAACCGAGAAAGGACGCTGACCATGGGAGACGCGAACAAGGGTGGCCCGAACGACGGCAAGGGCGGCGGGCACGCCAAGCCCGGCTCGCCGGCCATCGGCCCGAACCCCTCGAAGGACGGCCGGCAGCCGACCCCGGCACCGAAGCACAAGAAGAGTTGACCCCCGAACAGCAGCGGGCCGCATTGGTGGCGGCGCTCAC
Source organism: Kitasatospora sp. NBC_01300 (assembly GCF_041435235.1). Taxonomy (NCBI): domain Bacteria; kingdom Bacillati; phylum Actinomycetota; class Actinomycetes; order Kitasatosporales; family Streptomycetaceae; genus Kitasatospora; species Kitasatospora sp. NBC_01300. Next base: position 953,199 of record NZ_CP108409.1, on the reverse strand, counting down.
CGACGCTGGCTCCCTGCCCAGCGAATGGGCTCCGGCTGTGGCGGCCGTGCCCCGACACGCGTTCCTCCCCGACACCATCTGGGCGGACGAGGACGGCGGCGACACCGAGTGCAGCCGGACCAAGGAACCCGAGCGGTGGATGCGGCTCGCCTACAGCGACCTGCCGATCGTCACGCAGTGGGACGACGGTGCCGAGGACGGCGGCCGGCGCACTCCCACGTCGTCGGGCTCCATGCCCACCATGGTGGCCGAGATGCTGTCCGACCTGGACGCGGTCCCCGGGCACCGGGTGCTCGAAATCGGGACGGGCACCGGCTACAACGCGGCCTTGTTGGCGCACCGCCTGGGCGCCGAAACGGTGTCCACCATCGAGGTGGACGCGCAGGTCACCGCGCAAGCCCGCACCGCACTTCGCAGGACCGGCTACACCCCCGAAGTCGTGTGCGGGGACGGCTCGCTCGGGTGGAGCGTACGCGCCCCGTACGACCGGATCATCTCCACCGTGGCACTGCGGGACGTCCCGCCCGCCTGGGTCGCTCAGACCCGGCCGGGCGGGGTGATCGTCAGCCCCGTCTCACCGCTGCTGGGCGGCGGGGCGATCGTGCGGCTCACGGTGGGCGACGACGGGACGGCGAGCGGTCCGTTCACCCGGTCGGCGGCGTTCATGATGCTGCGCCAGCAGCGCTACCAGTGCACTCCGGTGGACGACTACCTGCCCGGTGAATGGCCGGGCGACTCCGCGCAGTCCTGGACGAGCCTCGACCCCGAAGCCATCGGGGGCGACTGGCTCGCGCAATTCGCCTGCGCCCTCGCCCTGCCGGACGTGTACTACCGGCGCAACGAGTTCGGTGACGGCGGCTGGACGTGGTGGCTGTTCGACACGGCCGTCACGTCCTGGGCAACGGTCGACTCCGTGCCCGGGGAGTCCCGGTTCGAGGTCCGCCAGTCCGGGCCCCGGCAGCTGTGGGACGAGACGGAGGCCGCCTACGCCCGGTGGACGGCAGCCGGACGCCCCGGCTACGAGCGGTACGGGCTCACGGTGACACCTGCCGGACAGGCGGCTTGGTTGGACAGGCCCGGCAATCCCCTCCTGGGGCACCGCGAGTAGAGCGACAGCTGCGCCCCTGCTTGCGCCCCTGCTCGCGCGGAGCGGGGATCGGCTCCAGGTCGGGTCAGCAGTTCGGAACGGGGTCGGTCTCGCTGGTGATGGCGGTGTCCTTCATGAAGCCGAGCTGGCCGTTGTCGGCGACGGTCATCAGCCAGCGGGTCGGGTGCGGCCCGCCGACCCAGGCCTGGTTGTCCTCCTTGCAGTAGAACCAGCTGGGGTCGGAGTTCATGTAGCCGACGACGGTGTCCGGGTCCGGGTAGACGTGGTTGTTGCCGACCATGCCGTACACGGGGGAGCCGGGCACGTTGTGGCAGTACCACCGGTTGCTCTCCCCGGGCCAGCAGTTGTCGGTCGCCGAGGCGGACGGCGCGGCCACGACGCCCAGGCTGACGGCGAGGGCGGTGGCGGCAGCGGCGGCGGTGATCCTGGCGGCATGCACGGTGCTGAACATGTCTCACTCCTGGAGTTGTGCCTGCGAGTCGACCCGGACCGCAGCATGCCCAGCAGTCCAGGCATGTCACACATTCGACATGGGCGATAACGCAAAGTAGCCAATTCCCGAGGGTTCGTGGCCGAACGTCTTCGATCGCACGCACGGACGCCGGGGCGGGTGTTCGCCCCTGCTGCATCACCTGTCGGCGAAGGACTGCCCGGCGGGGGCGGCCGCCGGGTCACCGATTAGGCGATCGCCGCCTGGTGCCGTACGGTCGGTACTACCGACGCGGGGTGGAGCAGCTCGGTAGCTCGCTGGGCTCATAACCCAGAGGTCGCAGGTTCAAATCCTGTCCCCGCTACCACGAACGCCGAAGGGGCGGACGCGCACTGCGCGTCCGCCCCTTCGGCGTTCCTCTCGAGCCGGCGACCTATCCCGAAGCCGTTGTTCTCACTGGATTGTTGGTCTCATCGCACGGGCGAGGCCATCCCCAGTTGCCCGCAGAAGCGGCACGGAGTCTCGGCCTCTCTCCCCGGCAGCCGATCACACTGGTGACACCCCTGCCGGTGAGCAGGTAGTTTGCGGCAGGACAGAGAGAAGAGTTCGCATGGACTCCCGGATCGCCCGCATCCGACGCAAGCTCGCCAAGGTGCCCTATGCCGCACCGCGAAGCTACTCCTTCGGCGAAGAGAAGCACGGGTTCCGCCTCGAACCCCCGTTGCCGGACGCGAAGGTCGCCGAGTTCGAGGCCGACCACCACGTCGAACTGCCTGATCTCTACCGCAGCTTCCTGACCACACTGGGCGGGAGCGGAGCCTCGCCGTTCTACGGCCTGCTGCCGTTGCAGTCATGTCGGCTGTTCACGATGGACCCCCGAGGCGAGCCCGGCCGCCCTCGGGGGTTCACGTTCGCCGGCGGCCCGTCTCACCGAAGTGACCTTTTCCTGCACATCATCGAGGCAGGGTGCACCGACCTGGTGCTTCTCGGCATCACCGGCCCCCTGGTCGGCCGCGTCGTCACCGGAAACGCCGACGGCCTCTGGGGCCCCAACGTATCGTCGGCCACCGACTTCCTGGTCTGGTACGAACGCTGGCTCGACCACATGCTCGACGGCCGCGACAACCGCGACCTGGAACTGACCTCACCCGCCCTGCGAGCTCCGGTCGACCGCCTCCTGAGACAGCACCGGAACCGCGCCGGAAGGGGCCATGCCGCGTAGAGCGCCAGCATCACTTCGATCGCGCCAACGATCATGGAGTAGTCCACGGGTGCGCTACCGCGATGTCCCGCGGGTGTCAGGACCCGCAAACGCTGCCATCCGCTGCTTGGAGCGCGACCGACTGATTCCTGGCATCGTCGCCACGGCCGTGAGCGTGTGGTCCGCCCGAGTCCACGGGACCAAGCGACGCTGGAAGCCATGGGAGGCCGAATTCACCTGCCACTGCTGCGGCGAAGGCTGGGCCCGCGACAAGCTCGAAGAGGTTATCTTCATGCTTCCGCCCCGAGCCGCAGGCGAACTACGAGCACGGGTCGAGGATCTGGACGCGGTGCTGCTGCGGCGGACCCATCACGAACCGAGGACAACTTCCGAACTGGCTGTCCCGTCCGATCTGAGTTGGTAGCTGTCACGGCTCTGACCTGCGGGGCTGCCAGATGGTTCGGGAACGGGATCGGGCATCGTCCTCAAACGTCCCACCGACGATGCTGCGGCGCGAGCGATCGAGCAGTGAGCTTCTACCCCAGTGGTCAGCGGCACCCGCGAGCCGAGGTGTTGCCCTTCCTGGCCCGTGCGGTCGGGGTAGACGATCCGCTCGACCTGTGCGACATCCGGAAGGACGGCGGGCGGACGTGCCGTTCGTGCCTGGCGAATCCCCGAATACCTGCAAGGCGCCGGCCGATCAAGCCCACTTGCCTTAGCGCCCTGTAAGGGGGGACCCCGGCCGCGGCGGCTGGGGTCCGCTGGTGTTCTGGAACTGCTGTCGGAATCGGTTCGCCTCGGGCTGTGCCCGCCGGGGTGGGCGCGGCGGCGCCTACAGCCAGGTGACGTCGTCGCCGTCGACGATCAGGTTGCCCCAGGCGGGGATGCGGTAGAACTTCTTGTTCTCGCCGCCGCCCAGGACGGCCTTGCGCCAGACGCCGATGCCGTCGGTGAGGGTGTAGCTGCCCTCGTAGACCTTGTCGTAGGCGGGTACGAAGGTGCCCTGCTCGCAGGTGATCTCGGTGGACCACATGCCGTGTCCGTCGGAGTTCTCGTTGTACCGACGCGGCATGGCATCGCGCCGGTACTGGCCGACGTACTCGGGCTGGGGTTGGGGGTCGGCTTCGCTGGCTGCGGCGGTCACCACAGCCAGCGGTGCGCCGGCCAGGCGGGCGGGAGTGGATGCCTCCTCGGCGTCGGGGGCGATCACGGTGCAGGTGTGGTCGGAGTAGGCCACGCACACGGTGCCGTCGGGGGCGACGGCGATGGCCGGGGCCCCGTCCGGGGCGCTGGGGAAGGTGCCGGTCTCGGTGAGGTCGGCGGCGTTGAGGATGCTGCCTGTACGGTCGGCGTGGACGGCGTAGAGGAGGGTGCCGTCCGGTGACAGTGCGAGGGCGGTCGGGGCGGGGCCCTGGGCGCGGGCGGTGACGGTCATGGTGGCGGTGTCGACGGCGACCAGCGGGTCGGCCTGACGGGGCACGAACGCGTACAGGGTGGCGCCGTCGGCGCTGAGGAGCACCCGGACGGCGTGGTACTTCTCGGCGGGGGCGGCGATGTCGACCGCCTGCCCCGGACCAGGATCGGTCTCCACCGCGTTGTCGTCCTGCGCGTTGGTCCCGTCCTCGGCCTGCTCGGGGACGTCCATGGCCAGCACGCAGGGCGTGTTCTTCCGGTTCGAGTTCTGACCCTGCCTGCCCAGGTAGAGGCGTTTGCCGTCCGGGGACAGCGCGATGGTCGCCCAGGTGCTGAAGACGGGTTCCTGGGGGACGGGGTGGTCCCCCTCCTCCTTCCCCGAGGCCGCGTCCAGCTCGAACACGACCAAGCCCTGGGCCAGGAACAGACGGCTGCCGTCGGCATTCACCGCTGCGTCTGTTGCCGAGGGACTCTCCTGGTCGGAGTAGAGGGTGTCCGTCTCCAGGGTCCGGGTGTCGACCGTGCTGACGTTGTAGCCCCCTTCGGACAGGGCGTACAGCTTCGTGGCGACGCCGCCGGGCTGGGCGGCCAGGCCGCGGTTACCCATCAGGGCCTGGGTCGTCCTGATCCGGCCGGTGGCCGCATCCAGCACCGCGATGCCGCCCGGCTCCGGCCCCGTCTGCCGGTAGGCGATGTAGAAGTGAGACACACCCGACTGCGTCACGCGACGTTCCTCCCGAACGGCGAGCGGCCCCGGCCGCCCCATGCGCCCGTGCGCTGCCACCCGCCGCCACGCAGAGTAGCCACTCCGCCACTCATCCGGGAAGATCGCCAACCCACCCATGCCTGGCATCCGGCCTCATCCGACCGGAAACCGACTCCCCCACCACACCAGTCACCTCCCGGAGGCCATCGGCCGCGAGGAAGCAGCTGTCGTTTGTTGCGCCGCTTGGTGATGTTCTGGAAGTACGGGCAGCGGGCGCGTTGGAGCAGGTTGCCGGCGGCGGTGGCGAGGTTGCGCAGCTGCCGGGACGCTCCCTACAGCAGGGCCTGGGACAGCGCGGGATAGTGCAGCCGGACCACCGTCTCGTCCAGCGGCGACGGCGCCTGCGCGTCGGGGGCCGTCACGGTGCTCGGCCGGCCCTTCGCCGCCTCCGCGAGCATCCCGACCGCTGAGCAGAGCTGCCCAGGGGCCCGCGGCCCGGAACCACCGGTTCGGTCCCGTGCGGCGGCCGCGCGGTCCTTACTTGTCTTGGGCGCCGACCAGGGGTAGTGTTCCCTAGTCGCTCGGCAGGGAGCACCGGACACGCATCGGCGCGGACGGTCCCGGGGCGGCCAATCCTTTTGAAACACCATTTCCTGGTTCGGGCTGGGTCGCGTCTTGTCGCGGCTTGGTTCCTATTCGGCGTGTTCGTTTTATTGGATTGCGGCCGATTCGCTTTTCGGAGCAGGGATCGGCTAGAGTTTGAAACGTCGGACGGGGCGTCAAGCCGCAGAAGACACCAGCGAGTTGGATGAACGAAGCGCCGGAAACGGAGCGGAAAACA
>NZ_CP108409.1:892500-945000 GCF_041435235.1 Kitasatospora sp. NBC_01300 | reverse complement strand
GTAGACGAAATCTGTACGGCTCGTTTGAGAAACTCCCAAGTAGCACGGGGCCCGAGAAATCCCGTGTGAATCTGGCGGGACCACCCGCTAAGCCTAAATATTCCCTGGTGACCGATAGCGGATAGTACCGTGAGGGAATGGTGAAAAGTACCGCGGGAGCGGAGTGAAATAGTACCTGAAACCGTGTGCCTACAAGCCGTGGGAGCGTCGTTCATCAGCTTGCTGGTGGGCCGTGACTGCGTGCCTTTTGAAGAATGAGCCTGCGAGTTTGCGGTGTGTAGCGAGGTTAACCCGTGTGGGGTAGCCGTAGCGAAAGCGAGTCCGAATAGGGCGGTTGAGTTGCATGCCCAAGACCCGAAGCGGAGTGATCTAGCCATGGGCAGGTTGAAGCGCGGGTAAGACCGTGTGGAGGACCGAACCCACCAGGGTTGAAAACCTGGGGGATGACCTGTGGTTAGGGGTGAAAGGCCAATCAAACTCCGTTATAGCTGGTTCTCCCCGAAATGCATTTAGGTGCAGCGTCACGTGTTTCTTGCCGGAGGTAGAGCACTGGATAGGCGATGGGCCTTACCGGGTTACTGACCTTAGCCAAACTCCGAATGCCGGTAAGTGAGAGCGTGGCAGTGAGACTGTGGGGGATAAGCTCCATGGTCGAGAGGGAAACAGCCCAGAACACCGACTAAGGTCCCTAAGCGTGTGCTAAGTGGGAAAGGATGTGGAGTCGCAGAGACAACCAGGAGGTTGGCTTAGAAGCAGCCACCCTTGAAAGAGTGCGTAATAGCTCACTGGTCAAGTGATTCCGCGCCGACAATGTAGCGGGGCTCAAGCACATCACCGAAGTCGTGTCATTGCAGCAATAGGGCCAACGCCTGCTGTGATGGGTAGGGGAGCGTCGTGTGCCGGGTGAAGCGGCGGTGGAAACCAGTCGTGGACGGTATACGAGTGAGAATGCAGGCATGAGTAGCGATACAAGAGTGGGAAACTCTTGCGCCGATTGACCAAGGGTTCCTGGGTCAAGCTGATCTGCCCAGGGTAAGTCGGGACCTAAGGCGAGGCCGACAGGCGTAGTCGATGGACAACGGGTTGATATTCCCGTACCCGCTTTGAAGCGCCAACGCTGAACCAGGTGATGCTAAGGCCGTGAAGCCGGCCCGGAGTCTTCGGACAAAGGGACGTGGTGGAGCCGCTGAACCAAGTCTGTAGTAGGTGAGCGATGGGGTGACGCAGGAAGGTAGTCCAGCCCGGGCGGTGGTTGTCCCGGGGTAAGGGTGTAGGACGAACGGTAGGCAAATCCGCCGTTCACATAGTCTGAGACCTGATGCCGAGCCGATTGTGGTGAAGTGGATGATCCTATGCTGTCGAGAAAAGCCTCTAGCGAGTTTCATGGCGGCCCGTACCCCAAACCGACTCAGGTGGTCAGGTAGAGAATACCGAGGCGTTCGGGTGAACTATGGTTAAGGAACTCGGCAAAATGCCCCCGTAACTTCGGGAGAAGGGGGGCCATTCCTGGTGACGGCACTTGCTGCCAGAGCTGGGGGTGGCCGCAGAGACCAGCGAGAAGCGACTGTTTACTAAAAACACAGGTCCGTGCGAAGCCGTAAGGCGATGTATACGGACTGACGCCTGCCCGGTGCTGGAACGTTAAGGGGACCGGTTAGCTCCACTTCGGTGGGGCGAAGCTGAGAACTTAAGCGCCAGTAAACGGCGGTGGTAACTATAACCATCCTAAGGTAGCGAAATTCCTTGTCGGGTAAGTTCCGACCTGCACGAATGGCGTAACGACTTCTCGACTGTCTCAACCATAGGCCCGGTGAAATTGCATTACGAGTAAAGATGCTCGTTTCGCGCAGCAGGACGGAAAGACCCCGGGACCTTTACTATAGCTTGATATTGGTGTTCGGTTCGGCTTGTGTAGGATAGGTGGGAGACTTTGAAGCAGCAACGCCAGTTGTTGTGGAGTCGTCGTTGAAATACCACTCTGGTCGTGCTGGATGTCTAACCTGGGTCCGTGATCCGGATCAGGGACAGTGTCTGGTGGGTAGTTTAACTGGGGCGGTTGCCTCCTAAAGAGTAACGGAGGCGCCCAAAGGTTCCCTCAGCCTGGTTGGCAATCAGGTGTTGAGTGTAAGTGCACAAGGGAGCTTGACTGTGAGACTGACGGGTCGAGCAGGTACGAAAGTAGGGACTAGTGATCCGGCGGTGGCTTGTGGAAGCGCCGTCGCTCAACGGATAAAAGGTACCCCGGGGATAACAGGCTGATCTTCCCCAAGAGTCCATATCGACGGGATGGTTTGGCACCTCGATGTCGGCTCGTCGCATCCTGGGGCTGGAGTAGGTCCCAAGGGTTGGGCTGTTCGCCCATTAAAGCGGTACGCGAGCTGGGTTTAGAACGTCGTGAGACAGTTCGGTCCCTATCCGCTGTGCGCGTAGGAGTGTTGAGAAGGGCTGTCCCTAGTACGAGAGGACCGGGACGGACGAACCTCTGGTGTGCCAGTTGTCCTGCCAAGGGCATGGCTGGTTGGCTACGTTCGGGAGGGATAACCGCTGAAAGCATCTAAGCGGGAAGCCTGCTTCGAGATGAGCACTCCCACCTCCTTGAGAGGGTAAGGCTCCCAGTAGACGACTGGGTTGATAGGCCGGATATGGAAGCCCTGTGAGGGGTGGAGTTGACCGGTACTAATAGGCCGAGGGCTTGTCCTCAGTTGCTCGCGTCCACTGTGTTGTTCTGAAACAACGACCCCAGCCCTGCCACGGGTTGGTGCGGTTGACAGTTTCATAGTGTTTCGGTGGTCATAGCGTGAGGGAAACGCCCGGTTACATTCCGAACCCGGAAGCTAAGCCTTACAGCGCCGATGGTACTGCAGGGGGGACCCTGTGGGAGAGTAGGACGCCGCCGAACAATCATTCACAGAGAACCCCTATCCGGGAAACCGGATGGGGGTTCTTTGCATTTGTGGAGTTGTGGCCTGGTGGCCGGCCCCGCTCCGATCCGATGGGCAGCGACACGGCGACACGGCGCCGGGGCAGGGCGCGCGTCGGACGGGTGCAGGGCGGGCAGCCCCCGGGGTGTCGAATGCGTGTTCGTGGGGGAGCGTCGGCGAGGGCGGATGCGGGAAGAACAGGGGAAGAGGTCGCCTCTCGGATGCCGTGGAGGACCGATGCGCCGGAACGGACGGGTGGCGGATGCCCTGCTCGCGTTGCTGAGCCGGGACTGGCTGGGAGTGCCGGTCGCGGTGCTGGTGGTGGGTGTGGGGGCCTGGCTGGTCGGGGGCGGTACGGGATGGCTGGTGGCGCTCGGGTGCCTGGTGGTGACCGTGGGTGTGGTGCTGGCGGTCGGTGCGGTGCGGCATCTGGTGCTGGTCGGCCGGGGCACAGGGGCGGGCGGGCCGCCGGGGCGGCTGGTCGGGGTGGGCGGGCGCCGGATGCACGTCCTCGCGGAGGGGGTTGCCGGGGACGGGCCGACGGTGGTCTGGATGCCGGGCGGACACGCGCCGGGCGAGGAGTTCGGGCAGCTGCACGCGATGATGGCGGCCCGGACCCGCTCGGTGCTGGTCGACCGGTTCGGCTCGGGCTGGAGTGACGTCGGGCTCTTCCCGAGGACGACGGCGGCCGAGGCGGAGGAGCTGGTGGCCGCGCTGGAGGCGGCGGGGGAGCGGGCCCCGTACGTGTTCGTCGGCCATTCCTTCGGCGGGCTGCTGGTCGCGAATGCCGCCAGGCGGCGGCCGGACGTGGTGGCCGGACTCGTGCTGCTGGATCCGACGCCCCTGGAGGTCATCGCCTTCGCGCCGCCCAACCGGCTGGTCACGGGCATGCGCCGGGAGTTCCTGCTGACGGCGGTGCGGCACCTGTTCGGTGTGCACCGGGTCCGCGGCCGTGGCGGCCGGACCGGCCAGTACTGCGCCAGCGCGTCGATCTTCGCGGAGCTCTCGCCCGTCGGCCTGGCGGAGGTGGGCTGGGAGACGGTGGTCTACGACGGGGACCTCGGCGACCTGCCGCTGGTGCTGGTCATCCCCCGCGACCTCACGGGCGGGGATTCGGTGCTGGCCGCCGCCGGGGACGCCGCCGAGGCCGAGCGGATCGCCCGCTTCTACCTCGGGGCCCGGATCCGCTACCTGGCGGCGTCGACCGCGTCCAGGGTGGTGCACACGCCGTCGGGCACCGGCCACGATTTCCCGACCGAGGAGCCCGGGTTCGTGGTCGGGGTGGTCGCGGATCTGGTGAGCGAACTGCGCACCCTCAGCCCATGACCGTGCTCAGCCCATGACCGTGCGGGCGGAGCCGCTCCGGACGGGGCGGCGGCGGGAGAACGCGCCCAGGTCCACGACGTTGCCGGTGTGCTCGCAGCGGTAGCGGATCGGGTCGCCGTCATGGTCGTGGCCGGCCTCGACCAGGTCGATCAGGGTCGCGAGGTAGCGGCCCACCAGCGGGGCGTTCTTGAACTGGTTGCCGCTCGTGCCCATGGCGACGTAGTAGCCGTCGAGGGCGGTGCGGTCGTAGATCGGGGTCCAGTCGTCGGCGGCGTCGTACACGCCCGCGACGCCGACGGGCCGGTTGGGGACGGTGATCCCGGGGAAGCGGCGGGCCGCGCGGGTCACCTGGGTGCGGAAGTGGTGGGCGGTGGGGCGCGGGTCGGCCTCGTCCGGGTCGTCGATCCACTCCGCCGGGTCGCAGTCGGGCTGGGTGCCGCCGATGAGCAGGCGGCCCCCGGCGGCCGGGCGCAGGTAGGTGCCGAGGTCGACGTCGGCGACGACCGGAAGCGACCCGGAGCCGACGGTGGAGTCGGCGGTGGGGCCGATGGTGGGGCCGGCAGTGAGGCCGGTGGTGGAGCTGTCGGGCGCGGCGATCTGGTGGACCTCCTCGCGCAGGGGGCGCACACCGATGGTGAAGTCGCTGCCGACACCCGCCAGCCGGTTGAGGCCTCCCGACCACGGGCCGGCGGCGTTGACCACGACCGGCGCGGCGATCCGGGCCCCGTCGGCCAGCCGGAGGCCCGTCACGCGGTCCGCGTGCCGGTCGACGGCCACCACGGTGCGGTGGAACAGGAAGCGCGCACCCAGCTCGCCCGCCGCGTCGGCGAGGTTCTGGGCCGCGAGCTGCGGGTCGTCGACGAATCCGGCGTCCGGGGTGAACAGGGCGCCGAGCTCACCGGCCGGGCCGTCGAAGAAGGCGTCGTCGTCGACGGGCTTCGGCGGCCAGTACCGCCCGGCGTCGATCCCGGGCAGGCGCTCGCGCAGCGTGGCGGTGTCCCACCGTTCGTACGGGACGCCGGCCAGGTCGAACAGGGCCGTGGTGTCGGCGGGTTCGGGGAAGGGCGGGTCGAGCAGCACGGCGCCGGTGCGGTGGAAGGCAGCGAGCGGGCGGCGGTCGGTGGCGAGCCGGAGGTGCTGGGGCCAGGACGCCCACAAGTGGAGGGACTCCCAGGCCGTGGCGACGCCGTCGAAGGTGGAGTAGTTGAACCGGACGATCGCGCTGGACGCGCCGGTCGATCCGTGGCCGGCCGCGCCGGCCTTGTCCACGACGACCACCTGCCGTCCGGTGCGGGCGAGTTCGAGGGCGATGGCGGTGCCGATCACCCCGGCCCCGACCACCACCGCGTCGGGTCGGTCGACGGTCATCGGGACCTCCGGGAGGGCGGTGGGCCGGACAGGCGGGGGACGGCGGCGAGGAGCTCCCGCGTGTAGGGGTGCTGCGGGTCGCGCAGGAGGGCGTCGGTGGGGCCCGTTTCGACGATCCGGCCGCGCTGCATGACCGCCACCGTATCGGAGACGTAGCAGACCGCGGGCAGGTTGTGGCCGATGAACAGCATGGACAGGCCGAGCCGTTGCCGGAGTTCGCGGATCGTGTTGAGGACGGACGCCTGCACCGAGACGTCGAGGGCCGAGGTGATCTCGTCGGCGATCAGGAGTCCGGGTCCGACGGCCAGGGCGCGGGCGACGGCGACCCGTTGGCGCTGGCCGCCGGACAGCTGCCGGGGCAGGCGGCCGGCGAGCCGGGGGTCCAGTCCGACGAGGTCGAGCAGTTCGGCGACGCGCTCGGTACGGGCGTGCCGGTCGAGCCGCTGGAAGACGGTGGCGGCCTCGACGAGGGTCTGGCGGACGGTCATCCGGGGGTCGAGCGCGGTGTCCGGGTCCTGGAGGACGATCTGGACCAGGCGGCCGAGCCGGCGCCGGGCACGGACGGTGCGGACTCGGACGTCCTGGCCGTCGACGAGGACCCGGCCGTCGTGCACGGGGGCGAGCCCGACGATCGCGCGGGCCAGGGTCGACTTCCCCGAGCCGGACTCGCCGACGAGCCCGAGCGTGGTGCCGGTCGGGACCTCCAGCGAGACGCGGTCCACGGCGGTGACGGGGCCGCGTGGGCCGTGGTGGCGGACGGTGAGGTCGCAGAGCCGCAGGTCGGTCATGACGGGTCCGCCTTCACCTGATGTTCCGGCACCTGTTCTGACGTCGCCTGGTCCGTTTCTGCCAGCGGCGGCGGGGGGTTCCAGCAGGCGACCCGCTGGAGCGCGTCGATGCTGTCCAGCCGCGGAGCCTCCCGGGCGCAGCGGTCCAGCCGGTACGGGCAGCGGGGTTCGAACGGGCAGCCCGGGGTGGGGGCGATCGGGTCGGGCGGCGTGCCCGCCACGGTGGGCAGCGGCCGGTCGCGGTCCGCGGTGAGGTCGGGCACCGAGGCGACCAGGGCCCGGGTGTAGGGGTGCCGGGCGGCGGTGGCGAGCCGGTCGGCGGGGAGGGCCTCGACGACGGAGCCCGCGTACATCACCAGGACGCGTTCGCAGAATCCGCTCACGAGCGCGATGTCGTGGCTGATGAACAGGACGGCGGCGGAGGTGTCCCGCCGCAGGTCGGAGAGCAGTTCGGTGATCTGCCGCTGCACGGTGGTGTCGAGGGCGGTCGTCGGTTCGTCGGCGATGATCAGGCCGGGCCGCATCATCAGGCCGGCGGCGATCATCACGCGCTGGCGCTGGCCGCCGGAGAGCTGGTGGGGGCGTGACCGCAGCAGGGCGGGGGGCAGGGCCACCCGTTGCAGGGCGTCCGCGGCATCGTGCAGGGCCTGGGTGCGGCTCGTGCCGAGGTGGGTGCGGGGTGCCTCGGTGAGCTGGGTGGCGATCCGGAGTGACGGGTTGAGCGCCGTGGCCGGGTTCTGGAAGACCATCGCCAGGCCGGTCGCGAGGTGCTGGTCGCGCTGCTTCGGCGTCATGGCGTCCAGGTCGGCGCCGAGCAGCCGGAGGGTGCGGTGGGAGACCCGGGCGCGTTCGGGGAGCAGGTCGGCGATCGCGAGCGCGGTGAGCGACTTGCCGGAGCCGGACTCGCCGACGAGTCCGACGATCTCGCCCGGCCGCAGGGCGAGGCTCACGCCGCGGACCGGCCGGATCGTGCCGTCCGGGGTGGGGAGTTCGACGCTCAGGTCCTCGACCTGGAGGACGAGGCCGTCCTCGGCGGGCCCGCTCGGCGCACTCGGCGCGACCGGACGCCGCGGTGTACGGCCCGCCGGGGTGCGTCGGGCGGCGCCTCCGGCCAGGACCTCGCCGAGCAGTTGGAACGTCACCGCGGCGTAGAGGATGGCCAGGCCGGGGGCGAGGGCGGGCAGCGGCTGGGCGTAGATCCGGTCGAGCCCCTGGTTGAGCAGTTGCCCCCAGTCGTAGCCGGGCGGTTGGACGCCCAGGCCGAGGAAGCTCAGCCCGGAGAGCGCGACCAGGGAGGTGCCCGCCGCCGTGGTCGCGGTCAGCAGCAGCGGTTCGGCGATGTTGGGCAGGACGTGCCGCCACAGCAGCCGGTGCCGGCGCAGGCCGAGGACCCGGGCGGAGGCCAGGTGGTCGGTGCCCGCGACGGCGGCGGCGAGGGTCTGGGCGAGCCGGGCGAAGCCGGGTACACCGGCGACGGCGAGGGCGAGCACCGCCCCGGCCGCGCCCGCGCCGAACACGACCGCGAGGAAGAGCGCGACCAGGAGCGCGGGGAAGGCGAGCAGGAGGTTGATCAGTGCCGCGAGCAGGCGGCGGGCGCGGGGGCCGACGACGGCGGTGGACGTGCCGAGGAGGATGCCCGTGCTCGCGCCGATCGCGGTCGCGGCCAGCGCGAGCAGCAGGGAGGGCCGGGTGGCGGTGAGGACCCGGGCGAGCAGGTCCCGTCCGAGGTTGTCGGTGCCGAAGGGGTGGGCGGTGGAGGGGCCTTGCAGCACCGCCGAGGGGTCGGGCTGGTCGGCTGCCGCGCCCCAGACGAGCGGGCCCGCCAGCGCGAGCACGATCAGCGAGGCCAGCATGGCGGTGGCGGCCCAGGCCATGGGCGAGCGGAGGTACCTGGTGGGAAGGGGCATCGGCACCTCAGCTCTCCCGGATCGTCGAGCGCGGGTCGAGCAGCGCCAGCAGCACGTCGACCAGGAGCGCGGCGAGCAGGACGGTCGTGCCCAGGATCAGGACCATCGCCTGGATCACCGGGTAGTCCTGCGAGCTCACGGACTGGGCCAGGGCCGAACCGATGCCGGGCCAGGCGAAGACCTTCTCCACCAGCACGGTGCCGGCGATCAGGGCGGGCAGCAGGCCTCCGGCGACGGTGAGTGCGGCGGTGGCCATGTTCGGCGCCGCGTGCCGCAGGTAGCGGCGCGGCGGTGACAGCCGCTTTCCGCGGGCGGTGCGCATGTAGTCCTCGGACAGCACTTTCAACGCCTCCACCCGGACGATGCGCACCAGGACGGCGGTGGGCGCCACGGAGAGCGCGAGGACCGGCAGGACGAAGGATCCGGCGCCCGCCGTGCCGGCCACCGGCAGCAGCTGGAGGCCGACGGCCAGCAGCGCGCTGAGCCCGGCGGCCAGGACGAAGTCGGGGATCCCGGCCAGGCCGGCGGTGAGCGTGGTGAACGCCAGCTCGCTGCGCGGGTGCCGGCCGTCCCGGGTGCGGACGGCGGCGAGCAGGCCGCAGGGCAGGGCGACGGCGAGGGTCACGAGGAAGGCCAGGCCGGCGATTTCGAGGGTGGCCGGCAGTCGGGTGCGGACGAGCTCCGCGACCGGTGTCGAGGTGACCAGCGAGGTGCCGAGGTCGCCGTGCACGAGGCCGTCGACATAGTGCCGGTACTGGGTCAGGAAGGGTTCGTCGAGCCCGAGTTGGTGGCGGCGTGCGGCCACCAGGGCGGGGGAGGCGTCGACGCCGAGCGCCGCGCGGACCGGGTCTCCGGGTACCAGGCGGATCATCGCGAACGAGGCGGTGAGCACGACCCCGAGTGAGAGGAGCAGCCGGGCGGTGCGCCGGCCGAGGAACACCGTCCAGGGGTGTCGCAGGAGCCGGGGCACGGGATGGCGTGGCAGGGGCGGCGAACGGCGGGGCACGGTCACGCGGGTTCCCCCGGTCATCGGTGCAGGCGGAGGCTGGTGGGGATGACCTGGCCGCCGAAGGTCGTGGCGAAGGTGGTGCTGTGCCCGTACACGGTGCTGCGGCCGTCGGCGATCGGCAGGGCGTCGGCGGAGCGGAAGAGCGCGGCGGAGGCCTGGTTCCAGGTGGTGCAGCCCGCGGTGTCCGGCTCCCGGAGGGCCTGGGCGACCAGGGCGTCGTATTCGGGGTTGGCCACGCCCGCGAAGTTGAGGCCCTGGGCGGGGGGCGGGCCGGAGAAGAACGGGATGAAGCCGACGGGCAGGGCGAAGCCGGGGGAGGTGCCGACGACGACGTCGAAGTCGCCGGTCTGGTACATGGCGTTGACGAGGGCGGGCAGGCTCTCGGTGACGAGCTTGACGTCGGCGCCCAGGGCCGTCCAGGAGCGGGCCATCAGCTCGGCGACGGGTGCCAGCGTCGGGCCGAGGTCGGGGCTGGTGATCAGGCGCAGCCGGAGCGGTCGGCCGTCCTTGGTGAGCCGGGCGTCGGCGGCGCGGGTCCAGCCGGCGGCGCGCAGCGCCGCGGTGGCGTCCTGTGCGGGCAGGTTGGCGGCGGCGAGGTCGGCGTGGCAGACGGCGCCCTGGGCGCCGAAGTCGGTGGCGGGTGCGCCGGTGCCGCCGACGGCGACGTTGGCGAGCCCCTGGCGGTCGAGGGCGGAGACCAGGGCCCGGCGCAGGGCCGGGTCGGCGAGGGGGCGGCCGGGGCGCTGGTTGAAGAAGGTCAGCCCGATGACGGTCGCCGCGTCGGCGGTGGCCAGGCCGTGGTCGGTGAGCCGGGCGCGGTCGGGTCCGTTGACGCTCGCGATGTCGATGCCGCCGGTGAGCAGCAGGTTGGCGGCGGTGGAGGCCTGGGGCACCACGGAGATGACGATGTGGGCGGGGAGGCCGGGTTCCGCGGTGGTGGCTCCGGCGGGCCCCCAGGTGTAGCCCTCGCGCACGGTGAACTCGTACGGCCCGCCCGGGGTGTAGTGGGTCAGCACGTACGGTCCGGTGCCCTGGGTGGAGCGGTCCAGGGACTGGGGCCGGTCGAGGCCGGCGGGGCAGACGATCGGCAGCAGTCCGAGCGTGCGGGTGAGAAACGGGAAGGGGGCGGTGGTGGTCGCCGTCACGGTGCCGGTCGGGTCGTCGGCGCTCGCGGTGAACGGGACGGTGGGCAGGACGGTCTGGGCGCCGGCGAGCTGGTGGGCCGGGTCGGCGGCGTAGGTGAGCGCGCGGGCGACGGCCGTGGCGGTGAGGGGGGTGCCGTCGGAGCAGGTGGTTCCCGGGCGGAGGGTGAAGGTGGCCGTGGTGGTGGTGGCCTTCCAGGAGGAGGCCAGGCCGGAGACCAGGGTGGCGTCGGCGGCGACGTTGACCAGCGAGTCGTAGGCGTAGCGGGCCGCAGCGGCGCCGAAGGCCGTGTACGGGTTGAAGCTGGGCGTCTCGCTGGCGGCCGCGATCCGTACGGTCCCGCGGTCCACGAGGGGACCGGTCGTGGAGGAGGGGGCGACGCTGCCGCAGCCGGTGAGTGTGCCGGCCGTGACGGCCGCGGTGGTCAGGGCAGCCGCCAGCGGGACCGGTAGGGGGCGACGGGGCATGGCGTCATGGTGCCACCGAGTGCTGGTGCTGGCGAGTCAACTCACCTGTACGGCAAGCCTGTTCGAAAGGTCTGGGCCGTGTGCCGCCTTGGCGGGCGGAAGGGGTCACGGGTGGCGGGGGCCGATCCGGTTCACCCGTTCGGGGGGTGCCGTGGCCGGTTGTGTGCGGACCGGGGTGGCCGGGCGGCGGGTCCTCGGCAGGATGGCGGGATGACGACGAATGAACCGGGCCGGGAGATCGGTCGGCTGGCGGACCGCTACTGGGAGTTCCTGTTGGAGCGTGACCCGCTGCTGCGGGCCCGGCAGGGGCTCCCGGTCGAGTCGCTGCCGGGGGTGTCGCCGGCCGAGGCCGAGGAGCGGGCGCGGTTCGCCGCGGGCGTCGTGGAGCGGGTCGGGGCGGTGGTGGAGGGGGCCCGGGCGCTCGACGGCGCGGAGCTCTGCGGCGCCGATGCCGATACGGCCGCCTTCCTCGTGGGGTCGGCCGAGCAGGAGCTGCGGGCCCACCGCTGCTACTGGCTGACGCCCGCCGTCACGCCGTACCAGCTGTTCCCGTTGTCGCAGTACGTCGATGCCGTTCTGCGGCCCCACCGATTCGACCGACCTCCGGATGCCGAGCGGTACTTGGTGCTGGTGCGCGAGCTGGCCGGGGTGGTCGGCTCGATCGGCGACAAGGTGGCGGGGCAGGCCGCGCGCGGCTTCCGGGTGCCGGCGCCCGCTCTGCCCGGGGTGCGGGCCACCCTCGCGGGCCTGCGGGCGTCGGCGGCGGAGCGCGTCGAGGTGGACGAGGGCCGGCTCGGCGGGCTGGGGCCGGCCGAGCGAGGGCGGGTCCGAGAGGGCGTGCGGCGGCTGGTGGAAGCCGAGTTGCTGCCGGCCTTCGACGGCCTGCTCGCCGTCGTCGACGGTCCGGACCGGCTGCGGGAGGCGCCGCAGGCCGTGGGCTGGGCGCGGTACGAGGGCGGTGAGGAGGCGTACCGGGAGTTCGTCCGGACGTACACGGGCGGTGGGACGCCGCCCGAGCGGCTGCACGAGCTCGGCCGCGAGCAGTGCCGCGAACTGGCCGAGCGGATGCGGGAGGTCCGTACCACCCTCGGATTCCCGGGCCCCGAGGAGGAGTTCCACGAGCGGCTGCGGAGCGAGCCCCGGCTGTACGCCCGCACGCCGGAGGAGGTCGAGGCCCGCTACCGCCGCTACCTCGACCGGCTGGCCCCGTTGCTGCCGCGGTGGTTCGCCGCGCTGCCGGACGCCCCGTACGGGCTGGCCCGGTTGGATCCGGCGCTGGAGGCGGGGCTGACGTTCGGGTACTACCAGCAGCCCACGGCGGCGGACCCGGTCGGACGCTACCGCTACAACGGCTCGGGGCTGGAAGGGCGGTCGCTGCTGGGCGCGGCCTCGCTGATCTACCACGAGCTGGCTCCGGGCCACCACTTCCACCTGGCCCGCCAGGCGGAGAACCGGGCGCTGCCCCGGCTGCGCCGTGAGGTGGCCGGGTTCGGCGCGTTCAACGAGGGCTGGGCCGAGTACGCGGCCGGTCTGGGCTGGGAGATGGGCCTCTACGACGACCCGTGGGACGCGTACGGGCGCCTGGCGCAGGAGCGGTTCACCGCGCAGCGCCTCGTCGTCGACACCGGGCTCAACCTCGGCACCATGGGGTTGGAGCAGGCGCGGGACTTCATGCGCGCCAACTCCACCGAGGCGGACGCCCAGATCGCCTCGGACCTGCTGCGGTACTCGACGGACCTGCCGGGGCAGGCGCTGTCCTACCGGGCGGGGTATCTGGAGTTCGCCCGGCTGCGGGAGGGGGCCGAGGCCGGCCCGGGCGCCGGGTTCGAGGTGCGGGCCTTCCACGAGGCGGTCCTGGGCGGCGGCGGGCTGCCGTTTCCGGCTCTGCGGCGGCGGGTGGCACGTGAACTCGACGGGCCCGATCAGTGAAAAAAGAATATAAGTGGATTGTCGTGTGGGCATTTGTTCGTTAATCCAAGCTACAAAAAAGGGCCGAGAGCACTCGCATGAGTGAAACCGGATGAGAAGGTTTGGCTCCGATGGACCCGGCTCGACTACGGTGAAGCGAGAGCGGGCGGTTGATCCATCGAGTGCGGAATTCATCCCGGCGGGAAATCCGGTGGGGAGCGTCGAATTCCGGAGTCGGGTGCTTCCGTCCGCCTAGTCGTGCGGTGCTCCGGTGCGTCCGCAGTTGCCCGGGGTCCCTGTCATACGTCCGCGTAGAGAGGATGGAGCAACATGCCGCCCCTAGTACCGCCCTTCCTGGTCGGCCTCATCGTCGCGCCACTGGCCAAGCGTCTCCTCAAGCCGCTGGTGCGAGGCGTCGTCAAGACGTCCGTCGGCCTCGTCCTCGAGGTGAAGAAGGCGGCCCACGAGGCCGGAGAGAACATCCACGACCTCGCGGCCGAGGTGGCCGCCGAGGTGGTGGCCGCGCAGGTCTCCGCCGGCGACGGCGCAGCCCCCTCGGGTGACGGCCAGCGCGTCGCCGAGGGCGCCGCCCCGAGCAGCGGGAAGGACGAGGCCGCCGCCCGGGCCGAAGCCGAGGCGAGGGCCCCGAAGATCCGCGTGGGCGCCGGCGCCGGCAAGGTGCACTGACGGTCTGCCTGGCGACCCCGGCCGCCGTGTGAGCGCACTTTTCGGTCGATCCGGAATGCGGCTCCCGCGCGGCGGCCGGCTGCGGGCCTTTCGGTAGCAGCAGTTTCCCCTCAAGAATTCCCACTTCGTCGCAGTGATCCCGTCGTGCCCGTGACGGCCTTTCTCGCGACCTCCGCAAACAGGTGATCGTACACATGCCCTCTCTGCTGGGTGCCGCAGCCGGATACCGCTCCGTGGACGTGGACGCGGACGTGCGCCCGCGCTCGGTCATTCCGGGCCGGCAGCGCTGGGACGTCAAGCTGGTCGTCGGGCGGCCCCGGACGGCCGAAGTCCTCGCCGCGGCCCTGCGGCGCGTCCCCGGGATCAGCGAGGCGCAGGCCAGCCCGGTCACCGGCGGGGTCCTCGTCCGGCACGACGCGCGGGTGAGTGCCACGGACGTCGGCCGGATCGTCCGCAGAGCCGTCACCCTGGTCGCGCAGGGCCCGGCCGGCGCGGGACGCCGGGCGCCCGACCGGCCCGGCGCCGCACCGGCTCCGCGGGTGGACCGCGGCATCGTCGTGCGCCCCGTGCTCGCCGTCGGGGGCGGTGTGGCGGCCGCCGTCGCGCTGGTCCGCGGGTCGGCGCTGAGCAGGCAGCTGGTCGCGCTGGGCGGTGTGGCGGCGGCGACCGCAGCGGTGGCCCGGAAGGCCTGGCGCCGGACGGTCGACACGACCCGGGAGCTGTCCGGGGCCGGAGCCGCACGCCACCCCCTGCTGGAGATCGTCGGACCGCACCGGAAGCGGTTCTACCGCGCCACCACACTGTCGGTGGCCTGCCAGGTCGCGGAGATGGCGCTGGGCACCTTCCTCGGTTGGACGGGACTGGTGCTCATCAAGGGCCAGGCAGGTCCGTTGGTCAGCCTCGGCCTGACCACCGCGTCGGCCCAACTCCTGGGCCTGGCAGGGCTGGTGGCGGCCGCCTGCGCCGCCGTGGCGGGCCTGTCGTACGCGTCGAACCTCCAGTGGCGCGGGCTCGGCCAGGACATCGAACACGACTGGCGCAGCCGCACGTACGCCCATGTCCAGCACCTCGAACTGCGGCACCTGGAGGGCGAGCGGACCAGCCGGGTGGCCGGTGCGCTCACCGAGGACGTCGGTCAGTTGGGCGCCTTCTTCGCCACCTCGGCCAACGACGTGCTGCACCTGGGGACCAGCCTGACCATCCTGGTACCGGTGTTCCTGCTGATGGCGCCGCAGATCGCCTGGATCGCCCTCCTGCCCATCCCGGTCATCGCCTGGCTGTCGCTCCACTATCAGGACAGGGTCGCGGCCGACTACGCCGTCTCCGGCGAGAACCGGGCCAGGCTGCACAGCCAGCTGGTCAACACCCTGGAGGCCGGAGCCACCGTCAAGAGCTTCTGCACCGAGGACTACGAGGCCGACCGGATCGACGGCTTGAGCGAGGCGGTCCAGGAGAGCAACCAGCAGACCGCACGGAGCACGATCCGCCACGCCGAGACCGTCCGGGCCTGCACGACCGCCTCCATGGCGGGCACCCTGCTGGTCGGCGGCCGCGCGGTGCTCGACGGCACGCTGCGCTTCGAGGTGTTCAGCCCGTTGATCGGGTTGCCGCAGATGGTGCTGTTCCGGATGAGCCGGCTCGGCGGCATCGTCGACCAGTACCAGCGCACCCTGGCCGCCTACGACCGGGTCCAGCGGCTGCGCGCCCTGCCGGTGGAGGCCGAGGGCACCGGCGGGCCGCTCGACGTCGAGGCGGTGAAGGGCGAGATCGTCCTCGACGGGGTGACCTTCGCCTACCCGGGCCGGCCGCCGGCGCTGGAGGACCTCTCGCTGACCATCCCCGCCGGGCAGGTCACCGCCCTCGTCGGCGCCACCGGCTCCGGCAAGACGACCATCGCCAAGCTGCTGATGCGCTTCCAGGACGCGGAGTCCGGGAGCGTGCTGCTCGACGGGCGCGACGTGTCCGACGTGCCGCGCCGGGACCTGCGCCACGCGATCGGGTTCGTCGCCCAGGATCCGTTCCTCTTCGACGGCAGCATCGCGGACAACATCCGCTACGGCAGCTTCGCTGCCTCGGACGAGGCCGTGGTCGAAGCGGCCGCGATGGCCGAGGCGCACACCTTCATCGCGACGCTGCCGGACGGCTACGACACGGTGATCGGCGAACGCGGCGCCGCACTGTCGGGCGGACAGCGGCAGCGGATCGCCCTGGCCCGCGCGATCCTCAAGGACGCGCCGGTCGTGATCCTCGACGAGGCCACCTCCGCCGTGGACAACGAGACCGAGGCCGCCATCCAGCGCACGCTGCGCGGCTTCGCGGCCGACCGGACGATGGTCATCATCGCCCACCGGCTCTCCACCGTCCGCCATGCCGACCGGATCTACGTCATGGACAAGGGCGGCGTGGTGGCCGAGCAGGGCACCCACGACGAACTCCTGGCCCGGCACGGACTCTACGCATCCCTGTGGCAGCTCCAGGCCGGCGAACTCGCCGCCTGACCGCAGCAGCCGCGCCACACCCGCCACCCGCCCGCCGACCGCGTGACGCCACCGCGGTCGGCGCGCCCCGGCGCGCCCTCACGCCTGCCCACATTCCCGGAGGTACCCCCATGTCCCGTCGCGACGGCGACACCCTTCCCCTGACAGCGGCCCAGCGTGAGATCTGGCTGGCCGAACAACGGGCCCGCACGGCGATCCCCGGTTACCGCATCGGCGACTACCTGGAGATCCAGGGGCCGGTCGACCCGGAGCTGTTCGCGACCGCGCTGCGCCACGTCGTCGACGAGGTCGACGCCCTGCACGTGGGTTTCGTCGACGGTGCCGAGGGCCCGCACCAGGTCGTCCGCGCGCACACGCGATGGGAGCCCGCACGGGTCGACGTCAGCGCGGAGGCAGAGCCGCTCGCGGCGGCCCGGGAGTGGATGGAGCGGGACCGGCTCCGGCCGCTGGACCTCGCCCACGACCCGCTCTTCCGCTACGCGCTGATCACGCTGGCACCGGACCGGTCCGTCTTCTACCAGAGCTACCACCACCTGGTGATGGACGGGTTCGGGTACTCCGCCGTGGGCCGGCGGGTGGCCCAGGCGTACGCGGCGCTCGCGGAGGGGAGGCCGGTGCCGCCGTCCCCGTTCGGCTCACTGGGTGACCTGGTCGCCTGCGACGAGGCCTACCGCGACTCGGAGCAGTACCTCGCCGACCGCGCCTACTGGACCGGACGGTTCGCCGACCGGCCGGCGCCGACCCGGCTGTCGGAGCGCCGGCCGGGCAGCCCCTCCGCGCGGTTGCGGCGCACCTCGCCGGCCGGACCGCAGCGCCCCGGGGCACTGCGTGACGCGGCCGAGCGCCTGGGGGTCCGCTGGTCCCGCGTCGTGCTGGCGGCGACGGCGCTGTACGTGCACCGGCTCACCGGGGCCCGGGACGTACTGCTCGGCCTCCCCGTCACCGGCCGGGCGGGCGACCCGGTGCTGGCGGCGACGCCCGGCGCGGTGTCGAACCTCGTGCCACTGCGTCTGTCGGTGCGGCCGGACCTGCCGTGGTCGGAACTGGTCGAGCAGGTGGACCGGGAAGTCGCCGCCGCGCTGGCGCACCAGCGGTACCGCAGCGAGGACCTGCTCCGGGACCTCGGGCAGGCCGACACGATCGAGACGGCGTTCCCACTGGTCGTCAACATCATGTCCTTCTACTCCGAACCGACCTTCGCCGGGCAGCCCGCCACGGTGTACGCGCCCCTGGGTACCTCCGCCGACGACGTGGCGGTCTGGGCCGTGGGCGGGCGTGACGAGTACGCCCCGAGGATCGAGCTCGGAGCCTGCGCGGAGGTGTGCGCGGAGAGTGAACTCCTCGGCCACCAACGGCGTTTGCTCGCCCTGCTGGACACCGTCGCTGACTGTGACCCGGACGAGGTGCTGGGCCGTATCGGTCTGGTCGGGGCCGAGGAGCAGCGTGAGCTGCTGGCCCTGGGCGCTGGTCCGAGGGTCGGGGTTTCGGCCGAGACCCTGCCGGAGTTGTTCCGGGCGCATGTGCGGGCGATGCCGGATGTGGTGGCGTTGGTGTGTGGGGATGTTTCGCTGACTTATGCGGAGTTGGACGGGCGGGCGAATCGGCTGGCGCACGCTCTGGTTGCGCGGGGTGCGGGGCCGGAGCGGCTGGTGGCGGTGGCGTTGCCGCGCTCGGCTGAGTTGGTGGTGGCGATTCTCGCGGTGCTCAAGTCCGGGGCGGCCTGTGTGCCGGTCGATCCCGAGTATCCGGCGGCGCGGATCGCGTTGCTGCTGGATGACGCGCGCCCGGCCCTGGTGGTGACCGACACGGTCAGTGGGGGTCGGTTGCCGGGGGAGGGTTCGGTCGGTCGGCTGGTTGTCGATGATCCGGTGACGGCCGGGCTGGTGGCGGGTCTGTCGGGGGCTGATCCGATGGTGGTGGTCGATCCGGGTCATCCGGCGTATGTGGTCTACACGTCCGGTTCCACTGGCAGGCCCAAGGGTGTGGCGCCGACCCATGGTGGTCTGCTCAACCTGCTCGCGGACCTGCGGGAGGTCCGCTTCGCGCCGGCGACGGGCGGGCGGCGGTTGCGGGTGGCGTTGACGACGTCGGTGTCGTTCGATGCGTCGTGGAACCAGTTGCTGGCCCTGTTCGCGGGTCATGAGTTGCATGTCCTGGACTACGGGACGTGGACCGATCCTGAGGCGTTCGTCGGTTACGCGGCGCGTCACGGGTTGGACTATGTCGAGGCGACGCCGTCCTATCTGGAGGTTCTGGTCGCGCATGGGCTTCTGGGTGGCGGGGGGTGGCGTCCGGCGCTGGTGGCGTCCGGTGGGGAGGCTGTTCCGGAGGGGTTGTGGGGGGAGTTGCGGGCGGCGGACGGGGTGTCCTGCCTCAATCTGTACGGGCCGTCGGAGTGCACCGTCAATCCGGTGGTGGCCTCGGTGGGGTCGAGTGCGTTGCCGGTGATCGGCCGGCCGGCCGGCAACGTCCGGTTGTATGTGCTGGACGGGGCTCTGCGGCCGTTGCCGGCGGGTGTGTCGGGTGAGTTGTACATCGCGGGGCCTGGTCTGGCGCGTGGGTACCTGAACCGGCCGGGGCTGACCGCGGGGCGGTTTGTGGCGGACCCGTTCGGTCCGGGTGGATCGCGGATGTACCGCACGGGGGACCTGGTGCGGTGGGGCGCGGACGGGAACCTGGAGTTCCTCGGGCGTACGGACGACCAGGTCAAGGTGCGCGGTTTCCGGGTGGAGCTCGGCGAAGTCGAGGCCGTCCTCGCCGAGCACCCGCAGGTCGCCCGGGCCGCGGCCATGGTGCGCACCGAGGACGAACCCCGACTGGTCGCCTACGTCGTCCCGACCGCCGGGGCGCAGGTCGAGCCGGACGGGCTCCGGGCCCACCTGCGCGAACGGCTGCCGGAGCACCTGGTGCCCGGCGCGTTCGTCCTGCTGGACGGGCTCCCGCTGACGCCCAACGGCAAGCTCGACCGCCAGGCGCTCCCGGCCCCCGGCCCGGCGCCGGTCACCGCCGGACGGGCCCCGCGCAGCGCGGCCGAGCAGGTGCTCGCCGGCCTCTTCGCCGACGTCCTCGGCGTGTCCGGGGTCGGGGCGGACGACAGCTTCTTCGACCTCGGCGGGCACTCCCTGCTCGCCACCCGGCTGATCGCCCGGGCCCGCTCGGTGCTCGGCGTGGAACTGGCCCTGGCCGACCTGTTCGACGCGCCGACGGTGGCGGGCCTGGCGGCGACCGTGGACCGGGCCGGCCGGGCGAGGCCCGCGCTGTCACGACGCGAGCGGCCCGACACGGTGCCGCTGTCCTTCGCCCAGCGCCGGCTGTGGTTCCTGCACAGCATGGAGGGGCCCGGCGCCACCTACAACGTGCCGCTGGCCCTGCGCCTGTCCGGGCACCTCGACCAGCAGGCCCTGGAAGCCGCGCTGGCCGACGTCGTCGAGCGGCACGAGAGCCTGCGCACCGTCTTCCCGCTGGTCGACGGCGAGCCGTGCCAGCGCGTGCTGGACCCCGACACCGCCCGGCCCCGGCTGCGCGTCACCGCGGTCACCGCGGGCGACCTGCCGCAGCGGCTGGCGGAGGCGGCCCGGCACGGCTTCGACCTGGCGGCCCAACCCCCGCTGCGCACCGAGCTGTTCGAGCTGGGCGCGGACGAGCACGCCCTGCTGCTGGTCGTGCACCACATCGCGGGCGACGGCTGGTCGATGGGCCCGCTGGCGCGCGACCTGACCGCCGCGTACGCCGCACGGGCGACGGGCGGGAAGCCCGAGTGGGCCCAACTGCCCGTCCAGTACGCCGACTACACCCTGTGGCAGCGGGAGCTGCTCGGCGCGGAGAACGACCCGGACAGCCTCCAGAGCCGGCAGCTCGCCGCCTGGTCGCAGCGGCTCGCGGGGCTGCCGGAACAGACCGAGCTGCCCTTCGACCGGCCCCGGCCGGCCGCGATGTCCTTCCGGGGAGCGCAACTGCCGGTCCGGCTCGACGCCGACCTGCACCAGGGCCTGCGCGAGCTCGCCCGGGGCGGCGGCGCAAGCCTGTTCATGGTGCTCCAGGCCGGGCTGGCCGCCCTGCTCGGCAAGCTGGGCGCCGGCACCGACGTCCCGATCGGCACCCCGATCGCCGGGCGCACCGACGAGGCCGTGGACGAGCTGGTCGGCTTCTTCGTCAACACGCTGGTGCTGCGCACCGACCTGACCGGCGACCCGACCTTCACCGAACTGCTGGGCCGGGTCCGGGCCGGCGCGCTGGCCGCGTACGCCCACCAGGACCTGCCGTTCGAGCACCTGGTGGAGGCGGTGAACCCGACCAGGTCGCTCGCCCACCACCCGCTCTTCCAGACCATGCTCGCCCTGCAGAACGCGCCCACGGGCACCTTCGACCTGCCGGGGCTGCGGGTGACGACCGATCTGGTGCACACCGGAACGGCCAAGTGCGACCTGACCTTCATCCTGACCGAACGGCCCGGCGAGGACGGCCTGTCGGGCGTGCTGGAGTACAGCACCGACCTGTTCGACGCGGCCACCGCGGCGGACCTCGTCGACCGGTGGCTGCGCCTGCTGCGGGCCGTGGCCGCCGACCCGGGCCGCCGGATCGGCCGGATCGACGTGCTGTCGCCGGACGAGCTGTGCGAACTGCTGCCGTCCGTGGCGGGTGCCGAGGACGACACTCCGCAGAGCACCATCACCGCGCTCGTCGAGGAGCGGGTGCGGGCCGACCCGGCGGCGGTCGCGGTGGTGTGCGGCGAGGTCGCGCTGACGTACGGCGAGCTGAACGCCCGGGCCAACCGGCTCGCGCACGCGCTGATCGAGCGGGGTGTGGGGCCGGAGCAGCTCGTCGCCCTGGCGCTGCCGCGCTCGGCGGAGCTGGTGGTCGCGGTCCTGGCCGTCCTCAAGGCCGGCGCCGCGTACCTGCCGGTGGACCCGCAGTACCCGGCGGCCCGGATCTCCTACCTGCTCCAGGACGCCCGCCCCGCAATGATGCTGACGACGCGTCAGGTCGGCGACCTGCCCGGCGCGGAGTCCGTGGACCGGCTCCAGCTGGACACCGCCGACCTGGACGGCCTGCCGGACACGGACCCCGCGCTTGATGTCGACCCGGGTCACCCGGCGTACGTCATCTACACCTCGGGCTCCACCGGGAAGCCCAAGGGCGTGGTGGTCCCGCACCGCAACGTGGTGCGCCTGTTCGGCACCACGCGGGCGCTGTTCGACTTCACCGCCGAGGACGTCTGGACGCTCTTCCACTCCTACGCCTTCGACTTCTCGGTGTGGGAGCTGTGGGGCCCGCTGCTGCACGGCGGCCGGCTGGTGGTCGTGGACTACGAGACCAGCCGCTCGCCCGGCCGGTTCCTCGAACTCCTCGCCCGCGAGCGGGTGACGGTGCTCAACCAGACGCCGTCCGCCTTCTACCAGCTGATGCAGGCCGACGCCGAGCACCCGCATGAACTCGCCCTGCGGACGGTGGTGTTCGGCGGCGAGGCCCTGGAGCCCGCCCGCCTGGCGCCCTGGTACGAACGGCACCCGGACGACGCGCCGCGGCTGGTCAACATGTACGGCATCACCGAGACCACCGTGCACGTCACCTACGCCGCGCTCGACCGCTCGGCCGCGACCGCGGGGGCGGCCAGCGTGGTCGGCGCCGCCATCCCCGACCTGCGCGCCTACGTGCTGGACCCCCACCTGCGGCCGGTGGCCCCGGGCGTGCCCGGCGAGCTGTACGTCGCCGGCCCGGGCCTGGCGCGCGGCTACCTGAACCGGCCGGGCCTGACCGCCGGGCGCTTCGTCGCCGACCCGTACGGGCCGGCGGGTAGCCGGATGTACCGCAGCGGCGACGTGGTGCGCCGGACTGCGGAAGGCAGCCTGAGCTTCGTCGGCCGGGCCGACCAGCAGGTGAAGGTACGCGGCTTCCGGATCGAGCTCGGCGAGATCGAGGCGGCGCTGGCCGCGCACCCCGGCGTGGCCCAGGCCGCCGTCCTCGCCCGGCAGGACCGAGCCGACGACACCCGCCTGGTCGGGTACCTGGTGCCGGCCGCCGACGCGGCCCCGCGCTCGGCCGAGCTGCGCGCCTACCTGCGCGAGCGGCTGCCGGAGTACATGGTGCCCTCGGCGTTCGTCGAGCTGGACGCGCTGCCGCTGACCACCAACGGGAAACTGGACCGCCGGGCGCTGCCCGCACCGGAACTCGTCTCGACGGGAGCGGGAGCCGGGCGCGCACCGCGCACCCCGCAGGAGCAGATCCTCTGCGAGCTGTTCGCCGAGGTCCTCGGGGTGGCCGAGGCCGGCGTCGAGGACAGCTTCTTCGACCTCGGCGGGCACTCGCTGCTCGCCACCCGGCTGGCCGCCCGGGTCCGCGCGACCCTCGGGGTCGAGCTGGAACTGCGCACCCTGTTCGAGGCGCCGACCCCGGCCGCGCTGGCCGCCGCCCTCGCCGGTGCCCGCCGCGCCCAGCTGGCCCTGGCGCCCTACCCGCGCCCGGAGCGGACCCCGCTGTCGTTCGCCCAGCGCCGGCTGTGGTTCCTGCACCAGCTGGAGGGCGCCAGCGCCAACTACAACATCCCGCTGGCCTGGCGGCTGACCGGACCGCTCGACCGCGAGGCGCTCACCGCAGCGCTGGCGGACGTGGTGGCCCGGCACGAGAGCCTGCGCACGCTCTTCCCGTCGGTGGACGGCGTGCCGTACCAGCAGGTGCTGGACGTCGTGGCGGCCCGCCCCCGGCTGCACCTGCGCCGCACCACCGAAGCGGAGCTGGACGCCGTCCTGGCCACAGCGCTGGCCTGCCAGTTCGACCTGAGCACGGACCTGCCGCTGCACACCGAACTGTTCGAACTGGCGCCGGACGAGCACGTCCTGCTGCTGGTGGTCCACCACATCGCGGGCGACGGCTGGTCGCTCGGCCCGCTGGCGCAGAACCTGACCGCCGCCTACGCGGCGCGCCGCCGGGGCGAGGAGCCGTCCTGGGAGGCGCTGGCCGTCCAGTACGCCGACTACACGCTGTGGCAGCACGAGCTGCTGGGCGACGCCGCCGACCGGGACAGCCTGTTCGCCCGGCAGGCGGACTACTGGACCGGGCAACTGGCCGGCCTGCCGGAGCAGGTCGAGCTGCCCACCGACCGGCCCCGCCCCGCGATGGCCTCGCACCGGGGCGACTTCGTGCGCAGCGGGCTGGACGCGCAGCTGCACCAGGGCCTGCGCGAGCTGGCCCGCGCGCACGGCACCAGCCTCTTCATGGTGCTCCAGGCGGGGCTCTCGGCCCTGCTGACCAAGCTGGGTGCGGGCGAGGACATCCCGGTCGGCAGTCTGATCGCGGGCCGGACGGACCAGGCGCTGGACGAGTTGGTCGGGTTCTTCGTGAACACGCTGGTGCTGCGCACCGACACGAGCGGGGATCCGACCTTCGCCGAGCTGCTGGGCCGGGTCCGGGACACCTCGCTGGCCGCGTACGCCCACCAGGAGCTGCCGTTCGAGTACCTGGTCGAGGCCCTCAACCCGGCCCGGTCGCTGTCCCACCACCCGCTGTTCCAGGTCATGCTGGTGCTCCAGAACGCCCCGAGGGCCGACTTCGCGCCGCCCGGGCTGGAGATCGGCGAGGTCAAACTGACCACGACCACCTCCAAGCTCGACCTGATCTTCTCGATGTCCGAGCGGCACTCCGAGGACGGCGCCCCCGAGGGGATCGACGGATTCGTCGAGTACGCCTGCGACCTGTACGACCGGGCGACCGTCGAGACGGTGATCGCGCGGTGGGTGTGCCTGCTCACGGCGGCGGTCGCCGACCCGACGGCTCAGCCGGCTCGACCTGCTCTCCGCCGAGGAGCGGCGCGCACTGCTGCCGGCGGGGCCGGTCCCCGCGGCGACGGCCCAGACCACCGGGCTGCCCGCGCTGTTCGAGGCCCAGGCGCGGGAGCGGCCGGACGCGGTCGCCGTGGTGTGCGGCGAGACCGCGCTGACGTACGGCGAGCTGAACGCCCGCGCCAACCGGCTCGCCCACGCGCTGATCGGCCGGGGTGTGGGGCCGGAGCAACTGGTGGCGCTGGCCCTGCCGCGCTCGGCCGAGCTGGTGGTGGCCGTCCTCGCCGTCCTCAAGACCGGCGCCGCGTACCTCCCGGTCGACCCGGACTACCCGGCCGCCCGGATCGCCCACCTGCTCGACGACGCCCGGCCCGCGCTGCTCCTGACGGACCGCCGCAGCGGCGACCTGCCGGGCGCGGACGGGGTCGACCGGCTCGTGCTGGACACCGCCGACCTGGACGGCCTGCCGGACACGGACCCCGCGGTCGCCGTCGCACCCGACAGCGCCGCCTACGTCATCTACACCTCCGGCTCCACCGGGAAGCCCAAGGGCGTGGTGGTCCCGCACCGCAACGTGGTGCGGCTGTTCGACGCCACCCGGCACTGGTTCGACTTCTCCGCCGAGGACGTCTGGACGCTCTTCCACTCCTACGCCTTCGACTTCTCGGTGTGGGAGATCTGGGGCCCGCTGCTGCACGGCGGCCGACTGGTCGTGGTGCCGTTCGACGTCACCCGCGCACCGGAGCGGTTCCTGGAGCTCCTCGCCCGCGAGCGGGTGACGGTGCTCAACCAGACGCCGTCCGCCTTCTACCAGCTGATGCAGGCCGACGCCGAGCACCCGCGTGAACTCGCCCTGCGCACGGTGGTGTTCGGCGGCGAGGCCCTGGAACCCGCCCGCCTGGCGGCCTGGTTCGAGCGCCACCCGGCCGGTGCGCCGCGGCTGGTCAACATGTACGGCATCACCGAGACCACCGTGCACGTCACCTACACGGAACTGGACGGCACCCACACCGCCGGCCCGGCGAGCGTCATCGGCACCGCGATCCCCGACCTGCGCGCCCACGTGCTCGACGCCTATCTCCAGCCGGTGCCCCCCGGGGTCGTCGGCGAGCTGTACGTGGCCGGTGCCGGTCTGGCGCGCGGGTACCTGAACCGGCCGGGCCTGACCGCCGGGCGCTTCGTCGCCGACCCGTACGGGCCGGTGGGCAGCCGGATGTACCGCAGCGGCGACCTCGTGCGCCGACGCGCCGACGGCGCGCTGGAGTACGCGGGCCGGGCGGACGACCAGGTGAAGGTGCGCGGCTTCCGGATCGAGCTCGGCGAGATCGAGGCGGCCCTGGCCCAGCACCCGCGGATCCGCCAGGTCGCGGTGATCGCCCGGCAGGACCGCGCCGACGACACCCGGCTGGTCGCCTACCTGGTGCCCGTGGCCGGGGCTGCCGTCGGGCCGGACGAGCTCCGCGCCCACCTGCGCGAGCGGCTGCCGGACCACATGGTGCCGGCCGCGTACGTCGCCCTCGACGCCCTGCCGCTGACCGGCAACGGCAAGCTCGACCGGCGCGCCCTGCCCGAGCCCGACACCACCGGCGCCCCGGCCGGCCGGGCTCCGCACACCCCGCAGGAACACGTCCTCGCCGGACTGTTCGCGGAGGTGCTGGGGGTGTCACAGGTCGGCGCCGACGACGACTTCTTCGCCCTCGGCGGGCACTCCCTGCTCGCCACCCGGCTGGTGGCCCGCGTGCGCGCGACCCTGGGCGTGGAGCTGGAGCTGCGCAGCCTGTTCGAGACCCCGACGGTGGCAGGCCTGGCCGCCGGCCTGGGCGGAGCCGACCGGGCACGGCTCGCCCTCGGCCGCGCGGAGCGGCCCGACCGCGTACCGCTGTCGTACGCGCAGCGGCGGCTGTGGTTCGTCGACCAGCTGGAGGGCGCCGGCGCGATGTACCACATCCCGCTGGCCTGGCGCCTGACCGGCGACCTGGACCAGGACGCGCTGCGGGCGGCGCTCGGGGACGTCGTCGCCCGCCACGAGAGCCTGCGCACGGCCTTCCCCCAGATCGACGGCGTGCCGTACCAGCAGGTCCTGGACGCCGAGACGGCCCGGCCGCACCTGTCCGTCACCCGGACCGACGAGGCGGGCCTGCCCCGGGCCCTGACCGAGGCCGTGGGCCGCGGATTCGACCTGGCGGCCGAAGCGCCCGTGCGCGCCGAACTGTTCCGGCTGGCGGCGGACGCGTACGTGCTGCTGGTGGTGATCCACCACATCGCGGGCGACGCCTGGTCGCTGGGCCTGGTGTCCGCCGACCTGTCCACCGCGTACGCGGCGCGGCTGCGCGGCGAGGAACCGGCCTGGGCGGACCTGCCGGTGCAGTACGCCGACTACACCCTGTGGCACGACCGGCTGCTCGGGGACCGCGCCGATCCGGAGAGCCTGTTCGCCCGCCAGGCGGACTACTGGACCGCGCAGCTGGCCGGCCTGCCGGAGCAGATCCGGCTGCCCGCCGACCGGCCCCGCCCCACGGCCGTCTCCAGCCGCGGCGGACACCTCGCCGTCGAGCTGGACGCCGAACTGCACGAGGCGCTGGTCCGCCTGGGCCGCGAGCGCGGCGCGAGCGTGTTCATGGTGCTCCAGGCGGGCTTCTCCGCCCTGCTCAGCAAGCTGGGCGCGGGCGAGGACATCCCGGTCGGGAGCCTGATCGCGGGCCGGACGGACCAGGCGTTGGACGAGCTGGTCGGGTTCTTCGTGAACACGCTGGTGCTGCGCACCGACACGAGCGGGGACCCGACCTTCGCCGAGCTGCTGGGCCGGGTCCGGGACACCTCGCTGGCCGCGTACGCCCACCAGGAGCTGCCGTTCGACCACCTGGTCGAGGCCCTCAACCCGGTCCGGTCGTCGGCCCGTCAGCCGCTGTTCCAGGTGCTGCTCGCGCTGCAGAACGCGCCGCGCTCCGCCTTCGAGCTGCCCGGCCTGGCCACCGAGCTCGTGCTGTTGCAGTCGCCCACCGCGATGTTCGACCTCTCCTTCCACCTGCTGGAGCGCGGCGGCACCGGCGGGGCGCCGGAGGGCATCATCGGCCACGTCGAGTACGCCACCGACCTGTTCGACCGGGCCACGGTGGAGGCCCTGCTCGCCCGCTGGCTGCGGCTGCTCGCGGCGGCGGCGGCCGAGCCGGACCGGCCGCTGAGCCGGATCGACGTCCTCACCGCCGAGGAACGGCACGAACTGCTGGCCGGGCGCAACGACACCGGGTGCCCGTACCCCGGCACCGGCCCGGCCGCGCTGTTCGAGGCGCAGGTCAGGGCCACCCCGGAGGCCGAGGCGGTGGTGTTCGAGGACACCGTGCTCATCTACCGGGAACTGAACGCCCGCGCCAACCGGCTGGCCCACGCGCTCATCGGGCGCGGGGTGGGGCCGGAGCAGACCGTCGCCCTGTGCCTGCCGCGCTCGGCGGAGCTGGTGGTGGCCGTCCTTGCGGTGCTCAAGACCGGCGCCGCGTACCTGCCGGTCGACCCGGAGTACCCGGCCAGCCGGATCGCGTACATGCTGGAGGACGCGCGCCCGACCGTCGTGCTCGACGACCTCGCGGCCGTCGACGCGCCCGGGACGTACCCGGACACCGACCCGCTGGTCGCACCGGACGCCCGGCACCCGGCGTACGTCATCTACACGTCCGGCTCGACCGGCCGGCCCAAGGGCGTGGTGATGCCCTCCGGCGCCCTGACGAACCTGCTGCACTGGCACCACCGCGCCGTCGGCGGCGGGACGGGCACGCACACCGCGCAGTTCACCGCGCTCAGCTTCGACGTCTCGGTGCAGGAGGTGCTCTCCGCGCTGCTGTTCGGCAAGACCCTGGTGGTGCCGATCGACGAGCAGCGCCGCAGTGCCGAACTCCTGGTCCGATGGTTGGAGCACCACCGGGTGGCGGAGCTCTTCGCCCCCAACCTGGTGATCGAGGCACTGGCGGAGGCGGCCGAGGAGCACGGCCGCGACCTGCCGGACCTGCGGCTGATCGCGCAGGCCGGCGAGGCGATGCGCCTCGGCGGCGGACTGCGGCGCCTCCAGGCCCGCGGGCCCGGCCGGGTGCTGCACAACCACTACGGCCCGGCCGAGACCCACGTGATCACCGCCTTCCCGCTGCCGGCCGACCCCGCCGACTGCCCGCTGCCGGTGCCGATCGGCCGTCCGATCGCCAACTGCCAGGTGTACGTGCTGGATTCGGCGCTTCGACCGGTCGCCCCCGGCGTCACCGGCGAGCTGTACCTGGCCGGGGCCGGGCTGGCCCGCGGCTACCTCAACCGGCCGTCCCTGACGGCCGGGCGTTTCGTCGCCTGCCCGTTCGAGGCGGGCGGCCGGATGTACCGCACCGGCGACCTGGTGCGCTGGCGCGCATGGGGGTCCCCCCGGCCGGAGGCTGGGGGAGGAGAGCTGGAGTTCGCCGGCCGGGCGGACCACCAGGTGAAGGTGCGCGGCTTCCGCGTCGAGCCCGGCGAGATCGAGGCGGAACTGGCCGCCCACCCCGGCGTGGCCCAGGTCGCGGTGCTCGCCCGCGAGGACCGGCCGGGCGACACCAGGATCGTCGCCTACGTCGTGCCCTCGGCCGAGACCGGGACCACGGCGCCGGTGCTGGCGTCGTACCTGCGTGAGCGGGTGCCGGACTACCTGGTGCCGTCGGTGTTCGTGGTGTTGGCGGCGCTGCCGTTGACGCCGAACGGGAAGCTGGACCGGGCGGCGCTGCCCGCGCCGGAGGCGGGCGCCGTCGGCGGTGGCCGGGCGGCGCGGACGCCGCAGGAGCAGATCCTGTGCGAGCTGTTCGCGGAGGTGTTGGGCCGGGGACAGGTCGGTGTCGACGACGACTTCTTCGACCTGGGCGGGCACTCGCTGCTGGCCACCCGACTGGTCTCGCGGGTCCGGGCGACCCTCGGGGTCGAGCTGGAGCTGCGCCGCCTGTTCCGGACGCCGACACCGGCCGGGCTCGCGGTCGGGCTGCACGACGCCGCCACCGCGCGGCAGGCGCTGGTGCCCCGGCCGCGCCCAGAACCGCTGCCGCTGTCCTTCGCCCAGCGCCGCCTGTGGTTCCTGCACCAGTTCGGGGCGCCCAGCGCGACCTACCACATGCCGTTGGCGCTGCGGCTGACCGGCGACCTCGACCGGGAGGCGCTGGGAGCGGCGCTGACGGACGTGGTGGCGCGGCACGAGAGCCTGCGCACGGTGTTCCCGCACACCGAGGGCGTCCCGCGCCAGCGCGTGCTGAGCGCTGCGGAGGCGACGATCCGGATCCCGGTGCGCCGGGCCGACGAGTCGGAGCTGCCGGGGCTGCTGAGCGAGGCGGCGGTGCGCGCCTTCGACCTGACGGCGGACCTGCCCGTCCGGGCGCAGCTGTTCGCGCTCGCCCCGGACGAGCACGTCCTGCTGGTCGTCCTGCACCACATCGCCGGCGACGGCTGGTCGATGAGCCCGCTCTCCCGCGACCTCGCGACCGCGTACACCGCCCGCCGGCGCGGCGACGCCCCGGGCTGGGCGCCGCTGCCGGTGAGCTACGCGGACTACACCGTGTGGCAGCACGAGATCCTCGGCGAGGAGTCCGACGCGGACAGCGCGTTCGCCCGCCAGGTCGGCTACTGGAGCCAGGCGCTCGCCGGGCTTCCCGAGCAGCTCGCGCTGCCCGTCGACCGGCCCCGGCCGGCGGTCATGACCTACGGCGGCGACCTGCTGGACATCCGGCTGACCCCCGAACTGCACGCGGGGCTGGCCGAGTTGGCCCGGCGGTCGGGGAGCAGTCTGTTCATGGTGCTCCAGGCGGGCCTGGCGGCGCTGTACACGCGGCTGGGGGCGGGGACGGACATCCCCATCGGGAGTCCGATCGCGGGCCGGACGGACGAGGCGCTGGACGAGCTGGTCGGGTTCTTCGTCAACGCGCTGGTGCTGCGGACGGACACGAGTGGTGATCCGAGCTTCCGCGAACTGCTGGGCCGGGTGCGGGAGACGGCGCTGTCGGCGTACGCGCACCAGGATGTGCCGTTCGAGCACCTGGTGGAGGCGCTGAACCCGGCGCGGTCGATGTCGCTCCACCCGCTCTTCCAGACCGTACTGGCCCTGCAGAACGCGCCGATGGGCGACTTCGAGCTGCCCGGGCTGACGGTCTCCGGGGTGCCGGTGCCGACCGGGACCTCGCGGGTCGACCTGACCTTCGGCCTCGTGGAGAACCGCGGGCCCGACGGCACGCCGGCCGGGCTGACCGGGGCGGTCGAGTACAGCACCGACCTCTTCGACCGTTCGACGGTCGAGGCCCTGGTCGCCCGGTGGGCCCGGCTGCTGGCGGCGGTCGCCGCCGATCCGGACCGGCCGCTCGGTGCGATCGACCTGCTGTCCGCCGAGGAACGCCGCGAGCTGCTGCCCGCCGTCGAGCCACGGGCGGCCGGGGTGAGCCTGCCGGAGGCGTTCGCGGCGCAGGTGGCGGCGACGCCGGACGCGCAGGCCCTGGTGTCCGGCGGTGTCGAGCTGACGTACCGCGAGCTGAACTCCCGGGCGAACCGGTTCGCGCATGCGCTGATCGCGCGTGGGGTCGGTCCGGAGCAGGTCGTGGCGGTGGCGCTGCCGCGTTCTGTGGAGTCGGTGGTGGCCGTCCTGGGCGTGCTGAAGGCCGGTGCCGCGTATCTGCCGGTGGACCCGTCGTACCCGGCGTCGCGGATCGCGTACATGCTGGAGGACGCCTGCCCGGTGCTGGTGATCGACGATCCGGCGCTGGTGGCCAAGGCCTCCGAGGCAACCGCGGTGTCTGCGGTGTCCGCCTGGCCGGACACGGATCCGGTGGTCGCGCTCGACGTCCGGCAGCCGGCGTACGTGATCTACACGTCGGGTTCGACCGGTCGTCCCAAGGGTGTGGTGGTGAGTCACAGTGGGGTGTCGGGCTTGGTGGCGGCGCAGGTCGAGCGGCTCGGCGTGGCGCCGGGCAGCCGGGTGCTGCAGTTCGCCTCGCCCAGTTTCGACGCGTCGTTCTGGGACCTGTGCAGCGCGCTGCTGACCGGTGCCGCCCTCGTGCTGGCCCCCGCCGAGGCCCCGCTGGAGGCCCTGACGGACCGCCGGCTCGGCGTGACCCATGTGACGCTGCCGCCCTCGGCCCTGGCGGCGCTGGACGGCGCCGATGTCACGGCCGGCACCCTGGTGGTGGCGGGTGAGGCGTGCCCGTCGGAGCTGGTGGCGCGGTGGGCGCCGGGGCGGCGGATGGTCAACGCGTACGGGCCGACGGAGACGACGGTGTGCGCGACGATGAGTGCCCCGCTGGCGGCGGGCTCCGGCGTGCCGCCGATCGGCCGTGCGGTCGCGGGCTTCCGGGTGTACGTGCTGGACGAGCGGCTCCGCCTGGTGCCGCCGGGCGTGGCGGGGGAGCTGTACGTCGCGGGGCCGGGTCTGGCGCGCGGGTACCTGAACCGGCCCGGGCTCACCGCCGGGCGGTTCCTCGCCTGCCCGTTCGGCGCGGCGGGCGAGAGGATGTACCGGACCGGGGACGTGGCGCGGCGCCGGGCCGACGGAGAGTTGGAGTACGTCGGCCGCGCCGACCAGCAGGTGAAGGTGCGCGGCTTCCGGGTCGAACTCGGCGAAGTCGAGGCCGTCCTGACCGCGCACCCCGCCGTCGCCCAAGCCGCCGTCCTCGCCGACGGCGACCGGCTCGTCGGCTACGTGGCCCCGCGCTCCGGCGCCGACGCCCGCCCGGCGACACTGGCGTCATACCTGCGCGAGCGGCTGCCGGACTACCTGGTGCCGTCGGTGTTCGTGGTGTTGGCGGCGCTGCCGTTGACGCCGAACGGGAAGTTGGACCGGGCGGCGCTGCCGGCGCCGGAGGCGGGCGCCGTCGGCGGTGGCCGGGCGGCGCGGACGCCGCAGGAGCAGATCCTGTGCGAGCTGTTCGCCGAGGTGCTGGGCCGGGACCAGGTCGGGGTCGAGGACGACTTCTTCGACCTGGGCGGGCACTCGCTGCTGGCCACCCGGCTGGTCTCCCGGATCCGTTCGGCCCTGGGGGCCGAGGTCGGGCTGCGCGCGCTCTTCGAGGCGCCGACGGTGGCCGGCCTGACGGCACGGCTCACCGAAGCCGACCGGGCCCGGCCCGCACTGGCGCCGTACGAGCGGCCGCAGACGGTACCGCTGTCGTTCGCGCAGCGCCGCCTGTGGTTCCTGCACCGGATGGACGGAGCCGCCGCGGCCTACCACATCCCGCTGGCGCTGCGACTGACCGGAGCGCTGGACCGGGAGGCACTGGAGGACGCGCTGGCCGGGGTCGTGGCCCGGCACGAGAGCCTGCGGACGGTCTTCCCGGAACTCGACGCCGTGCCGTGCCAGCGGATCCTCGACCCGGCTGCGGCCCGGCCCCGGGTGCGGGTGACCGAGGCCGCGGAGGACGAGCTGCCGCAACGGCTCGCCCACGCGGCGCGGCTCCCGTTCGACCTCGCGGCGGAACCGCCGCTGCGCGCCGAACTGTTCGCGGTCGCGCCGGACGAGCACGTGCTGCTGCTGGTCATGCACCACATCGCCGGTGACGGCTGGTCGACCGGCCCGCTGGCCCGTGACCTGGCCGAGGCGTATGCTGCCCGCTGCCAGGGCCGTGCGGCGGACCGCGACGCCCTGCCGGTGCAGTACGCCGACTACACGCTCTGGCAGCGCGAGCTGCTCGGCGACCCGGAGGATCCGGACAGCCGGTTCGCCGGACAACTCCGCTACTGGGCCGAACAGTTGGACAGCCTCCCGGAGCGGATCCCGCTGCCCGCCGACCGGCCCCGGCCGGCCGTCGCCGGCTACCGGGGAGCCACCTTCGGCCTTGAGCTGACCCCCGAACTGCACGCGGGGCTGGCCGAGTTGGCCCGGCGGTCCGGGAGCAGTCTGTTCATGGTGCTCCAGGCGGCGTTGGCGGCGTTGTACACGCGGCTGGGTGCGGGGACGGACATTCCGATCGGGAGTCCGATCGCGGGTCGTACCGACGAGGCGCTGGACGACCTGGTCGGGTTCTTCGTGAACACGCTGGTGCTGCGGACCGACACGAGCGGCGACCCGAGCTTCGGTGAGCTGCTGGAGCGGGTGCGGGAGACCGCGCTCGCCGCCTACGCGCACGAGGATGTGCCGTTCGAGCACCTGGTGGAGGTGCTGAACCCGTCCCGCTCGCTCGCGCACCACCCGCTGTTCCAGACGATCCTCGCGGTGCAGAACGTGCCGATGGGTGAGTTCGCGCTGCCCGGCCTCCAGGTGTCCGCCTTCGCCGTGCCGACCGGGACGGCCAAGTTCGACCTCGGCTTCAACCTGAGCGAGCGGTTCGGCCCCGATGGAAGCCCGGACGGGATCGTCGG
Source organism: Kitasatospora sp. NBC_01300 (assembly GCF_041435235.1). Lineage (NCBI taxonomy): Bacteria > Bacillati > Actinomycetota > Actinomycetes > Kitasatosporales > Streptomycetaceae > Kitasatospora > Kitasatospora sp. NBC_01300. Next base: position 911,873 of record NZ_CP108409.1, on the reverse strand, counting down.
CGTGGTCGAGTACGCCACCGATCTGTTCGACCGCTCGACGGTCGAGGCCCTGGTGCGGCGCTGGACGCTCCTGCTGGAGGCGGTCGCCGCCGATCCGGACCGGTTGATCGGGGGGATCGACCTCCTCGACTCCGACGAGCGGCACCGGTTGCTGGAGCGGGGCAACGCGACTACCCGCGAGGTGGGCGCCGTTCCGGTGCCGCAGGCGTTCGCGGCGCAGGTGGCGGCGACGCCGGACGCGCTCGCGTTGGTGTGCGGCGGTGTTGAGCTGACGTATCGTCAACTGAACGACCGGGCGAATCGGTTCGCGCATGCGCTGATCGCGCGTGGGGTCGGTCCGGAGCAGTTGGTGGCGGTGGCGTTGCCGCGCTCGGTGGAGTCGGTGGTGGCCGTCCTGGGCGTGCTGAAGGCGGGTGCTGCGTATCTGCCGGTGGACCCGTCGTACCCGGCGTCGCGGATCGCGTACATGCTGGAGGATGCCTGCCCGGCGCTGGTGGTCGATGATCCGGCGCTGGTCGCCGAGACATGTGAGGCGTCTGCCTGGCCGGACACCGATCCGGAGGTGGCCCTCGACGTCCGGCACCCGGCGTACGTGATCTACACGTCGGGTTCGACCGGTCGTCCCAAGGGTGTCGCGGTCGCGCACGGCGGTGTGGCGAGTCTGGTCGCGGCGCAGATCGAGCGGTTCGCGATCGATGCCGGCAGTCGGGTGCTGCAGTTCGCCTCGCCCAGTTTCGACGCCTCGGTGTCGGAGATCTTCACGGCGTTGCTGTGCGGTGCGGCGTTGGTGCTGCCGCCGGCGGCGGAGCCGGTGGCCGCGCTGACGGATCCGGGGCTCGCGGTGACCCATGTGACGGTGCCTCCGTCGGTTCTGGCGGCTTTGCCGGAGGGCGCGGTGAGGGTGTCGACGTTGGTGGTGGCGGGGGAGGCGTGTCCGTCGGAGTTGGTGGCGCGGTGGGCGCCGGGTCGGCGGATGGTGAACGCGTACGGTCCGACGGAGACGACGGTGTGCGCGACGATGAGCGACCCCCTCGTCGCCGGTTCGGGTGTGCCGCCGATCGGTCGGCCGATCGCCAACGCGCGGGTGTATGTGCTGGACGAGCGGTTGCGGCCGGTGCCGCCCGGTGTGCCGGGGGAGTTGTACGTCGCCGGCGCTGGCTTGGCGCGCGGGTATCTGAACCGGCCGGGCTTGACGGCGGGTCGCTTTGTTGCCTGCCCGTTCGGCGCGGCGGGCGGTGACCGGATGTATCGCACCGGCGACGTGGTCCGGTGGCTGGGCGACGGGCAGTTGGAGTACGTCGGCCGGGCCGACGAGCAGGTGAAGGTGCGTGGCTTCCGGGTCGAGCCGGGTGAGATCGAGACGGTGTTGGCCGAGCACCCCGCCGTCGCCCGGGCCGCCGTCCTCGCCCGGGACGACCGCCTCATCGGCTACGTCGTCCCCCGCCAGGACGAGGCCCGCGACAGCGGTCTGGAAGCCGACCACGTCGGCGAGTGGCAGGACATCTACGACGCCCTGCCCATCACCCCCGAGGAGAGCGCTTTCGGCCAGAACTTCGTCGGCTGGAACAGCAGTTACGACGCCAGCCCGATCCCCGTCGAGCAGATGCGGGAATGGCGCGACGCCACCGTGGCCCGCATCCTGGCCCTGCGCCCCCGCCGGGTACTGGAGGTCGGCGTCGGCACCGGACTGCTCCTCTCGCAGGTCGCACCGCACTGCGAGACGTACTGGGCGACCGACTTCTCCGCCACCGCGATCGACGCACTCACCACCCAGGTCACCCGACAGGAGCACCTGGCCGACCGCGTCGTCCTGCACACCCGACCCGCGCACGACACCGACGGCCTGCCCGCCGGGCACTTCGACACCATCGTGATCAACTCGGTCGTGCAGTACTTCCCGTCCGCCGACTACCTCACCGACGTGATCGACAAGCTGATGGGGCTGCTCGCCCCCGGCGGCGCACTCTTCCTCGGCGACATCCGCAACCTGCGGCTCCTGCGCCCGCTGGCCACCGCCGTCCAACTCCACCGGGCCGCCGACGGCGCCGACCTCACCTCGGTGCGCCGCGCGGTGGAACAGTCCCTCCGGACGGAGAAAGAGCTTCTGGTCGACCCGGACTTCTTCACCGTCCTTCGGGAGCACGGCACGGATATCGGCGCGGTGGCCGTGGAGGTCAAGCGCGGCCGCCACCACAACGAGCTGACCCGCTACCGCTACGACGTCACCCTTCGCAAGCGGCCCGCCGCCCCGGCGCAGGGCGACGAGCCGGTCGAGCTCCGCTGGGGCCGGGACGTGGCCGCCCTGCCGGAGCTGTCCGAGCTCCTCGGGCGGCACGACGGCCGCCCGGTCCGGATCACCGGGGCACCCAACCGCCGCGTGGTCCAGGAGGCGGCCCTGGCCCGGGCCGTGCAGGAGGAGGACATCCCGCTCGGGCCGCTGCTGGACCGGCTGCACGCGCCGCAGGAAGACGCGGCGCCCGATCCCGAGGACTTCCACACCCTCGGGGACACGCTCGGCCGCCAGGTGTCCGTCACCTGGTCGGCCACCGGCCCGGACGCCCTGGACGTGCTCTTCAGCGCCGCACTCAGCGACGTATCCGACGACGCGCCCGACGGCACACCCAACGCCGCCCCGGTCGAGGCGTACCGTCCCACCCGGGGCGCGGGCGCGGCGCTGTCCGCGCTCACCAACCGCCCGGCCGGAAAGCGCGGCGCCCCGGCCCTCGCCGCCGAACTCCGGAGCTGGCTGGGCGCCCGGCTGCCCGACTACCTGGTGCCGTCGGTGTTCGTCGTGCTGGACGCGCTGCCGCTGACCGCCAACGGCAAGCTCGACCGCCGCGCCCTGCCCGCCCCCGACCTGGGGACGGCCGCCGGCGGCCGGGAGCCGCGCACCCCGCAGGAGCAGCTGCTCGCCGGGCTCTTCGCCGACGTGCTCGGCCTGCCCCGGGTCGGCGTCGAGGACAGCTTCTTCGACCTCGGCGGCCACTCGCTGCTGGCGACCCGCCTGGCCTCCCGGGTCCGGGCGGTCCTCGGCGCCGAACTGGAGATCCGGACGCTGTTCGAGCACCCGACCGTGGCCGCGCTGTCGGGCCGCCTCGACGGGTCCGTCACCGAGCGGCCCGCGCTGACCGCCCGTCCGCGCCCCGAGCAGCTCCCGCTGTCCTTCGCCCAGCGCCGCCTGTGGTTCCTGCACCGCATGGACGGGCCGAGCGCCACCTACAACATGCCGCTCGCGCTCAGCCTGACCGGCGACCTCGACCGGGAGGCGCTGGCGGCAGCGCTGGCGGACGTGGTCGCCCGGCACGAGAGCCTGCGCACCGTCCTGCGGGAGACGGACGGGATGCCCCACCAGCAGGTGCTGGGCACGGACGAGGCGCACCCGCCGCTGCCGGTGGTCGAGCTCGACGAGAGCAGGCTCGCCGAACGGCTCGCCGAGGCGGCCCGGCGCGGCTTCGACCTGGCCGCCGAGCCGCCGGTCCGGGCGGAGCTCTACGCGCTCGCCCCCGGGCGGCACGTCCTGCTGGTCGTGGTGCACCACATCGCCGCCGACGGCTGGTCGATGGGCCCGCTCTCCCGGGACCTGGCCACCGCCTACGCGGCCCGCTGCCAGGGCGGGGCACCGCAGTGGTCCCCGCTGCCGGTGCAGTACGCCGACTACACCCTGTGGCAGCGCGACCTGCTCGGCGAGGCCGCCGACCGGGGCAGCCTGTTCGCCCGGCAACTCGACTACTGGAAGCAGGAGTTGGCGGGCCTGCCGGACCAGGTGCGGCTGCCCGCGGACCGGCCCCGGCCGGCCGAGGCCTCCCAGCGCGGCGGCCGGATCGAGGTCCGGTTCGACGCGGACCTGCACCAGGACCTGCGGGATCTGGCCACCGCGCACGGCGCCAGCATGTTCATGGTGCTCCAGGCCGGCCTGGCCGCCCTGCTCACCCGGCTCGGCGCCGGCACCGACATCCCGATCGGCAGCCCCATCGCCGGGCGCACCGACCAGGCGCTGGACGACCTCGTCGGGTTCTTCGTCAACACCCTGGTGCTGCGCACCGACACCGGCGGCGACCCGGGCTTCGCCGAACTCGTCGGCCGGGTGCGGCAGAAGGCGCTGGCCGCCTACGCCCACCAGGACGTGCCGTTCGAGTACCTGGTCGAGGCCGTCAACCCCACCCGCTCGCTGGCGCACCACCCGCTGTTCCAGGTCATGCTCGGCCTGCAGAACGCCCCGGCCGGGGAGTTCGCCCTGCCGGGCCTGGAGACCGCCCACCTGGAGGCCCCCACCGGCACCGCCCGCGTCGACCTGACCGTCAGCCTGGCCGAGCAGTACGGCCCGGACGGCAGCCCGGCGGGTGTGCTCGGCGCGGTCGAGTACGCGACCGACCTGTTCGACCCGGCCACCGTGGAGCTGCTGTTCGCCCGCTGGGTGCGGCTGCTGCGCGCGGCCGCCGCCGAGCCGGACCAGCCGATCGGCCGGCTCGACCTGCTGTCCGGCGAGGAACGCCGCGAACTGCTGGTCGAGTTCAACCGGACCGACGCCGAACTGCCCGAGGCCGCCCTGCCGGAGCTGTTCGCCCGCCGGGTGCGGGCCACGCCGGACGCGGTCGCGGTCGTCGCGGACGGCGCCGAACTGACCTACCGCGAGCTCGACGGGCGGGCCAACCGCCTGGCCCGGGCCCTGATCGGCCAGGGCGTGCGGGCGGAGACCCCGGTCGCGGTGCTGCTGGAGCGCTCGGCGGACGTCGTCGTCGCGGTCCTGGCGATCGTCAAGGCCGGCGGCGCGTACGTTCCGCTCGATCCGCGGTTCCCGTCCTCCCGGATCGACCTGATCCTCCGGGAGACCGGCGCGGCCCTGGTGCTCACCGAGGACGTGCTGACCGCGCTGAGCCAGGTCGAGACCGACGACTCCGATCCGCAGGTCCTGTGCGATCCCGGGCAGTTGGCGTACGTGATGTACACCTCCGGTTCGACGGGACGGCCGAAGGGCATCGGGGTGACCCACCGGGACGTCGCGAGCCTGGCGTTGGACCCGTGCTGGGCGAACGGCAGTCACCGGCGCGTCCTGATGCACTCCCCGACCGCCTTCGACGCCTCGACCTACGAGATGTGGACGCCGCTGCTCGGTGGCGGCCGGGTCGTCGTCGCGCCGGCCGGCCAGCTGGAGGTCGGCACGCTGGCGCGGACCATCAGCCGGCACGGCGTCACGGGGCTGTTCCTGACGGTCGGGCTGTTCCACCTGGTGGCCGAGCAGCAGCCGGACTGCTTCACGGGGGTGCGCGAGGTGTGGACGGGCGGCGACGTGGTCTCCCCGGCCGCGGTCGCCAGGGTGATGGCGGCGTGCCCGGGGACCGCTGTGGTCCACGTCTACGGGCCGACCGAGACCACCACCTTCGCGATGTCCCAAGCCCTGGGCACACCGCCCGACCTCGCCCGCGTCCTTCCGCTCGGCCGGCCGATGGCGAACATGCGGGTCTACGTGCTCGACGCGGGGCTGCGGCCGGTGCCGCCGGGCGTGGCCGGCGAGCTGTACCTCGCCGGGGCGGGCGTGGCCCGGGGCTACCCGGCCCGGCCCGGCCTGACCGCGGAACGGTTCGTCGCGAACCCGTACGGGCCCGGAGGGCAGCGGATGTACCGTACGGGTGACCTGGTCCGGTGGCAGGCCGACGGCACCCTGGAGTTCGTCGGCCGCGCCGACGAGCAGGTCAAGCTGCGCGGGTTCCGGATCGAGCCCGGCGAGGTCGAGGCCCTCCTCGCCGCCTGCCCGGGGGTGGCCCAGGCGGCCGTCGTCGCCCGCGAGGACCGGCCGGGCGACAAGCGCCTGGTCGCCTACCTGGTGCCCGCCCCCGAGGGCGCGCCCGCGCCGGACGGCCTCGCCCGCCTGCTCGGCCGCGAACTGCCCGAGTACATGGTGCCGTCGGCCTTCGTCACCCTCGACGCGCTGCCGCTGACCGCCAACGGCAAGCTCGACCGGGCCGCGCTGCCCGCACCCGAGTCCGAGGCGACGGGCGCGGGCCGCGGGCCGCGCACCCCGCAGGAGCAGCTGCTGTGCGCCCTGTTCGCCGAGATCCTCGGCCGGGAGCAGGTCCACCTCGACGACAGCTTCTTCGACCTCGGTGGGCACTCGCTGCTGGCCGCCCGCCTGGTCTCGCGCATCCGCGAGACGCTGGGCGTCCCGGTGGGCCTGCGCACCCTGTTCGAGGCCCCCACCGTGGCCGGTCTGACCAGCCGGCTGGCCATGGACGACGCCGAGGACTCCTTCGACGTGGTGCTGCCGCTGCGGTCCACCGGGACCCTCCCGCCGCTGTTCTGCATCCACCCCGGCGGCGGCATCAGCTGGTCCTACTCCGGTCTGCTGAACCACATCGGCCCGGAGTACCCGGTGTACGCGATCCAGGCGCGCGGTCTCGCGCACGCCGAGACCCTGCCGACCTCGTACGAGGAGATGGCGGCCGACTACGCCGACCAGATCCGCAAGGTCCAGGCCGACGGCCCCTACCGGCTGCTCGGCTGGTCCGCCGGCGGGCTGATCGCCCACGCGATCGCCTGCGAGCTCCAGGCCCGCGGCGAGCGCACCGAGCTGCTGGCGACCCTCGACGCCTACCCGGTCAAGGACGTGGTGCTCGACGACTCCGCCGTGCCCAGCGAGCGGGACGTGCTCGTCGGCATCCTCGACTGCGACCCCGCCGAACTGGGCGAGGGGCCGCTGTCCTACGCCGAGGTCGCCGAGATCCTCCGCCGCCGGGGCAGCGCCCTGGCGCACCTGGACGAGCGGCGCATCGAGGCCGTCGTCCGGATCATGATCAACAACGCCGAGCTGGCGGTCGCCCACGCCCCCGGCCGGTTCGAGGGGGACCTGCTGCTGTTCAACTCCACGATCGACCGCACCGAGGACTCGGCCGGCGCCGGCACCTGGCGCCCGTACGTCACCGGCCGGATCGACTCGCACGACATCACCACCCGCCACGACCGGATGACCCAGCCGGGCTCGCTGGCCCAGATCGGACCGATCGTGGCCGCCCGCCTCGCCGAGGTCACCGGCGACACCGCCCTTTCCCACCAGGAGGACTGACCCATGACCAACCCCTTCGACGACCAGGACGCCACCTTCCTCGTGCTCGTCAACCAGGAGAACCAGCACTCGCTGTGGCCGCAGTTCGCCGACGTCCCCGAGGGCTGGACCGTCGCCCACGGCCCCGACAGCCACACCGCCTGCCTGGAGTACGTCGAGCAGTCCTGGACCGACATGCGGCCCAGGAGCCTCGCCGTCGCCATGGACGCCCGGCAGTAGCGCGGCCGACGTGACCTCCACCGACACCCTCGGCACCGACGCCCTCGGCACCGACGCCCTCGGCACCGACGCCCTCGGCACCGACGCCCCTGGCGCCGACGCCGCAGCCGGGCCCGGCGACCTCGCCGCGGCCCTGTACACGCCCGAGGCCCGCCGCGACCCGTACCCGTTCTACGCCCGCATGCGGCGCGAGAGCCCGGTCCACCGCAGCGCGCAGGGCATCTGGTACCTCACCCGGTACGCCGACATCGACGCCGCCCTGGGCGACCTGCGCCTGTCGAACGACCGGGACCGGATGACCCGGGCCCTCAGCGGCCTGGGCGGCAACCTGAAGGCCCTGAGCCGGCTCACCGACCGGCTCGGCCGGGTGATGACCAACACCGACCCGCCGGACCACGCCCGGCTGCGCAAGCTCGTCAACCGGGCGTTCACCGCCCGGCGGGTCGAGGCCCTGCGGGACGGCATCCAGGCGGTCGTCGACGACCTGATCGACCGGGCCGTGGCCCAGGGGCCCGCCATGGACTTCATCGAGGCGGTCGCCTCGCCGCTGCCCCTGGCCGTCGCCTGCGAGCTGTTCGGCATCCCGCCCGAGGACCGCCCCCAGGTCAAGACCTGGTTCCGCCGGATCGGCAACCTGGCCGCCGACATCGAGCAGGCCGAGGCCGCCGTCGACCAGTACGAGGAGTACCTGTCCCGGCTCATCCGGCAGCGCCGCGAGGATCCGGGCGACGACCTGATCAGCGCCCTGGTCACCACCCAGGCCACGGACGACCGGCTCACCGACTCCGAACTGCTGTCCACCTGCTTCGTCCTCATCACCGCCGGGGACGAGACCACCGCCAACCTGATCGGCAACAGCACCCTCGCCCTGCTGCGCCACCCCGACCAGCTGGCCCGGCTGCGCGAGGACCCGGCGCTGATCCGCACCGCCGTCGAGGAACTGGCCCGCTACGACACGCCGACCCAGGCGATCGTCCGGGTCGTCGCGCAGGACGTCGAGATCGGCGGGCGGACGCTGCGCGAGGGCGAGCTGGTGTACCTGTTCCTCAGCGCGGCCAACCGCGACGAGGAGCGCTTCGAGGACCCCGACCGACTCGACCTGGCGCGCACCCGCAACCGGCACCTGACCTTCGGCACGGGCCCGCACTTCTGCCTCGGCGGACCGCTCGCCAAGCTCCAGACCGAACTGGCGGTCGGCACCCTGGTCCGCAGGCTCCCGCGCCTCGGGCTCGCCGACGGGGCGGTCCTCGACTGGCGGCCCAGCCCGCTGCAACGGCACCTGTGCGCACTGCCGCTCACCTACTGAACGACAAGCCCGTCGAACGACGACCCCACCGAACGACAAGCCCACCGAACGACAAGACCATCGACCGCGAAGGAGAACCGACCATGGCCCGAGAGTTCCAGGTGCGCCGGGAACAGGACCTGCCCGCCGCACCGGACAAGGTCTGGCAGGCGATCGCCACCGGCGCCGGCAACCTCAGCTGGCTCTACCCCATGGAGGTCGAGCCGCACGTCGGCGGCACGGTCTCCCGCGGCGGCGGCACCGTCGTGGCCTGGGAACCGCCGCACCACTTCGCCGTCCTGGCGACCAGGGACGGCGGCTTCTCGAACACCCTCAGCTACCACATCGAGCCGGCCGACGGCACGTCGAGCCACCTGCGGATGGGCATCCACTGGGTGCACGAGGGCGTCGTCGACGACGGCTGGGACACCAGGGCGGACGCGGCCGAGAAGCACGTCGACTTCTACCAGCACAGCCTCGCCCAGTACCTGACGCACTTCGCCGACCGCACCGCCGTCTACGTCAAGGCCGCCCGGCCCGGACCGACCGCCGACCCCGCCGACTTCGCCACGCTGCGCCGCCGCCTCGGCCTCGCCGAGGACACGGCTGTCGGCGACCGGCTCTCGCTCGACCTCCCGGGCGCGGACGGCGGCCCGGAAGAGGTGGTCGTGGACTACCTGAGCCCCGACTTCATCGGCCTGCGCGGCCCGGACACGCTGTACCGGTTCTACAACGGCAGCTCCTGGAACTGGCCGATCTGGCTGGGCCACCACCTGTTCGCCGAGGGAGCGGACGAGGAGCAGGCGACCAAGGCGTGGAACGCCTGGCTCACCGCCTCCTGACCCGCCGTACGACAGACACCGGAGGGACCCCTGGTGGAAGAAACACTGCTCTACGCCGCCGAACTCGTCGAGGAGGGCGGCACCTACAGGCTCGTCGTGCAGGACGTGGTCCGGGACACCGTCCAGGTCACCCCCGTCCCCAAGACCGCGGTGGACAGGCTCCCGACCTTCCTGTCGGTGCTCAGCGCCAAGCTCAACCCCGCACCGGCCCGCAGTCGCCGGTAGGGCGCCTCACATCCGAAGAGGCCGGCGCCGCGCCCCGGCGCCGGCCTCCTCGCCGTTCAACCGCTGATGCTCGGCCGGCCGTTCTCGACGTGGCCCATGAGGCGGCGGCGGAAGGACGCGTCCTCGGCGATCGCGAGGTCCAGGTCGTACCAGCCGTCGGCAGCCTCGGTGTCCCAGGCGAGGACGAGGGATTGGCCCGTGACGACGGTCCCGGTCAGCGCCTTCGCGGTGCTGTAGTGCCGGGGCGCGACGGTGACGGTCTGCGGCGTGGCGCTGGGTGAGGTGATCGTCAGGGTGAGGGTGCGCTTCGGGGCGGCGGCGATGGCGGTGGCCACGGAGGTTTCGGCGGCGGCCCCGGAGGCCTTTCCGGCGAACTCGCGGCGGAACCCGTTGGGGCCGGTGAGGTAGAAGTCGTAACTTCCTTCGCGCAGCGGCACTTTGGTGGCCGGCGCGGTGGTGCCGAGCACGTCGAAGTGCCGGGGTGTGTCGTAGCTGCCGGACGTGCCGATGTTGTCGTACAGGGCCAGGTGTACGGAGGCGGCGCCGGTGTTGGTCGGCTGGAGGACGAACGCGCCCTGCTCCTGGTCCAGGGCGCCGTGGGCGTCCGGCTGGTACGGCAGCGGGCGGGCCAGACGCCGGGTGGGGTCGGTGGGTTGCGGCGGCGGGTCGCCGGTGCGGTCGAAGTCGAAGACCGAGGTGAGGTTGCCGGCCACGGTGCGCCGCCAGCGGCTGATGGCGGGCTGCCGCACGCCCAACCACTCCTCCAGGAAACGGACTTGTGAGGTATGGTCGAAGACCTGGGAGTTGACGTAGCCGCCCACCGTCCACGGGGAGACGACGATCATCGGTACGCGCATGCCCAGGCCGATGGGCTCCTTGCCGACGTACTCGTCGTCGATGCCCTGCGGGGGCACCGGCGGCGGCACGTGGTCGAAGAAGCCGTCGTTCTCGTCGTAGCTGATGAATAGCACGGTGGAGTCCCACATGTCCTCGTCGGAGGCGATGACGTCCAGGACCTGGGCGACGACCTCCTCACCGGCCATGGGGGCCGAACCGCCGTCGCCCGGGTGCTCCGAGTCCGCGTCCGAGGGCACCAGGTACGAGACCCGGGGGACTCTCTTCGCCGCCACGTCCTGCGCGAACGCGTAGACGAAGTCGCGGTAGTTCTTGGGGTTCTGCTGCGAGTCCGGCGGGGGCGGGCAGCGGAAGAGTCCGCGGTCGTAGAGGCTCCGGTCGGCCGGCGGCAGGTCGGCGACCGCCTTGGCGAGGGCCTCCACGTCCTCCGGGCGCACGCGCGTCGGATCCTTGTAGAAGTCGTACAGGCTCAGGTAGTCGAGATTGGCGCTGTTCAGCACGGTCTGGAAGATCCGCTTGAACTCGGCGTGGAAGTCCAGGTTGTTGTCGTAGTAGTTGTCCCAGCCCTGGTAGACGCGCCAGCTGATCCCGTCGGAGCCGAAGGGGTCGTTGTTGACCTCCAGGATCTCGGGGTAGCTGGACCAGTTGTAGCCGAGTGTCCGGTCCCCCGTGTACGTCGCATCGGGATTCTCGCGGTCGTGCGCGGCCGACCCGGTGACCCGTGACCCGTCGGGCTCCCAGCCGCCGAATCCGCTGAAGAGGTAGTTGCGGTTCGAGGTGGTCTCGCTCATCACCGAGCAGTGGTAGGCGTCGCACACGGTGAACAGGTCGGCCAGTGCCCGATAGGTGCCGACGACCTCCGGCTGGTCGAAGTAGCCCATCGTGACGGTTCCCTTGGCCTTGATCCACTGGTCGTGGCGGCCGTTGTTCCACGCCTGGTGGCCGGTGGGCCAGGTGTGGGCCGCGGGCTCGGTCGTCACGTCGTCCAGGCCGAACCGGTAGGGCCTCCGGGGCTTGGACGGATGGCCCGGGTCGGGCTGGTCGAGGACGGTGTGGCCGCCGGTCCCGGGGAACGTGACGAGGTTGCGGTCGTCGTAGCCGCGCACTCCTCGGAAGTTGCTGCCGAAGTAGTGGTCGAAGGAACGGTTCTCCTGCATCAGGAAGACCACGTGTCGGATGGCCTTCAGGCCGCCGGGGCGGGGTTTGCGCTTGAGGGCCTTCAGTAGCGAGTCCGGCAGCGACGGAGCGCTCTGCGGGGAGTGGGGAGTGTTCACGCGTTCTCCTGGTCCGGCGTGGCGGGCGAACCGGAGGGTGCGTTCTCGGTGGCCCGGAGGTAGTCGAGGTAGAGGAAGTCGCCCGTCGCGCCCTCGTTGAGGTTGGTGTCGACGCGGGTGTAGCCCGTCTTGGGAGGGATCTCCTGCGATCCGTCCTTCCAGTCCGTGACGGTGAGGTCGACGATGCGCCGGCCTGCGCCTTCCTGGCGGGTGACGGCCAGGAACAGGGCCTTGCCGTGCACGGGCGTCGCCCTGTTGAGGTCGACCGGCAGCTTCTGGTACCCGGGGGGCGGCTTCTCGTCGTCCTTCAGGACGCGGATGCCGGTGACGGGTTGGCCCTCGGCGGACCGTTCGACGACGAGGTACAGGTAGGCGCCGTGCGCGCCCTTGTTCAGGTCGACGTCGATCCACTCCCACCCGGCGGGTGTGTGGAACGGACTTCGCACCGGGTCGTCGTAGGCGACCAGAACGTTGACGTCTGTGACGAACTGACCCATGGGCAGGTCTCCGATCCGGGCGGGCGAACGTGAACGGGAGAGGCGGGACGGATGGGGGGCACGTACGGGTACGTGAGACGCCCGGCCGGGGGCGGTCCGGCCGGGCGTCCAGTGCGGGGTGCGGCGGGTCCGGTGCGGTCCGGGCACCCGAGGCGGCCGTCAGCCCTTGGTGAGGCCTTCCCACTCGCTCAGCGGCGCCGGACCGTAGGTCTTGGTGTCCACGGTGCTTTCCACGCGCCGGTAGTCGGTGTTGGAGAACACCCAGAACTGGTTCGGCTCGTCGGGTACGGCCATCACCGCGTCGACGTGGTCGAAGCCCATGGTTGAGTCCTTCTGAATCCATATGTGCGTGTGCTGCCGAAGCCTTGCCCGGGCGGATCCGTGGCTCGATCCCATGGCTCGCGCGCAGCGAGGAACGTCGGGGAGGAGCGCCACGACCCACGCTAGGTCGGCCGGTCCGGCGGCGCGATGCGAAAAGGCCTGGTGAGCTGCATTCCAGTGACAGGTAATTTTGCTACGAACCTTTGGCGCGAGAGGCGCGAGAAGTCGGTCCGGCGCTCGGGAGGCCTTGACGGCCTGCCCCGAGGCCTTCGGGGACCGAGGCCGAGCAGCTCTCTCGCAGGCCGGTACCGCGAGGCTCGACGACGGCGTCCCCCCGAGTGGACCGGTGTCCGGTCGTGGCTGGGGCAGGGCGCGGCCCGGGTACCCGCGGGGGCGGGCGGGCACTCGGATGCGGTACGCGTACCCCGAGGTCGAGTCCGAGCAGAGGAACGCGTCGGTCGACCGGATGGCGCGCCGTCAGGCGAGCGGCCCAGTTCCACGAGCGTCCGCCGCGCGGGGCTGGTGAGCTGGGCAGGGAGTCGGTGGTTGGACCGGCCTCCCGGAGCTGCTGGAGGAGGAGTCCGTGCCGGACCCGACGACGTCGTACACCGACCTGCGCGCCCTGGTGATCAACTGCACGTTGAAGCGTTCCCCGGAGCGAAGCCACACCCAGGGCCTGATCGACGTCAGCACCGGCATCCTGGAGCGCCAGGGCGTCGCCGTCGACGTCCTGCGCGCGGTGGACCTCGACATCGCCACGGGCGTCTGGCCGGACATGACGGAGCACGGCTGGGAGACCGACGAGTGGCCGGTGATCTACTCCCAGGTGATGGCCGCCGACATCCTCACGCTAGCCGGACCTGTGTGGCTGGGCGACAACTCCTCGGTGATGAAGAAGGTCATCGAGCGGCTGTACGCCTGCTCGTCGATCCTCAACTCCGAGGGCCAGTACGCCTACTACGGCCGGGTCGGCGGCTGCCTGATCACCGGGAACGAGGACGGTGCCAAGCACTGCGCGATGAACGTCCTCTACAGCCTCCAGCACCTCGGCTACACCGTCCCGCCGCAGGCGGACGCGGGCTGGGTGGGGGAGGCGGGCCCCGGTCCCTCCTACCTGGACCCCGGGTCGGGCGGGCCGGAGAACGATTTCACCAACCGCAACACCACCTTCATGACCTGGAACCAGCTCCACCTCGCCCGCATGCTCAAGGACGCCGGCGGCATCCCGGCCCACGGCAACCAGCGCTCCGGGTGGGACGCCGGCTGCCGCTTCGACTTCGAGAACCCCGAGCATCGCTGAGCGCAACGCGGCGGTCTCCGGGCGCGCCGACTCGCGGTGCTGCCGTGCCTCCGGCGTCAGACCGCTCCCATCCGCGGCTGAGTGGACGACCTGCGCCGGGTGCGGTCCACCCGGTGCAGGTGTTCAGCACCTGGCGGTCCTGGACTGCAGGATGGTGCTCGGGATGACGCCCCGGCTGCCCGGGTGGGGGTAGAGGGGAGGGTCGTGGGGCGGGGATGGCTTGAGTCGATCGTGATTCATATGATGGAAAGCCAGTAATTGTTTTGCCGGTGTCATGATCCTCGGAGGGCGCCCCGGACCAAGGTGCGCCCATGGAACCGGGCCGGTCTCCGGATTCGCTCCGGTCCTCGGGCTTGATTCAGGGAGTATCATGCGCGGCACCGTGCTCGCCGACCGCTACCGGCTGGTTGACCTGCTGGGCGGCGGGTCGATGGGCGACGTGTGGCTCGCCGAGGACGAGGTCCTGGGCCGCCGGGTCGCGGTCAAGGTGGTGAAGCCGGCCCTGCTGGACGAATCCGGCTTCGCCGAACGCTTCCACGCCGAGGCCCGCGTCATGGCACAGCTGCGCCACCCCGGCATCGTCGGCGTGTACGACTACGGGCACAGCGCCGTGGACGGGCGGCCCTCGGTCGGCTACCTGGTCATGGAGCTGATCGACGGGGAACCGCTGAGTGCCGTACTGGAACGCCGCGGCGCGCTGCCGGTGGAGGAGACCCTCCTGATGGCGCTCCAGGTGCTGGAGGCCTTGGAGGCCGCGCACGAGTCCGGGGTGGTCCACCGGGACATCAAACCGGCCAACCTGATGGTCCGCGACGACCGGACGGTGATGATCGCGGACTTCGGCATCGCCCGGCCCGGCTGCGACGCCCGGCTGACCGTACCGGGCATGGTGCTCGGCACCGCCGCCTACCAGGCGCCCGAACAGGCCTCCACCGGGACGGTCACCGCCTCGGCGGACCTCTACGCACTCGGCGTCGTCCTCTACGAATGCCTCGCCGGCCAGCTCCCCTTCGACGGGGAGACCGCCCTCGAACTGATCCTCAAGCACCTGACGGAGCCCGTGCCGCCGCTTCCGGAGGACGTGCCCGCGCCGGTGTGGGCGCTGGTCGAGCGGGCGATGGCCAAGGAGCCCAGCGAGCGCTGGCCCGACGCGGCGGCGATGGCCGCGGCGGCACGGGAGGCCCTCGCACCGGCCGAGGCGACGGCGCCGCCGGCTCCGGTCGGGCCCCGGCCGGTCGCCGGACGCGCACGGTGGGCCAGGTTCCGCCTGCGCGGGCTGATCGGGGTGACGGCGCTGTCGCTGCTCTGCGTGGTCGGAGCCTCCGGCGCGACGGTGATCCGGTCCGACGAGGACGACGCTCCGGACGCCGCCGCCGTCGCGGGCCCGGTGGCCGGACTCTCGGGCCCGGCCGTTCCCGCGGCGGTGGCAGCCGACCGCCAACCCGCCGGACAGCAGCCCGCCGAGCCGACGGCCCCGGTGCCGTCGGCCGGACCGGAAGCGGGCGGGAGCCCCACGCCCGGCGCCGAGCCCGAGCCGGTCGCCGGACGGACCCCCGCCGGGCCCGTCCGGCCCGGTACGCCCACCCGGGGCACCGCCGCGTCCCCTCCCGCCTCCGCCACGGCTACCGGCGGCCAGGGCGCCACCGCGCCCGTCCGGCCCGGTACGCCCAACCCGGCCCCCGCCGCGTCCCCTCCCGCCTCCACCGCGCCCACCGCGAGCCAGAACCCCGCCTCGCCCGCGCCGACCTCCGCCGTCCCGTCCCCGCCCACCTCCCACGAACCGCCCACGCCCACGCCGTCCGCGACGTCGACGCCGCCCACGCCGCCCACACCGGAGCCGAAACCGCAGCCGCAGCTGCCCTCCCAGACACAGATCACCGGCGTCAACGGCGCGCTGGACAACTCCTACTCCGCGGACCGGGACGGCAACCAGGTCGGCACCTTCAACGTCAACGGCACGCCGGCCCAGGTGTGGCGGCTGGAAAAGCTCTCCGAGGGGAAGTACTTCCTGCGCAACGCCTCCAGCAACTACACCAAGGTGCTGGACCTGGACACGGGCGACGGGCGCGTGCAGATCTGGACGAGCCCGCCGTACAACGACAACCAGCTCTGGTCCTTCGTGCCGGTCCGGGGCGGCTACCAGATCGTCAACGGCACCACCAAGGGCTGCCTGACGTCCGACGGAGTCGCCCGCTACGTCAGGGTGGCGGCCTGCTCCAACGCGGAGAGCCAGGTGTGGGCGCTGTCCTGAGCCGTCCGGCCGGCAGCCGAACACCCCCGGGGCGAGGGGAGGATCAGGCCGGCAGCCAGGACGGCCACTGCCGGCGGGGCCGGTCGGCGGCTCCGCCGAGGCCGATCAGGGCGCGCAGCCGGTCGGCTTCGGGGGAGCCGATGGAGGCCAGGATGTCGTAGGCCTCCGACCGGCACGCCCGGGCCGCGTCCTCGGCGGCGCCGCGGTCGGCGAGCGCGTCACCGAGCGCCGCCAGGGCCAGCCCCCGCCCCCGGCGGTCGCCGTCGAGCGTCAGCACCTCGACCGCCCGGCCGGCCGCCTCCACCGCCTCGTCGCCGCGGCCGACGGCTCGCAGCGACTCGGTGAGCCGCAGGAGCGTGCGGCCCGTCCGGCGCCGGTCGTCCGGCCGCAGCAGGGCGAGGGCGCCGCGGTGGTGGCTCAGGGCCTGCTCGAACTCGCCGCGATCGTGGGCGATCGTCCCCAACGAGTCGAGGGCGAGCGCCTGGAGCTCGTGGTCGGCGAGCTGGTGGCAGATCAGCAGCGACTGGTCGACGACGCGGACCGCCGCCTCGGGCCGGCCGAGCTCGGTGAACGCACCGGCCAGGTTGAGCAGTTCACCCGCCACCGAGCGCCGGTCGCCCAGCCGCTCCCAGACCGCGATCGCCGCCGCGAAGCCGTCGACCGCGTCGCCCGGCCGGCCGACCTGCACGAACAGGGCGGCCAGCGAGGCGTGGGCCAGGGCGAGCAGCGGCCCCGGCAGGCTGTGGGCGATGCACAGGTCGCGGGACCTGAGCAGCTCCCCGAGGGCCGCGGGTTCGGAGCCGACCTCGGTCAGCAGCCGGCCGAGCACCAGCCGGGCCCTGACCTCGGCCGTTCGGTCGCCCTGCCGGACGGCGGCCTGGAGCAGGACCTTGGCCGCGTGCCCCAGCGGCCGGGCGGCCTGGCCGGTCTCGCACAACAGGCTTCCCCCGAGCAGCAGTTCGGCCGCCAGATCGAGCCGGGGCGGCTGGGGGAGCCCGGCGTACTGGCCGACCAGGGCGCCGATGCCCTGGTACTCGCCGCGACCGCGGGCCACCACGTGGCAGTCGGCGGCGTACGGTGCGCCGGCGCCGGTCAGGGCCGCTCGGGTGGCGGCCGGGCCGAGGGCCGTGACGGTCTCGGCGTGCTGGCGGATCACCAGGCGGGTGAGGACGGCGGCCGGGCGGTCCGCCTCCGGGGCCGAGCCCGCGCCGCCGGCCTCGACGTCGGCCGCCGTCTCCGGGGTGAGCCGCTGGGCGAAGGCGCGCAGCAGGTCGTGGTACCGGTAGCGGTCCGGCGGCGCGGTCTCCAGCATCGAGCAGTCGACCAGCGACTCGGCCAGCTCCTCGGCCTCGTGCTCGGGCAGGTCGAGCACCGCAGCGACCGCGCCCGGCGACAGGTCGGGCACGTCCGGCACCGCCAACAGGCAGAAGGCCCGGGCCTGTTCGGGCGTCAGCTGGTCGTAGCCGAAGCGGAACGCCGACTCGACGGCGAGGTCCCCGGTGCGCAGCACGTCCAGCCGGCGACGGTTCTCGGACAGCTTGTCGAGCAGCCGCGCCATGGTCCAGCCCGGCCGGCAGGAGAGGCGGGCGGCGAGGATGCGCACGGCCAACGGGAGGTGGCCGCAGAGCCGCACGAGCTCCCTGGCCGTGTCCGCCTCGGCCTGCAGCCGCTGCCCGCCGACCACCTGGCCGAGCAGGTCGAGGGCCTCCTCCGGGGCGAAGGCCGGCAGCTCGACGACGTGCGCGTTGGGAAGCGAACCGAGCCTGGCCCGGCTGGTGACGAGCACGGCGCAACCGGGCCGGCCGGGCAGCAGCGGCCTGATCTGCTCGGCGTCCCGGGCGTTGTCGAGGACCATCAGCACGCGTCGGCCGGAGAGCAGCGAGCGGAACTGGGCGGAGCGTTCGGCGAGCCCGGCGGGCAGCGCCTCCGCCGGCACGCCGAGGGCGCGGAGGAAGGCGCCCAACACCTCCTCGGGCGGGGTCGGGCGGCCGTCGGCCCCGTGCAGGTCGACGTAGAGCTGGCCGTCGGGGAAATCGGCGGCCAGCCCGTGCGCGACATGGACGGCCAGGGCCGTCTTGCCCATGCCGCCCAGGCCCGACACGGTCGCCACGGGCACGGTGCGGGGCGCGAGCAGGACGGCCCGCACCGCCTCCGTCTGCGCCTCGCGGCCGGTGAAGTCGGCGAGGTCGGCCGGTACCTGGGTCGGCCGGACCGGCGCGTGGTACGGCGGGGGGGCCGTGGCGGTGGTGTCCGGCCGGGGCGGCGCGGGCGCCACGAGGGCGGCGTCGGCCACCAGGATCCGGCGCTGCAAGTCGCGCAGACCGGGCCCGGCGGCGACGCCGAGCTGCGCCCGCAGCCGCCGGTCCGTGTCGCGGTACACGCTCAGGGCCTCGGCCTGCCGTCCGGACCGGTAGAGGGCGAGCATCAGCAGCTCGGCGAACCGTTCCCTGAGCGGGTGCTCGGCCGCGACCGCGGTCAGTTCGGCGACGGCCTCGCCGGACGGCCCGGCCTCGATCTCGGCTTCCAGACACGACTCCAGGACGGTCACCCGCCGTTCGGTCCACTCGCCGCGCTGCCGTTCGGCATAGGGGCCGGAGAGCCCGGACATCGGCTCGCCCTGCCAGAGGGCCAGCGCCAGGCGCAGCGTGGCGGCGGCGCGGGCGTGCTCCCCGGCGCCGCTGAGCTCCTTCGCCGTGGCGACGAGCTCCTCGCAGCGGTGGGTGTCCAGCTCCCCGGGATCCACGGTGAGCAGGTAGCCCCCGCTGAGCGAGGTCAGCGGGGCGGGCCCCAGGACGCGGCGCAGGCGGTGGACGTACGTCCGGATCACGGCCATGGGCTTGGCAGGCGGGTCCTCGCCCCACAGGTCGTCGACGAGCTGACCGGTCGACACGGGGTGGTTGGCCCTCAGCAGCAGCGAGAGCAGCAGGCTGCGCTGCTGCGGCGACCCGAGTGCGAGCTCCCCGCCGTCCCGCCACCCCCGTATCGGTCCCAGCACCGTGAACCGCAACCCACCCACCGACCGTTCCCCTCTGCCTGCAAACGAACCCCCGGGCGCATGATACCGACCGCATCACCGCTGGCCGGGCTGCTCCTCACGGGGTCGGCCGCGGGGAGACGGAGGTGTCCGTGGAGGGCGGTCGACGCGGCAGGGGTGAAAAGAAAAAGAAGGTGCTCAGCCCGCGCGACATGCCGACGCCTTACGTAGTCATGAGGGGTATGCACGGGGATCACAGGACAAGGGAACAGG
>NZ_CP108409.1:0-887500 GCF_041435235.1 Kitasatospora sp. NBC_01300 | reverse complement strand
AAAGGATGTGGAGTCGCAGAGACAACCAGGAGGTTGGCTTAGAAGCAGCCACCCTTGAAAGAGTGCGTAATAGCTCACTGGTCAAGTGATTCCGCGCCGACAATGTAGCGGGGCTCAAGCACATCACCGAAGTCGTGTCATTGCAGCATGAAGGGCCAACGCCTGCTGTGATGGGTAGGGGAGCGTCGTGTGCCGGGTGAAGCGGCGGTGGAAACCAGTCGTGGACGGTATACGAGTGAGAATGCAGGCATGAGTAGCGATACAAGAGTGGGAAACTCTTGCGCCGATTGACCAAGGGTTCCTGGGTCAAGCTGATCTGCCCAGGGTAAGTCGGGACCTAAGGCGAGGCCGACAGGCGTAGTCGATGGACAACGGGTTGATATTCCCGTACCCGCTTTGAAGCGCCAACGCTGAACCTCTTGATGCTAAGCCCGTGAAGCCGGCCCGGAGTCTTCGGACAATGGGACGTGGTGGAGCCGGTGACCCAAGAGGGTAGTAGGTGAGCGATGGGGTGACGCAGGAAGGTAGTCCAGCCCGGGCGGTGGTTGTCCCGGGGTAAGGGTGTAGGACGAACGGTAGGCAAATCCGCCGTTCACATAGTCTGAGACCTGATGCCGAGCCGATTGTGGTGAAGTGGATGATCCTATGCTGTCGAGAAAAGCCTCTAGCGAGTTTCATGGCGGCCCGTACCCCAAACCGACTCAGGTGGTCAGGTAGAGAATACCGAGGCGTTCGGGTGAACTATGGTTAAGGAACTCGGCAAAATGCCCCCGTAACTTCGGGAGAAGGGGGGCCATTCCTGGTGACGGCACTTGCTGCCTGAGCTGGGGGTGGCCGCAGAGACCAGCGAGAAGCGACTGTTTACTAAAAACACAGGTCCGTGCGAAGCCGTAAGGCGATGTATACGGACTGACGCCTGCCCGGTGCTGGAACGTTAAGGGGACCGGTTAGCTCCACTTCGGTGGGGCGAAGCTGAGAACTTAAGCGCCAGTAAACGGCGGTGGTAACTATAACCATCCTAAGGTAGCGAAATTCCTTGTCGGGTAAGTTCCGACCTGCACGAATGGCGTAACGACTTCTCGACTGTCTCAACCATAGGCCCGGTGAAATTGCATTACGAGTAAAGATGCTCGTTTCGCGCAGCAGGACGGAAAGACCCCGGGACCTTTACTATAGCTTGATATTGGTGTTCGGTTCGGCTTGTGTAGGATAGGTGGGAGACTTTGAAGCAGCAACGCCAGTTGTTGTGGAGTCGTCGTTGAAATACCACTCTGGTCGTGCTGGATGTCTAACCTGGGTCCGTGATCCGGATCAGGGACAGTGTCTGGTGGGTAGTTTAACTGGGGCGGTTGCCTCCTAAAGAGTAACGGAGGCGCCCAAAGGTTCCCTCAGCCTGGTTGGCAATCAGGTGTTGAGTGTAAGTGCACAAGGGAGCTTGACTGTGAGACTGACGGGTCGAGCAGGTACGAAAGTAGGGACTAGTGATCCGGCGGTGGCTTGTGGAAGCGCCGTCGCTCAACGGATAAAAGGTACCCCGGGGATAACAGGCTGATCTTCCCCAAGAGTCCATATCGACGGGATGGTTTGGCACCTCGATGTCGGCTCGTCGCATCCTGGGGCTGGAGTAGGTCCCAAGGGTTGGGCTGTTCGCCCATTAAAGCGGTACGCGAGCTGGGTTTAGAACGTCGTGAGACAGTTCGGTCCCTATCCGCTGTGCGCGTAGGAGTGTTGAGAAGGGCTGTCCCTAGTACGAGAGGACCGGGACGGACGAACCTCTGGTGTGCCAGTTGTCCTGCCAAGGGCATGGCTGGTTGGCTACGTTCGGGAGGGATAACCGCTGAAAGCATCTAAGCGGGAAGCCTGCTTCGAGATGAGCACTCCCACCTCCTTGAGAGGGTAAGGCTCCCAGTAGACGACTGGGTTGATAGGCCGGATATGGAAGCCCTGTGAGGGGTGGAGTTGACCGGTACTAATAGGCCGAGGGCTTGTCCTCAGTTGCTCGCGTCCACTGTGTTGTTCTGAAACAACGACCCCAACCCGTTTGGTCACGGGGTTGGTGCGGTTGACAGTTTCATAGTGTTTCGGTGGTCATAGCGTGAGGGAAACGCCCGGTTACATTCCGAACCCGGAAGCTAAGCCTTACAGCGCCGATGGTACTGCAGGGGGGACCCTGTGGGAGAGTAGGACGCCGCCGAACAATCATTCACAGAGAACCCCCATCCGGGAAACCGGATGGGGGTTCTTTGCATTTCCGGGACAATGGATCCCCCCCATTGACGGCTACGCGGCTTCGGGCCGGCGGGTGTCCAGCCAGGCGCGGTAGCGGCGCAGGGCCTTGCGCTGCTGGAGCTGTTCGACGAGCAGGGCCACGGCGGGGCGGGTGCCGGGGGAGGGGGCCCGGCCGGAGGCGAGGCGGCGCAACTGGTGGCGGACCTGGGCCATGCCGGCGGCGGAGGCGAGTGCCTTGTCGGACCAGGTCACCGGGCGCAGGGCGCGGTCGGCCTCGGTGCCGGTGGCCCAGCGGAGGGGCAGGTCGGGGGTGACGGCGAGGGCGGTGCCCATGCCGATCACCGCGACGCCGTCCGCGAGGACCTGTTCGGCGGTCTCGCGGCGGGTGATGCCACCGGTGAGCATGAGCGGGAGCGGGCTGGTGCGGACCAGGTCGGCGGCCAGGTCGAGGAAGTAGGCCTCGCGGGATCGGGTGCGCTGGTCGGCGGGGCGGCCGGTCATCGCGGGGCTCTCGTAGCTGCCGCCGGAGAGTTCGACCAGGTCGACACCGAGGGGGGCGAGCATGGCGATCACCTGCCGGGCGTCGTCGGCGTCGAAGCCGCCGCGCTGGAAGTCGGCGGAGTTGATCTTCACGGCGACGGCGAACTGCGGTGGGACGGCGGAGCGGACGGCCCGCACCACGTCCAGCAGCATCCGGGCGCGGTTGGCCGGTGAGCCGCCCCAGGCGTCGGTGCGGGTGTTCACGAGCGGGGAGAGGAACTGCGAGAGCAGGTAGCCGTGGGCGGCGTGGATCTCCACGCCGTCGAAGCCGGCCTGGGCGGCGCGGCGGGCGGTGGTGGCGAAACGCTCGACGGTGGTGGTGATCTGATCGGGAGTCATGGCGGTGGGGCGGCCGAAGCGGCCGCTGTGCCGGCCGAGGTCGACGCCGATGTCGGAGGGGCCCCAGACCACGCCGGGCAGGCCGGAGGGCACCTGGCGGCCCGGGTGGTTGATCTGCATCCACACCGCGGCGCCGCCGGACTTGGCGGCCCGGGCCCACTCGGTGAAGGGTTCCAGGGGTGCGGCGGCATCGAGGACGACGCCGCCCGGGCCGGTGAGCGCCTCGGCGTGGACCATGACGTTGCCGGTGATCAGGAGGCCGGTGCCGCCCGCGGACCAGTTGCGGTAGAGGTCGAACAGCCGCCGGTCGGGCAGTTGGCCGTCGCCGGCCAGGTTCTCCTCCATGGCCGCCTTCGCGATCCGGTTGGGCAGAACGGCGCCCGAATCCAGCCGTAGTGCCGTGAACAGGTCGTCCGCCATGGGGGTCTCCTCGCCCTGGACTAGAATGTTTGCACTGTTCACATTAGGACGGTGATGTAAGCAGTGCAAACATGAGTGAGGGTGACCCATGCCACAGCAGACCGGCTCGTACCACCACGGCGACCTGCGGGCCGCCTGCCTGCGCGCAGCCCGTGACCTCCTGGAGGAGGACGGCAGCGCCGCACTGTCGCTGCGTGCCGTCGCCCGCCGGGCCGGCGTCTCGGCGACCGCCCCCTACCGCCACTTCGCCGACCGCGAGGCGCTCCTCTCCGCCGTCGCCGCGCAGGGCTACCGCGAACTCGCCGAGCACCTCGTCGCCGCGCACCCGGCCCCGCGCGAACCCGAGGACCTCGCCGCCGTCGCCGCCGCCTACGTCCGCTTCGCCGTCGACCGGCCCGCGCTGTTCCGGGTGATGTTCGCCGAACCCTGCGACCCCGCGAACACGGAACGGGCGGCGGCGACCGCCGCGATGTGGGACTACGTCGGCGGAATCGTCGGCGACACCTTCCCCGGTGCCGACCGCGAGGCGATGTCCACCGCCGTGTGGGCGCTGGTCCACGGCCTGGCCTTCCTCCACCTCGACGGAAAGCTCGACGCCGCTGATCCCGCGGCGGCGGACGACCGCGTCCGGGCGGCCGTCCGCGCGCTGCTGGGCACCGCTCGGACCCGCTCCGGGGCGGAGTCGGCCCGCTGACCTGGGACGAGGCTGCATCCGCCGGAGGGGTGACGGGCTGATCGGCTGGCTCGCGGGCCATTGCGGCACCGCTGTGCCGGGCATCGCCGTTGACACGCAGCCGAACAGCTGCCTAATGTGAAAAGGCAGCCGTTCGGCTGCCTGATGGGGGATGGCGTCGGATGGACGAGATATTCAAGGCCCTGGCCGACCCCAGCCGCCGCCGGCTGCTGGACCGCCTGCGCGCCCACAACGGGCAGAGCCTGCGGGAGCTGTGCGCCGGGCTGGACATGGCCCGGCAGTCGGTCAGCAAGCACCTCGCCCTGCTGGAGGCCGCCGAGCTGGTGACCACCGTGCGGCAGGGCCGCGAGAAGCTGCACTACCTGAACGCCGCTCCGATCAACGCCATCGCGGACCGCTGGATCAGCCAGTTCGACCGGGGGCGGGCCGCCGCGCTCGCCGATCTGAAGAGAGCACTGGAGCAGCCACCCATGGACAACAACGCCTTCGTCTACACGACGTACATCAACACCACACCCGAGCGGCTCTGGCAGGCGCTCACCGACCCCGCCTTCACCGAGCGGTACTGGGGCGTGCGCTTTGAGACCGACTGGGCCGAGGGCTCACCCGTCGTCTGGGGCGAGCGCGGCGCACGGACCGCCGACCCGGAGCAGGTCGTACTCGTCAACGAGCCGTACCGGCGGCTCTCCTACACCTGGCACACCTTCAGCCCGCAGTGGGCCCGGACGGTCGGCGTCGACGAGGAACTGCGCGCCGAACTGGCCGCGGAACGCCGGTCGAAGGTCACCTTCGAGCTGGTGCCGCACAGCAACCAGGTGAAGCTGACCGTCACCCACGACGACTTCGACCCCGCCGGGACCCTGCGCTCGATGTGCAGCCAGGGCTGGCCGGCCATCCTCTCCAGCCTCAAGACACTGCTGGAGACGGGCGACGCCCTGCCCACCGCCGGGCAGCCGGTCCACGAAGGCTGACCGCCGACGGACCCGGCCCCGCACCACCGCGCACGCAGCGCAGCCGTTCGGACGGGCGTCACGGCGACGCCCGTCCGAACCGACCGGTGTACCGGTCAGCGTCGGCGGCCGAGCAGCTCGGCGGTCTCGGCGCGCCGGTTCCAGGCGATGACGGCCAGCGGCACCATGAAGATGAACGGGGTCCCGGCGTTCTCGCCGTGCATCGCGGTGAGCTGGGTGACGAACGCGAACACCAGGAAGACGATCAGCGCCGTGGCCGCCGGCCCGGCCAGCCGGCGGACCAGCAGGCCGACCGCTCCGGCCAGTTCCACCAGCCCGGTCAGGTACATGAACCAGTGGCCCACACCCATGGCGTCGAAGACGGTCGTGGCGGCGGGGACCGCGAGCAGCTTGGGCAGCGCGCTGGCCACGGCGAAGAAGAGCGCGAGCAGGATCCGCAGCGTCCAGACCACCCGGACCACGGCCTTGCCGGACTTCGTGGCGACGGTGGTGGTGGCGTTGGTAGTGGCGGTGGCGGTGCTGGACATTTCAGGTCTCCCCGGTTGGCTGTCGTTGCTTTCCCAGGTATGACCGCCGCCACCGCCCGAACTCATCGGTCCCGGTAGAAAAAGTTTGTTACTCGAACTCGAATCGGAACGTCTGCCCCTTGTGTCCGATGCCCGGGCTGCCGAAGTCTGCCGTCACGTTGCGGTGGTCGCCCTTGCCGTCGTAGACGAAGACGACCGCCTCCTTGCTCTCGTCGGTGTACATGGTGTTCCAGATGTGGAACTTGGCCTGGCCATTGCTGAAGTTCTTGAGGTTGGTCCAGTCGCCCTGGTTGATGGTGCAGTTGTTGAACACGACCAGGCCGGGGAACTTCACGCCGCCGGTGACGCCGGCTGTCGTCAGCTTCTGCACGTTGTTGTTCTTGTACCAGACGTCGAGGTCCCCGTTGGCCGTCAGGAGCCCGCCGACAGTGAGGCTGCCCTTGACCGTCGCGGTGCCGCTGACGGTGAGCCCGCCGGTGGTGGAGAGGTCCTTGTCGTACGTGCCGGCGCCGATGGCGCTGAGGTTGCCGTCGACGGTGAGGTCGCTGGTGACATGGGCGCCGTACAGGGTCACGGGCTTGGTGCGGTCGCCGCCGTACACGCTCCCCGCGACGTGGATCTCATCGCCGACCTCCAGCGTCTGCGCGCAGTGCAGGCCCTGGACGTTGCTCTGCCCGGAGACCTGGACGTCCCCGTTCACCGTCAGGGTGCCGAGTGTGAGGTCGGGCTTGTCCACGGTGACGTTGGTGTGCAGGTAGTGGGTGACGGTGTGGCCGTCGGTGGTGAGGCTGGCGCGCAGGTGGAAGGTGGCGTCGCGGGTGAGCTTCGGGGAGGTCCAGGTACGGGTGTTGGTGACGTCGTAGGACTTGTTCTCGTGGAGCATGGTGTAGGCGGCGCCGTGGGAGGCGGTCCAGGTCAGGGTGGCGGTGTCGCCGTTGGTCACGGTGGTGTGGCCGTCGTCGAGGAACGCGGGTGTCAGGTCGCTGAACTGGAAACCCGGGAAGCACTTGCCGAGTTGGAACTCGGCCGTTCCCTTGGCGGTGTCGCCGTCCTCGTCCTGGGTCCTCTCCAGGATGTCGAGGGTGGTGACGCCGATCTCGCCGTTGACGGCGATGTTGGTGAGCTCGAACAGCACGGCCTTGTCGGTGACTTCGGCGTAGCCCTGGTCGCCGGTGGGCACCGCGAGGAAGGTGCCGTCGTCCTCGCGGGCGAAGGTCCAGTCGGCGCCCGGGGTCACCGTGGCGTGGATCTGGTCCAGGTGTTCCGTGAGGGCGCCGGCGCCGGTGCCTGCGACGAGGGTGAACTTGACGGAGACGACGCGGACCGGGTCGGGGCCGGGGTTGGCGGCGGTGACGGAGATCGTGGCCGGGGTGAACGTGGTGTCCGCCGGGGTGATCTCCAGGGGCGAAGGTGCGGTGGTGACGAGGTAGTTCAGGGCGGTGGAGGCGCTGGCTCCGGCGCGGACGAACACTGCTGCTCCTGGGTCTGTGGTGCGTGGGTCGGTGGTGCGTGGGTCGGTGGTGCGTGGGTCGGTGGTCACTGCTCGTCGGCGACCGCGCCGCGCAGGCGCAGGCGGCCGGTGCGGGCGCTGAGAGGGGCGGTCGGGGTCGGGATGTGGCCGGGAGTGCCGGCGGGTGCCAACGGGTTGTCCTGCCAGCCGGTGGTGGTGGGTTCGGCCCAGCTCCAGTCGCCGTGGCGGGCCGGGGGGGGCGGGGCAGGACCCAGCCGGTGGCGGGGCTGCCGTCGGCGCCGGTGACGCCCTGCGGGCTGGTCAGGACCGGGCCGAGGCGGAAGGAGACCTCCATCCGGGAGAGCGCGGGGCTGACGAACTCGGCGGGGACGGTGAAGACGGAGACCGGCAGGATGTCGCTGACCGCGTGGACGGCGCCCCGGGGGTCGGCGAGCAGGGTGAGGTACTGCGGGGTGCCGGCGGTGGTGAGCGGGAACCCGGTGCCGATGCCGGCCAGGTAGGACGGGGCGTCCGACGGCAGGTGGACGGTGTGCAGGGTGGTGTAGTCGTCGCCGCTGGTGTAGCCGATCAGGCCGTCGGCGAGGTTCTCCAGGGCGCCGAGCCGCACGCCCCACCGGTAGTCCAGGGAGACCGGCCGGGGAGCGGTGCTGCTCGGGTCCAGGACGTACTGCCACTGTTCCCAGCTGGGGTCCATGATCGGCGGTCCGTCGAGTTCGAGGGCCAGCCGGGTGCGCAGCAGGGCCAGCGGCCGCCCGGCGAGCACGGTCATGGTGGTGTCGTCCCAGCCGCCGAGCGGGTTGACGGTGTAGAGGGTCTCGTCGACGGCCTTCAGGGTGGCGGCCAGGGCCGCCGGGCCGGCGTCGCGCAGGCCGGTCAGGAAGGAGGCCAGGTGCGGGAGTTCGGGGGCGAGGCTGTCCAGGGTGGGGTAGCTGGAGCCCGGTGCCGGGTCCCAGACGACCTGCTGCCCGCCGTCGGTGTAGACCGTCCGGCACTGGCCGAGCGCGCCGCCGTCGGGGTCGAAGGCGGCGAGGGCGGCGTCCAGGTGGTTGGGCAGCAGCCAGCCGCAGACCGGGTTGACGCCCGCGTGCAGGTCGAGCACCTGGCTGTCGTCGGTGGCGCTGACGGCGTCGAAGCGGAGCCGGGCTCCTTGCAGGAGGCGGGGGCGCAGTTCGGCGTAGCGGTAGGGGAACTCCGGCAGGATCGTCGCGCCGTCGTCCGGGCGCACGCTGTCGGCCAGCACCAGGTGCTTCTTGTCGGTGTCGGTGGAGCTGCCGCTGCCCTGCGGGTTGATCGGGTCGGTGACCTGGCCGAACTGGTCGACGACCGCGATCCGGTTGAAGGAGAACTGGCCGGCGCGCAGGTGCGGGAAGTCCGAGGCGGGCCACTTGCCGTTGCGGGAGGGCAGGGCGCCGGGGCGGGGGGTGGTCTGGTACTGGGAGCCGATCAGGGTGGCCAGGCCCTTGGCGTCGTCGGGGTGGGCGGCGAGGGCCGGGTCGCGCAGGGCGATGCGCGGGGTGAGTCCGTCGAGGGCCTGGCTGAGCAGGTCCCAGCCGGCCACCTGGTCGGCGAGCTGCTGGAGCTCGTCCTGGGGTGCGTCGGGGTGGGTGTCCCGGTACTGCTTGATCTGGGCGGCGAGGTTGAAGGTGGCGTGCGGGGTGAGGTAGATCCGCCCGGTGTAGGACTGGTAGGCCGGGGGGTCGGCCGGGCCGGTCTTCGTCCAGTGGTAGCGGGTGCCGTCGAACTGCCAGCAGTCGCCGTCGGCGGTGTCGTGCGGGATGGGGTAGTAGGACAGCTCGTAGAGCAGGTAGAGCGGCTTCCAGGGCTGCCGCCAGCTGCTGGTGCCCAGTGCCGGGAGGGTGCCGGTGACCCGCTGGTCGGGGTGGGCCACGGCGTCGGCGAGGGTGCCGGCGGCCTGGGCCTGGTCGAGCAGCCAGAACTCGCCGAGCAGGGCGCCGACGGTGGCGGCCTCGGGCAGGTGGGTCAGGGGCGGCCCGGGTACGGCGGCTGGGGCGGGGGCGAGGCCGCTGCCCAGGTCGATGCCGGTCAGCAGTTGGTCCGGTGTGCGGCAGGGCAGTGCGGCGGTGAGGTCGGCCGGGGCCGGGCTCTTGATCCCGTTCAGCAGGACCACCGGGTCCTGCGCGTGGTGGAACTCGCCCAGCGGGGAGCGCTTGAGCGTGCAGGTCGCGGGGTCGGCGCCGTGCGCGGTCAGGTAGGCCTGGGCGGCGCTGGCGAGGTCCTCGTCGGTGGCGCCCCAGGGGATCGGCTGCGGGTGCCCGGAGCCGGGGTCGCGGCGGGCGGCGATGTCGGCCGCCAGTGCCGTGACCCGGGCGGCGAGGCTGTCCTGCTCGGTGGGCTTGAGGGTGGCGGGCAGCGTGTCGGCGTAGGCGTCGGGGACGTCGTCGAGGCGGTTGAGCCACCAGGCGCCGTACAACTTCCACTGGGTGTCGGACAGTTGACGGACCTGGGCATCGTGGGCGGCCTGGTCGGTGTTGAGTCGGGCGCAGAGTTCGGCGCCGGCGGTGCCGTCCACCAGGTCCCAGGTGTGG
Source organism: Kitasatospora sp. NBC_01300 (assembly GCF_041435235.1). Classification (NCBI taxonomy): domain Bacteria; kingdom Bacillati; phylum Actinomycetota; class Actinomycetes; order Kitasatosporales; family Streptomycetaceae; genus Kitasatospora; species Kitasatospora sp. NBC_01300. The sequence continues at coordinate 877,763 of NZ_CP108409.1, read as the reverse complement.
CCGCCGTGGGTGGAACCGAACCAGGCGCGGTGGATGGACTGGTCGACGGACTCGGTGCCCGCGTCGTCCAGGCCGTCGAGCAGGCCGTGCGCCAGCGCCTCCAGCCGGGCGGCGTCGTCGGCGTCGGTGCCTTTGGCCACCAGCAGGGCGGTGAGCGCGTCGACGGAGCTGCTGCCCACCGCGACGTCCACGTCCACGCCCTGGGGGCGGTCCGAGGCGGGCACGGTGCCGGCCTTGTCCCAGTTCAGGCCCAGCACCTGACCGGTGTAGAGGGTGCGGTCGGTGGGCGGGGTGTCGGCGTCGGGGTCGGCGGCCAGGGCCCAGCCGAGGGCGGCCAGGCTGGTCGCCTCGTGCAGCGGGTCGGCGCCGGGTGCGGAGTACCAGCCGGTGACGAGGTAGCCGAGGGTGTCCTGGTCCGCGACGCCCGCCAGGTCGTCGTGCAGGGAGAGGACGTTCTCGTTGAACGGCTGGAAGGCGGAGAAGGTGAGCAGGCCCGGCCCGGCGGCGGTGACGTACGGGTCCTGCGTGCCGCTCTCGCCCGGCCAGTCGGCGGCGGCGGTGCGCCGTCCGATGTGGACGCTCCGGGCGGTGCCGGGGCGCAGGTAGGGGGTGGTGCCGGTGGCGGTGTCGCCGTCGGCGGGCAGCCAGTCGCTCTCGATCACCCAGGAGTGGGCGGTGCGGTCGGCGGCCGGGCCGCTGTAGCGGACGACGAGCCAGCGGTTGGGCACCAGCGGGAAGGTGGTGTCGCCGGTGTCGGGGTCGTGTGCGCCGTTGCGCAGGGCCTGGGGCAGCTGCCACTGGAGGTAGACGCCGCCCGCGGTGGTGTCGGTGTTCCAGTGCGCGGCCTGGTTGTTGTCGAAGGGCTCGCCCTCGGGCGGGAGGTTCTGCGCCAGCAGGTTGAAGTTGGCCTGCCAGCGGATGAACGGCACGCTGAAGCGGACTTCGTCGTTGACCGCCAGGGCGTCGACCTGGACCGGGACGATCAGCGGTCCCTTGTCGTCGTTCGGCATGGTGCTCGCTTTCGTCAGGATCGCTGGAGGGTCATCGCTGGAAGGTCATCTGCTGGGCCGCCTTGACCATCTGGATCGCCCAGCCGGCCGCGCTGAGGCCGTTCTCCTGGGCGTGGTCGCCGAGGGCGGCGGTGATGGCGTCGCCGATCCGGGTGACGTCCAGGACCCGGGTGTCCGGGTCGAGGTAGCCGCTGACCTGCGGCAGCTGGACGCCCGGCAGCGTGGCGCCGATGTCGTCGCCCCTGAGGTTGCGCAGGTGCAGGACGTCGCCGTCCTGGATGCCGAAGTGCAGGCCCTGGGGCGGTTCCGCCACCACGAGCCGGTCCACGATGCCGTCGGCCAGCACCAGCAGCACGTCCTCGCCCAGCGTGTCGGCGCGCAGCACCGTCAGCTCGTCCTCGCCGGCGTACAGGTGCATGCGCAGGGCGGGCCAGCCGGGCACCAGGCAGGAGCGGACCAGGAAGCCCGAGAGGCGGGCGGGCAGGTCGGTGAGGGCGTCGTGCAGCAGGGTGCTGAGGTCGCTGTCCAGGCTGCCGGCGATGCCGATGCTCAGCGCGCCGTCGACGAGCGCCGTCTGCCAGGCCCGGTCGACGTAGCAGAAGCGCAGGCTCTCGTTGGGCAGCAGTTCCTGGCGGGGCACGAGCTGTTCGAGGGGTACCGGGTGGAGCAGGGCCAGGCGGTCGAGCCAGTCCAGCACCGGGTTCGCGGCATCGGCGGTCGCCGCCCGCAGTGCCTCGCGCGCCTCGGGCCGGGCCAGCTGGCCGCGCAGCCACGGCGCGGCGGCCTGGAGGGGCGGGGCCGGTCGCGCCTGGGCCAGCCGAGGGCCGGCGGCGGCCTGGTCCAGCGGGCTCGCCAGCGCGGTGGTGAGGGTGTGGGCGAGGCCGCGCAGGGCGCTCGCCTCGAACGCCTGCCGGGCCGGGCGGGCGCCGATCGCCGCGGGTGCGCCCGCCTGGTCGGTCGCGGCCCGGGTGCCGACGAGGCTGCCGCTGCCGGCCCGGCCGCGCGCGGCGAGCATCCGGCCGGCGCCGGCCCGGGCCACCGTGCGCCAGGCCATCAGCGCGGGCGGGAACTGCGGGTCCGCGAGCGCGAGGGAGCGGCCCAGGGTCCACGCGGCGGCGTAGCTGACGTCGAAGAGGCCGTGCTCCTCCAGGTACACCAGCCGGGCGTCCGCGTTCGCGCCGTGCTCCACGCTCTGCGGGAGCGGCTGGGTGGGCAGCGGGGTGAGCGGTCCCCGGTACCAGGCGTAGCTCTGCTCGCCCGAGTCGAGCTGGTGGGCCAGCGGCGTGTAGCCCTGGGTGAGCCGGTCGCCGGCCTCGCCGGTGGCGCCGTTCGGCGGCAGCCGCAGCCCCAGCGCGGCGGCGTCCTGGCGGCCGGGTGCGGCCAGGTTCTCGACGAGGGTGCCGAAGTGCGCCCCGGAGTCCGGCAGGGAGCGGAACGACCAGGACCGCAGCGAGACCAGGCGCAGCGGCGCGCTCGCCACCGTGCTGCCGTCGAGGTAGGCGGCGAAGCCCTCCAGGGAGACCAGGTGGGCCGTGTACTGGCCGCCGGTGGTGGTGGGGAAGCGGTTGCCCACGACCACCGCGTGCAGGCCCTCGTAGGACGCGTCGTCGCGCAGGGTGTGCCACCAGCGGGGCGGGGTGGCGCGGTGGACGCCGCGCAGCGAGCGGGCCCGGGTGCGGTCGCTGCGTGAGCGCGCCCCGCTGGGCTCGTCCTCGCCGCGCCGCAGGTGGACGAGTCGGCCCAGTTCCCCGGTCCGCGGGGCGATCGCGGAGAACAGTTGGGCGGGGACGTCGATCGTCCGGCACTCGGTGGCCAGGTCCGGCTGTTCGACGTCGGTCAGCGCGGGGGCGATGGCCTGGGCGGCGGGGGTGGCCAGCAGGTCGGCGACGGTCATCGTCTCGGTGCGGCCGGTGGCGGACGGGTCGCCCGGCAGCTCGCCCTCGGCGAAGAGGAGCACCGCCAGCCACGGCACGGCCGGCTGCCCGGGGGTGGGCGCCGCCCCCGTGAGGGTGCGTTCCCAGGGCAGTGGCGGGGTGTCCAGGGTGATGTGCGGCAGCAGCTGGTCGAAGGTGCCGGTGGCGCCGTCGGTGGGGTACACCCCGTGCACCGCGCCGTCGGGCAGCGCGAACCGCGCGGCCTGCACCGCGAGGGTGCGCACCACCGGGGTGGCGAAGTAGTCGCCGGTGTCCAGGCCGTCGATGGCGTGCCCGGTGGTGATCTGGTAGGTCCCCGCCTCCAGGGCCGGGACGAGGCTGTCGTGGAACTCCAGGCCGCTGGCGGTTCCCGGATCTTGACTGAGCATCAGGTGGTCACTTTCCGGTCGGGACGAGAAGCGGCTCGGCGGCCAGGTCGCCGCGGGCGAGGTCGGCGTAGCCGCTCAGCGGGCCGACGGGGTCGAGCGGGTATCCGAGCCCGCCGAGCTGGGCGCGCAGGGCCTCGCGGGTGGCGGCGGTCGACGGAGCGGCGATGCCGGTGTCGGCGGCGGTGATGGCCGCCACGGTCTGCGTGCTCGTCTGCGCCACGGGGCCGACGGCGGCCGCTCCCGCGTCCAGGGGCAGGGCGCCCTGGGGCAGCAGCGGGTCGAGGTCGAGGACGCCGGGCGCGACCGCGAGCTGTCCGTGGAAGGCCGGTGCCGGGACGGTGACCGTCAGGCCGGTGAGCCGGCCGGGTAGCAGCCCGGTGCCCTTCAGCGAGCTCTCGCCCGGGCCCCACAGCGACTGCGGCACGTTGGAGCGCACCGGTTCGACGCTCCAGGTGGAGTGGTCGACCTGCTGGCCGTCCTTGGTGATCGTGACGCTGTGGGTGGACGTCAGGTCGCCCCGCTGCATCGGGCGGATGTGCAGCGGGTCCTCGTTCTGGGTCACGGCGGCGCCGCCGAAGAGCACCTTGCTGGCCGGCACCGCCGAGGAGGTGACGAAGCTGAACCCGTGGGTGGAGGCGTACCAGGGGCCGGCGTCCGTTCCGTCGTCGCGCACCCGGGCGAGGGACGAGGGGTCGGTGGGCTTCCAGGACAGCCCGGCCACCGGATCGGCCTGCACGGCCTGCTGTTTGGGCGGCAGCTGGGCCTGGAAGTCGGTCCAGGGGACGGGCGGCAGGTGGTCCGGGCGGCTCTTGCCGAAGCCGATGTGGAAGCTGATGAACCACAGGTGGACGGTGGCGTTGCCGCCGATGGGCGGGCCCCACAGCTCCACGTCCACCCCGAGTTCCAGGCTGATCGTGATGTGGACGAACCAGACGTGGAGGGAGAACCGGACCCCGATGCTGACGCCCATGGCGACGTCGAAGAAGAACGGCGACCACTGGATCAGGGCGTCCAGGTGCGCGGTGAACCAGGCCCGCAGCGGCCCGGTGTCGAAGACCAGCGCCAGCGCACCGCCCAGCATCGCCGCGTGCGGGGTGATGGCCGCGTACGCCTGAGCGGTCAGGGTGAGGGTGTTGCTGATCGACCACTTGATCCCCAGCCGGGGTACGGCGGGGTAGTGGCCGGGCTTGACGAAGGCCGGGTGGTAGCCGCCGACGGAGACCACGAAGTCCCCGGCGTGCGGGCTCGGGGGTACCCAGACGCAGAGCGCGAGGCCGCCGGTGGGCTTGCAGTTCTTGTCCAGGATGTAGGACTTGTCGGTCAGTTGGGCCGTCAGGGAGAGCAGGCCCTCGCTCTGCCGGTACAGCGCCTCGGCCGCGATCTGGATCCGTGCCACCTTCGGATCCTTGCCCGCCTTCTGCTCGGCCGCCGTCAGCTTGGGGAAGTCGAACTCCCCGAGCCCCAGCAGCGCGATCACCAGGGACTCGCCGAACTCGACCAGTGCCATGGAGCGGAAGTCGGCCAGCTCGAACATCGTCCAGTGCAGGCCCGCCGCCACCCAGGTCTCGCCGTCCTTGGGCGCGACCCAGGGCTTGGCCCCGCCGGTCAGCGTGTCCAGCACCTTCATCGGGGTCGAGTCGGCGCCGCCGGTCAGGTTGAGCAGGGGGAAGGTGTCGATCTCGGTCAGTTCCGGGACGCGGACCTCGCTGTGGTAGCCGAAGCCCAGGGAGACGTCCTTGACCCGGAAGGGCGGCGGGCCGAAGCCGGCCTCCGGGTTGGTGCCGGTGCCGAGTTGGCCGAAGAGGAAGAGCGAGAGGGTGCCGTCGGCCTTGCGCGCGTAGGAGCCGGCGATCCCGACGCTGATGATCGGGGCCGTCAGCATGCCGTCGCCGTCGTACCGCACCGGCCAGTCCGGAGTCGGGTTGGTGCGCAGCGCGCCGCCCAGCGCGATCGGGTCCGCCTTCGCGCTGATGCCGAGGCCCTTGAGCACGGGGGTGGCGCTGCCGGGGTCGGCCAGCGGAATGCTGACCCCGAAGCCGCTCGCCTCGAACGTCAGCGCGTGGGCGTTGATGCTGAAGTCCGCGGTGACCTGGATCGCGCCCTTGGTGTAGCCGAGGTTGAGCTTGCCCAGTCGGAACGGGCCGCTGGACTCGGCCTTCGCCGGCTGGTCGGCCTTGCCGCTGGGCCCCTTGTCCTGGGGCAGGGCGGCCCAGGTGCGCGAGGCCTCGCCGAGGCGGACCTTCACGGCCTCCCGGGGCGTGCCGCCGAGGTCGTAGGCGAGGGACGCGGTGACCCCGCTGTCCAGCGGGCCGGCCGGGAGCTCGGGCGCGTTGCCCGCGGGGAAGTCGGCCTTGACCGCTTTGAGGGCCTTGTTGAGGTCCGCCACCTCGGTGTCGTCCAGCCCCTCCGTGATGAACAGCAGGGCCGCGTGCTGCATCACCAGGTCGTCGGCCGGCGGGACCAGCGCCTTGATGATCGGCAGTCCGGACAGCGACAGCTTGACGGCCGCCTGCACCACGGCGAGGTAGCGCCTGCCCGCGTCGCCCCGGTCCTGGATCAGCAGCGCCCAGGCCACGCTGGAGGCCGGGGTTCCGCTGCTCAGGGCGGCGCTGCCGGACAGCACCAGGGTCTTCGTGTCCTGGTCGTAGCGGAGCCAGACGTCGGTGAGGGTGAAGCCCAGGTCGCCGGGCAGGGCGCAGCCGAAGGACTGCGTGACGTCCGGCAGCTCACCGCCGCCGTGGCCGTCCGGCGTCAACGGGCCGTCGGTGTCGACGGGCAGGCGGTAGGCGGCGCTGTCGAGCGTGCAGCCCAGGACGGCGCCGACGCCGCCGCCGCGCAGGACGAACCTGGGCTGGGTGAAGCCGAACGTGGAGAGGTAGGTGAAGTCCTCGGTCTCCGTCGCCGTGGTGAAGGTCCAGGCGCTCAGGGTGAACGCGATGTCGAAGTCGGCGAGTTGCTTGCGGTCGGCGTCGGCCGTGAAGGTCACCGTGACCGGCAGGCCGGTGGCCTTGCCGAGTGCGGCGGTGCCGTGGACCGTCAGGGCGTCGGCGTCGGTGGTCGCCTTGCCGATCTTCAGCGAGTCGCCGAGGTGGGGCGAGACCAGATCGGCGGCGCCGAGTTCCTCGCCGGTGATCTCGAACGTCCCGCCCTGGCTGCTCGTCAGTCGCTGCCGCAGTTCGTCGATGCTCAGTGTCATCAGCCGGTCGGCCTCCCGCCCTGGTTGTGGTTCATCCGGTCCCGGCCCCCCGGCCTGCCCGACCGGCCGGGCGTCCCCGCCACTGGCCCGTTCCGGCTCGGGACATGACAATTGAGCCCCCCTGGATCAACCAGGGCGACAACGGCCGTGCGCGCCGGAGGCCTTGACTCGCCAGGCTTGGAGCGCACGTCCGACACGGGACTGCCGCAGCGTATCCGAGGCGTGTGCGGGTAGTGACGGAACGAAGCGAGCTTGGCCGATATGCATCGCCTACGGCCGAGTTCGGCAGGTGTCGTGAACCGTGCGGAGCGCCGGACCGTTGCCTCTTCCCGTCCCACGGCGATAGCGGTAAACCGGAGCCGTCCCCCGTCTGCGAGGAAGGCGACACCGATGACCCTGAGCGAGAGCCCCGTCGTGACCATCGAGTCCGGCGGCGTCCGAGGCACCGTCGAGGACGGCGTCGCCGCGTTCCGCGGCATCCCCTACGCTGCCTCGCCCGTGGGCGGGCGGCGCTTCGCCGCCCCCGTGCCGCACCCCGCCTGGCCGGGCGTCCGGGACGCCGACCGCCCGGGCCCCTCCGTCCCGCAGGGCCCCTCCCGGCTCGAAGCGGTCATGGGCCCACGCACCCCCGACTGGGACGAGGACGGCTGCCTCACGCTGAACGTGTGGACCCCCCGTCCGCCTGCGGACGGGTCCGCCCCGGGCACCCTGCCCGTCCTGGTGTGGTTCCACGGCGGCGGGTTCACCAGCGGGTCCGGCGGCTGGGACTGGTACGACGGCCGGCACCTGGCCGCCGCCGGCCGGGCCGTCGTCGTCACCGCCAACTACCGCCTCGGCCCGCTCGGCTACCTCTACCTGCCGGACCTCGGCATCGAGAACCTCGGCGTGCAGGACCAGGCCGCCGTCCTCGCCTGGGTGCGGCGCAACATCGCGGCCTTCGGCGGCGACCCCGGCAGCCTCACCGTCGGCGGCCAGTCCGCCGGGGCGTTCTCCGCCCTCTACCTCGCCGTCTCCCCGACCACCGGCCCGTCCGTCAACCGGGTCATCACCCAGAGCGGTCCCTTCGGGCTCGCCCCGCAGGACCCCGAGGAGGCGAGCGACCACGCCCGGCGCTTCCTCGGCCTCCTCGGCCTGGACGGCGTCCGGGACCGGGGTGCCGCGCTGCGCGCCGTCCCGGCCGACCGGGTCCTGGCCGCCTACCAGCAGCTCTCCCGGGACGTCGCCCGCCCGGGCAGCGTCGCCCCGCCCATGTACCCCGTCCTCGGCGCCCCCGGGATGCCCGCGACGTGGCAGCAGGCGGTGGTCGACGGACGCCTCGACGGCAAGGGCCTGCTGACCGGCACCACCAGGAACGAGATGACCTCCTTCTTCGCCTTCGACCCCCGCATCCGGGAGATCACCGCCGACCGGGCCCGCTCGGTCGCGGCCGGCCGGGCCGACGGCGGCGGCGAGCGGTACGACCGCCTCGCGGCCCGGCGGCCGGACGCGACCCCGGCCGACATCCTCACCGAGTTCGAGACCGGGCTCGTCTTCCGTGACGGCACCCTCGCCATCGCCGACCGCCACGCCGCGGCCGGAAACCCGACCTACGTCTACCGGTTCGACCGCGCCCCGGTACCCGACCCCGCAGGCCTGGGCGCCGCGCACTGCGCCGAACTGCCCTTCTTCTTCGACACCTTCGACGCCTACCCCGACAGCCCCATGCTCGGCGAGGCCACCGCCGCCGTCCGCTCGCTCGGCGACACCTTCTCCCGCGCGATCGCCGCCTTCGTCGCCACCGGCCGCCCCGCCGCGGACCAGTGGCACCCCTACGAACCCGCCGATCCGGCGACCGTCCGGTGCTTCGGCTGACACCGGCCGTGCCCGTTCCGCGGGTGGGGAGCGGCCGCAGGCCGCGGGCCCTGCCGCCCGGGCCGGTCAGGGGCCGGTCAGGCCAGGAAGTGGTCGTGCCGGCCGTAGAGTTCGGCCCATTCGGCGTCGCTCATCGGGCGTTTTCGGGCCGCGACCTCCGCGATCTCCTCGAAGAACGATTCACGTGGCACGCCGGGCACGAAGAGCATCAGCATCGAGGCCGGTTCGTCGGACTCGTTGCGGAAGCCGTGCACGGCGCCCTCCGGCACGTGCAGGAAGTCCCCCGCCTCGGCGTCGATCCACCGTTCGCCGTCGTACAGGCGCATGACCCCGGACAGGACGAAGAAGGACTCGGACATGGTCCGGTGGAAGTGCGGAGCGGGGCCTGTCGGCCGGGGCCCCATGTCCAATCGGTACAGACCGAACGTCTTGTTCGCGGAGGGCGTGTCGACCAGGTAGTGGACGCTTGTTCCCCCCGCGCCGATCAACACGTCCGGTGCGGCGGCGCCGAATCGGAGATTTGCCGTATTCTCGCCCGATTCGCCCCAGTAGTGAGCTATTGGGTAGGACATGGCGGATTTCCCTTTCGAGGCATTCGCGTGATTGGTCGGTGGTCCGGTCCGTCGCCCCGGCGACGCATACGACGTGTGCCCGGCCGGCTGCTGACGGTGCCGGACAGGGCGGCGGCGTTCGGCCCGAGGGCGCCGAGCACGTCCGAAGCACCTGCGGGGCGTGTGTCCGGCGGCTCCACCGGCTCTTCGTGGCCCAAGCGGACCCAGGCGTCGGCAGGCGTCGACAGGCCCCGACGGCCCGGCGAGGGCCATAGGTCCACGGTGCGCCGAGGTGGCCGTCGGCGCACCCGCAGCGGCCTGGCCCCGGCGCGACGCTGCTGCGGAGGGTCGGCGACGGGCTGCGGGTTCCGGGGCGAACGGTGGGTCGGCGCCGTGCCGGTCACCGACGGCTCCGGGTCGGTGACCAGCACCGAGGGTCGCTGCGCGCAGGGTGGCGGCGAGGCGTACGACGGGTTCGGCGGGCGGCTGGGGCGGCTCAGCCGCGCAGCGTCTTCATGGCCGCCGACCAGGCCTCCAGCTGTTCGAACAGCCGGGTGGCCGCGGCGTCGTGGTGCTCGCCGGGTTTGAAGAGGGAGAGCTGTTCGAAGTCGGAGTACAGCGAGAAGGACAGCTGCTGGTTGACATGGGCGAGTTGGAGTGCGCTCGCGATGCTGCGCAGGTGCTCGACGGCGCGGACGCCGCCGAGGGTGCCGTAGGAGACGAAGGCGGCGGCCTTGTTGTTCCACTCCGCGTAGGCGAAGTCGAGGGCGTTCTTCAGCACGCCGGGGATCGAGTGGTTGTACTCCGGGGTGACGAAGACGTAGCCGTCGAACTCGGCGACCTTTGCGGCCCACGCCTTGGTGTGTTCGCCTTGGTACTGGCCCATGGACGGCGGCAGCGGCTCGTCCATGAAGGGCAGGGGCCAGTCGGCGAGGTCGACGGGCTCGTACTCGACGCCGGCGCGGGCTCCCGCGCGGTCGATGACCCAGTCGGCGACCGCTTTGCCGTTGCGGCCGGGGCGCGTGCTGCCGAGGATCACGGCGATCTTGAGGGTGCTCACGGTGGGCGCTCCTTCCGTGCCGGTCCTGCTGGGGCAGGCCGGCGGTGGTGCGGCGGGCTCCGTCGGGTGTGGCCGGGTGACAGGTGCAGGTGCCGATGTTCCCGCTTGAGCCTCCACGTCGGATTCTAGATCCAATCACTTGAAGGCTCAAGCCGTGGCGGGACTTAGGCCAGGCCGAGCTGGGCGGCGATGACGGAACCTTCCGCGTAGCAGTCGAAGCGCTTGATCTTTCCGCCGACCAGCTCGAACACGTCGCAGCACGGGGCGTCCATGCGCCTGCCGGTCGGCGGGACGGTGCCGGACGGCAGCTCCAGCGGGCCGAGGTGGGTGCCTTGCAGGCGTAGTTGCACGATCACCACGTCGCCGGTGACGTAGAACCGTTCGAGTTCCCGGTGCATGTCGGGGAACGCCCGCGCGTAGGTCTCGACCGTCTTGCCCAGCTGGTCCGCGCCGCGGTAGGTGAACGGGACCGACATGTCGGTGAAGGTCCCGTCCTCGGTGAACGCCGCGATCCAGCCGGCGACGTCCTGCTCCTCGGCGACCTGGTAGGCGTTGCGAATGATCTTCTCGTTCTCCAGTGACATCTCAGCTCCCTGATCCGTGCCGCACGGAGGTGGCGAGGCGGCGCCGGGATCGACGCCCTTCTGTATTGACTTTAACCTTCAAGTCAATCTGGCGAAAGGGTGCGGTGCTTCGCTTCTATCACGGGTCGAGAGGCCCTACGGCCACAGTCGTGACTTGAGTGATCAAGCCCTGGACTCAGCGCGCAGGCGAGTCGATGCGCTGGAGGATGCGTTCCGCGTCCTGCCCGAGCCTGCGCAGGCGCTCGCCGGACAGGTTGTCCACGACGAGGCGGCGGACATGGGCGACGTGTCCGGGGGCGGCCGCCTCCAGTTTGCCCATGCCGGCGGGCAGGAGGATGGCGTTGGTGAACCGTCCGTCGGTCGGATCCGGCTCCCGCCGGACGTAGCCGCGGCTCTCCAGTCGCTTCACCATGTGCGACAGACGGGACAGCGACGTGCTGGCGTGCTCGGCCAGGACGCTCATGCGCAAGGTCCGCTCGGGCGCCTCGGACAGCATGGCGAGGGTCATGTACTCGACCATGCTCAGCTCGGCGTCGCGCTGGAGCTGGGCGTCGACCGCCCAGGGGAGCCGGGTGATCAGGCGGACCACCGACATCCAGGAGGCCAGCTCGGCCGGCGTGAGCCACAGGTCCGCATGCTCGTCCGGCGCCTGGGGCGTTCCCTCCTGGTTCGTCATCTTGTGAGCGTATCACTTGAACGGTCATGCCAATCGGGCCGAATTCCCGTTGAGGAGACCGGTCCCTCCACCCGGCGGCCAGCTGCTACTGTGGGGCCAGATTCAACGGAATGCGCGAAAAATCGCTCCTGAATGGTGTTTCTGAGCGGCGCCCTCGCGGTGTTTGTTCCCTTCGCGGAACCCCAGTGCTTCCTTCGTGACCACAACGAAGGCAGAAGACTGTGCACCAGCACCGTGTCATCATCGCCGGCGCCGGACTCGGCGGCCTCACCCTCGCCCACGGGCTGCGCGCCCGCGGCTTCGACGTCGCCGTGTACGAGCGGGACCCGCACCCGGACGCCAGGCCGCAGGGCTACCGCGTCCAGCTCGACGAACCCGGGCTCGCGGGCCTGGAACGCTGCCTGCCGGAGCACCTCTTCCGGCTCGGCCTGGCGACCGCCGCCTCGCCGCCCGCCCGGGTCTCCGTCCGCGACCGCCACCTGGGCGCGCTCGCGGACCGGCCCACCGCGCCGGGCCCCGATCCCACCGGTGGCGCCGCCCACCCGTACCGCTCGTACGCGTTCAACCGGCCGACGCTGCGCCAGATCCTGCTCTCCGGCCTCACGGACACCGTGCGCCACGGCGCGGAACTGCTGAGCTGGGAGAGGGAGCAGGACGGAACGGTCACCGCGCGGTTCGCCGACGGCCGCAGCGCGAGCGCCGACCTGCTGGTCGGCGCGGACGGGGTCGGATCGGCAATACGCCGACAGTTGCTGCCGCACGCCCGGGTCGAGGACGCGGGACTGCGCCTGATCTACGGCAGGATTCCGCTGGACGGGCTGGGCAGCGGGGTCGGAGAGGCCGAGGAGGCGAGCGCACTGCCGTCGTGGGTGTTCGACAGCATCTTCACCGTGGTGACCGGCGGCCCGGGAAGCCCGCACGTCGGCTTCGGGCCCGTGCGCTTCGCCCGCCCTCCCGGTGCCGCCGGCCCGGCACACACGCCGCCCGTCCCCCTCACCCCCGTCGGCGACTACATCGCCTGCCTGGTGGGAGCGCCGACGGACCACCCCGCCATGCCCTCGTTCGAGGCGCTGCGCGGTCTCGACGGCCCCGCCCTGCGCGAGCTGGCCGGACGCCTGGTGGGCGACGACTGGCACCCCGACGTGCACCGCCTCCTGGACCGCTGGGAGACCGACTCGCTGTTCCCGCTGCGCATCTCCACGGCGGGCCCCGTACCGCCGTGGGAGCCGGGCCCCGTCACCCTGCTCGGGGACGCGATCCACGCCATGAGCCCGGTGCTGGCGATGGGCGCGAACACCGCGATCCGCGACGCCGCCGAGCTGGCGCGGGCCCTGGCCGGGGCCGCGGCCTCCGGTGCGCCGCTGGTGGACGGCGTACGCGCCTACGAGCTCCGGATGCGGGAGTACGCCTTCTCCGTCGTGGCCGCCTCCCGGCGAACCGGCCGACAGCGGGTCGGGCAGCGCTGACGGCCCAGAGGGGCGGGTCCTGGCCCCGGACGGCGGTCCACCCGTGGTGACGGTTCGTCGGGAACGTCGGCTGCCGAGCCGGTCACCCGGGTGGTCGCCGGGGCAGCTCGAGGCGGACGAGGTGCTGGTCGGTGCCGCCGTCGGGCCGGTGCACGGTGCGGTAGGCGTACGGGACGGTGCTGGCGGGGAAGGTGACGATGCCTTCCTCCACGACGGGCCGCTGGTCGGCGATGGCCCGCAGCCGGGCGTCGGTGTCGGCCGGCAGCTGCGGCTCGGGCGGGCGGCGGTGGCGGCCGGCCATCCTCAGGCCGTCGGTCGCGACGGGGCCGGGCGGTCCGACCGGCCGGCTTCGCTGCGCCAGGGCCGGTTCACGAGGTCCTCCTCGCGGGCTGGTCCGCCCCGTCGGCCCCATCGGCCCCATCGGCCCCGTCGATCCCCTCGGCCAGCAGCGGCAGGTAGTGCTGGAGGTACGGCGGGACCTTGAGGTCGAGCACCTCGGCCAGGGGGACCATGCGGACGGCCAGGCCCTCGTCGCCGAGCCGGAGGTCCGTTTCCGGGCCGTCCCAGGCAGCGTGCAGGACGCGGGTGAGCGGGGAGACCAGTTCGTGGTGCGGGCCGGGCAGGATCCGCAGCCCCGTGATCTCGATGCCGGCTTCCTCGCGGACCTCGCGCGCCGCGTTCTCCTGCGGGGTCTCGTCGCCCTCGCGCCAGCCGCCGACGGGGGTCCAGTAGCCCGGCCAGGCGATGCCCGGCTCGTCGTCGCGGTGGTGCATCAGCAGGCGGCCGTGCCGGTCGGTGACGAGGACCATGATTCCTTCGAACTCGCCCTCCGGGGAGGGGCGTTCCAGGTACAGCGGGGTGCCGCAGCGGTGGGCGCGCAGTACCTGGAGGAGCCGCTGGTAGCGGTCCGGTGTCATCAGCGCGTCCCAGTCGTGGGCAGTCTCGAAGCGCCACTCGGTGTGCTCGGCCGGGTCGAGCCGGATGCGGGCCTGCTGCTCCCGGGTCAGGACGCCGCCGTCGAAGACGTATCCGCACACCGGCACCGGGTACTCCGTACCGGCCTGCTCGTGGACGACCGCGACCAGGCGCCGCCGGGCGATCACCTCGGGGTTCTCCGCGGCGAGGTCGAGGCCCAGTTCCTCCTGGGCCTCGCGCAGTGCCGTGTCGAACGGGGTCTCGCCGTGCTCGACGTTGCCGCCGGGGAGGTTCCACACGGCCGGGTTGATGGTCGAGCGCATCCCGAGGACGCGGCCGTCCGGGTCGGTGACCAGGAAGCACCCGTAGACCGTGGGCCGCGCGATGGTGGTGAGGTAGCCGCCGACCGGCCGCCAGCCCGGGATCGCCAGGTGGCGGGTGAGCCACCTGATCACCTCGCGCTCTCCGTCGCCGGTCTGCGGCAGTTGGTCGGGGTGGGCCCACTGCTGGTCGTCGTGCTCGGCCGACAGCGTGACCGGGGTGCCGTCCGGCACGACGGCGGTGAACACGAACTGCCGTACCCGCCGGCCGTTGCGGTCGGTGAGGTCCAGGCTCCGTGCGTACTCCAGCGGCAGCCCGGCGAGCCCGGTCCGCTCGGCCAGTTCCCGGGCCGCGCCCGCCTCGATCCCCTCGATCCCCTCGCCGCCCTCCCGGCCGCCGCCCGGGTACTCCCACCGGCCGGGAAGGGCGCCGTGCGAGGCCCGGCGGAGCAGCAGGATCCGGCCGGAGGCGTCGCGGACCACCACGCCGACGCCGATCCGCTCGATGCCCTCGTGGGCGGCCAGTGCGGTCAGCACCTCGAAATCGATCACTGTGCGGACTCCTCGTTCACTCGGGCCGACGGGGCTGTTGAGCGGGGGCGACGGGACGCTTCTCCTGCCCGCCCGTCCGGGCCGAACCAGCCTCAGTGCGGCTGAGTCGGGGTGGCCGTGTGGCCGGCAGGGGACAGATGATGGCGCTGTTCGAACGCGGGGTTCAAGCAGGTCACCTCCGGGCGCGTCCGGGTCGAACGGGGAGTTTTCGAGCACCGCGCCGCCGCGGCGGGTACGCCCTCCGGCCGGTCGCGAACGGCCGTCGGCAGGGCGTCCTGCGGTTCCACTGATCACTGGTTGGGGGAGGACCGGGCTCAGGCCCCGGCCACGATCTCGGCGCAGCGGGCGACGGTGGTCCCGGCCGCGTTCAGCTGCTCCTCGTCCACGGGCGCCCCCGTCTCCTGCTCCAACCTCTCGGCCAGTTCGGTGATCTGGAGGGAGTCCAGGCTCAGGTCCTCGAAGAGGCGGTCCTCGGGTCCGATCTCGTCGTCGGGGCGCTCGGCGAGGAGCGCGATGATGTGCCGAACCCGGGCCAGCATCGCGAAGTCGGTGGTCATCTCGTACTGCTCCTGTCTCTGGTTGAACGGTTCGTAGGTTCGTAGGTTCGCGGGTTCGCGGGTTCGCGGGTTCGCGGTCCGAGGCGGATCGCGTCCGGCTCACGGGCACAGCACGACCTGCGCCGCGTAGGCGAGGCCGGCGCCGAAGCCGAGGAGCAGGACCGGGTCGCCGCCGACGATCCCGCCGCTCTCCCGCAGGGCGTGCAGGGCGAGGGGGACGGAGGCCGCGCAGGTGTTGCCGGCGTGGACGATGTCGGCGGCGGTGACCAACTCCGGTGCTTCCAGGCTCTGGGCGAGCGCGTCGATGATGCGGAGGTTGGCCTGGTGGGGCACGAACGCCTTCAGGTCCCGGGGTTCGAGCCGGGCCTGCTCGCAGGCGGCCTCGATGACGGGTGCCAAGGCGGTGGAGGCCCAACGGAAGACTTTGCGCCCGGCCATCTCCATCCGGCCGGTGGCGGCGGGAATGGCGATCAGCCCGGCCAGGGCGCCGTCGCTGCCCCAGGCGACCGGGAAGATGGCCGGTTCGTCCGAAGGCAGGACCAGGGCCGCGGCCGCGCCGTCGGCGAAGATCGGTCCGGTGTCGCGGTCCTCGGGTGCCACCCAGTCGGTCATCCGCTCGGCCCCGACGACCAGGACACCGCCGGCGGTCCCGGCCCTGACCATGGCATCGGCCACGGCCAGACCGTGGTTGAAACCGGAGCAGGCGGCGTTCAGGTCGAAGCCCGCCGCCCGGCAGCCCAGGCCGGCCACCACCTGTGCGGCGCCGTTGGGCATCGGTGAGGGCATCGAGCACGTGGCCAGGACCACGACGTCCACGGCCGCGGTGCTCACCGCGGCGTCCGCCAGCGCCGCACGCCCCGCCTCGACGGCCATGGACACCACGCTGTCGGTCCCGGTGGCGTAGCGGCGTTCCCGCACCCCCACCCGCCGGGCGATCCACTGCGCCTGGCTGGTAGTGGACGGTACCGACCGTCAAACAGGCCTCGCCCACAGGGGGCACATCTCCATGACCGCCGTCCGTAGAGCCGTGATCGCCACGGCACTCCTCGCCACCACCGCCCTCGCCCTCCCTGTCGCCATCAGCGCGCATGCCGCGGAGTCGGCTGTGATCTGCAGCCGGGGCAGCGACGTCACGGGCTTCTCTCCCGGGCTGGACCCCGTCACCCGAAAGGATCAGGTCGTTACCCATCTCGATACGGGCAGCCTCTGCTCCGGGGCCACTGTTCCCGGACTCACCTCGTTCGTGGGAGCCTTCTCCGGCGCCTCCAGCAACATCTACTGCGGTGGCCCCACCGGTTCGGACTCCCTCGGGTCGGGCGTCGAGATCCTGGCTTGGAACGACGGGTCGACCTCGACCTGGAAGTTCGACGGGCCTTCCCTCGATCATTCCCCGAGCGGGACGTACGTCGATTTCCACGGCCGGATCACTGCCGGCCGCTACCAGGGCCTGAAGCCCTCCGGTCGCCTGCCGAGGCAGGACGCGCCGCCCGGAGGCTGCGAAACGGTGCCTCTGGAAAGCGTCAGAGGCACCGGTGAATGGGAGTTCACGCCCTGACTTCGTTCTCCCGGATCGAGAGGGCCGAACCCACCGGAAACCCGCTCCCCCTCCGCCCCTGGGGCGGGGAGGTGGTCACATGTTGGCGCTGATCTCGCCGCCGGTGCTGAGCACCATGTACACGCCGTTGGCGACGGCTCCGGCGTCCTGCTGGTTCGCCTCCAGCGTGCCGTTCACCGCGCCGTCGTTGCCGAGGATCTGTGCGCGGTAGTGGAGTTCGCCGATCTTCGTGACCTTGGCCGTCCAGCCGCCCGCGAGCTTGAACGTGCCCGGGCCCTGGTGTCCGCCGCCCATCCAGGAGTGGGCCGTGCCGTCCATCGAGAGCACGATGAACATGTCGTTGAAGTCGACCCCGGCGTCGGAGTTGTGCGTCTCCAGCGTGCCGTACTCCGTACCGTTGTTGACGATCTTGGCGACGTAGTTCTGGTTGCCGGTCGCGCGGATCTCGGCCGTGCTGCCGTCCACCAGCTTCTGGGTGCGGACCGGGGACGTCCCCTTGGGCGGGGCGGCCGGCGGCGTGGTGGTGTGGCGCGCGGTGGGCGTGGCGGCCGGTGCGGCGGTGCCGGGCGCGGGGGGCGCGGCCGGCGTGCCGGCCGGCGCGGCGGCGTCGGGCGTGGTGGAAGTGCTGGGCGCAGCGGCCGGCGGGGTGGTGCCCTGCGCGCTGGGCGGGGTGGGCGTGGCGGCCGGAGCGGCGGTCTGGTTCGCGGGGGACGGGCTGGAACAAGCTGTCGCGGTGGACACCAGCAGGGCGGCCGCCAGGGCGGAGCCGGCCAGCGTGCGCACGGCGGACGAGCGACGGTTCGTTAAGGTCGACATGCGGTGCTCCTGGGCGAAGTACGGGTGAGGGACAGCTCGTTGCCGGTGGCCTCTCCTGCGGGGACCAGGAGCAACGTGGCTGCGTACAGGAACGAAGTTAGTGCGAGCAGTCGACGAAACAGACCCTGCTATGTCACCGGACTGCTACGCCCTCCCCGCACCCTCACCTGCACTGCGGGCCCTCACCTGCACTGCAGTTCGGCGCGCCACCGAATCACCGAACCGAAGCAGAGGGGTCCGGTTTCGGCCAGTTGTGCTGTTCATGTATACGCGCATTCACATCTTCGGAATGCTGGCCGCACATACTGTCGGATCTATGGCAAGGAGAAGGTCATGCGTCGAATCGCAGCCATCGGCACCGGAGCGGCACTGCTCATGGGAGCGGGGCTGATCGCCGCGCCGTCAGCCTCGGCGATCTCCTACTGCGTCACCAACCAGGGCCAGAACTGGGGCTCTGTCAACTGCCAGACCAGCGCCCCGAAGAACCACTGGCAACTCGTCCTGATCTGTGAAAGCGACAGCGTCAAGGGCATCCGGCAGACGATCAACGGCCGCTGGCACACCGGCGACGGCTCCGACATCCTGTACTGTTCCACGGGCTACAGCGCCGCCCTCACCAACGTCAACAGCGACAACTGACCGATGGGGGTGCGGGCCTGAGCGGCTTCCCGGGCGGTCAGCGATCGCGGGCCGGCGCGTCGCGCAGTCCCTCCTCGAAGGCCGAGTACGGGTACTGGTCGGTGCCGAATCCGGGCATTTCGAGCTTCTTGAGCTGCCCGCCGACGACGTGGGACACCAGCGGCACGGGCAGGGCGTCCGGCCAGAGGCCGGTCCGCTTGCCCTCGGAGAGGACCCGGCGGAACGCGCCGGTGGATCCCCGCAGGCTGCGGCCGTTCGCCTTCAGCTCCTCTGCGGCGCACTCGCCGTCGCCTTCGACGACCTGAAGCAGGATCTGCTGCGCCCGGGGCGGCAGGCGGTCGTAGTACGAGCGGGCCCGCTCCGGTGTCCAGCGGTCGTCGGGCAGCGCGGTCACGACGGCGTCCGGCATGGTGGCGAAGGCGAGCAGCTTCTCCAGCGCCTCGGGGGTCGGATTCTCCACGGTGATCGTGATCCTCATGGTGCAACACCCTTGCAGCCTCGGATCCTGAACACAAATAACCGTAGTAGATGTGTTGCAGACACGAAGGTCCCTTCGAATTGTCGAAGGGACCTTCAGTGCGGTTGTGGGGCCGCTCCGCGACGCTTCACGCGCGTCGAGCAGAGCCGGTGACCTCCCAAGCCGCCTCGATCATCCGGAAGATCTCGTCCACCGCGGCCTCCGGATCGGCCGCCTCGCGGGCCAGCGTGTAGGCGTCGATCGCGAACCTCGCGATCGCCCGGCAGGCCGTCGTGGTCTGCGGCAGGCCGAGGTCGGTGGCGATGGCCGTTGCCAGCGAGTCCGCGTGGCGCAGCCTCATCGACTCCTCGTACTCCCGCAGGGCGGGTGATTCCTCGATCATGCGCCAGATCGGGGCGGCGTCGTCCGCCGTGCAATGGAGCACCAGGGCGTGGACCTCGCGGCGCAGCGCGGGGATGAGCGGCTCGTGCGGCGTCCGGGCGGTGGCCGCCCGGGTGAGGCGCTGCTCGAAGTCGTCGTCCCGTTCGAACACCAGGGCCTCTTTCGAGGCGAAGTGGGAGAAGAGCGTGGTGACGGCCACGTCGGCCTCGGCGGCCACGTCCCGGATCCCCACCGCGTCGTACCCGCGCTCCAGGAAGAGCCGCAGGGCGGTGTCGGCGATCTTCTGGCGGGTCGCGGCCTTCTTGCGTTCGCGGCGTCCGGGCGGCACGGTCATGCGATCACGCTAGCAGATACATAGCTGGAACTGTTCCAAAACACTAACCGTTAGTGTTATCGTCGGCCGCATGAAGAACATGAAGAAGGTGAGCTTCGCCGAGTTCGGCGGACCGGACGTTCTGCAGCTCGTCGACGCCGAGCGGCCCCACCCGGGCCCCGGTCAGATCCGCATCGCCGTACGGGCGGCGGGCGTCAACCCCGTCGACTGGAGGATCCGCGAAGGCCAGATCCTCCAGGCCCATCCGATCGAGTTGCCCTCCGGCGTCGGGCAGGACGCCTCGGGGGTGGTGGACGAGGTCGGCGAGGGCGTCGAAGGGGTCGAGGCCGGCGACCACGTGTTCGGCGAGGGCTCGAGCACCTACGCCGAGTTCGCCGTGCTGTCGGCCTGGGCCCGAATGCCCGAAGGGCTGACGTTCGAAGAGGCGGCCGGCTACCCCTCCGTGGTGGAGACCGCGCTGCGGATCATCCGTCAGGTCGGCGTGCGGCCCGGGCAGACGCTGCTGGCCAGCGGCGCGTCCGGGGGAGTCGGCTCGGCGGTGCTGCAGATCGCCCGCGACCGCGGCATCACGGTGATCGGCACGGCCGGGGCCGCGAACCAGGACTACCTGCGCAGCCTGGGCGCCGTCGCCACGACGTACGGCGAGGGCTGGGTCGAGCGGGTGCGGCAGCTCGGCCGGGTCGACGCGGCGCTCGACCTGGCCGGTTCAGGTGTGATCCGCGAACTCGTCGAGCTGACGGGGGATCCGCAGAAGGTGATCTCCATCGCCGATCTCGGGGCGCCGCAGTTCGGCGTCCGGTTCTCCGGCGTGGCCGGGAGCATGCCGGAAGCGCTCGCCGAGGCCGTCGACCTCATCGCGCGGGGCAGGCTCCACATCCCGGTCGAGAAGTCGTACACGCTCGCCGAGGCCGCGGCGGCACACATCGACAGCCACGCCGGCCACACCCGCGGCCGCCGGGTCGTGCTCGTCTGAGCCGCCTTGTTCCCGGCCTGTGGGCAGCCGTCCGCGCGGTGCCGGACCGGGTCGCCCCGGATCGCACAGCTCACAGTTGCGCCTCCGCATCGGGAACTCGTGCAGCGCCCCTGCTGGCAACGCAGTTGACACAGGAACGCGACGACCGCCCGGCGGCGATTTGAAGGAGAGTGCCCACGGGCGGGGCCTGTCGGCCGCGTTCGCCGCCTTGTAGTCGTCCAGCGGGTTCCAGGTGACGAGGTCCCGCTGCAACTCGGATTCCGAGGGGCCGGTTACGACCTCTCGGTGCTCACGCTTGGGGGCGTGTCGCGCCATCGCTCTGTCCTCCTTCGCCGAGGGCGGCTGTGGGGCGGGTCGGCCCTCGGAACTCCCGCGACACCTGGGGCTTGCGCGCTTCGGCGTCGCGATCGCTACTCTGCGTCTATGTCCGCCGAGCCGTTCATCAACGACGACGACGATCATGATGCGTGCTGGATCTGCCCCAGCCTCCGGCTCCCCGCTGGGGCGTTCGATGTGCTCGAACGCCCCAGTAGGGATTACCCGTTCAACCCGGACGACGGCTTCCGGTACAGCCGGGAGGGAATCCCGGCCTGTGTGCACGGAGACCGCATCGGGCTGCTTCCCGGCCGGTACGCGAGTGCCGGCCAGGAGCTACCCGAGGGCTAGAAGGTGATGGCGTGCTCTCGCCCGCTGCGACCGAAGCCGATGGAGTTGTACTTCTCGGCGAGGATGGCCAGGCGGCGGTCCACCTCGGCCTTGTCGAGCCAGTAGCGGGTGGGCGGCTCGGTGCCCCACGCGGCCAGGTACGCCGCGTGGGTGTACTCGCCGCCGGTGTAGTCGGTGTGTTCCTGGTCGGTCTGGTGGATCAGCGTGAAGCCGGTCCGCTCGGCGATGCGGCCGAGCAGCTGCGGCTGCGCGATCATCGCGTGCGTCATCTCGTCCACGGGGACGGGCAAGGCCAGCTCGGCGTCGGTCTCGCTGCCGGTCAGCTCGTAGGCCGCCGCCTTGAGCGCGATGGCGCGCAGGCCCTCGGCGAACAGTGGAACCTTGTCGGTGTCGAGGTTCCACTGGCTGATGGTCGGGAACCCGGTGAAGCACTGCCAGTCACTGGAGTACTCCAGGGTCGCCGCCTCGAACGCCGAGAACTCGGGGTCCGCGGTGATGGCGGCCAGGATCTCGCGGGCGCGCTCGCCGACCTTGTCGGCCGCAGGCATGGTGCTGGTGGACATGCTGGTCCTCCTGCTGGGTGGTTGAGGCTGCCGCACGGGGATCTGCGGCAGGGCATCACGGCTGTTCGCAGGAGGCGGAGTTGGCACTAGGCTTCCGCTGCCACCCCGCGATGCCGTAGTCATGAAGTTACGTTCGGTGAATCCAGGGTGCGACGGACTGCCAGTACGAGTTACCCGGACGATCGAGGCCAAGGGGGCCCGGAATGGCTGCTCGGACACCACCGAGGCGCACCGAGACGCTGACTGGCAGTCAGTCCGCGCTCGTTCGGGTTCCCGAAGGGGTGATCTCCGGCTTCCTGCTCAAGGTCATCCGGGAGCAGATCCCGAGGACTCAGGACGAGTTGGCCGTGGACCTGGGCATCGACAAGAGCACTGTCCAGGGCTGGGAGTCCGGCCGTCGGCCACTCTCCTCCACCAGGGCCGGGAACCTGGTGGTGCTGCGCCGGAAACTGATCCTGCTCGGCGCGCCGACCGGGCTGGTGGACCTGATCAGCCTCGCGATGGACGCAGACTTCGTCCTCGGCGAGATACTGCGGTCCCGGCCCACGAGGGCCGAGGTTTTGAGGCATCCGCTGGCCGGGTGGGTGCTTACCCGGGACACCACGCACATGATCGGCTGGGCCATCAGCGGGGTTCTGCCCGGCGCGGTGGCCGCCGAGTTGAGCATCCCTGCCGCACGACGCGGGCCGGTCTCCACTGCGCCGCTCCTTGGGCAGGACGTGCGTTCGTGCTTCTTCGACAACCTCCGGCACACCGCCGACGTGGTGGAGGCCGGGGGTGAGGAGACCGCCCTTCTCCGGAGACAGGTCTGCTACCTGTCCTCCTACGACCGGGCGCGCGATGTGGCCGAGTGGTTCAGCGGGATGCGGCGCCGAGGCCGGATTCCCTCGGCCGGTTCGGGGTGGTCACCCCGCTGGGCCGAAGCGCGGTCGGTCGCGGCAGCACTGGCGCGACAAGGGGACCCCGAACTGCTCCGGGACTTCATCGCCCGCTCGATCACCGACAACGATGACTTCGAAGCCGCGAACCTGAACTACTGGGCTCACTGGCTCGGGCTCGACTCACGTCCCCAGACCAGTGATGACTTCATGGCCGAGCAGGACTGCCCGGCGTGGGACGCCTCCACGCTGCTGCGACAGCTCGCCATCCGGCTGGATCGCGCGGGCGAGTACACCGACCTGTACGTCCATTCGATCTGGGCACTCATGCTCACCCGACGCGGCCTGGCCGATGCGGACCCCCGGACAGCCCGCGAGCTGGCCGCACGAGTGCGCACGCTGCTTGACGGTGACGGCCTTTCGCGGCAGTCCCGTCGAGAGCTGGAGTCTGTGCACTACGGTCTGCGGGTAGGTGGGTCCAGCAACTACCGATCCGACAGCGAAGGACAGCTATGACGGACGACAAGCAGGCGAAGGGCACCGCGAGTTACCTGTTCGAGGCGGGCATGCTCAAGCGGGCGAAGCGCCAGGGCTGGTGGATCGCTGGAGTCAAAGACCCCGAGTCGGTCGCGGAGCACTCGTTCCGCACGGGCGTAGTCGGCGCGGTGCTCGCGATGATGGAGGGTGCCGACCCGGCCAAGGTCGCCCTGCTGTGTCTCTTCCACGACACCCAGGAGACCCGGGTCAGCGATATCCCGCACGTCAGCCGGCGCTACCTCACCGCCGTCTCGAACGAGCGAGTGACCGCTGACCAGGTCAGCGCCGCTCACCCGGCCGTCGTTGCCGGGGTCCAGGCCATCGTGGAGGAGTACGAGAACGCCGAGAGCTTGGAAGTCACCGTCGCCCATGACGCGGACAAGCTGGAGTGCCTGATCCAGGCCGTGGAGTACCGCGAGCAGGGGTACCAGAACGTCCAGCCGTGGATTGACAGCAGTCTCGGCAGCCTCAAGACCGAGTCGGCTCGCACCCTTGCGGAGGCCGCACTGACCATGACGTCCTTGGAGTGGCAGAGGATCCACCTCGGGTGACGCTGCAGACGTCCGTCTACTCGTAGCGGTGGCGGGAGATGGAGTAGCCGTTCTCCCTGATCTCCTCCATCTCCGACGCGAAGTCGTGGTCATCAAGGGCGAAGTCCAGGCGACGGTCGTGGCCGGCCCCGGCCCCGGCGACGCTCCAGCGGCTGGCGGAGATCCTGGGCCTGGCCCGCTTCATCGCCGAGGGGCTGCCGGCGATCTCGCACCGGGGCTGCCCGTTCATCAACTCCATCGCCGAACTGCCCGACCGCTCCGACCCGACACGGCAGGTCATCGAGGAGCACAAGGCCGGCCAGCTGCGCAGGCTGGTCGCCATGTGCGCCGAGGCCCGGCTGCCCGACCCGGCGCAGACCGCGGCCGAGATCACCTTCGTGCTCGAAGGGGCGCAGGTCTGCGCGCAGAACGGGAGCGTCGACCAGGCGGGGGAGCGCCTGATGAGGATCGTCGAGGGGATCGTGTCTAGAAGCTGAGCAGGCCGATGACGCGGCCGTCGTGGTCCACCACCGGCCACGCGTCCAGGCTGCGGGAGCGCATGGCGGCGGCCGCCGTGGTGGCGGGCATGTCGGCGGTGGCGAACGGGGCGCGGTCGAGGACGATGTCGCGCACCGGGGTGCGCTCGGTGTACCAGGACCGGGCCTGGAACGGCGCGAGGTGCAGGCGGGTCAGCAGCCCGGCGCAGCGGCCGTCGTCGTCGCGGACGAGCAGGTGGTCGCTGCCGGAGCTCTTCAGGATGTCCATCGCGGTGTCGACCATGACGTCGTCGCTGATCTGCAGTTCCGGGCGGCTCATGAGGTCGCCGACCGTGGCGGTGCTTGCGGGGTGTCCGGGGGCGATGGTCATGGGCGGGCTCCTTCGTGTCGCTTCCGCCGGGGTCGGCGGTGATCGGGGCACTGGCGGAGGGGCGGCTGACTGCGTACATCGGAGCGGACCGGGGTGCCGCGGAGGCCTGGGGGGCCCGGGGGCCCGGGGGGTTGCGCGGGCCCGGCCCGCACCGTGAGCCGGGCCCGCCGACGTGCTACGCGGCGAGGGTGGCGCGCCTGGGCGCCCGGCGACGGCCCGAGGAGCCCTGGTTGTCGCGGCCGGCGGCCGCGCGGGTGTCGCCGCCGGTGGGGGCGGGGCGTCCGCGGCGGCCGCGGTTCGTGGCCGCGCTGCGGCGCGGACGCTCGACGACGGGGTCGGCGATGACGACGGGCACGCCGGTGGGGACGCGGGCGCCGGTGATGCGGGTCAGGTCCTCGTCGCCGGCGAGGACCCTGGTGGTGACGGGGGTGATGCCGGCGGTGGTCATCAGCCGGGCCATCTGGCGGCGCTGGCTGGGCAGGACGAGGGTGACGACGGTGCCGGACTCGCCGGCCCGGGCGGTGCGGCCGCCCCGGTGGAGGTAGTCCTTGTGGTCGACCGGCGGGTCGAGGTTGACGACCAGGTCGAGGCCGTCGACGTGGATGCCCCGGGCGGCGACGTTGGTGGCGATCAGCGCGGTGACGTGGCCGGTGCGGAACTGCTCCAGGGTGCGGTTGCGCTGGGGCTGGGACTTGCCGCCGTGCAGGGCTGCGGCCTTGACCCCGTTGGCGAGCAGGTCCTCGACCAGCGCGTCGGCGCGGTCCCGGGTGTCGGTGAACATGATCACCCCGCCGTCGCGGGAGGCGATGTGGGCGATCGTGGCGTTCTTGTCGTGGTTCTGCACGTGCAGCACGTGGTGTTCCATGGTGCTGACCGCTGCCGCGGACGGGTCCACCGAGTGGGTGACCGGGTCCTTGAGGAAGTGCCGCACCAGGCGGTCGACGTTGCGGTCCAGGGTCGCGGAGAACAGCATGGTCTGGCCGCCTTCGGCGACCTGTTCGAGGAGCTCGGTGACCTGGGGCAGGAAGCCCATGTCGGCCATCTGGTCGGCCTCGTCCAGGACGGTGACGCCGACCCCGTCCAGCTGGCAGTCGCCGCGCTGGATCAGGTCCTTGAGTCGGCCGGGGGTGGCCACCACGACCTCGGCGCCCCGGTTCAGCACCTGGGCCTGGCGGCCGATCGACATCCCGCCGACCACGGTCGCCATCCGCAGCCGCACGGAGTGGGCGTAGGGGGTGAGCGCCTCGGTGACCTGCTGTGCGAGCTCACGGGTGGGGACCAGCACCAGGGCCAGCGGGCGGCGGGGTTCGGCCCGCTGCCCCGCGGTGCGGGCCAGGACGGCGAGGCCGAAGGCGATGGTCTTGCCGGAGCCGGTACGGCCCCGGCCGAGCACGTCGCGGCCGGCCAGCGAGTTGGGCAGCGTCGCGGCCTGGATGGGGAACGGCGAGGTGACGCCCTGGCGGGTCAGCGTCTTCAACAGGGCCGCGGGCATGTCGAGTTCGGCGAAGGACTCGACGGCCGGCAGGGCGGGAGTGGTGCTCACCGGCATCGCGAACTCGCCCTGCGGGGAGGAGTCCTGGCGGGGGCCCCGGCCGGAGGGGCGCCGGCCGCCGGCCGGACGGGAGCCGTAGAAGGAACCGCCGCCGGAGCGGGAGCCCGAGGCGGCGCGAGAGCCGGCGCCGGAGCGGGAGTTGGCGTTCTGGTACGAGGAGCGACTGGAGCGGTTCACGTGGAAACCTTCCTCAGGGCGGCGCGTCACGAGGAAGGTCCCGTGGCGCGGGGCGCCGACGGAGACCGCAAGGGAACGGGCCGGAAGTGTGACGGGCGGAGCGTGGACGGTAGAACCGTGCGGCACGTCGCCTACGGTCGGCGCTCACCCCGGAGGGGCGGGAGCGAACGGCCTCGAACCGTGAGTTGTCACGGCAGGGCACCGATCCGGACGCGGCGCTGTGAGTCTCGCGTGGGGGGGGATGGCCGCCGGTGGCGGAGCCAGGGGCCGAAACGGCCGGGAATGCGTCCGTGACGCAATGCCGAGGGGCCCGCACCGGGCATCGTGTACGCGGTGCGGGCCCCTCGCTGCTAGGCGGGTGCCGTGGCAGAAAAACTACAGCGGGCGAATGTTCTCGGCCTGCGGGCCCTTCTGGCCCTGCGTGACGTCGAACTCGACCTTCTGGCCCTCGAGCAGCTCACGGAAGCCGTTGGCGTTGATGTTCGAGTAGTGGGCGAAGACGTCCGGGCCGCCACCCTCCTGCTCGATGAAGCCGAAGCCCTTTTCCGCGTTGAACCACTTCACGGTGCCATTAGCCATAAAAATAATCTCCTTCAAAGGCTGTCCGAAGCCCGCACCATGCAGGCCTCGAGTCGCCGCGATGAGCACCCACCCGGGGAAGAGCCGGGAAACAAAAATGCGCCTGCAAAACATCAGCAGGCGCACACAAAGTCCATGGGAACCACTACTGCAACTCGTACGACTCTAGCAGGCTCGGGCCCGCCATGGGCGAATATGGCACCCCGGGTTTCACGGGAGCCTCCCCCGGGGCTGTCGGATTTCAGAAAAGACCGCCCTTGTGCTCTCCGGCGCCAACGGCAGGAAGTGTCAATTCTGCCGCCGCGGACGACCTCGGACGACGGACGCGGACGAGGGGTCCGGACCCGTGCGCGGCGGGCCTGCCACAAGGCTGTCGCAGGGTTGTGACACGGCGGGGCCCGTCTCCCAAGGAGTTCCTCATGACGCGCACGTAACGTCGCGCACGACATGGCGGAGAAGCGGGAGGCGATGGAGATGCGGAAACTGGGGCACGGAACGCGGCTGATCGGGGTGAGCGTGATAGCCGGGATCGTGGCGGCGGGCATAGCCCTGCCCGCGGTGGCGGCCGCCGGGCTCGGCGCCCAGTCGGCGGCCGACGACTTCCAGAACCTGCCCGACGACTTCAAGACCCCGCCGCTCTCACAGGCCTCGACGATCCTCGACGCGCAGGGCGGCACGATCGCCACCGTGTACGACCGCGACCGCACCGTCGTCCCGGCGGACCAGATGTCCCCGCTGGTGAAGACCGCACTCGTCGACATCGAGGACAACCGGTTCTACGAGCACGGCGCGATCGACCTCAAGGGCGTGCTGCGCGCCCTGGACAAGAACGCCACCTCCGGCGGCACCGCGCAGGGCGCGTCCACCCTGACCCAGCAGTACGTGAAGAACGTCTTCGTCGACGAGGCGGGCGACGACCCGCAGAAGGTGGCCGAGGCGCAGCGCCAGACGATCGGCCGCAAGATCCAGGAACTGAAGTACGCGATCAAGGTCGAGGAGACCCTGAGCAAGGACCAGATCCTCACCAACTACCTGAACATCACCTTCTTCGGCGAGAAGGCCTACGGCATCGAGTCGGCGGCGCGGCGCTACTTCGGCGTGCACGCCAAGGACCTCACCCTGCCGCAGGCCGCGCTGCTCGCCGGACTGGTGCAGTCGCCCACCGGCTACGACCCGACGGTCAACCCGACCGCGGCGAAGGACCGGCGCGACACCGTGCTGCGCAAGATGGCCGAGTACGGGCACATCACCAAGGAACAGGCCCAGCAGGCCATCGCGACCCCGCTCGGGCTCAACGTCCAGGCGCCGCAGCAGGGTTGCATCCTGGCCAAGCAGGGCGAGGGCTTCTTCTGCGACTACGTGCGCCAGACGGTGCTCACCGATCCGGCCTTCGGCAAGTCGGCGGCCGAACGGCAGGCGGTGTGGAAGCGCGGCGGCATCCAGATCCACACCACGCTCGACCCCAAGGCCCAGGCCTCGCTCTACGCCTCCGTCACCGCGCACGTGAACGCCGGCGACCAGGCGGCGACCGCGATGAGCATCGTCGAGCCGGGCACCGGCAAGATCCTCGCGATGGGTCAGAGCCGCCCGTACGGCGTCGACGGCAAGCAGCACCAGACCCAGATCAACTACAACGTCGGCAAGGCCATGGGCGGCGGGCTCGGCTTCCCGACCGGCTCGACGTTCAAACCGATCGTCGCCGCGGCGGCCCTGGAGAACGGCATCTCGCCGAGCCAGAGCTACACCACCGACTACAGCATCCCGTGGCCGGCGATGACGGACTGCTCCGGTGGCCGGTTCCCCTCCGCCGGGCAGGTGCACAACGACAGCCAGAGCCTCACCGGCCAGTTCGACATGAAGACGGCCATGGCACAGTCGGTCAACACCTACTTCGCCAAGCTGGAGGGCGACGCCGGGCTGTGCAACGTCGCCCGGATGACCAACGAGCTCGGCATCACCCAGCAGGCGGGCGGCGAGAAGCTCCAGGTCGTCCCGTCGATGACGCTCGGCAGCAACGACCTGACCCCGCTGGAGATGGCCGGCGTCTACGCGGCCTTCGCCGCCCACGGCACCTACTGCGCACCGACCGCCATCGCCTCGGTGACCGGCCCCGACGGCAAGCAGCTCGCGGTGCCGCAGGCGAACTGCTCCGCCGTGATGTCGACCACGACCGCCGACACCGTCACCGCGATGCTCAAGGGCGTCGTCGAGGACGGCACCGGCCAGACCGCCGGCCTCAGCAGCCGCGACAGCGCCGGCAAGACCGGCACCACCGACGCGAGCCGCCAGGTCTGGTTCGTCGGCTACACCCCCGAGATGGCCGGCGCCACCGTCGTCAGCGACACCGACAACCCCAAGCCCCTGGACGGCCAGCGCATCGGCGGCACCGTCGTGGGCCAGGCCTTCGGCGGCACCCTGGCCGGCCCGATCTGGCGCGACGCCATGAACGGCGCCCTCGCCGACACGCCGGCGGGCACCTTCACCCCGGTGCAGCTGCCGTAGCTGCGCGGGACGAGCGGTGCACCGGGATCCGGGGTCGCGCCGACGGAACTCGGCGCGGCCCCGGAGCCCGGCGGCTGGGGGCTGGGGGGCCGGGGCCGCTCAGCGGCCGTGTCCCTCCAGCGGCTCGCCGGACAGGCGCTGCGCCAGGTAGACCGGCAGGACGGCCAGGACGATCAGCACCGAGGCCACGACATCCACCACCGGGCCCTGGTTGGGCCGGGCCAGGTTCTCGAAGATCCACAGCGGCAGCGTCCGGGTGCCGGGGCCCGCGGTGAAGGTGGTCACCACGATCTCGTCGAAGGAGAGCGCGAAGGCCAGCAGCGCCCCGGCGAGCAGCGCGCTGCGCACGGCCGGCAGCGTCACGTACCAGAAGGTCTGGAAGGTGTCCGCCCCGAGGTCCGCCGACGCCTCCTCGACCGACGGCGCGATGCGCCGCAGCCGCGCCGATACGTTGTTGAACACCACCACGATGCAGAAGGTGGCGTGCCCGACGACCACGGTGAACAGGCCGAAGCCCACCCCGAGCGGGGTCAGCACGGTGCGGAACGCGGCGTTGAGCGCGATGCCGGTGACGATGCCGGGCAGGGCGATCGGCAGGATCAGCAGGAAGGAGACCGACTGCCGGCCGAAGAACCGGTACCGGGTCGCGGCGAAGGCCGCCATCGTGCCCAGGACCAGCGCCACCCCGGTGGCTCCGAGCCCGGCCTTCAGCGACGTGGCCAGCGCCTCGCGCAGCCCGGTCTCCTGCCAGGCGGCCGTCCACCAGCGGGTGCTGAAGCCGGACGGCGGCCAGGCGAAGGAGCGCGAGGCGTTGAAGGAGTTCACCAGGACCAGCAGCAGCGGGGCGTAGACGACGGCGAACCCCAGGGCCGTCGCCGTCCGGAGCAGGATCCGGGCACCGCGGGAGAGTTGCATCAGGGCCTCGGCCTCACAGACTGTCCAGCGCGCCGGTGCGGCGCACGGCGAGCAGGTAGCCCACGATCAGCAGCACCGGGACGCAGGACACCGCGGCAGCCAGGGGCAGGTTCAGCGTCACGTTGGACGCGATGACGTTGCCGAGCATGGACGTGGTGCCGCCGACGATCTGCACCGTCAGGTAGTCGCCCAGGCTCAGCGAGAAGGTGAAGACCGACCCGGCGATGAGCGCCGGCCTGGCCAGCGGCAGCACCACCGTGCGCAGGGTCCGCCAGGGGCCGGCGCCGAGGTCCGCCGCGGCGGCGAGCAGGCTGTCGGGCAGCTGCCCGAACGCGGTGCACAGCGGCAGCACCATGTAGGGCAGCCACAGGTACGCGAGCACCATGACCACCGCCGGCACGCCGAAGCCGGGGGAGTGCCCGCCGAAGGGGGCGGTGACCCAGTCCAGGACACCGCCGTGGCTGAGCATCACCCACCAGGCGTAGGCCTTGACCAGGTAGCCGGCCCACAACGGCGTCAGCACCGCCACCAGCAGCAGGCGCCGGCTCCCGGGCCGGGCCACCCGGGCGATGAAGAAGGCCATCGGGAGGGCGACCACCGCGTCGATCACCGTCACCGACACCGCGATGCCCAGCGTGCGCACGGCGACCGTCCGGTACTGCGGATCGGTCAGCAGCGACCGGAAGTTGTCGAGCGTCCAGTGCTGTTCGACGGCGGAGGTGAACGCGTTGGTGGTCCAGAACGCGGACAGCAGCAGGACCGCCAGCGAGCCGAGGTACGCCAGCACCAGCCAGGTCATCGGCGCCGCCAGCAGCGCCGCGAGCCGCAGACCGGGGCGCCGGTCCAGCAGCCCGGCCAGCCGGCGCATCGGGGTGCGTGTCGGAGCGCGCGTGGGGGTGTGCGCCGGGGTGCGTGCCGCGGCGGGGGCGCTCACGAGCTCTTGATCCCGTTCCAGGCGGTGACCCACTGGGCGTACGCGGTGCAGTCGTCGCGGCCGCTGCCGTCGGCGCACTGCGCGGTGGGCGTGGTCCAGTAGTAGACGTCCTTCCACCAGTTCTCGTCGGTGGCGTGGTAGTCGGCGCAGAAGCCCGGCTTGTCGGTGATCTGCGCGCAGGCCTTGGAGTTGGCCGGGGCCTCGCCGAAGTACTCGGCGACCTGCGCGTTGGCCGACGGCGAGACGATGTAGTCCATCCACGCGTAGGCGCAGTTGGGGTGCTGGGCGTGCGCCGAGACCATCCAGGTGTCGGACCAGCCGGTGGAACCCTCGACGGGCAGGACCGCCTGCGTCTTCACCCTGCCGTCGGCGGCGACCGCCTGCTGGATCACCTCCCAGGTGGTGCCGATCAGGGCGTCGCCGGAGTCGAACGCCGCCTGCTCCTTGGTGTAGTCGTTCCAGTAGGAGCCGATCTGCTTCTTCTGGACCTTGAGCAGCGCCACCGCGGCGTCCAGTTGGGACGAGGTCAGGGCGTAGGGGTTCCTGATGCCGAGCTCGGGCTTGGTCCTCATCAGGTAGAGCGCGGCATCCGCGATGTAGATCGGACTGTCGTACGCGGTGAGATGCCCGGCATAGGGCGAGTCCGGGGTGAAGACCGCACCCCAGGAGGTCGGCGCGGGGGTGACCTTGTCGGTGTTGTACATCAGCAGGTTGGCGCCGCGCCCGTGCGGGATCCCGTACGGCACGTCCTTGACCGAGTTCCACGGGCGGTTCTTCAACCCGGGGTAGATGTCGGCGTAGTTGGGGACGAGCGCGGTGTTGACCGGGGCGACGTCGCCGCCCGCGATCAGGCGCAGCGTCGCGTCACCGGAGGCCGAGACGGTGTCGTACTGGCCGGTCTTCATCAGCGCGACCATCTCGTCCGAGGTGCCCGCCACCTTGAGGTTCACCTTGCAGCCGGTCTGCCGGGTGAACGGGGTGACCCAGTCGACGGCTTTGTTGTCCTGCCCGTACTCGACGTAGCCGGCCCAGGCGACGATGTTGACGGTGCCCTCGCCCGGGCCGAGGGACTTCTGCGCGGGGATGTCCGGTGCGGTGAACCCGCTGCCCGTGCCGCCGCTGCCACCGGAGTTCGACGCGCACGCCACGGGCAGCAGCAGGGCGGCCGCGGCCGCCAGGGCGCTCAGGGGGCGGCGGCGCAGGGTTCGGCGGTGTAGGGGGCGGGGGCGCGTGGTGCTCATGAACTCGATCGCTTTCGTCAAGGGTTGGGGGTCAGGAGTTGTCGAGGCGGACGGTGTGCTGTCGCCGCCAGGCCAGGAGGACGCTCGCCCCGCGGCGGCGGGAGACGTCGGCACCGGAGGCGTCGAGACCGGAGGCGTCGGTACTGGAGCCGTCGAGGCCGGAGCCGTCGAGGTTCTGTCGGACGGCCACCAGCCGGCCGCCCGCCGCCAGGTCGACCAGGAAGCGGGTCTGCGCGCCGGCGTAGACGACCTCGCCGATCGTCCCGGTGACGCCGTACTCGTCGGGCCCCGTCAGGTCGTCCGGCCGGGCGATGCGGATCTTCTCGGGGCGCACCGAATACGTCCCGGGCCGGCCGAAGACCTGCTCGGCGCAGGCGCCCCGGAGCAGGTTCGAGGTGCCGACGAAGCCCGCCACGAACGCGGTGGCCGGCCGCTCGTACACCTCGGCGGGAGTGCCGACCTGCTCGATCCGGCCGGCGTTGAGGACCGCGATCCGGTCGCTCATCGTGAGCGCCTCGTCCTGGTCGTGGGTGACGAGGACGAAGGTGATCCCGGCCTCGCGCTGGATCTGCTGGAGTTCGAGCTGCATCTCCAGCCGGAGCTTCAGGTCGAGGGCGCCGAGCGGCTCGTCGAGCAGCAGCACGGACGGGCGGTTGACCAGCGCCCGGGCCAGCGCGACCCGCTGGCGCTGCCCGCCGGAGAGTTCGGCCGGGCGCCGGTCACCGAAGGAGGGCAACCGCACGCTCGCCAGCGCCTCGGCCACCCGCGCGGCCCGCTCCGCCCGCGGCACCCGCTTGACCTTCAGCCCGTACTCGACGTTCTGCCACACCGACAGATGCGGAAAGAGGGCGTAATCCTGGAACACCGTGTTGACGTCGCGGTCGAACGCGGGCAAGCCGGTGACGTCGACCCCGCCCAGCAACACCCGGCCGGCGCTCGGCGCCTCGAAGCCCGCGATCATGCGCAGCACCGTCGTCTTGCCCGACCCGGACGGCCCGAGCATCGAGAAGAACTCGCCCGGCCTGACCTCCAGATCGATCCCGTCCACGGCGCTGACCACGCCGAACGCCTTGCTGACCCCGGACAACGCGACCGCACCGGGTGCGGGCGGACGGCCGGCCGAGCGGCCCGACGCACGCTCCGAAGGGTTGGGGGAGGGGGTGGCGGATGGACTGGGAACTGGGCTGGATGTCATCCGCACCTCGGTCTCGCGATTTCTGCTGTCGGATCCGCGGGACTGCTGAATCCTCTGAATCTTCGACTGAAGCAGAAAAGCCACCGGCCCGGGTGGTGGCGGCCCACCGGCCTCGGGGGCCGTCAGCGCGATGACGGTGACGTGGCGGTGGCATGGCGGTGGCGTGCCGGTGACTGTCAGCCCGATGACGGCGAGGTCCGGCACCTTCGAGAGGTCCGGCCTCGTCTCCCCGCACCTCCCCTCTATCGCCCGAATTCACGTTCACGTCCAAGGAGCGCACATGACGATCACCATCCGACCGGGAAGCACCGTGATGTTCACTGGCGACTCGATCACCGACTGCCAACGGCAGCAGAGTGAAGATGGTCTCGGGCACGGCTACCCGCTGCGCGTCGCGGGCGAGTGGGGACTCCGGTACCCGGACCGGCCCGTGACCTGGCTGAACACCGGGAACGCGGGCGACAAGGTGATGGACCTCGAAGCCCGCTGGCACACCGACGTACTCGACGCCCGCCCGGACGTGCTGTCGATCCTCGTCGGAGTCAACGACATGGGCTGGCACACGCTGGACCCGGCGGGGCGCGTGATCCCCGCGGACGAGTTCGAATCGGGCTACGACCGCCTGCTCGCGCCCCTCGCCGCGGCAGGCACGCAGCTGATCCTCATCGAGCCGTTCCTCCTGCCGATCCACGGCGTCATCGAGGCCGGCGCCGCCCTCATCGGAGAGCACCAACGGCAGCAGTGGCGCACCGACCTGGACCCCAAGATCCAGGCCGTGCGCAAGCTCGCCCGCACCTACGGCGCACACCTGCTCGCCGCCGACGGCATGTTCGCCGAACTCGCCACCACGGCCGGCCCGGAGCACTGGTCCGAGGACGGCGTCCACCCGACGCCCGCCGGCCACGCCGCCCTTGCGGCAGCCTGGCTACGCCTGGTCGCCTGACCGGGCCCGCGCCCACCCGCGCCTCGGCGACCATCCGCTACCCATCTGGTGAGGAAGCTCAGTCGTCGAAGACCTCCACCACGGGCCGTCCCAGGTCGTAGGCGCCCCAGCCCGGGTCCCCGGTGCCGGCGAACGAGACCCAGGCACCGTGGACCCGGGCCGCGAGCCCCGCCGGGGCGGGTTCGGGGCCGAGCAGCCCGGTCTCCCCGTGCAGCCACGGTTCGTCGGCGACGTCGAACACGAAGGGCAGTTCGACGGTGTGGGCGGCGCCGAGCCGCCCGCCCAGGGCCGTCGAGCGGTACCCGAACGAGTAGCGGTGCGTACGGCCGCCCGAGATCCGGGCGTGGGCCTGCGCCAGACGTTCCGTACCGGCCTCGAACAGGGCCTGCCCGAGCACGGCGGAGCGCAACTCGCCCGGTGTCATGCCCGGCCGGGCCGCGCGGTGCGCGGCGAGGGCGGCCTCCGGGTCCGCGTGCACCCGGGCGGCGACGGCGAGCACGTCGGCGTCCGTGGTGGACTCCAGACCGCCCTGTGGGACGACGTAGAGGTGCCCCTCCTCGGTGTTGGTGCCGATGAGCAGATCGACGTCGGCGGCCGGGCCGTCGGCGAGGGCGTCGGCGGGCTGCGCCGACAGGACCAGGCTGAACGGGCTGAGCCCGGCCAGCGGGTCCGAAGCTGTGCCGGTCCGCAGGTCCAGGCCGGCCAGCGCGGGCAGGACCGCCACGAAACGCTCGTCCGGGACCAGGGCGAACGCCTCCACGGTCGGCTCGACGCCCAGCGCGCCCGCCACCGCGGCGGTGACCCGCTGCGCCTGCTCCGGCGTGAACGCGCCGCAGCCGTTGCCGCTCTGGACGATCGCCCGCCGGAACAGACCGGCGGCCGCCGGAGCCGCGAGCAGCGCGCCGACGAGCGTGGCGCCCGCGGACTGGCCGAAGACCGTGACGTTCCCCGGGTCGCCACCGAAGGCCGCCACCGAGCCCCGCACCCACCTGAGCGCGGCGAGCACGTCGAGCAGCCCGCGGTTGGCCGGAGCACCCGCCAGCTCCAGGAACCCCGGCACGCCGAGGCGGTAGTTCACCGTCACGAGGACGACGCCGTCGCGGGCGAACGCGCCGCCGTCGTAGAGCGCCGCCCGGTTCGAGCCGGTGACGAACCCGCCGCCGTGCACGAAGACCATCACGGGGCGCCTGCCCCCGTCGGCGGCCGGCGTGTGGACGTCGACGGTCAGGTACTCCTCGCCGGGCACCCAGCCCGGCCCGAAGTAGGGGCTCATGTCGAGCCGGCCGAAGTCGCGGGCCGGCTGGGGAGCGGTCGGCGAGGGCCTGCTGCCGTCACGGACACCCGACCAGCCCGGGTGCGGCACGGGCGCGGCGAACCGGCCGGCACCGACCGGCGCCGCCGCGTACGGGAGGGCGCGGAAGCGCTCGCCGGACTCGTCACGGACGCCGCGCACTGCGCCCGCCGGGGTTTCGACGACCGGATCTGCCTGTCGGGGCACGGGATGACTTCCTCTCTGGAAGGGAACGAAGGGGACATCGATCGGGGGATCTCCGGACAGGACGCCAGGGGATCAGGGCGCCGCGAGACAGGACCAGGAGATCAGGACGTCAGGAGATCCGGGAGAAACCCGCCCACTCCTTGACCGCGAACTTCGACCCGCTGCGCGCGACCTCCAGCGCCCCCCGGCCGCCGAAGTGCGCCGGGAGGACGAGCGCGTTGCTCTCGGCGGCGCGGCCGAGCAGCTTGCGCCGGGTCGCGCGGGACTCCGCCGGGTCCTCGCAGAAACAGGAATTGGTCTCCGGCTCCGCGATCTGCAACGCGGTGTGCACCAGGTCCCCGACGAACAAGGCCTGGTCGCCGCCGGACTCCAGGGTGAGCACGGACGAGCCGGGAGTGTGCCCGGGGGCGAGATCGAGCCGCAGATTCCCGTCGATCCGGTACGTCCCCTCCCACAGGTGTGCCAGCCCCGCCGCGTGGACCGGCGCGACGCTGTCCTCGAACACGTTCTGGTTCCCGCGGCCGAACACACTCTTGTGCCTGTTGGCCGGGTCCCAGAACTCGAAGTCCCGCCGGGGCATCAGATACGTGGCGTTCGGGAAGGTCGGCACCCAGTCCCGGCCGTCCAGGCGGGTGTTCCAGCCCACGTGATCGATGTGCAGATGGGTGTTGACCACGACGTCGACGTCCTCGGGCCGCACCCCGGCGGCGGCGAGGTTGTCGAGGTAGCCCGTGTCCAGGCGACTCCACACCGGTGCGTAGGGGCGGTCCTTGTGGTTGCCCGCGCCGGTGTCCACGAGGATCGTGCGCCCCTCGCTGCGCAGCAGCCAGGTCTGGATCGCCGTACGGCACTCGCCCGTCTCCGGGTCCCAGAAGTCGGGCACCAGCCAGTCGCGGTGCTCGTCCCACGAGCCGTCGGGGCTGTCCGGGAAGAACTGGCCCGGCGCCAGCCCGGCCGAGCCGTAGAACTCCTTGACGCGGGTGACGGTGACGTCGCCCAGGGTGATCTGTTCGGGGTCCTGGCCCATGCTCTGATCCATGTGCTGATCCATGCTCTGGTTCACGTTCTGATCCATGCGGTCCGTCCTCGGGTCCGGGGCGCTCGGCCGAACGGGCGGCCGACTGAGACCGATCCTGGACACCCGGACGGGCACCAACCACTCCCGGCTTGTCCTACCCCTCGCAGGGTGTGGCAGGGAGCGGGCCGCCCACCGAATACTGGGGTGATGAACGGACCAGGCCCACTCGGTGCCTTCCTCCAAGCCCGTCGGGCGCAGCTGCGGCCCGAGGACGTCGGCCTGCGCGACCTTGGACCCCGCAGACGGGTGGCCGGGCTCCGGCGCGAAGAACTGGCCCAACTCGCCGGCGTCAGCGTCTCCTACTACACCCGGCTGGAACAGGGCCTGTCCCGCGGGGCCTCCGCCGAAGTCCTCGACGCCATCGCCGGCGCCCTCCTGCTCGACACCCACGAGCGCGCCCACCTCGACCGGCTCGCCGACACCGCCCGCCACACGCCCCGGCCACGCCGTCCACGGCCCGAGAAACTCGCCGACGAAACCCGGGACCTCCTCCGCGCCGTCGACGGCGTCCCCGCGATCGTGCTCGGCCGCCGCACCGACGTCCTCGCCTGGAACACCCTCGGACACGCCCTGCTGGCCGGCCACCTCGACGTCCTCAGCCCGGACGACCCGGCCCGACGCCCGAACATGAGCCGGATGCTCTTCCTCGACCTGCACTGCCGGGAGCTGTACGCGGACTGGGGACGCAAGGCGCGCGCGGTGGTCGGCAACCTGCGCATCGCCGTCGGCAGACATCCGGAGGACGCGCTGCTCGCGGGTCTGATCGGCGAACTGACCATGAAAAGCCCGGAGTTCGTCGCCCTGTGGGCAGACCACCGCGTGGTGCCGTGCGACGCCTCGTCCTACGAGCTGCACCACCCCGTCATCGGCACGGTCACGGTGACCCAGCAGACCCTGTCCATCGCCCGCTCACCGGACCAGTCGCTCATCGTGTGCACCACCCCCGCCAACTCCCCCTCCGAGCAAGCCCTCACCCTCCTCCGCCAGGCAGCCGCCAGCCGGGCGTGGCACGCCTGGGGCGCTGGCGCTCCCCAGGCGTAGGCCGGGCAAGCGCCGCGGCCCCGGGCCTGCGGTAACGGCGCCGCCCCGGCCTCCGCTGCGCGGGGCGCAGAGGGGCTCGCGGTCTTCCCCGAAGCGTCCGTGATCTCCCAAGCCTCCAGCACCGACACGGCCAGGCAGAAGCGGGCCCGCAAGCGCTCGCGTAAGGCCGATGGCACGAGAAGCGGACCTCGAAGGCGCGCAACGACCTGAAGCCCTCCTGCGAGCGATGGCAAGAGTTCACCAACCGCCACCCTCGGCGACAGCAAGAGACATCACCGGGAGGCCGACGCCCGCACGAGGACGCCGACCGTGAACAGAGTGGAGCAATCCCCGCGAGCGCAGGGCCGATGTGCTGTCGAGGAACACCGGCGTAGGGCCTGGAGAGCAATCCCCGCGAGCGCGGGGCCGATCGAGCGGACGGGGCTCGTCCTGCAGCCCCTGCGGAGCAACCCCCGCGAGCGCGGGGCCGATGCGTCGCTGGCGTCCGTCGTGCGGTGGTCACGGGAGCAACCCCCGCGAGCGCGGGGCCGATCGCGTAGGCGAACGAAACGCCGATGCTTGCCTGGAGCAACCCCCGCGAGCGCTGGGCCGATTCGCTCCGCTCGTGCTGCCACAGGGTCTGTGGAGAGCAACCCCCGCGAGCGCGGGGCCGATTGCTCATCGAGGGCCGGGCGTGGCTCGCCCGCGGAGCAACCCCCGCGAGCGCGGGGCCGATCGGACCGCCCGCCGTAACCAGTGGGGCGACACCGAGCAACCCCCGCGAGCGCGGGGCCGATGGCGGATGCCGGTCCATCCGGATATCCGGACGCGAGCAACCCCCGCGAGCGCGGGGCCGATACCGGATGGGCTCCGCTGGGAGTCGGGATGGTGGAGCAACCCCCGCGAGCGCGGGGCCGATCCAGGTGCGTCAGCGCGTGCCAGGCCGGAGACGGAGAAACCCCCGCGAGCGCGGGGTCGATGTGGAGGGGTTGGTTGGCCCCATCCGTCCCAAAGAGCAACCCCCGCGAGCGCGGGGCCGATGAGTAACGGCGGGCCAACTTCCGGACCGAGGCGGAGCAACCCCCGCGAGCGCGGGGCCGATTCCCGGGCGGCGCGGGTGAGGTAGGCGGCGAGGGAGCAACCCCCGCGAGCGCGGGGCCGATTTCGGCGGCGTCCTGGGTGGTCCAGAGGGTGGGGAGCAACCCCCGCGAGCGCGGGGCCGATGTACGACGCCGGGTTCGGCCAGGTAGTGCATGGGAGCAACCCCCGCGAGCGCGGTGCCGATACTTCCTGACCTGCAGTGATTAGCGGGCGAGGGGCCTGATTGATTCAGTTCGATCGCTAGAGGCGCCGTCGAGCAGCCGATGCGTCGCTGCCATCTCTCCTTGCCCCAGGGCTGGTTGTCAGTGTCGTTGCCTACGCTCTCGAAGCGTACTCGCACGTGGAGGTCAAGACGATGGCTGAGGATTGTTGGCAAGGGAAGATGATGCGAAAACAGAACCGCGACAGTCGACCGGCTCGCGGTAGCCCCCTCGGGGAGCCAAGCGGCATGGTCCTGCGACGGCCTCCCGGAGGCCGCCGGGCAGGGCCCCGGCGCCTCCGAGGGGCGAGGTCAGTGGTCGATCGAGTCGATCAGCTCGCGGGCGCCGTTGCGGATCAAGGTGGCGGCGACCCCCACGCCGAGCGCTTCCGGGCTGAGCTGGCCGGCCGATTGGCGGGCTTCCAGCACGGTGGCGCCGTCCGGGGAGAAGACCATCGCGCGAAGGCCCAGGTGCCCGTCCTCGAAGGCGCGGGCGAACCCGGCGATCGGGCTGTTGCAGTGCCCGCGCAGGGCGTTGAGCAGGGCCCGCTCGGCGGTGATTTCCCGCGTCGTGGCGCGGTCGCCGAGTGGGGTGAGGAGGTCGATCAGGTCGGCGTCATCCTCGCGGCACTGCAAGCCGAGCACGGCTGCCCCCAGTGGCGGGCACATCTGCTCGACGGTCAGGACCTCGCTGACCCGGTGTTGTTCACCGATGCGCTCCAGCCCGGAGGCGGCCAGCACCAGGGCATCGACCTCCCCGGCGTCCAGGACCGCCAGCCGCAGGTTCGCCGTCCCCCTGATCGGCACCAGGTCCAGGTGGGGGTGGCTGCGGGTGAGCTGGGCGACACGCCGCACCGCCGAGGTGGCGACCCGGGTGCCGGGCGGCAGCTGGTCGAGGGTGAGGCCGCCCGGGTGGATCAGGGCGTCACAGATGTTCGCCCGCTCGGGGTGGGCCGCGAAGACGGTGCCCGGGGTGACCAGCGGGTCGCCTGCTACGTCCTTCATGCAGTGCACCGCGAGGTCGCACACCCCGCTCAGCAGGGCTTCCTCGATGTCGCAGGTGAAGGCGCCCTTGTCGTGCAGTTCGGCCTGTTCGCCGGGCTCGCGGTCGCCGGCCGCGACGAACGGCACCAGCTTGGTGGTCACGTCGGGGTGGAGTGCGGCCAGGTCGGCCCGGACGCTTGCAACCTGGGCTAGCGACATGGCCGAGGCGCGGGCGCCGATGCGGATCGTGCGGCGGGTGGACGGCATTCGATCTCTCCAATCACGACTCCGACAAACCGTCGGAAAAAGGTAGGCCCGTGTTCGAGTAGCATGCGGTCAACATCTCTTCAGGTGCCGGGAGTTCGGGAATGCGGACGCTGATTGTCGGATCGCGGGCCAGTCACCTCGCGCGAGCGCAGGTCAGGGAGTTCCTGGCGCCGTTGCGGGACCGCTTCCCCGACGTCGAGTTCCGGCACCAGGTGATCCTTGAAGGCGGTGACCGGGACCGGAAGACGGCCCTGTCGCAGGTGTCGGCCCACTCGGGCGGCTCCGCGTTCTCCACCGAGCAGGAAGCCGCGCTGGTGCGGGGCGAGGTGGACGTGATCGTCCACTCGTTGAAAGACCTGCCGACCAGCAACCCGCCCGGCCTGGTGCTGCTGCCCCCGCCTGGCCGTGAGGACGTGCGGGATGCGTTGTGCGGCTCGACGCTGGCCGACCTGCCGCAGGGTGGCCGGGTCGGCACGTCGGCGGCCCGTCGGATCGCCCAGCTGCTGCACGTCCGCCCGGACCTGGTCTTCGTGCCGATCCGCGGAAACGTGCCGCCCCGGCTGAACAAGCTCAAGACGATGAACCTCGACGGCGTCGTTCTGGCGGCGGCCGGGCTGGTGCGACTCGGCTTGGACGGCGCGATCGGCGAGTTGCTGCCGCTTGACCAGTTCCCCCCGAGCCCCGGTCAGGGGGCGCTCGGGATCCAGATCCGCGAGGACAACGAGCTGGCCCGCGAAATTCTGGCCGACACCGGCGACCTGGTAGTGGACGCGGAGGTTCGGGCCGAGCGGGCAATGCTCGGCGAACTGCACGGCGGGTGCTCGGTTCCGGTCGGCGCCTACGCGAAGGCCGCTGGCGACACGCTGTCGCTGCACGCGCAGGTCACCTCCCTGGACGGGACGAACCAGGTCGAGGCCAGCTTCTCCGGCCCCGTCTCGGAGCCGGAGAAGCTGGGCATCCAGGTGGCCGGCCTTCTCCTGGACCAGGGCGCCGAGGCGATCCTGTCGGAGATCCGCCCGGCCGCTTAGCCGGCCAGCAGCCGCGCGAGGTCAGCAGCGGCATAGGTGATGATCCGCTCGGCACCCGAGCGCTTGAGCATCATGAACAGCTCCAGCAGCGGGCGGAAGTCCCGCCGCCCGGTGCCCGGATCGAGCGGGGCGAGCCGGGTGTACTCGCCGGAGACGGAGAACGGCATCAGCGGCGCCGCGGTCTTCTGCTTGAGGGTGGTGAGCACATCCACCGAGAGCATCCCTGGTTCCAGCAGCAGCATGTCGGCCCCCTCGCCGACGAAAGCCAGACCGGTGTCCACCGCGGTTTCCGGCTGGCGCGGGCTGATCTGGAACGGTCGGTGGGCACCGGAGGCCGGGGTGGCCCGCATGGTGGCCCGGTAGCCCTCGTAGAGGGCGGAGTCGAAGATCAGATGGGGCATGGTCGCCACGTCGCGGTGGCCGTTCTCGTCCAGGGCTTGGCGCACGCAGGAGGTGGTGCCCCGGACCATCGCGGCCGGTCCCACGATGTCGGCGCCGGCCTCGGCCTGGATGACGGCCTGGGCGGCGATCATCGCTGCTGTGCGGTCCAGGTCGATCCGGCCAGCGCTGGTCAGGTGGCATTCGCCGGTGTCGGTGTGGCCGCACAGACAGTTCTCGGTCATCACCGCGATGCCCGGCTCGGCGTCCTTTGCGGCTTGGATGGCCCGCACCATCAGGCTGTCGGGTGCGACGGCGCCGGACGCCTCGGCGTCGCGATGCAGGCTGTTGGCGAACACCTTCACCGAGCGGACGCCCAGGGAGGCCAGGTCACGCACCGTCTGCGGGATCTCGGCGACCGTGACGGTCGGCATCGGCCGGTCGGCGTCCTCGCTGTCCTCGCGGACCAGTAGGACCATCGACAGGTCGGCCGCCGTGAGCGAGGGGCCCTCCAGGAAGCTGCGGACGGCCGCCCGGCCGTGCAACCGGGCGGGGTCCGTGATCGCTGTGCTGTGCTGGGTGGTGGTCATGTCGTCCTCTCGATCATGGCTGTGGGCAAGGGCGTCAGCGGGTGCCGGTGCCGGTGCCGGTGCCGGTGCCGGTGGCGGCCAGGGCGGGCGGGTGAATCGGCGGGCGGCGGTGGCCCGATAGGCGGCGGGCCACTGCGCGGGCCGCCCTGCGGGGGTGGACGAGGAGCTGGCGGCGGGTGAGCGGCTGCTCGGGCAGGGCCACCTCGGCCCAGACCTTCTTGCCGCGTACGGTGTGTTCGGCCCCGTGGGCGAGGGCCAGGCGCTCGACCAGGAAGATGCCCCGGCCGGCCTCTGCGTCCGGGCCCGAGACCTGGTGGCGGGGCAGGGCCCGCGAGCCGTCGTAGACCTCGATGATCAGGCGGCGCAGGTCGAGGTTGGCGTGCACCCCGACGGTGAGCATCGCTCCGCTGGTGTGCCGCACCGCGTTGGTGACGAGTTCCGAGATCACGGTGTCCAGGGCCAGGCGGCTGTCGTTGTCCGTGCGGACCCCCCACTGTTTGATCAGCCGGCCGAGCCGCTGGCGGCTCATGGGGACGGAGACGGGATCGCGGACCAGGAAGAAGCTGCTGTTGCACACGCGCATGTCGAAGGAACCCTTCGGGGCGTCAGGCCGGAGCTGGGGGCTTGGGGGTGCCGTGCGGAGGGAAGGGCCTGATCTCGCCCGATCTCTACTCGGCTGGTACACAGTCAACTACAGTCCGTAGTGGTGCCGGTGGTGCCAGCAGGGGGTGCATTTCTCGCACGGGGGGCCGCTTTGGGGGGCCAGGATTGGGCACCAGTCAGTCAAAGGCTTGGGGGACGGGCATGATGGCACCAGACGGCATCGGCGCCGTGCTGAGGCGGATCCGGGAGACCGCCGAACTCACCCGCGACGAGCAGGCCCTGCTCTTACAGGACGCTCAAGGCGGCACGTGGTTCGACCCGGAGAACCTGAAGCGCTGGGAGACCGAGCGACGTCTGCCCACCCCGAGGTGGCACCAACTGCTGGCCGACGGGTACGGGCTCTCGGTGGAGGAGGTCACCCGAGCAGTGGCCACCTCGCGGCGCTGGCGCAGGCTCCACCAGCAGCCGGTCGAAGACGAAGGAGAGGAGGGTACGGCGGTGAATCGACGACAGTTTCTCGGCGCGGCGGCACTGGCGACAGGTGTCGCCGCGCTGCCCGGCATCGCGGAGGCGCGAGAGGGGATCGACGCCGGACTGTCCGGCTCCGACGCTGGCGACCTCGCCTACCTCGACGGGGCGTTCGAACGCCACCGCGGCGGCTACCACGGTCGGGCGCCCGGGGCCGTGCTGACACAGATGCGCCAGGACCTCGGTCTCCTGCAAGACGTCCTCAGCCGCCCGCACCCCGCCGGCACCCGTACCGACCTGGCCCGCACCGCGGCTGGGATCACCGGACTGGTTGCGATCATCCAGCACGACCGGGGTGACCAGCGCGACTCCCACGGCTGGTTCGCCACCGCCGAGAAGGCCGCCCGCGAGTCCGGTGATCGGCACATGCTGGCCTGGGTCCTGGCCCGGCACGCGATGGTCCCGCTGAACTACGGCGCCCCGAACGCTGCCGCGAACCTGGCTATCTGCGCTCGTCGCGAGGCAGGCCGAACCCCCACGGCCGCCGCAGCTCTGGCCGCCGCCGTCACCGCGCGCGCCCTGGCCTCCATCGGTGACCACCGAGGGGCCCTTCGCGCGGTCGCGGACGCCCGTAACATCGCCGAACACCTAAACTCCGCGCAGGCCGCCGACACCTGGTTCGGCTACCCGCTCCAGAAGCACCACGTCCACCTGTCCCAGGCGTTCACGCTGATGGGCCGCACCCGCGAGGCGAACGCCGAACAGGAGGCAGCCCTCGCCCTCACCAAATCGCCGTCCGTCATGACCCGGGCCCTGCTGACCATGGACGCCGCGACCTGCCTGAGCATGGACGGCGACCCGGCCGCCGCCGCTGACATGGCCGTTGGGGTCTGGCAGCAGCTGCCAGCAGCGTTCCGGGACGGGCTGGTCCGGTCCCGCGCCGAGGCCCTTCACCGCACCCTCGCCGGCCTCGCCCACGACCGACTCGGCGAAGCTCTCGCCAGCTGACCGACCCGGATCCGGTGGGGGCGGGCGCCGGAGGAGCCCCCA
Organism: Kitasatospora sp. NBC_01300; assembly: GCF_041435235.1. Lineage (NCBI taxonomy): Bacteria > Bacillati > Actinomycetota > Actinomycetes > Kitasatosporales > Streptomycetaceae > Kitasatospora > Kitasatospora sp. NBC_01300. The sequence goes on along the minus strand of NZ_CP108409.1, from coordinate 833,204 downwards.
CCGGGGCTCCCGCGCGGCCGGAAGCCCAACACCTCCGATGGAAGGACACTCGCGCCACCGTTCGGCCAGACGCAGCGAAACGGGCGCGGCACCGCCGCATCGGCCGAAGGCCGATGCACCACCTGCGGCGGGCAGCTGAGAGGACGCCAGCCGCATACCGTGTGAGAGATGCTGGCCGCCCCCAAGAACAGCCGCTCCGCATCCCCCGATTCGCGGGTCTCAGCCCAACCGCTCTCCAGCCGGGTCATCATGACTGCATGCAAGTTGAAGCGATATCAGCGCTTGCAGCATCAGGGGCCGCGATCCTCGGGGTGCCCGCTGCCTTGATCGTCGGCCTGCGGCAGACTCGCGCTGCCCAGCGGACTGCCGAGGTCGCCTCGCAGGCGGCCCACGATGAATGGCGCGGCAACACGCGACGAGAAGCCGCGATCACGTTCGTCCTTGCGGGGGAACAGCAGCTGGAGACGATCAGGGTTCTTAAGATCGCTGAGAAGACATTTGATTTGGACGAGGTCGCGCAAATGTGGCGGGAGCTGCTGAATGCTCTGGCTCTGGTGCGGATCGAGGGTCCGGAACCGTTCTCAGCGAAGGCTTCCCAAGCCTGGAAGACCTTGAACTCGGTCACGCTCGACGTGGTTAGCGCCCATAGGCGTCTAACTCCCGTGCTGTTATTGCGATCTGCGGCTGCCCAGGGAGACCAAGCCGCGAAGATGGTCCTGAAAGAAATCAACCGCCCTCGGGAAAATCCCGTGCCCGCAGCAGTCTGGGCGGCACTGAGGGAGAGTCAGCTGTTCTCTCCTAAAGAGAACCTCAGTGCTGGCTCGGCGTGCTAGGTGGGACGGCCCTGGACCGCGGCCGGTGGTCTCCTTTGGCGACTCGTACGCCCAGTTCCGCAGGGAACTTGTTGAATTCAGCGACTCAATTCACGAACAGTTTGACGCGCCCACGCCTATTTTGTCGTCTCGTTGGGCCAGCATCATCCGGCGAAGGAGTGAGCACGGCGAACTGCTGTGGTCGTCTGAGTGGGAGGTCGCGGAGCAACCCCCGCGAGCGCGGGGCCGATGGATGCACCGTCGCCCTGCGCCACTACGCCCAGGAGCAACCCCCGCGAGCGCGGGGCCGATATCTCGGTGCCGTGCGCCCGGATGTAGTCCTTGGAGCAACCCCCGCGAGCGCGGGGCCGATCGCCGTCGCACAGGTACAGCGCCGCCGCCATCGGAGCAACCCCCGCGAGCGCGGGGCCGATCCGCCGCCGGACGACATCCCGGCGGAGTTGGAGGAGCAACCCCCGCGAGCGCGGGGCCGATACTTCCTGACCTGCGGTGATTAGCGGTCGAGGGGCCTGGTTGATTCAGTTCGATTGATAGAGGCCTAGTCGAACAGTCGATGCGTTGTTGCCATCTCTCGTTGCCCCAGTGCTGGTTGTCAATGCTGTGGCCTACCTCTCGAAGCGTACTCTCACGTGGAGGTTGAGAGCATGGTTGATGACCCGTTGGCAGTGGTATCCGCCCGAGGTCAGGAGCTGGTTGGGCGCGTTGTGAGGTAAGTTCGCCGGCCAGAGTGAGGGCGGCGGTCGATGCCGGGTACCGTCACGGTATGACGACCAGTGGCTTCGTTGTGGTGACGACGACCCATGACGACGAGACGAAGGCCCGTGAGCTCGCCTCGGCGGTGATCCGTGACCGCCTGGCCGCGTGTGCGCAGGTCTACCGCATCCAGTCCGTCTACTGGTGGGACGGCGCGGTGCAGGACTCCGCCGAGTGGCGGATCGACTTCAAGTCCCGGGCGAACCTGGCTGATCGGCTGTGCGCGCGCATCGTTGAGCTGCACTCCTACGACACACCGGAGGTCGTCGGGGTGCCGGTGATCACTGGATCGGCGGCCTACCTGGACTGGGTCGCCGCAGAGACGCGAAGCTGATCGGCAGTTACTCCAAGAAGGCCCGGATCTCGTCTCGAAAGGCCTGGGCCGCAGACGATGCCGGGAGCTGGTCGGCCAGTGCGGACAGCCGTACTCGACCCATGGTCGTCTCGGCTTCGAGCGCGGCGGCGAGGGCCCGACGGCCGACCTCGACGGCCTGGTCGACGGCACCCGCCGTGAGGTAGTCGGCCGCTACGTCTCCGAGCACTGCGACCCTGATCTTCCGATCGTCCTCGCCAGCGCGCTTGGCGGCCGAGCCCCGTCGGGGAGCAATCCCCGTCGCGAGCGCGGGGCCGACAGGACAAGCAGGTCGAGGCCCACCAGGACCGGGAGCAATCCCCGCGAGCGCGGGGCCGATACTCTCTTGACCTGCCTAAGCAGGTTCTCTATGGAGCAACCCCCGCGAGCGCGGGGCCGATGAGGCCTCCGCGACCCACGCCGCGACCGCACAGGAGCAACCCCCGCGAGCGCGGGGCGATTCCTCGTAGGCCTCGTGGACCTGAGTGTCCATCGAGCAACCCCCGCGAGCGCGGGGCCGAGGGACCACTGCCCGCCCCAGCCGCGGGCGGTCAGGAGCAATCCCCGCGAGCGCGGGGCCGAGCAGGTCAGGGCGACCCGCTCGGGGCCGCCGGTCACCGACACCGAGCAATCCCCGCGAGCGCGGGGCCGAGGCTTTCTGACCTGCGGTGATCAGCGGCCGAGGGGCCTGATTGATTCAGTTCGATCGGATGACAGCCCGACGGAGAGCTTATGTATGACCGTCATATTTCTTTGCTCCGAGGCCAGTTGTCAGTGCGGTGTCCTACGCTCTCGAAGCGTACCTGCACGTGGAGGTTGAGATGATGGTTGAGGATCGTTGGCAGTCGTACCCGCCCGAGGTCAGGGGCTGGCTGGGTGCGCTGTGGGGTAAGTCCGCTGGGCGGGCCGGGGGGACGGCCAACCTTCTGCTGTCGCACATGCTGGACACTGCGGCGGTGGCAGAGATCGTCTGGGACCGCTACCTGCCGCCGGTGACGCGGTGGCGTCTGGATGCTCTGGCGGGGGGAGTGGGTAAGGGGCGGCGCCTGTTCGCCTGGTTGTGCGGGATTCATGACTGCGGCAAGGCCACCCCGGCGTTTCAGCATCTCGACGCCGCCGGCGAGGCCGCGGTCCGTCAAGCGGGGCTCACCTGGGACAAGTACGCCGTGAAGGGCTCGTCTTGGCGGCATGACAAAGCCGGTGGCCGGGTGCTGAGGGCGCTGCTCACTGACGCGAAGTGGTCGCAGGAACAGGTCGGTTGGGTCTGGCCGCTGGTCGCCGGCCACCACGGGCTGATCCCGACGCTGGGGCAGCTGAGTCCGCCGAAGAAGAACGAAAAGCTGCAGGGCGGTAGCCGGTCTTGGAAGCTCGCGCAGTCGGCGTTGGTGGAGGTTTTCTCGCGGGAGCTCGGCTATGAGGGGGAGTCGCCGCTGGCCGCGGTGGAGCCGGTGCTGGTGCCGAGCCGTGCGGCGCAGCTTCAGCTGTCCGGCTTCGTGGTGATGGCGGACTGGATCGCCAGCGACGAGCGGCACTTCACGGGTGTGTCCGACCTGGCGAAGGTGTCGATGCCTCAGGCGCGGCAGCGGGCTGCGGCGGCGTGGTCGAGGCTCGAACTGCGCGGTGGATGGGGAGTGTTGGCGGTGCCCGGTCCGGAGACGTTCCGGGACCGGTTCGGCCACGGGACCAGGCCTTCGCAGGAGTTGGTCCTCGACGTGGTGCGCCGGATGGGCGGGCCCGGGCTGGTGATCGTCGAGGCGCCGATGGGGGAGGGGAAGACGAAGGCGGCGCTGGCGGCGGCCGAGCTGATGGCAGCGCGTCACGGTGCGGACGGGGCGTTCCTGGGCATGCCGACCCAGGCGACGGCGGACCCGATGTTCACCCAGGTCAGGTCGTGGCTGCGCGAGGTCGGCGATGGGCTGGAGGGCCAGGTCGCGCTGCTGCACGGCAAGCGGATGTTCAACAAGGAGTGGCGCGGCCTGCTGGAGGGCGCGGGGGAGTGGGGGCAGGACGCCGACGACCGCTTCTCGTCAGTGGGGGAAGACGAGTTCGGCATGCAGACCGACTGCTTCGACGGTTGCGCGGACGGGGAGCGCAGAGCCCCCGCCGAGTGGTTTCTCGGCCGTCGCCGAGGGTTGCTGAGCCCGTTCGCGGTCGGCACCATCGATCAGCTCCTGTACGCCGCGACCCGTACCAAGCACGTGATGCTGCGGATGGCCGGGCTGGTGGGCAAGGTCGTGATCCTCGACGAGGTCCACGCCGCCGATGTCTACATGTCGCAGTTCCTGCTGGAGGGCCTGTGGTGGCTCGGGCAGGCCGGTGTGCCGGTGGTGCTGCTCTCGGCGACGCTGCCGCCGGAGCAGCGGCGCCGCTTGGTCGCGGCCTATCTGGCCGGTACGCGGTCGGCGGAGGCCTCGGCGGCGCTGGAGCTTCCCGAGCCGGAGGGCTATCCGAGCGTCACGGCGGCCTGGGCGGGGCCGGACGGGCGGCCGGAATTGTTGGTGGAGAGCACCGCATCCTGGCGTGAGGACCTTCAGGTGCGGGTCGAGGTGCTCGACGAGCCTCCGACGCGGGCCGACGCCCAAGTCGCGCAGGATGACGCCGTGGTCGACTATCTGAGGGAGCGGCTGGTCGACGGCGGGTGCGTCCTGGTCATCCGGAACACCGTGGCCCGCGCCCAGTCGACGTTCGAGGCCCTCCAGAAGGAGTTCGGCGCCGATGTCCGGCTCCTGCACGGGCGCCTGCACGCCGGCCACCGGGCGGACCGTACGCAGGAGGTGCTGAAGCTCCTCGGACCGCCGACCGAGGGGTCCGGGCGTCCCGGCAGGCTGATCGTCGTCGCGACCCAGCTCGCCGAGCAGTCCTTCGACGTCGACGCCGATCTGTTGATCACCGACCTCGCTCCGATGGACCTGCTCCTCCAGCGCATCGGACGCCTCCACCGCCACGGCGGTGTGCAGCGTCCCCGCCGGCTGTCCCGGCCCACCGTGGCCATCACCGGCGTGCACCTCGACGTTGACGGCGCGCCTCAGATCCTGCGCGACTCCGAAGGGATCTACGGCCGCTACCTCCTGCTGCGCACGGCCGCCGAGGTCGAGCGGACGGCGAAGGCCGACGCAGGCGCGTGGAGCATCCCCGGCCAGGTGCCGGAGCTGGTCGCCCGGGTCTACGGCACCGATCCCGTCGTGCCGGTGGAGTGGGGCGGGGCCGAGGCGCAGGCGCGGCAGGACTGGGAGAAGCGGCAGGCCAAACGCCGCGAAGAGGCCGCCCAGTACGTCCTGACCCGCTCCGGGGAACACGGATCGCAGACTCTGGCCGGTCTGCACTACGGCGCCCACGGCACGCTGGCAGAGGGACAGTTCGAGGCACTCGTCCGGGACGGGGACCGGAGCGTGGAGGTCGTGCTGGTGCGCCGCACCGGGGAGGACTTCCACGCGATGACAGGACGCAAGCTCGGCCCCAACGGGACGGTCGCGGCCGAGATGGTGGACGACGTGCTCTCCGGGACGGTGCGCCTGCCCACCAAACTGACAAACGTGGCCGAGCAGGCGCTCGGTCCGCTGTCGGGCTGGCGCGACCATCCATGGCTGCGATACAGCCTGGCCCTCGAACTCGACGAGCACGGTGCCGCAGCCCTCGGTGACTTCCGGCTGCGCTACGACGACCTGCTCGGCCTCGTGGTGAGCGGAGGGCCCCAGCGCGCCCCAGTAGCGATAAAGGTGAGGGGGTGAGTCGGACAGAAGTCGACCCACCCCCTCAACCCCGCGACCGCGGGGCCGACTTGCGGCCTGCCTGGGCCGAAAAACACGGCCACGGGCCATCCCCGCGCACCCAAGCAGGCGGGGCCGGGGGCAATTCAAGCATTCACCCCACAACAGGCATCCGCCGGTGCCACGATGAACCAGCAACAAGCTAAACATGGCTAGTTGGGAGATCAGCGCGTGCCTGGGTACAACCTTGTCGACGAACCGTGGCTGACGGTACGACCCGTCGGTGGCGGGCCTCCCGTGCAGGTGGGGATCGCCGAGGCCCTGGCCCGGGCCCACGAGTTCGAGGGCCTCGTCGTCGAGTTCTCCACGCAGCTCCCGGCCGTCCTGCGTCAGGTCCTGCTGCCCGTCGTCGCCGACGCCACCAGCGCGCCCCAGAACCCCGGGGAGAAGGGCGAGCGGCTCACCCGGGAGGGCGGCGGGTTCACGGAGGACGAGCTGGGCAGCCTGGAGACCTACCTCGCCGATCACCGGGCGAAGTTCGAGCTCTTCGACTCCGCCGCCCCGTTCGGGCAGGTCGCCGGGCTGCGTACCGCCAAGGACGAGACGAAGGGCTCCGCCGCCCTGGTGGCGACCGCGGCGAGCGGCAACAACGTCCCGCTGTTCGGCACCCGTACCGACGCGGATCCGCTCGACCTGACGCCGGCCCAGGCCGCCCACTGGCTCGTGCACGCCCACTGCTGGGACACCGCGGCGATCAAGACCGGCGTCGTCGGCGACGACCAGGTCAAGGCGGGCAAGACGACCGGGAACCCCACCGGCCCGCTCGGCCAGCTAGGCGTCATCGTCCCCACCGGGTGCACCCTGTACGAGACCCTCCTGCTGAACCTTCCGCTCACCCCGCCCGTCAACCTCGGCCTCCCGCAGTGGAAACGCGGCCCGCACGGCCCCGCCTGGCAGCCCCGCGCTGCCGAAGGCCTCCTCGACCTGTGGACCTGGCAGGCCCGGCGGATCCGTCTCATCCCGCACCAGGACGAGTCCGGGCAGCTGAAGGTGGCCCGGGTCGTCATCAGCGCGGGGGACCGGCTGATGCCCATGCCCGAGCAGGAGCCGCATACCGCCTGGACCTTCACCGCCCCCGCCAAGAAGTCCGCCTCCGCCCTGCCCGAGCGCAGGCCGCGCCGCCACACCCAGGGCAAGGCCGCCTGGCGCGGCCTGGAGGCCCTTCTCACGCCCACCCGGCAGGGCCCCGACGGCGGCTTCGAGACCAGCATCCTGCTCGACCAGATCAGCGCCCTGCAAGAAGACGGCCTACTCCCCGCCGACTACCCGCTGCAGGTCGAGACCTTCGGCATGGTCTACGGCACCCAGTCCGCGATCGTCGAGGACGTCATCCACGACGCCATCCCCCTGCCGCTGCTCGCCCTCCAGCAGGACAGCGAAGCCCAACTGCTGCTCCTGGACGTCGCCGAGCAGGCGGAACGGCTCGCCCAGGCCGTCAGCAACCTCTCCGCCGACCTGCGCCGGGCCGCCGGAACGGACCCCATTCCCTGGGACAAGGGCCAGCGACCGGGCGAACTCCTCCTGCACACCCTCGACCCCCTGGTGCGTCGCCTGCTCGCCGGCGTTCGCACCGCCGGCGCAGACGACGAGGCCCTGGAGCGGGGCCGGCTCGCATGGGAACAACTCGCCCACCGCCAGGCGTGGGACGCGGCGAACACGCTCCTGCTGGCCGCACCCGCCACGACCTTCGGCGGCCGCACGATCAGCCAGGGCGGCAAGGCGGGCAAGACGCAGACCTACAGGCTCGGCACCGCGGGCGCCAACTTCCGGAGCCGGCTCGACGAGATCCTTCCCCGGTACGCCGACGCCGTACGGGAAGCGGCCGCCGCCCGGGCGGCCGAGACCGGCCCCGCCCTCGACCACGACCCCGGAGCGGACTTTGACGACTGAGCACACCGGCGCCGCCGCTGAGCACACCACCCCCGCTGAGCACACCGGCGCTGCCGAGCGCACCACCGCCGCCGCCCGACGGCGCCGGTACTGGGACGAGTTCACCGGCCCCGACCACAACTGGCGGTACGACCCCCGCACCAAGCAACCACGCCGGCCGCCCGGCGAGGACCTGGCGGCCCTGCGCTCCGGCCTCGGGCGCCCCGTCATGGACAGCCCCAAGATGTGGCCGCTCTACAGCTGCGAGGTCAACGACGTCCTCGCGCTGCGCGACGAGGTCTCCGACGAGCAGAAGGCCGAGCACGCCGCGCTGGCCCTCTACGGCCTCCACCAGCAGAGCCAGTCCAAGCCGATGCACCGCCGTGGCGTCAAGCTCGGGGAGGCGCTGCGAGTGCTGCGCCGGAGCGGCAAGGTCAGCGAGGAGGCGCTCGACACCCGGGTCGCCCAACTCGCGGGCGCCACCAGCGTGTCCGCGCTGCTGGTCCACCTGCGGGGGCTGGTCACCCAACTGCGTTCCATCACGCAGCCGTTGGACTACGGCCACCTGATGGCCGACATCCAGGCCTGGCACAGCACCGACCGGCGCCCGCAGGTCCGCCTCAAGTGGGCGATCGGCTACCAGGCGTGGAAGGACAAGACGCCCACCGACTGAGTGCCCGACACATCCGGACCACCACCCCCGAGGAGAAGCGCATGACCGCCCGCCTCTACATCGACGTCCACATCCTGCAGACCGTCCCGCCGGCCAACCTCAACCGGGACGACAACGGCAACCCCAAGGAGGCGTACTTCGGCGGCAAGCGCCGCTCGCGTGTCTCCTCCCAGGCCTGGAAGCGAGCCACCCGCGTCCACTTCGCCGAGAGCCGCGACCGGCAGGACCTCGCCACCCGCACCAAGCGGATCGCCGCCCAACTGGCCAAGGGCATCGCCGAGCGCACCGGCGTCGAGGCCGAGGACGCGCAGCGGATCGCCGACGCCCTGATCAAGTCGACCGGGATCTCCGCCGGCAAGAAGGAGGGCGACACCGCTTATCTGCTCTTCTACGGGCGTCGCCAGCTGGACGGCATCGTCGACCTGGTCGCCGACACCGCCGTCGACCTCGCCGCCCTCGACGCCAAGGCCCTCGACGAGGCCGTCAAGGCCCTGCCGGTCAAGGAGCAGCTGCAGAGCGGCCACCCGGCCGACGTCGCGCTCTTCGGCCGGATGGTCGCCGACATCCCCGGCCTGAACGTCGACGCCGCCACCCAGGTGGCGCACGCGATCTCCACCCACGCCGCCGAACTCGAATTCGACTACTACACGGCCGTCGACGACGAGAACACCGCCGACGAGACCGGCGCCGGCATGATCGGCACCATCGGCTTCAACTCCGCCACCCTCTACCGCTACGCGACCGTGGGTCTGCACCAGCTGCGCGGCAACCTCGGCGACGACAAGGCCGCCGTAGACGCTGTCGACCTGTTCGTCGACTCCTTCGCCCGTTCCATGCCCACCGGCTACGGCAACTCCTTCGCGCACCGCACCCGCCCCAGCCTGGTGGCCGTCGTGGTCCGCGCCGACCAGCCCGTGAACCTCGTGTCCGCGTACGAGAACCCCGTCCCGGCGAGCCGGGGCATCGTCGCCGAGTCCGCGCGCCGCCTCGCCAAGGAGTTCGCCACCGCCACCGAGCAGTGGGGAGACAGCCCGCTGTACGTCGGCATCTGCCACACCCTCGGCGCGGACACCGGCGCCGACGAGCCCGCGCAGCAGCTGGCGGAGGCCTTCGGCGCGAACCGCACCTTCGCCGAGCTGCGCGACGGCCTGCGCACCGCCCTCACCGAGCGGGTGAACGACAACTGATGCCCGCCGACCCGAGCCTCACCACCGCCCCCGCACCGGCCCCGGAACAGGAGGAGGACCAGGCGGTCCTCGTCCTGCGCCTGGCCGGGCCGCTCCAGTCCTGGGGCGACCGCAGCGCCTTCAACCGCCGCGACACCCCGCCCCAGCCGACCAAGTCCGGAGTCGTCGGCCTGCTCGCCGCCGCCGCCGGACTTCCCCGCGAGGCGGACATCACCGGCCTGGTCGGCCTGCGCCTGGGCGTGCGCATCGACCAGCCCGGTACGCTGCTGCGCGACTACCACACCGTCAGCGACTACCGGGGCCGCCCGCTGCCCCAGAGCGGCGTCAACGCCAAGGGCCTGCAGAAGCCGACCTCCCCGGCCAAGGACACCCACGTCACCCACCGCTACTACCTCCAGGACGCGGTGTTCGTCGCCGCCGTCCAGGGCCCGGCCGGCCTCGTCGCGACGCTCGCCGAGGCGATCCGCCGCCCCGCCTTCCCACTCGCGCTCGGCCGGCGCTCCTGCGTCCCCACCCAGCCGCTCGCCCTCGGCGCCGTGCGCGCCGGAGCCCTGGAGGACGTGCTGGCGGACGAGCCCTGGCAGGCGGGCACCGCCGTCCAGGCCGCCTACCGCCGACGGGCCGAACGCGGTCCGGACCCGTTCTCGCCGCACCGGATCGACCTGGCCGCAACCTTCGACGACCCGGCCGGCGACGACACCTTGCAGGACGTCCCGCGCTCCTTCGCGCCCCGCGACCGCGGCTTCACCACCCGGCGGATCCGCCACGCCTGGCTCAACGTCCCCACCGGCCTCGCCCCGTCCGGCCCGTTCGCCCCGTCCGCCGCGCCCACCGAGACCGTCCAACCGGCCACTGCGGCCGGCGGCCACGACCCGTTCGCCCTGCTGGGCTGGTGACCAGATGACCTACCTCTCCCGCGTCCGCATCAACCCCCTGCGCGCCGCCAGCCGCACCCTGCTCGCCAACCCCCGCGCCCTGCACGGCGCCGTCACGGCAGGCATCCCCGACCCCGCCGCCGGCGACCGGGTCCTCTGGCGCCTCGACGCCGACCACCCACGCCGCCCCACGCTGCTGGTCCTCACCCCCTCCAAGCCCGACTGGACCCACATCGTCGAACAGGCGGGCTGGCCCGACGCCGAAGGAGAGCACTACGCGGTCCGCGACTACAGCCCGCTGCTCGCCCAGCTCGCCGTCGGCCGCGAATTCGCGTTCCGCCTCAAGGCCAGCCCCGTCCAGAACACCGCCAAGCCCGTCAAAGCGAGCCCGCACCACACCAAGACCGCCGCCGAACTCCACCACCGCTCCTACCGGATGGCCCACCGCACCGCCGCCCAGCAGCTCACCTGGTTCCTCGAACGCACCCAGCGCTGGGGCTTCACCATCCCCGAGGCACGCACCGACAAGGCGGCACCGGGCCTCGAACCAGCAGCCCCGGACACCCCCGAAGAGGCGCAGCAGCCCGCACGGGAGGCCCGGATCACCGACCGCACCCGCAGCACCTTCACCAAGCCCGGCACCCGCAGCCCGGTCACCCTCACCACCGCCACCTTCGAAGGCCGGCTGCGCATCACCGACCCAGGGCTCTTCCAAGCCGCCCTCCTCGGCGGCATCGGCCCCTCCAAGGCCTACGGTTGCGGCCTGCTCACCGTCGCCCCGCTGCCGACCGGACACCACTGACCGATGGCCGACATCTGGTGGAAAGCCCACCCCCACGACCTGCACCGCCTCGCCGACCGAGTCTCCAGCGTGTACGTCGAGCGCAGCCACATCGACCGCGACGAGAACGCAGTCGTCGTCATCAACAAGCGCGAGACCGTCCGGGTCCCGGCCGCCATGGTCGCCGTGATGCTGCTCGGCCCGGGCACCCGCATCACCCACGGCGCCGTCAACCTGCTCGCCGACTCCGGCACCACCGTGTGCTGGGTCGGTGAGCAGGGCGTGCGGATGTACGCGGCCGGACTCGGCCCCAGCCGTGGCGCGGCCCTCCTCAACCGGCAGGCCTGGCTGGTCAGCCGCACCAAGGAACGCCTCGCCGTCGCCCGGACCATGTACCGCATGCGCTTCCCCGGCGAGGACGTCAGCACCGCGACCATGCAGCAGCTGCGCGGCGGCGAGGGCGCCCGTATCCGCAAGCTCTACCGGGCCGAGTCCCACCGAACGGGTGTTCCCTGGAACGGCCGGGTCTACAAGGCCGGCGATGCGTATGCCGCAGGCGACGACCTCAACCGGCTCCTGTCGGCCGCCAACGCCGCGCTCTACGGGATCTGCCATGCGGTCATCACCGGCCTGGGCGCCAGCCCCGGCCTCGGCTTCGTCCACACCGGCCTGGCCACCTCGTTCGTCCTCGACATCGCGGACCTCTACAAGGCCGAATACACCATCCCCCTCGCCTTCGACCTCGCCAAGCAGGGCCACACCGAGGAACGCGACGCCCGGCTCGGCCTGCGCGACCGCATCGCCGAGGACAAGCTGCTCGGCCGCATCGTCCGCGACGTCAAGGCGCTCCTCAGCCCGGACGGCACCGACATGCCGGACGTCGAGGTCAACGAGCTCTGGGACGAACGCGTCGGCACGGTCCAGGGCGGCGTCAACTGGGCCGAGACGGAAGGCACACCGACGCTCCCTGCCTCCGACCCGGGCATGGGAGACGAACACCTGGCCATCATCGGACCGGAGTTCACCCAGGACACGGACAGCCCATGACCGTCATCATTCTCATCGCCGCCCCCGAAGGCCTGCGCGGCCACCTCACCCGCTGGATGGTCGAAGTCAACGCCGGCGTCTTCGTCGGTACCCCCAGCCGCCGCATCCGCGACCGCCTCTGGGACCTCCTCGCCACCCGCATCGGCGACGGCCAAGCCGTCCTCGTCGAACCCGCCACCAACGAACAGGGCTGGACCGTCCGCACCGCCGGCAAGGACCGCTGGAAGCCCGTCGACTTCGACGGACTGATCCTCTCGGCCCGCTCCCGCCGATAGACTCGCAGGTCACGAAGCATCGGCCCCGCACGTGCGGGGATTGCTCCGAGTGGATCAGGCCGCCGAGGACGGACGCGGGATCGGCCCCGCACGTGCGGGGATTGCTCCGCTTACCGCAAGCTGGGATGTCGCGGAACCGCATCGGCCCCGCACGTGCGGGGATTGCTCCCTGAGCCTCGATCCCGCCGACGACACGGTCGAATCGGCCCCGCACGTGCGGGGATTGCTCTGTCGCAGAGGCTGCTGAGGCAATGTCAGAGCTGATCGGCCCCGCACGTGCGGGGATTGCTCCGACGCCGACAAGGCAGCCATCACCGCGATCGTGATCGGCCCCGCACGCGCGGGGATTGCTCCCCGTGGCGCTTCTGGGAAGGTTTCGGCGACGCATCGGCCCCGCAGGCGCGGGGGATGGGTTGGTTCAGGGGCGAAGTGTTCGGTGGAGGGCCTGTTTTCAGATGTGCGGTGCTCTGGGAGCATGGTGCGATGGATCATCGGCAGATAGTCAGTTCCGGATCGCCCCTCGAACCTCAGATCGGCTTTTCCCGGGCAGTCCGCAAGGGGTCACACGTTGTAGTCGCGGGGACTGCTCCCATCGGGGACGGTGGGACGACCGTGGGGAAGGGCGATGTGTACGCCCAGACGGTCAGGTGTCTGGACATTGCGGAGGCCGCGCTGAAGGAGGCGGGGGCGTCGTTGGGGGATGTTGTGCGGACCCGTCTCATGCTCACTGATGTGACGCGTTGGAAGGAGGCCGCGCGAGCGCACGGGGAGCGGTTCGCGTCGGTGCGTCCGGCCTGTACCGTCGTTGAGGTCTCACGTTTCATCGATCCCGAATGGCTCGTGGAAGTGGAGATCGACGCCGTCATCGACTGATTCCGGAAAGCGCTGGTCGCGGCCACACGTGGGTGGCGGCGACCAGCGCTGTGGTTTTCGTGGCGGTGGGTGTGCCGCGTGGTGTCAGGAGGCGGGGCGGTGGTGGCGGGTGTCGGCCAGGCCCTGCCAGCGTTCCGCGATGTCGGCGGTGCCTGCGGGGAGGTCGAACTGGTCGAGGATGCGCATGACGATGTGGTCGACGAGGTCGCTGATGCCGTTCGGGGTGTCGTAGAAGGCCGGCATCGGCGGGACGATGCGTACGCCCATCCGGGAGAGCGCGAGCATGTTCTCCAGGTGGATCTCGTTGAGGGGTGTCTCCCGGGGCACGAGGACCAGCGGGCGTCGTTCCTTGAGGGTGACGTCGGCGGCGCGGGTGATGAGGTTGTCGGCCATGCCGTGCCGGACGGCCGCGAGCGTCTTCATGCTGCACGGGACGATGGCCATGCCCGCGACCGGGTAGGAGCCGGAGGAGATGGTGGCGCCGAGGTCGCCGAACTTGTGTGTCACGTCGGCTAGTTCGGCGAATTGGCGGGCCTTGTAAGGCGTCTCCACCTCGATGGTGGATCGGGCCCAGGTGCTCAGGACGAGGTGGGTCTCCACCTGCGGTACCTCGCGCAGGACCTGTAGCAGGCGGACGGCGATCGGGGCGCCGGTGGCGCCGGTGACTCCGATGACGAGGCGGGTGGTGGGGGGTGCGGCGGAGGGTGTGGCGGACACGATGTGCTCCTGGCGTAAGCCGAAGGGGGAAGGGCCGGAGGGGGTGGGGGACTTGCCCGCCACCCCCGGCGGGTTACAGCGCCAGGACGCCCGCCCACCGTTCGCGCAGTTGCTCGCGGGTGGCCTGGTCGACGCGGTTGGCCGGCGGGTACCGGTCCTTCCACGCGAACGGCTTGCACGCGTCGATGAGCACGATGCCCATCGACAGGTCGCCGGCGGCGAGCTTGTCGGGTGCGAGCCGGGGGTCGATGGCGGTGGTGGGCGCGCGCAGGACCTGGATGGACTCGGTCGGGTGGACGCGGGTGAACATCGCCCACAGGACGTGGTTGATGTCGGTGATGTCGATGTCCTCGTCGACCACGACGAAGTACCGTTCCATACCGCCGGTGCGCTTGCGCCCGGCCGCCGCCAGCAGCGCGTGCATGGCGTCCCCCGCGCCGGTCTGCTCGATGGAGACGACCATCAGGAGCTGCCGGGCGTAGGCCCACACGCCCTTGACGTTCTGCACGCCGGACGCTTCCAGGTGGTCCCAGGTCAGCGACGCCGAGTAGAGCGGAACGGCCTGGTCGCCGGCCGGGATGGTCGGCAGCATCGGCGGGGCGCCCAGGATGATCGGGTCGTCGCGGTGCAGGATCCGGGTGACCCGGACGACGGTCTCCTGGCCCGAGTGCGTGTAGTACCCGGTCCACTCCCCGAAGGGGCCCTCCAGGACGGACTCCTCCTCGACCGGCGGCAGTTCGCCCTCGATCACGATCTCGGCGTGCGCCGGGATCGGGAGCTCGCTGCCCGGCGCGTACAGGACCTCGACGCCCTCCCCGCGCAGTCCGCCCGCGAGGTCGTACTCCGACATCCCGGACGGCGCGGCGATCGCGGCGGCGGTCGACAGGATCGGATCCTGCCCGACCACCACGGCGATCGGGCAGGTCCGGCCGCGTGCCCAGTACTTCTCGGCGATCGCCTTGGCGTGCCGGTTGCCGAGCATCCACAGCGACAACCGGTCGCGGCCCTGGACGCAGGCCCGGTAGGTGCCGACGTTGACCCAGCCGCTGTCGGGGTCACGGGTGATCACCATGCAGGCGGTGCCGATGTAGCGGCCGCCGTCCCCGTCGTGCCAGCGAGGGGTGGGGAAGATCCCGAGGTCCACGTCCTCACCGACCAGGACGTTCTCCAGGACCGGGCCGGTGGCGACCTCCACGGGTGGAACGGGCTCGATCCGCTTGCTGAGGTCCTTCCAGGCCCGCACGATGTCGAGCTTGGGGGTGTCGTGCGGCAGCCCGAGCGCCACCGCGGTGCGGGCGGGCGTCCCCATGAAGTTGGTGAACACCCGGTACCCCGCGGAGAATCCCGGAATGTTGTCGAACATCAGGGCGGGGCCTTCCCGCTCCGCGAGCAGTTCGGTGATGCCTCCGATGTCCAGGTCCCGGTCGGCGCCGTCGATCTGGAGGACTTCGTCCTTCCCGAGGGCCTCGGTCAGGTGGTCGATGTAATGCCGAAGATCACGAAATGCGCTCATCTGCCGTCGGGGAGCCGGGTGGTGTGCCCGGATCTCCCCTCCTCCTCTTCCTCGCGGGTGGCGGCCGAGCCTCGGCGCGGCCGTCACGGGGATCGCAGTTCCGCGCGGACAGATGCCGCGTCGGCCTGCGCACCGATGATCCGGATCGGCCGCGAGCGGGCGCAACGAGTCCGGACGCAGGTGCCGGATACCGCCCCGGGTAGGGTCTGGATCCGTGGAATCCCTCAATCTCCGACTGATCCACGCCCTGCAGATCGACGGGCGCGCCCCCCTGCGCCGGATCGCCTCGGTGCTGGGCGTCTCCGAGCAGGTCGTCGCCCGCCGCTACGCCGCGCTGTGCGAGAGCGCCGGGCTGCGCGTCATCGGCCGGCTCAACCCCCGGCCCGTCGGGCAGACCGTGTGGACGCTGCGGCTGCAGTCCGCCCCCGGCGCCTCGCTCGGCCTGGCCCGGGCCCTGGCCGCGCGGGAGGACACGCGGTGGGTCCAGCTCGCCTCGGGCGCCACCGAGATCATCTGCCACCTCGTGGCGCACCGGGACCGTGCCCAGGACGCGCCGGTGCAACTGCTCGACCGGCTCCCGGGGGTCACCTCGATCACCGCGCAGCGCGTGCTGCGGCTGCTCAAGGGCGGCCCGACCACCTGGGGTGCCCTGACCTGCGCGCTGGACCAGGCCCAGCGGGACGCGCTCGCCCCCGCGTTCCCGCCGCCTGCCTTCCCACCCCCGAGGCTCCCGCCTGCCGACGCCCGGCCGTCGTCGTCCTCGGCGCCGTCGCTGGAGCCCACTGAGCCCGCCGGGCTCACCGAGCTCACCGACCTCGACCACACGCTGCTCACCGCGCTGGCCCGCGACGGCCGCACGACGTACGCGGCGCTGGCCGCCGAGGCCCGCTGCCACGAGTCGACGGTGCGCCGCCGGATCGCCCACCTGCGCGCGGCCGGGGCGCTCTTCTTCGTCGTGGACGTCGACGAGCGGCTACTGGGCAGCCCGACCACCACCGCCATCTGGATGTCGGTGCGGCCCTCGCGCCTCGCCGCCGTCGGCGCAGCCCTGGCCGAACACCCCGAGGTCGCCTACGCCGCCGCCACCACGGGGCGGACCAACCTCCTCGCCGCCGTCCTCTGCCCCGACGACGAGTACCTGTACGACTACCTGACCGACCGTCTCGGCGCCCTCCCGGGCATCGACACGGTCGAGACCGCCCCGATCGTCCGGACCCTCAAACGCGTCGGCACCGTCGGCCGCCACCGCAACCGGCCGAGCAGCACCCGGCGCGGCTGAGGCCTCGCCCAGGAACGACGGTCGATGGGCGACAGCCGATGGTCGACGGGCACGCGTACATGCGGGACGATCCGCGCAACGACGAGCGACGGCGGAGAGTCCGATGATCACACAGGGCGCGAAGATCACGACACAATGCGCGGACTGCGGCGGTGTGCTGGTCCGCGACGTCGGCCAGTTCCTGGACCGCGGACGGCTGTGCTGGGGCACCGAGGCCTCCTGCCCGACCTGCCCCGCCGCCTGGTGCGAGGAGGACGGCGGCGGGCCGACACCCGAGGAGATCCGCCAGGCGCTACTGGCGGAGCACGGACCGGCGCGCCTTCACCTCGTACGGCCCGAGCTGAGTCTCGTCCCCGTGCTGCGAGCCCTGCGCGCGGCCCACGGGCTGCCGCTGGCGCAGGCGCGGGCGATGGCTGTCGAGCTGAAGACGGCCGGGCTGGCGGGCACGCTCGTCGAGGTGGAGTTCACCGCCGCCGCCCTCCGGGACCGCGCAGTCGCGGTGACCGTCGAGACGTCGGGCGGCTGACCTCCCGGCGAGTCGCCCAAACTAGCCAGAACGGCCTGGGCGGCCCCGATCGAACGGAGGCCGCCCAGGCCGTGATCTCCCGCGTCTCCCATTGGACCCCGGACCCGGGGCCGGGGCCGGGGGAGGAAGGAGAGGAACTGCTACTACCCCACCACCTGGACCTCGTCGGCCTGGAGCCCCTTCTGGCCCTGGACCGCCACGAAGGTCACCTTCTGGCCCTCAACCAGGGACTTGAAGCCTTCTCCCTGGATCGCCCGGAAGTGAACGAACAGGTCCGCTCCGGACTCCGGGGTGATGAAGCCGTAGCCCTTCTCGTCGTTGAACCACTTCACCGTGCCGTTCTGCCGCTCTGCCACAGCCACTCCTGTTTTCCGAAGATCGAGGATCTACGAGACGCAACATGCCGATCATGACAGGGCCGGGGTCTCGGCGGGGCCGTAACGCGAAGTTGGTCGGCCGCTGCGGTGAGTAGCCACCCGGACCGGTGACGGCACCACAGGTGCCGCCCGCGCCGGAGTCGCGGCAACCCGGGAACCCGGGAACCCGGCAACGCGGCAACTCGGGAACCCGGCAGCTCGGCAGCCGTCCACCGTCCAGCTGCGCAGACGTGATCGGGTAGCCCGGCGGGCCGGCCTGAGTACCCGTACTCAGGCCGGCCCGGCCGTGCCGCCGGAGCATGGGGGCATGCACCCAGCAGCAACACCGAGGATCGGCATCACCGCCGTCGGCTCCCACCTGCCGGCCCGCCGGCTCACCTCCCAGCAGCTCCAGGACGAGGTCACCGCCGGCGGCCGACTCGCCCTTCCGGAGCGGATGTTCGAGAAGGCGACCGGCATCCGCACCCGCCACTTCGCCGCCGACGGCGAGTACGCCTCCACCCTCGCGGTCGGCGCCGCCCGACGGGCCCTCGCCGCCCGCGCGCTGCGCCCGCAGGACGTGGACCTGCTGCTGTTCGCCTCCGCCACCCGGGACGTGTGCGAGCCCGCCACCGCCCACATCGTGCAGGCCGAACTCGGCACCAGGGCCCACGCGTTGGACGTCAGCAACGCCTGCAACAGCTTCCTCAACGGGATCGACCTGGCCCGCGCGATGATTCTGGCCGGCCGGGCCCGGCGTGCCCTGGTCGTCACCGGCGAGACGCCCAGTCGGGCCATGCTCCGCACGCCGTCCTCCCCGGCGGAGTTCCGGGACGGCTTCGCCGGCTACACCTTCGGCGACGCCGGGGCGGCCGTCGTCGTCGAGGCCGTGGAGCGGGGCGGGATCCTCGACGTCGGGACGGAGACGGCCTCCGAGCACTGGCCGGCCGGCGGCATCCCCGGCGGCGGCTCCCGCCACCCGCGCGGCGACGAGTACAGCTACTTCCGGGGCGGCGGCAAGGAACTGCGCGGCATCTTCGAGGAGATCGGCCCCGCCGCCCTGGCCCGGCTCGCCGCCCGCACCGGCCTCGGCTGGGACGACTACGCCCGGGTGCTGGTGCACCAGGTGACGATCCCCTACCTGGAACGCTTCGTCGAGCTGACCGGGGTGCCGGCCGGGAAGCTGGTCCTGACCGTGCCGGAACTCGGCAACGTCGCCAGTGCCACGCTGGGCGTGCAACTCGACCGAATACGCGGCACGTTGGCGCCCGGCGAGAAGGTGCTGCTGATCGGGCTCGGCGGCGGCGTCAGCCTCATGACGATGGTCTGGGAGGCCTCGTGAGGACCGACCTGTGGGTGGTGGTCCCCGCCTACCAGGAGGAGGCCCGGATCGAGGGCGTGCTGCGCGCCCTCGCCGCCCAGCGCGACCGTGACTTCACCCTGCTCGTCGCCGACAACGGCTCCACCGACGGCACCGTCGCCCTGGCCCGTGCCTTCGCGGCCCGCGCGCCGTTCCCGGTCGAGGTGGTGGTCGAGCCGGAGAAGGGCGTCGGCTCCGCGGTGGACACCGCCTTCCGGTACGCCATCGCCCACGGCGCCACCCTGCTCGCCCGCACCGACGCCGACTGCCTGCCCGAACCGGGCTGGACGGCCGCGGCCCGCGCAGGGCTGGTCGCCTCCGGCGGACTGGTCTGCGGCCGGGTCACCGCCCGCCACGACGAGCACGGCCCGGCCGGGCGCGCGGTGTTCCTGGCACTGGTCGCGCTCGGCGCCTTCTTCGGCCGGATCCGGCCCGCGCACCGCCGCCGACACGGCTACCTGACCCCGTACCGGATGCACGCGGGCAACAACATGGCGATCACCGCCGAGCTCTACCTCGCCGTCGGCGGCATGCCCCGGCGGCCCTCACCCACCGACCGGGCGTTCCTCAACAGGGTCCGCCGGCACACCACGGCGGTGGTGCGCCGCCGCGACATGGTGGTGCAGAACTCCACCCGGCGCATCCGCGCGTACGGCGTGCTGGGCACCGCGCGCTGGTACCTGGAGCGCGGCGCGGGGCCGCGCGCCGTCGACGTGCGTTGACAGCCCGCGCGCGCCCCGCTCCTCACCGACCCTTCCTCGACCGGACCCGCTCCGTTCGCTCCGCAGCCCGCCGAAGGACCCGCCATGCTCGACCGGCTCACCCACGCCCTGCGCACCGACCACCCCGACCGGCCCGCCGTCCTGCGCCACACCCGTCTGGGCACCGTCCGCCCGGTGATCCGCCGCGGCGAACTCGCCGACCTGGCCGACGGCTACGCCGCCGCGCTGCACGCCCGCGGCCTCGGCCCCGGCGACAGCGTCGGCGTCGCCGTCCGGCCCGGGCCGCGCGCACTGGCCGTCATGCTCGCCGCGCACCGGCTGGGCCTGCGCATCGCCGTCCTCGACCCGACCGCCGGGCCCGACGTGCTCGCCGCCCGGCTCACCCTGGCCCGCCCCGATCTCGTCCTCGCCGACGCCGCCGCCCAGGCGGTGGCCGGCTGGGCCGGGCCGCTCGCCCGCCGCGCGGACCTCGCCCTGCCCCGCCTCACCGCACTCGGGCCGGTCGCCACCCTCGGCCGCCGGCTGCCCGGCTGCGCGCCGCACCTGCGCCCTGCCGGCGCGACCCCGCCGCCCGCCCGGCCCGTCGGCGGCCCGGAAACGGACGCGGTGATCGTCTTCACCTCCGGCACCACCGCGCGCCCGCGCGCCGTCGTCCACACCCGGGACGGGCTGGCCGCCGGGCTGCGCACCGTCGCCGACCTGGTCGACCCGCGCCCCGGGACGGTCGTCCTCGGCGGGACGTTCTTCGTCCTCGTCCCGGCCCTCGCCGCCGGCGCCGCCGTCGTGCTGCCCGCCCGCCGCCCCGCCGCGCTCGGCCGCCAACTCGGCCGCCTCGACCCCGCCCACACCTACCTCACCCCACCGCAACTGCGCGCCGCCCTCGCCGCCGGGGCCCGCTTCACCGGCCGGGTCTGGACGGGCTCCGCCCCCGCCGACGCCGCCCTGCTGCGCCGGGTCAAGCAGTCCGGTGCCCACCAGGCCTGGAGCGTGTACGCGCTCACCGAACTGTTCCCGGCCGCCGCCGTCGAGGAGGCGGACAAGAGCGCCCACGACGGGGACGGCGACCTGGTCGGAGCCCCCCTGCCCGGCGTCCGCGCCCGGATCGCCACCGGCGGTGAACTGCTGCTCACCGGCCCGGGCGCCCGCCACCGCTACCTCGGCGAGGACCCCGACCCCTGGGTGCGCACCGGCGACCGCGCCGCCCTCACCCCCGACGGACGGATCGTCCTCGCCGGCCGCCTCAAGGACATGGTGCTGCGCCGCGCCGAGAACATCTACCCCGGCCTGTACGAACCGGCGCTGCACCTGCCGGGCGTCGAACTGGCCGTCCTGGTCGGCGTTCCGGCCGGGGACGGCGACGAGCGGCTGGTCGCCCTCGTCCAGCCGGCGCCGGGCACCGACCCGCGGCGCCTGCGCGAGGCCCTGCGCCGACCGCTCGACCGGATGGCGGCGGCCCGGCCGGACGCCGTCCTGTTCGGCGAGGTCCCGCTCGCGGGCCGCTCCCGCAAGCCGGACCGGGCGGCGGCCGCCGCGCACTGCGCACGGGAGCTGGCCCGGTGACCGACCCCATGGCCGACCCCGTGAACGCTTCGACGCCCGCGCCGATGACTGCATCGGCGCCCCCGCCCGCCGCCGCCCGCCGGGCCCGCCGCCGGGACCGTCGGGTCTACCTGCGCAGCCACCCCCTGCTTTTCGCCCTGCTCGCCGCCACCCGCCGCCGCCCGGTGGTCCGGCTCGGCCGCACCGTGCTGGTGCACGACACCGAGGCCTACCGCGAAGCGCTCACCAAGGTCCCGCTGGACCGCACCGCACCCGGCACCACCGGCGGCGCAGCATCCGAACTCACCGTCGGCGGACTGCTGTTCGACCAGGACGGCGCCGAACACCGCACCGCCCGCCGCGCCCTGGCCGGCGGCCTCGACACCGCCGCACAGCAACGGATCCGCCCGCACTGGCAGGCCGTGCTCGCGATGCGGGTCCCGGACCTTGCCGTCGGTGAGCTCGAACTCGTCGCACTGGCACGCGAGTTGGCCGGCGTCACGGCCGCCGCCCTGACCGGCGCGCAGTCCTGCCCGCACCGCCTCGCCCACGCCGCGGCCGAAGCCGCCGCCCACGCCGCCCGCGACCACCTCCCCGGCCCCCGCCGCCGCGGACCGGACGCGGCCGCCGCCACGGTCGCCGCCGCGGTCCGGCTCGCCGCCCTGCTGCCCGACGCGCCCGACGCGCGTGACGCCATGGTGGCCGTCGCCGCCGTGAACACCACCGTCGCCGCACTGCCCCGGGCCGTCGCCTGGTGCGCCGACGCCGGGCTCTGGCCGACCGTGAGCGAGACGACCGCACCCAGCCTCGCCGCCGAACTCCTGCGCCTGACCGCCCCGTCCCCGCTGCTGCCCCGGGTCGCCGCCGCCGACACCACCCTCGCCGGGCACCCCGTACGGGCCGGCGACCGGCTGGTCCTGGTCGCCCGCCACGCCGCCCGGGCCCACCGTCGCAGCCCGGCCGACGATCCCGCCGCCACCCAGGCCGTCTTCGGCGCCGGCCCGCACGCCTGCCCCGGGGCCGGCCTGGCCCGCACCCTGCTCGCCGACCTCCTCCTGGCGCTCGCCCCCCACCACCCGGTCGTCACCCGCGCCCGGGTCGACCGCCGCAGCGCCCTGCCCGGCTACGCCGAACTCACCGTCCGACGGGGAAGATCCTGATGCACCTCGCCATCACCGGCGCCACCGGCTTCTGCGGCGCCCACCTCGCCCGCACCGCCGCCGCCCTGGGCCTCGAAGTCTCCTGCCACGGCCGCCGCCCCGGCCCGGTCGGCCATCATCGCCGCTGGGACGCCGCCGAGGGCGAGCCCGACTTCACCGGCGCCGACCTCGTCGTCCACTGCGCCGCCGCCGTCGCCGACCTGCCCCCGGGCGATCCCGCCGAAGCCCACCAGTACGCCGTCAACGTCACCGGCACCGAACGCGTCCTGCGCGCGGCCGCCGGGCGTCCTCTGGTCCACGTGAGCAGCGCCAGCGTCTACGACCCGCGCACCGCCGCCCGCGCCGCCCCCGCTGCCACCGCCGTCACCGAGGACCACCCCACCGCCGACGGCCACCTCAACGCCTACGGCCGCACCAAGGCCGCCGCCGAACGCCTCGCCCTCACGGCCGGCGCCGTCGTCCTGCGCCCCCGCGCCGTCTACGGCCCCGGCGACCCCCACCTCGTCCCCCAACTGCTCGCCCGCGCCCGGCACGGCCTGCTCCCGCTGCCCGGCCGCGACATCCCGCTCAGCCTCACCGCCGTCGCCAACCTCACCGACGCCTGCCTGGCCGCCTTCGGCCTCACCGGCACCCCGCCCTGGCCGCCCGGCGCCTACAACATCGCCGACGCCACTCCCTACCGCCGTGACGACGCCCTGCGCCACGTCCTCGCCGCCCACCGCCTCCCCGCCCGCATCGCCCACCTCCCCGCACCCCTCGCCCGCCTCGCCGCCCGCACCACCCGCATCCCCGGACTCACCCCCTACACCGTCGACCTCCTCACCCGCAGCGTCGTCCTCGACCTCACCCGTGCCCGCACCCAGGGCTGGACCCCTACCCACACCCTCACCGACTACGACCCCTGACGCCGCCGTCCCGCTCCGTGCTGTCGACGGTCAGCAGCAGACGCGTCGGTGTCGGGCAGGTCGGACGGACCATCGGGTACGGGTCGGTGGCGCACCCCGCCACAAGCGTCGGTCCCGGCTCCCCGCGAGCGGGAGCCGGGACCGACGATTGTGGCGATGCGGGGTGCAGCCGACGCCGGGAGGCCCCAGCGTCCAGTGACCGGGCCCGCCCGCAAACCCCCTGGGGCGCTGCCTCCGTCGAGGAGGGTGACGTGGGTGTGGTGTGGAGGCCGGTCAGGGGCGGGAGAGACGGCTCCGTCGGGGGAGGCGGGCGATGAGGAGAGCCGCGCTTCGGGCCGTCAGGTAGCCGAAGGCGGACGGGATGAGGAGCTGAAGCAGCGTCGCCGCGACGGACGCGTGGCCGCCGAGGAGCATGGGGGTGAGTATGGGCGGTGCCGCCAGGACGGTCGCGGCCAGGGCCGCGTTCCCGGCCGTCCGGGCGGTGAAGGCCAGGGTGGCGCCGGTGGCGAGCGGGGCCCAGGTGCCGAAGCCGGAGGTGAGGATCCGTTCGGCGGACTCGCCGGTGATCGTGGCGCCGACGCCCAGGGCCGTGACCGCGGCGACGACCAGCCAGAGCCCGCTTCCGGTCCTGCGGGTCCGGTCCTGCGGGGCGACCAGCAGGACGAGGGTGTTGAGCACGACCAGCCCGAACCCCCGGGGGCCGAGACCGAGTTCGGCTGCGGTGCGGAAGTCCAGGTCGAGCAGCCCGAAGCGGCACATGGCGTAGAACAGCGGTGCCAGTACCAGCGACACCAGGGCCAGGGCCCGTGCGGCCGACCAGCGGCCGGCCGCGACGGCGCAGGCCGTCAGCACAGCGGGGACGAGCAGCGACATCGCCGCCAGGAGCGCGCCTCCCGCCGGGACTCCGGCGGGGAAGTCAGGGGACTCGGGGCTGATGGCGAGCTGCAGGTTCCGCCACAGGTGGGTCGCCGCGTACGTTCCGGCCAGCATCGCGGCGAGCGGCGCCGCGGTGGCGAACGCCCGGCCCGGCGGCCGGTGGGAGACCATGCCCAGCCGGAGCCGGGCCCCGTGCCCGGCGACGTCGGCCACCTCGCGCAGCCCCGCCGCGGAGCCGGAGCGGGAGATCCGGTGCCGGGCGAGGTCGGCGACCTCCGCGAGTGCGTCGGCGCCGTAGGAGGCCGGGTACAGCCGGAGGGCCCGTTGGAGCAGGCGCGTGTTCAAGGGGTGCTTCGAGGTCATGCCGTGCCTCCTGCGGGACGGATCCAGATCTGCGTCAGGCGCCGGTCGGCCTCGCGCAGTGCGGAGCGGAGGCGTTCGGCCTCTTCCCTGAGCGACTGTTCACCGTCCGGGGTGAGGGAGAACACGCGCCGGGGGCGGCCGTCCACCGTCTCCTCGCGCTCGACGCGGATCAGCCCCTCGGCCAGGAGCCGGTCGAGGGTGCCGTAGAGGCTGCCGGCGCCGAGCCGTACCCGGCCTTCGGAGATCGCGGCGACTTCGTCCCCGAGCGCGTAGCCGTGCCGGGGCCGGTCGGCGAGCGCGGTGAGGATCAGGAAGGTCGGCTCCTGCATGGAGCGTTTGTTCTTCACGTTCTCCACCATAGTACGGTGACCGTAGTGTCTGGCAAGGCCCCCGCGAAACGATGCGGACGTCGTTGTGGGTGGTGCCGAATAGTGTGCGGGGCATGGCTACTGTCAAGGAATCAGCACCTCCCAGGCCCATCGTCCCGGGCGATGTCGTCGCGGCGTTCTCCGAGTACCTCGGCGAGTGGACAGCGGCACAGATCACCAGTCTGGACCCGGACCACCAGCTCGCGGGCGTCCTGCACCTCGACTGGTCCGGTCCGGAGCCGGTGTCCGTGGCGGAGCTCGGCGACGTCGTGCCGCTCTGGGGTCCTCTCGGTCTGTCGCATTGCCACTACGAGTGGGTGCTCCCTCGGAGCTACAAGGTCATCGGGAGGCTGCCGCTGCTGCACGACCGGACGCCGAACAGCTACGCGTTCGGGTGGGGCATGGGGCTTGATCTGGCCCTGGCACGGCGCCGGCAGCAGGGCGACGAGTCGCAGTGGTCCGACCCGTGGGCGAAGCACATCACCGGCACCGAATTGAACGACCCTCTCCCCGGGACCGCAGATCCCGACGAGGAGACGCGTCGGCTGACGGTTCTGGCTGCGGGGTCGCTGGACTGTGCGCGGCTCGTCGAGCGGTATCCGGCGCTGACCGGCCTGACGCTCAGCGGGCCGGTGACCTTGTCATCCGCATCGAGCCTCAACGAGTTGACTTCGCTGAAGTGGCTCAGGCTCTCCGACGTCTTCGGGATGGTCGAGGCGGACTGCCTCCTGCCGGGGCGGGTTCCGGAACTGGAATCGTTGGAACTGGTCAGTGTCCCCGCGGAGTACGCGACGGCGATGAGGAGGCTCTGGCGGCCCGAGGAGCCCCAGGGCGTCTACGTCAGGGTCGCCAAGCCCCGGAAGCCCCAGTGGCTCGCCGAGAACCTCGACAATCCGCTCCGGAACTGGGACGACCGCGAGCAGATCAGCGCCGCGGTCTACAAGAAGGCGCTGGCGCAGTACCGGGCGACGCGGCGCGCGGTGCTGGCCGTGCTGGCCTCGGGGGAGTCGGCGGACGTTCTGACGCCCAGGCTCGTCGAGCTCGGGGAGCAGTTCGGCGAAGCCTTCAACGAACTCGACGCGCGTGCCGGATTCATCGAGACCATTGAGCGCGAGGAGCTCTACGACGCGCTCGACGCCATCATCACCGAGGCTGGGGCCGAGGCAGGGTCGGGAGCCGATCTGGCCTGGGCCGGCGAGGGGTTGATCGAGGGCTGCGAATCCGTCCGCGACTGGTAGGGCGCTGCCCGACCGCTCCGGGCCCGGGCCGGATCCCGAGCCTGGAGCGCTGCGACTCAGGCCGACGCGATTGCGCCGGCGAGCCTCACGGCCTCCAGTCTTCGGCGAGGAGCCCGAGGACGGCCTCGTCCGCGAACTCGCCGCACACCCAGGCGGAGCGGCGGAGTGTGCCCTCCAGGGTGAAGCCGGCCCGGCGGGCGGCCGCGATCATCGGGGTGTTGTCGGTGAGGGTCTCCAGTTGCAGCCGGTGCAGGCCGCGTACCGCGAAGCCGTACTGGCAGAGCACCCTGACCACGTCCGTGCCCAGGCCCCGGCCGCGCACGCCGGGGCGCAGGGCGATCCCGAGGTGGGCGGTGCGGTTGTGGGTGTCGATGCCCCAGAGCACGGCCTCCCCGGCCAACTCCCCTGTGGCCAGCTCGAGTACGGAGAAGCAGGCCGCTTCGTCCGAGGGCGGGGTCGGCGCGTAGGGGGATTCTGCCGCGCCCGGGGAGATGGGCCGCCAGGGGCGGGTGTCGGCCCGGGAGCGGGTGGCGACGTCGTCGTACAGCTCGGTCTGCAGAACGGCTACGTCACTCTCGTGGCGTGCTCGGAGGGCGATCTTGAGTCCTTGTATCATGTCACATTGTTACCAGGGCCGTGTCGGCCGCTCAACCGAATTGGACCCTCTCCGGCGCGTTGCACCGCCGCCGTCATCGGGACTGCCGGAGAGGGGAGTTCGGCCGAAGTCAGAGTGGCGGCAGGCGGCGGGCCAGGAGCTCCGCGCCGGTGCCGTTCAGGGTGCTGAACAGGACCGTCGTGCCGAGGGCGTCCACGCTGGGGGCGGTGGAGGCGCCGGGCCGTTGGCTGCCGTCGGCCGCCGTGCTGACGCGTTCGATCCGGCCGGTCCACAGGTCGCGGCGGAAGACGTCCGCGACGCCGTTGGTGTCGCCGGGGACGAGGGCGGCGGAGTCGGAGGCGAAGTAGACCCAGCGGTCGTCGGCGGTCATGACAGCGGGCTGGGAGTCGACGGCGGAGACCGTGGTCACCGTGCCCGTGCGCAGGTCGCGGGCGTAGAGGCGGACTTGGACGACGTCCTGCTCGCGCTCGAAGACGCGGAAGAGGGCGTAGCGCCCGTCGGGGCTGAGGCGCCCGGCCTTGGCGGCGTCGCGCAGGGTGCCGGAGGCGTCGATGCTGGCGCCCTGGATCCGGCCGGTGCGCGCGTCGTAGGTGTAGAGCGGGAAGAGCTGCCGTGCGGGCGGGGGCTTGGTGGCGGTCGTGGCCGTGGCCGTTGTGGCCGCCGTGGGCGCGGTCGGCAGCAGGTTGGTCGCCTTGGAGCGGAAGGCGACGGTCTGGCCGTCGGCGCTGAGCGAGGGCTCGACCGAGCCGCCGTCGGCGGGGGCGCCGGCGCGGCCGGTGCTGACCAGGCGAGTGGTGCCGGTTTGACGGTCCGTCAGATAGACGTTCTGGAGGCCTGGTTGGGTGCCGGGGGCGAGGTCGGGGCGGTC
This sequence comes from Kitasatospora sp. NBC_01300, assembly GCF_041435235.1. Taxonomy (NCBI): domain Bacteria; kingdom Bacillati; phylum Actinomycetota; class Actinomycetes; order Kitasatosporales; family Streptomycetaceae; genus Kitasatospora; species Kitasatospora sp. NBC_01300. The sequence continues at coordinate 805,513 of NZ_CP108409.1, read as the reverse complement.
CGAGGTGTACGCGACGTACCGGCCGTCGGCGCTGATCGCCGGGTCGAGCGAGTTGCCGGCGCCGGTGCCCGCGGTGAGCGGTTCGGTGCGGCCGGTCCAGCGGTCGCGGACGTAGACGTCGAACCGGCCGTCGCCGTGCCGCCCCGGGATGACGTCGGTGGCGTTCGTGCTGAAGGCCACGTACCGGCCGTCGGCGCTGATCGCCGCCTGGTTGGTGGAGCCGTCGAGCTGGCCGCCGCCGTCGGCCACGCTCACCCGCTCGGTGTGCCCGGTCCACAGGTCGCGGACGAACACGTCGTACAGGCGGTTGGTGTCGCCGGGCACCAGGTTGGCGGCCAGCGAGGTGAAGAGGGCGTAGCGGCCGTCGGCGCTCAGGCCCAGCGGCTCCGACCAGTCGTCGGCCGGGGTGCCGTCGGGGGCGACGTTCACCGTGACGGTGCCCTCCGGGAGCGGCGCGGCCTGGGCCTGGACCTGGGCCGTGGTGGCGGCCAGGAGTGCGGCTGCCAGCACGCTGCCCGCCCGTACCGCCCACCGGCCGCGGGTCCTCGCGTTCGTCCGTTCCACCTGAACCGTCCTCCCCTTGCCTCGGCCCGCACCGCTTCCCGCCCCCGCCGGCCGGCTCGGGGCGAGCCAACCGCCCGGCCGTACCGGCGGTCAACGGGGCCGGACCGGTCATGGACACGATTTCGCCAACTCCTCTCCACCTCCCGACCACGGCGGATGCCGGTCCGGCCGGGCCCGGTGGGCATGCCACCTGCGGAATCCGGGAGTTGAGGAATGACCGTTGACGAACCCTTTGCCGGAACGCTCTGGACGTGGCGGCCACGGCCCGCACATCCGCGACCTCCAGCGGGATGCGCAGGCGGCCTGGCTTCGTTCACGTGAAGTGGCAGCGTTCGGGCGGCTGTTGGCCGACTGTTGGGCGCCTGTTGGGCGGAGGAACCGGGAGGCGCGCTACCGGCGGACCGCCGAGACCAGTCCGCCGGGCTGCTCCTCGCGCTGCGGCGGGGTGCTGATCGGGCGGCCGTAGGCGGCGGCGCGCTCGCGCAGGGTGTGGGTGTCGGCCTCCCAGCCGTGCCCGGCCAGCCAGTCCACCGGGTCGTCTGGCATCTCCGAGACCCACATGGACGCCGCCGAGCCGGGCACGGAGTCCGCGCCGAAGCGCTCGATCACGCCGCGCGAGCCCAAGGTCAGCCCCATCCGACTGCCTGGCGCCGACTGCGCGCTGATCCGGGCCAGCAGCAGCTCCACCGCGTCCTCGGGCAGATAGATCAGCAGTCCTTCGGCGATCCACACGGTCGGCGCGGCCGGGTCGTGCCCTGCGGCGGCCAGCGCGGCCGGCCAGTCCTCCCGCAGGTCCGCCGCGACGGTGATCCGCTCGCAGCGTGCGACGGCCCGCTCCTGGCGCAGCACCGAGGCCTTGAAGTCCAGTGGCACGGCGGTGTCGACCTCGAACAGCCGGGTGCCCTCGGGCCAGTCCATCCGGAAGGCGCGGCTGTCCATGCCGGCGCCGAGCAGCACGACCTGCCGGACCCCGGACGCGGAGGCCTGCTGCAACAGGTCGTCGAGGAACTTCGTCCTGATGACGATGGAGAACGACACGGCCAGTCGGCGGCGGCGCGCGGCCTCGTCGGCGGGTGGCGGCGAGGAGGGCCACAGGCCGCCGGCGGTGGCGAAGGCCTGTGCCAGCGGGTCGCGGAACAACGCGTCCACCCGCTCGGTCTCCAGCGCCCGCACCCTGGCCACTCCCACCGCCGTGGCCCACACTCCCGACGGCTGCACCCGCTCCTGCTCATCAGTCATCGCGCCAGCCTAGATGATCGAACCGGAGGGGCCTGATGAGGGCAGCCGGGTCCGTGCGCGGCCGACCGCGAATGCGCGCACTGACCACCAACCTTGAGTCGCTTCGGTCGCTTCGGTAGCTGATGAGTCGCTGGTGAGTCGCCGATGAGGCGAAGGGCGGCGAGGGCAGGAGCACTACTCAGGGGCAGGGGCAGGGACGGGCCCGCCGGGACGGAAGCGCTCCACCCCGACGATGTGCCGCACCTTGAGCGGGCGCACGATCACCGCGACCCGCTGCTCACCCGGCATGGTCCACTCGAAGCGCTCGACGCCCAGGTACTTGCGGGCCAGCCGGTCCATCCGGTCGTGCGCCTCCTCGCCCTCGACGAAGCGGGCCACCACGCCACTGATCTGCACGCGGTCGAAGGGATCGGTGGCGTCCGCGTGCGAGAGGTAGACGCGCGGGTCGCGACGGAGGTTCTCCTCCTTCACCCGCCCCACCGAGGTGTTGAACGTCAGTTCCCCCTCGCCCTCCAGATCCACCCATATCGGGCTGACCTGCGGTGCTCCGTCGGCGAACACGGTGCCGACGTACCAGATGTTGGGTGCCCGCAGCCGGGCGCGGACGGCTTCGTCGAAGGTCGCGGTCATCCCGGGAGGCTAGCAACCACGGAGGGTGCGGTCCGCATCGCGCGAGGCCACGTTCGAGTGAGGCCGTGAGGGTTCGTCCTGACGCCTAGTCACCGCCCAGCCCGCACCTCCGGTTCGGAGGCGTCGGCCGGGGCTCCGCGCGAAGCGAGGAGCTGCGCGACCGGATCGGCGCTGCCCGCGGCGCTCAGCTCCTGTACCAGCTCGCAGTTCCTGGCGACCCTGCTGGAGACCCACTCGCGCAGCCACGCGGACAGCTGCGGGAGCGGCAGGTCGGACGGGGCCAGCCCGGCGAGCACGCACCCGGTCGCCGCCGCTCCGCCGACGTTGACGACCACGTCCGGCAGGACGGTGTGGCCGGCCTCGCGCAGCAGCCGGCGGGCGGGCGGGGTGCAGCTCAGGTTTCCGCCCTCGACCACCAGGCCGGCCCGGACCGCCGGCACCGCCTCCTCGTCGACCGCGGAGGCGGAGGCCGCCAGCACCAGCACGTCGGCGTCGACGTGCAGCCACGCCTGCCCGGGCCCGTGGACGGTGACCCGGGCGGGCAGCCGGCTCCGGTCGATCGTGCCGTCGCTGCTGGTGAGCGCGGCGAGTTCGGCGACGGGCAGTCCGCGCTGGTCCTCGACGGTGCCCCGGACGTCGGCCACGGCCACCACCGAGTGGCCGTGGGCGGCCAGGTGGCCGGCCACCGCGCGCCCGACGGTGCCGAAGCCCTGGATCGCGATGCGTTGCGGGGTCCGCGCACCGGAGGCCCGTAGGGCGCCGAGCACCGCGACGGCCACGCCGAACCCGGTGATGTCGCCCATGTGGTCCCACAGTTCGGCCCAGTCGACGGTGAGGCGGGTGGTGCCGGGGCGGCGGGTGACGTCGTACCCGGCGGCCTCGAAGGCGACCTGCCGGTCGGCGTAGGTGGTGCCCTGGTCGCACCCCAGGTACACCCCGCCGTTCAGCAGCGGGGCCGCGGCGCGGCCGAACCCCCGCATCACCGCCTGCCGTTCGACGGTGGCGCCCGGATCGGGTGCGATGCCGGCCTTGGCGCCGCCGATGGGCAGGCCGACCAGTGCCAACTTGTGGGTCATCGCCCTGGCGAGCCCGGCCAGTTCCTGTTCGGTCACCGTCGGGGTCATCCTGGTGCCGCCCAGGGCCAGGCCGTCGACCATGGAGTCGACGACGACCCAGCCCCGGGCCTGGCACCCCGGGAGGTTCAGGGTGGTGGAGAGCAGGGGCTCGGCCACCGGGCGTGCGTCGTGCGGTGCGAGCGTCCGGTTCACTGCGCACCGTCCGCCGGGACGGACCGCAGGCGCAGGCTGCGGGGGCGCATGTCGGTCCACACGTGTTCGATGTGCGCGAGGCACTCGTCCTTCGCGCCCCGGACGCCGACCTCGCGCCAGCCGGCCGGCGACTCGCGGTCGGCGGACCAGATCGAGTACTGCTCCTCGTCGTTGACGACGACCTTCCACTGCTCGGGTGCTGCGCTGGTCATGCCGTTACCTCCAGATGTCGGTGGTCGGGGGGGCCGCCGGGCGGCGGACGGGTGGAGCCGGTTCACAGCCGGCGTCGAGACGGGTGTCGAGGCGAGTGCCGGGACGGGCGCCAAGACGGGCGTCGAGACGGGCATCGAGGCCGTCCAGCCACGCCGGCAGGCTGGCGGCGCGCAGGAGGCCCGTTCCGACGAGCACACCGGCGAAGCCCTCACTGAGCAGGCGGGCGGCGTCGTCGGGGCCGCGGATGGCCCCGGCACTCACCGGGCACCGGGTGCCGCTGCCCAGCACCGCGGGCAGGAGTGACGAGCTGCGCCCGAGGTCGCCCGCGCCGCGTTCGCGGGTGGCGATGTCCTTGTTGTTCACCGCGACCACGCACTCCTCGGCGCGCGGCACGCGGCTGATCTCCTCCTCGGTGGTGACCTCGACGAACGGCGTCAGGCCCAGGCTCAGGCCGAGCTCGACCAGATGGCCCAGGGTGGCGCGCGGCAGCAGCGCGGCGGTGAGCAGGACCGCGGACACGCCGCTCTCGCGGGCCTGGTGCAGTTGGCTCCGACGGGTGATGAAGTCCTTCTGCAGCACGGGCAGGTCCGTCGTCGCCATGACCTCGTGCAGCAGGTCCGGGGTGCCGCCGAACCACCGGCCGGTGACCACGGACAGGCAGGGCGCGCCGACGTCCTGGTAGTCGGCGACCAGCCGGGCGGCCGACCTGTCGCCGAACAGGTCGTGTCCGGCGGCGTCCTGCCGCTTGAGCTCCATGATCACCGGTCGGCGGGCGTCCAGCAGCGCCTCGATGAACGCGGCCGTCATCTAGGCCCTCGCTTTCGGGTCACGCCAGCCGCGCCGCACGGCCGTGACCCGGTCGGCGCTCAGCCGTCCGTCGAGGTCCCTGGCCGCCGTGTCCACGTCGACGCCCAGGAACAGGGGGTGGTCCAGCACGGCCCGGTAGTCCTCCCGGTTGTCGGCCGAGATGCCGCCGGCCAGCAGGAAGGGCCGCGAGAGGCGGTCCGCGAACTCGATGACGGCCCCGCAGTCCGCCGGTTGCCCGGTACTGCCGATCCGGCCGTCCCCGGCGACCGCGTCCAGCAGGAAGAGGTCCGTCCCGGCCCGCTCGTACGCCGCGATCAGGGACCGTTCCGCGCGGGTGTCCGCGCCGAGGTGCAGCACCTTGACCACGGTGAGGTCCGTGGTGCCCTTCAGGGCGCGGACCAGGCCCGGCGGCTGGTAGCCGTGCAGTTGGACCCACCGGACCCCGGCCGCGGCCGTCGCCGTGCGCAGCGTCTCGGCGTCGTTGAGGAAGGTCACGAGGACCGGATGCATCCGCGCCGTTCGGTGCACGGCGTCGGCGAGAGAGGTGAGTTGACTGAGCGTCAGATTGGCGCGGCCGCCTGGGACGCCGTGCCACAGGCCGACGAAGTCGGCTCCGGCGCTGTCGAGTGCTGCCACGTCCTCGGCCGAGGTGGCTCCGCAGATCTTGACCAGCATCAGGTGTCACAACCCCAACATGGCGGCGATGCGGTTGCGTTGGATCTCCGACGTGCCCGAGTAGATCGGGCCGGCGACCGCGTCGCGCACGTCCTTCTCCAGTCCGTACTCGGCCAGGTACCCGCTGCCGCCGAAGATCTGCACGGCGGCCAGTGCGGAGGAGAGGTTGCTCTCGCTGGTGAGGACCTTGCTGACGGCGATGTCCCTCGTGACGTTCTCGCCCTCCGTGAGCCGGACGGCCGTGTCGTAGAGCCACTTGCGCGCGGTGTCCAGGCCGATGCTCATGTCCACGAGCTTGTGGGAGACCGACTGGTACGAGCCGATCGGACTGCCGAACTGGACGCGCTCCTTGGCGTACTCGACGCAGCGGTCGAGCCGGTACCGCATCTGGCCGGTGTTGATGACGAAGGAGCAGAGGATCTCCCACTTCATCACGTGGTCCAGGACCAGGAACCCGGATCCGACCCGGCCGATCGCGGCGGACGCGGGGATCCGGCAGTCGTCGAAGTGCAGTTCGCCCAGCGGCGCCGTCCGCAGCCCCATGGTGGCGACGGGCGGCCCGACGACGAGCCCGGGGGTGTCCCGCTCCACGACGAAGGCGGTGATGCTGAGCGGGCCGGCCTTCGGGTGGGTGCGCGCGTAGACCACGAACACGTCGGCCACCGGGCCGTTGGTGATGAAGGCCTTGCCGCCCCGCAGCACGAAGTCGTCGCCCTCGCGGGTGGCCGTGGTCCTCATCGCCAGCGCGTCGGAGCCGCTCTCGGTCTCGCTGATCGCGTGCGCCCCGATCGTCTCTCCCGAGCAGATCCCCGGCAGGTGGCGCGCCTTGAGCTCCGGCGAGCCGAACCGTTGCAGCGGGACTCCGACGCCGACCAGGTGGGTGGCGACCGAGAAGTTCAGCCCGCCGTCACGGCATCCGGTGCCGAGTCGTTCGAGCACGTGCATGGTGGTGAGCAGGTCCTGGCCCAGCCCGCCCCACTGCTCGTCGAACGGCAGGCCGAGGATTCCGGACCGCTGGATCAGCTTCCACTTGTCCCACGGGAAGGCGCCTTCCGCGTCCCCTTCGAGATGGCCCGAGCTGAGTTCCTCGCACCACTGGGCGATGCCCTCGCCCAGGGCGATCTGGTCGGCGTTCCAGCTGATCATCCGTCAGTCCTGCTCAGTACTCGGAGAAGTCGGTCGAGTCCAGGTTGTGGCGTTCGTCGCCGCGCAGCGCGGGCGAGAACACGCACACCAGGCGGAGGTCCGCGTCCTGGTCCGCGATCAGGAAGTGGGCGTCGTGCAGGTCGAGCGCGTACAGGGTGCCCGGCTCGATCGGGTGGGACGTGCCGTCGGCGTTCACGACCTGGCCCGTTCCCTCGATGCAGTAGCAGGCCTCCAGGTGGCGGCGGTACTCCAGCCTCGACTTGGTGCCGGCGCGGACGGTGGTGTCCGTCATCGTGTAGCCCAGGCCGTCGGATTCGAGAAGGAACCTGCGGCTGAGCCCGTTGCCCCAGTCCACGGTGGTCACCTCGTCAAGGCGTCGGACGATCATCGGGTGTGCCTCCTGGCGGCTTGTTGAGTGAGCGGTTTGTTGAGTGAGTGGCTTGTTGAATCAGCGGGTTGCTGAGCGAGCGGTTTGTTGAATGAGCGGCTTGCCGGATCAGCGGTTTGCCGAGTACGGCGAGACGGTCCGTACGAAGGTGTGGAGCTCCTCGACCACGTCGGCCCCTGCGGCGAGGGCGTGCTCGATCCGGGCGACCCCGGCGCTGCCCACGACCGCGGCGTCGGCGCCGAGGCCGTGCAGCAGGTCGATGTCCGCCCTGGAGCGGACGCCGAACCCGACGGCGATCGGTGCGGCGGTCGTCCTGCGCAGCGCGGCCAGCGCGGCGGCCAGCTCCCGGCGGTCGGCCGTGAGCGTGCCGCCGCTGCGGCCGTAGTGGGCCACCAGGTACAGGTACGCGGTGGCGGATGCGGCGGCCGCGGCCTTGACCTCGGCCGTCGACGCGGCGTAGCAGGTGGCGACCACGGGCAGCCCCGCCTCCTGCACCGCTTCGAGGTAGCCGGCCCGTAGCCGCGGCGGCAGGCCGTGGACCAGCAGGCCGTCGACGCCCGAGTCGGCGACCTGCCGGACGAAGCCGGGCACGGTCAGGCCTCTGACCGTGTGGCTCCAGTCGGCCAGCAGTGCCACCCGCAGGTGGCGCAGCCGGGGCAGGATCCCGTTGAGGAGTCCGAGCACCTCGTCGAGTCCGACGCCGTCGGCCAGGGCCCGCTGCGCCGATCGGCGGATGACCGGCCCGTCGGTGACCGAGTCGGGGAAGGGCACCGCCAGCTCCAGGCAGTCCACGCGGCAGTCGTCGAGCATCCGCATGACGTCGGCGAGGACGGGCAGCGGGGGGTCTCCGGCGTTGAGGAACATCGCCAGGCCGGGCCGGTCCGGTGGCCGGTGTGCGAAGAACCCGCTCATCGCGCACGCGCCGTGGTGATCACGCTGCGCGCCGGGTGGGTGCGCAAGCGGTCGACGAGGTCGCGGGCGGCGCCGCTGCGGAGGGCGTCGTCGGCCGCCCGGATCGCCTCCGGCCAGCCGTCGATCAGCCCGCTCGCGACGGCCAGGGCGGCGGCGTTCAGGCGGACGGTCCGCGTTGCGAGAGGTGTCCCGGCTCCGGAGAGCACGGCGAGGAAGTGGTCGACGACGTCCTCTCCCGCTGCGGCCGGCCGTAGTTCGGCGATCGCGTCGGTGCCGGTGCCGGTGCCGGTGCCGGTGCCGGTGCCGTCGCCGGGAGACCCGGGCAACGTTCCGGGAGCCTCGGCCCGCAGGCGGATCGCGTCGGTGCCGTCATTGGTGAGGACGATGTTGTCGACGGAGCTGACGAGCTCGTCGACTCCCAGCTCGTTGGAGCACAGCCAGATCCTCCGGCCGGCGACCGTGGCGGCGACCTGGCCCAGAACCGGCAGCAGCGCATGGTCCGAGACACCGACGAGCTGGGCGGAGGCCGGCACCGCGGCCAGGAAGGGGCCGACGGAGTTGACGAATCCGCCGATCATCCGCAGGTCCATCGGCACGATGCTCCGGGCCAGCAGTGCCACCTCCCGCGGGTAGACGAAGTTCCCCGGGAAGGCGATGCCGAAGCGTTCCAGCAGGTCGTCGGTCTGCTCGTACGAGGTGGTCGTCCGGATGCCGAGGCGGTCGAGCAGGTCGTGGGAGCCGCAGGTGCTCGTGTAGGCGCGGGATCCCGTCTTGACGATGCGCACGCCCAGGGCGGCGGCGACGAACGCCGCCGCGGTGGAGATGTTGAACGTGGCCGGCCCGCCTCCGGTGCCGACGATGTTGGCCGTGCCGTCCAGCCGCGCGGGGACGGCCGGCCGGCGCTCGTCCAGCGAGCGGAGCATGGCGACCAGCGTGCCCCGGTCGGGCATCCGGGTGGACAGCGAGGACAGCAGCGCCACCGTCTCGCCGGAGCGGAGGGCGCCGTCACGCAGCTGGTCCCAGAAGGACCCCCACATCTCCTGGTCGACGACGGCGCGGTCCCGGCCGATCAGCGCTCGCAGCACCTCGTGCATGACTAGGGGGCGTCCGTCCGGTGCTGCTGGGCCTGCTCGATGAACCTGCTGATCGAGCCGACCGAGCGGAAGCTGTCCGGGTCGAGGTCGAGGTCGATCTCCTCGACGCGCAGGTCGAAGCAGTCCTCCAGCCAGGCGATCGTCTTGAGCAGGCCGAGGCTGTCGATGACCCCTCCGTCCACGAGGTCGTAGTCGGCGTCCAGTTCGTTCGCGCCGACGTCCGGCAGGAACTCCTCGATGATGAACTGGGTGACTACCGCGGCGTGTTTCACGTGGCCGTTCCTTCGTTTGGCTGGGACGGGGAGCAGGCGGGCTGGAGGGATGTGCGGTCGATCTTTCCGGTGGACGTCCTGGGCAGCGGGTCGTCCACGATCAGCAGGGTCGAGGGGACGGCGGTGAGCGGAAGCCGTTGTGCGCAGTGCCGGCGCAGCGCCAGCGAGTTCAGCCGGCTGTCCGGGGCGCGGCGGACCACGCCCCGCAGCAGGCGGCCGGCCACCGGGTCCGGCACGGTCACCACGGCCGCCTCGACGACGTCGGGGTGGTCGAGCAGCACCTGCTCGACCTCGTGGGTGTTGACCCGCACGCCGCGGACCTTGACCTGGTGGTCGTTGCGGCCTTCCAGGGTGATGCGGCCGTCCCGGTCACGCCGCACGAGGTCGCCGCTGCGGAAGTGGCGCCGCGCCTGCCCGTCGTGGTGGTGGGTCGCGAACCTGTCCGCGTCCTGCTCCCGGTCCAGGTAGCCGTCGGTCTGGAACGGTGTCGCGACGTGGAGCTCGCCGGTTCCCGGCCCGGTCAGGATCCCGCCGTCGGCACCGACGATCAGCGCGTGGACTCCGGGTAGCGGGCGCCCGATCGGCACCGGGCCGTCGGCCGGCTCGGTGCCGTCGACCTCGTGCAGGAAGCTGTCGTTGGTCTCGGTGCAGCCGTAGACGTTGTAGAACCGTGCGCCGGTGAACAGCTGCGGGAGTTCGGCCAGGCAGCGGGCGGGCATGCTGTCGCCGGTGAAGACGACGTGCTCGACCGTGTCGAGCCGCCGGCCGCTCCCGGCGGTCGCGTCGACCAGCAGCCGGTAGAACATCGGTACCGCCTGGACGAGTCGGACCGCGTGGCGGGACACGAGGTCCAGCAGGTAGCCGGGCTGGGTGGCCCGGGCCGGATCGACCAGGACGACGCGGCCGCCGTACTTGAGCGTCGTCCAGATGTCCAGCAGGCACAGGTCGAAGGTGAGCGGCGCGTAGTTGAGGACCGTTGTTCCCCGGCGGATGCCGAACCGCTCGCCGGCCCAGGTGGTGAAGCGGTCCACCGCCCCCGTGCTCAGCGGCACGATCTTCGGCCGCCCGGTGGATCCGGAGGTGGTGAACATGAAGGAGACGTCGGCGGGCTCCGTGCGGCGCGGCGCCTCCGGTTCCGCCGGCCGGCCCGGGGTACCCGGCCCCGGTCCGGGCGCCCGGGGGCTCTCCGGCGACAGGACGTGCCGGATTCCGGCCTGCTCGACCAGCGCGTGGGGTGTTCTCCCCTCCGGCGCGGGCGCGGGCAGCAGCAGGAAGCGCCGTCCTTCCAACAGGCAGGCGAGCACCAGGGCGATCGTCGAGGGCGACTTGGCGGCCGGGATGCCGACCGGCTCGTCCCCGCCCAGGGCGAGCCCGGCGATCCGGACGCGCTCCCGCTCCGCCAACTGGTGGAGTTCACCGTAGGTCGTCTCTTCTCCGCGCCATATCAGCGCCGGATCGCCGGGGTGGCCGGTGGCGTGCGAGACGAATGAACCCACCAGACTCTGCTGCTGCATCACGACTTCTCCGAGTTCATGCAACGGGGTGGGTTCATATACAACGGATGAGTTCATGCAACGGGTTCACCGATCTTTTCCGGAACAATGAAGGACCGACAGGAAAGGGGCCCACCCGGCCGTCCCCTGGAGACAGAAGAATTATCACGTGGTGCCCGTCCACGGAAGTGGAGTGCGTGATCCGCGTCATGACGGCACGTCAGAGACGGTGTCGGGTCGGCCGCGCCGATGCTAGCCGTCGAGCGTGTTCGATCTACATAAGGATTCCGGTGGACTGGCGTAAATATTGTCTTGATGCCTGCAACCCCGTTCTCGATCTTGCGGAGTGAGACGGGACCGACCTAGTATCCGCCGTACTGTTCGCCAAGTAGCGAATCGGCGAGGGGATTTCCGGGGCGTTGAAGCGTTCCCGATCGCCGTGAAAGGTGGATCCGTCATGCCTGGTCCCGATCGGCGCGCGCACGCTCCGACCCTGTTGTCCTTCGCCCAGCAACGGCTGTGGTTCCTCGACCGGCTGCGGCCGGGCCGGCCGGACCACAACGTCCCGACCGCGGTACGCCTGCGCGGCCGACTGGACCAGGAGGCGCTCACCCGGGCGCTGACCGAAGTCGTGCGACGCCACGAGGTGTTGCGCGGCAGGATCGTCGACACCGAGGACGGCCCGCGCCACGTCGCGGAGCCGGTCGAGACCTTCGTGCCGACGATCACCGATCTGACGCACACCCCTGCGGAGCAGGCCTGGCAGCGGGCCCGGGAGCTGGTGGCCGCCGATCTGGCGACCCCGTTCGACCTCGGCACCGCTCCGATGCTGCGGGCCCGGCTGATCCGCATCGCCCCCGACGACCACCTGCTGCTCCTGGTGATCCACCACATCGCCTGTGACGGCTGGTCGCTGTCGGTGCTGTGGCAGGAGTTCTCCGCCGCATACGGCGCCGCCGTCGACGGCCGGCCGATCGCCCTGGCGGACCTGCCCGTCCAGTACGCCGATTTCGCCGACTGGCAACGGAGCCACCAGGCCGGAACGGCGATGCTGGACCAACTCGCCTACTGGCGCGAGCACTTGGCCGACCTGAGCCCGTCGGTGCTCCCGACGGACCGAGCCCGCCCCGCGGAGTGGTCAGGCCGGGGCGACCAGGTCGAGATCGAGATCCCGGCGGAACTCGCCGAGCGCATACGCACACTGGGGCGCGCCCACGAGGTGACGCCGTTCATGACGCTGCTGGCCGCCTTCCAGGTCCTGCTCGCGCGCTGCACGGGACAGTCCGACGTGACGGTGGGGACGCCGATCTCCGGGCGGACCCGGATCGAGGTGGAGCCGCTGGTCGGCTTCTTCGTCAACACGCTCGTCCTGCGCACCGACCTGTCGGGCGACCCCGGCTTCACCGACGTGCTCGCCCGGGTACGGCGGGGCGCGGTGGAGGCCTACGCCCACCAGGACGTCCCCTTCGAGCGGCTGGTGCAGGAGCTGAGGCCCGAACGCGACCTCGGCCAACACCCGCTGTTCACGGTCATGTTCCAGCTGGAGGATCCGCCCTCGCTCCCGTCCGGCCTCCCGGGACTCGAAGTGAGTGCCCATCAGATACCGAACGACGTGGCGAAGTTCGACATCGAGGTCTCCATGACGGACGGCGGCGATCGCTTCACCGGCGTCATCCGCTATGCCGCCGACCTCTTCGACCGCGACACGGTGCGGCAACTCTCCGAGGGTTTCCGGGCGTTGCTCGACCAGCTCGTCGACAGCCCCGAACGGCCGATCTCGGCGTGGGAGACCCCTCCGGGCCTCCGCGTGTGCCGCCCCGCGCCCGCCACCCTCGGGACCGAGTCCGAGCCCGCCGCAGAGACCGAGCCCGAGACCGGACCCGCCACCGAGACCGAGCTCCTCGTGCTGGAGACCTGGGCCGAGGTGCTCGGTGTCACCCCGGACGGCGTGGACAGCGACTTCTTCGAGCTGGGCGGCCATTCGCTCCTCGCGTCGAAGGTCATGTCCCGACTCGGCCGGGCACTCGACCTCGAACTGCCCGTCGCCCTGCTCTTCTACCACCCGACCGTCGCCGAACTCGCCGACGGCATCGACGCGGCGTTGCTGGCGGACCTCGGCGCCGCCGCCGAAACGGAACCGCTTCCCGCCGGAAAGGCCCGTCACCCGTGAAGGCACAGCACAGTCGCCCCGAGCCCGGCCGGCCGACCGGTTCCGCGCCCGGAGCCGCCCAGTCGACCGGCCCGTCGACCGGCCCGGCGCCGGCCACCACACGGGCCGCCACCCGGGCCCTGCTCGACCAACGCGTCCGCGCGGCCCGGAGCCGGGCCGCCGAGGGCGAGCCGGAGGCCGCGATCCCGCCCCGCCCGGCGGGTGCACAGGTGACGTCGTTCACCCAGGAACGCATGTGGCTGATCGAGCGGCTGTCCACCGGCCCCGCGATGTACAACGTCCACGAGGTCTTCCGGCTGCACGGCCCGCTGGACGTGGCCGCCCTCGGCCACAGCCTCACCGAGCTGGTGCGACGCCACGAAGTCCTGCGCACCGCCTTCCCCGAGCGGGACGGGCGCCCCAGCCCCTCGGTCGAGCCGGCCCGGCCGCTCGACCTGCCCGTCACGGACCTCCGGGCCGAGCCCGCGGAACGCCGGGCGCAGCTGGCCCTCGACCTCGTCCGGTCCGAGATCCTGCGCCCGTTCGACCTGGCCGCCGCCCCGCTGCTGCGCGCAGCACTGCTGCGGGTCGGCGAGGACGAACACGTCCTGGTGGTGGTCGTCCACCACATCGCCGTCGACGGCTGGTCGATGCCGCTGCTGTGGGACGACCTGTCGGCGATGTACCGGAGCCGGCTGGAAGGCCGCGAGCACGAGCTGCCCCCCTTGCGGATCCAGTACGCGGACTTCGCCCACTGGCAGCGGGACCGGCTCTCCGGCGAGCGCCTGAAGCGCCAACTGGACTACTGGAGTACACAGTTGTCCGGGCTGTCGCCGCTGGACCTGCCCACCGACCGCCCGCGCGGACCGGTCCGCGCGGGCCGGGGCGAGCGGATCACCTTCACGGTGCCCGAGGAACTGGCCGGCCGGTTGCGGCTGCTGGGCCGGCGGCACGGCGCGACGATGTTCATGACGCTGCTCGCCGGGTTCCAGGCCCTGCTCGCCCGCTACAGCGGGCAGTCCGACGTGGCGGTCGGCACCCCGGTCGCGGGCCGGACCCGTCCGGAACTCGACCCGCTGGTGGGCTCGTTCATCAACACCGTGGTCATCCGCACCGACCTCGCGGACGACCCGAGCTTCGCCGAACTGCTCGACCGGGTCCGCCGGACCGCCGTGGACGCCTACGCGCACCAGGAGCTGCCGTTCGAACGGCTGGTGCAGGAGCTGCGGCCGGCCCGAGGCCTCGACCGCAACCCGCTGTTCCAGGTGATGTTCGCCGGCCTGTCCGACCCGGCCGCCGCCCTCCGGCTGGTGGGGACGGAGGTCGAACAGATCGAGGTCGACAACGGCACGGCCAAGGTCGACCTCAGCCTGGTGATAGCCGAGCGGTCGGCCGCCACGACCGCCACGACCGCCACGACCGCCACGACCGGCACGACCGGCACGACCGGCACCACCGGGACCGTGGCCTTCGACACCGACCTGTTCGACCGCGCGAGCGTGGAACGCCTGGTCGGCCACTACCTGCGGCTGCTGGACGCCGCGGCCGCCGACCCCGACCGCCCCGTCTCGCGCCTGGACCTGCTCACCGAGGCCGAGCGCGAAGCGCTGCTGGTGGCCGCCAATGCCACCGACGAACCCTTCCCCGCCGACCTCTGCGTGCACGAGTTGGTCGAGGAGCAGGCCCGGCGGACCCCCGACGCGGTGGCGGTCCGCTGCGGCGCCCAGCGACTGACCTACCGGGAACTCGACAGTCGGGCCAACCAGTTGGCCCGACACCTGCGAGCCCGGGGCGCGCGGCCGGAACGCCTGGTCGGCGTGTGCCTGCCGCGCTCGGCGGACCTGGTGGTGGCCCTGCTGGCCGTCCTCAAGTCGGGCGCCGCCTACCTGCCGCTGGACCCGGACCTCCCGGCGCAGCGCATGTCGTTCATGCTCGCCGACGCCGAAGTGCCGCTGCTGCTCACCCAGCGCTCCCTGGCCGACCGGCTGCCGCAGCACGGCGCCGCGACGGTGTGGACGGACGACGAGGCCGGGCTCATCGCGGCCCTGCCCGGGGACGGGCTGCCGCCGCTCGCGACGCCCGCCGACCTGGCGTACTCGATCTACACCTCCGGTTCGACCGGCCGCCCCAAGGCCGTGCTGGTCCCGCACGAGGGCGTGGTCAACTACCTGGTGGTCCGAGGCCGGCAGCTGGACCTCGACGGGGACGACGTCGTCGCCTCGGTGGCCTCGATCTCCTTCGACGTCATCGTCCCCCAGGTGCTCATGCCCCTGGCCTGGGGCGCGAGCGTGGTGATCGCCCCGTCGGAGGTCGCGGTCGACGGCCCGCGCCTGACGGAGATGATGCGCGAGTTCGGCGTCACCACGCTCATGGCCACACCGGCCACCTGGCTCCTGCTGCTGGACGGCGGATGGCAGGGCGGCCGGTTCCAGGCGATCTGCGTGGGCGAACCGCTCCAGCCCGCCCTGGCCCGGCGGCTCCTCGACCGGGTCTCCACGCTTTGGAACGGTTACGGCCCCACCGAGGCGTCCGTCGGCTGCGTCACCCGGCGCGTGGACGCCGACCGGGACCTGGCCCGGCCCGGAGGGTCCGTGCCGATCGGCCGGCCGCTCGGCAACCTCCGGATCTACCTGCTGGACCCGGCCGGCGCCCCGGTGCCCGTCGGCGTCCCGGGCGAGATCCACATCGGCGGGGTCGGCGTCACCCGCGGGTACGCCAACCGGCCGGGGCTGACCGCCGAGCGCTTCGTGCCCGACCCGTTCGGTGCCGACGGCGGCAGGCTGTACCGGACCGGCGACCTGGCGCGGTACCTGCCGGACGGCAGCCTGGTCTTCCTCGGCCGCACCGACGAGCAGGTGAAGATCCGGGGGTACCGCATCGAGCTGGGCGAGATCGAGGCCGCGCTGTGCGCGCAGCCCGGTGTCGCCAGGGCCACGGTGACGGTGCGGGGCACCGGGACGGACGCCGAACTGGCCGGCTACCTGGTGTGGCAGGACCAGCCCGGTGACCTGGCGGTCCTGCGGCGCTCGCTGCGTGAGACCCTGCCCGAGTTCATGGTGCCCACGACGCTCACCGCACTCGACCGGATCCCGTTGACCACGAACGGCAAGGTGGACCGCGGGGCCCTGCCCGAGCCCGCCCGCCACGGCCACGAGGCGGGTGCGCTACCGCCGCGGGACCTGCTGGAACTCCTGATGACCAGGATCTGGGAGCGCGTGCTGGGCACCCCGCGGGTCGGCGTCCGGGACGACTTCTTCGCGCTGGGCGGGCATTCGCTCAGGGCGGTCGAGCTCGTGGAGGCGGTCCGGCGGGAGTGGGGGGTCACCGTGCCGCTGAACACGGTGTTCCGCCACCCCACCGTCGAGGGGCTGTGCGCGGAACTGCCCAACGCCTCGCAGGCCCTGCGCCGGCTCGTCGTCCCGCTGGCCGAAGGAGACCACCGCAGGGCGCCGCTGATCCTGGTGCACCCGCAGAGCGGCGACGTGTGCTCCTTCCTCCACCTGGCCGAACACCTCACCGAACACCTCACCGAACACCTCACCGAACGCCTGGCCGAGCACCCCGCCGCACACCCCGCCGCACACCCCGACGGACCGCTCGCCGCCGGACCGCTCGCCGGCGGCCGACCCGTCTACGGCCTGGAGGCCGTCGGCTACAACACCGACGAGCCGCCACTGGCCACCGTCGAGGAGCAGGCGCAGCGCTACCTGCGGGAGCTGCGGTCCGTCCTGCCCGACGGCCCGTACCTGCTGGCCGGCTGGTCCTTCGGCGGGCTGGTCGCCTTCGAGATGGCCCGTCTGCTGGAGGAGGAGGGGAACCCCCCGGGATTCCTCGGGATCATCGACGTCGGAGCGCCCGCGCCCGCCGACGGAGCCACCGACGGAGCCACCGACGGCTCCACTGCTGGACCCACCGACGGGCCAGGCGGCCATGACGCGCACGGGACGGCCCGGTTCGCGCTCGCCTCCGGGCTGCCCACCGGAGCCGTCGGAGACCTCCACGAGCTCGACGAGCAGGACGCCCTCTCGCTGCTGCTCCACGACGCGCACGCCGACGAGCGCCTTCCCCGGCGGGTGCGCACCGAACAACTGCGGCGCATGGTAAGGGTCTTCACCACCAACGGCGACGCCGCCCGACGCTACCGGTCGACCGCGCGGCTGCGGACACCGATCCACCTGTTCACGAGCGCCGAGGCACACCCCGTGCTCGCCGCCCCGGTCGTGGTCCCCGCCCGGTGGCGCGACCGCACCGAGGGGGCGTTGAGCGTGGTCGAGGTGCCCGGCAACCACCACGACATGCTGTCGCCGCCCCACGCCGCACCCTTCGCCGACGCGCTGTCGGCCGTCCTGGAGGAGCTCGGATGAGCGACGGACACGAACTGCCGCTGTCGTCGGCCCAGTCCGGCATCTGGTTCGCCCACCACCTGCGCCCCGGCAGCCCCGTCTACAACACCGGCGAGTACGTGGACATCCCCGGGCCGATCGACCCGGAGCTGTTCGAGACGGCCGTGCGGCGCGTGGTGGACGAGACCGAGTCCCTGCGCGTTCGCCTCACCGACGGTGCCGAGGGCCCCCGGCAGGTCGTCACCCCGGCGCCCGACTGGTCGATGGACCACGTCGACCTCACCCTGGCACCGGATCCGCTGCGGGCGGCGGAGCGCTGGATGCGCGCCGACCTGTCCACGCCGGTCGGGCTCACCCGGGACCGGCTGTTCCGCCAGGCTCTGTTCGCCGTCGCGCCGGACCGCTTCCTCTGGTACCAGCGCGTCCACCACATCGTGGTCGACGGCTTCAGCATGTCGCTCATCGCGCGCCGCGTCGCCAGGACCTACACCGGGCTGGTCGAGGGCAGGGGAGGGGCACGGCCGGCCTTCGGGCCGCTGAGCACCCTGCTGACGTACGACGCCGCCTACCACGCGTCGGAACAGCCCGAACAGGACCGGGAGTTCTGGGCGGCCCGGCTGGCCGGGCGGCCCGATCCCGTCAGCCTCGCCAGCCGTTCGGCGGCCGCCTCGGACGGCTTCCTGCGCCGTACCAGCACCCTCGACGTGCCCACCGTGGCCGCGCTGCGGCGGGCCGCGCGGCCCGCCGGGGCGAGCTGGCCCACCGCCTTCACCGCGGCGGTCGCCGCCTACCTCCACCGCCTCAGCGGCGAACGGGACATCGTGCTGAGCATGCCGGTGACCGGGCGCACCGGCTCCTCCGTGCAGTCCGTCCCCGGCATGGTGGCGAACGTGGTGCCGCTGCGGCTGCGCGTGCACCCGGAACAGGGCCTGTCCGCACTCGCGCGGCAGGTGGCCGAGGAGGTCGCCGCCCTGCGCGGGCACCAGCGCCACCGCAGCGAGGACCTGCGCAGGGACCTGGATCCGGCCCGGTCGGAGCGGGTCCTGTTCGGGCCCCTCGTCAACATCATGTCCTTCTACTACCACCTGGACTTCGCGGGCGTCCGGGCCACCGTGCACAACCTGTCCAACGGGCCGGTCGAGGACCTCTCGTTCTCCGTCTACGACCGCTCCGACGGCACCGAGCCCCGGCTCGACGTCGACGCGAACCCCGCGCTCTACTCCGAGGCCGAACTCACCGCCCACCAGCAGCGGTTCCTCCGGTTCCTGGACGCGGTGGCCGCCGACCCGGACCGTCCGATCGGCCGGCCCGATCTCCTCACCCCCGAGGAACGGCAGCGCACCGTCGTGGCCGTCAACCGCACCACGCAGCCGCTGCCGCACCCGACGGTGCCGCTGGCCTTCGCGGCCGAGGTCGCGCGCACGCCCGACGCACCCGCCGTGGTGTGCGGCGAAACCACCCTGTCCTACGCGGAGTTGAACGACCGCGCCAACCGGCTGGCCCACCGCCTCATCGCCCTGGGCGTCCGCTGCGACAGCACGGTGGCCGTGCTCATGGAACGCTCCGCCGACGTGGTGGTGTCGGTCCTGGCGATCAGCAAGGCCGGCGGCGCCTACGTGCCGCTGGACACCCGGGCCCCGGCGGCCCGCCTGCGCCGCGTCCTGGACGACACCGGGGCGGCGGTGCTGCTCACCCACCGGGCCACCCGGGACGACGCACCACTGTCCCACGGCACACCGGTCGTGGTCGTCGACGCCGACCCCGGACTCGCCGACGAACCGGCCACCGACCCCGTCGTGCCGCTGCGCCCGGACCACCTGGCGTGCGTCCTGTACACCTCCGGGTCCACGGGCACGCCGAAGGGGGTGGCCCTGACCCACGGCAACGTCATCAGCCTGACCGCGCAAGGCTATTGGCGCGAGTCGGACGGCCCGCGGGTCCTCGCCCACTCCCCGCACGCCTTCGACGCCTCGACCTACGAGTGGTGGGTGCCGCTGCTCAACGGGGGCCGGGTCGTCGTGGCCCCGCCCGGCGAGCTGGCGCTCGCGGACCTCCACCGGCTCATCGTCGACCACCGGGTCGGGGCGCTGTGGCTGACGGCCGGGCTGTTCCGGGTGTTCGCCGAGGAGTCGCCCGGCACGCTGGCCGGGGTCGGCCAGGTGTGGACCGGCGGTGACATCGTGCCGGCCGATGCCGTCCGGCGCGTCCTGGCCCGGTGCCCGGACTCCGTGGTGGTCGCCGGGTACGGCCCGACCGAGGCCACCACGTTCACCACGCGCCGGGTGCTGCGCCCCGGCGAGCCCGTGCCCGACGTCGTCCCCCTCGGCCGACCGGTGGACAACAGGCGGGTGTACGTCCTGGACGAGGCGCTGTCGCCGGTGCCGCCGGGGGTGGCCGGCGTGCTGTACGTCGCCGGTGCGGGCGTGGCGCGCGGGTACCTGAACGACCCTCGCCGCACGGCCGGTCAGTTCCTGCCGTGCCCCTTCGGCGCACCGGGCGAGCGGATGTACCGCACGGGCGACGTGGTCCGCTGGAACGCCGAGGGGGAACTCGAGTTCCTCGGCCGCGCGGACGAGCAGGTCAAGCTCCACGGCTTCCGCATCGAGCTGGGCGAGATCGAGGCGGTGCTGGCCGGGCACCCGGCCGTCGCCCAGGCGACCGTGGTCGCCGGCCCGGGCGCCTCGACCGGCCGGCGTCTGATCGGCTACGTCGTCCCGGCCGGGGACTCGGGGCTCGACCCGGCGGCGCTGCGGGAACACGTCGGCGCGGTGCTGCCGGACTACATGGTGCCCTCGGCGATCGTCACGCTCGACGCCTTCCCCCTGACGCCCAGGGGCAAGATCGACCGGGCCGCGCTGCCCGTCCCCGACCTCGCACCGGCACCGTCGGGGCCCGAGCCGCGAACCCCGGCGGAGCAGACGATGTGCGCGCTGTTCGCCGAGGTGCTCGGCCGGCCGGCGGTGGGCGTCGACGACGGTTTCTTCGCGCTGGGCGGCAACTCCCTGCTGGCGACCCGGCTGGTCAACCGGGTGCGGGTGCGGTTCGGCCGTGAACTCACCCTCGGCGCCCTGTTCCAGGCACCCACGCCGGCGCGCCTGGTCGAAGCGGTCGAGGACGCCCCGGACGCCGCGGCCGTACCGGCCCTCTCACCACGCACACGACCCTGACACCGATCAAGCGATCGAACGATCACAGGAAGCACCTCGGCATGGTCCACACCCTCTCCCATCCCGACGAAACGCCGGCACCACCGGCACCACCAGCAGCACCGGCAACACCCGCACGACCGGAGACCCCGATGGCCCAGAAAACCCCGACGGCCCCGGCACTGGGGGTGTCCCAGGTCCGCCGGTACTACCAGCTCGTCGACGCCGGGGACGTGCCCGCGCTGGTCGCCCTGTTCACCCCGGACGCCCGCTACCACCGCCCCGGCTACCGACCCATGGTCGGGCACGCCGAACTGGAACGCTTCTACCGCGACCAGCGGGTGATCCGCACCGGCGTGCACACCCTGGCCACCGTGGTCACGACCGACGACGAGGTGGCGGTGCACGGCCTGTTCCGCGGCGTGCTGCACGACGGCGGTGAGGTCGAGCTGCGGTTCGCCGACTTCTTCCGGATGACGCCGCAGGGCCGCATCGCCGCGCGGGACACCTTCTTCCACGTGCCGGCGGTCTGAGGCGGTGGACGCACCCGGTGACACCGCGCACCACGTGCTGCGCAGCGGCCACCGCGACGACCGCCCACCGAGCAGCGCCGACAGCGGCCACCGCGCCGGCCACCACGACGGCGACGGCCACAACGACGGCCCACACGGTCGCGCGTCCAACCCCGACGGGGACACTTCAGCACAGGAAAGCGGGAAGCAGTTGACCAAGACGGTCCTCACCTCCGACATCCCGGCGTTCGTCGGCAGCGGACGGCCACCGTTCGACGCGCGGGCCATCCACGAGCTGGTCGCCGAACAGGCGGAGCGGGCCCCGCACGCGCCCGCCGTCACCTGCGACGGACGGACCCTGACCTACCAGCAGCTCAACGACCGCGCCAACCGGCTCGCCGGGCGGCTGCGCGCGGCCGGACTGGCGCAGGAGGACGTCGTGGGCGTGCTGGTGCCGCGGTCGCCGGAGCTGATCGTGGCCCTGCTCGCCGTCCTCATCGCGGGCGGGGCGTACCTCGGGCTCGAACCGGACGACCCGGCCGGCCGCCACGCGATGCTGCTCAGGGACGCCGGCGCGGGCATGGTGATCGTCGGAGAGTCCCTGGGGGAGCAGCTGCCCGTCACCGTCGTCACGGTGACGGAAGGCGGCCCGGCGCAGGAGCCGGCCGCAGGGCCGGCGGCTGCGGCCCGCCCCGGCGACCCGGACCGGCTCGCCTACGTCAGCTACACCTCGGGCTCCACCGGCGAGCCCAAGGGCGTCGGCGTGCCCCACCGGGCGATCGACCGGCTCGTCCGGGGTGCGGACTGGGTGGACGTCCGCGCCGAGGACGTCTTCTTCCACCTCGCGCCGGTCGCGTTCGACGCGTCCACGTTCGAGATCTGGGCCCCCCTCGTCAACGGCTGCCGGCTGGTCCTCTTCCCCCCGGTCGCCATCACGCTGGAGCACGTGGCGCGCGTCGTCCGCGCCGAGCGCGTGACGGTCCTGCTGCTGACCACCGGGCTCTTCCACCAGATGGTGAGCTCCCACCTGGAGGCGTTCGCCGACGTGCGGCACGTCCTCACCGGGGGCGACGTGGCCTCGCCGGGCCACGTCCAGCACCTGCTGGCCCGCTACCCGGAGCTGCTCTTCACCAACGGCTACGGGCCGACCGAGAACACCACGTACACGACCTGCTGGACCAGCAGCACCCTCCCGGAGCTGCGCAGCGTGCCGATCGGACGCCCGATCAGCGGCACCCGGGTCGCCGTGCTCGACGGCGACCTCGGGCCGGTGCCCGTCGGCGAGTGCGGCGAACTGTACGTGGCCGGGGCGGGCCTGGCCCGCGGCTACCTGGGCCGCCCGGCCGCGACGGCCGAACGGTTCCTGCCCGACCCGTTCGGGACCGAGCCGGGGGCCCGGATGTACCGGACCGGCGACCTCGTGCGATGGCTGCCCGACGGCACGCTGGAGTTCGTCGGACGCGCGGACGACCAGGTCAAGGTCCAGGGCTACCGCGCCGAACCGCGCGCCGTCGAGGTCGAGCTGGAACGGCTCGCCGAGGTGCGGCACGCGGTCGTGCTGCCGCAGGCCGACCCGGCGGGCGGCACCCGGCTCCTGGCCTACGTCGTGCCCACGCAGCCCGACCCGGCGGGCAACGCCGACCTCGGCCGGCGACTGCGCCACGAGCTGCGGGACAGGCTGCCGGGCTACCTGATCCCCTGGGCGATCCTCGTCCGTCCCGAGCTGCCGGTGAACCGCAACGGCAAGATCGACCGCCGGGCCCTGCCCAGCGCCACCCGGGTCCCGCGCAACGTGGCCAACGAGTACGTCCCGCCCGTCACCGAGGTGCAGACGCGACTGACCGAGTTGTGGGGCGACATCCTCGGCATCGAACCGGTCGGCGTCGAGGACGACTTCTTCGACCTCGGCGGGCACTCCCTGCTGGCCACCGACCTCCTGGTCGCCACCCAGCGCGAGTTCGACGTGGACCTCCCCGCACAGATCCTGTACCTGTCGCCGACCGTCGCCGAGCTGGCGACGGCCCTCACCGCCCGGATGCGGACGGCGGACCCGGACGGTCCGACGCAGAGCCCGGACGGTCCGACGGCGGGTCCCGCCGGCGGAGCACGGCAGGAGCAGCCCCGATGACGGCCGTTCCCCCCACCCCGCGATGCCCGGTCCTCGCCCCGCAGCCGGTCGACCTGATCGACCCCGACCTCTACCACTCGGGCGGGGCGCACGAGGTGTGGCGACGGCTGCGCCGCCACGCCCCGGTGAGCTGGCAGCCGGTCGGCGACATCGGCTACTGGTCGGTCGTCGGCTACGCCGAGGCCAACCGGGTGCTCCGCGACCACGACACGTTCACCTCCGAACAGGGCACCCTGCTCAACCTCCTCGGCCAGGGCGACCCCGCCGGCGGCCGGCAGATGGCCGTGACCGACCCGCCCCGGCACGCGCACCTGCGCGGCCCGCTGCAACAGGCGCTGTCGATCAAGACGGTGGAGAACGACCGGGAGGCCATCCGCCGGGTCATCGTCGAACTGCTCCGGCCGTTGGCCGACGGCGGCCCGTTCGACTTCGCCGCCGCCATGGCCACCCTGCCGATGGCGGTGATCGGCACCATGATGGCGCTGCCGGAACAGGACTGGCCGCGACTGGTCC
The DNA here is from genome assembly GCF_041435235.1 of Kitasatospora sp. NBC_01300. Taxonomy (NCBI): domain Bacteria; kingdom Bacillati; phylum Actinomycetota; class Actinomycetes; order Kitasatosporales; family Streptomycetaceae; genus Kitasatospora; species Kitasatospora sp. NBC_01300. The sequence goes on along the minus strand of NZ_CP108409.1, from coordinate 782,021 downwards.
GGCTCGCCCACGCCTGCATCGCCGCGGACGACCCCGAGTTCCAGCTCGCCGCCGGACCGCAGGCCACCCTGGTGACCGCCCACCGCGAACTGTTCGCCTACTTCCAGGACATCGTCACCGCGCGTCGCCGCGCACCGGGTGACGACCTGATCAGCGTGCTGCTCACGATGGAACTGGACGGACGCCGGCTGTCGCCGGGCGAGATCGTGTCCAACTGCTACAGCCTGCTGCTCGGCGCGACCGTCACCACCGCCCAGCCGCCGATCGCGGCGATGGTCGAACTGGCCGGGACGGCGGTCCTGGACGACTGGGCGGCCCACCCGGAGCTGCTCGGCAGCGGCGTGGAGGAGTCCCTGCGATGGGCCTCGCCCACCCAGCACTTCATGCGCCACGCCACCCGCGACGTCGAGGTCCGGGGCGTGCCGATCGCCGAGGGGGACGCGGTCGTCGTGTGGCTGGGGTCGGCCAACCGCGACGAGACCGTGTTCGCCGACCCGGACACCTTCGACATCCGACGGCGGCCCAACAAGCACATCGCGTTCGGCGTCGGCGCGCACTACTGCATCGGACACACCGTCGCCCGGGTGGCCCTGCGGATCCTGTTCGCCGAACTGCTCGGCCGGTTCACCGGCTTCGAACTCGCCGGGGAGCCACGACGCATGCGCTCGAACATCATCGCGGGCTTCACCCACCTGCCGATCACCGCGCGGACCCGCTAGGCCCTGTCCCACCGCAGCCGCACCCGAGAAGAAACCCCACCCGGAAGGTCATCAGTGAACGCTCCGCCGGCCCGTACCCGCAACAAGTGGTTCCTGCGCGAGCCGTCGCCGGTGGCACCGGCCCGGCTGTTCTGCCTGCCCTACTCCGGGTGCGGAGCGAGCATGTACCGCCAGTGGCCGTCCTCGGCCAACGGCGTCGAGGTCTGCCCCGTGCAGCTGCCCGGCCGGGAGAACCGGATGCGCGAGCCCGCCCACACCACCTACGAGGCGCTGGCCGACGACCTCTGCGAGGCGCTGCGCCCCTACCTGGACCGCCCCTACGCCCTGTTCGGGCACTGCGGCTCCGCGTTGGCGGCGTACGAGACCGCCGTACGGCTGGTCGAAAGGGGCTGCCCCGCCCCGACCCGGGTGTTCGTCTCCGCCGAGGTCGCGCCGCAGGACGGCCCCTACGGCCGCTTCCTCGGCATGGACGACGACGAGCTGGCCGACGAACTGCGCCAGCTCGTCGCGGAACTGGGCGGCACCCTGGAACCGAGCCTGCTCGCGCTCTACCTCGGCGTCCTGCGGAACGACGTCGACATGAACAAGCGGTACCACGTGGCCGAGCCGGTCCGGCTGCCGTCCCCGATCACCGCCATCGGCTGGACCCAGGACACGGGCATCGAGCCGTCACTGATGACCGGCTGGTCGGCCTGCGGCGAGACGACCTTCGAACTCCTGGAGGGAGGCCACTACCGCTTCATCGAGGCGCCGACGGACCTGCTGACGCTCCTGGTCGCCGACCTGACGCCCACCCGGCCCGGCACCCCCTGACACCTGCACCCGGGTGAGCCGGCCGGCCGCGCCGATGCGCAACGGGCCCCGGCAGAGCGGCGATGCTCTGCCGGGGCCCGCCGGCGTCAACTCCTGTCAGGGTGCGGGTCGGTCACGGCGTGGGGCCGAGCTTCTGCCAGGCGTCGCTCCTGCCGGGCTCGTCCGTCGCCTTGTTCCACCACTTGGCGCGCCAGTAGAAGCCGTTCCACGACACCGTCGAGGCCCAGGCGCCGTCGGTGTCCCCGGCGATGATCTTCGTACTGGAGGCGGTGGCGCTGTTGGCGGGGGCGGCGAGGTAGGCCGGGGTCTTCCACCAGTCGGTCCCGTCTGCGAAGCTGCCCAGCGCGTAGGAGCTGCCGTGCTTGGCGCCACCGGTGACCCACCGGTCCAGCATCGGCTTGCCCGCGGTGGCCTGGTCCGTGCTGAGCGGCACCAGCCGCCACCACTGGTCGACCTTCCCGTCGCAGTCCCGCACCGTGAGCGTGCCCCTGGCCGTGGTGGCGCCGAGGCACTGGTCGTGGCCGCTGGTGGCGGACTTGATGTGGTACCAGCCCTGGTCGTCCTCGCTCACCGTCCACAGCTGGTTGGCGTTGCCGGTCTGCTTCATCGACAGGTGGGCGTCGGTCCAACTGCCCGGGTGGTCGAGGACGTTGCCGCTGTTGCGGTCCTCGATGATCCACTTGTCGCCGGTCTGCCAGAACGCGAAGGAGGGGTTGGGGTTGTAGGCGTGCGCCTGCCACGGCGCGGCCTGGCACTGGCCGGTGCCGGACACCGCCGGAGGATCGACCGTCGTCACCGCCCTGCGCCGGTCACCGGTGGACCCGAAGTCCTTGCCCGCGATCCTGAAGGTGACGTTCGCCGGGCCGGTGATGGGCAGGTAGTACTTGACGTCGATGTCCTTCGACCGGCCGGCGGGCACGTCCTCGCAGTAGCCGAGCTTGATGGTCACCCGGTGGAAGTCGCCCTTCAGCCCGCCCGCGTTGGGCCCGGTGTGACCGGGGACGATGCCGCTCATCTCCTTCCAGGCCCCGTCCTTCACCACCGGCGGGGCGGAGGTGGGGAGGTCGAAGGAGATCTCCGTGCCCTGGACGAGGGCGACCTTGGAGTTGTTGGTGATCCGCAGCTTCGGCTGGATCGGCCACATGTCCCCGACGTCGGTGGGGAAGTCCACCAGCTCGGCCTTGACGTCGATCACCTGGGAGGGCAGCGGCTTGCCGCCGCCGGTGGTGTTGCCGTACGCCCCCGCGCCCTTGAGCGCGTTGTCGAGGCGGGTGGTCAGGTCGTAGCCCATGCCCCACTCGCCGTTGGAGCGCTTGGTGTAGTCGCCGGCGAGCTCCCAGATCATGGCGCCGCCGACGCCCTTGTCCGCGATGTACTTCACCTTGGCGTCGATCGACTTCTCGTTCTCCGTGGAGAGGAACACCTTCCTGCTGTCGTTCCACAGCCACGACGACTGGAGCGGGTCGGAGTACTTCTCGGCGTAGCTGCCGGTCAGCCTGCCGGCGTCGGTGGCCGGGTCGACCCCGTAGGACTTCAGGTAGCCGGGGGTGCGGCCGTCCTGGAGGTTCTTGGTGTGCCACAGCGGGTTCGACCCGGCGCCGACCTCGCGGCCGTCCTCGGTGTCGTGCCACACGTTGTCGATGCCGGTCGCGCCGAGACCGCAGTCCTGGCCGTTGGCCGGGCCCCGGCCGCCGACGCCCAGCGGGCACTTGGACTGGTCCGGCATGGCGGAGGTGCCCCACAGTCCGTCCGTGCCGCCCTGCACGCTCTGCCAGCCGCGGGAGTAGTAGGGGATGCCGAGGTTGATGCGGCCGGGCGGGAGGGCGCCGCGGTAGTAGTGGTAGGCCCAGTCGACGTTGAAGTAGCCGTTCTTCTGGTAGTCCTTGGTGTCGGGCGCCTGGTCGTTGTAGATCCCGGCGTCGGCCAGCTCGTTGTCCCTGCCGTCGTCGTGGAGCGGGGCCTGCGGGCCGACGTACTTGTTCCAGGAGCCGTGCAGGTCGTAGCTCATGACGTTGACGTAGTCCTGGTACTGCAGCGCCTGCCCGGCGTCCAGCCCGCGCACGAGGTAGCCGGAGGCGGACCCGGCCGAGGTCAGCAGGTAGTAGCGGCCCTTGGCCGTGCCGGACTGGTCCAGCTTGGTCCGCAGGGTCTTCATCAGCGAGGTGTAGCCCTGCTGGAGGCCCTTGCGGCGCGGGTTGGAGACGTCCCAGTCGTTCGGATTGCCCGTGCTGGGAAGGGCGGTGGGGTACTCGTAGTCGATGTCGACGCCGTTGAACCCGTACCGGTCGAGGAAGTCCGTCACGGAGTCGGCGAACGCGTCGATGCCCGCCTGGTTCACCGAGCCGTCGGCGTTGGTGGCCATCGCGTAGAAGTTGCGTGTGTCCGCCCAGCCGCCGACGGAGATCAGCGTCTTCACGGCCGGGTGCTTCTTCTTGTAGGTGTTCAGCAGGTTGAAGTGCCCCTTGTACGGCAGGGACGGATCCATGGCGTTCCGGTCGCCGTCCCAGGTCATGCCGGTCGCCGGGTTCTTCGGGTCGTTCACGTCGCCGACGGAGATCCGGTTGTCCTCGACGCGGGCGAAGGCGTAGTTGACGTGCGTCACCTTCGACCACGGGATGTTGGACGCCAGGTACGTGGGGTCTCCCTTCGTCCCGGTGCGCCATCCGGTGAAGTACCCGACCGTACGACGGGTGCGGTTGTTGCCGACCCACTCCCGGCCGGCGTTGTCGTAGACGTCGCAGTAGCGGGCGGCGACGCCCGCGGTGGGCGTCATGCCCTCGGGGCGGCAGTCGCCGGAGGTGGCGGGCTTGGTGCCGCGGTCGTCGGCGGAGTCGTCGAAGGGGGAGCCGGCGTCGCCGTTCACGGGCGTGGGCCGGTCGGTGCCCGACGGGTCGTTGAGCACCCACTTCTGGGCGTCGCTGCCGTTGCAGCCGTACAGCTGCAACTGCCGCCCGTCGTCGGACACCGAGCCGGGTACGTCCAGGCACAGACCGGCGTTGACGTTCTTCAGCTCCCGGGCCGCGGTGCGGGTCCACTTCTGGGCGTCGCTGCCGTTGCAGCCCCACAGCTGCACCTTGGTGCCGTAGTCCTTCCCGGAGTGGTCCGCGTCCAGGCACAGGCCCAAGGCCTGGACCGTGCTGTCACCGGGCACCGACCACGTCTGGGCATCACCGCCCTTGCAGTCCTGGAGCCGGACCGGGGTCCCGTTGTCGCGGGAGCCGTCCTTGACGTCCAGGCACTTGCCCGCCAGGCCCTTGATCGGGCCCGGGGCAAGCCCCTTGGACGGTCGGTGCATGCTGTCCGGGATGCGGGTGGCACCGTTTCCTGCAGAGAAGAGCGAGTTCCTGAAGTAGTACCAGTCGTCGTCGATCATGCCGGCCGAGATGTAGTCGTCGTCCACCGTGCCGGGATGGACCTCCATGGAGACGAAGGCGCCGTTCTTGATGAACACGGTTTCCGTGGAGGACGACGAACTACCCCCTACGGGCCGGGGCACGGAGAAGGCGGCGTCCAGGTCCCGGAAGAAGCCGGCCGCCTTCAGCGCGGACCAGTTGTCCGCGATGGTCTTCGGACCGTTCACGATCCTGTCCCCGGTCCCGCCGAGGTCGACCTGGACGAGGGCGTACTGGTCCCCTTTGAAGAAGTAGACCTGGCTTCCGGTGACGGAGACCGCGGTGTCGACGCCGTTCGCGAAGACGGTGCCCTTCAACGGTTTGAAGGCGTCCCCGATGGCGGCCGGCTTGGTCACCGCGGAGCAGCCCTCCAGGGTCTTCCTGCCGAACGCTCCCGTCCCGAGCCGGAGGCGAAGGTACTGGTCGCCCCGGAACAGCAGCAGGTCGTCCGGGTAGTCCGGAAGCCGGAGGGCCGCGTCGACCCCGAGGGCGAAGTCCGTGCCCCGCAGTGCCGGACAGGCCTGGACAATGCTGCTCGGCTTCCCGTCCAGTGCCCACGGCCAGTCCCGGGACCCGATCATGTACTGGAAGCTCGGCCCCTTGAACAGGATCACCGTGCCACGCGAGTCGCTGACCGACACCGCGGCGTCGATGGGCTTGTACCGGGCGGTGCACGTGTCCGGCCCGGCGGAGGCCGCGTCGGACCCCAGCTGGAACGGCCGTCGGCAGCCGGGGCCGGGCACGGCCGCCGCCTCGACGTGCACGGTCGCGAGGATCACCAGGACCTTCCCTATGGTGAAGGGGACACCCCGCAACGCCGTGTCGAGCACGCCCCCGTCGTAGGGGGTCTCCAGATCAGCGCCCGGGGTCCGCATCCAGGCCGTGACGAACCGGCTCAGGTCGTTCCAGTGATTGGTGAGCCAACCGCCGGTGACGACCTGCCGCACCGCGTCGGGAACGGTCTCGTTGTCCCGCCACACGGTCTCGTTGGCGTGCCACGTCCCGCCGTTCGCAAGAGCGCGGTAGATGCCGTCGCGGATGGGCTGGAACCGGGCCGCTTCGGCCACACCCACGGCCAGCCGCAGGAGGTGCCCACGCAGGTACTGGCGGTAGTCGTGATTGTTCCTCGCCGTGCGCAGCGCCTCCGCGGCGATCTGGAGATCGGAGCGGTTGATCGTCACGGTGTTCTGGTCGTCGAGGCCGTTCGCGTCGTTGTACCTGTCGTTGTATCCGAGGTCGACCTCTTCGTAGCCCTCCGGTGCCGTAAGGCCCCTCACCTCGCGGAACCGGAAGAACCGCCCTTGCCTCTCGTCGCCCATGGCGGGCCTCAGGAACCCCACGATGTACAGATCGCTCCGGCGCACGTACAGGCTGGCCGGCTGGCGATCCGTCGTCGGATCGAGTTCCTCGAGCCAGGTGAGCGGGATCTCTACGAATCCCTCTGTCCCTTCCTGGGCCTGACGGACATCGTGCTCGGCTGCGGCCTGGGCATCGAGCAGCGGGAGGGTCGCATTGGCCCGCACCTCGTCGATGAACTTCAGGTACCGGGCCGCGTACACCGTGTCCTCCGTCGACGCGGACGCGGGCGGAGCGCTCAGCATGGACATCGACGTGAACGCCAGGAACACGGCCATGCCTATGGCGGCCAACCGTTCGGGCCACCGCCCGCGCGGCCGCACCAAGGGGAATCTCACTGATCGCGCCTCAACTTTCTTCCGTATAACGCCCGCATCACGGGGCGCGGACAAGCTAGGGTCGGCGTGTTGACAGCGGATAGACGACGCGTCAACGACGGCCGGGACGACGCCGCCCGCGCCCCGCCTGCGCCCCTCGGTGACTGTCTGCGCCCTTGGTGCATCCGACGCGCCCTTGCGCGCTACCTGCCGGTAAGTGTTAATACGCCGTAAATTTGACTGGCCGTCACATTTCCCGGCCCTCCCGGCTCGGCCCGCCTTCGTCGAAAGGTGCTGCCATGCGGCGTATCTCCTCGTGGACGCGAATACTCCGTTTCGGACTCAGCGGCTGCCTCCTGGCGGCCGCCTCCGGCTCCGGCATGTTCCCAGCGGTCGCCGGACCGGCCGGTCCGGCGCCGCACGGCGGGCAGTCCCAGGACGGGCGGTCCCAGGACGGGGCGTCGCACGGCGGGCCGTCGCAGGGCGGGCCGTCGCCGGAGCAGCGGATCGAAGCGCTCCTCGGCCAGCTGACCACCGACGAGAAGGCGACGCTGCTGCAGGGGATCGCCGCACCGAACGGGGTGTACTCGGTCGGCTACGTCCGGGGCGTGCCACGGCTGGGCATCCCGCCGCTGCTGCTGTCCGACGGCCCGGCCGGCGTGCGGGACGGGCAGCCGGCGACGGCGCTGCCGGCACCGGTGTCGCTGGCCGCCGCCTTCGACCCGGGGCTCGCCGCCACCTACGGCGCGGTGCTGGGCCGCGAGGCCCGGGCGCGCGGCTACCAGGTGCTGTACGCGCCGATGGTCAACCTCGTGCGCGTGCCGCAGGGCGGGCGGAACTTCGAGACGCTGGGGGAGGACCCGTTCCTCGCCGGGCGGGTCGCGGCGGCGGAGGTCCGCGGCATCCAGGCGCAGGGCGTCGCGGCCCAGGTGAAGCACTTCGCGGCGAACAACCAGGAGAACAACCGGCAGTCCTACAGCTCGGAGGTGGACGAGCGGACGCTGGCCGAGATGGAGCTGCCCGCCTTCCAGGCGGCCGTCCGGGACGGCCGGGCCTGGTCGGCGATGTGCGGCTACAACCCGGTCAACAGCATCTGGGCCTGCGAGAACTTCCCGCTGCTGCGGGACGTGCTGAAGGGCCGCTGGGGGTTCGACGGGGTGGTCGGCTCCGACTACCCGGCCACGCACTCCTCGGTGAACGCCGCGACGGGCGGGCTGGACCAGGAGTTCGGCGGTACGACGTACTTCGCCGACCTGGCCGCCGCCGTGGCCGACGGCCGGCTCGCCCCGGCCGTCCTGGACGACCAGGTGCGGCGGGTGCTGCGGCTGATGGTCCGGACCGGGGCGCTGGACGGGGGCCAGCCGCCCGCCGCCGACCCCGCCGCCGGCGCGCGCGACGCCCGGGCGGCGGCCGCCGCCGGGACGGTGCTGCTGCGCAACCAGGGGTCGGTGCTGCCGCTGGACGCCGCGCACCTGTCGTCCGTCGCGGTGATCGGCCCGTGGGCCGACCACGCCTACACCGGCGGCTACGGCTCCTCGCACGTCGCCCCCTACCCCGACCAGGTGGTGACGCCGCGCCAGGGCATCGCCGCCCGGGCCGGTGCGGGCGTCGCGGTGCGCTACCACCCGGGCGACGACGCGAACGCGGCCGCCGCGGTGGCCGCCGGGGCGGACGTCGCGGTGGTGGTGGTCGGCGACGAGGAGACCGAGGGCGCGGACCGCGGCTCGCTGGACCTCGCCCCGGCGGACGACGCGCTGATCCGCGCCGTCGCCCGCGCCAACCCGCGGACGGTGGTGGTGCTCGACACCGGCGGGCCGGTCACCATGCCGTGGCTGGACGCGGTGCCGGCGGTGGTCGAGGCCTGGTACCCGGGCGAGCAGAGCGGTACCGCGCTCGCCGACGTGCTGTTCGGCGACGTCGATCCGGCGGGGCGGCTGCCCGTCACCTTCCCGACCTCGGCGGCGGCCACGCCGATCCGGGACGCCTCCCAGTACCCCGGCACGGACGGCGCCTACCACTACACCGAGCAGCTCGCGGTCGGGTACCGCTGGTACGACGCGACCGCCACCGCCCCGCTGTTCCCCTTCGGCCACGGCCTCTCGTACACCACCTTCGGCTACAGCAACCTCACCGTGACCGGCCCGGACGCCGCCGGCCGGGTGCGGGTCGGCTTCGACCTCGCCAACCAGGGCGCCCGGACCGGCACCGAGGTGCCGCAGCTGTACGTCTCCTTCCCGTCCGTCGCCGGCGAGCCGCCGCAGCAGCTCAAGGCCTTCGACAAGGTCACGCTGGCGCCCGGCCGGTCGACGCACGTGGAACTGCCGCTGGACCGCTCCTCCTTCGCGGTCTGGGACACCGGCGTGCACGGCTGGCAGGTGCCCGGCGGGCGGTACGGCCTCATGGTCGGCTCCTCCTCGCGCGCGCCGAAGCTGCAGGGTGCGGTGGACGTCCCGGGCGCGCCGGCCGTCTCCACCTGGTCCGGGCGGATCACCGGCGCCGACGGGTCCTGTCTGGACGCGGGCGCCGCCGCCGCGGACGGCAACGAGGCGGTAGGGCTGGCCGGCTGCGCGGGCACGGCGGCCCAGGACGCCACGGTCGGCTCGGACGGCAGCGTCCGCGCCCTCGACGGCTGCCTGACCCCGGCGGGCCCGGACGACGGCGCCGCCGTCCGGCTGCGGGACTGCACCGCGGGCGCCGACCAGGTGTGGCGCCCGGGTCCGGGCTCCTCGATCCTCCACCCGGCGTCCGGCCGCTGCCTCGCGGCCGCCGACGGCCGGCTGCTGCTGCGGACCTGCTCGGGGGGCGCCGAACAGAGCTGGGCCACCCCCCGCCCGAGCGGCCGGGTGACCGGCATCGCCGGGCAGTGCGTGGACCTCAACCGCGCCGACACGGCCAACGGCACCGCCGTCCAGCTCTACCGCTGCAACTCCACCGGCGCCCAGGACTGGACCGTCGGGCAGGACGGCTCCCTGCGGGCCCTCGGCAAGTGCCTGGACGTCACCAACGGCTGGACCGCCGCCGGGACGCCCGCCCAGCTCTACGACTGCAACGGCACCGGCGCCCAGCGCTGGCAGCCACGCCCGGACGGCACGCTCCTCAACCCGGCCTCCGGCCGCTGCCTCGACGCCCGCGACGGCAGCGGCGCCGACTGGACCAGGCTGCAGATCTGGGACTGCCACGGCGGCCCCAACCAGCGCTGGACCCTCCCGTCCTGACACCCTGCCGTCCTGATACCTCCCGTCCTGACGCCTGCCGTCGGCGCAGGCGTCCGCCGCCGCCACCGGGGCGGGCCCCGCTCCGACGCGGACGACGTCCGGGCGCTGCGCCCGACTGAAATAATTCGCACACTACTCATTTGGCGCTATCCAGCCCGCCCCCGGCTGTGATCACCTTGGCGGCTGTGGCGCGCGTCACATCGTGTGAGATCGCGCCACCTCACATCGCGTCACATCGCGGCGGAATCGCACCGCCGTGGGTGCCCGAGCCAAGGCGATCGAGGAGGTACTCGTGAGTGGCAGGGAGAACGGTGGCAGGAAGGCCGACGGTGACGGCTTCCCGGACCTGGGCCCCGAGGAGCTGGCGGAGATCGAACGTGTGATCCTCGGCGGCGACGACGGGATCGCGCTGCGGCACGCCGCGCACGAGGCCGGCGGGCCGCGCGTGTCCGCGGCCGATCTGCAGAAGGCCCTCGAACTCCATGTGTGCATGGGCCTGAACGCCTGCCGCAACCACGACATCGACGAGAAGGCGCCGATGGCGGGCATGGGGGCCTGTGCCACCGTCCTGCACGTGTGCCACGGCGCCAACGAGTGCCGCGGACAGGGCGGGTGCGGCTACACCGGCCCCGACGCGGAACTCGCCAAGCCGGGCGACCAGGCCTGTCGGCAGAACGGCAGCTGCGCGAGCCCGATCAACGTCAGCCGGGTGTTCGCGGGCGGCCCGCTGAAGGGCAAGAGCGTCTGGAAGCTCGCCCGCCAGCTGTTCGAGGCCCGGATGTACGCCGCCGGCCTCCCGTTCGGCCCGTCCCCGGGCGAGGGCTACCCGGACGACCTCGTCCCGCCGTACGAGGTGAACGAGGCCGAGCGGAGGAAGAGCAGGCTCGACCGGAGCAAGCCGCAGGTGCTGCCGCTGCCGTCGGACGAGGCGACCGCGTGACGGAGCCCCACCAGGGCGAGCGGCACGGCAGGGTGTCCCGCTTCGACCTGCCGAACCTGGGGTTCGGTGTCGGCCTGCGCAGCCCGCACCACCGGTACGTACTGGACCACCTCGGCGACGGGCTGGGCGCCGAGTGGCTGGAGATCATCTCCGAGAACCACCTCGACTCCCACGGCCACCCGCGTCACGTACTGGACCGGGTCGCCGAGCGGCACCCCCTGGTCATGCACGGGGTGTCGCTGTCGATCGGGAGCGTGGAGCCCCTGGACTTCGACTACCTGAGGCGGCTCCGGCAGCTGGCCGACACGGTGGGCGCCGCCTGGGTGTCGGACCACGTGTGCTTCACCGGGGTCGCCGGGCTCAACACCCACGACCTGCTGCCGGTCCCCTTCACCGAGGCCGCGCTGACGCACCTGGTGCGAAGGGTCAGGACCGTGCAGGACTTCCTGGAGCGCCCGCTGGTGCTGGAGAACCCCAGCACGTACGTGGGCTTCGCCGCATCGACCATGCCGGAGGAGGAGTTCGTCGCGCGGCTGGCGGTCGAGGCCGACTGCGGGCTCCTGCTGGACGTCAACAACGTGTACGTGTCGGCCGTCAACCACGACACCGATCCGCGCGCCTACCTCGGAGCACTCCCGCACGACCGGGTCGTGCAGATCCATCTGGCCGGTCACACCGACGCGGGCACACATCTGATCGACACCCATGACGGACCGGTCGCACCGGCCGTGTGGGAGCTGTACGACGCGGCGATCGCGCTGACCGGGCCCGTGTCCACCCTGCTGGAGTGGGACGACCACCTGCCGCCCTTCCCCGAACTGGTGGCGGAACTCGACAAGGCGCGCCGACGGGCCCTCGATCCGACGAACGCTCCCGTCGCGACGGGAGTCTGACATGTCGACGGTCGAAGGGGCGCCGCTGCACCTGGCCGAACTCCAGCACTGGCTGCAGGCCGCCGTCCTCCACGCCACCGGCCCGGACCAGGAGGGCGGCGCGGCCACCGCCCAAGTGCTCACACCGTCCAGCCGGCTCACCGCCGACGAACGGCTGGACGTCTACCGTCGCGGCTACCGGCTGCGCCTGCTGGCCTGCCTGCGCTCCTGCTTCCCCGCGCTGCGCCGACTCCTGGGGCCGGAGGCCTTCGACGCGCTCGCCACCGAGTACCTGAACACCTGCCCGCCCCGCAGCTGGACCCTGGAACACTTCGCCGACGGCTTCGCGACACACCTCGCGACCACCAGACCCGACCGCGACCCACCGGGCCGCGACGTCGACCCCTGGGTCCAGCTGATCGTCGAACTCGCGGGATATGAACGGGCCTTCGCCGAGGTGTACGACGCCGAGCCGGCCCGCGCGTGCCGCGTACTGGCCTGTCGCCACCCCGTGCACCACTACGCGGCCGCGGTGGCCCGCGGCGAGGACCCGCAGCCGCCGGCCGCACGCCCCGTACTCCTGCTGCTGCGCCGCCGGGACCACGGTGTCCACGTGACGGAGCTGACCGAGGACGTCCGGCGCGCGCTCCTCGCCTCCTCGAACACCGAGCACTCCTACACCGACCGCCCGGACCGCCCCGCCCGGACCGGTCCGCCACTCGCACCGCCCTCACCGCCCTCACCGCCCCCACCGCGCCCCGAGCGCCCGGAACCGAACGGAGCCGAGGTATGACGACCACCAAGCCCGCCACCCGTCGCCAGGCCGACATCCCCTTCGCCGTCACCCCGATCAGCACGATCAAGGCCGATCAACCGATCGAGGACATCGACACCCTGCTCGACCACCTGTACCAGGCGGCCCAGGTCGAGCTGTCGACCGTCCCGATGTACCTGTACGCGGCCTACTCCATCGGCACCAAGGGCCACAGCCAGTGGGACCCGGGAATCTCCGCGCAGCGCACGATCATCAGCATCGCGATCGAGGAGATGCTGCACCTGTGCCTGGTGCGCAACCTGATCATCGCGCTCGGCGGAGCGGACCGGGTCGTCTTCTACGACCCGGACTTCATCCCCAAGTACCCGAGCCTGATGCTCCATCGGACTCCGCCGCTGACCCTCCACCTGGAGCCGTGCAGCAGGGATCTGATGAACCGGGTGTTCCTGCCGCTGGAACTGCCCGCCGAGAAGGGCGCCGCGCCGCAACCGGACGAGTACAACACGCTCGGCCAGTTCTACAAGGCGATCGAGGTCGGCCTCAAGCACCTGACCGAGGTCGACCCGGACAACGTGTGGAAGTACGCGAAGGCGAACGCCCCCTGGCAGTACGAGAGCGCGTACTGGAACCACGACGGCGGCGGCGAACCCGTGGTCATCACCGACCTCCAGACCGCCGAGAGCGCTCTGAGGATGGTGGTCGAGCAGGGCGAGGGCGTGGACCCGAAGAAGGCCACCGTCCCGATCGACCCGATCAACCCGCGCCCCGGCCTCGACGAGCTCTCGCACTACGCGAAGTTCAAGAGGATCGAACAGGGCATCGAGGTCATCGGGCAGGTCCGCAACGTCCCCGGCGATCCCCGGGTGAAGGACTTCTCCGGACCGGCCGCAGGCCTGGCCGTCCTCTTCAACGCCGCCTACTGCTACACCCTGGCCATGCTCGACAAGCTCTACGACGTCCAGTCGAACTTCAACCCGAACCAGCGGAACACCCGCTACCACCTGGAGCGCACCTTCATCGCCGCGATGAGCGGTGTGCTCTACCCCCTCGCGGAACTCCTCATGACGACCCCGGGCAGCGACGACCCCGCCTGGGACGGGACCTGTGCCGCCCCCACCTTCGAGTACTACGACTTCGCGGCGGAGCAGAAGGCCAAGGGGCACCCGACCATGAAGGAGCACCTGCTCTGGCTCTGCGAGACCGCCGTCGTCGACTTCCCCGAACTCGGCGGTGACAACAGCGTCCACTGGCTCCTGAAGAACCTGCCCAGCGTGGACGACATCCCCTCGGATCCCCCCGCCAGCCGCCCGCGCCCGATGCCCAACTGACGCCCCGCGACCGGCGCCCGTGAGTCCGGCGCCCACCAGCCCGGCGCCGGTCGCACCCGCCCCCCGGTTTAATGGCGCCGGTCGACCGGCGAATACCCCTAAGATCGCCACGACCTGCCGGAATGCCCGGAACACCGGGTCATTCCTCGGGAGGGCATCATGGGTGTCGTCATAGCCGGAGCCGTCGTCGTCGTACTGGTGGCGGTGCTGGCGTGGTGGGTCGTCGCGACGTACAACCGGCTGGTGCGGCTGCGCAACCAGACCCAGGCGTCGTGGGCGCAGATCGACGTTCAGCTGAAGCGCAGACATGACCTGATACCGAACCTGGTCGAGGGCGCGCGCGGGTACGCCGTGCACGAGCAGGCGACGTTCGAGGCCGTCGTCACCGCCCGCGGGGCGGCCACGGGCGCAGGCCTCGGGGTCGCGGACAAGGCCGCCGCGGAGGACGTGCTGACCGCGTCCCTCGGCAGGCTCCTCGCCCTGGGCGAGAGTTACCCGCAGCTGAAGGCCGACCGGCATTTCGCCACCCTCCAGGCGGAGTTGACCACGGCCGAAGACAAGATCGCCTACGCGCGGCAGTTCTACAACAGCGCCGTCCAGAGCTACCACACCGCTCTGGAGAGCTTCCCGGGGAACCTCGTCTCCCAGCTCGGTGGCACGCACGGCCAGCGGGAGTACTTCGAGGCCGAGGCCGCCGTTCAGGAGGCGACCCGGGTGAGCTTCGCATGAGCCTCGAAGACCAGTTCTACTGGGCCGGCGCCGGGCTGATCGTGCTCTGGTTCGCCGCCTTCTGGCTCTCCCTCATGGCCACCCGGAACGGCACCGTGCACACCGGCCCCGCCACGCAGGAATTCGGCTCCGAGCCGGAGGCACCGGCCGTCGTGGCCCTGCTGGCCAACCGGTGGCGCTCCGTGGACCACGCCGCCGCCGCGACCCTGCTGGACCTCGCGGCGCGCGGCCTGGTCGAGGTGCGACAGCCCGCCGCCGATCCGGGACACAGCACGGTGCACGTCACCGGCAGGGACGCCACCGACCTGACCCCGTACGAACAGCGGGTCCTCGCCCGGATCACCGAGCAGGCCGGCGGGTCCGGTGCCCCGATCGGCGCGATCGCCTTCCGCGCGGAGGAACGCGCGAAGGCGTGGAACAGCGCGCTGCGCCGGGAGATCATCGCCGAGGCCCGGCTGCGCGGGCTCTCCCGGGCCCGGTTCGCCCCCCTGCTGGCCGGCGCGCTGTCCGTCGCCGCCTTCGGGCCCGGGGTGCTCCTCGGACTGGGCGTCCTCACGGGCGGGCACAACGTCCGCGCCGCGGTCGTGGTCGGCGTCCTTCCGTCGGTCCCGCTGATGTACCTGCTGACCAGGGCGCTCGGCGAACGGGCCACCCGGTTCGGACTCGAACGCGCAGGGCACTGGGCCGGAGTCCAGACGTGGCTGCGGGCGCACGAGGACTTCGCCCAGCTGCCGCCCGCGGCCGTCACCGTGTGGGACCGCTACCTCGCGTACGGCGCCGCGCTCGCCGTCACCACCCACACCACACGACTCCTCGGCTTCGACGCGGGCGACAAGCGCCGGGTCTGGTCCTCCTACGGCGGTGCCTGGCGCCCGGTCCGGATCCGCTACCCCCGCCTGCGCCTCGGCTTCGGAGCCGGCACCGCACAACTGCTGCAACTGGCGGGCGCCGCCGCCGTGGTGGTCGTGGGCCTGGCCCTGTTCGCCGCACTGCGCCAGCCCGACTGGGCCGTCACCTCCGGCCCCGACGCGAGCCACTCGCTCCGCCGCCCGGGGCTGCTGCTGACCTTCGGCTGGGTCGGCATCGGGATGCTCGCCGTCGCGGCGGCCGGCCGCTTCGGCCGCTGGACGCTGTTCGCGGCGTTCCTCGCGACGATGCCCGGCAACTACGCCAGCGGCCACGGCTGGCTCGGCCACGCCATGGAGCGCTCAGGGCCCCTGCCGGGCGAGACGGTCGCGATCGCCTGCTTCGGCGCGCTCACCGCCTACTACCTCGCCCTCGCCGTGCTGGAACGGCGCGCTCCGCACACCGTCACCGGCGAGGTGCTGCGCATGGAGCCGCGCAAGCGCGACAAGGCACCGCGGTTCCTGGCCGTGGACACGGGCGACGCGGACCGCACCGTCGCCTGGGCCCTGCCCGCCGGGGCACCCGCGCTCGCACCCGGAAGCGTGGTCCGCCTCACCGTGTCGCCGGCCACCCGGGCGGTCAGGTCGGCGGAACCCGCCACCGCCTGACCGGCGGGGCCGGACCGGCCGGGATCGGCGCCCCGGGCGGTTCCGGCGCGATACCGCTCACCGGCAGGAGCCGCCCGGGGTGGGGCCGGAGGGGGAGCCGGGCCAGTGGTTGGTCCGGCTCAGGTCGCAGATGCGGTCGGCGGTCCGGTCCGCGTCCGTGGGCCACAGCCGTGCGCCGTCGCCGGCGGCGGTGAGGAGCGTGCTCTGGTCGGGGCTGAAGGCCGCCGTGTGCACGGCTCTGGTGTGACCGACGAGCAGTGCCGTGACCTGATGTGATGCCACGTCCCACAGGCACACCGTGCCGCTGGCGTCCGTGCTGGCCAGCGTGCGGCCGTCGGCGCTGAAGGTGACGGAGAAGACGGTGTTGATGTGGCCGGTGAGGGTGGCGACCGTCCGGCGCTGCGCCACGTCCCACAGGCGCACGGTGGCGTCGGAGCTGCCGGTGGCCAGGGTGCGGCCGTCGGGGGAGAAGGCCAGGGAAGAGATGGCGTTGGCGTTCTCGGACAGGACGGCGACGGTGCGGCGCGTGGCCAGGTCCCACAGGCGCACCGTCCCGTCGTACCCGGCGGTGGCCAGGGTGTGGCCGTCGGGGGAGAAGGCGGCCTTGGAGACCAGGCTGGTGTGCCCCTGGAGGACCGCTGTCGTCTGGTGGGTCGCCACGTCCCACAGGCGTACGGTCGTGTCGAGGCTGCTGGTGGCCAGGGTGCGGCCGTCGGGGGAGAAGGCGACGCTCGACACCTGGTCGGTGTGGCCTTCGAGGGTGGCCACCGGGCGGCCTGACGCGGCGTCCCACAGGCGCGCCGTGCGGTCGGAGCTCGCGGTGGCCAGCAGGAGGCCGTCCGGGGAGTACGCCAGGTGCATGATGTCCTGGCTGTGCGCCGCGAAGGTCACGAGCGGGCGGGGCGGGTTGGTGGTCCACGAGGTGACGGAGCCGTCGGTGTGGCCGATGGCGAGGGTGCGGCCGTCGGGGGCGTAGGTGGCGACGGTCGCGACGGCCTCCAGGCCGTTGGTCGCGCTGAAGGTGGCGGCGATCTGGCGGGTCCTGAGGTCCCACGTGTGGACGATGTGATCCGTGGCGGTGGTCGCCAGCTCGTTGCCGTCGGGGGAGAGCGCCAGCGCGGGGGCGGACGTGTTGGTCTCGTGGAGGGTGGCGGTCAGCCGCTGCCCGGCCACGTCCCACAGGGCGACCGTGTTGTCCTGGCCGACCGTGGTCAGGGTGCGGCCGTCGGCGGTGAACGCGGCCTGGCTCACCTCCTGGGTGTGCCCGTTGAGGACGGCCGTGGTGTCGTGAGACGCCAGGTCCCACAGCCGGACGGTGTGATCGGTGCCGGCGCTGGCCAGGGTGCGGCCGTCGGGGCTGAAGGCGACGGTGCCGACGGAGCCGGTGTGGCCGCTGAGGGTGGCGAGCACGCGGTGGGTGGTGCTGTCCCACAGCTTCACGGCGTGGTCGGCGCCGGCGGTGGCCAGGGTGCGGCCGTCGGGCGCGTACGCCACTGCTCGTACGGAACCGGCGTGACCGGTGAGCGTGGCGACGGTGAGCTGGGACGCCACGTCCCACAGCCGGGTGGTCTGGTCGGCGCCGGCGGTGGCCAGGGTGCGGCCGTCGGGCGAGAACGCCGCCGAGGAGACGGCGCCGGTGTGGCCGGTGAGGAGGCCCGTCGTGCGGCCGGAGGCGACGTCCCACAGCCGGACGGTGTGGTCGGCGCCGGCGCTGGCCAGGGTGCGGCCGTCGGGGCTGAAGGCGACCGCGTTGACGATGCCGGTGTGGCCGGTCAGGGTGGCGAGCATGCGGTGGGTGGTGGTGTCCCACAGTTTCACGGTGTGGTCGGCGCTGCCGGTGGCCAGGGTGCGGCCGTCGGGCGCGTACGCCACCGCCGTCACGGCGCCGGTGTGACCGGTGAACTGGTTGGAGGAGTAGGCGGCGTAGGCGCTCAGCAGGCTGCCCCGGGCCTCGGTGGTGCGGGCCGTCCGGTAGCCCTCCAGTGCGACCAGCGCCGCGGCCTCGGGCTGCGTTTCGAGGAGTTGCCTGGACTGGGCGGCCCGTTCGCGGGAGACCGCGACCCGGCGCTGCGCGTCGGACCGCTCCCCCTGGACGAACGCGGTCACCGCCAGCACCAGGGAGAGCACGGTCAGGACGGCCAGCGCCACGACCGTCCGGCGTCGGCGACGGCCGCGCTGGTCGTCCGCCGCGATGCTGGCGTCCAGGAAGGCGGACTCCAACCGGTTGAGCGCCGCGCCCCGGGTACGGGACCAGCCCCAGGCGGTGGCGAGCTGCGCCCCCCGGTACAACGCGCCCGGGTCGCGCTGGAGTTCGTGCCAGGTCAGGGCGGCCTGGGTGAGCCGGCGGTGCGTCCGCAGGGCCTCGCGGTCGACGTCGATCCAGTGGCGCAGCCGCGGCCAGGCGCGGATGACCGCTTCGTGGGCGACGTCGACGGTGCCGTCGGCCAGGACGATCAGGCGGGCGGCGGCGAGCCGGTGCAGGAGGTCGTCGACGGTCGCGGCGTCGGCGAGGCCGTCGAGTTCCTTCCGGGCCAGGCGGCGGCGGGTGTCCTCGGTGCCCTCGCCCGGGGCGGTGAGCCGGAGGAACAGCAGCCGCATGGCCTCCTGGTGGCCCGGCGGGAGAGCGGCGTACATGGCCTCGGCGGTCTGGGTGATGGCTCCCCGCATGCCGCCGATGGCCCGGTAGTCGGCCAGCCGCAGGACGGTCCCGCGGTGCCTGGTCCAGGTCTCGCGCATCGCGTGGGCCACCAGCGGCAGAGCGCCGGGCTGGCCGGTGGCCTCCGCGAGGACGGCCTCCAGCAGATCGGGGTCCACCACGACGCCTGCTCGGGCCGCGGGCTCGACGACGATGTCCCGCAGCTCGGCCCGGGTGGGTGCGCCGATCGGTAGTTGGGCGCCGGAGCGGAGGGCGGCGGCCAGGGCGGGGTGGGCGAGGCAGCGGTCGTAGAAATCGGCGCGCACGCTGATGACGACCCGTATTCGGGCCTCGGCCGCGCCGGCGGCCCCGTCGCCGGTCGTCCGCACGCCGGCCGTCCAGGCCAGGCAGGCCAGGGCCGCTTCCCGCTCCCCGGCGTCCGCGCAGGTGGTGAAGAGCTCCTCGAACTGGTCGACGACGAGGACGACGCGCCGGTCGGCGGGCTGCGTGACCAGCCAGGTGTCCAGCGCGATGCCCAGGGCCGCGGGCTCGTCGGCCAGCGCGCGGGACAGCGCCTCCGCGTCACCGCCCGTCACGGCGCAGACCGCCAGGGCCAGCGCCCGTAGTGGGTGGTCGCCGGGGACCAGCGGCGCGGTGTGCCAGGACTCGTCGAGCCGGGGGAGCAGCCCGGCCCGCAGCAGCGAGGACTTGCCGCTGCCGGAGGCGCCGACGACTGCCGTCAGCCGGTGGTCACCCACGTGCCGGACCAGGTGGCTCACCAGTTCCGAGCGGCCGAAGAAGATGTCGGCGTCCCCCGTGCCGAACGCGGCCAGTCCCAGGTACGGGCAGTGAGCGGGGTCGCCCCCGTCCGCGCGGTCCTCGTCGTCGTCCTGCGCGGTGGCGGACGGCCCCTGGACGGCGCGGGAAGCCGCCAGCCAGCGGGCCTCCCACTCCGCCTTCTCCCCGCCGCACACCCGCGCGTAGGCGAGCACCACGGCCAGCGACGGCAGGCGCTCGCCCTTCGCCGCCTCCGCCAGCGTGCTGGCGGAGTAGTGCGACTCCTTCGCCAGTGCGCGGTAGCTCGGTGCGCCCGACCGGTCCCGCAACTGGCGCAGCTCCCAGGCGAGCCGTTCCACCGGGCCGGCCTGCGGATCGACGAACCCCTCCGGTCTGCCCAGTCGGGCCTTGCGCCGTGTCCCGTTCGGCCGCGTGTCCACGTTCACCACCCTTGGCAGGCCTCTCCCGCCCCCTCACATAGTTGTCCGACTTGAATGTCCTGCCCAGAGGGCTCTTTCGGACAATGCGCCGCCGCTGCAGAGTTCTCGGCATCGGGGGGTTCGCCGGAACACCTCGTGGCGTTCGGGGGACGGCCCGGTAGGCAGCCGCTCGCTACCGGGCCGAGCGCCTCAGGTGCCGCCGCGCAGGTGCCGCCGCTCAAGTCGGCACCTGCGCGGAGGACCTGCTGTCAGTGCGAAAGGCATCCGCCGATTGCCGGCACACCTGTGACGCAGCTCACTGGAACTGCTTCGTGGTGGCCGGACAACCAGAGGTGTGGACTATTCGCTGCACGAACGGATCAGAGCCGGGGACCCGGGCGCCTTCCGGCAGTTGTTCCAGGAGCACTCGCGCGCGGTTCTGGCGCACGCGGTCCGGGTGAGCGGGGACCGCGCCGGTGCCGAGGACGTCATGGCGGTGGTCTTCCTGGAGGCCTGGCGTCTGCGGGACAAGCTCCGCGACGAGGGCACCACTCCCCGCCCGTGGTTGATGGGCATCACCGTCAACGTCCTGCGCAACCGGGCCAGGGCCGCCCGCCGCCATGCGGCCGCCCTCGCCCGCATGCCGCTCCCCGATCCCGCCCCGGACTTCGCCGACGAGTTGGTCGGCCGCCTCGCCGACCGCGATCAACTGCTGGCTGCCAAGGCGGCGCTGGAGAAACTGCGCCGCGGGGAGCGCGAGGTGTTCTCGCTGTGCGTGTGGGCGGGCCTCAGCTACCCCGAGGCCGCCGAGGCCCTCGGCATCGCGGTCGGCACCGTGCGCTCCAGGCTCTCCAGGGCCCGGACCCGGCTGCGCGCCCTGGCCGACAAGGAACTGCGGCAGGCCGAGAAAACTCGCCGGGAACCCCTGCGGGCAGCCGGACAAGTACAGGGTGGCCGGATGGTTCCGGCCCGGTCGAACAAGGAGTGAAGCAGATGACCAGCATCCCGCAGCGGCGGCAGCCGCTCGACGACACGGAGCTGAGGCACCTGCTGCCGGCGGCCGGAGCACCTGCCGTCCCGCTCGGCCGGCAGCGCCAGATCGAGGAGTTCCTGATGAGTGAGATCACCCGTACCACCGAAGCCGCAGTGCCGGTCCGCCCCGAGGTCAGGAAGCGCCGGCGGCTGCTGATCGCCGTTCCCACCACGGTGGCGGCCCTCGCCCTCGCCGCCACCGTGGCGGCCACCACGTTCGGCAGCGCGGGAACGACCCCCGCGCGCAGTGAGCGCGTCGCCGCGCCCGTCATCCAGGTCTCGGCGGGCGACACCGCGGGCCTGGCCGGCGCGGTGGAGCGGATCTCGCTGGCCGCCAAGGCCGCGCCGGACGTCGTCCTGCGTCCGGGGCAGTACGTCTACATCGAGAGCACCGTCTCCCACCTCGCGGGCTCCGTCGACCTCAGCAGCGGCACGTCGAAGGTGTGGGTCGAGAAGCCCCACCAGCGGCAGATCTGGCGCTCGGCCGACGGCCGTACCGGCTGGCTCACCGAGGAGGGCAAGTCCCCGGAAGGCGGCGCGGCACTCTCGGCGGACAGCGGCAACCACCTGAACGCGCCGTCCTACGACTACCTGCGCACCCTGCCCACCGACCCGCAGGAACTCCTGCAGAAGATCTACACCGAGACCAAGGGGAGCGGCAACGGGCCGGACCAGCAGGCGTTCGTCACCATCGCCGACCTGATCCGCGAGCAGGCCGTCCCCGGCGAGCTCGCCGCCGCGCTCTACCAGGCGGCGGCCCGCATCCCCGGTGTCGTCCTCCTCGACAGCGCCACCGACGCCGCCGGGCGCACCGGCATCGCGATCGCCCGGACCAACACCGCCACCGGCTCGCGCGACGAGATCATCTTCGACCGCAGCTCGTACGCCTTCCTGGGCGAGCGCAGCGTCCAGGTCACCGAGGCCGCCGGGGTCGAGCCGGGTACCGTCACCGCGAACACCGCCGTCCTCAAGCGCGCCGCCGCCGACGCCCCCGGCCGCCAGCCGGGCAACGCCCAGGCCTGACCGCACCTGCGCGTCGTTCCGCGCGTTGCTCCGCCCGTCGTTCCGGCCCTCGTTCTCGGGCCGGGGCGGCGGGCGGAGCCGTGTGAACGGAGTCGGACAGAGAGCTCTAGGCCCTGTCCGGCGGATCATGGCGTCGACGGGGTGCGGGCCGTGATCGTCCATCTGGCTCTCGTGATGCAATGTTGCTTATGGCAACGCTTCTTGATGTGGCGCAGAGGTTCCGTTCCCTGCATGTACCTGGCACGCCGCTGGTCCTGCCCAATGCGTGGGACGGTGCTTCCGCTTGTGTGGTGGCGGACGCAGGTGCTGTTGCGATCGCGACCACCAGTGCCGGGGTCGCCTGGTCACTCGGCCGCGGCGACGGCGATCACATGACCCGCGACCAGGCGCTCGGCGCGATCGCCCGGATCACGGCCGCTGTTGACGTACCGGTCACCGCCGACATCGAACGCGGCTATGCGACCGGCCCTGACGGCGTGGCCGAGACTGTCCGAGGCGTCCTCGCGGCCGGAGCCGTGGGGATCAACCTCGAGGACACCCTGCACCCCGTCGCCGAGCAGGCTGAGCGGATCGCAGCCGCCCGCAGGGCCGCGGACGAGACCGGCATCCCGCTGTTCATCAACGCCCGCATCGACACGCACCGCCTGCCGCCGGGTGACCACACGGCCTGGCTGGACGAGACGCTCACCCGCGCCCGCGCCTACGCGGCAGCCGGCGCGGACGGCATCTTCGTCCTCGGCACGCCGGACGCCGAGACGGTCAGGGCACTCGTGGGCTCTCAACCCCTGCCGGTGAACGTCCTGGCCGGCCCCGGCGCACTCCCGGTCTCTGAGCTCGCCGAGGCGGGAGCCGCCCGCATCAGTGCTGGATCCTCCATCGCAGAGGCGGCGTACGGGCTGGTCCGCCGGGCTGCCCGCGAACTGCTGGAGAATGGCACGACGACCACACTGGAGGGCGGATTCGACTACGCCACCCTCAACGCGCTGCTCCTGGCCGAGCCCGCGCACTGAGACGCGGTCAGGGGCGCAGCCACAGCCTGATCGCCGCTAAGGTGACGGTTCCGTGGAAGACGTAGGCCCGCTTGTCATAGCGCGTCGCCACGGCCCCAACGGCGGTGGCGCTCGTAGACGGTTTTCCAGTTCCCGAACCGCGAGGGCAGGTCCCGCCACGGGACGCCTGTGCGTATTCGGAAAAGGATCCCGTTGATCGCCTTCCGGTGATCGATCCAGCGCCCTCCGCGGCAACCGGACTTCGGCAGCTGCGGCCCCAATCGCCCACTCCTCGCTTGTCAGTTCGCCCCGCCCCACAAGCAATAATCATCCAAGAACGAGGCCGTCATGTGATCCGCCGGAAAGGGCCTAGTGGCGGCCGAGGCCGTCGATCATCAGGGAGACGGTGAAGTCGAAGCGGTCGTGGCCCGTGCCCGCGGTGATTTCGGCGGCGTGGCGGGTGGTGTGGGGGAAGGACGCGGCGGGCAGGGCGGTGAGGCGGCGCAGCAGTTCCCCGCGGTCGAGGACCCACGCGTCGTCGTCGTGTGCTGCGCGCTGGCGCACGATCGAGGTTTCGAGGCAGTAGGCGGCCACGTACAGCAGGAGCGCGTCGACGGCCCAGGCGGCGGCCTGCGGCGCGACGCCGCCGGCGAGCAGGATCGCCAGCATCCCTTCGCTGACGCGCATGGTTTCGAGGTCGGTGGGGGCCATGGCGAGCGCGGCGCGGGAGATCCCGGGGTAGTCCAGGTACTGGTCACGGATCTGGGTGCAGACGCCGCGGATCTGGTCCCGCCAGGCCGCGGGGTCGGGCTCGGGCAGGACGAGCGCGGCGCACAGCCGGCCGATGAGCAGCTCGTCGAGGTCGGCCTTGTTGACGACGTGGGCGTAGAGCGAGGCGGGCCCGGTGTCGAGGGCGCCGGCGAGGCGGCGCATGGTCAGTGCCTCGTAGCCCTCGGCGGCGATGACGTCCAGCGCGGTGTCGACGACCTGGTCCACGGTGATGGGGGCCTTGCGGCGCCGGGGCCTGGGGTCGGTTCCGGCGTCGGGGTTCGGCGGCTGGTGGCGTGCCGCGCGTCGCTCTCTCGGGTTCACCGGACCATCATAGCTTGACACGAACGCCGTTCGTTTATAGAACACTGTTCGTGACTAGGAATGTGAACCGGGATTCGAACCAGGCCGTGAGCCCGGACGTGCACCCGGACGTGGACGTGACCGTCGTCGGTGCCGGGCCGGTGGGCCTCGTGCTCGCCGCCGAGCTGGCGCTCTCCGGGGTGACGGTGCAGGTGCTCGAACGACTCGCCGAGCCGGACCGGTCGATGAAGGCGGGGGCGATCAACGTCCCGACGGCCGAGGCCCTCGACCGCCGAGGCCTGTTGCCGGCCGCCGAACAGGTGCAGCGGGAGCAGCTCGAACGGGTCGGGGCGTTCGCCCGCGCGGTCGACCAGCCGGCCGGCGGCGACCGGCCGGCGCGCGCACCCCGCTTCACCGGGCACTTCGCCGGGATGGTCCTCGACGCCGACCTCGTGGACTGGTCCGACGCCGACCTCGCCGCGCACACCGCCGTCGACGGAGCGCGGATGGTGCCGCAGCGCGAGCTGGAGGCGCTGCTGGCCGGCCGGCTCGCGCGCCTGGGCGTGGCGGTGCGTCGCGGGGTGGAGGTCACCGCGCTCGAAGACACCGGCGACGGCGTGATCGTCACCACCACCGCCGGCCCGGTGCGCACCGGATGGCTGGTCGGCTGCGACGGCGGGCGCAGCACCGTGCGCCGCCTCGCGGGCATCGGCTTCCCCGGCACCGACCCCGAACTCACCGGACACCTGGCGGTCGTCGACATCGCCGACCCCACGGTGCTCGCGGACGGGTGGGTGTGGTCGTCCAAGGGCGCCTACCGCTGCGGGCCGCAGCCCGGGCGGGTGGTCACCGTGGAGTTCGGCGGCGGCCCCGTCGACCGCTCCGCGCCGGTCACCCTCGAAGAGGTGCAGGGCAGCCTGCGCCGGGTCTCGGGCACCGACGTCACGCTCACCGCGCTGCGCGCTCCCGCGACCCGCTGGAGCGACAACGCCCGCCAGGCCGCGTCCTACCGCTCGGGGCGGGTGCTGCTGGCCGGCGACGCCGCGCACGTGCACTCGCCGTTCGGCGGCCAGGGGCTCAACCTCGGGGTCGGCGACGCGATGAACCTCGGCTGGAAGCTCGGCGCCGTGGTCGCCGGGTGGGCGCCCGAAGGGCTGCTCGACACCTACGACGCCGAGCGCCGCCCCCTCGGCGCCTGGGTACTGGACTGGACGAGGGCCCAGATCGGGGTGCTGCGCGGGGACGCCAAGTCGGCCGCGCTCCGGGAGGTCGTCGCCGACCTGCTGGGCACCGGGGCGGGCGCGACCTACGCGGTCAAGAAGATCTCCGGGGTGACGCAACGCATCGACCTGCCCGGCGACCACCCGCTGGTCGGCCGGTACGCCCCCGACCTGTGGCTGGGGGACGGCTCCCGGCTGGTCGACCACGGCCACGGCGGCGGATTCCTGCTGCTCGACCGCACGGCGGACGGCGCGTTCACCCGCCTCGCCACGGGCTGGACCGGGCGGGTGACCAGCGTGACCGACGGCCACGCGACACCGACCGGCGTCCTCGTCCGCCCGGACGGAGTGGTCGCCTGGGCCTGCGACACCGCTGACGCTGCCGGCCTCGAAGCCGCCCTGCACCGCTGGGCGGGCACACCGTCCCCCGAGCCGCAGCCCGACCCGGTGCGCTGAACTTCACCTCTTGTGAACCGCCACTGCGAACTCCCTGGAGCACTCAACCTGTGTCCTGGGTCAGAAGGTAGAGCGAGGAGAAGTGCTGTCGGCTTCAACATCGGTGCACTAGCGTTTTCCTGAGTGACTATCACCTCGACCGAGGAGTAGCGCATGGCCGGCCCCAAGACGTTCACCGCGATCGCCGATCACTACCGGCAGGCGATACTCACCGGCGAACTCGTTCCAGGCGAGAAGCTCCCGACCAACAGGGAGATGTGCCAGCGGTGGAACGTCGCAGCGGCGACCGTCAGCAGGGCCTTGAACCAGCTGTTGGTGGAAGGGCTCATCAGGACGAGCCCGCGGGGCACGTTCGTCGCGGACGAGGTGACGTCCACCGCGACGGGGCGGGACCGGCTGACCACCGTCCAGCGGTTCAAGTCCAGTCTGATGGAGGGCGAAACCAGCCGGGTCACCGCCGCCGAGCTGGTGGTGCCCCCGTTGTACGTGCAGGACATCTTCAACCTCGATCCCGGCGATCAGCTCGTCCGCCGCGAGTACATCGCGGGCCGGGGCAGGAGCCGGACCATGCTGGCGGTCGTCTGGTACCCGGCGCACTTCGCCGCGCTGGTGCCGGATCTGCTCTCGACGGCGCCCGGCAAGAACGCGGGTCTCACTGCGAAAGTGCTCGACGCGTCCGGCCGGACGATCACGCACGCCCGGGACGACATGCACGCCCGGGAGTGCGATGCCCGAGAGGCATCGGCCCTGGGTCTTCGCGTGGGGTCCCCGGTCCTGGGTGGGGTGCATCGCTGGTCGGACGATGAGGGCGTGATCGAGTTCGGCCTCTGGGTCGTCCCGACCCGGGTCACGATCGGCTACGAGTACGGCGCCTGAGCCATCGACACCTGCGCCACCGGCGAACGAGCGAGCCGCCCCGGTCCCGTAGGCCGGGGCGGCTTTGTCGCGTGATCGGTCCCGTCTCGGTCAGGGGGAGTTCGGCCTGGGGATGCGGATGTCGGCGGAGCGGAGCTTGGTTTCGACCAGTGCGACCAGGCGGGCCCCGGCCGATCCCTGTTCTTCTCCGTGGTGGGCGATCAGTTGGTACCGGGTCGCGGCATCGGTGCGGGCCTGGAGGCCGGTCACGATCTTCAGCTGGGCGGGGTTGGCGAGGAAGTGGTCGGCCGCGGCGGTCGCGAGTTCGGCGATGCGCGGGTCGTCCGGATCCCAGGCCGCGGCTTCGGCTCCGCGCCTGAGCAAGGCGACGAACCGCTCGTCCAGCAGAGCGTGTTCGACATCGGTGAGGTAGTCCTCGAAGCCTTCCGGGACCAGGGCTCTGGCCAGCACCCAGCCCTCCCGGGTGGCCGCCGCCTCGTCCGGGGTGAAGCCGAGTCCGGCCATCCGCTCCAGCAGTGCCACGGCGCGGTCGGGCAGTAGTGCCCGGTCGCCGTCGGCGAGCCGGTGCAGCATGTCGCGCCGAGCGGTCAACTCCTCAATGCGTTCGGTGAGTTGACGTTCGACGTCGGCGATCGCGGTGGTGAACAGCGCGGCGTCGGCGTCGAGCAGGGGCGCGGTCTCGGCCAGCGGCACCCCGGCGGCGGCCAGCGTCCGGATCTGCACCAGCCGCAACAGGTCGGCCGATCCGTACCGTCGGTATCCGGAGCTGTCGCGTTCCGGCTCCTCGGCCAGGCCGAGCTTGTGGTAGTGCCGCACCGTCTTCACCGTGATGCCGACGAATGCCGCCGCCTGCCCGATTGTGACTCCGTTCATCCGTCAATCCTGCCCCGGGTTCGAACTCGGCGGCTACGCACAGCACATCAGTCCGTCGGCTGGGCCGGATCGGCCTGCCTGCCGCAGAACACCTCGGCGACGAGCCTGCGCGTCGCCTGCTGGAACGCCCCGCCGATGGACAGGTCGGCGTCGTCCACGCAGTTCAGCGCGGCGGTCAGGGTCCTGCGTCCGTCGGGCGTGCTGTACATCAGCGCCGCGTGGCCCACGGCGGCGCCGTTGTGGGAGATGACGGTCGCGCCGTCGTCCGTCGTCACCACGAACACGCCCAGGCCGTAGTCCATGTTGGGGATGCCCGTCGGGTGCGGGGTGCACATCTCGGCCAGCAGCGGGGCAGGCAGGAGCCTGCCGCCCAGGAGCGCGGAGATGAACGTGTGGAGGTCCCGGGTGGTGGAGATCATGTCGCCGCCGCTGGAGATCCAGGAGGGGTTCTGGCGGGTGATGTCGATCGTCCTCTGCTCGCCGGCGTCCTCGTAGCGGTAGTAGGCATGGGCGTGCGGCTCGGGGATCTCCGGTGAGGCGCCCGGCACCACGGTGGCCGACAGTCCGAGCGGCCCCAGGATCAGCCGCTGCGTCTCCTCGGCGGCCGGGTGGCCGGTGACCTTCTCGATCAGCAGCCGGGCCAGCACGTAGTTGGTGTTGGAGTAGCTCCAGCCCGTCCCCGGCTCGAACCGGGCCGGCCTGGACAGCGCCAGCCGTACCAGCTCCTGCGGCCGGTAGGTCTTGAACCGGTTGTCCATCCACTCGCTGCCCGTGGTGCCGTAGGGGATGGGGATGCCCGGCGCGACCGTCCCGTCGGCGTAGACCTCGCCGGTGTGGTTGAACACCCCGCTGGTGTGCTGCAGCAGCATCCGCACCGTGATCCGCTGGTCCAGACCGAACTCGGGCAGGTAGTGCGCCGCCGGGGTGTCCAGCCCGACCTTGCCCTCGGCCACCAGTTGCAGCACCAGGGTCGCGGTGAAGGTCTTGGTGGTGCTGCCGATCCGGACCCGCCCGTCCGTCGGCGGCTTCGCGGCCCCGCCCAGTTCGGCCGTCCCGGCGCTGCCGACCCACGCGCCCCGCTCGTCGTGCACGCGCAGCGACACCCCGGTGAAACCGGAGTCGACGATCTCCTCGATCGCCTTCTGCAGCTCCGGGCGGTCCTGCCCGGCGGCGTCGAGGGCGGCGGTCCGCAGGGTGTTCTCGTCCTGGTCGGAAGGGCCGGAAAGGTCGGAAAGGGGGAGTGGCATGGTGGTGTGCTCCTTCGCATCGGTGACGCCCGGGTCGGCGCCGTGCCGTTGCGAGGAGCTTGAGCCCTGACCCAAGGTCAACCTCAACGGTGATGTGGCTCACAGGCGAGCAGGGGGGGGGCGGGTGGGCTCGGGTTGTCGAGGACGTGCAGGAGGTGCAGGGCGGTGGCGGCCGCGCGTCGTCCGTGACGGCGGCCGCCGCTTCGGGTATGACGGGTCCACGGCCGTGAAACGCGCACTCCACCGGTGCGGCGTTCCCGGCCGCACACATGCCGTTGTCGAACGAGGCGGGCAGTCATTCATGGAACTCGGAGTGTTCGGAATCAGTGCCAAGGCCACGCACGGGCCGCGGGCGACGGCGCGCCTGGCCGCCCTGGCCGAGGAACTCGGCTACCGGTCCTGGTGGGTGGGCGACCACGTGGCGCTGCCCGACCCGCGCACCCCCGACTCGCCCATGGACGCGGGCGAGCCGATCCTCGACCCGCTCGTCCACCTCGCCTACGTCGCCGCCCTCACGGAACGGATCGAACTCGGCACCGGGATCATCATCCTGCCCCAACGCCACCCCGTGGTCCTCGCCAAACAGCTCGCCAGCCTCGACGTGCTCAGCGGCGGCCGACTGCGGGTCGGCGTCGGCGCCGGCTACCTGGAACCGGAACTCGCCGCCATAGGCGTGCCGTTGGCCGAGCGCGGCGCGCGCACCGACGAGTACCTCGACGCCATGACCGCCCTGTGGACCCAGCCCGCACCCGCCTTCCACGGCAGGCACGTCGCCTTCGACCACCTCGACGCCCACCCCCGCCCCGTACAGGCCGGCGGCCCGCGCATCCTGATCGGCGGGCACAGCCCCGCCGCCTACCGCAGGGCCGTCGCCCGCGGCCACGGCTGGTTCGGCGCCGGCGACAGCCCCGACCAGCTCGCCGCCAACCTCGCCGGGCTGCGCAAGGCGGCCGACGAGGTCGAACGCCCCGCCCGGCTGGGCCCCCTCGAACTCAACTACACCGCCATGACGCCCGTCGACAGCGAGGCCCACCGCCGCTACGCAGCACTCGGCCTCAGCCGCCTCGTCGTCTACCCGCTGCCCCTCGACGACGTCCAGGAGGTCGCCGACTACCTCCGCCGACACGCCCGCCTCGCCGACTGAACGAGCCGAGGGCCGGGCGGCATTGGTGAGGTTCCGGCCCCTTTCGCTGCCTACCGCGTACGGCAGGTGGCGGCCGTCATGTGCCCCGGGTCGTCCCGGAATCGCTCCGGGGGGCGGCCGACAGGAGGCCGCTGTTCGGGGCGAGGGCGGTGGACAGTCGTCGTGTCCCGCGTCCTGGGTGCCGGGCCAGCTCGCGGAACAGGATGTCCACGGCCTCGCTCCGGGGACCGGTCGGAGCGAGGCGGCACCATCGGACGAGGTGCCGACAGGTCAGGTCGAAGACTCCGTCGTGGTCCAGGCTGCGGCGGATCAGTTCGACGACCGGCCGCATGCACGCGCCCTCGGCGAGGATTTCCTGCTGGAACCAGGACGCCTCGGTGAGGAGATCCGCCAGGAGGTGCGGAAAGAGGCGCAGGGCAGATTCGGCGTCGGCCTCGCCCTGCCGCAGCCGGCTCGCCAGGTGCCGCACAACCGTCGGCTGGCTGCCCGAGGTGAACAGGCTCACCACGGAGGGGCGGACGGCGCGTTGGACCAGCAGGCTCGGTTCACCGCCGGGCCCTTGGGCGACCCGTAGAAGGAGCTCCATGGCACGATCCGGCCGAGAACGTCCGAAGGAGGTGCCGCAGACGTGGGCCACGGTGCCGCGATGTCGCAGGTCATGGCTCCGACTCAACCGGTTCAGAAAGGACTCGACCTGCTCTGCCGGCGTCGGATCGGCGGCCGCTGCACTCAGGGCGTGGGCCGCGATCGCCCGGTCGGCGCCGCGTCCCGACGCGGCGAGGGCGCCGATCCGCCGGAACGCCTGGGGGCCGAGGCCGCAACCCGCGGCCAGGCCCAGGGCTCGGCCGGCCGCCGCGGTCAGTTCGGCGGTGTCGGCGACGTGTTCGAGCCATGTGGTCAGCGCGGCGGCGAGGCCGCTGTACTCGCGCCAGACATGTCGTAGGACCGCTTCCGCCTGCCGGTGTCGCGTGAATCGCACCGGTTCCAGCGTCCGGGGGTGAGGTGGCCCGGTGCGGATCTCCGGCGGCATCCGCTCCGCGCGGACGATGTGCAGCAGCTCCTCCCACGGCCATGCGAGGGCGAGTCGAGGATCGGCGTAGAACTGCGGGCTTCCGTCGTCGCCGTTCCCGGGTACGGTCCGAAGGGCACCGTCGAGGATGCCGAGGAGCCGCTCCGCCTGTTCCTGGACGACCCGGTGGTCGAGGCCTTCGAAGACGCAGACGGCCAGCAGGAACGCCAGGGCATGCGGGTTCGCGCGCAACTCGGCGACGATGCGCGGAGCTTCGCTGTCGGCGAGGAGGACCAGTCGCTCCTGCAGACTGCCGAGTGTCAGGGACTTCCCGGCCGAGGTGGCCACGGCCGTCGCCAACTCGGCGACTTCGGCGGGCACCAGTTCCGGGACGAGCAGTGTGTCCAGCAGGCCGGGCGCCAGGCCTCCGAGCAGCCGGTCGCGTTCGTCCGGGTCCGGTACTGCGGCTGCGAGGCGGGCCGCGAACACGACTTCGGGGATCGGTGGTTGATGCCTCAGTGGACTGATGCGGAGCTGGTGTTCCAGACCTCGGACGAGTTCGGGGCTGTCGGGTACGACGATCACCAGGTGGGCGTCGGCGTTGTCCAGCGACTGCTGGAGATGATGAACGGTGCTGAGCCTCAAGGAGCGCGGAGCCTGCCGGTCGTCCAGCAGGTAGCCGCCGGCCTCTCCTCGGTGGGGCCGCCACGACGACAGGTCCGTATCGCCGTCGACGGACCACAGCGCGCTGCCCGGCCGACCGCGGCGGAGAAGCAGGCGGAGCAGCAGATTGACGGCCGCGGTGCGCCGTCCCGTCCCCGGCCGCCCGGTGAGGAAGAACAGCCGCGCCCCAGGTGACGCCAGGGCGCCGGCGAACCAGTCCGGCTCTGCGAAGCCCGATTGCGCGTCGGCGAGTTCCGCCGGGGGGATCGGGCCGCTGCGGACGTGTGCGTGACGGTCCTCATGATGAGCCGCATGGTCGTTGAGGACGCGCTGGTCGCCGTGTACCGCACCGGTGTTGATGTTTCCGTATGGCGCGTAGATGACCGGGCCGGTCCGATCGCCGGCGCTCAGGAGGTCGGCCAGGTCCTCGAACGAGGTACCGGTACCGGCACCGCACTCCTCGTCCGCCGTCTCGTCGGGATGTGCGTCCGGGTGGTTGGCCATGGCAGGACGCTAGCGGGTTTCGAGGTGACGACGGGTAAACGCATGGATTCGACAGTGATGATCAACAAGACTGGTATACAGGGAAGTTGCCAGCTCGAAAGTCGTCCGAGCGGTCGCTCTGGACCGCTGCGGTGAACGGAGGAAGGGTGACGAAGGGTGCACGGGTGGGCGAACAGTCGGGAGCGGTGACCGTGCTGACGACCCTGCCGGTGATGTACCAGGCGCTTCTGGGCCAGCTGGACGAGGTGGAGCGATGGCCGGTCGGGGCGCGGGAGTTCGTGGCGTGCGGCCGGCTGGCCGGCAGTTCGTGGCGGGTCGCGCCCGTCCTCGTCGGCGGGTACGACCGGGCCGCCGCGGTGATTGCCGAACGTGTCGGTGAAGCCGAACCCACCGCCCTGTTCTTCGCCGACCTCGTGAACTGCCTGGAGGACGACATCGCGCTCGGCGACGTCGTCGTCGCCACCGAGGTGCATCACGAACTGGCGGGCCCGTACTCCGTGGGGCTCGGCGGCCCTCCACGGCCGTGGCAGCCGCCGGTGCCCCTGGTGCAGGATGCCTCGGCCGCTCTCACCGACGGGCGATGGCGCGACCGGATCGCCCCGGGGGTGCTCCTGACCGGGAGGCCGGCCATCCACTTCGAGCCGATCGTTTCCGGAGGCGCCCCGCTCGACGTGACGGTCGGAGAGGTGGCCGGTGGGGTGGCCGAATCGTTGAGCGGCGACCACCGGGACGCGGTGGCGGTCGACGACGGGCGCGCAGGGTCCGCGCTGGCGTACCTGCGCCGTGCCCGCCAGGCGTTGGTGGTGTGCGGGGTGGGCGGCCGTGCGCAGGATGCCGGACAGGCCGTCGACACCGACGGATCGCGATCGAGAGCGGCAGCTTCTGCCGCCGCCGCGGTGTCGTCCGTGATCGCCGGCCTCCCCCCGAGGCAGTCGGCCGGTCCAACCGGTGACACCTTCGCCACCACGTTCGCCACCACGTTCGCCACAGCACGGGAGCGACCTGCGGGCCGGACCGGCGGTGACCGCCGCTACGGCGGTGACCACTACGAGTTCAACGGAGTCTTCACGGGCTCGACGGTGACGGGCAGACAAGCAGGTTGCCGTGCGGAGCGGCCCCACTCGGATGGTGATCGTTGAGGAGTCTGTTCCAGGTCCAGGCCGAACGGCTGTGCCGGGTCCGGGCGGGCAGTGATCCGGTCGAGGACCTGTTCCCGCTCGGGTACGACGGCTTCCTGGACGAGGAAGCGGGATACCGGCCGGTGGACGGCGAGGTGCTCCCGGGGGCCCTGCTGCGGCCGGAGGAAGTGGCGGGAGCCGGGGTCATGGTGTTGCTGGGCGAGCCCGGCGGCGGGAAGACGACGGTGCTGCGGCGTCTGGTCGAGGACTTGGCGCCGCTGGACCCGGCGGATCCGGGGACCTCGGACGGCTACGTCTGGGTCGACGGCTCCGAGCTGACCGAGTACTCCTACCAGCAGCTGGTCGGACGGATTCTGGACGGCCTGCCCCGCAAGCCCCGCCGGAGCGGCGACGGCACGGCGGCGGCATCGGATGCGGCAGCCGCCCGCCGCCTGACCATCGTGCTGGACCAGCTGGACGAGAGCCCCCGGCTGCTCCCCCTGCACGGAGCCCTGGCGAGGTCGCTGAACGGCAGGGACACCACGGGCCTGCGGATGCTGCTGGCCTGCCGGACCGCCGACTGGCCCCCGCGGCTGACCGACGTACTCACCGAACACTTCAGCGACTGCCTGTTCGTCGACCTCGCACCACTGTCCCGTGCCGAGGCCGTGCGCCTGGTCGACAGCACCGGTATGGACGGCGAGCGCCTGGTGACCGCCGCGGTGTCGGTCGGCGCGGGCGCCCTGGCCAGCGCGCCGCTGACGCTGGAACTGCTCGTCCGTTCCTGCCGGGAGAACGACGGCCTGAGCGGTGATCCGCACGGGCTCTTCGCGAGCGGTGCCCGGCTGCTGGCCGCCGAACACGACCCCGGACGCAACACCCCGGGCCCACCGCAGACGTTGCCCAAGCAGCGCGTGGAGATCGCCGGCCGGATCGCCGCCCGGATGCTGCTGTCGGGACGACGGACGCTCTGGCACGAGCCCGCGCACCGCGATCAGCTGCACCGGCTCGACCTGGAGATCGACGACGTGGCCGGGGGAGAGGAGGAGACCGCGCCGGGGGACCGCTTCCAGGTCACCCCGCCGGCGGTGCGGGAGGTGCTTCACACCGCCCTGTTCACCGCGACCAACCGCGAACGCAGCGCGTTCCGGCATTCGTCGCTGTCGGCCTATCTCGCCGCCTCGTACCTGGTCCGTCGACGGCTGCCGCGCCGGCAGCTGAAGGCGCTCTTCCTGGTCGACATCCCGGGGGCGAGCGCGGCCCGCATCCCGCCGCCCCTGCGCGAGACGGCGGCCTGGCTGGTCGCCCTCGATCCGGAGCACGTCGGATGGCTGGCCGACGCGGATCCCGAGAGCGTGACCGTCCACAGCTCGCTGGTGCGGTCCGACGCGATGCGCGAGCTGATCGTCGCCCGGCTCCTGGAGGACGCGGCCGAGGTGGAGCTGAGCGCCAACCGGTGGCAGCTCACCCGCTGGAGCCTGCTGCACCCACGGTTGGGGGAGCAACTCCGTGCGGCCCTGGTGGGCGACCCGACCGCGCTGGACGACGACTGGCCGATGCGGGCGCGGGTACGGGTGGCTCTGCAACTCGCCCGGGGCTGCGCCGCACCCGCCCTGGTGGCCCCGCTGCTCGCCCTGTGCCGCGACGACCGCTGGCCGGCGACCGAGCGCAGGCTCGCCGTGAGCGCGGCGTTCGCCTGTGCCCCCGAGACGGCTGCGAGTGAACTGCGGCCCCTGCTCTGCTCCCTGGAGGACGACGAGTACGCCGCACGCGTCGATCCGGACGATGAGCTCCGAGGCGTCCTGCTGACCGGCCTCTGGCCCGGTCATCTCGACCTCGCGGCGGTGCTGAGGGTGCTGCGACCGCCGCGGAACACCCATCTGTACGGCAGCTATCGCGCATTCCTCCGGGTTCTGGTGGCCGACTGCGACGAGGAGCAGGCAGCCGGTCTGCTGGGCCGGCTGGTGGCCCGGGACTCCGGGTTCCCCGGTTCGGACGATCCGGCGGTGGAGCAGTTCGTCGACGCGGTCATCGATCGCGTGCTGAGCTCCGAGCGTGCCGCGGTGCTCTATCCGCAGGCGGCGGTGATCGTCGCCGGGCGCCTCCGGCGGCATGCGCGGGTCTCCTGCCCGAGCGCCATGGACGACACCGAGCCCGACGACACCGGGCCGGGCGCCTCCGCTTCCGCCGCGGCCCGGTCGCGCCGGTTGGCGTTCGTGGACGCGCTGGTCAGGGAGAGCCTCAGCGACGACCGATCGTCCGTGGTGGTGCTGTGGGAGCTCACCCGCCCGCGGTGGTCGGCACGGGATCGTGCTTCCCTGTGCAGTCTGGCGAAGGCGGAGGACTTCGGGTGGGTCCTGGACCAGGGGGATCGGGCGGCGCAGGCTGGCGAGCCGGAGGTCGCGGAAGCCTACGCGACCCTCGCGTCCTACCTCTACCGCCACGATGACCAGGAGGCTTTCGAACTCCTCTGGGAGCGGCGGGAGGACCCGACCTGGGCGCGACTGAAGTGGATCTTCGAGGGAGTTCCGCTGGCCGGTGAGACGGCGGACTCCCTGCGCATGAATTCCGAAGCCGAACGCGATGCGTCCGAGCCGGCCGACGCATCCGCCGAACTGTCCGGTTTTCAGCATGCGGCACTCGCCGGTGCCCGAAACGGTGACACCGACAGCTTCTGGAAACTGCTGTGGAACCTCCAAGTGCCTCTCGAAGGCGGCAGGACCGAGGCGTGCGACAGCGGTGACATCAAGGACTGGCCGGGCGCCGCACTGTTCTCCGCCGAGCAGCTTGCCGAGCTTCCGGGCTGCGCGCTGCACTACCTCCGGGCCGAACACGACCACCGCGATTCCTGGCTCGGGACGGACAAGCAGGACCTGCGAGCCTGGGCGGGCCATCAGTCGCTCGTCCTCCTGCACCGGGCCGGCCGAATCGGCGAGGTTCCCGAACAGATCTGGCGCCATTGGACAGCGGCAGTCGCGTGCAGTCCGCCGACCGCGCCCGAGGGGGTGCTTCGTGAGGTGCAGGCGGCGCTGCTGCGCCTCGCCGCCGAGCACGCGCCGGACGATTTCGCGGAAACCGTCGAACGATGCGTCCGAGCAGACCTGGAGCACGGGCAGCACCCTTGCAACCTGCGGCTCCTGGAACCGCAGTGGTCCGCGCCGTTGGCACTCGCGATGGAGGGCCTGGCCCGGTCAGTGGCCGAGGGGATCGGGCAGTCAGCGGGTGACGACAGGGTGGACAGGGCGGCGTTGGACACCTGGTCGGTGCTGCTCGAAGCCTTGCTGCCGGCGGGAAGCGCGTCGGTACACGCTCTCGTGGCCGAGGTGCTGAAGGGGGTCGCGGACTTCCAGGAGCCCGTCCGAGCGGAGCTGGCGGTCAGGGCGGCCAAGGCGCTGCTGACCACGGACTCGCCCGGGGCGTGGCCGCGCCTTCGGACGCTGACCGGTAGATCGGAGTCGTTCAGCCGCGGCCTGGCGGAGGCCTGTACCGCGGAGGCGGCAAGGCAGCGGATCGAAGCACCGCTGGCAGAGGCCGAACTGGCCGAGCTCTACCGCTGGCTGCACTCCTTGTCCGCCGCAACCGAAGCCGCCTACCCCCTGGGAGCCCATTCCATCGGTGTCGAGCAGCAGGTCGTGGAGTGGCGGGACGCCATCCCCCGGACGCTGACTCGCCGATGCACCCCGGAAGCGCTCCATGTCCTCAAGTCACTGGTCGCGGAATTCCCCTGGCGACTGGGTCTGAAGTCCGCGCTCGTCGCCGCACAGAACGGCTACGCCGCGGCCGGATGGTCGGGAGTTCCCCTCGATGAACTGGTCGGCATCCTGTCGTTCCCCGGACAGCGGGGAACGATCGTCCTGGGGGACCACTACGAGTTCAACGGTCACTACATCGACACGAACGTCATCGGACAGCTGAACGGCCGGTCCGAACTCCCCTCGCCCGAGGACGGGTTCGCCCGCCCGATCGGCCTCGATCGCGAGGCTGCCGTCGCTGCGCGCCACGTCCGGCGGGCGGTGTCCGGCGACGACGCGTCGAGTGGGCAGGCCAGGAGGGACGCACTCCTCGCCGGCCTGTCCGCCAGCCGGGGACGGCTGGTGACGCGTTGGATCGCCGTGGGGCTGGCACCCGAACTGGCGGAGGAGCTGGCCGAGGACGGCGCCGTCGGCGCGTGCCCGGAGTTCGGGCGATTCCACAGCGGACGCAGGATCGCCGTCCTGACGGGCGACTTCGGCTCGGGGAAGACCGTCGCCCTGGAACGCGAGTACCGGACGTCGGTGCTGCGGGCCGTCGACGACCTCCGTGCGCCGCTGCCGGTCCACCTCACCGTGAAGTCGAGCGGGTCCGACCTGCTGCGAGCGCTCGACGAACAGGTCGCACGGTTCCCCGGCGACCACGACCAGGTGACGGTCTTCCTCGACGGCCTGGACGAGTTCGGTGCCGGGCGCTCGGCGGAGATCCTCGACGACCTCCGGGAATGGGTCTACAGCGCGTCCGGCCGGAAGGTCCTGGCCACCAGCCGCCCCGACAGCCTCCTTCAGAGCACCGACTGTCTCACCCTGCCCGCTCTCTCGGACACCGAACTCCGCGACCTCCTCGACAGGGTGGGGGCACCACGGGCGCTGGCGTGGCACTCCAACCCCGAGATCCGCGACGCACTGCACCGGCCGCTCTTCGCGCTGATCGCCGCCGACTGCCGGAAGGCCGGCTCCGATGTACCCCACACACGGGGGGAGTTCCTCGCCGCCCTCGTCGAACGGGCGCTCGCGCGGGCCCCCGGGCTCGGTGACGACACGTACGGCCTGCTCGGCCGGCTCGGGCGGCTCACCCTGGACTCCGGTGGCGCCGTCCCGGCGGGCGAGGCCGGGACGAGGGAGGAACAGCTGCGACTCGTCCGGACCAGGCTGGTCGTCCACCGGCAGCGCACGCTCACCTTCGCCCTCCCGGTGCTGGGACAGTACTTCGGCGGCCAGTACGTCCTGGACAACGGACTGCCGGAGCTCGTGGGGTTCTCGCCGCAGCGCCGGGACCGCTGGCGGGACGCCCTGACCTTCGTTGTCTCCAGCGGTCCCTGGGACCGCGTGACGGCTCTGCTGAGCGATCTGACGGCCGTCGACCCCGGGTTGGCCGCATGGATCACCGAGAAGGCCGTCCCGAGCTTCGGGCACGGATCGACGGTCGCGCACCCCGAGGCCCTCGAATGCGCCCGGCGCCTGTCCGGGACGCTCGACGCCTGGCTCGGCGGAGTCGGCCGCGCGAGCGCGCTGCTCAGCTGCTCGGACGGAACCGGCCGAGGGGTCCCGATCGGGGTCGGATCGGGCACCGAGAGTTCCAGCAGTCTCGGCCTCGTGTTCGCCGACCCAGCAGCCTTCGACGGCCGTGAGCGCTTCTTCGAGACCACTGCCCCGCCGGACCTGAAACGAGGCGAAGTGGACGGGCTGAGGATCACCTCGATGCGTTCGGTGACCGTCGCGTCCGATGTCCCGGCCTGGCCGTGGCGGCTCTCGCTGTCCTGGGTGAAGAGCAGCATGGCACAGGTGCTGGAGCACAGGGCCTTTCCACTGCCGGACAACCCGGCCGCGTGCCTGGAAGAGGCTTGGCGTCTCTCCCGGCTGCTGACCGACCAGCGTGGCACAGGGGCGCACCGTCCCGTTCCGATCCCCGACGTCGTCTCCACGATCGACGAGATCTTCCGCCATGCGCCGGACGCCGTCCTGCTGCGGTTCCGGCGCGGCGAGGTCGTGTCGAGGTCGCAGTTGGCGGAACTCCGCGACCGGTGCGTCGAACAGAGCCTCCCGATCACGCGTGACGGATTGATCCACCGCCCCTACCCGGTACCGGACGTCCCGCCGGAGCAGATATCGGGCGACATTTCGAGTGCGTACAGCGAGGAGGTGCTGATCGACCTGGTCGGACAGGTCTACTCCGGCGCCCTCTCCATCTACGAGGACATCGTCGCGCAGTACCTGTCTCCCGTCCGGCGGACCATGTTCCTCGGCGGTGCGCTGCCGGTGCGGTTCGCCTGCAAGATCAGCTGGCCCCCCGCCGGGAGCGACCGCGGCTGGGGTTTCGGGCCCACGTTCTCGCGGGTCGTCGTCCCGTTGCCGCTCGGTTCCTCGTCACACGTCGATGTCACCCGGGTGGAGGACGTCCTTGCCGAGCCCGACTCCTGGCCGTGGTCCGGCTCCGTCGACGGCCAGGCCGACTTCCGCCACCTCCGCCCCGAATCGGCCGCATGGTCCAGCCGGAGCGTCGTCCGTGAGGCCCTGTGGGTGTTCGGGGACACTCCGGCCACGGCTCTCGCCTACAACTGGCTGGCGAAGGACCTCGATGCGGTCGGGCTCTCCGATTCGGTCAGCCCATCCTTCGACTAGCCGTACTACCCGGTGTCGCCGCAGGTCACAGCCCCGTGCCGACTGCAGTGCCGGCCCCGCCGAGCGCGTAGCAGGGCGGGGCTGGGCGGTTGCCGGTTGCCGGGCGTGCGCGGTCAGGTCCGCCCGGGTGGGGGTCAGGCGTCGTTCTGGCCCGACAGACAGAAGGTCTTGTCGGCGGTGTGTTCGGTCAGGTACCCGGCGGTGATGAGGCCGGCGACGTCGTACGTGCCCGGGATGTCGCCCGGCTTCAGGTCGGGGTCGAGCCACTGCTGGAGTCCGTTGCCCGGCTGGGAGAACGCGCCCGCGATGTGTCCCTGCTGGACCTGGAACGGCCTCTGCACCTCGAAGCAGTGGTAGTTGTCGTCGCCTCCGTTGAGGGAATCCGGCGGAAGGGCGCGCTGGGGGAACGGCGTGCCGCCGGGGGCGAGGTAGGAGCCGTAGGCGTTGTTCCCGAAGCGGTCCAGCTTCTGGCTCTTCGTGATGGTCTGTACGGTCTTGTCGAGGGTGCCGTTGTTGTCGGTGAAGCCGTTGTTGTCCGGGTACTTCCACCCCCGCCAGTCCCGGTACCAGTCCAGGAAGCGCACCGGCGTCACTCCGCCCAGCCGGTCGTAGCCCGTCAGCAGCTTGCTCACCACGGCGTCCGTCGGCAGGGTGACCGGGCCGAGTTCCTTCCGGGTGCAGAGGTAGTTCTCGGCGCCGGGATCGCGGACCTTGGGGACGCCGTCGCACTCCGCGATCGGAACCCCTCGGGAGGCGGAGGACTGCGCGGCGGCGGTGCCGGTGGCGGCCAGCCCCGTCAGGGGTAGGGCGAGCGCCAGTGAGAGGGCGGCGAGAGTGGGGGTGCGCATGGGTGGGCGGCTCCGTTCGGGGCGCGGGGCGGGGAGGGGCCGGGCGGGTTGCGGCCGTCGGCTCGTACGGCGGACCGTGTGGCCGCCGGACCCGCGCACAGTTACGCACGGCGATTTGCCTTCGTGCACGCACAAGATGTCCGACGCCACTGGTGCCCACCCGTTCGGCCGATGCCGCTGACGGATACTCGGCTCGCTGCGGCGCCACGCGCACTGCCGCCCCTGGCCTGGACGGCCGCCGGTGGAGCAAGTGCCGAAGGCGGAAGCGTGGTGTTCCCGCTCCGCCTGGAGCGTCGGAGCGCAGTCGTCGGTGAAGAGCGGGTTCATGCACGGGCATCGGCCGTGGATCGAGGTCTAGTCTCAAGGGAGTTGATGTCCTTGACTTCGGGAGGATGACCTGTGGCAGCCGTGCACGTGACCGTGTGGGATAACCGCGACCGGGTCGGGGGAGGCCGGGCCCCGACAGCTTCGGTGACCCCTGTGACTCCGGCGGCTGCTGCCGCCCCCGTCCTCTTCGTCCACAACATCTTCACCTGGGGCAGCGACTCCACGTACGGGTTCGCCGGGCAGCGGCCCCTCGCGGACAGCCGGCGGCTCCTCCTGATGGATCGCCGGGGCTACGGCGACAGCCCGGACACCGCGCGCAGCGACTTCGAGGTCGACGCCGAGGACATCGTGGAGGTTCTCGGCGACGGGGCCTTGGCCGTGGGGCCCGGCGGCGCCCACCTCGTGGGGCACGGGAACGGCGCCGTCGCCGTGCTCATCGCCGCCGCGCGCCGACCCGACCTCGTCCGCTCCCTCGCCCTCCTCCAGCCCTCCGCCTTCACTGCCGCCGCACACCACCCAGTCGTCGCCGACCTCCTCGACCGGGTGCGCGACGGTGCCCCGGGCATCCCGGACGGCGTCACGCCGGAGCAGTATCTCCGTGAGTCCACCGAGGGGTTGGGGATGGCCATGCCCGAGCCCACGTCGCGCCGGCTCCGTGCCGTCGCCACCTCCATGGGGGAGCGGCCCGTCTGGGAGGCGGAGATCCCGTTGGAGGCGGTCCGGGGCGCCGCCCTGCCGACCCTGGTGATCTGCGGAACCTGGGAGCGCGCGCCGGCCGTGTACCGCGAGCACGTGGGGCTCCCCCTCATGGCCGTGGCCGAGTCCCTCACGGACTCCCTCGGGGCCCGCCTCCTACGGGTGCCCGGTTACTACCCGCACACCCAGGAGCCCGCCGCCGTCAACGCGGCCCTGCGGGAGTTCTGGGGCTGACCGTGCGTCCGGGCGGGCGCGGCTGCCCTGCCGGCAGGGCCCCCGGTGAACTCCCTCGCGCCCGCCGGGTATCCCTGGCATCATCCGGCGTGCGGCCCGGGGGGTCACCGGGGTGCGTCACACACGGACGCGGTAGGGCGGGTGGGGATCCGATGGACGGCTGGGCGGCGAATCCGAGCAAGCCGAAGCGACGGTGGCGGGACTCCCGTACCGCGCGCACCCTGATCGTCCTCGCGGGCCTGCCGCTGGTCGTCCTCGGCTTCGTCCTGTTCGTCGGCACCTTCGAGGAGCGCGGTGCCTCCCGCACCGCCCCCGTGTGCGATGCTCCGACGCCCGGGCGGGACGCCGGCTGCCTGCTGCTGGAGAGCGGCCAGGTCACCAGGAAGTGGCTGTCCTTCTCCGACGACGGGAACAGCTACTACCTGAACATCGCGCGCGAGGCGGGCTCCGCCCAGAAGTACGAGGTCGACGAGTCCCTCTACCGGCACGTGGAGGCCGGCACCGCCGTGGACCTGAAGATCTGGAAGGGCATGGTGGTCCGGATCGCCCACGACGGGCACGAGGTGAGCACCCTGACCCTGTCCTGGCGCGGTTGGCTCGCTCTGGCGGGAGCCACGCTGCTGATCGCCGTGGGCACGGTGGTGACCGCCTTCGGACTGCCCGGCCGGAACCCGGAGTTCTGGAACAGCTCG
Organism: Kitasatospora sp. NBC_01300; assembly: GCF_041435235.1. Classification (NCBI taxonomy): domain Bacteria; kingdom Bacillati; phylum Actinomycetota; class Actinomycetes; order Kitasatosporales; family Streptomycetaceae; genus Kitasatospora; species Kitasatospora sp. NBC_01300. The sequence goes on along the minus strand of NZ_CP108409.1, from coordinate 739,827 downwards.
CCGGTCCTGCTCATGGGGATGGTTCTGGTGACCGGCATGGGTGTCGTCGTCCTCACGCTGGTGCAGTGGCCCTTCCCGGTGACCATCGGCCTCGCCGTCGCGGCCTGGCTGATCGCGATGCCGACCGTCAGGTACCTGCACACGTCCTTCTCCTAGTGGTGCTTGGCAGGTGACCCCGCGCGCGGCCTTGGTGTCGGCCGTCGTGCTTCGGCACATGCGGAGCCTGCTCGGTGGTGCCGTAGCATCCGGATGGCAGAACGCACACTTTTTAGCGGGGGAGAGTACTGCACTTGTTGAAGAGATCGACGGCCGTGCCGGCCGGGGCGGCGGCACGGGTGGCCTGCGCGGCGGTGCTGATGGTGTCGGGTGCCCTGGTGCTCGGCTCGTGCTCATCCGTGGGGTCGCCGGGCGGAGGGCGGGAGACGGCGAGTGAGCCCACACGTGTCGAGTCCCGGGAGGAGGCGTTGGCCCGGGCGGATCGGGTTCAGGACCACGTGCGCGAGCTGACGGGCCTTGAGCGGGATCCGTGGGGCAAGCTCATCGGCTACTACAGGTGCAAGGGGCGGGGGTTGGGTATCGCCGATGAGGGCGAGGCGTACCAGCTCAGTTCGGGGAACCTGTTGAAGGCCACGGACGACCAGCGTCCCGAGGTGCTGCGGGCGCTGCGGGAGAAGCTGGCGGGCGAGGGCTTCAAGATCACCTCGTCGGCGTCCGGTTCGGACGCTCAGTCCACCCCGCCCACCGGGGAGTTCGATGCCGTCCGCGAGTCCGACGGCTACACCGTTTCGGCGGGCGTGTCGAAGCCCGGCCAGGGTGTGAGTGTGATGGTCGTCCTGCCCTGCCAGGCCCCGCCGTCCGCCGGCGCGGCTTCGCCTGCTCCGACGGCCACCACCTGAGGTCGGTCCGGGCGGGTGCGTCAACTGCGCTATTGGAAAGGGTAGTTGGCAGTAGTCCCGGCGCGTCGGCTCGTGGTGGCGGGACGCCCCGGCGTGGATGCGCCGGGGCGTCCGGTCAGGCGTCGGGGCTCGCCGCGGTCAGCGGGGCGTACAGCTCGGGGCGGCGGGTGCGCAGCAGGCCGAACTCCCGCCAGTCCCGGCACTGGTCGAGGTCGAGGTCGGCGACGAGGACGGCGGGCCGGTCGCGCGGGGCGCGGAGCAGGATCCGGCCGTACGGGTCGGAGATGAACGACGAGCCGTAGAAGGTGGACCGGCCCTCCGTCCCGATCCGGTTGGGCACGATCATGAACAGCGCGTTGGCGAGGCCGTTGGCGCTGATGGCGTGCTCCCACATGGGCCGGGTGTCGAAGTCCGGGAGGTCGACCTCGGAGCCGATGGCGGTGGGGTGGACGAGGACTTCGGCGCCGCCGAGCGCGTAGGCGCGGGCGAGTTCGGGGAACCACTCGTCCCAGCAGGTGGGGAAGCCGAAGGCGGCGCCCTGGTGGGCCAGGACGGGGAACCCGCTGTCGCCGGGGCGGAAGCACAGGTCCTCGCGGTAGCCGGGGAAGGCCGGGATGTGGTTCTTCCGGGTCCTGGCGACGAGGGTGCCGTCGCGGTCCACGCAGACGGCCGTGTTGTAGCCGAGGCCGCCGTCCTCGGCGCGCTCGTACAGGGAGGCGTGGACGCTGATGCCGAGTTCGGTGGCGAGTTCGGCGGCGAGGCGGGTGGTGGGCCCCGTCTCGACGTCCTCCAGGTAGCGGGCGGCGCCCTCGCCCATCGGGTCGTCGGTGTTGCAGAAGTAGGGGCTGCGGGTCAGCTCGGGCAGGCACACCATCGTCGCGCCCTGCGCGGCGGCGAGTGCCACGCCCTCGCGAAGCCGGGCGTCGTGCTCGGCCGGGTCGGCGTACCAGCGCATCTGCACGAGCCCGACGCGCAGCGGTGTGCGTTCGGCCGGCCTGGTGCGGCCGGGGGAGCCGAGCGGGGAGCCGAAGGAGGTGAGGACGGCGTACGAGGTCACGGGCGGACCGTCCTCGTCTGCCGGCGGGACGTCCGGCAGGTGCCGGAGGCGGGGCCTCCGGCGGACGTGCGGCCGGTGGTGGTGGACGTGGTCATGGATGTTCCTTCTGTTCTCTGGTGCTGGCACGGCCCTGCGGTGTAACTGAAAGTTCAGTCAGCTTTGCTGGCGTGGTGAAGAATCTAGCCACGCCGGAACGTTCCGGCAAGGGGTGGGGGCCCGCGAAGGAACAGCACGAGCCGCCGGAGGGCGGGGTGGGTCGTGCCCCGGCACCTCCGGCGGGCGGGTCAGGCTCCGGCGGCGACGGCGTCGGGCGCCGCGGCGGCCTTCGCGGTGAGGGCGCGGCTGTAGCGGCGCAGGAGGAGGGCGGCGGTGGTGGCGAGGCCGAGGAGCAGCCCGAACCAGAGGCCGCGGATCTCGCCGCCGAGGGGGTAGGCGAGGAGCCAGGCACAGGGCAGGCCGACGGCCCAGTAGCCGATGAGGGTGATGCGGAAGCCGCTCCTGGTGTCGTCGAGGCCGCGGAGCAGTCCGACGCCGATGTTCTGGGCGCAGTCGAAGAGCTGCAGGACGGCCACCAGGACGAGGAGGCTGGTCGCGATGGTCAGGCCCTGCTGGTCGGCGGGCGCGTCCGGGTCGAAGTAGGGGCGCAGGACGAGGTCCGGGACGGTGAGGTAGACGATGCCGACGAGGGCGGTGACGGCGGCGCCGCAGGCGAGTGCGGTGTTCTTGATGCGGCGGGCGGCGGCGTGCTCGCCGAGGGCGAGTTCGCGGCTGACGTTGATGGAGGCCGCGTGGGAGAGGCCGACGGCGACCTGGAAGACGATGTAGACGAGCTGGTTGACGGCGGTGTGGGCGGCGAGCGCGGCCGGGCCGAAGCTGCCGGCGAGCAGGGCGGTGACGGAGAAGAACCCGGCCTCGGAGCCGTAGGTGGCCGCGATGGGGGTGCCCAGGCCGAGCAGGCGGCGGACGGTTGCCGGATCGGCGCGCCAGAAGTCGAGGCTGAGCAGGGGGGCGAGCTGCGGGTCGCGGCGGGCGGAGGCGTAGAGGGCGAGGAAGGACAGCAGGTAGACGCTGCTGGTGGCGACGCCGATGCCGGTGAGGCCGAGCCGGGGCAGGCCCCAGGTGCCGTGGATGAAGGCCCAGTTGAGGGCGGCGTTGACGGCGACGGAGGCGAGGGTGATCTGCAGCAGGGCCTGGGGGCGGCGCATGCCGACGGTGAACTGGCGGACGGCCTGGAACCAGAGGCAGGGCACGAGGCCGGGGGCGAGGGCGGCGAGCATGCCCTGCGCGCGGTGGGCGACGGTGGCGTCCTGGCCGAGCCAGGTGGCGGCCTGGCCGATGAGGACCATCAGGACGGCGCCGGCCAGGCCGGCGAGGGTGGCGACGGCCATCGCGGCACGCACCAGGCCCCGGACCTCGTGGTCGGCGCCGGTGGCCGGTTCGGTGACGGCGTCCGGTTCGGCGGCGGCCTCCTTGGCTCCCGCCTTCTCGGTGCCGGCCGCCTCGGCGCCGCGCTCGGCGCGGGCCGCTGCCGCTGCCACCTGGTTGCCGACGGAGGTGACCAGCCCGACGCCCATGGTGCGGAGCTGGTTGAAGATCACCAGGGCGAGGCCGCCGGCGGCCAGCGCCTCGGTGCCCAGGACGCCCATCATGATCGTGTCGGTGGTGGTGAGGGCGACCTGGGCGAGCTGGGTGAGGGCGAGCGGGACGGCGAGGGCGGTGAGGGCGCGGCTGTCGCGCGCCAGGGTGGTCAGCTGCTGCTGCATGGTGGGTGTCACGTCTCTGAATGTCACGTCTCTAGAAGTCAGGGCCTGCGGAGTTTGGAGAGGGACTCGTCGATCTCGGCCTCCACAGCTTCGTCGATGAGGTTGCGGGCGGTCATCCAGTCGTCGTTGAAGACGGTATCCATGTACTTCTCGCCGCCGTCGTTGATGAACGCGACCATGACGGCGTCCGGCGGAAGGGTCGTCAGGCGGGCCAGGGCGTCGTGGACGACGCCGCCGGCGGAGCCGCCGATGAGCAGGCCGGTGCGGCGGGCGACGACGCGGGCGGTGGCGAAGGCCTCGACGTCGCCGACCTTGACGCCCTCGTCGATGAGGTCGTAGTCGACGAGCAGGCCGATGGTGGCGCCTTCGGGGGTGCCGGTGCCGGACTGGTAGTAGTCGTGGGCGGGCGGGCCGAAGGCGATGGAGCCCTTCGGCTCGACACCGACGACCGAGACCCCGGGCACGTACTTCCTGAGCTCGCGGGCGGTGCCGCACAGGCCGCCGCCGGTGCCGACCGCGCCGATCAGCACGTCGACCCGGTTGTCGAGGGCCTGGGCGATCTCCCGGCCGACCGCGAAGTAGCCCACCGCGTTGCTGGGGTTGTTGTGCTGCTCGGTGAAGAACGTGTTGTCCTTGCCGCGGGCCATCTCCTCGGCCAGTTCCTCGCGGGCGGCGGTGTGGAGCTCCTCGCCGTCGGTGTCGGCGTCGACGTACACGAGCTCGGTGCCCATCGCCTTCATGCCGCGCAGCTTGTCGGCGGCGGCGTGGTTGTCGACGACGGCGGTGAAGCGGTGGCCGCGCTCGGCGGCGACGACGGCCAGCCCGAGGCCGGTGTTGCCGGAGGTGGACTCGATGATGTGGCCGCCCTCGCGCAGCAGACCGCGCTCCTCGGCGTCGAGGACCATCTGCCGGGCCATACGGATCTTGGCGCTGCCGGTGGGGTTGAACATCTCCAGCTTCAGCAGGAGGCGGGCGCCGTTGTCGGCGCGGGCGAGCTCGAACAGCGGGGTGCAGCCGATGAGGTCGGTCATCCGGGTGACCACCGGGGGGCGGTGGAGGGCGTCGGTCATGGCAGGGAGCGCTTTCTCGGGAGCGGGGTGGCGTGGGGTCACAGGGCCGGGCGGCGGTCGAGGCGCCAGCGCAGCCGGCCGTTCTCGTGGTGGATGACGACCTTGGCCGGCAGGGGGAGGTCGTGGAAGGGCGACTCGTTCGAATCCATCTGGTAGCCGGCGGTGTTGGGATAGACGAGCAGGTCGCCGACCCGGGGGCGGCGGGGGAAGGCGATCTTGCGCCAGGTGAGCAGGTCGGAGTCGAGGCAGCTGGCCCCGCCCACGCACGCCCGGTACTCCGCGGCGTCCTGGTCGGGGTGCGCGGTGAGGAGCAGGGGGTCGGGCAGGTACTCGCTGTTGAACCACTGCTCGGACAGGCTCAGGCTGCTGCCGTCGACGGTGACGATCCCGTACCCGGGGCGGTCCTTGACGCCCTGGACGGCGAACACCGAGGATCCGGCCCCGGCCAGCAGGGCGCGTCCGGGTTCCAGCAGCAGCATCACGCCGGCCTCCCGCAGCCGCCGGGCCAGCGGGGCACCCGTGCCGTGGGGGCGGGCGGCGAGGACGGCCCGCAGGGCGTCGGCCCCGGCGACGGGCGAGTGGTAGGGGTAGAAGTCGCTGGTGCTGAAGGACTTGCGGGCGTGGTAGTCGTCGGGGCCCTGCTCGGCGAGGAAGGTGTGCCAGGCCTCGGCGGGCACGTAGTCGACGGCGAAGCCGCCGCCGATGCTGATCCGGTCGGCCTGCAGCCCCAGGAGCCTTGCCTTGAGGCAGAGTTCGACGAGTTCTCCGGCGAGGTCGGTGCGGGGCTGCACGTCGTAGCCGGACAGGTGGAAGCTGAAGCCCTCCATCCGGACCCGCTCCTTCGCCGCGGCGCAGCGCTGCAGCGCGGTGTCGAGCTGGTCGTCGGTGAGGCCGAAGCGGCTGCCGGTCCGGGTGGGCGGGAAGCGGCGCAGCAGGATGCGGACGGGCCGGGGGACGTCCAGGTGCAGGACGCGGCTCAGTTCGTCGAGGGAGTCGACGGCTATCAGCGCGCCCTGGAGGGCCGCGACGCGCAGCAGCGGCTCGGCTTTGGCGGGCCCGGTGACGACGATGTCCTCGCCGCGCACACCGTGGCCGAGGGCTTCGCGCAGCTCGCCGTGGCTGGCGACGTCCACGCCGGCTCCCGCGTGGGCGCAGCGTTCGACGAACGCGGCGGCCTTGTTGGCCTTCTTCGCGAAGTGCACCGTGCCCTCGACCTCCGCTTCGTCGAGCGCGGCCCGGAAGGCAGCCAGGTTGGCGTCGAAGCGTTCGGGCAGCACGAAGTGGAACGGTCCGCCGAAGGCGTGGGAGAGGTCGTGCAGGAGGTCTCCGGCCGCGAGCCCGTCGTGGAGGGGATCGGGGTGGGCGGGAAGGGTCAGCGCCACAGCGCGACCTCGGTGCCGAGGTCCTGGTCGGCGGCGAGCTGGGCGAAGCGGTGGCCCAGCGCGATGTCGGTGACGACCAGGCCGCTGTTGTAGGCGAAGATCCGCTGGCCGGGTGCGGTACGGGCCTGGGAGGCGCCGGAGATGACGACGGGCAGCTCCACGTCGACGGCGGGCAGGTTGCCGTCGGCGTCGGCCATGTCGGTGCCGGTGACGCGCATCTGGGCCTCGCTGGTGGCGATGACGCGGTCGGCCCGGTGCAGCGTGGACGGGGCGAGGCCGTGGCCGACCAGGATCGCGGTCGCGCCGGGCTTCAGCCAGTCGGCCTCGACGGCGGCGGAGGTGTGAGCGCCGGCGGTGGCGACGATGACGTCCGCGTCGTGCGCGGCGCGCTTCAGGTCGGTGACCAACTCCAGCTCGCGGCCGGGGAAGTGGCGCTCCAACTCCTGGCGGACGGCGGCTATGCCGTCGGGGTGGGTGCCGGCCAGCAGCAGCCGCTCCAGCTTGGGCAGGGTGGTGAGCAGGAACGGCAGCGCGAGGCGGCCCTGGGTGCCCGTGCCGATCACCAGCGCCGTGGAGGCGTCGGGGGAGGCGCACTCGCGGGCCAGCAGGGCGGAGACGGCGGGGGTGCGGAGGGAGCCGATGCGCGAGCAGTCCATCATGGCGACCGGCAGGCCGGTGACGTCGTCGTAGACGGTCAGCGTCGTGTAGTAGTGCTGCTCCTCGCGGCCCTTGTCGAGGCCGTGCTTGTACGAGGTCTTGATGGCGACGACGTTGCGCGCCCCGTCGCGGCCGAGCATGGCGTAGGAGACGGAGTGGCCGTCGGCGGGCTTGACGGTGAGTTTGCGCGGGTTGTCGGACTGGCCCGCGGCCAGGGTGCGGTAGGCCTGTTCGACGGTGTCGACGACGTCGGTCAGGGTGATGTCCAGGCCGGCGAGGTCGCTGGTGGAGAGTACGCGCAGGGTGGTGTCGTCCCGGTCCACGGGGGTGCCCTTTCGGATGGGTGAGGCGGCATCTGGAAGGCAGGAAGGCAAGTGAGTAAGTCGGTAAGTCAGTGAGCCGGTAAGTCAGTAAGGCATGAAGTCGGTGAGGCAGGAAGGCGTGAGGGCAGGTCAGGCGGTCAGGGCGGCCTGGCCGTAGCCGTGTTCGTCGTGTTCGGCGGCCGGGCGGGTGGGTCGGTCCTCGACGCGCACGGAGGCGCGCTTGAGCCAGCGGTCGGTGCCGTCGTAGCGCGCCCGGAAGGGGACGCGGCCGTGGACGACGATGTCGTTGTCGACGACCAGTACGTCGCCCGGCTCCAGGCTCACCGCCACCGAGACGCGGGCGAGTTCGTCCTCCAGGCGCCGGTAGGCCGCGCGCCAGGTCTCGTCGGCGTCCTCGACCGGCGTGTAGGCGGGGTCGAAGCGCATGGTCAGGCCCTCGGGTGCCGCGTAGAGGGTGGGCACCGGTGCGGGTCGGCCGGTGAACTGCTGGGCCTGCTCGTAGGCGTCGTCGGGCAGGATCGGCACGGTCGGACGCTCCAGCTGGGCGACGTCCTCGTCGGCGAGTTCGGTGAGGCGGATGCTGGCCGCGGTGGTGGCGATGTTGTCGTGGTTGCGCATGCAGCACAGCAGGAGCAGGTGGGCGCGGCCGGGGTGGAAGGCGTCCTCGGTGTGCGGGGTGAGCAGGACGGAGCTGGAGGCGCCGGTCTGCTCGCTCTCGTGGCCGGGCGAGGGAACGATGTTGTGTACGAAGCGGCCGTCCTGCTGGCCGTCCCAGGCGATCGGGGTCCCCATCAGCGTGGAGACGAGCAGCAGGACCACGTCCCACAGCGCACCCGCGTCCCCGACGGTCGACCAGTGGCCGGGTGTCGGGCCGAGCTCCGCGTCGTCGGGGTGCAGTCCGCGCAGGACGAACAGGCCGTCGGCGGTGTCCACGGGGCGCAGCGCGTGCCGGAGTCCGGGGCTGAGCTGGGCGCACATCACGGGGAGGTCGGCCAGCAGGCGGGGACTGGTCGCAGAGCCGTGGAAGTCCAGCAGCTTGGCGGCGGTGGCGGTCAGTTCCGCGGTGGCGGCGGGGTCGAGACGGCGTACCGGGGCAGGGCAGGTGGGCACGGCGGGGCCTTCCGTCGGCAGGGGCGGGGAGAAAGGTGTTGCGGGCACGCGGCATCACCGCGCCGGTGCGGGACGGCGGGCGGGAGCAGCGCGTGAGGCGTGGGGTCCGGGTCGGCTCGGACGGCCGGACGACAGGAAACGTAACAACGACTTTGAGGTAAGGCAAGCCTTACCCGATCGGATGTCTACATTTACGTAGTCTCAGTTCGAGGCGGCGGCGCACGTGCCGCGCGGGGGCAACTCCGCTGCTCGGATTGCTGTTTGCGGCAGGGGGGCGCACACCCTGCGGGCCGGTGCGCTCCGCCGGGCGGCTTGCGAGCCGTCTCAAACTTAGGGTAGGTAAGCCTAAGCAAATCGAGCTCAACCCGAATCGAGGAACGAACGTGGGCGTCACCAGACGACAGCTGCTGTGGGCCGGTGCCGGTGTCGGGGCGGCCGGCGCGCTCGCCGCCTGCGGCGGTGGCGCGGGCGGAACCAAGGACGCCGCGTCCGCGGGCGCGGCGTCCTCGCAGCCCCGCGCCGGGGGGACGCTCAAGGTCGGCGCTCTCGGCAAGGCCTCCGCGATCACCCGCGACCCGCACGGCACGCAGGCCAACGAGAGCGACTACCTGATCATCAGTCTGATCTACGACACGCTGGCCGTTCCCGGATCCACCGCCAACACCGTCCCGCGGCTGGCCTCCTGGAAGCCGTCGGAGGACCTGAAGACCTGGCGCTTCACGATCGCCGACGGTGCGACGTTCCACGACGGCACCCCGGTCACCGCCGCCGACGTGGTCTGGTCGCTGCAGCGCCTGCGCAACACCCCGGCGGGCAGGAGCCGGCTGCCCGGCATCCAGCCCGAGGGCATCAGGGCCGAGGACGAGAAGACCGTCGTCCTGGTCTCCGACTACCCCAACGCGGACCTGCCGCTGCAGACCCGCCTGACCACCTTCGTCCTGAAGAAGGACACCAAGGACGACGCGATAGCCGGCGCCCCCGGCACCGGCCCGTTCAAGCTCGACTGGTACCGCGACGGCAACGCCCGGCTGGTGCGCAACGACAACTGGTACGGCGGCAAGGTGCTGCTCGACGCCGTCGAGGTGCGCCTGTTCGAGAGCCCGCAGGCCATGGCCAACGCCCTGCTCGCCGGGCAGATCGACCTCGCCTCCAACGTCGGCGCCGTCGCCGCCCGCACCGCCGAGGCCCGCAAGGACGTCCAGATCCTGCGCCGCCCCAACGACATGGCGATGCCCGTCGTCATGCGCACCGCCGACGGCCCGTTCGCCGACGCACGGGTGCGCGAGGCCCTGAAGCTGGCGGTCGACCGCGACGCCATGGTCAAGCAGGTCCTCTCCGGCTACGGCAGCGTCGCCAACGACATCCTCGGCACCGGCGACCCGGCCTTCGCCAAGGACATACCGCAGCGGGGGCGCGACCTCGCCAAGGCCAAGCAGCTGCTCTCCGACGCCGGGTTCGACACCTCCCGGACCTACGACCTGATCACCACCGAGGACGTCTCCGGCCTCGCCGAGTCCGCGACCCTGTTCGCCACCCAGGTCCGCGAGGCCGGTGTGAAGATCAACGTCGTGAAGCAGGACTCCAAGGCCTTCTGGGACGCCACCTGGCTCAAGGCGCCGCTCTACACGACGTACTGGGGCACCAACGACTCGGTCGTCTTCTTCGCCTCCAAGACGATGCTCTCCGACGCCGGCCAGAACGAGTCCGGCTTCAAGGACCCCGCGTTCGACGAGGCCTACCGCACGGCCATGGGCACCGCCGACGCCGCCGCGCGCGACAAGCTGCTGCACCGGCTCCAGGAGATCGAGTTCGCCCAGTCCGGCTACCTGCTGTGGGGCATGGCCGACGGCATCGACCTCGCCGGAGCCGCCGTGCGCGACCTGCCCAGGCTCCCCGGCTACGGCCGCGTCCAGCTCGAGAAGACCTGGCTGGCGCGTTGACCACGCTTCAGCCGGCCGGCGCCCGCGCGCCGCAGGGCATCCCGGCCCGCATCCTCCCCGGTGCGGGCCGGGTCGCCCGTCAGGCGGCCCGGCGCCTGGTCCTGCTCGTCGTCCTGCTCGCCGGCGTCTTCGCGGCCGTCGAGCTGCTCCCGGGCGACGCCGCCGGCGCGACCGCCGACCGCGGGGTCACCGCCGCCGACCTCGCCGCCCGCCGCAGCGCCCTCGGGCTCGACCGCCCGGTGGTCGAACGCTTCTGGGACTGGATGACCGGCCTGCCCACCGGCGACCTCGGCGTCACCGCGCGCGGCCAGCACGTCACCGACATCCTCGCCGGCCCCTTCCCCAACACCCTGCTCCTGGGCACCATCGCCCTCGCCCTGAGCACCATCGGCGCCCTCGCGCTCGGGAGTTGGGCCGCCCTGCGCCCCGGCGGACGCACCGACCGCGCCATCGACGCCGTCTCCACCGCCGCGTTCGCCCTCCCGGAGTTCGTCGTCTCCGTCGCCCTCCTGCTCGTGCTGTCCCAGTGGACCGGCTGGCTGCCCGCCGTCACCCTCACCGGCCCCGACGGAGCCCCCGAGTCCTGGACCATGCTCGTGCTGCCGGTGCTCTCGCTGGCCATCCCCCAGATCGGCTGGAACACCCGCATCGTGCGCGGCGCGCTCGCCGACCAGGCGGCGCTGCCGCACGTCCAGGCCGCCGTCCTCGACGGCCTCGCGCGCCGACGCATCCTCAGCCACCACATGCTCCCCGGCGCCCTGTCCGCCATCGCCGTCGGCATCGCCACCTCCGCCGGCATGCTGCTGGGCGGCACCGTCGTCGTCGAGACCCTCTTCAACTACCCCGGCATCGGCGCCGTCCTGGCCGGGGCCATCGCCGACCGCGACACCCCGCTCGTCGCCGGAGTCGTGGCCGCGGCCGGCGCCGCCATCAGCCTGCTCCTGCTGCTGGCCGACCTCATCCGCACCACCGCCCTCGGAGAGGAGCGCCGATGACCGCCGATGCCCCGACCGCAGCGGCCCCCGCGCCCGCCACCCGGCGCAGCGGGCGCGTGCTCGTCCGCGCCGTCCCCGCGCTCCTGCTCGTCCTGCTCGCCCTCGCCGGACCGCTCCTCGCCCCGCACCCCATCGACACCCCCGTCACCATCCCCTACGCCGAATCAGGCGGCGACGCGCCGCTCGGCGGTGACCAGCTCGGCCGCGACGTCCTCAGCCGCCTGCTGACCGGCGGCGCACCCCTGATCGCCACGGCCGTGGCCATCGCCCTGGTCGTCACGGCGGCGGCCACCGTCCTCGGCATCCTCGCCGTCCTGCGGCCCCGGCTCGGCCGGTGGATCGAACGCTCCGCCGACCTGACGATCCTCCTGCCCTCCGTCCTCGCCATCATGCTCATCGCCCTGGCCTGGCCCGCCGGCGGGCGCCTGGCCGTCGCGGCCGCCGCCACCCTCCTGGGCATCCCCTACGCCGTGCGCATCGTCGCCGCGGCAGCCGCCCCCATCGCCGCCACCGGCTACGTCGAGGCCGCGGCCGTCGGCGGCGAACGCCTGTGGCACCTGACGGTCCGCGAGGTGCTGCCCAACCTGCGCTCCACCCTCCTCGCCCTGTTCGGCCTGCGCTTCGTCGAAGGCGTCTACATCGTCTCGGTCGCCGCCTTCCTCCAGCTCGGCCCCCAACCCCCGGAAGCCGACTGGGCGTTGATGATCCGCGAGAACGCCGCCGGGATCACCCTCAACCCCTGGGCGGTCGGCGCGCCGTGCCTGGCCATCGGGCTGCTCGCCATCAGTGTCAACCTCGCCGCCGAAGCCCTCGCCCCCGCCCGGCCGACCCCGGAGACCCCGCTGTGAGCACCGCCGCCCCCGCCGCCCGCGCCACGGGCCTGTCCATCGCCCTCGCGGACACGCCCCTGCTCACCGGCGCCACCCTCACCCTCACCCCGGGCCGGGTCACCGCCGTCACCGGCCCCTCCGGCGCCGGCAAGACCACCCTCCTGCGCGCCCTCGCCGGAGCCCTCCCGCCGGGCGCCCGCGTCACCACCGGCACCGTCGACGTCCTCGGCCACGACATCCTCGCCCTCGCGCCCGAGGACCTGCGCCGCCTTCGCCGCCACAAGCTCGCCTTCGTCGGCCAGGACCCCGGCTCCGGACTCAACCCGCGGATGCGCGTCGACCGCCTCCTGACCGAGACCGCCGCCGACCGCCGCCGAACCTCCGTGCCCGACCTGCTGCGCGCGGTCCGCCTTCCGGCCGACGAGCGCCTCGAACACCGCCGCCCCGCGGGCCTGTCCGGCGGTCAGCAGCGGCGTGTCGCCCTTGCCCGCGCCCTCGCCCGACGGCCCGAGATCCTCCTCCTCGACGAACCCACCGCCGGCCTCGACCCGGCCCTGCGCGACGACATCGCCGACCTGCTGCGCGAGATCGCCGAGTCCGACGGCCTCGCCATCGCCCTCACCAGCCACGACCCCGACTTCGTCGCCCGCTGCGCCGACGACGTCCTGGCCCTGTGGCCCGACCGCCCGGCTGCGGCCCCGGCTGCGGCGGCCCCGGCTGTGGCTGTGCCGGCAGCGGCCGTGCCGGCCGCACGGGTTCGTCCCCGGGCCGCCTCCGGAACCTCGCCCGTCGTGGAGGTGAAGGCGCTCAGCGCCGGCTTCGGCGCGGTCCGCACCCGCCACCGCGTCTTCGCCGCCGTCGACCTCGTCCTGATGCCCGGCACGCTGACCGGGATCACCGGCCCGTCCGGATGCGGCAAGAGCACGCTGCTGCGCACCCTGGCCGGCCTGCACCGGCCCGAGTCCGGCAGCGTCGTCCTCCACGGCGAACACCTGGCCCCGTCCTACCGGCGCCGCAGTCGCGACCAGCGCCGCCGCATCCAGCTCGTCCCCCAGAACCCCCTCGGCGCCCTCAACCCGGCCCACACCGTCGGGGCCACCCTCACCCGGCCGCTGAAGCTGCACTTCGGCCTCCCCTTTGCCCGGTGCGAGGAGCGCGTCGCCGACCTGCTCACCGCCGTCGGCCTGCCCCCGCACTACGCGACCCGCCACCCCCACGAACTCTCCGGCGGCCAACGCCAGCGCGTCTCCCTCGCCCGCGCCCTGGCCGCCGAACCCGACGTCCTGCTCTGCGACGAGGTCACCTCCGCCCTCGACAGCGACACCACCGCCGCGCTCATGGACCTCCTCGACGACCTGCGCACCAGCCGGGGCCTGGCGGTGGTCCTCGTCAGCCACGACCTCCCCCTCGTCACCGGCCGCGCCGACCACGTCCTGCCGCTCGCGGGCCCCCACCCCGCACCGCTCACGGCGCAGCAGCCCGCCGGCGTCCGCTGACTCCTACTCGGCGACCCACCGCCGGCGCTGTCCGCCGGTGAGCACCCAGCCGGGGCCCGGCCGCGAGGGTGCGCGGCGTCCCGCGCCGCGGGCGGCCGCCGTGCACACCCGCCGCAGCAGGGAGTTGAGTTCGGCGCGCTGGCCCTTCGTCAACGAGGCGAGCAGGTCGCCCTGGACGGCGGACGCGTCGTCGTGCAGGACGTCCAGCGCCGCCTGCCCGGCCGGGGTGATCGTCAGCACCTCCTGCCGCCCGCCGATCTGGACGACCATGGAGTGCACCAGGCCTGCGGACAGGAGGTCGTCCAGGGCCTGGGCGGAGTCGGTCCCGGTTGCGGCGGCGGCGGCGTGCTCGGTGAGGTCGCGGCGCCCGTGCGGCCCCAACTGGGCGAGTGCGGACAGCATCGCCTGATGGGCCGGGCCCATTCCCCTCGCGTCGAGCCGGTCGGCCAGCAGCCGGTCGACCGCCCGGCCGGCCGTCGACAGGAGGTAGACGGTCTGTTCGAAGGGGCTCGTCGAGCCCGTCCTCCCGTCGTACACACCAGGTCCCATCGTCCGGTGGCCGCCGTGTTCTCGGTCCGGGGCCATGCTGGCGGCACCCGCGCGGGGACGCCGAGCCCGCGGGCCGGAGTGGACGCGGCCGCTGATCGCCGGAGGGCGGCAGCGCCAAGGCCCGCACGGGTCAGCCGAGCCTCACCATACCCGGACCCGCACGGTTGGTCTACATCGATGTCGTCAAACCGTGCCGTGATCCCTCAGGGCCCGGGCCGCGTACTCGACGTACTCGTGCAGCCCGTACGCCAAGGCCGCGCCGAGCAGGGCCGCGACCGTGACGGCGGCGACCAGGGCGACGGCGGCGTGCGCCCTGCGGCCGGTCGGGCGGGCGAGTTCGGGGCCCAGGAGGGCCCGGACGCGCTGGGGCACGGGGCCGGTGTTCACGGACAGCAGGGGCCCGGCGCCCCGGCGGGCGGGCGGTGATCCGGCCAGGGCCGCCCGGGCGATGGCGGTCGCGGCGGTGCGCCGGTCGGCGACCGCGGCGGCGGCCTGCTCGTCGGCCCAGCGTTCCAGGTGGTAGTCGAGGTCGGCCCGCAGCCGGGCCAGCGCCGGGTGCACGGCGGCGGAGAGGTCGGCGGCGGCGGACAGCAGGTGGTGGCGCCCGCGCAGGTGGGCGCGCTCGTGGGCGAGGAGCACCGCGCGCTCCTCCGGCCCCAGCGCGCGCAGCATGCCGGTCGAGACGACGACGCGGCCGGGGCGCCCCCGGTGGCCGGGCAGGGCGAAGGCCTCGGCCTCCTCGCCCGCGACCACGAGCAGGTCGCCGTCGCTCGTCGCATCGGCCGTCAGGCCCCAGGCGCGGGCGAGGAGCACGCGGTGCCCGCGCCAGCGCAGCGTCAGCCGTACGGCCTGGACGGCCAGCGCGGCCCCGGCGGCGCAGGACACCGGCACCACGGCCGGCCACCGGGCGACGACGCCGGACAGCGGCAGGTGCTCCAGGCCCGCCAGGAACGGGACGTGGAACAGTCCGACGAGTGCCGCGACGGTGCCGCCCGCCAGCAGGACGGCCGCGCCCGTGAGCGCGAGCGAGGCCTCGCGCGGAGGGAGCAGCAGGGCCAGGCGGCGTGCGGCGGGCGCCGCGGCCCAGGGGAGCAGCAGGGCCAGGGCGACGACCGCCAGGATCAGGCCCATGCGTCGTCCTCGCGCTCGGGCCTGCCGGAGTCCGCTGCGGTCGCGGTCGCGGCCCCGGCCTCGGTCTGGGCTTCGAGGAGCAGGCTGCGCAGGACGTCCTCGTCGTCCTCGGACAGGGAGGAGACGAACCGCTTCAGCACGAGGTCCCGCTGGGGTTCCTTCTCCAACTCCCGGCGCATGCGCCCGGCCGCCAGTCCGGCGGCGTCCTCCACCGGGGCGTAGGCGAAGGACCGCGCGGGGCGGCTGCGGACCAGGGTGCCCTTCTCGTGCAGGCGGGTGAGGATCGTCGCCACGGTGGTGCGGGCCAGCCCGTGGTCCAGCGCCTCCTTGACCTGCTGGGCGGTCAGCGGCTCGCCGGCCGCCCACAGCACCGCCAGCACGTCCGCGACCAGCTCCCCGTGCGGACGCCTGGCGTCCCGACCGTCCCTCACATCGTTCTCCCTGTCCCGACACTCCCGGCAGGCACACCCCCGGTGCCGACGGCGGTCGGCGGCCGAGGCCCGCCCGCGCCGGTATGGCGAAGATGGGCTCGACCTGTGTTGCTTAGGTGTGCCTCAGCTAACTTTACGGGCTCGTGGCGCCGCGCTGCCGGGTGCCTGATCGCGGGCACCGCCCGGTCGCGTGGTGCTCGGTGAGGCGGGAACCCGATGGCGCAACGCGCGTGCGGGCCTCTGGACTTACTAGGACGTCCAACTATATGGTCGAGGGCAGGTCCGCGGTGTCAGGGAAGCCGGTGTGAGTCCGGCACGGTCCCGCCACTGTGACCGGGGAGTTCGTCCTCGCAGACGAAGGCCACTGGCAGCCAGCCGGGAAGGCCTGGGGGCGTGCGGTGATCCGGGAGTCAGGATACCGGCCGCGGGTGTTCCGTGTTTTCCACGAGGATGGAGACGACACGCATGACTCCGGGCTGCTCCCGCTCCACTGCTGCTCCTGGTCGTCCCGTGCCCACGGCCGCCGGGGCGTCCACGCCCTGATGTTCCGTGCTGCCGCCGTACGCCCGTGCCGAGGGGCGCACCACCGTGTGCCCGCCGACGGGCGGCGGCCTCCGATCCTCCTCCTCTCCCCACCCTGTCGAGAGAAGGAACCCGATGGTCCGAGAACTGACCCACTTCGTCGCCGGCAAGCCCACCGCCGGCACCTCCGGTCGCTTCGGCGACGTGTACGACCCCAACACCGGCCGGGTGCAGGCCCGGGTGCCGCTGGCGAGCCGGGCCGAGGTCGAGGCGGTGATCGCCGACGCCGCGCAGGCCCAGCCCGCGTGGGCCGCGTGGAACCCGCAGCGGCGGGCCCGCGTCCTGCTGCGCTTCCTCCGACTCGTCGAGCAGGAGAAGGACGAGCTGGCCCGGCTGCTGTCCGCCGAGCACGGCAAGACCGTGGCCGATGCCCACGGCGACATCCAACGCGGCCTGGAGGTCGTGGAGTTCGCCGCCGGCATCCCGCACCTGCTGAAGGGCGAGTTCAGCGACAACGCGGGCACCGGCATCGACGTGTACTCGATGCGCCAGCCGCTCGGCGTGGTCGCCGGCATCACGCCGTTCAACTTCCCGGCGATGATCCCGCTCTGGAAGGCCGCACCCGCCCTGGCCTGCGGCAACGCCTTCGTCCTCAAGCCCTCGGAGCGCGACCCCTCGGTGCCGCTGCGCCTGGCCGAACTGTTCCTGGAGGCCGGGCTGCCGCCGGGCGTGCTGAACGTCGTCAACGGCGGCAAGGAGGCCGTGGACACCCTGCTGGAGGACCCGCGGGTGCAGGCGGTCGGGTTCGTCGGCTCCACGCCGATCGCCCAGTACGTCTACGCCACCGCCGCCGCGCACGGGAAGCGGGCGCAGTGCTTCGGCGGCGCCAAGAACCACCTGGTCGTGATGCCGGACGCCGACCTCGACCAGGCCGCGGACGCCCTGATCGGCGCCGGCTACGGCTCGGCCGGCGAGCGCTGCATGGCGATCTCGGTGGCCGTCCCGGTGGGGGAGGAGACCGCCGACGCCCTGGTGGCCAAACTGGTCGAGCGGATCGCCGCGTTGAAGGTCGGGCGCTCGGACGACCCGGCGGCGGACTTCGGCCCGCTGGTCGGCGCCGACGCGCTGGAGCGGGTCCGCGGCTACCTGGACCTCGGGGTCGAGGAGGGCGCCGAACTCGTGGTCGACGGGCGGGACTTCCGGCTGGAGGGCCACGAGGGCGGCTACTTCCTCGGCGCCTCGCTGTTCGACCGGGTGACTCCCGACATGCGGATCTACCGGGAGGAGATCTTCGGCCCCGTCCTGACCGTGCTCCGCGCCGCCGACTACGAGGAGGCGCTGCGCCTGCCCAGCGAGCACGAGTTCGGCAACGGCGTGGCCATCTACACCCGGGACGGCGACACGGCCCGGGACTTCGCCCGCCGGGTGAACACCGGCATGGTCGGCGTCAACGTGCCGATCCCCGTGCCGGTCGCGTACCACACCTTCGGCGGCTGGAAGCGCTCCGGCTTCGGCGACCTCAACCAGCACGGGCCGGACTCGATCCGCTTCTACACCCGCACCCGCACCGTCACCTCGCGCTGGCCCTCCGGGGTCAAGGAGGGCGCGAGCTTCACCATCCCGACGATGGGCTGAGGACGCCGTGCACGACCTCACAGAGGACCAGCTCGCCATCGCGGCGACCACCCGGGCCTTCGCCCGCGAACACCTGGCGCCGAACGCGGTCGCGTGGGACCAGGCCAAGCACTTCCCGGTGGACGTGCTGCGCAAGGCGGCGGACGTCGGCCTGGCCGGTGTCTACGTCCGCGAGGAGTCCGGCGGCTCCGGACTCAGCCGCGCCGACGGCGTGCTCGTGTTCGAGGCGCTGGCCACCGGCTGCCCGTCCATCGCCGCCTACCTGTCCATCCACAACATGGTCGCCTGGATGATCGACCGCTACGGCGGCGACGCCCAGCGCGCCCGGTGGCTGCCGGGCCTCAGCGCCATGGCGACCCCCGCCAGCTACTGCCTCACCGAGCCCGGCGCGGGCTCGGACGCGGCGGCGCTGACCACCCGTGCCCGCCGGGACGGGGACCACTGGGTCCTCGACGGCGTCAAGCAGTTCATCTCGGGCGCCGGCGTCTCCCAGGTCTACCTGGTGATGGCCCGCACCGGCGGGCCGGGGGCCGGCGGGGTGTCCGCGTTCGTCGTCGAACGCGACGACCCCGGCGTCTCGTTCGGGCCCGACGAGAAGAAGATGGGCTGGAACGCCCAGCCCACCCGCCAGGTGCGGCTGGACGGCGTCCGGCTCCCGGCCGACCGCCTCCTCGGAGCCGAGGGCGAGGGCTTCCGGATCGCCATGAACGGGCTGAACGGCGGCCGGCTCGGCATCGCCGCCTGCTCCCTCGGCGGAGCGCAGGAGGCCCTGGAGCGGGCCACCGGCTACCTGGCGGACCGCGAGGCGTTCGGCGCCCGGCTGCTGCACGCCCAGGCGCTGCAGTTCCGGCTCGCCGACATGGCCACCGAGCTGGAGGCGGCCAGGTCGCTGCTCTGGCGGGCCGCCTCGGCCCTGGACCGGGGGGACCCGAAGGCGCCGCAGCTGTGCGCGATGGCCAAGCGGCACGCCACCGACACCGGCTTCGAGGTGGCCAACCAGGCGCTCCAACTGCACGGCGGCTACGGCTATCTGGCCGAGTACGGCATCGAGAAGATCGTCCGCGACCTGCGGGTGCACCAGATCCTGGAAGGAACCAACGAGATCATGCGCGTCATCGTCGCCCGCGGCCTGACCGGGGCCGCGTGATGGCCGGGAACGACCTCGACGAGGTCCTGGTCCACCGCGAGGGCCGGGCCGGCCTGATCGTCCTCAACCGCCCCGCGGCCCTGAACGCCCTCACCCACGCCATGGTGCGGAGGATCTCCGACGCCCTGGACGCGTGGGAGGAGGACGAGCGGGTCCACACCGTGGTCATCACCGGCGCCGGTGAGCGGGCCTTCTGCGCCGGCGGCGACATCGTCGCCATCCACCGCGCCGCCACCGGCGCGGACCCGGGCGCGGTGGAGGAGTTCTGGCGCGACGAGTACCGCCTCAACGCCCGCATCGCCCGCTACCCCAAGCCCTACGTCGCGCTCATGAGCGGCATCGTGATGGGCGGCGGCGTCGGGGTCTCCGCCCACGGCAGCGTCCGGATCGTCACCGAGACCACGCGCGTCGCCATGCCCGAGGCCGGCATCGGCTTCGTCCCCGACGTCGGCGGCACCTACCTGCTCGCCCTCGCGCCCGGCGAGTTGGGCACCCACCTGGCCCTGACCGCCGGTTCCGTCGACGCCGGTGACGCGCTGCTCTGCGGCCTCGCCGACCACTTCGCCCCGGCCGAGCGGCTGCCCGCGCTGCTGGACGACCTGGCCGAACTCCCCGTGCACGACGCCCTCGAACGGAACGTCGGGCCCGTACCGGCCGGCGTGCTGGACGGCCGGCGGCCCTGGATCGACCACTGCTACGGGGCCGACACCGTGGAGGAGATCCTCGACCGCCTGCGGGACAGCGGCGAACCGGAGGCCAAGAAGGCCGCGGACCGGATCGCCGCCAACTCGCCGGCCGCCGTGAAGGCCACCCTGGCGGCGCTGCGCCGGGCCCGCTCCCTCGGCCCGCTGGAGGCCGTCCTGGACCAGGAGTACCGGACCTCCTGCGCGGCGCTCGCCACGCCGGACCTGGCCGAGGGGATCCGCGCCCAGGTCATCGACAAGGACCGCTCCCCGCGGTGGAACCCGTCGACGCTGAGCGCCGTCGGGCCCGCCGCGGTGGCCCGCTACTTCGCCCCGCTCGGCGACCGGGAACTCGGCCTGGCCCCCACCACACCCCTGGAGCGCTGGTGACCCACCGCATCGGATTCGTCGGACTCGGCAACATGGGCGGCCCGATGGCCGCCAACCTCGCCGAGGCCGGGCACACCGTGACCGGCTACGACCTGGCACCCGAGGCGCTGCGGCGGGCGGAGCAGGGCGGCGTCCGTCCGGCGCGGTCCGCGGCCGAGGCGGTGCGGGAGGCCGACGTCGTCATCAGCATGCTGCCGGCCGGCCGGCACGTGCTGGCCGCCTACGCCGACCTGCTCCCCGCCGCCCGCCCGGGAACGCTCTTCGTCGACTGCTCCACGATCGACGTCGCGGACGCCCGGGCGGCGCACGGCCTGGCCGTGGACGCCGGGCACCGGGCGGTGGACGCGCCGGTCTCCGGCGGGGTCATCGGTGCCACGGCCGCCAGCCTCACCTTCATGGTCGGAGCCGCCGAGCCGGACTTCGAGGCGGCCCGACCGGTGCTGGAGGCGATGGGCCGCAAGGTCGTGCACTGCGGATCCCCCGGAGCGGGGCAGGCCGCGAAGATCTGCAACAACATGATCCTGGGCATCTCGATGATCGCGGTCAGCGAGGCCTTCGTGCTCGGGGAGAGCCTCGGGCTCAGCCACCAGGCCCTCTACGACGTCGCCTCGACCGCCTCCGGCCAGTGTTGGGCGCTCACCACCAACTGCCCCGTCCCCGGGCCGGTGCCCACCAGCCCGGCCAACCGCGACTACGCGGCCGGGTTCGCCGCCGCCCTGATGGCCAAGGATCTCGGCCTCGCCGCCGGGGCCGCCGACGCCGCCGGCCTGCCCACGGACCTCGGACGCAGGGCGGCACAGCTGTACGCGGACTTCGCGCAGGCCGACGGCGGCGCCGGCCTGGACTTCTCGGCGATCATCACCACCCTGAGGGAGGACGGCAAGTGACCGGCTACGAGACGATCCTGGTCGAGCGCAAGGGCCGGGTGGGGCTGATCACGCTCGACCGGCCCAAGGCGCTCAACGCGCTCAACACCCTGCTGATGAACGAAGTCGTGCAGGCGGCAACCGAGTTCGACCGGGATCAGGAGATCGGCGCGCTGGTGATCACCGGCTCGGAGAAGGCCTTCGCGGCCGGCGCCGACATCAAGGAGATGCAGTCGCTCGACTTCGTCGACGCCTACCTCGGCGACTGGTTCGCCGCCTGGGACCGCTTCGCCGCGCTGCGCAAGCCCGTGGTCGCGGCGGTGGCGGGCTACGCGCTGGGCGGCGGCTGCGAGCTGGCGATGCTGTGCGACATCCTCCTGGCGGCGGACACCGCGAAGTTCGGGCAGCCGGAGATCAAGCTCGGCGTGATCCCGGGCATCGGCGGCTCGCAGCGGCTGACCCGGGCGGTCGGCAAGGCGAAGGCGATGGAACTGTGCCTGACCGGCCGGATGATGGGCGCCGAGGAGGCCGAGCGGGCCGGCCTGGTCTCCCGCATCGTCCCGGCCGACCAACTGCCGGCCGAGGCCCTGACGGTGGCCGAGACGATCGCGGCGATGTCCACCCCGGCGGCGGTCATGCTCAAGGAGAGCGTCAACCGCTCGTACGAGACCACGCTCGCCGAGGGCGTGCGTTTCGAACGGCGCCTGTTCCACGCCACGTTCGCGACGGCGGACCAGAAGGAGGGCATGGCGGCGTTCGCCGAGAAGCGCCCGCCGGAGTTCCGCAACCGCTGACAGCCCGCCCGGTGCGCCGCCCCTCGTCCGGGGCGGCGCACGCCGGTCAGCTCCCGGAGCGTCGCAGCAGGTAGGTGTCCATGATCCAGCCCTTGCGCTCGCGGGCCGACTCGCGCAGCTCGCGGATCCGCGGGGCGACGTCGGCGAGCGGGCCGGCGACGAGGATCTCGTCGGGGGTGCCGAGGTAGGCGCCGTAGTGGATCTCCAGCCCCTCGGGGTCGATCCCGGCGAAGGCGGCCCGGCCGTCGAGCATCACCACGACGTCGTCCACACCCTCGGGGAAGCCCTCGGCCAGCCGGCGGCCGGTGGTGATCTGCACGGGGCGGCCCACCCGGGTCAGCGTGGTGCGGTGGCGGGCGGCGAGTGCGGAGACGCTGCTGATGCCCGGGATCACCTCGTAGTCGAATGCGACGGCGCCGCGGGCCCGTACGTCCTCCACCACGGCGATGACGCTGTCGTAGAGGCTCGGATCCCCCCACACCAGGAACGCGCCCGTCTCGCCCTCACCGAGGTGCTCGACGGTCAACCGCTCGACCAGATCGGAGCGGCGGACGCGCCAGTCGTCCACGGCGGCGGCGTACGCGGGGGTGGTCCGGTCCCGCTCCGCGTCCGGCACCTCCACCACGCGGTGCCCGGGCCGCCCGTGCTCGGTCAGCATCCGGTGCCGTAGCTGGATCAGGTCCTGCCGTTCCTCGTTCTTGCCGAGGATGAAGAAGACATCCGTGCGGGCGAGTGCCTTGACCGCCTGCAGAGTGAGGTGGTCGGGGTCGCCCGCGCCGATGCCGATGACGAGAATGCTCCGCATGTTGCGCATGTTCCGCGTGTTCCGCATGGGAGGAATTCTGCCGTCCAGGACACCCTGATCACGCCGGCAGGGATGGCGCACCGGGCAGGTCCTCCTGGTCATCCCGTCCATCCGGTGTGGTGCAGCCAGTCCTCGAAGGTCATCACGTCGGGGTGCAGGCGGCGCAGGAGGTCGATGTCCCGGTCTCGGGCGTAGAGGTCACGGTCGGCGAAGAACCGGAACATCGCCGCGTAGTCGTGGCTTAAGCCGGGGGCGGCGGTGCGCAGGTCGTCGTGCGGCATCGGGACGTAGGTGCTGGGGGTGCCCGTGACCTGGGCGAAGGTGGCGGCGATCTCGTCGCCGGTGAGGCTGTCGCCGATCACCGCGAGGTCGCGGGCGCCCCAGGACTGCCAGTTGTCGAACATGTGGCAGACGAACCAGGCGATGTCGTCGAGGGCGACGAGCGGGTAGTGGGCGGCACCGAGGGGGAGCCTGAAGACCAGGCCGCCCCTGCCGTCCGGCCGGGGGGAGAGCCGGTCCCGCAGGTTCTCGAAGTACGGCGCCGTGGTCAGCACCGAGACGTGGTCCGTGTACCAGCCGTCGGTCTCCTTGCGGAGCATCTCCTCCGACCGCATCAGGCCGATGTGGGCGGCGACGGCGGCCTTGCTGTCGAAATGCGGGACGGGGTGGCCGGTCAGGGACACCGCGCTGTCCAACGAGGACCAGATGAAGCGCTCCACGCCGGCCCGCTCGGCGGCGGCCAGCAAGTGCAGCCCCTGCCGGTACTCACCCACCGCGCTGCCCGTCGCGAAGAAGTCGGTGTTGGCGAACACGTGGTTCGCCTGCCCGATCAGGACCTCGAGCGCCGCCGGGTCGGAGCGGACCAGTCGCACGCGGTCGGGCGCGGTGACGGCGAGTCCGGTGGCGCGGGCGGACTCCGGGTGGCGGGTGGGGACGGTGACGGTGGCGTCGGTGGCGGCCAGCAGGCGGCGGACCACATGGCTGCCCATGGCCCCGGTGCCGCCGATGACGAGGACGTGGGTCATGGCGTTCCTCCCTGGCGTGTCAGGACGTGTTCGGCCAGCTGGGCGTGGGTGGCGACCCAGACGTCGCCGGACTCGCGGATGTGGTCGAGGATCTGGCCGACCATGCCCGCGAGGAGCGGTCGGCCTCCGACGTGGGCGTGGATGGTCAGGTGGAAGACGCCCGGGCCGGGGGCGGCGAGCAGCTGGTTCAGCAGCTCACGGTGAAGGTCGCGGTAGGCGTACGGGCCGGCCGCGGCGTCGCGGACGTCGGAGTGGTCGCTGTGCATGAGGGAGACCAGAGGACCGTGAACGGTGGACAGGACCTGCGGGAGGTCGTGGTCGCCGTGGTCGCCGGTCCAGCGGTAGCCGGCCTCGGCGAGCAGGTCGACCGTGTGCCGCGAACCGGTGGCGCGCGGGCTCATCCACCCCGTCGGGCGAACACCGGTGACCCGGTGAAGGATTTCGGTGCAGCGACGGACGTTGGCCCGCTCGGTATCGACGTCGAGCAGCGCGGGCACCACGTCCTGGGCCCAGGAGTGTGCGGCGATCTCGTGACCCGCCTCGTGCACGGCCTCGACGGTCTCGGGGTGCCGCTCGGCCACCAGTCCACTGACGCCGACGGTGGCGGGTAGGTCACCCAGGACGTCGAGCAGCCGCCGGATGCCGGTGGTGACGCCGTAGTCCGCCCAGGAGGTGCTGTGCGTGTCGTCGATGCCGGACAGCGGCCACGCCGCGGCCATCGGCGCGTAGGCGGGCCAGTGCCCTGGTGACCACAGCTCCAGTGCGACGGTGACCAGCGCGACGACCTTCCGTCCGCCCGGCCATTCGGTCTCTGCCCTCATGCGGTTCCCCTGCTCCCCTGATCGATGGCTCGATGGCTCGATGGCTTCCGCAGTGGACGCTAGTGAGGCGGTAGGTACCTCCGGGTTCCTGGCGGCGGGCTACCGTCGGGTCATGCATGAGTACTCCGGCAGTGTCTTCCTCGCCGACTGCCCGGCTCGGCTGGCGATCGAGATCATCGCCGACAAGTGGGCGGTGGCCGTGCTGTTCGCGTTGAGCCGGGAACCGTGCAGACACGGCCAGCTGGTCGACCTGATCGGCGGAATCTCGCGGAAGGTGCTGACCCAGACGCTGCGCCGGTTGCAGGGGTACGGCCTGATCGACCGCCACGCCGGGACCGGGAAGGTCGAGTACGCGCTGACGGACCTGGGCCGGACGCTGGTGAAGCCGATCGCCGTGCTGACTCAGTGGGCTCACGAGTACGGCGCGGCCGTGGTGGAATTCCAGGAGTCCCAAGCGGGCCGGGTGCACTGACGGTGTCTCGGTCGGGAGGAGCGCGTCGCGAAGCCGGGTGCGGACCACCGTGATGTGACGCACGAACCCTTGACCGGATCTTTTCCGTATCGCCATGATGGGCCGTCATGTTGTGACTCCGCCGCTGGGGGAAGTCCGGTCCGAATCCGGCGCTGACCCGCAACGGTAGGCCGCCGACTCCACGTCGGTGGCGAGCCCGAGTACCCGGCGGCGGAGGTGTGTCGTCCCCTCCTCCCGTCGTGGTCTGCGGGCCGGAGCTCCGAGGGCTGCCCGGCTTGTCGCCGCCGTCCTCCGGGCCCCTGCGTGCGGGCCCGGAAAGGCCCACCGTGTCCTCGTTCCGACGCCCCCTGCGCCTCCTCGCGATACCCGCGCTCGCCCTCGCCACCGTCCTCCCGGCGGCCGCTGCCGCCCACGCCGCGCCTGCCGCCGCGACCTCGTCCTCGACGATCCGCCCCGACGCGGCCGCAGGCGGCTGGCTCGCCCGTCAGCTCGTCGACGGCGACCACTTCGAGTCCGTCTTCAACGGGACGGCCTACCCCGACCAGGGCCTGACCATCGACGCCGTACTGGCCTTCGCCGCCTCGCGCAGCTCCGACCAGGCCGCCGCGAAGGCCACCGCCTGGCTGGCCAAGCCCGAGATCATCAGCGGCTACCTCGGCGACGGCACCACCGAGGCCTACGCCGGGGCGACCGCCAAGCTGCTGCTCGCCGTGGAGGTGCGCGGCGGGAACCCGACGGCCTTCGGCGGCGTCGACCTGCCGGCCCGGCTGCGCTCGCTCCAGACCGCCGAGGGCCGGTTCTCCGACCGCTCGCAGTGGGGCGACTACAGCAACGCCTTCGGCCAGTCCCTGGCCCTGATCGCCCTGCACCGCACGACCGGTGGCGCCCCGGCCGCAGCCGTCGACTTCCTCGCCAACAGCCAGTGCGCGGACGGCGGTTACCCGGTCTCCTTCGGCCAGGCCGCCTGCACCAGCGACCCGGACGCCACCGCGCTCGCCGCCCAGGCCCTCGCCGCCACCGGCCGCACCGCCAAGGCCGACGCCGGGCTCGGCTGGCTGACCGCCCACCAGAACGCCGACGGCGGCTTCTCGGCCGCCGGGGCCGCCGCGTCCAACGCCAACACCACCGGCCTCGCCACGCAGGCGCTGCTGGCCGGCGGACGCTTCGTGGCCGGCCTCAAGGGCTGGAGCAGCCTGGTCAAGCTCCAGCAGGGCTGCGCCACCGACCCGGCGGTGCGCGGGGCGGTCGCCTACGACGCGACCGGCTTCAACGCGGGCACCGGCGCCCGGGCCACCGCGCAGGCCGTCCTCGGCCTGGCCGGCACCCCGTTGGCCACCCTCTCCGCCGCCGGTGCCCGCCCGGACGCGCCCGTGCCGGCCTGCCCGGCGACCACCCGCTGACCACCCGCTGACCCCGCGAGGAGAGCTCCGATGACCGACACCCCGGCGCCCGCGCGCCCGGCCCGCCGCACCCTCGGCTCGATCGCCGCCGCCGCTGCCCTCACCGCCGGCCTGCTCGGCGTCTCCGCCGTCCAGGCCCCGAAGGCGCAGGCCGCCGCCTGCGACGGCACCACCGGCGTCACCGTCGTGGTCGACTTCACCGCCGTCGGCGGCGGCATCCAGACCGGCTGCGCACCCGGCGACCCGGCCAGCGGCCTGGCCGCGCTGACCGGCGCCGGGTTCGCGTACACCTTCCACCCGCGCTACCCGGGCTTCGTCTGCACCATCAACGCCCTGCCGACGACCTGCACCAACCCCACCGGCAGCGCCTACTGGTCGTACTGGCACGCCCAGCACGGCGGCCCCTGGTCGTACAGCAACCTCGGCGCGGGCAGCTACAACCCGGCACCCGGCGACGTCGAGGGTTGGTCCTTCGGCGCCGGCGCCCAGCCGGGCGTCACCGCGCCCTGACCTCCGGCGACCCCCCCGGTGCCCCGGCCCCTCCGGAAGGGGGGCCGGGGCACCGGCGCTTCAGGCTTCGGACGGTGCGGACGCCGCTCGGGACGGGGTGTTCGAGCAGGACCCCGGATCAGTTGCCGTAGCGGAGCGAGACGGTGTCGCCGAGGTGGACGGTGGTGGCCCGGGTGGCGGTGGTGGCGGTGGTGCCGTCCAGGCTGACCTGCCAGGTGGCGGAGCCGCTGTTGGTGGTGCCGTTGATCGCGGTGACGGTGCCGGTGCCGGAGGACGGGGTGACGGCGGTGACGCAGCCGGCGGGGGTCGCGGATCCGGCGGCGTCGAGGACGTCGCCGAGGGTCGCGGTGGTGGCGGTCGGGGTGAGGGTGACGGCGCAGACCTTGGGCGCGCCGGTGCCGTCGTCGATGACCAGCGCGAGCTTGGCGGCGGTGCCGGGGACGAAGGCGCTGGTGGCGGCCCAGGCGGGCTCGCCGGCGGTGGTCGGGGTCGGCGGGGTGGCGGTGAAGCCGGCGCCGGCGACGGCGCGCAGGCCGTCGACGGAGGCGTAGGGGGAGGGGGTGGTGTCGGTGG
Source organism: Kitasatospora sp. NBC_01300 (assembly GCF_041435235.1). NCBI lineage: Bacteria > Bacillati > Actinomycetota > Actinomycetes > Kitasatosporales > Streptomycetaceae > Kitasatospora > Kitasatospora sp. NBC_01300. The sequence goes on along the minus strand of NZ_CP108409.1, from coordinate 712,554 downwards.
GCAGGTACTTGAAGCCGCCGCCGGGCTTGAACTGCTGGGCGATCAGGAAGTCGACGGGGCTCTTGCCGGTGCCGCTGGTGAAGTCGGCGCCCTGGGGGTTGACGCCGCAGGCGTTGAGGCCGGAGACGGCCCAGCCGTTGGAGTCGGTGTTGACGCCGAACATGGCGCTGAAGGCGCCGGAGGCCGTGAGCTTGCCCTTGAGGAAGTTCTTGGCGGCGACGATCGCCGGGTCGGTGGCGGGGACGCCCCCGGTGCAGAGCGAGGCCATGGCGGCGCCGGTCATGTCGATGTCGCTGCCCTGGGCGAGGGCGTTCGGGTCGCCCGCGGCCTTGCTGAAGTTCCAGCCGCCGTCGTTGTGCTGGTTGGCGCGCACCGCCGTGACGGAGGCGTCGAGCAGCGGCTGCGGGACGCGAGGACCGCCGGCCTGGGTCCTCGCACCCGCGAGGGCGAGGAGGCCGAAGACGGTGCCGTTGAAGTTGGCGGAGGGGCCGTAGTAGCCGGGTTCGGCGGTCTGCCAGTAGGCGGCGAGGTCGGCGACGAGGTTGCGGCCCGGGCCGACCCGGGCGGGGTCGATGCCGGCGGCGTAGGCGTTGAGGATGCCGCGCTCGTAGTCCGTGACGACCGGCGAGGCGCTCGGCCAGCCCGGGGCGGCGAGTTGGCCGCGGTACACCAGGCGGGCGTTCTTGGTGGGGTCGCCGCCGGGGGTGACGTCCGTGGCGGCCGTGCCGGCGGCCGCGAGTGCGCTGAACGCCCACTCGTTGGAGAGCCCGCCACCGGTGACGTAGCTGCCGTCGGCGGCCTGGAGCGACTTCAGGTAGGTGACGCCGGTGCTCTTCGAGGTGGCTATCTGGGTCGGGCTGGCCGTCGCGTGGGCGGGGACGGCGGAGAGCAGGAGCGCGCCGGCCGTCAGGGCGACGGTGGCGGCGGAGGCGGCGCGGGCAGGGGTGGTCCGCGAGGGGGTGGTCCGCGAGGGGGCGAGGAGGGACACGGGACAGGCTCCTTGGGGTGGCGGGCGCCGACCCTGCCCCGGAGCTCCGGCGTCCGTTGGAGGGCGCGCGACTGCCGGAGCGGTCGCCGCCCGGATCGCGTGGGCCGGCTTTCGCCATGGTGCGTGGCCGGGTGGGCATTCGGGCTCAGGGCGGCGCGATCGCCACCCCACACCGCTGCGCGTCAGCCCCGGATTCGCACCGGGTTCCCCCGCTCGGCCACCGCGGACGCTACCGCACGGCGCACCGGCCCACGAGGTGACGTAATCGATATGACGCCCCGTTGACTCCCGTTCGAACGGCGTGGTCTGATGAACCGATTTTTTGCCCTCGGCATTCAGGGGAAGCCGGTCCAACTCCGGCGCTGACCCGCAACCGTGGACCCACCTGTGGTGGGTGAGCCGGAATGCCTGGATCGGGGGCCTGTTCACAGAGCACTTGCGTCGTCGCGGACTACGACGCGGTCCGGACGGCCCCTGCCCAGGGGGCCGTCGGCTGCGCCGTTGCGTCCTGCGTCGACCGACCAGGGAGTCGTCGTGAGGGTCAGCAGCAGTCGCACACGTCACAGGAACCGGGACCTCGCCTCCTTGGTGGTCGCCGGTGCTGTCGCGGTCGCCGCCTGCGGAAGCGTCCTGTTCGGGCGCCCCGGCACCGCGGCCGCCGACCCGATCGAGCAGTGCACGGCGACGTCGGGCGCGATCGTCGCCGTCGACTTCACCCACTGGGGCGGCGGCGTCGTCCGGGGCTGCGACGCCCACCCCACGACCGGGATGAACCTGCTGCACGCCGCCGGCTTCACCACCACCGGAACCGAGCACGACGGACCCGCCTTCATCTGCCGCCTCGGAACCGGGACCTTCAACAGCGGTACCCAGTACCCGACGCCGGCCGAGGAACCCTGCGTCAACACCCCGCAGGCCACCGCGTACTGGTCGTACTGGATCGCCGAACCCGGCCAACAGGCCTGGTCCTACAGCCGGTTCGGCGCCGGGACGCAGAAGCCCAGACCCGGCGAGGTCGAGGCCTGGGTGTACGGCGGCACGGACATCGGCGGCACCAGCGGGGCACCGGGCTTCACTCCGGACTCCGTGAGGGCGAAGAGCGGCGGCTCGTCGGCTTCGCCGTCCGCCTCGCTGTCGCCCTCGGCGACCCCGAGCCCGACGTCGACCCCGACCCCGACCCCGACCGGGCCGTCCGCCACCGGTGACCCGGCGGCCGCCGCGGCCTGGCTGGCCCGTCAGCTCGTCGGCGGCGACCACATGGAGAACTGGGCCGTCGAGGGGCCGGACTACCCCCGGACCGCCCTCACCGCCATCGCCCTCGCCGCCGCCGGCACGCAGGACCCGGCGCTGCGCAGGACGGTCGCCTTCCTCGCCGCCCACACCGACGCCTTCCTGTATCCCGACGGTCCGGCCGGCCGACCCGATGCGAGGGCCGCCGCACTGCTGGCCCTCGTCGCCGAGAGCACCGGTGGCGATCCCCGGGCCTTCGGCGGCCGGGACCTGATCGTCGCGCTCACCGGCCACGTCTGCGCGGCGGCGGGGGAGAACGGCAAGTGCACCGCGGCCGGGGACTTCCTCGGCGCGGCCTCGCCGTGGGTCCAGTCCCTCGGCGTCATCGCCCTCCAGCGCGCCGGCGTCACGCCACCCGCCCCGACGCTCGCCCGCTTCACGGCGCTCCAGTGCGCCGACGGCGGGGTGGCCGGATCGATGATCGTCGCCGGCGAGCACTGCGAGTCCGACCCGCTCACCACCGGCCTCGCGGTCCTCGCCCTGCGTACGGCCCCCGGGTACGAGACGGCCGCGAAGAAGGCTTCGGACCAGCTCGCGGCCGGACAGCAGGCCGACGGATCCCTCCTCCCGTACCTCGGCGCCCCCGGCGACACCATCAGCACCGCGAGCGCGGCCCAGGCGTTCAGGGCCACCGGGCAGGACACCCGCCGAACCGCCGCCACGGCCTGGCTCGCCGCCCGGCAGGGCCCGGACGGCGGCTTCGGTCCCGACGCGTCGACCACCGACCCGGACCCGGCCGCCACCGAGCAGGCGATCCTGGCCCTGACCGGCACCGACCTCACCAGCGTCCGGCACAACCCGGACGCCGGCACGCCGCCGACGACGCCCGCCACCACGCCCGCCACCACCCCGACGACGCCCACCACGCCCGCCGGCACGCCGCCGACCCTGCCCGCCGGGAGGGCCCCCGACGCCGCCAAGGGCAGCGCCTACCTCACCGACCCGTCCCGCCTGATCAACGGCCGCTACTACGAGGGCTTCCCGGCCTTCGCCGACTTCGGCCTCACCATCGACGGCGCCTACGCCCTCGCGGCCACCGGCACCGACGACGCCGCGCTGCGCAGGATCGTCGACTTCCTGGACCAGCCGGGCAAGGACGCCGGCGAGCGCACCGTCAACGACTGGACCGGCATCGGCACCGAGTACGCGGGCGGCGGCTCGATCGGGAAGGAGGCGCTGCTCGCCGAGGCGGTCGGCCGCAACCCGCGCGCCTTCGGCGGCCACGACCTGATCGCCGCCCTGGCCGCCCTCGTGTGCACCAAGGCCGACCAGAGCACCGGCTGCGCGGCGCCCGGCAACTACACCTACGCCACCTCGGTGTTCTCCCAGGCGCTCGGCATCATGGCCCAGCTCCGGGCCGGGGACTCGACGAACGCCGCTCCCGCGATCGCCTACCTGAAGGGCCTCCAGCACCAGGACGGCTCCTGGCCGAGCCTGATCCCCGCCACCGGCGACTCCGACGTGGACAGCACGGCGATGGCCGTCATGGCCCTCGCCCTCGTACCGGGCGACGAGGCCGCGGGGGCGGTGGACAAGGGCCTCGGCTGGCTCGCCGCGCGGCAGCTGCCCGACGGCGGCTTCCCGGGCGCGGCCGGCGACTCGACCAACTCGGCCGCGCTCGCCGTCCAGGGCATGACGCTGCGCCAGTCCACGTACGGCGCCCAGATCGCCAAGGCGCGCGACTTCCTGGCGGGCCAGCAGAACGGCGACGGCGGGTTCAACGTGGCCTCCGCCGGGCAGCCGGGCTCGGACGTCCGCGCGTCCACGCAGGTGCTCGGCGGTGCCACCGGGATCTCCTTCGGCACGCTGTTCCGGGACCTCGGGGGAACGTCGACGCCGACGCCGACCCCGACGGGCACCGGGACGGCGACCCCGACGGGCACGCCGACGAGCACGCCCACCGGTACTCCCACGGGCACGCCCACAGGTACGCCGACCAGCACCCCGACCGGCACGCCCGCAGGCACGCCCACGAACACGCCGACCAACGCGCCCACGAACACGCCGACCAACGCGCCCACGGGCACGCCGAGTCCGACGGGCTCGCCCGCGACGGCTGGGCCCTCGGACACCGCCGCTCCCTCGACCGGCGACGGTTCGGCCACCTGGTCGGCCGGCGGCATCGACGCTCCGGCCGGAGGCGATGGCGGTGGCGCCGTCGCCCCCGCCGGTGGTGTGGCGGCGCAGACCGGTTCCGGCAGCCTGGCCGGCACCGGTACCCAGGCCCTGGCGCTGACGGCGGGCGCGGGTGCGCTGACGGCGCTCGGCGCAGCGGCCGTCCTCGTCGCCCGGCGCCGCACCGCGGCCGCCCCGGGGCGTCACCGGTGAGCCGGGGACTCGGTGGTCGGCTCGGCGGCCGGCTCGGCCGGCTGTCCGGGGCGGCGGCCCTGACCTTCGCCCTCGCGTTCGGCGGCGTCGCCGTGGGCACCGCCCCGGCGTCCGCGGCGCCGCTGCCGATCGACCAGTGCACCACCACCTCCGGCGTGGTGCTCGCCGTGGACTTCAGCAAGTGGGGCGGCCCGCTGCTGCGTTCCTGCGGGACCACCCCGACCACCGGCTTCACCCTGCTCAACCAGGGCGGCTGGAAGACCACCGGGACCGGCCACGACGGTCCGGCGTTCATCTGCCGGATCGGCTACAGCGGCTTCCAGGGCGGCAAGCAATTCCCGGCGCCGGACCAGGAGAAGTGCGTCCTGACGCCCCCGGCCACGGCCTACTGGTCGTACTGGCACGCCGATCCGGGGCAGAACGAGTGGTCCTACAGCCAGCTCGGCGCGATGAGCTACCAGCCGAAGCCCGGCAGCGTCGACCTCTGGATCTTCGGCGGCACCAACGTCGAGGGCACCGAGGGGCGGCCGGGCTTCTCGCCGGACAGCGTTCGCGCGCACAACGACAGCCCCGGCGGGCAGCCCGCCGACCCCGGCCAGGGCACCACGGGAGGCTCCGGCGGCGGCTCCGGCAATTCCGGCGGCTCCGGCGGAGGGTCGACGGGCGGCACGGGCACGGCCGGCGGCAGCGGCACCGGTACCGGTTCGAGCGGCAGCACCGGCAGCACCGGCGGCACCGGAAACACAGGCGGAACCGGCAGCAACAGCGGCGGCACCGGCGGCACCGGCACGGCCGGTGGCACCGGATCGGGCCGGGCCCCGGCCCCCGCCAAGCCCCCGGCGGGCGGAGCCCGTCCGCCCATGCCCGCCACCACCCCGGGGCCCGGCGCCGCCGCCACCCCCGAGGACGGCATCACCCCGCCCGGAGCGCCCGCGTCGACGCCCGAGCCCGCCACACCGGTGCCGGTCGAGCCGTCCACCGCGCCGCCGACCGACACCCCGAGCGATCAGCCGACCCCGCAGACGGTCGAGGCAGCGGACGCGCCGACGCCCACCCCCGCCGTGCCCGGCGGCGTGGTGGACGCCAACCCGGTGGCCGACGCCCCGCACGACGCCGGGTCGATGGTCCCCGCCGTCATCGCGACCGCCCTCGTGGGGGTGCTGGGCGCGGCCACCGTGGTCGTCGCGCGACGGCGCCGCCGCCGGGCCGAGTGATCCGGTGACCATGCCCGACCAGCACGCCGCCGGCCCCCCGAAGCCGAAGCCCACCCCGAAGCCGAAGCCCACCCCGAAGCCGAAGCCCACCCCCGGACGCGACGCCGGGAGCCGGCGCAGCCCCCGGAACCTGCACCCGCTGGCCTGGTGGACCTGGGCGCTGGCCCTGGCGACGGCGGCCAGCCGCACCACCAACCCGCTGCTGCTCCTGCTCGTCCTGGCCGTGCTCGGCTACGTGGTCACCGCCCGCCGGACCGAGGCCCCGTGGGCGCGCGGGTTCACCTACTACCTGTGGCTGGCCCTGACCGTGGTGGCGATCCGGGTGGTGTTCCGGTGCGTCTTCGCCACCGGCATCACCCCGCACGACCACCTGCTCTTCTCGCTCCCGCACCTGCCCACCCCCGCCTGGTACGCGGGCATCCAGATCGGCGGGCCGGTCTCCCTGGAGGCGACCCTCTCCGCCGCCTTCGACGGGCTGCGCCTGGCCTGCCTGATCTGCTGCATCGGCGCCGCCAACACCCTCGCCAACCCCAAGCGCGCCCTGCGCGTCCTGCCCGGCGCCCTGTACGAGCTGGGCGTCGCCGTGACGGTGTCGCTCAGCGTCGCCCCGCAGCTGGTGCAGAGCGTCCAACGCGTCGCCCGGGCACGGCGGTTGCGCGCCGGGCAGCGGAAGGGCATCCGCGCGCTGCGCAGCATCGTCGTCCCGGTGCTGGAGGACGCGCTGGAGCGTTCGCTGCACCTGGCCGCCGCGATGGACTCGCGCGGGTACGGCCGCTCCGGCACCGCGAGCCGCCGCTCCCGCCGCGTCACCGGCGCCCTGATGCTGCTCGGCATGTGCGGCCTGTGCGCCGGGGTGTACGGGCTCCTGGACGGAACCGCCCCCGCCGCCCTGGGGCTTCCCGCCTTCCTCGCGGGCGCCCTGCTCTGCGTGGCGGGGCTGATCCTCGGCGGCCGGCGCGTACGGCGCACCACCTACCGGCCGGACCGCTGGCGGGCCGCCGAGTGGGGCGTCGCGGGCTGCGGGGTGACCGCCGCCGTCCTGCTGTTCGCCACCGTCGGCTATGCCGCCACCGACCTCAACCCATCGCTCTACCCGCTCAGTTGGCCGAGCCTTCCGCTCGTCCCGGTGCTCGCCCTGCTGCTGGCCGGCGCCGCCGGGGTCATCGCGCCGCCGCCCGGACGTACCCCGGGGCCCGGACGCACCCCGGAGCCCGCCGCCAGCACTCGCGCCACCAGCACCGACCGCACGACCCCCGAGGTGAGCACGTGATCCGATTCGACCAGGTCGGCGTGGTGTACGACGGCGGGACCACCCCCGTCCTGCGCGACGTCGACCTGCACATCCCGGAGGGCGAACTCTGCCTGGTGGTCGGCCGCACCGGCGTCGGCAAGTCGACCCTGCTCGGCGCCGTCAACGGCCTCGTGCCGCACTTCACCGGCGGCACCCTGGGCGGCAGGGTCACCGTGGACGGCCGGGACACCGCGCACCACCCGCCGCGCGAACTGGCCGACGTGGTGGGCGTGGTGGGGCAGGACCCGCTGGCCGGCTTCACCACCGACACGGTGGAGGAGGAACTGGCCTACGTCATGGAGCAGTTGGCCGTCCCGCCGGAGGTGATGCGCAAGCGCGTCGAGGAGACCCTCGACCTGCTCGGCCTCGCGGACCTGCGCCACCGCGCCCTGCACGAGCTCTCCGGCGGCCAGCAACAGCGCGTCGCCATCGGCTCGGTGCTCACCGCGCACCCCCGCGTCCTGGTCCTGGACGAACCGACCTCGGCGCTCGACCCGACCGCCGCCGAGGAGGTGCTCGCGGCCATCACCCGCCTGGTCCACGACCTCGGCGTCACCGTCCTGCTCGCCGAACACCGCCTGGAGCGGGTCGTCCAGTACGCCGACCGCGTCGCCTACCTGCCCGGCGACGGCACGGTCGTGCACGGGCCGCCCGCCGAGGTCTTCCGGCACACCGCGATCGCGCCGCCCGTCGTCGGCCTCGGGCGGCTGGTCGGGTGGCGGCCGTTGCCGCTCTCCGTCCGGGACGCCCGGCGTGCCGCCGCCCCGCTGCGGGAGCGGCTGAACGACGTGCCCGTTCCTCCGCCGCGCCGGGCAGCGGTGGCGGGGGAGCGGGTGCTGGACGCCCGGGGGGTGGTCGTCCGGTACGGGCCGGTGACCGCCGTCCGGGAGGTCGGGCTGGAGCTGCGGGCCGGCGAGGTCACGGCGCTGATGGGGCGCAACGGCTCGGGCAAGTCCTCGCTCCTGTGGGCGCTCCAGGGCTCCGGCCCCCGGCAGGGCGGCAGCGTGCAGGTGCTCGGAGCCGACGGCGGGCGGGCCACGGACCCCAAACGGCTCTCCGCGACCAGGGCCCGGCAGCTCGTCGGGCTCGTCCCGCAGACCCCGACCGACCTGCTGTACCTGGAGACGGTCGCCCAGGAACTCGCCCAGAGCGACCTGGAGGCCCGAAGCGCGGCCGGCCTGACCTCAGCCGGCCCGACCGCCGCCGGCCCGACCGCCGCAGGCCCGACCGCGCGGCAGATCCTCGACCGACTCGCCCCCGGGATCCCCGACGGCACCCACCCCCGGGACCTCTCCGAGGGCCAGAAGCTGGCCCTGGTCCTGGCGATCCAACTGGCCGCCGCGCCAAGGGTGGTGCTGCTGGACGAACCCACCCGAGGGCTCGACTACCACGCGAAGGAAGCGCTCACCGGCATCGTCGACGCCCTCGCCGCCGAAGGCCGTACGGTCGTCGTCTCCACCCACGACGTCGAGTTCGTCGCCGCCGCGGCCGACCGGGTGGTGGTGATGGCCGAGGGCGAGATCGTCGCCGACGGCCCCACCGCCGAGGTCATCGTCGCCTCGCCCACCTTCGCCCCCCAGACCGCCAAGATCCTCGCCCCGCTGCCCTACCTGACCACCCGGCAGGTGGCCGAGGCCCTGGAACCCGCCGAGGCCGCCCGGTGAGCGCCGTCCGGATCCCCGGCCGGGCCCGCGTCGTCGCGGCCCTGGCCGCCTTCATCGGCCTGATCGCCTTCACCTGGCCGTTCGTCGTCGCCCCCGGAAAGTTCGGCTCCTCCTACGCCCCGCCGCTGATCTTCGGCGCCCTCCTGGTCCTGGTGCTCGCCGTCGTCATCGCCGAGATCGCGGCCGGCGGCATCGACGCCAAGGCCCTCGCCATGCTCGGCGTCCTGTCCGCCGTCAACGCCGGGCTGCGCCCGCTCGGCGCCGGCACCGCCGGGGTGGAGACGGTCTTCTTCATCCTCGTCCTGGCCGGCCGGGTCTTCGGCCCGGGCTTCGGCTTCACCCTCGGCTGCACCTCGCTGTTCGCCTCCGCGCTGCTCACCGGCGGCGTCGGGCCCTGGATGCCGTACCAGATGTTCGGCTGCGCGTTCGTCGGCATGCTCGCCGGGCTCCTGCCGAGGACCCGGCGGCGGCGCTGGGAGGTGGCGATGCTGGCCGCGTACGGGGCGTTCTCCGGATACCTCTTCGGCTTCCTCCTCAACCTCTCCTTCTGGCCGTTCTCCACCGACCCGAACAGTTCCATCGCCTACCTGCCCGGCCTGCCCTTCACCGAGCAGTGGCACCGCTACCTGCTCTTCGACCTCGCCACCTCGCTCGGCTGGGACACCGGCCGGGCCGTCACCACCTTCACCGCCGTGCTCGTCGTCGGCCCGGCCGTTCTCACCGTCTTCCGCCGCGCGGCCCGCCGCGCCAACTTCGAGCCCACGGTGCGCTTCGAAGCCCCGGACGCCCCGGACGGTCGACGAGCCGCCGCGAACGGCACCGCGAACGGCACCGCCGTCGGCTCCGCGAGCGGCGAGGGAGTCTCACCATGCGGACGGCTTCCGTGAATTCCGCGTCGGCCCCGGCGGTTTGCCCCTAAGCTGGCGACGCAGCTGGTTCGTCCTGCCCGCCAGGCAGGACGTCGCAAGAGGGAACCCGGTGGGAATCCGGGACTGCCCCGCAGCGGTGAGTGGGAACGACCGCCGTCATACGCACTGGACCCGGGACGGGTCTGGGAAGCGATGGCCAGTAGGTACCGGACGCCGACAGGCCCGGTGCGCCCACGAGTCCGAAGACCTGCCCGTTGCCCGCCCGCGGACCGTTCCGCGTGCGGATATCCCGGTGACCTCGTGGGCGGGTCGGCGACCATACCAGGCGGGTCCGGCACGCGCATCGACGTGAGCCGCCGTCCGGTTCGTCATCCCTTCGCGTCCTCGTCCCGTCCCCGGGTGCTTGAGGAGCCAGACTCGCGAAGGAGAGTCCCTTGACCACGAAGTCCGCAGCCGCGGCAACCAGGGCCACCGTGTACGGCTACCCCCGGCAGGGCCAGGGCCGGGAGCTGAAGAAGGCCATCGAGGGCTACTGGAAGGGCACGGTCACCGCCGACGCCCTGCGGGAGACGGCGGTCGGCCTGCGCCGGGAGAACTGGGCGCAGCTCGCCCGGGCCGGGGTCCTGGAAGTGCCCACCGGCGACTTCTCGTTCTACGACCACGTACTGGACACCACGGTCGCCGTCGGCGCGATCCCGGCCCGCCACCGGGCGGCCGTCGAGGCGGACGCGCTGGACGGCTACTTCGCCATGGCGCGCGGCACCCAGGAGGTCGCGCCGCTGGAGATGACCAAGTGGTTCGACACCAACTACCACTACCTGGTGCCCGAACTCGGCCCGGACACCGTCTTCACCGCGGACCCGGCCAAGGCCGTCGGGGAGTTCCGGGAGGCGCTGGCGCTCGGCCACACCGCACGCCCCGTGCTCGTCGGCCCCCTCACCTACCTGCTGCTCGCCAAGCCCGCCCCCGGTGTCGCCGAGGACTTCCAGCCGATCACCCTGCTGGACCGGCTGCTGCCCGTCTACGCGCAGCTGCTGGCGGACCTGAAGGCGGCCGGCGCCGAGTGGGTGCAGCTGGACGAGCCCGCGCTGGTGCAGGACCGCACCCCGGCCGAGCTGAACACCGCCGCCCGCGCCTACCGTGAGCTGGGCGGCCTGGCGGACCGTCCGAAGCTGTTGGTCGCGAGCTACTTCGACCGCCTGGGCGAGGCCCTGCCGGTGCTGGCCAAGGCCCCGGTCGAGGGCCTGGCACTGGACTTCACGGGGCCCGCCGCGGCGAACCTGGACGATCTGGCCGCCGTCGGCGGGCTGCCCGGCAAGCGGCTGGTCGCCGGGGTGGTCGACGGCCGCAACATCTGGATCAACGACCTGGAGAAGTCGCTGGCCACCCTGGCGACCCTGCTGGGCCTGGCCGAGCGGGTCGACGTCGCCCCGTCCTGCTCCCTGCTGCACGTGCCGCTGGACGCCGCCGCCGAACGCGACGTCGACCCGCAGATCCTGCGCTGGCTCGCCTTCGCCAAGCAGAAGGCCAGGGAGGTGGCGCTGCTGGCCCGGGGCCTGCGCGAGGGCACGGGGGCGATCGCCGCCGACCTCGCCGCCAACCGCGCCGACCTCGCCTCGCGCGCCAACTCCCCGATCACCCACGACCCGGCGGTGCGCGCCCGCACCGCCGCCGTCACCGCCGACGACACCCGCCGCGCCCAGGCCTACCCGCAGCGGGCCGAGGCCCAGCGCGCCCGGCTCGGCCTGCCGCTGCTGCCGACCACCACCATCGGCTCGTTCCCGCAGACCTCCGAACTGCGGGTCGCGCGGGCCGACCTCACGGCGGGCCGGATCGACGCGGCGGCCTACCGGGAGCGGATGGAGACCGAGGTCCGGGAGGTCATCGCCTTCCAGGAGAAGGCCGGACTGGACGTCCTGGTGCACGGCGAGCCCGAGCGCAACGACATGGTCCAGTACTTCGCCGAACAGCTCACCGGCTACCTCGCCACCCGGCACGGCTGGGTGCAGTCCTACGGCACCCGGTACGTGCGCCCGCCGGTCCTGGCCGGGGACATCTCCCGCCCGCACCCGATGACCGTCGACTGGTTCGGCTACGCGCAGGGCCTCACCGACCGCCCGGTCAAGGGCATGCTCACCGGCCCCGTCACGATGCTCGCCTGGTCCTTCGTCCGCGACGACCAGCCGCTCGGCGACACCGCCCGCCAGGTCGCCCTCGCCCTGCGCGACGAGGTCACCGACCTGGAGGCCGCCGGCGCGGCCGTCGTCCAGGTCGACGAGCCGGCCCTGCGCGAGACCCTGCCGCTGCGCGCCGCCGACCGCCCGGCGTACCTGGAGTGGGCCACCGAGTCCTTCCGCCTGGCCACCTCGGGCGTCCGCGCCGACACCCAGGTCCACACCCACATGTGCTACGCCGAGTTCGGCGCGATCATGACGGCGATCGACGAGCTCGACGCGGACGTCATCTCGCTGGAGGCCACCCGCTCGCACATGGAGGTCGCCGGCGAACTCGCCGGGGCCGGCTACCCGCGCGAGGTCGGCCCGGGCGTCTGGGACATCCACTCCCCGCGCGTCCCGAGCACCGAGGAGGCCGTGGAGCTGCTGCGCGCGGGCCTCGCGGCCATCCCCGCCGAGCGGCTGTGGGTCAACCCCGACTGCGGCCTGAAGACCCGCGGTTGGACGGAGACCCGCGCCTCGCTCGACAGCCTCGTCGGCGCCGCCCGCCACCTGCGCGCGGAGCTCGCCGGCTGACCCGCCGGTGACGCGCCCCGGCCGGGCACCGCATCCTGTGCGGCGCCCGGCCGGGGCGGCTGCCCCGACGGCGGCCCGGCCGGTTTCACCCGGACCCGGGAAGCCCGAGGTTCTGGTAGATCTCCGTCGTCACCGTGGAGAAATTCATGGTCATGAAATGCAGCCCGGGAACTCCCTCGGAGAGCAGGCGGCGGCACATTCCGGTGGCGTGATCGATACCGATAGCCCGGACGGCCTTCGGGTTGTCCTGCTGCTTCAGCATGCTTTCGGAAAGCTCGCCGGGAATGGCGGCGGTGGTCAGTGTCGGAATCCTCCGAAGCGACCGGATGCTGGTCACGGGCATGATCTCCGGAATGACCGGAACGGTGCAGTCGGCCGATTCCAGTCGATCCCGGAAACGGAGGTAGCTGTCCACGTCGAAGAACATCTGGGTGATGGCGTAGTCGGCTCCGGCCCGGCACTTCTCGATGAAGTGCCTGATCTCGAAATCCCAGTCGGGGGACCTCGGGTGCAGGTCCGGGAAGGCGGCCACACCGACGCAGAAGTCGCCGGACTCCTTGATCAGCCGCACCAGGTCGGCGGCGTACTCCACCCCGTCGGGGTGGCGGTGCCAGGTGCCCAGCGGATCGCCCGGCGGGTCGCCGCGCAGCGCCAGGATGTTGCGAACGCCCTGGTCGGCGTAGTGGCCGAGGATGTTCCGCAGCTCGGCGACGCTGTGGCCGACCGCGGTCAGGTGGGCGGTCGGCGTGAGGGTCGTCTCCTGCGCGATGCGGCCGGTGACGTTCACCGTCCGCTCCCGCGTGGACCCGCCGGCGCCGTAGGTCACCGAGACGAAGGTGGGGGACAGCGCTTCCAGGCGCCGGATCGCGTTCCACAGTCCGACCTCCGCCTCGGCGCTCCGGGGCGGCATGAATTCGAAGGAATAGGAAAGCCTGCCGGTCGCGAGGAGTTCGCGGACGGAGGTCGCCCGATCCGTGCGCGTGGAGGGAATTCCGAGTGTCATGGCAGGAGGTTAACCAGCCGGGCTGTCGGTAGTCCTCAGGTGTCCACTCTGTGATACGAATTCTCTCGGAGGTGTGAGTTGGGGGACGGGTGGGGCGGGCGGCACAATGGGGGCATGAAAAGACCTTCGCAGATATTGTCGGGACTGCCCGGATGGGATCGGTGCGCGGTGATGGGAGTCGTCAACGTGACCCCTGACTCGTTCTCGGACGGCGGCCGCTGGCTGGATCCGGGGCGCGCGGTGGACCGTGGACTGCTGCTGGCCGAGCAGGGCGCGGACATCGTGGACGTCGGCGGGGAGTCGACCCGGCCGGGAGCGGCCAGGGTGTCCGAGGAGGAGGAGCTGCGCCGGGTCCTGCCGGTGGTGCGCTCGCTCACCGACAAGGGCGTCCTGGTCAGCATCGACACGATGCGGGCCCGGGTCGCCGAAGAGGCGGTGGAGGCCGGCGCCCGGATCATCAACGACGTCAGCGGGGGCCGGGCCGACGCGGGCATGGCCCGCGCCGCGGCCAGGGCCAAAGTGCCCTTCGTCGTCATGCACTGGCGCGGGCAGTCCGCGCACATGGACGAGCTGGCCGCGTACGAGGACGTCGCGGCCGAGGTGATCCGTGAGGTCGCACGGCAGATGGACGCGGTGGTGTCGGCCGGGGTCGACCCCTCCCAGGTCATCGTGGATCCGGGCCTCGGCTTCGCCAAACGCCGGCAGGACGACTGGGCGCTGCTGGCGTCGCTCGACGCCTGGCGGGTACTGGGCCGCCCGCTCCTGGTGGCGGCCTCGCGCAAGCGCTTCCTGGGCGAGCTGCTGGCCGACCCGCACACGGGCGAGGCCCGTCCGGCCCGGGAACGCGACGCGGCCACCGCGGCGGCCAGCGTCCTGGCCGCCGCGCAGGGCGCCTGGGCGGTGCGGGTGCACGAGGTCCGCGACACGGCCGACGCCGTCCGGGTCGAGGCCGCGATCCGAAGCAACCGGGTCTGAGAGAGGAAGCACGCGCCATGTCACGTCCGACCGGGCAGAAGGACCCCAGGCAATCGCCGGGCGGCGAGCTCCTGGACGGGGTAGCCGCGATAGGTGAGGGAGTTGGTCTCCTGGATGACGGTGGAGATCCCGGTGGTGTCGACGACGACACCGGCGAGGCCGCGGTGGATCCCGGGTGCGGTGGTGGGCATGGCTGGTCTCCGATGCGGGGTCAGGCGCCGGGTGGGAGGGTGAAGTCGAAGACGGCCGAGTCGAAGGCCGCGTACTGCTCGTAGCCGAGGAGTTCGTACAGCCGGGAGCGCGGCTGCATGCGCGGCAGCAGCGACTCCTGGGTGCCCTCGGCGGCGAGGGTGCGCAGGCCGTCCTCCACCGCGCCCATGGCCAGGCGCAGCAGGGTGACGGGGTAGAGCGCGATCTCGTACCCGAGGTCCTGGAGGGTGCGGGCGTCGAGCAGCGGGGACTTGCCGAACTCGGTTATGTTGGCGAGCAGGGGGACGTCGACGGCCTTGCGGAAGGCCTCGAACTCGGCCTCGTCGGCGAGGGCTTCGGGGAAGATCGCGTCTGCTCCGGCGTCGACGTAGGCCTTGGCCCGGTCGATCGCGGCGCGCAGTCCTTCGACGGAGCGGGCGTCGGTGCGGGCCATCAGCAGGAAGTCGGGGTCGCGGCGGGCGTCGACGGCGGCCCGCAGGCGGCGGGTCATGTCCTCGCGGGGGACGACGGCCTTGCCGTCGAGGTGGCCGCAGCGCTTGGGGTTGACCTGGTCCTCCAGGTGCAGGCCGGCGAGGCCGGCGTCCTCCATCAGCTGGACGGTGCGGGCGGCGTTCATGGGTTCGCCGAAGCCGGTGTCGGCGTCGATCAGGACGGGCAGGTCGGTGGCCCGGGTGGTCTGCTGGGCGCGGGCGGCGACCTCGGTGGCGGTGGTGAGGCCGATGTCGGGCAGGCCGAGGTCGGCGGCGAGGACGGCGCCGGAGAGGTAGGCGGCTTCGAAGCCGAGGTCCTGGATGAGCCGGGCGGAGAGCGGGTTGAGCGCGCCGGGCATCGTCAACAGCCGCCCGGTGGCGAGGCGTTCGCGCAGGGCGCGGCGGCGCTGGGCGGGGGTGGTGCGGGTGTGCAGCATCAGAACAGGCCCTTCGGGAGGAGTGCGTCGAACGCGCGCACGGCCTCGGTGTCGACGGCGGGGAAGAGCTCGTCCAGGTCTGCGGCCTTCAGCTCGGCGAGGTCGGAGGCGGCTGCCAGGAAGCGGTCCTGGTCGGCGGGGGAGACGACGCCCTCGGCCAGGGTGCGGAACTTCCGCTGGTAGGCGGGGCGGTCGAAGGGGCGGGCGCCGGCGGGGTGGGCGTCGGCGACGCCGAGCTCGTCCTCGATCACCGTGCCGTCGTCCAGGGTGATCACCACGCGGCCGCCGAAGGCCCGGCGCTGCGGGTCGGGGTCGTGGTAGCGGGCGGTCCACTCTGGGTCCTCGACCGTGGTGATCTTCTGCCAGAGCGTCACGGTTTCGGGGCGCCGGGCCCGCTCGGGGGCGTAGGAGCGCTCGTGGTGCCAGGCGCCGTCCTCCAGGGCGACGGCGAGGATGTACGGGATCGAGTGGTCGAGGGTCTCCCGGCTCGCGGTCGGGTCGTACTTCTGCGGGTCGCCCGAGCCGGAGCCGATGACGTGGTGGGTGTGGTGGCTGGTGTGCAGGACGACCGAGCGGACACCGCCCAGCGGTCCGGCCTTCTCGCGCAGCCGCCGGGCCAGGTCGATGATCGCCTGGGCCTGGTACTCGGCGGAGTGCTCCTTGGTGTAGGTGTCCAGGATCGCCCGCCTCGGCTCGCCGGGCGCGGGCAGCCGCACGGTGTAGTCGGACTGCGGGCCGTCGAGCATCCAAGCGAGGAAGCCGTCCTCGCCCTCGTAGACGGGGGACGGGGAGGTCTCGCCGCGCATCGCCCGGTCCACCGCCTCGATCGCGGCCTTGTCGGCGAAGGCGGGGGCGAAGGCCTTCCAGCTGGAGATCTCGCCCTTGCGGGACTGCCGGGTGGCCGTCGTGGTGTGCACGGCCTGCTGCACCGCCTGGTACACCGTCTCGGTCGGCAGCCGCAGCAGCGCGCCGAGCCCGCAGGCGGTGGCCGCGCTCAGGTGCGCGACGTGGTCGATCCGGTGGGCGTGCAGGCAGATGCCCCGCACCAGTGCGACGTGGACCTCGTAGGCGGCGACGATGCCGCGCAGCAGGTCGGCCCCGCTGCGGCCGGTGTGCTGGGCGGCGGCCAGCAGCGGCGGGATGTTGTCGCCGGGGTGCGAGTAGTCGGCGGCGAGGTAGGTGTCGTGGAAGTCCAGCTCGCGCACCGCCGTGCCGTTGGCCCAGGCCGCCCACTCCGGCGAGACCCGGGTCGGGCTGCCGAACACCCGGGCGCCCGGCGCGCCGCGGTGGGCGAGCGCCTGGGAGCGGGCCACCGCCACGGGCCGGCGCAGCAGCG
This sequence comes from Kitasatospora sp. NBC_01300, assembly GCF_041435235.1. Classification (NCBI taxonomy): domain Bacteria; kingdom Bacillati; phylum Actinomycetota; class Actinomycetes; order Kitasatosporales; family Streptomycetaceae; genus Kitasatospora; species Kitasatospora sp. NBC_01300. Next base: position 695,729 of record NZ_CP108409.1, on the reverse strand, counting down.
ACGCGACGGCCACCGCCGCGTTGTCGATCACCCGGTTGACGGCCATGCTCGCGCCGGCCGGGTCCAGCTCCTCGGTGCCGGTCGCGACGGCGGCCAGCTTCCAGGCGAGCTGCTCCTCACGCGGCAGCCGGTCGGCACTGGGGTGGACGCGGACGTGGTGCTCGATCACGGGACTCCTCGGGAGTGTGTGACGACTCTGGGGGCTTGCGTGATCGAGCCTGCTGGTCGGACGGCCGATGATCCAGCATGCCAACCGGTGGAATCCGTACGGCGGATTCCTGTGAAGCTGCGAAACCTGCGAACCGCCGGGCTCCCCGCGGTGCCCCGGGACAGCACAGCGCCCCGGTGAGCGCGCGGGTGGCGCGTTCTCCGGGGCGGTGGGCGTAGCGGGTGCCGCGGGGCCGTCAGGCCGAGGGGTGTGCGTGGAACCCGCGCCCGCTCTTGCGGCCGAGCAGGCCCGCCTCGACCATGCGGGAGAGTAGGGGCGGCAGCGCGTAGAGCGGTTCCTTGTACTCCTCGTACATGGACTCGGCGATGGCCTGCACGGTGTCCAGGCCGATGAGGTCGGCGAGTTGGAGCGGGCCCATGGGGTGGGCGCAGCCGTGGACCATGCCGGCGTCGATGTCCGCCGGGCTGGCGTGGCCGGCCTCGGCCATCCGGACGGCGGAGAGCAGGTAGGGCACCAGCAGGGCGTTGACGACGAAGCCGGCCCGGTCGCGGGAGCGGATGACGTGCTTGCCGAGGGTGTCCCGGGTGAAGGCCTCCACCCGGTCGAGGACGGTCGGGGCGGTGTGCAGCGAGGCGACCAGTTCGACGAGCGGCATGACGGGGGCGGGGTTGAAGAAGTGCAGGCCGAGGACGTGGGAGGCGCGGTCGGTGGTGATGCCGAGGCGGGTGACCGGGATGGCGGAGGTGTTGGTGGCCAGGACGGCGTCGTCGGCGACGAGCACCTTGTCCAGGGTGCTGAGCACCTCGGTCTTGACCCGTTCGGCCTCGACGACGGCCTCGACGACGAGTTGGCGGTCGGCGAGCGCTTCCAGGTCGTCGGCGAACAGCAGGTGGGCCCAGGCGTCCGTGCGCTGCTGCTCGTTGATCCGGCCGCGGTCGACGGCGCGGTGCAGGGAGCGGTCGATCCGGCTGCGGGCGGCGCGCAGGGCGGCCCGGCCGGCCTCGCAGACGACGGTGTCCAGGCCGGCGCGGGCGAAGACCTCGGCGATGCCGGAGCCCATCTGTCCGGCGCCGACGACCGCTACGCGGCGGATGTCGTTCATGGGGTGCTGCCTCCGTGGTCGGGCGGCTCAGGCCGCGGTGCGGATCCGCACGAGGTGGCGGGCGTAGGCCTCGGTGGTGAGGAAGGCGGGCAGTTCGGCACCGAGGGCGGTCTCCTCCAGGATCCGTACGGCGTCGTCCACCAGCGCCGGGTCGGCGCCCTCGGCGAGCAGGGCGGCGCGTTCGCGGTCGATCAGCCGCCGTACGAGGTCGGGGGTGGCGAGCGATCCGCCAGTCAGCCGGGAGCAGTGGTGCTGCCACTGCCAGATCTGGCAGCGGGCGATCTCGGCGGTGGCGACGTCCTCCATCAGGCCGAAGACGGCGACGGCCCCGGAGCCGCCGAGCCAGGCCGTCAGGTAGCGCAGGGCGACGGCGACGTTGGAGCGCAGGCCCTGTTCGGTCGGCAGGCCGACGGACAGCCTGTGCACGCCGAGCAGGTCGGCGGCGGTGACCTCGACGTCCTCGCGGGTGCGGTCGAGCTGGTGCGGGCGGCCGTCGAGGACGGTGTCGAAGGCGGCCCGGCAGGTGGCGACGAGGCCGGGGTGGGCGACCCAGGAGCCGTCGAAGCCGTCGCCGGCCTCGCGCTCCTTGTCGGCGCGGACCTTGGCCAGGGCCGCCTCGTTGGCGGCGGGGTCGCGCTGCGGGATGGCGGCGGCCATGCCGCCGATGGCGTGGGCGCCGCGGCGGTGGCAGGTGCGCACCAGCAGGTCGGTGTAGGCGCGCAGGAAGGGCTGGGTCATGGTGAGGGTGGCGCGGTCGGGCAGGACGTAGCGGGGGCCGTGCGTGGCGAAGTTCTTGATCAGGCTGAACAGGTAGTCCCAGTGCCCGGCGTTGAGGCCGGCCGCGTGCTCGCGCAGCTCGTACAGGATCTCGTCCATCTCGAACGCGGCGGTGATGGTCTCGATCAGCACGGTGGCGCGGATCGTTCCGTGCGGGATGCCCAACTCGTGCTGGGCGAGGGTGAAGACGTCGTTCCACAGCCGGGCTTCGAGGTGGTTCTCCAGCTTGGGCAGGTAGAAGTACGGGCCGCTGCCGCGCTCGATCTGCCGCCGGCCGCAGTGGAAGAGGTGGAGGCCGAAGTCGACCAGGGCGCCGATCGCCGGGCGGCCGTCGATCAGCAGGTGGTGCTCGTCGAGGTGCCAGCCGCGCGGGCGCACGACGATGGTGGCGGGCGTGTCACCGATCCGGTACCGCTTGCCCTCCGGGGTGGTGTCGTCGATCCGGCGCTCGATCGCGTCGAGCAGGTTCAGCTGGCCGGAGAGCAGGTTGTGCCAGGTGGGGGAGGTGGCGTCCTCGAAGTCCGCCAGCCACACCTTGGCGCCGGAGTTGAGCGCGTTGACGGCCATCCGGCGCTCGGGCGGGCCGGTGATCTCCACCCGGCGGTCCGCCAGGCCGGGGCCGGCGCCGGCGACCCGCCAGGTCGGGTCCTCGCGGACGGCGCGGGTCTCGGGCAGGAAGTCCAGGGTGCCTCCGGCGGCGAGCGCCGTCGCGCGGCGGCGGCGCTCGGCGAGGAGTTCGGCGCGGCGGCCGGCGAAGGCCCCGTGCAGGCGCGCCACGAAGTCCAGGGCGGCGGGGGTGAGGATCTCCTCGAAGCGGTCCTCGTGCTCGCCGAGGACGTCGATGCGGCTGGGCTGGCTCATCCGGTTCTCCAGGTGGCGGGTGGGAGGGCGCCCGGGCCTCGTCCCTCAACGAGGCCCGGGCGGCGGGGTGAAGGGCGGTCTCTCCCCAGAGGCCGCCGGGGTGGGCTCAGTGCGCCGGGGACGGCTCAGTGGAACTGCTCGGCCTCGGTGGAGCCGGTCAGCGCCAGCGTCTCGGCGTTCGGGTTGAGCGCGGTGGAGACCAGGTCGAAGTACCCGGTGCCGACCTCGCGCTGGTGCTTCACCGCGGTGTAGCCCTGCGGCACGGCCGCGAACTCGGCCTCCTGGAGGTCGACGTAGGCCGTCATCCCGTGCTCGGCGTAGCCGCGGGCGAGCTGGAACATCGAGTGGTTCAGCGCGTGGAATCCGGCCAGCGTGATGAACTGGAAGCGGTAGCCCATCGCGCCCAACTCCCGCTGGAACTTGGCGATCTGGTCGTCGTCCAGGGCCGCCTTCCAGTTGAAGGACGGCGAGCAGTTGTAGGCGAGCATCTTGTCCGGGTACTCGGCCTTGAGCGCCTCGGCGAACTCCCGGGCCTGGGCGAGGTCGGGGGTGCCGGTCTCCACCCAGATCAGGTCCGCGTACGGGGCGAACGCGAGGCCGCGCGAGATCACCGGGGCCATGCCCGGCTCGACCCGGTAGAAGCCCTCGGCGGTGCGCTCGCCGGTGCAGAACCGGGCGTCGCGCTCGTCGACGTCGCTGGTCAGCAGGTTGGCGGCGAGCGCGTCCGTGCGGGCCACGATCAGGGTCGGCACGTCGGCGATGTCGGCGGCCAGGCGGGCGGAGTTGAGGGTGCGGACGTGCTGGGCGGTGGGCACGAGCACCTTGCCGCCCAGGTGCCCGCACTTCTTCTCGGAGGCGAGCTGGTCCTCGTAGTGGATGCCCGCCGCGCCGGCCGCGATCATGCCCTTGGTGAGCTCGAAGGCGTTCAGCGGACCGCCGAAGCCGGCCTCCGCGTCGGCGACGATCGGCACCAGCCAGTCCGGCCCGCCGTCCGTCCCCTCCGCCGCGTCGATCTCGTCGGCCCGCAGCAGCGCGTTGTTGATCCGACGCACCACCTGGGGAACGGAGTTGGCCGGGTAGAGGCTCTGGTCCGGATAGGTCTGGCCGGCCTGGTTGGCGTCCGCCGCGACCTGCCACCCGGACAGGTAGATCGCCTGCAGCCCGGCCCTCACCATCTGCACGGCCTGACCACCCGTCAGCGCCCCGAGGGCGTGCACGTAGTCCTGCTCGTGCAACTGCCGCCACAGGCGCTCGGCGCCCCGGCGGGCCAGCGTGTGCTCCTCGCGGACGGTGCCGGACAGCCGCACGACCTCGGCCGCCGAGTACGTGCGCTCGATGCCCGCCCACCGCGGGTCGGACGCCCACCGGGCGGCCAGCGCCGCCGCCTGCTGCTGCCGGACCGACTGAGTCATGGGTCTGCTCCCCAGGGTGCTCGTTGCGAAGGTTGTGAGGTACCTCACCGCAAGGGCGAGTGGGCGGCCGGGCGGTGCCGGGCGGCGGCGTGACACCGCAGGACGTGGATGCCCGGACAACCTGCCCGGCCGCGACCGACCTGGTGTTTCGCCGCTGTCCTGCGCACCTCCCGGCCGCACCACCGACTCTGGCACCCCGCGAAGCCGCCGTCACCGGTGGACCACTGCCAACTTCTGCGAACGGCCCTCGGCAAATCTGCGAAGGTTGCGACGACTTGGCGCCCCGCAGTGCGGCTAGGCTTCCCGCACCGGATCGGCCGATGCGCGCAGTGGGGGAGAACGACACGATGGGAAAGGCCTTCGCCGGCGCCCGGCTGCGCCGCCTGCGCGAGGAGCGCGGACTCAGCCAGGCCGCCCTCGCCCGGCTGATCGACCTCTCACCCAGCTACCTCAACCAGCTGGAGCACGACGCCCGCCCGCTCACCGTGCCCGTCCTGCTGCGCCTCACCGAGGCCTTCGGCGTCGAGGCCGGGTACTTCGCCCCGCCCGAAAGCGCCCGGCTCACCGCCGAACTGCGCGACGCGCTCGGCGAGGAGCTCGCGGCCGGACGGGTCACCGCCGGGGACCTCGACGAGGTCGCCGCGCGCCTGCCCGCCGTGGCGCGGCTGCTCATGGACCTCGGTCGCAGCCGACGGGCGGTCACCGAGCAGCTCGCCGTCCTCGCCGGGGACCGCGGCCCGGCGCCCGACACCCTCACCCCGCACGAACAGGTCCGCGAGTTCTTCTACCGCCGCCAGAACTACCTCCACGAACTCGACACCGCAGCGGAGGAGTTGGCGGCCGCCATCGGCCTGCGGCGCGGCGAGGTCAGGGCGGTGCTGGCCGACCGGCTCGCCTCCGGCCACGGCGTACGGACCGTCGCCGGAGGCGAGCACCTGCACCGGTACGACCCGCGCAGCAGGGTCCTGAGGCTGTCGGACCGGCTGCGCCCGGGCCAGCAGGCCTTCCGGATGGCCACCCAGCTCGCCTACCTGGAACACGATCCGCTGCTGTCCGAACTCGCGGCCCAGGACAGCCCGGAAGGCTCCACCGCCTGGTCGCTCACCCGGATCGGCCTGGCCAACTACTTCGCCGCCGCCCTCGTGCTGCCGTACGCCGCCTTCCACGCCGAGGCCGAATCGGCGCGCTACGACATCGAGCACCTCGCCGACCACTTCGGCGTCGGCTACGAGACGGTCTGCCACCGGCTCAGCACCCTCCAGCGGCCCCGGCTGCGCGGCGTGCCGTTCTCCTTCGTCCGGGTCGACCGGGCCGGCAACGTCTCCAAGCGCCAGTCCGCGACCGACTTCCACTTCTCCCGCACCGGCGGCACCTGCCCGCTGTGGAACGTCTACGAATCCTTCGCCGCCCCCGGCCGCGTCCATGTCCAGGTCGCCGCCATGCCCGACGGCCGGCGCTACCTCTGGACCGCCCGCGCCGTCACCCGCTCACCCGGCGGCTGGGGCCGCCCCGGCAAGACCTTCGCCATCGGCCTCGGCTGCGAACTCCGCCACGCCGCACGGCTCGTGTACTCGGCGGGACTGGACCTGGGCGACCGGACGGCCGCCACCCCGATCGGGCTCGGCTGCAAGGTGTGCGAACGCCCGGCGTGCCCCCAGCGCGCCGCGCCCGCCATCGGCCGGCCGCTCGCGCTCGACGAGCACACCAGCACCTTCATCCCCTACCCCGCGCTGCCCGACCCCCGGAACTGAAGGCCGCCGGCCGGTGTACCGGCCTGGCCGTCCTTGGCCCGACGCCCAGCGGCTCGCGCTCGGCGGGCTTCGGAAATCACCCGGCTGCCCGGAACTTCCCGGACGTCCGGCCCGACTCCTGTGCCGGGCGCCGTCGCCGACAGCGTCCGGCAGAGCACACCCCTTCACCCCAGGAGCGCGAGCATGTGCGGGATCACCGGCTGGGTGTCCTTCCACCAGTCCTTCCACCAGGACATCGGCCACGGCGCCGCCTCCGTCATCCGGGCGATGACCGACACCATGGCCCGGCGCGGACCCGACGCCGGCGGGATCTGGCTCGGCCGCCACGCCGCGCTCGGCCACCGCCGCCTCGCCGTCATCGACATCGAGGGCGGCACCCAGCCCATGACCGACCGCCCCGACCACCCGCAGGTGGTGCTCACCTACAGCGGCGAGGTCTACAACCACCACCGGCTGAGATCCGAACTCGCCGCCAAGGGCCACCGGTTCGAGACCCGCAGCGACACCGAGGTGGTCCTGCGCGCCTACCAGGAGTGGGGGGACGCCCTGGTCGATCACCTGGAGGGCATGTACGCCTTCGCCGTCTGGGACGACCGCGAGCAGCGCCTGCTGCTGGTCCGCGACCGGCTCGGGGTCAAGCCGCTGTTCTGGGCCGAAACCGACGGCGGCCTCGCCTTCGGCTCCGAACCCAAGGCCCTGTTCGCCCACCCCGAGGTGACCCCCACCGTGGACGCCGACGGCCTGCGCGAGGCCTACAGCCTCCTGTTCAACACCGGCCCCACCGTCTGGGTGGGCGTCCGCGAGGTGCACCCCGGCAGCCTGCTCGTCCTCGACCGCGACGGCATCCGCGAACGGCGCTACTGGGAACTGGCCGCCCGCCCGCACACCGACGACCCGCAGACCACCACCGAGCTGATCGGCGGCCTGGTCGACCGCGCCGCCCGCACCCAGCTGGAGGCCGACGTCCCGCTGTGCAGCCTGCTCTCGGGCGGCCTCGACTCCACCGTCGTCACCGCCCTGATCGCCGACGAACTCCGGCTCCGCGAAGGGCCGCAGGCCACCCTGCGCTCCTACGCCGTCGACTACAGCGACCAGGCCGAACGGTTCACCGGCGACGTGCTGCGCACCGGCCACGACACCCCCTTCGCCGCCGAGGCCGGCGCGTTCATCGGCACCGAGCACTCCACCGTCGTCCTCGATCCCCGCGCCCTGCTCGACCCGGACAACCGGCGTGCCGTGGTCGCCGCCCGGGACTCGCCGATCGGCGTCGGCGACATGGACACCTCGCTCTACCTGCTGTTCGGGGAGATCCGCAAGCACTCCACCGTCGCCCTCTCCGGCGAGGCCGCCGACGAGGTCTTCGGAGGCTACCCGTGGTTCCACAACCCGAAGGCACTCGCCGCTCGCGCCTTCCCCTGGCTCCTGGTCACCGGGGACCAGGCCGCGATGCCGCTCCACCCCGACCTCGCCGCCCGGCTGCGCATCCCCGAGTTCCGCGCCGACACCTACCGCACCGCCGTGGCCGCCGTCCCCCGCCTCGACTCCGAGAGCGCCGCCGAACACCGCCTGCGCGAGATGCAGCACCTCTCGCTCACCCGCTGGCTGCGCCAACTCCTGCACCGCAAGGACCGCCTCTCCATGGCCCAGGGCCTGGAGGTGCGCGTGCCCTACTGCGACCACCGCCTCGTCGAGTACGCCTTCAACACCCCCTGGGCGATGAAGAACCACGACGGCCGGGAGAAGAGCCTGCTGCGCGACCTCGGCCGGGGCATCGCCCCCGACTCGGTGCTGTGGCGGCCGAAGAACCACTACCCGGCCACCCACCACCCCGACTACAACGCGGGCCTGCAACGGCTGGCCCGCGAGGCGCTGGACGCACCGCACGTCCGGGACATCGCCGACGAGACGGTCGTCGGGGCCGCCCTCGACACGCCGGCCGAGCAGTTGCCGTGGGGCCACCGGCTCCGCCTGGAGCGGGTCGTCGACCTCGCGCTGTGGCTCGACCACCACCGCCCCGCCCTGGCCCTCTGACCACGACAGGAACGCGAACGCCCTTCGTGGCCCCGACGGTGGTCGGGCCACGAAGGGCGCAGGACGGGGCGGACGCGGCCGACCCCGTTCCTGGTCGAAGGGGGAGCCGGCCCGGGCGGGCGGGTCAGCCGGTCTTCTCGACGCGGGTGGCCCAGCGCTGCTCGACGTTGCTGAAGCGCCAGTAGGCGAGTGCGCAGGCCCAGACGACGACGAACATGCCGACGAGGATGTAGCCGACGTTGTCGAGGCTGATGTCGGCGATCCAGCCGGTGACGGGGTCGGTGAGGTCGAGCTTCTCGTGCAGCACGCCGACCAGTTCGATGGTGCCGATGACGAAGGCGACGGCGATGGACAGGCCGGTGATGGTGAGGTTGTAGTAGACCTTGCGGACCGGGTTGGAGAACGCCCAGTGGTAGGCGAAGTTCATGAAGGTGCCGTCGAGGGTGTCGAACAGGCTCATGCCGCAGGCGAAGAGCAGCGGCAGGCAGATGATGGCGTACCAGGGCAGGCCGGAGGCGGCCCCGGAGCCGGCCATGACCATCAGGGCGACCTCGGTGGCGGTGTCGAAGCCGAGGCCGAAGAGCACGCCGACCGGGTACATCTGGCCGGGGCGGCGGATGGACTTGGTGAGCTTGCCGAGGATGCGGTTCATGAAGCCGCGCTCGTCGAGGTGCTTCTCCAACTGCTTCTCGTCGAACTGGCCGGCCCGCATGGCCTTGTAGACCTTGTAGATGCCGGCCAGGGCGATCAGGTTGAGCGCGGCGATGAGGTAGAGGAAGGTGCCGGAGACGCTGGTGCCGATGACGCCGAGCCACTGGTGGGCGGTGGACTTGTCGTCGACCAGGGTGCCGGCGATCTGGGCGCCGCCCGCGACCAGGGCGGCCATCGCCATGACGATGCTGGAGTGGCCGAGGGCGAACCAGAAGCCGACCGAGACCGGGCGCTGGCCGTCGGCCATCAGCTTGCGGGTGGTGTTGTCGATGGCGGCGATGTGGTCGGCGTCGAAGGCGTGTCGCATGCCGAGGGTGTAGGCGGTGATGCCGAGGCCGACGCCGAAGGCCTGGTTCCCGATCGTGTAGTGGTTGGGCGCGACGAGCAGGAACAGCATGCCGAAAGCGACCACGTGCATGGCGAGGATGACGCCGAGCAGACTGGCGGTGCGGACGGTGTCCTGGCGCCGCCAGCGCGGAGGCAGGGGCAGGGCGGATGACGGGGTGTCGTCGGTGAGGGTCATGACGGGCGGCCTCTCCAGCTCCTCGATGGGGGCACCCCCGGTGAGGTCGGGGGAGTCGTGCGCGCCGTGGCCGGTCTCCTGGCTGGGGGATGGACAGTTCTGCCCGCGTCCGGGCAGGGCTGAGCGCACCCCGCGGCTCGTCTTCCCGTGCGCCGTACGGCACCGGTGACTGCCCGCAGTGGCTGCGGGCGCGCCGGGGGCACTTCCCGTTCACAGTGGCGAGGGCCGCGCCGGATTCGGCCCCTGAGGAGCTGTCACCGGACTTCCCGAACACCACGGCGGGGAACACCGTAGGGGCTCGGACAGTCAGTCGACAAGGCTGCGCAGTTGCGCATATGTTGCAATAACGCAAAGTGCTGACAAAGCCGTGACGAGGGGGAAGGGCAGCACATGCCCGAGGCAATCGATGCCCGAGCGGTTCAGGCGGCCGTCGCCGCGGTGGCCGACCGTGACCAACTGCGCGCTGTCGCCGAGCGGTTCGCGCTGCTGGCCGAGCCCGGCAGGCTGGCCCTGCTGGCGGCGATGCACGCCGCCGGGCCGATCCCGGTGTCCGACCTCGCCGGCGCCTGCGGCATCAGCCCGACCGCCGTCTCCCAGGCCCTCCGCCTCCTGAGGGCCTCCGGGGTGGTCTCGGCCGAGCGGGACGGGCGCGTGGTGCGCTACCGGCTCCGTGACCAGGGCGTCGCCCGTCTCCTCGACGAGACCCTGCCGAGGAGTGCCTGAACCGGGAGCGGCTCGGTGGCGAGAACCCGGCGGTGACCGCGCGGGGAGCACGTGCCGGTGTCCTGTCGGGGGCCGGCCGGGTGGCCGGCGATGCAGCCGGGCCTCCCCGTTTCCCGGTCGGAACCGGGCCGGGGAGGCCGGGGGGCGTCAGCGCTGGGCGGTCAGGGGCGCGTAGGCGTCGGGGCGGCGGGTGGTGTTGAAGGGGAAGAGTTCGAGCCAGTCGTGGCGCTGGTCGAGGTCGAGGTCGGCGACCAGCACGGCGGCCTCGTCGCGCGGCGCCCGGGCGAGCACGCGGCCGTACGGGTCGACGATGAACGAGCTTCCGTAGAAGGTGAGTTCGCCCTCGGTGCCGATGCGGTTGGGGACGACCATGAAGGTGGCGTTGGCGATGGCGTTGCCGGTGATGACCTGCTGCCACAGCGGCTGGGTGTCGAAGCCGGGGTGGCCCGGCTCGGAGCCGATGGCGGTCGGGTAGACGAGGACGTCGGCGCCGGCGAGGGAGTAGGCGCGGGCGAGTTCGGGGAACCACTGGTCCCAGCAGGTCGGCAGTCCGACGGCGGCGTCGCCCACCGCGGCGAGGGGGAAGGCGTCCTCGCCGGCCGGGCCCTGGCGGAACCAGGTGTCCTCGTAGTAGCCCTCGGTCACGGGGATGTGCAGCTTGCGGGTGCGCTGCACCAGGGTGCCGTCGGGGGCGACGAGGATCGCGGTGTTGTAGCCGAGGCCGTCGGGGCCGTCCGGCCCGTCGGCCTTCTCGAAGAGCGAGGCGTGCACGTGGAGGCCGTGCTCGCGGGCGGCGGCCGCGGCGAACGCGAAGGTCGGGCCGGTGCGCAGGTCCTCGGGCTCGACGGCCTGCGGGTGGTCGGACTGGCGCAGCACGGCGAAGTACGGGGAGAGCGTGAGCTCCTGGAGGGCGACGAGGGCGGCGCCCTGCTCGGCGGCGAGGCGGATTCCCTCCAGCAGGCCGGCCCGGTGCTGCTCGGGGTCCGCGTGCCAGCGCTGCTGGACGAGGGCGACCCGCAGGGCGGCGCGCCGGGGTGCCCGGGTGCGGGCCGGGGACGCGGGCGGGTTGAGGGCGGTGATCAGGCGCATGGCGGGTCCTCGGGTCATCTCGGGTCGTGGTGTCGGGAGCAGCGGCGGAAGCCGTGCCGAACCCGTGCCGGAACGTTCCGGCACGGGTGACCCTAAGCTCTGCCGGAACGTTCCGGCAAGAGGATGCGGGCAGCATCGCAGGCGCCCGGACGACGGGTGGCCACCGGTTCTGCGTCTAGACTTCCGGGCTGTGACCAGCCGATCCGTGACCCTGTTCGACGTGGCCCGGGCGGCCGGGGTGTCCAAGAGCACCGCCTCCGACGCCCTCCTCGGATCCGGCCGGGTGGCCGAGGCGACGCGCGAACGCGTCCAGGCCGCGGCCCGGGAGCTCGGCTACCGGCCGAACTCGGCGGCGCGCAGCCTGCGCCGCTCCAGCACCGGGGCGGTGGGCCTGTACCTGCCGCGCACGGCGACCCGCCTCGACTACTACATGAAGCTGGCGTTCGGCGCCGTCGAGCGGGCCCGCGAGGACGGCCTCGACGTGGTGCTGCTCGCCCCCGGGAAGGCGGCGGAGGGCGGGTTGGCCGCCCGGGTCGACGGGCTGATGGTCATCGATCCGGAGGTCGACGACCCGGCCGTGCCCGGCCTGCTGGCCGCAGGCGTGCCCGTGGTCACCGGGGAGCGCTACCTCGGCGGCGGGGCGGCGCCCAGCGGATCGGTGGTGTGCGACAACGCCACCTCGCTCGCCGCCCTGCTGGACCACCTCGCGCAGCGCGGCGCCCGCCGCCCGGCGCTGCTGGCCCCCGGCCCGGGATCCGACTGGGCGGCCGCCCTGCGGGCCGCCGCCGCCTCCTGGACCGGGCGCCACGGCGTCGAGGTCGTCGTGCGAACCGTCCCGTTCGCGGCCACGCCGACCGAGGCCGAGGCCGCCACCACGGACCTGCTCGCCGGCACCCCGGGCCTGGACGCCGTGGTCTGCGCCCCCGACGGCGCGGTGCCCGGCGTGCTGGCAGCCGTGGCCCGGGCAGGCCTGCGGGCCGGATCCGAGGTGCTGGTGGCCGCCTGCGTCGACGGCGCCGCGGCCCGCGGGTCGAGCCCGCAGGTGACGGCGGTGGACCTGCGCGCGGCGGAGTACGGCCGCGAATGCGCGGCCCTGCTCAGCGACCTGCTGTCGGGCGCGGCGGAACCGGGCGTGGTACGCACCCACGCCTGGGAGCTCCACGTCCGGTCATCCACCGCCGGGCGCGGCTGACACCTCCGCGCGGCTCACTCCCGGGCCCGGACAGGGGCCGGTGCCGGGCCGCCGACCGCCCGCAGCCACCTGCGCGCCGCGCGCGCCGAGGTCAGGTGGACCAGCGTCAGCTCCGGGTGGGCCGCGAGCCGGTCCAGCGTGCGCCGGCGGTGGACGGAGTGCCTGGCCCAGGCCCAGCGGATCGGGTGTTCCGGGTCCAGCCAGTCGCGGAAGCCCTCGCGGTTGCCGTTCCAGAGCTCGCGGCGGCTGAGCGCGCGGGCGAACGAACGGCGCAGGACGCGGTACATGACGGTGCGCCGGGGCAGGTCGAGCCAGACGTAGGTGTCGGCCCGAGCAGTCAGCAGGTCACCGAGCAGCCGGGTGTACTGGTCCTCGACGACCCAGCGCGAGGTGCTCGCGAACGCCTCGACGTCGGAGCGGAACTCCGGGCGCGGAGTCCAGTTCGGGCCGTGGTGCAGGGCGTCCAGCTCGTACCGCGGCAGGCCGAGCCGCTTGGCCAGCCGCCCGGCCATCGTCGTCTTGCCCGCCCCTGAGATCCCCGCGATCAGCACCCGTTCCACGACCGCCACCTTAGCGAGAGCGAGACGGCGGCAGTGGCCCCGGAGGACGGCCGTCCTCGTCTCCGAGGTCGACGGCGAATACGTTCGTTCGGGTGGATTGGCACCGACGACGACAGGTGGTGCGCGGCCCGGCCGCCAAGATGCCGTCACGGAACGACCACCCGTTGGGAGCGCCTCACCATGACGACACAAGGCCGGGCCACCACCGAGACCGGCGACGAACCGCTGGACCTCGCCGACCAGGAGCTGGTCCGCGACCCGTTCACCTCCTACGCGCACATCCGCGAACGCCAGCAGCTGGTGCGGGGCCGCGTCCAAGGCGTCGACCCCATGTGGGTGGCGACCCGCCACGACGACATCCGCACGATCATGAGCGATCCCGACTTCACCATCGACGCCGCGACCGTCCCCGGCGCGAAGGTGGCCCACCGCACCGAACAGACCTGGCAGGCCCGCGGCATGTACGCGGGCCACGAGAAGTACCTGCGCGCCGGCATCTTCGACTCGGACGGCTCCGACCACCGCCGTCTGCGCGGCCTGGTCGCCGCCGCGTTCTCCCCGCGCCGCGTGGCCGCGCTGCGCCCCCGGATCGAAGCCATCGCCGCCGACCTGCTCGACCGCCTGCCGGACCACGCCGAGGACGGCGTCGTCGACCTGATCGAACACTTCGCCCGGCCGCTGCCGATCACCGTCATCTGCGAACTCATCGCCGTCCCCGAAGCCGACCGCGACCGCTGGCGGAGCCGCAGCGCCACCCTGGCCGCCGGCACCAGCGGCGAGGAACTGGGCGCGGCGCTCGCCGGCATGGTCGCCGACGCCCACCTCCTCATCGGCCTCCACACCGCCGACCCGGGCGACGACCTCATCTCCGAACTGCTCGCGCCCCACCACGACGACCGCCTGAGCACCGACGAGCTCGTCTCGCTCATCACCAACCTGGTCGTCGCCGGACACATCACCACCGTCAACCTCATCGCCAACAGCACCGAAGTGCTCCTCGCCCACCCCGACCAGCTCGCCCTGCTGCGCGAGGACCCTTCCCTCATGCCGCACGCCGTCGACGAACTCATGCGCTACTGCGGGCCCGTCGTGCGCGCGCTGCCCCGTTACGCCACCCGCGACACCACCGTCGGCGCCACCCCGGTGTGCGCCGGAGAAGCCGTCCTCCCGATCGTGTCCGCGGCCAACCGCGACCCCGCCGCCTTCGCCGACCCCGACCGCCTCGACCTCGGCCGCACCCGCCACAGCAAGGAGCCCCACCTCGGCTTCGGCCACGGCGCGCACCGCTGCCTGGGCGCGCACCTCGCCCAGGAGGAGGCCGCCGTCGCCCTGGCCGCCCTGTTCAGCCGGGTACCCGACCTGCAACTCGCCGTCGCCCCGGAGCACCTGCAACGCGGCACCAACCCGCTCAACTGGCACCTGAAGGCACTCCCCGTACGCCTCCAACCCCCGACCCACACGGCGTCGGTCTAGCCCGTGCGGGTCGCGTCGGCCGGCGGACCAGGCCGATCAGGAGCTGGTCCCCGATCCGTTCACCTCCTAGCTGGTACTCCAGCCGTAGATCGTGATCACGGATGGGAAGGTCAGGCCCGGGACGCTCCGAGGAACCGCAGCACGGCCAGGACGCGGCGGTGGTCCGCGTCGACCACGGGCAGGTCAAGCTTGGCGAAGATGTTGTTGATGTGCTTCGCCACGGCACTCTCGCCGACCACCAGCGCCTGCGCGATGCCGGCATTGGAGCGCCCCTCGGCCATCAGGCCGAGCACCTCCCGTTCGCGGGGGGTCAGCCGCGCGAGCGGGTCGCCGTCGCGCCGCAGCAGCAGCAACTGGGCGACGACCTGCGGGTCCAGGGCCGTGCCCCCGTCCGCCACTCGCCGGACCGCCGCCACGAAGTCGGCGACATCGGCAACCCGCTGCTTGAGCAGGTAGCCCACACCGCTGGTGTTCGCAGACAGCAGGTCGGCCGCGTACCGCTCCTCCACGTACTGCGAAAGCAGCACCACCGGCGTCCCCGGCCAGCGCCGGCGGATCTCCATCGCCGCCCGCACCCCCTCGTCGGTGAAGCCGGGCGGCATCCGGACGTCGATCAAGGCGAGTTCGGGCCGGTGCTCCGCCACTGCCGCCAACAGCCCCTCCGCGTCGCCGGCTTCCGCGGCGACCTGGAACCCGCCCATCTCCAGCACCTTGATCAGGCCGACCCGCAACAACACCGAATCCTCGGCGATCACCGCGCGCACGGCAGCTCCGCGGTGACGGTGGTGGGCCCGCCGACGGGGCTGCTGACGTGGAAGGCCCCGTCGAGGGAGCCGACCCGCTTGGCCAGCCCGGTCAGCCCCGTGCCGGCGGCGGCGTCGGCACCGCCCAGCCCGTCGTCGGTGACGCGCACTCGCAGCACCTCGCCGACCTGACGGACGATCACCTCCGCATGCATCGCGTTGGCGTGCTTCGTCGCATTGGTCAGCGCCTCGGAGATCACGAAGTACGCGACCGACTCCACGTTGGGCGCCACCCGCTCCTCCAGATTGACCCGCAGCCGCACCGGCAGGGGCGTGCGGGCAGCCAGCCCGGACAACGCCGCGTCCAGACCTCGGTCTTCGAGCACGGCCGGGTGCAGCCCCCGCACCAGGTCATTGAGTTCGGTGATCGCCTCCTTCGCCTCCAGGTGCGCTTTCGCGATCACCTCGCGGTCATCACTCGGCAGGTCCGGGCGGGTGGCAAGGGCCAGACCCAGGTTGACCGCGAGAGACACCAGCCGCTGCTGGGTGCCGTCGTGCAGGTCGCGCTCGATCCGGCGGCGCTCCGCGTCGACGGCCTCGATCAAGTCGGTCCGGCTCACGGCCAGCTGATCGACCCGCTCCTGGAGCCGCTGCGCCCGGCTGGGCCCGAGCAGGCCCGACGCCAGCCGCGCCTCGGCCCGGGCAACTGCCCGCGCGGTCCAGGGCAGGGCGCACAGGAGGAGGAGTCCAGCCGCTGTGTAAGCCGGCAGTTGGGTCAGGTAGCCGAACCAGTCCTGGCGGATTCCGGTTGGCAGCGCCCATGACCAGGCGTAGGCGGTCACGCCCGCCAGGCCCGCCGCTGCCACCGCGAGCACCAGCAGCTCCAGCAGCGAGAGCAGCGGGCCCAGCAGGAGGTGGTAGCCGATCCTGCGCCAAGGCCGCGTCGCCGCGAGCCACCGGGCGGTCGAGGCCCACGTCCGTTGTTCCGGCGCGGTGGCGGTGAGCCGGGGGACGTCCACACCGATGAGCACTCGGTACCGAGCCCGCTGAACGGCCGTCAGCACCGGGGTTCCGAGCAGGACCAGGGCGGCCGACAGGGAAACCGTGAGGAGCCAGTTCCCCGTCCTGGCGGTAGTCGTCGCCGCCCAGGCCCACACGGGCGCCAGCGCCAGGTGCGGCAGCACACCAGCGGCAAGGAAGCAGGTGTCCCGCCGCGCCCGGAGGGCCGGGCGTCTCAGTCCAGCTGGAAAAGTCATGGCACGACGCTAGGGCACCGCAGGAGGGCGGTGCCATGAAACCTGTACCCGATCTCATGGTGAACCTAGTGCCCCAGCCGTAGATCTTGATCTTGGCCTGTGGGCGGACAGCATCTCGGCTCGGCAGGTCGGCTTCTGCCGGCCGCCGGCAGGTGGACCGGGCCCGCTGGAACAGGTCCACGTCATGGAAGACGGACTCGCATCACGCCGCCGGTAGACGCAACGGCGTCGAAGTCCTAGTTGTATTCGAACCAGGTCAGGATGGCCTTCACCCGGCGGTTGTCCTCGCCGGAGGGCATGCCGAGTTTCAGGAAGACGTTCCCCACGTGTTTGGCCACGGCGGCGCCCGAGAGGAACAGCTCTGCCGCGATCTCCGCGTTGGAGCGGCCTTCGGCCATGAGGGCGAGCACCTCCTGTTCGCGGGCCGTGAGCCGGGCGAGCGGGCCCCGCGGCGGGTCGGCGCGGGTGACGTGGCGCACCACCTCGGGGTCGATCACCACCCCGCCGCCGGAGACCGTCTCGACGGCCCGCAGGAAGTCCGCCACTCTGCCCACCTTCTCCTTGAGCAGGTAGCCGACTGCCCCGTCGGCGCCCGGGCCGTTCAGGAGTTCGCGCACGTACGGGCCCGTGACGTAGGCGGAGAGGACCAGTACCGGCAGGTCCCGGTGCCGCGACCGAATGTCGATCGCGGCCCGGAGTCCGTCGTCGGTGTTCCCGGGCGGCATGCGAACATCCGTGATCACCAGGTCGGGGGCGGCTCCGGCGGCGGCGAGGTCGTCGACAGCGGCGACCAGTTCGTCGGCGTCCTCGCATTCGCGGATCACGTCGTGGGCACTGGAAACCAGGATCTCCCGGATTCCGGCGCGTATCAGCAGACTGTCGTCCGCCAGGATGATTCTCACAATCGATTTCCCATCGCTTTTCCCTGTCGAATTCCGTCACCACGGGGGTTGGGCCGGGGCGGATGCCACGACCTCCGTTCCGCCGCCCGGCGGGCTGGTGATTTCGAGGTTCCCACCGACGCTTCGCATCCGCTCACGCAGCCCGGAGAGCCCGGATCCGGTGCTGATCCGCGCGCCGCCGGCGCCGTCGTCGCCCACCCGGACGCGGACGCCGCTCTCGGTGCACCGCATCTCGATCCGGGCGCTCCCGACGCCCGCGTGCTTGGCGATGTTCGTCAGGGCCTCGGAGACCGTGAAGTACACGGCCGTGGCGATCGGTGAGGAGAGCCAGGCGTCCGTACCGGTGCTGGTCAGTTCGACCTGCAACGGTGATCTGGCCACCAGTTCCCGGACGGCGGCGACGAGACCGAGATCGCTCAGTTCGCTGGGGTGGATGTCGCGCACCGTCTCCCTCAGCCGTTCGAGCGCGCGCTCCGCCTGGGTCTGGGCCTGGCGGGCCAGCTGGACGATCCGTTCCTGGTCGGTGGCCGTCGCCGCGGTTTCCAGGATTCCCAGGCGCATGACGAGGGCGACGAGTTCCTGCTGGGCGCCGTCGTGCAGGTCGCGCTCGATGCGCCGGCGCTCGTTCTCGAAGGCCGCCGTCAGCGAGGCCCGGCTGGCGCGGAGTTCCTCCAGTTTCGCGAGCAGGTCGGGGTTCCGGCTCCCCGAGAAGGCCCGCAGGAGCAGGTCGCGGAGCAGCGAGATGCCGGCCAGCGCGCCCACGGTGACCGCACCGAGGGCGATTCCCGCGGGCACCGCCACGAGGGTTTCCCACAGGGCGGCCGGGGTGAACGGGCCGACTTTCGCGGCGATGCCGAAACCCCAGAGGACGGGGGAGAAGACCAGCGCCAGAGTGCCGAAGAATCCGAAGAAGCCCACCAGCAGCGAGAGCGCGGACAGGAGCGCGGCGGTGACGAACACGGGGAGGTCGGTCCTCCACACCGACCGTGCCCGCAGCCGACCGGCCACCCACTGCGGCCAGCTGCGGTCGGCGGGTCGCAGCGGCATCGTCCGGACTCCGCACCACTGCGCCCTGGAGCGGTCCAGTTCGGCCACCACCGGAACCGAGACCGGCGCAGCGAGAACGGAAATCAGGAGAATCGGAAAGGCGGCCGCTGCGACGAATTCGGTCAGCAGCCTCCGGGCAACACGAATCTGCGCCATGATCAACATTTTCGCACAGTTCGGATCGGTCGGGCGGTAGATCCAAGTCTACCTCCAATAGCAGTGCAGGAACCCGTGCACTGCACTGCCCGGCCCTGCTTTCCTTGATTCATGCCATTTTCCACTACCGCTCCGGTGCCGTGCATTCGTTTGCGCGGCCTTCGGACGGAATTCCCCATTCCCGGCCGCCGGGGCGAGACGACGCGCGTCCTGCACGACATCGACCTGGAGATTCCCGAAGGCCGGCTGACCGCCGTCGTCGGCCCCTCCGGTTCGGGCAAGTCGACGCTCCTGCTCTGCACGGCCGGGCTGGAGCGGGCGACCGCGGGGTCCGTCGAGATCCTCGGGACGGACGTCCGCTCACTCAGCTCCCGCAAGCAGGCCGCGTTCCGCAGCGAGAACATCGGCTTCGTCTTCCAGGAGTACAACCTCGTCAGCTCGCTGACGGTCGAGGACAACATCGCCCTGCCGGCGCGGCTCGCCGGCCGCCGGGTGCCCAGGGCGCGGGTCGAGGACGCCATGGCGCGGCTCGGCATCGCCAGGCACGCGCGGCGACGCCCCGACCGCCTCTCCGGTGGCGAGCGCCAGCGCGTCGCGGTGGCCCGGGTGGTGGCGAACCAGCCGCGGATCGTCTTCGCCGACGAGCCGACGGGTGCGCTCGACATCAAGTCGGGTCATGTGGTGCTCGACTGGCTGCAGGCGCTTCCCGCGCAGGGGAGCACGGTGCTCATGGTCACCCACGACCCTCATGCGGCCGCGCGGGCCGATCAGGTCGTGGTGATGGGGTCCGGGCGGGTGCACGCCGTCATCCCCGGGGGCGACTCCCGCGCGGTGGGCGACGCCGTCCTCGCGGCGCAGTCGGCGGACGAAGCGGGCGGGGAGGAGTCGTGATCCGGCTCGTGCTGTCGGACATCCGCCTGCAGGCGTCGATGTGGTGGTGGACGCTCCTGTGCGCCACGGTCGGCGCGGCGTGCTCGGCGGGCTCGGCCATCGCGATGTTCACCGCCGTCTCGGCGGCGCGGGCGGCGGGTGACGCACGGATGGTCTCCGCGTCGATCGCCCTCGGCGGCAACATCGTCTTCTTCACCGTGCTCGCCGCCGTGGGCGTCGTCGCCTCCGCGGTCGGTCTGACGCTGACGACCCAGCGGCGCGAGCACGCCCTGTGGGTGATCCTCGGGATTCCGCGCCACCGGGTCAGGTTCATCCTGCGGACGGAGCTGGTGGTGCTGGGCGCGGTGGCCGGGGCGCTGGCCGCACCGCTCGCCCTGCTGGTCGCGGGTGTCGCCCTCACGCAGTGGAAGGGGGCGGGTCTCGACCTGCACGGGGCCTCGGTCGGGTTCCGGTTCTGGTACGTCGGCGTGAGCGTGCTGTTCGGACTGGTTCCGTGCCTGCTCGGGGGCTGGGGCGTCACCCGGCGGGCCGCCAGGACACCGGAGATGCACGCCTTCCGGGACTTCTCCGATCCCCCGGCGCGGCCGGGCGTGGCCCGCGGTGGCCTCGCCCTGTGCCTGCTCGCCGGTGTGGTCGGGATGTGGGTCCCCGGCCTGGGCCTCGAACTCAAGGGCGGGCTCGCCCAGCGGACGGCCTTCGCGTTCGCCGGGAACCTCTTCCTCGTCTGCCTGCTGCTGCTGATGGGGCCGTGGGTGCTCACCCCGCTGATGAAGCTCTGGACGGCGCTGGTGCCCTCGCGCGGCGTCGCCTGGCACCTTGCCGTGCAGTCGTGCCGGGCCCGCGCGACGAGGAGCGTCACCACGGTGCTGCCCTTCGCGCTCTCCCTGTCGTTCGTCGGCCTCTTCATGGTGATGGGGAAGGTCATGCCCGGAGGCAGCGCCGGGCTGGACAACATCCTGGTCGTGCTGGGCTGGGTCTTCGTCGTGTCCTGGGTCGGGGGCCTCGCCGTGATCGCCCTCGTCGGGCGGGAGCGCGCCCGTGACTCCGCCGTCGTGACGGTGGCCGGTGCGCGGCCGGGCGTGGTCACCCGGTCGATGGTCTACGAGGGGGCGATCTACGCGGGGACGGCGATCGTCTTCGGCGCGCTGTTCGTCGCCGTGTCGAGTCTCACCATCGCCCTGGGAGCCCGGATCGACGTCGTCCGGGTCCTGGCGGGCCTCCCCTGGGCCACGCTCGGGGCGCTCGCCGCCGGGACGCTGGTCACCACCTGCCTCGCGTTGGTCCTGCAGGCGGCCCGGGTGTCGCGCACGGTCGCGGTCCGGGCGCTGCGCTCGTGAACCGGGGCGCGGGAATCCATACCACCATGTTCGTCGACGAAGGAAGAATTCGATGAAACCGACCATGCGCACGCTTCTCGCCTTCGGCGCAGCCTCGCTCCTCGGCCTCGCCGCCACGGCCTGCACCACGAACGGCGCATCGGCCGACGCGACCGTGGATTCGAAGTCCTTCGACTTCGCCGGTGGCAGCCTGACCGTCAACTCCGGTTCCGCCGACCTCGCGCTGGTGGCCGCCGACGTCGACGGCGTTCA
Organism: Kitasatospora sp. NBC_01300; assembly: GCF_041435235.1. NCBI lineage: Bacteria > Bacillati > Actinomycetota > Actinomycetes > Kitasatosporales > Streptomycetaceae > Kitasatospora > Kitasatospora sp. NBC_01300. The sequence continues at coordinate 674,771 of NZ_CP108409.1, read as the reverse complement.
GGTGGAACGACGGGTCAGCGGCAGGAAGGTCGGCGGGGAGGTGGGGTCCGGCTGGCAGCTCGAAGGGGGCACGCTCACACTCTCGGTGGACTGCACGGGGATCTCGGTGGGCTGCAGCGCGAAGTACACCGTGAAGGTGCCGCGCGCCGTCGCCGTCACCGCCGAGAGCGGCAAGGGGCGCATCGAGGCCACCGGCTTCACCGCGGACTTCTCGGCCAGGACCGCCGGCGGCGACGTCCGGTTGTCCGACCTCCACGGAGCCGAGCTGGCCCTGGAAGGCGGCGACGGAAGCATCAAGGGCGACGGGATCTCCGCCCGGTCCGTCAGCGTCACGTCGCGGAACGGCAACGTCGACCTGGGCCTGGCCGCCGTGCCCGACCTGGTCGACGTGCAGAGCAGGGACGGCAACGTCGAGCTGGGCCTGCCGGAATCGAAGTACGCGGTCCGCACGGCCGCGAAGAAGGGCGACGTCACCGTGAACGTCGCGAAGGACGACGCGAGCGGCCATTCCGTGACCGTCCGGACCCGCAACGGCAGCATCGCCATCGGCACGGGCGGGAAGTCCTAGCCGCCGCGCAGCAACCAGGCCGGAAGCGTTCGATCGAGCGCGAAAGTCGAACAGGAAAGAACGAATGTCAAGCAACTCCCTCTCCGGAATCAGGACACCTCGGGTACGGCGGCGTACCGCCCTGGCGCTCGCCGCTTCGATGACGGCTGCCGTGGCGATGACGGCGTGTTCCCACAACTCCACGGACAACTCGGCCTCTCCGGCACCGGGTGCTGCACGGGTGAGCGCCGACCTGCAGAAGCTCATGAGCACCGCGCCGTGGTCGTCGGGCCAGTGGGGCCTGCAGGTCGCCGATCTGCAGACGGGGAAGGTCGTCCAATCCAAGGGCGCCGATTCCCAGTTCATGACCGGTTCGACGGCCAAGACCTTCGCGGTCAGTGCTGCGCTCGATGTCCTGGGTGACGACCATCGCTTCCGTACGCCCGTGGTGCATTCGGGTACGGTCTCCGCGGACGGGCGGCTCTCCGGCGATCTCATCCTGGTCGGGAACGGCGATCTGGCACTCGGTGGGCGGACCACCGCGTCAGGCGGACTCGACGTCCCCGACTTCGACCACTACGACGCCAACGCCGTACCCGGCATGGCGACCGTCACCGAAGAGGATCCGCTGGCGGGTGTCAACGAGCTGGCCCGACAGGTCGCGGCCAGCGGAGTCCGCCATGTCGACGGCGACGTGGTGATCGACAACCGACTCTGGGATCCGGTGTCGATCGGCGGGGTGCCGATCACTCCGACCATCGTCAACGACAACCTGATCGACGTGCTCATCACGCCGGGCGCACCCGGCGAGCCGGCCAAGGTCGACTGGCGCCCGAAGACGGCCGCCTTCGGCGTCGACGCGCAGGTGACGACCACACCCGCCGGAACCAAGCCGGCGGTGACGACCGAAAGCGTGAGTCCTGGTCATATCCGGGTCCGAGGTTCCGTGCCCGCGGACGTGAAGGCCCCCTTCGTGACGACCTACCAGGTCCCCGACCCGGCGGCGTTCGCCCGCACCGTCCTCATCGAGGCACTCGCCAGAAACGGCGTCAGCGTATCCGCCCCCTCGCTGGGAGCGAACCCCGACAGCAAGCTTCCCCCGTCGGCGGAAGTGAGCTCGCTGCCCGTATCGGCGACCTACACCTCTCCGCCCTTCAAGGAGTACGCAAAGCTGATCAACAAGGTCAGCCACAATCTCGGGGCGAACCTTCTGCCGCCGCTGATGGCGGCACACAACGGGCAACGAACCTATGCGGACGGCATGAAGATCGAGAAGGAGTTCCTCGCTCACGCAGGTGTGGATCCGAATTCAGTGAGCCTCGTCGATGCCCAGGGCCTCCCCGGCGACAAGGCGACGCCGACTGCCCAGGTGGCGCTGCTGCGGCACCTGGCACGACAGGACGACTTCGACGTCTTCTACGACTCCATGCCGAGCATGGGCGTCGACGGTTCGCTCGCCGACGTCATCGAGCGCACCGATCCCGCCGCAGGACACATCCGTGCGAAGACCGGCACCCTGGTCAGTTCCTACCAGGGCAAGCTGGCCCTCGGCACGAAGGCGCTCGCAGGCTACATCGATGCGAAGGACGGCCACCGCTACGCCTTCGCGATCTACGTGAACAACATTCCGGTGCCCAGTGACTCCGTGAGCGATGCCATCGACCTCGCGCTCAAGGCCAACAAGCAACTGGGAGCGATGGCCGCCACCATCTACCAGTCGCCCAAGGCGTGATGGGCAGCCCGAGCAGGTGACCGGTTCAGCAGCCGGAGATCGTCCGGGTGATGACGACAGGCTTCTCCTGCGAACGGGACCCCTGGTTCTTGATCATCTTGCTCGACGCAAGCGATCTACCAGAGGTCCCGTTCCTCGTCGTCAGGTACTGGCTAGTACTGGAAGAGCACTTCCGGATTGTTCGGCGAGGGGCCGTCCAGCAGCGGACTGTGGATCCCCTTCAGCGCCCGGTCGAAGAACGCTGTCACGTACTCGCGGGTGATCACGATTCCACGTTCGGGGTCGAGGGGTGGCGTCGGGAACCCGGCCTCCTCTTCGAGCAGGTCCACATCGGTGAAGCTGGGGTGGTTGGCGCCGGTGACCGCCAGCCACTTCTTGTAGCCGCCGAGGGCGGCCCAGGCCTGCCCCCAGTTGTCACCACCGCCGGCCGAGTGGTAGGCGGCCGCACCCAGCATGAGGAACGGCCGGTCGATCCGGCTGGGCATCGGGGCCGGGTGGAAGCTGCCGTCCATGTTCACCCCGGCCCGAACTCGCGGGTCGGTGATCATCGTGGCGGCGGCCGCCGCTCCGCCGATGGAGTGTCCGGCCACGCCGATTTCGTGCTTGTCGATGAGGTGTGCCAGGGGCCACGCGGTATTGCCATGCGTCAACCGGTCGATCACGAAGGACACGTCCAGCGCACGGCTGGCGGTGATGGAGTCGAAGTCGAGCGTCGCCGGGTCACCGCAGATCGCGCACGGCGGCGTCTGGCCGTTCGCCAGCGTCTCGCCGCTGTCCTCGTAGGTGTGGCCGACGAGCGCGACGACGTAGCCGTGACTGGCCAGTTCGGTCGCGAGCGAGGTGAGCACCATGCGCGGGTCCCCGAACCCGGGTGAGAGGACCACCAGCGGATACTTGCCGCTCTGCGGCCGCGCGCCGTCGAAGGCGTGCGTGGTGACGCTGGAAAGGTTCTGCGGGGTGATGCCGGAGCCCGCCGGTATCTTCGCGTGCTGGATGTGTCCGGCTGCCTCGGCGAGGGTCATATAAGGGGCCGGAGTCCCGGTCCCGGGGACGGCCGGGTAGACCATCGTGACGGTCAGTTGGCGGGGGCCGGATGACGGCACCCACGGGTCGGGACGGCTCGCGTCGGTGAGGTGGATGACGTCCTCGCCGGCGGCGTGGGGGCCGGTCGGCACGGGGAGCGTGCCCTGGAAGGACCGTGCGGGCGCTGCGGCAGCTGTGACGGCGGTCGCGTGCACGGCGGACGGCGGGGTCGTGGCGGCGAGTCCGGTGCCGGTCGCGGCGACTGATGCGGCGAGACCCAGGATTGCGACGGCGCTGATACGGCGCTTGCGGTTCGAGGTGGTGTTCACGGGCACGATCCTGCCCGGCCCCGCCCTGACGCTCGATCATGCAGGTTTCCGTCTTGAGGGTGGTACTGGTTACACCCTGAGATCCCCACGGCGCGAGGTTCCCTTCACCGGCATCGTCGAGCGCCACCTTCGTCCCGCCCTACGACGAACACGACGCCAAGTCCTACCGCTGGACCTACGACGGGGTCGTCGAGTTCCATGCGGTGATGTTCACCGGCCGACGCTCCAGAAGAAGTTGATCAGCTCAGCTGTCCTCCCGAACGGTGTGGTAACCCAGCGCGCGGGCCAACGCGGCGACGGTGTCGAAGTTTGCGGTGGGCGAGAGCGCGGAGACCATTCGGCGATCGAGCGGGGCTTCCGTCAGCACGGCCGTCACCGCCTCCCGGTCGACGGAACGCTCGTGGTGGTCCTCGGCGTAGCCCACGAACGCCTCCGTACCGTCGGCGGCGGTGAGCTGGTCGAACAGCCAGTCGGCGCCGTCCGTCTCGCCGTCGGCGAACTCGACCGGTCCGCACCGCCAGTCGGTGCTGCCCGTCTCGCGCCAGGCGCACACGGTCGCGTCGAAGAAGCCCTCGAACTGGAACTCCGGCGCCTGCGCGTAGTGCGCGAGCGGGCCGGGCAGGCCGTCGAGCAGGCCGGGCCAGTGCGCGCGGTCGTCCTCCCGCCATGGAGTGGCGTCGCTCTCGTGGTCGAACCCGTAGAGGAACACCCCGGCCGGGTCGAAGACGATCGCGTACTGGTCACCGGAACCGTTGACCATGCACGCCAGGTCGACGCCCGGACGCCATTCGGCCACGTACGAGTGGTCGGGTTCGTAGGGGACGGAGACGATCGAGTCCAGCAGCGCCAGCGCCCGGCAGCGGGCGCGCAGCTCGTCGGGTCCGGGCAGGGCGGCCAGCAGGTGGTGAACAGTCATGGCGCACACTCAACAGCACGCCACTGACACTCTCCGCCCGGCCGCCTGCACGGCGTACGAGCCGGTTACGGCTTGCGGGCCAGTGCGCAGGAGATCAGCTGTTCCCACACCGTCAGGGCGGGCCCGGCCACGCCGTTCCCGGTGCCGTCGTCGCCCGGCGCGGGGTCCGGCCGCCACAGGGCGCAGGGGACCAGGCCCGGTTCGAGGAGTTCGAGGCCGTCGAACAGGCCGGTGATCTCCTCGTCGGTGCGCCAGCGGCCGCGGCCGAAGCTGGCCTGCAGCTTCTGCTCCATGAGCCGGGTCTCCTCGTTCCCGCCGGAGCGGAAGTGGGAGATGTAGACCTGACTGTCCGACGGCACCCGGTCCACCCACCAGCGCGCGAGTTCGTCGGGGCGTTCGGCATCGGTGAGGTGGTGCAGCACGGCGCTGAAGACGACGCCCACCGGCTCGTCGAAGTCGATCAACTCCTGTAGGCCGGGGTCGTGGTAGAGCTCCTCCGGCGCGCGCAGGTCCGCCCGGATCACGGTGGTGCGGTCGTCGGTGGCCAGCAGGGCCCGGCTGTGGGCGACCACGACCGGGTCGTGGTCGACGTAGACGACGCGCGCGTCCGCACGGTGCCGCTGGGCGACCTGGTGCACGTTGTCGGCGGTCGGCAGGCCGCTGCCCATGTCGACGAACTGGGAGACGCCGTCGCGGGCCATGGCCGCCACGGCGCGAACGAGGGCCCCGCGGTTGGCGAAGGCGATCGCCCGCGAACCGGGCAGGTCCCTGATGAAGAAGTCGCCGATCTCGCGGTCGACGGCGTGGTTGTCCCTGCCGCCGAGCAGGTAGTCGTAGACCCGGGCGATGTTCGGTTTCGACTGATCGTCCTCTGTGCTGCGATCGGTCACGGCAGCCGACTCCCCGTCCCTCGGACCAGTGCGGCCTCAAGCCTAGGGGTGTTCTCGCACCCCCGCCCGCGCGCCCGGGCGGGGGTGCCGGGCGTTCGTGCGTTTAGGGGGCACAGCGCGTGGCGTGTCCTGGAGACGCCCTGACCGTGCGTCTTACTGGGGAACGGCTGCTGGGACCGGCGGCCTCTGGACCGCCGCCCCCAGCAGAGGAGAGCACAGTGGCGCAGAGCAGGGCAGCCCTCGATCTCATCCCTTCGTGGAGCCGCGTTCCGAGGGTTGACGTCGTGCCGGCCCGGGATCCGTCGGCGGTGCGGGATCCGGAGGCGGTGGGGCTGCCGGTGGTCCAGGGGGCGGTGGCGGTGCCGGCGTGGATCGGGATCGGGCCGGGGGCCGTGGAGGCCGCCGGGATGACGGGGGCGGTGGGCAAGGTGCTGCTGGTGCCCCGGGAGGAGGGGCCGGACGTCGTGCTCTACGGGACGGGGCCGGAGGGTGCGGCCGGTCCGGATGTGCTGAGGGACGCCGGGGCGGCCGTGGCGCTCGCGGTGCCGGGCCGTTCGCGGCTGGCCGTCGTGGTGCCGTCCGGGGCGGGTGCGACGCCGGGGGAGGCGGCGCAGGCGTTGGTGGAGGGGGTGCTGCTGGCCCGTTACGGCTTCGATCCGCTCAAGCGTGAGCCGTCCGGCACGGCGCTGGAGGCTGTCACGGTCGTGGCGGATTCGGATTCGGAGTCGGACTTGCGCGAGGCCGTCGAGCGCGGGGTGTGGCTGGCCCGCGCGACGATGCTGGCCCGGGACCTGGCCAGCGCGCCGCCCAGCCTGCTGACCGCGCCGGACCTGGCCGAGGTCGCGGTGCGGCTCGGCGCGCAGTGCGGCCTGAAGGTGGAGGTGTTCGGGCAGCGGGAGCTGGAGGAGCTGGGCTGCGGCGGCCTGCTGGGCGTGAACCGGGGCGGCGTGGACGAAGCCCGCATGATCAAGCTCACCTACCTGCCCTCCGGCGCCGGTGACGGGACGCCCCGGCTGGCCCTGGTGGGCAAGGGCATCACGTACGACTCCGGGGGCATCAGCCTCAAGCCCGCCGACGCCGTGCACGCGACGATGAAGAACGACATGTCCGGTGCCGGGGCGATCCTGGCGGCCCTGTGCGTCCTGGCCGGGCTCGGCTGCCGGACGGCCGTGACGGGCTACCTGATGTGCACGGACAACATGCCCTCGGGCTCGGCGCTCAAGCTGGGCGACGTGCTGTGGATGCGCGGCGGCACGAGCGTGGAGGTGGTCAACGCCGACGCGGAGGGCCGCCTGGTCATGGCGGACGCCCTGGTCCTGGCCGGCGAGGAGCCGGGGGACGCGATCGTGGACATCGCCACCCTGACCGGCGCGTGTCTGCGGGCGCTCGGCGCCGAGACCGCGGGCGTGTTCGGCAACGCCCAGCCGCTGGTCGACCAGGTCCTGGACGCCGCCGCCCGCACCGGCGAGCCGGCCTGGCAGCTGCCGCTGTCGCGGCGCTACCGGCCCGAGCTGGACTCGGAGGTGGCGGACCTGAAGAACATGGGCGGCCCCAACGGCGGGGCGATCCATGCCGCGCTGTTCCTGGAGGAGTTCGTCGCCGGCCGCCCCTGGGCGCACATCGACATCGCCGGTCCGGCTCAGAACGACAAGCCGAGCGGCTGGCGCACCAAGGGCTGCACCGGCTTCGGCGCGCGCCTGCTCGCAGAGCTCGCGCTGGCCTTCACCCCTCCGTCGGCGGCCGCGCGGACCGACTCGACCCGCTCGATCAGTGAAGAGGCCGGCTGGTGAGCGCCCTCGCCCACGCCCAGGCCGACGGCCCGCAGGACAAGAGCGCCACCGCCTCCGGGAACGGGAAGTCCGGCGGCGGGTCGGGGCGCGTCCTGGACGCCATCGAGAAGATCGGGAACAAGGTCCCGCACCCGGCCATCATCTTCCTGCTGCTGTGCGTCGTGGTGATCGTGCTGTCGGCGGTCCTGGCCGCGTTCGACGTCCACGTCACCAGCGAGACGGTCAAGTCCGTGCCCTACCCGGCCACGCAGGTCCACGAGGGCGGCACCGAGTACCCGGGCACCCACCTGCCGCCGGAGTCGACGTACACCCACCGCTACGAGACCGTCGTCGAGACGACGAAGGTCGAGAGCCTGCTGTCCGGCGACGGCGTCCGGTTCCTGTTCACCTCCGCGGCGCACAACTTCAACGACTTCGGCGTCATCGCGGTCATCCTCGTCATCATGGTCGGCGTCGGGCTCGCGGAGGAGGCCGGACTGATCGCGGCCCTGATCCGACGCCTGGTCAGGATCTCGCCACCGGAGACCCTCACCGCGATCATCGTCTTCGCCGGCATCCTGTCCAGCATCGCCTCCGACGCCGGCTACCTCGTCCTCATCCCGCTGGGGGCGGTCGCCTTCATCAGCGCCGGACGCCACCCGCTCGCCGGGATCGCCGCGGCCTTCGGCGGGGTCAGCGCGGCCTTCAGCGTCAACCTGCTCATCGCCCCGATCGACGGCATCATGACCGAGATCACCAACCAGGCGATCCGGCTCGTCAACCCCGGCCAGTCCCTCAACCTGACCGCGAACTACTACTTCGCGATCGGCTCCACGCTGTTCCTCACCATCGTCATCACCTTCGTCACCGAACGCATCATCGAACCCCGCCTGGGCCCCTGGCAGCCGCGGGACACCCCCGCCGTCGCGGACAGCGAGGAGCCCTCCGTCGACACCGCGGCCGAGGCCCGGGGGCTGCGCTACGCCGGCCTCTCGCTGATCGCGCTCGTGGTGGCGGTCACGCTGCTCGCGTTCATCCCCGGCGCGCCGCTGCGCAACCCGGAGACGGGGAGCCTGTTCGAGGACTCGCCGTTCATGGACGGCCTGATCGTCATCATCATGATCGCGTTCCTGGTGATGGGCCTGGCCTTCGGCGCGGGCGCCAAGACCTTGCGCGGCAGCGCCGCCGCGATGGACGCGATCACCAAGACCTTCGCCGGGCTCGGCGGCCTGATCTTCCTGCTGCTGATCATCGCCCAGTTCATCTCGTACTTCAATTACAGCAACATCGCCACGGTGGTCGCCGTGCAGCTCGCGGACCAGCTGGAGAGCGCGAACATCGGCGCGATCTGGCTCCTGATCGCCTTCATCCTGTTGACCTACGTCATCAACCTGATCATCCCCGGCATCATCCCCAAGTGGGCGATCTTCGCGCCGATCTTCGTACCCCTGTTCATCCGCCTCGGCGTCGCGCCGCAGACCGTGCTGGCCGCCTACCGGGTCGGCGACTCCCCGACGAACGTCGTCACCCCGCTGATGGTCTACCTGCCGTTCATCGTCCTGCAGTGCCAGAAGTTCAGGAAGCAGGCCGGCGTCGGCACCGTCATCTCCCTGATGCTCCCCTACACGGTCGTCGTGGCGGTGGCCTGGCTGCTGTTCTTCGTCGCGTGGTACGCCATCGGCATCCCGATGGGGCCGGGCGCACCCGTCAGCCAGTGAGCCGGCGCCCGCCCCTCCCACCGGCGGGGTGAGACGGTGAGCGACGCCGCCCTGTGCCTGCTCGTGCTGGCCGTGGTCATCGCCCTGTTCGTGTGGAACCGGTGGCCCGTCGAGCTCGTCGCGCTCGGCTCCGCCCTGCTGCTGCCGGCCGTCGGGCTGCTGCCCGCCGACCGGGTCTTCGCCGGGTTCGGCGATCCGGTGGTCGCCCTCGTCGCCGCCCTCTTCGTGCTCAGCACCGCCCTCCAGGCCACCGGCGTCACGACCTGGGCGGGCCGGGCACTGGCGGCGCTCGCCGGCACCGGCGAGCGCCGCCTGCTCGTCCTCACCATGCTCGCGGCCGCCCTGCTCACGGCCCTGATCACGGTCAACGGAGCCGTCGCGGCTCTGCTGCCGATGACCGTGCTGCTCGCCGTCCGCCACCGTCTGCCCGTCTCCAGGCTCGCGATGCCGCTGGCCTTCGCCGCACACGCCGGCTCGCTGCTGCTCCTCATCGGGTCACCCATCAACGTGATCGTCTCCGAGAGCGCGGCAGCGGCCGGCGCCCGGCCCTTCGGGTTCTTCGAGTTCGCGGTGGTGGGACTCCCGGTGCTGGCCGGCACCGTCGCCATCTGCGCGTTCCTCGGGCGGGCCCTGCTGCCCGCCCGCACACCCGACGCCCTCCCGGCCGACCTGAGCCGGCACGCCCGCACCCTGATCGACCACTACGCGCTGACCCGCGACTCGGCCGCCCGGCAGGTCCCGCAGGGCTCGGACGCGATCGGCGCGTCGGTCGAGCAGCTCGCCGCCACGGCCCGGGACGGGGTGCTGGTACTCGGAGCCATGACCGCCGACGGCCACGACCCACGGGGCACCGGGCCCCTCGCCGCCGGGGACATCGTCATCCTCCGGGGCACCCCGGCCGCCATCGACGGTTTCAGCGACCGCCACCGCTTGGAGCCCCTGCCCCCGCCGCTGGACGACCACCTCGCGAGCGTCCTCCTGGACCAGCACACGGGCCTGCTCGAACTCGTCGTCAGCCCGCGTTCCTCCTTCGCGGGCATGACCGCCTTCGCCGGGATGGCCGACCGCACCGGCGACCTGGCCCTCCTCGCCGTGCACCGCCAGGACCGACCCGTGGGCCCCCAGCCCCTGACGCTCGCTCCGGGCGACCACCTGCTGCTCCGCGGCCGGTGGGACGAACTCGAGCGCGCCAGTGCCCGCCCCGGTGTGCTGGCCGTCGACCAGCCCTCCGGCATCCGCGGGCAGGCCGCCCCGCCAGGGGGTGCCGCCGTGCGCGCCCTCGCCGTGCTCGGCGGCATGATCGCTCTGCTCGCCTCCGGCGCCACGCCGCCGGCCGTCGCCGCGACCCTCGCGGCGCTGCTCCTGGTCGCCCTTGGCGTGGTGCGCGTCGACCAGGCCTACGGCGGCATCTCCTGGACCACCCTGGTCATCGTCGGCGGCATGTTCCCGCTCTCCGAGGCCATGAAGTCCTCCGGAGCGGCGGAGGAGGTCGCCCACCTCGTCGTCACCGCGGCCTCCGGCAACGGCCGGCTGCTGCTGCTCGCGGTGTTCCTCCTCACCGCCGTCCTGGGCCAGTTCATCAGCAACATGGCGACCGCGCTGATCGTCGCCCCGATCGCCGTCAACGCCGCCGGCGATGCCGGGGTCTCCGTCCTGCCCGTCCTGATGTGCGTCGCGGTCCCCGCCGCGGCGGCCCTGCTCACCCCGGTGGCCACCGCCGCGAACCTCATGGTCATGAGCCCCGGCGGCTACCGGTTCGGTGACTACTGGCGGCTCGGCCTGCCGGTCCTGCTCTGGTACCTCGTCGTCGCCATGACCGTCGTTCCCCTGGTCTGGCCGCTGTGAGGACGGCTAATCAGCCGGGGCGTCGCTCCGGCCTGCGGACGGCCCCCGGACCAGGCCCGCGGGGTCGACGAAGCGCACCGTCGTCCGGGCCCGGAGGCCGGCGGCGCAGTCGGCCAGCAGCCTGCGGGCGATCGGGCGCACGGCGGTGACGTGGGAGAGGTCGACCGTGACCAGCGGCCGGGGCTGATCGCGGGCCAGCCGGCGGACGCGGTGGACGATCTCCTCGGCGGCCGCGAAACCGAGGTCGCCCAACAGCTCCAGGTGGTGCGCGCCGTGGTCGGTGCGCACCGCCTGGAGCGGTGAGCGCGCGCGCTCGGTGTGCCGCAGGACGTGCAGGCCCAGTTCGGCGGACAGCTCCCGCAGGACGGCGCTCGCGCGGACGCTGTTGCCCCGAGGGTCCAGCGGCGGGCTGAACACGCCGACGCCGAACTGACCGGGGCTCACGGCACAGACCCCTCCGCCGACGCCGCTCTTGGCGGGCAGGCCCACTCTCAGCATCCATTCGCCGCTGTGGTCGTACATGCCGCAGGTGGCCATGACCGACAGCGTCGCGCTCGCCGCGTCGGCGTCCACGACGCTGCGCCCGGTCACCGGGTTGCGCCCGCCGTTGGCCAGCGTGGCGCCCATGACGGCCAGGTCGACGGCGGTGACCTCGATCGCGCACTGGCGGAAGTACACGTCGCAGGCCTGCTGGGCCGGGCGCTCCAGCACGCCCTGGGAGAGCGTGAGGTAGGCCAGCGCCCGGTTGCGGTCCCCGGTGGCGGCCTCCGACCGGTAGACGTCCTCGTCGACCGTCAGCCGGCGGCCGGCGAAGCCCGACAGGGTGTCGCGGATCCGTTCGAACGCGGTCTCGGAGTCTCCGCCGATCAGCGCGGTCGTCACGATCGCCCCGGCGTTGATCAGCGGGTTCGCCGGGCGCCCGGTGCCCGCCTCCAGGCTGATCGCGTTGAACGGCTCCCCGCTCGGCTCGAACCCGACCCTCCTGGCCACCTCCGCCAGGCCCAGCTCCGACAGTGCCAGCGAGTACACGAAGGGCTTCGAGACCGACTGGATCGTGAAGGCGGCCGACGCGTCACCGGCCTGGTAGGCGTGGCCCTGGACGCTGACCATGGCGAGGCCGAAGGCGTGCGGGTCGGCGCGGGCGAGTTCGGGGATGTAGCGGGCGACGTCACCGGCGGTGTCGGCGCGGTGCCGTTCGACGAGTTCGGCGAGCACCGCCGTCACGGGCTCCATCACCGCACCACGGCGGCGCGGCGCGCGGGCCCGGTCGGGCCCTGCCCCCGTGCGGGAACCGTCGGGCGGAGGGGGTTCACGAGGTGAGCAGGCGTTGCTTGGCCGCCGTGAACTCGTCGTCGGTCAGCATCCCGCTCTGCCGCAGTTCGACGAGGCGTTCGAGCTGGGCGAGTGTCTGGTCGTTCGATCCGGCGTTCGGCGCGGCCTGAGGTGCAGGCGCGGGTGCGGGCGGCGGTGGTGCCGGGGCCGCCTGCGCGGTGGCCTGCTGGTGCCGGGCGGCGACCCGGCTCGACACGGAGGTGGCGGTCCCGGCGATGACGGCGGTGCGGGCGGCGGTGCCGATGAGCCCCGGGCGTCCGCTGCGCGACAGACGGCGGCCGATCATGACAGCCTCCTTCTAGAGTCCGATCGCGGCGAGGTCGGCCGCCACCACGGTGTGCGGCACGTGCTCGCGCGTGACCAGGATCCCGTCCGCGTCGTCGAGCGCCCGCAGCAGCGGCGCGGCCCAGCGGTGCTCCCAGACGATGATCGCCGCCGAGCACCCCGCCGGGATCTCGTCGCAGATGCTGGCCAGGTCCTCGTCGCTCAGCAGGCCCATGATCTCGCCGTCCAGCTCGGCGAACCCGGCGGCTTCGTCGCTGTCCAGGGCATCGAGTTCGAGGACGCGGACCGCGCCCTGCTCGTCCCTCTTGATGAAGGTGAGGTCGAGGATGCGGATGATCCCCTCGGAGGTCAGGCGCCTGAGCTCCGGCAGGATCGCCCCCCGGAACCGGTTGCCCGGAAAGGCCATGACGGCGTACTCGACCGGTCCGACGTCCATGGCGTCACGCCCCTTCCGCATCGCGTCCCGCCCGTACCCTCATCCTCCGCCGCCCCGAGCGCCGTCGCGACCGCGCGGACGGCTCACCCGTACTGATGACGTTCTGAGGGCGAACCGTTGACGGGTGGAACCGGATCGCCGAGGCCGCACCGCCGCCCCCGGCGATCCGCCGTACCACCGGGACCTGCGGAATGCCGCCGCGGCCGGGTGAGCGCGGGCGGCCCGCCGGGGCGTGGGCGAGGGGCGGGAACGGGCGCCCGGCCGCAACGGGGAGCGGTACCGTCGGGCGGGTGACCCGACCGGCCGAAGAACCCTGCGACCGGACCTGCCGCGCACCCGCCGCGGCCGTGTGAGGAGGAGTCCCGTGTCATCGCCTTGTGACCCCCGATACGCCGCCGTCGGCGATGTGAGCACCGCGCTCATGATGATCGACTCCCGGCTCAAGGCCATCTACGACGGTAGGACCGGGACGGACCCCGAACAGCAGCGGCTGGTCGACGAGTTCGCCGCAGCCGTGGGCCCCGAAGAGTTCAACGCGCTGCTGGACGGCGCGTGCACGCTCATCTACCTGTTCATGAACTGGCTGCGGTCGGCCTGCGAGGAGCACGACAAGGACGTCATCGAGCACGTGGTGCCCACCCTCGTGGCCACGATGCGGATGATGCCCAGGACCTTCCGCCCCGAGGTCATCCCCACCATGGCCGGCCTGGTGATCGCCGCTGGCAGCGGCCTGAGCCCCAACCTGTGGCGCGCGCAGTACGGGCCCTGGACGGACGCCGAGATGAACCCCCTGGAAGCCACGGCCACCCTGCTCGCGGAGCACGTCAACCGGGTGTCCGGCGACGACCACGACTTCGCCACCCGCCTGATCACCGACGCCCTGTCCAAGCTGGACCAGGACTGAGGCGCGGCCAGAACGCGGTGGCGCGTCGGACAGCCCGGGAGCAGTCCGACGCGCCCGCGTTCCCCCGACCACGGGGTCGGGGGCCGGTCAGCCGGTGATCGCGGAGAGCCGCCGTCGCGGTGTCACGACTGCTCGCCCGCCCGCAGTTCGGTGGCGATCTGGCGCCGGCCGGCGACCAGCGTCTCCAGCACCACCCCGAGGCCGACCAGCAGGGCCAGGCCCGCGGTGGGCAGCAGCACCGGCATCAGCGTGGGGGTGACGACCTCCCCGACCCTGGCGCCGACCAGGGTCGAGATGTCGAACGCGCCGCCCAGCAGGGCGACCGCCGCCACCGCGACCAGCCCGCCGCCGACGGCGGCCGCCAGGGTCTGCGGCAGCGCCTCGGCGACGATCAGTGCCAGCCCCTGGCGGGGCCGCAGGCCCATGGTGCGCAGCCGGGCGAGCACGGCCGTGCGGTCGGGTGCGGCCCGGAACAGCGTCAGCAGCACGGCGAGCAGGGCGAACCCGGCGCCGGCGGCACCCGAGTACCAGAACAGCCGCCCGGCGGCGTGCTGCAGCGGGTCGTTGCCGAGCTCGGCCGTGGTCTCCCGGCTGCTGTGCACCGTGTACCCCGCGGGCAGGCCGCCGACGGCCTTGCCGACGGCCGCGGCGTCGTCCGCGATCATCTTGGCCAGGCCGGTCGGCTCGACCCCGCCGTTGTTCCGCAGCGCCGCCCTGACCCCGTCGGGGTCGACCTCGCCGACGGCGAACCACTTGTTCACCCGCTTGGCGTCGGGCAGTCGCTCCCAGGCGGGGCCGGCGGGAACGACGACGAACGGCTTGCCCGGGTCCGGCAGGGCGGGGGTGGCGCCGACCGTCCCGGCGACGGCGAGGCGCAGGTCGTTGCCGTTGGGCGTGCGCACCTGGGACGCCCCTGCGGTCAGGCGCTCGGTCAGGTCGCGGCTGACCAGCGCGGGCACCGGGGTGTCCCGGCCGCCGGGCGCCCCGGCCAGCTTCGCCGGATCGAACTCGCCGGCCCCGAGGGTCCGGGCGATCTCGGCGTACGCCGCCGGATCGGTCACCATCACCAGGTAGGCCTCGATGTAGCGCTGGTCGGCGCCGGCGATGCGGGCGCTGGGCTCGACCCAGGCCGCGGTCGAGGCCCGCACGCCCGGCAGGGCGTCGGCGGTCTGGGTGAACGACTCGGACAGGGTGGCGTAGCCCGGGAGGGAGACGCCGATGTCCCCGCCCGTGGCGATGCGCGCGGCGCGGGTCCGCGAGTGATCGACGGTGTCGAGCACGGTGGCGCCGAAGCCGGTCGTGGTGACGGCGATGACCAGGGCGAGCAGCGGCAGGGCGGAGGGCCGGCGGCGGCCCGAGTTGTCGCGGGCGGCGCGGGCCAGGCCGAGGAAGCCGATCAGGCCGCGACCCCGGCCGACGAGGGCGGCCAGCCAGCCGACCACCACCGGCTCGACCCGGGCCAGCAGCAGCCCGCCGGTGACGGCGAGCAGGAGCGGGGCGGCCACCAGCAGTGGGTCCAGCCCGGAGCCGGTGCCGACGCCCCGGTGCCGGACCTCGGCCACGGCTGCGGCGGTGACCGCCAGGACGGCGAGTTCGCCGACCAGGCGGCGTCGGCCGCCGCCCGCCCGCCGGCGTGCCCACAGCAGGGCCGCGCGGGCCGGGAAGGCCAGCAGTGCGATCAGGGCCGCGACGAGGGCCGCCAGTACCGAGCGGTCCCACCGGGGGGTAGGTAGCAGTACCAGGGCGAGGGCCGTCGCGAGTACGGCGGCGGGCAGGACGGTGACGGCACCCTCGCCGATCAGCCGTCGCAGCACCCCGCGACGGGAGCCGCCGCGGGCTTGGAGCAGCCTGATCTCGGCGGCGCGCCGGTCGGTGGTGAGGGCGGCGGCCAGGAACAGCACCACGGTGGCGACGCCCGCGACGGCGGCCGGGCCGATCGTGCTGAGCGGCAGCGAGGCCTGGTAGCGGTCGTCCGCCCGGCTGAGGATCTCGGGAAGGCCCGAGGAGGTGTGCAGGTCGGCACGGCGGGTGGCGTCGGCCAGGGCGGTGGCGTCGCGCCCGGTCTGGAAGGAGCTGAGGATGCCGCGGGTGCGGTCGAGCCGGTCGGCGTGCAGCGAGGCGGCGTCGACGGGCAGCCGCCAGAAGTTCTCGGCGTTCGAACCCCAGCGGGCCAGCGCGGGCAGGCTGTCGCCGTCGACGAATCCGCTGGTCATCCAGTGCTCGTGCTCGGGTTCGGCCCTCAGACAGGCGCGGGCCGGGCAGCCGAGCTCCTCCCAGAACGGGTCCTGGGGGTCGTTGATCCGGTAGAGGCCGACCACCACGGTGGTCCGCTTGGCGCCCGAACCCTCGGTGCCGTTGTCGATGACGTCACCGAGCTTGATGTGGATGCTCTCGGCGGCCTTCTTGCTGATCACGATCGGCAGCGGAGCGCCGGCGGCGGCGGGGGTCGGCCAGGTGCCGTCGGTGAGGGTGGCCCGGGCGGCCAGGTCGTGCAGGTAGAGCAGGCCGAGGACCGGGTCGGTCCTCCTTTCCGCGAACCGGTCGTACTCCGGATTGCCCATGCCGCGGTCGCCCACGGCGCGGGCGCCGTGGGCCTGGCCCGGCTGGGTCAGCGTCAGCTGTCGGCCGACCAGCTCGGTGAGCTGTTGCTGCACCCGGTCGAGTTCGGCGGCCTTGTCGTCGTCCCGGGTCTTGGACGTGGTCTGCAGGCTGGTCTGGTTGAAGCCCTTCTGACCGACGAAGTCCTGGAGCGCCGTGTCCGCTCCCCGGTCCGCGACGCGGGGGAAGGCCGCCGCGAGGAAGACGGCGACGAACGCCAGGGCCGCCATGAGCAGCGCGGCCAGGGGATTCGCCCGCAGCCTGGTGCGGACCCAGCCCGCGGGGCGGTGGGGTGTCCCGGGAGCTGCCCCGGGGATGGGCGCGGTGGTGGGCACGGTGGTGCCGGTCTGGGGGGTCACATCTCCTCCACGTGGCGCGGCCGGGTGGCCACGTCCCGACGGCGGCGTCCGATGAGGAAGGCCGACAGCGGCGGGGCGGCAGCCGCCAGCGGCAGTCGCCCGCGCGGTCGGCGCACGACGAAGCCGAGCATCAGGTTCTCCCCCCGGTCGCATCCCGGCCCACCCGTTGATCCGATCCAGGCACATCTCGGCCGTGGACGGATACCCGTGGGCGCACCGGCGCAGTGATCACCGACATTCGGTCGCCGGATAGCGGACGATGCTGTCAGATTCGCTCCGGGAACGGAAGGGATTCGGGCGAATCAAGTAAGCAAGGGGCAAATGCCATGCACACTTCACAATTCTGGTATTGCCGCACTCCTTTGACCAGGGGGAATTCCTTGCCCGAATCTTCTGCTCGGGACCGTGAACCCGTGAGCCGCTACATCCGTTGGCCGAGGCCACCACCGGCCCGGCGGTGGCCTCGGCCGAACCCGTTTCGGATGAGGTTCGATAACGATGTTCCGTCGCATTGTCCGAGAAATCCGGGGTTTCAGCCGGAAAGCGCGGTCATTCGAGATCGTCGGCCGCCATCGGCGGACAGGGCCTATAAGACGAGGGGATCCGGGTCCTTCGCCGCCGGATGGTCCTCCGAGGCCGTGGTGCTCAGCGCGCGGGCCTCGCGGTCGAGGGCCAGGTGGAGGCCGACGGCCAGCATGGGGATCGCGGCCAGCACGAACGCCCACTGTATGTCCCAGCCGACCAGCAGGCCCATGGCCGCGATGGAGAGCGGCTCCAGCGTGGCCCGGGGCAGTTCCATCACGCTGCTGACCCGGCCCAGCACGTCCGTCGGGGTCCTGGTCTGGATGAACGTCGGCAGCGCGACGTCGCTGGAGTAGGCGACGCCGATCCCCAGCAGGGTGAGCACCACCGCCGCGCTCCACACGCTGGGAAGGAAGCCCAGCAGCACGAAGGCGGTCCCCTCGCAGAGCGTCATCCCGATGATGAGCAGCCCCCAGCGGCGCGGCAGCCCGGTGAAGACCGCGCCGATGGTGCCGATCAGCTGCCCCAGCCCCCAGGCGGACAGCAGGACGCCCAGCGCGAGCGAGCCCTGGGGGAAGGTCTTGGCCAGCGCGGGCAGCCCCACGCTGAAGAGACCGCTGTAGCTGAGGGCGGCCGCGCCGATCAGCAGGAGGACGGTGCGGATCTCCCGGCTGCGTCCGGCGTAGCGGAGCCCTTCGACGATCTCCCGGCGGATCGCCGTGAACGACTTGGCGCCCTCGTCGGCCTCGCCCGCCTGGTCGGAGGCCTGGTCGCCCGCCTGGTCGGCCGGTTGTCTGCGGGGTGCGCCGAAGACCGTCAGGGCGGCGAAGAAGAAGGTGAAGGCGTTGAGCAGGATGGTGGTCGACGTCCCCACCGCGGTCACCAGGGCGCCGCCCAGGATCGGTCCCAGCAGCCGGGCCCCCTGCTCTCCGAAGCCGACGAGCGCGTTGCCCCGGGCGAGGTGCTCGGGCGGCAGGAGGGAGGGGATGATGCTGCCGGCGGCGGGCCAGAAGAACGCTTCGGCGATGCCGGTGAGCGCGCCGAGGGCGTAGAGGTGCCACGTGCTCACGTGGTCCGTCAGGGCGATCAGCCCCAGTGTGGCGACGGCGAGCCCCCTGAGCGTGTGGGAGCAGAACATGACGGCGCGCGGGGACAGCCGGTCGGTGACCGCGCCGCCCACCAGCATCAGCACGCCCCGGGGGACGGCCTGGACGAGCAGGATCGTGGCCAGCGTGGTCGTCGATCCGGTCTCGTTCAGGATCAGCCAGATGAAGGCGACCTCGAAGCTGTAGTCCCCCACCAGGGAGACGGTCTCGCCCAGCCACACCCGCCGGAAGGGCCGGTGTTTCAGTGGCTGTCGCACCTTGTCGAGCATCGACTACCTCTCTGCTGTTCCACTTTTCCACGATGAAGGACTGGGGGGCACTGCGGGGCACCTGCTCTTCGACGCCCTCGGCGGGGCGTGCGCGGCCGGTCTGTGGTGGGGAACGTTCTCTTCACTGGGGTGCGAACTCCAGGTGGAATCTGTCATGGACGGACGTGATGAGCCGCAGCAGCTCGTCATGGGTCGCGACGGCGCCCCGGACGAACGCCAGGCGCTGTGCGGGGTGGCGCCAGTCGACGGGTTGCCCCGGGGCCGTCGCCACGTCGACCTCGCCGACACCGGGCAGGGCCCGGACGGCGTCGGCGCCGTCGATCGCCCGGACGGTGCCGACGGTGCGCGGCGGCACGATGAAGTACTCGAAGGTCACCGCCGCCGGCCGGGGGGCCGTGACGGGCCCGACGTCGCGCTCCAGGGCCAACGCGAAGGCGAGGGCGAGCAGATCGATGCCCAGCGCCCGGTCCAGCAGGCCCACCGCGCGCCCGCCGACGCGGCCGTTGACCTCGATGACGCGGGGGCCGTCCGGGGTGAGCTTCACCTCCGTGTGGGTCACCCCGGTCGTCACGCCGAGCGCCCGGACCGCGGCCGCCGCGAGCTCGGCGACGTCCTTCTCCACGGCGGGCGTGAGGGTGGCGGGCAGGAACAGTCCGGTCTCCCGCAGCGGGTCCGCCAGGGCGAACTTGCCGGTGACACAGAGGGTCGTGACCTCCGCGTGCTGCACGACGGCCTCGACGGAGACGTAGTCCCCCCACTCCGGTCCGGCCACCGCAGGGTCCCCGGGCAGGTACTTCTCCACGACGAAGTCACGCGGGCCGCCGCCCGGGCCGGCCTCCCCCTCGCCGGGCCCGGGGGCGAGGCCGACGTCGGCCAGGGCGCGCCGCTGCTGCTCCGCGTCCGCCAGCCGTACGGTGTCCTGGCTGCCCGCCCCGGTACGGGGTTTGAGCACCACGGGGTAGCCCAGGCGGGCCACGGCGGCGTCGACCTCGGCGGCGGAGCGCACCACGACGCTCGGGGTGTGGTCGACCCCCGCCGCCGCGAACGCCGCGCGCTGGTCGGCCTTGTCGGTGAGCAGCCGGACGGTGTCCGGCCGGTGGTAGGGCAGGCCGAGGGCTTCGGCCAGCCGCGCGGTGCCGGCGAGGCAGTACTCGCTGAAGGTGACGATGCCCACCGGGCCGTGCTCGCGCAGCAGTTCGGCGGCGGCGGTGTCGTGTCCGCCGATCTCGCAGACCCGGGCCCGCCGGCGCATCCCCGCGAGCAGCGGCGCCACGCCCGGGACGGCCGGGTCGCAGACGAAGACCACGTCGCACAGGCCGCGGGCGGCGCCGAGGATCTCGGCCGGCCCCGCCGACCCCCTGCCGTAGACGACGGCGACCGTGGGAAGCGTGCCGGTCACGGGGACCCCGCCGCGCCGGCCGGGCCCGCGGGGGCCGTCGCGGCCGGGGCCGCCTCGCGCCGGGCGGACTTCGGGGTCATGTCGACCCACTCCTCCTCGATCCTGCGCAGGCAGTCCTCACGCGACGCCGGCTCGCCCACCGTCCGCCACCCCTGGGGGACGTCGTGGTAGGTGGGCCAGATCGAGTACTGCTCCTCGTGGTTGACGACGATGCGGTACTGGTCCTCGGTCACGGCGCGTCGTTCTCCTTTGCCTTCGGGGCGAGCTCGGGCAGGCCGTGACGTTCCACAGCGGTCACGTACAACTCGCGCAGGAGCGGGTCGCGTACGCGGCCCCGTTCGTAGTGGGCGCGGAAGTTCTGATCGTAAATCCTGAACCAGGCGCGGTGCTTGTACAAGAAGAGCACATCGTGGGGCGCCATCCGGCGGATGGCGAACAGGCCGACGGGGGCCACGGAGACGGGGAAGAGCGGGTTGCGCACGGCCCGTTCGTCGCAGTGCGGGTGGAACTGACCGACCATCAGGCCGTGGGCGACCGCGTTGTTCTTCAGGTCCTCGTACGCCTCGTCGAGGACCTTCCAGCCCTCCGGCCCGGTGGCCGGCAGCACCACGATGCGGCAGTCGAGGGAGGCTCCGGTGTGCGTGCGGCTGCGCTCGGTGCCGAGGGCGAACGTGGACATCTCCGCCTCCAGGGCCTCGCGCAGCTGCCGCTCGTCCTCCCCGGTGATGTCGTAGCGGAAGCTGAACTGGGCGTCCTTGCCGCTGAGGGCGGGCGGGATGAAGGGGCAGACCGGCCCGGTGCGGCCGATCTCGTCGTGGGGCCGGCTGATGTACTGGCGCAGCCAGGTGTGGACCTGGGCGAAGTCCCGGGCGTGCCGGGCGGGTGACTGGGGTTCGATCACCCGGATCCACAGGCCGTCCATTCTGGCCAGATCATTGTCCTGATCCTGCATCACCTGCGTCATGCGACGGCCTCCTGGGCTCGGTCGCCGGGGGGTGCCGGGGTGGCGCTCGGGGCGGTCAGCCGGCACAGGTCGGCGTACGTGGGAGCGGCGTAGAGCTGGGCGAAGTCAAGGGTCGGTCCGAGCTGGGTGCGCACCTGTTCGACCAGGCGCATCAGCCCCAGGGAGGTGCCGCCTTCGGCGAAGAAGTCGGAGTCGGGCAGCGGGCGGTGGCCCGTCTGGGACTCCCAGGCCGCGGCGAGTGCGGGGTGGCCCGGGGCGGCGGTGTCGTCCGAGCCGTGCGTCCGGGCGTCCGTGTCGTCCGCGTCGTCCGCGAGGCGGGCGAGGGCGGCGCGGTCCACCTTGCCGGTGGGCCCCAGCGGAAGGGCGTCGACCGCGATGATCCGCTCGGCCACCAGATGGCGCGGTGCCCGCTGCCACGCGCCCCGGCGCACCGCGTCGGTGTCGACGGACGCGGGCGTGAGGAAGGCGGTCAGGACGGCGCCGTCGGGACCGGTGCCGGCGAGGACCACGGCGTCGTCGACGGCGGGGTCGGCGGCGAGGACCGCCGCCGCCTCCGCCGGATCGGTGCGGAAGCCCCTGACCTTCACCTCGTCGTCGGCGCGCCCGAGGAAGTCCAGGGCGCCGTCGGGGAGGTGCCGTACGCGGTCACCGGTGCGGTACATGCGGGCACCGGGCCGGGCGGAGAAGGGGTCGGGGACGAACCGCGCGGCGGTCGCGGCCGGGTCGTGCAGGTAGCCGCGGGCGAGCCGGGGGCCGCCGAGGTAGAGCTCGCCCACCGCGCCCGGGGCGACGGGCCGCAGCCGTTCGTCGAGGACGTGGCACGTCGTTCCCGCGATGGCGGTGCCGATCGGGAACGCGGTGGAGTGCTCGCGGTCCCACGCGGCGGCGTCCCCCAGGGTGCTGAAGGTGGTGTTCTCGGTCGGGCCGTAGCCGTTGACCAGCCGGGTGGCGGGGTGGGCGGCGGTGAAGGAGCGCGCGGGGCCGGCCGGGACGGTGTCACCGCCGGTGACGAGGGTGCGCAGGGTGCCCAGCGCCGGGCCGTGGTGGGTGGCCATGAGGCGGAACAGCGGGGCCGTCAGCCAGGCCGTGGTGATCTGCGGCCGGGCCAGCAGGTCGGCCAGTTCGTGGAGGGCGAGGGGGTGGCGGTCCGCGGCCGTGATCCGGGCCCCGGCCAGCAGCGGGGACCAGATCTCGAACGTGGATGCGTCGAAGGCGAGGGTGGAGTGCAGGAGCACGCCGTCGCCGGGGCCCAGCCGCAGGGACTCCGCCCCGAGCGCCAGCCCGGTGACCCCCCGGTGGGTGACGCCCACGGCCTTGGGGGCTCCCGTGGTGCCGGAGGTGAACATGACGTAGGCCAGGTCGTCGGGGCCGGCCGGTGCGGACGGCACCGCCGTGGTGGTCCGCTCCGCGAGGAGGGCGGCGATGTCGTGCACGGGGATGCCCAGGTCCGCCACCGGAGGGCGGTCGGCGTGCAGGGCCAGGGCCGCCCGGGTCGTGTCGGCCATCAGCCGGACGCGGTCCGCCGGGTACCGGGGGTCCACCGGGACGTAGCAGCCGCCCGCCATCAGGACGGCCAGCATGGCGAGGACGGTCCGGTGGTCGCCGTGCCCGACGATCAGCACGGCGGTACCGGAGTCGACGCCCTTCGCCCGGAGCGAGGCCGCCGCGGTGCGCGCCCGCGTCAGGAGCTCCCCGTAGCGGATCTCGCCGTACCGGTCGGCCAACGCCACGCGCTCGGGGAACGCCTCGGCGACGGCGGTGAAGCACTGCTCGATCCGGGCGTGCGGCGCGGTCGTCATCGTGCCCCCGTGGGGTGCTTGCGGGCGGTGCCGAGACCGATGGCCGCGGTGCCGGTGTCGCTGTCGCTGTCGGAGCCGGGGTGCGGGGTGAACACGGCGCGCGGGCTGGGGTCCGGGGTCAGGGCGATGGCCGGCCGGAGTCCGGTCGAGGCCCGGTCGCCCAGCAGGGTGAACCGGCCGTGCGCCAGGATCGTCGCCGTGGCGAGTTGCGCCTCCAGCAGCGAGAACTGCCGCCCCAGGCACTGGTGGGGGCCCGCCCCGAAGGGGAAGTACTGCTGGACGGGCGGGCGCCGGCCCAGGAAGCGGTCCGGGCGGAACTCCTCGGGTGCCTCCCACAGGGCCGGGGCGCGGTGGATGGCGTAGGTGCTGGCCAGGACGAGGTCGCCGGGCTCCAGCCGGACGCCGGCCGCTTCGACGGGGGTGTCGATGCGGCGGAAGAGCGCCCACGCGGGCGGGTGCAGCCGCAGGGATTCCTCGACCACCGCCAGGGTGTACGGCAGGGTCCCCTGGGGGATCGACGGCGCGGCGCGCAGGGCGCCGAGGTCGGTGGAGCGGACCTCGTCGAGGGCGCGGGCCAGGGCCGGGGGCGAGCCGGCCAGGTTGTGGAAGGTCCAGGTGAGCAGGGTGCCCATGGTCTCCACGCCGGCCACGAAGATCGACATCAGTTCCTCGCGCAGCACGTCCTCGGCACGCTCGCCGGGCGTGTCCCCCCGCTGGTGCAGGGCGGCGACGAGCGACGGCAGGACCCCTTCGGCCGCGGCCGGCACCTGGGCCGCCCGGTGCGCGATGAACTCCTCCAGCACCGCCCTGTCCCGGGCGAACGCCTCGCCGTCCGCGTCGGTGACGGTCTCCGGGGCGAACAGCCGCCGGTCCAGGTAGTGGACGGCCGTGTCCACCGTCGAGGCCAGGGAGGCCAGTTCGGCGCCGGTCAACTCCGGGTCCACGAGCCGGAGGATGATCTCGATGCTCAGCTGCTGGAGGGTGTGTCCGAGGTCGAACTCGCGGCCCGCCGCGGGCAGCAGCCGACGGCGCACGAAGTCCTCCGCGCTCTCCAGCACCAGGGTGTGCAGCTCCGCCACGGCCCGGGCCGAGAACATCGGGCGCAGCAGGGCGCGGCGGTGGCGCCACTGCTCCCCGGAGGCGACCACGAACAGCCCGCTGCCCACCAGTTCGCGCAGCAGCCCGCGGTGGTTGCGGGTGCCGTGGGCGAGGGCCGCGGCGGCGACGGCGGGCTCCGCCGCGACGATCAGCCGGGTGCCGTCGTCCAGCGGGACGGCGCTGACCGTCCCCTCGTCGCGCAGCCGCGTCATCAGCCCCAGGGGGTCGCTGCCGAGCTGCTGGTCGAACTCCTCGTAGCCGACCGAACTCACGGTGATGCTCGCCATGGCTAGCCCCGCCCCTCGGCGGACTTCTCCGCGTCCTCCGCGAGCGTGATGATCTGCTGGGAGTGGTCGTTCATCGTCCAGCCCTCGGCGGTGCGCACGGAGGTGCGCTGCTGCTCCGTGTAGCCCCTGCCCCGGTCGTGGAAGTGCCAGGCGAACGGCGGGCGGAGCAGCCGGCGTTCGACCGGGGTCCACTCCTCGCCCGGGAGGTCCTCGGGCACGGGCGCGGGAGCGGTGTGCTGCACCATGCCCGCGGTGTAGCGGCAGAAGACGACCCGGCGTTCGAAGTCGGCGGCCCAGGGCCAGCTGCCGTGGGTGGCGGTGTCCGCGAAGAGGACCACCGAGCCGGCCCTGACCGGGACGCGGGAGACCCAGTCGCCGACCTTCTGCCAGGTCTGGAAGTCCTCCGGGATCTCGAAGGCCGACTTGTGGCTGCCGGGGACCACCGCGAAGCCGCCCTGGTCGGCGAGGGCGTCGGTGAGGCAGAACGCGACGATCAGGTGTCCGCCGTAGATCCGGCCGTCGCGGACCTGGTAGGTCAGCGGGGGGTACTCCCACGGGGTGTTGCCGTTGTGCAGGATCAGCGCTCCGGCGCCCTTGCGGGCGTAGAGCACCTGGCCCTCGTCGTAGCGCAGGTCGGGGCCGAGCACCTCCTCCAGGTGCGGCAGCACCTTCTGGTTGCTGATCAGGTCGCGCACCGGGCGCGGGGTGGTGTGGAGCGGGCCGGCGTTGGCGATGAACGGGTTGTACCGCTTGAGCAGCGGGTAGTCGAGCTTGTTCTCGCCGTCCCACAGGCCGTGGCCGTCGAGGGCGGCGTTGACGGAGGCGAGTTCCTGCGCGGAGAGGATGTCCTCCAGGACCAGGTAGCCGCGCAGGTCGAACAGGTACTTCTGCTCTTCGTCCATGACTTTTCCCCTTGTGTCGGATGTGTCTGGTGGGTGTGGCTGGGGAGGTGTGGCTGCGGCTGCGGGCCGGGCCTCAGCCCTGGTCGGATTCGAGCTCCGCCAGGGCCCGGGCGAGGTGCCCGCGCAGTTCGGCCTGCGGGAAGAGGTCGACGGCTCCGGTCAGGAGCACCGAACACCCTCCCGAGCGGGCCGGTTGCACGTGGAGGACGAGGTCGAGGTCCGCCCAGTGCTCGGGCACGGTGTCGTGGGGCAGGTCGTCCGGCACCACGGCCGGGTTCTCCTCCTGCCCGTGGACGACCAGCCCGGCCGCGCAGACCGGCGGCCGGAGCGCGGGGTCGACCGGATCGGCGAGCTCGGCGATGTGCAGCAGCGGCAGGTCTGCGTGGTCCAGGGCCGACAACAGCGCCCGGTGGGCGTGGCCGGCCCCGGTGGCACCGAGCACCACCGGCAGCAGGTCGACGGCGCGGCCGACGAGCGATTCCTCGGTGGCCGCCGAGCGGTGGGAGACCGGCATGCCGATCACCGTGGACGTGCCGCCCGACATCCGGGAGACGATCCGGCCGAGCAGGTCGAGGAAGGCGGCCGTGGTGGTCGTGCCCGCCGTCCGGCCCGCCCGCTGGAGGCGCGTGTACGCGTCGGCGGGGAGGACCTTCCGCACCCCGTGGTTGCGGAAGGTCCTCGGGCCGGTGCGGCGCTCGGCGAACGGGTCCGGGGGGACCGGGCCCAGGCTCGTGCGCCAGTACCGTTCCAGTTCGGCGCGCCGGGCCGTGCGGCGGGCGGCCCTGGCGCGGGCGTAGTCGCTGTAGCGCGGGGCCGGCCGGGGCAGGTCGCGTCCGGCGAGCAGGGCGAGGAGCTCGTCGGCGAGGATGCCCACGGAGGCGCCGTCGCCCCGGTGGCGGGCCAGCCTCAGCAGCAGGTGCCGGACGGTGCCGTCCTCCCCGGTCAGCAGGACGACCTCCAGCCCCGGTGATCCTGCGGGCAGCGGCCGTTCGATCAGCGCGGTGTCCCAGTGGGCCTGGGCGGGCCGGTCCGGCAGCGGGGCCACGGGGCAGGGCTGCCACGCGTCGTGCTGTCCTGTTCCGGAGGCCTGCGTCATCGCGGGCGCGGCCTGCGGGCCCGTCGGCCGCAGGGCCTCGTGCCGGGCGACCAGTGCGCGGACCGCCCGCTCCACGTCCTGCGGATCCACGGGGGCGTCGAGCCTGAGTAGCAGCGGAATCGGGGGAGCGGGGTGTCCGAGGGCCCGCTCCTGCTGGGCCACCAGCAGCTGTTCGGGTGTCAGGGGAGCGTCGGCTCCGGTGTCGGCGGGCGCTGGCGGTGCTGCCGCTGCGGCGAGCAACGTGCGGACCTCGACGGCGAGTTCGGCGACCAGCGGATGCGTCAGGACGGTGCGCACGGGGACCTCCGCCCCGAGGCGGCGGCTCAGCGCGGAGGCGATCCGGGCCGCCCCCAGCGACGCCCCGCCGAGGTCGTAGAGATGGTCGTCCAGGGTGGCCGACGGTCGGTCGAGCGCCGCCGCGAACGCCTCCACCACGGCGGCGGCCACCCGGTCGTGGGCGGCGGCGGGGCCGGCCGCCGTGCGCGCGGAGCGCACCATCGCCAGCAGGGCGCGGCGGTCCGCCTTGCCGTTGGCGGTCACCGGCAGCCGAGGGAGCACCCGGATCTCGCCGGGCACCATGTACGGCGGGAGGGTGCGGGCCAGATGGGCGCGCACCGCCGCCGGGTCCGGGGCGGGCTCACCGGTGACGAAGCCCACCAGGCGGCTGACGCGTTCCCCGACGACGACGGTGGCCGCCTCCCGCACCCCCGGCGCGTCCACGACGTGCCGGTCGACCTCCTCCAGCTCCACCCGGTGGCCGCGCACCTTGACCTGGTTGTCGCTGCGGCCGACGAACTGCACGCTCCCGTCGGCGTTCCACCGCACCCGGTCCCCGGTGCGGTACATCCGCGAGCCCGGGGGACCGGCCGGGTCGGGCAGGAACCGGGCCGCCGTCTCGGCCGGACGGCCCCGGTAGCCGCGCGCCACCCCGGTGCCGCCGATGTACAGCTCGCCGGTGACACCGATGGGCACCGGACGCAGCGCGCCGTCGAGGATGTGCAGCCGCACGCCGGAGATGGGATGGCCCACGGGGGCGGTGCCGCCCTCGGCCCCCGCCGCGCACCGGTACGAGGTGGCGTCGATGCAGGTCTCGGACGGCCCGTACTGGTTGCGCAGTTCACCGCGGCCGACGCGCAGGTAGCGTTCGGCCTGCGCCGAGGGCAGCGCCTCCCCGCCGCAGAAGACGACCCGGGCCGGCAGCCGGCGCAGATCCTCGTCGTCCAGGGCCGCGAGCAGCGACGGGACGACGTCGACCACGGTCGCGGAGTGCTCGAGGGAGGCCTCCACGAGGGCGGCCGGATGCGCCCCGAGGTCGACGCCGGGGAAGACCACGCCGGCCCCGGCGACCAGCGGTCCGAAGCACTGCCACAGCGACGGGTCGAAGACCAGGGGGATGGTCTGGAGCACCCGGTCGGGGGCGGCGAGGCCGATCGCCTCGCGGCGCCAGGCGAGCTCGTTGGCCAGCGCGCCCAGCGGCACCGGGACGCACTTGGGCGTACCGGTCGTGCCGGAGGTGAACACCGCGTAGGCCAGGTCCTGCGGGCCCGTGCGGGCCACGGGCGGCACCGCCGTGCCGGTGGCCGGGAGCTCGCGCGCGCCCCCTCGGGGGAGCCGGATCGTCCGCAGCGCCCTCCCAGGGGCGCCGTCGTCGGCGTCGTGTGTGTGGGCGTCGTGCCCGGGGGCGTCGGCCGTGCGGACGAGGAAGTCGGCCCGGGCGCTGCGCAGCAGGGCGCGGCGGCGTTCCACGGGGTCGTCGGGGCGCAGCGCGATGATCCAGCCGCCGAGCCGCCAGACCGCCAGGGCCAGCGCCGGGTAGTCGGCGCCCGCCGGCACGTCCAGGGCGACCGCCGAGCCGGGGCCGACCCCGGCCAGGGCGAGGTGGGCCGCCGCGCGCTCGGTGCGCTCGTGCAGCGCCCGGTAGGTGAGGTGACCGTCGGCGGCGTCCCAGACGGCGAAGGCCTCGGGGGTGCGCCGCGCCCAGTCCGCGAAGGCGTCGTAGGGCAGGCGGGCCCCGGCGGCGGGCGGCGCCGTGGAGGCGGCCGCGATGGTCGCGCGCTCGGCCGGGTCGCGGGCGTCCAGTGCGGCCAGCGGTGCGTCGGGGGCGGCGAGGACGGAGACGAGGCAGCGTCGGTAGGCCCGCCCGAGCCGGGCGAGGGCCGCGTCGGTGTAGTGCTGCGGGGAGCCGGTCAGCCGGACGGCGGCGGTGCCGGCGTGTTCCGTGAGCTGCACGGTCAGCGCGCCCTGGTCGCCCTGGACACGCACCGGAAGGGGGGTGACCGTGAGGGGGCCGGCCGGGCGCGGCCGGTTGTCCTCGTGGGTCAGGACGAAGGCGGCGGCGGGTACGGGCACGGCGGTGTCGTCGGAGGTCAGGGGGAGGGTCGGGTGCTGGGAACCGGTCAGGAGCTGCTCGCCGGTCCGCCGGGCCAGCGCGGCGAAGCCCAGCGCGGGCGGCAGGGGCAGGGTGAGGGGCATCGCGGAGACGAAGGCGCCCACGGTGAGGTCGTAGCGCTCCGCCGCCCGGTTGGCGGTGGGGACGCTCACGGCGGCCGTCCGGGCGCCGGTGACGGCGCTCCAGGTGGCTGCGAACGCGGCGAGCCACACCGCGTGCGCCGTGCAGGCGTGCCGCCGGGCGAACGCGTGGACCTGCCGGGTGAGGCCCGGGGACAGCGCGAGCTCGGCGTGCGGCATCCGGGCGGCCTGGTGCGAGGTGGTCTGCTCCGTGGTGGTCTGCTGCGCGGTGGCCTGCTCCGCGGCGGTCGGGTCGACGGCGAAGGGGAGTTCGCTCCCGTCGTCGGCGCTGCCGCTGGAGCGGGCCCAGTGGGCGGCGTGGGCGGCCAGCGCGGCCCGACCGTCCGGCGACTGCTCCCAGTGGACGTAGTCGAGGTGTTGGGCGGCCGGCGCGGGTCGGGTGGAAGCGGGGCCGCCCCCGGCGGCGTACGCGTCCAGCAGGTCGTCGATCAGCACCCCCAACGACCATCCGTCGCAGACGGCGTGGTGGAAGGTCAGGAGGAGGGTGTGCTGCTGCGCCCCCTGGGCGAGCAGGACGGCACGGACGTACGGGGGCCGGTCCAGGCGGAACGGGCGCGCCGCCTCGGCGTCGAGCGCCCGGTCCCGCTCCGGCGCTCCCGCGGGCAGTTCCCGCACCTCCAGCGGGATGCGGGCGGGCAGGTCGAAGCGCTGCCGGGGCACCCCGTTCTCCTGGCCGAAACGGGTCCGCAGGGCCAGATGGCGGGCGGCGAGGGCGTCCAGGCACGCGCGGAGCCGGTCGACGTCGAGCGGGCCCGCGAGCTGGAGGGCCAGGGGCACGGTGTAGGCCGCCGACGCGGTGGGGGACGCCTGCTCGGCGAGCCACATCCGGTACTGGGTGACGGAGAGGGGGTGGCTGCGGGCGGCGGCGGCGGAGTCCGGGCGGGGCGGGAGCGCCGGTTCCGCATCCGTCGGCGACGGCGCGGCGGCCGCCGGTGGCGCGGCCGCGGGGCTGCGCCCCTGGAGCCGGGCGGCCAGCTCGGCGCGTTGCCCGGGGGTGAGCCGGTCGAGGGGTGAGGCGGTCATCCGAGCTCCTCCCCGGCCTCGTCCAGGATCTGCTGGGCGATCAACCGCTCGACCAGCGCGTACTGGAGCCCGATGGACCGGGCCTGCAACAGTTCGCCGACGGGGACGTCGACGCCGAACCGGCGGCTCATCCCGCGTGCCAGCCGGGCGACGGTGAGCGAGTCACCGCCCAGCTGGAAGAAGTCGGCCGTGTCGGGCGCGTCGGTCACCCCCAGCTGTTCGGCCCACAGGGCGCGGAGGATCGCGACGGGGGTGTCCGCGGCAGGCTCGGCCGCTTCGGCGACCGCTGCCCGGGCGGGTGGTCCGGGCGGTGCTTCGGGCGCCGGGGCGGCCGGCACCGGGTGGCGCGGGCCGTGGAACGGATAGGTCGGCAGCGGGACGGAGCGCCCCGGGGCGTGGAGCGGGGCGAGGTCCAGGGGGAGGCCGGAGCACCACAGCCGGCCGATCGCCGCCAGCACCGGGCATGCGGTGGCGGCGGCCGGGGCGTGCGACGGCGCGGCGGGGGCCGGTGGCGAGGAGCCCAGCAGCGGGATCGCGGGCAGCCCGGCGGCTTCCGCGAAGCCGCTCAGCACCCGGCCGGGCCCCACCTCGACCGCGACGGCGTCGGGGAACTTCGTCCGGGCCGTCGCCAGCGCGTCCGCGAAGCGCACCGGCCGGCGGGCGGCCCGGGCGAAGTGGCCGGGGTCGGTGAGCGAGCCCTCGGGTAGCAGCTGCCCCTCCGTGTTCTCGATCCACGCCAGGGTGGCGGGGCGCACCTCGTCGGCCGTCGGGGTGCCCCGCAGCGCGTCGGCCGCAGGTTCGATCAGCGGGGAGTGGAATGCGCGGCAGGACCGCAGCACCTTGGCCGCGTACCGGCCGCCGATCCGCTCCCGGAAGGCCGCCACCGCCTCGGGGGGCCCGGCGAGCACGGTGCTGGTGGCGGCGTTGACCGCCGCGACGCTCAGCTCGGCGCCGGTCCCGGCCAGCAGGGCCCGGGCCTCGGCCTCGCCGCAGGCCAGGGAGACCATCGCGCCCGGGGCGCAGTCCTGCATCAGCAGGGCCCGGCGTGCCACGAGACGGGCCGCGGCGTCGAGGGAGAGCGCGCCGGCCAGGGTCGCCGCCGTGATCTCGCCCAGGCTGTGCCCGAGCAGGGCGCAGGGCACCAGGCCCAGGGCGAGCAGCGCCGTCCCGGCGGCGTACTCGACGGCGAAGAGCGCGGGTTGGGCGAGTGCCGTCCGGGCGAGGCGTTCGGCGGGGAAGGAGACGTCGTGCAGCGCCTCGTCCACCTCGCGGGCGAGGTCGGGGGAGTAGGCGGCCAGGCAGGCGTCCAGTGCGTCGGCGAACGCGGGCAGGGCGGCGGCGAAGGGCGCCGCCATGCCGGGGAACTGCGTCCCCTGCCCCGGGAAGAGCAGCAGCGCCGGGGCGGGGTGCGCCGCGGGCTCCGGTGCCGGCTCGGCCGGGGCCCGCAGCGCCGCCACGACCTCGGCCACGCTCGCGCCCACCGTCGAGGAGCGGTACGGGAGTTCCGCGCGCCGGGTGAGGGTCCGGCCGACGTCCTCCAGCGAGGGTGCGGATCCGGGGTCCTCCAGGTGCGCGGTGAGCCGCTCCCGCATCCGGGCGAGGGCCTGCGGGTCCTTCGCGGAGAGCACCACCAGCCGTTCCCGCCCGGGCGGCGGGGCGGGCGGTGCGGTGGTCGGATCCGGGGGCTGCTCCAGCAGCATGTGCACGTTGGTCCCGCCCACGCCGAACGAGCTCACCGCGGCCCGGCGCGGCTGCGGGCCCCGCCACGGCCCGGCCTCGGCGGGCAGGGCGAGCGGCGAGTCCTCCCGCTCCAGCAGCGGATTGGCCCGGCCCAGCCCGGGGATCGCGGGCACGTACCCGTGCCGGAGCACCAGCAGCGCCTTCACCAGCCCGGCGAGTCCGGCGGCGGCGTCGAGGTGGCCGATGGTCGCCTTGAGCGCGCCGACCGGGATGCTGCCGGGAGCGGCACCCAGCGATCGGTACACCGAGGAGGCGGCGGACCACTCGATGGGGTCGCCGACGCGGGTGCCGGTGCCGTGGCTCTCCAGGTAGCCGACGGACGCGGCGTCGACGTCGGCGGCGGCGAGCGCGGCGCGGATCGCCTGCTCCTGGCCCGCCGCCGACGGTGCGAGGAAGCCCGCCTTGGCGGTGCCGTCGTTGTTGACGGCGGAGCCCAGCAGCACTCCGTGCAGGGGGAGCGGGCCGTCCGCCACGTCCTCGTAGCGGCGCAGGACGACGCCCAGCGCGCCCGAGCCGGCGAGGGTGCCGTCCGCCGAGGCGTCGAAGGGGCGGCAGTGTCCGCTGAGCGACATCACTCCGCCGGCCATGGGCAGGTGCCCCGCCTGGGGGGCGTTGGCCGACGCGGCGAGCACCAGGGCCTGGTCGCACTCCCCGTTGTTCAGCGCCTGGACGGCCAGGTGGGCCGCGACGAGCGAGGAGGAGCAGGCCGTGAGGACGGTGAGCGCGGGCCCGGTCAGCCCCAGTTTGTAGGCGATGCGCGTCGCGAGGAAGTCGCGTTCGTTGACGAGGAGGGCCTCCTCGAACTCCGGGGGCGCCAGCGAGCCGGAGGCCAGGAGCGCCCGCAGGTGGCCGCTGCCGCTGGCGGCCGCGTACACCGCCGTCCGCAGCCCGTCGCCGGCGGTGACGCTGTGGCCGGCGTCCTCCAGGGCGGCCCAGGCACACTCCAGCAGCAGGCGGTGCTGCGGGTCCGTCAGCGCGGCCTCGCGGGGGCTGACGCCGAAGAACTCGTGGTCGAAGCGGTCGGGATCGTCGAGCGCCCCGTGGACGGGGACGTAGGCCGGATCGTCGGCGAGGGACGCGGGGACGCCACGGGCCGCCAGCTCCTCCCGGCCCAGACGCCGGGTCAGCACCCGCCCGTCGCGCAGGGCCTGCCACAGCTCTGCCACATCGGCCGCCCCGGGGAAGCGCCCCGTCATGCCGGTGACGGCGATGTCGAGGGAACGGTCGCGGTTCATCGGTCGGCCTCCTGGGCACGGCGGTCGCGGAGCGTACGGGCCGCGTCGCCGCGTCGGCGACGGGGCGAACCGGCTGAGGGCGGTGGGTCCGCCCCGGGGGCGGGCGGCGTGGCCGTCTTCGCGCGGGCCAGCCGGGCCGCGAGGTCGGCGACGGTGCTGTGGCGGAAGAGGTCGAGGATCGGCAGCCGGACGCCGGTGTGCCGGTGCAGGGCCTCCTGGAGCGCCGGCACCAGCAGCGAATGCCCCCCGAGGTCGAAGAAGTTGACGTCGCCGGGAACGTCGACGACGCCCAGGACCTCCCGCCACGCCGCGGTGACCGCCGCGTGCCCGGGCGAGACGTCCCCGGCGGGCCGGGCGAGCGCCGAGGCCCGGCGCCGGGCCGCCTCCTGCTCCAGGGCCCCCCGGTCGACCTTGCCGTTGGGGGTGACGGGCAGCCGCTCCAGCGCGTGGACCACGGCGGGGACCATGAACTCCGGCAGAAGCTCGGCGACTTCGCGCCGGACGGCCTCCGGCCGCCCGCCGCCGGTGACGAAGCCGACGAGGCGCGCGCCGCCGTCGGCGACCACGGCCGCCTCCCGGACGCCCTCGGCGCCGCGCAGCGCCGCCTCCACCTCGGCGGGTTGCACCCGGTGGCCCCGGACCTTGATCTGGTGGTCCAGCCGGCCGACGAAGGCGAGCGCCTCCGGCCCCTGCCACCGCACCCGGTCGCCCGTGCGGTACATCCGGGCCCCCGGCTCGCCGCTGAACGGGTCGGGCAGGAAGGCGCCGGCCGTCTCGGCGGGCCGGCCGACGTACCCCCGGCCCACCCCCGCGCCGCCGACGTACAGTTCGCCGTCGACCCCCGGGGGGACGGGGCGCAGGGCGTGGTCCAGGACGTAGAGGCGGTACCCGGGCACCGGGCCGCCGATGTCGACGGCCTCCGGCCCGTGGTAGCGGCGGTAGCTCGCCCAGACGGTGGCCTCGGTGGGGCCGTACTCGTTGACCAGCGCCACCCGGGGCAGGACGGCGAAGTGGCGCCGCAGCAGCTCGTCCGGGAGCGGTTCCCCGGCCGTGACGACCTCGCGCAGGCTCCGCACCGCGTCGGGGCCGGCCCGGTCGGTGGCGGTGAGCAGCAGGGCGTGGAGCGAGGGTACGCACAGCAGCCGGGTGACCTGGTGCCGGGAGATCAGGGCGACCAGGGCCTCGGGGTCGCGGACCTCGTCGTCGCTCGCGACGACCAGGCGGCCACCGGCCGACAGCGTTCCCCAGATGCCGGCCGCGGCCGAGTCGAACGCCGCCGGCGAGAGCAGCAGGAAGACCGGCCGCCCCGGATAGACGGTGCGGCGGGCGGCCGTGGAGGCGGCCAGCGTGCCGTGCTCGATCACCACGCCCTTCGGCCGCCCGGTCGTTCCGGAGGTGTAGATGACGTAGGCGGGATCGTGCGGTCCGGGCGGGAGGGGGGCGGCGGGCTCGGCGCTCCGGTCGGCCGTTGGCTCGGCCGTCGAGGGCAGCGGAAGCACGGGCAGCCCGAACGACGCCGCCCGCTCGGCCATGGCCGCGTCGGTGACGACGGCGGCGGCCCCGCAGTCGGCCAGGCACGCCGTCATGCGGGAGTCGGGGTGCCGGGGATCGAGCGGGACGTACGCGGCGCCGGCGAAGTGCACGCCGAGCAGCGCGGTCAGCAGGCCCGTGGACCGCTCGGTCAGCACCGCCACCCGGGCGCCCCGGGCGGTCAGCCGGGCCGTCAGCCGGGCGGCGAGGTCCAGGGCGTCGGCCCGCAGCCGCCCGTAGGTGAGCTGCTCGCCCCCGGCGACCACGGCGGTCCGCTCCGGTGCCTCCCGGGCGATCCGGGCGATGAGCTCGCTCACCGGGACGACCGGCGTGAACGGCTCCGGGCCCCGCCCCCACTCCAGGGGCAGGCGCCCCGGGTCCAGCGCCGCGGGGAGCGCGGCCGGCGCGGAGGGCTCGCCTACCAGCGCGAGCAGCGCGCCGCGGATCCGCTCGGCCAGCTGCCAGGCCTGGTCCGTCGTCCACCGGTCGGTGCGGTGGAGCACGTCCAGCCGGGCGCCGTCAGGGGTCTCCCGGAGCAGGACCTCGACGTCGTACTTCGCGATGGCCGCCGGGATCTCCACCGGGCGGGCGCGGATGCCGGGCGGCGCGGCCGTCGCCGTGGCCGATTGCTCGTGGTCGACCAGCACCTGGAACAGGGGGGCCTGCCCCGGACCGGCCCGCAGACCGAGCTCCCGGACGAGTTCGTCGAAGGGGTGCGCGCGGTGCGCGTGCGCCCGCAGGAGGGCCGCGTGCGCCTGGGCGACCGCCTCGCCGGCGGTGCCGCCGGGGCGGGGGCGCAGCCGCACCGGGACGGGGTTGACGAAGAGGCCGACGGCCTCGCTGAAGCCGGGCGGTCGGACGTCCATGGTGGTGCCGACCAGGACGTCTCCCGCCGCGCCGTACCGGTCGGCCGTCACCGCGAACGCCGACAGGACGAGGACGAGGGCCGTGGTGCGGTGCGCACGCGCCGCCTCCGTCACGCGCCGCCACTGCGCCGCGTCCAGCGGGACGCCGACCGTCGCCGCGGTGCGCCGGTGCGGGCCCGGCCGGGGCCCGCCGAGGGCGACCGGCGAGTGGGCGGAGACACCGGCGAGTTCCTCGGCCCAGAACCGGCGCAGCCGTTCGGCCTCGGCGGGGGACGGTCCGGGGACGGCGCCCGCCGGGGCGGGCGGGAGCGCCGGGCCGCCGGCCAGCCGGCTCAGCAGCTGATCGGTGATCAGCTCCGTGGAGCGGCGGTCGAGCACGAGGTGGTGGCCGACGAAGACCAGCACGTGCTCCTCGGGGCCGGTCCGGAGCACCCGCAGCTCGATCAGGGGCTCTTCGAACAGGTCGAAGGGCCGGTGGGCCACGCGCCGCAGGTGCTCCGCCAGGGCGTGCCCGGGCACGTCCCGCACGCTCACGGTGAACGCCGAGAGGGGCCACTGCCCGCGCCCGGGGGCCGCGTCGTCGTCGATGACCCGCAGCCGCGTCTCGGGGTAGGCGGTGAGCACGTCGTGCCAGGCCGCCTCCAGGCGCGCGGGATCCAGCGGACCGCTCAGCCGCAGCGCCCAGTACACGGTGAACTCGTGGCTGTCCGGCTCCGCCCGGTGCAGCAGCCACAGCCGCCGCTGGGCGGCCGACAGACCGGCGGGCGCAGCCGGGGTCGGGCCCTCGGCGCCGGCGGGCGCGGCCCGCGCGATCAGGTGCCGCAACCCCTCCGGTGTGGGGTCGCCGAAGAACGAGGCGAGGTCGACGCGCACCCCGCACTCCTGGTTGACCTCGGCGACGAGCCGGGCCGCGTCCAGTGAACTCCCGCCGCAGGAGAAGAAGTTGCCCCCGTCCGAGGCTGGCGGTCGGCCGAGCGTCAGCGCCCAGAGCCGGACGACGGGGTCCGCGCCGTCGTCCGGCGGCCGCACGGGCGCGGGCACGTGCAGGGCGCGCTCGTCGACCTTCCCGCTGAGTGTGAGCGGGAACGCGTCGACGACCTCGATGTGCGCGGGCACCGCGGCGGGCGCCAGCCGCCGGGCCGCGAGGCCGCGCAGTTCCCCCGGCACCGGAACCGGCCCGGGGCGGCGGGGGGTGACCCAGGCGAGGAGCCCCGCCGTCCCGATCGGGCCCTGGCGTGCCACGTAGGCGTCCTGGACGCCCGGCATGCCGCGCAGCACCTCCTCCACCTCGTACGGGTCGACCCGCTGGCCGCGCACCTTCAGCTGGTGGTCGGTCCGGCCGTGGTAGATCAGGTGCCCGTCGGCGCCGAGGGTGACGCGGTCCCCCGTGCGGTACATCCGGGCGCCGGGTGCCGGGGCGAAGGGGTCCGGGAGGAAGCGCTCGGCCGTGAGCGCGGGGGCGTTGAGGTAGCCGCGGGTGACCAGCGGCCCCGCGAGGTACAGCTCGCCGCGGGAACCGATCGGCACGGGGCGGAGGTCGGCGCCCAGGACGTAGGCCGAGGTGCCGTCGAGCGGCCGGCCGATGCTGGGGGTCCCGTACTCGTCGAAACCGCACCACGTGGTCTGGATCGTGACCTCGGTCGGGCCGTAGCCGTTGGACCCCCTCACACCCAGCTCGCGCAGCCTGCGCCAGGTCGTGGCGTCGACCGCCTCGCCGCCGAAGTCCAGCTCCAGGCCCGTGCGTTGGAACACCTCCTCGACGCCGAAGGGGCGCATGGCGGCGAACATCGACGGCGAGGTGCTGAGCAGGCGCACGTCGTTGCGCTCGACCCACTCCACCAGTGCCTGCGGATCGCGGTACGTGGCCTGGTCGGCCACCACCAGGCAGCTGCCCCGGAAGAGGTAGAGGAGCTGCTGGAAGAAGACGTCGAAGGAGACGGCGGCGGTGACGCCGACCCGGGCGGCCCCGGCTCCCGCCGGCTGCGCGTCGACGAGGACGGCGAGACCCCGGTGCTCGACCATGACGCCCTTGGGGCGGCCGGTGGTGCCCGAGGTGTGCAGGACGTACGCCAGATCGTGGGGGCGGGCGTCTTCGGTGGGCGCGTTCCCGGTGTGCGCGTTCTCGGCGTTCGGGGCCTGGGTGTCCGGGGTCTGGGTGTCGGGGGCCTCGGTGTTCGGGGCCTCGGTGTCGGGGGCCTCGTCGTGCGCGTCCTCGTCGACGATCGTGAGCGAGGCGTCGAGCCGGTGGCGCGACGCGGGGTCGCACAGCACGAGACGGGTGCCGGTGTCCGCCACGACGTACGCGAGACGGGAGTCGGGCTGGGAGGGGTCGAGGGCGACGACGTGGGCCCGCACCCGCCACGCCGCCAGCACGGACGCGACCAGGGCGACGCCCCGCTCGCGCAGGACGCCCACCGCGGTGCCCGGGCCCGCGCCGTGGCGGCGCAGGGCGGCCGCGAGCCGGACGACCTCGCGGTCCAGGCCGGCG
Organism: Kitasatospora sp. NBC_01300; assembly: GCF_041435235.1. NCBI lineage: Bacteria > Bacillati > Actinomycetota > Actinomycetes > Kitasatosporales > Streptomycetaceae > Kitasatospora > Kitasatospora sp. NBC_01300. The sequence continues at coordinate 637,235 of NZ_CP108409.1, read as the reverse complement.
AAGGTGAGGAGGTCGTCGCCGCACCGCACCGCCGGCCGCCGGGGCTGTGTGCGCACCCAGGCGTCGAACCGGTCCATGAGGGGCTGCGCGTGCTCCGACGGATCGGCCGGCGCGACGATCAGGGACGGCGTCGCCGCGCTCGTCGAGCGGGGCAGCGGCGCCTCCGGGTCGCGGGCGAGGGCGAGCAGGACCCGGCGGTAGGCGGCGAGCAGTTCGGCGGCGGCCGCGTGGGTCGTGCCGCCGTGCACCCGGCGCGTCACCGTCACCGAGGCGTCGTCCGCCCGTAGGCAGAGGTCGAATTCGAGGTCGAAACGCGTGAGGCCGTTCGTCCCGCCGGGGTGCCCGGCCGGGGGAGCGGCCTCGGGGGCTCCGGGAGTTTCAGGGGCTTCGGGGCCTTCAGTCGCTTCAGTCGCTTCAGTCGCTCCGGGCACCTCCGGTGCGCCGGCGACGGGTGCCGTCGGCGTACGCACCGCTTCCAGCGCGCGAACGGTGAGCCCGCCGAGTGCCGGCCCCGGGAGGGGGTCCCGCAGCTGGAAACTGACGGTGAGTCCGGGCGCCGCGGCGTCGAAGAGGTCCGCGCTCTCGTGGATCGGCTCGTGCGCGTGGGACAGCGCCTCGGCGACGGTCCGCCGCACACCGTCGCAGAGCTCGGCGCCGGAGGCTCCCGAGGGCCACCGCCGGCGCAGCGGGACCATCCGCGCGAAGCAGCCGACCAGCGACACGGTGGCCGGTGTCCGGGAGGCGAACGGTGTGGCGACCATGACGTCGGGGGCGTTGCCCTGCGTGGCGAACGCCGCGTAGAGGGCGGCGAGTCCCATGAGGTACGGGGTGACGCGCAGGCGGCGGGCCGCCGCGCGCACCACGTCGGCCTCGTCCGGGGGCAGCGGGAGCACCAGGACGTCGGCCTCGGCGGTCCGGGGGCCCGGGGTGCGCGGCAGGGCCTCCGGCCACTGGGCGTCGGCCAGTTCGAGGGGCCAGAAGCGGGAGGGCTCCGCCGGCGCGGGCGGGTCGGGTGTCGGGGCCGGTGATGGCGAGAAGGGGGGCCCGCCGTTGGCGCGGGCGTTGTACGCGGCACCGATGTCCGCCAGCACGTTCTCCAGTGACGCCCCGTCGCACGCGATGTGGTGCACCAGGAGGGAGAGCACGTGGTGGTCCGGTCGGTGCCGGAACAGGTCGACACGGACGGGGCAGTCTCGTCTCAGGTCGAACCGGTGGCGTCCGACGGGCGCCCAGGGCGCGGCGTCGGCCGTCGAGGCCGTGTCCACCACGGTCCATCGCGGCTGCGGCGCGCCGGGAACCCAGGAGGGCACGCCGTCCTCGTCGACGAGCCGGCGGGCGAACACGGGGTGCCGGGCGACGGTCTCCTCGACGGCGCCCTTCAGGGCCTGCTCGTCGAGCCGCCCGCGCAGCTCCCAGACGCGGTGGATGTTGAAGGACTCCGGCTGGTCCCGACAGGTGAGCCAGATACCGAACTCCGGGGCCGAGAGCGGGAATGCGAATTCGGCATCCGACGCCGGACCCGAATCCGAAACCAGGTCGCTCCTGTTCACTTCGGTTGCCCCTTCCGTACGTGCTGGCGGCACTCGGCCGGTGGTCCGAGTGCGGGGTGTCGAGAGGAAGAATGAAGCTGTGCGGCCATCCGGGCATGGGGCTCTGCAAGCGCGAAGAGTTCGCCCGTGAGCGGGCGGATGCCGACGACGGCGAATTGAGCGGGGAACCAGGGGCGCGTACGTGAAGGTGCGGTCGGCGCCCTCGGGGATCGGTGCCCCGGGTCGGACCTCCGGCATGCCGGGGTCCGTTCACGAAACGAGTCTGTATGTACCCTGGGAATTTTTCAAGAACGGGCAAACGGAATGTCTCATTCTCGCAGGCACGGGGAAGGCGACTTTCTGGACATAGGGCTGCGCCCGCCTCTCCCGACACCGGAGCCAGTGCTTCCGCCGGCGCTCCTGCCGCCTCGGGGTCGGCGCAAGAGCGCACTTTGGGGCGAATCGCACCGTTGGTTTGAGTGAAACCTGTGGACCTTGCGAAGGTTGGTTAAAGGATGTTATATGGCTCGGTAAATGAGCTCCTGGCCCGGATTGGCGCACTTCTCGAAGGCTCGACCCCTGTGGTACGTTCCAGGCGAAGGTGTATCTGATCTGCTTCGTCGGCTGCGCACGGCGAGCGGAGACCCCTTATTTCGACAGGGTTCGAAAGGGTTCGACGGGATTGGAAAATCCTGTGGATCGCGGCCCTGAAGTCGGTATTCATCTGGCTCCCGCCAATTCATCGACCGTCCGCCCGGCAGGCGGCCGTGCCCCTCAGGCAATATCTCGACAGGGAGGTCTCATGGGTCTGCAATTCGGCTTCTGTTTCGGTACCTCGTTGCGTCATGACGTGACGCGGGACCACTTGTGGAAATTGCTCGACGCGGTGGAGCAGCACGGATTCGATTCGTTCTGGTTCTACAACAACAACGGGGACGACATGCCCCCGCCGCTCGAGCTGGCCCGGGAAGTGGCCCACCGGACGTCCGCCCTGGTATTCGGTCCGCACGTCCTGGTCGCCGCCGGCCTGGAACCCTCCGCCGTGGTCCGCGAACTGACCGACCTGTACCGGCGCTCCAACGGCCGGTTCGTCGCCCAGCTCGGCATCGGCGGCCCCCGCGAGGCCCTCATCCGGGACCCCGCCGAAGCCGCCGCCGCCCTGGAGGACATCCTGCGCCGCCTGCGCCGCCTCGTCGGGGAGTCCGCCGGGGAATCCAGCGGCAGCGGCCCGACCGGGGTGCCGCCCGTGTGGCTGGGCGGGGGCAGGGAGAGGACCGTACGGCGCGTCGCCGCCCTCGCGGACGGCTGGGTCCCCGCGTTCATCACCCCCGCCGAGTACCGCCGGCGCCTGAAGGTCCTCGACGAGGAGCGGCAACACCTCGGCCGCACCGAGCACATCACCCGCGCGGTGCAGCTCGTCTACGTGCCGCCCGTCATCGACACCCCCGAGCTCCGGCGCGAGCTGGACGCCGAGGTCTCGGCCCACAAGCAGGGCTGCACCAGCCGCGACGTCTATGCCGTCGGCGGCGACCGGGCGTTGCGCGAGCGCCTGGCCGAGTTCGCGGCCGTCGGCGTCGAACACGTCATCCTGGTCCCCGCCCGCGCGGTCCCCGACTGGGAGGACGAGATCGCCCGGCTCCACCACACCGTCACCACGTCGTTCGGCTAGGAGCGTGGGTCGGTGACGGGCGCCCCCGACCGGGAGGAGCCGATCAGGTATCCGTGGCGGGTGCGCCGGCCAGGAGTTCGCAGTCGGTGAAGTTCATGCAGCCGCAGGCGAGGCAGGCCGCGACCGCTTCGCGCAGCTGCTGGGTCTGCTGGACGACGCGGTCGAGTTCGGGGAGCTTGCGTTCGGCCAGGGCCCGCCACTGGCGGGTGGCGCCCTGGCTGGTGTCACTGTCCAGCAGTTCGCGGATCTCAGCCAGGGTGAACCCCGCGCGCTGCGACATCCGGATCAGCGCGATCCGCCGCAGGGTGGGGGCGGGCCACAGTCTGCGTCCGCCTTCGCGGCGCGCGGCCGGCAGGAGCCCCAGGCTCTCGTAGTAGCGCAGGGCCGAGGCCCGCATGCCCGACTGGCGCGCCAGCTCCCCGATGCCCACGTATCGCACTGCATCACCCGTCGTTTGACTTCAAGCGCGCTTGAACCGCTTGCCTGGCCACATGATCTCAGCACGCCTGCTCCGTCGGCTGCCCCGAGGGTACCGACCGCTCTTCGCCCACCGCCCGTTTCGGCGTCTGCTGCCCGCACTGGCGGTATCCGACCTCGGCGACGGGATGAGCGTGGTCGCGGTGGCATGGCTGGCGGTACAGATCTCCCCGCCCGGCGCACGAGGCCCGCTGATCGGAGCCGCGGTCGCCGCCTACATCCTGCCGGGCGCCATCGGCGCACTGCTGCTGGGCCGATGGCTGCGCTCCCTTCCCGCACAGCAGTTGATCCGCGCGAACGCCTGGACCCGCGCGCTCTTCCTCGGCTGCATCCCCCTCGCGTGGGCGCTCGGCATGCTCCACCCCGCCCTCTACCTCACGCTGCTCGCCGGCTCGTCCCTCCTGCACGCCTGGGGCGGCAGCGCCAAGTACGCCCTGGCCGCCCAAGCCCTCCCCGCCGAGCACCACTTGGCGGCCAACGCACTGCTCAGCACCAGCACCTGTGTATCCACGATCGTCGGCCCGGCTCTTGCCGGATTCCTCGCGGCGGCGATCGCCCCGGCCTGGATCATCGGCCTGGACGCCCTGTCCTTCGCCGCACTGGCCCTGCAGAGCGCGCGCCTGGGCGAGCCGGGTACTCCGGCACCCGCCGGGCCGGCCCCCGACACCCGACCCGGCGAAGGCCTGCGCCTCCTGCGCGCGCGGCCCGAACTGCTCGGCCTGCTCGCGGTGACCTGGCTGTTCAACCTGTTCTACGGCCCCGTCGAAGTCGCCCTGCCCCTGTTCGTTGCCCAGGACCTCCACGCCGGCGCGGGGGCCCTCGGCCTGTACTGGGCCGCATTCGGCATCGGAGCGGTCACCGGCACCCTGGCCGTCGGTACCCTGCGAAACCTGCCGCTGTGGCCGGTCCTGCTGTGCATCATCGCCGGTCACGGCCTGGCCATGCTGCCCTTCGGACTCCACGCGCCGGCGGTGTTCTCCCTCGGGGGTTTCGCCCTGGCCGGTGTGATCTACGGCCCCTACAGCGCCCTGGCCTTCAAACTGTTCCAGGAGCACACCCCGGCAGCCCTCCTGACCACCATCCTCGCCCTGCGCGCGTCCGTCCTGCTGACAGCGGCACCCGTCGGCGCGGCACTGGGCGGACCCCTCACCACCGCCCTGGGGGCCCGTCAGGTGCTGACCGGCACGGGCATCGCCATGATCCTCGTCGCCGCCTGCGCCGTCGCACTACGGATCCGCAGCACGAAACGGCACCGGATCCGCACCCACACACGCCCGGTCAGCGACCCACGCTCCTAGCCGGTCCTGCGGCCGAGTGGCTCCCGGTTCTCCCTCGCCGAAGCGGTGCTTCACCGGTCGCGGGCCCCGCGATGAGCGGTGGTCGAGCAACCGGGCGGCGTCTTCGCCGGCGCTCCAGCGGATCGGACGTCGTTTCCTGGGCCCGGTACTGACGGACGTGGCCGCAGCAGTGCGCTGACGAGGCGCTGCCGGTCCTCCGGGTGGTCGGCCAGCCAGGCCCCGAGCCGGTGGTCGGACCCCGCGAGGCGCAGCTCGGAGAAGTCGGCCTTCGCGGCCAGCGACGTGCGGACCAGGTCCGTCACGCCGGGCGGGATGACGGCATCCTGCTCCGGGACCACCAGCAGGGCCCGGCCGTCGAACCGCGCGAAGGTGCCGGGCGCGGAGCTGGTCCGCCAGCTGTCGGGCCTGCGGATCAGTTCGGTGAACCCGGAGCCGAAGGGCACGTCCCAGGCCTCCACGCCGTAGATCCCGGGGACGCAGGCGGCGAGCGCCGCCACCCGGCCGCCGTACAGCGCGACCAGGTCGGCGAGGGTCTGACCGCTCATGCTGAAGCCGACCAGGGCGAGCGGCAGGTCGGCGCCGAACACCTCCTCGATCACGGCCGCAGCCTGGTGCCGGCGTCGGCGGAGGCTGAGGTCGCGCAGCTCGCCGGTGCTCTCCCCGTGGCCGGAGAAGTCCAGGGCGACGGCCGGGTGCCCGAGTGCGGCGAAGTCCTCGGCGAGCGGCAGGTTGCGCTCCTTGCTGCCGTTGCCCGCGCCGTGCATGACGACGACGCCCACGCGGTCCGCGACGGTGCCGGGCCCCGGGGCCACCGTGTAGACGCTCAGCTGCTCGCCGTCGATCGGGTGAACGGTCTTGTGTACGACGACCATGTTGCCCCTTCGGCAAGGGAGTTGACTTGTGATCAGCAGAAAAATGTCACACTGCAATCGTGCGCCGCCACTATACTGACCGGACGTGCGGGGGTTCGTGGCAGGGCAGTTGACGAAAGGGTCGGCCAAGGTTCCGACCTCCCGACAACATGCGTATTCCTGGCGGGAGATGAGCGAGGGGACCCCTGTTATCGTGCGCTTATGTCATTGATCAAGCAGTTCCAGGTCACCTTCGACTGCGCGGAACCCCGGCGCGTCGCCCGCTTCTGGTGCGAGGTGCTGGGGTACGAATCGCCGCCGCCGAAGGGGTTCGCCACCTGGGACGAGTACGACCGCTCCCAGCCTGCTGAGGAGCAGGGTTCGTGGTCCGCCTGTATCGACCCCTCGGGTGTGGGTCCGAGACTGTTCTTCCAGCGCGTTCCCGAAGGCAAGGTCGTCAAGAACCGGGTGCACCTGGACGTGCGGGTCGGCACCGGGCTGGTGGGCGAGGAGCGCCTCGCCACGCTCGAAGCCGAGTGCACCCGGCTGGTCGCGCTCGGCGCGGTGCGCGTCCAACTGCTCTACGACGGCCACGATTCGTGCATCGTGATGCAGGACGTCGAGGGCAACGAGTTCTGCGTCGACTGAGCACCATCGGAGCCGGCGGGCCGGGCCGAGGGGTCGGGTCGAGGGCCGGCGGCGGTGGTACGGGGCTGGCGGAGTGGAATTCCAGGACGCGTGGTGGGAATGCGCGCGGCCCTCCCGGGTGGAACGGCACGCTTCCTGGTGACCCGCAGCAGGTCTGCGGCCGATCACCAGGAGGAACCCGGCCATGAGCAGTCACGGACACCCTGACGGAGCATCAGGCGCCTCTCCCGCGGCGAAGGCGTCGGCGAGCCGCCACGTCGTCGCGTTCTACCAGACCGGCACGACCACGGGCGATCCGGGGAGCCAGTACGTCTCCCCGGTGCCCCTGATCGGTCACGCGGACGTGGTGGAGGTGGCCGCGTTCCACCTCAACGACCCCGCCCAGTACCCGATCCTCACCCTGAACGACGACCCGCCCTCCGCGCCCAAGTACGTTCCGATGTGGCGTGACATCGCCGCGGTGCAGGCGAAGGGCGTCAAGGTCACCGCTCTCCTCGGCGGCGCCGCGCAGGGGACGTACGGGCTGCTCGACAAGGACTTCGGCACGTACTACCCGCCCGTCCGCGACGCCCTCAGGACGTACCGGCTGGACGGCATCGACCTCGACGTCGAGGAAGCGTTCCGCGAGGTGACCGCCGAGCGGCTGATCCGTCAGCTGCGCTCCGACTTCGGGCCGGACTTCCTGATCACCCTTGCCCCGGGGCCCGGCGATCTCACCGTGCCCGAGGGCGGCAACCTTCCCCTCCTCGACTACCGCACGCTCGAAAAGCAGGTCGGCCCCCTGATCCGCTGGTACAACACCCAGTTCTACTGCGGCAACGGCAGCCTCGCCGACACCACCGACTACGACGCGGTCATCCGGAACCGGTTCCCCGCGTCCAAGGTCGTCGCCGCCGGCATCACCAACGACAACCTGGACTGCGAGGGCTACGTCGAGATGCCGGTCCTCCAGGGGACGCTGCGCGCTCTCGCCGACAAGTACCCGGACTTCGCTGGGGCGGCGGGCTGGGAGTACGCGCTCTCCCGTAACATCGACGGTCCCAACTGCCCGACCGGACCCGCCAGTTGGTACTGTGCCGTCCGTCAGGCGCTCGCCGCTCCGGCGGCCAGGGCCTGACGGTGTGGCTCCGTGGAGGCCTCCGGCGTCGGGGACTCCGATCACGGAGCCCCCGCGGCGGCCAGCAGGGCCGTCGTGCATTCCTCGGTGAGGTCTTCTGCGTGCGGTGGCAGCGGCTGCCCGGCGCGCAGGTGGCGGCGGACCACGGACAGCGGCAGGTCGATCAGGGCCAGGGTGATGCGCTCGTGGTCCCGGGGGGCCGCCGCGCCGAGGGCTTCGGCGAGGGAGGTGATGGCGTCGAGCACGCGTCGGCTGCCGAGGTCCGTGCGCTCCTGGTGTTCCTCGGACCAGTCGGTGCGGCCGAACTCCTCGGCGCCGTAGAGGAGGAGTGAGGCTTCCTGGGGGTGGGCGCGGCTCCAGGAGATGACGTGCCGCGCGGCCGCGCGGGCGGCCGGGTGGGGGTCGGGGGTGCTGCCGAGTGCGGCGAAGTACCCCTCCTGGAAGCGCTCCACGGTCCGCAGCCACACCTCGGCGAGCAGTGCCGTACGGCCGGGGAAGCGGTGGTACATGGATCCGCTCGGCGCACCGATCGCCTGGGCGACGGCGGACATGGTCACGCCGGCCGGCCCGGTGGAGGCGGCCAGCCGGACGGCGGCGTCGAGGATCTGGTCGGTGTCGAAGCGGGGTGGTCTCGCCATGAATCAGAGGGTACCCTCCAGATTATTAGAGGATGGTCTCTAATAATCTGGAGGGGAGGACGCATGGGCGTCTACAACGTGCACGAGCGCCTGCTGGCCGCCAAGGCGAGCGAGGTGGGCGCGCTCATCGACAACCTGTCAGGCGGCCCGGTGGACCGGCTCTGGCCGAGCCCGGACTGGCCCGCGATGGAGTTCGACCGCCCACTGGCGGTCGGCGCGACCGGCGGCCACGGCCCGGTCCGCTACACGGTCACCGCGTACGTGCCCGGAGTGTGGATCCGCTTCACCTTCAGCGGGCCGCGCGGCTTCCACGGCTTCCACGAGTTCACCGTGCTGCCCGTCGACGAGGAACGCACCGTGCTGCGGCACACCCTCGCGATGAAGGCCGGCGGCCTGGCGCGCCTGACCTGGCCGGTGGCCTGGCGCCCGATGCACGACGCCTGCCTGGAGGACGGCCTGGACCGCGCCGAGCTCGCCTGCACGGGCACGGTGGCCCGCCCGGCCCGCTGGACCCCGTACGTACGCCTGCTCCGCGCGTTCGCGCACAGGTGAACGACGACACGGGGCCGCCTGCCAGCGGTTTCGAGCTCGGCCGTCCGGCCGGTGATCTCGTCTGATCTCACCCGACCTCGCCTGATCTCGCCTGATCTCGTCTGATCGAGCCGTCCCCGTCCGGCAGGCGTGCGTGCCCCGGAACAGCTGGTCAGTGGCTGCTGTCCGGGCGGTAGACGCTGAGGTCGCCGTAGGCCGGCAGAACACCCGTCAGGTCGCCGGGTTTGCCCCGCAACGTGGCGTCCAGGAAGGCGAGGGTGGCTGCGGCGACGACGCGCGGGCTCTCGGTGCGGCCCAGGGAGCCGACGATCGAGGGCACGGGCGGCAGGTACAGGGGGCCGTCCATGAAGGTGAGATGCGCGGCGCCGGGGATGGTGAGCCGGTAGCTCGTCGCCGTGCTGGACTTGAGCGCCTCGGTGAGGCGGGGCGGGTAGCGCGGGTCGGTTGCCGGGGTGATGGCCTGGGTGAGCGCGAGCGTCGGTTGGTCGAGGGCGGGGGAGGCGGGGCCGTGGGGGAAGCCGTCCAGGTCGATGACGGCGTGGAAGCGGCGGTCCCGCCGGGCTGCCTGGAGGGCGGCGGCACCTCCCATGGAGTGGCCGGCCACCGCGACCCGGCCGGTGTCCAGGTGTCCGCTCAGCGGGTCGGCGGTCTCACTGCGGTCCAGACCGTCCAGTTGGGTGAGGACGAAGCCGAGGTCGGCGGCTCGGATCGCCGTCCAGTCGGCCGCCAGTTTCTCGTCCTGGTCCGGGTCGCCGGTGGAGGTGGTCTCGGTGGTGATCGTCCGGCCGTCGGCGAGGACGACGGCGGCGGAGTCGTACGGGTGGTCGAGGGCGGCGACCACGTAGCCGTGGCTGGCCAGTTCCTCCGCCCAGGCGGTGTTCTGGGTGCGGACTCCGCCCGACCCGGGGGAGAACAGGACGACGGGGAACCGCCCCCGCCCGCCGTCCACCGGGGCGTCGAAGACCGCATGGGTGTGGGCACGCGGAACACCGTCGACGAGGAAACCCGGCAGACCGACCTGGTGGGCGAGGGCGTCGGAGACGGTGCGCGCCTCGTGCTCCGTGCGTCCGAGGTACTGGGCCCGCTGCGCGCCGGCGGGGCTCTTCTGTGCGGGGTACCAGAGCTGGACCACGACCGTGCGCCGGTCGTCCGGATCGGTGGTGAAGGTCTCGGGGCGGTGCGGGTCGGTCCACTGGACCACGCGGGTGCCGACCGCGAACTCGCCTGTCGGGGTGGGGAATTCGGGTACGGGAAGGGCCCAGGCGGCCGCCGGGCCCGCGGCGATCAGGCCGACGCAGGCCATCGATCCCGGCAGCGCCAGCCACCAGCGGGCCCGCCACACGGGTCGGCCGGGACGGCGCCGGAGCGGCCGCAGCAGGGGGGAGAGGGCGAACGGCAACGCGAAGGCGGCGCCTGCCAGGACCGGCAGCATCTGCCAGCGGATCCCCGTCACGCTCAGCAGGATCGCGGACAGCACGAGAACCGCTCCCGCCGCGATCGTGACGCGTGGACGGGCGGAGGGGGGAAGCCAGCGCGCCGTCACCAGTGCGACGGCGCCCAGCAGGGCAAGGATTTCCAGGGGGGACATGTACAGCCCCGTGATGATCTCGGTCACCAGGCCATGTTCGGCGCCGGGCACGCGCCGCCACATCGATCCCGGGTCGCCATCGTGTGCCACCGCAGTCGCAATCCGTGGCAGCTCCCTTTGCGACCGGAGTGGCAATCGGGCACGTTGGATCGGGGGCCGCCCTACGACCACGGGAGGTAGCGGGACTCCTCCTGCGGGCGTAGGGCGGCACGGTGCCATCAGACGGTGGACGCATGTGCTCCGTGGGGCCCGTGGCCTACCGTGACAGGGCCGCCTGCACGCGGTGGAGGCCCCGGCCGGGGCCACCATGACGCTGAATCGACAGGGACGTGTGATGACGGAGGCGGTCACGGAGTCCGGCGATGCCAACCGGGACCGGGCGCGGGACCGGGTGTGGGTGCGGGTCCGGGCGCGCTGGGCGGCGACGGTCTCGCGGCTGACGAGGTACGCCGACCTGGCCTCCGCACGAGCGGCGCGACTGGTGACGGCCGCCGGGCGCCGGTCCTCCCGGCTGCCGCCCATGGTGTGGGACTCGCTGCTGCCGACGCTCCTCCTGCTCAACATCATCACCACCCGCGCGCCGCACGAGCTGCCGGTGGCCGTCGCCCTCACCGCCGCCCTCGCGCTGCCCCTGGTGTGGCGGCGCCGGGCCCCGCGCGCGGTGTTCTGCGCCGTGGCAGCCGCGGCCTTTGTCCAGTGGCTGGCGGGCGTCCAACTTCCGGCGGACATCTGCCTGTTGGTGGCCCTCTACACGGTGGCCGCGAACTCGGGCCGGCGCGGCACGCTCGTCGCCGGTGCCGTCGTGGAGGTGGGGGCCCTGCTGGCCTGTCTGCGCTGGGCGTCGGAAGGCGCGTTCCTGACTCCCTTCGTCGCGGTCACCGCGACGGTCGTCGCCGCCGCCGTCCTGGGTGTGAACGTGCGGACCACGCGCGCCTACCTCGCGGCCCTGGAGGAACGGGCCGCACGCCTGGAGCAGCAGCAGGAACAGCAGGCGCGACTGGCCGTCGCCGAGGAGCGGACACGTATCACCCGGGAGATGCACGACATCGTCACCCACAACCTGTCCGTCATGGTCGCGCTCACCGACGCCGCGGTCTACGCGCAGCACCGCTCGCCCGACAGGGCCACCACCGCGATGCTCCAGATCTCCGAGACGGGCCGACAGGCGCTGACCGACATGCGGCGCTCCTTGGGTATCCTGCGGACCGACGAACCGGACGCGGAACGCCACCCGTTGCCCGGCATCGCCCAACTGGAGGCCCTCGCCGACCAGATGTGCGCCGCCGGGCTGCCGACCCGGATCGAGGTCCAGGGCGGCCACACCCATATCCCCGCCACCGCACAACTGACCGTCTACCGCCTGGTACAGGAAGCCTTGACCAACACCCTCAAGCACACACCCGCCGGCACACCCGCGAAGGTCCGGATACGGTGTTCGACCGGGACCGTCACCGTGGACGTCACCGACAGCGGCCCCCGCCCGGCACCTCCCGGCGCCACACCGTCCGGCCACGGCATCCCCAGCATGCGCGAGCGCTCGGCCGCCTACGGGGGGACGCTGCGGGCCGGACCGCTTCCGGGCGGCGGCTGGGGAGTCCACACCCGCCTCCTCCTCGACAGCGGCGGAGCGGCGTCCGCATGACGATCCGCATCCTGATCGCCGACGACGAGGCACTGCTCCGGATGGCCTTCAGCACGGTCCTGGAGGCCCAGCCCGACATGGCGCCGGTCGGCGAGGCCGCGGACGGCGCCCAGGCCGTACGCCTCGCCCGGGAGTTGCGCCCCGACGTCGTCCTCATGGACGTCCGGATGCCCGGGATCGACGGGATCGAGGCGACCCGGCAGGTCATCCGGACCTCCCCACAGAGCAGGGTGCTGATCCTCACCACCTTCGACCTGGACGAGTACGCCTTCGCCGGACTCGGCGCCGGAGCCTCGGGCTTCCTGCTGAAGAACACCAGGCCCGAGGAACTGCTCACCGCGATACGCAACGTCGCCGCGGGTGACGCGGTGGTCTCCCCGCGGATCACCCGCCTCCTGCTGGAGCACCTGCGCCCGCACATCCCCGCCCGCGGCAACGCCGGCCCCGACCATCGGCTGAGCCGACTCAGCGCCCGTGAACGCGAGGTGCTCATCCAGGTGGGCTGCGGCCTGTCCAACAGCGAGATCGCGGCCGCCCTGCACCTCGCGGAGGCGACGGTGAAGTCCCACCTGGGGCGAATCCTGCACAAGCTCGAACTCCGCGACCGGATACAGGCGGTGGTCTTCGCCTACGAGAGCCGCCTCATCCACCCGGCATGACGCCGCCGGTGCCGGGTGGGACGGGAACCGCGACGTCGTCGTCGGCGTCCCCGTTCAAACCAAGTCGTCTACGACCAGGGCTCGCGGCTCCCCGAGGTGTGAGCAGAAAGACAGTGATGACTCAGCAAGATCACCAGTCCCTGTCCGCACCCGGACGGGATGCTCCCGGGGCGGACGCACCTGGGCCGGACGTTCCCGGTCGGGCCCCGGGGACCCCGGCCGGAGGAGGCCCCGCGCGGTCGATACGGCCGTGGCTGCCGGCTCTGCTGTGCGCCCTGGGGTTCCTGGCGGTCTACCTGCTCGCCGTCTGGACCCCGTTCGGGCAGCGGGGGGAGAACTCCCTGATGAACGGGAACGGCGGCGAACCGGCGTGGATCTGGGACTGGTCGGGGTCGACCTTCGACTCGGCGGCCATGCCCCCACTGGAGTTCACCGCCCTGCCCACCCTGGTCGTGGGGATGGCCGTGATCGTGCTCGTCGCCCTGGTGCGGCGGTGCTGGTGGCAGGGCGTCGCGGCGATCGGGGTCGTCCTGGGCACGTTCGGCGGCACCGAGGTGTGCAGCAAGATGGTCCTGCCCCGCCCCGACCTGGTGAACGCGCCCGCCATGCTCACCGAGGTGAGCTTCCCCAGCGGGCACGCGGCCGTCCCCATCGGGCTGGTCCTCGGCGCGGCCCTCGTCGCCTCCCCGCGCCTGCGCCCCTACGTGACCGCGGTCGGCCTGCTGTGGCTCACCGTCACCGCCGCTGCCGTGCAGGCGCTCTACCACCACCGGCCCAGCGACGTGCTGGGAGCCGCGCTGCTGGGCTGCGCCTGCTACGGTCTCGCGCTCTGGCTGCTGCCGTCCTCCGCCGCACCGGGCGTCGCGCGCAGCCCTCGCGCCCTGCCGGCCGTCGTCCTCGTCCTGTCGGCGGCCGCCGCGCTCGCCGCCGGCGCGCGGGACGACTCCGTCCCGGGACCGCTGTACTTCGCGGCGGCGGCCTTCCTGTGCGCGGTGCTGGTCTGGGTCACCGTGGTGGAGGGCCCTGCCCGCGCCGCGCGTCGTACGCGGCCCGCGCTGGGCTGACCGCGGTGGGCTGACCGCCCGGCACGTCGTCCGGCCGAAGGCCGAGGCCGTTGGCCTCGGCCTTCGCCATCGGCCGCCCCGTCCGCCCCGTGATCGTCGGTGTGCTCCGCCGGAACGGAAGCAAGCGCGGAACGAGCACGGAGCGAGCACGGAGCGAGCACGCAACAGGCCGACCCGCCGGTGGCGCCGGCGGGTCGGCCTGTCGTAGGGGTGTGCGTCGGGCTACTGCCGGCCGGTCCGCGCCCGCAGGCGGCGGGCCACGAGGGTGGCCGTGGCGCGCAGGGCCAGGCCGATCACCGGTGCGAGGAGCAGGGTGCACCAGGTGCGGGTGGTGGCGTCGGCGGTGAGGCGGTCGGCGAGCAGGTAGGCGGCGAGGAAGGACGGGGCGAGCCAAGCCCCGTTGGTCGCGGCGAGGCGCAGCGGGCTCGCCCGGCGCGCTGCCGGTTCCCCCGCCGAATTCGCCGAATTCGCCGAATTCGCCGGCTCCGCCGACTCCGTGGATGTCACACGAACCTCCTGACCACGCCGATCACCTTGTCGACGATCCGCTGGGAGACACCGCGGTCGAAGACGAAACCCGCGAGGCAGCCGGCGACGGCCCAGACGATGCGCTGCTTCCAGCCGCCGCTCCCGAACAGTACACCGGCGCAGGCACCGCCGGCGCAGTTGCCGATGTGGAGCGCCCAGGGTGCCAGGAAGGGGACCCAGGCGGCCACGGCCGCGGTGACGGACAGTTGGACGGCGCGGGAGACGGCGGCCTTGAGCGCGGCCTTCAGCCAGCCGGGCATCCGGCCGTTGAGGTCGGTGCAGTTGACCGGGTCGGCGTTGCAGTAGTCGTAGGCGTTGGCGCTCGCTCCCTGGACCGGGTCGGGGGAGAGGAAGCGGCCGGTGGCCGGGTTGTAGAGGCGTGCTCCCATGAGGGTGAGGGCGCTCGGGGTCTCGTCGGAGCGCTGCTTGTCGCCGAGCCAGGCGTAGCGGGTGCCGGGCTGGCCGGTGCGTGGCTGGCCGTACTCGTCGTAGTCGAGGACGGTGGGCGCGACGGCGGTGTCGAGCGGCAGCCGCAGGGTGATGTCGCCGTGCAGGTTGGCGAGTTGCAGGACGGTGCCGCCGGTCTTCGCGGTGGTGGCGGCGAGGGTGCCGGCGGGGCCGGTGACGTTGCGGGTCAGGGTGCCCGCGGTGTCCTCGGTGATCCAGCGGGGGCTGTCGGTGTCGGAGCCGTAGTGGTTGGTCCGCAGACCGGTCTGGGCCCAGGTGCCGGCGGTGTTGGTCTCGGTGGTCCAGGCGCGGAAGCGCTGGGCCGAGTCGAGGGTCCAGCTCTGCCGGTTGGTGCCGCTGGTCTGCTGCTGCACCAGGTCGGTGTTGTAGTACGCGAGGGTGCTGCCGGGCAGTGCGGTGGTGCGGCCGAACGCGTCGTAGGTGTAGCCGGGGTTCACCAGGCGGTCGGCGGTGTCGTAGGTGCTGGTCTGGCCGGTGCCGGCGGTGGTGGTGCAGGTCTGGCCGCGGGCGGCGTCGGCGGTGGCCAACGCGGTGCGGTTGGTGTTGCGGTCGAAGGTGTAGGTGCGGGTGGTGCAGACGGCGTCGGTCGAGGTGTCCTGGACCTGGAGGAGCCGGCCGGCCCGGTCGTAGGCGTAGGTCTGGGCCGCGGTGACGCCGGGGGTGCCGGTGTGGGTGGCCCGCTGGCCGTGGATGGTCTCGGTGATGCCGTCGGAGACCAGCACGAGGCCGTCGCTGTCGCGGGTGTAGGTGCGGCTGGTGGTGGTGCCGGCCGGGTCCTTGTCGTCGGTCCGGGTGTAGCCGCCGGGCAGGCCCTGGGTGAGCGGCGTGCCGTCGGCGTCGTAGCGGGCGGTGAGGGTGCCGGCGACGGAGTCCGTCACCGAGGTCGCCAGGCCGCGCGGGTCGACGGCGGTGTCGTAGGTGTAGGTGGTGGTGGAGGGGGAGGTGTCGGTGACCTTGGTGGGGCGGTTGAGGGCGTCGTACTCCGTGGTGGTGACGGCGCCGTCGGCGTCGGTGTAGGAGATCAGGCGGCCGAGTTCGTCGTAGCCCTTGGTGATGGTGCCGCCGGTGGCGGACGTCTGGCGGGTGACGGCTCCGGTGCCCGGGTGGTACGTGGTGGTGGCGGCGGGGGCCGGGGTGCCGAGGCCGTCGGTGACGGTGACGGTGGTGGGGCGCCCTGCCGTGTCGGTGTCGGTCACGGTGGTGCGGGTGACGCCGTTGGCCGTCTCGGTGGTGCGGGTGACCTGGCCGAACTGCCCGTACTGGGTCGTCCTGGTGGGCAGTTGTGCGGGGTTGGCGCCGCCGCCGGTGATGGCCGCGGCGGGCCCGGTCTGGCAGACGAGGTCGGCCCACTCGGGGCGGTTGCCGCAGGTGCCGGTGCCGCCGGCGGTGTAGTAGGTGGTCCAGCCGGCCGCCGCGTCGGTGCCGGTGGAGGCCGGCTGCTGGGTCGAGACGATCCGGCCCTGGCCGTCGTAGCCGGTGGTGGTGGTCAGGGCGAGGCCGCCGCTGTCCTTGATCTGCGCGGTGGGCACGCCGAGCGCCCAGTTGTACGTGGTCCGGTCCTGGCGGGCGTCGACCAGCAGGTCGGGCCAGGCGCGGAGCCGGGCGCCGGTGGTGGTGAGGGTGATCTGGTTCTTGATCTTGGCGGTGCCGTCGGTCGGCCGGCCCTCGTCGTAGGTCTTCACGGTGTGCTGGCGGGCGGGCAGTTGGGTGCCGGCCTTGGCCAGGACCGTCGCACCGGAGGTGGCGTCGGCGGCGAGGGTGATGCGGTGGAGCGGGTCGTAGACGTCGGTCTCCTGCTGGCCGTCCGCGCTGTAGGCGCTGCTGCTCGACAGGAGCCGGGCGCGTTCGGCGGAGGGCAGGGTGTCGATGCCGAGGTCGGCCAGCTGGGCCTTGGCCGCGGGGGTGGCCCCGAGGGCGAGCTCGCGGTTGCCCGCGGTCAGGCTGCGGACCTGGTGGCCCTGGTTGTCGTACTCGGTGGTGGTGACGTGGTGGCCCGGGGTGGCCTGGTTGACCTGGCGGCCGGAGGCGTTCAGGTAGGTGACGCTCGCCCTGGTGTAGTCGCCGGCGCCGAGGTCGGTGCCGTTGTTGGAGGCGGGGGCCTGGTCCGGCGGGAACACCGCGGTGGCGTCGGTCGGCAGGTCGCTCTGGCCCCACGCGGAGGCGGCGGACGCGGAGAGGTCCTCCGGTGCCTTCGTGCCGGAGAGCGGGACGCCGTAGACGACGGTGGTGGTGGCGGTGCCGTTCACGGTGCCCGTGGTGCCGGGGGCGAGGGTGTCGTGCCAGGTCTTCGTCAGCATGCCCGGGCCCGCGGCCGGGTTGGCGGTGACGGTGCCGTACGCCAGCGAGGTGGCGCGGGTGCCGCTGAGCTGGACGGAGGAGAGCAGGCCGTCGTCGGCGCCCTGGGTGTAGTAGGCGTACTGGTTCTGGCTGCTCTGGCCGAGCCGCGGGTCCCAGGTCTGGCGCAGCCGCCCGGCCGAGTCGTAGCGGTAGACGGCGACGTCGGTGGCGGTGGCCGCGGCGGCCCCGGGCGCGGTGCTCCAGAGCCTGATCGCGCTGACCTGCCCGGCGACGTCACCGAACTCGGTGTCGGTGGTGACGCCGGTGGCGGTGGTCGCGGTGGCGTAGACGAACTGCAGGACGCGGCAGCCCTTGGCGGCGACGTTGGCCGCGCACACGGCCGGGATGGCCGCGGAGGTCGGCGCGATGACGAGCTTCGGCCGGGCCAGCGTCCTGCCGCCGACCACGGTCGTCTCCGACACCACGCTGGTGGTGGTGTTGGCCAGCCCGCCCTGGAGCGTGGAGGTCACCGTCCAGGTGGCGGCGGCCGGATCGGCCTTGGCGAAGGTGGTGACGGTGCCCTCGGTGCCGGAGAGCGTGAAGTCGGCGCCGAAGGAGCCGCTCAGGGTGAGGTCCTCGCTGCCCGGTTCGGGCGTCCAGCCGTTGCCGGCCGCGTTCGAGGTGAAGGAGACGGCGGAGCCGTCGGCGGACATCACGCTGAGCGAGGTGCCGGAGGTCCTGCGGATCTCCGTGTACTCCGAGGCGGACAGGCTCGACGACACGCTGGACACCCAGTTGGGGCCGAAGACCGCTGCCTGGCCGTCCTGGCCGGCGGCGGCCCGCGGGTCACGCGAGGAGTGCGTGCGGCCGACCGTCATGCCGAACACCGACACGTCGGTGGCCGGGACCCTGAGGTCGCCGGTGAGCAGGTTCAGCGCGCCCGGGCCGACGTTCTCCGTCGCCGCGCCGTCGGCCTTGCGGTCGACGACGACCCGCACCGGCTCGGAGGAGACGGCCGCGGAGCCGGGCCCGGTGAAGTCCGCGCGGAGCTGGACGGTGCCGTCCGGGGTCACCGTGGAGGTGGCGTTCCAGGTGAGCGCCGGGCTCTTGCCCGCGGTGAGGGGCACGGGCCAGGCCGCCAGTGCGGCACCGCCGTTGGTGATGTCGCCGGCGGGGATCCGCGTCCAGGCGTCGGCGTCGGAGCGCCGCCAGGAGAAGGCCACCTGGTCGTACCGGGCGGCGTCGGCCTCGGCGGTGAGCGGCAGGCGCGCCGCGGTGCGGGTGCCGTCGTTCGGGGAGGTGACACCGCCCGCGCCGACCTGGAAGGTGTGGGTACGGGCCTCGGACTTGTTCTCCGCCCGGTCCACCGCCCGCACCTGGAGGGTGTTGGTGCCGGCCTTGGCCGGGGTCACGCTGAAGGTCACCGGCGCGGCGGAGCCGTTCGTCGCGACCTTCGTCCAGGTCGCGCCGTCGAGCGTCCACTCCAGGGCGTTCTGGTCACCGGCCGGCGGGGTCGCGGTGAAGGAACCGGCCTGGCCGGGGCCCTTGACCCACTGGCCCGACGGGTAGTCGGTGGAGGAGAGCGCGGCGGGCGCCGAGGGGGCGGAGGTGTCGACCGTGAAGGTGGCCCACGCCGACCAGTTGTTGTTGTAGTGCAGCCCGTCGTACGGGGAGGTGCGGAACTTGTACGTCTTGCCGTTGGCCAGCACACCGGCCGGGACCTTGACGGAGGCCGGGGCCCCGCTCGGCACGTACGGGGAGACCAGGACGTTGCCCACCTGGGTGTCGGTGGCGGTGTCGAAGATCTGGAAGGTGCCGTCGACCTTGTCGTTGTTCGGGTCGACGAAGGTGTCGCGCAGCGTGGGGGTGGTGGAGTTGACCCACCAGGTGCCGGCGGCGTCCTTGTAGAACGGGGAGCCGGCCTGCTGGTCCGTCCCGGTCCGGGGGCGGTAGTTGTACGTCACCGTCAGCTTCGGGACGTTGGTCGCGGCGTTGGCGGAGTTCACCTCCTTCCAGTACTTGGTGTTGGTCTCGTCCGGGGCGCGCAGCCCCATGCCCGAGGTGGTGTTCTTCGCCGACGTCCAGGTCTGCACCAGGTTGGTGACGTCCGCGGTGATCCAGCCGTCGCCGCCGCAGGCGTCCCGGCCCTTGGTCTCGGTGCCGGTGGCCTTCTTGGCGTTCCAGGAGGGCTGCGACGTCCAGCGCGAGGCGGTCGAGGCGAGGCCGGTGTCCCAGATGTCCCACGCGTAGGGCTGGCAGTCGCTGTTGCCGGAGTGGAAGTTGTACAGCGACAGGCCGGCGTTGGTGATCAGCGCGTCCGCGATCGGCGCGGTGTTCCAGTTGATGAACGACCGGGCCTGGCGGGAGGAGCCGTCCGCGTTCTTGGTGCCGGAGTTGCCCCAGTAGATCTCGGTGTCGGCCGACCAGTCGACCGTCTCGCCCTGCTGCACCCGGGTGTCGAAGACGTTGCCGAGGGCCGTGGTGGAGGGGTCGACCGTCACCGGGTACTGGGTCTTCGGGTCCGCGAGGAACGCGGCGTCCGGCGTGAACACCAGGTCGATGCCGTCGCCGCGCTGAACGACCTTCAGGCCGACCTTCGCCTGCCGGGCGTGCTCGCCGGAGCCCTCGGCGGCGGCCGTCGCGTCCCACATCACCGGCGCCGGGAGCACGGCCCGCCGCTCGCCGGTGTGCTTGTCGGTGAACAGCACGCCGCCGTCCGGCTGGACCTCGGCCTTCAGGCCGTCGGCCTTCAGCGGCATCGTGTACGAGAACCCGGCGGCGCTCGGGCGCTGCTTGAGCACCGTGTACTGCTCGAAGCCGGTCCGGGTGGCCTCCACGACCAGGTCGGCCGCGCCGTCCGCGATCGCGTCCCGGTAGGTGGCCTTCGTGCCGTCCAGGGCGGGCTTGGGCAGGCCGCCCCGCCACTGGAGCTCGACCTGCTGGTCACCCTGTCCGAGGGTCACCAGGGTGCGGGCGTCGTCCGGGGCCGCCGCCTGCGCGTGGAGCAGCGACTTCGCCCGGGTGCCGCCGGCACCGGCGAGCCGCAGCGCGTTCGGGTGGGCCTTCGGCGCCACCGACCCGTCCGCGCCCGCCTGGAGGCCGAGGTCGACGTCCACCCACTGGCCGTCACGCTGGAAGCGGACCGGGCCCGCGAACAGCTCGGTGGTGAGCGAACCGTCCTTGTTCACCCACGTCGTCGACGTCTCCGTACGCTCGGAGAGCGCCTCCACCCGCTGCCCGGACAGCCGGGCCGCGACCCTCGCCGACGGCACGTCGGCGGCGGAGGTGGCCCACTGCCCGGTTCCCTTGCCCGCCTTCGCCGCCGCGTTCGGTGATGCGTTCGGCGTCGCGGCGAGGGCCGTCTCGGACCCGGCCAGCAGCGACACCGCCACGGCCAGGGCCAGCGACCCGCTCAGCGCCCGCATGCCAACAGGCCTGCTGGGTCTGCGTCCTGTGGTTACTGACCTCGGTGCTTCAGGGTGACGGCGGTGGGAGGTCGAGGGAGAGTCCAGTTCCGGTAAGGAAGCCGTCGAGGATGTCGGAGCGGTATTGCAGTCGTTTGAGTCGGTTGCGGACGAGGGATTCGAGTCGGTCGAGGGCAACGCTGGAGAGGTTGGCGAGACTTCGTTTGACGTGGGCCCACAGGTACTCGACCGCGTTCAGCTCGGGTGCGTATGCGGGGAGGATGAACACCGTGAGCCAGTCCCGTGCGCTGATCAAGTCGCGCATGGCATTGGAAACGTGGGTGTTGAGTCGGTCCCAGACGAGCACGATCGGTGCTCTGACCAGCTGATGGACTCCGTCGAGCAGGCCGATGTAGTCGTGCTCGGACAGGCTGCGGCGCTCGCCCTTGCGTCCGGTGTGCCGGCGCAGCCTGTGGCACAGCCGGGTCCGGGAGCCCGGGCGCATCGCGATCAGCCCGGCGACCGAGATCCGTCCGGAGCCACGGCCGCAGACCTTCACGACCGGGGTGGTGCCGCGTCGTCCCCATGTGCGTCCTGTGGGCGGTCTGCGGGTGAACCCGGCTTCGTCCTCGAAGCAGATCCAGCCGTCGCAGGCCGCCCGGGCGCTTTTACCTCCGCCCAGGTCGCCTCCTTCCACGCGGCGACGACCTGTTCGTCGCGTTCGGCTGCCCGACGCGCAGGGAGCTGCAGGGTGAAGCCGAGCCGGTGCATCAGACGAGTAGCCCCCGAGACGCTGTAGGAAACGTGGAACTTCCGCCCGATCAGCGTGGCGACCCGCGCGCCGGTCCACGCCTGGTCCTGGTCCCAGCCGTGAGCGGCCGGCCCCTGCTCGAGGTACTCGGCGAGCCTGTCCTGGCACCGTGCCGACAGCTTGCACCGCTGCCCACCCGGTCCCCGTGAGGCCAGCGCCCCGGCTCCGTCCTCCCGCCAGGCCGCGTGCCACTGGTAGGCCGATTTCGCGGTCACCCGCAACCTACGGGCAACCTCCCTCGGCGGGACACCTTCGTCGAACAACGCGGCGGCCTCCAGCCGCACCGCCTCGCGGTGCTGACGTGCCTTCGCCGTCAGTCCGCCCCCATCCGCATAGCGCATACCAACGGCATAGCGCGTAAATGACCGTCAGTCAGCTACACAAACAGGCCAATCACCTTGAACCGCCAAGGTCAGTATCCGTCTGTTCATCTCGACTCCTTGAAAACACCGTCGCTCGACGGCGCTCTCGGAGCATAGGAGTGGGCGGCAAGATCAAAGATGGGGTCAAATAGCGCCAAAGGATCATCAAATAATGATCTTGTTTCGACAAGATTCACGTGATCGTGATCATGGCGTAGGCAACCGCGGGCGCCGTGCCCGCGTTGTCGTCATCCGCACTGCGGGAGTCGCTGCGGGAGTCGCTGCGGGAGCCGCGACGGGGGCGTGGACGTCGGTCCGGGCAGGGGCCCGGGCGCGGGTATGGGCACGGGTCCGGGCGTGGTCTACGATCCGCCGAGGGGATTCTCGATGTATCGCGGTACGCGAGTGCCGCGCTGGGATGGGGGGCGGGGCATTGTCGCCGGCGGACGTGGTGCGGGAGTCGGCGAGAGCCGGGCGGATCGTGCTGTTCGAGGAGTCCGCGCGCGACGGCGCGCAGGCCAAGACCCTGATGAGCGCCGGATTCCGGGTGCGGCTGGCCCGGGAACAGGGGGCGGTGTTCGGCGCGGACGGGCCCCGGCACGTGGTGTTCGCGGCCGGCTTCCCTTCGGTGTGCGGGCAGGAGTTCGAGGCGACCCGGCGGGTGGCGCTGGAGGCACAGGATTCGGTGAGCCCCTCGGCGATCTGCCGGGGCACGGTGGCCGACGTGCGGCTGGCGCTGCGCGCGGTGCGGGGCGCGGCGCACGCGCGGGTGATGGTGATCGTGGCCGCCTCCGAGGCGACCGCCCGCGCCCTCGTCCACAGCGGCGCCCGCGAGGCCCTGGCAGGCGGCCTGGACGTGCTGAAGGCGGCGGCGGACCTGGCGGACGGCACGGCGGTGGACGTGTGCCTGGTGGACGCGCCCCGCGCGGACCACGCCCTGGTGGCCGAGTACGCGGGGGCGATGACCGCCCACGGCGCGGGGACGATCGTGCTCGCCGACACCGTCGGCGACCTGTTGCCCGGTCAGACCCGGGCCCTGTTCCGCCGGGTCGCCGCCGACGCGGGGCCGGACACCGTCCTGGTCTCGCACCTGCACAACGACCTCGGCCTCGGGCTGGCCAACACCCTGGCCGCACTGGAGAGCGGGGCGCGGGTGGCCGCCTGCTCCTGGCTGGGCATGGCCGAGCGCAGCGGCATGGCCGCCACCGAACAACTGCTCTTCCTGCTCGCCCACGACCGCGCGAAGGCCGAACAGGTGCTGGGGCCCGGCTGCGAACCGTGGTGGACGCAGCCGGACCTGACCCGGCTGCCCGGGATCGCGCGGATGGTGTCCACCGAGACCGGGATCCCGCTCACCGTCACCACCCCGATCGTGGGCACCGGCGTCGCCACCATCTCCACCGGGACCCCGTTCACCCACCCGCGGACCTTCCAGCCCTACGACCCGCAACAGCACCTGGGCCTGGCTCCGACGGTGGTCCTCACCCACCTCGCCAGCCGGCGCGTACTGCAAGCCGTCGCCGAGCGGCTCGGCCACCGACTGGACCAGGCCCAGACCGGCACCGCCCTGGCCTGGGCCAAGGACCGCGCCTACCGCCTGAACCAGGCCGTCGTCCCCGACGCCGACTTCGCCGCCTACCTCGAAGGCCTGACCGCCACCACCCCCACACCGTGAACGGACCCGCCCCCATGCCCGCCACCGCCCGGCTCGACACCGGCACCGCCGCCCGCACCCTGACCGCCGGGCGGGCCGTCATCCTGCCCAACCCCAGCCCCCTGACCTACGTCGCCACCGCCACGAACCCCCAGGCCGTCAACAACGCCAAGGGCCGCCCCGTCGACCAGGAAGTCGCCCTCTGGGTCCACGACGACACCACCTGGGCCGACCTCGCCACCCGACTGGACCTGACACCGACCGCCCTGCACACCGCACTCACCCTGCTGCGCGACCACCTGGTCACCCTGCTGGTCCCCATCCGCGCCGACACCCCGCCGGCCTGGGCCGCCCCCGCCCTGCGCGACGGCCACCTGCTCCTCTTCGGCGCACGCTGGCAGCCCCTGATCCCGCTGCTCACACTCTTCCCCCGCCTGTACGTCAGCAGCGCCAACCGCACCGGACACCCGCCGGCCGCCACCGCCGACCAGGCAGCGGCCATGTTCGGACCCGACACCCCCGTCGTCGACGCCGACGCCCTGCGCGACACCGCAAACCCCCACGCCGCCACCACCATGCTGCGCATCGCCCGCGACGGCGGCCTGGCCCACATCCGGCACGGCGCCCAGGACCGGGTCCACGGCGCCGACCCGGCCCGCTATCTGGAACACCTCCGCGCGGCGACGACCCGCTGAGCTCCCTGCCTCCGATTGATGAGCGGGTGCCACGGGATCGTGGTGGCAAGGGAGTTGACCACATCGTCGGATGCAGGGTGCGTCAGTGGGATCCGAGTGCGGCGAAGTGCGGCGAACCGGCCGAGCCGTCCCGCCTGTCGGGGGGAGGGGGATGCCCCGCTCGGGCCGAGGGCCATGACGGCGCCGGCCGCACCGGATGGCTCGCCGGCCGCGAGTGTCAGAGGTGCGCGGTACCGTCGCGGCATCCGACCGGAGGAGGACCGCATGGCGACCAGGTGGAGCCTGACGATCGACTGCGCCCACCCGGCGAGGCTGGCCGCGTTCTGGGCGCTGGCGTTGGGCTATGCGGAGAAGCCCGCACCTGCGGGATTCGGGAGTTGGGAGGAATGGCTCTCCCACTACGGGGTCCCGGAGGACGAGTGGGACGACGGCGCGTACCTCTGCGATCCCGACGGGGTGGGCCCCACGATGTCCTTCCTGAAGGTGCCGGAGCCGAAGGCGGTGAAGAACCGGGTGCACGTGGACGTCCAGGTCGGTGGCGGCCGTGAGACACCGTGGGAGGTGCGATGGCCGCGCGTCGTCGAGGCGGTGGCGCGGTTGACCGCCGCGGGCGCGACCGTGGTCAGCGAGGAGGAGTTGGACGGCAGGCCCGATCACGTGGTGATGGCCGACCCGGAGGGAAACGAGTTCTGCCTGGTCTGACCGCCGAACTCCACTCCGGGCACCGGCTCGGGTCACCGGGCCGGGTCGCCGCCATAGGCGCGCAGGAAGACGTCCACGGCCGATTCGGCGAGGGCGCGCAGGTCGGGCGCGGGGGTGTCGGAGCGGTAGTCCAGGGGGCCGGTGAGGAGGGCGAGGAGGTGTTCGGCGGCCTGCTCGGGATCGCACGGGCGCAGGCGGCCGGTGAGGGCCAGTCGGGCCAGGCGGTCGGCGAGGGCGGCGCGCACCCGTAGCGCGGTGCGTTCCCGAACGCCCACCGCCACGTCGGGGAACTGCGCGGCCTGGGCGCTGGCCAACCGCCTTACGGCACCGGCGCCTTCGCTGCCGTGCACCTCCAGCAGCGCGTGGCCGGCGCCGACCAGGGCCGGCCGCGGGTCGCCGTCCGCGGGCAGCCCGCGCAGCCCCTCGACGGCGGCCAGGCCGGCCTCCGAGAGCCGGTCGGCGGCCGCGAGGACGGCCTCGCGGAAGAGTGCCTCCTTGTCGGTGAGGTGGTTGTAGACGGTCGGCTTGGCGACGCCCGCCTCCTGGGCGATCTCCTGGACGCACGCCTGCGCGTAGCCGCGCCGGGCGAAGACCATGAACGCGCCGTCCAGGATGGCCTGGCGTCGCTCGATCCGCCCACGGGGCTTGCGCCCGGCCCCGGTTGACACTTCTGAACTCATGGGTTCAGTCTACTGGTGAACCAGATGGGAAGATTTTCTGAACCAGCTGGTTCAGCCATGACGTCGATGACACCAGGGATGGGACCGCCCGTGATCGTCCACATGCTGCGCTTCGCCTTCAAGGACTCCGCGACCGAGGAGGACCGCGAGCGGGTGCTCGCACTGATGCGGCGCACGGCCGCCGTGGAGTCGGTGTCGTTCTCGACCGTCGGCCCCGCCCTGGGGACGCAGGACGGCTTCACCCACGCCTACTGCGTGGGCATCGCGGACCTGGCGGCGCTGCGGCGCTACATGCACGACCCGGTCCACCTGGCCGGCGATCCGCAGATCATGCCGCACCTGGCCAGGATCGCCATCGGACCCGACCTGTCCGACGACCCCGACCCGGGGCTGGCCGCGAAGGTCCTGGGCCTGCACGAGGAGAAGACCGCCCTGTACCCGCAATGGGCCGAGCAACTCGGGCCGCTGCTAGCCGGTTAGGCCGGGGCGGCGGGAGGTGCCGACGGCACCGACCAGACCCTTCACGACCTGCTGCGCCGGCAGGCGGCAGCGATGCCCCGATCCCACACGGTCCAGTGGCGACATATCAGGCTTCACGTCACATGCCGACCTCTCAGGGGCGGGGCGTCCAACCGGGCGGGGTGAGGCGGGTGTCGGCGAGGATCCGCTCGACCGTCTCGTCGAGCGTGCTGTGTTGCGGGACGACGTGTTCGAGGCCGCCGGGCAGGAGGTCGTGGGGCTGGTACCAGTCGGCCATGTCCTCGGGGGAGAACTCGCCGGCCTGGGGGCGGGTGGCGTGGCGGCGTACGGTCTCGTCGAAGTCGGCGTCGAGGTAGTACAGGTGGCTGCGGCCGCGGTGGTCGGCGGCGAGCCGGGCGAGCATCGGGCCGTAGCGCTCGGCGGCGAGGATGCCCTCGACGACGGTGTGGAAGCCGTGGTCGAGGGCGTGCCGGGCGACCAGGTCGATGAGGCCGATGTTCGCCCCGCCCGGGAGGTCGCGCTCGCGCAGGACGGTGCGGCGGAGCAGGTCCTGGGCGACGACGGCCACGCCCCGTCCGTACGCGGCGCGCAGCCGCGCGGCGACGCTCGACTTGCCCGCCCCGCTCGGGCCGCGGACCACCACCAGCACGGTGTTCTGAGTTCCCGTCACATCGGTACCGTACCGGCCGCGTACGGGGGCCTCCCACGTGCGCTGTGAGACGCGCTACGCTGCCGGCGGCACGCTGTAGCGGCTCAGGACGTCGTCCGCCGTGGACTTGTCCAGCAGGCGCAGTTCCCACGGCCCGGAGTTGACGTCGAAGTCCTTGCCGAAGCCGACCCACTTGCCGGCCATGCGGCGGCCGGTCGGGTCGACCAGCAACTGAATGGCGCCGTGGTATCGCGCCCCCTGGTAGTAGCCGTCCTGTGCGGTCTGTTCCACCCAGGAGCCCGTAACGATGTTCCGATCAACAGTGAGATCGAATGACAGCGGCGAGTCCGGATTGGACGACGCGCCGGGGAGGGATCGGCCCGTGATCCGGTTCCCGTTCTGGGACAGCACGACGTGGTGCAGGCCGCTGAACGTGTTCTCCCGACTGCTGCTGTAGAACTCGTAGTGGCTGACCCATACCCCCGAGTAGTCCTCACCCGTGGGAGCGGGCGCAGCCTGCATGGGCACGCCCGGTTCATCACTGGCCACGTCGTGCCCTCCCGTACCGTCCACGCTGACCCTTGGCGGCAACTGTGGCGAGTCGAAGCCGAGGCGGTCAACAGGAATCCTGGTGACAGCCTCAAGGGCTCGAACGTACACCGGGCGGGGAGACCTCACCTCCCCGGACTCCCAGCGTTGCACCAGGCGCTTGCTGGCGTCGTTCGGCTCCCCTTGGTCCTCCCCAGCCGCCCGCAGCCGCTTCGCGAACTCGTCCTGGCTGAGACGGAGTCCGAGGCGTACGGCCCGAAGGGTCTCGTTCGGTGTAGTCATCATGGACCTCCGTGGATACCCCCGGCTTCAGCCGGGGGAGGAAGTCAAGACTAGAAGATAGGACCAAACATCGTCTGACGACGTCGACATGACGTCGTGCCGGGACGCCGAAGTGACGCCTCCACGCCGTCGCAATGGTTCGCTGGGTTGGGGCACGATCGGTCTCCAACCCGCCACCAGCCGCAGGTAGGAGGTACCGCCCATGCGCGTCGAGATCATCGTGTCCAAGCACAAGGGGGAGCCGAAGGACCCGCCGAAGCACCGGGGCAACCCGGCGCCGGAGCAGCCGCAGCCCGCCCCGCAACCCAAGTAGTCACCTGATACGCCGGGACCCCTGCCGACCGTGCACACGGTGGGGGTCCCGTTCACTCGGAGGAGTGCCCGTGGTTGACCCGAACCGGTTCCATATCGCCTACGCCATGCGGCAGTTCGCCGACGAGACGTGGACCCGTCGCGCCGAACGGTGGACGGCTTCGTTCTATGTTCCAGCCGAGAACATCGGCACAGCCGAGATCACCCGCGTGGTCCCCGGCTTGACGCCGAACCCCCGTGCCGCTCTGGAAGCCGACCCGGGCCTGCTCGACCGCATCCCCCGCGTGGTCTTCACCGAGGACGGCGCCCTGACCCCCGCCGTGGCCGAGAGGAATCCGACGCTGCTGCTCCTGCTGGAGTCCGTGCACGTCACCGACGCGTGGCGAGGCAAGGGGGTGGGCATGCGACTGGCCGTCGCCGCGCTTCGCCGGCTGGCAGTCCCCGGGGCGCTGGCCGTTTGCTACCCGGCCCCGATCCACGACCACGGGCCGGACGAACCGTGTTCCTACGCCTCCGACGACCCGGAGATCCGACGACCGGACGAGGAGGCGATGACGAAGCTGCGCCGAGCCTGGGAGCGGCACGGCTTCACGCACCTCGATCAGGGCGTTTACGCCATGGCGCTGAGCAGCCCATGATCGGCCCTGGGAACATCGAGGCCCCCGGGCCCCCGACGGAGGCTAGCCCGGGGGCCTGGTACCCGCAATGGGCCGAGCAACTCGGGCCGCTGCTCGCCGGTTAGGCCGGGCGCGGCAACGCCCTCCCGCCGCCCCGGGAGGCCGGGGCGGCGGGAGGGGCGGAGGGGCGGCGGGGGCGTCAGGCTCCGAAGGAGACCTGGTCGACCGTCCAGAAGGCGCTGTTGGTGCCCGTGTAGCGGAACTGCAGGCGCGCGGTGGTGGCGCCGGCCGGCACGGTGACGGGCAGGTGCTCGACGGTGTTCAGGTCGGCGCGGTAGGACTTCACCAGCTGCGGGGCGCCGTCGTCGAAGACCACGTACACGTCGCCGGTCTGCGGGCCGTCGACCTTGTAGTTCGTCGCGAAGGACAGCGTGGCCCGGCCGAGGCCGGCGACCGGGTAGGCCGGGCTGACCAGGGTGGAGTCGAACTGGCCGGCGCCGTGCGCCTTGTCGTCCCACTCGTCGGAGTCGGCGACCGCGAACACGTTGCGGGCCCGCACGTTGGTCTCCCGGCTCTGCCCGAGCTGGGTGGCGCTCCAGAACTCGTCGGTGGCGAAGGCCCAGCCGCGCCACTCCGTCACCCCGCCGCTGGGCATCCGGGAGTTGTCGATGCTCCAGCCGGCGGGCGGCGTGTGCGTCCAGCCGCGGACCGCGGCCGGGATGCCCGTCTCGTCCACCCGGCCCTGGAGGACGGGGCGCAGCGCGTCGAAGGCGTCCGGGGTGATCTCGTCGATCGGCTGCCCGTCCAGGCGCCAGGCGGGGTCGATCGCCGCGCCCTCGTGCTTGAGGACGGTCGGCGCGATGTCCACGGGCTTGACGTCGTAGCGCCGGGAGCCGGCCGGGTAGCCGGCGCCGTCGGCGATCACGAAGGTCTGCCGCTCGTTGGCGCTGTTGCCGCCGTGCCCGCCGGCGTCGGTGTGTCCGTGGTCGGTGGTGACGACGATCAGCCAGTCCTCCGAGCCGTACGTGGGGCGGGACTTGACGGCCTGCACGACCTGGCCGACGAGTGCGTCGACGGTGTGGATGGCGGCCGCGTACTGGGCGCTGGCGCCGCCGGAGGCGTGCCCGGCCTCGTCGATCCCGTCGAAGTGCAGGAAGGCGGCGTCCGGGTTGCCGTGGGCGAGGTAGTCGGCGGCGTCGGAGGCGGTCTTGCTGTCGTTCTCGCTCTCGGCGATCCGCAGGTCGGCCTTGCCGTTGAAGACGTTGCCGGTGATCGGGTTCCACGAGCCGATCACCAGCGTGGAGGCGGCCGGGTCGGCGGTCTCCAGGCGGCTGGCGAAGTCCGGGTACTGGTCGAACCGGGCGCCGGTGAAGGCGTTGTCCTTGACCTGGTGCTTGTCGGGCCACACGCCGGTGGCGATGGTCGACCAGCCGGGCCCGGAGAGGGTCGGTGCCAGCGGGTTGGCGTACAGGTTGCTGGTGGCGGTCATGCCGCCGGCCATCAGCGCCTTGAGGTTGGGCGCGTCGGCGGTCACCAGCTTGTCGTAGCGGGTGCCGTCGACGCCGATGACCAGGGTCTTGGCCTGCTTGGTGCCGTCCGGCAGGCCCTTGTAGGCCGGGGCGGCCAGGGCGGCGGGGGAGGCGCCGGCGGGCGCCGACGGCAGCAGCACGGTGGTGGCGGCGGCTACGGCGGTGGCCACGGCGACGGTCCGGATGGAGCGGGGGATACGCACGGGGGCTCCCAACTAGGGGGCGACGCGGTGCGGTTGCACCGGCATCGAGGATGGGGCGCCCGTACGAGGAGGAGCCCTCGCCGGATCCACGGTTGTATGAACAACCGCCGAAATTCAGTCCAGACTGGTTACCATTTCGTGATCTCAGCGGCGCGGAGCCGCCACCCGACGGCGCCGGACCGCCGCTCGATAGGGTGGCGCGGTGAACCACGGCACCCCCCGGCCCCCCGTCGCCCCCGTCCGCTCCGGCGTCCCCGACCACGGCCGGGTGCCCAAGTACTACCTGGTCAAGGCCCAACTCGAAGACCTCATCGCCGAATTGGGCCCTGGCGGGCGCCTGCCCACCGAAGCCGACCTCGCCGAACGCCACCACGTCGCCCGCGCCACCGTCCGGCAGGCCCTGCGCGACCTCCTCCTCGAAGGCCGCCTGCGGCGCCAGGGCCGCGGCACCGTCGTCGCCGGCCCCAAGATCGAACAGCCGCTCTCCCTCGCCAGCTACACCGAAGGCGTCACCCGCCAGGGCCTGCGCCCCGGCCGCACCCTCATCACCCTCGACCGCCTACCCGCCGACCCGCCCATGGCCCAGCGCCTCACCGTCCCCGAAGGCGAACCCCTCTGGCACCTGGAACGCGTCCTGCGCGCCGACGAGGAGCGCGTCGGCCTGGAGTCCACCTACGTCCCCGTCGCCCGAGTCCCGCACCTGGAGCGGGAGTTCGACCCCGAAGGCTCCTTCTACGGCTACCTGCGCGAGTGCGGCCTGCGGCTCGGCGGCGCCGACGAGCGCATCGAGACCGTCCTCGCCACCCCCCGCGAAGCCCTGCTCATCGGCACCCCGCCCGCCCTGCCCATGCTGCTGCTCCACCGCCGCAGCCGCGACGCCGCCGGCCACCCCCTCGAACAGGTCCGCACCCTCTACCGCGGCGACCGCTTCAGCTTCACCCTCGCCCTGCACGCCCCGGACGCGGACTGAAGCCGGCACTGCGCCCCTGGCGGCAGGTGCGCGTACCAGTATCGGTTCCCGGCCCGTGCTGCGCCCGTCCGGTTCTCGTCCCATGCTGGAAGAGAGAAGGGGGATACGGCGGCAGAGGAAGTGGTGGGGATGCGGACCGTTGTGGACCTCACGCGTTGCCAGGGCTACGCACAGTGCGTGTTCCTCGCGCCGAAGGTGTTCCAGCTGCACGGCGAGGAGGGGCTGCTGTACGCCCCGGCCGTCCCCGACGACCAGGTCGAGCGCGTGCGCCAGGCCGCGGCGGCGTGCCCGGTCCAGGCCATCCTGCTCGGTGAGGAGGTGAGCGCTGATGGCCGGTGACCAGAGGGCCGGTTACCAGACCGAGGGCCGGATCGTCGTCGTCGGCGCGTCGCTGGCCGGGCTGCGCGCCGCGGAGGCGCTGCGGGAGGAGGGCTTCACCGGCTCACTGACCGTGGTCGGCGAAGAGCCTCATCCGCCCTACGACCGGCCGCCGCTGTCCAAGCAGGTGCTGCTGGGCCACGCCGCGGCGGACTCCACCGGGCTGCCGATGCGCCGGGATCCGGACGCCGAGTGGCGGCTGGGCGTACGCGCCACCGGTCTGGACCCGCTGGGGAAGCGGGTGATGCTGGCCGACGGCGAGTCGCTGCCGTACGACCGGCTGCTGATCGCCACCGGGACCCGGGCGCGCCCCTGGCCCAATCCGCAGGAGGGCGCCCTGGACGGGGTGTTCACCCTGCGTACCCGCGAGGACGCCGGCGGTCTGGCCGAGCGGTTGGCCGCCGGGCCACGGCGGGTGCTGGTGATCGGCGGCGGTTTCACCGGCTCGGAGATCGCCTCGGCCTGCCGGGAGCGCGGACTGGACGTCACCGTCGCCGAACGCGGCCCCGCACCCCTGGTGGGCGCGCTCGGCGGCACCCTGGCGAAGCTCGCGGCCGCCATGCAGCGCAACCACGGTGTGGACCTGCGCACCGGCGTGACGGTCACCGCCCTGCGCGGGGACGACGGCGGCCGCTTCACCGGCGCGGAGCTGTCCGACGGCAGCCGCGTCGAGGCGGACGTGTGCGTCGTGGCGCTGGGAGCGGTCCGCAACGTCGAGTGGTTGGCGGATACCGGCCTGGCGGCGGGCCCGCGCGGAATCGCCTGCGACGCCGGGTGCCGCGCCTTCAACATGTACGGAATCGTCACGGACGACGTCTTCGTCGCCGGCGACGTCTCCCGCTTCCCCCACCCGCTGTTCGGCTACCAGATGCTCTCCCTCGAACACTGGGGGAACGCGGTCGAACAGGCCGGGGTGGCGGCCCACAACATGGTCAGCCCAGGTCCCCTGCGGCGCCCGCACCTCGCCCTCCCGACGTTCTGGTCGACCCAGTTCGGGCTCAACATCAAGTCGGTGGGCGTGCCCACCTTCTCCGACCACGTGGTCATCGCCCAGGGCTCCCTGGAGGCGCGCCGTCTGGCGATGGTCTACGGCTACCAGGGGCGGGTCACCGCGGCGGTCACCGTCGACATGGCCAAGTCGCTCGACTACTACCGGCACCTGATCGAGACGGCTGCGCCGTTCCCGCCCCCGCCCGGCGCGGCGGACCGCGCGCTCGCGGCGGACATCCCGATCCCGTCCGACGTGCCGGATCCGAAGGGGCTGTCCCACGGCCCCACCGTGGCGCTCACCGGATACCTGCCCGACCGTCGACTGACCGTGGTGCAGCCCGGCCGCTGACCCACGTCCCGCCCAAACGACGAGGAGCCACCATGGACTCCGACACCCTGCTGGCACGGATCACCGACTACGCGAACCGCCCCGACCCCTACCCGCTGTACGCGGAACTGCGCGAGGCCGGTCCCGTCGTGCGGCAGGCGGACGGCAGCTACCTGATCGGCACCTACCACGAGGTCGCCGCCCTGCTCCACGACCCACGGATGAGCGCCGATCCCCGCACCTGCGGCGAGACGACGCGCAAGCCGCCGTTCCTGCGGCTCGACGACCCGGAGCACCACAGACTGCGCACCCTGGCCATGCGGCCGTTCGGCCCCCCGCACAGCCCGCACCGGGTCGATGCCATGCGCGACGAGATCGTCCGGCTCACCGGGGAACTGGTGCAGCCGTTCCAGGCGGGCGGCCGGATCGACATCGTCGACGACCTCGCCTACCCGCTGCCCGTCACGGTGATCTGCCGCCTGCTCGGCGTGCCGCGTGAGGACGAGCCGCTCTTCAGGGCGTGGTCCGACGCGATCGTGGCGTCCGCCGACGTCCGGCCCGAGGAGGACCCCTCCGAGCGGGACGAGGCGGGCGCCCAGGCGGGCGAGCAGGCGCGGGTCGAGATGGGCCTGTACCTGGCGGGCCTCGCCGAGAAGCGCCGTGGCAATCCGAGCGACGACATGCTCTCCGCCTTCGCCAACGAACCGGACCCGGCCCTGCGGCTCACCCAGGAGGAACTCGCGGAAACCGCCGTGCTGCTGCTCATCGCCGGACACGAGACCACGGTGAACCTGATCACCAACGGGGTGCTCACCCTGCTGCGTCAGCCCGAGCAGCTGGACCGGCTGCGTCGTGAACCGGAGCTGCTGCCGCGAGCGGTGGAGGAACTGCTGCGCTACGAACCCCCGGTCCACATGCGCGAGCGCATCCCCCTCGCCGACATCGACGTCGGCGGCACCACCCTCCCGCGAGGCGCCACCGTCGTGCTCGCGCTGGCCTCGGGCAACCGCGACCCCAAGCGGTTCCACGCGCCGGACCGGTTCGACCCCACCCGCCCGGACAACCAGCACCTAGGCTTCGGCAGCGGCATCCACCTGTGCTACGGCGCACCGCTCGCCCGCATCGAGGCCGAGGCCGCGCTCGGTGCGCTGATCCCCCGCCTCGGCGCGGCACGCCTGGTCCAGGACCCGCCCCCCTACCGGCAGAACGCCATGCTCCGCGGCCCTCGCCACCTGCCCGTCCACCTCTGAGGCCGCTCAGTTCAGTGCGACGCAGGTCAGCCGCGGGGCAGCACGCCCAGGAGGGTCGCGGTCAGGGCCTGCTTCAAGTAGTCCTTCAGCTCCAGGTGGAAGCGGGCCAGGTCGGGCTCGGCCTGGTAGGCCGCCTGCAGGCTGGGCGGGGGTGTGCTGTACGCCGACAGCGCGCCGGCCATGACCATGGTCTGCAGGCTGAACAGTGTCGCGTTCTCGCCCAGCTCCGGCAGGTACTTCAGGACCAGGGCGGTCATGGTTGTCAGGCGGTCCAGGGAGGCGCGCTTGTAACGGGCCACGACCTCGACGGAGACGTTGTGTTCCAGGACGCTGCCCTGTGCGCCGAAGAGGTCGCACAGCACCGCCCGGCTGGAGAGCGAGCGGCTGAGGATGTCGGCCACCCCTGCCGCTCGCTCGGCCATGGGTAGGTCTTCGTCGATGCCGGCCGCCAACTCGCCTGCCAGTTCCGTCAGCCACTCCTGCAGGAAGCGGTCCAGCAGTTCCAGCAGCACCGCCTCGCGGGACTCGAAGTAGCGCAGCACGTTCGGCTTCGCCAGGCCCACCCGGCGGCTGAGCTCGTTCAGGGTGACCGCGGCCACGGGCATCTCGTCGAGCATCGCCGACGCCGTGTCGAGGATCGCCCGTCGACGCATCTCCCGCTGCTCTTCGGTTCGCGCCCGCTGGAAAGTCATGATCACCAGACTAGCTTAGGTACCTGCGGTACGTTGACAACGTACCGGAAGTACTTTAGCGTCGTGCACAAGATACCTTCGGTACGTTAATTGGTCGGGAGCCTGGCATGAGCGAGAAGTGGACGACGGCGAACATTCCGGACCAGCGTGGGCGGGTGGCCGTGGTGACCGGGGCCAACACCGGACTGGGGTACGAGACCGCCAAGGCGCTCGCCGGGCGCGGGGCGTCCGTGGTGCTCGCCGTGCGCAACGTGGAGAAGGGCGAGCAGGCCGCGGCCCGCATGACCGGCGACGTGACCGTGCAGGCGCTGGACCTGACCTCGCTCGACTCCGTCCGGACCGCGGCGGCCGCGCTGCGGTCCCGGCTCGACCGGATCGACCTGCTGATCAACAACGCCGGCGTGATGTACACCCCGAAGCAGACCACCCGGGACGGCTTCGAGATGCAGTTCGGCACCAACCACCTCGGCCACTTCGCGCTCACCGGGCTGCTGCTGGACCTGATGCTGCCGGTGCCCGGCTCGCGCGTGGTGACGGTCAGCAGCACCGGCCACCGCATCCGGGCCGCGATCCACTTCGACGACCTGCAGTGGGAGCGGTCGTACAGCCGGGCCGCCGCCTACGGTCAGTCCAAGCTGGCCAACCTGATGTTCACGTACGAGCTGCAGCGTCGGCTCGCCGCGCACGGCACCACCGTCGCGGTGGCCGCGCACCCCGGAATGTCCAGCACCGAGCTCGCCCGCAACACCCCCGCGGCCGTCCGGCTTCCGCTCACCTGGCTCGCGCCGCTGATCACCCAGACGGCGGCGATGGGCGCGCTGCCGACGCTGCGGGCCGCCACCGACCCCGCCGCGCTCGGCGGCCAGTACTACGGCCCCGGCGGACGCTACGAGGTCATGGGCCACCCCCGGCTGGTCACCTCCAGCCCGGAGTCGTACGAGGCGGCCGTCCAGCAGCGGCTGTGGGCCGTCTCCGAAGACCTCACCGGGGTGGAGTTCCCCGTCGTCCGGTCCGGGCAGAACCCGTCTCCCTCCGGATCGGCCGGCACGATGTAGCCCGCGATGGCAGGAGGCGCCGGCTCGTCGCGGAGCTGGTGACCCCTCAGCTCGCGTCCGCCGCTTCGCACATGACTCCGGCGATGTCTTGCCGGTCCTGTGCGGAGGGCGTAGGTTCCGCAGGTCGGGGGTGGGAGACGGCCCCGACCCTGATGAACCCGGCGGGAAGAGGCGCAGATGACGTTGGCGGACAACAGTTCGGCGGGGGGTGTGTCCGCTCTGTGCTTCGGGGCCTTCGTCACCGTTCTGGGCGGCGTTCTCGTGACGGACTTTCGGGGCTTCTCCCGGTGGTTCACGCGCGGCGCGGAGGCGTCGGGTTCGGGCTTGCGGCGGATACCTCCGTGGCGGTGGCTGGGGGAGCGCTCCGGACGGGTGGGGGTGATCTGGGTCCGGTTGATCGGCGGGGTGTTCGCCGTGGTCGGCCTGGTGGTGCTGGTGGTCGGTGTCGTGCTCACCGCGCGGGGGCAGGGCCGACTCCTGGCCCGGGCCCCGCATCCACCCGTCGGAGAGGCCAAGTTCATCTATCCGGTGATGGCAGGGCTCTGGTTGATCCAGTTCTGGCGGCCCGGCGGCAGGTTCGCCGCGGTCTGGCGCAAGGGTGGCGCTGCGCGACGTGTGCTCATGGTTCTCGCCTCGGCGGCCGTCGTCGGCTTTGTCGTTGCCTGGTGGCAGGGTTTCTCCACCCTCGCCGTGGTGGCGTTCTTCGCCGCATGGCTCGGCGTCCTGGTGCTGGCCTCTCCTCTGTCGCGCCGGTTGGGAACGCCTGACACGGATCCGGGCCGGGCGCCGGTGGCCGACTCCGACGGGTAGACACCCGCCTGCGGAGCCGGACACCTCGGCCTGCCGTCCGGTCCGCGGCCTCGTTGCCCACGGGCATGTGTCCGCGCGGGCCGGGGCGGCGGCGTCCTATGCGGGGTCGATCGCGTCCGCCGTGGTGGGCCCGGCGGTTGCCGCCGGTGTGCGGAGAACCCGGCGGACGGCGTCGCGGAGCCAGCGGTGGGCCCCGTCGGCCGTGTGCCGGGGGTGCCAGGCCATGCCGATGGTCAGTGGCGGCAGGGCCAGGGGGATGTCGAGGAGGCACAGTCCGAGGGCGCCGGCGTCGTGAGTGAGGGGCGAGGGGGCGGCGCCCGGGAGTGCGGCGGGTACCAGGCAGACGAGGTCGCTGCGGGTGGCGAGGATCATCGCGGCCAGGTGGCTGGGCAGGACGACGTTGACCCGCCGGTGGAGGTCGTGCGCGGCCAAGGCGGTGTCGAGGGGGCCGGTGAACCGGCCGCGGCGGCTGACCGCGATGTGGTGGGCGGCAGCGAGCCGGGCCGGGGTCAGCGGCCCTTCGGTGAGCGGATGGCCGGGCCGGACGGCCGCGACCATGCGGAGGCTGACCAGTTCTTCGACCCGGGTTTCGGGGTCCACGTGGTCGATGGATCCGACCTCCAGGTCGATCCGGCCGTCGCGCAGGGCGGGTCCGGCCTCCAGCTCTTCGGCCCGGATCCGGAACGAGACCCCCGGTGCCTCCCGCCGGGCCAGTTCCAGCAGACCGGGGACCAGCGCCGCGCCCACCAGGTCGGCGGCCTGGAGGGTGAAGGTGTTGCGGAGGCCGGCCGGGTCCACGCTCGTGCCGGGGCTGAGCAGCGCTCCGAGGCTGCGCACCACGGTGGCGGCCTCCTCGCGCAGGGCCTCGGCGCGCGGGGTGGGAACCATGGTCTGCCCGGCCCGGACCAGCAGGGGGTCCTGGAGGATGCGGCGCAGCCGGGCCAGGGTGCGGCTCATGGCGGCGGGCGAGGTGTGCAGCCGTGCGGCGGCCCGGGTCACGCTGTGCTCGGTCAGCAGAGCGTCCAGGGCGATGGCGAGATTGGCGTCGATGACCGGATCAGGGCTGCTCACCAGCATTGTTCCATTTCAGGCAATGATTCCGTGCTGAAGTTCCCATTGTGGCAGCACGGCGGATCTCAGCAGGATGAGGGCATACCGAAACCAGCACGACCTGCGAGGTTTTTCATGATCGTCATCACTGGTCCCACCGGGAACATCGGCCGCCACCTGCTCACCCAGCTCCTGGAGTCCGCGCCCGCCGCGGGCGAGGAACTGCGCGTGATCGTGCGCGATCCCGCCCGGCTCCCGGACGCGGCGCGCGGACGCGTCGAGGTGGTCACCGGCTCCCACGCGGACGCCGAGGTCCTCGACCGGGCCTTCGAGGGCGCGGACGCGGTCTTCTGGCTCGTCCCCCCGGACGCCTCCCTGACCCCGTACGACGCGTACAGCGGTTTCACCCGCGCCGCCACCCAGGCGCTCGTCGCCCACGGCGTCGGCCACGTCGTCGGCGTCTCCGCGCTCGGCCGCGGCACCCCGCTCGCCGACCGGGCCGGCCTCGTCACCGCCTCCCTCGCCATGGACGACCTCATCGCCGGTACCGGCGTCGCCTACCGGGCCCTGGCCAACCCGTCCTTCTTCGAGAACCTCCTGGAGGAGGCCGACTCGATCCGCGAGAAGGGCGTCTTCACCGACTCCGTCGACGCCGAGCGCAAGGCCCCCTTCGTCGCCGTCGCCGACATCGCGGCCGCGGCCGCCGGTCTGCTGCTGGACCGCTCGTGGACCGGCACCGGCAGCGTCCCGGTCCTCGGGCCGCAGGACCTGTCCCCGAACGACCTGGCCCGCATCATGACCGAGCAGTTCGGCCGCCCCGTCCGCTACGAACGCCAGTCGTTCGACGAGCTGTACACCGACCTCGTCGGCTACGGCCTCAACGAGGCGTTCGCCCGGGGCATGGTCGACAT
This sequence comes from Kitasatospora sp. NBC_01300, assembly GCF_041435235.1. Taxonomy (NCBI): domain Bacteria; kingdom Bacillati; phylum Actinomycetota; class Actinomycetes; order Kitasatosporales; family Streptomycetaceae; genus Kitasatospora; species Kitasatospora sp. NBC_01300. The sequence continues at coordinate 598,867 of NZ_CP108409.1, read as the reverse complement.
GAAGCGGGCCAAGGACGACGGCCTCGACGCCGGCGTCGCCCGCACCCCGGACACCGCCTCCCCCACCGGCTTCGAGCAGTGGTGCGCCCGGACCCTCAAGCCCGCCGTCCTCTCCTGAAGTCCAGCACCCAGAGCCGGGCACACCGCGGAGCCCGGCGTACGGCGAACCAGGACCACCACCCACCCGCCGCTTTGGAGGCACCCCGATGTCCGCTGAAAAATCCGCTGAAAAGTCCGAACCGCCGGTCACGGCGTTCATGCTGGTCAAGACCACGCCCGAATGGCTCGCCCTGACCGTCCAGGAACGCGTGGACGCCTTCACCACCCAGGTCCTGCCGGCCATCAAGGCCAGGACCACCGGCGTCCGGTCGCGCTTCTACGACACGGAGTTCTACTCCGCTCGCGTCACCGACGTCTGGGTGTGGGAGGCCGACGACCACCACGCCTACCAGCTCCTCGTCGACGCGCTGCGCGAAACCCCTTTCTGGGACCGCTACTTCGAGGTCGTCGACCTCCTCGTCGGCACCGAGAACGGTTACGCCCGGACCTACGGCCTCGAACCCGTCGCGACCATCGCCACCTGACGCGCCGCCCACCGGCCCACCGGCCCACCGGCCCACCTGCGCGCGAGCGCCGATGCCTCCTAGCAACCGCCGTCGCAGTCAGGGGGCACCGGTCCGGAAGGACCAGAGGAGTGGTCAGAGGGCGCGACGGTGCTGATGGGGCCAGGCCGTCTGGTCCGCGGGGCGAGTGCGGAGGGCGAAGGAGGGGCCACGGAGGAGAGGGCGCCCTATCATCACGGCGTCCACCCGCGCATCGGTGGCACCGCCCGGCGCGTGAGCAGGTGCAGGTGCAGGTGCAGGGCGGATCGTCGAAGAACCCCGGCGAAGAACCCCGCCGCAGGGTTCGCTCAGCCGGCTTCCGAGCGGTCGTTCGCTGCGGCGTCCGCGATCCCGGCGCGGAGCAGTTGGTGCCCGAGGTCGATCAGGGCGCGGGCGGCGGCGTACTCGTCGCCGATCTCGGGGACGAGCGGGTCGTGCGGGTTGCGGCGGGCGGTGGTGCGGGACTCCAGGGTGTTGTCGCCGGTGTCGAGGACGGCGTGGACCTTGGTGGTGTCACCCTCCTCGAAGAGGTCGAGGCGCAGGCTCCACCGCTTGGTGCGTATCGGAGTCGTGGTGTTCGTGCTCATGTCCGGTCCTCTCGGGGCCGGGCGGGCTCGGGCCCGCCCGGCCGGTCAGGTCAACCGCCCCGCGTGATCTCGATCGTGCGAGCGGGCTTTTCGGTCGCGCCGATCGGCGCGCGGACGGTCAGGACGCCCTGGTCGTAGGCGGCGGTGACGTCCTCCTCTCGGACACCGGCGGGGAGCCGGACACTTCGGGTGAACGAGCCGTAACGGAACTCGGAGCGCTGTTTGTCCTTCTTCTCCTCGGTGCGTGCGGCACGGACGGTCAGAACGTCGTTGTCCAAACTGACGGTGATGTCCTTGTCGGGGTCGACGCCGGGGAGTTCGGCCTTGAGCTGGTAGACGCCGTCGGTCTCGGACTCCTCGATGCGGATCACGTGCTCGCCTTCAGGCATGCGGAGGTCGAGCGGGAAGTCTTCGAAGAGGTCCGGCAGGGACGGCCACCGGTAGCCGAAGGGGAATCTTCTGAGCAGTTCACCGGCCATCTTGGCCTCCAGTGGATGCGAGTTGCGGTACTTCCGTGGTCGGGGGTCGGCCGGGTAGACGGGGATCAGGCGGAGGTCTCCCGGAGGGCGCTGCGGGAGACCGGGATCATCAGGTCGACGAGCCGTTCGACGACGTCGCGCAGCAGGTCGTCGATGGTGAGCATGCCGACCGGGCGGCCGTCGTCGAGGACTGGCAGGCGGCGGACGCCGGAGGTGCGGAAGGTGCGGTACGCGGTGTCGAGGTCGTCGTCGGCGTCCACGGTGGTGACCGGGGTGGTCATGAGGTCCGCGACCGGGTGCCCGGTGTCGTGCCCGTGAGCGAGCCCGCGGATGGTCAGGTCGCGGTCGGTGAGGATGCCCCGCAGTCGGCCGTCGTCGGTGACGAGGACGCAGCCGACCGCCTGCTGCTCCATCCGCCGGGCGGCTTCGAAGGCGGTCACGGTGAGGCCGACGGTGGCCGGCGGTGCGGTCATCAGCGCTGCGGCTTTCATGACGCCAGGGCCCCTTCGGTGTCGTTCAACGAGACCGTGACGTTCGGCGGGTGGTCGAACGTGTTCTTCACCGGGCAGTGGCGGACGACCGCGAGCAGGCCGGGTGCGCGGTCGGGCGGCAGGCTGGGGGCGGTGATCTCGATGGACACCGAGGCGATCCGGGCCGGGCCGTCCTGGGCCATGGTGTAGTCGGCGGTGATGCGGAGCCCGTCGCGGCTGAGATGGTGCCGGTCGAGGTAGCCTCCGGCGTAGTGGGCGGTGCAGGAGGCCAGCGCGGACGCGCACAGTTCGACCGGGGTCGGTGCGGCGTCGCCGCCGCCTGCCCGGACGGGCTGGTCGACGGTAACGGTGTGCGACCGGGCGCCGACGGCGTAGAGGTCTCCGGCGACGGGATCCACCTCGATCCGGCCTGGCCGCAGGGATTGGGGACGGTCGACGGCAGCGGCCTGGCGGAGCAGCATCCCCGCCAGCTCTCGGGCCTCGGCGGGAGTGAGCGAGATCCAGACCTCGCCCGTGTCGTAGGGTTTGCGGACCGTGTCGAGGACGACGCGGCCGGTGTCCGGCAGGACTTCGGGGGTGAAGCGGGACACCGCGACGGTGCGCCCGCTGGCGGTGTACATCAGCTGTTGGGTGGCGGTGCGGAAGTCGTCGGTCAGCACGGCCGTGCCTCCGGTACTCAGGGCCCGGCACGATGAACCGGGCCTCTCCCGTCCAGCAGACCGTCGCCGGGTGCGAGGCGGCAGGGCTGTTCGGCCCTCCGGTGGGCCCTATCCGCGGGGGCGGCGCAGGCCTGCCCGGCGAAGCCGGACGCGTCGGCGGGCACCGGTGTCCGCTCGGCCGTGGGGCCAGGGCCTTAGGGCCCTCGCTCGGCACCACCGGCTCGGCGGATGCTTGAATCACCGGCGCTCCCCGCCGAGAACAGGGAGTGATCAACCATGACCACCGAAACCGCCCTCACCACTGCGGATCTGCACCTGTTGGCCGAAGCCGGAGGCCTGGCCCCCTCGCTGCACAACAGTCAGCCCTGGCGCTTCCGTCCCACGCCCGACCTGCTCGGCCTGGAGGTCCACGCCGAGCTGAGCCGGGCCGTTCCGGCCGCCGACCCGGCCGGCAGGGCGCTGCACATCTCGATCGGCGCCGCCCTGTTCAACCTGCGGGTGGCCGCCGCCCACCTCGGCCGCGAGGCCGCCGTCCGGCTGCTGCCGGCCGGCGAAGGCGCGCAGCCGTGTGCCGTGCTCGACCTGTCCGCGCCGGCCCGCACACCGCTGCCCTTCGGCGCCGACCTCTACCCGGCCATCGCCGGGCGCCACTCCAGCCGGCAGCCGTTCACCGACCGGGACGTCCCCGAGGCACTGGTCGCCGAGCTCATCTCGGCGGGCCGGGACGAAGGCGTCACGCTCACCGTGCTGGAGGAGGACGGGGTGCGCCGGGTGCTCGCCCTCACCTCCGAGGCCGAGGGCCGGATCGCCGCCGACGTCACCCGCGAGGCCGAGACCCGCCGCTGGCTGCGGCTGGAGCCCTCCTACGACGGCATCCCGCTCGCCGCCCTCGGCTCGCACGACCGCGACGCCCGCGTCCCGATGCGCGGCTTCGCCGGTCACCCGCCGCGCCACAGCACCCCGGCCGAACGTTTCGAGGCGCTGCCGCAACTGGCCACCCTCACCACCCACCTCGACAGCCGGGCGGACTGGCTGCGCACCGGACAGGCCATGGAACGGGTGTGGCTGTTGGCCACCGTCCGCGGCCTGCGTGCCTCCGTCCTGCACCAGGCCGTCGAGATCTCCGACACCCGCTGGCGCCTGCGCGACCCGCACGAGGGACCCGGGCACGTCCAGCTCGTGCTGCGCCTCGGCTACGGCCCGTCCGGTGCGGCCAGCCCGCGTCGCCGGGTCGAGGACGTCCTCGACCCGGCGGAGGGCTAGTAGGGCTTGGTCAGGTTTGTATGGATTTGGGTATGTTGCGGTGGCAGGTGGGGCAGGCGCCGGCCCAGGTCGCGAGGAGGAACTGCATTTCGCGGACGACCTGGTAGAGACTCAGGCCGGTGCCGTTTCTTTTGGGGCACGGGCCAGCCTCCGCAGGGTGCAGAAGGCGTGGGCGAGGGCGACGAGGGTGACATGGTGGTGCCAGCCGTTGAAGGTGCGACCCTCGAAGTGGGCGAGTCCCAGGGCCTGTTTCATCTCCCGGTAGTCGTGCTCGACGCGCCAGCGGAGTTTGGCCAGGCGGACCAGAGTGGTCAGCGGGGTGTCGGCGGGCAGGTCGCAGAGCCAGAACTGCACCGGCTCGGGCTCCTTGGCGGGCCACTCGGCCAGCAGCCAGCACTCGGGCAGTTCCGCACCGTCGGCCCGGTCGCGGATCTCCCGTCCGGCGGGCCGGATCCGCAGCGCGACGAACCGCGAGTACATGCGTCTGCACCCGGTGCGGCCCCTGCCCGGGCGTGAGCCCTCGCGCCAGGACACCGGCCTGGCCGCACCGCGTCCCGCCTCGACGGCCAGCGTCTTCACGCTCTTCGCCGGATCGGGATACCGGGCCACCGGCGGCCGTCCGGTCCCGCTGTAGGGCGGGGTGAGGGGCCGGGCGGAGCCCGGCTGGGCGCTGAGGGTGGTGGAGATGCCCACGACGTAGTTCATCCCGCGCTCGTTCACGCCCAGCCGGAACGCGGCCGTGTCGCCGTAGCCGGCGTCCGCGACGGCCAGCGGGACGTGCACGCCCCAGGAACGGGTCTCGTCGATCATGTCCAGGGCGAGCTGCCACTTCTCCACATGCCCGAGATCCGCCGGGATGCCGCACCGCTGGCGGCGGGCCACCTTGAGCGGGTCGGCCTTGTCGGAGGCCGGGTCCCAGGGCTTGGGGAGGAACAGCCGCCAGTCGACGGCGGCGGAGGCGTGGTCGGTGGCCAGGTGCAGCGAGACGCCCACCTGGCAGTTGGTCACCTTGCCCGCGGTTCCGGTGTACTGCCTCGACACGCACGCGGAGGCGTCACCGTCCTTGAGGAAACCCGTGTCGTCGATGATCAGCGCCGTCGGCTTCAGCTCGGCCTGCATCCTCCAGGCCAGCCGGGCCCGCACATGCGCCGGGTCCCACGGGCTGGTGGTCACGAAGTGCGCCAGCGCCTGCCGGTTGCCGTCCTCACCAAGCCGCGCGGCCATCGGCTCCACCGACTTGCGCCGCCCGTCCAACAGCAGTCCCCGCACATACGCCTGCCCCCAGCGATGCTGATCCGCGCGCGTGAACGCTTCGAACATCTCCGCCGTGAACGCCGCCAGGTCCTCCCGGACCCCGGCCATCTCCTCAGGTGTCACACACCATCAACGACACAACCCGCCAACAGACACGCCACTACCGCACAGACCTGACCAAGCCCTACTAGATGAATGAGTCCGATTGTTGGGCTGGCCGCGACCATGACGAAGGGTGCCCGTTGGTTGGTTTGTGAAGACGAACCTGGACACCCTTCTGACGGCACTGTACGTGTTCATCGACGATCACATGGCCCCTCGTCACCGGATCGGGCGACCTCCGAGGCTCTCGGATGCGGAACTGCTGTGCCTGGCCGTGGCGCAGGTACTGCTCGGCTTCCCGTCGGCGAGGCACTGGCACCGCTTCGCGAGTGGCCGGCTGCGGCACCTGTTCCCGTACCTGCCGGGGCAGTCCGGCTACAACAAGCGTCTGAACGCGGCCGGCCCGCTCATCCCGCAGGTCGTCGGCGCACTGGCCCGGCAGGTGCCGACCTGGCACGACGACCTGCGGCTGATCGACTCCACGCCGCTGCCCTGCGCGGCCTCCCGTGAGACGGTCAAGCGCTCGGCCCTGGCCGGCACCGCAGGGTACGGCTACTGCGCCAGTCACTCCCGCTTCTTCTGGGGTCTGCGGCTCTACCTGTTGACCACGGCCGAGGGCATGCCGGTCAGCTGGTGCCTGGCCAACCCGAAACTCGGCGAGCGCGAGGTCATGGAGGCCATGCTCGGCCGTGACCGACACCTCGTGCGCCGGGGCCAGGTGATCCTCGGCGACAAAGGCTTCGCCGGAGCCGCGTTCGAGGCCTTCGTCACCGACGAGCTCGGCGCGCACCTGGTCCGGCCCGACCGCAAGGGCGAGCCTGCCCGATTCGGCAGGCTCGCCCGCGTCCGCCAGTGGATCGAGGCAGTCATCGACACCCTCAAGGGCCAGCTCAGTCTCGAACAGCACGGCGCACGAACCGAGGCCGGCGTCTTCGCCCGCACCGGTCAACGCCTGCTCGCCCTCGCCGCCGCGATCTGGCACAACTGGAACACCGGCGCCGCGCTCAAGCGCTCACTCATCGCCTATGACCACTGAGGACATCGGACTCATTCATCTAGGCGGGCGGTGGGAGGTGAGGACGTCCGCAATGGCCAACCGGCGGCGACCGTGAAAATCGCTGGTCGATCACCGGAGCACGGTGATAGACATCCGGCGTGGAAAAGAATCTCGGGCTTCCTGACCTGTTGCGACTGATCGATGAACGGTCGACCGCCTTCCGCGCCGCGGTCGCCGCCGCGCCCAGTCTCGATGCACAGGTGCCGACCTGCCCCGGGTGGACGCTGTTCGATCTGGTGAAGCACCTGGGTGGGGGAGACCGTTTCTGGGCCGCTATCGTCGGCGCGGGGCCTGCCGACGCTCCCCCGGCCGAGGCCGCCGCTGCGCGCGCCGCGCTGGAAGTGCCGCGCGAGCGTGAGGCCCTGCTGGCCTGGCTGGCCGCGTCGACGCAGCTCCTGCTGGGCGCCCTGCGCGAGGCGGGCCCGGAGAGCGGTTGCTGGACGTGGTGGCCCGCGTCGCAGTCACCGCGAACCTCCGGCGGTGTCGCCCGGCACCGGGTCCAGGAGATCGCGGTGCACACGTACGACGCCCGGCTCGCCGGGGGCGCTGCGCAGCCGCTGCCGGTCGAGGTGGCACTCGACGGTGTGGAGGAGTTCCTGTTCACCGTCTGCGGAACGCCGAGTGCCTGGCCGCACAAGCCCACGGCCTTCGACTTCCACTCCGCCGAGGGCCGCTCCTGGCGCCTCACGGTCGACGGCGACGGCGCACGCTCCGCCCGCATCCCGGCGCCCACCGCCGCGGCCGGCGAGGAGCCGGAGGCAGCCGGCGCGTCCGTCCATGGCACGGCCGGCGAGTTGGTCCTCTACCTGTACGACCGCATCAAGGCCGAGTCCTTGCGCGTGGACGGGGACGCAGGGCTGCTCGACCTGCTCCGCGCCTGGGAGCCGGAGGAGAAGTAGGACGTAGCGGGTCGGTGGCCCGGCGGCTTCACCGAGGCCGTCGGGCCACCGGGCTCTTGCCCCCGACGTCCCGGTTGTTCCGGTTGTGCCTGGTCACACCTGGTCACACCTGGTCACACCTGGGCGCAGCGTCAAATGCGGTCCGGATCACTTGCGACGGGAGAGAGGTGAGAGTCCCCGCGCGACGAGGCGCGTCTCGGCCGCCGGGTGTCCGCGCCGCCCGAGCCCTGGTCCGCCTGGCGCCACTCGCGGTAGCGCATCACGAAGCTGGCGTTCTCGCCGTAGATCCGCCGGCGTACGTGGAGGATCGGCCGCCCGTCCGGTGCGCAGCTGACCCCCTCGCGCAGGAGCAGCGGACTGCCGGCCGAGACGTCGAGCCGCTGCGCGTCGGCGATGTCGGCGGCGATCGCGCTGAACGAGCGCCAGTCGTATTCGAGTTCGATACCGATCGCCTCGGCCACCGCCACCGCGGTGTTCCGCGACTCCGTTGACTCCGCGAAGCCTGTGGGCAGCAGGTGCGTGGCCACCCAGTAGCTGTTCACGGCCCAAGGCTGGGCGGAGATCACGATCAGTGTGTCGATGCGAGTCAGCGCGCTCGTGGGCAGCCGTAGATGCTCGGCCGCCTGCCGGTCGGGCGCCGTGTCCGAGCCGACCGACACCTCCACGGCCCGTTCCTCGGTGCCCTTCAGACCGCGCACCGGCACGCTCTGGCTGCCGACATCGAGGCGGGCGCTGTTCGGGTCGACATCGATCGTGGCCCGCACGACCGGCCGGCGCACGAAGGTGCCGACCCCCCGCCTGATCTCGATCGCGCCCGCGCGGTCGAGATCGGCGATGGCCTGACGAATCATCAGGCGGTCGGCGCCGAACTGCCCGCACGGTTCCGGCTCGCTCGGCAGTCGGGAGCCCGGGGGGTACTCGCCGGTGTCGATGCGCTCCTGGATGGCGTGGGCGAACTGGAGGCACAACGGACCGTTGTTCCGTGGCGTCGGCACGTGGCGAATCCTACGGAGCCGCGGTCCTGGGTTCAGTCCGGATTCGCATCCGTGAAGTTCTCCTGTTGTTCAACCGGGTGCGGTTCGGCGAGGGATAGCATCTGCAGCCTGGACATCTAGACGTCTAGATGTCTTACCGGAGCCTCAGCAGGCCCTGCACAGCCGCCTGCTGAAGGGCCCTGGCCCCCGGCACCCCCCCCATCGAATGAATCGCAACACCACGACAACCCCGACGGGCAGGCCGACACCATGCACCGCCAGCACGATCCGCACGCCTGGATCACCACACCCATCACCGCGGACCTCCTGCGCGGAGCCCTCGACCTGGAGCAGACCGAGCGCGGCCTGCTGCCGCACCGACTGCCCGCCTGGGCCCGCGCCCAGTGCGCCGACCCGCAGCTGGCCAGGGCGGAGTCCCAACCCTCCGGTGTACGGCTGGCCTTCCGCACCCGGGCCACCGCCGTCGAACTGGACACCCTGCCGACCAAGACCGCCTACGTGGGTGCCCCGGCGCGCCCGGACGGCGTCTACGACCTGCTCGTCGACGGCCGCCTGGCCGGTCAGGCCGGCGTGACCGGTGGCGACACGCTGACCATCGACATCACCGCCAGGACCGCCAAACGCCGCCCAGGCACCGCCGGCACTCTCCGCTTCAGCGACCTGCCCGACCGGGTCAAGGACGTCGAGATCTGGCTGCCCTACAACGAGACCACCGAACTCGTTGCACTGCGGACCGACGCCCCCGTCGAGCCCGCGCCGGACCGAGGCCGCAAGGTGTGGCTGCACCACGGAAGTTCCATCAGCCACGGCTCCGACGCCGCCGGTCCCACCACCACCTGGCCCGCTCTGGCCGCCGCCCTCGGCGGCGTGGAACTGATCAACCTGGGCCTGGGCGGCAGCGCCCTGCTCGACCCCTTCACCGCCCGCACCATGCGGGACACCCCCGCCGACCTGATCAGCGTCAAGATCGGCATCAACGTGGTCAACCACGATCTGATGCGCCTGCGCGCTTTCACCCCCGCCGTCCACGGCTTCCTCGACACCATCCGCGACGGCCACCCCCGAACGCCGCTGCTGGTCGTCTCGCCCATCCTGTGCCCCATGGTCGAGGACACACCCGGCCCCAGCACGATCGACCTCACCGCTCTCAGCGCCGGACAACTCTGCTTCCGGGCAACGGGCGACCCCGCGGAGCGCGCGAGCGGAAAGCTGACGCTGGGCGTCATCCGGGACGAGCTGGCCCGCATCGTCGAACAGCGGGCCGCCGACGACCCGAACCTCCACTACCTCGACGGCCGCGACCTCTACGGACCGGCCGACGCCGCCGGCCTCCCGCTGCCCGACCAACTCCACCCGGACGCCGCCACCCACCACCACCTGGCCCAACGCTTCGCCACCCTCGCCTTCACCACCCCGGGCCCCTTCGCCCCGCAGCCTGCGAAGCGTGGCGAGTAGGCGCGCCACGGCCGCCCGTCATGCCGCCCTTCGACCGCGAGGCCCACAAGCCGCGCAACACCGTCGAAGGGGTCCAGTACTGGCAGGCGTCTGTGATCGGGTGATCCGAGCCCGCTCGGCCGGGCTCCGCAGCGTCCTCGTCCAGCACGAGGTTCAGAGCGAGGTTCGGCGCGAGCCGGCACAACCAGACGCGGTGCCAGCCGACTTGTCGGTGTTCGACCGGCCCCGACGGGAGCCGCACGGCCGTTGACCCATCCCCCTGCGAGGCCGGGGCGAGGGCGGCGTAGTGTGCGCAGTGTGAATGAACTGATCTTCCGGGGGAAAGACAGATTCCGCCCGGACTGGTCCGACCTCGGGCCGGTGCTCATCGTCGTCACGGCCGAACTCGTCGCCGGCCACCTGAAGTTCCACCTCGGCCTCGGCCCCATGGTCCTACTCGTCGGCGGGACGGTGGTGTTGGCCGCCGCGAGTCGCCTCCTCTCCATGCGGTACTGGAGCAGGGTCGGCACCGACGGAGTCACCATCAGCTGGGGGTTCGGCCGCGGCCGCACCTACTCCTGGCAACAGATCTCCTGGATCGACGTGTCGGAGTTCCAAGGCCGCGGCGCGCCCACACGTGTGGCCCGGGTCCACACCACCGACGGCCGGCGCCACTGGATGTCCACCGTGATGGCCAGCGACCTCCACCCGTCGGAGGACTTCGACGCCGACTTCCGGCGGGTCGTCGACTGGTGGAAGCACAGCACCAGTCCGAGCCAGCGCGTCCTTCCGGAGAAGCGCTTCCGGGACTGGCTGACGCCCATGCGGGCCGCGGTGCTGTGCACCATCGTCCTCGCCGTCGTCCTCTTCGTCTTCACCGTGGTGCTGGCCCAGTAGCCACCTGAACGCGTCGGCCCGGCTCCCCGGACGAGCGCTGGGCCGTGGCGCTGACGTGTGGAGATCAGCCGGCCCGGTCAGCGAGCCGGTGGGATGAGGGCGGTGCGGTCGAACGGGCCACCATGTGAGGCGGCGTACGCGACGGCGTCGTTGACGGCACTGAGGCCGAAGGACCGGACCCGTTCGGGGGCGAGGTCCAGGGCGCCCGAGGCGAGGAGCCGGATGATGCCGACGTTCGCCGTCCGCGGGTACATCCACTGGCCGCGCACGGTGACCGAGTTGCGCATGATCCATGGGTACGGGAGCGCGAGGTCGTCGCCACCGAGCATGCCGACGCCGCCCATGAGAACGACGCGGCCGTACTCGCGCACGGTCATGGCTGCCGTGCGCGCCACCGAGCTGGGTGCGCTCGGCGGCAGCAGGTCGATCACCATGTCGATCGGGCCGTCGCCCGCCGCGGACATCGCCGCGCGGTCGCCGGCCTCGTCCCCGGTCAGCGGGATGGGGCGCACCCGCGGGCCGAACCGGTCCGCGAGGAGGTCGAGCGCGGCCCGGTTGCGGCCGGGGGCGACCACCCGGCCCGCCCCCATCGCGAGCGCGACCGCGACCGCACTGCTGCCGAGGTTGCCGGTGGCCCCGCTGACGAGCAGCGTCTCACCGGCCGCGAGCCCGCCGGCCAGCAGCCCGCCGTACGGGATGACGTGAACGCCGAGCGCGGCCCAGCGGGCCGGGTCGTCCCCCGCCGCCGCGGGCAGCGGGAAGACGTTCTCCGTCGGGACCCGCATGAGCTCGGCGAACGATCCGTCGTGCAGGTGCCGGGCGAGCCGCGCGCCGCCCTCGCCGCGGGAGCTCCAGCCCTGGAGCGTGATGTCGGGCGTCAGGGCGTCATCCCGCGAGCGCACCGTGCAGTCGCACCACACCAGGTCGCCGGGGCGCAGCCGGGTGGCGTCCGGGCCCACGTGGACGACCCGTCCGACCCCGCCGATCCCGGGCACCACGGGAGGGACCAGGGGGTAGTTCCGCTCGCCGCTGAAGACCTCGGCCGCGTACGGGGCCACGCAGGTGGCGAGTACCTCGACCACCACCTCGCCGCCGCCGGCCTCGGGGTCGGGCACCTCCCGCACCGTGAGCGGGGCGCCGAACTGCGTCAGGACTGCTGCTCGCACGTGATGACCTCCGTGTTCGTCGAGTTCGTCGAGTTCGACCCTAGAAACCCGGGAGAGCATGCGGGAAGCGACGATCAAGCATCTGTGGTATGCGTATGCCGCATGGATATCTCCAGCACGGGCCTGCGGGTCCTGCAGCAGATCGCCGAGTCCGGCAGCTTCACCGCGGCAGCCGCCCGGCTCGGTTACACCCAGTCGGCGATCTCACGCCAGGCCGCCTCCCTCGAACGGAGCGCGGGCACCACCCTGTTCGAACGCCGCCCCGACGGGGTGCGGCTCACCCCCGCGGGCCTGACCCTGCTGCGCCACGCCCGCACGATCCTGGACTGCCTGACGGCGGCCGAGCACGACCTCACCGGCACCGCCCCGCGGACCGAACTGGTGCGGCTGGGACTGTTCCTGAGCGCGGGCGCGGCCATCTTGCCTCCCGCCCTCGCCCGCCTCGCGGCAACCGACCCGCGGATCACGGTCACCACGACCGAGGGCACCACCCCCACCCTGGTCCGGGCACTGCGCGCGGGCTCGATCGACCTCGCCGTCCTGACGTCCCGCCCGCCCCACCGGCCCTTGGACGGCGAGTCGCCGCGCCTGCACGTCGAGACCGTCATGGACACCGAACTGGTCGTTGCGGTGCCTTCGACCGGAGCGTTCGCCGGCCGCACCGAGGTGCACGTCGACGAACTGGTCGACGCCCCGTGGATCGCCGCCCCGGCGTCGAACTCCGAGCCACTGCTCGGCGTCTGGCCCGGCCTGCCCGCACGTCCGCACATCGTCCACAGCGCGCGCGACTGGCTGACGAAGCTCCAACTGGTCGCCGGCGGCTTCGGGGTGACGACGGTGCCCTCCCGGCTCTCCCCGGTGCTGCCGCCCGGGGTGAGCCTGCTGAACGTCGAAGGCACACCTCCCGAGCTCCGCCGCGTCCTCGTAGTGCGCCTCCCCGGCCGCCCGACCCCGGCGGTCACGGCCGTCACCCGAGCCATCACCTCGACCGCCTGACACGCGCCGCCGGTCCCCTCGGCCCCGGCGCCGCCGCCGGTTGAGGGCGAGTGGGCCCCTCCTACCGGGCCGCCCGCGCCGCCGCCCGCCCGCGCCGGCACCCTTGGGCCGTAGTCGGCCAGGTGCGGGACAGGGATCAGTGCCCCTCCTGGAGCTTCAGGAGATCGTGGAACAACCCTGGGCTGGTGGAGAGTTCACTCCAGGACCCGGTCTGCACCACCCGGCCGTGCTGAAGGACGACGATCAGGTCCGCGGCGCGGGCGTTCGACAGCCGGTGCGTGACGAACACGGTGGTCCGGCTCGCCGCGAGGGACCTGAGGCGGTCGAACACCCGGCGCTCCGCCCTGGCGTCCATGGCGGCCGTCGGCTCGTCCAGGACGAGTACCGGGGCGTCGCGGTGGAACGCCCTTGCGACGGCGAGGCGCTGCCACTGGCCGCCCGAGAGGTCGTGCCCACCCCACCAGGAGCGGGCGAGGGAGGCGTCCAGACCGTGGGGGAGCCGGGCGACGACTTCGTCCGCGCCGGCGGCCTCGGCGGCGGCGAGGACCTTCGCGTCGGTGCTCGCCTGGCCGAGCGTGATGTTCTCCCGCACGGCCAGCGGCCACCGGGTGTAGTCCTGCGGGACGACGGCGAGCTGGCCGAACAGGCTCTCCGGGGTGGCCCCGGCGAGGTCCTGGCCGTCCCAGGCGACGGTGCCCGCCGTCGGCAGGTACAGGCCGGTGAGGAGTTTGGCCAGGGTGGTCTTCCCGGAGCCGTTCTCCCCGATCAGGGCCACCATCTCGCCTCGGCGGAGGGTGAGATTGATGCCGTCGAGGGCGGGGCGGTCCGTACCGGGGTAGGTGAACTGGACGTTGGTCGCGGTGATGGTCGCTGGGGCGGCGGTGATCCGTGCGGTGCCGCGGCGGTTCGCCCAGGAGTCGGCGACCCGCAGGAAGTTGGTCCAGTCGTCCAAGGCCAGGCAGGTGCGGAACAGCCCGGCCCCGGCGGCGAGCAGGCCGGCGGAGGCGGCCGAGGCGGTGCGCAGGGCGAGCGCGGCGGCGCCGGCGGCGGCTGGATCGGTGCGGCCCGTGGTGGCCAGCCACAGCAGCACGGCCCAGGTCGCTGGGGCGGCCGCCGCGGTGATCGTGTCGCCGGCCCCCTTGGCCAGCAGCGCCCGGCGGGCCCCGGCGAGTTGTTCGGCCTCCAGCCGTGCGGACACGGTGCGGTACTGCTCGGTGAGGTAGGGGCCCATACCGTTTGCCCGGACCTCGTCGGCGGTGGTCCGCTCGGTGGTGTAGCCGCGCAGGACGCCACGCAGCCGGGCGTCGGCGAGGGCGCGGTGGTGCGCGGCGTGCTCGATCCGGGCGGCCCGCACCGCGCCCCACGCTGCGGGCAGCGCGGCGGCGAGCAACAGCGGCAGCAGCGCGGCATGCAGGTAGGCGAGAAACGCGGCACCGGCTGCCAGACGGGCGGCTGCGGCGGTGAGGTGTTGGGCGTCGGTGATCAGGTCGCGGGTGCGTTCGGTGCCGTCGGTGGCGGCCTCGTACGCGGTGGCGAACGCCGGGTCCTCGTAGGCGATCAGCTCCGCGCGGGTCGCGGCGGCGATCACCTGGAGGTCGGCCTCGCGGACGACCCGGGGGGCGAGGCGGGCGGCGGCGGCCTGTGCGACGGCGTCCGCGAGGTAGCGCCCGACGACGACGGCGCCGAGCAGGGCCAGCGGCCAGACGTTCGCGGCCAGCGCGGCGCGCAGGCCGCCGGTGGCGAACAGCGCGGCCAGGAGCCGGGTGGTCGCACCCAGGGCGGCGACGGTCAGAGCGGCCGTCACCGCCTGCGCGGTGAGCAGCAGGACGACGGTGGGGCGGTCGGTGCGCCAGCCCAGCACCAAGGCCTGGCGCAGGGCGGCCGGCAGGCGGCGGGCGATGCTGCCGGTGCTGACGGCGCGCGCGACGGCGTCGTGGCGGTCGGCCTCCAGCGCCATGTGCGGGACCTGGCCGGTCGGGGCCAGCGGGAGAACGGGAGCGGTCACCAGGACATCAGGGGCCACGGCGCGATAGCCGGGCAACCAGTTTCCCGAACCATCCAGGGAATCACGAGAGTTCAGCGAGCCATGGCGTCAACTCCGCTATGAGGGATTCACTCGCTCGGGGAATCGTGCGACGGGTGTCCACGGGCGGTCGCCCGCGTCCCCGGTGTCCCGGCCTGCTGCTCCTCCCGGAACTTCGGCCCAGGCGTGTGCGGCGTCGGGGAGGAACCGGGCGCCGTAGACCAGATCGGCTCGGCGGCCCGCCAGCGCGCACGCCAGCACAGTGGCCAACCCCACCTCCGTGCACGCGATCCGCCCGGGCCACCACCGGGGCACCACCGCGAGGACCGCGTCGTACCGCCCCTCCAGCACGGCCACGCTCGCGTACCGTGCGCGCCCCAGCGGGCGGAGCACCGCCAGACGGTGACGCAGTGGCAGCCGGTGCAGCACCAGCGACGCGGCCAGCGCCAACACGGCAGCGAACCGGGTGCGCCGGCGGACAGGTGGCCTGGCGGCCGGCGTCATCACGGTCATCGCGTGCTCCTGAGCCGCCGCCACCACGGCCGCCGTGGCAGCGGGGCGTTCAGGTCGGTGAGCAGGCCACGCTCGACCATGCCGGCGACGGCTGCCACGATCTTCTCCCGGACGGTGGCCGGGTCCGCGTCGACGGGGACGGCGATCTCCTCGGCGAGCCCTTCGGTACCGCCGCGATGCACGATCGCCTGCCAGATCCGGGAGGCCGCCGGGTCGAGCATCACCCAGGTCCCGGCCTGCACGTTCAAGACGGCGGTCCGGCTGTTCGCTGTGGCATGCCGCACGTGCGGCGAGACGGTCAGCATGCCGCTGCCAACGGCACCGAGGCGGACACCGACCCGCGCAGCCACTGGCACACGATCACCAGGTGGTGGAGGTCGGCGATCGGGTCGGCCGTGCGCCCGGCCGCAGTCTCCGCGAGCGCGGAGCGCACCGCCCCCGCGTTGACCAGCCCGGATGCGGCCAGGGCATTGTCGGTCACCAGCTCCTCTAGAGTGCGGCGGTGGCGAGCTAGACCCTGGATGCGTTGCGCGGTGAATGAGCCCTTCGAGCGTCGCCCGATCAGCCAGTCTGGCAGCTCCACCGCGGCGGCCAGAACCGGCTTGTAGGTGTAGGTGCCCCGGCGGCGGTAAGCGGGGATCGCGAAGGCGGCGCGCACCACCTGGTTGTCGAGGAACGGGTGCACCGGCCGGACGCCGATGGCGTCGTACAGTGGGGCGGCGGCGCGGGCATCGTCCCCGACCGCCCACAACGCTGCCCACTGGTCCACGTCGTCGGCGAAACCGTCGTGCACCGGCTCGCCCCACGTGCCATCCAGGAGGTCGGCGACCGCACGCCGCCCTGGGGCGGTCAGCCATCCGGCCCCCTGCCCCGGGCGGCACCAGGCCCACCCGGGGGACGTCGGCGGCAGCCCTCCGGCCCGCAACTGCCGCGCCGTCGTCCCTGCCGCCCGGGAGGGCGTGGAGGCCGCCGCCTTCTTGAGCGACTGCCAGTACGGGCCGGGCGCCACGTTGCGCAGCCGCGCGAAGTCGTGCGCGCCGCGCCGGGCCTCGCCCGACATGCGGCGCTGGATCTGTCCGACCCAGCACGCCGCCGACGAGTCCAGCACCACATCCCCGCCGTGCCCGGTCAGGTGCACGGGCAGACCGGCCACGGGCTCCAGGTAGCACCGGTCCATCCCCAGGTTCACCACCGCTGCGGCGGGTTCTGCGGTGGCCGGCGCACTTTTCAGGCCGAACGGCAGCTCGCTGCTCCCGCCCTGTGCGATCGTGTGCCTGACCCCCGTGTGCACCGCCACCCGCGCCGCGTAGAGAGCGTCCTCCGCGCTGGTGAGCGCATCGGTGTAGGTGACCGCGTGCACCGAACCGACCTCGGCGGCGAGCAGCACGGACGCCGACGAATCCAGCCCTCCGGACAGATCCGCCCCCACCGGCCCGCCCGCCAGCCGTACCCTGCGCTGCACCGCGACCCGCAGCGCCTCACCGAGCCGCCCCGCCCCGGCCACCACGTCCTTCTCCGGTCCCACATTCCGGACATCGACCAGGCGCACCCCGCTCCGGTCCAGGACCAGACCCCACCCACCCGGCACCCGCTGTACCCCGGCCCACGGACTGCGGGTCGGCCAGTGCTGACCACCAACCGCCAAGCGGGCGGCCAGCAGCTCCAAATCCACCGACGCCCCCACACGGGCGGCCAGCCGGGCCAGGTCGCTCGACCACACCACCCCAGCCGCTCGGTCCCGGGCGTGCCACAGCCCCCGCACACCGGCCAGGTCACCGCACACGAACCGGCGCCCGCCTGCCTGCTCGGCCACCACCCAGTACGAGCCCGCCCAGCCCGTCAGCTCCGCCCAGCGCCCCGCGGCAACCGCATCCAGCGCGGCACGCAGCCGCGCCAGTTCCGCGCCGCAGTCACCGGCTATCGCCAATCGCCCCCGCTCGTCGCTGACCTCGCGCACTGCGACGCCGCCGCCGAACACCGGACGGCCTGACAGCCCTGGCCCACCGCTCTCGATCCACTCGATCACAACGCCTCCTCCACCGCCGACCGTCTTCGTTCATGAACCGGGGGTCCGGCTCGGCTTCCCGCCGTGCCGGACCCCTTGCTCGCCACCTGTCCCGGGCGCTCTGCGCGGGACGTCGGCGGCTACTCGAAGTAGTTGTCCTTGTCGCTGTCGTTGCTGCGGTTGCGGCCGTTGGTCAGCGCGTCGGCCTCGTGCTCGCCGAACTGCGGGTCGAAGACCTCGTCCGTCAGCAGGTTCTCCATCGTGATCTCCTCTGGGAGGTGGACCGTCCGGCGCTCGCCGGCTGACCACAAAGACACCGCATCCGGCTGCTGCGGTGACAGGCGCGCGACTGCTGCACTCCCGTGCGGACCAGCACCGCGGAGCCCGCTGCGGGCTGCTGCGTTTTGCTGCGAACAGCCCTTCAGTGCCACGTGGTTGACTGCCCGGGGCGTACGCTGATGACCCTGAACTGCACGGCACAACGCCACCGAGCAGAGGGGGAGCCTCCGGTGCCCGCATCCGGACGACGCCCGAACAACGCCCTGGCCCACTGGGTCACCCGCACCGGGGCCAGCCACGAGAGAGTCGTTCGGGAAGTCGGCAAGGTAGCCCGCGAGCACGGCCGGAACGACATCCAGCCCGACCGCTCCCGTGTGCCCCGGTAGATCGCGGGCGAGGAGCCGCGGGCACCCATCCCCGAGTACCTGGCCAAGGCGCTCGGACGCCTCAGTACTCCCCAGGTTCTCCTTGCCCCGGCCGACATCGGTATGACGGGCCGACCGGCGGTCGGCATCGCCTCGGCCTGGTCGGGAGCGGCGGTCGTCGCAGCGATCATCGACACCACCCGGAGCGACGCCATGACCGACGACACCACCCCCAGCCGCGCCCGCCTCCTCGCCGGCCCGGAACTGCTCGCCGCCGTGCAGCCCTGGCTCCACCTCCCGGACGCCGAACTCCCCAACCCCACCAGGCCGGGCCGCCTCGGCATTTCCGACGTCCAGAGAATCCGTGCCACCACCGATGCCTTCCGCACACTCGACAACGCGCACGGCGGAGGCCTCAGCAGGAGAGCCGTCGTCGGCCAGCTCCACGACGTCACCGAACTCGCCAAACAGGGGCGCGTCAGTGACAAGGTCGGACGCGAGCTGTTCGTCGCCGTCGCCGACCTCGCCTCCGTCGCCGGTTGGATGACGCACGACACCGGACGGCACGCCGAGGCCCAGGAGTACCTGCTGCTCGGCCTCCAAGCGGCCAAAGCCGCGGGACCGGCGGGCGCCGGAATCGCCGGGCACCTTCTGAACTGCCTCGCCAGGCAGGCAAACCATCTGGGGCGCACGGCCGACGCTCTCGACCTCGTCCAAGCCGGGCTGTACGGAACCCGCAAACGGCCCGCCGACCGGCTGCGCGCCGTCCTGGCAACCCTGGAAGCCCGCTGCCACGCCACCCTCGGCGACCTGCCCGCCGTCGAGCGATCCATCGCGGTCGCCGAACACGCCCTCGACTCCGACACCGAGATCCCTACCTGGGTGGAATGGTTCGACCAAGCCGAGTACGAGGTTACCGTCGGCGTGTGCGAGCTGATCGCCGCCGAGCACGACATCGACCGGGCCCGACGGGCGATCACCGGCATCCAATCGGGCACCGTGCTTCGCCCGGTCGAGCGGACACGCAGCAGGGCCTTCGACCAGATCGCTCTGGCCCGCGCGTACGTCCGCGCCCGCGAGTTCGACGGCGCGGACACCGCAACCGCAGCGGCCCTACACCTGTTCGGCCACGTCAACTCCACCCGGATCACCGACCGCCTCCACGAGCTCGACGAAGAACTCGCCGCCGTGCAGGGGTCCAGTGCGGCCCGCTCCGCGCGCGACCGAATCAGCTCGGCAACCGCTTCCTGACCTCGTCAGCGCCTGACCTGCCAGGGGGAGAAGGCACGGCATCTCCCGGGAACCGCAGCCAGACCGGCCGCCCGAGCGGGCCTGCCCTCAACTCCACGGCGGCGGGGCACAACAACGTTCGGAGAAACAGGACCAGTGGCACATTCATGGGACGACGCAGACCGCCTCGTCGGCTGGCTGGACAGTGACGCCACGCTGCCGCCCGAACAGGAACAGCTGATGCGCATCCTCAAGATCAGCGAGGAAGCCGGCGAGGTCAGCGAAGCCGTGGCCGATCTCCTCAACTCCGACCCGCGCAAGGGCCACAGCCGCACTGAGGCCGACGTCCAGGCCGAGCTGTGCGACGTGATCCTCACCGCCATGGTCGCCCTGCGCAGCCGCACCCCTGACTCGGACCAGATCTTTCGCGCACACCTTGACCGGGTCACCCGTCGCTCTCTGCCCAACTATCGCGGCCCGACCGGAACACATGACCTGCACCTCTTGCCCGAATACCACCAACTGATCGCCTCCGGCGCGAAGACCGTCGAGGTCCGCACCGCCAGCCCGGCCAAAGCAGCGATCCGCCTCGGCGACACGATCACCTTCCGCACTGACCACGACGGCCCGGTCACCTGCGAAGTCGCCCGCGTCAGCCGCTACCCGGACTTCACCAACCTCCTCGACCACGAGGACCCGGCCGCGATTAACCCGACCACCGATCAGGACGGCACCCTCGCGGCCCTGCGCGACATCTACTCCGTCGAGAAGGAGCAGTGTGGTGCTCTCGCCATCGAGATCGTCCTGCTACCCGTCGACGGCCCTGGTCGGTAGCCGGCCGCGGCGGCGCCAGCGAACCTGGACGCCGCCCCAGCTCACCAGCCTTCGAACAGAACGGACAATGCGCGGCACGTCCTCCTGGAAGCGAGCCCACCGCTGAGCACCACCAGCGAAGCACGACACCGCCGTCGTGCACCGTCTCGATCGGCCTTGGGGCCAACGGCATTGGCGTTGCGGCCGACACCGCAGACCTGTTTCTTGGTGGGTCGGCAGGAGGATGGGGTAGAACAGCAAGCACGGTCCGGCGCACTTCATTTGCGTCGGACCGTGGCCAACTCGAACTGTCTGCTGGGCGAGTTCGAGGTCGAAACTCGCCGTTTGCCACTGCCGTGAGGGAGGCGGTGTGTGCCTCGGGATCCAGGGCCAGGGCGGGTCCATCAGGGGTGCGATGTGTCCGCTGCGCCCGGTGCGCCCGCTACCTTGACGCCCCCACCCACCCCGTCATCGCGCAGGCGGTCCGCGACGCCGTCGTCGTCGAGAACCAGGGCCTGCCGTTCGCTCTCTCGGCTGTCGCCGTGCTGTCGTCCATCCCGAACTGACCGACACGAACACGCGACGTTCCCCCGAAAGCTCATTGGCGACATCCTGAACCACCCGGTCCCGGACTCCGGGGCCATGGCGCCGAGGCGTCCCGTCACCCCGCGAACCCGGTGAAATCTGAGCTCGCCGGCGCCGCTGATGGCGACCCCGACACCCGTCCGGGCCACCATCCGCGAACCGAAGCGACCTGTCGCGCCAGTACGACCTGCGGCCACCCGCCACCCGCCGTCACCCACTCGGGTGATCCGGCAGGAGCCCGCCCCAACGCACGGGCGTGGCGTCGACACTGGGCATTCCAGCTCGAACAGCGCCCTCGATCCCGTGAGTTCCACTACCCCGTGCCCCCTGCGACAGGAGTGCCATGACCTCACCCAGCACGAACACGACGACGGACAACCTCCACGTCTCCGAGAGCGAACGCCTGCTGTTCGGCGGCCCGATGCGTTACGACTACGGCTGGGCCAAGCACGAGTTCGCCGGCGCCAGGGTGACGTTCTGGACGGTCGCCCGTCAGATGCCCACGTTCCTGCGGCTGGCCGGACGGATGGCCTGGGCCGCCGACCGTCCGGCGTTGGTGGCCCTGGTGACGGCCGAGGTGCTGCGCGGCGTCGCCGCCGCGGCCGCGCTGATCGCCACCAACCAGGCCCTCGGCCGGCTCCTCGCCCCGGGCGACATGGCGACCGTCCTCCGCTCGGCCGTTCCGGCGGTCGTTGCTGTCGGGGCCGTCGCCGCCCTGTCGGCCGTGCTCGCGGCCGTGTCCGGACTCGCCTCCGGACGCCTGGAACCGGCGGTGTTCCGGGCGGCCACCGTCGACTTCCTGGCTGTCGTCTCCCGCTCCGAGCTGGAGGCGATCGAGGACCCGGAGTTCCTGGCCGAGGTCGACTCGGCCCGCTGGGGTGCCGGGTCGATCCAGCACATCGTCGGCCAGGGCGTGTCCGTCCTGACGGCGGGTTTCGCCCTGGTCTCCGCCGCCGGAGTGCTGACCATCCTTCACCCCGCACTGCTGCCGATGCTGCTGCTCATCACCGCCCCGCGCGGCTGGGGCGCGGTGCGCACCGCGCGCCGCCGCTACCTGTCCACGCAGGCGATGCTCCAGCACAGCCGGGCCAGCGGCCTGCTCTCGGACATGCTGATCCGCCCCTGGTCGGCCGCCGAGGTCCGCGTCCACGCGTGCGGGCCGTTCCTGCTCGGGCACTACGAGCAGATGGCCCGCGCCGCCGAACGCGAACAGGCCCGTCTCGCGGGAGCGAAGGCCCGCACCGACCTGCTGACCGCCTCCCTCGCCGGACTCGCCACGGTCGGCGCGTTCGCCATGCTCGGCTGGCTGGTCAGCACCGGCTCCATGCCCCTTGCTGTCGCCGGCACGGCCGTCGTCGCCATCCGCACCGGCTCCGCCTCGATCTCCGGCCTCGTTTCCCAGATCAACTCCCTCTACGAGGAGTCCCTGTTCGTCGCCGACCTCGACCGGCTGCGCCGTCACGGCCACCGCCGCGCGATCCCCGTCGGCGGCACACCGCTGCCCGAACGCCCCGAGCAGATCCGCGTCGAGGACGTCTCCTTCACCTACCCGGGCCGCGACACCCCCGCCCTCGACAAGGTCAGCCTCACCATCGGCCGCGGCCAGGTCATCGCGCTGGTCGGGGAGAACGGCTCCGGCAAGTCCACGCTCGCCCACCTGCTGTGCGGCGTCTACCAGCCCCACCAGGGCCGCATCCGGTGGGACACCACCGACACCGCCACCGCCGACCGCGCCCAACTGTTCGCCGGCATCGCCTTGTTGGCCCAGAACTTCCAACGCTGGTCCTTCACCCTGCGCGCCAACCTCCTCCTCGGACGACCCGACGCCCCCGCCACCCAGCAGCAACTGGAAGCCGCCGCCGACTACGCCGACCTCCACCCCGTCCTCGCCGAACTCGACCGAGGCTGGGACACCCTCCTCGCCAAGGGCTTCGAAGGCGGCGTCGGCATCTCCGGCGGGCAGTGGCAACGCGTCGCCATCGCCAGGCTGCGCCACCGCATGACCACCCCCGCACCGGACGGCCGCCTCCCGCACCTGATCGTCGTCGACGAGCCGACCAGCGCCATGGACGCCAAAGCCGAAATCGAGGCCTTCGAGAAGATCCGCGCCCTGACCGAACTCGGCGTCAGCATCGTCCTGATCACCCACCGCCTCGCGGCCACCGCGCAGGCGGACCGCATCTACGTCCTCGACCACGGCCGCCTGATCGAGGAGGGCACCCACGACGAGCTGATGGCCAAGCCCTCCGCCTACTCCGAGGCCTACCGGCTCCAGGCCGCCCAGTACGGCATCGGCGACCGCCTGCCCCGCCAGGCCACCACCGCACCCGACGCACCCGCCGAACCCGACGCACCCGACCGCCAGGAGACGAAGTGAAAGCGTTCCACCCCACCTTCGGCCGCCAGCCCTGGCCGGACGGCCTACGCGTCCTCCAGGTGTACGCCCTGCCCGACCTGCCTCCCGGGTCGGCGCTGCACACCCTGCTCGCCGACCTGCGCACGGCCCTCGCCGGCTTCCCCGTCCTCCCGGTGCCGGACGAGCGCGCGCACATCACCCTCGACATGCTCACCTCCGCCCCGGCCGACGCCATCACCGAAGCCGAACGACGGCACCTCGCCGACCAGTTGCGTGCCGCAGTCACCGGGACGGGACCGGTCTCCTTGCAGGCAGGCTCGCCGATCGCCTACCGCACGGGAGTCCGCCTCGACCTCCACCCCGACGGCGAACTCGCCGCTCTCCAACACCGCGTCCGCGCCGCCGTCCACCAGGTCTTCGGCCCCGACTCCACCGACTACCCGCTCGGGGTCCTCCACACGACCGTGGGATACGCCGCCGCCGACACCGACACCGACGAACTCGCCCAGGTCATCCACCGAGTCCGGCCCGGCCACGCTTCCTTCCGCGTGAGCCGGATCATCGTCAACGAGGTCTACTGGCGTCCTGCCCAACTGCCCGGCCGCACAGGCTTGATCGGCCAGCAGATCTGCTGGAACACCCTCGCCACCATCCGGCTCGACGGGTAGCCACCGGGTGGGCGGTGCCCGCTCGGGCGCGGCGGGCGATGAGAGCATTCGGCGCCGCAGCCGCCGGAGATCTCCAACTGGAAAGGTAACATCCCACGTGAACAAGTGCGCTTTGCAGCATCAGAGTTGACTCAATCGCCGAGAGCGGGCCCACCTCCCTCGGCCCCCACCCCGCGGAGGGGACGAATGACCGAAACACCCGGTACGGACACGTCACCGTCGACGGCCCAGGCCCAGGCCCAGGTGGACTGGCTTGTGGACGCCTCGGCACGGGCGCCGGTGACGGACGCCGAGATCCACGACCACATAGCCGCGCCGCTCCTGGCCGCCAGCGGCGGTCCGAACGCCTTCAATGCGGTGCTGCACCAACTGGGCCCCATCACCCTGCGCAGGATCGTCGAGTCGGGTCAGGATCACGCGCAGGCGGCGGTCAGTGGCGGTGACGGCGACTACCTTCTGCGGGTGCGCGTGGATCCCTCGGGTCTGGTGAACGATGTGAGCCTCACTCCCGACGAGGCGCCGCTCTCGTCGTGGACCCAAGTCGACGACATGCTGGGCGACTTGGGCGCCCGCGTGTCGTTCGCCGCATCGCGGATCGGCCCGGACGGGCGCTGCGAGCTGGTGCACGGCGTACGCGCCGACACCCAGCGGCCGATCGGCTCGGCGTTCAAACTGTACGTGCTGGGCGCGCTCGCACAGGCCGTCAGCGAACAACGGGCCTCCTGGGACGAGTCGTTGGCCATCCGCGACGACTTCAAGAGCCTGCCCTCGGGCCGACTGCAGGACTGCCCGGCCGGCACCACCGTCACGATGGCCGAGTTCGCCGACTGCATGATCTCTCTCAGTGACAACACCGCAACCGACCACCTCATCCACCGGCTCGGCCGTGACGCGGTGGTGCACCAGATGGACCTGTTCGGCCACCAACAGCCCCGGGCGAACATTCCGTGTCTGACCACCAAGGCGTTCTTCCAGCTCAAGGCCAACCAGTACCCGGCCCGCGCGGACGAGTACCTGGCACTGCCCGAACACCACCGCTCCGCCGCGCTGCGGGAGCTCGAACGACTCCCCCTGCCCGAGGTTCGCGAGACCTGGCCCCAGCCGAGGAAGATCGACCAGATCGAATGGTTCGCCTCGCCGATCGACATCTGCAACGCCTACGCGGCGCTGTGGCGGTTCGACCAACCCGAGATCGGGCACGCACTCACCCTCAACGACGACGGACTGAACCTGGCCCCGTCCCGGTTCCCGACCGTCTGGTACAAGGGCGGCAGCGAACCCGGGGTCATCACGCTGAACTACCTCGCACGCACGAGCGACGACCGCACGCTGGTCACCAGCCTGATGGTCTCGGACGCCGGTACGGCCCCTGACAAGGCCGGCACGGCGCTGAAAGGCCAGGCCGTCATCCGAGGCGCGTTCGACTTGCTGACCGCAGAGGGCGTGTGAAGCAGGAGAACTGTTCCTTGTGTTCCGGTAGGTCCCTCGCCGGTCGTGAGATCAGCCCTGAGATCAGCCCTGGGCCGCGCCGAGCCACCTGCCGAGCGCTGCGTCGAGCGCCTCGCCGAGCCCGTCCGGGGCGGCCTCGCCGCTGCCACCCGCCCAGGCGACGAAGCCGTCCGGGCGGACCAGCAGGGCGGCCAGCTCGGGCTGTTCGGGGCAGTGGGAGGTCACGATCCGCAACCGGTCGCGGTGGCCGTCGGCGCGGGCGCGCAGCTCGGGGTCGTCGGTGAGGTCCAGCAGCAGTGCGCGGCCGTCGTGCAGGTGGTCGGCCAGTGTGCTGCCGTCGGCGAGGACGAGGTCCGGCGCGCTGCGGCCCACCAGCGGGTGTTCGCCGGGCAGGTCGTAGCGCTGCCACACACCGGAGAGCTGCTTGACGAAGTAGGTGGTCCCGGCCGTGGTGTCGGCCAGTTGGGCGACGACGTTGCGCAGCGCGCCGCTGCGCGGCTCGGGCCGCATCAGCGCGACCTGCGCCCTCGTCCAGTCCAGGACCCAGGCGCCGATCGGGTGCCGCTCGGCGGTGTAGCTGTCCAGCAGGCCCTCTGGCGCCCAGCCCTGCACGGTGGCGGCGAGCTTCCAGCCGAGGTTGATCGCGTCGCCGATGCCGAGGTTGAGTCCCTGGCCGCCGAACGGGGAGTGCACGTGCGCCGCGTCGCCGGCCAGCAGCACCCGGCCCGCGCGGTAGGTGCTCGCCTGGCGGGCGTTGTCCGTGAAGCGGGTCGCGCTGTGCACCTTGGTGATCGTCACGTCCACGCCGCTGACGTTGCGCAGGCTGGCCTGCAACTCCTCGGCGGTGACCGGCGACTGGCGGTCCGCGGGCGGACCGTCGAACTCCACGGTGAGGATCCGGCCCGGCACCGGCCCGTGCACGTACGTCCCGACCGTGGTCCGGTTCCAGCCGGTGTTCAGGGCCTCGGAGCCGGTCATCTCCACCATCGCCTGGTGACCGGTGATCTCCGGGGCCGTGCCGGGGAAGTCGAACCCGGCGAGCCGGCGTACCGTGCTGCGGCCGCCGTCGCACCCGACCAGCCAGCCGGTTCGGATCGGCGCACCGCCGTCGGTGTGCACGGTCACCCCGTGCTCGTCGGTGTCGAAGCCGGTCAACTCCACGCCCCGGCGCAGCTCGACGCCCAGCTCGGCCGCGCGCTCGCCGAGCACGTGCTCCAGGGCGGCCTGCGGGACGAGGGCGGCCTTGTCGACGGGGCCGCGGTCGGCGAAGTCGGGGTCGTCGGCGGGGTCGAAGCGGTCGAGGCTCAGCATGATCCCGGCGAAGTGCCCGGCGATCCGCAGCGGCGTCCGCGCGGGCGCCGCGCTGTCGGCGGGCGCTTTGCCGTTGGTGGGCACTTCGCCGTTGGTGGGCGGCCCGCCCGGGCGGCGCTGCCGGGTGAACTGGGCGAACTTCTCCATCGCCTGCGCGTGGATGTCTTCGAGCGCCGGCAGCAGCCCGCGCCGGTAGAAGGCCTCCACGCTGGGCGTGTTGATGGAGCCCGCTTTGACCGTCTGGTCCACCTCGGTGAGCCGTTCGATGACCAGCACCGAGGTTCCGGCGAGCCGGAGCTCGCAGGCCAGCATCAGCCCGACCGGCCCGCCGCCCGCCACCACCACGTCGTAGTCCGTGCCTGCGTTCGGGCCTACGTCGGTGCCTGCGTCTGTGCGCATGTCCGTGTTCATGACTTCACTGTAGTCACTAAAAATATGTGGTGGATATAATTTCGGCCATGGATGCAGCCAGGACCCCAGACGCCGGCGACGAACCGCAGTCCCGGAACCTCACGATGCGTCAGCGCAAGAAGGCGCAGACCCGGCAGCGGATCTCCGGCGTGGCCACCACCCTGTTCCTGGCGCGCGGGTTCGACCAGATCACCGTCGCGGAGGTGGCCGAGGCGGCGGAGGTCTCGACCATGACGGTCTTCAACTACTTCCCGCG
Source organism: Kitasatospora sp. NBC_01300 (assembly GCF_041435235.1). Lineage (NCBI taxonomy): Bacteria > Bacillati > Actinomycetota > Actinomycetes > Kitasatosporales > Streptomycetaceae > Kitasatospora > Kitasatospora sp. NBC_01300. Next base: position 571,722 of record NZ_CP108409.1, on the reverse strand, counting down.
CAAGGAGGACCTCCTCCTGGACCGGATCCCGGAGGCCGTCGAGCTGTTCACGAGTGCGGTGCGCGAGCGCCCGGCCGCCGAGACCCCACTCGCCGCGCTGCATCGCCTGATTCTCGAACTCATCGACGAGGGATACCCGTTGGCGGCGCTGCGGGATCGCTTCACGGCCTTCTGGCAGGTCGTGGTGGACTCCCCGTCGCTGCGGGCGCGGGCCCGCGAGGGCGTCGAGGAACTGGAGGACGCGCTGGCCGAGGTGATCGCGCAGACCTCGCCGGACCCGCAGCCCCGGCTGACCGCCGCGCTCGCCGTCGCCGCCTATCGCACCGGCTGCCTCTCCTCCGCGGGCCGGATGCTGGCGGGGGAGAGCGCGGCGGCGGTCGACCCCGATCACCGGGCCCTGCTGGACGAGGCCTTCGGTGCGCTCAGGCGGGTGCTGCCGCTGTCGTAGCGCCATCGCCGTCGTAACGCCGCCGTGAGCACGAACCCGGACGGCGGACGGTAGACGCCGGGCGGCCGACAGGCCGAAGTGGCCTGCGGTCGCCCGGCCACCTGGGGTCGGTATGGCTGCTTTCGGGTCTGCGGTCAGCTCTCGACCAGGAAGGAGCGCGGGTGCGAGTTGAACCTGACCGAACGGCCGGCCGACACGCTGAACAGCGACCCGCCGGTGCAGTCCTCGCCCCAGTAGAAGCGGACCGTGCTGTCCGTCGCGTTGTTCACGCCTGACAGGGGCCCGTGTGCCTCCCCCGGTACTTCGTAGCAGCCGGGGGCCGGGTCGAGGTACGGCACGCCCGGGCCGACGCCCGATCCGTCGGGGAAGATCACGTTGTAGAACGTCAGGGTGCCCGTGGCGGCCTGGGCGGAGGTGGGGACGGCCACGGCCAGCGTCCCTGCGGCGATGAGGGTACCGATCGTCGTGACGAGGCGTCGCATGATGGGACCTCCGGTACGCCGGGTCGCCAGGTGCGACCCGTGATCGCAGCCAACGGTAAGGCTGTGTACGCGAATCGTCACCGGCGTGAAGGGGTGCGAACGGCGCGCGAAGGCCGTGCCCCTGCCGGGTGAAAGCCCGACAGGGGCGCCGTCCCGTCGGGCCTCCGTGTTGCCGATGACCTGCCAGGGCTTCGGCGTAGTTGGCTGACACCCGGTTTGTGGTGATCTGCTGGCTGGTGGGTGCCCTGGAGGCAGGACGGGCACGGCTTCCAAGATCATGGAGTTCTCGACGCCCCGCGACCTGCCTGGAAGACCGTGCCTGCCGGCGCGGCATCCCCGATCCCGCCTGCCCTTGACCAGCTACGCGAGCAGTCCGACGCCGCTCCCGGGGAGGTCCCCGGCCTGCTGGCGCGACTGGCCCAGTTACCGAACCCACGCGATCCGCGCGGTGTGCGGTGCACGCTGGCCGTCGTCGTCACCCTGACGGCGTGCGCGGTACTGGCCGGGGCGACCTCGCTGCCGGCGGTCGGCGAGTGGGTCACGGACGCGCCGCCGCACCGACCGCAAGACCGGCAAGACCACCATCGCGACCATCTACGCAGTCACCGGCCTGACCGCCGAACAGGCCACTCCCGCCCAGCTCGCGCAACTGATCCGGAACCACTGGAAGATCGAGGCCCTGCGTCACGTCCGTGACACGACCTTCGCCGAGGACGCCTCCCAACTGCGGACCGGGAAAGCCCCCGCGCCATGGCGACCTGGCGCAACCTCGCTGTCGGAGCCCTACGGCTGAGCGGCGTCAGGAACATTGCGGCCGGCCTCCGCCGCAACGCGCGCGGCACACGCCGCCCCCTCGCGCTCCTCGGCCTTGCGTGATCAGCTCTGGGCCAAACCCGGTGACACGTGTGTGCCGTACAGGGAGACTGGCGACAGACATGTACGAGCAGTCGAAGGCCGAAGGGCAAAGAGTGGCACTGGCGAAGAAGGGGTCCCGCCGCATTGCCGTCGACGGCGTCGAGTACCGCTGGCGAGTGAGCAGGAAACCGTGCTGCGACTACGACGGCATCACCTTGGGTTACATGGTGGAGGACGCGGTCCGTCCCGGAACGACGCTCGTTGTGGAGACCGGTCGGCCGGCCGTGCTCGAACCGAACATGCTGCCGGCTGAGGTCATCCTGCCGCGCGAAGTCGCCGCAGGTATTCGGGCCGGGCGGTCGAACGGCTGGCAGCCCAGCTCCAACGGTTCGCCGTTCAAGCTGCACCTCTCCGCTGTCTGACCGGGACGTACCGAAAGAGGCGCGGTAGCGCGGGCGGGCAACCGGTCTCCCACGGGATCCGAGTGTGGCGGGGCCTGGCCACGTGCTACGACGAGACGCCCGACAACTACATGGTGAGGCTCCAGCCGCGCGGATCGCGTGGGTTCGGTCCCTGGGCCAGTCGCTCCAGCAGGCCGGGGACCTCCCCGGGAGCGGCGTCGGACTGCTCGCGTAGCTGGTCAAGGGCAGGCGGGATCGGGGATGCCGCGTCGGCAGGCACGGTCTTCCGACAGCGGGGCCGACCGGCCGGCCGGCGGGAGGCGGGACGCGGGCCTGTCCGTGGTCGGAACGGGACGGGCCCTGGGCCGGGAGTAGGGCTCCCGGCCCAGGGGGCCCGTGCTGCGCCCGGCTGGTCAGATGCCTGCGGCAGTGCCGACCAGCGGCCGGTGGCAGGCCACCGTGCGGCCTGGTGCCACCTCCCGCAGCTGCGGCTCCTCGGTGGCGCAGCGAGCGTCGGCCAGGGGGCAGCGGGTGCGGAAGCGGCAGCCGCTGGGCGGGGCGAGGGGGGAGGGCGGGTCGGTGGGGAGGAGGCCGGTGTCGCGCAGTGGGCGGCCGGGTTCGGGGACGGCGGCGAGCAGGGCGGCGGTGTAGGGGTGGGCCGGGGCGGCGAGGACGGCCTCGGTGGGGCCGCGTTCGCAGATGCGGCCGAGTTGGAGCACGGCCACGTCGTCGCTCACCGCGCGGACCACGCCGAGGTCGTGGGAGATGAAGAGGCCGGCCAGTCCGCGTTCCTCGGTGAGCCCGCGCAGCAGGTTGAGCACGGTGGCCTGGGCCGAGACGTCGAGGGCGGAGACCGCCTCGTCGGCGATCAGGACGCGCGGTCCGGCGGCCAGGGCCCGGGCGATGGCGACCCGTTGGGCCTGCCCGCCGGAGAGCTGGTGGGGGCGGCGGTCGCCGAACAGGGCGGGCGGCAGGCCGACGGCCGCCAGCTGCTCGGTGACGACCTGCTCGCGGTCGCGGGCCGGGTCGGGGTGGGCGTCGAGGGGTTCGGCGACCAGGTCGCGGACCCGGCGGTGCGGGTTGAGGGAGGAGAGCGGGTCCTGGAAGACCATCTGGAGGCGGGGCCGGACGGCCCGCAGGGCGCGGGGGGAGAGGGTGGCGAGGTCGGTGCCGTCGAGGGTGACGGTGCCGGTGGTGGGCGGGGGCAGCCGCAGCAGGGCCTTGGCGATGCTGCTCTTGCCGGAGCCGGACTCGCCGACCAGGGCGAGGGTGCGGCGCGGGTGGAGGGCCAGGTCGACGCCGCTGACGGCGTGTAGTGGGCCGGAGCGGGTGCGGTGGACGACGCTGAGGCCGGTGGCCTCCAGGACGGGCGTTCCGGGAGGGGCGGCGTCTGGGGAGACGACATCGGGGGAGACGGCTTCGGGGTCAGCGGCGTCAGGGGCGATGGTCATGCCGCGGGCTCCAGTTCGTCGGACGAGGGGGAGGGCGAGGGCGACGGCGCGTCAGGCGGCGCGGTGAGCGGGAAGTGGCAGGCGGCGGTGTGGCCGTCCGCAGTGGTGTGGGTGGGCGGCGCGGTCGTGGTGCAGAGGTCCGTCGCCAGTTCGCAGCGCGGGGCGAAGGGGCAGCCGGGGGTGGGCCGGGTGAGGTCGGGCGGCGAGCCGGGGATCGCGGGCAGGGTGCGGCGCAGCGGGCCGGTGACCCGGGGTACGGAGCGCAGCAGGGCCGCGGTGTAGGGGTGCCGGGGGTGGCGGGTGACGGCCTCGGTGGGGCCGGTCTCCACGATCCGGCCGCCGTACATGACGGCGATCCGGCGGGCCCGCCCGTACAGCAGGCCGATGTCGTGGGTGATCAGCAGGGTGGCGAGGCCGCGGCTGCGCCGGTGGTGGTCGAGCAGGTCGAGGACGGTGCGCTGGACGGTGACGTCGAGGGCGGTGGTGGGTTCGTCGGCGAGCAGCAGGGCGGGTTCGCCGGCCAGGGCGGCGGCGATGCCGACGCGCTGGCGCAGGCCGCCGGAGAGCTCGTGCGGGTGGGCGCGGGCCCGTCGGGCGGGGTCGGGGACGTCGACGGCGGCGAGCAACTCGGTGGCGGTGCGCAGCCGTTCGCGTCGGGAGAGTCGGCGCCGATTGGTGAGGGACTCGGTGACCTGGTCGGCGATCCGGACCACCGGGTTGAGCGAGGTCATCGGGTCCTGGTGGACCATGGCGATGCCGGTGCCGAGCAGTTCGGCGCGGCGGGTGCGGGAGGCGGCGAGCAGGTTCTCGCCGTTCAGCCGGATTTCGCCGGTGGCGACGGCCCTGGTGGTGCGGGACTCGACGCCGAGGACGGCGCGGGCGAGCACGGACTTGCCGGAGCCGGACTCGCCGACCACGCCGAGGCACTCGCCGGCCGCGATGGTGAGGCTGACGCCGTGCAGGACGTGCAGGGTGCGGCCGTCGGGGGTGTGCAGGACGGTGTCCAGCGAGCGGACGTCGAGCACCGGGACGCCGAGGTCGGGTTCGTCGAGGGCAGGAGAGTCGAGAGCGGGGGAGTCGAGGTCGGGGGCGGAGGTCATCCGCGCGCTCCCTTCGGGCCGGCGGGACCACCCGAACGCAGGTGCTCCCCGAGGTAGTTGAGGGCGAGGACGGTCAGGCAGAGCACGGCCGCGGGCGCCAGCGAGATCCACGGCGCGCTGCCGAGGGCCGTGCGCCCCTCGGCGATGATGCCGCCCCAGGAGGGCTCCGGCGGGCGCAGCCCGAAGCCGAGGAAGCTGAGCGAGCCCTCGGCGACGATGGCGACGGTGGTGGCGGTGAAGGCGAAGGTGAGGGCGACCGGCACGACGTGCGGGACGATCTCGCGGCGCAGGATGCGCAGCGGGGCGGTGCCGAGCATGCGGGCGGCCTGGACGAAGCCGCGTTCGCTGAGCGAGAGCACGACGGCGCGCACCACCCGGGTGAAGTGGGGGACGGTGAACAGCCCGATCAGCGTGCCGATCACGGTGAGGCTGGGGCCGCGCAGCGAGACCACGATCATCACCAGGATCAGGCTGGGCACGGACATCAGCAGGTCGGTCGCGAAGCCGATCGCCTTGTCGAGCGGGCCGCGGAACCAGCCGGCGGCGAGGCCGAGCGTTCCGCCGCCGAGCAGGCCGACCAGGATGGTGAGGGCGGCGACGGTGAAGGAGGCGCGGGCGCCGGCGACGGTGCGCTGCAGGACGTCCCGTCCGGCGCTGTCGGTGCCCAGCCAGTGGCCGGGGCCGGGGGCGGCGGCGGGGTGGGCGAAGTCGCCGTGCAGCGGGTCGAAGCCGGGCAGCAGGGGCAGCAGCAGCGCGGCGAGGGCGACGACGGCCAGCCAGGCCCCGGCGGCGAGCACGCCGGCGGGGGGCCGCCGGCGGCGGGTGGAGCGCGCCGGGACCGTCTCGACGGTTACGACGGTGGTCTCAGCGGTGCTCATGGGCGATCCTCGGGTCGATCGTGCGGTACAGCAGGTCGACCGCGAAGGTGGCCGCGACCACGCCGAGGGCGCTGACCACCACCACGGCCTGGACGACGGGGAAGTCCCGGCCGGAGATGGCCCCGGCGGCCAGGCTGCCGACGCCGGGCACCGCGAACAGCGACTCGACCAGCACCGAGCCGCCCAGCGAGGTGCCGATGCCGATGCCGACCAGGGTGACCAGCGGCAGGCTGGAGGGCCGCAGGGCGCGGCGCAGCAGCAGCCGGGTGGTGCCCATGCCGCGGCTGCGGGCGGCGGCGATGTACGGCTGGTCGAGGGTGTCGAGCAGTTGTCCGCGCAGGGTGCGGGTGAACACGGCGGCCTCGGTGAGGCCGAGGGTGAGGGCGGGCAGCACCAGGTGGCGCAGGTTCTCGGCCGGGTTCTCGGTGAACGGGGTCCAGCCGGTGGCGGGCAGGATGCGCAGCTGGACGGCGGCGAGCCAGATGAGCAGCAGGCCGAGGGCGAAGCCGGGGACGGCGAGCCAGCCGAAGGTGCCGGCGGTGGCGATCCGGTCGAAGGTGCCGCCGGGGCGCCAGGCGGAGAGCAGGGCGACGGGCACGGCCAGGGCGAGTGCCACCACCTGGGCGGCGAGGAAGAGTTCGAGGGTGACGGGGATGCGGTCGGCGAGTTCGGTGGTGACGGCGGCTCCGGTGGACAGCGAGTGGCCGAGGTCGCCGTGCAGGGCGTCGGCGATCCACTGCCAGGTGGCGGCGAACACGTTGCGGTCCAGGCCGAGCCCGGCCTCGTAGGCGGAGATCTGCTCGGGGGTGGCGGTGGGGCCGAGGGCGGCGACGGCGGGGGAGCCCGGCATCAGGTGGGGCAGGTACAGGGCGGCGACGGTGACCAGCAGCAGTACGGCCGCGGCGCGGCCGAGCCGCCCGCCGTGGCGCAGCGCGGTGCGGGTGCGGGGGGTCACCGCTTCACCCACAGGGGGGCGGGGGAGACGTTGAGGACGGTGCGCTTGGACAGGTCGGGCAGTCCGCCGACCTTGGCGCCGGCGAGGAAGCCGACGGTGTTCTCGGTGAGGAAGGCCATCGGCACCTCGCCGATGACCCGTCGGGCGGCCTGCTGGTAGGCGGCCGCACGCTGGGCGGGGTCGGTGGAGGAGCGGCCCTCGGCGATCGCCTTCGAGGTCTCCGGGTCGGACCAACCCATGAAGTTGTAGGGCGAGTTGGGCAGGTAGAGGCTGGTGAGCGCGGTGTCGGTGTCGCCGAACATGCTGGTGGGGAAGTCGATCACCTGGAACTTGCGCTGGAGCATCGCGGTGCCCAGGCCCGCGGCGTCGAGCGGCTTGATGGTCACCTTGATCCCGGCCTCGCCGAGCATCTGCTGGAGCACGGTGGCGCGCTGCTGGCCCTCGGGGCGGCTGTCGACGAGGTAGTCGAAGGCGAGGTCGGGGTGGCCGGCTTCGGCGAGCAGGGCCCGGGCCTTGGCCGCGTCGTGGGCCGGGTACTCGGGGGCGGTGCGGTACGGGGAGCGGGAGCCGATCGGGCCGTCCGAGACGGCGCCCTGGTCGAGGGAGACGACCTTCTCCACGGCCTCGCGGTCGATCGCGTACTGCACGGCCCGGCGGACCCGCACGTCGTCGAAGGGCGCCGACGTGGTGTTGAAGACCATGGTGGTGGTGGCGCCGGGCCCGGTGGCGCGGCGCAGCCCGTCGGCGGAGGCCTGCTTGAACTGGCTGGGCGTCTCGGTCCAGATCAGGTCGGTGTCGCCGGAGCGCAGCGACTGGTAGCGGCTGTCGGTGTCGGTGAGCACCCGGTAGACGAGCTTGTCGGCGTGGCCCTTGGTGCCCCAGTACGCGGGGTTGCGGGCGAGGGTGACGGAGACTCCGGGCTGCACGCTCTCCACGGTGTACGGGCCGGAGCCGACGGCGGGGGAGTCGCCGGCCGGGGCCTCGGAGACGTAGCCGAGGGAGCGGGTGAACAGGTTGGGGAAGGCGGCGTCGGGCGCCTTGAGGGTGAAGGTGAGGGTGGTCGGGCCGGAGACGGTGGTGGCGCCGATGGCGGCCGCGTCGATGGCGCAGGCGCACTTGCTCTCCGGCTTGGCGAGCCGGGTGACGTGGTCGGCGACGGCCTGGGCGTCCAGCGGCTTGCCGTCGCTGAACTTCACGCCCTCGTGCAGGTCGAGGGTCCAGACCGTGGCGTCCGCGTTGGGGGTGAAGGACTTGGCGAGGTAGGGCTGGACGGCGCCGTTGTCGCCGTTGACCATCAGCGGGTCGTACAGGGCGTTGGCGAGGACCATCATCGGCATCGAGGTCAGGGTGCCGTCGGCCGGGTCGAGCTTGGCGAACGGCCGGTCCAGGCCGATTTTGAGCGTGCCGCCGTCCACGGCCGGGCCGTCGTTCGCCGCGCCGGTGTTCCCGGCGCCGGCGCCGGAGACCGCGTCGTCGGAGGCGGAGCAGGCGGTGAGGGTGAGCGCGGTGGCGAGGGCCGCCGATGCCAGGAGGTAGTGCCGCTTCATGGTTCCTCGGTTCGGGGGAGGGAGGAGGGGGGAGTGGGGGGCAGCCAGAGGAAGTGCGGCCGCCGACGCCCCACACCATTCCGGAAGTGGCAGTACTGCCAAAAGGCAGTTGTGCAAATTCCAGATGACGGAACCCGGAAGAGTCGGCGCTCGCCTTGAGCGAGCCCGGTCGGCCGTGATTCTGTACAGACAGCCGCCCCCTCGGCGGCCCCATCCACACTCAACTCACCGAGAGGAAACGGAAGAACCATGCAGGGGACGGACACCGCGGCGGAGCAGGGCATGCGCGACCGCAAGAAGGCGCGCACCCGCGACAGCATCCGCACCGCGGCGCTCGACCTCTTCGAGGAGCAGGGCTTCGAGCGCACCACCGTGGACCAGATCTGCCGCCGCGCCGACATCGCCCACCGCACGTTCTTCCGCTACTACCCGGCGAAGGAGGCCCTGCTGTTCGGCTGGGACTTCGGCCAGGCCATCCTCGACGCCTTCGCCGCCGCCCCCGCCGAACTCCCGCTCTGGGCCGCGCTCGACCACGCGCTGACCGCCACCGGCGGCCGGCTGGAAGAGCCCGTCGAGCACACCGAGCGCCGCCGCCGGCTGCGCCGGAGCCTGATCGAGGTGAAGGGCTCCGTGCACAACTACGCCGTGGTCGTGATCGACGGCTTCACCGAACGCACCGTCACCATCGCGGCCGAGCGGCTCGGCGTCGACCCGGCCACCGACCTGCGTCCGACCGCGCTCGGCGCGCAGTTCGGCGGCATGGTGCGCCACCACGTCCTGATCGCGTCCGAGACCGGCACGGTGGCCGACTGGCACAAGGCCTACCGGGACGTGCTCGACACCGCCGGCTGACCCGAGCCGACAGCCCTACTCCCTCGTAGACCCCCAGACCCTGACACCCCGACACCACCGGGCGATGCCGCCGGCCGTCCGGACGGCACCGCACGCCCTCTTCAGCCCCCTCCCCCCCCCTCGCGCGGCCCGCCGCGCACCTTCACCACCTGCTCCGCACTTCCTGAAAGGCCCCCGCATGTCCCTGGTCAACTTCCGCGACCCCTCAGCGCTCGCCGACCCCGCGAGCCGGTGGATCCGTCCCGGCACCCTGTTCCGCTCCGCCCAGCCCTTCCCCGCCGCCGACGAGGCCGTCGTCGCCCAGCTGCGCGAGCACGGCATCACCACCGTCGTCGACCTCCGGGGCGCGTCCGAGAGCCGCCCCGAGGACTGGGCCGCCGCCGAGGCCGCCGGCATCGCCGTCGTCCCCGCCCGGGTCGAGCCGACCAACGACGAACTGGCGCGGGCCATGCGGGCCATGACCACCGCCGAGGACCTCGGCGCCTTCTACCTGCTGATGGCCGAGTCCGCGCCGCAGGGGCTGGCCGCCGCCGTCGAGGCCACCGTCCGCCCGGGCGCCGTGCTGGTGCACTGCGCGGCCGGCAAGGACCGCACCGGGCTGCTCACCGCGCTGCTGCTGGAACTGCTCGGGGTGCCCGCCGAGGAGATCGTCGCCGACTACGCCCGCACCAACGAGGCGATCGAGCAGATCTGGGCCGGCCTCGCCGACCGCAACCGCGCCGCCCTCAACGAGGTCGAGGCCGGCCGGATGGTCGTCCCCGCCCCGCTGCTGGAGGCCCCCGCCGGGGCGATGAGCACCTTCCTCGACCTGGTCCGCGCCGAGCACGGCGGCGCCGAGGGCTTCCTGACCGCCTGCGGGGTCCCCGCCGAGACCCTGGACGCCTTCCGCGCCAAGGCCGCCGCCCGTACCGAGGCCGGCACCGGCGCCCGTACGGCCGCGTCGAACACCGCCGAGGTGACGGCATGCTGACCCTGCTGCGGCACACCGACGGCACACCCTTCCGCGACCTCAACCACAACGGCACCATGGAGCCCTACGAGGACCCGCGGCTGCCCGTCGAGGAGCGGGTCGAGGACCTCCTCACCCGGATGACCTTGCAGGAGAAGGCCGCGCTGATGCTGCACGGCCGGATGCTCCCCGGCGACCAGGGCCCGTTCCCCTCCGGCGCCCGCCTGATCGCCGAGCGCGGCCTCACCCACTTCGCCATGATGGCCGTCCCCGACCCGCGCGCGATGGCCGAGTGGAACAACCACGTCCAGGACCTCGCCGCGGCCGGCCGGCTGGGCATCCCCGTCACCCTCTCCTCCGACCCCCGGCACGGCTTCACCGCCAACCCGGCCACCGCCCACACCGGCGGCGGCTTCAGCACCGGCCCCGAGCCGATCGGCCTCGCCGCCACCGACGACCCCGACCTGGTGCGCCGCTACGCCGACCTGATCCGCCGCGAGCTGTGCGCCGTCGGCATCCGGGTCGCCATCCACCCGATGGCCGACCTCGCCACCGAGCCCCGCTGGGCCCGGATCAGCGGCACCTTCGGCGAGGACCCGGAGCGTGCCTCGCGGATGATCACCGCCTACATCGAGGGCCTCCAGGGCGGGCCGATCGGCCCGGACAGCGTCGCCTGCATGACCAAGCACTTCCCCGGCGGCGGCCCGCAGGCCGGCGGCGAGGACTCGCACTTCGCCGCCGGACGCCGACTGGTCTACCCCGGCGGCGAGTTGGAGACCCACCTGCGCCCCTTCGAGGCGGCCTTCGCCGCGGGCACCGCGCAGATCATGCCCGCCTACGCGATCCCCTCCGGCAGCGGCCTCGCCGAGGTCGGCGCCAACTTCAACCGGGACGTCATCACCGGCCTGCTGCGCGGGCGCTACGGCTTCGACGGCGTGGTCTGCACCGACTTCAACGCCATCACCGGCATGGACGTCCCCGGAGTGGTCACGCTGCCCCCGCGGCACTGGGGCGTCGAGGAGCTGTCCGTCGCCGAGCAGGTCGTGCTCACCCTGGACGCGGGCGCCGACCAGCTCGGCGGCGAGACGGACCCGGAGCTGATCCTGGCCGCCGTCCGCTCCGGCGCGGTCACCGAGGCCCGGCTCGACGAGTCGGTCCGCCGCATCCTGCGCGACAAGTTCCGCCTCGGCCTCTTCGCCGACCCGTACGTCGACCCGGAGGCCGCCGCCGACCTGGTCGGCGCCCCGGAGGGCCGGGCGCTGGGCCGCGAGGTCCAGCGCCGCTCGGTCGTCCACCTGGCCGGCGAGCCGCGCACTGCCACCCGGCTGTACGTCGAGGGCATCGACCCCGCCGCCGCCGCCGGGTACGGCACCCTGGTCGAGGACCCGGAGCGGGCCGAGCTGGCCGTGATCCGCCTCGCCACCCCGTACGAGCGGCGCGAGGGGATGTTGGAGCAGCACTTCCACAGCGGCTCGCTGGAGTTCGAGCCGGCCGAGGTCGCCCGGCTCACCGCGCTGGCCGCCACCGTGCCCACGGTGTTCGCCGCCCAGCTGGAGCGGCCCGCCGTGCTCACCCCGCTCGCCCCGCACGCGGCGCTGCTGATCGGCGAGTTCGGCGCCGCGGACGAGGTCGTGCTGGACGCCGCGCTCGGCCGGGCCCCGATGACCGCGACGCTCCCGTTCGACCTGCCCCGCTCGGACGCCGCCGTCGCCGCCTCCCGCGAGGACGTGCCCTTCGACACCCGCGCCCCGCTCTTCCGGCACGGGCACCGGGCCACCGGGGAGAATCGGGCCGCCGGGGAGGGCTGAGTCACCAGGGGCCGGGGCCTGCCGCCGACCGGTGGCAGGCCCCGGCCGCGGGTGGAGCCGAGCCGCTGATCGGACCGGATGAATTACCGGCGCTCTCGCCCCTCCACCGGTGTGTGCGGCCGCGCGATCGGGTACCGGTGCATTTCGTCCCCTCCCCCATCCGGCCCGCGCGGCCCAGACCTGGAGGTCCGCATGTCCACCGACTCCAGCGCACGGAACTGCCCGTTCGACTTCGCCGAGACCCTGGAGTTCGACCCGACGCTCCGGCAGCTCATGAACGAGGCACCGGTCAGCCGCATCCGCCTGCCCTACGGCGAGGGGGAGGCCTGGCTCGTCACGGGGTACGACGACGTGCGCACGGTCACCACCGACCGGCGGTTCAGCCGCCACGCCATCGTCGGCCGGGACTTCCCGCGCATGACCCCCGAGCCGATCGTCCAGGCCGAGGCGATCAATGTCATGGACCCTCCCGCCAGCGCCCGCCTGCGCAGCCTGGTCTCCAAGGGCTTCACCCCCGACCACATCGAGCGGATGAGGGAGCGCACCCAGCACGTGGTGAACGAGCTGCTGGACCGCATGCGGGACCAGGGCCCCCCGGCCGACCTCATGGAGCACCTGGCCCACCCGCTCCCGCTGATCACGATCTGTGAGGTCCTGGAGATCCCCGAGGCCGACAGCGCCCAGCTGCGCGCCAACGCCCGGACGATGATGGACGTGAGCCTGGCCAACAAGCCCAACGCGGTACGGGCCAAGGCCGACCTGCGGGCGTACTTCGCCGAGCTGACCGCCGAACGGCGCAGGAACCCCGGCGACGACCTGATCAGCGTGCTGGCCACGGCCCGTGACGGCGACGAGGTCCTCGACGAGAAGGAACTCACCGTGATGGCCATGGTCCTGCTGATCACGGGCCAGGACACCACGACGTACGAGCTCGGCAACCTCTCGTACACCATCCTCAGCCGCCCCGACGTGCTCGCCGCCCTGCGCGAGCGGCCCGAGACGCTCTCCCGGACGCTCCAGGAGCTGCTGCGCTTCATCCCCTTCCGCAAGGGCGTCGGCATCCCTCGGGTGGCCCTCGAGGACGTGGAGCTGAGCGGGGTGACGATCCCGGCGGGGGACATCGTGCACGTCTCCTACCTGACGGCCAACCGGGACGGCCGCAGGTTCGACCGGCCCGACGAGCTGGACCTGGAGCGGACCAGCCCCTCCCACATGACCTTCGGCTGGGGCGCGCACCACTGCCTCGGCGCGCCACTGGCCGTCACCGAGCTCGAGGTCGCCCTCGGGACCCTGCTGGAGCGCTTCCCCAGGATCGCGCTGGCGAAGCCGGCCGCCGAGCTGGCGTGGAACACCACGTCCATCTGGCGCTATCCGCTGGCGCTGCCGGTCACCTGGTGACTGCCGGGAACACCGCGCATTCCGGCCCGCACACCCCGGGGTGTGCGGGCCGACATGCGGGACGGGCCCGCCTTCCGTAAATTTGGCTAGGTGGCCTGAACCAACTTTCGGCCAGCACGACCGTCCGTACCTCGATCGTCCGATCCTCGCTCGGTCGGCTCGTCGGCCGCTGAGTTGGGTCCCGCCCGGTGCGTCCCGCCGCCCGCGCCCTCCGCGCGTCCGGCTCGCAGCGGCTGCCGTCGAGTGGTGAAATCCCGCCCCGCCAGGGTCGCACCGGGAACACCGCTCGTCTGGAGGAAGTGCCGTGGCAGTTCTGTGCAAACCGGCGATAGACGTACCCGAGAACGTCATCACCAACGAGGAGACCATCGAGCTGGCGCGCAGGCTCCACCCCGACCATCCACAGCTCGAACTGGCGCTGCGTCTCATCAAGAACACCGGAGTGCGCAAGCGGCACCTGATCCAGCCCATCGAGGCGGTGCTGAAGCATCCGGGGTGGGACGAGCGCAGTGCCGTCTTCGCGGCGGAGTCGAAGGCCCGCGTGCCGGCGGTGGTGATCAGGGCCCTCGATCAGGCCCAAGTGGACGCGTCCCAGATCGACTTGATCGTCTATGTGTCGTGCACCGGTTTCATGATGCCGTCGCTCACGGCGTGGCTGATCAACAAGTTGGGCTTCCGGCCGCAGACCCGGCAGCTGCCGATCGCCCAACTGGGGTGCGCGGCCGGCGGCGCGGCGGTGAACCGGGCCCATGACTTCTGTTCGGCCTACCCGGGCGCCAACGTGCTGATCGTGGCCTGCGAGTTCTGCTCGCTGTGCTACCAGCCCACGGACCTGGGTGTGGGCTCGCTGCTGTCCAACGGCCTGTTCGGCGACGGGATCGCCGCCGCCGTGGTCCGGGGCGAGGGCGGGACCGGAATGCGGCTGGAACGCAACGGCTCGTACCTCATCCCGGACACCGAGGAGTGGATCTCCTACGCGGTCCGTCCCACCGGATTCCACTTCCAGCTCGACAAGAGGGTGCCGGGGACGATGGAGCCGCTCAGCCCGGCCCTGCGCGCCGTGGCGGAGCAGCACCACTGGGACGTGGGCACGCTGGACTTCTACATCGTCCACGCCGGCGGCCCACGGATCCTGGACGACCTCAGCCGCTTCCTGGGGGTGCCGCCCGAGGCGTTCCGCTTCAGTCGGGCCACCCTCACCCAGTACGGCAACATCGCCAGTGCGGTCGTGCTCGACGCCCTGGCCCGGATGTTCGACGAGAAGTCGGCCCTCGAAGGCCACCAGGGGCTGCTGGCCGGGTTCGGCCCGGGGATCACCGCCGAGATGTCCCTGGGCACCTGGGCGTCGCCCGAATCCTGAACGGCGGACGCGGGGCCGGGCACCTGATGCCCGGCCCCGCGTCCGCCGTTCAGGGGGTTGGGGGGCCGGGCGCTGGGTCAGGGCCCGGGCAGGTGCGGTCGCGCTGCGGAGCGCGCGAAGCTCGCCGATACTGAGCCAACGGGCAGTGACGGAACGTCGCGTCGACGCTACGGTCCGACACGCCCGGCCCGCGCCGTCGTGCGCGCGGCGGCCGCCGAGCAGGGCCGCCGGAAACCACGACCGGCGACCACTGGCCCGGCGGCGTACCGCCCGCCCGGCCCTGGACGGAGAGACCGGGAATGCTGAACCGACGAGACCTTTTGAAAGCCGCCGCGATAGGCGGCCCGGCGGTCCTCTTCCCCTGGGACCGCGCACCGGGCGGGGCCCGGGTCTCGTCCCCGGCGTTGACGGCCGCTCCGCCCACGCAAGCCGCTCCGGTCGCGCACGCCGCGCCGCCCAGGTCGGAGGCCAAGCGGTCGGCCGCCCGGATCACCCCCTTCGAGCACGCCATGCCGGTACCCCCCGTGCTGAACCCGGTGTCGCGGACGGACTCCTCGGACCTGTACCGGCTGCGGATGGCCGACACCCAGGCGGAGATCGTCAAGGGGCTGCTGACCACCGTCCGGACCTTCGGCGGCTGCTTCCCCGGTCCGACCATCCGGGCGGTCAGAGGGCGGGAGGTGGTGGTCCAGCAGACCAACGACCTGCGCGTGCACACCTCCGTCCACCTGCACGGCGGCCAGGTGCCCTCGCGCTACGACGGCCTGCCGATGGACCTCCTCCAGCCCGGCGAGACCCGCGAGTACCGCTACCCCAACGACCAGGTGGCCGCCTCGCTCTGGTACCACGACCACGCGCACGAGCTGGAGGCCGAGAACGTCTACCGCGGCCTGGCCGGCGCCTACCTGCTCAGCGACCCGTACGAGAGCGGCCTGCCGCTGCCGAGCGGCGAGTTCGACATCCCGCTGCTGATCCGGGACGCCCGGATCGAGACCGACGGCAGGCTGGTCTACACCGACCCGTACGCGTGCCCGCACATGCTCGTCAACGGCAAGGAACGGCCCTACTTCCAGGTGGCCGCGCGCAAGTACCGGCTGCGGGTCTTCAACGTCTCGCCCAACCGCCATGTGTCGCTGCGCCTCGCCGACGGCCAGCCGTTCACCCAGATCGCCTCGGACGGCGGACTGCTCGCCGCGCCGGTGACGGTGCGCGAGCTGACCCTGACCGGCGCGGAGCGCGCCGAGATCGTGGTCGACTTCGCCCGCTACCCGGTCGGCGGATCGGTGGTGCTGGAGAACACGGCCGCGCTGGAGAGCGAGCGGACCGAGGTGCTGCGCTTCGACATCACCCGGACGGCCGAGGACCGGAGCCGGATTCCGGACGTCCTGGCCACCCTGCCGCCGATCCCGAAGGCGACGGTGCACCGGGAGTTCGCGCTGACGACCTTCCCGGACGCCAGGATCAACGGGCGCAAGTACGACCCGAAGCGGACCGACGTGCGGACCAGCGTCGGCAGCAGCGAGATCTGGACGATCCGCAACCACCTCACCCGCCCGCCGGCCGGGGTCTTCCACGCCCCCCACTCCTTCCACACCCACCTGGTGCAGTTCCGCGTGCTGGACCGTGACGGGGTGCCGGTCGGCCCGGCCGAGGCCGGGCTGAAGGACACCATCACGGTCCACCCGGGGGAGAGCGTCCGGATCGCCATGACCTGGGGCCAGTACCCGGGCGAGTACGTCTACCACTGCCACCACATGGTGCACTCCTCGCACGGCCAGATGGGCCGGATCGACGTGCTGCCCGCGGGATCGAAGGACGCCGGCCGGGAGTCGGACGACGCCTTCGCCGACTCGTCCCGGCCCACCGGAGCGTCGCCGGCCGGATCCTCGGCGGTGGGAGCCGGCCGACGGCGGTGGCGACGGCGCAACCGGCACCACCATCACCACCACGCGGGCCACCACCGCCGGCACCGGGGCGTGCGGTGAACCCGGAACCGAACGGCGAGCCGGCCCGGACGAGGGGTCGAGCCCGGCGGACGGCTCCGGGCGGCGGTCTACGCTCGCCGTCCCGACGGTTGGCGACGTACCGATGCTGAACCGGCGGCGTCCCAGAGTCCGGGATACCGCCGGCCGCGGTTCCGTCCGCCTTCCAGGTCGAATCCGGCCCGGACGCTCGCCTTCGAAGTGCCGCGGGGCGCAGGCTGCTTCCGTGACCGCGTCAGCCCGGGCGCGGCGAGCGGAAGGACGAACATGACGAGCACGCGCGGCCGCATCGCCGCTCTGCTGGGCGCCGTCGCGGTGGCCGCCGGGACCACCCTGGCCAGCCCTGCGGCCGGCTTCGCCGCCACGGCCGGACCGGCCCGCGCCGGCGTCGGCGGGATCACCGGCCAGGCGCCCTGCCCGGACGCACCCGAGTTCACCTGCGGGACCCTCACCGTCCCGTTCGACCACAGCGGCGCCACCCCCGGCACCCTCGACCTCCAGGTCGCCGTCACCGGCAACACCACCGCCCCCAAGGGCGACCTGCTCTTCCTCACCGGCGGCCCCGGCCAGCCCGGCGTCCCGACGATCAAGCGCATGGCGGGCAAGCTGGCACCCGTCCTCAAGGACTACCGCCTGGTGATGTACGACCAGCGCGGCACCGGCCGGGGCGCGCTCCAGTGCCCGGGCCTCCAGGAGGACATGGGCTCCTCCGACCTCGCCGTGCCGCGCAAGCAGTCGATCGCCGACTGCGCCGCCGCCCTCGGCCCGAACTCCCGCCACTACAGCACCGCGGACACCGTCGCCGACATCGACCTGCTGCGCCGCGCCCTCGGCGACCGGCGCCTGACCCTGGACGGCGTCTCGTACGGCACCATCGTCGCCGAGCGGTACGCGCTCGCCCACCCGTCGCGCGTGGCCCGGCTGGTGCTCGACTCGGTGGCGCCGCAACAGGGTTTCGACCCCCTCGACCTGGCCGCGATGCCCGCGACCGCCCGGATCCTGCGGGCCGCCTGCCGGGCCACCGGCTGCACCACCGACCCGGCTGCCGACCTCGCGGCCACGGTTCGGCGCTACGGCAACGGGGCGCAGGTTCTGAGTGCGCTCACCGGCTACGAGTTCATCGACCCGGAGTACGGCGGGGTCCCGGAGATCCTGCACGAGGCCGCCGCCGGGCAGCCCGCGAAGCTCCAGGACTTCTTCGACCTGGTCCACCAGCAGGTCGACGCCGCCCCGGCGGAGGAGCTCAGCCAAGGGCTGCACTCCGCCGCCCTGTGCGCCGACTCGCGCTTCCCGTGGGGCAGCACCGACACCCCGGTCGCGGGCCGCGCGGCGGCGCTGGAGCGCACCCGGCAGCGGCTGACCGCCGAGCAGACCTGGCCGTACGACCCGGCGACCACGACCGGGCTCGGCAGCCTCCTGGTCTGCCTCGACTGGCCGCGCGAGCAGGTGCCGCCGGCGCCGTCGGCCCACCGCAAGCTGCCGGACGTGCCGGTGCTGCTGCTCGGCGGTGACCGGGACCTGGCCACGCCGTACGAAATGCTGTACGAACAGGCGAAGTTGGCGCACAATCCGGAGATCGTGATCGTGCCCGGGGCGGCGCACTCGGTGCAGAACCGGGCGGCGAACCCGGCCGGACGGCAGGCGGTGTACGACTTCCTGCTGAAGTAGCGGGAGCCGTCGGCGGGCCGTTCCGTTTCGCACGGGGGACGCAACGGCCCGCCGCCTCGGCCTGTCCGGCGTGGTGCGCCGGCCCGTCCGCCTCCTCCGCTGGGATGCCCGGCCCTCCTCCGCTGGGATGCCTCATCTCCTTCCCTCTCCTCCCCTGAGTGGATGTCAACTACTGTGCCTGCGAACTAGCGTGGCCGACATGACCAGAATCCGTCGGGCTGCCCTGGCCGCCGCGCTCACGCTCGTCCTGCCGCTGCCGATCATCGGAGCGGGTACGGCGTTCGCCGCGCCCGGGCCCTCCGTCGCAGCTTCCTCCACTGCCTCGGACAGGTCCGGCGTCCGCCTGGAGCTGCCTCGCCCGACGGGTCCGCACGCGATCGGACGCAGCACCCTGCACCTCGTCGACCAGCACCGCCGGGATCCCTGGGTGCCGGCCGCGGGTGCCCGGGAACTGATGGTGTCGACGTACTACCCGGCCCGGCCCGGGACCGGCGGTCCGGCCCCCTATATGACCACCGAGGAGGCCCGGCTGCTGCTGCATCAGGAGGCTCAGGGCGGCGCCGCCGCGGCCGAGGCGCTCGGCGCCACCCGCACCTTCGCGCACGCCGACGCCCGGCCGGAGCACGGCAGGTTCCCCCTGCTGGTGCTCTCGCCAGGCCTCGGGCTGCCGCGCGCCACCCTCACCGGCCTCGCCGAGGACCTGGCCAGTCGCGGGTACGTCGTCGCGCTGGTCGACCACACCTACGAGTCCACCGGAGTGACCTTCCCCGACGGACGGACCCGCACCTGCGCCGTCTGCGACCAGACCCCCACCCTCGAGGCTCTGGAGGCGATAGCCCGGAGCCGTGCCACGGATCTCTCCTTCGTCGTCGACCAGTTGACCGACCGCCATTCACCCTGGCGGTACGCCGGCATGATCGACCCGAAGCGGATCGGCATGGCCGGGCACTCCATCGGGGGTGACGCCGCCGCCGCGACCATGGCTGTTGACGACCGGGTACGAGCCGGGGTGAACATGGACGGAACCTTCCTCGCGCCGGTCCCCGCCACCGGCCTCCAGGGCCGTCCCTTCCTCATGTTCGGCACCCTGGCCCACCACAGCCCGGGCGGCGCGGACACCAGCTGGGACCGCGACTGGGCGCGCCTGGACGGGTGGAAGCGGTGGCTGACCATCGCCGGCTCCGACCACTCCAGCTTCACCGACCTGCCCGTCCTCGCCGCACAGCTGGGCGTGACCGGCCCCGCCGTGCCGATCCCGGCACTGCGCGCGGAGGAGATCACCCGCGCCTACGTCGGGGCCTTCTTCGACCTGCACCTGCGCGGCATCCCGCAGCCGCTGCTCGACGGCCCGTCACCGGCCGACCCGGAGGTCGCCTTCCAGCACCCCTGATCCCGCCGTCGACCCCGCGCGGGGCAGCGTTCGTCCGGCCTGCCGACGGGCGAGCCCGCAGGTTGTTCAGGGCCTGCGGTCGTGGAAGGTGCGGCGCAGGTCGCTGACCCAGGCGCCGGGGTTCTCCCAGGGGATGAAGTGGCCGCCGTGGTCGTGGGCGCCGACGTTGACGTGGTTGAACCAGTCGGCCTGCGGGCCGGCCTTGAACGCCCGGACGCGTTCGTCGGCGGTGTGGATGCCGGGCGGGTTCTCGTACGTGACGAGGGTGAGGCCGACCGGGGCCTGTACGACCGGGGTGCGGTCGTGGGTGGGGGTCCAGGGGTAGCGGTTGGCGTTGGCGTAGTAACGCATCGATGTGGCAATGGAGTTGTTCACCCAGTAGATCGTGGCGTGGGTGAGCAGGTCGTCCTTGGTGAAGACGGATTCGAGGTCTCCGCCGTTGTCGCTCCAGGCGTTCCAGCGCTCAAGCAGCCAGGCGAGCAGTCCGGCGGGCGAGTCGCTCAGCCCGTGGGCCAGGGTGGCGCCGTCGAGCGTGTGCACGGCGAGGTGGGACGCGAAGCGGTGGTCCAGCTCGACGGTGCGGGCGCGGACGTCGGCGGGCTGGTCGTCGGTGAGGGGCCGGTTCCGGGCGAAGTCCCAGGCGCGGGGGCCGGTGAAGAAGTCGAGCGGCAGCCCGGAGCCGATGTGGATGCCGTACAGCTCGTCGGCGTACTTGTGGCCGAGCTGGCTGGAGACGATCCCGCCGATGTCGCAGCCCCCGGCGGCGTACTTCTGGTATCCCAGGGTCTCGGTCATCAGGGTGTGCCAGAGGTCGGAGACCTTCCAGAAGTTGACGTCCGGAAAGCCGGTGAGCGGGCCGGGGAAGCCGAAGCCGGGCAGGGACGGCACGATGACGTCGAACGCGTCGGCGGGGTCGCCGCCGAACGCGGCCGGGTCGGCGAGCGGGTCGATCACCTTCGACCAGTGCCAGAACGTCCACGGCCAGCCGTGGGTGAGGATCAACGGGATCGGGCGGGGGCCGCGGCCGGGCTTGCGCATGAAGTGCACCGGGACGCCGGCGACGCTCACCTGGTAGTGCTCGTGGGCGTTGATGGCGGCCTCGGCCTTGCGCCAGTCGTAGCCGTCCCGCCAGTAGGCGACCAGTTCACGGAGGTAGCCGGCCGGGACGCCGTAGGACCAGTCCTCGTTCCCCTCGTCCAGCGGGGGGCGGGTGAGTGCGAGACGGGTGCGCAGGTCGTCGAGGACCTCGTCGGGCACGTGGATCGGGGTGGGTTTCAGGGGAAAGGCGTGCGGGGCGGTCATGGCGTGGTTCCTTTCCGGTCCGGGGAGGAGGAAGCGGTGCCGCCGCCGGACGGGCATCGAGCAGCCCGGCGAATACGGCTACCCGCCCTGCCCGGCCGCAGTGGCGAGTCCGTCGAGCAGCGTGGTGACGGCGGCGCCGGTCAACCGGTAGCCGTCGGCGGTCTCGACGATCTGACCCGAGGCGATACGGGAGTTCCACCAGTCGTCGAGGAAGCCGGGGGCGTATCCGCCGGTGCAGAAGCCGTACTGCTCGGGCTCGAGGCCGAAGACGATCATGAGCTCGTAGTCCGGCTGCGCGTAGGAAGGCTCGTCCTGCGCAGGCGTCCTGAGGTACCGCTCGAAGGAGTCGACCCGGTTGAGGCTGCTGAACAGCCAGAACAGGTAGTCGTACATCAGCGTGGAGCGCGCGTCGGCGTGCAGGGCGAAGAATCCCTTGTCGTGCACGAGGGCCTCGGCGAGCGCCCGCATGCGCCGGTCCGCGTCGGGCAGAACGTCCGCGACCGAGCGGAAGGCGCGCAGCAGGACGGGGGAGAAGCTGCCGTCGCGCACTGCGGCCAGGGCGTCGAGCCGGTCCTGCTCGGTGGTGTCGTAGACGGACTCGTCGACCAGGCCCGTGACGAACGCCTCGAAGTTTTCCGCGACCGAGGTGATCTCGAAGTCGGCCTCCTGGCTGACGTGCACCACGGTCGGCTCGCCGCGCCTGCCGCACGCGCGGTAGTCGAGGGCGAGCATGTCGTGGCCGGCCGAGGGGGTGTCGGCGAAGTAGACGCCGATGTCGGGGTATTCCCACCTGTCGATCCAGAACCGGCTGCCGAACTCGCCGCCGAGCGATCGCGGACGGGTCCGCCCGATACCCCGGATTCCGGTGATCTCGATGTAGTCGTCGGCCCAGGAGGTGGCTTCGGGCATTGGAAAGCAGGTTCGGGCCGGGGTGCCGCCGTTGTGCGCGGTCATCAGCGCGACGTAGGAGTCGGGCAGACGGTATCCGCTGAGCTCCTCCTCCAACGACGCGACCAACTCCGGTGAGGGCGGGGCCTCCTCCACGTACTGCTCCAGCGCGTACGCCGAGTCGTCCCAGAACCCGCTGACGTCGAAGCCCTCGAAGTGTCCCACTGCGCCCTCCCACACCTACGCGTCCGGCGATTGTACGTTCGACGCCCGGCCCACTTCGCCTTGTCGCCTCTCGGTGGTCGAGGTTGAGAACTACCGCGATCCCGCCGAGCCGATGGTGTCGAGTTCGGCGACGGCGTCGGCGGGCAGGACGAGGTCGGCCGCGGCGATGTTCTCGCGCAGGTGGGCGACGGAGGAGGTGCCGGGGATCAGGACGGTGGTGGCCGAGCGCTGCAACAGCCAGGCCAGTGCGACCTGTTGCGGGGAGGCATCGAGACGGGCCGCGACATCGTTGAGCGTCTGGGACTGGAGCGGGCTGAACCCGCCCAGGGGGAAGAACGAGGCGAAGGCGATGTTCTGGTCCGCGCAGCGGTCCACGAGTGTGTCGTCCTGCCGGTTGGCCAGGTTGTAGAGGTTCTGCACGGTGACGACCGGGGCGATGGCCTGCGCCTCGGTGAGCTGGGCGTCGGAGACGCCGCTGATGCCCAGGTGGCGGATCAGCCCCTGACGGCGCAGGTCGGCCAAGGCACCGAACTGCTCGGCGATGGGCGCATCGGAGATGTTGTCCACCGAGTCCAGGCGCAGGTTGACGACGTCCATGGCCTCCAGGCCGAGGTGCCGGAGGTTGTCGTGGACCTGGGCCTTGAGGTCCGCGGGTTCCTGCGTGGGGATCCAGTCGCCGGTCTCGTTGCGGCGGGCGCCGACCTTGGTGACGATGTGCAGTCCGGCCGGGTAGGGGTGCAGGGCTTCCTTGATGAGTTCGTTGACGACGAACGGCCCGTAGTAGTCGCTGGTGTCGATGTGGGTGATGCCCAGCTCGACGGCTTCGCGCAGGACCGCCAGGGCCTGGTCGCGGTCCCTGGGGGGACCGAAGACGCCGGGGCCGGCCAGCTGCATGGCGCCATAGCCCATCCGGCTGAGGGCGAGGTCGGGGGCCAGGGTGAGGGTGCCGCCGGGAGCGCTGGTGGTCATGTCGTTCCTTTCGCCGGTTCCGCTGGGGCCGGGGACGACGAATCGGATGCTCGCGGACAGCCCGGCGTGCCTCCTAACTCTGGGGGAGCGGGGGTGGGCGGCGCAGTACCCCGGTGTTCCTGGGCGTGGCAGGGGGTGGCGGAGCTCGGCAGGGCGTGGCAGGGCGTGGCGGGGACACCCATCCGTGGGAGGCGTGGGCCCGGCGGCCCGATGTCACCCGTGCGGGCGATCGCCGCTCGGCGCGCGTCGGCTGTGGCCGGCCGGCCTCCGGGGGAGGCGTCACTCCGTATGAGCTGCGCTTTCCCGGCACCGGCGCCGGAACGAGGGAAAGCGGGCGGTCCTGCCGAGCGGAGCGCGATGGGCGTCGGTGGGCTACGAAGGGACGGAAGGAGCGTCCGGGCCGGCGGGCCTGCCCGACTTCCCCTCCCCTTCCCCCCGGCTCCTGATGAGGAGAGTTCCATGCCCGGCCACACGCTCAAGGACAAGGTCGTCGTCATCGGAGGCGCCTCGAAGAACCTCGGCAGCCTCATCGCCAAGGAGTGCGCCCGGGACGGCGCCAGGATCGTTGTGCACTACAACAGCGATTCCTCCCGCGACAAGGCCGAGCAGACGGCCGCCGACGTGAAGAAGCTCGGCGGCGACGCCGTCGTCCACCAGGGCGACCTGAGCAGGGTCGCCGAGGTGGAGACGCTCTTCGACGCCGCGGTGAGCGCCTTCGGCAAGGTCGATTGCATGGTCAACACGGCCGGCATGGTCATCAAGAAGCCCATGACGGAGACCACGGAGGAAGAGTTCGACAGGATGTTCGCCGTCAACACCAAGGCGGCGTACTTCATGATGCGCGAGGCGGCCAAACGCCTGGAGGACGGCGGGAAGATCGTCACCATCGTGACCTCGCTGCTGGCCGCCTACACCGGCCTGTACTCCGTCTACGCGGGCAGCAAGTCACCCGTCGAGCACTTCACCCGCGCCCTGTCCAGGGAACTGTTCGGCCGCAACATCTCCGTCAACAACGTCGCGCCCGGCCCGATGGACACCTCGTTCTTCTACCCGGCCGAGACCGACGACTCCGTCGCCTACCACAAGTCGTCCTCCATGAACGGGGAGCTCACCAGCATCGAGGACATCGCCCCGCTGGTGAAGTTCCTGCTCACCGACGGCTGGTGGATCAACGGGCAGACCGTGTTCGCCAATGGCGGCTACACCACCCGCTGATCCGTCAGGACCCTCGCCGACTGCCCTCGAACGATGCAGGCCACGCCCTTCCGGGCGTGGCCTGCGTCGTTCGGTCCGAGGCCCCGGGCCTGCCCGGCGGCGCACCCTGCGGCTCAGCGCAGGCCGGTGAACAGGTCCTTCTCGGGCAGCGCCGCGCCGGTGGTGTCGTGGACCCGGACGAAGGTCTCCACGCCCATCAGTTCGGTGAACCGCTCGCGGCCCATCTTCAGGAAGAAGATGTTCTCGCCCTGGCTGGCGTGCGCGAGCAGCGCGTCGTACTTCTGCCCGCCGAAGGCGGTGGCGTCCACCCAGGTGGTGATCTCCTCGTCGGGCAGCCCGATCGGGGGCAGCTCCACGGCCTCCCCGGTGGGCTCCGGGTTGTCCCCGTCGCCCCCTTCGCCCCCGTCGTTCCCGTCGGCGCCGAACTCGCGCATGAGCTCGCCGAAGCGCTGCATCATCGAGAGCGGCGCCGTGGTCCAGTACACCTTGGGCGTCAGGGCGGCCTGGGTGAGGGCGGCCATGGTGATGCGGTTGGCCTGGATGTGGTCGGGGTGGCCGTAGAAGCCGTTCTCGTCGTAGGTCACGACGACGTCGGGCCGGTAGTGGAGCATCAGGTCGGCGAGCCGGGCGGCGCCGTCGGCGACGGGGGTGCTCCAGAACGATCCCGGGGCGTCGTTGGCGGGCCAGCCCATCATCCCCGAGTCGCCGTAGTTGAGCAGTTCGAGGTGGTCGACCCCGAGGATCCGGCAGCTGGCTTCGAGTTCCTGGCGGCGCAGTTCGGCGACGGCGGCGGGGTCGTGGCCCTCCTCGCCCGGCTTGGCGCCGCCGGGGCCGTCGCCGCAGGCGCCGTCGGTACAGGTGACGAGGACGGTGCGGATGCCCTCGGCGGCGTAGCGGGCGAGGACGCCGCCGGTCGAGGTGGCCTCGTCGTCGGGGTGGGCGTGCACTGCCATCAGCGTCAGGGGCCGGTCGGCCATGGGTGTCGTCCTCCGGTCGGTCGGGTGGTTCGTCTCCCAGTCTGCGGCAGCGCCTCGGGCGGCTCGGCCCCGGGGTGTGGTCGAGGCCTTCGGGCAGGTCGGCGGGGGTGGTGCCGTCAGCCTCCGGCGCAGCCGCCGTTGCGGCAGTCGCGCCAGGGGCCCCAGGCGCCGCCCGGGGCCTGCTCGGAGATCTCGGCGGACAAGGAGGGGCCGTTCCACATGTGGGCGACCGCCGTCAGCCTCCCGTCGGCCGACTCGGTGACGGAGGAGGGGGTGGCCACCGCCTCCGACAGCGGACCGGTGCCCAGGTTGGTCCAGGAGCCCCAGACGCCGGGGGTGTTCTGCTCGTTGACGTACAACTGCGGGCTGACCGAGCCCTGGTAGACCTCGAAGAAGGCCAGCGTGCCGTTCGCCCGTTGGAAGGCCACCGGCGCCCCGAAGAACCTCGGCACCAGCCCACCAGTGGGGCCGAAGGGCTCGGGCGCCGACCACGGCCCGTCCGGGCCCGCCTGGTGCATCCGTACCAGGACCGACGACTGGTACCCGATGGTGAACACCTCCAGGGCGCCGTCGGCGTCCGCGGCGGCGGTGAGCACCTGGTTCCGGGAGCTGAGGCTCATGTCGTTGACCTGGCTCCAGGCTCCGAACGTGCCGCCGGGGGCGGACTGCGTCTGGTACCAGATGGTCCCGCCGGTGCCGTCGGCGGTCGAGAAGACCGAGAACCGTGCCTGGGTGCGGTCGGGACGGGTGACCGTGGTGGACTGCCCCTCGGTGCCCGGGGGCGTGGTGGTGTCCCGGGGCCGGTCCGCCGTCGACGACACGGCCGCCGGTGCCTGTACCGGGGCCTGGGCCCGTGTCTGGGCCTGGGCCTGGGCGGACGGTGCGAGGAGGCCGACTGTGCCGATGAGTGCGGCGCAGACGGCCGCCGCCACGGTGCATCGCCGTGCGCTCTCGGGCATGGCTGGTCCCTGCCTTCCGATCGGTCTGCGGGGCCCGGCCGGGCAGTGACGCGGGCCGTCGGCCATCCTGCCCGCCGGGGCGACCGGTACGGGCGCCTACGCCCGGAAATGGCCGGAACACACGGGCGGGCCGCCGGGCCTGCGCGAGGCGGCCCGCAGCTCCTGGCGGCGGAGCGTTGAAGCAGGGGCTTACCTGAATGGTCGTCAGGAGACCGGGATCGGGTCCTGCCAGATGTCCAGCGGAACGGCGCGGACCGCGCGGCCGTCCGCGTCGAGGATCCGACCCATCCGCTTCACGGTGCGCAGCGACACGCGGCGCTCGGCCACCCGCAGGTCGGGGAACCTGCGGGCGAGAGCGGTTTCCAGCCGCTGGACGTCGGCGAGGGAGCGCTGCCAGACGGAGAGCAGGAGGTTGTGCGGGCCGGTGACGGACACGCACAGCCGGACCTCGGGGAGTCGGGCGAGCTGGGGGCCGACCTCGTCGAGCCGGTCCGGGGGCAGGTCGGCCCGGAAGGTCGCCAGGATCGGCCGGCCGGCGTCGCGGGCGGCGATCTCGCAGCGGAAGCGGATCGCGTCGGAGGCGGCCAGCCGGTCGAGGCGCCGGCGCAGCGTGGACGGGCTGAGCCCGGTGGCGGCGGCCAGCTCGGCTTGGCCGAGGCGGCCGTCGACGCCCAGCCTGAGGAGCAACTCCCGGTCTTCTTCGCGTACTTCAGCTCGTACGCCGGACGGCGTCCCGTAGCCTGCCGGGTGGTCGTCGTGCAGTTCCACGCGCTGGGCCGGGTCCAGCGAATCCAGTCGCCAGCGGATCCCCTCGGCGTAGAAGCCGGTCGCCAGGTGGACGCGGACGGCGTCGACCCCGGGGAGTCGGCCGAGCCGTTCGGCGGTGTACCGGGAGACCATCGCCAGGTCGGTGAAGGCCACGGTGACGGCGAGGTCGCAGCCCTGGGCGAGGTGTTCGATGCTCATCACGTGCGGGTCCTCGGCCAGTTCGTCGGCGATCTGCCGGAGCAGGCCGGGAGCGCAGTCGAGGTCGAGGTAGGCGACGCACCCGCGGTCCTCGGGGTGCGGCAGGCCGTAGGCGGTCACCCAGGCGATCCCGGCCCGGGAGAGCCGGTGCCAGCGGCGGGCGGCGGTGACCGGGCTGATCCCGAGGGTCTGGCCGAGCAGCGACCAGGGTGCGCGGGGCCGCAGCTGCAGCGCGTTCACCAGGGCGAGGTCCAGCTCGTCCACCGTCACCTCGGCGCCGGTCGCCTCGGTGTTGGTCGCCTTGGTGTCGGTCACATCGGTGTCGGTCACCTCGGCCCCGATCGCCGTCGGCTGCCGGTGGATTCGTTCATCGAAGGGCCTCCTGGTGGCGTGATCCTGCGAAATCGCGGGCAGATCCCGCCGCGAGACCCAGAATCACGGAACAAGATCGCTCTGCACAAGTTCCCGACAAGGTCCCGCCACGCGCGGGATCGACGGAGGTGCCCGTGTCCCTGCACGACGACGCTCTCGCCCTGGCCCCGGACCTGGTCCGGCTGCGCCACGACCTGCACCGGTTCCCCGAGTTGGGCCTGGCCCTGCCGCGCACCCAGGAACGGGTGCTGCGGGCCCTGGACGGACTGCCGCTGGAGGTGAGCCAGGGCTCCGCGCTGAGCTCGGTCACCGCGGTGCTGCGCGGCGGCCGACCGGGGCCGGCAGTGCTGCTGCGCGGAGACATGGACGGCCTGCCGGTCGCCGAGAAGGCCCCGCTGCCGTTCGCCGCCGACAACGGCGCCATGCACGCCTGCGGACACGACCTGCACACCACCATGCTCGCGGGTGCCGCACACCTGCTGGCCGCACGGCGGGAACAGCTCCACGGCGACGTGGTCTTCATGTTCCAGCCGGGCGAGGAGGGGTGGGACGGAGCCGGGGCCATGCTGGCCGAGGGCGTGCTCGACGCGGCAGGCAGGCGCCCGGTCGCCGCCTACGCCCTGCACGTGTCGTCGGTGATGCGGCACGGGGAGTTCAGCTCCCGGCGCGGGCCGATCATGGCCGCTTCCACCGCGCTGAACGTCACCGTCCACGGCGCGGGCGGCCACGGTTCGGTACCGCACCGGGCCAAGGACCCCATTCCGGCGGCCTGCGAGATGGTCACCGCCCTGCAGACCATGGTGACCCGCCGCTTCGACGTGTTCGATCCGGTGGTGGTCACCGTCGGGCTGATCCGGGCCGGCACCCAGCGCAACATCATCCCCGAGACCGCCTACTTCGAGGCGACCGTGCGCACCTTCTCCGCCGAGGCGCAGTCCAAGGCCGCCGACACCACGGTGGAGCTGGTCAGGGCCATCGCGGCCGCCCACGGCCTGCGGGCCGAGGTCGAGTTCCTTCCCCAGTACCCGGTGACCGTGACCGACGGGGCCGAGACCGACTTCCTGGCGGACACCGTCCGGGAGGCCTTCGGCGAGGAGCGCTTCCAGCCGATGCCGAACCCGATGACCGGGTCGGAGGACTTCTCCCGGGTCCTGGACGCCGTGCCGGGATCGCTCGTGTGGCTCGGCGCCGCCCCGAAGGGGACCGACCCCGACGACCTGCCGGTCAACCACTCGCCCTACGCGGAGTTCGACGACGCGGTGCTCCCCGACGGGGCCGCGCTCTACGCCGAACTCGCCACCCGCCGCCTCGCAGTCTGAACCCGTACCGCCAAGGAAGGAACGATCAAGCACATGACCGAACCGCGCGACGTGGTCGAGCAGCAGCTCGCCGCCTACAACAGCCACGACATCGACGCCTTCGTCGCCACCTACGCCGAGGACATCACGATCCACCGGGCCGACGGCACCCGACTCCAGGGCCGGCAGGCGCTGCGCGACAGGTACGCCGGACAGTTCGCCAAGGGCCGCTGCCGCGCCGAGATCGTGGGGCGGCTCAGCGAGGGCGACTGGGTGGTCGACCACGAAGTCGCCCACGGCCTGGCCGACGAGCCGGTCCGCGTCCTGGTGGCCTACCGGGTGCGCGAAGGCCTCATAGACCGCGTCGACTTCCTGGGCTGAACCGGCGCAACAGCGCAGGCCGCCGTCGTACGGCCGGTCCGTGCCCCACCGGTCCGCGCCGGCCGGTGAACGGCCGTCAGAGGCCGGGGACGGCGTCCTTCGCGACCGTGTGCCAGTTGGTGACGATCGGCTTGTCGACCGGCGTGGTGCCGACGGCGATGCTGACCGGGTTGGGGTCGGCGTTGCCGATGGCCACGATGACGTCGGTGAACTGGATCGACTGGTTGGTGTTGGTGGTCTTCGTCATGATGCCCGCGTACGCGACCTTGGCGCCGCTCAGGGTGATCGGTTCGCCGATGGACTGCTCGGCGTTGGCGGCCTCGATGCCGCGCGAGCCGAACGCGATGGTGGGGTGGGTCGCGGGGAGCGTGCAGGTGATGCCCGGCTTGGCCTTGGCCGCGATCAGCAGGTAGCCGCCGGCCTGGGATTCGGCCTTGGCGGTCAGGGCCAGGTCGTTGGCGCCGCAGGCCTGGCCGTAGCCGCTCTTGTCGGCGGCGGGGGAGGAGGCCGCGTCGGGCGACTTCGGCGTGGAGGACGACTTCGGGGTGGCGGGCGTCGTGGGCGCGGCGGCGGCCTTCGTCGGCGAGGCCCCGGCGGGTGCGGCCCCGGTGGGTGCGCTCGCGGCCCCGGTGGTCGCGGCGGCGGTGGCCGCGGGACTGGCGGCGGTGGAGCCCGTGTCGCTATTGTCCGGCCCGCAGGCCGTCGCGGTGGCGGCGAGCGCCGCGACGGCGGCGGCGGTGAGGGCGAGGCGGCGCGTGCGCATGAGGTCTCCCGATGTCGTTCGGCCGGTGAGGTTCACCGGGTGTGATCACCGTAGGCGAGGGTCGTTCACAGGCAGGTGCGGGAAGTATCCCGATCCTGTCCCAGAAGCCGATGGGCTTCGTCCGTCGGACAGTTGACGGCTCGCCCGCACAGGGCCGGAGTGTGCCGGCGGTTCCTTCGGCGGTGTCTGCCCGCTGGTCTGCCCCTGCGCCTCTGGGGCCGCACCGATCCTGCTCGGTACGGTGCTGTGACGAGAGGCCCGACCAGGAAGAAGGGGACGTACAGGTGGACTTGACCCCCGACAGGAGCGACCGGGCCTTACGGGGCTCCGCTCTCTTCGGCAGCCCGTGGGGCGGGCGCCTGCGCCGCCGGTTCGCGGTGTGCGCCGCGGCGCTCGCGCTCGCCGCCGCCTCCCTCACCCTCGCCGGGCCGGTGGCCGCGCCCGCGTACGCCGTCCCCGCGACGAACGGGGCGGTGGGCCAGTTGAACATGCGAGGCCAGAGCGACTGGACCGACGGCCAGCGGGAGTCGCACCGGCACACCGTCGTCATGGACATCCAGCCCCAGAAGAAGGTCACGGAATCCACACTGGGCGACGACGACCTGGAGAACCGTGATCCCCCCGGCCGTCAGGACATCGGCAACGTCCTCGTTGTCGGCGACTCGATCAGCAACGGGTACGAGGGCAACTACACCTGGCGGCAACGGCTCTGGGACTGGACCCGGGACGAGGGCGTGAAGGCCACCTTCGTCGGACCACTCACCGGGACTCACGTGGCGGACGAACCGCATGCCCCCGAACCGCCCCCGGCCGCCACGCCCCCGAGTGACCAGGAGCCCGACCCCGCCAGGTTCGCGGGCCTCTACGCCGCGGGCACGCCCGCGGAGTTCCTCGCCACCGGAGCACGCCACTACGCGATGTGGGGCCGCCGGCTGGGGCAGAGCACCAACACCATCACCTCGGTCATGAAGCAGCTCAAGGAGCACCAGGAACTCCCCGACGTCGTCCTGGTCGAACTCGGGTTCAACGACATCGGGTGGCTCGGCGCGGGCCCCGGCCTCGTCCCCACGATGAGGCAGTTCATCGACAACGTCCGGGCCGTCAACCCGAACGCACGCATCGTCGTGGGCAACGTCCCCCAGCGCACCACCCTGGGCAGCGCCAACCCGCAACTGCCGCAGCGCACCACCGACTACAACAACGCCCTGGCCGCGGCGCTGCCCACCTGGAGCACCGCCACCTCCCCGGTCGCGCTGGCCGACATCGACGCCGCCTACGGCTGCAACCCCGCCGCCACCACCTGCGAGTCGACGTACGACGGGCTGCACCCCAACGCCATGGGCGAGTACCGCATCGCCCGCGCCTTCGGCAGCACCTTGCACCGCGCGTTCGGCATCGGCGACGAGGAGCCCAGGGACCAGGTGGCCGTGCCGCCGTTCAGCATCGTCACCCCCGCCGACCTGCAGTTCGACGGCACCCAGCAAGGAGTGACCGTCACCTGGCCGAAGATCCTCGGCGCGCACTCCTACGACGTCGAGTGGCGCGACACCACCGGCGACCCCGACGCCGCCTGGCAGCCGGCCGGCCCCGTCCCCGCCAACCGGTTCGACCTCTCCTGGCAGTTCACCGGCCAGCCCTACGAAGGCCACACCTACCAGGTGCGCGTACGGGCCGTCGCCGGTGACACCGACGACCGGAAGTCCGGCTGGTCGCAGGCCGTCAGCGGCACCGCCCACCCCACCACCGCCGCGCCGCCCGAAACGGTCACCGTGACACCCGGCGCCGGCGCCGTCGACGTCACCTGGACCCCGGCCACGGGCCCCCACAGCGACACCATCACCCGCTACGCGCTGTGGGTGTACGACCAGGACACGCCTCTCGTGTGGCCCATCATCCGCGGCTACGACCCCTCCACCCACTCCGCCCGCGTGGAAGGGCTCACCCCCGGGCACCACTACGTCGCCTTCGTCTGCACCTGGAACGCGGCGGGGGAGGGGAAGCCCCGCATCCCCGACGCCGTGGTCGTCCGGTAGCCGCACACCGCACGGGAGGTGTCTTCGGGCGCCCTGCAGCCTCAGACACCGTCCTTGTGGCCGTTCGCCGCGAGCAGCTGCTCCATGCTCCTGTGGGCGGGGGCGGCCTCGGTGTTGCTGTCGTCGTGGAACAGCCTGAGGTACTGGACGAGGGCGCTCACGCACTTGTCCCGCCCGTCGTACTCCGCGTTGTCGACAAGTCGGCAGTCCTCCGAGACCTCCCTCATCTGCCCGCCGGGAGCGGTGTACACGGGGTGCCAGATCAGCTTCACGTCCGGGTTCAGCCGCTGGACCAGCCGCAGTTCCGGGACCTCCAGCCTGATCAGGATGCTCTCCGGAGCGTAGGCCCGGACGAAGATGTGCACGGGGCCGGTCGCGCGGGACACGAAGGCCTTGGACAGGACGCTCCACATCGGCCCCGTCAGCTTCCAGTCCGGGTGCAGCTCCAGGACGTTGAGCACGCCGCCGATCCGGGTCCGCCCCAGCGGCGTGTGGCCTTTCGCGTACGCGTAGTCGCTGGTCTCGATGCCGCCCGCCCACAGGGCCATGGTGGGCGTCTCGATCTCCAGGTGCTCGGCGATGAGCTTGACGAACTCCTGGTACCAGGAGTTCGACGCCCGGAGCTCGCGCTGCTCCTGGCGGTCCTTCGTCTTCGCCACGGCCTCGTCGTTCAGCGCGCCCTGCGAGTCGACCCCGCCGAGCAGCAGCTGCCAGGCGGCGTCGGCCTGGGGCTGCGGAATGCCCGCGGCCTCCGTCAGCTCCTGGTACGGCCCCCACTCGGGGTGCTCGGTGGGCCTCGTGGCGTAGTGCTCGTCCAGGCCGCCCTTCTGGCGCTGTACCTGGCGTGTCACCGCGGCGTTGCCCACCTGCCGCTGGAGCGCGGCCAGGCCCGTGAGGCGTGCCCCGTGCCCGGCGGCGGCTGGCGCCGCCGTCTGCCGCTCCACGGCTCTCCGTGTCTCGCGCACGCCCTCCCCGTCCTTCCGGCCGCCCCCCGCCGAGTCTAGGGGTGGCGGGGCGGCGGGACGAGGGCCGAAAGGGCAGACCCGGGGCCGTGCGCACCCCCTCCGCGCTGTCGGGGGCCGCCGGTGGCCGCCTGTGCCGCGCGCCTGGACGACGCCGGGCCGCGTCATAACCCGGTCGGGGCGGCGGCTGCTCCCGATAATCGGTGAGGCGCAACCGGGCGCCCACGCAGGGCGCAGCCCCCGGGCGGGGGAGTTCCAGAGGAGGTCAGTCCATGAGCAGGACGAAGAGGACCGGGACGACGACGCGGGGCGGCCGGGCCGCCGTGATCGGTGCGCTGGGCCTGGCCTCGGTGGCCCTGGCCGCCGGGCCGGCGTTCGCCAAGGGCGACGTGGAGGTCACGGCTCCGCACACGGCGCGGGTCGGCACGACCTTCACGGTCACGGGGCACGGGGACGACGACGGTGCCGCCTACCTCCAGGTGTGCCTGGAGGGCCGCAGCAGCGGTTCGACGTGGGCCCGGATCATCTGCGGCACCGTGGTCGAGACGGGCACCGAGGCGGAGGCCACCGCGCACGTCAAGGCCGCACACAGCGGCGTCCTGGAGTACCGCGCGGCGCTGTTCGGCCTGACCGGCCCGGACGACCGCCACCCCGTTCGCGAACGGACCTCCGAGCCGGTGACGGTGGAGGTCCGCTGAGTCCGGCGGCCGAGCGGCCACTTGGGCCGCACCTGGTCCAGGACCGCCCAACTGCTCCGCCCCGGCGCGGAAGCGGTCGAGGTGAAGTGCGGTCGCCGCTCGGGATTCGGCAGGCCGGAGGGCGCGGCTGCCGGGGGGCGGAACGATCCGGATCGTCAGCGGGTAGGTGAGTGCTCGTAGCCGTCGAGGATGGACGGATCCTGCAGCGCGGTCCGTAGTTCCTCGCGGTCGCCCGGATCGGTGCCGGCTCGGGCACGCAGGTCCAGCAGGTGCTCCTGGTGCGCGGGAGGCGGCGACTGCGAGTGTGTGGGCCAGCAGGAGGGGGCGAGCCGGCTCGATGCCCTCGCGGCGGCGTTCTCGTGCTCCCGTGTTGCGCGACCCCCTGCTCATCGCGGTTCGGCGATGAGCAGCGGGCCGCGCGGGCGGATGGTGGCGGCGGTGGCGCTCTCCCGGAGGGGGGTGGCGGTGGCGGGCCTGAGCCGCAGGCGGGCGAGGACGGCTGCGGCGACGACGAGCATCTCGGTCCAGGCGAAGGACTCGCCGACGCACTTGTGCCGGCCCGCGCCGAAGGGGATGAACAACCTGGGCGGGGTGCGGTCCGCGGGGTGGCGCCAGCGGTCGGGGTCGAATCTCAACGGGTCGGGGTGGAGCTTCGGGGAGCGGTGCAGCGCGGTCGGGCTGAAGAGGATCTCCGTCCCCGGGGGCAGGAGGACGCCGCCGTACCGGAGCGGTGCCACTGCCCGGCGCATCAGGATCCAGTTGGGGGTGTGGAGGCGGAGGGTCTCGCTGAGCGCGTGCCCCGTGCGTTCCAGGCGCGGTAGGTCGCCAGGGGACACGGCGCCGTCGGTGGCGACGGCGCGCACCTCCTCGCTCAGCTCGTTCTGCAGATCCTGGTGCCGGGCGAGTTCGTGGAAGAACCAGGAGAGCGTGGTGCCGGTCGTCTCGGTGCCGGCCAGGAGCAGCGAGACCGCCTCGTCCCGGACCTGGGCCGGTGCCATGGCGAGGCCGGTCTCCTTGTCGCGGGTGGTCAGCAGCAGGGACAGCAGCGTGCCGTCCGGGGTCTGCTGCGGGGCGGCGGCCTGGGCGATGATCTCGTCCACGACGGTGCGCAGGTCCCGGACGGCCGTGTCGAAGCGCCGGTTGGCCGGTACGGGCAGCTTTTCCAGCAGCGGTGACGGGTAGAGGGCTCGCTGGACGAATCCGGTGAGGACCACGGGCACGGCCCGGTCGATCCGGGCCTTCTGGGCGTGGCTCAGGCGGGTGGCGAACAGTGCCTCGACCACGATGTCCCGGGCGAGTCGGTGCATCCGAGGCTCGATCGGCGCGGCTTGCCCGGGTTCCCAGCGGGTCACCGCCGCCGCTGCCACGCGTGCGGTCAGGGCGGCGTACCGGTGGATGCTGTCGCGATGGAAGGCCGGTTGGACCAGGCGTCGCTGGCGGAGGTGGAACGCGCCCTCGGCGGTGAACAGGCCGTTGCCCAGCAGGCCGCGGGCCTTGTCGAAGACGAAGCCCTTCTCGGTCTTCGCGGCGTCCCGAACGAGCAGTTGGTGGACCAGCTCGGGATCGGTGAGGACGTGGACCGGCCTGCGCCACAGGTGGATCCGCACCACCGGGCCGTGGTCGGCGAGCGACTGGAGGAAGGGCACGGGGCGGGTGAGCAGCGGGAGCAGGTGCCCGAGCAGCGGCAGGTGGCCCGGCGCGCACGGCGCGGTGCCGGGCGGGGTGTCCTCCTCGCGCATCAGTGCCCCGCCGCGGGGGCCGGCACGTCGAACCGGGAGGTGTGGCGGGACCAGTCGATGTGTCCGCGCAGCCACAGTCCGAGGCTGCGGGCGTACGTCGAGGCCGCGTCGCTGCCGTCCGTGTGGATGGTTCGGCTCAGCTCGATGAACGCGCGCATCTCGGCGTCACGCATGGCGACGGCCGACCGTCGGGCTTCGGCCGGAGAGCACTGGTGGTGGCGGGCGAGGACCTCGACCAGGTTGTGGCGGCCCTGGCCGCCCGCGGTCTCCTTGGCGTGGGAGTACAGGTCGTTGTCCCAACTCACCAGGTTCGCCGTGAGGTCCCTGAGCCTGCGCAGCGAAGGCCCGTCCGCCTCCGCGGCCGGGACTTCGTAGCCGGCGGCGATGTCGACCAGGGCGAGGCAGGTGTACGTCGCCCCGGCGTGCCTGCGCATGGCGGCGTACTCGGACGGGCCCGGTACGGTGCCCGCCTCGCGGTTGGCGGCCTCCCACACCTGGGCGGAGAGGTAGTCGCGGACCGTGCACTCCCACCGGAACAGCTGTGACGGCGAGGCCTGTGCGGCGACCCGGTCCCGGATCTCCCGCAGGGCCACCGCGTAGGCGCCGGCCGGTCCGGGCACCTCGTCGCCGGGCGGCTCGGGGTCGATCACCCGGGCGAGGAGAGCGGTCGTGCGGGCCAACGGCCCGGGGCGGTCGCCGCGTTCGCGGTCCTCGCAGTACCCGTCGTCGAAGGCGAAGAGCCACACGTACCAGTCGGACAGCAGGCGCAGCATCTCGGCGGGGACTTCCGGGTTGGTCCGGGCGGCCAGGTGGCCGCTGCGCTGGCGTCCGATCCGGTCGGACTGCCGGAGCCGCCCGTCCAGCAGCCGGTGGCGCGCCAACCAGTCCAGGCTCTGCCGGTCGGCCTGTTCGGCGTGGGGGTTCGTCAGGGAGGGGAAGGGGCACCACAAGGCGTCCGGGGTGCCGTGTGGTTGCCCGTCGCGGAGATCGGTCATCGTCGTGCCGGCCTTCGTCTGGTGTGGGGTCGCGGCCGGCCTCCGTGCCCCGCGACGATCGCGTGGGGTCGTCCGGCCTGCCTGGGAGGCCGAAACTAGCCCGGCGCGGGGCGGAGGGATGGACTGCGCGCGCATCCGTCCTTGCCTCCCGGCGCACGGCCGGCCGTCTCGCCTCCTCAACAGCGGTGATGTGCTGACCGCTTGAGCTCGCCATCGTTTGCCGACGGCGACGGCCCGCACGGTCGCACCTCCGCGGGCCCCTCCAGCACTGGGGCGGCGGTGTGCGAATTCCGGTTTCGGATCAGGCTGGTCGATCGGAGGCGTAGCGGGCGAGCATGGTCTCCACCGCCTGCTCGACGGCGTAGCGGATGTCAGAGGCCGCGGGGCTCCAGTCGGTCAGCAGCATGCGGGGCCACAGGACGTAGTTGGCGATCATCCCGAGGAACTGGTTGGCAGCGCTCTCGGCGTCCGGGACGTCGGCGTTGCCGGCCTCGTGCTCCGACTCCAGGTAGTGCTGGACCGAGGTGAAGTAGGGCAGCTTGCCGAGCTGGAACTGCATCCGCCCCAGTTCGGGGAAGCGGGGCAGCTCGGCGATGACGATGCGGAACAGGGCTGTCATGCCGGGCCGGCCGATCAGGTCGGCGTAGCGGTGGCCGATGGAGGTCAGGCCGGAACGCAGGTCTCCGGCCTGAGGTCGTGCGACGGCGCCTGCGGCGTCACGCTGCCAGGACTCGGTGACGATGGCCTCGAAGAGGGCTGCCTTGGTGGGGAACTGCTTGAACAGGGTGGACTTCGAGACTGCCGCACCTTCGGCAATGCGGGCGAGGGAAGTGCCGTCGTAGCCGCGGTTCAGGAAGAGGTCCGTGGCCGCGGAGATGATCGCGTCGCGCTTCTGCTGGGCGAGACGGCGGTGATGTGCGGAGAGCTCTGCTGCCATGGGTGCAGTATGCCCTAGCTCCGAGGCGAGTCACTTGACTCGCCTCTTTTGGTGCGCCTACGCTGCGATGGAGAGGCGAGTCAACCGACTCGCCTCTGATGGCGGTGCCCGATGTCCCCCTGGTGCCGTGCGATGAGGGAGCAGCCGATGACAGCCGACAGGATCGCTTTGGTGACCGGTGCGAACCGTGGTCTGGGCCGGAGCACGGCTCTTGCGCTGGCGGCGCGCGGGGTGCGGGTCGTGGTCACCCATCGCGGTGATGCGGCCGGGGCCGAGGAGACGGCGCGGCAAGTGCACGCTGCGGGCGGGACTGCCGCTGTCGCGCGTCTCGACATCAGCGACGTCTTCTCCTTCGGAGCCTTCACTTCCGAGCTGAGCGGACTGCTCGAGCGCTGGGGGGCTTCGCGGCTCGATGTCGTGGTCAACAACGCGGGGGTGGGCGTCTTCGGCCCGCTGGAAGCTGTCACGGCCGACGACTTCGACACGGTGTTCGGCACGAACGTGCGGGGCACGTTCTTCCTCATCCAGTCGCTCCTGCCGCTGCTGGCGCAGGGCGCCCACGTCATCAACGTCTCGTCGTCGTTGACTCGCCACACCAGTCCCGCGACCTCGGTCTACTCCGCCTCGAAGGCCGCCGTCGAGGCGCTGAGCCGCACTCTGGCCGCAGAACTCGGCCCCCGCGGCATCCGGGTCAACTCCATTGCCCCGGGGCCGACCGCCACCGACTTCAACGGCGGTGCCATGCGGGATGACGCCGAGATGCGCCAGGGTCTCGCCGGGCAGACCGCGCTCGGCCGCGTCGGCGAACCCGAGGAGATCGGCGACGCCATCGCCACGCTGGCGTCCGAGGGCCTGCGCTGGGTGACCGCCCAGCGCATCGAGGTCTCCGGCGGCTCCTTCCTCTGACCAACCGGGCGAGCCTGTGCCGGGCCGCGGGCAACGCCTCGGCCGGTACCGCTGGGCGATCGTCTTCTACGGGCGGTGGTGAGCGGACGGTTGCTGCCGCGCATCCGGCATGTCGTCCGGGCGCGGCGTGTTCTGCTCGCGGGCGGCCCGCAGGATCGCGCGGCGGATGGGTTCGTAGCCGGTGCACCGGCAGAGGTTGGAGCCGACGAGGGCGTCGACCTTCTCGGGGGAGTCCGCGAGATCGGGGTCGGCCGCCAGGGCGCCGGCGGCGACCATGAGGAACCCCGGGGTGCAGAAGCCGCACTGCAGGGCGTGTTCGGCGGAGAACGCCCGCTGGAGGGGGTGGGGATCGCCGCCCGGCCCGGCGAGGCCCTCCACGGTGCCCACCGAACTCCCGTCGCACTGCACGGCGAACACGAGGCAGGAGCGGACCGCCTCGCCGTCCACCAGCACCGTGCACGCCCCGCAGACGCCGTGCTCGCACCCCAGGTGGGTGCCGGTCAGCCGGCAGTCCTCCCGCAGCACGTCGGCGAGGATCCGGCGGGGCTCCACGTCGAGGCGGTGCGTCTCGCCGTTGACGGTCAGGGTGATCCTCATGCGCGGTCTCCGTCCGGCTCGGCGCGGCGGGATCGCAGGTCCCGTGCCGCCTGGTGCAGCGTCCTGGCGACCAGCACCGCGACGGCCTGCCGCTTGTACTCGACGTCGGCGTACGGCTCCGGCACGGGTGCGGCGTCCTGCTGCGCCGCGATCCCGCCGGCCCGGACGAACGGGTGCCCGTCGGGCAGCCGGTGTCCGTCGGTGGCTGCCCAGGCCTCGGCGCCGATCAGCGCCTGCTCGGCAGCGCGGGCCCGCACCGGCCGGTCGGCGCAGTTGGCCAGCCCGATCCGGGCCTCGGAGACCACCCCGTCCCGCACCGTCAGGGCGGCGGCGACCGCGACCTGGGCGAAGCAGAAGTGCGTACGGCGGTGCTCGGTGAAGCCGACCCCGGTGTCCTCGCCGAGCAGCGGGAAGGCCACCGAGGTCAGCAGTTCGTCCGGTCGGCGCGCGGTCAGGTGCGCCCCCTGGAAGTAGTCCCGGGCCGCGACCGTGCGCGTGCCCCGCGGGCCGGACAGCTCGACGTCGGCGTCCAGGGCGGCGCCCACGGCGCACCACTCGGAGGCGGGGTGCGCCCAGGCGAAGCTGCCCGCCATCGTGCCGCGCGAGCGGATGGGAGGGTGGGCGATGTGGACCGCCGCGCGGGCGAACAGCGCACCGAGCGGGCCGGGGACGGCCCGTGCCGATTCGAACGCGCGGTGTCGTACCAGGGCGCCGATCCGCAGCGTGCCGCCGTCCGGGTCGATCCGGTCGAGTCCCGGGAGCCGGTTGATGTCCACCACCAGCCCGGGGCGCACACGGTGCAGCCGCATGTCGAGGATCAGGCTCTGCCCGCCGGCGAGCACCTGGGCCGTCCCGTCCGCGGAGCCGAGCGCCTCGACGGCCTCGGCCACCGTGCGCGGTACGACGTAGTCGAAGGCGGCCGGCTTCACCGGGCCGCCTCCGCAAGCTTCGGGGCACGGGCCGCCCGCCAGACCGCGTCCGGGGTGAGCGGCATCTGCAACAGGTCGGGGTCGGCGATCCGCAGGGCGTCGGCCACGGCGTTGACGACCGCGGCCGGAGTGCCGATGCAGCCCGACTCGCCCGCGCCCTTGGCACCCAGTGGCGTGCCCGTGCCCGGGGTGCAGGTGTCCCTGACCTCGATGGACGGCACTTCGGTGAAGGTCGGCAGCAGGTAGTCCAGCAGCCCGGTGGCCAACAGCGGTGCGCCGTCGTCCCGGTAGGGGATCCCCTCGTACAGGGCCTGGCCGATGCCCTGCACCGCCGACCCGAAGGCCTGCCCGCGCACGATCACCGGATCGAGCTGCACGCCGCAGTCGTCCACGGCCACCACCCGCAGCAGCCGCACGGTGCCCAGCTCGGGATCGACCTCGGCCACCACCGCGTGGGCGCCGAAGGGGAAGGCCATGCCCGCCTCGAGCCGGTCGTCCACCCGCAGCGGCCCGGTCGCCCGCACCAGTTCGGCCAGTCCGATCGCCGGTGAGCCGCCACGGGCGAGGCGCGCGGCGCCGTCGGACCAGTCCACGGCTTCGGCGGGAACGCCCCACAGCCGCGCGGCCCGCTCCCGTGCCTCGTCGAGCAGCAACTGCGCGGCGTGTTGCAGCATCGCGCCGGCGACCTGGGCGGAGCGGCTGCCGAAGGAGCCCATTCCCTCGGGCTGCTCGTCGGTGTCCCCCTCGACCAGCCGGACCAGGCTCGCGTCCACGCCCAGGGCCTCGGCCACCAGCGCGGGGAAGACCGTCTCGTGCCCCTGGCCGGCGGAGGCCGCGCCGCACCGGACGAGGACCGCGCCGTCCGCCGTGGCCTCGACGCCGCCGAACTCGTGGAGCCCGCCCGGCTCCCCGCCGGAGCGTTCCACGTAGCAGGACAGGCCGATGCCCAGCGGCAGGGCGGCAGGGTCCGTTCGGCGCCGGGCCTGCTCGGCCTGCCACCCGCCGTAGTCCAGGGTCTCCAGCGCCAGGTCAAGCGCGGCGGCGTAGTTCCCGCTGTCGTAGCACCGGCCGGTGGGCGTCCGGTACGGGAACCGGTGCGGCGGGATGAAGTTGCGCCGCCGCAACTCGGCCGGGTCCATGGCGAGTTCACGAGCCAGCAGGTCCATGGCCCGCTCCAGCGCGATCGCCGCCTCCGGCCGTCCGGCACCGCGGTACGGGTACGTCACCATCGTGTTGGTCAGCACCGAGCGGACGGTCGCGTGCACCTGCGGGGTCGCGTACGGGCCGGTGGCCATCAAGGCGGTCTGCATCGGCAGCCCGGCCCCGAGGTGGGGGTAGGCGCCCACGTCGGCGTCGACCTCCAACTCGTAGGCGAGCAGCCGTCCTTCGGCGTCGGCGGCGAGCCGCACCCGCTGGTCCTGCCCCCGGCCCCGGGGCGCTGCCGTCATCGACTCCAGCCGGTCCTCGATCCACCGCACCGGCCGGCCCAGCCGCACCGCCAGGTGGGCGACCACGACGAACTCCGGCCACGCCGCGCTCTTCGACCCGAACGCCCCGCCGGTGTCCGGGACCACCACCCGCACCCGGTCGACCGGCCACCCCAGCAGCGCCGCCAACTCGCGCCGCAGCCGGTGCGGCATCTGGTGCCCCGACCAGACCGTCAGCCGGTCCCCTTCGGGCACGGCGAGGATCGTCCGGCACTCCATCGGGGACGGCAGCAGGAGCTGCTGGCGGTAGCGGCCCTCCACCACCACCGAGGCCCGCCGCCACACCGACTCGTCGATCGGCCGACCGGCCTCCCCACGGAAGACGGTGTTGCTCAGACCGTCGAACAACCGGACCGAGTCCGCCGCCGCCGCGCCCGCGGCGACCACCGCGGGCAGCGGGTCGACCCGGACGGACACCGCCGCCGCCCCGTCCTCGGCCCGGTAACGGTCCTCACCCAGCACCACCGCCACCGCCTCGCCCACGTACCGCACCCGGTCCCTCGCCAGCGCCGGCCACTCCCGGCCCGCCACGGCCTCCTCCGAGGACAGCCCGGCCAACAACGTGTACGGCACCGACGGAAGCCCCTGAAAGCCGGAGGCCGTCGTTCCGGGCGGGCCCGGCTCCGACAGATCCGCGCCGGACCAGGCCCCCACCACCCCCGGCACCTCCCGGGCGGCAGCGCAGTCCACCCCGCGCAGCACACCGTGGGCCACGCCGCTGCGCACGAACGCCGCGTCCAGGCACCCGGGCGCCTCGATGTCGGCGACGAAGCGGCCCCGGCCGGTGAGCAGCCGTTCGTCCTCGCGCCTGGACCAATGCTCCACGCCTGCACCTCCGCGACTCGTACCGCTCACAGGGGAGTTGGCCGCCGCGCCCCGGTGTGCGGGCGCCAACGGCCGTACCCGCTCGGGCGAACATGGGGAGCCCCACCGTACGGGCCGCCCACCCTGGTGCGCGGGCAACACGCGGGCCGGTCCCTACCCGCATCCGGTCGACGGGAACCCCACGGCCCTGCCCACGGGCGCGTTCGGTTCCGGGGCCGTGTCCACGGCGGGCGACTCCGAGGGCCGGCGGGGCGAAGTCGCCACCCCCGGATTCAAAGCCCCGCGCCTTGTACGGCGGTGATGGGCGGATGCACGGTGGCTCCACGCGTGCGAAGCTTCGCTTCGCCGATGCCCGGTTCGGCGCCCGTCCGACTACCGCACAGGAGCAGTGCCCGCATGCCACCGTCGACACCGAACGACAGTCCTCGACCCGCGACGGGCACCTGGGCGCAGGTCCACGCCGAACGGGCAGCCTTGGCCGCCGACCTGGCGGGACTGGACGAGGGGCAGTGGGCCACCCGCTCCCTCTGCGACCGGTTCACCGTCCGCGAGGTGCTCGCGCACATGACCGCCGGGGCGAGCCTCGGCCCGGTGCGGTGGATGGCGGGTGTGATCCGCTGTCGCTTCGACTTCGACCGGCAGGTCGCCCTGCGGCTGGCCGAGCACATGGGCGCCGCTCCGGCCGAGACGCTCGCGCGGTTCCGCCAGGTGATCACCAGCACGACCAAGCCGCCCCTGCCGAGAGTGGCGATGCTCGGGGAGACCGTCGTGCACGCGGAGGACATCCGCCGACCGCTCGGTATCGAGCGCGACTACCCGGTGGACGTCCTGACCGCCCTGGCCGCCTACTACCAGGGCTCCGACCTGCCCGTCCTCTCCAAGAAGCGTGCCGCCGGCCTGCGGCTGGCGGCCACCGACGGCCCCTTCGTCGCCGGTGACGGCCCACGGGTGTCCGGCACCACCCTGGCCCTGGTCATGGCGATGGCCGGCCGCGCGTCCTACTGCGACCAGCTCGACGGCGAAGGGGCCGTCGTCCTGCGCGAGCGCCAGGCGATGGCCTGAGGACGCACCTTCTGCCGGCACGGCGTGTTCCGGGAAGTGAAACGCGAGCGAGTCGAGGATCGTGCGGCATTCGGGGCAGCGCAGGCGCTGCCCCTTGTCCCGCCGCTCCGGAGTGTCCTGCCACTCGTGGCCGCAGCCGGGGTCCTGCCGCCACACCGTTCTGCGTGACCTGGGGGAGAGCTCGGCCGGGCTGATGCGGCCGTTGCGGGTCGGGTGCCACCGGGAAGCGATCTCCGGACCGATCCTGAACGGGGCGGGTCCGACAGCGACGGCTTCCAGGGACTCCAGGGCTTCCAGCCGGGAGGTGCGGTTCTCCTGGCTCCGGCAGGAGGGGCAGCCCGAGTGCAGGTAGGTGTACGGGGATATTCGCGGGTGGTGCCCCTGCGGACAACGGAGGGGTCGTTGCAACAGTGCTGGTCGCAGCCATCAACGAATGGCTGCGACCAGCACTTTCGAACGGAGGTGGTTACGTCCCGGCCGCGGTCAGTGACCGGGCCGGGCGATCTCCGCCTTCGTCTTCTGCCTCCTCGCCGGCTACGGGATGATGACGCCTGCGTTGGCGGTGGAGGGCAGCAGGCCGGCGGTGCCGGCGAAGGCGGCGGTGTAGCCGTCGTTGGCGAGGATCAGCGGGAAGGTGATCGCCTCGGAAAGCTGGGCGGTGCCTTCGGCGTTGGTGATGGCGGTGCCCAGGGCCCGGTTGCCGGTGCTGAAGGTGATGGTCTGGCCGGGCACCGGCAGTCCGGTGACGAGGTCGACCAGGGTGGCGTTGAGGAACGGGTAGAACACGTGCGGCGGGAACAGCTTGGCCAGCGCCGGGGTCGCGGTCAGCGAGGTGGCGTCGGCCACGTAGGTGAAGCCGTTGACCAGGCTGGCGGTGCCACTGGGGGTGGCGACGGTGACGGTGGCCGGTCCGGCCGCCCCGGGCGGGGTGGTGGCGGTGATCTGCGTGCCTGCGGCATTGACGATGACGTTGGTGGCGGGGTTGCCGCCGATGGTGACGCTGGCGCCGGTCAGGTTGGTACCGGTGATGGTCACCACGGTGCCGCCGGCGGTGGATCCGTGGTTGGGACTGATGCCGCTCAGCGTGGGCGCGCCCTGAAAGACGCTGACGCTGTTCGACCCGAAGTTGGCGACATAGACCTTGCCGTTGGGGGCGACCGCCAC
This sequence comes from Kitasatospora sp. NBC_01300, assembly GCF_041435235.1. NCBI lineage: Bacteria > Bacillati > Actinomycetota > Actinomycetes > Kitasatosporales > Streptomycetaceae > Kitasatospora > Kitasatospora sp. NBC_01300. The sequence goes on along the minus strand of NZ_CP108409.1, from coordinate 527,549 downwards.
GTCGATCGGCTCGGTGCCGACGGGGATGGCGGCGCCCACCACGGTGTTGGTGCTGGTGTCGATCACCGTCACGTTGTTGGCCCCGAGGTTGGCCGTGTAGACGATGCCGTTGGGGGCGGCCGCGATTCCCCAAGGGCTGGAGCCGACGGGGATGCTGGGGACCAGGACGGTGTTGGTGGTGGTGTCGATGACCGTCACGTTGCTGGATGCGATGTTGGCGACGTAGGCGTTGCCGTTGGGGGCGATCGCGATGAAGTTCGGCTGGGTGCCGACGGGGATGGCGGCGCCCACCACGGTGTTGGTGGCGGTGTCGATCACCGTGACGTTGTTCGACCCTCGGTTGGCGACATAGGCGTTGCCGTTGGGGGCGACGGCCATTCCGACCGGGTTGGAGCCGACGGCGATGGGCCCGCCCGTAACGGTGTTGGTGGTGGTGTTGATCAGGGACACGCTGTTCGCGAAGAACTGGCTGACATAGACGTTGCCGCTGGGAACGACCACCGCCGCGGCCGGACCGCCGGACAGCGGGATCGGGGCGCCCACGAGGGTGTTGGTGGCGGTGTTCAGCACCGACACGTTGGCCGAGCCGTTGTTGGGGATGTAGGCGTTGCCGTTGGGGGCGACCGTCAGCCAGCTCGGGGTGGTGCCGCCTTCGGGGATGCTCGCGATGGTGACGGTGTCGGTGCTGGTGTCGATCAGCGTCACAGTGTTCGAGCCGCTGTTGGTGACGTAGAGGTCACCGCTGGGGGTGAACGCCAGCCCGACAGGGCTGGTGCCGACAGCGATCGTAGGGTCTTCGGGGCCTGCCGCCGCCACCTGGCCGGTGGCGGCGTGGCCGACAGTGCTGGGGATCGGCAGCAGTTCCTGCGCTGCTATCTGAACGTCCGTACTCATGCGGACCCCTTCGGTGGGGGCTGCCCTCGTCCCGTCGAGCCGGCGTGTAGAAATCGTCCAGGACCGCAGATCCCGCCCTGGGGCACATCGACGACTGACCGCACACTGGGCATAGCCACGGGCCGCTCACCCTGAGGAGGGATAGGCAGCCCGGCGGTTGAATTAACCCTTTCATCCCCGCAACGCCGTTGGGTGAAACGCCACTTCGTACCGAAAGCGCGGCATTCTCGCAGAAACCATCGGCCCGATCCTCGCCTTGACCGTCACCGCTGCGAGTCGGCCCGAGAATGTCCGTTCGAGTTCATTTGTGACCGAACTTCACCGGGCACTGGAGGTGGCCTATGGCGAACTTCTCGCCCAGTGAGGGCTTTCTGCGAACCTTTGTCGGATTTCAGCTTGAGTTGGGGGCAGATAGCGCCACTGGCAGCCGGTGCGGGCCTGGTAAAGGATCGCCCAGGTAGGCCCTGCCCTCGCCCATGCCCACAGCAGGCCGCATCCCCGATGGACGTCAACCCGCGTAAGCATAAGGTGAGTTCGAAACAACGGATGAAACAATCAGACTTTCACAGGACTCCCTCTCGGCGGCAACCACTGAACTCCGGCGCGGTCATGAGCCGGGACACAGTAGTTGGAATCAGTAGGACCAGGCGAGCCGGCGTCTTCTGATCAGCGGGGGGTTGGAGGTCTGTCGTGCGCGGTTCGGGTTGGTCTGGCACCGGCAACCGAACGCGATGTCCCCCAGCCGTTCGGTGGCGAGGCGGCTGCAGTACCTGCACCGGACGTGGTGGGAGTCGTCGGAGTAGGACGGATCGGTCAGCGCTGCCAGGTGGTCGCAGCCGTGCTTCTCCGCGTGTTCCCTCGCCTCCGACACGGGAACCGGCGTCAGGTCCGCGTACGCGCCGTCGCGCCGTCGTTTGCCGCCAACCGGCAGCGTGGTGACGGGTGGGTGCTCGGACGGCGGGTCGGAAGCGTGTCGTCCCGTTCAGCCCGGCAGCCGCAGACGGAACAGCGCCCCGCCGCCGGGGGCGGCCTCGGCGGTGAGGGTGGCGCCGTGCGCGTGGGCGATCTGACGCGCCATGGCGAGCCCGAGGCCGGAGCCGGGCAGGGCGCGGGCGGCGGAGGCCCGGTAGAAGCGGTCGAAGACGTACGGCAGGTCCTCGGGTGAGATGCCGGGGCCGTGGTCGCGGACGGTCAGTTCCAGTCCGGCGGTGAGCCGGACCTCGACGGTGGCGCCCGGCGGGCTGAACTTGGCCGCGTTGTCGAGGAGGTTGGAGACCAGCCGGGCCAGCCGGGCGGGCACGCCGGGGACGGTGCGCTCGGCGGAGCCATGGCCCGCGGCGCCGTCCGCGTCGTTGTCCAGGGCGAAGGAGATCGCCGGCCAGTGGCCGCGCGCGGTGTCGACGCAGTGCTCGACGAGCCGGCCGACCGCGACCTGTTCCAGCAGCGGCTGCGGCTCCTCGTCGCGGGCCAGCTCGATGAGGTCGTTCACCATCCCGGTCACCTCGCGCAGCTGGCGGTGCAGCGCGGCCGCCGCCCGCTCCCGCTGGCCCTCGGTCAACCGGTCGGCGCGGGCCAGCAGTTCGGCGTTGGTGCGCAGCGCCGTCAGCGGGGTGCGCAGCTCGTGCGAGGCGTCGGCGACGAGCCGGCGCTGGGCGGCCACGGACTGCTCCAGTTCGCCCAGCATGGTGTTGAAACTGCCTGCCAGCCTGGTCAGTTCGTCCTCCCGGCGCCCGGGCGGCAGCTCGATCCGCAGCCCCGCGTCCCGGGTGTCGGCGATCCGCTCGGCGGTGCGGGTCAGCCGGGCGACCGGGGCGAGGGCGGTGCGGGCCACGGCGCGCCCGAGTACGGCGGCCAGCAGCAGGCCCGCCGCCGCGACGGCCGCCATCAGCGCGCCGGCCTGCCGCACCCCCTCCTGGACGCTGTCGGCGCGCAGCGCGACCTGGACGGCCTGCCGGGTGCCCGGCGGCGCCGCGATCATCGGGGTGGTGAGCATCCGGGCCGGGTGGCCGCCGATGGTGAGGTCGGTGAAGTAGCCGGCCCGCTGCCGGTTCGCGACCTGGCGGGTGTCCGGTGTGACGGGCAGCAGGTACTGCTCGTTCGGCGCCTTGCCGGGGTCGGCGGAGACGATCTGCGCGCACGCCGGGGCGGCCAGGAAGTTGCACTCGCCGTAGACGACCTGCGGCCCCTGGTCGCGGTGCTGCTGCTGCACCAGGGTCGCCTGCTGGGTGAGGTGCTGGTCGAGCTGGTGGTTGAGCTCGTAGCGGACGATGCTGAACGCGGCCGCGCTGATCCCGAGCGCCACCACGGCGACCGCGGCCGTGCAGGCGAGGGCCAGCCGGGTGCGCAGCGGGCGCCGGCGCCGCCAGCGCGCGTGCGCCCTCAAGCCCGGTCCAGCCGGTAGCCGACCCCGTGCACCGTGTGCACCAGCCGGGGTTCGCCGCCGGCCTCCAGCTTGCGGCGCAGGTAACCGACGTAGACGGCGAGGGAGTTGGAGTCGGGGCCGAAGTCGGCGCCCCACACCCGCTCCATGATCACCTCGCGCGGGAGCACCTGGCCGGGGTGGCGCAGCAGCACCTCCAGCAGCGCGAACTCGGTGCGCGAGAACTCCACCGGCCGCCCGGCCCTGCTCCCGGTCCGGGTGGCCGGGTCGACCTCCAGGTCGGCGAAGCGGTAGCCGGGCTCCTCGGCGGCCGGGGCGCTGCGCCGCAGCAGGGCGCGCAGCCGGGCGGTCAGCTCGTCCAGGGCGAACGGCTTGATCAGGTAGTCGTCGGCCCCCGCGTCGAGGCCGTCGACGCGGTCGCTCACCGAGTCGCGCGCGGTCAGCACCAGGATCGGGAGCCGGTCGCCCAGGGCCCGCAGCCGGCGGCAGACGGCCAGCCCGTCGAGGACGGGCATCATCAGGTCGAGGACCATCGCGTCGGGCTGCCAGCCGGCCACCTCGCTCAGCGCCGCCAGCCCGTCGGCGGCGCCGCGCACCTGGTAGCCCTCGACGGCCAGCCCGTCCTCGACGGCGGCCCGTACCTCCGGATCGTCGTCGACGACCAGCACTCTCTGCCCGTTGCTCATGCGACAACCCTCTCAGAACGAATCTGAGAAGCCTCTTAGCTCGTCCTCGCGGCGGGGGCGGGGCGCTGCTGGCCGGGGTCACCTCTGTGCCGCTGCTGGGCCCTGTCACGGCCGGTCAGGGGCGCCTGAAACCCCGGCCGGGACGAGCGGGCAGGCTCAGCCGAGTGCGGCTTCCTCCCGGTCGAGGTCGTGCTGGAGCGTCCGTCGGGTGGTGTCGCTGATTCGGTGCTCGTCGTAGAGGCGGTGCAGTTCGGCGTTCTGAACGGAGATCACCACGTGCCGCAGTTCGCGGTATGTGGCGTCCACCGTGCTGCCGTCCGGGCCGTAGACACTGTGGTCGAGGCGGGCGCTCAGCGCGCGTCGGACCCGGTCGATCACGGCCTCGGGCATGGCCTCCAGAGTGGCGAGTTCCTCGATGTGGGCGAGTGCGGCGTGGTTGAGGGTGTCGCGGGCCTCGGCCTCCTCGCGGGCGGTGTGCTCCGGCTCCAGGGCCAGGCCGGAGCGGTTGACCACGGCCGCCAGGCTCAGGCCCTGGACGACCAGGGTGAACACCACGACCGCTGTGGTCAGCACCAGCACCAGCGGGCGGCCGGCCAGCGCGGTGCCGTTGCTCGCGACGAGCGGGATCGACAGGGCTGCGGCCAGCGGCATCACGCCGCGGGTGCCGGCCCAGGTCACCACCCCGGCGACCCGCCAGGACATCCGGCCCCGGGAGGGCTTGACCGCGTGGGTCAGCGGCAGCGTGGACAGCACGCGGACGGCGATGAGCACGGAGGTCAGGGCGAGGGCCTGCAGTGGCCACCAGCCGCTGCCCTTGGGCAGGTCCCGGACCAGCGCGGGCAGTTCCAGGCCGACGATGCTGAAGACGACGCTCTCCAGGATGAACACGGCCACCGCGTAGACGGCGTGCAGTTGGAGGCGGATGTGGGCGTCGGTGAGGCGGTGTCCGGTACGGCCGAGCAGCACGCCGGCGACCACGACCGACGTGATGCCGGAGGTGTGCGCGGCCTCAGCCACCACGTACGCCGTGTACGGGGTGATCAGAGCTATCACGGTCTCCAGCACCGGGTCGGTGGTGCGGCGGCGGATCAGCCACACCAGGCCCGCGACCGCCGCGCCGATCAGGCTTCCGCCGCCTCCCAGCAGCAGGAACTCCCCGCCGGCCGCAGGCAGGCTCACCGCACCGCCTGCCGCGACGGCGATGCCGACGGCCACCTTGAACAGCACCAGCGAGGTGGCGTCGTTGAACAGGCTCTCCGCCTGCACCAACACCTGGACCCGCCCTGGCAGCGCGAGTCGGCGGCCGAGCGCGGTGACCGCCACCGGGTCGGTACTGGCCAGCACGGCACCCAGGACGAAGGCCATCGCGGGCGGCAGCCCGGTCACCGCGACCGCCACGAAGCCGACCGCCGCCGCCGACGCGAAAACCAGGCCGAAGGCAAGGACCGTCACGGGCTTCCACACCGCGCGCAGGTCACGCAACGAGAGTCCCTCGGCGGAGGCGTACAGCAGCGGGGGCAGCACGACCAGCGCAATCGTCTGCGGAGGGACGTGCAGCGCGGGCACACCGGGTATCAGCGCCACCCCGAGACCTGCCAAGACCAGCAGAGAGGGAGCGGGCACACGCCAGCGGCGGGCGAAGGTGGACACGGCGGTGGCCAGGACTACCAGGAAGAGGACGATCCCCACGGCACGCATCTACGAAAAGACCCCATCACAGAAAACGGGGTCGCCGCCGCCCGATCGCTGCAGTCGTTCCCCGCGCCGACCAGGCTTCCCGGCACACCGTAAGTGATTTTATCGGGACTTCAGGAGTGCTTGGCAGGGGCGGAGGCAGGGCGCACGGTGCGACCCCTGGTAGGCGCTCTCGACCGAAGAGGCGCACGACGAGACTTCCCTGCGCGGAACTCCTCGCCGTACGACGTCCGTCGGCACCCAGAACACCTGCCGACCTGCCGATCCGTGGTCAGCGCACCCTTCACGATCGGCTTCAACACGCCGATCCAACAGGGAACGAGACTCTGAGAAGTCTCTTAGGCCGCCTCAGCAAGCTCGACGGCATGCGGACAGAACACGGCAACCACGGCACCCACGCCAACCACGATCCGGCCCGCCCCCTGTCGGTGGTGATCGGCGCCGGCGGCACCGGCGGACACATCTACCCGGGCCTCGCACTGGCCGAGGCGCTGCGCAGAGCCGACCCGCGGGCCGTGATCTCCTTCGTCGGTACCGAACGCGGGCTGGAGACCACCCTCATCCCGCAGGCCGGCTACCGGCTGCACACCGTCGACATGATCCCCTTCGACGCCTCCCTCGGCGCGCGCCGCTACCTGCTGCCCGCGGCGCTGCTGCGCTCCGGCCGGGACTGCCGGGAGATCCTGCGGGCCCAGGGCGCGCAGGTCGCGGTCGGCATGGGCGGCTACCCGAGCGCGCCGGTGATCGTCGGCGCCAGGATGGCCGGTCTGCCGAGCGTGGTGCACGAGTCGAACGCGGTGCCCGGGCGGGCCAACCGCTTCGCCGCCCGGCTCACCCCGCACATCGCGCTCGCCTTCGACCGCACCCGCGAGCACCTGCCCGCCGGCCGCTCGGCGCAGACCGTCGGGATGCCGCTGGTCGGCGCCGTCGCCCAGCTCGACCGGGCGGCGCTGCGCGCCGAGGCCCGTCGGCACTTCGCCGTCCCGGACGGCGTCCGGCTGCTGGTCTTCAACGGCGGCAGCCTCGGCGCCGCCCGGCTCACCGCGGCGGCCGTCGAACTGGCCGGACGCTGGCGTCACCGCACCGACCGTCGGCTGCTGATCAAGACCGGCCCGGCCGCGCTGGCACAGGTCCGGGCGGCGCTGGACGGCAACCCGGTGGCGCACGCCGTCGCCTACCTGGACCGGATGGACTTCGCCTACGCGGCCGCCGACCTCATGGTGTGCCGGGCCGGCGCGGCCACCGTCGCCGAACTCTCCAGCCTCCGGATGCCCGCCGTGCTGGTGCCCTACCCGCACGCGCCGCACGACCACCAGACCCACAACGCACGCGTCCTCTCCGACGCGGGCGCCGGCCTGCTGCTGCCGGACGGCGAGTGCACCGGCGAACGGCTGGCCGCCCTGGTGGAACCGCTGCTCGCCGACCCGGCCCGGCTCGCCGCGATGGCGCAGGCCGCCGACCCGGGCGACCACGCGCGCGCCGCCGACCTGCTGGCCGCCAAGGTGCTCCGCGTCATCGGCCGGACCCCGGCGCCTGCGCCGCCCGCCGTCCCCGCTCCCGTCCCCGCCCCGTACGACCGCTGACCACCCGCCCCGAACCACCGGAGGACCACCATGAACCACCGCACCGCCCCGACCACCGCCCCGAACACCCCTGCCGCCCACCAGGACTGGACCGGCCGGACCGTCCTGGTCACCGGCGCCGAAGGCTTCATCGGCAGCACCCTCGTCGACCTGCTGGTCGCCCGCGGCGCCCGCGTCCGGGCCCTGGTCCACTACAAGCCGTACGCCGAGCGCGGATACCTCGCCCACTACCTGGCCGACCCCGACAGCCCCGTCGAGATGCTCGCCGGCGACGTCCGCGACGCCGGCCGGGTCCTGGACGCCGTCGCCGGCTGCGACACCGTCTTCCACCTCGCCGCGCTCATCGGCATCCCCTACAGCTACCAGGCCCCCGAGGCCTACGTGCAGACCAACGTCGTCGGCACCCAGAACGTCGCCGCCGCCTGCCTGCGGCACGGCGCCCGCCTCGTGCACACCTCCACCAGCGAGGTGTACGGGACCGCGATCACCGCACCCATCGACGAGCACCACCCGCTCCAACCGCAGTCCCCCTACTCCGCTTCGAAGATCGGCGCGGACATGATGGCACTCTCCTACTGGCACGCCTTCGAACTGCCGGTCGCCGTCGTCCGCCCGTTCAACACCTACGGCCCGCGCCAGTCCGCCCGCGCCGTCATCCCCACCATCCTGGCCCAACTCCACTCCGGCGCACGGGAGATCAGGCTCGGCTCGACCACCCCCACCCGGGACTTCACCTACGCCACCGACACCGCGGAAGGCTTCCTGGCCATCGCCCGCGCCGACCGCACGCTCGGCGAGACCGTCAACCTCGGCACCGGCAGCGAGGTGTCCATCGGCGACCTGGCCAAGGCCCTGATCGTCGCCTCCGGCCGGGACGCCGACATCGTCGTCGACCCGACCCGGCTGCGCCCCGGAGGCAGCGAGGTCGAACGGCTGCTCTCCGACAACCGCAAGGCGCGCGACCTGGCCGGCTGGCAGCCCCAGGTCGGCCTGGACGAGGGCCTGCGCCACACCTCCGACTGGGTCGCCGAACACCTGCACCTCCTCGCCCCGGACCGCTACCAGGTCTGACTCCGCCCCCTCGCGGCCAACCGCCCCATCAGGAAGGGGACTTGGCGCCGGAGCCCACCCGTCGGCTCCGGCGCCAGGACCCCGATCCGGTCCGACGGGCGCATCCGTCCCCGAAGCCCCCGCATCCGGTGAGCACCGGCGGAAACGGCTGGCCCGACACGTCGGTGACTGCCAGACTCGACCCGTGCGAGCGATCATCGAGGAGATGGCCAACCGCCTGGCCGAGGTGCCGGGCGTCGTCGGAGTCATGCTCGGCGGCAGCCGGGCCCGCGGAGAGCACCGGCCGGATTCGGACTGGGACCTCGGCGTCTACTACCGTGGCGGGCTCGATCTCGCCGCGTTGCGCGCGCTGGCCGGCCCCGGGGTGGAGGTGGCCGGCCCGGGCGGCTGGGGCCCGTGGGTGAACGGCGGCGCGTGGCTGCACGTCGACGGCGTGGCGGTGGACTGGATCCTGCGGGACGTGGACCGGGTCGAGCAGGTGTGGGCGGACTGCCGCGAGGGCCGGTACGAAGTCGGCGTGCAGGCGGGACATCCCCTCGGCTTCTGGTCGCCCTGCTACGCGGGCGAGGTGGCGCTCGGCCAGGTCCTGGCCGACCCCGCCCGCGAGCTGACGACCATTCGGCAGGAGGCCGCGACCTACCCCGAGCCGTTGCGAGAGGCCTTGACGGCGGGAGCCTGGGAGGCGGAATTCCTGGTCGGCGCCGCAGCGAAGGGCGCGGCACGGGCGGACACGCTGTACGTCGCGCTCTGCCTCTCCCGGGCCGTCGGCGTGCTGGTGCAAGCGATGTTCGCCGACGACCGGCGCTGGTGCCTCAACGAGAAGGGCGCACTGGCCGTCGCCGAGACACTTCCGAGCGCGCCAACCGGCTTCGGCCCACGAGTCCGCCACCTGCTGGGGGCGCCCGGAGAGAGCGCCGAACCGCTGACGGCCACCGTGGCCGAGGCACGGCTGCTGGTCGAGGAGACCCTCGCCGCGCTCCGGAGCCACACGGAGTAGCAGCACACACCTTGATCCGGGCGTCTTACTGCTGGCGGCCCGTCAGCTCGCCCAGCTGCGGGAAGTGGCGCTTCAACGGATCGACGTCCGTCCGCACCGGCGCCGGGGTCGTCGCGGCGGCGGTCGGGCGGCCGTCCTCACCCTGCCTGGCGGCGACGCTCTCCGGCACGGACGCACAGCCCGAGGCGAGCAGCGCCGCGGCAGGAATCACCAGCAGAATCCGGGCGCCGCCCGCTCGCTGCTCCACCTTCATCTTCACCGGCGCATCAGAGCGGGTCGATGCGGGCCTTGAGCAGACAGAACTCATTGCCCTCGGGGTCGGTCAGGACGTGCCACTGCTCCTGCCCGGTCTGGCCGATGTCGGCCGGGCGCGCGCCGAGCGCCAGAAGGCGTTCGAGCTCGGCGTCCTGATCGCGGTCGGTGGCGTTCACGTCGATGTGCAGCCGGGACTTGCCCGCCTCCGGCTCGTCCCGGCGGCTGAGGAAGATCGTCGGCTGCGCACCGCCGAACCCTTCGCGCGGCCCGATCTCCATCGAGCCGTCGTCCTCGCGACCGAGCACGACGAAGTCCAGGACCTCGCACCAGAACCGCGCCAGCACCTCGGGGTCGCGGCAACCGAGCACGAGCTCACCGATACGACACGCCATGACGAATACCTGCTCTCAGCCGGGGAACCGCCGGGGAGACCGCACGCGAACCGCACGGGCCTCCGGTAGCGAAAACAACCCCGCGACCGTACCGGAGGAGGCGAGCACGGGCGACATGATTTCCGGGTCGGCGCGGGCCCGCGCCGAGCCGACGCCGAGCCGACGCGAGGCGCCGGTATCGGCCCGAAGCCGGTACGCGCTCAGGACAGCATGTTGATCCGGTACTGCATGATCCGGTAGTTCGTCGGGTCGTACCACTGGCTGACGACGATGTGGAAGTTGCCGAACGTCGAGCCGGGGATGACGAAACCGCCGTACGGGCTGGCGACCAGGTTGGCGATCTCCTGGCCCGGTGCGCAGGGGAGGATCATGGCCTGCTCCAGCGTCGTGGTCAGGTCCGAGGTCGGAAGGGCGAAGACCATCGCCCTGATCGACAGTGCGTCCATGTTCAGCCACGTGAGGACGTACTTGCCGTCCATGGCGCGGAAGCACATCTCGCCCCACTTGCGGGTGCCGAAGACGGTTGTCGGGGCTGGCGCGTCCCACCGCCAGCCGCCGTCGGCGTAGCCCCACGGCTCGTAGGCGTCCGGATTGCCGAGGCTCTCCTTTCGTACCCGGTGCAGCAGCATCCCCGATTCCACGTCGCGGTTGAAGACCGTGGACAGGACGTAGCAGTAGCCGTCGTCGGCCACGGCGTACGTCTTCTGCTGGAACTGGCCGCCGTACAGATCTCCCGGCCACTGGCACAGGTACTGCCAGGTCTCACCGTTGTCGGTGGAGCGCCAGAAGTCGGTGTGGTGGGTGTCGTAGATGACGCCGCGCATGAGGTGCATGTACATCACGCCGTCGACGATGAACACGTCGGACGGGATCGCCGTCGTGGCCTTGTCGCCGACCGGGTTGTGCGGCTCGTCGACCAGGCTGTTGGCGTGGCTGCCGCCGACGCTGCCGTCGATGCGCAGGTTGTTCAGGTCGGCGCTGCTGGAGCGCAGACCGACCGGGGCGCGCCAGTCGGCGGCGCCCACCTGGGCGCCGTCGAAGGTGTCGCCGCAGACGAAGAGCATGGTGCCGTCCGGACACAGCACCGGGATGCCGAGGTCGGTCCACGGCGAGGCGAACGGCCCGGTCTCGACCGGTCCGCTGAGGTTCTTCACCTTGGTCGCGACCGTCGGGCTCGGAGGGTCGTTCGGACCGCCGGCGACCGCCGCGGGGGCGCCCGAGCCGATGGCGCCCGCCCCCACGGCGACGCCGATGCCGATCTTGAGGAGCTTCCGGCGGGAGGGCCCGCCTGCCGTCGCGTCGTTCCCGCCCGATGAGCCCGATGAGAGTGTCATTTCTGTCGATGGCCTTTCCGAGTCGACGAATTCCCGTGGCCCCGAACGGATCGCGCACCTCGGCGGCGACGGGTCGCCACCGGGGCTACGGCGCGCCGTAGCCCCGCCGTCGATCGGTGGGCGCACCTTCACCCAAATTGGCTATGTCACACGGAAGTTCCGCATCCGGACGCGACCAGTCGAGGTGAGGTGAGGCCGAACGTTCGCAGTTGAGCGGCCCACCGGCCACCGGCTGCCCGTGACCGAACCCGGACGGGCGCGGCGAGCAACAGGTGCACTCCCAGGCGCAGGTTTCGATCGATCAGCGCGTGCGTGCCGTTTCGCGCCCCCTGATTGAGGCGCGAGCATCACATATCGTATGCGTATCGCTACCGTTGGAATATGACGCACTCTCGAGTCCGCAGTCTCCTCGTTCGTGGGGTCGTGGCCTTCGTGCTCCTGGCTGCGCCCCTCGGGGCGCAGGCCGCAGCCGCGCCCAGCACGGGCGAGGACGCGCGGCCCGCCATCAGAAACCTGGCCCGTGGTGACCGCGACCTGCTGCAGCAGGCGGTGGCGGCCCAACTCGCCGCGAGCAAGGACGGTAAGCAGACCGCCGCCAACGAGATCACCTACCCGGACGGGGCGGTGGTGGTCCTGCCGCTGCCCGGGGAGTCACAGGCTCCGCCGTGGAGCGGGGACCACCACCGCCGGTCCGCCAGGGGCGCGGACTGGAAGAAGTGCCCGGCCCCGACCAGCGAACCCTCCTACTACTGCTTCTACGCCGACAAGAACTGGGGCGGCAGGAGGCTGCAGTTCAACCTCTTCCACGAGGACAAGCCGGTGTACTTCGCCGACTACGGGTTCCGCGACCAGACCAGCAGCTGGGTCAACACCGCGCGCGGCCTGGAGGTGATCGTGGACAACGACCCGGGCGACGGCCAGTGGCAGATGCTCTGGAAGGAGCCGCCGGAGTCCCTGTCCTCGTCGGTCGGCTACGACGACATGGCCGACCGTTTCTGGGCCGTCCGTCAGTAGCCCTGCCGCGCGCCGGCCGAGCTCGTGACCCCGACCGGCCACTCGGCTACGCCACCCGCCCCGGCTTGTAGTTCGAGGGGAGGGTGTAGACGAACTCCCGCGGGTCGGCAAGCGACTGTTCCAGCCAGACGGGGCACGCTGTGGTAGTCGAGGGTGTAGAGGTTCCGCTTGGGGTCCCATCACCTGATCTTCGCAGGGAATCCCGGCCTTCAGGCCGGGAGGGAATGCGATCCCTGACACGGAGGCGCGGAGCGCCGTAGGCCCCTGCGCTTCCGTGGTGACGGTCAGGTGGGCCGCTTCTGGTTCTCGACGTAGTCCTTGACCATGCGCAGCGGTACGCCGCCGCAGCACCCGACGAAGTGCGAGGGGGCCCAGAACACGGACCTCATGCCGATGCGGTTGATGCGCCCGGAGTACTCGGCGCGCGGGTAGCGGGAGCTGACGCCCTTGAGACTGTTGACCGGCTTTGAGACGGAGACCTTCGGCGGGTAGTGCATCAGCAGGTGGACGTGATCGCCCTCGCCGTTGAACTCGCGTAGCTCCGCGCCGAAGCTCTCGCACACGTCGTGCATGATCGCTTTGCACCGGGTCGGTATCTCGTCGGTGAGGATGTCCCGCCGGTACCTGGTGACGGATACCAGGTGCGCGTGCAGGTTGTGGACAACGTGGTTTCCCCGCCGTATACCGGGATCCGGTTACCGGCGTGGTGACATGGGCCAAGGATAGGATGACCAACCGTCAGCATCGAAAGGGGGTGGGTCGGATGATCCGTGCGTACAAGTTCCTCATGCGGCCCACCGTGGGCCAGGCGCAAGCGCTCGGAGAGATGCTGCGCGATCACTGCTCGCTCTACAACGGAGCGCTTCAGGAGCGCCGCGACGCGTACCGGCACGTCTCCAGGACCTCGATCAGGTACGGGCAGCAGTCCGCACAGCTCAAGGACATACGGGCGTTCGACCCGCAGCGCCAGGGACGCTGGTCGTTCTCCAGCCAGCAGGCCACGCTCCGCCGTCTGGACAGGGCGTTCGCCGCGTTCTTCCGACGCGTGAAAGCCGGCCGGACGCCGGGATACCCCCGGTTCCGTGGAGTGAACCGGTTCGACACGGTGGAGTTCCCCAAGGACGGGGACGGCTGCCGCTGGGACTCCACCCCGCACGACCCCGTGACCCGCGTCCGTCTGCAAGGCGTCGGACACGTCAAGGTCAACCGGCACCGCCCGGTGGCCGGCAGGGTCAGGACCGTCTCGGTCAAGCGTGAGGGCAACCGCTGGTACGTGATCCTGACCGCCGAGCAGGGCGACTGCGAGCCGCTGCCCCCGACCGGCAGCGTGGTCGGCATCGACCTCGGGATAGCCAACTTCCTCGCCGACTCCGGCGGCGGGTTCGTTCCCAACCCGCGTCACGCCCGTGCCGCCGCCGCGAAGCTCGAAGCCTCACAGCAGGCCCTGTCCCGGTGCGAGCGAGGCAGCAACCGGCGGGAAAAGACCATCCGGAGGATCGGGGACCTGCACCGCAAGGTGCGCCGCCAACGGCTCGACCACGCCCACAAAGCCGCCCTCGGGCTGGTCCGTGAGCACGACTTCATCGCGCACGAGGACCTCAGGATCCGCGACATGCTCGCGGCCCCCGCGCCGAAGCCCGACCCCGACCAACCGGGCGTCTTCCTGCCCAACGGTGCCGCGGCCAAGGCCGGACTCAACCGCTCGATCTCGGATGCCGGCTGGGGGGTGTTCCTGACGATCCTGCACGCCAAGGCTGAGAGCGCCGGACGGGAAGTCATCGCCGTGGACCCCCGCAACACCTCCCGCGAGTGCCCTGAATGCGGGCACACCGCGAAGGAGAACCGGCCCACTCAGGACAAGTTCCACTGCGTCGCCTGCGGCCACCGCGCGCACGCCGACACGGTAGGAGCCATCAACGTTCTACGGGCCGGGCTGGTCCGTCGCGACGCCTGCCAGGGCTAACGAGAAGCCCCGACGTTTACGCCGGGGAGGAGTCACGTGGGCGTCCGGGATGTTGAGGACGTAGGAGGCGCCGCGGTTGCGGTCGGCGGGGTTGGGATACTGCTGGTAGGTGTAGATGTGGTTGAACCGGACGTCGGTGAGCTCGCCGTTCTTCATCAACCAGTAGGCGGCGTCGCTGCACGCCTTGTGCGTGGCATTCCCGTCGAGCCAGCCCGCGGCGAACTTGTGCGAGGCGCCCGGGTACTGCTTGGCGAGCGAGCGGACCTTGGCGATGACCTTCTGCACGAAGCCGTCGAAGTCGCCGTCCGCCTCGTCGGAGAGGTCGAAGTTGATGACCTTGTCGACGCCCAGGGCCTTGGCGGAGAGCTTGAACTCGGCCGTACGGCCGACGACGACCTCGGGGGTCGGCCAGGCCTCGTCCCAGCCGAGGGAGTGGTAGTGCCCGGGGGCGGAGCAGTTGTTGCCCAGGCTCTTGCATGCGCCCTGATTCATGTACTCGGCGAGCCCGCCGTTCTCGCCCCGGGTCACCAGCACGAGATAGACCGGTCGCCCGGCGGCCTTGTGCTCCAGGATCGAACCGGCGAGCCCGATCGCCTCGTCGTCCTGGTGCGGCGAGTAGAAGATCGCGGGAGCCGTCGCCGCGTGGGCGTCAGGCGCGGCCAGTGCGCTGTCGAGTACCAGTCTCGTGGCCGCGAGTCCGGCGGCGGTCAGGATATGACGCCACGGCCGGCCGGCTGTCGGCCATTCGAGAGGTCGTACGGGTGTGCGGCCGACGAGGCTGGACTTTCTCCGTTCTGCTCCGGAGGAGGCGCCTCCTCGGTGCACGTCCTAATGAGAAACACGGCGCAGGGTTTCTGTCGGGTTCAGCCGATTCTCGACGAACGAATGGCCTGATGAGGACGCGGGCTTCTCCGGCACAACCGCTGACCAGCACCTACCGGACGGTGTCCACGACCGGCCTGTGCGGGAACTTCAACGGACGGCCGCCCCGCCGCGTAGATCACCGCCGGCGCATCACGCCACGATGTCGATCGGTTACCGAACACGTTCCGAGGCGGGAGGGGAGATCGTGCCCGCGGTGACCGGCTCCGGCGTGACCGTGATGTAGGTCGGGGCCGGAGCGGTCTCCCGGGCGCGGGCCGTGTACCAGCCGGCGCCGAACGCGAGGATTCCGATCAGGAGGCCTGCGAGGACCATGGTGACGTACTGCTGCTTCATGACCCCAAGGGTAGAGCGCCCGTGGTCAACTCCCGTGCCGCCACGGCATGATGGCCCCCTCTCGCGTCAACCGAGCTTGACGCGAGAGGGGGCCATCATGTCGCGGGAGCCCCCGCCGGGGAGGAAGGCCACCGCCCGAGGGCGCGTGACCGGTCGCTGCGGCGGACCTACGCGGTCAGCGCCGCCGACTCCGGGGCCGGTTCGAGGCCGCCCGGAGTCCACGAGCGCCGGAACTCCCCGATGGCGGCCCGGAGTACGGCCATCAGCGCCAGCAGCATCAGCACGCCGTGGGCCGGCATCGACAGGTACGGCGACACGCCGGGGGCGATGAACTTGAGGTAACTGCCGAAGGACGACAGCTGGACCAGGACCGGCACGTACCAGAGCCGCCCGGGCAGTTGGAAGGCGATGATCACGCTGATCACGTCCGCCACGTAGAAGTAGCGCTCGTGCATGGACGGCAGCAGGAACGGCACCGCGATCGCGAAGACGGCGGCCAGCAGCAGGAGCCCCGTGTCCGTGAGCTTCGGCCGTTCCTCCCGTACTGCCGGTCCGTTCTCCAGCGCCGCCGCCCCGCCGGCGCGGCGGATGGCCCAGACCGCCAGCCCGATCAGCACCAGCACCAGCGCGCCCGCGACCAGCACACCTGCGTGCCGTACGCCGTCCTGCTCCTCGAACGGCACCGAGACGAACTGGTAGACCGACGGCGCGTTGAGCGTGAGGTCCTTGTACGTGTCCGGCTGCCGGGCGTACACCGTCAGCAGCTGCCACGGGTCGGAGCCGAGCAGCATGGCGGGGATGTCGAGCGCCACGTACACCGCCGGAATGGCCAGCAGGCTTCGCCACGGGATCCGTCGCGCCAGCACCAGGACGAGCAGGAGCGGGAACAGGAAGACCGCCTGGAGCTTGAACGCCAGCGCGATCCCGAAGAACGAGCAGGCCCACCAGGGCCGGTCGCGCAGGATGTGGTAGACGCCGCCGACCAGGAAGGTCGTGAAGATCGCGTCGGCCTGGCCCCACCAGCCGCTGTTGGTCACGACCGTGGGGAGGAAGAGGACGATCACCGCCGCGCCGAGGGCCCGCCAGGGCCGCTGCGGCGACCGCAGGGAGACGATGCGGAACGTGTAGTACGCCAGCGCCAGGTCGAACAGGATCGAGATGCACTTGATGCCCGTCAGCGCGGCCACCGGAAGGTAGGTGAGCGCGGCCATCAGGTACAGGTAGGGGACGTTGTAGTCCGAGAAGCCGGTGCCGCTGAGAGCGTGGAACCCGCCGTTGTTCGCGATGTACTGGTACCAGGGCCCGAGGAAGTAGTAGAAGTCCGTCGACTCGTTGTCCAGCATCAGGATGCGGACCGAGAGCGCGGCCATCACCGCCGCCATCGCGGTCAGAATCAGGACCGTGGGGTCGGCCGTGCTCTGACGCGGCTCCTCGGCGGTTATCTCGGACATCGGTCTCCATTCGGGTCGGCGGTGCGGTGGGCCGGCCGGGGTGCGTGCCGTGGGTCGGACGGCGAGGCCGGTACCGCGCCCCCCGCGGGGGGAGCCCCGTCCGCAGGGCGGCAGCCGGACCCGAAAGCCCTCCGTGCCCCCACCCCTTGGTCCACCCCCGTGGCCCGTTCCCGCGGGCCGGCCCCGACGGTGGCATCCGGCGGGTGGCGCGCGAACGGGCGGATCCGCCCCCGGCCGATCATAGGCGCCCGGGTCCACGGGCACTCTCGTGGCCCCGGACCGTCAGGGCACGGAGAAGATCAGACCCGGGTGGCCCGGACGACACCGGCCCGCAACGCCCGCGGCCGCCGATCGTCCTACCGCTGCTCCGCAGAAGTCGCTGGAGGGGTGTTGGGTCGGGCCGCGTATTCGTCCGTGAGGATGCTGCAGGTGCACCAGTCGCCTGTGCACGGGGCGCCGGCCTCGGCGCCGTAGGGGCCGAGGCCGGCCATGAGGCGGAGTACCTCCGTGCGCTCCGGCGCGGAGAGAACGGGGAGCGTCGCAGAGTTCGGCAACTGCTGCCAGACGGCCGGATCATCGACCACGTCACCGATGACCTGTGCGTCGATGAACAGGGTGTAGAGGGGATGCTCAGGAAAGTCGTTGAGTCGCAGGACCCACCAGTGCCCTTCGACCCGGGCCGCGTAGGAGAAGACACCTGTGCCGGTGCCGCACCACGCGGCCCCTGGGGGCAGCGCAGGGAGAGGAATCATGCCCGCGTCCTCCGGTCTGCTGCGTCAGACGGGAGCGGACCGGCGGGGTCGCCCGGGTGCGCAGCGCAGGCGCAGCCGAGGGCGTCTACCGATTCCGCTGGGTTCTTCGGCACGGGCCCATCCTGCCGGGTGCGGCGTCGGGCCGCCAGGGTCGTCGGCTGTGAGTGATGGCCAACGGGTGGGGCAGTGCTCGATCGGCAGGTTCGCGAGAGTCGGACGGGACCGACGTGGCTGCCGGGGCTCCGTGCGAGCCATCCGTACGGGTCAGGGGCGGCCGAGGGCGCGGAATGTCCAGCCGGCCGCGCGCCAGCGAGCGGCGTCGAGGGTGCCGCGGGCGTCGATGACCTGGGGGACGGCGATGTGCCGGGCGAGGTCGGCCGGGTCGGCGTCGGAGTACTGGGGCCAGTCGGTCAGGTGCAGCAGCAGTTCGGCGCCGGTGACGGCTTGGGTGGGGTCGTCGGCGTAGTCGAGCCGGGGGTAGGCCCTGCGGGCGTTGTCCACGGCGGCGGGGTCGTGGACGGTGACCTCGGCGCCGGCCCGCCGGAGGGCATCGGCGACGGCCAGGGCCGGGGAGTCGCGGATGTCGTCGGTGTGGGCCTTGAAGGCGGCGCCCCAGACCGCGATCCGCTTGCCGGTCACGGTGTTGCCGAGGGCTTCACGGGCGAGGTCGACGGTGTGCTCGCGCCGACGCCGGTTGATCGCCGCGACCTGACGGAGCAGGCCGGTGTCGGCGCCGAGCTCTTCGGCGCGGTAGGTGAACCCGGCCAGGTCCTTGGGCAGGCAGCCGCCGCCGAACCCGAGGCCGGGCCGCATGCCCTCGGCGCCGATCCGGTGGTCGTAGCCCAGGGCGAGGACGATCTGCCGGACGTCGGCGCCGGTCAGCTCGCAGAGCTCGGCCATCGCGTTGATGAAGGAGATCTTGGTGGCGAGGAAGGCGTTCGCGGCGCCCTTGATCAGTTCGGCCGTCGCGATGCCGGTGACGATCAGCGGGGAGCCGGCGGCCAGGACGTCGGCGTAGACCTGCCGGAAGACGGCCTCGCTGCCGGTGTCACCGTCCTCGACGCCGAGCACGATCCGGGTCGGCTCCAGGGTGTCCAGGAGGGCGAACGACTCGCGCAGGAACTCCGGCGACCAGGCCAGGCCGACGTTCACCCCGGCGCGGAGGCGCTCGTCCAGGGTCTGCCGCAACTCCCTGACCGTGCCGACCGGGACGGTCGATTTGCCGATGATCACCGCGCCGTCGCCGAGCCCGGGGGCCAGGCGCCGCACGGCGGTGTGGAGGTGGGTGAGGTCGTAGGCGCCGCTGCCGTCCCGCTGCGGGGTGCCGACGCCCAGGAAGTGGACGTCGGCGAAGTCGGCGGCCTCCGTGTAGGAGGAGGTGAAGCGGAGCCGTCCGGTGGCGGTGTGCTCGGCGAGCAGGTCGTCCAGGCCGCGCTCGGTGAACGGGGCCTGGCCCTTGTTCAGCGCGTCGACCTTGTCGGTGTCGGTGTCCATGCCGAGGACCTGGTGGCCGAGCTCGGCCATCGCGGCTGCGTGGGTCGCGCCGAGGTAGCCGCAGCCGATCACGGTGAGCTTCACGAACGTGTCCTTCCGAAGGGGCGGGCGGCGTCCGCGCCGCCCGGTCCTGCGATTCCGCGCATCCGGTTGTCACCCCTGAGCGTGAATCGGTGGTGGCCCCGCCGGGAAGAGGTTTCCCAGGCCCCGGCGGAGGCCCGGAGCACCAGGCAACCGCCTGGCGGCCGGTGCGGAAAGGGCTCGCAAGGGGGCTCACAAATCGTGCATCCGATTCACCGTGAGCGACGGATGCCCTACCCTCGGCGATCGGACTTCGGGTGCCGGACACGCGACTTCTCGTGCCCGGCCGGTACGACTTCTCCGCGCCCGTGCGGGGACCGATTGAGGGGGGCGCCGTGGCGTCGACCACCCGCCGGACCAAACCGCCGAACGACGCTCTGGCCCGGATGATCGACAAGTGCGAGGGCACCAGCCACAAATCGCTGGCCCACCGGGTGAACCAGCTTGCCCACGAAGCCGGGCTGACCACGACCTATACGCACACGTCCGTTGCGAACTGGACGGCGCGCGGCATGGTGCCGGACTGGCCCGTGCCGAAGCTGCTGGCCCGGGTGATCGGCGAGCGGCTGGGCCGGCCCGTGGAACTCGGCGAGATCGGTATGGCCGATGTCGGGACACCGGACGCCGCGATGGGGTGGGATTTCCCGAGGGACCCCGCCGAGGCCGTGCGCACGGCCACTTCGTTCTGGAGCAGCGTGAACCGCCGAGACTTCCTCACCGGTGCGGGCTTCGCCGTCTCCGCGTTCACCACCCCGGTCACCCGCTGGCTGGTCACCCCCGCCGACGACACCGCCGCCCACCGCGGCCGCGGCCGGGTCGGTGCCGCCGACCTCGCCGAACTGCGGGACGCCGCCGACGACGCCCGGCGCTGGGACTCCAAGTACGGCGGCGGGAACTGGAAGGCCAACTCCGTCACCGCCTGCCTCCGGGAACGCGCGGTCCCGCTCCTGAACGGCTCCTTCAATGATGAGGTCGGCCGCCAACTGTTCTCCGCGACAGCCGAGTTGTCCCGCCTGGCGGGCTGGACGGCCTTCGACGTCGGCCAACACGGCGTCGCTCAACGGCACTTCATCCAGGCCCTCCGCCTGGCCCGGGCCGGCGGCGACGTCCAGCTCGGCTGCTATGTCCTGACCACGATGGCCATGCAGACCCTGCTGAGGGGATTCGCCGGCGAGGCCATCGACATGGCCCAGGGCGCCTTCGAGCGGGCCAAGGGCCGGGCAGCTCCCAGGGTGCTCGCGTTCACCAGGCTCATCGAGGCCCGGGCCCACGCCCGGGACGGCGACGCCCGGGCCGCCTCCGCCGCGCTCGCCGCCTCCGAGAGCCTGCTCGACCAGGCCCATGACGGGGCCGAGGAGCCGGCGTGGATCGACTTCTACCACCACGCCCGGCTCTCGGCCGACGCCGCCGAGATCTTCCGCGACCTGAAGAACCCCGAGGCCGCCCTCGCGTGGAACGCGCAGGCCGCCGCCATGCCGCCCGGGGTGTTCACCCGCTCGGTCGGGATGCGGCTGGCCATCGTCGGAACCGCCCACCTCCAGGGCAAGGAGCTGGACCAGGGCCTCGCGCTCGGCCACCAGGCCGTCGACATCCTCGCCCGTGTCCAGTCCAGCCGGGCCAAGGACTACGTCCGCGAGTTCAACACAGCGCTCACCCCTTGGCGCCGCGAGCCGCAGGTCGTCGAGTTCCTCCGGCGGACCGGCAAGGAACTCAGCGTCGCGGCATAGGGCGAGAGGCGGCGCCGGCCGGGTCAGGTGCCCGGGTGGGAGGCTGACCAGCCGTGTTCGAGCAGGGCGAAGGCCTCGTCGGCGGCTCGGCGCGGGTCGGCGTGCTGCAGGATGAGGCTGCGGCTCTCAAGGGCGAAACGGGCGAGGGCGGCGCAACTGACGTCCTCCTCGGGGGCGTTGACGGCCTCGGCGATGGCTCGGGCCAGGGCGGTTTCGTGGCGCGTCCACATGCGGTGGGCGTAGTCGCGCAGTGCGGGGGTCTCCTGGACCATGCGCGTGAAGTCGGCGAACCGGGGGTCCGCGGTGTGGACGGCGAACTGGGTCTGCGCCAGCAGGAGGTGCTCGCGCAGCGCTTGCGGGATCGACGTGCCGGGGGTGCGTTCGCGGACGGCGGCGACGAGTGTTGCCTCGATGTCGTCCTCCTGGTCGAAGACCAGGGCTTCCTTGCCGGAGAAGTGCTTGAACAGGGTGGTCACCGAGACGTCGGCGGCGTCGGCGACGTCCTTGACGCCGACCTGGTCGTAGCCGCGTTCGAGGAAGAGGTCGAGTGCGGCGTCGGCCAGGGACTGGCGGGTCTGGGCCTTCTTGCGCTCGCGGCGCCCGGTCGGTTCGGTCACGTGCCCACCATATCGGCATAGTGCATCCGCTGCAAAAGTTTAGTCATTGCGCTTATTTAGCGAGTGTGCTTTCTTGGTGGTGTCGGGCCTTCCCGTGGCCCACCCACCTCCCGAGGGGTACTCCCATGAACTCCGCCCGCACTTCCAGTGATCCCCGCACTTCCCGTGGTCCCCGCATCGCGATCGTCGGCGCCGGTCTCGGCGGCCTCACCTGCGCCCGGGTCCTCCAGCAGCACGGCCGCTCCGTCACCGTCTTCGAGCGCGAGGCATCCGCCGACGCCCGCCCGCAGGGCGGCACCCTCGACCTGCACGCCGACAGCGGCCAGGCCGCCCTGCGCGCGGCGGGTCTCCTCGACCGGTTCCACGCCCTCGCCCGCCCCGAAGGAGATGCGTGGCGCGTGCTCGACTTCGCCACCGCCGCGCTCGTGGCGCAGCAGGGGCCTTCCGCCGACGGCGGCCGGCCGGAGATCGACCGCGGCCAACTGCGCGGCCTGCTCCTGGACTCGATCGCCGAGGGCACGGTGCGATGGGACCGCGCCGTCAGCGAGGTCACCCCGCTGGCGGACGGCACCTGCCGGCTGCGATTCGGTGACGGTACCGTCGAGGACTTCGACCTGGTGGTCGGCGCCGACGGCGCCTGGTCGCGGGTCCGCCCGGCCCTGTCGCCCGCTGCACCCCGCTACACCGGTGTCACCTTCGTCGAGACCGGATTCGACCACTGCGACACCCGCCACCCCGACCTCGCGCGGCTGGTCGGCGACGGATCGATGCTGGTGAAGGGCGCCGGCAGGTCCCTGGTCGCCCAGCGCAACAGCAACGGCCACATCCGCGCCTACATCGCGCTGCGCGTGCCGGAGGACTGGCACACGGCCGCCGGTGTCGACCTCGGCGACCAGCGGGCCGTGCGGGCGCACCTGCTGAGGGCGTTCGACGGCTGGGACGAGAGCCTGCGCTACGTCCTGCGCAACGGCGACAGCGGGTTCGTCAGCCGGCCCCTGTTCGTCCTGCCCGCCCCGCACACCTGGCAGCGCGTCCCCGGCGTCACGCTGCTCGGCGACGCCGCTCACCTGATGCCCCCGGTCGGACTGGGTGCCAATCTCGCCATGCTCGACGGCGCCGAGCTCGCCCACGCCCTCGCCACCGAACCCGGCGTCGACGACGCCGTCCGCGCCTACGAGAGCGTCATGCTGCCGCGCTCGATCGAGGCCGCGACGGGCAGCGCGCAGGGACTCGACCACCTCGTTCCCGCGACGGCCCCTGAACCGACTCCACCCGCGCTCTGACTGTCTTCGCTCAGGGGCCTGATGTGGAGTCGTCCGGGGCGGGTCGAGCGACTGTCGGCTTCCACGGGCTGTCCGATCCCTTCAGTCGCTGCGTGTTTGCGCAGGTCAGAGCGATGGCAGGGACTGAAGCGACTGAGGTTGGGAATTGGGTGCACGGTGTCGCTCGGTCGCCCGCGGCGGCATCCCGAAGGTCTGCTCGTTCCACATGACGCCGCCGTACTCGCGGGGCCCGTTCTGCTGCTTCACCCCCAGCCAGGGACGGCGGTGAGCGCGACGCCCGGCGGCGTCCTCACGGCGGCGGGGGCCGGTGGCTTCGCGGTCGTTCCGGTGGATCGCCGGCCCCTTGAGCGGCAGCGGTGGTGACGTGCCAGCTGACGGGGAGGGTGAGCGGTGACTTGCTCGGGGATTCGTCGTCCCAGGTGGGTTCCTGTCCTTCGGCGAGGCGCAGTCGGGGGAAGCGGTCGAGCAGGGCTTCCAGTCCCACGGTCATCTGGGCCCGGGCGAGGTGCGCGCCGATGCAGTTGTGCGCACCCCGGCCGAAGGCGAGGTGCGGGTTCTCCGCCCGGCACAGGTCGAGCCGGTCGGCGTCGGTGAACACCCGCTCGTCGCGGTTGGCCGAGGCGAGGACGGGCAGGACGGCGTCGCCCGCGCGGATCCTGCGGTCGTGCAACTCGATGTCCTCGACGGCCTGGAGGACCACGACGCCGTTCATGACCGGTACGTAGCGCAGGAGTTCCTCCACCGCGCCGGGTAGGAGGCCACGGTCGTCGCGGAGCCGGGCGTACCGGTCGGGCGCGGTCAGCAGGGCCACCACGGCGTCGGCCAGGAACATGGTGCTCGTGCGGTAGCCGGCGACCAGCATCGAGAGCCCGAAGGTCACCACGCTCTCCCCGTTCAGGGTGCCGTTCCCGCACGCGTGGACCAGCCCGGTGAGGACGTCGTCGGCGGGCTCGCGCCGCTTGCGGTCGAGCAGTGACGCGATGTACTCGCGCAGTTCGGAGGTGACCTGGCGGCCCTCGTCCAGGGTGACCATCGCCCCGAGGGCGGCGTCCGCCCTGGGCAGGAAGTACTCGCGGTCCTCGTAGGGGATGCCCACCAGCTCGCACATGGCCAGCAGCGGGAAGGGCTCCAGGAAGCCGCCGACCAGGTCGCCGGGCTGCCCGGCGGCCGTGAAGTCGTCCAGCAGCCCGTCGGCCGACCGGCGCAGTCGCGGCAGCCGGCGCCGGACGGAACGGACGCTGAACGGCTCGGCCAGAGCGCGGCGCAGGGCCTCGTGGCGGGGGCCGTTCAGTTCCATCATCGTGATCAGGCCCGGCTCGTCGTCGGCGGCCCGGTCGGGTCGGGGAGGCCAGTCGTTGATGGTCGGCCGGATCAGCCGGGGGTCCGCGATCAGGTCCCGGACGTCCTCGTAGCGGGTGGCGTACCAGGCGGTGGCGCCGATCG
Organism: Kitasatospora sp. NBC_01300; assembly: GCF_041435235.1. Taxonomy (NCBI): domain Bacteria; kingdom Bacillati; phylum Actinomycetota; class Actinomycetes; order Kitasatosporales; family Streptomycetaceae; genus Kitasatospora; species Kitasatospora sp. NBC_01300. The sequence continues at coordinate 503,219 of NZ_CP108409.1, read as the reverse complement.
GCAGCCGGACCTGCGCGAGCGGGCACTCCCGGCGCAGCCACCCGTACTGCGTGGGCGGGCCCATGGTGCCCGGCGGCGGCAGGGGCAGGTCGATGGCGGGCGGGTCGGCGGCGGGTTGCGGCGGTGAGCTGCTCACTGGCGGTGCTCCCTGGTCGGGTACGAGCTGATCGCGTGCGACGTGGCCGAGTGCGACGTGATCGCGTACGAGGTGGCCGCGTGCGACGTGCCCGGTCGGGTCTCACCAGCTGACCGGGAGGGTCAGCGGTGACTTGGTCACGGATTCGTCGTCCCAGGCGGGTTCCTGTCCTTCGGCGAGGCGCAGCCGCGGGAAGCGGTCGAGCAACGCCTCGACTCCCGCGGACAGTTCGGCGCGGGCCAGGTGGGCGCCGAGGCAGTTGTGGGCTCCTCGTCCGAAGGCGAGGTGGCCCCCGCGGCCCGTGGTCGCGCCGGCCCGTTCCAGGTCGAGCCGGTCGGCGTCGGCGAAGACCCGCTCGTCGCGGTTGGCGGAGGCCGGTACGGGGATGACGGCGTCGCCCTCGCGGATCGTCCGCCCGTGCAGTTCGATGTCCTCGGTCGCCAGGAGGATCACGGTGCCGTTCATCACCGGCATGTAGCGCAGGAACTCCTCCACCGCGCCGGGCATCAGCTCCCGGTCGTCGCGCAGGCGGGCCCACAGGCCCGGCCGGTCGAGCAGGGTGTGCACGGTGTCGGCCAGGAAGAAGCTGCTGATGCCGAAGCCGACGGTGAGCATGGACAGCCCGAAGGCCATCACGTCGTCGTGGGTCAGCTCGCCGTCGTCGCACCGGCGGACCAGCCGGGTCAGGACGTCGTCGCCGGGCCGGTCCCGCTTCCGGGCGATCAGTGCGGCGACGTACTCGCGCAGCAGGTCGGTGACCCGGCGCCCCTCCTGGGAGGTCACCATGCCGCCGAGGGCCGCGTCCAGCACCGGGAGGAACCAGTCTCGGTCCTCGAAGGGGATGCCGACCAGGTCGCAGAGCACGAGCAGGGGGAAGGGGTCGGTGAAGCCGGCGACGAGGTCGCCGGGCGGGCCGTCGTCCTCGAACGCCCGCAGCAGTCGCCCGGCGAGCTCGCGGATGCGCGGCAGGTGCTCGCGCACGGCCCGGGAGCTGAACGGCTCGGCCAGCGCCCGGCGCAGGGCCGTGTGCCGGGGGCCGTCGAGTTCGGCGATCGTGACCAGGGGCGGCCCGTCGTCCGCGGGTTGCCCGGGACGTGGCGGCCAGTCGTTGATGGTCGGTCTGATCAGCCGGGGGTCCGCGAAGAGCATCCGGACGTCCTCGTGCCGGGTGGCGTACCAGGCGGTCGCGTCCATCGGCAGCCTGACCCTGGCCAGGGGGCAGGTCTCGCGCAGCCGCGCGGACTCCTCGGGCGGCCCCATGGTGCCCGGCGGCGGGAGCGGGAAGTCCAGGGCGTCCGGCTCGGCGCCGGCCCCCCGCGCACCGGGCGGCGGTGTGTTCATGCCCGCGCCCCTTCCGGGTGACGGGGGCGGTGGCCGGGGCCGGGGCGTTCGATGTAACCGGTGGTGTAGAAGTACTCCAGGTAGCGGTCCAGCAGCTCCGCGTCGACGGGAGGGCAGTGCAGGCCCGAGGCGGCCAGGTCGTGTTCGACGTTGGCCCGCCCGACGGTCGGGAAGGTGCCCTCGAAGTACATCTCCTTGACGGACATGTCGGCCCGCTTGCAGCGGTCCACGCACAGCGAGACGAACGGGGCCGTGGGGCTCGTGGGGTGCTGTGCGACGTGGCGGACGAGCTCGCCCACCCACTCCTCGTAGGGGAGCCGGGAGATCCGGTGGCCGGCGCTGTCCATCCGGTCGAGCATGTCGCACAGGCTCGCGGCGCGGGGGTTGGTCAGGTGGTAGGTCCGGCGGGTGGCGCGGTGGGTGGTGGCGATGTGCACCAGGGCGTCGGAGAGGAAGTCCACCGGGACGAAGTCCAGCGGCAGCCGGATGTCGGGGGCGAGCCCGGTCTCGCTGATGGTCCTGAACAGCGAGCAGATCGCGGTGTCGGTGTTGCACGCGCCGGTGTGCCGGTCGCCGGTGATCTCGTACGGACGGTAGACCGCCACCGGCAGGCCCTGGTCCTGGTCCGCGGCGTCGCGCAGCACCTCCTCGGCGACCCACTTGCTCTCGGCGTAGCCCATGGTGAGCCCGTCGGCGTGGTCGAGCGGCAGGTCCTCGTCGACGTGCCGTACGCCGGCGGTTCCGAAGCCGGCGAGCACCGCGATGGTGGAGAGGAAGTGCACCGGCACCCGGCGCCCGGCCGCCAGTCGGACGAGCTCCCTGGTGCCTTCCACGTTGGTGCGGCGCAGCGCGTCGTACGGATAGATGAAGTTGACCTGCGCGGCCGAGTGGATCACCAGGTCGACGGTGCCGGCGAGTTCGTCGGCGCGGCCCGGTTCCAGTCCGAGGCCGGGCTCAGCGAGGTCGGCGGGCAGGCACACGATGCGGTCGGCGGCTTCGGGGGTGGCGAGGCCGAAGCGGGCGAGGTTGCGCATCACCTTCTGCCGGGCGTGGGCGGGGGCCCGGCTTCGTACCGGGCAGCACACCCGGGCGTCGGTGCGGCGCAGCAGCGCGTTCAGGAGGAAGGCGCCGACGAAGCCGGAGGCGCCGGTGAGCAGCACCTCGGCGGGGTGGTGCCAGTCCGGCTCCGGCCCGCGCGGTGGCGGGAGGGTGAAGCCCAGCCGTGCCTCGGCGCGGAAGTCCACCGGGCCCGCGTCGGCGTTCACCCTGCCGTGCGGGCCCTGGAGGGCGGCGACGGCGGCGGTGAAGTCCTCCAGGGTCGGGGAGCGCAGCAGGCTGTGGACGAGGGTGCGGCCGTGCCGGGCGTCGAGGTCGAAGGCGGCCAGCGTACGGGTGACGGCCTCGGCTGCCAGCAGGGAGTCGCCGCCGATGTCGAAGAAGTTGTCGCCCGGCGCCGGGTGCACGCCCAGCACCACCTGCCAGATCCGGGCCACCGTGTCCTGCGGGCCGGCGGCGGTGCCGTTCACTGCCGTCGGGACGGCAGCCTGCTCGGTCGCCGCCAGCCCGTGCAGCCGGGCGCGGTCGACCTTGCCCCCGGCCGTCACGGGGAACCGCGCGAGTTCGACCAGCCGCGCGGGCACCGCGGGTGCGGGCAGCCAGGCGGCGAGGCCGCTGCGGATGCGGTCCAGGGTCAGTGCCTGGCCGGGGCGGGCCGGGGTCACGTACCCGATCAGGGCGTCGCCCTCGCGTTCGACGACGGCCTCGCCCACCGCGTCGTCCGCGCGCAGCCGCGCCTCCACCTCGTCCGGTTCGATGCGGTGTCCGCGCAGTTTGATCTGCCGGTCGACCCGGGCCCGGTACTCCAGTACGCCGTCCGGGTGCCGGACCACGCGGTCACCGGTGCGGTAGAGGCGCGTACCGGGCCCGACGAGGTCGTCGACGAAGCGCTCGGCGGTCAGCCCGGGGTCGCCGAGGTACCCCAGGGCGAGCCCGTCCCCGCCGACGAGGAGCTCGCCTTCCTCGCCGGTGTCGGCGAGCGTGCCGTCCGGGCGCAGCACGTGGCAGGTGGAGTGCTCCAGGGGGAGGCCGATCGGCACGGCCGTCGCCTCGGGGGGCAGGTCGTGCAGCGCGTGTGCGGTGGACACCACGCTGTTCTCGGTCGGGCCGTAGAAGTTGACCACGGTGGTGTCCGGGCAGGCCGCCAGTATCGCGCGGGCCAGTTCCGCGTCCATCGCCTCGCCTCCGGCCGAGGCGAACCGCAGGGACCGCAGGGCCGAGGGCCTGGTGCGCGCGATGTGGTGGAACACCCCGGTGGTCAGGTAGGCGATGCTGACCCGCTCGGAGAGCAGCAGCGATTCCAGGGCGGTCGGCGAGAGCAGTTCCTCCTGGTCGGCGATCACGACGCAGGCGCCGGCGAGCAGCGCGGGCCAGATCTCGATCGTGGAGGCGTCGGAGGAGAGGCCGTAGGCGTGCAGGACCCGTTCACCGGGCCGCGGCCGCTGGCGGACCAGGTCGGAGGCGGCGAGTCGGACGATTCCGCGGTGCGGGATCGCCACGGGTTTGGGGCGGCCGGTCGAGCCGGAGGTGAACATCACGTAGGCGCAGTCCGCGGGGAGCACCCGGGGCCGCGGCACCGCGGCCGGGGTGGTCGGGGTGGTCGGGGCCGGGCCGCCCAGGTCGATGCGGGAGCGCACGCGCCGGATGCGGCGGGAGCTGCCGGGCAGCGTGACGACGGCGTGCACCCCCGCGTCCTCGGCCATCGCCTGAAGACGCGCGGGTGGCGAGGCGTCGTCGAGCGGGACGTAGGCCGCACCGGCCTTGAGGATGCCGAGGAACGCGACCAGCGCCTCCGGGGAGCGGGCCCCGCACACCCCGACGGTGTCGCCGTGCCGCACGCCGGAGTCGTGCAGCCGGGCCGCCACCGCGTCGGAGCGGAGCTTGAGTTCGCCGTAGCTGATGCCGCGGCCGTGCTGGACGGAGGCGACGGCCCGCGGGCGGTGCACCGCCCGGGCGTCGAACAGCTCGTGGAGGCAGCGATCGCGTGGGTACGGCACCGCCGCGGCGTGCTCGGCCGTCTCCTGATGCGTCGTCGTTCGGGTGTTCATCGGGACGTCACGCTCTCTGCCGCACACGGACCGCGCGCGGGTGGCTACGGTTCGAACTCCTTGGCGAAGGCGGCGAAGTCGGCGGTCCGCCATCGCTCGGGCCTCATGCGGATGAGGACGTCGTCGGCCAGCTGCCCCCGGTTGGCGTCCAGGTACGCCGCCGCCGTGTCCGCGTCCAGGTATCGGCGGGCCAGCTCCTCGCGTGCGGCCGGCGGCAGCGGGTCCTCGACGGCCACCACCGGCCCCTCCACGCTGACGTAGCGGTAGGGCGCCGACTCGACCTGCGCGCAGAGGCTGAACCGGCCCGCGCTGCGGATGAGCCGGGCCTTCAGCGTCGTGCGCCCGGTCTGGATCGTCACCAGCCCGCCGGGCCGGTAGGAGTACCAGAGCGGGACGAGCAGCGGTCCGCCGCCGTCGCGCGCGTCGTCCACCCCCAGGATTCCCACGTGCGTGGCGGCGAGGAACGCCTCCCGGGCTTCGACCGACATCCTGAGATCCACTGGTACCGCCTCGATTCGGCAGGAGACGCATCCGGTATCGATCCGCGCGAGGGGGCGGGGGCCTCCGGGCGGCCGGCGCGTGACCGCCGCAGGTCGGTGCGGGTCCTCGGTCCTTCTCGTCCGGTGCGCACGGCCTTCGGGAACCCGGTGGGGCGGTCGGGGCGGGGCCGGGGCCGGGCTCTCTCCTCCACGTTTCCACCACACCCGGGTGGCTCGCATCCCGGCGGCCGCGCACGCGGTGCCCCCGCTGCCCCGCCGAGGAGCACGACGGGCGCTGCGGGGGGATCCTGCCAGTGCCGGCCGCCAGGCGGTTCCCGGCCGGTTCCAGGAGGAGGAGGGGTACATGAGGGCGGCCATCCGGGCCGAGGGCCTGGTGAAGGACTTCGGCGACGTACGGGCCCTGGACGGGGTCGACCTGGACGTGCCGGAGGGGACGGTGCTGGGCCTGCTCGGCCCCAACGGCTCCGGCAAGAGCACCACGGTGCGGGTGCTCACCACCCTGGTGCGGCCCGACGCGGGCAGCGCCCACGTGGCGGGGGTGGACGTGCTCAAGCACCCCGGCCGGGTCCGCAGCCTGCTGGGCCTGTGCGGCCAGTACGCGGCGGTCGACGAGTACCTCACCGGCCGGGAGAACCTCCAGATGGTCGGCGAGCTCTACCAGATGCGGAGCAGGGACGCCAAGGCGCGCGCCCGGGAGCTGCTGGAGTGGTTCGACCTCGCCGAGGCGGCCGACCGGCCGGCCAGGACCTACTCCGGTGGCATGCGCCGCCGGCTCGACCTGGCGGCCGCGCTGGTGGTGCGGCCGCCGGTGATGTTCCTCGACGAGCCCACCACCGGTCTGGACCCGCGCAACCGGCTGGCGCTGTGGGAGGTCGTCGAGATGCTGGCGGCGGAGGGCACCACGTTGCTGCTCACCACCCAGTACCTGGAGGAGGCCGATCGGCTGGCGCACGACATCGTCGTGGTCGACCACGGCCGGGTGATCGCCCGCGGATCCGCCGACGACCTCAAGACCAGGACCGGCGGCGAGCGGGTGGAGGTGGTGGTCCACGACCGCGAGCAGATCGGTGCCGCCGTCGCGGCGCTCACCCCGTACGGCGGGGGCCCGCTCAGCGTGGAGCAGCACACCCGGCGCATCCTCGTGCCGGTGGGCGGGGGCGCCCGGGTGCTCGCCGACGTCATCCGCGAGCTGGACGGGCTGGGCGTCCTCATCGACGACATCGGCCTGCGCAGGCCCACCCTCGACGACGTCTTCCTCTTCCTCACCGGCCACGCGGCCGAGGACAACGAGCCGGGAAGGCCGCCTCGGACGGCTTCCGGGGCCGGGCGGCGCCGGTGGACACGGGACGCCCGCGGGAATTCCCGGCGGGGGCTTCGGCGCTCCCACGGGAAGCAGTGACTCCAGTGATGGTCGAAGCAGTGCTGGTCAAGGGAGTGGAAACCATGGGACAGCTGGATGGGAAGGTCGCCCTGGTGACCGGGGGCTCGGCCGGGATCGGTCTCGCCGTCGTCCGTCGGTTCGCCGCCGAAGGTGCCACCGTCTATCTCACCGGCCGGCGCAAGGCCGAGCTGGACGAGGCCGTGGAAGCCGTCGGCGAACGGGCCGTCGGCGTCCAGAGCGACGTGTCGAACCTCGACGACCTCGACCGGCTCTTCGCGACGATCGAGGCACGCAGCGGACGGCTGGACGTCGTGGTGGCCAATGCGGGCGTCGGCGAGTTCGCCCCGCTCGGGAAGATCACCGAGGAGCACTACGACAGGGTCTTCGACATCAACGTCAGGGGTGTGGTCTTCACCGTCCAGAAGGCGCTGCCCTTGTTGCCGGACGGCGCCTCGGTGATCGTGCTCTCCTCCACCAACGCGTCGACGGGCGTCCGGGCGATGAGCGTCTACAGCGCCACCAAGGCCGCCGACCGCAACCTCGTCCGCACGTGGGCCGCCGAGCTCGCGGGCCGCGGCATCCGGGTCAACGCCATCAGCCCCGGCCCGATCGAGACTCCCGCCATCCGCGGTCTGAGCGCGCAGGAGGCGCCCGGGGTGGACGAGCTCATCGCCAGGATTCCGCTGGGCCGGATCGGACGCCCCGACGAGGTCGCCGCCGCGGCCCTCTTCCTCGCCTCGGACCAGAGCTCCTTCACCACCGGAGCCGAACTCTTCGTCGACGGCGGCCTCAACCAGGTCTGACCGTCCAGGTGAGGTCGAGGGTTTGGGCGGCGCCGGGGGCGGGTTCGGCGGTCGGTTCGCCGTTCCCCGGGTGTCGACGTGCGGGTCCGGCCCGGGGCGGTGACCGCTTCGCGGAAATCGGGTCGCTGTCGTCGGGGGGATCAGGAGATCCTTTGGCGTCTAGGCTGAACAGCCGCTGATCATCTCAAGTGCTCGAAGGATTGCGCATGACCGTTCCCGCCCCGCCCGACAGACCGCAGTCCGCCGAGGGGCCGGCCGACACCAACGCGTGGGCGGCGCCGAGCCTGAGTCAAGGTCAAGGTGAGGGTGAGGGTCCGGGTCAGGGTGAGGCCCCGGCGCCCGCCGCCACCGCTACCGCCACCGCTGTCGCGCCTCCTGCCGCTGCCCCCGGCGCGCCCCCTGTCACGGCCCCGGGCGTCCCGTACTGGCCGCCGTACGCGTACCCGATGCCGGCGCCGCAGCCCCGCAATGGCCTGGGCACCGCGGCCATGGTGCTCGGGATCGTCGGTGGCGTCCTCAGCCTGGCCGTCATCTTCTTCTGGCTGTCCTGGCTCCCGGCCCTGCTCGCCGTAATCTTCGGCGTCATCGGGCTGGGCTACGTCCGCAAGGGCCTGGCGACCAACCGGGCGATGGCGCTCGCGGGCGTGATCCTGGGCGTCTCCGGTCTGCTGGTCTCGGTCGGCGCCGGGGTGTTCGTCGTGACGCGGGTGCAGGCGGCCAACGAGGAGCGGCGGGCGGAGGAGAACGCCGCGCGCGCTCGCGCCGACGCCGCGACCCAGGCCGACAACGAGCGGGCGGCGAGGGAACGGGAGCGGATCGAGGCCGAGCGGAGGAGGGCCGAGGCCGAGCAGGAGACGACGGCCGCGGACGAGCGGGCCCGGCGTCTGTCGTTCGGTCAGCCCTACACCTACGCGGACGGCCTGAAGGTCACGATGGCCGCGCCGACGCCGTACGTTCCGAGTGACAGCGGGTCGGACACCCCCAAGAACGCCAAGATCATCCAGGTGAGGATCACCGTCGTCAACACCGGGTCGGAGAACGTCTCGCTCAGCGGTTCGGGGCTGCCCACCATCAGGGACGCCAAGGGCAACCTCGTCTTCACGCTGATCGACGGAAGCGGACGGATGAAGATCCTCAAGGGCTCGCTGGCCCCCGGCGAGGAGGCCACCGGTCTGACGGCGTACGCCCTGCCGGGCAGCGCGGCCGACCGGTTCTCCGTCCAGTTCGACTACGGTCTCGGGCGGCTGCGCAAGGACGTCATCTGGTCCGGCTCCCCGAGCTGACCCGGGGCCGCTCCCAGCAGGGACCGGGGCGCGGCACGTGCCGCGCCCCGGCGTCGGGGGAGTCTCAGGGCTTGAGTCGGCCCCCGGGGTGAGGGGGCCGGTGACGGTGGCGCCGGGCGGGACGGCGCTGTCGAGGGTGGCCGTGCCGTACGTCCTCCTTTGTTTATGTGCACGAACTGTTGGTGCCGGAATCGCCGCCGGATGACTGCCGTGCGATTCGGGCGGGGCCGGATTCGCCTTCGCGGTGCGATATCGATCCGCCTGTCGCCGTGCACCCGGGATTTCCTGCGAAGTCGCCTTTTTGCTACCACAGATCGTGAACGATCTTTGCCGTCGGGCACTCGGGGGACGGCGGCGTGTACTTGCCGGGTCTTCCGTCGGCGCCGGGTTACGTTCTGCGGCAGACCTTTTCGGTGTCGGCCCGCCGGGCCGCCCAGCGGATAAGGGGAGACCCCAGTGCTGCCCAGTCCATCCCTCCCGCCCGGCGGCCGACGCACCCCGGCCGCGGACCGCCTGCCCGGTTTTCCGGGTGCGGAGCACTGGCGGCGCGAGGAGAGGTCCGGACTGCACTACGTCGACCACGGATCCGGCGACGTCGTGCTCATGCTGCATGGCAATCCGACGTGGGGATATCTGTGGCGGCGTCTGATCACCGGGCTGGCCGGGGATTTCCGCTGCGTCGTGCCGGACCAGCTGGGCATGGGGCTCTCCCAGCGCACGGCCGGTGCCGCTCCGATTCCGCTCGCTCAGCGGCTGGAGCACCTCGACGCGCTGGCGGCCCACCTGATCGAGCAGCACCGGGCGCCGTCGGCGGGCTGGACCCTGGCGGTGCACGACTGGGGAGGGCCGATCGGCCTGGCCTGGGCGAGGCGGCACCCCGGGCTGGTCACGAAGCTGGTCGTGCTGAACAGCGTGGGTTTCCGCTGGCCCGAGGGCTACCGGCTGCCGCGCTCGCTGGCTCTGCTGCGCGACGTCCGGCCGCTCGGCGAGGCGGCGCACCGGTTGAACGTCTTCCCCAGGGCGGCGCTGCGGGCCGGGGTGGTCCGGCCGCTGCCCGCCGAAGTCCGCTCCGCCTACCTGCGGCCGTACCGCAGCGCGTGGCAGCGCCGCGCGGTGCGGGACTTCCTGCGGCAGATCCCGCGCAGCGGCGCGGACCCCGCCTGGTCCCTGGTCGATCCCGGTGGGGACAGCGCCGACCTCGCCGCGCTGCCGGTGTTCATCGGCTGGGGCCTGCGCGACCCGGTGTTCACCCCGCTCGTCCTGCGGGAGTGGCGGCGCAGACTCCCGCACGCCGAGGTGCACGCCTTCGCCGACGCGGGCCACTTCGTCCTGGAGGACGCCGGCGAGTCCCTGATCAGGCCACTTCGGCGCTTCCTGTCCACGCGATGACGAACCGTCACGGAAAGGTGCCCATGCCCTCGCCCCACAGCAGGATCGGTCTCGTGCGGGTCCATGTCCCCGAGGCCCGCCAGAGTTCCCGCGAGATCGAGGAGGAGCTGCGCCGGCAGAGCCCCGGGGCCGCCCTGCCGGCGGGACTGCTGGAGCACATGTTCGGGCTGCGCGAGCGCTGCGTGGCGGCGCCGGGGGACCTGCCCTCGGACCTGGCGGCCCGGGCGGGTGCCGCCGTCCTGGAGGACGCCGGCCTCCCGCCCGAGGCGATCGACCTGCTCGTGTACACCGGGATCACCAAGGACCTCGACGAGCCGGCGACCGCGAACGTGGTGGCCGCCAAACTCGGTGTCACGGCACCGGTCTTCGACCTGATGAACGCCTGCAACGGCGTGCTCAGCGCGCTGGAGAGCGCGGACGCACTGATCAGGCTCGGCTCCTACCAGCGGGTGCTGGTGGTCGCCGGGGAAGCGTCCAGCCGGCTCACCCGCTGGCGTGTCCCGGACCGTGGCCGGCTCGCATCGGCGATGGCCAGCCTCACGCTGGGCGACATGGGGGCGGCCGTGCTGGTGGAGGCGAGCGAACGGCCCGGCATCCTCGGCAGCCGGTTCTTCGCCAACCCCGCCGCGTGGCCGAGCGCGGTACTGCGCAGCCCGTACGCCACCGGCCGGATGCACGAGTTGGAGGTCGACGACGCCGCGTTGACGGCCTCCTTCGCAGGGCTGCGGGAGCAGACCGTCAAGGCCGCCGAAGAACTGATCGGTGACGTGGCCGACTGTGCGCTGTTCTGCGTCCACCAGCCCTCGGCGGCCATGACCCGCATCCTCTGTTCGACCACCGGTATCCCCGAGGAGGCCGTGATCCCCACCTTCCCCGACTACGGCAACGTCGCCACCGCCACCATCCCGCTGCAGCTGGTCCTCGCGCAGGAGCAGCGCCGGTTGCGCGAGGGCGATCTGGTGGGGATCGTCGGCCTGGCCAGCGGTACCAGTGTCGGCGTCATGGCACTGCGGTGGTGAGCGCCGTCCCCGGGGTGACCAGGGAACAGGACGCCTGGCCGGAGACCCTCGCCGCCCAGCTGACCGGCTGGGCCGACCTGCAACCGGACCGCACCGCGCTCGCCTGGCCCGCTCCGCGCGGGCGTTGGCACACCGTCGACTTCGCGACGCTGGAGGCCGCCTGCCGGGTGTGCACCCGCGAACTGGACGAGGCGGGCGTCCGCGCCGGGCAGAAGGCCGTGGTGATGGCCCGCGACCCGTACGACCTGGTGACCACCGTGTACGGGCTGCTCGCCCTCGGCGCGGTGCCGGTGCTGATCGACCCGGCGCTGCCCCGACCGGCGCTGCGGGCCTGTCTGGACGAGACGCGGCCCGAGGTGTTCATCGGCGACCCGCTCGCCCAGCTGGCCCGGCTGCTGCTCGGCTGGGCCCGCCCGCACATCACCGTCTCGCTGCTCACCGGCCGCGCGCGGCGAGCGTGGCGCGAGCGTCGGCCGGAGCCGCAGGTGAAGGCGGAGCGGCCGGAGCCGTCGTGGCCGAGCCCGCCGCCCGCGGCCTCGCTCGCGCTGATCGCCTTCACCTCCGGCTCCACCGGAGTGCCCAAGGGCGTGGAGTACGACCACCGGCAGCTGGCCGCCCAGGTCCGTTCCATCGCCGGGCTGCTGGGGCTGGGCCCGGGCGAGGTGCTGCTCGCCGGGTTCCTGCCCTTCGCCCTGTTCGGGCCCGCCACCGGCGCCACCACCGTCGTCCCGGCCATCGACCACCTCAGGCCGGCCCGCACCCGGGGCGCCGACCTGGCGCGCGCCGTCACCGAACACTTCACCTCGGTGGTGTGCGCTTCCCCGGCGGTGCTGAGGGCCCTGGCGGGGGAGTGCGAGCACGGCCGCCTGTCGCTCGCCCCGGTGCGGCTGGCCTGTTCCTTCGGCGCCCCGCCGTCCGAACGGCTGGTGCGTGCGCTGCGCCGGGCGCTGCCGGAGGAGGCGACGCTGCTCAGCGCGTACGGCGCCACCGAGTGCCTGCCGGTCAGCGTGATCGACAGCACCGAACTGGCCGCCGCGCACGCCGAGCCGCTGCACGCCCACCGCGGGGTCTGCCTGGGCCGCCCGGTGCCCGGCATCACGGCCCACGTCCTGGTGCCGGTCGGCCCCGTGTCGTACAACCGGCCTGTGCCGCAAGGGGGTTACGGGGAGATCACGGTCGGTGGCCCGCAGGTCAGCCTGGCCTACCACGCCCGCCCGGGAGCGAACGCGGCCGCCAAGGTCGGCTCCGGCGAGGACGTGCTGCACCGCACCGGCGATCTCGGCTGGCTCGACGGGAGCGGCCGGCTGTGGTTCCTCGGGCGCTCCGCGCACCGGGTGCACGGAGCCGGGTTCGTGCTCGACACCGCGGTGGTCGAGCGGATCACCGACGCGGTGCCCGGCATCGGCCGCACCGCGCTGATCGGCCTCGGGCCCGCGGGCCGTCAACGGCCGGTGCTCTGCGTGGAGTTGGCGCCCTCGGCGGCCAGCTCCGCGACGGCCGTCCTCCAGGGGCTTCGGCACGCCCTGTCGGCGGTGCCGGGCGGCCACCGGATCGCCACCGTCCTGCTCCACCGCCGGCTGCCCACCGACCCGAGGCACAACTCGCGCGTCGACCGCGACCGCCTCGCCCGCTGGGCCCGCCGCCGGCTGCGTCGACGACGCCCGGGCGGCGTGCCGGGAGGCGGGCGATGAGGGTCCTGGTCACCGGGGGCAGCGGCTTCCTCGGTCTGGAGCTGTGCCGCCGCCTCACCGGGCGCGGCGACGCGGCGGTCTCGCTGAACCGCCGCTGGAGTCCGGAGCTGGAGCGGCTCGGGGTCCGTCAGCACCTGGGCGACATCGCCGACCCGGATACGGTCCGGCGAGCCCTCGCCGGGTGCGAGGCGGTGATCCACAACGCGGCCCTGGCCGGGGTCCGGGGGCCCGAGCAGCCGTACCGCGCGGTCAACGTCGACGGCACCCGGCACGTCCTGACCGCCTGCCGCGCCCTCGGCATCCGCCAACTGGTCTATACCTCCACCGCGAGCGTGGCCTTCACCCCCGAGGGCGTCATGGGAGCGGACGAGTCCCTGCCCGGGCCCCGGCGCCACTCGGCCGCCTACCCCCGCACCAAGGCCGAGGCCGAGGCGGCCGTCCTCGCCGCCAACGGCCCGGACCTGGCCACCACGGTGCTGCGCCCCCATCTGATCTGGGGGCCCGGCGACCCGCACTTCCTGCCCGCCCTGCTGCGGGCGACCGAAGGCGGGCGACTGCTGATGCCGGGCCGCGGCACCAACCTCGTCGACACCTGCCACCTCGCCACCGCGGCCCACGCCCACCTGCTCGCGCTGGACCGGCTGCGACCGGGCCACCCGGCGGCCGGGCAGGCCTATTTCATCGCCCAGGGCGAACCGCGGTCCCTGCGCGAGGTGGTGACCAGGCTCCTGGCCACGGCCGGACGCCACGCGAGCTGGCGCCCGGTGCCCTACCCCGTCGCCCTGGCCGCCGCCGTCCTGGCGGACGCCACCACGACGGTGCTCCGCCGCCACACCGACCACGGCCTCAGCCGGTTCCTGCTCCACCAGCTCACCCGGCCGCACTGGTTCGACCTCACGGCGGCCCGGCGCGACCTCGGCTTCGAGCCGCCCACCACCTTCGACCAGGCCATGGCCGAGCTGACCCGCCACCACCGCTCCACCAGCGGCTGAGCCCGCCCCCTCACTCCGGAAAGGAACCACCGCTATGGACACGACGCTCTCCGTGGACGACGTCTGCGACACCGCCCAGACCCTGCTCGTCGAGCGGTTCGGCGTATCCGCCGACACCGCCGGCCCCGACGCCACGTTCGAGGAGATGGACGTCGACTCGCTCGCACTGGCCGAGTTCGCCTTCGTGCTCCAGGACGAGTTCGGCATCCTGATCAGCCAGGAGGACGCCGGCCGGCAGAGCACGCTCAGCGACGTCGCCCGGATCGTCCAGGCCCGACTCGGCGACGTCACCGAACCCGTCGCGTGAACCGCCCCGAGATCGCCGTCACCGGCCTGGGGCTCGTCACCCCGGCCGGGCTCGGCACCGAGGAGACCTGGCGGCGGGTCTGCGCCGGAACCCCCACCGCGGCACCGGACCCCGAGCTGGACGGCGCCCCGGTGACGTTCTCCTGCCGCATCCCCGCCATGGACCTGGACACCGTGGTCGGGGTCAGGAAGGCCTGGCGGATCGGACGGTTCGGCAAGCTCGCGCTGCTCGCGGCCCGGGAGGCCGTCCAGGACGCGGGCCTGGTCGCCGACGGGTGGGACGGCGCCCGGGTCGCCGTCGTGTTCGGCGTGGGCTTCGGAGGCGCGCCGCACTGGGAGGACCAGCTGCGCCGACTCCACCAGCGCGGGCCGGCCCACGTCTCGCCGACACTCATCCCGATGGTCATCGGCAACATGGCCGTCGGCGAGGTGGCCCAGGAGTTCGGCGCGCGCGGCCCCACCCTCGCCTGCGCCACCGCCTGCGCCTCCGGTGCCACGGCGCTGGCCGTCGCCCACGACCTGCTGGTCGCCGGGTCCTGCGACCTCGCCCTGGCCGGCGGCACCGAAGCCGCCCTCAGCCCGCTGGTGGCGACCGGCTTCCACCGGATGGGCACCCTGTCGGCGCGCGGGCACGACGTACCGGGCGCCTCCCGGCCGTTCGCCGCGGACCGGGACGGCTTCGTCCTGGCCGAGGGCGCCGCCGTGCTCGTCCTGGAGCGCGCCGCGGACGCGAAGGCGCGCGGCGCCCGGGCGCGCGCCGTGCTCGCCGGACACGGCGCCAGCAACGACGCCCACCACCCGACCGCGCCGCCCCAGGGCGCCGCCGGTGCGGAACAGGCGCTGCGCACGGCGCTGCGCAGTGCGGGCCTGGGCACCGGCGACATCGGCCACGTCAACGCCCACGGCACCTCCACCCCGCTCAACGACGCCGCCGAGGCCGGCCTCATCGCCCGCACCCTGCCGCACCGGCCCAGCGTCACCGCCCCCAAGGGCGTGCTCGGCCACAGCCTCGGCGCGGCCGGCGCGATCGAGGCGGCGCTCACCGTGCTGACCGTCGAGCACGGGCTGGTGCCGCCGGTCGCCAACCTCACCCCCGACCTCGCCGAGTTCGACATCGACTGCGTCACCGGGACGGCGCGCCGGCAGCGCATCGACGCGGCGCTCAGCCACTCCTTCGGCTTCGGAGGCCACAACGTCGTCCTCGCCCTGCGCCGGAGCTGACCTCCGGGCGGGTGCGGCCCGGGGCGCCCGGCTCGAACGGCGAGCCCCCGGGCGTCGGACGGTGCCCGGGGGCGCGTGAGCGCGTGTTGTGCGCTCAGAGGGAGGCGAGGCCGAAGTCCACCTCGTGGTTCCCGGTCAGGGCCGTCACCCCGGTGTCACAGGAGCCGGTGATGCCGGACAGGTCGAAGCTGCCCTGGTAGCTGTTGAGGGGCAGGAGGGTGCTGGTCACGTCCGTGATGCCGGTCTCGTCGTTGGTCACCTCGCTGCCGCCCGAGTTGCCCTTCTCCCCGCCCCTGAAGGAGACGGTGGTGCGGCCGAGGGCCACGTTGTCGGCGTCGTACCAGGTGAAGGTCGCCGCTCCGGAGAAGGGGTGGTAGGACAGGCAGGAGAACGTTCCGGTGCCGACCGAGGAGATCGTGCCGTGGTCCACGTTCGAGTTGGTTCCGGCGGCGCTGTAACAGTCGTTGAGAGTGCCTTCGACCGTGTACGAGTTCGATACCGCGGCGTCGGTCACCGGGTTCTTGAACGTCAGCGTCACCGGCCCGGTGCAGGTCAGGTTGTCCAGTACCTCCGTCGCCTGCGCGGACCCGGCCGCCCCCGGGATCGCCACGGCCAGCAACCCGCCCGCGGCCGCCGCCACCATCAGACGCCTCATCGTGTGCCCTTCTTCCTGTTCATCGGTGTCGTGCCTCGGCGCCAAGGATCGTCGGTACTCGATCGACCGGCATTCGTGTGCCGTCGGCGCTGTCCGTGTCTCACCCGGACAGCGGGACGGGGCGGCCGGGCGGCCGGTGCGGGTGCCCCACCGCGGCCGGGCCGGGTCACCCGATCCCCCCTCCGGCGTCGCGGGAGAACCGTGACCACAGCACTGTTTGAGCATGAGCTACGACGATCGGGTGACGGCCGGAGCCCGTGTGAGGCCTGCCCGCCCCCGGAGGGTGCGCGCCGCCCTCGGTTCCGGCTGCCTCGCGGGGGCGCTGGTCCTGCCCGCCGGCCTCACCGCACCCGCCCGGGACGCGACCACCCGGACCTTCACCGCCGATGCCACGTTCACCGTCCCGGACGGTGTCACCGGCATCACCGTCACCCTCGTCGCGGCGGGTTCCGGGGGAGGCGGCGGGGGCGGGGGAGGTGGCACCGGCCTCTTCAAGAGCGGCGGCGGGGGAGGGGCGGGAGGCGGCGGCGGGGGAGGTGCCCGGGTCACCTGTACCCTGGCCGTCACCCCCGGCGACGTGCTGACCCTCACCGTCGGCACCGGCGGAGCCGGTGGAGCGGGAGGCGCCAGCGGTGAGGAGGCCGACCCGGGCGTCGACGGCGGCGACGGGGGCGCCGGCGGCCGGTCCACCCTCACCGGCGGCGGAGCCGTCCTGGCACTCGTGGACGGCGGGTCACGGCCCGGTGGCGGTGGCACGGGCAGCGTGCTCGGCGGCGCCCGGGGCGAGGGAGGCCACGGCGGAGGGGCCACCCCCGCCTGCGAGGGCGGCGGGCCCAGTGGCACCGGCGGATCCGACGGTGACCCCGGCGCCGCCGGTGAGGAAGGGGCCGACGTGACACCGGCGACCGTCGGCGTCACCGTCCCCGGCAGCACGGGAGGCGAAGGTGGCGAAGGCGGTGCAGCGGGGGCTCCGGTGCCGGCCACCTGCCCCGCGGGCACCGGCGACGGCGGGGACGGCGGAGACGGCGGCGACGGCCAGGACTACGTCGGCAACTTCGACGACCCCCAGACCCCCGGTGAGGACGGCACCGAGGGCACCGCGGGCGGCGACGGCTGCATCACGCTCACCTTCCAGACCTCGGCCGGATCCGCCGGCCACGACACCGGGCTCGCCTTCGCCCCCGCCTCCGGGAGCTGACACCGGGACGAGGACGCCAGGCGCGTCAGCCGTTCAGGAAAGAGCTGGATCATTCGGCGCGTCCCGTCTTACGGTGGCGCCATGAGTGATCACTCCGAAGCGCCTGTCGTGCCCATAGAGGCCTATGAACCCCCCTACTACCTGGCCGTCTTCACGGCAGTGCGGACCCAGAACCAGAACGGTTACAGCGAGACCAACGCACGCATGGAGGACCTGGTGAAGGACATCCCCGGGTACCTGGGGATGGACCACGCCCAGACCCCCGGCGGCCTGGGCATCACCGTGGGGTACTTCCGCGACGCCGACGCCCTCACGGAGTGGCGGACCAACGTCGAGCACCGCGCGGCGCAGCAGCGCGGGCAGGCCGAGTGGTACCAGAACTACACGCTGCACGTGGCGAAGGTGGAGCGCAGCCACGGCTTCAGCCGACCGTAGGGTCCGCAGGGCCAGGTAGCGGGCCGACCGGCTCCCGTCGTCCAGGCGGGCCGCGATGGTCGGGGGCGGGACCGGACCGTGTCGCGGGTCTGGACAGCGGTGCGGGGGTCGGCCAGTCTTCACCACCATGACCCTCCCGCTCCCCGAGCACGTCCCCGGTGCCGCGCGCACCGCGCTCTTCGAAGCCGTCACGGCCGTCGGCGACGAGGCCGTCGCCCTGCTCGCCGGCGGCCGCGGCGACACCCCGATACCCGGCGCCGAGTGGACGGTCGGCGAGGCCGCCGCCCACCTGGCGATGGCCAACGAGCTGATGGCCGCACTGGCCGCCGGCGAGGAACGGCCGTACGGGGACGGCACTGCGGGTTCGCTGGCCGCCGCGAACGAGGCCGCGCTGGCCAGGCGGCCGGAGCGGGACCTGACCGTGCTCGCCGGGGAGATCGCCCGGCAGGCACGGGAGTTCACGGCGGCGGCCGGCGCCCGTGCCGGCACCGAGCCGGTGCTGACCCCGCTCGGCCCGATGGACCTGGACACCCTCGGCGCCTACCTGCTGACCCACATGCTGGGCCACCTCTACGACATCGCCGTCGTGCTCGGGCGGCCGCACCCGCTCGACCGGCACCGCGTCGAGCTGACGATGCCCTTCCTGCGGACGGCGATGCCCCGGGTGGTGGACGCGCGCGCCTCGGCCGGTCACAGCGCCTGCTACCGGCTGCGGGTGCGTGGCCTGGGCGGCTTCGCGGTGACCTTCACGGACGGTGCCGCCGTGGTGAGCCAGGAGCCGCCGCGCCGCCCGGACTGCACGATCCTCACCGGCCCGGTGGCGTTCTTCCTCATCGCGCTGGGCCGCTACACCGCCACCGGCGCCCTCGCCCGGGGCAAGGTGCTCGCCTGGGGACGCCGGCCGTGGCTGGCCCCGGGCTTCCCCCGGCTGTTCGCGGCCCCCTGAACACGGCGCCGCGCCGGGGCCTGTCCGTCGTTCGTAGCGGTGGTCCGTCGACACCGTCGACGGACCACCGCCGCGATCACGGCTGGGCGGTCACACCGTGATCGGGTTGCCGCAGAAGGTCCACCACGTGGGAGGGGACCAGCTGTACTGCTGGAGGCCGCAGATCACGATGCTGGAGACCTTCGGCTTGAACTTGTCCGCGACGGCCTTGCCCCGCTCCGCCTCCAGCACCCCTGTCTCGGGTCCGTTCCAGCTCGTCGTGACGTGGACGATGCCCTTGGAGAAGTGGCCCTGATCGGTGAAGATCCAGACCCAGCCCTCCGAGCAATTGTCCACCTGGACCTGGACGTTGTCGTAGTGGTAGGTCTTGGTGCAACCGGCCGTGGCGGAGGTGCTCGCCATGGCCGGGGAGGCCGACACGGCGGTCAGAGCGGCCACGGCGAGGCCCAGGACGCCCGCCGTCTTCGTCAGCTTGCCCGACTTGCTCGACTTGCCCGACAGTTTCTTCAAGGTGACAACTCCCGTGGTGTGGTCCCGACATGTCTGCTCGTCGGGTGGCCCCACTGTGTCGTCACACTCACGCGTGCCGCATCGGTCAACTGACTGCCCGGTACTCCGGTACGACCCTGCTGTTCGACCTCGGGTGACGGCAGTCGGTGGGAGCGGGGCCGGGCCGCGGGTCGGCTCGGTGGGTGGCACGGGTGCGTACCCCGGCTCTCGTGTGCCCTTTGGAGCAGAGATCGGTGCCCGATCGTCCGTTGCGCTGCGCGACGACAGCCCGGCCGGATATGTCAGAGGGAACACCTGTCGCACCTCCGAAGGGGTTCCCCATGCACGCGAAAGACCCCGGCAGGCCGTCGGAGCCGCAGCGGCGCCGCGACCTGCCGCGCAAGGCCGCTCCGGCGGCCGACGGGCTGGGGCCGGGCCTCGGGGGCGGGTCTCCGCAGACGGTCCTCGCCCTGCAACGCGGCATCGGCAACGCCGCGGTCTCGCGGGTGATCGAGCGGTCCAGGCACCAGCACGGTGCGGGGTGCGGTCACCCGCAGGCCACCGTCGGGCCGGCTGCCCGCCCCGGTGAGCCGGTCGTGCAGCGCGCCATCACCTACGCCAAGGCCGACTGGTCACGGCAGCACCTCTCACCGGACCGTTTCGCGGAACTGCTCCAGCAGGCGTCCGGCGAGCAGGAGGGGGGCGGATTCAGCGTCCCCTACCGGGAGTTGTTCAAGGCCCTGGAGGAGTCCGCCATCACCATCGAGATCGACGAGCAGACGGACATCAGGGGTGCGCGAGCGTTGTTCGCGCTCAGCAACGAGGGAGAGGGCGGCGCGCTGCGGATCACCCCGCCCAAGGACAACGCCTCACCGCTCGAACTGCGGGAGTTCGCCGCGACCGTGACCCACGAGATGCAGCACGCGCTCGACTCGGTCACCGGTCGCTTCAAGTCCCAGGAGAAGCCGCAGACGATGTCGCAGCGGAAGATCTCCACCGAGTTGCGCGCGTTCGGCGAAGAGGCGGCCGCAGCGCTCAAACTCGCCATGGGCGACGGCTACAGCAAGAGCCAGGGGAAGCTTTCCGCGATCCTGGAGGCGATCCCCGAGGACCGGCTCACGCCCGAGCGCAGTCGACTCGCCTGGGAGTTCCACATGATGGACAGTTACCGTTCCGCCCGCCTGAATCCCCTCGACGCCTTCCGGCCGAAGATCCCGATCCCCAACAGCGTGCTCCTGGAACGCGTGGCGGGCTACCTGTCCTCCTACGGGCTGGTCGACGAAACCCCGACCAGCTCCGAAGCACTCAAGTGGCTGAAGCGGAAGGACAACTCGGTGGTGGTGGAGAAGGGCCTGGTGGAGGGGATCGTCCTGTTCCACAACCACCGCCCGCAGCCGGAGTGAGGCGGCGGGCGGTCGGGGTCTGAACGGTGGATCTCGTCCACCGCGCGGGCCGGATGGATTTCCCGGGCGGGGGCTGACCTCACGGTCAGCGCCGCGACCCGGCCGAGGCGTAGACGTGACCGGCGAATTCGGCGACCTGATCGTCCGGCAGGTTCCGGGCGAGGTCGGCCTCGCTGATCATCCCGACCATCCGCTTGTTCTCGATCACCGGGAGCCGGCGGATGCGATGGCTCTCCATCTCGTGGAGCACGTCCTGGATGTCGGCGTCGGCGTCGATCCATCGCGGGGTGCCCTCGATGATGTCCACGGCCTTGCACTCGCTGGGGTCGAGGCCTTGGGCGACGCACTTGAGGACGATGTCGCGGTCGGTGACGATTCCGCACAGTCGTTCGCTGTTGGACTCGTCGCCGACGGGGAGCGCGCCCACGTCCAGCTCGCGCATCAGCTTCGCCGCGTGCTGGAGAGTGTCACTCTTGGTAATCCAGTGGGCACCGGGGTGCATGATGTCTTTGGCCGTCGTCATGGTCTTCTCCTGATCGTTGTAGGTCGCGGTTTCTCGATGCCTCGGGCCTCTCGCATCGTCTCGCCGGATACCGGCTTGCGCCAATCGGGGCACAGCGGTCGGCCGGCAGCAGCCCGCGGCACGCCCGAGAACGCCGGCTACCGTCCGGAGCCGTTGCTGGTGGAAGCCCGGATCTGTGCGTTCACCGCGCAGATCCGGGTCGAGTCCGGCGCCGTCCGCAGCTTCAGGGCTTGGGCGGAAGGCAGAGGGGGCGGTCGGGTACCCGGACGGGCAGGGTGCGTCGTTCGTCGGCGGTGAAGGAGCGGTAGCCGATGATGCGGCACAGGCTCCGCTGCCAGGCGTCGGGGTCGAGGACGATCCGGTGGACGTAGTCGTTCTCGGTGCGGATGAGGAGGGTCTTCCCGTCGGTGGTGGCGTCCAGGAACGTGAGCGGCTCCTGCAGACTGTTGTCGGTCACGTTGCGGAAGTCGTAGGAGTCGACGGAAGGCCGGCCGCCGACCTGGTAGATGCGGACGGCGTTGTTGGCCGCGACCATGAAACGGCCCTGGGCGTCGACGAATCGGGTGATGGCCGAGTTCTGGCCCGGTGTGCTGGTGGTGGGGAGGGGGCCGATCTCCCTCTGCAGGGGGTCGAGCCGCCACAGTTCGATGACGCTGTTCCGGCGGAGCACGGCCAGGTAGCGGCCGCTCTCGTCGAACCGGGCCGCGATCAGGTCGGTGATGCCCGGGTTCAGCGACGTGACGGTGTGGCCGGTGCCGATGTCGACGACACGGATCACGGGGTCGTCGTGCACGACCACGGTCAGCTTTCCCTCCTGCCAGTACGGGCCGACGTACATCTGCGGCGTGCCGGGCTTGTCGGCCCGGGGGTGGAACGCGGCCGCGTCGAACTGCGCCGACCGGACGCCGGTCCTGGCCTCCCACTGCTGGATCCGGGTGCCGGAGACCGTCACCAGGCGGTCGGCCCCGTCGAAGAAGTAGCTGAAGTCCTCGGCTGCCGCGTCGCCCTGGGGTGGTGGTCCCACTGTGACGCGGGCGACCGCTCGTAGCGTGGAGGCGTCACGGACGGAGACGGTGTTCGGGCCGTCCCGGAGCGCGATGAGCGTGTCGTCCCGGTTGGACATGAGGCGGTCGCCTGTGCCCTTCCATGCGGGCTGTGGCAGGGCTGTTCTGGTCAGGAGCCTTCCGGGGGTGAGTCCGGGCTCGCGGAGTTCGAGGTCGGTGCCGCCCGTCAGGCGGAGGGTGAGCTTTCTGCCGTCCCGGCTGAGGTGGACGGTGTCGGCCGCAGCCCTGTCCTCCTCGCCCGCGGGGATCTCGGTGTAGGAGATGGAGCTCCGTCCCTGACCGGCGAGGTACTCCTTCCCGCCGCTGGAGAGGAGAACGGACGCGTGCTCGTACAGGCGGCCCGGTTCGTCCACCAACGCGACGGCATTTCCCCGGTCGAGGTCCAGGACCGTCAGTTTGGCGGCTTCGTTGATCACGATCCGGTGGCCGTCGGCGCTCGCCGCGATCAGTTCGCTCGCCGGGGCGATCGTCTCCGTGGTTTCGTACGGTTTCCCCACCACGGATCCGTCGGACACCCGGATCAGTCGCACGGTGGTCTTGGTGCCACTGCCCTGTCCGGGGTCTTGGGTCTGGACGACGGCGACGGTGGTCCGGTCCCCGGAGGGCAGGACCCCTTGGTGGTCAGCAGGCGCCACCACGGTCCGCGCGGCACCGCCGGCCATGTCCACGGAGGCCAGTCCGGTACCACCGTTGCTGGTCCTCACCAGCAGGGAGTGCCCGTCGGAGCCGAACCACAGCCCGCTTCCGATGTCCCGAGGTGCGGGAACGCGGCCGGCGATCGTCCCCGCCTCCAGATCCCACCAGACCAGGCTGTCGCGGGTCGGAACCGCGATGTAGCGCCCGTCGGGTGACATCGCGGTCGCGTCGGCAGGAGCCGCGGAGATCTGCATGGCCCCGTCCACCCGGGGCAGCTGGTGCACCTGGCCGATGGGCGTGGTGCTCTCCTTGTCGACGTCGAACCAGCCTCCCGTCCCGTCGTCGGTCACGAATCCGGCCCGGCGCCCGTCCGGGGAGACCCTCAGGTAGAAGGCGTACCCGGCCGGGACCGGCCAGCTGTGGACGGTGCCGTCCCGGCCGCGGACGAACAGGACGACGTGGGCCATGGCGTCGCGGGAGAGGACGACGTCACCGTCCCGGCTGGTGCTGAACGTCCCGCCGGTGCCGGACATGCCCGAGAACAGGGAGTCCGCGCCGGCCCGGAGGAGGTACTGCCGCATCAGCTGGTTCCGGGCCTCCGGCGTGGGCTTCGTCCGGTACGCGGCGAGGGCCATCATCACGGACCGTACCGGGTCGTAGGCCATGTCGTCCTGGGAGGCCTGGACGAGGGCGCGGGAGTCGGAGTCGGCCTGGCGCTCCGCGGCATCGCGGCGGGCCGTGGCGAACAGGACGCCCAGGGCGAGGGAGACGGTGATCACCCCGATGAGGGCGGTCCGGAAGGTGCGGCGCCGGCGGCCGCGGGCCCGCTGGTGCCGCCTGGCGAGTTCGAGGTAGGTGCGTTCGGCCTCGGACAGCTCGGCGCCGCGCTCGCGCTGCCAGGTGCGGGCGGTGGCGAGGGTGGGCCCGGTGGGGAGCAGGTCGGCGGGTTGACCGGCGTGGTCCCAGCGCTGGCGGTCGTGCCGGACGGACTCCCGCCACTCCAGGAACGCCCGGTCCTCGCCGACCCAGTCGCGCAGCCGGGACCAGGCGGTGATCAGGGCCTCGTGGGCCAGTTCGACGGTCTCGACGCCCTCGGCACTGTGGTCGATGACCAGGAGCCGGGTGCCGGCCAGACGTTGGGCGATGTGCCATTCGTCCTCGGCGAGCTCCTGGCGGGGAACGGTCCGGCGGGTGGCACCGGGCGCGCCGAGGGGGACGCGGACGAGGCGGGTGAAGAGCCTGCGGGCGGCCGGCTCGTCCCGGGCGGAGACATGTCTGTCCCAGGCCTGCTCGGCGTACTCTCCGAGGGCTCCGCTGACGTGACCGATCTCCTCGTACGCGCGGTGGCTGAGGACCCCGGTCGCCTGGCGCTTCCACAGCAGGTCGAGGGTGAAGCCGAGGAGCGGCAGGGCACCCGCCTCACCGCCCGCATCGGTCAGGATGCGGTCGACCAGGTGGGCCTCGTAGCGAACCGACGGAATCGCCGCCACCGGTGCGGTGACGATCTCCCGGAGCTGCTCACCGGTCATCGGCCCCAGCGCGTAGACCTGCCGGCTGCAGGCCCGGCCGAGGCTCGGATGTGCCAGCGCGGTCTCCAGGTAGTCGGCCCGGAGCGTGGTGAGCACGTGCACGGCCTGGGGGAGCGACGGGCCGAACAGCACGGCCGCCAGCTCGTCGACGGCCGTTGGGTCGGTTCCGGTGAGCATCTCCTCGAACTGGTCGACCACGACGATCAGTTGATCGGTGCCGAGGCGGGACAGCAGGAGAGCCGTGAGATCTCCGAGCCCCTGGGCGCGCAGCAGGCCGGTGAGCGCCGGAAGGCGTTCGAGGCGTTCCAGTTCGGTCAGATCCGGTTCCAGCAGCGGGGAGAGCGCGGCGGCGAGCGCGGACAGCGGGGTGGCGCCGGCGTTGGGCCGGATCACCACGGCGGTCATGCCCTGGGAGTGCAGGCGGGGTATGACGCCGGCCATCGCGAGGGAGGACTTGCCCGAACCGGAGGGGCCGACGAGGGTGGTCCACCGTTCCCGGGCGACCAGGGCGGTGACTTCGGCCGTCTCCGCCCGACGGCCGTGGAAGACCTGGGCGTCGGATTCCTGCAGCGGACGCAGACTCCGGAACGGTGACGGCGGCAGCGCCAGTTCGCGAAGCTGCGGCCATACGGAGGCGAGGCCCTCGGCGGGGATGAGGTAGCCGGATGGGGGGTCGCCGGTCTCCGCGACCGCCATCATGCCGACGACACCGTCGAGCTGTTCGTCCCACACCGGGCCGCCGCTGAACCCCGGGGAGACCCGGTAGCCGTTGGCGGCCAGGTCGGCCTGGATCCACCCGTTGGCCTGGCGGGCCCGCAGGACGCCGGAGTGCCAGACACCGCCCGGGCGGCCGCTCGGCAGGCCGTTCGCCCGCACGGTGTGTCCCCAGACGTCGGAGGACTCCACGACGCGGATCGGCCGGGCGCCCGGAAGCGGAGCGGACAGGTGCAGCACGGCCACGTCCCCGGCGCCGTGCGGGTGGGCGGGCGCCCACCGCTCAACGGTCGTGGGCACGCGCGTACCGCCTGTGCCGTCAGCTGCGGCGGGCGGGGCGGCGGGCGGGTCGCTGAGCAGCGGGAGGTCGACCTCGACGCGGGCGTCGGCGTCCGGCTCGGCTCCCGGAGGGAGGCCCAGCGCGGCGGACACCACGTGCGCACACGTCAGTATCCGATCGGCGGTCACCAGGAAGCCGAGGCCGACCGGGACGCCTCGACGGTCATGGACGCGTACGACGGCAGACGCCAGTGCGTCGGGCCCGGTCCCGTCGATTGCGTCGGCGCGGGACGTGGACACTAGATGAATGAGTCCGATGTCCTCAGTGGTCATAGGCGATGAGTGAGCGCTTGAGCGCGGCGCCGGTGTTCCAGTTGTGCCAGATCGCGGCGGCGAGGGCGAGCAGGCGTTGACCGGTGCGGGCGAAGACGCCAGCCTCGGTTCGTGCGCCGTGCTGTTCGAGACTGAGCTGGCCCTTGAGGGTGTCGATGACCGCCTCGATCCACTGGCGGACGCGGGCGAGCCTGCCGAATCGGGCAGGCTCGCCCTTGCGGTCGGGCCGGACCAGGTGCGCGCCGAGCTCGTCGGTGACGAAGGCCTCGAACGCGGCTCCGGCGAAGCCTTTGTCGCCGAGGATCACCTGGCCCCGGCGCACGAGGTGTCGGTCACGGCCGAGCATGGCCTCCATGACCTCGCGCTCGCCGAGTTTCGGGTTGGCCAGGCACCAGCTGACCGGCATGCCCTCGGCCGTGGTCAACAGGTAGAGCCGCAGACCCCAGAAGAAGCGGGAGTGACTGGCGCAGTAGCCGTACCCGGCGGTGCCGGCCAGGGCCGAGCGCTTGACCGTCTCACGGGAGGCCGCGCAGGGCAGCGGCGTGGAGTCGATCAGCCGCAGGTCGTCGTGCCAGGTCGGCACCTGCCGGGCCAGTGCGCCGACGACCTGCGGGATGAGCGGGCCGGCCGCGTTCAGACGCTTGTTGTAGCCGGACTGCCCCGGCAGGTACGGGAACAGGTGCCGCAGCTGGCCACTCGCGAAGCGGTGCCAGTGCCTCGCCGACGGGAAGCCGAGCAGTACCTGCGCCACGGCCAGGCACAGCAGTTCCGCATCCGAGAGCCTCGGAGGTCGCCCGATCCGGTGACGAGGGGCCATGTGATCGTCGATGAACACGTACAGTGCCGTCAGAGGGTGTTCGATACCGATTTAGGCTGCCGCGAGAGGTTTCGGGCGGAGGTATTGCCCGATTTTGTCGGGGCTGGCGGTCAGGCGGTTGGTCATGGAGTTGACCATGGCCCAGTGGATCATCGAGCGTGACCGGTCCGGCAGTTCCTCGTAGTCGCGGTGGAGCCGCCGGTACCGGGACATGATCCCGAATGTCTGCTCGACCCGCCAGCGGATCGGCTGGACGACGAAGCCCTTCTGCTCCTTGTCGCGGGCGACCACCTCGACGTCGATGGACAGGTCGGCACCGTGCCTGACGACGGCGTTGTTGTAGCCGGCGTCCACCCACACTTTGGTCACGGTGGGCCACTGGGCGGCGAGGGCGTCCAGGACCTGCTTACCGCCCGCGGAGTCCTGTACGCCCGCAGCGGTGACGATCAGGACCAGGATCAGGCCAAGGGTGTCGGTGGCGATGTGGCGCTTGCGGCCCTTGACCCGTTTCCCGCCGTCGTAGCCCTGGCTGTCGGCCGGGGCGTTCGGTGAGGCCTTCACGGACTGGGAGTCGATGACCGCGGCGCTCGGCAGGATCCGGCGGCCCTTCTTCGCCCGCAGCTGGTCACGCAGCGTGTCGTGGATCCGCTCGGTGGTGCCGTCGCGTTCCCACTCCTTGAAGTAGCCGTAGACGGTGGTGTGGGGCGGGAAGTCGTGCGGCAGGTAGCGCCAGGCGATACCGGTGCGTGCGACGTAGAGGATCGCGTTCACCACCTCACGCAGCGCTGTCGTGGGCTCACGCCCTTCGGCGCGGGTGCGTCGCCACTCCACCAGTACTGGCTCGATGAGCTCCCACTGATCGTCCTTCAGGTCCGATGGATACCTGCGTCGTTCCGTCACGTTTGATGAATATCGCGGACACGGACCCGGCCGCCACGAGATCCTGAAAACGAGTCCGTGCCGCAAGAACCAAAGCCGGACAGTTGGGGGGAATCCCCTATCGAACACCCTCTCAGAAGGGTATCCAGGTTCGTCTTCACAAACCAACCAACGGGCACCCTTCGTCATGGTCGCGGCCAACCCAACAATCGGACTCATTCATCTAGGACGGGTCCGAGGCCGCCGGAGGCGCCGATGCCTCGGTGGTCTGCCGGTTCCAGGTGAGCGAGACCTTGAAGTTGGCCTCTGCGGCGGTGCTGGAGATCACCACGTCGGCCTCGGCCGACAAGGACAGACCGAACTCGATGCTGATCTCGTCCGGGGCGTGGGCCAGGTCCCGGAACCCCTCGACGAAGTTCTGTGCGACCGGACGCACGCCGGCCAGCATGTCCCCGAGCGAGCGGGTCGCCCGGGCCACCACCTGTCCGGGCCGGGCGACCTGGACCAGTCCTTCCCCGACCTGCTCGATCTCCACCCGGACCACGTCCTGTCCGTCGCTCACCGAGCCGACGGGCAGTTCCACGAAGTACGCCATGATCCCCCCGGATCTGGTCAAAGTCCCCGAACAGGGCACCGCTTGTGAGGTGTCGCCTGCTCACCGTAAAGGCCTACCGGCCTCCGCGTCCCGGAATCATGACTGTCAGTCAACTCGGGATTCTCGTCGGCGGTCCGCGCGGTGGTCCCGCTGGTGCCGGGAGCCGGCACCGATCGCGACAGGAGTCCGCGAGCGGGCCCCGGAACGGCTCCACCGCCGTTCCGGGGCCCGCTCGTCGGCGCGTGGGACGTCACATGTTCCACACGGCCGTCGCGGGGCGGGGCGTGGGGGGAACGGAGGTGGGCGGGGCCCAGACGCCGTTCTCGAAGAAGTCCTTGATGGTGGTGTACCAGGGCTTGTAGACGATCTTCTGATCCGCCAGCCAGGCGTCGTTGTAGTACTCGTTCGTGTAGCGGTCGCCCGGGTCGCACATCACGGTGGCGACGCTTCCGAGGTGGGTGCCCTCGTTCATGCCGAGCAGGATCCGGATCGCGGCGAACACACCGGTTCCGGTCGAGGGCCCGGCGTGGATGCCCAACTCCGTCCGGTCGGAGAGGTAGCGCATGGTGGCGACCGACGCCGCGTCGGCGACGCGGATCATGCGGTTGACCGTGGTCGGCACGAACGACGCCTCGACCCTGGGCCGGCCGATGCCCTCGATGTGCGAGCCCTGGTCGGTCACCGTGGGGTCCTGCCAGTACCAGCCGTCGAAGTACGCGGAGTGCTCCGGGTCGGGCACGCACACCCGGAGCTTCCTGGCGGTGTACCGGGCGTACCGGGCCACCGAGGTCGTCGTGCCGCCGGTGCCCGCGCCCATGGCGAACCAGTCCAGGTCCGGCAGGCCCTTCAGCAGCTCCGCCGCGAGACTGTGGTCGCCACGCCAGTCGTAGGCCCGCTCCGCGTACGTGAACTGGTCCATGAAGTGGCCGCCATAGCGCTTCGCCACCCGGCGGGCGTACTCGACGATGTCGCCCGCCACCGGGACCACGGTGCCGCCGTACTGCTCGATCGTCTTCAGCTTCTCCGGGGCCGTGCTCTTCGGCACGACCGCGTAGAAGTCGATGCCGAGCCTTTGGCAGTACCACGCCTCGGAGATAGCCGTCGAGCCGCTGGACGCCTCCACCACGGGGCGGCCCTTCACCAGCCAACCGCTGGCCAGGGCGTGGGTGAGCAGCGCCGCCGCGAGCCGGTGCTTGTGGCTACCGGACGGCTGGTCGGCCTCACGCTTGATGTACAGCTTCAACCCGTTGAGCTGCGGGGGCAGCGGAATCTCGTTCACCGCCGTCTCCTTGGGCGCGAGTTCGCCGCGGATGCGCTGGATGCAGGCGTTCACCCACTCCCGGTCGTCCGGGTAGACGTCCGACTCGTCGTCCCCCTCCACCGCCAGGACCCTCTCGTCCACGCGTTCCAGCACACTCATCAGCAGTCTCCGTCCAGCTCATCGAGCTCCACCCGCCCACGCGGGGCGGCATCCGCCCCAGCATGGGAGGCGCGACGGCCCCTTGTGGGAACGCGGTGCTTGCGACACGCACTATTCGTCGCGACAGCGCAACGCGCCCGGTCCGCCCGCGAGCTGGAGGAGCAGCTCCGGCAACTCTGTGGCGGCGCAGCGGAGTCTGCAAAGAGGAACGGTCACTGGTATGAGCTCTTTAGGGTGGGGGCGGACGTTTCGCTGCGTGCGGTGCGGAGTTCGGCAAGTGCGCAAAAGGCCGGAAAGGCCGCCTCCACCTTCTGGTGGAAGCGGCCTCTTCCTCGTGTGAAGTCGCGGGGAGGCGTTGTGGACCCGCGATCCCTTTGTCCCTGGCGGTCCGTCAGCCGACCGGAAGGCGCGGGGTGCGCGGCGGTTCCGTGCGGCGCTGCCCGGTCGTCTCGAAGGCGGCGGCGAGCTGGAGCAGGGTGTTGTCGTCGTAGGAGCGGCCGGCGAAGGTCAGCCCGACGGGCATGCCGGTGTCCGCCATGGTGCCCATGGGTACGGTGACCGTCGGGATGCCGAGGTGGCGGGGGACGAGGTTGCCGTTGGCGACCCAGACGCCGTTGCGCCAGCCGAGGTCGGCGGAGGCCTCGTTCACGTCCATGTCCGCAGGACCGACGTCGGCGACGGCGGGGAAGACCACGGCGTGCAGGCCGAGTTCGTCCATCCACGCCTCCAGGTCGATCCGGCGGGTCTCCTCGAGCCCGCGCAGTCCCTGCTCGAGGTGCGGGATCTCGGTGATCGACGCGTAGGGGCGGTCGCGCACCAGCCGCGGGTAGTCGGCGATCACGTCGTCGAAGCCGGCGTAGCGGTCCGGCAGTTCGCCGGGGTGCTTGGGCCAGATGAGTGCGCTGTCGACGTCGGCGAGGGTCGCCAGTGCGGGGTCCGCGTTGGCGGCCAGGAAGTCGTCCCAGGCCCAGGCGGAGAGGTCGAGGATCTCGTGGGTGAGGAAGTCGCGGCTGACGAGGCCTCGGGTGAGGAGGGAGGGCGCGCCGGGGCGGTCGGACTCGTAGTTGGTCACCACGGGGAAGTCGACCTCGACGACCTCGGCGCCGGCGGCCTCCAGGTCGCGGCGGGCGGCCTGCCACAGGGCGATCACCGAGGCGCGCGTGTCGATCGGCTGCCCGGTCTGGCCGCCGATGCCGCCGTCGGGGTTGGTGCCGGCGTCGGGGTCGGCGTTGATGTACATCCGGGGGACGCCGACGCGCCGGCCGGCGAGCGTTGCGCGTGCCGCTGCCTCGTCCGCGGGGGCCAGCGCCGGGTAGGAGGCCGGACGGACCTGGGACGGCGCGGGCAGCGGGATCCAGGGCTGTGCGCGCCACAGGTCGCCGCGGGTGTCCGGGTCGTCGGCGACGATGACGTCGAGCAGTTCGAACAGGTCGGCCATGGTGCGGGTGTGGGGGACGACGACGTCCATGGTCGGTACGAGCGGCCAGTTGCCGCGCACCGAGATCACGCCGCGGCTGGGCGTGTAGGCGCACAGCGCGTTGTTGGAGGCGGGGGCCCGGCCCGAGGACCAGGTCTCCTCGCCGAGGCCGAAGGCGCCGAACGAGGCGGCCGTGGCGGTGCCGGAGCCGTTGGAGGAGCCGGAGCCGTAGGCGCTGGTCAGCCAGTCGGCGCTGTACGGGCTCTCCGCGCGGCCGTACACGCCGCGCTGCATGCCGCCGTTGGCCATCGGCGGCATGTTGGTCAGGCCGATGAGCACGGCCCCGCCGGCGCGCAGGCGCTCGATGGCGAAGGCGTCGCGCTGGGCGACGAGGTGCTCGAAGGCCGGTGAGCCGGCGGCGGCGGTGAGGCCCTCGGCGAGGTAGCTGTCCTTGGCGGTGTAGGGGATGCCGTCGAGGGGACCGAGGGTCTCGCCGCGCGCGCGGCGGGCGTCGGAGGCCTCGGCCTCGGCGCGGGCGTGCGGGTTCATCACGACCATCGCGTTGAGCGCGGTGGCGGTGCCGGGCCGGTCGTAGGCGTCGATCCGGGCGAGGTAGGCGTCGAGCAGGCCGACCGCGGTGGTCTCGCCCTTCTCCAACGCCGCGCGCAGGTCGGCGATATCTGTCTCGACGACGTCGAGTGCGCGTGTCATGCGGGTGCCTCCAGGGTTTTCGGTTGAACGGTCCGAGGCGTTCGGCCTCGAAGGTGCGGCGCTGGGCCGCTGGTGGGACTTGACCCCGCCCGGGGGGGGTGGGATGCAGCTTCGCACGCGTCGGCCGAGCGGTGCCGGCCGGGTCGACGCCGGCTACAGGACGGCGGGGGCGAGTTCGTCGGTGCGCGGGTGTTCCTGGTCGGTGTCGGCCATGCGGCGGTCGGGGCGGCGTGCGAGCAGGTAGGCGAGGCCGGCGAGGGTGACGGTGCCGACGCCGAGCAGTGCCGCCCAGATCTGGTACCAGGGTGCTCCGGCCGGGGCGAGGATGGTGCGCGGCCAGCATATGTTGACCAGTTCGAAGCCGGTCCACAGCACCGCGAGGACGTTGAGCGGGGTGCCGAGACGTCCGTAGTCGACCGCTCCGGCGGGCTTCCAGGTGCCGCGCAGGCGGGCGATGAGGGCGACGAGGGCGAGCAGGAAGAACGGCACGAAGATGGCGGCGCTGCCGAAGGTGATCAGGCTGCCGATGGCCGAGGTGTTCAGGCCGAGCACCAGTGCGGCGCAGCTGACCACCGTGGCGGCGACGAGGCCGCCGATCGGTGCCTTGTGCCGGTTGACCTTGCGGACGTGGCGGGAGAACGGGAAGACGTCGTCGCGGGCCAGGGAGTAGAGGCCGCGGGCGGCGCCGCCCTGGGAGGCCATCAGGCAGGCGGTGAAGCTGATCAGGACGACGAGGACGAAGGGCTTCTCGGCCCAGCCGCCGAAGGCGTGGGTGACGGCGCTGGTGACCGGGTCGAGGTCCTTGACCGCGACGACGGCGGCGGGGTCGGGGTGGGCGAGCTCGACGGAGACCGCGTTGAGGATGACGACGAGTCCGACGCTGAGCAGCGACCACCACATCGCCCTGGGGACCTGTCGAGCGGCGTCCTTGGTCTCCTCGGCGGTCGACACACAGGCGTCGAAGCCCATGAAGGCCCAGCCGGCGACGGCCACGGCGGCGAGCAGGGCACCGGTGTCGCTGATGCCCAGCCCCTTCGGCGCGTTCAGGAAGTCGGTGAGCAGGGAGAAGCCGTGCTGCCGGAAGACCAACAGCAGGGTGAGACCGACCAGGACGGAGGCGACGGCTTCGGCGGCGATGCCCAGGCTGACGAACCAGCGCAGGAAGTTGATGCCGTAGGCGTTGACCAGGGTGCAGCAGAGTATGAAGCCGGCCGAGACGAGGACCTGTTCGGCGGGCGTCGGGACGGTGCCGAAGAGCGCGAAGAGCCAGGGCGAGGCGAGGTAGGCGACGGTGGTGTTGCCGAACATCACGGCGAACTGCCACATCCAGCCGCTCAGCCAGGCGACGGCCGGTCTGGCCAGGCGTCTGCCCCACTGGTAGGCGCCGCCGGCCAGCGGCCACTGCGAGGCGAGCTCGGAGTAGACGGCGACGACCAGGCACTGCCCGAGCAGGCACAGCGGCAGCGCCCAGACCCAGGCCCCGCCCGCGACACTCATGCCGACCTGTACGGCGGCGTACAGCCCCACGACCGGGGAGACGACGGCGAAGCCCATGGAGATGTTTCCGAGCACGGTCAGGCTGCGCCGCAGCTCCTGCTGGTAGCCGAGCGCGGCCAGCCGGTCGGCATCGGTGGGGGTGTTCTCGGCCACGGGCTGCGCCCTCCAGATAAAACTAACTTTGTTAGCAACTGCTGTTGGTCTGGCACGATAGCCCCCGGACACGGAGAGCGGAAGAGGGGAATTTTCGGTGGGCCGACCTACCAAGGCATTGCTGACCCGCGAGCGGATCGCGCTCGCCGCGCTCCAGGTGGTGGACGAGGACGGCCCCGACGGCCTGACCATGCGGGCGCTGGCGGAGCGGCTCGGGGTCAAGGCGGCCTCGCTCTACAACCACATCCAGAGCAAGGACGCGCTGGTCGACACGGTCTCCGAGCTGGTCAACGACGAGATCGACCACACACCGCTGGGCGATCCCGACTGGCGGGCCGGCCTCGCGGCGTACGCGCGCGGCTACCGCGCGGTCTTCCTGAGGCACCCGAACACCATCGCCCTGCTCGCCCGCCGCCGCGTCGAAGCCGCCAGCGCGCTGCGCGGCTACGACGCACTGCTCGCCCTCCTCGGCCGGGCCGGCCTCGGCCCCGCGGACGCGGCGGAGGTCGCCGCGGCACTGGACTACCTGGTGCTCGGCTCCGCGATGGAGACCTTCACGGCCGGCTTCACCCGGGCACCGGCCGCATACCGGCCGGAGTACCCGGCGCTCGCGGACGCCCTGGACGGCTCCTTCGCCCGCGGCGGCGGTGCCACGGGCCTCGACGACCGCGGGTTCGAGCTGGGGCTCGGCCTGCTGCTCGACGGCGTGGAGCGTCGGACACCGTAGGGCCGGGGCGGGTCGTCGCTCCCCCCGGGAGGGGAGTGGGGCCCCCGATCGCCGGGCAAGCCCGAGCGGCCACATCTCGGGCGTTCCGGCCACCGGTGCTGCGCCGGGCAGGTGAAGAAACCACCCGTCGGGCTTGGCTTCGGGCCGGCGCAGGTACGTGGTCCTGCTGTCCGTGCCGTCTCCCGACATCGAGGTTCCCGTGCCATCTGTCCGACGGTTGCGGCCGCGTCCGCCGCACGTCCTGTCCGCGCTGCTGGCGGTGGTGCTCGGTGCGGGCGCCGCCGCGCTGACCGTTCCGGCCCCGGCCGCCTCCGCGGGGGCACCGTGGCCCGGTCACGCCCGGTCGGCTGCGAAACCGGCGACCGGAGCAGCCAAGGCGGCCGAGCCCAAGCCACGGGGAGCCGGCACGCAGCGTCCGATCGGGCCGGACCCGGTGGTCGACCTGCTGGCGCACGGCAACCTCACGATGGCCTCCAACTCGGTGCTGACCTGCGACGACAGCGACGGCACGGTCTGCTCGGACACCGAGGGCTCGAACAACGGGCGGACCAAGTTCATCAAGGTCGACCCGAACGCCCCGGGCCCCAACGCCGCCTCCGCGCAACTGCTGCTCCCGGCCGGGGCGAACGTCCTCTCCGCCCGCCTGTACTGGCAGTTCAACCCGACCGGGACCAGCACCAACGGCACCTCCGGGGACATCGACAAGGGCAACCAGGTCTTCTGGAAGGTCCCGGGCGCGAGCGGCTACCAGCAGGTGACCGCCGACACCTACGACTGGTTCGACCAGAAGGTCGGCGGGAACCCGCCCGAGCCGCTGCTGGCCGGCGGGGCGGTCAAGGACGTGACCGCCGAGGTCAGGGCGGCCGGCCCCGGCAGCTACACCGTCGCCGACATCCAGGCGTGCAGCGGACGCTCCTCCGCGCAGAACTACGGTGGAAACAACGTGGGTTGCTGGGGCGGCTGGTCACTCGTCGTCGCGTACGAGGACCGGGCCGAGCCGCTGCGCTACCTCCAGGTCTGGGACGGCTACCAGCTGCTGCGCGACCCGGACAACTCGACCACGCTGACGCTCGGCGGCATCCGCACCCCCGCCACCACGGCCCCGCGCGCCACCATGGGGATCACCGTCGGCGACGGCGACGCGCCGATCGCCGGGGACACCCTGGCCGTCGGCTCCACGCCGGAGAACCTGACCCTCCTGCCGATGCCCGGCCCCAACGGGGTCGGCACCGACAACGCGTTCACCAGCCGGATCGACCACGTCGCCGCGGACGGCACCGGGACCAACATCACCACCCGCGACCCCGACCCGATCAACAACTACGGCTACGACGCCCGGATGATCGACGTGACCGGCAAGATCCCGGCCGGCAGCGAGCAGGCCCTGGTCCGGATCAGCGGCGCCGGCGACGCCCTGGAACCGCAGGCGGCCTGGCTCGCCCTCGACGCCCTCGAACCCGACCTGCGGATCACCAAGGCCAACACCCCGCCCGGCAGCCCCGACGGCAACCCGCCCGGCCTGGTCGGCCCCGGCGAGACCATCACCTACACCTTCGCGGTGACCAACCGCCGCCAGGACGGCAGCAGCACGGACCTCGACACCGCGACCGACGTCACCGTGACCGACCCGATCCCGGTCGGCACCACCTTCGTCCCCGCCTCCAACCCCGCCTGCCGGGCCGGCGGACAGACCGTCACCTGCACCGTCCCCGACCTGCCCCCGGGCGCCGAGGCCGACGTCGCCTTCCAGGTCACCGTCGACGCCTCGGCCGCCGTCGGCACCCACCTCGACGACACCGCCACCCTCCACTTCCAGGGCAGCCAGACCCAGCGGGCCCAGGAGCGCACCAGCAACACCGTCCGCAACACCGTCGCCGCCGTACCCGCCTACACCATCACCAAGACCGCCGACCCCGGCACGGCCAAGCCCGGCGACACCGTCCACTACCGGATCCAGGTCACCAACACCAGCCAGACCGACGCCCCCGGGGTCACCCTCACCGACGACCTGTCGGGCGTGCTGAACTCCGCCGCGTACAACAACGACGCCACTGCCGACCGCGGGCAGGTCCAGTCCGCCGGGACCACGCTGACCTGGAGCGGGGACCTGCCCGTCGGGGCCACCGCGACCATCGACTACTCCGTCACCGTGCGCTCCCCGCTGGCCGCCGACGCGGTCCTGCGCAACACCGTCTCCTCCGACACCTTCGGGAACAACTGCCGCCCCGGCTCCACCGACGCGCACTGCCGCGCCGAGGTACCGGTGACCGTGCCGAGTCCGAGCCCGAGCCCCAGCCCGAGCCCCAGCCCGAGCCCGACGTCCTCGCCGAGCCCCGGCCCGACCGCGAGCCCCAGCCCGGCGCCCAGCCCGAGCCCGACCCACACCCCTCCGCCCGGACACGGCGGCCAACTCCCTGAGACCGGAAGCAACATGGGCCGGGTCCTGCCCTTCATCGGCTTCTCCGCGCTCGGCACCGTCGCGGCGGGCGCGCTCCTGCTGCTGAGGAGCCGCCGCACCCACTGAGCCCCGTAGCCGCACGACCCCACGACCCACGGCCGCACCCACGCTCCCCGCGTGGGTGCGGCCTCGTACTGCCGGACGGCGCCGGACCGTCGAGGCGGTTGCTGCCCCGGCGGATCGCTCAGCTGTGGGTGGTGCCGGGTGCGGCCTCGCGGGTCATACGGAGGTTGGGCAGCCTTCCCTGCCAGAGCTCTCGCTCGCCCGTGATCTCGAATCCGTGGCGCTGGTAGAAGCGGACCGCGCTGTCGTTGTAGTCGGTGGCCCACAGGCATATGGGTGCGGCTGCGGCCCAGGTGAGGAACTCGGTCATCATGCGGCCACCGAGTCCCTGGCCCTGGACGTGTTCCAGCAGATACATCGGTCCGAGGGTGACCACCTCGCCGCGGCGCCCGCAGAGAACGCCGACGATCTCGGTTCCAGAGCGTACGACACGGCAGAACAGCACGTCCGGTTGCCGGTTCGCTGCCTCGATGAACTCCCGCCACTGGTCGATGCCTTCCGCGGTGGCCGACGAGCCGCGATGCTCACGGATCCAGTCCTCGTCGATCCCCGCCTCCGGGTTGGGGTATGTCTGGAGCCAGGCCCTCAGCAGCAGCGGCCCCAGCTGCGCGGAGTCGGCCGGGTGAGCAGCTTCGATCACGTAGGTCATGGCAACGATCCTCACCGGTCGTCCGCCCCTTCGGGCCGCCCCGTCAGATGTCAGCCGACCGACGGTGCCGCAGGGGCGATGCCCGAAAGGTTCGCGGGTCCCGGGTCGACGGCCCGCCTCAGGTGCGTTCGCCTGCACTGTCCAGGACGATGGCATCGTCTCATATAGCTATCATCGTCCCATGACGATGAATAGTGCAGGGGTCGGGCCCGCGGCCACCACCTCGTGCAGGGCGCCCTCGGCAGCGGTGGCCCTGTTCCGCTCCCTCGGCGACCCGGCCCGCCTCGCGATCCTGATGCGCCTGGCCGGGGGCGAGGCCAAGGTCGTGGACCTGGTCGGCTGCGTGGGCCTGGCCCAGTCCACCGTGTCGGCGCACCTGGCGTGCCTGCGGGACTGCGGCCTGGTCGACTCCCGCCCCCAGGGCCGGGCCTCCCTGTACTTCCTGGCCCGTCCGGAACTGCTGGACCTGCTGGCCTCGGCCGAGCAGCTGCTCGCCGCGACCGGCGAGGCCGTCGACCTCTGCCCCACCTACGGCACCCCGGCGGCGCCCGCCCCGGACAGCACCGGAGGCGACCGATGAGCGATGCCTGCGGCTGCGGCGACGACAGGAAGACCGCGGAGGGCGCGGAGGAGCGCGCACCGGAGAAGCTGTGGGAGGTCGGTGAGCTGCGGGCCGCCACCGTGGCCGGCGTCCTGCTGCTGGCCGGCCTGACCGCCGGCTGGTCCGGCGCGTCCGACACCGTGGTGACCGCGCTGAACGCGCTCGCCCTCGTCGTCGGCACCTGGAGCTTCCTACCCTCCACGCTGCGCCGCCTGGCCAAGGGCAGGGTCGGGGTCGGCACGCTGATGACGATCGCCGCCGTCGGCGCGGTCGTCCTCGGCGAGGTCGGCGAGGCCGCCATGCTGGCCTTCCTCTACTCCATCAGCGAGGGCCTGGAGGAGTACTCCCTGGCCCGCACCCGTCGGGGCCTGCGCGCCCTGCTGAACCTGGTGCCCGAACGGGCGACCGTGCTGCGCGAGGGCACCGAACAGACCATCGCTCCGGCCGAGCTGCGCATCGGCGACACGATGGTGGTCAGGCCCGGCGAGCGGATCGCCACCGACGGCACCATCCGCACCGGCCGCACCGCCCTGGACGTCTCCGCGATCACCGGCGAGTCCGTCCCCGTCGAAGCAGGGCCGGGCAGCGAGGTGTACGCGGGCGCGATCAACGGCACCGGCGCGCTGGAGGTCGAGGTCACCAGCACGGCCGAGGACAACTCGCTGGCCCGGATCGTCAGGATCGTGGAGGCCGAGCAGGCCCGCAAGGGCGCCGGCCAGCGCCTCGCCGACAAGATCGCCAAGCCTTTGGTGCCCGGCATCATGGCCGCCGCCGCCCTCATCGCCCTCACCGGCTCCCTGCTGGGCGACCCGGCCACCTGGATCGAGCGGGCCCTCGTCGTCCTGGTCGCCGCCTCCCCGTGCGCACTCGCCATCTCCGTACCCGTCACCGTGGTCGCCGCCGTCGGCGCGGCCAGCAAGCTCGGCGTCCTCGTCAAGGGCGGAGCCGCCCTCGAAGCCCTCGGCGCCGTACGCACCGTCGCCCTCGACAAGACCGGCACCCTCACCCACAACCGGCCCACCGTCGTCCACGTCGCCACCCTGGACGGCCACAGCCGCGACACCGTCCTCGCCGTGGCCGCCGCGCTGGAGGCCCGCAGCGAACACCCCCTGGCCAAGGCCATCCTGGCCGCCGCCCCCGAGGTGCCCACCGCCACCGACGTCGAGGCGGTCACCGGCGCCGGCCTCACCGGACACCTGGACGGCCGCCCCGTCCGGCTCAGGCGCCCCGGCTGGATCGAGCCCGGCCCGCTGTCCGAAGACGTCACCGCGATGCAGAACACCGGCGCCACCGCCGTCCTCGTCGAGGACGACGCAACGGTGATCGGCGCGATCGCCGTACGCGACGAACTGCGCCCCGAGGCCCACGAGGTCATCGACCGCCTCCACGCCCGCGGCCTGACCGTGGTGATGCTCACCGGCGACAACGAACGCACCGCCCAGGCCCTCGCCGCCGAGGCCGGCATCGACACCGTGCACGCCGACCTGCGCCCCGAGGACAAAGCCCGCATCATCGGCGAACTGCGTCGGCAGCAGCCGACCGCGATGGTCGGCGACGGCGTCAACGACGCCCCCGCCCTGGCCACCGCCGACCTCGGCATCGCCATGGGAGCGATGGGCACCGACGTCGCCATCGAGACCGCCGACGTCGCACTCATGGGCGAGGACCTGCGCCACCTGCCCCAGGCCCTGGACCACGCCCGCCGCGCACGGCGGATCATGCTCCAGAACGTCGGACTGTCCCTGGCGGTCATCCTCGGCCTGATGCCGCTCGCCCTCCTCGGCATCCTCGGCCTCGCCGCCGTCGTCGCGATCCACGAGCTCGCCGAGATCGTCATCATCGGCAACGGCGTGCGGGCCGGACGCACCAAGCCGGCCATCTCGCGTCTCTCCCCGGAGCCGGGCGCCGGCGACCTGCACCGGCACCTGGAGGAGGGCGACACGAAGCAGCAGGCCCTGGCCTGACCACACGTCAGTGGCGCGTCAAGGACCCGACGCCTCCGCCCACAGCCTGGAGGGCTTCCCGATGGAGACGGTACGGCCGCTGCTGCTGGGCCCGCACTACGCTCTGCGCCGCGTGGGTGTTCGTCACCCGCGGCCACGACGCCGGGCTGGATCGCGCGCCACCTGAGCCTTCCCGCCGACGTGGTCCGCCTGCTCGCCGACGAGGCGGCCCCCCGGAAGGACTGAGGCACGCACCCCGCCTACAGGGCGTCCTGCGCGCCGGGGTCCAGAGTGAGTTCGCCGTCGCCGGAGTCGTAGTCGAACAGCTCGGCGTAGCGGCCCCAGTCGATGGCGATGTCCAGTTGGCGGCGCGCGTCCTCGGCGGAGAAACCGCGCCGCAGCAGGTCGAGGAACAATCCTTCGCGCAGGGTGTGACCGTCGGTGGCGGCCAGGGCCTGGACGATGGCCCGCACGAGCGGGGCGCGGCTGGCGGCGTGGTGGGCGAAGAGCTGCTTGCTGGTGAGGATGTCGGCGGCGGCGAACTCGCGGCCGGCGTCGGTGACGCGGATGCGGGGGCCCTCGGTGCGCGCGAGGTCGAGCAGTTCGGCGGCGTCGACCAGGGGCAGGAGGTCGTCGATCTCGAAGTTGAGTTCGTCGGCGATCTCCGCCAGGCCGTCCTCGCCGCCGCGGGCGACGAGGATTTCCAGCAGGCCCGCCAGCCCGCCGACGCTGACCTCCGGCAGCGGCGCGCTGGTCGGGGTCGGGGCGGGCCGCTCGGCACCACCGGTCGTCGTGGGCTCCACCGCGGCGACGGCAGCATCCTCCCGGCCGGTGAGAATGCCGTAGACGGTGTCGACGATGGATTCGAAGTGCGGGTCCTGGCGGTTGCGGGGGCGGGGCAGGTCGACGCGCAGTTCGGCCTGGATGCGGCCGGGGTTGGCGGCCAGCACGAGGATGCGGTCGGCCAGCAGGACGGCCTCCTCGATGTTGTGGGTGACGATCAGGATCGACTTGACCGGCGCCTCATGCCCTTCCCACAGGCCGACCAGTTCGTTGCGCAGGTTCTCGGCAGTCAGCACGTCCAGGGCGGAGAACGGCTCGTCCATCAGCAGCGCGTCCGGTTCGACGACCAGGGCGCGGGCGAAGCCGACGCGCTGGCGCATGCCACCGGACAGCTCCTTGGGGTAGGCGGACTCGAAGCCGTCCAGACCGATCAGGTCGATCGCCTTCAGTGCCCGCTCGCGCCGCTCCTGTTCACCGACGCCCTGGGCGTGCAGGCCCAGTTCGACGTTCTGCTGCACGGTGAGCCAGGGCAGCAGCGCGAAGGACTGGAAGACCATCGACACACCCGGGTTGGCACCGGTCAGCGGCTCGCCCCGGTAGGCGACGGTGCCCGAGGACGGGGCGATCAGCCCGGCGATGCACCGCAGCAGGGTCGACTTGCCAGAGCCGGACTTGCCCAGCAGCGCGACGATCTCGCCCTCCGCCAGGTGGAAGCCGATGTCGTCCAGGACCGGCAGCTCCCGGCCATCGGGGGTGGTGAACGTCTTGGTCACCCGCTCGGCCCACACGATCGTGGCGCCGGTCGGGCGGGGGCCGGGGGTGCGCGGGTGGTCGGTGGTCACGGGTCCTGCCTCGCTCGCTGGTACGAAAGGTCAGAGGGAGTAGCGGGTCTCGGCGATGCGGTAGAGGCGGCGCCAGAACAGCCGGTTGAGGGCGACGACGTACAGGCTCATCACCACGATGCCGACCAGGATCTTCGGGAAGTCCCCGGTGGCGGTGGCCTCGGTGATGTAGGAGCCGAGGCCGGTGGCGGTCAGCGTGTGGGAGCCGTAGGTCACGACCTCCGCGACGATGGAGGCGTTCCACGCCCCGCCGGCCGCCGTGATCCCGCCGGTGACGTAGGAGGGGAAGATCGCGGGCAGGATGAAGGTGCGCCACTTCAGCCTCCCGCCGACGTGGAAGGTGGTCATCGCCTCGCGCAGGTCGGTGGGGATGGCCGAGGCGCCGGCGATCACGTTGAACAGGATGTACCACTGCGCGCCCAGCGCCATCAGCAGGATCGCACCGACGTTCAGCGAGATGCCCAGCGCGACGAACGCGGCGGTGGCGAACGGGAAGACGAAGTTCGCCGGGAAGCTCGCCAGGACCTGCACAACTGGCTGGGCGAAGCGGGTCACCCGCGGGTTCATGCCGATCCACACGCCGATCGGCACCCACACCACCGTCGCGAACGCGATCAGGATGACCACCCGGCTGAAGGTCGCCGCTCCCAGGGCCAGCGCGTGTCCGAACTCCGCGAGCCCCACCGTGGATCTGACGTAGGCGAACGCCTTCCACGCCCCGAAGAGCACCAGCACGCTGACCGCACCGGCGAAGAACACGTCCCCCGTCCGCTCGCGCGCCGCCGACCCGCCGATCGGGTGCTCGGCCAGCCCGAACGGCCGGCTCGCCCGGTCCAGCACGCGGCCGATCGGCACCAACGGGCGCCCGAGCCGTTCGGGGACGCTCGAACGGCGCAACAGGTCGAGCATCAGACTGCGGGGGCGCTCGGCGGCCTCCGACTCCTCCACCCGGAACCGCTCCGACCAGGCGACCATGGGCCGCCAGAACAGCACGTTCACGCCCATCACCATGACCACCATCACGGCGATCGCGATGCCGACCTGGCCCAGGTCGCCGGCGGCGATGGCGGCCGCGGCGTAGGACCCCATGCCGGGCAGCGCGTAGCGGTGGTTGAGGACGCTGATGGTCTCGGAGGCGGCGAGGAAGAACCAGGCGCCGCCGAAGCTCATCATGCCGTTCCACACCAGCGGGATCATCCCGGAGGGCACGTCGAGCTGCCAGAACCGCTGCCACTTCGTCAGCCGCATCACCCGCGCGGCCTCGTCCAGCTCCTTGGGCTGGGAGACGAGGGAGTAGTAGAAGGCGAAGGTCATGTTCCAGGCCATCGCGGTGAAGATCGCGAAGATCGAGGCGCACTCCAGGCCCAGGATCGAGCCGGGGAACAGGGCGATGAACGCGGTCACCGTCACCGACAGGAAGCCCAGCACCGGCACGGACTGCAGGATGTCCAGCACCGGCAGCAGCACTTTGTCCGCCCGCCGGAGCCGTGCCGCGGCGGTGGCGTACACGAAGGTGAACACCACCGACGCCACCAGCGCCGCGAACATCCGCACCAGCGAGCGCACCGCGTAGTACGGCAGGTTCGTCGGGTCCGTCGACACCGTGTCAGGAGCCGTGCTGGGCAGGAACGGCGCGTTCAGCGACGGGGCGAGCCGCAGCAGGCCGTACAGGAAAGCGATCAGTGCCACGACCACCAGCACGTCCACCCACCGGAATGCCGGCCGCCGCCACACCCCCCGCGAGGGGAACCCGCCCGGACCCGCCACCTGGCCTCCCGTGTCACCGTCGGCTCGCTGCCTCGGCCAGGAAACCATGCTCGGGAAACTCCGGACGGGTCCCCGCCGAGCGACACGCGAACACGCACCGACAGGAGATCCAGAGCAGCCGAGGGGCCGGGCGCCCGGTCCACGTCCTCGACCGCGCGGAAGAAGTACCGGCTGCCGTGCTCGTCGCTGCCCCATAGCAGCAGAACGCCCGATTGGACGTCGGACTCGTCCACCTCCCAGCAGCCCTCGGCGATCTCGCCGTACCAGCTTGGACGCTCGGGTTGGGGTCCCCAGTGGCGCTCCAGCTCGGCCGGTGTGGTGTCCATCGGCCGGTCGATCGTCAGGTAGCCGTCCACCGAGCCGGGGCCGTACAGGTCGAGGAACGCCTTGAAGTCGGCGGGCAGCCGGAAGCCGAGGTACCGCTCGCTGGCCTCCCAGATGGCGGGTGTGGCCCGGCCCCAGCACGAGGGTTCCCCGAGCAGCGTGCGTAGTTGCTCCAGTGCGGTTCGGTCCTCCGGGCGGGGGCGGGAGGTTGCTGGTGTCAGCACTGCCACAGGAACACGGCTTGTGCGCAGGGCTCGGTGGTGCCCGCGTACGTCATCAGGGTCGGCGTCACAGGTGGCGACTGTACGACAGGCCGCTGACACCTTCTCGGCGTCCCGTCATGCCGGCGGCAGATGCTGCACGCCGGGCTCAGTGCCACCGGGACCGGCGTCGTTTCTCCGCGCCCGGCGCGAGCAAGCCGGACAGCTGAAACGGCCGCGGAGCCGGACGGTTCAGGGGTCATCCACGACCGCAGCGGGGCGACGTGAAAATGTGCTCGCGATCCATCCCGGGCAGCGCGGCCAGGGCGGTGAACACGACGGCGGACGGGGCGTGTGGGCCCGAGGCGGGTGTGTCCGGTCGGCTCGGCGCTGACGTTTGCCGGGCGAGGCTTTTCGATCTTGGTGCTGGTTGCTACGGTTCTTGACAACTCATCAGATTGAAGGA
Source organism: Kitasatospora sp. NBC_01300 (assembly GCF_041435235.1). NCBI lineage: Bacteria > Bacillati > Actinomycetota > Actinomycetes > Kitasatosporales > Streptomycetaceae > Kitasatospora > Kitasatospora sp. NBC_01300. The sequence continues at coordinate 459,537 of NZ_CP108409.1, read as the reverse complement.
GTCCCTGTGGCAAGTCCCAAGGTCCCGATCGCCGCTGTCGTGGCCGTCACCGCCGTGCTCGCGCTGGGCGGCGGCACGCAGGCCGTCGCCCAGCCCCAGGCCCCGGCGGCTGCCGAGGCCTGCGCGGGGTGGACGAAGGTGGAGGCGGTCTCCTACCTGAGCTACGCCGACGGCAGCTTCCGCCGGGCCCAGGGTACGGTCCGGAGCGTCGCGAAGGACACCTGTTTCATCGAGCTGGACGAGAACAAGTACGCCCCCGGCTGGTACACCGGCTGGGACGGTTACTGGAGCATCGCCAAGGAGAGCGACAAGGGCGCGGTGTACAAGCAGTTCGCCAAGGGGGTGGTCAAGAGGGGCGAGGGCGGCTACGTGGAGTCCTACCTCGTGGACGTGGACCAGCTGCGCGATGTCGCGGAGAACGTGAACTGCGACGCCAGGGTCACCAAGGACCTCGCGGACGCCTGGCGGGCGGACATCCGGGTCTACGGTGAGCCCAACCGCCAGCTGACCGACTGGATCCGGACCTGGAACGAGGTCGGCGGCTTCACCAACCTGGGCACCCGCTGGCGCATGGACCAGTGCGTCAAGTTCACCGGCAGCGCGACCAAGTGGGACGGCCACACCTTCTACGAGACGCCGCAGGGCCAGGGCGGCCACTTCGACTGGGTCCGCGACGACGCCGTCAAGCTCCAGCGCAAGTAGCCCACGTCACCTACCGGTTCCCGGACGCCCCGACCTGCCCCGGAGCGCCCGGAGGGCCCGAGGCGGATGGCGCCACGGTCGTCGGGGCCCGGCCCGCCTTCGGCTACTCCGGGACGAGCACCGCGACTCCGGTCACGCGGCCCGCGGCGAGGTCGCCGAGGGCCGCGTCGGCGTGCCGCAGCCCGTAGCGGCGCACGTGGACCACCGGGCGGGTCCGGGTGGCCTCGGCCAGGTAGGCCCGTCCGTCGGCCCGGGTGTTGGCGGTGACGCTGCGCAGCGTGCGCTCCTGGAACAGGTGCCGCTGGTAGTTCAGTGGCGGGATGTCGCTGAGGTGGATGCCGGCCACCGCGAGCGTGCCGCCCCGGTCCAGCGCCGCGAGGGCGACCGGCACCAGTTCGCCGACCGGGGCGAACAGGACGGCGGCGTCCAGCGGCTCGGGGGGCGGGTCGTACGAGTCGCCGGCGAACTCGGCGCCGAGCTCCAGCGCCAGCCGTCGGGCCTCCGCACCCCGGGTGAACGCGGCCACCCGGGCACCGCGGGCGAGGGCGAGCTGGGCGGTCAGGTGCGCGGACGCGCCGAAGCCGTAGATGCCCAGGAGCCCGCCCGACGGCAGCTCGGCCCGCTCCAGCGCCCGGTAGCCGATGATCCCGGCGCACAGCAGCGGGGCGAGCTCCTCGGCGGGCGGCCCTTCGGGCAGGCGGTAGGCGAAACGGGCGTCCGCGACCACGTGGCGGGCGTAGCCGCCGTGCCGGTCCCAGCCGGTGTAGCGGGAATCCGGGCAGAGGTTCTCCCGCCCGGTCCGGCAGTACCCGCAGCTGCCGCAGGTCCGGGCCAGCCAGGCCACCCCGGCGCGGTCCCCGACGGCGAACTCCTCGACCGCGGGACCGGCCGCCCGCACGAGCCCGACCACCTCGTGCCCCGGCGAGCACCGCGCCATCCGGGGAGCGAGATCCCCCTCCGCCAGGTGCAGGTCCGTACGGCACACCCCGCACGCCTCCACCTCCACCAGGATCTCCTGCGGTCCGGGCGCGGACAGCGGCCGCCGCTCCCACACCAACGGCCCCGGGCGCGCCGGACCCACCGGCCCGGGCTGCGCCACGACCCAGGCCTCGGTCTCTCCCGGTGCTGCGGGTGTGGTGTCCATCGCCGCCTCGTGTGTCGCTGCCCCTGCTCTTCAGGATCATCCCGGCGGGGCCGCCGTGCACACGGGCCCTGCGCCGCCCCGCTTCTGCGCCGCCGCGCCGGACAGTCGTGGAGGACCGCCGTCCGCGCCGTCAGGTGCGTTCGTTCGGCTGTCTCCTGCTCGGTGTGCTGCTCGTCCCCGGATCCGGTGGGGCCGGGGACGTCGAGGCGTCTGCGGATGCGCCGGATGCGCAGGGTGTTGCGGACCGCGTCGACGTCCTCATCGGGGTGGCCAGGAGGATCGTGGCCAGGGTGAGGGCGGCAGCCAGCCAGGTGGTGGTGTGGAAGGCGTCGGTGAAGGCCTGGGCGGTTTCCGGGGAGGCGCCCGCGTCCAGCGGGGACGATGACGTGCCCGGGGGGAGGAGCAGCCGGTAGGCCACCGTGGTGACCGTGCCGAAGACGGCGATGCCCAGGCCGGCGCCGGCCTCGTAGGCGACGGACTCGATGCCCGCCGCCGCGCCCGCCTGGGAGGACGGCGCGGTGGTCATGATCAGGTTCGAGGCGACCATCTGGACCAGGCCGTGGCCGAACCCGATCAGGGCCAGCCCGAGCGGGACCACCGTCCCGGAGGCGGCCAGGACGTATCCGGTCGCCGCGAGCAGCAGGCCGGCGGGCACGCCGGCGCGCGGTTGTCCCAGGCGGGAGAGGAGCAGTCCGCCCACCGGCCCCGCCACCGTCGCGGCCAACGGCATCGGGATCAGGTACAGCGCGGCGGCCTCCGCCGACAGCCCCTTGGCGATCTGCAGGTACTGCACCAGTTGGAGTTCGAAGCCGACCATCACCAGCACCGGCAGCACCGAGGCCACCACTCCGGCGCGCAGTCCGGGCAGCCGGAACAGGGACAGGTCCAGCATCGGGTGCGGCATCCGCTGCTGCCGTCGCACGAACAGCACCAGCGCGGTCAGGCCCGCCGCCGCCGGCAGCACCACCTCCGGGATGCCGACGCCGTCGTGGGTGAAGGCGATGATGGCGTAGGCGCAGCCCAGGAACCCCACCATCGAGAGCAGGGGCGAGGTGGCCTCCCACGGTTGCCGTTCGGACTCGACCTCGTTGCGCAGCAGCAGTGCCACGGCGGGCACGGCCAGTGCCACGATCGGCAGGTTGACCAGGAAGATCGAGCCCCACCAGAAGTGTTGGAGCAGGAAGCCGCCGGCCACCGGCCCCAGCGCCGAGGCGCCGGCGGCGACCGCGCTCCATGCCCCGATGGCCACCGCGTGGTCGCGGCCGTCGCCGAAGGTCTGCCGGATCAGCGCCAGCGTGGCCGGGATGATCATCGACGCGCCGATCGCCAGCAGGGCCCGGGCGCCGATCAGGGCCGGCGGGCCGGGTGCCACCGCGCACAGTGCCGAGGCCGCGCTGAAGACGCCCAGTCCGGCCAGCAGCAGCCGCTTGTGCCCGATCCGGTCGCCCAACGGCCCGCTGACCAGCACCAGTCCGACCATCAGGAGCGAGTAGACGTCGACCGCCCACAGCAGTTCGGTCGGGGAGGCCTGCAGTTCGTGGGCGAGGGTCGGGACGGTGATGGTGAGGATGGTGACGTCCACGGCGGCGGGCAGGAAGCACAGCAGCACCACGGTCAGCACCAGCCAGCGCCGGGCCGTCCCGACCACGGGCAGCGTACTGCTCACCGGCCGAGGTCCAGAGCCGTCCTGGCCCGGTCGATCAGGTCGTGCAGTTCGGCGAGGCTGGGTGCGTAGAACATGCAGCTCAGTCTGCCAGTTTGAAGGTCCGTCAGCTCGGTCGGGACCACACCTCGGTCGGCGTGTCGGGGCGAGGCCACGAGCGGTCCGAGCAGGCGCAGCACCTCCGGCAGGTACAGCCCGGTCGGCAGGCCGTAGAAGTCGTAGTTGCCGACCGCGTGGGTGTCGAGGTAGCCGGGGCCGATGAGGTGCTCGCCGAACTCGTGCACGTGACTCGACCCGGTACGGCGGGCGTTGAGGTCGTGCAGGTAGACGACGCCGTCGCGGGCGATCGCGTCGATGCCGAAGCGCCCGCGGTAGCCGCGCCGTTGCATCTCCTCGGCCAGCCGGAGTCCGCCCTCGGTGAGCGGGCGGTACCACCATGCGCGGCGCAGTTCGCGCGCGGTGACGTTGCCGCGCAGGTGCGTGGCGCCCTCGAACAGCATGTCGGTCGTGTAGCAGAGGTGGGGCGGGGCGTCCGCGGGCACCATGTACTCCACGGACGGGAAGGTGATGTCGCCGTGGAGGAACTCCTCGACGACCACGGCGTCTTCGTCGTAGAACGTGCTTCCGGCCAGGCGTTCGGCGATGTCGTCGTCGCCGGGCCGGAAGATCAGCAGGCCGAGGCTCGCCTCGCCGCGGTCCGCCTTGACGATGCACGGTGTGCCGGTCGCGAGCATGTCCCGGACGGCGGCCGGTACGTCCTGCTTCCCGGCGCAGTGCGTGCCGGGCGGGATGCGGCAGGGGCCGTCGGTCATGCCGAGGTCGGTGGCCAGGTCGCGCAGGCCGGTCTTGGTGTCCAGCAGGTCGCGCAGGGTCTGCTGCGGCGGGCTCTCCGGCAGTTCGGTCACCACGTCGTACCGGCTGCGCAGGGCTTCGGTGAACCGCCACAGGTCGGCGGTGGTGGTGTGCGGGATCAGCCGGAGTCTGCGGCCCGGCCCGGCGTGGGCGGCCACGGCGGCCATCAGTTCGGGATCGGCGAGCATGTCGGCGAACAGCGAGCCGGTGCGGCCCGCCGGGCTGAGGTTCACCACACCGTCGATCTCCAGGAACTTCCGCTGCCAGTCCAGTTCTCCGATCGGCTCGTAGGTGATGAGCATCTTGTCCAGCGGCCCCCAGAACAGCGCCTGGTCCTGCTGGGCGTAGCACTCCGACAGCAGCTCGTCGACGTCGTCGGCGCGGACGGCGAAGTCGCGCAGGGTGTCGACGGCGTTGCTCACGCAGAGGGTGGGTACGGTCATCTCTTCTCCTCGTGCAGCAGTCCGTTGTTCTTCGACACCAGGTCGACCGCGGCCGAGACCACGTGCCAGAAGAGCTCCTTGCCCAGGGCGGCGGTGGAGCCCGAAGTGCTGGACAGGACGCCCTGGTTGGTCGTTCGGCTCACGTCGGCGGGGTGCAGGTAGATCCCCGGTCGGGGTGGGTCGGCGTGGTCGGGCCGTGCGGGCGAGACCAGCTCCGGGCGGAGGTAGAGCATCAGGCTGGTCTCGGTGATCCCCGCGTGCTCGGCGTGCCACCCCGGGAAGAGCGGCACCCTCCCGGCGAGCCAGTCGGTGTCGACCAGGCTCCACCAGCTCAGCGCGACGAACTCCTTGCCCGCGGCCGCCGGCCGTCGGGCGACCTCGTCGAGGGCCTCGAAGAGGAACGGCTCGTTCTCGAAGTGGCCGTTGACGACCAGCAGTCGGCGCCACGGCAGGGCGCACAGCGACTCCAGCGCGTCCTCCAGGAAGGCCAGCAGGGACCGGCCGCGCACGTAGACGGTGCCGGGGAAGGCCAGGCCGCCGCCGCTCTGCGGCAGCGACCGCGCCGCGATGGACTGCGTCGGCAGGGTCAGGGCGTTCAGCTCGTAGGCGATCTGTCGGGCGAACGCTTCGGCGAGCACGGTGTCCACGGACAGCGGCAGGTGCGGACCGTGCTGTTCGGTGGCTCCCACCGGCCACACCACGGTCCGCCCGGCGGTGGCCGCCAGGACGTCGGCGCTGCTCAGGTCGCACAGCTGCGGTCCGGCGCTGCGGGGGGTCATGGCCGCACCTGCCCGGATCGGTTCGCGCCGGTGGCGGGTTCGAGGGCCAGGCCGGTGTTCCCGGCGTCGGTGGTCCCCGCGTCGGTGTTCCCCGTTCCGGTGGTCTCGGCCACGATCCGGGCGAGCGTGGGGTACATGTCGGTGTGCAGCGCGGTGTAGACCTGGGCCACCACCGCGCCGACCGCCAGGTAGTCGTGCACGTCCCGGCCCGACTGCACGCCGCCGGAGGCCAGCACGGGGAGGGTGAACCCGGCTCGGCGCAGTTTCCACAGGGAGGCCAGCACGAGCGGCTTGATGCCCGGTCCGGAGTAGCCGAACACGCCGCCGAGTTGGAGGTCGCCGGTCTCCGGGTGCACGGCGGCGGCGGGCAGGGTGTCGCTGATGGTCACCGCGTCGGCGCCGGCCCGGGCGGCGGCGAAGGCCCGGGCGTGCAGGCCCTCCCCACTGGCCAGCTTGACCGAGAACGGCACCCGCGTCGCGGCGCGGGTGGCCGCGGTGTAGGCGTGCACCCGCTCGGGGGTGTCGTCGAGGCCGTCCTCCTCGTTGAGGCAGGAGATGCCCAGTTCCAGGGCCTGGCAGCCCGTCGCCTCCACGCGGGCCGCCAACTCGGCGAGTTCCGCCGGGCTGTCGGCGTGCAGCGACGCGATGACCGGCAGCCCGTCCCGGGTCAGGTCGCGCAGGATGCGCACCCAGTGCTCGACGGACCGTTTGGAGTAGGTGGTGCTGTTGATCATGCCGGTGGGCAGCCTGACGAGGCGCTCGTCCAGGCCGATCGGCGGGTTGGGGTGGATGGTCTTGGTGACCACCGCGCCCGCGCCGGCGTCCAGCAGCCTGCGGATGTTGCGCTCCTGGTCGGTGAGCAGGCCGGAGCCGACCACGACCGGATTGGCCAGGTGCATTCCCAGCAGGTGGGTCAGGGCCGCCATGTCAGGCCGCCGCCCTGGTCCGGCCCAGGGCCGCGAGCACGCCGTCGACCAGCAGTGCCGGGTCCTTGGCGATCTCCTTGGCGGACAGGAACGTTGCGGCAGCGACCTGGGCGAGTCCCTTGAGCAGGTGGCTGGCCGACTCGGAGAAGGGCTGGTCGGTGATGCCCACGATGGGGCGGCCCAGCGCGCTGGCCCAGCCCAGTTCGATGTGCGTGCCGTCCGTGCGCAGCAGGGTGCCGTCGAGCACCGGCAGGACCGGCACGAACACATCGCATTCGAGCATCCATGCGTAGTCGCGCACGGACACCTCTTCGGGGGTGAACGAAGCGGTGTCGGCGCCGAATCGTTCGGCCACGTGTGCGGACAGCACGGTGGCGCCGGCCTGCCGCGACTGGTCGATGGTCAGTCTCAGGAAGTCGTGGATCGGCGCCGCCATCCCGCCGGGCACCAAGGCGTGCTGGATCGGGCCGCCGACGAACACGGTGACGCCGCGCAGGGCGTCGGGGGTGACTTTCATGGCGTTTCGAAGCTCCTTCGAAGGAGTCTGCCGACGGCCGCGCGAGGAGGCGGACTTCGGTCGGCAGGAAGCAGAAATGGTCAGCGCCATCGGATGGTGCGCTTGCAGTGAACGGGGAGCGAGCCGGGGGTGTGAGGCCTGACGCTGCCGCCGGGGAGCCCGATGGGGTGCGCCGTTCCCACGCTCTGCGTCCATCCAGACAAATGGACGAGCTCAGGCTAGTTCGGGATGATTCACCAGGACAAGAAGCATATGCGCCAGTCGGAGATGCGTCTCAAATCGCACAAAAGGTGCATAGCTGCCGCCTGGTTGTCGATCCCGGCCCGCTCGGGAAGCGCGTTGCGGGCCGATTTTCGCGGGTGTACGGACCACGTGCCCGGAAATGGCCGAATCGCCGTCGAACTAACGTGCAAAAGAATTGTCGAATCCGGTGTTCGAAGGTGCGCGGCGGGTAAATCGTTGACCATTGACAGGCGATAAGGCCTCGGCTAGCTTCGATAAAGCGTGAATGGCCGGCGCCGCCTTGTATTTCGATCGGCGTCGGCCCGCTTTCGGCCCGACCGTTTCCGCGATCTCACTCGCCTTTCCGCACGCCGGACGCCCGGTCGCCGCCTGTTCGAATGAACCCACCCAGAGGGGAAGTTCTGGTGAATCCTTTGCAGACCATCAAGCGAATTCTGCACTCCGAGGTGCTGGTGGAGGTGCCGATCGACCGGATGCGACTCGACGACAGGCTGCGCGAGAATTACGGCATGGACTCGCTCGGTTTCGTGGAACTGCGCGTGCAGTGTGAAGAGGCGTTCGACATCAGCATCCCCGACGAGGCCATCGCGGCGGGGGAGTTGTCCACCCTCGGCGATGTGCTGGCACTGGTCGAGCGGCTGTCGGGGGCCGACCGCCCCCCGGCCACCGCGTGAGCACGGCCCCGGTCACCGCTGACGACCACGCCGGGGACCCGACCGGTGTGCTGTTGCGCGGCACGGACCTGCACCTCAACCACTACGGGGCCACCCGGCTCCCGTTCGCCTGTGTGGGCGGCAGCGGCCTGCACCTCGACGTGGTCGACCTGAGCCCGGAACACCGGGGCAGGCGGCTGCGGTTGCTGGACGCCAGCGGCGGCTACGCCAGCGCCACCCTGGGCGGCGACCACCCCGTCGTACGGGCGGCGCTCGCGCGCAGCACCGGAGTCGGCAACGTCACCGACGAACTGGGCTCGCTGGAACGGGCGGAGCTCCTCGACCGGCTCTTCGGCCCCGGCGGGCTGTGGACCGACCACTTCCCCGCGGGGCGGTACCACGTCAGCGGACGCAACTCCGGCTCGGAGGGCAACGAGTTGGCCCTGCGGCTGGTGCTGGAGTCCCGCTTCGACGGCCGGCGGCTGTCCCACCGCCCGGGCAAGGAGCAGCGCGACACTGTCCTGGCCTTCCACGGCGCCTGGCACGGCTGGACCAGCGGGCTGGTGCAGCTGCTCAACCGCAGGTACTACCGGGCCGGGCTGCCCGGCGCGGACACCACCGGCCCGTACGGCGTCCGGGTCCACCACATCCCGTTCGGCGACCTCGACGCCCTGACGGAGTACTTCGCCGAGTCCGCCGACCGGCTGCTGGCCGTCGTGGTCGAACCGATCCAGGGCGACGCGGGCATCCTCGCGCCTCCGCCCGGATACCTGCGCGAACTCGCGCGACGGTGCACGGCCGACGGCGTGCTGCTGGTGGCCGACGAGGTGCTGACGTTCGCCAAGACCGGCGGCTGGTTCGCCATGCGCGACGCGGACGGACCGGTGCCCACCGACATCACCGTCATCGGCAAGTTTCTGGGCATGGGCACGGTGTCCACCTCGATGGTGATCGCCCGCAAGGAGCTGGCCGTCCGCTCCTCCGGGGCCGTGACCACCTCCGACCTGCGGCCGCCGAACTGCGCGGTGATCCGCGACGGCATCGAGTACATCGAGACCGAAGGGCTGCTGCGACGCTCGGCCGACGTCGGCGTGGACCTGGCCAAGCGTCTCGACGACGCCCTGGTGGGCCGCCACCCGGACGTGTTCACCGAGGTCCGCGGGAGCGGGGTCATGCTCGGCGTGGAGCTGACCGCCGCGGCGGCGGACCGGATCGGCGCGCTGCGCCGGGAGTTGATCGAAGCGGGCGTGTACGCGGAGTTCATGGCGGGCGCGGGCAGACGCTCCGGCGGCCGGCGCTACGTCCACCCCACCCTGCGGATCGTGCTGCCGCTGATCACCACCGGGACGCAGGCCGACGAGATCGTGGACCGGGTGGCGGCAGGCGCCCGGGCCCTGTGGTGAGCGCGGAGTTCCGCACCCGGGTCGAGCACGTCGACACCGACGCGACCGGGATCGTGCACTTCTCCCGCTACACCTCGCTGATGGAGACCGCGGGCACCGAACACCTCGAAGCGCACGGCGCGGGCCTGACCGCTTTCAGCGCGGCCGACGTCGACCTGGTGGTCGCCGACCTGCGGGTGACCTACCTCAACAGCGCCGTGTACCGCGACGTGATCATCGGGGACACCCGGGTCGACCACGTCGGCGCGGCCTGGTTCGCCCTCGCGGTACGTCTGCTGCGGGAGGAGCAGGACGGCACCCGCACCCCGCTGGTGGCCGGCGACCTCGTCTTCGCCGCCGTCGCCCCCGACACCCGGCGCGTGGTGCCCCTACCGGCACCGCTGCGACAGGCCTTGAGAGGAATCGTCCCGGATGCGACACCCGAACGAAACGGCACCCCCGCCCGTCATGGTCCGCGAGGCGCGTCCGCTGGGCACCTCGGCCATCGCGGCCCTGGTGCGCGGACGCCACCCCCGCCTGTTCATCGACCGGGTGCTGGACCATGAGCCCGGCGTGTTCCTGCGCAGCATGTTCGCCGTCTCGGCGGAGATGGGCGCGCTGTCCGGGCACCTGCCCGAGCGCGGCCTGACCCCGGGACTGATCCTGCCCGGCAGCCACACCATGCAGGCCTTCGCCCAGTCCGGCGTCCTGCTCTACCAGTTGAGCAGCGATCCGCTCGCCGACGACGAGGTCACCCTGGTCGGCACGGTCAAGTCCCGGTTCCTGGCTCCGGTCGTGCCCGGTGACCAGGTCGTGCTCGACGTTCGCGCGGACCGGTTGTCCGGCCCCACCTTCGCCTTCTCCGCCGTGGTGACGGTGGAGGGCCGCTCGGTCGCCGGGTTCCGCGGTGCGATGAGCCGGACGAAGGTCGATCCCGCGGCGGCCCGGCCGTGGTGACCCCGGTGATCACCGGGCTCGCCTGGGACACCCCGCTGGGCCGGGACCAGGAGACGGTGTGGGAACGGCTGTGCGCGGGCGACTCGGCGCTGGCGCCCGTCCACTCGCCGCACTCCTTGCGCAACACCGCCGCCGCCGTCGTGGCGTCGCCGCCGTACGCGACCCGGGCGGGCGAGCGCCAGCGCGCGCTCGCCGGGCGGACGCTGTCCGCCGCGTTCGCGGACGCCGGCCTGTCCACCACCGACCCCGAGGTCGGCCTCGTCCTGGGCACCAGCTTCGGCGCCTGCCTGGACGAGGCGGAGCCGACGCTGCACGCCTGGGCCGACGACGCGGCGGCGGGCATCGGACACCCGGGCACCCCGGTCTGCGTCATGACCGCCTGTTCCGCGGGGTCGGACGCGATCGCCGTCGCGCACGCCCTGGTGCGCTCCGGCGAGCGGCGGGTCTGCGTGGCGGGCGGGGTGGACGTGGTCACCGAGGCCAAGCGGCTCGGGCACTCCGCGCTGGGCACGATGAGCCCCACCGGACTGCGGGCCTTCGACCGGGAGCGCGACGGGATGCTGCTCGGCGAGGGCGCGGCCTTCGTGGTGGTCGAACACCCCGACTCCGCCCGGGAGCGCGGCGCCCGGGTGCACGCCCGGCTGCGCGGGGCCGGCGCGGCCAACGACGCCGCCGGGCTCACCGCACCGGACCCGTCCGGGCGCGCCGTGCTGCGCGCCGTCGAACGCTGCCTGGCCTCCGCGGGCCTGGCACCCGCGGACGTCGCGGTGGTCAACGCCCACGGGACCGGCACACCGCTCAACGACGAGGTCGAGGCGCGCAGCCTGCTCGAACTGTTCGGAGCCGACGGCCCGGTGGTGTTCGCCACCAAAGGGGCGTTCGGCCACAGCCTGGGCGCGACCGGGGCCGTCGAGGCCGTGGCGACGGTTCTGGCCCTGCGCCACCGTCAGGCCCCACCGGTCCTCGGGCTGCGCGATCCGGTGGCCCCGCTGCGGCTGGCCGCGGGATCGGCGCGAGCCGTCGGCCCCGGTGCCGGACTGAGCCTGACGCTGGGGTTCGGCGGGTTCAACACGTGCCTGCTGTTCGAAGGGGTGAGGACGTGACACACGTGCCGAGGGGCACCCGGGTGCTGGGTTCGGCGACGGTGGTCGCCGACGACCCGGAGGAGTACGCGGTGAACAAACCGTCCTTCTACGCCGACCCGGCGGCCTGGCTGGTCGCCGAGACCGTGGACCGGGCACTCGCGGACTGCGCCGAACCCGTGCTCGACGACGCCGCCGACACCGGGATCCTGGTCATGAGCGCGACCGGGAGCGAACGGACGATGCGCCGCATCGCCGACTCGGTGCCGAGGTCCCGGGTGTCGCCGCTGCGCTTCGCCGGAGCGAACCCGGGCGTGCTGGCCGGGCTGCCCGCCCTGCGCCACGGGCTGCGCGGGCCGTCCCTGCTGCTGGCGGCGCACCCCGACCGGGCCACCCCCGTCGCGTTCACGGTGCTCGGCGGCTGGCTCGCGGACGGCCACGCCCGGCACGTGCTCCTGGCCGGCCTGCAACCCGCCGCAGGAGGAGGGCAGTTGTGCCGCTGCCTGGTCCTGACCAGCGCCCGGGACGAGCGGTGAACGGCCTCACCCGGTCCGAGGTGGCCGACTTCCTGACCCGGGTCGAGACGATCCCGGCCAGTACGGGCGGCGGCGCCCCGGCCGGGGTGGACGACGTGCTGGCGGACCTGGCCGGGCTGGGCCTGGCACCGGGCGACGCGGTCGTGCTCTGCCTCGCCAACGGAGTCGAACTGCTGCGCGTGCTGCTCTCGTCGCTGCTGCTGGGCCTGGTGCCGCTGGCCGTGCCGCCGAGCACGCCGTGGCAGCGGGTGCGCGCGCTCGCCGGGCACGTCGGGGCCGGCGTCGTGGTGACCACCCGGCTGGCCGGCGCGGGGCCGCAGCTGCCGGTGGGCGGCGCGCTCGCCGTGCCGACCGGGCACCCCGCCACCCCGTACCGGCCGGGCGAGATCCTGCTGTCCACCTCCGGCACCTCCGGGATGTTCAGCGCGTGCGTGCACCGGGTGGCCTCGCTCCTGCACAACGCCCGCCTGCACGCCGGGGCCACCGGCATCACCTCGGCCGACACCCTGCTGGTGAACCTGCCGCTGTACTACTCCTACGCCCTCGTGGCGCAGGCGCTCGCCGCGTACGTGACCAAGGCGCGACTGGTGCTCGACGGGCCGCCGTTCTCGCCGGCCCGGTACCGCGAGGCGGTCGCCGCGCGGGGGGTCACCCACTCGGCGGTGACCCCGACGATCGCCCGCCAACTGCTGGCCGACCCCGCGCTCGTGCCACGCGGCCTGCGGGCCCTGGCGGTCGGCGGGGACCGGCTCGCACCGGCGGAGGTGGCCCGCCTGCTGGCCGCGCGGCCCTCCGCGGAGCTGTACCTGACCTACGGGCTCACCGAGGCCGGACCACGCGTGTCGACCCTGGCCGCGCACGCCGAGCCCGCGCACCGGTACGGTTCGGTCGGCCGCCCGCTGCCGGGAGTGCGCGCGTCGCTGCGCGGGGTGCAGGGCGACGTGGGCGAACTGCTGGTCGAATCCGGCACCGTCCTGCTGCGACGGGTGGGGCAGCACAGCAGCCGAGTCCTGCTCGGGCCGCGGACCATCGCCACCGGGGACGCCTTCTCGATCGACGACGGCTATCTGACCTTCCACGGACGCCTGTCGGACTTCGTGGTCCTGCGCGGCGAGAAGGTCTCGCTGAACACCGTCCGGCAGGCCGCGCACGCCATCCCGGGGGTCGTGCACTGCGTGCCCGAGGTGGTGACCGAGGACGGCACGCAGGTCCTCCACGTCCACCTGTCCGTCACCGGCACCCTCCCCGGCGGCGAGAAGGCACTGCGCCACCTCCTCAACTCCCAGCTGCTGCCCGCCGAACGCCCGCGTGCGGTGTTCGTCTCCACCGCCGACCCGGAGGCCTTCCGCAAATGACCCTCCGCCTCGGCTGGACCGTCCCGACGGCCCTGTCACCCGCCGGACTCCGCGCGTTCGCGGCGACCGCGGAGAGCCTCGGGTACGACCACCTGTCCGTCCCCGAGCACCTGGTGTCCGGCGTCCCCGCCTACGAGAGCCTGACGCTGGTGGCGTTCCTGGCGGCCGTCACCACCCGGATCGAGCTGGCCACCGCGATGACGATCCTGCCGCACCGCCCGGTGGTGCTCGCCGCCAAGCAGGCTGCGCAACTGGCCCACCTCAGCGGCGACCGGCTGCGGCTGGGCGTCGCCATCGGATCAGACCCCGCCGAGTCCGCCGCCCTCGGCGTCGCCCCGGGCACCCGTGCGGCACTGTTCGAGGAACAGGTCCACGCGCTGCGCCTGCTGTGGACGCGGCCGGACGCGGACTTCGCCGGCGAGCACGTCGCGTTCTCCGGCGTCACCCTCACCCCCCGGCCGCGTCCCGTACCCCTGTGGATGGGCGGCGGCACCCTGCGCACCGGAGGAAGACCGGGCTCACTGCGCCGGATCGCCACCCTCGCCGACGGCTTCACCATGTCCGGCCTGCTCGCCAACCGGGTCAACCGCGGCGCCGCGCTCGTCGCCGAACTGCGGACGGCGGTGACCGACGCCGGCCGCGACTGGAGCGCCTTCGGCATCGAGGCCCGCCTGCGCCCCGACCCCGGCCGGCCGGACACCTGGCGCTCCCTCGCCGACGCCTGGCGGTCCGCCGGCGCCACCCACCTCACCGTCACCACCGACGACCTCTCCCTGCTGGCCCCCCTGCACGCGGCGCTGACCGGGTAGCGCGCCGGCTCGCGGACCTGCCGAGTCGTCGCCGCCGTCGACCGGCTCGCTCTCCAGGCGGGCGAGGGTGGCTGCCGCGGCGGGGGTGGTCGGGGTGTAGACGACGATGAACTCGTGGGCGTCGTCGGCCATCTGGAAGGCGTCCCAGGACAGCTCGACCGTTCCGGCGCGGGTGCGCAGGCGCGTGATGTCGTGGGTGAGTTCCATGATCGAGTGCCGGTCCCACAGGTCCGCGAACTCGGGGCTCTCCTGGCGGAGCCGGGCGATCTGCCGGGCGAACTCCGGGTCGTGCGGGCGCGCGGCGGCCTCGGTGCGCAGGTAGGCGACCGTCTCGCGGGCCTTGGTCGGCCAGTCCACGTAGATGTCGCGCGCCCTGGGGTCGGTGAAGACGAGCCGGCCGAGCGTGCGCCGGGCTTCGGGGACGTCGGCGAAGTCGAGGAAGGCGTGGGCGGCGAGGTGGTTCCAGGCGAGGATGGCGCCGCAGTGGCCGACCAGGTAGGCGGGGGTGCAGCGCATCGAGTCGAGGAAGAGCTGGACGCTGGGGCGCACCGGGCCCCGGCGACCGGCCGCCTGCCGGGGCGGCGTGGCCGGGCGGGCGAGCGTGCGCAGGTAGCGGTGCTCGTTGGCGGTCAGGCGCAGCGCGACGGCGACCGCGTCGATGACGGCGTCCGAGACCCGGGAGGCCTGGCCGCGCTCCAGGCGGACGTACTGGTCGACGCTGACGTTCGCCAGCGCGGCGACCTCCTCCCGGCGCAGGCCCTCGACCCGGCGGACGCCTCGCCAGGGGGGTACGCCGACGTCCTGGGGGCGCAGTCGCGTGCGACGGGAGACGAGGAACTCGCGTATCGCGGCCTTGGTGTCCACGCATGCATCGTGCGCGATCCCCGTGCCGTCGCACAGACACCAACCGGCCATGTTCCTTCACGCCTCCTGCACACGGCAACGGCCGGACCCAGGGCAAGTCTTGCCCTCCCCAGGCGCACTGACTGAGCGTCATGCTCATTCCACCCGCACCGCCAGGGCGGGTCCCGTCAACGGAAGGGATCACGAACCATGACTGAGAGCGCCTGGGTCAAGCCGGAGATGAGGTCCGACGAGTTCGAGGCCGGCATGAGCTGTTCCTGCAGCTGCGGCGCCTTCTCCGGCGCCGGCAGCGGCCACGGGATCGAGGACCCCGCGGGCGAGTGACGGCCCTGCCGAGATCGGCACCGCTCATCACGTAGCCGGTCGGTGCCCGGCCTCCGGGCCGGGCACCCACCCCTGACGGCCGAGGTGGAGAATGAAACTGCTCGAACTCTGGGACGACCTGGTGGTTCCCGACGACCTGGTCTACTTCACGAACGGCGGGGACCGTCTGGTCACCAATCCGGAGCTGGCGGCCTGGTGCCTGATGACCGCCCCGGAAACCGACGTGATCCGCGCGCTCGCCGCCCCGGGCCGCCCGAGGGGCGCGCTGCCCGCGGACGCGGGCACCGCCGAACGCGCGCTGGCGAAGGCGGTCCTGAACTGGCTGGTCTACCTGCCCGGCCGGCGCCCCGTGGTCCGGGCCCCGGAGCCACGGCTGTCGATGGTCTACTACGCGATCACGGACGGCTGCAACCTGCGCTGCCCCTACTGCTACGCCTCCTCGGAGAAGGCCCTGCCCGGCGAGCTCAACACCGCCGAGTCGCTCGACCTCGTCGACCAGGCCGCCGACCTGGGGGCCCGGGTCATCGTCTTCACCGGCGGTGAACCCATGCTCCGCAAGGACCTGTTCACCGTCGCCGGGCACGCCCGGGAACGCGGGCTCGCCGCCAACATCATCACCAACGGCACCACCATCCGTCGGCTCGACACCGCGCAGCGGATGGCCGAGGTCTTCAACCAGGTCACGGTCAGCCTGGACGGCGGCACCGTCGAGACGCACGAACGGACCCGCGGCAAGGGCACCTTCGCCCGGACGGCCCAGGGCCTGCGCCTGCTGAACCAGGCGGGCGTCACCCCGGTCATCAACCACGTGGTGACCCCCGAGAACGTCGACGTCCTCGACCGGCTGGCCGAGTTCGTCGCCGACCTCGACATCTCCCGGGTCCGGATGATGAACCACACCGACCTGGGCCGCGGCGCGACCGACGGCTTCGACTACGGCTGGGCGGACTACCAGAAGGTACTGGACTTCTGCTGGACCCACCCGCTGGCCGGCAAGCTCCTGCCGGAGGGCCCGAAAGCGAGCAAACCCTGCTCGGTGAAGGGCAATTGCGGCATGGGCGGCAACGAGGTCTACGTCAACTCGCTCGGCACGGTCTACCCCTGCAAGCTGGTCACCGAACAGGTCCACATCGCCGGCAACGTCCGCCGCCAGCCGCTGGCGGAGATCTTCGCCGCCCCGGTCCTCGCCGACCTGCGGACCAACAACGTCTTCACCGGGGAGAACCTCCAGGACTGCCGCCACTGCTACATCCGCGGTGCCTGCGGCGGCGGCTGCCGGGCCTACCACCTGGCCGAGACCGGCGACGTGCACCGCAACGGCCGCCACCTCTGCCGCATCCTGCGCCAGTCGATGATCGCCAGTCTGTGGAGCGTGAACGGCGTCCCGGGAGCCCGGCTCAAGGCCGGACGGGACGAGCTGTTCCGCCCGCTGCTCGTCCGGGACGACTCCCTCCACCCGGTGTACGAGGACTGGAAGGCCCCGGAACGCCGCCTGCTGCCGCTCGCCGACCGAGAGGACCGCCGATGCACTACCTGATCGACTCCGAGGTGGTCTGGACCCCGTCCCTGGACGAGGTGCGGATCTACTCCGCCCGCAGCGGGGAGTTCCGCACCCTCAACCACACCGCCGCCGAGATCTGGCTGGAACTGGCCGAGAACCGCTCCGTCCCGGACGTGGTCGCCGAACTCGCCCGGCGCCACGGCGCCGAGAGCCCCGCGCAGCGGGCACTGATCGCCAAGGACGTCCAGGAGTTCGTGGCACGGCTGCTGGCACAGGACCTGCTGGTGGCGGCGGACCAGGGTGACGCCCGTGTCTGAGGAACCGTCGCAGATCCGACTGCTGCGCAGCGCCCTCGCCGCCGTGGGGCGGGCGAGGCTGAGGACCACCGGGCGGAGCATGCTGCCCACGATCGAGCCCGGGACCGTGATCACGGTCCTGGCCCGGCCCTTCGACGACGTGGAACCGGGGGACGTGGCGGTCGTCCTGCTCGACCGCAAGGTGATCGTGCACCGCGTGGTCGACCGGGCGGGCAGCCGGCTGCTCACCCGGCTGCTCACTCGGGGGGACAACCTCCCGCTGGTCGACCCGGTGGTCGGCCCCGGGGAGTACCTCGGGGTCGTACCCGCGTACCGCCGAGAGGTCACGCTCCCCGGCCTGGACCTGGCACGGCTCGCCGCCCACCCCGACCGGGGGGCGGGCCGGACCCGGATCTGGCTCCCCGGCCCGGCCCCGGCCTACGCGTGGTGGCACCCGGCGATGCGCCGCGGCGACACGCCCGGCCTGTCGAGGGGCGAGGCCCGACCGGTGATCAGCGTCTCCCCGTACGGCGCGCTCCCGGCGACCGCCCTCGACGAACTGCTCGCCGCCGCCGGTCGGCGCGACGTCGACATCCTGATCGGCCGGGCCGCCGGTCTCGCCCCGGACGGCCCGACGACCGGGCCCTCGGACGATCGGGCGACGCGGTCCTCGGACGGCTGCGGCGGACGGCCGCCGCTGCGGCCCGGGACGGCGGACTTCCACGTCGGCCACGGCACCCTGCTGGACCCGCCGCGACTGGCCGACACCGTCGAGTTCGTCCGCGCACGCGTCGAAGCCGTCCGGGGCGCTCTCCCCGTTCGGGGTGCTGTCCCCGCCCGGGGCGTTCTTCCCGTCCGGCCGGACCAGGCCCCGGGCCGGCCGGACCTCGCGGGGTGGCTCGGATGACGACCCCGCTGCACGTGGAGAACCTGGTCAAGCGCTACACCGGCATGACCCGCAACGCCGTCGACGGCATCTCCTTCGACCTCGGCGACGGCGCCGTCGTCGGACTGCTCGGGCCGAACGGCGCGGGGAAGACCACGCTCACCAAGCTGATCTGCGGCGTCACCGCGCCCACCACGGGCCGGGTCACCGTGTTCGGCGAGGAGCCGACGGCCGGCAGCGAGGTGAAGCACCAGCTCGGCGTCGTCCACCAGTCGGCGCCCTTCGACATGATGCTCTCCCTCCTGGACAACCTGCGCATCGCCGCCGCCTTCAAGGGCCTGCGCTGGCACGAAGTCCGCCCGACGGTCGACGAGTTGTTGGACACGCTCGGCCTCGGCTCGGCCACCGGCCAGCTGGTGTTCACCCTCTCCGGCGGCGAGCGGCGCCGCCTCCAGATCGTCCGGGCGCTGCTCGGCCGCCCCCGGCTGCTGCTGCTCGACGAGCCCTCCGCCGGCATGGACGTGAGCGGCCGCCGGAGGATGTGGGAGCTGCTGCGGGACCTGCGCCACCGGTACGGCACCACCATGCTGTGGACCAGCCACTACGTCGAGGAACTGGAACGCAACTGCGGCCGGGTGCTGATCGTCAACCGGGGCCGGCTGCTCCAGGACGGCACCCCGCGCGAACTCGCCGAACGCTTCGGCCCGCAGGTCGCACGCGTCCGGCCGGCCGACCCGGCGCAGCCCGAGCCGTTCGCCGACCTGGCCCGCTCGGCCGGGTTGCAGGCCGTCGTCACGGACGGACTGGTGCAGCTGTCCGGGCGCGACGTGCGCACCCGGCTGCCAGCCCTTCTCACCCGCCTGCGCTCCGACGGCCCGGACGCGGCGTCCGTGGAGTACCTCCCGCCGTCGCTGGAAGACGCGTTCATCGACCTCGTGGAGAGCCAACCGTGACCACTGCGACCGCCGACTCCGCCGGCACTGCTGACTCCGCCGACTCCTCCGCCCCCGCCGACACCGCCGGTACCGCGCCCGCCCCGCCCACCGCCCCGCGCGGGCGGTGGCGGCAGGACGCCGTCGCCACCCTGTACCGCGAGTACTGCCTGCTCACCCGCAACCGGACCAACCTCCTGCTGGCGATCACCCCGAGCGCGGTCTACCTGCTGCTGTTCGCCACCTCGCTCTCCCACCTGGTGGGCGACGTCCGGTACCACGGACGCGCCGTCGGCTACGCCGAGTTCACCGTGCCCGCGCTGATGCTCTCCTCCATGCTGGCGGCGGCCACCGCGGCGGGCACCTCGCTGTTCCAGGAGCGGCTCGGCCAGATGGAGCTCGAACTCTGGTCGTACCCGCTACGGCGCAGCAGCTACGTCCTGGGCAAGCTGGCGGCCGGCGCGGGGCTCGTCCTGGCGCAGACCCTGGTGGCACTCGCCATCGCGCTCGCCGTGTTCGACTTCCGCTGGCCGGCGGGGCACTGGGCCGCCCTGATCGCCTCGACGGTGCTGGCCTCCTTCGCCTGCAACGGCCTCTACCTGCTGCTGGCCACGCTGTTCACCGACTTCCAGCGCTTCACGGTGACGGTCAACGTCCTGGCCCCGGTCCTGCTGTTCGCCGCCCCGTCCTTCTACCCGGTGGAGCAGATGGCCCCGGTGCTGCGCCTGCTGTCCTGGGCGGATCCGGTCACCTACGTGGTCCGCTGCCTACGGGACTCCGCCCTGCTGGGCTTCGACGCGGCCTGGCCGCAGATGCTGCTCCTGGCCGGCATCGCCGCCGTCACCAGCGCGCTGACCGCCCGCTCCCTGTTGACGCGCGCCGCGAAGCTGTGACGGACCGTCCGGCGCCCCGTTGCCGGACGGGGCGTACGCTCAGTCGCCGAGGATCCGCTCCCACAGCAGCCCGTCCCGCCAACTGCCGTCGAGGAAGATCGAGGAGTGCGCGACGCCGTACGGACTGAACCCGTGGCGGCGCAGCACCCGGTGCGACGCCACGTTCTCCAGGCTGGTGGACGCCTCGGCGCGGTGCAGCCCGAGTTCGTCCGTCATCACCCGGAGCGCGAGTTCGACGGCTCGCCCGGCGTGCCCCTGGTTCTGGGCGACACTGGCGATCCAGTACCCGAGGGAGCCGCGGCGCAGGTGCGGCTGCGGCAGGATGCCCGCGACGGTGATCTGCCCGACCACCTGGTCGTCGGCGAGCACGACGCCCGGCCAGACCGTGCCGGCCCGGTACCCGGCCAGCAGCCCGTCGATCCGCTCCGCCTGACCCTCCGGAGTGAAGAACTCGGCCGGCTGGGCCGGTTCCCACGGCCGGAAGGCCTCGACGTCCCGCACCCGGTGCGCGGCTATCGGGGCGGCGTCGGCGGTCTCGATCAGACGGATACCGGTACGGCTGCGCATGGGCTGGTCCTCGTCTCGGTGGTCGGATGAGGCGATGTCCACCAACTCGGGTGCGAACATTTTTTGTCAGACCGTCAGGCTAGGGTGCCGGGCATGGTGATCACAGTGCAGAACACCGGCCCGGCATCCGGCCGACATCCCGTGACCGAAAGCCGCCTGCCGTACTCTGCGCAGTGATCGACAAGTACTCACACGCGAGATCTAGGGGCGAGAACATGTCACGGACCGAACTCCACCGACGACGTGCCGTCATCGGGCTCATCACCGGTGCGACGCTGATATCCCTCGCCGGATGCGGATCGTCGAGCCCGGCCAAGAGCGCCACCGCGCCCGGGGCCGCGGTCTCGACGTCCGCGGGTGCGGCGCCGGCCGACGCGGCAGCGCCCCCGGTGGCGGGCGCCCCCACCGGCGCGCCGGGGACGGCCGGCAAGGGCAGCGCCGACGTGGCCTTCAGCGGCGTGGAGTCCGGCTCCATCAAGGCCGCCGACAGCACCTGCACCGTCATCAAGGGCGAGCTGGAGTCCTTCCAGGCGCCGTCGGACCAGAACGCCGGCGGCCCGAGCGTCGCCGGCGTCCAGTCGGGCACCGGCTGGATGATGCCGGTCAGCACCGCCGCCCACGTCGGCGGCTATGTGAAGAACAACGCGACCGGCGTCAAGGCGACGAAGACCGGCGACACCTGGACGGTCACGCTGACGAACACGGAGGTGGCCGCCACCTACGACCTCGGTCAAACGGTCACGCTCAACGGAACGATCACCTGCGGCCAGGTCATCAGCGCCGGCTGACCGGCCGAAGAGCGGGACCTCGTGCCGATGCCGGAGGGAGCCACCAGAACCAGAGGCTCCCCCGGCTGTAGCGCGACCGAGGGTGTGGGCGCATCCCCGGATGCGCCCGCCGGACGACTCCTCACGTACCTCTATGGTGTCCTAAGGTGCAGATTTCGTAAGCCTGTTGAAGGATGGACGGGTCCTCATCCGGAGTGATGCTCCCCAGGTGGCGGCGCTGACAGGCTGACTCGTGGCGAACTCCTGTTCGCCCGAGTGAAGGGAAGCTCCATGTCTCGTCGTCTGACCAGTGCCCTGATCGCAGCCTTCTGTCTGGCGGTGTCCGCGGCACCCGCCTCCGCCGCTGCGGCGGGAGCCGAGGACTCCGCAGCTTCGTCGGCCCGCCTGCGTGGCGGTCCGCTGCAACTCGCCCTCAACGGGCTGACCGACGCCAAGGCGGTGTCCGCGATCGCCGAGGTGCGTGACGGCGACCAGCGGTGGCGCGGCGCCACGGGGGTGACCGACCTGGTCGGTCAGGAGCCCGTCCGTGGTGACGGCCGGTTCCGGATCGGCAGCGTCACCAAGACCTTCGTCGCCACCACGGTGCTGCAACTGGTCGGTGAGCACCGCCTCGGCCTGGAGGACTCGGTGTCGGGCCACCTGCCGGGGCTGGTCCCCAACGGGCAGAACATCACCGTCCGCCAGCTGCTCAACCAGCGCACGGGCCTGTTCGACGCCACCAACTCGGGCACCGACGTCTTCCCCAACCTCAACGACCCGGCCGTCTTCCGTTCGTGGCTGGCCCAGGGCGGGTTGAACCGTACGTTCACCGCGCGCCAGCTGGTGACCGCATCCGTCTCCCACGCGCCGAACTTCGAGCCCGGCACCCAATGGGGCTACTCCAACACCAACTTCAACATCCTCGGCCTGATCATCGAGCAGGTCACCGGGCACCCCTACGGACAGGAGGTCGGCCAGCGCATCCTGCGACCGCTCGGGATGACGAAGACCACGGTCCCCGGCCGTTCCACCACGATCCCCGGCCCGCACGCCCACAGCTACTGGACCACCGTGGACGGCGCCGGCACCGGGAACGTCAAGAAGACCGACTTCGACGTCACGGATCAGAACCCGTCCTGGGCGGGCGCCGCCGGAGAGATCATCTCCACCACCGATGACCTGGTCCGGTTCGAGCAGGCCGTGCTGAAGGGGAAGTTGCTGCGTCCGGCGGAGCAGCGCGAGATGACCACGATGCTCCAGACCGTGCCGGGCTCGCACGACGTCGACTACGGGATGGGGTTGGCGCAGGCGACGCTCTCCTGCACCACCGTGCTGGGCCACAACGGCGGCACCTTCGGCTTCTCCACCCAGCTGTGGGGCAACGCCGACCGCCAGGTCGCGCTCTCCTACACCCCGCGGGGCGATGACGCCGAGCAGACGGCGCAGAACGAGGCGAGCATCAAGTTCCTCGACACCGTCTTCTGCGGCGCCCGCTGAACGTCCGCCGGGGGCGGCCGAGCGCTATGGCCTTTTCCTGATTACACGTCAATTATCGCTATGGTCAGCAGATTTGAATGGCGCGTGCGCCGGTAGCATGCGCTGACGGATGGTCGTTCTGAACGGAGGAAGAGATGGACTGGTCGGCGGACGAACGGCTGGGGCGTCGCCACCTGCTCGCTCGAGCCGGTGCGGTGGCGGTCGGCGGTGCGGTCGCCGGCCTGTCCGGAGGGCCCGCCGAGGCGGCGGGCCCCCAGGGCCCGGGCCCGGCGGGAGAGGGGCCGGCGGGAGGTGGCGGCGGGCCGGAGGGCCGGCCGTTCGGACCGGTCACGGTCCGCCCCGATGACTCCCGCTACGACAGCCTGCTGCGGGGCGACAACTACCGTTTCGTCGGCCGGCCGGAGGAGATCCGCCTGGCCGGCTCCACCGAGCAGGTGGTGCGGGCCGTCGCCGACGCCGTCCGCTCCGGGCGCCGGATCGCCGTGCGCAGCGGCGGCCACTGTTTCGAGAACTTCACCGGCGATCCGGCGGTGCAGCTCCTGCTGGACCTCTCTCCGATGGACGCCGTCGGCTTCGACCCCGCGATGGGTGCCTTCGCGGTGCAGCCGGGGGCGACCCTCGGGCGCGTGTACCGGACCTTGTTCAAGGGCTGGGGCGTGACGATCCCGGCCGGCGGCTGCCCCGAGGTGGGCGCGGGCGGGCATCTGGCCGGCGGCGGGTACGGTCCGCTGTCCCGCGCCTACGGCTCGGTCGTGGACTACCTGTACGCCGTCGAGGTGGTGGTGGCCGACCGGGACGGGACCGTCCGGGCGGTGGTCGCCACCCGGGACCATGGCGATCCGAACCACGAGCTGTGGTGGGCCCATACCGGCGGCGGTGGTGGCAACTTCGGCGTCGTGACCCGCTACTGGCTCCGCTCCCACGACACCCCCGGCCACGACACCCTCGGCCCCGGCACCCCCGGCCCCGGCACCCGCCCCCACGGCGACCCCGCGGCACTCCTGCCGCGCGCCCCGGGCGAGCTTCGGAGGTGCCTGGTCGCCTGGACCTGGGACGAGAGGATGACGGAACGGGCGTTCACCACCCTGCTGCGCAACTACGGCGTCTGGCACGAGCGCAACAGCGAACCGGGCACCCCCGCGGCGAACCTGTACGCGGTCCTCATCGCCGGACACCGCAAGTCCGGCACCCTTGAGCTGGTCGTGCAGATCGACGCGGCCGTTCCGGGTTCCGACGAGGTGCTCACCGACTTCGTGCGCGCGGTGACCGCCGATGTCGGTGCCACCGAACCCGCCGTCCTCCGGGGCATCATGCCCTGGCTGCCCACCAGCACCTGGCCGGGGACGGGCGAGGCCGGCAACTCGATCACCCGACGCTACAAGGACAAGGCCGGCTACCTGCGCCGCTCCCTCACCGATACCCAACTCGCCACCGCCTACCGGCACCTGACGAACGGCGCGGGCGGTACGGAGTGCGGCCTGCTCCTCGTGGGCTACGGCGGCCAGGTCAACGCGGTGCCCCCGTACGCCACCGCCGTCGCCCAGCGCGACTCGGTGATGAAGGCGGTCTACTACACCGTCTGGGCCGACGAGTCGGACGACGCGGCCCACCTGGCCTGGGTCCGCGACTTCTACCGTGAGGTGTACCGCGACACCGGAGGCGTCCCCGTCCCCGGCGAGGTCAGTGACGGCTCCTACATCAACTACGCGGACACCGACCTCGCCGACCCGGAGTGGAACACCTCCGGCACCCCGTGGCACACCCTGTACTACAAAGACAACTACCCCCGCCTGCAGCGGATCAAGGCCCGCTGGGACCCGCGCAACATCTTCCGGCACTCCCTCGCCATCGAACCGCCCGACCGGAGGCCGTGACGAAGGCCCCGGGGAGGCGCGCCGGGGGTTCACTCCCACGAGTGATTGTGACGCTGTGCGCATTGCCGGACACTCAAAGTATTCGGGGAGCTCATGGGAGCTCTCCCGGCGCGAGGGGAGCCGTCATGGCCGCAGCCGAATCTTCCTCCATCGAGGTGCCGCGGATCGAGAGCAGTTCGCAGCCCGCCGAACGCGACCAGGGCCTCGCGGCGATCGGCGGCAACGTCGGCGCCGTGTGGCGGGGGTGGTGGACGTGGACCCCGGGGAACGGGACGTTCAACCTCCAGATCGCCTGGAACGTCATCGGGATCGACTCGACGGTCGTCATCACGGCCTCCGAGATCGACAGCAACGGCAACCGCTTCGTCGGCGCGGCGCCCTTCCAGGTGTCGAGCATCGCCCCCGGCAACGGCGTGGTGACGTTCAAGATCAACATCGGCTGGGGCAGTGCGCTGCCGATGCGCACCGACGTGCTGGTCTTCAACTGAGCACACCTCTCCCGAACACACCTCCCCGGCCGCGCAGGCCGGGAGCCGTACCGATCCGGTGACGACCGGCATGGCCCGCCCCGTGGCGGTTCCGGGTTCGCCCGAACCGCCACGGGGCGGCGCCCGTTCTCCAGTCGATCACCCTGGTGGCGCGCTTACCCGGGGCGCAGGGCCTCGTCACGGCCCCGGGAGCCCGGGCGGGCCGTCAGTCCTCCGGCGCGGGTGGCAGGTGGAAGCCGACCTCGGCGCCGCCGGAGGGGGTGGCGGTGGCGAAGACGGTGCCGTGGTCGGCGGCGACGAGGTCGTGGACGATGGCCAGGCCCAGCCCCGAGCCCGGGGTCGACTGGGTGCCGGCGGCGCGGTAGAAGCGCTCGAAGACGGCCTGCCGGTCGCCGGGGGCGATGCCGGGCCCGTGGTCGCGCACGGCCAGCCGGGTGCCGGTGACGTGGACCTCCACCGGGGTGCCGTCCGGGCTGAACTTGACGGCGTTGCCGACCAGGTTGTCCACGCAGCGCTGCAGCGCGCGCGGGCGGGCCCGCACCGGCGCGGGCCGTTCGGCGGTGACGGTGATCTCGCGGCCGGTGCGGCGCCGGAAGCGCCGGGCGCTGTCCTCGGCGGCGGCCGTCAGGTCCACCGGCTCCGGGTCCTCCACGGTCTGCTGGTCGGTGGCCAACTCGACGAGCTCGCGCACGAGTTCGTCGAGTGCGACGGTTTCGGTGACCAGGGTGGCGAGGATCTGCTCCTCGTCCGCGGGGGCGAGCCGGCCGCGGGCGCGCTGGAGGAGTTCGGCGCAGCCGCGTACCGAGGTCAGCGGGGTGCGCAGCTCGTGGCTGGCGTCCTGGACCAGGCGCTGCTGCTGGTCGCGGGAGCGGCGCAGGGCGCCGACCATCGCCTCGAAGGCGCGGGTGAGGCGGCCGACCTCGTCGCGTCCGGCGGCGGGCAGCGGGGTGGCCAGGTCGCGGGTGGTGGTGATGTGTTCGGCGGCGCGGGCCAGGCGTCGCACCGGGCGCAGGATCCGGCCGAGGACGAGCCAGCTGAGCAGCGCGGAGGCGGCCGCGGCCGCGGCGCTGGTCCAGGTGATGCGGCGCAGGAACGCGTCGTCGACGTTCTGCGCCCCGGCGTAGGTCTGGCCGATCATCACCGCGCCCTGTCCGTCGGGGCGGGCCTTGGTGAGGATGCCGTAGGGGGTGCCGTCGACGGTGGCGTCCTCCTGGTGGGCGCCCTGTGCGGTACGGGCCACCTCCCGGGCCCGGTCCGAGACCGGCAGCGCCGGGCCGTCCGGGGCCCCCAGGGGCCGGGTGGTGCCGTCGGGCAGCAGCAGCTGTTCGACGGTGTCGGGCCGTGCGGGCGGGGGGCGGTCGAGGTCCAGGGCGGCGAGCACGGTGTGGGCCCGGTCCTCCAGGCTCCGGTCGAGCTGGTCGGCGACCAGGGTGCTGACGCCGTGGTAGGCGGCGGTGACGGGCACGGCGATGGCCAGCAGGACGGAGGCGAGGACCACGAGGCCGATCCTGGTGCGCAGCATCAGGCGGTCCTGGCGGTGTAGCCGACGTTGCGCACGGTGTGGATCAGCCGCGCCGCGCCGCCGTCCTCGGTCTTGCGGCGCAGGTAGCCGATGTAGACGTCGAGGGAGCGCGAGTCGGTGTCGAAGTCGTAGCCCCAGATGCGTTCGTAGATCTGGTGGCGGGTCAGGACGGTGCCCTGGTTGCGCAGGAGCAGTTCCAGCAGGTCGAACTCGGTCTTGGTCAGGTCGAGCCGGCGCCCGCCGCGGTGGGCCTGACGGGCGCCGGGGTCCAGGGCGAGGTCGTCGAGGCCGAGTTCGGCGCTCTCGCCGCCGAGCGGCTCGGTGCGGCGCAGCAGGGCGCGTATGCGGGCGAGGAGTTCCTCGGTGGCGAAGGGCTTGGCCAGGTAGTCGTCGGCGCCGGCGTCGAGCCCGGCGACCCGGTCGCCGAGCTGGTGGCGGGCGGTGAGGACCAGGACGGGCAGGCGGTCGCCGCGCCGGCGCAGCATCCGGCACAGCGCGAGGCCGTCGAGGCGGGGCATGACCACGTCCACCACGGCGAGGTCGGGGCGCCGGTGCTCCAGGAGCTCCAGGGCCTCCTGTCCGTCGGCGGTGGTGAGTACCCGGTAGCCCTCGAAGCGGAGCAGGTGGTCGAGGGTGCTGCGGACGCCGGGGTCGTCCTCGACGACCAGGACGGTGCGCCGGGCGGCGGTGGGATCTGTCATGGTGTCATTTTCGCTGGTGGCGGGCGTGGTCATGCCGGTCGGGGGCAGTCGAGGGCGGTAGGTCAGCGGGTCAGCGGGGGACCGGGACGACGGGGACCGGGGGGATGTGCGCGAGGCAGGAGGTGTCGCCGACCGTGCCGGTGCGGATGAAGTGGGTGGAGATGTCCACCGCGCAGCCGGTGGACTCCATCTCCGGGATGTGCCCGCTGTTGGGCACGGAGACGAAGGCGCTGCGGCGGAACTGGGCTGCGGAGAGGCGGGAGTTGGCCTCGGGGGTGTTGGTGTCGAGGTCTCCGGAGAGCACCAGGACGGGCACGTCGGGCACGTTCTTCAGGTCGGTCGGCTGCGGGGCGGCGGTGCCGCGGCGCGGCCAGGACAGGCAGTTGTCGCCGCCGTCGGTCTGTCCCTCGGTCCAGCCCTTGACGCTGAACGCCCCGAAGTCGGCCGGGTTTGCGGCGGCCAGGGCGGCCCGGTACTGGCGGCGGCGCTCGGCGGGCGGGGCGGCCGGGTCCCAGGCGCGGGCGTAGTCGTTGCAGGTGACGGCGAGGAAGGAGGCCTGGTCCTCGGTGCCGGTGTGCTCGACCTCGGCGCGGACCAGGGCGGTCAGCGGTGCGTCGTCGCCCGCGGCGAGGGCGTGCAGGGCGGCCGGCAGCGCGCCGAGCAGGCCGGGCTCCTCGGGGTGCAGGCCGATGCCCCGGGTGGCGGGCTCGTACATCAGGTCGGCGAGCTTGTCCTCGCTGAAGACCACGGTGCGCGGCCTGCCGCCGAGGGAGGCGGTGAGCACCAGCGGGCGGGTGCGCAGCCGCTCGGTGGTGGCGGCGAGGTCGCGGACGGCGCCGTCCGGGTCGCAGGCCCCGCTGCGCTCGCAGATCCGGCGCAGCGTCAGGGAGACCTGCTGGGCGCCGGGCCGGGCCAGGGAGTCGAAGGCGAGCGGGTAGGCGCCGGAGAGCACCATCGACTCGACCCGCTGGGGGTGGCGGTCGGCGTAGACCGGCATCAGGTAGGTGCCGTACGACAGGCCGTACAGGACGAGCTTGGGGGCGCCCAGGCGCGCGCGGGCGGCATCGAGGTCGTCGGCGGTGGCGGCGCTGGTGTAGCCGCGGGCGCGCGGGCCGAGTTCCCCGGCGCAGTCGGCGACGAGCTGGCGCTGGGCGGGGCGCGGGGCGAAGCGGTAGTCGGCCTCGGTGACGTCGCAGGGGAGCCGGCCGGAGCGGCCGGTGCCGCGCGGGTCCAGCAGGAGCAGGTCGTAGTCGTCCAGCACCCCCTGGAGTGCCCCGGCCACCTGGTCGGCGCGGTCGATGAGGGTTTCGCCGGGGCCGCCGGGGTTGAGCGCGATGGTGCCCCGGGCGGGGCCGGGGCGGCTGTGGCGCACCACCGCGTAGCTCACGCCGATGCCGCCCAGGTGCGGCTCGTCCGCGACCAGCGGGCGGCGCATGGTGGTGCAGTCGACCTGGTGCCCGGGGACGGTCGGGCACCACGTGGGCCGGCCCGCCGCTCCGGTGGGGGCGGCCTGCGCGGGCGAGGCGGTGGTGACCGGCAGTACCGCCGCCAGCACCGCCAGCGCGGCGGCGGCCAGCCTGCCCCGGCGGGCCGGCTTCTTCGCCCGGCCCGCGGTCGCGTCCGTCGCCGTGCCGGCCGTCTCCGCCGCCGTGCTCGCCGCCATGCTCGTCGCCGTGTTCGTCGTCATCGTGGTGCCCTCCGTACGTCCTGCGGTCGGTGTGGGCACGACCCTGCCGGGTGCCGGTCAGCGGTTCGGCAGAGCGACGGCAAAGGCGTGTAAGAACTCCGGCCCGGTCCCGGGTGTGAGAACCGTGTATGGCCCCAAGATCCTTTCCTTGATGGAAACTTGACGAACACGAGTCGTCCCCAAGGCTTCTCTCTGTTCGAAAAATCGGTCTAACTAATAGCACCGAACGGGGCAGGGCCAGCACGCGGCAAGCGGCTGAAGCCCGCGGACGCCGGTGCCTTCCCGCCGTCGGGAAAGCCGCTCACCTTGCCCGACCACGGCATCGCCATGCCCGCGTCGGCGAACCGTCAGGTCGCGCAAGGAAAGAACTCGTGGTGTTCACGTGGGGGAGAGGGGCAAGTCAAGGATGACGAAGTCCGCAGGAGCGCGCAGATTCGCGCAGGTGGTGGCGCTGGTCACGGTCGTGGCAACCGCCGCGGCCTGCACCGGCGGTGGTGGGGGCGGCGGCAGCGGCAACCCGGGGCCGGCCGGAGCGGCGGTGCAGGGGGGTGTGGTGCGGGTCGCCGAGGCGCCCTCCACCTTCCCGGACGCCATCTGGCCGTTCGACTCCCCGTCCCAGGTCAGCACGGTGAACACCAGCCAGTTCCAGCAGCTGTTCTACCGCCCCCTGTACTACTGGGGCCTGAACGACAAGGTCACCCTCGACCCGGAGGTGTCCCTCGGCGAGGCGCCCACCTGGAGCGCGGACGGCAAGACCGTCACCGTCCAGGCCAAGCCGTGGAAGTGGTCCAACGGCGAGGACGTCAACGCCCAGGACGTGCTGTTCTGGATCAACATGGCCAAGGCCGAGTCGTCCAACAGCGGCTACTACACCCCGCCGAACCCGGCGATCGGCGCCAAGTACTTCCCGGACAACGTCGATTCGGCGACCGCCTCGGGACAGACCCTGACGCTGACCCTCAACACCCCGGTCAACCAGACCTGGTTCACCGACGACGAGCTCAGCCAGATCACCCCGATGCCGCTCGCCTGGGACCTCACCGGCCAGGGGCAGAAGGGCAGTTGCGCGAGCGACGTGTTCGGTTCGGACGCCGCCGCGAAGGACTGCGCGGCCGACTACGCCTACCTCAGCGCGCAGTCGACCAAGGGCGGCGACTTCGCGGGCAGCCCGCTGTGGTCGGTGGTCGACGGCCCGTGGAAGCTCAAGAACTACAACGGCACCTCCGGCGCCTACGGGATCGTGCCGAACACCGCCTACTCGGGCCCGCAGAAACCGCACCTCGACGAGGTGGACTTCGTCCCCTACACCTCGGCCACCACGGAGTACGCGGACCTGAAGGCCGGCAGCGGCGGCGCCAACGCCATCGACGTCGGCTACCTGCCGGCCGAGAACTCCCCGACCTTCAACGCCAAGAACCCGGACGCGGGCAACCCGCTGAGCAACGCGGGCTACTACATCCCGGCCCCGACCTACCTGGACGAGATCTCGTACTACCAGATCAACTTCGCCAACCCGGCCGTGGGACCGCTGTTCAAGCAGCCCTACTTCACCAAGGCCGTCCAGGACACCGTGGACCAGCAGGGCATCATCAACGGCATCTGGAAGGGCTGGGGCTACCCGACCACCGGCGCCGTGCCCAGCCTCCCGGCCGGCAACCCGCTCTCCCCCAAGAGCCAGTCCGAGCGGGCGACCTACGACCCGGCGGCCGCCAAACAGCTGCTGAACAGCCACGGCTGGAACACCGACAGCGTCCCGGCCACCTGCACCGACCCGGGCACCGGCCCGAACCAGTGCGGCGCCGGCATCGCGGCGGGCACCAAGGCCGCGTTCACGCTCGACTACCCCTCCGGCCAGGCCGCGCTGGACACCATGGCGGCGGACATGCGCTCGGACGCGGCCAAGGCGGGCATCGGCATCACCATGGTCAGCCAGACCCAGAACACCATCGGCAACGAGGGCGTGGCCTGCAGCGACGCACAGCCGGCCGGCTGCCAGTGGCAGGGCCTGCTCTACGGCGGCTGGGTCTACGCCCCCGACTACTACCCGACCGGCGACGCGCTGTTCGCCACCGGAGCCGGGCCGAACGTCTGGAGCTTCTCCGACCCGAAGCTGGACCAGCTGATCGTCAAGACCACCACCGGCAGCGACGTCAACGACCTGTACGCCTACGAGGACTACATCGCGGGCGTCCAGCCGGTCATCTACACCCCCAACACACTCGCGATCAGCGAGGTCACCAAGAAGCTGCACCTCGACGCCGGTGACCCCTTCCAGGGCTACGAGCCGGAGTACTGGTACTACACGAAATGACGGCCATCCGTGACGGCGTCACCGCTGCCCCCCTCGGGGGGCGGCGGTGACGGCCTACCTCATCCGACGGCTGTTCCAGGCCCTCCTGACGGTGCTGATGGTCACCGTCATCTCCTTCGGCCTGATGCAGCTCATGCCGGGCGGCCCGGTCCGAGCGATCCTCGGCTCCCACGCCACCCCGGCCAACATCGCCCACCTGACCCAGCAGATGGGTCTGGACCGCCCCGTCTACGTGCAGTACTGGACCTGGCTGGACGGCCTGCTGCACGGCAACCTGGGCTTCGACTACATCCAGCAGCGCCCGATCTCCGACCTGCTGTTCAACGCCCTCGGCGCCTCCGCCTACATCGTCGGCGCCTCGCTGCTGCTCGCACTGCTGATCGCGGTGCCGGCGGGCCTGCTCCAGGCCACCCGCCGCAACAGCGTGCTGGACCACGCCTTCACGGTGTTCTCCTTCGTCGCCTACGGCGTGCCGACGTTCTTCATCGGCTTCCTGATCCAGCAGTGGTTCGAGGACGACCTGCACTGGGTCTCGGTGCAGGACCAGGTGGCCACCTTCGGCGACGCGCTCACCCACCCCGGGGCCGTCTGCCTGCCCGTCCTGACCCTGACCGTCACCACCGTGGCCGGCTACAGCCGCTACATGCGCTCCGGGGTCCTGGACCAGATCACCCAGGACTACGTGCGGTCCGCCCAGGCCAAGGGCGCCTCCCGGCGCCGCACCCTGTACGGCCACGTGCTGCGCAACGCCCTGATCCCGATGGTCACCCTGGTCGGCCTCTCGCTGCCCGCGCTGGTCGGCGGCGCGCTGATCGTCGAGTACGTCTTCAACATCCAGGGCATCGGCCTGCTGACCACCCGTGCCGCGCTGCAGAACGACTACGGCATCACCCTGGCGGCCACCCTGCTCACCGCGGTGACCACCGTGATCGGCTCGCTGCTGGCCGACCTCGGCTACGCCGTGCTGGACCCACGAGTGAGGCTCACCTGATGGCCCTGACACACGATTCGGCGGAAGGCTGGCCCGCCTCCGCCCCGGGCGGGGAGCCGGCCGGGCGGCCCCGCTCGATGCTGCGGCGCGGCGCGGAGGTCTTCGCCGAGAACAGGCTGGCCCTGGTCGCCGTCGCCGTCCTGGTCGCGATCATCGCCTTCTGCTTCCTCGGCCCGCTGTTCTACCACGCCGACACCTCGGTGGTGAACCTCTCCGCCGTCACCCTGCCGCCGGGCGCCGGGCACCCGCTCGGCACGGACAACGACGGCATCGACGAGCTCGGCAAGGTGATGGTCGGCGGGCAGACCAGCCTGGAGATCGGCCTCGCCGCCGGCCTGATCGCCGCCGTCCTCGGCGCGCTCTACGGCGCGGTCGCGGGCTACCTGGGCGGCTGGATCGACGCGCTGATGATGCGGGTGATCGACTCCTTCATGTCCTTCCCGCTGATCTTCCTGCTGATCTACCTCAGCAGCGTCTACGGGAAGAGCAAGGCCATGCTGATCCTGGAGGTCGGCCTGACCTCCTGGTTCGGCATCACCCGCCTGGTCCGCGGCGAGGCCCTGGCCATCAAGGTCCGCGAGTACGTCGCCGCGTCCCGGATGATGGGCGCGGGCGGGCGGCGGATCGTGCTCAAGCACATCCTGCCCAACACCATCGGCACGACGATCGTCAACACCACGTTCTCGATCGCCGACGCGGTCTTCGCCCTGTCCACGCTCAGCTACATCGGCCTGGGACTCCAGGCCCCCAACAACGACCTGGGCGGCATGCTCGACGTCGGCACCACCTTCGCCGGCCAGGGCTGCTGGTGGATGATCTATCCGCCCGCCGCCGTGATCATCCTGATCATCCTGTGCTTCAACGTGATCGGCGACGCCCTGCGCGACGCCTTCGAAACCCGGCTGCAGAAGCGGTGAACCCGACGGAGGATCAGCAGTGGCGCTCCTCGAAGTGACCGGCCTGCGCACCGAGATCCGGCTGAAGCGCTCGGTGGTGCACGCCCTGGACGGCGTCGACCTCGCGGTGGACGTCGGCGAGACCCTCGGCATCGTCGGCGAGTCGGGCTGCGGCAAGACCATGACCGCCATGTCGATCATGCAGCTGCTGCCGAACGGCGGCAGCGTCGTCGACGGCCGGGTCCGGCTCGACGGCCGCGACCTGCTCGCGCTCGGCCCCGAGAAGATGGACCGGGTGCGCGGCAACGACATCGGGATGATCTTCCAGGACCCGACCACCTCGCTCAACCCGACGATGACCATCGGCCGGCAGATCTCCGAGTCCGTGCGCATCCACCGCCGGGCCTCCCGGAAGGAGGCGCACGAGCGCGCCGTCGAGGTGCTGTCCCTGGTGGGGATGCCCAGCCCGGCCCAGCGGGCCCTGGTCTACCCGCACGAACTGTCCGGCGGGATGCGCCAACGGGCCATGATCGCCATGGCCCTGGCCAACGAGCCAAAACTGCTCATCGCCGACGAGCCGACCACCGCCCTCGATGTCACCGTCCAGAAGCAGATCCTCGAACTCATCGACCACCTCAAGCAGCAGCTCGGCATGGCCGTCATCCTCGTCACCCACGACCTCGGCGTCATCGCCGGACGGGCCGACCGGATCGCCGTCATGTACGCCGGGAAGGTCGTCGAGACCACCAGGACCGAGGAGCTCTACACCAACCCCCGCCACCCGTACACCGAGGCACTGTTCGAATCGCTGCCGGAACGTTTCGCCGAGTCCGGCGGCCGGCTCTACTCGATCCCCGGCCTGCCGCCGGACCTGACCACCCCGCCGCCCGGCTGCCGCTTCGCCGCACGCTGCCGCTACGCCACCGAGCAGTGCCACGCGCAGGAGCCGCCGCTGTCCGGGGAGACCCCGGAACACCGCTACGCCTGCTACTTCCCGGTCGGCGAGGCCGAGCCGGGCGGCCGCCCCACCGCCGCGGCACCGCCGCAGCCGGAGACGGCGGCACGGGCCCAGGCGGCGGTACGGGCCCCCGCGGCGCCCGGGGACGCACCGGCCGAGCCGCTGCTGCGCATCGACAACCTGGTCAAGGAGTACGCGGTGACCAGCGGCCTGATCCTGCGCCGGGCCGTCGGCGCGGTCAGCGCCGTGGCCGACATCTCCCTGACGGTCCGCCGGGGAGAGACGCTCGGCCTGGTCGGCGAGTCCGGCTGCGGCAAGACCACCGTCGGCAAGCTCATCGTCGGCCTGGAGCGGCCCACCAGCGGCAGCCTGGTGTTCGAGGGCCGGGACCTGGCCCTGGTGCCACGGGCCGAGCGGCGCCGACTGCGCCGGGACGTCCAGCTCATGTTCCAGGACTCCTACGCGGCGATGAACCCCCGGATGCCCGTCCAATCGATCATGCGCGAGCCGCTGGACATCCACCGGGTCGACGGCCAGGCCGAGCGCGACCGGCGGATCCGGCAGATCTTCGACCTGGTCGGCCTGCCGCTCACCGCCCTGGACCGCTACCCGCACGAGTTCTCCGGCGGCCAGCGCCAGCGCATCGGACTGGCCCGCGCACTGGCCCTGCGCCCCAAGCTCATCGTCGCGGACGAGCCCGTCTCGGCCTTGGACGTCTCGATCCAGTCGCAGGTCCTCAACCTGATGAGCGACCTTCAGGGCGAACTCGGACTGTCGTACCTGTTCATCTCGCACGACCTGTCCGTGGTCCGGTACCTCTCCGACCGGATCGGCGTGATGTACCTGGGCAAACTGGTCGAGATCGGCCCAGCCCCGTCGGTGTACGCCCGCCCGGTGCACCACTACACCCGCGGCCTGCTGGACACCATCCCGGTGGCCGACCCGGTAGTGGAGAAGGCCAAGAGCAGCCGGGGCGTCGCCGGGGAACTCCCGTCCGCGATCGACCCGCCGTCCGGCTGCCGCTTCCGCACCCGCTGCGCGGCGGCGCAGCAGATCTGCGCGGAGGTCGAGCCACCGCTGACCGCCTTCGGCCCCGACGACCACCTGGCCGCCTGCCACTTCCCCCTGCGGCCCGCCCCCGATCCCCTCGGCCCGCAGGCCGGCTGACGGGGCTTCGCCCGCCGACGCCTCGCCCGACGCCCGGGAGCGGGATCGGGGCCGGAAGCCCGGGCCCGGGCTGCTCATCCGTTCGGGTGAGGCGAGGTTGGACGGGAGCCGGGGGTGGCAGAACGGCGGGCATGACGACTTCCTCCACCAGGCGCCGTCGGGGCCGCCCCGGCAAGCCGACCTTCGCACCCCTGCCCGCCCGCCAGGCCGCCGGTCCCGCGGTGCCGTCCGCGCCGCGCCGACCTGCCACCGCGTGCTGCCGGACCTGGAACAGCGAGCGCAGGCTGCCCGGCGGTCAGGTGGTCCGGACGACCTGGCACCAGCCCGCCTGCCCGGCCCGGGCCGACCGGTGACCGCGCTCCAGGCACCGGACTGCCTGTCCCGGTTCGGACGGGCGGCTGCCCCGGGGCGGGGATGCTCCCGGGGCAGCCGCGGTGCGGATGCGGGTGGGGTCAGCCCTGCCCGGGGACGCTGATGCCGGTCTCGGTGGCGGTGCCCGCGACGCCGCCCGCGCCGACCGCGACGGCGCCGGTGAGGAAGGTGGAGCCACACGGGCCGAACTGGGCGTCGGTGACCTGGAGGGCACTGCCGTTCGGGCCGACGGCGAACACGCCGCTGTCGAAGTTGACGGAGGGGATGTTGTCGGGCGTGGCGGCGGAGGCGGTGGACGCCGCGCCGATGACGAGCGGGAGGCTGAGGACGGAGACGGCCAGGATGCGGTGCGCGGTACGCATGGGTGGAACCCTTCGAGGTGCGAATGGTGAGGGTGGATCGGACGGCCGTGGTGCGGCGGCCCGTCACCATCCACACACGGCCGTGTGCCCATCGCTACCGGGGGAGGCTGTTCGTACCACCGGTTCACCCGGCCCTCGGCCCGCCCTACCTGCCTGCCCCGACCGCCCCGCCCGCAGGGCCTGACCCCGTCAGGCGAGGTTCTGTTCCAGGGCCGCGAGGTAGCGCTTCATCGCGTGGTCGCGCACACCGGCCGTGGCCGGAGCGAACGCGTCGGCGGTCAGGCCCTTGGCACGGTCGGCGAGCCCGGCGACCAGGCCCATGGAGTCGTGGAGCCGGCCCGAGGAGTCGATGTACTTCAGCGCCTCGACGTGGGTGAACGCCGGCTCCGGCGGCAGTTGGGGCACGATGTCGTTGTTGTTGACGAACCGGTACAGGCGCCCCTTGAACCCCTCGTTGCAGGCGGCGGCGAGCAGCCGGTCACAGGTACGGGGCTGCCCGAACGTGATGATGCCGTCGGCCTGGAGGCGCGGGTCCTCCAGGTACAACCGGGCGCCGGCCAGCATCGCCAGGGCTCCGCCGAGGCTGTGGCCGGTGAACCACACGGTCTGGCCGTTGGTGCGCAGCTGGGCGTGGGCGTCCAGGACGTCCGGGAAGACCGACTCCAGGGCCTCGGCGAAGCCGTAGTGGACGTAGCCGGTGCGGGCGGGGCCGGGCCAGGGCGGCGTGGAGGAGTCGGAGAGCCAGTCGCGGATCTCGGCCGGCTGGGTGCCGCGGAACGCCGTGACGATCATGTGGTCGCTGGCCATGGTGTAGGCCTGGGTGTCCTCCAGCGGGAAGGGCGGAGTGAACCGGGTCTGGTGGTGACGCACCCGGTCGAAGCCCCAGTCGCGGGCCTGCTGTTCGACGGCTGCCTCGTCCTGGTAGGCGAGTTCGGACGCCTTCGCCAGCCAGTAGGCGTGCGGAACGCTGTAGCTCTTCGCCTGGTGGTCGAAGGTGGTGGGCACGGGCACGGCGATCTCTCCTCCGGGACGGCCGGCGGACGGGGGAACGCACCGCCGGCGCGGACATCAGACCCGTCGTACCAGAGCCCGGACCGCCGCCCCGAGCGGGCCGCGCCCGGATGTCACCCCGACAGACGAGCAGGCGCACGGGGCGTACCGACGGGGGTGGCCGTGACACCGGGTAGGCGGTCGACGGTGGGTCGAGGGTGATGAGCTCGGTGACGGTGGACGCCTTGACTGCCCGGCTCCGAAGCGGAGATCCTCCCCAGGGCATCGGCCAGGCCGAGGCTGGACAGGGGAGTCGGAAGGCGAGGGAGCGGGAGACATGGCGGCCATCGAAGTGCCGGGCCCCGAGGCGGACTGGGAGACGGCTCCGGAGTACCAGGGCGGCAAGCGCAACCCCGCTCTCCAGCACAGCGCGTGGGAGATCGCGGGCGGCTCGTACCGCATCGTCGCCGGTCTGCAGCCGCCGCTCGGCGCGCTCGCGGCGCGTCTGCGGCTGGTCGTGGAGCGGACTTGGGAGGACCTCGGTTGCGTGGACGTGGCCATGTTCCGTATCGACCGGACCGACTTCGCGCTGAGCCAGTTCGAGGGCGGGACTCCCCAGTACACGACGGTGTGGTTGGACCGGGCCTCACACGACGTGGAAGCGGCGATCAACACCCTGCTCGGCGGCCTCGGCATCGGACGCGAGGCACTGGCGTTCACCGGCACCACGGACACCGGCTTCGAGCACCTCAACGGCTGGACCGGGGCGTAGCTCAGGCCACGTCGACCCGGCGTCCCTGCGGTCCCGGTTCGGCCGCGGCCCAGGCCGTGCCCGGCCCGTCAGGGGAGCGGCTACGGGTGGTAGAGGGCGTGGGCGCGCGTCAGGTCGGCAGGCCCGTTCCGGCCGATGTGGAGGAAGTGGTTCACCTGCCAAGCCTGGGTGCTGCGCGCTTGCCGGTTGGTCGTGGTCACCCATGGCGGGTAGACGCGGAACCCCCGTTTCCCGCCGGAGCCGTTGCGGGAGACGATGTCGCGCTCGCACAACACGTCGCGTGGGAGGACGAACTGCCCGAAGCCGTTGTCGTCTCGGCAGCTGATGACGAGGAGGTCCACCCCGTCGTCGGTGTCGAAGGGGCGGATCGGTCCCTCCTCGGAGCGCAACCACACGGTGACGAACTGGCCCACCTTCGTCGGGGTGGTCTTGGCCGCGCGGAACCGGACCGAGCGGCCGTCGATCGTGAACCGGCAAGCCGCGTATCCGGCGCTCTCCGGTTCGGCCACCGGGGGCGAACAGGCGAAACCACTCGGGTCGTACACCAGTGCCTTCGCCGCCAGCAGGTCACCGTGAACCCCTGCCCACGGTTGGTTCGTCAACATCCCGTCATCCTGCCATCGAGACGGCCGCTCCTTGAGCCAGAGGTTCCCTCCTCGCACAGGCCCGCGATCGGCGGGCCTGTGCGCCCAAACGAAGTTCCTAAGAGGGTGTTCGATACCGATTTAGGCTGCCGCGAGAGGTTTCGGGCGGAGGTATTGCCCGATTTTGTCGGGGCTGGCGGTCAGGCGGTTGGTCATGGAGTTGACCATGGCCCAGTGGATCATCGAGCGTGACCGGTCCGGCAGTTCCTCGTAGTCGCGGTGGAGCCGCCGGTACCGGGACATGATCCCGAATGTCTGCTCGACCCGCCAGCGGATCGGCTGGACGACGAAGCCCTTCTGCTCCTTGTCGCGGGCGACCACCTCGACGTCGATGGACAGGTCGGCACCGTGCCTGACGACGGCGTTGTTGTAGCCGGCGTCCACCCACACTTTGGTCACGGTGGGCCACTGGGCGGCGAGGGCGTCCAGGACCTGCTTACCGCCCGCGGAGTCCTGTACGCCCGCAGCGGTGACGATCAGGACCAGGATCAGGCCAAGGGTGTCGGTGGCGATGTGGCGCTTGCGGCCCTTGACCCGTTTCCCGCCGTCGTAGCCCTGGCTGTCGGCCGGGGCGTTCGGTGAGGCCTTCACGGACTGGGAGTCGATGACCGCGGCGCTCGGCAGGATCCGGCGGCCCTTCTTCGCCCGCAGCTGGTCACGCAGCGTGTCGTGGATCCGCTCGGTGGTGCCGTCGCGTTCCCACTCCTTGAAGTAGCCGTAGACGGTGGTGTGGGGCGGGAAGTCGTGCGGCAGGTAGCGCCAGGCGATACCGGTGCGTGCGACGTAGAGGATCGCGTTCACCACCTCACGCAGCGCTGTCGTGGGCTCACGCCCTTCGGCGCGGGTGCGTCGCCACTCCACCAGTACTGGCTCGATGAGCTCCCACTGATCGTCCTTCAGGTCCGATGGATACCTGCGTCGTTCCGTCACGTTTGATGAATATCGCGGACACGGACCCGGCCGCCACGAGATCCTGAAAACGAGTCCGTGCCGCAAGAACCAAAGCCGGACAGTTGGGGGGAATCCCCTATCGAACACCCTCTAAGAGGACATCTCATTTGGGGGGCCTAACCCGCAGACTCTCCGAATGAGATGTCCTCTTACGACTTGGGGAGCGATACAGGCGGGCCCTCGGCCGTGACGTGAAGGCGGCCGTGTCATGCTGCTGTTCCTCCAGCACGCCACCCGGTGACAGACGCGGCCCGAAAACTCCCTGGACCGTCCGACCCGTCTCGGCCATGATCCTCACGTGGCCACCTACCTCGAGTCCGAGCGCCTGACCCTCCGCCCCTTCGCCGCCGCCGACGCGGACCTGCTGATCGAGCTGGACAGCGACCCGGCGGTGATGCGCTACCTGACCGGTGGCGCTCCAACCCCGCCAGAGGAGGTCCGCGGCCGCGCCATCCCCAGCATCCTCGCCGGCTACGAGCGTTGGAATCATGACCTCGGCCTGTTCGCCGCGCACGAGAAGGACGGCGGCGCGTTCGTCGGCTGGTTCTGCCTGCGTCCGCTGCGCAGCGGCCCGCGTGAGGAGGCCGAACTCGGCTATCGCCTGCGCCAGGCGGCCTGGGGCCGGGGCTACGCCACCGAAGTCTCGCAGGCGCTGCTGGCGAAAGGGTTCGCCGAGCTCGGCATCCGCATGGTCTGGGCCGAGACGATGACCGTGAACCGCCCTTCGCGTAACGTCATGGAGAAGCTCGGGATGACGCTCGCGGAGAACATCCCCACGCCGGACGACATGATGGCGGTCGAGGGTTCCGAGCACGGGGGTGTGCGGTACGAGATCACGAAGGAGCAGTGGGAGCGGCGGCAGGCGTAGGCGGCGTGAGGCGTGGCGCCCGTGGATGTGAAGTCATCGGCCCGCGCGGCCTTGTCTCATCACGCCATATCGGGCATATCCCGGCAGCATCTTGCCGAACTCGTCGCTGAGCTCGTCCCTGCCTGGGAGGCGTAGCAGGAGTCTGCGCTGCGGGAGAACTATCGCTACTCCACCAACCACCAGGTCGTCATCGACGCCGACCGGCGGCTGGCCGTAATCGTCGGACGCCCTGTCCCCGGCAACCGCAACGGCTGCAAGGCCTGGGCCGAATCAGGCGCCGCCGCCATCGGCAAGACCACCACTATTGCCGACGGCGGCTACCCGGGCACCGGTCTGGTCATCCCGCATCGCCGCCCGGTCGGCGGCGATCTGAGCGACTGGAAACGCGAGCACAACCGCTCCCGCAAGCAGGTCCGCGCCCGCGTGGAGCACGTCTTCGCGCGCATGAAGACATGGAAGATCCTGCGCGACTGCCGCCTCAAGGGCGATGGCGTCCACCACGCCATGCTCGGCATCGCCCGCCTGCACAACCTCATGGCGGTCGCGTAGCGAGCGAGCCCCGCGGGGGCGGTCAGCCCACATCACACCCTTCGGAGATCGTTACGGGACAAGCCTTAGCTTGACTCTGTCGGGGATCTTGGTGTTCGGCTGTCGGTGATCATTGTGGTGCGCCAGTCTCGCGGGTGTACAACGCCCGCGAGATTCCCAAGGAGTGCAGATGTCGATCCGTCCCCGTCCGGGTGACGAGGTCCCGGAGTTGACGGCACGGATGGCGCGGGCCAGCAACCCGGGTGGCACGACGGCAATGTGGGTGCGGGACCGGCTCGACGGCTTGTGGCGGGACGAGGACTTCGCCGACTGGTACCCGCGCGACGGGCGCCCGGGGCTCTCGCCCGCCCAGTTGGCCACGGTGAGCGTGCTGCAGTTCCTGCTGGGCCTGTCCGACCGTGATGCCGCCGAGGCTGTACGCTGCCGGATCGACTTCAAGTACGCGCTCGGCCTGGAACTCGACGACACCGGCTTCCATCACAGCGTGCTCGGTGACTTCCGCGACCGCGTGCTGGCGGACGGCCGCACCGACCGCCTCCTCGATCTCGCCCTGGCCCGATTGAAGGAGGCCGGGCTGGTCCGGGAGCGCACCACCCAGCGCACCGACTCCACCCACGTCCTGGCCAGCATCCGGGACTTTACCCGTCTCGAACTGGTCACCGAGGCCGTGCGCGCGGCCCTGGAAGAACTCGCCCGCACCGCCGACCACACGCTGGACGGCCTGGTCGAGGAGGACTGGGGCCGCCGCTACGGCCGACCGGTGCGCCTGGGCAAGAACCCCACCCGGCCCAAGACCAGGATCGCCACCACCGGTGAAGACGCCCGCCGCCTGCTCGAACACCTCAGCCGGCACCATCCCGGCCTGCTCAGCCGCCCCCAAGTCCAGGTCCTGCGACAGGTCCTGGTGCAGAACTACTACTGGGATCCCGCCGGCCGCCTGCGCTGGCGCGACGACGCCGACGGCCCGGGCCTACCGCCCTCGGCTGACCGGATCGTCTCGCCCTACGATCCGACCGCCCGCTATGCACGCCGCGGGCAGGTCACCCGCTGGACGGGGTTCCTCGCCCATGTGACCGAGACCTGCTCCGACGACGGCCCCAACGTGATCACGGACGTGGCCACCATGTCGGCCACCAGCGCCGACACCGAGGTCCTGCCCGGCATCCACACCCGGCTGGAACGCCGGAGCCTGCGGCCCGACCAGCACCTGGTCGACGGCGGCTACACCTCCCTGCCCCACCTGGAACAGGCGGAACGCGAACACCGGATCACCCTCGTCGGACCGCTGCCGGGCAACCCCACCCGACAGCACCGCCGGGGCGAGGGCTTCGCCCGCGACGACTTCCGCATCGACTTCGACCGCCGGGAAGTCACCTGCCCGCAAGGGCAGACCAGCGCCGGCTGGCACGGCCCCTACCCGACCTCCTCGCCGACCGCCGCCCCGCTGATCGTGGCCCGCTTCACCAAGAGTCAGTGCCGGCCCTGCCCGGCACGCGCCAAGTGCACCACCTCCCGCGATGCCGCGCGCACCGTGGGCTTCCCCCCGCGCGAGCTTCTCGAACTCCAGCAGCGCAACCGCGCCGAACAGCAGGACCCGGCCTGGCACAAGCGCTACGCGGTCCGCTCCGGCATCGAGGGCACCATCTGCGAATTCGCCCACGGCCACGGTATGCGCCGATGTCGCTACCGCGGACAGGCCAAGGCCCACCTGCAACACGTCCTCACTGCCATCGCCGTCAACATCGAGCGACTCAGCCGGCAGCCTCCTGGCGAAAGCGCGCCTCTACGACGACCGACAGCCTTCCAGAACCACCTCGACCAGCAGCACATCCCGCGCCTACGTTCCTGGCGTGCTGTCAGCTGATACGGCAGCGAACAAGATCCCCGACAGAGTCAAGTTAGCTAAGGTCTGTCGTCAGGCTCCCGGCGTCGGTGCGCAGGCGGGAGTCTGACGATGGGCCCCCGCATCCCGACAGAACGGCCGACCCGCCGGGCCCACACGGGCCCCGGCCCTTTCCCGAGGGGATCAGATGAAAGCCGTCCGCTGGGTGATGACCGGGCTCGCCGTCCTCGCGGCGCTGGCGATCGCGACCGTTGTGGTGATCGCCCACCGCGACCGGGTCGAGACCGAGGAGCGCCGGGTACGGGCGGCGGCCGGGGCGGAGGCGAGCGCCCGGACGTACGCGGCCAGGCTCGCCCCGGCCTTCGAATCCGGGCCGCAGACCGTCGATTCGCTGGAGGCGCTCGCCAAGGGCACGGCGGTGCACGTCGTCACCGCGGCCAGGAAGGAAGCCTCAGTCCAGGTCGGTGTGATGGCGGACGTGCTGTACCCGGGCGGGTGGAGCTCCGCCCAGGCGACGGTCTGTCTGCTGGCCGAGCTCTCCCGCAACGGCGGCCCGGTCACGGCGCAGGTGTCCGTCGTCCCGTGCTTGCGGATCCCCGCCGTCACGACCCGCGCCGAGACCTTCAGCGTGGGCTGAACCCGCCGCCGCGACTGCGGAAAAGCGCGAAAGCAGGGCCTCCTGGATCGCTCGTCGGCGTAGACGCCTTCCGAGCTGCCACGAGACCCTGCTGCCGTGCCCGCTACCGACTGCGATCACCCGATCGAGACTCCCGCTCGATCGGCAGGCTCCTTGATCGGTACGACAACGGCTACTTGCACAGGGACCCTTGTACGCCCGGGCCCTTCACCGCTCGCCCGAGGTCGTGGGTGTGCGGTTACTGGTACTGCGTGGTGACGCTGACGCCGGTGAAGTCCTGCTGGGCGGCGAGGCTGAAGTAGACCCAGCCGGACGGCGGGTCGTTGATGGTCAGGGTCTCGTTGTTGCCGGCGCCGGTGGACTTCGCCTGGTAGCTGCTGGTGGTGGCCCAGTTGCTGCCGCCGTAGTACAGGTCGGCGTTGCCGGTGCCGCCGCTGCTGGTGATGGTCAGCTGCTTGACACCGGCCGGCAGGTACAGGAAGTGGTAGCTGTAGTTGCCGGTGGTGGCCGCGAGGTTGTCGCGGCGGCAGTTCTTGTCGAACTGGCGCGGGTCGGCGATGGTGCACAGCGGTGCGGCTGGGGCCGGGGCCTCCGGCAGGGGGCCGCAGTCGTCGGTCGCGCAGGTGGTCTTCAGCCAGGTGGCGAAGCCGGCGTCGTAGCTGGTGCCGATGGTCTGCTTCAGGAAGGTGCGGGCACC
Source organism: Kitasatospora sp. NBC_01300 (assembly GCF_041435235.1). Classification (NCBI taxonomy): domain Bacteria; kingdom Bacillati; phylum Actinomycetota; class Actinomycetes; order Kitasatosporales; family Streptomycetaceae; genus Kitasatospora; species Kitasatospora sp. NBC_01300. The sequence continues at coordinate 415,687 of NZ_CP108409.1, read as the reverse complement.
GTTCCAGTCGCCGGCGCGGTACTTGGTGAGCACGGTCTCGATGTCCGCGCGGTGCTCCTGGAGCATGTAGCGGACCGCCAGCCAGCCCCACCGGTAGACCCGGTTCGAGTTGACGTCGGGGTCCGCCTCCTGGCCGTAGACGGTGTCGAACAGCTCGCTGAGCTTGTAGGTGTTCTTACCGGCCTCGTTGATCGCGGCGGTATTGCGCTCGTTGCGGTAGCCGTACGAGATGTTCTCGGCGATGCCTTCGACCCACCAGATGGTCGGGGTGGTCTGGCTGGCCTCGAAGTCGCCGTACATGTTGTAGCGGCCGTCGAGGTAGTGGGTGTACTCGTGGTTGAGGTTCCAGATCTGGAAGTCGGGGCGCAGCCAGCTGGCCTCGTGGGCGATGAAGCGGGCCTGGTTGCCGGGCTTGGCCGGGTCGCCCTCCTCGTACATGCCGCCGTTGTCCACGTCGATGTCGTAGAAGGCCCAGGCGTACAGCGAGTACTGGGTGTAGTCGTCGAAGACGACGACCTCCAGGTTGGTGTTCACGTCACCGGGGATCGCGCCCTTGTCGCCGATCACCTTGTGGAAGTAGGCGTCCTGGTTGATCAGGCTGGTGCAGGTGGTGGTCAGCTGCCCGGGGGACATGTCCTGGGCGCGGATCTTCAGCTCCGGGTTGCAGGTCCGCTGGATCGGCAGGATCACCGGGAGCAGACGGTCGCTCAGGTCGCAGATGGCGTAGGCCGCGCAGTTGCCCTTGTCGAACTGGCGGGTGGCCCAGCCCAGGTTCATGGTGATCGGGGCGGTGGGGCCGACGTTCGGGTAGCGGTTGATCAGGTCCTTGAGCAGCGGCCGCAGCCGGTCCTTGAGCTCGGGCACGTCGAGGGCGTAGCCGAGGTAGCGGCCGATGTTGCTGACGATGTCCAGGCGGTTCAGCTGGGAGTCGTTGCGGGTGATGAAGCCGGCCCAGGTGTCGAGGATGCCCGGGTCGGCCTTGAGGGCGGCTTTCCAGCCCTGGCTGTCGGTCTTGGAGTCGAAGCCGTCCTTGATGACCCACTCGAAGTGGTCCAGGGAGAGGGTCATCGACTGGGGCCAGGTGCTGTTGTAGTTGCCGAGCACCCACTTGAGAACGCCGGCGTACCGGCCGAGCGTGTGGGTCTGGCCGATCACCGTGACGACCTCGTTGAGGGTGTCGCCGTTGGCGTCGGTGACGTCCTTGCTGTGCGGGGCGGCGAAGAAGGCGTCCAGCGCGCCGCGGGCCGCGGTGTCCAGGGTGGCGCCGTAGCTGCCGACCTCGTTCGGGCGGGTCTCCTGCACGTAGTAGCCGGCGCGCAGGAACATCACCAGCTGCCCGATGGACGTGCTGTTGTCGCCGGGGTAGGTGGCGGAGGTGTCGCGCAGTGCGTTGGCGACGGTCACCATCTGGGACTCGCGAAAGGCCTTCCCGGCGTCGGCGCCGGTGAGGTTGAACAGCGGGTAGGCGCAGGGGACGTTCGGCAGTGCCTTGAGCTGCTGGACCAACGCGCTGCCCGTGGCGTTGATCACTCCGGACAGGTTCGGGCAGGGCTCCCCGGCGGTGGCCGAGAACTGCTTGGCCGCCTTGGCGGGTTCGCTGACCGGGGCGCCCGGCGCGGTGGCCTCCTCGGCGTGGTCCTGGGCGAAGAGCTTGAAGGAGCTGTTGTTCCTGGCGTCGGGTGACTTGGGGACCGGGATCGACCGCGGCGCCTGGGTGGCGGGTCCGGCGGTGTTCGCGGCGGCCGGGGTCGTGGCGCCGACGGGGGCGGCCTGGCTCTGCGGCGCGAACAGGCCGAGCGCGATGAAGAGGGCCGCGCCGAGCGCGGGGAGTCTGCGCGCGTTGACCTTTGGTATCCGGGAGAGACGCATCTGTGGGGGCCTCCGGGGCCGTTGTGACCGCGTGTTGGGGCACGCGACCGCTCGATGTGTGACATGTAAAATGTCACGTGTCGCGTAGCGCCGGGAAGGTCCAGGACCGGATTGCCGTCCACCGCAACCGAAACGTTGTCAGATCGCTCGGCTCTGGACCTGTTTGTGGCGAAAGCGTCATCCGCCCTGTTCAGGCCGCGTGCTGGCACTCGCGGAGCAAGGGGCTACGGGCGGGGGTCCGGCGCGGCCTTGGGGGAGCGGTCCGTGCGGTCGAGGTCGACGAGCAGGCGTTCGACATCGGTCATCAGTGACCCGTACACGTGCCAGGCGCCCGGCTCGGTCAGCGTGCCGCGCTCGATCTCGCCGGTCATCATCCCGTGCCAGGTCGTGGCCTCCTCGATGGCCCGGCGCAGCCGCTCCCGGGGCCCGTCCCCCTCCGGGCCGACGGGGATCCCGGAACCGGTGAACGATCCCACCGCTCGCCCTGCGGCCTCCAGGATGGCCGCGTACCGGTCGAGGAAGAGCTGGCCCAGGCGGTGGCCGGTATGCCGGTCGTCGACGGTGTCGGCCAGCGTCCGGGCGATTCCGCGAACCTGGAAGGAGATCCGGTGCAGGGCGCGCAGTGCCTCGTCGTGGGCCGACGGCGCCCGCCTGCCGCGCACGACGCACCGCGTGTTCCACCGCAGGCTCTCCTGGCCTCGGCGCACGTCCTCCTGCGCCTCCACCGCCAACTCCTCCAGATGCCGGCCCCGTTCCAGCCACTCCTGTGCCCGGTCGGCGTGTCGGCGCTCCCTCAGCCCGCTGCCCATGTCGCCCAGCAGCTCGCCCATGGCCGCGGCGAGGCCGCGTACCGAGGCGTCGGAGGCCCCCAGGTGCACCGGAGGCAGGATGAGGGCGTTCACCGCGATCCCCACCGCGGCGCCGGTCAGCGTCGCCAGGGTCAGTGCGACCAGGTGGCCCGTGGGCACGGCCGTCGCCGCCGCCAGGGTGAGCACCGCGGTCGAGGCGATCTGCAGCCGACCTTCGGAGCCCCGGCGGCCGCTGGCGACCAGCGCGATCGCCGGGAGGGCCGCGACGCTTCCCGCGGCCGAGCCGAGCAGCCACACCACGGCCACGGCCAGCGACAGGCCCGCCGCCCGGGCGGCCACGCTGCGCAGCGCCTGGGTCACCGACCGGTAGATGGTCGGGGCGTTGACCATGGCGAGCGCGGTGGCCGCGGCGAGGTACTGCTGCTGGCCGGGGAGCCACCATGAGACGGCCTCCCAGGCCAGGACGGCCGCGATCAGGCTCTTGGCGCTCCGGGCGGGCGCCGAGGCCATCCGGCCCGGGGGTGTCGGCCGGGAGGTGCGCGGCAGCCGTAGGGCTCGGCCTGCCGTCTCCCGCCACCGCGCGGCGGTGAGGGGCAGTCGCACGAAGGCGTGGGCTGTCATGGCTCTGCTCCTGCTCCGTCTGTTGCGGCGGGGTGGCCCGCGCCGGGGTTCGGCGTGTTCGCGAGGGGGTGCGGTCGTGGTCGCGGGCCCGGAACCGGTCGACTGGTCGACCGGTGGAGAGCCGGGCGGACGGCGTCGGGGGCCCGCGTCCGGCGGGCCCCGACGAGCCTCAGGCGGCTCCGGGCAGCAGCCGCGACAGTTCGGCGTCCAGGTCGCATCCGTCGGTCTCCCGGCCGGCGGGCACCAGCCGGTACGTCCGCTCCAGCCAGCCGGCCACCTCCGCGAGCGGGGCCCTGAGCCAGGCGGTCCCGTCCGGGGAGGACAGGGCCAGGTTCAGTACCGCCTCGGGCCCGGCGCCACCCGGCCACACCTGTACGTCCCCCTGCCCGCTCGGCCTGAGCAGGCCCTGTGCCAGCAGGTCGCGGGCGAAGACCCACGGGACCAGGTCGTCCGCGTCGGTGCGAAAGTGCGCGTGCACGGCGAGCGGGTCGTACGAGCGGTACGACAGGCGGGTTCGCAGCGAGACGGCTTCTCCCGACGCGAGCACGAGCTCCATGTCAAGCGTTTGATCTACACGGCCGGTCACGGCTCTCCTACCTGGTCGGTTCTGGCCCGCGCGGGCGGGTGGCTCGTCGCGGCCGTCGTCCGGCCGGGCGCCGTCGGCCCCCGCTGTGGTGGGGCATGAGACGACGCTACCTCCAGATATGTTGAAAGTTGTACTTCACTGGTGTGGGGTGCGTCATGCCGGCCGAAGCGGCGGAAGGGGAATAGCGGCGAGCCGGGCACCCCCTCGTCCCTGCCGGAGGGCATTCGGCCCGGCCCCCGCTCGCGCGGGGTGTCCGTCCGGCCGGAACGCGGTCCCTTCGGGGGTGGCCCCCGGCGGCCGCCGGCGGCGAGTCGAACGTCCGCACCAAGCCGGCCGCCGTAGGGCTTGGCTGACAATTCCGCCGCGCGCCGATGCGACGCGGATTGTCAGCCAAGCCCTAGCTTCCGCAGGTCAGGTCCTTGGCGGGCAGCCGGCCGGTGGTCAGGTAGCGGTCGACGTCGGCGCTCGCGCAGGACGGGCCGGCCACCACCACGCCGTGGCCCTCGCCGCCGGCCACCGTGATCATCCGTGCACCGTGCAGCGCCCGCCGCATGCCCTGCGCCATGGCCAGCGTCGCCTGCGGGTCCCACTGGTTCTGCACGATCAGCGCGTTGACGTCGTTGTTCACCACGGTGGCCGGCTCGCCGGGCGCCCGCTTCCAGAACGCGCACGGCTGGATGTTGGCGCCCAGGTCGCCGGCCAGCGGGTACCGGGCCTTGTCCCGGATCGCGTCCCGGCGGTACTGCTCGGGGTCGCGCGGCCAGTCGCGGGTGTCGCCGCAGAAGACGGCCCACACGACGGCGGCCCGGTTGTTCTCCGGGTCGACCGCGTCGGCGGCCCGCGCGCCCGCGCCCTCGTCGGCGGCCCGCGCCGGGGCGGCGTCGGACACCGCCGCCCCGGTCGCCCCGGTCGCCCCGGCCGAAGCGGGCGAAGCGGGCGAAGCGGTCGGCCCGCCCGCGGCTGCGGCCTTGAGCGCGACGATCCAGGGCGTGACGGCCTCGACGCGGGCGAACTCGGCGTACCTGGACCGGATGGCGTCGCCGCTGAGCGCCCCGCCCTCCGCCGGGACGGGCGTGCGGTCGGCGCGGGCGATCAGGTCCCAGTACGCCTTGCGGACCTCCGCGGCAGTCGCGCCCAGCCCGTACGTGCTGTTGCGGGCGGCGGCCCACTCGGTCCACCGGGTGAAGGCGAGTTCGGCCCCCGCCGACCACCCCCGGAACATCCCCCGCCACGCGAGCGCCGGGTCGAGCGCGCTGTCGAGCACGAACCGGTCCGCACGCCGGGGGAACATCTGCGTGTAGACGGCGCCCAGGTAAGTGCCGTACGAGTACCCGAAGTAGGAGATCTTCTGTTCCCCCAGCACCGCCCGGACGACGTCCATGTCCCGGGCCGTGTTGCGGGTGGTGATGTGCGCCAACGTGTCACCCGCCTTGGCCCAGCACTTGTCGGCCACCGTCCGGGCCCTGGCCACGTCCTCGGCGAACTTCCCTGCCGCGTAGGGGTGTTGGAAGACCTGCTCGTCGGGCGTCAGACCGCAGCTGATCGGCGAGCTCTGCCCGACCCCGCGCGGGTCGAAGCCGACCAGGTCGAACTGCTCCCGCACCTGCGCCGACAGCAGCGGCTGGATCTCCACGGGCAGGCCCAGCCCCGGGAAACCCGGGCCACCGGGGTTCATCAGCAGCACGCCGTGCCGCTGCTTCGCGCTGCCCGCCTTGATCCGCGATATCGCGAGGTCGATCCTCCGGCCCCCGGGGTTGCCGTAGTCCAGAGGCACCTTGACCTTCGCGCACTCGAACTCCGCCGGCCCGTCCGCGTCGCAGCGCTCCCAGCGGAGTCGCTGCTGTGCGTACTGCCGGAGCGGGTCCCCGCCCGCCGCGAACGCCGTCACCGGGGCGAGCGCCGCGATCACGGTCGTCACCGCGCCGACCGTCAGCAGGGAAATCGTTCGTCCGTCTCGCAGCGCCATGCCCGTCCTCTGTGCAGAATCGGTGTCTCGGATCGCCTTACTGACTTCGGCGTTTCAGGGTGATGGTGGTGGCAGGTCCAGGGAGAGGCCGGTCCCGGCGAGGAAGCCGTCGAGGATGTCGGGGCGGTACTGGAGCCGTTTGAGCCGGTTGCGGACGAGGGCTTCGAGACGGTCCACGGCGACCGAGGAGAGGTTGGCCAGGCTGTGCTTGACGTGCGCCCAGAGCCACTCCACGGGGTTCAGGTCCGGCGCGTAGGCGGGCAGGATGTATACGGTCAGCCAGTTCCTGGCGGCGACCAACTCGCGCATCACGTGGGAGACATGGGTGTTCAGCCGATCCCAGACCAGCACGATCGGCGCCTTCACCAGATGGTGGATTCCGTCGATCAGGCCGATGTAGTCGCGCTCGGACAGGCTCCGCCGCTCGCCCTTGCGACCGGTGTGCCGCCGGATGCGGTGGGACAGCCTGGTCCGGGAACCCGGCCGCACGGCGATCAGCCCAGCGACCGAGACACGTCCGGAGCGGCTGCCGGAGACCTTCACGACAGGGGTGATGCCCCGCCGTCCCCAGGTGCGTCCACGGGGCGGCCTGCGCGTGAAGCCGGCCTCGTCTTCGAAGCAGACCCACCCGTCGCAGTCCGCCCGGGCTCTTTTACCTCCGCCCAGGTCACCTCCGTCCACGCGGTCACGGCCTGCTCGTCACGTTCCGCGGCCCGTCTCGCGGGCATCTGCGGAGTGAAGCCGAGTCTGTGCATCAGCCGTGTAGCGCCCGAGACGCTGTACGAGACGTGAAACGTCCGCCCGATCAGCGTGGCCACCCGCGAAGCAGTCCACACCTGGTCCTCCACCCAGCCGTGTGCGGCCGGGCCCTGGTCCAGATACGCGGCGAGCTTCTCCAGGCATCGCGGGGACAGGCGGCACCGTGACCCACCCGGGCCGCGTGATGCCAGCGCCTCGACCCCGCCGTCGCGCCACAACTGGTGCCACTGGTAGGCCGACTTCACACTCACCCGTAGGCGCCGGGCCACCTCTGCCGGCTTGACCTCCTGCTCGAACAGCTCGGCCGCCTGCATCCGCACCGTCTCCCGGCGCAGCCGTCCTGAGGCGGTCAGCCCGCCCCCATCCGCGTATCTCACACACCATCGGATACAGCCACCACACCGAACTCGTCAGGCAAACCAGGACAGTTCACCCTGGCGCGCCGAAGTCAGTAAGTCTCCGTTCGGACACGTCCGTCCCCAGTACGGCGCAGGGATGGGTTCATGATCAGACCTGCGGCGTACGGGGGACGGGCTGACGCAGGGCCAGGGTCTTACCTCCCGCCAGCCGCCCATCAGGGTCGACGGCCCGTCAACCGCCCGCCGGTGCCCGCACCCGCCGGTCTGCGCGAGCCCTCCATGGGAACGGCTCCTCAGGGGCGATATCAGGGGTGATATCAGGGGCAGCCCGGAGGTGCCGATCCCGCGTGGCGCCGTAGCGTCGGCGCGGCGGGTGGCCGATGCCCCCGACCGGCCCCCACGGAGAAGGCGAGCACGTGTTCCGGAGCAAGGTTCCAGCAGCGGCCCCGTGGTCCCCGTGTCCTCCCGGCGAGGGGCGCGCCCCGGGCCGGTCGTCCATCGGTGCGGCGGGTGTGAGCGGCATCGGCGTCGTCAGCCGCAAGCCCGGCGGGAGCGGGACGAAGCCGTGCTGAAGATCGCCGCAGCCACCCTGCGCCACCGCCTGGCGGGCTTCGCGGGCGCCTTCCTCGCCCTCACGCTCGGCACCACGATGATCGGCATGATGGCGCTGACCCTCGCCGCCACCTTCGGCACACCGCACCCGGGTCCGCAGCGCTTCAAGGAGGCCCCGGCCGTCCTGGCACCGCAGGGCTTCGACGGACGCCCGATGAAGGCCCCCGCCGTCCTGCCGCCCGACCTCGTCGCGAAGGCAGCCGCGACCGGGCACGTCACGCCCGACCGCAGCTTCCCCGTGCAACTCGCCGCCGGTTCAGGGGAGATGACGGGCCACCCCTGGTCCTCAGCCGCCTTCGCGGGCTACCGCCTGGCGGCCGGGCGCGCGCCGCAGGCCGCGGACGAGGTCGTCGTCGGCGGCGGCTCCCGGGAACTGATCGGACGCCAGACCGGCGTCACGACGGGCGACGGCACCGGCCACTACCGGGTGGTCGGCGTCACCGACGCGCTCTGGTTCGAGAACGCGGTCTTCTTCAGCGCCGCCGAGGCACAGCGCCTGTCACCCGGCGTGAACGCGCTCGTCACCGAGCAGGACGCAGGGCAACTGGCCTCGCTCGCGGGCGACCAGGCCGTGGCCCTCACCGGCGACGGCCTGACCCGGCTGGACCCCGACTCCACCGGCGGCGCCCAGGCACTGGCCAACGCCCAGGCCATGGCGGGCAGTACGACCGGACTCGCCGTGTGCGTCGCGGTGTTCGTCGTCACCGCGACCTTCGCCTTCGCCGCCGAACAGCGCCGCCGCGAACTGGCACTGCTGCGCCTGGTGGGCGCGGCGCCCGGGCAGGTGCGGCGCATGGTGCTCTGGGAGGCCCTGCTGATCGGCCTGGCCGCGGCAGTCGCCGGCTGCCTGCTCGCGCCGCTGTGCACCGTGCCGCTGCGTTCCTGGATGCTCGACCACCACGTGGCCCCGTCGTGGTTCACCGTCCCCGTCACCGTCCTGCCGCTGCTGGTCGCCGCCGTCATCGGCGTCGTCGCCGCGCTGGCCGGCTCGGCCGTGACCCTGGTGCGCGTCTCGCTGATCCGCCCGATCGAGGTGCTGCGCGAGAGTGTGCTGGAGCGCCGCGCGATGACGCCGCTCCGCTGGCTGCTGGGCGTCGGGATGCTGGCCGGCGCCGTCGTCGCGGGGGCCGCCATCTCCCGCACCGAGCCGTACCTCGCGGCCAGCGCCCGCAAGTACGAGGTGGTGCCGGTGCTCTACGTCGGCGCGGTCACCCTGCTGGCCCCGGCCCTGCTGCGCCCGGTGACGAGGCTGCTGCTCCGCCCGCTGCGCGGCTGCGCCACGGCCGGCCCGCTGCTGGTGCGGCAGAACATCCTCACCTCCCGGCGTCGTACGGCCGCCACCGTGGCGCCGATCGTGGTGGCCGTCGGGCTGGTCGCCGCGATGCTGACGATGCAGGAGTCCGGCGACGCGGCGCTGCTGGCCCGGCAGCAGCAGGAGATCCGCGCGGCGGACGTGGTCGTGCCCGGCGGCTCGGGGATCGACGGTCCGACGCTCGCCCGCCTGGCGGCCGTGCCCGGGATCAGGGCCACCCCGGTCATCTCGATGAACCTCCGGATCGGTACCGCCGCCGGTGAGCAGATCGACTCGCTGAGCGCGAAGGCTGTCCCGGCGGCGGCGCTGGGTGCCACCGTCACGCCGCCGGTGCTCTCCGGCTCCCTCGCCTCGCTGCCGGAGGACTTCCTGGTCATCGACGAGCACGCGGCCGAGTCCGACGGCCTGGCGGTCGGCGACCGCGTGGTCATGCTGCTGCCGACCGGAGCGAGGGTTCCGGCCGTCGTCGCGGCGGTCGTCGCGCGCGGCCTGAACGGGGACGACACGTACCTGTCCTCGGCGCTGACCGGCGCGCTGACGCCGAGCCGGGTCTACCTCGACTCCTCGGCGGGCGCCGGCGCGGCGCTCGACCCGCAGCAGACGGCCGCGGTGAACCGGGCGCTGGCGGGCTCCGGCGCGCACGTGGTCACGTACGCCGCCTACCTTGAGGCCGAGCGCGCGCATGCCGCGCAGCAGACGGACAACGCCGCGGTGGTCATCCTGGGGATCGCGCTGGTCTACGCGCTGATCGCGGTCGCCAACACCCTGATCATGGCGATGGCGACCCGCCGGCGGGAGTTCGCCCTGCTCGCTCTCGTCGGCGCGGTGCGCGGGCAGATCGTGAGGGTGGCCGCAGCCGAGTCGGCCGTGGCGGTGGTCGTCGCCACCGTGCTCGCCGCCGTGGCGACCGCGCTCGCCGCGCTGACCCAGCACGTCTCGCTGGGCAGGCTCGTGGCCGACGCGCCGACGGTGGTCCCGTGGGCGCGGATCGGGGCGACCGTCGCGCTCTGCGCCCTCGTCACCCTGGCCACCGCGGCGGGTGCGGCCGTGCGGGCGACCCGCCGGCGGGCGGTGGAGAGCGCGGGCGTCCACGAGTGAGAAGTCGCTCGGCAGGGGCCGGGACCTTCGGGTGAACACCACCGGGTCGACGCCCTGTCAACGCGTCCGTCGACGGGAGCGTTGACGCCGCGTCTACCGGGGCCCGGTGGCATGACCGCAGGCCGGTTCCAGGGGGGAGCCGCCCGAGAGGAGAACCCCGAGATGATCACCCGTCGTGCGGCCGCCGCCGTCGTCCTGTCCGCCACGACCGTCGTGTCCGGGACGGCCTTCGGCGCCGGGACCGCCAGCGCGGCCGAGTCGCTCCCGTCCAGCGGCGCCGACTACCGCATCTCCAGCTACGCGGGCGGCGCCCTCCAGTGGGACAGCCGCAACAACGCCTCCAACGTGGTGGTCCGCGACTGGAACGAGTCCTCCGCCCAGCAGGTCTGGACGGTCAGGGACGAGGGCAACGGCGCCTGGTCGGTCAAGGTGCCCGGCACCAACAACGCCGTCGACCGGGACCGGGGCAAGAACACCGTCGGTTCCTGGAACTACGTCGGCGCGGACAACCAGAAGTGGTGGCTGGAGAACACCTCGATGGGCAACGGCCGGGCCTGGCTGCTGCACAGCGTCTCGGACAGCAACCTCTGCCTGGCCCGTGGCGAGGACCTGAACGCCAAGGTGGCCGCCTGCAACGCGGGGGACCGGGCGCAGTCCTGGAACCTCGACCGCAACGGCGCCACCACCCCGCCGACCGCCGGCCGTCCGACCATCGACCTCGACTACTCGCAGGCCCCGGACCTCGGGCCGTGGCTGGAGCAGCAGAAGAAGACCGTCGCGGACTACTACCCGACGATCTCCAACCTGATCACCAAGGGGGCCTTCGCCGCCCCCAGCTACTTCAAGATCATCTTCGACCCGAAGCTGACCGACAACCCCGCGTTCACCACGGTGAACCCCAGCAACGGCGTCAAGGAGGTCCACGTCAACATCGGCTACACCCGCGGCAACAAGGGTGACACCGGCTTCCTGGTGCACGAGGCCGTGCACGTCGCGGTCTGGGACAGCCCGTTCTCCGGCAAGTGGTGGCTGGGCGAGGGCCTGGCGGACTGGGTGCGCGACTACAACTTCCAGCCGGGCACCGGCGCCCAGCACTTCGGCCCGGGCACCAACTACGACAGCGGATACCAGGCCACCGCCCGGTTCATCGACTACGTGTCGAAGGCCTACAACAAGCCCGACCTGGCACACCTGCTGAACACCACGAACTACAACGACCAGATCTGGGTCCAGCTCACCGGCAAGAGCGCCCAGCAGCTCTGGAACGAGATGCCCAAGTAACCCGCGCCCCCACACCCCACCCGCCGGCCCGGCACCCACGAGGTGCCGGGCCGGCCGTTCTCGCAGCTCAGGGGGCGGGACCGGCCCGGCCGACTCGCCGTCCTGACTACCTCTCGACCCGGCGCGGACTCAGGTCGACCAGGACGGCACCGGCGACGCGCTCGTCCGGCGCGACGCCGGCTTCTCGGCGCCGGATCATGTCGAGCACCCGGCCCGGCAACCGGCCCGCCGGCGCGTCGACAAGATCCTGCATCCCGCGGTACAGCGGACCCTCCAGGACCGCCTGCACACGTGTGTCGGCCTCAGCCTCCCTCGCCGCCAGTTCCTCGGGTGTGAGACGAACCGAATCGAGGGTGCTGTGGTGGAGCTGCGGTGGAGGTCCGCCTTCGGTAGGGTCGTCCTCCTCCAGCCCGGCCCCGTGGCCGGTCACGGGGGCTCCGGCTTCCGTATCCACCGGCCCTGCGGAGGGCCCAGCGGTCGGCGTCGGCTGGTGGCCGACCCCCTGTCCGGTCCCGGTGCGGATGGCTTCCTTCAACGCGTCGAGCCCACGCCGGTGGAGCCGTTGCACCTCCCGGTAGGCCGTCTCAAGGTCCGAGTGCTGTCGTCGCTCGCCGCACAGGACCCAGTGCCACGGCATGCTCGCGTCCCGAACCTTGGCCGAGGAGTTCCCCCGGCCCTCCAGGACGGCTCGGACGGTCAGCGCGGACACGATGGTGCAGCCCATGTGGCCGGTCAGGCCGGCGCCATGGGCGCACGCCTCCGTCGTGCCCTCAGCGAACGTCGGAACCCAGTTCCGGTGGTTGTAGAGCACGTAGGCCGAGACACAGCCGGCTGTCACCGCATCCCGCACGAGCAGCTCACTCTGCCGCTCACGTGCGCGAGTCCTGTGCTCCAGCCGGTAGCCTCCGCCCCGCATCGCTCGCTTGGCCTGGACCCGCATACCGAATCCCTCGCCGTTCGCATGGAACCACCACTCCCAGTCCGCTCCGTTGCGCGTCTCCTCAAGTTGGGTGAACTCCACGATCGACACCCGGTCGCTGTGAAGTCGGCGGAGGTCCTGGAGGTTCAGGCTCGTATAGGTCTCCTCGCGTGGAACCCGGTCTTCGGGCACGTCGTAGTGATCAAGAGAGAGGCGTTCGAATGTCCGGGTCGCGCACGCCCGGAGGGTTCGGCACATCGAATTCGCCGAGGGCACCGTACGGTGACCAGCGGCGCCGTGGCTGACCTGCTGGGCCCCGCAGTTCCCGCAGTAGTTGTCGAACTCGGCCGTCTCGTGATCGCAGATGCCGCACGTCGGCACGTCCCACCCCCCTGAAGATCCTCACAGGTCAACGCTAGTACCAGGCGCTGACACCAAGGGCGGCGGGCTGCCAAGGTGCCTCCTCCGGCGCCTGCCCGTCAGGGGGTGCCGGAAGATCACCCGTTCGAGTGAAGATCGAGATCGGGGTCCCGCGTTCTGATCGTTCGTCACCGATGATGCGTTCGAGAGCTTGCGGGGAGGGCCGGGCAGGAGCGGCCCGTCGGGAGGCAGCACCGCCGCGTCCTCGCGGCAGCCTCCGCGGCCGTGCCCGGCGCGGCCGCATTCCCGCATGACAGCACACCTGATGAGGAGATGAAGTGCAGGAGAAGCGGCTCAAGTCCTGGGGCAACAACCGCGCAGGCCAGCTCGGCGACGGCACCTGGACGGACTTCCGTACGACGGCCACCACCGTGCTGGGGCTGACGAGCGCCGAGGTGGTGAAGATCGCCGCCGGGGGGAGCGGCGCCGCCACAGGTTTCGGGCTGGCCCTGCTGACCGACCGCACGGTGCAGACGTGGGGCGCCAACGGGTCGGGGCAGCTCGGCGACGGCTCGGTGTTCAGCCACAACGCGCCCGGCCAGGTCGTCAACCTCTCCGATGCCACCGACGTCGCCGCGGGCGGAGTGCACAGCCTGGCACTGCTCGCCGACCGGACCGTGGTCGCCTGGGGGCGCAACAACTACGGCCAGCTCGGCAACGGCACCAACGCCGACAGCAGCGTCCCGGTCCGGGTCGAGGGACTCGACAAGGTGATCGCGATCGCCGCCGGACTCAACCACAGCCTGGCGCTGCGCGAGGACGGCACCGTGTGGGCCTGGGGCCACAACATCAACGGCCAGCTCGGGGACGGCACTTCGGCGAGCCGCAACGTGCCGTCCGCGGTGAACAACCTGACCGGTGTGACCCGGATCGCCGCCGGCGCCGACCACAACCTGGCCCTGGTCGGCCCGCCGAGCAGCTCCACCAAGCCCACCAGCGGCAACGCGGTGAAGGCATGGGGCTACAACTCCACCGGCCAGCTCGGCGACAACACCACCATCAGCCGCTTCACCCCGGTCGACACCCAGGGCAGCTGGCTCGGCGGGGTCTCCGGGATCGCGGCCGGAGCCCACCACAGCCTGGCCGTCACCGACAGCGGCAACCAGCTCAAGGCCTGGGGCCGGAACACCTCCGGCCAGATCGGCGACGGCACCACCGACTTCCGGGTCACCCCCGTCGCGGTCCCCGGCCTCACCGGCGTCCAGCTGATCGCCGGCGGCCGCGAACACACCATCGCCCTGCTCGGCGACAACACCGTCCGCTCCTGGGGCAACAACGGCTCCGGCCAACTCGGCAACGGCACCACCACCGACGCCAGCACCCCCGTCACCTCGCTCACCGCGCTGACCGGCGTCGACAAGATCGCCGCACCCCTCGGCGGCGACTTCAGCCTGGCCAACTGAACCCGGTGCGCGGCCCCGGCTCCCCGCCGAGGCCGCGCACGGCAGTTCGTCAACACGCTGCTGATCGATCGTCAATCCAGTCCTGGTGTCCTGGCCGCGTTCCGCTGTCGCATCCGCACGCGGTCCACCGACAACAGGAGATCCCCGTGTCCCACCCGTCCACCCGGACCCTCCGCCCCCGCCCGAGCGCCGGCACCCGCCGCCGCACCCGGCTGGCAGGCCTGGTGCTCGCCGTCTCCGCGATATCCGCGAGCAGCATCACGCTGCTCGCCGCGCCGGCGAACGCCGCCGTGGTCGAGCAGATGGTCACGATCCAGGACCACCAGAACCACAACTCGCTGGCCAGCTCCGACGGCGAGGGCTCCCGGATCGTCGCCCGCAACTACCAGAACGCCTCCACCTCGTTCTGGATCTCCAACAAGCCCGGCGACCGGGTCGACTTCGCCCGCAACGTCAACGGCACCGAGCGCGTGCTGGAGATGGACACCAACGACGGCCGGTCCACCCAGTTCATCCACTGGTGGGCGGGCGACAACCAGCAGTGGACCCTGGAGCCCGCCGCCGGCGGCGGCACCTACCTCCACAACGCCCGCGACAACCGCTGTCTGACCTACCACGGCCTCGACCGGGAGGTCACCGTCGAGAACTGCGACGGCAGCGTGGCCCAGCGGTTCGACCTGATCGGGTCGGGCACCGGCCCTGGCCCTGGCCCGGGTGCCTCCGTCGAGCAGCGCTTCCTGGACCGGCTCAACACCGTGCGCGCCCAGAACGGCAGGCCGGCGGTGCGCCTCAACCAGACGCTCTCCCAGGCCGCCAAGTGCAACGCCGACCAGATGGACCAGCGCCGCGTCTCCGGCCACTTCTGCGACTCGAACGGCATCGCGCACAACCTCGGCTACACCGGCAGGGGATTCGGCGAGATCGCCTTCTACGGCCCCACCGACATCGACGCCGCCGTCGACGGCTGGATCAGGTCGCCCCTTCACCTGGGGATCATGCTCGGCGACTACAACGAGGTCGGCCTGGCCCGCACCGGCAACGCCTCCTGGAACGCGGACTTCAGCACCCGCTGACCCTCGCCACGACCGCTCCGCCGGGGCCACCCACCCCGGCGGAGCGGTCGTGGGGGCGGCCCCGGCCAGAACCCCCGCCAGCGACGGCACTTCCGGGAGGCGGAGGCCGGAAACCGGGATGACCAGGATGGGGAGCGCTGTGAGACTGGGCGCCGTGACGCGACCTGAGCTTTCCGAGCTGGAGTACCTGAGGGAGATCGAGCGGCTCGCCCGTGCGGTGACGGGCGTCGCCTCGGTGGAGGGGTGGCTGTCGTACGGCCCCGAGGCGGAGGACGCGACGCGCCTGCAACGGGCGGTGAACGCGCTGGCCCGGGAGATCCGGCACTACCACTTCCCGGGGGACGGCTGCCTCGGCGAGGAGGTGGACCGGCCCGAGGTGAAGCTGGCCGGGGTGGCGATCCTGCGGCCCGGGGCGATGCCGGAGAGCATGGGGGAGAACTACGAGGAGGCGTGCTCACGCCTGGGGGTCGAGGCCAGGCCCGAAGGATGGGCCCTGTGGAACACCTGGGGTGACGGGAACCTCCAGGTGACGATGGTGGTTTCGGCGGTCGACACCACGGAGGGCCTGCTCGCGAACTGGTCGCGGGGCAGGGAGCTGTACCCGGTGATGCCGGTGCCCTCGCAGATCGCGCTGATCCACCGCGGCTGGGCCGCGCACATGGTCTTCTCCCCCTTCGGGGTGCGGAAGTTGGGGCTCGGCGGGCAACCGTGACACCACATGCCGACGCCGGCCAGCCCCTGGAGGGCATGGCCGGCGCCGGTGGAACCGAAATTGAGCGAATTCACGTCACAGAAAATTCGACGGCGATCAAAGCGCTGCGGGGACTTGCGGTGATACGGCCGGGCGAATTTCCGTTCGGGTCCCGCTCCGCCGGGTCGTCAGAGGATTTGGATGGAGTTGACCTTCGGCGGCCGGTTCGGGTACGTGATGTCGGTCCAGCGGTTGACCCTCACCGAGTCGCCGTTGGCGTCGGAGTAGACCAGGTCGTTGTTCCCCGTGGAGATCCGGTCGATCCACCACCCGCCGAAGCCGATCGTCCCCCCGTTCGCGTAGCAGTCGACGCTGTCACGGCCGTCGAGGTGCGACCAGATCTTCAGGAAGTCATTGCGGCTCCCGTCACACTGGACGTGGTCGATGGCGAAGGCGTTGCCGGACGGCACGGCCACGGTGAGCGTGGCCGCCGCGGCGAAGGCCATCGCCATCGAGCTCACGACCTTCTTCGCTTTCGAGATCATGGATTCTCCTCAACCGGATGAAATTTCGAATCGGAGTCCGCTTCGCAACGAGTTTCGGTTGCGTCGTGCTCGATCAGTATCCAGACCGACTTTGTGAGGGTCAATCGAACAAACCCCGACCTTACTCGTTCTCGGTCATTTCCATCCGAACTTTCGGCGAGGCGTGGGGCGCGTTGTTCTGGTGTGCCGCGAGTGGTTCCGGGGCCGGGCGGATGGGCCGTCGACCGAGATCGCCCACCGGCTGCTCTGACGTGGGGTGATGGCCCGACCGCCGACCGCGCGCGACCGGTGTGGGAGGCACCTGGCTGGGAGAGGGGGGTGGGGCTGGCGAGTTCGCGCATCACGTGTCGGGCGCTGCCGGGTGAGGGCGGAGTTGGCGTCCTCACGCCCCCGGCACGGTCCTGGGACCGGACTTCGCCGCCTACTCGCCGTGGGAACCCAACCAGAACCTCGGCCTCTACACGGGCATGGTCACCGGCGAATGGCGCACCCACGTCACCGCGTTCTCCATGGGCGAGTCCACCACCCGCACCATCATGGGCAGCCCCGTGGCCACGCCCGACTCGACCATCGCCGCACTGCACTTCTCCACCGGCATCACCCGCGAGTTCCACAGCCCGCTGCTCGACCGCCTGGTCCCCATGATCGTCATCACCCTGCTGGTCTTCGCCTCGCTGTTCGTCGTCACCACCGACTCCGACCGCTGTTCCCCGGGCGGCTGGTCCGAGGCAGGAGGTCTGGGCGAGGAATCTGCCGACCCGCACCGGGATGATCTCGTAGCCGACTCACTGACAGTCGGGCGGGAGCGTTGCGAAATCGCGGCTCCGATGGCGGGAATGCCGTGCTGTCCCTGCCACAAAGTGGCCAATCACCCGGACGAGTGACGCGAGTTCTGGGCCTCCTTGCGCATGATCCGCCCGAGGAGTTGGGAGAGCGGGCGCGTCAGTCGGCGAAGGCCCTCCCAGGATCGGCCGCAGCGACGGCTGGCGACGAAACACATGTAGCCGCTGTTGCGGACGGCGTGCCCAGCACATCGAGGAGTTGTCTGAGGATGTCCAAAATCACGACATCGGGAACCTGGACTGCCGTCACCCCTACCCCGGCCAACGTCTCGGGCCTCAACACCGGCCACATCACCTGGGGCGTCCCCGTCGCGGGCGGGAAGAGCGGCTACTTGTTCTCCGGCGGCACGATCGACGCGGAGACTGACGGTTCAGAGACGACGCTGGGAACCTTCACCCACCAGAACTTCCCCATCATGGGCGGCGGCATCAACCAGTTCGACGTCGACCTCGTGGTCCGCATCCGCTTCGAAGAGGACGACAAGGACCGCAACTTCAGCTTCAGGTTCCACCACTTCGAGACGCCCAACGACGGCCCCACACCCGACGACGAGGTCGATCTGCCCACGCGGGTGTCCCCGGAGAACGTGACCATCGACGGCGAGAAGTACGCCGCCGTGATCACCGGCTTCAAACGGAACGGAGAGATCGTCAACAAGTTCCTCAGCCCGGAGAACGGCGCCAACAGCGCCGACATCGTCGCCGTGCTCTCCCGCGTCGGCGTCTCGGACGTGGTCATCACCAACGTCCACCACAAGGGCGCTGTCAAGTACACCCAGGCCGACGAGTACGTCGAGATCGTCAACCAGGGCACGGCGCACGCGGACGTCTCCGGCTGGGTCCTCTACGCCGACGACCCCGGCCAGAACTTCACCTTCCCGCCCGGAACCACGCTCAAGGCCGGGCAGCGGATCCGTATCTACACCAATGAAGTCCATGCCGAGTGGGGCGGCTACTCCTACGGCAGCGGACGCGCCATCTGGAACGACAAGGGCGACACCGCGCACCTCTCCGACACCTCGGGCGCACTGGTCTCCGACTACAGCTAGGGCACTGCGGCTCGCTGAAATGCGGTCCCGGCCCAACCGGGGCCGGTCAAAATGCTTGCAAAGAACCAATGCTGAGACGATCTCGTAGGTCGACGCGCTGTCAGCCGGGCCAGAGCACAGCAAAGCCGGCTTCGGCCTGGGCAACGGCTTCGAGGCAGGCCTGGCACTTCTCGTGCCCAGCGAGCCCGCGGTAGGTGCCCGCTGGCCTGGCCGGGGTTCTGGTCCTCGCGCTCGCCGGTGGGGATGACCAGGGCCGGGGCGGACCTGCTCGACGTACTCACCATTGGCCCGGCAGCGGAGCACGGTGTCCAGCATGTCGACGGTGAGAACGGGTGCGGCCGCTGTCTTGACCGCGGGGGAGGAGGCGTCGAGTCCTTCGAGGGCGGCCTCGCGGATGTTCTCGCGCTCGGCCTCGGCCATGGTGGCGAGAGCCCGAAGCGGCCATGCTCGGATGGCGGTCGCCCAGGTCCTCGGTGTACGTGATCTGGAGGTAGTAGCGGCCTTCGGCGTACGGGGCCGGGAAGGCCGAGTTGCCTACCAGTCGTGGGGTTCGGATGCCGTTACGCCGCAACCACGAGCCGGTGCGGCCCAGGGGTGCGGCCCGGGCCCGTACGGCCGCCATGGGTCGGTGCGGTGGTGCGGGTGCTCGGTCGGCCGGGAGGGACGGCTCCTCCGGGGAAGGGGCCGGTGCGGCGGTTCTGCGGCGACGCGCTGCTCGCCGGTCGTGCGGCGCAGCAGCGCGAAAACCGGCTCGGAGGCGGGCGGCCTCGGGTGGAGGTGGTGGATGCCGTGGGCGGCGAGGGTGGGCAGCGCTGCGCCGCTATCCCTCTGCCGCCGCGAGCATCAGTTCGCCGTCGGTGGGGACCATGCTCGCCGCGTTGATGGCCAGGGCGGCCCGGATCAGGCCGTCGTGTGACAGGCCCTGTGGGTAGTTGCCGAGGTGGATTTCCTGGGCGGGGTCGTACTGTTCGGCGAGGAGGCCGAGGTCGCTGCGTACCGCGAGGAGGCGGTCGAGTAGGTCACGGGCGTCGGCGTCCCGTCCGATGAGGGCGAGGGCTTCGGCCATCCAGAACGCGGTGGCGAGGAATGCCCCCTCGTGGTCGGCGAGTCCGTCCACGTTGTCGGCGGCGTCGGTGTGGGTGGGGTAGCGCAGGAGCATGCCGCCACCGGCGGAGAGTTCGCGTCCCACTGCTTCGACGGTGCCGATCACTCGTTTGTCGTCCGGGGGAAGGAAGCGGACGCGGGCGATGTGCAGGAGGGAGGCGTCCAGGTCCTGGCTGCCGAAGTACTGGGTGAAGGTGTTGCGTTCAGCGTCGTAGCCCCGGGCGCACACCTCGGCGTGGATGGTCTCCGCGGTCGCCGCCAGCCGCACCAGGGTCTCCTTGTCGGCGGCACCGTGGCGTTCCAGCACGCGCACCGCACGGTCGAGGGCAACCCAGGCCCAGACCAGGGAGGAGACGTAGCGGCGGCGCGGGCCGCGGCTCTCCCACATTCCGTCGTCGGGCTGCTCCCACAGCGCCTCGACAGTGAGGGCGGTGGCGAGCAGCAGGCGGTCGGCGTCAGGGCACGGCGGGATGCCTGCGTCGTCCATCTGCGCGAGCAGGTCAGCGAGTTCGCCGTACACGTCGAGCTGGTGTTGTCCGGCGGCGGCGTTGCCGATCCGCACCGGCTTGGAGCCGCGGTAGCCCCTGAGGTGGGGCAGGGTCTCCTCGGCGGGGACGGGCTCGCCGTTGAGGCTGTACAGGGGTGTGGGGCCGCACGGGCCGACGTGGGCGGTCAGCCAGTCCCGGTAGGCGGTGGCCTCTTCCGTGTACCCCAGGGACAGGAGGGACTGCATGATCCAGGCGGTGTCGCGTGGCCAGGTGTAGCGGTAGTCCCAGTTGCGCACTCCGCCGATGGGTGCGGGAAGTGAGGTCGTCGGAGCCGCGACCGCCGCGCCGCCGGCGTCGCACAGGCCTTTGAGGGTGAGCGCCGACCGGACGACGGCGTCCCGGTCCCGGCCCTGGTAGGTGCAGGCGGATGCCCACTCGGTCCAGTACCGCTTCGTTGCCTCCAGTGCGGTGCTGTCCGTGATCGGGGGAGGCGCCGGGGTGCCGGTGCGCGTCCACGTCAGGGCGAAGACGATGCTCTGTCCGGCGCGCAGCGGCGTGTCGCAGGAGGCGGTACTGCCCAGGTTGATGCTGTGGCTCGGGCCGTCCAGCCAGTACGTGTCGCTCCCGGCCGTCGCGCGCAGCCGGGGTGTGCCGTAGTCGACTTCGTGCAGGGCGGGGGTGAGGGAGCCGTAGCCGGGGCGGGGCCGGAATTCGGAGGCGAGGCGGACCATGCCGCTGCGGCAGGTGGCGACGCGCACGACCATCGGCGGCTCGTACCCGGTGGCGTCCGGGGCGGGCAGGAAGTCGACCACCTCCAGCACGCCGCTTCCGGTGTCCCAGGTCTGCTCGACGGCGAGGGTGTCGCCGATGTAGCGGCGCTGGCTCACGGGTGGCGTGCTGGTGTAGGTCGCCGGGCCGACTCGCCAGTATCCGTTCGCGGAGGATCCGAGGAGGCTGGCGAAGACGGCGTTGGAGTCGAAGCCCGGCAGGCACAGCCAGGCGATCGTGCCGTCGGGCCGGGCGAGGGCGGCGGTGCGGGTGTTGCTGAGGAAGGCGTGCTCCTCGATGAGCGGATCGGGCATGGTGGAGCTCCTGTGGCGCGGTTGGGTGGTGGGAGTGCGGCCCTAACCCGGGCGGCCGCCATGGGTGGTGCGTGATGTGCGGATGCGCAGAAGCGCGGTGTTCTCGCTCCGGCGCGCTCGGCGGTCGACGGCGGGCCGCCGTCGGGGACGGGAGGGAGCCGGCCTCGGAGTCGGCTGTGCGGGAATTCGTCGGATGGCGGGCGGTGCTGCCGTGGGCCAGCGGATGGCAGGAATCCTCCGCTAGTCGGCCTATACGGCGGTCGGGTGGTACGGGGCACAGGAAGGGCAGTCTGGGTTGCGCGGGTGGGTGACGGGGCCCAGCGGCTGGTCGGCGGGGGCGATGAGACTGTGCCGCTGGACGGTGCCTGCCGGGTTCGTGCTGCGGGTGCCGGTGAGGTGGGCGAGAGCGGCGTGGGCGGCGTAGGCGCCCGCCAGGAGTGCGCTGGTGGAGATGACGGGGTTGCCGAGGGGGCGGGGCAGGGCGGTGGCCAGGACGTCACCGTGGACGCCGGGCAGTCCGTAGGCGGTGGCGTCGAAGTGGCGCAGGCACTCCCAGCACGGGCCGTCGCCGGTGCCGGGCGTGAACAGGGCGGTGCTGATGACGGGGCCGTGGTAGCCGGGGTCGATCCAGGCCCGGGAGGTGGTGAGGGCGGCGCGGTTGGCGGTCAGGCGCAGGTGGTCGGGTTCGTCGGCGGCGAGGATCAGCAGGTCGCACCTGCGCATCAGGCGCGTGAACTGCACCTGGCGGGTGATCTGTTCGGGCAGCAGGACGAGGTCGAGGTCGGGGTGGCGTTCCAGCAGTCGGTCGCGGGCGGCGTCGGCCTTGTGTCGGCCGAGGTCGGCGCGGGTGTAGAGGAACTGGCGGTTGAGGTTGGAGTCCTCGACGCGGTCGTGGTCGGCCAGGATCAGGCGGCCGACTCCCGCGGCGGCCAGCGCGGCCGCGGCGGTGGAGCCGACGCCGCCGATGCCGACGACGGCCACCGCAGAGCGGGCCAGGGCCTGTTGGATGTCCGCGCCGGTTCGGCGGGCGTTGCGGTCGACCATCTCCCAGTACTCGATACCGCGCCGGTGGAGTCGGACGGTGTCGGCGTTCAGGCGGGCGGCCGGGCCGGGTGGGGTGGCGTCCTGCACGTGCCCGGCCCGGGTCAGGTCGAGGAGCAGCCGGTCGACCTGGGCGGCCGGGACGTCGGGGTGGCGGCTGGTGACCGCCTGGATGGCCTGGTCTGCCGTCAGGGTGCCGTCCAGGAGCTGGAGGAGGTGCCGGCGCCAGCCGTCGGGGTCGGGGAGGGTGCTTGCGAGGCCGGGCAGCGAGCCGATCTGGATCCGGCCGTCCGGTCGGATCGTGGGCTGGTGCTCGGCGCGCAGGCGGGGGTGGCTCACGGTGGGTTCCTCGGGTCGAGGGCGGGGCGGGGCCCGGCGTGCTGCCGGGCCCGCCTTCGGTGGTGCCGGTGCGCTACTGGCCGGAGGCGGTGCAGCCCAGCAGCTCGTGGACGGCGGCCGGGCGCAGCCCGCTGTCCTGCGGCTGCTCGGTGTCCTGCGGGTCGACGGTGGCGGTGCCGATGGTGGCGTCCATGTTTCCTCCTGGGTTTTCTTGAACGGAATGGTGGCGAATCAGCCGGAACCCATGAAACCATTCACCGACTCTCCCTGGAAGGCCTTTTCGAGGATTTCTAGAAAGACTTTCTGCGCCCTTTTTTGGCAGCATTCAACCCCGCCCCGGAATAATTCCTGGGCGGCTTCGAGAAAGACTTTAGAAGTGGCTGATTTCCCTTCCGGCCTGGATGATGTGCTGGCCGGCTACGCGGAGATGGTGCCGGCCGTGGAGCTGGTGCCATCGGTGGAAGAGCTCACGCGGCGGCTTCGCGGCATCGCCCGGCGCGAGGCAGGGCTGTGCAGGATGCGGCGGATCGGCACGTCACGTGGGGGCCGGGCGCTGGAGGTGCTGTCGGTCGGGGCGGCGAGGCGGTCCGTGCTGGTGGTCGGCGGCCCGCACCCGAACGAGCCGGTGGGGTATGCGACCGTCGCTTTTCTGGCCGACCTGGTGACCGCACGGCCGGAGCTGCGCGACGGTGTTGCCTGGAATTTCCTGCCCTGCGTGGACCCCGACGGAGCAGCACGGAATTCCGAGTGGACAAGCATGCCGCTCGACCTCCACACCGAACACCGCTACTTCTACCGCCCGGCACTGGCGGAGCAGCCGGAATGGACATTTCCCATTCCCTGGCGAGGCCAGCTCCACCGGTTCGGACTGCCGGAGCAGCAGGCGCTGGCCGACCTGGTGGACGAACTGGAGCCGGCCGCCGTCGTCAGCCTGCACAACGCCGAGTTCGGCTCCCCGTTCTTCGTCGCGAGCCGGGCCGTGCCGGGCCTGGCCGCCCACCTGGCTGCGGTCGCCGAACGGCACGGTCTGCCGGTCGGCGACGCCGCGCCGTCCGACGTCGTCGGCTGGCCTGTGCTCGGCCCCGGGGTCTACCAGATGCCGCCGATCGAGGAGTTGATGATCCGGGACCACGGGCAGCAGGCTCCGGCCTACGGCGCGCACCTGGCCCACCATGCCGCCCGGCACGGCACGCTCACCCTGCTGCCGGAGGTTCCCCGCTGGCACGTCGCTACCCGGTTCGAGGACTCCCCCGCAGCGACGCTCGCCGTCCTGGCCGAGGCCCTGACGGGTGAAACCGCCGAGGTGCAGCGGCTGCTGGCGCAGGCCGGCCACCCTGGCGACGTGTTCGCTCGTGCGGCCGCCGACACCGCCGCCGTCACCGACGCCGTCACCCGCTCCTGGCAGCAGCGGGCCCAGGACGACACCCCGGTTCCGGGCACCGAACTCGCCGAGGCGCACTACGCGCGGGTCATGCTGACGCTGCGCTCGGCGGGGATGGCACTGCGCTCCGTGTGTGAGGAGCCGCCCGGTAAGGCCGTCCTGAGCACCCGAGCGCGCCTGGAGAAGCTGCTGTTCGAGCGGGCGCGGCAGTGTGAACGCCATCTGCGCGCGCGTCCGGTGGGGCTGCGGCGCCTGGTGGCGGTACAGGCCTGCGCCGCGTTGGCGGCCGCCGTTCTCGCTCGGTAGGCCGCAGGCCGGGCGCCGGCGGCCATCAACCATCAGCCGCGCCACACGCGGCAGGGTGTGGCTCACGATGCGCCGCCGGCAGCGCAGAACGGGCAGGGCGGGGTGGTGGCGTCCAGGACTGCGGGCACCACCCCGTGGGCCTGGTAGACCGCCGCCGGGTTCCACGCGGTACGCATCCGGGCGCGGATGGCCGCCAAGTGGTTGGCGACCGTGTTCTGCGAGATCTTCTTGCGGCGGGCGATCCACTCTCGGGTGCCGCCGTGTGCCAGAGCCTGGAACGAGGCGAGCGCGGTGACGGAGATCGCCGTCTTCAGCACGCCCCGGGGCGGGACCAGCAGTCCCGTCCGGCACGCGATGTCGGTGATCTGCGGCAGCGTGGTCGCCCCGAGCTTCTGTCCCAGCGTGCCGATGTGGGTCCGGACGGCGTAGTCGGACGCACCGGTGTGCTCGATGATCTGCACGACGTTCAGATCCGCGGCCAGCAGCGCCGTCACCTCGCGTTCTTCTTCCGTGAGGTCGGCGTAGTGCCCGCACAGGCGGACCCGGGGCTCCTGCACCACGGGAAGCCGGCGCTCGGGGGCACGCGCCGAAAGGCGCGCCCGGTCGTTGTCGGTCATCGCACGGTCCTCGGGAACGGGTCTGCGGACGAAGGGAACTGGAGGGATGTCAGACGACGGGCAGGATGGGGCCCATCAAGGAGGTGAGGACCCGCTGTTCCATGTCGTAGAGCTGGTCGCACAACAGCAGGACGAGCCGTTCGTCGGTCATCTCCCGGGCCTGGGCGCTCGGTCGGGTCTCGGCCCGCTCCGGCTGCGTGGAGGCGGGCCGCGACCGATGCGGCGGGCGCACGGGCGCGTTGTGGAGTAGCCGGAGCCGGTCGAAGGCCTCTCTGTCGGGGATCCCGTACCACTCGCACAGTTCGGCAACGGTCGCGCCCAGGTAGTAGGAGCGCAGGATCTCCGGGGCCCGGCCCGTCCAGCCGGTTCCGTCCTCGAGCCCGGGCGGGTCGGCCGTCTTCGTCGTCGGCCCGCGGGAGCTGGATCGCATCGTGGTTCCTTCCGGTCTGCGGGGTGCCGCAGGGCTTCGTGGTTGGTCTTGTGGAGATCGGAGCCGACCGTCCCCAGGGGGTGCAACGCGCCCGCCGGTGCGTGCGCCCAGCCCGGGAACGGTCAGTGCGGATCGGTTGCGGGGACAGCCGATCCGCCCCGGTCCGGCCGTTCAAGGGGGGATGAACGTCCGGGCCGGGTGCCCGTCGCGGCCTCAGAGCCGCCTTCGGCCGCGACGGGAGTTCATTGGTCGGTGCGCCGTAGCAGGTCGCGGGCGTGCCGCAGGGCCACGGCCAGGTCGCCCAGGTCGGTCGGCCTGCGCTCGCCGTCCGGGAGCACAAGCCAGCTCCTCCCGGAGAACCGCTGCATGCCGGGCGCTGGCATCGCGACCGTGTCGGGTGGATCACCGTCCGCGGGCCGGCCGATCAGCTCGGTGCTCGACATGCTCCACTGCACGGCGGCCCGGATCGTGACCAGGAACTCGACGCACTGGCCGGTCCGGTTGTGCAGCACCGGGCCGACCGGCCTGTCGGCCAGGCGCAGGCCCTTCAAGACGGCCATGCCGAGTTGTTCTCCGTTGACGCGCAGGACGTTGAACAGCTCGCCGGTTTCGATGTCGGCGAGCTGGCCTGCCCGCCATCGGTCGATGGCCGCTTCCGGCTCCCGGTTGGCGGAGGCGAGCCAGGTCGCGCCGAGGTTGAAGTCCGGTGCGGCCACTCGGAGTCGGCCGCGTCGCGTGTAGAACACGGAGCTCTCCCGTCAGGCCGAGATCAGGCTGCGGGTCGTTGATCGACGGCCCCGCCTCGGCGCCGACGGTCTCGGCGGCAGCCACGATATAGACGACGCCACCGTGGTTGAGGGTGATGGCGTGGGACCGGCCCGCAGCGAGGTCGTCGTAGGCCCTGGCCTCGGCGGCCGGGCTGCGCAACCACAGCCCCGGCGTGCTGTCTGCGGGGAGATCGAGTTCGCCCGTAAGCGCTTCGACGCGCTGGCGCAGTAGCTTGACCGCCAGCCGGACGCCGTGCGCGCCGCCGCTCCAGATCCGCATCGGCTGACCGGATCGGTAGTAGGCGGTGACCGTGCACCAAAACGGCGCAGGCGGCGTCCAAGGGCGCTCCCGAACGAACACGTCCTGGCCGGTCACGTGGCGGGCCGGCGGCGCGTAGGGTCGCGGACGAGGCATTTCAGCCCTGCGCCGACTGCCGGGCGCAGGCCGCCGACCGAACAACTGGGCAAGTTTGCTGAATTTCACCGCGTGGCTCCCGTGTCGTCGGCAAGAACGCTCGCCCATACCTTCTTCGTCGTCGCCGTAGTCACCACTCCCACGGCGAGCGCCAGGCGGTCGACGAGGATCAGTCCCCGGCCGTGCTCTCCACAGGCGGTTAAGGCCCCGGGGAGCAGCCGGTCGGGCCGGGAATCCTCGACCTCGACCCGGCAGGTGCCGCCGCTCTCGTCAAGCTGCACCACAACGGAGTCACCCGGGCTGCTGCCGTGCCGGATGGCGTTCGACACCAACTCCGTGAGGATGAGCAGTACATCGCCGACGCGCTCGCCGTTCACGTCCCATCCCCACTTCCCCAGCTCCGTCCGCACGTTGTGACGCACCATGGGGACCAGGTCCGTATCCGCCCTGTAGCGCCCCTTCCAGCGGCGTACGGTCGGGTGTTCGACGGCCACCATGTACATCGCTCCCAGCGGGCGAAGAGGCTGCGGGTCGTGGGTCAACGGACCTCGCGTCGAAGACACGACGCGCCCGATGCACTACCTACGGAATCACCATCAACTTCCGATCACCAGGCCGGATTTGGTGCGAATATGGTTCCCTTAGGGTTCAAAGTGGCCCGTGGCCTGCACTGTTGTTCGGCGTGGATCTTCGGGGGATTTATGGAGCAACGACAGCTTGTCCGATGGCGGAGAGCTGCCGGCCTTACGCAGGAGCAGCTGGCCGAACTGTTGACCGTGAGTCTCTCTACCGTGCGCAGGTGGGAGCGTGGGCACGACAAGCCCAGGCCATGGAGGTACCCGCCACTCGCCCGAGCGCTCAAGATCAAGGTCACTGACTTGAGTGTCTTCTTCGACGGTCCGTCGGCAACCGTGGAGCACAGTCAGGTGCCGAGCGCGCCGACAATCGCCGATCTGACCACGGTCCTTGAACTACGCGAGGCACACCTCGCTCTGTCGGCACGCTACGAGCTGGTCCCCGGCTCCGAACTCCTCGCGGAGGGAAGCGAACAACTCGCACACCTCAAACAGCTCGCCCAGCAATCCCACTCCAGTCGCCTCACACGGGACGTGCTCGCCTTGCAGGCCGAGACCGCCATCCTGATGGGAAAGCTTGTCTGGGACGCGAGCCAGCGCCGGGCTTCCGCCGCAGCCCGCACGTACTACGATCAGGCCGCCCGCATCGGTGAGCGCCTACGCGACCCGGCTGTGCAGGGCCATGCCCTCCTACGGTCGGCGTACGTCGAGTTGTACGGAACGCGGGATGCCGAAGCCGGCCTGGCCCTGGCCCAGTCCGCCGCCACGGTGGCCGCACCGATCAGCCCAGCGCTCGCGGGTCTCGCGCTGCTGCACGCTGGCGAGGCCCATGCGATGCTTCGCCAGGGCCGCGAGTGCGACCGTGCGCTTGGCGAGGCGATCAGCACCCTCGAAACAGTCGATGCCACCGATATCGCCAGCGACCTTGCCGCCGTCGACCAAGTCGAACGACTCGCTGGGTCGTGTTACCTCGAACTCGGGCAACACCGCACCGCGCGCAGACGGTTGGAAGCTGCGGCCGGCTCCGTCTCGATCGGCCCGAAGTCCCGGCCGATCGTGCTGGGCAACCTTGCCCGCGCTGCCATCGGGCAAGGCCAGCTCGACGGTGCTGTCTTCGCCATCAACCGGGCCATCGACGATCTTCAGACCATCATGAGCGGTGGCGGAATCGGCGTGGTCGTCACCGCAGTCAGGGAACTCAGGCCGTGGCGAACAGCCCAAGAGGTGCAGGATGTTCAGGACAGGCTGTTCGACCTGATGGCTGCGCCGTAGAAGGAGCCCCCTTGTCCAACAACATCGAGGCGGACAAGTCCGCGTTGCGAGAGCGCGTGTGGAGTGCGTTGGATGCCGCAGGGGCCGTGCGTGGACCTGTCCGCAACAGCATCCCCGACTTCCACGGCTCTCACGAGGCCGCAGAGCTGCTTGCCCAGCTTCCGGCGTGGCGTACCGCCTCGGTGGTGAAGTCGGTACCCGACACAGCGCAGGAGCCGGTTCGGGCAATAGCCCTGCGGGAGGGGCGTCTGGTCTACATGGCGGTCCCCCGGCTCGCCCTTCCGCACCCCTTCTTTGTCCTCGATCCGGCTGAACTGCCGAGTCCCGCTGAGGCCGCGGCGAACCGTCGCACGGCGGCGGCCATCGCACCGACGACCGACGTGGGCGGAATGCGGCCCGTCGACCTGATCGTTCTCGGGAGTGTCGCGGCCGATCGCTCCGGAGCCCGGATCGGCAAGGGCGCCGGCTACTCCGACCTGGAGTACGCGCTGCTCGCGGAGGCCGGACTGGTAGGGCCGGGCACCGTCATCGCGACGACGGTCCACCAGCTGCAACTGGTGGACAGCATCCCGACGTCGGAGCACGACGTCTACGTGGACCTGGTGGTCACGCCTACCGAGATCATCACGTGCCCGCCTCGACCTCGCCCGTCCGGCATTCTGTGGAACCACCTCACCGAGGCGAAGATCGCGTCAATTCCTGCTCTTGTGGACCGGCAGCTCCGTCAAGGCCGGACGGCCTAGTGTCCTGAGCCGGGCCAGATACGCGCCGGAGCCCGTCGCCTGAAGGCGACGGGCTCCATGACCTCGTGACAGCTGCCCCCGGCCAAGTGCCAGCCGCAGAAGCCCGAACTCGTCGCGCGGGATCGACTGGGCCGGCACGTACAGCAGCCACGTGACCGCCCGGCGGGTGCCGGGGTAGGTCCGGGACGTAGATCCGCTAGCGGGCGAAGGCGACGGGTCTGATCGGGGCGGGTGAGGTCGAACAACCGCTCCGAGTCGTCTTGGATGGAGCGCACCACAGCCAGGGCAGTTCTCCACCGTCTCGGGTGAGACTCAAGCTGCGAGGGCGCTGTGTGACGTGCCGGCGGCCCGCGGCTAGGCGGTGGGGGCTGCGGTGCGATCGAATCGCCCAGCCCTGGCGCCTTCAAGGAAGTCCTTCCACTCGGTCCACGCGAAGAGGAGAGGGTCCTTGTCAGGGTTCAAGGTGTCGCCCAACCCGACGAGTCCACGGTCGAGGAAGGCGACCTTCACGCAGTTGGTTCCACCGCTGCTGGCCGTCAGCCACTCCGCACGTTCGAACTGGTCCCTGACCCACGTCGGGTCGAGGAGGTTCTTCTCCTCAGCGGTGACGATGGTGTCAGCGTCAACATGGGAAGCGTGGGGCGCGAAGTCGTGGGTCACAAGAGGTCCTTGGCGATTCGAGCGAGCAGTTCCAGCGATTCCTTCGGCGGCAGGGCATCGGTCTTCAGGTGATCGCTGCAGGTGTGGTAGTCGGTGACGGTTGCGGGGTCGTTGAGGTGAAGGGCGGTCTTCATGCCCTCGATGGTGACCGAGTCATGGCCGGTCGGGAACGTCCAGGCCATGTAGGGCCCGTCCGTGCCGGCGTGCGCGCCGCGCGACAGCGGGACGACCTGGATGACGATGTCACGGTGGGCGCGGGCCAGTTCGATGAGATGAAGGACTTGAGCGCGAGCTGTGGCCCGACCACCGACTTCCTGACGGAGCTGGGCCTCGGTGAGTACTGCCCAGATCCGTAGCGGGGTCTTGCGGGACAGCGCGCTGAGGCGGGTGTTCCGCCGTACCGTGATGAAGCGCTCAATGTCCTCGCCACTCTTCCAGGCTCGGCTAGCGACGACTACGGCCCGCTCGTAGTCGTCGCACTGAAGGAGGCCGTGGACGACTACCGGGCACCAGATGAACAGGGTGTTGGCGATCTCCAGGTTGGCGAGGTAATCGCCGAGTGGGTCGTCTGCGACGCCGGGGTAGCGCTGGTGCCAGTCACGGTCGCGGGCGTTGCGCACCATCTCGCGCCAGGCTTCCTGGACGGCGGGGTCGGCGATCTGGAGGACATCGAAAAAGTGCGGGAGTTGCTGCGGCTTGATCCCCTGCGTGCCGTTCTCGATCTTCGAGATGGTGGACGCGGAGCCATACCCGAGTGCAGCGGCGGCCTGTTCGACGCTCCAGCCGAGTCGGGTCCGGGCAAGCCTGACTTCGCTCGCAAGGCGGCGTCGCCGCGGTGTCGGCTCGACAGCCACCTTCAGCACCTCCCCTTCTCTGGGACAGGCTAGCGGTTAGGCAGTATCTCGCATATGCCGGTTCGGCGAAAAGGACAGAGTGTCCTTTCCGACCCTCTTGCCGTTTGCCTGACGTAGCGTCATCATCGGTTCACGGTTGGGAACGGGGCCGTGCGCCACCCTGCGGTCGGCAGGCGCCTCCCGTAGCCCCCTCGAACTTCGTTACACCACAGCCCGATTGCCGCCTGTGGGCCCTCATCCCGGTGCTACGCCCGTCCAGCTCGCGACGGCCCGGGAAGGCCCTTCGCGGACGTTCGGGCAGATGGGAGGCAACAACATGGACCAAGCCACCGTCTTAGCGGCGCTCTCCTCGGGACCGGAGCGCAAGCCCTCACTCACGACCTTGGCCGAGGGCCCCCGGGCCATCGATTGTCCGGACCTGGGCAGCGGGCGGCTCGTCTTCCCACGTCATCGGGAAGTTCGCCACCTACTTCGGCACCCGGGCTTCGTGTGCGCGCCGACCGCCGCCGGCCTGTTGGACGAGATCAGCCCGGCGCTGCGGTCGGTACTCGAACCGGTCACATCGTGGGTGCTCTACGCGGACGCCCCAGAGCACCAGTGGTTGCGGGGCCTGCTGGCCAAGGCATTCGCACCTCGGCGGATCGCCGCCCTGGAGCCGCAGATCACAGCGACGGCGGACGCGCTCGTGTCCCGGTTCATGGCGGCCGACGGCGGCGACGCGGTGCGCAGTATCGCTGAACCCCTGCCGGTCCACACGATCTGCGCGCTGCTGGGCATCCCGGACAGCGACCAGGGCCTCGTCAAAAGGTGGTCCAACGAGGTCATCCTGCTCACCGAACCCGCTCTCACCGGCGACCAGGAGCAGCGGCTCGCCGCCGCCTGGGCCGGCCTATGGGACTACTTCACCGACCTCATCGGGCACCGCCGCGCCCGAGCGGTCGACGACATCGTCTCGGCCCTGGTCGAGGTGGAGGAGCAGGGGAAGCGCCTCACGCTGGAGGAGGCGGTGGCCAACCTGATCGCCCTGCTGATCGGCGGCCACGAGACCACGACGGGGCTGATCGGCGCGCTGCTCATCGCGATTGCGGACCACCCGGAACTGGCGGATGCGGCGGCCGGGTCGGCGGAGTCCATCGCCGGGTTCGTCGAGGAGGTCCTGCGCCTGGACGGGCCGGCGCTGATCACCGCCCGGACGGCTGCCGAGGACTGCGAGGTCTTCGGAGTGCCGGTGCCGGCGGGCCGACGGCTTGTACTACTCCAAGCATCGGCGAACCGCGACCCCGAGGTGTTCGAGGAACCGCAGGAGTTCCGGCCTGGCCGCCGCCCGAACCCGCACGTCGGCTTCGGCCACGGCCCGCACGCCTGCTTCGGTGCCGCACTGGCCCGCATGGAGGCGGCCGCCGTGATGCGCTCCGTCCTGCGGCGCGGCTGTCGGCTTCACGTGGAGGACGGGGTGACCTGGAAGGCATCGCAGGTGATCCGCTCCGCGACCTTCCTGCCGGTGTACGTCGAGCGGGAGGCGAAACGGTGATCCTCACCAGTGGAGCCA
This sequence comes from Kitasatospora sp. NBC_01300, assembly GCF_041435235.1. NCBI lineage: Bacteria > Bacillati > Actinomycetota > Actinomycetes > Kitasatosporales > Streptomycetaceae > Kitasatospora > Kitasatospora sp. NBC_01300. The sequence goes on along the minus strand of NZ_CP108409.1, from coordinate 383,850 downwards.
TCCGGCGGTTCATCGCCCAAGGTGACATCGTCTTCTCCCCCTACGATCCGGCCGGAGTCAACCCCAACTCCGTCAACTACCACCTGGGCCGCGGGCTGAAGGTCTTCCAGGACCGCACCGGCACGTTTGTGGAGACGGAGCTGCCGGACGAGGGCTACGTGCTGGAGCCGCACCGGATGTACCTCGGGCACACCGAGGAGCAGATCGGCAGCAGCCTGTTCGCGATGCGGCTGATCGGATGCAGCAGCAACGGGCGGCGCGGGCTGTTCCTCCAGCTCTCGGCCGATCTGGGCCACACAACGTCCTGCCACCGCTGGACGCTGGAGATCGTTGCGGCACTGCCGATCCGGATCTACCCCGGCATGGTCGCCGGCCAGGTTTCCTTCTGGTGCAACACCGGGCTCATCCGGCCGACCTCGGCGACCTACGCCTGCTTCAACCACGCCTGCGAGTCCCAGCCGCTGATCGGAGCACCGTCATGATCCTCACCGGACCCCAGGTCGCTCGGGAGGTCGAACAAGGCCGCATCAAGATCGACCCGTTCAACCCCCGTCGCTGCACCACCAACAGCTACGATCTGGCGCTGGGCAGCCGCGTGGGCGTCTACCTGGACGACATCCTCGACCCGACGCGTGAGCCCGAGGTCGAGTACCGCGAGATCCCGTCGACCGGGTACCTCCTCGAACGCGGCGACTTCGTCTTGGGCCACACCGTCGAACGGTTCGGCAGCGACGCGCTCGTCCCCATCATGCACGCCAAGTCCGGGTTCGCCCGCCTGGGATGCTTCGTTCACTGCACCGCGGACCTCATCGACCTCGGCTTCTACGGGCGCTCGACCCTGCAGATGTACGCGACACTCCCCATTGTCCTGTACCCCGGCATGCCGGTGGCGCAGGTCAGCTGGTGGGAGACCTTCGGCGAGATCGACCAGCTGTACAGCGGCAAGTACCAGGGGGCGGATGGCCCGATGCCCTCGCGCAGCCACCTCGACGCCTGGGCGGTGGCCGCCCGTGGCTGACGGCGCCTTCGCCCCCATCCGGCGCGGATCCGCATGCCCGTTCGCCGCCCGGGCCCGCATCGAGGCCGCTCCCGCCCACCCGGGGGCCGAACCGTACGAGGCCGGCTTGGAGGCAGGGCCCGTCCTGACCGACTTCGCGCGCCGCGTCGAAGACGAGGAACTCGACGGCCTGGTCCTCCAGCTCACCGACCCCGGTCTCGGAGCCACCCTCGAAGCCGTCGCCACCACCGTCCGGAGAACCGTCATCGGCCTACTGGCCGCGACCGGCGCCGACCCGGCCGCCGAACTCGCGCACGCGGGCGCCGATGGTTGGTGGCTGCGGCTGGCCGACATCCGCTGGTTCCTCGTCGTCTTCGCCCCCTGCTACCCCGACACCTCCCCCCGCTCCACCCACGGCTCGGACTCCACCTTCCTCCTCTTCCAGCCCGTCCACTCCTTCGACCGGCACGCCACCCCCAAGGGCACAGTCATCGCGCCCGCCGTCCGGGAGCGCATCCGCGACGCCCACCACGCCGCCGGCACCCCCTACGACTCCGACCTTGCCCAAGGGACCACCGAGGCAGCCAAGTTCGTCGCCGCACTCAACCCTGGTGACCCGCCCGTCGCCTGGTGGCGCCCCGGCCCCACCGAACCGGAGGCGACATGACCACCACCGGCCTCGCCACCCTGGCCGACGCCATCGCCGCCACGCACAACTCCACCGAACCCACGACGTGGGACGCGCCCACCGAACTGCTCGGCGCCGCCGCCGTGCTGTTCACCACCCACCCCGCCGACGGCGCCGATGAACTCCTGGCAGGCATCGCCCGCCTTCTCGGCCACGGCCCCCACCCCGCCGTCACCCTCCACGCCGGCTCGCCCGCCCGGGGCCCGCGCGAGCTCGACATCCTGTACCACGCCCTCGCGACCGCCGCTGAACCCGGACGACCGCCCTGGCCCCACGGTCCCGCCGATCCTGCCCGGCTGGCGGCCGCCACCCACGCGCTCACCGCCACCATCCCCTGCCGCCTGACTGCCCTGCGTGCCGCCGCGGTCCTCCACCTCCTGCACCTGCTTCCCGACACCGACGGCCACCTGCACCGCGACCTGATCCGCCGCACCACGTGGCTCCTCGACCCCCGCACCGACGACCCGGTCACCCTGCTGCTGACCCTCACCGCCCCCGACGACCCGCTCGCCCCGGCCCCTCGAAGCCACACCCACACCCTCAAACGCCACCCCGAACCGCTCCCACTCGCCGACTGGGACCTCTGGCCGGCCCCCGACCAAGTCCTCACCCTGTCCGGGCGCATCACCGCGGTCCGCACTCACAGCCACATCGCCTTCGCCGACGTCGCTTGGGACCGCCACGACGCCCAGTTCGCCTTCGACCCCACCATCGCCACCGACCTGCACGCCGGCGACCTCGTCACCGCCCGGGGCACCTGCTCCACCAGCCGCACCGGCCGCCCGACCCTGTTCGTCCGCCACCTGGAGTACCACGAACCCGGAGTCCCACCGCCGTTACCTGGCAGCGCCCTCCTCACCCCGCTCCTCGGCCCGCTGCGCGCGCACCTCGCCGCGGGCGGCTTCCGCGAGACGATCAGCCCCGTCCTCACCGACGGCTACTTCGGCGGCGCCGCACGGCCGTTCACCACCTGGGCGTACGCCGCCGGACGCCGCCAGTACCTGCGCGTCACCACCGAACTCGACCTGCTCGCCGCCATCGCGGCTGGCACCGCCCGCTGCTACGAGATCGGCCCGAGTTTCCGCAACGAGGGCCAACGCGGCCGTCCTACCGTCGAGTTCGTGATGTTGGAGGCGTACGCCGCCGACCTCACCCTCAACCAGGCCACCACCTACCTCGCCGACCTCGTCACCGCCACCACCGGCCTCACCGCCCCGCTGACCCACCAGAGCTTCGACGACGCCTTCCACGAGATCACCGGCATCGACTCGACCGACGCCACCGCCGTCCGGGCCCTGGCCGCCGAGCGCACCCCGTACACCGCCGAGCACACCGACGACCCCGACCGCCTCGCCCGGCGCCTGTGGCGCCACAGCGCCCGCCGGCAACTGCGCGGCCTGACCGCGATCACCGACATCCCCGGCCCGGCCTCACCCCTGATCGCCGGCACCGGCCACCAAGCCCAGCGCATCTGGCTCTACGCCGACGGCCTCGAACTCGCCGAGATCGCCGCCAACGAACGCGACCCCCACCGACTGGCCGACGCCTTCGCCGCCCAGTTCGCGGCTGACCGCCACCCGGCCCACCGCACCTACCAGCAGGTCATCGACCTGTACGACAGCGGACTTCCCCCATGCGTCGGTTTCGGCATGAGCGTTACCCGCCTGGCCGGCCTCCGTCCCACCCCCGTACCGGCCCAGGGCCGAACCCCGGCGGGCGAAGGTCAGGCACACGATGATGTCGTGCGCCCACCAGGGGTCCTGCGTGGTCATCGTCGCGATCCTCTTTCTGCTGGGCCGTTCGTTGTCGGGGCTCCGCGGCCGCGCCCGGGGGCCTGTCCCCCCGGGCGCGGCCACGGTGTCGTTCGGGCCGGGACCCGTGGACGTCAGGTCGTCCAGGAGACGGTGAACGCCTCGGTGTCGATCAGGCGCTGCGTCTGGACGAAGCTGCCGTACTTCCCGCCGGCCGCCTTGTTGACCGGGAGCGGGACGTGGCCCCGCACGCACGACTCCTTGTACGTGACCGGGTGTCCGGTCGTCTCACGGAACGTCCAGTTGCCGTTGGTGAGTTGGGGGACGATCTCGGCGCACAGCCCGCCGTTCGTGCTGCCCTGGTACGTCCCGGCGAAGGGGAACTCGTCGCAACTGTCGTCCGGGAACGCGACCGGGTCCAGCTGGGCGAACGGCACCGTGCTCTGCGCGCCGCAGGTGCGCTTGCGGTTCGGCCCGCTGTCGCCCTTCAGTCGCGTGAACTGCTTGGGCATGTTGGGCAGGTAGTTCAGTGCGAAGGCGTAGGTCGCGGCCGTCGCACCGTAGTCCGTCAGGGGCGTTGGAGCGGTTCGGCGAGACGTTGGACGACGACGACCAGGGTGATGCGGACGAGCTCTGAGGTGTCAGTACCCTCTGGCGGCGACTGTCGAATGCGCTGGGCCTGTCATGGGCTGCGCGTACAAAAGCCCATGTGCGTCGGCTCGGGGCGAAGCGTGATGCTGGTCGCGGTTTCTACCCGGATGGCGAGGTCAGCAAGCGCCTTGGCGAATCCCGTGGCTGTCGCGTTGCCGTGAGCGGTGATTGTGAGGGTTCGGCGTTCCGAGCAGCGCACGCCTTCGGTGATCGTCTGGCCGGGGCGGCAGCCGACGAACTCCAGCAGCCATCCGGCGCTGGCGCGGAGTTGGCCGTCGCTGTCCCGGTGGACGGGGCAGCCGAGGCCTGACCAGTGTGTGGCCTGGGCGTCGGTGACTCGTGGGTTGAGGAAGACCGAACCGACCTGGCGGGCGTCTGGGCCGCTTGGGTCGAGGAGGAGGCCGCGACGGTGTCGGTTGGCGAGTACGGCTGCGGTGACCTCCGGCACGGTCGGTCGGGTGCCGACGGGGACGTCGAGTTCGTCGGCGAGCGGGCGGTAGGTGATCGGCGCCGCCGGGGCGTGGGTCAGGTGGAGGGTGGCGGTGAGGATGGTCCAGCGCCCGGGGTTCTCCTTGAAGCGGCTGTTGCGGTAGCGCAGGCGGCAGGCCTGGATTGGGAAGGACCGCAGGCAGCTCATGTTCCAGTCCCAGACCGAGACGCTGTGGAGCGTGTCGGAGATCTGCTGGCCGTAGGCGCCGGCGTTCTGGACCGGTGCGGCGCCGACGGTGCCGGGGATTCCGGCGAGGCATTCGATGCCGGCCAGTCGCTCGGCGGCGGCCCACTGGACGAGGTCGGTGAGCGGGTGGCCGGCCTGGACGGTGACGGACACCGTGGTGTCGTCGAGCTTCTGTGCGGTGATGCCGCGGGTGTTCATGACCATGACGGTGCCGGGGTGGCCGGCGTCCGCCGCGATCACGTTGCTGCCGTGCCCCAGGACGACAGGGTCGTTTTCCTTGCTGTGGCCGACCACGCGGGTGGCGTCGGGCCAGTGGGCGGGGTCGGAGACGGTCAGGACGGTCCCAGCTGGTCCGCCGAGCCGGAGGGTGGTCAGCGACGCGAGCGTGTCCTGGGGCACGGCGGTGGTCCTCTCAGTCGGCGGTCACGGCCTTGAGTGCGAGGTTGCGGAGCGGGGCGAGGCGGGTGCGGTTGTCCTGGTGGTGGTAGACGGCGTTGGTGCAGAGGGCGAGGTAGCGGCCGGTGCCGGGGGAGAGGTAGAGACTGGTGCCGGTGAAGCCGTGGTGGTAGGCGACCCGGGCGTCGTCGGCGAGGATCCAGGCCAGGCCGCGGTGGAGACCGGGTTCGATCTCGGCCTGCGGTTCCATGCTGGTGCGGAGCCAGGAGCCCAGTCCGCTTCCGTCGGCGTGCACGGTGAGGAGCCGGTCCGCGAAGGCCGCGAGGTCGGCCGGGGTGGTGAACACCCCGGCGTGGCCGGCGACGCCGCCGAGCAGGGCGGCGTTGTCGTCGTGCGGGATGCCCCACAGGCGCGGGCCGCCGGGGAGGCGCTGCTCAGTCGGGGCGACCTCGGAGGATCGGCTGACAGGCCCGTAGATGGTGCGGGTCATGCCGAGGGACTGCCAGAGGTCGACGGCAAGTTCATCCAGGCGGCGGCCGTGGACATGGGCGAGCGCGAGACCGAGGAGGATGAAGCCGCGGTTGATGTACCGGTGGCCGGCGCCGGGTTCGGCGATCAGCGGCTCGCCGCAGATCAGCGCGGCCAGGGGCTCGGTGCGGTTCCGGTACTGGTCGAGACGTGTGTCGGCCCGCAGCCCGGAGGTGTGCGCGAGGATCTGCCCGACCGTCACCTTCCCACCGGGCGCCTGGTCCGGAAGGTCGGGAAGCAGATCGCGTACCGGGGTGTCCGCGGAGATGCCGTCGGCCAGGCCGATCAGCGGCCAGGTGGACAGGACCTTGGTCAGCGACGCGGCGTCGTAGACCGTGTCCGGGCCGGGCCGCTCACTCCCGCACTCGGGCGCGACGATGCCGGAGGCAGCGAACTCGGGCTTGCTGTCGCGCGTGCCGTACGCGATGACGCCGCCGGGCAGGGCGCCGTCGTTGACCAACAGGTCGAGACACTGCTGCAGTTCGGTGACGGTGTCCGACGTCCACGGTCGGGTGCTGCTCACGGAAGCTCCTGGATGATCGTCAGGTCGGCTCCCAGCGCGGACAGTTTGGCCAGCAGGTCGCCGTATCCGCGCCGGAGGTGGTACATGCCCCGGATCGTAGAGGTTCCCTCGGCCGCCAGGGCGGCGAGCACGAGCGCGGTCACCGCCCGGATGTCCTCGCCCGCCACGTCAGCGGCGAGGAGCCTGGACGGGCCCTAGACAGTGATCACCGGGCCGTCGGCGTTGACGACGGCGCCGAACTGCCGCAGCGCCGCGAGGTGGCTGTCGCGTCGGCTGTAGATCCGCTCGTCGATCCGGGACGTTCCGGCGGCGCGGGTGAGGGCGGCGGTCAGCTGGGGCTGGACGTCGGTCGGGTAGCCCGGGTGAGGGCCGGTCGCCGCCTCCACCGCGCGCAGTCCCCTCGGCACGCTGACGGTCGTCCCGGCGTGCTCGGCGGTCAGGAGGATCCCGACGTCGGCGAAGACCGACACCAGGCCCGTCGGGAAGCCGCTGGGCGGAAAGGCGTCGAGGTGGACGTCCCCACCCGTGATCGCGGCGGCGAGTGCCAGGGTGGCGGCCTCCAAGCGGTCGAACGGAACCGGGAAGACGCCACCGGCGATGCGGTCGGTGCCGGTGACGTGCAGCGCTTCGGTGCCCTGCCACGTGATGCCGACGCCGGAGCGGGCGAGCAGTTCCGCGGTGACGGTGACCTCGGGCTCGATGCTCGGCCCGAGGATCGACGAGGTGCCGGGGGTGCGGGCGGCCAGCAGCATCGCGGTGACTGTCGCGCCCAGGCTCGGACCCCACTTCCTGGTGCTGACCGTGGTGATGAACGGCAACCGCTTCGAACCGGGGAAACGGGCACGTACGCGCCCCCGGTTCACTTCGACGTCGGCGCCGGCGGCCTCCATGGCGGCCAGGTGCAGGTCGATGTGGCGGGCGCAGAAGGCGTCACCGCCGGGCAACGGAAAGGTGACCTTGCCGCAGCGGGTCAGCAGGGCAGCGGCCATGACCGCGGTGGTGCGGATGCGACGGCCGAGGTCGTCCGGGATGACCGGGAAGTAGGAGTCGGCTGGCCGGGTCTCGAACTCGCCGTCGGTCACGGTGGCGTGGGTGCCGGTGCGGTGGAGGATCTCCGCGCACACTCCGGTGTCGAGGATCGCGGGGGCGCCGGTGAGGGTGAGCGGCTGGTCGGCGAGGATCGCGGCCGCGTACAGGTGCAGGGCGATGTTCTTGCTGCCCTGAACGGTCGTGCTGCCGTGCAGCGGGCGGCCGCCGGTGATCCGCAGGGTGAGCCGGTCGGAGGTCGTGGTGGAGGTCATGGTCACCTTCCCTGGCTTCCGGCGGGGAAGAACCCGCCGATCTGGGTGCGGGGGTAGAGGGTGGTGTGGGCGCCGATGAGCGTGGCGGGCTGGAGCACGGTGCCGGCGGGGACGATCACGCCGTCGCCGATCACGGCGCCGAACTTGGTCTGGCCGGTGGGGACGCGGTGCCCGTCGAGGCGCGCGCAGACCTCGTCGGTGGCCGGTTCCGTGACCGGTCCGCTGGTGACGCGCAGACCGGTGGTGGACACGAACGCGCCGATGTTGACGCCGATGCCGAGGACGGAGTCGCCGACGAAGCTGGTGTGTTTCATGAAGACCCCGCCGGTCAGCAGGGAGCGGGTGATCTCGGCTCCCCAGCCGATCCGGCAGCCGGGGCCGATGACGGTGTGGTCCCGGACCCGGGCGTCGGCGTCGATCACGGCACCGGGGCAGACCAGCACCGGGCCGGTGACGACCGCACCCTCGGCGATGACGGCCCCGGCGGCCACGGTCACCATGCCGCGGACGACGGCACCGGGCTCGATCGTCCCGCTGGTCTCGGGCATCTCGATGTCCAACTGCCCGGTCAGCAGGTCGGCGATGGCCTTCTTGAGCCCGAAGACGGTCGGGCAGCGGCCGAGCAGGTGTGCGACGACGGGGTCGGTGACCTGCTCGGTGTCGATGTAGTACTCAGGGGTGGTGCGGTAGTCGATGCGGTCCAGTTCGGTGTTCAGCGGGGACGCGACGGACAGCCGGTGCATGGCCGGTTCTCCTCTCGGACGAGCGAGTGGAAGAAGGGGGTGGAGCCGATGAGAACGCCGACGCCTACGGGGCGGCGGGCAGGTCCGGGGCGGTGTCCGCAGCCACCGGACGGGCGTCGACCTGGTGCTGTACAGCGACGCCCAACAGGACGAGCACGGGCACGTGCAGGGTGGCCCAGGAGGCCGTCAGGAAGACACCGAACCGGTCGCGGTTCGACGGCGCGGCGTGCCGGGGGCCGGTGGAGAGCGGGGAGGTGCTGGGTGTCGGCATGGCGGGAGCCTCCGCAGCCTGGGACGGGTTGACTGTCCCAGTGAACTACCGGTTCGCTGCCGCGATCCGTAGTCGGATTACGGCCCGTAGTCCGACTACGGGTCAGATCAGCTGCACACCTGCCCGAGCGGCGAAGTCGCGCACTCCCGGAAGCCGGCGGTCGTACCGCAGCAGACCGACAGCGAGGTCACGGACGGCACCCCGGCGAACCTCCTGCGGGGCCGTCTCCTCGGCGGCGAGCAGGGCCCGGTAGCACTGCTCGTGCTTGCCCCACTGGTCGAAGGCGCGGGCCACGTCCGTGAAGAACCTGGCCTGCCGTTCGGCGGTCGGCAGCGCGGCCGGGGCGATCGTCCTGGCGAGCTCGATCGCCCGGCCGGCGTCGCCGAGTTCGTAATGCACCGACAGCTCGTGGAGGGCGACACCCTGGACACCGTCCGCGCGGCCGGACGTCCGGCTGGCAGCAGTGGCGCTGTCGTTGGCCTCCCTGATGAGGGCGTGAGCGTACGACCGGTCGCCGGACTTGGCCGCGGTGTAGGCGGCGGTGGCGTACAGGTCACCGCGCACGGCCAGGCGGGCGGCCTCGCCTACCGAGGCGTCGGTGAGCAGATCCTCGGCGGCGAGCACCACGATGTCGGTCGCCCGGGCCAGGCTGCCCTGGCGGCGCCAGGAACTGGAGACCATCCGCTGGGCCTCGGCGGTGATCAGCGGGTCGCCACCCAGCCGTGCGGCGGTCAGGGCGCGGTCCGACGTCACCGCCACCAGGTTGTTGTCACCGATCTTGATGCTCAACCTGGCGGCGACGTTGTAGAAGCGGGCGACGTTCCGGGCTCGTTCCTCCGCCGTACCGACCATGCCGGCGGCCACGATCCGGCCGGGCAGCGCCTGCGCGAGGACGTCGTACCGGGCCGACCTGAACTCCTGGCGGGAAGAGGTGAGCGAAGCGTCGACGGACCCCAGGGTCGGCTCGATGGGAGGAGCCGGGATCCTGCCCGGCCCGTACACCAGCAGGTCCTCCAGGCCGGACAGCGGTGAGGGCGCCTCGGCACGGGCGACTTGCAGGCCGGCGACCGGGGCGGCGAGGGCGGCCACCGCCAGGGTCAGGAACGGGCGGCGACGCACATCGTCCTCCTCGGCACCGGAAGTCGTCGCCAGCGTAGCCGAGCTGACACGCCGGCGCGGTGATCTCGGCCGCTTCGCGGCCGGTTGTGGCAGCGCCAGGAGCTGGTCGATCCCGACGCCCAAGGCCGAGGCCATCCGTCGTAAGAGTTGCAGGTCGTGGACCTGCTGGACATCCCGCTCGACCTGCGACATCCAGTCCTCGCTGCGGTCGAGCTCCGCCGCCAGGCGGAGCTGTGTCCAGCCGAGCACCGAACGACGCAGCGAGACGAACCTGCCGAACGTGGCGTCGCCGTCGGTCACTGTTCCCCCTGGCCCTGTCCCGTGATCACGGTTCACCTGCCGGCGCGGAGACACCGGCCTGGCCGTCCACGGTCTCCGGCTCCGCCCAGACCAGCGGGTGGCCTCCGGCATACCGGTCGAAGACGTTCTTGCCCTGGTGCAGCACAAGCAGGAGGCGGCAGATCGGCGCCATGGCGACGATGTCGAGCACGCCGAGGTGCAGCGGCCGTGCGACCAGGTTGCCGCCGAGTCGCAGGGCGTCGCGGACGAGGACCCGCATCGGGGTCCGGGGCGCCGAGTGCCGGTACTTCTCCTCGGTCGCGGCGAGCAGGAGCGCGAGATGGGCGGTCAGCTCCTCGTACAACGCGTAGAGGAGGTCCAATTGGGGTCCGGTGAGTTCCTCGCCGGCCAGGGCTCGTTCCGAGAGGGCGTCCGCCTGGCCCACCGCGCGCAGAACTCCGGCCACGTCGATGTCGAGCAGGGGCTCAGCCACAGGTCGCTCCCCGGCGTCGGCCGGCCAGGATGAGGTGGGCGACGAGGTTGGGCTGGCACAGCAGGGCGGGGGAGTCCATCTGGACGGACCAGAAGGCGCGGGTGCCGTCCTCGCGGGTCAGGCCTGGCCGCGGCACGGCGACGGTCTGTCCCCGGCCCAGGCAGGGCACGTCCGAGAGGTTCCAGTGCCGCGCCGTGCCGGCCGGGACCAGCGCGAAGTAGGCGTCGTACGAGTCGTAGCAGAACACCGGGCCGCCCAGCACGCGGCTGAGGTAGCGGTCCACCTGCCGACGTTGGTCGGTACGAGCAGCCGCGTGGACCTCGGCGGCCGGAACGGGCACCACGGCGAACAGCACGCCGGCGGGCAGCAGCGCCAGACCGTCCTTCTTCCAGTCGTTGAAGGCGAGTCGAGGCACCAGGGCCGCGCAGGCGAGCCAGTGCGCGACTGCGCGCTGCCGCTCGGCCGCGGTGGTGAGGTGCGGGATCACTCGACCCCCTCCTTCGACGTCGGCCCGCTTTCCAGGTGGGTCGCGCAGAAAACCGGGTCGAAGTCGCGCTCGGCGCCGGCCTCGTCCACGACGCTGCTCCTACCCGCCGGACGCAGCGGCGCTTCGGTGCTGTTGCACCTGAGGCACGCCTTGCCCTCCACCTGGGCCTCACCGGCCAGCACCTGTAACTGCTGACCGCTGCTCACGTGGAGGGTGACCCAGCGGGATTCGACCGCGCGCCTGAGAAAGTGTTGGGTAATCGGGTGATCACTCGTTCTTGAGGTCGTCGGCGAGGCGGCGGGCTGCTTCGGTCTCGATGGGGCCGCGTGGTTCGACCTCCTCGCCGGCGAGGCGGGCGGCCATGAGCCGGATCATGGCGACCTTGATCATTGCTTCGGCGTGCGCGGTCTTGCGCTCGTAGTCCCGTGCCAACCGTCTGCACCGTCCCAGCCAGGAGAATGTCCGCTCGACCACCCACCTGCGGGGCAGCACCTGGAAGCCTTTCACATCAGCATTGCGCGGCACCGCGACGATCTCCAGGTTCTCGCGGTCCGCCGCCCAGCCGACCAGGCCCGCATCGACGATGTTGACGTAGCCGCCGTCGACCCAGACGAGCCCGACCTGCGGGAACAGCTCCCGGATACCGGAAAGGACGAGCTTCGCGCCCGCCCGGTCCTGCACCGAGGCCGAGTGCACCACCGCCCGCAGGACCAGCCCGCAGGTGTCCACGAGCAGGTGCCGCTTGCGGCCCCGCACGCGCTTTCCCGCGTCGTAGCCGATCGCCTCGCCGCCCTGGTGGCTGCGGGCCGACTGCGAGTCCAGCACCGCCGCCGAGGGCTGCGGATCCCGCCCGTCCGCCACCCGGACCCGCTCGCGCAGCGTCTCGTGGACCCGGTTCCACGTGCCGTCGGCCGTCCAGGCGCGGAACCACCGGTAGGCCACGTCCCACGGCGCGAGGTCATGCGGCACCAGGCGCCACGCACATCCGCTGACCAGCACGTACAACACGGTGTCCACGACCAGCCTGCGCGGGAACTTCAACGGCCGCCCTCCCCGACGCGGATCCCGCTCGGGCAGCAGAGGCTCGATCACCAGCCACTGGGCATCCGTCAACGACGAGTCGTAGGAAGGCTTGCACGCGCAGACACACATGGCGGTGATCGTCGCGGATGCCTCGACCGCGACGATCACCGCCAGTGCATCACGCCACGAAGTTGATCAATTACCCAACACTTTCTGAGGGCGGAGGCGAGGAGCACCGGGTCGACGAGCCGATCCGGATGGCCGGGATCCGGCGGTACGAGCCAGTGGGGACCGGGCGGTCCGATGACCAGGATGCCCGGACCCGCGACGTAGTCGCCGAAGCTGAGCAGACGACCCCCGGGCAAGTCGGCCTCGATGCCGCTTCGCGGCGGCACCAGGAAGTAGATCCGGGGCTCACGGCGGCTGCCCCAGATCACCGGCCCGGGACGGTGCACGGTGACGCCTTCGAGGATCGAGAGGGCTTCCAGACCGAGCTTCTGGCCGACGGCGACAGCGTCCCAGAACGTGCCGCCCTCGACGGCGACGACCGTGTCGCCGGGAGGGGCCCATGTGCTGGCGGGGCCGAACGAGCGGGGCATGCGGTAACTCCTGTCATGTCGGTGAATCCGTCACGAACAAGGTCGAGCCGCTGGAAGTCGAGAACTCACACAACCGTGTGTTAGTCCACGGTCACATTCCGATCCACGAGGCGTAGTTCGCCATCGACTCGGGGAGCCGACGCTGTGCCCGGAGCAGACCGGCCACCGTTTCGCGGACGGTGGAGCTGTGCCGGGACTGCTGCGGGGCGAGGCGGCGGGCGTCGAGGAGACGGCGGAAGGCGGCGTCGCCCTTGCCGGTCCAGAGCAGAGCCCGGGCGATCTCTGCGTGATGGTGCGCGGCACGGCTGGCGGGCCAGGAGTCGGGGATCTCGATGGCCCGCGCGACTATCAGGGCCTCGTGGTAGAGCATCTGGTCGATCAGGCAACTCGCCCGGTGGGCAGCGACGTTGGTCGGACCGAAGGCCAGCCAGAGGAGCTCCGGGACCTCACCGGTTCGCACCGAGATGGACTCGGCCTCGGCGAGGTTGCCGGTGATCGCCTCGGCGTCCCCGTTCCGGGCAGCGAGCACCGCGATGCCGAGGTGCACCTGACCGGCCACGGCCTCCCGCTCGATACCCGGATCGGCCTGCGCAGCGGTCTGCCGGGCCAGTTCCGCGATACGGATGCCGGTCCGGTACTGGCCGGCTCGTAGGTAGGCCAGTGCCCGGTTGTACTGCCTGATCGCTCCGGTCACGGCGTCGGAGGCCCGCTCGGCCGCCCAGCCCATGCGATCGAGGGAGATGGACGCGAGGTCCTGGAACCCGAGCTTGCTGGCGAGGTCGTAGCCGGAGCGGTACTGCATGGCGAGGGCCTGCCAGGCGCGCCGGTCACCGGTGCTGTGTGCCGCGGTCGTGGTCTCGGTGATCAAGCCGGGCAGTTCTGCGGCCGCGCTCCGCAGGTCCGACGCGCGGATCAGGCGGCACACCCGGTCGGTGTGCGCGACGAGGTCCTCGATCGGGCGCGGGGCGACGTCCGGGTCGGCGCCCAGGTCGAAGACGTCGAGCGACTCGCGGATGGGCTGGATCAGCCCGTCGAGCTGGTCGCGCCGCAACTCCTCGATGTACGGGCGTCCTTCGAGATCGGCGACGGGCACGGACAGCGCTCGGGCGATGGACGCGACGACTGCCGGGCTGGCCTGTCGCTTGCCCTGCTCGATCTGAGCCATGTGGGATGCCGAGATCGCCGCTTTCAGGGCGAGTTCGGTCTGGGTCATGTGCCGAAGCTTGCGGGTCTGTTTGATCCGTTTGCCGATGGTGTCGGGCGTGAAGTCGGTCACGGTGCGCCCCTTGCGAGTCGGGCCCGGTGATCCGACGGTAGCGCCAAGTAGCCGTAGACCTCAGGCAATTCGGCCGGGTTGCCGAAGCCTGTTCCCGCAGGGTTCGATGACCTTCATGTCCGCCACGCGCCCGGTCCTGTACCTCTTCGGCTCCGCCGCCCCGCCCGTCCTGGACGTCGCGCACGTCGTGCGCCAGGCGCAGGACAGGGGGTGGGACGTGGCACTCGGGCTCACGCCGACAGCGGCGAGCTGGCTCCAGGCCGAACTGCCCGAGCTGGAGCGCCTGACCGGTTACCCGGTGAAGTCCGCCTACCGTCGGCCAGGCGACCCGGACGTGCTTCCGCCCGCCGACGCCGTCCTCTTTGCTCCCGGAACGATGAACAGCATCAACAGCCTCGCGCTCGGCATCACGACCTCCTGGGTCATCGGGTACGCGGCTGAGGCGATCGGCAAGGGCATCCCGCTGACGGTGATGCCGTGCACGAACACGGCGCTCACTGGGCATCCCCAGTTCTTGCGCAGCGTCACGACGTTGCGCGACGCCGGGGTCCGGGTGCTGCTCGGGGAAGGGGGCTTCGTCCCGAACATCCCGGGGCAGGGGAAGCCGGAAGCGTACCCGTGGGAGGCCGCGCTCGCGGCGGCCGGAGAATCCGTTCGGCGTTGATCTTCTGAGGCGCGGGGCCCGGCCAGGCCCCGCGCTGGAGGCGTCTGCGGTCGACCGGCTCGAAGCTGACCCGGGTGGTCATCTGTACCCGAGCACCACGAACGGAGAGCCCGTGACCAGAACCACCGAGCACACCAACAGCGCCCCGGCCCCGATCACCACCCCGGTTCCGGCCGGCTCCGACCCGCTCCTGCAGCTGGAGTACGAGACCCAGACCCCAGCGGCCCGGAGGCAGTCCGCGGCCTGCTGCACCCAGCCGAACTCGCGCTGCGCGGCATGCCGGTGACGTGCTCCGCCTGCCGGGCCCGCCGCGACTGGCTGCTGCTCAACCACCGCCGCAACGTCTGGGTGCGGCGGGGCTGCGGAGACGAGTGGCTGGAGCCGGAGATCACCCGCAAGGACTTCGACGCGATGATCGCCAACCCGACCTGGACCCACCACCCCGACACCGACCCCGCGCGGGTGGCCCTCGGCTTCGACGGCACCTTCGCCGGCAGCTACCTGGATCAGGGCGGTCCTTCTCGTTCTGGTGTGACTGAGCACTTCATTCGGCGGTTGAGCAGCCCAGTCGCGGAACTCAAGGCCCGGCTCGGACGGCACCTGGGACTGTTCGGATCTTTGTCACCTGGTCGCGATACCGCAGTGCGTGGCCCCGCCCCGCAGCGGGGCCGACGCTTCTGCGGCGTTCTCAGGCCGTCACCGTTACCGTGGTGGTCTCAGGGCTGGTGCTGTTGCCCTGGTAGACGGTGTCGCCGCTGTAGACGGCGGTGATGACGTGCGCACCAGCGGTCCGGAAGAAGACGACGCGCCCTGCGGCGGCGCAGTTTCGGAGATTGAGGATCAGGCGTGCCGTGCCCAGGGTCGTGCCGGTCGTGGTGTCGGTGAACGTCACGGTGCCGGTGGGCGGGGTCGTGGCGCCCGTACCGGCCGGGCAGACCAGGTCGTCGAGCACTACCGGCAGGCCGAGCCGGACCTGCTGGGGCAACGCGATCAGGCGCGTTTTCACGGGCTTGCCCGGGGTGGTGTAGCTGATGGTGATGCTCGGGGTGGCGCTGGTGGCGGTGGGGCCGGTGCCGCCGGCGGGGACGAGCGACGAGCCTCCGCCGCCGCCGCCCCCGCCGCCGCTCGGGCTGATGAAGGGGTTGATGTTGCCGCCGCCGCCTCCGCCGTAGTAGCCGCCGCCGCCGGCACCGCCGGTCAGGGAGGCGCCCGGGCCGCCTCCGGTGCCGCCGGTACCGAGCGTGCCGGTCCCACCGCCGAACACCCCGCCCCCGCCGGTGCCGCCGGCCCCGCCCTGGGTGGACGTCCCCGCCCCGCCGCCGTTTCCTCCGTTGCAGGTCGCGTTCGTGCCCGGCTGGCCGGCGTCTCCGCCCGGGCTTCCGGTGCACTGGCCGGCCCAGCCGGCTCCGCCGCCGCCCGCGGCCACGATGAGGCGGGAGTCGGTGGTGGTGAGGGGCGTGGTGCCGGGCTGGGTGCGGACGTCGGAGGCGCCGCCGCCGCCTCCGCCGAAGTGGGTGCTGCCACCGCCGTTGAACCCGCCGGTGCACTGCGCGCTACCAGCGCACGGGGCGCCGCCGGTGGCGGTGCCGCCGACTTCGACGTAGAGGGTCTGTCCCCCGGAGAGCCCGGTGAGGGTGCCGGACACCTGGGCGCCCCGGCCGCCGCCGACGCCGTTGTCCTCCACGCCGCCGGCCCCGCCGATCGCCGTGACGTCGACCTGCGTGACACCGCCGGGCACGGTGAACGTCTGCTCGGCGCCGGTGGAGGCGAACGTACAGGTGGTGGTGGGGCCGGACACCGTGCAGGTGCCCTGTGCGTGGGCGGGCGCGGGCAGCGCCAGCGGGGCGACGGCCGTAGCGCAGAACACGGCGGCCGCCACGGCTGACACCCGGCTCCGCCGCCCGGACGAACCGGCGTGGTGCCCGTGCGTCGAGCTTGGCCGGTCGGCGACCTCCGACAGTGGGTATGTCACGATCAACTCCAGAAAAGGGAAGAGGGTCTCTCGGCGAGGGATCGCCTTCCGTCACTGTCGATCACACGGGCGGGGTCGCGGTTGCCCACCGAGCTGACACACCGCCGGTTCACACCGGCGGCCCCTGGCCGGGTGTTCGGCAGCACCCGAGTCCGAAAGTGCGATCACAGCCCCGAAGGAAGCGCACGGGTGCCGGGCCCTGATTCGCCACCAAGCGCTCAGCCTCGCCAACTGGGGCACTCGGTCACATCTGGTCAGCATCCCGAATCGGGAAGGGCTGTTGGGGGAGCCGGCGGGCGGTGGCCAGCTGGTGAAGGCTGAGCCGGACGGCGGCCGGGCGCAGGCCGAGGTCGGCGGCGAGCCCCTCAGGGGCGAGATCGGGTTCGCGCCGCAGGCGTTCGAGGACGGCTTGGTCGGCCTGGTTCTCGGTGGAGCGCACGGTGCGGTAGGCGGCCAGCGCGCCGCAGCCGAGGGCGAACAGCCCTGCGGCGCACACCGCGTACGTGCCGGTCACCGCAGCGCCGATCGCAGCGACGGAGCACGATCCTCCCTGTGAAGCCGAGGACACCGACGACCCTCTCTCACCGGACTCCGCCCGATGAACGCCCCGGAGTGGTACCTCGGAGCCCGGACGGGCGGGGCCGGCGCCAACGCGTTCACCGGGCGTAGTCGACCTCGGGGAAGTCGGGGGAGGGACCGTCGAGCAGTCGCCCCTGGCCGCGGAGGTGGAGGTCGAAGAAGGCGCGCGGGTAGGCGCGTTGGAACGCCTGTGCCCGGTGCCCGGGAATCGTCCCGACCTCGTCCTCCAGATCGGGCGGTGACATGCCCAGGAGAGGGGCGATCAGTGGTAGGAGCAGCACATCGTCGCCGAACGACTGGTGCGCGGCTCCCCGTACGGTCAGGTGCAGGCGCCAGCCGCGTAGATGCGACCAGAACGCGCGCAGGGCGGGGTTGCTCTCCATGCCGCCCTTGCCGGGGGTGTCCACGACCAGGAACGGACGGTCGAGCCCGGCGTCCACCACCGGGCCCGCCGCGCCCCCGTCCAGGCTCATTCCCGCCGTGACCCGCCCGTCGGTGAGCATCGTCGCGGCGGTGGTGGCGCCGCCCAGGGAGTGGCCGAGCATCCCGACGCGCCGGGGGTCGAGCGCCCCGCGGATGCCTGTGGGCAGCGGGGTGCGGCAGACGCCGGGGTGGCCACCCGAGCGGAGGACGGCGAGCCGGTCCAGGACGAAGCGGATGTCGGCGGTACGGACCGCGAGGGCCTTGGCGTAGTCGCTGATCCCGCCCAGCGGATTCGTCTCGACGCGTCCACCGGGGAAGGCGACCGCCGCCGCGTCGTAGGTGTGGTCGACGGTGACCACCACGAAGCCGTGACTGGCGAGGTCTTCCGCGATGCCGGTGCCGAACGACCGTGACGCGTCGGCGCCGGGAGAGTAGAGCACGACGGGCAGGGGGCCGGGTGGGCCGCCGACGGGAGCGCCCTCGTGGCCGTGGGTGCCTCCCAGCCGTACCCGGCCGGGAGGCAGGCCGAGGAGGCTCAGGTACCGGTCGGCCGCCGCCGGAGGCATCCAGGGAACGGTGGGGCGGTCCGCGCAGCCGCTGGCGGGGTACCAGATGCTGATCATCAGCTCACGGCAGGGGCGGGAGGGCACCCAGGGGTCCGGCCGCGTGGTGTCGGCCAGGTGCAGCGCGATCGTACCCAGCGGGTACGGTCCGTTCGGGGCGGGCAGTTGGAACCGCACGGGTTCCTCCTGCCCCGGTCGTGCGACGGCCACCGGCGCGAGCGGACCCGGGATCAGGGCGGCGGCCAGTGCGGCGGACGAGGACAGCAGTGTTCTCCGATTCATGGCTCCACTGTTCCGCCCGGTGAGCCCGGCGGCTTCGCCCCCGGGGAGGAACCCGGTGTCAGCCCAGGAGGGTACGACGGGCATCAGCCGTGCGGATGACTCAGCCCAGGAGATGACGTCCTCCGGGCTGACAGGCCCCGGGCGCCTGTGTGGATAGCGTGGCCGGCATGGGCGACGGGGAGTCACGGCCGCTGGTGGCCAGACGTCTGCGGGACGGACAGTGGCACGGCGTGGACACGGTCGCGGCCGTGTTCCTCGCCTTGGGGTTCGGCGCGAGCGAGACGCGGAGCGGTGGCTGGGGCGCGGGAGCCGTGGCGGCGGTGGTCTGGCTGCCGGTCGCGGTGCGGCGTAGACGGCCCGTCCGGGTTCTGTACACGGTCCTGGCCGGAGCGGTCTTCGCCATGGCGTTCACCGGATGGGAGGAGTCCTGGGTCCCCGTCGGGGTCGCCCTGTACTCGGTGGCGGTGCGGGAACCGCCGCGCCGGTCCGCGGCGGCGCTCGGCTGCTCGCTGGGCGCCGTCGCGGCGGCCATGGCCCTCGTACCGCGACCGGTCCCGGCCTCCGGGGTCGCATGGGGCGTCGTCTTCGCGTCCTTGATGATGACCCTGCCCTGGCTGGTGGGCACCGCGCTGAGAGAGCAGCGTTCGTACGCGGAACTCGCCGCCCGGCAGGCCGTGACGGACGAGCGCCTGCGGATCGCCCGCGAGCTCCACGACGTGGTGGCCCACCATCTGACTGTCATCGCGGTCCGGGCCGAGGTGGCCTGTGCGGTGGCCTCCACCAACCCGCAGGAGGCCGAGCGGACCCTCGCACTGGTCGGGACAGCGGGCCGGACGGCGCTCACCGAGATGCGCCGGATGCTCGGCGTTCTGCGATCACCCGGTGACGGAGCCGAGTTGGGGTCCGCCCCCGGTCTGGCGGACCTGCCCGTGCTCGCGGACGGCGCAGGCCCGCGCGTGGAGCTGTCCGTCGACCCGGATCCACCGCTCCCCCCGGGTGTGGAACTGGCGGTCTACCGGATCGTTCAGGAAGCCCTCACCAATGTCGTCAGGCACGCGGGATCGGCGGACTGCCGGGTGAACCTGTCCCGGGTGGGTCCCGAGGCGGTCGAGATCGAGGTCGTCAACGACGCGCCTCCCCGGCTCCCGTCCCGGCGTCCTGGCAGCGGGCACGGACTCATCGGGATGCGGGAGCGGGCGGCCATGTGCGGCGGGACCCTCTCCGCCGGCCCCCTGCCGACGGGCGGATTCCGGGTGCATGCGCGGCTGCGCTGCGGATCGGAGACAGCATGGTGAACCGGCCGGTCCGGGTTCTGATCGCCGATGACCAGGCGCTGTTGCGGGCGGGCTTCCGCCTGCTCATCGAGAGCGTGCCGGACCTCGCCGTCGCGGGCGAGGCCGTCAGCGGCGAGCAGGCCGTCGAACTCGCCCTGCGGCTACGGCCCGACGTCGTGCTGATGGACATCCGGATGCCGGGCATGGACGGTCTGGAGGCCACCCGGCGCATCTGCGCGGACCCGGACGCCGACGGCACCCGCGTGCTGGTCCTGACCACGTTCGACCTGGACGAGTACGTGTACGCGGCACTCCGCGGCGGAGCCAGCGGATTCCTCCTGAAGGACATCCTCCCCGCCGACCTGCTGACAGCCCTGCGGGTGGTCGCCTCCGGCGACGCCCTGCTCGCGCCCTCGGTCACCCGCCGTCTGATCCGCGAGTTCGCCGGACGCCACGAGCCGCGCCCGCGGCTTGCCCGGGAGCTGGCGGGCCTGACCCCGCGGGAACGGGAAGTTCTCCGACTGGTGGCCCGGGGACTGCCCAACCGCGTGATCGCCGAGCATCTGGGGCTGAGCATCGCGACCGTCAAGACACATGTCCGGCGGCTGCTGGCCAAGCTCCAGGCCCATGACCGGGCCCAGATGGTCGTCATCGCCTATGAGACCGGCGTGGTCACTGCGGGTGGGGGCCTCCCGTCCACGGGCTGACGCCTCCCCGGCTGGGACGGTGGATCCGACTTGAGCAGCGTGATCAGCGGGCAGGTTCGTGGCTGGTGCAGGTCGATCCAGTGGCGAGGCGCGCGTTGTCCGTCCGTCCCCGCGGAACAGGCACATCGCAAGGACGAAGCCCGTGCCGGCAGCCGGCTCCTTCGTAACTCCCGCCGACCCGTCGCATCGACCACCTCATCCGCCAACTCCGGTGGAAACACCCTCGTCAACACACCCAGCGCGATCTGGTCCACCAACCGCACACCCGAACTCGACTGATTCCCACCCACACCGATTCAACGAGCCAGGAGCCCCAAGGTCAGCAGCATTGCGCCTACGTCGCCAACAACAACGACCACACCGTCTCCGTCATCGACATGTTCGTGTCGAACCTGATGGCACTGGTCTTCGCCGGGATGGTCGTCTTCGCCTCCCTCGCCCGGGGCGAGGACCACAGGGCCGGGGCGAGGGGCCGCGCGTACGCGGCCACCACCTGGCTGTCCGCCACACCCGGCGCCCCGCCCGTCGACGCCCAGGCACACGCCCGCACCCTCTACGTCACCGTCTGCACCCCCGCCGCCCTGCCGCCCGTCGACGTTCTGCTCGCCGACCTCGGCGGGCAGGTACCGGACGGCGTGCCAGTGGTGGTGACCGCCGGATCGAGGTCGGCCGGGTCGGTGGCTGACAGCGCGAACCATCCGGGTCGCACGGCGGACGGGGTGGTGGCCGCCGCCCGTACGCTTCGCGCCTGACCCGGATGTACCGGCCCGACGGGATTGCCCCGGGCGCGCCCTGGGCAGGGATCGCCGAGTTGACTGATCGTCATCATGCCCGGGCCGCGCACCCGCGCGCGCACCGCCCGGTGGGAACGGTGCCGGGCGGGATGAGGGGAAGGGGCAGTGTGATGTCGTCGTCGGAGCCGGGTTTCCGGAACTACGTGGAGATCGTCCTGGAGGGGCTGGCCGAGGAGCCGGCCGACGTGGTGGTGAGCGGGGAGCGCCGGATCGGCGCACGGGAGTTCCGGTCCCTGGTGTACCGGCTGGCACGCGCCCTGCGCGAGCGCGGGGTGGGGCCGGGGCGGACCGTGACGCTACTGTGCGGGAACCTGCCCGAGACCATCGCGGCGCGCTACGCCGTCAACCTGCTCGGCGCGCACTACAACCACCTCTACAACCGGCTGGCGGTGGACGTGCAGGCCGCGATGACGGCCGACGTCGAGACCTACGCCCTCATCGTCGACCCGCGACTGGCCGCCCGCGCCGGCGAGCTGCTCAAGGCGATGCCCCCGGTGGAGCACGTCCTGGTCCTCGGCGACGGCGGCGGCCTGGGGGAGGACCTGCTCGCACTTGCCGGCAGGCAGTCCGGCGAACCGCTGGCGAGCGCGGCCCGGCCCGAGGACCTGTGCTTCATCCGGCACTCCGGCGGCACCACCGGCCACCCCAAGGGCGTGCGCAGCACCTTCGGCCGGATGCAGGACAGCACCGCCACCATGCGTGAGCTGTTCAGCGGCGCCGGCCGCCGTGACCTGGTCTGCATGCCGCTTTCGCATGCCGCCGGTTTCATCGCGGACGGCACCCTCGCCGGGGGCGGCACGGTGTTCCTGCACCACGCCTTCGACCCCGCCGAAGTGCTCGCCACCATCGCCCGCGAGCGGATCACCACGATGATGCTGCTCCCGCCGCTGCTCTACCAGGTGCTCGACCACCCGGACGCCGAGCGCACCGACTTCTCCAGCCTGCGGGAGATCACCTACGGGGGCACGCCGTCCTCGCCGACCCGGATCGCCGAGGCGGTGCGCCGCTTCGGCCCCGTTCTCCAGCAGGGGTACGGCCAGTTCGAGGCCGGCGCGATCAGCTTCCTGCCCGCCTCCGAGCACGACCCCGACCGCCTCGACGTCCTGCGCACGGCCGGGCGGCCGGTGCCCGGGGTGGAGGTCGAGATCCGCGACGAGGCCGGCCGCGTGCTGCCGGTAGGCGTGGTGGGCGAGATCTGTGCCCGCTCGAGCCAGGTCATGGAGGGCTACTGGAAGAACCCCGAGCTGACCGCCCAGGTGCTGCGGGACGGCTGGGTGCTCACCGGCGACCTCGGGACGCTGGACGAGCGGGGCTACCTGACGGTCGTCGACCGGGCCAAGGACATGATCGCGGTGGTCGGCGGCCACGTGTACACCACCGAACTGGAGGACTTCCTCCACACCCACCCCGCCGTACGCCACAGTGCCGTCTACGGGGTGAAGGGCGACGGCGGCCATGAACGCGTCCACGCCACCGTCGTCACCACCCCCGGCGCCGACGTCACCGCTGAAGAACTGCGGACCTGGGTGCGGCAGGGCCGGGGCGAGATGTACGAACCCGACCATGTCCACTTCACCGACGCCCTCCCGCTCACCGACGCCGGCAAACCCGACAAGAAGCTCCTGCGCCGGCGGGCCTCGACACCCGGTGAAACGGTCTGAACCCCGCAGCCTGAGCCGGCCGGTACCCCGGCAGCCCGGACAGGGGGGCGCACTTGTCAGGCCCCGACCCAGGCGTCACAGTGTGACTCCGTGGACACCATCAGTGAGTGCGGCAGAGGCGGAGCGCAGGACGGGCGGCGGGACTCGCGGCGGAGCGGGCTCCCGACGGGGGGCGGCCCGGCGAACACCTCCCTGACCCTGCCGGCCGAGTCGGTGACCGCCCTGGGCCGCCGGGTCTGGGACATCGTCTCGGGACACCTCGGGGGCGGGCACCCGGGTCTTCCGGTGGCCTCGCCGGGCTCGGCCGCCGACGCGGCCCGGCTGCGTGTGGAGCCCTTGCCCGAGGCTCCCGTGGACGATCCGCTCGCACTGGTGGACGAGGTGGGCCGGCTGCTGCGCGAGGGCAACGCGCACCCGGACCATCCGGACTTCCTCGCGTTCGTACCCGCCCCGGGGACCGTCACCGGGGTGCTGGGATCGGCTCTGGCCGCCGGCTTCGCCGTGCCGACCGGATGGCGATTCACCGGGCGGGTCTCCAGTGCGATCGAGTCGGCCACCGTCCGCTGGCTGGCCGAGCTGCTGGGCCTGGCCCCCGGTACGTCCGGACTGTTCGTCTCGGGCGGCTCGGCCGCCAACCTGACCGCGCTGACGGCGGCACGCGACGCGCTCGTCGGGACCGAGGCCCGCGGTGCCACCGCCTACTTCTCCGACCAGACCCATGTGTCCGTCCCCCGGGCCCTGCACGTCCTGGGCATCGGCGAGGAGCGGGTCCGGGCCCTGCCCGCCGACGTCCACCGCAGGATCCCGTTGGACGGCCTCGCGCGGCAGGTGGCCCAGGACCGCCGCGACGGTCTGCGGCCCTTCCTGGTGGTGGCCAACGCGGGCACCACGGCCACCGGCGACATCGACCCGCTGCCCGAGCTCGCCGCCTTCTGCCGCGACGAGGGCCTGTGGCTGCACGTGGACGGCGCGTTCGGCGCGCCCGCGGCGCTGACCGAGCGCGGACGCGGCCCGCTCGAAGGCCTGGACCAGGCGGACTCGGTGAGCGTCGATCCGCACAAGTGGCTGTTCCAGCCCGCCGGGACGGGATGCGTGCTGCTGCGTGACCCCGCCCGCCTGACGCGCGCGTTCGGCATCGGGCTCCCCGGGTACCTGGACGCGGGCGCCACCGGCCATGACGAGGGCGAGGTGGACTACCTCCAGTGGGGGGTGGAGCAGACGCGGGAGTTCCGGGCGCTGCGCCTGTGGCTGTCGCTGAAGGTGTTCGGCGCGGACGCCTTCCGCGCCGCGGTGGAGCGGGGACTGACGATGGCCGAGGACATCGCCGCGTACATCGGCTCCCGGCCCGGCCTGGAGGTGGTGACCGGTCCTTCCCTGGCCGTCGTCACCTTCCGAGCACTGCCACCCGCCGCCGCGCCCGACCCGTCCCCGGAGGACGCCGACCGAACAGTGGACGAGGTCTGCCGTGACCTGCGCGAGGAGGGGCGGGCCATGGTCGTCGGCGTCACCGTGGCCGGCCGCAGGGCCTTCCGGCTCTGTGTGATCAACCCGCGAGTGCAGCGCGACGGGCTCCGCGCCGTGGTCGACCGGGTCGCTGAGCTGTGGACCGCTCGAACCGGATGCCCGGATCGGCCCGGAGCCGCGCGGTGAACGCGGGGCGGTCGCCCCGCCCCGGACTCCCCGGCCGCAGGGACGGCGGCGGGGCCGCACCGGTCGGGCGGCTCGACGCCGACGGGCTGCGGGCCGAGGCGGTACGCCTCACCGGCCTCACGGACTTCGGCGCACCCGGTCACGGACCGGCCCTGGACCTGCTCGTCGCGGCCCTGGAGGCCGAGGCCCGCCTCAGCCCGGCCGGCCGCGCCGAGGCACGCGACACCCTGCTCCGCGCTCTCCGCACCCGGCTGTGGGTGCACGCCCTGCCCGCACCGCCGGTGGCGTCGGAGCCTCCCGTCGTCCTGGTCGGCCTGCCACGGACCGGCAGCACCCTGCTGCACAGGCTCCTGGCCCACCATCCGGCGCTGCGGGCACCCCGCCTGTGGGAGCTGCTGGCACCGGTCACCCCGCCGGGAGCCGGGACGGAGGACCTGGTCGCCGAGGCCGAGCGGCACGTGGCCGAGCTGACCCGGACCGCGCCCGAGCTGGCCCGCGTCCACCCCACCGGGGCGAATGAACCGGAGGAGTGCGAACACCTGATGAACACGGACTTCCGCAACAGCGTCCTCGGCCTGCTCAGTTACCGGGTCCCGGGCTACGCGTCCTGGCTCGCCGAGCAGGACCTGACGGCCGCCTACACGCTCCACCGGGTCCAGCTCGCCCACATCCTCGCCCGGCGCCCGGCCCCGGCCGGATCCCGGCTCGTCCTGAAGAGCCCTTCCCATCTGTGGCACCTGCCGGATCTGGACCGCGCTCACCCCGGCGCGAGGTTCGTCGTCCTCGAACGCGACCTCGACGAGGCGATCGGCTCCGTCTGCGGCCTCGTGTCCGCGGCCCGCCGCAAACGCAGTGACGCCGTCGACACCGTGGAGATCGGACGGGACATGACCGCCGCCACGCACACCGCACTGTCGAGGATGTACGCCTTCACCACCGACCCGTCGGTCGCCGACCGATGCCTGACGGTCCACTTCACGGACCTGGTGGCCGATTCCGACGGCACCGCCCGGCGCGTACTGGACTGGCTGGGGCTGACCGCCGGCGACGCCCTGCGCCGACAGTGGCACGACCACCTCGGGCGCAACCCACGTCCCGACCACGCCCATCCCCGCGCGGCCTGCGGCCTGCCGCCGACCGGTCCCCAGCACGTGTCCCACGCCTCGGAGGCAGGGTCATGACGACGGCCACCCCGCACCCCCGCCGGCTGCCCTACCCGTTCGACCGCGCCCACTGCCTGTCGCCCATGCCGCACACCGGGCTCCTGACCCTGCCCGGCCTGGCCCGCATCACCCTGCCCAGTGGCGATCCGGCCCACCTCGCGGTCCGCCACGCCGACGTGGTGCGCGTCCTCGCCGACCGCCGATTCAGCCGCAGGGCCATGTTCGCCACCCCCGGCGGCCCCCGGTGGACCCTGGCGGACCGGGACGAGCCGAGCCTGCTCGGCCTGGACCCTCCGGACCACACCCGGGTCCGCCGGCTCTGCGCACCCGCGTTCCGCCGCGACAGCGTCGACCGCCTCGCGCCCGCGGTGGACGCCCACGTGCACCGTCTCCTGGACACGCTGCTGGCCGCCGGAACGGGCTCCGAACCGGTCGACCTGCACGGTGCGTTCGCCCTTCCGCTGGCCGACGCCGTCGTGTGCGACGTCCTCGGGGTGAGCTCCGCGCACCGTGCCCCGCCGGCCGAGTGGGCGCGGCGCAAGCTCTCGCTGACCTCGCTGCCGCCACAGCAGGCCCGGGCCGGCCACGAGGCGCTGCGCGCCCACTACGACCGGCTGCTCTTCTCTCCGCAGGCCGCCGACGCCCTGCTGCCGGGCGGGCTGCTCGGCCGGCTCCGGGACGCCCATACCGCCGGACACCTGAGCCGTCCGGAACTGCTCGCCACCACCGTCAACCTGTTCGTGGCCGGACACGCCACCACGGCCGCCACTCTCACCAACGGTGTCCTGGCCCTGCTCAACCACCCGGACCAGTGGCAGGCTCTCCGTACCGACCGGGCCCTCCTCCGACCGGCCATCGAGGAGATCCTCCGCTTCGACACCATCGCCGACGTCGGACTGCCCCGCCTGGCCGTGGCGGACGTCACGGTCGGGGCGACCACGATCAGGGCCGGCGAGGCGGTCGTCCCGTCCCACGCGCACGCCGGACGCGACCCCGCCGTCTTCGACCGCCCCCACACCTTCGACATCACCCGCGTGCCGGGTCCCCACCTCGCATTCGGACACGGCCCCCACCGCTGCATCGGCGCCGACCTCGCGCTGCTGGAACTGCGGGCCGCGCTCGGCGCACTCGCCGACCGCGCACCAGGCCTGCGCCTCGCCGAGCCCGCCACCACGCTCGCCTTCCCCGGCGGATCCCTGATCGGCGGAGTCAGCCGCCTGCCCGTCCACACCCACACCCCCTGACACGCCCCGACGGGAAGCGCCTGCCCGCAGCGCGAGGTGGGCACGACCGCACGGTGCGCAGCGGTGGCTTCCCCACGCCACCGCGACTGCCCCACCGCTGCTGCTTCAGACGGGGCCTCGGCCTGTCCCTGGAAGTCCGGCCAATCCGAGTCGGAGCCGGTTCCGAAGGTTCTGTGCAACGACAATGCGGGCCGCGTCGCGGCCCCGTCGGGAGGGACTCTCGTGACCGTGTTCGACACCGTCTCCACCACCCGGGCCGTCGGCGCAGCCGACGGTGCACGTCCGCGCAGGGTGGCGGTGGTGGGGGCCGGCGTCGCCGGACTCACCGCGGCGTACGAGCTCTCCCGAGCTGGGCTGGCGGTCGAACTGTTCGAGGCCGACGGGCGCCTCGGCGGCCACGCCCACACCCAGGACGCGACTGCTCGGGACGGGCGGGCACTGGCGCTGGACACCGGGTTCCTGGTGCACAACGAGCGGACCTACCCCCATCTGGTGCGCCTGTTCGCCGAACTCGGCGTCCGCACCCAGGACAGCGAGATGAGCATGTCCGTGCGCTGCGACGGGTGCGGCCTGGAGTACGCGGGGGCGAAGGGAGCGGTCGGCTTGCTCGCCCGGCCCGGCGCTCTGGTCCGCGGCCGGTACCTGCGGATGCTCGCCGAGGTACCGCGTTTCCACCGGCTCGCCCGCCGCCTGCTCGCCGACCCCGCTGCCGGTGACCCGAGCCTGCGCGAATTCCTCGCCGCCGAAGGCTTCTCGCCGTACTTCGTGAGCCACTTCATGACCCCGGTGGTCTCCGCCGTGTGGTCCTGCGCCCCCGACCTGGCGGGCGACTACCCGGCCCGCTACCTGTTCGCCTTCCTCGACAACCACGGCATGCTCTCCGTGACGGGCTCACCGCTCTGGCGCACCGTCGTCGGCGGCTCGCGCACCTACGTCGAGAAGATCGCCGAGCGGCTCACAACCGTCCACCGCTCCGCCCCCGTGCGTGCGGTGCACCGCCACCTCGACGGCGTCACCGTGGTCACCGCCGACGGACACCGCACCGGGGCCGACGCCGTCGTCGTCGCCACCCACGCGGACCAGGCCGTGCACCTGCTCGCCGACCCGACCGACGCCGAACTCGAAGTCCTCGGCGCCTTCACCTACTCGCACAACCCGACCGTGCTCCACCGCGATGCCACCGTCCTGCCCAGCGCACGCTCGGCACGCGGATCGTGGAACTACCGGATGCCCCACTGCACCGCCTCCTCCGACCGGGTCCGGATCAGCTACCACCTCAACCGGCTCCTGCGGCTGGACACCGCCGAGGACTACCTGGTCACCCTCAACGAAGACCGTCAGCAGCCGATCCCCGACGACATGGTGGTCTCCCGCACCCTCTACGAACACCCGGTCTACACCGCGCGCACGGTCGCCGCCCAGCGCCGGCTGCCCGAACTCGCCACCGGCCGCACCGCGTTCGCCGGCGCCTACCACGGCTGGGGCTTCCACGAGGACGGCTGCCGCTCCGGCGTCGAGGCGGCACGGTCCCTGCTGGGGGTGAGCGCGCCGTGACCGCCCTGCCCGGGCCCTGGGGCGCGGTCCTCTACGACACCCGCACCACCCACGTGCGCACCACGCCCCGGCGGTCCTTCCGCCACCGCGGCTACCTGTGGCTGGTGGACCTGGACCACCTTCCCCGGCTGCCGTGGCCGCTGCGGCCACTGGCCGCCTTCCGGGCCCGGGACCACGAGCTCGACCAGAGCGGCAGCCCTGACCGGGCAGGCGGCCACGACCGGGCCGCCGACGATCCAGGGATCCGTCAGGACCTGGCGCGGTACCTGGAGGCGCACGGTGTCCAACTCGGCGGGGGCCGGGTGCTGATGCTGACCCAGGCCCGCTCACTCGGGTACGTGTTCAACCCGCTGACCGTGTACTGGTGCCACGACGAGGCTGGCCGGTCGCTGTGTACGGTCGCCGAGGTCCACAACACCTACGGCGGCCGGCACCGCTACCTGCTGCCGCCCGATCCCGAGGGCCATGGCGAGAGCGTCAAGGACTTCTACGTCTCACCGTTCTTCCCCGTCGACGGCCGCTACCGGATGGTCCTGCCCGAACCCGGCGAGCGGCTCCACCTGACCATCCATCTGGAACGCCAGGGCGTGCGCGCTTTCACCGCGACCGTCCACGGCACCGCGCGACCGGCCGGCCCCGCGGCCCTGCTGCGCGCCGCGCTCACTCACCCGTTCGCCACCTGGGCCGTCAACCTGCACATCCGCTACCAGGGCATCCGTCTGTGGATGAGCGGACTGCCCGTCAACCCCCGCCCGACCGCCGGCCCGTCGCGGCGCGCAGAGAAGCGCACGCCCACGGAAGAGGTGCCCACCCCATGACGACCAGCACTTCCCTGGCAGCGACGCCGACACCCCTCGTCGACCCGACCCGCTGGCCGGACGTCGCCCGGGTGCCGCACGCGCCGCTGCGCGCGACCGTCGCCGGGCGCCTGCTGCACCGGATCGCCGCCCGTCGGGGCCTGCGCGTCGAACTCCACGGCGGCCGCCTGCTGCGCCCGGCACCGCCCGGCGCCCCCGTCCTGCGCCTGCACCGGCCGCACGCCTTCCTCCACCGAATCGGCAAAAGCGGCCTGATCGGTTTCGGAGAGTCCTACCAGGCCGGCGACTGGGACAGCCCCGACCTGGTCGCGCTGCTCACCGAGCTCGCCACCGCCCCCGGGACCCTGGTACCGGCCGGCGCGCAGTGGCTGCGCCGGCTCTACGTCCAGCGACCGCCCGTGCAGGAGCTGTCCACCGCGGCGAACGCGCGGCGCAACGTCCACCGGCACTACGACCTGTCGAACGACCTGTTCGCGCTGTTCCTCGACCCGACGATGACCTACTCCTCGGCCCTCTTCCCGACCGGCCCCGGCCACGCACCGGTCGCCACCCGGGACAGCCTGCCCGCCGCCCAGCACCGCAAGATCGACCGGCTGCTCGACCTGGCCCGCGTCGGCCCCGGCACCCGGCTGCTGGAGATCGGCACCGGCTGGGGCGAACTCGCCCTGCGCGCCGCCGCCCGCGGTGCCCACGTCGTCAGCCTGACCCTCTCGGAGGAACAGCTCGTCCTCGCCCGGCGGCGGATCGCCGAGGCCGGGCAGGCGGACCGGGCGTCGGTCTGGCTGTGCGACTACCGCGCCGCCGGAGGCGAGTACGACGCCGTGGTGAGCGTGGAGATGATCGAGGCCGTCGGGCGCCCGTTCTGGCCGGACTACTTCCGCACCCTCGACCGGGTCCTGGCGCCCGGCGGGCGGGTCGCGCTGCAGGCGATCACCATGCCCCACGACCGGATGCTGGCCAGCAGCCACACCTACACGTGGATCCTCAAGTACATCTTCCCCGGCGGCCTCATCCCGTCCGTGCGGGCGATCGAGGAGACCGCCATCCGCCATACGCGGCTGCGGCTGACCGGCTCCGACGCGTACGGGCCGCACTACGCCGAGACCCTGCGCCTGTGGCGCGAACGCTTCACCGAACGGTCACCGCAGGTCGCGGCCCTCGGCTTCGACGAGGTCTTCCGGCGCACGTGGGAGCTCTACCTCGCCTACTCCGAGGCCGGGTTCCGCACCGGCTACCTCGACGTCCACCAGATCCTCCTCACCCGCGACGAGGTGACGGCATGAACGCGGCGGCCCTGATCGGCACGACCCTCGGCCACCTGCTCCCCGGCCCGCTGCCCTTCCGGCTCAAGGCCTGGGACGGCTCCGCCACCGGCCCCGCGCGCGGCCCTGTCGTCGTCCTGCGCCACCCCAGGGCGGTGCGGCGCCTGCTGTGGCAGCCCGGCGAACTCGGCCCGGCCATGGCCTACTCCTGCGCCTACTACACCCGCGACGGCCAGGATCTCCAGGCCGCCCAGGAAGCCAAGTTCGGCCTGATCTGCCGCAAGCTCGCGCTCGGACCCGGATCCCGGCTGCTCGACGTCGGCTGCGGCTGGGGCGCACTCGCCCGCCATGCCGCACGCCACTACGGGGCCCGCGTCACGGCCGTCACCCTCTCCGAACGCCAGCACCACTGGGCCACCGAGAGCACCACCCGGGCAGGCGTGGCGGACCTGGTCGACGTCCAACTGCGCGACTACCGGGACATCGAACCCACCGCCTACGACGCGATCAGCTGCGTGGAGATGGGCGAGCACGTCGGCAAGGACCAGTACCCCGCGTTCACCGCGCGACTGCGAGGCCTGCTGCGACCAGGCGGGCGCCTGCTCGTCCAGCAGATGTCACGCGGCGCCACCGCACCGGGCGGCGGGGCCTTCATCGAGACCTACATCGCTCCCGACATGCACATGCGCCCCGCAGGCCAGACCGTGGACCTCATCGAGGGCGCCGGACTGGAGGTCCTCCACGTGGAGACGATGCGCGAGCACTACGCCCGCACGATCGACGCCTGGCACGACACCTTGCGTTCGCGTCGGGCCGAGTTCGTCTCCCTGGTCGGGCGTCCCACCGTGCGGCTGTGGGAGCTGTACACGGCCGGCAGCTCGCTCGCGTTCGCCGAAGGCCGGATGGGCGTGGACCAGATCCTCGCCCGACGTCCCGGCGGCCGGGCGTCCGGCATCCGGCCCGCCCAGTGGTACGAGGACCTGACGTGAACGCCGCCGCCTTCGCCGTCAGCCTCGCCGTCACCGCCGCCGCAGCCCTCGCCGTCCTGCTCACCGCATTCGCCGTCGGCCTGCGCACCGGCCGCCACCGCGGCGTGGACGTCGCCTGGGGGCTCGCGTTCACCGCCGTCGCGCTGAGCGGCTACGCCCTCTCGAACGGCCATGGCGACTCCGGGCGCCGGCTGCTGGCCACCGTCCTCGTCACCGTCTGGGGCCTGCGGCTGTCCGCGCACATCCGGTGGCGCGCCCGGGGCGCGCCCGAAGACCCGCGTTACGCCCGGATGCTCTCCCGCGTCCCCGAAGGCCCCGCCCGCACCCGGTACGCGCTGCGGATGGTCTACCTGCTCCAGGCCGTCCTCGTGTGGTTCGTCTCCCTGCCCGTCCAAGCCGCCCAGTACATCCCCCACCCGCCCGGACCGCTCGCCTGGACGGGCACCGCGCTGTGGACGGTCGGCCTGTTCTTCGAAGCGGTGGGGGACCGGCAGCTCGCCCGCTTCAAGGCCGATCCCGCCAACCGCGGCCGGATCATGGACCGTGGCCTCTGGCGCTACACCCGCCACCCCAACTACTTCGGCGACGCCTGCGTCTGGTGGGGCCTGTTCCTGCTCGCCGCCGATGCCCCCGTCGGCTGGGCCTTCGTCCTCAGCCCGCTGCTGATGACCTGGCTGCTCGCCTTCGGCAGCGGCAAACCGATGCTGGAACGCCAGCTCGCCGCGAACCGGCCCGGCTGGGCCGAATACGCCTCCCGCACCAGCGGCTTCCTGCCCCTGCCACCACGCCGACACCCGGCACCCGACACCGCACCCCCCGCGAGGCCCCACCCGTGACCGTCTCCATCGCGCCGTTCACCAGCCCTGGATCCTCGACGGCGACTACCCGGCCCCGATTGTCGCGCCCGAGGAACTGACTGCCAGGTTCCGGCGCGGGCAGCCTGAAAGCGGTCGCTGCTGCCCGTGGCCCGGGACGATCTCGCGTGCCGGGTCCGTTGCCCCGTGGCGGCCACCGGCCTCGCGGCCGACGCGGCCATCCACGCGCGGCCATCCTCGCCCGACCGGCCGGTCAGCACGAGGCCGTCTCGGCGGTGATCAGCGAGGTCGGCCTGTTCTGTATTGCCCGTTCTTGCGACCCTGCCCACGGGCCCACGTGTCACTGCGAGTTGAACACCCGCTCGTGCCCGTGGAGCACACGAACCGTCACGGAACGCGTCATCACGGACGGCGCCGCACTGCCGTCGTCCACCGGGCTGCTGCCCGGTCCGCCTCGCCCCGCTTGCTTGCCTACCCGCCCCCAGGGCCGCCCTCCGCCGGGGCGCCGGCCCCTCCCCAGCGCGTGCAAGGGACCTCCCCAGGGCAGGCCCCCCATCGTGTGAGCACTCGTGAGTTCCGAAGCACCACCGGACTCCGCGCCTGCGGGCGTCAGGCGTTTCCCTTCTCCGGGTGCAGACCGAGTGCGATGTGGGGGGCGAGCGCGCGTAGGAAGTCGGGGGCGTCGAAGATCTCGCCGGCGGAGGCGACACCGGCGGTCCTGGTGCGGCCGGTCAGGACGCGGTCGAGGGCTTCGACGACCAGGGGTGCGGTGACGGCGTAGATGTCCTGGCCGCTGGCTGTGGCCCGGCGTTCGGCTGTGCCCGAGCGGACGACGACGTCGACGAGGAAGGTCTGGTCGGAGCGCCCGCTCCCGTCCGCGGCGGCCGGGGCCGGGGTGTGGGGGGCGACGACGTCGCGGGCCGCCTCGGCGGTCATGTAGGTGGTCACGTCGGAGATGGACAGGTGCTGGGGGACGGTCACGACGTCCGCCATCGTGAACTCCCCGATCACCGGCCGGCGTCCCACCGGCTCCGGGAAGGCCCACTCCAGGGTGGGCGCGGCATCGGTGCGCCGCTCCCACCGCCCGCCGCGGTAGCGCAGGCGGTGGTCGCCGCGCCGCTCGCGGGAGACCGCGCCCGACAGCCGGGTGCCGGCGGTGGGGTGCCAACTGCTGAGTGCGTAGGCGATGTGCGCCTCGTCGGCCTCGGCCCAGTCGCCCATCGCCGCGGTGGCCAGCAGGTCGCCGAGGCCGCCGAAGAAGGCCATCGCCGGGACGATCACAGCTGCCGACTCCCGGGCCCGTTCGCGGTAGTGCGCGAAGGTGTCGAGGTTGGCCTCGATCTCGGCCGCCACGTCCAGGTACGGGATCCTCGCGCGAAGCGCGGCCTCGATCACGGGGCCGGTGGTCGAGGCGAAGGGGCCCGCGCAGTTGATCACCGCCACCGTGCCCGCCAGGGCACGGTCCAGCGAGGCCGGATCGTCCACCGACGCCACCCGGCCCTGCAGCCCGTGCTCACCGGCAAGTTCCTCCAGCGCCCGCGCGTTGCGCCCGGAGGGAACCGGGACGAACCCGCGCGCGGCCAGCTCCGCGACCACGAACCGCCCGGTGTGACCGTACGCGCCGAACACCGCCACCAGCTGGCCTGACCCCATGAGACTGCTCCCCGTGCACTCGGACGTCCGCGGGGATGTCGATCCGCCGCGGCCTGACACCCACATCCTGTCCGCGCGCCCGCACCCCGCACGAGTGTCGGAAACGACACGCCACGTACACTTTCGGACATGCATCGCGTCGCGCTGGCCGTCACCGACGGCATGCTCCACTACGAACTGTCCGTTGCCGTCGAGATCTTCGGAGCGGACCTGACCCACGTCGTGGACCCCTGGTACGACTTCTCCCTCTGCGGAACCGGCCCGGTCCGCGTCGACCGCTTCCGTCTGGAACCCGACCACGGACTCGACCACCTCCCGCACGCCGACACCGTGATCGTCCCCGGCTGGGCCGACACCGACCGCGAACCGCCCGCTGAACTGGTCGACGCGGTGCGTGCGGCCCACGAGGCCGGCGCCCGCGTCGTCTCGCTGTGCACCGGCGCCTTCGTCCTGGGAGCGGCCGGCCTGCTCGACGGCAGACGCGCCACCACCCACTGGGCCCACACCCGGGAACTGGCCCGGCGCCACCCGGCCGCCACCGTCGACCCGGACGTCCTCTACGTC
Organism: Kitasatospora sp. NBC_01300; assembly: GCF_041435235.1. NCBI lineage: Bacteria > Bacillati > Actinomycetota > Actinomycetes > Kitasatosporales > Streptomycetaceae > Kitasatospora > Kitasatospora sp. NBC_01300. Next base: position 349,418 of record NZ_CP108409.1, on the reverse strand, counting down.
GACAACGGCGACGTCCTCACCTCTGCAGGCAAGGCCGCGGCCATGGACCTGTGCCTGCACCTGGTGCGTCTCGACCACGGCTCGGCCAACGCCAACAAGATCGCCCGCCGCCTGGTCATCCCACCGCACCGGGACGGCGGCCAGGCCCAGTTCATCTCCACGCCCCTGCCCGCCCCGGGCAACCACCCGTTGGGCGAGCTCTTCCCCTGGGCGCTGGAGCGGCTGGACCAACCGCTCACCGTCGAGGACCTGGCCCGCCGGGCCCGCATGAGCTCGCGCCACCTCGGCCGCCACTTCAAGCACCTCACCGGCACCACGCCGCTGCAGTGGCTCCACACCCAGCGCATCCGCCACGCCCAGGAACTGCTGGAGACCACCAACGCCACCGTCGACACCATTGCCACGGCCACCGGCATGGGCACCGCCACCACCCTGCGCCGCCACTTCCACCGCAGCGTCGGCGTCCCGCCCGACACCTACCGCCGCACCTTCCGTCCCTAGAGACGAAGGCGTGGCCGGGAACCGTCCGTATGCGGCAACCGGCGCGCCTGGATCCCTGCGGCGGCCGTGGCGCGATCGCGCCCGAAGACCGGGGGACAGGAGCCGCCCGACCGGTGTTCGAAGACCACCGAGCCGTGTGACACCGGTCCCGTAGCCGACTTCGGCGCTCCGGCGGGCTACCCGCACCGCTGCTCAGCGGTTGTGCGGGGGCGTGTCCACGCTGTGCAGCTGCGGTTCGGACGGCCGGGCGATGACGTTCAGGTCTTCACGGAGCTGCTGTTCGATTGGCTGCGCGGCCTCGCGGATTTCTTTGTCGAGGCTCGACATCTCCGGGGGCGGAGGTGACGGCGCCGAAGATCATGACCGCCAACGCCATCAGTACGACGATCTTGACGAGGCTCAGGTCGAACGCGGTGAGTTCCTCTTGGAGGGCGATGAAGTGACGGGACGTGGTCGGCGGGAAGCGGCGGGTGCGCGGTACTCAGCGGTCGGCGTCGGCGAGATCGTCCGAGTCGATCGGCAGCGCGGTGGGCTGCTGCCTTCAGCGCGTTCGTCTCGGCCTTGAGAATGCGCAGCGACTTGCCCAGCGCCCGCGCGGAATCCGGGAGCCGTTTGGCTCCGAACAACGCCAAGGCGACCAGGCCGATGATGACGATTTCCAAGCCGCGGGTCTGGAACATTCACGGCACCTCAGATCTCTCGCGCAGGCCGATGGCCGGTCGACGATGCCCGTTGAATGCCGGAACGGCGAACGCGGGAACGTCCTGTCACATCGTCTTCGTGCCCGGGTGGCTGCGGGATGGGTCTCCGGAGGGCTCAACTTCCCCGTTTCACTCGCGCGGGTGAGCAGATAGGCGTTGAGCTGCGGCGCAGCTGCTCCGGCCGGGTGAGAAGCGGTCGCGCGCGGTCGCGTGCCGCCTTGACTGCGGCATTCCGGGGCCACTTCACTTCCCGGTGACCGCCTAGCAGCGCCTGGGGCCATGGCCGTCATCTTCCATTCTTTTTTTCCGACTCTGCGCGTCGCCGAGGCCGGTTCCTCCACCGGCGTGGGCGGCAGATCAGGCCGAGCCGGCGGCCCCCTTCTCCGTCCACATCAATTCGCAGGAGAATCCATGTCCCTGGAAACCCCCGCGGCCGACACGCCGCCTGACGGCCTGTCCCGCCGCAGTCTGATGCGCCAGGCCGCAGCCGTTGGCGCCGCCGGCCTCGCCGCGACCCTGGTCACCGGCACCGGCCCGGCGAGCGCTGCCACAGACGGCGCGCCCACCGCGCCCCCGGCTGACGCACCGGCCCCTGACCACGACCACGACCACGACCAGCCCATGATCGTGCACGTGCGCGACATCCGCTCCGGCCACCTCGACCTGTACAGCGGCGACCGCCACCAGCGCGTCCAAGACCCCAAGCTGGCCGCAGCACTCGCCCGCGCCCTCAACTGAGAGCCGTCCCAGCACCGGCCGGCCCCTGACCGCCGCTCCCCGCAGGGGCCGGCGGGCCCTCCACCCTGCCCGCACACCGACTTTCAGCGAGGTTCCTGTGTCCTCCCACCGCGAAGCCCCCGAGATCTCCAAGGACCCGGTCGCCGACAGCACCGACGTCTACGCCTTCGTCAGCCCCGACAACTGCGACACCGTCACCCTGATCGCCAACTACATCCCCCTCCAGGGACCGGCCGGCGGACCCAACTTCTACGAGTTCGGCGACGACGTCCTCTACGCGATCCACATCGACAACGACAACGACGGCCGCGCCGACGTCACCTACGAGTTCCGCTTCAAGGTCGAGGTCCGCAACCCCGACTCCTTCCTGTACAACACCGGGCCGATCACCTCACTGGACTCCCCGAACTGGAACCGCCGCCAGACCTACACCGTCACCCGCGTCGAGGCCGACGACCGTCGCCGCGTCCTGGCCGAGAACCTCACCTGCCCGCCGTGCAACATCGGCCCGCTCTCCACCCCCGACTACGCCTCGCTCGCAGGGGCGGCCGTCCACCAGCTCGAAAGCGGGCGAAACGTCTTCGCCGGCCAGCGCGCGGAGGGCTTCTACGTCGACCTCGGCTCGATCTTCGACCTCGGCACCCTGCGTCCCTTCCAGCAGCTGCACGTCATGCCCGCCTTCACCCAGCCCGCCCCCGGTGTGAACACCACCAAGACGCTCAACGTCCACAGCATCGCCTTGCAGGTCCCGATCACCGACCTGACCCGCGGTGGACGCAAGCCCGGCGACGTGCTGGACCCCCACGCCACCATCGGCGTCTGGACCACCGCCTCTCGTCGTCAGGCCCGCATCATCAACACCACCGGACGTGACACCGAGTCCGGCCCCTTCGTCCAGGTCTCCCGCCTGGGCAACCCCCTGTTCAACGAGGTCATCGTCCCCATGGGGAAGAAGGACCTCTGGAACTCCCAGCCCCCGGCCGACGACAAGAACTTCGCCCAGTACGTCGCCACGCCCGAACTGGCCAAGCTCCTCCCCGCCCTCTACCCCGGCGTCTTCCCCAACCTCGCCGCCTACACGAAGCCCCGCGCCGACCTCCTCGCCATCCTCCTCACCGGCATCCCCACCGGTGTCGTCCCCGGCTTCCAGAACTACACCGGCGATACCCAGGCCGACATGCTGCGCCTGAACGTCGCCGTCCCCCCGGCCACCAGCCCCAACATCCTCGGCCTCGTCGCGGGCGACGCGGCCGGCTTCCCCAACGGGCGCCGCGTCTTCGACGACGTCGTCACCGTCGAACTGCGCGCCGTCGCCGGCCTGACGCTGCCGCTGGTCGATCCCTCCTTCACCCCCGACGCCGCGACCAGCGCCATCACCGACGGCCTCACCCCCTCCGACGTCAAGAACCCCTACCTCACCACCTTCCCCTACCTCGGCCTGCCCTACGACGGCTACAACAACCCGTCCAGCTGACCGCCGCGTGCCGCGGCCCGGGGGCACCCGCGCCGCGGCACGATCGCGACCCCACACACCTGGACGGACGAGGGAGAACGAGCCATGACCCAGCAGCACACCCACCCGCACCTCCACGCGCCGCTGCCCGCCCCCTCACGCGAGGGCAGCGTGGTCCTGGAGATCGGCGGCACCCTCGGTGCCCTGATCATCCACACCGGCCCAGCCGAAGACGGCCTGGAGATCGAGGTCAGCCCCAGCGGCGACGACACCACCCGCACCCACGCGGCCGTCCGCCCACGCCACCTCACCGGGTACACCACCCACTGCGCCGTCATCTCACCACTGCCCGAAGGCGACTACACGATCTGGCGTATCACCGACACCCCGGACACCACCATCACCATCCATGGCGGCGCCGTCACCGAGCACCACTGGTCGTAACGGCGATGGCTCTCGGGCCGTCGGCGCAGCGCAGTGCATCCCACTGGACGCCTGAGCGAAGGCTCCGTTCAGTGCTCTGCTCGAACAGGATGTCACTGCGGGCGTCGAGACCGGTGACCGCAGACGGGCTTCCGGCCCGGGGCCGAGACGGTGCCACTTCGCCAGGTGGCTACCGGCAACCTGCGCCGTGTGCGCATCCGACAGTCGAGGAGGCTGGGCTGGACGGTCCGGATCGTGCGACGATGACGGTACGTATGAACCGACTCGCGAACGCGACGTCGCCCTCCCTGCTCCAGCACGCTTCCAATCCGGGGGAGTGGTGGCCGTCGGCGCCGGGCCGTCGGGGTGGTCAGCCGCAGATGAGGCCGATGTCGCCGGACGTCTTCCATGGTCGCGTCGGACCTGGGGGCGCTGCGGTCGTGCCCCGAACCACGAATTGGACGGCGCTGACACCGCTCATGTCTGGACGGTCTCGACGGCACCTGCGCAACCCGGACCGGGACCATCCCCACCACGGCCCCCGGGACCGGCAACTTGGGGCCCCTTCGGGCGCGCTGCCCGAGGAGTGGCGGATCGCTGACGCGCGGGCTCCTCACTGGTTCTCTGTACGACCACCCCGCAGGGTTGCTTCTTCCTCGGTGTCAGGGTTGCCGGCCTCGGTGCCCCGGACAACGGCTGGCTCCGTCCGGTTGCCGCCCCGTGGATGCGGACGCCAGAGCGCGCGTCGTCCTTTGGAGGGAACGTTTTTCCTCGTCGGCCCCTGTCTACTGTGAACCCCGAGCGCGGTGAAGCGCGGAAGCTATCCGACCGCGCGATCATCTTGGGCTGTCGGTGACCAGAAGCAAAGGGGTACTGAGATGGCGGAAGTTCCGGGTCGGGCGGACATCCCGCGCAGGACGGCGATCACGGCGCTGGCCGGCGCGGGCGCGGCCGTGGCCGGCACGGGAATGCTGGCGGCGCCCGCGGTTGCGGACACGGCGCCGCGCACCGGGCGGACGCCACGCGCCGACCAGACCATGACCGTGATCGCCCAGCGAGCCTCGAACACCCTGCCCGCCGTGCCGTCGCTGGGTGCCCCGTTCAGCATCGACCTCCGGCTGCAGGACACCAGCGGAAACCTCCTTGGCGACGGATCGGTCATCTCGATGATCGTCCGACTCGTCGCGGGCCCGCCGGCCACGATCGTCACCCACGACAAGACGATCCTGCGCCTGGCCGGCGGGGAAGTGCACGTGAGCACCATGCACGAGCGCACTGTCCCCAACCCCGGAAAGCAGTTCCCGGTGGCGATCGTCGGCGGCACCGGCGCCTACCGGACCATCAGCGGCGACGGCACCCTGGAGTACACCACTGCCGACGACACCACCATCGTCCTGAACTACAGCGTTCAGTAGGGCGACGGGAGTTGAACCGCGAGTCGAGATTGTCGCCCGACCTCGCAGGTCACCGGGCCTGCTGAGCTGCTGACGGGCCGTCGCCCCTGCCGGTCGCCATCGCGCGCAGGGCGTCGACGGCGAGGCGGGCGGTGGTGCCGATGGCGGCGTCGGCGGCGGGGAGGGTGATGGTGGTGGCGGCGGCGCGGGTGAAGATGGCGAGGGCGTAGCGGCCGCCGTCGGGGTATTCGACGACGCCGACCTCGTGGCGCAGCGTCGGGAGGGTGCCGGTCTTTCCGTGGACGCGGACGTCGTCGTAGGGGAAGCCGGAGGCGAGGCGGTGCGGCCAGACCTGGAGGCCGAGCAGGCGGCGGAGGGCGGCGCCGTGTTCGCCGGGGCAGGCGTCGCCGTGCCAGAGGGCGGCGAGCAGGGTGGTCATGTCGCGGGCGGTGCTGCGGTTGGTGAAGGTGGGGTCGAGGACTCTGAGGCGGGCGACGACGGCGGGGTCGACGGGGGAGTCGCGGCCGGTGTCCTCGGCGAGGGCGGCGATGAGGTCGCGGAGCTTGTGGACGGCGACGGTGCGGGTCAGGCCGAGGTCGGCCATGGTGCGGTTGACGGTGTCGAGGCCGATCTCGTCCCAGAGGACGTCCGCGGCGGCGTTGTCGCTGACGGCGACGGTCAGGTAGGCGAGGTCGCGCAGGGAGAGCCGGGCGGCGTCGAGCATGGCGGCCAGGCCGGTGCCGCCGGAGGTGCGGCCGGTGGCGGGGATCTCCATCTGTCGGGTGAGGTCGATCCGGCCGGCGGCGGCCTCGCGGAAGAGCGTGACCAGGAGGCAGAGCTTGTGAACGCTGGAGGTGCTGACCGGGGTGTCGGCGTCGAGGGCGATCTCGGTGCCGGTGTCGAGGTCGCGGACGTGCAGCCGGCCGCTGACGCCGGCGTCGGCGAAGGCGGCGGCGATGCGGGCGCGTGCGGTGCGGACGCCGGCGGGACGGACGTCGGCGGGGCGGTCGCCGGATGCGCGGTTGCCGTGGGCGCGGTCGCTGGTCACAGCGGGAACTCCATTGCGGGCCGGGGGAAGAGCGGGGGGTTGGGCGGCTGGGGCAGCAGGCCGCCGTGTTCGGTCAGCGCCTGGTGGGCGGCCTCGGCGAACAGCCGGACGGCGGGGCCGCCGCTCCCGGTCGGCCAGGCCGTGGAGGTGCGCCAGGCCAGCGGGGTGCCGGTCAGCGGACGCCAGACTGTACCCGGTGGCGGCGTGGTGCGTGGCACCAGGGCGACGGCGCTGCCGGTGAGCACGAGTGCGCCCGCGACGTCCGGGCCGGGCGGGTCGACGACGGCCTCGGGCGTGCAGCCGTGCCGGGTCAGGGTGGTGAGCATCTCGTCGTAGAGCGCGGGGGCGGTGGCGCGGGGGAAGAACACCAGGCGCCGGCCGGTCAGTTCGGCCACGGCCAGCTCCGGGCGGTCGGCGTCCGGGCTCCCGGCGGCGAGCAGGACGCCGAGCGGCTGGTGCAGGACCGGCCCGAACGCCAGCCCGGCGGCGGGGCACGGGTGGCGGACGACGGCGACGTCCACGGTGTGCTGGGCGAGTTCGCGGGCCATGACCGCGACCGGCAGTTCCCGCAGTTCGAGCCGGGTGCCGGGGGAGGCGCTCTCGAAGCCGGTGAGCAGCGCGGCCAGGACGGCCGGCCCCAGTTCGGGCGGCACGGCCGCGCGCAGGGTGCCCGCCCGGCCGGTGCGCAGGTCGGCGGCGGTGGCGAGGAGGCGGGCGGTGCTCTCCAGCACCTCCTTCGCCTCCGCGAGCAGCAGCAGGCCCGCCGGGGTGAGCTCGACTCCGCGCGGTCCGCGGTCGAACAGGGTCACGCCGAGCTCGCGCTCCAGACGTTTGATCCGCTGGGAGAGCGAGGGCTGGGCGATCCGCAGGCGCTCGGCGGCGCGGCCGAAGTGCCGGTCCTCGGCGACGGCGCGGAAGTGGCGTAGGTGCCCCAACAGGTCCATGGCCAGCAATCATAGGCATTCTCTTATCGATCTCTTCACCATAGTGGTCTTGGACTGATGGCCCGACGGCCTGTTTAGCTGAGGGTGACCAACCGAACCACCTGGGAGACCACCGATGACGCCTGCCCTTCGCCGCCCCCGTACCGCGCTGCCCGCCGTGGCCCTGCTCGCGGCCGCCCTGCTGAGCGGGTGCGGCTCCGCGGGACCCAGTAGCCATGCGGCTGCCGGCGCGCCTGCCCCGGTATCCAGCGCGATGCCTGCGGCGGATACGACGAGCGCTTCCTTCAAGGGACTCGAGCAGCAGTTCGGCGCCCGCCTCGGCGTGTACGCGGTGGACACCGGCAGCGGCCGGGAGATCTCCTACCGGGCCGACGAGCGGTTCGCGTACGCGTCCACGATCAAGTCGCTCGCCGCCGGCGCCCTGCTGCGCAAGGCCTCCGACGAGGAACTGGACAAGGTGGTCACGTACCGCCAGGAGGACGTCCTGTCATGGGCGCCGATCACCTCGAAGCACGTCGCCACCGGTATGAAGGTGCGTGATCTGGCCGCCGCCGCGATCCAGTACAGCGACAACACCGCCGCCAACCTCGTCATGGCCGAGCTCGGCGGCCCGGCGGCCGTCCAGCAGTCGCTGCGCGACCTCGGGGACCCGACCACCAGCGTCGACCGCACCGAGCCGACCCTCAACGAGGCGACCCCGGGGGACACCCGCGACACCAGCACCCCCAGCGCCTTCGCCGCCGACCTGCGCCGCTACGCCCTGGGCGACGTCCTCGCGGAGGACCGGCGCCGGCTGCTGACCGACTGGCTCGTCGGCAACACCACGGGTGCCCCCTACATCCGCGCGGGCGTGCCCGCCGACTGGAAGGTCGGCGACAAGACCGGCAACGGCGGCTACGGCACCCGCAACGACGTCGCCGTCGCGTGGCCCTCCGGCGGCCGGAGCCCGGTCGTGATCGTCGTCCTGTCCGACCGCGGCAAGGCCGATGCCACCTCCGACGACGCGCTGATCGCCCAGGCGACGAAGACCGTCGTCGGCGCCCTCGGCTGAACACCTCCGACCACCAAGAGCCCCGACCAGCAAGAGCCCCGACGACCAGGAGCCCCGACCGCCGTGATCCACCCCACCCGCCGGACCGCCACGGACGCCGACTTCACCAGACGGCGCTTCGCCCAGCTCGCCGTCCTGGGTATCGCCGCCGGAGCCGCGCCGATCGCCGCCTCGACCCCGGCCTCCGCCTCCGCCTCGGCCCCGGCCTCCGCCTCGACCCCGGCTCCGGCCTCGGCCTCCGTGAGTACGCCGTCGGCCTCCGCCTCCGCGGGTCCGCCGTCCGCCTCCCGCCCGCACTACGACCGCGCCCGCCGCCTCGCCGGTGACGACCCCGTGCTGCGCGCCCTGGTGACGGCGCTGACCCCCGGCTCCGACCTTCCCGACCTGCCCGCGCCGGCGCCCGTCAAGCTGTTCGACAACCTCGTGCTCCTGAGCGCGGGCTGGGTCTCCGCGATGGCGGTGCTGACGGACGACGGCATCGTGCTGATCGACGCACTCACCTCCCCGGCCGACGCCGACAACATCATCGTTCCCGGGCTGCGCGCGGTCGGAGCCGATCCGGCGGCGATCAAGCACGTCGTCCTCACCCACGGCCACTCGGACCACTTCGGCGGCGCGCAGACCCTCGCCGACCGCTACGGCGCCCGCGTGCACATGTCCCCGGCCGACTGGGACCTCCTCGCCCGCACCCGCCCGGCCGACGCCCCCGCCCGGGACCTCGACATCGCGGACGGCGAGCAGCTGACGCTCGGCGGCACGACGATCGAACTGCACCACACCCCGGGCCACACCCCCGGCACCGTCTCCCCGGTCATCCCCGTCCGGGCCGGCCGCCGGCACCACAGCGCGATGCTGTGGGGCGGCCTCAACCCGCCCTCGACGGTGGAGGAGCTGCGCACCTTCCTCGCTTCCGTCCAGGCCTTCCGGGCCGTCATGCGCCGGTCGAACGTGGAGGTCGAGCTCTCCAACCACCCGAACGATTACGGCCTCGAACGCGTCGAACAGCTGCGCCGGCAGCCGCCCGGTGCGGCGAACCCCTTCCTCCTCGGCGGCCCCCGGACGCAGCGGTACATGGCGGTGATGGACGCGATGCTGCGCGGCCGGATCGCCGACGCCGAGGCGCCGACGGCCCGGGCCGTCGCGGCGCCGCACACCTGCTGCTGACCGTCCGGATCATGCCCGCCCGGGGGCGGAGGGGCTGGGGGAGTGCGGCGCCTTCGGGTCCTGTTCCCCGAGGTGGGTGTCCAAGGCGGTGTTCAGGTCGGCCATGAGCGCTTCGAACTGCTCCAGGAGCCGGGGCGGGTAGTTCGACATCGCGGCGTCGAGGCGGTGGGCGACCGGGTCGAAGAACTCCTCCGCCCGTTCCCGGATGTGCCCTCCGCCGCGCAGGGTGACGATGCGCCGGTCGGTGTGTTCACGGGCGCGGGTGATGTGTCCCGCGGCTTCGAGGCGGTTGAGGAGTGCGGTGGTCGCTCCCGTGGACAGGGAGATCCGTTCGCTGAGCCGTGCCGGTGACAGGGGGGTTCCGCGCTCCTCGGCGGCGGTGATCTGGAGCAGCGCGACGGCGTCGGTGGAGTGCAGGCCGAGCCAGGCGGCGAAGCGTCGGCCGAGCTCCGTGTAGTGGGTGCCGTAGATCCTCAGCGCCTCGGTCAGCCGCTCGCGCTGTTCCGCGACCATGTTGCGTTGTTCCGCGGCCTCGTCGCGCTTGGCCTCTTCCACGGGACCCTCCACCCTTGTCGTCCGCCGCGCGGTCACACCGGCATTCCAGGTTGACAACCTACCTCCACCATTTTACCTTCACTGTGAAATTACTTCACCATGGAGGTATCTGCTCGTGTCCGCCCCCGCCCCCACCCTCGGCACCGCCACCGAGCCCTACCGATGGCGGTGGCTGATCCTGGCGGTCATGATCACGGCCGAGATCATGGACCTCCTGGACGCCTCGATCGTCAACGTCGCCGGCCCAGACCTGGAGGAATCCCTCGGCTCCGGCCCCGTCGGACTGCAATGGGTCATCGGCGGCTACGCCCTCACCCTGGGCGCCGGCCTGGTCCTCGGCGGCCGCCTCGGCGACCGGTACGGCCGGCGCCGGATGTTCCTGGTCGGCCTGGCCGCCTTCACCGCGAGCTCGCTGCTGTGCGCGCTCGCGCCGAACATCGAGTCGTTGATCGCCTTCCGTCTGCTGCAGGGCACCGCCGGGGCGCTGCTGCTGCCCCAGGGCCTGGGCCTGCTGCGGGAGAACTTCTCCGGCCCCGAGCTCACCAAGGTCTTCGCGGTCTTCGGGCCCGTCCTCGGCCTGGGCGGCATCATCGGCCCGGTCCTGGGCGGCTTCCTCATCGAGGGCGACTACTTCGGCCTCGGCTGGCGATCCGTGTTCCTGATCAACCTGCCCATCGGACTCGCGGCCCTGATCGTCGCCGCGAGGTTCGTCCCCGACAAGGCGGGCAGCCGCACGGTACGGGTCGACATCACCGGCGCGGCCCTGATCGTGGCCTCGTGCGCCCTGCTCGTGCTGCCGCTGAACCAGGGCCAGGAGGACGGCTGGCCACTGTGGACCTGGCTGAGCATGGCCGCCTCCGCGATCGGCTTCGCCCTGTTCGCCCTTCAGCAGCGCCGAACGGCCGCCGCGGGCCGCGAACCGCTGGTGACCCCCGCCCTGCTCCGCAAGCCCGCCTTCACCGTCGGGCTCGGCGGCATCGCCCTGTTCTTCGGCGGGATGATCGGCACCCAGCTCGTCCTGACCCTCTACCTCCAGATCGGCAGGCACTTCACCGCGGGTGAGGCGGGACTGGGCAACCTGCCCCTCGCGGTGGGCACCGCGATCGGCGGCGCCGTCAGCGGCGCCTTCCTCGTGAACAGGATCGGCCGCGGCGTGCTCCAGATCGGACCGCTGGTCCAGCTCGCCGGTGCGGCCGTGCTGTGGTTCGAACTCGACGGCCTCGACGCCGCCACCTTCTCCATCTGGGACATCGTTCCCGGCACCGTCGTGGCGGGCGTCGGCGCCGGCATGGTGATCGCCGCCCTGTTCAGCTTCATCCTCGCCGCCGTCGACGACCACGAGATCGGCTCCGCGTCCGGAGTCCTGACCGCGGTCCAGGCGGTCGGCGGCTCCATCGGCGTCGCCGTCTTCGGTTCGGTCTTCTTCGACCAGGTCAAGGCCGGCGACTTCACCACCGGCTTCCACCACGCGCTGATCGTCCAGGCGTGCCTGCTGGTGGCGTTCCTCGCCATCACCTTCCTCCTGCCCAAGGAGGCCCGCCCCGACGAGGAGCAGCACGGCGCCACCCCCGAGGCCGCCACCGGGGCGACCCCTGAGGCTGCCACCGACCCCGGCGCCAGGCACCTCACCGTCTGACGCCGGGGCGGGAGACGGTGAGGTGCCTGGCGGACCCGGTCGGCGCCCTGCCGTCGTCCGGCTCGCCCGGACGGCGCTGATCGCGGCCGCTCCCGCAGGAGGCCGTCATGCCCGTGAATCGAGGCGGTAGACGGTGACGCCGCCGGCGCTCGCGACGGGACGGTAGCCGGCGGCGGGGAGGGCGCGAAGGGCGTCGGCCTCCTGGCCGGCGGGGAAGAGGCCGTCCTTCGGGTGGTCGGGGGCCGCGACCCAGTCGGGCTTCGCGCCCGGGCCTCCGGGGTAGTACGGGAAGAGGAAAACCCGGGTGCGGTCGGTGAGTTGGGGTGCGAGATTGTTGGCGGCAGCCACCTCGGCGCCGTCCGGGATCACCCGCAGCACCCCGCGCACGGCGTCGGCCGTCGCGTCGCGCTGCCAGGTGGCGGGCCGGGCCAGCTCGGCGAGGGGGCGGAAGGGCAGGGCGGCAACCGTCACCGCGAGTCCGACGGCCACGAGGCCGCAGGCCGTCCACCGCCGCAGGCCGTGCCGCGCGCGGAGCCGGGCCAGGGCGTCGGCGAAGGCGATAAAGATGATCGGCATCAGGACGGCGCCGTAGTGGAAGCCCGTCCCCCAGTAGGCGGGGTTGGTGGACCAGAACCGCCAGGCCAGGGTGGGGAGCGCGAGCAGGATCAGCGGAGAACGCAGCGCCAGGAACGCGGTGGGAGCCAGCAGCACGGCGACCGTCCCCCACTTCTGCGCGGGCAGGAGCAGCCTGCTCACGGGGTCCCCGGACGGGCCGTCCACGTTGGACAGGTAGGTGTAGACGCCGTCGGGATTGAGGGCCGGGATGACGACCAGCACCACCAGCGCCACGGTGGCGGTGGCGAGCGCGACGACGCCCACGCCGAGCCGGCGGCGGCCGTGCCAGAACAGGTAGCAGCCGACGGCCACGACCGTCGCCGCCAGGTCCTCCTTCACGAGCAGCAACGGCAGCGCGCACCACGCGGCCGCGCGCCACCTCCGCAGCGTCAGCCGCTCCAGGGCGAAGGCCAACAGCGGTACGGCGAAGGCGACTTCGTGAAAGTCGAAGGCCACCGTCTGCTGCAGGCCGACCGACAGCCCGTACCCGACGCCGATGCCCGCGCCCGCCCACGGACCGGCCGCCCGCGCCGCCACCCTGGTCACCGGGACGGCGGACACGGCGAGCAGCGCTGCCTGGGCGACCAGCAGGGTCAGCGGGGAGGGGAACGCCCGGTAGAGCGGTGCGAGGGTGGCCAGGATCGGGTGGAAGTGGTCCCCGAGCAGGTGGAACCCCGGCCCCTTCAGCTCGGAGACCGGCGCGCGGCCCTCGGCGTAACCGCGCACGGCCTGCTCGAAGATCCCCAGGTCGAAACCGGACGTCCGCAGGTGCAGATGGCGGGAGACGGACAGCGCGCTGTAGGCGGCGAACAGCACGGCGGCGAGCGCCCAGGGCAGCAGGGCCGCCCGGCCCGGCCGCGGCAGCCCGGGCAGCGGCCCGGATCCGGGCCTGGTCCGCAGGGACTGGGGCGCGACCGTGGCACGGGGTGCGCGGGTCAGGGTCAGGGTCACGGGGGCTCACCTCGCGGTAGGGCGGACGTGGGGCGACCCCCGAAGCGTCCGCCCCGCCCTCTGAAGATCCGCTGAAGGAGCCTGAAAGCACCTTCAGGAACCGCGACACCCCCCGTGACATGCTGAGACGCATGCGCGTACTGGTGGTGGAGGACGAGACCCGGATGGCCGACGCCCTCCGGGACGGGCTCGAAGCGGAGGGCTACACCGTGGACGTCGTCCACGACGGCCGCTCCGGCCTCTGGTACGCGCGCACCGGCGACTACCGGGCGATCCTGCTCGACGTCATGCTCCCCGGCCTCAACGGCTACCGGGTCTGCGCCCAGCTGCGCCAGGAAGGCGTCACCACCCCGATCCTGATGCTCACCGCCAAGGACGGCGAGTACGACGAGATCGAGTCCCTGGACACCGGCGCCGACGACTACCTCGCCAAGCCCTTCTCCTACCCGGTCCTGGTCGCCCGGCTGCGCGCCCTGGTCCGCCGCGGCGGCGCCGAACGCCCGCCCGCGCTGACCGTCGGCGACCTGGTCCTCGACCCCGCCGACCGCTCCTGCCACCGCGCCGGCACCCCGGTCGCCCTCACACCCCGCGAGTACGCCGTCCTGGAGTGCCTGGCCGAACGCCCCGGCGAGGTCGTCGCCAAGACCACCATCCTCGACCAGGTCTGGGAGAGCGGCTACGAGGGCGACCCGAACATCGTCGAGGTGTACGTCAGCGCGCTGCGCCGCAAGATCGACGTCCCGTTCGGCCGGAACTCCATCGTCACCGTGCGCGGTACCGGCTACCGGCTGGACTCCCGTGGCTAGGCCGCTGCGGCTGCCCCGGCTGCTGCGCTCACTGCGCTCGCTGCGGGCCCGTTCCGCGGCGGCGGCCGGCCTGGCCGCTGCTGCCGCCTTCACCGCGGGCGCGTTCTGGCTCAGCCACAGCCTCTACGACTCCCAGTTGGACGACGCGAAGACCGCCGCGCAGGCCCGCCTCGACGTGGCGGTCGCGGACATGCGCACCGGTCGCATCCCGGCGAGCGGACTGCTCGGCGGCGACCGCACCTACGCCCTCGTCCTGGACTCCGGCCGGCTCCTGGAGGTCAGCCCCGACCTCGAACCCTTCCGCGCCCAGGTCGCCGCCCAGCTCACACCGCTGCCCCAAGGCGAGCAGGTCTCCCGCACCCTCACGCTCGGCGCCCCGGCCACCGGCACCGCCAGCCGCCTGGCCCACCACGCCCTCCCCCTGTACGGGCAGAGCGCCGGCGGCATCAGCGGCTACTCCATCCAGTCCGGCTTCGGCGAACCCGACCGGGGCGAGCGCACCGTCACCGCCTACCTGGTCGTACCGCCCTGGGACGCCGAACGCGTCCAGGAGTCCGTCCAACGGCTGCTGCTGGTCGCCGGGCCCTTCGCCGTCCTGCTGGTGGCCGCCATCGCCTGGGCGGTCACCGCCCAGGCGATGCGCCGGGTCGAGGCGATCCGCGCCCAGATGGCCTCCATCACCGCCCAGCACCTCGACCGGCGCGTCCCCGTTCCACCCACCGCCGACGAGATCGCCAACCTCGCCACCACCACCAACCAGACCCTCGAAAAGCTCGACCACGCCGTCACCGCCCAGCGCCGCTTCGTCGCCGACGCCTCGCACGAACTGCGCAGTCCCCTCGCCGGACTGCGCACCTCCCTGGAGGTCGCCCTCACCCACCCCGACCGCACCGACTGGCCCACCGTCGTCCGCGCCGCCCGCGCCGACACCGTCCGCCTCCAGCACCTCGCCGACGACCTGCTCCTGCTCGCCCGCCCGCCTGTCGCCGCACCGGCCCACCACACCCGGGTCGAACTCACCGACCTCGCCCGCGACGTCGCCGCCGAACTCCCGCACGGCACCAGCCGGATCACCGTCCACGCCGACCGCCCGCTGGAAGTCCCCGGCAACGCCGCCCAACTCCACCGCCTGCTCCGCAACCTGCTGGAGAACGCGCTGCGCCACGCCGCCGACCGCGTCACCGTCACCCTCACCGAGGACCACGGCCCCGACGGCCACTGGGCCGTCCTCGAAGTCCTGGACGACGGCCCCGGCATCCCCGCCCCCGACCGCGAGCGCGTCTTCGCCCCCTTCACCCGCCTCGACGAGGCCCGCACCCGCGACACCGGCGGCGCGGGGCTCGGCCTCGCCATCGCCCGTGACCTGGCAACCCGCCACCACGGCACCCTCACCCTCGCCGACTCTCCCACCGGCGCCCGCTTCCTCCTGCGCCTCCCCCTGCCGGCCCACCCAGCCCGCACTCCGTGAGCCCCGCCCGGCCCAGCGCTTGACCGGGCCGTCAACCGACTGCTGCGGCTGAGTGACAAAAGGAGGGCTCCCCAGGGAGGCTCACGATGTGACGAGTCGACTCCTCTTAACTTCTCCTGAGACTCGGACGCGTCGCCCAGCGGGCGGTCCAGCGTGTTCGACACCCATGGAGGTCGTTGGATGAATCGCCGTCCCCGGGTCGCAGCGTCGCTGGCGGGCGCGGCCATCGCCCTCGCGTCTCCGTCGGCAGACGTCGCCGCGCAGGCGTCCGCACGTCATGCCTTCGGCTCCCCGTGGATCCAGGACGGGGACGGCGTGGGGGAGGGGCGACACGATGACCACAATCCCCCGCGTGACTGCCACAGCGCCCGCCGTGTCGTCCTCATCGACCAAAGCTTCAGAGTCATCCTGAAGAACGGCCGGCACGGGCCGGAGGCTCTCGTCCTCCAGGGGTCCACGTCAGCCTCGCCCTCGTCGCCGGCAGCACCATGGGACAACTTCGCTCCTTCAACGTATTTGGACGTGAACTACCCCACCCAGACCAGCAACCAGTACGAGTGGCAGATCCGCGACTTCTTCAGGGAGCACCCGCTCTTCGTGGTGAAGGCGTTCGACCGCCACGAACGGGTCTTCTCCTTCCCGGCCACCCACTGCATCGACAGGCACGACGGTGACCACGGTGACCGCGACCGCGGTGACGGCGCCCTCCTGTACCGGGGCGGAGCCGCTGACGGGAGCGACCCGTCCGGCTCCCCGTCGCCCCAGGCAACGGACAGTCCTCAAGACGGCCAGTCCGAGTCGGCGACCCCCAGCTCCGGGGCCACCGTCCCCCCTCCTCCGCGCTCCGCTGCGGCCGAAGGCAGGCACAACCGCCTGCTGAGCGCGAAGCACATCGGGATCGCGATCGGCGGTTTGCTCATGGTCCTGGGAGTACTGGCCACGACGCGGCTCCGACGTCGTTCCGGCACCTGACAGTCGGCCGGAGCTAGCGCCGCCGGTCGGTCGCCGCGGGCGGAGTGAAACCCAGTGCGGCCAGGATCGGCAGGTTCGAGGTCAGCTGGTGCGCCGGCAGCTCCGCGTAGATCTCGTGCGCGGCGTCCGAAGCCTGACGGGAGCGCTCCTCGCACCCCAGTGCCCGGTGGGCGGCGGCCAGTCCCGCGAAGGCGTGGGCCCGCTGGGCGGGATAGCCCGTCAGACGGCTGCTCACGGCGAGGGACCGTTCGTAGTGCCCGACCGCCTCCTCCGGCCGCCCGAGGGCGTGCTGCGCCGCCGCCAGGGTGTTGAGCAGAGAGCAGTCCATCGGCCCGTTCCGCTGGGCCCTGGGCCGGGCGAGCACGCGGCTCGCGTGGTCCGATGCTTCCTGGTAGCGGCCCAGGAGCAGGTAGGTCGGGGCCAGGCTGGTACGGCAGAGGTCGGCCGTCCAGTCGTCGGTCTCCGGGCCGTCGGCCGTCAGCAGGTCGAGGGCCTGCTCGTAGTACTCCCCGGCGTCGGCGTAGCGGCCCGTGAAGTAGTGGTAGGCGCCGAGGTAGGCCAGCGCCCGGCCCTCGGTGCACCGGTCGCCGGCGTCGTGGGCGAGGACCCTGGCCCGCTGGAACGTCCGCCGGGACAGGGTGAGCTCGCCCAGGTTGCCCCAGACGTGGCCCAGGTCGTTGAGGCCGTGCGCTTGGGCGCTCGGGTCGCCCAGGCGGCGGGCGGCGGCCACGGCCGTCCGGCCCAGGGCCACCCCCTCGGTCTGCGGCGAAGTGCGGTGGAGGTAGCTCCACAGCAGCGCGGGCAGTTTCCAGGCCGTTTCGTCGTCCCCGCGTTCGTAGGCGTGGTGGACGGTGGCGAGCAGGTTCGCCTGCTGGTCGTCGCACCAGCGGGTGGCCTGCTCGGGGCCGGTGAAGTCGGCCACCCGCAGGCCCTCGGGCGGCGGGCCGAGGGGGACCTGTCGCCGACCGGGGGTCAGCACCCGGGCAGCGGCGTGCGCGTGGTGCAGGCACCACGCGTACCAGCGCTCGTGCAGCTCCCGCTGTTCCTCCGGGCTCTCCTCGCGGGTGCCCAGCTCGGCCGCGAAGAGCTTCAGCAGGTCGTGGAAGCGGTAGCGGCCCCGTGACGGCTCGGCGAGCAGGTGGGCGGTGGTCAGGCGGCCGAGGAGCCGTTCGCACTCGTCGACGGCGCACGTGGACAGGGTGGCGGCCACGGGGGCGCTGATGTCCACCCCCGGGAACAGGCCGAGGCGGCGGAACAGGCGCCGGGCGGCGGGGTCGAGCGCCCGGTAGGACAGGCCGAAGGCCGACCGCAGGGAGGAGCGGTCGTCACCGTCGGCCTCCAGGGCGCCCAGGCGGTCGGTGGAGGAGGCCAGTTCGTCGGCGAAGGCGACGAGATCACGCTGCGGCCGGTCGCGCAGCTGGGCCGCGGCGATGCCGAGCGCCAGCGGGAGGTGCCCGCAGGCGTCGAGCAGCCGGGCACCGGCCTGCGGCTGCGCCTGGGCGGTGCCGGCGCCCAGGACGCGGGCGAGCAGGGCCTGTCCCTCGGTGGGGGTGAAGGTGTCGATTCCGATCCGGTGGGCGCCCTCGCGGGCGACGAGTCCGGTGAGTCGGTCCCGGCTGGTGATCACGACGGCGCAGCCACTGCCGCCCGGTAGCAGTGGTCTGACGTGCTCCGGGTCGGCGGCGTCGTCGAGGACGACGAGCATCCGCCGTTCCGCCAGCAGTGACCGGTAGAGCGCGGACGCTTCGTCCAGCTGGGTCGGTATGGACTCGGTCGGCACGCCGAGCGCGCGCAGGAATGCCGTCAGTACCCCGTGCGGGGAGCGGGGGCCGGCGGCGGACCAGCCCCGCAGGTCCGCGAACAGCCGTCCGTCGGGGAACCGCTCCCGGGTGAGGTGGGCCCAGTGCAGCGCCAGCACGGACTTCCCGACTCCGGCGGCACCCGTGATCACGGCGCACGGTGCCGCCGTCGGGCGGACGCCGGGCTCTCCGGTGGTCAGCACCCGGTCCAGTACGAGCAGTTCGGGGGCGCGGCCGACGAACACGGAGAGGCCGGAGGGGAGTTGCTCGGGTCGTGGGTCCGCCGGGGGCGCGGCGGGGGCGACACCGGCGGTCGAGGCGGTCCGGTCCGGACGGGCGGTCGCTTCCGGACGGGTGGTCGTCTCCGGACGGGTGGTCGGTGCCGGACAGGGGAGGAGGAGGGCCCGTTGGAGGGCCTGGGCCTCAGGTGTCGGGTCCAGCCCCAGCTCCTCGGAGAGCCGGGAGGCATGGCGCCGGTAGGCCTCCAGCCCGTCGCTGTGTCGGCCGGAGCGGTGCAGGGCGGTCAGCAGCTGCCGCACCAGGCGGTCACGGAGCGGGAAATCGGTGACCAGGCCGGTCAGTTCAGCGGCGACCTCGCGGTGCCGCCCCGCCTCCAGCTCCAGTTCGTAGAGCCGTTCCAGCGCGGCCATCCGCTGCTCCTCCAGGCCGGCCGCGAGGGCGGCGAAGGCCAGGCCTGGCAACCCGTCCAGCGCGGGGCCGCGCCACAGCTCCAGGGCTTCGCGCAACCGTGGGACGGCCTGCGCCGCGTCCAGCTCCTCTGCCGTCGCGACCCGGGAGGCGAACAGGCGGTGGTCCACCCGGGCGTCGTCCGCCACCAGCCGGTAGCCCGCGCCGTCGGTCACGATGGGCGAGGCCGGCTCCGTGCCGAGCGCGCGGCGCAGCAGGCCGACCATGTTGCGGATCTGGCGGTCCGCCGTGGCCGGAGGATCCTGGTCCCAGACCGCGTCGACCAGTCGGGGGACCGGGACGGTCCGGTTCGAGTGCGCCACGAGCATCGCCAGCAGACTCCGCTGACGGCGTCCGCCCAACCGTACGGGAGCGGCCCCGGCCCGTACCTCCAGGGACCCCAGGATCCTGAACTCCATGTCCCCCCGTCGGCGATACCGAGCCAATTACCCGCATATGTGCGGATGTTGACGAAGCGTCACTTCGTGTCCCGAGCGTTTCACCTGAACTGTCACGTGTCGGCACGCGGCAGCGCGCGTCACGATAGAGCAGTGATCAGATCATGCCAGAACCGTGCAGCCGATTGAGAGTGTTGCCGTGCACCGGCCGAAAGGCGCCGGTCCTCGACCCAGGAGTTGATCAACCATGGCACGCTCGCTCAAGCGCATCGGAGCCGTCCTCGCGGCGTCGGCGGTCGCACTGTCCCTGTCCGGCGCGGCCACGGCCGTCGCTCGACCCGCGACGGCCGGAGACGCGAACCGGCACTGCGTGGTGAACGCGCAGGGCGGCCAGGCGCAGTGCTTCGGCACCTACCGGGAGGCCATCAACTACGCCACCGGCGGGCGGGTCGCCGACGCTCCGCCGACCGCCGCCGAGGCCGCCCGCGACAGCGCGTTCGCCGAGGAGTTGAACAGCCCGGCGGCCCTCTCCGACCTGGTGGTCCTGGGGACGATCTACCAGGACTTCTTCTTCGGCGGACAATCGGTGACCTTCACCGGCCCGCACGCCTGCTACAACGGGAACGCCGCCGACTACTCCTTCGACATCCCCGCCCCGCTCCAGGACCACGTCTACTCGGTGCGCCCGTACGCCAACTGCTGGTTCAACCTGTTCACCGGATTCCAGGCCACCGGCTACGAGAGCCCCAGCTACAAGGGCGAGACCGTCTCGGTGGACGAGGCCTGGCGGACCCACGCCAAGTCGTTGACGCTCGGCTGAGCCACGCTCCCGGCACCCCCACGCCGCCCCACTCTGCGGGCCCCTCCCCGGCAACTTCGGTAGCCGCGGGGGCGCGGCCGGGGCAGGGGCGGATGACCCGCCATCGGTACCTGTCCCGCCTCGCCACCGGCGATGGCGGGACAGTGCCGTTGGTGCAGACGCCGGGCACGAGGGTCTGGTGGATCGACGGGTCCCGGTAGGGGACGTGTTCGTGAATGGTCACCAGGTGATCAGGCCGTAGCCGTCGCCCCTTCGGCATCCGGAGGCGTCCCGGGCGTCGGCGCCGGCGGCGCAGGAACTGTCGTCGGGGCCGGGCGGGTTCCGGCCGCCGTCGCCGGCGAGGTGGGGCCGTTGCCCGGGGTCGGAGTCCGGCGAAGGAGAGCGCCGGAACATCCGGGCAGGCCGGAACGGGCCTGGCCGGTTCCGGCCTGCCCAAGGGCCTTTCGAGGCTCCTGACCTGTGGTGAGACTGGTGACCGCCGCCAGGGAGCACCTGCCCGGGGCAGCACACCGGACCAGGTGTCACCGACCGCCGCTCCTGGAGGGCAGCCGTCACGGCCCGGTGTGTGCCGAGCACCACGCACGGCCGATCCCACCCCTCTCTCCCCGCTGGAGCACCGTCATGCCTTCGAAGACGTCCAAGCTGCTGCGCGTCACGCTCGCCGCCGCCATCGCCGCCTCCGGTGCCGTGGTCGTCACGGCCGTCACCGCCGGGAGCTCGTACGCGGCGACGACCTCCTCGGTCGGCGGCCAGATCACCCGCTCGGAGATCCTCGCCCGCGCCCAGTTCTGGTACGGCAAGAACATCAACTACGACCAGGGCGGCTCGTACCCGGACTCCTCCGGCCGCTCCTACCGTACGGACTGCTCGGGCTACGTCTCGATGGCCTGGCACCTCGGCACCAGCGCCAACACACAGGGCCTCGCGGACAGTTTCACCTACCAGATCAGCCGCAACGACCTGATGCCGGGCGACATCCTGAACTCGTACTACGACCACGTCATCCTCTTCGAGAAGTGGGACGACGCCGCCCACACCACCTTCTCGTACTACTCCTTCGGCAGCACACCGGTGAAGCACCGGACCGGTATCTCGATCAACGCCGCGACGCTCGACTCGCACCCGAACGGCGACTACAAGGCGCTGCGCTACAAGAACGTCGTCAACGACCCGGCGCCGGGTTCGGCGTGGGTGCCGGCGTTGGGTGACGGTAGTTCGGTGAGTGGTGCCGATGGTACGGCTTACACCTTCACCCGTAGCGTCGACGGTCATCTCCAGGGGACTGCCAGGTATCCGACCGACAAGTGGGCGGCAGTCGACCTCACCAATGTCGTCGGCACCCCGAACTCCGCCGGCGGCGTACCCAGCGCCTTCGCCATGAAGAACGGTGTCACCGGTGTGGCCAGTGCCAACGCCGCCAACGGGCACCTGCAGATCACGTATCGCGATGCCAATGACAAGTGGGCCACCAGTGACCTCACCAATCAGGTCGGTACTCCGGTCACCGGCGGTGCGATCCGCGCCGCCACCGATCCTGATGGCACGCTTGCGATCTATTCCCGTGGTTCGACGGACGGTGGGCATCTGAGTCTCACTGCTCTTCAGCCGAACGGAAGTTGGGCGACTGTCGACTTGACGAACGTCGTCGGTACCCCGGTCTCGGCGGGTGGGGCGCCCGCGACGTTCACCCAGAAGAACGGGACCGTCGGTGTGGCCAGTGCGAATGCCGGCAACGGCCATTTGCAGATCACCTACAAGGACGCCGCCGGACAGTGGGCCACCACCGACCTCACCAACCAGGCCGGCACACCTGCCACTGACGGCGCGGTCAGTGCCACGACCGACTCCGACGGCACCCTCATGATCTACTCCCGGAGCACGGACGGCCATCTCCAGGGGACGGCCAGGTATGCGAACGGCACCTGGGCGACGGTCGACCTCACGAACGTCGTCGGCACCCCGAACTCCGCGGGCGGCGCGCCCAGCGCTTTCACCATGAAGAACGGTGTCACCGGCGTGGTCAGTGCGAACGCGGCCAATGGCCACCTCCAGATCACCTACAAGGACACCGCCGACAAGTGGGCGACCACAGACCTCACCACCAAGGTCGGCACTCCGGTGACGGACGGGGCCGTCAGTGCCACCACCGACTCCGATGGCACCCTCGCTCTCTACTCCCGCGGCTCGACCGACGGCGGCCACATCAACCTCACCGCCCTCCAGCCGAACGGCCAGTGGGCCACCGTCGACCTCACCAACATCGTCGGCACCCCCACCAGCTGACCCACCAACCAGGCCGACGCGAGAATGTCGCGCCGGCTCAGGTGCAGGCGGATGGCGCGGGAAGAGCAGGCCCGGTCGGCGACTACGACATCGGGCCGGGGTGGCGGCGCTCGGCGGCGGCCGCGTCCGGACCCGAGCAGGTCCGGACGCGGCCGTGCGGGTTACGACAGGGTGCCGGTCGGGAGGTCGGGGCAGGACCCGGGCCGAGGCCTGCCTCGTCTCCTGTGCCCGATCAGTCGACCGTAGCGGTCAGTGGCAGGACGAGCAGGCCCCCGACGGCGATCGTCCCGTCGTCGTAGGTGCCGGGCTGTGCATCGGGCAGGGCGCGGATGCCGATGGTGTAGATCAGCACGTTCCGGTCCGTGCTCCCGGTGTTGACGTGCGGGTTGAAGAGGGCGACGAGGGTCCTGCCGTCGTCTTCGAGGTGGGTGTCGAGGGTTCCGGCGGCGGCGGGCCGGACGTAGTGGTAGCCGTAGGAGGCGGTGCCGGTGAAGGCGAAGCCGGTGGGGGCGGTGAAGCGCTGCTCGATGGTGCCGGGGTTGACCGGCTGGTTGCTCAGGGAGTGGATCTCCAGGTTGAAGACGGTGGGCTGGTCGGGGAAGGCCCGGGGCACGTTCGTCTGGGTGACGCGCAGGGGGGTGTCCTGCCACGCGGAGCCGGTGGTGGCGGCGGACGTCACCCCGCGGATGCGAGCGTTGTCGGTATCCGCGATGTAGAGGTTGCCCGTCCTGTCCAGGACGACCCCGCCCGGCGAGTAGAGCCGGGCCGCCGTCGCGGGCCCGCCGTCGCCCGCGTACCCGGCGATGCCGTCGCCCGCGACGGTGGTGATGACGCCGTCCGGGGCGACCTTGCGGACGCGGTGTCCGGCGTACTCCGCGATGTACACGTTTCCGCCGCCGTCCACGGCCACACCGATGGGACTGTTGATCCTTGCGGCGGTGGCGGGTCCACCGTCGCCCGCGAATCCGGCCTGCCCGTTGCCCGCGATGGTGGTGACGACGCCCTTGGCATCGACTTTGCTGATGCGGTGGCCGCCGTACTCGGCGATGTAGAGGCTGCCGTCGGCGTCCACCGCCACGTCGGCCGGCACCCTGATCTGGGGGGCGTCGACCCTGGAGATGACGCCCGCCGTACTCACCTTGCGTACCATGTGGTTGAGCTGATCGGCGATGTAGACGTTGCCGGCGTCGTCAACCGCCACGCCTTCGGGAAAGTTGAGCTTCGCGGCGGCGGCGGGGCCACCGTCGGGCGTGTACCCGGCGGCGCCGGTGCCGGCGACCGTGGTGACGGCGCCCTGGGGGGTCACCTTGCAGACCCAGTGCCGGAGCTGGTCGGGGTAGTACAGGTTCCCGTCCTTGTCCACCGCCGGGCGCGACGCATGGCCGAGCATGACCTGGGCGGCGAGCCTGTCGGCCGGGATGTCCACGTGATTCCCGCCGCCCACCACCGTGGCGATGACGCCCTGCGCGAGGCCCGCGGGCTGCGGACCGGTTCCGGAAGTGCTCGCGTTTGCCATGGCTGCTGCTCCTTGTCGTGATGGGAGACCGGAGGTCACAGGACTGGCCGCTCCGCGGAGGCGGCCGGTGGACGGGTGGGCGCGCGGATTCACCGTCCAATGCGACGGTATACGCCAAACCCGTTGACGGGCAGGGCAATTGGCGAACCTGGAGCGAGCCGGTGCTCGCCGGCCGGGGCCGTGCGGCGCGGCCCCGCGTGCGGCTCCTGCGGGCGGGCGGCTGCGGAGGCTGCCCGGAGCACGACGGTCCGCACCGGACGCAGCTGCCGCTGGGCCGGTCAGGCGCCGACCGCAGGGCCCCGAGAGCCGGGCCCTGTTGCGGTGCGGGGTGGCCGGCGCGTAGGCGTTCGATCTCCAGGTGCTGGGCGGCGAGCCGGGACAGAGCGAGCTGCCGGAACGCGAGGGTTCGACGTCACCGTGAGCACAACCGGTTCAATGCCGACCGGCTCTCATCGTCCGCGGCGCGGCAGATCATCAACCGCTGGTCCGGATCTTGGAGCGGCACAAGCACTTCGAAGTTCACGGCGATCACACCTGCGTCCGGATGCCGCAACACCTTGGCTCCGCGGCCGTTGACCTTCACGTCCCGCTCGGCCCACAAGCGCGCGAATTCCTCGTTACGGGTGGTGCATTCGGTGATGAGGTCGATCAACGCCCGGTCCTCCGGGTGCGCGGCCCACGCTGCGCGCAGGTGGGCGATTCCCTCCCGCACGACGCGCTCGCGGTCGACGTAGAACGCGCGTATTTCCGGGTGTACCAGGCACAGCCACATGGCATTGCGTTGCGACGGCGGCAGGGTGTCGAAATCCAGCAGCAGCCTCGCCATTTCGCCGTTCCAGGCCAGGATGTCGTAGCGGTGGTTCATCAGCATGGCCGGCAGCGGCGACAGGTCGGCGACCAGCCGGGCCAGCGGGGGCGCTGCAGTGGTGGCGGGCTTGTCGGCGTTGCGGGGGCGCTGTTGGGCCAGGTTGAAGAGGTAGGCGCGTTCGTCGGGGGCCAGGCGCAGCGCACGGGCCAACGCCTCCACCACGTTCGCTGAGGGCCGCAGTCCCCGGGCCTGTTCCAGCCGCACGATGTAGTCGATGCTGACCCCGGCCAGTTCGGCGACCTCTTCACGACGCAGTCCCGGGGTCCGCCGGGCCTGCTGACGCGACGGCAGGCCGAAGTCCTTCGGGTCCAGGCGCTCGCGCCGGGTCCGCAGGAACGCGGCCAGCTCCTTCGTCGTGTCCACGGTGCGGGTCGTCATGCTCGGTCCAACAGCCAGGGTAGGACTGGTGTTCCCAGGAAACTCCTTCCCTTACTGACTTCGGCGTTTCAGGGTGATGGTGGTGGCAGGTCCAGGGAGAGGCCGGTCCCGGCGAGGAAGCCGTCGAGGATGTCGGGGCGGTACTGGAGCCGTTTGAGCCGGTTGCGGACGAGGGCTTCGAGACGGTCCACGGCGACCGAGGAGAGGTTGGCCAGGCTGTGCTTGACGTGCGCCCAGAGCCACTCCACGGGGTTCAGGTCCGGCGCGTAGGCGGGCAGGATGTATACGGTCAGCCAGTTCCTGGCGGCGACCAACTCGCGCATCACGTGGGAGACATGGGTGTTCAGCCGATCCCAGACCAGCACGATCGGCGCCTTCACCAGATGGTGGATTCCGTCGATCAGGCCGATGTAGTCGCGCTCGGACAGGCTCCGCCGCTCGCCCTTGCGACCGGTGTGCCGCCGGATGCGGTGGGACAGCCTGGTCCGGGAACCCGGCCGCACGGCGATCAGCCCAGCGACCGAGACACGTCCGGAGCGGCTGCCGGAGACCTTCACGACAGGGGTGATGCCCCGCCGTCCCCAGGTGCGTCCACGGGGCGGCCTGCGCGTGAAGCCGGCCTCGTCTTCGAAGCAGACCCACCCGTCGCAGTCCGCCCGGGCTCTTTTACCTCCGCCCAGGTCACCTCCGTCCACGCGGTCACGGCCTGCTCGTCACGTTCCGCGGCCCGTCTCGCGGGCATCTGCGGAGTGAAGCCGAGTCTGTGCATCAGCCGTGTAGCGCCCGAGACGCTGTACGAGACGTGAAACGTCCGCCCGATCAGCGTGGCCACCCGCGAAGCAGTCCACACCTGGTCCTCCACCCAGCCGTGTGCGGCCGGGCCCTGGTCCAGATACGCGGCGAGCTTCTCCAGGCATCGCGGGGACAGGCGGCACCGTGACCCACCCGGGCCGCGTGATGCCAGCGCCTCGACCCCGCCGTCGCGCCACAACTGGTGCCACTGGTAGGCCGACTTCACACTCACCCGTAGGCGCCGGGCCACCTCTGCCGGCTTGACCTCCTGCTCGAACAGCTCGGCCGCCTGCATCCGCACCGTCTCCCGGCGCAGCCGTCCTGAGGCGGTCAGCCCGCCCCCATCCGCGTATCTCACACACCATCGGATACAGCCACCACACCGAACTCGTCAGGCAAACCAGGACAGTTCACCCTGGCGCGCCGAAGTCAGTATCCCCGGCTCGCGGCGGTCACAGACTTGTTCTCGACAACGGATGACAAGCACAGGAGGACACGATGTCGCTCACCCTCGACAGCTACCGGCTGCTGGGCCGCTCAGGGCTGCGGGTCTCGCCGCTGGCGCTGGGCGCGGCGACCTTCGGCACCGAGTGGGGCTGGGGTACCGAGCAGGACGAGGCGCGTAAGCTGCTCGACCTCTACGTCGAGCGCGGCGGCAACTTCGTCGACACCGCCAACACCTACACCAATGGCAGCTCCGAGCGTCTGCTGGGTGAATTCACCCGCGACAACCGCGAAAGCCTGGTGCTGGCAACGAAATACACCACGCTGCGCCGGCCCGGCGACCCGAATTCCGGGGGTCCTCACCGCAAGAGCCTGTTCGCGTCGGTGGAATCCAGTCTGCGACGGCTGAACACGGACTACATCGATCTGCTCTACCTGCACGTGTGGGACTTCACGACACCGGTCGAGGAGATCCTGCGTGGCATGGATGATCTGGTCCGGCAGGGCAAGGTCTTGTACGTGGCGATCTCCAACGCCCCGGCCTGGCAGGTGTCGCGCATGCAGGCGATCGCGGACCTGCGCGGCTGGTCGCCGCTGGTCGCCCTGCAGATCGAGTACAACCTGATCGAGCGTACCGGGCAACGTGACCTGATCCCGATGGCACGCGAGATGGGGTTGGGCGTGGTGCCGTACTCGCCGCTTGCCGGCGGGGTACTCACCGGCAAGTACAGCCGCGACGACCTGACCGCGACGAACACTGCGGTCGACGACGGCACCCGTAGGAATTTCACTATCGCCAACGGTGGGCTCACCGAACGCAACTTGGACATCGCTGATGTCGTGAAGGAGGTCGCCGCGGAGCTGGGCCGCACAACCGCGCAGGTCGGGCTGGCCTGGACCCTGCAGAACCCGGATGTGACGGCATCGCTCATCGGTGCCCGCACCCTCGCACAGCTGGAGGACAATCTGGGTGCCTTGGAGGTCGACTTCACGGCCGCCCAACTGGCCCGCCTCGACGAGGCCAGCGCGATCGAACTCGGCTTCCCGCACGACCTGCTCGCCAGCGACAGGATGCGCGCGGTGACCCACGGCGACCTGAAGGTCGAGACCCGCCGCTGATCCCCGATCGAGCCCCGGGGCGGCACTACCGCCGCCCTCGGGGTGATCATCAGTCGTTCTGGTTCCACGTCGACGCCGCGAACCGCGTCTCCAGTCGGTCCGCTCCGCAGGGACGGTCGTGCTGTCGGCGCTGTAGGTGTGGGTGCCGTCGTCAGTCCGTGGCCGGCAGCGCGTTGTCCAGAAGGATCTCCGCCGCCCGCGCGTGCCGGCCGTAGTCAGCCTCGCCCAGCGCCATGGCGCGGCTGCGGCCCGACGGGGGCCATCAGAAGGAGCTGCTGCTTCCGGCGGAGGGGCTGGGCTCCGCCGAGGGGCTGAGCTCGCCCGGAGCACTGGGTGCGGCCGGGGAAGCGGGCGTGGCCGGGAGACTGGGCACGGCCGAGGGGCTGAGCTCGGCCGACGGGCTGGGTACGGCCGGGGAAGCGGGTGTGGCCGAGGGGCTCAGCTCGTCCGAGCGGTTCGGCGTGGCGGAGGGGCTGAGCTCGTCCAAGCGGCTCGGGGATGGCTGAGGGGCCGGCAGTGGCCGAGCGCTGCTGGGCGTGGCGGAGGGGCTGGGTGAGGCTGAGGAACTGGGCTTGGCCGAGGGGCTGGGCTTGGCCGAGGCGCTCGGTGTGGCGGAGGGACTGGCCGCGGCCGACGGGCTCGGGCGGGGGTCGTGGGGGCAGAGCACGTCAGGGTCCTTGAAGCCGTAGCTCAGGCCCCAGTCCCTGTCGCAGCCGCCCCAGTAGGCTCGCACCCAGCCGCAGTAGGGGCCGCCGTAGCTGAAGCAGCGGGGCACCAAATCGTCCGAGTCCGGACCGGTGGAGGGTGACCAGGATGATTCGGCTTCGCTCTGCGAGGCGCCGAGGGCGTTGACCGTGCGGACCTGCGTGGCATCGGAACTCTGGGACGTCCCGCCCGTGAAGAGCAGGGCCAGGCCGAAGGCCGAGACGGAGGCCGCCGCGATGGAAGCGGCGAGAGCGCGGCGGGTGGTGCGCATGGCTGTTCCTCTTGGCTTCGTGGTCTGTGGCACGTGGGAATTGCACTCCGGGCACGGGCACCGCCGCTGTGAGCGCCGGAGTTAAACATATGGTCGGAAGAGCGTTCAATAGTCGGCGAAGCGCCGCTCAGGCGACCTTGCTCCGGTTTTTCACTCGAAGAGTCCCGCCTCGACCCAGGTGCCGCGACCGCGCGCAGATCTTCGCCGAGCCCGACGGGGGCCTCGGCCGGGCCCGGTGACCGGCGGACGACCGGCGATCGTCACGGTCAGCGCAGGGAGCGGATCGCCGGGCTCGTGGCGACCAGGCCGGCGCACGCCAGGACGGCGCTGCCGCAGACCAGGAACAGTGTCGTCGTGCCGAAGGGGAGCAGGGCGCCGGCGATCACGTAGGAGAACGGGTCGAACGCCACCGTGGCCAGCACGACGAGGCTGAGCACTCGGCCCAGCAGTTGCTCGGGCACCCGCTCCTGCAGAGTGGCCACGACCACCACTCCGAGGAACCCGGATCCGAGGCCGATCAGCGAGACGACCGCCGTCGCGGTGACGACATGGGTGACGGCGGCGAGTCCGGCCATGCCGGCGCCGATCGCCGCGACACCGCCGACCACGGTCCGGCCGCGTCGGACGGGCGGCCGCCAGCCGGCCATCAGTGAGCCGGCCAGTGAGCCGGCACCGAAACCGGAGAGCACGACGCCCAGAGATCCCGCGCCGCCGAGGCGTTGATCGGCGAGCACCGCGCCGCCCACGAGCACGGGGCCCACGACCGCGATGTTGATCAGGGCGATGGCTGCGAGCATCCCCCGCACCAGTGGTTCGTGCCAGGTGTACCGCAGGCCCACGCCGAGGGCACGCGCACTGCTGAACTGCTCGCCGTCGACGGCGGCCGGTCCGGCGTCGTCCCCGGGACCTTCGCCGCGTCGCACCACGCGGATCAGCGTGCTGAGGACGACGGCGGCCACCGCGGCCATCGCCGCGATCCCGCCGAGCGTCGCGGCGAAGCCGACCGCGGCGATGCATCCGGCGGCCACCGCCGGGCCGACCAGGTCGCCCCCCGACTCCGCGCCCTGCACCAGCCCGTTGACCCGGGAGAGCTTGTCGGTCGGCACGACGGCGGGGAGCAGCGCCAGGGCCGCCGGGAAGTAGGCGGCGTCGGCGGCGCCGAGCAGTCCGCCGAGCAGCGCGACCGTCGTCAACGACGGTGAGGTGAAGGTGACCAGGGCGCCGAGGGCGAGCAGGACGGCGACCCGCAGCCAGGCGGCACTGGCCACGACACGGGCGGGGCCGAGGCGGTCGACCAGTACTCCCGCAGGAGGCAGGAGCACCGCTCGCGGCAGCGCCACGGCCACGAGGACCAGTCCCGTGGCGATTCCGGGTTCCGACAGGTCGAGCACGAAGAGCGTGAGCCAGACGATGAACAGCGCATCGACCACGGCCGCCAGCCCTTGACCCACGATCAGGCGGCGTAGGTGCGAATCGCCGAGCGGTTCGCGCGGAAGGGGCGGGGCGGTCGGCTCCGTCGTCATCGGTGGCTCTCCGGGGCTCGGGTGCGGGGCGTCGGCCATGGCGTGGCGGCGGCCCACCGGCAGCGCCGACGGGTCCGGGCGCTGGGTGTCACTATGCGATGTGGGTGCCCCCGTCGACCGTCAGGGTGGTGCCGGTGATGTAGGACGCCGCGTCGGAGACGAGGAAGACCAGGGCCGCGGCGAGCTCCTCGGGCCGCCCGATGCGGCCTGAGAGCACCCGCGGCATCACCGCCTCCAGGTAGCCCTCGGCGTAGCCGTCGGTCATCGGGGAGGTGAAGAGGCCCGGCGCGAGGGCGTTCACGCGGATGCCCCTGCCGGGGGTCCACTGCTGGGCGAGATCGCGGGTGAGCCCGAGGATCCCGGCCTTCGACGCCGAGTAGGCGGCCTGCGGCAGCCCGCCCGTGACCAGGGCGAGGATGCTCGAGACGTTGACGATGGAGCTGCCGGGCAGCATCACCGCGCCCGCGGCCTGGGCCATCCAGTAGGCGCCGTTGAGATTGGTGTCGATGACCTCGCGGAACTGCTCCGGGGTCTCCTCCGTCGCGGGTCGCTCACTGCTGATCCCGGCGTTGTTGACGAGGATGTCCACCCGTCCGAAGGCCTGCACGGCCGCGTCGACCAGCCTGCGGCAGTCCTGCGGCTCGGTGACGTCGGTGCGTACGGCGACGGCCCGGCGGCCGAGCTTCTCGACGGCCGCGCGCACGGTCTCCAGCCGCTCGGTGCGCCGCGCCCCGAGGACGATGTCGGCGCCGGCCTCCGCCACCGCGGTGGCGAAGGCGACGCCCAGCCCGGAGGAGGCGCCGGTGATCACGGCGACGCGGCCGTCGAGCCGGAAAAGATCGAGGACGCTCATCGCCGCCCGACCTCCAGGCGAGCCGCGTGGGGAGGAGCCGTCCCGGCGGCGGTCACCGGTGCGCGGCGACGTAGTTCACCGCGTCGCCGACGGTCCTCAACCCCGAGACCCGGTCGTCCGGGATCTTCACCTCGAACCTGTCCTCGACCGCCACGGCGATCTCCATCATGGCCAGGGAGTCGACGTCGAGGTCGTCGGTGAACGAGGTCTCGGCGCTCACCTCGGCGGAGTCGATGCCGAGGACCTCCTCGACGATCTCGGCAATGGCGTTGAGGATGTCGTTGTTGTCCACCACGGGTTCCTCCCTCTGGGGATGGGGATGGGGTCGGCGTTGATCATCGGTCGGTGGGGCGAGCGCGGATGGGGACGTCAGAGCCCGAGGCGGCGCCGGTAGGCGACGAGGGTGCGCAGGAAGCCGTCCATCTGCTCCTCGGTGTGGCCCGCGTGCGGGAACAGGCGCAGGAGCGCCTGGTTCCGTGAGACGGCAGGGTAGGAGAAGACGGGGACGAGGTAGCCGTCCTCGACGAACCACTCCCGTATCTGCAGGGCGGCGGCGTCGCTCCCGATCGGCACCGAGAGCATGTACGACTCGGTCGGCGTCGTCGCCGTGCCGGCCTCGTGCATCTGCCGGCGAAGGCGGGCGGCATGCGCCAGGTAGTCGTCGACGATCCCCGGAGTGCCGGCGAGGACGCCGATCGTGCGGTCGGCGGCGTAGGCGGTCGGCGGCTGGATGGCGGCCGTGAACATCGAGGTGCCGGAGAGCAGTTCGAAGGCGTCGATGGCCGCCGCCGGCCCGGCGATCGCGCCGCCCTCCAGACCGATGGCCTTCGACAGCGACACCATGACGAAGTCGGCCCGCTCCCGGATCGCGGCCGCCTCCCGGGCGTAGGGGCGGTTCTCGGGCCCGTAGACCATGAAGCCGTTCGCGTCGTCGATCATGCTGACGGCGCCGTGCCGGTCGCACTCGTCGAGGATCTCCACGATCGGCCCCATGGTGCCGTCGGCCGAGTAGATGCTCTCGGCGATCACCACGGTCTTGTGGGTGCGGACCCGCTCCAGGACGCGGGCCAGGTCGGAGACGTCGTTGTGCCGGAACGCGTGGACGTTGCGGCCGTAGCCGAGCCCCTGGAGGCCCTTCCAGATGCTCCAGTGGACGTCGCGGTCGACGACGAACACGGTGTCGTGGTTGCGCACCTCGATCCCGGCGTCGAAGTGCGCGGAACTGCTCATGGCGTGGACGAACCCGATGTTGGCCAGGAGCCCCGTGGCGAAGCTGATGGCTCGTTCCTTGCCGGTGTGACGGGCGATCGTCTCCTCCAGCACCTGGTGCGGGCGGCAGATTCCCTGGGTCATCCTGGATCCGCTGGTGCTCAGGCCGTGGGCGAGCGCCCCCTCCGCGAAATGACGCCGTACCGGGACGTGGCGTTCCAGGTCGAGGAAGCTGATGCTGGCGAAGTTCACCAGCTCGCGGCCGTTGCGGACGATGGTCGGCCCGACGGGGCCGTCCACCACCGGCGGGCGGTACGCCGTGTCGTGGGTGTTCGCCTCGACGAAGGCGGCGAAGGCCCACGGGGCCAGGCGGTCCGCGGACGGGCCGGCGGTGCGGGACGCGGTCATCGGATGCCTCCGTGGATACCCCTGGCGTTGGCCGGGGGAGGAAATGGATCGCTCGTGATGGGGGTACCGCCTGTCGAGGGCTGGGGGAGGGCCAGGGGTGGGCGGTGTGCCGTCGAGGCGGTGTGCGGTCCTGGTAGGTGATGATCCGTCACGTGGTCGCACGCGGTGGCGCTAGTGTGTGCTCTGTGGCGGTCACCCATGTGAAGCGGGCGTTCAAGTACCGCTTCTATCCCACCGATGCGCAGGCGGCTGAGCTGTCGCGCACGTTCGGGTGTGTGCGGAAGGTCTACAACATGGCGTTGCAGGCCCGCACGGAGGCGTGGACGCTGTGTCAGGAGCGGGTCGGCTACAACGCCACCTCGGCGATGCTGACGGCGTGGAAGAAGGTCGAGGAGCTGGCCTACCTCTGCGAGGTGTCCAGCGTCCCGTTGCAGCAGGCGCTCAGGCACTTGCAGGGGGCGTTCGCCAACTTCTGGCAGAAGCGGGCCGGGTACCCGACGTTCAAGTCGCGGAAGAAGTCCCGCAAGTGCGCCGAGTACACCAGCTCGGCGTTCCGGTACCGGGACGGTCGGCTCACGCTGGCGAAGATGCGTCAGCCGCTTGACATCGTGTGGTCCCGTCCTCTGCCGGACGGGGTGGTGCCGACCACGGTCACCGTGTCGCTGGACGCGGCGGGGCGCTGGTTCGTCTCCTTGCTGTGCGTCGACGGGCCCGCCATGCCCGAGCCGGTCAACAGGGCCGTGGGCATCGACGCCGGTATCACCGCGCTGGTGACGCTCTCCACCGGAGAGAGGATCACCAACCCGAGGCACGAGCGCAAGGACCGCGAACGCCTCGCCAGGGCCCAGCGCAACCTTGCCCGCAAGGCCAGGGGCGACGGGGCGAACCGGGCCAAGGCCCGGTTGAAGGTCGGCAGGGCTTATGCCCGGATCGCCGACCGGCGCAGGGACTTCCTGCACAAGCTCACCACCCGACTCGTTCGTGAGAACCAAACGATCGTGATCGAGGATCTGGCCGTCCGGAACATGCTCAAGAACCGGACGCTCGCCCGCGTCATCAGTGACGCGGGCTGGAGTGAGATGCGGTCCATGCTGGAGTACAAGGCCGACTGGTACGGGCGGGATCTGGTGGTCGTGGACCGCTGGTTCCCCTCGTCCAAGCTGTGTTCGGCGTGTGGCACCTTGCGGGGCAGGATGCCGCTCGACGTTCGCGAGTGGACGTGTGACTGCGGGACGACCCATGACCGGGACGTCAACGCGGCGATCAACATTCTGGCCGCCGGACTGGCGGTTGCAGCCTGTGGAGACGGTGTAAGACCTCAACGGAGCACTCCGGGCGGGCGGTCGTCGATGAAGCAGGAAGTGGTCCCACCGCCGCGCTCACGCGCAGCGGCTCAGCCGCGAGGCTGAGGGGAATCCCCGTCCTTCAGGGCGGGGAGGATGTCAAGGCGCGGTTTCTCCTCCGCGATGGGCGCGGGGCGGTGAGGGCTCCAGGGCGGTGGCGAGGTGGCCGAGCGAGGCCGTTCCGGCGAGCTCGTCCGGCGCTATCCCGGTGAAGCCGAACCGGTGGAGCAGCGACAGGAGGCGAGGGACGGCGACCAGGGTGACGCCGTGGTCGGCGAGGCAACGGTTCATGTCCACCGCGTCAGGGCCGTCGGAGGAGCCGCCCGGCGGACCGTCGGGTGCGACAGCGGCCACGGCGGCGGCCAGCGCCCGTTCGGCGCCCGTCACGGGCCGGCGCGACGGGATGCGTGGCGTTCCCGTGCCGGTGGTGCTGGTGGCGTCGGTGGTGGCGGTGCGGGACAGCACGTAGCGGCCCGGGGCCGCGATGCCGGGCACTTCGTCGAGGTGGTCCAGGACGTGGCGGTGCAACTCGCCGGGGGTGACACCGGGGGCGGTGCGGGCGCGTGCGACGAGGTGCGGTTCGCCTTCCCCCACGGCATCCCCGCTGGGCGACACCGTCACGTTGAGTACTCCGGGATGGCCGCGCAACACGTCCTCGACCCTGGCCGGGCACACCCAGCCCTGCGGGGCGCGCCACCACCC
This sequence comes from Kitasatospora sp. NBC_01300, assembly GCF_041435235.1. Taxonomy (NCBI): domain Bacteria; kingdom Bacillati; phylum Actinomycetota; class Actinomycetes; order Kitasatosporales; family Streptomycetaceae; genus Kitasatospora; species Kitasatospora sp. NBC_01300. The sequence continues at coordinate 314,880 of NZ_CP108409.1, read as the reverse complement.
GGAGGCGGCCGGCGAGAGCGGGCGCGCCGGAACCGGGCAGTCGGCACCGTCGGCGAGCGCGCGCAGGAAGGCGCACAGACGGACGGGCAACGCCACGGCCTGCCCGGCGTCGAGCAGGTGGTCCCCGACGGTGACGTCGAGGGTGACGACCCCCGCGTCGAGGGCGAGGTCGACGTAGAGCGTGTCGCAGGGCTCGTCGGGCGCGCTGCGGATCCAGGTCGCGGACGCGTCCGGCGCAGTGTCGTGCGCGGGGGCCAGGTACCCGGGGACCAGGTAGTCGCGCGGCCACGAGTAGCAGTTGTACTCGATGGTCGGTACGGTCACGACACCGCGGTGGCGGTCCATGCGCGCCTGGGCGGCGACCAGGTCCGCGGGGCGCCACTGGCCGTGCCGGTAGGCGGCGGCGGAGGCGGCGGCGACCGAGGCGACCACCTCGCCGAACGCCGCGCCGGGGCGGAGGTCGATCTGGACCGGAACCGTCAGGGCCCGGACGTCGACGCTGTTCCGCAGCGCGGCCCGGGCCCGGTTGGAGACCACCACCGACGCGAGGAAGCGGAGTTCGCCGGTGCGGGTGGCGACGTCGTGGGCCAGCGCCGCGAGCACCACGACCTCCGGACTGACCCGATGACGCCGGGCCACGCGTGCGAGGTCGGCGTACGCGCCCGCCGAGCGGTGCTGGAGGCGGTGGCGCCCGGCGCCGTTGTCCGTCCCGCCGAACGGGGCCAGCACACCGGTCGGGTTGCCCGCGAGCCGCGTGAGCCACTCGCGCTCCGCCGCGCGGGCGCGTTCCGGCCGCTGGGCGGCGACCGCGTCGAGCGGGTGCACGGATGCCTCCGCCGGTGCGTTGACGCCGTGCAGCTGGTCGTGCAGCTGGTTGATCAGCACCGCCAGCCCCCACCCGTCGATCAGGACGTGGTGGGCGGCCAGCAGGACCGCACGCGGCCTCCCTGCCTCGATCAGCACCCTGGCGCGCCAGGGCGGATTCCGCTCGGGATCGATCGGACGGGCGGCCAGCGCCGCGGTGGCGGCCTCCAGGGTGCCGGCATCGACGGCGCGGACGTCGAGGTGGTCGACCGGCAGCGGGGCCCAGTCCGCGCGGTGGACGTGCTGGACCGGGCGGAGCGGGTCGACCGTGGTGCGCAGCGCCTCGTGACGGGCGGTCAGGGCCGCGAGTGCCGCGTGGACGTCGGCGACGGTGGCCGGGGGCGGGACGTGGCAGTGGTCGGCGAGCGGCGTCGGGTTCACCCGCCGTCGTGCGGGGACGGTGCGCTCGAACCAGTGCCACTGCTGGACCCAGGTCAGCGGCCCGCTGCGGCTGACGGCGGCGGCGCTCGGGGTCGGCTCCGGGAGGCGGTTCACGGCCGGGCCCTCACACGGCTCGGACCACGAGAGCGGCATTGTGGCCGCCGAAGCCGAACGAGTTGCTGAGCGCGATCCGCATCCGCTCGTGGTGCTGCGCCCGGTGCGGCACGAAGTTGATGTCGGGGTCGATCGGCTCGTCGCAGTTGATGGTCGGCGGGACGTCACCCGTGCGCAGGACCTGGATCGACGCCACGAGCTCGACCGCTCCGGCGGCACCGATCATGTGCCCGGTCATCGACTTGGTGGAGCTGACCGGGATCCGGGTGACCCGGTCACCCAGCACCGTGCGCAGGACGGCCGTCTCGGTGGCGTCGTTCAGCAGCGTTCCGGTGCCGTGCGCGTTGACGTAGTCCACGTCCGCCCCCGTGATCCCCGCGTCCCGCAGCGCCGCCTCGACGGCGAGGCACGCGCCGCGTCCCTGCGGATGCGGGGCGGTCCAGTGATGGGCGTCGGAACTCGCTCCGTAACCCGCGAGTTCGGCCAGAGCCGTCGCCCCTCGCCGGTCGGCCACCTCGGCGGCCTCCAGCACCACCACGGCGGCTCCCTCGCTCATCACGAACCCGTCGCGGTGCGCGTCGAACGGCCGGCACGCCGCCGTCGGGTCGTCGTTGCGCGTGGACAGCGCGCGGGCGTTGCCGCTGCCCGCGAGGTCGACGGTGGTGACGCAGGCGTCGGCGCCGCCGACCAGGACGACGTCCGCCTCCCCGCTGCCGATCATGCGCATCCCCGCGCCCACCGCGTCCGCGCCGCTGGCGCACGCCGTGCTCTGGGCCCGGCTGGGCCCCTGCGTGCCGAGACGCATGCTGATCTCGCAGGCGGCGCTGTCCATGGCGGTGGTGACCTGGGTGAACGGGCTGATGCCCCGCGGCCCCTTGTCGCGCAGGATGTTCGCGGCACGGTAGATCGACCCGACCGGGCCGTAGCCGCTGCCGATGACCACGGCGACCCGCGGCGCCAGGCGCTCGTCGACGACGAGCCCGGCGTGCTCGCACGCCTCCAGCGCCGCGGCGAGGGCGTACTGCGCGTACGGGTCGGCGCGGCGGCTGACCGCCAGCGGCATGTAGCGCCCGGGTGTGAAGTCGCGCACCTGGCCGCCGATCCGGACTCCGAGACCGGTCACGTCGATCGCGTCCACGGTGGCGATGCCGCTGCGCCCGGCGAGCATCGCCGACCATGTCTCGCCGACACTGTGGCCGAGCGGCGTCACCGCCCCGTACCCGGTGACCACCACCCGGCGCCGGGACGGGCTGCGCCCGGCGTCGCCCCGCTCTCCTGCGTTCGTCACTGGGGAACCACCTCGGCGTCGCGGATGCAGGGGAGGATGTCGTCGGGTGCGACGGGCACCATGAGTACGGCGGTGCCTCCCCGGGAGCAGAACCGCCGCGCGGCAAGGATCTCCTCGGTCAGCGCGGCCTTGTCGCGCAGCACTCGGCACTGGATGTCAGGCCCGTCCACCGCGGGCGGCGGCGCGCCCGGGCGGGTGAAGGGATGGCGTTCGGCGTCGAGACCGAGGCGGGCTCGTTGGGCGTCCAGCCAGCCGTAGCCGCCGTTGCACAGCACCACGTACAGCACGCCGCCGTGGGCCGGAGCGGTGACGGCGATGTCCGCGCGGGCCGCGAGGAACGCTCCGTCCCCGATGAACGCGGTGACCTCGTGGTCGGGGGCGGCCCGTTTGACCCCGATGGCCGCGGCGGCTCCGAAGCCCAAGGGGGTCTGCTCCGACGGCACGATGGACCCGCCACCGACGTGGAAGGGGAAGCCGTAGGACCACATGTCCTGCAGCCCGTTCTCCTGGACCAGCACGCGGCGCTCGCCGGCGGTGGCATCGAGCGCGGCGAGCAGCTCGGCGATGCGGATCCCCGGCAGTGTCGCCGCGCGGGCCAGTTCCTCCTCCACCTCGAGCGACATGGCCTTACGGGCGACGGCGATCCTGCCCGCCCACGCCTCGGTCGCGGCCGCGCGCTCGGCCTCGCCGCCCTCCTCCAGCGCCCGCGACCAGCCGAGCACGGCGTACCGGGCGTCCCCGAGCACCCGCGGGCCCGCGAACTCGGCCGACAGGCCGCCCGGATCCACGTTGACCTGCACCACCGCGACCGGGGGCCACGGTGTCCCGCCTTCGGTGACCGTCTCCTCCAGCCGCCCGGCGAGCGAGACCACCAGGTCGCAGGAGGACCACAGTTCGCGGGCGGGGGCCGCGGCGTAGAGGCCCGCCACGCCGCAGAACAGCGGGTGGTGCTCGTCGACGGCACCGCGGCCGGACGCGGTGGTGAACAGTGCCGCGCCGAGGCGTTCGGCGAAGCGCTCGACCACGCCACCGCTGTTGCGGTGCCGCATTCCGCCGCCCACCAGCACCACCGGGCGCCGGCTCTCGCGGATCGCCGCCAGGGCCGGTCCCGGCGTCACGGGAACGGAGTCGAGGAGCAGTGGTTCGGGCAGCGTCGGCCACGGCCCGGTGACGAGGAGCTCCGCCGTGCGGACGTCATCGGGCACCTCCAGGTACACCGGCCCGGGCGGCGGCCCCAGAGCCCGGGTCAGCGCCGTCACCGTCGCGGGGACGACCCGGTCCGGATGCCCCACCCGGTGCGCCCACCGCACGAGCGGCGCTGTCACGGCGACCTGGTCGAGCTCCTGGAACCCGCCGCTGCCCCGGCGGTGTTCGGGCACGCCGGCGGCGAGCACGAGGACGGGCGCACCGGACTCCCGCGCCTCCAGCAGCCCCGTGGCCGCGTGTGTGACGGCCGGGCCCTTGCCCAGCGCGCATACGGCGAGCCGGCCGGACTGCAGGGCGTAACCGGTCGCCATGTACATCGCGTTGCGCTGGTCACGGCACGGTACGAGGTCCAGGCCGGCGGCGTCGAGGGCGCGGAGCAACGCCAGGTCGTCGCCGGGCAATCCGAAGCACGTGTCCACCCCGTTCGCCACCAGCAGGTCGACGATCGCGGACCACGCGTCGGCGTACCGTTTGCTCACCTGGCTCACCTGGCTCAGCCTGCTCACCTGATTCACCTGGCTCACTCCCCGCTCGCCGTGACGGGGGCAGCCGCGGGGAGGGTCTGCGCCACGGCCTGCGACATGAGCAGCGGTTCGGCGTGCCGCTCGCCGCCGTAGGAGATGTAGTTCGCCCGCATCCCGAATCCGCCGAACGGGCGGTTGCCGTCCTCGGCGTCGAGCAGCGTGTGGTCGACACAGGTCTGGTGACGCTTGGCCAGGACATCCACCGTCTGCGGATCGCTCCCGTAGACCATCGCTCCCAGCGCACGCTCGCTGAAGTAGGGGTTCGACAGCCGTTCGCGCAGCAGCCTCGCGCTGGGGTAGGCCACGACGTTGAACACCGGGGCGAACATCTCCTCCAGGGGGATCTTGTCGTCGAAGCCCCAGAGCAGCACGGTCGGCTCGATCTTGCGGGACGGCAGGTCGATGCGCCCGCCGTGCCGGATGCGGCGCGCATGGTGCACCAGGTAGCCCGAGCAGTTCACCAGCGCCGAGTCGTAGAAGATCGGACCGTAGTCGGCGGCGGGGTCGCCGTTCCGTCCGAAACGCAGCGAAGCCAGTTCGGCGGACAGCAGGTCGACGAATTCCTCGGTGCGGCCCTTCGGCGTGAACACGACGTCAGGACCGAAGCAGTCCTGGCCCGAGTTGTAGAGCCGGAGCCTCGTGACGTCGTGCACGGCTCGGGTGAGATCGGCGTCGGGTGCGATCACGAAAGGGTTGATGCCGTTACCGAAGAAGAGGAGGAGCTGGTCTTCCGCCAGCCCCTCGCGGACGGTCTCTGCATTGGCGTAATTGCCGGTGAAGACGACGAGGTCCGCTTCGCGTACCGGGCCCGTCACGAACTTGCGCTGACTGAGCTCGGAAAGGCTGATGGGCAGGCCGTGAACCGGTGCCAGCAGGTCGTGCAAGCGCTGCATCTGGCTTTTGATCTCGGAGGAGGGCCGAAAGGTGATTCTTTCGCTGTAGAGGGATGCTATGAGCATGTAGAGCGCGTAGGAATGGAGCGGCATGTTGGAGGGCATGAACACCGCGACCCGAGGCACGTAGCCGGGCCGGACGCGACGGATCTCCTCCTCCGCCCCGTCCAGGGTGGCGAGGAACGAGCGGATCTCCGCGCCGGCGGTGTGGTGGGGCGAGATCTCGGTGAGGATTCCCATCACCGCGTCCTCGTTGTCGGCCACGTACCGGCGCACCGCGCGCAGCGCATCGACCCGGTCGGCGAAGGGGATGCGGTAGCCGCTCCCACCGACGGCTGAGTCGACGGTCGGGTCGGACGCGGTGACGTCGGTGGTCGTCCTGGGCGATGCGGACAGCGAGCTCATGGCGATCTTCTCCAGAACGGCCCGGTCGGGCTTTCCCGTGTTCGTGAGGGGCAGCGAGGGAAGCACGACGATGTGGTCGGGCTGCTCGTAGCGCGCGAGGACAGGGCGCAGCAGCCGTTTCCAGTGCGCGGGCTCGTGAGCGTCCGGGTCCGTGATCACGAACACCAGGCGACAGCCCAGACGCGCGTCGGGGACCGCGACGACCTCCGTCTGCGCGCCGGCCGACTCGGCCAGCTTGGCCAGGTGGTCGGGATAGAGCGTGTGACCGTCACGGTGTGCGGCGTGCTTGCGTCCGACCGGGAAGACGCGGCCGGCGTCGTCGACCAGGCCGATGTCACCGGTGCGGTGAACGGGACCCGCAACCGGAACGACCTCGCCGTCGGGGCCGAGGTGGCCGGTCATCAGGCCGCTACTGCGGACGACGAGCTCGCCGAGCCGGCCGTGCGGAAGCGGCCTGCCGTGGTCGTCGTGGACTTCGACGACCACACCGGGCAGCGGCGTGCCGCACCCGACCGGATCGGCAGGGGGCGCCAGCGCGATGTTTCCGGCCTCGGTCGCTCCGTAGCCGTCGAGCAGGTGCCGGCCCGTGCGGGCGTGGAACCGGGCCGCCAGGCTGCTCCCCAGCGGCGCGCCGCCCACGCACCAGGCCCGTACCGTCTCCAGCGCGTTCACGAGGGCGGGGCGACGGTCGAGCAGGTTGAGCAGGCTGTAGTAGGTCGACGGGGCCCCGTCGACGACGGAGAGGCCGTGGTCCACGCCGACCGCGAGCGCATGGTCCAGGCGCGTGGTCGGCCCGTAGACCACGAGCGTGCCTCCGCCCAGCCACCAGCAGAGGACCAGTGACAGACCGTACTGGTGGGAGTACGGCAGGACGGGCAGGAAGACGTCGTCAGGCCGGTACCCCATGCGTTCCGCACTGAGCGCGAGGTTGTCCAGGATCGAACGGCCGGAGCGGACGATGCCTTTGGGGCTGCCCGTCGTACCCGACGACCAGGAGATTGCGGCGTCCTGACGCCGTGCCCAGCTCGCGACGTCGGGCACGGCAGAGGTGTTCGAAGCGGGGCGCGGCGCCGCGGTGCCGCCCCTACCGTCGCCGATTTCGAGCACCACGCGCGCCTGGGCGCGGATCTTCGATCGCTGCGACGGGGTGGCGCGATGATCGGCCAGGACCACCGAAGCGTCGAGGTGAATGAGCGCGAGCAGCGTGACGACCCATTCCGGGGAATTGGACCCGCTCATCATCACCCGCGAACCGGGTTCGACGCCACGGCGTGCGAGGAATTCGGTGGCGGCGATTACGCGGGCCGTGATTTCGTCGGTTTCCCAGATGTTTCCATCGGGCGAGATCAATTTCCTGGAAACGGGCAACTTGTGCTCCTCAAAACCAGGTGGTTCAAATTGACTGTCCCACACCCGAAGAACGGTGTCGAGTGGTTCGGCGAAATTCCGCTACCTGTACGGGGTGATTGGGAGCGCAGTGACGAAAGGGGCATATGAGGAGTGAGGTATTCTCAATAGAAATCATTTCATATGCCTATTGAGGGTGGCTCTGCATGCGCCGTGCGCCGACCGATACCGGACCGTGCCGCGGGTGGACTCACGCGGTTCATCCGGCTGGAGCGGAAATCGCGCCCACCCAGAAGCGGAGGACGCCATCACCGCGCTGAAACAGTTCCTCGAACAGCCCGCCCTGAACCCGTGGTATGCCTGCGAGGAGCCGAAGTACAGCATCCACTCCGCGCCCGAGAGCGTGGACATCGGCGAACTCGGGAAGATGACGCTCGCGGAGGCGTACCTGCTGGACCTCCTCGGCAAGGCGAAGCACCAGGGCGACCGTGAGGCGACGGCCCCGAAGGCGGTGCCCGCGATGTCGTAGCCATGGCCGTACCTGACCGAACGCCCCGACTCGGAAGGTGGACCGAGGCGTTCGGCCGGGTACGGCCATGGTCACGACGTCAGTAGTCCGTCTGGGACGGGGGGAGCAGTCCGTGCCTGCGGAAATCCTCGTACCTGCGGGTTGCTGTCGCGCACGGTGTCCGGGTTGAACTCCTGGGCGCAGGAGAGCACCGGATCCCCTGCGGCGTGAGATTCGTGGTGTTGCTGCTGCGGCCATCGCGCCCCCGGCCCCGGGCCACACGATCCGGCGGTACCCGGCTGCCACCGGCCGGCGCCCTGCCGGATCCCGTGGTCCTCAGGGGGTCTGGGCGATCTGAGAGTTGACCGCGCACCACTGGCCCTGCGTCATGTCTCCGGTCGTGTTGTCCCGGACGTCGAAGGCGGATACGGCACCTGGTTGGAAGACCAGCACCATACTGGAACCGCCGTAGCTGAAGTACCCCAACTCGTCGCCCTTGTCGACGTGCTGCCCCTGCGTGACCCCGATGGTGAGCGAGGAGATCTCGGTGATGCCGACGGGCATCACGCAGACGACGCCGACGGGGTCGGGGCTCTTGATGAAGATCAGGGCGCGGGCGTTGACCGAGGCCTCGTAGATCTGGGACTGAACTCCGGCATCCTTGTCGTAGCCCGCCGATTCGAGTTCGGTGAACGTGAGCCCCTCGACCACCCGGGCGCTGATGACCGTACCGCTGACCGGGGTGTGCCAGCGGTGGTAGTCACCACCGGAGAGGAACGACTGGTAGACGGCGCCTCCGACGAAGCCGTCCGTCAGATCGCTGCCGTCCAGCATGTCGTAGAGGGAGTAGCGCTGGCCCTTGACCCAGAACTCGTCGGTGCGCTGCACGTTCCCCTGGATCTTGACCACCTTGCCGTCGTTGGGGGCGACGATGACCTTGGGATTCGTGCTGCCAGCGACCGGGCGTTTGCCGGGCCTGACCTCCCGGTGGAAGAAGTCGTTGAACGAGGCCAGCCCACCGTAGGGCTGGGTGAAATCGACTTCGAAGTCGTCGAGCTTGAGCTTCTGCCGAGCATCCGGTGACAGCCACTGGTCGGTGGTCAGCACCTCACGGCTGGCCGGGCTGTCCAGGTACGTGCACCACTCCCGCAGGATCCCCAGAAGCGCCCTGTTGAGGTCCCTGTTGCGGAACGCCGCTTCGCCGGCGGGCGTGTACATCATGTCGACGAACAGGGCGGACATCGGAAAGTGGACCTCGTCGGTGTAGCGCGGGGCCCAGGTGACGATGGTGTCGAGGTGGTCGAGCAGGTCGGGAATGTCGCGCACCTTGCCCTTCCAACTCTCCGCAGCCTGCTCGATCATCAGGCTCACGTACATCCGCACCACGGGATCCCGGTCGATCAGCCTCGCCAGCTCGGCCACCGAGTTGTGCCGGACGATCGCGCCCTGCGCCTGCTGCCGCTCGACGTACCCGCCGAGTTCGTCCAGCCAGGCGTGGACGACGGCCCGGTCCGCCGGAAGGTACCCGGCGGCCCGGCCGAACGAGTTCTGGTAGCGGGCCTCAACGGCCTGCTCGGTGTACTGATTGCCGTTACTGTGCGTCACTGGTTTTCCTTCGCCCTGGCTGGTGAACTGAACGCCCATGGAGGGCCTGACTCCGCGTCCACGTTCGGCAGCGCGACCTCGATCCGTGGCGCGCGGTGCTGCACGGCCCGAACGAGGTGCTTTCGGAGCGACCTTGAACCCACCCACTCCCCGATAGCATTATCTGCACACGACCTATCCGGCGTCCACTCGAACAGTTGCGCAGAGTCACATTTGCCCAGTCTCCTGGCGCGCAGGCCGCGCTCCGGCCCGCCTCGGCTCAGCCCAGGGCGTCCACCAAGGCGGTGACGTAGGCGTCCAGCCGCTGCTCCACGGCGCGCGTCGTCAGCTCCGTCCTCCCGGCCTCCCGCCAGGGCCGCGCCACCGACCGCACTTCCTCCGAGCACGCCAGTCCGTCCCGCACCCGCCAGTACAGCCGCTCGCTCGCGGTCGCGGCCGGCACCCCGCCGGCCTCCTCGTACGCCTCGGCGAACCGCTGACCCCACGCCGGGCCGTGCAGCAGCGCGAGATTGGTGGAGCAGTGCGCCACGTCGAGGTCCGCCGGGCCCCAGGAGGCCGCCGCCCAGTCGACGACGCCGGTGATCCGCACACCTGCCTGCCCTGGGGGCGGCACGTCGAACAGTACGTTGCCGGGTTGGAAGTCCCGGTGCAGGAACCGTCCTTCACCGGGCGGCGGGGGCCTGCGGATCACGTCGATCGCCGCGGCCCATGCCGCCGCGTCGGCGCCCTTCGGCACCACGACGGTGTCGGCGGTCGTCAACGTCACATAGTCCCGGGGCCGTTCGGTCGGCCGCAGCGCGTGGATCGCGACGAGCTGGCGGGCCAGCAGGGGGACACGTTCCTCCACCCCCTCATCGTCGAGGACCGACCGGCCCGCCAGATGCGTCATGAGGAGCGACGGATACTCGCACTGTGCGGCGGTCGGATCAACCGCGACCAGCGCAGGAGCCGGCACGCCGGTCCCCGCCAGCAGGGTCAGGGCGCCGGCCTCCCTGCCCAGCCAGTCGTCGGCGTGCTACACGGAGAACGGGTCGACGAAACTCCGCAGCACCAGGTCACGGGTGCCTCCGTCCCGCGCGCCGATGGTCAGCCTCCGCATTTCGGCGGTGATGCCGCCGTGCAGTACCTCGATCCCGACGATCCGCTCGCCGGCCCCCAGGTGCCGGCCCACCCAAGCCAGGGTCAACGGTCGAACAGTTGACGTTCCGTCATGGTTGATCACCGTGCCACTTCACCATCCGGGCGGCAGCACGCGCAAAGGCCTTCACCGTCCGGTGGCATCGCAGCTGCCACCGCCAACGCTTACCGCCTGCTGGTCTGGACAGCAGTCGGCGAGCTCGCGTGTCCAACTGTCGCGAGGTGGCTCGCCCGGCCTCGGAACCACTCCTGGGTGTGACGGGCCCGGGTCGAGAATCCGGGTGTCAGAGGCATCCGGTTGGATGAGCACGTGACTGTCCAAGACGTAGCTCGCCAGTTCCCCTCCATCGCCGACCTGCGGAACCTTTGCCGCTCACTGGCGATGCTCGATGCGATCCTGAGCCCGGACTGGGAGGGCCGGTGCTACTCCTTCAATGCCGGCTGGGCCGACGGCGAGGAGATGGCCTCGATGCGGAACGGGTCGGGGGACGAGTACTCCGTCGTCTTCTCGGCGGCCGGGGCGTATGTCCGCGGCTTCGACCACGAAGCGCCGATGAGCCCGTACGGCAACGAGGGCGAGCCCTGGCCGGGGGTGATCGACGATGTCCCGGAGGTCTTCAGGGCCTTTGTCGAGGAGCCGGCGTTCACCGACGAGGACGACGTGCCCGTCGTCACGGCCTGCCTGTGGCGGGGGGTGACGGACGATCGGTGGCAGCACGGCGTGATCGACTTCCCCGCCGGTTCTTCCGACCCCGACGGGGCCACGGGCCTGTTCGAGCTCCTGGTCGACCGTTCGCCGGCAGCGTTCCAGCGCTTCGCCGAGGACTACTACGAGGTCCCCGTGGACCTGGACGCGGTGCGCGATGTGTATGCCCTGCGACCGCTGAGCCAGGAAGTCGTGTCGTCGCTCAACGCGGAGGTCACCCTCGCGGACCTGGCCGAGGACATCGCCGAGATCGGCTACCCGCAGCCGGTCCGGGACGCGACCTGAGCTCCAACGGCCGGTGACTGTCTGATCTGCCGGGTGTTCGTCATCCAGGATCGGACACCGTCTCTCCGAGACCGCAGCGAACCCTGCACGCGGCACAGACGCCGATCGGCATCCCGTACCGGACCCGGCCGAGCGCGACGACGGACACCGCCGGCCCCGACGGCTCCTCCTGGGGTGCTCGTCGATCGGTGAACACGCGCGCTCGGGCTGCCACCACTGTAAAGATCGGTGGCATGAAGGTACTTGTGATCGGGGCGACCGGAACGGTCGGCAGTGCTGTCGTCAGTGCGTTGGAGGCCGCTCATCAGGTGGTGGAGGCGTCGCGTGGAGGCCCGGTGACGGTGGATCTGGAGGATCCCTCCTCTCTGGACGCGCTCTTCGACGAAGTGTCGGGCCTCGACGCCGTGGTGTGCTGTGCCGCCAGCGGACCGTTGGTGGACCTGGTGTCGGCCACGGACGGCGAGTTCGCCGAGGGAATGCGGGCCAAGCTCCTGGGGCAGGTCGCCCTGGCCCGGCGGGCCGTGAGACATCTGCGGGACGGCGGCTCCATCACGTTGACCGGAGGCACGTTCGCCGCTCCGATGGCCGGCGGGTCGCTGGGGGCGCTCATCAACGCCGGCCTGGAGGGCTTCGTCCGCAACGCGGCCGGTGAGGTGCCGCGGAACCTGCGGATCAACCTCGTCAGTCCGGGCTGGATCAAGGAGACCTTGGAGAGCCTGGGCATGGACCCGGCCGACGGCACTCCCGTCTCCGAGGTGGCCCGCGCCTACGTGGAAGCCGTGGAGGGCAGTGCGCAGGGCCGGACCATACGGCCGTGGTTCTCCGGGCGGGGATCCTGTCGCGGGACTTCTCCGACCCGCGACCCGCGGGATCGTGCGTCTGGTAGCCGAGATGCCCGGTCATCTCCGCTTCCAGGGCCCGCCCCGATACGGGTCCGGGTCGGGGACCGGTGGGTCAGCGGTGGGTGAAGCGGGTGGTGAGGGTGACGGTGGTGAGGCCCTTGATCATTCCGGCCCTGTTCCAGTTCATGCCGAAGTCGTTGCGGTCGACGGTGATCTCGCCGCTGAGGGTCACCTCGTGCGGGCCGGCGGCGGTGGCGCGGGCGGTGAAGGTGAGCGGCCGGGTGGTGCCGAGCACGGTGAGGCTGCCGGTGACCTTGGCGGTTCCGGCGCTGTCGGCGACGACGCGGGTGGCGGTGAAGGTGAACGTCGGATACCTGTCGACGTCGAAGAAGTCCGCGGAGCGCAGGTGGGTGTCGAGTTTGGCCTGCTTGCTGAGGATCGATGCGGCCTCGACGGTCAGTGTGCCGCGCGCGGAGCCGTCGGGGCTGATCTCGCCTTCGCCGCTGAGCTTGGTGAAGGCGGCCCTGATCGTGGCCAGCCCCCACATCGACTTGTGCTTGATCTCCACTGACGACGTGGCCGGGTCCAGGACCCAGGGGCCGGTGCTGAGGTCGGACAGCCCGGTGGAGGGCTGGGTGGGGTCGGTGATGTGGCGGGTCATGGCGACCGTCTTTCGCGGTGGGGCAGGCAGTGGGGTTCGGGCGGGGTACGGCGTCGCGGGCTGGTGAGTCGCGCGCCTGCTTCCGCCCGGTGGTGGTGTGGTGGGGCCCGAATCCGGGGGCCTTCGTCGTCGCGGAAGCGGCGCGAGGGCGGGGCGGGGGCGGCCCCGCGACGCCCTCGCGACGACATCAGTGGCGGTGGCGCGGGCCGGGTTCGGTCCGCGCCGTGCCGATGTGCGGCCCGCAGGTGCCGGTCAGGTGCCGGTCAGGCGGAGAGGTCGGCGGCGAGGGCCTTGGCCTTGGCGGCGGCCTGCTCGTGGGCCTGGGCGCGGGAGGCGTCCGACAGGTCGACCAGGTCGGCCATCGCGGGGACGGTGCGGGCCAGGGTCAGTTCGGGCGTGATGACGTCGACCTTGAGGCCGAGCAGGCCGGTCAGCGCCTTCTCCAGGTACTTGGCCGCGAACTCGAAGTCCTCGCGCGGGGTGCCGGGCGCGTAGGAGCCGCCGCGGCTGGCGACGACGGTGACGGGCTTGCCCGCCACGGAGGAGTTCTCACCGCCGGTGCGGCCCATGATGATCACGTGGTCCAGCCATGCCTTGAGGCTGGAGGGGATCGTGAAGTTGTACATGGGGGCGCCGATGAGCACCGCGTCCGCGTTCTCCAGCTCCGCGGCCAGCTCGGTGCGCAGGGCGAAAGCGGCCTTCTGCTCGTCCGTGTGGTCGGCCGGGTCGGCGAAGGCGGCCGTGATGCCGGCAGCGGTGAGGTGCGGCAGCGGCTCGGCCGCGAGGTCGCGGTAGACGACCGTGCCCTCGGGGTGCTGCTCCTCCCATGCCTTGCGGAAGGTGGCCGTGACCTCGCGGGAGGCGGAGCCGTGGGGCAGGGCGGAGGAGTCGAGGTGCAGCAGGGTGGCCATGGAGGGCTCCGGAGCTAGAGGGGGGAAGTTTCTTGCGTAGCTAGTAATAACATAGCTACTTACTTTTCTAAAGTCACATACGGCGCGGGCTACCCTGGTGGCATGGCGAATCACGGCGAGCAGGCATGCAGGAAGGCCGACGAGGGCATTGCGCGCGTCTTCCAGCTCTTCGGCAAGCGGTGGACGGGCCTGATCGTCGCCACCCTGATGCCGGGGCCCGTGTACTTCGCCGATCTTCGGCGGGCCATCCCGGGCATCAGCGAGCGCATGCTCTCGGAGCGGCTCACCGAACTCGGCGAGGCCGGCTTGATCCTGCGGGAGGTGGACGCCGGCCCTCCGCTGCGGGTCTCCTACCGGCTGACCGAAGCGGGCAACGCGTTGGAGCCCTCGTTGGCCGAGCTGGGGCGGTGGGCGGCCACGCATCTGAACGACGGTGCGCCCTGCTCCGGCGGGCCTGGCCGGCTCCCGCTCGACGCGGCCGACGCGACCGGCGGTGCGTCGGCGGGGTGACCGCCGGGCCGGTCGCGGGGCTGACGCTGGATCGGTGCCACCGCGTGCCGCACCGAGGACTGCGAGTCCCGCAGCGGCGTGCACGCCGGGCGGCTCCACCGGCGCTTTCCGTCCGGCCTGTGCGAGGTCGGGAGGCCCAATCCACCTGGGCCGGGGTGGTGCTCGACCTGCGTTTCGCGGCGCCCGTGTGGTGGGCGGGCGTGCGGGGTGGTGCCTGTGGTCACGCCCGGCCGGTCTGCGGGGCGGCGTAGAGGATGCCGCGCGGCTGCACGGTCAGGTGCTGGAGCGTGGCGCCCAGGTCGTGCGCGGCGGCGATCCGGAAGCGGACGCTCGTGTCGCCGTCGGCGAGGACGCGGCCGGTGAGCGGGATGCGGGTGTAGAGGGTGCCGGTCTGCGAGCCCAGGTCCACGGGCTCCCACTGTCGGGTCGCGGTGTCGAACCGTTCCAGGCGGACGTCGCCGGTCTGGAGGTAGGGGCCGTGTTCGGGGGAGACGACGAGGATCTGCAGGGCCTGCGGAAGCCTGGTGCTGTCGGTGTAGCGGACGGTGAACTCCTGCGGGCGCTGGTCCGCGTCGATGCGGTGCGCGGGCAGCGACACGATGCTCAGATCGCCGCCCTGCGTCGCCGCGTCGGACGACGAGGAGTGTGCGGGGTCATCGGTGCGAACGAGCGCAGACTCTTCCAGTCGCTGCTTCAGGCGCGCGGTGGCGCCAGGGCGCGCTGGCAGGCCGGACACCGGGGGAGGCCGCTCGTGTTTCTACGTGGCGGCTTCCCGGCCTTCGACGAGGGAAGCCAGGCCGTCGAGGAGTGTCTTGAGGCCGAATTCGAAGAGCGCGTCGAGACGCAGGTCGTAGCCGTCCTCGAAGGCTCCGACCACCTTGGTGAAGGCCGGGAAGCGGCCGGATTCCACCAGTTCCTGGAGGGCGGGGGTGCGGCTGTCCATCCACTGGTCTTCCGACTGGCCCGTGGTGGCTTCGGCGTGCGCCTCCATCTCCAGGTGCACCGCGAGGCCCTGGACGTGGTTGTAGAGCAGGACGTGGATGTCGAACAGTGCTGTGGGGTCGAGTCCGTGGCCGTCGAGGGCGCTCAGCACCCACTCGCCGTGGACCATCAGATTGGGCACGATCAGCGGGCGTGTGAGGGAGCCGAGTTGGGCCAGCCACGGGTGCCGCCGGTACAGGCTCCACAGGGTCCGGGCGCCCAGCTCGATGCGGGTGCGCCAATCCTCGGGGGCTTCTGCGGGGTAGGACTTCTCGCCGAACGCGGCGTCGGCCATGCGCAGGACGAGGTCTTCCTTGCTCGGGACGTACCGGTAGGTCGACATCGCCGCGACGCCGAGGCGGGCCGCGACGCCGCGCATGGAGAGCGCCGAGAGCCCTTCGGTGTCGGCGATCTCGATGGCGGTACGGACGATCCGGTCGAGGCTCAGCTCCTGCTCCTGCGCCTGCGCGGAGTCCGGGGCGGGTGACGGGCGCCTGCGGGCCGGCGCGGCGGGGGCGGCGGGGGTGGTTCCGGCGACGACCGTGCCGATCCGGGGCCGGGCCTCGACAAGTCCCTCCAGGCGCAGGGTGGTCAGGGCTTTGGTGGCGGTGGCGAGCGCGACGCCCCATTCCGTCGCGATCTGCCGGGTCGAGGGAACCCGGTCCCCGGGGGCCAGTTCACCGTGCGCGATGCGTCGTCGGATCGCGGCGACGATACGCAGATAGGGCGGATCACCAGCTGTCCCTGTGGTCTTCGTCACGACCTGCCGCCTTCCTATTGTGTACTAGTACAGAAGGTAGCAGCGGCAACGCCGAATGGACGGGATTCTGATCTAGTACACGGCCGCAGATGGCTAGTTGAAGGGTCTGCGCGTACGACGTACGTTCAGGGCGCGTACACCGTACAGAGCACTGGAGGAGCTCCTCATGCAGACCGTACTCATCTCCGGCGGCGGAATCGCCGGGCCCGTCCTCGCCTACTGGCTGCGTCGCCACGGATTCGCGCCCACCGTCGTCGAACGCGCTCCATGCCGGCGCCCCGGCGGCCAGGCCGTGGACATCCGCGGTGTCGCACTGGAAGTCGTGGAGCGGATGGGCCTGTTGGAGCAGGCAAGTAGCGCACGGACCCGGATGCGCGGCATGTCGATCCTCGACCCCGACGGCCGCGAGGTCGGCCGCTCCACCGAGGCGACCTTCAGCAGCGGACGGCTCGACAGCGAAGACATCGAGGTGCTGCGCGAGGACCTGGTCAGGATGGTGCACGAGCACACACGCGCGGGCGTCGAGTACCTCTTCGGCGACAGCATCACCGTGCTCGACGAGGACGAGACCGGCGTGCGCGTCGACTTCGCGCACGGACCGTCCCGCACCTTCGACCTCGTGGTCGGGGCTGACGGCCTGCACTCCACCGTACGGCGCCTGGCCTTCGGCCCGGAGGAGCGCTTCGCCCACCACCTGGGCAGCTGCCTCTCGGTGTTCAGCGCGGACAACTTCCTCGCCCTGGACGACTGGCAGGTGTGGCTGCGGGACGGCGACGCGGGCTTCGGCATCATGCCCGTACGCGACAACACCGAACTCAGGATCGCCTTCGGCTTCGAGTCCGCCCCCCTCGCCGAGGACCTCCGCGGCGGCGACGCCCTCCGGCAGCTCGTCGTGGACAAGCTCGCGTCGATGCGATGGGAAGGGAACCGCTTGGCCGAGGCCGCCCGAACGGCCCCCGACTTCTACTGCGACGCCATGGCCCAGATCCGCATCGACCAGTGGTCACGGGGCCGGGTGACCCTGCTCGGGGACGCCGGCTACTGCCCTTCCCCCCTCTCGGGGCAGGGCACCAGCCTGGCCCTCGTGGGCGCCCACGTGCTGGCCGACTGCCTTGCCCGGGCCGACGGCGACCACCGCGCCGCGTACGCCCGCTACGAGCGGCGGATGCGCCCGTTCGTCACCCTCAACCAGGCCCTGGCCACCGAGAACCCCGGCGGACCCGCCTCGGAGGAATCCGTCGCGCACGCCAAGAACGCACTCTCACTGGACGGCTGAGCCCTGTCCCGAGCGGACACCGCAGCCGGCAGGGGGGCTTGAAGCGGCGGCGAGGCCTGCCCGGGGCAGGCGTCGGCCCCCTCTACCAGGAGGGGGCCTCTCCTGCTCCTGCGACTTACACTCTCGTTCTTGACGCCTGCAATGCTTTCGTTGGTGCCGTCCGTGCTCACTGGCCGGACGGAGCGTCGCGTACGACGCGGCTAGATGCTGTTCCGAGAGCGGCCCCCCGCTGGGGGCCTCCGTCCGTGCGCAGTCGGCGGACGGTTCGTTTCGTTTCACCCGGGTGTGCTCGGGACGGGGACCGCTCCTCCGGATAGGCGGTGACGCTCCCGAACTCCCTGCTTTCCGTGGGGCTCTCGCCCTACACGGCTTCCAGGGGACACCTCCAGCCTGCGCCTCGTCGGCCGCGGAGGCAACCCCGGCAGGGCCTTCACCGGAGGTGACGGCGGAGGAGCGCGGTGTCGCCGGGTCGCGCGTAGGCGGGCAGTCGACCGGGCTCGTGCTTTCAGCCGGTGGGGGTGCCGACCTGGTCGCGTTCGAGCGCGGAGCGCAGGCGGCGGAGGGCCTGGGCGGTGGCTGCCGTCGTGGACTGGTCGAGGGTGCCTTCGACCAGCTCGCTCAGGCCCGCGGTGAAGGTTGCCTCGGCGGCGTCGAGGAGCTGTGAACCGTCGTCGGTCAGGGCCAGCAGCGAGGACCGGCGGTCCGCCGGGTTGGCCTGGCGGACGACCCAGCCCTGCTTCTCCAGGCGGTCGACGCCCTTGCTGGTCGCGCCGGCTCCGATGGCGAACTCCGCGGCGAGGTCGGCCACCCGGGCCCCCGGGTGCTCGCGCAGGAACCGCAGGAACTCGAACTGCGAGGTCACGATCCCGTGCCGCTCGCGCAGGCGGTCGTTCAGCGCGTTGTACAGGCGCGTCTCGCAGCGGACGAGATCCGCGAAGAATCCCTGGAGGTCGGCGAGGCGGTCCGATGTATATTCCACGGCATATAGTGTAGAGGAAGCCATTCCACGGGAGGAACGCAGATGAGCAAGGAACAGCTCGCCACGATCGACGCGATGCTCCGCCGGCCCCGGCCGGAGGGCAAGCGCTCCGTCGAGGAGCTGCGCGCCGGGTTCAGGGCGCTGATGGACACGATGATCGTGCCGGACGACGTCCGCACCACTCGGGCCGCGCTCGGCGGCCGGCCCGCCCTGCACGTCACCCCGGACAGCGGCGCGCGCCCGGGCACGATCCTGTACTTCCACGGTGGCGGCTTCGTCTTCGGCTCTCCCGAGACCGCGCTGTCGCTGACCGCGCAGCTCGTCTCGAAGACCGGGCTCGACGCGTACTCGGTGGACTACCGGCTGGCCCCCGAGCACCCGTTCCCGGCCGGCCTGGAAGACAACCTGAGCGCCTACCGCGCCCTCCTCGACAGCGGCCTGGACGCGTCCGCCATCGCGTTCGCCGGGGACTCCGCCGGCGGCGGTTACGCGGTCACCACCGCCCTCGCCGCCCGCGACGCGGGCCTGCCGCTGCCCGCCGCGATCGTGGCCTTCTCCCCGGGCCTGGACGCCACCCGCAGCGGGGAGAGCATGACGACCAAGGAGGACATCGACCCGATCTTCACCCGCGAGGACGTGATGCACACCGGGGCCATGTACCTCGCCGGCCAGGACCCCGAGCAGCCCCTCCTCAGCCCGGCCCTCTTCGCCGACCTGACCGGCTTCCCCCCGCTCCTTCTCCAGGTGGGCGCCAACGAGATCCTCCTCGACGACTCCACCCGCCTCGCCGCCCGCGCACGCGACGCCGGGGTCGACGTCATCCTCGACATCACCGCCGACGCCCCCCACGTCTTCCAGGCCTTCGCCGGCGGCACCCTCGACGAAGCCGACCAGGCACTCGACCGCGCCGCCCTCTTCCTCGCCCAGCGCATCCCCGCGCCCTGACGTCCCGACCGCACCGGTGTGACGGGGCATCACTCCGAGACCGCGGCTGTGCGGACCTGCGGCCGGATAGTGTTCGGATGCAAAGGATCAAGCGATTCCGCCGGGCCGCGCCACGGCCCGCGGACATGGGGAGGTCAACGTGATCGTGGGTACCGGCCGCAGGCTCGTCCTGATCCGTCATGCGCAGGCCGAACGGGAGACGGCGGTCGACGAGGAACGGCGCCTCGACGAGCGGGGCCAGGAGGAGGCGTCCCGGGCCGGACGATGGCTCGCGGGTTCGGGCATCACGCCCGATCTCGCGCGGGTGTCCGGCGCCCGCCGGACCAGGGAGACCTGGGAACGCGTGGGCGCCGCGTTGCCGCGGCTCCCCGAGACGGTCCACGAGCAGGGGCTCTACGACCTCAGTGTGGAGATCCATCGGGGGGAGGCGGGGATCGGCGAGCTGGTCGCGATGGTGCGGGGGAGTTCGGACGACGTGGGCGACCTGGTCGTCGTCGGACACAATCCGAGCCTGCCCGAGCTGGTCCGGCTCCTCGTCGGAACGGCCGACGGCGACCACTCGCGGCGGGTGGAGGAGTCCGGGTTCCCGACCGCCTCCGTGGTCGTCCTCGAGTTCGACGGTTCCTGGCAGGGGATCGGGCCCGGAGTCGCGAGGATCACCGCGTTCTGGACGCCGTCGCAGGGTTGAGACGGTGCGCCTCGGGGCGTCGGTGCGTCCGGTGTCCCGTGAGGTGTTCAGCCGCCGCCGTCACAGGCTCAGCAGCAGGTCCCGGACCGCCGCCGGCTGGGACAGGAACGGGTGGTGGCCGGCGTCGAGCTCGACGACGTGGCCGGCCCGGCGGGCGAACTCGCGCTGCAACTGCGGCGGGGTGCCCCGGTCCTGAGCACAGACCAGGTAGGTCGAGGGCACCTGCCGCCATGCGGCAGCCCGGACCGGCTGCCCGGTCACCCGCACGCTCTGCCGGGCGAGGTGGCCCGCCGCCTGCGCCTGGACCTCGGGGTCGCAGTCCTGCAGGAACGTGTCCACGAGCAGCTCGGAGCGGACCCCGAACGTGCCGGCGTCGGGGTCGACGTCGAGGAACGGGGCGGGGCGGCCGTCCCCGAACTCCGACAGGCTCTGCCCGACCTCGGGCAGGTAGCTGGAGACCAGCAGCAGGTGGCGCACCGACCCGACTCCCGCGGCGGCCTCCGCGGTGACGACACCGCCGTAACTGTGGGCGACCACGACGCTCGGCTCGTCGCCGGCCTGCAGCACCCGCCGCACCGCGGCGACGTCCTCGGGCAGCCCCGGACCGCCGACGCCGCCGGGCGGGCCCGCCTCGCCGCAGCTCGGCAGCGCCGGGGCGACGCTCGGAACCCCTCGCTCCTGAAGCAGGTCGGCGGCGCGGTGCCACCACCACGAACCGTCCCGCACGCACGCCCCGTGCACGAACACGACCCTCATCGCCACCTCCGCGTCGACCTCGACCATGCCGTCGGTGGTCGCTGTGATTCGTGGCCGCGTGCGGGCTGCGCGAGACTCCGCATGCCTGGATCCCGTCAGGCCCGCCCCGGACCGCTGATCCTGGCCCCCTGGAGCACCCGCTACAGCGACCTCGACGCCCTGCTGCGCCTCACCGTCCACGATGACACGGCCGCCTCCGGGCTGTTCCCGGAAGCGGTACGGAGGGCGAGCCTGCGGCCTGCGGGAGCCGCAGCGGAAAGGGCCCTTCCGGTGGCGACCGACGGGGCCCTTCTCGTAGCTGGGCAGCGCTCCGTTCCAGCACGGGCGAAGATCAGCCCGGACCGAAGCGCGGGCGTATCACTCGGTGTCGGTGGTCACCGGAACCTCGTCCTCCCGAATGATGATGTGATCCTCGCCCTCGATCTTGATTTCAGTGCCTGCGTACTTGCCGGACGGAGTCTTGCCCTCGGCGGACGCCGTCGCCTTGCTGTCCTCGGTCATGTCTCCTCCTTCTTTCGGCCGACACGGTGTCGACCCGCACTGATCCTGTCATGACCAACCGTCACCGGGCTATCACTCTCGACAGATCGGAGGATCCACTTCGGCTGCCAACTTGGCGTGACCATCGGCTACCTGACGTGGCATGAGAAAGTCGAGAAGTCCAAGGTGCGATCGGCCCGGCAGGCGCCTGAGGGCGGCCGGTCGACCGGCAGGACGGCACCCCTGAAGATCCGCCGTGTTCACTGAGAACGGGCGAAACGGTGGCCGAGCCGGGACGGTCGCCCGAGGCCCTGAGGGTGTTCAACCTGGCACGCCTCGCCGAAGTCCGGCCGTTCCCAAGGAAGTTGACCGGCATCTCGGTGGAGCCGGGTCGAAATGCGCATGCGCTTCCGCAGGGCGTCTGCCATCCTCGGGCGCATGCCAGCCCGTAACCGCCGTCTGCCGCGCGGCCTGTCGTGGCCGCTCACCCCGACGGACATCCGCACCGTCCTCGGCGCGCAGGAGACGGATGCCGTCGACCTGGATTTCGGCGACCGACTCTGGGGGGACGGGACCGCGTTGCACGCCGAGTGGATGCCACCCATCTCCGCCAACTACGGCGGCGGCATCCATCCCGGATGGTGGTGCACCGTGCGGGTTCGTCTTGCTCCGCTCCCGGCCGCCGAACGGGCGGCGGCTCGACACGTCCTGCGGCAGATCGCCCTTCCCGAACTCGCGGCCTGGATCAGTGCCGCTCGGCACGCGCCGGAAGGCTGGACCCTGTCCCGGCACAGTCGTTCCTGGCGGCCTGAAGGCAGCACCACCGCTCACCGCGACGACCTGCGACCGTACCTGTGAACCCTCGATCGACGGCCGCGAACCACGGTGCGGTCAAGCGATGACGGACGCAACCGACAGCGTCCCGGGCACCGCCGTCCGCCTCCCCCGGGCGAGCCGATCGCGGCTGGTCACCCAAGAGGAGGCGGACGGATCACGCCAGGTCAGACCGGGTCAGGCCGGTCCTCACACGCCCCGGTCAGCAGGTCACGACGGTCGACACGGTCGCGGTCGACGGCGACCAGCCGGGCTGCTCCACACTGAACGTGGCGCTCACCGTCGTGCCGCAGGGCACGGTGCCCGTGATGCCGCCGACCTCGGCCCCTCCGGCCGGGATCAGGACGGTCGGGGTGACGGTGGCGAACGGCGGGCTGGTGATGCCGGTGCTGGTCAGCCGGAAGGAGACCTGCTGGTCCTGCCAGGTCGGGCTGGTCGGCGTGGCGCGCCCGGACGCGTGCACCTGGTTGCCGTTGACGGTGATACAGGCCCTGATGGTGACGTAGTTCGGCGCGCCCGGGCTGCCGCAGACGGTGGTGCCTACCGGTCCGGCCAGGGAGCCGGTCGCGGCGGTGGCGGCGTAGGCGGTGGCGGCCTGGACGCCGGTCAGCGCCGCCAGGGCGGCGGTACCGGCGAGCACGGCGGAGAAGCGTTTCAAGGGGTCCCTCCCTCATTCGGTGCTCCCGACGGACGCCGAGAGCACTGTGACATGTCACATCGCTCTTGTCGGGCAGTGTGGCAGGCCATCACGAACGGAGTACCGGATTCCCCCAGGAGGGCCGCTCCCTGTCCACAACCGGTCGCCGAATGGCCTGGATGGCCTGTCATGGGCCGAACGAACCGCCACTGGCCTCACAACTCCACGGGAGAAAAGGCAAGTTGGCGAGCACCTCGGGAACCGGCACCTCGGGAACCGCCCCGTCAGTCCAGGAAGAGTGCCGCGAGTCGGGGAAGGTGGCGCCGCATCGCGTCGTCGTCCTCCGGATCCCAGGTGCCACCACCCGGCCGGTCGGGACGCGTCATACCGTTGATCGCGGTCTCCACCGCCGCCCCGAGCGTGTCGGTCTCGCCCCGGACCTTCCGGTACGCGTCCGTGATCGGGAGGCTCAGCGCCTCGAAGCCGATCCAGCCGCCCTCGTCGCGGCTCATCCTGACGACCGCCGGCAGATCGGCCAGGGAGTCGGGATCGGCCACCGCGCGGCTGAACGTCTCCCGTCCGAGCAAGGGCAGCCCGTCACGGAAGTCCATGAAACCGTCGTCCGAGACGCTGCCCTCGATCAGGAAGGCGGCCCACTTCAGCGGATACCGCTCCGCGGCGTCGGTCACCTCGATGTGCTTCACATAGAAGTCGATGATGTCGGCCGGCTCCAGCGCCGCGAGTACGTCGACCAGCGCTCCGGGCAACGGGTCATCGGGCGGATCCCGGTCGTCGGCCCGGTCCCCGACCACGGCGCGCGCCTGCCCGATAATGCCCCACCATGCGTCGATGTCCATGCCCGGGATCGTAGAAGCCCCCTCCGACAGGTCCCGCCCACGGGCCGCAGACCCCCGGACCACGGCCACCTGCCGAGCACCGGGGCTGTGACCTCGGCTCTACACCAACTCCCCCAGGGAGAAGGCGGGTCCGGTCTCCATGGATCGCCATCCCCGACCGAGCGCCGCGCGGACTCCCGCCTCGACGACGGACGGCACGACCGGAAACGCCGACGTGCCGGCCAGGAGCACCGCGCTCCTCCGGCCGACCCGTTGGACCGCGAAATCCGAAACGCCGTTGCTGCACGGGACGCAGCAGCGGACGCTGCCGATCACCCGCCACCGGTACACCACACCGTCGACGGTGATCAGACGCGAACCCTTCTTCACCAGCGACAACTTGTCCCCCTCGTCGGGAACCACAGTATCGACCGCAGTCCGCCACTGGCCCGGACCGTCCCAACTGATCCGGTCCACGGACGAGGCTGCGCCCGGCCGCCTCACCAAGGGCAGGGCGGGTACCGGCCCTTGGCGAGGGGTAGTGAGGAGTCGCGTCAGTCGGTCTACTCGGCGGCCGGCCAGTTCGGGGTGATGTCGTAGGCGTACTCAACCTCCCCGAGCGTCTTGCCGTCGTCGTCCACGAAGGTCGACTTGGCGGTGTAGCTGCCCCGGGACAGCATCCCGCTCGGGGCCTCCTCCCAGCCCAGGCGCAAACACTCCGGCCGTCCGCGTTATGGCAGCCTGTTTCAACAGCGGAGCTCCCGTGGTGAGGACGTCTTGGAGGACAGCGGACCTTGATGTTCACGGCGTCCACGAACAGGAACGGGTAGACGGGGTCGAGCGGGCGACTTCGCCATTCGGCCATGCCGTCCAGGACCCGGTCGGTGATCGTGGAGAAGGTCTCCTTGCTGGTCGTCATGCCGTAGACCTCGGCGAGGTGCGCGACGATCTCGCTCGAGGTCAGGCCCTTGGCGGTCAGCGATACGACGAGATTGTCCAGTCCCTCGGTACGGCGTGAATGCCTGGGCAGGACCTTCGGCTCGAACGTCCCGGCCCGGTCCCGCGGGACCTCGACCGTGACCGGCCCGGCCTCGGTCATCACCGTCTTCGAGCGGTAGCCGTTGCGGGCGTTGCCACCCTTGCGGACACTGCGACCGCGCCCACCGCCGCACCTGAACCACGCGTCCACGGGAACGCTCGAACCGGCACGCCCGGAGAGGCACCGAGCGTCAGGGGAGCTACGCCGCGGGGCGCCGCCGTTGAACCGTGTGTCGAACCGTGTGTCGGATCGCCGTCGGTGCCAGCCCCACCCCCACGCTCAGGACGACCGCCGCCGCGGCCAGCAGGGTGGACCGCCAGGGCCAGGATGCGCCGGTCAGCTCCAGGTGGGCCGAGGGGTACTCGGAGAACTTCGCGGTGGCCAGCGCCGTGCGACGGTCGCTGCTCTCGGCAAGGTCCCGCAGCACCGGATCGAAGCCGAACTCCCCGGACCGCCGTCCTCCGCCGGGCAGTTCGGCGGCGAGCCCGTTGCGGCGGGCCCAGCCCTCCAGTGCACCGCCGAGGTCGGAGGTGTTCCTGACGCCGGGCACCACGAAGCGATCCGCCCCGTGGGCGCCCCCCTTCGCCGGCCGGGTGACGAGGACCAGGCCGTGGCGGGTGGTGACGGTGTCACCGGCTCCGATCACCAGCGTCCGGGTGGCGAAGGAGACTCCGCCGTACCCCTCGAAGGCGGCGGCCGCGTCGATCTCCTCGACTCCGTCGACCAGTCCGATGGCCGTGGTGGGGCGCAGCCACGGGAATGCGGCGTTGAAGGCGTACGGGAGGTCGCCGAGGGCGAGATGGTTGGCCGGTATCGCGGTCGGTCCGTCCGGAGTCCAGCCGGGGTAGGACAGGCCGGTGCCGATGCGGGTCGCCTCCGCTGGGCCGGCCAGTTCCTCGACCAACCGCAGCGCGCCCATGGTGCCGGAGGTGACGCCCGCGGTGGTGGTCACCCGCCCGTCCTCGACGTAGCGCAGCCCTCGCTTCCACGCGACCTTCGGGTAACTGCTTTCCAGGGAAGTGATGTTGGACCAGAACGAGGTGGCGTCGCGGCCGTCGAGCAGGCCGGAGGCGGCCAGCAGTTCGGAGCCCGCGCACACCCCGAGGATCCGGGCGCCCTTGTGGTGGCGTTCGACGATCCACCGGCGCAGGCGTTCCTCGCCCGCGCCGGTGGGGTCGGTCACGGCGGGCACGACCACCACGTCGGGTTCCGGCAGGGTGCCGTCCGCCACCTCGGCCAGCGTGTGGTCGGGCAGCAGGTGGGCGCCGCCGGACAGCGGGGAGACGCGGCGTTCGGCCGCCACCGTGTAGACGAACATGTCCGGCGACTCGGCGAACACCTGGTAGGGCGCGAGTACATCGGTGGCCACGGAGCCCTCGTTGCCGACCGCGACCGCCACCGTGATCCTGCCCTCCGGTACCGGCCGGGCGGCAGGCCAGACCCCGGCATCGGATCCGGGAGGGGCAACGGCGAAGCTGTCGGCCATCGACGCGCTCACTCCCGCGAAGGCGATCCCCGCGAAGGACGCGGTCGCCAGAGCTGTGCCCAGCAGTACCCAGCCGGTGCGGCGCAGCGCCCGGTGCCCCTTGCGCGCCTCGGAACTCATCTTGAGCAAGACATACCTCAACAATCCGGGCACGTTTTTGGCAGCACGGTGCCGTCGGCCCTCGTGGAAGTGGGAAACGGGAAAGGGGAACAGGAGAGAGAGGAAGGGAGAGAAGCGGGCGAAAGCGGCCGGGAAGAAGGCCCCTTCGCCGAGGAGGCCAGTCCGTCAGGCAGGCGGCCGCGCTGGTACGCGCAGCAGCGAGGGCGGCGCTCCGAAGGCTTCAGCGACCACCCGGCGCAGCTGCCGGGCGTCACGGTATCCGCACCGGAGCGCGACCGCCTCCACCGTCAGGTCGGTACCGGACAGCAGGGCGCGGGCCCGCTCCAGCCGCAGTTGCCGCTGGTAGGCGAACGGGGTGATGCCGGCAGCCGTGGTGAAGGCCCGCGTCAGACCGCGCGGGGACAGCCCGGCGATGCCTGCGAGTTCACGCAGGGTGAAGGCGACGTCCAGATGCTGCGCCAGATGGTCCTGCACCCGGTGCACCGCGGGCTGGACGTGGTCGCGGTGCCGCAGGAACGGACTGATCTGTGCCGCGTCCCCGTCCCGCCGCAGGTACAGCACCAGCTCACGCGCGACTCCCGCGGCCAGTTCGGGGCCGCGCTCCCGCTCGACCAGGGACAACGCGAGATCGATCCCCGACGAGATGCCCGCGCTGGTGCTGATCCGCCCGTCGTGCACGTAGAGCGCGGCCTCACGCACCCGGGCCCGCGGGTACCGGTCGCGCATCGCCGAGGTGAGCGACCAGTGGGTCGTGCACGCCCTGCCGTCCAACAGCCCCGCCTCCCCCAGGACGACCGCACCGCTGCACACGGACGCCACCCGGGCACCCGCGTCGTGGGCCTCGCGCACCCAGCGCACCACGGCGGGTGTCACCGGCCGGTCTGATCCGGTCAGCCTGGGGCCCGGCACGAGCACCAGGTCGCCGGCTGCCGCCCGGCTCGTCGACAGCGGTGCCAGCCCCGCCAGCCGCAGGCCTTGCGCGGACCGCAGACCGTCCGTCTCGGCGACGAACTCCAGCCGGTAGCCGCCGCCGAGATGCGCCGCGGCGTCGAACACCTGCACAGGGCCGCCGAGGTCCAGCAGATTCACCTCGGGCAGCACCAGGACCAGCACCCGCCCGGTACGCCCGTTCGTCTCCTCGCTCACCCCGCCACGGTAGGCCGCCACGAACCGTCCGCACGAGGTCTCCCGGGGACGGGCGGCGGACAGATCTGGCACTGCCGTCCCAGCTGCGGACCGCGCCTACGCCGACAGCTGCGGTCCGGATGCTGCTCGCCGCCCGGGGGACCAGTTCAGCAGCCGGGCCGGGTTCACGGTGAGGGCGGCGCGCAGGACCGACGGCCGGATCGACCGGTGGAGCTCCCATGGCCGCCGCGCTAGCATCTGAGACGGTCTCACATGCGATGATCTCAGCGGGAGTTCGCCATGCGTGTCCTGATCAGCGGCGCCGGCCTGGCCGGTCCCTGTCTCGCCCACGGCCTGCGCAAGAACGGCCACGACGTCCTGCTCCTCGAGCGCGATCCCGCCGTCGACGCCCGCGCGCAGGGATACCGGATCCACATCAACGGTGACGGGGACGCCGCGCTGCGCGAGTGGCTGCCCGCCGAAGCCTACGAACAGGCCGTCGCCACGTCCTGCGTGGCCGGCGGCGGCGTCAGCATGGCCGGTCCCGACCTGCGGCACGTCACCGAGATCGAGCTTCCCCCGGAGGCCCGGGGCATCACCGTCGACCGGCTCACGCTGCGCCGGATCATGCTGCGAGGCCTGACGGACTCGATCCGGTTCGGTGCCGGATTCTCCCGTTACGAGCTGCTGGACGACGGAACGGTACGCGCCTTCCTCACCGACGGCTCCACCGCCGAGGGCGACCTGCTGGTCGCCGCCGACGGATTCAACTCCGGCATCCGGCTCCAGCTGGTGCCCCACTTCTCGGTCACCGTGCACAGCACTCGGTTGATCTACGGGCGTACGCCGCTGACCGCCCGGGCCCGGGAGTTGACCCCGCCGCAGGCGCTCGAAGGCTTCCTGGGCGTGGTCGGTCCGGACGGCCGCCGCCTCGCGCTGGCCGCGCAGCGATTTCGCCGCAACCCGGCCGATCTGGGGCTGCCGGCGGCCGACGACTACGTCATGTGGGGAGTGGCCGCCCCGGCCGCCGTCTACGGTCCCGGGTTCTTCGAGCTCGGCGCCGCGGAGCTGTTGGGGCTGGCGGCGGAGACCGTAGCCGACTGGCACCCTTCGCTGAGCGCGCTGGTGCGGTTGGCGGAGCCCGGGTACCTCGTGCCCGCGGGCGTCCAGGTCGCCGAACGTCCGGAGTTGTGGCCACCGGTACCGGTGACCCTGGTCGGTGACGCGGCGCACCCGATGCCCCCTGCCGGAATCAGTGCCGGAGTCGCGCTCCACGACGCGGGCCTGCTCGCCTCCCGACTGGTCCCCGGCGCGCCCCTGCTCGACGCCGTGCGCTCGTACGAGACGGAGATGCTCGACTACGGCTTCGCCGCGGTCGCCACCGCGACGCGGAATCATGCGGGTGGCCACTGAAATCCGCCCGCGTTCGGGCCTTGGGTAGCGCAGGACATGGCGGTGGTCCATGGCGTGGGTTGTCGCGTCAGGCGGCCGATATGTCACCCTCTCCCCGTTCCAGCCCTCTGGTGACCAGCACGGGGAAGTTCAGGGGACGCATGCGAGCCCGCCCTCTGGGCTTCCAGACCGGAGGGCGGGCGGGGTTTGTCGGTGGGTCAGTCCAGGGCCAGGAAGCTGCCGATGTCCCCGAACCGCTCCTCGCCGGGCTCCACCGGCTGGTAGGCCTGCGTCCGACAGTTGCCGTCGGGGAAGATCAGGATGGTGCCCTCGGTCTGGTTGCGGACGAGGGTTTCGGGGCCGGGGCCCCGGTGGCACTGGTTGGCCTGCGGGTCCTGGGCGGTCTGCACCTGGCCGTGGTGTTCCAGGTACACCACCCCGGGGGCAGCCGAGGCCGACGAGAGGTTGACCAGGGACAGGGCGAGGGCGCCGACGGCCGCCACGAGGGCCGTGCGCGGGCTGAAGCGCGTGCGCATGAGGGTAACTCCGTTACTGGGTTCGAGAGATGGGGGGAACCGCCGGAGGCCCGGGACTCGTGTCGTGCGGCGCCCGCGACCTCCGGTGACCGGTCTGCCCGGCCCGGGCGCGCCCCCAACCGGCGGACCCGGCGGTTCACCCGAACGGGATTCGTATGCCTACCGCTGCTGCCGCTTGTGCAGCCCGAGTCTGGATGCCTTCGCCGAGGTGGCCGAGCCTGCCCAGGCTGGCCACGGCGCGGATCTCGCGGGACGGCCACCCGCTCACCGATCGCCCATCGCCAATGACCGGCTTCGGAACTACTCCTCCAGCCCCCCAGCTGCCGACCTCGTGAGGGTTGCGCGGCGACGTGCCGGAGGTCCACTCGCACGAGTGATTGTGATGCTGAGTGCATTCACGGATGTTCAACGTACTCGGGGAGCTTGTGGGAGCTCTCCCGGCGCGAGGGGGGCGTCATGGCCGCAGCCGAATCTTCCTCCATCGAGGTGCCGCGGATCGCGAGCAGTTCGCAGCGGTGATGTGAGTCGGCGCGACGGCGCTCGGTGTCGGGCGCCGGGAGGCGGCACGGCGTGGGGCGATGTGGCCGGGCGGTGTTCCGCCGTGGGTCACGCGGTGACCTTGGTGACGAAGGCGGCGACGTTGGCCATGGTGCGTTGGATCTTCTCCTCGACGGTGAGCGACTCGTGCAACCGGGTGCCGGTCTCGCGCTTGCCGCGCACGTAGAGCGAGCAGGCGAGGTCGCTGCACATGTAGGCGCCGACGGAGTTGCCCTGCTTGCCGGCCTTCCCGGCCAGGGGCGCGACCAGCAGCGAGACGCCGCCGGTGTGGGTGGTCACGCAGAGCGAACAGATGCTGCGGCGGGCCTGCCAGGAGGCGGCGCCGGAGGAGCGCAGCGCGACCGCCACCGCGCGGCCGTCCAACTCGGCCGCGAGGTAGGCGCGGTCGGGCGCCTGCGGGTCGCGCCACCCGAGGAAGTCCAGGTCGTCCCAGGGCTGTTCGGCCAGGTCGCGGGGGATGTGCAGGCGCTTCGCCTCGCCCTTGGTGCAGTTCACGAAGGCGGCACGGATCTCTTGGTCGGTCAACGGCTTCATAGGAGCCAACGTAAATTACCTAGGACTATTAGGCAAATGTATAATGGCCTCAGTCGATCGGAGGGAAGGCCATGGCACGCGTAGGACTGAACGCGGAACGACTCACCCGGGCGGGAGCGGAACTGGCCGACGAGGTCGGCTTCGACAAGGTCACGGTCTCGGCGCTGGCGCGACACTTCGGCGTCAAGGACGCGAGCCTGTACTCGCACGTCAAGAACTCCCAGGACCTCAAGACCAGGATTGCCCTGCTCGCACTCGAGGAACTCGCCGACCGGGTCGCCGCCGCCCTGGCCGGACGCGCCGGCAAGGACGCCCTGGCCGCCTTCGCCAACGCCTACCGCGACTACGCCCGCGAACACCCCGGCCGCTACGCCGCCGCGCAGCTCGAACTCGACCCCGAGACCGCGCGCGCCAGCGCCGGCGTCCGGCACTCGCAGATGACCCGCGCGATCCTGCGCGGCTACGACCTCGCGGAACCCGACGAGACCGACGCCGTCCGGCTGCTCGGCAGCACCTTCCACGGCTACGTGGCCCTGGAGCGGGTCGGGAGCTTCCAGCACACCCCGCGCGGCACGGAGGACACCTGGGCGCGCATCCTCGACGCCCTGGACGCACTGCTGCGCAACTGGCCGGCGGCCTGACCGCCGGTCGTCACCGCGACGTGGGTGAGCCCGAGTCCGCCTCGGGCCCGGCGCTAGGTGGCCGGCGGTCGGTGGCGGTGTCGGCGTCGGCGGCGTGGAGGACTTCGCGGACCAGCAGGTCGAGATCGTCGGTGGTGGTGCGGTAGTTGCACAGGCAGGCGCGCAGGACGGTGCGGCCCCGCACGGCGACGGTGGCGAGGTAGGCGCGTCCGCCGTCCTGGACGCGGCGGGCGATGCGGGTGTGGAGGGCGTTCGGGTCGCCGACGTCCGGCTCGGTGATGCGGAAGCAGGCGACCGGCCACGGGCCGCCCGCCAGCAGCTCCAGCCGCGGTTCGGCGGAGATCCGGTCGCGCAACTGATCGGCGAGGCCCAGGTAGTGCTCGATCAAGCCGGTGACGCCGTCGCGGCCCAGGTGTTGCAACGTGGCCCACAGGGCCAGTGCCCGGGTGCCGGGCCGGGTCAGCTCGATCGTGGCGTGGGAGAGCCAGGGAAGCGCGTCCGGTTCGGTGGCGGCGAGGTAGGAGGCCTGGTGTGCGAAGGCGGTGTGCAGGTGCTCGGGGTCCGGGAGCAGCAGTGCTCCGCAGCCGACCGGCACGCTGAGCGTCTTGTGCGGGTCCACGGTCATCGAATCGAGGTCACCGACGCCCCGGTAGAGGGGTGCCAGGGCCGGCACGGCGGCGCCCAGCCCGCCCCAGGCCCCGTCCGCGTGATGCCACATGCCGACCTTCCGGCACAGCTGCGTGACCGGTTCGAGCGGGTCGACGGCTCCGGTCGCGGTGGTGCCCAGCGTGCTGACGGTGCAGAACGGCAGCAGTCCCGCATCCAGGTCGGCGGCGACCGCGGCGCGCAGCGCGGCGGGGTCCAGGCGGTCGTGCGCGTCGGTGGCGATGGGGCGCAGCCGATGGGCGGGCAGGCCGATGCAGGAGGCCGCCTTGGCGACGGACATGTGTGCCCGGGCGCTGTAGTAGAGGGTGAGCCGGGCGTGGTCGCGGTCGTAGGCGGGGCCGTCGCCGGAGCCCCGGAGGGTGAGGAACCAGGTGCGGGCGGTGGCGAGGGCCAGCAGGTTGGCCATGGAGCCGCCGCTGGCCAGCACCCCGCCGGTGCCGTCGGGCAGTCCGGCCAGGCCTGCGAGCATGCGTACGGTGCCGCGTTCCAGGTCCATGAGGGCGTTCTCGCCCATGCCGCAGGTCGCGTTGACGGCGCCGGCCAGCAGTTCGGCGATGACTCCGGCCGGTGCGGGCGGCGAGTTGACCCAGGCGAAGAACGCGGGGTGCCCGTTCCCGGTCGGGAACGGGGCGATCTCGTCCCGCACGAAGTCCAGCACCCGGCCCAGGCCCCCGGCTTGTCGGTCGAGCCGCCCCTCGCGCAGCCGCGCCCGCTGCTTCGCGGGCATCGGACGGGCCACCGGGCCGGCCGGCAGCTCGTTCAGGTAGTCGGCCACCCACTGGGCCGCAGCGGCGAGTTCGTCCCGCAACACCTTGGGGTGGACCGCGGGCGGCAGTTGGTCCGAAGGCAGGAAGGTTTCGCCAAACCGGGCCGGGTCCAGCTCACTCAAGGGGTGGGTCATGGTGGGGCGGGCCTTTCGTCGTCTCGTCGTCGCCAGGGCCCCCTGGTCCGCTCAGCGAGGCCGTGATCGTAACGAGCGGCCACCGCGGGCCGACACGCCGACCGGCGCAACTCGACTGTGCGGTCCGCAGTTGTCGCCTGGAGTCGAACAGGGCGGGTGGGGGAGGAACTTCAGCCCCACGCGTACGGCCGGTCACCAGGAGTGCCGGTCGACGGATCGGTCCGGGCGGCCTGGCGAACCCGTGTGCGAATCCGGGGCGGAGTCCGATAGCGTGCACGAAGGAGTGCCGGGAAGCCTGGTCGGCGAACAAGGGACAGTTGTGTCCGCAGGTCGGTCCGGGGGTGGTGTGCGTGGCGCTCGACGCGAGGTCCGCCGGCACGCCGCCGGCCCGGCTCCGGCTGCGGACCCGCCGCCCCTCACGTCGGCCCCGGCCCCTTCAGGCGTTACACGCCGTCCACAGGGCTTCCGTGGACTTCGGGCAGATTCCGAGAACTGAGACACCGTCCGGCGTTCCGGCCGCCCGGTGCCGTCCGACCCCGGAAGGGGCGGGGCGGCACGCCCCGGCGACGGCAGCCTTGGTGCTCCGGCCACGCACCGGACCGGGGGGAGAACCATCATGACCCACCGTCCCTCACCATGGACCCGTACCGGCGGCGCGCTGCTCGCTGCGGCGGCGCTCGTCCCGGCAGCGGCCGCCTGGTACGTGTTCGCCGTCCGGATGCCGGACGACACCGAGCGGTCCCGCTCGTACGCGGCCGCCGCGACCTGCCCGGCCGAAAGCCCGGGCACGGCGGTCGAGGAATGCGTGCGAACCGTGCCGTTCACCGTCAGCGGCACGGTCCTCCGGCACAAGGACCACCTGGCGACGCTGGACGGCGCGCCGTCCTGGAGCGGCACGGTGCGGTTCGGCAACCCCGGGCCGCTGCTGGAGGACCTGAAGCCCGGCGACCGGGTGGACGGCGCGGTGTGGCGCGGCCAGGTGATGCGCCTGGAGAGGGCCGGCGTCGCGCAGGCCTCCGTCGACGAGCCCCGCGAAGAGGCGCAGCTCATCGCCGGGCTGGGCACTGCCGTCGCGCTGCTGGCGGTGCTCGCCGCCGCTCTGGGCGCGCTGCTGTTCACCGGCCGTCCCACCACGATCGCCCTCGCCCGGGCGCTCGTCTTCTGGACGCTGTTCTCCTGCGTCATGCCCGCGGTGCTCGCGTTCTGGGCCGGCCTGCCGTGGTGGTCGGTGCCGGTGGCGGCCGTCCCGACTGCGCTGTTCGCGGCGGAGGCGGTGCGGCGCCGGAACGCAGGGAAGGTCCCGGGGGAACCGCAGGGGTTCGTGGACGGCCGTCTGCCTGCTTGACTCTCCGGCAGTCGGCGCGGTTGCCGCCGTCTCCCCGCCTCGGCCTCCCGGGCGCCGGCGCGTTCGTCCGGTCCGGCGTGGCGCTTCAGCAGTTCGGTGACCCCGCCCGGTTTCATGGTCCCGACCGGTTGTCTGGGAGAGGGTTGTCGTGGTGAGCGGAGTTCCGGCGCGAGGCGCCATGGATGCCCGGCTGAACCCGTCGCGGCGGCGGCTGCTGACCGCGGCGGCGGTGGCGCCGGTGTTGGCCGGCACCGCTCCGGGGACGGCTGCGGCGGCGGCAGCACGGCGGCAGAGGGTACTGCCGGTGCCGACGGCGGAAGCGGACTGGAGCAGGGTGGCCGACGTCCTGGGCCGGAGCGGGACGGTGGAGGACGGTGCGGTCTACCGTGTGCGCTTCGCCCGGCAGGACCTGCCGGTGACCACCTACGGCGTCACGCTGTTCCTGGGCTCCTACGCGGCATTCACCCGCTACGACGACGGCCACACCCTGGTGATGGGCAGTCTGGCGGTCACCGAGCCCGAACTGCAGCCCGCCATCGATGCGTTGAACACCGGCGGCCTCGAACTGAGCGCGGTCCACAAGCACCTGCTCGCCCACGAGCCGGCCATGTGGTGGACCCATTTCCACGGACATGCCGAGGACCCCGCGGCCCTGGCCCGCAGCGTGAAAGCCGCTCTCGCCGCCACGACCACGCCCTCCACCCCGCCGGCCGCCTCACAGCCGCGGACGGACCTGGACACCGCCGCCATCGAACACGAGCTGAACGCGAGGGGCGTCAACGACAGCGGGATCCACCGGTTCACCTTCAACCGCCGGGAGACGATCACCGACCACGGACGCGTCCTGCCCCCGGCCACGGGTATGACCACACTCATCAGCTTCTATCCGGTCGGAGCCCGCCGGGCCGCGGTCAACGGCGACTTCGCCATGACCGCCGGCGAGGTACAGAACGTGCTGGCAGCCCTACGCCGCGGCGGGATCAACGTCGTCGAGCTCCACAACCACGGCCTCACGGAAGAACCCCGCCTGTTCTTCGCTCATTTCTGGGCGATCGACGACGGCGTGATCCTGGCCCGCGCACTGCGCGCGGCGCTGGACGCCACCAACACCACGCCGGCCGGCTGACGGGGTGTCTGTTCCCCCGCCACCCCGAAGAACTCAAGGGCGGGCGTCCACTCCCGGGCCTCTCACCAGGGAGCCATGACCACCACTGACGGAGCGAGCGTGGTGCGGCGGCGGGAGGAAGGTGGTCCGTGAACGTCGTGTTGAGCGAGGTGACACCGCTCGCCCTGGTCATCGCGCTGTCGCCGTTGCCGATCGTTCCGGCGCTCTTCCTGCTGTTCACTCCCCGGCCCAGGGCGGCGGGCGGAGCCTTCCTGGTCGGGTGGGCGGCCGGGATCCTCGTGGTGGCGTCGGTGTCCACGGCCCTCGCGGCCGTCATCGAGACCCGCGAGGAGACGCCCACCTGGGCGTCCTGGACGAAGGCCGTCCTCGGCGTGGTTCTCGTCCTGCTCGCCGGGCGGCAGTGGCGCTCCGGCTCCAAGACGGGGACCCCGGCCTGGATGCGGAGCCTCACGGATGCCACGCCGGCCAGGGCCCTGCGGCTGGGCCTCCTGCTGTCGGCAGCCAACCCGAAGAACATCCTGCTGTCCGCGGCGGCGGGGCTGACCATCGGCTCCGCCGAACTGGGCCCGTCCCGTGGCGTCACCGCCGTGGCGGTGTTCACCGCGATCGCCGCTTCCACCGTCGCGCTTCCCCTGCTGCTCCACATCGTGGCGGGGGAGCGGGTCCTCGCTCCGCTGGGCAGGGCCAGGAGGTGGTTGGAGACCCACAACAGCGCCGTCACCGCCCTGGTCCTGGCCGTGATCGGCGTGCTCCTCGTCGTCGACGGTGTCACCGGGCTGTGACCGGTCCGAGAGGAACCGCCAACGCGGCGGTCCCTCTCGGACCGTGAGGCCCGGCCGCCCCGGCCGTCGCGCGATGCGGCAGGAAGGCCGGGGCCGTGCGAGCGCGAGGCTAGAAGAACGTGGGCCGGCGCGGGACGTAGGGCTCTTCGAGGGAGTCGATCTCCTCGGCGGTGAGCGTCAGATCGAGCGCGGCGACGGCGTCGGCGAGGTGGTGCGGCTTGGTCGCGCCCACGATCGGGGCGGAGACCACCGGGTTCCTCAACACCCAGGCCATCGCGACCTGCGCCATCGACACACCGCGGGCCAGGGCGATGCGCTGGACGGCGTCGACGATGGCCCGGTCGCTGTCCAGGAAGATCGGCCGGTCCTGCTGATCGACCGTCCGGTTGAGCTCCGCACGTGGCGTGGAGCGTTCGCCCCACGGCCGGGTGACCAGCCCCCCGCCCAGGGGGCTCCACGGGATGCTTCCCACGCCCTGGTCGGCGAGCAGGCCGAACATCTCGCGCTCCTCCTCGCGGTGGATCAGGCTGTACTGGTCCTGCATGGAGACGAACCGGGTCCACCCGTGGGCCTGCGCGGCCTGCTGCATCTTGGCGAACTGCCAGGCCCACATCGACGAGGCACCGAGGTAGCGGGCCTTGCCCGCCTTGACCACATCGTGCAGCGCCTCCATCGTCTCCTCGACCGGCGTCTGCGGGTCGAAGCGGTGGATCTGGTAGACGTCGACGTAGTCGGTGTCCAGGCGCCGCAGCGAGGCGTCGATCTGTTCCATGACGGCCTTGCGGGACAGCCCCGACCCGCCCGGTCCCGGGTGCATCGGCGCCCACAGCTTGGTGGCCACGACGATGTCCTCGCGCTGGGTGTACTTGCGCAGCGCCCGCCCGACGACCTCCTCCGAGGTGCCCAGACCGTAGATGTTCGCGGTGTCCCAGAACGTGATGCCGAGTTCGACGGCCTGGCGGAAGACCGGTTCGGCCGCGTCGTCGTCGAGCGCCCAGGTCGTCCGCTTGGCCGGGTCGCCGAAGCTCATGCAGCCCAGGGCGATCCGGCTGATCCTGAGCCCCGACGTTCCCAAACGCGTGTACTCCACGGCGTACTCCTCATCCTCGGTGACGTGGACGTGTGCAGCTGCTGCGGAAGGCTGCCGCCCTCACTCCCACCACCGTGGCACGAACCGCCGCGCATGGCCTCCCACCAGGGGGTTCCTGTTGTGACAGGTACTGCCAGGGCCTCTCAGCCGCGCAGGGACGCACCTATCGTGGTGGGCATGGACGCCCGCACCGAGTTCCGCGACTTCTTCACCTCCCGCCGCGCCAGGATCACCCCCGAACAGGCCGGCCTGCCCGCCAACGGCGGGAACCGCCGAGTGACCGGGCTGCGCCGCGAGGAGGTCGCGCTCCTGGCCGGTGTCAGCGTCGACTACTACGTCAGGCTCGAACGCGGCAACGCGCGCGGCGTCTCCGACAGCGTCCTGGAGTCCCTCTCACGCGCCCTTCACCTCGACGGGGCCGAACGCGCCCACCTGTTCGCCCTGGCCGCCGCCAACACCGGCACCCGGACCCCCGCGCGCACCCCCAAGCCCCACGTGCGCCCCAGCATCCAGCGCATCCTGGACTCCATGGCCACCGCCCCGGCCTATGTCCGCAACCGCCGCCTGGACGTCCTGGCCACCAACCGACTCGGAAAGGCCCTCCTCGCGCCGATCCTCGCGGCCCCGCGCCGGCCGCCCAACGTGGCCCGCTTCATGTTCCTGGACCCCGCGGCCACCGACTACTACCCCGACTGGGAACGCATGGCTGCGGGCACCGTCGCGATCCTGCGCGCCGAAGCCGGACGCGACCCCCACGACAAGGCCCTGGCCGACCTGGTCGGAGAACTCTCCGCCCAGAGCGACCTGTTCCGTACCCGCTGGGCCACCCACGACGTCCTCCGGCACCTCGGCGGCGTCAAACGGATCCACCACCCCGTCGTCGGTGAACTCACCCTCGGCTACGAGGCCCTGGAACTCGCCGCCGACACCGGACTGACCCTCATGGCCTACGGCGCCGAACCCGCGACCCCCGCGTGTGACGCCCTGAACCTGCTGGCCGGCTGGGCCGCGACGATGGATCGGGACCATGTCTCCGGCTCGGAAGCCCATCCCTCCTCCACCCCGCTGCCCGGCACCTCCGCCTGACCTCGCGCGTCCTCCCCGGCGACTCTGGCATCCGTGAGGTCCGCTCCGTCGTCGGAGGGCCGGAGCGGACGGCCCCCGCAGTCGGTCAGGTGTCCGGGACGACGGCGACCGGGCAGTGGACGTGGTGGATCGCGGCGTGTGCCACCGGGCCGAGGTGGGCGCCGAGAGGCAGCCGCCGGAGGTGGCGGCCGAGGACGACCAGCCGGGCCGTCTCCGACGCTTCCACCAGGATGATGGCGGCGTTGCCCCGGACGAGTTCGGACGTCACGGTCACCTGGGGGTAGCGGGCCAGCCAGAGGGCCAGGGCGTCGGCGAACTGCTTCCGCTCGGAGGCGGACAGCTCCTTCTCCAGCCCCCCGATGGCGTCGAACGCCATGTACTCGCTGCCGGCCGGCGGCGACCAGACGTGGACGATCCGCAGGGGTGCCGAGCGGCGGGCGGCCGCCTCGAAGGCGAACGCGAGGACGTCGTCCGGCGGATGTGCGAGGTCGACGCCCGCCAGGACGGGGTCGGTGGGAGCGCCCCGCTCGCCCTCACCGGCCCGGACCAGCACCACCGGGCAGGCGGCCCGGCGCAGCACCTCCTGGCTCACCGAGCCGACCAGGAAGCCGCGCACGGGCCCCAGCCCGCGGGAGCCGAGCACGAGCACGGAGGCGGTCCGGGCGGCGGTCTCCAACGCCTTGGCCGGGTCGTCGGAGACCTGGCGGGAGGAGACCTGGAGGCCGGCGTTCGTGGCGCGCAGCTCCGCCTCGCGGGCGGCCAGGGCGTCCCGGCTGCGGTTGTACACCTCGTCGGTGCCGACCGAGTCCCGCTTGGGCCAGGGCCAGGCCTGGAGGAGTTCGAGGGCGAGCCCACGGCGCAGCGCCTCCCGGGCGGCCCACTCGGTGGCGGCGAGGCTCTCCGGCGAACCGTCGAAGCCCGCGACGACGGGACCGTGGTCCATGCTTCCTCCCGCAGGTCGTACGTGGCCGGGCACCCCGGCCAGTATCGGCGGGGGCCGCCGCCGGCGCCTCCCGGAGGCTCCCTGCGCCTCCCGGAGGCTCCCTGCGCCTCCCGGAGGCTCCCTGCGCCTCCCGGCGCAGGCCGGCTCCGCGTTCGGGGTCGGTCCGGCCGGGTCGTTCACCGAGGCGGGGCGCCGGACCCGCCCCGGCTCAGTCGGTCGCCGCGAGCGGCCGGGTCCGCAGCAGGGCCCGGGCCGGCAGGGCCGTCGCCGCGAGGCAGAGCAGCACGGCCGCGGCGGCCAGCGGCAGGGCGGTGCCCGGCGGGACGTACGGCGCGGTGCCCGCGAGGCCCCGGGCGATCGGCACCAGGGTGATCCAGGCGATCGTGCTGCCCAGCAGCAGCCCGGCCGCGGCCACCAGCAGCGCCTCCCAGCGCATCATGCCGCGGACCTGGCGGCGGGTGGCGCCCGCGAGGCGCAGCAGGGAGACCTCGCCGTGCCGGTCCAGGACCGTCATCACCAGCGTGTTGGCGGCGGTGATCGCCGCGAAGCCGCCGAGCACGCCCGCCATCACGGAGTTCGCCCAGTTGCCGGCCTCGCGCCGGCGGTCGGTCTGGGCGACGTACCCGGCACGGTCGGCCACCGTGAGCCCGTAGGCCGCGCTCGTGGCGGCGGTTGTGCCGGCGGAGGCCTCGGCGGGCAGCTTCGCCAGTCGGGCGGCGACGTCGGCGCGGTCGGCGCCGGGCGCGTCCGCGACCAGGACCTGGCTGTCGTAGGCCACGCCCGCGTGCGCGGCGACGGCCTCCCGGGGCAGGACCAGCTGGCCGAAGGCGAGGCCGCGCTCGTAGGTGGCGACCACCGTCAGGTGGGCCTGGGTGCCGTCGCCGAGCCAGAAGGCGGCGCGGTCACCGGTCTTGAGGCCGAGCTTGTCGGCGAGCGCCACATCGAGGGCGACGGTGTCGGAGCCCCGGGCCAGGTCGGCGATCGAACCGGTCCGCACCCCCAGGTCGAGGACCCGGGGCAGTTCGGCCGGGTCGCCGGTGACGCCGAGGGCGCCCGCGGAGCGGAGCTTGCCGGCCGAGCGGTAGACGGCGCCGGTGCGCAGCACGCCCACGGCGGCGTCGACGCCCGGCACCCGGGCGGCCTGTTCGACGGTGGTGGCGGGCAGGCCGGGGCCGGGGGAGCCGAGCACGTGGTCGGCGACGATCCCGTCGCGCACCTGCTCGCCGGTGGCGTGCTGGACGCTGCTCTGGATGAACAGCATGGTGCCGCAGAAGGCGGTGACCATCGCGATGGGGGTGAGCACGGACGTCAGCCGGCGGGCGTTGGCGCGGGCGTTGTCGGCGGCCAGCGAGCCGGCGGCGCCGCCCGCGCCCGCCCGCAGCGGCAGCCCGAGCACCCCGGCGGTGATCCGGGCCACCCAGGGGCCGAGCAGGGCGATGGCCAGCAGGAAGCACATGACCACGCCGAGCGCGGTGCTGGCGGCGTTCTCGCCGTCCAGGCTCGCCGCGACCACGGTCAGCACCACGCCGCCGGCGATGGCCACCACACCGAGGACGGTCCGCACCACGCCCATGCGCGCCGGCGGCACCGACGCCTCGCCGAGGGCCTGGCTGGGCCGCAGGTGGGAGGGCCGGCGGGCGGCCAGGTGGCCGGCGGCCAGCGCGGCGAGCAGGCAGGTGGCGACGGCGACGAGCGCGGGCAGCGGACCGACGTCCAGTCCGACGCCCTGGGGGACGGCGCCGCGCGAGGCGAGGCCGTCGAACCACCAACGGGCCAGCAGCACGCCCGGGACCAGGCCGAGCAGGCCGGCCAGGGGGGCCACCAGCACCGCCTCCGTGGCGATGGTGCGGCGGATCTGGCGGGGTGTCGCGCCGACGGCGCGCAGCAGGGCGAACTCGCGGGCCCGCTGGCCGGTGGCCAGGGCGATGGTGGACACCACGACGAAGACGGCCACCATGGTCGCGCTGCCGCCGAAGGAACCGCCGATCGCGATGAGCAGGGTCTGGCCGTCCCCGAGCGCGGGCTGCTCGACGGAGCCGCGGGTGTCGCCGGTGACCACCCTGAGCCCGGTGGGGGAGGCCCCGGCGGCGTCCCGGCCGGCGGTGTCGCGCAGCGCGTCGCGCAGTTGCCGGGCGAGGCCCTCGGCGCTGACGCCCTCGCGCGGCTGAACGGCGATGGCGTCGACGCGGCCGGGGTGGCCGGAGAGCCGGCCGGCGGTGTCGTCGGCGAACCAGGCGGTGGGGCCGGCGCTCTGCGGCGCTGCGAGGCCGGAGATCCGGTAGGTGCCGCTGCCGCCGGGCGCGGTCAGGCTCAGGCTCGCGCCCGGGGCGAGGTGGGCGTCGCGGGCGGTGGCGGCGTCGAGGACGACCTCGCCGTCGGCCGGGGCGCGGCCCTCGACCAGGGTGTCCGCGCCGCCG
This sequence comes from Kitasatospora sp. NBC_01300, assembly GCF_041435235.1. NCBI lineage: Bacteria > Bacillati > Actinomycetota > Actinomycetes > Kitasatosporales > Streptomycetaceae > Kitasatospora > Kitasatospora sp. NBC_01300. The sequence goes on along the minus strand of NZ_CP108409.1, from coordinate 273,734 downwards.
GCGATGCCGAGCGCCGCGTACCCGCGCCCGGTCAGGCCCGGCGTCACGGCGCCCGGCTGGACCGGGAAGGCGGAGTCCGCGCGGGCCGCCGCCACACCGGGCTGAGCGGCGACGCGCCGGGCCAGGGAGGCGTCCACCCGGGCCCGGCCGGGGACGGGCCGGTCGTAGGTCTTCTCCTTCTTGCCCGTCCTGCGGACGATCTCGACGTCCGGATCGGCCGCGACGACGACCGGCGCGTTCGCGTAGCGGACGGCGGGCACGGTGGCGGTGATGCCGGTCTGCAGCATGGTGCCGCAGGCCATGATGACCGCCGCGGCGAAGAGCAGGGCGATGAAGGTGCCCGCGAAGGAGGCGGGCCGAAAGCGCACCGAGGCGCGCGCGAGTCCATTGCTCACGCCGCCGCCCCCAGCCGGGCGGTGGCGAGGGTGACCATCCGGTCGGCGACGGCCTTCGGATCCGGGTGGGCCAGCTCGCCCGCCAGGGCGCCGTCGGCCAGGAAGACCGTGCGGTCGGCGAACGAGGCCGCCACCGGGTCGTGCGTCACCATGACGACCGTCGCACCCATCGTGTCCACCGCGTCCCGCAGCAGGGTCAGCACCTCGTGCGCGGTGCCGGTGTCCAGCGCGCCCGTCGGCTCGTCCGCGAACACCACGTCCGGGCGGGTGATCAGCGCACGCGCGATCGCCACCCGCTGCTGCTGCCCGCCGGACAGCTGGCCCGGCCGGCGCGAGGCGTGCTCACCCAGACCGACCTGCGCGAGCAACTCCCGTGCGCTGCCACGGTCCTGACGCTCACCGGCCAGACGCAGCGGGAGCAGCACGTTCTGCAGCACGCTCAGCGAGGGCAGCAGGTTGAACGACTGGAACACGAACCCGATCCGGCGACGCCGCAGTTCGGTCAGCCGGTTCTCGCTCAGGCCGGTGATCTCCTCGCCGCCGAGGAACACCTCGCCCGAGGTCGGCTTGTCCAGGCCCGCGGCGCACTGGAGGAAGGTGCTCTTGTCGGAGCCGGAGGGGCCCATGACGGCGGTGAAGGTGCCGTGTCCCAGTGCCAGGTCGATGCCGCGCAGCGCGTGCACGGTCTCGTCGCCTCGCCCGTAGCCGCGCCACACCGCCCGTAACTCGATCGTGGGGCGGGTGTGGCCGACGGGTCCGGTCGGCCCGTGTGCGGAACGGTCGTGGCGGCGTGCCATGGAGTTGCCTTCCCTCGCGGATCGTCGCTGGTCGATCGACCCGACCCAGGCTAGGAACGGCGGCCACGGCGAGCTATGGAGGCTGCTGGCGGAAGGGGGGTGGGGTTAACCCCCGGGCGGTTTCCAGGGGGAGGGCCGGGCCGGCGGGCAGCGCTCCACCGCTGCGATCAGCTCCCTGATGTCGTCGGTGCGGGCGGACCCGAGCCGGCGTACGGCCTCCTCCGCGAAGCCGCCCTGCGGGCCGTCCGGGGTCGTGGCCGCGGTCACGTCCCCCGGACGGGAAGCGACGATCAGGCCCGCGTCGTACATCTCCACGGCCCTGACCAGGCCCCACTAGGCGTCGGCGGCAGGGTGCAGGACGGCGAACAGGCCCTGTGCGTGCGTGCCGTCGGGCAGCTGCCAGGCGCCGCCGAGGTGGCCGGCGGTCCCCGGGGCCGGGCGGGTCGCGTCGTCGGCGGCGGGGAGCAGCACCCGGTGCAGGCGCAGGGTCGTGCCCTGGGGGGCCGTCAGCGCGGTGCCCTCCTGGTCGTCGGTGGTGTCGGTGGTGAGGCGCAGAGGGGCGTCACCGCGGTAGGAGCGGGTGACGTCCAGGTCGGGGGTGTCGCTGGTGTTCTGGGCCTGGGCTTGGGCCCGGCCCTCGATCAGGGCCGACAACTGGGCGACCAGGACCGGGTCGTGGCAGCCGTCGTAGGCCCAGCGCCGCCCCAGTTCGCCGTGCTCCATGGTGCCGACGAGGGCGTGCTCCGCGCCGTCGAGCGGGGCGCCGCGGTAGGTGAGCGGGACGAAGTAGGTGGTGGGGGCGGTGCCCGAGGTGTCGGTGACCACCATGAACTCCATCCCGACCTCGCCCTGCGGGTCGTCCAGTCGGAAGCCACCGGCCTTGGCCAGGTCCGGGGCGCCCGCGCCGGCGCGGTACCAGGGACGGGAGGGGAGCCAGGAGGTGAGCAGCTCCAGCTTGCTCGGCTGGAGGGTGGTGTTGTGGATGACGGCCATGCCGGGGGTTCTCCTCCGTTGTACGAGTGCGATGGTCATACCCTGCCACCCGTGCGGGGCTGACGGATGGCCAGGTTCCCTCCGGGGGGGCACCCGGTCCTTCGCCGTGGCCGCGTAGGAGCGGTACGGGCGCGTTGACGTGTTGGTCAGCCGCGCCGGGGTGGATGTCAACGAGTTCCTCGCCCACCCGCCGGCCAAGGTCTGGCGCGCTCTCACCGAGCCCGAGCTGATCGCCCAGTGGCTGATGCCCGGCGACTTCCGCCTCGAAGTCGGCCACCGCTACACGATGGCCGCCCTTCCCCGCCCCAACACCGAGTTCTCCGGCACCGTGGAGGCCGAGGTCCTCGCGTTCGAGGCCGGGCGGATGCTCAGCGCCCGGTGGGCGGATGCCTCCACCGCCGACGCGGTCGACACCGCCGACGCCGCCGACGCCGCTGACACTGCCAACGCCGCCGACTGGACGATCACCTGGACCCTGGAGCCGGAAGGACGGGGAACACGCCTGTTCCTCGTCCACGAAGGGTTCGACCCGGACGACCCGGCCCAGATGATGGCCCGCAAGATCATGGGCGGCGGCTGGCGTACGCGCGTGATGGACGCCCTCCGGGGCGTGCTCGACCGGCTGTAACCCCCAGGCCGCGCCCCGTGCCGCGCTCCGTGCCGCGCTGCGGGCCCTCACCGAAGCGGCGGGGAGGGCCCGGCGGCCCCGCGGATAGGGCGTACCGGCACCAAATCGCCAGTCTGGCCGGAAAGATGGCTCGTGGTCGGCCGAATTTGCGATCTTTTGGACAAGTGAGCGATCAAGGCCTTGATCTACTACGGGGACCACCCCTAGATTGCGGTGCAATGTCACACTGAACCGACCGACACGGCGTGCCTGGGGGACCGGTGCCGGACACTGCACAGCAAGTACCGCACCAGACCACCGACAAGCTGCCCCGGGTGTTCTACCGGCTGGCACTGGGCGACGCCCTGTCCACGTACGGGAGCCAGCTCGACCTGGTGGCGCTCAGCCTGTTCGCCTACGAGGCGGCCGGGAACGCGCTCGGCACGGCCGGGTACCTGATCATCCGACTGGCCGGCGGCCTCGTCGGCGGGCTGGTCTCCGGGCGCCTGGTGGCCCGGACCGACCGGCGGCGGCTGATGACGGGCTGCGCGCTGGCCCAGGCGCTGGCCCTGGTCGTGGTGGCCTTCGCGCCGGTCCCGGCACGCATCCCGGTGCTCTACTCGCTCGCGCTGGTCTTCGGCGGCGCGGCCGCGGTGTGCGCCGTCGCGCTGCGGACCAGCATCCCGGAGATGGTCGGATCCGAACGCAGGGCCCGTGCCAACAGCCTGATGGCCAGCTGCCGTTCGGCCGCCATGGTGCTCGGCTTCGCCTCCGCCGGCGTGGTGGTGGCCTGGGCCGGGTTCCGCGCGGCGCTGCTCATCGACGCGTCCAGCTTCCTGGTGTTCGCGGTGGTGGTGTTCCGGCTGCCGCTGCGCACCCGGGCCGAGCCCGCCGGGCAGCCTGCCACGGAGTCGGCTGATCCCGCTGACGCCGCAGGGGCGAAGCGGCGCGGGAGCCGGTGGCAGGCGCTGATCGTCCTGCGGGCCGCCCCGGTGGTCGGCGCGATGGCGGCGATCCGGCTGCTGGACGCCTTCGGCTCGGCCGCGCACAACATCAGCCTGCCGGTCTTCGCCAACCAGCACTCTCCCGGCAACCCGGCCGCGCTGCTGGGCATGTTCTGGGCCACCTGGGCGGTCGGCAACCTCGGCGCCCAGCAACTGGTCTCCCGGCTCCTGCTGCGCCGGGGCATCGAACCGGGCGAGCGCGCCTTCGCCCTGGGCACCTGTCTGATGTCCGGCTGCTTCATCCTGGTCTTCACCGGGCTGCCGACCCCGCTGTTCCTGCTGGCGGCGATCGGCGCCGGCCTCGGCGACGGCTTCACCGAGATCTCGTACACCACCCGGATCCAGGCCCTCGCCGACGAACGGCGCGGCCAGGCCTTCGGGTTGCTGACCTCCGCCGAGAACGTCGGCATGGGCACCGGGATGCTGCTGAGCGGATCGCTGCTGGCGCTGCTCAGCCCGCTGACCGTGGTCGGCGTCTCGCACGCCGTCCCGATCGTGCTGGCGCTCGGCTTCCTGGTCGTGGTCGCCCGGTCCCGCAAACGCTGAACCCTCCACCCCGCCGCAGTCACCCCGACGCACCCCACCGCTCCTCACCACAAGCACCGCGCCACCGGATCCGCCGGCGCCACCGCGCCGCAGGCACCAGCCCGATCCGCTCACCCTCCGTACCCCGGGGCGGTCCGTACCCGCGCGCCCCGGCACCGATCCGAAAGGTGCCGTACCTGATGAGCTCCACCGGTCCCGACCGCGCCCGGCTGCGTGCCCTGGAGGCCCGGCTGCTGCTGCGTCCCGAGGTCGCCGACTGCGCGCTGCTGCCGGTCGAGCGCGCCGACGGCCGCCGCGGGCTGCTGGCCTACCTGGTGCCCGCCGCCGACACCGACACCGCCGCGCTGCGCCGCCGGGCCGCCGCGGCCCTGCTGGACGCCGACCCGAGCGCCGAGGTGCACCTCCTGGACGGCATCGTCCGCACCCCGGAGGGCGAGCCCGACCGCGCCGCACTGGCCGCCGCCGCCGTCCGGCCGCCCGCCGAGCCCGGGCCCGCCCTGCGCCACCTGCGCGAACTCACCGCGCACTGGCGGCCGTTCGGCGACACCGGGACGACGGCGGGCCCCGCCCCGGACGGCCCGACGGCCGCCCCCGAGGGCACCGGGACCGAGGCGGTCGGCGCCCCGCTGCCCGACCCGGCGCCGGACGCGCCCCGGACGCTGCCCGAGGCGCTGCTGCGCGCCGCCGAGCGGCACCCCGGGCGCGGCCTGCACCTGGTCCGGGCCGACGGCGGGGCGACCCGGCTGACCTACCGCCGACTGCTGGAGCAGGCCCGGGAGACCCTCGTCCTGCTGACCTCCGCCGGACTGCGGGCGGGCGACCGGGTGATCCTCCAAGTCCCCGACCCGGAACGCTACTTCCCCACCCTGTGGGCCTGCCTGCTGGGCGGGGTGCAGCCGGTCACGGTGGCCCGCCCGCCGGCCTACGACGAGCGCAACCCCGTCCTGGAGAAGCTCTGGCACGCCTGGCAGACCCTGGAGGAGCCGCCGGTGCTCGCCTGCGGCCCGGCCGTGGCGGGCCTGGCACGGCTCGGGGAGCTCTACCCGGCGCCCGGCCTGCGGGTCATCGCGGTCGACCGGCCCGCCGACACCGGCGCCGCCCCGGACAGCACCGGCGCCGCGCTTGACAGCGTCGGCGCGCCCGGCGTCGAGCACGCCCCCGACCCCGGCGACGTCGCGATCCTCCAGCTGTCCTCCGGCAGCACCGGCCGGTCCAAGGCGGTGCAGATCACCCACCGCGGCATCCTGGAGTACGTGGCCGGCGCCACCTCCCAGGGCAGCTCGCCCGAGGACGTCACCGTCAACTGGCTGCCGCTGGACCACGTCGCCGGGCTGCTGATGTTCCACCTGCGGGACGTGGCGCTCGCCGCCGACCAGGTGCAGGTGCCCACCGAACTGGTGCTCGCCGACCCGCTGGTCTGGCTGGACACGCTGGAGCGCTACCGGGGCGCGCACTCCTGGTCGCCCAACTTCGGCTTCCGGCTGGTCGCCGAGGCGGTCCGGGCCGCCGGCCCCGGCCGGCACTGGGACCTCTCCGCGCTCAAGTCGCTGATCAACGCCGGGGAGCAGTGCACCGAGGCGGTGCTGGACGAATTCCTCGCCGCCACCGGGCCGTTCGGCGTCCGCGCGGACCACGTCCTGCTCGGCTGGGGCATGGCCGAGACCTGCACCGTGATCACCTACAAGCGCTACCACGAGGACGGCGCCCGCCGCCTGGTGCGCACCGACTCGCTGACCGGCCGCCTGGAGCCCGCCGACCCCGCCTCGCACGAGCGCGGCACCGGCTTCCTCAGCATGGGGCGTCCCGCGCCCGGCACCCGGATGCGGGTGGCGGGCGAGGACGGCCGGGCCCTGCCCGAGCACTGGGTCGGCCGGCTCCAGGTCAACTCCGGCCGGGTGACCCCCGGTTACCTGAACAACCCGGCCGCCGACCGGGAGTCCTTCGTCGGCGACGGCTGGTTCGACACCGGAGACCTGGCCTTCCTGGCCGACGGGGAGGTGGTGCTCACCGGCCGTCGCAAGGAGATCATCATCGTCAACGGGGTGCACTACTTCTGCCACGAGCTGGAGGACGTGGTCGCCTCGGTGGAGGGGGTGCGCTCCGGGCACGTCGCCGCCTTCGGGGTCCCGGACGACCGCACCGGCACCGAGCAACTGGTGGTCGCCTACGTGCCGAACGACCAGGACGCCCCCGCGCCGCCCGTGGCCGCCGAGGTCCGGCGGCTGCTGGCCGCCCGCCGGCAGCCCGCCCCCGCCCTGGTGCTGCCCGTGCCGCCGTCGGAGTTCCCGCGCACCACCAGCGGCAAGATCCAGCGCACCGCGCTGCGCCGACGGTTGCTCGACGGCGAACTCGACGAGCACATCGTGGCCCTGGACCTGGCGGAGGCCAACTCCCGGACCCTGCCGGACTGCGTGCGCCGACTCGCCTGGGAACCCCGCCCGGTGCCGCAGGCCCGTACGGCTCCGGTCGACGGGGCTCCGGCGGGGCCGACCCTGCTGCTCGGCCCCGCCGGCCCCGGCACCCTCGCCGAGGCGCTGGGCGCCGCCCTGCCGCAGGCCGTGGTGGTGGACCGGCCGCCGACCACCGACCCGGGGGAGTGGCTGCGGGCGCTCGGCGAGGAGCGCCCCGCGCGGGTGGTGCACCTGTGGGGCGCTGGGCCCGAGGACGCACCGCGGCCCTCGGACGCCGCTGCGCGGGACGAGGCGCTGCTCGCCCTGCTGCGGGCGTTGGCCGACCGGCCGCCGATCGGCGAGCTGGTCACCGTCAGCGCCGGGCTGCACGCCGTGCTGCCCGGTGAACTACCTGACCCGAGCGCGGAGTTGACGGCGGCGCTGACCGCCGGAGCCCGGGCCGAGCAACTGGTGCCGGCCGCCCGGCACATCGACCTGCCGGCGGACGCACCGGCCGCCGAGCAGGCCGCCGCGCTGCTCGCCCTGCTGGCCGAGCCCCGGCCGGAGCCGGAGTGCGCCTGGCGCGAGGGCCGCCCGTGGGTGCCCCGGCTGGGACCGGCCGGGTCCGTGAGCGGGCCCGGAGTGGGGAGCGCCGCTGCCCCCGACTCCGAGGCCGGAAGCGCAACCGAGGGCTGCTCGCTGCTCACCCCCGGCGCCCGCTACCTGGTCACCGGCGGCCTCGGCGGGATCGCCGCCGAGCTGCTGCCCGGCCTGCTCCGCGACCACGGCTCCCGGCTGCTCGTGATCGGCCGCACCGACCTGGACGCGCCGACCACCGAGGCGGCCGAGCGCCGCGCCGCGCTGCACCGGCTCTCCTCCTACGGCGGCCGGGTCGACTACCGCCGCGCCGACGTGACGGACCCCGAGCAGCTGGCGGCGGTGGTCGCCGAGGCCGAACGGGACTGGCAGGCACCGCTGGACGGCGTGCTCCACCTCGCCGGCAGCTACCGGCTCGCGCTGCTCTCCGACACCGGCCCCGACGACTGGCGCGAGGCGGTGCGCGCCAAGACCACCGGCACGGACCACCTCGTCGAGCTGGTCCGGAAGCGGCCCGGCGCCCAGTTCGTCGGCTTCTCCTCGATGGTCGGCTTCCAGGAGGCCGTCGGCTCCACGGCGTACGCCGCCGCCAACCGCTACCTGGAGAGCGCCGTCGACCGGCTGCACCGGGAGACCGGGGCCCCGGCCTGGACGATCTCCTGGGGCCTGTGGAGCGGGGTCGGCATGAACCGCGCCACCGACCACGAGCAGGCCGCCGCCGACCGGGGCATCGCCGTGCTGAGCGCCGCGCACGGCCGCCGACTGGCCTCGCTGCTGCTGGCCGCCGCCCCGGGCCGCTGGTACGCCGGGCCCGAGCCGAGCGCCCCCGCCGCGCGCCGCCGCCTGCTGGCCACCGCACCGCGACCGGTCCGCGAAGCGCCCGTCGGACGGCCCGTCGGCCGGCCGGCCGAGGAGCGGGCCACCGCACCGGCCGCAGCCGTGCCGTCCGCCGCCACCGTGCCCGCCGCCACCGGGCCCGCCACCCCTGCCGCCGCCGAGCTGCGCCGGGCCGTCCTGGACGCCTTCGAGGCCGTCCTCGACACCCCGCTCGACCCCGGCCGCCCACTCGCCGAACTCGGCATCGGATCACTGCAGTTGATGCGGGTGCACGGCGCACTCGGCGCCGTCCTGCCGACGCCCCCGGCGCCCACCGAGCTGTTCCGGCACCCCACCGTGGACGCCCTGATCGCGCACCTGGCCGAAGCACCCACCGCCTCCCCGGCCGCCACCGCCGCGCCCGGCGCCCGGGACGGCGGCCCCGACGGCGGCGACCGCCGGGTCGCCATCGTCGGCCTGGCCCTGCGCTTCCCCGGCGCCGACACCCCCGAGCAGTACTGGCGCAACATCGTCGACGGCGTCCGCAGCACCACCCGCTTCACCGAGGACGAGTTGGCGGCGGCCGGCCTGCGCCCGGCGGAGTACCGCCACCCCGACTTCGTCCCGGTGACCGGCGCGCTCCCCGACACCGACCGCTTCGACGCCGAGGCCTTCGGCATCAGCGGCACCGAGGCGGCGCTGATGGACCCCCAGCAGCGCCTGCTGCTGGAGATCTGCCGCCAGGCCCTGGAGGACGGCGGCTACGACGCCCCCGACCCGCACCGCCGGGTCGGGGTCTTCGCCGGCACCGGGATGACCCTCTACGCGCTGCGCAACTACTACCAGCACACCCTGGCCGCCACCGCCGACCCGGCCGAGCCGGTGGCCGCGCTCCAGACCGCGATCGGCAACCAGGCCGACTTCGCCGCCACCAGGGTCGCCTACCGGCTGGGCCTGACCGGGCCGGCGATCGGCGTGCAGACCGCCTGCTCGACCTCGCTGGTCGCGGTGCACCTGGCGGCGCAGTCGCTGCTGGCGGGCGACTGCGACCTGGCGCTGGCCGGGGCCGCCGCCCTGCACACCCCGCAGGCCGCCGGATACCGCTACGAGGAGGGGTCGATCCTCTCCCCGGACGGCGCCTGCCGGGCCTTCGACGCGGCGGCCGGCGGCACGGTCGGCGGCAACGGCGTCGCCGCCGTCCTGCTCAAGCGCCTGGACCGGGCGCTGGCGGACGGCGACACCGTGCACGGCGTGATCCTCGCCTCGGCCGTCAACAACGACGGCGGGCTCAAGGTCGGCTACACTGCGCCCAGCGTCGACGGGCAGGCCGCCGTGGTCGGCCGGGCCCTGGACCTGGCCGGGGTGCCGGCCGAGAGCGTCGGCTACATCGAGGCGCACGGCACCGGCACCCCGCTCGGCGACCCGATCGAGTTCCGGGCGCTGGCCCAGGCGTTCCGCGCCCGCACCGAGGCCGCCGACTTCTGCTCGCTCGGCTCGGTCAAGCCCAACATCGGCCACCTGGACACCTGCGCGGGAATGGCGGGGCTGATCAAGGCCCTGCTGGTGCTGCGGCACGGCACGATCCCGCCGCTGGTCAACTTCAGCCGCCCCAACCCCGCGCTGGAACTGGACGGAAGCCCGTTCCGGCTCTCCGCCGAGCGCCGGGACTGGCCGGCCGGCCCCACCCCGCGCCGGGCTGGCGTCAGCGCGCTGGGCGTCGGCGGCACCAACGCCCACCTGGTGCTGGAGGAGGCGCCGGCGGCCGCAACCGGCATCGCCGACCCGCACCCCGCCCCGACCGTGCTGCCGCTGTCCGCCCGCACCGAGCAGGGCCTGACCGCCCTGGCCGGCCTGCTCCGCGACCGGCTGGCCACCGGGCCCGCCCCCGCCCCCGGCGACCTGCCGCTCACCCTCGGCGGCGGCCGCCGCGCGCTGCGCCACCGCCTCGCCGTCACGGGCGCCGACCCCGACGAACTGCGCCGGGGCCTGGAGGCCCACCTCGCGGGCCGCACCTCCGGCGCCGCACCCGTCCACCGCGAGGCCCGACGCGGCGACGTGCAGCCGGTGCTGCTCTTCACCGGCCAGGGCGCCCAGTACCGGGGCATGGCCGCCGAACTCCACCGCGCCTTCCCGGTCTTCCGGGCCGTGCTGGACGAGTGCGACCGGCTGCACCGTGACGCCTGGGGCGAGCCGTTGCTGCCGCTGCTGCTCGACGCCGTGCCCGAGGGCGCCGACGACGCCTGGACCACCGAGGCGGCGCAGCCCGCGCTGTTCGCCCTGCAAGCGGCCTACCTGCGGCTCTGGCAGGAGCTCGGGCTCCGTCCGGCCGCGGTCGCCGGGCACAGCGCCGGCGAGTACGCGGCCTTCCACGCGGCGGGCGCGCTCGACCTCGCCGACGGGATGTTCCTCACCGCGGTGCGCGGGCGGCTGATGCACCGGGCGACCGAGCCCGGCGCCATGACGGCGGTGATGACCGGCCCGCAGCGGCTCGCCGCACTCGGCGACTGGCTGCCCGGGGTGGAGCTGGCCGTGGTCAACGGCGCCGGCCAGTGCGTGCTGGCCGGAGCGCCGCGCGAGATCGCGGCGGCCGAGGCCGTGCTGGCCGCCGACGGCGTGACCACCGAACGGCTGGCCACCGACCGGGCCTTCCACTCCCGTCTGCTCGACCCGGTGCTCGACCCGTTCCGCGAGCAGCTCGCCCGGCTGCGCCTGCGGCCGTTGACCGTACCGCTGGTGAGCAACCTGGGCGGCGAGGTGCTGGCTCCCGGCACCGTGCCCACGCCCGACTACTTCGTCCGGCAGACCCGGGAGACCGCGCGCTTCGACCTGGTCCTGGCCGCCCTGGACGGGCAGGGCCACGAGCTCTTCCTTGAGCTCGGCCCGCACCCGACGCTCACCGGCATGGGCCGGCGGGAACTGCCGCACCGCCACTTCGTGGCCGGCGCCCGGCGCGGCGCACCGCCGGAGCGGCAGTTCGGTGCCGCGGCCGCCGCGCTGTGGTCCCACGGCGTCCCGCTCGACTGGGCACGCTTCGCCGCCGCCCGCGACTGGCCGGACGGCCCGGCCCGCCGTGTCCCCCTGCCGACCACCGTCTTCCAGCGCCGCCGCCACTGGTTCACCGCCCCCGACCGGCCGACCACCGAGGACTCCGCCATGCACCAGGCACCGCCGCCCCAGCAGCCCGTTCCGCCGTCGGCCGTACCCGAGGCCGCGTCGACGCCCGGCCCGGCGCCCGCCGCAGTGGCGTCCGTATCGGCGCCCGTCGCAGTGGCACCCGCAGCGAGCCCCGAGCAGCTGGCCGAGGAGGCCGTGCTGCGCCAGGTGCTGGAGCAGACGGCCCGCCAGCTCGGCCACGACGAGGGGTCGGTCGGAGCCGACGAGCCCTTCTTCGATCTCGGCGCCGACTCGCTCTCGATGATCAACATGATCCGGGACCTGGAGCGGACCTTCCGGGTACGGGTCTCGATGCGCGAACTGTTCGAGGCGGCGGACACCCCGGCCCGGCTGGCCGAGCTGATCGCCGGCCGGCTGGAGCCCGCGGTCCGGGAGGCGCTGCTACCGGCCGCCGAGCCCGAGCCGGCAGCGGCTCCGGTAGCGATCCCTGCCGCCGTCCCTGCCTCCGCCCCGGAGGCGGCACCGATACCGGCTCCGGCACCCCCGCCCCAGGCGGTCGCGGCAGCCGCCGTCCCTGCTCCGCCCGTTCACCCCGCTCCGCCCGTCCCGTCCGTGCCCGCGCCGCCGCCCGCGCTCGCCCCGGTGGCCGACGGCACCGGCCTGATCGAGCGCCAGCTCGCCCTGCTCGGCCAGTTCTCCGACCTGATGCGCGACCAGCTCGGCCTGCTGGCCGGGACCGGGGCGGCGCCGCCCGCGCTCCCCGGGGCTGCCGCCCCCGTCGCCCTGCCGCCGGCCGTCACCCCCGCCGCCACCCCGGCCCCTGCCGCACCCGCGGTCGCCGCCGTCACCCCGGCCGCCGTTGCACCCGCACCCGCACCCGCGCCGGCCACCCCGCCCACCCCGCAGGTACACGGCCCCCGGGTGACCGTCTCCCGGGAGTCCGGCATGGCCTCCGGCGGCCTGACCGACCAGCAGCGCGCCCACGTGGACGAGCTGGTCGCCCGCTTCACCGCCCGGACCGCCGCCTCCAAGGCGGTCACCCGCCGCCACCGGCGCACCCTCGCGGACAGCCGCGCCGTGGTCGGCTTCCGCTCCGCGACCAAGGAGATGCTCTACCCGCTCGCCGCCCGCCGGGCCCGGGGCTCCCGCCTGGAGGACCTCGACGGCAACACGTACGTCGACATCACCATGGGCTTCGGCGTCCTGCTGTTCGGCCACGACCCGGAGTTCGTCACCGACGCCGTCCGCGAGCACCTGGCCGGCGGACTGCGGCTGGGCCCGCGCGGCCCGGAGACCGGCGAGGCCGCCGAACTGCTGGCGGAGCTGACCGGCACCGAGCGGGTTGCGTTCGCCAACTCCGGCACCGAGGCGAACGCCGGGGCGATCCGGCTGGCCCGCGCGTACACCGGCCGGGACAAGATCGTCATGTTCGAGGGCTCCTACCACGGCCACTTCGACCACACCCTGGGCCGGACCGTGGGCCGCGGCGCCGACCGGGAGACCGTCCCGGTGTCGATCGGCATCCCCGGCAGCGCGGTCGCCGACCTCGTGGTGCTGCGGTACGGCGACCCGGAGAGCCTCCAGGTGATCGAGGAGCTCGGCGACCGGATCGCCGCCGTGCTCGTCGAACCCGTCCAGAGCCGCCACCCGGGGCGCCAGCCGGTCGAGTTCGTCCGCGCGCTGCGCGAACTGACCACCCGCCGCGGCATCGTGCTCATCTTCGACCAGATGCTCACCGGCTTCCGCCCGCACCTGCGCGGCGCCGAGGGCTTCTGGGGCGTGACCCCGGACGTCTCCACCTACGGCAAGGTGCTCGGCGGCGGCTACCCGATCGGCGCGATCGCCGGACGCGCCGACATCCTGGACGGGATCGACGGCGGCCACTGGGACTACGGGGACGACAGCTACCCGCCCAAGGACACCACCTTCTTCGGCGGCACCTACATCCAGCACCCGCTGGCGATGACCGCCGCGGGCGCCGTGCTGCGCCACCTCAAGGCCTCCGGCCCCGGCTTGCAGGAGCGGCTGAACGCCCGCACCGACGAACTGGCCGCGACCCTCAACGGGTTCTTCGAGGAGGAGGAGTTCCCGCTGCGGCTGGCCCACTTCGGCTCGCTGTTCCGGTTCGAGCCGCGGGCGGACATGGAACTGCTCTTCCCGCAGCTGCTGACCCGCGGGGTCTACGTGTGGGAGTGGCGCAACTTCTTCCTCTCCACCGCCCACACCGACGGCGACCTGGAGTTCGTGGCCGACGCGGTCCGCGACTCGCTGCGCGACCTGCGGCGCGGCGGCTTCTTCCCGGCCTCGCCCGGGGTACGGCTCCCGGCCCCGCGCCCGGCGGCCGCACTCCCGGCGCCCGCGGCGGACGACCGTACGAGCACCGGCACCGCTGGCACCACCAGCACCACGGTCGCCGGCCGCACCGAGCCCGCCGGGACGCCGTACCACCCGGTCAGCGACCCGCAACGCCCGGTCGACTTCAGCCTCTACTTCTTCGGCGACTACCCCCTGGACTCCCCGGAGGACGAGAAGTACCGCATCGTCCTGGAGAGCGCCCGCTTCGCCGACCGGCACGACTTCCACGCCGTCTGGCTGCCCGAGCGCCACTTCCACTCCTTCGGCGGGATCTTCCCCAACCCCTCCGTCCTGGCCGCCGCACTGGCCCGGGAAACCACCCGGATCCGGCTCAACGCGGGCTGCGCGGTCCTGCCGCTGCACCACCCCGTCCGGGTGGCCGAGGAGTGGTCGGTGGTCGACAACCTGTCCGGCGGCCGGGTCGGCCTGGGCTGCGCCAGCGGCTGGCACCCCAACGACTTCCTGTTCTTCCCCGAGAACTACGGCGGCCACAAGGAGCTGATGCACCAGCAGATCGACACCGTCCGGGCACTGTGGCGCGGCGAGCCCTACCGGGGCCGCAACGGCAAGGGGGAGCCGATCGAGGTGACCCTGCACCCGCGCCCGCTGCAGGAACAGCCGCCCATGTTCACCGCGATCGTCGGCAACCCGGACAGCTTCCGCGAGGCCGCCCGGCACGACCTGGGCATCATCACCAACCTGATGACCCAGGACGTCGCCCAGCTCGCCGAGAACGTCGCGCTCTACCGGCGCACCCGGGCCGAGCACGGCCTCGACCCGGAGGCCGGCCGGGTGGTCGTGCTCGTCCACACCTACCTGGGCGCCGACCTCGCCACCGCCCGCGAGCAGGCGTACCGCCCGTTCTGCCACTACCTGCGCTCCTCGCTCTCGCTGTTCGGGCAGATGGCCAACAGCCTCGGCCTGACCCTGGACTTCGAGAACACCCGCGAGGAGGACCTGGAGTTCGTGCTGGAGCGCGCCTACGAGCGGTACTGCGCCTCCCGCGCGCTGATCGGCACCCCGGAGAGCGTGCAGTCCGTGCTGGCCGAGCTGCGGGCGGCCGGCGCGGACGAGATCGCCTGCTTCGTCGACTTCGGACTCGCCCCCGACCTGGTGGCCTCCGGCATGCCGCACATCGACGCCCTGCGCCGCTCCGCCCAGCGCGGCGCCCCGCTGTCCTACGCGCAGCAGCGGATGTGGTTCCTGCACCGGATGCTGCCCGACACCGGACAGTACAACGAGGTCAAGGCCATCGAGCTGGACGGCCCGCTCGACCCGGCCGCACTCGACACCGCGCTGCGCGCGCTGGTCGAACGCCACGTCGGGCTGCGCACCGCCTTCCGCGAGCAGGACGGCGAACCGTTCCAGCAGGTGCTCCCGGTGCCCGAGGGCCCGCTGCTGGAGCGGGCCGCGGCCGACGGGCCCGAGCACGAGGCGGTGGCCGCGCTGGTCGCCGCCGAGGGCAGCCGCCGCTTCGACCTGACCGAAGGCCCGCTGTTCCGGGCCCGGCTGCTGGAGACGGGGCCCGACCGGCAGGTCCTGGTGCTGTCGATGCACCACATCGTGATCGACACCCTGTCCACCGTGGTGATCACCCGGGAACTGGGCGAGCTGTACCGGGCTGCCCGCGAGCAGCGCCCCGCCCGGCTGCCGGTGCTCACCACCACCCCGGCCGCCGAAGCCGTCCGGGAGCGGGCCGCGGTGGCCGCCGGGGCGTACGACGAGAGCCTCGCGTACTGGCGCAAGGTGCTCGGCGGCGACCTGCCGGTGCTGGCCCTGCCGACCGACCGGCCGCGCCCGGCGGTGCCGGACGGCCGGGGCCGCTCCCACGTCCGCCAGCTGCCCGCCGAACTCTCCGACGGCTTGCGGGACTTGGCCCGCAGCCGCCGCTCGACCCTGTTCATGGTGCTGCTCACCGCCTTCGCCGGGGTGCTGCAGCGCTACAGCGGCCAGGACGAAGTGGTGCTGGGCACCCCGGTGGCCAACCGGACCGAGGGCACCGAGGACCTGGTCGGCTTCTTCGTCAACACATTGGCCCTGCGTCTGGACCTGTCCGGGGAACCGGACTTCGCCGAGGCGCTGGACCGGGTCCGCTCCAGCGCGCTGGACGCCTACGAGCACCAGCAACTGCCCTTCGAGGTCCTGGTCCAGGAGCTCAACCCGCAGCGGGACACCAGCCGCAACCCGCTCTTCCAGGTCCTCGTCGAGTTCGAGAACCACGCCGTCTTCGAACTCGACCTGCCCGGGGTGACGGCCCGCCCGCTCGACCACGTGGTGAACCGCTCCGCCTTCGACCTGTCGCTCTTCCTCACCAACCTGCCGGACGGCATCCGCTGCCACGTCGAGTACGCCGAGACCCTGTTCGACCGGGCCACGGTGGACCGGCTGTTCGACGCCTTCGAGCGGCTGCTCACCGCCGCCGTCGCCGACCCGGCCCGCCCGCTCGCCGCACTGACGGCCACCCCGGCCGACCCCGCCCTGGAGTGCGGGCCCGAGGCGCAGCCGGCGCCCGCGCACCCGCTGGCGGCGGTGGCCGCCGTCGCGGCCGCCCGTCCGGACGCCCTCGCGGTGGTCGCCGCCGACGGCACCGCGACCGACTACCGGGCGCTGCACGCCCGGGCCGGCGAGCTGGCCGGCCGGCTGCTGGCCGCCGGGGTGCGGGAGGGCAGCCGGGTGGGCGTGCTGCTGCCGCGCTCGCTGGACCAGGTGGCCGCGATGCTGGCCGTGCTGCGCCTCGGCGCCGTCCACGTGCCGATCGACCCGTTGCAGGGCCCGGAGCGCTGCCGGCTGATCGCCGCGGACAGCGCGCCGGCCGTGCTGCTCACCGCCTCGGACACGGACCCGATGGGCCTGTCCCTGCCGACGGTCCTGACGGACGCCGAGGCCGACACCGGGGCATCCGGGACCGAACTGCCGCCGCTGCCCGCCCCCTCCGCACAGGCCCCCGCCTACCTGCTGTACACCTCCGGCTCCACCGGCCGCCCCAAGGGCGTGCTGATGCACACCCTCGGCCTGTCCGCGCTGCTCGCCTGGAACGTCGCCGAGCACCCGGCCGCCCGCACCCTGCAGTACGCCTCCTGCGGGTTCGACGTCAGCGTCCAGGAGGTGCTGACCACGCTGGCCGGCGGCGGCACCCTGCTGCTGATCGAGGAGGAGACCCGCTACGACGTGACGGCGCTGGCCGCCGTGGTCCGCGCCACCCGCGCCGAGCGGCTGCACCTGCCGTACACCCCGCTGGCCGCGCTGGTCGACGCCCTCGGCGGCGAACCGGTGCCCCACCTGCGCGAACTGATCACGGGCGGCGAGCAGTTGCTGCTCACCCCCGGGCTGCGGGCCTTCCTCGCCCGCAACCCCGGCTGCCGGCTGATCAACCACTACGGCCCCACCGAGACCCACGCCGTCACGGCCGGCGAGGTCGCCCCGGACGGACCGGACCACGCGGCGATCGGCCGCCCGGTGCCGGGCACCCGCATCCTGCTGCTGGACGCCGCCGGGCGCCCCGTCCCGCCCGGGGCGGTCGGCGAGATCCACGCGGTCGGCGTCCAGGTCGGGCTCGGCTACCCCGGCCGCGAGCAGGAGAGCGCCGCCGTCTTCACCGACACCCCGGAAGGCCGCCGCTACCGCACCGGCGACCTCGGCCGCTGGCGGCCCGACGGCACCCTGGAGTACCTCGGCCGCGCCGACCGCCAGGTCAAGGTGCGCGGCTACCGGATCGAGCCGGGCGAGGTCGAGACCGTGCTGCGCTCCGTCCCGGGCGTGCGCGGCGCGGCCGTGACGGGCCGCCGCACCGAGACGGGCACCACGCTGGCCGGGTACGTGCAGTGCGCCGCCGCCGAACTGCCCAGGGTCCGCGACCACCTGGCCGACCTGCTGCCCGAGCACATGGTGCCGGGGCTGTGGGCCGCGGTCGCGGCACTGCCCTTCACCGCGCACGGCAAGCTCGACGTGGCTGCTCTGCCGGAGCCGCTGCCGCTGGGCGCGGGCCGGGCCGCCGTCGCCCCGGCCACCGAACTGGAACGCACCGTGCAACGGCTGTGGGAGGAGGAACTCGGCCGCCCCGCAGGCGTGGAGACCTCCTTCTTCGACCTCGGCGGGCACTCGCTGGCCGCCACCCGGCTGCTGAACCGGGTCCGCGAGGCCACCGGGATCCGGACCGGCGTCCTGGACTTCTTCCGCCGCCCGACCATCCGCGCCATGGCCGCCCAGCAGCCGCAGACCGAGGACCGTCAGGCCCCGGCCTACGAGGAGGGCACGCTGTGACCCCCGTCGACGACGGCTGGCAGCGGCTCGTCCGGCTGCTCGACGAACGCGAGATCGTCCTGCGCACCACCGGCGACCGGCTCGGCTACCTCGCCCCGCCCGGCGCGCTCGACGAGGAGGCCACCGGGCTCGTCCGGGCCCACCGGGAACGGCTGCTGGCCACCCTGACCGACTCCGGCACGGCCCTCGCCGCCGCGCCCGCCGGGGTGGCGCAGCGCCGGATGCACCGGGCGCACGACCGGGCGGCGGACCCGGCGGTGTGGAACATCACCCAGCGGATCGCCCTGCGCGGGCCGCTGGAGCCCGAGCGGCTGGCCGCCGCGCTGACGGCGCTGACCGGGCGCCACGAGAGCCTGCGCACCAGCTACCGGGACACCGACCTGGGCCTGCTCCAACAGGTGCGGCCGAACGCCCCGGTGCAGCTCCCGGTCGCCGACCTGCGCGTGCTCACGCCCGGGGCGCGGGACGCGGCGCTCGCCGAGGCCGCCCGGGCCGAGAGCGACCGCCCCTTCGACCTGGCCGCGGCCCCGCTGCTGCGCGCCCGGCTGCTGCGGCCCGCCGACGACGCGTGGGTGCTGTTGCTGACGCTCCATCACATCGCGGTCGACGGATGGTCGTTGGCGACCCTGCTGGCCGACCTGGGCGCGCTGTACCGCCCGGACGGGCGGCTGCCGGAGGACCCGGGCCGGATGACCGACCACGCCTGCTGGGAGCGGACCGTGGTCACCCGCGCCGCCGTCGCCGAGGCCGCCGACCACTGGGCCAAGACCCTGGACGGCGTCGCGTCGGCGGCGGAGCTGCCCACCGCGCGCCCCCGCCCCGCACAGCGCTCCGGGCGGGGCGCCACGGCCGCCTTCCGCCTCCCCGCGGCTCTGGCCGAGGCGGTGGGCCGCTACGCCGCCGCCCGCTCCACCACCGCCTCGGCCGTCCTGCTCGCCGCCTTCGCACGGCTGCTGGGCGAGCTGAGCGGGGCGGCGGAGACCCTGGTGGTGCTCTCCCACGCCAACCGCACCCGGCCGGCCGACGAAGGGGTCGTCGGCCTGCTCACCTTCGGCCTCCCGGTCCGGCTGCCCACCCGCTCCCCGGGCGGGTTCGGGGCGTCGGTCGACATGGCCGCGACGGCGATCGCCACCGCCCTCGACCACGCCACCGTCCCCTTCGGCCTGCTGGTCGAACCGCTGCGCGAACGCGGCGTCCGGCTGCCGGACGCCTACCCGCAGGTCCTGCTCACCGTGCAGAGCACCCCGCCCGCCGTCCTCGACCTCCCCGGCCTGACCGCCGAGGTCGAGGACGTGCCGGGCCCCTCGGCCCGCTCCGACCTCCTGCTGGTCCTCACCCCGGACGCGGACGGCTACGCGGGCCTGGCCGAGTACGACGCCGACCTGTTCGACCCGGACACCGTGCGCTCCTGGCTCGACACCCTGGTGAACGACCTGGCCCGGCACCTGACGGACCGGCCGGGCTGACGGACCGCCCCCGGGCGGGGCCGCCGGTGACCAGAATTTTCCGTGGAAAATTCTCCCCGCACGAGAACACGCGGGGGAGAGCCACCGGCGCCCCGCCCGGACGCCCCGCTCACGGACGGCTGTCCTCCCTCGCCCAGGCGCCGACGCCGAGCCGCCCCGTGGTACCCAGGTCGATCTCCGGGACGACCATCACCGGGGCCGCGTCAGGGGTGGCCCGGACCCGCACGTACGGGGCGTTCACCGGGCTGCCCGACTCCACGGTGTTGCGCCACACCAGCGTGGAACGGGCGCCCTCCCCGGGGCGCAGCACGATCTCCTGCGGCGGGTCGTCCGCGCCGGTGCCGCCGGCGATCCCGGCGCCGCCGGACAGGAAGCGCACCCCGTCGACCGGCCGGTGCTCCACGTCGAGCAGCTGCAGCTTCGGGTAGCCGTTGACGGACACCGCGGACGTCCCGCAGTTGCGCAGGTGCAGACCGACCGCGCGCAGGCCCATCGCGGCGTCGCCGTCGTCCGCGTACAGCCGCAGGCCCGAGGCCGGGCAGGGCCCGCCCGGCCGCGAGGCCTCGGCGCTGGGCACACTGCGGACCTGGACGATCTTCACCAGCGGTCCGGCGCCCGACCGTGCCTGCCCGTGCCCGTCCAGCTCGATCCGCCCCTTCGAGGTGGCCCCCGGAGCGAGCGAGGTGACGACCTGCGTCACGTTGTCCAGCGCACCTCCGGCCGCCGAGAGCCGGCTGAACACCGCTGTGACATCGGAGGTCTCGTCCCCCGGATTGGTCACCTCGTACTCGGCGCAGGCCGCACCGGCGGCCGTGATCCGCACCCCGCCCTGCGCGAGCCCGGGCGACGCCTGCCCGTTGCGGGACGCCGACGGCAACGGCTCCCCGCACGGACCGGCACTGCCGGAGGCCGCCGAACTTCCCGTCGTCCCGTCTGCGCAGCCCACGAGCAGGGTCGCGCAGACCGCGACCACCGCGACTGCGGCAGTCGGCCGGCGGGCCGTCAGGTGATTCCCGGCGTTCTCGAACTGATGCATCAGCCGATGCGATCACGAACCACCCGCAACGCCTATGAGCTGCGCCACTGCCTGCGCAACAGGACCGCAACGATCCGCCCGGCCCCCGGCTCACCTCCGCCGCCACCGTCGCCATCGGTGACCGGGCCCCGCTGCCCGATGGTCCGAACCGGTCGCCTTCCGGTGCGGGGCGTGGTCTGCCGCGCGCGGTGGGGGATGTTCCGCGCCGGATGCCACCCACAGAAAGGATTCTTCATGGTGGAGCACGTGTTCGCGCGCGTGGTACGGACGGTGACCGTCTCGGCCCTCGCCCTGGCGACGAGCGTCGGTGCGGGCGGTACGGCCGGCGCCGCCTCGCCGGAGGACCACCCCATCGAGGTGAGCATCGGAGCCTCCGGCCTGCAGGCACCGGACACCGCGAAGGGCGGCCTGGTCAGTTTCCGGGTCAAGACGGACGACCCGAACGGCCGGCAGCTGCAGCTGCTGCGTCCGCACGAGGGAGTGACCATCGACCAGGTCCTCCGGGACCTCGCCGACGCGGTCAGCCCGTCGCCGGCCACCGCGCGCACCGGGATCCGGGCGGTGAACGGTGAGGCGGAGCTGCTGGGCGGGGCGCTGGTCACCTCACAGGTGCACGAGCAGTTCACCGAGGAGGTCGGCCCCGGGCCGGTCTACCTGCTGGACCTCACCGCGTTCCGGGCCGACCCGGCCCACCCGGTCTCCAGGAAACTGAACCTGGTCGGTACGAACGGTCAGAGCGACAACCAGGTCCGCTTCGACGACGGCATCGTGATCGAGAAGGACACGGCCGATGGGCCGCGTTTCCAGACCGAGGACGTCGACCACGCGCACCTGGCCTACCTGGTGCACGACGGGTCCGAGCAGATCCACGAGATGCAGCTGCGGCCGATCGGTGCGGACACCACCGACGAGCAGATCGGACAGTACCTGCGGGACGTCGCGCTGGGCGACCTGCCGGTCCGGTCCCCGTTCACCGGGCCGGCCACCGGCCTCGGCGCGATGTCCGGTGACCGCACCGCCTCCGTGCAGGCCCACGGCCTGCAGCCCGGACGGTACGTCCTGCTCTGCATGATTCCCGACGAGCGGACGGGCGTCCCGAACGCCGACCTGGGCATGCGCAAGATCGTCACCCTGAAGTGACCGGCCGGGCCCTGGCACGTCGGCGGCAGCGGGCTGTCAGGGCCGACCGCCCCGGTCGGCGCACCGTCGCGGTGGCGGGCCGGGTCAGGCGCCGAGTACGTCGTCGGCGCTGCGGGGCTCCGAGCGCGGCTGCCGGTTGAGCTGGTGGCGCGCGATGGAGGACCGCCGGTAGACCTCCTTGCGGGCCCGCATGATGTTGCCCAGGGGCGCGTGCTCGGCGGTGACCCGCCAGGGCGTGAAGGACAGCGGGTCCATCCTCTCCAGGTTCTCCGGGCCGGAGATGTCCTGCTGCGGCAGCCGCAGCTTCGCCACGGTGACGGACGGCGAGAGCCGCTCGGACCACTCCACGGTGGTGTCCTCCACCGGCATGCGCTCCAGGTCGGTGCAGAGCTGGACCTGGATGTCGAAGGCGTAGGGCCGCTCCTGGAGCTCGGCCTGCAGGGCCGGCCGGAAGAACTCCGCCCCCGAGGCCGGGTCGACGGTGCGCCGGACCACCGCGGCGGCGGAGGCCGGGTCGGGGGTGATGCGCACCTTGGCGATGTAGTCCCCGTGCCGGACCGCGCCCATCGTCCAGTAGCTGGACAGCAGCAGGTTCGCCGGAGGCGTCTTCGACAGGCGCAGGAAGGCCAGGAACTCGTCCCAGGCCCAGTCCTCCTGGTCCAGCGTTCCCTTTCCGGTCACGAACTCGGTGAAGAACCGGTGCGCGCCGGGTCGGCCCTGGGAGAAGTACGCCGGCGCGTTCAGGAACAGGTCCTGGATGAACAGGTAGTGCGCGACCGTGTTGCAGAAGAAGACCGGCCCGTTGATGTTGGCGTAGTCGAACGTGCCCGTGTCCGGTTCGTCCTCCAGCAGGGTCGGGCCGGGGATGTCGAACATCTTCAGCGCCAGTCCGGTGGCGGCACCCAGTCGCGCGTCGGCCCCGGCGTGCGGCGAGCCGTTGGAGAAGCGGATCAGCGCGTCGTGGGTCCCCGCGGTCGCGTAGATCCCCTGGGCGTACTCGGGGGGCAGCCCGTCCAGGATCTCCACCTCCCCCCGGACCAGCCCGTAGCCCTTGGCGTGGGCATCGCGCAGGGCCCGCCCGGTGCCGCCGGCCTCGACCGACTCGGCGATGTAGCTCTCGGTCTTCTCGATCACCGTCTGCACGTCGCGGTCGAAGTGCGGGTCGTCGACTTCGACGTCGGGCGTGTAGCGGACGAACTGTGCTGTCATGACTGCGACCTCTCCTCGGAGAGCGCGACCGGACCTCAGGGAGTGGGAACCGCCCTCAGCCCTCCAGTTCGGCGAGCCAGCGCAGGGCCCGCAGACCCGGCAGGAAGCAGTACTCGCCGCCGCGGGTGACCACGAAGCTGGGCAGGTTCCTCAGGCGACGCCGGACCGGCTTCTCCGGGATGGTGATGCTGCCGGTTCCGCCGTGGTGCCCGGCCACCGGGTCCTTCTCGCCGGGGTAGCCGATGAAGTTGCCGTCGTTGACCCACTCGGCCTTGATGAACTCGAACTGCCGCTCCAGATGGGCCCCCATGAACACCCCGACCAGGCCGCGCTCGGCGCCGTCGTCCTCCAGCACGCCCTCGGGCAGCGGCGGGCCGTAGGTGGTGCCGCGACGGATGAGCCGGTGCATCCGCGCGTCGCCGATGATGGTGGAATCGCGGGGGTTGGTGCGCCGGATGTGCGCACCGGCCGGGCACCGGAAGCCGCGATCGTCGTTCTCCCGGTACAGGAAGTCGTTGACACGGCGCGGATCGGCCGCCAACTCCGGATCGTCGTGCTCCGGCGTCAGCGTCAGCGGCGCCCCGCTCGGCCAGCGCCCGACCATCTTCGCCGCCAGCAGCGCCTCCTCCTCGGCGCTGGAGCTGTTCGCCCGCAGGTACCGGCGCCAGGCCGCCACGTTGGTGTGGATCTTGCGAACGGCCACGTAGGTCCCGTTGCGCCCCAGGACGTCGGGGCTGGGCACCGGCGGCAGGCCGCCGGTCTCGTCGGGGTAGCCGAGGATGAACTCGCCGGCCTTGATCGGGGCTTCCTGCGGGTTGGAGCCGGGCAGCCCGACGCCCTCGATGTTCGGATGGCTGATGCCGTCACGGAAGCCGAAGGTGGTGCGCCCGGTCGGGAGCTGGTGGACCTCCTGCTGCCAGATCACCCGGACACCGGGCGTGTCCTCGTAGGCGACACGGGCCCGACCCAGCTCCCTCTCCAACTGCGCGGGGTCGGAGGAGAGGGCGCTCAACGCGATGTGGACCTCACCGGTGCCGAACGGCGCCTCCCAGTGGGCCGGTGCACTCTCGCCCACGTCGCCGATCAGCCCGGCCCGAGCGGCCATGCCCTCACGGAACGCCCGCGGAAAGCTGTCCAGCGACTCCTGGGGCACCCCCAGGGCCCTCAGCCCCTGGTGGGTGAACGCCACGGTCACCCAGGCGTCCCGGCCCGGGTCCACGCCGGGCAGACCGCCGGAGGTCACCGGGAGCAGCCGGCGCAGCAGGGCGCGCCCGGCGTGGCGGTCGTCCACGCGCAGGAAGACGAACCTGCCCTCGTAGGGCACGGGCCGTGGCCGCAGGGCCCCGCTCTGGACGTCGTCGATCTCGACGCGCACGCCCGCCGCGCTGCCGCTGTCCGCTGTGTTCATGGTTGCTTGTGCCCTCTCCACATCTGTCTCTTGTCCCTGCATCTGTCTTCGCCCGGACAGCCCGGCGACGGCCGGATCGCACCGGCCGACTCGGTCCGCCGGTGCTGGGCGGGCTCCGGCGGTTGGCCGTGTCCGGGTGCTAGGCCGAGGCTTCCTCCAGCAGCTTCTGGAAGGCCGGCGTGGCCACCAATTCGGCATTGGCCGGGTTGTCCAGCGCGGCCCGGAACTGGGGGGTGTCCAGTACCTCCTGGAACGCGTCGTCCACGCGGTGGTCCTTGTAGATCTGCTGGACGGTGAGGTCGGGGTAGGCGCTGACGAAGACCCTCGCGGGCTCCTGGTGGGCGACGAACCAGTCCTTCACCCCCGGATCGGCGACGCCGGGGAACCCTTCGCTGTGCGAGAAGATCTTGTCGAAGCGGGACCCGACCACCGTCTGGGCGAAGTCGTCGATGTAGGTGTCCCAGGAGCCGTCGAAAACGCTGGCGAACATGAACCGGGTGTCGTCGTCGAAGATCACGTGCCGTGCGTCGTGCAGGGTACCGATCTGGCGCACCGCCGCATGGGCGCTCTCGTCGTGCGCCGCGTCGGCGAGCGTCGCGAGGTCCCTGCGCAGCGCATCCGCATGGCCCGGTTTGATCCTGGTGAAGACGGTGAACTCACTGCAGACCCCATCCGACCTGCCCGGGCGCTCGGGGTGGGCCGACTGGGTCGCGCCTGTCGTGGCGGTCATCGTGACGTCCTCCTGCCGTGGTCGGTGCGAGGGACGCCAACCGCCCGAACATGGGGCGCCATCGCCCTCACCTCTTCATCCTGACCCGAGCGCGGTGGGGGCACCACCGGGCAGGGCCGGAGTTCCGGGAACCTCATGAGGACAGCTCCGTCAGAGCGGAGGATCATGGATCACGGGCCTGCCGGGTTCGTCGTCACGCGCTCCGACTCTCGTCTGGAGGCAACCATGGGCAAAGTTCTCGGTGACGTCCTGGGCCTCGCCGCCGGCGTCGCGATCAGCCCGCTCCCGATCATCGCGATCATCCTCATCCTCGCCACGCCTCGGGGACGCCTCAACGGAGTCCTCTTCACCGTCGGCTGGATCCTGGGACTCTCGGCGCTGGGCGCGGTGATGCTGGCGGTCGCGTCCCCCGCAGGCGCCTCTGCCCACCATCACCCGGCCACCTGGGTGGGAGTCCTCAAGCTCGTCCTGGGGCTGCTCCTCGTCCTGTTCGGCGCCCGGCAGTGGCACCGGCGTCCGAAGGATCCGTCGCAGGCCCAGCTGCCGAAGTGGATGAGCGCGATCGACCGCCTCACGCCGGTCAAGGTCCTCGCACTCGGACTGGCCCTGTCCGCGCTCAACGCCAAGAACGCCCCGCTGACCCTCGCCGCGGGTGCCGCGATCGGCTCGGCCGGACTGCCGGCAGGGCAGCAGATCGCCTCACTGGCGGTCTTCGTCGTGATCGCCACCCTCGGCCTGTTGGCCCCGCTGGGGGTCTTCGTGCTCGGGGGAGCGCGAGCCCAGACCACGCTCGGCAACTGGAAGGACTGGGCGGCTCAGCACAACGTCGCCGTGATGGCGGTCCTGTTCTTCGTCCTCGGGCTGAAACTGTTCGGAGACGGGATCTCCGTCCTCACCTCCTGACGGGTCGCTCGGCGAATCCCTTTCCTGGCGCGGAAGTTCGTGACCACGGAGGCGTCAGGCGGCGCCGACCGGCAGGGCGCGGCACTGCCTAGTCTTCGCGTCGGGCCTCACGCCGGGTCTCGCGCTGGAGATCGGCCACGTGGTGGAGGGCGGTCTTGAAGGCGGCGTACTCCCGCGCGCCCAGCGCCTTCGCGTGGCGCTCCTCGATCGAGCGCATGATGGCGGCGGCGGCCTCCATCTGGAGCAGGCCGCGTTCGGTGGGGTGGATCAGCTTGGCGCGGCGGTCCGCGGGGTCGGGTCGGCGTTCGACGTAGCCCAGGCGTTCGAGGTCGTCGACGACGGTCCCGATGACCTGCTTGTGCTGTCCGGAGGCGCGGGCGAGTTCGCTGGCGCGGATGCCGTCGGTGCGCAGGTAGGCGAGCACGGCGCCGGCGCGGGGCTGGATGTCGTCGAAGCCCTGCTCGGCGAGCACGGTGAACAGCTCGCGCTGGACGGAGAAGAGCACCCGGGCGGCGAGCACGCCGAGGTCCGGTTCCGCCGCCTGGTGTCCGCTCAACGCCTCTCCCGCTTCCGCCGTCTCCGGGCCCGTCTGCCGCTCCGCCCTGTGACCAGCAACTTTAGTCGCCCGCCCGGTGGGCTCGGGCGGCACCCCAGGAGGTTCCGGCGTCCCGCCCTGACCAGTGCTTGCGTCCCGGGGGGCAGGGGTATAGCGTCGAAGTAGTCACTAATCTTGACTATCAAGATTAGTGACTACCAGCCGCCGACGGAACCGTGGTCCAACCCGAAGGAGCGCACGATGAGCGAGCACAGCAAGTTCCTGGAGCCGATCACCCGGGAGAACGCCGCCGTGGTCCTGGTCGACCACCACGTCGGCCTGCTGTCCGGCGTCCGGGACATCCCGCTCGGCGAGCTGAAGCACAACGTGGTCGCGCTGGCGCGCGCGGCGACCGTGCTCGGCATCCCCCTGGTCGTCACCACCACCGCGGCCGACAGCATGTGGGGGCCCACCACCCCGGAACTGGTCCAGGCCCTGCCGGCCGGACAGCGGATCATCGACCGCAGCACGGTCAACGCCTGGCACGACGGCCCGGTCCGCGAGGCCATCGAGGCCACCGGACGGCAGAAGCTGATCTTCGCCGGAGTGTCCCTGGAGGTGTGCGCGGCGCTGCCCGCGATCGCCGCGACGGCCGCCGGACACCACGCGTACGTCGCCGTGGACGCCTCCGGCACCTTCAGCCAGGCCAAGCGCGAGGCGGGACTGCTGCGCATGCAGCAGGCGGGCGTCACCGTCTCCGACTACGCCACCCTCATGGTCGAGGCCCTGGCCGACAACGCCGCCCCCGAGGCCGGCGACCTCTACGCCGCCCTCGACATGCCCTTCGCCGTCCTGGTCGGCCAGATCTCGGCGGCCGCCCGCCCCGCGTGACGGCCGGCGCACTCACCCGACCCGGCCGTCACCGACCCGCGCCACCGGGGGGATGCGCCTCGCTCCCGTCGCCTGTCAGTGCCGGCTGGCATGCTGCCGGGCAGAAGAGGACGGCAACAAGTGGCAAGGGCTGTGTGCGATGGGTCTTGAGGGCGGGGTCTGGCGTCTGGTGCGCCGGGAAGAGCTGGTGGGCGAGATCGTGGTCGAGGAGGCGGACTTCCCGTGGCTCCACGGGCGCTTCGTGCCGGGAGCGGCGTTCCCCGCCGTCCAGCCGCTCTTCGCCCGTTCGCTCGCGCTGTCCGAGGCGGAGGACTGGGAGGCCTTCGACGACGCGTACGAGGAGATCACGAGCACCGTGTCGATGCTCTCGCCCTCGGGCCCGGTCGCCGAGTTCCTGCTGCACATCCAGGACGACAGGGCCTGGTTCCGGTGGAGTGACGAGCCGTTCGAGGACGCGGACGGGCAGGGCGGAGGCGAGGCGGGCAGCGCCGGACCGTCCGCGGGAAGCGACGCCGACGTCGACCCCGGCCTCGACCTGCCGGTGATGACCTGGGAGCGGTTCTGGCAGTTGATCGAGATCGTCGGGGGTGGGGCCGGTATCGAGACGTGCGCGCAGCTCGAAACCGGCTGCGCCCGCCTGACCGAAGTTCTCGCCTGCGAACCGCTGGGCCAGATCATCGGCTTCGGCGAGCGTCTCGCCGAGGCGCTGCACCGCCTGGACCAGGAGCAGTTCGGGACGCTGCCGATCACCGGCGCGGTGCTGCCCGACGGCTCGCCGTTCCCCCAGTCGAGCGACCACTTCCTGTACACGCGAGCTGCGGTGGTGGCTGCGGGCCGCGACGTGTACGAGAGCGTGTTCCACGATCCCGAACGGTTCGCTCCGTTCACCGCGCGGCAGTGCGAACCGCTGCTCTACGTGCACGAGGAGGCGTTCGAGCTCGTGACCGGGACGGAGTGGGACCGCCTGACCCGCTACGACTACGAGTCCTGCTCGAACGCGGACGGCTGGCCCGAGCTCCGCGGCTGAGCACCGACCGTCGCAGAGCACCGTTGACGGCAGAGCCGGCCCCGCTCGGCGGGCGACGAGCGGGGCCGGTCCCCTGGCGGCCGCCGGTCCCTCAGGCCTCGATGTTCTCCAGGTCCGCGAGCAGGCCCGGGCGCGCCGGCTTCCAGCCGAGGGCGGTGCGGGTGTGAGCGCTGGAGGCAGGCTGGTCGGCCGCGAAGATCGGGCCGAGCGGACCGAAGCTCTCCTGCGGCACCGGCCCGACCGGAAGGCCGAGCCGCCGTCCGATGACCGCGGCGATGTCGCGTACCGCGTCGCCTTCGTCGTCGACGGCGTGCCACGCGGATCCGGCCGGGGCCTTCTCCAGGGCGAGCCGGAACAGGACGGCGGCGTCGAGCGCGTGGACGGCGGGCCAGCGCTGCGCGCCGTCTCCCGGGTAGCCGGAGACGCCGGTGCCGCGGGCGATGTTGGTCAGCAGCCCGGCGAACCCGCCCTGGCCCCGGTTGTGGACCGTGCGCGGCAGCCGTACCGCCGAGCTGCGAACGCCTCGTGAGGCGAGTGCGAGTGTGCGGTTCACCGACAGGCTGCGTCCGCTGACAGGTCCGTCCAGCGGCAGCGGGTCCTCCTCGGTCGAGGCGCGTCCCACCACGAGGGGTGTGCCGGACGCGGTGACGAGCGGCCTGTTCGTGCCGACGAGGGCGTCGCCGAGGGCCGCGAGTGCGGCGCTCTCCTCGGCGATCCCCCGCGCGAGTGCGTCGGGCGAGCTGAAGTCGTTGCTGAAGGCGAGGTGGATGACGCCGTCCGCCTGTTCCGCGCCGGTCCGCAGCACGTCGAGGTCGGCGAGCCCGCCGCGGAGCACGTCGGCGCCGGCGGCTTTCGCGGTGGCCGCGGAGGCGTCGGATCGGGCGAGGGCGGTGACCAGGTGGCCTGCGGTGAGCAGTTCGGCGACGACGGCAGAGCCGATCAGGCCGGTGCCGCCGGTGATGAAGACGCGCATGGTGAGCTCCGAGGAGTGATGCGACTGTTATCCCATCACTGTACGACGCGATGCGACACTTGTCCCGTCATCTAGACTGACACCATGCCGCGATGGAAACCCGATGCCCGACAACGCCTGGTCGTGGCTGCGCTGAGCCTGTTCGCCGAGCAGGGCTACGACGAGACGACCGTCGCTCAGATCACCGAGCGGGCAGGGCTCACGCGGAGCACCTTCTTCCGTCACTTCACCGACAAGCGCGAGATCCTCACCATGGGGCAGTCGGTGCTCAGCCGCCTGCTGGCCGAGGGCATCGACGGCGCCCCTGCGGATGCGACGCCGATGACGGCCGTCGCGGCCGGACTCGAACGCGCATCGGGCGAGATGACGTCGTTCAACCGCGAGCTCAGCCCGCTGCTGCACGCGGCGATCGAGGCGAACGCGGAGTTGCAGGCACGCAACGTGCTGAAGTGCATCGGCATGGCCACGGCGATGGCCGACGCGCTGAAGCGACGGAACGTCGCAGAGCCCACGGCGCAGGTGGCCGCCGAACTCGGCGTCCTCGCGTTCAGGCTCGGCTACGCCCGCTGGACCGACCCCAGCCACGACGAGGACCCCGGCGGGCTGGCGCCCCACACGCGAGCCGCGTTCGACGAACTCCGTGCGGCAGCCGCTGAGCTCCGCTGAGCTCCGCTGAGCTCCGCTGAGCTCCGCTGAGCTCCGCTGAGCTCCGCTGAGCTCCGCTGAGCTCCGCTGAGCTCCGTATCCGCCGCTACGAGGAGTCCTGCCGCCGGTCGCCGCCGCGTAGAGTGGACACAGAGAGTGCTGGATCACGGCTTCCCTCTTCGGAGGGTTATCGGTGAGACGCACGGATGCCTCCGGTGAGGCGGTGCCGGTCCGGCCGTTCCTGGACTTGGTCGACGGCGGCGCGAGTCGCGCCCGGCCGATCTGATCTGTGCGTCGACGCCTCGTCTCGGGAGAGGCGATCCCGCTCGCGGCGGTGACGGCGCGCGGGAGGAGACCTTCGCCATGAAACCGACTGCCGAGCGGCTGCGGACCTCCGTCCGCAGCGCCGTTCCGACCTCCACGCACCCGCCGCCCGTGTCTGCCGCCGACGTCGGCCTGCTGGTGCTCCGGCTGGCCGGCCTGCTGCTGGCCGGCCACGGTGCCCAGAAACTCTTCGGACTGTTCGGCGGCGCCGGTCTGAACGCGACCGGCAAGGGCTTCGAGGCCCTGGGCTACCGGCCCGGCGTCCTCTTCGCCACGCTGGGCGGCGCCTCGGAACTGGGCGGCGGCCTGGGCCTCGCCCTCGGGCTGTTCACCCCGCTGGCCGCCGCCGCCGTGATCGGGGTGATGATCAACGCGATGTCCGTCAGCTCGGGCAGCGGCCTGTGGGCCGACAAGGGCGGCATGGAGTACCCGCTGTGCCTGGCGCTGATCGCGATCGCGGTCTCCGCCATCGGACCCGGACGCCTGGCGCTGGACCGCCCGTTCCGGTGGGGCCAGGGCGGGTGGTGGAGCGCGGCCGTCGCCCTGGGGATGGGCGGCATCGGCGCGGGCATCGTGCTGTCCCTGCAAGGGGTGACCCTGTAGGTGTGTCCGGTGAGTGGTCGGGCCGCGGCCGTCCGTCGGCGTGGCGGCGATCGTGAGCACGCATCGCGGGAAAGTCCGGTGCGTCGATGAACTGTCAGCCCTAGCATGCGGGGGTGAACCTCTCCCATCTCGGCGTGCCGATCGGACCGATGATCCGCGTCCACGGCGGGTTCGCCAACCGGATGTACCGGCTCGACACCGGCCAAGGGTCGTTCGCGGTCAAGGAGTTGAACCTTGTCGACCGCCGCCTGACCTATCGCGCCGAGGACGTGTTCAGCTTCGAGCGGGCGGCCTTCGCCGCCGGCATCCCGATGCCGGAGCCGATCTCGGCCGACGATCACACGCTCGTCCACCGATGGGTCGAGGGGGAGAAGGTGCCGGAAGCGCCGGTGTCGACGGCGTACGCGTTCGAGATCGGGGAGATCCTCGCACGGGTCCACACGCTCGACGTCGCGTGGACCCGTGCGCCGATCGAGGAGCCGATCTCGCGGGACTGGCCCGAGCTCGCCGCGCGGGCGGCGGCGACCGGACAGCCGTGGGCCGACGAACTCGCCGCTCACGTCGAGACGTTCCTCGCGATCGCCCACTTCGTCGACACCTGCGAACGGCCCGGCCCCGCCGTGCTGACCCACAGGGACGTCCAACCGTGGAACCTGCTCGCCCGAGAGGGCCGGCCGGTGGTGCTCGACTGGGAACTCTCGGGAATGCTCGACCTCTCCGGTGAGCTCGGCTCGACCGCGCTCAGCCTCGCGAAGGGACCGGGCTTCGACGCCATCGAGCCCGCCGTCTTCCGCTCGGTCCTCGACGGCTACGTCGCGGGAGGCGGCACGCTGCCGCCGTCAGGTCCGAGCTGGTTCGTGTTCATGATCGGCGGCTGGCTGGGGCACACGAGGTGGAACATCCTCCGCTGCCTCGCCGGCGTCGAGGCGAGCACCGGCCCCGACCTCGCGCTCTCCCACGAGGCCGCGCGCAACGGCGTGCGGGGCCTCCCCGACCTGTTCGGCCGGCTTCCGGAGCTGGAGGCGCTGCTCGTGTGACAGCGGCCGCGTCCGTGCTCGGTACGCGCGGGCGCGCTCATCCGGCGTGGTCGTAGTCCGGCAGGACCACGTCGTTGTGGGCGGCGCGTTTCCCCGTTCCCGCCGGGTCGGCGGGGCCGGCCAGGTCGGCGGGGGTGGCGCGCAGGGCCGCGTTGCGGGCGTCGAGCAGGTCCTGGGTGCCGGGGATGAGGCCGGTGCCGCCGGAGGTGGCCAGCGCCTGGTTCCGCTCCACGAAGGGGCGCGCCCTGCGCTCGTAGGCCGCGAAGGCAGCCGCGTGGTCGGTGTGGGAGGCCAGTTCTCCGGCCAGGAGGTAGGCGCCGACCAGCGAGACGCTGGAGCCCTGGCCGGACAGGAACGAGGTCGCGTGGGCCGCGTCACCGGCGAGGGCGACGCGGCCACGGGACCAGGTGGGCATGTGGATCTGGCTGACGACGTCGAAGAACAGGTCGTCGGCCTCGCGCATCGCGTCCACCAGGCGCGGGACGTGCCAGCTGCGCTCGGGGAACGCGGCGGCGACGAGTTCGCGCTGCGCCTGCGGGTCCCGGAAGGCGTCGAAGGCGAAGTCCTCCCGCTTGAGGATGAGGAACCCGTGCACGCGGTCGGCGGGTTCGTGGGCGTAGAGGACGGCCGCCCGGCCGGGCGAGTTCCAGGTGACCGCTTCGTGGGCGAGGCCCAGGTCGTTCGCGAGGGTGAAACCGGCGAAGACGTGGCCGAGGTAGCGGTGGAACGCGTCCTCGGGGCCGAAGACCAGTCCGCGGGTGTGGGAGTGCAGACCGTCGGTGCCGATCACCAGGTCGAAGGTGCGGTGGGCGCCGCTGTCGAAGGTCACGTCGACGCGGTCCGGCCGGTCGTCCAGGGTGGCGATGGAGTCGCCGAAGAGGAATTCGACCCGGTGGCGGAGCGGAGCGTAGAGGGCGCTCGCCAGGTCGCCGCGCCGTACTTCCAGGTCCAGGCCCGCGGCGCCGCCGGTGAGGGTTTCGGGGGCGACGGAGCTGATGGGCGCCCCGTCCGCGTCCACGAACGAGAGCCTGCGCGTGTCCACGTGGGCCTCGCGCAGTCGCGGGAGCAGCCCCATGCGGTCGACGACCTCGCGGGCGGCGCCGCGGATGTCGACGGCGTACCCGCCGCCCCGGAGGGTTGACGCCCGTTCGACGACGGTGACGTCGAAGCCGTAGCGGTCGAGCCAGTAGGCGAGGGCGGGGCCGGCGATGCTCGCGCCCGAGATGAGGACCTTGCGGTTCGCGGAGTGGTTGTTCACGGTGTGCTCTCCTCCTGGCGGCGCATCCCGGCGGTCGCCTCCTGGCGGTCACACCGAAGATGCGTACCTTAGGTATC
The DNA here is from genome assembly GCF_041435235.1 of Kitasatospora sp. NBC_01300. Lineage (NCBI taxonomy): Bacteria > Bacillati > Actinomycetota > Actinomycetes > Kitasatosporales > Streptomycetaceae > Kitasatospora > Kitasatospora sp. NBC_01300. Next base: position 240,598 of record NZ_CP108409.1, on the reverse strand, counting down.
TTTATGGACGGCACAGCGCACCCGCGGAGAGCGGGCGCAACTCAAGGATATAGATACCTAAGTTAGGTATTCAAGTGGAGGTGGTGGTCCAATGACCGCGGACTCGCCGGACGACCCCGGCGCGGACGAGCAGGCGGCAGCCGTCTGGGCGGCCCTGCCCCGGCTGGCCCAGCTGAGCAACGCCATGACCCGCGGCCGCCTGGCCGAACGGGCGGCCGAGGCGGCAGGGCTCGATCTGGACCGCCCCGCACTGAGCGCGCTCATGACCCTGCACAGGGCGGACCGGCCGCTGCGCATCGGGGAGATCGCCGAACGGATGCAGGTGGTCGGCCCGCACGTCACGCGACAGGTCCAGGCGTTGGAGCGGCGCGGCCTCGTCCAGCGCGTCGGCGACCCGCACGACCGGCGTGCCAGCCTCGTCGAGGCGACCGCTGAAGGGGCGAGGGCCGCGAACGCCTACACGGCGTCCATGATCGGCTGGTTCGCGGACGCGACGGCGCACTGGTCGGACCAGGACCGCGGAGACCTGGGCCGCCTGCTCGTGAAGCTGGCCGACGATGTCATCGCCCGCCTGGCCCTCCTCGACGACGACGCTGGCAGATGACGGCACCTGAACGGTCAGGGCGGCACCTCGAAAACCCGTCCCACCCCGCCTCGTTCGGGTGAAACCTCCGTGGCCGCCGGCATCGGAGGGCCCGGACGGCGACATCATGCCTCCATGATCACTTCACATCCCCGACCTGCCCGACGGGTGCGTGCGGGCGCTGCCGCCCTCGCCGCCCTCGGTGCGCTCGCCCTCACCGCCACGACTGCCGCCGCCGCTCCCGCCGCCCCCGCGCCACGCCAGGCCGCCCCGTCCGTGCGCACGGTCGCCGAGCCGCACTGCGGCGAATGGGTCGACTACAACGGCAACGAGGACCGCCGGATGAAGAGCTGGCTCTGTCTCTACGACAGCGGGGACGGGGGGATCTACCCGACGCTGTGGACCGAATGCGGCTGGTGGAAGATCATCGGCTGGGCGGACCCGCCGAACGGCTGCCGCATCTGGGAGCCCAGCTCCTACGAGATCACCTTCCCGGACGGCACCAAGACCAAGGACGCGGTCTTCCCCGGCGCCTCCGGCAAGAACAGCGCCGCGAGCAACGGCAGCACCTACCCCTGCCAGAACGGCACCTGGAAGCTGTGGTCCTACTACGGCGTCCAGATGAAGGACATCCTCGGCAACTGGGGCAGCAACGTGGCCGCCACCCACGAGGCCACCTTCAACGTCACCTGCCCCTGACCCGAAATCCGCCGAGGGCCCGGCCTGGTCCGGACCCTCGGCGCAGGGCAGTTCACGATCGTGCCCCGAACCGGCCGCCGCAGCCGCACCGTTGACCGTTGGTCGCCGCCGGTCCCTTTCGGTCCTGTCCGCGGTGGCACGCCCCGCCGTTGCGTCGCCTCCTATCGGGCGGCGGCCTCGTGGTGAATCATGGAGGCGGCCGAACGGAGCGAGGGCCTCGGGGCGGACGGCACCAGGTCGGCCGTCGGCGGTCCTCAACGAGTGGGATGGGAACAGCATGCCTCTTAGCGGCGAATACCAGCCGAGCCCGGAGCAGTGGGTCAGCGACCAGGTCGCGTTGTACGAGAGCTCCGGGGGCACCGAGGGCACGACGCTGCGGGGCGTGCCGGTGGTCGTCCTCACCAGCCTGGGGGCCAAGAGCGGCAAGATCCGCAAGAACCCGCTGATGCGGGTGGAACACGAGGGGACGTACGCCCTGGTGGCCTCGCAGGGCGGCGCGCCCAAGAACCCCACCTGGTACCACAACCTGGTCGCCCACCCGCAGGTCGAGCTCCAGGACGGCGCCGTGCGCCAGGACATGACGGCGCGCGAGGTCGAGGGCGCGGAGCGGGAGCTGTGGTGGTCGCGCGCGGTCGAGGTCTGGCCGGACTACGCCGAGTACCAGACGAAGACGGACCGGGTGATCCCCGTCTTCGTGCTGGAGCCGGAGACCGCCGGCCGTTGACCCCGAAGGGCTCGGGCGGGACCTCCGGGCCCCGCCCGAGCCGTTCGTCCTGCCGCGCCGGGCCGCCGGGCGGTTCTGGAAGAGCTGGGCGGTCAGCAGCTTGGCCACCGGCCTCTCCCTGGCAGTTCCCCGTTCGGACGCCGTCCCGGCTATCGTGTCGGGCATGACGTACCGCGTGCAGTACACCGTCGAGGCGAGGACGACGATCGACGCCCTGCCCGCCGAACGTCGCGATCTGCTGGAGCGTGCACTGGGTGTTCTCGCCCGCGACCCGTACCACAAGACGGCGACGGCACCGATCGGCCCCGACGAGCACCTGCGCAAGGCTTACGCCGCGCCCGGGGTCGTGGTGGAATTCATGGTCGCCGACCATGTCCTGGTCGTCGTCGTGCTCCAGATCTTCGACGAGCTCCAGTACCTGATCGACGAGACCGACGCCCGCTGAACGGTCCCGAAGCGTCGGCCCCCGGCCACGGTCGGGCCGACCTCGGTCAGCGCGGTCTTCGACCGGACCGCCTTGCGTGACCTCCCGCTGCCGGCCCATGTCTGCACATCCCAGCCTTCGCCGCGCGGCCAAGGTGTCAACGCCTCGGCCGTGAGCATCTGCCGGGCACCCGAGCACTGATGAACAGTCAGATAGCTTGCTGATTCTGCCGATCGCACGTCCAGGGTCACAGTCCGAACCGTCACCGGCAGCATTCCGGAACATCGATCGCCCTGCAGCCGCATGCGTCGGCCCGTGGCGATGGGCGTCCGTATCCGACCGCGGTGGACGGCTTGGGCCAAGTCCGGTTCAGGCCAGCACGGAACCCTAGTTGGGGCACTGACCGACGGGCAGGATCGTACCCAACGGCAGCGACAAGCAGCCGAAAGGGAACCGGGACAGCGTCACCGCGGGACGCACCGGCTCCGGACCACCCCCTGTTGTGCGTGTGTCCCGAAGGAGCCCTGCCATGATCCGCACCCGCATCGCGAAGGCCGCCGCGGTCGCCGCCCTCGTCTCCCCGCTTCAGGCGCCGCCCCTGGTGAGTATCGACGCCATGGTCTGGCAGTAGCAGGCCACTTCGGGACCACCCGCACGTCACCGGCCCGGGCGCGGCGCCCGTCGCCGTGACGGCTCCGCGCGGCCTGGGCGGTCGTCGAACCTGGGCGTTCTCACTCTGCTCACACGTGTTGCCCGCCGGGTTTGTCCACACCCTGCCCGGTGCACGGTCGAAGGCGAATTCCCTCAGTGCCCTCAAGACCTGTCGTGGCCCAGACCTCTGGCGACGACACATCCGACCTGTGAACGAAGGAAACGTTTCAGCATGAAGAGAACTGTGCGCAACGCCCTGCAACTTCTCGCGGTGAGTGGGGTCCTGGCCGGCGCGACGATGGTGGCGACGAGCCCTGCGCACGCAACGTTGCCCGATGTGTCCTGCGGCACGGTCTCCTCCGCCGACACCACCGCCGCCGCCCAACTGAACCAACAGCTCACCGGCAGCCTGCGGAACGCGATGAACGCGTACCGGATGTCCTGCGCCCGGGCCATCGTCAACACCGTGCGGGCCAACGGACTACCGCAGCAGGCCGAGGTCATCGCGATCACCACGGCGATCGTGGAATCCACCCTGCGGAACAACCCGAACATGGAGGACCACGGCAGCGTCGGCCTGTTCCAGCAGCGGGCATCGTGGGGCACCACCGCGCAGCGGCTCGACCCGGCGACGACGACCCGCAAGTTCATCAGCGCGATGCTCTCGACCTATCCGAACAACTCGTGGCAGGGCAAGCCGGTCGGCGAGGTCTGCCAAGGCGTCCAGCAGTCGGCCTATCCCAGCCTCTACCAGGGTCAGGTGGCCGACGCGCAGAAGATCGTCAACGCCATCGGCCAGAGCCCCGCTGTTCCGGTGGGGATGACGGGTTTTGCGTCGGCTGACTTCAACGGTGACGGGAAGACCGATCTGGCGGCGGTGGACGCGGCGACGGGGAAGATGTATCTGTACCCGGGCACTGGTGTCGGTACGTTCGGTGAGCGGAGTCTGATCGGTACAGGCTGTGACACGGTCAGCAATGTGACACCAGGTGATTTCAACGGCGACGGGAAGATCGATCTCGCCGCGGTGAACACCGCCAACGGGAATCTGTACGTCTATCCGGGCAATGGCGCCGGTGCGTTCGGTACGCCGTGGTTGGCAGGCACCGGCTGGAACAACCTGGACCACCTCATGGGTGGTGACTTCAACGGTGACGGGAAGTCGGACATCGCGGCGGTCGGCGTCGCCGACGGGAATCTGTACGTCTATCCGGGGAACGGTGCCGGTTCGTTCGCGGCGCCGATCAATGCCGGTACCGGCTGGAACACCCTGGGCAAGTTCGCCACCGGCGACTTCAACGGTGACGGGAAGTCGGACATCGCCGCGGTCGGTGTCACTGACGGGAATCTGTACGTCTATCCGGGGAACGGTGCCGGTTCGTTCGCGGCGCCGGTCAATGCCGGTACCGGCTGGAACATCATGCGTGACCTCATCGGTGGCGACTTCAATGCCGACGGCAAGACCGACGTCGCCGCCGTCCAGGCTCCGCAAGGATCCACCGGCGACATGTACTTCTACCCCGGCACCGGCCAGAACACCTTCGGCAACCGCACCAGCATCGGCACCGGCTGGTAGCCGCCCCCCAACTCAGTAGTCGGCACACACCATTCACCAGATCGAGGTAGACAGCCATGCCCAAGAACAGCCGATTCCGCCGCGCGTCCGTTCTCGTTCCGTTACTGACCTCGGTGCTTCAGGGTGACGGCGGTGGGAGGTCGAGGGAGAGTCCAGTTCCGGTAAGGAAGCCGTCGAGGATGTCGGAGCGGTATTGCAGTCGTTTGAGTCGGTTGCGGACGAGGGATTCGAGTCGGTCGAGGGCAACGCTGGAGAGGTTGGCGAGACTTCGTTTGACGTGGGCCCACAGGTACTCGACCGCGTTCAGCTCGGGTGCGTATGCGGGGAGGATGAACACCGTGAGCCAGTCCCGTGCGCTGATCAAGTCGCGCATGGCATTGGAAACGTGGGTGTTGAGTCGGTCCCAGACGAGCACGATCGGTGCTCTGACCAGCTGATGGACTCCGTCGAGCAGGCCGATGTAGTCGTGCTCGGACAGGCTGCGGCGCTCGCCCTTGCGTCCGGTGTGCCGGCGCAGCCTGTGGCACAGCCGGGTCCGGGAGCCCGGGCGCATCGCGATCAGCCCGGCGACCGAGATCCGTCCGGAGCCACGGCCGCAGACCTTCACGACCGGGGTGGTGCCGCGTCGTCCCCATGTGCGTCCTGTGGGCGGTCTGCGGGTGAACCCGGCTTCGTCCTCGAAGCAGATCCAGCCGTCGCAGGCCGCCCGGGCGCTTTTACCTCCGCCCAGGTCGCCTCCTTCCACGCGGCGACGACCTGTTCGTCGCGTTCGGCTGCCCGACGCGCAGGGAGCTGCAGGGTGAAGCCGAGCCGGTGCATCAGACGAGTAGCCCCCGAGACGCTGTAGGAAACGTGGAACTTCCGCCCGATCAGCGTGGCGACCCGCGCGCCGGTCCACGCCTGGTCCTGGTCCCAGCCGTGAGCGGCCGGCCCCTGCTCGAGGTACTCGGCGAGCTTGTCCTGGCACCGTGCCGACAGCTTGCACCGCTGCCCACCCGGTCCCCGTGAGGCCAGCGCCCCGGCTCCGTCCTCCCGCCAGGCCGCGTGCCACTGGTAGGCCGATTTCGCGGTCACCCGCAACCTACGGGCAACCTCCCTCGGCGGGACACCTTCGTCGAACAACGCGGCGGCCTCCAGCCGCACCGCCTCGCGGTGCTGACGTGCCTTCGCCGTCAGTCCGCCCCCATCCGCATAGCGCATACCAACGGCATAGCGCGTAAATGACCGTCAGTCAGCTACACAAACAGGCCAATCACCTTGAACCGCCAAGGTCAGTAATCGCCGCCATGGCCGCCGTGGGCCTGACCGCGCCGCCCGCCCAGGCCGGCTCCTCCATCGGAGGCCCCGTCAACCGATCCGAGATCCTGCAGCGCGCCCAGTACTGGGACGACCAGAACGTCCAGTACAACCAGGGCGCGACGTACGGCGACGGCGACGGCCACACCTACCGCACCGACTGTTCAGGGTTCATCTCGATGGCCTGGCACCTGTCGTCCACCGGGCTCGGATCGCCGACCACCAACAGCCTCGACAGCCGATCGCTGAGCACGCGCATCAGCAAGAGCGAACTCCGCCCCGGCGACGCGCTGGACAACATCAGCGACCACGTCGTGCTCTTCGTGAGGTGGAACAACCAGGCGACCGGGGACTTCACCTACATCCACCAGTCGAACCCGAGGACCGACGTGACCTACGGGAACGGGAACGTCTACAGCGGAAACATCTCGAGCTACCCGGCAAGCAGCTACGTGGCCCTCCGTCTCAACAAGGTCGTCGAGGACAACACCACGCCTCCGCCGGCGACTCCGGTGGGGATGACGGGTTTTGCGTCGGCTGACTTCAATGGTGACGGGAAGACCGATCTGGCGGCGGTGGACGCGGCGACGGGGAAGATGTACCTGTATCCGGGTACCGGTGTCGGTACGTTCGGTGAGCGGAGTCTGATCGGTACCGGTTGGAACACGGTGAGCAATGTGACACCGGGTGATTTCAACGGCGATGGGAAGATGGACATCGCCGCGGTGAACACCGCCAACGGGAATCTGTACGTCTACCCGGGCAATGGTGCCGGTGCGTTCGGTGCGCCGTGGTTGGCCGGTACCGGCTGGAACAACCTGGACCACCTCATGGGTGGTGACTTCAACGGTGACGGGAAGTCGGACATTGCCGCGGTCGGCGTCGCCGACGGGAATCTGTACGTCTATCCGGGCAATGGTGCCGGTTCGTTCGCGGCGCCGGTCAATGCCGGTACCGGCTGGAACACCTTGGGCAAGTTCGCCAGCGGCGACTTCAATGGTGACGGGAAGTCGGATGTCGCGGCGGTCGGTGTCGCTGACGGGAATCTGTACGTCTATCCGGGCAATGGCGCCGGTTCGTTTGCGGCGCCGGTCAACGCCGGTACCGGCTGGAACATCATGCGTGACCTCATCGGCGGCGACTTCAACGCCGACGGCAAGACCGACATCGCCGCCGTCCAGGCTCCGCAAGGATCCACCGGCGACATGTACTTCTACCCCGGCACCGGCCAGAACACCTTCGGCAGCCGCGCCAACATCGGTACCGACTGGTAGACCCCGGGTGACGCACCCGCTCTGACGCGAGAGCCCGCCCCGGGACCGGGGCGGGCTCTCGCATCAGAGGCGCACTGCTTCGGCACGACCGTCGGCTGGCTGGATGCCGCCGCAGTCACCGGCGGGGCATGGCAGGACCGTTGGGACACCCTCCGGCTGTTCTCGGCCGACCCGTACCTGCTCTGAACTGCGCGTTCACCCCCGCCCGTAGGCACGGGTGAGAGGGCGCCGAGGCGCCCAGCAGTTTCGAGTTCCGGGGAGTTCCCGTTGGTCCAGCACATCGAAGATCCGGCCCGCCGCAGGGGCAGGTGGCGAAGGCCGCTCGTGGCCTTCGCCACCGCGACCGCCGTCGTGGGAGTGCTCGCGGCTCCCGGCATCGCGCCCGTGGCGAACTCCTTCGGGAGTCCTTCACCCTTCTTGTCCTGGCAGCAACTGATGGCCATTCAGGGCCAGATGAACGAGACGGCTTCGGCCGTGGAGCAGGTGTCGGGTCAGATCGGCAGCCAGGCCCTCGCCGGCGTGGTCGCCGCCCCCGAGAAGAAGCACCTCACGGTCTACTGGCACGGCGAGTTGGCCCCCGAGGTCCGGGCGGTCGTCGCGCACAGCCCGGTGCGTGTCGACGTGAAGTCGGCGCCGCACGGTGCGCAGGACCTGAAGGACGCCTCGCGCGAGGTGACGCGCATCGCCGGTTCCGTCGGAGTGCGGATCACCGACGTGGCGATGCCGCAGGACGGGAGCGGCCTCACCGCGACCGTGGTGGGCGGCGAGGACGAAGCGCAGCGGCTGCGGCGGGCGGTGGCGTCCGTGAGCGTTCCGGTGACGGTCGAAGCGAACGGCACGGAGTCGATCAGCCTCGGCGAGCCCTCGCGCCGGAGCGATCCGGGTGCCGGCGGCGCGCAGATCATCGCACCGTTCTGCAGCACGGCGTTCGCGATCCAGTACCGCGGCGAGGACGCCATGCTCACCGCGGACCACTGCTTCATGCCGAACAACGAGACCAACGTCCGGTACGGCGTGGACGACACCGGCGCACAGGGGCCGGCGATCGGCACCCGGATCTCGCCCCACATCGTCCGCCAGGACGAGAGGGGGCCCGTCTACCTCGACGCGGCCGTCATCAAGCCCTCTTCGAACATCACGATGGACCAGCAGATCTGGACGGGCGGCGCGGCCGACCAGTCCAGCACCTCGCAGACCAAGAAATGGGTGAGCGCCGCGCACGTGGCGCACGAGGGGAACTGGATCTGCAACGAGGGCGCCCGATCGGGCGAGATCTGCAACATCCAGGTCACCACCAAGGTGACCGACTACTACGCCAAGGGCCCGGACAACCTGGGCGGCGACGTCGAGCACCACTACATGTACGGGTGGAAGGCCCTCAAGCAGTTCACCGCCGCCGACAACTCGTCCATCGCGGCCCGCCGGGGTGACAGCGGAGGCCCCGTCGTGTTGGGCGGCGGCCCGGGCCTGCCGGGGTCGCCGCCCAACATCACGGCCCTGGGCATCATCTCGGCCACCACGGGCGGAACGTGGAGCTGCAAGACACCGGGGAAGACGATGGAGACCACCTGCGCGGGCGGCATCATGTTCGTCGGCCTGGAGGACGCCCTCCCCATGCTCGGCGCCAAAATCGGCGTTCGAGACTGGAGCACCGGGCACCTGAGCTGGGAGGACTACGGCAGCGGCGGCGGGGGAGTGGTGATGGGCTCCGACCCCAAGCCGCACGAGCACAACGAACTGGTCGACGGCAACGGTGCGGCGATGGCCTACGACCTGCCGAGCGGCCGGCTCGTCGGCACCCAGCCCGGTGACCCGCGCGCCGACTGGGAACTCCTCCAGACGACGGACGGCGGCTGGATGTTCCGGAACCTGGCCGCACCCAACGAGTACCTCGGCCAGTCCGCCGACGTCGGACTCCAGATGTCGGACTGGGAGGGCGGCCACTGGTACTTCCACCTCCAGATCAAGGGCGGGAACTGCCTCGCCCTGTGGCCCGGTGCGAGCGTGCCGAACAGCATCGCGACACCCGGCAACGCCCCGTGCGACCACAACGACGAGAACCAGCTCTTCAAACTGGTGCCGGTCGGCGACGAGGACGCCGACCTGCCGAGCACGCCCGGCCCCCCGCCCGCGGGCAGCCTGCACCTGCCGTCCCAGCAGCCGCCGGTGAAGCCCTCCGGGCCTTCCGTGGACGCGGCCTACTCCTTCCTCGCCCAGCGCCTCGACGCCCATGGCACCGGCAGCACGCTGCGCGTGCCCCGCAGCTACCAGGGCGGGCACTTCGAGGACCCGAAGCTGTTCGGCCCGGACGGCTTCCAGGCCTCCTTCACGTACGACAACGCGCTCGTCATCACCGCGTTCCTGCAACGCGGCGGAAGCGACGACGTCGCCCACGCCACGGCGCTCGGCGACAGCCTGCTGTACGCCCAGGCCCACGACGTCACCCCGGACGGCCGCATCCGCGCCTCCTACGAGCCGGACCCCTTCGTCAAGACCCCCTCCGGCGAGCCGTACGTCGGCGGGTTCTCCGTCTACACCGGGAACATGGCCTGGGCCGGCATGGCGCTCACCCGGCTCTACCGGGTGACCGGCCAACAGCGCTTCCTGGACGGGGCGTTGAAGGCCGCCAACTGGATCCAGAACAACACCGCGGACACCCGCGGCGCCGGCGGCTACACCGGCGGCCTGCGCAACGACGACGGCACCGGCCAGACGATGGTCCCGCTCACCTGGAAGGCCACGGAGCACAACATCGACACCGGCGCCTTCTTCGCCATGCTCGCCGGCGTCACCGGCGACGCGGGCTGGGCACAGCGCTCCACCACCGCCTTCCGGTTCGTGAAGTCCATGCAGGCCGCCAACGGCCACCTGTGGACGGGCACCGGCCTGGACGGGGTGACCACCAACGACGACGTCGAGCCGGAGGACGTGCAGACCTGGAGCTACCTGGCCACCCTCGACCCGTCCTACGCGCCCGCCGTCGACTGGGCGGCCGGGCGGATGGCGGCCACCGACGGCCCGTACAGCGGGGTGGGCTTCAGCGGCAAGGACACCAGCGGCGTCTGGTTCGAGGGCACCGCCCACCTGCTGGCCGCCTACCAGGTCCGCCGCGCGGACGGCGACGCCGCAAAGGCGGCGGTCCTGATGGCGACCCTGCAGAAGGCCCAGAGCGGCGCGGCCAACACGGACGGCAAGGGCATCGTCGCCGCCTCGCACGACGGCCTGGACACCGGGGAGGGCGACTTCTACTACTCCTCCCTCCACACCGGGGCGACCGCTTGGTACGTGATCGCCGCGCGGGGCGGGAACCCCTTCCGCCTGTGACCGGCAGTCGCGGCCGCCGCGCCGACGGCGGCCGCGACTGAATCGACCTTGCGGCCGTTCCGTCGCCCCGCTTCCGCCGCTGTGGGGCGGTTGCCATACGAGTGGGGCTCCGGTCGGTGGCCGGATCCCCACTCATCTGTCCTCGGCGGCGTTCCTCCGGGCCGGGTCAGGAGATGGGGTCAGGCCAGGGGACGTCGATGGCCACCGCAGCGGTGTAATCGACGCCCGGCACGGAGAATCCGTACAGGCGTTGGACTTCGGCGCGGAACCAGTCGAGGTCGGCGAGGCTCGCGATGGTGTCGGTGGTGGCGGCCTCCCAGCGTTCGACGACGGCCGCCTGGACGTCGTCGGTGAGTTCCCAGGTGTCCAGGCGGATCCGGCCTTCGTCGTCCAGGGCGAGCGGGGCGGTACCGGTGAGCTGGTCCCACAGGGCGCCGAGCTGGCGGATCGGCGGGACCAGGTCTTCTCCGAGGACACCGCGCAACAGGCCCGTGTACAGGGCGATGCCCGGGATGGCGGTGGAGGACTGGGTGACGGCGGCGCCGTTGACGGAGGTCACGGCCCGCCCTCCCACCGTCTTGTCGAGCCGCTCGTTCAGGGTGCGGGCGGTGGCCTCCAGGTGCGCCTTGGCAGCGCCGATGGTGCCCTGCCGGTAGATCGCCGCTGTCAGCGGCGAGCCGATGTACGACAGCGCGGCGGTGGTGAAGCCGTCGGCCAGCAGGTCTCGGCCGGCGAGGTGGTCGATCCAGCGTTCCCAGTCCGCGCCGCCCATCACGGCCACGGTCTGCTCGATGTCGTCGCCTTCGGCCGGCCCGGTCTCGACTTCGTGGACCTCGGGAACGCCCTGGTCGTCGAAGCGGAGGGTCTTGGTGCGGTTCGCCTGGCCGATCGGCTTGAGGACGGAGGAGTATGTGGTGCCGGTGTCGGGGTCAGTGCGGCGGGGCGCAGCCACCGAGTAGATCAGGTAGTCCAGCCTGCCACCGAAACGCTGCTCGATGAGGTCGCCGACTTGGTTCTTCATCGTGTCGGAGAACGCGTCGCCGTTGAGGAAGACCATGTCCCGCCCGGCGGTGCGGGCGATGTCAGCGGTGGCGGCGGTGCGGTACCAGCCGGCCGTGGCGGTACGCCGTTCGGTGGGGGCCTTCTCGAAGGACACCGCGATCCCGCGAATGCCTGCGCGCTTGAGCCCGGCGAGGGTGGCCGCGAGGCCGTATCCGGCGGAGGAGCCGATGACCAGCGCCACCGGCCCGGCCCCCTCCGGCGGGCCGGCAGGGGCGGGGCAGGTCTGCCACATGCTGGCCACCAGCTGCCGGCAGCCCACCGGATGAGAGTCGAGGAAGAGGAAGCCCCGGTTACGGGGGGTGAGAACGCGCTCGTTCACGATGGCAGTCCTTGGGTCGGCCGGGACAAGGACGCGGCGACCGACCGGGCCGCCGCATCGGTGCAAGTCTGCGACAGCACGGACACGGTCAGGGATCCCCGTCGAGGACAACGATCACAAGCCGATCTTGGAGTGTTGACACACTGCGGGCCCAGCCGGCGCGGGTGTGGGCGGCGATCACCACACTCGTCGGTGGGCAGTAGAGTCACTGCGCAGATACGGCCCACCACGGAGACAGAAGTGGCAATGCGGCGCGAACGCACTCTGGAGGACTGGGAAGTCGGCGCGCGGCTTCGCTGGTGGGCGCTGCTGGAAATCCGCGCCATGTCCGGCAGGCGGAGGCCGATCCGAGACTGGCCGGACGATGACCATGTCGCCTGCATCCGCTGGCTCGCCAACCTCTGCGACAACATCCCGTTTCTTCCCGAACCCCGCAAACCATGGTGGAGCCGAGCGCGATCAGAGCGCCGATTCGCTTATGCCTGGGCTGTTGCCGACGAACGCGGACGGCAGTGGATCCTCAGCACGGTGGACAAGTTCGGTTGGAACTGGACACCACCGTCCACCAGTTCCCTCGTACCTCTGCCGCCAGACGAAGGCCGCCCGCCGCCTGACAAGCCATAGAAACGCTATGCGATCGGACGCTGAACCCCCGACCGCATCACTTCGACGAGGGACAGCGCAACACCTGTTGCGCTCGATAGCGTCCTCAGCACTGCTGCTGAGCAGTGCCGGTTCACCTCGTCTCATCGCGCAACACAGATGTGCCCCTGGCAACCGCCCTACTACGGCAGACGGCGGTCGTCGAAGGGGTTGTCGGGCTCGTGGGGCTCGTGGGGCTCGTACGGTTCGAAGTCGGGGCGGTCGATGAGCTCAGCGACTGAGAAGGGGTGCCGGTGGTCGGTGAGGAGCCGGTGGACGAACTCGGCGGTGGAACCCTCGAACCGCGCCCAGCTGTCGCCGTCCTCGTTGCGGGCGATGACCGGCCACCGGTTCGGGTCCGCATCCTCCGTCAGCCAGTAGAACTGGTCGGCCTGGACGGAGCCGGCCCACTGGAGGAGCCCGCCCGGGGCGGGGTGGAGCTGGTGGGGGCGGTAGAGGTCGGCGATACCGGGGTCGGCGGCGGCGAGTTCGGCAAGGTGGAGGGCGTGCCTGACGAGGCACAGGAACTGCGGGAACGGGTCGTCGCGGCCGGGCGGGGGGCTGGGCAGGGAGAGGTCGAGGAAGCCTGCGAACGTGCCAGGGCCGAAGTGCTCCGCCAGGTGCCGGTAGTCGGCGGGCAGGGCGGTGCCGAGCCTGGCCTCGGCCGACGCCCAATCGACGGGCCACTGCCGCGACTGCGGCCGGCCGGTCGCGTCGGCGAGCCGCCGAACCCAGCGGACACCCGGCATGTCGGCCTCTTCCTCCCCGTCCTCGGCGAGCAGGCAGGCCGTCGCCGGGTCGGCCCGGCGGGCCGTCACCGCGACCAGGTGCGGCGCGCCGCCGTCGTTGTCCCGGACGATCCCGCAGCCGATCCAGCGCTCGCCCACCGCCCACCCGCACAGCTCGACCAGACGCCCGGCGAATGGGGCTACCAGTGGCAGCCCGCTGTCGTCGTCGATGGTCGGGTCGACGAAGCCGCCGGTCGCGAGGTTGCGCGACGACCCCCAACGCGGGCGCAGCGCCTCAACGAGGCGGCGGTGGGCGGTGATGAGGTCGCCGTCGGCCGGCAGGTGGGCGATGTCCGGGGCCGGGCGGGTCAGCAGGGCATCGATGCGGTGCAGGTGGTCGGTGGTGTCATCCATCCCTTGATCTTCGCAGGGAGTCCCGGCCCTGAGGCCGGGTGGGAATGCGGTGTACTCCGCCGTCCTGCGAAGGTCTCGGATGGCGTACCTGGTCGACCACTTCCTGAAGCCCGCGAACTATTCAGTATTTTACCAGAATGGCGATGGAAAGTCATATCCATTGAGGATATAGAAAATTGGCAACTCGTTCGCTATGTTGGCGCCCATGACTGCTGGTGCTGAATTAATTGTCGAATCCGGTGAATTGCGCCTGTGGACCGAACGGGTCGGCAACCCGAACGACCCGGCGGTCCTGCTGGTGATGGGGACCGCCGCCCCCGGCATCGGATGGCCGGACGAGCTGGTGGATGTGCTGGCCGCCGGCGGTCGCCAGGTCATCCGCTACGACCACCGGGACACCGGGCGCTCCACCTGCCTGGACTTCGCCACCCACCCCTACACGCTGGCGGACATGGCCGCCGATGCGACGGCCGTGCTCGACGGCCACGGAGTCGCCGCCGCGCACATCGTCGGGGCGTCCCTGGGCGGCGCGATCGGCCAGTGGCTGGCCGTGCACCGCCCTGAACGCGTACTGACTCTGACCGCGATGATGACCGGCCCGATGGGCCACAGTGCGGGCCCGGCCTGGGCGCGCGCCATGGCCGGCCAGGCACCCGACCCCAGCGACCTGCCGCCACCCACGGCACGCCTCCTGACGCACCTCGCACAACGTGCCGCTCTCCCGCAGGGGACTCGCGACGAGTACGTCACGGCGAACCTGGAGACGTGGCGAGTGCTCAACGGCGACGTCCTTCCCTTCGACGAGCCTGCCGCCCGACGCTTCGTGGAAGCCTCCTTCGACCGGACCGGCAACCACAGTGCGGCCCTCAACCGCGATCTGGCTGGGCGTCACGTGACCGAAGACCGCCTGGCTCCGCTGTCCTCGATCAAGGCCCCGACACTGGTCATGCACGGCACGGAAGATCCCCTGCGTCCGCTACCGCATGGCCGTGCCCTCGCCGACGAAATCCCTCACTCCCGATTCCAGCCGATTCCCGGAATGGGACACACACTGTTCTCCCCCGGACTTCCCCGGCAGATCGGCGAGATCATTCGCGAGCACACCGCGTAGGGAGCGGAACGTCGGGCAGGCAGCCCTCGCGTGCGTGTGTCAGGCGAGGAACACGGGACGGCGGCGGTCAGTCGGCGACAGGTCGCCAGGCAGGGCCGCCACCGTCGAGGTGGACCCGGCCGAACACCACGTCCGCGAAGTGGACGCCGAAGCCGATCGTGCCCGGCCGGGCCAACTCGATGACCAGGCACCGCCGTTCCTGCGCGGCCCGGTCGGGGTCGAGGTCGGCGGCGGCCGACCATTCGGGGTGGTCCACCTGGATCGGTGAGTGAATGGCGTCGCCGAAGGCGATCAGCCGTTCGCCGCCCCCGGTGATGACGTAGGACGCGTGCCCGGCGGTGTGGCCGGGGGTGAGCAGGACGTGTACGCCGGGGAAGATCTCGTCGCCGTCGAGGACGGTGCGCACCTGTGGTGCCATGGCTTGGAGGATGTCGTCGGTGATGCCGCGCGCTGCCAGGAGGTGGCGGTGGGCCCATTCGGGTGCGGCGACCAGGAGGTCGCGGCCGGCGAACGCGGGCAGGTCGCGGTCCGGGGCGGGGTGCCAGGCCCAGCCGATGTGGTCGAGGTGCAGGTGGGTGATGGCGACGGCCTCGATCGTGGCCGGCGGACGGCCCAGTGCGGCCAGGTTGTCGAGCAGCGCACCGCCGTGGATGGCCCCGCGCGGATTGCCCGGCTGGGCCGGGATCGACTGCGGGCCGAAGCCCGTGTCGATCAGCAGCGCACGGTCGCCGTGCTCCACCAGCAGCGCGCCGATGCCCGCCGTCAGGTTGCCGGAGTCGTCGAGGTACTCGGGGTGGGCGGCCCAGTCCTCGTCCGTGCTGCGGGGGAACCAGCCGCGCGCGCTGAGTTCGACCGCCCCGTCCGGCACGTAGGTCACTTTCGTGTCGCCGAGTCGCAGTGATCGTGTCAGCGCCGGGCGCCGCAGCCGATCGGTCGACGGCGTCCGGTCCGTGGCCTGTTCCGTCGTGGTGTTCGTCATGGTCGGTCTCCTGGTGCGTGGAGGTGAAGGCGCGCTCGGTCGGTGTCGGTCCGATGTGGCGTCGGCCCGGTGGCGGGTGTGCCGGGCAGGGCGCGGCCCGCGGATCGAGCGGGGAACCGTGGTCGGCGGTACCGGCCGCATCGGCGGCGGTGACCGCCGGTGTCCAGTTCACTCCGGTGGGAGCTCGCGATCCAGCAGCACTTCGAGTTCGCGACGATCACGAATCGCGATCGTCGCGCGCCGCCTCCCGACAGGCCTCCAGCAGCAAGCGCACGCGCTCGGGGGCGGCGGCACCGTGCACCGCCAACACGGTGGGTAGGGAGAGCATCGCCTCGGCGCTCCGCGCCCCGGCCGGGGAGCGCACCGGCAGGAACGCCACTTGACCGCCGCGCAGCTGGTGGGCGTGCGCCGCGTACACCACCGTCCAGCCGGCAACACCCGCGCCCAGTGCCGCAAGGGTGTCCTGGAGTGAGCTGTGCGGTGGTCCGGGCACGGGCTCGAACCCGGCGTCCCGGCAGGCAGCCGTGACCAGATCGACCAGCGGCGGGTTGTTCCGGCGTTCCGTCAGGTGAAGCGGTAGCGCCGAGAGCCGGGCGAGGTCGACCGCGTCCGCCCCGGCCAGCGGATGGCGGGCCGGCAGGGCGACCACGAGTTCCTCCTGCCACACCGGGATCAGCCGCACGCCTTGCGGCGCCGCCACCTCCCCGCGGACGAAGGCCGCGTCCCACTCCCGGTCGGCGACCCGCCGCAGGCGCTCCTCCGGGGCCGCCGACGCCAACTCCACCCGGGTGCCGGGCGCGTTTCGCTCCAGCGCCGCCAGCACCCGTTCCAACCGCACGCCCATGCCCCGGCTCGTCCCGATACGCAGCACGGCCTCCCGCTCGGCGACGAAGCCGCCGACCAGGCCCAGGGCCCGTTGTTCGGCCGCCAACACCTCACGGGCGCCGGACAGGAACGCCGCCCCCGCGGCAGTCAGCCGCACGCGGCGCCCCGAGCGGTCGAACAGCTCGACGCCCAGCTCACGTTCCAGCCGGCCGATCTGCTGGCTGACGGCCGACTGCACGATCATCAACCGCTCGGCTGCGCGACCGAAGTGCAACTCCTCCGCCACCGCGACGAAGTACCGCAACTGACGAAATTCCATGACCTCGACCGGGTTGGGAGCAGGGCACTGCCAGGCTACGGCAGGCACCAGCGCCCCGGTCCGGCCGCTCACCTCACCCGGTCTCGGGGCCTATCCCTGGGCGGTGGGGCGAACGACGATGTCGCCGACATCGACACCGTCCGGCTGCTCGATGGCGAAGGCGATGGCGCGGGCGACCGCGTCCGGCGGGAGGGCGATCTCCATCAGTTTGTCGATCTGGGCCTTCGCGGCCGGGTCCATGTGCTCAGCGAAGTCGGTGCGGACGGCGCCGGGGGAGACGACGGTCACGCGCAGGTTGGCGCCGGCCTCCTGGCGCAGGCCCTCGGAGACGGTGCGCACGGCGTTCTTGGTGGCGGCGTACACGGACTGGAGCGGGACGATGCGCAGTCCGGCGGTGGACACGGTGTTGACGAAGTGCCCGAATCCCTGCTCCCGGAAGAGCGGGAGGGCTGCGGCGATTCCGTACAGGACCCCTTTGAGGTTGACGTCGATCATCTGCTCCCAGTCCTCGACGCGCAGGTCGTCGAGGGGGGAGATCAGTCCGATCCCGGCGTTGCTGACGAGGACGTCGAGCTTGCCGTATCGCTCGCATGCCAGCTTGACGAGGCCGTGGAGGTCTTCGCGCCTCGTCACGTCCGTGCGGATCCAGGCGGCCTCGCCACCGGCCTGTTCGATGCGGGCGGCCAGGGCCGCGAGACGCTCCGGGCGGCGTGCCCCGAGGACGACCTTCGCGCCGCGCTCGGCCAGCAGAAGCGCGGTCGCCTCGCCGATGCCGCTGCTGGCGCCTGTGATCGCCACGACCTTGCCTTCGATTCCTGGCATGCTCGCCTGTCCTTCCAGAGTGCGGATCGCGGAGTGTGGAGTGCGGAGCGGAGAGGGCGTCCGGGCAGGTCGGACCATGCCCTAGAGTGAAAGTGGAGGCTCCGCCACTTCGCCCAGACTAAGTGGCGGAGCCTCCACTTAGCAACGGAGAAGGGGACGAGTCGCCGATGACCCGAGAGGCAGGGCGCCCGCTGAGGGCCGACGCGCAGCGCAACCGGGACAAGATCCTGGCCGCCGCGGTGCGCGTGTTCAGCGAGGAGGGGCTCGACGCCCACTTCGAGCGCATCGCCAGGGAAGCGGGCGTGGGAACGGGCACGATCTACCGCAACTTCCCGACCCGCGAGGCACTGATCGAGGCGGCGTACCGCAACGAAGTGGCCCGGCTGTGCGAGGCTGCTCCCGGCCTCCTGGCGACGATGCCGCCCGCCGAGGCCCTGCGGGTGTGGACTCGCCGCTTCATCGACTACGCCACCGCCAAATACGGCATGGCCGACGCCCTGCGGGCCGTCGTCGCCTCGGGCAGCAACCCCTACGCCGACAGCCGCGAGATGATCCAGGGCGCCCTCGACTCCCTGATGGACGCCGGTGTCGCCGCCGGAGCGATCCGCTCCGACATCCGTCCGACCGACATGTTCGCCGCCCTCGCCGGAATCGCCCTCACCTCGGCCAAGCCCGAGCAGCGCGAGCAGGCCGAACGCCTCCTCGACCTCACCCTGGACGGGCTGAAGTCCGCGCCGCCTCAGTTGCCCGGCAGCTGACGACAGAACCGACCCGGACAACGCCCCCCCCCGCTCGCCTTCAGCGGCGAGGCGCCCGAACGCCCGCAGGACTGCGTAGACAGTGCATCAACGAACCGTCGACCCCGGCGTCCGGGGCAGCGGAGGGCGTGTCCAGGACCGCGCCGACGCCACGGGCCCTCCGGGCTCGCACACGGCCTCCGGCCCCAACACGGGCGGCCTCAAGGGGGACTTCCACCGGCTCACCCTCACCCTCGGCTACTGCGAGGACCTGGCACCGGGCAAGTCCCGGGACATCGACCTGAAGTACTACCTGCCGGTCACCGGGCCGTCCAACGTGACGTTCAAGATCGGCGGACGGGAGTACGGCTCGACCGGGGACCAGCGCCGCGACGTGCGGACGGTGACCCCGCCCGCCCCCGCGGCCGGCAGCTCCTGCCAGGCCCCGGACTGGAAGCAGGGCCAGGTCTACCGGCCCGACGGCGGACGGCTGTGGCGGATGTACGACAAGGGCGACAAGGGCTGGATGTTCGAGTACGGCGACAGCCAGACCGGGAAGCCCATGATGATCGACAACAACCCCGACCAGTCCCGCGCGCACCTCGTGGAGCTGAACGACCAGAACCCCAACCAGTACTGGCGGATCCAGGACGCGAGCGGCGGCCTGTACACCGTCTCCGGCGGCGGCAGGTGCCTGACCGCCACCGCCTCCCGGCAGGACATCGCCTCGCTCGCGTGCAACGGACGCAACGAGCAGAAGTGGCGGCTCGTCCCGATCGCCGACAACGGCAGTGAGGGGGCGCCCGGCGGGCCGAAGCACAACGGCCTGTTCAAGCTCCGCTCCGCGAACGGCAACGACATCGAGGTCGCCGGCGGAGCCACCGTCCGGGAGACCCACCTCCTCACCGGCGACCCGGCCGCCTCGACGGCCGCGTTCGTCAAGTACCAGGGCTACTACTGGTACGCCCAGTGGTACACCACCGCCACCCCCGGCACGGCGGAGGCCAACGGCGGCCGGCCGTGGAAGAAGCTGAGCCCGGCGCCGTAGCCCCGGGACACAGCCGGCCGGGAGCCGGCCGGGCATGAACTGATCCGGGGATCAGGGGCCGGTTGTTGCTGCGTAGCAGGAGCGAACCGGACCCCCGGGCGGGCGTTCGGGCCACGTCGGCGAGGGCGGGCGGTTCCTTCCGGGGTGTGCTGGTCGCCGTCGGCAGGGCCTGGCCGGCTGTCGGGCGGTGCCCGGGTGTGGTGGTGGAACGGGACCGCCCGGTCGCCGGCTCGGGTGAGGCGGCGACCGGGCGGTCGGGGTGTGTCGAGGTGTGTCGAGGTGTTTCGGGTTGGGTGGTGGGCCGTGCCTCGGGGTCAGGCGGTGGCCGGTTCGGGCTGCTCCGCCTGGCGGTCGGCGGGCTGCCCGGTGGTGGTGGCGGGGGTGTTCTCCCGGGGGGTGGGGAGCGCGGCCATGATCGCGGCGGAGATCACGATGGTCGCTGCCCAGGCGAGCCCGTACCTGCCGACGGGGGTGTCGGAGAGCGGGCCGGCGAACCAGTCGCACTTGGTGAAGGCGAGCCCCAGCAGCAGGGCGAGCACCCAGGACACCATGGCCTGCCAGCAGAAGCCGCCCGTGTACCAGTAGCGGCTGTTCCTGCTGGTGTCCATGAGCCCGGCGGCGTCGTAGCGCACCGCGCGTGAGCGGCGCCGGAACATGTCCACCGCGTAGACGCCGATCCAGGCCGAGAAGGAGACGGCGAGCAGGATGAGGAAGGTGATGAAGGAGCCCAGGAAGCTCTTGGCGACCAGCATCAGCAGCAGGCCGCCGACCAGTGAGATCACGGCGTTGATGCTGACGGCCATGGCGCGCGGCAGCTTGACGCCCATGGTCTGTGCGGTGAAGCCGGCCGAGTACATGGAGAGGCTGTTGATCAGCAGCATGCCCACGATCGCGGTCAGCAGGTAGGGCACGGCCAGCCAGGTCGGCAGCAGGTCGCCGAGGAAGGAGACCGGGTCGGCGGCCTGGGCCAGGCCGGGCGAGGCCACCGCCATCACGGCGCCCATGAGCACCATGGGCACCATCACCAGGCCGGCGCCGGAGACCGTCACGCCGACGATCTTCCTGCCGGAGGCGGCGTGCGGGAGGTAGCGGGCGAAGTCCGGGCCGGTGGGGACCCAGCTGATGCCGCCGGCGGCGATCGTCCCGATGCCGGCGATCATCATCGCGGTGGTGCCCGCGGGCTTGGCGAAGACCTCGCTCCAGTGCATGGTGGCGACCAGGTAGCCCAGGACCAGCACGCTGAAGATACCGAAGAGGTACGTCGACCAGGTGTTGCAGACGTTCAGCGCCTTACGTCCCATGCCGGAGACCAGGAAGGTGCAGGCGACGAAGGCGAAGAGCGTGACGACGATCAGCGCGGTGTTGGTCTTGACCCCGAAGAGCAGGTCGAGGACGGTCAGCACGGCGTAGGCGCCGGTGACGGCGTTGATCGTCTCCCAGCCGAACCGGGCGATCCAGAGCACGGCGCCGGGGAAGAGGTTGCCGCGTACCCCGAAGGTGGCCCGAGAGAGGGTGGCGCCCGGCGCCCCGCCCCACTTGCCGGAGACCGACAGCACGCCGACCAGGCCGAACGAGATGAGTGCGGCGCACGCCGCGACGATCAGGACCTGCCAGAAGTTCAACTGGTTGAACACCACCAGGGCGGCGCCCATGGTGAGCAGCAGAACACTGATGTTCGCGGCGACCCAGGTCGGGAAGAGCTCGCGGACTCTGCCCCCGCGCTCGTGGTCGGGGACGGGTTCGATGCCGCGGGTTTCTATCGCGCCGCCGGTCTCGGCGTTCGACGGGTTGTCCATGAGGGTGGCTCCGTGCGTGTGAAGCGGAGATAAATCGAACAAATGGGGCATTTATGGAACTCTTCGCGCGTAGCGCGGGAGTTGAGCCATCCTACTTTGTCCGCTTCGGTTCCAGGTCGGCCCGGTATCGGAGGGGAGGGTGCCGCCACCGCCCGTGCCCCCTCCGTAAACGCCGAAAATGCCGCAAATGCCGCGAGCGCGTCGGACCTGGTCGTGGGCCGGGTCCGACGCGCTCGCGGCGCTGCCGAGGAGGAGATCAGGGCCGGGATGCACCGCTGGCCCGGGAGCGCGCAGGCCCGACCAGGCGCCGCCTGATCCAGGCGCTCAGCGCGCACCCGGGGGTCTCACCTGGTGAACAGCGAGCTGCCGCTGACGACGCGGGTGGTGCCGTCGGCGAGGGTGACGGTGACCGTGTCGGGGACGGCGCGGTGGGACATGGTCCCGGGCCACCAGGCGGTCCAGCGGCCGTCCGCCACGGTGACCTGGAAGGTGCGTCCGGCGACCTGCATGGTGATCGCCTTCACACCGGCCCCCACGGAGCCCTGCGCGTAGTTGAACATGGCGTCCCCGTCACCGTGGGAGCCGCCCGTGTCGTACGTGACCGCATCGGCCGCCACGTTCTTCACCGGGTCGATCGCCTCCCACAGGCCGCTGGTCTCCGACGCGACGTAGCAGAGCATGGCTTTGCCGCCTCGGTTGACGACCATGGAGGCGACCTTGCCCCGCAGGTCCGCGTTGGTGATCTTGGCGGGTGCCCCGGCGCCCGGGCCGTCGGCCATCCGGTCCAGGCACCACTTCTCGGCGGTGGCGCCCGGGCCGGTCGAAGCGGCCAGCGGTGTCGGGACGCCGGTCCAGCTGGCCAGTTCCGCAGAGCTCAGCGGCCCGCTGACGCCGCCCGGCGAGGACTGCGTCACCGCCACGGCCACGGCCGCACCCACGACGAGCGCACCGGCGAGGGTGACGGCCAGCCGCCGCCGAAAGCGCGGCCTGGCGGGGGCCGGGGCCACGGTGGGGGCCGTGGCGGGGGAGGAGGTGTCGAGGTCGATCTGGCGCATCAGGCGCTCCCGGTGTAGGGCGTGGCGTCCTGCGGGGAGGTCGCGCTCGGCCGGCACGGGCACCTGCCCGAGCAGTTCCGCGCGCTCGACCGGCTCCGGCCGCTGTCCGGCGTTCACTGGTGTACCTCCTTCGGGGACGGGGCCGCACTCGCGGACCCACCCTGGATCTGGTTCCGGCCACGGCCGGGTTCCACTTTTTTCCGCTGCGCCCGGCGCTGGGCCGTCCCGGCGAGACGGTGCAGCCGGGTCCGGGCCCGGGACAGGCGTGAGCGTACGGTGCCCACCGGTACGCCCAGGGCCTCGGCGGCCTCCTGGTAGTCCAGGCCCGCCCACACGCACAGGGCCAGCACCTCACGGTCGGGGCGGCGCAACCGCGCCAGCGACTGCTGCAGGACCGCGATCCGCGCCGCGTCGTCGATCCGCCCGGCCACCTCCTGCGCGAAGTCGGGAACGTCCTCGCGGGCCGGCGGGAGCTGTGCCAGTACCTGCCAGTGCCGCCGGGCGGCCCGGCGCTGGTTGCTGACCAGCTTCGTGGCGATGCCCAGCAGCCAGGGCCGCAGCGACCCGCCCTCCGCCTCGACCCGGTCGTGCCGGCGCCAGGCCTCCAGGAACGTCAACGACATCACGTCCTCCGCCGTCGACCAGTCCCCGGTGAGCCGGAACACGTGGTTGTACACCGCGCGCGCATACGTGTCGAAGAGCCGGCCGAACGCGTCCCGGTCACCGGCCCGCACCCTCGCGCGCACATCTCGATCTGAAGAGTCCACGCCCCCTATCTGGTGCCCCGCCCGCCCGGGTTCCTATGACCTGCGTCACCCGCGAAACGCGCCCGGCGGCTCTACCGGCCAGGAGCCGGGCTGCACCGGCGGCGCGAGCGCCGCCGGTGTCACGGTGTCGCGGTGTCACGGCGTCAGGGCGTTCGCGGGAGCGAGGCGAGGATGGCGTCGAGGCCGAACTCGAAGACGTCCCGCTGGGTGAAGGTCGGGAAGTCGACGGTGGTGGCGTGCATCGCCGGGTACACCTCGGCCGGGAGGCGGGCCAACTGCTGGCGGACCCGTTCCCAGTGCTGCGGGTCCTCGTCCCAGGCCCGGCGGACGGGGTAGAGCGTGGCGCAGCCGAGGACGAAGCGGATCAGCGTGGCCAGCAGGCCGATCGCCGTGCGGTGGTCGACCCCCAGTCGCGCCAGGCGGGCGTAGATCTGCTCGGACATGCGGGCCTCGACCTCGCTGACTCCGTCGGAGGGGGCGTTGATCTGCAGGAGGGCGGGGTGCGTGATGAACAGCTCGAAGTAGGCGTGCATCACCTGCCGGAGCCATTCGACGTCGTCGAGGCCGGGGTCGGGCCACTGGAACCGGCTCAGCAGCTCCGCGGTGACGGCGAGGAGGATCGCGTCCTTGTCGCGGAAGTGCGTGTACAGCGACATCGGGCGGACGCCCAGGTGGTCGGCGAGCCGTCGGATGGTCACCGCGTCCAGTCCGTCGCGGTCGATCAGTTCGATCGCCGTGTGGACGATGGCCTCGGGGGTGAGGGTGCCGCGGGGTGCGCGAGCGGGCGTTGTCTTGCGCCTGGGCGATGGCATCGGGGTTCCTGATTCGTCCGGGACCACAGTTTCCATCAGCGTACCGTACGCTGTACTGTTCCTGGACCGAGACTGATTCCAGGAGGTCGGATGTCCACGGATGCACTCCCCGCCATCGCCTATGACCGAGCTGAGCGGATGCTGCTGCACAACCGCTCCCGGCTCGCCTTGCGGGCCAAGGCGAAGCCCGTCTGGATCGGCGGCGGCGAGAGGTTCTGGTACCGGGTCGAGACCGAGCGGGGCGGCGAGTTCGTGCTGGTCGACCCCGCCGCCGGGACCCGGGAGCCGGCGTTCGACCCCGAACGGCTCGCCGCCGCGCTGGCGTCCGCCGCCGACCAGCCGGTCCAGCCGTACGCGCTGCCGTTCCGCGCGGTCGAGTTTGCGGATGGGACGGTCGCGTTCGACGCGTTCGACGCGCGCTGGACCTGCCGCCTGGCCGACTACCGGTGCGCGCGGGACGAGAAGCACGTCAAACCCGCACCGCTGGAAGCCGTCTCGCCGGACAAGAAGTGGGCGGCGTTCCGCCGCGACCACGACCTGTGGGTGCGTTCGACCGAGACGGGCGAGGAGTTCGCGCTCACCGCCGACGGCACCGCGGATCGCAGCTACGCGGCCCACCCCGACGCGGCGGCCCCCACACACCTGCTCGGCAAGCTCGGTCTTGCGGAGATGCCGCCCGCGCTGCTGTGGTCGCCGGACTCGGCGCGCGTCCTCACCCACCGCACCGACCAGAGCGGCGTCGCCCTGATGCACCTGGTCGAAGCCGTCCCCCCGGACGGCGGCCGGCCGCGCCTGCGCAGCTACCACTACCCGGTCCCCGGCGAGCCGATGGCCCGCGGCGAGTGGATCGTCCTCGACGTCGCGACCCGGACCGCGACACCCGCCAAGGCCGCCCCGTTCCTGCTGCCCTACCTGTCACCCGTCACGCTGAAGAAAGCGTGGTGGGCCAAGGACAGCACGGCCGTCTACTACCTGGATCAGCCCCGCGACCTCCGGACGCTGCGGCTGCACGCACTCGACCCGGCGACCGGCGAGGTCCGCACCCTGGTCGAGGAGCACGGCGACACACGGGTGGAGGCCGCGCAGGAGGTCGCCCAGAAGCCGATCGTGCACGTGCTCGCCGGCGGCCGCGAGACGCTCTGGTACTCCCAGCGCGACGGCTGGGGGCACCTGTACCGCTACGAGGACGGGGCGCTGGTCGAACAGCTCACCCGAGGGCCGTTCGCGGTGCAGGAGATCGTGCACGTCGACGAGGCGGAACGGGTCGCGTACGCCGTCGTCTCAGGACTGGTCCAGGCCGACCCGTACCGACGGTCGCTGGTCCGGGTCGACCTGGACGGCGGCGGGACCACCAAGCTCACCGACGACGACCTGGACCACGTGATCACCGCGCCGGAACACGGCCGCTGGTTCGTCGACTCCGCGTCCACCGTCGACACCCCACCGACGATCACCGTGCGCGACCGGGGCGGAGCCGTGCTGGTCGAGCTGGAACAGGCCGACATCACACCGCTGCTGGCCGCCGGCTGGACGCCGCCGGAGCGGGTCAGGACCCTGGCCGCCGACGGCGTCACCGAGATCTACGGCGTCCTCTACAAGCCCCACGGCTTCGACGCCGCGCAGCGCTACCCGGTGATCGACCACCCCTACCCGGGCCCGCAGACCCGCCGGGTGTCGGCCTCCTTCGACCCGGGCGCCTACGGCTACGACGCCGAGGCGGTGGCGGCGCTGGGCTTCGCGGTCCTGGCCGTCGACGGCCGCGGAACGCCCGGCCGGGACAAGGCCTTCCACGACCACGCCCACCGCAACATGGGCAGCGCGGGCGCGCTCGAAGACCACGTCGCGGCGCTGCGCCAACTCGCGAAAACGCGTCCGTGGCTGGACCTGGACCGGGTCGGCATCTTCGGCGTCTCCGGCGGGGGGTTCACCACCGCCCGCGCCCTCCTGGCGTTCCCCGACTTCTACAAGGTCGGCGTGGCCGAGGCCGGCAACCACGACAACCGCCACTACCACGCGCTGTGGGCCGAGTCCTACGACGGACCGTTCGACCCGGACGCCGGGGCCCGGCTGTCCAACACCGAGCTGGCCGGGAACCTCGTCGGCAAACTCCTGCTCGTCCACGGCGACATGGACGACAACGTGACACCGCATCTGACCATGCGGCTGGTCGACGCGCTGATCGACGCGAACAAGGACTTCGACCTGCTGATCGTCCCCGGCGTCGAGCACAGCTTCCTCGGCCGCAACGGCTACGTCGCCCGCCGCCGCTGGGACTACCTGGTGCGCCACCTCATGCACCGCGAGCCGCCGGCCGGCTACCGGCTGGCGGACGTCCCGCTCTCCCTGGAGCTGCTCCAAGCTCTCTTCGGCTGAGGTGGCACGGACCTTCCCCGGTCGGACCCGCCTGTGGAAGGCGTGCAGCTGCCCCGACGGCCGTCCGCACATCGGGCACCCCCGGTGCGGACGGCCGGTCCCGGGCAGTTGGGTGGAGGTCCGTGCTCAGGCGGTTGCGTCGAGGGCCGGGGGCTGCCAGTTGTACGTCCGGGCGGAGCGGTTGAGCAGGGTGCGGGCCGGGAGGAGGCCGGCGAAGGTGAGGGCGGCATCGCGCAGGCGGGTGGCGGTGGGGGTGTGGAGGGCGACGAGGTCGCCGATGCGGCGGGAGCCGGTGACGATGGCGGTGGTGCGCGGGAGGCGTGCGGCGGTGTAGGCGGGGAGGGTGGTGGCCGGGTCCGCGGCGGGGGTCAGGGCGGAGGCGAGGACGACGGCGTCCTCGATGGCCTGGCAGGCGCCCTGGCCCTGGAAGGGGCACATGGCGTGGGCGGCGTCGCCGAGGAGGGTGACCCGGCCGTGGTGGTAGGCGGGCAGGGGGTCGGCGAGGTCCCAGACGTCGTGGCGCAGGACGCGCCCGGGTTCCGCGAGCGCGAGGAGTTGGGGCACGGGCGCGCACCAGGTGCCGAACCGGCGCAGGAGTTCGGCCTTCTCGTCGCCGTCGGAGGCGCGGGCGCCGGCCGGGGCGAGGGCGGCGCCGTACACGTAGACCCGGCCGTCGGCGAGCGGGACGACGCCGGCGAGCTCTCCGCGTCCCCAGACCTCGCCCACGGCATCCGGCCGGCGGGTGGGGGACACGATGGTGCGCCAAGTGGTGAAGCCGCTGTAGCGGGGCCCGGGGTGCTGCGGGAAGAGCTGCGCGCGGGTGGCGGAGCGCAGGCCGTCGGCGGCGACCACCAGGGTGGCGGGCCGGTCCCCGTCGGGGGTCCAGACGACGGCTGGCTCGGTGGCGCTTCCGGGGGTGACGAGGGCGGCGGGCGAGTCGGTGCGGACGGTGCCGTCCGGAAGCGCGTCGACCAGGGCGGCGATGACGTCGGCGCGGGCCACGGCGGTGATCGTCTCGCCGAAGCAGGCCTCGAAGGTGGCAGTGTCGGTGCGGGCGAGCCAGCGTCCGGAGGGGTGGCGCACGCCGATGGCGGGATGCGGGGCGGCGAGGGCGCGCAGGCGTTCGCCGATGCCGAGCCGGTCGAGGGCGCGTAGGGCGTTGGGGGCGAGGGCGAGCCCGGCCCCGACGGGTTCGAGCGAGGCGGCGCGCTCGTGGACGGTCACGAGGATGCCCCGGTGGTGGAGGGCGAGGGCGGCGGAGAGTCCGCCGATGCCGCCGCCGATGACGATCGCCTGATACGCGTCCATGAGTGAACCCCTCTTCCGACACTACGGCTGTAGTGACCACTTCCCGCACCGTACTACATCTGTAGTTGGAGTGGGCTAGTGTTGGCGTGAAAGGGGTTCGGGCCCGCCCCGGGTCGAGACGCCCTGAGGAGAGAGGCCATGATCGGACCCATGACACCGCCGCGCCTGACGCTGATCGCCGACGCCGCCATCGCCCTGATCGCCGAGCGCGGCCTGCGCGGGCTGACCCACCGCGCCGTGGACGAGGAGGCCGGACTGCCCGCCGGCTCGACCTCGAACCTCGCCCGGACCAGGGCCGCCCTGCTCGACCTCGCCCTCAACCGCATCGTCGAACGCGGGACCGGAAGCCACCCGCTCATGGCCGGCGGGCCCGTGCCGGACGTCTGCCCGCGCAACCTGCTCGCCCAAGGTGTCGCCGAACTTCTGCACGGGGCGCTCACCACCGGGCGCAGCCTCACCCTGGCCCGCCTCGAACTCGCACTGGAAGCCACCCGCCGGCCCGAACTGCGCGCCGGCTACGACCGGCTGGGCGCGCGCTTCATCGACACCGCTGCCGCCCTGCTGGCGCAGAGCGGCTCGGCCGACCCCGTGGCCGACGCCCGACGGCTGATCCGCTGGTGCGACGGGCTGCTGTTCAACGGCGCCGCGGGAAGCGGGCACTGGCACGTGCCGACACCGGAGGAGCTGCGCGCCGAGGTGGCGAGCTACCTCGCCGCACTGCTCGACCGGGCCTGACCGGCCGGGGACTGCTCGACCGGGACCGGCCGGCCGTCGCGGGCGCAAGCCCTCGGCCGGCCTCGCCGTCCGGTCCGGAGCCCGGTTCGGCGCTCGCGCGGGGCCGGCAGGCTCAGCGCGCTGAACATGTGTCAGCGGTGGCGGAAAGGCTCGCGGATCCCGACGGAGCGCCGGAGAAGCGGCGCTGCCGAGCGCGTCACCCGCAGACCTCCTCGGGTGTCAGATGACTGATGCGGGGATCCGCTGCCGGGCGAACGATGGGAACCACAGGCATCCACGTCGGCCGGGAACCGGAGCAGCCGGGCCCGGCGCGGCGCGGTCACAGCCGACCTCCCATCCCGGACAGGAGCCGCCCCCATGGACCCGCACGACCAACCCGCCGACCAGCCAACCGATCAACCCGCCGACAGACCCGCCAGGGTGGTCATCGACGCCGCCTTCAAGGCGGACGCCCCCGCCCGGTACGCCCGGCTGCGGGAACTCGGCCCGATCCACCCGGCCGAGTTCCAACCCGGCCTGGAGGGCTGGGTGGTGGTCGGCCACGACCTGGCCAGGGAAGCGCTGACCCACCCCGCCCTGCTCAAGGACGCCACGCCCGCCGCCGACGCCCTGGACGCCGCCGGCTTCGTCCTCCACCGGCCCTCCGTCGGCCTCGGCGCCCAGATGCTGGAGGCCGACCCGCCCGAGCACACCCGGCTGCGCCGGCTCGCCACGGCCGCGTTCACCCCACGTCGTACGGCGGAACTGGCGCCCCGGATCGAGCAGATCGCCCACGGCCTGATCGACGCGGTGCCGTCCTCGGGCGTGCTCGACCTCGTCGAGGCCTTCAACGCCCCGCTGCCCGCCACGGTCATCGCCGAACTCCTCGGCGTCCCGGCGGAACACCACCTGGACTTCCGCCTCTGGTCGGCGCAGGCACTGCGGCCCGCCTCGCCCGGTCACCGCACGGCGCTGGCCGCCCTGCACGGCCTGCTCGCCGATCTGGTCGCGGCCAAGCGCCGCCGCCCCCAGGACGACCTGCTGTCCGCACTGGTCTCCGTACGCGACCAGGAGGCGGGCCGGCTCACCGAGGAGGAACTGGTCGGCACCGCGCTGATGCTGGTCGTCGCGGGCCACGAGAGCACCGTCAACCTGCTCGGCAACGCCGAACTTGCCCTGCTGCAACACCCCGACCAGTTGCGGCTGTTGCGCGAACGGCCGGAGCTGCTGCCCGCCGCGGTGGAGGAGTTCCTGCGTCACGACACCCCCGTGGAGCGCTCCACCAACCGCTACGCCGCGGAGGACCTGGAGCTGGGCGGAGTGGCGATCCCCCGGGGCAGTGTGCTCGCGGTCGCCCTCGGCTCGGCCGGCCACGACGCCCCGCAGACGGGCTCCGGCAACCCGGCCGCACTCGACGTGGGCCGGCCGGACCCCCGCCACCTCGCCTTCGGCCACGGCATCCACTACTGCCTGGGCGCCCCGCTCGCCCGGCTGGAGGCCGCCGTCGCCCTGCGCGTCCTGCTGTCCCGCGTCCCGGAGCTGGAGCTCGCCGTCCCGGTGGACTCGCTCGACTGGATCGGCTCCGGGATCATCCGCGGCGTGCTGTCCCTCCCGGTCCGCTACCGGCGCGGCTGACGGCTCGGCTGACGGGGAGGGCCCGCCCGCACGGTCAGGGGCCTGGACCCTTCGCCCCCGGCACCCGGCACCCGGCACCTGCCCGACCGGCCACGAGAGCGGTGTTCCACCGCTGCTACAGTCCCCGTGACGTGGAGTCACACGACCGAGGAGCGGCAGACGTGGCGGGTGACGACGACATCTCCGGGTGAGACCCGGAGCTGACGGCCACCGGCGGGTGCTCAGGAGCACCCGCCGAAGTGGTCCGTCTCGTCGTACCCCCCTTTTTCCCCCGCGTCTGCCCACGGGCAGAGGTCCGCCTCCGTGGACCGCCGGGCCCCGACACCGTCCCCTCGGAAGGATCCCCCGTGCTCCAGCACGCCCTGCTCGCCCATGACCTCGTCCGCGACCTCGGTGGCCGGCGCGTCCTCGACGGCCTCAGCCTGACCGCCTCCCCCGGCCGGCGGATCGGCCTGATCGGGGAGAACGGCGCCGGCAAGTCCACCCTGCTGCGGGTGCTCGCCGGCCTGGACGAACCCGACGCCGGAAGCGTCTCGCGCCCCGAGGACCTCGGCTACCTGCACCAGGAGCTGCCGTTCCGGGCCTCCTCGACCATCGCCTCCGTCCTGGACGACGCGCTGCGCGAGGCCCGCGCGGACCTCGCCGAACTCGACCGGCTCGGCGCCGAGATCGCCCGCGTCCCGGACACCGATCCCAGCTACGTGGACCTCCTGGACGCCTACGGCAGGCGGCTCGAACAGGCCCAGTACCGGGAGTCCTGGGACGCCGACCGCCGCGCCGCCCTGGTCCTCGACGGGCTGGGCCTCGGCGCGCTCGGGCGCGGCACGCCGAGGCACGGCCGTACGCTCGGCTCGCTGTCCGGCGGGCAGCGCGGCCGGCTCGCCCTGGCCGCGCTGCTCGTCCGGAGGCCGTCCGCACTGCTGCTGGACGAGCCCACCAACCACCTCGACGACGGCGCCGCCGCCTTCCTGGAGGAGCAACTGCGCGACCACCCCGGCGCCGTGGTCGTCGCCACCCACGACCGGGCGTTCCTCGACGCCGTCTGCACCCACCTGATCGACCTCGACCCGGCGGTGGACGGACCGGTCCGCCACGGCGGCAACTACAGCGCCTACCTGGGCGAACAGCGCGCCGAGCGGGAACGCTGGGAGCGCCGGTACGCCGAGGAGCAGCAGGAACTGGCGCACCTCCGGCACTCGGCCGGTGTGACCGCGCACCTCGTCGCCCCCGACCGGGGGCCGCGCGACAACGAGAAGATGGGCTACGGGCACCGCGCCGGCCGGGTGCAGAACCAGGTCGCCCGCCGGGTGCGCAACGCCGCCCGGCGGCTGGCGGAGCTGGAGCGCACCCAGGTGCCCGAGCCGCCGCGCCCGCTGCGGTTCACGCCCGCCGCCCTGGCCGCGGCGGCCGCCGAAGAGGATGCCCCGCAGCCCCTGGTGTCGCTCCGGGACGTGCGGGTGCCCGGCCGGCTCGCGCTGGAGGCACTCGACGTGACGGCGGACGACCGGCTGCTCGTCACGGGCGGCAACGGGACGGGCAAGTCGACCCTGCTCGCGGTGCTCGCCGGACACCTCGCAGCCGAGGGCACGGTGCGCCGCCACCCCCGGCTGACGGTGGGACTGCTCACCCAGGACACCGAGTTCGACCGCGCCGACCGAACCGTCCACGACACCTACCGGCTCGCCCTCGGCCCGGCCCGCGCCGAGCGGGTGCCGCTGGAATCCCTCGGCCTGCTGCGCGCGGCGGACCTCGACAAGCCCGTCGGCCGGCTCTCCGTCGGACAGCGCCGACGGCTCGCCCTCGCCCTCCTCGTCGCCGACCCGCCCCGGCTGCTGCTGCTCGACGAACCCACCAACCACCTCTCCCCACGGCTGTGCGACGAACTGGAGGAGGCCCTGGGCACCGGCCCCGGCGCGATCGTCCTGGCGAGCCACGACCGCTGGCTGCGCCGCCGCTGGCAGGGCCGTGAACTGCGGCTGGAACCGGACCGGAGCGCACCCCCGGCACCGGTACGGGTATGCGACACCGTTACCGGAACCTGACGGTACCGATGGAAGAGCGAGACACGCTCCAGACAGGTACCTGACGTTCTGTTCCTACAGTGCCGGATATCCGCGACGCGCGGGGCGGACCGCGGCCGCCCCGCCCGCGTGTGGACCACACCGGCGTACGGACCGCACGCGCGTACGGACCGCACCCGACACGAACCGCACCCGAACGAGATGGGCAACGATGTCAGCCACACGCCGAGCACACCCCCGCGGCCTCTCCGCCGCAGGCGCCCTCCTGCTGAGCGCGACCACGGCAGCGGCGGTGCTGCTGCCCACCGCGGCCGTCGCCGCGGAACCGGACTCCGTCACCTCGCACGCCGGCGCCACGACCGCCCAGGAGCGCGGCCGGATCGACGCCTACTGGACCGCCGAGCGGATGAAGCTGGCGGGCGCCCTGGTTCCCGAGATCACCCCCGTGCCCGAGGACGACACCACGCCCGACGATCCGCGTCCGCTCCCGCCGAACACGCCGGACCCCGGCGCCGTCTGGACCCACGGCGGTGCGGTGGACCGGAGCGTCGGCCGGCTCTTCTTCACCTTCTCCGACGGCTACGACGGCAGTTGCACCGCGACCGTCGTCAACAGCGCGAACCGCAGCACCGTCGTCACCGCGGCGCACTGCCTGCGGGGTGTCGGAGCTCCCGCCGCCGACGACACCTGGCGGCACAACCTCTACTTCGTGCCCGGCTACCGCAACGGGACGAAGCCGCTAGGCGGATTCAGCATCAACTCCATGGCCACGTCGTCTCGTTGGGACGCAGATCCGGCCGGCACGACCTCGAACGACGTCGCCCTCGCCGGCTACGACTCCGCGGTCCTCGTGGCGAACCCGTCAGCCGCGGGGCGCCGGCTCGCGGACGTCACCGGAAGCCAGCGGATCGCGTTCACCGAGCCCGCGGCGGGCGAGTTCATCCACACCTTCGGCTACCCGAAGGACCGGCTCAACGACCCCAGCGCCAAGTACGCCGGTTCACGCATGATCCACTGCGCCGGCCCGGACCGGCCCGCCCCCAAGGCGTCCCTGCTGTGGGGCGAGTCCTGCGACATGTCCCACGGGGCGAGCGGCGGCCCGCACTTCGCCCGCTTCGACACAAGGACCGGCGCCGGCACCGTCGTCGGCGTCACCACCACCACGGAGGACCTCGCGGGCGGGCAGCCCGGCACGCTGTACGCCACCCGCTTCGGTGACAGTGCCCACCGCCTCTACAACTGGGCCCAGGCGCGCACGGCCTGACCGGCCCGGAGACCGGCCGGGGCCACCAGGTCCCGACGGCCCCACGAGGAAACGCCGGTACCGGGGGCGCGAGCCGACTGGCTTCCACACCCCCGGTACCGGCGTCCGAGGCCGCTGCCCGGGGAGGCCGTCCGAGGCCGCTGCGGCCTCCGTCAGGCCGGGACCACCCGGTAACTCTGCATTGCCCAGGGCAGGTTGGACTGGGCCAGCGAGCCGGTGGCCCACGGGTGCGCACCGGCACAGTCCGCGCCCGAGTACAGCACCACGGACGCGGAGCCGGAGGCGACCTGGACGGAGCGGGCCGGGGCCGACAGGGTGTGGCAGGTGCCGAAGTCGCCCAGGTCGACCGTGGTCGCCGCCCCGCTCCCGCCGGTGCCCGTGTACAGGTGGGCGCCCGGCTGCAGCGGCGGCCAGCCGGCGGCGTGCGCCGATCCGGCGCCGACGCCGATCAGGGCCGTGACCACGGCCGCCGCGGCGGCCGAGCCGCGGAGCATCGCCTTCGAGGTGAACATGTGTGAACCACCTTTCCGTAGGTGTGCTGGTGGTGCCGGCGCGGCGGGCGGCGGCGGAGCAACCGAAAGGCTCACCGCCCCTACCGCGTCGGCGGGTTGGGCTGCCGGGCCGAACGGCCCGGACCGCAGGGTCCTGCTCAGTAGACGTTGATCTCGTTGGTGCAGTAGGTCCAGTACGGGCGGGGCGGGGCCCAGCCGAGGTACTTGGTGCCGCAGATCTTGATGCTCTTGATCTTCACCCAGTACTTCGTCGCGACGTCCTTGCCCTGGTCCACCGCCAGCTCCGTCTTCTCGCTGCCGAAGTCGTCCGTGGCGCGGACGGAGCCCTTGAAGTAGGTGCCGTCACCGACCTTGATCCACACCCAGCCGTCCGAGCAGTTGTCCACCTCGACCTGGACGTTGTCGAACTTGAAGTACTTCGTGCAGCCGGCCGTGGCAGCGGTGCCCGCCGCCGCGGGGGAGACCGAAACGGTGGTCAGCGCGGCCACGGCGAGGCCCAGGGCGCCGGCCGTCTTCGCCAGCTTGCCGGACAGGTTGTTCACAGTGATGACTCCCATGGTGTGGTGACGAGGTGTCTGCTCGTGGAGCGTCTCCACTGTGCCGCGGCATTCGCCGGCACGGCATCGGTCATCTGACTGCGATCGCCGGTACCGGGACGGGCGCGGGGATCAGTCAGATGACTGTGCCCTTCCCCACCGCACAGTCCAACGCCCACCCGGTGACCGCCGTCGTCGGAAGCGACGGAAACAGCAACTCCCCCAGGAGGGAGCATGATTGCGTCACGGCCACCGGCTGCCGGGTCCAGCCAGACTCCGCCGACCACTTTCAGATGGTCTCGAGCCGCCGATGCAGACCGAGATCAGTCACGCGGCGTGGCCAGTCACACAACCCGCAGACCCGCCGCTGGGCGCCAAGTCTGGTTACAGGCCGCCTGTGTAGAGGAGGCTGTTGGGTGATCCGGGGTCGCACAAGAGCAGGAACTGACAGGGGCCGAGCAATCCCGCAGGACAAACGCACGGAGCTGACGGACGGCAGGGGGAAGCGCCAGGGCGTCCACCAACGGGGACGGCGCCGGTGAAGAGAGGCGGCACTCACCGGGCAGCGCCCGAGCCGCCAGCGGGGAGAAGTCCCGGGAGAGGAAGCGGTCCTGGAGCCGTGGGGTGCCAGGACCGCAACGACAACGGTGGCGGAACCGCGGGTAGTACCGGCTCCTACTGCCCCGTAATCGCCTGGGCGCGATGCCTCAGATCCTGGGGAACGTCGTCCCGCTGAGCAACATCGCGGACCAGGTTCCGCACCTCCGCGGAGGTGTCCGCCTCTGGCCGGTACAGGATCCTGCCTGTGATGCAGGCATCGTGGGTGAATCCGCCACCCGGGCCGTTCGAGAGAGTGAATGCCGGGGACCCGGACGGCCCCGTTGAACGGCACAACGGCCCGTGCCACATGCCCTTCGCCCAGGTGCTCACCCCGCTCGACGGCGACCAACTGCCCGAGTGGATCGCCGAGGGCAGGGCCACGGGTCTGCCGGGCGTCAGCACCTTTGCCGATGGCCTGAACAGTGACTACACCGCCGCCCACGTCGTAGCAGGTTCGTCCCGATGCACGTGTCCAGCCGGTCCAGGTAGATGTTGGAGAGGAGTGAATTCGGCGCTTCGAGGTGACGGAGCCGGCAGACCGGGCGAGCAATCCGGCCGCTGTGACGGCCGGTTGGTAGGGCGACGACCTCACGTCCGTCGCGACGGGCTCCTGGGCCCGGGAGCGGGCCCAGGAGTGGAGGTCCACCGCTATGCGGCGGGATACGCGGCGGTCGCGCGGATTTCGACGAGGAGTCCCGGGCTGGCGAGGCCACTGACCCCGATGATCGTCCAGGTCGGGTAGGGCGCCTTGACGAGGTGCTGTTTGGCCTCGATGAAGCCGGGCAGGTGCTGGCGGATGTCGACGTGGTAGCTGGTGATGTCGACGAGGGCGGACGGGTCGAGGTTCTCCAGTCGAAGGATCTCTTCGATCTTCCGGATGGCGATCTCGGTCTGCTCTTCGATGGTGTCCGGGATGGTTCCGTCGGCGCGGCGACCGATCGTTCCGGCGATGAACAGGAGGCCGTGCGCGCGGACCGCGGCGGAATAGCCGAAGCTTTCGAAGGCGCTGGTGGTTTGCCCGAAGACTGCGTTGTCCTCGGGGACCGAGACGGTGTGGACGGTCATTGCGGTGCTTCCTTTTCTTTGGTGACGCGGTCGTGGAGTCGGCGGGGTCAGTTGCCCCAGCGGGACGAACGGCAGGCGTGCTCCAGCCGGGTCCGGCCGAAGGTCTCGCGTTCACGGAGGAATTCGCCGGGGATCGAGTACCGGGGTGCGTTCTTCGGGTCCTTCGCGGCCTGCGCGACGATCGCGTCGGTGAGTGAGCGGATCATGTCCAGCCGTGGATAGGCGGTGTGCACGGCGTCGGCCTGCTCGTCGGTGACGGCGTCGGCGTGGCCGGCGCCCAGTGGGCCACCGAAGTCGAGTGCGACGCCTTCGCGGACGAGCACGCAGAGCGTGCCACGGCGTTCCGCGATGCCCGGGGAGGTGTGGAGGGCGATGGCCTGCCAGACCTGGTCGGCATCGGTTGCGGGTACTCCGCGGTCGATGAGGAACGAGGCGGCCCGGTCGGCGCCTTCGACCTCGAACCGTTGGGTGTGCGGGCCGTCCGATGCCACGCCGAGGTCGTGCATCGCGCACGAGGCGAACAACAGGTCGTCCTGGTAGTCGTGGCCGACGGCCAGGCCGAGGCGGTCGGCCACCAACCGGGCGAACAGGTAGCTGCGGATGCTGTGGTTGAAGACGGACGGCGTTTCCACCGGTCGGATGAGGTCCATGACGGCGTCGGCAAGCGGTGTGCCGGGCAGCGTGATCAGGTCGGCGGTCGCCTCGTGGGTAGGTCCGGTCATGTCTTCAGCTTGGCCGTGACCGCCCTGACCTGGTGAGAGGCAAAATTTCCTTACTTCGCTAGAATCTTGCCATGGCAGTGCATCGAGTCGCGGTCCTGGCGCTGGACGGGGTCACCCCGCTCGACCTGGCGATCCCGACACAGATCTTCACCACCCGGCCGGAAACCCCCTACGAGATGACCCTGTGCGCGCTGCAGCCGAAGGTGGCCACCAGCGCGGGTTTCGCCCTGCTCGCCGACGAGGGCCTGGAGCAGATCAGCAGCGCCGACACCGTGATCGTGCCGGGATTCGAACCGATCCTCCCGTTGCCGGACGCCGTGCTCGAGACACTGGCCGGATCCCGCGACCGAGGCAAGCGTGTGGTGTCGATCTGCACGGGTGCCTTCGCGCTGGCCGAGGCGGGTGTCCTGGACGGGCTGCACGCCACGACCCACTGGAAGTACATCGACGAGTTCGAGCGGAGCTTCCCGGCCGTCTCGGTCGACCGCGATGTGCTCTACGTCGACGAGGGCGACGTGCTCACCTCGGCCGGGGTGTGCTGCGGCATCGACCTGTGCCTGCACATCGTGCGCCGCGACCTGGGCGCGGAGGTGGCCAACCAGATCGCCCGCGGTCTGGTCGCCGCCCCGCACCGAGACGGTGGGCAGGCCCAGTACGTGCCGGCTCCCGTCGCGGTGGCCGGCGAGGCGTCGCTGTCCGGTACCCGTGGATGGGCCCTGCAGCGGCTCGGCGAGCCGCTCACCCTGCGCGTGCTCGCCCGGCACGCGGGCCTCTCGCAGCGCACCTTCATGCGCCGGTTCACCGAGGAGACGGGCACGACCCCGTTGCAGTGGATGCTCAACGCCCGGCTCGGCAGGGCGCGGGAACTGCTGGAAACCACGGACCGCTCGGTGGAGCAGGTGGCGCGGGACTGCGGGCTGGGCACGGCGGCCAACCTACGGCTGCACTTCCGGCGCGTACTGGACACCACCCCCACCGCCTACCGCCGCACCTTCACACGCTCGACGTCGCGCAGTCCGGCCTGTTCACCAACGGCCCCGCCCGAAGAGCACATCGTGGTTTCCGGCGCGAACGGGCGCCGTTCGCGCACTGTCAGCCGGGGAGGTGGATGAGCCCGATCTCGCGGACGCCGGGCTCGGCCGTGTGCAGGGTCGAGGCCTCGAAAAGGGCTCCGGACCTGATGCCGGGTACGGTTCTGAGGTGACGCCAGCCGTGGCTGCGGTAGTACGCGTGCAGGCAGGTGTTGGTGCTCCAGGCGCTCAGCCGTATCACTCCCACGCCCGCCTCGGCTGCTTTCGAGCGGGCCCACAGGGCCATGCGGGCGCCGATGGCCTGGCCGGCGAACCGCCGGTCGACGTTCAGCTTGCAGAGGTAGCGCGCGGGCACGGCGAGTTCCCGCGCGGTCCACAGTCTGTCGCTGCCTCCGGGCAGGACGGTGCAGGTGCCGACCGGCTCGCCGTCCGGTTCGAGCATGGCCACCACCGTGGCGCCCTGGTCCAGCAGGTTCCTGCGCCGTCCAAGGTCCTGGGGCGTGGACCACTGCGGTGTCCCGTGGCGGGTGCGAAGCCACGCGGCCGTCTCCTCGCGCCACCGGATGAAGGTGTCGAGGTCACCTGGGCGCGCGGCGCGCACGTACAGCGGGTGCGTCAACACGTCGTCGTGTCCGGCTCGAAGGTGTACATGCCCCTCACCGCGTCGACCAGGGCGCGCCCGTGGCTGGTCAGGGCGGTTCCGTCCGGTGTGGTGAGCGGTCGGCGGCTGATCAGGCGGCCCAGGGGCGCGCCGGGGCCGAGCAGGAGCCCCGATTTGGGGACTCCGACCAGGACGCAGTCCCCGGAGCCGCATTCCAGCAGGCCGTAGCCCCTGCCCCGGCGGACCGCGGCAGAGCCGTCGAGCTCGTAGCGGCCGTCGGCCGGGACGGCACTCAGGCGCCGCGGCGGGCCCGTGTGGCGCAGGACGATCTGGACGGCATCGGCGGGCTCGTCGGCGTTCTTGGCCGCGGTGCCCAGCCCGCGGTCCTCCAGGACGTGCCGCAACATGGTCGGCAGACAGCCCTCCTCCAGTTCCAGCTCGCCGAGCAGCCAGGTCGACCCCTGGATACGGCAGTTCATCTCCAGCACGAGCACCGACTCCCCGCGCACGGCGATGTCGACGCCGAAGACGCCCCGGTAGCCGAGGCCCGACAGGCCCCAGCCCACCCGCTCCACCATGTCCCGGGAGCGTGCGAGCACGCCGGGCGCCAGTCGGCCGGGAGCCCGGTAGTCGCAGCCGGAGTACCAGCCGAACGCCGAACCGATGCCGTCGGGGTTGGTGAGCTGGAGGGAGGGGCGCAGGACGGTGGGAGCACCGTCGGCGGCGACCAGGCAGTGGTAGTTCAAGGTGGTGTCGCCCGCGTATTCGCTGACCAGCCAGCGCTCACCGGGCGGGATACGGCGCATGGACTCCTCGCCGTCCACCAGGTAGGTCCCCCGGCCCGAGGAGCCCCGGGGCCGCTGCACGACGAAGGTCGTGCCGAACCTGCCCCGCAGGGCTCGGAAGTCCAGGTCGGCGACGACGGTGCTGGGGGGCGCTGCGACGCCCAGCTGCTGGAACCAGGCGCGCATCGCGGTCTTGTCGCCCAGCTCCTGGACGGCCGCACCGGCGGGCCGGGCAGCCACGCGGGCCCGCAGACGCTCGAACACCGGCTGCCAGGCCGGACGCAGCGGCAGGTAGGAGGCCATCGCCAGCTCGCGCCCCTGCCAGCGGTTCCCGACCAGATCCGGCAGCCGCTCCATCAGCCGCCCGATGTCGCGGCCAGTGTCCCCCTCGTCGCGGGCGAGAACGTGTTCCTCCGCGGAATGCATCTCGACACCGAAGCCGTGGGCCCACCCGGCATCCGCCGTCTCACAGGTCAACAGGACCGACAGGCAGCCGGCTCGTAACAGGGGCAGCAGGGCGAGCGGCCTGGGGGCAATGCCCATTGCAGGCAGATCCTGCAGTCGAAGCCTGGCCTCGTCAAGGGAAGCGATCACGACACCACCATGCAACCAGGTCGCCACCCCACACCCGCCCTTGCGGGTCCCACACCCGGGTGGAACCTGCGGGGATTACAATGCCCCGCCCCGTTTTCAGCCCCGCGGTTCCGGAAATCAGCGCTCGCCACGACACTGCGGACAGCAGCCCAGACCCCGTTCGAGACGCCATTCGAGGCCAGAAGACGAAGAACAGGCTTAATGCCTCTTCATAAGCCCGAGAACGCGGGAGTACAGGAGAGTAGGGGCGTCGATTCCGTAGAGGTAGTCGACATGGTTGAACTTACCGTCTGCGGTCGGGACCGGCTTGGGGTCACTACCGATACCGTTCCGGCTCGTGTCAGTGGCGTGCGCGGTACCGGTCGTGGCGAGTGCCGCCCCAGCAAGCATGAGGGTTGCGACTGCGCGCTTCGTACTGTTCATGGCCTGCTGAACGATCACTGATCGCAAGGGTCACGCGAAGTGGGGTGCCCGCACCGCGCAAGTCCCGCCCCATGCCCGGTGCCGGCGGTGGCGGGAGATCGCCCGACGGGGCGATGCCGCTGCCGACCTCCGCCGTACCGTGGACGCCAACGGCGGTGGCGTGTAAGCCCGTTGCGGGACATCACACTCCACCGCCCTCCAGGCGGTTGTTGCGCTGGGCGGTCGGCGGCACGTGGCAGTGGATCCTCGCTGCTGTCCTGGCCGCGCGGACGCCAACGACGACATCGGCTGGACCGGCCTCGGTGGACTCCACCGTGTGCCGAGCCCACCAGCACGCCGCCGGCGCCCGCACAGGGTGATCACGGCCGGGGCCGAACCCCCTGTACGGCGACACCGCCTGCATCCTGAGCGCAGCGTACGTCGCGGCGAAGGACCAAAACCTCCTCCTCGGCCACCGGAATAGCCGGAGCCCGCCGCGCATTTGGAGTTGGACCAACCGTGTTGGGTTGTCCGGGCAACACAGCAGAGGAATGCGGCAGCAATGGAATGACTACTCCCCGCCGGTATGACGGGTCGAACTGCACTTGCAACAGCGTTGCTTCGCTGCTCCCCGGACGACAACTGACACCTTCGCAACTGTGTCGGTCTTCGAATAGCCCCTGGCATGCCCGCTGGTCACGCCAGGGAAGCTCCGAGATCCCCGGCAGAGTCGGGCTCAGGGGCTGTAGGTGAACGGCACCGGTGTGCTGGTCCCGCCGGCGGTGGTGACGGTGACGTCGACCGGGCCGGGGCGGGACGAGGCCGGGGCGGTGGCGGTGCAGAGCTGGGGGCCGCAGGAGAAGTGGGGGGCCGGGTCGCCGTCGATGGCGACGGTGCCGCCGGCCAGGTCGCGGCCGAGGACGATGAGCTGCTCCCCGTCCGGCACCTTGCCGTTGGGGGTCAGACTGATGCCCGAGGGCACGGGCGGGAGCGGCGGTGCGGCGCCGGTGTAGGTGAAGTCGGCCGGGGCCGAGGTGGTTCCGCTGGGCCCGGCCACGGTGATGTCGGCGGAGCCCGAGCCGCCGGGGGTGGTGACCGTGCAGGCCGTGTCGGTGCAGTTGCCGGGGGCGGGTTGGCCGCCGATCAGGACCATGGCGCCGGTCAGTCCGGTGCCGGTGAGGGTGACGGGCGTGCCGCCCACGCCCGGGCCCGCGGTGGTGCTGACGGTGTCGACTTGGGGCGCCGCGGGGAGCACTGGGGCCGGTTGGTCGCCGCCGAACACGTGGGTGGAGAGGTGGCCGGTCGGGTCCTGGTCGTCCGCGTTGGCCACCAGGGCGGTGATCGCGCCGGTGATGGGCCCGGTCCCCGCCGCGATGAGGGTGATCTTCATGAAGTCGGACCGGCCGGGGGCCCGGTTGCCGAGGAGGACGGCCTCCAGGTGGCGGCCGTCGGGGGAGACGCTCTCGGTGAAGGTGTAGTCCGGCGGCATGGAGTAGAACATCGCGCCGTTGGTGGTTACCCCTGGGGGCAGGTCGACGGTGAAGTGGGTGGGACCGATGAGGTCCTCTGTTCCGACCGAGCTCCAGGATAGCGAGAAGACACCGACCCGTTGTTGCTCGGAGGGGTAGTTCCCGGCCTGGCCCAGGACCACGTGCGGGCCGGT
This sequence comes from Kitasatospora sp. NBC_01300, assembly GCF_041435235.1. Taxonomy (NCBI): domain Bacteria; kingdom Bacillati; phylum Actinomycetota; class Actinomycetes; order Kitasatosporales; family Streptomycetaceae; genus Kitasatospora; species Kitasatospora sp. NBC_01300. The sequence continues at coordinate 198,785 of NZ_CP108409.1, read as the reverse complement.
GGCGGGCGGGTTGTCGGTGGGCGCTGCCGGGGAGGCGGTGGCGCCGGCGACGACGGCGGTCGCAGTCAGGGCTGCGGCGAGGCCGGCCCTGACGAGATTGGTGAGCGTGGACATGCAAGGAATCCTCGCGGGCTGTCGGCCCGGTCGCGGCCGTTTCCGGGGGCCCGTTCGAGAATGGCGGAAACCCGTGGTGTCACGGGCCGTCAGTCCTTCCGGCCTCACGGCCCGGCGGTGGTCGTGCTGGTGGAGCAGCGCCGAAGGGTGTGGCGCGAAGGCGTCGAGTGCGCCGAGGTCGTTGACGCTGGCGATCTTGTCCTCGGCGCCGGACAGGAGATGCTTCTCGCCCGGGCAGCACCGACCTGCTGCCCGCGCTGCCCGTCCTGGTGGCGGCCGAAGCCCGGGTGCGCGGGTCCAACGGGGGCCCCAGGCACTCGCGTCGCCGGGGTGGGGAGCCGGGGTGAGGCGCCGGGTGACACGGCGGCGAGGCGGCTACCGCGCCTCCTCCGGCGTCATCGCCCGTCCCCGGCGCGTAGCTCGGTGGCGATCTGGCGCCGGCCGGCGACCAGCGCCTCCAGCACCACCGCGACGCAGGCCACCAGCGCCAGGCCCACCGTGGGCAGTAGCACCGGTACCACCGTGAGCGACAGGGCGTTGCCGACCTTGGCACCGACCAGCGTGGAGATGTCGAAGGCCGAGCCGAGCAGTGCGACCGCCACCGCGGCGACCAGCCCGCCGCCGACGGCGGCCGCGAGGACCTGTGGCAGTGCCTCGGCGACGATCAGCGCCAGCCCCTGCCGGGGCCGCAGGCCCATGGTCCGCAGCCGGGCGAGTACCGTCGCGCGGTCGGGCGCGGCCTGGAACAGCGTCAGCAGGACGGCGAGCAGGGCGAACCCCGCGCCGGCGACCGCCGCGTACCGGAACAGTCGCCCGGCGGCCTGCTGCAACGGGTCCTCGGCGAGCTGCCCGGCGTACTCGCGGCTGCTGCCCACCGTGTACCCGGGAGGCAGCCCGTGGGTGCCCCGGCCCGCGGCCGCGGCGTCCTGCGCGATCAGCTTCGTGATGCCCGTCGGCTGGGTCAGGCCCTGCTCCAGGAGTGTCGCCCTGACCTGGTCGGGGTCGAAGTCGCCGATGCCGAGCCACTTGTTCATCCGGCCGAGTTCGGGCAGGCGCTGCGCGGCGGGACCGGCGGGCACCACGACGAACGGCAGAACCGGTTCCACCAAGGCAGGGGTGGCGGTGACGACTCCTGCGACGGTGGTGAACAGATCGTTCCCGGAGAGCAGGTGCACCTTGGGCGCGCCGGCGGCCAGCCGCCCGGCCAGGTCGCGGCTGAACAGTGCGGGCACCGGAGTGTCGGCGCCGCCGGGGGCGCCGGCGAGCTGCGCCGCGTCGAACTCGCCGACCCCGGTGCTCCGGGCGATCTCCGCGTACGCCCGCGGCTCCGCGACCACCAGAACGGCCTTCGTATACCCCTGGTCGGCGCCGATGAACAGGGTCCTGGAATCGACGCGGACCCCGGTCGAACTCCGGGCTCCCGGCAGTTCGGCGGCGGCTTTGGTGAAGGACTCCGGCAGGGTGGCGTAGTCCGGGACGGTGATGGCGATGTCGCCGCCGGTCGCGGCCCGCGCGGCCCGCATCCGGCTGTGCTCCACGGTGTCGAGCACGGTGGCGCCGAAACCGGTCGTGGTGACGGCGATCAGGAGCGCGAGCACCGGCAACAGGGACCGCCGACGACGCCCCGAGCCGTCGCGGGCGGCACGGGCCAGGCCCAGGAACCCGATCAGGCCGCGGCCGCGCCTGGTGAGTGCGGCCAGCCGCCCGAGCACCACCGGCACGATCCGGGCCAGCAGCAGTCCGCCGGTCACGGCGAGCAGCAGCGGGGCGGCCGCGAGCAGCGGGTCCACGCTGGACCCGGCGTGGCCGACGCCGCGTCGGCGGACCTCGGCCACGGCCGCGACGGTGACGGCCGCGACGGTGAGTTCGAAGGTCACCCGGCGCAGGGTGCCGATCACCCGGTCCCGGCCGCGGGCCGCCCGCTGACGCGGCCACAGCAGGGCGACACGGGCCGGGAAGGCCAGCAGGGCGAGCAGCGTCGCGGCGAGGGCCGCCAGCACCGCGTAGCCCCACCGGGGGGTGGGCAGCAGCAGCACGGCGAGCAGCGTGCCGAGCGCGGCGGCGGGCAGGACGGTCACCGCGCCCTCGCCGAGCAGGCGCAGCACCACCGCGCGGCGTGAACCACCGCGGGCGTACAGCAGCCGTATCTCGGTGGCGCGCCGGTCGGTGCCGAGGACCGCGGCCAGGAGCAGCACCACGGTGGCGACGCCCGCGACACCTGCCGGTCCGATCGCGCTCAGCGCCATCGCCGCGTGGTAGCGGGCGGCCGCCTCGGTGAGGACGTCGGGCAGGAAGGAGCTGATGTGCAGGTCCGCGCGCTTGGTCGCGGTGACCAGCGCCGTCGCGTCCCGTCCGGTCAGGAAGGGCTGGACGGCGGCGCGGATCCGGTCGAGCCGGTCGGCGCGCAGGGAGCCGGGGTCGACGGGCAGTCGCCAGAAGTCCTCGACGGTCTGGCCCCAACCGGTCAGCGCGGACAGGCTCGCGCCGTCGACGAAGCCGGTGGTCCGCCAGCGGTTGTCGCCGTGGGTGCCGAGGTCCAGGCAGGCCCGGCCCGGGCAGCCGAGGCCGTCCCAGAACGGGTCGAGCGGATCGTTGACGCGATAGAAGCCGGTCACCACGGCGGTCCGCCGCCCGGTGGGTCCGCCGGTGCCGCTGTCGACGACATCGCCGAGCTTGATGCCGACGGTGTCGGCGGCCATCCGACTCAGCACGATCGGCAGCGGGCCGGCGGCGGGCGCCTTGCCGGGCCACGTGCCGTCGGTGAGGGTCACGCGGTCGGCAAGGCCGTGCAGGTAGGCCAGGGAGAGCCCCGGGGCGATCTCCTCGGAGAGCCGTGCGTACCCCGGGTTGTACATGTCGTTGAACGCGGTGCTGGTGCCGTGGGCCAGGCCCGCTGGGGAGAGCGGGAGCTCCCGGCCGACCCGCGCGACGAGCTCCCGTTGCACGGCGTCGAGGCTGTCGGCGGTGTCGGTCGGTCGGGCTCGTGAGGTGGTGTGCAGGCTGGTCGGATAGATGCCCCGGTGGCTCACGTAGGCCCCGAGCGCCGAGTCCGCGTTCCGGTCCGCGATCCGGGGGAAGGCCGCCGCCAGGAAGACGGTGACGAGCACGAGGGCCGCCGTCAACAGGGCCGTCAGCGGGCTCGCGCGCAGCCTGGTGCGGACCCAGCGCGCGGGGCGGTGGGCGGGCCCTGGGGTGCCGGCTTCGGTGGTCACATCTCCTCCACGTGATGCGGCGGGGCGGCCGCCTTTCTACTTCCTACGGTGGAGTCCACCGGACACGTTCATCGCTTCGGTCCGTGCGCAGTTCAGCTGCGGACGGACGAAGCCGAGGGGCACGTCGGCGTACGGATCACCGCCGACTGATCGCCGGACGACCGACGATGCTGTCAGATTCGACCGGGAGGCGGAAGTGATCTGCGCGAATCAATTCCGGTACCGCCGGGATCCGTTGGACTTCGTTCCTCGGCCTACAGGTCGAGCGGACAGGCAGCGGTCTCGTCGGCCGCCCGGGTCAGGGGAGAAGCGGCCGGACGGCCAGCCATTCCTGGAGCTGGTCGCGACTGCGACCAGGCCGTAGGTGTCCGATGATCAGGTCGAGGTGGCCGGTCAGATTCCTGAGGCGGCGTAGCTCACCGATCTGCTCGGCAGGCAGGGCCCGCCAGCGGGCTCCCAGGGCGCCGGCCTCCGCAGGACTCAGGGCGAGTTCGGCGAGGGTGTCGGCGGCAAGAGCGTCAGGGTCCCAGTCGGGGTCCCGGGCGTCGGGACCGAGGTGATCGATGATCCACGCCCGGAGCATGAAGGCGTTCTGGGCCATGCGCGCCCGTTCCCAAGGACCGTCTCCGTGCAGGCGCGCGTTGACCCGCAGGGACAGTTTCGCCCATTGCCTGCGCTCCGCCGGTCCGAGGCCATCCTCGGAGCGGTACGCGCGCAGGGCGCTGATCTCCCGGATGCCCTCCAGCTCGCCACGATGCCGGCCAGGACGCTCGGCGAACGCGGTGAGCTGGTCGAACGTCAACACGCTGAGATCTCCGGCCGGTTCACTTGCTGAGGCGCTGTCCACGGACACCAGCCTGCACCATGAACGACGGACGACGGACCGCTCGGCCGGCCTCCCCGCCGGGCCCGGTACGCGCAGCTACCAGTCCGACAAGGTGCCCAAGAACCTGGCCAGCATGACCGACGTGTCCTGATGAACAAGCGGTCAGGTCAGGATGATCGGATTGGTGAGTGCGGCGGTGTTTCCGTCGGGATGGCGGACCTCGACGCGGACTGACGCCGAATCCTCCGCCCTCGTGTCCCACTGCACCACGCCCACCCCGTCAGCGGGGAGAGGTGCCCGGTGGACCTTTCCTCGATCGGTGTGGAAGCTGACGGTCCCCGCCGGAACACCTTGTACTGATGCCCGCACTTCCACCTGCCCGCCACGAGTCGCGAGTCGTTCCCCCACCCCGGCAACGCGACCACCGGCACGGGCGGTGAACGACACGTCCACGTCCGCCGATTCGGCGATCCAGCTGCGGCCGGCGCGGATTCCGGCCAGGATCGCCTCGGTGCTCAGCTCCTCGGCGAAGACCACGGTGTGGGGGATGCCGATCTGCCCTTCCAGGTGGGTGTCGCTGTTGCCCATCGCCGGCCGCCACGAACCCGAGTGGATGTCCGCCGCGAGGCTCCGCCCCCACTCTGCCAGGGCCGCCTCGTTGTCGGCGTTCCAGGGCCGGTCCGAGGTCCACGCTCCGTTCCACACCTCCACCGCGTCGAAGCCCCGGAAGGGGAACATGAAGTCGCCGGACGGGTAGGGCGCATGCGGGTGCGCGGCCACGCACAGGCCTCCTGCTCGGTGGACCTGGTCCAGGCACCTGTCGACCAGTCCGTCCCTGACCTGGTGGTTCCAGTCGACGACCTCGCCGGGATCGATGCCGAGCGCGAGCCAGTGCCCGGTCTTCGTGGTCACTTCCTCACCGAGGAGGATCAAGAAGTCGTCGGCGGCCAGCTGCCCCCATACACCAGGGGGCGCGGCCGAGTTGTGCTCCGTTGTCGCGATGAAGTCGAGCCCGGCGGCGCGCGCCCGAACGACCAACTCATCAGGGGTGAGTTCCCCGTCCGAGTGGACGGAGTGGACATGGCAGTCCCCGCGGTACCAGGCCGCCCCGCGTCCGACCGCCCGCGCCGGCGGGAAGCTCAAGCTCGACAAGGTTCCCCCTCAAGTCCTGTCGAGCCAACGCGCAGGCAGGGCAAGCGGTTCCGTCGCACCGCTGGGCACCATCTCAGCCGAAAGGTCAGACCAAGATCTGATTCTGAATCGATCAGTTGGTACTCCAGCTGTAGGTCGTGATCTTCATGGTTGTTTGGGCGGCTTGTCGCTGGTAGTGGCTGGTGTGGGCGCATGCTCGGTGGCGGCGGCGCCATGTGGACCGTCGCAGGTGGCGGGAGAGGTCGCGGGCGGGCCGGGGCAGCAAGGTGGTGAACAGGCGTCGGATTTCGCTGCCGGTCAGCGGGGCGAGGCCGGTCATTGATCTCTGCGGGGCGCCAACCTGGAGACCGGCATGCGTTGTGCATCCGGCAAGATCAATAGAGGATGCATGCTGGACGGCAGACGGAGGGAACCGCCTCGCTTGCCGCCCGGGTGGGGAAGTCGCAGGCAACGCATTCCTGGGTCCCTGGCCGTGCCGGCGCGAGGCGGCTGACTGGAGTGGGAGAGTCCGGCGTGGTGATTGCGGAGGAAACGGAGTTCGACCCGGAGGAGATGTTCGGGCTCTACGTCTCGGTCGGGTGGGAGGGGTACACCTGCGACGTCGACAAGCTCTGTCGCGGTCTGGCCAACTCGCACCTGGTCGTCACTGCCCGCGATGAGTCAGGCGTGCTCCTTGGCCTGGCCAGGACGGTCTCCGACGATGAAAGCATCTGCTACGTCCAGGACCTGCTGGTCAACCCGAGGTTCCACCGGCAGGGGATCGGCCGGGCGTTGCTTGAACACCTGATGGAGCGGTACGCGCACTGTCGCCTCTTCCTGTTGTCCACCGACCACGAGTCGACACCGGAGGGGAAGAGGAACCACGCCTTCTATCGGCAGATGGGCTTCCTCTCCTACGAGGAGAAGCAGATGGCGGGCTTCGGCCTGCCGAGGATCCGGGCGCCCCGAGGCCAAACCGAGACGTGACGCGCCAAGCCTCGCCCTTGCGCGGCTGAAGGTTGAGCGGGCCGAACCCGTCCACGCAGACCACCCGTCCGTCGGCGGGCGGCGCGTCGTAGAGCTCCAGGACCCGGTGCATCCTGGCGATGAAGGCCGGGTCCGTGGATGCCTTCCATGTGGTCGTCGTCTGCCAGGAGACTTTGCCCTCGCGCAGGATCCGGCGCAGGGTCTCGAGTTCCCGGTCGACCAACCGAGCCGAGCCACTGGCCCCGTACTTCGAGGGTCACCGTTCCAGGTCTGTGGCCAGCGGGCCTACGGTTTCGGCCGAAGCGCCGGGTGTCGTGATCATCATGAGCTTCTGAGGTTCGGGCACGGCCGAGAAGCCGGCTCGCGCGTAGACGTCGTGGGCGTCCAGCGTGGATAGCATCAGCCGCTTCAGTCGGAGAGGCGCCAGCGTCGTGACGACCGATTCCGCCAGCCAGGTGCCGATGCCCCGCCCGCGCGCCTCGCGGGCAACGTAGACATCGCAGAGCCAGCCGAAGGTGGCGTAGTCGGTGACCACCCGGGCGAAGGCGAGTTGCTCAGCCGTGTCCGGGGTGTAGACGCCGAAGACGAGCGAGTGCTCGATCGAGCGTGCCACGGCATCTCGGCTCCGGCCCAGTGCCCAGAAGGCGTCGGTGGAGAGCCAGTGGTGCACACGGTCGAGGTCGATGCGCGCGGGGTCGGTATCGAGGGTGAGGCCGTCGGCCCTGGTCGTGATCACGGAATCCGATCGTAGGGCCCGGGCCCGAGGCGGGGGCCCGTATCGCCACGCTTCACCGCTTTCAGGTCTGTGGCCAGCGGGTTGGGTAGAGGATCATCCGGCCGGTGGGGCGGACCTGGCGGTTGTCCTGGTAGAGGCTGACCATGGTCTGCTCGGGGCTGCGCGGAGTCGGCCTTGTCGGCGGGCAGGCCGGCCAACAATGCGTACCAGCCATCGACGGCGGCCTCGGCGTCCAGCACTTGGTGATCGAAGCGCCAGTGAAGGCCCGGGACGCCGGTGGCGTCCTCCGTGATGCGTCAGCGTAGGCCCACACGGCGGCGGGCGGCGATAAGGGCGGAATCCCACTGGTCATCGAGGCCAAGGGCTGCTTCGCCCGCTGCCTGCAGCACCCGGCCGACCACCTCGAAGGGCAGCTCTACCTGGACCGGCTGTCCAAACGCGACCGCAAGGACGCGCTCCGCCGGACCGCCGAACGCCGCGAGGCCGTCCTCGCCCGCTGCGCCGTCCGGCCGCTGCGCCGTCCGGCCGCTGCGCCGTCCGGCCGCTGCGCCGTCCGGCCGCCGAGCCGCCCGGCCGCCGCGCCGCCGGGCTCGACAGCTGAGCTGACCCGCTGCGGCGGTTTCACCCGCCGCCCTCGCCGGCGACTGTCACCAGCGCCTGCGTGCCGGTCACCCCCAGCAGCGCCAGCCGTTCGGCGTCCTCGGTGCCGGGTTCGGCCGTGTAGACCATGATCCGCAGATCGCTGCCCGCGACGCTGAGCACGTCGCAGTCCAGCGTCAGCGATCCCACCTGCGGGTGGTCGATGGTCTTGCGCGAGGCCTCCTGGTGCCCCACCGCGCCGGAGTCCCACAGCTCGGCGAACCGCTCGCTGTTGCCGCGCAGATCAGCGATCAGACGCCGCAGCCGCAGATCCGCCGGGTAGCGGCTCGCCGCCGCCCGCAGGTCGGAGACGACCGCGGTCTCCAACGCCTGCCGGGACTCCGGCGTGTGGCGGACCCGGCTGTCCGGGCCGAGGAAGTTCCGCCACGCCCCGTTGCGCTCCTTGCCGTGCCGTTCACCCATCAGCGCGGTGTAGAGCGGATTGGCCAGCAGCAACGTCCACGCCGCGTCGTAGACCGCGACGGGTGTGCCGGTCAGCCGGTCCAGCATCCGTTGCACGCCGGCCGTGATGTAGGCGGGCACCGTGCCGCGTCCCGGCGCCACCAGCCCGGCGACCCGGAAGAGATGCTCACGCTCCTCCGCGTTCAGTCGCAGTGCCCGCCCCAGCGCCTCGACGACCTGCTCCGACGGGTTGGTCGCCCGGCCCTGTTCGAGGCGGGTGACGTAGTCGACCGAGATCCCGGCCAGCAGCGCCAGCTCCTCCCGGCGCAGTCCGGCGGCGCGTCGATGGCCGCCCACCGGCAGTCCGGCCGCCTCCGGCGGGACCCGGTCACGCCAGCGCCGCACCGTCCGCCCGAACTCCGTGGTCGCCATGCCACCACTGTGCACCGCCCCACCCGCGGGTGCCTGGTACCGGCAGTCCCAGGAAGGCCGGACGCATGGCTGACGGCATCGCCGCGCAGCATCCTGGAGGCATGACCACAACACTGATCACCGGAGCGAACAAGGGGCTCGGCTTCGAGACCGCCCGTCGACTCATCGCCGCAGGTCACACCGTGTACATCGGCAGCCGGGACCCCGAGCGCGGGCGTCGCGCCGCCGAACAGTTGGGCGCACGGCTGGTCGTCATCGACATCACCGACGACGCCTCGGTCGCCGCGGCGGCGAGGACCGTCGAGGCCGACGGCGGCCTGGACGTGCTGGTCAACAACGCCGGCGTGGAGGAGCGGGACGAGGACAACGGCATCGTCGGTGCCGCGGACGTCACCGCCGACCTGATGCGGAGCACGTTCGAAACCAATGTCTTCGGCACGGTACGCGTCACCCATGCGTTCCTCCCGCTGCTGCAGCGCTCCGCCGCCCCCGTCATCGTCAACCTCAGCAGCGGCTTGGCCTCGCTCACCCGCGTCACCACCGCCGGCACCCCCGCCTACGCGTACCCCGGCGTCGCCTACCCGGCCTCCAAGGCCGCCGTCAACATGGTCACCGTGCAGTACGCCAAGGCGTTCCCGAACATGCGCATCAACGCGGTCGAGCCCGGCTTCACCAAGACGGACCTCAACGGCAACACCGGCATCCAGACCGTCGAACAGGGCGCCGAGATCATCGTCCGCATGGCCAGCCTCACCCCGGACGGCCCCACCGGCACCTACACCGACGCCGAGGGCCCGCTGCCCTGGTAACCGACCCGCCCACGGCGGCAGCCACGGGATGGCCATGGGCGACGCGGGCGGCGTCCACGTCTTCGTCTGCCGTGCGTGCCCCTGCTGGCCCACGATCCACCGGTACGACTGCTGAGCTCCCGCGAGTCGTGGGCGGTGCTGGCTGGCGGTGCCCGCACGCCGGCCCGCGTGTTCCTGCGGTTGCTTCGGGGTGTGGGCTGAACCCGCCGACCGGCAGGTAGGGATCGACCATCGTCCACTGATCGTCAGTGAGTTGCCGACGGACGCGTCACAGCTCACCCTCCTCCCTGTTCGGCTCTCGGAGGAGGGCGGAGCCGCGGGACTGGTCACAACCTCACACAGGCCCTCATTCCCGTAGGTCGTGGCGGTCGGTGAACCGACGAGGTCCGCCGTCCCGTTGAGGCGTGTACCTGACCGTCCTCCGATAGAGAGTTGGCTGCCATGACCTCCAAGCGTGTTGTCCGGTCCTCCGTACTGACAGCCGTCCTGGCGCTGAGCGCCGGCTTGGCCCTGGCTCCCGCGGCGCAGGCCGCCACCCCCTACGCCGGAACGACGCAGTCGGCCGGCCCGGCGGTGTCCGGCGGTTATGCGTTGCGCAGCACCCAGGTCACCCTGTCGAACCAGACTGGCAGCATGCTGTACCTCGGCTCGGCCACCTTGGCCCACGGGTGCTGGACCGCCGGCAGCTCGCTGCCCCCGAGCTACGTCCTGCCGAACGCGGCGCCCAGTTGGAGCACCGAGTCGTGCGGGTTCCTGACGGGCACCGAGGGGCAGATCGGCTTCGGCGTGGACACCTGGAGCGGGTCGATCCACTGGAGCAATCCCTATGCCGGGTCGAACGTCAACGAGTGCACTGTCGGCGCGGGCCTCACCTGCCAGGTGATCGGCGGTAGGGGGGACAACGCCGCGGTCACCTTCGTGGTGCGGCGCGCCTGAGGCCTGACTCGCCCGGTCGCACGGAGGTCGCCGTCCTCGCCGTCGCTGCCCGTCATTCGTCCTGTCGTGAAAGAGACTTGATCGGACGTCAGATTCGCCGGGGCAGTCTGTGAGGACTGTCTCGGGCAGCAACCCGCCGGCTCTGAAGGGGCGGTACGTGAGCCGGTGTCCGTTTCGTCATTGCGGTTGGAATAGGCGAGGAGCCGCCTGCCGTGCACGGTGAACCGGGCATGACGGTGGGGTACGAAGACCTCCGTGTGTGGTGTGGAGCCTGGACACCTCCACCACACCGGAGGTCTTCGCCGTGATCAGGTCCGCCCACCGTCGACGGCGCTCATGGTCAGCGCACCTGGCCCGACCTCGACCGCACGTGGTCGGCGATCGCCACGTCGTCGTCCGCGTCGTACATCTCGTCGATCAGCGTGGCGAACGACCTCACGACGGCGTTGCGTTTGACCTTGCCGTTCGCGGTCCGCTCGCCGCGTTCGACCTCCAAGGGGCGCGGCAGAACGCGGAAGTCCTTCAGTTGTTCCGCCCGCGCGAGATCGGCGTTGACCCGGTCGACCTCCGTCCGCAGGCGTTCGGTGGCGGCCTCCGCCGACGGGGCGTCCGCGGTGGTGCTCGGCTCCAGCAGGACGGTGAGGTACTTGCGCGCCTCCCCGACGACGATCGCCTCGTTGATCAGCGTGCTCTCCTTCAACCGGGTTTCGATGGGTTGAGGACTGATCGTCTTGCCGCCCCGGGTGATGATCACGTCCTTCTTGCGGCCGATGAGCCGGATGTCGCCGTGGGGCGTGTACTCGACCAGGTCACCGGTGTGCAGCCAGCCGTCCCGGAGAACGGCCTCGGTCTCCTCCGGGTCGCGCCAGTATCCGGTGAAGAGAAGCGGTGCGCGGATCAGCATTTCGCCGTCGCCCGCGACTCTCACTTCGAAGCGCGGGTCCGCGAACTTCCTGCCGATGGTGCCCGGGCGGGGGAACGGCTGGTCGAAGTGCGCGACGGGGCACGCTCCGGTCTCGGTGAGACCGTAGTTCTCGCGGAGGTCGAGCCCCCAGATCTGCCAGATCCCGAGGACGCTCGCGGGCATGGCCGCGGACGCGGTGTAGGCGAGGCGGATGCGGTCCATCCCGATGGTCGCCCGCAGCGGCAGGAAGACTCCGCGCAGCGCGGCGGCGTACGCGATGCGCAGCGGTGCCGAGGAGCGGCGGCGGGACCAGCGGTCGTCGGCCACCCTGCGGCCGACCCACATGGCGACGTCGTAGACGTGGCGGCGCGATCGCGGCCAGGCCTGGGTCCGTGCGATGAGTTCACCGGCGGCCTTCTCGTAGAACCGCGGCGGCCAGAGCAGTGCCGTCGGCCGTACCGAGCGCAGCACGTCCCGGTAGTCCTCGATGGGGCAGTACGTGACCACCAGCCGGGTGAGCAACGGAGCGAAGAGCGATATCACCGCCGGCGCGACGTGGGCCAGCGGCAGGAATCCCACGACGTCGTGCTCGTGGCTCACGATCTCCGGGTAGAGGCCGACGACGGTCTGGATCGAGTGCTGCAGCGTCCGGTGCGAGTGCGTGACGCCCCTCGGCGCTCCGGTGGACCCCGACGTGTAGAAGAGCACTGCGGCGTCGTCGAGGGATCCGCCCGCGACCAACTCGCGCAGCGGGTCCAGGCCTTCGTCGGCGTGCCGTGCGTGCTGCGCTCCCTGCTCGCACAGCGCTTCCCAGGTCGTCCCGTTGACGGTCGCGGGCAGCGCCGGTGGCGTGGCGTCGATGCCGGCGACGAGTCGCAGCGCCGGTGTGCGTGCGGCGACCGCCGCTACTTTGGCGAGCTCCGTCGCCGTCTCGCCGATGAAGGCGACCGCCTCGCTGTGCGTGAGGAGTTGTTCGATCTCGGCGGGAGAGTTGGTCGGGTAGACGCCGACCGCCAAGCCGCCGAGGCTCTGCACCGCCAGCGCGGCGAAGGCCCATTCCGGGCGCGCGCCGCTCATCACGGCGACGCGATCGCCGTGCCGTACACCGTGCGCGGCGAGGCCGAGCGCGAGGTCGCGTACACGGCCCGCGTACGACCGCCAGGTGATCGTCTGCACGGCCCCGTCGCGCCGGTGCCGCAGCGCGATGCGGTCGGGTGTCCTGCTCGCACGATCGAGCAGCAGCCCCGGAAGCGTCCGGGCCGGTTCGAAGGTCCTCAGATCCATGACGCGGCTTCCTTCCCGGATCCGTTCGGCCCGGGTCCGCTCGGCCCGGGTCCGACGGCGATCACGCGGCACGCTCCCCGAGGCGGAGGAAGCCACCTCGGTACCACGTCACCGGCTCACCGCCGCCCGTCCGGGCTTCGTGCACGCGACCGATGAGGATCACGTGGTCGCCACCGGGGACGACCTGGTGCAGTTCGCAGTGGAGGACCGCCGCCGCGTCGGGCAGCGACGGGTGGCGTTCCTCGTCGGATTCGAAGCCGACGTGCGCGAACTTGTCCGCGCCCTTCGTCGCGAACCTCATCGCCAGTTCCGCCTGGGCGGGCGTCACGACGTTCACGACGAACCGTTCGGCGGCCATGAAGACGGGGAAGCAGTCCGCTCGCCGGTCCAGGCACACCAGCACGAGCGGCGGATCGAGTGACAGCGACGCGAAGGAACTCGCGGTGAACCCGTGCAGGGTGCCGGCCTCGCCGCGCGTCGTCACGATGGTCACGCCCGACGGGAAGCTGGCCAGCGCCGAACGGAAGACGGACCGGTCCACCTCCTCCACTCGATCAGTCATTCCAGGCCTCCCGGGCCGCTCGGGCCGCGGGGTCGTCGAAGACCCTGCGCGAGTCGGCGATCGTGGTTCGGAGCTGGGCTGCGGCGGCCCGGCCGGCACTGCCCGTGCGCAGGGCCCGCTTCAGCGCCGCGAACACGGCGGGCGGTTTCGCGGCCGCCGCCCGCGCGCGTGCTGTCGCGACGGCGAGCAACTCGCCTTGCTCGACCACGTGGTCGACGATGCCGACGGCCTGCGCGTCGAGCGCGTCGACGGGCTCTCCCCCCAGCAGGAGGCGCCGGGCCGCGCGGTCGCCGAGGACCGTGCGCACCCGGGCGATCCCCTTCACGGCCGGGAGCAGTCCGCGGTCGATCTCGGGGAAGACGAAACGTGCCTGCGGCGACGCGTACACCACGTCGGCGAACAGCGCGATCTCGATGCCACCGCCGACGCACCAGCCGTTGACCGCGCACACCAGCGGCCGGGGGAAGTCCTCCAGGGCGCAGAGCAGCGCGTGGAAGGCCGTCATGCGCTCGACCATGGACTCGGCGTCGTAGGCGCCAGCCTCCTTGATGTCGCCTCCCGCGCAGAAGAAGCGCTCGCCCGCGCCCGTCAGGACCAGCGCGGGGGCGTTCGGGCCGGCGGCGAGGGTGTTCAGTGCCGTCGTCAGCTCGCGGACGGCGGCGTTGCTCAACGCGTTCGCGGGTGGGTGGTCCAGGGTCAGGACGGCCGCGCCGCCCCCTGTGTCGGACACGCGGACAACGCTGCGCGTCGTACTGTGCCGGGCTGTGGTCATGGTCGTCTCCGATCAGTTCGCCGATGTGTGGGCAGTGCGGGCGGAGGGGAAGTTCGCGGGGCGCTTCTCCCGGAAGGCCTGGCGCGCTTCGAGGTAGTCGGCGCCGGCGAAGTCGAGGATTTCGAGCGCACCGGACAGTTCGTGCTGGGGCAGCGCGTTGGTGAGCCACGTGTTGAGGGCGCGCTTGGTGAAACGCAGGGCCTGCTGGGGGCCTTGGGCGAGCTGGGTGGCGACCTCCAGGGCGCGCGGCAGCACCTGCTCGCGCGGGACCGCCAGACTCACGAGGCCGATCCGCTCGGCCTCCGTGCCGGTCAGCTTCTCGGACGTCAGCACGTAGTACTTCGTCTTGGCCATCCCGACGAGAAGTGGCCAGATCAGCGCGGCGTGGTCACCGGCGGTCACGCCGACCTTGGTGTGGCCCTCCATGAGCACCGCGTCCTCCGCGACGATGCTGATGTCGGCGAGCAGCGCGGTCGACAGACCGTAGCCGGCTGCGGGGCCGTTGATCGCCGAGATGATCGGCTTCTCGATCCGTAGCATGGCTGACACCCGCTTGCGCTCGCTCTCCAGCATCGCCAGTGCCTGCTCGAGGGTCGGATCGGGCTCCCTGACGTCCATCCCCGTGCAGAAGGCCTTCCCGGCTCCGGTCACCACGACGACGCGGGTTTCGTCGTCGCGCTCGACGTCGGCCCAGATCCGGCTCATCTCCTCGAACATCGGCATCAGCAGCGCGTTGTACCGCTCGGGCCGGTTGATCGTGATCTGCAGGACGCCGTCGGCGGGGCGCTCGACGAGGACGTGGCCGGTGCCGTGGTCGTAGAGGTCGCTCATCGGACCGCCTCCACGGCGTTCTTGAGGTCGTGTCCGGCCTGGAACCGGCGGAGGGCCTCCTGGTGGGCGGGGCGCGCGGCGCGGATGTCGGCCAGCACGTCGTCGGCCGGGCGCACCACGTTGCGCGGGTGCTTGAAGCGCGGGATCACGTACTTGCCGAACAGCTCGATCGAGCGCATGAGCTGGTCGTGGGGAAGGCTGTCCACGCGCAGCACGAGCGCCTCCACGCCCATGTCCGCGTACCGCTGGACGTGTGCGATGCAGCGCTCCGGATCGCCGACGATGAAGCCCTGCGAACGTTCGAACATGTACTCCTCGTCGTCGAAGTCGACGTCCTTGACCGCGCCCATGTAGGCGTAGTCCTTCGACAGCTTGGACAGCCGCTCGAAGGCGTCGGTCGCGAGCCTGACCATGTCGAACAGGGGCTCGGCCTGCTCGCGGGCCAGCGCCGTCGTCTCGGCGCAGTGCATGCCGCCGCTGATCAGGACCATCTTGCGCGGCGTGATCGGGTACGGGTGGGTGGTGGCGGCGAGCGTCTCGTCGTAGAGCTTCAGCATGTTCTCCACGAGGTCGAAGCCCAGGAAGAACCCGCCCATGATGGCGCCGATGCCCATCGAGGCGGCGGTCTCGACCGAGCTCGGGCTGCCCGCGGCGGCCGAGATCGGCGGATAGGGCCCCTGCAACGGCTTCGGGACCAGGCTGCGCGGCGGGATCTTGTAGTGCTCGCCCACGAACGAGAAGGGGTCGTCGAGGAACGCCCGGCGGATCAGCTCGATGCCTTCGCGCCACTGGGCCTTGTTCTCGGTCGGGTCGACTTCGAACGCCCGCAGCGCGAGCGTCGTGTTGCCGCGTCCGGTGCCGAGCTCGACGCGGCCGTTGGACAGGATGTCCTCGGTCGCGATGCGCTCCGCGACGCGCAGCGCGTGATTGATCCGCGTCGGCAGCAGCGTCACCAGGTGGATGAAGCGGATCCGGTTCGTGAGGGCCATCAGGTACGGGTAGAGCACCTCCGGAGCGGAGATCGAGGCCGTGCCGATGGCGACGTGCTGCTCGGAGCTGCCGAAGGCGTCGAAGCCGACCCGCTCTGCGAGCAGCACCTCCTCGATCAGCTCTCGGTAGCGGTGCTGGTGGGTGAGTCCCGGCGGCGTGTCGCCCTCGGTCATGAGGATGAAGTCCATGTCGCCCCCTCCTTCGATGTTATTGGCCAGTAACGTAGTTCACGGACATAGTGCGGTCAAGGGCGGCTTCTTGGAACCCGTGAGTTATTGATGATTAACATTGGGTCGAAGCTCGCCGACCGCCGGCCCGGACGTCATCGCGTTCGCGGATCCGACAGCGGTCCTCGACGCCTGGCGCGGTGCGCCCGGCTCGTCGCGGGACTCGCCGACCATCTCGGCGGCCACGCGGACGTCGCCGAACGTTCGATCATGCTCGCCATCCGGCCGGATCCCGTCCGCGGCGACCGCGCCACCGCGGGCTTCACCGGCGTCATGGACGACGAACCGCCGGCCCGGGCATTAACCGGTGGCATCAAGGCCATCGCACCCGGCGGAGTGCTCGGCGACCCGCGTGGGATGTCATCCCACCTGGGGTTTTCCCACCTGAGCGCGGTGGCTGGCCTGCCGGCCGCGTACGCGACGGCTCGTTACCGGCCACTCGCCTAGACTGCACCCATGACGAGTTCATCCCCTCCTCGTGCCACGACTCCGCGCGGCTCCCGCCGGCAGGAGCTCATCAAGGTCGCCGGCGAGCTGTTCCACGAGCGCGCCTTCGACGCGGTCACGACCGAGATGATCGGTGCGCGCGCCGGGGTGAGCGGTCCCGCGCTCTACCGGCACTTCCCGAGCAAGCAGGCGTTGCTGATCGCCGTACTCGAGGAGCCGCTGAACGATCTCCTGGCGAATGCGCGCAAGACGGTGACCGAGGAGCGAGATCCGCGCCAGGCGCTGGAGGCGATGATCGACTACCACGTCACCCGCAGTCTCCAGAACGTTCCGTCCACGCTCGTGTTCCTGAAGAACGAACACAATGTGCCCGAAGAGGAACGCCACCGCATGCGGCGACTGATGCGCCTCTACGCCGAGGAGTGGAGCGCCCTCGTGGAGCGGCTCCGCCCCGATCTCTCGGACGCCCAGAACCGCGTCCTGACGCACGCCGTCTTCTCGATGATCAACTCGATTCCGCAGTTCAACAGCGGCCTCGCCCCGGACAGCGTCGCCACGACGATCCGCACCGCCGCGATCAACGCGTTGTTGGTTCCGCCGGGCACGGTCTGAACTGCCTGCGGGTGCTGCCGGCTTGACCCCTGACGTCGGCCTGACCCCTGACCCCTGACTCCTGACTCCTGACCCCTGACGCCGGACCGATCCTGGCCCAGCCGAGGCCGGGTCAGGCCTCTCCGCTCCGGGGCGCCGAGAAGTGCCCTGTTGCCTGCGCCTCGTCGCATGCGTAAGCATGCCTTTCGTGCCCGGACAGCACCGGGGTGCGAAAGAGGAAAGGGCTCACTCATGTCCACATTCCTTCTGATACACGGCAGTTGGCACAGCGGAAGCTGCTGGGAGCGGGTGGCGCCGCTGCTGGAGGCGTCCGGGCACCGGGTGTTCGCGCCGTCCCTGACCGGCTGCGGAGACAAGGCGTACCTGCTCGGACCGGAGGTGGGGCTCGACACGCACGTCGACGACGTGGTCGGGCTGGTCGCCGAGCAGGACCTCAGCGACGTCGTCCTCGTCGGCCACAGCTACGCGGGGCTGGTGATCTCCTCCGTGGCCAACCGGATCCCGGAGCGCATCGCACACCTCGTCTACCTCGACGCCCTGGTCCCGCAGGACGGCGAGTCCGCGATCGACGTCCAACCCGTGGGGCGGCGGATGATCGAGCTCGCCGAGAAGTCCGAGAGCGGCTGGCGCGTCCCCCCGATGCCCGAACTGCCCGCGCCCCTCGGCCTGTTCGGCGTCACGGACCCGGCGGACGTGGCCTGGCTGCGCGAGACGCTCACCGACCAGACGGTGCGCTGCCTGCAGCAACCCGTGCGACTGGACAACCCGGCCGCGGACGCGATCCCGCGTACCCACATCCACAACGTCGGGCCCACGCCGCCGGGCATCACCCGCCGCCCCGTCCCCCCGATCCAACCCAACGGCTCCGCCGCGCAGGTCTGGGAGCTGCCCACCGGCCACGACTGCATGATCACCATGCCGAGGGAACTGAGCCACCTGCTCCTCAAGCTCTCCTAGCCGGCCCCCGAAAAGTGATGCGTCCGCGACCTGCGGCAGGGCTGCCAGGGGGTCGCGTTCCCGGGCGTGGGCGGAATGCCGTGGGCGGAATGCGGATCGGCTGGCGTCCCTGGGCCGAGCACCGCCTCAAGGGTGCTAACTTAGGCAAGCCTAACCAGGAAGCGCGACCACACAGCCCAGGGGGGCACCATGGCAGACCAACCGACCCGCCGGACACCGCAGGCCCGCGAAGCACAGGTGCTGCGCACCGAGCGGATCACGCCGCACATGGTGCGCCTGGTCCTCGGCGGTGCGGGGTTGGAGGACTTCGACGCCACCGAGTTCACCGACCACTACGTCAAGGTGCTCTTCGCGCCCGAGGGCGTGACCTACCCGGAGCCCTTCGACATGGCGCGGATCCGCGAGGAGTTCCCGCCCGAGCAGCGGCCCATCACCCGGACGTACACCGTGCGGGCCTGGGACCCGGCCCTGCACGAGCTGACCATCGACTTCGTGGTGCACGGCGACGAGGGCCTGGCCGGGCCGTGGGCGGCCCGTGCGCAGCCCGGCGAGACGGTGCGCTTCCTGGGCCCCGGCGGCGGCTACGCCCCCGACGCGAGCGCCGACTGGCACCTGCTGGTGGGCGACGAGAGCGCGCTGCCCGCGATCGCCGCGGCGCTGGAGCGAATGCCGGCCGACGCCGTCGTGCACGCCTTCGTCGAGGTCGCGGACGCCGCCGAGGAGCAGAAGATCGTCTCGCCCGCCAGGGCCGAGATCAGCTGGCTGCACCGCGGCGCGCGCCCGGTGGGCGAGGCGCTGGTCGAGGCGGTGAGCGCGCTGGAGTTCCCCGCCGGCACGGCATCCGCGTTCGTGCACGGCGAGGCCGGCTTCGTGAAGGAACTGCGGCGCCTGCTGCGCCTGGAGCGGGGCATCCCGCGCGAGCGGATGTCGGTCTCGGGCTACTGGCGGGCCGGTCAGAGCGACGAGGCCTGGCGGGCGGCCAAGCGCGAGTGGAACGCCCAGGTGGAGGCCGAGCAGGAGTCGGCCGGCTGATCTACGCGGCCGGGTAGCCGCCCGCCCCGGCCTCTACCACTCGCCCCCGCCCTGCCTCCGTCGGCGCTGTACACGGAATCCTTGTCCTCACCCCGCATGCCTCCGGCCCAGTACCGGTTTCATGATCACTGAGGGAGAATTCCAGTAGGCCAATTCGGCGCATTCGACAGGGGGTTGGGCGATGTCGAGGCTCTTCGGCGGGCGGGGCGGCGGCAGGGGAGACGAGGGCGGCGGGGGTACGCAGGAGCTGGCCAGGTCACTGGCCCGACAGGGGGCCTGGGGCGGCCTGTGGAAGCTGGTGCTGTCCCTCCCCTTCCCGCAGGCCGTGGCGGCAGCCGCCCACCTGAAGCCGTCGCGGTGGCAGCCGCAGGGCATGGCGGAGCGCCAGCTGGCCCAGCTGCTGGCCGAGACCGACCGTCGTGAGGTGGCACGGGTCAGCGAGTCGGTCCACGCGGCGGCGTCGCGGGTGCTGCCGTCCGCCCTCAACGCCGCCGGCCCGGCCGGCTTCTGCCATCAGCTGCCGGTGGCCGCGATCAACCTGATCGGCGAGGACCTCCACCGGTGCCGGATCGTGACCGTGGACCGCACCGGCGTCCTGAACGAGTTCTACGAAGGCCCGACGAACCACGTGTCGCTGTGCTGCCCGGACGCGCAGACCGTGGTCGCCCTGCGCGACTTCGCCGGCGACGGCCACCTCCGGAACGCGGAACTCGTCGAGTACACACCCGACGGGGAGACGGTCCTGGCCGGCGGAACGGCGCTGCTCGGAGCGCGGGTGGAGGCGACGGCCGACGGTTTCGTGACGGGCCTGAGAATGGTCAGGGCGGCGCTCGGGTTCGCCGGCGGCCAGGAGCTGGAGCTCGACCTGGCGGAGTTCGGCCTCAACCGCGCCGACCTGTTCGCCGTCGACCCCTCCGGCACCCGGATCGCGTTCGCCGACGGGTTCCGGATCCTGATCACCGACAGCAGGCTCGAACCGATGCACGAGTTCGCCGCGGACGACCACCTCGGCCACGGACCGATCAGCGCCATCGCGTTCACCGCCGACTCCCTGGTCACGGCCGGCCTGGACCGTGGCCTGCAGCGGTGGCAGGTGGTCGGCGACCGCCTGCGCCCGCTGCACCCCGCCTCGTTCCCACCGCCCAGGGCCCTGCACAGGCTCAGCCCCGTGCCCGCCTGGGACCTCCTGATCGGGGACGGTGGCAACGAGAACTTCTTCTACGACCAGACGTCCCTGGACAGCCGGACCTCGCCGCCCTTCCTGGGCTCCCTCGACACCGGCATCGGGCACTTCGAGTCAGCGCCGTACGGCAGGCTCGCCGTCTACGAGGGCGGCCTGTTCCCGCCGACCCGCGACAGCGCCGACGGCTTCTACTCCACCGTGGTCCTCGACCTCGACCACCCCCTGAACCTGCTGGCCAGACGACTGTCGTCGCTCTCCCGCGCGGACGCCGACCGATCGCGCGCCACCCGTGTCGACGCCGGCAGCTACCCGCTGTCGGACTCCGCCCGGAACGTCCTCGACCGCATCGAAGCAGCCGCCGAACTGGTACCCGAACTCGCCCGGTGACCCCGCGATTCGCCCACAACCACCGGCCAAGGCGGCATCCCCTCAGCGGGCCCGGCCGCCCCGCCCCGGGGTGCCGCGGACAGGCACTGGGGCCGGGGATGCCTGTGCTCAGCCCGTCTCGGCGAGGTTCTTCTCGAACGCGGCGAGGTAGTTGGGCAGGTGGTGGTCCTTGATGCCGTCGGTCTCGGGGGCGAACATGTCCTGGCGGTAGCCCTTGGCCCGGTCCTTCAGCCCGGCGAGGAGCGGCATGGCCTCGTGGAGCTTCCCGTCGGCGTCGAAGTAGCGGAGCGCGTCGACGTGGCTGAAGGCCGGCTCGGGCGGGAGCTGGGGGACGATGTCGTTGTTGTTGACGAAGCGGTAACAGCGGTCCCTGAAGGCCGCGTTGTAGGCGCCGGAGAGAAGGCGTTCACAGGTGCGGGGCTGGCCGAAGGTGTAGACGCCGTCGGGGAGTTGGCGAGGCTCCTCGAAGTACCAGCGGGCTCCGGCCAGCATGGCGAGGGCGCCGCCGAGGCTGTGGCCGGTGAACCAGACGCTCTGCCCGTCGGTGCGCAGTTCCTGGATGGTGTTGCGGATGTCGGGGTAGACGGACTGCAGGGCCTGGTGGAAGCCGTAGTGGACGAAGCCCTTGTCCGCCGGTCCGGGGACGGGCGGGGTGCTGACGTCGGTGAGCCAGTCGTAGATCTTCAGGACCTCGGTGCCCCGGAAGCCGGTGACGATCATGCGGTCGCTGGCCATGGTGTAGGCCTGGGTGTCCTCGATCAGGAACGGCATCTGGTGTGTCGACTCGAAGTGGCGTACCTCGTCGAAGCCCCATGCGTGGGCCTTGGCCTCGATGCCGGGGCGGTCCAGCTTGGCCAGTCCGGCGGCCTGGGCCATCCAGTAGGCGTGGGGGAGGGAGTAGTGGGTCGTCGAGTGGTCCAGGGCGGGGATGGCCATCGGTGTCCTCCGGAAACGGTCCAGCGCGTCGCCCAGCAACCTATTGCCGCACACGAACGAAGAGGCGACGGCGGCACTGGAGGCCACCTGGACGGACGCACCCGTCACGGAGCCCCGGCCCGGCCGAGCCGGGGCGACCTGCCCGAGCAGCCTGTGCGCCCCGGGCCACCTGCCACTCGGCATCGTCCGGCAGGACGGCACCGTCGCCGCACTGCGCCCGCCGCTGACGGTTGACACCGAGTCCATGGCCCGGGCCTCCGCCCCCGGTCCGAGATCGCGGCTGCTGCGACCAGCTGACCGATACGGTGTCGGCATGAGTCAGGGCATGGTGCGCGTGGATGGCGGTTGGCGAGTACCCGCGTTCCGTGGGCTGGGCGTGGGAGAACTCGTCATCGATGACCGGCTGAGGCTCCGCGTCGGGTCGAACGAGATCATGCTGTGCTCGTGGGCGGAGCTCGTGGCTGACGAGCGCGCATACGGGCTTGCGGCATGGCCGCAGACGTACCTCGGCAAGGCGACCGAGCTGTTGCGTCAGGTCGTTGCCGAGGTCAACGTCTCCGATCAGGGAATTCTCCGCGTTCTCGGCCTCGGGGATCAATGGAACCGTGGTTGTCGCTGAGATTGATCAAGGTGTGCCAAGCCGTAGGGCTGCTGGTCGCCCGTGCTACCACGTCAACACCCTGCTGATCCAGCAGGTACTGGCCGAGTCGAAGTGGGCCGACCGCCGGGATCTGTCCCCGCTGTTCTGGACGCACGTGAACCCTGTACGGCACCTTCCGCCTTGACATGGACAAGCGCCTCGACCTGGGCTCCTCGGCAATGGTGCCGGGGCAGTGGCGGGCCGCAGCGCACAGCCGGACGTGGTCGAGGTCGGCAATCGACCTGTGACCTCAGCCCGGCAGAACGTCCTCAAGTTCCACCAGTTCCCGCGTGTTCAGCCTGAGTTCTACAGCCCTGGCGGAGTCGGTAATGGAGGCAGGGCGGCTGGCTCCCGGTACCGGGATCATCGCCGGGGAGTGGGCGAGCAGCCAGGCCAGGGCGATCTGCTGTGGGCTGACGCCGCGTTCGGCGGCGATGCGGTGGAAGGCGGTGCCGATGGAGGTGGGTCCGGAGGGGCCGTCGAGGGAACTGCGGGAGATTCCGCCGAGTGGGCTCCAGGGCAGGAAAGCGAGCCCCAGCTGTTCACTCAGCCGCAGCTCGGGCTCGCTGTCGCGGACGCCGGGCGAGTACTGGTTCTGCACGGAGACGAGCCCGTCGCCGAGGATCTGATGTGCCTGGCGGATCTGGGCGGCGCTGACGTTGGAGATGCCGGCGGCGCGGATAGTGCCGGCATCGAGAAGCTCGCGCAGCGCGCCGACGGATTCCGCCCAGGGCACGGCCGGGTCTGGCTTGTGCAGCTGGTACAGGCCGATCGCGTCGACGCCCAGGCGCTTGGCGGAGGCTTCAGCGGCTTGCTTGAGGTGGGCGGGGGTGCCGGTGACGGTCCAACTGCCGTCGCCGGGGCGGCCGCGGCCGCCCTTGGTAGCCACCAGGATTTGGGAGGTGTCGCCACCGTAGCGGGACAGGGCGCGGGCGATCAGCAGCTCGTTGTGGCCCGCCTCGCCGGCGTGCCAGTGGTAGCTGTCGGCGGTGTCGACAAGGGTGACACCGGCGTCGAGGGCGGCGTGGACGGTGGCGATGGCCCGCGCCTCGTCCGGGCGGTGCTCGATGGACAGCGGCATGGCACCCAGGCCGATGGCGCTGACGGCAGTATGGGCGATGGTGCGGTACTGCATGGTGGCCCTGTTCTTCAGGTGGTGGACGGTTCGGTGGTGAGGGCTTGGGCGATGGCGCCGGGCAGCCAGTCGGTGATGCGGGAGAAAGAGAAGCCCAGCTTTTTCGCGCGGGCGTTACTCGTGGCGTAGTGGCGGTCGAAGGAGAACGGCGAAGCCTTCTCGCCTGCCGGGACGGTCCGGTAGACGGGCGTCTGGCCCACCTGCGTGGCGACGATCTCAGCGAGGCCATGTACATCGAGCGGGCCGTCGGAGCAGGCGTTGACCGCACCGGTAAAGTCGGCTGTGGCCGCCCACAGCAGCAGGTTGGCTAGCTCCTCGTAGTGGATGAAGACCGTGGGCAGCGCGTTCGCGTGCACAGTGATCTCTTCGCCCTGGGTGATGCGCTCGGTGTAGTACGCGAGCCGGCCGGTAAACTCCTGCGCGCCGCCGCCGAGCACATGGGCGCTACGGACAGCGGCGAAGGCGAAGCCGCCGGCGTGGGCGAAGACGGCCTCGGCCTGCCGCTTGCCCTCGGCGTAGTGCGCCTCCAGGAAGGCGTCGTCGTGCCAAGGAAGGCCCATGGCCACCTGCCAGGTGGCCGGGTCCACGCTCTCTTCCGACACGGGCGTCCCCGCAGGCACGGCC
Source organism: Kitasatospora sp. NBC_01300 (assembly GCF_041435235.1). Lineage (NCBI taxonomy): Bacteria > Bacillati > Actinomycetota > Actinomycetes > Kitasatosporales > Streptomycetaceae > Kitasatospora > Kitasatospora sp. NBC_01300. Next base: position 175,038 of record NZ_CP108409.1, on the reverse strand, counting down.
GGTAGGGCGGCGGTCGCGGGGTCGTAGACCTCGATCGTGGAGGTCATGAGGTAACGACGGGTGCGGCCGGCAAAGGCCCGGGCGGCGATGGCGGCCTGCACCGGGGTGTAGCAGACCTGGTCCACCACGACATCGAAGGCGCGGTCGTCGAGCTCGGCGGTCAGGGCTGCCTCGTCGTTGCGGTCGACGACCAGGTGATCGACGCCGGCAGGCGGCGGAGTGGAGCCGCGGTTGATCACGGTGACCTGGTGGCCCGCCGCCCGTAGGCGCTCCACCAGGAGCTTTCCGAAGTACCGGCTTCCGCCGATGACGCAGATCTTTTGCATGTCCCCATCCTGGAGACCTATCGTCATCAGCAGAAGGCCTAGCTTACTTGGTTCATGTTAAGGAAAACTGTTGATTGATGTGCAGCGGCTCCAGGTCCTGCTGACGGTGGCGGAGCACGGCAGCTTCAACCGGGCGGCCGCGGCTCTCCGCCTCACCCCCTCGGCCGTCTCCCAGCAGGTAGCTGCCCTGGAACGCAGCCTCGGTGCCCAGGTCGTCGCGCGCAGCACCCGAGGCGTCACCCTCACCCGGGTCGGCCAGATCATGGTCGGCGCCGCCGAATCCGTCGCCGCGGAGCTCGAACATGCACAACAGCAGATCACCGAGCTCAGCACTGGCCGCACCCAGCTCACCGTCGCCACTTTCACCAGCGGCGGCCAGTTCCTGCTGCCCGCCGCCCTCACCCAGCTCATGGCAGCCCATCCCCGCACCGTGCTCCATGTCAGGGAGGGCGAACCTGAGGACACCCTTCCTCTCGTCCGGCAGGGCGCCGTGGACCTCGCCCTCGCCTACCACTTCGATGGCCCGCTCCCCGTCGGACCAGGCCCGGGCTCCAGCCTGGAGTGGATGCCGCTCCTGGAAGACCCCCTGTACGTCGTCCTGCCGCCAGGGCACCGACTCGCCAACCGCGACGCGCTCGACCTCGCCGATCTGGCAGCCGAACCCTGGGTGCTCGGCTGCCTGAAAACCGAGGCATACCTGCGCCGCTACGCTGGGCAAGCCGGCTTCGATCCGGAAATCCACGGGACCACCACCGACTACTTCTTCGCCCGCTCCCTCGTTGCCGCAGGCATGGGAATCTCCCTGATCCCCTCCATCGCGCTCGCCCCCGAACTCCCGGGCCTAAGCGCCGTCCCGATCAAGTCGCCGGGCCCAATCCGGCACATCGGCGTCGCTACAATCAGCGGCCGTAACCGGCCCTGCATCACGACGCTCGTCCGTTCCCTTCGGGAGCAGGCGATGCGGCACAACGGGCATTGATCCGCCACGGACCCGCCGAATGCCGACGGGGTGGCGTTTCATGGGTGAACACATCCAGCGCGTCGTCGATCGCGGCGGCCTCCAGGTGCCGCACCACCGAGGTCAGCAGTGCGGTACGGCGCGGCTGCGGGGTGCGCTCCAGGACCGGCGCCTTCGACCCCAGCCCGACCCGGGCCAGCGTCGCCAGCCGCTTCGGCGGCACCAGGTCCGCCCTCACCCGCCCCAGCCGCAGCGCCGAGATCTCCTCCACCCGCTCCAGCGCCTTGGCCATGCTGGTGCCGGTCGTCCTGGTCGGCGGCCGGCGCAATCGCTCCAGCTCGGAGAACCGGGCACCCTCCGGCACCGCGAGGAGTGCCACCAGGTCGCCGGGCAGCGAGCCGTCCGCGCGCCGGGCGGCCCGGGCCACCGTGGCGTACAGCCGCTTCTCCGCCACCGAGCGGACCATGGCGACCTGCTTGGTCAGCACCGACACCCCGGGCAGCAGCACGCGGTTGCGCCGCAGCCACCTCACCGCCTGGTTGAACAGCGCCACCGGTCCCTCGGCGTGCGTCCAGGCCCGCCCGTGCAGGAAGGTGCGGAACTTCCGGCCCTACTGCGGGTCCTCGAACTGGTGGTAGCCGTAGGCGTCCCGGATCTCCCAGGCGTGCTCGTACGCGGTCTTCGACCGCTCGGCGTACCGCTTCACCACCGAGGAGTCCTCGATCCCCAGCTGCCCGGCCAGGTGGTCGACCACCGACCACGGCACGTCCAGCGGATCGTCCACCAGGAACCGGCCGACGTACCGGACGGTGCACATCTGGACCCGCGAAGCCGAGCTGGTGGTGCGGCGCGCGCCGCAGCGCGATCAGGTCCCGGTCGACGTCGTCCAGGAAGAAGAACCGCTCCAGCTCCGGGCGGGTCGGCTCCTCCACGAACCGTCCGTACGCCTCGGCCTGCTCATCAGTTAAGAACTCAACCGGCACGGGCGGAGGGTAGCCGGGGTGACACAGGATCAGTTAGCTGTCACCCGAACGCCTGCGCAGAAGATCCCTCCCGCGATATCGGCCCCGGAGCCTTGATCAATCTCAGCGCCAACCACGGTTCCATTGATCCCCGAGGCCGGTTCTGTTCGCGGGCGGCTGGCGTTTGCTGGTGCCGGCCGATGACGAACGGTCGGCGTGGACCGTGACGGCCCTCGGCTATGGATTTCTCACCGCCAAGCCCGGGGGAGGGGTGGCGGTGAGCGGCTCCATTTCTGGCATCAGCTCATAGTTCGGCCTCGTGCAGCGATCTGGGCTTCGATCTCGGCGGCCGGCGCGGCCAGCGCGGCCACGTCGCGTACGTGTGTGTCGAACGTGGTCGCGCACTCGTCCATCATTTGCGAGAGTGCGTCGAGCTTCTCCTGAGTCACGCGGGAGATTCTGGTCGGGGCACGCGGTGCCGACGAGATGGATGTTCAGTGACGCTGGGCCGTGCCACGATTCCCTGGTGAGAGTCCCTGATGCTTCTTTCCGTGGACGGCTGCTTGTCGAGGCGCTGACCGTGCTGGCGGCCGATCCCTCGGCTCAGCTGACCTGGGTGGACGAGCGCGGTGTCCTGGTGGATGAGGTCGCCCTGGACTTCGACCACGCCTTCCGCATGGCCGAGGGCCTGGTCGAGGACGGGGATCTCAGCCGTGAGGTACTACGCGACCTTCGAGCGATCGATGCGATCTTCGCCGGGATGAGCGGCCGGGAGAACTCGGACCGGTGGAACAGGGAGGCTCTGGCGGTCGATCCAGGGTGGATCGAAGCCCGGGAACTGGCCCGTCAGGTCCTCATCGGGTTGCGGGGCGAGTGGTGCCTGCCGATGCCGGAGATTCTTGTCGTGCGATAGCGGGCCCGGATCCCCCGTGGCCGGGTCGGGCCTCATCGCCCGCGCGGGCGCCCCGCGGCAACCAGTGAAGTCACCGAAGGGCAATTCCGTAACAGCCTGTCTTCGCCGTGAATACTCAGAGTGACTGCTATATGTGGGGATATGACGTATGAACAGCACTCAGCCCCTCCTGGACAGCGCCCGCGGCGCGTCCGGACGGCCCGGCTCGCCGCAGGGGCCCTGGCCCTGATCGTGGGCGCCGGAATGCCCCTGTGCCTGGAAACCGGCGCCGAGTCCCTGCCTCGGGCCGGCGGCTCGCCCCTGGTCAGCGAGACGTTCACCCAGGCCGCCGCTCCGGAGTTCACCGGAGTGGGGTCGGCCTGTCTCACCGGCGCGTTGGCTGCCGCCGCGCCCGGCCCCGGGGACCATCCGCTGGGCGGCTGCCCTGGCGGCGTGGGCCCGGTGCCGCCCCCCGACGGCGCGCCACACGGCTATCTGCGGCTGACGGACGCGTCCAACGACCAGGCCGGCGCGGTCCTCTACAACCACGCGCTGCCCGCCAACCAGGGCCTCGATGTCACCTTCGACCAGTGGCAATACGGGAGCACGACCCCGGCCAACCCCGCTGACGGCATCTCGTTCTTCCTGGTGAACGGCGACGGCGCACTGACCCACCCCGGCGCCTTCGGCGGCAGCCTCGGGTACGCGCAGAAGCTTCCCGACGACGACCCCACCGCCACCTTCCTGCCCGGCGTGGACCGCGGCTACCTGGGCGTGGGGCTCGATGTCCTCGGGAACTACTTCGGCGACTGGGAGCACCGCGGCAACGGCTGCCCCACCCGCTCGCCCGCCGGAACGGCGTTCCGCATCCCCGGCCCCGGGGCCAACATGGTCACGGTGCGCGGCCCGGGCGACGGGACCGAGGGCTACTGCTTCCTGACCGCCACCACCAGCAACTTCAGCACCACCGCACCCTGGCCGTCGACGCTCCCGGGCACCCTGCAAGGGCCGCTCACCACGCTGCCTCCGGGGGCCACCCCCGTCCAGGCCGAGACCGCGCTCGAACCCTCGCGCCGCCGGGTCCACGTCGAGCTCACCCCGACGCCCGACCCGGTGCTCACCGTGTCGGTCGACTTCAACGACGGCACCGGCTCCCACCAGGTGCTCAGCACGCCCGCTCCGCAACCGGTGCCCGCCACCTACAAGTTCGGGTTCGCGGCCTCCACCGGCCTGTTCACCGACGTGCACCTCATCCGCAACGTGGTGGTGAGCAGCAACCAGCCGCTGCCGCAGTTGAACCTCGTCAAGCAGGTCCGGCAGCCGCTGCCCGGTGACCTGGTGGCCGGGACACGAGTACCGTACGACTTCGTCGTCACCAACTCCGGTGCCACGGACATCACCGGCCTCGCCGTCAGCGACCCGAAGGTCGGCCCGGTGTCGTGTCCCACGACGACGCTGGCGAGCGGTCATACGGTCACCTGCACCGCCACCTACACCGTCACCGCCGCCGACGTGATCCACGGTTCCATCGACAACACGGCCACCGCGAAAGGCACTTCGGGCGGTCAGTCGGTCTCCTCGCCGCCGTCCTCGCAGAGCTTGCCGATCGAGCGGCCGCCCGGCCTCGCCATCGAGAAGCAGGTGCAGACGCCCGGCCCCTACGCGGTCGGGCAGACGGTCACCTTCCGCTACATCGTCCAGAACACCGGGGGCGCCGAGCTGACCGGCGTCCACGTGACCGACGACCACGTCGCCGACATCACCTGCGCCTCGACCACGCTCGCCCCGGCGGAGAGCCCGGGCGACCGCACCACCTGCCACGGCACGTACACGATCACCGAGAACGACGCTACGGCCGGCTCCGTCACCAACACCGCCACCGCCACCGGTACGGCGAACGAGCGCCCGGTCGTGTCCCCGCAAACCCAGCTGACGCTGCCGATCGGGGAGCCGCACCTCACCCTGAAGAAGCGGGTCCTCTCGCACGGCCCCTACGCCGTCGGCGACACCGTGGAGTACTCCTACACGGTCACCAACACCGGCAGCACCGACCTGCACGGCGTGCTGGTCAACGACGACCGCATCGCCAGCGTCAGCTGCGAGGCGAGCACGCTGACGCCCGGCGCCAGCGCCACCTGCCACGGCACCTACACGATCACCCTGGCCGACATCGAAGCCTGCAAGGCCACCCACCACCGCGGCGGCGCCGAGAAGGGCTGCGACATCACCAACGTGGCGTTCGCGGCGGCCACCGACCCGCACGGGAACCCGATCGTCAGCGAACCCGCCAAGGCCACCATCACCGTGGGGGAGAAGAAGGACTCCTACTGCCACAAGCACCCCGGCCACGGCCACTGCCGCAAGGGCCTCACCGAGCCCGCGACCGACCAGGAAGACGACTGACGGTACCTCGCCACCTCCGGCCTTCGCGTCCCCGTCCCGCACCGCGTTCACACGCTGTTTCATCTGGAGCCCAGGCCGGTCGGCGTTCCACCCCTCCGGTAGGCCCTTGTCGCAGAAGACGCAGACGAAGTCCTGCTCGCGCACGATGTTGAGCTGCCGGCAGGACGGGCAGCGGCGGAACACCACCTCGTGCGTGAAGCCGGACGGGCGAACGACCCCGGCCTGGTCCAGGGCGTCGGCGACGGCCGGCCACGAGCTGACGTCCGGGCAGTAGCCGGTCGACTGGTTGCCGACCTCGTCGACCGTCCACCGCCCGGACCCCTCTCGGAAACCGGCCTCACCGGCGCCCAGGACCACGTCTGCACCGGCAAACACGCCCACGTGCTCACCGCGGCGCAGGGCCCCGGCCCCGGCCTGGGCGACAACGAAGGCGAAAGGCTCGGGCAACACGTTCCGCGGTTCCACCACGGCGGTGTGTTCTCCGGGTGTTCGGGCCCTGGAGGCCCTTGATCCGCATCCGCGAGAGCCGTTCGACGACGGATACCGGGTCCGCATCCGGCAACTGAAGGCCCTCGGCCACGACGTCACCCTCACCCCCGCGGCCGTCTGACCCGCCCCCACAGCCCGCCGGCACCGACCGCCGACGGGCTACCTCGTGCTGCCCGGCCAACCCCCTGGTTTTCCGGTCAGGTGCACGGTTCTATGGGCGCAGGGTTACGGACGTGCTGGTGGATGGACGGCGGGTCGTCGTCTCGCTGAGGCTGCGGTGCCTGGCGTGCCCGGTGCCCGGCCGCCGGCACCACCGCGGCATCCACTGGGAGCCGGGCCGGGGGAGCGGAGTACCGGGTGGAGGGCGGAGCGGGAGCCTGGTCCTCGTTCTGGTGAGTGATGCCCGGCTACGGGTGTGCTTCGTAGTCTCGGGAGAGTGACCGGGCGGCTCACCCGTGGGACGGGCCGCTGTCACCCTCGCCGCGTGGGGCGGTAAGGAGCGCGAGTGGGCCCGGTGGGTCCGGCAGGAGGCAGTGATGGTGGACAACGCAGGGGCGGGCCTGTCCCGGCGGCGGGTGCTGACGTTGGGGGCGCTGGCCGGTGCGACGGTCCTGGGTACCGGCCTGTCGGGGGGAAAGGCGTCGGCCGCGTCCGCTCCGGCGATCTTCTACTCGCCGCACCAGGACGACGAGGCGCTGGGTCTGGCCGGGTCGATCCTGGAGCACAAGGCGGCCGGCCGGCCGGTGTACCTGGTGCTGGTGACACGGGGTGAGAACGACTCGCTGGCGTCGCTGATGAACACCGATCCCTGCCCGCTGACCACACGCGACGACCGGCATCCGTGCGCGGCCCACGGCCACCACGGGCTGAACTGGCCGACCGGCGAAGCCAGTGACAGCGTGATCGTGCCAGCTCGGACCGCCGAGTTCATGGCCTCGGCGGCCACTCTCGGAGTCGACAAGGTGATCAACCTCAAGGTCCCCGACTCCGTGTGGGCGAACGAGCCCGACGCCTTCGCCAAGTTCACCAGCACGGTCAAGTCGAAGATCGCGTCCATCGCGGCGCAGTACCCGGGTGCCTCGCACAAGTTCACCGCGGGCTGGCTGGAGGTCACCAAGACCCACAAGGCGATCACCGACGCGGCCGTGCAGCTGGCGCGCGCGGGCAAGCTGACCGACGTGCGCTTCAACTTCGTCTACGCCTACGACCATCCGCTCTCCTCCCGCGCCGACGGCGCCGCCTACGTGCTGAACATCCCTGCGGACCATATGGGAACCAAGCGCGACGCCATCTACTGCTACAACAGGTGGAGCCCGTCCAAGAACCTCTACGCGCTCGGCTACCACAGCGTCCCGGAGAAGATGGAGAGCGCGCACAACGACCCGCACGAGTACGTCTTCGCCCTCCCCAACTCCTCCTACAAGTACGGAGAGATCGACAGGCCGCGTACGGACTGGTCCTGACGGACGCGACGCAGCGATGGCCCCGAGCGCCCCGACACAGGGATCGGGGCGCTCGGGGCGTGTCGGGCCGGGGCGGTCAGGTGGTGTGGCGGGCAACTCGGCGGCGGGCCCTTGCCCTTCGTGCGGTTGCCACGGTGCAACCGACGACGCAGGCGCTCAGGAGCCCGAAGAGGGAGCCTCCCAGGATGTTCCCGTCGGGCACGGACACGGCGACGGAGAAGAGCCGCCAGACCAATACCACGGCCAGGGCGACCCGGTCGTTCCTCAGCAATAGGAGGAAGGACCGGTCGGGATGCCTGCGTACGGCCACGGCCTCCGAGAAGCACAGGGCCGAGATGTCGATGATCGACAGGAACACGGACACCGGCGCATCCTCTCCACTGCTCGGGGCTCAGGTTTTCGGAACTCGATTGCGCGCGACGGTCACGGCCGCTCCGCCATCGACGGGGCGGATGAGGTCGTAGCCGCCGGTTTCATTGGCGACGACCTCGGTGCCTGCCGGAAGGCCGAGCTCGTAGCGCTGCTCGGCGGGGGCCTTGATGTCCTTCAGGGTGGCGATGGTGCGCGCGCCAGGCGGAGTCAGTGCCGTTGCTCAATGGCGCCCCCGACGGCGCCCGGTCGCGACGCAGCCGCTGCGCCGCCGTCCGGCTCGGCGATGTCCTGGCCGTCGTCGAAGCCCTACTCGCCGCTCCTGATGCCACACCCCGGGCCCTGGTCGGTTCTGTTCACGAGTTCCGGTTCTGGCCGCATGGCCGAGTTCATTCGGCAACTCAAGACTCTGACACCGGATACAGATTCAGCGGTTCGCAACGAGGCCCAACGGCGGCTCTCACTCCTACAGCAGGACAACTGACGTGCGGTGGTCCGTCACCACTGACGCAAACCGCCGTCGGCACACCTTCGGTGCCACGCGGTCCAGGTTTCCTGGCACAGGTCAGGGGGCGTTCAAAGGTACGCAGCTGAGGAGCGAAGGCCGTACACCGACGCTGGGCCTGATGACGGCGCCGACGCCACCTCACCGTGTGTGCACTCACCGGCTTCCCTGTCTCCGCGCTCCGTTCCGGACCAGGGCCGGTGTGGATCGTGTCCGTGTCGATGGCGTGGGGGAGCACGGCGTCGGCGGGTTCGGTGGTGCCGATCTCTGTGAGGCCCGCCGTCCCCGCCGACTCCGTCGGTTCCGTCGGGACCGCAAATTCTTCGGTGCGCTCCCGCACGGGTAACCCCGTTCAGACCTCCAGGACAGGAGAATTTCCTGTCCCGCATGTCGGCGCCGACACCGCAGGGGGCTGCCCGGGGAGGCCGGCCCGGCTGCTGATCCGTTCGGCGCCGCGGTCGCTGCCGGGCACGGGGGCTGTTCGGACCTCGTCGTCCATCGGCAGTCACTCCGTGATGTCCTTGTCGGCGCCCCCTGTGTTCCCTGCGCGCCTGTGGGCTGCTGCGCCCTGCCGGGCTGCTGGTGTTCCGTCAGCGGGCCGGCCGTGGCGGGACACGCCCGTCCGCGGCCGGCCCGCTGAGGGCCTGAGCCGGGCGGTCAGGGTTGCCTACGGGTTTCCGAGGGCGCGCCGGCCCGGCGGGCTGTTCGCAGGCGCTGGTGGCGACGGCGGTCCCGCCACCATTCCAGCCGGTCGTGTGAGGCCTGGGGGAGAACGGCGTTGAGTACGGCCCAGGCCCCGGCTGGCACGGCAAGGAGCAGGATCGCCCACCAAGGGGTGTGGTTGTGGAGCAGGAGGACCGGTGAGATGACACCGGCGGTCCTGGCCAGGGGCAGGGTTCGGTTGCGTTTGTCCACCTGAAGCCTCTCTCTCCTCAACGCCGGCGGGGGCTGCTCGTCCCGCGTGTGACAGCGTTCCTTCACCGAGTCGGGGCGGTGCCGTGTTGGCCAGTTGCGTGCCCCGGGTGGAGAGGTCTCTTCCGTCGGGGTGGAGAGGGACGGAAGGGGTCGTCGGTTACTCAAACTCTACGACGAAGGGGTTGTCGATACTGAGGGACTACTCGGTGAGGTCGCTGGCGAGGACCTCGCCAGCCTGCCGCCAATCGTCCCGGCGGTGCCCGCCGCTCTGGGGTGGCTGTGTCCCGGGGCGCAGCATCGGCTGGGTTGACCACCTGTTAGCGTGCGCGGATGGAAGATCTGGGAGCTGTGGTCTGGCCGCCTGAGCCGGTCAGGACCGGGAGGCTCGTGCTCCGTGAGTCCGAGGTCCGGGACCGTGCGGCGTTCATCGAGCTGCTCGCCTCGCCGGAGGTGCACGCCTACCTCGGCGGCCCCCGGCCGCGTGACGAGCTCGAGCGCGAGATGTCCGGGGCACCCGAGCGGTGGCCCGGGAGTTTCGTCGTCGAGCTCGACGGGGCGATGATCGGCCAGATCCTGCTGAGGAGGGCGACGGGGCATCGCCGTCCGGCCGCCGCGGGGAAGGTCGATCTCGGCTACCTGTTCCTGCCGCGGGCGTGGGGATTCGGGTACGCCGCCGAGGCGTGCACGGCGGCACTCGACTGGCTCGTCGACGCGCTTCCCGGCGAGCCGGTGGTGCTCACCACCCAGAGCGCCAACGTCGGCTCGATGCGTCTGGCGGCGAAGCTGGGGTTCACCGAGGTGGAGCGGTTCGAGGCCTGGGGTGCCGAGCAGTGGCTCGGCATGCGCTCCCCGGTCACGCCGTCCGACTGAGTCTGCGACGCGACCGCCGGGTACCCCCTCCCACCTGCGCGCGGAAGGCACCTGTCGTTCTCTCGTGTCGGAGAGGGTCGCTTCTCGCGCGTCCAGGCGGGCGTGGGCCCGGCGCGAGCGTGTCGGTAGTGGTCGTCGCGACGGATGCGCCGCCCGCGAACTGGCGCGGAGCAGCACGGGCCCCTGTCCCGGTACTCCAGCGGGCTCGGCATCCGAGCGCAATCCCGATCCTTCGGAGGGACCGTCAAGTACCCTGCCAGGCATCGTTCTCGACCGGCTGTTCTGTCGGTGGCGGTGGATAAGGTCCGTATGCCTGTCCGCCGTCCGAAAGAGATGCCCCGATGGTCCGTGTTACACCGCCGCGCCGAGTGGATATCGCCGCGGTCTTCCCGGAACTGGTGCCGTTGGCGCGGCGGACGGCGCGCCTGCACCCACGGTTGGGCGAGCCGACCGTCCACGACAGTTCGGTCGGGGGCCTGTTGCTGTGGCCGGCCAGTGAGCCGTGGCCGGTGTGCGAGGGCCCGCATCCGGAGGAGGACGAGGGCGATCTGCCGGTGTCGATGGCCGATATCCGGCGGCGCCGGGAGCTCTATGAGACCCATCCCGACGACCGGGAGGAGGCGGCCCTGGACGCGACGTCCGCGGGACATCCGTGGAGCCGGAAGCCGAACGCCCTGCTGCCGGTGGCCCAGCTCTACGCGCGCGACATCCCCTCGCTGCCGTGCCCCGAGGGCGCGGACCTGCTGCAGGTGCTGTGGTGCCCGCTGAACCACGATCCGTCGTGGATGCCCGAGGCCAGGGTGGTGTGGCGCTCTTCCCCACAGGTCGACGCGCTGCTGACCGATCCGCCGCTGCCGGCTGACGTGGAGAATTACGGCAACTACGTGCCCGAGCCGTGCGTGCTGCACCCGGAGGTGGTGACGGAGTACCCGGCGCCGCTGGAGCTGGAGGCCGACCTCGCGGACCGGATCGAGGACTGGTGCGAGCGGGAGTTCACCGGCACCGATCCGAGGTACCGGTACGCCGAGGAGTTCCGGGCCTACTACCAGTACGAGCTGTCGGTCGCCCCTGGGTGGAAGGTCGGCGGCTGGGGGCCGTGGAGCTTCCGCGATCCGTCGGTGATCCGGTGCACCGCTTGCGAATCCGCCATGGTGCCGCTGCTGACGATCAGTTCCGGCGTTCTGGACGGCAGCGGCTGGGACCCGGTCGAGGACCGCGACGCGGACGGCGACATCGGCGTCCAGATCGGGCGGAGCTACAATATGCAGCTCTATTACTGCCCGATCTCCTTCGAGCATCCGTGCGGGGAAGTCATGCAGTAACGGCCTTGGGTGAAGTCGGGGTCGGGGCGTGGCTGTTGGCGGTTCGACCGGTGGGTGAGCAGCGAACGGCGTCGCGGGCGAGGACGAGTTCGGCGCTCGTCCGGCAGCGGCGACGGCGGGCCGGGCGTCGTGCGGAGCGGTCGGGGACCAGGCGTCACAACTCACCCAGCCCGTGCGGCCCTTCCACCGTCACGGTCTCACCAGCACCGGGACCGTTCATCCCAAGGCCGCTAATCCGCCTCGCGGTCCCAGGGCGGTAGCCCGCTGGTCGCAGGCTGTCCGAGGTGGTCGCGCAGTTCGTGTCTGCCCAGGTCCGTGAGGGCGAGGGCACGGGTGGTTCCGATCCGGGTCAGCCACCCGGCGGCCAGGGCGTGCCCGCAGAGGGCGGCGCCGACGGCCCCGCCCAGGTGCGGGCGCCGTTCGGTCCAGTCCAGGCAGGCGCGTACCAGCGGTCTGCGGGAGGTGTCGGGCAGTGCGATGCCCAGGTCGTGGAGCCAGGCCGCCCCTTCGGCGGTGAGCGACGGATCGGCTCCCCACTCCAACAGGCCGCGGGCGGCCATCGAGTCGGTGACGGCCAGGCCCAGTTCTCCGGCCAGGTGGTCGTAGCAGAGCCGCGCGCGGGCCAGGGCCCGCTGCCGCCCTGAGCCCGACAGCGAACGCGGCCTGGGGGTGTGGCGCGGTGCGAGTGCGGCGAGGCTCTCGATCAGGGCCATCACGCGCGGATCGGCCATCCGCAGGTAACGGTGGCGTCCGTGGCGTTCCTCGACGAGGAGTCCGCCACGTACGAGCACGTTCAGGTGCTCGGTCGCGGACGAGGCCGCGACACCGGCATGGCGGGCCAGTTCCGTGGCCGTCCAGGCCCGGCCGTCCAGCAGGGCCAGGCAGAAGTCCGCCCTGGTGCCGTCGGCCAGCAGCCTGGCCACGGCGGCCAGGTCCACGCCGACGTCCCGGCCCTCGCGCTGATGGTCCATGTCCCCGATTGTCGTCGATCTCGCTTCGGGCTCGGCCGAAGCGTCCGCGCCCTAACGTCCCGTACCGGCCGAGGCCACCGCGCCCTGCGCCCTGCGCCCTGCGCCCGCACACCGTCCGCCAACCGCCAACCGCCCTGGGAGCTCCATGTCCGCCACCGACAGCACGCCATCGAACCTTCGGCCCGGCATCGGCCTCACGGTCACCGACGCCCCGAAGCCCACCGACGTATCGCTCATCTCCGACGCCCTGGACCGGTTCAACACCGACTCGACAGCCGTCGACGACCGCCGCCCGCTGGCCGTCCTGGTACGTGACGGCGTGACCTCCCAGGTGATCGGTGGCCTGACCGGTCGCACCTCACTCGGGCTGTTCTTCCTCGACCTGTTCTTCCTGCCGGCCGAGTTGCGCCATGGCGGCCTGGGCAGTGAGATCCTGCGCCGGGCCGAAAGCGAGGCCCGCGCACGCGGCTGCCGCACGGCGGTCCTGTACACGATCAGCTTCCAGGCTCCCGGCTTCTACGCGAAGCACGGCTGGCGACGCCTGGGCGAAGTTCCGTGCGACCCGCCGGGCACCAGCAGGGTCTTCATGACCAAGGACCTCGACCTGCCGACAGCCCCCTGAATCCGCAGCACCGCGGTGCCGCGGCCCGCCCGGCCCGCCCGGCCCGCCCGGCGCGGCCGGTTCTGACCGGGCCTCAGGGCCGCAGGTGTGCAGGCCGGTTACGGGGGTGCTCCCGAAACGGGAACCGTTTCCAAAAACCCCGCCATCGATCGGTCAAGGTCTGTCGGAACGCGGCCGTAGCGACCGCCCGCTGCGCCAGGGTGGGCGCCATGAGACTCCTGAAACCCCGTCCTGCCCCGCGCGCGGGCCGGACGCCGTTCCGCGCGCTGCCGCTGATCGCGCTGGTCGTGGCCGGCGCGGTGATATCCCTCGGCACGGTCGTCCCGGCCGCGGCCGCGACCTCCCGGGTCGACCTGAACGTCCTCGTCGTCACCGACGGCAACCCGTGGGTCGAGGGCATCCACAAGCAACTGGTCTCCGAGGGCGTGCCGACCACCGTGGTCGACCTCACCAGCAGCAACCGTGCCACTCTCACGGCGTCCTTCCTCGCCGACGCCCTGGCCGACGGCACACCGCACGGCCACTTCGAGGCCGTCGTCCTGCCCAACGACGCGCCGAGCCAGCTCTCCACCGCCGAACTCTCCGCCCTCACCGGCTACGAGCAGGCGTACCACGTCCGACAGGTCGACTCCTACGTGTGGCCGGGCACCAACACCGGGCTGAACCCGCCCGCGTGGACCGGTTCGCTCGACGCGACCACCGCCACCGCGTCCTCCTCCGCCCGGACCGACGCCTTCCGCTACCTCAACGGCCCGGTGCCGTTCGAGGGCACCGCGGGCGGCAGCGGCTCGTACGGCGCGCTGGCCACGCCGGTGCCCGACAACCCGGCCACCGGCTCGCACTTCGAACCGTTCCTCACCGAGACGGTGCCCGGCACCTCGACGCAGGGCGTGCTCGCGGGCGTCTACACCAGCGGCGGCCGCCAGCAGCTGGTCCTCACCTTCGCGTACAACTACAACCAGCAGCAGTTCCGGCTGCTCGCGCACGGGATCGTCGACTGGGTGACGCGGGGCGTCCACCTGGGCTACTGGCGCAACTACTTCTCGGCGCACATCGACGACCTGTTCAACGCCAACTCCCGGTGGAGCCAGAGCGGCAAGTGCACCCCGGGCGAAGGCGACTGCGCCGCCGGCGTACCGGACACCACGCCCATCCGGATGGCCGCCTCCGACGTCACCGACACGGTGAACTGGCAGCAGCAGAACGGCTACACCCTGGACTTCCTGTTCAACGCCGGCCCGGGTGTCGAGTACCAGGAGGAGCAGGGCGGCGACGACCCGCTGAGCGACGCGCTGCTGGCGAACAAGAACAGCTTCCGGTGGGTCAACCACACCTACGACCACCCGTTCCTGGGCTGCGTGCAGGACTTCTCGGTGATCCCCTGGCGGTGCCAGACCGACGCCTCGGGTGCGATCGAGTACGTCGACCAGCCCACCATCAGCTCCCAGATCACCCAGAACATCCAGTTCGCCCAGGCCAACGGCCTCCCGTTCCGGCCGAACGAGCTGGTCGCGGGCGAGCACTCCGGCACCGTGATGCTGCCGCAGCAGCCCGCCGACAACCCGAACTTCCTGGCCGCGCTGAGCGCCAACAACATCCAGTGGCTCGGCGTCGACGCCTCCCGCGAGAGCGGGCAGCGTCAGATCGCTTCCGCTCTCGGTACCCCGCGCCACCCGGTCAACGTGTTCTACAACGTCTCCACCCAGGCCGACGAGGTGAGCGAGTACAACTGGCTCTACACCTCCAAGGCGAACGGCGGCAGCGGCAACTGCGAGGCCAACCCGGCCACCACGACCTGCATCGCACCGCTGGACCCGAACACCGCCTGGTCGAACTACGTCCTGCCGCTGCAGGTCAGGATCACCCTCGGGTACGTGCTGTCCAACGACCCGCGGCCCTTCTTCATGCACCAGTCCAACCTGACCGACGACAAGCTCGCACTGCAGACCCTCACCGGCATCCTGTCCACCTACCGCACCTGGTTCACCGCGGACACCCCGGTGGTCAACCAGACCCTCACCGACTCCGGCACGGTCCTCCAGCAGCAGGCCGCCTGGCAGCAGGCCCAGAACACGGGCTCGGCCACCGGCTACATCCAGGGCGGCGTGGTCACCCTCCAGGGGACCTCCGGCACCGCCGTGCCGGTCACCGTGCCCGCCGGCACCACCGTCACCGGCGGCGCCACCTTCGGCGCCACGTACGGTGGCGAGCAGTCCGCGAACACCACGCTCGGCGCGACGGCGACCGCACTGACGCTGCCCACGAACGTGTTCGGTACGGTGGCCGACTCGACCCCCACCGGCCAGGGCGCGGAGCTCGCCTCCTACGCCAAGGGCTCCCCGCACGACGTGCGCCGCAACGGCGACGCCATCGTCATCACCGACCCGACCGGCACCCACGTCCTGCCCAAGCTCGCCGGCGCGCCGGAGGAGCAGCTGCACATCGGCGACCACCACCACAACCCGTACAACGCCGTCCCGAAGGCCCCGGCCAAGAAGTAGCCCGCACCCCGTAGCCCGACCCGTAACGCGGCGGCGGGCCGCACGAGCGCTCCCCGGCCCGTGCGGCCCGCCGCCTGCCGTCGGCCCGGCTACGCGGTGCCGACGGTGAGCCGGGTGATGGTCCCGACCACCTCGGTGTCGGTCGCGTCGGGCAGCGAGGCCCGGACGGCCGCCGTGTCACCCGCGGCGTACCGGCTCTGGTTCAAAGTCGTGACCGGGACGGTCACTTCGACATTCGCGCCCGTGCAGTTCGGGGTGAAACGGGCGTAGCCAAGGGCGCCGGACGTACGGTCATCGGCGGTCACGGTCGCGGACGCGACGAAGCCGCCGGCGTCGCAGGAGTACGCGATGGTGACGTTCACCGTCGCCGAGGTGCCACCGGAAACGGTCGCGCCGTCGACCCGTACCCCGGTCCCTGCGTACGCCGGGGCCGCTGCGAGGACTGCTCCCGCGAGCAGTGCGGGTACGCCGAGCAGAGTCACGATCCTGCCGTTCATGATGCCCCTCCCCATGTCGATCACTGGTGTCACACCGTCGACGACGGTACGGACCGGCCGCACGGCGGTCGATCCCGGATTCCTTCCCCGGGGTGATACGCCGGGGCCTGCACCGCCGGCAACACCACCGCCGTGACCTGCAAAACCGACCTGACCATACATCATCAATACTAACTGGCAAGGAACTTGGCTCAGATCCCGGAGGCACTCCACCTGGCCTCTGCGGCGGCGCTGGACACGTCCTGCGCCCGCGCAGCCTGGAGCTCCTGCCGCGGGCCCGGGCCTTGGTGACGAAGACGAAGCGCACCCGGCGCCCGCCAGATAGCCCGGCGGCCTCGCAATCCGGCCTGGCTCCAGCCCCACCCCGTCTCGTCGCCCTGCGACGGCGAGGACCGCAGGCCACCGCCGCCCCGATGTACCTGGTCTGTCCACAGGTGACAGGGAGTTCAGGTGCCGTGGTGGGCGGTGTGTCCGGGCAGGGGGCCGTAGGCGGTGCAGTAGCCGCAGTCGCAGCTGGTGAGGGAGTTGACCTGGCAGTGAGCGGTGGGCCAGGCCCAGGAGGTGCAGGGCCCGGGGTCGACGGCGGCGCTGGAGATCGAGCCGATGCGCGAGAGTGGCGGCGGCCAGGCCCCGGCGAACGAGCTGTTCAGGTCGGTCATCTTGGCCCCGAGCGGGGACACCGTGCGGCGTGAAAACAACAGGCTGGCGCCTGGCGTGGCGCCCTGGTCATTCGGCCGGGGGCATCCACGTCCGGGCGAGTTCCGCGACCCAGGTGACGGCCGCGTCAGGGGTCGGCGGGGGCGCTCCGACGACGACGACCTCGGTGACGCCGGCTGCGGCGAGTTCTGGAAGGTGCTCCGGGTGGCCGTCACTCAGTGCGACAGCGATGGTGAGTTCACCGGGAGTGCGGCCGCGTCGGGCGCACTCGTCGACGAGGACGGCGACGCGTTCGGGGACGTCGGCGACGGGGAGGTTGAAGCCGTACCAGCCGTCGCCGAGTGTGGCCGCGCGGCGCAGGGCGGTGTTGCTGTTGCCGCCGACCACGACCGGGAGTTGGGCGCCGCGCAGCGGCTTTGGGTTGACCCGGATCGCGTCGAAGCGGGTGAACTCCCCGGTGAAGGAGGCGGGGTCCTTGGCCCAGAGGGTGCGCATCGCGGTGAGGTACTCGTCGGTGCGGCGTCCGCGTCCGGTGAAGGGGACGCCGAGGGCGGCGAACTCCTCGGCTGACCAGCCCGTTCCGATGCCGAGGCTGAACCGCCCGGCGGAAAGCCTGTCGAGGGTGGCGGCCTGCTTGGCGACCACCACCGGGTTGTGCTCGGGCAGCAGGAGCACGCCGGTGGCGAGCTCGATCCGGCTGGTGACTGCCGCGGCGAAGCTCAGGGCGAGCAGCGGGTCCAGCCAGTCCGCGTCCGCGGGCACGGCGATCTGGCCGTCCGCGGAGTAGGGGTAACGGGATGCGGGCGTGTCCACGAGCACCACATGCTCACCGCACCACAGCCTGGCGAAGCCATGCGCCTCCGCTGCGGTGGCGACGGCCGCGATCACTTCAGGGCGGGCACCGTTACCGATGCCGAGCGCGTGCAGTCCTACCCGCATTCCCTACCTCCCGGGGCCACCCTAAGCACCAGGCGCGGACGCACGGTGGCATGGCGCGCCGCGGGCGTAGGGACAAGGCATGCCGCGTAGGTGAGCAAGGCCACCGCACCTCCCGGGCTGCGCTGCCGGCCTCGGGCGGGGATGCCGTGCGGCGTGAAAACATGTGGGGCTGGTGCCCGGCCGGTGAGCCTGCGGCAATAGCCGAATCGCCCGGCTACGGTTCGATTCCTCTGAGCCAGGCGGCCACACTGAGGGACTGCTGGAGGGCTGGTCCAAAGAGCGTAGGGTTGGCCTCCGCCATGGCACGGCGGATCGTGACGGCTTCCCGGATGACGGCCAGGCCCTCCTCCCGCCGGCCCATCCCGCCCAGCGGGATGGAGAGGTTGTTGAGGGCTGTGGCGAGGTCGGGCAGGTAGGCGTTCGGATTGGCCTTGGCCAGGGTGCGGTAGTGGCCGGTGGCTTCCTGGATGGCGGCCAGACACTCTGCCCACCGGCCCACCTCACCCAGCCGCATGGAGAGGTTGTTGAGGGACATGGCGAGGTCGGGCACGTAGGCGTTCGGGTTGGCCTCGGCCAGGGCGTGGTAGTGGCCGGTGGCTTCCTGGATGGCGGTCAGACCCTCCTCTCGCCGGCCCACCTCGCCCAGCCGGTTGGAGAGGTTGTTGAGGGACATGGCCAGATCGGGCAGGTAGGCGTTCGGGTTGGCCTCGGCTAGGGCACGGCGGATCGTGACGGCTTCCTGGATGGCGGTCAGGCCCTCCTCCCACCGGCCCGCCTCGCCCAGCCGGTTGGAGAGGTTGTTGAGGGCTGTGGCGAGGTCGGGCAGGTAGGCGTTCGGGTTGGCCTCGGCCAGGGCGTGGTGGTCGTCGGTGGCTTCTTGGATGGCGGCCAGAGCCTCTGCCCGCCGGCCCATGTCGCCCAGCCGGTTGGAGAGGTTGTTGAGGGCTGTGGCGAGGTCGGGCAGGTAGGCGTTCGGGTTGGCCTCGGCCAGGGCGTGGTAGTGGCCGGTGGCTTCTTGGATGGCGGTCAGGCCCTCCTCCCACTGGCCCATGTCGCCCAGCCGGTTGGAGAGGTTGTTGAGGGCTGTGGCGAGGTCGGGCACGTAGGCGTCCGGGTTGGCCTCGGCCAAGGCACGGCGGATCGTGACAGCTTCCTGGATAGCGGCCAGAGCCTCTGCCCGCCGGCCCACCTCGCCCAGCGAGATGGAGAGGTTGTTGAGGGCCCTGGCGAGGTCGGGCAGGTAGGCGTTCGGGTTGGCCTCGGCCAGGGTGCGGTGGTCGTCGGTGGCTTCTTGGATGGCGGCCAGAGCCTCTGCCCGCCGGCCCATGTCGCCCAGCCGGTTGGAGAGGTTGTTGAGGGCTGTGGCGAGGTCGGGCACGTAGGCGTCCGGGTTGGCCTCGGCCAAGGCACGGCGGATCGTGACGGCTTCCTGGATGGCGGCCAGAGCCTCTGCCTGCCGGCCCGCCTCGCCCAGCCGGTTGGAGAGGTTGTTGAGGGCTGTGGCGAGGTCGGGCAGGTAGGCGTTCGGGTTGGCTTCGGCCAGGGCGTGGTAGTGGTCGGTGGCTTCTTGGATGGCGGTCAGGCCCTCCTCCCACTGGCCCGCCTCGCCCAGCCGGTTGGAGAGGTTGTTGAGGGCTGTGGCGAGGTCGGGCAGGTGGGCGTCCGGGTTGGCTTCGGCCAGGGCGTGGTAGTGGTCGGTGGCTTCTTGGATGGCGGCCAGAGCCTCTGCCCGCCGGCCCGCCTCGCCCAGCCGGTTGGAGAGGTTGTTGAGGGCCCTGGCGAGGTCGGGCAGGTGGGCGTTCGGGTTGGCTTCGGCCAGGGCGTGGTAGTGGCCGGTGGCTTCCTGGATGGCGGTCAGGCCCTCCTCCCGCCGGCCCATGTCGCCCAGCCGGATGGAGAGGTTGTTGAGGGACATGGCGAGGTCGGGCAGGTAGCCGTCCGGGTTGGCCTCCGCCAAGGCACGGTAGCGGCCGGTGATGGTGAGAACGAGGCGGGTTGCGGTGGTGGCGAGGCGACGGCTGGCGTGGGGGAACCGGTCGTAGATCGTGGTGAGGGTGTCGAGGGGGGTGTCGGGGCGGGTGGTGACGGCATCAAGGGCATCGATGAGCGGCTGTGGGTGGTCCGTGCGGGTGGCGGTGGCGACGATGTGCTGCGCGAGCTGGTCGTGGCGGCGGACGCACAGGTCGGTGAGCTGCGTGTCGAGTCGGAGGGCGGGATGGGCGGCGGCGCGGGAGTAGACGGTGAGGAGTTGTCCGGTCTGGGTGTCGTCGGCGCCGTCGAGGAGGTGGTCGGCCAGGCGGGGGTCGGTTTCGAGGGTGCGGCCGGTGTGGCGTTCGGCGAGGCGGTCGGGTTGCAGCGCGCCCCAGGGCGGGCTGCTGGTCGAGCTGCCGCCGGTGGCGGGTGGATAGAGGGCGGCGAGCCAGGCGGTGACCCGGTCACGGCGGTCGCGGGACTGGTCGGCGAGCACGGGCAGGCGCCGCCACAGAAGGTCGGCGTGTTCGCGGTCGGCGGCGCCGGCGAGGTGGGCGGCGGCGAGCGCGGTCTCCAGGGTGCTCCTGCTGAGGGCGGGGGTGAGGCCGCGGGCGGTGGCGCTGCTGCGCCAGTAGCGGGCTTCGTGGCCGAGCAGCCGGTCCTCGACGTCCTGCACGTCCTCGTCCCCGGTGCGGTCTGCGGGTTCGGTCCGTGCGGTGTCGAGGAGGTCGGCGAGGGCGGTCATGTGGAGGGTGAGCGCGTTGCCGTAGGTGTCGTCCCGGGCCAACTGCCGTGGCGGCACCAAGGCTGCGGCGGCCGCAGTCCAGTCGTGCTCGGAGAGGCCGGGGACGGTGGGGAGTGCGGTGGCGAGGGCGTGGGCGGCGTCGCGGTAGTGGCCGGTCCGCCGGTCCGGGTCGTCCTCCAGGGGCGTGAGGCGGCGCGTGCGGGCGGTGGCGAGGAGTTCCTCGGCCTGCCGGCTTTCCACCTGGGCCTGCTGCCACCAGTCCCCTGCGGTGCGGGCCAGGAGCAGGAGCTTGAACGGGCTGGCGCCGGGGTGTTCCGCGGCGGCTTCGACGAGGGCGCCGAGCTGTTCGGGGCGGGTCTCGGCATAGTCGAGGACGACCAGCAG
Source organism: Kitasatospora sp. NBC_01300 (assembly GCF_041435235.1). Classification (NCBI taxonomy): domain Bacteria; kingdom Bacillati; phylum Actinomycetota; class Actinomycetes; order Kitasatosporales; family Streptomycetaceae; genus Kitasatospora; species Kitasatospora sp. NBC_01300. The sequence goes on along the minus strand of NZ_CP108409.1, from coordinate 154,277 downwards.
GGGCCTGGTCGCCCGCCGCAGTTCCAGCAACTGGTCCCTGCGGGCGCCGGCCCGCGGCCACAGCACCGTCCAGCCCTGGGCTGTGAGTTGCCGGTTGAGGTGGTGGGCGAGGCGGGTTTTCCCTTGGCCGCCGGGGCCGTGCAGCAGCCATGACCCGAACCCGTCCTGTCGGCACCAGGCCTGCAGTTGGGCGAGCAGGTCGTCGCGGCCGTGGAAGGGGACGGTCTGTCGTCCGGCCTCCAGAAGCGCGGCCGGTGTCACCGGGGGGCGTCGGGCCGGGAACTGGGCGGGGTCGGTGATGTCCTGGAACTCGACCGCCTCCAGCCCGGTGGCCACGCCGCCGCCATGGGTGGAGAGGGCGGTGCGGAAGGCGGGGTCGTGGTGGAGGACGTAGGCGGGGACGACGTTGAGCCGGCCGTGGTCCGAGTTCGCCCGGTCGGCGGCGACGACACCGGTCAGGTAGCGGTCGCAGAACACCGCCGCCCCCGACAGGCCGCCCCACGGCGACGTCCCGTCACCCGGCCAGCCGGCGCCGGAGGTACGGAGGTCCATGACGTACTGGTTGCCGACGAAGCCGCTGCCCGGGTTTATCTCCCCGTGCAGTTGCACGGCCTCGATGGCGCGGCCGGGGCGCTGGGCCTCGTCGGGGACGCCCCACGTCTCGCACGCGGTACCGGGGCGGGTCGTGTCCGGCCGCCCCCACCGAACGGGAACGGTGGGGGGCTGCCACTGCGGGGAGTCGTCCACGAGCACGAGCGCCGCGTCGTCACGCCCACCCGGGGTGCCGGCCCACACCACGGTCCCGGCAGCGGTGCCGCTGCCGGCCGGGTGGAAGACCGTCACCCCGGTGCCCAACGGGCCGGTGACGTGCGCAGCCGTCAGGACCAGCCGGCCGCCGACCGCGTACCCCGACCCGTGGCCGTTCGGTCCGTTCACCCCGGTAAGCCGTACCCGCTCCACCCACGCCCCCTACAAGCAGCCCCGCCCGCCGCCCATGGCTGCGACCGGACGACGGGGCGCCGGCCAAGATCCCGGTTCTCAGTCGTTGATGCGCCCGGTGGTGTCGCCGGGCCCGGCCGGGCGCTCCTGCGCGGAGCTGACCAGGAGGTCGCCTCCGTTCGGGCGCTTGGGGGTGAGGGTGAAGGAGACCCGGTGGGTACGGCCGCGGGAAAGCCCGGCCTCGGTCTCCGCCCCTACCGCGAACAGCTTGAAGCCGGCCTTCGCCTTGGCGTCCGCGCGCAGCTCGACCTCGAACTCCATCTCCACCGGCCCCACCGCGAACACCACTCCGGGATCGTCCCCGGCCCGGGCCGCCGCCTTCAGCAGCTCGTCGCGTACCGCAGCCACCGCGTCCGCCAGAGGAACATCCACCAGACCCACCCCACAGTCCTGACATACCGTCACCCGACACCGTAGAACCCGCACCCCCGTCCCCGCAGCCGAAAGCCGCCTTCTGTCGCGGCCGCCCCGGCCCGCCCCGGATCAACAGGACGGGCACGGGCCGCTCCGGCTACGCGCAGGTGTCGAGCATGTCGGCCAGGGTCTGCTGCTCAGCCTGGGGGACGTTGAGGTGGTAGAGGCATCGACCTCGACATGCCCACCTTCAACCGGATCGCTGGACGCACCACCGACACCCGAAGGCCGCCACCATCGTCCGCTCCATGGGCGACGCGTCAGAAGGGCACGTCCGCGCCGGCTTCGCGGAGGTAGGACAGAGCGCGGGACAGGCACTCGTGGGCGGTGGCTCCGTCGGCCCGCATCGGTTGTCTCAACGGACCGCCGCCAGCGGTGAACGTCCATGCGGGCTTCTGGTCCCGCAACCGCTCGGCGTCCACCCTGATCGCGGCGCCCACACCCTGCTCGCCCAGCCACTCCAGGATGAGCAACACCGCATCCTCGATGCCGCTGTCCTGGTCGATCTTCGGCCACCGGCCCCGGCTCACTGTCACAGGCGCGACTCTAGCCGCAACCGGACGAAGGCGGCCGTCCCGATCGGCCGCAGTCTAGGCAAGCCAACGGGCGCTGTGGCGGTGGCGCCCGGGCTCGGTCTCGATGTCCGGTACCAGTCCCGTTCGAAGCAGGCCCAGCTGATGTCGCGTCATTTGACGAGCGCGTCGCTCCTCAACGTAGGAGAGAGCGGCCACCGCCCCTCCTCTCGTATCACCGCGGGCGAAGGAGTACACGGCAACAGACCTCCGTACCTCTTGTGGCAACGGGCGCCGCCCCTCCAGCGCGGCTGAACGCAAGCACTCGGAGCTGTATCGGAGCTCGCGCACCAGGACGGCCCTCCACGGGCTCCCGCGGCGCGAGGCTGCCTGCCCGGAGCGGGCAGCGGTGCGACGAATGTGATGGGCGCTTCTGGCCATGCCCCCACTCGTACCGCAGGGCTTCACCGCGACGCCATCGGTTTTTCCTCGGCCGGCGCAGCAGCGGCCAGCCGGCGAGGTTTCCCCCGTGTCACTGGTTCGGAGAACCCGAGTCGCTGATCACTTCCCGGGTTCGACCCACTGGGACCGCCAGGCCGGCGGGTCGAACGGGTCGGCGAAGTACTGCGTCTCCCGCACCACGCGTCCTGCCGAGAACTCCATGATGCTCACGGTCTGCGTGGGTTTGCCGTCGTAGGTGAGCACGAACTCGGTCACCCAGAGGTCGCCGGATCCGAGGATCCTGCGCACGGTGAAGGTCCGGGCCGCGGGATGTTGGGTGCGCAGTGCCTGGATGTTGCTCCTGCCGCGGATGACCTCGCCGGACTGCGGGTACTCGACGATGACGTCGTCGGCGTAGATGTCGTGTTCCGCGTCCGCGTCACCGTTGTTCGATGCGGCCCAGTGCCGGTCCAGCAGCGCCCGGGCAACCGTCGCTTCCACCGTCATGGCCCTTTCGCTCGGAACACCACGCGTCCGACGTCCTGTGACGCGGGCGCGTGCCTGGGCGGGATCGCTCCAGGACTGGTCACTTGAGGATCTCCAGCATCCGGTTCCCGAGGACCGCGGCCGAGGCCGGGTTCTGTCCGGTCACCAGGTTGCGGTCCTCGACCATGTAGGGCTCCCAGACCGGACCGCGGCTGAAGTTGACCCCGACCTTCGCCTTCACGTCGGTCTCCAGCAGCCACGGCACCTTGGGGGCCAGTCCGACGCCGTCCTCCTCCTCGTCGGTGAAGCAGGTGATGCGGTAGCCCTTGAACGGCGACTCGCCGTGGATCCTGGTGGCCAGCAGCGCGGCGGGGCCGTGACAGACGATGAACAGCGGGTTGCCCGAGGCCAGTTGCCGGGTCAGCAGCCGACCCACGTCGGCGTCCCACGCCAGGTCCGCCATCGGGCCGTGGCCGCCCGGCAGGTAGACCGCGTCGTAGTCCTCCAGGCGCACGTCCGACAGTTGCAGCGGTCGACGCAGCACCTCCGCGGAACGGATGATGGCCTCCAGCTCCAGGGCGCTGTCGTTTCCGCCGACCATCTCGGGGCGCAGGCTCATCATGTCGACGGTCGGTATCACACCGTTGGGCGTCGCGACGACGACCTCGTGGCCGGCGTCCGTGAGGATCTTGTACGGGTTCGCGAACTCCTCGGCCCAGTAGCCGGTCGCGTGCCGCGTGCCGTCCTTCAACACCCAGTAGGCGGCTCCGCTGACGATGAAAAGCACCTTTGCCATGGCAGAGATCCCCTCTCGGACACATGCCAGGAATGGGTTCGGCGGGATGCCCAACGGCGGGATGTTCCACGGCGGGATGCCGCACGCAACCGACCCGCCCCGCCGGTTTTCTCCCCTCGTCCCACGAAACCACGCTAGGCAGCTGCGCCGACCGCGCGCAACCCGGTGCTTCACAGGTGATAGCGCCCCCGGCCCCGGACGCATCCGGTCATATGTCGAGGACCACGTCGGCCGGGGGCGTCGAGCAGCAGATGAGCGCGCTTCCCGTGGCGGGGGGCTCCAGGGGCTGCGGGGCGTACTCGACGTGGCCGGAGAGGAGCGCGGTCTCGCAGGTGTGGCAGATTCCGGTGCGGCAGGACCAGCGCACGGGCACGTCGCACGCCTCGGCGAGTTCGAGCAGCGTCCCGTAGTCGGGGTGCCAGGGGACGACCAGCCCGCTGCGCGCGAAGGCTACGGACGGTCCCGGGCGGCCGGCGGGAGGAGCGGCCGGTTGGTGTGGTGCCCGGGCGGGTCCGGCCACCACACCGGGGGTGAGGGCGGACGTGGCCCCGAAGACCTCGGTGTGGATCCGGGAGGACAGCAGGCCGCAGGCCTGAAGGGCTCCGGTCATGTCCCGCATGAACGCGTTCGGCCCGCAGATGTAGGCGTCGGCGTCCGGGGGCGGCTCCAGGCCGTGGATCCGTTCGGGACTGAACCGCCCGCTGACCGCGTAGTCGACGCCCGGGCGGTCGGCGCCGGACGGGCGGCTGTAGGAGACGAACGACCGGCCTGCGGGCAGTTGGGAGAGCAGTGCGCGCACTTCGCCGGCGAACGGGTGGTTCTCGCCGTCCCGGGCCGCGTGCAGCCACCACACCGCGCGCTGCGAGTGCTCCGCGGCCAGGGCGTGCAGCATGGCCAGGACCGGGGTGGCGCCGACACCGGCGGACAGCAGCAGGACCGGAGTGTCCGCGTCCGCGAGCAGGAACGTGCCGCGCGGAGCGGCGACATCGAGGACGTCACCCACCGTCACGTGCTGACGCAGGTAGGTGCTGGCGACGCCGTTCGGCTCCTGCTTGACACTGATGCGGTACATTTCCGCGCCCGGTCGGCCGGAGAGCGAGTAGTTGCGGATGACCGGGGAGGCCTCCGGGTCCGGCCGCAGGCGGACCGTGAGGAACTGCCCCGGCAGAGCGGCGGGGAGCGGTTCGCCGTCGACCGCCGCCAGAGTGAGCGAGAAGATGTCCGAGCTCTCCGGCTCGATGCGGGCGACTTCGAGCCGACGGAACCCGGGCCAGGCCGGCGGCGGACTGCTGGTGGTCAGCCCGCGGTTTCCGCCCGCGGCGCCGGAGCCGCGGTCCTCGTCGTCGAGCAGGGCCCGTAGCGACGTCTTCCAGCCGGGGCTCAACGCGCTGATGCGCAGGGCCCGTTCGAGCTGTGGCCGGGCGTGGCCGGGCAGGTAGAGCAGCGCGTCGATCTCCGCGACGGTCATCTCCTCGGGGCCCGAGGCGATCTTCACGATCTCGTCGCCGGCCCGCACCGGCCCTTCGGTCAGCACCCGCATGTAGAAGCCCGGGCGGCGATGGGACACCAGCAGGGCGGCCATCTGCGGCTCGCCGAGCCGCAACCCCACGCGGTAACACGTCACGCGGGGTTGGGTGACCTCGAAGACCGCACCGCCGATCCCGTAGCGGTCACCGATGCACACCTCGTCGTCGGCGAGTCCGTCCACGGTGAGGTTCTCGCCGAACTGGCCGTACGTGAAGTCGTCCCGCTTCAGGTGCTCCTGCCAATGGAGGTAGGAGCTCAACTGGTACACCAGCACGGCGCGTTGCTCGCCGCCGTGCCCGGCGAGGTCGCCCTGCCCGTCGCCGTCCAGGTTGAGCCGGCGCGCCATTACGGGCCCGGCGACGGGGTACTTCCAGATGCCGGTGCGGGTGGTCCTGCCCTGCCAGGGGACGTCCTTGGGCATGCCGACGTTCACGGCGATCAGAACGGCCATGACCTGCGCTCCTCCCGCGCTCGACAGGCCGGTGCCTGCCTCCAGGGTCGTACGGTCGGTCGCCGGCCGCACCCGAAGGGCTCTGCGCGGCGCTGGGGCGCGGCGACGAGTAGAGTGAAAACCGGTGGGTGCCGTCGCCGGACGCGTACCGCAGGCGCGGGTAGGCCGCCGCCGTCGAGGCGATCATGAACCTCGACGATCATGCACCTCGAACAGGCCTCGTTCGTCACCGGCGAGGTCCTGTGCGTCGACGGCGGCCAGAGCGCCGGCTTCTGGAAGAACCGGGATCGGGAGCGATCGACCTATGCGCACGCGCAAGCAGCTGACTCCGCTCGGAGCTGTCGGTGCGGGCCTGGCGGCGGGAGTGGTCGGCACCGTCTGCATGGACGCCGTGAGGTTCCTGCGCCAGCGCCGGGCCGGTGGTGAACGCAGCGCCCTGCACTGGGAGTTCGCCCCGGTCCGCACCTGGCAGGAGGCGCCGGACCCAGGGCAGGTCGGAAAGCGCCTGGTCGAGGCCTTCACCCGGCGCGAGCTGCCGGACAGCGCGGCGTTCCCCGTCAGCACGTTCATGCACTGGTCGTACGGGGTGGGCAACGCGGCCTTCTACGGCGCCGTCAGCGCCTCGCTGCGCAAACCCCGCGTCGTGTACGGGCTCCCGTACGGTGCGCTCGTGTGGCTCAGCGGATACGTGGTGCTTCCGGTCGCGGGACTCTACAAACCCATCTGGAAATACGACGCCAAGACGCTGGGCGATGACCTGACCGCCCACCTCGCCTACGGCCTCGGCACCAGCAGCGCCTTCTGGTTGCTGAGCAGGGTTCCCGTGTTCTCACGACGGCTGTAGTTCGCGATCCGGCCGGTGCCGGTCGGCGAGGTGGGGCGAGGCCGGGCCGGATGCCAGGACCAGACGGTGGCCTGCTCGGATGCCGGTTCCCCGCCGGCTCGCGCGGAGCGTGGCGACACCCGGGGTTCTCATGGGCTCGCTACCTCGAAGCGACCGGGTATGGGCGTCTAATTGTGGTTTGTCATGATTTTTCATCAGGTGTCCTGTGTCGCTTGCGCCTTGTCGCGCAGGGGGCGCGGGGCGCTTTGCTGTGAGGAGAGGTGAACCTGCGGATGAGCACTCGTACTCGTGGACAGGGCGATCTGCCGTGGTACCGGGTCAGCCGTCAGTGGCCCGGGGCCGTGTCCAACAGGGCCCCGGCTGGTGCCGTCGTCGTGTCCGATCCGGTCGGCGCGGGCGGGCGGCGCGGGGAGCGCGGTGCGGGGGTGGTGTCGGTGGGGAGCGCGCTGCTGTCCGGCATGGCGCTGCTGGCGGCCACGGCTCCGCCGGTGGCGGCCGCGCCGGTCGGGGCCGTGCCGGTGCGGGCGCAGCTGGCTGATCCGTCGCAGACCTTCACCTTCACCGGCGCATCGCAGACCCTGACGGTTCCGGCGGCGGCAGTGGTGACGATCACCGCGGACGGCGCCGGCGGCGCCGACAACACCGGCACCGCCTGTTCCGTCACGGGGGCCGGTGGGACGGGGGCACGGGTGGTGACCACCTTGCCGCAGACCACCACGGCGACGACCTTCACCATCAACGTCGGCGGCACCGGCGGCAAGGGCTGCAACGGCACGGGGACGCCGGGTGCCGGCGGGTTCAACGGCGGTGCCCCAGGGGGAGGTTTTCCGCTCACCGGCTTTCACTTCGAGGGCCCGGGTGGGGGCGGGGCCTCCAGTGTCAGCACGGGCGGCTCCCTGCTGGTGGTCGCCGGGGGCGGCGGCGCGGCCGGCGGCACCGGAGCGGGCTCCAGCGGAGGGAACGGAGGCAACGGCGGGACGACGCCGGACGCCACCGGCGGCACCGCGGGAAGCGCCACCGGCCCCGGGGCCTCGCCGGGGCAGGGCGGGGGCGGTGGCCGCACCAGTACGAGCACCGGGGGTGCCGGCGGGGCCGCCGGCACCGTTCCGTCCTGTCTGGTCGTGAACGGCGGGCTGGGGAGCGGGTTCTCGGGTGCCACGGTCGGTACCGGTGGCGCTGGGGGCAGCTTCGACGGCGGCTGCGCCGCCAGTACCATCGCTGCTGGTGGCGGCGGCGGGGGCGGGTACTTCGCCGGCGGGGGCGGCGGCAGCGGCGCCGTCAACAGGACGGGCACCTCGGCAGGTGGGGGAGGGGGCGGTGGGGGCAGCAGCTTCGCCACCCCCACGGGTAGCGGCACGAGCTATGCGCTCTCGACGATCGGGACGGCGAACCACAGCGGCCAGGTGATCATCTCCTACACGGTCCCGTCCCTGACCATCACCAAGACCCACGCCAGGCACTTCATCCAGGGGCGGGACGGCACCTACACCATCGCCGTCGGCAACGCCGCCGGGGCCGCTCCGACCGACGGCACCACGGTCACCGTGCACGACACCCTCCCCCCGGGGCTCAAGGCCGACAGCATCAGCGGCACGGGCTGGACCTGTGACCGGAGCACGCTCACCTGCACCCGCAGTGACGCCCTCCCCGCCGGGAGCAGCTACCCGCCCATCACGCTGCAGGTCGACGTCTCCTGCCGGGCCGACGACGAGGTCACGAACACCGCGACCGTCACCGGGGGCGGCGACACCACCACCCACACCGCCACCGACCCGACCAGGATCAAGCACCACGAGCACGACGAACACGACGAGTACGACATGCGCTGCGACCACCACGAGCACTGGTAGACCAGCCCGGGGTCCGACGGGAGGAAGCACCGGCCGCCAGCACGGTGGCCGGTGCTTCTCGCTGTCCGGCGAGGGGCCCGAAGGTGCTTGCACTGCCCGCTCCCGGAGGGCCCTGGGCGGGGCCGCCGGTCCGGTGCGGATGCGCGTTGGGCCATTGGTGTGCAGGGTGGATGGGTACGGTCCGGGCCGCCCGGCGGCGGCAGTCCGTCCAGCCGGGGATGCGCTCGGTGGGCGGGTGACCGCCCGGCCGCCGGTGGACTTCCCGGGAGCGCCGTCGATGACCGAAGGAGACACCATGCCCACCTGGAAGGTCCTTCGCCGGGCTCTGGCCCCGACCGCCCTCGCCGCTGTGTTGGCCATGCCGTTCACGATGCCGTCGCCGGCGCTCGCCACGGGGGCCTTCGCCCCGCAGGTGGTGACCGCTGTCGCGCCGGTCTCGTTCGTCGGCCTGCCCGACCGGCCGCTGCCGTCCGACCACTCGGCGCACCCGATCACGGTCACCTACCGCAACGACTCGTCGGCGGACCGGACCGTCGCCCCGCAGATCCTCGTCGAGTCTCCGGACGACGGGCCCTTCCTCGCGCCGACGGACATCAAGCTCGAGGTCCTGAGCGGCGGCCACTGGAAGACCGTGCGGCTGGCCAGCGAGACCGGCACGCTGTACACCGACCTCACCCGGGCGAAGCTGGTCCTCCACAGCCATCACACCCTCACCCAGCGGTACCGGCTCACCGTCGTCAACGCCGGCCCGGGCACGGTTCAGCCCAGGATCGCGCTGTACTCCTGACCTTCGGGGCTTCGCCGGCCGCATGAGCCGCGTGGGCCGCATGGAGCGCATCGAGATGCCCGGCGACTCGCACACGGCCACGAACGACGCCGGGCTGTCTTCGGAGCGGGGGATTCCGGCGGGACGGGCGTCTCGGGGGCCGGCCGGGATCCCGTGACGGCTTCGCGCCCTGCCCGCCTGCCGCCGTGCCGACCAGGCGGCCGACAGCCGCGGTGACGCCCTGTGGTGCCGTTCCCGCGCCGGCCGGGTGTGGTGGCGGTCTCAATGGCGGCCGATCGGTGGTGACTCGGCGTGGTGGCGGCAGGCCGGTCGGTGATGGCGCCGGGGCTGGGGTCGTGAGTGCGCTCACATGCGAATGCGGTGTACGACGACGGATAGTGGTGTCCGTTTTGCACTATTTTGCAACCATTTGGCGGGTTCTTGGGGGGCGTTTGCGCAGGCAGAGCGGTGTCGGCACGCTCCGGGCGGCTCGCCTCTCGAACCAGTACCGGTCTGTCCGCTACGACGGCGGGTCGTAGCGAGGGGGTCTTGGCGAGGGCCGATCCGGTCTGGCAACTTGGCATTCATCGCCAGCCACACCGGCTCCTGTCCCACCGGTGAACGGCTTATCGCCGAGTCACATCCCGCGACCGTTCGGCCCCTGTCCGGCCACGGTCGAGGCGGGGAGTGACACCGGCCCAACTGATTGAGGTCTTCTGTATATGCCCGCTTTCAAGTTCCGCATGCGTACCACTGCCGTGATTCTTGCCGGTGCCGCCGGTGTGACCGCCCTGGGTGCCGCCGTGGTCCCCGCCGTCGCCTCGGCCGCGGACGCCTCCCCGCAGGCCATCGCCGCGCAGATCGTGCCGGCGGACCAGCTCGCCTCGTTCAGCCAGATCATCTCCCACGAGTCGGGCTGGAACGTCACGGCGACCAACCCGAGCTCGGGCTCCTACGGTCTGGGCCAGGCGCTGCCGGCCTCCAAGATGGCCTCGGCCGGTGCGGACTGGAAGACCAACCCGTCCACCCAGATCAAGTGGTCGCTGGACTACATGAACACCCGCTACGGCAGCCCGAACGCGGCTTGGACCTTCTGGCAGGCCAACCACTGGTACTAAGCCGACCATTCGGCTTCCCCTCACCCCGGGGGTCGGACAGGGGCAACCGGAGTGACCCACGAGGGCCTGTTCCCGCGCATCTGCGCGGGAACAGGCCCTCGTGCCGTTTCCGGGACGCTCGAAACACCGCGATCGGCAGCAGTGCACCTGCGGCGGCGCCCACGCCCCCGGTGCCGCAAACCGCCCGGCGAGCCTGACCGGCCCGCAGGGCTGTCACGGACCGCCCGGGCCGGGGGCAGGCGGAAGCCGGTTCGGGTCAGCCGAGCTCGTTCTTGTGGACGACGCCGTCCTTGACGATCAGTCGCAGGTTGCGTTCGGGGTCGGCGAGGACGGACAGGTCGGTGGTCGGGTCGCCGTCGACGACCAGGAGGTCGGCCCATGCTCCCGGCGCGATGACGCCGAGCGGCGCGGCGCGGTAGGGGTCCCGGCGGCCGGACAGGCGGAACAGCTCGGCGTTGCCGGAGGTGGCCGTCCGCAGGGCCTCGACCGGGCTGAGGTAGCTGCCGAGCCGGACGAGCATCTCGTTCTGCTGGTGGGCCTTACCGGGGTCGAGCACCAGGTCGGTGCCGAAGGCCAGCCGAACGCCGTGCTTCACCGCCCAGCCGATGGTGCGGGCGACGCCTTCGCACACTTCGCGGTTCTTGCGGTCGCTGTCCGGAGAGGCGTAGTGGTGGTCGTCGACCTCGAACGGCTGGGTGCTCAGCCACACGCCCTGCTCCGCGAGGTGGCGGATGGTGTCCTCGTCGACGAGGTGTCCGTGCTCGATGCAGCGCACGCCGGCCCGCACCGCGCGGCGGACGCCTTCGGAGGTGTAGACGTGCACGGTCACGTAGGTGCCCCAGTCGGAGGCCGCGGCGACGGCGGCCTCCAGCTCGGCCGTGGTGAACTGCAGGACGTCCAGCGGGTCGAACTCGGAGATGACGCCGCCGCCGGCCATCAGCTTGATCTGGGTGGCACCCTTCTTCAGCTGCTCGCGCACCGCGGCGAGCACCCGTTCCGGCCCGTCGGCGACCCGGGTGAACCCGATCTGCTCGGTCCGGGCCGGCGGCCCGCCCAGGGCGGTGGGGGCGTCGTGGACCGTCCCGAAGTCGCCGTGGCCGGCGGTCTGGGAGACGGCCGCCTGGCTCGGGTAGATCCGTGGGCCCGGGAACAGCCCGCGGTCCAGCACGCGCCGCAGAGGTTCGGTGTCTCCGGCCAGGTCCCGCACGGTGGTGAAGCCGCGCATCAGCATGTCGCGGGCCGCGGCCAGGGCCTGGTAGTGGAGGGTGCCGGTCGGTGCGAGCCGGAGCTCCGCCATGGTGCTGCCGATCGCGAACAGGTGGACGTGCGCGTCGGTGAGGCCGGGCAGGAGGGTGCGGCCTCCGCCGTCGAGCACCGTCGCGCCTCCGGCGAGGCCGGGCGGGAGGGGTCGGCCCAGCACCACCTCTTCGATCCTGTCCCGTTGGACCCGGACGTGCCCCGGGACCGACTCCGCTCCGATCCCGTCGAAGACGCGCACGTTCGTCACCAGCAGCCCGGCACCCGAGTCGTCGACATGCATGCCGTCATCTTCGGCTGGTCACGGGGCCGGGACCAGTGGGACAGGCCGATCCGACGGGGCGACGCTCTCACCAGTTGATCGACAGTGTCCGGTGGGGCCTGATGGTCGAGGGCGCGGCCCAGGCGCCGCGCCCGACGGGCGGCGGGAACCCGGAAATCGCGACTAATCACTAAATAATATTATCTGCCAAGTTTATTGGCACACCTACCATCATTCGTTGCGAATGATGGTTCGGATTGCACTCGAACGAGTGAATCATGTTGAGAATGTTTGGTTTTGGTGAGCCCAACTCGACTACGGTGACGGAAGATCGGGCGGTGGACCCCATCGGCGAGGAATTCGGTTCGGCGGGAAATCCGCGACGGGAACCGGTCATCCGGCGAGAGGGGTGCTTCCGTCCGTCCTGCTGTGCGCGCTCCGGAGCCCGAAGCGCCCCGGGTCCCCTGTCATCCGTCTGCGTAGAGAGGCTCGAACACCATGCCGCCCGTAGTTCCGCCGTTCCTGATCGGTCTCGTCGTCGCGCCGCTGGCCAAGCGCCTCCTCAAGCCACTGGTACGCGGCGTCGTCAAGACGTCCGTCGGCATCGTCATGGAGGTGAGGAAGGCCGCCCACGAGGCCGGGGAGAACATCCACGACCTCGCGGCCGAGGTGGCCGCCGACGTTGTGGCGGCTCAGGGCACCTCGGGGGACGGCCGGCGCGCCGCCGAGAATGCGGCCCCGGTCGAGAAGAAGACCGAGGTGACGGACGCGGGCGAGGCAGAGGCGAGGACCCCGAAGATCCGTGCGACCGTCGGTGCCGGAAAGGCGAACTGACACACCGGCGCGACCTGGCCCGCCGCCTGGACGCACACCGTGACCGAGCTCGCGAGCTGGGTCCGCGCGGTGGTCGGCCGCGGGCCCTCCGGCCGCACCGGCCGCCCGTTCAGAATTTCCACTCCGTCACATTGATCCGTCGTGCCCGATGGCGGATCGCCCGTGACCTCCGCAAACAGGTGATCGTACACATGCCATCTCTGCTGGGCGTCGCAGCCGGATTCCGCTCCATGGATCTGGACGCGAGCCCGCGCTCGGTCATTCCGGGCCGCCAGCGCCGGGACGTCAGACCGGTTCTCGGACGGCCCCGGCCGGCCGAAGTCCGCGCCGCGACCCTGCGCCGCGTCCCAGGGGTCGCCGAGGCCCAGGCGACCCCGATCACCGGTGGGGTCCTCGTCCGGCACGAACCGCAGACGCCTGCCGCGGATGCCGGCCGGATCCTGCGCCGGGCGGCAGCTTCGGCGCCTCGGACGAGGCCGTCGTCGAGACTGCCACGATGTCCGAGGCGCACGCCTTCATCGCGACGCTGCCGGACGGCTCTGACACGGTGATCGGCGAACGCGGTGCCGCGCTCTCGGGGGGCCGGCGGCAGCGGATCGCCCTGGCGCGCGCGATCCTCAAGGACGCGACGGTCGTGGTCCTCGACGAGGCGACCTCCGCTGTGGACAACGAGATCGGGGCCGTCATCCGGCGCACGCTGCGCGGCTTCGCGGCCGACCGGACGATGGCGGTCATCGCCCACCGGCTCTCCACGGTCCGCCACGCCGACCGGATCTGCGTCATGGACCGGGGCGGTGTGGTGGCCGAGCAGGGCACCCACAAACTTCACGGACTCGACGCATCCCTGTGGCAGCTCCAGACCGGCGAACTCGCCGCCTGACACCGCAGCAGCCGCGCCACCCGCCCGCCGACCGTGTGACGCCACCGCGGTCGGCGTGGCCCCGACGCGCCCCGGCGCGCCTGCCCGCCCACACTTCTGGAGGTACCCCCATGTCCCGTCGCGACGGCGACACCCTTGCCCTGACAGCGGCCCAGCGCGAGATCTGGTTCGCCGAGCAGCGCTCCCGGACACCGATCCCCGGTTACCGCGTCGGTGAGTGCCTGGAGATCCACGGGCCGGTCGACCCGGAGCTGTTCGAGACCGCGCTGCGCCGGGTGGTCGACGAGGTCGACGCGCTGCACGTGACCTTCGTCGACGACGGTGACGGCCCGCGCCAGATCCTCCGCGAGACCTGGGAGTGGGCACCGGCACACCTGGACCTCAGCGGGGAGCCCGCACCCCGCGCGGCGGCCATGGAGTGGATGGAGCGGGACCTGATGCGCCCGCTGGACCTCGCGCGCGACCCGCTGTTCGGGCACGCTCTGATCCGGCTGTCGCCGACCGAGTACCTCTGGTACCTGAACTACCACCACGTGGTGCTGGACGCGATCAGCAGCTCCATGGTCCGCCAGCGGGTCGGCGAGGTGTACTCGGCGCTCGCCGAGGACGGTGCCGTGCCGCCATCCCCGTTCGGCCCGCTGCGCGACCTGGTCGACAGCGATGCCGCCTACCGTGCGTCGGCGGACTTCACCGCCGACCGCTCCTACTGGACGAAACGCTTCGCCGACCGGCCGGAACCGACGCGGCTGACCCGCACGGCCCCGGCCGACCCGAACCGCGCGCTCCGGTTGGCCGAGGAGCGGGAACTACGGCGCCCGGACGCGCTGCGCGCGGCGGCGGGAAGGACCGGCGTCCGCTGGTCCCGCCTGGTGGTCGCGGCGGCGGCGCTCTACGCGCACCGGCTGACCGGAACGCAGGACGTGGTGCTCGCCCTGCCCGTCACGGCCCGTCGGTCCGCCGACCGCGACCTGATGTCGGTGCCGGGCACGATGTCCAACGTGGTGCCCCTGCGGCTGACGGTACGACCGGACATGCCGTGGCGTGACCTCGTCGCCCAGGCGGCGCGGGAGGTCGAGGCGGCCGTCGCGCACGAGCGGTACCGCAGCGAGGACCTGCTCCGGGACCTCGGGGCACCCGGCAGCATCGGAACGGCGTTCCCGCTGATCGTCAACATCATGGCGTTCAACTCCCGGCCGACCTTCGCCGGCCACCCCGCCTCCGTGCACCACTTCGTGTCGGGGTCGACCAGCGACCTGGCCGTCTGGGTGTTCGACTACCGGGACGGGAACCCGCCGTTGCTCAGGCTCCACGGCTCGCCGGAGGCGTACGGCGAGGACGACCTCGCCGCCCATCAGCAGCGGCTGATCTCCCTGCTCGACACCGTCGCGGACTGCGACCCGGACGAGGTGCTGGGCCGGATCGGTCTGGTCGGGGCCGAGGAGCAGCGTGAGCTGCTGGCGCTGGGCACCGGGCCGTCGGTCGAGGTTCCGGCCGAGAGCCTGCCGGGGCTGTTCCGGGCGCATGTGCGGGCGATGCCGGATGTGGTGGCGTTGGTGTGTGGGGATGTTTCGCTGACCTATGCGGAGTTGGACGGGCGGGCGAATCGGCTGGCGCACGCTCTGGTTGCGCGGGGTGCGGGGCCGGAGCGGCTGGTGGCGGTGGCGTTGCCGCGCTCGGCGGAGTTGGTGGTGGCGATTCTCGCGGTGCTCAAGTCCGGGGCGGCCTGTGTGCCGGTCGATCCCGAGTATCCGGCCGCGCGGATCGCGTTGCTGCTCGGTGACGCGCGCCCGGCCCTGGTGGTGACCGACACGGTCAGTGGGGGTCGGTTGCCGGGGGAGGGCTCGGTCGGCCGGCTGGTCGTCGACGACCCGGTGACGGCCGGGCTGGTGGCGGGTCTGTCGGCGGCCGACCCGGTGGTGGTGGTCGATCCGGGTCATCCGGCGTATGTGGTCTACACGTCCGGTTCCACTGGCAGGCCCAAGGGTGTGGCGCCGACCCATGGTGGTCTGCTCAACCTGCTCGCGGACCTGCGGGAGGTCCGCTTCGCGCCGGCGACGGGCGGGCGGCGGTTGCGGGTGGCGTTGACGACGTCGGTGTCGTTCGATGCGTCGTGGAACCAGTTGCTGGCCCTGTTCGCGGGTCATGAGTTGCATGTCCTGGACTACGGGACGTGGACCGATCCTGAGGCGTTCGTCGGTTACGCGGCGCGTCACGGGCTGGACTATGTCGAGGCGACGCCGTCCTATCTGCGGGTCCTGGTCGCGCATGGGCTTCTGGGCGGCGGGGGGTGGCGTCCGGCGCTGGTGGCGTCCGGTGGGGAGGCTGTTCCGGAGGGGTTGTGGGGGGAGTTGCGGGCGGCGGACGGGGTGTCCTGCCTCAATCTGTACGGGCCGTCGGAGTGCACCGTCAATCCGGTGGTGGCCTCGGTGGGGTCGAGTGCGGTCCCGGTGATCGGCCGGCCGGCCGGCAACGTCCGGTTGTATGTGCTGGACGGGGCCTTGCGACCGTTGCCGGCGGGTGTGCCGGGTGAGTTGTACATCGCGGGGCCCGGTCTGGCGCGCGGTTATCTGAACCGGCCGGGGCTGACCGCGGGGCGGTTCGTGGCGGACCCGTACGGTCCGGGTGGATCGCGGATGTACCGCACGGGGGACCTGGTGCGGTGGGGCGCGGACGGGAACCTGGAGTTCCTCGGGCGCACGGACGACCAGGTCAAGGTGCGCGGTTTCCGGGTGGAGCTCGGCGAAGTCGAGGCCGTCCTCGCCGAGCACCCGCAGGTCGCCCGAGCCGCCGCCATGGTGCGCACCGAGGACGAACCCCGACTGGTCGCCTACGCCGTCGCCCAGCCCGGCGCCACGGTCACCGACACCGCCCTGCGCGAACACCTCCGGGAGCGGTTGCCCAAGCACATGGTGCCGTCGGCCCTCGTGCTGCTGGACGCCCTGCCCCTGACTCCCAACGGCAAGCTCGACCGGCGTGCCCTCCCCGCGCCCGACCGGCAGCCCGCCGAACCGGGCCGCGCTCCGCGCACCGCGACCGAGCACCTGCTCGCCGGGCTGTTCGCCGACATCCTCGGCGTGCCGGAGGTCGGCGCCGACGACGACTTCTTCGACCTCGGCGGGCACTCCCTGCTCGCCACCCGGCTGATCGCCCGGGCCCGCTCGGTGCTGGGCGTGGAGCTGGGGCTGCGCGACCTGTTCGACGCGCCGACGGTGGCGGGCCTGGCGGCGGCGGTGGACATCGCCGGCCGGGCGCGCCCGGCCCTGGGTCGGCACGAGCGTCCCGAGACCGTCCCGCTGTCCTTCGCCCAGCGCCGACTGTGGTTCCTGCACAGCATGGAGGGGCCCGGCGCCACCTACAACATCCCGCTGGCGCTGCGCCTCGGCGGAACCCTCGACGAACGGGCCCTGGAGGCGGCCCTGACGGACCTGGTCGAGCGGCACGAGAGCCTGCGCACCGTCTTCCCCGTGGCCGACGGCGAGCCGTGCCAGCGGGTACTGGAAGCCGACGAGGCCCGGCCGCGCTTGCGGGTGACCGAGGGCGGCGAGCGCGACCTGCCGCAGCGGCTGGCGGAGGCGGCCCGGCACGGCTTCGACCTCTCCGACGAGCCACCGCTGCGCGCCGAGCTCTTCCGGCTCGACACCGAGGACCACGTGCTGCTGCTGGTGCTGCACCACATCGCCGGTGACGGCTGGTCGGCGGGCCCGCTCCTGCGGGACCTGAGGACCGCCTACGCGGCCCGTACCGAGGGCGCGAAGCCGGAGTGGTCGCCACTGCCGGTCCAGTACGCCGACTACGCCCTCTGGCAACAGGAACTGCTCGGCGACGGCTCGGACCCGGACAGCCTGCTGAGCGGCCAGATCGCCTACTGGCGTGAGCAGTTGGCGGACCTGCCCGACCAGATGGAGCTGCCCTTCGACCGGCCCCGCCCGGCGGTGATGTCCTACCGGGGCGCCCACCTGCCGGTGCAGGTCGACGCCGATCTGCACCAGGGCCTGCGCGAGCTCGCCCGGGGCGGCGGTGCCAGCCTGTTCATGGTGCTCCAGGCCGGGCTGGCCGCCCTCCTCGGCAAGCTCGGCGCCGGCACCGACGTCCCGATCGGCACCCCGATCGCCGGGCGCACCGACGAGGCCCTGGACGACCTGGTCGGCTTCTTCGTCAACACCCTCGTGCTGCGCACCGACCTGACCGGCGACCCGACCTTCACCGAACTGCTGGGCCGGGTGCGCTCCGACGCGCTGGCCGCGTACGCGCACCAGGACCTGCCGTTCGAGCACCTGGTGGAGGCACTGAACCCGACCAGGTCGCTCGCCCACCACCCGCTGTTCCAGACCATGCTCGCCCTGCAGAACGCCCCGCTCGACGCCTTCGACCTGCCGGGGCTGCGGGTGACGACCGATCTGGTGCACACCGGAACGGCCAAGTGCGACCTGACCTTCATCCTGGCCGAACAGCCGGGTGCGGAGGGGCTGTCGGGCGTGGTCGAGTACAGTACCGACCTGTTCGACGAGGCCACCGTGGCGGGGATCGTCGACCGGTGGCTGCGGCTGCTGCGCGCCGTCGTCGCCGACCCCGGTCGGCGGATCGGCCGGGTGGACGTGCTGTCCGCCGAGGAGCTCCGCGCGCTCCTGCCGGCCGAGGCCGACCGGAGCGGGGAACAGCCGGAAAGCAGTCTGACCGCGTTGTTCGAGCGGCAGGTGCGGGCCGACCCGGCCGCGGCGGCCCTCACGGACGGCGAAGTCGACCTGACGTACGGCGAGTTGAACGCCCGGGCCAACCGGCTCGCGCACGCGCTGATCGAGCGGGGCGTGGGGCCGGAGCAACTGGTCGCCCTGGCGCTGCCGCGCTCGGCGGAGCTGGTGGTCGCCGTCCTGGCCGTCCTCAAGGCCGGCGCCGCGTACCTGCCGGTGGACCCGCAGTACCCGGCGGCCCGGATCTCCTACCTGCTCCAGGACGCCCACCCCGCACTGATGCTGACGACGAGTCAGATCGACGACCTGCCCGGCGCGGAGTCCGTGGACCGGCTCCTGCTGGACACCGCCGACCTGGACGGTCTGCCGGACACGGACCCCGCGGTTGATGTCGACCCGGGTCACCCGGCGTACGTCATCTACACCTCGGGCTCCACCGGGAAGCCCAAGGGCGTGGTGGTCCCGCACCGCAACGTGGTGCGGCTGTTCCGGACGACGGAGGAGCTGTTCGGCTTCACCGCCGAGGACGTCTGGACGCTCTTCCACTCCTACGCCTTCGACTTCTCGGTCTGGGAGCTGTGGGGTCCGCTGCTGCACGGTGGACGTCTCGTGGTCGTGGACCACGAGACCAGCCGCTCGCCCGGCCGGTTCCTGGAACTCCTCGCCCGGGAGCGGGTGACGGTGCTCAACCAGACGCCGTCCGCCTTCTACCAGCTGATGCAGGCCGACGCCGAGCACCCGCGTGAACTCGCCCTGCGGACCGTGGTGTTCGGCGGCGAGGCCCTGGAGCACGCCCGGTTGGCGAGCTGGTACGAACGGCACCCGGAGGATGCGCCCCGGCTGGTCAACATGTACGGCATCACCGAGACCACCGTGCACGTCACCTACGCGGCGCTCGACCGGTCCGGCCCTGCAGCCGGCCAGATCGGCGCGGGCCTCCCGGATCTGCGGACGTACGTGCTCGACGACGGCCTGCGGCCGGTGGCCCCGGGCGTGCCCGGCGAGCTGTACGTGGCCGGTGCCGGTCTGGCGCGCGGCTACCTGAACCGGCCAGGCCTGACCGCCGGGCGGTTCGTCGCCGACCCGTACGGGCCGGCGGGCAGCCGGATGTACCGCAGCGGCGACGTGGTGCGCCGGACTGCGGAAGGCAGCCTGAGCTTCGTCGGCCGGGCCGACCAGCAGGTGAAGGTGCGCGGCTTCCGGATCGAGCTCGGCGAGATCGAGGCGGCCCTGGCCCAGCACCCGCAGATCCGCCAGGTCGCGGTGATCGCCCGGCAGGACCGCGCCGACGACACCCGCCTGGTCGCCTACCTGGTCCCGGCCGCCGACGCGGCCCCGCGCCCGGCCGACCTGCGTGAGCACCTGACCGCGCGGCTGCCGGAGCACATGGTGCCCTCGGCGTACGTCGTGCTGGACGCGCTCCCGCTGACCACCAACGGCAAGCTGGACCACCGGGCCCTGCCCGCCCCCGACCTCGCCCCGGCGGCCACCGGCCGCGCGCCGCGCACCCCGCAGGAGCAGATCCTCTGCGAGCTGTTCGCCGAGGTCCTGGGCGTGGCATCGGCCGGCGTCGAGGACGGCTTCTTCGACCTGGGCGGGCACTCCCTGCTCGCCACCCGCCTGGCCGCCCGGATCCGCGCGACGCTCGGCGTGGAGATGCCGCTGCGCACCCTGTTCGAGGCGCCGACCCCGGCCGGCCTGGCCGCCGCGCTGACGGCGGCCGGACCGGCGCAGGCGGCGCTGGTCCGGCGCGAGCGCCCCGAGCTGGTCCCGCTGTCGTTCGCGCAGCGGCGGCTCTGGTTCCTGCACCAGCTGGACGGCACCGGCGCGAACTACCACATCTCCCTGGCCTGGCGGCTGTCCGGGGACCTGGACCGCCGGGCGATGGAGGCCGCCCTCGCGGACGTGGTCGGGCGGCACGAGAGCCTGCGCACCGTCTACCCGGCCGTCGACGGTGTCCCGTACCAGCAGGTGCTGGACGTCGTGGCGGCCCGCCCGCGGCTGCTCGTGCGCCGGAGCTCCGAGGCCGGGCTGTCCGCCCTGATGGCGGCGGCGAAGGACCGGCCGTTCGACCTGGCGGGTGATGCGCCGCTGCGGGCCGGCCTGTTCGAGCTGGCGCCGGACGAGCACGTGCTCCAGGTGGTGATGCACCACATCGCGGGTGACGGCTGGTCGCTGGGCCCGCTCGCGCGGGACCTGACCGCCGCCTACGCGGCGCGCTGCCGCGGCGAGGAGCCGCGCTGGGAGAGCCTGCCGGTCCAGTACGCCGACTACACCCTCTGGCAGCACGAGCTGCTCGGCGAGTCCACCGACCCGGACAGCCCGTTCGCCCGCCAGGCGGCCTATTGGACGCGGCAGTTGGCCGGTCTCCCGGAGCGGATCCAGCTGCCGGCCGACCGGCCCCGCCCGGCGGCCGCCTCGAACCGCGGCGGCTTCGTGCACGCCGGACTGGACGCCGAGCTGCACCGCGGTCTGCGCGAGCTCGCCCGCGCGCACGGCACCAGTGTCTTCATGGTCCTCCAGGCCGGCCTGGCGGCGCTGCTGAGCAAGCTCGGCGCGGGCGACGACATCCCGGTCGGCAGCCCGGTCGCCGGCCGGACCGACCAGGCGCTGGACGAGCTGGTCGGCTACTTCGTCAACACGCTGGTCTTCCGCACCGACACCTCGGGCGATCCGACCTTCGCCGAGCTGCTGGGCCGGGTCCGGGACACCTCGCTGGCCGCGTACGCCCACCAGGACCTGCCGTTCGAGCACCTGGTCGAAGCCCTCAACCCGGTGCGCTCGCTGGCGCACCACCCGCTGTTCCAGGTCATGCTGGTGCTGCAGAACGCGCCCCGGGCCGACTTCGCGCCGCCCGGGCTGCACGTCGACGACATGCCGTTGACGACGACCACCGCCAAGCTCGACCTGATCTTCACCCTGTCCGAGCGCCAGGCGCAGGACGGCACCCCGGAGGGGATCGACGGGCTCGTCGAGTACGCCGGCGACCTCTACGACCCGGCCACCGTCGAGACGATGTTCGGCCGCTGGGAGCGGCTGCTCCGCGCCGCAGTCGCCGACCCGCAGGGGCGGCTCAGCCGCTTCGGCGTGCTCTCCGCGGAGGAACGCGACGACCTGACGGCACTGGGCACCGGACCGGAGGTGGAGCTCCCGGCCGCGAGCGTACCGGAGCTGTTCCGGGCGCAGGTGCGGGCGACGCCGGACCTGGTGGCGCTGGTGTGCGGGGACGTCTCGCTGACCTATGCGGAGCTGGACGAGCGGGCGAACCGGCTGGCGCACGCCCTGGTCGCCCGGGGCGCGGGGCCGGAGCGGCTGGTGGCGGTCGCCCTGCCGAGGTCGGCCGAGCTGGTCGTGGCGATCCTCGCGGTGCTGCGGACCGGGGCGGCCTACGTCCCGGTCGATCCCGAGTACCCGGCCGCCCGGATCGGGCACATGCTGGACGACGCCGACCCGGTCCTGGCGGTGACCGACGCCCGGACCCGGGACCGGCTGCCGGAGGCCGGCCCGGCCGGGTGGCTGGTGCTCGACGACCCGGCGGCGGCCACCCTGGTGGCCGACTGCCCGGCGACGGACCCGCTGGTCGCCATCGACCCCGGGCACCCGGCCTACGTGATCTACACCTCCGGCTCCACCGGCAGGCCCAAGGGCGTGGTGTCGACCCACGGAGGCCTGCTCAACCTCTTCGTCAGCCAGCGTCCGCTGCTGTTCCCCCGGCGGACGAAGGAGCGGCTGCGCATCGGGCTCACCACCTCGGTGTCGTTCGACGCCTCCTGCGACCAGCTCTCCAGCCTGTACGCGGGCCACGAACTGCACGTCCTGGACGAGGCGACCTGGTCCGACCCGGACGCCTTCGTCGACTACGTCACGCGCGCCGGCCTCGACTACGTCAACGCCACCCCGTCCTACCTGCACGTGCTCGTCGCACGGGGGCTCCTGGACGACCCGGGGCGCCGTCCCGCGGTGGTCTCGATGGGCGGGGAGGCCGTTCCGGACCAGCTGTGGGAGCGGCTGCGGGCGGTCCAGGGCGTGTCCTGCCTGAACTACTACGGGCCGTCCGAATGCACGGTGGACGCCGTCGTCGCACCGCTGGAATCGAGTCCGCGCCCGGTGATCGGCCGGCCGCTCGGGGGCATCCGGCTGTACGTCCTCGACAGCACGCTGCAGCCCGTGCCCGCGGGCGTGGCGGGCGAGCTGTACCTCGCCGGAGCGGGCCTGGCCCGCGGCTACCTGAACCGGCCGGCGCTCACCGCGGGGCGGTTCGTGGCGGACCCGTTCGGTCCGAGCGGCACGCGGATGTACCGCACCGGCGACCTGGTGCGCTGGGGCGCCGACCGGAACATGGAGTTCCTCGGCCGGACCGACGACCAGGTCAAGGTGCGCGGCTTCCGGATCGAACTCGGCGAGATCGAGGCGGCGTTGGCGGAACACCCACAGGTCGCCCAGGTCGCGGTGGCGATCCGGAACGACCGGGCCGGGGACACCCGGCTGGTCGCCTACCCGGTGGCCGTCGCCGGGGCGGAACTCCAGCCGGAGGAACTGCGGGCACACCTGCGCGAGCGACTGCCGGACCACATGGTCCCGGCTGCCTTCGTGCCCCTGGAGAGCCTGCCGCTGACAGCCACCGGCAAGCTGGACCGGCGCGCGCTGCCCGCACCCGTCCACACCGCGGCGCGGACCGGCAGGGCCCCGCGCACCCCGCAGGAGCAGGTCCTCGCGGAACTGTTCGCCGAGGTGCTGGGCGTGGCCGGGGTCGGGGCCGACGACGACTTCTTCGACCTCGGCGGGCACTCCCTGCTCGCCACCCGGCTGGTCGCCCGGGCGCGTGCCGCCCTCGGGGTGGAACTGGAGCTGCGCGCCCTCTTCGAGACGCCGACGGTGGCCGGGCTGGCCGCCGGGCTCGGCGGGGCCGGGCGGGCGAGGCTCGCGCTGCGCCGCGCGGAGCGGCCCGAGACGGTCCCGCTGTCCTTCGCCCAGCGACGGCTGTGGTTCCTGCACCAGCTGGAGGACGCCGGCTCCGTCTACAACATGCCGCTGGCGTGGCGACTGACCGGCGACCTGGACCAGGACGCCCTGCGGGCGGCGCTCGGCGACGTCGTCGCCCGGCACGAGAGCCTGCGCACGATCTACCCCCAGGTCGACGGCGTCCCCCGCCAGGAGGTGCTGGACGCCCGAACGGCACCACCCCGACTGGCCGTCACCCGCGTGGGTGAGGCGGACCTGACGGAGCTGCTGACGGCAGCGGCGGCGAGCGGATTCGACCTCGCGACCCAACCGCCGCTGCGCGCGGAGCTGTTCGAGCTGGCGCCGGACGAGCACGTGCTGCTGGTGGTGATGCACCACATCGCGGGCGACGGCTGGTCGCTGGGCCCGTTGTCCGCCGACCTGGCCACCGCGTACGCGGCACGCCGCCGGGGCGAGGAGCCGCAGTGGGCGCCGCTGCCCGTGCAGTACGCCGACTACACCCTGTGGCAGAACCGGCTGCTCGGCGACGCGGCCGACCCGGACAGCCTGTGCGCCCGCCAGACGGACCACTGGACGCGGACGCTGGCGGGCCTGCCGGAGCAGATCCCCCTCCCTGCCGACCGCCACCGCCCTGCGGCGCCCTCCTACTCCGGTGGCCACCTCGACGTCGAGCTGGATGCCGAACTGCACGCCGGACTGGTCCGGTTGGGCCGGGAGCACGGCGCCAGCGTGTACATGGTGCTGCAGGCCGCCCTGGCATCGCTGCTGGACAAACTCGGCGCGGGCCCGGACATCCCGGTCGGCAGCCTGGTCGCCGGCCGGACGGACCAGGCGCTGGACGAGCTCGTCGGGTTCTTCGTCAACACCCTGGTGCTGCGCACCGACACCTCGGGCGACCCGACCTTCACGGAGCTGCTGGCCAGGGTCCGGGAAGGCGCGTTGGCCGCCTACGCGCACCAGGACCTGCCGTTCGAGCACGTCGTCGAAGCCCTCAACCCGTCCCGGTCGCTCGCCCGGCAGCCGTTGTTCCAGGTGCTGCTCGCGCTGCAGAACGTGCCCCGCACCGAGTTCGCGCTGGACGGTCTGGGCTCCGAGATCCTCCTGGTCCGGACGCCCACGGCGATGTTCGACCTCGGCTTCCACCTGCTGGAGCGCGGCGGCACCGGCGGACCGGCCGAGGGCATCGTCGGGCGGGTCGAGTACAGCACCGACCTGTTCGACCGCGCCACGGTGGAGACGCTGCTCGCCCGGTGGCTGCGGCTGCTGGCGGCGGTGGTCGCCGAGCCGGAGCGGCCGCTGAGCCGGATCGACGTCCTCACCGCCGAGGAACGGCACGAGCTGCTGGTCGCCCGCAACGACACCGCCCGCCCGGTCCCCACGGCCGATCTGCCCGCGCTGTTCGAGGCGCGGGTCCGGGCGACCCCGGAGGCCCCCACCGTGGTGTTCGAGGACACCGAGCTGACCTACCGCGAGCTGAACCGCCGGGCCAACCGCCTGGCCCACGCGCTGATCGCGCGCGGCGTGGGCCCGGAGCAGGTCGTCGCGCTGCGGCTGCCGCGTTCGGCCGAGCTGGTGGTCGCCGTCCTCGCCGTACTCAAGACGGGTGCGGCGTACCTGCCGGTCGACCCGGACTACCCGGCCGCCCGGATCGCGTACATGCTGGAGGACGCTGCCCCGGCCGTGGTGCTCGACGACCTCGCCGCCGTCACGCCGGACGGGGACCTGCCGGAGCACGACCCGGCCGTGGCCGTGGACGGGCGCCGTCCCGCCTACGTCATCTACACCTCCGGCTCCACCGGCCGGCCCAAGGCCGTGGTGATGCCCGCCGCCGGGCTGCTGAACCTGCTGGAGTGGCACCACGAGGCCGTCGGCGGTGAACCCGGCACGCGCACCGCGCAGTTCACCGCGATCAGCTTCGACGTCTCGGTGCAGGAGGTGCTCTCCGCACTGCTCTACGGCAAGACGCTGGTGGTGCCGACCGAGGAGCAGCGCCGCAGTGCCGAGCTGTTCGCCCACTGGCTGGACCGGCACGAGGTGGCCGAGCTGTTCGCGCCGAACCTCGTGGTCGAGGCACTTGCCGAGGCCGCGGAGGAGGCCGGGCTGGAGCTGCCGGCCCTGCGACTGGTGGCCCAGGCCGGTGAGGCGATGCGCCTGAGCGGTGCGGTGCGCCGCTTCCAGGCCCGTCGGCCGGGCCGGGTGCTGCACAACCACTACGGGCCCGCCGAAACCCATGTGATCACCGCCTACTCGCTGCCGGCCGATCCCGCCGACTGCCCGCTGCCGGTGCCGATCGGCCGTCCGATCGCCAACTGCCAGGTGTACGTGCTGGATGCGGCGCTTCGACCGGTCGCCCCCGGCGTGCTGGGTGAGCTGTACCTCGCCGGGGCCGGGCTGGCCCGCGGCTACCTGAACCGGCCCGGCCTGACCGCCGGGCGGTTCGTCGCCAACCCGTACGGTCCGGCCGGTGCCCGGATGTACCGCACCGGCGACCTGGTGCGCTGGCGCGCCGACGGAGAGCTGGAGTTCGCCGGCCGGGTGGACCACCAGGTGAAGGTCCGCGGGTTCCGGGTCGAGCCGGGGGAGATCGAGGCCGAGCTGACGGCGCACCCGGGCGTCGCCCAGGTCGCGGTGCTCGCCCGGGAGGACCGGATCGTCGCGTACGTCGTCCCGGTGGCCGGGAGCGGGGCGAGCGCGGTGGCGCTGACGGCGTACCTGCGCGACCGGGTGCCGGAGTACCTGGTGCCGTCGGCGTTCGTGCTGCTGGAGGCGCTGCCGCTGACGCCGAACGGGAAGCTGGACCGGGCGGCGCTCCCGGCGCCCGACACCACGGCCAGGGAGACCGGCCGGGCGCCGCGCACGCCGCAGGAGCAGATCCTGTGCGAGCTGTTCTCCGAGGTGCTGGGCCTAGCCCGGGTCGGGGCCGACGAGGACTTCTTCGCGCTGGGCGGGCACTCCCTGCTCGCCACCCGACTGGTCTCGCGGGTCCGGGCGACCCTCGGGGTCGAGCTGGAGCTGCGCAGCCTGTTCCGGACCCCGACACCGGCCGGGCTGGCCGCCGGGCTGCAGGGCGCCGCCACCGCGCGGCAGGCCCTGGCGCCCCGGCCCCGCCGCGATCCGATGCCGCTGTCCTTCGCCCAACGCAGGCTCTGGTTCCTCCAGCAGTTCGGGGCACCGAGCGCCACCTACCACATGCCGCTGGCCCTGCGGCTGAGCGGCGAGCTCGACCGGGACGCGCTGAGCGCCGCGCTCACCGACGTGCTGACCCGGCACGAGACCCTGCGGACGGTCTTCCCGCAGATCGCGGGCGTCCCGCACCAGCGGGTGCTGGACCCCGCGGAGGTGCCCGTCCCGCTGGCCGTGCGGGCGGCCGGCGAGGCGGAGCTGCCCGCCCTGCTGCGCAAGGCGGCGGTGCGCGCCTTCGACCTGACCTCGGAAGTACCGCTGCGGGCGGAACTGTTCGCGGTCGCGCCGGACGAGCACGCGTTGCTGCTGGTGATGCACCACATCGCCGGTGACGGCTGGTCCATGGGTCCGCTGGCCCGTGACCTGGCCACCGCCTACGCCGCCCGGCGGGGTGGCGGGGCGCCGGACTGGCCGCCGCTGCCGGTGACGTACGGCGACTACACCCTGTGGCAGCACGAGATCCTGGGCGACGAGCACGACGCCGACAGCATGTTCGCCCGCCAGGTCCGGTACTGGAGCGAGGAACTGGCCGGGCTGCCCGAGCAGCTGCAACTGCCGGTCGACCGGACCCGTCCGGCGACCATGTCGTACGGCGGCGACCTGCTGGAACTCCGGATCGACGCCGAACTGCACGCCGCCCTGCTGGAGCTGGCGCGACGGTCGGGGGCCAGTCTGTTCATGGTGTTGCAGGCGGCGCTGGCGGCGTTGTACACCCGGCTGGGGGCGGGGACGGACATCCCGATCGGGAGTCCGATCGCGGGCCGGACGGACGAGGCGCTGGACGACCTGGTCGGGTTCTTCATCAACACGCTGGTGCTGCGCACCGACACGAGCGGCGATCCGAGCTTCGCCGAACTGCTGGGCCGGGTGCGGGAGAGGGCGCTGTCGGCCTTCGCGCACCAGGATGTGCCGTTCGAGCACCTGGTGGAGGCGCTGAACCCGTCCCGCTCGCTGTCCCACCACCCGCTGTACCAAACCGGGCTGGTCGTGCAGAACGCGCCGGGCGGTGACTTCGAACTGCCGGGCCTCCAGGTCTCCGGGATGACCGTGCTCACCGGGACCGCGCGGCTCGACCTGACCTTCGGGTTCGCGGAGGAACACGGGCCCGACGGCGCGCCGGCCGGGCTCAGCGGGGCAGTCGAGTACAGCACCGACCTGTTCGACCGTTCGACGGTCGAGGCCCTGGTCGCCCGGTGGACCAGGCTGCTGGCCGCGGTCGCCGCCGCGCCCGACCAGCCGATCGGCGGGATCGAGCTGCTGTCCGCCGAGGAGCGCCGCGAGCTGCTGCCCGCCGTCGAGGGCGGGGCGGCCGGGGTGAGCCTGCCGGAACTGTTCGCCGCGCAGGTGGCGGCGGTCCCGGACGCGGTCGCGCTGGTGTGTGGTGATGCGGAGTTGACGTACCGGGAGCTGAACGTCCGGGCGAACCGGTTCGCGGATGCGCTGATCGCGCGAGGTGTGGGTTCGGAGCAGGTCGTGGCGGTGGCGCTGCCGCGCTCGGTGGAGTCGGTGGTGGCCGTCCTGGGCGTGCTGAAGGCTGGGGCGGCGTACCTGCCGGTGGATCCGGAGTACCCGCAGGCGCGGATCGACTTCATGCTGGCGGACGCCCGTCCTTCGATGGTGGTCGACGACCCGGCGATGGTGGGTGAGGGAGACCGGCCGGACACGGATCCGGTGGTCGCGCTCGACGTCCGGCAGCCGGCGTACGTGATCTACACGTCGGGTTCGACCGGTCGTCCCAAGGGTGTGGTGGTGAGCCACAGTGGGGTGTCGGGTCTGGTGGCGGCGCAGGTCGAGCGGCTCGGCGTGGCGCCGGGCAGCCGGGTGCTGCAGTTCGCCTCGCCCAGTTTCGACGCGTCGTTCTGGGACCTGTGCAGCGGGCTGCTGACTGGTGCCGCCCTCGTGCTGGCCCCGGCGGAGGCCCCGTTGGAGGCTCTGACGGACCGTCGGCTCGGCGTGACCCATGTGACATTGCCGCCCTCGGCCCTGGCGGCGCTGGACGGTGCCGATGTCACGGCCGGCACCCTGGTGGTGGCGGGGGAGGCGTGCCCGCCGGAGTTGGTGGCGAGGTGGGCGCCGGGGCGGCGGATGGTGAACGCGTACGGGCCGACGGAGACGACGGTGTGCGCGACGATGAGCGACCCCCTCGCGCCCGGTTCGGGTGTGCCGCCGATCGGCCGTGCGGTCGCGGGCTTCCGGGTGTACGTGCTGGACGAGCGGCTCCGCCTGGTGCCGCCGGGCGTCGCGGGGGAGCTGTACGTCGCGGGGCCGGGTCTGGCACGCGGGTACCTGAACCGGCCGGGCCTGACGGCCGGGCGCTTCGTCGCCTGCCCGTTCGGCGCGGCGGGCGAGAGGATGTACCGGACCGGGGACGTGGTGCGGCGCCGGGCCGACGGGGAGTTGGAGTACGTCGGCCGGGCGGACCAGCAGGTGAAGGTGCGCGGCTTCCGCGTCGAACTCGGCGAGGTCGAGGCCGCCTTGGCCGAGCACCCCGGGGTCGCCCAGGCTGCCGTCGTGGCCCGGGAGGACCGGCTCGTCGGCTACGTGGCGGCCCGTCCGGACGTGACCGTCCGTCCGACGGAGCTGGCGGCACACCTGCGCGACCGGCTGCCGGACTACCTGGTGCCGTCGGTGTTCGTAGTGTTGGCGGCGCTGCCGCTGACGCCCAACGGCAAGCTGGACCGCGCCGCGTTGCCCGCTCCCGACCTCGGTTCGGCCGAGGTCGGCCGGGCGCCGCGCACGCCGCAGGAGCAGATCCTCTGCGAGCTGTTCGCCGAGGTGCTGGGTCTGGCCCAGGTCGGGGTCGACGACGATTTCTTCGACCTCGGCGGGCACTCCCTGCTCGCCACCCGGCTGACCGCGCGGGTGCGCTCGGTCCTCGGCGTGGAGCTCGGGCTGCGCGAGCTGTTCCAGGCGCCCACGGTGGCGGGTCTGGCGGGGGCGCTGACGGAGTCCGGCAGCGCCCGCCCGACGCTGACTGCGCGGGAGCGGCCGGAGGCCGTGCCGCTGTCCTTCGCCCAACGTCGGCTCTGGTTCATGCACCGCATGGACGGCAGCGCCGCCACCTACCACATCCCGCTGGCGCTGCAACTGACCGGGACGCTCGACCGGGTGGCGCTGGACGAGGCGTTGGCCGACGTGGTGGCCCGGCACGAGAGCCTGCGGACGGTGTTCCCGGAAGTGGGCGGCGTCCCGTGCCAGCGGGTCCTGGACCCGGCCGAGGCCCGGCCCCGGGCCGGGCTGACCAAGGTCCCGCAGGCCGAACTGCACCATCGGCTCGCCGAGTTCGCCCGGCGACCCTTCGACCTGGCGGCGGAGCCGCCGCTGCGGGCGGAACTGTTCGCGGTCGCGCCGGACGAGCACGTGCTGCTGCTGGTGATGCACCACATCGCCGGTGACGGCTGGTCGACCGGCCCGCTGGCCCGTGACCTGGCCGAGGCGTACGCGGCCCGGAGCGAGGGTCGTGCGCCGAATTGGTCGGCCCTGCCGGTGCAGTACGCGGACTACACGTTGTGGCAGCGCGACCTGCTCGGCGATGCCGCCGACCCGCAGAGCCGGTTCGCCGAGCAGCTCGACTACTGGAAGCACCAGCTGTCCGACCTGCCGGAGCTGATCCAGCTGCCCGCAGACCGGCCCCGGCCGGCCGTCGCCGGTTGGCACGGGGACCACGTCGGTCTGGAGCTGGGCCCCGAACTGCACGCGGGGCTGACCGAGTTGGCGCGGAAGACCGGCACCAGTCTGTTCATGGTGCTGCAGGCGGCGCTGGCGGCGTTGTACACGCGGCTGGGTGCGGGGACGGACATTCCGATCGGGAGTCCGATCGCGGGGCGTACCGACGAGGCGCTGGACGAGTTGGTCGGGTTCTTCGTGAACACGCTGGTGCTGCGCACCGACACGGGCGGCGATCCGAGCTTCGGTGAGCTGCTGGAGCGGGTGCGGGAGACGGCGCTGTCGGCGTACGCGCACCAGGACGTGCCGTTCGAGCACTTGGTGGAGGTGCTGAACCCGTCCCGGTCGCTGTCGCATCACCCGTTGTTCCAGACGATCCTGGCCGTGCAGAACGCGCCGATGGGCCGGTTCTCGCTGCCCGGCCTGGAGGTGGCCACCTACGCGGTGGCCACCGGAACCGCCAAGTTCGACCTCGGGGTGAGCCTCGTCGAGCAGTTCGGTCCGGCCGGGGAGCCGGCCGGGATCCTCGGCGCGGCGGAGTACGCCACCGACCTGTTCGACCGCTCGACGGTCGAGGCCCTGGTGCGGCGCTGGACGCTGCTGTTGGAGGCGGTTGCCGCCGATCCGGACCGGTCGATCGGGGGGATCGACCTCCTCGACTCCGACGAGCGGGACCGGTTGCTGGAGCGGGGCAATGCGACCGCCCGCGAGGTGGGCGCGGTTCCGGTGCCGCAGGCGTTCGCGGCGCAGGTGGCGGCGACGCCGGACGCACTGGCTCTGGTGTCCGGCGGTATCGAGCTGACGTATCGTCAACTAGAAGTTCGGGCGAACCGGTTCGCGCACGCGCTGATCGCCCGGGGCGTGGGTCCGGAGCAGTTGGTGGCGGTGGCGTTGCCGCGGTCGGTGGAGTCGGTGGTGGCGGTCCTGGGTGTCCTGAAGGCCGGGGCGGCGTACTTGCCGGTGGACCCGTCGTACCCGCAGTCACGGATCGACTTCATGCTGGCGGACGCCCGTCCGGCGCTGGTGGTCGATGACTCCGCCATGGTGGTCGGGGGCGACTGGCCGGAGACCGATCCTGGGGTTGCCCTGGATGTTCGGCATCCGGCGTATGTGATCTACACCTCGGGTTCGACCGGTCGTCCCAAGGGTGTCGTGGTCGCGCACGGCGGCGTGGCCAGTCTGGTCGCGGCGCAGATCGAGCGGTTCGCGATCGATCCCGGCAGTCGGGTGCTGCAGTTCGCCTCGCCCAGCTTCGATGCCTCGGTGTCGGAGATCTTCACCGCCCTGCTGTGCGGTGCGGCGTTGGTGCTGCCGCCGGCGGCGGAGCCGGTGGCCGCGCTGACGGATCCGGGGCTCGCGGTCACCCACGCGACCGTGCCCCCGTCCGTCCTGGCGGCCCTGCCGGAGGGCGCGGTGAGGGTGTCGACGCTCGTGGTGGCGGGCGAGGCGTGCCCGCCGGAGTTGGTGGCGCGGTGGGCGCCGGGTCGGCGGATGGTGAACGCGTACGGTCCGACGGAGACGACGGTGTGCGCGACGATGAGTGACCCGCTCGCGCCTGGGGCGGGTGTGCCGCCGATCGGTCGGCCGATCGCCAACGCGCGGGTGTACGTGCTGGACGAGCGGTTGCGGCCGGTGCCGCCTGGTGTGCCGGGGGAGTTGTACGTCGCCGGCGCCGGCTTGGCGCGCGGGTACCTGAACCGGCCGTCCCTGACGGCGGGGCGGTTCGTGGCCTGCCCGTTCGGCGCGGCGGGCGGTGACCGGATGTACCGCACCGGCGACGTGGTCCGCTGGCTGGGCGACGGACAGTTGGAGTACGTCGGCCGGGCCGACGAGCAGGTGAAGGTGCGAGGGTTCCGGGTCGAGCCGGGTGAGATCGAGACGGTGTTGGCCGAGCACCCCGCCGTCGCCCGGGCCGCCGTCCTCGCCCGGGACGACCGCCTCATCGGCTACGTCGTCCCCCGCCAGGACACCGACCGCGACAGCACCCTGGAAGCCGACCACGTCGGCGAATGGCAGGACATCTACGACGCCCTGCCCATCACCCCCGAGGAGACCGCTTTCGGCCAGAACTTCGTCGGCTGGAACAGCAGTTACGACGCCAGCCCGATCCCCGTCGAGCAGATGCGGGAATGGCGCGATGCGACCGTGGCCCGCATCCTGGCCCTGCGCCCCCGCCGGGTGCTGGAGGTCGGCGTCGGCACCGGGCTGCTCCTCTCGCAGGTCGCACCGCACTGCGACATGTACTGGGCGACCGACTTCTCCGCCACCGCGATCGACGCACTCACCACCCAGGTCGCCCGGCAGGAGCACCTGGCCGACCGCGTCGTCCTGCACACCCGACCGGCACACGACACCGACGGCCTGCCCGCCGGGCACTTCGACACCATCGTGATCAACTCGGTCGTGCAGTACTTCCCGTCCGCCGACTACCTCACCGACGTGATCGACAAGCTGATGGGGCTGCTCGCCCCCGGCGGCGCACTCTTCCTCGGCGACATCCGCAACCTACGGCTCCTGCGCCCGCTGGCCACCGCCGTCCAACTCCACCGGGTCGGCGACGGCGCCGACCTCACTTCGGTGCGTCGCGCGGTGGAGCAGTCCCTCCGGGTGGAGAAGGAGCTCCTGGTCGACCCGGACTTCTTCACCACCCTTCGGGAGCACGGCACGGACATCGGCACGGTGGCCGTGGAGGTCAAGCGCGGCCGACACCACAACGAGCTGACCCGCTACCGCTACGACGTCACCCTGCACAAGCCGCCGGTCACCCCGACGGCCCCGGACCGGTCCGTCGAGCTGGCGTGGGGGCAGCAGGTCGCCGGACCGGCCGAACTGCGCGAGCTGCTCGCCCAGCCGCCCGCCGATGTGCTGCGGATCACGGGGGTGCCGAACCGCCGCGTGGCGCGGGAAGCCGCGTTGGCCCGGGCGGTGCAGAACGGGGACGGCTCGCTCGCCGAGCTGCTGGAACGGCTGCGCGCCCCCGAGGACGGCGGCCTCCCCGATCCGGAGGACTTCCACGCCCTTGGGGCGGAGTTCGGCCGCTCGGCGGTCGTCACCTGGTCGTCCACCACGGCGGACGCCGTGGACGTCGTTTTCACGGACCCGCAGGCGCTTCACCGCTCCCCGGTCGAGGCCTACCGGCCGGCCCGGGCCACGAGCCGGGCGCTGTCCTCGCTGACCAACCGCCCGACCGGAGGCCGGGGCACCGGCGCCCTCCTGGGCGAAATCCGTGACTGGCTGCGAGGCCGCCTGCCCGACTACCTGGTCCCGTCGGCGTTCGTGGCGCTGGAGGCGCTTCCCCTGACGGCCAACGGCAAGCTCGACCGCCGTGCGTTGCCCGCACCCGACCTCGGCCCCGTCGCGGCCGGACGGGCGCCGCGCACCCCGCAGGAGCAGCTCCTCGCCGAGCTGTTCGCCGAGGTGCTGGGTCTGGCCCAGGTCGGCGTCGACGACGATTTCTTCGACCTCGGGGGGCACTCCCTGCTCGCCACCCGGCTGGCCTCCCGGGTCCGGGCCACCCTCGGTGCGGAGCTGGAGGTCCGGACGCTGTTCGAGACCCCGACCGTGGCCGGGCTGGCCGCCCGCCTGGACGGCTCCGGGGCGGCGCGGCCCGCGCTGACCGCCGGTCCGCGCCCCGACCGGGTGCCGCTGTCCTTCGCCCAGCGCCGCCTGTGGTTCCTGCACCGCATGGACGGGCCGAGCGCCACCTACAACATGCCGCTCGCGCTCAGCCTGACCGGCGACCTCGACCGCCCGGCCCTGCACGCCGCGCTGGCGGACGTGGTCGCCCGGCACGAGAGCCTGCGGACGGTCTTCCGCGAGACGGACGGCGTGCCCTACCAGGTCGTGCTGAGCGCTGCGCAGGCGCACCCCGCACTGCCGGTGGTCGAGCTCGACGAGAGCCGGCTGGCGGAGCGCCTGACGGAGACGGCCCGGTGCGGCTTCGACCTGGCCGCCGAGCCGCCGGTCCGGGCGGAGCTGTACGCCCTGGCCCCCGACCGGCACGTGCTGCTGGTCGTGGTGCACCACATCGCCGCCGACGGCTGGTCGATGGGCCCGCTCTCGGGTGACCTCGCCGCGGCCTACGCGGCCCGCTGCCGGGGTGAGGCCCCGCAGTGGTCCCCGCTGCCGGTGCAGTACGCCGACTACAGCGCCTGGCAACGCGACCTGCTCGGTGACGCCGCCGACCCGGCCAGCCTGTTCGCCCGGCAACTGGCCTACTGGAAGGAGGAGCTGGCCGGCGTCCCGCAGCAACTGCAACTGCCCGCCGACCGGCCCAGGCCGCCGGTGGCCTCCCAGCGGGGCGACCGGGTCGTGGTCCGACTGGAGGCCGAACTGCACCAGGCCCTGCGGGACTTGGCCGCCGCGCGCGGCGCCAGCATGTTCATGGTGCT
This sequence comes from Kitasatospora sp. NBC_01300, assembly GCF_041435235.1. NCBI lineage: Bacteria > Bacillati > Actinomycetota > Actinomycetes > Kitasatosporales > Streptomycetaceae > Kitasatospora > Kitasatospora sp. NBC_01300. Next base: position 119,950 of record NZ_CP108409.1, on the reverse strand, counting down.
CCAGGCCGGACTCGCGGCCCTGCTCACCCGGCTCGGCGCCGGCACCGACATCCCGGTCGGCAGCCCTATCGCCGGCCGTACCGACCAGGCGCTGGACGACCTCGTCGGGTTCTTCGTCAACACCCTGGTACTGCGCACCGACACCGGCGGCGACCCGGGCTTCGCCGAACTCGTCGGCCGGGTGCGGCAGAAGGCGCTCACCGCGTACGACCACCAAGACGTGCCGTTCGAGTACCTGGTCGAGGTGGTCAACCCGGCCCGGTCGCTGGCGCACCACCCGTTGTTCCAGATCATGCTGGCCCTGCAGAACGCGCCGCTGGGCGAGTTCGCGCTGCCGGGGCTGGAGACCGGCCACCTGGAGGCGCCGACCGGGACCGCGCGGGTCGACCTGACCTTCAGCCTGGCCGAGCAGTTCCGCCCGGACGGCGCCGCCGACGGCCTGGTCGGCGCGGTGGAGTACGCGACCGACCTGTTCGACCCGGCCACCGTGGAGCTGTTGTTCGAGCGCTTGGCCCGGCTGCTGCGCGCGGCGGTCGCCGACCCCGACCGGCCGATCAGCCGGATCGACATCATGCCCGTCGAGGAACGCCGCCGACTGCTCGCCTGGTCCAACGGTGGCGCGGCCGAGCTGCCCCGCGCCGCCGTGCCGGACTTGTTCGCCCGCCAGGTGCGGGCCACCCCGGAGGCCGTCGCGGTCGTGGCCGGCGGCGCCGAGCTGACCTACCGGGAGCTCGACCTGCGGGCCAACCGGCTGGCCCGGGCCCTGGTCCGCCAGGGCGTGCGGCCGGAGACGCCGGTCGCGGTCATGCTGGACCGCTCGGCGGAGCTGGTCGTGGCGATCCTGGCGATCATCAAGGCCGGCGGTGCCTACGTGCCGCTGGACTCGCGCTTCCCCTCCTCCCGGATCGACCTGATCCTGCGCGAGAGCGGGGCGGCCCTGGTGCTTACCCAGGAGGTGATCACCGCGCTGGTGCAGTCCGAGGCCGCCGATCCCTCCGGCTTCGAAGTCCGCTGTGAACCCGGGCAGTTGGCGTACATCATGTACACCTCCGGCTCGACGGGTCGGCCGAAGGGCGTGGCCGTCACCCACCGTGACGTGGTGGGTCACGCGCTGACCCCCGAGTTCCGCGGCGGCGGACACGAGCGGGTGCTGATGCACTCCCCGACGGCCTTCGACCTCTCCACCTACGAGCTGTGGGTGCCGCTGCTCAACGGCGGCCGGGTCGTGGTCGCACCGCCGGAGCAACTCGACCTCGACCTGCTCCAGCACACGGTCACCTCGTACGGGGTGACCGGACTGTGGCTCACGGCCGGACTGTTCCGCCTGGTCGCCGAGGAGCGCCCGGGCCTGCTCGCCGGGGTGCGCGAGGTGTGGACCGGCGGCGACGTGGTCTCCCCGGCCGCCGTCGCCAGGGTGCTGGCGGCCTGCCCCGGCATCGAGGTGGTCAACGGCTACGGGCCCACCGAGGCCACCACCCTGGCCACCTGCCACCCGGTGGGCGTCCTGCCCGAACACGCCGCGACCGTGCCGATCGGCCGGCCGATGGCGAACATGCGCGCCTACGTGCTCGACGACCGGCTGCGCCCGGCGTCGACCGGCATGGTCGGCGAGCTGTACCTCGCGGGGACGGGCGTGGCCCGCGGCTACCTCGGGCGGGCCGGCCTGACGGCGGAGCGCTTCACCGCAGACCCGTACGGGCCGCCCGGGAGCCGGATGTACCGCACCGGCGACCTCGCGTCGTGGCGCACCGACGGCACACTGGACTTCGCCGGACGCGCCGACCACCAGGTCAAGCTGCGCGGCCTGCGGATCGAGCCCGGAGAGATCGAGGCGGTCCTGGCGGGCTGCCCGGGCGTCGCCCAGGCGGCGGTGGTCGCCCGGGAGGACCGGCCGGGCGACAAGCGGCTGGTCGCCTACCTGGTGCCCGCTCCCGAGGGCGCGCCCGAGGCGGGCGAGCTGGCCGGCCGGCTGCGTCGCGACCTGCCGGACTACATGGTGCCGGCGGCGTTCGTCACCGTGGACGCGCTGCCGCTGACCGCCAACGGCAAGCTCGACCGGGCCGCCCTGCCCGCCCCCGAGTACGGGGCCTCGGCCGCCGGGCGCGGACCCCGGACGCCGCAGGAGCAACTGCTGTGCGGCCTCTTCGCCGAGGTCCTCGGACGGGAGCAGGTGAGCATCGACGACAACTTCTTCGACCTCGGCGGGCACTCGCTGCTGGCCGCCCGGCTGGCCTCGCGGGTCCGCGAGACCCTCGGCCTGGAGCTGGGCCTGCGGATGCTGTTCGAGGCGCCGACCGTCGCCGGTCTCACCGAGCGGCTGCTCATGGACGATCCCGACGACGCGTTGGACGTGGTGCTGCCGCTGCGTTCGACCGGGACCGGCACACCGCTGTTCTGCATCCACCCCGGCGGCGGCATCAGCTGGTCGTACAGCGGACTGCTGAACCACCTCGGCCCGCAGCACCCGGTCTACGCCATCCAGGCGCGCGGCCTCGGCCGACCCGAAACCCTGCCGACGTCCTACGAGGAGATGGCGGCCGACTACGCCGACCAGATCCAGAAGATCCAGCCGGAGGGCCCGTACCTGCTGCTCGGCTGGTCCGCCGGCGGGCTGATCGCCCACGCGCTCGCCTGCGAGCTGCAGTCGCGCGGCGAACGGACCGCACTGCTGGCGATCCTCGACGCCTACCCGGTGAAGGACGTGCAGTTCGCGGAGGTGCCGGTGCCCACCGTGCGCGACGTGCTCGTCGGGGTGCTCGACGTCGACCCGGACGAGCTGGGCGACCAGGAGATCACCTACGCCGAGGTCGCCGAGGTCCTGACCCGGCGGGGCAGCGCGCTGGCCGGCCTGAACGAGCGACAGATCGAGGTGATCGTCGACATCATGATCAACAACGCCAGGCTGGCGGTCGACTTCGTCCCCGGCGGCTTCGACGGAGACCTGCTGCTCTTCAACTCCACGATCGACCGGGCCGAGGACAACGCGGGGCCCGAAATCTGGCGCCCCTACGTCGCCGGCCGGATCGAATCGCACGAGATCACCACCCGCCACGACCGGATGACCCAAGCCGGCTCGCTGGCGCAGATCGGACCGATCCTGGCCGCCAGGATCGCCGAGGCCACCGGTGACACCGATCGCGCCGATGGCGCCGGCAACGCCGATGGCACCACCACCCTTTCCCACCAGGAGGACTGACCCATGACCAACCCCTTCGACGACCAGGACGCCACCTTCCTCGTGCTCGTCAACGACGAGAACCAGCACTCGCTCTGGCCGCAGTTCGCCGACGTCCCGGCCGGCTGGACCGTCGCCCACGGCCCCGACACCAACGCCGCCTGCCTGGCGTACGTCGAGAAGTCCTGGACCGACATGCGGCCCAGGAGCCTCGCCGACGCCATGGAAGCCCAGCGGTAGCGCGGCCCGCAGTGAACCTGACCGACACCACGGACGAGGCCCGCCCCACGGCGGGCCCCGCCCCGGCCCACGACCTCGCCGCCGACCTGCTCACCCCCGAGGCCCGGCGGGACCCGTACCCGTTCTACGCCCGCATGCGGCGCGAGAGCCCGGTCCACCGCAGCGCGCAGGGCATCTGGTACCTCACCCGGTACGCCGACGTCGAGACGGCGCTCGGCGACCTGCGGCTGTCCAACGACCGGGACCGGATGACCCGCGCCTACGGCGGCCTGGGCGGCGACCTGAAGGCCCTCAGCCGACTCGCCGACCGGCTCGGCCGGGTGATGACCAACACCGACCCGCCGGACCACGCCCGGCTGCGCAAGCTGGCCAACCGGGCGTTCACCGCCCGGCGCGTCGAAGCCCTGCGCGACGGCGTCCAGCGGATCGTCGACCGGCTCATCGACGAGGCGGTCGCGGCCGGGCCCACCATGGACCTGATCGAAGCGGTCGCCTCCCCACTGCCGATGTCCGCCGTCTGCGAGCTCTTCGGCATCCCGGACGGGGACCGGCCCCAGGTCAAGAGCTGGTTCCACCGCTTCGGGCGGCTGGGCGAGGACATCGACAAGTCCGAGGAGGCGATCGGGCAGTACGAGGAGTACCTGTCCGGGCTCATCCGGCAGCGCCGGCGTGAACCGGGCGACGACCTGATCAGCGCCCTGGTCGCCACCCAGGCGCAGGACGACCGGCTCACCGACTCCGAACTGCTCTCCACCTGCTTCGTCCTGATCACCGCAGGCGACGAGACCACCACCCACCTGATCGGCAACGGTGTCCTGGCCCTGCTGCGCCACCCCGACCAACTGGCCCGGCTGCGCGCGGATCCGGGGCTGATCCGCGGCGCCGTCGAGGAACTGGCCCGCTACGACACGGTGACCCAGGCGATCGTCCGGGTCGTCGCGCAGGACCTGGAGATCGGCGGGCAACTGCTGCGCGAGGGCGAGCTGGTGTACCTGTTCCTCGGCGCGACCAACCGCGACCCCGAGCGCTTCGAGGACCCCGACCGGCTCGACCTGACCCGCCCCGGCAACCGGCACCTGAGCTTCGGCCACGGCCCGCACTTCTGCCTCGGCGGCCCGCTGGCCAAGCTCCAGGCGGAGGTAGCGATCGGCACGCTGGTCCGCCGACTGCCCGAACTGCGGCTGGCCGACGGCACAGCGCTCGACTGGCGGCCCAACCCGCTGCAACGCCGGCTGAACGCCCTCCCGCTCACCTACTGATGAACGAAGACGAAGGAGCACCGACCATGGCCCGAGAATTCGAGGTCCGCCGGGAACAGGACCTGCCGGCCACACCCGAACAGGTCTGGGCCGCCGTCGCCACCGGCGCCGGCAACCTGGGCTGGCTGTACCCGATGGAGGTCGAGCCGCGCGTCGGCGGAAAGGCCACCCGGGGCGACTCCACCGTCGTCGCCTGGGAACCGCCGCACCACTTCGCCGTCCGGGCGACCCAGGACGGCGGCTTCTCCAACACGCTCAGCTACCGCATCGAGCCCGCCGACGGCGGAACGAGCCACCTGCGGATGGGGATCCACTGGGTGCACACGGGCATCGTCGACGAGGCCTGGAGGTGGGACGCCAAGTCGGACGTGGCCGAGAAGCACGTCGACTTCTACCAGCACGGCCTCGCCGAGTACCTGCGCCACTTCGCCGGCCGCCCCGCCGTCTACGTCAGGGCCCAGCGCCCCGAACCCACCGCCGACCCGGCCGACTTCGCCGCGCTGCGCCGCCGCCTCGGCCTCGCCGACGACGCGGCCGTCGGCGACCGGGTGCCGCTCCACCTCCCGGGGACGGACGGCCGTCCGCAGGAGGTGGTCGTGGACTGGCTCAGCACCGACTTCCTCGGTCTGCGCGGCCCGGACGCGCTCTACCGCTTCTTCAACGGCAGCACCTGGAACGTGCCGATCTGGCTCGGCCACCACCTGTTCGCCGAGGACACCGACGAACAGCGGGCCACCGCGGCGTGGACCGCCTGGCTCAACGACACCCGAGCCTAGGTCCCCGATGGAAACCTCAAGGCAAACACTGCTCTACGCCGCCGAACTCGTCGAGGAGAACGGCACCTACACGCTCGTCGTCGAGGACGTGCGTCGGGGCGGCGTCCAGACCACCCCGGTCCCCAAGGCCATGGTCGACAAGCTCCCGACCTTCCTCTCCGCGCTTGCCGCCAAGCTCGACCCGGCACCGCCGACCCGCCGCTGGTAGACCTCCTGGCCCCTCACGAGGCCGGTGCCGGCCGGAAGCCACCGCTCCCGACCGGCACCGGCCTCGCCGCCCCGGGCCGGAGTTGACGGCACACGCACCTTGGGATGGGTGATTCCGAACTCCAGCAGGGTGAGGCTGTGAGCGCAGGGACGTCGGTTACGTGATGCTCATCATGGACTTCCGTGGATACCCCCGGCTTCAGCCGGGGGAGGAATTGGACTGCCCGCGTAGCGGGTCAGGTGCCTGCGTTTCGCCTCTGGGGTGGGCCGCGGTGCTGTGACGTGCGGGATTCGAGTTGCACGGTTTGCCCCGCTAGGTTGTGGGTCATGACCACGACTCATGTGAAGCGGGCGTTCAAGTACCGCTTCTATCCGACGGATGCGCAGGCGGCTGAGCTGTCGCGCACCTTCGGGTGTGTGCGGAAGGTCTACAACATGGCGTTGCAGGCCCGTTCGGAGGCGTGGACGCTGCGTCAGGAGCGGGTCGACTACAACGCCACGTCGGCGATGCTGACGGGGTGGAAGAAGACCGGGGAGCTGTCCTACCTGTCCGAGGTGTCGTCGGTTCCGTTGCAGCAGGCGCTGCGGCACTTGCAGGTGGCGTTCACCAACTTCTGGCAGAAGCGGGCGAAGTACCCGACGTTCAAGTCCCGGAAGAAGTCCCGCAGGTCCGCCGAGTACACGTCCTCCGCGTTCCGGTTCCGGGACGGCCGGCTGACGCTGGCGAAGATGGACCAGCCGCTGGACATCGTGTGGTCCAGGCCGTTGCCGCGGGGCGCTGCGCCGTCCACGGTGACCGTGTCGCAGGACAGTGCGGGGCGCTGGTTCGTCTCGCTGCTGTGCGAGGACCGCCCGTGGATGCCCGCACCCGTGAACCCGGCCGTGGGTGTCGACGTCGGTGTCACCAGTCTGGTGGCGCTGTCCACCGGGGAGAAGATCGCCAACCCCCGGTACGGGCGCAGGGACGGGGAACGCCTGGCCAGGGCTCAGCGGGAGCTGTCCCGGAAGGTCAAGGGCAGCGCCAACCGGGAGAAGGCCCGGCTCAGGGTCGCCCGTGTGCACGCGCGCATCGCGGACCGTCGCAGGGACTTCCTGCACAAGCTCACCACTCGGCTCGTCCGTGAGAACCAAACGGTCGTGATCGAGGATCTGACGGTCCGGAACATGCTCAGGAGCCGGACGCTCGCGCGTGCCATCAGTGACGCGGGCTGGGCCGAGATGCGGTCCATGCTGGAGTACAAGGCCCGGTGGTACGGGCGGGACCTGGTGGCCATCGACCGGTGGTTCCCCAGCTCGAAACTGTGCTCGGTCTGCGGCGTGACCGCCGCGAAGATGCCACTGAACGTCCGCGAGTGGGCATGCGCCTGCGGCGCACAGCACGACCGGGACGTGAACGCGGCACGCAACATCCTGGCCGCCGGACTGGCGGTTACAGCCTGTGGAGACGGTGTGAGACCTCAACGGAGAACTCCGGGCGGGCAGTCGTCGGTGAAGCAGGAAGCATCCCGACCGCAGCGCTCACGCGCAGCGGCTCAGCCGCGAGGCTGAGGGGAATCCCCCGGCTTCAGCCGGGGGAGGAAGTCAAGGGGCGTCCTTCGTCAGGGGTCCGCGGGGCAGGACGGGGGTGAACACCGCGCCGCTGCCGGGGGCGTTGGCGGCCTCGATGAAGCCGCCGTGCAGGCGGGCGTTCTCCTGGGCGATGGCCAGGCCGAGCCCGCTGCCTTCGGAGCGGGTGCGGGCCCTGTCGGCCTTGTAGAAGCGGTCGAACAGGTGGGGGAGTTCGGCGGGTGGGATGCCCGGGCCCCGGTCGGTGACGGTCAGCACCAGGTCGGATTCCGGCTGCGGGCCACGGGTGGTGAGGGTGAGGCGTACGGGCGGGCGGCCGTGGCGCAGGGCGTTGCCGGCCAGGTTGGCGACGATGACGTCGAAGCGGCGCGCGTCCAGGCGGACGGGCAGGGCGGCGGGCAGGTCCAGCTCGACCCGGTCGCTCCAGCCGCGCAGGTCGAGGGTGGCGCGTACGGCTTCTGCGGCGTCCACGTCCTCGGTGCGCAGCGGGGCGGCGCCGGCGTCCATGCGGGAGATTTCGATGAGGTCGTTGACCAGGCGGGTGAGGCGTCCGGTCTCGTTGCTGATCATGCGCAGGGCGGTCGCGGTGTCGGCGGGCAGGTGTTCGGCGTCCTCGTCGAGGATGTCGGTGACGGCGGCCATGGCGGCCAGCGGGGTGCGCAGTTCGTGGGAGACGTCGGCGGCGAACCGGCGGCCCTGGCTCTCGACCGCCCGCAGCTCTTCGATGGTGCCCTGGAGGGTGCGGGCGGTGTGGTTGAACGTCTTGGACAGCTGGGCGAGTTCGTCGTGGCCGGAGACGGCGAGGCGGGTGTCGAGCCGTCCTTGGGCGAGGGACTGGGCGGCGTCGCCCAGGGCGCGGACGGGGCGCAGGACCTGGCGGGTGGCGAGCAGGGCGAGGCCGGCGGCCAGGACGGCGGCGAACGCGCCGGCGCCGGTGGCGGCGGCGAGCAGCGTGCTGGTGGCTTCTTGTTCGCGGTCCAGGGGCAGGAGGGCGTAGACGGTCAGCCCGGACAGGTCGCCGGCTCTTGCGGCGGTGGCGGCGGTGGTGTGGGCGGTGTGGGTGACGGGGACGCCGACCGCGAGCCAGGAGTGCCCGTCGGCGGTGAACCGCTGGAAGGCGCCGTGGCCCGAGCCGACGGTGTCCTGGAGGGCGGCCGGGACGGTGACGGCGGCGGTCCACTCGGAGTGGGCGGCGCCGTAGCGGGCCAGGACGCGCCAGTCGCGGAAGCCGCCGGTGCCCGAGAGCCGCAGGGCCAGGCGGTCGAGTTCGGCCTGGGTCGGGGGGAAGGGCAGGGCGGGGGCCAGGACGTCGACGCGGCGGCGCAGCTCGTCCAGGGCGGTGTCCTGGGTCAGGTCGAGGGTGGAGCCGGTGGCGGCCTGGTAGGTGAGTGCGGAGGTGGCCAGGGCGCTGACGGCGGCGGTGGCGACGAACGCGGCGAGCATCCGTGGACGCAGCCCCAGGACGGCCCGGCGCCACCGGAGGAGGCGGGAGGCGTCGGCGCGGTCCGGCCGGTCGTCGGCACGGGCGGTGCCGTCCGCGGCATCGCGCGTGCGGGTTTCGGCCGAGGGGTGCTCCGGTGGGTGCGGCGGGGTGGTCACAGGGGCCCGAACCGGTAGCCGAATCCGCGCACGGTCTGGAGGTAGCGGGGCGTGGACGGGTTGTCCTCCAGCTTTGCGCGCAGCCGGTTCACCCCGGCGTCGACCAGGCGGATGTCCTCCTGGCGGCCCAGGCCCCAGACGGAGTCCAGCAGCTGCTCCCGGCTGAAGACCCGGCCCGGCGCGGCGGACAGCTCCAGCAGCAGGCGCAGCTCGCCGGGTGCCAGGGGCAGCGGGGTGCCGCGTTTGGCGACGGTCAGCGCGGCCCGGTCCAGCACCAGGTCGCCGTGCACCTCCCGCACCGGCTCGGCGACCCCGGGCGCGGGGGACACGTGGGTGGTGCGGCGCAGGACGGCCTTGATCCGGGCGTCGAGGACCCTGGACTGCGCGGGCTTGACCACGTAGTCGTCGGCCCCGTACTCCAGGCCGAGGACGGTGTCGATGTCGTCCCCCCGCGCGGTCAGCATGATCACCGGGAGACTCCCGTGTGCGCGCAGCCGTCGGCACACCTCGAAGCCGTCGATCCCGGGCAGCATCAGATCCAGCACCACGATCTCCGGAGGCTCCCGGAACGCCTGCTCCAGGCCGTCCTCGCCGGTGGCGGCCATCCGTACCTCGTGGCCCTGGCGGCGCAGGCCCAGGGCCAGCGCCTCGCGCACCGACGCGTCGTCCTCGATCAGCAGTACCCGTGACATATCCACCAGTATCGGGCCCTCCGGTCTGCGCAGGGGGCCGTGGGGCAGGGATCGGCGAGGTTGTTGCAGAACGCTCATACGCAGCTCACAGGCCCGGAAACCGCGCGACGGACGGTGGTTCCCGTCGCGGTGGCCGACTGTGCCGAACGGAAGGCACTGCACGGGAGGGCCTCGCGCCCCGGCCCCCGGACCGTCGGGTCAGGCCGTGGGGAACTCGACCCGGACCCGCAGTCCGCCCGTGTCGCCGGGGACGGCGGTGACGGCGGCGTGGTGGGCGCGTGCGATGGAGGCGACGATGGACAGGCCCAGGCCCGCGCCCTCACCCGGGCTGTGCCGGCGCTCCCGGAGGCGGCGGAAGGGCTCGAAGAGATAGGGGACGGTCTCCGGCGGCACCTGGGGGCCGGTGTTGGCGACCTCCAGGACACCGTCGTGCACGCCGACCTCGACCCGGCCGCCGTCGTGGTTGTAGCGCAGGGCGTTGCCGACCAGGTTGCGCACCAGGTGTGCCAGCAGCACCGGGTCACCCTCGACGGACATGGGGGAGGTGTCGGCCCGGACGGTGACGCGGTTCTCCCGGGCCTCCTGCGAGGCGGCGTACTCGGCGGCCGCGGTGCGGGCCAGTTGGTCCAGTGCGACCGGTTCGCGGCGGTCCAGCCTCTGGTCGGAGACGGACAGCAGCAGCAGGCCCTCGATGAGCCGTTCGCTGCTCTCGGAGACCTCGATCAGTTTGCGGCGGACCCGGGCGACGGCGGCCGGGTCCTCGGTGGCCAGCCCGATTTCGGCCGCGGCCCGCTGCACCGCGAGCGGGGTCCGCAGTTCGTGCGCGGCGTTGGCCGCGAACCGCTGCTGCGCGCCCACCAGTTGTTCCATGCGGTCGAGCATGGCGTCGAAGGTGTCGGCGAGCTGTTTGAGCTCGCCCGGGGGTGCGTCGAGGGCGATCCGCTCGTGCAGGTTCTCGCCCGAGAGCCGCTGCGCCGTGTTGGTGATCACCGACACCGGGCGCAGCACCCGCCCCGACATCCACCAGGCGAGTGCCGCCGAGATGACGGCGAAGGCGGCCAGAGCGATCAGGGAGACGGTGAGCAGTTGGTTCTGGGCTGCCTGCTCGGCGGCCTGGGTGACGACCTTGACGGCCTGGAAGTGGGACTGTCCGCCGTCGGCGGGGGTGGTTCCGGGGAGAGCGCTTGCGGGTGCGGCGGTTCCCACCGTGAGGGTTTGCGCCGCGGAGGGGCCCGGGGTCCCCAGGGTGGCCAGTCGCGGTTCGACGGCGACGGCCGTGCTGATCGAGGTGTACAGGTTCTCCCGGACCAGGAAGTTGACCAGGAAGATGAGCATGGCCCCGGCGAGGACGAGCAGCCCGCCGTAGAGCATGGTCAGCCGGCCCCGCTCTCCGCCCGGCAGTCGCGGGCGTGCTCTGCCGGGCAGGGGGAGGCGGTTCAGGGCGGCCGGGGCGATGCGCCTCATGCCGGGGCGCCGATGCGGTAGCCGTGGCCGGGCACGGTGTCGATGACCGAGGGCTCGCCGAGCTTGGCGCGGAGTTTGCTGAGGACGACCCGGACCGCGTTGGTGCGGTATCCCATGTTCTGCTCCCACACCTGCTCGATCAGGTCCTCGCCGCAGACGACGGCGCCCTCGGCCTGCATCAGCACCTCCAGGACGCCGAACTCCTTGCGGGACAGGGCGAGGTAGCGGCCCTCCCGGAAGGCCTGGCGGCGGGCGGTGTCGAGGGTGATGCCGGCACGTTCGATGACCGGCGGGAGGGCGGGGTGGGTGCGGCGGCCGAGCGCCAGGACCCGGGCGAGCAGTTCCTCGTAGGCGAACGGCTTGGTGAGGTAGTCGTCCGCGCCCAGGTCCAGGCCGTCGACGCGGTCGCGGACGGTGCCGGAGGCGGTGAGCATCAGCACCCGGGTCAGCAGTCGCTGCTCGACGACGCTCTGGCACACCTCGTCGCCGTGCGCCCCGGGCAGGTCGCGGTCGAGCACGAGCACGGCGTAGTCGGTGAGCCTCAGCCGCTCCAGCGCGTCGGCGCCGTTGTACACGACGTCGACGGCCAGGGCGTCGCGCCGCAATCCCTCGGCGATCATGTCCGCCAGGAATTCCTCGTCCTCCACGATCAGTACACGCATGACACCAGGTGTACCTGAAAGCCACCTTTCGTCGCCGTAAAGGTCTCGGCTGACAGCGGCGAAATGCGGGTGCGTGCCAGCCTCTGCGTGGTCGAAGTGGCCGAAGCGGTCGGCCACTCGTCATCGGACACGGAGGAATTCCATGCGGAACCACATGCGGAACCACAGGTACGGCGCGGCGGCCGCGCTGGTGGCGGGGATCGCGCTGTTCGTCACGGCCTGTGGTGGAGGCGTCACGGGCTCCGGCGGGGGCGGCGGCTCGGACTCGTCGGGCCAGGGCGCGGCGGCGGACCAGGCCTACGAGCACCGCAAGTGCCTGCGCGAACACGGCGCCGAGGTGAAGGAGCCCGAGCCGGGCCAGGACCCGCGGGCCATGGTCCTGGAGGGCGGCCAGGACAAGATGGGGGAGGCCCTCAAGGCCTGCGGGGGAGCCGGTGGCGCGGGTGGCGCGAAGATGTCGCAGGCCGACAAGGACAGGGCCCTCGAATTCGCCCGGTGCATGCGCGGTAACGGTGTGGACATGCCGGACCCGAAGTTCGACGGCGACTCGGCGATGTCGGGATCGGCGATGAAGGTCCCGGAGGGCGCCGAGAAGGACAAGTTCGACCAGGCGAACAAGGCGTGCAGTGGTCAGAATGCGCAGTGAGCGCGGGCGCAGCCGCCGGACGTACCTGATCGCCGTGCTGGCCACCTCGGTCACGCTCGCGGGCGGGGTCACGGCCCTCTCGCAGACCGGAGGCGCCGGCAGCGCCGGCGTGGCCCGCACGGACGGGCTGCCGCCGAGCACGGGCTCGGTGGAACGCCAGGACCTGAGCAGCCGGACCCGGGTGGACGGGACCCTCGGCTACGCCGAGGAGCGTCGGATCAACGCCGGTGTGCCGGGCACCCTCACCTGGGTCCCGGAGGCCGGGGCGGTGGTGAAACGCGACGGGGTCCTCTACGAGGTCGACGGCCGGAAGGTCCGGCTCATGGTCGGCGAGCGCCCGATGTACCGGACGCTGAAGACCGGAGACGAGGGGCCGGACGTCAGGCAGCTGAAGGAGAACCTCCGCGACCTGGGCTACGGCAAGGGGCTGGCCGCGGACGAGAAGTTCACCGCCGGTACGGCGGAGGCGGTCAAGCGCTGGCAGAAGGCCCACGGCCTGACCCAGAGCGGCGAGATCGGCCCCGAGCAGATCGCCTTCTCGCCCGCCGCGGTGCGGATCAAGAAGAACGACGCGGCCGTCGGCGACCAGGCCGCTCCCGGCAAGCCGGTCCTCACCGCCACCGGCTCCGAACGGCAGGTGCAGATCAAGATCGAGGTCTCCCGGGCCGACCTCGCCAAGCCCGGTACCCGGGTCGAGGTCGACCTGCCCGGCGGTGGCAGGGCCAAGGGCAAGGTCGCCTCCGTCGACCGCACCATCGGTGAGGACGGCAAGGAGCAGGGTTCCCAGGACAAGCCCGCCAAGATCACCGCCCGGGTGGTCTTCGACGACCCGGGGCAGGCGGAGGGCTTCGACCAGGCGCCCGTCACCGTCGAGCTCGAAGGCGAGGTCCGCAAGGACGTGCTGACCGTACCGGTCAACGCGCTGCTCGCGCTGTCCGGCGGCGGCTTCGGCATCCAGATCGTGGAGGACGGGAAGGTGCGCGAAATCCCGGTCGAGCTCGGCATGTTCGGACAGGGCCGGGTCGAGGTCAGCGGGAGCGGCCTGGCCGAGGGAATGAAGGTCGGGGTGCCCAAGTCATGAGCACTGTGGTCGAGTTGAACCAGGTCGCCAAGGAGTACCCGGGCGGGGTCACGGCGCTGCACGGGGTGGACCTGCGCATCGAACGCGGCGAACTGCTCGCCATCGTCGGCCCCTCGGGGTCGGGCAAGTCCACCCTGCTGCACATCGTCGGCACCCTGGACCGGCCCAGTGCCGGATCCGTCACCCTGGCGGGCCACGACGTCGCCGCCCTGTCGGACCGCAGGCTCTCCGCGCTGCGCGCCCGGCACATCGGCTTCGTCTTCCAGTCCTTCCACCTGGTGGCCGGGGTCAGCGCCCGGGACAACGTCGCCGAGGGCCTGCTCTACTCGGGCCTGCCGCGCGCCCAGCGCCGCAGGCGCGCGGCCGTGGCCCTGGAGCGGGTCGGGCTCGCGGACCGGATGCACCACCGGCCGCACGAGCTGTCGGGCGGCCAGCGCCAGCGGGTGGCCATCGCCCGGGCGGTGGTCGGCGAGCCGGACCTGCTGCTGGCCGACGAGCCGACCGGCGCGCTGGACTCCGCGTCGAGCGAGGCGGTGATGGAGCTGCTGTACGACCTCAACGCCGAGGGCGCCACCATCGCGGTGATCACCCACGACGGCGAGATCGCCGACAGCCTGCCGCGCCAGGTCCGCATCCGCGACGGCCGCGTCGTGGCGGACCTGCGCACCGGCGCCGCCGCCCCGGCCGATCGGGGTGGGGAGCGATGAGCCGCACCCGGCTGGCCCCGGCCCGGCTCGGCCCCCGCGACGTCCTCCACGTCGGCTCGGCCGGCCTGCGCACCCGGCCGCTGCGGGTGGTGCTGTCCGCGCTGGGCATCGCCATCGGCATCGCCACCATGATCGCGGTGGTCGGCATCTCCTCCTCCAGCAAGGCGCAACTCCTGCGCCAGCTCGACCAGTTGGGCACCAACCTGCTGGTGGCCTCCCCTGGGCAGGGGCTGTTCGGCGAGAAGGTGAAGCTGCCCGAGGAGTCGGTCGGCATGGTGAGCCGCGTCCCCGGGGTCGAGCAGGTCGGCGCGACCGGGGACCTGGCGCAGTCCGTCAGACGCAGTGAGAAGATCCCCGACGGCGAGACCGGCGGCCTCACCGTGAAGGCCGCCACCGAAGGACTGCTGGACGTCGTGCGCGGCGCGGTCGGCTCGGGCACCTGGCTCAACGAGGCCAACGGGCGCTACCCCTCGACGGTGCTCGGACACGTCGCGGCCCAGCGCCTGGGCATCACCGCCCCGGGCCAGCAGGTCTACATCGGCGGCCGGTACTTCACCGTCATCGGCATCCTGGACCCGCTGCCGCTGGCCCCCGAGATCGAACGGGCCGCCCTGGTCGGCTGGGAGGGCGCTGGCACGCTGCTGGGCTTCGACGGCCACCCGACCCAGATCTACGAACGGTCGACGGACCAGACGGTCGGCGCCGTCCGCGCACTGATCCCCCGCACCGTCGACCCGCAGAACCCGCACAACGTGCAGGTCACCGACCCCTCCTCGGCACTCCAGGCCAAGGCCGCCACCGAGGGGGCGTTCACCGACCTCCTGCTCGGACTGGGCGGGGTGGCGCTCCTGGTCGGCGGCGTCGGGGTCGCCAACACGATGATCATCTCAGTGCTGGAGAGGCGCCACGAGATCGGACTGCGCCGCTCCCTGGGAGCCACCAGGGGCCAGATCCGCCTCCAGTTCGTGACGGAGTCCCTCCTGCTCTCCGGACTGGGCGGGCTGGCCGGCGTGGCCCTGGGCGCGGCCGCCACCTACGCCTTCGCCGCCTCGGGCGGCCTGCCCTGGGTGGTCCCCCTGTGGGCCGTCACCGGGGGCTTCGCCGCCACCCTGCTCATCGGCACGGTCGCAGGCCTCTACCCGGCCGTCCGGGCCTCCCGGCTCTCCCCGACGCTGGCCCTCCACGCCGGCTAGGTCCTGCCCGGTCGATCTCGGCGGATCACCTCGCGGCGCCCCCGGTCGAAGGCTGGGGGCGCGTCGCGTGCCCGGCACGATCGGCCGGACCTGGCCGGCCGACGGATCAGGAGCCAGGGCAGAACTCCGCCTTCAGCTCGTCGGTGAACAGGTCGATCGGCCCGCTGCCGCCGTTCAGCCAGTCCCCGTTGACGTTGGTGGAGAGCAGGTGGCGGCCGTCCCGGCTGCCGTAGGTGTAGGTCCACGAGCCGTTGATGGCGCCGCCCATGCCCCAGACGGTGGTGCAGGGCAGGTTGACGGAGCTGATGCCCAGGCCGTAGGCGGTGTCCTTGATCCACTTGTCCGCCGGGGTCTGGACCATCGTGAACATCTCCTGCTGCTGGGCCGGCGGCAGCAGTCGTCCGCCCAGCAGGGCGGCGAAGAAGGTGTTGAGGTCGCGGGTGGTGGAGATCATGTCGCCGGACGCCCAGCCCCAGGACGGGCTCAGCTCGGTCACGTCGTGGTCCGGAGTGTTCGGGTCGGTGTACCCGAGGTGGGAGTACGCCCGCCCGTGCGGTCCGTGGAGGGTGACGTCGTCGGAGGCGGGCTCGTAGGTGCTGGTGAGGCCGAGCGGGGCGGTGATGCGCTGCCGGATCTGCTGGGCCAGGGTGCTGCCGGAGGCCCGTTCGACGATCATCCCGGCGAGGACGTAGTTGGTGTCGGAGTACGTCCAGCCGGTGCCGGGGGCGAAGTCGGGTCGGTGGGCGCGGGCGATGCCGACGAGCCGCTCGGGGGTGAAATCGTCGAAGCGGTGCTGCAGGAAGGGCTCGTGCCAGAACTCCTTCCCGATCTCGTCGTCCATGGCGAAGTTGGGGACCCCGCTGGTGTGGTTGAGCAGCTGCCGGACGGTGATCCGGTCGGGCTGGTAGCCGGGGGCGTCGAGGACGCCGGGCAGCCAGTGCTCCACGCTGTCGTCCAGGCTCAGCCGGCCCTCGGCGGCGAGCTGGAGCACGACGGTGGAGACGAAGGTCTTGGTGGTGCTGCCGATCCGGAACCGGTCCTGCTCCTGGCGGGGCCGCCCGGTGGTGATGTCGGCGACGCCCGCGTCGCCGAACCAGCGGTGGTGCCCGTTCCGAACCTCGGCGACCGCGCCGGGGAGACCACCGGTCGTCACGCCCCGGGCGAGCAAGGCCTGCACGCCCGGGTGGCGGTCCCGCTGCCCGGCCTGCCCCGCCTGCCCGGTGGCCTGGTCGGCGAACACCGGTGCGGCGGTGGTGACGGTGGCGGCGAGCACGGCCCCGGTGAGCAGGGCGGTGACGGCGGCGCGGGCGGTGGTCCTCATGGCGTGTTCCCCTTCGGCGGTGTTTCCCGTTGACGGGGAGAAAGCTCCCGCGAATTCACGACACCGTCAACATCAACTCCGTGGCCGGTTCCACATCACAGCAGGTCAGTTGACAGATATCCTTGCAATGTGACTGCCAGTGAATGCAACACCTGGGCGCTCCCATTGCAACAATGCGGGCATCGGGTGGATACTTTCCTGACCATCGCGAGGAGCCGCGCAAGGAGCCCGCGCAAGGAACCCGAGAGGACGAGGGGCGAGGACGGATGCCCGGAGGTCGACTGACCCAGCAGGACCGCCGCCGGATCGCCACCGGCCTGGCCGAGGGGCTCGGTTACGGCGCGATCGCCCGCGGCCTCGGCCGGCCGACCTCGACCGTCACCCGCGAGATCGCCCGCAACGGCGGCCCGTCCGGCTACCAGGCCGAGCGCGCCCAGCGTGCGACCGTCCAGCGTTCCCGCCGCAGCCGCTCCGCACCCTCCCCGCGCCCGAGCATCCCGGCTCCCGGCGGCGTCGACCGGGACCCGGCCGCCGTCGGCGAATTCGCCGACCGGCTGGCCGAGTTGCTGGTTCACCTCGGCATGCCCCGGATGGTGGCCCGGGTGCTCGGCTGCCTCTACGTCACCGACGAGGGCAGCCTGACCTCCGGCGACCTGGTGCAGCGGCTGGGGGTCAGTCCGGCCGCCGTCTCCAAGGCGATCGGCTACCTGGAGGGGCAGGCGCTGGTCCGCCGGGAACGCGACGACCGGCGGCGCCGCGAGCGGTACGTCATCGACGGCGACATCTGGTACCGCGCGCTGCTGGCCAGTGCCGAACGCAACGCGATGCTCGCCGGGATCACCCGCCACGGCGCCGAGTTGCTCGGACCCGCCACCCCCGCAGGCGCCCGGATGGACGACGCGTCCGCGCTGCTGGAACGGATCGGCCAGGACATCGTGCGGTCCGTCCGGCAGTGGCACGAGGAGCGCGGCCCGGCCCCGTCCTGACCGCCCGACGACAGACCTTCGACACGATCGGCGGCGCGCAGAGCCCGTTCAACCCCCCGACCGGCAAGTACCTGCGAGGCCCGCTTTCGACCGTCGATATCGAGTCAATCGAGATGATCCTTGAGAGTGATCTGTCCATCGGAAACTAAGGTTCGTTGACAGTGCATCAGTCGGACCAGGCTGCCCCTAGGAGATCCAATGCGCCGACAGCTCTCTGGCCACGTCGACAACTCCCCTTCGCGGCATGCCACGCGTACCTGGTCGAGGGCGGCGCTGGCGGCGGTCGCGCTGGTCGGCGGCCTCGGGCTCCAGGCGCGGCCGGCCGCCGCCGCCGACGACGAGTGGATCTGTGGGCAACTGGTCAAGGGCGCGATCCTCGAGAAGTACCGGAGCATGGGCGGGCAGGACTCGCCGTTGGGCTGTCCCACCAGTGGGGAGGGCATCACCCCTGACGGGCGTGGACGGTTCACGGTCTTCCACGGCGGGTCGATCTACTGGACGCCGACGACCGGTGCGCACCCCGTGTGGGGCCTGATCCGTGACAAGTGGGCCGCCTCCGGCTGGGAGAGGGGAAAGCTCGGCTACCCCCTCACCGACGAGCTCACCAACCCCGACAACCGGGGGAAGCGGCAGCAGTTCGAGGGCGGCACCTACTACTGGCATCCCACCGTGTCCAACGGCGTGCACGCCGTGGTCGGCCGGATCGGCCAGCTGTGGAGCGAGTACGGCTGGGAGGACGGCTCGTTCGGCTATCCGGCCGGCGACGAGACCCAGGTCCTGAACTCGGTCGAGATCCGCCAGCAGTTCAGCAAGGGCTACACGCTGTCGTGGAACCCGGGCGACGGCAAGGTGTGCGCCAGCGAATGCACCTCGTACACGAACATGGTCCGCTCCACCCCCTGGGTCGAGTACACGAAGGTGTACAAGTTCGAGAACAGCGACAAGAAGCTGGTCGAGATCAGGCCGACGGCCGCCGGCTACAAGGAGCCCAGGGCCAACAGCGACGACTCCAACGTCGCCGCGGCCAACTTCAAGAAGCTGTGGGACGAGGTGTGGAGCCTCGCCCCCTATCCCAAGGGGCTGGAAGCCCAGGACAAGGCGAACTCGATCGGCAAGCAGATGTGGTGCCACGCGCTGTGGTCCTTCGACATTCCGATCAAGGGGCGCCTGGGCGGCGACACCTGGGACCTTGAGTCCTGGCGTCCGGACATTCCCTGGTCGCGTATCACCAGCGCCACCGAGGTGTGGAAGCACAAGTGCAACTGGGACTCCTGATCCGACTGAATCCGACTGATCGCCGTGCCACTGGCGCGACGGCGATCACGAGCCGCTGAAGACGCTCTCCGGCCCGGCCGCCTCAGGGACTCGGCCGCCTCAGGGGGTGGAGGCGACGAGGTCGAGGGCGATCCGGGCAGCGCCGTTCGCTGCCCGGGCCGGTGGTGTGACCGGCCGGCTCCGCGTCCCGGCCGGGCCCTTCAGGGCCTCGGCCAGAGCGCTGGCGATGGCGTGCTCCTCGGCAGCGGCCACCACCATGGTCGGGCAGGCCGCAGCCTTCAGGTGGACGCGCTGGTCGTCGAAGTCGCGGACACCGGGCACGGCCACGGCCGGTACGCGGGAGCGGACCAGTTCCTGCACGGTGTTGTACCCGGCGTGGGTGATCGCGGCGTCGGCATGCCAGTACACGTCGTAGGCGGGCCCCAGGTACGGGCGGACCCGCACCGGCCCGGGCATGCCGGGCGGCACGAGGACGGCTCCGTCGAAGTGCGGGCCGGTGAGCACCAGGACGTCGACGTCGGCGGGGGCATGTCGGCGGCGCGCGAACTCGCGGATGCCGTGCAGCGCGGCCGTGAGGAATCCGGGCGCGTCGTCGTGCCCACCGCCACCGGCCACCACCGCGATCCGCAGGGCCCGGGTGTCCTCGGGCCAGGGCGAGCGGTCGTCGAGCAGCGGTCGGACGACGTGGGGCACGCCCAGCACGCGCACCCCGTGGGCGGTCTCCTCCCGTCCCGGCTCGCCCAGCAGGTAGATGGTGCCGATGGCGGGCGTGTGGCGGGAGACCCAGTCCGGTGGGTCGGGGCGGTTGCGCTGGAAGCGGTGCACCAGGAACTGGGGGCAGCCCAGTCGGGCGGCTTGGTCGTACAGTTCCCGCTGCACCGTCACGTCGTGCAGGACCACGTCGTCGCGTCGCAGCACCCGGGTGACCATGGCCCGGGCGAGACCGTGGTCCACCGCGGGACCGGTCCCGTGCAGTGCCTCGCCGACCAGGCTGTCGGCGTCGGTGGGCAGGACGGTCTGGGTGAATCCGTAGTCGTCGATCAGCCGTTGGGCCCGTTCGGTCAGCAGCAGGGAGTCCCAGCCCAGGCCGCGCAGTTCGCTGTGCACGGCGATCTGGCGGGAGACGTGGCCCAGCCCTCGGCCCCAGGTGAAGGAGACCACGCGGCCGTTCACGGCGTTCAGCCGCCGATCATGGACATGCTGCGGTCGGGCCGGACGAAGTCGGGGTGGTTGATCTTGTGTCCGGGCCACTTGCGCCACATCGCCTCGCGGACCAGCCGTTCCAGTTCGGTGTCGTCGGCGCCCGTGCGGAGCGCGGTGCGCAGGTCGGTCTCCTCCAGCGCGAACAGGCAGACGCGGAAGGCTCCTTCCGCGGTGGTCCGCATGCGGTTGCAGCTGTCGCAGAAGGGCTTCGTCACCGAGGGGATGAAGCCCAGGACCCCGGGCGCTCCGTCGGCGAAGCGGAAGGAGGTGGCCGGCTGCGGCGCGTCCTGGGTGACGGGGACCAGGTCGTAGGCGGCGGAGACCGCCGTCAGCGTCTCCGCGGCCGGGACCACCTTCTCCCGCTCCCAGGTCCGCTCGGCGTCCAGCGGCATGTACTCGATGAAGCGCACGTCGTAGCCGCCTTCCCGCGCCAGGCGGGCGAAGTCGACGGCCTCGTCGTCGTTGGTGCCGCGGATCACCACACAGTTGATCTTGATCGGGTCGAATCCCGCCTCGCGGGCCGCCTCCAGACCCGCGGTCACCTTGTCGAAGGCGTCCCGACGGGTCATCTCGGCGTAGCGGTGCCTCATCAGGGAGTCGCAGGACACCGTGATGCGGCGGAGCCCCGCTTCCCGCAGGGGCTGGGCCAGGCGGTCCAGCAGCAGCCCGTTGGTGGTGATGGAGACGTCCACCCCCTCCAGCGCGCACACGCGGGCCACGATCTCGGGCAGTTCCCGGCGGACGGTCGGCTCCCCGCCGGTGATCTTGAAGTCGCGCACCCCGAGGGAGTGGAAGAGCCGGGCGAGCCGGTCGATCTCGTCGACGGTCAGGAGCTCCTCCTTCTCCAGCCAGGGCAGCCCTTCGGCCGGCATGCAGTAGGTGCAGCGCAGGTTGCACTTGTCGATCACGGAGATGCGCAGGTCGCCGCCGATCCGGCCGAACGTGTCGATGAGCGGGCCGCCGGTCGGGGCGGGTCCCGGATTGCGCCAGTCAACCTTGGGCTCGGTCATGTCGGTCGCTCCTTCGCTTGGCGGAGCCGGTGCGCACCGGGAGCAGTTCCTCGAAGCGCGCCAGCACCTGGTCGGGGTTCATGTCGGAGGTGTCGAGGCGGTGGACGGGGATCCGCGGGGCGAGCTCCTCGGCCACGTCCTCGAAGCACTGGGCCACCAGGGACACGTAGGAGCTGGTGAACGAGCGCTCCAGGACGCGGTTGCGGCGGCGGAGCCGGCGCATCAGCACGTCGGTACGGGCGGTCAGGTGCACCACCGCGTCGGGTGGTGGCAGCGCGGAGGTGATCAGGTGGTGGTAGCGGTAGTACGTCTCGTACTGCTGGGCGCTCAGGGCGCCGCTCAGCCGGAGCGCCTTGGCGTAGGCCAGCGCGCTGTGCACGTCCTGGTCCATGACGCCCGTCTCGCCGGTGCGGAGGTTCTGCAGCACCCGCAGGAGCAGGGTCTCCATCTGGCAGAAGAACCCCGAGGCGTCGTCGCCGCGCAGGTAGCGGGTCAGGTAGTTGTCCGGCCCCCGGTCCCGGCCCCGGCTCACCGGGACGACGTCCCGTACGTGCTCGGTCTCCGGGGCGCGGGCGGTGTGCCGCTTCAGCAGGGTGCTCTTGCCGACGGCGGGCGGGCCGATGACCACCACGCGGGCCGCTCCGTCCTTGCGCCACAGGGCGGGGACCGGATCGATCAGCCGTCGTGCCTCGTCCTCGATCTCGGCGGTGGTCCGGCCCTCCCCGTCCGTGGCGGTGGTCAGGTGGGACAGCCGCAGCTCGCCGAGGCAGTACGCGGAATGCGGATCGAGTTCGACACCCTCCCCGGTGACGGTCTCCGGCGGGCTCCAGCGGAGCCCCGGTCCGGGTGTGGTGCGCCGGGCGGTGCCCGCGCACCGGTGGGCGAACACCCGCACGTCGTAGGGCGCTTCCCCGCGGGGGCCGGGCGGGAGGTGGAGTTCGGTCAGGTAGTGCAGACGGGCCGCGGTCACGCGTTGTCGGCAGGCGTGGCGGGCCACGTCCGCCGCGACCTTCCGAGCCGTGGTTCCCGGTGGCACGACGGCCCAGGGCAGGCCGGCCCGCTCGTCGGTCGACCGCGGTTCGGTGAGCAGGACCCGGTCCTGCTCGTCGAGGATGACGCATGCGGCGCGGAGGTGCTCCGGGCGGTGCCGGGGCGGTGGTTCGGTGAGCATCGCGGTCCTCGCGGTCGATCGGGGAAGCCGGGGAAGGCGGGTAAGCCGGGGATCGGGCGGGGTCAGGCGGCGCAGGCCGGCGGCAGCCTGGCCTTCACGTACGCCCGGCGGGCCAGTTCCGCCAGGGCGAGCAGGGCCACCCGCTCCGCGAAGGCGACCGGATCCACGGCCCGTCCCGCCTTCCGCACGGTTTCCCGGGGTGGCAGCAGCCAGGAGAAGCGCACGTCACCGCTGAGCAGCGCCCGCAGGAGGGCGTCGTGCGGCGGCAGCGGGCAGGGAAACGCCGCCCGCACCCGGAACTCGGGCTGACCCACCGTCGTGTCGTCGGTGTTCCGCTGCTCCGGCCCGCCGTCCGCCTCGACCAGGCCGTGGAGTCGGCACCCGGGCGACTCCTGGAGGACCAGGGTCCGTGGGCCGTCGGACGCCTCCTCCAGCGGGGGCACGCCGAGCCACCAGCAGCGCTCGGCTCCCCTGGTCACGGCCGGGTCGGGACCGACCGGGTCGAGCAGCTCGCCGTCCCAGCCCCGGCGGGCCAGGTCGGCACGGAGCCGGTCGGCCGGGACGGGGAACAGCGAGGCCGCACGCCATCGGGGCACCCGCACCCCCGGGGGAAGCACCGCCGGTACCCGCCACCGGCGGACGGGGGAGCGCTCGATGTTCGCCAGCAGCTGCCGGTAGGAGGAGTCCGGGAACCGCACCCCGCCGCCGAGGTGGGGCTGGGCGTCCAGCAGGCTCGCCAGCACGAGCAGCCCCACGCCGTCGTCCGGCCCGGACGCGGGGGCGGGCCATTCGCCGCGCCCGAGCACACCGAGGTAGTGGGTGCGGCCCGCGTCGGTGAACGTCCCGGACGCGAGGGACGGGTCCTCGCCTCGGGCCAGGCAGTGGGCGATGCGCGGCCAGAACCGAGCCGGCTGCGGTCCGGAGCGCGGCTGCGACCGGAGGAGCGGGGGAGCGGTACGGGCCCGCGGCGCCGAGGGCGGACGCACCGGACGGCCCTGGAGCCAGGCGTCGAGCTCGCGGTCCAGTTCCACCAGCGCCGAACCGAGCCGGGCGCGCAGCAGGAGGGCGAACAGCCCGATGCCCGACAGCATCACCGGCCCGGTGGCGGGGATCGGGTCGTGACGGCTGGTGACGACGGCCGGGCCGGGGTCCGGATCGGCCGCCGGACCGGGCCGTACCTCGCGCAGCCGCCCTCCGTACTGCGCCGCGGAGTAGCCCAGAGGCCCGTCGAGCAGGTCGTCCAGGTCGCTGGCGGAGAGGGCCGTCTCGACGTCCGGCACGCTCTCCGGCGGCAGGGTGCACAGCGTGCCGTCGGCGCCCAGCCGTACCGTCCGCTCCGCCAGGGGTTCCGCGTCGGCGCCCACCGCGACGAAGCGGTAGGCGGTGGTGCGCAGCCGGCCCCGGGCGGCCGCGGCGAGGTCGGGGAGGCCTGGCACCTCGACCTCGCCGGACCGTCCCTCCGCTCCTGCGGACGCGGGGAGCAGCCGGTCCAGTGCGGCGGCAGCTCCGTCGTGGCCGTCCTCGGCCGCGGGGGCGGGGCCCGCGGCCAGCCGGCCGATCCAGCTTCCCGGGCGGTAGCTGCGGTCGCGCGGCTCGTCGGTGGCCCGCACCCAGTCCACGGCGGACTCCTCCCAGCGCACGGTCCCTCCCGCCACGGTGAGCCGGTCTCCCGGGCCGGGGCGCAGCACCCGGCGGTCCGGGTCGTCCACGCGCAGTGCCTGGTCGACGAGGCGGGGCGGTACGGGGAACTTGTGCCCGTTGAGCCAGGCCGCGTCGCCCAGTCCGTACTGCCCTTCCGGCAGCGGGACCACGTGTGCGGGACGGACCTGTGCCATCAGCGCCGTCAGCGGGTCGGACCAGTCCGGGCCCGTTCCGGGTGGGACGCCCTCCACGCTGCGGGTCTCCTCGATCGGTTGGCAGGGAGCCAGCAGGACGTCCGGGGGTGGTCCGTCGGTGAGCAGTCGTCGCACCCACGCGGGTGTGACCAGGCTGTCGACCATGTGCCAGACGAAGGCGTCCCGGGTGCGGACCGAGAGTCCGTGTTCGGGGACGGCCATGGTCGAGGGCGTCCAGGTCAGTTCGACGCCGCGGCACGGGCTGAACGCCGTCCAGTCGCGCACCACGACGGTGTCGCGGAAGCCGAGTCGGCGAAGGGCGTGCGCGATCCTCGGGTCGTCGGGGTGCAGGACCGGCAGCGTCCGGTCGAGCCGGGCCAGGGAGGCGGGGTCGAAGTGGTCGCGGTGGGAGTGGGAGATCCACACCGCGTCGGGCCGGGGCAGCGCGCGCGGCAGGACGCTTCGGGCCGGGGCGAAGCCGAGGAGGCCGCCGCGGTAGCTGTCGTGTAGGTGGGGGTCGCAGAGCAGGGTGAAGTCGTCCGCCCGGATCAGGAGCGTCGCGTGTCCGCCGAGTTCTAGCGCGACTGGCATGCCGCGCTCCTCAGGGAGGTGGCCAGGGCGCGGAACGCCCGTCCTCGGCAGTACAGTCGGGCCTTCTCGTCGGCGGTCATCTGGCCGAGCGTGCGTCCGTCGCCCTCGTCGGGCACGAACACGGTGTCGTAGCCGAATCCGCGGTCGCCGAGCGGGCTTTCGGTGATCCAGCCCCGGGCGACCCCTTCGCTGACCACCCGCCGTCCGTCCGGGTAGCAGAGCAGCGCCACGGTGCGCACCCGGGCCCCCCGGCCCGGTGCGGTGACGCCCGCCATCTCGGCGAGCACCTTGGCCACGTTCGCGGTGTCGTCCGCGCCCTCGCCGGCGTAGCGGGCCGAGAACAGGCCGGGAGCGCGTCCGAGGGCGTCCACCTCCATCACGGTGTCGTCGGCCACCGCGGGCAGGCGGGTCGCGAGGGCCACCGCGGAGGCCTTGAGGTAGGCGTTCTCCTCGACGGTCGTCCCGTCCTCGACGACGTCGGGGAGCCACATGGGTCTGGGCAGCAACTCCAGGACCCCGTCGAGCAGTTCGACGATCTCGGCGGCCTTGCGGGGATTGGCGGTCGCCAGTACGGCGTGCATCATGCGCGTGTCCCGTCCGCTTGCCGGGGGTGTGTCCGGCTGCCCCTGCGCCCCGGCAGCACTTCGGGCTCCGACCTGCTGTGGCCCATGGCCAGGTAGCCGCCGTCGACCGGTAGATCGGCGCCGGTGACGAACGACGCGCCGGGCCCGCAGAGGAACAGCACGACGGCCGCGACCTCCTCCGGCTGCCCCACGCGCCGCAGGATGTGGTGGTCGCCGAGCACGGGGCCCCAGCGTGCCCGGTCGCCACCGGTCATCCGGTCGGTCTCCGGAGTCCAGATCAGGCCCGGTGAAACGCTGTTGACCCGGATGCCGTCGTCGGCGAGGTCGAGCGCCTGGCAGCGGGTCAGCGCGAGCAGCGCTCCCTTGCCCGCGCTGTAGGTCCACTGGTGGGGCTGGGCGATGTGTCCCGAGACCGAGGCGACGTTGACCACCGAGGCTCCTCGCGCCGCGCGCAGCAGGGGTGCCAGGGCCGACGTCATCATGGCGCTGCCCTTGACGTTCACTCCCAGGCTCCGGTCCCAGTCCGTCGGCCCGGCGCCCTCGCCGAGGGCCAGGAAGCTCGCCGCGCAGTTGACGAGCGAGCGGACCGGCAGGCCTGTTGCTCCGGCCGCCCGCGCGGCCTCCAGGCAGTCCGGGTGCCGTGAGATGTCGCCCACCACCACGGAGGCCGCCGGGCCGAGTTCGGCGGCGACGCGGCGCAGCCCGTCGGAATCCCGGTCCACCAGGACGGCGTGGGCTCCCGCGGCGACGAAGGCGTGGGCCACGGCGCGACCGATGCCCGATGCGCTTCCGGTGATCACGCAGGCCGTGTCGGCGAGGCTCCGATGAGGTGGGGAGGGGGTCCTTGCGGGGTCGGGGTCGGGCGCCATGTCCCGCCTCCTCGGTTCGGAGCGACGGCGATCAGTCTTCGGACGAACCACCTACCTGTGACTTATGGTGCACGTGGTGATACGCACCGCAACCCAGTGTGTCCCCTTCTCCGATCCCCCGACCCGTCGCCAGCCGGAGGAGCGCCCTTGCACCCGCCTGAAACGACCGGATTCCCGGTGCCTCCCGAGGACCGCCGACTGTCGCCGCACACCGGCTGGACGCGAGCCCATTGGGAGGCCGTCGCCGACCGCCTGCTGGACGCCCTGCTGCCCTTCACCCGCCCGCAGGGGGCCGCGGTGCGGCCACCCGGCGCGCCGAGCTGGTCCGGCCCGGACGTCGACGGGCTCGAGGGCTTCGCCCGCGCCTTCCTCCTCCTCGCCGTCCGACTCGCCGGCGCCGAGGGCGCGGACCCGGCCAACCGCACCGAGCGCTGGGCGCTGGGGCTGGCCGCGGGCACCCGCCGGGGCGGCCCCGAGGCCTGGCCGCAGATCACCGACTGCTCCCAGCAGATCGTGGAGGCGGCGTCCATCGCCGTCGGGCTGCACCTGTCCCGGCCCTGGCTCTGGGACCGGCTGGCCCCGACGACGCAGGGCCGACTCGTCGACTGGCTCTCCCCGGTGGTCGGTTGCCGCACCCGCGACAACAACCACGTGCTCTTCCAGGTCGTCGTGGAGGAGTTCCTCGCGTCCCTGGGCGCCCTCGACGACCGCACCGGGATCGAGGCGGGGCTGGACCGCGCCGACGAGTGGTACCGGGGCGACGGCTGGTACCAGGACGGCCCGACCCGGCGCAGCGACTACCGCGACGACAGCGACGGCGCGGTCCGCCAGGGGGACCGGACGTACGAGGCCGGAGAACGCTTCGACTACTACAACGCCTGGGGCTTCCACCACTACACGCTGCTCTGGAGCCGGATGGCCGGCCCCCGGGGCGTCGCACGCGCCACCGTCTACCGGCAACGCCTGCACGCGTTCCTCGCCCAGTACGTCCACCTCTTCGGCGCCGACGGGGCGCCCGTGCACCACGGGCGCTCGCTCTCCTACCGGTTCGCCTGCCTCGCCCCGGTGTGGCTCGGAGCCCTGGAGGACGCGACGCCGCTGCCACCCGGGCTCACCCGCCGACTCGCGAGCACGACGCTGCGCCACTTCGTGCGCAACGGGGCGCCCGACGAGCGGGGGCTGCTGCCGCTGGGCTGGTACGGGGCGTTCCGGCCCTCGGCCCAGGCCTACAGCGGCCCCGGCTCGCCGTACGCCGCGAGCAAGGGATTCCTGGGCCTGCTGCTCCCTGCGGACCACCCCGTCTGGACGGCCCCCGAGGAAGACCTGCCGGTCGAGCGGGCCGGCCACGCGACGGCGCTCCCGGTGCCCGGCTTCCTCGTCCAGGCCACCCGCGAGGACGGCCTGGTCCGGCTGCTCAACCACGGGAGCCACTACCTGACCCCACCGCCCGGTACGCGCCGCGACGATCCGCACTACGCGAAGCTCGCCTACTCCACGCGGACCGGCCCCGAGGTCGGCGCAGCCGCGGGGGAGCAGCGCCTCGACAACCACATCGCCCTCGTCTCGCCGAGCGGGCAGGTCTCCCGGCGCGAGCGCATCCACCGCGTCGCCGTCACCGACGGCTACGCCGCGTCCTGGCACCGGCCCCGGATGGACGACGACGAGCTTCCGGCCGCCTGCCGCATCGACAGCGTGTCCATCGTGATCGGCGCACGGGAGGTGCGGATCCACCGGGTGGCCGCCCCCGCCGGCTACACGGTCCGTGAAGGCGGCTACGCGCTCGCCGATCAGGACCCGCTCCGCGCCGACACCAGTGGCACCCGCGCCACCGTGCGACGCGGCGACGGGCTCGTCAGCGCCATCGCCGGACTGCACGGATGGACCGGAGCGCACGTCCGACACGGGTACGGCTCGAACGCCTTCGGAACGCATTCGGCCGTACCGTACTGCTCGACCGCCCCCGGCGTCCCCGCCGTCCCCGCCGTCTCCCCGGGCCCGACGACGGCACCGCTGCGGGAATCGATCCACGTGTCCGTCGTCCTGCTCACCGCGAACGGCGCGGATCCCGCCCACGAGGCGCTCCCCCCGGGGCTCTCGGTGAGCGTCGACGGCCTCACCGTGCGCCTGGACCTCCAGGGCCGCGCGTCATGGCTGGTCAGACCCGGCACACCGCAACCGGTCGTCGGAGGTCCGCGTGTCGCCCACCCCGCATGAGATCTTCACCTCGGGAGCGCCGCACTACGCCCGCTACCAGCCCCGCTACCCGCGGGGACTCTACGACCACCTCACCGAGAAGTTCGAGCTGAACGGGACCCAGACGGCCCTCGACCTCGGATGCGGGCCCGGCACCCTGGCCCTCCCGCTGTCCCGGCTGGTCGCCCGCGTCATCGCCGTGGACCCGGAACCGGGCATGCTCGAAGCAGGCGCGACGATCGCCGAACGGCAGAACGTCGACAACATCCAGTGGAAGCGAGGAGGCTCCTCGGACCTGCGCGCGCTGGGCATTCCTCCGCTGGACCTCTGCGTCATGGGCAGATCGTTCCACTGGATGTCCCGCGAGCAGGTGCTCGCCGACCTCGACGGCCTCGTCAACCCCCAGGGCGGTGTGGTCCTCGTCGCCACGACTCCATCCGAAACGGAGTGGTCCCGTGCCGTGGACGGGGTGCGGGAGCGGTACCGCACGCACCCCGGCGGCGGAGACGACGGCTCCCGCCCGGAACCGCAAGAGCCCAACCGTGAGATCCTTCGACGCTCCCCCTTCCCCCGCGTCACGGCCGAGCACTGGACGTACCGCATCGACCGCACCCTCGACGAGGTCGTCGGCCTCCAGTTCTCGCACTCCTCCTTCACCCCCGCCCGGCTCGGCGGCCGCAAGGACGCCTTCGAACGGGACCTACGGACGGCGCTGGCCGACCTCGGCCCGAACGGCCGCTTCGAACAGACCGTCCGCACCGAGGCACTGACCGCGACGCGGCGGCACCGAGCTCCCCGCCCCGGCTAGTTGACGTGCGGAAATGGCCCCTCCGGGACCGGCACGCCGAGGAAGGGGGCGAGCCGTTCGTACCCCTCGCCCCCGACGACGTCCAGGACGAGCAGATCGTCCTCCCGACCCGCGAAGTACCCGGTCACTCCGGCGACATGCCGCCGGTGCACCCCGCGGAACCGCTCCGCGTGGAACGCGTGGCAGCCGTACACCGCGGACCTCAGGAAGCGCTGCAGTTCGAGGTGGACCTCACTCCGGACGGCCTCCTCCGGCAGGGGCCGTTCCCAGTGCGCCCGGCAGGACCGCAGCCAGCCCTCCTCCTCACGGACGGTCAGCACGAACTTGCTGCCCGGCCAGGCGAGGTCGAGATCCTGGTAGTACGGCACGACGGTGATGTCGGTGATGCCGTCGTGCGATTCGAGCAGCGGGAACCGCGCACTGCCGGCCAGCAACGTCCGGTAGGTGGCCCGGTCGACCGGGTAGTGGACGACGTCGAACCCCAGGACGCCCAGGGCCGCGGTCAGGGAGCGCGTGCCCGTGCGCGTCAGACCGACGCCGAAGACCTTCGGCGGGTACGGGAGGCCGCAGCCGCGCCCGGAGGGGACCGGCGGAGTTGAGGATTCGCTCACACAGGTACCCAACGACGCGGCATCCTCCGAGGTGCGGGGCACGGTGCCGCCCGCAATCGTGTCGTCGGGGCGTCGGCCTCGTTCTAGCGGGTGTGAACGATCCGTCCCGCTCCGCAGCCTCCCGCGCCGGCTTCCCAGGAGCCACCGTCTGGCTGACCGGCCTGCCCAGCGCCGGCAAGTCGACCATCGCGCAGGCCCTCGCCACCCAGCTGCGCGCCGAGGCCCGCCGGACCGAGGTGCTGGACGGGGACGAGATGCGCGGCCTGATCTCCGCCGACCTCGGATTCTCGCGCGTCGACCGGGACACCAACGTCCAGCGGGTGGGCCTGGTGGCCGAACTGCTCGCCCGCAACGGCGTCCTCACGCTGGTGCCCGTCATCGCCCCGTACGAGGAGGCCCGCGACGCGGTGCGCAGGCGACACGAAAAGTCGGGGACCGCGTACCTGGAAGTCCATGTCGCGGCGCCCGTCGAGGTCTGCGCCCGGCGCGACGTCAAGGGCCTCTACGCGCGGCAGCGCGAGGGCCTTCTCACCGGCCTGACCGGCGTGGACGCGCCCTACGAGGAACCGAGCCAGCCGGACCTGAGGCTGGACACGGACCGGCAGAGCACCGCCGAGTCGGTCGTAGCCCTGCGCGCGCTCCTGACCGACCGGGGACTGTGCACACCGTGACGGCCACCGGGACTCCGGCCGACGGCCCGGGCGCGTCCACGCCGGCCCCCTCCCAGCTCGACCTGCTGGAGTCGGACGCCGTACACATCATCCGAGAAGCGGTGGGCGAATCCGAGCGGCCCGTGCTGCTCTTCTCGGGCGGCAAGGACTCCAGCGTCCTGCTGCACCTGGCCCGCAAGGCCTTCAGCCCGGCGCCGCTGCCCTTCCCACTGCTCCACGTCGACACCGGCCACAACTTCCCGGAGGCCCTCGCCCACCGGGACCAGCTCGTCGCCGCCCACGGGCTGCGCCTGCACGTCGTCTCCGTCCAGGAGTTCATCGACGACGGGCGGCTGCGCGAGCGGCCCGACGGCACCCGCAACGTGCTGCAGACCGTTCCCCTGACGGCGGCGATCGACCAGCACGGCTTCGACGCGGTGCTCGGCGGCGCCCGCCGGGACGAGGACAGAGCCCGGGCCAAGGAGCGGGTGTTCTCCATCCGCGACGGGTCCGGCGGCTGGGACCCCAGGCGCCAGCGCCCCGAACTCTGGCAGCTCTACAACGCCCGGTGCGGCCCCGGCGAACACGTCCGGGTCTTCCCGCTGTCCGACTGGACCGAGCTCGACGTCTGGCAGTACATCGCACGCGAGAACATCGGCCTCCCCGCGCTCTACTACGCCCACCACCGGAAGGTGTTCGCCCGCCAGGGCATGTGGCTCACCCCCGGCGCCTGGGGCGGCCCGGAGGAGGGCGAGCAACTGGAGACCCGACGGGTGCGCTACCGCACGGTCGGCGACATGTCCTGCACCGGAGCCCTCGACTCGGACGCGACAACCCCCGCTCAAGTCATCGCCGAACTCGCGACCTGCCGCTCGACCGAGCGCGGCGCCACCCGCGCGGACGACCGGCTCTCCGAGGCGGCCATGGAGGACCGCAAACGAGAAGGCTACTTCTGACCATGCACAGCCCCAGCCATCCACTGCGACTGGCCACCGCAGGCTCCGTGGACGACGGCAAGTCCACCCTGATCGGACGGCTGCTCCACGACACCGGATCGGTGCCGGCCGACGAACTCGCCGCCATCGAACGCGCCTCGCTCCGCCGCGGCCTGCCCGAGCCCGACCTCGCCCTGCTCACCGACGGACTGCGGGCCGAACGCGAACAGGGCATCACCATCGACGTCGCCTACCGCTACTTCACCACCCGCCGCCGGTTCGTCCTCGCGGATACCCCCGGCCACGTGCAGTACACCCGCAACATGGTGACCGGAGCGTCCACCGCCGAAGTGGTGGTCATCCTCGTCGACGCCCGGAAGGCACTCGCCGAGCAGGCCCGCCGACACGCCGCGATCTCGGCGCTGCTCCGAGTACCGCGCATCCTCCTGGCCGTCAACAAGATGGACCTCGTGGACTGGTCCGAGTCCCGATTCGCCTCCGTCGTCGCAGAGTTCACCGCCCACGCCGCGTCGCTCGGCGTCTCCGGGACGGCCGCCATCCCGCTGTCGGCCCTCACCGGGGACAACGTGGTGACCCCGTCGGCCAGGATGGACTGGTACCAGGGCCCCACACTCCTGTCCTGCCTGGAAACCGTCCAGACAGATCCGGAACCAGGCCACGGACCGGCCCGCCTCCCGGTCCAATACGTCATCCGCACGGGCACGGCGGCCGACCGCCGGCACGCCTACGCCGGCCAACTCCTCTCCGGCACCCTGCGGGTCGGTGAACCCGTCACCGTCCTGCCGGCGGGCCACCGGACCTCGATCTCGGCCATCGACCTACTGGGAACCCCCGTCGACACCGCCACGGCGCCGCAGTCCGTCGCGATCAGCCTCGCAGACGAACTCCACGTCTCCCGAGGCGACCTCATCGCACCCACCGCCGCAGCACTCCCGACCCCCACCCGGAACATCCGGGCAACCGTCTGCCAACTGCACGACCGACCGCTGCGCACCGGCGACCGGATCCTCGTCAAGCACACCACCCGAACCGTCCGAGCGACGATCGGCCCGATCAGTGCCCGCACGGACGGGCTCAGCGGCGCCGTCCACGGCGAGTCGGGCAGGCTGGCCGTCAACGACATCGGAACCGTGCTGCTGCGAACCGCCGAGGCACTGGCACCCGACCCCTACGCCGAGTCCCGCCGAACCGGAGCCCTGCTGCTGATCGATCCAACCGACGGCGCCACCCTGGCCGCGGGCCTGGTCGAATGACAGCCGAGGCAGGCGGACCGATGCCACGGCAAGAAGGGCACCATCCACCAGGCTCACCGGGACGGAACGGAAGATCAACCAGGGTCACTGGGACCGGTTTTGAACGCGGTAGTCCTGTAGACGACACGTCACGTCGACGATCGCTTGCTGAGGAGCGTCAACGCGGTGATCAAGGCGAGAGCGGCGAAGACGCCGGCTGTCCCGAACGCGGCATGCTGTCCGGTGGTGAGTGCGAGCGGTGTCGGACCACCGATCGCGGACGTGCGGGCGGCGGCGACGCTGGTGCAGGTGGCAGCGCCGACGGCGGTGCCGACGGCGAAGGAGGTGTCGGCGAGGCCGGCGGCCAGGCCTGAGTCCTTCTCGGTGACGCCGGTCAGCGCGGCGATCTGTGCGCATACCGTGACGGCGCCCATTCCCGCCCCGAACAGGAACAGGGCCGCCGGCAGAAGACTCATCGGCTCACCGGCCGGTATGCGGGTGAGCAGCAGGCAGCCACAACCGAGCAGGACGGCCCCGGCGGCAGCCACCCGCCCCAGACTGTGCCTGCGCACGATCCGTTGGCTCAGCAGTGCGCCTGCGGCCGCGGTGACGGTCATCATCGCGGCCGCCAGCCCGAACTGTGCCGCCGGCCAGCCGAGCACCTGCTGCGCGAAGGAGGTGAGGGTGACGAGCATGCCGTCGACGGTCATGCCGGCGATGAGCAGGAGGAGGTTGCCGCCGATCAGCATGCGCGAGCGCAGCGACCGGAAGGGAACGAGCGGGGCCGCCGATCGCTTCTCCATCAGGACGAACATCCAGACCAGCACGGCCACGGCGGCCAGTAGCCCGATGCTCTGTCCATTAGCCCACCCGGATGTCGGCACCCGGGTGATCACGTAGACGAGCAGAACGAGTGCCGGGGCGATGGTCAGCGCACCGGGGACATCGAAGGAACGGGGGCGTGTTCGGTCCCGGCTTTCGCGCAGCGTGGCGGGGGCGAGCACCAGCACGAGGGCCCCGACCGGGACGTTGACCCAGAACACCCACTGCCAGCCGAGGGTATCGGTGATGATGCCGCCCAGGAGTAGACCGGCGGTGGCGCCGAACCCTCCGAGGCCGCCCCAGACACCGAGCGCCTTGTTCCGCTCGATCCCTTCGGGGAAGGTGTTCACGACCATCGACAACGCGGCCGGAGCGATGATCGCGGCCGAGACGCCCTGCACCGCCCGGGCGGCCATCAGGGTCTGGATGGACGGAGCGAGCCCGCACGCCAGCGAGGCCACGACCCGCAGCGCCATCCCGGCGATGAACACGCGCCGACGGCCCAGCAGATCCGCGGCGCGGCCGCATAACAGCAGCAGCCCGCTGAAGGCCAGCGCGTAGGCCGTCACGGTCCATTGGACGGCAGGGCCGTGCAGTCGGAGGTGGCCTTCGATCGCGGGCAGAGCGGCGAGCAGGCTGGTGCCGTCCAGAATCGTCATGAAGAACGCGGTGCCCAGCAGCGCCAGCACCTGCCAACGGCGAGCCTGCGAAAGGTTGCTGGTGGTCGTCACGGTTGCTGGATGCTTCGCAGCAGTTCGGCGGCGAGCGCGTCGAGCCACTTGCCGGTGCCCTGCTCCCGCCAGCTCGGTTCTTCGCGGCCGTCGAGGAAGGTGCTCTGCTCGGTGAGCAGCAGCCGGGTGCCGCCACCCTCGGGGAGGAACTCCACCGTCGTCAGCGACACCGTCGCAAGGTCCTGCCCCTCGGACAGCGTGGAGGTGTAGACGATCCGCTCGTCCTGGACGATGTCGCGGTACCAGGACTCGAAAGTCAGCACCGGCCCGCCGCCGGTGCGGCCGCGGTTGACCTCCCGCCCGCCGACGCGGAAGTCGAGCTCGTGCTCGGCGTCGGGGCCGGCGAACCAGCGGGCCTTTGCCTCGGGGGCGGCCCACGCGGCGAACACCGTGGCCGGTGAGGCCGCGTAGAGGCGTTCGAGGGTGAACGTGGCATGCGTGACCAGGTGATCGGTCATTGTGTGCTCCCTTGATCCGGGCTGTCGCGGTGTTCGGTCAGGTAGTCGCCGAGGCGATCGAGGCGGTGTTCCCAGGCGGTGCGCTGTGCAGTGATCCAGTCCTCGGCCATTCGCAGCACGCCCGGCTCGAGGTGGCAGGTGCGTACCCTTCCGGCTTTCTCGGACCGGACCAGTCCGCATGTCTCCAGTACCTGGAGGTGCTGCATCACCGCCGGCAGCGACATGTCCTGCGGCCGGGCCAGCTCGCTGACCGAGGCGGGCCCGCGGATCAACCGCTCGACGATGTCCCGGCGGGTTGCGTCCGCCAGCGCTTGGAACACCCGGTCCAACGAACCAGATTGGTTAAGCATGTGCCTAACTGTTCGATGCCGGCGGCGAATAGTCAAGCATTTGGTTAACTTTTCCTCCGGTCCTCTGCGGCGCGCCGTCACGGTCACCGACCCGGCGGTCGCGGCCGCCCTCGCCTGCCACGCACGGGCCGTCCTCGGCCGCCGCGAATCCGGGGGCCGGCCCGCCTCAATTCAGTAGCTAAAACTACGCAGTTGGTACTTGACAGTCCAGACTACCGACTTTAGCGTGGGCGGTATGGAACAGAACGCCGCGAGCGCCACCGATTCGGCCGTCCGGGCGGCCCGCGACCTGCGGGTCCTCCTCAACCGTCTGCGCCGACGCCTCAAGGAGAGCGAGGACTCGCACGGGCTCACCCCGTCGCAGACCTCGGTCTTCAGCCGGCTCGCGGACGGACCGGCGACGGTCGGTGACCTGGCCGCCGCCGAGCGGGTCCGTTCACAGTCGATGACCAACACGATCGCCGCGCTCGCCGAACGCGGCCTGATCGAGCGCCGGCCGGATCCTTCGGACGGACGCCGCCAGGTCATCTCGCTGAGCCCGCAAGGGCTGGAGCAGCTGAAGGGCAGCCGGCACACCCGGGAGGAGTGGCTGGCCGGCGCGCTCCAGGAGCGCTACACCGCCGCCGAGCGCCGGTCCATCATCGAGGCGCTCACCCTGCTGGAGCGACTAGTCGAGTGACACCTCGCCCCCTGACGTCCGTTCAGCGCGTCCCGGAGCGAACCGATTCCGGCCGGTGGCCTGGCCGATAGCCCGGCCCGGCCCCGGGCCCGGCTGCGGCCGACAAGAACGAATCAAGGAGGACGAACGACCATGAGCCGTGCCGCGAAACTCAAGGAACTCATCCTGTCCCGCGAACTGCTGGTGATGCCAGGAGCCTTCGACCCGGTCAGCGCCAAACTCGCCGAGCAGGCCGGCTTCACCGCCCTCCAGTGCACGGGCGCGGGCATCTGCGGAGTCCACCTCGGGCGCCCGGACTACTCCATGGTCTCCATGGACGACATGGCCGCCTGCACCGCACGCATCGTGGACGCCGTCTCCGTCCCGGTCATGGGCGACGGCGACACCGGCTTCGGCAACGCGGTCAACACCCACTACACGGTCAGGGCGTTCGAGCGCGCCGGTGCCGCGGGCGTCAACCTGGAGGACCAGGCGGTGCCCAAGCGGTGCGGGCACCTGGACGGCAAACAGCTCGTCGATCTCGACGAGGCCACCGCCAAGATCCGGGCAGCCGCCGACGCCCGCCACAACCCCGACTTCGTCATCAACGCCCGCACCGACGCACTGGCCCTGGAGGGCATGGCGGGAGTGATCCGGCGCGGCAACGCCTACCTGGCGGCCGGCGCCACCATGGTCTTCGTCGAGGGCGTCACCAGCCGCGAGGAGATCCGCGCGGCGGTCCGCGGCATCCGCGGGCCCGTGGCCGTCAACGTGATCGAGGGCGGCAAGTCCCCACAGCGCCTCACCTTCACCGAACTGCAGGAACTGGGCGTCGCCCGGGTCAGCCTGCCCGCCGTGCTCCTGCTGGCCGCCATGGGCGGCATGCGCACCGCACTGCGGCGGATCCGCGAGGACGACGGCACCGCCGACCTCGGCGACCTGCTCGTCCCCTTCCGCGAGGCCCACGACCTGATGGGCATGCGGGAGGTGGAGGAACTGGAGGAGCGCTACCTGCGCCCCCTGGCCGGCACGGCGCCCGCCACCGCCCGACGATGACCCCTGCCTCGCCCACCCGCACCTCCCGCCACCGAAGGAGGACCGCACCATGACCACCGAAACCCACACCCACACCGCCACCCACACCGCCACCCACACCGCCACCCACACCGCCACCGACGACACCGACACCGCCACCGACCGCAACCGGTCCGTCATCGCCAAGATCTGGGACCAGCACGTCGTCGCCGAACTCGACGACGACACCTGCCTGCTGCACATCGACCGGATCCTCCTGCACGACCGCAGCGGCGGGCTCGCCCTGCGCGCCGTACGCGACGAGGGGCGGCAACTGTTCGACCGCTCCCTGGTCTTCGGCACCATGGACCACGTCGTCGACACCCGCCCCGGCCGCACCGACGCCACACCCGTGCCCGGCGGCGCGATGTACATCGACGCCTTCCGCGCGGAAGCCCGCCACCAGGGGGTGACCCTGTTCGACATCGGCGACCCGCGCCAAGGCATCTCCCACGTCGTCTTCCCCGAACAGGGCATCGCCCTACCCGGCACCACCATGATCTGCGCCGACAGCCA
This sequence comes from Kitasatospora sp. NBC_01300, assembly GCF_041435235.1. Taxonomy (NCBI): domain Bacteria; kingdom Bacillati; phylum Actinomycetota; class Actinomycetes; order Kitasatosporales; family Streptomycetaceae; genus Kitasatospora; species Kitasatospora sp. NBC_01300. The sequence goes on along the minus strand of NZ_CP108409.1, from coordinate 82,779 downwards.
CACCCCCACCCTCGGCGGTATCGGCGCCCTCGCCTGGGGCGTAGGCGTCACCGAGTGCGAACACGCCCTGGCCACCCAGACCCTCGCGGTCCGCCGCCCCGCAGCAATGCTCGCCCGATTCGAGGGGACACCGGGCGAACACGTCACCGCCAAGGACCTCGTCCTGGCCCTGATCGCGAACATCGGCGCGGGCGGCGCGGCGGGCCACGCCGTCGAGTTCGCCGGCCCCGCGATCAGCGCCCTCTCCATCGAGGCTCGCATGACGCTGTGCAACATGGCCGTGGAGGCCGGCGCCCGCACCGGCATCGTCGCACCCGACGACAAGCTCCTCGCCTACCTCAAGGGCCGCCCCCACGCACCCGCCGGACCGGCCTGGGACCAGGCCGCCCGCGCCTGGCTCGACCTGCGCAGCGACCCCGCGGCCCGCTACGACCGGACCACCACCCTCCAGGTCGACGGCCTCGGCCCCCAGGTCACCTGGGGCACCAGCCCGCAGCACGCCACCGGAATCGACGCGACCGTCCCCCACCCCGACGAACTGGCCGACCCCCAGGCCGCCCGCCGCGCCCTGGACTACATGGACCTGCGACCCGGCACCGCGCTCACCTCCGTCGCCATCGACGCGGCCTACCTCGGCTCGTGCACCAACGCGCGGCTCGACGACCTGCGCGCCGCCGCCGCAGTCCTGCGCGGCCACCGGGTCGCCGAAGGGGTCACCGCCATCTGCGTGCCCGGCTCCACCGCGGTGCGCCGCGCCGCCGAAGCCGAAGGCCTGGACCGGGTGTTCACCGACGCGGGCTTCCAGTGGCGCGAATCCGGCTGCGGCCTGTGCTTCCACGCCGGCGGCGACCGCTTCCCCGACGGCGCCCGCGTCATCAGCTCCACCAACCGCAACTTCGAGAACCGCCAGGGCCCCGGCGTGCGCACCCACCTCGCCAGCCCCGCGACCGTCGCCGCCTCCGCGCTCGCCGGCCGCCTCGCCGACCCCCGGGAGCGGTGACCACCGTGCAGCCCTTCCACACGCTGACCGGCATCGCGGCACCCCTGCTGCGCGCCGACATCGACACCGACGCCATCGCACCCTCCCGGTTCCGCCCCGCGACGCTGTCCAAGTACGGCTACGAGGCAGCCCTGTTCGCCGGCCTGCGCTTCGACGAGGACGGCGCACCGCGCCCCGGCTTCGTCCTCGACCAGACCCCCTACCGCGACGCCGTCATCCTGGTCACCGGCCCGAACTTCGGCTGCGGCAGCTCGCGCGAGACCGCGGTCTGGGCCCTGCGGGACTTCGGCATCCGCGCCGTCATCGCCCCCTCCTTCGGCTCGATCTTCGAGACCAACTGCCTGCGCAACGGCCTGCTCCCACTGTCCCTGCCGCCCGCCAAGCACCGGCAACTCGTCGAGGCGGCCTTCGCCCCCGCGGCGAGCGCGCGCCTGCGCATCGACCTGGACACCTGCCGACTCACCACCGCAACCGGCCCCCAGCCCACCTTCACCACCGGTTTCACCATCGACGAACGCTCCCGCCAACAGCTCCTCAACGGCCTGGACCCCATCGGCGAGACCCTCCTCCTGCGCGAGACGATCACCCGCTTCCGCACCCGGGACCGCCGCCACCGCCCCTGGAACTACCCGGCCCCTTCCGCCCCACCCGCAGGCGGGCCGGTGCCCAGCTGACTGATCCCAAGGGCCCGGCAGCGGCGGGGGAGTACGGCGGCCGGTCGTGACGTCTGCGGGTGGGTTCGCCGAGCCGGCCGCCGTCCGAGGTGAGATCCAGACCTCGTCGCAACGCAAGCCCCAAAGGTGTCGCAACGACCGCTGGAACCCAAGACCTGCTCGGCGCGGTGGACGCTCTCGTGCGCGCCCCCTGGGCGCTCCTGCACGCCGTCTACCGCGTGGCGTGGAGGTGCGCGAGGATGGGCGGCCGACCGTGTCCGGCACACGACCGAAGGGGAAGTGACGATGGGTGAGCACGAGAAGCCGCCGCCGGATCCTCAGAAGGGCACACCGCCTCCCAACAACGCCGACGGCGAGGTCCCCCCGGCTCCGCCGTCCGACGGCAAGCACCGTAAGTAAGAACGGTGGCTGACGAGGACATGGCCGGGCGTCGGGCGCGCCTGGACGCGGAGATGGAGCGGTGCGGGGCGTGGCCGGCCGCTTCGCCGTGGCTGCGTGACGCCTTCACCGCGCTGCCGCGCGACGCGTTCGCGCCGGACCGGCTGTGGCGGTGGGACAACCGGGCCTACGTACCGCTCGACCGCTCGGCGGATCCGGGCGGCTGGGCGGCCGAGCTGTACTCCGGGATCTACTCCGCGGCGGTCACCCAGCTCGACGGCGGCCGGCCGTCCTCGTCGCTGTCCGCGCCCTCGGTGGTGGCGGACATGCTGGACAGCCTCATGGTGGAGCCGGGGCACCGGGTGTGGGACGTCGGCACCGGCCAGGGCTGGACGGCGGCGCTGGCCGCCTGGCGGGCCGGGCCGGGCCTGGTCGTGACCACCGAGGTGGACGGGCACCTGGCCGGGTTCGCGCGCGCCCGCCTCGCGGCCGCCGGACTCGACGCCGAGGTCGCCCTGGGCAACGGCACCCGCAGCGGCCCGCCCGGCGGCGGCCCCGTCGACCGTCTCCACGCCACCTACGCCGTGGAGACCGTCCCCTGGTCCTGGGTGGCGGCGGTACGCCCGGGCGGACGGATCGTCTATCCCTGGGGGCGGCTGGGCCACGTCGCCCTGACCGTCGCCGACGACGGACGGTCCGCCACGGGATGGGTCCAGGGCCTGGCCCAGTTCATGGGCGACCGGCACGGCCCGGCGCAGCCGAGCACCGGCAGCGCCGCCTTCGCGCAGGTGCGCGGCAATACCGAGCCCGAGACCCGCCAGGCACTGGACCGTGACTCGCAGCTGCTCGACGACGGGGACCTGCGGTTCGCCCTGCGGGTGGCCGTCCCGGACGCTGTGGTGCTCACCGCCCGGGACGACGACGGCCTCAACGCCTGGATTCACGACGGCATCAGGTCGTGGGCCACGGTGACCGCGCGCGGCGACGGCGAGGCGCCGCTGCTTCTCCAGGGCGGACCGCGCCGCATCGGGGACGAGGTGGTCGCCGCCTGGACCCGGTGGGAGGAACTCGGCCGACCGGACCGCTACGACTACGGGATCACCGTCACCCCTGAGGAGCAGTGGGCGTGGCAGGGCGGCCCGGACGGCCCCCGCTGGCCCATCGCGCAGGCAGCCCCGGCCGGACGCTGACCGGGGAGGCGCAGAGGGGACGCCGTTGCAGCGCCCCGAGGGCCTACTCGGTGACGGCGCGTCCGGCGCCCCGGGCGACGGCACCCGTTCCCCTGACAGGGCTGCGGCGACCGTCCTCAACCACGGTAGCGGACAACCCTCAGACTCCGTGCTCCCGGACCGCCGCGATACCCGCCCGCACCTCTTCCAACAGCGCTTCCAGGCCCTGCGCCTGCTGCCATTCCTCGGCCGAGTGATGCCACGTGTGCTGCGTCGCCGGGGCTTCGGGCGGACCGGCGACGACCTCGACGGTCCGCCTCCCCTTCCGGTCGGGGCCCGTGACCCGCAGGTCCATGTTCCGAACGTGGAACCGCTTCGGAGAGCTGCCGAAGACCTCCAGGATCCGGCCGTCGAACGTATAGAACTCTCTGCCTGCCCTGGCGGTGGTCTCCTCGGTCATGACGCGACGCTACAGGCGGGGACCTCCGGCTGCCAGACCTCCGTCCGCCGGCAGGTCCGTCACCGCTCCCGCTGCCGGACGGGCCCGGCAGCGGAGGTAGAGGACCGGGGCCGGGTGCGAGACCCGTGGACAGTCCAAAGGAATTGGGCCTCTCCTGCCCCGGCCATGGTTCGGCGCGTGCCGAAGTCTCCCGCACCTAGCGTTGGCCACATGACGATCTCCGACCCATCCGTCCTCTCCCCCCGTGTCACCGCGTACGCCGACGCCCGTGCGGCCCTCGACCAGCCGCTGCTGGTCCCCGAACCTGTCGCCGACGCGGCGGACGCGCCCGCAGGCTCACTGGCCTGGCTGCGCGCCACTGTCGCCCGCTTCACCGCCGACGCCCAGACGCACGCCCGTCGGCGCTCGCACGTGGCGGAGGAGCTTGCGCGCCTGGACCCGCGCGAACTGCGCCAGGCGGCTGCCGGCTCTGTGGTCGGCGCGGACGACCGGCACACTGTCGTACGCATCCTGGCCGAGGAACTGGGTCTGCCGAGTACGGACGCAGTGGCCGACGCAGTCATCACTGCGTCCGCCGGATACTTCGGCAGCGACCTGACGCCCGCCCAGGGGAAGATTGCCGACGAAGCCGTCGCGTCGCTGCTCGCCCGGACCGTCCAGGAGGACGGCATGGAGGACCTGGAGACCGCCGCGCAGCGGATCGGGCTGTTGGTGCAGGCGTGCGATGCGACCGCCCGACTGGTCGAGCACGCCCGTCGGGCCGCGCCGGACGGGCTCCCGTCGGGTGGCGCGGACGCCCTCCTCGCCGAGGTGCTGCGGCAGGACCCGCCGGTGACCGCGCTGCGCCGACGAGCGCTGGCCGACGTCCGCGTAGGCGCGCTGGACCTCCGGGCCGGGGAGGTGGCGCTGATCGATGTCACCGCCGCAAAGCCGGTCGCCCCCGCCGACGGCGACCAGTCCGATCCGGACATCGGCGCACACGCCGATCCGGTCCTTCTCGCCTTCGGCGCGGGGCCGCACCGGTGTCCGGGCCAAGCCCAGGCGGTGGCACTCGCCGCTGGGCTGCTGGAGCGGGACGACCCGGCCGGGCAGATCACGAAGGCGGTCGCACGGGTGCTGGACCTCGCCGCGACCTGGACCGCCTGGAACGGGCGACCGCTGACACGGGACGGCCGCGTCTACACTCCGCACAAGGCGATCCGCCGGGTCGCTGACCATATGGTGGACCACCTCGCCGAGTTGGAGGCCCGCCTGGCCGGCCAGGAGCCGCAGCCGGACCACTGGCACGGATCGGTGACCACCACGCCCGCAGACCTCGTGCCGTTCACCACGGAGGACCTCGACGAGGCGCGCAGCCGCCTGGTCCGGCTCGGCAGGATCTGGGACGACCGCCTCAGGACGCTGAGCGACGCGCAGTTGGACCGCTCGCCCGGCCCGGGCTGGTCCTTCCGACTACTCGCCGCGCACGTCGCCGGCTCGCTGGACTACTACGCCGGGGCCGTCGGCTCTCTTGGCGTCGCCGCCGACCCCGAGGACCAGTCATGAGCACTGTCGATGCTTCCCTCGCCATCGCCTTCCGCGAACTGCACCACCGCCCCAGCGCACCGTTGTTGCTGCCGAACGCCTGGGACCACGCTTCCGCAGCCGCGCTGGCCGCGGCCGGCTTCCCCGCCGTCGGCACCACCAGCCTGGGCGTCGCCGCCGCGGCCGGGCTGCCGGACGGGGCCGGCCTGACCCGTGCCGAGACGCTGCGGCTCGCGCGCCGGATCGGTGGCGGGCCCTTCCTGCTCTCCGTCGACATCGAGGGCGGCTTCAGCGACGACCCGGCCGAGGTCGCCGACCTCGCGGTGGAACTCGCCGAGGCGGGCGCGGTCGGTGTCAACCTGGAGGACGGCCGCGCCGACGGCGCTCTCACCCCGCCGCGCCTGCACGCGGCGAAGATCACCACGGTCAAGTCAGCCGTGCCCTCGCTCTTCGTCAACGCCCGCACCGACACCCATTGGCTGGGCGGGGGACGCGACGCGGAGACGGCGTCCCGCTTGGCGGCTTACCAGGACGCGGGCGCAGACGGCGTCTTCGTGCCGGGTCTGACCGATCCGGCGTCCATCGCCGCGGCGGTGGACGCGACCGCGTTGCCGCTCAACGTCCTCGCCACACCGGACGGGCCATCACTCACCCGCCTGGCCGAACTCGGCGTGCGCCGGGTCAGTCTCGGCTCACTGCTGTTCCGACTCGCCCTCGGTGCGGCCGTGAACACCGCCGCCAGCCTGCGCGCGAACGGCGTGCTCCCACAGACGTCGTCGGTTCCGGGCTATGCCGCAGTACAGGCCCTGGCCTCGCCCGGGAGCTGAGGACCCGACTGGCACCCAGGCGCATCGCTCTCGCCGCTTGCGCCGCACCAGACACGTGGAGTTACGACGCTCTGTCATCGCTGGGGAGACCTGTGCCCGTGCTGCCGTCATGGCTGGCCGACCCGCTCCGGTACCGATTCGCTGCGCTGCTGGGTTGCCGGGCCCAGTGACGGGTCCCGGCCGCTCCGGGCCGGCCGGGCTGAAGTGCCCGGTTTCCGGGGCCGTTCCGGCCCGGCGGCTCGGGCCGGCAACGCGGCCGCGGGGTGCCGGGGGCCGCGGGGAGGGCCCCGCCGGGGTGACGGCCACGACCTGCTCTATCGTTCCCGTACGGATCGGGTGGGACGGGTAGGACAGGCGGGCGGCCGTGGGCCGGGGAGGGGCGTGCGGTGTCGGGGCGTTCGGGCCGGACGGTCATGGTGTTGGGCGGCGGGGTGGCCGGGCTGACGGCGGCCATGGAGCTGGCGGAGCGCGGCTTCGAGGTGACCGTGGTGGAGCCCTCCGGGTGGGGCGGGAAGGCCCGCAGTGCCTCGGTTCCCGGGACGGGTACCGGCGGGCGGCTCGACCTGCCCAGCGAGCACGGGTTCCGGTTCTTCCCCGGCTTCTACCGGAGCCTGCCGGACACGATGCGGCGGATCCCCCTCCCGGGCTCGCCCTCGGGCGTGGAGGGCAACCTGCGGGAGGCACCGCAGATGCTGTCCGCCCGGTCGGGGAGGATCGGGGAGACGGTCTCGGACGTGTCCCTGGCCGCCGGTCCGAGGACGCCCCTGCAGATCCTGCGGGCCCGGGGCATGAAGCTGGGCGCCGGGGGAGAGTTGAACGAGGAGCTGCTGTACTTCGCCAACCGGCTGCTCGTCTACATGACCAGCAGTGCGCAGCGGCGGCTGGGGCAGTGGGAGCAGATGTCGTGGTGGGACTTCACCGCCGCCGACGGTGCCTCCGAGGAGTACCGGAAGGTGTGTGTCGTCGGGGCGACCCGTACGGTCGTGGCGGCCAGGGCGGAGGTGTGCAGCGCGCACACCGTCGGGGGGGGGGGGGTCCTGGAGGCCTTCGGCTACGGCTTCCTCGGCCGGGGCGAGGCCCAGGCCGCCGACCGGGTCCTGAACGCCCCGACCAGCACCGCCTGGATCGACCCGTGGGTGCGGCATCTGGAGCGGCTGGGGGTGCGGCTCGAACTCGGCTGGCAGGTGGAGCGCCTGACGGTGCGGGGCCGCGCCGTCGTCGGCGCCGTCCTGCGCGGCCCGGGCGGCCGGCGGCGGGAGGCGGCCGCGGACTGGTACGTGTGCGCGCTCCCGGTCGACCGGATCGGGACGCTGCTGGAGCGCGGCCTGGCCGAGGCGGACCCGGAGCTGAAGAAGACGGCGGACCTGCGCACCGACTGGATGGTCGGCCTGCAGTTCTACCTCGCCGAGCCCACCCCGATCACCCGCGGCCACGTCATCTACCAGGACTCCCCGTGGGCCCTGACCTCCATCAGCCAGGCGCAGTTCTGGGACACCGACTTCCGCGCCACCTACGGCGACGGCACGGTGGCCGACTGCCTGTCGGTCGACATCTCCGCCTGGGACACCCCCGGCATCCTCTACGGCAAGCCGGCCCGCGACTGCACCCGGGCCGAGGTCGTCGCCGAGGTCTGGGCCCAGTTCGCCGACGCCCTCGACGACGGCCGCCGCCGGACCCTCCACGACGGTCTGCTCCACTCCTGGCACCTTGACCCGGCCGTCAAGAACCTTGACGGCCCCGGTCCCGCCACCAACGACGAGGCCCTGCTGATCAACACCACCGGCTCCTGGGCGCTGCGCCCGCGGGCGCGGACGGCCGCGGTGAACCTGTTCATGGCCGGGGACTTCGTCCGCTGCCCGGTGAACCTGGCCACCATGGAGGGCGCGAACCAGAGCGGTAGGGCGGCGGCGAACGCGCTGCTGGAGGCCGCCGGGCACGGCGCCGAGCCGGCCGTGGTCCACGCCCTGTACGAGCCGGGGGAACTGCGGCGCCTGAAGGAGGTGGACGCCGCGCTCTACCGGCAGGGTCGTGCGCACATCCTCGACACCCCGGCGCCCTGGTCCTCCCGCGCCGGGGGCGACCGGTTCAGTACGACCGGTTGACGATCAGTTCGCAGAGCGCGTCGAGGTCGGCGACGGCGCCGGGCACCGCGCCGGGGCCGTCGGCGAGGCTCCGCAGACGGCGTCGGGCCCCGTCCGCGTGCTCGGCGGCGCGATCCACCGTCCAGCGCCGGCCGCCGGCCTCCTCCACCAACCGGGCCAGCTCCGCCTCCCCGACCCGGCCAGGGTCGGCCGGCAGCGCGTAGCGGCGGGCCAGTTCCTCGCCCGCCGCGGTGTTCGAGGCCATCGCGGCGACCACCGGCACCGAGAGCTTGCGGGCCCGCAGGTCCGCGAAGACCGGTTTGCCCGTGACCGCTTCGTCGCCCCAGATCCCCAGCAGGTCGTCCACCAGCTGGAACGCCATGCCCAGGTCGTGTCCGAACGCGGCCAGGGTCTCGACCTGCGCCGGCCCGGCGCCGCCGTGGAGGGCGCCCAGCCGGCAGGCGCAGGAGATCAGCGACGCCGTCTTGCCCGACACCATCTCCAGGCACTCGGACAGCTCGATACGGGGCGCGGCCTCGAACAGCACGTCCAGGCTCTCACCCACCGCGAGCTGGATGAGCGTGTCCAGCAGGGCCGCCGACGCCTCACCGGCGACGGCTTCGCCGTCGGGGCCCGCGAGCACCTCGAAGGCCAGCATCAGCAGCGCGTCGGCCGACCGGGTCGCCGCGCCCGGCCCGAACACCTCCCAGGCGGAGGCCCGGTGGCGGCGGAGCGCGTCGCCGTCCAGGACGTCGTCGTACAGCAGCGACAGGTTGTGCACCATCTCCACCGCCACGGCGGCGGGCACCGCCCGCTGCGGGTCCCCTCCCACCGCCCGGGCGCAGGTCAGTGCCAGGGCCGCTCGGACGTTCTTGCCGCCGTGCCGCCGGTGGGGGGATCCGTCGCGGGTCCATCCGAACTGGTAGGCCGCCACCTGCCCGACTGCGCCGTCCAACTGCCCTACCCAGCGCCGCAGGTGCGCGTCACAGGCGGCAGCCGCGTCCTCGAGGACCGATTCGGCCCGCGCACGATCCGACAACACCCACCCCCTGCCTCCCGGTCCGGCCGCGCCCGGCGACCCGGCCGCCTCCCCACACCCTTGCGGCACCCGGGCGAGCGTACGCGACCGTGCCTCCGGGCGGTCCGGCGGGCCCGTCCCGGATCGCCCGGAGTCCGGTCATCAGCTAAGCCGGTGATCACTCGGTCGGGTGAGATACGGCGGCACTTGTCCGCCCTCGTGACGACCGCGCGTCGGCGCCCCTGATGAGACGCCCACTGTCTGATGCGGTGCTAAGTGACAACTGTCAGCGGCAGTCGGACCGCAGGGGGTAGCGGCGGGTCGGCGGGTTCGGCGCGCATGCCCTTGATCAGCAGCGCGGCGAGGCGGCGTGAGGTGGCCATGGTGGTGGCCGGCGTGGTGGCCCGGATGCCGCTGTTGGCCATGAGGACCATGATCAGGTCGTCCAGGACGAAGTCCGGGCGCAGCTTGCCTGCCGCCTTGGCCCGGTGGGCGAGTTCGGCGGTCTTGTCCAGTGCGCGCGCCCGGTCCGCGGCGAAGTCGGTCGCACGGGGGAACGCTGTGACGAAGGCCGCGGTGAAGCCCCGGTCCCGTGCGTGTATGTCACAGATCTGCTCGATCATCCGGCAGAAGCCGTGCCACGGGTCGGGATCGGCCAGCCCCTCGTCGACCGCGCTGGTGCAGGCCGCCATCTGCTCGGTGAAGACGGTGGTGACCAGCGCCTCCTTGGTCGGGAAGTGCCGGTAGAGGGTCGCGGGGCCGACCTCGGCGCGCCGCGCGATCTCGCGCATCGCCACGTCCAGCCCCTGCTCGGCGAACGTCGTGCGGGCCACGGCGAGGATGCGCTCGCGGTTGTCCCGGGCATCGGAGCGCAGGGAGTGAGGCAATCGGTTCGTCACCGCTCTCACTTTAACGAAACGGACGGGGTGTTCCACTAGCGTCCGACGCCATGAGAGCACTGACATTCGCCGAGTACGGTCCCGCCAATGCCCTTGAGGTCGCCGACGTACCGGAACCCCACGCGGGACCGGGCCACATCCGGGTGGCTGTACGCGCCTCGGGCCTCACGCCCGCCGACTGCCTTCTGCGCTCGGGCCGGCTGCGCGACATGACACCGCTGCGCCTGCCCCACGTGCTCGGCGTGGATGCCGCGGGCGTGGTCGACGAGGTCGGCGCGGGAGTGACCGGTGTCCGGCCGGGGGACGAGGTCTTCGGCATCGTCGATCTCGCCGAACTGGGCGGCGCGAACGCCGAGTACGCGGTCCTGGCGGCCTGGTCGCCGAAGCCGGACACGCTGAGCTGGGAGCAGGCCGGCGGCGCGGCCGCGAACGTGGAGACCGCCACGCGCGTCCTGGACCGGCTGGAGGTCGGCACCGGCACGACCCTGCTGATCGAGGGCGCGGCCGGCGGGGTCGGCACGGTCGCCGTCCAGCTCGCGGTGGCCCGCGGTGCGACCGTCATCGGTACGGCCAGCGCACGCAACCACGAGTTCATCGCGGGGCTGGGAGCGATACCCACCACGTACGGCCAGGGGCTGGGGGAGCGGGTCGCCGCCCACGCACCGAACGGCGTCGACGCCGTCCTGGACTGCGCCGGATCCGGTTCGCTGCCCGATCTGGTGGACCTCACGGCAGGTCCGGAGCGGGTGGTGACCATCGCCGACCTGGGCGCCGCGAAGTACGGGGTGCACCTCTCACGCTCGGCCGGCCCCGGAGCCGACCGGCAGGCGGTCGACGGACTCGCCGCGGCCGCCGTCCTCGCCCAGCAGGGCCGCTTCACCGTTCCGGTCGCGGCCGCCTTCACCATCGAGGACGGGGCCCAGGCACACCGACTGAGCGAGACCGGCCATGCCCGGGGAAAGATCGTCCTCACCCTCTGATACCGCATCACGCAAACGTTCGCCCTGCTGACACCCACGTGCCCGCCCTCGCCGCATTCGGTACGAGCGCCAACGCGAGCGGTTCGGTGATCACCGTCCGGGGACGGTCCGCGCTCGCCGCCACCGACGTGGAGGGTGCGGACATCCGGGCGGCGGGCCCCGCTGATCGGGTCGCGCTTCGGGGGTCGCGGGCATTGCGTCGCAGTGCCGCTGCGGTGTTGGTACTGCCGACTAGTTTCAAGGTGCCAATGGCGAGGTTACGCCAGGTGGCCATCGCGCGAAGCGCGTTGCCGGTGCGCAGTTGGGAGGCGTCCTCGGCGAAGGTGGTATCGCGGATATGGTGGAGGGTCGATGCCCCAGTGGTCGTGGATCAGCTGGGCGAGTTGGGCGGGGGTGGCCTGATCGGCGGTCAGGCTGGTGACGGCGTAGATCGTCTTGATGGTGGTCTTGCCGGTCTTGCGGCAGGTGCGCTGGCGCTGGATCTGGATGGCCTGCCGGGCACCGGGGAACAGCAGGTTGTTCATGGTGGCGACCTTGATCCGGCGGATCTCGGAGCGGCCGTGGCCCTTGCTCCTCGTGCGGCCCTGGAGCGGGATGTCCCTCCAGGGAAGGGACTTGAGCTGCTTGCGTAGGTGTTTCTGGTTGCCTTTGACGATCACGATGTAGTGCGCCTGGCGGCCGAGGAGGTAGGCGGCTTGCTCGCGCTGGGTGTGCAGGGCGTCGCTGGTGACCACGATCCCGGCCAGGTCGGCAACGGTGTCGAGCAACGGCTGGAAGCAGGTGATCTCATTCGTCTTCTCGCCGACGTCCGGCTGGGCCAGGACCAGGCCGCTGGTGTGCTCCACTGCGGCGAGCAGGTGAATCTTGCGTCTGGTCGCCCGGGCAGCGCCGCGCAGGCTCTTGCCGTCCACAGACAGGCCACGCAGCCCGGCGGACCTGTTCGGCTTCGGGCGGCGGTCGGCGAGCCAGCGGCCGACCGCCCGGTCCAGTGCGTCGCGCCGTCGATCCGGGCCAGCAGCCGGCGCACGGCGGACTCGGAGGGCACCAGGCGGCGCGGCAGCAGCGGATCGGGCCGCAGTCCGAGCCGTTCGAGCACGTGGGGTGGGGCATCGGCGATCCACTCGCCGACCGCCAGCAGCGAGGTGGCCCCGGCCAGCACCGCGCACGCGGTCAGTACGAGCACGACCGCCAAGGGCATGCCGCACGCCGCGCGGATCGCGCGGGTCCGGCACCTCCGCGAGCCGTTCCAGCAGCCCAGGGACCTCCTCGATGCTGGGATCGGGCTGCTGGCGGAGTTGGTCAAGAGCGGACGGGATCGGCGATGATGCGTCGGCAGGCATTGGTCTTCCACTCGGATCACGGGACGTCGAGAAGTCCATGATCTTGGAATCCGTGCTTGCTTCCGATCTCAGAGCCACCTGCCCCACTGACCGTCAGGAACCTGACGCCACACGGCTACGCCGTAGCTCTGGGTCGCCTCGTCGTATTCGTTTACATTCAGACAAGTTGGAAGAATGCGAGCATTTTCTGGCTGGCGTCCGGCGACGCCAGCATCTCCTGCATGTCCGCGGACTGTCGGCCGACAGCGACAGTGCGGTCGAACATCTCACGTTCGTACTCCTCGATGGCGGCGGGGAAGTCGTCCGGGTGGGCGGCCAGTGCGAGGCCGAGCAGGGCACCGTCGAGCATCGCCATGTTGGCGCCCTGTCCCACCGGGGGCATCAGGTGGGCGGCGTCGCCGAGGAGGGTGACGCCTGGGGTCGAGGGCCAGGTCAGGCCGACCGGGAGGGCAGCGATCGAGCGGGGCAGGATCGTGTCCCCGCAGGCTGCGATCAGGGCGGTGAACCGTGGGTCCCAGCTGGTGAACAGGTCGATCAGGTGCGCACGGGTGGCGGCTGGATCCTCGAACGGGATCCCACTGGTGGCGAACCAGTTCTCGGCGGTGTTGTAGAAGCTGAGGTACACGCGTACTTGGCCGTCGCCGTTCCGCTGCGCCGACAGGGACTGTCCGTTGCCGAGCACCCAGTAGTTGCCGCGTCCGACCATGGCGGCGAGGTCGGGGTGGGTGAGGTCGATGTCGGGGATGGCGAGCTCGACGACGCTTTGGCCGATGTGCACCGGCAGGGCGTCGGTGAGCAGGGCGCGGACCCGGGAGTTCGCGCCGTCGGCGCCGACCAGTAGGTCGGACGTCGTACGGCTGCCGTCGGCGAAGTGCAGGAGGCCGTGGTCGGCGGACTCGAACGTGTGCCCCCAGCGCACCGCGTGTGCGGGGAGGGAGTCCAGCAGGAGGTTGCGCAGGTCGGCACGGTCGGCCTCAGGCCGATCCAGCGGGGCGTCGTCGGGCGTGTCCTCCTGCAACAGCAGGGTGCCGTCCGGTTCGAGGAGACGCAGGTCCTGGCCCTGGGGGCGGGCGATCGCGTGGAACTGGTCGATCAGGCCGGCCTCGCGCAGCGCCCGCTGGCCGGTCCTGGCGTGCAGGTCGAGCATGCCGCCCTGGCTGCGCGCGCCGGACGAAGGTTCACGTTCGTAGACGACGGCGTCGATGCCGTGCACGTGCAGTATGCGGGCCAGGGTCAGGCCGCCCAGGCCGGCTCCGATGATGGCGATGGTCATGAATGCCCCCGATTCACCATATTGGTCGATACACTGTATCGACGCTGTCACCGTATCACCCACGCGGTATTGTCAGCGGCATGTTGGTGTGGGAACGGCCGGAGCCGCCGGATCGACCAGTGCTGGGTCCACTGAGCCGGGAGCGGATCGTACGCACGGCGATCCGACTGGCCGACGCGGACGGCCTAGAGGCGGTGTCGCTGCGCAAGCTCGCCGCCGCGCTGGGAGTCGGGCCGATGCGGCTGTACGGCTACATCGCCACCAAGGAGGAGTTGCTCGACCTGATGGTCGATGCGGTCCACGCCGAGATCCGGCCGACTGGCGACGGCTGGCGAGAGGTACTGTGCTCCCTCGCCGAGGCCACCCGACAGGCCGTTCACCAACACGAATGGCTCGCCGACCTGATCGGCGGGCGGCCGCAGCTCGGGCCGAATACGCTGGCCAGCGGGGAAGCTGTGGTGGCCGCGATGGGCGGCGTCGACCTGGACGCCGCCGTGCCGGCGATCTCTGCGGTCAACGCCTACGTGATCGGCGCGGTGCGCAGGGAGATCACCGAGCGGCGCGCCGAGCGGGCCACCGGGATGGACAAGAAGCAGTGGCAGGCCACCTTCGGGCCGTACCTGGAGCGCACCTTCGCAACGGGCCGATTCCCCGCGCTGGCCATGGTCGTACGCGACGGCCCTCACCTAGACGCCGATCAGACCTTCCGGACCGGCCTCGACTTTCTCCTCGACGGCATCGAAGCCCGCATCTCAAGCTGACGCGCGGTCGGGAGACCGGACAAGCGCCGCCCGTGGCACCAGGTTGCGCTGACGCATTGCGACGACGCAACCTCACCAATGCACCTGGAAGCTGGGCAGATCACGATGAACCGGGCGCCGAGTGACTACGCCGATGCCCTGCGGGGGCGGGCCGACGAACGAGCGCCCATCGGTATTTCGCCCTCAGTCATCATGTCCTCCGCCAAGTCGTCGCGACCGTTAGCGGAAGGTACAAGTTCAAGCAGGCTCGGAATGTGTGATCGAAAATCGGTCAAAAGATCGGAAACTCCGTATCGAGAGACCTGTCTTCCACAGTCCCTCTTCTGCATGAAATCGCTGACGCGCCGCAACCATCGACGGATGCCACTTCACGCGCGGCGAAAATGACTGGTCAGCAAAGGACCTACAGACCGAATCAATAGGAGAGCACATCCGTGCGGAAGCCACTGCCGCTGCGCCAGTCGATCCGGAGGATGGCGACCGCCGCCGTCGGCTGCCTCGTGCTGCTGTCGCTGACCGCCCCGGTGTCGAGTGCGCAGGCCCCGGCCGGCGGGAAGCGGGACGTCGTTTACGACCCGGTCTACCTCGGCCAGGACGATTCGGGCAGGGGGTGACGTTCGAGGTCTACGACAACTGGGACTACGCGCTCCTGACCAACGCACCGGGCAACGGCACTGCCGTGGTCCTCACCCTGGACCACGAGGGCAACTACAGCATCGCGTCGACGAGTGCCAACTGAAGCGAATACCGGACCTGGTGCCGCTCCGGAGAGGAAATCCAGCTTGAGAAAAGCAGTTGCCCCACCCGCTGGGACATCGTGCTCGCGGGAGGAGATCTGTTCTACCTCAAGCAGGCGGGAACGGATCGGCGGGTCTACGCCAGCACGCTGCCGGGCAAGCGGTGGCTGTCAGTCGGGCAGGGGATCTTCAACGTCAACCAGGTGTACGTCAAGTTCCGCCTGGTCCGCCCCTAGCCTCGCGCTCTCACGAGCGAGGCTGGCCGAGGCGTGATCAAAAGAGCGAGGAGTGCCACTGAACTGGGACGATAGGGCTTGTCCAGGGTCAATGTCGTCATCAAGAAAGCGGCACTCCTCAGGTGAAGAAGCGCAGCGGGTTGTACCCGCATGTCCGCGTCGAGGGCGGTGGTCGCGAGTCCTTGACCCGTCCAGGCAGCACACCGTGAGGCAGTGGCTGCCGCTATTCGCCCGGCGGAGCGACGAGGGTTGCGTGATCATCACTACACGTGGCCGCCGGGATGCACCTCGCTTATGTTGGTGCTCAGTGGCGTCGCTCCTGCCGCCCGCGGGCGGGAGACCAGTTCCCTGGAGGCCGCGCGCAGGTGGCACACACGAAATCGTCCGCCGTGACCCCATGCGCGCGGGATGCTCGATGCGGCCGGGGACGCGACGCCGGTTTTCCGCTACAACGACCTCGAAGGTGTCCACCCAATTCTGAACACGCTAGGAATCCAATGATCGAGCTGGACCACGCAGAGAAATTCCGCACCGACGGATTCGTCTTCTTTCCCGGACTGCTGCCGCGAGACCTCCTGAAGAGAATTCAAGAGGAACTCCCGAAGGTACTCGACGAGCCCGGTCCGCAGAGGTTCCTCGAAGACGACGGAACCACAGTGCGAGCCGTCTACGGACTGCACCGGAAAGAAGGCGTATGGCAAGAGGTGGCGACCGACTCGGTGGTCTCGCAGACAGCCAAGAGCCTGAGCAACAGTGACCTGTACGTCCTCCAGTGGAAAGTAAACCCGAAGTCCGCTGAGGCCGGCGACCAATGGGAATGGCACCGGGACTTCACTTATTGGCAGGCCGAAGACGGCCTGCCCGCACCGAGGGCGTTCACTGCCGGCATCTTCCTCGACGATATCGACGAGGACAACGGCCCGCTTCGGATCGTCCCCGGCAGTCACACGGGCCCTGCTCTGCACGAAGAGCTGGAGGCCATGGACCACCAAGAGATCACCGACAGGGAAGCCGACGACTGGTCGGCCGCGGTCTCCGCCAACCTGTCATTCGCCATCTCCGACGGCGGGGCCACGACCCTGTCAGGTGGCCGCGAGGTGTTCACCGCATGTGGGCCTGCGGGGAGTGTGGTCTTCTTTGACAGCAACGTCGTACACGGGTCCCTCCCCAACCGCTCACGGCGACCGCGTACCCTCGCGCTGATCAGCTACAACCCGGTCGACAACGCACCGACGGACTGGCCGACGCCCCGCCCGGCCTACTTCGTCAACCTCGAACCAACTCCGCTGCCCTGACCCAAGCACGGACACAACTGATATCAGGTAGTGGTGGCGGGTGGTCGCCGAAGTATCGGCTCCTGACAGGCCGTTGGCCCTGAGCCGGTCCCCGTACGGCTCGTATGCTTCGCGGTAGGCCGAGGGCGCTCCCTTCGCCGTCGCGAAGAGCCGGGCCTCGGCCTTGTCGGCGTCGGCGAGCCGGGTGACAGTCATGACGCCGCGACGCGGCGCGAGGCGCCCGGCACGTGCCGGCGCCTGAGCCGTGACAGCGCACTGTCCAGGAAGTCCGTGTCCGTGACCAGGTCCCGTGCAAGCGTCACGAGGGCGGGCTCCTGCCCGCAGCCGACACACAGGACAGAGCGGTGCCGTTGCTCCCGTGCGGGAGGGCCGGCATCCCCCTTCCGCTTCCCCGCCTCGGCCACCATGGCGAAGAAGGCCATGAAAGCCGCCCCGCCGCCACAGACCCCGCACGCGGCCATCTGGTCGAAGACCTCGTCGGTGACAGCCGGATCGTCGATCGTGTACCTGCTCGGGGGCGCGGTCCGACCCGGCCGCGCACCGGTTCCCGGCACAGGGAGCGCCGCTGCTGTGACAGGCTGCGGCTCGGTTTTGGCCAGGCCTCTGATGACACGTGGCCGAATCCACGCCGCGGCCCGGCCCCGCCTCGTCAGTGCGCCAAGCCTGGCCCGCGCAGGGAACCCGCCCAGAGCGGCCAAAGCGTTGGTACGGGTAGGCCGTTGGCACGGGTAGGTGCAAGAGCGGCGGGCGTCTTTCGCCACGAATGGCTCGTTGTCGGACAAGAGGGCGCCCCTGCCTGCGTGCGCTTCTGTCTCCGGTGGTGAACTTCCCACCGCCCTGGGAGGCCTGTGGGTCGGATCCGTCGCGGCGACCGGGTGGTCCGGGGCATCACACGACGGTCGCCTTCGTTCACGGTCTCAACCGCTTGAGCACCGAAGGGCCGCCCTGGCTGATCGTGGCGCCCATCGCTTCCTGGTGTGACCGTGCCCCGACGCTGGTTTCGGGCGCGCGATGGTGACGTCACATCACGGCAGGTCGCGGGGCCGGTTGATGCGTGCCTGTCCCCGGGGTACGGCGGGGCCGGGGGTTGGGCTCGGACGGCGGCGTCGAACGCGGGCTGTCCGTTCAACGCGTGCACTCATGGATCACTACCCGGATGTTGCCGCTCGGGTCGGGCCGGGTGCTTGATGAGTACGTCCTCGGCGCACGTCCAGCCCTCAGTGCCTCTACGGCTCCGCGCGGCGGGAACGGCCGAGCCGATGTATCCGTCGTGGGTCAGCCCGCGCCTCCTGGTGTTCAACCACCCGCCCCCAGCCTCGAATCCGCCGACCCCTCCGATGAGGACCCCTTGCCATGACCCTGCCCTTCTCAGCCGCAGTGCCGGCTTCCACCCCGCCGCCGGCCCCCTCGCTGGATCCGGAGCGTCTTAAGAGCGACGTCGAGCAGGTCCTGCACACCTTCCTCGCCTGCAAGGAGGAGTCGACGACAGCGGGCGGGCGCTTGCCGAACGTGGCAGCGCCGCTGCGGGAATTCCTTGATGCCGGGGGCAAGCGCATCCGCCCGGTCCTCGCGCTGGTCGGCTGGCACGCCGCCGGCGGCACCGGCGGCACCGGCGACCCGCGCACGGCACGGCACCTGGCCGCGTCCCTGGAGCTCTTCCACGCCTTCTGCCTCATCCACGACGACGTCATGGACCGCTCGACGACCCGCCGCGGCCGACCCACCGTCCACCGCTCCCAGGCCCACCAGTACCGCCGGCAGCACCCGCACTTGGCACAGCAGGTGCCCGCGGATCGGTTCGGCGAAGGCGCAGCCATCCTGATCGGGGACCTGGCCATGGTCTGGTCCGACGAACTCCTCCACCAGGGCCACCCCGCCCCTGAACAACTCGCCCGCATCCTGCCGCTGCTGGACGCGATGCGCACCGAGGTCACCCTCGGCCAGTACCTGGACCTGGCCCATACCGGCTCGGACAGCCCCAGCGTCGCCACCGCCCTGACGGTCATCCGGTACAAGACCGCAAAGTACACGGTCGAGCGGCCGCTCCAACTCGGCGCCGCACTCGCCGGTGCCGATCAAACCCTGCTGCACGGCCTTTCCGCGTATGCGATCCCGCTCGGCGAGGCGTTCCAACTGCGCGACGACCTCCTCGGCGTCTTCGGCGACCCGAAGGTGACCGGCAAGCCCGCGCTCGACGACCTGCGGGAGGGCAAGGCCACGGTCCTGATCGCCCTCGCCCTGCAACACGCAAGCCCTGCCCAGGCCGACCGGCTCCGCCTGCACCTCGGCTGCCCCACCCTGACGCAACACCAGGCCGACGCCGCCCGCCACATCATCACCGCATCCGGTGCCCACGACATGGTGAACGACATGATCGCCGAACGGTACGACCAGGCACTGGCCGCATTGGACGGCGCACCGGTCGACCCCGCGGCATCCGAGACTCTGCGCCACATCGCCCGCCAAGCCGTCCAACGGACGGCATGAACGGCCGGACCGTCCAAGGGAGGTCGGCCGCCCGAGCGCGAACTGTGCGATCTCCTGGACGCGATCCTGTACGTCGACCGCACCGGCATTCCCTGGCGGCACCTCCCACGCGACTGTCCGCCCTGGGAGACGGTCTACAACGTGCTCCGCAACTCCGCGACCAGGGGCTTCGTCTGTGTGCTGATCGCCCCAGCGGGTGACGGTGCGGCTGCTGGCAGTGCTCCGCTGCCATGCTGGGCACCGGCACTGACCATCGCGTGATCGGAGTCCCTCATGCTGACGACTCGCTTCGTTCCCGGCGTACCCAACTGGATCGACCTTGGTGTCCCCGACGTCGACGCCGCCGCGGCGTTCTACTCCGCGCTGTTCGGCTGGACCTTCCAGTCGGCCGGACCGGACGCCGGGGGCTATGGCTTCCTCCAGCTCGACGGCAAGACCGTCGGCGCCGTCGGCCCTTGCCAGGAGGAAGGCGCGGCCCCGGCCTGGACGCCCTACTTCTTCACCACGGACGCGGAGGCCACCAGCAAGGCGGTGGAGCAGGCCGGCGGTCGGGTCCGGACCGCGCCGATGGACGTCTTCACCGCGGGTCGGCTCGCGCAGTTCACCGACCCGACAGGTGCCGACTTCGCGGTCTGGCAGCCGGGCGACATCAAGGGCCTGGAAACGGTCATGGAGCCGAACGCCCTGTGCTGGACGGAGCTCTACACCACCGACGCCGCCGTGGCCCAGGACTTCTACCGCAGCGTGTTCGCCTGGACCTACCAGGACATGGCGATGGGTGGGGGGCTGACCTACAACGTTGCTTCGGCGCCCGGTGCCGGCTCCGGGGATGACACCGCGCACGGCGGCATCCTCCAGCTTCAGCAGATGCACCTGGACGCCGGGTCGGCGTCGGAGTGGCACCCGTACTTCGGTGTCACCGACTGCGACGCGTCGTACCACGCCGCCGTCCAGCTCGGGGCCACGCCGTTGATCGCGCCGATGGACGCGGCAGGCATCGGCCGGTTGGCGATGGTGATGGACCCGGCCGGAGCGGTCTTCGCCGTGCTCAGGGGCGAGTCGAAGGCGGCCTGACGCCGGAGCGACGGGGGCACGGTTCGCCATCGTGCGGGAGGGGGTGCGGTTCGTCCTCCACGGTGGTGGCACGAGCGGCGGGGCCGCGACGGTGGTTGCGGTCGTCATGTAGGGCAGCCGGGCACGTGGCCATCGGCGGCGCTGGCCACACGAGCAGGATGGTTGTAGCGGATCCTGCCCCCCGTCACACGGCGAGTGGCGGGTATGTGGTCGTGGGCTGGGGAGCGTCGCGCTGTCGTGGACGTTGAGCGCGCCGGGCGACGGTCCCGCCGCCTGGTGTGCTCAGCAGCAGACGGGATCCCCTCTGTCGGCGACGGCCGTTGTGCCGATTCGCCGGCAAGGGGCCGCGCCGGGATGGCGCGGCGCGTCGGGCTGACCGTCGGGCCGTGAAAGGGGAAGCCGAGAGGCGGTCGGCCACGCACGGCTGACCGCACGCGGTCACCGGCGGGGTGGGTCTGGTGAGGAGCCGGCGGCAGTTGGACGGGTGGGTTCGCCAGTACCGGGGCCGGGGGCCGGGCCCGTCCTGTCACCGGGCAGGCCGATTTCGCCTGGTGGCTGACTGTGCGTGCCGACGGTGTTACGCTCCCGAGAGAAGAGAGAGCTGACTCTCACTTGTTGGGCCGGGACGCCGCTCATCCACCCCGGCCCGGACGTGCAGGAGAGGGCGGTTCTGCCAAGCGTTCGCTGCTCTTGTGGCCCTTCGGCCGGTGAGGAGACCCATCATGACCGCCCCCGCACCGCAGTTACCCTTCGAGCGCCCCGACGCCCTGGACCTGGCGCCGCTGTTCGCGCGTCTGCGCGAGGAAGGCCCGATCACGCGGGTGACGACACCCGTCGGCGACCCGGCCTGGCTGGTGACCCGCTACGAGGAGGCCCGGGAGGTCCTGAGCGACACCCGCTTCTCCCGGCTGCGCCCCGATTCCGAGGGCGCGCCCAGGATCTCGGAGTCGGCGCTGCACACGCGCCCCGCCCCCTCGCCCGAGGAGGAGGACCGCGAGCACACGCGGATGCGGCGGATGCTGGCGCCCGCGTTCAGCGCGCCGCGGATGCGCCGGCTGGGCGAGAGGATCGGGGAGCTCGCCGCCTCCTGCCTGGACGCGATGGAGGAGGAGCGTTCACGGGATCCGGAACGCGCCGTCAACCTGCACGACCACCTGTCGTTCCCGTTGCCGGTGATGGTGATCTGCGAGCTGCTGGGTGTGCCGGTCGCGGACCGGGGCCTGTTGCGCGGCTGGTCGGAGCGGATCGCCGCGTTGTACGGCGAGGCCGACGGCGCCGCGGCCATGGCCGAGTTCGAGGCGTACGTGGCCGGCATCGCCGAACAGAAGCGGAAGCAGCCGGGGCAGGACGTGATCAGCGACATCTTGGCCGTGCAGGCGCAGGACCCCTCGTTCACCGAGGGGGAGATGACCCGCCTGGCGGTGGGGCTGCTGTTCGCCGGCCACGAGACGACGTCGGCCCGGATCGACCTGGGCGTGCTGTTCCTGCTGAGCGACACCGGTCGGCGGGACCGCTTCGCCGCCGACCCCGGGACGTTGGCCCGCGCCACCGTGGAGGAGGTCCTGCGGATGGCCTCGCCCGGCGGCCTGGGCCTGACCCGCTACGCCCGTGAGGACGTCACCGTCGCGGGGACCGCGATCGCGCGGGGCGAGGCGGTGCTGGTGGCGATCAACGCCGCGAACCGGGACGGGCGGGTGTTCGAGGAGCCGGACACCTTCGAGCCGTCGCGTTCCCCGAACGCCCACCTGGCCTTCGGGCACGGCGGCCACTACTGTATCGGCAACGTGCTGGCACGCACCGAGATGCAGGTCGCGCTGACCGCGCTGTTCCGGCGCTTCCCCGGCCTGCGGCTGGCGGTGGACGCGCGGAGCCTGCGCGACCACGCCGAGCGGCTGGCGGGCGGCCTCAGCGAGGTCCCGGTCCTGTGGTGAACGAGGAGCAGCCGTACGAGAGGCCGGTTGCGCTGGTGGAGGCGGACACCTCGCGGTGCGTGTCGTCGGGGCAGTGCGCGGTGACCGCGCCGCTGGTGTTCGACCAGGACGAGGCCGGGCAGGTCGTCGTGCTCGCCGCCGAGCCCGGCGCGCGGGCGGCGGAACTGGCCCGCCAGGCGGCCGCCATGTGCCCGGCCTCGGCGATCCGGGTGCATCCGGCGCGCTGATCCGGTGCCCTAGCGGCCGGCACCCGCCTCGGTGTCAGGGGGTGCGGGTGTGCAGTGCGGGGGCGGGGCAGGGCAGCGGGCGGGCCCCGGCGGGGGTGAGGCCGTCGAGGACCAGGGCCAGGTACCGGCGCCAGCCGTCCTCGCGGGGTTCCATCGTCCACAGCACCGAGACCAGCATGACGACGACGCGGTGCAGGTCGTCGGGGACGAGGTCGGCGCGGATCACGCCTGCGTGCTGGCCGCGCGCGAGGAGGGCGTCGAGGGCGGCGAAGAACTCCTGCCCGGTCGCCGGGGTCAGGACGCCGGCGGAGCGGGCGGCGGCCAGCACGTTGTAGTCGCCGGCCACCGATTCCAGGGCCGCTTCCAGCACGCGGGCCAGTGCGGAGGCGGGGTCGGGGTCGTGGGCGGCGGCCTGGATGACGGGGCGGACGTTCTCGGCGAAGCGTTCGTCCAGTACGGCCCGCAGCAGTGCGGCCTTGTCGGGGAAACGGCGGAAGAGCGTGGCGGCTGCGACGCCGGCCCGGCGTGCCACGTCGTCGAGGAGGGCGTCGGGGCCTTGTTCGGTGAAGACCTCCCGGGCAGCCCGGATGATCTTTTCCGCGTTGCGGGCGGCGTCGGCGCGCAGCAGTCGGGGGGAGTCGAGGGCCATTGCCGCAGCCTATCCAAGGGCCGGCGCTGCGGCGTCGGACGGTCCGGGTGCGTGGTGGTGTGCGGTCGGGCCGGCGGGGGAGCGCGTCGGGCGCGGGCGGGGTGGGGCCGTCGCGCTCCCCTGGTGGTTCAGGTGTCCAGGTGGGTGGGGGCGAACATGCGTAGCAGGGCGGGGAGGACCAGCACGTTGGGGCCCGGGGTGGTGAGTGCGGCGGCCAGGTCCTGTGCGAGGTCGTCGGGTGTGGTGAGGGAGGCCGGGACGCCGAAGGACTCGGCCAGGCGGACGAAGTCGGGGCGGGCGAGTTCGGTGGCGGTGGCCTCGCCGAAGGTGCCCGTCATGTACTCGCGCAGGATGCCGTAGCCGCCGTCGTCGATGATCAACCAGGTGACGTTGAGGCCGAGTTGGCGGGCGGTGGCGAGTTCGGCGAGTGAGTACATCGCGCCGCCGTCGCCGGAGACGGCGAGGACCGGGCGGCCGTTGGCGGCGACGGCGGCGCCCAGGGCGGCGGGGTAGCCGTAGCCGAGGCCGCCGGCGCCCTGGGCGGAGTGCATCGCTCCGGGGCGGCGGGCGTCGAACGCGGACCAGGCCCAGTAGCCGAGGATCGTCATGTCGAAGAAGACCGGCGAGTCGTCCGGTAGGGCGCGGCGGACGGAGGCCAGCAGGTCCTGTTCGAGGTCGAGTCCCTGGCTGTCGATCCGTTCCTGGACGCGTTCGAGCAGTTCGGCGGTCACCGCCTCGGCCCGTCCGTCCGCTGTGGCGGCCGGGACCGAGTCACAGAGGGCGGCCAGGGCGAGGCGGGCGTCGGCGTGGATGCCGAAGGCCGGGTGGTTGGCCTCCAGCTTGCCCGCGTCGGCCTCGATCTGGATGATCCGGCCGCGCGGCGCCATGGTGTGGTAGTTGCTGGACAGTTCGCCCAGGCCGGAGCCGGCGACGAGCAGGACGTCGGCGTCCTCTAGCAGGTCGGTGGTGTGGCGGTCCTCCAGCCAGGAGCGCAGCGAGAGCGGGTGTTCCCAGGGGAAGGCGCCCTTGGCGCCGAAGGTGCAGGCGACCGGGGCCCGCAACAGCTCGGCCAGCCGCAGCAGTTCGTCACCGGCTCCGGCCCGGACCACGCCGCCTCCGGCCAGGATCACCGGGCGTTCGGCCTCGGCCAGCAGCACGGCGGCCTCGGCGATCAGCTCCGGGCGGGGGACCGGCGGCCGCGGTTGGGCGCGCAGCCCGGTGACCGGCGGTACGGTCACCGGCGCGAGCAGGACGTCCTGCGGGATCTCCACCCACACCGGCCCGTACGGCGCGCTCAGCGCCGACTCCCAGGCGGCGGCCAGCGCGGAGGGGATCTGTGCGGGGGTGCGGGCGGTGTGCACGGACTTCACGACGTCGCGGAAGCTGGCCTGCTGGTCGACGAGTTCGTGCAGGTAACCGCGCCGTCGTCCGCCCAGTCCGGCCGAGGGGATCTGGCTGGAGACGGCGAGCACCGGTACCGAGGCGGCGGCGGCCTCCTGGAGCGCGGCCAGTGAGGTGAGCGCGCCGGGCCCGGTGGACAGGAACAGCGGGGCCACCGTCCCGGCGGTGCGGGCGTAGCCGTCGGCGGCGAAGGCGGCGTTGTTCTCCACCCGCAGTCCCACGTACCGCAGGTCGGAGCGGCGCAGCGCGTCGAACAGGCCGAGGGCGTGCTGGCCGGGCAGGCCGAAGACGTGGCGGGCGCCGAGTGTGGCGAGTGATTCGACCACCAGGTCGCCGCCGTTGCGCAGGTGGGTCATGCGCGCACCTCGCCGGTGGTGTCGTGGGCCTCGGGGCGGGCGTCGGTACGGGCGCCGGTATGGGCGTCGGTGCGGTCGTCCGTGCCGGTGCGCGGGCCTGGCTGGGTCCGTTCGTTCGCGATCTGGCGGGCCATCAGCGTCGTCAGCTCGTAGGCGGTGTGGGAGGCGGCCACGGCGGTGATCTCGGCGTGGTCGTAGGCGGGTGCGACCTCGACCAGGTCGGCGGAGACCAGGTGGCAGCCGCTCAGACCGCGCAGGATCTCCAGCAGTTCGCGGGAGGTGAGTCCGCCGGCCTCGGGGGTGCCGGTGCCGGGGGCGTGTGCCGGGTCGAGCACGTCGATGTCGATGGAGATGTACAGGGGGCGGTCGCCGACCCGTTCGCGCAGTTGCTGGGCGACCTCGTCCACGCCGCGGCGCAGGACGTCGGCGGAGGTGACGATGCCGAAGCCGAGCTTCTCGTCGTCGGTGAGGTCCTGCTTGCCGTAGAGCGGCCCGCGGGTGCCGACGTGGGAGAGGGCGGAGGTGTCCAGGATTCCCTCCTCGACGGCCCGGCGGAACGGTGTGCCGTGGGTGTACTCGGCGCCGAAGTAGGTGTCCCAGGTGTCCAGGTGGGCGTCGAAGTGCAGCAGTGCGACCGGTCCGTGGCGGCGGGCCACGGCGCGCAGCAGCGGGAGCGCGATGGTGTGGTCGCCGCCGAGGGTCATCAGCCGGGCGCCGGTGGCCAGGAGTTCGCCGGCGGCCGCCTCGACGGTGTCGACGGCCTCGTGGATGTCGAACGGGTTGGCGGCGATGTCCCCGGCGTCGGCGACCTGGGCGAGTGCGAACGGTGAGGCGTCCTGGGCCGGGTTGTAGGGGCGCAGCAGCCGGCTGGCCTCGCGGATCGCGTTGCCGCCGAAGCGGGCGCCGGGGCGGTAGGAGACGCCGGTGTCGAAGGGCACGCCGACGACTGCGACGTCGGCGCGCGGGACCTGGTCGATCCGGGGCAGGCGGGCGAAGGTGGCGGGTCCGGCGTAGCGCGGTACGCGGGAGGAGTCGGTGGGGCCGAGGGGGCTGTGGGGGGCGTGGGGGTCGGGGGCGGTGCTCATGGCAGCTCCTGGAGTCGGGCGGTCGGGCGGGGTGTCGGCGTCGGGGTGTTGTCGGGGTGTCGGTGGTTGCGCCGGGTCGGTGGGGTCAGTTCGCGTGGTCGGGGGCGATCCGGTCGGCGAGGCGTAGGAGGGCTGCCCAGGCCAGTTCGGCGGCCTGGTCGTCCTGGAGGTCGGAGCCGTGCTCCTGACCGGTCAGCTGGCGGGCGGTGAGCTCGGCGGTCTTGGGGGACGGCAGGACGAGCGGGCCGCCGCCGGCCTGGGCGGCGATCTGGATCTCACAGGCCTTGTCCAGGTAGTACATCCGCAGGAAGGCCTCGCCCGGTGTGCGGCCGACGGTCAGCAGGCCGTGGTTGCGCAGGATCAGGGCCGGGTGCCCGGCGAGGTCGGCGACCAGTCGTTCCTGTTCGGCGAGGTTGAGTGCGACGCCCTCGTAGTCGTGGTAGCCGACCCGGTCGTGGAACTCCATCGAGATCTGGTTGAGGGGCAGTAGCCCGTCCCGTTGGGCGGCGACCGCGCAGCCCGCCCGGGTGTGCGTGTGGAGCACGCAGTGGGCGTCCTGGCGGGCGGCGTGGACGGCGCTGTGGATCACGAAGCCGGCCGGGTTGACCGGATGGGGGGTCGGTTCCACCGGGTTCCCGGCCAGGTCGATCTTGACCAGGGAGGAGGCGGTGATCTCCTCGAACAGCAGGCCGTACGGGTTGATCAGGAAGTGCTGCTCGGGGCCGGGGACGCGGACCGAGATGTGGGTGAAGATCAGGTCGGTCATCCGGAAGTGGGCGACCAGCCGGTACATGGCGGCGAGTTCGCGGCGCAGCCGGGCCTCGTCCGGTGCGGTCGGCGCCGCTGGTGCGGACGGTTCGGGCAGGGTGGGTGTCCCGGACGTGACGGTGGGCGCGGTGGGTGTGGTGGGCTGGCCCATGGGGTGTCCTCTCAGAGTGCGGCGGCCGGCGCGGTGGCGGGAGCGGCGGGAGTGTCCGGGGTGTCGGCCTGTCCGGCGAGCCGGCCGCGCCAGTGCTCCAGCACGGTGGCGTCGGTCGGGCGGGTGGCCAGGCTGACGGCCAGGTAGGCGACCAGGCTCACGGCGAGGCCGAAGTAGACCGGCTCGTTGGCGAGGACGCCCTTGGCGGCCATCAGCGCGATCACGGTGGCGCCGCCCGCGACCATCGCGGCGAGTGCGCCCGGCAGGTTGCCGCGCCGCCAGACCAGCCCGCCCAGGATCGGCACCAGCAGACCGCCGACCAGCAGGTTGTAGGCGACGGTGAGCGCCGAGATCACGTCGTCCAGGACGCAGGCGACGCCGATCGACAGCACGCCGAGGGCCACGATCGCCAGCCGGTTGGACCGCACCTCGTCATGGTCCGTGGCCGCGGTACCGGGCCCTGCCCGGCCGATGAGCGTGCGGACCCGGGCCCAGATGTCGTTGTTGGCCACGGTGGCGGAGGCGATCAGCGCGCCGCTCGCGGTCGACATCATCGCCGACAGCGCCGCCGCCAGGACCAGGCCGCGCACCCCGGCCGGCAGCGTGCTCTTCACGATGGTCGCGAACGCGCTGTCGGGGCTGGCCAGTTGGGGGTAGAGCGCCTTGGTGGCCATCCCGATCACCGCGCCGGCGACGGCGTACGCCAGGCAGTAGGCGCCGGCCACCGTGCCGCCGTACGCGGCGACCCGGTCGGTGCGGGCGGTGAACACCCGCTGCCAGATGTCCTGGCCGATCAGCATGCCGAAGGTGTAGATCAGCACGTAGGTGAAGATGGTGTCGCCGCCGATCGAGCCGAACGAGAAGTAGCCGGACGGCAGTTCGGCCTTCAGCTGGGCGAGGCCGCCGGCCTTCACGACGGCGACCGGCAGCAGCAGGAACAGCACCCCGATGCTCTTCACCACGAACTGCACCATGTCGGTGAGGGTGATCGACCACATGCCCCCGAGCGCCGAGTAGCCGACCACGATGGTGCCGCCGATCACCACGGCCGCCCAGCGGGGCACGTCGAACAGCACGTCGAAGACGCTGGCGTAGGCGATCGTCGAGGTCACCGCCAGCATCAGGGTGTAGACCCACATGACCACGCCGGAGATCACGCTCGCCGCCCCGCCGTAGCGCAGCGACAGCATCTCGGCCACGGTGTACACCCGCAGCCGGGCGATCCGGGCGGAGAAGAGGATGCTCAGCGCCAGCAGGCCGAGCCCGATCGCGAACACCATCCAGGCGCCCGACAGGCCGTAGGAGTAGCCGAGCCGCACGCCGCCGATGGTGGACGCGCCGCCGAGCACGACGGCGGCCATCGTCCCCGTGTACAGCACCGGGCCCAGACGGCGGCCCGCGACGAGGAAGTCCGCCTTCGAGGAGGCGCGCCGCTTGCCCCACCAGCCGACGCCGACGATGCCCAACAGATAGCCGATCATCACGACGTAGTCGAGGGTCATGGGGGTCCTCCGATCCGGCCGGACGCGCTGGGGGGAGCGCCCGGGCCAGGGCTGCGGGTGGGGGGAACAGGCAGGGCGTCAGGTGGGACTGGCGGGGCTCACGGGAAAGCCGGCAGGGCTCACGGGAACGGCAGGAAAGGCGGGGGAGGGGGGGCCGGGGGTGCCCGAACGGAAACGCCGTGTGCTGAACCTAGACCGCCCTGCCCGGCCCGCAGAAGTATCGGTTTCATCCAATATCGTTAGGCCGGATGTGCGAAACCCTGCGACGAAAGGCCGCCGGCGTGCCCGACCCAGCCCCCGCCCCCGCCCCCGGCAGTCCCGCCGTTCCGCTGAGCGTCCTGCTCGCCGACCCCACGCTCGGACTGCGCCGGATCGCCGGACCGGCCGAGGAGCGGCTGATCGCCACCGTCGGCACCACCGAGGTCGAGGACCCCGGCCCCTACCTGCTCGGCGGCGAACTGCTGCTCACCGCCGGCGTCCGCCTCCCGCAGACCGCCGCGGGTATCGACGCCTACGTGCGCTGCGTCGTCGAAGCGGGCGCGGCCGCGCTCGGCTTCGGTGTCGCGCCGGTCTACGACGAGGTGCCGGCCGACCTGGCCGCCGCCTGCGACCGGCACGGCCTGCCGCTGCTGCGGGTGCCCGACGGCACCCCGTTCGTC
Organism: Kitasatospora sp. NBC_01300; assembly: GCF_041435235.1. Taxonomy (NCBI): domain Bacteria; kingdom Bacillati; phylum Actinomycetota; class Actinomycetes; order Kitasatosporales; family Streptomycetaceae; genus Kitasatospora; species Kitasatospora sp. NBC_01300. The sequence goes on along the minus strand of NZ_CP108409.1, from coordinate 53,837 downwards.
GCGGTCGGGCGGGCCGCGTACGCGGCGATGGCCGAAGCCGTCCACCGCGGCCTGCGGCAGGTCTCCGAGGCCCAGTCCGCCCTCGCCTCCGCGGCCGCGCGCCCCGACGCGCTGCGCGCGGTCGTCCAGCAGCTCGCCGTGCACCTGGGCGGCTGGACGGCACTGCTGGACGGACGCGGCGTCGAACTGTTCAGCGCCGGAACGCGCCCGCCCGCACCGGTCCCGGACGAACTGCGCGCCCTCGCGGAACGGACCACCGCGCGCGCCGCGGGCCGCGCCCGGCCGCCGGCCGCCGCCGCCCAGCACCACGCCGGGCGGCACCTGACGGTGCGGACCCTGCCCGGCTCCGACGGCCCCGGCGGCCCGCTCACGCTCGTCACCGCCGCCCAGGAGCCGCCGAGCGCCGTCCACCGCTCCGTGGCCGGGATGGCCGTGGTCCTCCTCTCGCTGCTCACCAGTCCGCGGCACGCGCTCGGTACGGACGCCCGCGGTGCGGGGGCGCTGGTGCGGCTGCTGCTCGGCGCGGCGCCGCAGGAGGCGGCGGCCGGCCTGCTGCCGCCCGGCGGGGCGTGGGTGGTCGTGCACGGCCGGCTGACCGGGCGGGCGGGCGGCGGCGGTGAGGCCGTCCAGCTCGCGGCGCTCGGTACCGCCCTGGGCACGCCGTACCTGGACCTGGACGGGACCCGGCTGCGGGCGCTGCTGCCCGGTTCGGCGGCTGCGGAGCGGGTCGTGGACACCGAGTCCGCCGTCCGGCTCGGTTGGACGCTCGGAGTCAGCGCGCCCGCTCCCACGGCGGGGCTGGGGACCGCCGACGCCCAGGCGGAGCGGGCCCTGCGTCACGCGCTGGCCACCGGCGCCCCCGCGGTCCACCACCATGAGGCGGTCGGACCGAGCGTCCACGCCCTGGTCGTTCCCGAGGACGCCGCAGCGCTCGCCCGTAGTACGTTCGCGCCGCTGGCCGGCGCGGGCACGCCGGGGCCGGCGGTGCTGCGGGAGACGCTGCGGACCTGGCTCGCCCTGCACGGCAGTTGGGACCGTACCGCGGCGGCGCTCCAGCTCCACCGCAACACCGTGCGCCAGCGCATCGCCCGGGTGGGCGAGTTGCTCGCCGTCGACCTCGGCGACGCGGAGGTCCGGATGGAGGTCTGGTTCGCCCTGCGCTGGCTCCCGCCCGACGCGCACTGACCGCGGGCCGCCTCCGCCGGCGGCGTCCGGCGAGAGTTTCGTGCGGGGTCCGGTCAGCGGCGGGCCAGCACCGCGACCTCCCAGCCGAAGCCCGCCACCAGCCGGCCGTCCGGCGCGACGGCGACCGCGCGGACCGGCAGCGGGAACACCAGTGCCGGGCCGGCCTGGCCGCCGGTGGTCAGGTCCCAGGTCCGCACGGTGCCGTCGTCGCCGCCGGTGACCGCCAGGGGACGGCCGTCGTGGACCGTCGTCGCCACCGCGTTCACGGCGCCTGTGTGGCCGGTCAGGGGCCGGCCGATCTGCTCGCGCGTGGTCAGGTCCCACACCCGCACCGCGCCGTCAGTGCCGTCGCTGCCGCCGGTGACGGCGACGGGGCGGCCGTCGAGCACCGCCGTCGCGGCCGCCAGCACGCGGTCGGTGTGGCCGGTGGGGGGCTGGCCGATCGGCCGGCGGGTGGTCAGGTCCCAGACCCGGACCGTGCCGTCGTCGCCGCCGGTGACCGCGACGGGGCGGCCGTCGAGTACCGCCGTCGTCACCGCGTTCACGTCGCCGTCGTGGCCGGTCAGGGGCTCGCCGGCCTGCCGGCCCGTGGTCAGGTCCCAGACCCGAACGTCGCCGAAGCCGCCGGTGACCGCGACCGGGCGGCCGCCGACCACCGCCGTCGCCACCGCCGTCACCCAGCCGTCGTGACCTACGAGCGGCTCACCCACCTGGCCGCCCGTGGCCGGCTCCCGCACGCGCACCGTCCCGTCCTGGCAGCCGGTGACCACGACGGGGCGCCCGTCGAGCACCGCCGCCGCCACCGCCCACACACCGTCGTCCTGGCCGGTGAGGTGCCGGCCGATCTGCCGGCCGGTGGCCAGGTCCCACACCCGTAGGGTGCGGTCGGAACCGGCGGTGACCGCCACGGGACGGCCGCCGGCCACCCCGGTCGTCGCCGCCACCACCCAGGAGGTGTGGCCGGCGGGCTGCGCACCCGCCTGGCTGCCCGGGGCGAGGTCCCACACCCGCACCGCTCCGTCCTGACTGCTGGCGACCACCACGGGGCGGCCGTCCAGCACCGCCGTCGCCATCGCCCGGACCTTGTCGTCGTGGCCGGTCACCGGCTCGCCGACCCGCGTGCCCGTGGCCGGGTCCCACACCCGCAGCGTCCAGTCCTCGCCTCCGCTGACGATGCGGGGGCGGCCTTCGATCGTTGTCGTGACCACCGACAACACCCAGCCGTCGTGACCGGTGAGCGGCCGGCCGATCTGCTCGCGCGTGGTCAGGTCCCACACCCGCACGGTCTCGTCGTGGCTGCCGGTGACCGCGACGGGGCGGCCCTCGAACACCCCTGTCGCCACCGCTCGCACCCCGTCCTCGTGGCCGGTGAGTGGCTCGCCGATCTGCTCGCACGTGCTCAGGTCCCACACCCGCACGGTCTCGTCACTGCTGCCGGTGACCGCGACGGGGCGGCCGTCGAGCACCGCGGTCGCCACCGAGTACACCCAGCCGTCCTGGCCGGTGAAGAGCTGGCCGGCCTGCTCGCGCGTGGTCAGGTCCCACACCCGCACCGTGCCGTCGCTGCTGCCGGTGACCGCGACAAGGCGGCCGTCGACCACCGCAGTCGCCACGGCCCCCACTGCGGCCGCGTGGCCGGTGAGGGGCGGGCCGGTCTGCTCGCACGTGCTCAGGTCCCACACCCGCACGGTCTTGTCACTGCTGCCGGTGAGCGCTACGGGGCGGCCGTCGAGCACCGCCGTCGCCACCGCGCACACCTGGCCGGTGTGGCCGGTGAGAGGTCGGCCGATCTGCTGGCCGGTGGTCAGGTCCCACACGCGCGCGGTGCGGTCGGTGCCGCCGGTGACGGCGACGGGGCGGCCGTCGAGCACCGCCGTCGCCACCGCCAGCAACGCGTCGGTGTGGGCGGTCGGAATACGGCGCAGGGACCGGTCGAGCTGGGAGCCGGTGGCCCACTCGACGCCCCACGGTGCGGTGGGCTCGCCCTCCACCGTCGCCGCGGTGATCCGTGCCGACAGCTCCCGGTCCCCGTACCGGGCCGCGTCCAGCGCCAGCAGCTGCCGGCGTACCCCCGCAGTGGCGTCACGGTGCAGGTCTTCCGAGGCCCGGTACACCGACGCGGCTAGTCGCGCCGCCGGGCCCGACGCCGTGTCCAGCAGCGCCATCACCGCTTCCGGCTCGGCGTTCACCAGGAACCACGGATCGGCCAACCGTCCGACGGGCGCGGCGGGTTCGGCGTGCGGGCGGGCGTCGCGCGGATCGTCGGACATGACCGGCACAGTAGTCGTACCCGGCAGCGCGGCAGCACGGCTCCGGGGGGAACCGGTGGACCACCCGAGCCGCGTCGGCCCGGTCCGCCGTGTCACCCGGCCGGCCGGACGCCCCCGTACGCGGTCGGACACCCGAAGCCGTCCAACCCGGTGGCACCGGGCAGCGGTCGCGGAAGGCATCCCCGGAGATGAACGGGTCGCCGAGGTGCGGTGGCACGGTGGGCACGCGGGCGGGCGGTCGAACGGGGCGTCCGGCCGCTTCCCGAGACCTCAGCCGTCCTGTAGCACGGTGTGCAGTGGACGGGCAGCCGCCTGCGCCGCGGGCCGTGTGAGGTGCAGGGCCGTGTGGAAGTGGCCGTCGGCCTCCTTGCCGTGGGGGTCGTCGCCGGCCGCGGACACCGCCGTGATCGCGTACAGCTGTTCGTCGGCGTCGGTGAAGCGTCTCTGCGGGTAGGTGCGGGAGGCGTCCTTCTCCGTGGTCATGCCCAGCAGGGCCAGGCCGTCGGCGATGTCCTGGTAGGAGCCGGTGCGCAGCACGAAGGCGGCCACCCACGGCTTCTCCCGCCTGTCCTCCAGCAGGAGCCGGAAGGTACGGGCGGACAGGAAGCTCGCTCCGCCGGTCACGGTGATCAGACGGGTGCCGCGGGTGGCCCGGTACAGAGCCGGGCTGGGCGAGGCGGTCTCCAGGTCCTCGGCGTACCCGTCGTCGAGCAGACCGGCCGCGCGACCGTAGGCGACGGCCGGCGCGGCGATGTCGAGGCCGATGACGGGTACGGCGTCCGGCCGGCGGCGCTGCGCGTAGTACGTGCGGTCCCACTCGATCAGCTCGGCGGCCGTCAGACGGGCTGCCTGCGGTGAGGTGTAGTGGTCGTACAACTCCCGCAGCGTCACGTGGTGGTTGAGCAGGGCCGCGTTGATGCCGTACGAGCAGCAGATGTCCAGGACCGTGGCCAGGGGCCTGTCGTCCTGGCCGTCTGTCGGGTGCTTGGGAGCGTCGGGGAAGCCGGCGGGAGGCAGGAGGCTGCGGAAGACGCTCTGGGCGTGGTGGGGCGTCTGGTATCCCAGTGCCCCCAACGCGCCGAAGTACGACCGTGGGTCCGGGCGGCTGTAGATGTCGTCGAAGCGGGTCATCCGGGTGGGTGTATCCGATGTGTGCTGGTTCCGGTCAGTGGTCATCAGGGGCCTCCATGGTCGGATACGGCAGGCATAGCGCATTGCGCCGTGGCGGGGAAGAGCGCCCGGTCGCCATCGGCGCGGCCTTCGGCCACCAGGAGGCCCGGCCTCAGGACGGACGGCCGGGCGGCCCGGGCGAGGGCCGGACCGTCCTCGTGGCCGACGCGTTGTCCGGCCTCGCGGACACCGTCATCACCGTCCGCAGCACCCGTCCGGCGAGCCTGGACCACCCACCGGCTGGCGGACACGGCCCCGCCGTCGCCCCAGGGAAGCAGCCCTGAAGACCCCCACCTCCTCGGGGGCGCCTCTCAAGTGGCTTGTACTGCACGATTTGTGTGTGTGTGGGCGGTCGACGGCGGGCCGACACCGCGACCTCCCCGCCGAAGCCCACCACCCACCGGCCATCCGGCACCAGGCGAGCGTCCGGCTTTCGGGTGTGGTGCGGCTCGCTTGCCGGGCGTCAGCCGAGGGTGGTGTCGAGGAAGGTGTGCCAGGCGGCGTGGACGCGGGCGGTGTGGTTCCCGCCTCGGTCCTTGCTCCCGCCCTCGCCCTTGCTCCCGCCTCTGCTCTCGTCCTCGCCGCTGTCGGCGAGGAGGTCCAGCAGCAGGCCTCGGAGGACGGCCAGGACCACGGTGGGATTGGCGCCGGTGCCGTTAAGGGTGCGTTCCAGGGGTGGCAGCCACTGCTCCAGCGAGGCGGTGTCGAAGTCCAGCCAGGGCCCGGAGCCGTCGAGGGCGCGGACGTACCCTTCGAAGAACAGGCGTAGCGCGCCCCGGTGTTCGGGCTTCGTCAACCACTCCCAGAGCAGTTCGAGGCTCTCGCGGGCGTCGCCGCCCTCGGCCTCGCAGCGTTCCAGCAGGGCGAGTTGCCCGGCCCGGCCGACCGCCAGGACCTCCCGGACCAGCTGCTCCTTCGACCCGAACAGGTACAGCAGCACCCGCGGGCTGGAGCCGATCTCGGTGGCCAGCGGGCGCAGCGAGAGGTCGGACGCGTTGTGCTCGGCGACGTAGCGCACGGTCGCGGCAAGGATCTCCTCGCGGCGCCGCGACGGGCGGGAGCGCGTATCTGCGGGGGCGGGGGTGGACACGTGGTCTATCGTTGCACTGAAACGACTGTTTCAGTGGAAGTGTCCTCCTGGAAGGGATGCCGCCATGGCCGCCACCGCACCCGGATCCGCGACCGTCCGCGAGGCCGTGCGCCCCGGGGACCTGGGCACCGTCGCCGCCCTGCACGGTGTCCTCTACGCCCGGGAGTACGGCACGGACGAGACCATGGAGGCGTTTGTCGCCGCTGGGATGGCCGAGTTGGTCCTCGCCCGGGCCCGTGAGGGCGGTGCGGGGCCCGGTCGTCTGTGGGTCGCCGAGCTCGACGGCCGGGTGGTCGGCGGGGCCGGCCTGGTCCGGGCGGACGAGCGTCCGGGCTGGGGCCAGTTGCGGTGGGTGCTGCTCGACCCGGTCGCCCGGGGGCGGGGTCTGGGCGGGCGGCTGCTGGAGACCGCGCTGGAGGAGGCCCGTGCCCGGGCGTACGGGGGCGTGCTGCTCTGGACCATCGCGGGCCTTGACGCCGCCCACCACCTGTACGCGAAGGCCGGTTTCGAGCTCACCGTCTCCCGTCCCGCCCGCAGGTTCGGCCTGGACACGGTCGAGCAGCGGATGGACCTGCGGCTCTGAACAGGCCTCTGGCGTAGACGACTTCGGCCCTGCCGCCTTTCCGCCTTTCCGTCCTTCCGCGCTTCTGTCCTTCAGGGTTTCGGGCCGGGGGAGCCGTTCGACCGGCAGAGTTCCGCGTACCGTCCGGCGCGGGCGAGGAGGTCCGCGTGTGTGCCCGACTCGACGACCCGGCCGCCGTCCAGGACGATGATCCGGTCGGCATGGCGGACCGTGGACAGCCGGTGGGCGATCGTGATCGTGGTGCGGCCCGCGCAGAGTGCGTCCAGTGCTTGCTGGACGGCTTTCTCGGTGATGGTGTCCAGTGCGCTGGTGGCCTCGTCCAGGACGAGGACCGGTGGGTTCCTCAGCATGGTCCGGGCGATCGCCAGGCGTTGTTTCTCGCCGCCGGAGAACCGGTACCCGCGTTCGCCCACGATGGTGTCGTACCCCTTCGGCAGGCTTGCGATCAGTTCGTGGATCTGGGCGGCTTCGGCGGCGGCCGCCAGCTCGCTGGCGGTTGCTCCGGGTTTGGCGAAGCGCAGGTTGTCGGCCACGGTCGTGTGGAAGAGGTGGGTGTCCTGCAGGACGATGCCGACCGTCTCGGCGAGGGTGGTGAAGCTGAGGTCGCGGATGTCGACGCCGTCGATGGTGATCCGTCCGCCCGTGACGTCGTAGAGGCGGGGGACGAGGTGGCCGAGGGTGGTCTTGCCCGCGCCGGTGGCGCCGATGACCGCCAGTTTCTCACCGGCGGGCAGGTCGAAGTCGACGCCCTGGAGGACGGGTCCCGAGGCCGGGTAGGAGAAGCTCACCTGCTCGAAGCGGACGTGTCCGTGGCGCCCGGTGAGCGCAACGGGGTCCGTGGGCTCCGCGACGTCGACCTCCAGGTCCAGGTATTCGAAGACCCGGTCGAACAGGACCATGGAGCTCTGGATGCCGATGCCGGTCTGCAGCAGGGTCATGACGGGCCCGAAGAGGCCCTGTTGGAGGGCGGTGAACGCGACGACGGTGCCCACGGATATGGTCGGGCCACCGTGCCCACCGACGATTCCGGCCGTCCAGTAGAACGCTATCGGCATCGCGGCCACGATGATCGAGATGACGGACTGGCGCCATCGTCCGGCCATCGAGGAGCGGACGGTCAGGTCGGCGAGGTCCCGTGACCGCCCGGCGAACTCCTTGACGAGCGTGTCGGTGCGCCCCATCGTGCGGCCCAGCAGGAAGCCGCTGACCGACAGCGACTCCTCGATCAGGCTGAACATCACGGCGAGCAGGTTCTGTTGCTGTTCGACGATTCCGCGACGCTCCGTGCCGACACTGCGGCTGATCCCGACGAAGAACGGGAGTACCGCGAGGGAGACGGCCGTCAGCTGCCAGTTCAGGGAGAGCATCGCCAGCAGTGTGGCCACCACCGTGGTGGCGCTGGCGACGATCGTGGCGGCCGCGCCGGTCACCGTCGACTGCATGGCTCCGATGTCGTTGGCGATCCGGGACTGCACCTCGCCTGTGCGGGTCGCGGTGAAGAAGGACAGGGACATTCGCTGCAGGTGTGTGTAGACCGCGGTGCGCAGGTCGTCCATCACCTGCTGTCCCAGGGTGACCAGCAGGTAGGCCTGGAGCACTCCGGCGGAGGTGCTGGCCACCACCAGGGCGAGCATCCCGGCGGCCAGCCCGGTCAGCAGTCCGAGCCGGCCCTGGGGCAGTGCGACGTCGAAGATCTGCCGCAGCATGAACGGCGGTGCGATCGCGGCGAGCGATCCGGCGGCGACCAGCAGCAGTACGGCGCCGAGCCGGAGGCGGTGCGGCACGAACAGGCCCATGGCCCTGGCCAGTGGTGCGTGCCGCCTGTTCTTCCGTTCTCCGGCCAAGGGGCTCCTCCCTTCTGTCGGTCGGGCGCGTCCGCCCGGTGCCCCGGCCCGCGGGAGTGGGGCACCGGGCGGATCCGCGTGAGTCATCAGGCCGGCCCGGCCCGGGCCGTGCCGGGCCGGCCGGTGCCGCCCGGCCCGGTACGCACCCGTGCGGCCGTCTGTCCGTCTGTCCGTCTGTCCGTCCGTCGGTCAGGACAGGGTGAGGAATCCTTCGTGGACCAGCGTGCGGACGAGCAGCAGGCGGCCCGGCTGGTCCAGGTCGCCGGGGATCGAGCCGGGGGTGAATCCCTGTCCGTCGTTCTCCGTCACGAACCTGACCTCGTCGGCCACGTGGACCGGCAGCTGGATGGTCTTGCTGTGGAATTCGAGCTCGATGATCTCCTCGCCGAGTGCCACGCTCCACCGCAGCCCCGGGCGTCGCCGTACCCGGGTGTCGGGGTCCAGCCGCGGCAGGTTCTCCAGGTCGCCCAGGTGGCCGCGGAGCGTCACCGGGGCGAGGGAGGTCGTCTGCTTCACGGCCCTGGCCGTCATCTCCTGGGGTGAGAGCCGGGCGGCGAGCGTATCGATCAGCTCGGCGAAGGCGTCCTCGGCCTGTTCCTGGAGGTGCTTGTCGTTGGCGAATCCGATGGGCATGCTCCTGCGGAACCGCTCGTCCCCCTCGAAGACCTCCCGGACCGCGTCGCTGATCAGCGCGGGTATCAGGACCGGGTGGACGCCGAAGGTGAGGTGCATCGACGCGGCGTCGTTGGACGTCGCGGCGTGGATGGTGCCACGGGGCAGGTAGAGGAGGCTGCCCGGCTGGAGGTCGAACTCCTCCTGGACCTGCGGGACTTCGCTGGAGTGGTCGTACCTCTGGCCCTCCAGTGGCAGCGTGTGCGGCGCTCCGTAGAGCCGCCAGCGCTTGCTGCCGTAGGCCTGCATCACGATCACGTCGTGGCTGTCGTAGTGCGGGTCGAATCCGCGGGCCTGCCCGCCGGGGGTGAGGTACACGTTCACCTGGAACCTGGCGTTGACCTCGGCGCTCAGCATCGAGGTGAGACGCGCCAGCGGATCCCAGCGGCGTTCGAGGGAGTTCAGGATGACGGTCGAGCCGGACCGGTACCGCTCGTACAGCGCCTCCAGCCGGCTGGCGGTCATGTTGCGGCCGGGGGCACCCAGTTCGGACACCGGGGTTTCCTGGCCCTCGCGGATGACCCGGACGTTCCCGAAGTCCGGGCCGGACTGGCCCAGCACCCGGTCCACGTCGTCGAGCGTCAGGAGATCCGCGAAGTACTCGGGGTCGTTCCTGGGGATGTGCAGCGGCCGCCGCTCCCAGTACTCGTCGCGGAACGTCGGAAGGGGCACCGGGTGGAGAAGGCGGGAGAGGCCGGAGGAAGGCCCTTCCTCGGGCTCGGCCCCCACCCGGTCCGTCAGAGAAGTCATCGAGATCTCGTGTCTCCTAACAGAGGTCGGCCGGCCCTGCTGACGCGGTGACCGGCAGCCATGTCGTCCTTGCCGTCCTTGGCGTTCTTGCCGTCCTTCGGGGAGGGGGCGCGCCGGGAGCGCGGCCCCTCCCCGGCCCGTGGGACTTCTCGGACGGGCTCCGCTCAGGCGGGGTCAGTCGGTGTCGTCGATGAAAAAGTCCTTGTGACCGGAGTCGTTGTTGTTGTTGTCGTCCGCGGGCCCGAAGCTGATGTCATCGGGCGTGATGGCCGTTTCCACGTCCGGAGCGCGCACGACGACGATGTCGGCCGGGTCGAGGCTGTGTGTCACAGGAACTCCCTTCTGAGAGTCGGTGGAAGCTCCAGCGTGGGATCCGCGGTGATTGTCCGTCTACAAGAGGGAGCGAAGGCCCAGGTAAGTGGCGGACAACCCGAGGCGGCCGCGGACAGCGGAGGGGAAAGGGCGGGATCCGGGGTTGTCCGCGCCGAGGCCGGCCGGGCTCCGGACAGTCCTGTGAGTAGGCCGGTTGTCGTCCGTCCGGTTGTGTGCGGTGGAGCGTCAGCGTGGTACGGGCCGGTCCGGATGCGGTGCCTCTACCGCGAACCCTGTCGGCACGGCGTTCGTCCGGGGGAGTCGTCCTGGCCCCGCGCCGGTGATCACCGTCGTTCTGGTGTGGGGCACCCCGCGCAATGGCGTCGCCCTGTCACCAACGGGACGGGCGGCTTGGTGTCACGACGGGCTCTCGGGGCTGCCAGTGGGCAGGCCGCGATCTGCAACTGGCGTACGACGCCCGGCCTGCCGCGCGCCGTGCGGCCGAAGCGGTGATCGGGCTCCGGCCGGATGGCGTCCACCGCGGTGTGGCGGCAGCCGAGACGGGCGCGCGCTCCTGGGCGACGTCGTCTCGTCCGTGGCGGCCGGCCCCAGCGAGGAGGCCATCGTGCTGCTCCCGCCCCGCTGTCTGTGGTGGCTGCCTCTCGGCCGGGCGGTGTCTGCCGCAGCTGTGTCGGTCGCCGGGCCCGTTCGCCGGGGCCTGTTGTGACGGTCTCTCAGTTCGTCAGTTCGTCAGTTCGTCGGGTTGCCGGTTCGTCAGTCGGTTGGTCGGAGTGCTGATGTCGGGTAGCGCAGTGATTCGGGGACGGCCGCGTCGATGGCGGCCACGGCCGGGGCGGCGTCGGGGAACAGGTCGGACAGGAGAGGGATGTAGCAGGTGTTGCGGCCGAGGACCACCCGGTTGTCGCCGTCGACCTCCACGCCTACCACCTCGTCGTAGCGGACGTGGCAGAGTGTGCCGTCGGGCTGGTGCATCCACAGTCCCGAGTCGTCGACGGCCAGGCGTATCCGGCGGGCGTTGGCGGAGAACAGTCGGGCGAGCAGCGGCGGGCGGAACGTCCGTGCGTGGGTGGGTAGTTGTCGGTCGGTGTCGCAGGAGTACTTCGGGAGTGGGGTGCCGTCCGGCTGTCGCACGTCCGGTTCGGTTCCGCAGGGGACCACCAGCAGTGCGGTGTGCAGGGCTCCGGCGAGCGCCTGCCGGGCCTGGTCGGGGGTCACCCGCGTCAGGCTGTCGAGCCGGGTGGCGGCGTCCCGGTACTCGCCGCCGAACAGCATCTCGGCTGCCGCCTCGCGCAGTTCGAAGGGGGTCGACCGCGGGTCCTGGAGGGCCTCGCGGGCGGCGGCCAGTTCCTCGGCCAGTTCCTCCTGGGACATGCCGTCGCGGGCCAGGCGCACCGTCTCGGCCCAGAGCAGCTCGGCGACCCGCTGCTCCTGGCCTTCGCGGGCGTCCAGGACGAGGGTGCGCTCGCCTTGGCCGGGGCCGACGAACACGCTGTCGCGGCCGATGTCGTAGGAGAGGCCGTGCTGGTGGCGGACGGTCTCACGCAGTCGGTTGGACAGTACTTCGACGGCGAGGAACAGCGCGTCGTCGTCGAGGTCGCCGTGCAGGGCGAGGCCGGGGCTGGGTACGTTCTCCTGGTACCAGGAGGCGTTCGGGTGGAGCACGGGCTGGGTGGCGTCGCGCTGCGGGCGCTGTCCGGTGGGCAGCGGCAGGTGCAGTCCGGTCGGCGGCGGGCCGGTCAGCACCAGCACGGCGTTGCCGGTGTGGAAGTGGCGGGCGAGTGTCTCCCGGACCGCCTCGAGCGGGATCCGGTCCGGGCCCGGGCCCGTGTAGGCGGCCAGGCCGACGCCCTGCACGCCGTAGCGGTGCGAGAGCAGTTCGCCGGTGACCGGGTCGGCTGCCCGGCCGCCCTCGGCGGCCAGGACTCCCGCTTCCTGTTCGATCCGCTCCAGCGGCAGCGCGCTCAGTGCCCGGCACACCAGGTCCAGGAAGTCGACCACCTGCTCGGGCCGTCCGGAGCAGGTGAATTCGGTCGCGGTCAGGCCCACCGAGGCGTTGTGCTCGTGGTGCAGGCGGGGCAGCGTGCCCATCGCGAGATGCTCCACCAGGTGGGTCACCCCCAGGGTGCGGAACGACTCGTCCCGGGCCCCGCACCCGAAGACCAGGGCGGCCTCCAGCGGGCCGGGCGCGTGCGCCCACAGGACGGGGACCCCATCGATGACCTCGTGATTCACGGCTTGATCATACGGCCATACGGGTGACGTTCTTTACCTTTTCATTGCGCCGCCAAATGCCGTGCGTTGCCCTTGTTCCCGCCCGGCGGGCGGTGCTGTTCTGCCGTCCAGGCGGGGGCCGCCGCGCCGGGCGCGCGGTGCGGGGGCCTGGGGGCGCGTCCGGGGGACATCCCGTGACTTCCCCCCTTGCGGGCGGGCCCTCGGAGGAGGGACTGCCCCCCAAGGGGGCGTTCTGCCGCCGGTGCGACAGCCGACCCGGGCCCTCCCGGGTGCGCTGCCGAACCTCCGCGTGACCCCGACCCGCCCCAGCCGCCGGGGTCACCGTCTGCTGGGACCTGGGGCGCGGCCGTACCCACTCCTGGCAGGACATCGGGTGGGTCGACATGGCGCGCACCGCGGCGTGACGCGGAGACGGCCGACGGCCGGCCGCGCGATCACGCCGACCGCTCCGAAGTGCCGATGCCGGGAATCCCGGGTCCGTCTTTGGGGCGGCGCGCGTGCCGGGTGCGGTCACGCAGGCGTCCGGCTGTACCCGGCTGTTCCTGGCTGTACCCGGTTCCTGGCCGTTCCCGGCTGTACCCGGCTGTACCGGTACCCGGCCGTTCCCGGCCGCATCTGGCCGTACCTGGCCTGTCAGTGCTGTTGGGTGGCGATGACGACGAAGCCCGCCACCGCGATGACGATTCCGGCGAGGACTCCGATGACGGTGGGGGAGAGGCGGTCCCGCAGTTTCCGTGCGGGCTGGATCCGCGTGTCCTGGTGGGTGCTGTGCTCCCACCAGTTGAGGACCCGTTGGACGTCCGCGTCGAAGTCGGGCCTCGGGTAGGTGGCGCTGTCTTGGAGGCCGGGCAGTGAGCGCCGTCGGCCGTCGGCGAGGAATATCCGGGCCGCGCGCGAGTTTCCGTACTGGCGGCTTTTGGTCTCGCGGACGTCGACCCAGCTGATGTCCTGCCAGGAGTGGGTGCGGCCGCGCCCCAGGCCCCAGCAGACGGTGACGCCGTCGGCTCCCACCCGGCTCCAACTCCGTTGGACCATCAGGGCCAAGGGGGCGGCGACCGCGAGGGTTGCGCCCACCATCCAGTAGGTGGCCACGGCGCCGAGCCGGTAGGCGCCGAACGCGACCTGGACGACCAGCAGGGCACCGAGCATCGCGAGACGGGTGTACTTCGCGTGTCCGTACAGGTCCTTCCCTCGGAAGATCAATTCGTTCACGGCCCGCAGACTACGTCCCGATCTCCCGCCGCGTGAAGTGGCTTTCGGGGACGGCTGTGCGAAACGGGCGTCCCGGCGCTCGACGACAGGGTCCGGAGGCGTCAACAGGACCGGCGGAGGGGGGCGGTGAGGGCGAGTGCTACGGTCGGGCCATGATCATGCGGGGGGATGACGGGGCGGCGCGGCGGGTTCTTCGCTGGCACCGGCAGAGCGTGCTGCTGGGTGCCGGCTATCTGGTCGCGGCGGGGGTCGAGCTGATCGGTGTGGCCCTCTCCGGGAAGCCGTATCTGGTGGTCAGCGTGATCGTCGCGGTGATGCTGCCGGTGCTGTGCGGCGGCTATCTGACGGTGCGCAACAGCGGTGCGGCTGCTGGGATGGCCGAGGTGTCGGGTCGGCCGGTGGCGCCGGGTACCGCGTGGGGCGCGATGACGTTCGTGCTCGTGCTGCTGGCGCTGTGCGGCTCCGCGACGGTGGTGCGCCAGGTGCGCGACAACGTGGCGATGGACACCCGGACGACGGCCACCATCACGAGCTGCAACGAGTTGAGCCGGAACCCGCACTGCGGGGGCCGCTGGACGGTCGAGGGCCGTACCTATGAGGGGAACCGGCTGGCGGGGATGGTGGCGCTCGGTTCGGTGGTCGAGGTCCGCTACGCGCCGGGGGATCCGACGCGGGCGGTGCCGGCCGAGGAGTCGGTCACCCAGGTGTCCGTCGCGGGTGGCATCGTGGTCGTTTGCTGTCTGATCGGCCTGGTGCCGACGGGGTGGCGCGAATGGCGGGCCGGACGCGCGATGCTGACGGAGGCGCGTCGGCTGGCCGTGTGAGACGGCCGCACCACGGCCTGCCAGCGGGCGAGTTGCCGGCGGGGGCGGCTCCCGCGGCCGCGCGGGTGCTCTCCGGCGTCCTGTGCTGGGGCCGGTGGTGCGCCTCGGTCGTACTCCCGCAGGATTTCGACGTTCTGCCTGATCGGAAGGCTGCACGGCGAGTGCGGCGCTTCGGTGCCCGTCAGGGGCGGTTTTCCCGGGGCCGCCCCTCGAGCGCGTGTGGCCGGTATGGGCAGTGACAGTGGCGGGCGTGCCCGGTCGGTGTGCTGGTCCGTGCGAGCGTCCACCGCCGGTCGACCCAGCCGTGAACCGGCGGGCCGCTGTCCGGCTCCCGTTCCAGCGTCGAGGCCGGCGCGTCGCTGAGCCTCGGCCATTCCGGTGATCCCTTTGAGGGGACCCGGGCTTCGCCGCGCCCGCACCACTGCCGGCGCTGGCGTTCCACGGACCAGGCACACAGGGCCGGGCCTGCCCGGACGAGGATCGGCCGTCTTTCGGGGCCCGGGCTCACCGGTCCGTGGGCTGAGCCTCGGGGCGGGCACGGGCCCGGGCCGGGTTCCGGACACCGGTGGGCCCGGGCCCACCGGTGTCCGGGGGGGGACGGGTTCACCGCGTGATGGCCGGCATCCCGCCCGCCCTGACCCGGTTCCTGCCGCCGACGCCCGGGTGGTTGGAGCCGGGCCTGTACGGCAGGCGCCCCGCGCCCGCCGGCCGCGGCCAGGGCTGGGCTGTCCGGTGTTCGGCTCCCCGCCGGTGCGCGGCTCGATGGGGCTGCGCTGGTCCGGCCATGACGGCATCCGTACCCTCCGCCCCGGTGCCGGCCTGGCCCGTGGCCGGGTGCAGAATGACGTCGGCGGGCCCTCCTGCACGAACTGCACGCCGCTGGCGCGCTGCTGGTCGAGTCGGACGGCGGCGACGACACCGTGCTGCGCGTGGTCGTCGGCAGGCCCGCGAAGCCCGGCGACCCATGGCTGTTCGGCGGTGACGCCGCCGGCGATCTGGTGCCCCGGACCTGCGTCCCCGGTGACCCACAGGTCCTCGGCGCGGAGAAGTTCGGCGCACTGGGGTACCTGCGGTCCCACCTCTCGTCGGGCACGGTCGGCACTGCGGAGGAGTACGCGGCGTTCGAGGGTGTTGGATCGGTCGAGCGTGCCCGGGGGCTTTTCGACGCGGTCGCGGACCTGGTCGGCGTCCGTGGCTGCCCGGCTTGCCCGGCCGCGCACCTGTGCACTCGCGATCCGGACGCCGACCAGGTGGCGTGAGGACTCGCCGGGCCCGGGCCCACCGGTGTCCGGCGGGGAGACGGCTGCGCCACGCGATGGCCGACACCACCCGCCCCGGCCCCTGACCTCGCCGCCGCGACCGAGTCGCTGGAGCCGGGCCTGTACGGCAGCCGCCCCGCGTCCGCCGACCGCGACCCGGGCTTGTCCGGTCCTCGACTCCCCGCTGGTACGCGGCTCGATGGGGCTGCGCTGGTCCGGCCACGACGGCATCCGCGCCCTCCACCACGGTGGCGGCCTGGCCCGCGGTCGGGGGGAAGGGCGTCGACGGGCCTCGGCGGTTGGGCCTGCCCGCCCGGGGGCGGCCCGCTGACGAGACGACAGCGGCTTTGGGATGGTGGAGGTGTGGCGTGAGTGGTTCAGGGGCTCGGTCCAGAACCCAACGCCATGCTGCCTCGCGAGGAGATGGCCGCGGTGGGGTGATCGAACGGGCAGTGAGTCCCCGACTCGTAGAGGTCCGGGGTGAAGCTGCCAGCATCGCTGACGAACCTTCGCGGGCGGCATCACCACAACCCGACTGGATTGGAGAACTCCCGAACCATGCCTCAGCTGCACCGCTTCGACAACGACAGCAAGATCGGCGACATCTCCAACGAACAACTCCAGTTCCTCAACGACCACCTCGCGAATGACAGGGACACGGAGTTTTACGTCGACTACGACATCCTCAGATCCCTCGCCGCCAACGGGGCCGACCCGGTGCTCATCGGCATGCTGGAGAATTCCCTTGGTCACCAGTACTGGATGAAGTTCACCTGGAGCACCGACGGCACCCACCGGCCATGGATCCAGGTGGTTCCTGCCCGGCCCGGCCGCAAGGGCGGCCGGGCCTGACACGGGTCCGCGACCAGCCACCGGCGCGTGCTTCGAGGTGGGCGTTTCAGTCGCTGGCTGCGCGGCGACGCCACTTCTTGGTGGTGCCGACAAGAAGGCCGGACAGCGGCGCGAGCTCACGCCGCAGCCCGGACGGAAGCGGCAGGCTCATCCAGACCGGGCGCAGCCGGCCTTCGGCGTCGGGCCAGGCGAGGACAGTGGCCTGCCAAGCGCGGTCGGCGGCCGCGGTGATGCGCAAGTGCTCCTCGGCCGGGCGCGGGAGTGGGCGGGCTGGCGGCAGGTTGCCGGTCCCGTGCGGCTGTGCGGTCCCGTTCGGGCCGTGGTGTCGGCCCGGGGGCGGGGTGTCAGTCGAGGGCGAGGCGTCTGTTGAGGGCTTCGCCCGAGGGCAGGGAGTCGATGAAGTTGTGCAGGAACGTGAGCATCGCGTCGGTGTCCAGGCCCTGGCAGGCGGCGTCCATCGCGGCGTAGAGGGAGTCCTCGATCCCGGCGACGGCGGTGGCCAGGTGTTCGCCCTCGGGGGTGAGGCTGAGCTGGAGGTAGCGGCGGTCCGCGGCGTCGGTGCGGCGTTCGACCAGCCCGGCCGCGACGACGCGTTCGACCAGCCGGCTGGGGTTGGTGCCGTTCTCGCACACCAGGAGCTGCCCGAGCCCGTTGAGGCTCAAGGTGCCGTGCTGCTGGAGCAGGCGCAGCACCTCGGCCTGCGACGGGGTGATGCCGTGCGGTTTGAGGGCCTGGATCAGCAGTCGGTTGCCCTCGCGCTGGGCCGCCAGGATCGCGAACCGCAGGTGTTCGGCCTTACGCATCGGCGTTCCGCCGGGTGGTCGGCACGGTGGCGAGGAAGTCGTTGACCGAGGCGGCGTAGGTGGCCGGGTGGGAGAAGCGGAACATGTGGCCGGTGCGCGCCAGCACGACCTCCCGGGCGTCGGGGATGCCCGCGAGCATGACCTTGGAGGCGCTCTCGCCGATCAGCACGTCGTGGAAGGGGGTCAGGATCAGGGTCGGGACCTGGACCCGGCCCAGCGCGTCGACGTAGTCGGCGGTGAGGACGGCCCGCAGGCGGGCGCCGAAGGAGGCGGCGGGGGTGTTGGCGAGGAACAGTTCGCGGCTGCGCGCCCTGGTCCAGGGCACCTGGCCCTCGCCGTCGAACGGGGAGGTGAGGCGGTGGGCGTGGGCGCGCAGCGTCAGCTGCCGGTAGAGCGGCCCGCGGGCGCTGCCGATCGCCTGCATCAGGGCCTTCCACGGCTTCGAGTCGACCGGGTTGGCCGCGAAGCCGCCGGACACGACGAGGGCGCGCAGGCCGGGCGGGCGGCGGGTCGCCAGTGCGAGGGCGATGTTCGCGCCGAAGGAGTCGCCGACCAGCACGTAGTCGTCCAGGTCCGCGATCGTGCTCTCGACGTGGTCTGCGTAGCGCTCGATGTCGTCGACGCCCTCGGGTAGGCGCAGCGTCCGTTTGGGTGCCTCGCCGTAGAGGGCCAGTTGCTCGGCGCCCCACGGGGCGCCGGAGAAGCAAGGGATGAAGACGAGGGTCGGATTCTTCTCTGAAGTGCTCATATCGGACACATTACATGACACGTGTGTCGTGACACATGTGATCCGGGTCTCATTTCTGGCCTGTATTCCCTGGACTCGCCCGGCCTCGGGCAGCGGTGCGAGCCGCCCCGGCGCTCGGAAGGCGGTCAGCAGGCCGCGGGCCGGTGGGAAGGCGTCGAGCCAGCGTTCTTCGGTGCCGTCGCCGCGATCACCGTCGCGGCTCGGTTGGTTGCTCGCGCGGTACTGCCCGTTCGATGGGGTCTCGGGTGTCCGGCACCGGGCCCGGCCCGTCGGCCGCATCGTTCGGTCGGCCGCGGGGGTGCCGGGGCGTGATCGTGGCGCGGACGGCGGCGCTGGGACGGTGGTCTTCTCTCGATGGAGCCGGTGGAATTGACTGTCAGTCAGTTCCAGAGGGGAGCGCCATCGGGGGAGCGTTGGGCGCGTCGGCCGTGGCCGGGGCCGGTGGGCGGCGTCGTTCGTGGCCTGGCTCGTGGTCCTGCGTTGCCGCGTGTGCCACACCGCCTGCCCGGTGGGGGCCGGTCACAGGGGCCACGGGTTCCTGTGACCGGCTGGTGGGTTCAGTTGATGTGGAGTGTGGTGATGGTGCCGTAGTTCTTGGTGATGGCCTGGTTCTTGCCGAAGGTGTGGCGGTAGAGGGAGCCGTCGCCGGGCTCGTACTCGAAGTACCCGGCGTTGTTGCCGCTGCTGAAACTCGTGACCGACCGCTGGTCGATCCAGATGTCGCCGGCGTTCGCGAAGCACCTCCTGAAACCGGTGCCGTTGTCGTTGGTGATGCCGATGGCGAAGTAGTCGCTGGCGAACAGGCATTCGGCGAAGTTGACTTCGTTGGTCGCGTGGGCGGGCACGGTGCCGACGGCCAGAGCCATCATGGCGACTCCTGCGGCCACGGCGATTCGTCGCTTCAGCATGACGCAGACTCCCTGGTGTGTGAGGTGGGGCATGCGAGTCGAACTGAAGGGACACTAACAAGAGGTGTTCAGGTCGCAACCTGGTGTAACGATTTTCGGACATCATTCCATTTCCCGGGACTTTTGCGGGACTTTGCTGAGCCGAATTCCGCACCTGTCACACGGACCTGTATGGCCGTCAGGGCCGGGCCGGTCCCCCGGCGCGGGGCGCGGGGTGCGGGGTGCGGGTCGTGTGTCGGAGGCCTGCTCTCCTGTCCGGCCACCGGAGCCGGTCCCGCTGGCACCGGATGAAAGGGAGGACCCGCCCGCACGACCACCCGCCCGGACGCTCGCACCCTGCGGTGCCCCACCGCCGTCGAACGCCTCGGCGCCGCCACGCTTCCGGCCTCGACCCGGGCGGCCCGCTGCCGCTGCGCCGGACCGCCCGAGGACACCGGCGGCGTATCGCGAGTACCTGCTCGACGCCGCCGCCGTCGCCGGCGCTGGCCTCGTCCTGGCGGAGGGCGTGGGCGAGAGGGCCGCGGGCGAGAAGCCTGACGGTTCGTTGGCCGTCGCGCCCGACACGGCCGCCGCCCGGGCCGGGCGTCCTTTGTTCGCGCCGGCCGGGTAAGCGTCCCGCGTCGATGTGATCCGCGCGGTCGAGTCGGGCGTCGACCACCGGACGCGGCCCAGTTCTACGGCTCCGGTTTCGCCGACGACGTGATCCGCGAGGCGGATGGGGGCGGCCTGCGGGGCCGAGCCACTTCGGCCGCCGGTGTTGCCCCGCTGCCGGAAGTGCCGGGCACCGGCCGGGGCGGCGCCGTCCCGGGCGTGCGGGCGGGAGCGCCTGCACGGCCTGCTTCTCCGGGAAGGCGGGGGCGGGCCGTCGCGTGTACGGGCCCGCTCGCCGCGCTGCGCCCGCGCGCGCGGACCGTGGGCGATCGCCTGGTGCGCGCGGGTTGTGTGGCTTGCCTGCCCGCGGACCGTCAGTGCCCTCTGACGTGCGAGGATCCCCGTATGTTGACCGTGGGGCAGGGGTGGCTGGACGGGACCGGCCCGGGGCTGTTCGTGCTGTGTCCCGAGGTGGCCGCCGGGGGGGTGGACGGGTTGCGACGAGGGCTTGTTGGAGGCGGCCGCGGACTACGCGGCCGCCTGCCCGGTGCCCGGGCATGGGGACGTGCTGGTGTTGGGCGGGGAGCCGCTGCTGGTCGGGTGGCTGGCCGAGGAGTGGGTGTTTGTCAGGCCGCTCCACTTCGACTGCGCGCACGACGTCAGGCCGCTGGTGCGCGAGGCGCTGCGGTCGGGGGTGTGGGAGGACGGGCCGTTCCTTGACCTGACCGCCGGGCGGTACCTGCTCACGGACGTCTTCGACGACGGCCAGGCCGTCCTCGAACGCGGCGGGTACCTGACCGTCGAGCTCCCGCCCGGGCGCTACCTGGTCCAGTCGCTGAAGGCCGAGCCCGACAGGCGGGCGCGGTTCCATCTGGAGCGCCTGCTGCTACGGTGAGCGGCCGCCCGGGGCCCTGTGCGGAGACGTGAGGCCCTGGAGTCCGGGGCCGGTGCCGGCGCCGGGGCGGTGCCGCTCGCGGCCGGCCGGGCGGTCGTCACCCCTCTGGAGGCGGAACCCGGCCTCCACCGCACGCCGCACGAGCTGATGGCCCGCGACCCGGTCCGCGCCGGCCCCGGCCGCGGTGTCCGGTTCGCGTCGCTGTCGCGGATCGCCGAACCGCGGAGCCGGGACAGGTTCGACTGGGCCCGCGCGGTCGCCGAGGGCGTCGGTGGGTTGGACCGTCGGCCCGCCCGGCATCGTGCTGCCGGGCTCGGCGCCGGGCGTCGGCGCCACGGTCGGGCCCGCCTCGCTGGTGATGCTCGGTGGGAGGGTGCCGGCCGTGTTGCCGGCTGGGTGACCCGATCGCCGCTTGGCCGACGGCCACCGCCGCGGCTGTGGCCGTGGCGGAACGGGCGCAGGCGCCGCGCCGGGCCGGGCCGACGGCCGTGGCGGAAGCGGAGTGCGTCAAGGTGCGGTGGTCGTCACGGACGGCACGCCGCGCCGGGTGTCGGCCGGGGTACGTGTTCCCCGTGTACGGCGGCCGACGGCGTTGCGCAGCGGTCGCGGGTGGCCGGACCCCGGGCGGGGGTGTCGGGCGGGGGCGTCAGGGCGTCGGGTTCTGCGTGCCCTCGACGTCGGCGAGCAGTTTGCGCAGGAGCCCGTCCAGGGTGGCCTGTTCCTCGTTCGAGAGGGCGGAGAGCAGCGCGGTCTCGTTGGCCGCGTGGTCGGTGAAGGCGGCGTCCACGAGGGCGCGTCCGGTGGCGGTGAGGGCGATGCGGACGCTGCGCCGGTCGGCCGGGTCGGTGCGGCGTTCCACCAGGCCCGCCGATTCCAGCCGGTCGATCCGGCTGGTCATGCCGGCCCGTGACATCAGCAGGAGTGCGGCGAGTTCGGAGGGCATCAGTTCGTACGGCGCTCCGGAGCGGCGCAGGGTGGCGAGAACGTCGAACTCGCCGCGCTGGAGGCCGTGTTGCTTGAACACCTCTTCGATGACCCGGCCCGCGAGCAGCGCGAGGCGGCCGAGGCGGCCGACGGTGCCGACCGCCGCCAGGTCGAGGTCCGGGTGCTCCCGGCTCCACTGGTCGAGCATGACGTCCACGTGATCCATGGGGGCAATATTATTCGATGGGAGATAGTTAGACGTAGTACTATCAGCCAGGGAACTATCGGAGTGCTCGCTGTAGGGGAGAGGCCAATGACGCTGATCGGACCGGAAGCCGTGGTGGTACGGGGCGACGAAGCCGAGACCGTCGAAATGCTCGGCGGCAAGGGGCGGCTGCTGGCGGACTCCAGCGCCACCGGCGGCGCCCTGAGCACCCTGCGCGTCACGCTGGGGCGCGGCAAGGACGGCGCCACTCCGCACTACCACGGGGGCTCCTCGGAGCTGTTCTTCGTCGTCGACGGCTCGGCCCAGGTGCTGGTCGGGAACGAGGTGGTCACCGCCCGCAGCGGCGACCTCGTGGTGGTGCCGCCCCATCTGCCGCACGCCTTCGCGGCGGCGCCGGACTCCGGAGCGGACCTGCTGATCGTGATCACCCCCGGGGTGGAGCGCTTCGACTACTTCCGCCTGCTGGAACGGATCCGCGCGGGCGAGGCGACGGCCGAGGAACTGCTCGCCAAGCAGGACCTCTTCGACAACCACTTCCTGGAGTCGCCGAGTTGGCGCGACGCCCGGGAGGAAGCCGCCCGGTCCGAGCCGTAGGCCGCCCGGCACCGAGTCCGGCCCGCCAACCATTCTCAGGGAACCCCGTGACCGACACCCGCACCATCACCAACCCGCCCGGCCTGCACGACCCGACGCCGTTCGGCTACAGCCACGCCGCCTCCGCGCCCGGCGAACCGGTGTTCATCGGCGGCCAGTACGCCTCCGACGCCGGCGGTCAGGTCGTGCCCGGCGACTTCGCCGCCCAGGTGGAGCTCGCCCTCGCCAACCTGCGCACCGCGCTCGCCGGGGTCGGCCTCGGCTTCGAGCACGTGGTCCGGCTCGGCTCGTACGTCGTCGACCACGACCCGCAGAAGCTGGCCGTCCTCGGCAAGACCCTGGCCGGGGCCTGGGGCGACCGGCTGCCCGCGCAGACGCTCAGCGGGGTCGCCTCGCTCGCCCTGCCGGGGATGCTCTTCGAGATCGACGCGGTAGCCGTCCGGCCGACGGCGGCGGCGGGCTGACCCACCCGCGCGCAGGGGTCCCACCGGCCGGTGGGACCCCTCGCCGTACTATCGCCGTTCGATCCGGCGCGGACCGCCCACACGGCCCGGGCCGCCGCGCACAGCCGTCGTCCCACGGCGCCGGGGCCGTCGCCGAGGAACGGCACCCGCAGGAACGGGCCCTCGCCGGCGGCGGCCGCGTCGAGGATCCGGAGCAGGGCCGTCGGCTCGCGGACCGGCTCGTCGACGAGGACGGCCTCGGCCCCGCTCACCAGGATCGGCAGCCCGGCCGGGTCCGGCCGCCGGGACGGGTGGCGGGTGCCGGTGAGGCGTTCCTCGAAGGCGTCCCAGTGGTGACCGAAGCAGGCCGGGAACGACAGGGCTCTGGCCCCTCTCGTGGAACAACTCGTCTCTGGTCCGGCGGAGTTCGCCGCGCACCCGGTGGGGGCGGACGCCGTCGCCCACAGACGCACGCCGACTGCTGCACGACGACTCCCAGGCCGCCGCAGACCGGGTTGACGAGGATCCCGGATGCTTCCGCGGCCTGCTGGTCAACCGGCGCGGCGGCATGCTGCCGCAGCGGATCCGCCAGGCCGAGCAGGACGCCCCCGCACCGGTCCGCTCGTTCGCCGGCTTCCTGCGCCAGGACCTCGACGCCGTGACCGCCGGCCTCGCCATCTCCCTGCGCTTCCTCCACACGGCCACCGGACGCAACCCGCCCGAGCCCCTGAACCAACCCCGTCCTGACTGTTCCGCGGCGGCCGCGCGGCCTGTCCCGGCATGCTTTCTCCCCTGGGACCGGGGGGCTTGTCCGCTGGTCTGGTCTGCCATCGGTGACCGCCCTGGCTGTTCTGACCCGTGTCCCGGCCCGGTGCGGTCGTAGGACGGTTGTGTGCGGGCGGATCGCCTCCTGACCACCCGTCCCCGGGCCACCGGCACCAGCGGCCATCAGCCCCGCCGACACCGCCGGCACCGCTGGACCGGAAATTCTTCGGCACGCCCCCGCCCGGGTAACCCCCTGAAGCCATCCGTGACAGGAAGATCTCCCGTTTCGCACGCCGCGCCATCGGGACCGCCCGGTGCCACGTGGCCTGCCCGGCCGCGCCCCACCCGACTCTTGTTCCCGCAGCCCTCCCGCCGTCCCCGGCCGCGCCCCCGTCGTTGTGGCAGGCGCCGACCGTCCCGTCCTGCTACGCCCCGGGGACGACGTCGTCCCGATCGCTGCTCTCTCCGGCGCCGCCGCCCGTGGCCTGTTGTCGGGGTTCACCTGTCGGTCGTCGTCACCGCCCCGCCTCGGGGGTGGGGAGAGCCTGTTCGCCGCCCCGGTCTGCCGTCGGTGACCGCCCGCGCCAGCCGCCCCCTCCGGCCAGGCCCCCGATCGGGCCCGCCCCCGGCCTGGCTGTCGCACTGCTGGCCCCGGCCGGACGAGGCAAGGGGGCTGCCCGGGGCCCGAGCTGTCCGGGCCTGCTGTGCCCCGCGTGGTCGTCGTGCCCGTATGGCCAGGACGACGCCGAGCCCGGTGTCCCTGGTCGGCGTTGTTCCCGCAGCCCTTCCATGGTTTCCGGCCGTGCCCCTTGCCCTGTTCTGCTGCGCCTCGGGGGTGATGTCGTCTCGGTCGCTGCTCTCTTCGGCGTCGGTGTCGCTTGTCGTCTGTTGTCCGGGTCCTGTTGTCGGCGCTTTCGCTGTCCCGCTGCCCTGCCCGCTGCCCTGCCCGCTGCCCTGCGCCCCCGCCACTGCCCTGCCGCCTCGCCTCGCCGCCTCGTCTCCTCGCGGGCCGGGTTGACGGTCCGTCGGCGGCTGGTCGGGTTGATGGCCCGTCGCCGTGGGTTGTCGGGTCGTCGGGTTGCTGGTGCGGTCAGGGGCTTGGGGAAGCGGGGTCCCGCCGGGGTGGGGTGCTGGGACGGCCTTGGGGCGCGGTGTCGGTGAGGTGGCGGTGGGCGGCGTGGAGGTGTTCAGCGGCCTGGCGCAGGTGGTCGCAGGCCATGGAGGGAGAGAGCGCGTTGTAGGGGCGGAGCCATCGTTCGGCGGCCTGTACGCGGGCGAGGGCGGCGGTCAGGGCCTGGTGGGCCGGCCGCATCGAGGGGATCTCGGCGACTTCGTCCACGGTCCGGGCGAGCAGGACGGCGAGGTCCTCGGTGTCGGGCCACGCGCCGTCGGTGAAGTCGTGGCCCCACCAGGCCAGTCGGGCCGCGCATATCCCGACCCAGGCCTCCAGCCGGTCTTCCCAGGACGGCGGCCTGGCGGGCGGGGACGGGGGCGGGTTCGCAATGATCGGCACCCGAACATGATCTGCCCACGGGCCACGGTCGCGTGGCCGTTTCACCGGAACCTGTTGACGACCTGTTGCACAACCCCGACCCGGCGGCCGCCCACCCCGGCCGCGGGACGGCCGGGGACTGCTTCCCGGGTGCAGGGGGCGGGGGACGGCCGGCGAGCGCTTCCCGGCAGCCGCCCCGTCCGGGCCGCACAACGGATCAGGGCGAGGCGGTCTCTCCCGTGAGGTCACAGATACGCCCGGCGGGCGGCACAAGCACCCCCCGCACAGGTACACCCGTCCTGGATCCGTACGGGAGTTCTCCGGCCCTCGGCGTAACTCACCTGACAGGCAAGGGCATCCGGTGCATAAGATCTCCTGTCGACCCACCCGCCCCTGCGGACGCACCGCACCGCACCGCACCGCACCGCACCGCAACCGCGGCGCGCCCGCACTGCACCCGCACTGCACCCGCACCACACCGATCGGCGCGGAACGGGCCGACGACAAGGCCTGGACCAGACCGTGACGGAGACGCCGGATGGAGACACCGTGACTTCCGCAAGCCCGCAACAACACCGCCTGACGCAGGTACCCGAATCCCTTCGGACCTTCGGCCGCTGGCAACACGAGGGCGAAGCGGGCCACCGCTGGCTGACGGCCCTGCCGGACACCGTCACCCGATGGTGCGACCACTGGAACCTGAAACCCGACGGACCACCCATGCACGGCTACAACAGCCTCGTCGTGCCGGTCCTCCGGGGCACCGAGCCACTGGCACTGAAAGTCACATGGCCCGACCAGCAGATGCAGGAACAGGTACTCGCCCTACGCCTGTGGAACGGCCACGGCGCGGTCCGCCTGCTCGACACCGACCCCACGGCGGGCGTCATGCTCCTGCAACGCCTCGACCACACCCGTCCGCTCCGGGACGTGCCACTGCAACAGGCCGTCCCCGTGATCGGGACACTGCTACGGCACCTGGCCATCGAGCCACCCCACGGCCTGCGCACGACCGCAGACATCGCCGCGGGCCACCGACGGGAACTCCCCGCCCAGTGGGAGGAACTCGGCCGCCCGGTACCCCGACACACACTCGACCGCGCACTGGACCTGGCCGAGGAACTCTCCCACGACGACTACACCGTCCTGGTCAACAACGACCTCCACTACGACCAGGTCCTACGCACCCCCGACGGACACTGGTCCGTCGTCGACCCGCTGATCGTCCGCGGCGTCCTCGAATACCAGGTCGCACCCCTGCTGTGGAGCCGCTTCGACGAACTCGGCCCCTCCCGCGTCCAATGGGCCATCGACGCCCTGACCGACGCCGCAGACCTCGACCCCGACCGCGCCCGCAAATGGGCACTACTGCGAGCCGTCGAGTACTGGATATGGGGCCTACGCGCCGGCTTCACCGAAGACCCGGCACGCTGCGCCCGCATCGTGGAAGCACTCACCTGACCCCCGCCCCGCCCCGCCCCGCCGTGCGGAACAACCGGCGCCGGCCCGACCGGTCACCGTCGATCCCGCAGGCCTGCCGGACGGGCCCGCAGGAACCCGGGCGCAGTGGTTTGCGCAGACGGATCGGGGTGAGAAGAGGACCGGTGGTCGGGAACGCGGTCCGGATGGTGGATATCCCCCTCTTCACCGTCCGGACCCGTGCCACGGGGGTCCAGAGCCCGGCCACCGTGGCGGTCACACACCGGTGGCCGGGCGCCCCATGGCCGGCGTCAGGGCCGCCGGCCGCCCCAGCGTCAGTCGAGTCCGAGTCCGAGTCCGAGTCCGAGTCCGAGTCCGAGCGCGGTGCCGTGGGGACGCATGGGCCGGCGACGGCACCTCCGCCCTGGCCGACAGGCGGGCGGGCAGGACGCTCAGCCGCTCGCCGACGCTCCGAAGCCGGTCCAACGGTGGCGACCGTATCGGGGGTCCACTTCGGGCGCCACCGGCCGGGAGTTGAACTCAGGCCAGACCGGGTTCGGGACGCGGCCTGTGGCGTACTGCCGAGTGGTGTCACCCGCTCCCGGTCGAGGACGCGGGACCGAACCTGCTCAGCCGAAACCGACCTCGGTGAAGCAGCAGCCTCCGCGCTCGGCTGCGGACAGGGCCTGGACCGACGTGAGGCGCGGGGTGTCGCGGAAGTACTGACAAAAGCCCGACGCGCGGAACCTCAGGTCGAACGAGTGGCCTTCGACGTGCCAGTGCGGCCAGTCCTGCCTGCCGTCGTCCGGCGCCAGCCGGTGCACCGAGACGCTCTGCTGGCCGCGGACCCGCACACGCTTGCCGCACCCCGGCGGGGGCCGGCTCGCCCTGCTGCCCGCCGCCCGTCGGATCGGGGGACGGTGCAGCGAGGCCAAGGACAGTGAAAGCGGCGCCGAGGCCGGGCCGGGAACCCCGGGGCGGTCGGGCAACTGCCCCGGGGGCACGCGCTGTGTTCCCGTCCCGGGCAGGGGCCTGGTCCACCCGCCCCGCCGGGCTCGACGGGTAGGGGGTCCGTCCTGCCGCCGCCCCGGGGCCGCGTCATCCGGCCGGCGGGCGTGCGGTCGCGGGGCGGCTGTACGCGGTGTCACCGTGACGGTGAGCCCCGGCCGGCGCTTCGCCGGTACACACAGGGCCGCCGCTGGAGGCGTGTATGGAGATCAGGCTCGTGGACGAGCACTTCATGAAGGCCCGATGGGACGACATCGAGACGACCCTGCGCCGCACGTTCCGGGACTCGTCGTTCAACGACAGCGGGTACACGGTCGACAACCCCGTGGACTTCACGCGCTCCGCGGTCCACGGCGGACTCGGCCCCGGCATCAAACACCTGGTGGCACTGGACGACTCCGGGCACCTCATGGGCGGCTTCTTCTGCATCCCGACGGAACGCGGAGAAGGCCAGGAGGCCACCGACATCGGCTGGTTCTTCTCGGTCCCGGAACTCGACCGCGACCACCGGCGGGCGATGGTCGACGCCTTCGTGGAACGCATGTTCCAGACGCTGCGTGAAGCGGGGTTCAAACGGATCGAGACGAACATGGGAACCCCGGCAGGCGCGAAGGCGCTCGGCCAGCGCTACGGCTTCGTCCACGCGCCCACCGCGGAGCACGCCAACCGCTGGCTCCGGGAACTGTAGCCCCGTTCCAGCCCCGAACCGCGTCTGCGCCCCGGCCGGCCACGAGACCACCGTCGAGGCCATGAAGCCCGGCGGCGCAACCGGAGCGCACGCTCCGCCCCGAGCTGCCCCGAGCCGGCCGTCCCTTCGCCGTGCACGGCGTGGTCGATCTCGGGCGGCATCGCCATCACGGGCTCCTCGAAAAGTCGGTGCCCGCCGCCCCGGTGGCGGCGAGCACCGTACGAAAGCCCGCGGTTCTCACCACTTTTCTCCCCAACACCGGCCCGTACGGTCACGGTCCGACAACGGGTGCGCTAACCAGCACGACAACCGGTGGCGAGAACCGGTGACCGCTCCTCCCGCCCGCTGCGCCCGGATTCCTGGTAAAGCCACAGGTCAGATGCCATGGTGAGTGGCCGGCAAGGCGAAACTCGCCACCCCGACAACCCTCTCCTTCCCCTTCCTGTCCTTGGCTTTGTGGGTGGTGTTGGTTGGGTGGGGCGGTGGCAGTGAGGGTTTGCTGCGCCTGCGGCAGACCTCTTCTTCTCTCGCGTCCCGCTGGCGCCGGCCGCTCGCGGCGGGGCGGGGCGGGTTGGGGCACGATGGCCCCAGAAAGACCGCGGGGCCGCCTCCACACCGCCCGCCCGCCGCCGTCCTCCAACGCGGCAGGCAGACGGCAGAGACGACCTGGGACGCTTCTCTGCGGGCACCAGGCCCGGCCGGGTCAGCGCCAGTCGAGACCGAGCGCGGCAAGCCGATCGAGCTGCTCGCCGGCGAGCTTGGCCCGGCGGGTCTTCGTGTTGGAGATCCACACCCCGAGCTTCACCTCCACCACCCCGCCGTCGTTATCAGGGATCTCCTCGACATGGCCGCGTGACACGGTCACCGACCCGGCCCGCTCCCGGTACTGCGCGAGCGCGGCGAGGCCGCGGTCGAACCCGCTCACCTTCCCGCCGGCAGCCCTCCCACTCGCTGCACCCCTCTCCGCTGTGCCCTTCATGCCTCCGGCGGGGGCCACCAACGGCTCGACACCGAGAGCGGCCAACCGTCCCTTCTGCCCGTCCATCAGCCCCTGCCACACGATGTACTGACGCTGCCGCTCCAGCCACCGCCTTTCGACGCACGAGGAAGAGCTGGGAGTGCAGAAGTGAAGCGCGAACGCGGTACCAGACTGCTGACCGACATGATCGACCGGCTGGAGGTCGGGCAATGGCCGCTGGGCCTGGTCGACGAGGTGTACGTCTTCGGGTCCTACGCGCGTGGCGCCCTCGAACCCAAGGACATCGACGTGGTCGTCGAGCACAGCACCGACAAGCGGTGGCTCAGCGAATCCCTCCACGCCTCCTGTTGCGGCAAGGACTCCTACACGTCCATGAAGCAGGGCCTGCGGGGCAACACCCGGGGGATCTCCTTCCAGTTTCGCAGCCGCGACTCCCTCACCGCAGAGGGGTTCACACTCACCCTGCTGTGGCGTCGGGGCGAGCCGTTCGACGTCGCCAGACAGCGACTTGCGGCCCTCACGCCGGACCCTGCCGCCGGCAGCGCCCCGCGCGACCACATGCTCCCGGCGTTCGCCGGCATCGAGGACCTGTTGCCCCGGCCCGCCCGCATCGAACTCCACACCCGGTACACCGTGGGCGAGATCGCGGTCACCCCTCTGATCCTGGACGACGGCCGCCCCGGGGACCGGAGCGTCATCCGGCACATCGAGCGGCGCTGGATCGACACCAGCCCCCTGCGCAGGGCCGCACTCACGGCCGCGGCCTTCCTCGAGGGCCGGGGCAGTGACCTGTCGACCGTCACCCTTCACGGCAAGGGACTGGATCACGCGGTGGCCGAGGGGACGTGTTTTGTCGACCTGGGCTGGCACTACTTCCAGTTCATGCCCCGATACCTGGACTGCGGGCAGGCGTGGCTGGAGGTCCTCAATCCCCACCCGACGAAGACCCTGCACGCCCTGCTCGTCGAACCGGCCGACGGCTGACCTTCGCCTCGGCCGGTCCTCGTACAGCTAAGGAAGGGCTTCAGGGGACGAGCGGATTCTCCCGGCTGAGTTCGACGACGTGCAGGCGGTTGCGGAAACCGGCGGGCAGGTCGTTGTCGACGATGATGACCTGGGAGGGGCGGACCAGGGTGGCGCCCTGCCGCACCGCGGTGATGTGGTCGAGGAAGTGGGTGTAGAGGCGGCTGGTCAGCCTCTGGTCGTCGTCCCCGTAGCCGACGTTCTTACGCGGGGAGTCGATGACGAGCAGGGTCGGCAGGTCGGTGGCGCCGGTGACGAGCGCGTGGCTGGTGAACGCCATGCGGTAGGCGACGTTCAGCACGGTCCGCAGGCCGTGCCCGACGTTGGTCAGCGGCCCCCGCCGCACCCGCGGCAGATAGGTGCTGCGGTCGATCGCCGCGCCAGGATCACCCGGAAGGCCGAGGGCCTCGATGATGTTCTGGAAGAACTCCTCGATCTCCTGCACGGCGACCTGCCGACCGGACAGCATCGAACGGTGGTCCTTCAGCTGCTGCCTCACCTTGTCCCGCTCGCCGATCGCCCGGGCCAGTTCCTGACGGTAGTCCCGAAGCCGCGCGTGCGGCTCCAGGTCCGTCTCGATCGCGGCCGTGCGAGCCTTCGCCGACGCATGCGCGGCGACGAGCTGCTCCAGGCTGCCCGCGATCGGGCCGATCTGGGCGTCGAGATGGGCGTCCAGCTCGGCCTGCGCGGCGGCCAGGTCGGCCTCCTTACGGCTCAGCTCCTTGGCTGCCCGCGCGGCCTCCTGGCCGGCCGTCAGGAGTTCGGCCTCGGCCGCGCCGAGCAGCGCCTCGAACCGCGACCCGTCCCAGGGCTCCGTGCACACCCGGCAGCACCCCTCCTCGACCACCCGGTCGGTCAGGTCGCCGCCGCAGCCCGGACAGGGGCTGACCGCGCGGGGACCGGCCTGCGCGCGCTGCTGCATCGCCCGAAGCTGCCGTTCCAGCCGTTCCACCTCTGCCTGCGCCTGCGCGACCGCGGACCGACAGGATGCCGCTGCCCGCTCCTGCCTGGCGACCTTGCGCCGCAGCGGATCCTGGTCGACGGTCAGAGCCCACTGGCGGCCCTTGAACTCCTCCAGCGCGATGAGTGCCTCCCGCTCCGCCAGGCGGCTGCTCTCGAGCTCGTGCCGCAGCGCGTTCTCGTCCAGGGCCCCGGGTCGGGCCAGGAACTTCTCGACGTGCTCGACCCGCGCCTTCAAGGGACGCACCGCCTCACCCAGGAGCTTCAGCCGCGCCGTGAGGACCCTGGTGTATGGATCCGTGAGATGCAGCAGCAGCTCGACGACGGCCTTGTAGCTGGCGGCGGTGTTCGTCCCGCGAACCTGCTCCCCGCCGTCGACCATGTCCTGGCTCAGATAGCACAGCGGGTACAGGTGCTCGAACGACAGCCGGCCCGTCCCGCCCGCGATCGCGACCTCCTCCGGCGGGGCGAACAGTGGTGCCAGGCCGAGCAGCTCGACCAGCAGCTCGCCGACCGTACGCCGCCCGCTGCTCGGGTCCGGCTTCACATCGAGGATCTCGTCGACCTGCCCGGTGCGGGGGTCGACCAGCTCCACCAGGTGCGCGCGGCTGCCCAGGGCACGCCGGAGCGCGATCCGCATGCCCTCGACCCGCAGGACGACCATGACGGAGACCAGACGGTCCTTGGGGACCTGGCGCCAGTTGACGGCGTACCCGAGCGGATAGGCGAGAGCGTCGACGAGCGTCGTCTTTCCGGTGTCGATCGGCCCGAACACGCCGATCACCGGATGGTCGAGGTCGACCTTCCGGACTCCGTTGACCGATGTCAGGTCCAGCCTCTCGTAAGCGAACTCCCGTGCCATGCCGCCTCCTTTGCGTCGAATCCCGGTTCCGGTGAACGGACGCCGGCTTCCGACCGGCCGAAACGAACGGTCGGTACGTACTGTCACGGGGGCGGCCGGAATCGCCGCCGGATCAGGTGAAGCGCGCGGGCGTGACAGGTCGGTGCGCGGGCGCTCACGGATCGGTGAACACGCACGGCGTGCTCCCGAGTACGGGGCCGAGCAAGTGTTACGACGCGGACTGTCGCTGAGCCAGAACATGGGAGGGGACAATCACGGTCTCGCGCTGGCTGCGGGTGATATCCGTCCACTGTGGTAACCCGGGCAGGCATGCATTTGCAGGTACGGGCGGGGGATTCGCGAGTCCCTGGTTTCCTCCACCGATCTGTACAACGGCAGACGTCCCGCGCGAGACCTTGGCGAGTTGCTGAAGCAGGAATCCGGAAGATCAACGCACCTGCATCACGTAGCCCTGACTCGCCGGGTGTAGAAAAGCCCCCGCAGGAGGGGCTGGCCACCAGCGGGCGATGGGGTACAGGCCACCCTGGGGAGCGAGGTGCGGCGGGGCGGTCCGAAGACCTGGTCGAAGGCGAGGGCACGGTCGGATGGGACGAGGAGGTAGGGCGCGCCGGAACCTGCGGTGGTTCGCGGCCCGTGGATACCCGTGCCGAGGGCGTCGCCGGGGGTGAGGAGGTCGAGGTTGTCGAAGGCGTAGTACAGCGGCAGGCGGGTCCAGGCGACGAGCTGGAGATGGGCGGTGACGGCGGCGTTCTCGATGGCGTGCCGACTGCTGGTCCGGCTGGTCATCCGGCTCTTGCAGTCGATCATGACGACCTGTCTGTCCCGGGCCGCGATGAGGTCGGGGGTCCAGCGAAGGAAACTGTCGGTGCTGCGGAGGGCCAGGCGCACGGGCTCGCCCATGACTCCTTGGCCCCAGGGGCTGACATCCCAGCCGCGGTGGTTGAGTTCCTCGGTGACGTGTCGCTCATGGGCGTCACCGATCGCCTTCCTGTCGTGAAAGCTCGGCATGCTGGAAGTGTGGCGCGACCTGGCCCTGACGAAACGACAGCTGCTCCTGGCACGCCCGGGTTCGGCCAGGCCCGTTCGCTGTCCGTGGAGGTTCGTGGTTGTCCGTGGTTGTCCGCGTGGGTCCCAGGCTGTCTCACCGTGTCTCATCGTCGGCGGTCTGAACATGACCGGATTCAGCCCCCGTCGACGAAGGGTTCTCTGCGATCTGGACGGCGGTCCTCCATCAGCGGTGATCGCGCCTCGGACGTCGGTAGTCGGGCCGATGGGTGTGCGGGGTGTCGGATGGGAGAGCGGGGGATTGCTGGAGCAGAGCCGCTCGGGAGCATCTGCCACTTGTCGGCAAAGCGGCGCGGTCGCGGCCCGGGGTGAGTCCTCGACCTCCCACCACCGCTCGGTGTCCGCCTGCGGGTCGGGGCACCAGCGGAGCGCCGCCGCGGCCCCGGCAGCGGGGTGTGGTGTTCGGAGAACTGCTCGGCGAGATCCCCGACGGCCATCTCCCACTCGCCCGCGTCCCACGTCGACAACACGCTGGCCGCCGGCACCGCCGGGTCGAGCAGGCCCGTGAGTCGCAGGAACCCGGGGCGGTGGATCGTGAAGGGAGTCGTCGCGGCAGCTATTGCACCGAGGTCCCGCGGGCGCCGCCAGGACTTCCCGCACGACCGCGACGTCGCGACGTCGCGGTCGAGGTCCCGGCGGGCCGGTCGCCGGCACCGGGCGACCGGTTTTCGACACGCCGTCCCGGCCGAACGGCTGGCCCGTGGCGGCTACGTGCTCGCCGGCGCCACGGTCGCGGAGGCCGCCTTCACGGTCCTCAGCACCACCGACCCGCACGATCGGGCGGTCCACCTCCACCGCTGGAGCGGGTCGGCGCACCCCGCCCGGGGCGGACGACGGGTCAGGGCGGTTCGGTGAGGCGGGCGGCAACCGTCAGGAGCAGCAGCTCGCCGGTGGCGGCGGCGGCCTTGAAGTCGAGGACACCGGTGAACGGCCCGGTGACCAGCAGCAGGGTGCGGTGTGCGCGGATCGCACGCTGCCACTGGCGGCCGGCGGCGACGGGACCCTCGTACCAGGGATGCCCGCCGGGCCGGCACACGGCCAGGTGCTGCCCGTCGAGGACGGCGGACCATCCGGGGGCCGGGTCGCACCCGGGCAGGTGCGCCGTCCATCCTCCCCGGCCAGGACGGGAGAGGCGGCCACGGCGGGCACGACCAGGACGGGGCGCCGGTCGGGCAGCAGTTCCGGCCACGGCGAGCCGCACAGACCCGTACCGGTCAACTCCACACACGACCCCTTCCCCCGCCCCGGGCCGCCTCCACGGACCCGGCACGCCCCATCATCGGCCACCACCCGGGCCGACGGAGGCGAAATCCGCCGACGAACCGACCGACACCCCTGCCGGAGGACACCGCTGCCGGCCCACACGGCCCGCCCCGCCCCCTACCCTGCGGGCCGCTGCGCCGGGCCGCAGGGCGAACCGGGCACCCACCAGCCCCCGCGAACCCCGCACCGGCCCACCGCCCCTGTCGATCCCACGCCGCTACGCTGGCGGTGGTGCCCGCTGGCCCCGAGACGCACACCCCGGGCCATCACCGGCGGGCACCACCAACCCGCGCCCGGCCCCTCGGCCCGCCTTGCCACTCACCCGGGCACGTACCGTCCTGTTTCTTCCGCAACTGCTGCTCGGCGATGGCGCCCATGGGTCCGGCGGTGCCGATGTGGGCCATCACCACCTCCGCGTGCGCCCGCCGACTGCGACGTCGGTGCGGCCCGCAGTTCGGCTGCGCCAGCACCTGCGGAGGGGTCGCCCCTGTGCCACCGTGCCCGCACGGCCAGATCATCGTCCTGTCGGACACATTCGAGGCCACAGGTTCCTGGAGTGCCCGGCGAACGACGGGCTTCCGCGTACAACCGGTCTGGGCGCGTGGCACGATGGCGCCCGATCACCACGCTGAGGAGGCATCTAGTGACGTTGCGTCGTGACGAGTGGATCGTGCTCGAAGACCTCGGAGAGTAGCCGTCGGGTGCCTGGATGACGGGCACAAAGGCCGTTGGAGAAGCGGTAGCGGGCCGGCGCGGCCGTGCGGGACGTCGCCGAGCGCGGCCTGTGCGACCTCGCGCCGGACAACGTCCTGGACAAGCTCACCGCCGACGGCGCGCGGCCGGAGTGGGCCGCCCGGATCACCCCGCTCGGCCGGACCGTCCTGACTTACCGCGAACTCCAGGAGAATCCCGACCCCACAACGGAACCCGCTACGGCCCCGGAGGGGCTCAAGGTCCGCGGCACCGACATCGACATCCTGCGCTCCGCGCTCGCCTCGGCCGAGGCCGACGCCCTCCCCGGGATCGACGCACCGGCATTGCGCAACGCCCTGGCCGGCGCCGTCCCGGTCCCCGGATCCCGGCAGCACCCTCACTACCAGCAAGGAAGGCCTCGCCGCGGTCGTCGCTGTTCTCCACCTGGAGTCGCTCGTGCGGGACTCCACCGGCTACCACCAGCTCCTGCGACAGCTGCCCCTGTCCTCGTGGAACGGACCACCTGGGCGACCGCCCACGTGTTCACGCGGTGGTCTCGGCGCTCGGTGACGGATGAGATGACATCCGTTGAGCGGCAGGAGGCAACCTTGCCGACGCAATCACAGCCTCAGTCCATGTGACGCAGATCACGCAGTTCGAGTCAAAATTCTTTGCCTCTCCGGTTCCCTGCCGAGCCCGAGGGTGAGGGAGCCTCATCCCCACGGATCGGAGGAGAAGAGATGACCACCACGGACCAGCCGTGCGCATTGCCGCCCGAGCTTGCTGCGCTCGCGCAGTCGAGGGGCTGGAGTGGCCAAGCCGTGAAGTGCGCCATTCCCAGGCCCGGGGGTCGGCACTTCGGGGATGAACTCTCCAAGTGGATACTCACTGCTGGCGTCGATGACCGATTCGAGTTCGACGGCTTCTTCGTCCAGGTCGGCCTCGCCGAGATCGAGTGGTCACCCCGAAGGGTCGACTTCACGTTCGGCAAGACGGGGCGCGTCGACTCCCATCTCATAGACGATCCCTACGACTTCATCGAGACGATGTGGTCCTGCTGCACGGTCGAAGCCGTGAACGACCAGCAGGAGCTCACCCGCTACGTCCACGTCGCGTTCGGTGTGTACAGGGTGGTGCTGCCCACCAAGCAGATGCTCCTGGTAGCCCTCGCCGCCCGGTGGGCCGCCATCGAGGGCGACCACGAGACCGTCGACGACTTCACCCGCAATGTGCTCGGACGCGCCAGGCCCGAGGAGTGGCGGGACGCCGTTATCAGCGGCCTGCTCGGCGACTGGGTCGACTGCCTCGGTCATTACCTGACCGGCCCCGAACTGCTGGCCGTCCTGCACGCCTATACCGCCGCCGAGCACCGACGATGGACCCCGCTGTGGGAACGGAGGACCGGTGGAGGAGGGAAGACCCCCAGCCGACGGGTCCTCCTTACCGGCACCGCGATCGGTGAGGACGGCCTGACCGTCCAGGACCTGCTCGCCGACCTCCTCACCGCCGAGGACCGGGCCCTGCAGCACCGGATCGGCGACGCCCGCATCCACGCCGTCCTGCGAGGGCTGAAACCGGACGAGGCCGCCGTCGCCGCCCGCTGGGCCCGCAGCGGAGACACCTGGGGCCAGGCCGCCGCCGGCGGCGGCCTGCCCGAGTCCTACGGCGAGCGTGTGCGGCGCAAGCTGCACCGCCTCGGCGACCGCCACACCGAGCGCGCGCTGGCTGCGGCGGAGGCGACCCGGTGATCGACATTCTGTACGCCGCGCTGCCCGAATTCCTCGGCGGCCTGGGCGCCGCCCTCGCCTTCGCCGTCGGCACCGCCACGTACCGAGCCCTGCGCGCCAGGCTCAAGCGGTAGCCCACCCCCGGCCCGGCGCTATCGCGCGCCGGGCCCAGGCTTGGCTCGGGGTCTGCCGCACCTCGGCCCCGGGCCCAGCCGCAGGTCCAGAGCAGGCCACGAACGGGGCCGACCAGTTGCCTGTGCTGCCCGGCTATGCTCCGCAGAGCGTGTCGTTGACCTTCAGTGAGTGCGTGACATCGTTGAGCTGGTACGAGCGCAGGTCGTTGATCGACCCTCCCTCGCGCCCCACACACACGTGCCGGCCCGTCCGGCCACTGTTGTTGATCACCGAGCTCCTCGCCCCCGGATGTAGTCCGGCAGATGCCGAACACTCCCGTCGACGGCCCGCTTCACGTACGGCTGCCCCACGAAGTCGATCTCCGGATAGATGCACACGAACCCACGGGGACAGGCGATCTTGTCACGGAGCTGCGCCGGAGCGGCCTGGGCCGGCACCGCACCGACCAGCACTGTTCCCAGAGCAACGGTCGCACCGGTGAACGCCAACGACGAACGGACACGCAGGCTGCGCATGTGATGGTCCCTTCGGTAGTACCTCGCGTGCCTCGGTGGTGGCTTGACGGCAAGCGTCGGCGGGCGGCAGACGGAGTGGAGCACGAACGGTCTCGAGGGACCTGTGCCGCCGAACCGTCTCCGCATGCGGCCGGGGACCGGGATTCACGCGAAGGAGCTGTCCGAAGGGTGCTCGCGTTCGAAGACCCCACCGACGCGCTGGATCCCGGCGCTGGCGGCGTTCGGGTGCGGTGGACGGGCGAGACCGCAGGGGAGTAGAGCATGACACGCTGATCAGGCGCGCCTGGCGTTGAGGACTGTCCCGTCTCAAGGCTGATGTACTTGCCGGTCGGCTGGGCAGGCGTCCAGGACGGGGCGTCGACCAGGGGCCCGAGCCACAGGTACTCGGGGACCGGAAGCCGCCATTTGCGCTCGTGGGTCCAATCCGAGCTCCCCAGGAGCGTGCTGTGAGCAGCATCCGCCCGCGGGCCCGACCACGACGGCGACGCTGACCTGACCGAAGGCTCAGCACCCTCGTGTGCGGCCGACTCTTTGGCCATGCGCCTGCACGCGTGATGTCAGTGCCAGGGGGCAGAATCGAAGACGTCGCGAGAGGAGTGGACATGCCCGCGAAGGGTCTCGACGTGCACATACCTTCACCCGGCGGCTGCCGCTGGTGCGGTGTGGAGGAGCGCCAGCACATGCAGCGCTGGAAGCCGCCCGTTGGTTGGCACACGTGGGAGCCGCCCACGCTGGAACAGCGCAAGGAGCGGATGCAGGCCCGCCGGGCCCGTCAGCGGCCCGACGGGCAGGCCCTGTCGGCTGCGATCATCCCGCTAGCCCCGTACTTCGCGGGTCGTTGAATCGGTTGGAGTAGGGGGTTCGGTCGTATCCGGGGCGAGGCTGTGGGCGTTAGCCGGGTGTGTCGATGACTTCCCGGTCCCCGCGGCCTCGGTCCCAGCGTCAGCGCCTTGAGTGCGTGGTGACGTCTGTGGTGGAGAAGCGTCTGGGCGCTCTGCCTGTCGCTGCCGAGTTTCTGCGCCGGCTGGACGTGGCCGGGATCGTCGACGGGTTGTGCCCGTCCGCGCCGAGCGCTCACCTGACGCACGGGCAGGTCATCGAGGCGCTGGTCGCGAACCGGCTGACCTCGCCGATACCGCTGTTCCGGGTTGGCGACTGGGCCCGGACCTGGGCAGTGGAGGAGGTCCTGGGCATCGAGGCGGGCCTGCTCAACGACGACCGCCTCGCGCGGGCACTGGACGCGATCGCCCCGAAGCTGGAGCAACTCGCGGGCACCGTCGGCGCGCGGGCGATCACCGAGTTCGGCATCGACGTGTCGCGGTTGCACTGGGACATGACGTCCATGTCCGTCCACGGGGCCTACCCGCTGGAAGACCAGGACGACGCGTTCCCGGTGATCAAGCACGGTCATCCCAAGGACCGCCGGGTGGACCTGAAGCAGGTCCAGGCCGGGCTCGCGGTTACCGGTGACGGCGGTATCCCGGTCCACGCCCGGGTCTTCGGCGGGGGCGCGGCTGAGGTGTCCCAGGTGGTCGGGGCGATGAAGGATCTGCGGAAGCTGGCCGGCGAACAGGACTTCCTGCTGGTTGCCGATTCCAAACTGGTCTCCTACCCGAACGTCGCCGCACTGCTGGCAGCCGGGACGGCGTTCATCGCCCCTGTCCCGGCGGCCCAGGTCAAGGACGGTTTCTATGCCGCCTTGGACCTGGAGGCCGCCACTGTCGTGGACTGGGTGCCCGACCGCGACGCGGGCAAGGACCCCGCCCGGCGCGAGGTCTACCGGGTGCTGGAGGACGTCCACACCCTGAACGGTCCGCGCAAGCGCGACCCGGTCCTGAGCGTTCGCCGAATCCTGGTCCACTCCACCGGCAACGCTGCGGGCCAGCAGGCCGCCCGCAACAAACGTCTCACCCGCGCGGCCGAGGACCTGGACAAGGTCCAGCGCGGAGCCGGCGGCAAGTACTACAACACCGTCGAGAAGATCGCGGCCCGTATCGGCGTGATCGCCAAGACCCGGCGGGTCGCCTCCTGCCTGCGTACCGAGATCGGCGAGGACGACAACGGCAGGCCCACCCTGGCCTGGCACTTCGACCAGCAGGTCTTGGACGACGAGGCGGCAGCCGACGGCTGGTACGCGCTGCTGACGGCGCTGGCCCCCGAGCAGGCCGACCCTGGGCAGGTCCTGATCCAGTACAAGGGCCAGGGATCGGTCGAGCGCCGTTACGCGGACTTCAAGGGCCCCCTGGCGGTCACCCCGCTGTTCGTGCAGCACAACCACCGCGTCGCCGCCTTGATCCAGGTCATCTGCCTGGCCCTGCTGGTCTTCAGCCTGATCGAGCGCCAGGTCAGACAAGCCCTGGGCCCCGAGCAGACGATGGTCGGCCTCTACCCGGACAACCGCCGGGTGCGGCCCACAGGCCGCATGATCCTCTACCACCTGAGCGAACTCACCCTGCGGATCGGCAATGTCACCGATCCACCCACCGTCCAGATCAGCCGAGGAGTCCAGCTCCACCTCCTCGACCTCCTCGGCATCGAAGTCACTCAAACCCGCTGGCCAATGACCTGAAACGGCGACCCGCGAAGTACGGGGCTAGCGTCCTGAGCTCGGAGAAGACCGAGCGCAACTGGAGAGGGACGTCATCGGGGGTGTCCAGCGTGGCGGCGAGCGTGTACATCATGTCCGGCTTGCCACCCGGTCCCTGCGGGCTGCCGACCTGAAGGAGCTCCTTGACCTGCTCGCTGAACTTCTTGCCCGGGGCGCGCAGCGCGGTGAAATCGGACGCCGACCACTCGCCCTCCTCCTTCGGCCAGGCCTTGTTGGCGACCTTCGCCCACACTGGGTCGGTGAAGATCTCCTCCAGCTCGTTGTCGCGTTCCTGGCCCTCGGCGGCATGGTCCGGTTCGCCGAGGAACTTCACGTACCGGTCAGCGCTGGTCCCGAAGAACTGGGTGAGCTTCGCCTCCTTGAAGATGCTCTTGCTGACATTGCGGCTGTCGGCGTCGACCACGAGCATTACCGTCCGATCCCACTCCACGAGGTAGCGGGCCAGGTGCAGCGCGCCTTCATTGTTGAAGCACGCCCACAGGGCGATGCCGGCGGCCTGCAGCGACATTCCCTCGCACAGCCGGAACAGCACGGGGAAGGCACGCTGCTCGGTGTCGCCCTCCACCGCCAGGAAGCAGCGCTCGTGGAGCAGCACGGTGTTCCGCAGTCCGACTGCGGCGGCGATCTTTCCCAGGTGGATGTCTATGGCCGGGCCGACCACGCCCGCGCCCAGCCGTTCCACCATGGTGCGGTGGTTCTCCAGCTTCAGATGGACGACGTCGCTGATGTCGACGCCGTCGATCAGGTTCATCGAGTGCGTGGCAACCATGACGCTGACGTGGGGGAGTGCGCTCTGTTCACGGATCAGGTTCATGATCCGCCGCTGGTGGTCGTAGTCCAGATGGGTGTCGGGTTCGTCGTAGACCACGATGGTCTGCACGGGCGGAGCCACCGGTTCCCCGTCGTCGGCCGAGTCCTCCGCCGCGGCGGTGATTTCCTCTTCTATCAGCAGCTCGTTGTTCCACTCCCAGATCGCCAGGGACACGCGACGGTTGCTGCCCAGCCCCGACCGCTCCAGCCCGACCGGCTCTCCGGCGGCGCGGGCGATGCGCAGCGGAGCGCCGCGGAAGCCCTGGGTGAAGGACACCTCGGGCTCCACGAAGACCTCAGCCAGGTCGGGGCACCGGTCCTGGATGTGCTCGCACAGCGACTTGGCGTCGATCCGAAGACGCTCCTGGATGTCCAGCTCTATCGCGCCCAGGCGGCCCTTGAGCTCGGGGTCGGCCATGTGGTGCTGGAAGCGGCCGCTCAGCGCGGTCTTGATCTGGTCGTCGGGCCGTGCGGCCTTGCCGTCGAACGGCAGGAACGCCGGCATGCGCTTGTCGAAGCCGCCAGGGGCCGGGCCCCAGCCCTCGGCGGAGTGCCCGGCGGCGTACTGCCGCAACGCTGCCTCTAGGTCGGCCCGCCGTTGCGAGAGCGGTGCCAGCCCCAGCTCCGCCACCAACGCCTTCAACGCGGGCACCAGATGCCGCGACAGGTCCGCCAGTCGCTCGTCGTCGGGCACTGGCCCCCACACCTGGAGAAGCGGCGAAGCCTCCAGAGCTGCCCACCGGCGCGCCCTTACCTCGGCCGGCAGGTCGAACGCGCCCTGCTCCCACTCGTCCAGCAGGAACACCCCGGTCACGCTCGTGCTCGGCATCCGGCCGGCACCCTCACCGGGCTCCTGCTCGGTGTCGGTGCCGCTGTAGCTGCGGTCGTCGTCGGACAGGGACCGCTTGCCCAGCAGGAACGCCAGCGCGTCGAGCACGGCGCTCTTGCCCCCGTCGTTGTGCCCGGCCAGGATCGTCGGCCTGCTCACCGGGATGTCGGCGACGTCGGTCAGCGATCGAAACCCGCTGATGCTGAAGCTCTTCAGGTGCACTGCCTCGACCGCTCCATGGCTCCGGGGGCCAACCCGACCAACGACCACTGCGACAGGGGTGCCGCACCGTCAGTTCTGCTGGCACATAACTGTGATGATGTGAGGGACACCATCCTAGAACGTCCGCCCCACTCCACGCGGGCAGCCTGGCGCCCCCAAGGGCCCGCCAGCTGGGGCTCCTGCCCAGATGAGTGCAGGACAGGCCCTCGGCGACCAAGCCACTGCCCGCCGACCGTCTCCTGAGACTAGCGAACTCAGCTGATGTGTAAGTTCGTTCGCGGGGGAGACCGTGCGTCAGGTACTGTCGCTGCGCATGCGGATCCTGCACACCTCCGACTGGCACCTGGGCCGCTCCCTGCACCGCGAGTCGCTCATCAAAGCCCAGCGGGCGTTCCTCGAAGCTTTGGCGGACCTGGTCCGCACCAAGAACATCGAGGTCGTCGCCGTTGCCGGCGATGTGTTCGACCGTGCGATCCCGCCGCTGGACGCCATCGACCTGTTCACCTGGGTCCTCGAAGAACTCGCCGGCCTCGGCGTCCCACTGATCATGATCAGCGGGAACCACGACTCCCCGCGGCGCCTGGGAGTCAACGCACGCCTGATCGAACGGGCCGGTATCCACCTGCGTACCGATCCCTCCGACTGCGCGCGCCCCGCCGTCGTCGAGGACGAGCACGGGCCCGTAGCCTTCTACGGCCTGCCCTACTTCGAGCCCGCCCTGGTCCACGTCAGCCTTGGCGCGGAGGCTGCGAGCCACCAAGCCGTGCTCACCGCTGCGATGGACCGGGTCCGCGCGGACCTGGCCGCCCGGCCCGGAACCCGGTCCGTCGTGCTCGCCCACGCCTTCGTCACAGACGCCAAGACCAGCGACAGTGAGCGCGACATCAGCGCCGGCGGCGTCCCGAGCGTTCCGGCGGCGGTGTTCACCGGCGCCGACTACGTCGCCCTTGGACATCTGCACCGCTGCCAGACCATCAGCGACCGCATCCGCTACAGCGGCTCCCCGATTGCTTACTCGTTCTCCGAGGCCCCTTACGACAAGGCGATGTGGCTGGTCGACCTGGGCGCCGACGGCGGCGTGACCGCCGAGAAGATCCCCTGCCCGGTGACACGACCGCTTCACCACATCACCGGCAACCTCAAGGACCTCCTGAAGGATCCGGACCACACCCGGTTCGAGCAGTGCTGGCTGCATGTCTCCCTGACCGACCCGGACCGCCCCTACATGGCCATGGAACAGTTGCGGCAGCGCTTTCCCCACATCCTCAAGCTCACCTTCACCGCCGAAGAGCAGCCCGCGGACGACACGACGTTCCGCTCCCGGGTCGAGGGACGAACAGACCACGAGATCGCCGTCGACTTCCTGAGCTACGTCACCCACAGCCACGCGACCGACACCGAGCAGCAGCTCCTGTTGCAGGGACTGGAAGAGGTCCGCACCGCCGCCGCTGAGCGAGAGGCCAGCTGATGCGCCCTCACCACCTGACCATCACGGCCTTCGGTCCCTTCGCCGGCACCGAGACCGTCGACTTCGACGAACTGACCAACTCGGGCGTGTTCCTCCTGCACGGCGACACCGGAGCGGGCAAGACCAGCGTCCTGGACGCGCTCTGCTTCGCCCTGTACGGAAGAGTGCCCGGCCAGCGCACCGAGCACCGTCTGCGCAGCCACCACGCCCAAGTTGGCATCCGCACCGCGGTCGCCCTGGAGTTCACCGCGGCGGACCGCCGCTTCAAGATCATGCGTACGCCCAAGCAGAGCTATCCCAGCACCCGGGCCAAGAACGGCATCGCCACCGCCGAAGCCACCGTCCAGCTCCTGGAGCGCACCACCGGTCCCGACGGCGCCCACCACTGGCAGGCGATCTCCTCCAGCCACCAGGAAGCCAACAAGGAAGTCACCGACATCCTGGGACTGACCAAGGAACAGTTCTGCCAGGTCGTGCTGCTCCCGCAGGGCGAGTTCGCCGCGTTCCTGCACGCGGGCGCCGAAGAACGCCGCAAGCTGCTCGGCAAGCTGTTCGGCACCCGGCGCTTCCGCGACCTGACCGTCTGGCTCGCCAACCGCGCCAAAGCCCTCCACCGTGAGGCCGACGGTGCAACCGCACACGTCCTGCTCCTGGCAGAGCGCATCGACCAGGAGGCCGGCCCCACCCTGACAGCCCGCACCGACGCCCGGCCCGACGAGCGTCACCTCACCGCCTGGCTCCCGTGGGCACGACGCCTAACCGCCACCGCCGAGGACGACTGCACAGTAGCCGCCGCACAAGCGCAGCAGGCCGAACAGACCTACCAAGCCGCCAAGGACCACCTGAGCAAGACCAGCGACCTGGCGGGGAAGCAAGCCCGGCACCAAACGGCACTCACCCAGCGCGCCGCTTTGGAGGAGACCGCCACCGACCACCCGCGCCTGCGCCGGCAACTCGAGGCCGGTCGCCGCGCCGAGCCGCTACGCCCTCTCCTCGACCAGACGGCAGCCCACACCAAGGCCCTGAAAGCCGCGAAGGACGCAGAGAGCCGCGCGCGTTTGCTCCTGGACGCACAGGACACCAGCGAGGACATCCCCGGACTGCAGGCGGCCCAGCAACGACTCCACGCCGAGAAGGGACGACTGGAGGGCCTGCTGCCCGAGGAGGAGCGGCACGCGGCCCTGTCCGAGCAACTGGACACCCTGCGCGAGAAGGAAGAGCACGCCCAGGAGCAATACGACGAGGCCGAAGCCTGGCTCAAGGACTGGCTCAACACCCTGGAACACCACACCGGCAAGATCGCCGATCTCGAGCGTGCCGTCCAAGAGCTGCCGTCCCTGGAAGCGACCCACAAGTCACTCGCACTTCAGCTCGCGACCGCGGTCGAACGCGACGCCCTCGCCGTCAAGCTCAGCCGCGCCACCACCAATGAGACCGAGCGCGAGAAGGAGATGCTGAGGGCACAGCAGACCTGGCTGGACCTGCGGCAGCGCCGCATGGACGGCATGGCGGGCGAGCTCGCCGCCGTGCTGGAAACCGGCCAGCCGTGCCAAGTCTGCGGATCACCCGTTCACCCCGCCCCCGCCCGGCCCGCCGCAGACCAACCCACCCGCCAGGACGAGGACACCGCACAAGAGAACTACGACGAGGCCCGCAACGCCCACGAAGAGGCGATGAACCTGCGCAGCGACCTCGCCGCACAGCACGCCCGCACCATCGGGGCCGCCGGAACCGATCCAGTACCCGACCTTCAAGCAAGGCTCGCCGACGCCACAGCCACCCAAGACCGCGCACGGGCCAAAGCAGCCGAACTGCATCCCGCCCAAGAAGCACTGACACGCCTCCAGAACGAGCACGAGACACAAACGAACCAGCGCAACCGCACCCGCGAAGCGCTGACCGAGATCCAGGCCCGCAGCGCCCTGCTCGCCCAGCAGGAGAGCCAGCTCGCCGCCGTCCTGACACAGGCGCGCGCCGAGGAAGCATCACTGACCAAGCGGCTCACCTCGCTGACCACCACTGCCG
Organism: Kitasatospora sp. NBC_01300; assembly: GCF_041435235.1. Taxonomy (NCBI): domain Bacteria; kingdom Bacillati; phylum Actinomycetota; class Actinomycetes; order Kitasatosporales; family Streptomycetaceae; genus Kitasatospora; species Kitasatospora sp. NBC_01300. The sequence goes on along the minus strand of NZ_CP108409.1, from coordinate 8,873 downwards.
ATCGCCTGGCCACCGCCCTGGACGCCGCTCAGGCCACCGAGAGCGCCAAGGCACACCTGGCCGAGACACAGCGCACCACTGCCGACGCCACCATGCAAGCGGGCTTCGCCGACCTCGACGAAGCAACCGCAGCGCTCTCCTCCTCCTCGGTGCTGCAGCAGTGGCACGAGCAACTGGAGCAGTGGGGGAAGCAGTTCGCGGTGGTCGACAGCATCCTCGCCGAAGCAGAACTCCTCGAAGCAGCCCGCCAGCCGCAAGCCGACCCTGCAGTGGCACAAGAAGCCCTGGCGCACGCCGAGAGCAGCGCCACCGACGCGGCCGTCAAGCTCCAGCAGGCCCGGGAGCGCGCCCAGAACCTGGCCCACCTGACCGCTGACCTGGACGCTCGTGTGGCAGCGGCGGAGCCGCTCAGGGCCGAGAGCGCGCTCGTCGACCGTCTTGCCAGCGTCGCAGCCGGAACCGGCGCGGTCAACACGCTGAGCATGGAGCTGGAGGCGTACGTCCTCGCGGGCCGCCTCGAACAGATCGCGGACGCGGCCAACAAGCGCCTGAGCATCATGACCAACGACCGCTACCAACTTCGCCACAGCCACGAGAAGGAGACCGGACAAGGCCGCGCCAAAGCCGGCCTCGGCCTGCGCATACGTGACGACTGGACGGGCGTGGAACGCGAGACCTCCACCCTATCCGGCGGAGAGACCTTCACCACCGCTCTGGCCCTGGCTCTGGGGTTGGCCGACGTCGTGACCCAGGAAGCCAGTGGCCGGCCGCTGGGGACGCTCTTTATCGACGAGGGCTTCGGCAGCCTCGACGAGCAGAGCCTGACCGACGTCATGGACGTGCTCGACCACCTGCGAGCCGGAAACCGGGCAGTTGGCGTGGTCAGCCATGTAGGAGAGCTGCGGCGCCGCATCCCCACCCAGCTCCACGTCAAGAAGCGCCATCAGGCCGGCTCCACCGTGCACCCGCTGGTCGACGCAGACATATGAACCGTCCTCAGCCGAACCGGCCCGATTGACGGTTCAGGCTGAGGCAAGCGGGATCGCTGCTTGGGCCTGACCAGCTGGTACGAGGCTTGGCAAGACGTGTCGGCCGCAGGCCTCCCATGTTCGCCGCGCGTGCCGTCCCGCCGTCCCGCCCGGTCGTCGTCCCCGTCCGGCCTGCTCGTGAGTCTCCGCCCGTCGTTGCGTCGGCCGTCAGGCCAGCTCAGAGCCTGCAGCTCGTGGTTTGCGGCGGCCCTGCGGCTCCGGCCGGGGTGGCGGGGGAGTGTGCTCTCCCGGCCCGCCGCTGCCTCCCGCTGCCGGGCTGTTTCCGGCCGGTCCGGTGGGGGAGTGGCTTCTCCGCCGCCGCTATCCCGGGCCGTGCCCCGGCGGCCACCCGCGCCCGCTCCCGTCCGCTTCTGCCGCCCGGGTCGCTGTCCGGCCGCCACGCGGGCCGGCCCGGAGCCTCTGCAGGTCCGTCACGGGTTCCGTCCGCCATCCGTTTCTCCCGCCCGACCCGCCCGTTCTGGGAGCCTCCCGGCCGCCGGGTGTCGCGCCGGGCCACGCCCTGTGAGGCCGGCCCCCGGACAGCGCGCCTTTCACTCGTTCTCGTTACAACAATCGGCCCCACATTGTGTACCGGTGCGGCTAGACTGACGGCCAGCGTTACACCTTCGGTGGGTGCGGGTACACCCACCGCCCGGGCGCTGGCTGTCGCCCGCGCGCGGGCCCGCTGCCGGGCTGTTCCCGCCGGTCCGGCCGGTCGGACCGGCGGCCCGCCGGGGCCGGTCTGCTCTCCTCACTCCTTCTGCGTCCTTGGAGTTTTTGGTGCCCTCCTCCCGTTCACGTCTCTCCCGTGCAGCTGCGGGCAGCACCAGCAGCACGGGTGGTGCCGGTACCACCGGCACCGGCACGGCTCCGGCCGGCGAGGACCCGCTCCTCCCGGCCGCAGGGGGCGTCGGCCCCCCGGACACAGCTGCGGGAACGACCGCTGGCGGTCCGGGCACGACCGGCGGCCGGCCGCCGGGCCCGGCCCACTCCGGCAGCACCCCGCGCGAAGGCGCACGCGGGGCCGAGTCCTCACGCCGTGCCCCCGCCCGGTCCGCCGACGCTCCGTCCGCCCGGTCCGCTGCTCCCGCCCCGGAGCCGGGGGCGGCCGGGTACCTCGTCCTTCCCGGCCCGCAGGACCCGCTGTGGACGTCGATCCCGCGGGGGCCGCGCCAGAACCTGGCGATGCCCGCCTACCAGCTGGTGAACCCGGCACGCGGTCACCTGGCCACTCCGGCGGGCCGCAAGCTGAAGTCCGCCCTCGGAGCCGCGGCCCGGGGCAAGCTCACCGGTCCGCACTGGCTCGCGCTGCTCACCGCTCCCCGCGGCGCGTTCGGCGGCCCGACCAGCCAGCGGGCCGGCCAGATGTACAAGGCCCTAAAGCAGCTTGTGGCCGACCACCTGCGGCCCGCACTGGGCGCGGTCGCCGCGGCCGAGTTCGCCGCCGGGGTGGAACCGGCCCAGGCGCCGCCCGCCGCTCCGGAGACCGACACCACCGTCGGCCCGGCCCCGCTACGTCCGGCCCCGGGCAGCGATGTCCCCCACCCGGCTACCCAGGCCGCCATAACTCTCCTTGTTTCCAAAGCCGTTGACGCTGCATCGGCTGCGCTGGCCGCCACCCCGGTCCCGGACCCCGGCCCGGCCCCCGTGTCCACTGCTGCGCCGGTTGCGGGCGCGGCCGCCGCCGGGTCGGCGCCCGCTCCGGCGGCCGACACCGCCGCCGTGCCGGTCCCCGCTGACCACCCCAACCCAACCGCCGCCGACACGACCGTGCCGCCGGCCTCTCCGGCCGCCCACCCAACGGCGGACAGCCTGCTCCAGGACCTGCTCACGACCGTCGAACACCGGGCGATCCTGTGCGTCACCGGCCCGGCCACCACCGCGACCCCGGCCATTGCCACGGCCACCCAGCAGCAGCCCCTGCCCGCCGTCCAGGTCCGCCCCCACCCCGGCACCGACGAAGCCGCCCTCATCCACGTCCTGTACACCGCCCTCGGTCTCGACCACCGCCGCCCTCGGCCCCGCGCGCGGAACGCCGCGCTGGAGCTGATCGCCGCCGAGCTCGGCCGCGCCGCCCGCCTGCTGGTCGTGCCCGACGCCCACCGCCTGGCCACTGCCGCGCTGCAGACGCTCCACGGTCTGTGGGCGCGGGGCGGGCCGGAGCGCTTCCCCCTGGTCCTGGTCGGCGAGCCCGGTCTCGACACCGTCCTTGACCGCCCCAAGCTGGCGAGCCTGAAGTCCACGGCCGGCCACCACCGCCTGGCCCCCGCGCCGGAGGCGCGTGAGAACGCCCTGGCCGCCAGCCGTCCGCCGGGCACCGCTGGTCCGTCCGGTGAAGACCTTGTCACTTCCCGCCCGGCCGTCGGCCGGACCGCACCCGAGCCCGCCACCAGCCGGCCCAGGGCGACCGACGCCGGGGCACACCTGCCGCCGCCCGCCGCTTCCGGCCCGACGGCCCCCGCTCTGGCCGTCGGCCCCGACGTCGCCTCACCCGGCCCCGCGACCACCGTGCCGCGGTCCGCTCCCGGCCAGGCCGCCCCGCCCACCGGAGACCTCACACCGCCGCCCGGCCCCGCCTTCCCCGACACCCCGGCCGACGACCCCGTACCGGCGTCCGCCGCCGCCCCGAATCCCCAGGACACCACCGTGCCCACGGCCCCCCACACCCCCGCCGCCCGGACCCCGGCGCCCGTACCGCCGCGTACCGACGCTCCCGCCGCCGGTTCGCCGCCCACTCCGGCGGCCGACACCGCCACCGTGCCGGACCCCGTCCCGCTGCGCCCCGCTCCGGCCCCGCCTCTGGACCTCGCCCTGGTCCTGGCCCCGAGCCCGCAGACGCTCCACCAGGCCCGCAGCACCCTCCCGCAGCTGATCCGCGCCGCCGGCGAGGGCACCTCCACCCCCCTGGCCCGCGGCACCCACCACGCCCTGCTCACCGCCCCCACCACCGCCACCACCCTGGGCTGGGACCTCACCCCCGCCCCCGCACACGGCACCGCCGACGCCCGCAAGAAACTCGGCGACCTCATCCAGGCCGCCGCCACCGGCCACCCCCAGGTCCTGCGCCGCCACGTCACCCCCCTCGCCGTGCTGCTTCCCGCCACCCCCGACGGCACCCCGCTCCCGCCCACCACCCACCCCGGCCGCCCCGCCCCCGGTACACCCGACACGCCAGCAACAACCCCACACAGCAACGAAGTTGTAACGATTACCCCGGGCGCCGAGCCGGCCGCTCCCGGCAGCCAGCCGACCCCCACCCCGATGCCTGCCGCAGCCGAGCCCGTCCCGGCCACCGTCCCCGCCGCAGCTGCGCCCCTCGCACCGTCCGCCCCGAGCGCGCCCGCGTCCTCGACCGCTCCGACCTCGAACAACCGCGCCCAGGCCAGCACCACCCGCCAGGGATCAACAACCCCGCCCGGTAGCGGGGTTGATGCACCGGACGACACCCTGTTCCCCACCCCGGCGACCCCGGCCGCCACGGTCACCCCCGGCCCGGCCGCGCCGCTGCTGCCGTTGGTCGACCCCTCCGAACTCCTGCCCCTGGTCGACCCGGATGCCCTGCTGCCGCTGGCCGCCGACCCGCCCGCGCCCACCGGACAGCCCGTCCCGGCCCTGGCCGCAGTCGAGCCCGTCCCCGCCACAGCTGCGCCCGGCCAGCTGGCCCCCGCCGACGCCGAGCCGGCCACCTCGAGCGCGCCCGCGCCGGCCGCCGGCGAACCCGCCCTGCACGCCCCCGCGGCCATGCCCCCGCCGGCCACCACGCCCCCCGCGGCGCCCGCCACTCCGCGGCCCCCGCGCCGCCTGGCCCCGCTCGCCGACGCCCTCACGACCGTCCTCACCCCCCAGACCCCAGACCCGCACACCAACACCCCGGCCGGCCCGCGCGCCCTGTTCACCGGCATCCCCACCCTCGACCAGGCCCTCGGCGGCCTCCAGCCCGGCCGCTTCTACCTCGCCGCCGCCGCCCCCGGCATCGGCGCAAGCCTCCTTGCCACCACCACCGCCCGCACCACCGCCCTCGAACACGGCCTGCCGGTCCTCTACGCCGCCTCCGGCCTCACCCGCGCCGACGTCGCCGCCCGGATCGTCGCCGCCCACCTGCACGTCGACTACCGCCGCCTGCGGACCGGCCGCCTCACCCCCGCCGAACAGGCCGACGTCACCGCCCTCCACGCCGAACTCGCCGCCGCCCACCTCTACATCGACGACGGCAGCGACCTCACCCCCGACGCCATCGCCGAGACCGCCGTCGACCTCACCCACCCCACCGGCCAGCCCGGCCTGGCCCTGGTCGTTGTCGACCGCCTCCAGGCCCTCGACGACCCCCGCCTCCCGCTCTCCGGCCCCCGCCTCACCGACGCCGCCCAGGCCCTGGCCCACCTCGCCCGCACCCACCACGTCCCGGTCCTGGCCATCCTCGACACCGACCAGCACGACCTGATCACCACCCTCAGCCTCGACACCACCCTCACCCTCCATCCCCACCCCGATGCCCCCACCACCCAACTCCTCGTCACCATCGCCGAACGCGACCTCGGTACCCAAGCCACCCTCACCCTCACCGCCGACCGCACCCACGCCCGCCTCACCAACCCCACCCCCTCCAACCCCTACGCCACCCACCACCCGGCGCCGGAGGCGCCCACACCGGCCTCCCCTTGGCCCACTGCCGCCGTCCCCGGCCACACCACCCAGAACACCCCCGCTGCGCCCCGGCCCGACGCCGACGCCGAGGTCACCCCGGCCACCGCGGCCGCCCTGGACACCCTGACACCCGACCAGCCCCCCACCCACCCGCTGCGCCCGACCCGGGACCACGCGCCGCGTACGACCACCTCCAGGCCCGCCCGCACCAACGGCGGGAACTACGCCGGCCGGGACTACGGCTACTACCTCGACATGATCAGCTCGGTCGTCGACCAGGCCCTCCAGGAACACGACGGCGACACCAAGGCCACCATCGCCGCCCTGGAAAACAAAGCAATTCCCAACGCAATGGCCCTCTTCGAAGCAACCCGAGTCGGCGGAAACTACGAACACACCGTCTATCCCGAACGCCTCGAATTCCTCAGCAAGAAGACCAAGAAGGGAGCCGACGACATCTGGGAAGGCCGCCACAAGTGGGAGAACGGCCCACTCATGACCCAGCTCAAGGACGGCACCCTCACCAGCGTGGCCGTCGACGTCCTCGACACCAACGCCGCCTACTGCAGCGCCCTGAAGGCTTGGCTGCCCATCGGCTCCCTCGTCCACCAGCCCAACGGCGGCTTCGACCCCAAGCGCTCCGGCGTCTACCTCCTGCCCGAACGCCCCACCTGGCACCACCCGCACCTGCCCGACCCGATCGGCAACCGCCGCGAGCCCGGCCCGGTCTTCCTGGACGACGCCACCATCCGCCTCCTGATCCGCTGCCACAAGCTCGACCTCTGCGATCCCCCGTACATCACCCAGGCCTGGACCTCCGGCGCCTCCGAGAACATCGCGGAGAAGTTCCGCCGCGTCCTCACCACCGCCCGCGAGAAAGCCGTCCTCGAAGGCGATAAAGTCACCGAAGAATACATCAAGGCCATCTACTCAATTTTTGTCTCTACCATCGGCGAATCCACCACCAACCGCGACCTCCGCCGACCCGACTGGATGCACATCTTCCGCAGCCAGGCATTCGCCAACCTCTGGTACAAGGCATACCGCGCCCACGAACACGGCCTCACCATCGTCCGCCTCCGCGGCACCGACGAACTCCACATCACCGGAGATTTCCCCTGGCGCACGGTATTCGAAGAAGGCCGCCTCACCACCCAGCTGAAGCTCAAGACCCAGTACACCCTCGGGAAGGCCGCCTGATGTCGACCGACGGCTGGAAGAACTTCGGCAAATACGGCGCCGCCGACGACCCCGAAAACCGCCACGGAAAAATCGTCCTCGCCCGCGCCCTCGAAGACGCCCTGGAACGGATGATCATCGAAGGCGGCATCAAATCCCCCGTCACCACCCGCCGGGGCCTCACCGCCCGCATGAAGTACCTCACCACCACCCAAGGCGGCGCCCAAGCCATGGCCGACGCCGGCATCACCGCCGTCCCCAAGACCATCAGCGCCTGGACCAAGGGCAAGCAACACCCCCTACCCGCCAACCTCGACGCCATCGACACCGCCTACTGGAACCTCCGCGCCGCCAACATCCTCAACAACCCCGGCGCGTTCAAGCAGCACCTCAACAACGCCGGCAAGGGCACCCGGGTCGAGATCCACCCCATCAACCAGGACGTCGTCGACGAACCGCGCCGCCGCGACAACCTGCGCCTCCGCACCCTGCAGGTCCGCTACGTCTGGGACGAAGCCGTCGACGCCATGGTCGCCGGCGACATCGGCAAGCTGGAGGAGATCTGGGACGACGTCATCGCCGACCTCGACTCCGACTGGGGCGCCTACACCTACGTCCGCCACATCGGCCTTGGCGCCTGACCACCCCCACCAGCCGCGCGCCCGCCCCACCGGGCTGCAGCTGCGCCCCACCCCAGCTCAGACCAGCACCACCGGGCACAACAGCGCGTACATTTCCCCCGCAGCTGCGCCTCCGCGATGTCCCAAGGGCCGGTGATGCAGCCAGCCAGGGCGAAGAAGGCACCGTGGCGGCGCGCGGTACGGCGCCAGACGCGCGAGCTGTTCAGACCGCCCTCGTAGAAGCAGACGCCAGCCCGGCCGGTCACCGTCCTGGACGTTGCCGGCCACGTCCAGGACGGCCGACCAGCCGACCGCCGGCTCCGCCCAGCCCTCGAAGTCACCGAACCGCGCCCACCCGCCGGACGCCAGCCCGGCCAGGTGCGAATCCGGCCCGCGGCCGCCGGCCAACGCGAACGTCTCGACCCGGTGCGAGGCCGCGAAGACCACCTGCGCCCGCTGCCCCTCGACGGCCCACGCCTGCATGCCCAACGGCCGCAACGGCTCGCTGCCGACATCGACGGCGTACATCGTGCCGCCGTCCACCGGCGCCGCCTCGTCGCTCACACCCAGGCCAACGAGCCCGCCCCCCGAGGTAACCCAGTCAGCGACCGGCCCCGCCCCGCTGTGCACCGCCGGGGCCCGGGCCGGAGCTCCACCACCTGGCCGAGCAGCAGCCGGCCGAGCCGCCCGCCGGCGGCACCGCAGCCACCCCGTGCCTCCGAATGCCCGGCTACTGAAGGAATTCTCGGTACAATTCTCGAAGCGCCGCAGCATGAATCCCCGGTACAACCTGGAGGGGAGACGGGGCATCAGGCGGAATTCCCTGACCGTGCAATTCTGATACAGGCTCAGGCTGATAGCGCCCGGTACAACTTCCCCGTCTGCAGTGGGAAACACGTAGGATATGAAGGGTCATCATCCCGATACAGGCGACCGTCAATCAGGCGCGTTACAGAAAATGCCCCCGATGCCTGTACAGGGCCCGATTGGGGCGCTAGAAGTGCCTCACTGGTTCAGACCAGCTAGCAAGTCCCTTATCTGACTCAGAGTCACAGATCCTCTGGCCAATGACTTGTAACGACGCGGGTGCCGTGACAAAACTGGAGCCCGGTACAGAACAGGGCAGGCGCCCGGAGGGCGTCCCCCCGAAGGAGCTGGCCGGCCCCGGGAGTAGCCCGCTCGCGACAGGCAAAGCCCGAGAGCACAGAAGAAAAGCCCAGTTCAGAGCCCTAAAGAACCGTCTTCACGAGGGAAAAGGCCAGCCAGGGGGTGTTCGGAATCGGTACAAGGGCCGGCCCCCGGGTAGCCCACCGACAGGCGAGAGTTGTACCGGAACCCTCCCCCAGTTAGACAAGAGCCACGGAGTGGCGTTACAGCATTCCGTCACGGTAGTGACGGCGCG
>NZ_CP108408.1:6990000-7759265 GCF_041435235.1 Kitasatospora sp. NBC_01300 | reverse complement strand
CGCGCCGTCACTACCGTGACGGAATGCTGTAACGCCACTCCGTGGCTCTTGTCTAACTGGGGGAGGGTTCCGGTACAACTCTCGCCTGTCGGTGGGCTACCCGGGGGCCGGCCCTTGTACCGATTCCGAACACCCCCTGGCTGGCCTTTTCCCTCGTGAAGACGGTTCTTTAGGGCTCTGAACTGGGCTTTTCTTCTGTGCTCTCGGGCTTTGCCTGTCGCGAGCGGGCTACTCCCGGGGCCGGCCAGCTCCTTCGGGGGGACGCCCTCCGGGCGCCTGCCCTGTTCTGTACCGGGCTCCAGTTTTGTCACGGCACCCGCGTCGTTACAAGTCATTGGCCAGAGGATCTGTGACTCTGAGTCAGATAAGGGACTTGCTAGCTGGTCTGAACCAGTGAGGCACTTCTAGCGCCCCAATCGGGCCCTGTACAGGCATCGGGGGCATTTTCTGTAACGCGCCTGATTGACGGTCGCCTGTATCGGGATGATGACCCTTCATATCCTACGTGTTTCCCACTGCAGACGGGGAAGTTGTACCGGGCGCTATCAGCCTGAGCCTGTATCAGAATTGCACGGTCAGGGAATTCCGCCTGATGCCCCGTCTCCCCTCCAGGTTGTACCGGGGATTCATGCTGCGGCGCTTCGAGAATTGTACCGAGAATTCCTTCAGTAGCCGGGCATTCGGAGGCACGGGGTGGCTGCGGTGCCGCCGGCGGGCGGCTCGGCCGGCTGCTGCTCGGCCAGGTGGTGGAGCTCCGGCCCGGGCCCCGGCGGTGCACAGCGGGGCGGGGCCGGTCGCTGACTGGGTTACCTCGGGGGGCGGGCTCGTTGGCCTGGGTGTGAGCGACGAGGCGGCGCCGGTGGACGGCGGCACGATGTACGCCGTCGATGTCGGCAGCGAGCCGTTGCGGCCGTTGGGCATGCAGGCGTGGGCCGTCGAGGGGCAGCGGGCGCAGGTGGTCTTCGCGGCCTCGCACCGGGTCGAGACGTTCGCGTTGGCCGGCGGCCGCGGGCCGGATTCGCACCTGGCCGGGCTGGCGTCCGGCGGGTGGGCGCGGTTCGGTGACTTCGAGGGCTGGGCGGAGCCGGCGGTCGGCTGGTCGGCCGTCCTGGACGTGGCCGGCAACGTCCAGGACGGTGACCGGCCGGGCTGGCGTCTGCTTCTACGAGGGCGGTCTGAACAGCTCGCGCGTCTGGCGCCGTACCGCGCGCCGCCACGGTGCCTTCTTCGCCCTGGCTGGCTGCATCACCGGCCCTTGGGACATCGCGGAGGCGCAGCTGCGGGGGAAATGTACGCGCTGTTGTGCCCGGTGGTGCTGGTCTGAGCTGGGGTGGGGCGCAGCTGCAGCCCGGTGGGGCGGGCGCGCGGCTGGTGGGGGTGGTCAGGCGCCAAGGCCGATGTGGCGGACGTAGGTGTAGGCGCCCCAGTCGGAGTCGAGGTCGGCGATGACGTCGTCCCAGATCTCCTCCAGCTTGCCGATGTCGCCGGCGACCATGGCGTCGACGGCTTCGTCCCAGACGTAGCGGACCTGCAGGGTGCGGAGGCGCAGGTTGTCGCGGCGGCGCGGTTCGTCGACGACGTCCTGGTTGATGGGGTGGATCTCGACCCGGGTGCCCTTGCCGGCGTTGTTGAGGTGCTGCTTGAACGCGCCGGGGTTGTTGAGGATGTTGGCGGCGCGGAGGTTCCAGTAGGCGGTGTCGATGGCGTCGAGGTTGGCGGGTAGGGGGTGTTGCTTGCCCTTGGTCCAGGCGCTGATGGTCTTGGGGACGGCGGTGATGCCGGCGTCGGCCATGGCTTGGGCGCCGCCTTGGGTGGTGGTGAGGTACTTCATGCGGGCGGTGAGGCCCCGGCGGGTGGTGACGGGGGATTTGATGCCGCCTTCGATGATCATCCGTTCCAGGGCGTCTTCGAGGGCGCGGGCGAGGACGATTTTTCCGTGGCGGTTTTCGGGGTCGTCGGCGGCGCCGTATTTGCCGAAGTTCTTCCAGCCGTCGGTCGACATCAGGCGGCCTTCCCGAGGGTGTACTGGGTCTTGAGCTTCAGCTGGGTGGTGAGGCGGCCTTCTTCGAATACCGTGCGCCAGGGGAAATCTCCGGTGATGTGGAGTTCGTCGGTGCCGCGGAGGCGGACGATGGTGAGGCCGTGTTCGTGGGCGCGGTATGCCTTGTACCAGAGGTTGGCGAATGCCTGGCTGCGGAAGATGTGCATCCAGTCGGGTCGGCGGAGGTCGCGGTTGGTGGTGGATTCGCCGATGGTAGAGACAAAAATTGAGTAGATGGCCTTGATGTATTCTTCGGTGACTTTATCGCCTTCGAGGACGGCTTTCTCGCGGGCGGTGGTGAGGACGCGGCGGAACTTCTCCGCGATGTTCTCGGAGGCGCCGGAGGTCCAGGCCTGGGTGATGTACGGGGGATCGCAGAGGTCGAGCTTGTGGCAGCGGATCAGGAGGCGGATGGTGGCGTCGTCCAGGAAGACCGGGCCGGGCTCGCGGCGGTTGCCGATCGGGTCGGGCAGGTGCGGGTGGTGCCAGGTGGGGCGTTCGGGCAGGAGGTAGACGCCGGAGCGCTTGGGGTCGAAGCCGCCGTTGGGCTGGTGGACGAGGGAGCCGATGGGCAGCCAAGCCTTCAGGGCGCTGCAGTAGGCGGCGTTGGTGTCGAGGACGTCGACGGCCACGCTGGTGAGGGTGCCGTCCTTGAGCTGGGTCATGAGTGGGCCGTTCTCCCACTTGTGGCGGCCTTCCCAGATGTCGTCGGCTCCCTTCTTGGTCTTCTTGCTGAGGAATTCGAGGCGTTCGGGATAGACGGTGTGTTCGTAGTTTCCGCCGACTCGGGTTGCTTCGAAGAGGGCCATTGCGTTGGGAATTGCTTTGTTTTCCAGGGCGGCGATGGTGGCCTTGGTGTCGCCGTCGTGTTCCTGGAGGGCCTGGTCGACGACCGAGCTGATCATGTCGAGGTAGTAGCCGTAGTCCCGGCCGGCGTAGTTCCCGCCGTTGGTGCGGGCGGGCCTGGAGGTGGTCGTACGCGGCGCGTGGTCCCGGGTCGGGCGCAGCGGGTGGGTGGGGGGCTGGTCGGGTGTCAGGGTGTCCAGGGCGGCCGCGGTGGCCGGGGTGACCTCGGCGTCGGCGTCGGGCCGGGGCGCAGCGGGGGTGTTCTGGGTGGTGTGGCCGGGGACGGCGGCAGTGGGCCAAGGGGAGGCCGGTGTGGGCGCCTCCGGCGCCGGGTGGTGGGTGGCGTAGGGGTTGCGCGGCAGCGCGGCGCGCGACGCGTCAGAAGGCTCTGCCGCCCTGGTTCTGGGCTAGGAGTCGCCTCAGTTGGGCGAGATCCTGCGAGGGCAGGTGGGTGTAGCCGACGAGGGTGTCCAGGGCGGTGTTGGCGGCGTCGCGACGCTCGCGGGGCGTCATCTGCTCGCACTCGCGGAACACGGCCTGGGCGGTGGTGTCCTGGGTGGCGCGGGCGAGGCGGCGGAAGGCAACGCTGGCGAAGCTGGACACGTCGGGGTCGGTCTGGTCGGCCGGCAGGCCTCCCTCGAACTCGGCCAACATGCCGCACGCGAGTTGCACGAGGCGGGCACAGGTCGCCGGGTCCTCGACCAGGAGCGTGAGTGTCGCGTCCTGGCAGGACGTGCAGGACTCGAGTGCTGCGCCGATGACGGCCCTGAACAGGGCACCGTTGGGGTCCGGGCCGTCGAAGTGCGGCAGCATCGCCGCAGGAAGGCCCGGGTGATTGTGCGTGTCGTTCGAACTGCGGCGGGGTTTGCCCGGCTTCTGACGGCCCATGAGTCCGCCCTCCTCGGTGGCGTGCCGCTGCTCGTTGGGTGAGCGTAGCGACACTCCTTCCTCGGACGGGGGGGCTTCGGCCGTACGCGTCTGAACGGGCCCGAGTTCTGGCAGGTCCTGGCTGCAGTCGAGCGTGGCCTGATCGGTTCGCGTATTGCATCCGACTGGCCGAGATCCCTGCAGGCCTTGTGCCGTCGGTTCGGCCGGTCCGGGTGTTCGTGGCGGATGTGGGCGTCAAGGTCACCGCTGTGCCGAGATCGCGTCACGGTTCTCGCTGGTTTCACTGGTCTGTGGCTCCTCGCGCGGTCCGGCCGAACCGGGCATATCTGACTGCCAGCGTGAGGCTTCGCGGCGCAGTTGCTGGTGGCGCCAGCGGGCGCGCCACCAGGCCAGCAGGTACTTGGGCTCCTGCGGAAGGACGGACTGGAGGGCGATCACGATCAGGCTGAGGGCGAAGCAGCCGAAGGCGAGGGCTGTTACCGGTCCTGGCGCGCCGGTCACGGCGAGTGCGACGGCGGCGATGCCTCCTGCGGTGGACGGGATGACGGGGCGATTGCCAGGATTCATGTGGGTCTCCTGCAGGGCGAGCGCACCAAGGTGGTGCGCGGGGCGTCGGAATCCGGGTTGTGGTGCCCGGCTCCGAGTCCACTCTTCAGCGCGGCAAGGACCCAGTTGTATCGGTGGGTGTCACATCCGGCGGCCATACCGATCGAAGGCCTGCTGCCAGGCTTCGTGCTGCGCGTACTCCACGAGCAGGCCGCTTCGCCGGTGAGCTTCGCCGGCAAGGCACTCGACCACCTCGGCCCGGGTGCCGTCGAGGACGCTGGCGGCCACCGAGGGACCGGGCCAGCGCCATGCGGCCCGGACTTGGGTGACCTTCGCTGCGATGCGCTTGTCGAACTGCCGGGCACGGTGGCGGAACTCGCGGATGCTGCCGCGGACCTCCCGGAGCAGCTTCAGTGTCTCTTCGTCGTGCCCGAAGTCCTTGAACTCGTCGAGGGCGTCGTCGATGCACTTCAGGGTCGCTCGGCGGGCTTCGGCCATGGCGTCGAGCTTCTGCTGGCCGGTGATGAAGCCGAAGGCCTGTGCCTTGTCCGCGGGGAGGTCGAGCCGGATGGGGAGGGAGGGATCTTCGTCGAACTCATGGTTCCAGTCGATGAGGGTGGCTTCGATAAAGCTGGCGACCGTCTCGGACCGCAGTGCTGCCGCCGGGCGGATCAGCGGTGCGATCCCCGGTACTGGCTCTCCGGCGGCCGTGCCCGGACAGCACTGCAGCGGCCACACCGCCTGCCTGTTGCGGTAGGGGAAGGCCAGGGCCCGTCCTTGGGCGACCCAGGCCGCGTAGGGCTCGGGCAGTTCTCCCCGGCCGGCGGGGGCCTGCGCGCGCCAGGCGGCCGGAGTACGCAGCAGCCAGCCGGGGCGGGGCATCAGGTGCTCGGTTTCGGTGCTCTCGCGGCCGACCAGCCAGTCCTCGAAGTCCTGCAGGTCGACGCGGCGATGAGCCCTCCACACCGCGGTGCCGCCGCGTCCGGTCCAGTCGTACGTGGGGCTCTCCCCCGAGAGCGCGGCGGGGTCCTCGGATTGCAGCGCGTCCTGGTACTGCTCGCTCCACTCATCGGCCTGGTCGTGGAGCATCCGCTCTCCGGCTTCCGCGGCGGGGCCGGCGAGCAGGCGGCGGGCAAGGCGGGCGGCGGCCCGGAATCGCTCCGGGGAGTGCCACGCCACGTCCTCCTCCAAGGCGTCGGCCACCAGCAGCAGATGCTCCTGTTCGGGGGTGAGGTGATCGCGCGGCAGCGTCTCGTACATCATGCGGCTGCGGATGGCTTCGGCCTCGACCAGAACCTTCTGCTCCGGGACGGTGCTGGTGACCGCGGTGGTCAGCCGCCACAGGCCGAGCGCCGCGCGATGGCGCAGCAGCGGCATCAAGTCGCCCAGGAAGTCGTCGGTGAAGGGCCCCACGGTCGCGATCGCAGTCATCACCGCGTCGGTCCAGCATCCGGCCCTGGTAGTCCCGGTGGGCGCGTTCGTGCTGCCCGGGCAACTTCAGCCCCGCAGCGCGGGCCCGTTCCAACAGGCCTGCGTCGGCGCGCAGCCGAAGGACTCCGCTCTCCATCGGCTCCCGTCGCCAGCGCGGCGGGGGCGGGTAGCGCAGGACGGTGGAAATGTGGGTGCACCGATCATCCGGGTCGACTTCCTCCTGGGCCTCCACATACTGCGCGAGGAGCCGGCGCACCGCCTCGTCCCGTGACGTTCCCCACCGCCGCGCAACGACGGCCAAGGCCTCCAAAGCGCAGAACGGCAGGCGGACGTTGGACTCCTTGTACACGGGCACCCAGCCAGTATCCGCGCCTCAGCCATACCTGCCGACTGCGGAACACCTCACGGGTCCGAATCGAACCCGTCTCCCTCCCCATGACGCTGCCAGAACCTGACATCACCAACACATCCCAGTAGCGACAGGCCCGCACCAGACCCATCCGGACACACCACGCCCCGCGCCCGCCGGCCTTCAACCCGCCTACGGCAACCACTGCAACACGAGGGCACGGAAAGGGCCATCAAGGCCCGAGTCCGGCGGCAGCCGAACTTCCGCGACCACGGGGTAACCTGCACCTGCCCCCACCCCAGCCACCCCGACCCGGACGGCGGCAGCGGCACGGCCCCGCACCAAGCCGCAGAACCCACGACTTCAACTGCTGCAACGGCAGGTAGTTATCCCTGTAGTTACGACATTCTCAACCTAACTACGGCACAGCACGTCAACCGCATGACATGCCCATGAAATACGGATCCGACACGCCCAAAGCCGCAGCTCACAAAGCCCGACAGATTGTCCTCCGCAGAACTACAGCACCACAGCTCACAGGCTTACTGGTGTTGGAACTAGAAAAAGAACTGACACGGTGTGGCGAGGAGCCAGTAGGCGATGGTCATGACGTCCTTTCACGGTCACCGTCGGCGGCGGGCTCGGTGGCGTAGCGGCTCATCGTGCGCAGGCCGGCCTCGGGGGTCGGCGGCGCGCCGGCGGCGGCCGCGTCCCGCAGGTCCCGGAAGTACTGCAGGTACAGGTCGGGGGTGAAGACGCTGAGCATGACGGCGCTGTGGTCGCTCACGTTGGCGAAGGTGTGCGGGGCGCCGGGCGGGACCATCACGAACGTGCCCGCGCCCGCGTCGTGGTGCTGGTCGCCGACGGTGAAGCGCACCGTGCCGGAGATGACGTAGAAGGCTTCGTCGTGGCGGGCGTGGCGGTGCTGCGGCGGTCCGGGGGTGTGCGGGGCGAGGAGGGACTCGGTCATCGCCAGGCGGTGCCCGGTGTGGCTGCCGTCCTCCAGGACGCGCATGCGCGTGGTGCCCAGGACGATCGTCTCGCCGTCGCCGGGGGCGAGCACCGAGACGGTGGGGCCGGCCTGCGGTTCGCTGGTCTTCGCTGTGTCGGTCATGGTCCGAGTCCACCGCCGGGGCCGGGCCGGTGTCCAAGACCCGTTGCGCCACGCCGATACCCGGGGGGTATCGTCGCAGCGTGGAGCTACGTACCCTGCGCTACTTCGTGGCGGTCGCCGAGGAACTCCACTTCGGCCGGGCCGCGACCCGCCTGCACATGAGCCAGCCGCCGCTGAGCCGGGCGATCAAGCGGTTGGAGCAGGAGAGCGGCGCCCTGCTGTTCACCCGCTCCCCCGCCGGCGTCGCCCTCACCCCGGCGGGGGCCGTGCTGCTGGAGGAGGCGCGGGACCTGCTCGGGCGGGCCGAGCGCCTGCGCGCGCGCGTGGCCGCGGCGGCCGGCGCCGCGACCCTGACCGTCGGCATCCTGGGCGACGGCACCGACCCCGGCATCACCAGGCTGGCGGCCGCCTTCCGCCGCAGCCACCCCGGCGTCGAGATCCGCGTGCGCGACACCGACCTGACCGACCCGACCTGCGGGCTGCGCGCCGCGCTGGTCGACGTCGCGCTGACCCGCGCGCCGTTCGACGACACCGCCCTGGCGGTGCGCGTGCTGCGCACCGACCCGGTCGGCGCGGTCCTGCGCGCCGACGACCCGCTGGCCCGGCGCGGCCGCCTGGAACTGGCCGACCTGGCCGACCGCCGCTGGTTCCAGTTCCCCCCGGGAACCGACCCCCTGTGGCAGTCGTACTGGAACGGCGGCACCCCGCGCGAGGGCCCCGTGGTGCGCGGTGTCCAGGAGTGCCTCCAGGCCGTGCTCTGGAACAGCACCGTCGGCCTGGCCCCGCTCGGACACGACCTGCCCGAGAACCTGGCCGTGGTGCCGCTGGCCGACATGGCGCCCAGCCCGGTGGTCGCGGCGTGGAACGACGGCGACACCAACCCGCTGGTCCGCTCGTTCGCCGAGATCGCGACGGCCGCGTACCGCCAGGGGTGAGCAACGCCAGGTGTGAGCACCTCCAGGTGTGGGGGGACGGCGACCTGCGGGAGGGTGGCGTCCGTCGAAAAAAAAGCGGCCCGGATCCGCCCGCCGTGTCGATCCGCGGCCGCGCCGTTCGACCTGGGATGGAGAGGGCCCAAAGACGGCCCCCGAGCAAGGAGTGACGATGTCGAAGTACATGCTGATCATGCGGGGCACCGACGAGAGCGTCGCGAAGATGATGGAGACGCCCTTCGAGGAGATGCTCGAGACGGTGGGCCGCTTCAACGAGGAACTGATCCGGGCGGGCGTGCTCGTCGCCGCCGAGGGACTGGACGACCCCTCCCAGGGCGTGGTGGTCGACTTCGGCGGACAGGCCCCGGTGGTCACCGACGGCCCGTACGGCGAGACGAAGGAGCTGTTCGGCGGCTTCTACGTGATCGACGTCGCGTCGAAGGAGGAGGCCGTCGAGTGGGCCAAGCGGCTCCCGGCCGTCACCGGCTCGAAGGTCGAGATCCGCCGCGTGCCGGGCATCGAGGAGTTCCCGCAGGACAACGAGTGGATCGCCAAGGAGCGGGCCTGGCGCGAGCGGACCGGCCAGCACTGATGCCCACCACCCCCGACGGCCCGCCGAGCACCGAATCGGCCCGGCGGGCCGCCGAGGCCCTCTGGCGGATCGAGTCCGCCCGGATCGTCGGCGCACTGGCCCGCTACACCGGGGACTTCGCGCTCGCCGAGGACGTCGCCCAGGAGGCCCTCGCCGAGGCACTCGTCAGCTGGGCACGCGACGGCGTGCCCGCCAGCCCGGTGGGCTGGCTGCTGACGACCGCCCGGCGGCGGGCCGTCGACGCCTTCCGCCGCGCCTCGGCCCTCGACGAGCGCTACACCCTGCTCGCGGGCCGGCTCGCCGAGGGCCAGTTCAGCTCCGGCCCGGCGACCGCGTCCGACCCGCCGCACGAACTCCCGTGGGACCCCGACCGGGTCGACGACGACGTCCTCGCGCTCATGTTCACCGCCTGCCACCCGGTGCTCTCCCCCGAGGCCCGGGTCGCGCTCACCCTGCGCGTGGTGGGCGGCCTGTCCAGCGAGGAGATCGCCCGGGCGTTCCTCGTGCCCACCGCGACCGTCCAGGCCCGGATCACCCGGGCGAAGAAGACGATCGCCGCCGCGCGCGTGCCGTTCGAACTGCCGCCGGCCCAGGAGCGGCGCGAACGGCTCGGCGCGGTCCTGAGCGTCCTGTACGTGATCTTCACGGAGGGCTCGACGGCGACCGCCGGCGACCACCTGCTGCGCCCCGACCTCGCCTACGAGGCACTCCGGCTGGCCCGGACCCTGGCCGCCCTGCTGCCCGCCGAACCGGAGGCGTGCGCACTGCTCGCACTGTTCGAACTCACCGCCGCGCGTTTCCCGGCCCGCACCGGACCCGACGGGGAGGCGGTGCTCCTGGAGGACCAGGACCGGCGCCGGTGGGACCGCTCCGCGATCCACCGCGGCCTGGCCGCACTCGGCCGGGCCACCGCCACCGGCCGGGGCCTGGGCCCCTACGGCCTCCAGGCCGCGATCGCCGCCTGCCACGCGGTCGCGCCCTCGGTGCCGGAGACCGACTGGGAACGCGTCGTGCTCCTCTACGAGGCACTCGGCCGCGTGGCCCCCTCCCCCGTCGTCGAACTCAACCGGGCCGTGGCCGTCGCCATGGCCGACGGACCCCAGCAGGCGCTGCACATGGTCGACGAGCTCGCCGCCTCCGGCCGGCTCTCGGGCTCGCACCTGCTCCCGGCCGTGCGCGGCGAACTGCTGACCCGGCTCGGCCGCACCGCCGAGGCCCGCGCCGAGCTGGAGCTCGCCGCCCGGCTGTGCCGCAACACCCGCGAGCGGGCGGTGCTGCTGCGCAAGGCGGCCGCGCTGCCGTGACACCGGGGAAGGGGCGGGGGTGACGGCTGCACGGGTGGTGGTTCCGCAGGCGGCACCCCCCTCGGTGTGGTGCCCACGGGGCGGGAGGGAGCACCGGACGAGTTCACGCAGTGGTCAATGCCGGCCCTGCCGGTGGTGGATAGATTCGCAGGTCATAGCGGGTTTCTCCTTGTCATGACTCGCCCGGCGGGTGCGGCGGAACCGTGCGAGTCCATTGCAACGGGGGACCGGGCGGACGGGTACTGTTCAGGCGACGGAAGGAGACGAGGACGGATGCCCGGAGCCAGGCTGACCCCGCAGGACCGCCACCGGATCGCCGCCGGACTGGCCGAAGGGCTGGGCTACGGCGAGATCGCCCGGCAGCTCGAACGGCCGACCTCGACCGTCACCCGCGAGATCGCCCGCAACGGCGGGCCCTCCGACTACCGGGCCGAACACGCCCAGCGCGCCACCGCGCAGCGCTCCCGCCGCAGCGGCACGACCGCCCGACGGACCGCCGCCGCCACACCGCCGGCCGAGGGCCGCGACCCGCAGGCCGTCCGCGAATTCGCCGACGAGCTGGCCGAGCTGCTGGTGCACAGCGGCCTGCCCAGGATGGCCGCCCGGGTCCTCGCCTGCCTGTACGTCACCGACGACGGCAGCCTCACCGCGGGCGAACTGGTGCAACGGCTGCAGGTCAGCCCGGCCGCCGTCTCCAAGGCCGTCGGCTACCTGGAAGGCCAGGCACTGATCCGCCGCGAACGCGGCGAACAGCAGCGCCGGGAGCAGTACGTCATCGACGACGACGTCTGGTACCGGGCACTGCTGGCCAGCGCCGAGCGGAACACGACGCTCGCCGGCATCGCCCGCCAGGGCGCCGAAACCCTCGGCCCCGGCACCCCGGCCGGCGCCCGGATGGACGACGCCGCGGCCCTCCTGGAGCGGATCGGCCAGGACATCGTGCGCTCCGTGCGGCAGTGGCGCGAGGAGAGCCGGCCCGGATCACGGATCGGCTGATCCCGGGCACCCCCTGCCGGGCGGTCGGGTGAGATGCGCAATGGTCCGGGCGGGTGGGCTCCGCACCCGATCGGGTGCCGTATCCGCGGATCCGCGGCGGGCCTTCGACAAGGCGGCCGCGGCGGGCCGGCCGTCGGCCCCCGGGGCATGCCGACGGCCGGGGCCGTCGGGGACGGGACGGACGGCGATGGCGGGCTCGCGCAAACGACCGGCAGCGGCCGCAAGCGGCTGAACCGGGCCTGTCCGGTGCCCCGTTCCTCCGTGAAAGGCAGCTCTGTCGTGCTGCCGTCACTGCCGATTTCCGTGGAGGACCGCAGTGCACCACCGTTCCCGTTCAGTGGCCAGGGCGCTCGGCTCGGGCGCCGCCTTGAGTCTGGCACTGGCGCTCACCGTGACCGCCTCCCCCGCCCTGGCCGCGCCACCGGGCCCGAGCGCCGAGTCCGATCCCGTCCCCGGCCTGGTGGCCGGGGAGGGCACCGGCGCCCCGCAGTTGGTGACCGGGCTGTCCGAGGCGGCGCCCGGCGCTCCGGTCGAGGCGGCCCGGGCCCATCTCGCGGCCCACGCGGACCGGTACCGGGTCGACCCGGGGCAGCTGGCCGAGCTCGCGGTCGAGCGCACGGCCGCCGACCGGCGCACCGTCAGGTTCCAGCAGTACCACGGCGGCATACCGGTGCTCGGCGGGCAGTACCTGGTCCGCCTCACCGGCGAGGGGGTCGGCCAGCGCGTCGAGTCGGTCGGCGGCAAGTACTTCACCGGGCTGACCGCGCCGACCGCCCCCGCCGTGCCGGACGCGGTGCTGCGCAAGCTGGCGCTCGACTCGACCCAGGACCCGCGCGCCCGGGCCGGGGCCACCGCCGAGGACCGCGGCCTGGTCGTCCTGCCGGGCGGCACCGGCCGACTCGCCCGGCACTTCACCGTGCACACCGCCGACCAGGGGAACGGCGAGCCGCCGGTCCGCGAGGTCTACGCGGACGCCACGCTCGGCGTGGTCGCCCTCGCCCACGACGCCTCGGCCCCGTACCAGGTCGGCGGCGCCGACGACACAGCGGCCGGCGCCGCCCGCGGCACCGCCGCCGCCGAGCCCGCCACCGGGACCGCCCCCGACCTGCGCGGCCGTACCGTGCCGGTGAACATATCCCGCCAGCCGGACGGCAGCTACCAACTCGTCGACCTCACCCGGCCCGCCACCATCACCACCTACGACGCGACCGGACGGGACTACTACGAGGTCAGCGGCCGGCTGCCCGACGGCAGCCTGCCCGTCGCCTCCCCGGGCCCGGACTTCCCGGCCTCCACCGGCACCAGCGGCGCCACCGACGCCCACCTCAACGCCGCCGCCGTGTACGGCTTCTACCACGACCGGCTCGGCCGCGACGGCCTGGACGGCAAGGGCGGCCCGATCGTCTCCGTGGTGAACGTGAGCAACCGCGGCAAGCCCTTCCCCAACGCCGCCTGGGACGGGCAGAAGATGATCTACGGCAACGGCAACGCCAGGTTCCTGCCGTTCTCCGCCGCCCTCGACGTGGCCGGGCACGAGATGACCCACGGCGTCATCTCGCACACCGCCAACCTGATCGGCGACGGCCAGTCCGGCGCGATGAACGAGGGGCTGGCCGACTACTTCGGCAACGCCATCGAGGTCACCGCCCGCGGCATGTCCATGGACGACCCGGCGGCCGCGCTGCTCGGCGAGAACCTGTGCCGCACCGGCACCCCCCAGGACTGCGCGAACCGCCGCCTGGACGACCACCGCACCACCGTGGACGACTACCTCGGCGCCGGCCTCGACCTGGACAACGGCGGCGCGCACCTCAACTCCACCATCTTCAGCGGCGCCCTGTGGGACATCCGGCGCACCCTCGACCCGCTCACCGCCGACCGCCTCGTCTACCGGGCGATGGCCGAATACCTCACCCCGCTGGACGACTTCGTGGCCGGGCGCGACGCGGTGCTCGCCGCAGGGAAGTCGCTCAAGCTCGGCAAGGCCGACCTGCGCAAGGTGGCCGCCGCGTTCGACGCCCACGGGATCAAGGCCGGCTGGCAGAGCCGGCTCGGGACGGACACCCGCCCGCTGCTGCCCGGCACCTCCGCCCCGGTCGGACCGGCCGCGGGCGGAGGCCACTGGGTGATGGGCAACACCGACCCGAACGGCAAGGGCGCGACGGCCCTGTACACCGGCTCCACCACCACCGCCGCCACCCCGACCCGGCTCAGCCCGGACGACGGGCGGATCCACGGCTGGGCCGCCACCGACGGCAAGTCCGCCGTCTGGCTGGCGATCGGCCCCGACGCCACCGGCACCTGGGCGACGGAGGTGCTGACCCGCCCGCTGTCCGGCGGCCCGGTGCGCAGCGTGTTCCACTCCGCCGACCAGTCGCCCGGCAGCGTCCAGGTGTCCGGCGGGGACATCGCCTTCACGGTGACCGACAACGACACCGGCCGCACCCGGGTCCGCCTCTCCCACGACGGCGCCCCGCCCGTGGAACTCCCGCTGCCCGAGGGCCACAGCCTCACGTCCCTCGCGTTCAAGGACGGCCTGCTCGGCTGGATCGAGTCCTGGACGGTGGACGGGGCCGGCGTCCAGGCGCCGACGGTCTACTCGACCGCCGCCGGCAAGGTCACCGCCCAGTACCCGGTGAGCACCCCGAACGGCACCGACCCGCCGTACCTCGCCTCCCCGCTGCTCGCGGGCGACCGGCTGCTCTGGCTGGCCGCCCCGGCCGACCGCACCCGCCCGACCGCCCTGCGCTCCGGAGCCCTGGACGGCTCCGGCGTGCGCGACCTGCTCTCCGCCGACTCGCCGTACACCCCGGCGGACATGGAGCTAACCGCCACCGACCGGGCCGTCACCTTCATGCACCGCAGCGCCCAGCCGAGCAGCGGCTGGTCGAACGCCGCCCTGCCCAAGCTGTACCAGCTGCCGGTCGGCGGCGGCACCCCCGTGCGGGTCTCCTGCAACCGGGGCAGCCAGTTCCACGCCGCCGCCGACCAGGGCACCCGGGTGGTCTGGCTGGACGCCACCGCCGGGCGCAACGACCTCGTGGTCCGCGACCGCCCGGCCGGCACCTGCTGATCCGAGCGCGGCTGCGCGGTTCGCCCCGGTGCCGGCGGGCACCGGGGCGGACGGCGGGGTGGACGGCGGGGTGGACGGCGGATCCGGGGTGGACGGCGGGCGCCTGCCAGCGCGCTGTGCGCGGTTTGCCAGCGGCGGGCCACAGGCTGGGGCCGTCCAGATCACCCGGCAAGCAGAGGGAACCGCATCCATGTCGTCAGCCACTCCCCCGCCTTCTTCCACTCCTTCTTCGGCAGCCCCTTCGCCGTCCCGCACGGGGTGGTCGCGCCGCCTGCGGCTGGCGCCGCTCGTGCTGACCGCGTCGGCCCTGACCGTGGGGCTGGCCGCCGGACCGGCGCTCCCGGCCCCCCTGCCCGCCGCCGCAGGGTCCGCGCCCTCCTCGACCCGGGGCGGGGCCGAGGCGCAGCGGGTCCAACTGGAGAAGCTGGCACGGCAGTTGGTGGCCGCCGGGGCGCCGGGGGTGGTGGTGCGGGTGGACGACGGCCGGGGCCGGCCCGTCGAGATCGCCGAGCAGGCCCCCTGGGCCGCGGCGGACCAGCGGCTCGCGGTGGGGGACGAGTTCCGGATGGGCTCCAACACCAAGACCATGATGGCCGTGATCGCCCTGCAGCTGGCCGCCGAGGGGCGGCTCGCGCTGACCGACCCGGTGGAGGCGTGGCTGCCGGGCCAGGTGCCCGGCGGCCGGGCGATCACACTGCGGATGCTGCTGAACCACACCAGCGGCCTGCCCGACTACACCGAGGACCCCGCCGTCCTGCCGTCGATCCTCGGCAAGGACCCGCACCGGTGGACCTCCACCGAACTGCTCGCCGTGGGCGTCAAGCGCCCGGCACTGTTCCCGCCGGGCACCCGGTGGTCCTACAGCAACACCGACTACGCGGCGGTCGGCGCCGTCCTGGAGCGGGTCACCGGGGCGAGCCTCGCCGACCTGCTCCGGGACCGGATCGCCCGGCCGCTGGACCTGAAGCACACCTACCTCGCCACGGACGGCAGCTGGCGCGGGCGCTACGTGCGCGGCTACGAGCCGGACGCCGCCCACATGCCGGCGCAGGTGCCCGCCGCGTTCCGGGACGTGGCCGGGGTGCACCGCGACGGCCGGGTGGACGTCTCCGGCAACGACCCGGGCTGGGGCGGGGCGGCCGGGGCCGTGGTGTCCACCGCCCAGGACTGGTCGCGCTTCTACAACGCGCTGATGTCCGGCGGGCTGCTGCCCGCGGCCCAGCTGGCGCAGCTGCGCACCACCGTGCCGGTGGACCCGCAGAACCCGGTGGACGGACCCGGCTCCGGCCTGGGCATCGGGACGGTCCGCACCCCCTGCGGCACCGTCTGGGCCCACGACGGGGGAATCACCGGGTACTCCAGCACCAACCTCACCGACGGCACCGGCAGCCGTACGGCCACCGTCCTGATCTCGACCGAGTTCCTGTTCGAGTTCGGGGCCGACGCGAAGCTCGCCGCGGCCGGCCAGGCCCTGCAGAGTGCGGTGACCTGCGCCATGTTCGGCAAGCCGGCCCCGGCCCCGGCTTCAGCTCCGGCTCTGGCTACGGCTACGGCTACGGCTACGGCTCGCTGACGGGGGCGGGTGCGGTGATGAGAGTGGAGAGCAGGTCCCTGGCCTCGGTCCGCGTCATCGCCGCACCCGCGGCGTGGGCGGACGCGAACCCGGCGGCTCCCAGGTCGGCCGTGGCCCGCCCGGCGATCCTGCGCACGTCGGTGTCACCGAGGTCGTCCGAGCCCCGCAGCAGGTCGGCGGCGCCGAGCAGGTGCGCCGCCTCCCCCGGCCGGCCGCAGCACAGCTCGATGTCGGCGGCCGCCACGGCGATCCGGGCCGCGACCGCCGAGTTCCAGGTCAGCACCGCGTGCACCGCCGGGTCGTCGAGCCGGCGCACCGCCGCGTCGGGCAGGCCGTCCGCCGCGTCCAGCTGCGCGAGCACGCCCAGCAGCAGGGCGGTGAGGTGCGAGGGCACCGGCTGGCCTCCGGGGGCCTGGGCCAGGGCGGCCAGGGCGTGCGCGCGGGCCGGCTCCCGCCGCCCGGCCCGCCACTCCAGCTGGGCCAGGCCCAGGCACACCAGGGCCCGGGGCTCGGCCCATCCGGCCTGCGCCACCTGGTCGAGCAGGCCCGCCAGCTGCCGCCGCGCGCCGTCCGCGTCCCCGGCCTGGGCGCGCGTCAGGGCGGCCTGGACATCGCTGTCGACCGTGTCCTCCTGCATCCCGAGCTCCTGGAAGTAGCGGGTGGCCCGCTCGTTCATCGCCAGCGCGTCGGCCAGGTCGCCGGAGCGCCGCCGCAGCGAACCGAGGGTGCTCAGCGCGGACGCCATGCCCCACCGCTCGCCGAGCGCCTCGAAACCGGCCAGCGCGCGGACGAGGAAGCCCGTCGCCTCGGTGACGTCGCCGCTGTGCAGGGTCAGCAGGCCTCGCACGAGCAGGGTGAACGGGCCGCTGGAGGGGTCCTTGCGCCCGCCGTCCGGGAGGTCCGGGGAGCCCGGGGAATCCGAGGGGGCTGGAGGGTCAGGGGGGTCGGGCGTGTGCGGGGGCGGCTGCGGGTCGGCGATGGTCGCGGCCATCCGGGCCAGCTCCAGCAGGGGGTGGACAGCGGGGTCGACGCCCGCCATCGCCGCCTCGATCCGGCCGAAGGCGGCCGCCCTGTCCTCCGGCCGGCCGATGGACTCGGTGCCGACCTCGTACGTCGCGACCACCAGCGCGCGGGCCGCCGGATCGGCCGGCCCGGGGACCTCCAGCACCCGTTCCAGCAGGTCCAGCGACTCCGGCGGATAGCCCCGCATGGACCAGAACCAGCACAGTGCGGCGCCGAACCGGACCGCCGTCGCGGCGTCCCCGGACTCCACCGCCCAGCGGATCGCCGCCAGCAGGTCGTCCCGCTCGGCCGACAGCCGGGCCAGCCAGCACAGCTGGTCACGGGTGCGCAGCCGCGGCTCCGCGGTCTCGGCCAGGGCGAGGAAGAACCCGCAGTGGCGTTCGCGGGCGGCGCCGTCCTCCCCGCGGCGGGTGAGCTGCTCCAGGCCGTACTCCCGGATGGTCTCCAGCATCCGGTAGCGGGGCTCGCCCGTGGCGGCGGCTCCGAGCGGGTGCAGCAGCGACTTGTCGACCAGCGCCGCCAGCAGCTCCCGGACGTCGCGGGCCGGGGCGTCGTGGTCGGGGTGCGGGGCGGCGAGCCCGCCGATCGCCTGCGCCGCGTCCTCGGTGAAGCCGGCGGGCGCCACCGACAGCCGTTCCAGCAGCGCCCGTTCGTCGGGGGCCAGCAGCTTCCAGCTCCAGGCCACCACGGCGCGCAGCGTCCGGTGGCGGGGCAGGGCGGTGCGGCTGCCCCGGGTGAGCAGCCGGAAGCGGTCGTCCAGCCGGGCGGCGACCACCTCGGCGGGCAGGGTGCGCAGCTGGGCGGCGGCCAGTTCGATCGCCAGGGGCAGGCCGTCCAGGCGGCGGCAGATCTCGACCGCCGCCGCCGGCGCGCCGTCCTCCTCGGCGAAGCCGGGGCACACGGCGGCGGCCCGGTCGTGGAAGAGCCGGACCGCCGCGCAGGCGCGGGCCTGTTCGGGTGTCGAGCCGGGTGCGGGCAGTTCCAGGGGGAGCACCGGGTGCAGGTTCTCGCCGTCGATGCGCAGCGGTTCCCGGCTGGTGGCCAGGACCCGCAGCCCGGGGCAGCGGCCGAGCAGGGTCTCGGCCAGCGCGGCCGCCGCCTCGATCACGTGTTCGCAGTTGTCCAGTACCAGGACCGGGTCGTCGTGTGTGAGCACCTCGGTCAGGCGGTCCAGGATCTCCTCGGGGGTGCCGGGGCGGCGGGCCGGGGCGGCGGCGTTCTCGGGCAGGTCGGCCTCGCGGGTGCGCAGGGCGTCGAGCACCGCGCGGGGCACGTCCGCCGGGCCGGCCGGGGCCAGGGCGACGAACCACACCCCGCCGGTCGGGGTGAGGCGGCGGCCGACGGTGGTGGCCAGCCGGGTCTTGCCGGACCCGCCGGGTCCGACCAGGGTGACCAGGCGGGCTCGGCCGAGCAGCTCGGCCACCCGGCGGATGTCGTCCTCGCGGCCCACGAAGCTGGTCAGCGGGGCGTCCAGGTTGCCGGGCGGCCGTGCTCGGCGGGGTTCGGGCCGTTGGGGTGGCGGCTGTTGGGGTGGCGGCCGGTCGGCGGGCGCGCGGCGGTCGGGGGGCGGCCGGTGGTCGGGGGGTGCCGGGAGCTCGCCGCGCAGGACCGCGAGATGGGCCGCCTGCAGCTGCGGACCGGGGTCGCTGCCGAAGGTGTCGGCCAGCCGGGCGCGCAGCCGCTGGTAGGCGGCCAGGGCCTCGGCGCCCCGGCCGGCGGCGGCCAGGGCCCGGATCAGCTGGGCGTGCAGCCGTTCGTGCAGCGGGTGCCGCGCGGTCAGCGATTCGAGTTCGGCGGTCAGCTCCGGTCCGGCGCCCAGCGCGAGGTCGGCCTCGATCCGGTCCTCCAGGGCGGCCAGCCGCGCCCGCTCCAGCCGCCGGGCCTCGGCGTCGGCGAACGGCGCCTCGCGCACGTCCGCCAGCGCGGGGCCGCGCCACAGGGCCAGGGCCTCCCGCAGGGCGGCGGCGGCCTCGGCCGGCCGGCCCTGCGCGTGCAAGTGCCTTCCGGAGCGGGCCAGTTGCTCGAACCGGGCGGTGTCCACCGCGGCGGCCTCGACGGCCAGCCGGTACCCGGCCGGTCCGAAGGTGAGCAGCGCGGGGTCGCCCAGGACGCCCCGCAGGCGGGACACCAGTGACTGCAGGGCGTTCGCCTGGTCGGCCGGTGGCGCCTCGGCCCACAGCGCGTCCGCCAGGGCCTGCGGCCGGACGGCGCGGCCGGCGTCCAGCGCGAGGCAGGCCAGCAGCGCCCGCAGCCGCGCGCCGCCGATCGGCAGCGGGCCCGCTCCGGCGTCCAGTACCAGGGGTCCGAGCAGGCCGACGCGCACCGGGTCACTATCGCAGCAGCACCGGTTCGATCGTCAAGTCGCCGGTCGGCGCTCGCCCGGCCGGGCCGTGGGCGGCGCCCGGGGCGGCGGCCCGTCGCGTCCTCGGGGCGGCGATGGGGGGCCCGGGTGAACCGGTAGCCCCGGACAGCCATCCCCGGTCGCGCTCCGCATACGAATGTGTGTGGATGGTGACAGGCCGCCATTTCGTGGCGGGCCGATCGACCATCACCACCCTTATCTGGAAGGGCTCTTCCCCCATGCGTACTGCGCGCCGCGTCCTGACCGTCTCCGCCCTCTGCCTCCCGATCGTTCTCGGCGGGGCGACCATCGCCTCCGCCGACACGCCCGACAACATCCCCTCCCTGAACTACGACCACGGGGCGTTCTCCGTCGGCCCGAACGGCAGTGCCCTGCACATCACCGACGTCCAGTTCGGTCCTGACGGTGCCTCGTTCCTCGACGCCGCCGTCGCGGTGGGCCCCAACGGTGTCGCCGGCTACGCCACCGAGACCGGTATCAGCCTCGCGGGCTGATCCCCGCCGCTCCCCCATGCCGGGTGCCCCGGGACGGTTCGTCCCGGGGCACCCGCACGCCCGGGGCCGGGCCGGGCCGGGCGCGCCGTCGGCCCTGCGGTGTTCAGGCGGCCCGGCGCGGGCTGACGAGCATGCGGATGTCGTCGGCCGCCCAGAGGACGAACCGTTCGGCCGGGACCACCCGGTGGCCCGGCACGGGTCGGAAGCGCAGGCGCTTGAGGAGGACGGCCAGCAGCAGTTCGCACTCGACCATGGCCAGGGCGGCGCCCTCGCAGCTGCGCGGGCCGAACCCGAAGGGGACCCAGGCCAGCCGCGCGCGTCCGGCCGCCTGCTCCGGGGTGAAGCGCTCGGGGCAGAACCGTTCGGGCTCGGGCCAGTGGTCGGGGTTCAGGTGGACGGCCCAGAACGGGTAGAAGACCACCGCCCCGGCGGGGACCTCGTACGCGCCGAGGGTGAGTGCCTCGGTGGTCTGGCGCGCGCCGTAGGGGCCGGGCGGGTAGAGGCGCATCGACTCCTGGAGGACCGTCCGCAGGTACGGCAGGCGCCTCAGGTCGGCGTACCCGGGGGCCGGGCGGTCGCCGAGCACGCGGTCCAGTTCCCCGGTGACGCGTGCGGCCGCCTCGGGGTGGCGGCCCAGCAGGTGCAGGGTCCAGGAGACGGCCACGCCGGTGGTGTGGTGGGCGGCGAGCATCGCCGCGAGGACGGTGTCGCGGATCCGGGCGGGGCGCTGGCCGGCCTCGACCAGTGCGCCGACCAGGTCGCTGCGGTCGGCGCGGGCGCCGTCGCGGTGGGCCGCGATCACCCGGTCGACCGTCGCGCGCAGGAGGGCGAGCGCCCGCGCGGTCCGCTCGGCGCGCTCCTGCGGGTCGACGGCGCAGGGCACCTGGTAGAGCCGTTCCAGGTAGTCGGCGAGCACCTCCTCGAAGGCGGCGGCGACGGCGTCCGGGCCCTCCACCTCGCCGCCCAGGGCGTACGCGCAGATCATCCGCAGGGACAGGGCGGTCAGGTCCTGCTGCAGCGCGACGGCCTCGCCCCGCGCGCCCCGCGCGGCCCAGCGGTCCGCGAGGCCGGTCGCGAGCGCGGTGAAGCGGTCGAAGGCCTGCTCGTGGGAGGGGCGGCCGGCCAGGACCGAGAGCAGGGTGCGGCGCCACGGGGCGTGTTCGTCCGCCGGGAGCACCTGGAGGTTGCCGGCCTCGAACAGCGGGTCCAGGAAGGAGAACAGGCGCTCGGGGCGGCGGTCCAGGTGCGCGGTGGCCTCCAGCAGCACCGGGTCGGCGACCGAGACGGCCGTCTCGGCGCCGGGCAGCTGGAACCGCGCCACGGGGCCGTACTCGGCGTGCAGCCACAGCTGGTAGGTGTGCAGCCCGCCGGCCTGCGCGATGGCGCCGACGCCGCCGTCCGGCCGGGGGTCGGGACCGGGGATCTTCATCGGACCTCCTGGTGTCGCATGGCCGGAGCCGCCGCCCGGGCGGTGGACGCGGGCGGCGCAGTGCCGACGGCCGTGGGGACCAGGATCGCGTGGGGGCGCGTCCGCCGGCAGGTGGCGGCGCCGGGTCGGGCGGCGGTGGGTGGCAGGCCGGGGGTCCGGGCAAAGTGGCCAGCGCTTGCCATCAATCAGCGTGCGCAACTATTGTTGTGTCAGACAAAGTGCACCTGCAATCACCCGGGGAGGCGTCCCCTCGCCTCTCGCGCCACCGGCCCCACCCGCCTCGCCCCGCGACAGGAGTCCGCCCATGAGCACCACCCTCTTCACCCCCTACACCCTGAGGACCCTGACCATCCCCAACCGCGTCTGGATGGCGGCGATGTGCCAGTACAGCGCCGCTCCGGACGGCGACGCGGCCGGCGCCCCGACGGACTGGCACTTCGCCCACGTCGCGGCACGCGCCACCGGCGGCACGGGGATGATCATCATGGAGGCCACCGCCGTCAGCCCCGAAGGCCGCATCACCCCCTACGACCTCGGGATCTGGAACGACACCCAGGTCGCGGCCTTCCGGCGGATCACCTCCTTCCTGACGGCGCAGGGCACCGTGCCGGCGCTCCAGCTCGCCCACGCCGGCCGCAAGGCGTCCACCGAGCGCACCTGGATCGACCGCGGCCGCGCCCTCGCCCCGGACGAAGCCCACGGATGGACGCCGCTCGCCCCCAGCGCCCTCCCCTTCGCCCCCACCCACACCAGGCCCGACGAACTCACCGAGGAGCAGATCCGCGGGATCGTCCGGCAGTTCGCCGACGCCGCCCGGCGCGCGCTCGACGCCGGCTTCCGGGCCGTCGAGATCCACGGCGCCCACGGCTACCTGATCCACCAGTTCCTCTCCCCCCACAGCAACCACCGCACCGACGCCTACGGCGGCTCCTTCGAGGGCCGCATCCGCTTCGCCCTGGAGGTCGTCGACGCCGTCCGCTCGGCGTGGCCCGAGGACCTGCCCGTCCTCTTCCGCGTCTCCGCGACCGACTGGCTCACCGAGAACCCCCAGGACGGCCGCACCGGGTGGACCTCGGAGGACACCGTCCGCCTCGCCAAGGAACTCCTGGCCCACGGCGTGGACCTGATGGACGTCTCCACCGGAGGCCTCGTCCCCGACGCCACGATCGAGGCCGGACCCGGCTACCAGGTGCCCTTCGCCGAAGCCGTGCGCAGCGGGGCCGGCATGCCCGTGGCGGCCGTCGGCCTGATCACCGACCCCGTCCAGGCCCAGGACATCCTCGCCGCCGGCAGGGCCGACGCCGTCCTGCTCGGCCGCGAGCTGCTGCGCGACCCGTACTGGGCGCGCCGCGCCGCCGCCGAACTCGGCGCCCGGGTCCCCGTCCCCGTGCAGTACCACCGCGCGTAGCGGCGCCCCGGTACGGGCGGCGGGGGCCCGTGAAGGCCCGCCCGCCGCCCGCCGGTTCCGGACAACCTGTGATCAACTCTTCGGGTACCGCGGCGGGGACCGCGGCACGGGACGAACCATCAAAGGGGGACGGTCACATGGTCGAACTGTCGGACGGTGCGATGACCTGGGTGGCGGCCGGGGACAGCATCACCCGGGCCGCCCTGCACACCCACGGCGCGCGCGGCTGGGTGGAGCACGTACAGGAACGCCTCAGCTGGCAACTCGGCCGGCTGACGGACGTGGTGGTCAACACCGGCGTGTCCGGCTGGCGGGCCACCGACGTCCTCGGGGCGTACGACTTCGTCATCGGGCGGTTCGCGCCGGACGTGCTGTCGCTCTCGCTGGGGACCAACGACGCCCCCGCCGGGCCGGACGGGCTCGGGGAGTTCCGCGACGCCATGCGCGAGATCGTCGCCCGGTCCGCCGGCGCGCAGATCGTGCTGCACACGCCGCTGGTGGCCAGCCACGCCGGGCGCGCCGCCCGCCCCGAGCTGCCCGCGTACTGCCAGGCCGTGCGCGAACTCGCCGCGGAGACGGGCGCGTTGCTCGTCGACCACGAGGCGTACTGGCTCGCCGAGTTCCCCGACGGCGAGGCGATCCCGTGGCTGGACGACCCCACGCACCCCAACGGTGTCGGCCACCTGCACCTGGCCGACCACACGCTGCGCACACTGGGGCTGGGCGAGCTCACCGCCCTGTGAGCGGGGCGCGCTGGGCGCGCCGGCGGGGCGGTTGCCGCTGGTCCTGGGCTGATCGGCGGCTGGGCGGCGCCGGAAATTTTTGTCGGGTCCCTGTCTAGTTCGCTTGCGTCCTGGTGTGGTGGGATGTGCCCGTCACGGGATTGAAGGCGCTGACGGGGGTGCGCGGTGAGGGGTGGACGGCTGTGCGGGCTGGACGGGGACGCGGCGCGGCTTGCCGCGGCGGGCCTGGTCCGGCTGGGTGCGCAGGAGTGGGTGGGCGACGCGGCCGGGGCTCCGGCGTGGCTGGGGCCGGTGCGGGCGGCGTCGTTCGCGGACGCCTGGCTGGCGTTCGGCGAGCCGCCGGTGCCGGGGCTGCGGGTGCCGGCCGGGGAGGTCCTGCGGGCGCTCGCGTACCGGGCGGCGGAGCTGGTGCTCCAGGCCCGCGAGGGGGATGTGCCGGCGGTGCTGGAGTGGCTGGGCCGGCGGTCGGCGGAGGCCCGTGAGCAGGCGGGCCGGGCGGAGGTGGCGCACCCGGCCGAACCGGCCGCGCTCGCCCTGGTGTGGCACGGCGTCCAGGCGGTCACCGCCGACGACGGGGGCGGGGACGGGGAGGCGCACGGCCGGCGCATCGACGAGCGGGGCGAGGCGTACGTCCGGGAGCGGCACCACCGACAGGACACCCTGGCGCTGATGCTGGCCTGCGCCCGGATCGCGGCCGCCGCACTGGTGGAGTCGTGCGGCGGCGACCCGGGCCGGGTGGACGGGTGGCTGGAGGAGGACGCGGCCCGGTACATGGCGCTCGGCGGCCCGGCGCCGCTGTGGGTGCCGGGCCGGCCCGGGCAGCCGACGGGGTGAGGCCGGGGCGCGGCCGGACGGCGGGCGGGGCTCGGCGGGCCGGGCTCAGCGGGCCGGGAGGCTGAGGGTGGCGTGCAGCCCGCCGCCGGGGCCGGGGGTGAGGCCGAGGTCGCCGTGGTGGGCGTCGGCGATCGCCACGACGATGGCCAGGCCGAGGCCGTGACCGCGGCGGGCGGGGTCGGACTGGGCGGTGCGCCCGCGGCCCCGCAGGAAGGGCTCGGTGAGGGTGGGGACCGTCTCGGGGGCCAGGCGGGGGCCCGTGTTGGTGACGGCGAGCCGGACCCGGCCGGGGCGGTCCGGATCGGCCCCGGTGGTGACGGTGACGGATCCCCCGGTCGGCAGGTTGTGGCGCAGCGCGTTCTGCAGCAGGTTGACGGCGGCCTGGCGCAGCAGGACCGGGTTGCCGGTGGCGGGGGCGGGGCGGCAGTCGGTGGTGACGGTGACGCCCAGGGCGGCGGCCTCCTCCTGGACGGCGGCGAGGGCGTCGCGGGTGGTGCGGGCCAGGTCGAGGGGTTCGAGTTCGGGGGCGGTGTGGCCGAGGTCGGCGAGTTGGAGGAGGGCTTCGCTGATCTCGATGCCGCGCTGGTTGGTGTCCTGGAGGCGGGCGACGAGGGTGGTCCAGTCCTGGCGGGCCGGGTCGGCGGCGGCGACCTGGAGCATGGTGCGGGTGATGGCCAGGGGGGTGCGCAGTTCGTGGGAGGCGTTGGCGGCGAAGCGCTGCTGGGCGTCGAAGGAGCGCTGGAGGCGTTCGAGCATCTCGTCGAAGGCGTCGGAGAGGTCGGTGAACTCGTCGCGGGGGCCGGCGAGGGCGATGCGGTGTTCGAGTGCTCCGCCGGCGGCGCGGTGGGCGGCGCCGGTGATGTCCTGGAGGGGCCGCAGGACGCGGCCGGCGATGAACCAGCCGCCGATCGTGCCGACGGCGGTGAGCAGGGCCAGGGCGTAGCCGGAGATGGTGAGCAGGGAGCGGAGGATCTCCTGGCGGGAGGGGGCGGAGAGGCGGTCGCGGGGGTTGGAGGAGGTGAGCGGGTAGTTGGGGATGTAGCGCATGCCGACGTAGACGACGGCCAGGCAGAGGGTGCCGGTGATGACGGCGAAGAGGGTGTAGCTGAGGGTGAGCCGCAGGCGGGCGGTCAGGCGGCGCGGCCGCGGCGCGGGGCGGGTGCGGGGCGGGGCGCTCACGTGGGGGTGCCGTCGGTGAGGCGGTAGCCGACGCCGGGCACGGTCTGGATCACCCAGGGTTCGCCGAGTCGTTTGCGCAGGCCGGAGATGGTGATGCGGACGGCGTTGGTGAACGGGTCGGCGTTCTCGTCCCAGGCGCGTTCGAGGAGGTTCTCGGCGCTGATGACGCCGCCGCGGGCGGTCATCAGGACCTCCAGGACGGCGAACTGCTTGCGGGACAGCGCGACGTAGCGGCCGTCGCGGTAGACCTCGCGGCGGAAGGGGTCCAGGCGCAGTCCGGCGTATTCGAGGACGGGGGGCGCGGCCTGGGCGGGGCGGCGGGCCAGGGAGCGCAGCCGCACGACGAGTTCGGCGAGGTCGAAGGGCTTGGTCAGGTAGTCGTCGGCGCCGAGTTCGAAGCCGGCGACCTTCTCGTCGAGGCGGGCGGCGGCGGTGAGCATGAGGACGCGGCAGCCCAGGCGGTGCTCGACGATGGTGCGGCAGACGTCGTCGCCGTGGGTGCCGGGGATGTCGCGGTCCAGGACGACGACGTCGTAGGTGTGGACGGCCAGGCGTTCGAGGGCGGCGTCGCCGTCCGTGACGATGTCGCAGGCGATCGCCTCCAGGCGCAGGCCCGCCTGGACCGCCTCGGCGAGGTAGATCTCGTCCTCCACCACCAGGACCCGCACGCGCTGTTCTCCCGTCCCGCTCTTGCTGTCGATGCCGTTGCCGTCGGTGTCCATTGGACACGAACGGGCCTATCGAAAACGTATCGGTTAGTGCAGACGTCCTGGTAACACCGCATTTCCTCTCATGGTGTGGCCGCCGGGTTTCCCCGTCGCGGCGAGACGACGAGCGCCGGGAGGCAGCGATGGACGGGACGACGCGCCAGGAGGCGACGCGGGGGCGGACGGCGGGGGGCGGACGGCGGGCGATGGCCGTGGGCACCGGGGCGGTGGTGGTGCTGGCGCTGGCCGGCGCCTGCGCGGCCGCCGATCCGCCGGCGACCGAGGCGGCGCTGCGGACCCTGGCGGCCACCGTCGCGCCGTTCTCCTCCTCCCCCGCTCCGGGGCCCGGCTCCTCGGCGGGGGCGGACGGCGACATACCCGACGGCACGACGCTGACCCCGTTCGACACCGGGGCGCCGGCGGTGGGCAACCTGGACGGGCCGCTGCTGGAAGCCGTCCAGCAGGCCGCCCGGGACGCGCGCGCCCAGGGCATCGAGATGACCGTCACCTCGGGCTGGCGCAGCAAGGAGTACCAGCAGCGGCTGCTCGACAAGGGGGTGGCCAAGTACGGGAGTCTGGAGCGGGCCAGGCAGTTCGTGAACACGCCGGAGAAGTCGGCGCACGTCTCGGGCAAGGCGATCGACATCGGCCCGACCAATGCCGACTACTGGCTGATCCAGCACGGCGCGCGGTACGGGCTCTGCCAGGTGTACGGCAACGAGATCTGGCACTTCGAGCTGCTGACCAGCCCTGGCGGGACCTGCCCGGCCCTGTTGCCCGACGCGGCCGGGTAGGGGGCGTTCATGATCCGATCGCAGGAGGGGCTCGCGCCGGGGGCGGGGGCCGGGGCCGGGGCGGTCTCAAGGCCGGGGGCGGGGGCGGGGGCGGGCCCGGAGGCGGGGGGCGACCCGGCGGGTGTCTCCCGCCCGGGCGGCCGTCGACGCCGTCGGGAGCGGCGGCAGCGGCGTCCGCCGGTCGGGCGCTGGCGGCGCGGCCCCGTGGCCGCCGCCGTGGCCCTGCTGACCGCCCTCGCCCTGGCCGGTCACCGGCGGGTGCCGAGCCTGGGCGTCCAGCTGGGGAGCCTGTGGGAGAGCGCCCTGCCCTGGGCCGGCCTCGTGGTGCCCGCCGTCCTGATCGCCGCCGCGCTGCGCCGCGCGCCGGTGCCGGCGTGCGCCGCGGTGGTGCTGGCCGCGGTGTGGGCCGTCGTGCTCGGGCCGGTGCTCGCCGGCGGCGGCCCGCCGCCGGGGGGCGGCGCGGGCCAGGCCGGAGGTGCGGGCCTGACCGTGGTCACCCACAACGTGAGCGCGCAGAACCCGGACCCCGCCGGCACGGCCCGGGCGCTGCTCGCCGCCCGCCCCGACCTGGTCGCCCTGGAGGAGGTCACCGACGCCGCGCTGCCCGTCTACGAACACGTGCTGGACGCCGAACTGCCGCACCGCACGCGGATCGGCACCGTCGCGCTGTGGAGCCGTTACCCGGTGACCGACGCACGGCGGCTGACCATCGACCCGGGCTGGAGCCGTTCACTGCGGGCCGAAGTCCAGTCCCCCGGTGGGCCGTTGGCCGTGTTCGTGGTCCATCTCGCCTCCGTCCGGCTCAACATCACCGGCTTCGCCACCGCTCACCGCGACCGCAACCTCGCCGCGCTCGGCGCCGCGCTGGACGAGGAGCCCCTGCGCCGGGTGCTGCTGCTGGGCGACCTCAACACCGCCGCCGGGGACCACGCGCTCGCCCCGGTCACCAGCCGGCTGAGCTCCGCGCAGGACAGCGCGGGCAGCGGCTTCGGGTTCACCTGGCCGGCGGTCTTCCCGCTGGCCCGGATCGATCACGTCATGACCCGGGGCCTGTCCGCGACCGCCGCCTGGACCCTGCCCGCCACCTCCAGCGACCACCTGCCCGCCGCCGCCCGGCTGACGCCGTGAGGGGCGTGCGGGCGGCAGGCGCGGGGGTGGCGGGCGAGGGGGCCGGTGTCAGGCGAGGAGGTCGGACTGGAGGGTGACCACCTGGCGGAAGGCCGCGTCCGGGACGCCGTCGGGGTTGGTCATGGTGACGACGGCGACGAGGTCGGAGGCGCAGAGGTAGGCGACGCGGGCGTTCGGGGTGCCCTTGGCGCCCTTCGCCGTGCTCTCCTGGGCGTCCAGGTGGACGCCCTCGACGGTGTCCCAGGCGCTGTGGGAGGTGCCCTTCGCGCCGGGCAGGGCATTGGGCCTGGCGTCGGAGCGCAGGGAGGAGAAGACGTTCCAGGACTCGAAGGAGCCGCCGAAGCGCAGCAGCCGGATCTGGGTGCGGGTGCCGTCGGAGGCCGTCCACTCCCGGACGGTGGCCGCCCGGCAGGCGTCCCGCAGGAGCAGCTCGCGGAGCGCGGCCGGGTCCCGCTGGTCGGCGAGCATCGCGTCGCAGGTGACCCAGTCGGCCGGGGCCTGGCCGGCGGGGGCCGTGGACGGGCTCGCGCCCGCCGAGGCCGACGCCGAGGCGGAGGCGGAGGCGGTCGGGCTCGGGGTCGCGCTCGCCGACGGGGTGCCGGTGGCCGAGGCGGTGGGGACCGGGTAGAGCGCCGGGGTGAGGCTGCCGCCGGCCTCCTTGGGGGCGGGCAGCAGCAGGTAGCGCAGGTCCGCGGCGTGCAGGGCGCTCTTGCCGCCCGTACGCTCCGGCGCGCTGCTGCCGGAGGGCAGCGGCGGCAGCGTCAGCGGCGGGAAGGTGTAGCGGCCGTCGCCCGGGGTGGCCAGGCCGGGCAGGTCGGTGCGCTCGGGGGCGGTGACCGCCAGCGCGGCGCCGGTGCCCGCGAGGGCGAACACCAGGGTGGCGGTGGCCCAGCGCGCGGCCGCCCTGCGGCGGGCGCTGCGCCGGGCGAGGCGGGCCTCGTGCTCCTCGGGGGTCTCCGCAGGGGTCTCCGTGGCGGGAGCGGCGGCGGGAGCGGCGGGGATCTCGGCGGGGGTCTCGGCGAGGGTCTCGGCGAGGGTGCCCGCGGCGGGCTCGTGCGGGGTGGCGTGGTCGGTCATGCGGACGCTCCCGGGCGGGCGAGGCGGTCGAGCTGCAGGGTGAAGAGGGCGACGATCCGGTCCTTGGGCAGCGGTGCCACGCCCTCGACGTTCATGACCACCAGGAGGTCGCCCTCGGCGGCCGAGCACTCCAGGTAGTCGATCGGCGCGGACGGCGGCGCCGGCATCAGGTAGCAGTGCGCCTCGGGGTGGCCCGGGATCTCCGGGCCGATCCGGAACAGGCCGGTGTCGCCGGTGAAGACCGCGGTGTACTCGTTGAGCTTCTGCACTTCCTGCTGGTTGAACTGGCGCAGCTTCAGGCCGACCACCAGGTCGTCCTCGGTGGTCCGGTACGTGCGCACGCCGGTGGCCTTGACGTGCAGGCCCTCCCAGTAGGAGCGCAGCTTGTCGCGCTTGTCCTTGGGGATCTGCTGGAGTTCGTCGTCCAGTTCGGCGGACAGGAACTCGGCGCCGAGTTCGGTGTCGTTGCCGTAGCCGCCCTCGTCCGGGCCGGGTTCGTAGCCGGCCGGGACGGGCAGCAGCAGGTCGCGCAGCGAACCGAAGTGGTTGCCGTTGGACTTGGCGCCGAACGGCGTGGCGGTCGCGGTCGGGACGGGCGCGGCGGACGGCCCGGCGGCGACGGCCGGGGCGGGGTCGTCGTACTGGGTCTTGATGATGCCGACGCCGATGGCCACCCCGGCCAGCGCCGCCGCGGCCGTCGCGGCGCCCGCACGCAGCAGGCGGCGGGAGGCGGGGCGCGGGGCGGCGGGCGCGGTGGCGGTCGGCGCGGCCGGATCGGCGGCGAACTGCTGCCCGGCGACGGGCTGTTCGGTGGCGGCCGGGGCCGCGTCGGGGGCGGTCGGCGCCGGTGTGGCGGCCGGGGTCCCGGTCATGCTGTTGTCGGTCATACCAGCCGCTCCCACTGCTGCTTGGCGAGGTCCTTCACGACGTCGGGGTTCACCGGCTTGGAGTCGAAGACCTCCACCACCATCGCCACCGTGCCGCGCTGGGCTACGGCCTGGCCGTAGTAGTACCGATCGGCGCTGTCGGCCCAGTACCTGGGTTCCTCGTCCACCCGGTAGCCGCCGTTGGCGCCGTTGGCGACGTCGGCGAACGGCTTCAGGTTGCGGGTGGTGCCGACGGCGTGCGTGGCGGCTTCGTCGGCGTGGTCCGGCGCGTACTGGACCAGCGACACGCGGTACCTGGCGTCGCCCTTCTTCCAGTCCACCTCGGCCGCGCGCCGGAAGCCCCGGGAGTTCAGGTCCTTGAAGTCGCGGACCGCGCTGTCGCTGTACTCGGCGAGCTCGCCGACCGACACCCAGCTCGGCTTGTCCGGGAATTCTCCCCAGGCGGTGCTGCCGTCCGGGGCGCCGATCAGCAGCTTGCGCAGGTCGCCGTCGATGGCCAGCGGCTTGGGCTGCTGGGCGGCGTAGGCGGTCGGGTCGACCGCCACGGCCGGGTAGGACGGGCGCGCGACCTGGATCGGCGGCAGCGGCGTCGGCGGGCGCTGGGCCTGGACGGCGTAGCCGACGCCGCCGCCGACCAGGGTGCCGAGCACCAGGCCGGACACCGCCAGCAGCACCGGGCGCGGGCGGCGCGGGGCGCGGGGCGCCCGCTCGGGGGCGGGCGGCAGGAGCTCGGGGGCCGACACGTCGGACGGCGGTTCAGTGGTGAACTGCGTTGCAGCGAAAGGCGATTCGGCGGCCGGGGTCTCGGCGGCAGGCGGTTCGGCGGCAGGCGGTTCGGCGGGTGCGGCGTGGGGCCGCGGCGGGGCGGCGGGCGCCGGCGCGGTGCCGGGCGGGGGCAGCGCGGGTTCGGTGGTCACGGGGTGGCTCCAGAGGAGGATGGGGAGGACGGCGTCGGGGCGGGCGGCGGCGCGGGTTCAGCCGCGTTCAGCTGCGTTCAGCCGCCGGAGGCGAGCCACTCGCGCTGGCGCTTCATCAGCCCGCTCAGCAGCGCCTTGTCCGGTGTCCCCTTCACCTCGACGTCGATCGTGTACTGGACGTCGCCCTGGCTGGAGATGCCGGTCATCGAGCCGGTGTACGCCTGCTGCTTGGGCTTGTGCAGGTAGCCGTGGGCGTTCGGGTCGCCGTCGATGTCGATCGGGTCCTGCGACTTGAGGGTGTATCCCTGGACGAACTCGCGCGCCATCGAGGTGGAGCCGAAGCGCAGCAGGGTGACGGTGACCTCGGCCTTGCCGTCGGCCGTCCGGTACATCCGGGTGGCGCCCGACTGGTAGCCGTACGAGCCGAGGATGTCCATGATGCCGTCCTGCTTGCCGAACAGGTCGGTGACGTCGTCGTTGGTCATGGTCATCCCGTCCGCGGGCCCGTACGACTCGCCGTCGTCCGGGATCGGGAGCAGGAAGTAGCGCAGGTCGCCCTCGTGCTTGCCGCCGTTGACGCTCCCCTTGACGGTGCTGGCCGGTTTGGGGGTGGTCGGGGCGGCGGTGGGCGTCGGCACCGGTACCGGGGTGGCGGAGGGCGTCGGGCTCGGGCTGGCGGTGGTGGCGGCCGGCGCGGGTGCGGCGGCGGCCACCGGGCGGGCGTCCGGCCTGCCGACGGCGACGGTCACCGCGGCGCTGGTCGCCGTGACGGCGAGCAGGCCGGCGGTGGCCAGGACGACGCCGACGGCGCGCGGCAGCCGGCGCGCGGCCGGTTCGGGTGCGACGGCGGGCTGCGGCGCGGCGTCGGGCTGCGGTACGGAGGGGTGCTCCGGTACGGCGGGGTGCTCCGGTACGGCGGGGTGCTGCGGCGCAGCGGGGTGCTGCGGTGCGGCGGGGTGCTGCGGTGCGGCGGCCGGTTCCGGTGCAGCGTCGGGCTGCTCCGGAACGGCGGCTGTCTCGTTTTCGGGCGCGGACAAGGAACTCCCCCGGGAAAATGTGGGATCTCGCGCGCGGACTTCCTCGCAAACCGCTTCCCCGGCGGTTCTCCGGACCGTCCATCACGCGTCTCAGCAGGAATTATGAGAGACCGTTCGCATCACTGCCAACAAAGTTAATCGCCGCACTCCGGTCCAATACTCGATGAATCGGACACGTCGTGATGTAACCGCAACAGGCGGTCCTGGCGTGGTACCGCGGTACCGTGCCCACTCCGATGATCGGTCCGGGGTACCACGGATCGCGCCGGCGCCGCACCTAGCGTGGAGTGTGAGGGAGGCCGGGACGGTCCGGCCCCGGAGCGTAGGGGTGAGCGATGATCGAGGCGCACCAGCTGACGAAGCGGTACGGGGAGAAGACCGCCGTCGACCGGCTCGACTTCACGGTCAGGCCCGGCACGGTCACCGGCTTCCTCGGGCCCAACGGCGCCGGGAAGTCCACCACCATGCGGATGATCGTCGGGCTGGACGCTCCCACCAGCGGCTCGGTGCGCGTCAACGGGCGCCGTTACGCCGCGCACGCGGCGCCGTTGCAGGAGGTCGGGGCGCTGCTGGAGGCCAAGTCGATCCACCCGGGGCGCTCCGCGTTCAACCACCTCATGGCCCAGGCGCACACCCACGGCATCCCGCGCTCGCGGGTGGAGGAGGTCGTCGAGCTGACGGGGCTGCAGTCGGTGGCCAGGAAGCGTGCCGGGGCGTTCTCGCTGGGCATGGGCCAGCGGCTGGGGATCGCGGCGGCGCTGCTGGGCGACCCGGCGACGGTGATGCTGGACGAGCCGGTCAACGGTCTCGACCCGGAGGGCGTGCTGTGGATCCGCAACCTCCTCACCTCGCTGGCCGCCGAGGGCCGCACCGTCTTCGTGTCCTCGCACCTGATGAGCGAGGTCGCGCTGGTCGCCGACCACCTGATCATCGTCGGGCGGGGCCGGCTGCTGGCCGACACCACCGTGCAGGACCTGGTCCGCCAGGCCGGCGGCGACGTGGTGAAGGTGGCCAGCGCCGATCCGGCCCGGCTGCGCGCGGCGCTGGCCGGGCCGGGTGTGGAGGTCACCGGCCGTTCCGGTTCGGAGGAGCTCCTCGTCACCGGCCTGGCGGCGCGGGAGATCGGCCTGCGGGCCGCCGAGCAGGGCATCGCGCTGTTCGAGCTCACCACCCGCACGGTCTCCCTGGAGGAGGCGTTCATGGAGCTGACCAGGGACGCCGTGGAGTACCACGGCACCACCACCGCGACCGGGCCCGCCGCCAGTGCGGGTGCCGGCGCCGAGTCCCCGAGGAGCGCGGCATGAGCACCATCGCACCGAGCCAGACGTCCGAGGCCGCAGGCCTGCGGCCCGCGCGCCCCGCCTACCGGGTGACGCCCGTGCGCGTGCTGCGCTCGGAGTGGGCCAAGCTGTGGTCGCTGCGCTCGACCTGGATCACGCTGGGCCTGGGCCTGCTGTTCCTGGTCGCGTTCGGGCTGATCGCCGCGTTCCAGTTCAAGTCGAGGATCACCTCGGGGCGCCCGATGGACCGGGGGGACTTCGCCGACGCCAGTGCCCTGAGCCTGTCGCTGTTCGGCACCAACTTCGCGCAGCTGGCGTTCGGTGTCCTCGGCGTGCTGGTCGCCGCGGGCGAGTACTCCACCGGCATGATCCGCTCCACCCTGGCCGCGGTGCCGCGCCGGCTGCCGGTGCTGTGGTCCAAGGCGGCGGTGTACGGGGTGGTGGTGCTGCTGCTGGGCACCGTCGGGGTGTTCGTCGCCTTCGCGGCCGACAGCGGCATCCTCTCCGGTACCCGCGCGGCGATGACGTTCTCCGACGCCGGCGTCCTGCGCGGCCTGCTGGGGGCCGGGCTCTATCTCGCCCTGGTGGGCGTGATCGGTGTCGCGCTGGGCGCGCTGCTGCGGTCGGTGGCGGGCGGCATCTCGGTGCTGGTGGCCTCGCTGATGCTGGTCCCCGGCCTGATCTCGCTGCTGCCCTCGTCCTGGCAGGACCACATCAGCCCGTACCTGCCCAGCAACGCGGGCCAGGCGTTGTTCGCCCTGCACCACGACGCGACAACGCTGTCGCCCGCCGCGGGGCTGGCGGTCTTCCTGCTGTGGACGGTGCTCGCCCTGGCGGGCGCGGCCGTGCGCCTGGTGCGCAGCGACGCCTGAGGGCTGGGAGACTGCGTGGACGTCCCGGTGCGGTGCCCGTTCGAGTCGGGTGCCGCACCGGGCCCGTTTCGTGTCCGTTGCGGGGCGAGTGGGACGAAGGTGACGCCCGTTGCGGGTGAGTGGGACGAAGGTGCGGGTGAGTGGGACGAAGGTGACGCCCGTTGCGGACGAGCTGGACGAAGGTGACGCCGTGAGCGAGCACGACACCGCCGCGGGGGCGGGGGGCGACCCGCTGTCGGGGCACCCGGTGTTCGCGCGCCTGGCCCGGCTGGGGCAGCGGGCGCGCCAGGCGGACCGCGACCACCCGTGGGTGCTGGACACCGCGGTGGTGGCCGCGGTCTTCCTGCTGTTCTGCCTGCCGGACCTGCTGCCCTTCCACGACGGCGGGGAGCGGGCGCGCGAGCACCGGATCGTCTTCGCCCGTCCGCCGCTGGCGGCGATGCTGGCCTTGCAGGCGGGGCTGCTGCTGCCGCTGCTGTGGCGCCGGCGGCGGCCGGCGGCGGCGTTCGCGGCGGTCGCGGCCGTGTTCGTCCTGCAGTGGTCGCTGGGGGTCGCGCTGCGCGCGGACGTCGCGCTGCTCGTCGCCCTCTACAGCCTGGCCCTGCACGGGAGCCTGCGGCACCTGGCGTGGGCGTGCGCGGCGATGACCGGCGCGTCGGCGCTGGTCGCGGTGGAGCTGTCCGGCGGGCTGCCGGTCGGGGACGCGCTGTTCTTCCTGTTCAGCGCGGCGACGGCGGCGGTGGCCGTCGGCATCGCGGTGCGCATCCGCCGGGCCCAGCTCGC
Organism: Kitasatospora sp. NBC_01300; assembly: GCF_041435235.1. Classification (NCBI taxonomy): domain Bacteria; kingdom Bacillati; phylum Actinomycetota; class Actinomycetes; order Kitasatosporales; family Streptomycetaceae; genus Kitasatospora; species Kitasatospora sp. NBC_01300. The sequence continues at coordinate 7,724,626 of NZ_CP108408.1, read as the reverse complement.
CGGGCTGCGCGAGCGGGCGGCGCGGCTGGAGGTCGAGCGCGACCAGCGCAGCCGGCTGGCCACCGCCACCGAGCGCACCCGGGTGGCCCGGGAGATGCACGACATCATCGGCCACAACCTGTCCGTGATCATCACCCTGGCGGACGGCGGCGCGTACGCGACCGAGGCCTCCCCCGAGCGGGGCCGGGAGGCGCTGCTGCTGATCGGGGAGACCAGCCGCCAGGCGCTGGGCGAGCTGCGGCGCATGCTCGGTGTCCTGCGCGACCAGGGCGAGGGCCCCGAGTTCACGCCGCAGCCGGGCATCGCCGACCTCGACGGGCTGTGCGCGCGCATCCGGGCCGCCGGGCCGCAGGTCGTGTACACCGCGCGCGGCGAGGTGGGGCGGCTGGACCGCGGGGTGCAGCTGATGGCGTACCGCATCGTCCAGGAGGCGCTCACCAACACCCTCAAGCACGCTGGGCCCGAGACCCGGGTGCACGTGACGCTGGCCGCCGAGGGCGGCCGGCTGCGGGTGCGGGTGCAGGACGGCGGTCCGCCCGGCGGGGCGGTGCGCGGCGGGGCGGCGGGCGAGGAGGGGCACGGTCTGACGGGCATGCGCGAACGTGCGGCACTGTACGGGGGCACCGTCACCGCCGGGCCCGGGCCCGGGGCAGGATGGACCGTGGAGGCCGTCCTCGACCTCACCCCCGACGGGCCCGACGGCCCCGACGGCCCCGGTCGCCCCGGCGGCCCCGGTGCCTTCACCCCCGATCCCGACCCCGACCCGACAGGCGGCCTGACGTGACCACGGTCCTCATCGTCGACGACCAGCCGCTCCAGCGGTACGGCTTCCGGATGCTGCTGGAGAGCCAGCCCGGCACGGAGGTCGTCGGCGAGGCCGCGCACGGCGCCGAGGCCGTACGCCTGACGGCCGACCTGCGGCCCGACGTCGTCCTGATGGACATCCGGATGCCCGGCATGGACGGCATCGAGGCCACCCGGCGCATCGTCGCCACCGGCGGGCGCTCGCGCATCCTCGTCCTGACCACCTTCGACCTCGACGAGTACGCCCACGCCGCGCTGCGCGCCGGCGCCAGCGGCTTCCTCCTCAAGGACGCCCGCCCGGAGGACCTCCTGGCCGGGATCCGCGCCGTCTCCGGGGGCGACGCCGTCGTCGCCCCCGCCATCACCCGGCGCCTCCTGGACGCCTACGCCCACCACCTGCCCGTGCGCCCGCCCGGCGCGGCCGCCGAGGACGACCCGCGGCTGAACGCCCTGACCGAGCGCGAGCGCGAGATCCTGGTCGCGGTCGGCCGGGGCTGGACCAACGGCGAGATCGCGCAGCGCCTGGTGCTCGCGGAGTCGACCGTCAAGACGCACGTCAGCCGGGTGCTGTCGAAGATCGGCGCCCGGGACCGGGTGCAGGCCGTGATCTTCGCCTACGACCGCGGCCTGAACCGGCCGAACCCGCCGACCTGAACCGTCCCGCTCCTGCCGCGCTCCAGCCGCGCCCCTGACGCCGCGGTGTCAGGGGCGCTTCTTCGGGGCGGCTTCGAGGTCGGTGGCGGCGGCGGCCAGGATGGCGCCGAAGACGTGGGCGATGAGGGGCTTGCCGACCCGGCGGGCGAAGGCCGCGCCGACGAGGGGGACGGGGAGCGCGAAGCCGGTCGTCCAGACGACCAGGGTGCCCTCGGGGACCTCCTCGAAGGTCATCCGGCCGAACTCGTGCCGGGCCGGCGGGAAGCTGCGGTCGACGGTGTAGTCGAAGCCGTGCGGGGCGTTGTAGGCGGTGATCCGCTCGTTGAACCAGCCGATCAGCCAGGTGTGCAGCCGCACCGCGCCCACCCCGTAGGGCGCGCCCTCGCCGGGCCGGGCCAGGCGCGCCCTGAGCACGAACGGGGAGCGGGTGTAGTTGGTGCTCGTGGCGCACCAGTCGAACACCTCGGCGATCGGCGCCGCGATGACCCGTCGCACGGTCACGGTTTCCATGGCTCGGCCCTCTCCTGCAGCGGGGGGCGCGGGTGTCGACCGCGCCCTGTTCACCGATGAGGACCGGGCGCCGCCCGAAACCGTGACATCGGGCGGGGGCGTCCTCGGGTGCGAGAATGCCGCCCGCCTACCGTTCGGCTCTGGGCGTGCGGGCCATGAGCAGGTCGACGGCGCGGTCGGTGGTGACGGTGCCGTCGAGGAGGGCGACGACGAGTGCGGTGATGGGCATCTCGACCTGGTGCCGTCGGGCGAGGTCGAGGACCGCGTAGGCGGACTTGGCTCCTTCGGCGGTCTGGCCGGTGGCGGTGGCGGCCTGGTCGATGGTCAGGCCGCGGGCGAGGTGTTCGCCGAAGGTGCGGTTGCGGGAGAGCGGGGAGAGGCAGGTCGCGGTGAGGTCGCCGAGGCCGGCCAAGCCGGCGAAGGTCGCGGGGTCGGCGCCGAGCGCCGTTCCCAGGCGGGCGGTTTCGGCGAGTCCGCGGGTCAGGAGGGTGGCCTTGGCGTTGTCGCCGAGGCCGAGTCCTGCGGCCAGGCCGACGGCCAGCGCGATGACGTTCTTGACCGCGCCGCCGAGTTCGCAGCCGATGACGTCGGTGTGGGTGTAGGGGCGGAAGTACGGCGTGCGGAAGGCCCCTTGGAGTCGGCGGGCCGCGTCGTGGTCGGTGCAGGCGATGACGCTGGCGGCGGGCTGGCGGGCGGCGATCTCGCGGGCCAGGTTCGGGCCGGACAGGACGGCGACGCGGGCGGGGTCGAGAGCGGCGCCCTGGGCGATGACCTCGCTCATGCGCCGGCCGGTACCGAGCTCGATGCCCTTCATGAGGCTGACGACCAGGGTGTCCGGCTCGATCAGGGGCGCCCACGCGGCCAGGTTGGCCCGCAGGGTCTGGGAGGGGATGGACAGGACGGCGACGTCGGCTCCGGCCAGGGCGATGTCGGCTCCGGTGGTGGCCTTCACCGTGCCGGGCAGCGTGACGCCGGGCAGGTAGCCGGGGTTGACTCCCCGGGTGTTGATGCCGTCGGCGACCTCGGGGCGGCGCGCGTGCAGGACGACGTCGCATCCGGCGTCGGCGAGAACCAGCGCGAAGGCGGTCCCCCACGATCCTGCCGACAGTACGGCGACCCGGGTCATCCTCTACCTCCGCGTGCTGGTGGGGAGCTGAGGGGCAGCCTACTGGCGCCTTGGGGGCGGAGACGCCGGTCAGCGGCGGCACAGGGTGAGCGCGACGGCGCGGCGCCCGCCCAGAGTGGGCAGCATGCGGGCGCGGGCCGAAACCGTGGCGTCGGGTGGGGGGCGGCCTCGGGTGTGGCGATGCCGCCCGCCTACCGTTCGGTTCTGGGCGTGCGGGTCATGAGCGAGACAGGTTTCCCAGCGGTTTCCAGGGTGGCGGGGCCTCAGTGCGGCACCCGTATGTCAGACGTCGCCGAACTCTCCGGAGCGGACGGCGACGACGAAGCTCGACCAGGCGTCGGCCGAGAAGACCAGCGCGGGACCGTGGGGATCCTTGGAGTCGCGGACCGGGACAGTGTGGACGACGTTCGCACCGACCTCGACGCAGTTCCCTCCCTGGGTGCTGTAGGAGCTCCTGTGCCAGGTGGCATTGCGATCATCCATGCTCAAAGCCTTTCCGCACGTTTCGAATGAACTCGACGCTCGCTGCCCGGCGCAGCGCCTCGGCTTGGAGATGATCGTACTCACTGACCCACTCGGCCAACGTCTCCGGATCGCGTTCGAGATAGCCGCGCCGCTGCGTCTCGCCGTACCCCACGATGGCCCTGTTCGGCATGGTCAGCAACGTAATGGGATGCCCGAACGGGCGGTTCTCGCCTGCTGCGGTAGGGCACACCTGCACCAGGAATCGGGGACGTGCGGCGAGTGCTTCCAGGTACCTGAGTTGCGCCACCATGACGTCCCGACCACCGATCGGCCGCCGTAGCGCCCCCTCGTCCATCACCACCTGGACGTGCGGCGCCGGATCTCGGGCGAGGGCCTGCTGTCGGAGCAGCACCTTCTCGATTCGCTCGTCGGCCTGCTGCTGAGTTGCGATCCCCCGCAGGACAGCCGCCTCCTGGAAAACTCGGCTGTACTCGGGCGTTTGGAGCAAACTCGGAACCAGGTTGATCTCGAACAGCCTCAGGGCGATGGCCTTCGCTTCGTTGCGCAGGTACTCGTCGAAGCCTTCGAACAAGACCCGTCGACCGGACGTACTCCACTCCCTGAGGAACCGCTCTCCAGACTCGAACACTCGATCAAGTGCCGTTGAGATCTGTTGACTTGGTTTCCTTCGGCCGTGCTCGAGCGCGGAGATGTACGACGACGTACAGCCGATCAGCTCGGCAAGGTGTTCCTGGGTCCATCCTCGCTGCTCGCGCGACGTGCGGAGCAGTACGCCGAACTCGGCGGCTGGGGATGTCGGAGGGCCAAGTTCCCGCTTGTTCAAGGCTGTTCGTCCTACCAATCTGACACCGTGGGACAAGTTGAACAGCTCCGCAGCCTAGAGGACAGTTGACGTCCCCAGTAGTCGTCGGACTACGGAACGGAGTCGCCGTCGTGGCGCGCAAACGCAACCCCGTGTCCCCGAGGCCGCGATGCCGCCCGCAGGTCGGCGAACCGGTTGCGGACTTGAGGTCCGCTCCGACCGAGGGGGATCAACAACTCGGCCAACCGGCCGAGTTGTTGATCCTGTCGGCACCACCACGAAATGGAGGCGCAGCACAGATGACAACCGCACCGTGGGGTACCACCCGGATGGGGCCGTTCACGGCTACCGTCCCGGTCCCGCAGTCCACGCCCGTCATCGACCCCGAGACGCAGGTTGCGGTGATCGTGGACGAGCACGGACGCACGGTCGAGTTGGGCGGGCACGGCACCAGCACGAGCGGCCTGACGCCCACCACGACCACGCCCGACGGAAACCCGGGCGGGCCGACCGACGCCGACAGCACCGAGTCCTACGACCAGGACCAGAGCAACGGCTGATGAACGACCGAAGCGGGTCGGTGCTGGTGCTGACCAATCCCCTTGACGTGACCGCGGATGCGGTACTGCGGGTGCTCGCCGAGCGCCGGGTTCCGGTGGTCCGGCTCGATCCCGGCACCGACCTGCACACGGGTGCCTCGCTGATCGCCACGTACCGCACGGGCCGGCAGCGGGGCACCCTGCGCACCGCCAGCCGGGAGCTCGACCTCTCCGATGTCCGGTCCGTCTGGGTGCGCCGGGCCTCACCCTACGAGGGGCCCTCCGAACTGGACGGCCAGGACCGCCGGTTCGCCGCCGCGCAATCCCTGTGGGGTGCGGGCGGCATCCTCGCCTCGCTCCCCGCCGCGCACTACGTGAACCATCCCTGGGCCAACCGTGCGGCCGAGCACAAGCCGGCACAACTGGCGGCCGCGCAGCGCTGCGGGTTCCCGGTCCCCGACACGGTGATCACGAACAGCGCGGACGAGGCGCGGGAGTTCGTGGCGGCCCAGGCCGCCGGGGCGGTGTACAAGCCGTTGTGGAACATCCCCTACTCGGTCGGCGGGCGGCCTCACGCCGTGTGGGTGCGCGAGGTCGATCCGGCCGACATCACCGACGCCGTGTCCGCCTGCCCGCACCTCTTCCAGGCGAAGGTGCCGAAGCTGTTCGACGCAAGGGTGACGGCCGTCGGCAACCGCCTGTTCGGCGTCCGGATCGACAGCCCCGACCTCGACTGGCGGCGCCGCCAGGACCGGATGACGTGCACTCCGATCGACGTACCCGAGCCGGTCGCACGTTCGGTCGCCGCCTACCTCGGAGAACTTCGTCTGGTCTACGGCGCGTTCGACTTCGCCGTGACCGCCTCGGGCGACTGGTACTTCCTCGAATGCAACCCGAACGGCCAGTGGGCATGGCAACCGGCCGAGACCACCGAGGCGATTGCCCACGCCCTCGCCAACCAGCTACAGAAAGGCCGTGACGCATGAGCACACCGGCTGAACTCCGCACCGCTCTGGCCGACAGGCTCACCGAGGACGGCACGCTGACCGAACGCGAGTGGGACAGCGCGGTGAGGGCCGTTCCGCGAGAGCTCTTCGTCGGAACCTACTTCGCTCCGGTCGCCGGCAGCGTTCCGACTCTCTACCGACCCGTCCGTCAGGGCGATCCCGGGTGGCTGGTGGGGATCTACGACGACCAGACGCTGGTGACCCAACTCGACGGCCGCATCGGGCCCGAGGACACCGCTGGGGGGACCGTGCCAGGTATCCCGTCATCGTCGTCCACCCTCCCGTCCGTCGTACTGCGCATGTGGCAGCAGTTGGGCGCCGAGGCCGGGCACCGGGTACTGGAGATCGGTACGGGCACCGGGTACTCGACCGCCCTCGGCGCGCACCGCCTCGGGGACGCCGACCTCACCAGCATCGAGTACGACCCCGCAGTCGGCGCGGCAGCGGCGGCGGCGATCAGGACTGCGGGGTTCTCCCCCCGGTTGATCATCGGTGACGGGCTGCGCGGCGACCCGGACGGCGGGCAGTACGACCGGATCATCGCCACCTGTTCCGTCCGGTACATCCCCCTCGCCTGGCTCCACCAGGTCAAGCCCGGCGGCCGAATCCTGGTCACCCTCTCCGGGTGGAGCTACGCGAACGCCCTCGTGCTGCTCGACGTGACCGGACCCGGCGAGGCCACCGGCCGGTTCCTGACCGGCCAGACCGGTTTCATGATCGCCCGCCCGCACGACCGACCGCCCCGCCCGACGCTGGACCTCCTGCCCGGCAAGGAGCGTCCGACCCGCATCGACCCGGCGACGCTGGACAGTTGGACGGGCGCTTGGGTAGCCCAGCTTGCCGCACCCGGGGCAATCCGCATGGGTGTGGGGGCTCAACAGATCCTCTGGGACCTGGCCACCGGATCGCAGGCCCGGACGGCGCCCGACCCCACCGACGGGTGGGCCGTGACTCAGCGCGGGCCCGTCGCCCTGTGGGACCGGGTCGAGCAAGCGGTTGAGACCTGGCAGGCGGCCGGTGAGCCGCACCAGGATCGCTTCGGGATCACCGTGTCGGCGGCCGGACAGCGGGTCTGGCTCGGCACCGAGGACGGGCCCGGATGGGATCTGCCCGTATGAGCCTGGCTCAGCCCTGCGCCGAGCCGTGTCGTTCCATGATCGATCCGTCACGGAATCCTCCCGTCCTGCGAGAGGAACGGCCCATCGTCGACGCCGCCGCCCGCGTGCCGCTCGGCTGACAAGGGGTGGACCGGGCGCGGGCCGAAACCGTGGCGTCGGGTGGGGGCGTCCTCGGGGGTGGCGGGGTCGGGCGGGCGGCGGGGAGAGGGGGCGGGGTGGGGCGCGGGGCTGCTGTGGAGTGGGGGGCGCTGCACCGGCGGTGTGCGGTGGGTGTGGTGGCGGGGGTGGCGGTGCTGGGGGGTGCGGCCGGGCCGGTGGTGTGGGCGGGGTCGCAGGACCTGCCGGGCGATCGGCGGTGGTGGCTGGTGGTGTGCGGGGTCGCGCTGGTGGCGGCCGTCGGTGCCTCGCTGCCGCTGCTGCGTCGGGTCTCCACCACCGACTACGTCGTCTCCTGCGTGGCGCTGGTACTACTGCTGGTGCTCGCCCTGGGCACGGTGTTCGCGGCGGCGCAGGCCGCCTACGCCGTCCGGACCAGGCTGCACGAACCGCCCCACGTCACGGCCACCGTGACGGGCTGCCGGACGACGGGCCGGGAGCTGGACGACCAGAACCAGGGCCACGACGTCTACGGCTGCACGTACCACTGGAGCGCCGGCGACCGGGAGTTCAGCGAGGAGCGGCCCACCGGGAAGCTGTATCCGGACGGCCACGAGACCAGGGTGTGGCTCGCCGGCGAGCGGATGATCACGAGCCGGCCGAGCCTGCTCGGGATCCCGCTGTGGATCGCGCTCGCCCTGGCCGGGCTGGCGGGCACGGTCCGGTTCTCGGCGTTCCTGGCGTGGAAGGCCCGCGATGTGGGCCTGCGGCGGTACGCGGGTCCGGCGGTTCCTGGGGGTGGCCGGAATCCGGGGTGGTGGGTGCGGTGCTCTGGCAGCATCGGGCGGATGGGGCAGTGGGAGGGGATCGGGCGGCGCTTCGTCGTGGGAGCGGGGTACGCGCTGTACCGGGGGCCGCTGGCGGACAGTACGTCACATCGGCACGCCGCGTTCCAGGTTGCCGTCGCGTCGGCGGGCGGCGAGGTGACGATCGTGGACGGGGACGGGGTCCGGCACCGGGGCGCGGCGGTGGTGGTGGCGCCGATGGTGTGGCACCGGATGGCGCCGGTGCGGGAGGTGTCGGCGTTCTTCGTCGATCCGCACTGCGCGTTCGCGGACCGGCTGCGGGCGGGGTGCGGTGACGGTGTCACCGTCGCACCCCAGTGGCGGGGCCTGGCGGAGGAGGACCTGCGTCCGTCCGGGGTGCTGCCGTCGGCCGAGGTGGACGTGCGGCTGTGGGCGGCGATGGAGGCGCTGACGGACCACCGGGTCGCGCTGCCGGGGCTGGCGGCGCGGGTGGGGCTGTCGCCGCAGCGCCTGCGGGCGCTGGCGCGGCGGCAGTTGGGGGTGCCGCTGGCGCGCTGGCGGATCTGGCGGCGGCTGGCCCGCGCCGCCGACGCGCTGGGCGAGGGGCGCACGCTCGCCGAGGCGGCGCTGGCGGGCGGCTTCGCGGACCAGGCGCACTTCAGCCGCCAGATGCGGGAGATGACGGGGCTGACGCCGTCGGCGGTGCTCCCGGTGCTGCGCGCCTCGGGCCGGGCGGGCGGCCTGGCGGACAGCGCGATTGACGGACAGGACCCGGCGGGCAGCCAGGACCCGGCGGGCGACGCGGGCGCGGCCTACGCGCGGCGGGCGACGTAGAACGACAGCGAGCCGGTGAGCGTGGCGACGGTCTCGGTCTCGCGCACGCCGTGGAAGCCGGCCTCGCTGATCAGCCGGGGCAGGATGCCGTCGGCGTTGGGCTGGGTGTCCTCCTTGCCGTCCGCCAGTTGCACGATGCGGAACGCCAGGCGCATGGCGGCCGTGCGCTGGCGCCCGAAGTCGGCGATGACGAGCTTGCCGCCGGGGCGCAGCGCCGCGTGCATGGAGGCGAGGACGGCCTCTTTCATGGGGATGGGGCACTGGTGGAGGACGAGGCTGGAGACGACGGTGTCGGCTGTTTCGGCGCCCACGAGGTCGGCGACGGCGTCGCCCATGCCGAGGTGCCATTCGGGGGTCACGCCGGCGGCGGCGGCCTTGCGGCGGGCCACTTCGAGGGTGGTGGGGTCGGGGTCGACGCCGATGACGCGGGCGCGGGGTTCGACGCGGCCGAGGAGGACGGCCAGGGAGCCGGTGCCGCAGCCGACGTCGAGGATCACGTCGTCGGGGCGGGGGGCCACGTGCATGGCGAGCAGGCTGCGCCACAGGCGTTCGCGGGTGAGGGAGACGATGGGGTCGTAGAAGCGTACGGGGCCGAGGCGGCCGGCGGCGGGGGTGAAGGCGCGATCGGTCATGGGGGTCAGTGTCGGCCGGGGGGTGTGGTGGCGTCTTGAACGAATCGCTCGCCGGGCGGGGCGGGTTGGGGGTTTCCGGGCCGCTCGCGGGGCCTGTCGCGAGGTCGGTCGCGAGGCCGGTTGCGAGGCCGGTCGCGGGGTCGGTCGCGGGGTCGGGTTCCGGCCCTCCCCGGACACATAGAAAGTCTATCGACATATGACGTTGGATGACTTATCGTGATCGTCGCGGTGGTCCGGCGCGGCCGGCCCGCCGCGACCACCGTCCGGCCCTGCGAGAGGACCTCCGTGCCCCGTCGTTCCCGCACGTCCACAGCACTCGGCATCAGCGCCACCGCCGTGGTGGCGCTGGCCCTGGCCGCGCCGCCCGCCCTGGCCGGGCCCGCGGCCGCCCCCGACCCGGTGCCCTCCCTGGTGGCCGGTCAGGACACCGCCGCCCCGCAGCTGGTCACCGGCCTGGCCGAGCCGGCCGTCGGCAGCCCCGCCGACGCCGCCCGCGCCCACCTCGCGGCCCACGGCGACCGCTACCACGTCGACCCGAGCGAGCTGGCCGAGGTCGGCTCCGAGAGCACCCCCGACGGCCGGCGCACCGTCAGGTTCGAGCAGCGCCACGACGGCGTGCCCGTGTTCGGCGCGCAGTACCTGGTGCACCTGACGGGCGAGGGCGCCGGGCAGCGCGTCGAGTCGGTCGGCGGCAAGTACTTCACCGGCCTGACCGTGCCGACCACCGCCACCGTCCCGGCCGCCGCCCTGCGCGACCTGGCGCTCGGCTCCGTCCAGGACCCGAAGGCCCGGGCCGCGGCCACCGCCGAGGACCACGGCCTGGTCGTCCTGCCGGACGGCGCCGGCCGGCTCGCCCAGCGCTTCACCGTGCACGCCGCCGACCCGGCGACCGGGGCGCCCGCGGCCCGCGAGGTCTTCGTGGACGCCACCGTCGGCGTGGTCGCCCTCGCCTACGACACCCGCGCCCCGCTCCCGGCGGCGGCGCCGCCCGCCGGGAGCGCCGCGGCCGGCCTCGAACCCGCCACCGGGACCGCGCCGGACGCCCGCGGCAACTCCACCAAGGTGAACATCGCCCGCCTGCCGGACGGCAGTTACCAGCTCACCGACCTCACCCGGCCCGCCGCCATCACCACCTACGACGCCGGCGGCCGGGACGAGATGGACTTCGGCGGCGGCATCCCCGCCGACCTCCCCCCGGCCCACTCCCCCGGCCCGGACTTCCCGGCCTCCGCCGGCACCAGCGGCGCCACCGACGCCAGCGTCAACGCCGGTATCGTGTACGACTTCTACCACGACCGGTTCGGCCGCAACGGCCTGGACGGCAAGGGCGGCGCGATCACCTCCGTCGTCAACGTCACCCAGGACGGCGCCCCCTACGCCAACGCGTACTGGGACGGGAAGAAGATGGTCTACGGCAGCGGGGGCCCCGACTACTACCCGTTCTCCGCCGCCCTCGACATCGCCGGGCACGAGATGACCCACGGCGTCATATCGAACACCGCCGACCTGGCCGGCATGGGCCAGGCCGGCGCGATGAACGAGGGGCTCGCCGACTACTTCGGCAACGCCATCGAGGTCACCGCCCGCGGCATGTCCATGGACGACCCGGCGGCCGCGCTGCTCGGCGAGAGCAAGTGCCGCACCGGCACCCCGCAGGCCTGCGCGGACCGCCGGATGGACGACCACCGCACCACCGTGAACGACTACCTCGGCGGCACGGTCGACAACGGCGGACAGCACCTCAACGCCACCATCTTCAGCGGCGCCCTGTGGGACATCCGGCGCACCCTCGACCCGCTCACCGCCGACCGGGTGGTCTACCGGGCGCTCACCGCCTACCTCACCCCGCTCGACGACTTCGTGGCCGGGCGCAACGCGACCCTGGCCGCCGGCCGCGACCTCGGCCTCAGCCACGCCCAACTGCGCACCGTGGCAGCCGCGTTCGACGCGCACGGGATCAAGCCCGGCTGGGAGAGCCGGATCGGCATGGACAGCCGCACGCTGGCCCGCAACCTCTCCTACTCGATGGCGCCCCCGGCCGCCGGCGGCGGGCACTGGGTGGCGATGGCCCCCGCCCCCGACCCGGTCAAGGGCACGGGCGGCACCCGCTCCGACACCACCGCGCTGTACACCGGCTCCACCACCGGACGCGGCGCCCCCGTCCGGCTCAGCCCCGACGACGGCCGCTACCACAGCTGGCCCGCCACCGACGGCACCACCGCCGTGTGGAAGGCCATCGGCACCACCGCCCAGAACCACAGCCGCGAACTGCTGGCCGCACCGCTGTCCGGCGCCGGCCCGGTCCGCAGCCTGTTCCTCGCCGACGGGACGGAGCCCGGCAGCCCCCAGGTCTCCGGCGGCGACATCGCCTTCACCGTGAACGACTTCACCACCCACCGCACCAGCATCCGGCTGTCCCACGACGGCGCCCCCGCGGTCGAACTGCCGCTGGCCGACGGGCACCACCCGGACGACCTCACCCTCAAGGACGGCTACCTCGCCTGGACCGAGTCCTGGCAGGACGGACAGCAGTACGTCACCGCGCCGACCGTCTACTCGATCGCCGCCGGCAAGGTCACCGCCCAGTACACCGCGCACGCCGCCCCCGGCGCCGCCGCGACCAGCGCCTCCTCCGCCCGGCTCGCCGGCGGACGGCTGCTGTGGCTGGACACCCCCGCCGGCGCGAACGCCCGCGCCTCCGTCCGCTCCGGCGCCCTGGACGGCTCCGGCGTGACCGAGGTGCTGGCCGCCGACTCGCCGAACGCCCCGACGCGCGGCGGCAGCCTCACCGCCTCCGACCAGGCCCTCACCTACAAGGTCGAGAGCACCAAGCCCGCCGGCGGCTGGACCAACGCCGCACTGCCCAAGCTCTGGCAGCTCCCGGTCGGCGGCGGCACCCCGCAGCGCCTCTCCTGCGACCGGGGCGGCCAGGACCAGCCCGCCGCCGACCAGGGCACCCGGGTGGTCTGGCTGGACTCCACCCCCGGCCGCACCGACCTGGTCGTGCGCGACCGCGCGGCGGGCACCTGCTGACCACCTCTCCCTGACCCCCGCCCCCCAGGGGTCCGGCCCGGCGCGGACGGCTCACAGCCATCCGCGCCGGGCCGCCTGCACGCCCGCCTGGAAACGCGTGGTGGCCCCCAGCTGGGCCAGCAGCGCCGAGACCCGGCGCACCACCGTGCGCCGCCCCAGCCCCAGCCGCCGGGCGATGGCGTCGTCCGTGGCACCACTGGCCATCAGGGTCAGGATGCGGCGGTCCCGCTCACCGATCTGCAGGTCGACGGCGGACACCGACGCCGGGACGGCCAGCCGCCAGAGCGTCTCGAACACCGCGGCCAGCGCCCGCAACAGGCCCGAGGGCCGGATCAGCAGCGAGACGACGCCCGGGCGCCCGTCGGCCGCCAGCGTGACGATCGCCAGGTCGTCGTCGCCCAGGGCCAGCTTGAGCGGCGGCTCGTCCAGCGTGCGGGCCTGCTCCCCCGCCTCCACCATGCGCGCCATGTTGGGGCCCGCGACCGGGTCGTCGAAGGCGCAGCCGTGGTAGATCGAGCGGTAGACGACCCCGGCGGCCATCCGCTGGCGCTGCAGCACCTCCTGGTCGAGGTAGTAGGCCGAACTGCCGGAGTAGGGCGGCACGTCGATGACCCGCACCTGGTGGCGGGCGGCGAGCTGGAGGCGCCGGCTGGCCGCCAGTACCTGGGCGGCGTCCTCGACCACCTCCAGGGCGCCGTAGGTGCCGGCGTCGCGCCGGGCGAAGCGGTAGAGGCGTTCCAGTTCCGCCCCGGCCCGGCGCGCCGCGGCCTGCCGGACGGCGTCGCTCTGCAGCACCGCCTCGACCACCCGGCCGGGCGGCAGCGCCTCCCAGGCGCGGTCGCGGTGGCCGTCGTCGCGGTGACGGTCGTCGCGCGGGCCATCGCCGCGGCGGCCATCGCCGCGGCGGCCATCGCCGCGGCGGCCGTCATCGCGGTGGCCGTCGCCGCGCGGGCCCTCGCCGTTGCAGGCCACGACGACTCCCTCGTCGGCGAGTTCCCTGAGCACGGCCAGGACGGCGCCCTCGCCGAGGCCGACCCCGGCCGCCAGCTCCGCCGCCCGCGCCTGCGGACGGCCGACCAGGCAGCGGTAGATCCGGCCGCGTTCGGAGTCTGGATCCAGCACGTCGTGCACGACGTCCCCCGTCATCGTGTCGGTGTATCGGTGTGTCGGCGTATCGGTGTGTCAGCTCGGCGCTGTGCCGTTGTGTCGCTGTGCCGTTGTGCCGTTGTGTCGACCCGTCCGCTCGTCGGTTTGTCGGCTTGTCGTGTGCCGGTGTCGCCCGGACGGGCCGTCGGAGGCTACCCACGCCGGTGGCGCACATGCGCCAGTGGCCCAGGTGCGCCGCAGGTCGCTCTGGCGGACCGCGCGGTGATCTCGCAAGAGTTGTCGGTGCTCAGACAGCTCCAGCGGTTCCCCCCGGGACCCGCTGCACCCTCACGGCCAAGGACGACCCTTGACACCAGCCCAGCCCGCCCGGCGCCCGCCCGCGCGGCCCCTGCGCGCCCGGCTCCGGCACGCCAGGACGGCCGTCGCCGCCCTGACCGCCTGCCTCCTGCTGCTGGGCGTGCCCGCCGCGCACGCCGAGGCCCCCGCCCCGCCGCCGATGAAGGACGGCTTCGGGCTCACCCAGGTCGGCGCCGCCACCGGCAGCGCCACCAACTTCGTGCTCACCGTCACCACACCCCAGGTCGCCGGGGAGCACACCATCCGGATCCTGCTGCCCGCCGACTACGCGGCCAGCCCGGCCAAGCGCTACCCGGTCCTGTACTTCCTGCACGGCGCCTCGGACAACCCGAGCGACCCGGCCCTGGCCTACCCCGCCCTCACCGCCGCGCAGTCGATGATCACCGTCATCCCGGACGGCGGCCTGCGCGGCTGGTACACCGACTGGCTCGACCAGAACACCGCCGCCGGGGCGCAGAACTGGGAGACCTTCCACCTCGACCAGGTCGTCCCGTTCATCGACGCCAACCTGCGCACCCTGACGGGCCGCAGGAGCCGGGCCGTCGGCGGCCTGTCGATGGGCGGCTTCGGCGCGCTGCACTACGCGCAGGACCGGCCCCAGCTGTTCGGCCAGGTCCTCACCATGTCCGGCGCGAACGACCTCTCCGTGAACGAGATGATCATCCGCGGCGCCGTGGTCGCCACCCTGACCAACGTCGGCACCGTGCTGTGCGGGCCCAGCGACGGCAAGCCCTGCGGCCTCGACTTCGGCCCCACCGTCTCCAGCGACGCGATCTTCGGCTCGCCGTACCCGGTGTTCAACGCCGACTGGCGCTGGAACGCCGCGGACCCGGTCTCCCGGGCGGGCGCGCTCGCCGACACCGGCATCGCGGTCTACACCGGCAACGGCAACGGCAGCGCCTCCGACATGGAGTTCTGGGCCGAGGGCACAGCCAAGCGCCTCAAGGACCGCCTGGACGCCCTCGGTTACCGCTACCACTACGTCGACTACGGCAACGGCGCCGGCTGGGGCACCGCCTGCAACGGCGGCCACAGCGCGGGCTGCTGGGCGCAGGACCTCGTGGACTACGTCCCGCGCCTGGAAGCGGCCTTCGCCGCCGCCTGACCGGCCCGCCCTCCCCTTCTTTCCGACTCCTCTCCCCTCTCCCTCTCCCCGTTCCCGACGAAAGGACCCGACCCCGTGCTCTCCGCCACGACCCCGAGCCGACCGGCTCCCTGGCTGCGCCTGATCGCGGCCGTCCTGGTGGCCTGTTGCGCCGCCCTGGGCTTCACCGCCGCCCCGTTCGCGACCTCTCGGGCCCACGCCGCCACGGCGCCGGCCGCCGCCTGCGCCTCCCCGCAGCAGTGCCTGACCATCAAGTCCCTCAGCAACGGGCGCCAACTCGACGTCCAGAACGGCACCATGGGCGACGGCGCCTACATCGTCACCAACTCGGCGCCCGGCTACCACCAGTCCTGGCGGCTGAGCGTCGACCCCTCCGACTTCTCCTTCACCATCGTCAACAACGACACCGGCAAGTGCATCGACCTGGCCTTCTTCACTCCGGCCCTGCGCCAGCAGACCTGCGCCGGGCAGGCCAGCCAGCGGTGGTTCCTGCAGCCGGTCGCCGGGGCCGCCGACGCGTTCATGATCCGCCACCTGGGCGACAACACCTGCCTGGACCTGCTGCTCGGCGCCCAGTACGACGACGCCTGGACCGACCAGTACACCTGCAACGGCACCGCCAACCAACAGTGGTCCACCGGCTTCCCGCAGGCCGCCCGCAGCCTGGCCATCGACCACGCCGCCAAGCAGTGCCAGAAGGACGTCTCCTCCTGCTCCTGGGCCGTCAAGAGCGAGGCCCCCGCGGCGCCGCTGCCCAAGATCTGCGTCTCCTCGATCTGGTTCAACAACACCAGCAGCGCCGCCCAGCAGAACTTCGCGGTCACCACGATGAGCGGCTGGTCCAGCACCATCGGCGGCCAGATCGGGTCGGAGATCGGCGGCACGGCCGGGGAGGTCTTCAAGGCGGCGGTCACCACCAGCGTCAACTACAGCAACATCTGGCAGGGCTCGACCACCGTCAACAACAGCGTCACCGTCAACGTCCCGCCCCAGCAGTACGGCTGGGTGACGCTGGCCGAGCTCGCCCGCAAGGTCACCGGCAACTGGACGTTCGACGCCCGCGGCTTCCCGTGGACCGCCGAGGACACCATCACCATCCCGCTCACCTCCGACCCCAGCGGCGGCGCCACCCTCTACATCGCCAACACCAGCCCCACCTTCACCAGCTGCACCTGAGCCCCACCGCACGACCGACAGCCAGCCGCCGCCCGGCCCCGCCGGGCGGCGGCCCCGCTTTCCCCCGGGGCCCTTCCCCGCCCTGACGTGCCTTTCCCCGCCCTGACCTGCTGACAATTGTCACGGCCGGCCGGTGTGGCAGCACACTGCCGGGCGGGGGCGCGGCGCGGACAGCATGGGGGCATGACCTCCACCGATGTGAACCACCCCGACACCGTTCGGGCCTTCCGCACCATCAGGCGACTGGTGTCCGCCTACCTGGGCCTGAGCGTCGTCACCCTGGCGGCCGCCTACGCCCTGCGCGACCACCCCGACCTGGTGAACCCGGCCGTGTGGATCCGCGGCGCCCTCGTCGTGGCCAGCGCCGTGGTCACGTACCTGTTCACCACCCGGGCCGCCCGCGGCTCGCACGCGGCCTACCGGCGGCTGCGGATCATCTCGGCCGTCATGATCGCCGCGATCGTCGTGATCATCTGCGTGCCGGGGACCTTCCCGTTCTGGATGAAGGCCGAGCAGGCCCTGTGCGGGCTGGTGCTGGCGGGGGTGGCCGCCGTGATCAACGGACGCCACCTGCGTACCCTGTTCGCGCGATCCGACGCGACGTGAGGCAGGCGAGGGTGGACGAGGACACGCAGGCGGCCCTCCCCGGGCCCGCCGCCGCGGAGCGCGCCACAGGGGAGCGCGCCCCGCAGCGGTGGGTGCAGGGCTGGCGGCGGACCATGCTGGGCGCCGGGATGCTGGTCTACCCGTGCCTGACCGCCGTCGCCGTGGGCGGCAACGTGTCCGGGGCGGCCCTGGTCGCCGGGTACGCGGTCGTCGGCGCGTTCTGCCTCTGCTTCGTCCTCACCGCCACCGCGATGATCCACGGCCGGCGGCGGCAGGTGCTCCTGCTGCTGGCGGTGATGAGCGCGCTGTTCCTGGCCGCGCTGCCGTTCGCGCACGAGAACGCGTTCTACCTCGCCACCGTCGTCGTCTCCTTCGTCGCCGTGCTGCGGCGCCGCCACGCCACCCTGGTGACCGTCACCGCCACCCTGGCCGCGCTGCTGGTGCCGTGGGCGGTGCCCGCCTGGCACGCCGGGCCCGGCGCCTTCCAGGCGCTGGCACTGCTGTTCACCGTGCTCACCACGGGGGCGTTCGCGGAGATCGCCACCACCAACCAGGCCCTGGTGGCCGCCCGGGCCGAGGTGGCACGGCTGGCCTCGGAGGCCGAACGCAACCGGATCGCACGCGACCTGCACGACCTGCTCGGGCACTCGCTCACCGCGATCACCGTCAAGTCCCGCCTGGCCCAGCGCCTCGCCGCCAAGGACCTCGACCAGTCGCTGGCGGAGATGGCCGCGGTGGAGTCGCTGTCCCGGCAGGCGCTGGCCGACGTCCGGGCCGCGGTCACCGGCTACCGCGACGTCACGCTGGCCGGCGAACTCGCGCGCGGACGCGAACTGCTGCGCGCCGCCGGGGTGGTCGCCGACCTGCCGACGTCCACCGACCCCGTCGCCACGCAGGACGGGGAACTGTTCGGCTGGGTGGTGCGCGAGGGCCTGACCAACGTGGTCCGGCACGCCCGGGCCGACCGCTGCACCGTCACCGTCACCGGCTCCTCCGTGGAGATCCGCGACGACGGGACGGGCGCGGACGGCAGAACCGGTGGGACCGGCGGGGTCGGCGGGACCGGCGAGGGCAACGGGGTCGGAAAGGGCCTGAGGGGACTGCGGGAACGGGTCGCGGCGGCCGGCGGTACCGTCGAAGCCGGCCCGCTGAGCCCGCGCGGCTGGCGGCTGCTGGTCACCGTCCCGCCGGGCGCCCGCCACGGGCGCGCCCCCGCCCGGAAAGGGACGACATGACGATCCGCCTGCTGCTCGCCGAGGACCAGGAACTGGTCCGCACCGCGCTGTGCGCCCTGCTCGACCTGGAGGACGACTTCGAGGTGGTCGCCGCCGTCGGACGCGGCGACCAGGTCGTCGACGCGGCCCGCGAACACCGGCCCCACGTGGCCCTCCTGGACATCGAGATGCCCGGACTCGACGGCCTGGCCGCCGCCGCCGTCCTCGCCCAGCAGGTGCCCGACTGCCGGGTCGTCATCCTCACCACCTTCGGACGCGCCGGCTACCTGCGCCGGGCGATGGAGGCGGGCGCGGTCGGCTTCGTCGTCAAGGACGCCCCGGCCGAAGTGCTCGCCGACGCCATCCGCCGGGTCGCGGCGGGCGAACGCGTGGTGGACCCGGAACTGGCCGCGGCCACCCTCGCGGCCGGCGCCTCCCCGCTCACCGCCCGGGAACGCGACGTGCTGAACGCCTCCCGCTCCGGGGCCGGCGTCGCCGAGATCGCCGGCAAGCTCTACCTCTCGGAGGGCACGGTGCGCAACTACTTCTCCTCCGCCATCGCCAAGACCTCCAGCCGCAACCGCACCGAGGCCCTGCGCACCGCCGACGACCGCGGCTGGCTGTGACACCGCCGCACGACGGGCGCAGGGCTTCCCGGGATACCGGGAGGCGGGCGTCAGAGCCGCTCGACGGTGACCTCGGTGATCACGACGTCCTCCACGGGGCGTTCGCCGTCCGTGGGGACGGCCGCGAGGGCGTCGACGACGGCCCGGGAGTCGGCGTCGGCGACCTGGCCGAAGATGGTGTGCCGGCGGTTCAGGTGGGCGGGCGTGCCGACGGTGATGAAGAACTGCGAGCCGTTGGTCCCCGGGCCGGAATTGGCCATGGCGAGCAGGTAGGGCCTGGTGAAGTGCAGTTCGGGGTGGAACTCGTCGGCGAAGGCGTAGCCCGGACCGCCGGTGCCGGTGCCGGTCGGGTCGCCGCCCTGGACCATGAAGCCGGCCACCACGCGGTGGAAGAGCGTGCCGTCGTAGTACGGGCCGCTGCCCGGCTCGCCGGTGCGCGGGTCGGTGTACTCCCGGGCGCCCTCGGCGAGTTCGACGAAGTTGCGGACCGTCTTCGGCGCGTGGAACTGGAACAGCTCCAGCCGGATCGGGCCCAGGGTGGTGTGCAGGGTCGCGAACAGGCCCTTGGCCATGGCGGAATCCTTTGCTCGGGTGGTCAGTTGGGGGCGGGGACCGGCTCGACGGGGCCGAAGTCGCGGAAGGTGCCGTAGGTGCGCGTCGCGGTGCCCCTGATGTCGACGTGCTGGTCGAAGCGCACGGTACGGCCCTGGGCGTCGATCCACTGGTCGAGCTGGAAGGACGCCACGCCCACGCCCATGCGCTTCAGGTTGAGGTAGCGCTCGGCGTCCACGGCGCGCAGCTGCTCCACGCCGAGCGTGCCGGAGAGGTGGAAGGCGGGCGCGCCGTTCTGCTCCTCCATGCCCTTGCGGGCGGCGGGGCCGAGCGCCAGCAGGGCCTTCGCGTAGCCGTGGTAGTCGGCTATCCGGTTGGCGAGGGGGGACTTGCGCCAGCCGCTGCCGGACTTGATGTACGCCGCGTCCTCGGTGACGACGACCGGGTCGCCCGCCGAACCGCCGCCGGTGCCCAGGGACTCGGTGAGGCGGCCGGTGCGCACCTTGCCGTTGAGGTTGACCCGGCCGGTGGTGGTCGCGACCAGCGGGCCGCCTTCGGTGCGGAAGTCCTGGGTGGCCGCGTAGGGCGTGCGGGCGGCCTGGGCGAGGGCCTGCTCGGGGTCGATCACCCCGCCGGCGGGCGCCTCGGCCGGGGCCGACGTGGGTGCGGACGCCGGGGCCGATGCCGAGGCCGGGGCGGACGTCGGGGCCGCGTCGGGGGTCGTCGGCGTCGCGGCCGGGGTGGTGGCCTGCGGGGCCGCAGGGGCCTGGGCCGCCGAGGGGGCGGCGTCGTCGTTGCAGCCCGTCAGCGCGGTGAGGGAGAGCACGGTCGCGGCGGCGGCCAGGGCGGTGGTGCGGCGAATCGTCAAGAAAGGTCTCCGGTCGAGGGGATCGGTGTCGGCATCCTGGCACACGGCGGGTACTCGGCCGCACTGGGGCGCAGGTCAGGGGGGTGGGACGGGGGGTGGGACGGGGCGCGGGTCGGGCGGAGCCCGCGTGGCGCCAACTTCCCTGCGGGACGGGCCTGGTGTCCACTTGTGTGGCGGATCGGCCCGGTTTAGGGGGGTCGGGGGCGCGGGCGGGGGGCTCGGCTTGAGAGGATCGGCCCGGAAACGGGATGGACGGGAGATGGGGTGAGACGTGGTCGGTGCCGTGCTGGTCGGTGTCCTGGTGATCGTGGTCGGCGGGTGCGTGTGCGTGGTGTGGGCCGAACGCGGCGGCCCCCGCTGGGTGCGCGCCGTGGCGTCCGTGACGCTCGCCTCGGGGTCCCTGCTGCGCCGCTCCGCGCGCAGCCGGCGCCGGAACCGGAGCCTGAGCGGCGGTGACAGCGGCGACGGTGGCGGCGGGGATGGCGGCAGCGGTGGCGGCGGCAGCAGCGATGGCGGCTGAGCGCCCCGCCCGCGGGCGCGACGACGACGAACGGCTGCGGCGGGTCTTCGAGGCGGTGCTGGCCGAGACCCTGTCCGGGACCGGGCCGCTCACTTGCACGGGCCTGGACGAGGACACCGAGAACGCGCTCTGGGCGGTCTGGGAGGCGTACCCGCACGCTTCGGCAGAGTTGGTGCAGGCCGCGCGGCGCGCCTTCGCCGGCCAGCTGGACGGCGGCAACGCGGCCCGCTGGCGCGCGGAACTCGCCGCCCGGGCGATCGCCGGGCGCCGCCCCGGCGGCTGAGCGTGCGGCCCCGGACGTCCGGGCGTCCCCGGCCGCGTGGGCGGCCGGGGACGGGGACGGTCGGGGGCGTCAGCTCTCGGTGGAGCGGCGGCGGGAGGCGACGACGAGCGCCGCACCCGCGGCCAGGGCCGCGGCGGCGCCGCCGGCCTCCCAGCCGAGGCCCTCGGTGCCGGTGGCGGCGAGCTGGCCGGGGCGGGTGGTGACCGTGGTGGCGCCCGTGGTGGCCGTGGCCGTCCCGGCGGTGGTGCCCGTCGTGGTCGTGCCCGTGGTCGTGCCCGCGGTGGTGCCCGTCGTGGTGGTCAGGGCGGCGGGCTGGACGGCCGACTGGGCGCCGGTGGCGGTCTGCGGCTGCTCGGCGGGCCGGGCCGGCTGCGGGGCCGGCTTGTTCGCGGCCTCGTCCTCGGCGCGGGCCGTGAACTGGCCCTCCTTCAGGAACTTCACGACGTCCTCGTCGGTGCCGTCCAGCGCCCGGCCGGCGGCCTCGCGCACGGCCCGCCCGCCGGCCGACATGATCTGGGCGAGCTTCACCCGGTTGTCGTCGGCCCGCTGCTTGGGGAGCTCGACGTCCAGGAAGTGCCGCACGTCGGCGACGGTGCCCGCGAGGGCCTTCTCCCCCGCCTCGCGCACGCCCGGACCGGTCTCCTTGTCGTCGAGGATGCCCTGCACCTTGGCGCGGGCCTCGTCCTCGGCGCGGGCGATGAACTGGCCCTCCTTCAGAAAGGCCAGGACTTCCTGGTTGCTGCCGGATATCGCCTTCCGGGCGGCCGCCTTCACCGCCGGCCCGGCGCCGTCGAAGATCCGGGCGACCATCACCCGGTTGTCGGTCTGACGCCGCTCGTCGAGTTCGACGTCCAGGAAGTGCCGCACGTCGGCGGCCGTGCCCGCGAGGGCCTTCTGGGCGGCCTCGTGCACAGCCGGGCCGGTCTCCTTGTCGGCCAGGATGCTCTGCACCTTGGCGCGGGCCTCGTCCTCGGCACGGGCGATGAACTGGCCCTCGTTCAGGAAGTCCAGGACTTCCTGGCTGCTGCCGTACATCGCCTTCTCGGCGGCCTTCTTCAGCACCGGCCCGGCATCGTTGGAGATCCAGACGACCTTCAGCCGGTTGTCGCGCTGGCGCCACTCGCCGAGTTCGACGTCCAGGAAGTGCCGCACGTCGGCGGCCGTGCCCGCGAGGGCCTTCTCCCCGGCCTCGCGCACGCCCGGGCCGGTCTCCTTGTCGGCCAGGATGCTCTGGACCTTGGCACGGTCCTCGTCCTCGGCGCGGGCGATGAACTGGCCCTCCTTGAGGAACTTCGCGACGTCCTCGGCGGTGCCGCCCCGCAGGGCGGCCGTGGCGGCCTTCTTGACGGCCGGCCCGCCGACGGCGAGGACCTGGTAGGCCCTCACCCGGTTGTCGATCACGCGCTGGTCGTGGAGCTCGACGTCCAGGAAGTGCCGCAGGTCGGCGGCGGTGCCGTTCAGCGCCTTCTGGGCGGCCTCGCGCACGCCCGGGCCGCTCTCCTTGTCGGCGAGGACGCGCCGCACCTCGGCGCGGTCGTGCTCCTCCTGGCCCGTTGCCTGGTCCTCGGCACCCTTGGACGCGGTGTCAGGGCCGGAGACGCCGGCCGGCTGGGGGTTGTCGGCGGCGGAGGCCATCGACGGGAAGAGGACGGTGGGGGCCAGGACGGCGGCCGCGACGACGGCGGACACCCGGGGCAGCTTCATTCAGCACCTTGCGTTGTGCGGAGAGATTGTGAACGTCCGCCAGCATAGATCGTCTTTTACGGTTGCCATACCAAGTATTTGCTAACGCCCGCACCGCACCCCCGCAGCACTCGCAGCACCCCGCAGCGCCCGCGCGGCCCCAGACCCTAGGGTGGGGCGGATGAGCTTCCACGTGGTTGTCGGATACGGGCCCGCCGGGGCCGCCACCGCCCGCCTGCTGGCCGGGCAGGGGCACACCGTACGGGTCGTCACCAGGTCGGGGAGCCCCGCGCGGGGCGGGGCCCCGGTGCCCGGCATCGAGCACGTGGCGCTGGACGCGGGCGATCGCGCGCGGCTTGCGGAGGCCGCACGCGGCGCGGCGGCGATCTACGGCTGCGCGGCGCCGCCGCTGCCGCAGTGGGCGGCGCGGTGGCCGGCGCTGGCCTCCTCGCTGTGCGCGGCGGCCGAGGCCACCGGGGCGGTGCTGGTCATGCTCGGCAACCTCTACGGATACGGCCCGGTGCGGGCTCCGATGACCGAGGACCTGCCGCTGGCCGCGGCCGGCCCCAAGGGACGGGTGCGGGCGGCGGCGTGGGAGCAGGCCCGGGCGCTGCACGGGGCCGGGCGGATCCGGGCGGTCGAGGTGCGGGCCTCGGACTTCTTCGGCCCCGGGGTGACGGACGGCGGGCACCTGGCCTCGCGGGTGATGCCGGGCCTGCTGAAGGGCCGGAACATCGCGGTGCTCGGCGACCCGGACGCGCCGCACAGCTGGACGTACCTGCCGGACGTGGCACGGGCGTTGGCCGAGGTCGCGGGCGAGGAGCGGGCCTGGGGGCGGGCCTGGCACGTGCCGACGGCCCCCGCGCTGCCGGTGCGCGCGATGGTGGAGCGGCTGGCGGCGCAGGCGGGCGTCGGACCGGTCGCGGTGCGCCGGCTCCCGCAGGCGCTGCTGGGCGCGGCGGGGCTGTTCTCCCCACTGCTGCGTGAACTGCGGGAGGTCCGTTACCAGTTCGACCGCCCGTTCGTGGTGGACTCCTCCGCCTACGAGGCCGCGTTCGCGGTGCGCGCGACCGCGCTGGAGGAGCAGGTGGAGGCGACGGTGCGGTGGTGGCGGGAGCGGGCGCAGGGGCGTTGAGCCCCCGGGCCGGTCAGTGCTTGAGGGCGTCGGCGCCGCGGTAGCCGGCGGGCACGCCCCGGGCGAAGACCACGTCGGCGTTCATATGGCGGGTGCGCAGCGGGAGGATCTCCTGGTAGGCGGGTGAGTCGTACCAGGCGCGCAGGCGTTGGTGGTCGGGGAACTCGATGAGGATGAGGTCCTGTCCCCAGGTGCCTTCGACGGTCTCGATCCGGTCGCCGTGGATGAGGAAGCGTCCGTCGAAGGGGTCCAGGGTGGCGTCGATGCGCTGGAGGTACTCGACGATGTCGGGGCCGAACTCGACCGAGTGGACCTGGGCTATCGCGTAGGCGGTCATCGCTGTGCTCCTGGGGGGGGGTTGGTCCGGTGTGCGTGGTCTCCGACGGTACGGGTGGGGGCGGTGGGGGCGAATCCGTCGCGGATCGGTAGGGGGTACGTAGCGCGGCCGCCCCCGGCGGGTTGCCGGGGGCGGGTCTGGCGGGTGGTCGGGTCGTGGGTGGTCGGGTCGTGGCGGGTGGTCAGGTCATGCCGGGTCGGGCGGTCAGGTCGTGGCGGTGTCCGTGGCGGCGGGTGCCGGGCGGGCGGTGGCGGGTGCGGCCCCGGTGGGCGGGGCGGGGATGGTGGCGGCGACCGCGGCGGCGGCCAGGGCCACGCCGCAGCCGATCAGCAGGCCGACCCTGAAGCCGCTCTCCGAGGGCAGGGTGTGGCCGCCGAGGGTGGTGGTCAGCTGGGCGAGGACCACGCCGACCACGGCGGCGGAGACGGAGGTGCCGAGCGAGCGCATCAGGGTGTTGAAGCTGTTCGCGGACGCCGTCTCGGACAGCGGCACGGCGCTCATGATCAGTGCGGGCATCGCGCCGTAGGCCAGGCCGACGCCGCTGTTGCACACCAGTGTGACGACCAGGACGCCCCAGGTGGAGCCGATGAGCACCATCGAGAGTCCGTATCCGGCGGCGATCGCGAGGGAGCCGGCGACCAGGGTGAACTTGGGGCCGCGCGCGGCCGACAGGCGTGCGCCCAGTGGTGAGACGGCCATCATCATCAGGCCGGAGGGCGCCATCCACAGGCCCATCGCCAGCATCGAGCGGCCCAGGCCGTAGCCGGTGGCCTCGGGGAGCTGGAGCAGCTGCGGGATGATCAGCGCCTGCGCGTACATGCCGAAGCCGACCAGGACGGATGCGGCGTTGGTCAGCAGGACCCGGGGGCGGGCCGTGACCCGCAGGTCCACCAGCGGTTCGGGGCAGCGCAGTTCCCACCGGCCCCAGGCGAGGAGCAGGACGACGGCGGCGGCGAACAGGCCGAGGGTGAGGGGGTCGGTCCAGCCCCAGTCGGCGCCCTTGGAGACGGGCAGCAGGAGGCAGACCAGTCCGGCGCCCAGGCCCGCCGCGCCGACGGGGTCGAAGCGGCCGCCGGCGGGGCGCCGGGCGGGGGCGGGGACGAGGAAGCGGATCATCGCGGCGACGACGAGGGTGAGGGCGGCGGCGCCCCAGAACAGGGCCCGCCAGCTGGCGTACTGGGCGACGGCGGCGGCGATCGGCAGGCCGAGGCCGCCGCCGATCCCCATCGAGGCGCTGACCAGGGCGATGGCGGAGCCGAGCCGTTCGGGCGGCAGGACTTCGCGCAGCAGGCTGATGCCGAGCGGGACGACGCCCATGCCCATGCCCTGGAGGCCGCGGCCGATGATCATCGGTACGGCCGCGGAGGCGAGGGCGCACAGGACCGATCCGATGAACAGCGGCACGCAGCAGGCCAGGAGCATGCGGCGTTTGCCCAGCAGGTCGCCCAGGCGTCCGCTGATCGGGACGAAGACGGCGCCGGCGAGCAGGGTCGCGGTGATCGCCCAGGAGGCGTTGGACGGCGTGGTGTGCAGCAGTCGGGGCAGTTCGCCGATCAGCGGGGTGACCAGGGTCTGCATGATCGCGGCCACGGTGCCGGTGAAGGCGAGGGTGGCGACGATGCCGGTGGTGGGGGTGGTACCGGCGACCGGGGCGGTGGGGGCGGTCGTGCCGCCGGGCTGGGGGCCGTCCATGGCGGGCTCCTCGGGAACGAAATGTGTATCGTGCATATTATGTGCATCGAGCACACTACATCGCCGGGTACCGCCGTCACACCCCTTTGCCATACTGGACAAGGCCCGCGAAACCCGCAGGTCAGCGGTGCGGCGATGAGGGTGAAGGGCGAAGGACGACGGCATGGGAGAACGTACGGACCTGGTCGAGTTCGAGTACATGGTGCTCGGCCGCCACCACTACCTGAGCCAGTCCGCCGCCCGCCCGCGCGGCAGCACCCTGGAGCGCAGCGCGTACATCCTGCTCAGCCGCATCCGCATCCAGGGCCCGATGTCCATCGGCGAGCTGAGCGAGGCCTTCAACCTCGACGCCTCCACCCTCAACCGGCAGACCGCCGCCATGACCCGGGCCGGCCTGGTCGAGCGGATCGCCGACCCCGACGGCGGGATGGCCCGCAAGTTCCGCCTCACCGACGAGGGCGACCGCCGCCTCGACGAGGAGCGCGAGGCCCACGTGGAGGCCCTGGACCGGGTGATGGCCGGCTGGTCCGCCCAGGACGTCACCACCTTCGCCGCCTACCTGCGCCGCTTCAACACCGACATCGAGCACCTCGACGGGCGCCCCTGGCCGCGCCCCTGACCAGTCGGGTGTCGAACGACCCCCCAGGAAACTGGGATACCGGCGATTGATCGCGCGCTGACAAGCTGACCGCGGCGGACGGGACCGGGTGGCCCGGGGGGCCCTCCGGACCGGCCGCCGCCCCTCGTCGTCTCCCCTCCTTGGAGAGCACTGTGCGTTCGCTAGTCCGGCGTATCGTCCTCGGCATCGCGCTGGCCCTGACCGGCCTGGTGCTGGTCCCGGGCGGCTCGGCCTCGGCCGACACCCCCTCGACGGTCCTGTTCAACCAGAAGTCCGAGCGCTGTCCCAACGGCGCGATATGGGGCGGGCAGGGTCTGCACCCCTGCGCGCCGTCCGACAACCCGGGCCAGTGGGTGTTCAAGCCCGTCCCGGGCCTGCCGAGCGTCTACACCGTCAACAACGCCGCCGACCAGCGCTCCTGCCTGACGGTCGACAGCACCCCCTCCGGCGTCCAGTGCTACGCCAACAACACCTCGCAGATGTGGCGGGTCACGCCGTGGACCGCGGCCGACAGCACGCCGCGCTACGGCCTGCTCGGGATCCGGCTGCAGAACATCTCCACCTCCCAGTGCCTGGACAACACCGAGCACAGGATCGGCGGCGGCTGGCGGCTCTACATGTTCGACTGCAACCAGGGCGGGTACCAGGAGTGGGACATCGCCCGCAACACCTACGAGGCCCTGTTCGGCGGCGTCGCCACCCACAACGGCATGACCTGGGCCGCCCTTGAGCAGCGCGCCGACAACGTCGTGCACGTCGGCAACGACAACAGCAGCAACGCGTACAGCGGCGACACCCCCGCCACCGCGCAGCTGCCCGTGCTGTGCCTCAAGCAGGACGGCCGCCCCGCCCCCTCCGGCGTGCCCACCAGTGGCTTCCACAGCTGGGCCGGCGGCGAGGTGAAGGCCACCATCCCCACCTCCGGCAGCCAGCTCACCAGCCGGGCAGCCGCTGACCAGCTCTGCGCCGGCTACTTCGGCGCCGGCTTCCGGATGGCCGAGTTCCACGACGCCTCGGGCTGGGGCCTGTGGGCCAACGGCACCCTGCCCGTCGGCGGCCGCTTCTGGACCGCCATCACCGACCAGCCGGCCAACCCCTGGAGCTGACCGCACCCGGACGAGGGAGGGCGGGCGCCGACCCCGGCGCCCGCCCCTTCTCATTGCCGAAGTGCGCACCGACCCCGAGTCGGCCACCTGGTTCCCGGCGGTACCGGTCAGGTCGCGCGCTGGCCGTGGAGGAGGACGGGCAGGGCGCGGCCCGCCAACGCCTCGCTGACGCGGGCGGATTGGGAGGGGGCCATGACGTCGGGGAGCCGGCGGACGGGGACGAAGCGGGCGCCGAACAGGCCGCTGCGGTGCTGCGGCGGGACGGTGAGGTGGGCGGCGGCGTGCTCGGTGAGGGTGCCGCCGTCGAAGACGAGGTTGAGGCGTTCCAGGTAGCGGTCGGCGGGGGTGAAGTCGACCGCCAGGACGTCGGCGAGGCGCAGGTTGAGGCCGGTCTCCGCGTGCAGGTGGCGGGCGGCGGCGAGGTGCGGGGGCTCGTTCGGTTTCGCGGCGCCGCCGGGGAGGATCAGGCCGTCCATGTAGTCCGGGTCCACGAGGAGCACGTCGCCGCGCGGGTTGCGGACGAGGACGAGGCAGCCGAGCCGGCACACCGGCGGCTTGGCGAGGAGACGGGGGTCGCGCATCGGGTGGTTCACCTTCTGAGGGCTGCGAGGAGTACGAGGGAGAAGCCCGCCAACCAAAGGAGGCGGACGAGGAGTTCAGCCGTCATGCGTGAGGCGCTCGTAGCGCAGCCCCTTGCGGAGCAGGTCGACGACCCGCAGGAGTTCGGACGGGTGGGCGCAGCCGAGGCCGATGAGGTAGCAGCCGGTCCTGCGGCCGTGCTCCCAGTCGACTTCGACGGAGGGCAACTTCACCCCGCCCAGGGCGAGGACGGTCGTCAGGTCGTCCAGGACGTCGGCTGCCTGCCGCCGCTGGTCGGCCGTGGCGCGGTCGAGGGCGGATCCCATCACGCCCCCACCTGCCGCCGAACCTCGAACCCCCGCCAGGCGCTGAAGGCGGCGGAGAACGAGGAGAAGGACGCCAGCTCACCCGAGGTACCGCTGCGCAGCCACTCCCCCGTCGTCTCGTTCCGCACCCGGTAACACCGGCCCTCCGGGTCCCACCGCACCCCGTAGCCGTGGAGCTTGACACCAACAGTCACCTTACGGCTCCTCTCTGTGTTCGTACGGAGAGGTTCTCGTGGTGGCCACGCAATCAACAGGGACGGAACGTCCTAGTTTTGGGATCTAGTCAGTCAGCCCCAGGGAGCGGGCAAGCCTCTTCAGGCCGGGCGGGCGCGCCGGACCCGCCCAGAGGTCGGAGACGATGGCCACGGCAAGGGTGTGATGCCGCATCCAGCCCGGCGCTACTCGCTGGAGCTTCTCCAAGGTCGACACCGCTCCCGCCGCGTCCCCCATGTCCGTGTACGCGCGCGCTACGTCCAGGAGCAGCCAGGTCCGCCAGGACACCGGGGTGTCGTTGCTGAGCCTGATTCCCTTCGCGAGCCCCAAGGCTTCCTCCGGCCGGGCGAATTGGACCGCGAGCCGAACCCGCTCGATGCGCACCGAGGAGCTGTTGAACACGCTGACCATCCGGCCGTCGGCCGAGGCAGGAAGCTTCGAAAGGCGTCTGGTCGCCTGCTCTGCGGTCAGCATCATCTCGGATGCCCCGTCATAGTCGCCGCTTCGGGCCGTGCTGGTCGCTGCGGACATGATCAGTCCGCCCCACACCTTGAGCCCCTCCGCCTTCGACGAGTGCTCGTTCTCCACTCCGTCCGCTGCGTGGATGGCCAGCGTCTGCGCGTCGCCGAGCCGGTTCTGGCGCTGATACGCCCAGGCCACCGAGTTGCAGATCATCGCTCCCAGCAGCGGGTCTTCCGCCGAGTCCGCTGCCGCTATTGCCCGTTCGAGACTGGACAGGCCGAGATCCGTCTTCCCGAGGCGGATCGCGAGATGCCCGCCCAGTTGGAGAGCCTTGCCGAGCGCATGGTTACCGGCCAGGCGGTCCTCGCCGCGGCCCACGGCCGCGGCGAGGCGGGCATCCGCGATTATCGCCGGCAACGTCTCCATGACCCTGCCGAAGTCGGCTGCGTGATACAGGGTCCAGGCCTCTGCGATCTCGCCACGCAGCAGCGGAATCGACAACTTCTCCACGCCGTCCGCCACCGGCAGCGGCGTGAACAAGGGCGGCATGATCGCCCGCCGCACCGCGACCAGGCCAGGCGGGTCCGCATCACCTGTCGACGGCACTGCCGGCGGATCGCCCAGAAGCGCAGTCAGCTCAACACCAAGCCCCTTGGCCAGCGCGTGAAGTGTCGGAAGCCGTGCCGAATGCTTCCGCTGCTGCTCAAGCTTCCGAACCACATCCACCGACACGCCCGACTTCTCAGCCAGGCCCTCCTGCGTCAGATCGGCCAAGCGCCGCAGCCGCTTGACCCGATCCCCAAGATGATCGCTCGCCATGCTTCCGACACTACGCGCACGCACGCCCCGACCAGCGCGAGTTGCCAACCCCGCACCCCAACTCACCACCCACGCGCCGCCGCCCCCATCTGGGGGCGGCGGCCGGGAAGCCTAACCCGACGCCGGAGTGGAAAGTCATCCCCACCGACTTCCCACTCCACCCGCACAAGGCAACGAGATGGCAACCACCTGGCGCAAGAGTTCGCACAGTGGCCAGGGCGGCGAATGCATCGAGGTGGCCGAGGGTTTCGCCAACGTGACACCCGTCCGCGACTCCCAGGACCCTCACGGCCCGGATCTCCTCTTCCCCGCCGAGGACTCGAGCGAGAAATCGCAGGCGCCGCCAAGGGGCGTCTCATATCCTCGTCCTCACCGGTTCGCCGACTAGCCACTGAGGATTGTGTGAAGCACTCCGATCTCCACGCCAGGATTCCATTGCTCGTGAAGACCATGGCCGCTGCCGACCACAGCCCGGATGCTCAGCTGATGCAGACACGCCACCGCGCTTCACTCGTGGAGAGCTGGGACATCGAGCCCGGCTCCACCGTCCTCGAACTGGGTTGCGGGCAGGGCGATATGACCGCCGTCCTCGCGGAGGCTGTCGGACCCCAGGGACGCGTGGTGGCCGTCGATGTCGCCGATCCGACCTACGGGGCGCCGGTCACGCTCGGGGAATCGGCGGCCCGGCTCGCGACGAGCCCGGTCGGGCCGCGCATCGACTTCCGTTTCAGCACGGATGTCCGCGACCTGTCGGTCGACTTCCCCTCCGACGCCTTCGACCACGTCGTGCTCGCCCACTGCTCCTGGTACTTCGCCTCGCTCGGGCAGCTGCGCGACACGCTGGCCCGGGTGCGGCCCTGGGCGCGGCGGCTGTGGTTCGCCGAGTGGGACCTGACGCCCTCCTGCGGCGACCAGCTGGCGCACCTGCTCGCAGTACTGATCCAGGGCCAGATCGAGGCTGCGGGCTCACACGGCGAGGGCAACATCCGCACGGCCTTCTCCCGCGAGGCGCTGCTGCGGCTCCTGCCCGAGGCGGGCTGGACGGCGGACGGCGACGGGCCGGTCGACGCCGACGGACTCCAGGACGCGGACTGGGAGATCAGCGCCTGTCTCGACCTGATCACCGGAGGAGAACGGTTGGCCGCGCTGCCCGAACCGGTACGGCAACTCGTCCTCAGCCAGAGCGACGTCCTGCGGGCCGTCGCCGCACCGCACGGCAACCGCCCGCTCGCAGCGTACTGGGTCACCGCACGCTGAAGTGCCACCCCGGCCAAACCTTCCCGATGGGCCCCCTCAACTTCCCACCAGCCGCTTGGCAGGCATTCATCACCGCCATCCGAGCCGGCGAATTCGGCGCCAACCGATACTGCTCGATGGTGCCGCCGGCCCGGGCCGGGGCGGCGGCGCCTGACACTCTCGCTCTGGACGACGAGCCGACGCTGAACCACATCTGCCCGGACGGTGGGCGGGCCTGGCGAGGCACGGCCTGCGGTGGCTCGACGCCCCCGACGGCCCCGAAATCGGCGGTGGGAACGGGTGCCGGGGCCGGCGCTTCAGGCGAGGGGGGCTCTCACAGTACCCGTATCACCAGGGTCTCCCGGACGTCCAAAACGCCTGCCACCATGGACACACGCCGCAGCTTTAACCCCATCGGTTCAATTCAGCTGCCCCGAATGCGCGACCGTGTCGGCGAATTCTTCCACGACAGAACAGGCGGAGACCAATGGCGGACGATCAATTCACCACTCACGCGGAACTTTTCGACCTGAGTGGGAAGTACGCCCTTGTCACCGGCGGCACCAGGGGAATCGGGCTGATGATGGCGCGCGGCCTTCTCCAGGCGGGCGCCCGCGTCGTCATCAGCTCGCGCAAGGCAGACGCGTGCGCGGAGGCACAGCATCTGCTGTCCGAATTCGGCGACGTTCGAGCGATCCCCGCCGACCTGTCCAGGCACGACGAGTGTCAGCGCCTCGCCGGTCTTGTCCAGGCCGACTCGGAACGCCTGGACATCCTTGTCAACAACGCGGGGGCGATGTGGCGCGAGCCGCTGGCGACGTTCCCGGACGAGGCCTGGGACACGGTGATCGACCTCAACCTCAAGTCGCCGTTCTGGCTGGTGCAGGCGCTGCTCCCCGCACTTCGCAGGGCGGGCACCGCCGATGATCCCGCGCGGATCATCAACATCGGCAGTATCGCCGCCATCCACGTGGCCCAGTCGCCCAACTACTCGTACGCCAGCAGCAAAGCGGCACTCCATCAACTCACCAGGGTGCTCGCCAGGGAGCTGGGCCCGCAGCACGTCACGGTGAACGCGGTGGCACCGGGAATGTTCCCGTCGCGGATGACGGCGTCCACGCTCGACGCCGTCGGCGACACGATCGCGGCGGCGACCCCTCTGCGCCGGATCGGCCGCGACGACGACATGGCGGGTGTCGCCGTGTTTCTCGCCAGCCGGGCCGGGTCCTACCTCACGGGCACCGTCATCCCGGTGGACGGCGGCATCGCGACGACCGCATCGGGCACCCCTTAGACTGCGGGACCGGCTCACGGTGAGGGGATGGCCACGATGGATCTGCGCACCGAGATCCGGGAGTTCCTCAGCTCGCGTCGCGCCCGCATCGCACCCGCGCAGGCGGGCCTGCCCGCTTACGGCGGCAACCGTCGGGTCAAGGGTCTGCGCCGCGAGGAGGTGGCGCTACTGGCGGGGGTATCGGTCGACTACTACGTGCGCATGGAGCGCGGCCGCCTCGCCGGTGTCTCCGACGGCGTGCTCGACGCGCTGGCCTCGGCCCTGCAACTCGACGAGGCCGAGCGCGACCACCTGTTCCACCTCGCGCGCCGGTCCACGGCGCCCGGCGGACCGCGCCGGCGCAGGCCTGCCGTGGCGGTGCGCTCGACGCTGCAGCAGGTGCTCGACGCGATCTCCGGTGCGCCGGCCTGGATCGGTAACGGCCGCTACGACGTGCTCGCCACGAACCGACTCGCTCGCGCGCTGTATTCACCGGTGCCGGCCGACGCGCGACGGCCCGCGAACACCGCGCGGTTCGTCTATCTGAACCCCGAGGCGGCCAGGGATTTCTTTGTCGACTACGACCAGATCGCCGGTGCCGTGGCCGCGAAGCTGCGCATGGAAGCCGGCCGCGATCCGCACGACGAGGAGCTGATCGCCCTGGTCGGCGAACTGTCGACGTCCAGTGAGCTGTTCCGGCAGCGGTGGGCATCCCAGGACGTGCGGCTGCACCGGTCCGGCCGCAAGCGCGTGCGCCACCCGATCGTGGGCCGGCTCGACTTGGACGTCGAGTCCCTGGAACTGCCCGCCGAACCCGGACTGCACCTCAACGTCTACACCGCACCCGCGGGCACACCGGCCGCCGACAATCTGGCGCTCCTGGCGTCGTGGGCGGCCACCCAGCAGGCACCGGCGACCGGGCTCGAAGCACACAACGGATAGTCCGGCCCTTCCAGCCGTACTGGTCCGGTGGATCCGGGCCCGGTGGCGGGAACGGGCGCCGGGGTCAGTCCCACCAGAACGACCACTGGTAAGAGGCGACGAGGCCTTCGGCGTAGGCGGTCAGGGTGCCGGTGCCCTGGAAGACGAGGTCGGGGCAGAAGGCGGTGTGCTCGGCGGCCAGCGGAAGGGCCTCGGCGAGCGTGGCAGGCGGGACGGCGACGCTCAACTCCAGCGTGTCGAAACCGACTTGGACGACCTGGGCACCGAATCGGCGTTCCCAGTCGGCGAGCACGGCGGCGATCTTGGCGGTGTCGTCCTCGTGGTTGAGCGGGCCGCTCCACCCGCAGGCGGCCAGCGCCTCGGCGCCGCTGCCCGCCCGGACCAGGCCCAGGCGCGCGTCCCGTACGGACAGCAGCACGTCGGCCAGGCCGCGGGCCTCGACGCCGGGGGCGCCGTCGGGGACGGCCGCGGCGGGGGCGGTGCCGGGCCAGGCGGGGCCGAAGGGGGCCAGGGCGGCGCGGAGTTCGGCGGCGTCCTCGGCGTCGAGCGGGCCCTCGGGCCCGTCCTCGCCGGGCGCGTCCTCGCCGGTGCTGTCCTCGCCGGTGCTGTCCTCGCCGGTGCCGCCGAGCTGCTGCCACCAGCGGCGCAGCAGGGCGTCGGGGTCGTAGAGGGTGGGGTCGGAGGCGGAGGCCGGGAAGAGTTCGCCGGACAGCCAGGGGCGGTAGTCGGCGCCGTCGCCGAGGGGGACGAACAGCAGCGGCCACAGGCCGGACTGCGGGTGGGCGCGGTGGAGTTGCTGCCACAGGCCGGCGGGGGCGGGGGCGTCGCTGATCCACAGCAGCGGCTCCGGCCCGTCCTCGCCGCCGACCAGGCGGCCGGGCGGGAGGGTGGCGGGCAGGAGACGGGACAGGTCCGAGGTCATGCGGACACCGTAGGGGCGGCCACTGACACGGGAGTTCAGGCCCAGGGCAGGGCGGCGCGGGTGCGCCAGTACGCCGGGGCGGGTTCGGCCAGGGTGGCGAGGGCGGCCAGGTCGTCGGGGGTGGGGTGCAGGGTGGCGGCGGTGAGGTTGGAGGCGAGCTGGTCGAGGGTGGCCGCGCCGGACAGGACGAGGTCGGCCCAGGGCTGGGCGGCGGCCGCGGCCAGGGCGAGGGCGTCGAGGGGCGCGCCGGTGCGGGTGGCGAGGGCGCGCAGTGCGGCGGTGTCGTCCCCGGTGGCGTTGCGCCCGGCGAGGCGGCCGTTGGCCATGCCCTCCTTGACGACGACCAGCCAGCCGGCGGCGTGGGCTTCGGCCAGGGCGGGGGCGGCGGAGGGTTCGAGCAGGTTCCAGGTGGCCTGGACGGCGGTGAACAGCGGGCGGCCGTCCGCGGTGACGGCCAGGGCGGCGCGGATGGTGTCCGCCTGGGCCGGGCCGCTGGTGGACAGGCCGACCCGTACGCCCTGCCCGGCCAGGTCGGCCAGGCGTGCGTGCAGGGCGGTGTCGGTCAGGGCGGGGCTGTCGGGGGTGACGGAGTGGACCAGGTAGACGTCCAGGTGCGGGCCCAGCAGGGCGCGGGTCTCGTGGATCTGGCGGTCGAACACCGCCGTGGAGTGTTCCTTGACCTCGTGCGCGGCCACGCCGGTGGTCTGCCAGCCGGCCGTGTAGGTGTAGCCCCACTTGCTGCCGACCGTCACCTCGGCGGCGGCCTCGGGGTGTTCGGCGAGCCACTGGGCGACGAACTCCTCGGCGCGGCCGTAGGAGCGGGCGGTGTCGAGGTAGCGGACGCCGGCGGCGTAGGCGGCGTCGAGCAGGGCGTGGGTGCGGTCGCGCAGGGCCTCGACGGTGCGTTCGGCGGGCAGGTCGCCGTCACGCCCGAGGGTGATGTAGCCGGGTCGGCCGACGGCTGCGGTGCCCAGGCCGTACCGCGCGATCGGCGGGCGGTCGGCGGCGGCTCCGGTGGCGGGGTCGGTCGGCATGGCGGGGTCTCCTCGGGCGCGACGGTGCTCACCTGGGACTTTACCGTCGGGTCGGCCGGATCGGCCGGTCAGTCAGTCAGTCCGAGGCAGGCCAAGGCGGGTCAGCCGGGTCAGCCGGGTCAGCCGGGTCAGCCGGCGGCGAGGGTGGCCCGGATCCAGTCGGCGTAGGCGCGCACGTCGGTGTACAGGCCCGGGCCTTCGGAGCAGGGGACGCCCGGGGCGCCGGGGCCGGAGGTGGTGCCGATGAGCTCCCAGCGGCCGCCGC
Source organism: Kitasatospora sp. NBC_01300 (assembly GCF_041435235.1). Lineage (NCBI taxonomy): Bacteria > Bacillati > Actinomycetota > Actinomycetes > Kitasatosporales > Streptomycetaceae > Kitasatospora > Kitasatospora sp. NBC_01300. The sequence goes on along the minus strand of NZ_CP108408.1, from coordinate 7,689,122 downwards.
GGCCGCGCTGGATCTGCGGGCCGCCGGAGTCGCCGAAGCAGGCCATGGCCTGCGGGGTGGGGCTGGTCGTGCACAGGCGGGTGGGGCCGGCGTAGCCGGGGGCGCAGTCGGTCGCGGCGGCGCGGCGGGTGTCGAGTTCCTGGAGGCGGTCGGGGAAGACCATGTCCTCGAACTTGGGGGTGTCGACGACGGTGCCGACGCCGAGCAGCCGGGTCGGGGTGCCGGGCGGGCCGGGGCGCTGGGCGACGGCGATGGGCCGCTGGGCGACGGGGCGGTCCAGGCGCACCAGGGCGAGGTCGTCGTAGTTGGGGCGGGTCTGGCCGTCGCCGAAGCTGAAGCCGGGGTGGACGACGGTGCGGGTGATGGCCCGGACGGTGCCGCCGCTCTTGCGGTGCGCGCTGCCGATGCGCACGGTGCCGTCGAGCTTCAGCTCGCTGCCCGGGTAGCCCTGGACGCAGTGGGCGGCGGTCAGGACCCACTGGGGGTCGATCAGGGTGGCGCCGCAGGTGCCGTCGGATATCTGCTTGGCGCTCATCGGGATCGTGGCCATGAACGAGTAGCGCTCGGTGGAGTCGTGGCCGTTGACGATCGCCTGGGCGCTTCCGGTCATGGCGGTGGCGCCCAGGGCGGCGGCGAGGGCGGCGACGGCTGTGGCACGGGCGGCGCGGCGGCGGACGGTCTTGCGCTGGAGCACGGGTGACGGCCTTTCGGATCTGCTGGTTCGGATGCGTCCAGCCAACCCTGAGGCGCCGGTCCGGGACATCCGGGCAGCGGGCCGCCGTGCCCGGGGGCTAGCCCCCGGGCACGGCGGCTGGCTACCAGGGGGTCGCGGCGGGCCGGGCGTTGGTGCCCGGCGCCTGCGCCGGCCTGGGCGCGGGGGTGGCCGCGGGCCGGGTGGCGGGCGCGGGCCGGGAGGCGGGGGCGCCGAAGTCGCCGACGTCGCCGGAGGAGGTGCGGATGGCCCGGGGCGCGGGGGGCGGCAGGGAGTCGGCGGGGCGCACGGCCCGGACGGGGGCGAGGACGGGGGCCGGGGCGAGGCTCTGGTCGAGGCGGACGACGAAGTTGACGTAGTCCAGGGGCTTGTCGGGCCAGTGGCAGTCGTTGCTGGTCAGCAGGCGGCTGCGGACGCCGTCGCGTTCGGTGACGGGCCCGGGGGTGACGCGCAGGTTCGGCTGCCAGCTGCGGCCCCACAGGTGGTGTTCCAGGGTCAGCGTCCAGCTGTCCTCCTCGACTTCCAGGCTGGCGCCGACCCGGCCGGGCAGCATCCGGGTGCCGTAGGGGCCGCGCACCACCGCGCGCTGGTCGAAGCTGGCGTTCTTGCCGACCACGGTGATCCGCCACGCGCCGTGGAACCTGAGCATCGCCGCACTCCTGACGTCCTGGCGCGCCGTCCGGGCGGGCGCGCTTCCGTCGGGGTCAACGGCTGCGGGGCGGTGGGCGGCTCAGCGGTGGGTGACCCGAAGGGCCGGGGCGGACCGCGAGGGACCGGCCGGGGCCCGGTTCAGGCCGCGTCGGGGCAGGCGGCGGGGCGGGCGGAGAGGGACGCGCCGGGGGCGGTGTGGGCGAGCGCCGGGTAGCCGTGCGCGGTGAGGACGAGGTCGGCGTAGCGGCGGTCGTCGAGGGGGACGCCGTGGCGCCGGAGCAGGTCGAACAGTTCGGCGAGGCGGCGGGGTTCGGTGCCGCGCGGCAGCCCGTCGCGGGTGGTGCCCAGGATGCCGAGGACCGGCCCGTACAGGTGTGCGTCGCGGGCGGTGCGGGCGGCGCGGGCGGTCCGGCGGCGTGCCGGGGTCAGGCGCAGCAGCAGGACGAGCCGGTGGGCGCCGGAGTCGGCGTCCTGCCCGGCGTCCATCGTGAGCCCCTGGATGTCGCGCCACCGGTAGCGGCGCGGGACGAACGCCCGCACGAGGGTGAGGCCGTGGTCGTCGGCGCGCAGCCAGAAGCCGTACGGGACGGGCAGGGCCACGCCCAGGACGGCCGCGCTCGACAGCAGCAGCGCGGGGACGGCGCCCATCCGGCCGGCGTCCCCGCTGTCGGCGAGCACGATGCCCATCGCCAGGGCGAGCACGCAGCCGATGGGGGCGCCGGCGGCTCGCCACAGGAAGCCGAGCCGCACCGTCTGGTGTCGCGGCGCCGTGTTCACGGGCGCCCCCTTCCCACGTCGTGCCGTCGGCGGGGCCGGTCGGTTCGGCCGGTCCCGTGTCGGGCGTCGTTGCCTGGCGGTCCCAGGGGAGTCGGTCACACTACCGGCCTGCCGAGATCGTTCGGCCGATCCGGGGGAAACGTCAAATGTCTTTAACACGAATGGACTTGATGGCCAGTCAGGTCGACTGGCCTGCCTGCGGTCCAGGATGTCAGCCGCCGGTGGAGGGGTCAACTGACGTTGATTGGCGGTATCTTGTGATCCACGCCAGCTGATGCCGTTGGGTTATCGTGACCTGGCCGGCCCTGCCCGCCCGCCAGGAGGAGACGTGCGGGGCCCCGGTGAGGAGGGCGGGCCATGGCGGGATCGAACCGGGAGGACGGGCCGGTGGAACTGTCCGGGCTCGCGGCCAGGATCGAGGCGCTGTTCCACACCGTCCGCAGACCCGACCGCGAGCAGTACACCAACGAAGAGGTGGCCCGGGCCTGCCGCGAGGCGACCGGGGAGTCGTTCTCCACCACCTACCTGTGGCAGCTGCGCACCGGGCGCCGGGACAACCCGACCAAGCGCCACCTGGAGGCGCTCGCCCAGTTCTTCCAGGTCCCGCCCGCGTACTTCTTCGACGAGCGGCAGGGCGCGGAGATCGCCAAGGAGCTCGCGCTGCTCGGCGCGCTGCGCGACGCGGGCGTGCGCAGCCTGGCGCTGCGCGCGGTCGGCCTCTCCTCCGAGGGCCTGGACACGGTCAGCGAGCTGATCGACGTCATCGCCCGCCGGGACGCGGCCCGCCGGAACCCGGCGCCCTGACGCCGGCGGCGCGGGCGCGGGGCCGCGGGTCGCGAGTCGTCGGCGGGGCGGACGGGGTCCGGGGCTGACGGGGCGCGGGGCGGACGGGGCACGGGGGCTACGAAGACGGGGGCCAGGCACGGAGGCGGAGCCACGGCGGTCGGGAGATCGGGGGGAACGGGGCCGCTGATCGAGAAGGGGAACACAGCGTGCGGGACGACAGGTGCTACCGATCGGCGCTGCGCCGCTGCCGGCGGATGGCCGAACAGCTGGCACTGCCGAGCCCGTTCGACACCACCGTGCTACTGGAGCAAGTCGCCCGCCGGCGGGGGCGGCCGATCGACCTGCTGCCGGTGGCCGCCCGGCCCAACGCGCCCTGCGGGCTGCTGGTGTCCACCCGGGAGGCGGACTACATCCTGTACACCGCCGACACCAGCGCGCTGCACCGCCGGCACATCCTGGTCCACGAGATCGCCCACCTGCTCCTGGACCACGCCGGCTCCGCGCCGCTCGGCCCGGCCGCGGACCTCCTGCCGCACCTGTCCCCCGACCTGGTCCGGCGGGTGCTCGGGCGCACCGGCTACGACGAGCCCCAGGAGCGCGAGGCCGAGCTGCTGGCCTCCCTCATCCTCAGCCGGGCCGCCAAGGCCGACGCCGCGCACCCGCCCGGCCCCGCCCCGCACCCGGACTCGCTCGACGTCCTGGACGTCCTGCTCGCCGGCGAGCCCGGGTCCGGGTCCGGGCCCGGGCCCGCCGGCGACCGGGCGGCCGGCAGCCGGGCGGCGGGGCGTCCGTGAGCGGCCTCGTCCTCTACGGCGTCGCGCTGTTCTTCGGCCTGAGCGCCTGGCACTTCGCCCGCGGCCGCCGGACCAACCCGCGCGCCATCGCCCGCTACAGCTGCTACGCCACCGCGCTGCTCGCCGCCGCGCTGCTGCTGCTCGCCCCGCCCACCGTCCAGGCCGCCGACCAGCTGCACCGGCTCGGGATCGCGCCCGCCCTGCCCGTCCTGCTCGGCGACGTGCTGCGCATCGGCGCGGCCTGCGCGATCCGGCTGCTGGCCGGCGTCCTGCGCGATCCCGAGCTTCCCCGCCGTGCGGTGCGCCGCCAGCTGGCCCTGCTGGCCGGTGTCCTGGGGGTGCGGGCGGTCCTGTTCGTCGCCGCCGCGCCGGGCCTGGACGCCTCCGACCTCACCGCCGCGCCCTCCACCGACGCCCGTCTGGCGCTGGCCGGGTACACCGCCGCCGGCGTGCTCTACCTCGCCCACTGCCTCACCGCCCTGCTGCGCCAGCTCGCCCGGCTCGCCCGCGCCGCCGCGCCCGGGCGCCAGCGCAGCGGGCTGCGGCTGCTCACCCTGAGCCTGGTCGCGGGCCTGCTGTGGAACGCCTGGGGCGTCGACGACGTCGTCCAGGCGGCGGCCACCGGCACCCAGGCCGGCGCCGAGGACGCCCTGTGCGGGGTCCTGGGCCTGCTGTGCGTGGCGCTGCTCGCGGCGGGCCTGGGCACCACGGTGTGGCCGGCCGCGCACGCCGCCGTCCGCGGCTGGCTGCGCGCCCACCGCCGCTACCGGGCGCTGGCCCCGCTCTGGCGGGACCTGCACACCGTGCTGCCGGAGATCGCGCTCGCCCCGGCCAGCCGCCTGCCGCTGCTGCCGCCGCGCGACCCGCAGTTCGCCCTGTACCGGCGGATCATCGAGATCCACGACGCCCGGCTGATCCTGCGCCAGCACCTCGACCCGCGCACCCCGCGGTGGCTCGCCGCCGCCTCCTCGCGCTTTCCCCCGTCCGCCGCCCGGGCCGGCGCCACCGCCGAGGCCGCCGCGCTGGCGGCCGCGTTGGAACGCGCGGCCGCCGGGGCCCGGCCCAACCCCGACGCCCCGCGCACCGCCCCGGCGGCCGAACCGCCGCACGCCCTGGGGCAGGACCTGGAGTCCGAGGCCGACCAGCTGGCCCACCTCACCCGCGTCTACGCCACCTGCCCGGCCGTCGCCGAGGTCCGCGCCCGTGCCCGCGCCGCCGCCCCCTCCCCCGCCGCTCCCGACCCCGACCCGGTCGCGAGCCCCGTGCGATGAGCCGCCGGGCCGGCCGGGGGCGGCCCGGGGCGGCGGCTACCGGCGGACGGACGCCAGCGAGCGCAGCTGCACGTGGACGGCGCCCGGTTCGGTGCCGGTCAGGGCGGCGACCTCGACGGCGGGCAGGTCGAGGACCAGGTGCAGCAGCAGGACGTCCTGCTGGGGGGCGGTGAGGTGGGCGACCGGGCCGAGCGGGCGCGGGCCGGCCAGGGCGCAGACGCGTCGGCGCACCGCCTGCCAGGCGCAGGCGGCCGGGCTGGCGGTGGCCAGGGCGTCGAGCCAGTGGCCGCTGAGGTCGTCGAAGGCGCCCTGGACGGCCAGCGGGGCGTCGGCCGCGGGGAGCAGCAGGGCTGCGTAGTCGAGGTAGTGGCGCAGGTGGAGGTCGTACAGCGCCCACAGGCCCAGCGCCGGTCCGGTGGCGATGGTCGTGGCGGTGGTGGTCGTGGCGGTGGTCGGCTGTCGTGGTGGTGTCGGCATGGTTGATTCCCGAGGTGGCGCGGGTGGGTGCTGGTCCGCGGACGGGGCGCTGGTGGCGCGTCCCCGTCCGCGGACCGGGTCACACGAGTACCGGCGGGTTGTCGCCGGTGCCGTCGCGGCCCGTCCCGGCGGAGTGGCCGGGGTGGCCGGCGTCCTCGGCGCGGTCGGCGCGGTCGGCGGCCAGGCTGTTGCGCAGGGTCACCCACAGTTTGAACAGGATGTCCGTCGAGGTGCCGCTGCTGGAGGACTGCATGGCCCGGGTGAACTCCCGCTGGTACGTGCGGGAGTTCACCGGTGCCGGGGTGCGGGCATTGTTCGTCCGCTCCCAGGCCGCCGCCCACAGTGCGCGGCGGGCCTCCTTGACCCCGCAGACCTCCATGTAGGTGAGGAACACCGCCTTGCGCAGCGGGGCCTCACCCCTGAGGACCAGCGCCAGGGTGCTGGAGGGCAGGCGCCCTCCCCCGGCCCGGGCCCGGCGGTCCAGCTCCTCCAGGGAGGGCCAGTCGGCCTTGCGCCGCATCTCGTGCATCGCCCGTCGCAGGTCGGCGAGGGAGTCGACCTGTTCGGGGTTGAACCGTCGCGGCGCCCGGCGCTGGGCCCCGGAGGGGCGCGGGACGTGGGCCCAGTAGTTGGCCTGGGTCCACTTGCGGCGGGCCTTCTTGAGGTCGCCGTCGCAGGCCCGGGTGAGGGCCTCGACGACCTCCCAGTTCGGCATGGTCCGGCCGCTGGTGGCCCGTTGCAGGGTGGTCGGGTGGTAGTTGGTCCGGTCGGCGAGCTGACGGTAGGTCAGCCCCGCCTCTTCACGCTGCTCGCGCAGCAACGCGGCGAGCCGGCCCAGGGCCGGCTCGGTCGCCGCGATCGGTTTCTCCTGGCGTCCCATCGCGGTCCGGCGTTCCTTCTAGGCCCGCCCCTGCTGGAGCCTGGCATTCAACAGCAGCCCGCCGGCGGCCAGTTCGAGCGCCGCTCCCGCCGACATGCCCGTCCTCACCAGGGCGGCGGCCACGACGACCACCACGACGACCACGGCCGTCTGCGCGGGGCCGGACGGCCAGGGCAGGCCCGGTCGCGGCGGCGCCGGGTGGCCGGCGGCGCAGTGGGCGGGGGTGCGCTTCTTCTTCCGCTTCCTCGTCATCGAGGACCTCCTATATCACCGTCTACTCCAACGGACGGGCACTTCGGTGGTTGGCGTCACGCGAGGAACCCGTTTCGCGCAACACTCTGTCAGGCGTACGGGTGATTCCCAATCGGTTCGGTGAACATCGCGAAGATTGATGCGCCAGAATCCCGGTCCCGGCCCGCAATCTCGTCACAACCCTGTGATATCAGTGCAGTTCAGGAACTCGAAACCGGAATTTGATGCATTTTTGTGCAACTCGCCCTTGTAGCCGTCCTGGCTGAATGTGACGATGTGCAGCAGCGTCATCCAGACCTGCGGGTCAGGAGCCCGGGGGCGCTGTCTACTCCAACATTTTCGGGAACACCGGCAGCGGGCCGTGTTGGCGCATGGGCCCGTCCGAACAGCAGAGACCGCCCGGCCCCAGCGGCCCGAGCGGTCTCTCTGCATTTCCCCATTCCCCCGGCCCGAGAGGACCCCGACCGGTGAACGGCTTCGAGTACCTGCTCGGCCTGCTGCTGGCCCAGCCCGCACGGGCCCGGGACGCGCTGCGCGCCCGCCTGCCCACCACCCGCCGGCTGCGCGCCCTGGCCTCCTCGCCGCGGGCCGAGGCGCTGCGGGCCGCCGAGCGCGAGCGGATCCGCCGGCTGGTCGAGGGCCTGGCCGCGGTGGAGGGTGTGACGCACCTGCTGACCCGCGTCGCCGACCACTGCGACCGCCCCTCCTCGCTCGGCCTGCTCACCACCACCGCCGAGGGCCGCGGCGTGCTGGTCTGCCGGATGAGCGCCGCCGCCTACTTCGCCACCGGCGAGGACGTCACCGCCGTGCTGCCCAGGATCGAGGCGGCGGGCCTGGCCGACTGGGGCTTCCCGAACACCTGGGGCGACGAACCGCCGTACTCACCGGGCACGGTCGCCTACGCGCTGCGCTACCACCGCGACCGCGGCCTCTTCCCCGACGGCCGGCGGATGCCCGGCCCGAGCCTGTCCACCGCCGACGCCACCCTGGTCTGGGACCTGCCCGGCATCCCCCGCCCGGACCCGCACTGGCCGCGCACGGGCAGCGACGTGTGCTTCCGGCACGAGCAGATCCCGCCGGACGGCGACCCGGGCGCGCTGCTGCGGGCCGCCCGCGCCGAGGGGCGGGGCCCGGTACTGGTGCTCACCTTCGGCCACGGCTGGACGGACACCTGCACGTACCACGCCGTGCCGCGCGGGCGCGGGCGCGAACCGGCCTGAGCGGCCGGTGCGGCCGGTGCGGCCGGGGGCGGCGCCCCGGCCGCGCGCACGGTTCAGGCGCTCAGCACTGGGGCCGGCGGCCGTGGTTGGCCCCGCGCCGGGCCCGGGCCTTCTTCTTGCGGCGACGCTTCGACGACATGGCCACTCCTCTCGCAACCAGGACACCCCCGGCCTCCACCGTTCCACACCCGGCCCGCACCGGCCCGCCGGGAGCGGCCGTCACGGGCCCCGGGCGGGGGCAGGCGGGGGCGGGGGCTTCAGGCGGGGGCGGCGCTCCGGTCGAGGGCGGCGCGCCAGGCGGGGCTGTCGACGTAGTGGTTGTCGAAGCGCCCGGCGGAGGCGGCGATCGCGCCCGGGTCGGTCTCGCCGCGCATCACGCGGCCCAGCAGGCGCAGGTAGTCGAAGCGGTCCATGCCCGGGGTGAACACGAACAGGACGTCGGCCTCGGCGCCCGGGGCGGCGGCGAAGGCGTGCGGGGTGTGCGGCGGCACGGCGAGGAAGTCGCCCTCGCCCAGGATCGTGACCTCCTCGCCGACCAGCACCTGCAGCGAGCCGCCGATCACGAAGAACAGCTCCCAGGCCCGGGTGTGGAAGTGCGCGGGGGCGCCGACGGCGCCCTGGGCGAAGGTGGAGCGGTAGCTGGTGAACCCGCCCTCGGTGTGCGCCGAGTCGGCGAGCAGGGTCATGGTGCTGCTCGGGTCGGCGCAGGTCTCGGCCTCGGCGTGGCGGGTCAGCACGGGGGCGGCGGGGGCGGTGTTGCTCGTCGTCATGGGACCAGGCTAGAACCGGAAAGACCGGCCATCAGGTGGCAATCGAATGCCGCTTTCATGGGTCAATTCCCGGGCCGCGTCCGCCTGGCCCGCCCGCCCGCGCCACTGCCCCGGGCCCCTGTCCCGTCAACGCGGACAGCGCGGTGGCACCCGTTCGGGGGGCGGATGTGCGGCGCGGGCCGCCGTGCCCGTAGCGTCGTCGCTGCACACGGCGTAGGGCGCGGGGAGGGTGTCGGCGATGGCGGGAGTGCCGGTCATGAGGGGTGGGCGGCGGCCCGGGCGGGCCGCCGCGGCCCTGGCGGTGGCGGCGGCACTGCTGACGGCGTCCGCCTGCGGCACCTCCCCCGTACCGGACGGCCCGGGGGACGGCGCGGGCGACGACGCGGTCGCCGCCGCCGACGGGCGGCCGCTCGCACTGGTCTACCGGGGCCCGGCGGCCTGCGAGGGCTGCCCGGAGGCGGCGCGGGAGCTGCTGGAGCGCGACGGCTTCGCGGTGCGCTACGTCGGCCCCGAGGAGCGGCTGCGCTTCGGCGCGGGCGTGCTGGCCGGCGCCGCGCTGTACGTGCAGCCGGGCGGCACCAACGGGCAGGAGGTGAGCACCGCGTGGGGCCTGATGCAGCGCGACCCGGGCTTCTCGCCGGAGCTGGTGCGCGACTACGTCCGGGGCGGCGGGCGCTACCTGGGCCTGTGCATGGGCGGCTACCTGGCCGGCGACCCGGGCTACGACCTCCTGCCGGGCGACTCCGGGCAGTACATCCGCTCCCGGGGCGCGACCGTCACCGACGAGCAGGACCGCCTCGTCGACGTCGCCTGGCGCGGCCGCCCGCAGCGGATGTACTTCCAGGACGGCCCGTACTTCGACGTCGACGGCCCGGGCGTGGACGTCCTGGCCCGCTACACCAACGACCGCGCCGCCGCCGTCATCGCCCCCTACGGCGCCGGCCGGGTGGCGGTCAGCGGCCCGCACCCGGAGGCCCCCGCGGACTGGTACCGCGACTACCACCTGCCCGACGAGTCGAAGACCGGCCTGGGCCTGGGCGACGACCTGCTGCACGACCTGATGGCGGCAGCCCCCTCGTCCTGACGTTCCGTCAACTCGCCTGCGGGTGAGCTGCGGTGTCACGCCCGCTCGGCGGGTCCGGCGGGGAACTCGGCGCGCAGCCGGGTGCGGGTGCGCATCAGGATGCGGCCGAGCATGTTCCTGCCGGTGCCGGTGCGTCCGCGCCCCCAGTAGTGGTCGGTGCCGGTGTCCTCGACGAGTTCCTCGTCGCCGGTGGCGAGCAGGACGGCGCGGATGTCCGGGTGCTCCCGGAACTTGGCCGCCACCGCCCGGCGCATCACGTCGCCCTTGACGCGCTCCCAGTCGCGGCGCAGCGGTCCGGCCGGGTCGCGGCCCAGTTCGGCGGCGCGCAGCGGGGTGCGGGCGCGGCGGACGAGGTCGGCGTGGCGGGTGCCGGCGAACTTCTGGGCCTGGAAGTAGTGCTCGGAGGTGGGCCAGAGGTGTCCGTCGAGGTGGAGGGGGTGGGGGGAGAAGTTGGAGAAGCAGCCGTGCGGGGCTTCGTCGGCGCCGTAGAAGTAGATGGTCATCGGGGCCTCGCGGAGGGGGCGTTGGCGGGATCCGTACGGTCGCAGGCGTGCGGCCGCGCCCGCAACCGGTTTTCGTCCGGTCGCGGGCGCGGGTTCGACGGGCCTCGGCGGGGGCGGCGCGGTTCACGTGGTGCTCCGTCAGCGGGACGGTGCGCAGCGGGAGCCCCCGGGCCCGGCCGGTGGCGCTACCGCCCGGCGGGGTGCAGGACGCGGTCGGCCACCAGGTCCGGCCGGTCGGTCGGCAGGGCGTGGCCGGCGCCGGGCACGATCTCCGTCCGGGCCGAGGGCACGAGGCGGCCGAGGCGCTCGGCGACCGCGTGCGCGTCGTGCATGGCGCTGCGCTCCCCGAGCAGGAACAGTGCGGGGACGTCCAGGCGGCGCAGTTCCTCGTCGGACAGGACCGGGGGCACCGGGAGCGCGCGGCGGAAGCCCATCGACGCGCGCATCAGGGCCATCAGCTCGGTCTCCAGGATGGCGCTGTTGCCGACCAGGCGGGCCAGTCGGGGGCGCAGCGCTCGCGGCGCGGTGGCGGCGAGGCCGCCGGCGATCACCCAGGCGTAGAAGCGGGCGCCGATGTCGGCGAAGCCGGCCGGGTCCACCAGGGTGAGGGAGGCGGCCCGCCCGGGGTGGTGGATCTGGTGGTGGAGCGCCAGCCAGCCGCCGTAGGAGCAGCCGACGACCTGGGCGTCCGTCACCTCCAGTGCGGTCAGGAGTTCGTCCAGCCAGGCGGCCGCGTCCCGGCCGTCGGCGATCGGGGCGCTCTGCACGCTCGCGCCCGGTTCGCCGATCGTGTCGACGGCGATGACCGGGCGGTGGCGGGCCAGCGTGTCGATGTAGCGGTGCCACATCAGTGCGTTTCCGCCCGAGCCGGGCAGCAGCACGATCGGCTCGCCGTGTTGCGGGCCGGTGCGGTAGACGCGGGTGGTCCCGAACGCGGTCGGGAGGTCCAGCGCCGTCCGTGGCCCGGGCCACAGTTCCGTCAGGGCCCGCTCGTAGGCGGCGCGAAACCGGTCCCCGGCCTGGTCGTTCTTGAACTGGCTGATTCGCATGATACATGTGTATCACGGCATGATACGGGTGTACCAGGGAGGTCGTTCATGAACGCGCGGGTCGATCACGAGGAACGCCGGCGGCAGATCGCCGAAGCACTGCTGCGCATCGCCGACACCCAGGGGCTGCAGGCGGCCAGCATGCGGGCGGTCGCCACCGAGGCGGGCGTCTCCCTGCGGCTGGTGCAGTACTACTTCACGACCAAGGAGGGGCTGCTGCTGGACGCGCTGGAGCGGCTCGGCGCCCAGCTCCAGGCCCGCATGGCGGCGTGGATCACCGCGGCCGCCACCCCGCCCACGCCGCGCGGCCTGGTGACCGCGGTCCTGTCCAGCATCCTGCCCACCGACCCGGAGAGCCGCCGGATCACCCGCACCTACGCCGCGTACTACACGCTGGTGCTCAGCGATCCCGCGCTGGTGGAGAAGCACGGGACGCCCCAGCCCGACCTGTTGGAGGGCTTCCTCGCCAAGCAGGTCCGCGCGGCCCAGCAGGACGGGCAGATCGACCCCGCCAGGGACCCGGAGATGACCGCCGCCGGGCTGCTGGCCATGGTCAACGGCCTCGGCTCCAGCGTGCTCGGCGGCCAGCGCACCGGCGACGCCGCGCTGGCGATCCTCACCCACCACCTGGACGAGCTGTTCCGCGGCCGCCCCCGCGGTGACGCTGCCCCGGACCTGCCGACCGCCTGACCTGTCACCCCCCCCCGGACCGGCCGGCCTTCCCCCGCCGCCGGGGCGGGCCACCGTTCGGCCGGATCCCGTCCGGCCGCCCCGCAGGCGCCCTGTCCGCCCCGGCGCCGGTGCACGAGAATGTGCCGGTCCCGCGCGAGGGGCCGGCGAAAGCGGCCGACTCCCCTGCCGGGCACTCCTTTTCCGTTACCGAATGGGGAGGTTCACCGACCGTGTACAGGAGACTTCCGCAAGCCGTGCTGTCGGGTGTGCTGGTCGTGGCCTTCGCGGGAACGACCGCGTGGGCCACGACGACGGCGGGCACCGCCCCCGCGCCGGGCGTCGCCGCCGGGTGCGGGGCCGACGCGACCGCCCAGGGCCTGGCCAGTACCGCCCTCCCGAACACCCTGCTGGAGACGCCGCGCTCCGACGGGCGGACCGAACAGTTCCAGCAGTTCTACGACAGTTCGGCGGCCTCCCTCCTGCCCTTCGTCTGGCACCGCTCCCAGGACGCGCCCGGGGGCGCCTACGGCGGCTGGGAGCGCGTCAGCGCCACCCCCGTGGGCCCGAAGCTGTACCAGGTGAGCGCCGTCGAGAACAGCGCCGGCGCCCTGGAGGTGTTCTTCGCCTCCTACGGCGGCTTCTGCCACACCGTCCTGCCCGCGCCCGGCGGCTCCTGGACCCCGACCGAGAACTTCGAGCTGTCACCGCCGCCCTACCACGGCGGGCTCACGCTCTTCAGGGAACGCGACGGCCGACTGCACGTCTTCGCCTCCGGCGCCGACACGAACGCGGCCATGGAGGTGCGCAGCCAGGACGGCGACGCCCGGGACTCCTGGGGCCCGGTGCGCCGGCTGCCCCGGCTGCCGGACCCCAACGCGGGCCTGGGCGCGCCGTCCTCGATCGTCCAACTGCCGGACGGGCGGCTGCGGGTGACCGTCCGCGAGTGGAACCGCGACCGCTCCTGGCGGACCACCGAGGCGGACCGGTTCGTCTCCTGGGAGCCGTGGCAGCTCTGCGCGGACAGCACCTGCGCCTGACGGCCGGGCCGCGGGCAGCCTGACCGCCGGGGCACGGGCGGGCGCTCCCGGGCGGGCGCTCGCCCGTCCGGGCGGGCTGCGCTGGCGGCCGGGTGGGGCCGCCGGTATGCCTGGGGGGACGGCGAGGCGGCGGAGAGGACGGCGGGGTGGGCGGCGCGGACGGGGACGGGAGCGGGGAGCGGGACGGCGGGGAGATGCGGGCGCCGGGCAACCGGGCGGTGGTGCTGGGGGTGCTGGCCTCCACCGCGGTGGTGCTGCTCGCCCAGGTGGCGAGCGGCACCAGCGCCCGGCTGGTGCTGCTGCTGGTGTTCCTGCCGGCCCTGCTGGCGGGGCTGGGCACCGTCGCGCAGACGGTCGCGGCCTCGGTGTGGGTGGCCGGGGTGGTGGCGGTCAGCACGGTGCTGTTCCCGCCGTCCTCGCTGGCCGCCCGGGTGGGCACCCTGGTGGGGGTGGTCGGCGCCGAGGCGGCCGTGGTCGGGCTGTGCGCGCGCCGGGTGCGGCGCGAGCGGGAGCTGTTCCGGATGCGGCAGACCGCCGTCGCCCTGCAACGCCAGCTGCTGCGCCCGCTGCCGGTGCTCACCCCCGACGTCCAGCTGTACGGGCTGTACCGGCCGGTGGAGGAGGACGCCCTGGTCGGCGGCGACCTGTACGACGTCGCCGACACCCCGTACGGCACCCGGGTGCTGGTGGGCGACGTGCAGGGCAAGGGCCTGCCGGCGATCGGCGCGGGCTTCGCGGTGCTGAGCGCCTTCCGGGAGGCGGCCTTCCGGGAGCCGGCGCTGACCGGCGTCGCGGACGCCCTGGAGGCGGCGGTGGAACGGCACAACGCGTACGCGGTGCAGGGCGGCGAGAGCGAGCGCTTCGTCACCGCGACCGTGCTGGGCGTGGAGCGCGGCGCGGACGTGCAGGCCGTCAACTGCGGCCACCTCGCCCCCTACCTGCTGCACGACGGCCGGGTCGAGGCCGTGCCGCTGCCGGCCGGGGTGCCGCTCGGGCTGGCGGAACTGGCCGACGAGGTGCGCACCGTCCGGTGGTTCGCGCTGCCCGAGGACGGCGTGCTGGTGCTGCTCACCGACGGGATCACCGAGGCCCAGGACGCCACCGGCGCGTTCTACCCCGTCGAGCGGGGCCTGGCCGCCCTCGCCGCCGCCCCCGCCTCCCTGCTGCCCGAGGCCCTGGACCGCGAGGCCCGCCGCTGGAGCGGGGGCCGCAGCCGCGACGACGTCACGGCGCTGTCCCTGCGCCGCGCGCCCTGAGACTGCCGGGGCTCCCCTGGGGTGTCCTCACTGCTTGAGGAACTCCAGCAGGTCGGCGTTGAAGCGCTCCTTGTCGCCGGGGACCATCGCGATGCCGTGCGAGCCGTTCTCGTACACCTTCAGGACGGCGCCGGGGATGATCCGGGCGGCCCGGCGGGCGGTCGCCTCGACGGGGACGATCCGGTCGTCGTCGCCGTGCACGATCAGGGTGGGGATGTCGAACCTGGCCAGGTCCTCGTGGAAGTCGGTGTAGCCGAAGGCGTCCACGCAGTCGACGCCGCCCTCGATGGTCTGGTGCATCGCCATGAACCAGAACGCGTCCCGGTTGCCCTGGGTGGCGCGGGAGCCGGGGCGGTCGGCGGAGAAGAAGTTGACGGAGGTGTCCTGCCAGAACTGGGAGCGCTCGGTGAGGATGCCGGCCTTGATGTCGTCGAAGACGGTGCCGGGCACGCCGTGCGGGTTGTCGGGGCCCTGGAGCATGGACGGGGTGATCGCCGACAGCAGGACGGCGGAGCGGATCCGCCCGGTGCCGTGGCGGCCGATGTAGCGGGCGAGCTCGCCGCCGCCCATGGAGTGGGCCACCAGGGTGACGTCGCGCAGGTCGAGCCCGGTGAGCAGGCTGTCGAGGTCGTCGGCGAAGGTGTCGAAGTCGTAGCCGCCGTAGACCGGGGCGGAACGGCCGTGGCCGCGCCGGTCGTGGGCGATGGCCCGCAGGCCGGCGTCCGCGACGGCCTTCAGCTGGTCCTGCCAGGCGTCGCCGTTGAGCGGCCAGCCGTGGATGAACACGACGGGGCGCCCGCTGCCCCAGTCCTGGTAGAAGATCTCGACGCCGTCGCGGGTCCTGGAGATGGGCATGCTCCTGCTCCTTCGGGTGGTGCGCCGGGGGTGGGGCGGCCTGCCGGGGTGACCTGCCGGGGGCGGCCTGCCGGGCCGCGGGTTTCATCCAACGGGAGGCGGGTGGGGCCCGCATCCCGCGGCGGCCGGGGCCCGGGCGGGAGCGGACGCGGCGCTACGCCGTTCGGGTGAGGGCGGGCGAGTTCCGGGTGAGGGCGGGTGAGTTCCGGGTGAGGGCGGTTCAGCCGCTCTCGCGCATGCGGGTGCCGAGGGCGTCGGGGGGCAGCAGCGGCGCCGGGTAGCCGGCCGGGGGCTCGGCGAGCTCCCAGGGGCGGTGGACGTCCCGGGCCGGCAGGTGGGCGAGCTCGGGGACCCAGCGGCGCACGTAGGCGCCGTCGGGGTCGTAGCGGTCGGCCTGGCGCAGCGGGTTGAGGACGCGGTTGGGGCGGGTGTCGGTGCCGGTGCCGGCGGCCCACTGCCAGTTGAGCTGGTTGTTGGCGAGGTCGCCGTCGACGAGCAGGGCGAGGAAGTGGGCGGCGCCGGGGCGCCAGTGGTGGCGCAGGCTCTTGGTGAGGAAGGAGGCGGTGAGCAGGCGGGCCCGGTTGTGCATCCAGCCCTCGTGGGCGAGTTGGCGCAGGCCGGCGTCGACGATCGGGTAGCCGGTGCGGCCCTCGCGCCAGGCCTGGAGCTCGCGTTCGTCGTCGTACCAGCGGACGGGGCGGGGGCGGTAGTCGGCGTGGGCGGCGTCGGGGCGGGCCGCGAGGACCTGGTGGTGGAAGTCGCGCCAGGCGAGCTGGCGCACCAGCGCGGCCGCGCCGGGGGTGTCGGACTTCCCGGCGCGGTGGGCGAGTTCGGTGGCGGACAGGCAGCCGAAGTGCAGGTACGGCGAGAGGCGGGAGGTGGCGTCGGCGGCGAGGTCGTCGTGCAACTGCTCGTAGTCGTCCGGGTTCCAGGCGCGCAGGCGGCGGCGGGCGGCGCTCTCGCCGCCGGGGGCGCGGCCCGGGGAGGTGCCGGCGGGGGCGGCGGGCAACGGGGCGCTCGCGGGGCCGTCGGGGGTGGCGAGGGTGCGCGGGGCGGGCAGGACGGTGCGCCGGGGGGCCTGCTGCCAGGCGCGGTGGTAGGGGGTGAAGACGGCGTAGTGGTCGCGCCCGGCCGGGGTGACGAGGCCGGCGGGGACGATGGTGAGCGCGGCGTCGTGCAGGTGCAGGCGCTCGCCGAGGGCGCGGCGCAGGGCGTGTTCGCGGCGGGTGGCGAAGGCGGAGACGCCGGCGTTGGTGTGGACGGTGTCGGCTGCGCACTCGGCGGCCAGGCGGGCGGCCTGTTCGGCGGGGTCGCCGTGGCGCAGGACCAGGCGGGAGCCGGCGGCGCGCAGCGCCCGGTCGAGGTCGGCGAGGCTCTCGGCGAGGAAGGCCTGCCGGTTGGGGGCGGCGAAGCCGGCCCGGGCGATGGCCGGGTCGAGGACGAACAGGGGGACGACCTGGTCGGCGCGGGTGCGGGCGGCGTGCAGGGCGGGGTTGTCGTGCAGGCGCAGGTCCTGGGTGAACAGGACGACGGCGGTGCTCATCGGGGGCCTCGTGCGGTGGAGTGCGGGTGCGGGTGTCGGGTGTCGGGAGGCGGGTGTGGGTGGGGGGTGCGGGTGGGGGGTGCGGGTGGGGGGTGCGGGGTGGGGGGTGCGGGGTGGGGGTGTCAGGCGGCGGGTCGGGCGGGTCGGGCGCGTTCGGTGATGTTGCGGGCCATGGCGCCGAACACCAGGGCGTGGAAGGGCGCCACCGACCACCAGTAGAGGTGGCCGGCCAGTCCGTGCGGGTGGAACAGCGCCCGCTGCTGGTAGAGCGCGCCGCCGTCGCCGTCGGGGGTCACGCGCAGTTCGAGCCAGGCCAGGCCCGGCAGGCGCATCTCGGCGCGCAGCCGCAGCAGGCGTCCGGGTTCGATCTCCTCGACCCGCCAGAAGTCGAGCGCGTCGCCGACCCGCAGCCGGTGGCGGTCGCGGCGGCCGCGGCGCAGGCCGACGCCGCCGGCCAGGCGGTCCAGGCGTCCGCGCAGGGCCCAGGCCAGCGGCAGGGAGTACCAGCCGTTCTCGCCGCCGACGCCCTCCACCACCCGCCACAGCGCGGCCGGGTCGGCGGCCACCCGGCGCCGGCGCAGGTCCTGGTAGAGGCTGCCGCCGGCCCAGTCGGGGTCGGTGGGCAGCGGGTCGCTGGGCGCGCCGGGCAGGGAGGCGGAGGACCAGCGGGTGGAGACCTGGGCGTCGCGGATGCGCCGCAGGGCCAGTTCCACGGCCCGGTCGAAGCCGGTCAGGCCCTCGGGCGGGTCGGGGATCCAGCAGGCGATGTCGTGTTCGCGGCACACCACCTCGTGGCGCAGCGACTCCACCAGCGGGCGGGCGAGCGAGCCCGGTACGGGGGTGACCAGGCCCACCCAGTGGCTGGACAGGCGCGGGGAGAGCACGGGCACCGGCACGATCAGGCGCCGGGGCAGGTCGGCGACCTCGGCGTAGTGGCGCATCATCAGCCGGTAGGTGAGCACGTCGGGCCCGCCGATGTCGAAGGTGCGGTCGACCTCGGGGGGCAGGGCGGCGGCGCCGACCAGGTAGCGCAGCACGTCGCGTACGGCGATCGGCTGGATGCGGGTGTCGACCCAGCGGGGGGTGACCATCGCCGGGAGCCGTTCGGTCAGGTGGCGCAGCATCTCGAAGGAGGCCGAGCCGGAGCCGATGATCACCGCGGCCCGCAGTTCGGCGGTGGGGACGCCGCCCGTGCGCAGGGCGCGGCCCACTTCGGCGCGCGAGCGCAGGTGGGCCGACAGGTGCGGTTCGGGGACCCCGGCGGGCAGCAGTCCGCCGAGGTAGACGATGCGCCGGGTGCCGGCGGCGGCGGCCGCCTCGGCGAAGGCCTCGGCGGCCTGCCGGTCCCGGGTCTCGAAGCCGGGCCCGGTGCCCAGGGAGTGGACCAGGTAGTAGGCGGCGTCGATCCCGTCGAAGGCCGCGGGCAGGGTCTCGGGGCGGGTGACGTCCCCGGTGACGGCCTCCACGTCGGCCCGCCAGGGCTGGTCCCGCAGCCGGAGCGGGTCGCGGACCAGGCAGCGCACCCGGTACCCGGCGGCGAGCAGTTCGGGCACCAGGCGCCCGCCGATGTAGCCGGTGGCGCCGGTGACCAGGCAGTGCGGGCGCGTCCGGGTCGGCTCGTCCACCTGCGGCTCCTCTCGTGCGGGCGGGTGCGCCCCCCGTGCCCCGCCAGGCGCGGGGGGCGCTGCCGGGGTGTTCGGAGCGGACGCGGCCGGGGATTGGACACGGCCGGGGATTCGAGTCTCCCAGGGGTCTCCTGCGGGCGCCCGGGCGTGCGCGCGGGGGCGGGGAGGCCGGGGCGGGCGCGGGGGCCGGGAGCCGTGCGGGCGCGGGGGCCGGGAGCCGTGCGGGCGCGGGGGCCGGGAGCCGTGCGGGCGCGGGGGCCGGGAATCCGGTGTCCTTGGCGGGCAATCCGCGCCGGGTGCGGCTTCGAACGCCTGACGTCGCCGTGTTCCGTCGGCCCGGCCGGGTGTCCGCCCGGCCGGGATTCCCTGGAGGTCGTGCCCATGCCCACCGTTCACTGGCCGGGGCCGTCGCCCGTGTGTTGCGAGCACGAGGTGGCCGGATGAGCACGGTCGTCCACCTGTCCGGGCCGGGGCGTCCGGGCACCGACCTCAAGGAGCTGCTGAGCAGGACCGCGCTCGGCGACCGGGAGGCGTTCGGTCGGCTGTACGACGCGGTGGCGGGCCCGGTGCTGGGGCTGGTCCGCCGGGTGCTGCGGGATCCGGCGCAGTCCGAGGAGGTCGCGCAGGAGGTGATGCTGGAGGTGTGGCGCACCTGCGCCCGCTACCGGCCCGAGCGCGGGGAGGTGCTGGCGTGGGTGCTGACCATCGCCCACCGCCGCGCCGTGGACCGGGTGCGGGCGGCGCAGGCGGCCGCCGACCGCGACCGGCGGGCCGCCGCCGCCTCGCACACGCCGGCGTTCGACGAGGTCGCCGAGCAGGTCGAGGGGCGGCTGGAGCGCGAGCAGGTGCGGCGCTGCCTGAAGGGGCTGACCGAGCTGCAGCGGGAGTCGATCACGCTGGCCTACTACCGCGGGTACACCTACCCGCAGGTCGCCGAACTGCTCGGCACGCCGCTGGGCACCGTCAAGACCCGGATGCGCGACGCGCTGATCCGGCTGCGCGACTGCCTGGGAGTGGGAGCATGAGCGGCGCCGACCTGCACACGCTGACCGGCGCCTACGCCGCGCACGCCCTCGACGCGGACGAGCGCGCGCAGTTCGAACGCCACCTGGCGCAGTGCCCGGCCTGTGCCCGGGAGGTCGCCGAGTTCACGGCGACGCTGGCCAGGCTGGGCGCCGCGCAGGCCGTCGCGGTGCCCGGGGAACTGAAGTCGCGGGTGATGGGCGCGCTGGACACCGTCCGGCAGGAGGCGCCGCGCGCCGCGGCCGGGCCCGACGGCGCCCGGCGCCCCGGGCGGCTCGCCCGCGGCTGGCCCCGGCTGGCGCTGGCGGCCTGTCTGGCGGCGGCCGCGGCCCTCGGCGGCGTGGCCGTCCAGCAGCACCGGGAGGCGGACCGGGCCAGGGCTCTCGCCGCCACGCTGCAGCGGCACCAGGACCAGGTCACCGGGCTGCTGACGGCACCCGACGCCCGGCGGGCGAGCGGCCCGGCGGCCGGCGGCACCGGCAGCGGGGCGGTGGTCTGGTCGCACGACAAGGGCCGGGCCGTCCTCCTGGCCTCCGGCCTGCCCGCCCCGGCGGACGGCACGGCGTACGAGCTGTGGTTCGACGACGGCGCCGCGATGCGCCCGGCGGGGCTGATGCCCCGGGGCGACGGCGCGTTCCTGCTGGACGGCCCCCTGGACGGCGCGCGCGGCATCGGGGTCACGGTGGAGCCCTCGGCCGGCTCCGCGCACCCCACGGGGGCGCCGGTCCTGCTGATCCCGTTCACCTGAGCGGGAGGGCCGGGCCGGGCGGACGGCCGGGCCGGGGTCAGGCCGGGCCGGGCGGGGGTCAGGAGACGGTGAGGGGGCCGCTCAAGGGGTGCTCGGGCGCCCCTTGAGCGGCCCTCACCCCTGACCGGGCGGTGTCACCCGGCCAGAGCGATGTCACCCGATCGGGGGGTATCCGGACTCGCACCCATCCGGTGGAGCCGGACCGCCGAATGAGGACCGTGACCGATGAGACGAGCAGCAGCCCGCCGGGCGCCCTCCCCCGAGCACGCACCCGTGCCGCCGGGCCGGCCGTGGCGGCGCTGTGCGGGCTGGCGGCCGCCGCCGCGGCCGTGGGAGCCGGTGAGGCGGCGGCGGCGTTCACCCGCCCCCAGGCCTCACCGGTGGTGGCGATCGGCTCGGCGGCGATCGACCTCGCGCCCACCGCCGTCAAGACGTGGGCGGTCCAGCGGTTCGGCACCGGCGACAAGGCGGTCCTGCTGGGCGGGATCTACACCGTCATGGGCCTCGCGGCCGCGGCCCTCGGCGTGCTGGCCGTACGCCGTCGCGGTGCGGCGGCCGCCCTGTTCGCGGCCTTCGGCGGCCTCGGCGCCTGGGCCGCGCTGGCCCGCCCGCAGGCCGTCCCCACCGACCTGCTGCCCTCCGCCGCCGCGGCCGGCGGCGCGGTCGCCGTGCTGTGGTGGCTGACCCGACCCGCCTTCTCCCCCGGCCTCTCCCCCGACCCTTCCCCTGGCCCTTCCTCTGGCCCTTCCTCTGACCCTTCCTCTGGCCCTTCCCCCGGCTCGGGCCCGGTCCGGCCGACCGGGCCCGGGCGGCGGCGCGTCCTGGCGGCCGGCGCCACGATCGGCGCGGCCGCCGCCCTCGGCACGGCCGGACGCGTCCTGTCCGACCGGCGCGGCGACGTCAGCGCGGCCCGCGCCGCCGTCCGCCTGCCGCCGCCGCTGCGCCCGGCGCCGCCACTGCCGCGCGCGGTCGGCGCCACGGTCCCCGGCCTGCCCCCGTTCATCACCCCCACCGCCGACTTCTACCGCGTCGACACCGCCCTGACCCTGCCGCGCATCGACCCGCGCGCCTGGTCGCTGCGGCTGCACGGCCTGGTCGACCGCCCGCTGCTGATCGGCTTCGACGACCTGCTCGCCCTCGGGCTGGAGGAGCTGGACCACACCCTGTCCTGCGTCTCCAACGAGGTCGGCGGCCCCTACGCGGGCACCACCCGCTGGCTCGGCGCCTCGCTGCCCGCCCTGCTGCGCCGCGCCGGCGTCCGCTCCGGCGCCGAGCAGCTCGTCGGCCGCTCGCAGGACGGCATGACGATCGGCACCCCGGTCGAGACGCTCCTCGACGGGCGCCAGGCGCTGCTCGCGGTGGCGATGAACGGCGAGGCGCTGCCCGTCGAGCACGGCTTCCCCTGCCGCACGGTGGTGCCCGGCCTCTACGGCTACACCTCGGCCACCAAGTGGCTCGTCGACCTGGAGGTGACCACCTTCGCCGCCCGCGACCCGTACTGGGTGCAGCGCGGCTGGGACCGCACCGGCGAGGTCCGCACCGCCTCGCGGATCGACGTGCCCGCGCCGTTCGCCCGCGTACCGCCCGGCGACGTGACGGTGGCCGGCACCGCCTGGGCCACCCACCGAGGCATCGCCGCCGTCGAGGTGCGCGTCGACGGCGGGCCCTGGCGGCAGGCCGAACTGGCCGCCGACGCCGGGCCCGACCTGTGGCGCCAGTGGACCCACACCTGGACCGGCGCCGCCCCCGGGACCCACCGCCTCGAGGCCCGTGCCACCGACGGCACCGGGGCCGTCCAGCCCGCCACCCGCACACCCCCCTACCCCTCGGGGGCGACGGGCTGGCACAGCGTCGTCGTCACCGTCACCTGACCCCACTCCCACGACTTCCCCACCCCTTCGGCACCCGGGATCCGCCCGATGCCCCCTGACAGGAGAATCCGTCCATGAACACGACCGTCCTGGTCCGCAAGCCCTTCGCCGCCGTCCTCGCCGCCGGCCTGCTGGCCGCCGCCCTGAGCGCGTGCAGCAGCAGCGGTGGCGGCGGCGGCGAGGCGAAGTCCTCGGACACGGCCAAGAGCACCACCGCGGCCGCCGCGCCCCAGCCGTCCGGTGCCCAGGCTTCCGGTGCCCCGGCTTCCGGTGCCCAGGCCGCCGAGCAGGTGACGGCCGGGCAGCCGTTCGGCACCGCGTGCGCGGCCGTCCCCAAGGACGGGGCGGGCAGCTTCACCGGCATGGCCAAGGACCCGGTCGCCACCGCCGCCTCCAACAACCCGCTGCTGTCCACCCTCGTCACCGCCGTCAAGCAGGCCGGCCTGGTGGACACCCTCAACTCCGCGAAGAACATCACCGTCTTCGCCCCCACCAACGACGCCTTCGCCAAGCTCCCGAAGAAGGACCTCGACGCCGTCCTCGCCGACAAGGACAAGCTCACCAAGATCCTCACCTACCACGTCGTCCCCCAGCGCCTGGCTCCGGCGACACTCGCCGGCGGGCACAAGACCCTGGCCTCCGACGACCTCACCGTGACCGGCGCCGCCCCGGACTTCACCGTCAACTCCGCCGCCAAGGTGCTGTGCGGCGACGTCCAGACCGCCAACGCCACCGTCTACATCGTCGACACCGTCCTGATGCCCGCCTCCTGACCCGGCATCAGCCCATGAACCGCGGCCCCCGGCGAACAACCCCCCGGTAACCGGGGGCCGCACCCCCACCTCCCCACGCCCCGCAGGCCCCGCAGACCCCGCAGGCCCGCCCGTGCACAGGAAGTCGGACCCGCCGACTTCCTGTGCACTGCGGCGTTGCGGCCCCCGCCAGGGAAATATGTAGACCGACCGGCATATTTCTCGTGCTCCACGATTCCGGCCGCGTGAGAAGTCGACAGGTCCGACTTCTCGCGCGCGCCGAACCGCTCCCACCGCCCGGCCCCCGCCCGCCCACCCACCGTCCGCGCAGCCGAATATGTAGACCGACCGATATATTTTTGCCCCTTTGCGGCGCCCCGCACAGGAAGTCGGGCAGGCCGACTTCCTGTGCGCACTGTGGGCACTGTGGGCGCGATCAAATCTGTAGACCGGTCGGTATATTCATGCCCGAAGCCAGCGGCGCGAGCCGGCCTGTGGAACCGCGCCACATGACCACACCGGCAGGCGGGGGTCAGCGCAGCAGGTGCTCCAGCTGGTCGAGGGCGGTGGGCAGGTCACGGGGGCGCAGGGCACCCGGGGGGCGGCGGGAGCCGGTCCAGCCGGGGCCGGCGGTCAGGACGACGGGACGGGTGCGGGCACCGTGGGGGCCCCACGCGGTCTCGGCGACACGGCGGGCCAGGGCCCGGTCGGCGGTGCGGGCGACCTGGGACCAGAGCAGGACGGCGGGCGGGCCGGTGCGGCGGACCGCTTCCAGCAGCGCTTCGGTCGGCAGGGCCGGGCCGAACATCCGAAACGGCAGGCCCCGTTCGGCCAGCCCCGCGGCCAGCGCCTCCAGCGGCAGGGCATGCAGTTCGGCGGGCATGCCCGCGAGCAGGACGGCCGGCCCCTGCGGCGGCTCGACCCGGTCGGCGGCGCGGCGCAGAGCGGCCGCGACGTGCCAGGACAGCAGGTGCTCGACCTCGACGTAGCGCTCGCCCTCGGCGGCCCACTTGCGGCCGGCGGCGCGCAGCGCGGGCATCATGACCTCGGTCCAGGCGGCGACCGGGCCGAGGGTGTCGACGCTGTGTCGCAGGATCCGGGCGAGCTCGGGGGCGTCGAGGCGAACGGCCGCGCGGGCCAGCCCCCGGCATTCGGGGCGGACGGTGCCGACGGGCAGGGTGTTCCCGCCGCCGCCTGCCGGTGCGCCGGCAGGCGGCGGCGGTTCGTGAGCCTCGGGGGTTCTGGGGCCTCGGCGGCGAGGGCGAGGCGGGCCGCCTCGGCCGGGGTGACGCCGCGGGCGGTCAGACGGCACATCTCCGCCAGGACGGCGACGTCCCGCGGGCTCCACTGGCGGTGTCGCCCGGGATCGCGCCGGGCGGGACCGATGCCGTAGCGGCGTTCCCAGGAGCGGACGGTGGTCGGGGAGACGCCGAGCATGCGGGCGAGGGCACCGGTGGTCAGGCTGGCCTGGGCCGGAGGCCGGCCGGCGGAGGCAGTCACGGGAACGGGGACCGGGACGGGGACGGGCACATACGTGAGCCTATGCGGGGCGGGCCGGGGCGGCGGGCGTCGCGAATGCGGGGCGGCACAGCAGGACTCGTCCCGCGGAAGCGGTCGGTGCGCGCAGGAAGTCGGACCCGCCGACTTCCTACGCACACCCCGGTTGCGGACCTGGAGGGAATATGTAGGTCGGTCTACAGATTCACTCCCCGGCGCGCCGAGGCCCCCGGCAGGTGCGAGCCCGGGCACAGAACCTTGCCGCCGACGCGCACAGGAAGTCGGACCCGTCGACTTCCTACGCGCACCACGACCGCGGGCCCGAGAGGAATATGCAGGTCGGTCTACAGATTCGGCAGGCAGGTGCAGGTGCGGGGCTGTGCCGGGTGGGGTGGGGGGTCGGCGAGTTGGGTGCGCAGGCGTAGCAGGGCGTCGCGGATGCGGGTCTTGACGGTGCCGAGGGGGGCGCCGAGGGCTTCGGCGGCCTGGGCTTGGGTGCGGCCGCCGTAGTAGACCAGCAGCAGGCATTCGCGCTGGACGTCGGTGAGGGTGGCCAGGGCGCGGCGGAGCCGTTCGCGTTCCCGGCCGCGGTCCAGGTCGTGTTCGACCTGGTCGGCGACCTCGTCGAAGACCGGGGTGTAGGCGCGCAGGGCGGCGGTGCGGTCGCGGTCGGCGGCGGCCTGGGCGGAGCGGACCCGGTCGACGGCGCGCCGGTGGGCGAGGGTGAGCATCCAGGGCAGGACCTCGCCGCGCTCGGGACGGTAGCGCGCCGCCTCCCGCCACACCTGGAGGAACACCTCCTGGGTGACCTCCTCGGCCTGGGCGTGGTCGCGCAGCACCCGCAGCACCAGGCCCAGGACGGTTCCGGCGGTGGCGGCGTACAGCTCCTCGAAGGCCCGTTCGTCGCCGCCGGCCACGCGTGCCGCCAGGGCGCGCAGCCCGGCCTGCCCGCCGTCGCCCGGGGGTTCGATGCCGGGGGGTTCGGTGCGGGGCGTCTCGCCTGCCGGGGGCCGGGGCGCCGGGGGCCGGGGTGCCGGCCGGTCGATCAGTGCGTGCACATGGCGACCGTCTCGGAGCGGCCATCGCCTGGGCTACTCGCATCGTTTGCGCATCGTTGTGCCCGTGCGTGTGCCCGCGCGTGCGCTCCCCGGGCTGCCGCGGTGGTCCGGCCCGTCCGGCTTCGAAGCGTTGTGAGCCGCGTCACTTTCGCGGTGGCGGTGCAGCAGGGCGGTGCCGGGGGCCGTCATGGGGGCGAAGGTGACGGCGGAAGAGTGAGAAGAGTGAAGAGAGCGAGGGCGGCGGGTGAGGCTGCGCAGGGCCAGTCCCGGGATCGACTTCGTCGAGTTCGTACAGCAGCGTTCGGGCGCGCTGTTCCGGACGGCGTACGTGCTCACCGGGGACGCGCACACCGCGGAGGACCTCGTCCAGGAGGCGCTGGAACGGTCCTGCCGCAACTGGCGGCGGGTGGCGGCCGCGGAGGCGCCCGAGGCGTACGTGCGCCGGATCCTGGTGAACCTGGTCAACGACCGGTGGCGGCGGCTGAGCCGCTCCGGTGAGCGGCCCGGCGCGGCGCCCGGCGCCGAGCACGCGGACCCGCGCGACGCCTACCGGTCGGTGGAGTTGCGCGCGGAGCTCGTCACGGCGCTGCACACGCTGCCGATGGGGATGCGCACCGTGGTCGTCCTGTACTACCTCCACGACCTGGGGGACCAGGAGATCGCGCAGACGCTGGACATCTCCCCCGGCGCCGTGCGCTCCCAACTCGCCCGCGGCCTCGCGAAACTGCGGGCCGCACTGCCCCGGCAGGACGTCCCGTCCGCGCCGCCGACCTCGCGCGGAGGTGCGTGATGACCCGCTTCCCGTCCCACGATCCCGACCACCCCTCCCCCGACCCCGGCTTCGACCCCGGCCCCGGCTTCGACCACGACTTCGACAAGGAACTCCTCGCCGCCATGACCGCATTCGCCGACAACACCCCGGCCCCCGCCATCGATGCCCTCGCCATCCGGCGCACGGTGCGCCGTCGCACCGTGCTCAGCGGCGCGGTGGCGGCGGCCGCGGTGGTCGCCATCGGCACGGGTGCGGCACTGCTCGCGCCGGGTTCGGGCCCGTCGCCCTCCGGCGGCCTGCCCGCGGGCCCCGCGAACGCCTCGGCGCCGATGTCCTCCGGCGCGCCATCCCCCGCCGGGTCCGCTCCCGCGCCCGGGCCGTCGATGGCCTTCGGCACCCCCTCCCCGGTGATGCAGCCGACCGACGGGGTGCAGGTGAGTGTGCCGCCGGTCGTCAACCTGGCCAAGGACGCGGCCGTCAGGGCGCTGGAGGCGGCGGGACTGCGCTACGAGGTCCACGAGTTCACCGACTGGAACGTGCCCGCCGGGTCGGTCATCAACTCCGCGCCGCAGGCCGGCCACACCGCGCCCGAGCACTCGACGGTCCAGGTGTTCGTCTCCAAGGGCAGGCCGGGCCGCTGACCGGCACCGTCACGCCCAACACCGCCACTCAGGCGGCGAGTTGACGACATCCCCCGGCCTCCCGCCACACGGGCGGCGAAGCGGCCGGGCGAGGCCGGCCGCAGCAGGGCGGGCGGGCCGTGGACTGGGCCGACTGGGCTGTGGACCGGGCCGGCCGGGTGAGGAGCGACGCGGTGGCGGTCCCCTGCCCCGGCCCCCCTGCTGCGGGCCCCACCTGCGGCGATCTAGGGTGCAGGCATGATCTCCTCACCGATATCCGGCCCCGACCAGGCGATGCGGGTGCTGATGGAGGGCAATGCCCGTTTCGTCGCGGGCAGCCCGGAGCACCCCAACCAGGACGCCGGGCGCAGGGCCGCCCTCGCGCCGGCTCAGCGGCCCTTCGCGGTGCTGTTCGGCTGTTCGGACTCCCGGCTGGCGGCCGAGATCATCTTCGACCGGGGGCTGGGCGACCTGTTCGTGGTGCGGACGGCCGGGCACGTCACCGGGGCGGAGGCGCTGGGCAGCATCGAGTACGGGGTGAGCGTGCTGGAGTGCCCGCTGGTGGTGGTGCTGGGGCACGACTCGTGCGGCGCGGTGGGCGCGGCGATGGATGCGCTGGACCAAGGGCGGCTGCCGGGCGGGTTCGTGCGGGACGTGGTGGAGCGGGTCACCCCGAGCGTGGTGTCGGCCCGGGCCGCGGGCATCGAGGACCCGGACGGGATCGTCGACGAGCACATCCGCCAGACCGTGGACCTGCTGCTGGAGCGTTCCCAGCTGCTGGCCGCCAAGGTGGCCGAGGGCTCGGCGGCCGTCGTGGGTCTGTCCTACCGGCTGCGCGACGGCCAGGCCCGTACGGTGGCCGCCCGCGGTCCGGTCAGCGCCGCGTTCTGACCGCCGGCCCGTACGGGCGCTGAACCCGCCCGTACGGCCGTGCCGGCGTGCCGGGCCTTGCCGGCGTGCCGGGCCTTGCCGGCGTGTCGGGCCTTGCCGGCGTGTCGGGCCGAGCCGATGCGTGCGGGGCCGTCCAACGTAGGGCCGTCCGGCGTAGGGCCGCGCGCCCCCGCCGGGGCCGGGAACGCGGTGTCCGATCGCCGCCAGCGCCCCCTCCCGGGCGGGGGCAGAGTCGGAGGCCGGCAACGGTTCCCCACCCAAGGACGGCTCCCGTGCACAAGGCCACCGACCTCAAGGTCCTCTACTTAGGCACCCCGGTGGTGCTGATCAGCTCGCGCAACGAGGACGGCGGCGCCAACCTGGCGCCGATGTCCTCGGCGTGGTGGCTGGGGCAGTCCTGCGTGCTGGGCCTGGGCAACACCGCCCAGACGGCCGTCAACCTGCGGCGCGAGGGCGAGTGCGTGCTCAACCTGCCCTCCTCCGGGCAGGTGGACGCCGTCGACGCCCTCGCGCTGCTGACCGCCAACCCGGATGTGACCGAGCACCGGCGGCAGCAGGGCTACCGCTTCGAGCGGGGCAAGTTCGCCGTCGCCGGGCTCACCGAGCAGCCGTCGGAGCTGGTGCGCGCGCCGCGCGTCGCCGAGTGCCCGGTCCAGCTGGAGTGCAGGTTGGAGGCGGCCGCGCCGCTGGCGGGCAACCCGCACTGCACCGCCTTCGAGGTCACCGTGGTGCGCGCGCACGTCGAGGAGCGCCTGATCGTGCCCGGTACGGACCACTACGTGGACCCGCTCGGCTGGGATCCGCTGATCATGAAGTTCTGCGAGTTCTTCGGCGACGGGCGCCGGCTCGCCCCCTCCCGGCTCGCCGAGGGCTGGCAGATGCCGGGCCGCCTGCCCGCCGGTGTCCGGGCCTGACGCCCCGCCGCGGGTCCGCGGGCCCCGCCGCCCGCCCGGCCGTCCGACGAGCCGTCCGCCTACCCGACCACCCAGCCGAGCGCCCGCCCGACCGCCCGGCTTCCCGCCCGTCCGTCTAGTCGGCCGCCGCGGCGGGCACCAGGTCGTGGAGCAGGAAGTGGAGCTCGGTGTCGTCCGCCGACTCCATCCACAGCCCGTCGGCGTCGAGCACCGAGGCCGCGACCGTCCGCGCCTCGGCGACGAGTTCGGGGTGGGAGTCGAAGCCCGGCCACGGCAGGACGGGGAAGTCGTTGTCCTCGCCGAAGCGCCGCACCCGTTCGATGTCGCCCAGGACGGCGGGCGGCAGCGACTCGTTCGCCCAGGACCACAGCCAGGTCTGCCGGGCGAGGCTGACGCTGCCGATCATCGTGAGCCGGCCGGTGAGGAACACCTCGCTCCTGCGCGACCACTTCCTCCTGCGCGACCAGGTGATCCGCGCGTCGTCCATCGACCAGTGGTACTGCACGTCACCTGACAGTCCGAAGCGCTCGACCATGAGGGCCTGCCGCGAGCGGGCACGTTCGCGGGCCGCGATCACGACGCCCTCCCACCGGGAGTGGTCGTGCTTCGAGTGATCGTCCACCGTGCCTCCTCGTACGGAACTGCCGGCAAGATCATCCCATTCGGCCTGCTGCTCCGTCCGGGCCCGGCGTGATCCGCAGGAAGGCCCCTACGCGCTGGCGCCGCAGGAGTCGCAGATGCGGGTGGCGGGCAGTTGGAGGAAGCAGGAGGGGCAGATCGCCGGGGGGCGGGGCGGGGTGGCGGCGGCCGCCTTGCGGTTGACGGCCGCTTGCAGGCGCGGGGCCAGGGCGGGGGTGCCGCCGTCGGCGGGGAGCTGGGCGCCGAAGTGCCGGTAGCAGGCGAGGCGGGCGGCGGCGGCGTGGTGTTCGCGGTCCATGTCCGCTGCCAGCGGCGGCTGTCCGGCCACGGCCAGCACTTCCTGGTAGCCGACGCCGACCATGCCGTCGGTGGAGTGGACCACCAGTGCGGTCAGCGGCGGGTCCCCGCGGCGGTGCGCCTCGCGCACCACCAGGGCCAGGACCTTGCCGATCCAGGTGCGCTGGTGCACCCGGGTGCGCACCCCGGCCGCCTCCTGCACGGTCTCGGCCAGTTCGGAGTAGGTGATCACCGCGTGGTAGCGGCGGGCCACGTCCACCAGGGCCGGGTAGGCGGCCCTGGTCCAGGCGACCTGGGCCTGGGTGGAGCTGACCGCCGAACCGTCCGCGACCCGCCAGTAGCCGCGCTGTTGCTGTTCCATTCGAC
Source organism: Kitasatospora sp. NBC_01300 (assembly GCF_041435235.1). NCBI lineage: Bacteria > Bacillati > Actinomycetota > Actinomycetes > Kitasatosporales > Streptomycetaceae > Kitasatospora > Kitasatospora sp. NBC_01300. The sequence goes on along the minus strand of NZ_CP108408.1, from coordinate 7,659,460 downwards.
CGCCCCTGAAACCTCGTCCGCCGGCCCCCGCCGGGAGCGAGGCTACCCCGCCCTCCGGCGCCCCGGGCCGCCGGGGGCTTGACTTCAAGTGCTGTTGAAGTCGTCGAATGGGTCCCGACCGCAGCCGTACGGGCATCGCGGTCGATGCCCCGCCCGTACGGAACGACCCGGGTCCGGGGCCGCCTGCTTCCCGATCGTGCCGCAGGCGGCCCCGGCCCCGTCGTCGTCGTCCGCCGGCCCACCATCCGCCATCCGCCACGGGGCGCAGGCCGGGCGTCACCAGCAGAGCCGGGCGACGGGCATCACCAGCAGAGCCGGAGCCGGGCGGCAGGCTCAGGCCGCGGCTTCGGCGAGGGTGTGGGCGACGAGGGCGTTGGCGTGGCCGTGGCCGAGGCCGTGCTCGGTCTTGAGCCAGGCGACGAGCTCCATGTGCTTGCCGAGCGGGGAGGCCCGGATGAGGTCCTTCCACTCGGCGACGGGTCGGCCGTACTTCTTCTCGATGGACGGGAAGTAGCCGGCGGGGCCCTTGGCGGGGGTGGCGGTCATGGTCGGTACGCCCTTTCGGGAACGGATGCGGTCGCGGTCTACCCAGGTAGGACCGCGACCGCATCGTCAACTCATCGCCCAGCAGCAGTGATCTGCATCACACTCCGACCTTGCGCTTGGCCCGCCGCCCGGCGACGGGGACGAGGGCGGGGTCGGCGTTCCAGGCGGCGACGGGGTTGCCGAGCCAGCGGGTGGTGCCGGGGACGTTCTCGCCGCGCATGACCAGGGAGGCGGGGCCGACGGTGGTGCCGGCGCCGAGGGAGGAGTTGAGCAGCACGATGGAGTGCGGGCCGGTGGTGGAGCCGGGGCCGAGGTGGACGGGGCCCAGGCGCATGACCCGGTCGTGGAAGAGGTGGGTCTGCAGGACGGTGCCGCGGTTGACGCTGGCGCCGGCCTCGACGGTGACGAGGTCGCTCTCGGGCAGCCAGTGCGTCTCGCACCACACGCCGCGCCCGATGTGGGCGCCGAGGCTGCGCAGCCAGGCGTTGAGGTAGGGCGTGCCGGTGATGCTGGAGCCGCCGAAGGGCATGGCGAGTTCCTCGACGAAGCTGTCGTAGAGCTCGTTGCGCCACACGAAGGTGGACCACAGGGGGTGCTCGGCGACGCGGAAGCGCCCGACGAGCAACCACTTGGCGGCGGTGGTGACCAGGCAGGCGATGACGGCGGCGCCGATGAGGACGAGGCCGGCGGCGGCCAGGGCGCGCGGGAGGCCGTAGTCGTCGCGCAGTTCCTGGAGGGTGGCGAGGACGAGGTCGCCGAGGAGGGCGGCGAGGACGATGGGCAGCAGGCGGCACAGTTCGACGCCGGCGCGGGCCCACATCAGGCGCCGGGGCGGGTTGTAGGTGCGGGCGTCGCCGCCGGCGGCCGCGACGCGCGGCAGGGCGAAGGCGGGGCGGCCGAGCCAGGAGGAGCCTTCGGGGGCGTTGACGGGGGTGTCGGACAGGACGCCGACGAGGGAGTTGTCGGGCAGTCGGCGGCCGGGGCCGACGATGCCGGAGTTGCCGACGAAGGAGCGGCGCCCGACGTGCGCGGGGCCGATGTGCAGCCAGCCGGCGCGCAGCTCGTAGGGGGCGACGAGGGTGTCGTCGGCGAGGAAGGCGCCGTCGTCGACGCGCATCAGGCCGGGCAGGGCCAGGACGGTGGAGGCTTCGACGCGGCGGCCGACCTTGGCGCCGAGCAGGCGCAGCCACACCGGGGTGAAGAGGCTGGCGTAGAAGGGGAAGAGGGTGCGCCGGGCGGTGTCGCTGAGCCGGGTGACGGCCCAGGCGCAGTAGGCGACGCGGCCGTGGGCGGGGTGGAAGCCGGGACGCAGCGGGATGGACAGGAGGCGGACCGTGGTCGCTATCAGCGTGGCGTGGCACACCAGGGTGAGGGCGGCCAGCGGGATGGTGGCGGGCAGGAGTTGGAGGAGGGCCGCGGTGAGGGTGCGGTCGGTGTCGACCATCGTGAAGACGATGGCGAGCGCGGGGAGGGCGGCGATGATCGGCAGGAGGCCGAAGACGGTCAGGCCGACGCCGTAGGCGAGGTTCCAGAAGCGGGAGCGGGGGGTGGCGGTGGCCGCGGGCCAGGTGGTGCGGGCCTCGGTGGAGGGCCGGGCCGGGGAGCCGTGCCAGTGTTCGCCGGCGGGTACGGCGCCGGTGACGCAGGAGCCGGGGGCGATGTCGGCGCCGGCGCCGATGCGGGCGCCGGGCATGAGGGTGGAGCGGCCGCCGATGCGGGCGCCGTCGCCGATGTCGATGTGGCCCAGGTGGAGGGTGTCGCCGTCGAGCCACCAGCCGGCGATGTCGGCTTCGGGTTCGACGGTGGCGCCGGCGCCGATGCGGGCCAGGCCGGTGACGGGGGGCAGGGTGTGCAGGAGGACGCCGGTGCCGATGCGGCAGCCGAGCGCGCGGGCGTAGCGCAGGGCCCAGGGGGTGCCGGCGAGGGCGCCGACGCCGAAGAGGGTGACGGCGCGTTCGGCGGCCCACAGTCGCAGGTGGGCCTGGCCGCCGCGGGGGTGGGTGCCGGGGCGCAGGCCGGCGGTGAGCAGGCGGGCGGCGCCGGCGGCGAGGAGGGTGCGGCCGGGGGCGCTGTAGAAGAGGAGGAGGCCGGCGGCGACGGGCCACCAGGAGGTGTGCGGGGCCCAGCTGAGGTGGTTGCCGATGAGGTTGTCGAAGGCGGTGAGGGCGAGGATCCAGCGCAGTCCGGAGATGCCGAAGACGCCGAGCAGGATGAGGGTCTGCCACAGGCCGGCGCTGGCGGGGGTGCGGCGCACGGTGCGGGTGGGGGCGGGGGCGGGGGTGTGCGCGGCGCCGCCGGGATGAGGGGGGCCGGCGAGGTTGTCGAGGTAGTCGGCGAGGTCGCCGAGGACGGGGTGGGCGTAGAGGTCGGCGACGGAGACGCCGGGGTGGCGGGTGCGCAGTTCGGAGACGAGGCGGGCGGCGGTGAGGCTGGAGCCGCCGAGGGCGAAGAAGTCGTCGCCGTGGCCGGGGGCCATGCCGAGCATGCTCTCCCAGCGGCCGGCGAGCCAGCCGGCGGTGCCGTCCAGGGGGGCGGCGGTGCCGGGGGTGGCGGTGCCGGTGGTGGCGAGCGGCCAGGGCAGGGCGTTGCGGTCGACCTTGCCGGAGGTGCGGGTGGGCAGGGAGTCGACGAGGGCGAGGACGGGCACGAGCGGGGCGGGCAGGCGTCCGAGCAGGTGCTGGCGGGCGGCGGTGAGGTCGGGGGTGGTGCCGGGCTGGGCGACGAGGTAGCCGACCAGGAGGTCGGCGCCGGCGGGGCTCTTGCGGACGGCGGCGGCCGCGGCGCGGATGCCGGGCAGGGCCTGGAGGGCGGCGTCGATCTCGCCGAGTTCGATGCGCCGGCCGCCGAGTTTGATCTGGTCGTCGGCGCGGCCGACGAAGACGAGGCCTTCGGGGTCGTTGCGCACGAGGTCGCCGCTGCGGTAGACGCGGGGGGAGGCGAGGGCGGGGTGGGCGCTGAACTTCTCGGCGTCCTTGGCGGGGTCGAGGTAGCGGGCGGTGCCGATGCCGGTGATGAGGAGTTCGCCGGTCTCGTACCAGGGGACGGGGTGGCCGGCGGCGTCGACGACGGCGATCTCCCAGCCGTCCAGGGGGGTGCCGATGCGTACGGGCTGGCCGGGGAGCATGCGGGCGGCGGTGGCGACGACGGTGGTCTCGGTGGGGCCGTAGGTGTTCCAGAACTCGCGGCCGGGGGTGGCGAGGCGCTCGACGAGTTCGGCGGGGCAGGCCTCGCCGCCGACGATGATCAGGCGCACGGCGTCCAGGCACTCCTGCGGCCACAGGGCGAGCAGGGTGGGGACGGTGGAGATGGCGGTGATGCGGCGCTCGACGAGCCAGGGGCCGAGGTCGGTGCCGGCCTTGACGAGGGAGCGGGGGGCGGGCACCAGGCAGGCGCCGTGGCGCCAGGCCAGCCACATCTCCTCGCAGGAGGCGTCGAAGGCCACCGACAGGCCGGCCAGGACGCGGTCGCCGGGGCCGAGCGGCTGCTGCTGGAGGAAGAGGCGGGCCTCGGCGTCGACGAAGGCGGCCGCGGAGCGGTGGGTGACGGCGACGCCCTTGGGGCGGCCGGTGGTGCCGGAGGTGAAGATGATCCACGCGTCGTCGTCGGGGGTGGGCCAGGCGGGGTTGCCGCCGGGCCCGGCCGCGGAGCCGGGGGCGAGTCGGCGTTCGGCGCCGAGGACGGCGCACACCTGGGCGTCCTGCCAGATCATGTCGGCGCGCTCGTCGGGGTCGTCGGCGTCGACGGGCACGTAGGCGGCGCCGCAGCGCAGCACGGCCAGGATGGCGACGTACAGGTCGGCGGTGCCGGAGGGGATGCGCACGCCGACCCGGTCTCCGGCACCGATGCCGTGCCCGGCGAGGACGCCGGCGAGGGTGTCGACCTCGTGCATGAGGGCGCGGTAGTCGAGTACGGCGGTGCCGGTGTCCAGCGCGGGTGCGTGCGGGTGGGCGTCGGCGGTGGCGGTGACGATGTCGAGCAGGCTGCGGGGGTGCGCGGGCCGGACGGCCGGCCAACCGGCGGCGTGAGCGGGCCCGGGACGGTTCAGCGTTCCCGGGCCTGCCATGTCCTGGCGTGCGTCCATAAGGAGTGTCCTCGGCTGGGAGTAGTCATAAGGATGAATGCGGGGAGTCACCTTGCGTGGTGCCTCACTCACCATGACTCGACTGGGAGCCCGCTGGATGCCGTGAAGGTGGAGTCAAAGGAACTTTTCATTTTCGGCGACATATGGGGGCATCAGGGAACGATTCGAAAGTCATTTCGGGGTTTTTCGATCGCTTTCGGTGGCGAAGGGTAATCGCCAGAGGCAGGAGGCATATGACGGGAAGGCGAAGAGTGGTCTACGCCATAGCGGCGGGGACGCTACCGGTAGTGAAAGCGGACCCACCAAATCTGGAGGTTTAGCGATGGTGGTGGCCGGATCCCGCCGGTGGCCGGCCGAGGGCGGGGGCGGTGCGTCCGGCAGCACGGCCGGCGGCCCCGAGGGCGGCGCGGAGGGCGGCGCGCGGCTCGTCTGGTACGCGGCGTACGGGTCGAACCTGCACGCCGCCCGGCTCGCCTGCTACCTGCGCGGCGGCCGCCCCGACGGCGGCGCGCGCACCTACCCCGGCTGCCGCGACCACCGACCGCCGCGCCGGGACGTGGCCGCGGTGCTGCCCGGCACGCTGTACTTCGCGCGGGAGTCGGCGGTGTGGGGCGGCGGCAGCGGCTTCTACGATCCGGACGCCTCGGATGAACTTCCTTGTCGCATCTATTTGATGACGATCAGTCAGTTCAGTGACATCGCCGCCCAGGAGATGCGCCGCAGCCCCGGCACCGACCTCGACCTCACCCGCACCCTCGCCCGAGGACGCGACCGGCTCGGGCCCGGCCGGTACGAGACGCTGGTGCACGCGGGCGAGCTGGACGGCCACCCGCTGCTGACCTTCACCGCCCCCGAAGGCCTGGCCGGCGCCGAACTCAATCCGCCCTCGGCGCCCTATCTGCGCACCCTGGCCGCGGGCCTGGCCGAGTCCCACGGCTGGAACGCGCGCCGCTGCGCCGACTACCTGGCCTCCCGCCCGGGCGCCGCCGGGCACTGGAACGCGGCGGACGTCCTGGCCGTACTGGGCGGTGGTCTGGACCTTTAGGTGTTGTTCACCCCGTGGTGACCGTACGGTGACAACTACACGGGTTCCGGCCACATCAGGCAAAGGAAGCGCCAGGCCACCGCACGGGCGGAGCGGCACTTCCCGCCGGCGGGTGGCGGCGGCCGGCGGCGGCCACCCGGCGGCTTCGTCAAAGGCGGTTTTAAGATCGCGCCCTTCAGCTCGAGCGCTGGCCGTGCAGGAGCAGGGGGAGGTCCACGGCGGCGTGGACCCGGCCGTTCTCCAGCCGGATCCACGCGGCCTTCTCGATCGGCTCGGGCATCGTGTGCGCCCTCGTCAGGCCGCGACGGGCGCGCCGGCGACGCGGCGTTCGCCGCCGTTGCGCTCGCGCCACGCCCGGTAGACGTCGATGGCCGCGTCGCTGGGCAGGTAGCGCATCGGCAGCCGGCGCTCGTCCCAGTTCTTGGCGAACTCGGCATAGAAGGTGGCGAGTTCGAAGTACTTGCGGTCGTCGACGTAGTGCGGTTCGTAGTCGTCGCGGGTGGTGAGGAAGACGACCTCGTCGGGGCTGCAGTAGTACAGCGAGCCCAGGCACATCGGGCAGGGGTGGGCGAGGACGTAGATGGTGGTGCCGGTCAGGTGCTCGGTGCCGAGCCTCGTGCAGGCGTCGCGGATGGCGAGGATCTCGGCGTGCGCGGTGGGGTCGCCGGTCTGGGCGACCCTGTTCGGGCTCTCGGCGAGGATCTCGCCGTCCTTGACGATGACGGTGGCGAACGGGCGCCCGCCTTCGGCGACGTTGCGGCGGGCGAGGTCGATGGTGTGCTGGGCGAAGTCCACGGTGGCGGTTCCCTGCTGGTCGGGGGTGGGGCGGCGGGCCGGGGGCCTGTCGGCCGCCCCGGCCCGCACGGGGATCAGAACGGCTTGGTGGGCAGGTACTTGCCGTCCAGGGTGATGACGGCGCGGTGGCCGCCCTCGGGGTCCTCGACGGTCTTGACGTCGAGCTTGAAGTTGATGGCGCTGATGATGCCGTCGCCGAGCTGCTCGTGGACCAGGGCCTTGAGGGTGGTGCCGTAGACCTGGAGCATCTCGTAGAAGCGGTAGATGGTCGGGTCGGTGGGGATGCCGCCGGGGATGCTGCCGCGCAGCGGGATGGTCTGGAGCAGCCGGGCCGCGTCCTCGTCCAGGCCCAGGAGCTCGGTGACGGCCTTGGCCGCGTCGGCGGGCAGGGCGTGCTGGCCGAGCAGGGCGGCGGTGACGAAGGCGACGGACAGGCCGGTCGTGTCGGCGAGCTCCTGCCAGGTGAGGTCCTTGCGGGTCTTGGCGTCGACGACCTCCAGGGCGAGCTGCTGACGGGCGGTCTGGTCGAACTGCGCGTGCACCATGGGGTGGGCCTTTCGGGGTTGGGTCCGGGGCGGGTGCCCGGACCTGGTCTGGGGGTGGTGGGAGGGAACGGTCGGAGGGGACGGCGGTGGTCAGCCCGCCAGGGCGACGAACCGTCCGCTGTCGGTGTCGAGCGTCTCGGCGGAGCCGGATCCGATGTCGTAGACCCAGCCGTGCAGGGTCACCCTGCCCTGCACCAGGGCCTTGGCCACCGACGGGTGGGTCCTCAGGTTCGCCAGCTGGGCGAGGACGTTGTCCTTCACCAGGGCGGCGACCCGCTCCGCGCCGGCCGGATGCTCGGCCGCGTCGGTGCGGGCCTTGGCGACGTCCGCGTGGTGCAGCCAGGTGGCGACGGCGGGCAGGCCCGCGAGGTCGCCGCCGGAGGCGAGGGCGGTCATCGCGCCGCACGCGGAGTGCCCGCAGACGATCACGTCCGTGACCCCGAGCACGCCGAGCGCGTACTCGATGCTCGCCGCGACACCGTCCGCGCCCCGGGTGTACGGGGGCACGAGGTTGCCGGCGGTGCGGATGACGAACAGCTCGCCCGGATCGGTCTGGGTGATCAGCTCCGGCACGACCCGGGCGTCCGAGCAGCCGATGAACAGCGCGGTCGGCTGATGGGTGGTGGCGAGCTTCTTGAACAGTGCCGCCCGGGTCGGGAACACCTCCCGACTGAACCGCTGGAAACCCTGCGCCATCTCGTTCATGAGGTCACTCCTTCTTCGACGACCGTTGGTGCCTGCCGATGACCTCCACGATGCATGACCTGCGCCTATAGCGTCCAAGACGCAGTAGCCATCATTGCCATCAGCGCTGCCTATAGTTGGCTCATGGAACTGCGCCACCTCCGGTACCTGCTCGCCGTGGCCGAGCACGCCAACTTCACCCGCGCCGCCGAGGCCCTGCACGTCTCGCAGCCGACCCTCTCGCAGCAGATCAAGCAGTTGGAGGGCTCGCTGCACGTGCAGCTCCTCGACCGCTCCGGGCGCACCGTGCGCCTCACCGACGCCGGCCAGGCCTACGCCCACTACGCGCGCCGGGCCCTGCGCGACCTCGCGGCGGCCGAGCGCGCGGTGCGGGACGTCAAGGACCTCTCACGCGGCACCCTGCGCCTGGCCGTGACCCCGACCTTCACCGCCTACCTGACCGGGCCGCTCATCGGGGACTTCCACGCGCGCCACCCCGGGATCAGCCTGGACGTCCGCGAGCTGGCACAGGAGCGCATCGAGTCCGAGCTCGCCGCCGACCAGCTCGACCTCGGCATCGCCTTCGGCGGAACGCACCTGCCGGCCATCACCGCCACCACCCTGTTCACCGAGCACCTCGGCCTCGTCGTCGCCTCCGACCACCCGTACGCGGCCCACTCGGGCCCGCTCCCGGTCCGCGCACTGGGCGACCAGCAACTCGCCCTGCTCAGCGGCGACTTCGCGACCCGGCAGCACATCGACCGGTTCCTCTCCGACCACCGGGTCCGGCCGCGGACCGCCATCGAGGCCAATTCCGTCAGCGCGCTCGTCGCGATCGTCCAACGCACCGGCCTCGCCACCGTGCTGCCCGACGCCACCACCCGCGAACACCCGCACCTGCGCTCCGTCCCGGTCGACCCGCCGCTCCCCTCGCGCGCCGTCGCCCTGCTCCGCCGGGACACCGCCTACCAGAGCGCCGCCGCCCGCTCCTTCGGCGACCTCGCCCGACACCGCGCCCACACCTTCGACCACACCCCCGACGGCCCGGCCTGAAGCGGGCCGCGCCCGGCGGCCCCCGCCCGGGAGGAGAGAGAGCACCCCGACGACCGCGGAGCGGGAAGTCGGCCCGGCCGACTTCCCGCTCCGCCCGCCCGTCCGCGCCCTGCGCACCGGCGGGCCCGGTCACGCACTCAGGACGAGCCGCCCCCACCACGGATCAGGCGCAGCGCCGGCCCCGCGCGCCCGGCCGCCCGCCCGGCCCTCCGCCGCTCGGCCTGCTGTTCGGTTTCCCGCTCGGCCTGCTGTTCGGCCACCAGGTCCGCCGACACGCGGGCACCCAACGCCCGCAGCTCGGCCTTGCGCTCCTCGTCGGCCTCCTCGTCGCCCGGGTAGGCGGCCACGTACTTGACGCCGTGCTCGTCCTCCCAGGCGTAGCTGCGGTACTGCGTCGTCGCCTCGTCCTCCGCCACAGGGAACCTCCGCTCCTCAGTCTTCGGGGTGGCCCACCGTAGGCGACCGACCCGCACCGGGAAAGGGGCCGTGACGCCCGCACCGCACACCCCGTCACGCGGCTGACGGGCCGCTTGCCGCCCTCACGCCTCGGGCCACGCCCCCCTCACGGGCCGTCCGTCGCCGACGACCGTTCCCCCGATCGAGGGAAGCGGCGCCCGTCCGTGCGCTCGTCGGGGGACGAACCGGGACACTGAGGCCATGAGGATCTGGAACCGGCCCGTCCTGGGCGTGGTGGCTCTGGCCGCCGCCGCCATGCCGAGCCTGCTCGCCACGGTGCCGGCGCAGGCCGCCGGTCCGGCGGTGGCCGCCCACTCCGCCGAGCGCGCGTCCCGGCGCGACGTCTACGTGCCGCGCATTCTCTCCCCTCGGGCGGGGGCGCTCTGGCGGGTCGGCGAGCGGGTCGAAGTCACCTGGGACGTCTCGGATCCGCCGGCGCAGATCACCAACCGCACGGGGTCCATCGCCTTGCGCGCGGGCGGCGTCACCCTCCTCGACCGGGTCCTCGCCCGTGACTTCGACATCCTGCTGGGACGGATGGAGGTGACCGTGCCGGACGTCCCCCCTGGAGACGACTACCGGGTCGTCCTGTCCGGTGATTCCGGCAACTGGTCCGAGCCCTTCACGATCGCGTCGGACGGCCGGACCGCCCCGCCGCCGGGTGCGCCGGCTACTCGTCGTCGGTGAAACTGACCGAGCGGATGCCGCTCTGGGCGCTCGAACCACCCGGCCTGATGGTCTTGACCTCGTCCCGGCAGCCGGCGCCGAGGAAGACGGTCGCCTCCGCGTCGGTGTCGTTGTACAGCTCGGTGACGCGGCGGCCGAGGTCGTAGCACCGGTCGCCCTCGGGGTTCTCCAGCGTGTGCTCCTGGTTGTTGCTGATGTAGGTGAAAGTCCCCTCCGCGGCTTGGGCGTTGGACGGGACTGCGATGCACAGAACCGCAGCGGCACCGACGGTGACCAGCGTCCTTCCGAGGCTCTTCACGGACTCGTCTCCTTTGAACGGCGGGCTTGGCTTCCTCAGCGGTGCCAGTGTGGCCGTTCGGACACGCGAGGACGCGGGACGTCACTCGAATGGACCTTCGACGGCGTTTCCCCGCCCCTCCGGAGAGCGGTGTTGGGCGATAGGGGGGTTCGCCCCCGATGCGCCGGCCAACTTCTTTGTGCCATCTGCCAGTACGGCGGCCCGGCGGGGCGGAGGAGACTTTCCGCCACGGCCGCGACCCGGCGGGCGACGCACAGGAGGGGCGGCACGTGGGCGTGCAGCAGTACGACGGGATCGGCGAGGCGTTCGAGGGGTTCAAGTCCCTGCCCATGATCCGTTACGGGGAGGTGCCGAGCTTCCTGGGCCTGGTCGGGGACGTGGCCGGCCGGTCGGTCCTCGACCTGGCGTGCGGTACCGGCTTCTACAGCAGGGAGTTCAAGCGGCGCGGCGCCACCGAGGTCCTCGGCGTCGACATCTCCGCCGAGATGGTCGCCGCCGCGCGCGCGATCGAGCGGCGCGAGCCGCTGGGCGTGCGCTACGAGGTCGGCGACGTTTCCGAACTGCGGCCCCTCGACCGGAAGTTCGACATCGCGCTGGGAGTGCAGTGCCTCAACTACGCCGAGGACGTCGCGGCGATGGAGCGGATGTGCCGCACCATCCACCGGAGCCTGGTGCCGGGCGGGGAGTTCTTCGTGCTCGCCCAGAAGCCCGACTACCGCTTCGACTGCCCCTCCCTGGACAAGTACGGGTTCCGCTGCGAGCCGACCGGCGAGGAGATCGAGACGGGCCCGCGGGTGCGGATCACGGCCCTCCTCGACCCGCAGCCGATCAGCATCGTGGGCGCGGCCCCGCGCCGCGAGGTCTACGAGCAGTGCCTGCGGGCGGCCGGGTTCCGCGACGCCGAGTGGGTCCCGCTGCAGGTGTCCGAAGCCGGCCTGCGCGAGTTCGGCGAGGACTTCTGGGCGGACCTCCTCGCCAGCCCGCCGCTGGAACTGCTGCGCTGCCGCGTCTGACCGGCCCGGCGCCGTCCGTGCCTCAGCTCCAGTCGAAGGTCAACAGGGCCAGCCGGTCGACGGGTTCGAAGAACAGCATGATCCAGTCGGCGCCGCTGCCGCGGTAGTGCCAGCCGGGCACCGCCGCCACGAACTCGAAGCGGCGGCCGGACGGGCCGACCGGCCAGGTGCGGTCGCCGTCGTAGTCGAGCGGGAACACGTCGGTCTCGATCCAGTTGCCGGCGGAGTCGGCGTAGCCGCCGAGCTGGTCCAGGAGGGCCATCTCGCCGGTGCGGCCGGGGTGCGGCAGGCCGTCGTCACCCAGGTGGACGAGCCGGCCCTCGCGGCGGAAGCTGTCGCGGTGCGCCCGGTAGCTGCGCTCCTGGCGTTCGCAGTGCTCGGCGAGGTCGGCGTGGAACCCGGGCCAGGGGTCGGGGACTTCGCCCGGGCCCGCCGCCCGGGCGAAGTAGCGCACGTCGCCGGCCAGGCGCAGGCGGTCGCCCTCCAGCGTGAAGCCGAGCCAGTTGGGCGCCTGGAGCCCCGTGTGGAAGGCCGAGGTGTGGTCGCCGATGCAGCCCTCCGACGGTTCCAGCGGGCTCAGCAGGTGGATCCACCCGTGCCAGGCCGGGTTGACCTGGGCCAGGTCGATCGAGACCAGCGGGTGCAGGTGCCGGGCCAACTCGGCCTGGTCGGCGACGAAGACGTCCGCCGGATCGGGGTAGATCCGCAGGGCCGCCCCGGCCGTCATGACGTCCTCCCGCACGGGAGTGTCTTCCACGGACATCCGGATCTCCTTCGGTGACCACGCATCGGCGGCCGGTCGGCTGACGATCAGCCCCTTCCTACCAGGTGGCTCTGACAGGAGCCCTGGCACCGCCCGGCGACTGACGACTGTCGGTGGCCGGTGCTACGTTCCGGTCCTCGGCACGACGACTCGGCACGACGAAGGGGGCTTCCCGATGCAGCAGTTGTGGGCGCGGATCGAGGCCGCGCTGGAGCGGATCGCCCCGGAGGTGGCGGCCGCGATGCCGCCCGGCGCCACCGACGGGCAGATCCGGGCGGCGGAGACCGCGATGGGGGTGGAACTCCCGCCGGACGTCCGGGAGTCCTACCGCTGCCACGACGGCCTGCCGGGGGTCCTGATCGGTTTACACGCCGCGCTCCACCCGCTCGACGCGATGGTGGACGACTGGCGCGAGCGGTCCGTCGACGCCGGGGACCCGCCCTGGGACGAGCGGGCGGAGGACGGCGTGATCCGCCGGGACGTCGCCTGGTCCGCCGGATGGGTCCCCTTCATCTCCATCGGCAACGGCGACGTGATCTGCATCGACCTGGACCCGCCCGCCCCGCAGCGCCGCGGCCAGATCATCGACTGGTCGCACGAGGGCTGGCGGGCCGGCTACGAGGCCGCCGGCCTGCGGGAGTTCCTGGAGGCCTTCGCCGCCGACCTGGAAGCCGACCGCTACCGGGCCGACGAGACGCGCCTCGCCTGGGACGGCAGCGGACTGCCGCTGGTGATGCTGAAGGACTGAGCGTCAGCGCGCCCCGCTCGCCCCACTCGCCCCGGTTGCCGGATCGGGGCTGCACAGCCAGCCGTTGACGGCGAAGCGGCTGTCCTCGGGCCGCCGGCTGGGGCAGCTCACCGGGCGCACCTCGTGCCAGGCGGTGGGGCGGAAGAACACGATGCTGTCGTGCTCGGGCTCCCAGTCCCGCCAGGTGCGCTTCTCCCACTCCCCCGTCGTCCCGCCGTACAGCGGCAGCGCGGCGTCGAACACGCGCAGTGCGCCGCCGCCGAACGGCCGGGGCGTGCCGTGCAGGTAGTAGACGAAGGTGAGCAGGCGCCGGGGGGAGAACTCGGCGCTGGTGTCCTGGTGCGGCCGGTAGAAGTCGCCGTCGTTGTGCACGTTGAGGGTGTAGTCGGGCTCGGTGTTGCGGCAGGAGACGCCCAGGGTGTGCTCGACCGCCTCCAGCACCTCGTCGACGGCCGCCAGCAGTTCGGGCGCGGCGAACTCCCGGCACGAGCGGGAGCGGCGGAAGTCGGGGGCCAGTTCCCGGTCCCCGATCAGGGAGGGCTGCAACGCCTCGCCGGCGGAGGCGACGGCGGCGGCGCGTTCCAGCAGGGCGCCGGCCGTCCGCTCGCCCAGGAGCCCGGTGATGCGGCAGACCGTCACCGGGAGCCGCCAGATCGCGTCCGTGCTCACCGGCGACGGCTGCTCCGTCGCGGTGCCCGGCTCCGTCGCGATGCCCGGCTCCGTCACGGTGTCCGGCCCTGCCATGGTGTCCCGCCCTCTCGTCGTCACGCGGCCTCGAACGCGCTCACGCCCGGGGCCGCATCGCCCGGCGCCGCACCCGCGCCCCTACCGGCTCCAGTCCACCGGGACCACGTCCTGCTTGAGCCCGCGGTCGCTGCACACGGCACACGGGCTGCCCGGGACGCCGGGGCCCTGGTCGGTACCGATGGTGATGGCCCCGTGGGCGCCGGCCGGGGCGTGGACGCCGTCGCCGACCATCGCGGCCTCGTAGCCGCCCAGCAGTTCCTGCAGGGTGCCGGGGCCCAGGTTCTCGGGGGCGGTGATCGCGGCGATGCCGTCGTAGTCGGTGTAGGCCGCGCCCAGCGTCCGGCCGCCCACGGTGGCGAACACGATCCGGGCGCCGCGGATGGGCTCCCCCGTCACCGCGTCGGAGGCCATCGCGTGGATGTTCTCCAGCTGCATCTGGGTGACGTTCAGGCTCGCCTGGCTGGTCGTGAGCCTGGTCGGCTTGAGGCTGGGGCACTCCGCCCCGCTGCACGACGGGGCCGTCGAGGCGGCCGCGGACGCGGTGACCGCGCTCCCCGCACCCAGCGAGGCCAACGCCGCGGCCATCACCGCGACGGTCTTGCGACCAACAGAGCTCATGATCCACTCCCGTGGGAACCGCCCGCGCGTGCTCCGCTGCGACGCCCGAGGGCCGCGAGGGCCGGGCGCGTGCGGCACGCGACGGGTGCCGCCCCCCGTCGGACGACACGGCCGAGCGTAGCCACCGCCCGTCCGGCCCGACCAGCCGACGACCACGAGTTCGCAAGATCTGATGAACAGTCAACACCGTGGTGACAAAGGCAACCGGAGCGCGGCGGTCGTTCGGTGCAGGCCCCTCAGCGGGCCGGTCGCGGCGGGTGGGCGGGCGCCGTCCAGGAGGCGTGGGCGTTGAACGTCAGGCCCGCCCGGTCCGAGGGGGGCGTGTGGTCCGGGTCGTTGCGGACGACCTCGATGCGGTGGCTCTCGACGTACAGCGCGGTGAGGTGCAGGCCCGGCGCGGGGGCGCGGACCTCCTGCCGTTCCCGGGTCATGGCGGTGACGAAACGCGTGCTGTCGTAGCCGAGTTCGCGGCTGAGGGAGGCGGCCGCCCTGGCGCCGAGGCCCTCGATCTCGACGCCCGACTCGAACCCCGCGGACAGGCCGACGGCTTCGCGGCAGGCCTGCGACTGCGCCTCGTCCACCCCCCACGGGACGGTGGCGCGAACCGCGCCCGGGCCCGGGTCCTGGCGCAGGTCGGTGACCGCGACCCGGGTGTGGAACCGCTGGCGCCGCACCGTGTACGTCGGCGAGTTGCGCAGGATCCACTCCGTGGACGCGCCCCGGTCGAGGACGGCGGTGCACGGGAGGACCACCTCCCGGTCGACGACCGGCTCGGTCCGCTCGGGCGCGTCGCCTGCGTCCGTGACGGCCGGGCCCTTCGCCGTCCCCCGGCGGACCTGCCGCAGCGGCACGTCCAGCACGTGGACGTCGCCGGGGTCCTCCCCCTCGTAGTCGCCGTCGAAGTAGGAGATCCAGGTCGCGATGCCGGGGGTCAGCAGGCAGCCCGTGCCGCCGGGGATCGTCTCGGGGCGCACGGTCTCGGGGATCTCCAGTCCGCCGCGCCCGCGCCAGGCGCCGAGGGCCACGTAGGGGCGTCCGCCGATCTCCTCCTTCACGCAGCGCAGGTCGCCCTGGGCGACGAAGGCCGCGCCGCCGAGGTCGCGCAGGACGTCGCGGGGACCGTGGACGGTGTCCGAGGACCACAGCGCGCTCAGCGCCCGGTACCCGGGAGGGGCCACCGGCACCAGGCCGCGCAGCACCCCGTCGGAGTCGGTGACCTTGCGCCACTGCCTGGGTTCGGCCAGCGCGGCCGAGCCGGCGGTGCTGCCCCGCACCCAGGTCATCGGGGCGTTGTCGGGGATGACGCTGCACAGGGCGTGGTAGCCCTCGGGCGGTCTGGTCTCGCCGGTGCTGAAGACGAAGGTGAGTTCGCCGAACTGCTGTGGTGCCGAGTAGCTCATATCCGCTCCTCCTGTCGGACGGCTCGCGACTGCCGGAACGGACGTGCCGGTCCGCGGCCGGCCCGGGCTCAGCGGCCCGCGGTCACCGGGTAGTGGTCGCTGTAGTCGGTGAAGACCCGGCCGCCCGCCTCCCAGCTCGGCGAGGAGGTCTTCAGGACCTCGCTCGTCCAGGCGTCGCACGGCGGGGCGTGGCCCTTGCGGAGCAGGACGTGGTCCGTGTCCTCGGCGGGGTCGGCCGGGTGGCGGTGCAGGGCGGCGTCGTTGGCGATGGTGTCGAAGGAGTACTTCCAGCCGGTCCGGGGGCCCGCCTCCTGGAGGTTCCCGAAGCCCAGGACGTCCTGGAAGTCGGGTGAGTGGCGGTCGGTGTTGAAGTCCCCGGCGACGATCACCGGCTCGTGCGCGGGGATGCGGCGGTCCGTCAGGAAGACGTCGATGTCGCGCAGCTGGGAGCGGCGCATGATCCTCGCCTGGCCGGTCAGGCACGCGCCGTCGTCGGACTGCAGGTGGGTGCCCACCACGTGCACGCGCCGGCCGTCGACCTCCAGCACGGCGTAGGCGAAGCCCTTGGCGGCCTCGGCGTCCCAGCCGCAGGCCACGTCGTAGACGTACTGCTCCATCCGCAGGATGGGCCACCTGCTGAGGATCGCGACCCCGCCGCGGGCGTGCAGCGGGGAGATCTGGCGGCCGTGCGTGGCGGCCCAGCCCGACTCGTCCACCCCGACCACCGGCGTGCGGTGGCGGTACCCCCGGCCCTCCAGGCCCTGCATCAGCTCCTCGGAGGGGCCGGGGTCGAAGAGTTCCTGGAAGACCAGCACGTCGTGGTCCGCGACGTACGCGGACTCGGCGATCAGCCGCGAGCGCGCCGCGTTGTTCCAGTCGCCCTCGCTCTTCTGCGTCAGCCAGGACAGGAACATCACGTTGTGCGTCAGAACCTTCAAGGCCGTCCTCTCCGAACCGGCGGGCGCGGGGCGCACACACGGCGGAACCGGTCCGGGGCGCCCCGCCCCCCAAGTGAAGGGGGTCGGCCCGCGCCCGTCGGCGTCGACGCGCCGGTGCCCTCGCGGACGCCACGGGGCGCGGGAGGCACTGCGGGCTCGCGGCAGAGCCGGTCGGGGCGTGCACGGACGATTCCGCGCCGGTGCGCAGCCGCCCATCCGGCCGCAGGGGGGGGGCGAGCACGGCGCGGCGCGGCACGGCACGGCACGGCGCGCGGCAGGACGGCGGCACGCGTCCGAGCCGCCCGGCGGGTGCGGCCGGGCGGCTCGGGGTGGTCGGGGCCGGGGTTACGCGGTGGCGGTCGGGAGCTTGGCGGTCAGCGCGGTCGGGACGCTGACCACGTCGGCGAGGCTGTACTTGCCGGGGCCGAAGTCGGCCGCGGTGAGGGCCTTCTTGCCGCCGCCCGCGACCAGCCAGACGGTGGGGCTGTCGGGCGAGAGCAGCAGGGTGCCGTCGGCGGGGGCGCTCTTGGCGGCGGCTGCGCCCAGCCAGGTGCCGGGGACGCCGATGAGCGGCTGCTTGTCGTAGCCCATGGCGGTGAAGTCGGCGTAGGTCAGGGAGACCGCCAGGCCGCCGGCCATCACGTAGACGGTGGAGTCGGTGCCGGCGGCGTCGGTGAGGACCGTGCCGTTCTTCAGGGGCTTGGCGACGGCGCCCTGCAGCCAGGCCTCGGGCACGCCCATCAGGGTCCTGGTGTTGTAGCCGTCGGCGGTCCACTCGCTGCCGGAGATGTGCAGGGCGCTGCCGTTGACCATGACGTACATCGACGGGTCGGTGCCGGCCTGGCCGTTGACGACGGTGCCGTTCGGGACGGTGGCCTGGGTGGCGGAGGCGAGCCAGGCGCCGGGGACGCCCATGTCGGCGCGGGTGTTGTAGCCGTCGGCGGTCCATTCGGCGCCGGAGATGGGCAGGGCGGCGCCGGCGACGACGACGTAGCGGGCGTTGCCGCCGGCCTGGTCGTGGACGACGAGGCCGGTCGGGAGGGTGTTGGTGAGCGCGTTCTGCAGCCAGGCGGTGGGGACGCCCATGTCGGGGCGGGTGTTGTAGCCGGCCGCCGTCCAGTCCGCGCCGGAGATGGTCAGCGCCGCGCCGGCGACGACGACGTAGCGGGCGTTGCCGCCGGCCTGGTCGTGGACGACGGTGCCCTCGGGCGGGGTGGTGGGCAGGGCGTTGAAGCGGGCGTCGTCCACCAGGACGATCTTGCTCAGGTCGTAGCCGTCGGGGGCGACGTCGGAGCCGGTGACGGGCAGGCCCGCGCCGCTGATCAGGACCTTGACCGAGGCGCCGTTGGGCGACTTGACGAGCGTGCCGGTGGGCAGCGACGCCGGGTCGGGGTAGGAGGTGCCGGCCGGGTAGGGGTTGGCGTGGTCGGCGCCCAGGTTGGCCCCCGGGCCGCAGATCGGCCAGGCGCCCTGGCCCTGCTTGGCGAGGACCTTCTCGGCGATCAGGATCTGCTGCTGCTTGGTCGCCCGGTTGGCGTAGGGGGCGTACTGGCTGCCGCCGTAGGCGAGCCAGGTGCTCTGGGAGAACTGGAGGCCGCCGTAGTAGCCGTTGTTGGTGTTGATGCTCCAGTTGCCGCCGCTCTCGCACTGGGCGACCTTGTCCCAGGTGGACACCGAGGCCGCGGAGGCCTGGCCGCCGAGGGCGAGCGGGGCGGCGAGGGCGAGCAGGGCGGTGGCGGCGACGAGGGCCGGTGTCTTGCGGGCGGCGGCGGTCATGACGGAAGTCCCCCTGGGCAGGTACGGGTTGGCGGGTCGGACGAGCGGGTGCGTGCAGGTGCGGTGCGGGGCGTGCGGGCGCGGGGCGGCCCGGCCGGTGGTGGCCGGGCCGCCCTGGCGGGGTGGGTGCGTCAGGCGACGGTGGGGAGCTTGGCGGTCAGCGCGGTCGGGACCTTCACCACGTCGGCGGCGTTGTAGGAGCCGGGCGCGGCCGCCTTCTTGCTGCCGCCGTTGACGACCTGCCAGACGGTGGGGCCGTCGGAGGACTGGAGCAGGGTGCCGTCGGCGGGGGCGCTCTTGGCGGCGGCCGACTGCTCCCAGCTGCCGGGGACGCCGCGCAGCGGCAGCTTGTCGTAGCCGAAGCCGGTGAAGTCGGCGTAGGTGAGCGGGACGGCCAGGCCGCCGGCCATCACGTAGACGGTGGAGTCGGTGCCGGCGGCGTTGGTGATCAGGGTGCCGTTGGCGAGCGGACGGGCGACCTCGGCGGCCTCCCACTCCTCCGGGACGCCCAGGACCGGCTGGTTGGCGTAGACGGTGCTGAACTCGGCGCTGGTCATCGGCAGTGCGGAGTTGTTGGCCATCACGTAGATCGACGGGTCGTTGCCGGCCTGGCCCTTGATCAGGGTGCCGTCCGGGACGGTCTTCTTGGCCGTGGCGTTGAGCCACTCGCCGGGCACGCCCATCAGGGACTGGAGGTTGTAGCCGTCGGCGGTCCACTCGGAGGCGGAGATGTGCACGGCGGCGCCGTTGACGACGACGTAGCGGCTGGGGTCGGTGCCGGACTGGTCCATCAGGACGGTGCCGTTGGGCATGGGCTTGGCGATGGCGGCCTTCAGCCAGTCGGTGGGCACGCCCATCAGGGACTGGGTGTTGTAGCCGTCGGCGGTCCACTCGGAGGCGGAGATGTGCATGGCGGTGCCGTTGACGACGACGTAGCGGCCGGCGTCGGTGCCGGACTGGTCCATCACGACGAGGCCGGTGGCCGGGCCGGTGTTGATCGCGCCCTTCAGCCAGCTGGACGGGACGCCCATGTCGGGGCGGGTGTTGTAGCCGTCGGCGGTCCAGTCCGAGCCGGAGATGAACAGTGCCGCGCCGCCGACCACGACGTAGCGGGAGGAGCCGCCGCCCTGGTCGTGGACCACGGTGCCGGGCGGCAGCGCGGTGGGCAGGGCGTTGAAGGCGCCGTCGTCGACCTGGACGATCTTGCTCAGGTCGTAGCCGTCGGCGGCGACGTCGGAGCCGGCGACCGGCAGGCCCGCGCCGTTGATGATGACCTTGACCGAGGCGCCGTTCGGGGACTTGACCAGCGTGCCGGAGGGCAGCGAGGACGGGGAGGTGTTGACGTCCTCGACGACGTTCTTGTAGCGCCGCGCCTTGTAGTCGCCGTTGGGATGGCTGTCGAACTTCGCGGCGTTGATGGAGGCGCCGGCGATGTGCTTCACCGGGGTGGAGCCGAAGGAGTAGTAGGAGAAGGTCGTGTGGTTGGCGTCGTCCCACTTCTCGAAGAGCAGGACGTGGTCGTAGAAGCTGTTGAGGACGTCCCCGGGGCGCAGGTCGCTGCGCGGGATCTCGTAGCTCTCGTCGGTGGCGATGGACTGGGTGGTGGCGCTGTAGCCCAGGTGCCAGGCCATGGAGACGTAGCCGGAGCAGTCCTTGCGGTAGTAGCGGCCGCTGGAGTCCGGGAAGGTCGCGCCCTGGTTGTAGGTGAGGCCCGGGTTCTGGTTGAACCAGTACTGGGCGCGGGAGAGGATCTCCGACCGGGTGATCTGGCCGCCGACGGTGGACGAGGCGGCGGCGTGGGCCGCGGTGGTGGTGAAGGCCGTGGCGGCTATCGCCCCGGAGGCCGCGATGGAGGCGGCGAGGGTGATGCGGGCGAGCTTGGAGAGCGCGGAGGGCATGACGGAACGTCCTGACGGTGTGAGAGCGGCGGTGGGCGCCCGGCGCGGGCGCGGGAAGTCGGGGGGCGTGGCCCGGAGGGAGGCGGACAGCTGCCCTGCAGGAGCAGCGGTCGGGTGGCCTCGGGCGACGGCGGGGCGGGTCAGTCCCAGATGGTGTTCACGGCGGTGGCCGGCGCTGGACTGGTCAGTCCCAGATGGTGTTGGCGGGGGTCACGGTGACCGGCGCGGGGCCGTCCCAGATGGTGTTGGCCGGGGTCACGGTGACCGGCGCGGGGGCCGGGGCGTCCCAGATGGTGTTGGCCGTCGTGGCGGCCGGGGCCGGGGCGGGGGCGGGGCTGTCCCAGATGGTGTTGGCCGTCGTGGCGGCCGGGGCGGGAGTGGGGCTGTCCCAGATGGTGTTGGCCGAGGCCTGGCCGGCGATCGGCAGGGCGGCGGCGAGGGCTAGGGCGGCGACCGCGGCGGCCTTGGCGAGCGGGGTGCGAAGCATGGAGTGGACCTCTTTCGAGAACTGGACGGGTGGCGGTGAGTCCGGTGTCGCGTCCCGCGGTTGACGCTCGGCCGGTTTGCCTCCGGGCGGTGGGCCCTGCTGGCGAGTACTAGCTTCGTCGCAGTTCAGAGCGGGTGGAAGGGCTCTCCGGTGGACGGAAACGGCAGCGTCCGGATCCGTCCAGCCGGGCCGGATCAGTCCAGCAGGCGCTCGTAGAACGGCGTGACGAGTGGGGCGCCGACGCGGGTGAGCGTCCAGCCGCGCAGCGCGGGGACGGTCTCGACCGCGCGCCGGCAGAACGCGTCGACGACGGTCTCGGCGGCGCTCAGCCGGCCGGCGACCAGGTAGACGCCGAGGACGGCGCCGGGGCCGGCCCCCTCGTGCACGGCGACGTGTTCGATCCGCTCCTGGGGCCGCGCGCTCGCCAGCAGCACCCCGGCGGTGTCGGGCCCGAGCGCTGCTGCCGGGGCCGGGACCGGGGCCTGGATCTCGGCGTGAATCAGGTACATGGAACGGACTCTGCCGAACCGTCGACATCCCGGCATAGAGGATCAACCTGGACGGTTCCGGCGGTGGCCGGAACCGTCCACGGGCCCTTGCTGGCCCCCTCTCGCACTCGCGTGCGATGATCGCGTACGCAGCGATTGGCGATTCAGGCCTTACACACCGGGGGGTAACGAGGCATGCTGACCGCACTCGGGCTGGATGCCGTGTCGGAGAGCGTCTACCGCAGCATGCTCGCGCATCCCGGCGACGGGGTGCGGGCGCTGGCGGAGCGGCTCGGGCGCAGCGAGGAGGAGGTCCGGCGCTGTCTGGACCTGCTGAGCGAGCTGGCGCTGATCCGGCCCTCCTACGAGCGGGAGGGCGAGCTGCGGGCGGTGTCGCCGCAGGTCGGCATGGAGTTGCTGATGGCGCGCCAGCAGGCCGATCTGGCGGCGCAGCAGCTGCGGATCGAGGCGTCCCGGGCGGCGGCTGCGCAGTTGATCGCGGAGTACGCGGATCTGCGGCCGGCCGCCTCGCACGCCGGGGTGGAGCAGTTGGTGGGCCTGGACCAGATCCGGGACCGGATCGCGTCGCTGGCCCGTGGCCTGGCGACGGAGATCATGACCTTCGCGCCGGGTGGCGGGCATTCTCCGGAGAGCATCGAGGCGTCCCGTCCGCATGACCGGGATCTGCTGGACCGGGGGGTGCGGATGCGGACGGTGTACCTGGACAGTGTGCGCAACAGCCAGCCGACGGTGGCGTACGTGGGCTGGCTGGCGGAGCTGGGCGGGGAGGTGCGGACGGTGCCGGAGCTGCCGACCCGGATGATCATCTTCGATCGGGCGACGGCGCTGATCCCGGTCAGCGGGGACGACACCCGTGCGGGGGCGGTCGTGCTGACCGGTCACGGGACGCTGGTGGCGCTGTGCGCGCTGTTCGAGCACGTGTGGGGTCAGGCGCGGGAGCTCGGGCCGTCGGTGGTGCGGGACGAGGGCGGGCTCAGTGCGCAGGAGGCGACGGTGGTGCGGCTGCTGGCGCAGGGGCTGACGGACGAGGCGATCGCCAAGCGGCTGGGGGTGTCGTCGCGGACGGCGCAGCGGGTGGCGACGGATCTGATGGAGCGGCTGGGTGCGCGCAGTCGTTTCGAGTTCGGGATGCGGGCGGTGCAGAACGGCTGGCTGCCGCAGCAGTTGTAGGGCCGGCGTTCGCGCGGGCGGCTGGTGCGGGTGTGGGTCCGCCCGCCGCCCCCGGGTCGCGGGGGCGGCGGGCGGCGCCGGAGGTGTTGGAGCGGGGCTGCTAGAACGGCGGGAGCGTGCCGAGCTTGACGTCGCCCGTGTAGTGCTTGCCGAGCGCGTCGAAGTCGTAGTACAGGTGCACGTCGTCGCCGACCAGGTAGAACCTCTGCGTGCCGTTGACGAACGGCGACAGGCCCAGGTGGAAGGTGATGCCCTCGGTCAGGCTGCCGGAGGCGCTGCCGACCTTGACCTTGCCGAGGAACGGCACGTTCGCGTACACCACGATGGACGCGGAGCGGGCGGTCGTGTCGAGGGTGAGCGTGGTCTCCAGCGGGCCGGTGACGTAGGTCCAGGACTGCACGTCCGTGATGGCGGGCGTGACGTTCTGGACCACTGCGACCGGGGCCAGGGCAGGGGCCGGGGCGGCCGCCATGGCCGCCGTGCTGCCGAAGCCGACTGTCAGGACGGCGAGGCCGGCCACCACAACACCCGCACGACGTACAAAGCGGTTCTTCATGGTTCCCTCCCAGAGGTGTGAGCTGATGGTCGGGTCCCCCGGGGTGATTCCTATCAGTCAACTCGCTTGGGGTGCCAGCGTGTTGTACATCACGAGCGCCCTCCGGCGTAAAAGTGGACCCCCCCGTTCGGGTGGTTTTTCTTGACTTTGCCAGCACCTCTGTGCAGTGGGGGCGGCTCTCGTCGCGCGGCCCGTTCCGGGTACGGAGCAGCCGTCCCCTCGTGCGGGTTCGGGGCTTTGCCGGGCGGCCGCCGTCCGGGGCCCGCGGGCGGGCCGGAGCCGGTGGCGGGCCCGGGAGGGGGCGCGACGGCCTGCGGCCGCCGGCCAAGTGGACCGGTCGCGCGGGTGACGCTACGCGCGTCCGTTTCCGTCCACCCGGGGGGATTTGTCGGACCTTCACGGGTCCCCCATCAGATGATCACTCGGCTGCCGGAATTCCGACCCCTGGCGTACGGCGCGGTCCACTCGAATTCCTTCGCACACCGCCGAGCAGCGAAAGGCCTTCACCCCATGACCCGCCCTGCCGACCGCCCCTCCCCCGACCAGCAGCTGCGCGAGGCCGCCGCGCGGCTGGACCGGCGCCGCTTCCTCACCGTCACCTCGGCCGCCGCCGCGCTGGCGTTCACCGTCAACCTGCCGTCCGCGCACGCCGAGGACGCCGAGTTCGGCCCGCGCGCCATCACCGGCGACCCGTTCACCCTCGGCGTGGCCTCCGGCGACCCGCTGCCCGGGGCCGTCGTGCTGTGGACCCGCCTGGCGCCGCGCCCGCTGGAGCCCGGCGCCGGGCTGCCGCCCGCCGGTTCGGTGCGGGTGGGCTGGGAGCTGGCCCGCGACGAGCGGTTCCGCAAGGTGGTGCGGCGCGGCAGCGCCCGCGCGCACGCCGAGTTCAACTACGCGGTGCACGTGGACGTCGACGGCCTCGACGCGGACCGGGTGTACTGGTACCGCTTCACCGTCGGCGCCTGGAGCAGCCCCGTGGGGCGCACCCGCACCGCGCCGGAGCGCGGGCGCAGGCTGGACGCCGTGCGCTTCGGGCTGGTGTCCTGCCAGGCCTACGAGGACGGCTACTTCACCGCCTAC
The DNA here is from genome assembly GCF_041435235.1 of Kitasatospora sp. NBC_01300. Taxonomy (NCBI): domain Bacteria; kingdom Bacillati; phylum Actinomycetota; class Actinomycetes; order Kitasatosporales; family Streptomycetaceae; genus Kitasatospora; species Kitasatospora sp. NBC_01300. The sequence continues at coordinate 7,635,567 of NZ_CP108408.1, read as the reverse complement.
CGCCACCTGGCCGACGAGGACCTGGCGGCGGTGTTCCACGTCGGCGACTACATCTACGAGTACGGCATCGACGCGGCGGGCGGCGACCGCAAGTACACCGACCGCACCCTGCCGGCGCTGTTCGACCACGAGACGGCCACGCTGGAGGACTACCGGCTGCGCTACTCCCTCTACAAGAACGACCCCGACCTCCAGGCCGCGCACGCCGCCCACCCCTGGTACGTCACCTGGGACGACCACGAGGTGGAGAACAACTACGCGGCCGGCATCCCCGAGAAGGGCCAGGACCCGGCGCCGTTCATCGCCCGCCGCGCCGCCGCCTACCGCGCGTACTGGGAGAACATGCCGCTGCGGATGCCGCAGCCGCGCGGCACCGAGCTCACCCTCTACCGGCGCGTCCACTTCGGGCAGCTCGCGCAGTTCGACATCCTCGACACCCGCCAGTACCGCGACGACCAGGCCAACGGCGACGGCTGGCAGTACCCCACCCCGGAGTCCGAGGACCCGCGGCGCACCCTGATGGGCGCCGCCCAGGAGCGCTGGTTCGCCGAGGGCCTGCGCCGCTCCCGGGCGACCTGGAACGTCGTGCCGCAGCAGGTCGTCTTCTCCCGCCGCAAGAACACCACCGCCGAGCGCTCCAAGCTCTCCATGGACGCCTGGGACGGCTACCCGGCCGCCCGCGAGCGCTTCCTTTCCGCCGTCGACCGGGCCGGGGTGGAGAACCTGGTGCTGCTGACCGGTGACGTCCACGTCGCCTACGCCCTGGACGTCAAGCGCGACTTCGACAAGCCGGACTCGCGCACCGTGGGCGTGGAGTTCGTCGGCACCTCGATCAGCAGCGACGGCGACGGCGAGGAGAAGCCGTCCAACTGGCAGAACCTGATGTCGGCCAACCCGCACATGAAGTTCTACGACGGGCGGCGCGGCTACACCACGCTCACCCTGGACCGCCACCAGGTCCGCGCCGACTACCGGGCCGTCTCCCACATCACCCGCCCCGGCGGCACCGTCACCACCGCCGCCTCCTTCGTCACCGAGGCCGGCAACCCGGGCATCCGCCCCGCCTGACCCGCCACCCCCCAGGTCCCGCCGCTCACGGGGGCGGCGGGGCCCCGGGGCCCCGCTGGTTCGCCATCGGCAACCTCATCCCCGCCGCTGCGCAGGAAGTCGGCCCCGCCGACTTCCTGCGCAGCGCGGTCGTCCCCGGCTACGGGGCGAGCCGCAGGTGGATCGCGAGGACGCCGAGCCGTTCCTTCTCCAGCGGGTAGATCTCGCGGCAGGCGGCGAGGAGTTCGGCCCGGCTCATCCCCTCGGATCCGATCGCCTCCAGGTCCTCGGCGTCGAGCATCTCATCGAAGCTCGGGTACTCCACCACCTCGGTGACCCGGGTGCGGTAGCGGGCATCCCCGGATTCGAAGACGAGCAGCTGCCCCGGATGGATCTTTCGCATGCCGGGGTAGCCGACGCGCACCTCGATGGTCTTGGTGCCGGCGGCGATCAGGTCGAGATAGGGGCGGCGGATCCGGATGACGCGTTCCTGGTCTGGCATAGGGTGGTGTTCCACTTCTATGGGGAGCGTGTACCCGGCGCCAGACCGCGGCCCGCACGGCCTGGCGCCGGTGGAACCTCCGTCACCCCTTGCCCGCAGGAGAAGCGCCGTGCCCCCGGCTGCCCGCCTATCGGCGATGCACTCCTTGGAAGCAACCCCAGCCGGAGGCCTCACATCCGGCTTCGATTCAGACTTCGCCGAACTCGCCGCTTCGGACAGTGGCAACGAACGAGTCCCAGCCCTCGGCCGAGAAGGCCAGCGTTGGACCCTGGGGGTCCTTGGAGTCTCGGACCCTGCCCGGGTGCGCATCGTCCACCTCTATGCAGCCGCCCCCGCCGTTGCTGTAGGTGCTCTTGCGCCACTTGGCGCCCGTTGGGTCATGCATGGTCCAGTTCCTTCCCTGTCTCCCGGATCACGGCCGAACTGTCCGGCCGGCTGAGCGCGTTGACCTGGAGTCGATCATGTCTATCGACCCATCGGGCCGCCGTCTCGGCATCTTGTTCCAGGTATCCCCGTTGAAGCGTCTCCGTGTACCCGACCAAAGCACGATTGGGGAAGGTCAAGGATGGGACAGCGGCAGGAAGTCGGGCCCGCCGACTTCCTGCGCAGCGAGCGCGGTCGGCTCGGGTGGGGTGACTGGCCGGTGACCCCGCCACCTGCGGGTCGATGCGTCGACTCCCCGCGATTGCCCAAAGGTTGACCGACCGCCGCCCGCAGGAAATACGCCCGAGCCCGATCCTTTGCCGCTTGTCGGCAAAGGAACGGGCTCGGGCGTGCTGTGGAGGTCTGGGACCTTCCACAGGGCCCCGGGGCGTTCGGGGTTGGCTAGGTGCGGGCGGCGGTGCGGGTGCGGCGGGAGAGGGAGTCCAGGACGACGGCGGCGAGCAGGACGGCGCCGGTGATCATGTACTGGATGGCCTGGGCGGCGTGGACCATGTCCAGGCCGGTGGTGATGGACTGGATCACCAGGATGCCCAGCAGCGCGGACCAGGTCTTGCCGCGGCCGCCGAAGAGGCTGGTGCCGCCGATGACGGCGGCGGCGATCGCGCTCATCAGGACGTTGCCGCCGCCCAGTTGCTTGTCGGCGGCGCCCTGCTGTGAGGCGTAGAACAGCCCGCCCAGGCCGGCCAGGAACGCGGAGAGCATGAAGACGGAGATCCGCACCCGGGCCACGTTGACGCCGGCGCGCCGGGCGGCCTCCACGCCGCCGCCGACCGCGAAGATCCGGCGCCCGTAGGAGGTGCGGCGCAGGACGAAGTCGGTGAGGACGACGACGCCCACCAGCACGACCAGGGGCAGCGGCAGGCCGCGGTCCTGGTTGAGGGCGTAGGCGGTGGCGAGGGTGAGCACGGCCAGGGCGCCGGTGCGGATGGCGGTGTCGGCGGTGGGGCGGGCGGTGAGGCCGGCGGCGGTGCGCCGACGGGCGGTGCGCAGGTGGGCGAGCAGGTAGAGGGCGGGGGCGAGGACCGCCAGGGCCCAGGCGTAGGCGATGTCGCCGTCGCCGAGGAAGGTGGTGTCGAGGGTGGCGATGAGGCCGCCGTGGCGGTTGTTGACGGTGCCGAGGTCGCCCAGGACGTACTCCTGCAGGCCGCTCCAGGTGAGCATGCCGGCGAGGGTGACGACGAAGGCGGGGACGCCGACGCGGGCGAAGAAGAGGCCGTGCAGCAGGCCCATGACGGTGGCCGCGGCGAGGGCGGCGAGCACGGCGAGCCATTCGGCGACGCCCTGGCGCACGGCGAGGACGGCGGCGACGGCGGCGCTGGCGCCGGCGACGGAGCCCAGGGAGAGGTCGATCTCGCCGAGGAGGAGGACGAAGACGACGCCGACGGCGATGAGGCCGGGGCCGGCGATGAAGCGGGTGATGTTGGTGAGGTTGTCGGCCTGGAGGAAGTGGCCGGTGACGGACTGGAAGATGACGGCGATCAGGATGAGGCCGACGACGACGGGCAGGGAGCCGAGTTCGCCGGCGGCCAGGCGCCGGCGGGCGGCGTTCAGGTAGCCGGCGGGGCCGGCGGCCCGGGTGTGCAGGCGGGGGTCGGCACCGGGGGCCACGGGGTCGGCGCCGGGGGCCGCGGGGGTGTCGGCGGGGGTGCTGGGCGTGGTCATGCGGCGTCCTCCTCCCCGGCGTGGCGGGCCTGGCGCCGGGCGTGGGCGTTGTCGGTGGCTCCGGTGATGGCGGAGACGATCTGCTCCTGGGTGGTGCCGGCGACGGGGAAGACGCCGTTGTTGCGGCCCAGCCGCAGGACGGCGACGGTGTCGGCGACGGCCCGCACGTCGGCCATGTTGTGGCTGACGAGGACGACGGCCAGGCCGCGTTCGCGCAGCCGCTCGACGAGGTCGAGGACCTGGGCGGTCTGTTCGACGCCGAGGGCGGCGGTGGGCTCGTCCAGGATGACGAGGGCGGGCTCGCCGACCAGGGCGCGGGCGATGGCGACGACCTGGCGCTGGCCGCCGGAGAGCGCGGCGACGGGGGTGCGCACGTCGGGGATGCGGATGGCGAGGGTGTCGAGGAGTTCGCGGGCGTGCTGCTCCATGGCGACCTCGTCCAGGAGCCCCCGGCGGCGTTTCTCACGGCCGAGGAACAGGTTCGCGATGACGTCGAGGTTGTCGCACAGGGCGAGGTCCTGGTAGACGGTGGCGATGCCGAGGGCCTGGGCGTCCTGGGGGCGGGTCAGGCGCACGGGCTCGCCGTGCCAGGTGATGGTGCCCTCGTCGACGGGGTGGACGCCGGCGATGGTCTTGACGAGGGTGGACTTGCCGGCGCCGTTGTCTCCGACGAGGGCGAGGACTTCGCCGGTGTGCACGTCGAGGCCGACATCGGTGAGGGCCTGGACGGCACCGAAGCGCTTGGAGACCGAGCGCAGCTGGAGGACGGGTGCGCCTGTCACCGGATTTCTCCTAGGATGTACCCGGCTTCGACCGGGGAAGATGAGGGTCCTGCCGCTTGGAGGGCTGCGGGGCCTTGACTCTGAACCGCGAAGCGGCGAAACGGTCTCCGGGTGTACTGACGAGAACCGTTGTCAGTGGCCTTCGGTAGGTTGATTTTGTGCATCTCCGGTACTCCTATCGCCTCTATCCAACGGCAGGTCAGCGCTCTGCGCTGGCCCGGACTTTCGGGTGTGCGCGGGTGGTGTACAACGATGCCCTTACGGCGCGGAAGGAAGCCCGGAAAAGCGGACAGCCGTACCCCGGGAGCACCGATCTCCAGAAGCTGGTCATCACGGCGGCGAAGAAGACCGCTGAGCGCGCATGGCTGGCGTCGGTGGGCGTCGATCCGCTGATCCAGTCCCTTCGGGACCTGGACACCGCGTACCGGAACTTCTTCGACTCGGTGTCCGGCAAGCGCGCCGGGCGTCCGGCCGGACTGCCATGTTTCAAGTCGAAGCGCGATCCCCGGCAGAGCTTGCGGTTCACCCGCAACGGTTTCCGCATCCGGGGCAACGGGAAGCTGAACCTGGCGAAGATCGGCGACGTGCGGGTGAAGTGGTCCAGGGCGCTCCCGGCCAACCCGTCGTCCGTGACGGTTCTGCTGGACCCGTCCGGGCGTTATCACGCCTCCTTCGTGGTGGACGTCGGACCCACTCACCTGCCGGAACTCGCGGCAGAGGTGGGGATCGACCTCGGCTTGACCAGGTATGCCGTCCTGTCCAACGGGGACGTGATCGACAACCCGCGCTTCCTGCGCAAGGCGGAGAAGAAGCTCAAGGCCGCGCAGCGGGAGCTGTCCCGCAAGGCCGAGAGGTCGAAGAACCGGGCCAAGGCCCGAGCCAAGGTCGCCAAGGCTCACGCCAAGGTGGCCGACACCCGCAGGGACTGGCTGCACAAGCAGACCACCAGACTGATCGGCGAGAACCAAGCCGTCTACCTGGAGGATCTGAACGTGCGCGGCCTGGGCCGTGGCCGTCTGGCCAAGTCCGTCCACGACGCCGGATGGGCCACCTTCCGGCGACTCCTCGAAGAGAAAGCCATTCGGTACGGTCGGCACATCGGCATCGTGCGCCGCGCGTTCCCGTCCTCCCAGCTCTGCTCGAAGTGCGGGCACCGCGACGGACCTAAACCCCTCGCGGTACGCGAATGGGCCTGTGGTGTGTGCGGTGTCCTGCATGACCGTGACCTCAATGCTGCTCGCAACATCCTGGCCGCCGGGCAGGCGGACAGGCTAAACGCCCCCGGAGGGCCGGTCAGCCCTGGCGTGGCAATCCCACGCCAGGCACGGCCCGTTGAACGGGGAACCCACCGGAACGCCGGCCGTACGAGGGCGAAGCCCCGTACCGTAGGCAGGACCGGAATCCCCGTGGTTCGACACGAGGAGGATGTCAAATGAACCTTCTTCTGCGGTGGTGGACTTGGACCCGGTTCGAGCCGGGCGGCTGGGCGGGCCGGGCTACTTGAGGCCGGCGGCGGCGCAGGCGGCGGCGTAGTCGGCGGTGCAGATGTCGGAGACCTTGTAGAGGCCGTCGGCGACGACGGTGGTGGCGATGTTGGCCTTGGTGACGACCTTGGCGTCCAGGAACTTGGCGGGGATGGCCTTGTCGGTGGCGCTGTCGATGGTGGCGGTGGCGACGGCCTTGACGTCCTTGCCCTTGAGGAGGGCGACGGCCAGTTCGGCGGCGGAGTCGGCGAGCGGGCGGTAGGCCTTGTAGATGGTGAAGGCCTGGTCGCCGTTGACGATGCGCTGGATCGCGTCGAGGCCGGCGTCCTGGCCGCCGACGGGGACCTTGATCCCGGCGCCCTGGAGCTGGGTGATGATGGCGCCGGCCATGCCGTCGTTGGCGGAGTAGACGGCCTGGAAGCCGTTCTTGCCGAGCTGGGTGACGGCGGCGCCGATCTTCTGGCCGGCGACGGTGGGGTCCCACTGGCCGGACTGCTCGTAGACGATCTTCTTGACCTTGGCGTCGAGGATCTTGTGGGCGCCGGTCTTGAAGTCGGCGGCGTTGGGGTCGGCCTCGTCGCCGTTGATCATGGCGACGTTGGCGTCGACGGCCTGCGCGCCGAGGGCGTCGACCAGGGCCTGGCCCTGGAGTTCGCCGACCTTCTCGTTGTCGAAGGAGGCGTAGGCGGCGACCGGTCCGGTGGCCAGGCGGTCGTAGGCGACGACCTTGACGCCCTTGGCGGCGGCCTCCTGGACCCAGCCCTGGGTCGACTTGGCGTTATAGGGGTCCAGGATGATCACCTTCACGCCCTGGGCGAGGAGGGTGTCGAACTGCTGCTTCTGCTTGGCGGCGCTGCCCTCGGCGTTGTTGTACAGGACCTTGCAGTCCGCGCACAGGGCGGCGACCTTGGCCTCGACGAAGGGGCGGTCGAAGGATTCGTAGCGGGTGGAGGAGGCGTTCTCGGGTAGGAGCAGCCCGATGGACTTGCCGTCTCCGGAGGCGGCCGCGTCCTTCTTGTCGCCGCCCGCCTTGCCGCAGGCGGCCATGGACAGGGCCAGTGAGATGCCGGTGGTGGCGATGAGGACGCGACGCAGTGCTGCGTTCATGGGGGTGCCTCTCCCTGACGTCGCCGCGGCTCTGCGGCGGGGTGGGGGGAGTTAAACCTGAACGCGTACATGACGTCAATAAGTAAATTCAGACTGCGGGCGATGCGCCTCTACTCGTTATCTTCATGAACACTGACGGGGAGTTGAAACCTGGAGGAAGCTCCAAATGACGGAACGGCGGCGCCCGTTGTGGGGCCCGCCGTTCAAGAGTCGATCAACCTGTCGGAGCGTCAGGAAGGTGGGGCGCCCGCCGTCCCCCGTGCGGCGGGCGCCCCCGTTCGGAGGTGGTTCCGGTGTGTCAGGGACGGTGTGTCAGGGACGGCGCGTCAGCGGCGGCGCGTCAGGGGCGGTCGAGGGTGATCGAGTTGATCGGGCCCAGGTCGTACCAGACGCCCTTCTGCGCCGGGATGTCGTAGACGCAGTTGCCGCCGCCCGAGCTCTTGCACAGGTGGGCGTGGGCGCCGCCGGACTGGTTGTTGAGGACCCAGTGGTTGCCGTACTGGTTGCTCAGGTTGTGCGCGCCGTAGCTCCAGTACACGTCACTCGGGGCCGAGGCCGGGTCCTGGTTCTGCGGGTAGACGCAGACCGCCCCGTACGGACAGCCCGCCCAGGAGCCGTCGGCGGCGCCGGCGCTGCCGGTGCCCAGGGCGGTCAGGCTGGTCAGGGCCGCGGTCGCGAGGGCGAGGGCGGCGACGGCGTGGGTGATCCTGCGCATGGATGGTTCTCCCTTGGCTGGTGCGCGGCCTGACGTGGGGTCCGGCCGGTGCTCAGCAGCCTAGGAACGCGGGCGCGGCGGCGGTCCCTGACATCTGACAGGGGCGCGCCGCCGCACTCCGGGAGCCGACGTGCGCGGCTAGGACTTGCCGAAGGTGTCGCACTGGGCGAGGTCGCCGGTGCGGTAGCCGGTGGTGAACCAGGTCTTGCGCTGGTCGGAGGAGCCGTGGGTCCAGCTCTCCGGGTTGACCCGGCCGGTGGCCTGCTGCTGGATCCGGTCGTCGCCGACGGCCGCGGCCGCGTCCAGGCCCTGGGCGATGTCCTGGTCGGTGAGGGAGGCGATCAGCGGCCGCCCGGTGGAGGGCTGCGGGGTGGTGGTGGCGTGGTGCGCCCACACCCCGGCGTAGCAGTCGGCCTGGAGTTCCAGCTTCACGGAGGCGCTGTTGGCGCCCTGGCGGTCGTTGCCCACCTTCTGCATGGTGCCGAGGAGGTTCTGGATGTGGTGGCCGTACTCGTGGGCGACGACGTAGGACTCGGCGAAGGGCCCGCCCTTGGCGCCGAAGCGGGCCGAGAGCTCGTTGAAGAAGCCGAGGTCGAAGTAGGCCTTCCGGTCGCCGGGGCAGTAGAACGGGCCGACGGCGGAGGTCGCCGGGCCGCAGGCGGTGGAGACCTGACCGGTGAACAGCACCGTCTCGGCGTTGCGGTACGCGGTGCCCGTGCGCTTGGGCAGTTCGGTGCGCCAGAACTCCTGCACGCTGTTGGTGACCGCCACGATCCGGCAGTCCTGGCGCCGGTTGGCGTCCGCGCCGGTCTTGCAGGCCTGCTGCACCTCGCCGGCGGTGTGCGCGCCGTTGGAGGTGGTGGAGCCGCCGCCGGAGGACAGGCCCAGCAGTTGGGGGTCCACGCCCAGGACGACGGCGAACAGCACGACGATCAGGCCCACCGCCCCGCCGCCGATGGCGACCTTCCCGCCCGGGATCCCGCGCCGGTCGTCCACCTGTGAGGTGTCGAGGTCGCCCTGGTCGTCGAACTGCATGCCCCTGCCCGCTTCTGTCGTGTTTGTCAGTACTGGTGACGGTCTGTGCCGGTGACGGCCCGCCCAGCCTACGGGCAGCGGGCGCCGGCACGGCGCAGCGGGGGCGCGGGCGGCGGGGTCCGGACGGGGGTGGGGCCGGGCGGCGACTGCGGCCGTGGACGTGGACGTGGCGATCGGGCACCGCTCCCCCGAGGCCGCGCGCGCCGTCCTGGACCACCACCTGGCCCGACTGCTGAACTGACGGTCCGTCAATTCCCGACGCGGATACCGGACTCGGGCGCGACGGAGGCCTCGGCAGGGCGAGCGGGCCCGCGGGGGCGGCCGAGCAGGACGCCGGCCAGGACCAGCGCCAGCCCGCACACCTGGCGCGCGCCGAGCCCCTCCCCCGCGAGGCCGGCGCCCAGCAGGACGCCCGCGAGCGGGTTGAGCAGGCCGAGCAGGCCGACCGTGCCGGCCGGCAGGTGGCGCAGGCCCGCGAACCAGAGGGCGAAGGCGAGGGCGGTGGCCACCAGGGCGACGTAGCCGAAGGCCGGGAGCGTGCGGGCGTCCATCGCCGGGGGCGCGCCCTCCGCGGCGGCGGCCAGGGGCAGCAGCATCAGGCCGCCGGCGGTCAGCTGCCAGGAGGTGGCGGCCAGCGGGTCCGCGCCCTCGCGCCAGCGGGCGGCCAGCACGTAGCCGACGCAGGAGACCAGCATCGCCGCCACCGACGCCGCCAGCCCCGCCCCGCTGACCGCTCCGCCCGCGCCGAGCAGCGTCAGCGCCACCCCGCCCAGGCCCACCACCGCGCCGACCAGGTGGGCGCGGTGCGGGCGCTGCCCGGCCAGCGCCCAGGCGGTGAGCAGCATCGCCAGCGGGGAGGCGGCCATGACGGTGGCGGCGGTGCTGGTGGGCAGCAGTTGGGAGGCGAGGTAGAGCAGGACGAAGAACACCGCGGTGTTGAGCAGTCCGAGCAGGGCGCTGCGCCACCACCAGGGCCCGTGCGGGCGGCGGCGGGAGAGGGTGAGCAGGACCAGTCCGGCGGGCAGGGCGCGCAGGGCCGCGCCCCACAGGGGCCGGTCGGCGGGCAGGTAGGCGTGGGTGACGTAGTAGTTGGCGCCCCAGGCGAGCGGCGCGACCGCGGTCAGCAGGACCCACCGCAGATTGGCTTCCATGGAAGGCAATATACCTTCCTGGGAAGGTACTGGCGGTAGGGTGGGCCCATGGAGCACCAGCAGCACCCCCGGACGCCCTCCCCGCCGGGCGCGGACACCGACCACGTGGCGCTGATCCAGGCCCAGTGGCGGCGCGAACGCCCCGACCTCGACGTCTCCCCGCTGGCCGTCATCGGCCGCCTGCACCGCCTCGCCGCCCGGCTGACCGGCGAACTCGCCCTGGTCTACTCCCGCTACGGCCTCGGCGAGGGCGAGTTCGACGTCATGGCCGCGCTGCGCCGGGCCGGCGCCCCCTACGAGCGGGCCCCCGGGGAGCTCGCCGCCCACACCATGGTCACCACCGGCGCGATGACCAAGCGGATCGACCGCCTCGAACGCGCCGGGCTGGTCACCCGCCGCCTCGCCGAGGGCGACCGGCGCGGGCGCGTCGTCGCCCTCACCGACGCCGGCCTGCGGCTGATCGACGAGGCGTTCACCACCCACATCCGCAACGAGCACCGACTGCTCGCCCTGCTGTCCCCCGAGGAGGCCGCCGCCCTGCAGACCCTCCTCACCGCCTGGCAGCACCGCCTGGACGGCACCGCAGCGGGCGGCGGACCAGCAGAATATGACGCATGACCAGCACCCCTCCACCGTCCCAGCCCGAACCCGGGCCGCCCGTCGCCCCGTCCCCGTCCGGCGTGGAGAGCCCGGAGGCCCGGGCCGACCGGCGGCTGGTGGAACTGCTGCAGGAGCTGCGGGTGCTGCAGACCGGCGTGCAGATCGTGTTCGCGTTCCTGCTCGGGGTCGCCTTCACCCCGCGCTTCGCCACCCTCACCGACGGCCAGCAGGACGTCTACGTCACCACCCTGCTGCTGGCCGTCATCTCCTCGGCCGTGTTCGCCACCCCGGTGGCGCTGCACCGCGGGCTGTTCCGCCACCCCGGCAAGGCGCGGATCGTCAAGGTCTCCGTCCACATCGCCCAGTTGGGCCTGATGCTGCTCGCCTGCGCGCTCACCGGCGCCGTGCTGCTCGTCCTGGACGTCGTGCTCGGGACCGCCACGGCCCTGGCCATCACCTCCGTCGTCGCGCTGATCTTCGCCGGGCTGTGGTTCGTCCTGCCCTGGGTGGTGCGCCGCCCGCTGCACGACGACTGAACCGGGCGCGGCGGGCCGGTCCCGGACGGCGGCGCGCGGGCGCGCCGTGTGGTGAACTCCGGTCCCCCACAAGGCGGTCGGCGACGGTCAGCCCGCCGCCACGGGCGGGGCGAGCCAGTCGTCGAGGGGGACGCCGCAGCTGTTGACGATGCCCGCGACCAGCGCGTAGGCGCCGACGAGGGCGAGCAGTTCCAGCAGCTGCGGGGTGGAGTGGCGGTCCGTCAGCTCACGCCAGGTGGCCGGGGAGAGCGCGTGGTCCCCGCACAGCTCGTCCACGGCCCGCAGCAGCGCCCGGTCGCCCTCGTTCCAGCCGGGGGCGTCCGGTCCGCCGAGGACGCGGGCGATCTCGGGCCCGGTCAGGCCGGCGGCGGCGCCGAGGCGGGCGTGGTGGTGCCACTCGTAGGCGCAGCCGGTGCGGTGGGCGGTGCGCAGGATCGCCAGTTCCCGTTCGCGGGGCGGGAGCAGGCCCTGGGCGAGCCGGGTGAGCAGGGGCACCAGGGCGACCAGCAGGTCGGGGTGGTGGCCGACGGTCGCCAGGACGTTGAGCACCGGACGGCCCGCCAGCGGCCCGGCGCCGCCGGCGAGGACCTGCGCCGCGGGGCCCTCCAGGCGTCCGGCCAGGGCGGCGACCTCGGCGGCGGGCCGCGGCGCGAGCCTCGGGGCCGCGTCGGCGGGGCGCGGGGTAGCGCGCGGGGCGGCGTGCGACTCGGCGTGCGGCTCTGCGTGCGGCGCCGCGTAGTGGTCGAGACGGCCCATCAGCTCCAGCTCGTCGGGGGTGCCGTCGCCGTTGAGCTCGCGGTAGACGGCGCCGACGTTGAGCACCAGCCGCTCGGGGTCGGCCCAGTGGGCGAAGCCGTCCAGGTCCATCTCCCGGGCCGCCTGGAGGACGGGCAGGCCGGCCCGGTGCGCGCGCACGGCGTGGCCGTGGAGCCGTTCCAGGTAGTCGCGGAGGGCACGGACCTCCGCTGTGCCGACGACCGGCCCGTGCCCGGGCACGATCGTCTCCGCGTCCAGGCCGAGGATCAGGTCGCAGGCGGCGATCCAGCCCGACACCGGACCGCTGTGGACCACCGGGTGGCCGCCGACGAACAGGATGTCCCCGGTGAACAGCACGCCCGCGTCCGGGACGTGGACCAGCACGTCACCGGCGGTGTGGGCCGGGCCGACCTCGATCAGCCGGACGCTGCGCCCGCCCACCGCGACCTCCAGTTCGCCGCTGAAGGTGCGGGTCGGCGGGGTCGGGGTGATGCCGGTGAAGTCGAAGGCCTCACGCATCCGTTCGACGACCCGCGGGAGCGGGATGTCGCCCGGGGAGGCGAGCAGCTCGTGCAGGCGCTCGCCGCGCATGTGGGCCGCGGCGGCCTCGGAGGCGAGGATCTCGGCGTCCGGGAGCAGCTGGTTGCCCCACCAGTGGTCGCCGTCGCTGTGGCTGTTGACCAGGGTGCGGATGGCGAGCCGGGGCAGGGCCCGCGTCATCGTCTCCAGCATGGCGCGGGTCCGCGGGACGGTGAACAGGGTGTCGACGAGCAGCCCTTCGCCGCCGGAGACGACCAGCCCGGCGTTGCTGAAGCCCCAGGTGCCGCTGGGTTGCAGGTAGGCGTAGGTGTCCTCGGCGATCGCGTGCAGGCCCAGGGTGAAGGGGACGGCCATCGCTTGACCTCCTCAGTAGGTGTACCGGAGTACCAATGTGTACTCCAGTACCAAAGTGGATTCAAGTACACTCGTCGCGTGAGACCGACAGCACCTCAGGAACCCGCGGCACCGCAGGAACCGGCCGGACCCCGGGACGGGCAGGGCCGGCCGGACGGGCCCGCCGGCCAGGACCGGCGCGGGCAGCGCCGCAGCGCCACCCGCGAACGGCTGCTGGCCGCCGCCCTCGACCTGTTCGCCGCCCACGGCTACGCGGCCACCACCTACGACCACATCGCCGAACGCGCCGACACCGGCCGCCAGACGGCCTTCAACCACTTCCGCCGCAAGGAGGACTTCGTCACCGCCTGGGTCCGGCAGCGCCACGAGCTGCTGGACCGGCAGGAGGCGGCGGACGCGGCCGACGGCGGACCGGTCGTCGAAGCGCTCGCGGACGAGCTCCGCGCCCTCGCGCGGTTCAACGAGCAGGACTACGCGCTGGCCAAGGAACTCCACGACAGCGGGGTCCTGCACGCCGCCTTCGGCCTGGGCGCCGCCACCCCGCACGCGATCCTCGCCACCGTCACCCGCGGCCGGCAGCGCGGCGAGATCCGCCCCGACCTCGACCCGGCCGCCGTCGCCGACCTCGTCTTCGACTGCTACGTGACCGCCCTGAGCCGCTGGCTGGCCAGCGACGCCGCCTTCCCGCTCGCCGACGCCCTGCTGGCCAGGCTCGCCGTGCTCGCCGACGGCTTCGGCCCGCCGCGCGACGCCTGACAACCGACCAGCCCCGCGCGGCGCCTGACAACCGACATCTGAGGCCCGACACCTGACGCCCGATGCCCGGCGCCGCCGGGACCGCCCGTACGCCCGCCTCCCGCTGCCGCCTCCCGCCACCCGCTTCCCGTCACCCGCGCCGCACCGGGGGCGGGCGCGGCGCGGGTGACGGACGGGACCGGGCCGGGGCCGGCTGTCGGGCGCCGGGGGCCAGGCGAGGAAGACCCACATCTCCCTCACCCCACAGAGCCCGCCCGCCCCCGAAACCGCTTACCGCCCCACCCCGCGCGGCGGGTACCGTGCCCGGATGCACAGCAACGACAGCAACGGCAGCAGGGACGGCAACGGGGACGGCAACGGCAGCGCCCCCACCTGGGACGTCCTGCTGCTCGGCGGCGCCTCCGGCCTCGGCAAGAGCCGCGCCGCCGCCGAACTCGCCCGGCACAGCGGCGCGTTCGTGGTCGAGTTCGACGACGTCGTCGCCGCCCTGCACGCCGCCACCACCGCCGAGGGCCACCCCGGCCTGCACCACTTCGACGGCCTCGACGACCCCGACGCGCTGCCCGCCGACCGCGTCCTGGAACTGCAGATCGCCACCGCCCGCGCCCTGGACGACGCCCTGCTCGGCGTGGTGCGCAACCGCCTCACCGTCGACGTGCCCGCGATCGTCGAAGGCGACTACCTCACCCCGGCCGCCGCCGCCCGCGCCGCCGCCGAGGCCGCCGGACAGGGCCGCGTCGTGCGCGCCGCGTTCCTGCACGAGGGCGACGCGGCCGGCATCAGCGCCAACTACGCCCGGCGGGAGCCCGAATCCGGCCCGCAGGAGCGCCGCGCGGCCGTCAGCGCCCGCTACTCCCACTGGCTCGCCGACCAGGCCCGCACCCACCACCTGCCCGTCCTGGACTGCCGCCCCTATCCCACCCTCGCCGACCGCCTGCGCCGCGCCCTGGCCTGACCTGACCTGACGGCTCAACCGGCCCTGACCTGCCCCGGCCCGGCCTGACCTGACCTGACGAAAGGGTCCACAGATGCTGATCGTGGTGAGCGGCGGGCCGGGCAGCGGGAAGACGACGCTGGCCCACGCGCTGGCACGGTCCCTCGGTTGCCCGGCGGTGTGCCGGGACGAGCTGAAGGAGGGCCTGGTGCACGCCGGCACCCGGGCCGGGAACCCCGACGAGGCGGTGCGCGCGGCGTTCTTCGACGTCCTGGAGGTCCTGGTGCGCGCGGGGGTGAGCGTGGTGGCGGAGGCCGCGTTCCAGGACCGGCTGTGGCGGCCCGGCCTGACCCCGCTGGCCGAGCACGCCGAACTGCGCATCGTGCACTGCCGGGTGGACCCGGCAGTGGCCCGCGCCCGGATCCGGGCCCGCCTGACGACGCACCCGCACCGCGCCGCACACGCCGACCGCGCGCTCCTCGCCGCCCCACCCGGCCCGGGCAACCTGCTGGACGACTTCACCCCGCCGTCCCTGCCGGTGCCGCACCTGCACGTGGACACCACCCACGGCTACCGACCGCCGCTGACGGACATCGCCGCCTTCGCCACCAGGCCCGGGAACTGACCGTCAGTTCGCCGGCGAGCCCGGCGGCCTGCCGGATCAACTCAGCTCAGTGACAGGCGAGTTCCGACTCCCACGGGCGCTCGACGGACTCCGCGCGGACGGCGGCTCAGCAGGCCTGCCGGGCCCGGCCGTCCGTTTGCGGGCCCCGCTTGCGGGCGAGGCGCCGCGACCTCCGTGACCTCCGCGGCATCGACCGTCACTCCGGCAGCCGCACCCGGCGGCCCGTCCGACAGGTTGTCAGCTCTCCCCTGTGGGCCGCCGGGATGACTTCTCCCGCGCGCCCGGATCAGCCCGGATAACACGGACGACATAGTCACTTCGTCACCTTATGGCGCATTCATGCCGTCAGCCATGAGTCCCGCGAGCACCCTGGGGAGTCCCCGATGCCCGAAGTCAGACGACCCTGGGGCCTGGCCCGAGCCTTCGAAGCACCAGGCAGAGCCCTGGCCCGTCCGTCGAGGAGGGCGGGCTCGACGCGGCGCGGCTGGACGGGAATGCTGGCGGCCGTGCTGATGCTGGCGCCGACGCCGCTCGTCCCGCTGCTGGCCGCCCCCGCCGCGCACGCGGCTCAGACGTGCCCGACGGACGCCGGCTACACCGACTGCCTGTCCTTCGCCTACACCGGAAGCGACCAGGACTTCACCGTCCCCACCGGGGTCTCCTCGATCAGGGCGAAGGCCTGGGGTGCGGGTGCGGCCGCCGACGGCGACACCGCCGCGGCCGGCCGCGACCACGCGAACCGGCCGGGCGCCGCCGGCGCCTACGCGACCGCGCTGCTGGAGGTGACGGCCGGACAGCGGCTGACAGTGGTCCCGGGCCAGGGCGGGCGGTCGCGTCCCGACGGCTCCGGCTCCCCGGAGGCCCGCAACGGTGGCGCCTCCGTCATCCGGTCGGGCCAGTCGCACACCCCCGCGGACACCCTGCTGGCAGCCGACGGCGGCACGGCCGCGAGCGCGAGCGCGACTGAGACCGCGAGCGCGAGCGGCGCCGGTGCTGCCGGGGCCACCGGGGCCGGTGCTGGAGACGGGGCGCAAGGCCTTGCGCCTCACGTGACCGAGCGCCAGTACGTCACCGGGGCGGCCTTCGGCGGCCTCGCCCCGTCCCTCACGGGCGTCAACGGCGCCGACGCGGCCAAGAGCGGCGCCGGCCACAGCGGCGACGGCGGCGACGGCCTCGTCGTACTGGAGTGGAAGGACCCCGGCGCCGACGCCACGGCGGCGAAGGCCGACCCGTCAGCGGCCTCCGTGCCCGCCGGCCAGAGCAGCGCTCCGGCAGCCCCGTCCCCGGCGGCCACGCCGTCCGCGACCGCCGGTCCGGCCGGCCCGAGCAACGCGGCCGCCCCGCCGAGCACCGCCCCGGCCGGCCGCCTGCCCCGGGCACCCGGCGACCCCCTGGACTGCACGGGCAACACGATCTACGCCATCCAGCGCGGCTCCTCCACCGCCGCGAACGGCACCCTGCTCGCCCTGGCCGCCGGCACCGTCGGCGGATCCAGCGTGACCGCGACGACGGTCAGCACGCTCCCCGCCGGATCCGGCTTCACCAACGCCCTCGGGATCACCGACGGCGGCACCGCCGCCTACGTGGTCGACCAGACGCCGACCGTCGCCGGGTCCGTCAACGTGTACGGCTACAACGCGGCCACCCAGGCCTGGACCACCTACACCGGATCCGCCGGCGCCACCAACGACTCCTTCGTCGCCGGCGCGGTGGACCCGGCCAACGGCGTCTACTACTACGCCAGCTTCGAGCCCGGCACGGCGACCACGCCCGGCGTGGCCACCCTCTACGGCTTCAACACCACCACCAACACCGCGATCCCCGGCGTGATCGCCACGTTCGACCTGCCGGTCACCGGCGCCTCCGGCCCCAACGGTGACATCACCTTCGACGCGGGCGGCAACCTCTACGTCCTCTCCTCCGTCGGCACCGACGCCGCCATCGGCCGGGTCAACGGTCCGATCCCCACCACCGGGTCGGCCACCGGCGTGCCGCTGACCGACACGGTGCTGAGCACCCTGCCCAACCCGGACAGCAACTCGTTCAACGGGGCGGCCTTCGACAACGCCGGAACGCTCTACATCGAGTTCGCCACGGGGACCACCACCTTCCTGGAGCAGCTCAACCCGAACACCGGCGCGATCCTGGCCGGTCCCACGCCGTACTCCAACAACGCGTTCCTGTCCGTGGACCTCGGCGCCTGCTCCACCAACCCGACCCTGGCCCTGCAGAAGAACATCGTCGGCCGGTTCGCCTCCTCGACCACGTCGAACGACCAGTTCAACCTGGCGATCACCGGCGGCGGCATCACCCAGGGCAACACCGCCACCACGACCGGCACCAGCACCGGCATCCAGGCTCCCCCCGCCGGCCCGGTCATCGCCGTGTCGGGAACCACCTACACGCTGACCGAGACCGCCGCCTCCGGCAGCCTCGCCAACTACACCACCGCCTACGACTGCGTCGACACGGCCAACGGCAACGCCCCGGTCGCCTCGGGCACCGGCGCGACCACCTTCAACCTGCCGTTCCCGCCGACGGTGGAGGACAAGAACAGCCCGATGGTGCTCTGCACCTTCACCAACACCCCGGTCCCCGCGACGCCCTCGCTCACGATCATGAAGACCGCGTCCCCGACCACGGTCACGGCCGTCGGGCAGGTCGTGGACTACAGCTTCCTGGTGACGAACACCGGGAACGTGACGCTGACCGACGTGACGGTCAACGAGACGGCGTTCTCGGGCACCGGCACGCCGCCCGCGATCACCTGCCCGGCAGGCGCGGCCTCGCTGGCGCCGGGTACGTCGGTGACCTGCACCGCCCCCTACACCGTCACGCAGGCCGACATCAACGCAGGCTCGATCACCAACACCGCGACGGCGACCGGTACTCCGCCCACCGGCCCGCCCGTCACGTCCCCGCCGTCGAACGCAACCGTCACCGCGACGTCCAACCCGGCGCTCACGATCATGAAGACCGCCTCGCCGACCACGGTTTCGACCGTTGGACAGGTCGTGGACTACAGCTTCCTGGTGGCCAACACCGGCAACGTGACCCTCACCAACGTGACGGTGAACGAGACCGCGTTCTCCGGCACCGGCACCCCGCCGGTGATCACCTGCCCGGCAGGCGCGGCCTCGCTGGCACCCGGCACATCCGTGACCTGCACCGCCCCCTACACCGTCACGCAGGCCGACATCAACGCAGGCTCGATCACCAACACCGCGACGGCCACCGGCACACCGCCCACCGGCCCGCCCGTCACCTCCCCGCCGTCCAACGCAACCGTCACCGCGACCTCCAACCCGGCGCTCACCATCGCCAAGACCGCCTCCCCCACCACGGTTTCGACCGTCGGACAGGTCGTCGACTACAGCTTCCTGGTCACCAACACCGGCGACGTCACCCTCACCAACGTGACGGTGAACGAGAGCGCGTTCTCCGGCACCGGCACGCCGCCCATGATCACCTGCCCGGCAGGCGCAGCCTCCCTCGCGCCGGGTACGTCCGTGACCTGCACCGCCCCCTACACGGTCACGCAGGCCGATCTCAACGCGGGCAGCATCACCAACACCGCGACGGCCACCGGCACACCGCCCACCGGCCCGCCCGTCACCTCCCCGCCGTCCAACGCAACCGTCACCGCGACCTCCAACCCCGCGCTCACCATCATGAAGTCGGTGGATGCGACGGAACTGACCGGTGTCGGCCAGGTGTTGCACTACTCCTTCCTGGTGACCAACACCGGGAACGTGCCCCTGACCAACGTCACCGTGAACGAGACCGCGTTCTCCGGCACCGGCACTCCGCCCGTGATCACCTGCCCGGCCGGCGCGGCCTCGCTCGCGCCCGGCGCGGCCGTGACCTGCACCGCCGGCTACACCGTCACGCAGGCCGACCTGGACGGTGGCAAGGTCGCCAACACCGCGACGGCCACGGGCACCCCGCCCACCGGCCCGCCCGCGATGTCCCCGCCGTCCTCGACCAGCGTCCCGAACGCCCCGGCCCCCGCGCTCACCGTGGTGAAGTCGGCCTCGCCGAGCACGGTCACGGCCGCAGGCCAGACCGTCGACTACTCCTTCCTGGTGACCAACACCGGGGGCGTCACGCTGACCGATGTGACGGTGAACGAGACGGCGTTCTCCGGTAGCGGCACGGCACCCGTGGTGACCTGCCCGGCCGGCGCCGCCTCCCTCGCGCCCGGCGCGGCCGTGACCTGCACCGCCGACTACACCGTCACGCAGGCCGACCTGAACAGCGGGAAGATCACCAACACGGCGACGGCGACGGGCACCCCGCCGTCCGGTCCGCCGGTGACCTCCCCGCCGTCCAGCGCGACGGTGACCGCGAACCCGCCGCACGGCCACCTGCCGAGCACCGGCGCGAACACCCGCCTGGCCGGGCTGGCGGGGAGCCTCCTGCTCCTCGGCGGTGGGCTCGCGCTGGTGACACGCCGCAACCGTCGTCGCTGCTAGCAACGACGGCTGACGGCGGCGGTCCCCGGGGCGTGGGCTCCGGGGACCGCCGCCGTTCTGTGCCCGTCCGTCGTCCGCCTGTCGTCCCTCCGTCGTCCGTCCGGCTCGTGGGTGAGGGGCGGACGACGGGACGGTCCTCAGCCGAACGGATGAACCTCCGCCACCGCCAGGCCCGCCGAGCCCGCGCCGCCCGCGTCGGCACGGTAAGACGGGCCGGGCCCCTCTGCGGTGACACCGGTGTGATCGTTCCTGGCGCCGCCCACAGCCGAAGGAAGTCAAGAGATGCGCGAAACGAAGCACAAGGCCCGAGCGGGTGCCGCCGTCGGCATCGCCCTGCTCGCCCTCGCCGCCCTGTCCGGCTGCCGCCAGCCCCACAGCGGCGGCAGCCAGGACGTGCAGGCCGCCACGGCTGCGCCCTCCGGGGAGGCTGCGAGCAGCGGTGAGATCGCCGTGCTGGAGCAGCCGACGCTGCCGCCGCCGTCGTCCGTCGCCAACGACCAGGAGAAGCGCAAGCAGGTCGCCATCGGCACCTGCGAGGCGACCAAGGACGGCTGGCGCGCGGCCGGCACCGCGGTGAACCCCGGCGGCCGGGACGCGGACTACCGGATCGTCGTCTACTTCACCTCGCCGAAGGCCACGGTGCTCGCCCTCGGCGACACGGCGGTGAGCGTCAAGGCGGGGCAGAGCGGGGCGTGGGAGGTGCGGCAGACGTTCCACGCGCCGCAGGGGACCCTGTGTGTCCTGCGGGGCGTCAGCTGAGCGCCCGCCGCCGGGCGTCCTAGGGTCTGTCCGGGTTGCACTTCCAGCTGAGGAACGGTCCTGGCCCGGCGCCCGCCGAGGGCAGCCGGGTGAGCGGCGGCCGACGCCCGAAGGCCGTCGAGTACGGCCTTCCCCTTCGTGCCGGTGCCGAGCGGCGGCGCCGATGCCGACCGCGCCCGCGGCGGCGGGAGAAGCCTCCCAAGTCGCGTGGGCAGGGCATGGGTTCACGGCCGGCGGCCGGGACGTCCGTCGCGACCGGAAGCAATCCCGGGGGTGGAACTCCCTGCAGCCGGAAGCACGTTGGTCGGGACGTGACTGAACTTCGATCCCTCGGCTCGTCCGACCTCCTCGTCTCGCCGCTCTGCCTCGGAGGCAACGTCTTCGGCTGGACCGCCGACAAGGCCCAGTCGTTCGCGGTGCTCGACGCGTACCTCGCCGGCGGCGGCAACTTCATCGACACCTCCGACTCGTACATGAACTACTTCGCCGGCAACGAGCCGGGGCAGTCCGAGAGCATCATCGGCGACTGGCTCGCCGCCCGCCGCAATCGCGACGACGTGGTCGTCGCCACCAAGGTCGGCGACCACCCCGAGTACCCGGGCCTCGCGCCCGCCAACATCAAGGCCGCCGTCGAGGAGTCCCTGCGGCGGCTGCGTACCGACCACATCGACGTCTACTACACCCACTTCGACCGGGACGAGTCCATCCCCGTCGGCGAGATCATCCTCGCTCTCGACGGTCTCGTGAAGGCCGGCAAGGTGCGTGCCATCGCGGCCTCCAACATCAGCCCCGAACGGCTCTCCGCATCGCTGGCCTTCTCCGACCGCGAAGGACTGGCCCGCTACGTGGCCCTGCAGCCGCAGTACAACCTCGTCTCGCGCGACACCTACGAGGGCGCCCGGCGGGACGTCGTACAGCGCGAGGGGCTGGCCTGCGTTCCGTACTTCGCACTGGCCTCCGGCTTCCTCACCGGCAAGTACCGCCCCGGGAAGAGCACCGACAACGTGCGCGACGTCCCCGGACTCGCCGGTGGCTACGCGGACACGGAACGCGGCGTGAAGGTGCTCGACGCGTTGGAGCGGATCGCGACGGCGCGGGGGGTGGAGATGGCCACCGTGGCGCTGGCCTGGCTCGGACGGCAGCCCACCGTGACCTCGCCGATCGCCTCCGCGCGCACCGTCGAGCAACTGCCGGCGCTCTTCGCGGCGCAGGACCTGCACCTGTCGGACACCGAGCTGCGGACTCTGACGACCGCCTCCTCCTGACCGGGTGCGGGTCCTGGTGATCAGGGGGAGGCGACGCTCCCTGACTGCCGGGGATGCACCCCCGGCCAAGTCGACCTGGCCCGCTGCATCCTGACCCGGCGTCCTCCACGCGCCGCGGCCGGTTCGCCAGGTGAGGCGAACCGGCCACGGCGATCGTGACCTTCGTCCCGTGCGCCCCGGCCTGCGACGAACGCGACGCCAGGCCCTGCCACCGGACCTGCGATGGCAGCCCGCTCGGAGCCGGATGAACGCCCGGAGGATCAACGCGGCGCTGCGCCAAGGGTCGTCTTCTCGCGGCTGCTGCGGGCGATCCAGGCGGAGAAGGACGCGGCCGGGGACATCGCCTGGCTGGTGTCGGTCGACTCCACGATCGTGCGGGCCCACCAGCACGCGACCGGCGGTAAAAAGGGGCACGCGATCGGGACGAAGCGGGTGATCACGCCCTCGGCCGATCCCGTGGCGGACTGAGCACCAAGGTCCACCTGGCCTGCGACGGGCGTGGCCGCCCGCTCAGCTTCGTGCTGAGCGGCGGCAACGCCAACGACTGCACCCGCTTCGAACACGTCATCCAGGCGATCAGCGTGCCCCGCGTCGGGCCCGGCCGTCCGCGCACCAGACCCGACCACGTGGTTGCGGACAAGGGGTACAGCTCCCGCAAGATCCGCACCTACCTGCGCAAGCGCAAGATCAAGCACACGATCCCCGAGCGGATCGACCAGGCCGGCGGCCGCCTGGGAAGAGGAAGCCGGGGCGGTCGCCCACCCGGCTTCGACCGCCGGATCTACAGGCTCCGCAACGTCGTAGAGCGCTGCTTCAACCGCCTCAAGCAGTGGCGCGGCCTGGCCACCCGCTACGACAAGACCCGCGAGTCCTACCAGGCCGCCATCACCATCGCCTCAATCCTGCTCTGGATCTGACCCTTTGAAGACGACTCCTAGCGCGGTGGGGGCCGGTTCTCGTCGCAGGTGGCGCGCTGGCCGTGGAGGAGGAGGGGGACGGCGCGGTTGGCGAGGGCTTCGGCGGCGCGGGCGGCCTGGGCGGGGGCCATGACGTCCGGGAGTTCGTGGGCGGGGACGAAGCGGGCGCCGAACAGTCCGCTGCGGTGCCGGGGCGGGACGGTGAGGCGGGTGTCCTCTCGCACGGTGCCGCCGTCGAAGACCAGGTTGAGGCGCTCCAGGTAGCGGTCGGCGGGGGTGAAGTCGACCGCCAGGACGTCCGTGAGGCGCAGGTTGAGGCCGGTCTCGGCGTGGAGGTGGCGGGCGGCGGCGAGGTTGGGGGGCTCGTTGGGTTGGGCGGCGCCGCCGGGGAGGAGGAGGCCGTCCATGTAGTCGGGGTCGACCAGGAGGACGTCGCCGCGCGGGTTGCGCACGAGGACGAGGCAGCCGAGCCGGCATACGGGCGGCTTGGCGAGGAGGCGGGGGTCGCGCATCGGGTGGTTCACCTTCTGAGGGCGGCGAGGAGTACGAGGGAGAAGCCCGCCAACCAGAGGAGGCGGACGAGGAGTTCAGCCGTCATGCTTCAGGCGCTCGTAGCTCAGCCCCTTGCGGAGCAGGTCGACGACCCGGAGAAGTTCGGATGGGCGGGCGCAGCCGAGGCCGATGAGGTAGCAGCCCGTCCTGCGGCCGTGCTCCCAGTCGACTTCGACAGAAGGCAACTTCACCCCGGCCAGGGCGAGGACGGTGGTCAGGTCGTCGAGGACGTCGGCCGCCTGCCGGCGCTGATCGGCGGTGGCGCGGTCGAGGGCGGATCCCATCACGCCCCCACCTGCCGCCGAACCTCGAACCCCCGCCAGGCGCTGAAGGCGGCGGAGAAGGAGGAGAAGGCGGCCAGCCCACCCGAGGTACCGCTGCGCAGCCACTCGCCCGTCGTCTCGTTCCGCACCCGGTAACACCGGCCCTCCGGGTCCCACCGCACCCCGTAGCCGTGCAACCGGGGCACTTGGACATCACCCATGGGAGTAACCTTCCGCTGTCGATCCTTCACGTTCTGTGTGGGAAAGACTTGCGGAACGACCCCCTCCTGGGGAAGCATCTGAAGTCGCCAGTTCAGCATGGTTCAGTTGGGAAGCATCATGAACCGTAAGAAGCTTGATCCTGCGTCATCTCCGTACGCGACCCTCGGGATTCAGCTCCGCCGTTCACGCGAGGCACGCGGCCTGACCCAGACGGAACTCGGAGAGGTCATCGCCTACTCCGGCGCCTACATCTCCAGCATCGAGCGCGGCATCCGCGCGCCGAGCCGCCGATTCGTCGATCTCGTGGACGAGCACCTCGCCACCGGCGGCACCCTCGGCCTGATGCTCGACCAGCTCGAACACAGCATCCTGATAGAGGGTTTCCCTGAGTACGCCGACAAGGAAGCCGAAGCGACCGCCATCCGGCTCTTCCAGATCGGGGTCATCTCCGGGCTGCTACAGACTCCCGAATATGCGGCAGCCTATGAACAGGCACCGGTCACGCGCGGGACCGTCACTCAGCAGCAGGCCGACGAGCGCATGCGGTTCCTTCTCACCCGGCAGGAACGGATCAACCGAGCGTCTCCGCCGTACATCCAGGCCGTACTCGACGAGTGGAGCCTGCGACGACCGATCGGTGGACCAGCAGTGATGGCACGCCAGTTGGCTCACTTGGAAGAGCTGGCCGGTCGGCCGAACATGACCATCCAGGTAGCTCCGCTCGGTCTCGGAGAGCACCGGCCGTTCGCACACCCGGTGACGCTCCTGACGATGCCGAATCGTTCGCTGCTCGGCTATTCGGAGAGCCACCTGCGCGGCCATCTGGAGCGCGACGCCGAAACCCTCGCGGGCTGGGCCAGGGAGTACGATCGGCTGCAAGCCGAGGCACTTCCTCTGGCCCCGTCGCTTGAGCTGATCCGCGCAGTACGGAAGGAACTTGAAAGTGCACCTTGACCTATCCGGCGCTCGCTGGCGCAAGAGCACGTTCAGCGGCCAAGGCGGCGAATGCATCGAGGTAGCGGACGGCTTCCCCGGCATCGTCCCGGTCCGCGACTCCAAGAACCCCAACGGCCACACCCTCGCCTTCCCCGCCGATGCCTGGCAGGCCTTCGTCACCGCCGTCGGCGCCGGCGAGTTCGACGCCAACTAGGCCTACCTGACGCCGGAGTGGGAAGTCATCCCCATCGACTTCCCACTCCACCCGCAGGAGGCAACCGCGATGGACACCACCTGGCGCAAGAGCACGTACAGCGGCAGTGGCGGTCAGTGCATCGAGGTCGCCGACGGCTTCACCGGCGTGCAGCCCGTCCGGGATTCCAAGGACCCCGACGGGCCCGTCCTCCTCTTTCCCTCCCCCGCCTGGCAGGCCTTCGTCGCCGCCGTCCACGCCGGCGAGTTCGACGTCCGGTAGCAGCAACTCCGGCCCCGCCGCCCCGATCCGGCGGTTTCTAGGGGCCTTCTCAACCCCTCCGCCCGGTTCAATCCGCCGCCGCGACCTCAGGGGGTGATGAACGAGTGATCTGGCCCAACACCGTGCGGGCGAACGTCAAGACCGGGCACGACCGGGAGGTGTTCGCCGTCTATCCGTACCGCTCGGCCTGCCCGCAGGCGGTCTGGGCGCAGCTGATCGCCGAGGCCCGGTCGGATGTCTTCCTCGCCGGGTACACCAACTACTTCGTGTGGCTGGAGCAGCCCGCCCTGCTTCAGACTCTGCGGCGCAAGGCCGAGAGCGGCTGCCGGGTCCGGTTTCTCCTCGGGGATCCGGACTCCGACACGACGCGTCAGCGCGAGCAGGTCGAGGACGTGGCGCTCACGGTGTCCACCAGGATCAGGGTCACCCTGGAGAACCTGGCCAAGCTCTCCGGTACCGAGGGCTTCGAGGCCCGGTTCAGCGCTCCGGACGACGGTCCGAACCATGTCGGCCTCTCCGTCTTCCGCTTCGACGAGCACGCCCTCGTCACGCCTCACCTCGCCCGCGCCGTCGGCCACGACTCGCCGCTGATGCACCTGCGGCGCAGCGGGGAGAACGGCATGTTCGACCGCTTCGCCGAACACGTCGAAGAACTCTGGTCGCGGGGCAACGGCATCCGCTCCGGCCCGCACTGACACCTGCGCCTAACCCGGCGCCGGAGTGGGAAGTCATCCCCATCGACTTTCCACTCCACCCGCAGGAGGCAACCGCGATGAACACCACCTGGCGCAAGAGCACGTACAGCGGACAGGGCGGTCAGTGCGTCGAGGTCGCCGACGGCTTCACCGGCGTGCAGCCCGTCCGGGACTCCAAGGACCCGGACGGGCCCGTGCTCCTCTTCCGCTCCCCCGCTTGGCGGGCCTTCGTCGCCGCCGTCAGTGCGGGTGAGTTCGACGACCGGTAGTGGCAACTCCTGGGTGGGATGGAGGAGCTGTCGGGTCCGGGTGACCGCTTGTGTCAGCGGGCGGGGGTGTGGGCGGCCGGGCGGACGGCGTCGGGCAGCAGGTGGAGTTCGTAGGGGGTGTAGCAGTCCGACATCTCGCCTCCGACCACGGCGCCGCAGCGGCAGGCGCGGTTGGGCGGGCCGTCGCCGGGGGCTCCGCAGCAGCCGGGTGGCCCGCTCGTTGTCGCGTGCCAGGTGAGGCCGGTCCCGTCGTCGGGGTGCAGGACGAAGGTGTTCCGGGGCCCGGCGGAGACGACGACCATTCCGTCGAAGTCGCTGATGCACGGGCCGCCGGGGTAGGCGGCGGGGCAGCCGTCCTGGTCCTCGGCCGGGACGAACGGCGGGCCGTGCGGCTGCGGATCGACGGCGTAGTGGCCGCGGGGCACGGTGGGCGGGGCCTGTCGCCGGCCGTTGACGAGCTCGCCCTCGAACAGGTGCCGGGCCGGAACCGCCGGGAGGGGTTCGAGGTCGGCGGTGAGGGCCTCGCCGCAGGCGGCGCAATGAAAAATCGTCATCGCGGCATGTCTACAGCGCGGGCCCTCACCTCGCAACGGGATTCCGCTGCCCCGCCGGCGGGGCTCGCCCGTCAGGCGAAGCGGAACACCTGGTCGGGCCAACTACCCTCGGGTGTCTCGCCGTCGAGGGCCTCGCTGATCGTCCGTTCCTCGTAGGCGAAGTGGGATTCCATGATCGCCGTGAGGCCGTCGAGTTCACGGCCGACCGCTTCCAGCCCTTCGCCGGGTGGTCCGGCCGATTCGGCGGCGTGGTCGGCGAGTTCGCGCACCCGGGTGAGGATGGCGGCGATCATCTCGTGGTCCTCGACGAGTTTGGCGACCGTGCCGGCGAGCTGCGGGCGTTCGCGCACCAGTTGGGCGAACATGCCCTCGTCCTCGCCCTGGTGATGTGCCGTCAGTGCGGCGCAGAAGGCCAGGCAGTGGGTGCGCAGTGTGTCGCCGTCCGGGCGGCGCTGTCCGATCCCGGCCCTGATCCGACCGACCTGGCGGCGCAGTTCCTGGTGTGCTCGGGAGAGTTGAAGACTCAGGGCGACCACGCGGTCGCCGTCATGGGAAGCCACGGGAGGCGGCCCCTTCGGTTCCGCACCTCCATGCCTGACGCTGTCCGCCACCGGCACGCGATGCTGGCGCCATCCGATCACGGGCCCCGGCGCCGGGGCAAGCGCCGCCGGGGCAGGGGCCGGTGGCCCCGGACCCGGGCGGGCCGGGGCCGGGGTGGCGGCCCCGGCCCTACACGGGGCCGGTGGGGGTGGTCAGGCGGTGGCGGGCGGCGGCGAGGAGTTCGTCGGACAGGGCGGGGTCCTCGCTGGCGCGGGCCAGGAGGAGGGCTCCGACCATGGTGGACAGGTCGGCGAGGGCGCTGTCGCGGTCGGCGGCCTCGGGCAGGTGCTGGAAGCCGTCGACCAGGTCGCGCAGTCCGGCGGTGAAGGCGGTGCGCAGCGGGGAGCCGGGTTCGGCGCGGGCCGCGTCGGCGGCCAGGGCTGCGGCGGCGCAGCCCTGGCCGGGGTTGTCGCGGTGGGGGGTGGAGAGGTAGCGGGCAAGGAACTCGTCGCGGGGGGTGGGGTGTTGGGGCGCGGCCGGGTCGGGGGCGGGCGTGCCGGGTGCGGGGTCGTCGGCGAGGCGGTCCATGGCTTCGCGGCGTTCGGTGAAGGCGGCTGTGAGGGCTTGGGCGACGAGGTCGTCCTTGGAGGCGAAGTGCCGGTAGAAGCCACCGTGCGTCAGGCCTGCGGCGGCCATCGCCCGGGGGACGCTGACCTGGTCGGAGCCCTGCTCCCGGATCAGTCTGGCGGTGTGGTCGATCACCTCCTGGCGGTGGCGTTCGGCCTCGGCCCGTGACACGCGGGGCATGCCTGCGTTCCTTTCCTCGTCCTGCGGTGGTGGTGGTCCTACTTTCCCATCCGGGCTTCCCCATCCAGTTTAGATGATGGTAATAATCTAAACGTTGCGGTGCCCCGGCTGCGGGCACCGCCTTCCCGAGAGCGAGGAACACGCACATGACCGTGATCGACGGCTCCACCGCCCTGGTCACCGGAGGCCTGCGCGGCCTCGGCCGGGCGTTCGTCGGGGAACTGCTGGCGCGCGGCGCGAAGAAGGTCTACGCCACCGCCCGCACCCCCGTGCCCAGCGAGGACGCACGGGTCGAGGTCCTCGCCCTGGACGTCACCGACGACGCCTCGGTGGCCGCCCTGGCCGAGCGCGTCCAGGACGTCGACCTCGTCTTCAACAACGCCGGCGTCCTGCACCCGGGGGCGCTGCTCACCGGCGACCTGCGGCAGGTCCAGGAGACCTTCGACACCAACGTGCTGGGCCCGCTGCGCATCGCCCGGGCCTTCGCTCCGGTGCTGGCGGCCCGTGGCGGCGGGGCGCTGGTCGACATCCACTCCGCGCTGTCCTGGGGCGCGGGCGCCGGCGCCTACGGCGCCTCCAAGGCCGCCCTGTGGTCCCTGACCAACTCCCTGCGCCTGGAGCTCGCCGCCCAGCACACCCAGGTCGTCGGCGTGCACCTGGGCTTCGCGGACACCGAGATGGTGGCGGCCCTGCCCGTCGACAAGATCCCGGCCGCCGAGGTGGCCCGCATCGTCCTGGACGGCGTCGAGCGCGGCGACCGCGAGGTCCTCGTCGACGACCTCACCCGGGCGCTCAAGGCCGCGCTCCCCGGCCCGGTGGAGGGCCTCACCATCCCCATCCGCCGCTGAACCGCACCCTGCCGAGACCCGTCGAAACCCGTCGAAAACCAGCGAGGAGAACACCCATGCCGCTGTGGCACGTCTACCACCCTCCCGGCACCTACACCCCCGGGCAGAAGCAGCAGCTCGCCGCCGACATCACCGGGTTCTACACCCGCTTCGGGCTGCCGAAGTTCTACGTGATGACGCTCTTCCACGAGATCGGCGCCGACTCCTTCCACGTGGGCGACCAGCCCGCGCACGACGCCGTGCGGATCGTGGTCGAGCACATCGCCCGGCACACCGAGGACCCCGACCTGCGCAAGCGCACCCGGGAGGCCCTCGCCGCCCTCCTCGCGCCCCACACCACCGGGCGCGGCCTGCACTGCGAGTTCCACATCGACGAGACGCCCCGGGACCTGTGGATGATCAACGGGATCGCCCCGCCCCCGTCCCAGAGCGAGACCGAGAAGCTGTGGGCCCGCGAGAACCGCCCGACCCCCTACTGATTCCCGCCGAAGGGCTACCCGGCCTCCGCTCCAGGACCCACCGACCCGCCACCCCGCGGGCGGTGGGTTCAGCCGTCGAGGGCGGCGGGCGCGGCAGGCGCGGCGGGGGCGCCGGCGAGGAGGGCGTCGAGCAGGCCGGGGAAGCGGGCGTCGAGGTCGGTGCGGCGCAGGCTGACGAAGCGGTTGCGCCCGGCGACGCGGGTGGTGGTGACGCCGGCCTCGCGCAGGACGCGCATGTGGTGGGAGACGGTCGATTTGTGGAGGTGGTCCAGGCCCAGGTCGCGGGGGGCGCAGGAGTGTTCGGCGCCGTCGGCGTAGCTGAGCAGCAGGGTCATCCGGACGGGGTCGCCGAGGGCGTGCAGGACCGTGACGAGGTCGATGTCGGCGGTGGTGGGCTGGGGAAGCCGATCGTCTTCGGTCATGGCGCGTGGTCCTCGTCGGGTCGTCGATGGTTTGACAATCATCCACCCATCCTTAGTGTTTGACGAGCGTCAAACTGTTGCCCTATCGTCAAACAATCGGGGGGCTTTCCCATGCCCGTACGCCTGCTCCTGCTCGCCCTCGGCACCTTCGCCATGGGCACCGACTCGATGGTCGTCGCCGGCATCCTCGGCCCGATCGCCGCCGACCTGGGGGTGTCCGTGCCGGCCGCGGGCCAGCTGGTCACCGTCTTCGCGCTCGGCTACGCGCTGCTGGCCCCGGCGCTGGCCGCGCTCACCGCCCGCTGGCCGCGCCGGCGGCTGCTGCTGGCCGCGCTCGCGGTGTTCAGCGCGGCCAACGCGCTCAGCGCGCTCGCCCCCAGCTACGGCCTGCTGCTGGCCACCCGGGTCCTGGCGGCCGCCGGGGCCGCGCTGTACACGCCGACCGCCAACGCGGTGGCCACCACCCTGGTCGCCCCCGAGCGGCGCGGACGGGCGCTGGCCACCGTGCTGGGCGGGATGACGGTGGCCACCGCGCTGGGCGTGCCGCTGGGCACCTGGGTGGGGCGCGCCGACTGGCGGATGACGATGTGGCTGGTCACCGCGCTGGGCGTGGCGGCGCTGGCGGGACTGGCACTGCTGCTGCGCGACCTGCCGGCACCGGTGGCGGCGCCGGGGCTGCGGGCGCGCCTGGCCCCGCTGGGGCAGCGGCGGGTGCTGGGGGCGGCGGCCACCACGCTGGCGTTCTTCCTGGCCTTCCAGTGCGTCTACATCTACCTGGCCACCGCCGTCTCGGGCGCGACCGGGGGCGACGCGGACCGGCTGAGCCTGGTGCTGCTGACGGCGGGCGTGATGTCGGTGGCGGGCAGCTGGCTGGGCGGGCGCCTGGTGGACCGGGTCGGGGTGCGGCGGGTGCTGCTGACCGGCTCGACGGTGGCGGCGGGCGCGTTCGCCGCGCTGCCCTGGCTGGGGCGCAGCATGCCGGGGGCGCTGGTGTACGCGGCGGTGGTGCCGCTGGCGGGGTGGGCGGTGTCGGTGGCGCTGCCGCACCGGCTGGCGTCGATCGATCCAGGGAACGCGCCACTGCTGATCTCGCTGAACAGCAGTGCGCTGTACCTGGGGACGGCGGCCGGGGGTGTGGCGGGCAGTGCGGCGATCGCGGTGCTGGGCGGGCGGTGGTTCCCGTTCGCGGCGGCGGGGCTGGCGCTGGTGGCGGCGGTGACGGCGGCGGCGACCACGCGGGACGCGCGGGCGGGTGCGCGGGCGGAGGGGGAGGCGACGGTGCCGGCGCCGGCACCGTCGCGGTCCTGATCCCCGGGCGGGCGGGGTCCCGGCGGGCGGGGTCTCAGCAGGCGGGGGCCCTCAGCGGGCGGAGCCGAGGTTGCGGTCGGCCTCGGCTCCGGCGAGCAGCAGGGTGGTCTCCTCGATGCGGCGCAGGCGTCCGCAGGGGGCGTACCGGCCGAAGAGGTAGACCTCCATGGAGACGTGGGTGCCGTCGGTCTTGAGGACGTCGACGGTGTGCCGGGTGGCGGTGCGGTCGCCGTCGTGGAGTTCCTCGTGGACCTGGACGCGGCCGGAGGCGACCACGGCGCGCAGGTGGCGGATGTGGTCGGTGAAGGCGGCGCGGTCGTCCCAGCGGCCGTCGGTGCGCTGGCGGTAGTCGGGGGTGAAGTGGCGCTCGACGGCGGTCTCCAGGTCGAGGCCGGGGGTGAAGAGCAGGTCGTCGAGGGCGGCGGCGATGGTGGTGCGGGGGGCGGTGGCGGGCATGGGGGTTCCCTTCTCGGAATCCGACAATGCGTGCGTGGCGCACGCTTCATGGGATGAGCGTACCCCAGGAACGCGTGCGTCGCGCACGCTATGATCGGGGGGTGGACCACTCCCCCGAAATCCCCGACCCCGAGAGCTCCCCGGAGGCCGCCTCCGGCCTCGGGGACGCCGTCGCCCAGGCCCTGGCCGTCCTGCTGCGCCGCCCCGCCCGCGCCGCGCTCTACCGGCGCCTGACCGAGGGCCTGGGCGAGGCGGTGGACGAGGTCACCTACCCCGTGCTCTCCGGCCTGGCCCGCACCGGGGCGCGCAGCGCCGCCGACCTGGCCGCCGAGATCGGCCTGGACCGCTCCGGGGTCAGCCGCCGGGCCACCCGCCTGGAGGAGGCCGGGCTGCTGCGCCGCGAGGCCGACCCGCGCGACCAGCGCGCCACCCTGCTGACCCTGACCGGCGCGGGCGAGCGCACCGTGGCGGTGATGCGCGGGCGCCTGGCCGGCGGCATCGAGGAGGCGCTCGCCTCCTGGCCGCCCGGGGAGGCCGAGGCGTTCGCCCGGTCGCTGCGGCGCTTCACCGAGCAGGGCCCGTTCGGCTGAGCACGGGGCGCGCGGGCGCGCGGGGCGGCGGGGTCAAGGGACAGCGGGGCGCGCGGGACGGCGCCGTGAGGGCGAGGGGCCCGGAAAACGCGGGTGCCCCGGGCCGGTGAACCGGTCCGGGGCACCCGCGGGCGCGGGGATCAGGCGCCGAGGACCTCGCCGACCAGGGCGCGGGCCTCCTCCTGCACCCGGGCCAGGTGGCCGGTGCCGAGGAAGGACTCGGCGTAGATCTTGTAGACGTCCTCGGTGCCCGAGGGGCGGGCCGCGAACCAGGCGTTGTCGGTGCACACCTTGATGCCGCCGATCGGCGCGCCGTTGCCGGGCGCCTCGGCCAGCACCGCGGTCACCGCCTCGCCGGCCAGCTCGCCCGCGGTGACCTGCTGCGGGGAGAGCCGGGCCAGGCGCGCCTTCTGCTCGCGGTCGGCCGGGGCGTCCACCCGGGCGTAGGCCGGGGCGCCGTGACGCTCGGTCAGCTCGCGGTAGTAGGCGCTGGGGCTGGCGCCGGTGACGGCGGTGATCTCGGAGGCCAGCAGGGCCAGCAGGATGCCGTCCTTGTCGGTGGTCCACACCCCGCCGTCGCGGCGCAGGAACGAGGCGCCGGCCGACTCCTCGCCGCCGAAGGCGATCGAGCCCTCCGCCAGCCCGTCGACGAACCACTTGAAGCCCACCGGCACCTCGACCAGTTCGCGCTTGAGGTCGGCGGCGACCCGGTCCAGCATCGAGGAGGACACCAGCGTCTTGCCGACCGCGGCGTCGGCGGGCCAGTCCGCGCGGTGGCGGTACAGGTAGTCGACGGCCACCGCCAGGTAGTGGTTGGGGTTCATCAGGCCGCCGTCGGGGGTGACGATGCCGTGCCGGTCGGCGTCCGCGTCGTTGCCGGTGGCGATGGCGTACTCGTCCTTGCGGCCGATCAGGGAGGCCATCGCGGACGGCGAGGAGCAGTCCATGCGGATCCTGCCGTCCCAGTCCAGCGTCATGAACCGCCAGGTCGGGTCGGTGACCGGGTTGACCACCGTCAGGTCCAGGCGGTGCGTCTCGGCGATGCGCGCCCAGTACGCCACCGACGCCCCGCCCAGCGGGTCCGCGCCGATGCGCAGCCCGGCCGCGCGCACCGCGTCCAGGTCGAGCACGGCGGGCAGGTCCTCGACGTAGGTGCCCAGGAAGTCGTGGCGCCCGGTGGTCGCCGCCGCCAGCGCCCGCGCGTACGGGACGCGCTTGACGCCGCGCAGGCCCTCGCGGATCAGCTCGTTGGCGCGGTCCTGGATCCAGCCGGTGGCCTGCGAGCCGGCCGGGCCGCCGCTGGGCGGGTTGTACTTGAAGCCGCCGTCGCGCGGCGGGTTGTGCGAGGGGGTGACGACGATGCCGTCCGCCAGCGCCCGGGGGCTGCGCCGGTTGTGGGCCAGGATCGCGTGCGAGACCGCGGGCGTGGGGGTGTAGCCGTCGGCCGCGTCCAGCAGCACCTGCACGCCGTTGGCGGCCAGCACCTCCACCGCCGTCACCTTCGCCGGCTCCGAGAGCGCGTGCGTGTCGGCGCCCAGGAACAGCGGTCCGGCGATGCCCTGTTGGGCCCGGTACTCGCAGATCGCCTGCGTGGTCGCGGCGATGTGGTCCTCGTTGAACGCGGCGTCCAGCGAGGACCCGCGGTGGCCCGAGGTGCCGAACGCCACCCGCTGGCCGACCTCCTGAGGGTCCGGGTTCAGGGCGTAGTACGCCGTCACCAGCCGCGCCACATCCACCAGGTCATCCGGCTGCGCCGGCTGCCCGGCCCGTGCGTGTGCCATCCGTCTTCTCCCGCCAACTTCCCGTACGCGTCCTTGCCCCGTGCCACCGATCGTAGCCAGAACGCGACCGTGCCCCGAACCGCGAGGCGGGCCGGGGCACGGCGGGACCGGGGTCCAGGGGCCGGGGTTCAGGGGGCCGGGGTTCAGGCGGGCAGCTGCTGGCGGTAGGCGTCCAGGGCGGGGGCGGTGGTGGTGGCGAGGAACTCGGTCACCGTGTAGGCGACCAGGCCCTCGCGGGCGAAGGGGTCGGTGCGGGTCAACTCCTCGACCGCGGCGCGGTCCTCGCCCAGCGCGATGATCACCCCGCCCTCGCGCGGCACCTTGCGGCCCGAGGCGAGGAACGTACCGGCCTCGTAGTGCCCGCGCAGCCACTCGACGTGCTGCGGCAGGAAGGCGTCGATGCGCTCCAGCGGGGCGGTGTACGTCAGCTCAAGTACGAACATGCGACCAGGCTAGCCCCGCGCGACAGGGGCCTCGCGGCCGGGGCGCGCGGCGTGTACCGAACCCCATTGTGCCAGCTCAGCGGGGGGTTCCGGTAGGACGCAGAGCACCCGGATCACACCTTGCCGGGCGGCGGGCGCAGCCCGCAGACTCGTCCGCATCCACTCCTTCGGCCACGCGCCGGCCCCCTGCCCAGGGCGGCCGGGGCGCGCGCCGTGCTGCGCACGGGCCGCATCGCGCCGGGGGCGGTGGGCGGTGAACGGACGAAGGGGGACACGAGGATGACGGTGCACAAGGACGTGGCGGACAAGGACGTGGCACACGGGAACGTGGCGGACGAGGACGTGGCGCACAGGGACGCGGTGCACAGGGACCTGGTGCTCAAGGCGCGGGTGCGGCTGCTGAGCCACAACGAGTGGGTGCTGGAGGCCCCGGAGGGGCTGTGGGTGTACCGGGCGCTGTTCCCGGCCAGCCCGCGCGTGTACGCCTACAAGCTCGCCTACGTGCTGTGGACGGCGGCCGGCTCGCCGCGGGTGGCGCACGGGCGCTGCTGGAGGAGGCGCGGGCCGCCTGCGCGCACATCCCCGACGGCGCCCCGGCCCACCAGGCGCGGATGCGGGAGTACGTCGCGGCCGCGCTGGCGGGGCTGGAGCAGCAGGAGGGGCGTGCGGGGAGGTAGGTGGTCGCGGGGTGGTTGCGGTACAACAATCCCTATTTGACGACTGATCGGAGAAACACTGATATGAGCAGTTCAGGTCTGTCCCGCCGCGCACTGATCGCCGGCGCCGGCGCCGCCGTCGTCGGCTGGAACACCGCCGCCCGCGCCTGGGCCGCCGAGCCGGGCGAGAACGTGGATCAACTGCCCGCCCTGGACGGCACGGTGGCCCTGCGGGGCGCCGACGTGGAACGGTTCTCCTCCGACTTCGGGCACCTGGTCACCGCCTCGCCCCGCGCGGTGCTGCGCCCGGCCTCGGTGCGCGACGTGCAGAAGGTGGTGGCCTTCGCCCGCCGCCACCGCATCCCGGTGGCGGTCAACGGGCAGAGCGGCGACCAGGCGACGGCCGGCAACGACGGGCTGGAGTCGCACTCCAGCTACGGCCAGGCCAACCCCCGCGGCGGCATCGCGATCGACGCGCGCGGGCTGTCGCGGATCCTCTCCGTCGAGCCCGGGCGCGCCGTGGTGGAGGCGGGCGCCACCTGGGCGCAGCTGACGGACGCGGCGCTGGCGGCGGGCTGGATGCCGCCGTGCCTGACGGACTACCTGCACCTGTCGGTGGGCGGCACGCTGAGCGTGGGCGGCATCGGCGGGGCGGTGCAGCGCCACGGGCTGCAGGCGGACACCGTGCGGTCGCTGGACGTGGTGACCGGCACCGGCGAGCTGGTGACGGCCTCGCGCGAGCACAACCGGGAGCTGTTCGAGGCGGTGCTGGCCGGCGGCGGGCAGGTGGGCATCATCGTGCGGGCCACGCTCGCCCTGGTGCCGGCGCGCGAGCGCGCCACCGTGTTCACCCTGGCCTACGACGACGCGGACCTCTACCGCGCGGACCAGGAGAAGGTGCTGGCCCAGGGCCGCTTCGACCTCCAGGTCGGCAACGTGGTGCGCAGCGCGGACGGGCAGCGGTGGCGCTACACGGCGGAGCTGGTGGCCTACGGGGACGCCGGGCGGGCGGTGGACCGGGAGGCGCTGCTGGCGGGGCTGCACGGGGTGCCGGGCGAGACGACGGTGGTGGAGCAGAGCTGGCGCGAGTACGCGTTCCGGGTGGACGCGTTCGCGGGGTACCTGCGGGCGGCCGGGTTCTGGGGGCTGCCGAAGCCGTGGCTGAGCCTGTTCCTGCCGGCCTCGACGGTGGGGGTGTTCATGCGGGAGGCGACCGCGCTGCTGACGGCGGCGGACCTGGGGGCGGGGCTGCTGCTGTTCTACCCGTACGCGCGGGCGCGGGTGGGGACGCCGCTGGCGGTGCTGCCGCAGGAGCCGGTGGGCTGGCACTTCGACCTGCTGGCGTTCCCGGCGCCGGGGGCGGACACGGCGGCGATGCTGGAGCGCAACCGGCGGCTGTACGACCGGGCGGTGGAGCTGGGCGGCAAGCGGTACCTGATCGGGGCGGTGCCGGGGATGACGGGGGCGGACTGGCGGCGCCACTACGGCGGCCTGTGGGAGCGGGTGGAGCGGGCCAAGCGGCGGTGGGACCCGGCGGGGATCCTGGCGCCGGGCCAGGGCATCCACGCCGGCTGACGGCCGGGCCCCGGGCCGCCCGCGGGGGGCGGGCGGCCCGGCGGGGGCGGGCGGGGGCCCCGTCAGGTGATCTCCAGCTGCGCCATCATGCCCATCGCGGAGTGGTCCAGCAGGTGGCAGTGGTAGGGGTAGCGGCCGCGGTAGGAGTCGAAGAGGGCCTGGAGGCGCACGCTCTCCCCCGGCAGCAGGCGCACGGTGTCCTTCAGGCCGGACTCCGCCGGGCCGGGCGCGGCGCCGTTGCGCGCCAGCACCCGGAACTGCACCAGGTGCAGGTGGAAGTTGTGCGGGACGTCCTTGTTGGCGTTGACGACCGTCCAGATCTCCGAGGTGCCGAACGCCACCGAGGCGTCCACCCGCGCCGGGTCGTACACCTTGCCGTCGATCAGCCCGAGCGGGGCGGCGCCGGGCTTCTCCTGGTACTCCATGACCACGGTGCGCTCGCGGGCCGCCGCGCCCAGGGCGGGCAGGGTGCGCAGCTGGGCGGGGACGCGGCTGGGGTCGTCGGCGGCGCGGGTGATGTCGAAGCGCAGGACCTGGCCGACGTGTTCGGCGGGGCCGGGGGGCATGGAGTTGGTGAGGACGATGCTGGAGCCGACCGGGTAGCGGGAGAAGTCGACGACGACGTCGGCGCGCTCCCCGGGGGAGAGGTCGACGGTGTCGGTGACGTGGGGGCGTTCCAGCAGGCCGCCGTCGGAGCCGATCTGGGTGAGGGGGCCGCCGTCGGCCAGGCGCAGGGAGAAGAAGCGCAGGTTGGAGGAGTTGAGCAGGCGCAGCCGGTACTTGCGGGCGGCGACCTCGACCTTGGGCCAGGGGCGGCCGTTGGCGAGGATGGTGGTGCGGTTGAGGGGGTCGTCCATGCGGTAGACGAGGCGGCCCTGGGGGTCGAAGCGGGCGTCGCGCAGGGCGATGGGCAGGTCGTAGCGGCCGGCGGGCAGCGGCAGGGCGGCTTCGGTGGCGTCGGTGATCAGGTAGGTGCCGGCCAGGCCCCGGTAGACGTGCTCGGACTCCAGGTGGTGGGCGTGGTCGTGGAACCACAGGCTCGCGTGGGGCTGGTCGTTGGGGTAGGTGTAGGTGCGGGTGGCGCCGGCGTCCAGGAGGTTCATGGGGCCGCCGTCGGAGGCGACGGGGACGCGGGCGCCGTGCAGGTGGACGGAGACGGGGTCGTCCAGCAGGTTGGTCTGGCGCACCACGACCGGGCGTCCGGAGCGGGCGCGGATGACGGGGCCGGGGAAGGCGCCGTTGTAGGTGAGGACGTCGGTGCGGTGCCCGGGCAGGATGCGGGCGTAGGCCTTGAGCATGGTGACGGCGTAGGTGTCGGCGCCGCCGTCGGTGGAGACGGGGGCGAGCACCGGGGGCAGGGGCATCGCGGCGGTGAACTTCGGTGTCAGGGTGGGGCCGGCGTCGGGGCCCGGGTCGGCCTCGGCGGCGGAGGCGTCGGTGCCCGGGTGGGTGTGGGCGGCCGCGGCGGCGGTCTCGACGGAGGCGGCCGGGCGCAGGGTGGTGCGCATGAGCAGGACCCCTCCCCCGGTCGCCAGGGCGGCGCCGATCATCCTGCGTCTGGTCACCATCGCGCGTCCTCCTGCTGCCGGCCCGGTGTGGCGGTGTGCCCGTGCGGCCCCGGCGGGTGGGGCCGGGGCGGGTTCCGGGGGTGATTGCAGCAGCGGATCCTTGCGCCCGGTTGGGGTCCGGCTGAGGCCCGGTGGACCGCGCGGGGCGGGTTGCGGGCGGGGCGCGCGGTGAGCTGCGGGTGTTGCGGGCCGCTTGCGGCGGGCGGTCACCGTGGCTCGCAGAACACTGGAGGATCCCTCGAAGGGAAGGGCCGGAGCGTGGACCTGCGGTACTGGCTGCCGAGGGCGGCCGAGGTCGCCGAGCAGTGGGGAGAGCGGTTCGGGCCGTACAGCCCGCACCCCTCGCACCAGGTGGACGACGCGGACTTCGCCGCCGCGTTCGAGCGCTTCGCCAAGCGCCTGGAGCACAACTACCCGTTCTTCCACCCCCGTTACGCCGGGCAGATGGTCAAGCCGCCGCACCCGGCCGCCGTCGTCGGCTACCTGACGGCGATGCGCTTCAACCCCAACAACCACGCCTACGAGGGCGGGCCCGCCACCAACGACATGGAACGCGAGTGCGTCGCCCAGCTCGCCGCCATGTTCGGCCTGCCCCGCCACGTCGGCCACCTCACCAGCAGCGGCACCATCGCCAACCTGGAAGCCCTGTACGTGGCCCGCCAGAGCCACCCCGGGCTCGGCGTCGCCTACAGCGCGCAGTCCCACTACACGCACAGCCGCATGTGCCACGTCCTGGGCGTCGAGGGCCACGCGGTGGCCTGCGACGCGGACGGGCGCATGGACGTCGACGCGCTGGCCGCCCTGCTCGCCACCGGCCGCGTCGGCACGGTGGTCGTCACCGCCGGCACCACCGGGCTCGGCGCCGTCGACCCGGTGCACGAGGTGCTGGCACTGGCCCGCCGCCACGGGGTGCGGGTGCACGTGGACGCCGCCTACGGCGGGTTCTTCGCCCTGCTGGCCACCGACGACGCCCAGGCCGCCGCCCTGCGACTGGACCCGGCGCCGTGGCGGGCCATCGCCGGCTGCGACTCCGTCACCGTCGACCCGCACAAGCACGGCCTCCAGCCCTACGGCTGCGGCGCGGTGCTGTTCGCCGACCCCGACATCGGCCGCCACTTCGCCCACGACTCCCCCTACACCTACTTCACCGACGCCGAACTGCACCTGGGCGAGATCAGCCTGGAATGCTCGCGCGCCGGCGCCGCGGCCGCCGCCCTGTGGCTGACCCTGCAACTGCTGCCGCTCACCCCCCAGGGCCTGGGCGCCGTCCTGGCCGGAGGGCGCCGCGCGGCCCTGGCCTGGGCGGACCTGATCGAGGACAGCCCGCACCTGACCCTCCACCAGCGCCCGCAACTGGACATCGTCACCTACCACCCCACCCCCGGCGGGACGCCGATGTCCGCCGTCGACGCCGCCAGCCGGCACGTGCTGCGCCAGGGCATGGCCGACGAGCACGACCCGCTCTACCTGAGCCTGCTGCGGGTGGACGCCGCCGACTTCACCCGCCGCCACCCGGCGGCCGCGGCGGACGCCGACGGGG
The DNA here is from genome assembly GCF_041435235.1 of Kitasatospora sp. NBC_01300. NCBI lineage: Bacteria > Bacillati > Actinomycetota > Actinomycetes > Kitasatosporales > Streptomycetaceae > Kitasatospora > Kitasatospora sp. NBC_01300. The sequence goes on along the minus strand of NZ_CP108408.1, from coordinate 7,596,142 downwards.
CCTCGGTGCTGCGCAGCGTCCTGATCAAGCCCGAGGCCGAGGACCACCTGCCCGACCTGCACGCGCGCCTGACCTCGCTCGCCACCGCCCGGCCCTGACCCGCCCGTCGCCCCGCTGTACGAGTGCGCCCCCCGTACGACCGCCCTGCTGTCCCGCCGCCCGCCGCCTGTCTGCCGAGGAGTGTCCGTTGACCACCGCCACCGTCCCGCCGGGCGCCGCCCTCGCGGCCCCCGCGGTCCGCCCCGCCCGACCCGAGGAGGCCCCCGCCCTCGCCCGGGTGCTCGCCGCCGCCTTCCACGACGACCCGCTCACCCGCTGGGCCTTCCCCGACGACGCCCACCGCGCCCGCGTCCTGCCCGCCTTCTTCCGCGTCCACGTCGACCAGTGCCTGGCCCACCAGGGCGCCCTGACCGCCCAGCACCCCGACGACCACGCCCCCGCCGGCGCGCTGCTCTTCCTGCCCCCCGGCGTGTGGGAGCACCCCGGCCACCAGGACCAGGCGGCCGCCCGCGCCCTGGACGCGGCCGTCGACGCCGACGCCCACCCCGAATCCGCCCGCCGCCTGGCCGCCATCACCCGTCTCCAGGCCCGCCGCCACCCGCGCCACCGCCCCCACCACTACCTGGCGTTCGTCGGCGCCCACCCCGACGCCCGCCACACCGGCACCGGCACCGCCCTCCTGCGCGCCTTCCTGGCCCGCGTCGACCACGACGGCCAGGCCGCCTACGCCGAGACCAGCTCCCCCGGCGGCGCCCGGGTCTGCGGCGCCGGCGGCTTCACCCGCTTCGGCGAGGCCATCGCCCTGCCCGCCGGCGGCCCCCGCCTGACCCCCGTGTGGCGGGGCCCCCGATGACCACCCACACCCTCGACATCGACACCGCGCTGCACAGCGGCACCGCACTGCGCATCGACACCGCGCTGCGCGTCTACTCCGCCGAGCAGATCGACGCCGGCGCCGCCGACCACCACCCCGAGGCCGCCGAGATCCTCGCCTGGAGCCGGCGCTTCCTCACCACCGCCCACCCCGACCTCGGGCGCAGCGGCCCCGTCTGCCCCTACACCCAGCCCTCGCTGCGCCGCGGCCTGTTCCACATCGCCGTCGCCGACACCGGCGCGGACGGCGACCTGCCCGCGCTGGTCGGCGAGCTGCGCGCCTGGTACGACCGGCTGCTGGCCGACCTGACGGAGGAGTCGGACCGGGAGCTGCTGACCGTGCTGCTGGTGCTGCCGGGCCTGGACCGGGCCGACTCCACCGCGCTGGACGAGGCGCAGCGCAAGGCCAAGGACGAGTTCGTCGAACAGGGGCTGATGATCGGCCAGTTCCACCCCGTCTGCGAGGAGGGGGGCCTGTGGAACCACTCCTTCAGGCCGCTGCGCGCGCCCGTGCCGCTGCTGGCGGTGCGCAAGCTCCTCGTCTTCGACCTGCCCTTCCTCGTCGCCGACGAGGCCCACCTGGCCCACTACCTGGCCCGCTTCGCCCCCCAGGTCCCCGCCCGCATCCGCGACCAGCTGGTCTCCGGCATGACGGAACACCGCAGGACCGCCCGCCTGACCGCCGCCTGAGCCGCGGCCCCCCTGCGCGCGGAGCCGGGTCGGCGCCCGGCTCCGCGCGCACCCCTCGGGAAAACCACTGGCGGCGGCGGGGCCCGGCGTGAAGGCTCTCACCGTGACGCTTCACGAGAACGAGGTCTTCGCCGACCAGGCCGTCGTCCGCTCCCTGCTCCGGGAGCAGCGGCCGCACTGGGCCGACCTGCCCATCGCGCCGGCCGGCTCGGGCACGGACAACACGATGTACCGGCTCGGCGACGACCTGCTCGTGCGGCTGCCGCGCACCGCGCAGAGCGCGCACTCCGTACAGAAGGAGTTGACGTGGCTGCCGCGGCTGGCGCCGCACCTGCCGTGCCGCGTCCCGGAGCCGGTGCACGCCGGGACGCCCAGTGCCGTGTTCCCGCTCGCCTGGTCGGTGTACCGCTGGATCGACGGCGAGGAGCCCGGCCCGGGGTCGGTCACCGACTGGCCCGCCTTCGGGGCCGACCTGGCGGCGGTCGTCCAGGGCCTGCACTCCGCTCCGCTCATGGGGGCCGTCCGCCACGGCGCGCTCGACTGGTACCGCGGAGGCGACCTGCGGGACAGCGACGAGTCGATCACCGCATGCTTCGAGAAGTGCCGGACGATCCCGGGCCTGGACCTCGACATCGAGCACCTGCTGCACCTGTGGAAGAGCGCGCTCGACCTGCCCGGGCCGTCCGGGCGCCAGGTGTGGCTGCACGGCGACCTGAAACCCTCCAACCTGCTGGTCCGGCAGGGCAGGCTGCACGCGGTCATCGACTTCGGATGCCTGTCGGTCGGCTTTCCCGACGCCGAGCACGCCACGGTGTGGGACCTTCCCTCCCCGGCCCGCCAGGCGTACTGGGACGCCCTCGGCCTCGACGACGTGACGTGGCTGCGGGCCCGGGCGTGGGCGGCCGGCGTCGGGGTCGGCGGGCTGTCGTACTACTGGGGCACCTATCCCGGCTTCGTCGACGAATGCCTGGCGCGGCTGTCCGCGATCCTGGGGTCCTCCGGCGCGCGGTGAACCAGGGCGGCGCGGTCCTCAGGTCGCGCGCTGGCCGTGGAGGAGGACGGGCAGCGCACGGCCCGCCAACGCCTCGCTGACACGGGCGGATTGGGAGGGGGCCATGACGTCGGGGAGCCGGCGGACGGGGACGAAGCGGGCGCCGAACAGGCCGCTCCTGTGCTGCGGCGGGACGGTGAGGCGGACGTCGTCGCGCACGGTGCCGCCGTCGAAGACGAGGTTGAGGCGTTCCAGGTGGCGGTCGGCGGGGGTGAAGTCGACCGCGAGGACGTCGGCGAGGCGCAGGTTGAGGCCGGTCTCGGCGTGCAGGTTGCGGGCGGCGGCCAGGTGCGGGGGCTCGTTGGGCTGGGCGGCGCCGCCGGGCAGGATCAGGCCGTCCATGTAGTCCGGGTCCACGAGGAGGACGTCGCCGCGCGGGTTGCGGACGAGGACGAGGCAGCCGAGCCGGCACACGGGCGGCTTGGCGAGGAGGCGGGGGTCACGCATCGGGCGGTTCACCTTCTGAGGGCGGCGAGGAGTACGAGGGAGAAGCCCGCCAACCAGAGGAGGCGGGCGAGGAGTTCAGCCGTCATGCGTCAGGCGCTCACTCCCCCGGCCGCTTGTGGACCTCGAAGACGCGCCAGGTGCTCCAGGCCTCGGAGAAGGACCTGAACCCGCCGAGCTCACCGTCCGGTTGGCGCAGCCACTCCCCGGTGAGCTCGTTGCGGACCCGGTAGAGGCGGGCCCCGGTGTCCCAGCGCACGCCGTAGCCGTGGAGGCGGGGAACTTGGGCATCGGCCATGAGGAAACCCTCCGCAATCAATGTTTCACGTTCTGTGCACATGGTGACCCGACATCACCTAGCATCGGAAGCGGCGAAGCACTTGACTTCGGAGACTTGTGTAGTTGGAGCAACCATGGTGAACATCAAGGAAATTGACCCCGAGTCGAGCCCCTGGGCTCCCTTCGCCGTCCAACTCCGCAGGTCACGCATGATGAAGGGGCTCAAGCAGGAACAGCTTGCGCGCAAGTGCGGAGTCAGCCCGTCGTACGTCTCGTTCGTTGAACTTGCGCGCCGACCGCCGAGTGAGAAGTTTGCCGCCAAGGCCGACGAAGTCCTGCAGACCGGCGGGACTCTGATGCTGATGTGGTGGCAGCACAAGCACACGGCGTTGGTTCCGGGCTTCCCCGAGTACGCCAACTACGAAAACGGCGCGGAGCAGATCCGGCTGTTCGAGATCAACATCATTCCCGGGCTCCTACAGACCCGCAGCTATGCCACCGCGTTCGAACTGGGAAAGGTCGGGCAGAACACCGCCACGCCACAAGAGGCCGAGGAACGCGTCGCCTTCCGTCTAACTCGCCAGCAGTGCCTGGACCGAACGCCACCACCATTCCTCCACGCGGTGATGGACGAAAGCTGCCTCAGGCGGGTAGTCGGCGGCCGAGACGTGATGATCGAGCAGATGAACCACCTTGAGCACATGGCCACCCAACCGAACGTGGTCGTTCAGGTAGTGCCCTTCTCCTTGGGCGAGAACCAGCCGTTCCTCCGGATGGTGCATCTCCTTACCATGCCTGGGCGCAGATTGGTCGCTTACACCGAGAATGAACAGCGTGGCTACCTCGACCGGGATAACGAATCCGTCGCGGGTCTAGCCAAGAGCTACGATCGGCTTGCAGTCGAGGCCGCGAACAGGGCCGACTCGCTGGCCATGATCCGCTCTGCAAGGAGAAACTTCGAATGGATGTCGGACTGACTGGCGCCCGCTGGCGAAAGAGTTCGCACAGCGGTGGCGGCGGCGCGTGCATCGAAGTCGCCGACGGCTTCACCCACGTGCAGCCCGTCCGCGACTCCAAGGACCCCCACGGCCCGGTCCTCCTCTTCCCCACCCCCGCCTGGCAGGCCTTCGTCACCGCCGTCCGCGCAGGAGAATTCGGCACCAACTAGGCCTACCGCTGGGCCTGCGACGGCTCCCCACTCAAAGCCGCATGAGCCCCCGAAGGGTCAACGCGGTGCTGCGCTAGGGTCTGGCGGCATGGGATCACCGAGGGAGCCGGACGCCTCCGGAGAGTTTCAGCGGATAGCCGACTGCTTGGCGGGACCGGGTGCCGACGCGCACCACGCCGGCTTGCAGGAGCTTGAGACACTCGCCCGGGCACATCCCGCGCTGCGCCAACCTGCCGCCGACGCCGTGTGCCGTTACCTGCGCGGCACGGTTGTGGAAGCTGTCGACAGTGCTGTCGCGGTTCTTGTCGCGCTGGCGCGGGGCGGAGACCACCTCGCCTTCGCCCTGGAGGGCGCCGTCTTGCCGGACGTCGACTTCAGCGGCTGCTCCTTCGGCCCGGCTGTCTTCGCGGACGCCCACTTCCGCGGCCGCTGCGTCTTCGACGGCGCTCACTTCCGCGACGACGCGATCTTCGCGCGGGCCGTGTTCGAAGGCGAGGCGTCGTTCGCCGACGTCAGGTTCGGCGCAGACGCCCACTTCGGGCTGGCGCGGTTCCGCTCCCCGGCCGGCTTCGCCGGCGCCCGGTTCGACAATATGGCCTGGTTCGGTCGTGGTGAGGAGTCCGTCCAGGAGGACGACCCCCGATTCGAAGAGTTCGACGAGGACGGCGATCTGCCCTCTGGCAAGCCGGACCCGTTCGGCGTGCAGATCCCCTGGCGCGAGCCGAACGAGGCCGACCCCGGCTGGCCGAGCGCCGTGCTTCAGGAGGAGTACCAGACCTGGTACGAGGGCAGCGACGGCACCTGCTTCCGGGATCGGGTGTCCTTCCGCGGCGCGCGATTCCACGGTCCGGCCTGGTTCTGGAAGGCACGGTTCGGGGCGGATGCGGAGTTCGGCGACGCCTGGTTCGGCGATCAGGTCCATCTCGACCAGCCGAGTGTGGATCTCACCGGCGCGACCGCGGACACCGTCGCCGAGGAAGACGACGCTTCGGAGTCCGACGACGCGGAAGGCTCGTTCAGCCCTCAGCAATGGCCCTTCGGCTGGGTGCTGCGCCCCGGGGACAACGGGCCGGGCCGGCTGGTGACGGACGAGTCCGTGGCGCCCTACGCCCACCAGCTCGCCGACGCCGACCCGGCGGTGCGGCTGTCCGGACTGCACGTGCTCGACGCGCTCGGCCAGGCCCGCGCCGACCAGCGGGCCAAAATCGTCGACGCGGTCTGCGGATTCCTGAGGGCGCCGCTGGCGTTCGAGGCCGACGATGAAGCCGCGCTCACCGCGGAGCAGGTGGCCGAACTGAGGCTGCGGCGGACCGCGCAGCAGATCCTCACCGACCACCTCCGCCCTCACGACCCCGGGGCGGCGCCGGATTCCCCGCCGCGCGAACGGTTCTGGGACGGAGTCGATCTCGGCCTTTCCGCCGCCACCCTGATCGACTTCGACCTCAGCGACTGCCGGTTCGCGCGTGCGGACTTCATGGGCACGCAGTTCCACGGGACCACCAACTTGGAGCGAAGCGCGTTCAAGGTGCACTTCATGCTGCCGGGCGGCGGCGGATACGCCACGTTCCACGGCGAATGCCGCACCGCCGGCGCCGCCCTCACCGACGGCTGGGCCTGGCGCAGAAGCGCCGACGAGACCCTCCGACGGGTTCGGGCACGGTCAGCCGAGGTGACTGTCTGAGTCGGTCCGTCGGCCGTCGATCGGCACCAGGCCGGCGGCTTGATCGCCGGGGCCTGCTGTCAGACCCGGCTGATCTTGGAGACGCTGCCGCTGTTCAGGGACGACCAGCCGCCGGCGGGTACGTCTCCCTTCCAGGCCGGCCATGGCCGGGGCGGCTGTTGCACAGGTGGTCGCGGTCGCGTCGTCCCACCCTGCATGAGAAGTCGGCCCCTCCGACTTCTCATGCAGCCGTCCGCAGCGCAACGGCGGCCGGATCAGCAGGTGCCGTTGGCGGTCAGGTTCACCACGGAGACGATCGATGACGATCCACTGTTCCATGGCGAGACGTCAGGCCATCGTGGCGCCAAGGCAATACGCTTCACGCGCCCTGGCGGCGTACCGATGGGCGCGGGCGATGGCGCAGTGGCTCGCGCGGCCGGGGATGTGGCCGGTGGTCAGTCCGTGGCCTTGGGGTGCCCGGTGCCGGCGTAGGTGATCCACGCGGTTCGGCCGGCATCGTCCAGCAGGTACCAGATGCGTCCGGCGCCGGTGACCTCGTACTGCCAGCGTTCCAGTTCCTGGCCCTTGAAGACACCGGTGCCGAGCTTGCCCTTGAGACGGTGCTGGCGGTCGGGGCGGTCGGCGGCGCGGGGGGTGGCGCGGATCCTCTCGAAGGCGCGGCGCAGGTTTCCCGCTGCCTGACGGGCCAGGTGTTCCCAGCCGTCGGCGGCCTCGGTGGTGGCGAAGCGCAGGTCGTACTCGTCGCCGCTCGGGGGCGGCGCGGCGCGGTCGCCGCGCTTGGGGCTCACTCGGCGGCCTCGGGCATGGCGGCCGGCCCGAGGTCGCCGTCGGGCTCGCGGGTGATCAGGGCGAGCAGGGCGGGGTCGGCGTGGACCTCGGCGCTGTGGCGCCACTGGGTGAGCAGCAGCGCGATGGGGGCGAGGTTGTCCAGGGCCACCGCGCCGCGGGCGGTGTCCACGAGCTCGCCGAGCAGGGTGTCGATGTCCTCGGCGGGCAGGAACGTGCTCCACGGCAGGGCCTCGGGCAGCGCCTGGCGCAGGGCGGCGGTGTTCCCGGTCCGTACCAGCGCCGCCAGCAGTCGCGAGGTGAAGTCCACGACGGAGGCGTCGCGTTCCATCTGCTCGACGCGCATCAGGGCCAGGTCCCCCGCGTCGCGCCGCCGCAGTCGTAGCGCGCGGACGGCGTCCAGCCGGCGCGCGGTCGCGGCGGGGTGGTGCAGGAGTTCGCTGAAGGGCACGTCCTCGTAGGCCGCAGTCATGACATCCACAGTAGCTCGGATGTCGCCCGCAGGGCGGGTGATCGCCCGCAGGGCGGGTGATCGCCCGCCCTGCGGTCAGCCGGCGGCGGCCAGGAGCGGTTCGGGGGCGGCTGCGGCGGGCTGGGGCCGGGGGCGGGTGAGGCATTCGTCGGTGAAGGCGAGGGCCCGCAGGTGGTAGGGGCGGGCGGCGTGGCCCAGGGAGAGGTTGTGGCCGGCGCGGTGGGCGGTGACGAGGTGGGCCAGGCCCGGGGGGAACGCGGCGGTGAGGGCGGTGCGGTGGGAGGGCTCCAGGCGCCACCAGGCCTCGTGGTCGGCGAGGGTGAGGCGCACCGGCACGCGCACGCGGGCGGCCAGGGCGCTGTAGCGGGCGGGCCAGGTGGCCAGTTCGCGGGATTCGAGGGCGGGGACGGGGGTGAGCAGGGTGCGGGCGGCGTGGAAGGTGCCGGGCGGGTAGAGGCCGAGGGGGCCCCAGTTGAGGCGGCCGCCGCCGGCGAGGTCGTCGGGCCGGTCCCACGCGCCGGGGGCGTAGTGCTGGGCGAGGCCGGAGATGTCGGCGCCGAGCAGGGGCAGGCGGGGGTCGGCGGGCCAGTGGGCGGCGAGGTGGAGGGCGATCTTGCCGCCGAAGGAGTGGGCGAGGAGCTGGACGCCGGCGCCGACGGGGTGGGCGCGGGCGTAGTCGGTGAGGGCGGCGTGCAGGGTGGCGGCCTGGTCGGCGATGAGCTGGCCGTCGGGCAGGCGGTGGGCGGAGGCGCCGTGGCCGGGGCGGTCCAGGGCCAGGACGGTGTAGCCGAGGTCGGCGGCCAGGGTGAGCAGGCTGGTGTCGGGGTGGGCGGGGCCGGCGAAGTAGGCGGCGCGCATGCCGCGGCCGTGGATGGCGAGGAGGACGGCTTTGGGGGCGCGGTCCTGGGGTTCGGCGACGAGGGCGGAGACGGGGATGCCGCCGGCGTCCAGGACCAGGGAGCGGGTGGCGAGGCGGGGGTTGGGCCGCGGGTTCGGACGGAAGCTCATACGGCGGCCCCGGCGCGGGCGGTGGCCCCGGTGCGGACAGCGGCCCCGGCGCGGGCGGTGGCTCCGGCGCGGGCGGTGTCGAGGTCGGCGAGCCAGCCGGTGAGGTCGCTCTGGCGCATCAGGGTGGTGCCGATGAGCAGTCCGGCGTAGCCGGCGTCCAGGAGGCGGGCGGCGTCGGCGGGTTCGGTGATGGCGGAGGCGGAGACGGGGGCGCGGGTGCCGGTGGCGTGCAGGGCGGGCAGCAGGCGCAGGCTGCGTCCGAGGTCGCCGCGGTCGCGTTCGCGGGTGCGGATGTCCTTGTTGTTGACGGCGATGACGCAGTGTTCGGGCTGGGGCAGGTGGGCGAGTTCGTGTTCGCCGGTGATCTCGACGAACGGGGTCAGGCCCAGGGCGAGGGCGGTGGTGACCAGGCGGTGCAGGGAGGTGGCGGGCAGCAGGGCGGCGGTGAGCAGGACGGCGGAGGCGCCGAGGGCGGCGGCGGCCTCCAGTTGGGCGGGGCGGGTGAGGAAGTCCTTCTGCAGGACGGGCAGGTCGGTGGCGGCGGTGACCTCGCGCAGCAGGCGGGGGGTGCCGCCGAACCAGCGGCCGGTGACCACGGACAGGCAGGGCGCGCCGGCCTGTTCGTAGCGGGTGACGAGGTCGGTGACGGTGCGCGGGCCCAGCAGGTCGGTGCCGTGCGGGTCGCGGAGTTTGACTTCCATGATCAGGGGGCGGTCGGCGGCCAGCAGGGCGTCGAGGAACCGCGGGGCGCTCATACGTACGCCTCCTTGGGGCGGGGGTGCCAGGCGTGGGCGAGGGCGGTGACGGCTTCGTGGGTGAAGTCGCCGGCCCGGTTGCGGGCGGCGGTGTCGATGTCGGCGCCGGCGTACAGGGGGTGGTCGGTGACGGTGCGGTAGGTGTCGCGGTTGGCGGCGTTCAGGCCGCCGGCGAGGAGGAAGGGGATGGTGAGGCGGGGCAGCAGGGTGTGGACGTCGGCGGGGGCCAGGGGGTGGCCGGTGGAGCCGACGCGGCCGTCGTCGGTGACGGTGTCCAGCAGGAACAGGTCGCAGCCGGCGCGTTCGAAGGCGCCGATGAAGGGGCGTTCCAGGCAGCGGCCGCGGGAGAGGTGGAGGACTTTGACGAGGACGGCGTAGGGCAGGCGGTGGCGCAGTTCGGTGACGAGGGCGGGGCTCTGGTAGGCGTGGAGCTGGATCCAGCGGATGCCGGTGGCGCGGGCGAGGCGGGCGAGGCGGTCGGCGTCGTCGAGGAAGGTGACCAGGACGGGTTCCAGGCCCAGGCGGATGGCGGTGGCGGCGAGGTGGGCGAGGTGCTGTTCGGAGAGTTCGGCGGGGCCGCCGGGCACGCCGTGCCACAGGCCCACCAGGGTGGGGCCGGATTCGGCGAGGAGGGTGAGGTCGGCGCGGGTGCGGGCCCCGCACACCTTGAGGTGGCGGGGCCGCGTGGGCGGCAGCGGGCGGGGCGGGGCGGGGGCGCTCACTTGCCGAGTCCGAGCATGGCGGCGATGCGGTTGTACTGGATCTCGTTGCTGCCGGAGTAGATGGTGCCGGCGACGGCGTTGCGCACGTCCTTCTCCAGCCCGTACTCGGACATGTAGCCGTTGCCGCCGAAGACCTGGACGGCGGCCAGCGAGGTGGCGAGGTTGGATTCGCTGGTGAGGAGTTTGGCGATCGCCATGTCGACGGTGACGTTCTCGCCGGCCTCCAGGCGCTGGGCCGTGTCGTAGAGCCACTTGCGGGCGGTCTCCAGGCGGATCTTGGTGTCGACGATCTTGTTGGCGACCGACTGGTAGGAGCCGATGGGCTTGCCGAAGGACATGCGGGTCTTGGCGTAGTCGAGGCAGCGGGCCAGGCGGTGCTGCATCTCGCCGGTGTTGACGATGAAGGAGTAGAGGATCTCGCGTTTCATGACGTGGTCCAGGACGAGGAAGCCGCCGCCGACGCGGCCCAGGACCCGGGAGGCGGGCACCGTGACGTCGTCGAGGTAGACCTCGGACAGCGGCGAGGTGCGCAGGCCCATCTTCTTGATGGGGTTTCCGGTGCTGATGCCGGGCATGTCGCGGTCCAGGAGGAACGCGGTGACGCCGAGCGCCCCGCCCTGGGGGTGGGTGCGGGCGTAGACGACGATGACGTCGGCGACGGGGCCGTTGCTGACGAAGGTCTTGGCGCCGTTGAGGACGAAGTGGTCGCCGTCGCGGATCGCGCGGGTGCGCATCTGCATGGCGTCCGAGCCGCCTTCGGACTCGGTGATGGCGTGGGCGCCGATGGCTTCGCCGGAGGCGATGCGCGGCAGGTAGGCCTCTTTGAGGGCGGGTGAGCCGAAGGCCTGGAGGGGGACGCCGGTGGAGGCGAGGGAGGTGGTGATGGAGAAGTTGAGGCCGCCGTCGCGGCAGGTCTGGCCCAGGCCCTCCAGGACGTACATGGTGGTGAGCAGGGACTGGCCCAGCCCGCCGTAGCGTTCCTCGAAGGGCAGGGACAGGATTCCGGTCTTCTGGACGAGGCGCCACTTGTCGTGGGAGAAGGCGGCCTGTTCGTCGCCTTCGATGTGGCCGGCGCTCAGGTCGTCGCCGAAGCGGGCCAGGCCCTCGCGCAGGGCGTGCTGGTCGGCGTTCCAGCGGATCATGGACGTGCCGCCTTCCTCCCGGGCCCGCGTGCGGGCCCGGGGTGGCAGGCCGGCGCGCGGGGCGCCGGCGCGTGACTCGAAGGGGGTCTTCGCCTGGTGGGCGGAGAGGGGGCCTAGTAGGCGGAGGAGGAGGCGGCGTCGAGCTGGTGGACCTCGTCGCCGCGCAGGGCCGGGGAGAAGACGCAGACCAGGCGCAGGTCCTCGTGGGGGCTGGCGACCAGGTAGTGGGCGTCGTGCTGGTCGAGGGCGTAGAGGCGGCCGGGGGTGATGGGGTGGGAGGTGCCGTCCATGGCGATGACCTCGCCGGAGCCGGCGATGCAGTAGCACGCCTCCAGGTGGTTGCGGTACTCCAGGCGGGACTTGGTGCCGGCGTTGACGATGGTGTCGGTGAGGCTGTAGCCGAGGTTGTCGCCGGCCACCAGGAAGCGGCGGGACAGGCCGTTGCCCCACTCGACGGTCTGGACGTCGTCAAGGTCGCGGATCAGCATGCTGGTTCTGCCTTTCGTTTCAGTGGGCGGGGGTGGTGGTGCGGGGGGTGGTGCGCGTGGTGGTGGTACGCGGTGCGGCGGTGGTGCTGGTGGTGCTGGTGGTGGTGCGTCCGGCCGTGGCGGGCTGGGGTGGCCCGGGCGGGCGGAGGTCGTGGAGGAGGGCGCGCAGCGCCTGGGCGGCGTCGCGGCCCTCGGTGAGGGCGGTCTCGATGCGGGCGACGGCGGCGGAGCCGACGATCGCGGCGTCGGCTCCGGCGGCGGCGACCGCGTCCAGGTCGGCGGCGCATCTGACGCCGAAGCCGATGGCGACCGGGGTGGCGGGGGCGGCGGCGCGCAGGGCGGCGACGGTGGCGGCCAGGGTGTGGTGGCCTGCCGCGGGGGTGGTGCCGGAGCGGCCGTAGTGGGCGACGAGGTAGACGTAGGCGCCGTGGGCGTCGCGGGCGGCGGCGGTGAGGACCTCGGGGGTGGAGGTCGGGTAGCAGGTGGCGACCTGCGGCAGGTCCGCCTCGCGCAGGGCCTGGCGCCAGGCGGGGCGCAGGCGGGGCGGCAGGGCGTGGACGAGCAGGGCGTCGGCGCCGGCCCGGGCGATGGCGCGGGCGCAGGTGGCGGGGTCGGCGGCGCGCAGGCTGTGGCTCCAGTCGGCGAGCAGCGCGATCTTCAGGTTCTTCAACTGGGGCCGCAGGGTGGCGAGTTCGTCCAGGACGGTGTCCAGGGTGGTGCCGGCGGCCAGGGCCCGGTCGGCGGAGCGGCGGATGACGGGGCCGTCGGTGGGCGAGTTGGGGAAGGGGACGGCGAGTTCGAGGACGTCGACGCCTTCCTCCTCCAGGACGAGGGCCAGGTCGGTGAGGCGGGCGGGCGGGTCTCCGGCGTTGAGGAACAGGGCCAGGTGCGGGCGGCCGTCGGCGCGGGCGGCGAAGAACGTGGTGTCAGGCATGGGCGGGGGCCTTGTGGTCGGTGCGCAGGCGGGTGGCCAGGGCGCGGGGGGCGCCGTCGGCCAGGGCGTCCAGGGCGGCGGTGTGGGCGGTGTGCCAGTGGGTGTGGCGGCCCGAGGCGAGGGCGAGGGCGGCGGCGTTGAGGGCGATGGTGTGGGTGGCGGTGGGGCCGGCGCGGCCGGCGAGGGCTTGCAGGAAGTGGCCGGTGAGGTCCTCGGGGTGGGGGGCGAGGTCGGCCAGGGTGCCGTCGGCGGGGGCGATGGAGCCGGCGGGCAGGTGGATGGTGGTGTCGGGGGTGTGCAGGGTGTTGTCGGCGAAGGGCAGGAGTTCGTCGGCGCCGGCGGTGTTGGTGGCCAGCCACACGGCGCGTCCGGGGGTGCGGGGGGCGAGGTGGCGCAGGGCGGGCAGGTCGGTGGCGGCGCCGGCGCCGGTGAGCTGGGCGGTGACGGGCACGGTGGCGAGCAGGGGGCCGAGGGTGTTGAGGAGGCGGCCGAAGGGTTTGAGGGTGAGCGGGAACAGGAGGCGGGCCAGGCGGGTGAGGGCGGGCGGGTAGACGTGGGGGCCGGCGAAGGCGATGCCGTGGCGGGCGAGGTGGTCGGCGGTGGCGGTGTGGGAGGAGGTGAGGGTGATGCCCAGGCGTTCCAGCAGGTCGATGGAGCCGGCGCTGCTGGTGTAGGCGCGGGAGCCGGTCTTGACGACGGGTACGCCCATGGCGGCGGCGGTCAGGGCGGCGGCGGTGGAGAGGTTGAAGGTGGCCGGGCCGCCGCCGGTGCCGACGATGTTGACGCTGGCGGGGTGGGCGGGGCCGGGGTGGGGGCTGCGTTCGGTCAGGGAGGTGGTGAAGGCGGCGAGGGTGTCGGGGGCGGGCAGGCGGGTGGTGAGGGCGGCCAGCAGGGCCGCGGCCTGGGCCCGGTCGCTGTCGCGGGCCGGGCCCGGGGTGCGCTGCTCCAGCTGGTCCCACCACGAGCGCCAGGTGTCCAGGTCGACGTCGTGCCCGGCGAGCAGGGCGGTGAGGGCCGGGTGCACGGGTCAGCCGCCTGCCACGGCGCTGGCCGGGACGGCGCGGCGCTGGGTGATGAAGGCGTCGATGGCGGTGACGGAGCGGAAGTTGTTGGGGTCGAGGTCGGTGTCGTCGACGGGCAGGGCGAAGTGGTCCTCGACCCAGGCGATGAGCTTGAGGACGCCCAGGCTGTCGATGACGCCGTCGGAGAGCAGGTCGTGGTCGTCGGCGAGTTGGTCGGGGGTGACGTCGGGCAGGAACTCCTCGATGAGGAACCGCTTGATCTGGGCGATGTTGCTCATGGCTCGCAACTCCCTTGGGTGTGTGGGGTTCTGGTGGTTTCGGGTCGGGTGGTTCGGTCAGGCGGTGGGCAGGACGGCCTTGCGGTCGACCTTGCCGGTGGCGGTCTTTTGCAGCGGGGCGTCGTGGATGGCGAGGCGTTCGGGCACGGCGGCGCGCGGCAGGTTGCGGGCCAGGTGCTCGCGCAGGGTGAGGCTGTTGAGGGCGGAGCCGGCGGCGCGTTGGACGGCGGCGTGCAGGCGTTTGCCGGTCAGCGGGTCCGGGGCGGCGGCGACGGCGGCCTCGCGGACCTCGGGGTGGGCGAGCAGGACGCGTTCGACCTCGGCGGTGTTGACGGCGACGCCGCGGACCTTGACCTGGAAGTCGGCGCGTCCGGTCAGGTGCAGGCGTCCGTGTTCGTCGCGGACGGCCAGGTCGCCGGTGCGGAACCAGCGCCGTCCGGGGCCGGCGCCCTCGGGCTGGGTGGTGAAGCGGCCGGCGTCGCGGGAGCGGTCCAGGTAGCCGGCGGCCTGGAAGGGTGTGGAGACGTACAGTTCGCCGCGGCCGGGGCCGGTGACGGGGGTGCCGTCGGGGGCGGCGAGGAGGGTGCGCACGCCGGGCAGGGGGGTGCCGATGGGCACCGGCAGGGCGGCGGTGGCGTCCAGGCGGTCCAGGCGGTGCAGGAAGCTGTCGTTGGTCTCGGTGCAGCCGTAGATGTTGTAGAGCGCGGCGCCGGGCAGCAGGGCGGGCAGTGCGGCCAGGGTGCGGGCGTCGATGGCGTCGCCGGTGAACGCGGCGTGCTCGACGCTGTCCAGCACCGCGGTGCCTGCCGTCTGGGCGGCGGCCTGGGCGAGGAGGGCGTAGGCGAGGGGGACGGCCTGGAGGACGTGCGGGCGGTGGCGGGTGAGCTGGGCGAGCAGGTGGCGGGCGTTGAGCGCGTGGGCGGGGTCGATGAGCAGGACGGTGCCGCCGGCGGCGAGGGTGGCCCACACGTCGAGCAGGCACAGGTCGAAGTTGAGGGGGGCGTAGTTGGCGACGACGCGGCCGGGTCCGAGGTCGAAGGTGTCGTGGGCCCAGGCGGTGAAGCGGTCGACGGCGGCCTGGGCGAGGGGGACGATCTTGGGCAGGTCGGTGGAGCCGGAGGTGGTGAGCAGGAAGGAGGTGCCGGCGGCGAGGGTGGGCACGGGGGCGGGGCGGGCCAGGGTGGGCAGGGCGGGGGTGTCCTGGCCGAGGGGGGCGAGCAGGTGGCGGGCGCCGGCCTGGGCGAACAGGGCCGCGAGCAGGGCGGGGGCCAGCTGCGGGGAGGGCAGCAGGAAGGGGCGGCGCTCGATCAGGCAGGCCAGGACGAGGGCGATCTGCTCGGGGGACTTGGCGGCGGGCAGGCCCACCGGCTCGCCGGGGGCGAGGTCCAGTGTGTGCAGGCGCAGCCGTTCGCGTTCGGCGGTTTCGGCGAGTTCGCGGTAGGTGACGGCGCGTTCGTGCCACAGGAGGGCGACGGCGTCGGGCCGGGTGCGGGCGTGGGCGGTGAACGCGTCGGGCAGCGACAGCGGCGGCGGGGCCTGCACGGCGGGTGTGGAGGGCGCGGCGGGTGCGGTGGGTTCGGCGGGTGTGGTCATCGGGGTCTCACTCCCCCGCCGGGGTGAGGGCGGCCCAGCCGGCCTTGACGGCGGTGCCGTCCTGGGTGGCGACGGTGAAGCGCACCACCGTGCCCCGGTCGTAGGGCTGCAGGGTCAGGCGCAGCGGGGTGCCGGGGGTGGTGGGGGCGGCGAAGCGGGCGCCCAGGGCGGTGAGGCGGGTGGGGTCGCCGTCGGCGTGGCGGTCGGTGATCTCCTCGGTGGCGAGGGCGACCAGGTGCATGCCGTGGGCGATGGCGGCGGGGAATCCGGCGGCGCGGGCGGCGGCGTCGTCGAGGTGCAGGGGGTTGAGGTCGCCGGCGGCGTGGGCGTAGGCGGTGACGTCGGCGGGGGTGAGGGTGTGGGTGAGGGTGAGGGGTTCGGTGTCGGGGGTGGTGCCGGGGTGGGCGGCGGGGGTGAGGGTGCCGAAGGGTTCGATGGTGGTGGCGCCGACCAGCAGGGCGGAGGTGGTGAGGCGGGCCAGGGTGCGGGTGCCGTCGGTGAGGTGGGTGGTGAGGGCCAGGCGGGTGCCGCGGGCTTCGCGGCGGGCGGCGGTGACGGTGACGTCGATGTCGACGTGGGTGCCGGCGGTGAGGAGGTGGTGGGTGTGGATCTCCTGGGCGAGGTGGACCACGCCGGTGAAGCCGGGATCGCCCGTGGTCAGGGTGGTGACGGTGTGCTGGGCGAGGGTGTGGGCGAGGACGAAGGGGTGGGCGGGGGCGGCGGCTGCGTCCGGGGCGGGGGGCAGGCCGGTGCGGGCGGCGGTGCGGTAGGCGGCCAGGGCGTCGGCGGTCACGGTGGTGCTGGTGCGGGCGGTGCGGTGGGCGGGCGTGGTCGCGGGCCCGGTCGCGGTCGCCGGTGTGGTCGCGGGTGTGGTCGCGGTTGCGGGTGTGGTCGCGGGTGTCGTGGTCATAGCGGGGTCACCACCAGGGTCGAGTTGTGGCCGCCGAAGCCGAACGAGTTGGACAGGGCCGCGCCCGCGCGGATGGGGCGGGCGGTGCCGTGGACGACGTCGAGGTCCAGGCCCTGTTCGGTGTGCTCGTGGTTGGCGGTGGGAGGGGCGAGGCGGCTGTTCATGGCCTGCACGGCGGCGATCAGCTCGACGGCGCCGGCGGCGCCGATGAGGTGGCCGATGGAGCCCTTGGTGGAGGTGACGGGCACGCCGTGCGGGCCGAAGACGGTGCGCAGCGCGGCGGCTTCGGCGCGGTCGTTGTGCACGGTGGAGGTGCCGTGGGCGTTGACGTGGGCGATGTCGGCGGGGGTGAGGCCGGCGTCGGTGAGGGCGGCGCGCATGGCGGTGACGGCGCCGGCGCCGTCGGGGCGGGGGTTGGAGAGGTGGTAGGCGTCGGCGCTGGAGCCGTAGCCGGCGAGGAGGGCGTAGGGGGTGCGGTGGCGGGCGCGGGCGTCGGCGAGGCGTTCGAGGACGAGGAAGCCGGCGCCTTCGCCCATGACGAAGCCGTCGCGGTCGGTGTCGAAGGGGCGGCTGGCGCGGGTGGGGTCGTCGTTGCGCTGGGAGTGGGCGCCGAGGTTGCCGAACGCGGCGAGGGTGACGGGGGTGAGGGTGGCTTCGCAGCCGCCGGCGATGACGATGTCGGCGCGGCCGGTTTCCAGGAGGAGGGCGGCGTGGCCGATGGCGTCGGCGCTGGAGGCGCAGGTGGTGGCGATGGTCAGGGCGGGGCCGGTCCAGGCCAGGCGCATGGCGATCTGGGCGGCGGCGGCGTTGGGCATGGTGACCAGGGGCATCAGGGGGCTGACGCGCAGGGGTCCGGCGGTGGTGAAGAGGGCGGATTCGCGGTCGCTGGTGGTGCGGCCGCCGACCGCGTTGCCGACGACGATGGCGGTGCGGCCGGGGTCGGGTTCGGGGGCGCCGGCGTCCTGGTGGGCGGCGAGGGCGGCGAGGGTGCCGTAGTGGGCGAAGGGGTCGAGGCGGCGGGCGTCCTTGGCGGGGACGGGGCCGTTGGCGGGCAGGTCGGTGACGCGGCAGCCCAGGCGGACCCGGTGGCGGGCCAGGGCGGGGTCGGTGAGGGCGGTGGCGGTGGGGGTGCCGGTGCTGACGGTGTGCCAGAACGCGTCCGGGGTGTGGCCGGCGGGGCTGACGACGCCCAGGCCGGTGACGGCGATGGGGGGCCGGGTGGGGCGGGCTGCCATGGTCTTGTCCTTTCCGGGCGTTGGGGGCCGGCGCGGGCGGGCCGGGGTGCGGCCGGCGGGTGCCGGGGCCTGGCCGGGGTGTGGCCGGCGCGGGGGCGGGGGCCGGCTGGGTCAGATGAGGCCGGTCTGGGCGGCGGCGGTCAGGAAGGCGTCGGCGGCGAAGTCGATGTCGGCGGCGGTGTGGCGGGCGGTGACGGCGATCCGCAGCCGGGCCAGGTCGTTGGGCACGGCGGGGGTGACGACGGGCAGGCCGATGACGCCGGCCTTGCGGCAGGCGGTGGCGTAGTCGTAGGCGGCGTCGTCGGAGCCGGCGATGACGGGCAGGACGGCGGTGGCGGAGTCCATGGTGGAGATGCCGGCGTCGTTGAGGCGCCGGCGCAGGCGCTCGGCCTGGACCTGGATGTGGGTGACGCGCTCGGGTTCGCGGCGCAGGATCCGCAGGGACTCCAGGGCGGCGCCGGTCTGGGCGGGGCCGAGGGCGGCGGAGAACAGGAACGGGCGGGCGGCGTAGCGCAGGTGGCCGATCAGTTCGTGGCTGCCGGCGACCCAGCCGCCCATGGAGGGGATGGCCTTGGAGAGGGTGCCGAGTTTGATGTCGACGCGGTGGCGGTAGCCGAAGTGCTCCTCGATGCCGCCGCCGGTCTCTCCGATGACGCCCAGGGCGTGGGCCTCGTCGACCATCAGGAGGGCGTCGTGGGCGTCGCAGACCGCGCGCAGTTCGGGCAGCGGGGCGATGTCGCCGTCCATGGAGTAGACGCTGTCGACGATGACCAGGCGCACGCCGGTCGGGGAGGCGGCCTTGAGGCGGCGTTCCAGGTGGTCGACGTCGTTGTGGCGGAAGCGGGTGACGGTGGCGCCGGAGAGGCGGCAGCCGTCGACGATGCTGGCGTGGTCGTACTTGTCGATCAGGACGGTGTCGCCCTGGCCGACCAGGGCGCCGACGGTGCCGACGTTGGCGGCGTAGCCGGAGCCGAAGACCTGGGCGCGTTCGCGGCGGGCGAAGCGGGCGACCTCGGCTTCCAGTTCCTCGTGCAGCGGGATGGTGCCGGCCAGGGCGCGCACGCCGTGGTTGCCGGTGCCGTAGACGTCGACGGCGGCCTTGGCGGCGGCCACGACGCGTTCGTCTCCGGCCAGGCCCAGGTAGCTGTAGCCGGACATCATGAGCAGGCGCTCGCCGTCCAGGTCGCAGTAGGCGCTGTCGCGTTCCATGGTGTAGGCGACGAAGCTGTTGCGGCGTGAGGGGTCGGACTCCAGCGCGGCCACGCGGTCCAGGGTGGCGGCGAGCTTCGGCTCCAGGCGGTCCCATGCTCCGGTGGCGTTCACGTGCGGGTCTCCTTCTCGGCGGGGCGCGGCGGGCGCGCGGCGGTTTTGCCGTGCGGTTTGCCGTCGGTTTGCCGCCGGTTGTCCGTCGGCTGTTCGGCGGTTCGTCGTCGGCTTGTTCAGGATTGTTTTCGGTATTTCCCGGCGCGGGGGCGGGTGGTGGTGCTGGGGTTTCCTCCCGGGATAGTCCCGGGGCTTTTACGGGTGGTGCCCGGCGCAGGGGGTGGGGTGGTGTTTCTCGAAGCCTTCACGCGGGGTGCTCAAGGATGACTACATTTCTACGGCAGGATGCGCAAGGCGTCCGCAATAGCCGTGTTCCCGGCCTGCGGTAACGCTCTGACGTGCAGAAACCCTGCGTCCACGACGCATGGACCGGCTGGTGGGTATGTTTTGTCGACCAGTGTTGACACCGTGTGATGCGCCGAATGTATGGTCGAAATCCGCCGAAACCGAACGGCTGGTCGGCGGCATTTCCGGTCCAGGTTTCCCACGCCGTCGGCCCGGCGTCACGGGCCGTCGGCTCCGCTTTGGCTCAAGGGGGTTGGAGCACGTTGAACGGCTTCCGGGAAGACAGTCCGTCCGGCAGATCGGGGGAATTCTCATGCTGATCCGCCTGACAGGACTCGTGACGATCGAGCACGACCACGGCGCCCCGCAGCACCTGTCCAGCGCCCAGGCCCAGGTGGCGTTCGCCCGCCTGGTCCTGGAGCGCTCCGCCGGCACCAGCCGCGACCAGCTGGCCGACACCATCTGGCCCGACGGGCTGCCCGACACGTGGGCCTCCGCGCTGCGCAGCGTGGTCTCGCGGGTGCGGGCGTTCGTCGCCTCCCCCGGCCAGGGCCCGGGCGCCACCCCGCTGATCGCCCAGGGCGGGCGCTACGTCCTGCGGCTGCCCGCGGACGCGGCGGTGGACCTGGAGGCCGCCGCCAGCGCGGTCGGGGAGGCCGGGGAGGCGTACGCGGCCCGCTCCTACGCGGTGGCGCAGCAGTTGGCCGCGGGGGCGATCGCCAATCTGCGCGGCGCGTTCCTGCCCGACCACGAGGGCGAGTGGGCGGGCGGGGTGCGCGAGCACGTGGAGGAGTTGCGGATGTCCGCGCTGGAGACGGCGAGCCTGTCGGCGTCGGCGCTGGGCGAGGAGCACCACGCGCTGCGCTGGGCCGACGAGGCGGTGCGCCGCGCCCCGTTCCGTGAGAGCGCCTACCGCTGCCGGATGGAGGCGCTGGCCGCGGCCGGCAACCGGGCCGAGGCGCTGCGCTGTTACCAGCAGCTGCGCCAGGTGCTGGCGGAGGAGCTGGGCATCGACCCGGCCGCCGAGACGCAGGAGCTCTACCTGGCGCTGCTGCGCTCCCCCGCCCCGGTCGCGCCCGCCGCGGCGGCGGTGCGGCCGGTGGACCCGGTGCTGATGGGGATCTTCGAGCCGCTGGCCCTGGCCCGGCTGGCGCGTCCGGCCGGGCCGCCGGTGCGCGCGGCCTGACGGGGCTGTCGGTGCGCGCGGCCTGACGGCTTGTCGTCGTGGCGGGCGGCCCCCCGGCGTTGGGGGCCGCCCGCCCGCGTGCGCGCACGGGGGCGGGCGGGGGCGCGGGGGTCGCGGGCGCGCCGGGGCGGGCGCGCGCGTGTTGCGGAGGTGTTGCGGTGGGCGTGGCGCACGGCGCGCTCGTAGTAGCGTCGAGGCGCGAAGTCGCGCACGCCGCGCGGCTTTTACCGAACCGGGACGGGGGTCGAGCGTTGGGAAGGGGTGGTGGGTGTGGGACGGGCACGCGTGGCGGCGCGGGTGATCGTGCACCCTGGTGTGGAGGACCTCAGCGTCCAGCAGGTGTTGGAGGCACTCGCGGACCCTGCCCGCAGATCGGTGGTGCGCCGGCTGGCCCACGCGGGCGCCGCGCTCAGCTGCGGCTCCTTTGACCTTCCGGTCTCCCGCTCCACCTCGACGCACCACTTCAACGTGCTGCGCCAGGCCGGACTGCTGCACCAGTACTACGTGGGCACCACCAAGATGAACTCGCTGCGCGCCGAGGAGCTGGAGGGCCGCTTCCCGGGCCTGCTGTCGGCGGTGGTGGCCGCCGCCGACGCCGAGGCCCGCACGGCGCCCTGACGGCCGGCCCGCTCCGGGCGAGCGGGCCGGCCGTGGCCGGTCCTGGCGGGGCCGGCTCCGGTGGGGTCGGCTCCGGTGGGGTCGGTCCTGGCGGGGTCGGTCCTGGCGGGGTCAGTTCCGGACGGTGAGGACGATCTTGCCGACCTGGGTGCCGGCCTCCAGGTAGCGGTGGGCCTCGGCGATCTCGTCGAGGCCCTCGAAGACCCGGTCGACGGCGGGGGTGAAGGAGCCGTCCGCGAGCCCGGCGGTGACGAAGGCCTGTGCGCGGCGCAGCCGTTCGTCGTCGCGGGTCACCTCGTGCATCGAGTAGAAGCGGCTGGTGACGGGGGCGAAGGTGTCCTGGCCGGGCAGGGGGGTGTCGCGGGGGTCGAGGCGGCCGTAGACGATCAGGCGGCCGCCGGGGGCGAGGGTGCGGGCGAGGGTGAGGACGCCGGGGCCGGCGACGGGGTCGAAGACGGTGCGCACGCCGGCCCCGGCGGTGATGGCGTCCACGCGGGCCACCAGGTCCTCCTCGCCGGTGATGACGACGTCGGCGGCGCCGGCGTCCAGGAGTTGCTGCTTCTTGGCGCGGGTGCGGGTGGTGGCGATGGGGACGGCGCCCAGGCGGCGGGCGGTGCGGATGGCGGCCAGGCCGGTGCCGGAGGCGGCGGCGGTGAGCAGGACGTGGTCGCCGGGGCGCAGGTGGCCGTCCTCGGCGAAGGCGCCGTAGGCGGTCAGGTAGGGCATCCACACGGCCGTGCCCTGGACGTCGGTGAGGCCGGCCGGGTGGTGGACGACGGCGCGGGCGGGCACGAGGGCGTGGGTGCGGTAGACGCCGTAGTCGTTCTGGGAGAAGGCGGGGACGGTGTCGACCCGGTCGCCGGCGGCGAAGCCGGTGACGCCCTCGCCGAGGGCTTCCACGGTGCCGGCGGCCTCGTAGCCGGGGGTGGCGGGCAACCTGGGCTCGTCGAGGTAGGTGCCGGCGCGGAAGAGGGCCTCGGCGCGGTTGAGGCCGATCGCGGTGACGCGGATGAGCAGTTCGCCGGGGCCGGGCACGGGTACGGGGGCGGCTCGCACGGTCAGGACCTCCGGTCCTCCGGTGCGGTCGAAGACGACGGTCCTGGACATGGTGTAACTCCCCTGCTGCGGCGGGCCGGTGGCGGTGCGGCGTGCGGTACGGCGTGCGGTACGGCGTGTGGTGCGGTGTGCGGTGCGGCCACTTACGTAACCCGGTGCGCGGGAAACTGTCAAACTTCGACCGGTCTCGGAATAGTGGGCGGTCGGCGGGCGTTGCCGGTGAGTTGACCTCGCGTCAGATGCGGGGCTACGTGGGCTGCGGGGGCGGGCGGGGACCCGGCGCGGCGGCGGGCGGGCGGTGTTCGTATCCTTCGGCGGATGGACGCCTTCGCACCGCCGCACGAGCCGCCGCAGGAACCGCCGCACGGGCCGTACGGGCCCTCGGGCCGGGCCTGGGCCGCCACGCTGCGGTGGGTGGAGCAGGGACTGCCCGCGGGCCACCGGGTGCGGTCGGTGACGGGCCTGCGCGGCGGCTGGACCTCGCGGATGCGGCGCCTGGACGTCGGCCCGGAGGGAGGTGCGGAGGCGGGCGGGTACAGGCTGGTGCTGCGTTCGTTCGTCAAGCCGTTCTACCTGCGCCACGCGCCCGCCCTGCTGACCCGTGAGGCCGGCGTGCTGCGGCTGCTCGCGGCCGGCGGCGTGCCGGCGGCGCGGCTGCACGCCCTGGACGCGGCGGGCGAGTTCTGCGACCACCCGTCGCTGGTGATGTCGCTGCTGCCGGGCGGCGTGCGGGTGGCGCAGGACGGCGACGTGGAGCGCCGCGCGGAGCTGCTGGCCGGTCAGCTGGCCGCCGTGCACGCCCTCGTGGTGGCGCCGGGCGATCGCCCCCGCGCCTTCGAGGCGTGGACGTCCCCGGAGCGGGTGCGGGTGCCCGGGGCCACGGCGCGTCCCGGGGTGTGGCGGCGGGCGGTGGACGTGATCCGCCGCGAGGCGCCCGCGTACCGGCCGTGCTTCCTGCACCGCGACTTCCACCCCGGCAACGTGCTGTTCACCGGGCAGGGCGCCGGGCTGGCCGTCAGCGGGGTCGTGGACTGGGTGGAGACCTCCTGGGGCCCGGCCGACCTGGACGTGGCCCACTGCTCCACCGCCCTGGCCCTGCTGCACGGCGTGGACACCGGCCTGGACTTCGCCGCCCGCTACCTGGCGGCCGGCGGCACGCTGGAGGAGGACCGGGGCGCGCACCTGTACTGGCGGCTGCTGGACGCGCTGGCGTTCGCGCCGGACGCGGAGAAGGTCGCCGTGCCGTGGCGGGAGCTGGGGCGCGACGACCTGACGCCGACCCTGCTGGGCCGGCGCCTGGAGGACTACCTGGAGGCACTGCTCGACCGGCACGCCTGAGCCCCGCCCGCCGTTCGCCGTTCGCTCCCCGGCTCCCCGGCTCCCCGGCGGGCGGTTCAGGTGGCCGGCCCGCCGTCGAGGAAGGCGGCGATCAGGGCCTGGGGCGTGTCGTCGCCGTTGCGGGGGAACATGGCCCGCCCGTAGGCGGCGAGGGCGGCCTCGGTGTCGCCGGGGTGCGCCGACAGGGCCTTAGCGATCGCCCTCGGAACGGACGGCGTTGCCCGGGCTGTCGAGCCAGTACCGGTGCTCGCCCTGGGGCGTCACGGTCAGCCCGAACCGCTCTGGCCCGGGTTCGCCGTGGTCAATCCACCAGGCGTGCGCCTGTGCCACCTCGTTCCACAGCCGCCGCTTGCCGTACTGCCACACGGTGTAGCCGCTCGACCCGTCGTCCGCCCGGTCGACGGCCGCCCACGAGGTGGCGTCGGTGGTGGCGAGCCAGAGCCGGCGGGCGACGCCGTCCACGTCGGGGTCGTCGTCCCACGCCGTCCAGACGTTGCCGAGGTGCACGCCGATGGTGAACGCGAGGTCCCACCGGTCTTCCGCGATCCCGTGCGCGGGCAGCTCGGTGTGCGACTCGTCCGGCACGTGCTCGTCTCGGACCACGTCCCGATAGATCCGCAGGTCCGTTCGCTGGTTCCGCGCGAGCATGAACGCGCTGTAGGGGCTGAAACGGCCCTCGGCGCTGCCGTCCTCGGCGACCGACAGCCTCAGCAGGCCCCAGCAGACCCACGGGTTGTCCCACGGCGTGAGGATCAGCCCGCCGGGCCTGGTCTGGCGGACCAGCGCCTCGGGGACGCCTTGCAGGGCGCAGGTCACCGAGACACGGTCGTACGGGGCCCGCAGGCCCCACCCTCGGGTGCCGTCGCCGCAGACCACTTCGGGGCTGAAACCGGCGTTCGCCAGACTGGTCCGGGCTCGCGTCGCGACCTGCGCGTCCACCTCGATGGAGACGACGTTCGACGAGCCGAGCCGGTGGCTCAGGTAGGCGGCCGTCAGCCCCGTGCCGGTGCCGATCTCCAGCACGGTCATGCCCTCCCGCAGATCGAGCATTTCGAGCATGCGGAACACGATGGACGGTGCCGATGCCGAGGACGACGGCCATGGGTCTGCGTCCGGGTCCTTCCCGTCGTTGACCTGCGTGACGACCGGCACGTCGGCGTAGGCGGCCTTGTTCCAGCCATCCGGATCGGATTCGCGGTCGCACGGCGTGTAGCCGCCGTGCCCGTCGTCCAGCCACACCCGGTCGGCGAGGAACCAGGACCGGGGCGCCGCTTCGGCGGCTGCCGCCCATTCCGGGGCCACGTCGCGGCCGAGCTCCTTGCCGACGGCCGAGAGCAGGCCGCGAACGGCGACCTGCTCCGGCTGACTCCCGTGCTCAGGCAATTACTTCCCCTTGCCGTGCTTGTTGTCGCCCTTGCTGCCCTGCGTGTCGGGGCTCGGGGCCGACTTGCCCGGGTCCTTGTTCCCCGCGTGCTTGCCCTGTCCACCGTCGTTGCGGCCCGATCCGCCGCCGCTGCTCCCGCCCTTGCCGGTTCCCCAACCCATGGCCGGACTCCTTCACGTCGTCCCGGGCTCCGTGCTCGACCCGGATGCTTCCTGCGCCGTCTGCTGTGACCGGCACAGGCCACGCTACGGACGGGAAGGCGCCGAGCTCTACGAACTTGCACGGGCTTGCACGTCAATCACCCTTCCAGGTAGCCGCATTGACGTCGTGTCCGCTGCTCGGCAAAGCTTGTGCAAGCCCGAGAAAGCACCTGGACCAGGGAGCCGGCCATGGCCGTGGAGTTCGTTGGCATCGACCCCGACACCGACCGGGACCACTGCCCCACCGTGTGGGTGGACCCGCAGACTCAGGAGATCCTGTTGCAGGGGTGGAAGGCGAGCCCCGAGACTCAGGCGCAGTGCGAGGCGAGCAGCCCCGCGAACGGTCCGGTACCCGACAGTGAGACCATCGTCAGGATTCCGGCCCGGATGGTGCCCATGATCAGGGAGGCCTGTGATGCCGTCGAGCGTGCCCGACTTCGCTGAGCTGCTCGGGCGGTGCCGGCGCTCCGCCGTCCATCTGGAACTGCGGGACTCCTATGCCCCGACCGAGCGGTTCGAGGCGTGGCGGCGCGGCGAGCGGATCGACTGGCAGGACCGCGCGTCCTGGTGGCATCCCTACGACCAGCTGATCACGGACACGGTGGCCCGGGGTGTGGTCGTACGCCGGGCCCGGGTCGTCTCCGAGCCCGTGTCCGCGTACATCCGGTGGGAGCACTACGTCACCCACGCCAACGTCACGGCGGGTGAGGAGGTCCGCTGGCTGCCCCGGCGACGGGCCACGGACATCCCCCTGCCGGGCAACGACTTCTGGCTGTTCGACGGCGCGCTGCTCCGGGTGCACCACTTCTCCGGCGACGGCGCGGTGGTCGAGGACGAGATCACCGAGGACCCGCAGACCGTCGAGCTGTGCGCCACCGCGTTCGAAGCGGTCTGGGAGCGAGCGGTCCCGCACCACCTGTACGGAATCTGACGAAGGCCGGCTCCGTGCCCGCGCACCCCTCTGCGAGCGTCCAGCAGGCCCGCGAAGCCCTGGCCGGCCGGCTGCGCGAGATCCGCAAGGAGGCAGAGATCAGCGGGCGGGAGCTGGCCATCAGGTGCGGCTGGTCGGAATCGAAGTCGTCCCGGATCGAGAACGCCAGGACGCCTCCCTCCGATGCGGACATCAGGGCGTGGTGCCGGGCCTGTGACGCCGACGATCAGATCCCCGACCTGATCGCCGCCAACCGACAGTCCACCGACGCCCACGTGCAGTGGAGGCGGCTCCAGCGAAGCGGGCTCCGCCGCCTGCAGGAGTCCACCGGGGACCTGTACCGGCAGACCAAGGTCTTCCGGACCTACGTCTCCGACGTGATCCCCGGGTTCCTCCAAACACCTGGATACGCCGCCGCCCTGCTGGCGTCCATCGCGGACTTCCGGGGAATCCCGAACGACGTGAGTGATGCCGTGGCGGCCCGCATGAAGCGCAACGCGGTACTGAACAACGGCGCACGCCGGTTCTCCTTCGTCCTGGAGGAGTCCGTGCTGCGGTACCGCGTGTGCAGCGCCGAGGCCATGGCCGCGCAGCTCGGCCACCTGCTCGCAGCCATGGATCTTCCGAACGTCGCCCTGGGCATCGTCCCGTTCGCGGCGCAACGGGATGTGTGGCCCATGCCGACCTTCACGATCTTCGACGACGCCAGAGTCCACGCGGACACGCTGGACGCCGCCTCCACTCTCACCCAGCCCGGCCAGGTCTGTCTGTACGCCCGGGCCTTCGACCGCCTCTCGCAGGGGGCGGTGCGGGGCGCGGCAGCGCGCTCGCTCGTGGCGGGCGCCTTGGCCTGCCTGGACTGATACGGGAGGCGTCAGACGGCGGCGGGCGGCGCGTCCTGCGCCTGCGGCGCCGGGACGGCGACGGCGGCGGCCGGGGTGGCGGGGCCCAGGCGGCGGCGCAGGAGGACGGCGGTCAGGGCGGCGAGGGCGAAGCCCGCTCCGGCCCAGGGCAGGTGGCGGGCGCCGGCGGTGGAGACGACGAGGCCGCCCACCGCACTGCCGACGGTGATGCCCAGGTTGGAGAAGGAGATGAACAGGCTGTTGCCGAACTCGGGTGCGTCCTGGGCGTCGCGGGCCAGCCAGCTCTGGCTGACGACGAGTCCGCCGGAGTGCACCGCGCCCCAGAGCAGGACGCCGGCGGTCATCGGCGCGGGCCAGGGGCCGATCGCGTAGAGGAGGGCGTAGAGGAGGACGTAGAGGGCGGGGAAGGCGGTGACGGTGCGCAGGAGGTCGCGTTCGAGGAGGCGGCCGAAGAGGAGGTTGCCGAGGACCATGACGATCCCGAAGGCCATCAGCGCGGCGCCCACCAGGGAGGCGCTCAGGCCGGTGACGCGTTCCAGGTATTCGGCGAAGTAGCCGTAGACGGAGAACATCGCGGCGAACACGCACACGACGGCGAGGACCGACAGCCACAGGCGGCCCCGGCGCAGGATGGCCAGCTGGCCCCGGTAGGAGGGGCGCCGGCCGGCGGGCGCTGCGGATGCTGCGGGGGTGGTGGGCGCGGCGGGCGCGGCGGGGGTGGCGGGGGTGGCGGGCAGGAGGAGCAGGACGCCCAGGCAGGCCAGCAGGTTGACGCCGGCGCCGAACCAGAACGCGGCGGCCAGGCCCGCGTGTTCGGCGAGGTAGGAGGTGAGCGGCACGCCGAAGGCGAAGCCGACGGTGACGCCGGCGAAGACGGTGGTGGCCGCCCGGGTGGCGCGGTGGGCGGGGACCAGGTTGGCGGCGGTGGTGAGGGCGACGGCGAAGAAGACGGGGTGGAAGAGCGCGGGCAGGATCCGGAAGGCGAACATCACGGCGAAGTCGTCGGTGAGCGCGTACACGGCGTTGGAGAGCGCGAAGACGGCCAGTGCGCTCGCCAGGACGGCCTTGCGGCGCAGGCCGGAGGCCAGCAGGGTGCCGAACGGTCCGGTGGCGGCGACCACGAGGGCGAAGACGCCCACCAGCCAGCCGGCGGCGGAGGGGGTGACGCCGAGGTCCTCGGAGATGCGGGGCAGGACGCCGACGACGCCCATCTCGGTGGTGATGATCCCGAACACTCCCAGGGAGAGCGTCAGGACGGCGGGGCCGGTCTTTCCCATGTGGTGCCTCCGTCCGCCCGGTGCGCGGGGTGTGCGGGCGCACGGCACCCACCCCCCCCACGCACAGGGCTACAAATCTAGATAGTTAGATGGAATGGGGCGAAAAGGAAGGGCGCAGCCCGGGCCGCCCCGGGCGGGGGCGGCGGGGTGCGCCCCTGAGGGGCGGAGCGTCAGAGTTCGTCGCGGGCGTAGGCGGCGAACGCGGCGATCGTCTCCTCGTCGCGGCGGTAGAAGGTCCACTTGCCGACGCGTTCGGACACCAGCAGTCCGGCGTCGCGCAGGATCTGCAGGTAGCCGGAGACGACGGACTGGGCGAGGCCGGACTTCTCCCGGATGTCCGTCACGCACACGCCGATGTGGAAGCCCACGCCGCGTTCGCGGTAGTAGTCCTCGTCGA
Source organism: Kitasatospora sp. NBC_01300 (assembly GCF_041435235.1). Taxonomy (NCBI): domain Bacteria; kingdom Bacillati; phylum Actinomycetota; class Actinomycetes; order Kitasatosporales; family Streptomycetaceae; genus Kitasatospora; species Kitasatospora sp. NBC_01300. The sequence goes on along the minus strand of NZ_CP108408.1, from coordinate 7,567,753 downwards.
AGTAGCGCTCGGGCGTCTTGAGCCAGCGCAGGAAGTCCGCCCGCGCCGGGTTGGCGAGCGCCTTGTGGACGGCCAGCGGATCCACCGCACGCTCCCTTCGCCCGAGCCTCGACCAGATGACGTATCCAATATTCTAGATGTGAAGAAGCGTGTCAACCCGGGCCGGGCGGGGCGGGCCCCTCCCGCCCGGGGCCTTGGCGGGTTCGCGGCGCTAGGGTGTGGCGGTGACCTCGCTGCCGGAAGACCTCTCGCCCCTGGCCGGCGACGACGACCGCGACACGGCCGTGCAGCGCCTGCAGGAGGCGTACAGCCAAGGGCGCATCTCCCACGAGGAGATGGACGAACGCCTCCACCAGGCGCTCACCGCCAGGACGCAGGGCGCACTCGCACGGTCCCTGGCCTCGCTCCCCGAGCCGGGCGCGGGCGCCGAGGTGACGATCGGCGCCGCCACGGGACGCATCCGGCGCAGCGGCGCCTGGCGGGTGCCCCGGACCCTCAAGGTCGCCTCCGCGCTCGGCAGGGTGCGCCTGGACCTGTCCCGGGCGGTCTTCGAGCACCCGGTCGTCGACATCGAACTGCAGCTCGGCACCGGCGGCGCCAGGATCACGGTGCCCCACGACGCGGTCGTCGACATCGAGGGCATGCACGCCGGCTGGAAGGAGGCCCGCTACAAGCCCCCGCGGCACCCCACCCCCGGCGGCCCCACGATCCGGATCTCCGGGACCACCGGGTTCGGACGGCTGAAGATCCGCCACGCGCGGCGCTGAGGCCCCTCCCCCGGGCCAGCGCCGCCGCAACCTCCTTCGTTCAACGCATGATTGACGGTTCATAACGTTCGGTGACGGCCACCCCGGCGGCGCTTTCGCCGGACCTCACGGAAGGAGGCGGGCAGGTGGACGGAAACGCGCGGCAGGCGGCCGTCGCGGCGCTCGCCGAGCTCGGACGCGGCCGCGACTACCGCGACCGGGCGGATGCCGGTCGCGCCCTGGCAGGGTTCGCCGAGCTGCCGGAGGCCTGCGGGCCGCTGCTGGCGCTCGTGCTCGACGCGGACGACACCTTCGTCACCCGGGCGACCACGCAGGCCCTGCTGCGGCGGAACGACCCGGCCGGGCTGACGGTCGTCGCGTCCGCGCCGGCAGTGGCCGACGACAACCACGGCGACTGGATCCACACCGCGGTCGTCGACGTGTTCGGCGTCTTCGCCGACGACCGGGACGACGCGCTACGGCTGTGCGAGGAGCTGTCGCGGGCCGCCGACGGCCGCGTCGCCCTGGGGGCGGGCCGGCTGCGCGACAGCCTGGCCGGGATCGATCCCGCTCTCGGCCCCGCGGCAGCGCGGGACGGGCGCTAGCCGGGCCGCGGGGTCGCGGGCGCCGCCGCGCGCGGGGTCAGCAGCCGGGTTCGGCCGGCGTGGACGAGACCAGGGCGAGCGCGGCCGCCCGCAGTTCGGCCTCCCACTCCGCCTGCTGGTCGAGCCCCAGCGTGTACGCGAGGCAGCAGGTGCACTGCGGGATCAGCCGCACGAACGCACGCTCCTGCGCCGTCTGGGCCCCGGTCTCCCCCAGGTCGTCCAAGCCCAGGTCGGCCAAGCCCAGGTCGGCCAAGCCCAGGTCGGCGAGCGGGACCTCCCCGGCCAGGAACCGCGCCGCCGTCCGCCGCAGGGCGTGCCGGCCGGCCAGGGCGAGGTCCGGCAGCGCGATCCCGCACTCGGCCGGCGCCCGCTCGAACTCGTCGCGGAGCTCCTGGCCGTCCGCGTTGCGCGGCCGGCCGGCCAGCTCGCACAGCGTCGGCCCGTCCAGCCCGGCCGCGAGCGCCTCGGCCGCGATCATCGGCAGCTGCGCCGCGTCGACCTCCCCCACCCGGTAGCGGCACGCCACCTCGCCCAGCACCGAGCGCCCCTGGCGCGCGAGCGCCCCCGCCGCCGTCCCCGAGTCTCCGTCGATCACACCGCCCACGATGCCACCCCCGCCCCCGAGGCACCCGCCCGGGGCCGCCCCGGATCGGCGCCCCCGGCCTCCGACGGCCGCCGGTGCGCCCACCCTGCCTTTCGCGCGGTCGAGTTGACGGTCTGGGCACGAAGCCCCGCAGCCTGGGGCCGTGTGGTGCCGTCCGGCCGGCGCGGCCGGTGTCGGAGGCGCACGGTAGCGTGCCGGGATGGGACGGACTGTGACGTATCTGGAGATGACCAGCCGCGGGGAGCTGCGGCCCGGGCGGGTCGTGCCGCAGGTGGGGCTTCGGCGGCAGGAGGGGCTGTCGGCGCTGGTGCGCTCGGTGATGGCCCGGGTCGGTGCGGCGTACGGGTGGCGCAGTTCGACGCGCTCCGAGCAGCAGTGGGAGGAGCTGGCGGCAGCGCACCCGCGCTGCCAGTACTGGCTGATCGAGCTGGCGGGCGAGACGGCCGGGGTCGTCGCACTGGAGCCCCAGCCCGGCGGGGACGTCGAGGTCCGCACCTTCGGGCTGCTGCCCGAGTACGTCGGCCGCGGGCTCGGCGGGCACGCCCTCACGCTGGCGCTGGAGCAGGCCTGGGGGACCGAACTCCCGCAGGCGCAGGCCGTCCGCAGGGTGTGGCTGCACACCGACTCCGAGGACCACCCGAGCGCGCTCGTCAACTACCGGCGCCGGGGCCTGCGCGTCTACCGCACCGAGGTCGAAGATGCGCCGGTGCGCGACAGCTGATCCCAGGACGCGCATGATGCGGGCGGCGCCGCCGACCGGACACCGGGTCGGTGCCTTCCTCGGGTACGCGACCGGGCGGGGCCGGGCCCGCCCGGACGCCGGGCCTGATCACACCCAACCGTCCCCGGGATCCGCCCGCTGATCGCCCGCCGCACCCGGCCCGTTCGCCGCAGAACCGACCACATCCCGCACTGGTCCCGCTGGCCCCGCTGGCGCCGTCGACGCCAACACCGGTCCCGTAGCGGCCACTTCGAGAAGCGAGGCAACGGCCGAGAGCCGAAGCCCCGTCACGTCGAGCACCGTTGCGGCCGGCGCGAGGGCGTCTGGCGGGCGCGGTCGGCGACGGCCCGCAGCAGGGCCTCGGCACTGTCGGGGGCGGCCACCCAGCGCCGCATCCCGGCGTGGGCGGCGCGGCGCCCGGGGCTCAACGCCCGCACGGGCAGGGAGAACTGGCCGTGCAGGCACCACCACCTCACGACCCGGGCGCAGCTGCGCCTCACGCCGGATCCGGGAGCCCGTCGATGCCGCCGGCGGGGCCGTCGGGGCGTTCGGTGCTTTCGTGGCTTTCGGCGGGGCGCAGGTGGATGGGGTGGGCGTGGGTGCCGACGAAGGCGATCGTGCGCAGCGCGCCGAAGTCGGTCAGCCGGCGGGCGATGCGGGCGGTGGATTCGGGGGCGAACAGGTCGGCGAGGTAGGCGGCGTGGTCGTCGTCGAGGGGGAGGCGGGCCAGGGCGGTGCGCACGGCCGTCAGGGCGTCGGCGAGCCGGGTGAAGGTGGCGGTCCTGGTGACGCCGCCGATCTCGACGGTGACCGGGTGCGGGTAGTCGCGGGGCGGGGTGGTGGTCACGCGGCGGCGCCGTTCTGGGGTCCGAGGACCGCCCAGACCGCTTTGCCGACTCCGCCCGCGCGGGGGCGGCAGCCCCACTGGAGGGCGAGTTCGGACACCAGCCACAGCCCCCGCCCGCATTCCTGGTCCCCGCTGACGCGGCGCAGCACGGGCTGCCGGGGGTCGGCGTCGTGGACCTCGATCCGCAGGTCGTCGGAGGAGAGGGCGAAGCGCACGAACAGCAGCCGGTCGGACGGGGTGCGGGCGTGCTGGACGGCGTTGGTGACGAGTTCGCCGAGCACCAACCCGGAGTAGTCGGAGAACAGTTCGCCCTCCTGGTGGTCGGAGAGGAAGCCGCGTAGCAGCCCTCGCGCGGTGGGCACGGACTTCTGGTGGCGCGACAGCCAGCAGGAGTACTCCCCCACGGCGGAGGGCGGGATCTTCAGCGTTTCGGACATGGCGACGCCTCCTCGGCGGCGGAGCGGCAAAGCGTGATCCGGGCACGTGAGGCAAGGCCCGAGGACCGTCGGCGGGCATGGGGATGCCCGGGTGACGACCCATCAGGATCACGCTGTGTCTTTCATGAACTACTGCCTGTAGCATGCCGCTGCGCCAATGCCGTCTGCAACAAGAACAACTGCAACCGTGCAGATTTGCGAGGCGCGTGGCCCCGACGGTCCGTCACGGGGCAGACTGGGCAGTTCAAGGGAGGAATCGCGCATGACCGACGAACCGAGGCCGACCGTCCGCGGCCGCCGCCTGGGGTCGGAGCTCCGTCGGCTCCGGGAATCAGCGAACAAGACCACCGAGGACGCCGCATCCGCGCTCGCATGCTCGCGCGCGAAGATCAGCCGGATAGAGACCGGCGCGGTCGGGATCCGCCGGCTGGACCTCGGCGTCCTGATGGGCCTGTACGGCGTCACGGAGCCGAGGGACCGCGATTCCCTTGAGACGCTGGCCCGCGACAGCAAGAAGCGCGGCTGGTGGCACGACCACGGCGATACGATCCCGCCCGCCTATGTGGACTTCCTCGATCTGGAAGCAGACGCTCGCTACATCCGAAACTGGCAGCCGCTGGTCCTGCCAGGCCTGTTGCAGACCGAGGACTACACCCGCGCCCTGCTTCAGGCCAACCCGGCTGTTGTCCGCCCGGAACGCATCGACCAGTTGGTCAAGCTCCGGATGGAACGCAAGGAGGTTCTGACCAAGCCCGATCCGGCCCGACTCTGCGCGATCGTCTGGGAGCCGGCCCTCCGATGCCCGGTGGGCGGCGCCGATGCACACCGCGCGCAACTGGACTACCTCGTCGAAGCGGCACAACTCCCCAACGTCACCCTGCAAGTGGTTCCGCTCGACATCGGTCCGACCGCTGGCGCCTGTGGGGCATTCGTGATGTACGGATTCACCGGCTCCCCCGCCTCGGGAGCGGTGTTCCTGGAGAATCTGACGAGCAGCCATTACCTGGAACGAGAGGCGGAACTCGACGGCTACGGGCTCGTCTTCGAGGACCTGCGATCGTCAGCCCTGAACCCCGCCCAGTCGCTGGATATGATCACCGCAATCGCGGCAGAGACAGCGAGTTAAGAGATCAGACAAGAGGGTGAGCGCATGACCAAGCCGAAGATCTCCGCTCGGGGCTGGTACAAGAGCAGCTACAGCGCACAGGCGAACGAGTGTGTGGAGGCGGGGCGCGTCGTCGGCGGCGGCATGGCCGTCCGCGACTCCAAGGACCCCGACGGCCCCGCACTGGTCTTCCCCGCCGACGCCTGGACCGCCTTCGTCACCGGGATCAAGGCCGACGGCCTCCCCACCGCCTGACCCTCCAACCACCCCGTCGGAGCGAAGGACCACCCGGCAACAACGCAACCCAGCTTGCGGAGGATCGCCCGTGACCAACACCGCCCAGAACCCCGCCTCCTGGCGCAAGAGTAGCCACAGCAACAATGACGGCGGTGTCTGCGTCGAGGTCGACGACGCACACCCGGGCCGCGTCCGGGACTCCAAGGACCCCGACGGCCCCCGGCTGGCCTTCTCCCCTGATGCCTGGCAGTCCTTCGTGACGGCCGTACGCAGCGGCGAGTTCGGCCAGATCTGACGGTTTGGCGGGCCCGGTTCCCTGCTACTGCGGCAGGGACCCGGGCATTTCGCGGACTCCCCGAGGACGGCGGCATGACCGAGATCGAACTGCGCCACCACCGCGAACTCGCCGACGCGGTCCGCCATGAACTGGCCGCCCTGTACGCCGATGTGCGCGCCCCGCTGCTGCATCTGCCCAACTACGCCCTGCCCACCTTCACCGAACGCCTGCAGCGCCACGGCGGTGAGCCCGGCTTCGAGGCCGTCATCGGCTACGCCGGTACCGTGCCCGTCGGCTACGCCTACGGCAACACCGTCGAGGCGGCCGACCGCTGGTGGACCCGCATGGCCCACCCGATGCCCCACCACCTCACCACCACGCCGGTGTTCGCCCTCAAGGAACTGGGCGTGCGCACCCCGTGGCGCGGCACCGGCGTCGCCCGCCGCATCCACGACGCGCTCCTCGCCGCCCGACCCGAGGAGCGGGCCACGCTCATGGTCAACCCCACCGCCGGGGACGGCAAGGTGCACGCGCTGTACAGGGCGTGGGGCTACGAGGACGTCAACGAGGTCCGCCCCCACCCGGACGCGCCGCCGCTGATCGCGATGCTGTACCGAAAGCCAACCCCCTTGACATAGCGCCTCGTTCACAACACCCTGCGGCCAAGGGAGACAGCCATGCACACGAACGACCAGACACGGTGGCGCAAGAGCAGCCACAGCGGCGACCAGGGGAACTGCATCGAGGTCGACGACGCACACCCCGGCCACGTCCGCGACTCCAAAGACCCCGACGGGCCCGTGCTCGTCTTCCCTGCCGATGCCTGGTCCGCCTTCCTCACCGGGGTCAGGGCCGGCGACTTCCCCACGGCCTGACCCTCCAACCACCCCCGCCACCGCCTGCAACGCACCGCGAGCGCCAGAGCCCGCCCCAGCGGATCCACCAGGCCTCTGAGCGGGAGCCGAACAGGGGACCCGGCAGGGCGCAGGCCCGCAGCAAACCGGTGGTTCCGCGCAGGAAGTCGGACCGGCCGACTTCTCGCGCTTCAGTCCGCCCTCGCCGCCCTGCGGGGTGCGGGGGCACCGCTCCCCCGCCGTGCCCGCCGACGCCGACAGCCCGGCTCCGGCGGCAATCCTGCGCCTGCGCCCGGTGCTTGAGATCGAGCAGGAGGCTGCGCGGCTGCGGCCCGCCGACCTCGACGCCCAGCCGGTAGCGAGGCGTCCCGCGCACCCGCCGCACCGCCTCGACCAGCAGGACCGCCAGGCCGAACAGAACAGCGAGCACGAGAAAGATCGGAAAGCCGTCGGAACAGGCTGGACCGCCGTCCGGCGGAAGGCCGTGGACAGGTCCGTACAGCCGCAGCACCACGGGCATGCCGTCCGGCCCGACGACCCGCCCGACCCGCACCGCGGTGGCCACGGCCTCCCCGCGCAGGCACTGGAGACGGCCGGGACGGCCAATTCTGTTGTACCGATGGCCCCAGCGAGGCCGCAGGAACGATTCGCCCCGGGTCGCGCCCGCCCCCGGCAACGAACGCGACAACACGGGAAGTCGGACCGGCCGACTTCCCACGCCCCGGCCCCACCCGCACCCGCACCCCGCCCCACCCCGCCCATAATCGCGTTTGACTATGACCCGTAGTCGTGTTCGACTAGCAATGTGAGCACTTCGCGACTCTTCGCACTCAGCGCGCTGGCCCGGGGCGGGCCGATGCACGGCTACCAGATCCGCCAGGCGGCCCAGCTCGACCGCACCGAGCTGTGGACCGACGTCAAGCCCGGATCGCTCTACAGCGTCCTGCACCGGATGGCCGACGACGGCCTGGTCGAGGTGGTGCGCAGCGAGAAGGTCGGCAACCCGCCCGAGCGGACCGTCTACGCGATCACCGACCAGGGCCGCCGGGAGCTCGCCGCCCTGCGTGACGCGGCGCTGCGCAAGGTGCGCCTGCTGCCCGATCCGGTCGACCTGGCCCTGCAGTACACCGCGGACCTCACGGACGAGGACCTCGCCGGGGCCGTCGCCGCGCGCCGGCAGGCCGTGGCCGACCAGGTGGCCCTGTTCGAGGAGCAGTTCGAGGCCGCCCGGCCGGACCTGACCGGCCTCGAACCGTGGATCTTCGAGCACTGCCTCGCCCGTCTGAGGGCCGACCTGGCCTGGCACGACGACCTGCTCGACACCCTGACGAAGAACACCCCGACCAAGAACAACCCGACCAAGAACACCCGGAGGACCCCGTGATCCTCGTGACCGGCGCGACCGGCACCGTCGGCCGCGCCCTCGTCGGCCACCTGACCGCCCTCGGCGCCCCCGTGCGCGCCGCCACCCGCCGCCCCGATCGGGCCCGCCTGCCGGACGGCGTGGAGGTCGTCGGCGCCGACCTGGGCGAGCCGGACAGCCTGGCCGCCGCCCTGCGGGGCGTGCGCAGGGTGTTCCTGCTCTCCGACGGCCCCGACATCCCGCGCCACGACGCCAACCTCGCCGCCGCGGCCGCCCGCGCCGGTGCCGAGGCCGTCGTCAAGCTGTCCTCCGGCCGGGCGGCGGACCCGGACGCGGACGACCCCGTCGCCCGCTGGCACCGCGCGGGCGAGCAGGCCGTCCGGGACAGCGGCCTGGCCTGGACGTTCCTGCGCCCGATGGGCTTCATGTCCAACACCCTCGCCTGGGCCGCAGCGATCCGCGCCGCGCGCACCGTCCGGGCCCCGTTCGCCGCCGGGCGGGTCTCCGTCATCGACCCCGCCGACATCGCCGCGGCCGCCGCCCACGCCCTGACCCGGCCCGGACACGACGGCCGGGCCCACCTGCTGACCGGTCCCCAGGCCCTCACCCCGGGCGAGATGACCGCGACGCTCGCCGAAGTCCTGGGCACCCCGCTGGCCTTCACCGAGATCCCGCCCGCCGCCGCCCGCCGGGCGCTCCTGGACCACGGTCTGCGGCCGGAGAGCGCGGACGCGGTCATGGCGCTGCGCGCCGCCTCCCTGGAACCGTTCGCCGCGACCGTCACGACGGCGGTCCAGCAGCTCACCGGCCGCGCGGCGACGCCGTTTCGGGCCTGGGCCGAACGCCACCGCGAGGAGTTCACCGGGCAGCCCGGCGAGGAGCCCGCCGAGGGGCCCGGCCGTGGCTGACACCCACCGCACGGAACCCGGCGCGGGACCCGGCCGGGAGCGCGGCCGTGGCGGCGTCCGCCGCGAGCCCGTCGCCCTGGCCCCTGGGCAGGGCGGGCGCCGCCACGTGCCGGGCAGCCCGTACGTCGTCAAACTCGCGGGCGCCCAGAGCGGCGGATCGATCGCCGTCCTGGAGTCCACCTTCGAACCCGGCCAGGGCGCGCCCCTGCACCTGCACCGCGGCCACGACGAGACGTTCTACGTCGTCAGCGGCGCGTTCCGCCTGCGGTGCGACGAGCACACCACCGAGGCGGGCCCCGGCGCCTTCCTGCACGTCCCGCGCACCCACCCGCACTCCTTCACCGCGATCGGCGACACCCCCGCCACGATCCTGGTGACGCTGACCCCGGCCGGCTTCGAGGAGTTCTTCATCGAGGCCGCCGCCCTGGCCGCCGACGGCCGCCCGGACCGCCGGACGATGCAGACCCTCCTGGCCCGCCACGACCAGGAACTGGTCCCCGACGCACCGCGGGAGCGCCACAGACGAGAAGGCCGCTGAGGACGGCGCAGCGGGCGGCGGGCCGGGCGGGCGGGCGCGCTACCGGTAGGTGCGCAGCACGTCGAGCAGGTCGCCGGTGTGGCCGTCGCGTGCGCCGAAGTGGGCGGCGCAGCTGAGCTGTTCGCGCAGGTGGAGCAGCCGCATGCGGTCCTGCCAGCCGTCGGTGAGGGGGTGGTGTTCGCGGTAGGCGTCGAAGAAGCGGGCGGGGACGCCGCCGGTGCAGAACATCATGCTCAGGTCCGTCTCCGCCCAGGTCCAGCACACCGCCGGGTCGATGAACGCCGGTGTCGCGTCCGGGCGGGCGAGGATGTTGCCGTGCCACAGGTCGCCGTGGGTGAGGACGGGCGGTGCGGCGGGGAGGAGTTGGGGCAGCCGGTCGCAGACGCGTTCCAGGTCGGCGCGGCCCCGGGGGCCGAGGGCCTGGCGGGCCAGGGGTTCGTCGAGGTAGCGCAGCAGGCGGTGGCGGGCGAAGAACTCGTGTCCGTCCTCGGTCCAGGGGTTGCGCTGTGCCAGGCGGCCGAGCCAGCCGTCCTCGGTCCAGCCGAAGCGCTGTCCGGTGGTGGCGTGCAGGCCGGCCAGCGCGTGTGCGGCGCGTTCCCAGAAGCCGGGGTCGTGTGCGGGCGGCTGTTCGAGGGCTTCCAGGACCAGGCCGTCCGGGTGCAGGGCCAGTACCCGCGGGGTCGACAGGGCGCCGTGGGCGCGCAGGGCGTGCAGGCCCTGGGCCTCTTTCGCGTACGCGTCGGGGGCCAGTGCCGGGGTGGATTTCACCACCACGCGTCCGCCGTCGGCCAGGGTGACCAGCCAGACGGTGTTCGCGGCGCCGCCGGTCAGGCGCGCCGCGTGCGCCGCGGGGCCGGGGAGCAGGTGGGGCGGCGGGCCGTCCTGTCCGGCGGCCGCCTCATCGGTGTCGTGCGCGAGGTCTTCCATGGCGGGGCCCTTTCCCGCGCCGGCGCCACCGACTCGGGCCGGCACCGGATTTCGCCGCCCCGGGGGGCGGCGGCGGGGCCCGCGCCAGGCCTGCCGGGGTGCGCGGTACAGTCCGCTTCCATGAACGAGAACGTGCGCGCCCCGTTCGGGAACTTCACCCTCGTCCGCGCGGCGGTCGAGGTCGTCGACGAGCTCGCCGCCCCCGTCGCCGACGCTTTGGGGAACGCGGACGCGCACGGGTGGGCCGGGTCCGTGCTGTACGTGGACACCGACCCCGACAAGGCGGACACCGCGGTGTTCTGCCAGGCCTACGACGTGCCGTTGGAGCTCTCCGCGAACTGCGTGGTGGTCGCCGCCAAACGCGGCGGCGACGTCACCCTGGCCGCCTGCCTGGTGCGCGCCGACACCCGTCTGGACGTCAACACCGCCGTGCGCAGGCGCCTGGGCGCGCGCAAGGCCTCCTTCGCGCCGGTGGACGTCGCCGTCGCGGCCACGGGCATGGAGTACGGCGGCATCACCGCCGTCGGCCTGCCGGGCGGCTGGCCGCTGCTGGTCGACGAGGCGGTGGCCGCCGCACCGCACGTGCTCATCGGCAGCGGGCGGCGGCGGGGCAAGCTGATCCTCCCCGGCTGGGCGGTGGCCCGGCTGCCCGGCGCCGAGGTCCTCCCGGGCCTGGCCGCCTGAGCCCGGCGGCGGCGGGACCGGCTCGCGGCTCGGGCGAGGCCTGCTGGCCCGCCGGCCTGGGGCCGGGGCGTGCGTGTCCGGGTCCGGGTCCGGGTCCGGGAAGGGCGCCACCCCGCGTGCGGCCTGAGTGGACGTCGAACCCAGGCGGGTGCGGCCTTGTCGGGTCGGATGGCGGGGTCTCGGCGGCACCCGGTCAAGGGGCGGACATGCGGGACCCCGGCGGGAAGGCCACGCCGGCCACCGGCGCCGGCGCAGGGGGCCCGAACCACAGGTGCAGGGCCGCGCGCAGCTGTTCGGCGGCGGCCGGGGGCGGTGCGGCGGGTGTCCCGGTGGGCGGTGCGGCGGGTGTCCCGGTGGGCGGTGCGGCGGGTGTCCCGGTGGGCGGTGCGGTCCAGGCGGCGTGGCCGTCCGGGCGCACCAGCACCGCGGACGTGTCGGGCAGGGCGCCGGGCCGCACCGTCGCCGCGCTCACCCGGTCCGCCCAGGGGGCGGCCGCCGTGCGCAGCGTCTCGGCCGCGGTGGTGTCCTCCAGGAGCAGGGCGCCGGCGCCGGTGCGTGCCAGCAGCGGTACCAGGGCGCCGTCTTGGAGGGTGCCGTGTCGTGCGGTGCCGTCGTGGAGGGGGATGTCGGGGACCATCGCGCCGTCCCAGGGGTGGCCGCTGCCGTGGGGGGCCGGGTAGCGGGTGGCGATGCCGGTGATCTCCTCGGCCAGGGGGCCGGCCGTCTCCTCGGCCCGGGCGAGTTCGGCGAGCAGGTCGCGCACCGGCGCGAGTTCCTCGTCGTCGCCGGCGAGCAGTGCCTGGGCGCGGGTGTTGCGCAGGAGTCTGGCGCCGGCCGCGTGGCGTTCGGCGTGGTAGGTGTCCAGGAGGGTTTCGGGGGCCTGTCCGCGGGCGACGAGGGCGAGTTTCCAGCCGAGGTTCATCGCGTCGTCGATGGCGGCGTTGACGCCGATGGCGCCGGCGGGCGGGTGGATGTGGGCGGCGTCGCCGGCCAGCAGGACGCGGCCCTGGCGCAGGCGTTCGGCCAGGCGGGCGGCGTCGCCGAAGCGGGTCAGCCAGTGGGCGCGGGCGATCGGGACGCGGTGTCCCAGGGCGTGGTCCAGTGCCTGCTGGAAGCGGGGCAGGGTGAGGGGTTCGTGCCGGTCCCGGGGCGGGTGGGCATCGGCGGTGATCAGGCGGACGTAGCCGGGCCTGGGGATGGCGAACACGGTGCCGCCCGGGCCGGTGTTCACGCCGAAGGGGATCTGCCGGGGGTCGGTCAGGACCACGTCCGCGAGCAGGGTGAAGCGGCGGGCGGGGGTGCCGGGGAAGGCGATGGCGGCGAGTTCGCGTACGGTGCTGCGGCCGCCGTCGCAGCCGGCCAGCCAGCCGGCGTGCAGCAGCGCGGGGCCGTCCGGGGTGTCGGTGTGGGCGTGGACGCCGTCGCCGTCCTGGTGCAGTGCGGTCAGACGGTGGCCGCGCAGGATGCGCACGCCCAGGTGGTGGGCGTGTTCGGTGAGGATCTCCTCCACCCTGGTCTGGGCGATGCCCAGGACGTAGGGGTGGCGGGTGCGCATGGCGGCGAGGTCGAGGCGGGCCTGTGCGGTGAACGCGGTGCTCGCCACGGTGGGGCCTTCGGCGAGGAGGCGTTCGGCCAGGCCTCGGCGTTCCAGCAGTTCCAGGCTGCGGGCGTTGAGGTTGAAGCCGCGGCAGAAGCCGGGCGGGGACGGGTCGCGTTCCAGGAGCACGGTGCGCACGCGGGCCAGGGCCAGTTCGCAGGCCAGCACCAGGCCGGCGGGGCCGGCGCCGACGACCAGGACGTCCGCGTCACCGGCCCCGACGGCGCTGGCGGCCCCGGCGGCGGGTGCGGCGGCGGGTAAGCGCCGTCCGGCGGGGGCCTGCGCGGGGACGGGCGCGGGGGTGGTGTCGGGGGCGGGGGCGGGTGCGGGGGCGGGGGCGGGGGTGGGGGTGTCAGGCATCGGGGGCGGCCTCCGGCCAGGCCAGGGTGCCCTGTTCGATCTCCTCGGCGGTGCGCAGCACCCATTGGCGTTCGGCGTGCAGCATGGCGTTGCCGTACTCGGCCTCGATGACGAACAGTCGGGGGGCGTGGTGTTCTCGGGTGGCGCGGTGGTGGGCGTGTTCGCTCTCGGTGATGCGGGTCTGCAGGGCGGCGGCGCGTTCGCGCAGGGCCTGGGCGGCGCGTTGTGGTCCCAGGGCGCCGAGGTAGCTGACGGCGGACAGGAATTTGGGGTATTCGCGGGAGGGTTCGCGGATGAGTTCGTCCAGCCACTGGGTGAAGTACTCGCGGCCCCGGGGGGTGTGGCGGTAGACGGTGCGGGCGGGGCGCGCGCCGACCTGTTCGGTGTCGGTGGCCTCGATCCAGCCGTCGCGGGCCAGGGCGCGCACCGTGTCGTAGAGCGAACCGGTGGTCAGTTTGAAGGCCTGGTCGAGGTGGCGCTCGCGCAGGGTGGTGGCCATGGCGTGGGGGTGCAGGGGCTGTTCGAGGAGCAGGCCGAGCAGGGCCAGGGCCAGGGGGTTGGCGGGTCGTTTGGCGGTCATGGCACTCCGTGGTCGCACGTGGGGGCCCGGGACCGGTGGTTCAGGCCCCGGGCCGGCGGTACTCGGATCGTACTACTCGGATCCGAGTATGTGGAGGGGGTGGCCCGGGCCGCCCGCCGCGGGGCCGCGGCGCACCGGCCGTACGGCGCGGGGGAGTTCGGGCCCGGCCGCGGGCCCGGCCGCTGCCGGGTGCGATCATGGCGGGCGTGGCTTCCGACGACGCACGACCCCAGGCCGGCCTGGTCCATGAGCGCTGGCGCGCCCGCCAGGCGCCCTACGGGGACTTCATCGTGTTCGGCGACGGGTCGCTGTCGGTGATGCGGCTCATGCGCTTCTCCCCCGCCGACCGGCTCCACGACCCGCGGGCCCAGCAGTGGAGTTGGTGGGAACTGCTGCGGGCCACCGCGTGGACCCCCACCGACTGGACGGACGTCGACACGACGTTCGCCACCAGCACCCACGCCGGCAGCCGCGCCCTCGCGGGCGAGGCGTCCGAGCACGGCAGCATCGGCTGGGTCGCGCTGACCCGCGACGACGACGAGAACACCCTGGAGTGGCTCGCGATCTCCTGCTCCTCCAACCCGTTCGCCGACGTCACCCTCGACGACACCGCGGTGAGCGCCACCAGCACCCTGGGACGGATCTGGACCTTCCCCCGCGACGCCCCGCAGCAGGTGCGGATCACCGAGGACCCCGCCCACCCCTGGCCCCGCCCGGCCGGGCCGGCGGACCCCGCCCCTGAGCCGCCCGGCCACCGCGGCCGCAGACCGCGCCCGCACCCGCACCACCGCCCGGCCGCCGGCGCCCCGGGCCCGGGTGACGGGGCGCCACCAGGCAGGCCCCGGACCGTCACTGGGTCGGCGCCGGTGGGCTGATCTGCTATTTTCGCCATGCTTCGACGCGAACCGTACAAGCATGCGGTTGCGCATGCCCGCACGGGACCCCGGCCGCGAGCCCGGCCACGAGCCCCGGTGCGGGCCCGGGTCGGGCACAGCAGTAGGTCGACCAGCGGGGGGACGGGATCCATGAACGCGTACGCGGGCTCCGACGGGCCGGGCCTGTACGGGCCCTACGGGCCGCCGGCGGGCGGGCCGCTGTTCGGGGTGAACCCGGCGGACCTGGACGCGGCGGCGAAGGTCGCCAAGGACACCGCCGAGGCGATGCCGGGCGAGCTCAAGCACATCCACGAGCCCTCCGACACGGCGGTCGCGGCACTGCCGGGCTGGCGCACCGGGGCGTCGCTGCACGCCTGCACGGCGGCGTGGGAGGAGTGCCTGAACAAGCTGGCCTCCGAGGTGGACGGCGTGAGCCTGAAACTGGGCCGGAGCGCCGACAACTACCGCGGCACCGACACGGGCAACGCCGGCGCCCTCAAGCCGCCCGGCGCCGGACCCTACGCGCCGGCGGTGAACTGATGGTCACCCTCGCCCAGCTGCGCGACACGGACCTGTCCTCCCTGACCGGCGCCGCCGGCGCCTACGACACCCTGGCCGGCGCGTTCGGCAAGCACGTCCAGGCCATGAACACCGAGGTCACCAAACACGTCTTCAACAGCCAGTGGGTCGGCACCGCGGCCGGCGCCGCCAACGCCTCCCTGCAGCGCACCAGCGGGCGCCTGGACGCCGCGCACACCGAGATGTCCGCGGTCTCGGAGCTGCTGCGCGAGGCCTCGGAGAGCTTCCAGCTGGCCCAGTCCAAGCTGAAGGAGGCCCTCCAGGAGGCCCAGGGCGCGGGACTGACGGTCGCCGAGGACGGCACGGTCAGCTGGCCGGCGCCCTCCCAGGCCGAACGCCACGACCCCGACTACGACACCCCCCAGCGGGCCAGGGCCCTGGCGGACCGCATCTGCCACGCCGTCACCGAGGCCGACGGCGCCGACCAGAAGATCGCCAAACTGCTGGACGACCTGACCGCGCGGGCCCGCACCGGCACCGGCCTGGACCTGACGCAGGCCGCCGCCGACCGCAAGGCCGTCGACGAGCTCGGCACCGGCCTGATGGCCGCCGGCTGGCCGCCCGCCGGCGCCGCCCCCACCGAGGTCAACTCCTGGTGGAAGGGCCTGACCCCGGACGCGCAGCAGCGCCTGGTCCAGGCCCACCCCGACCTGCTGGGCATGCGCGACGGCATCCCCGCCACCGCCCGCGACCAGGCCAACCGCCTCAACCTGGCCCACCTGATCGACACCTACGAGCACAAGCCGAACCCGTCGGACGACGACAAGCAGAAACTGGACGGCTTCCGCGCGATCCGGGACAAGCTGAACGTGCAGAACGGCAAGCAGCCGCCCGCGTTCCTGCTGGGCGTCAGCGAACAGGGCCAGGGCCGCGGCATCCTGTCCTTCGGCAACCCCGACACCGCGAAGAACGTCAGCGCCTACGTGCCGGGACTCGGCACCAAGCTGTCCTCCGTCGGCGGCAAGGACGCCGACCGGGCCCTGAACGTGTGGACCGCCGCCCGCATCGCCGACTCCAGTGCCGAGGTCGCCTCCATGATCTGGCTCGGCTACGACCCGCCGCCCGGACTGGAGAAGGTCCTCGACGGGGACCCCCGGCCCCTGGAGGTGATGAGCACCGACCGCGCCGCCAAGGGCGGCGCCGCCTACGACACGTTCATGGCCGGACTGCGCGCCACCCACGAGGGAGCGCCGGCGCACCTGGTCGCCCTCGCCCACAGCTACGGCTCCACCACGGTGGGCCTGGGCGCGCAGATGCCCGGCGGCACCGGCGCCGACGACATCATCCTGGTCGGCTCCCCCGGCACCGGCGCCGACAAGGCCTCCCAACTGCACATCGACCCCCACCACGTGTGGGTCGGCGACGCCGAGAACGACCCGGTCAGCCACCTGCCGGCCAAGGGCCGGGTCGCCACCGACGTGGCCCTGGGCCCCGTCCTGGGCCCCGTCGCCGACGACCTCTACGAGACGTTCGGCCCCGACAACCAGCTCTGGTTCGGCCAGGACCCGGCCAGCAAGGACTTCGGCGCCAACCGGTTCGCGGTCCCCGACGGCAAGCCCCTGTCCCTGGACTCCCACTCCAACTACATGAACAGCTCCTCCGACACCGCGACCGCGGAGTCGGTCAACAACATCGGCCAGATCGTGGCCGGCAGGTACGACGCCGTGACACGGCAGGAAGGCCGATGAGCATGGCAACCCCGACCGCACGACGGCTCGGCCTCACGGCCGCCACGCTGGCACTCGCCCTGACAGCCTGCGGACACACGGGCGCGGGCGTGGGCGACGAGCACCCGGCACCCGAGACCCTCACCACACCCGAACAGGCCGTCCAGAAACTCGACGCGCTCCTGGACGACGCGCTCTCCGGCATCCAGCCGCCGCTACGCCACCGGGACGGCTGGCCGCGCTCCACCGAACAGAGCGGGGGCATCGACGACCACTCCAAGGGCTACGCCACCGCCACCCGCGACCGCTACATCATGACCAAGGTCTCCAAGGCCAAGTACGCCACCCTGATGGACATGGCCGAACGCGACTGGAAGGCCAAGGGATACAAGATCACGTCGGTCAACCCCAACCAGCCGGCCCTGTTCGCCGCCGCCCCGGACGGATCCTCCGTCGCGATGCTGTTCGGCGCCGCCGGCAACATCACCCTCCAGGCCTCCGGCGGCGGCCACATCCCCGTCATCCGCGACCGCGACCCCTTCGGCACCCCCACCCCCGAACCCACCCTGCCGAACGGCAACCCCGACATCCTCCCCGCCTACGACGACCCCTACTGGTCCACCTGACCCACCCCCGCCCGCCACACCCCGCCCCCGCCCGCCGTCCCCCACCCCAGGCCCCCCGCCAGGGCCCGCCCCGCCCCCGCCGCGTGACCCCGCACCAGCCGAAGGCCCCCGCCATGACCCCCGAACAGGCCGTCCACACCCTCGACGCGCTCCTCGACGAGGCGATGTCCGCCATCCGCCCCCCGCTGCGCCACTGGGACGGCTGGCCGCGCTCCACCGAGCAGACCACCGGCGGCCTGGAGGACCGCTCCCTGGGCTACGCCACCGCCACCCGCGAACGGCACGTCACCACCCGGGTCGCCCCCGCCAGGTACGGGGCGCTGCTGGGCGTCACCGAACGCGGCTGGCAGGCCCGCGGCTACCGGATCACCGCCGTCAACCCCCGCCAGCCCGCCATGTTCGCCACCACGCCCGCCGGCTACGGCGTCGCCGTGCTGTTCGGCGCCGCCGGGAACATCACCTTCCAGGCCACCGTCGGCCCCATCCCCGTCATCCGCGACCGCGACCCCTTCGGCACCTACGTGCCCGAACCGACCCTGCCCGACGGCACCCTGGACGTCCTGCCCCGCCACGACGACCCGTTCTGGTCCGCCTGAGCCACAGGGCCCGCCGCCGGGCCCGCCGCCGGACCGCCGGCAGGCGCGACGGCAAGGCGTGACGGCAGCCCCGCCGGCAGCCCTGCTGGCAGACGCACCGCCAGACCACGGGCAGGCGCACCGGCGGGCACGGCGGCGGGCACGGCGGCGAGCGCACCGGCAGGCACGGCGGCGGCGGCGCCCGCACGCCCTCCCGTGTCCGAGGGGTGGCCGCCCGGCGTCCGGGGCCGGGCGCGCGCAGTAGGATCGGCGGCGTTGTCACCACATTCCACGCTGGTAGGAGGCTTTTCATGGCTCAGGTCACGCTGAAGGGGAACCCGGTCCAGGTCGGCGGCGCGCTGCCCCAGGCCGGCAGCCAGGCCCCGGCGTTCACGCTGGTCGGCGAGGGGCTCGCCGACACCTCGCTGCAGGACTTCGCCGGCAAGCGCAAGGTCCTCAACATCTTCCCCAGCATCGACACCCCCACCTGCGCCACCTCGGTGCGCACCTTCAACGCCAAGGCCGGCTCGCTGGCCAACACCGTGGTGCTGTGCATCTCCGCCGACCTGCCGTTCGCGCAGGCCCGCTTCTGCGGCGCCGAGGGCCTGGACAGCGTCCGGACCCTGTCCACCCTGCGCGGCCGCGACTTCCACGAGAACTACGGCGTGGCCCTGGCCGACGGCCCGCTGGCGGGGCTGACCGCCCGCGCCGTCGTCGTCCTGGACGAGAACGACACCGTCCTGCACACCGAGCTGGTCGCGGAGATCGCCGACGAGCCGAACTACGAGGCCGCGCTCGCCGTCCTCGCCTAGAACCCCCCGCGCAACGCCGCCCGCGCAACGCCGCCCGGCCCGCCCCCCAGGTCTTCACCAAAGGGGGGCGGGCCGGGAAGGGCGCCGGGCGGGCCGGCCGGGGCCGGGCCGGGAACCGGGGGCGGGCGGGTCAGGTGATGGAGGCCCCCGAGTCGATGCTGATGACCTGTCCGGTCATGCAGTCCTGGTCGAGGAAGAGCCCGATGGAACGGGCGACCTCCTGCGGGGTCACGAACCGCGGCACCGGCACCTTGTCCCGCATCCCGGCGACCACGTGCTCGGGCAGGGTGTCCGTCATCCCCGTGATCATGAACCCGGGCGACAGCGCGTTCACCGTCACCCCCCGGCGCCCGCACTCCGCCGCCAGCGTGCGGGTCAGCCCGATCAGCCCCGCCTTGGACGCCGCGTAGGCGGTCTGCCCGGCGGTGGCGATCAGCGCGGACGGCGAGACGATGTTGACCACCCGGCCCCAGCGGGCCCGCAGCATCGCCGGCACGCACACCCGCGCGGTGTGGAAGGAACCGACCAGGTTCGTGTCGATCACCTGCCGCCACTGCGCCGGATCCTGCATGGCCATCAGCGCGTCCTTGCGCACCGCCCCGTTGTTGACGAGCACGTCCACCGGGCCCAGCGCCTCGGTGATCCGCTCGTACATCGCGGTGACCTGCGCGTAGTCCGCCACGTCGCCGGTGACCAGGACGTGGTCGCCGGCCAGCTTGCCCGCCACCTCCTCGGCGGCCTGGCGGGCGCTGTTGTAGTGCACCGCGACCCGGCACCCGGCCGCGTCCAGCGCCAGCGCCAGCTCCCGGCCCAGGCCCCCCGAAGCGCCGGTCACCAGCGCCACCGGGGAGGCGGGCCGCTGCCCGAACGCCACCTTGCCGCTCACCGCGCCCCTCCCCACGTCAGCAGGACCGAACCCCACGTCATCCCGGCACCGAACCCGGCCAGCAGCACCGTGTCCCCGTCCTGGATGCGCCCGGCGTCCAGCGCCTCCGCCAGCGCGATGGGGATCGACGCCGACGCGGTGTTGCCGTACCGGTCGAGATTGGCCACCAGGCGGTCCGCGGGAATCCCGGTATGGGCGAGCACCGAGTTGATGATCCGGATGTTCGCCTGGTGCGGCACCACGTGGTCCACGTCCGCCGGCGTCAGCTTCGCCTGCTCCAGCGTCTCGCGGATCGTGCGCACCGTGTAGCGCACGGCGTTCAGGTAGATCTCGTTGCCGTTGATCTGCGCGTAGTGCAGGCCCCGGCGCACCGTCTCCTCGGTCGTGGGCATCCGCGAACCGCCCGCCAGGACCTTCAGGCTGTCCTTGCACGAGCCGTCCGCGCCCAGGTTCCACGCCAGGATCCGCTCCACCGGGCCGGGCTGCAGGACCACCGCACCGGCCCCGTCACCCACCAGGATCGACAGGTCCCGGTCCGCCGGGTTCGCGGTCAGCGTGTGGGTGTCCGAACCGATCACCAGGATCGGCCGCGGGTCCATGCGCAGCAGGCCCACCGCGGTCACCAGCGCGTACACGAACCCCGCGCACTCGGAGTTCACGTCGTGCGCGCTGCCCGCGATGCCCAGCTCGTCGTGGACGAACGCCGACGTCGCCGGCGAGGGCTGCTCCGGTGTCGCCGTCGCCACGATCAGGTGCGCGATGTCCGCACCCGACAGTCCCGCCCGTTCCAGTGCCCGGCGTCCGGCCTCGACCGCCATCGACGCGGTGCTCTGCCCCGCCCCGACCGCCCGCCGTTCCCGGATCCCGCACCGGGAGACGATCCAGTGCTCGTCGACACCGAAACGCTCCGCCAGCTCCACGCTGGTCACCACGCGCTCGGGGACAAAGATCCCCCACCCGGTGATGTCGAAGCCGCTCATCGAGCAGTGCCCCGCGCTCAGACGCCGGCCTGGGCCACGAGCGCCAGGATCCGCTCGTGCACCACCCGCAGCGTCGTCGTGTCGTCGATGTCCGCGAACAGCGACTCGTCCGCCGGGATGTGCGGGTACTGGTTCTGGAACCCGTACAGCCACTCCATCAGATCCAGCGAGTCCACGTCCGCGATGTGCTGCAGCGCGGCGTCCGCGTCGATCTCCTGTGCTCCGGAGACCGCCTGCAACTGCGCGGCCAGGTCCTCGATGGTGGGGATGTCGGACATGAGTGATCGTTCCTTCCTGGACGCCCCGAAGCGGGCGCCAACACGTGATGGGGCAGAACAGACCCGGAGGACGCGCCCCGGGGGGTCCTCCGGGTGCCGCCGCCGCGCCCCCGGCGGCCACAGGCCACGGGAGGCACCGCGACGGAACCCGGGCGGACCCCCCGGGGAGAAACCCGGGAAGGCCGTGGGGGCCGCGTGTCTTGTCGAAACCGCATGAAACCCACCCCCACGCAAACGCCCCGCAACCCCGGCCCCCCGCCCACGCTTGCGCGCCGCTTGCGAGACACGCGCTTACCTGACCCGAGACACCGCACCCACACGCACGACACCCACCACCCCGCACCGCACCGCACCGCACCGCACCGCACCGCGACGCACCGCGGCGGGACGGGACGGGACGGGGCAGCCCGCACCACACGGCACCACCCCGCACCGCACCACCGCGCACCGCGACGCGGACACCGCACCGCACGGCGCCGCCGGCCACCGCACCGGGCCTCACCGCACCGGGGCCGCACGCACCGCCAGCCCGCGCCGACCGCCCCCACCCCGCGCGAACGCCCGCACCGCACGGGACCGACCACCGTCACCGGCACGGCCGTCCACGCGGGGCGAGGGCACCCCCGGCCCCGCCGCGGCCCCGCCGCCGCCGCGCCACCGGACACCCGCACCAACCGCACCACCCGCACCACCGGGCCCGGCCGAACACGGCCGGACCCGGCCCGGCCCAACCCGATCCAGTCCAGTCCAGTCCAGTCCACCCGATCCGCCATCAGAACAGGGGCACACCCGCATGACCACCGCCGAGACCCGCTCCATCAACCCCGACGTCGACGCGATCCGCCACCACTACGAGGTCGGCAACGACCTCTACCGCCTCATCCTCGGCCCCACCATGATGTACTCCGGCGGCTACTGGGAGGACGGCGAGGACCTCGTCGCCACCCTCGACGAGGCCCAGGAACGCAAGCTCGACGTCTTCACCGACCTCGCCCAGGCCGCCGGCAAGGCCAAGGTCCTGGACATCGGCTGCGGCTGGGGCACCATGCTCAACCGCCTCACCACCGTCCACGGCGTCCAGCAGGCCGTCGGCGTCACCCTCTCCCGCACCCAGGCCGACTTCGTCGCCGCCCTCGACAACCCCGCCATCCACGCCCGCGTCGAGAGCTGGGAGGACCACAAGGCCGACGGCGAGCCCTACGACGCCGCGTTCTGCATCAACGCCCTCGAACACTTCGTGCTCTCCTCCCTCACCCCCAAGGAGCGCACCCAGCGCTACCGCGTCTTCTTCAAGCAGGTCCACTCCCTGCTCAAGCCCGGCGCCCGCTTCGTCCTGCACACCATGACCGTCGAGAACCCCCCGCTGCGCCGCCAGCTCCTGGACGACCTCAAGTTCCTCCAGCGCGAGGAGTTCGAGGGCTGCCACATCCCGCGCCTGCCCGAACTCGCCGCCGGCCTCGACGGCCTCTTCGAGGTCACCGAGATCCGCAACGAACCCGAGTCGTTCGCCCGCGCCTGCCGCGCCTGGCTCGAGCTCCTGGCCGCCCGCCGCGACGAGGCCGTCGCCATGGCCGACGAGACCACCGTCCAGCGCTTCGAGCGCTACCTCGACATCTTCGCCTACACCCTCGAAGACCACATCTTCAACAACTTCCGCGTCACCCTCACCCGCCGCGCCTGAAAGGGGACACCCCGGCCATGACCACCACCGCCGAACACCCCGCCCCCTCCGGAGCCGACCAGCCCGAACCCGCCGGCGCCACCGCACACCCCGACACCACCGCCGTGCGCCACCTCAAAGTCGCCATCATCGGCGCCGGCATCTCCGGCCTGGGCACCGCGATCCGCCTCCTGCAGACCGGCACCGACGACTTCCTCGTCTTCGAACGCGCCACCGACCTCGGCGGCACCTGGCGCGACAACACCTACCCCGGCTGCGCCTGCGACGTCCAGGCCCACCTCTACTCCTTCTCCTTCGCCCGCAACCCGGAGTGGAAGTCCACCTTCGCCACCCAGGCCGAAGTCCACGCCTACCTCAAGGACACCGCCCGCCGCTTCGGCGTCGAACCCCACCTGCGCTACGGCCACGAACTCCTCGACGCCCACTGGGACGGCGACCACCGCCACTGGCGCATCCACACCACCCACGGCCGCTACACCGCGCAGATCCTGGTCACCGGCACCGGCTACCTGTCCGAGCCCGCCGTCCCCGACCTGCCGGGCCTGTCCACCTTCACCGGCACCGTGTTCCACTCCGCGCGCTGGCGCCACGACCACGACCTCACCGGCCGCAACGTCGCCGTCATCGGCACCGGCGCCTCCGCCATCCAGTTCGTCCCCGCCATCCAGGACCGGGTCGCCCGCCTCGACCTCTACCAGCGCACCCCGCCCTGGGTCGCCCACAAACCCGACAAGCCCAACACCGCGCGCCACACCTGGATGCTGCGCCACCTGCCCGGCTACCAGCGCTTCCGCCGCGCGTTCAACAAGAACGGCCGCGAGATCGTCGCGTTCTTCATGTCCCGCCCGGGCCGCACCACCGGCATGAAGAACATGGCCGCCGGCCACCTCAAGAAGTCCGTCGCCGACCCCGCCCTGCGCGAGCGCCTGACCCCCGACTACACGGTGGGCTGCAAGCGCCTGCTGTTCTCCAACACCTGGTACCCCGCCATCCAGCAGCCCAACGTCGACATCGTCTCCGACACCATCACCGACATCGGGCCCACCCACATCACCACCGCCGACGGCACCACCCGCACCGTCGACACCATCATCCTGGCCACCGGCTTCACCGCCACCGACCGCCCCGTCGCCCGCCGCATCCACGGCCGCGACGGCACCACCCTGCGCGACACCTGGCACACCCACGGCATGAAGGCCCACCGCGGCACCACCGTCCACGGCTTCCCCAACCTCTTCATGCTCCTGGGCCCCAACACCACCCTGGGCCACTCCTCCCAGACCGTCATGATCGAAGCCCAGATCGCCTACATCGTCGACGCCCTCAAGACCATCGACACCCACGGCATCACCTCCGTCGAGGTCCGCCCCGAAGCCCAGGACACCTACAACCAGACCCTCACCGCCCGCCTGAAGAACACCGTCTGGAACGCCGGCGGCTGCCGGAGCTGGTACACCGACCAGCACGGCAACAACCCCTCCATCTGGCCGACCTACACCTACCGCTTCCGCCGCCAGACCCGCCGCTTCGACCTCCTCAACTACCAACGCGCCACCGTCACCCACACCACCCCCTGACCCCACACACGCGCGCACACCCGGACACACACGCTCGGGCACACGGGCACACGGGACAACCACACAGGCACACCCAACACGGCCGGGCGGCACCCGCCCACCCACGGACCCCGCCGCCCGGCCGGCCCACACCCCGGGACACCCCACCGAAACCGCACGCACACACGACCGACAACCGAACACCCACACGGACCCAGCAAGCCCCCCACCCCCAGGACCCACCCACCCGCCCTCACACACCAACCACCACCAGGCCACCCACCCGGCCACCAACCCCCGAACATCACACCATCAGACACCCAACCACGAACAAACACACACCACCCGAACACACCCACTACCCGAACAGGAAACCCATGCCCAACCCCAACCTCACCCGACGAACCCTCCTCACCACCACCGCCACCACCGCCCTCATCACCGCCTACAACACCACCACCCGCACCTGGGCCACCACCAACACCCCCACCACCCACGGCCACCTCTCCCCCATCCCCACCCTCGACGGCACCCTCACCACCGACACCACCACCCTCACCGAATTCAGCCACGACTTCGGCCGCCTCACCACCAACACCCCCCACGCCGTCCTCAAACCCGGCTCCGACCAAGACATCATCAAAATCATCAACTACGCCCGCCGCAACGGCCTCAAAGTCGCCATGAACGGCCGCAGCGGCACCGACAACGACCTCGAATCACACTCCAACTACGGCCAAGCCTCCACCAACGGCGGCATCAGCATCGACGCCCGCACCCTCAACCGCATCCACACCATCACCCCCACCAACGCCACCGTCGACGCCGGCGTCACCTGGGCCCAACTCACCGACGCCGCCCTCAACCAAGGCCTCACCCCACCCTGCCTCACCGACTACCTCCACCTCTCCATCGGCGGCACCATCAGCATCGGCGGCATCGGCAACACCGTCCAAAAACACGGCCTCCAAGCCGACACCGTCGAATCCATCGACATCATCACCGGCACCGGCCACCTCCTCACCGCCACCCCCACCAAAAACCGCGACCTCTTCCACGCCGCCCTCGCCGGCGCCGGACAATTCGGCATCATCATCCGCGCCACCGTCAAACTCATCCCCGCCCCCCAACGCGCCCTCGTCTTCAACCTCTACTACAACAACCTCACCACCTACCTCACCGACCAACAAACCATCCTCAACGACGGCCGCTTCCACACCCAAGTCGGCGAAATCATCCCCCAACAAGACACCACCCCCCTCTACAAAATCGAAACCGCCACCTACTACAACGGCACCACACCCCCCAACCCCACACCCCTCCTCACCGGACTCAACCCCAACCCCGACCAAACCACCACCACCGACCAGACCTACCGCGAATACACCTACCGCGCCGACACCTGGACCCAAAACCTCAAAAACCTCGGCTACTGGAACCAACCCAAACCCTGGCTCAGCCTCTTCCTCCCCGCCACCCAAGCCGCCAACTTCATCACCTACGCCACCCCCCTCCTCACCCCCGAAACCCTCGGCCAAGGCCTCCTCCTCTTCTACCCCTTCCCCACCAACAAACTCACCCACCCCTACGCCATCACCCCAAACGAACCCACCACCTACCTCTTCGACCTCCTCACCTTCCCCCACCCCGACACCAACCCCACCACCCAACTCACCCACAACCGCACCCTCTACGACCACGCCACCACCCTCGGCGCCAAACGCTACCTCGTCGGCGCCATCCCCCACATGACCCCCACCGACTGGAAAAACCACTACGGCCCCCAATGGAACAACCTCACCAACACCAAACACAAATACGACCCCACCCACACCCTCACCCCCGGCCAAAACATCTTCCCCTAACAACAACACAACACACAGGCGCAGAAGCAGAAACAGGCACAAGCACGCACGCACAAACACAGGCACACAGGCACAGGCACAGGCACAGGCACAGACACGCAGGCACGGAAACACAGACACAGACGCGCACAGGCGCACAGGCGCACAGGCGCACAGGCGCACAGGCGCAGGCTAAAAGCGGAAAAAAGAAATACATACCAAAACCAGAAAAAATAACTCAGGACACCACGAACCCGGAAAAAGACAGGAGGACCACACCATGCACACCTACGACCTCGTCAACGAAGCCGTCATCCACGCCCCCACCCACCAGGTCTGGAACCACCTCATCGCCGAACTCAACGGCACCACCACCTGGTGGACCCCCCACAACACCCACCAACCCGGCAACCCCACCCCCGAACACCCCGGCGGCACCACCCACATCACCGTCCACCCCAACGGCCACACCAAACCCGGACCCAAAATCCACTTCACCGCCACCACCACCCACATCACCCCCCCACACACCCTCACCACCACCCACACCGGCCACTTCACCGGCACCACCACCTACACCCTCACCCCCACCCACAACAACCAACACACCAAACTCACCATCACCTTCACCACCACCCCCCACGGCTGGCCCACCCTCCTCCCCAAACACACCATCCCCACCCAACACACCAAAGCCACCCACAACGCCCTCACCAACCTCAACCACCAACTCACACACACAACAAACACAAACATCCGATAGCCACCCGCCACACCTCGTACCCGACCAGGAGCTCGCGGCTCGCGCACAGACCACCTGCTCACCGCCAACTCCCGTGAAGTCGACCGCGGGAGCTGGCGAACCGGGCCACCCGTCGAAACCGTCCCCCGCGACGGGCACGACCCAGGACCTGCCCTTCGGGGAGCGCACGCAGCCCTCCGCCCGTCTCTCCGACTGCTCCTGGCAGCCGTCCCACTCCGCGCACCGCCGGCCCCGCGCGAACAACGCCCGCCCCAGGCCTACCGGCTGTCACCCCGGCCCGGCACAATCGCCCGTATGACGATCACCACGAGCGCGCCGCCCCCGCGCAGCACTCCGGTCGCCCTCGCCCGCAGTTTCCTGACGGGGGCCGTGATCGGGGGCTCGCTGGCCGCGCTGGTCGTCGGTGTGGTCGTCGAAAAGGTGCCCTTGTTCATCGGGGGTTTGGGACTGCCCGTCGTCTACGGCCTGTTGCTCCTCCTCGCCGGCGCGCCGAGGCGGGCCCGGGAGGCGGAGGTCGTGCCCCGGACGGCGCTCGCGGTGATCGAGAGTCGGCACGCCGTCGGGGGTGAGACGAGCGAGGTGCCGGTGCGATTCGATCTCACCGTCGCACCGGACGACGGGCCGGCCTTCCGCGTCGGGATCACTCAGGACATCAATCTGGTCGACCTCCCCGACTACCGACCGCGCGGCGTCCTGGTGGTGAAGTATCCGCAGGACAGGCCTTGGCAGGTAAGGATCGTGAAGCGGCCGATCCCGGAGTGGGAGGAGCGGGCGGCCGGCGCTCAGCTGGATTCGGCTCCCGAGTCGACCAGGGTGACCGAGCCTTCCGAGGGCCGTTCGACCGGCTTCGTCGGACTCTTCGGCCTGTTGCTCGCCGCGGCTGCCGTGGTCTTCCTGTTCCACGTGGACCTGTTCGAGCAGCAGGACTCCGCCTCTCCGGCACCGACGGTCACTTCGACGTGGTCGACCACGGTGGTGTCGTCCGGGACCGGCACGGTCTCCCTCGGGCCGGACCAGTCGCTCCTCGACGACGGCGAACTGCGCAAGGCCATCAACTCCCTTACCGAGGGGAAGGATCCGCGCCAGGCGATCACCGTCTTCGCGCAGGAGCGCGTGCTGTCGGTCGTGTTCTCCCCGAGCGGCACGAAGGCCCCCCAGTTCGATCCGCTGTCCCTGCCCTACGAGCGGTTCCCGGCCCTGGTCAAGGAGGCCGAAACCACGCTCGGTGTCCACTCCCCGACGTCCTGGCAGATCACCGCCGACCACCTCGCCGGCTCCCTCACGGTCAGGGTCGGCGTGACCGGGCCCGAGGGCAGTGCCTCGCTGGAGGCGAACGGTGAGGGCCAGGTGGTGCGACGCACCCCTGCACGCTGATCACCCGCGATTCACCCGCGCTCAACGCGCTTCGACATCAAGACTGCTTTCCACCGCCCGACTTGGGCCAGCGGCTGCGGCTCCCCACCGGCCCGAACGTGGTAGATCCTGCACGCGACGGGTTGCCACGGCAGCGAAAAGACCCCGGCGGACCGTACCCGGAGGGACAGGAGGAGGACGCATGGGCTGGCACGACTATCTGGCGCTCTGGTGCGGGGTGCTCGGCACCTTGGCGCTGCTCGGGTACGGGCGGTCGCTGGCGGGGGTGACCCGGGCCCAGCGGACGGTCCGGGTGACGGGGCGGATCCAGCGGGTGCAGGAGCCGCGGCACAGAGGTTCCGAGGCGGACGGCATAGCGATCGTCGCCACCTTCCAGGACTCCTCCACCGGGCAGCAGTTCACCGTGACGAACGACGGTGACTGCGGCGACAGGATCAACACGGCCTGGACGGGCCGGGAGATCGGGATCCGCTATCCGCCCGGAAGACCGGACGCCTTCCGATTCACCGACGGCCTCCGGGCCGGCCGCTACGGGCTCGGTTGGCCGAACTTCGCGGTGTTCCTGATCTACGTCGGGCTGGTGGTCGTCGCCGCGATCGACTGGGGCTGGCCGTGGGCCCTGATCGGTGTCGGCGCGCCGTGGAGCGTGTTCCTCGCGTGCTCCCTGCCCCAGGATGTCCGCCGGGCGCGGAGCCGGTTCGACACCCTCGCCGC
Source organism: Kitasatospora sp. NBC_01300 (assembly GCF_041435235.1). Taxonomy (NCBI): domain Bacteria; kingdom Bacillati; phylum Actinomycetota; class Actinomycetes; order Kitasatosporales; family Streptomycetaceae; genus Kitasatospora; species Kitasatospora sp. NBC_01300. The sequence continues at coordinate 7,539,153 of NZ_CP108408.1, read as the reverse complement.
GATGGTTCCCGTGCCGGGCCGTGTGGTCGCCGTCGTGAGGAGCGTCCGCACCGACGAGGACGGCTACACGTCCACCAGCCAGACGCCGGTGGTCGCCTTCACCACCCACGAGGGCGCGGCCGTCATCGCCTACTGCTTCTCAGGCCTGCCGGACCCCACCAACTCGTACGGCCGGAACGTCACGATCCACTACTCCCCCGCCGACCCGGCCGACTTCACCCCGGACCTCGCGGCCTCACAACGGTCCTGGAGGAGCGGAGTCACCAGCGGCATCGTGGGCGTTCTCGTCACGGCGTCGGCGGCAGTCGCGGGAGCGGTCCTGCTCTGACGCCCGACGGCCGTGGCGCCCATCGGCCCGCGAACCGTCCTCAGTCACGGGGCCGGTCCCACAGCCGTCGTCGGCCTGCGGCATCCTGGCCCGATGAATGAGCCGAGGGCCCAGTGGGTCAACACCACACATGACTGGTCGAGCGCCGTCGATGCGGACCATCTGGCGCGCATCAGGCAGAGCCCGGCGGAGTTCGCTCCGGGCGGAGCGTGGCACCTCGTCCTGGAAGTCCTCGGTTATGCGGCCGACGAAGCGTCAGGCAACGGCGGCGGGCGCTGCGTCCTCGTTCTCCACGCCGACGGCTCGCTGTCCGTCAGGGACGACGGGCGGGGCACCGACACCCGGGAGGACGAGCGGGGCCGGAGTGTGAAGAAGCCGGTCATGGCGACGAAGGACCTCCGGTTCTTCGACTTCCCGCAGGCCGAAGTGCTGCCCGACGGTCATCCCCGGCGCGGCATGTCCGTCGTGGCGGCGCTCAGCGACTGGCTCGTCCACACCAACCGCCGTCTCAACGGGGCCTGGACCCAGCGCTACGAACTCGGCGTCCCCGTCACCGGCCTGGAGCCCGTCGAGGTGGACGGCACGACCGGGACACTGGTCCACTTCAAGCCGAGCGCACCAGTGAACTCGCTCACCGGCCCGACGCTCACCACCCCGACGGCGGACGACCTGACACGCCTGGCCGCAACCTGGCCGCAGTTGGAGGTCCAGCTCGACGACCGCCGCGGGCCGCGCTGACGTCCGAGATACTCGACCGGCAGCCGTCCGGGCTCCCGCGCCTCAGGTCAGGCTCGCGGCCTGCTCCCCTGCCTTCCGGGGCGTCCTCGCGCGGCGCGGGAGCAGCAGCGGGGTGGCGAGGAGGAGGACTCCGGCGGCGGCGATCGCGGTGCGGGGGCTGGTGGTGGCGGCGAGCAGGCCCCACAGGGCGGTGAGGGCCGCGATGGCGGCACTGCTGCTGATCGACCATGCGGCGAGGGTGCGGGAGAGCTTGTCGGGGTCGATCTGTTCGAGCCGGTGGGTGGCCAGCAGCGGATTGAACAGGCCGCAGCAGGTGACCAGCCCGAGCTGGACGGTGACGATGAGGACGATCCCGGGGGTGCCGGGCTGGACGAACGCCAGCCCGATGGGCCAGCACGCGCGCAGCACTCCGGCGGTGAGCAGCGTCCGGTGCTGTCCGAAGCGCGTCGCGAGCGGGCGGGCGAGGCGTGAGCCGAGCAGGCCGCCGACGCAGGGGGAGGCGAACACGAGGCCGTACTGCCAGGGCGCGTAGCCGAGCCGGCCGAGGAGGAGTACGGCCATCAGCGGTTCGGCGGCCATGATCAGGCCGTTGACCACGATCGCGTTGAGGAACAGCGGGCGCAGTGTGGGGTGGGCGAGGATGTGGCGCCACCCTTCGAGCAGGTCCCCGGCGCGCAGCCGCGGTGCGCCGGTCGGCGCCGGGTGCGGTTCGGTGCCGCCGATGGCGCGGATGCCGAGGGCCGAGAGCAGGTAGCTGAGGGCGTCGGCGACCACGGTCACCACCGGGCCGAACAGTCCGATGGCGGCCCCGCCGAGCGGTGGCCCGACGGTGGTGGCGGTCCACGTCGTCGATTCGAACCGGCTGTTCGCGACGAGCAGGTCCTGGGGTGGCACGAGCGTCTTGAGGTACGCGCCGCTGGCGGCCTTGAAGGCGATGTCGGCCGCGGCGGTGACGACGGAGACGACGAGGAGTTGGGCGAAGCTGAGCCGGCCGAGCGCGAACGCGGCGGGGACGCTCAGCAGCACCGCGAACCGGATCAGGTCCATCGCCATCATGACCGGCCGTTTGCGCCGGAACTCCATCCACGGACCGAGCGGAACGGCGACCAGGGCCCCCACCGCCCGCCCCGCGGCGGACAGCAGCGCCACCTGGGTCGGTCCGGAGTGCAGCACGACGATCGCGAGGAGGGGGAACGCACCGAATCCGAGCCCCGAGCCGTAGGAGCTGACCGCGAACGCCGCCCACAGCCATCCGAACCGTCGTCCCAGTGCCCGCCGCCCGTTCATGCCCGTACGCCTTCCGCCGATCCGAACAACCACCCGCTGACCACCGGCATCAAAGCGGATGGCGAATGGCCGGATCAAACAACCGATCCGCCGGGAAGGCACAACCATCCGTTGTGTGGACACGATGGGCCGGCGCGGATCTCGACGCTGTGCGGGTCGACGGCGACGGCGTCGACCAACTCTCCTCGACGGCTTCGACCAGCTGCCTTCGTGGGAGCGTGCCGGAGGCACCGGCACGACGAGTGCACGGTGCCTCCGGGCCGGGCGGGTGGGGTCAGGCGCGCATCAGGGCCCAGGCGCCGAGGCCGCTGCACCCGCCGGCGCTGTACGTGGTGGCGCGGAAGCCGGCCGGGATGGGCGAGCCCGGGCAGGTCCACAGGCCGACGCGCGCGAGGTTGTGCCGCCAGGACCCGACGCCGTTGCAGCCGTTGCGGATGTAGTCGGTGATGACGTAGCCGCTGACGACCGGCGATCCGCCGCAGGTCCAGATCCCGTCCTTGGGGAGGTTGTGCCGCCAGGAGCCGATGCCGTTGCAGCCGGTCTGGATGTGGTCGGTGATGACGTACCCGGGGACGATCGGCGAGCCCGAACAGGTCCAGATCCCGTCCTTGACCGGTTCCTGGTACCAGGAACCGGAGCCGTTGCAGCCGGTCCGGTCGTAGATGGTGATGACCCATCCGGACTGGACGGGCGCGCCGGAGCAGGCCCACTTGCCGGGGCCGCCCCAGCCGGCCGGCTGGGCCGCCGCACTCGACGTCCCGGCGGCGGTGCCCGCAAGGACGAAGGCCGCGATCAGCGCGAGGGCGCCCAGGGTGGCGCCGACTCCCCTACGGACGACGGCAGTTGTCAGGTGCTTCCACAAGTGGCGTTCAGACATGGTCAATTCACTCCAGTCCTAGCGGCGGGCAGCACGATGCGGCCCGTTGACGGGGGAACCCGGGATGGAACGGCCACACCCTACGGGGAGGAAGTGTGCACAAAATGTGCCGATCACACGAACAGGCAATCTTGGCCCAAAGTCGCCCTTCGCACGGGAGCCCGTCCGGTCGGGGCGGTGGAGGCTGCGGGGTGGAAGCCCTGCGGGGAGGCCGCGCGGTCGATGCCGAAAGCGCCTGCGCCTGGCACCCGCAGGTCAGTCGGAGCAGAATCACGTCCATGTTCACGACCAATCGCCTGACGATACGCCAGTGGCAGCCCGAGGACCGCGAGCGGGCACTCGACATCTACTCCCGCTGGGAGGTGACGCAGTGGCTGGGCCGCGATCCCCGCACCCTGGAAAACCTCACTGACGCCGAGGCGGCGATCGAACGCTTCCGCTCCCGCTCGGCCGACCCGCGCTTCGGCACCTGGGCGGCGGAACGGAAGGACACCGGCGTGGTCGCCGGCTCCGTCCTGCTCATCCCGATCCCGGACGGCGACGGAGAGGTCGAGGTCGGCTGGCACCTCCATCCGGACAGCTGGGGGCAGGGCTACGCCACCGAGGCCGCGCAGGGCGCCGTGGCCAAGGGATTCGCGGACGGCCTGGCCGAGATCCACGCGGTGGTCCGGCCGGACAACCGGCCGTCGCTGGCCGTCTGCCACCGGCTCGGCATGACCGCGCTGGGCCGCACCACCCGCTGGTACGGCATGGAGTTGGAGGCGTTCCGACTCACCCCCTGACGGGAGGTCCGGGCGAGGACAGCCCGTTCGGCTCGCCCGTCGCCCGGGCGGGCCGGTCCGCCGGAGCCCGGCGCCGATCCGGTGACGGGTGGTCAGGTGAGGTCAGTCCCGGGGATCGTCCCGTTCCCGTGTCACTATCTGAGCGTATTCAGCCCGGATAGGCCGGTTCGCCCCCTTGAGGAGGACTTCGCATGCGTCGTCGCACGACCCGCCCCGTCTTGACCGCAGCCGTCGCGCTGGCCCTCGTGCCGCTCGCCGGCTGCACCGGTGTGGGCAGCGACGCTGCCGCTCCGGCGGTCGCCGCACCTCCCCCGCCGGAGCAGGCGTTCGGCCCGAACTGCGCCGCGCTGCCGGCCGACGGCCCCGGGAGCCTGGCCTCGATGGGCGGCATCCCGGTGCTGTCCGCGATCGACCAGACCAAGGACCTTAGCGCGATGTCCTCACTGATCAAGACGGCCAAGGCCAAGGACGTCTTCGACTCGATGGACAACGTCACCGTCTTCGCCCCGAACGACGCGGCCTTCGCCAAACTGCCGGAGGACCAGAAGAAGGCCCTGGGCGCCCAGCCCGGCGCGAGCGACCTGCTGCGCCGCCTGATCGTGGTCCGGGACCTGCGGAAGGCCGATCTGGCGGACAAGTCCTACACCTCGCTGCAGGGTGCGGTGATCAAGGCGACCGGCAGCGGGGACGACTACCGGATCGGCGGTGCGCAGGTGGTCTGCGGCAGCATCCGGACGGCGAACGCGCGGCTGGCGGTGCTGGACCAGGTACCGGCGTTCGACTGAACGAGCTGAACGCACTGAGCGAATCGGGACGTCTACACGCGGGTCGCGGCGGCTGCTCCCCACCCCGACCCGTCGTTCCGGGCAGAGCTCCTGCCGGAGTCCTCCGGGACAGGAACAGCAACTCCGTCGCCGCCCGCAAGACCCGGCCGAGGCATTCCAATAGGCCAATAGCAGGGATTCTCACGTAATGATCAGATGACACGGTCGTGAGTGGCCGCTGCCCATTGTGACCTCGGTTATTCCTGGTCGCGCACGCGTGCTGACGCGTGATCGCGAGAGGAGGCGCCGGTGCGTCCGGTGCGGTCGTTGGTCGACGGTCCAGTGTCCATGCTGCTGCGTGGCGTCCTCGCCCTGCTGTGCCTGGTGCCGCAAGGAGGGTTCGCCCTCGCCGCCTCCGTGCACCCGCAGCACACCGCCCCGCGCCTCGTCGAACGGAACCGCGCCCAGGCCTCCTGCACACCCTCCGGCACCAACACCAACTGCGTCCGCTTCACCTACAGCGGCGGTGACCAGACCTTCACCGTGCCGGCCGGGGTGAGCAGCGTCTACGCCCGCGTCTTCGGCGCCGGCGGCGCCGGCTCCCCCCGCCCCTACTACACCGGCCAGTACGGAGGCGGTGGCGGCGGCTACACCACCGGCACCCTCGCCGTGACGCCCGGCCAGCGGCTCACCGTCACCTCCGGGCAGGGCGGCGTGCTGAACAGCACCAGCTCGACGTACGGCGGCGGCGGCGCCGGCGGCCAGGGCTTCACGGACGCCTCCGGCGCCAGCGCGACGGGCGGCAGCGGCGGCGGGCTGAGCGCCGTGTGGAACGGCGCCTACGGGACCACTCCGCTGCTCATCGCCGGTGGTGGCGGCGGCTCCTCTCCCGGCGCCGACGCGACCACCCCGGCGGCCGGTGGCGGCGGCGGCACCAACGGCGGCCAGGACAACCAGCCCGCCGCCTCCGGCCGGGGCGGTACCCAGACCGCGGGCGGCCCAGCGGCCACCCAGACGGCCTGCGCGGCCGCCACCGCCGGCAGCCAGTACCAGGGCGGCCGCGGCGCCAGCAACAGTGGCTACGAAGGCGGTGGCGGCGGTGGTGGCGGTTACTACGGCGGTGGCGGCGGCGCCTGCCAGCGCTCCGGCACCCTGGACGCCAACGGCATGGGTGGCGGCGGCTCCGGCTACAACCGGGGCACCGGCGTCACCAACACCCAGACCTCCAACGGCACCAACAGCGCCGGCAACGGCCAGGGCGGCACCTCGGGCGGCCGCACCGACGCCCAGTACGTGCGCGGCATCGGCGACGGCGGCGGCTACTCCAACGGCGGCAACGGCGAGGTCGTCATCGAGTGGCAGACCACGGTCGGCCTGTCCATCACCAAGACCGCCGACAAGGCCGGCTACGTCCCCGGCCAGCCGCTGACTTACACCATCACCGTCCGCAACGCCGGCCCCGCTCCCGCCGTCGACGCGGCCGTCCGCGACGCCCTGCCGTCCGCGCTCTCGGGCTTCACCTGGACCTGCGCGGCCGCCACCGCGAACAGCGCCTGCGGCACGTCGAGCGGCTCGGGCAGCCTCGACACCACGGCCACCATCGCGGCCAACGACAGCGTCACCTACACCGTCACCGGCACCGTCCCGTCCTCGACCACCGGGACGCTCAGCAACACCGCCACGGTCACCCGCCCCGCGGCGAGCACCGACCCCAACTGCGGCCCGACCTGCTCCACCACCCTCGACACCCCGTCGCGGCCGACCACCGGCCTGTCCGTCACCAAGACCCCGGACAAGAACCCGTACATCCCCGGCCAGCCGCTCACCTACACGATCGTGGTGAAGAACAGCGGCCCCTCCGACGCCACCGGAGTGGGCGTCAGGGACACGCTGCCCGCCTCCATCCAGAACTTCACCTGGACCTGCGCGGCCGCCAGTGGCAGCAGCTGCGGCAGCAGCGCGTCGGGCACCGGGAACATCGACACCACCGTCGACATCGCGGCCGGCGGCCAGGTCACCTACACGCTCACCGGCACCGTCCCGGCCGACGCCACCGGTTCGCTCGACAACCGCGCCACCGTCACCCCGCCGGGCGGCGCCACCGACCCGGGCTGCACCCCGAACTGCACCAGCACCGCGAACCCGATCCCGCCGGGCGGACAGGCCACCCTGGGCATCTCCAAGGTCCTGCTCACCAACCCGGTGGTGCCCGGACAGCAGATCCAGTGGCGGGTGACGGTGACCAACAGCGGGCCGTCGCGGGCGCGGAACGTGGTGGTCAGCGACGCCGTACCCAGCGGGGTGAGCGGCGCTTCCATGAAGGCCGACACCGGCGGCGCCAACTGCCCCATCACCAACGGAACAGCAACCTGCCCCGCCGTCGAGATCCCCGTCGGCGGCTCACTGTCCTGGACGCTCACCGGCACGCTGTCGCCCGACGCCACCACCACACCCACCAACATCGCCACGGTCACCGGCGGACCCGACCCGGCGACCCCGACGCGGACGGCGGTGGCCTCACCGACCGCCGCTCCGTCGCCGCAGGCGAACCTGACAGTGTCGAAGGCTCTGCTGACGAGCCCGGTGGTGCCGGGACAGCAGGTGCAGTGGCAGGTGACCGTCACCAACAACGGGCCGTCGCGCGCCCGCAACGTCGTGGTGACGGACACGGTTCCCAGCGGAGTAACCGGCGCCTCCATGAAGGCCGACACTGATGGCACCAACTGCCCCATCACCAACGGGACAGCCACCTGTCCGGCTGTCGAAATCCCCGTCGGCGGCTCACTCACCTGGACACTCACCGGCACCCTCGACGCCAACGCGACCACCACGCCCACCAACACGGCCATCGTCACCGGCGGACCCGACCCCACGACCCCGACCCACACCGCCGTCGCCTCGCCGACCAACTCGCCCTCACCGCAGGCCAATCTGACCGTCTCCAAGGTCCTGCTCACCAACCCGGTGGTGCCCGGACAGCAGATCCAGTGGCAGGTGACCGTTACCAACAACGGACCCTCGCGCGCCCGCAACGTCGTCGTCAGCGACACCGTGCCCAGCGGAGTGACCGGCGCCTCCATGACCGCCGACACCGGCGGCGCCAACTGCCCCATCACCAACGGGACTGCCACCTGTCCGGCTGTCGAAATCCCCGTCGGCGGCTCACTCACCTGGACACTCACCGGCACCCTCGACACCAACGCGACCACCACACCCACCAACACGGCCATCGTCACCGGGGGTCCGGATCCCTCCGCGTCCACGCACACCGCCGTGGCCTCCCCCACAGCATCCCCCTCCGATCAGGCGAGCCTGACGGTGTCGAAGGCGCTGCTCACGAATCCGGTGGTGCCCGGGCAACAGATCCAGTGGCAGGTGACCGTCACCAACAACGGACCCTCGCGCGCCCGCAACGTCGTGGTGACGGACACGGTCCCCAGCGGAGTGACCGGCGCGTCGATGAAGGCCGACACTGACAGCACCAACTGCCCCATCACCAACGGGACTGCCACCTGTCCGGCTGTCGAAATCCCCGTCGGCGGCTCGCTCACCTGGACACTCACCGGCACCCTCAGCCCGGACGCCACCACGACACCGTCCAACACCGCGATCGTGACCGGCGGCCCCGACCCCACCACACCCACACACACCGCCGTCGCATCTCCAACCAACTCGCCGTCGCCGCAAGCGAACCTGACCGTCTCGAAGGCGCTCGTCACCAACCCGGTCGTCCCCGGACAGCAAATCCAGTGGCAGATCAGCGTCACCAACAACGGCCCCAGCCAAGCCCGCAACGTCATCGTCACCGACCAGGTACCAACCGGCGTAACCAACGCCAACATGGCAGCCGCAGACGGCACGACCTGCCCGATCACCAACGGCGCGGCGACCTGTCCGGGGGTGAACATCCCCGTCGGTCAAACACTCACCTGGACACTGACAGGCACCCTCGACGCCAACGCGACGAGCACTCCCACCAACACCGCCATCGTCACCGGCGGCCCCGACCCGGCGACGCCCACCCACACCGCCGTCGCCTCGCCGACCACCACCCCCTCGGGACAGGCCAGCCTGGCGGTGTCGAAGGTGCTGCTCACCAACCCGGTCGTGCCCGGGCAGCAGATCCAGTGGCGGGTCAGCGTCACCAACAACGGGCCGTCGCAAGCCCGGAACGTCGTGGTGACCGACCAGGTCCCCGCCGGTGTCACGGCTGCCTCGATGAAGGCGGACGCTGATGGCGCCAACTGCCCGATCACGTCCGGGACTGCGACCTGCCCTGCCGTTCAGATCCCCGTGGGCGGCTCGGTCTCCTGGACGCTGACCGGCACCCTGGCCTCGGACGCGACCACCACACCCACCAACACCGCCATCGTCACCGGCGGCCCCGACCCGGCGACGCCCACCCACACCGCCGTCGCCTCGCCGACCACCACCCCCTCGGGACAGGCCAGCCTGGCGGTATCGAAGGTGCTGCTCACCAACCCGGTCGTGCCCGGACAGCAGATCCAGTGGCGGGTCAGCGTCACCAACAACGGGCCGAGCACGGCCCGGAACGTCGTCGTCACCGACACCGTCCCTGACGGCGTCGCGAACCCGTCCCTGGCCCGGGACACGGACGGCAGCCTCTGCCCGATCACCGGGAACCGGGCGACCTGTCCGGCCATCGATCTGGCCGTCGGCCAGTCGCAGTCGTACACCCTCACCGGCACCCTGGCCTCGGACGCGACCACCACACCCACCAACACCGCCATCGTGACCGGCGGCCCCGACCCGGCAACGCCCACGCACACCGCTGTCGCGACCCCGTCCGCCTCGCCCTCGCCGCAGGCCAGCCTCACGCTCTCCAAGGTGCTGGTCGCCGGCTCCGCAGTGCCGGGCGGCCCGATCCAGTGGCGGGTCACGGTCACCAACAATGGCCCCTCCCGGGCCCGGAACGTGGTCGTCACCGACACCGTCCCCGCCGGCGTCCTGGACCCGACCATGGCTGCGGACGCCGACGACACCCCGTGCCCGATCACCGGGAACCAGGCGATCTGCCCCGCCATCGAGCTCGCCGTCGGACAGTCGGAGTCGTACACCCTCACCGGCACGCTCGACCCGAACGCGACCACCACTCCCACCAACACCGCGACCGCCACGGGTGGTCCCGACCCGGCCACTCCGACACACACCGCCGTCGCGACCCCGTCCGGTTCGCCGTCCCCGCGGGCGGACCTGTCGATCGCCAAGGTGCTGCTGACGAGCCCGGTGGTGCCGGGCGGCCCGATCCAGTGGCGGGTGACGGTCACCAACAACGGCCCCTCCCGGGCCCGGAACGTGGTCGTCACCGACACCGTCCCGGCGGAGGTCCGCAATCCGGCCGTGACCGCCGACGCTGACGGCACGCCGTGTCCGATCGCCGGCGGCACGGCGACCTGTCCGGCCATCGAGATCCCGGCCGACGGCACCGCTTCCTACACCGTCACCGGAACGCTCGACGCCGCCGCGACCGGCACGCCCGTGAACGTCGCCTCCGTCTCCGGCGGCCCGGACCCCAACCCGTCGAACAACACGGCGACGGCGACTCCGACCGAGACGGCCCAGCCGCAGGCGAACCTGACCGTGACGAAGATCCTGCTCACCGACCCGGTGGTGCCCGGCCGGCCGATCTCGTGGCGGGTCGCCGTCACCAACCGGGGGCCGTCGACCGCCCGCGGCGTGGTCGTCAGCGACCGCATCCCGGACCAGGTGGTCGGTGCCATGATGACCGTGGACGCCACGGGCTCGTCCTGCCCGGTCAGCACCGGCACGGCCACGTGCCCGGCGGTGGAGATCCCGGTCGGCGCGACGGCGACCTTCACCCTCACCGGCATGCTCGCCCAGGACGCCACGACCGTGCCCGGGAACAGCGCGACCGTCACCGGCGGTCCGGACCCGGCCACACCCACGCACACGGCGGTCGCCAGCCCCACCGGCGCGGTCACCCCGCAGGCGAACCTGTCGCTCGGCAAGGTGCTGGTGACGAATCCGGTGGTGCCCGGGCAGCAGATCCAGTGGCGGGTCACCGTCACGAACAACGGTCCTTCGCGGGCCCGGAACGTCGTCGTCACGGACCGGATCCCGGCGGGAGTATCGAGTCCGACCATGACGTCCGAGACCGACGGGGCCGCCTGCACGGTCTCGGGCGGCGTCGCGACCTGCCCGGCCATCGAGCTGGAGGTCGGCCAGTCGCACAGCTACGGCCTGAGCGGCGTCCTCGACCCCAACGCCACGGTCACTCCCACCAACGGCGCCACCGTCACCGGCGGCCCCGACCCCGCGACGCCCACCCACACCGCCATCGCCTCGCCCACCGCCACCCCGTCGCCGCAGGCGAACCTGACCGCCTCCAAGATCCTGCTCACCGATCCGGTGGTGCCGGGCGGCCCGATCCAGTGGCGGGTGACGGTCACCAACCACGGCCCCTCCCGGGCCCGGAACGTCGTGGTCACCGACCGGATCCCGGACGGCGTCGACAACCCCGCGATGACCGACGACACGAGCGGGGCCAGCTGCGTCATCGCCGCCGGTGTCGCCACCTGCCCGGCGGTCGAGATCCCCGCCGGGGGCACCGCGAGCTGGACGCTCACCGGCACACTCGACCCCGCAGCCACCAGCACGCCCGTGAACACCGCGGTCGTCACCGGCGGGCCCGACCCCGCCACACCCACCCACACCGCGGTCGCCTCGCCGACCGGTCCGCCGGTCCAGCAGGCCCGTCTGACCGTCTCCAAGGTGCTGCTGACGAACCCGGTGGTGCCCGGGCAGCAGATCCAGTGGCGGGTGTCGGTCACCAACAACGGCCCCAGCCAGGCGCGGGACGTGGTCGTCACCGACCGGGTGCCCGGCGGGGTGTCCGGTGCCTCGCTGACCTCGGATTCCGACGGCGCCGTCTGCCCCGTCACGGCCGGGGTCGCGACCTGCCCCACCGTCCAGATCCCGGTCGGCGCCACCCACTCGTGGACGCTCACCGGCACACTCGACCCCGCCGCCACCAGCACACCGGTGAACACCGCGGTCGTCACCGGCGGGCCCGACCCCGCCACACCCACCCACACCGCGGTCGCCTCGCCGACCGGTCCGCCGGTCCAGGAAGCCCGTCTGACGGTCTCCAAGGTGCTGCTGACCTCCCCGGTCGTGGCCGGCGCGCCGATCTCCTGGCGGGTCAGCGTCACCAACGACGGCCCCTCGCGGGCGCGCAACGTCGTGGTCACCGACCGGTTCCCGCAGCAGGTGGACCACCCGGTGCTGACCTCCGACGCCGACGGCACGCCCTGCCCGGACAGCGGCGGCGTCGCCACCTGCCCGGCGATCGACCTGGCCGTCGGCGCCACCGCGACCTACACCCTCAGCGGGACCCTCTCGCCGGACGCGACGGAGGTGCCGGTGAACTCCGCCGTCGTCACCGGCGGCCCCGACCCGGCGACGCCCACGCACACGGCCGTGGCCACCCCGACCGAGCCGATCACCGTCCGACACGACCTGCACCTCGTCAAGCAGGTCTCCCCGGCCAAGCCCAACCCCGGTGACAAGGTCACCTACACCGTCACCGCCACGAACCGCGCCGGCAGCACCTACCACGGCGCCGTCGTCGTCGACGACTTCGCCGGAGTCCTGGACGCCGCCGGCTACGACGGTGACGCCCACGCCACCATCGGTCGGATCTCCTACAGCCCGCCGCGGCTGACCTGGACGCTCGACCTCCGCCCCGGAGCCACCGAGACCCTCGTCTACACCTTCACGGTCAAGTCCGACGCCGGCGGCAAGCGCCTCGACAACCGGATCGTCTCGCTCGGCGACGGCAGCAACTGCCCCGCTTCGCCGAACCGATCGCGTCGCTCGGCCCAGGAGGTGCCGGAGCCGTCGGCGACCACCGGTGGGCCATGTGCCACCGGCATCACCGTCAACCCGTCGCAGCCCTCTCCCAGCCCCACCGGCGGCCCGCTGCCCCCCACCGGGTCGGACCCCATGCCCCTGGCGGGCCTGGCGGCCTTCGCGATGCTCGCCGCGGGCGGCCTGCTGCTGACGCTCCGCCGGACCCGCCGCTGACCGCCGTCCTGCCGGTCCCGGGCACACCTGGGACCGGCAGGATCCCGGTTCCGTCGGACAGTGTGGCCTCGGTACCCCGGGCTGATCGCCCGCCCTGGACAAGGGTCGGGGCTCGTACCGGTGAAGCCGGTACGAGCCCCGATCCTTGTCCCTCACCCGCACGAGGCGGGCGGAACCCTCAGCAGATCCGCGGGAGTTGCTCCCCCATCGGCAGGTCGATGACGCGGGTGCCACCGAAGGGGGTGCGGCAGACGACCATGCCGGGGTGGTCCACCACGCACTCGCCGATCACGGCCGAGCGCGCGCCCAGCGGGTGCGCCCGCATCGCGGCGAGGACGGCGTCGGCGTGCTCGCGCGGGACGAAGGCGACCAGCTTGCCCTCGTTGGCGACGTAGAACGGGTCGAGGCCGAGGATCGCACAGGCGTTGGCGACCTGCGCGGGCACGGGGACGGCCCGCTCGTTCACCACGACGCCCACCCGGGCGGCCTCGGCGATCTCACCGAGCGCCGCCGCGAGACCGCCCCGGGTGGGGTCGCGCAGCACGTGCAGGTCGGGTGTGACGGCCAGCATCGCGGCCACCAGTGTGCCGAGGGCTGCGCAGTCGCTCTCGATCTCGACACCGAATTCCAGGCCCTCGCGCACGCTCATGATGGCCACGCCGTGCAGACCGATCTCACCGCTGACGATCACCACGTCACCGGGTGCGGCGCGCTGCGGCCGGATGTCGACTCCGGCGGGGACGAGCCCGATGCCGGCGGTGTTCACGTACACGCCGTCTCCGTGCCCGGCTTCGACGACCTTGGTGTCGCCGGTGACCACCTCCACCCCGGCGGCCCGGGCGGCGGCGCCCAGCGCCTGGGCGACGTGCGCGACCACGGCCGTCTCCACGCCCTCCTCCAGAATGAAGCCGCAGGACAGGTAGGCCGCCTGGGCCCCGCTCATGGCCAGGTCGTTGACGGTGCCGTTGACCGCGAGGTCGCCGATGCTGCCGCCGGGGAAGAAGAGCGGCCGCACGACGTAGGAATCGGTGGAGAAGGCGAGTCGGGCGCCGCCGAGCTCGACGACCGCCGAGTCCGCGAGCCCGGCGAGCACCGGCCCGCCGAAGGCCGGGGCGAACAGGTTCGCCACCAGTTCGGCCGACAGCACCCCGCCTCCGCCGTGCCCCATCACCACCCGGGGGTGGTCGCGCAGCGGCAGTGGGCAGCTCCATCCGAGGATGTCCGGGGCGCCGCCGGCGCCGCTCAGGGGCTGGGTCTGGGTCTGGGTCTCAGCCAACGGGGCTCGCCTCCCGGGCGATGCCCGGCGCGTCGAGCCGCCGGTAGAGGTAGTAGGCGGCGCAGGCGCCCTCGCTGGAGACCATGGTGGCGCCGAGCGGGGTGCGCGGGGTGCAGGCGGTGCCGAAGGCCTCGCACTGGTGCGGCTTGAGCAGCCCCTGGAGGACTTCCCCGCTGCGGCACTGCGCGGGTTCGACGGTGGTGATCCGCGCGACGTCGAAGCGGTGCTCGGCGTCGTGGTCGCGGTAGCGCGGGGAGAGCCGCCAGCCGCTGTCCGGGATGACGCCGATGCCGCGCCAGGCCCGGTCCGTCACCTCGAAGACGTCCTCCAGCATGGCCCGGGCCGCCGGGTTGCCCTCCGGGCGCACGGCCCGCGCGTAGGCGTTGTCGACGGTGTGCTCGCCGTTCTCCAACTGCCGTACGGTGCGCCGGATTCCCTCCAGGATGTCGAGCGGTTCGAAGCCGGTGACGACGATCGGCACCCGGTGGCGATCGGCGAGCGCGGGGTATTCGTCGGTCCCCATCACACTGCACACGTGTCCGGCGGCGAGGAAGCCCTGGACCCGGCACTGCGGCGAGTTCATGATGGCCTCGATGGCGGGTGGCACCCGTACGTGCGAGACCAGCATGCTGAAGTTGCCGATGCCCCGCTTCCTGGCCTGGTGCACCGCCATGGCGTTGGGTGGTGCGGTGGTCTCGAAGCCGATGCCGAAGAAGACGACCTCCCGGTGCGGGTTCTCCTCGGCGATCCGCAGCGCGTCCAACGGGGAGTACACCACCCGGACGTCGCCGCCCTCGCCGCGCACCCGGAAGAGGTCACGACCGGTACCGGGCACCCGCAGCATGTCGCCGAAGGAGCAGAAGATCACCTCGGGCCGGGCCGCGATCTCCAGCGCCTTGTCGATCACCTCCAGCGGGGTGACGCACACCGGGCAGCCCGGTCCGTGGATCAACTCGACCTCAGGTGGCAGCAGTTGATCGATCCCGTGTCGGATGATGCTGTGCGTCTGGCCGCCGCACACCTCCATCAGCGCCCACGGCCGGGTGACCGTCGCCCTGATGTCGGCGAGCAGGCCGCCGGCCAGCTCGGGGTTCTGGAACTCCTCCAGGTATCTCACCGCTCCTCCTCCTGCTTCGCCGAGGCCTCCGAGGCTGCCGCGGCAGCGGAGGCCGCCGCGGCCTCCCAGGGGTCGCCGAACTCCTCCTGGAGCAGGCCGAGTTCCTCGAACAGCTGCAAGGTCCGGCGAGCCGACTCCTCGTCCAGCCGCTGCAGCGCGAACCCGACGTGGACGATGGCGTACTCGCCCACCTTCAGGTCCGGCAGGTACTCCAGGCACACGTCCTTGACGACCCCGCCGAAGTCGACGACCGCCATCCTGGTCCCGTCGCGTTCCGCGATCTCCAACACTCTTCCGGGTACCGCCAGGCACATCGCGGTCTCCCTCCTCTCTCCGGTTCCTCCGAACCTGCCGAACTCCGTGCGGACGGCCACTCAGCCGTCGGCCCGCGCCGCCACCATCAACTGGCCGAGCGCGAGCCCCGCGTCGTTGGGCGGCACCCGGCGGTGCCGCAGCACGGTGAACCCGTCCTCCGCCAGGCCCCGCGCGCACGCCGAGGACAGCAGCGCGTTGGCGAAGACGCCGCCGCTCAGCGCGACCGTCTCGGTGCCGTGCCGCCGCCTGATCCCGGCGCAGACCGCCCGCACCAGCGCGGCCACCGCCGCATGGAACCGCGCCGCGATCAACCCGGGCGGCGCCCCTGCCGCCAGATCCGCCACCACCGCGGCCAGCACCGGCCCCGGTCTGGCGGTCACCACCGCGCCCTCGTCGACGAGTTGGAACGCGTAGCCCTCTCCCGGGCCGACCACCGGCCCGTGCGCGAGGGCGGCCGCCTCCAGCTCGATCGCCGCCTGCGCCTCGTACCCGGCTTGCTGGCATACCCCGGCCAGCGAGGACACCGCATCGAACAGCCGGCCCATGCTGGAGGTCGGCACGCAGTTCACCGATCGGTCCAACTGCTGTGACAGCAGCCGGAGTTCTTCAGCCGGGCAGGAGCACACCGGCGGCAGGCCGGCCGCCCACGGGATTCCTGCCGCCCGCAGATGGGCCAGCGCCATCCGGTACGGGCGCACCACGGCCGCGTCGCCCCCCGGCAGCGGAACGTAGTCGAGTCCGGCGAGACGCCGAAAGCCCCGGTAGTCGGCCAGCAGCGCCTCTCCGCCCCACACCGCGCCGTCCACTCCGTAACCGGTGCCGTCGAAGGCGATCCCGATCACGGGCCGGGTTCCGTCGAGGCCGTGTTCGGCCATCACCGAGGCGATGTGCGCGTGATGGTGCTGGACGTACCGCACCTCACGGCCCCGGGCCGACCTGCGCACGTGCCGGGCGGAGCGGTAGCCGGGGTGGCGGTCGACGACGAGCACTTCGGGCTGCACGCCGGTGACGGCGCCGAGGTGGTCGACCGCGCGGTCGAAGGCCCGGAGGGTGGCGAGGTCGTCCATGTCGCCGAGGTGGCCGGACAGCCAGGCGTAGCCGTCCCGGGCCAGCGCGAAGGTGTTCTTGAGGTCGCCGCCCGCGGCCAGCGCGGGCCGCACCGGTACCGGCAGGGGCACCGGGAGCGGCACGTAGCCGCGCGAGCGCCGTACCGGCAGCGGCTGCCCGTCCACCACCCGCACCACGGAGTCCTCGCAGGGCACGTGGATGGGGCGGTCGTGGGTGAGCCAGCCGTCGACCAGCGGGGCGAGGCGGGCGAGGGCCTCCCGGTCGTCCGTCACGATGGGCTCGCCGGACAGGTTGGCGCTGGTCATGACCAGCAGCCCGGGGCCGGGAGGGGCGAGCAGGAGGTGGTGCAGCGGGGTGTACGGCAGCAGGACGCCGAGGTCGGGGCTGCGCGGAGCGGCTGCTTCCAGCTCCGCGAGCCGATGTGCCCCCCGGCGCAGCAGCACGATCGGCCGCACCAGGCCGGTGAGCAGGTCTTCCTCGACGGGCCCCAGCTCCACCGCCCCGGCCGCCGCCAGGGCCCTGAGCTGGTCGAGGTCGCGGGCCATCAGGGCGAAGGGCTTGTCGCCGCGCCGCTTGCGTCGGCGCAGCAGGGCGACGGTGTCCGCGTCGGTGGCGTCGCAGGCCAGGTGGTAACCGCCGATGCCCTTGACGGCCAGGACCGCTCCGCAGGTGATCAGGCGCCGGGCCTCGGTGAGCGCCTGCTCGCCGTCGAGCACGGGGAGCCCGGGGACGGACAGGGTGAGGGTCGGGCCGCAGGTGTGGCAGGCGACGGGCTGGGCGTGGAAGCGCCGGTCGGCCGGGTCGGCGTACTCGCGGGCGCAGTCGGGGCACATCGCGAAGGCCGCCATCGTGGTGTTGGCCCGGTCGTACGGCAGGGCGGTGACGATGGTGTGGCGGGGCCCGCAGTTGGTGCAGCTGATGAACGGGTGCCGGTAGCGACGGTCGGCGGGGTCGGCCAGTTCGGCGAGGCAGTCGGCGCAGGTGGCGGTGTCCGGGGGGATCTGGGTGCGGTGCGGTCCGTCGGCGCGGGAGGGGGTGATGACGAAGCCCGGTGTGCCGGTGACGGCCAGCGGCTGGTGGTCCACCGAGGCGACGTCGGCGAGCGGGGGCGCGTCGCTGGCGATGCGTCGGCAGAACGCCGTCACCGCCTCGCCGGGGCCCTCGATCTCGGCGAGCACGCCCTCGCCGGTGTTGGTGACGCTGCCGGACAGCCCGAGTTCGGTGGCGAGGGTGAAGACGAACGGTCGGAAGCCGACGCCCTGGACGAGTCCGCGCACGGCGACCCGGCGGCGCTGGAGCAGGGGCGGCTGCTGGTCCGTGGTCACGGCAGGTCCACGGCCGGGTGCGGGTGGTCGTGGGCCCCCGCGTGGGCGTGGTCGTTGCCGTGGTCGTGATCGTGGTGGTGGTGGTGGTTGCTGTGGTCGTGATGGTGGTTGCCGTGGTCGTGGTCGTGAGCGCCGGCCATCACCGGCCGGTGGACCTGCGCGCCGGCCAGCACCGCGAGCGCCCGGTCCAGCAGCGCCCCGGCGCCCTGCCCGGTGCGGGCCGAGGTGAAGACCACCTCCACCCCCGGGTTGACCCGCGCGACGCTCGCGAGGAAGGCCGCTTCGTCGAACTGCGCCGCCACCGCGAGGTCCGCCTTGGTGACCAGCACCAGGTTGGCCAGTCCGAAGGCGGTCGGGTACTTGAGCGGCTTGTCCTCTCCCTCGGTGACCGAGGCGAGGACGACCCGCAGCGATTCGCCGAGGTCGTAGGAGGCGGGGCAGACCAGGTTGCCGACGTTCTCGACGAACAGCAGCCGGGTGTCCGGCGGCAGCCAGCCGGCCAGGTGCCCGCGCAGCATCGCCGTCTCCAAGTGGCAGAGGCCGTCGGTGAGGACCTGCTTGACCGGCGCGCCCGAACGGGCCAGCCGACGCGCGTCGTTCTCGGTCGCGAGGTCGGCGGTGAGGGCCGCGACGGGCACCTCGCGCTCCCGGGCCAGGCCGAGTTCGGCCTCCAGGAGCGCCGTCTTGCCGCTGCCCGGGCTGGACAGCAGGTTCACCACGACGGTGCCCCGAGCGGCCAGTTCCGCCCGTAGCCGCCGGGCGTCGTCGTCGTTGCGGGCGAGAACCGCCTGCCGGAGATCAACGGTGCGACACATCGGTTTCAGCCTCCTTGATCGGTCCGGGCGCCCGCCGGGGGCTCGGACCACTCGACGCCGAGGATCTGCAGTTCACGCCCGGCCAGCAGTTCGACCCTGCCGCCGGCGCAGCGCGGGCAGCCCAGGT
The DNA here is from genome assembly GCF_041435235.1 of Kitasatospora sp. NBC_01300. Classification (NCBI taxonomy): domain Bacteria; kingdom Bacillati; phylum Actinomycetota; class Actinomycetes; order Kitasatosporales; family Streptomycetaceae; genus Kitasatospora; species Kitasatospora sp. NBC_01300. Next base: position 7,520,267 of record NZ_CP108408.1, on the reverse strand, counting down.
CGGGCGGCATGCCGACGCTCCACTCGACCCCGCAGGGTGTGCACTTCGCCCGTGCGGCGACGGCCTCGGTCTCCAGCACCGCACCTTCCAACAGCGTTCCTGCGCAGGCCAGTTCGAAGCAGAAGTCGAGTGCCGACGGGACGACTCCGGCCAGTTCGCCGACCTGCAGCCGGACTCTGGCCACGGCGCTCTCCCCGTGTGCGCGGGCGGCCCGGTCCACCTGGTCGACGACGGCCGTCGCGATCGACATCTCGTGCATCTGTCTCGTTTCCCGCGGTTGGAGGCGCCCGGCTCCCTGGGGGCGCGGGCCCGGTGTCCGGGCCCCGTGAGCAGCAGGCCCCGTGAGCAACAGGCCCCGTGAGCAACAGGCCCCATTACAGGGTGCGGCGGCGGGAACGGCTCGAAGCCGCGCCGCCGCCGCATCCGTGACTACCTGTTCGCAGCAGGCCGGCGGTGGCCCCCGTGCGTACTGCTCCACTACCGCTTCCGCTCCTACATCCGCCGGATCCGCAGGTAGCGCCTCAGGTCGGGAAGGCTCTGCCAGATCAGCGCCGCGGCCGCGGCCAGGACGGCCGCGCCGGCCGCGACGGCGAGGTTCTTCAGCATGGTGCCGCCTCTCTGTGGGTGTGTGCGTCCGTGGTGAGGACGCGCAGGATCACGGCGACCGCCTCGTCGACGGCGGCGGCCACCGGGGTGCTCAGTCCGATTCCCTCCTCCAGCGAGGCGGGTTCGCAGCCGACCACCAGGACCCGCCCGGGCGCGGTGCCGCCCGTTCCGGCGGCCAGGGTGGCGAGCAGGGCCAGCACGGCGTCCGGGCCCATCCGGTGGCCGTCCAGGACCATCGATTCCACCGGTCCGGCGTCCGCTTCGATCAGGTACACCGTCCCCGGCTCGCCGCCGCGCGCGGTGGCGTCGACGAGCACCAGCGTCCGGTAGCCGTCGAGGAGTTGGTAGGCCAGGTGCACGCCGCGCACGCCGACGTCGAGGAGCTCGACGCCGGCGGGCAGCTCCCGGGCGGCGAGGCGCCGGACGGTCTCGACCCCGAAGCCGTCGTCGCCGAGGAAGATGTTGCCGACCCCGGCGACCAGGACCCGCCCGGTCCGGTCGGCGCTCACGCCCCCTCCACCGGGGTGACCTCGTCGGGCTGGAAGTACCGGAACCGGCCCTGCGCCCGCCACAGGTCGGCGCCCGGGTCGTCGTCCACGGTGACGGCCAGGTGCACCGAACCGTCGACGTCGTACAGCACCGCCTCCACCAGCGCGGTGCGCCCGTGCAGGAACACGTCCTGGGCGTCGGTGCGGCGGCGCCCAGGACGGAGCCGCACCCGGCTGCCGGCGGCGACCGGGCGGCCGTCGATCACCACCTCGTCCCGTTCGGGGTCGGTCTGCGGGTCGTTGCCCGGATCCCACCAGGGCCGGTCCGCCCCGGCTTCGGGATCGGTGAGTTCGCGCAGCCCCCGGACGGCGCCGTGCAGCCGCTCCAGGATCTCGGGGGGCATCGAGTCGGCGAGGTCGATCACCGCGCCGGCCCGGTCGTCGGTGCCCCGCGCCTCGCGCTTCTCCCGCTCGGTCAGGGCCGCGGTGCGCAGCGCGAGGATCTCGTCGATCTCGGTGGCGTCGTAGAGCGCGCCGGGGCTCTCGGGCGCGATGTGCGGGTGGTCCTCCAGGATGATCGGCGAGGAGAGCAGCACCTTGCCGCTGCCGGGCGGGCCTGCCAGCACGGGCCAGGTGTGCTCGTTGCGGCAGGCGCGCACCGCCTCGCCCGCCCACTCGGGCGGGTCGGTCGCCGAGAGGAAGGAGCCGCGGTCGAGGCCGAGCAGCAGGTGGGCCGAGACGAGGGCGTGTGCCAGTGCGGCCTCGCGCCGGGTGCCGGGCGTCGGGTCCCAGTCGGAGGTGTTCTCCACCAGGACGGTCAGCCGCTGCGCCCGGTAGGGGCCGGGTACGTCCTCGGCGGTGATCCGCAGTCGGCCCTGGACCCGTTCGCGGCGGCGCAGGAGCCGCCCGGCCAACGCACCGTCCTCGACGAGCGGCTCCTCGTCCTCGGCCGCGTCGAGTTCGAAGCCGCGGACGGCCTCGCCGGCCGCCAGTTCCTCGACCGGGACGAGGAGTTCGATCCGCTCCTCGACCCCTTCGTCCCAGGGGACGAGCACCCGGTCGGCGAGCTCCAGCTCATCGACGGTCCGGAATCCACCCTGTCGGCCGGCCTCCTGGACCGTCCGCCGCTGGAGGCGCAGGAACCGCAGCTCGACGGCCAGCCGGTCGCCCTGGCGCGCTTCCATCACGCACTCGGTGCGCTGGTGGGAGTGCTCGCCGCTGTCGGCGCCGTAACGCGGCGGGGTCAGGACGCCGAACTGCCAGCGCAGCCGGTTCTTGGCCGCTGACGCCCGGTAGGGGTAGAGCACGTAGCCCTCGAACAGGACGGCGTCGGCGATCTGCCGGGCGTGGGCGAACCTGTTCTCGCTCTCGTGGGCGGGCGCGGTCACCGCTCCCCCTTCGCGGTCTGGGCCGCCTCGGCGGCCTGGGGTGGCTTCAAGGCATGGGTCGTGGCTGCGGTCCGGGGCGGCTTCGCAGCGTGGGCCGTGCCGAGCAGCTCGCGCACGGTGGCCTCCCAGGACGGCAGGGCGTGCCGGGAGCGGTAGGCGAGCAGTTCGGCCATCAGGTCGGCGGGCAGCCGGAGCCAGCCGCAGCCCGGGAAGTGCGCGTCGATCGCCTCCCGCCAGACCTTGACCGGCATCCGCACGGCGGCTTCCTGGTCCCAGGCCACCGGGGTGACCTGGAAGCCGCCGGGGCCGGCGAAGGCGGTGCCCGAGAAGAGCAGCAGCAGCGGCACGTCCCCGTCGTCCAGTGCGGCGAGGTAGCGGGCGGCGGAGACGTCCATGTCGTAGGTGCAGGGCACCACCAGGTCCGTCTCGGTCTCGCCGGTGAAGGCGCCGACCAGCAGCGGGACCTGGGCGAACTGGACCGGGTGGAGGGTGCCGGCCCAGCGTGAGCGCTCGCCGAACAGGTCGGTCAGCCGCCCGCCCTCGGCGTCGCCGTAGCGGCGCCGGGCCGGTTCGATCCGCAGTTGGCAGCGCAGCGCCAGTGCGTGCACCCGCACGTCGGCGGGGGCGGTGATGCGCAGCCGGAAGACCAGGGCGGGCCCGGCGGCGTAGGGGTCGGCCCGCACTCCGGTGCAGGCGAAGGAGATCGAGGTCACCGGGCGCCGCCTTCGGGGAGGACGCGGGACCGGGCGGCCAGGCGGTCGAAGAAGGCGGTCTGTTCGGCGCGTGCCTCGGCCCCGCCGTCGAAGCCCTTCCAGCAGCGCCGCAGTCGGCCGACGAGTTCGTAGCAGACGTCGACCGGCACCAGGTAGCACTGGATGCCGTCGGTGTCGCGCCGCAACAGCAGCGCCTCGACGTCCGGCCGCAGTGCGGCGTGGAGACGGCTGGCGCCGAGCGCGGCCTGCCAGGCGGCCTCGTCGGGTTCGGCCTCGGTCGCGCCGCCCGGGCCGGGGTAGAGCAGGACGGACCGCTGCTGGCGTGTGGTGCGCAGCAGGAACGCGGTGGCGACCGGGATGCCGAGGGCGGCCCAGGCGTCCTCGCCGAGGGGGTGCGCCGGGTCGGTCAGGTAGCGGTCGGGGACGGCGCGGTAGCGGCCGTCGGCCGCGCCGGGCTGCTGGAACAGCAGGGCGCAGGCGGTGCAGGAGCAGGTGAGCGCCTGCTGGTCGGTGTCCGCCAGGTGGCGGTGCTCGGCGGGCAGGTGCTGTCCGCAGAACTCGCAGCGTTGCGGCTGCGGGGGTGCGGGCTCCCGCAGCCGGCGCAGCAGCGCGGTGCCGGGCCGGTCGAGCTGGCGGAAGGTCATCGCGGGTCCGCCGGGGGCCGAGCGCCGATCTGCAGCAGTTCCGCGGGGCGTTCGAGTTCGACCGCGGTGACCTCGGGGGCGTGGCAGGCCAGGGCGTTCTCGATGTCCTGTTCGCCGCACCCGCAGCCGCTTCGGGTGCGGCGCAGCCGGGCGGTGCCGGTGGCGGGGTCGAAGGCGGCGAGGTCGACCGGTTCGGGCAGGGTGGCGAGTGCGCGGGTGATGCGGGCGGTGACGTCCTCGGGGTGCAGGTCGTGCAGGACGAGCAGCCCGGCCAGTGACGGTTCGTCCAGCAGCCGGGCCAGCGCGGTGGGCGGCAGGGCCTGGACGAGGCGGGCCAGGGCGTCGCCGTAGAGGGCCATCAGTTCGCGGACGAGGTGCTCGCCGGCCTCCTGCGCGTCGGCGCCGGCCAGTTGGTCCAGGGCCTCCTGGATGCGGGCCCCCGCCTGTTCCGGGGTCATGCGGTGAGTCCGCTCAGCCCGGTGGGCACGTGCATGGTCTGCACCGTTCGGCCGTCGCCCAGGTACATGTGGACGCCGCAGGGCAGGCAGGGGTCGAAGCTGCGCACGGCGCGCATGATGTCGATGCCCTTGAAGGTCTCCGGGGGGTTCTCCTCGAAGATCGGGGTGTTCTGGACGGCGTCCTCGTAGGGGCCGGGGGTGCCGAAGCTGTCGCGAACGCTGGCGTTCCACGGGGTCGGCGGGTAGGGGTGGTAGTTGGCGATCTTGCCGTCCCGGATCACCATGTGGTGGGACAGCACGCCGCGTACGGCCTCGGTGAAGCCGCAGCCGATCGACTCGTCCGGCACCTCGAAGCGCTCCCAGGTCTGGCTGCGCCCGGCCCGGACCTCGTCGAGCGCCTTCTCGGCGAAGTGCAGGGCGGCGGCGGCCGCGTAGGCCTGGAAGTAGGTGCGGGCGCGGTTGCGTTCGATGGCGTTGCTCCACTGCGGGATCTTCCACTCGAAGGTGGTCTCCGGCTTGGTCATGGAGCGCGGCAGGTTGATCTGCACGCTGTGTCCGGTGGCCTTGATGTAGCCGATGTCGACCAGTCCGGAGAGCGCGGTGGACCACAGGCGGGCGATCGGGCCGCCGCCGGTGTCGAGGGCGAGGTAGTCCTTGCCGTCGAACCAGCGGGGGGACATCACCCAGCTGTACTTGTCGTCGAAGTCGCGTTTCTGCGGGGCCGGGATGGTGTGCTGGTTCCAGGGGTGGCGGGGGTCGACGGGGTTGCCCAGCGGGTCGTGGGTGACGAAGAGCTCCTTGCCCTGCCAGTCCTGGTAGTAGGAGCTGCCGAGCAGGATGCGGATGCCGAGGTTGATCTCGGTGAGGTCGTTGGTGACGAGTTTGCCGTCCACCACGATGCCCGGGGTGACGAACATCCGCCGGCCCCAGTCCGTCATGTTGCGGTAGGTGAAGTCGCAGTGGTCCGGGTCGTTGAGGCTGCCCCAGCAGCCGAGCATGACGCGGCGCCGGCCGACCTCCTCGTAGCCGGGCAGGGCCTCGTAGAAGAAGTCGAAGAGGTCGTCGTGCAGCGGCACGACCTTCTTCATGAACTCCACGTAGCGCATCAGCCGGGTCAGGTAGTCGGTGAACAGCTGGACGGTGGCCACCGTGCCGACGCCGCCGGGGTAGAGGGTGGAGGGGTGCACGTGGCGGCCCTCCATCAGGCAGAACATCTCCCGGGTGTAGCGGCTGACCTGGAGCGCCTCGCGGTAGAACTCGCCCTCGATGGGGTTCAGTGAGCGCATGATGTCGGCGATGGTGCGGTACCCGTGGTCGCCGGCGTGGGGTGCCTCGGTGCGTTCGGCCAGTTCCAGGACGCCGGGGTTGGTCTCGCGGACCATCTTCTCGCAGTAGTCGACCCCGACCAGGTTCTCCTGGAAGATGTTGTGGTCGAACATGTACTCGGCGGCCTCGCCGAGGTTGATGATCCACTCGCCGAGGTGCGGGGGCTTGACCCCGTAGGCCATGTTCTGCGCGTAGACCGAACAGGTGGCGTGGTTGTCGCCGCAGATGCCGCAGATCCGGCTGGTGATGAAGTGCGCGTCGCGCGGGTCCTTGCCGCGCATGAAGACGCTGTAGCCGCGGAAGACCGAGGAGGTGCTGTAGCACTCCGCGACCTTCTTCTGCTTGAAGTCGATCTTCGTGTGGATGCCCAGGCTGCCCACGATCCGGGTGATCGGGTCCCAGGACATCTCCACCAGACCGCTGCCGTCGCCGGCCGTCCTGGTCGTCGGTGCCATCGTCTGTCATGCCCTTCTGTCAGCGGGAGGAGGCTCTGCAACGGCCCGCCCGCCCCGGGCGGGGCGGGCGGGCCGAAGGGAGAGGGGTCACCACGGCGGGCGGTAACCGGTGGTCAGGCGGCGCCCGGTGTGCCGCCACTTGGGCTCCTGGTCGACCGTCCGGCCCGTGATCGTGCGCAGGCGGCGGATCAGCGCCCCGTACGCCGAGCTGGCGCCCGTGGAGACCCGGGAGCCGGGCGGCGGGTCCATGAACGGCATGAACTTGTCGGGGAAGCCCGGCATGGTGCAGGCGATGCAGATGCCGCCGACGTTGGGGCAGCCGCCGATGCCGTTGATCCAGCCGCGTTTGGCGACGTTGCACTTGACGACCGGGCCCCAGCAGCCGAGGCGCACCAGGCACTCCGGCGTGCCGTAGTCGGTGGCGAACTGGCCCTGTTCGTAGTAGCCGCCGCGGTCGCAGCCCTCGTGCACGGTCGCGCCGAACAGCCAGGCCGGACGCAGCTTGTCGTCCAATGGGATCATCGGCGCGGAACCGGCCAGCTGGTACAGCAGGTAGGTCAGCGTCTCGGCGAAGTTGTCGGGCTGGATCGGGCAGCCCGGCACGCAGACGATCGGCAGGCCCGCCTTGGACTTCCAGTCCCAGCCCAGGTAGTCGGGCACGCCCATGGCACCGGTCGGGTTGCCGGCCATCGCGTGGATGCCGCCGTAGGTGGCGCAGGTCCCGATGGCGACCACCGCGGTGGCCTTGGGGGTGAGCCGGTCCAGCCACTCACTGGTGGTGATCGGCTGGCCGGTGTCCGGGTTGTCGCCGAAACCGCACCAGTAGCCCTCCTCCTTGATCGTCTCGTTCGGGATGGAACCCTCGACGACCAGGACGAAGGGGTCGAGCTCGCCGCGGTCCGCCTTGAAGAACCACTCCACGAAGTTGTCCGCGCCCTGGACCGGACCGCACTCGAAGTCGATCAGCGGCCAGTGGACGGCGACCTTCGGCAGGCCGGGGAGTGCGCCGGTGACGATCTCCTCGATGCTGGGCTGCATCGCCGCGGTCAGGGAGACCGAGTCCCCGTCGCAGCTCAGACCGGCATTGATCCAGAGAATGTGCACCACGGCGGCGTCGGCTGAAGTTGTTGCAACCGCACCCATGAGGATGCCTCCTCAAAAAAACGGGAGCCGAACAGATAGGCTCAAAAAATTCATAGCAGCAGTTCAGTCCGGCCGCCGGTCCAGAGAACCGGGCAGGTCGCTCGAAGGGACGCAAGCCGGCGCACCCGTCCGGGTGGCCGTCAGCCGGACTCGGCTGGTCCCGAAGGGAGCCCGCACTGAACACCCCGCTCGCGGAGGGCCTGGCCCTGGTACTGCTGCTGGCCGTGCTGGCCTGCGCCGTCGTCCGGCCGTGGGGCTGGCCCGAGGCCGCCGTCGCGGTGCCCGCCGCCGCCCTGCTGATCGCCACCGGCGCGATATCGCCCGCGCACGCGCTGGAGGAGGCCGAACGGCTGGGGCCGGTGGTCGGGTTCCTGGCGGCGGTGCTGGTACTGGCACAGCTGTGCGACGAGGAGGGGCTGTTCCACGCCTGCGGGGCGTGGATGGCCCGGACCGCCGCGCGGCCCGGACGGCTGCTGGTGCAGGTGTTCGCCCTGTCCTCGGTGATCACCGCGGTGCTGAGCCTGGACGCGACGGTGGTGCTGCTGACCCCGGTGGTCTTCGCGACCGCCACCCGGCTCGGCGCCCGGCCGAAGCCGCACGTCTACGCCTGCGCGCACCTGTCGAACACCGCGTCGCTGCTGCTTCCGGTGTCCAACCTGACCAACCTGCTGGCGTTCGCGGCCAGCGGCCTGAGCTTCACCCGGTTCGCCGCGCTGATGGCCCTGCCGTGGCTGGTGGCGATCGGCGCCGAGTACGTGGTCTTCCGCCGGTTCTTCGCCGCCGACCTGGACAGCGGGGCCCCGCCGCCGCCGGACGAGGCGGCCCCCGAGCTGCCGCTGTTCGCGCTCGTCGTGGTGGCCTGCACGCTCGGCGGGTTCGTCCTGACCTCCGCACTGGGCGTCAATCCGGCGTGGGCGGCCGCGGCGGGGGCCCTCGTGCTGGCCGGCCGGGCGCTCGCCCGGCGCCGCATCACGCCGACGGCGGTCGTCCGGGCCGCGAACGTTCCGTTCCTCGCCTTCGTCGTCGCCCTCGCGATCGTCGTCCGCGCCGTCGTCGACAACGGCCTCGCCGCCGCGCTCGGCCACGTGGTCCCCGCCGGCACCGGCCTGCCGTCCCTGCTCGCGGTCGCCGTGCTGGCCGCCGTCCTCGCGAACGTGATCAACAACCTGCCCGCCGTCCTGGTCCTCCTTCCGCTGACGGCGGCCTCCGGCCCGGGTGCGGTGCTGGCGATGCTGCTCGGCGTGAACATCGGCCCCAACCTCACCTACGCCGGCTCCCTGGCCACCCTGCTGTGGCGCAAGATCGTCCAGCAGCACGGGAGCACCGTCCGGCTGGGCGAGTTCACCCGCCTCGGCCTGCTCACCGTCCCGTCGGCGCTGGTGCTGTCCGTCCTGGCGCTGTGGGTGTCGCTGCGGGCCCTGGGAGGCTGACAGGCGGGGCGCCCGTGGGTCGGGCGCCCCGGGGCGCGGGGTGTCAGGAGATCATGAAGTCCCGGACCGGCAGGGGGCGGTTGACCACGCGGACGTCGCCGATCCAGCCGTGGAAGACCTGGTTGAGCGCGCCGCCGTACGCGTAGCCGCCGAGCAGCCAGGGGTGGCCGAGGGTGCTGAGGCCCTCGGACGGCGTCGAGGGGTTGCGGACGACCTCGCAGCCGTTCACGTACATCCGGGTGAGCCGCTTGTTGTTGACGACCGCGACGTGCCACCAGGCGCCGAGCGGCAGTTCGTGGCCCCAGTTGGTGACGGGGCCGCTCAGGTTGGTCGGGTAGACGCACCACTGCAGTTCCCGCCCGCCGGACAGGCTGAGCGTGGCGACCGGCTCCTGCGGGTCGGTGTCGGGGCCGTTCTTCCCCGCCTCCCCGCTCGTGCCCCAGCGGCTGAGCAGCGCCGTCCAGGCGTTGCGGCCGGCGTCCCAGTCGGTCGGCAGCTTGAAGAACGCCTCGAAGGTGTAGCCCTGCTGGAAGGTGTCGGCGTTCATCGGGGCCTTGGCGACGGTCTGCAGGTAGGCGCCCTGGACCGGCTTGCCCCGGCCCGCGAAGTGGAGGCTGCCGCGGCCGGGCTGGTCCGGGTGCGACTCGGTGGACCAGGTGAGCGTCCCGGCCGGGCTGCCCGGGGCGGTCTGCTGGACGAGGTCGTTGCCGTGACCGCTCAGGTCCTTGACGACCTGGGAGTCGGCGACGGCGCTGCCGTCCGGCCGTCCGCCGTCGAAGCGCCAGTAGGCGACCGTGCCCGGGATCGTCAGCTGACGCGCGGGGCGGGCCGGGCGGGCCGGGACCGGGGCGAAGCCGGCGAACCGCCGCGCGAAGTCCACCTGCACCGAGAAGCTGTCCACCGGGCCGGTCAGCTCGATCTCCTCGCTGGCGAGGCGGTTGACCTTCTCGGCGGCCAGCTGCTGGATCCAGGGCGAGTACGTCCGCACGTCGATGGTGTTGCGGTCCAGGTCGAAGCGGTAGGCGCGGATCATCGCCGCGCCGCCGTAGTACCGGTTCTGGTAGTTGGTGATGTGGACGTGGACGTCGTGGCCGGCCTTGTTGGTCAGCGTGGTGCTGCCGGGCGGCCAGTAGTGGCCGTTCAGGGTGAGGAAGATCTGGTCGTTGCCGCTGATCAGCCTGTCCCAGAGCGCGTGCCCGTGGTCGGACAGCTGGGCGGCGCCGCCGTCGTCGGCGTAGGCGAGGTCGTGGGTGGTGAGGATGACCGGCACGGTCGGGTGCTGGGCGATCACCGAGTTCGCCCAGGCGAAGCCGCGGTCGGAGAGCCGCCAGTCCAGCGAGAGCACCATCCAGTCCCGGCCCGCTCCCCGGAACAGGTGGTAGGTGTTGTAGCCGTCCGGGCTCGCGCCCTTGAAGGTCGCCGAGCGGGCGAACCGGGCCGGGTTGAAGGTGTCCAGGTACGCCGTCCGGCCCCGCTGGTCGTCGCTGCCCGAGCCGACGTCGTGGTTGCCGGCCAGGACGCTGTAGGCCGCGCCGTGGCGGTCGAGGAGGCTGAACGCCTTGCCCGCGGCGGCGAACTCCTCGGCCTTGCCGTTCTGGGTGACGTCGCCCAGGTGCGCGAGGAAGACGAAGTTCTCGTCGCTGCCGTCCAGCACGTGGCGCAGCGAGGCCTCCAGCGGGGCGGGGTGGATCCGGTCGTCGTCGAAGAGGTACTGGGTGTCGGGCATCACCGCCAGGGAGAAGCGGGGGCCGTCCGGGTCGGGATCCCAGGCGCCCCGGCCGTCGTCCGCGGCGGCGGGCGCGCCGAAGGCGTCGGCCGTCGCGTCGGCGGGCCCGTCCGCCGCTGCCGCCGTCGCCGTGGAGCCCGCCCCGAGGACCGCCAGCCCGGCGCCGACCAGCCCCGTCGCGCGCAGGAAGGCGCGGCGTCCGGCCGCCGCCGGCGCGTCGGAGTCGAACCCGACGGTCCGCGGGCAGCTCGATCCGTGGTCATCGTGGGGAAGGTCGTTCTGGTGGTGGTTCATCGGGGCAGCTCCTCGGGCCGTGCGCGGTGATCGCGACGTTAGGGGCACGACGCGGACCGCTGACCGGACGGACGGCCTCCGCACGGTGAACGCCCGGGGAACGTCCCCTGCGGGCCTGTTTCCCCGTCCGGCTTCTGCTGCTGGGTCAGTGGCCGGGTCAGTGGCCGCCCTTCGGTTCGGTGCAGCCGCCGTCCAGGTACATGCCGTGCGGGTGGATGTCGGGCCTGGCGGTCAGCAGGCCGCTGACGCAGAGAACGGCTTCGGGGATTTCGAGGTCGAAGCCGGGAGTGCCGGCGGAGGTGTGGACGTCGACCAGCTCGGCCGGGTAGCCGAGGCGTTGGAGGGCCGCGCGGAGGCCGGCTTCGCCCACGGCGGCCGACGTGCCGGCGGGCCGCAGGGCGTCCGCGATCCGTGCCGCGTGGGCCTCGCCACGGCATTGGGCGTCGGCGAGGAGCCTGACGGTCTGTTTGTAGGCGTGGTTCTCCGCGTACTTGTCGGCCCAGGTACCGCCGTCGCCCGTGGGCGCGGCGGCCGGGGCGGACGGCGGTGTGGCGGCGACGCCCGCGCATTTCGCCGCGACCTGGGGGAAGAGCCGGTCGTGGCGGGCCAGGGCCTCGGCTCCGGCCTGGCCGGGCTCTCGGGTCGGGGTGGTCGGGGTGGTGGCGGTGGTGGAGGCGCCGCCCGGTGCGCTCACCGATCCGCAACCGGCCAGTGCCACGGCCGTCACGGCCACGGCCACGCCTGCGGCCATCGAGGCCATCGCGCGCTTCATCGTCCTTCTCCCCCTTGGCCATTGACACTTGATCGCCTCATTGTCGCGCACGGGGGCGGCGGCGGGCGGGTCAGTCCGCGAACGGGCCGGTGTCTCCGAAGGCGAGGCGGGTGAAGTGCTCGGCGATGCGGTGGTGGCCGGCCTGGTCCGGGTGCAGGTCGTCGGGGAGCGGGTGGTCGTCGTGGTCGGTCCGGCCGTAGAGCGAACGGCCGTCCAGGTAGTGCAGGTTGAGGTCGCCGTCGGCGGCGCGGGCGGCGACGATGCGGGCGAGTTCGGTCCGGATGACGGTGAGGGTGAGGCGGCCCGCCGCGGTCTCGGCCGGGTCGCCGGTGGCCCGGAACCGCAGTGCCCCGGTGCTGAAGTCGGCGGCGAGGGGCCCCGGGGTGTCCTCCTGGATCGGGCAGAGGATCGAGGAGACGACGAGCAGCGGCGTGGCCGGGTGTCCTTCGCGGACGGTGTCGAGGAAGCCGTGCACCGCCGGGACGAAGGCGCGCAGGCGCATCACGTCGGCGTTGACGAGGTTGATGCCGATCTTCAGGCTGATCAGGTCGGCGGGGGTGTCGCGGATGGCGCGGGCGGTGAACGGGTCGAGCAGCGCGCTGCCGCCGAAGCCGAGGTTGACCAGGTCGACGCCGCCCGCGGCCGCCGCCAGGGCGGGCCAGGTGCCGGTCGGGTGGGTGGCGTTGGAGCCGTGGCTGATCGAGCTGCCGTGGTGCAGCCAGCGGCGGCGGGTGCCGTCCGGGACCGGGGTGACGGGGGCGTCGGTGTCGAGGGCGAGGAGTTCGGTGGTCTCGGTGTGCGGGAGCCAGATCTCGACGGTCTTGTCCCGTGCGGGCAGACCGGTGAACCGGGCGGTGCCGGGCGGGCCCTCGGTCAGCTCGACGCGGCCGGCGACCAGGTCGATGGTGCGCAGGTTGCCGCCGGACACCGTGGTCTGCGCCGTCAGCCGCCCGTCGACGAGGAGGTCGTACACCCCGTCGGGCGGGGTGGGCACGCCCACGTAGGCCCGCTTGGTCGGGACGGTGTGCAGGTCGATCGCGGTGGCGCGGGTGCGGAAGGCCAGCCGGACACCGGTGGGCTGGGACTCGGCGATCGCGAGCTGTTCGTCGGGGATCTGCCGGCGGGCCCGGGCGGGCAGGCGGTGCGGCAGCAGGCCGCGTCCGGTGTGCTCGACGTCGAGGTGGCCGTGCAGCAGGGCCTCGGTGACGGGGGTGGTGAGAGAGGTGTTCATCGCTGTTCCATCGGGTTCTGTGGTGAGTCCTGCCCGCGCCGTGTGCTTTCGGCCATCCGGCTATAGCCAGTATGGGATTGCCTAATATGTTTAGGCAAATGGGATTACAGCCTTGGATTCCTGGTCGCGGACTCCCCGGTCTCGGACCCCCCGGCCGCGGCCGTCGGCGGCGGCCGGGGCTCAGCCCGCCAGGATGACCGTCTCCGCCGGGCCGGAGAAGCCGGCCTGCTGGGCCGGGGCGCCCGTCGCGGCGAGGCGGCGGTGCTCCTGCGGGCTGACGCCGCGGACGCGCTTGAAGGCCGCCGAGAGGGCGAAGGCGTTGCTGTAGCCGACCTTGCGGGCCGCGAAGGCGACGGTGCACTCGGGTTCGCGCAGCAGGTCGGCGGCGACGGCCAGCCGCCAGCCCGCCAGGTAGGCCATCGGGGGTTCGCCGACCAGGCCGGTGAAGCGGCGGGCCAGGCCCGCCCGCGACACCCCGACCCGCTGGGCGAGGTCGGCGACCGTCCAGGCGGTGGCCGGGTCGTCGTGCATCAGCCGCAGCACCGGCCCGACGACGGCGTCGTGCTGGGCGCGGTACCAGGCCGGGGCGCCGGAGTCGGGGGCGGCGAGCCAGGAGCGCAGCACGGAGACGACCAGCAGGTCCAGGATGCGGTCCAGGACCAGCTCCTGACCGGGCTCGTTGCGCCCTATCTCGGCGGCCAGCAGGTGCACCAGGGTGTCGTCGGCGCCGGTGCCGGCCGGGCGGACCAGCAGGGCGGGCAGGCAGGCGAGCAGGCGCTGACCGATCTCGTGCTCGGCCTGGTAGGTGCCGGACAGGACCACCGAGGACGCCTGGTCCCCCTCCCGGCCCTGCCCCCACGTCCGGACGCCGAGCGACATCACCTCGGAGACGTCCACCCCGCCGCGCGTGCAGACCTGCCCGGGGCCGACGATCACGTCCACGGGGGTGTCCGGGTCGTCCGCCACCGTGTACGGCTCCGGGCCGCGGACGATCGCCACGTCGCCGGGGTGCAGCAGCAGCGGCGTGCCGCGCTCGGGCAGGATCCAGGCCTCGCCGCGGACCATCGTCACCACCGACAGCGGGGCCCGGTCCTCGATCCGCAGCGACCACGGCGGGGTGAGGATCGAGCGCAGCAGGAACGCACCACGGGCCTTGGGGCCGTCGAGGAGTCCCGTCAGAGTGTCCATGGCCCCAAGTGTAGACGGCAAGACATCATTTGACGGTTCGTCATTTGAGAGGGTCTTGAGTGATCGAGGTGGCCCGAGCGGCCCGGATGCCGGATGATCGGCGCACGGGGGACGAACCGATACGCAGATAGCAGATACGCAGAGACAGTGAGGGGCTACGAAGATGGAACTGGCACGCACACTCGCACTGGTGGCGGCCACCGTCACCTGTGGACTGACCGCCGGGTTGTTCTACGCCTTCGCGTGCTCGGTCATGCCCGCGCTCGCGCGGGTCGAGGACCGCACCTTCATCGAGGTCATGCAGCGCATCAACGTGGCCATCCTGAACGGCTGGTTCGTCCTCGGCTTCGTCGGCGCGCTCCTCACCACCGGCGCCGCCGTCGCCCTCCACCTGCCCTCCGACGGCCACCACGCGCTACCCGCCACCGTGGCCGCCCTGGTGCTCTACATCGCCGCGATCGGCGTCACCCGCTCCGTCAACATCCCCCTCAACGACGAACTCGCCGCCGGCGGCGAGCCCCGGCGCATCACCGACCCGGCCGCCGTCCGGGGGCGCTTCGAAGCCCGCTGGGTCCGCTTCAACGTGCTGCGCGCCCTGCTCTGCACCGCCGCCGTCGCCTGCCTCGCCTGGGCGCTGATCCTGCACGGCCAGGCCTGACCCCGCGCCCGGTCGGACCCCCGGATACGCCTTCGAACTCCCGCGCGTGGCGTGGGAGTTCGAAGGCGTATCCGGGCCTGGTCCCGCCCTAGCCGCAGACGGTCCCGAAGGTGTACCCGCGGGCCTTGAGGGTGGAGAGGATCGTCGGGAGCGCGGCGGCGGTCTGGCTGCGGTCTCCGCCGCCGTCGTGCAGCAGGATCACCGAGCCCGGGCGGACGTTCTTCAGCACCCGGGACCGGATGGCCGCCGTTCCCGGCCGGGACCAGTCGGTCGGGTCCACCGACCAGAGCACGACCTGCTTGCCGAGCGCCGCCGCGCGCGAGCGCACCGTGCCGTTGACCGCGCCGTAGGGCGGGCGCAGGCAGCTCGGGGTGTGGCCGGTCTGGGCCCGGATCGCCTTGTCCGTGTTCGCCACCTGGGCGTCGACGGCGGAGGCGGAGAGCCTGCGCAGGTCCGGGTGCGACCAGGAGTGGTTCTGCACGCTGTGGCCGGCCCGGGCGACCTGCCCGGTGAGCGCCGGATGGGCGGCGACGTTCTGCCCGATCTCGAAGAACGTCGCGCGCACGCCGTAGCGGGCGAGGATGCCGAGGATCCTCGGCGTGTACGTGGGGCTGGGGCCGTCGTCGAAGGTGAGGTAGACGACCTTCCCGCCCTTGTCGGCCTTGGCTCCCGCCGCCTCGGCGGGTGCGGCCGGCACCGCGACCGCCGCTCCGGCCACCAGGGCGACGGCGAGTGCACCGATCGCGGTCCGAATCCGCCCAACCGCCCTGCGCCTGCCGGAATGTACGGCCATGCCTGCCCCCTGCCCCTGGTGCCGGAACCGCCCTGTACCGACCAGTCTGCGCCGGAGGGCGCCGCGGCCGCGACCGGCCGGGGGTGAATTCGGCCAGCTGATCGGCGGGTTGACCAGCGGCGGGAACTGGCCGGGCACGGGCTCCGGGCACGGCGACCGCCCCCGGTGGTGATCCCCCAGGGGCGGCAACCCCGTTGCGGGGCCGAGCCGTTCAGCGCGATGCGCGGCCGTGCAGGACCAGCGCCCGGGTCAGGGCCGCCAAGCCACCCGTGCAGAGCAGCGTGCGGAGCATGTTGGTGGCCACCCAGGTGCCCTCGAACTTGGCGCGCACGCCCGCGAAGTCGGTGATCTGGGACGGGTCACCGGCCTGCGCCAGCTGGTTGTTGAGCGGGATGTTGACGCCCATGGTGACCATCAGGGCCACCACGTAGAGCACCGTCGCCCCGGCGGCCCACAGCGCCGCCTGCCGTCGCCCGGCCTTGTGCTGGAGCCAGGCCGCCACGCCCGTCGCCACGAAGGCGCCGACGAAGACCAGGCCGAACATCCCGTTCTCGATCGACTTGTTGATGTGCTGCATCGCCGTCACGTACGTCCGGTCGTCGCCCGCCGCGAGGCCCGGCATCACGGACACGTCGAAGGCGAAGAACAGGCCCGCCATCAGGCCCATCGCGATGGTGGCGCCCGCCAGGACGGGCCCGGCGGCCTTGCTCCGTGCGGCGGGGGCCGCCGAGGCGCCCGGCGCGAGGCCGCCGAAGGAGGATGGAGCGGAGTAGGAAGCTGGAGTCGCGGTCTGGTTCGAGCGCATCGGTAATCCTTCGATTTCTCCCCGGCCCCCGCCCAGCGCGGGGGCCACCACGGTGCCCGGGCACCGGCTTCCGTACCGCTCCCGGGTTCGACCCGGATGGACGGTCAGGAAGTCGGCGAGGCCCGGCACCGACGATCAACGAAACTGACTGGTCTGCGAGTTGTGCGGCGCGGTGGGCGGCTCACACGTCCCAGACCCCGGACGCGGCGGCCTCGCGGGCGAAGTCGGCGAAGTCCCGCGGCTCACGCCCCAACGCCCGCCGCACCCCGTCCCCCAACGAGGCGTTACGACCGTCCAGGATCACCGAGAACAGCTCCGCGAAGTCCCCCGGCAGACCCGCCTCCTCCAACACCCCCCGGTACGCCGCCTCCGACACCGCCTCGAACCGCACCCCACGACCCGTCGCCCGCGACAGCTCCACCGCCACATCCGCGAACGACAGCAACCGCGGCCCCGTCAACTCGTACACCTCCCCCGCATGCCCCGCCCGCGTCAACGCCGCCACCGCCACATCCGCGATGTCCTCCGCATCCACGAACGGCTCCACCGCACCCCCCACCGGCAACGCCAACTCCCCCGCCAGCACCGGATCCAGGAAGAAACTCTCACTGAAGTTCTGGTTGAACCACGCGCACCGCACCACCGTCCACGCGGCCCCCGACTCCATCACCGCCTTCTCCCCCGCCTCCGCGGCCTCCTCGCCACGCCCCGACAGCAGCACCAGACGCCCCACACCACGCCGCGCCGCCAACCGCGCGAACGCCCCCACCGCCTCCACCGCCCCCGGAAACGCCAGATCCGGGTAGTACGTCAGATACGCCGCACTCACCCCCTCCAGCGCCGCCTCCCACGTCCCCTCGTCATGCCAGTCGAACGCCACCGCCCCCGACCGCGACCCCACCCGCACCTCGTACCCCGACCCCGCCAACCGCTCCGCCACCCGCCGACCGGTCTTACCCGTCCCACCCACCACCAGCACCACACCAGCACCGACCGGAAGATCCACAACACCCTTGGCAACCACAGCAGCCACCCCATTCGGAGAAGAAGTCGACGAAACCAGCGGACCCGGGCGGTTCTGCGAACCCCTCGCGTCCGTCCTCATGTCCACCAGTCAAGTCCACTCCGGGCCGGCGAACCATAGCCTCCACACTCACATCCATGCGCGAGCGTCTACCGTCCCCCGGTGTGCCCCGCCCCGGGTCCTGTCCGGCCGGACAGGACCCGGGGCGGGTCTGCTTCGCCATCCACCAGAACACACCCAACCCGCCACGAACCACCCGCCTTGAGGCGGTCTCCAGTGGATCTCCAGCGCGGGCACACCGCCCCCACACCCCGGCCCGGGCCACCGCAAACGGAAGGGTGCGCGTCGGGTGGGGCGGGAGGCGGGCCCGGACGCGCACCCGGGTGGGCGGGGGTGGCCGGCACCGGTGAGCCGTCGGCGGCTCAGGGCAGCAGCAGGCCCGGGACGAGGACCAGGCCGACCAGGCCCGCGACCAGGGTCGGCAGGCCGGTGACGCCCATCCACACCAGGTGGCCGGCGAGACCGCCCGGCGTGTCCGCCGACAGGCGGCCGGGCACCACCAGGACCGTGCGGGGCCGAGTCACGTCCTGCACGTCGGCGGCGCTGCACTCGTGCCGCTGCGCCGTGCCGAGCTGGTCGGTCACCCGGTAGGTGTACCGGAGCGTGCGCCGGGTGCTGCGGGAGTGGCCGTGGACGTCGTGAACCCGGTACTCGCCGAGGTAGGAGCCGGTGAACTCCGCCGGGCGGAGCTCGCCGAGTGCCTGCTGCTGGCGCCAGTAGCGGAGCTGCCAGGGCAGGTTCGCCGCCCAGGCGGCGCTCACCCACCAGGCGGTGAAGCCGGCCCAGACGAACCCGGCCCGCACGGGGTGGCCGAGCAGGGCCAGGGCGACGGACTCGGTGAGGCAGCCGGCGAACAGGGCGAGGAGGCCGAGCTGCCAGCCGGCGGGCCGCAGCGGCCTGGGCCGCCGGAACGGTTCGACGCGGATCCGCGCCGGGTCGGCCGGGGCCTCGGCGAGCCGTTTCAGCCGTTGCGCGTTGATGGCGTCGGCGAACGCCTGGGCCTTGGCGTCGGTCGTGCCCAGGCGGAACTCGGAGCGCTCGCCGCGCCCCGGCGGGTCGACCTCGACGCACAGGTCCCAGAGCACGCCACGGCCGGGGACGGCGTGCACCCGGCGGATCCGGCCGTAGGGGATGTGGAAGGCCTCCGGTTCCTCCTGCCACACCAGCTCGGATCCGGTCATCCGCACCGAGCGCCGGCCGAACCAGGTGCGGAGTTCCCTCGGCGGTGCGAGTACTGCCTGCCCGGCCATCGCTGTTCTCGTGCTCCCCCGTGACGTGATCTCGGCCGCGTGATCATATAGCCGCGGCGGCCCCCCGAACGGCCGTGGCGGCCGGCCCGAGGCCGGCCCCCCGAACGGCCGTGGCGGCCGGCCCGAGGCCGGCCGCCACGACGCGGAGCGGTGCAGGTCAGCCGACCATCGCCGCCAGGACGGTACGCCAGTCCTCGCCCGGCTCGGGGGTCAGCGGGGCGGCGAGGGTCTCCGCGCGGTAGTGCCAGGGGCGGCGGAGTTCGGGATCGGCGTCGGGGCGCAGGTCCAGCGGGCTGCCGGAGTCGAGCAGGCGCACGAGCTCGCCGGTGAAGTCCGCCCAGGAGACGTGCCCGTTGACGGCGTTGACGATCCGCCCGGCCGCCGGGTTGCCGTCGGCGACGCAGGCGGCGAGCGCGCGGGCCAGCGCGGCGGAGTGCACCCAGGCGGCGCCGTACCAGGTGGAGCGGTCGCCGGGGGCGGGGGCGGGCAGGGCGATCGGGCGGCCGGCCAGGGCGGCCTGGTAGAGGTCGCCGGTGGAGCCCCAGCGGAGCTGGTCGCGCAGGCGCTGGTGCGGACCCCAGACGATCGGGGCGCGGACCACGGTGGCCGGGCCCCGGCCGGTGGCGGCCGCCTCGAACAGGATGCGCTCGCAGTCCAGCTTGGCCTGTCCGTAGGGGCTGACCGGGTCGCCGGTCGGGCCGCCCTCGGGGATGTCGGTGCCGGACGGGCGGCCGTAGGCGTCGATGCTGCTGACGAAGACGAACGGGCCGCCGCGCCAGCCCTCGACCAGGGCGCGCATCGCGGCGAGGTCGACGGCGTGCTCGGTGAAGGTGCAGGCGGCGTGGATGACGGCGTCGACGCCCTCGACCGCGCGGCGCAGGCTGTCGAGGTCGGCGAGGTCGCCCTCGGCCAGCTCGGCGCCGTGCAGGGCGGGCAGGTGGGCGGACTCCGGCCGGACCAGGGCCCGGACCGGGCGGCCCTGGGCCATCAGTTCCTGGAGGACGGCCGCGCCGACACCGCCGGTGGCGCCGGTGAGCAGCACGGTGCCCGCGCGGGTGCGGCTGCCCGGGCGGGAGCCGGTGCGGGCGGGGGCGGCGCGGCGCTCGTCCTCGCGGGTGGCGAGCAGGGCGACGAGGGCGCGCGGGGTGCGCTGTTCCAGCACGTCCAGGCCGGTGAGCGGCAGGCCGGTGCGGGTGCGCAGGCGTTCGGCGAGCTGGACGGCGACCAGGGAGTGGCCACCGAGGGCGAAGAAGTCGCCGTCGGCGGGCGGGGTGGTGCCGAGCAGTTCGCCGAAGGCCGTCCGGACGGTGTCGAGCGGGCCGGAGCGCTCGGGGGCGGTCGGGGCCGCGCCGGGCAGCCGGCCGCGGTCCGGGGTTCCGTCGGCGTGCCGGGGCAGCCGGTCCAGCAGGGTGACGGCGGCCGGCAGGTCGCCGGGGGCGAGGTGGCGGCGCAGGGTGGCGCGCAGTTCGACGCCGGTCGGGGCGACCGGGCCGCGCACCACGGCGTAGGCGAGCGGCGGGCCGTCGGCGGTCTCGACGACGGCCGCCTCGACCACCCGGGGGTCGGCCGACAGCGCGGCGAGGGCCGGGTGCTGGGCGGTGGCCAGGCGGGTGCCGGGGAGGGCGGAGAGGGGCTGGTCGGGGTCGGTGGCGACGGCGGCGAGCAGGTCCGCGAAGGCGGTGAGCAGGTGCTCGGCGGTGGTCTCGTCGAGGGCGTCCCGGTCGTGCTGGACCAGGCAGCGGGGCTGCGGGCCGTCCTCGACCAGCAGGGCGAGGCCGAACTTGGCCAGGCCCAGGTCGAGTTCGACGTCCTCGGCGGTGAGGCCGGGCAGCGTGAGCGGCTCGGCGGGGTGGACGAGGTCGCAGCTGACGGAGAGCAGCGGGGTGCCGTCGGCGCCGCGGGCCGCCGCGCCGAGCCGCTCGACGATCAGGTCGAACGGGATCTCGTGGTGCTGCTGCGCGTCGAGCAGCGCGGTCCGGGTCCGTCCGAGCACCTCGGTGAAGGTGGGATCGCCGGCCAGGTCGGTGCGCACCGCGAGGGTGTTGACGCCGAGGCCGACGGTGCGGCGCAGTTCGGGCCGCAGGCGCTGGCCGCTGGCGCAGCCGAGGGTGAGGTCGGCCTGGTCGGCGGCGGTGCGCAGGGTGGCGAAGGCGGCGGCCAGGACGACGGCGAACAGGGTGGCGCCGTGCCGGGCGCCGAGCCGGCGCAGGCCCTCCACGGTGGCGGGGGCGAGCGGGGCGGTGTGCAGGGTGGCCCGGCGCTCGCGCGCCCCGGGCGGGGTGGGCCGCAGCAGCGGCAGCGGGCGGGCGCCGGCCAGGTGTCGGGCGCGGGCGTCGGCGGCGCTGGTGAGTTCGGCGTCGCGGGTGCGCTCCTCGCGGGCGTACTCGGCGTACGACGGTCCGGGCGGCGGGAGTTGGGGCGCCACGCCGTCGCGGGCGGCGGCGTAGAGGGCGGCCAGGTCGGCGGCGAGGACGGGCAGCGAGCCGCCGTCGACGGCGATGTGGTGGATGTTCAGGAGCAGGGTGTGGTCCTGCGGGCCGTGCTTCAGCAGCAGGGCGCGCAGGACCGGGCCGGTGGCGAGGTCGAAGGGGCGGGCGGCCTCGGCGGCGAGCAGGGCGGGGGCGTTGTTCCCGGCGCCGTTCTCCCAGGTGGCGTCCACCGTGCGCAGCGGCACCGGGGTGACCGGGTCGGTCTGCTGGTGGGGCTGGTCGCCCTCGCGGCCGTAGCGGGTGCGCAGGACGGCGTGGCGCTCGGTGAGGCCGGTGAGGGCGGTGGCGAGGGCGGCGGGGTCGAGCGGTCCGCGCAGGCGGGTGGCGAGCGGGACGTTGTAGAGGGCGCCGCCCTGGCCGAGGTGGTCCATCAGCCACATCCGCTGCTGGGCGTGCGAGAGCGGGGCGGGGCCGGCCGGACCGTCGCCCTGGCCGGTCGGCGCGCTCTGCCCGGCCGCCGGGCGCCCGCCCGCGGCGGGGCGGTTGCGGCGGGCGCGGCGCAGCAGGTCGGCCTGGTCGGCGGTCTGGTCGACGGCCGGGTGCTCGGCGGTCATCGGGTGGCTCCTTGCGGGGTGTCGTCGTGCGCGGCGCGCAGGGCTCGTTCGAGCAGGTCGGCCTGGCCGGCGACGGTGGGGTGGCCGAGGAAGTCGGCGAGCGAGAGCTCGACGCCGAGGTCCTCGCGGAGGTCGTCGACGACCCACATGGCGAGCAGCGAGTGGCCGCCCTCGGCGAGGAAGTCGGCGGCCGGGTCGGTGATCGGGCGTTCCAGGGCGCGGGTCCAGGCGGTGGCGACGGCCTGCTGGATCGGGGTGAGGGCGGCGGCGGTGCCGGGTCCGTCGGCGGTCGTCTCGTCGGCGGCGGCGAGGGCGCGGCGGTCGATCTTGCCGGTGCTGGTCAGCGGCAGGGCGGCGAGCACGGTCCAGGTGGTGGGGACCAGGTGGGCGGGCAGCCGGTCGGCGAGCCGGGCGCGGAGGGTCTCGACGGCCGGTCGGCTGCCGTCGGCGAGGACCAGGCAGGCGGTGAGCGCGGCGTCGGTGTGGCCGGGCCGGCGGACCACGACGGCCGCCTCGGCGACCTCGGGGAACTGCAGCAGCGCGTGCTCGACCTCGCCGGGTTCGATCCGGAAGCCGCGGACCTTCACCTGGTCGTCGGTGCGGCCGTGGAACTCCAGTGCGCCGTCGGGGCGTTGGCGGACGAGGTCGCCACTGCGGTAGGCGCGGCCGGTGCCGGGCAGGTCCCGGAAGCGCTCGGCGGTCAGCTCCGGCCGGTCCAGGTAGCCCTGGGCGAGCCGGCCGCCGGCGATCCACAGTTCGCCGACGGTGCCGGGCGGCACCGGTGCGAGCTCCTGGTCGAGGACGAGGGTGCGGGCGCCGCCGAAGGGCCGGCCGATCGGGACGGGGCCGGTGGTGCAGTCGGCCGGGGTGATCCGGTGCAGGGTGGTGAAGGTGGTGGCCTCGGTCGGCCCGTAGACGTTGAAGAGTTCGAGCCAGGGGAAAGCGCGCAGCACCGCCCCCGCGTACTCGGGCGACAGGGCTTCGCCGCCGACGGCCAGGGTGCGCAGCACGCCGAAGATCCGGGACTGCCGGGCGGCCAGGTGGTGGAACAGGGCGGTGGTGATGAACACGGTGGTGACGCCGAACCGCTCGATGTCGCGGACGAGTTCCTCGGCGGTGGGCCGGTCGGACGGCGAGACGGCGACGGCGGCTCCGCGCGCCAGCGGGGCCCACAGTTCGAAGGTGGAGGCGTCGAAGCTGATCGTGGAGTGGAACAGGACCCGGTCGCGGGGGCCGAGGGTGAACGCGTCCTGGGCGGTGACCAGGTCGGCGACGGCGCTGTGCGGGACGATGACGCCCTTGGGCCGGCCGGTGGAGCCCGAGGTGTAGAAGAGCAGGGCGGGCGCGGCCGGATCGGCGGCGTCGGGGGCGGCGGCACCGGTGGCGTCGGGGCCGTGCCCGGCCGGGGCGGCGGGCTCGGCCAGGACGAGGGTCGAGGTCAGCGCGAGGGTCTGCTCCTCGGCGAGTCCGGCCTCGGCGAGCAGCGTCTTGTCGCCGAGGACGAGCCGGACTCCGGCGTCCCCGGTCATCTCGGCGATGCGCTGGCGCGGGTAGGCCGGGTCGAGCGGGACGACGTGGGCGCCGGTCCGCCAGATCGCGAGCTGGGCGACGACCAGGCGGGTGGAACGGGCGCAGAGCAGGCCGACCGCGCTGCCGGGGCCGATCCCCCGGGCGGTCAGGGTCGCGGCCAGCCGGGCCGAGGAGTCGATGAGTTGACGGTACGTCAGAACGGTGGAGCCGTCGGTCACGGCGAGGGCGTCGGGGCGCTCCTGGGCGTGCCGGGCGATCAGGTCCGGGAGGGTCGCGGTGGGCATGGTGGGTCCCTTCCGGGCGCCCCGGCCGCGAACGGCCGGGGCGCCCTGCGCAGGTCGTACGGGCGGGCGGGCGGTCAGACGGCGGCGGCGGCGGTCGGCTGCCGCTCCGCCACCAGCCGGGCGACGGCCCGCAGGTCGGGCTGGCGCAGCACCAGGGGCGCGCGCAGCCGCACCCCGCACTCCTCCTCCAGGGCCTCCAGCAGCCGTGCGGCGGCGAGCGAGTTGCCGCCCGAGGCGAGGAAGTTGTCGCCGGGCCCGAGGTCCGCGCGGCCGAGCAGGTCGCGGCACAGGCGCAGCACGGTGCGCTCGGTGGGCGTGGCGCCCTCCTCCGCCGCGACCGGCTCGTCCGCCGTCGGGGCGAGCAGCAGGGCGGCGCGGTCGACCTTGCCGTTGGCGTCCAGCGGGAAGGTGTCGACCAGGCGGACGGCCGAGGGGACGGCCTGCTCGGGCAGCCACGGCCGGACGGCGGCCAGCAGCTCGTCGGCGTCGGCCGCCGAGGACCCCTCGGCGGTCTGGACGAAGGCGAGCAGCCGGACGCCGCCGGTGGGCGCCGGGGCGGGGGCCACCACGGCCCGGCGCACCCGCGGGTCGCGCTCGAACGCGGCCTCGACCTCGGCGGGTTCGACCCGGACGCCGCTGACCTTGACCTGGTCGTCGAGCCGGCCGTGGAACTCCAGCACGCCGTCGGCGCGCATCACCACCCGGTCGCCGCTGCGGTAGACCCGGTCGATGCCGTCCACGCCGGGCGGCACGCCGACGAAGCGGCGGGCGGTCAGCTCGGGGTCGAGGTAGCCGGCGGCCAGGCCCCGGCCGCCGATGCGCAGTTCGCCGGCCTGGCCGCGCGGCACCGGTCGGCCCTCCTCGTCGGTGACCAGGACGACCGCGCCCGGGACGGGCAGCCCGATCGGCGGCGCGCCGGCGCCGTGGTCGAGGCCGGGCGCCATGGTGTGCACGGTGGTGGTGACGGTGGCCTCGGCGGGGCCGTAGGCGTTGTGGACGGCCGCGGTGACGTCCGGGCCGGGGGCGCGGCGCAGCCGGTCGCCGCCGATGGTGAGGTGGCGCAGTGCCAGCCCGTCCGGCCACGCGCGCGCCAGGATCGGTTCGGCGAGCGGGGTGGGCAGGATGCTGACGGTGACGCCGGCCTCGCGCCACCAGTCGGTGAGCGCGCCCGGGTCCCAGCGGACGGCCTCGGGGGCGAGGGTGAGCGCGGCGCCGGAGGTGAGGGTGGCCCACAGTTCCAGGACGTGCGGGTCGAAGGACACGCCGATCAGCAGGCTGTGCCGCTCGCCGGGGCCGAGGCCGGTCAGCTCGCGGTACCAGTGCAGCAGCGCGCCGAGGGCGGGTTCGCCGACGGCGACGGCCTTGGGGGTGCCGGTCGAGCCGGAGGTGAGCACCGCGTAGTGGGTGCCGGCGGGCACGTGGACCTGCTCGCCGGGGACGAACGCGGCGACCACGTCGCCGGTCGGGTCCAGGTCGAGCGCCAACTGCTCGCCGCCCTGGGGAAGTCGGGCCGGGTCGCCGACCAGGCAGGCGGGCCGCAGCTGCTCGGCGACGGCCTGGAGCCGGCGCTCGCCGGGGCGCGGGCCGAGCGGCAGGTGGACGGCGCCGAGCTTGGCGGTGGCGAGGGTGACGGCGGCCAGGGCGGCGGAGTGGCCGAGGCAGACGCCGACCAGGTCGCCGGGGCGGATCCGGTCGCGCAGCGCCGCGGCCACCGTGTCGGCGAGGCGGTCGAGTTCGGCGTAGCTGTAGGTGCGGGCGCCGTCGATCAGGGCGGGCGCGTCCGGGGTCCGGTGCACCCAGCTGGCGAACAGGTCGAGGACCGCGCCGTCCTGGTGCGGGCGGCCGTATTCGATGCTCAGGGTTTCCATCATCGTCTCCAGGTGGTTCAGGCCGTTGACAGGCCGTTGACGGACTGTCAGTTCAGGCCCATGGAGCGGGCGATGATCACCTTCTGGACCTCGGAGGTCCCCTCGATGATCGTGGTCATCCGCACGTAGCGGTACAGGAACTCCAGCGGGTGGCCGCGCACCCAGCCGGTGGCGCCGTGCACCTGGAGCGAGCGGTCCACCGCGCGCACGGCGGTCTCGGAGGCGGTGAGCTTGGCGAGCGCCGCGTTCTCCGGCGCCTCGGTGCCGTCGTCGACCAGCCGGGCGCAGGCGAGGGTGAGCAGCTTGGAGCACTCCACCTCGGCCCGGGTGGCCACCAGGTGTTCCTGGACGTGCTGGTACTCGCCGATCACCTTGCCGAAGGCGCGCCGCTCGCGGGCGTACTCGACGCCCATGCGCAGCGCGTACTCGGCGATGCCGTTGCACATCGCGGCGACGACCAGGCGGCCCCGGGAGAGGCTGTCCATGGCGAGGGCGGTGGCCGCGCCGACGCCCTCCTCGCCGCCGATCACGGCGTCGGTGGAGACGGTGACCTGGTCGAGCAGCAGCTCGAACAGCGGTTCGCCGGACATGCCCTCGTAGCGCTGGCCGATCCGCAGACCGGGCTGGTCGATCGGGAGGACGAAGGCGGTGGCGCCGGCGGTGGGCCCGGCGCCCTCACCCAGGTCGGTGGCGGTGACGACGAGCACCAGGCCGGCCCGGTCGGCGTTGCTGACGAAGGTCTTGCGGCCGTTCAGCACCCAGCCGTCGGCGGTGCGCACGGCGGTGGTGGTGAGGCGGAACGCGTCGGAGCCGGCGTGCGGCTCGGTGAGGGCGAGGCAGCGGGTCTGCTCGCCGCGCACCAGCGGCACGAGGTGCTGCTCGATCTGCTCGGGGGTGCCGTGCCGCAGCAGCGGGCTGGGGCCGTCGGAGCCGGCCAGGGCGTACGGCGCGAGCGGGCAGCCGCTGCGCCCGGCCGCGTGGTGCAGCAGGACGACGGCGGTGAACGGCATGTCGGCGCCGCCGAGTTCCTCGGGGTAGTCGCCGGCGTAGAAGCCGAGCGCGGCGGAGCGCTTGCGGACGTAGGCGCGCAGTTCGGCGGGCACCTCGTCGGCGGTCTCGGGCAGTTCGGCGGCCAGCGGGACGAGCTCGCGGCGGACGAAGCTCTCGAACGCGTCGACGAGTTCGCGGTGGCCGTCTTCGAGGACGGCGGAGGGGGCGGTCATGCGCGGTCTGCCTTTCCGGGGTGCTGGCCGGTGAGGGCGCTGGCCTGGTCGGCCAGGACGGCGTGGCGGAACAGGGTGCGCAGCGGCGGGCGGCTGCCGAGGTGCGGCTCCAGCCAGGCGGCGAGCTGGGCGGCGAGCAGTGAGTGGCCGCCGACCTCGAAGAAGTGGGAGTCGGCGGTGAAGCGGTCGTGGCCGAGCACCTCGCGCCAGGCGGCGGCGATCAGTTCCTGGCCGGGGTCGGCGAAGGCGCTCTCGGCGGCCGGGGCGGCCTCCTGGGCGGGTGCCTCGTCGACGAGCCGGGCGAGGGCGGCGCGGTCGGGCTTGCCGCCGGGCAGGGTGGGCATCGTCTCGACGGCCGTCCAGATGGCGGGGACGAGCCCGCCGGGCAGCCGCTGGGCGAGCGCCGCGTGCAGGGCGGCCTGGTCGGGGCGGTCGGCGCCCTCCAGGAAGCCGATCAGGCGCGGGCCGGCCTGCGGGTCGGTGTGCAGCACCACCGCGCAGGAGCGGCCGCCGAGTTCGGCGGAGGCCGCGGCCTCGATCTCCTCCAGTTCGATCCGGTGGCCGCGGAGCTTGACCTGGTTGTCGGCGCGGCCGAGGAAGCACAGCCGGCCGCGCAGGTCGCGGTAGCCGCGGTCGCCGGTGCGGTAGACGCGCTCGCCGCCGAGGGCGGGCACGGTGACGAAGCGGGCCGCGGTCGGCTCCGGCAGGCCGAGGTAGCCGTCGGCCAACAGGGCTCCGCTGACGGCGAGTTCGCCGACGCAGCCGGCCGGGAGCGGGCGCAGCGCCTCGTCCAGGACGTGCACGCGCACGCCGTCGAGTTCGGCGCCGAGCGGGATCTCGCCGTCCTCGGCCACGTCGGCGGCGGTGACCTCGTACACGGTGGAGGTGACGGTGGCCTCGGTGACGCCGTAGGCGTTCAGCACGGTGGTGGCCTCGGTCAGGCCGGCCAGCGCGCGGGCGGGCAGGCGCTCGCCGCCGAGGACGAGCAACCGGGGCGCCCAGCGGCCGTCGCGCAGCGCCTCACGCAGGTCCTCGCGGACGGCGAGCAGGTAGCTGGTCGGCAGGTTGGCGACGGTGACGCCGCGGGCGGCGAGCACGGCGACGAGCTCGGGCCCGGTGGGCACCTCGCGCTGCGGCACGACCAGGGCGGCGCCGGCGGCGAGCGCGGGCAGCACCTCCTCCAGCGCCACGTCGAAGGACGGGCGGGCGAACAGCAGCACCCGGTCGGCGGGGGTCAGTTCGTAGCGGGCGGCGATCGCGGCGACGTACCCGGCGAGCGCGTCGCGGCCGACCAGGACGGGCTTGGGCACGCCGGTGGAGCCGGAGGTGTGGATCAGGTAGGCGGCGCCGTCCAGCACGGCGGCGGGCTCGGCCTTGGGGAAGGCCGGGCCGTCCAGCAGCGCGGGGGTGACGCCTTCGGCGGGCAGGGCGAGCGCGCTCTGCCGGGTGGCCAGCACCAGGGCCGGGGCCAGCCGGTCCAGCAGCAGGCCGAGCCGGGCGGCCGGGTCCTCGGCGGACAGCGGCGCGTACACGGCGCCGTAGCGCAGGCAGGCGAGCAGGGCGACGACGCTGTCCACGCCGCGCGGCAGCACGGCGGCGACCGGCTGGCCGGGGGTGACGCCGGCGGCGCGCAGGCGTTCGGCCAGCTGGGTGACGCGGCGGTCGAGCTCGCCGTAGCTGAGGCGCTCGGTGCCGGCGATCATCGCGATGGCCGTGGGGTCGTGGGCGGCGGCCGGGTCGAGACCGGCCCGGGCGACGGCGGTGGCGGGTTCGGCGGCCGGGGCCGGGTCGAGCGCGGCGAGCGTGGCCTCGGGCCGGTCGAGGTAGCAGCGCAGCAGCTGGAGCAGGCGGTCGGCCAGCAGGGTGGCCTCGGCCTCGCCGAAGAGGTCGGCGTCGTAGTCCCAGACCAGGGTCATCCCGGCGCCGCCGTGCTTCTCGCCGACGACGCGGCGGTCGTCGGGCAGCAGCACCAGGTCGAGGTCGAAGCGGGTGGTGCCGGTGTTGAAGCCCTCGTACAGCGAGACTTCGAGACCGGGCGCCTGGACGTCCGGCAGCGCGGCGTCGTGCGCGCTGAACATCACGTTGAACAGCGGGTTGTCGGCGCCGCCGGTGTGCAGGCCGAGCCGGCGGGTGAGCTCCTGGACCGGCAGGTCCTGGTACGGCAGCGCGCGCAGCAGGACGTCGGTCACCTCGTCGACGGCCTCGGTGCCGGGGGCCGCAGGGTCCAGCCGCAGGTGCAGCGGCACGGTGTTCACGAACATGCCGACGGTGCCCTCGAAGCCCTCCGGGCGGTTGCCGACGGCGGTGCCGACGACGAGTTCGCGGTGCCCGGAGTGCCGGCGCAGCAGTTCGGCGAAGAGCGTGAGCAGGGTGCTGAACGGGGTGTGCCCGTCCTCCTTGCTGCGGGTGCGCAGCCGCTCGGCGAGGTCGGCGCCGATCGCCTGGCGCATCTGGCCGCCGCGGTGGCGGCGCACCGCGCCGGAGTTGGCCAGCCCGGGCAGGGTGACCTCGCGCGGGGCGTCGGCCAGCTCCCGCAGCCAGAAGGCGAGCGCGCGCTCGCGGGCCTCCGGGTCGACGGCCGTGCGGGCGTGCTGCTCGTACGAGGGCGCCTCGGGCAGCTGGTAGGGCTCGCCGAGGACGTGGGCGCGGTAGACGGTGAACAGGTCGCGCAGCAGGATCGCGAAGGAGTGGCCGTCGTGGACGAGGTGGTGCTCGACGTGGATCAGCCGGTGGTGGTCCGTGCCGAGGCGCACCAGGTGCCAGCGCAGCACCGGCGCCTTCTCGGTGTCCACCGGCTCCTCGGCCTCGGCGGCCAGCAGCTCGCGGAAGGCGGCGTCCGGGTCGGCCTCGGCGGCGAAGTCGCTGCGGCGCAGCGTCGGTTCGCAGTGCTCGGCGACCCGCTGGCCGGGCAGGCCCTCCGGGCGGGCGACCAGTTCCAGGCGCAGGCCCGGGTGGTGGGCGAGGACGGCGGCCAGTCCGGCGTGCAGCGCGTCCTCGTCGAGGGTGCCCCAGAGGTCGAGCACGGCGGTGAAGTTGTACGCACGACTGCCGGGCAGCATCTGCTCGTGCAGCCAGACGATCTCCTGCGAGGAGGAGAGCGCAAACATCGGTGACTCCCTTGTGTGGTGGGCGTGTTGGCCCTGTGGCGGCGGGGCGGGCGTGGATGGCCCGGCCCTGGTTCCGGGCACGCCGGGGTGGTGGCGCGGCCCGGCGGTCGGTATGGGGGCTCGGTGGCGGCTTCGGTCCGGGCGGGTCAGACGTCCGGAGCGGGCGTCCTGATGCGGACGTCCGGTGCAGGTCCGGTACGGCTTCGGGTCGGGTCCGGGGCGGCTTCGGGTCGGGTAAGGATCAGGCGTCCGGAGCGAGCGTCCGGAGCGGGCGTGCGGATCAGGCGTCCGACGCGGGGTCAGGCCGGGGGCGGGGTCGGGCCGGGGCGGGTCAGGCCGCCCGCAGGTGACGGCGCAGCGTGGCGAGCAGGTCGTCGAAGGCGGCGGTCGCGGCGTCCTCGGGGAAGCGTTCGCGGTCCCAGGCGAGGCGCACCAGCAGGTCGTCGCCGTGCGAGGCGGCGACCGCGAACGGCGCGGCGAGCGGCCGCCCGGCCAGGTGGGTCTCCCGGCCGGGCACGCCGCCGAACACCAGCGGCGGGCGGCGGTGCAGGTCCTCCAGGGTGAGCATGCCGTCCAGGGCGCCCGTCCACGGGGCGCCGGCGGTGCGGGCGGCCCGGACCACCTCGTCGAACGGGGTGTCGGCGTGGTCGAGGTCGTCCCACCAGGCGTCGGCGAGGTCCTCCAGGGCGGCGGACGCGCCGGGCACGGCGGGGTGCACCAGGGTGTTGAGGAAGCAGCCGAGCGCGGCGGGCGCGCCGGGCGGGCGGCCGCCCCACGGGTAGCCGAGGGCGAACTGCCCGTCGGTCCGGTGCAGCCGGTGGGCGGCGGCCGCGGTGGCGTCCAGCAGGGCGGGGAAGATGGCGGTGCGGGCGGCCCCCTCGGCGGCGGGCAGCCGGTGGCTGAGCATGCCGGTGGAGCCGGCCGCTCCCCCGCCCGTCCCGGTGACGCCGCCGAGCCGGCGGCCCCAGTGGGCCTGGGCGGCGGGGCCGCCGGCGGCGTCCTCGGCGGCCAGTTGCCGTTCGACGGCCTCCCGGTAGGCCGCCAGGGCGTCCTGGTCGGGGGCGGCGACGGCCTCCTGGGGGTGGTCGTCCCGGGCGTAGGCGTCGGTGAGGTCGGCGGTCAGGATGCCGAGCGACTGCTCGTCGCAGGCGGCGTGGTCCACCGCGAGGGCGAGCAGTTCCTCCTCGGCGTCCGGCTCCCGGGCCACCAGCAGGCGCAGCGCGGGCCCGTCGGCGGGCCAGTCCAGCAGGGCCTCGCGCAGGGCGGAGCGGGCGGTGCCGCCGGGCGGGACGGCGATCCGGGCGGCCTCGGCCGAGGGGGCGCCGACCCGCAGGACGGGCGTGCCGCGCACCGTCCCGAAGCCGCCGCACAGCGCCGGGTGCCGGGCCGCGGTGGCGGCGGCGGCGCGGGCCAGCCGGGGCAGGTCGAGGGTGCCGCCCGGGTAGGCGTGGAACAGCGGGACGACGTCGGGCCGGCCCTGCGGCGCGAGCCTGCGGGTGATCAGGAAGCGCCGCTGGGCGCCGGTGAGCGGGAGCAGGTCCATCGGGGAGTCGGCGGCGGCGGAACGGTACCGGGCGAGGTAGGCGGCGGTGATGCTGGCGTGCACGGAACGGTCTCCGGTTTCCGGTTTCGGTTCGGTTCGGACGTCAGGCGGCGGGGCTCGTCGGGCGGCCGGGTGCGTCAGGCGGCGGGGCTCGCGACGGGCTCCTCCCCGGCCGTGGCGGCGGTGTCCGCCGGGAGGTCCCGCAGCCGGCGCAGCGGCGACAGCAGCAGCGGCACCGGGACGAGCAGGAAGCCCGCCGCGCACAGCCACAGCGCGGCGCGCGGTCCGGCCGCGTCGGCGACGGTGCCGCCGATGAGCGCGCCGATCGGCAGCGTGCCCCAGACCAGGAAGCGCATGGTGGCGTTCATCCGGCCGAGCAGCTCCGGCGGGCACAGGCTCTGCCGGAAGCTCACCTGGGCGACGTTGTAGGCCACCGCGCCGAACAGCACCACCGCCGAGGCGATCCCGAACAGCACCACGCCCGCGCCCCGGCCGGACAGCGGCCACAGCAGCGCGAACGGCGCCGTCACCACGGTGGCGAGCCAGATCAGCCGGGCCTGGCCGAGCCACGCCGCCAGCCGCCCCGCGCACAGCGCCCCGGCCAGGCCGCCGACGGCGGAGGCCGACAGCAGCAGGCCGATGGCGCCCGGCGCGAGGTCGAGCACCCGCACCCAGAACACCGTCTGCACGGCCGCCAGCACGGCGGCGAACAGGTTGGACACGGCGGTCGCGGCGGCGATCGCGCGCAGCAGCGGGTGCTTGAGCACGAAGCGCACGCCCTCGGCGACCTCGGCGCGCAGCGACCGTCCGGGCGCCGGCTCCGGTCGGGGCTCCTCGACCCGGATCCGGGCGAGCAGCAGGGCGGAGGCCAGGTAGCCGACGGCGTCGGCCACGATGGCGAGCGACGCGCCGAGCAGTTGGACCAGGCCGCCGCCGAGCCCGGGCCCGACGATCTGCGCCGAGGAGCGGACCGTCTCGATCGCGCCGTTGCCCCCGACCAGTTGCTCGCGCGGCAGGACGGACGGCAGGAAGGACTGGTGGGCGACGTCGAAGAAGACCGTCGCCACCCCGGTGACCAGCGCCACCAGGTAGAGCTGGGCCATGGTCAGCACGCCGAGCGCGGCGGCCGGCGGGATCGACCCGACGGCGAGGCAGCGCACCACGTCGGCGCGGATCAGCACCGGGAGCTTGCGCATCCGGTCCAGCCAGGCGCCGGCCGGCAGGCCGACCAGCAGGAACGCGGCGGTCTCGGCGGCGGTCAGCAGGCCGACCTCGAAGGGTGTGGCATCGAGCACCACCACCGCCACCAACGGGAGTGCGACCAGGGTCACCTGGCTGCCCGTCTGGGCCGTCGCGGCTCCGGTGAGCAGGAGTCGGAAGTCGCGGTGGCCGAGCAGGCGGTCGCGGCGGGGGCTTGGCGTCTCGTTCATCAGTGCGACTTTCGGTCACCACTTCGCTACTGGGCAAGCATCGCGTCCGTTTCAGGACGAACCACGGGTCAGCCTGATCACGCCACTCCCGCGACCCGCCCATACGGCCCCCATACGACCGGGCGCGCTCCCGCCGGAACGTCCGCGCAGGCCGCCGACCTGGGGCGGACCACCCGCGCGGCCACCCGGCGCACCGCGGGCCCCGCACGTCCAATTCGCCGTCCGCTATGCGGGCATTCGCATTCCGGCCACCGGACGCCAGCACTCAACTTGGCTGGATCATGCGAAACACTGACTGCCCGTCACCTGATCGTGATATCAGCCGCGCCGCGGGAGGCCGTGGGAAGAAGCACCCGTACCGCCGAACCGGCCGGACCGGGCCCCGCCGCTCAGTCCGCCTCCCGACAGGTCACCGCCAGCACCGCCATGTCGTCGTCCCGCGGCCCGCCCGTCCACCGCTCCACGTCCGCCACCAGCGCGTCGACGGCCTCCTGGGGACCGTCGAACGGGCCGAGCGGGCCGAGGGCGGGCAGCGGATCGTAGAACTCCCCGGCCGCGTCCCGGGCCTCCGTCACCCCGTCGGTCACCAGCAGCAGCGTGCACCCCGGCGGGAACGGCCGGGTCTCCGGCGCCGGCCGGGCCACGCCCAGCGAGCCCATCCCGAGCGGCAGCCCCGGGTCGGCGGCGTCCAGCCGGCGCACCGCCTCCGGGCCGCCCAGCAGGTACGGCCCCGGGTGCCCGCAGTCGAGCGTGCGCATGACGTCCTCACCCGGCGGGAACTCGACCAGCAGCGCCGTGATGAACCCCTCCAGCCGCACCTCCTCGGCCAGCAGCGTGCTCTCCCGGGTGAGCGCCCGCTCCAGCCCGTCGGCCAGCGCCGCGAGGTCCGGCGCGCGGTGGGCGTCCTCCCGGAACGCGCCGAGCAGCACCGACACCGCGCTGACCGCCTGCAGCCCCTTGCCCCGCACGTCCGCGATCAGCACCCGTACGCCGTACGGGGTCTCCTGCAGTGCGTACGCGTCGCCGCCGATCAGCGCCTCGGTCTGCGCCGCCCGGTAGCAGGCGGCGACCGACAGCCGGCCCACCCGCGCGGGCGGCTCGGGCAGCACCGCCCGCTGGGCGGCCTCGGCCACCGACCGCACCTGTGCCAGCCGCTCCCCGTGCCGGGCGACGACGCGGTTGACCCAGACGCCGAGCAGCGCGGCGAAGGCCGTGTTCACCAGCTCCAGGTAGCCGTCCTGGGTGCCGATCGAGCCGTCCCGCACGGCCAGCACGAGGATGCCGGTCACATTGGCGACGCCCACCGCGAGGGTGTCCCGCAGGGTCAGCAGGGCGCCGGTCAGGACGGCGGCGGCCGCGAGGAGCGGGTCGCCCCAGTAGTCGGCGGGATCCAGGGAGTTCCAGACGAGTCCGCCGACGATCAGCAACCACGGCGCGAACCGCACGTACGGCGGCCACTGCTCGGACCTCGGGGCCATCGGAGACCTTGCTTCCCGTCTCACCGCCTATCCGGAATGGGCGATTCCGATCCTAGCCACCCCCGCGCGGCCCCGCGCGCCCCCGGCTGCGCCGCGGGGAGCGAACCGCGCGGTGGCGCCCCTCGGCCACCGGGGCGGGGCGGGGCGAGGGCCGTGGGTCGGCCCCGTGATCTGCTCCGGTACCTGCACGGTGCTCTCGCCGACGGCCGGGCACGCGGGAGCGGACGCGCCCGCTACCCGTCCAGGGTGAACCGCCCCGCGCCCGGGCCGGTGAGGAGGCCGGGCGGCAGCCGGCGCCCGAAGCTGAGCAGCAGGAGGTGTTCGGCCCGGCCCTCCACCACGGCCGGGCCCTCGCCGTACGCCCAGGCGGTGTCGGTGGCCCGCAGGTGGACGCCGTCGAGCCGGGCGCCGAAGAAGCGCAGGCTGCGGCGGGAGACGGTGGCGAGCAGGGCGGTGACCCGAGGCAGCGGGAGGCGCGAGGGCAGGCCGAGCGCGGTGGTGATGTCGAGGCCGTGGACGACGTCGTGGGCGAGGGCGGCGATCCGGCCGCCGACCGGAGGGCGCCAGGGGTGTTCGGCGTGGTCGGCGAGCGCGGCGGCGAGTTGGCGGTCGGTGAGGGCGGCGGCGTCGCGGCGGGCCACCCGGTCGGTCATCCGGTGGAGGGAGCCGCCGGCCCGCACGAGGTCCGCGAGGTTGCGGGCGGCGGAGTGGCGGAAGCCGGTGCTCATGTGGGCGGCGACCTCGCGGACGCGCCAACCCGCGCACAGCGAAGGGGAGTTCCACTGGTCCCGGGAGAAGGTGGTGAACACCTCGGCGAGTTCCCGGCGTTCGGCCGCGATCTGCTCGCGGACCCAGTCGACGGCCTGGTCGTGCTGCACGGTTCCCATGCCTCCAGCCTGCGGCCGGGGCCCTCCGTACGTCCAAGACCGGGGAGTTCTTCCACCTATCATCAGAAGTTATGGAACTCCGGCAGCTCCAGTACTTCGTCACCGTGGCCCAGCAGGGCAGCTTCACCCGCGCCGCCGAGCTGCTGCACCTCACCCAGCCCGGGGTGAGCGCCCAGATCCGGCAGCTGGAGAAGGAGTTGGGCCACCGGCTGCTGGACCGCGGCGGGCGCGGCGTCCGGCTCACCCCGGTCGGCGAGGCGGTGCTCCCGCACGCGCGGGCGGCGCTCGCCTCCGCCGCGGCGGCGCGGCAGACGGCGCAGGACTTCGGCGGACTGCGGCGCGGGCACGTCCGGCTCGGGCTGGTCTCCGGAGCGGCGCTGGGTCCTGTCCCGCCGGCCGGGGCGGACGGCCTCCCCGGACTCGCCACCACGCTCGCCGCGTTCCGCCGCGACCACCCGGGCATCGACCTCTCGCTGGCCGAGGACGGTACCGCGCGGATGCTCGGCGCCCTGCGCGAGGGGCGGTTGGACCTCGCCGTGATCGGCCTGCCCACCGCCGCGAGCGGACGGGACGAGGACGACGGCTGGCGGACGCTGGCCGGGCTCGCCCTGCACACCGTGCTGGAAGCCCCGCTGGTCGCCGCCTTCACCGGGCACCACCCGCTGGCCGGCGGACCGGACGGCCCCCTGCCGGTCGCCGCGCTGGCCGGGCACGCCCTGGTGAGCACCCCGCGCGGCACCGGCCTGCGGACGGCGCTGGAGCAGGCCCTGGCCGCCGCCGGCGCACACCCCACGGTCGCGGTCGAGGCGGCCGCCCCGCCGCAGCTGGCCGAACTCGCCGCCCACGGGCTGGGCGTGGCCGTGCTGCCGGATCCGCCGCCCGCCGCCGGGCTGCGGATCCGGCCGCTCACCGACCCCGTCCCGCTGGTGCGGATCGCACTGGCCTGGCCGACCGACCGCCCCACCGCGCCGCCGACGGCCGCGCTCCTGGGCCACTTGCGGACGGCCTATCCGGGCCCGGGGCCGCGTACCTGACGCTGCCGGAGGTCAGTCCTCCGCAGGCCGCCGTCAGAGTGCGGCGGTGGTCCCGTCGCCGATGTGCAGGATCGCGTCGGCCCCGTCGAGGACCGCCCGGTCGAGCGGGAAGTAGCCCTGCTCCGGCGTGGTGTCGGTGCGCGTCCGGCCACCGGCGGCCGCACCGGGATCGGCCAGTCCCCAGGTGGCGGCCTCGCGCTGGAGCGCACCCTCGTGGGTGTCCGGCTCGGGCTCCTGGAGCCCGACGGCCTCGCTGCGGCCCAGGCTGCCGGGGACGAAGGTGTACGGCTCGTCCAGGGAGTTCAGGATCGCACCGACGCCGCTCCAGGCCAGGTCCAGGTCCGCCAGGCGCATGGTGCTCGGCTGCCGCTGCAGGTGGAGGTTGTGGGCGAAGACGAGGGTCCCCCCTCGGCGGGCCTCGCCGCCGCGGATGTCGAGGAGGTTCTGGGCCATGAGCACGTCCCGGGTGCCGAGGAGGCCGGACAGCCGGGCGCCCGGCTCCAGGCGCTCGGCCGACTGCCGGTGGTAGCGGAGCAGGCCGAGGCCGGCGGTGAGGTGCGTCCTGGCCCTGAGCCACTCGGCGCGCGAGGTCGCCGCGACCAGTTCCGGGGCCCGCGCGTACAGCAGGGTGAGCAGGTCGTCGGCGATCGTCCGCAGCTTCTCCGCCTCGGCGGAGGCGCCGGGCGACATCTCCGGGTCCAGGACCGCCTCGGGCCGGCTCCAGCGCTGGTCCTCGCCGACGAGGCCGGCGAGGTCGAGGTCGAGCCCGAGGTAGTCGCGGGCGTGTTCGAGGTAGCGCCGCGGGCTGGGTGCGCTGGTGTTCTCCGTCTGTGCGTCGAAGCCGTGGAAGGCCAGACGGTCGGCCGGCGGCCGGCTCCGGCTGTACTCGCGCATCCAGGCGACCAGCCGCCGGTTGCCGTCCAACTCGCCGAAGCCGTGGGAGAAGCCCTCGCCCATCACCGAGTCGAGGGTGCCCACCCCCTCCTGGACGAAGTCGTTCACGGCGAGCGCGGCCACCCGGTCGGTTTCGAGGGCGATCGACCGGAAGCCCCGGTCGACCAGTTGGGCGAACAGCTCGTTGCGGATCCGCGCGAAGGCCGGTTCCCGGTGGGTGGGTTCACCGAGCGCCAGCAGTGCGCATGACGGAGGGACGAGGTCTCGCAAGTCCTGACTCATGGCCCTCAAGCGTATCCTTGAAAGAACGGTTGAAACTTTTCCTGCTCCGACCGCCCGATCTACCGCCGAAGTCTCAAACCGGTGACCACCATGCGCCCCTCCGACCTCGCCCGCCGGCACGGCCTCTCGACCCAGGCCGTGCGCAACTACGAGCGGGACGGCTTCCTCCCGCCCGCCGAACGCACCGCCAGCGGCTACCGCGTCTACACCGAGGTGCACGCGGCCGCGCTCGACGCCTACCGCTCGCTCGTCGCGGCGTACGGCCACACGACCGGCGGCCGGATCATGACCGCGCTCCACCGGGGCGGGCTCGACGACGCCCTGACGGCCATCGACCTCGGCCACGGCCAACTGCTCCGCGACCGGGACACCCTGGACGCGGTGCGGAAAGCCGTGCGCCACCTGACCGCCCGGCCCGGCGCGGCGCGGGACCTCGCGGCGGATCCTGCGGCGGGCCCGCCGGTGGGCCCGTCGGCGGAGCCCGCGGTGGACGGCGCCGCCCTGAGCATCGGCGAACTCGCCCACCGGCTCGGCGTCACCCCGGCGACCGTGCGCAACTGGGAGGGCGCGGGCATCCTCACCCCCGCCCGGGACCAGGCCAACGGGCACCGCGTCTTCCGCGCCGACGACATCCGCGACGCCGAACTCGCCCACCTGCTCCGGCGCGGCGGCTACCCGCTGGACCACATCGCCACCGTGGTCCGACAGGTGCGGACGGCCGGCGGCACGGCCTCCCTGGCCGACGCCCTCGACGGCTGGCAGCGCAGGCTCACCGCCCAGGGCCTGGCCATGCTCGACGCGGCCGCCCGGCTCGGCCACTACCTGGGCCTGACCGGCCACCCGCGGCCGGACCTGGGGTCTTAGCCAGCGGTTCGGCGGGCCGTCTCCCTGGCGGGCTCAGCCGACGCGGGTGAGCCGGGCGGTGCGGGGCGGGGTCTGGTCGGCGGAGGTGGCGAGGCCTGCGGGGGTGGCGGGACCGGCAGGGGTGGTGGGGCCGGCGGAGGTGGCGGGGCCGGCGGCACGGTCGGGCTCGGGGCGGTCGGGGTTGGCGAGCAGGATGGAGCGCTGGAGCCGTCGCAGTCCGGCCGAGGGTTCCATGCCCAACTCCCGTACCAGGGTGTTGCGCAGGCGCTGGTAGGCCTCCAGGGCTTCGCCCCGTCGGCCGGAGCGGTGCAGGGCGATCATGTACTGGCCGTGCAGACTCTCGTGGGTGCGGTAGCGGTCGACCAGGACGGTGAGTTCGGCGAGCAGGACGCGGTGGCGGCCCAGCCGCAGGTCGGCCTCGATCCGCTGGTCCAGCGCGCAGAGCCGGGTCTCCTCCAACCGCTTGGCCTCGACGGCGAGTTGACCGCCGAGCGGGACGTCGGCGAAGGCCGGACCGCGCCACAGGCCGAGTGCCTCGCCCAACTGGCGGGCGGCGAGCGGGAAGTCACCGCCGTCCATGGCCCGGTAGCCGAGGCCCGCGAGGCGGTCGAACTCCTGGTGGTCGACCAGTCCGCCGCCGCTGTCGAGCCGGTAGCCGCCGGGCGAGGTCACCAGGACGTCCTTGGCCCCGCACGCTCCCCCGGCGTCATCACGGTGGGCGAGCGCCCGGTCGATGAGGTCGCGCAGTTGGAGGACGTAGGTCTGGACGGTGGTGCGGGCGCTGCGCGGCGGATGGCCGGACCACAGTTCCTCGGCGAGGACGCCCGCCGAGATGACCTGGTCGGCGCGCAGGGCCAGCAGGGCGAGCACTTGCCGTGGTTTCGGCGCCGAGGGCACCACCGACACCCCGCACACCTGGACCCCCAAGGCCCCTAACACCCGGATCTCCATGACGTCCACCCCAATCCAGACGGATCGGCGGCCCCGACGGCCACCGGCCGGCCGGCGCTGCGGCTACCGCACAGCCGAGCACCAGGTGCTCATCCAAAAACAGGACGGACGGTTTGTCAATACAAAACCGAACGAGCTGTTTGTTTTTGAACGGACCATCGAACTCCGGACTGCGGCGACCGACCGGACCGACCGCCGCCGCAAGTGCCGCCGCGTCAGCCCCGGGCGCGAGCCGTCAGGCGCCACCAGCACGGGCCGCCGCCAGCTCGGCCACCACCCGCTCACCCCGGTCCGAGCCCAGATCCAGCGTGGCCAGCACCCCGGGGACGGTGATGCCCGGCATCACGTGCCGATACAGCACGGCCACCCGCCGCTCCAGATCCGCCCGGCCGGACATCTTCTGGGACTGGATCTGCACGCCCGTCCAGGCACCCGTCATCAGCCACGCCGTCTCGGCCGGCAGCACGTGCGGCAGCAGCTCGCCCCGCTCGCCGGCCGCCGTCAGCACCGCCTCCAGCCGGGCGATCCACCCGGGCGTGGCACCACCGCTGAGGTCGCCGAACACGTCCTGGCCGAGCGAGAGCCGCGCACCCGCGCTCAGCAGCGGGTCACGCGGCATGAGATGCGCGACGACCATCCCCAGGTCGACGAACTCCTGGAGCTTGCAGTGCCGTTCGGGGATCTCGTCCCGACCGAACTGCTCCTCCACGACGCCCTGCGCGAGCTCCCGCTTCGACGCGAAGTGGAAGTACACCGCCCCCCGGGTCACACCCGCGCGGGCGACCACCTCGCCGATCGTCGCCCCCTCGTACCCGTGCTCGTCGAAGACCGAGGCCGCCGCCTCCAGGATCAGCCGACGCGTCCGGATCGCCCGCTCCTGCCGCACCACCGCAACCACCCCGCCCGAAACGCTCGGCAAACAAAACCAAACACCCTGTATCTTACCCGCCGGTCAACCGGCGATCCCTCCTCCCCAGGTCGCATGCACCCGCCTTCGAGCGAAGGAAAACCGTGTGGACGGCACAGGGCGGGAAGGCGACCGCCACCCCTCCGCCAGCCGACAGATCCGGAATCCGACTCCCTACTTCCGGCCGCATCCCACCGAAAGCGGGCCGCCATGATAATGCACCTGTCATCCCGCTTTGGGGGATTCCTTTGCAGGCCAGGCGGCATCCACCCCAGGCTCGGCCCACCCGGACGGCCATCACGCGACACCTGGAGCGACCACCCGACCACGCTCGGCCGCCAACGAACCTTCGTTCGGGCTCCTTGAAAACCAAACCGGAAGGTACGTATCTTACGAGCCCTGAGCAGCCCACCCCGCCCGCCACGGCCTTCCGGAGCGCTCCCATGACCCTGCTTGCCTACCGCGCCCCCGCCATCTCCCGCGCCGCCGGCGCGGACCACGGCACCGCCCCCGGCCGCACCGCCGGGCCGTCCGTGCCGACCGGACCGGCACCGCGCCTGACCAGCACCGTTGCCAAGGAG
The DNA here is from genome assembly GCF_041435235.1 of Kitasatospora sp. NBC_01300. Taxonomy (NCBI): domain Bacteria; kingdom Bacillati; phylum Actinomycetota; class Actinomycetes; order Kitasatosporales; family Streptomycetaceae; genus Kitasatospora; species Kitasatospora sp. NBC_01300. The sequence continues at coordinate 7,479,909 of NZ_CP108408.1, read as the reverse complement.
TACGTCCACCGGGCCTGCCACGCCGAGGTCTTCCTCACCGGCAGCGAGCAGCTGAACGAGACGACCTTCACCGTCACCGCGCAGTGGCCGCGCGCCCACACCTTCTTCACCACCCCCGACGGAACCCGGCACGACCCGATCCAGACCGCTGAAACGATCCGCCAAGCCGGGCTCTACCTCGCGCACACCCGGTTCGGCGTCCCGCTCGACCACAAGTTCATGATGTGGAACCTCGACTACACCACCCGGCCCCGCCAACTGCTCATCGGCGCGGCGCCCACCGACCTCAGCATCGAGGCCAGACTCGTCCCGCAGCCGCGCCGGAGCGGCACCACCATCGACTTCACCCTCAGCGCCGTCATCCGACGCGGCGCCCACCTCGCCGCCACCGGACACACCCGGTTCACCACCGTGCCGGACTCCACCTACCGGCGGCTGCGCGGGGCACGCCGCGAGGCCGGCCCGGCGCCCACCGTCTCCGGCGAGCCGCTGGCCCCGGGCCGAGTGGGCCGGATCCGCCCCTGCGACGTCGTCCTGACCCCGGCCGACGCGCCCGGGACCTGGCACCTCACCCCCGACCTCTGGCACCCGATCCTCTTCGACCACGCCAACGACCACATCCCCGGCATGGTCCTGCTGGAGGCCGCCCGCCAGGCCACCAACGCGCTCGTCTCACCGGCCACCGTCATCCCCGCCTCCGCCGCGACCACCTACCACCGGTACGCCGAGCACGACGCCGCCACCACGATCACCGCCCGGCACACCCCCGGCGACGACCCGGACGCCCTCACCACCACCGTCACCGGTCACCAGAACGGCGAGCCGATCTTCACCACCGTCCTGACCGGCCACGCCGACCAGCGGTGACCGGCACCGACGGGCACTGCCGCGTGCCGACGGGCGCCGCCGGGCTCCCGTCGACCCGCGCCGGCCCCGACCGGTCCCGGCCGGTCCCGACCAGGGCGGACCAGCCCTGAGCAGCGCGGACCTCCGGCCGCCCACCACCCCGCCCGGCCCGCCCGACCTCCACGGTCGGGCGGGCCGTCGGCGCGTCGGAGACGAACCCCTCCCACGGACTGGCACCGGACGAACACCTGCGCGAGGATGTCAGCCCTTGGATTCGCAGTGACCGGGAGTACACAGTGCGTGAAGTCGCTTCGCACCAGAACGAGTTGATCAGGCTGACGGACCGCCCCGGCACCGACGACGCCACCGGACACGAGGGGCGCACCGGCGGCCGGAGCGTACGGGTGCGGGTGCTGGGGCGGCACGCGCCGGGCTCCCTGCTCGGCCACGACTGGCTGGACTGCGAGATCACCGTCACCGCCGACTCGGCCCGCGGGCAGTTCGTCACGCTGGTGACGGAACGTCAACTCCGGCAGTGGGAAGCCGCCCTGGAGCGGCTGGAGCGGCGCGAGGCGGTGCGCTGGCTGGACGAGGAGCACGGCCCGGAGCTACGGATCGAGCCGGGGCGGCCAGGCGGCCTCTGGGTGACCGTCTCCGACGCCGAGGACTCCGGCGTCACCCTCCGGGTCGTCCTGTCCCCCGCCCCCGGCTGGCTGGACGAGCAGCGCGCCCTGCTCGAACTCGTCCGCGACGCCTACCCGTTCGAGGTGGTCGAGGTCGCCCCCGGCGTCCACGCGTGGCGCGGACAGCAGGGGGAGGCCGGCTGACGGATTGCCACGATCCTTGTGATGACAGGCCCCCCGCCCGGCGTGGCGAGCAGCCGGGCCGGGCGAGCGGCGGCACAACCGGTCCGGTGGTGGTGGCGGTTGGTGTGGCGGTGGCGGTGACGGTGGTGGCGGCGGCGGTGGTGGCCCGGCCACCGCCGATAATGGCGACATGATCGAGAAGCAGCTCCGCGTCGTCCTCGCCGAGGACTCGGTGATCCTCCGGGACGGCATGGTCGAACTCCTCACCGCGCGCGGGTGCGCCGTGGTCGCCACCGCCGGGACGGCCCCCGAACTGATCGCCGCCGTCGAGGAGCACCGGCCCGATGTGGCCGTGGTCGACATCCGGATGCCGCCCAGCCACACCGACGAGGGCATCCGCGCCGCCGTCGAGCTCCGCTCCACCGCGCCCGGGGTCGGCATCCTGGTCTTCTCCCAGCACGTCGAGACCGCCTGGGCGGCCCGGCTGCTCGCAGGCGGCGCCGCAGGCGTCGGCTACCTGCTCAAGGAACGCGTCGCCCGCACCTCGGAGTTCGTGGACGCGCTGCACCGGGTCGCGGCCGGCGGCACGGCGCTCGACCCGGAGGTCGTCAACGGCCTGATGCACGGCGGGCGGCGGAGCCGTGTCGACGCGCTCACCCCGCGCGAACGGGAGGTACTGGAGCTGATGGCGCAGGGCCACTCCAACCGCTCGATCGCCGGGCTGCTCGTGGTGTCGGAGCGGGCGGTGGAGAAGCACGTCGCCGCCGTCTTCACCAAGTTCGACCTGCCGGCGACCGAAGCCGACAACCGGCGCGTCAAGGCCGTGCTCACCTACCTCGCCGAGAACGGCGGCTGAGCCGGGAGCAGCGGTTCCGTGGACAGCGCGCCGCGGCCACCCGTCACAGGCGGCTCGGCAGTTCGGCGGTGACCGTCGTCGGCCCGCCCGGCGGGCTGTCCACCCGCAGCACGCCGTCCACCGCCGCGAGCCGTTCGGCCAGGCCCGCCAGGCCCGAGCCGGAACCCGAACCGGAGCTCCCGCCCGGGGCGGCGCCCCCGCGGCCGTCGTCGCGCACCGTCAGCCGCACCCGCCCGTCGGCCGCGCTCGCCGTGAGCTCCGCCGCCGCCGCGCCGCTGTGCTTGGCGACGTTGGTCAGCAACTCGGCCGCGCAGAAGTAGACGGCCTGCTCGATCGCCGCGTCCGGCCGCTCCCTCAGGTCCAGCCGGACCGTGACCGGCACCGGCGCGGTGGCGGTGAGCCCGGGCAGCGCCTGGGCGAGGCCGCCGTCCAGCGCCACCGGGTGGATGCCCCGGGTGAGCCGGCGCAGTTCCGCGATGGTGTCGTCGGTCTGCCGGCGGGCCCGGTCGACCAGGGTGCGCAGGCGCTCGGTGTCCGGAGCGCCGGGCGGGCCGGGCTGGCCGGACCGGGCGTCGCCAAGAGCCTCGCCGGTGACCGCACCGAGGGCGTCGTCGGTCAGCGAGAGGGTGATGGCGAGCGCGACCAGTTGCGCCTGCGTCCCGTCGTGCAGATCGCGTTCGAGGCGGCGCAACCGGTCGGTGTTCTCGGCGAGCAGGGTCGCCCGGGCGGTCTCCAGCTCGTGCACCCGCTCCTGCGACCGCACCGGGCCGAGCAACAGCCGGGCGAGACCCCGATCGGCCGCGCTCACCGCCCGCAGCGCCGGCGGCACCGCCGCGAGTACGGCGAGCCCGGCCGGGGCCCCGGCCACGTCCAGCCAGCCGACCGGTCTGGGCCCGGGCTCCAGCAGCCGGACCCACAGCGGGAAGCCCACCAGCCAGACGCAGCTGAGCGGCAGTCCGACCGCGACCAGGAAGCCGAGCACCCCCAGGGGCAGCCGCAGCAGCAGGTAGAGCAGCGCCCGCCAGGCCACCGGGTCGGTCAGCACCGCCCGGGCCCGGGCGATCGCCCCGGACGGCCGGGGCAGCGTGCCCGGGGCCGGCACCCGCTCGCCGAGCAGCCGCCCGACCAGTCGCCGGTGCAGCCCGCCCAGGCCGCGCGCGCCCGCCAGGGCGGCCACCACGAACGGCAGCCCGAGCACGGTGAGCGAGAGCAACGCCCCGGCATAGAGCACGGCCACCGCGTAGACCCCGCCGAGCACGCCGATCGGCAGCCCGAGCAGCGCGAAGGCCAACTCGCCACCGCGCACCGACAGATACCGCCGACGCTCAGCCACCGTCCACCTCACCACTCCCACTCACCACGCTCACCGCTCACCGCTCACCGCTTCGACGACACACCCAGGCGGCTTCGACCCGGCCCCGCCCCACCTGGCGAAGGCCCGGTCGCCCTCGCTCACCCCCGCTCACCGCCGACCGCCTCGACCGCACGCCCCCGGATCGCCCGCAGGCCGGTGCCCAGGATCCCCGGTACCGTCAGCGCCGCCGCGCCCGCCACCACCCAGCCGCACGCAGCGCCGGGCACCACCGGCAGCACCGACCCCGTCACCGCCCGAGCGAACGCCCCCGAGGCGACGGCCGCCACCGCCGCCCCCAGCAGCACGCCGACCGCCGTGGTGAGGGCCGCCTCGACGGACAGCATCCGCAGCAGTTGCCGCCTGGTCGCGCCGACCAGGCGCAGCAGCGCGAACTCGCGCCGCCGGTCGGCCGTCAGGGCGACCAGCGTGTTGACGGTGGAGACGGCCGCGAAGCAGACCAGCATCCCCAGTTCCGCCTCGCGGAGCCAGACGTCCGTCGCCTTGGTGACGCTGGTCGCGGCGCCGGTCGTACGGACCACGTGCTCGGCGGTGCTCGTCATGATCAACATGGTGCCCGACAGCCCGACCAGGAGCGCGACCGGCACCACGGCCGAGGAGAGCCGGGCCGCGTAGCCGCGCAGGTTGGCGTCGGCGAGCCAGCCCGCCCCGGGGGCCAGCACCCGTACCGGCGCGCCGAGCGCGGCGGCCACGGCCCGGGCGGCGAGCGGCCCGAGCAGGGCGAGGGCGACCAGCAGCACCAGTGAGCCGAGCATCGCCGCCTGCCCCGCCTTGTCCAGTTCACCGGCCCCTCTGGTGGCGGCGAGCCGCAGCAGCAGCACCCCGCCCGCCAGGACGGCCAGCCCGGCCAGCACCCGCAGCACGCCCGTGCGCCGCTGGCCCGAGGTGTCGGCGGTCAGCGCGGCGGCCGGGGTGAGCCGGGTGATCCGTCGGGCGGCGAGGGCGGTGGCGGCCAGGCCGACCAGCAGCGCCACCGCCAGTGCGACCAGCATCGGCACCGGCGTCCCGGGGATCCGCAGCCCGGGCGCGGCCAGCCCGCGCCGTTGGAGCGCGGCGAGGAAGCCCCGGGCGGCGAGGGTGCCCGCCGCGCCGCCGGGCACGGCTGTCAGCAGGACGGTCGCCGTGACCTGGGCCCGCACCAGCCGACGCACCTGACGGGGTGTCGCGGCGACCGTCCGCAGCAGGGCGAGGTCACGGTGCTGCTGGCGGAGGGTGAAGCCGAGCGCGTTGACCACGACGAACAGCGCGACCAGGACGGCGATCTCACCGAACGCCCCCGCGATCAGCAGCAGGCCGGGCCCGGCCACCGCCCGCTGGGCCACCGTGGCGGGGGCCGTGGCCTGGGCGGCGACCAGCGAGCCGAACAGCGTCACCGTCGCCACCGCGAGGAACAGCGCCACCGCCAGCCCGGCGAAGGCGGCCGGTCGGCGCCGGATCTGTCCGGCCGCCAGGGAGAGGACGGGGCTCATCGCGCTCACCCGCCCAGCCGGCTCAGCCGCTCGCCGACCTGTGCGGCGGTCGGCCGGTCGAGCTCGTCCACCAGCAGCCCGTCGGCCAGCAGCAGCACCCGGTCCGCGTAGCCGGCGGCCACCGGGTCGTGGGTGACCATCACACACGTCCGGCCGTCCAGGTCCACACCGGAGCGCAGCAGGTCGAGGACGTCGTGCCCGGTCGCCCGGTCGAGCGCGCCGGTCGGCTCGTCCGCGAACAGCACGGCCGGCCGCGCGACCAGCGCCCGGGCGATCGCCACCCGCTGCTGCTGGCCGCCGGACAGCTGCCCGGGCCGGTGCCGCTCCCGCCCGGACAGGCCGACCCTGGCGAGCGCCTCCCGCACCTGCGCCCCGTCCGGCCGCGCACCCGCGAGCCGCCCGGGAAGTTCGACGTTCTGCGCGACGGTCATCGCGGGCATCAGGTTGAACGCCTGGAACACGAACCCCACCCTGGTGCGGCGCAGTTGCGCGAGCCGCCGCTCGGGCAGCCGGGACACCTCCGTCCCGCCCCAGCGGACGGTGCCCCGGGTGGGGCGGTCCATCCCGGCGAGGCAGTGCAGCAGCGTCGTCTTGCCGGAACCGGAGGGCCCCATCACCGCCGTGAACGTCCCCGGCGCGAAGGCCACGGAGACCCCCCGCAACGCCCGGACGGCGGCCGTGCCCCGCCCGTACTCCCGGTGCAGCCCGTCCCCGGTCAGGGCCGCGCCCGCCACCTCACCGCCCGTCACCTCACCGCTCGCCGCCGCGGCGGCTGTCGTCATCCCGTTCATGCCCTCCATCCTGGGCATGAACGGCCGCACGATCGATTGGGCTGGCCCCCCGATGCGGGGTTCGGAAAACCGAACCCCGCAGGTGGTCCTGCCTCCGGGCCCAGGACGCGTACGTCGGGTCGAGGCCGTCGCGGTCCCCTCCCGCCTCGGCGCCGTCGCGGCCCGGTCCCGGCCCGGCGCCGTCGGGGTCGACCGACCCGAGCCGCCGTCACGGCGCCCACCGGGGCGGTACTAGGCTGGCTCCCGTTTCGCCGGGGGACGGGGGACGGGTGTCTGAGGACGGGGGTCACGTGACCTTGCTGGAGAACGATCCGCGCGAGATCGGCGGGTACCGGCTGGAGGGCCGGATCGGCGCGGGCGGCATGGGCGTCGTGTACCGCGCGCGGTCGCTGTCCGGGCGGCAGGTGGCACTCAAGGTGATCCGCCCCGAGCTCGCCGGGGACGAGGAGTTCCGGGCCCGGTTCCGACACGAGGTCGAGGCCGCCCGCCGGGTGAGCGGGGCGTTCACCGCACCCGTCGTCGACGCGGACCCCGACGCCCCGTCGCCCTGGCTGGCCACCCTGTACGTCCAGGGCCCCTCGCTGGCCGAACGGGTCGCCCGGCAGGGCCCGTTGAGCCCGCCGGAGGTTCGGCGGCTGGCGACGGGCCTCGCGGAGGCGCTGCGGGACATCCACCGCGCCGGGCTGGTGCACCGGGACCTCAAGCCCGGCAACGTCCTGCTCGCCGAGGACGGCCCCCGCGTGATCGACTTCGGCATCGCCCGCGCCCTGGACGGCACCCAGCTCACCAGCACCGGAGTCGCCGTCGGCACACCGCCGTTCATGGCGCCGGAGCAGTTCCGGCACGGCGACACCAGCCCGGCCACCGACGTGTTCGCGCTCGGTTCGGTGCTGGCCTTCGCGGGCACCGGGCGCGGTCCGTTCGGCGCGGACTCCTCGCACGCGGTGGGCTTCCGGGTCGTCTACGAGGAGCCGGACCTCGCCGGGCTGGCGGCGGAGCTGCTCCCGATGGTCGCGGCCTGCCTCGCCAAGGAGCCGACCCGACGGCCCACCCTGGAGACGTTGCTGACCTGGTCCGTCGCGGGCGTGGAGCCTCCCCCGACCGCACCCGGCACCCGGCCCCCGGCCGCGCCCGAAACCCGGCCCGCGACCGTGTGGGAGCGGCCCGTGGCGCCGCCCGTTCCGACCGAGCCGGACGTCCGCCCGGCACCCCTCGCACCCGCCCTCCCCCCGCCCGCCGGTCCCGCCGTCATACCGGCGCCGACCGACCCCGCCGTCCCCACCCCCGCGGCCTCCCGGCCACGCCGCCGGAAGGCCGCGCTCGTCGTCGCGGTCGCCGTCGCGCTGGCCGCGGCCGGCGGAACGACCGTCCTGCTGCGGCAGCAGGCGAAGGACAGCGGCGGTGCCGGTGCCCTGCCCCCGGCCGCCTCGGCACCGTCCACTCCCGGCCAGTCAGGCCGGTCCGGCCCGCCCGACTGCCCCTCGGCCCGCGCCGTCGTGGGCGGAGACGGACCGTTGAAGACCGTCATGAGCCGCTGGACGGCCGACTACCACCAGGCGTGCCCCACCGCGAACGTGGCCACCACCGACCTGGGCGGCACCGCCGACCAGCAGTTCGTCGCCGGCCAGGTCGACGCCGTCACCCTCGACGACGCGCCCCTGGGCGACGAGGCCGCCGGCCTCGGCAAGCGGTGCACGGCCGCCCGGCCCGCCAAACTCCCGCTCGCCGCGCTGCCGATCGCGGTCGTCTACAACGTCCCCGGGCTCGACTCGCTGGTGCTGGACGCCCCGACGGTGGCCCGGATCTTCAACGGCCAGATCACCAGCTGGCGGGATCCCGCGATCGCGACGCTCAACCCCGGCCGGATGCTGCCCGACTCGGCCGTCACCGCGGTCCACCCGTCGGCCGAATCGCCGGTCACGCTCGGCTTCACCCGCTACCTCGCCGAGGCCGCGCCCGCCGCCTGGCCGTACCCGGCGGCCGCCCGCTCCTGGCCCGCCCAGGCGGCGGGCGGTCTGGCGGTCGGCGATCCCGGCGCCGTCCGCCAGACGGTGACCGGCAAGTCCGGCGCGATCGCCTTCCTCCCGCTCAAGGACGCCGGCGGGCTGCGGACCGCCAAACTGTCCGCCGGCTCCGGCCCGGTGGCCGCCACCACCGAGGCCGCCACCGCCGCCCTGGCCGGAGCCAAGGTGACCGGCACGGGCGCCGACCTGACCGTCGACGTCGACCACGCGAACCCCGGTTCCGGCGCGTACCCGCTCGTCCAGGTCGGCTACGCGGTGTTCTGCGGCACCGACGCACCGGACAACCGCGGCAACCGGCCGACCCAGGCACTGGCCGGCCTGCTCTCCCACGCGGTGAGCGCCGCCGGCCGGCCCGCCGCGACGCAGCTGGGCTACGCCGCACTGCCGCCCGCCCTCGCCCGTCAGGTCACCGACGCGCTGAACGGCCTGACGGCCGGCTGACCCGGCAACGGTGGGCGGTGGGCCACCGGTCACGACGCCGGTGCCCCCGGGCCCCGCGCCGCCCGTCCGTCCGTCCGTCCGTCCGTCCGGCAAGGGATCATGAACGGGTGACCATCGACCTGCTGCCCGGCCACGGCATCCGCCTGCCCGCGCCGCTGCCCGAACTGCGCTTCGGCCTCACCGAGGCGACGGTCCGCCGACTGCTGGCCCCGCACCACGAGGCGCTCCCGGGCGGTGTGCACCCCACCTTCGTCTGCGGCTCCGGCTGGGCGCTGCACTTCACCCTGCCCGGGGTCGGCGTCACCCTCTGCTCGGGCCAGGGCGAGCGCCTCCGGACCGTCTTCCTCTCGCGCTGCCCGGTGGAACCGGCCGAGGGTGCGGCCGCCTGCCCGGTCGGCCTGCACGGCGTCGACGTCTTCGGCCGGCCGGCCCACGAGGTGGTCGAGGCGCTGCGCGCCGGAGGCCTGCCCGTCCCCGACCCCGCCCACGGCAACGTCCGGTACGACACGCTGCACCTCGGCCGGAACACCCCCGTGCGCTGGGCCCCGGCCGGCGGGCGGAAGCCGCGCCACGAACCGCCGTTCACCTTCGGCCTCGTCTCCCTCTCCTCCCCGCAAGCCCACCCCTCACCCCCTCACCAGGAGTCGACATGACCACCACCCCCGCGACCACCTCCGCGACCGCCCCCCTGACCGTCGCCGTCCTCGGGCCCGGCGGCGTCGGCGGCCTGATCGGCGGACTGCTCGCGCGCGCCGGGCACCGGGTGATCTGCCTGGCCGGCGAGGAGACCGCCGCCGTCCTGAACCGGGACGGACTGCACGTCCACAGCGAGCAGTTCGGCGAGTTCACCGCCCGGGTCGAGGCCGCCACCGAACTGCGCGAACCGGTCGACGCCGCGTTCGTGACCGTCAAGGAGACGGCGCTGGCCGACGCGCTCGACCGGATGCCGCCGCAGGCCCTCGGCTCCGCCGTCGTGGTGCCGCTGCTCAACGGAATCGACCACGTCGCGGCGCTGCGCGAGCGCTACCCGGCCGGGCAGATCGCGGCCGGCACGATCCGGGTCGAGGCCACTCGGACCGCGCCCGGGCGGATCGAGCACACCAGCCCCTTCGCCGTGCTCGAACTCGCCGGAGCGGTGGCGGACTTGGCCGAGCAGCTGCGGCGTACCGGCCTCGATGTCACGCTTCGCGAGGACGAGACCGCGATGCTCTGGAGCAAGCTCTCCTTCCTCGCCCCGTTCGCGCTGCTCACCACCCGCCACCGCAGCGAGGTCGGCGTCGTGCGCACCGAGCACCGGCCCGAACTGCTCACCGTCCTCGACGAGATCGCGGCCGTCTCCGGCGCGGCTGGCGCGCCCGCGGACGCGCAGGCACTGCTCGCCGCCTTCGACCGGGTGCCCGGGTCGATGAAGTCCTCGATGCAGCGCGACGTGGAGGCCGGCCGTCCGATCGAACTGGACGCCATCGGTGGCGCCGTCCTGCGGGCCGCCGCCGCGCACGGGGTCGACACCCCGGCCCTCGCCGGACTGGTGCGCGACCTCTCCGGACCGGCCGACCGGTAGCGGTTCCGGCCGACTTCACGTCACGGGGCGGCGCCCGTGACGTGAAGTCGGCGCAGTCGAGACCGGACCCTGACGCTCCATCAACTTCCGTTCCTGGCCGACAGTAAAGGTTCACCCATGATTCACCCGATCGGGCGGAACCAAGAGCGGGCGATCAGGCGTTGTTGCCGGCGGGAGGGATACAGACATGACAAGGAAACCGTACCGACTGGCCGCCGCCGCACTCGCGCTGCTCGCCACCGCTCCACTGCTCAGCGCGTGCAAGGACGTCGACCAGGCACTCGACTGCGGCAAACAGGCCGTCAGCATCACCGGCGACATCCAGGACCTCGCCTCATCGGCCATCAACGTCGGCCAACTCACCGACCAGGACCGTCGCAAACACACCGCAGACGCCCTGAAGAAGGTCGGCGACGACATCAAGAAGCTCCGCGACCACAACAGCGGGGACAAGCTCGACAAGGCCACCGACAAGCTGAACAAGGCCGTCTCCAGCGCCCAGGACAACGTCTCCAAGGGCAAGATGCCCGACATCGGGGCGATCACCGACGCCGCCGGCGACGTGACCAGTGCCTGCGCCGGGTCCTGAGCCACCGACCGCACCGCCCGCTCCCGGCCCCGCACCCGCGGGGCCGGGAGCAACCCGGGCCCGCCCCGGCCTGTCGCCACCGACCGGGCCCCGCCAGACGGTAGGAATGGCACCGGGACCGAACCGCACCACGGAGGCACCGGTGAACCACCCGATCCTCGACCAGATCCGCGACCTGCGCGCCGAGTTGGCGCCCGGCGACGCCGCCCCGGCACTCGTCACGGCGCTCGCCGACGGCACCGCGCCCCGCGAGACCCTGGCCGAACTCGCCGCCCAGCAGCACCGGATCATCGCCTCCGACCGGCGCAGCCTGCTGCTGCTCGCCACCCGCACCGCCGACCGCCCGTTGAGCGCCCGGTTCGCCGCCCTCGCCGAGGGCGAGAGCGCCGCGCTGCGCACCCTGCCCGGCCTCGCCGCCGCCTGCGGCCTCGGCCCGGACGAACTCGCCACCCGGGCGCCACTGCCCGGCTGCCAGGCCTACCCGGCCTACTTCGCCTGGCTCGCACTGAACGGCGAACCCGCCGCCGCGGCCGCCGCGCTGGTCGCCAACTTCGCGGCCTGGGGCGGCTACTGCGCCGACATCGCCCAGGCCCTGCGCGGCCGCTACGGCTTCCCCGACCAGGCCTGCGCGTTCTTCGACTTCTTCGCCCAGCCCGCCACCGCGCTCGAACAGCAGGCCGCCGACGCCCTCGGGCCGGATCCGCTGGACGAGCCGACCCTGGCCGCGGCCCGCGAGTACGGCCGCCTGCTCCAGGCGTACGAGCACCTGTTCTGGGACACCCTCGGACAGCTCGACTAGGGTCCAGGGTCTCCCGGGTCACGCCGACGGGCCGAACGGGCGCGGGGGGGCCGAGGCGTTCATCCCCCGCGCCCGGTCGGCCTCGCTCAGGCCTGCCAGTGCGGCTTGCCGCTGACCATCCGGCAGTAGATCATTCCCCCGTTGGCGTCATGGGTGCTCTTGCCGAGATCGGCGTTGCGGCAGAACTGCCCGGCCGCGTAGCAGTTCCCGGCGTTCGAGCGGAGCTCGCACTCCGCGCCGCCGGCCGCCGCGGTGTGCTGCGGCTCCGGGGCGGCCGGCGGCTGGGCCGTGGTGGTCTTCGGCTGCGGCGCCTTCGGGGTGGACGACGGCGCGTGGGTGCTGGGGGCCGCCGGGGCGGGGGCGGCCGGCGTGCTCGGCGCGGGGTCGGACGCGGGCGGCGGCGTGCTGGCCGGGGGCGCGGCGGGCGGCGCCGCAGGCGGCGCGGCCGGCGGGGTCGACTGGGTGGTGGCGGCCGCCGGGGCGGTCACCGAGGGCGAGGCCTTGGCTCCGCCGTCGGCGGCCGACGGGTCGCAACCGGTCAGCGCCAAACCGACGGTGAGGACGAGTCCGGCGAAGCCGGCCAGGCCGGCCCGCCGACGCCCGCGTATGCGTGAAGGCATGGGTGGAGAACGCTCCGTTCCGTATGGGTGAGGTGTGTGATTCAAGCAGAGCTCGCACACGATCTGTGCACGGATCTCCCACTCGTTGGCAGATCGAGATCTCCCGGCTACCGAGCGTCGCCGCCCCCGGCCCGCCGTCACTCTGCGCCGAACCGTCGGCCGCTCCAACAGGGGTATAGCGCCGGAGCGCAGGGGAATTCAGCATGTTCCTGACACGCCCGGCGGATCGCTACCGTTCCGGCAACCCCCACGCCGAACGAGGAGATCCCCCATGCTCCGTATCCGTGTGCTCGCGGTCGCCACCGCGCTCGCGGGCGTCGCCCTGACCGCCGCCCCCGCCGTCAGCGCGACCGCTGACGACCCGTCCGTAGTCGCCGCCCTCGCTTCCCCCGCGGCCCGGACCGCCCCGGCCCCGTCCGCGCTGCTCCCCGCGCTCCAGCGCGACCTCGGCCTCTCGCCGCAAGCCGCCGCCGACCGGCTGGCCGGGGAGAACCGGGCCGCCCGGGTTCGGACCGCGCTCGCCGACGCCCTGGGCTCCCGCTGGGCCGGGGCCTGGGTCGAGGGGCCGGACGCCACCCTGGTGGTCGCCACCACGGACGCCTCCGCCGCCCGGACGATCACCGCGCACGGCGGCCGGGCCACCGTCGTCCGCAACGCCCTGGCCGCCCTCGACCAGGCGAAGGCCACGCTCGACCGGGCGGCCCGGGCCGCCACACCCACGGCCACGCCGGTCTGGTCCGTGGACGTCCGCACCAACGCCGTCGTGGTCCGGTCCTCCGACGCCGCCCGGACCGAGGACTTCCTGCGCCGCTCCGGGGTGGACCGCGCGCTGGTCCGGGTCGAGCGGGCCACCGCCACGCCCCGGCCGCTGGCCGACCTGCACGGCGGCGACGCGTACTACATCGACAACGCCGCCCGCTGTTCGATCGGCTTCCCCGTCACCCAGAACGGCCGGCCCGGCTTCGTCAGCGCCGGCCACTGCGGGCAGCCCGGTTCCAACGCGACGGCCTCCGACGGCAGTTCGATCGGCACCTTCCAGGGCTCGACCTTCCCCGGCAACGACTACTCCTGGGTGCAGGCCGGCCCGGGCTGGACCGCGCAGCCGCAGGTGAACGACTACGCGGGCGGCGCGGTGACGGTCGCCGGCTCGACCGAGCAGCCCGTCGGGTCCTCGGTCTGCCGCTCCGGCTCCACGACCGGCTGGCACTGCGGCACCGTCGAGGAGGTCAACGCCACCGTCACCTACCAGGAGGGCAGCGTCTACGGCGTCACCCGCACCAGCGTGTGCGCCGAACCCGGCGACTCGGGCGGGTCGTTCATCTCCGGCAACCAGGCGCAGGGCGTCACCTCCGGCGGCTCCGGCGACTGCACCTCGGGCGGCGAGACCTACTTCCAGCCCGTCAACCCGATCCTGAGCGCCTACGGCCTCACCCTGGCCACCGGCTGAGCAACTGAGCAGCTGAGCGCCCGGGCGAGCCGCCGGCCGAGCCGATCGCCCGGCCACCGGCCGCCCTGAGGACAGGACCTACGGCAGCCCCGCCGTCCGGCGCTCGAACACCTCGGGGCGCGCGGTCTCCAGGGCCGTGGCGACCGCGCCGAGGAGGACCGCCTCCTCCCCCAGCAGGCTCGGCGCGAGCGTCGGGCGCATCGGGGCGATCCGGTGCAGGGCCTGCTCCAGCGGTTCCAGGAGCAGGTCCGCGCTGTTGCCTATGCCGCCGCCGAGGACCACCAGGTCCGGGTCCAGCACGGCGGACAACACGGCGACGGCGTAGGCGAGTTGGCCGGCCTCGCGGTCGACGGCCCGGACCGCCGCCGGGTCGCCGGCCCGGGCCCGTTCGAAGACCTGCTTGGCCGTGGGCGCGCCGCTCAGCCCGAGGTCCTGGGCAGTGCGCACCACGGCGTCCGCGGCCGCCTCCTGCTCGATGGTCGCCGGCGGCTCACCGGGGCGGGCGGGCAGCGGCACCAGGCCGATCTCGCCCAGCGCGCCGTGTGCGCCGAGCAGCAGTTCGCCGTCCTTGACCACGCCGACGCCCAGGCCGGTGCCGACCAGCAGGTAGGCGAACATCCGGCTGCCCCGGCCGGCGCCGAGGGTGTACTCGCCGAGCGCGGCCAGGTTGGCGTCGTTGGCGACGGTGACGGCCACCCCCAGGCCCTCCCCGATCCGGTCGAACAGACCGGGCCGGCCCCAGCCGGGCAGGCTGGTGGCGTAGCGCACGCCGCGCCGCTGCTCGTCCCACACGCCCGGGGTGCCGATCACCGCGTGCACGATGTCGTCGGCGGCCAGGCCCGCCTCGTCGATGGCCTCGTGGGCGGCGGCGACCACGGCGTCGGCGACGGCGTTCGCCGAGCGGCCCCGGTTGGCCACGTCGCGGCGGGCGACGACCGTCCCGGCGAGGTCCGCGACGGCGACCCGCAGCCTGGCCCGCCCGATGTCCACGCCGAGCACGTGCCCGGCGGTCGGGTCGACCTCGTACAGCACCGCGGTGCGGCCGCGCTCGGGGGCCAGCCGGCCGGCCTCGCGGACCAGCCCGGCCTGCTCCAGGGCGGCCAGGGCGGCGGACACGGTGGGCTTGGACAGGCCGGTGTCCCGGGCGAGTTGGGCGCGCGAGGAGCCGCCGCCGGTGCGCAGCAGTTCGAGCAGCAGCCATTCGTTGTTGCTGCGCAGCCGCTGCCGGTTCCACGGCACCGCCGGGGCCCCGGCCGCCGGGCGGTGGGTCGGCAGGTGGCTGCTCATCGGTTCCTCCGGTCTGGGTGGGACGGCTGGCGGGCGGGCTGCGCCGGGTGGTGCCGGCACGGCCCGCGGCGTCCGGTGTCGGGCGCCGCCGCCCAAGTATGACCGGTGATCATTCCGTTCCCACCCCGGCTGCCGGCCCCAAGCCACCCCGAGCGGGACCCTCGGGCCCGTCAGGCGTGTCGGGCCCGGGCCGGACTCGTCAGACCACCCAGCCGCCCGTCATCCGCAGCACCGCCGAGCCGTCCAGGTCGGCCAGCTTGGTGCCGGCGAAGGCCCGGGCCGCCTCCGAGGTCTGCACCCGCAGCGGCGGCCGCTCGGCGGTGAGGGCCTCGACGATCGGGGCGGCCGCCTGCTCCGGGGTCTGGGCCTGGCCGAAGGCCTTCAGCGTGCGGTCGACGTAGGCCCGCAGGGCGGGGGCGTACGGGCCGGCCGCGGCGGTCAGCGCGGGCAGGTCGATGGCCTGGTTGCCGATGAACTCGCTGGCGACGGCGCCCGGTTCGACGACGGTGACGTGCACGCCGACGGTGGCGGCGACCGGCGCCAGCGACTCCATGAAGCCCTCGACGGCGAACTTGGCGGCGCAGTAGGCCTCGTTGAAGGGCTGTCCGACCACGCCGCCGACGCTGGTCACGGTGACGACCCGGCCGCCGGAGGCCCGCAGGTGCGGCAGTGCGGCCCGGGTGACCTCGACCACGCCGAAGAAGTTCACCTCCATGGCGGCCCGCACCGGCGCCGTCCCGTCCTGCTCGATCGTGCCGACGTGGCCGGCGCCCGCGTTGTTGACCACCGCGTCGAGCCGGCCGTGCCGGGCGAGGACGGTCTCCAGGCAGGCGGTGACGGAGGCCGGGTCGGTGACGTCCAGTTGCTCGACCTCGATCCGCCCGTCGACGCCCGCCTCGGCGGCGGCGCGCCGCAGGGCCTCGGCCCGTCCGGTGTCGCGCATGGTGGCGACGACGCCGTACCCGGCGCGGGCGGCGGCCACGGCGGTGGCGAGGCCGATCCCGGAGGAGGTGCCGGTGATGAGGACGATCGGGGCGGCGTCGGTGTCCATGGAAGTCTCTCCTCGGTTCTCCCCGGCTTCCCCGGGGAAAAGTGTGTGCGTGCACACGCACCATACATTTAGGTGCACGCGCACGCAACCGGTCGACGGCCCGGCGGCGGCGGCCGGGCGGCCGTCACACCTTCGCCAGCGCGCCCTCCACGTCCGCCCACAGGTCCTCGGGGTGCTCGATGCCCACCGACACCCGCACCGTCCCCGGGCCGATCCCGGCGGCGGCCAACTCGACGTCGTCGAGCTGGCGGTGGGAGGTGCTGGCCGGGTGGAGCACCAGGGTGTGCACGCCGCCGAGGGAGGGGGCGAGGGCGGCCAGGCGGACGGACTCGGTGAAGGTGCGGGCCGCCTCACGGCCGCCGACGAGGTCGAAGGCCAGGACGCCGCCGTGGCCGTCGGGCAGGAGCCGGCGGGCGAGGTCGTGGTCGGGGTGCCCGGGCAGGCCCGGGTAGTGGACGGCCCCGACCGCGGGGTGGGCGGCGAGGCGGCCGGCCAGGTCGAGGGCGCTCTCGCAGTGCCGGCGGACCCTCAGGGCGAGGGTCTGGAGGCCGCGCAGGGTCAGCCAGGCGGCGAACGGGTCGGCGGCGGCGCCGAGTTCGATGGCGTAGTGCCACACCTTGCGGTGCAGTTCGGCGTCCGCGAGAACGGCGATGCCGGCCAGGACGTCCGAGTGGCCGCCGAGGTACTTGGTCGCCGAGTGGATGACGACGTCCGCGCCGTACTCGATCGGCCGGCAGAGCAGCGGCGTCGCGAAGGTGTTGTCCACGACGCTGACCACCCCGGCCCGCTTGGCGACGCCGATCAGCCCGGGCAGGTCGGTGACCCTGGTGGTGGGGTTGGAGATGGTCTCCAGGTGCAGCAGCCGGGTGGTGGGCCGCAGGGCCGCCTCGACCTCGGCCGGGTCGTCGCCCCCGACGTGGGTGACCTCCACCCCCCAGCGGTCGGCGAGGTCGGCGAGCACGGCGAAGGTGCCGCCGTACAGGCTCCGCTGGGCGATCACGTGGTCGCCGGAGCGCAGCAGGGCGAGCAGGACGGTGTTGATCGCGCCCATGCCGGAGGCGGTGGCGATCGCACCGGCGCCGCCCTCGAGGTCGGCCACCGCCGTCTCCAGCGAGCGGACGGTCGGGTTGCCGTAGCGGTTGTAGAAGAAGGCCCCGCCCGGGCCGCTGAAGGCCTGGGTGAGCGCGTCGCTGGTGTCGAAGGCGAAGAGGTGGCTCTGGTGCAGCGGCACGCCCATCGGGCGGCTGCCGGTGGTGTCCGCGAGGGGCGGGTGGACGATCCGGCTCTCGGGGCGCAGCGCGTCGGGGGCCCGGTGCCCGTCCGGGATCCGGTGTCCGTCGGGGGTCAGCTGCCCGTCGGGGGCCTGCCGTCCGCCAGAAGCCTGCTGTCCGTCGGGGGCCCGGTGGCCGAGGTAGTCGCTCATGCCGCCCATCGTCGGGCCGGCCGCACGCCGCGCCCAGGGCCAATCGCGCCCGGGTGGCCCGCCCCGGTGCCGCTGCGGCGCCGGGGCGGGCCACCGCGACTCACTTGCGGCGGCCGAAGATCCGCTTCGCGGCGTAGACGATGCCGACGATCAGCAGCACGAAGAACAGGATGATCAGGATGACCACGACGATCAGGAACTTGCCGAGCTTGGCGAAGAAGCCCGACTTCTTCTTCTCGTCCTTGGCCGCGAGGTGGGCGGCCGGCGCGGCCTGACCGCTCCGGGTGCCGACGGAGACGGCCGGGCCCGCCGCCGGGGCGGCCGGGCCGGAGCCGGTGACGGAAACGGTGGTGGCGGCGGCCGCGACGGGCCGGGGTGCGGCCGTCGCCGTCGCGCTCGACGCCGCGGCGGTGAGGCCGACGGCGGCCAGCAGTGCCACCAGGGCGCCGGCTATCGAACGTGCGATCCGGTGAGTCATCGTGCTCCTCGTACGGTTTCTGAGCAGCGCAGAGGAGCCTGGCCGACCGGATCCGCTGGTCTGACCAGGTGGTTTTCTCATCTGCGCCTAGTATGCTCCACTGAGTTTCTACAGCGGTGTAAAAGTTTAGCGACGGGCCTGCCCGGATCGGCTCCGGCCCCGGCCACGCACGCCCGCCGGTCCGACGGGGGTTTCGTGGCAACTGTGGAGGATGACGACGTGTCTGGTCGCAGGGGTTCCCCCGGAGCCGGAAAATCGCCGCGCCGGGCAGCCGGCGGCTCGCCGGAGGGCCGCATACCCGAGGGCCGCAGCGCGGAGGGCCGCGCGGCGGACGGCGGCCAGGCCGGCCGGACCGGTCAGGCGGGCGGGGCCGGCCAGGCGGGCCGTACGAGCCGGGCGAAGCCGAAGGCCAAGCGCAGCACCAAGGAGAAGGTGCTCTGGGCGACGGCCGGCTGCACCGCCCTCCTCGTCCTCGGTGGCTGCGCCGTCTACTACCGCCTGAACAGCAACCTCACCACCTTCGACGGCGACGCCCTCAGCAAGGACCGGCCGGCCGCCGCGGCCCCGGACTCCCAGGGCCGCACCCCGGTCAACGTCCTGCTGATCGGCTCGGACAGCCGCGGCAACGGCAACAGCGACCTGGGCGGCGGCGGGGACGGCGGCGCCCGCTCGGACACCGCGATCCTGCTGCACGTCTACGCCGACCACAAGCACGCCGTCGGCATCTCCATCCCCCGCGACTCCCTGGTCACCATCCCGCCGTGCAAGCTCCCGAACGGCAAGTGGACCAAGGAGCAGACCAATGTGATGTTCAACAGCGCCTTCTCGGTGGGCGACAGCGACCAGGGCAACCCGGCCTGCACCCAGAACGCCGTCGAGAAGCTCACCAACCTGCGGGTCGACCACACCATCGTGGTGGACTTCAACGGCTTCGCCTCGATGACCAAGGCGGTCGGCGGTGTCGAGGTCTGCCTGCCGAACGACATCCACGAGGGCGACCTCAACCCGAACCTGGGCAAGAAGGGCAAGCTGGTCTTCCCCAAGGGCAAGCAGAAGGTGGAGGGCCAGTCCGCGCTCGACTTCGTCCGGGTGCGGCACGGCATCGGCGACGGCTCCGACATCGGCCGCACCAAGCGTCAGCAGGCCTTCCTCTCCTCGCTCATCAAGGAGGTCAAGTCCCGCGGCATGGACCCGACCACCCTGCTGCCGCTCGCCGACGCCGCGACCAAGTCGCTCACCGTCGACCCCGACCTCGGCTCGGCGGCCAAGCTGCTCTCCTTCGCCATGTCGCTCAAGGACGTCGACCTGCACGACGTCAAGTTCGTGACGGCGCCGTGGCGCTACGAGGGCCCGCGGGTCGCCCTGCTCCACCCCGACTCGGACCAGCTCTGGGCCGCGCTCAAGGCCGACCGCACCCTGGACGGCCAGGACGCGAGCGCCACCGCCGCGGACTCCGCCGCGCCGGGCACCCCCGCCGCCGAGGCCACCCCCAGCCCCACCGCCACCACCCCCGCGCCGGACGCCAAGGGCGGCGAGGCCAAGCCCGCCGACGTGAAGGTCGCCGTGCTCAACGGCACCGGTGCGACCGGGCTCGGCGGCAAGGCCGCGGAGGCCGTCAAGGGCGCCGGCTACACCGTGACCAGCGTCGGCAACGCGACCGGCAAGCCGCGCGCCACCACGGTCGTCGAGTACGGCGCGGGCGAGCGCGCCGCGGCCGACGCGGTCGCCAAGCTGTTCCCGGGTGCCACCGTCCAGGCCGGCGGCAAGGGCGTCAGCGTGGTGCTCGGCCACGACTTCGCCGCCGCCAATCCGGCCGGCGCCGCCGACCCGGCCGCCTCCGCGTCGCCCGGCGCCCCGGCCCCGGTGCCCAGCAGCGTCGCCAACGCCGCCCGGTCGGCCGACGACGACCCGTGCGCCAACGTGTCGTACGGCTGACCCGGACGGCACGCACGACGACGGCGGGGCGCCTGCGGATCCTGGTCCGGAGGCGCCCCGCCGTCGCGAGGTGCGCGAGGTGCGCTGGGCCTGCAAGGTCTACGAGGCCTGCGGGGTCAGCGCCTGGCGCCGCAGGACGGGCAGAACGCCGCGCCCTCCGGGATGTCCTGGTGGCACTGGCCGCACTGGGTCGGCTGGGCGAGCCGGTGGCCGCAGCCCGGGCAGAACGGCGTGCCGTGCGTCTCCGCCGAGCACTGCGGGCAGACGAGCTGGCGCGGCGTCCGCACGTCGAACTCGGCGCCGGACTGCTGGCCCTGCTGGTAGGAGCGGTCGGTCACCATGTCGTTGAGGCCGCGCCGCTGCGCCGCCATCGCCTCGGCCGCCGTGTCCGGGGCGCAGTTGTGGCACAGGCCCTGGCCCGGGTCGAAGCAGCGGCTGCAGACGTAGTAGGTGCAGCGGGCGCAGCGGTTGAAGTGCACCTGGGCGTTGGTGATCGCGCGCTGGAAGGCGGCGTCGCGCGCGTTGCCCCAGGTGTGGCCGGCCAGGCCGTCGGCGGCGTTGCTGATGGTGTTGGCGTTGCCGCCGATGAGGTTCCAGGCGGCGCTGACGCCCTTGCCGATCCAGCCCGCCACCTGGCCGGTGGTGAACGCCTCGAACGGCGAGCGCCAGGTGTCGGAGCAGCGGTGGCAGGAGAACTCGAACTGGAAGCCCGCGCCGGTGCCGTGCTGCTCGCACAGGTCGCGGTAGTTGCTGCTGAAGTAGATCTCGGAACTCACGTCGTCCCCGGTCGATGAGGTGGCATGTCGGCGGCCCCGGGCCCCCCAAGGTGCCGACACGGATGGGGCGGGTCACGGGGGCGCTGCACAGAATCGCACATGCCGTCATATTTTGTGAATCTCTTATGGACAACGCCTCGTGATCGCCGCACCGAGGGACGTCCGGACCCATCGGTCCGGTTCCGATCATGCCGGTACCGGTTTCGATCGGAACCAGTCCGATCGAAACCGTCCGACACCTCCTCAGAGCCCGGCGACCGGCAGCAGCAGGACCCGCGCCGGATCGAACCGCTCCCAGCCGGCCGGCCGGCCGCTGCGGCTCACCCGCAACCGGCACCACTGCTGCCCGGCGGAGTCCTGCCACCAGCCGCTGATCCGCCCGGACGCCCAGGTGCCGTCGCCGAGGTCCACCTCGACCGGCTGGTACACCCACTGGACGTCCGGGTCCGCCGGCTCCCCGGCGGCCACAGGACTGCGCCGACTCTCCACCACGGTTCCGCCTCCCGACCCGGCCCCGGCGCGCGGCCTCCCCGGTCGGGCGGCCACGCGACCAGGCGTGCAGCTCACCCCGGAAACTCTACAGGCGTGTAGAGGAAGACGGGGGGAGTTCAGCCGAAGCCCTCACCCGGCTCAGCGGCGGCTCCGGCGCGCGCCACGGCGGCGGCGCCACAGGGCGAACGGCACGACGGCGGCCAGCCCGAGCGCGTCCGGCGCCGACGGCGCCTGCACCGGCGCGGCAGCCCCCGCGCCCGCGGCCGCGCCCGCCGGCACCTTGCCGAAGGTGTCCGGGACGGGAAGGGTGGACCAGTCGGTGAGCGGCCACGCGACGACGAACGCCCGGCCGATCACGTTCCCCACCGGCACGAAGCCGTCACCGGTCTCGTTGTGGTGCGGGCGGGAGTCCCGCGAGTTGTTGCGGTGGTCGCCCATCACCCAGAGCTTGCCCTTGGGGACGGTGACGGTGCCCACCGGGTCCTGGTCGCAGGGCGCCGAGCCGGGGAACAGGTACGGCTCGTCCAGCGCGACGCCGTTCACCTTCAGCGGGCTGCCCGCCTTGCACTCGACGGTGTCCCCGCCGACCGCGATCACCCGCTTGATCAGGTCCTTCTCGTCCGCCGAGGGCATCAGGCCGACGGTGCTCAGCACCTTCTGGACCGAGCTCATCACCGAGCCGTCCGCGTGCGTCGGCACGCTCTCCAGCCAGCCGCCCGGATCACGGAAGACCACCACCTCGCCGCGCTCCGGCTCGGCGCCGAACCACGGCGTCAACTTGTCGACCAGCACCCGGTCGCCGATCGCCAGGGTCTGCTCCATCGAACCGGAGGGGATCGAGAAGGCCTGGACGAAGAAGGTCTTGATGCCGAGCGAGAGCAGCAGGGCGATCACCAGCAGAATCGGGAGCTCCTGCCAGAACGGGCGCTTCTTGCGCGCGCTCTTGGCGTCCGGCTCCGCACCGCCGGGCCCGTCGGCCCCACCGGTCGGACCGCTGCCGCCGCTGCCGTCGCCACCGCCGGAACCACCACCGGCCCGGCCGGATCCGCCGCCGGAGGACCCGAAGGCCCCCGCCGGGCCCGGGACTTCGGGCGCACCCACCGCACCGCGCTCCCCGGTTCCACCGCTCTCGCCGGACTCCGTGCTCTGCTGGACACTCATCTTCTCGGCCCCTCCCGACGGCCTGGCGGGAGACCGGAACGGAAAACCCCCGCTGTCAGGGAACGAACCTACCGAACGGAGGTTCCCGGGCGCGCCCTGACATGGATCCGCTCACCCTGAGGACCGAACAGACTGAGGAACTCCACCGGCTGCGGCCCGGCGTTGCCGAAGGCGTGCGGAGTGCGGGTGTCGAACTCGGCGGCCTCACCGGCCGTCAGCACCAGGTCGTGCGAACCGAGCACCAGCCGCAGCCGGCCGGACAGGACGTACAGCCACTCGTGGCCCTCGTGCACCTTCAGCTCCAACTCGGGCTCGGTGCCCCGGCCGGGCGGCATGATCTGCTTGAAGGCGTGCAGGCCGCCGAGGTGGCGGGTGAGCGGGATGATGGTCTGACCGTTCCTGGTCACCGGGCGGGGATGGACCCGGGGGTCGCCGGTGGCCGGGGCGCCGACCAGTTCGTCCAGCGGCACCCGGTACTCCCGGGCCAGCGGCAGCAGCAGTTCCAGGGTCGGCTTGCGCTGCCCGGACTCCAGCCGGGACAGCGTGCTGAGCGAGATCCCGGTGGCGGCGGCCAGTTTGGCGAGGGTGGTACCGCGCTCGCGGCGCAGGGCGCGCAGCCGGGGGCCCACCGTGGTGAGGACGTTCTCGAAGTCTTCGTCGGCCATGCCTGCCATTCGCCGGGACGGCAAGGGTGTTTGTCAAACCGGCACACCGGTGCACGGGCGCGCGGGCGCGTCGGCGCGCCCTATGCTGTCCGGCCATGCGCATCCACCTCACCCGGGACAGCGTCGCGGCCGGCGACGACGCCGACGCCCCGCACGCCACCGCGCTCGCCCTCCCCGACGGCCTCGACCTGCCGGAGGCGCTCGCCGCCCTCGGACTCCCCCGGCCGTACCTGCCCCTGATCGGCGGCGGCCGCGCCGGCTGGATCCTGCGCACCGGCGACGGCACCCCGCTCGCCGTACTCGCCCAGCAGTGGCCGCGCGCCCGGCCGCTCCCGGGCGTCCGGGGCCCGCTCGCCCGCCTGGCCGGCCCGGACGGCGACGTCCGGCTGCACGCCGAGTACCGGCGCCAGCTGGACCCGGACGCCGAGTACGACCGGCTCGCCGCCGGCTGAGGCCGGGGCACCGGAGCCCGCCGGGGCTTGGCCGACGCCAGCCCGGGGCGTGACCGGCCGACCTGCGGCGGGGCCCGGTGGCGGTGTGCGTCGCCACCGGGCCCCGCCGCGGGTCGGTGCCGGCGGCTACCGGTACTCGCGCAGGCGCGGCCGGACGCCCAGCGCGGTGAGGGCGAGCGCCGCCGCCAGCGCCCCCGCCGCCAGGGCCGCCGTGCCGGCGTCGAGGTCGCCGTCGGTCGCGGCGACCGCCGAGTCCATCGCCTTGGCGTTGACCGCGATGGTGTCCCCGATGGCCGTGCTCAGCTGATCGAAGTCGTAGTTCGACTGCCCCTGGGAGAGGCCGGTGTTGAGCGTCACCGCCTCCTTGAGCCGGCCCTCGTCGCGCAGCGCGCGGATCTTCCGGTCGTCCTGCTGGTACTGCTGGAAGGCGGCCAGCACCCGCTCGGCGGCGTCCTGCTCGCCGGGGAAGGTGATGTTGTGCAGTTCGGTGCCGAGGTAGCCGCCGAAGGGGACGGCCGCGTGGTCGGCGCGGTGCCGGGCCGCAGCCGCCGCCAGTTGGACGTTGTAGTCGGCGAGGGTGGCGCCGTCCAGGCGGGCGATCGTCTGGGTCTTGTCGAGGAAGCTCTGCTCGTAGGCGGCCGCGCGGGACGGGTCGGTGAGGTAGCGGCTCTCGTCGGCGTTCAGATCGAAGGCGACCGCACGGGCGCGGCTGAGCGCGATCACCGAGTCGTAGGCGTTGCTCTTGGCGGTCACCAGGTGGTCGTCGGCGCGGCTGGCCAGGTGCAGGCCGATCGCCAGCACGACGCCGGTGAGCAGCGTGACCGCGGCCAGCGCCGGGTTGACGACGCGGTGGTAGCGCACCGCCAGGACGCGCTGGAGCCCGAGCAGCGCGGCGAGCGCGAGCAGGCCGACCGCGAGCAGCCACCACCAGCCGCTGCCGAGGGCGTCGCGGCGCTCGGTGTAGACCTGCTCGACGGTGGCCTCGTTGGCGGCGGTGACCTGGTCGGCGGCGGGCAGCAGTTGCTGGCGCAGCAGGTCGGTGGCCTGGCGGTAGGCGTCCAGGGCGGCGGGCGAGGGCTGGCCGGCCGGGGCCTTGGCCTGCTCCTCCAGCAGCTGGGCACGGGCCACCAGGGCCTCGTAGCTGCCGAGCCGGCCGAGCACCTGCTGGACGGCGCGCTGGCCGGCCGGGTCGGCGGCCGCGGCCTGGGCGGCCTGCTGGAGGTCGCCGTCGGCCTGGGCGCGGCGCTGCTCGTAGGTGTCGAGGGTCTGCTTGCGCAGCGTCGTGTAGTCGGGGTCGGCACCGACCAGCAGCAGGTTGGCGGCCTGGGCGTCCATGTCGCTGAGCGCGAAGTAGAGGTCGGCGGCGCGGGTGGCCTGCGGGGCGGCCCGGTGGCCGATGGTGTCGGTGCCGTCGCGGGCCCCGCCGAGGACGGTGGTGGCGGCCGCGCCGAGGCCGATCAGGGCGGCCAGGCTGAGCGCGGTGAGGCCGCGGACCAGGCGCGGGGTGGTCCAGTAGGCGCGGCCGCCGACCGTCCGCGCGCCGTGCCGGAGCCGGGCCAGGGCGCTCGGGCGGGGGGTCGGGGCGGCCGGGGCCGGGGCCCTGGCTGGGGCCGGTTCCCCCGCCGGATCGGCTTCCGTCCCCGGGGCCGTCTCCCCCGTCGTGGCCGTCGTGCCCGCTGCCGAGGTGGTCATGGCCGCACGTTCCTCTCCCCCGTCGCACGGTCCGCCGGGGTTTCCTGCTGAAACCGGAGCAGAACCGTTTCTCTCCGCCGGGCGACGCTAGTGCCGCGCCACCTGCGGGAAGCCGCCCCCTGACGGCTCCTTGACGCCGCCGGGCACCGTTCTTGACGCATCCTTAGCGAGCGTCTCCGGCGCCCGGCGGTGTCCGCCGGTTCGCGGTGGTCCTCAGCGGTTCTCGGCGGTTCTCGGCGGTGGTGAGTGGTGATGGGTGGTGGCGGCGGGTGCCGGCCTGCGGTGGTGGGCGGGTCAGCCCTGCCCGGCCCGGCGGCCGCGGTTCGCCGTGTTCTTCCGCCGGGCCCTCTTCTTGCGGGCGCGCTTGGACATCGCGTGCTCTCCGATTCCGGGGAAGGACTTCAAGCGGCCTGGCCGACCAACTGGTCCGCCAGCTTGACCAGGCGCTTCAGCGAGCGCTCCTCCTGGGCGGCCTGCGCCACCGGCGCCACCGAACCGCCGTCGTAGTAGGCGCCGTTGGCGACCGCGACGTCCGGCAGGCAGAGCCGGACGACGGCCGCCGCACCCTCCGCCGCCGGCGCGCCGGCCCGCCCGTACAGCGGCAGCAGCGCCGTGTCGCACAGGCCCGGGTTGAGGCTGACGGCGGTGATGCCGGAGCCGGCCGGGGCCATGTCGGCGGTCGCCATGGTGAGCGCGAGCTGCGACTGCGCATACGCGGCCACCCGCGAGTACCTCTTCACCCGGTGCGGGTCCGACCAGTTCATCGAAGCCGTCCGGTGCAGCGAGGACGAGACGTTGACGATCCGGGCGTCGCCGGATGCCGAGAGCGGCGCCCGCAGCAGCCTGGCCAGCAGGTGCGCGGCCAGGAAGTTGACCTGCAGCGAGACCTCGTTGCCGTCGTCGGTCAGCGTGCAGCGCTCGGGCGCCATCGCGGCGGCGTTGTTGACCAGCAGGTCCAGCGCCGGGTAGTGCTTGACGACCGTACCGGCCAGCACCGCGACCTCCGAGAGGCGGGTGAAGTCGGCGGCCAGCTCGACGAGTTGGTCCCGGCGGGCGCCGGCGTCGACCAGCCGGGCGACGGCCGCCTCGGCCTCCGGGGTGGTCCGGGCGTGCACCAGCACGGTGGCGCCCAGCCCGGCGAGCAGCCGGGCGGTCTCCCAGCCGATGCCGGAGGAGGCGCCGGTGACGAGGGCGGTACGAGCGGACAGGGCGGATTCGGACATGACCGTTCCCAGGGTGCGGGGCACCGCCGGCCCTGTCCGGGCCGGGGTGCGGGCTCAAAAGACCTGATGAGATGCGGAACTCGCGCGCCCGCCCGCACCCCGCGCCGATCGGGCGACGGGGCGGGGCGCGGCACGTGCCGTGCCCTCCGGCGGGGAGGCGCGGATCAGCGCACGGCGATGGCGGCCGCGGCGACGCGGACCGGCGGCCGCGGATGCGGCGGGCGGTCGTGGTGGCGTGCCGGGCGGTTCATGCTCCTCATCCAACCGGCGGGCGCGGACCGGGGCAAGCGCCGCGCCGCCGCCCTGACGAATCCCTGACGCCGGGCGAACAGCCGTGCGGCCGACGCCGGTTGCGGCCGCCGGTCAGTGCTGCCCGCGCGGGGCCGCGCCGGCTCGCGGCGGCACGGCGGAGCCGGTCGGGGCGCCGCGCCCCGCCGTCAGAGCCAGTTGCGGCGCTTGAAGACCACGTACAGCCCGGTGCAGACCAGCGCCATCAGCCCGATCGCGAACGGGTAGCCGAACGCCCACTTGAGCTCCGGCATGATCTCGAAGTTCATCCCGTAGACGGTGCCGATCAGCGTCGGCGCGAAGAGGATCGCCGCCCAGGAGGAGATCTTCTTGATCTCGTCGTTCTGCACGTGCCCGGCCTCGGCGAGCTGCTTCATCTCCTCGTTCTGCCGCTGCGAGACCAGCGTCGCGTTCACGGTCAGGATGTTCTGCAGCATCTGCCGGAAGCCGTCCACCCGCTCGGCGGCGTAGGTGGCGTGGTCGGCGACGTCGCGCAGGTAGCGCTGCAGCTCGTCGTCGGTGCCGTACTTGCCGAAGCCCGCCTCCAGGCTCCTCATGATCTCCAGCAGCGGCCGGGTCGCCCGCTGGAGCTCGATCACCTCGCGGGACAGCTCGTAGATGCGCCGGGAGACCTGCGGGTCGCCGCCGAACACCTCCGTCTCGATCTCGTCGATGTCGTGCTGGAGCCCGGCGATCACCGGCGCGTAACCGTCCACCACGGCGTCCAGCACCGCGTACAGCACCGCCTCCGGGCCGAGCGCGAGCAGGTCCGGGTCCGTCTCCAGGCGGCGGCGCACCGCGGACAGGTCCGGCGCCTGGGAGTGGCGGACGGTGAGCACGAAGTCGGGGCCCACGAAGAGGTGGATCTCGCCGAAGTCGACCTCCTCCGCCTCGTCCAGGTAGCGCGCGGCACGCAACACCACGAACAGCGTGTCGCCGTAGCGCTCCAGCTTCGGCCGCTGGTGGGCGACGATGGCGTCCTCGACGGCCAGTTCGTGCAGGTTGAACCGGTCCGCCGCCTCCAGCAGCTGCGCCTCGGCCGGGCGGTACAGGCCGATCCAGGCCATCGCGCCGGGCCGGTCGGGCAGTTCGCGGTAGATGTCGGCGAGGTTCGCCGGTGCGTCGATCCGCCGCCCGTCCCGGTAGACCGCCGCGTCCACCACCGAGCGCTCCAGGGTGACCGGCTCGACGGGCTGGTCGGGCCGCGGATCCATCGAGTGCTCCGGCGCCGGCTGCGTGTCGACGGGGCCGGAGCCCCCGACGGGGCGGGAGAACGGACGCTTGCTCGCGCGCACGGCGCGCACACGCCAGTCGGACATGGCGGATACCTCCACGGTGGGTGCCCGGGCCGCCGTCCGGGGACGGCGGGCCGGAGGCGCCCGGCCGGCCACCACGCGCACGGCGCGACCGGCGGCACCTCGTCGAGGACGAGGTCAGCGCCGCGCGGGAGCCGTACGGGAGGAGGAACGCCGGGTGCCGCGAATGGTGCGGGACAACCGGGGGCGGGGCCGACTTCGACCCGGACTACTGCACTCCACGGCTCTCACCTCCTCGGCTCCGCGCGCCCGCGCACCGAAAGGGGGGCCTGCACAACTCCCGCCGAGTGTAGTACCCGCTCCCGGGTGCCTCCCACCGCCCGCCCCCGGGGGCCCGCGCGGCAACGTTCCGGGCCGGTCGTGCGCCCGGCGCGTTCGGGCTCCAACGGCCGCCCGCACCCTGCCCGTTCGTCCCGCCGATGCGACTACGGGGCCGCCACCGCCCGACTACGCTACGTGTCATGACTTCTTCGGAAACGGCCCCCGGGCGGGGCACGGCGGTGGTGATCGGCGGCGGACTGGCCGGCACGGTGGCGGCCTGGGCCCTGCGCGGGTTCGCCGAGCGGATCGTGGTGGTGGAGCGGGACCGCTACCCGGCGGAGCCCACGTTCCGGGCCGGGGTGCCGCAGGGCCGACACGCGCACCTGGTGCTGGAGGCCGGGCACCGGGCGCTGGAGGAGATGATGCCCGGCATCAAGAAGGAGCTCACGGAGGCGGGCGCGATGAGGGTCGCCGTCTCGGGCGATCTGAAGTGGCTCAGCTCGGCGGGGTGGATGGCGCAGTACCCGGCACAGCTCGCCTTCCTCTCCTGCACCCGGCCGGTGCTGGACAAGGCGGTGCTGGACCGGGTCCGCGCCGATCCCACGATCGAGTTCCTGGAAGGCGCCGACGTGGTCGGCCTGCTCGGGTCGGCCCGCACGGTGACCGGCGTCAAGGTCCGCGACCGCGGGCCAGAGCGCGGCGAAGTCCGGGAGATCCCGGCCGAGTTGGTGGTGGACGCGGCCGGCCGCACGACCTCGGTGCCGGACTGGCTGGCGGAGCTGGGCCACCCGCCGGTGCCCGAGGAGCGGGTGGACGCGGGCGTCGCGTACTCCTCCCGGCTGTTCCACCGCCCGGCCGGCGTCGACATCGGCTACAAGGCGATATACCTGCAGACCAAGGCCCCCGACGCGCCCCACCTGGGCGTGCTGCTGCCGGTCGAGGGCGACCGCTGGATCGTCAGCGTCGCCGGCATGCGCGGCGCCGAACCCGAGCCCGGCGAAGCCGGGTTCACCAAGCAACTGGCCCGGCTGCGCGACCCGAGCATCCGCGAGGCGCTCCAGCAGGCCGAGCCGGCCGGCGAGGTGCGCGGCTTCGTCCCCGGCCCCGGCATCCGGCGACACTACGAACGCAGCGCCCCGGACGGCCTGGTGGTGGTCGGCGACGCCGCCAGCACCTTCAACCCGGTGTACGGGCAGGGCGTCACCGTCGCCCTGTTCTGCGCCCGCGAGCTGCGCCGCACCACCCTGCGCCACGGCGGCATCGGCCACGCCACGGCCCGGGACGCCCGGCGTGCGATCGCGGCCGTCTCCAAGAACCCGTGGGTGATGTCCTGCACCGAGGACGTCCGCTTCGCCGCCACCACCGGCGGCCCCTCCGGCGCCCTGCTCGCGTTCCAGCACCGCTTCCTCGACAAGGTGCTGGCCGGCGCCGCCCACGACCCGGCGGTCACCGCCGCGTTCCACGAGGTGATGTCGCTGGTCGCCCCGCCGACGCTGCTGTTCCGCCCGTCGCTCCTCGCCGCCATCCTGCGGAGCTGACCGGCCCCCCTCGCCGCCGACCGGCTCCCCGTGCCGTCGACCGGCCTCCTTCACCGGCTGCCGGCCCGGGGCGCGCCCGGCCCGCCGTGCGCCCCGCCGGAACCGTCAGACGGGCTCCAGGTGCGCGGCCACGTACGGCACGGCGACCTGCTCCAGGGCGCCGCGGCCGAACGCCGGGTGGACGTTGACCTCGAAGACCACGCCGCCGCTCTCGGCGGCGAGGTCGACACCGGCCAGCGGCAGGCCGAGGCAGGCGACCGCGCGGATCGCCAGGTCCGCGAGCCCCCGGGGCAGTTCGGCGGCGGCGAGCGGGGCGGAGACGGCGCCGCGGCTCTCGTTGCAGGGGGCGTCCGGATCCGCCTGCACGTGTTCGACGACCCGGACCACCCGGCCGTCGAGCACCACCACCCGGTACTGGTGGCGGCGGCCGTCCGGGGTGAAGTTGCGGGCGTCCCGGGCGATCAGCCAGTCCGCCCCGTCGTGCTCGTAGTGCCGTGCGGCGGAGGCGAGTTGGGCGTGGGTGGTGACGTGGAAGACGTCGTCGCCGCCCATCCCGACGCAGGGCCGGGCCCAGACGTCGCCGCCGAGCCGGTCGAAGGCCTCGGCGGCGGCCCGCGGGCTCGGCCGGGACAGCGAGACGGTCGGCATGTGCGCGACGCCGTCGCGGGTGAAGCGGGCCACCGTGAGGTCCTTCTCGGTGGCCGCCCGCCAGGCCTGCACATCGGTGCCGAGTGAGCGGGCACCGTGCGCGCCCAGCAGCCGCTGGAAGGGCGCGAAGTCGCGCCGCCGGTGCGGCGGGATCTCGTAGACCACGACGGCGTCGGCCGCCACGCTGCGGCCGTCCGCCTCCAGGCGCAACCCGCCCTCGTCGTCGGGGCGGATCCGGCCACCCCCGCCGGTCATGAAGTGCCGGGCGTCGAGCAGCACGGGCGCCCGGCCGGTGAGGGCCCGGGCGGCGGCGACGAGGACGTCCCGGCTTCCTTCGGTCGAACTGTGATCAGTCAGGAGAACGAGCTCACGTCGACCCATGCGGGTCATGGAAGCGCGGGGTCCGCGCCCCGGCAAGGGGGCCCCACGAGCCAACACCCGCCCCACTGGCCGAAACCCGCGCGGACGCGGTGCGCTCCCCCGGTAATTCGGATGCGGACGCTCCACCCGCCCCGCTACCCTGGCCGCATGTCTACGCCCCGAATTTCCTAGCCGACGGACCCGCCTCCACACCACCCGTGTGTCCGTTCGCTGTTTCGGAGCGTTATCCCATGATCACCACCCGCGGTGTCGACCTGCGCGTCGGCGCCCGCCTCCTGCTGTCCGACATCACCGTCCACATCGCCCCCGGCGACCGGATCGGCCTGGTCGGCCGCAACGGCGCCGGCAAGACCACCCTGCTCGCCACCCTCGCCGGACAACTGCCGCCCGCCGCCGGGACGGTCACCCGCACCGGCCCCGTCGGCTACCTCCCGCAGGACTCCCGCGCCGCCGACCCGTCCGCCACCGTCACCGACCGCATCCTGTCCGCCCGCGGCCTGGCCACCGCCGTCCGCGCGCTGCGCGCCGCCGAGGAGGCGATGGCGCAGGCCGACGGACCGCACGACCAGCGCCGGGCCATGGACGCCTACACCCGCGCCGAGGCCGAGTTCCAGTCCCGGGGCGGCTACGCGGCCGAGGCCGAGGCCGCCCGGGTCGCGGCCGGCCTCGGACTGCCCGCCCGGGTCATGGACACCCCGGTCGGCACCCTCTCCGGCGGCCAGCGCCGCCGGGTCGAGCTGGCCCGGATCCTCTTCGCCGACCACGGCACCCTGCTGCTCGACGAACCCACCAACCACCTCGACGCCGACTCCGTCGCCTGGCTGCGCGGCTTCCTCGCGGCCCACCAGGGCGGGCTGGTCCTGATCAGCCACGACCTCGGCCTGCTCGCCGACACCGTCAACCGGGTCTTCCACCTCGACCCGCAGCGCGCCGCGATCGACGTCCACAACACCGGCTGGCGGGCCTACCTCGACCAGCGCGCCGCCGACGAACGCCGCCGCACCCGGGAGCGGGCCAACGCCGAACGCAAGGCCGCCGCCCTGCACGCCCAGGCCGACCGGATGCGGGCCAACGTCGCCACCGCCACCAGCGCCCGCAGCATGGCCCGCCGCGCCGACCGGATGCTCGCCGACCTCGAACCCGCCCGGCAGGCCGAACGGACGGCCCGGATCCGGCTGCCCGAACCCGCCCCCTGCGGCCGGATGCCGCTCGGCGCGATCAGCCTCGCCAAGGCCTACACCGGCCGCCCGGTGCTCACCGGCCTCGACCTGGCCGTCGACCGGGGCAGCCGGATGGTCGTGCTCGGCCTGAACGGCGCCGGCAAGACCACCCTGCTGCGCATCCTGGCCGGCCACGAGAGCCCCGACACCGGGCGGGTGGTGCCCGGCCCGGGCCTGCGGCTCGGCTACTTCGCGCAGGAGCACGACACCCTCGACCCGGCGCGCAGCGTCCGCGACAACCTCGCCCAGGCCGCGCCCCACCTGAGCGACGGCGAGCTGCGGCACGTCCTCGGCGCGTTCCTGTTCCGCGGCGACGACGCCGACAAGTCGGCCGGGGTCCTCTCGGGCGGTGAGAAGACCCGGCTGGCGCTGGCCGGCCTGGTCCACTCCGGCGCCAACGTCCTGCTGCTCGACGAGCCCACCAACAACCTCGACCCGGCCTCCCGGGCGGAGGTGCTGGCGGCGGTCGGCACCTACCCGGGCGCGATCGTGATGGTCACCCACGACCCTGGTGCCATCGAGGCCCTGCGGCCCGACCGCGTCCTGCTCCTCCCCGACGGCGACGAGGACCTGTGGCACGACTCCTACCTGGAGCTGGTCGCCCTGGCGTGAGCGGCGCCGCCTGACGCCGTCGCGTGACGGTGCCGTCTGCCGGCCCGGCTGCGCCCCGCCGGTCTCCCCGGCGGGGCGCAGCCGGGCCTGAACCGCCCTACGGCTTGCGCGCCTCGATCAGGAAGCGCGCGGAGTGGGCGACGAACGGCCCCTCCGCCCGGATCAGGGCGTCCAGTTCGCGCAGCCGGTCCCGGTGGGCCGCCACGGTGAAGCCCGGGACCATCCAGATCACCTTGCGCAGGAAGTACACCACCGCGCCGATGTCGAGGAACTCCATCCGGAGCCGCTCGGAGCGCAGGTCCTCCACCTCCAGCCCGGCGTCCCGCGCGGCGGCGCTCTCGTCCTCCGGGCGGCGGGCCCGGCGTGCCTCGGGCTGCGGGCCGAGGAAGTACTCGACCAGTTCGAAGCCGGACGCCGGCCCCACGTGCTGGGCGCAGTAGGTGCCGCCGGGCCGCAGCACCCGGGCGATCTCCGACCACCAGGCCTTCACCGGATGACGGCTGGTGACCAGGTCGAAGGCCCCGTCGCCGAACGGCAGCGGCGGCTCGTCCGGGTCCGCGACCACCACCACGCCCAGCGGGTGCAGCAGGCCGGTGGCGCGCGCGACGTTCGGCGGCCAGGACTCGGTGGCCGCCATGGTGGCCGGAAGCGCTCCGCGCTGCGCGGGGGCAGGCGCGCCGTGGGCGGGCATGCCGGGGGCGGACTGTCCTGCGACGGGCTGTCCTGCGATGGGCTGTCCTGTGATGGGCTGTCCTGTGACGAGCTTCGCAGCGGCGAGCCGGGCCGCGCCGGCCAGCACCTCGCCGCCGCCCGTCTGGATGTCCAAGGCCGCCGAGGCCCGGCCCAGCCGCTCGGCCAGCAACCGCTGGTAGCCCCAGGACGGCCGTTCCTCGGTGGCCCGGCCGGAGAGCCAGGAGAAGTCCCAGCCGTCCACGGACACCGCCTCGGCCTCGGCGATCAGCTCTTCGAAGGTGCGCATACCGGCATCATCCCGGTGGCCCGCCCGCCCGGCGAACCGTTTCACCCTCCGGGCCGTCCCACAGACCGACATCCGTCGCTCCATCTACTGCCGGCTCATCGCCCGCGCCCCATGATCCCGGCCGACCCGACGACTGCACGATCCGCACCGGCCGGGACAATTCCGGGGTGCTGTTGACATGGATCGCCGAAATAGCGGACGAACCGCTGGTATTGGAGCCGAACGACCGGCGGGTCGAGTGGCGGACCAACACCTGGTACCTGAGCGCGGAGGACAAGGACAGGTGGTCCCTGTCCGTGACCGAGGTGGTCGCCGCCTTCGAACGGACCGCTCAGGCCATCCGGCTCCGTATCCATGCGCTGGGCTTCGCCGGGGTGGCGACCTTCTATGTGTGGCACGACGAACAGGCCGACCAACTCCGCTGCTCCACCGGATCGGTGGCCGTCGACGAACTGCCGTTCGGCGGCAGCTACCTGGCCTCCGACGACCTCGCTCCGGTCGTCGAGGGCTTCCTGAGCGACCGACGGCCAGCCGGGACCAACCCGTCGGACCAGACCGCGCCCGATGCCATGCCTCCCTTCCCCGTCTGGGTCCGCGACGTCGGACCGGCCTCACGCTGACCTGTCCCGCAGCCCGCCGAGGCGGCGTCGAGAGCGGCCGGCCGGGATTCGCGGCTCAGCGGCCTGCGCCTGGCGCCGGGCCGGTCAGGTCAGGTCTCGCGCTGCGGGTGGTACTCGGACTCGGGTATGCCGAAGGTCCAGGCGACCCCGGCGCGGGCGGTGCGGGTGCTCGGCGGGACGCGCAGCCAGTAGGTGCGGAAGGTGCCGTCGGGCTCGGCAGTCGAGTTGACGACCTCGACCATGACCACCGGTTCGTCGTCGGGCAGGGTGATCCGCCAGAGCACCCCGGTCTCGTCGCGGTGGATGGGCTCGGCACCGGAGTCGGCCAGGTAGCGCTCGTAGCCGTAGTGCTCCAGCAGGACGCGGCGCAGTTCGGCGTTCTCCTCGGTGCGGATCCGCTCGACGGTGACGTCGGCCAGCCCGGCCAGGAACTCGGCGGGCACGGGCATGCCGCGCCAGGCGTGCAGGGCGAAGCCGTCGGCGTACTCCAGCGCGGGCCCGTCCGCCCGGTCGAGCCGCCCGGCCTCGTCGCGGTGCAGCGCGACGGGGCGCTCGCTGACCAGCGCGACGCCTTGGTACGGCCACCACCAGCCGGCCTCGCGGGCCACCCCGGCGAGCGGCGCGACGGCCTCGGCGCTGCCCCCGGCCGCGGCGGAGGCGGCCTCGAAGGCGGCGAACCAGGGGGCGTCGTGCTGGCCGCGCACGGCGTCGAGCAGGGCGAGCCGGACGGTGGTGCGCCGGGCGCGGGCGGCGGCGGCCTCGTCGTCCGAGGCCTCCTCACGGTCGGCCTCGGGGGCGAGCCGGTCGAGGACCGCCGTGCGGATGCGATCGGCGAGCGGGGTGGTGACCGGGCCGAGCTCGCCGCCGGTGAGTGCCCAGTGCGCCGCCCACCCGGCCGCGCCGACCTCCTCGACGGCCCGCCGCCGGGCCTGCTCCCAGGGCCCGGTGCGCACGGCCTCGCGTACGCTCACCGCGCCGGCGGCCCGCAGCTGCAACGCCGCCTCGGCGGCGGCGAACGGCGAGCCGAACCAGCGGACGGCCGTGGGCTCGGGCAGCCCGGCCGCCCGGTAGGCGGCCCGGACCGCGTGCTCGGCCGCCGACCGGTCGGCCGGACCAGTGGCCGCCGCAGCGGCCCGCCAGCGGGCCGTCACCTCGGCGGGCCCGGCCGTCACCGCGACCGACGGGCGGTCGGGAATCGTCGTCTCCATCGTCTGCTCCGTTCCCGGCCGGACTCCCCGCCCGGCCGTCTGCTTCCGTTCCGTTCGGCACTGCGCGTTCCACGCTGCACGTTCCGCGTTGCACGCCGCGCCCGCCCACCCGTGCACGCGCCGCCTGCCGTCGCCCGACGCCGGGCCACCCGCCCGGCTGCCGGTCCGTCAGCCGTCGGCCCGCTCGTCGGGCCCCGCGTCAGTCCGCGACCACCCGCACTGCGCCCGGGGTGTACTCGCGCTGGCGCACCACCCGGTACCAGCTCTTCGGCAGCGGTATCGCCGCATGCTCCTCGTGCACCACCCGGCCGCCTTCGGGCAGGTGCAGCCAGCCCGCGCCGAACGGACCGGCCTCCCGGCGCAGTTCCCCGGGACCGACCACGGCGTGCGCGTGGCCGGTGACCTCCCCGAGGGCCAGCACCATCCGGCCCCGGCCGTCCCGGGGCTGGACGGCCAGCGCGGCCACCCGGGGCGGCACGGCGCACTCCTCGACCGGCACGATCAGCACATCGCCCTGGCGGTACATCAGTCCTCCCTCGCCGTACGGCCGGACCCCGGCGGCTGCCGGAATCCCGGGCTCCGCCGCGCTGTTCGCGGTCACGTTCCGGAGCCACGACCAGAACGTAGGGCATGGGTCCGACAACGCGCCCGGCCCGCCACCCGGCCACCGGATTGTCGGACCCGACTGGTAGACACGTGTTCGGCCCCGACTCCTGAGGAGCAGCGCATGACCGTCAACCACCACATCGAGCAGTTCCACGGTCTCCCGGTCTTCGACTTCGTCCAGGCCCTGGACGAGGCCGCCGACGCAGGCGACGCGGCAGCCGTGCCCCTGCCGGAGCCGGCGTCGGCCGCCTGGCGGATCGGCCTGCACTACGACTCCGAGGAGGCCTTCACCGAGCGCTGGCGGCAGTTCCTCGACACGGTCGACACCGAGCGCGTGACGGCCGTGGTGATCGGCCCGTGGTTCTCCGACGAGCCGGAGCAACTCGACGCCGCCCTGGCCGCGATCGTCGAGGCGGCGGGCCGGCTGCCCGCGCTGCGAGGGCTCTTCGTCGGCGACGTCACGTACGAGGAGAGCGAGATCTCCTGGTTGGAGATGTGCGACGTCACCCCGCTGCTGACGGCCTACCCCGAGCTGACCGAGCTGGTGGTGCGCGGCGGCAGCAACTTGGAGCTGACACCCGTGCGCCACGAGGCGCTGCGAGCACTGCGATTCGAGGCCGGCGGCCTGCCGGCCGCGGTGGTGCGGGCGGTGGCCGGCTGCGACTTCCCCGTCCTGGAACGGCTCGAACTCTGGCTCGGCGTCGACAACTACGGCGGCGACGCCACGCTGAGCGACCTCGCCCCCTTCCTGGACGGCACGCGCTTCCCCGCGGTGCGCCATCTGGGCCTGCAGAACAGCGAGTTCGAGGACGCCATCGCGGCCGCCGTGGCGCACGCGCCGGTGGTGGCCCGGCTGGAGTCGCTCAGCCTCGCCATGGGCGTGCTGACCGACCAGGGCGCCACCGCCCTGCTGGAGGGCCAGCCCCTCACCCACCTGCGCGCCCTCGACCTGCACCACCACTTCCTCACCGGGGAGGTGCAGCAGCGTCTCACCGAGGCCCTGCCGGGCGTCGAGATCGACCTCTCCGAGGCCGGAAAGCCCGACGACCGGTGGCGCTACGTCGCCGTGGCCGAGTAGCCGTCACCGACCGCGCACGCCCGACGCCGCCGCACCGCCGCACCGACCAGCCCACCACGCCCATCCGTCTGGAACCGACATGACCGTCTCCCGCCACCCCGACCGCTTCCACGACCTGCCGATCCGCGACTTCACCCCCGACGACGGCACCCGCACGCCGCCCGCCGTCGGCCCGGTCGCCTGGCGGCTCGCCCTGGACTACGACGCGAAGATCGACTTCGCGCAGCTCTGGCAGGCCTTCCTCGACACCGTCGACCCTGCCGGAGTCCGCGCCCTGGTGATCGGCCCCTGGTGGCGCGGCGACTACGTCTCCGTGGCCGCCACCGTCGCCGCCGTCGCCGCGGAGGCGGAACGCCTGCCCGCCCTGGAGGCGCTCTTCCTCGGGGACGTGACCTACGACGAGTGCGAGATCTCCTGGATGGAGATGGGCGACGTCACCCCGCTGCTGACGGCCTTCCCCGGGCTGACCGAGCTGACCGTCCGCGGCGGCACGGGCCTGAGCCTCCAGCCGGTGCGGCACGACCGGCTGGCCGCGCTGCGCTTCGAGGCCGGCGGCCTGCCGGCCCGGGTGGTGCGGGCGGTGGCGGCTTCCGAGCTGCCGGCGCTGGAGCGCCTGACGCTCTGGCTCGGCGTGGACGAGTACGGCGGTGACGCCACGATCGACGACCTCGGGCCCTTCCTGGACGGCACCCGCCTCCCGAGCCTGCGCCACCTCGGGCTGGCCAACAGCGAGTTCCAGGACGAGATCGCC
Source organism: Kitasatospora sp. NBC_01300 (assembly GCF_041435235.1). Taxonomy (NCBI): domain Bacteria; kingdom Bacillati; phylum Actinomycetota; class Actinomycetes; order Kitasatosporales; family Streptomycetaceae; genus Kitasatospora; species Kitasatospora sp. NBC_01300. Next base: position 7,442,147 of record NZ_CP108408.1, on the reverse strand, counting down.
TCGGCCGTCGCGCACGCACCCGTGGTGGCCCGGCTGGAGTCGCTCGACCTGTCCATGGGCGTGCTCTCCGACGACGGTGCCGCCGCCCTGCTGGAGGGCCAGCCGCTCACCCACCTGCGCGCCCTCGACCTGCACCACCACTACGTCAGCGAGGAGCTGCAGCAGCGCCTCACCGAGGCCCTGCCCGGGGTCGCGCTCGACCTCTCCGAGGCCGAGGACCCCGACGAGGACGAGGACGACGGGGACCGCTACGTCGCGGTCGCCGAGTAGGCGGGTGACGGCACGATGACACCGCGGCTGACCGTCCTGGGCAATCCCGGGCACCGGCGGGTGACGCTGTTCGCCGCCGCCGCCCGGGCCGCCGGGCTGCCCGAGCCCGCCGTCCTGCCCTGGCTGGACGTGCTGCGCGGCGACTACCGGCTGCCCGAGGACGGCCTGCTGCGGATCGAGTCGCCCGGCGAGGAGGCCCTGGTCGACGAACTGCTGCGCGGCCCGGCGCTCGGCCCGTCCTACGCACCGACCCGGGTCGAGGGCACGGCCGCCTGGTACGCGGGGGTGACGGCCGCACTGCGCGAGCTGGCCGGGCGCCCCGGCGTACGGCTGCTGGGCGATCCGGAGGAGATCGCCGTGATGTTCGACAAACGGCGGGCACACGCGCTCCTCGCCGCCGCCGGGGTGCCGGTACCCCGGGCGCTGGGCGGCGAGGTCACCGGCTGGGAGCAGTTGCGCGGGCGGCTGGCCACGGCCGGCCTGCGCCGGGTCTTCGTCAAGCCCGCGCACGGCTCCTCCGCCTCCGGGGTGACGGCCCTGCAGTTCGGGCCGCGCGGGCAGATCCTGGCCACCACTTCGGTCGAGCTGGCCGACGGGCTGCTGCACAACTCGCTGCGGGTCCGCCAGTACCGCGGCGAGCGGGAGGTGGCCGAGATCATCGACCGGCTGGCACCGGACGGGCTGCACGTCGAGCAGTGGATCCCGAAGGCCGCGCAGTCCGGCCGCTCGGCCGACCTGCGCGTGGTGGTGGTCGCCGGCCGGGCCACCCACGCGGTGGTGCGCACGAGCGCGCAACCGATGACCAACCTGCACCTCGGCGGCGCCCGGGGCAGCCTCGACCTGGCCCGGGAAGCCGCCGGGCCCGCATGGCCGGCCCTGCTGGAGACGGCCGAGCGCGCGGCGGCCTGCTTCCCCGGCTCGTTGATGGTCGGGGTCGACGTCCTGCCCACGGCGGGCTGGCGGCGCGCCCTGGTCGGCGAGGTCAACGCCTTCGGCGACCTGCTCCCCAACCTCACCGGTCTGCCCGGCGGCCCCGCCGAGGGCCTCGACACCTACGGCGCCCAGCTCGCCGCCCTCACCGGGGCCACCGGCCGCACCACCGGCCGCGCCACCGGAACGCCCCTCCCCACCCCGACGGACCACCAGATCACGGAACCCTCCCGATGAACCACCAGACCTCCCCCCACACCCAGGCTCCCGCTCCGGCCACCGACATGAACGCGGTCGTCGGCACGCACGACCTGCTGCTCGTCACGCTCGACACGCTCCGCTTCGACGTCGCCGAGGAACTGGCCGCCGCAGGCCGCATCCCGCACCTCGCCTCCTTCCTCCCCGGCGGCCGCTGGGAGCGCCGGCACGCGCCCGGCAGCTTCACCTACGCCTCCCACCAGGCGATCCTGGCCGGTTTCCTGCCCACCCCGGCCTCCCCCGGCGGCCCCCACCCGCGCCTGTTCGCGGCCCGCTTCGCCGGCTCCGAGAGCACCGCCCCGCGCACCTGGGTGTTCGACGCACCGGATCTGCCGACCGCCCTCGCCGCCGCCGGGTACCGGACGGTCTGCATCGGCGGCGTGGGCTTCTTCAACAAGCAGGGCCCGCTCGGCTCGGTGCTGCCCGGCCTGTTCCAGGAGAGCCACTGGGATCCCGGGATGGGCGTGCCGTCCCCGACGTCCTTCGAGGAGCAGGTCGCCCGGGCGGAGCGGGTCGCCGCCGAACAACCCGCCGGGCAACCGCTGTTCCTGTTCCTGAACGTCTCGGCGCTGCACCAGCCCAACTGGTTCCACCTGCCCGGCGCCACCCGTGAGCACGGCGATTCCCGGGCCAGCCACGCCGCCGCCCTGGAGTACGTGGACGCCCACATCGGCCGGCTCTTCGCGGCGATGAGCTCCCGCCGCCCCTGCTTCGCGATCGTCTGCTCCGACCACGGCACGGCGTACGGCGAGGACGGCTACACCGGGCACCGGATCGGCCACGAGGTGGTCTGGACCGTCCCGTACGCCCACTTCACCATCCCCGCGGCCGTCCCCGCGGCCGCCCCCGATGCCGCCGCAGCCAGCCCTGCCACCGCTGCCGTCCCCACCAACGCCACCGCCGCCACCACCGAGGAGCGCGCATGACCACCGCACCCCCGCGCCCCGAATCGCCCTACCAGTCCTACGTCTACGCCTACCCGCACAAGACCGCCTACCGCCCGCTGCCCGAGCGCCCGGGGCTGCGCGAGCTGTGGGCCGGCGAGGCGCAGGACGCGCTCTCGCTCTACCTGCACATCCCGTTCTGCGAGGTCCGCTGCGGCTTCTGCAACCTGTTCACCAGGATCGGCAGCCCCGAGGGCCTGACCACCGCGTACCTGGACGCCCTGGAGCGCCAGGCGGCGGCCGTCCGCACCGCGCTGGACGAGGGCGCGCGCTTCGCGCTGGCCGCCTTCGGCGGCGGCACACCCACCTATCTGACGGCCCGCGAGCTGGAGCGGCTGTGCGACATCGCCGAGCGGCGGATGGGCGCCGACCTGCGGGCGATACCGCTCTCGGTGGAGGCCTCCCCCGCCACCGCGACCGCCGACCGGCTGGAGGTCCTGGCCGCCCGGGGCACCACCCGGCTGAGCCTCGGCATACAGTCCTTCGTCGACGCCGAGGCCCGCTCCGCCGTGCGCCCGCAGAAGCGGGCCGAGGTGGAGGCCGCCCTCGGCCGGATCCGTGCCGCCGGGTTCCCGGTGCTCAACATCGACCTCATCTACGGCATCGACGGCCAGTCCGAGGCCAGTTGGCTGCACTCGCTGGACACCGCGCTCGCGTGGCAGCCCGAGGAGCTGTACCTCTACCCGCTCTACGTGCGCCCGCTCACCGGCCTGGCCCGGCGCGGCGAGCAGGAGAGCCACTCCGCCTGGGACACCCGCCGGCTCGCGCTCTACCGCACCGGCCGCGACCACCTGCTGGCCCAGGGCTACGAACAGGTGTCGATGCGGATGTTCCGCCGTGCCGCTTCCCCACAGGCCGGGGCGAGCGAGTACGCCTGCCAGACGGACGGCATGGTCGGCCTGGGCTGCGGCGCCCGCTCCTACACCTCGCGGCTGCACTACTCCTTCGACTACGCGGTGAACGCCACCGAGGTGCGCGGAATCATCGACGACTTCGTCGCCACCGAGGACTTCCACCACGCCGAGGTGGGGCACCGGATGAGCGGCGAGGAACCACGCCGACGGCACCTGGTGCAGTCCCTGCTCCAGGCCGAGGGCATGCCGCTGGCCGACTACCGGGCCCGCTTCGGCAGCACACCGGCCGCCGACTTCCCGGCGGAGCTGGCCGAGTTCACCGCGCGCGGCTGGCTCGCCGACGACCAGGACCGCCTGGTGCTCAGCCCGGAGGGCCTGGCGCACTCGGACGCGGCCGGGCCGATGCTGTTCTCGCCCGAGGTCCGGGCCCTGATGACGGCGTACGAGGCGAAATGACCTTCCTCGGCCTGCCGTCCACCACCCCGCCCGCACCGCGCACACCGCGCGCACCGAGCACCGAGAGCGCACCGACCGACGCGGCCGACGGTGGGCGCGACCTCACCCTGCTCTACCGTGGCCCGCTCGCCTCCTGCGACTACGACTGCCCCTACTGCCCGTTCGCCAAGCGCCGCGACACACCCGATCAACTGCGCGCCGACCGCGCGGCCTTGGAGCGGTTCACCGGCTGGGCGGCCGGCCGGGCGGGCAGTGGTGACACCCTCGCCCTGCTGTTCACGCCCTGGGGCGAGGGCCTGGTGCGGTCCTGGTACCGACGGGCGCTGGCCGAGCTGAGTCGGCTCCCGCACGTACGCCGGGTGGCGATCCAGACCAACCTCAGCTGCCGGACCGACTGGCTCGCCGAGGCCGATTCCGACACCCTCGCGCTCTGGGTGACATACCACCCCGGCCAGGTCACCCGGGAGCGTTTCCTCGCCAAGTGCCGGGAGCTGGACGCCATGGGCGTGCGCTACAGCGTCGGCGTGGTCGGCCAGCCCGAGCACCTGGCCGAGGCCCGCCGACTGCGCGCCGAGCTCGACGCAGGCGTCTACCTCTGGGTCAACGCCGCCGAGGGCCGCACCTACACCGACGCCGAGGCCGCAGACTGGGCGGCCGTCGACCCGCACTTCGGCTACAGCCGGCACGCCCACCCCAGCGCCGACCGCCCCTGCCGCACCGGCGAGTCCGTGCTCTCCGTGGACGGCGACGGCACCGTCCGCCGCTGCCACTTCGTCCGGGACGTCCTCGGCAACCTGTACGACGGCTCCTACCGCACCCAACTGCGGGCGCGCGGCTGCCCGTTGCCGGTCTGCGACTGCCACATCGGCTACGTCCACCTGGAGACCCTGCCGCTGTACGAGCTGTTCGGCGCCGGCGTGCTGGAGCGGGTGCCACACGACTGGCCACCGCGCGGTTGAGGCCGGGCGGCGGGACGCGACAACCCGATTGCCGGACGTGGCCGCCACCCGTGAAAGCCCACGAACGACCTTGCAGGACCCTCCGCGACCGCCCGCACACGCCCCGGCTCCGCCCCGACTCCAGCCCGGCGCGCCCCACCGCCGCCCATCGCCGCCCATCGCCGCCCCCGCCCCGCCCCCGTGGGCGCCCGCCCGCCAACATCCCTAGCCTGGAAGCAGGAGGAGGCGAAGCACCATGCTTGGAGACGCACCACTGCAGGCCGTCATCCCCGCCGCCGACCTCGCCCGCGCGAGGAGTTTCTACACCGACACCCTCGGCCTCAAGCTCGCCGAGGAGACCGACGAGGAACTGGTCTGCGACTGCGGCGGCACCCAGTTCACGATCTACCACACACCCAGCGGCGGACAGGCCGCCCACACCCTCGCCAGCTTCAAGGTCGCCGACCTCGACGGCGCGATGTCCGCCCTGCGTGAGCGCGGCATCACGTTCGAGGAGTACGACTTCCCCGGGCTGAAGACCGTCAACGGCATCGCCGAACGCGACAACCTGCGCGCCGCCTGGTTCAAGGACAGCGAGGGCAACATCCTCTGCCTGGCCCAGTCCGTCAGCCAGTAGCACGATCCCCCCGGCCCCACCCTCGGCTCAACCCGCTGCCCCGCCCGTTCACCACGAGCAGACGGGGTAGCGGCCCAGACGACCGGACGGGAGGCTCAGCGCATGCCCTCGTGCCGGGGGACCCCGTGCCGCAGCCGGTGCTCCGCGAGGCGCTTCCGGTCGACGACGTGATCCGGCGCCTCCCGCAGCCGGCCCAGCACGGAACTGTCGCCGCGGCTCACCACCGTGAGGTCGTCGTTGACGACCAGCATGCCGAAGTCGAACAGCACGTGGTGGTTGGCACACAGGCAGAGAACGTTGTCGACGGTGTCCGATCCGTAATGCGGACTCCCCAGGGGCGTGATGTGTGCGGCCTCGGCATAGGCGCCGCCCGGGACCTCCATGCGGACGCCGCACAACTGACAGGTGTAGTCGTGCGCACGTTTCACGTGGGTGGCGATCGCGGTGTTCCGGACGACGCGCACGACCGACGTCGCGGACCGGACCGGCCCCGCCTCCCGACCGTCCTCATCCGCCGGAGCCGTCCCCCGATCCGCCAGCCGATCCGCCGCCCGATCGGTCACCGTAGCCGCTACCGGAACCGCTACCTGAGCCGTCACCCGATCCGATACCCGGGCGACTGCCGCAGCCTGTTCGACCGGGGGAAGGGCGACCAGGCGGAACCGCCACACGAGGAAACCGCCGGAGGAGGTCTCGGACCAGAGGTCCTCGACCCGGAAGAGCCCGTCGTAGCGGTAGAAGGAACGGGTCCCGGTGGTGACTCCCCGGACCACGCGAACCGGGGCCCCGGTCGCCGCGCTCGTCGCCAGGGCCGCGTTGCCGCGCGTCAGCTGCTGGTTCCGGGCCGGCTGCCCCGTCCGCGGGCTCCGCCCGCCCTCCCCGGTGTAGAGGATCACATCACCAAGATCCTCGTCGTCCTCGTACCCACCGGAGACCACGATCGATTCGGCGCCGAGTTCCCGCAGGCCGCAGATACCGGCCTGGAGCGGTCGGTGCACGCCGGCGTGCGAAAGCGTCCGGCGGTTGTCGAACTCCTGGCCCAGTCGTACGCCCGGCACCGGCCCGATGCCGTCGGGGAGCGGGCCGAACTCGACGGGCGCCTGCCCTTCCGGGAGGGCCGTGGCCAGTTCCCTGACCCTCGCCCGCTCCTCCTGGCGCGCCGTCTGGGCGCGGAAGAGCACCTCCCCGATGAAGGTGTCCCGGGTGGCCGCCAGCCAGGCGCTGTCATCGGGGCGCAGCGCGGACAGCCCGTCGAAGAGTTCGCGAAGCCGCGACTCCGTCGGAACGGTCCGTCCGTCCAGGTAGGAGTCGAGCGTTCGCGCGCTCAGGTCGCAGTGGCGCGCCACCCGTTCGGTCGACGGGTCGCCGACCTTGCTCCACAGTCCGCGCAGCGCGCGGGTGAAGTCCTCCTCCTCGGGTGTGCGGCCGGCCGTCGCCGCGCCCTCTCGGCGGGCCGCCTCCGCGAGGTCTTCCTCGGCGGAGCGTCGCAGGTCGTGCCACTGCCGCCGTTCGAGCTCGCTGCCGCTGCCCCACGCCTCGACCATGGCGTCCAGGTTCTTGGCGCTCGGCAGGCGGGATCCGTTCAGGGCGGCGTAGACCGCCGTCCGCGAGGCGCCTCGCGCGACGACCGTCTCGACCGTGCCCCGGGAGCGTTCCTTGAGTTCGCGGAGCTCGCGGGCGAAGGAGACCAGCGGGCCCGTTCCACTCAGTGGGAGCCTGCGCGCCATATCCCCACCGTGATATTCCTCACAGTTCCTCTCCCGTTTCGCATGATGTGGGTCACATGAATGGCGCCAGTGCGCCTCTGACCTGGACCAACATCAACTTTCTCAAGTCCCGCGATGTTTTCTGCGGTTTTTCGGCCTTCCACGGCTCTGTCATCGTAGCCACTGTCGGTACGAGCCGTACGCCCCACAACGGAGCGACGGCTCCCTGCGCCAACAGGAAGCCGTCATCACTCGTAGCCCCATCAACACCCGGAGAACTACATGCACGAGGGTACGGGGATTCCCGCGTCGGGCGGAAGCGCCCAGGCCACGGGCACCGCACCGCCCGCACCGGGCCCCCGCTGGCTCGCTCCGGCCGGCGTCGCCGCGACCGGCGCGGGCCCGGTCGCGGCCGGCTTCCAGAGCAACAACACCATCGCGATCATCTCGGCGGCCCCGAGCCTCGTCGTGGTGCTGCTGTTCTTCTTCGGGGTCGTCTGCCCGGCGGTCTGGTCGCGCAAGGCCCAGCGCAAGAAGGCGGCCCTCAACGTGCTCAACGCGCTCATCGGGCGGAACCCCACGAGCCCCACGAGCCCGCCGCCCCGTCGGTAGGCCCACGACCCCGCCACGCCACACCGCACCTCGCCCGCGCCCCGGCCCCGATCCCCCGCACCCGACGCCCGACGCCCGACGCCCGACGCCGCCCACCCTCCTGCGGACGGACACCTCCGGTGGCGGGGCGGGCCGGGCTGGCCTTGACTGGGGCGGATCGTTGCCCCGCTGCGGGAGGACCGAGGGATGAGGTCGGTGAGGGAGGCCGCCGGCCGCTGGGGGGAGCGGCTGGCCCGGGGCCGCGGGCGGTGGGAGCGGGCACGGGTCGATGCCGAGCGACGCTTCCCGGTGATCACCGAGCTGACGGCCCGGCTGCTCTCCCCCGGGCTGCTGGACGCCGCCACCCGGATGGCCTCCCAGATCTTCCTGACCTCCGTACCGCTGCTGTTCGCGGTGGCCGCGTTCGCCCCGGCCGATGTGCGGGACCAGCTGGTGGCCTCGCTCCGCGCGCTGTTCGGCGTCTCCGGCGCCTCGGATCAGGAGCTGCGCCAGGCGCTGTACGGCAACGGGGACCTGCGAGGCACCACCGGAATCATCGGCCTGCTGATGGCACTGCTGTCGGCGACCAGTTGCAGCCGCGCGGTGGCCCGGGTCTGCGAGCACGCCTGGCGGCTGCCGAAGGCCGGTACCCGGGCGGCGGGCTGGCGGTGGCTGCTGTGGATCGTGGCCTGGCTGATGGTGCTGGTCTTCCAGGGCTCGCTGCGGGACGGCTTCGGCGTCGGCTTCTGGCTGGGCCTGCCGCTCACCTTCGCGGCGTCCTTCGTGGTCTGGTGGTGGACCACCCACCTGCTGTTGAGCGCCCGGGTCGGCTGGCTGCCGCTGCTGCCCGGCGCGCTGCTGACGGCCGCCGCGGCCACCGCGATGTCACTGACCGCCCGGGTCTACATGCCGGGCGCGCTGAACCGCAGTCTGGCCCAGTACGGTTCGCTGGGGCTGGTGCTGATCCTGCTGTCCTGGCTGATCGCGCTCTGTGCCGCCATCACCTTCTCCGTCACGGCGGGGGCGGTACTGGCCCAGGGGCCCCCACTGAACGTCTACCTGGGCGCGCCCGCCCCGGGCCCCCCGCGCACCGGCTGATCCGTCGACGCCGCCACCACCCCGACGCCGCCACCACCCCGACGCAGCCACCGACCACCGCCGCCACCACGACACAGCCACCACGGAGCAGCCACCACCGTCAACGCCGGCGCAGCCGCCGTCGGACGAGCCGGCCCGTGGCGACCGGGTCCCAGGAGCCCGGGCGGTCCCGGGTCAGCGGGTAGCAGGCCAGGCCGATCAGCACGGCGCTGAAGTGGCCGATGCTGGTGTAGTCCCGGCTCTGCACGACGCCCAGGCCGTAGAAGACCAGCACACCGGCCACGTACAGATACCGCCAGGGCCGCACGATCAGATAGGTGAGCACCGCGACCACCCCGGCGAGCGCGTAGCTGACGCCGTAGTCGAGGGTGTAGACGGCCCTCGGCGGGGCGATGCCGCGGTGGATCGCCCACCCGAGCACGCCCTCGCTGAGGTAGGTCGCGCCGACGTGCGCGATCATCGCGACCGAGATCCAGCGCAGGGTGCCGAGCCAGCGTTCGGCGGGCACGTGGAAGAGGTTGTAGAGCAGGAAGTAGCTCAGCCACCCGCCGCCCGCGATCCACAGCGCGCTGGTGATCAGCACGCGCACCGGTGAGACCTGGAGGTGGTGCAGGTTGGTCGAGCGCCGTTCCAGGATCCGGTCGGCGGTCGCGCTGTCGACGTGGTGGATCACCTGCGTGGTGGCGAGCAGGATCGCCAGCCAGACGTAGGTGCCCGGGGCCCGGCCGACGTAGGTCAGGACCGCGTGCGCGAGCCGTGCCCACCAGGGGCGCCGGTGTCCGGGCGCGTTGGTGGTGCCACCGGTCATCGGCGCCTCCTCGACGGTTCCCTTCACCCTCACCCGGGGCGCCTCCGGGCGCGCCCACGCGGTGCGCCCTTCGAGTGACCGGGTCTCGCGGACGGTCTACGCACCGACTACGCACCGACCCCGGGCGCCCAGGCACCGAACGCGAGTTCGGTCCGCGAGGAGATCCCCCGGGGCTGGCGTACGCTGGCGCTCTGACCGCCCGGAACGGGCCGCCGGGGGCTGCCGGGCGGCACCACCGGGACCGCACAGCGAGGGCGACGGGCACGATGAGCGAGCGCGGCACGACGACCGCACCTGCGGGTATCGACGCCGGCCCCGGCGCGCGGCATCCGGCGCTGCGCGTGGCGGAGCGACTACGGCTGACCACGGTGTACGTGCTGCTGCTGACCGCGACGGCCTGCTGGCTGGCCGGCCAGAGCCACGGCGCCCGGGCCCGGTTCGTCCGGCACAACAGCAGCAACGTCCACCACATGGAGGTCGGCAAGTGGTGGACGATGTTCACCAGCGGGCTGGTGGTCGACGGGGTGCCCGCCTGGGCGGGCATCGCGGCGGTGGCCGTGGTGCTGGGCCTGGCGGAGTGGCGCTGGGGCCCGGCCCGGGCCGGCGCGGTCTTCGTCTTCGGGCACCTGGGCGCCACCCTGCTCACCGAGGGCGCCATGTGGGTGATGCTCACCGTCCGGATCCCGGGGGCGCTGTCCCGGGCGCGTGACGTCGGGATCAGCTACGGCCTGGTCGGCACCGCCGGCTGCCTGCTGGCCCTGGGCCCGGCCCCGTTGCGCCGGTTCGGGCTGCCTGCGCTCGGGCTGGGGCTGGCCGTGGCCTGGGCGCTGGACCAGCAACTGGCCGACGCCGGGCACCTGGTGGCGCTGGGCCTCGGCGCACTGGCCGCCCAGACGCCCTGGCTGCGCACCCGGGCGCGAGCCCGGGCCCGGGTGCCAGTCTCCGCCACACACTGACGGCGCTCCGACGTTCCTCCGGCGCTCCTCCGGCGCTCCTCCCGGCGCTCCTCCCCGGGGTCTTGCGATCACCCCTACCCCGAGTAATGCTGATTACATGATTACAACCTCACCCGAAGAGCTCCGGGGGTGGTTCACCGGCCGCCTCCCCGCCGACCTGTTCACCGATCTCGTCGAGATCACCGCGGACCGCGAGGAGATCACCGTCGTCGGCCGCATCACCGAGCCCACCCTCGACCGGACGGCCCCGGACGCCGAGCGCGAAGCGGCGCTCGAGGGCCGGATCGCCGAGTTCCGCGACCGGACCAGGGACGCCCGGATCGCCGTCGCCCGGGAGGCCGAGCGCCGCTACGGCCGCAAGGTCTCCTGGGGCGCCGAGTGCGGCGACCTGAGGGGCATGTTCACCACCGTCTCCGCCCCCGTCATGACCCGGCTGCGCCAGCCCGAACGGCAGGTGCTCGACACCCTGGTGGAGGCGGGCGTCGCCCGCAGCCGCAGCGAGGCGCTCGCCTGGTGTGTCCGCCTGGTGCAGAGCCACTCCGACACCTGGCTCACCGAACTGAGCGAGTCGCTGGAGAACGTCCGCCGCCTGCGCGCCCAGGGGCCGGACGCCGACGGCGCCTCCTGACGCCCCTCCCGCGGCACCCGGCACCCGGCACCCAACGCGCCGGGGAGACAGCCGGGTTGAGGCCAGGCGACCACCGATCGGCCACGGCGGGGGGCGGCAACAGGAGCAGCCACCCCTCGCCGAGCCGATCGTATGCTCTTGCGGTACTCTGCAAACCTATGCCAGAGTGCGGGCATCGGATACGCCGAATCCCCTCACACGTCGCTAAGTCAGGAGCCCGCGCCTCGCGGGTCAAGGGTGCATGCATGTCGAAGGTCTTGAGCAAGCTGCCGGTCGGTGAACGGATCGGCATCGCATTCTCCGGTGGATTGGACACCTCCGTCGCCGTCGCGTGGATGCGCGAGCACGGCGCCGTCCCCTACGCCTACACGGCCGACATCGGCCAGTACGACGAGCCGAACCTCGCCGACGTCCCGGCCCGCGGCCGCGCCTACGGCGCCGAGCAGGCCCGGCTGGTCGACTGCCGGGCGGCGCTGGTCGAGGAGGGCCTGGCCGCCCTCGCCTGCGGTGCCTTTCACATCCGCTCCGCCGGGCAGACGTACTTCAACACCACCCCGCTCGGCCGCGCCGTGACCGGCACCCTGCTGGTCCGCGCGATGCGCGAGGACGAGGTCTCGATCTGGGGCGACGGCTCCACCTACAAGGGCAACGACATCGAGCGGTTCTACCGCTACGGCCTGCTGGCCAACCCCAGCCTGCGGATCTACAAGCCGTGGCTGGACCAGCGCTTCGTCACCGAGCTCGGCGGCCGCAAGGAGATGTCCGCCTGGCTCTCCGAGCGCGACCTGCCGTACCGCGACTCCGCCGAGAAGGCCTACTCCACCGACGCCAACATCTGGGGCGCCACTCACGAGGCCAAGCGGCTGGAGTACCTGGACACCTCGATGGAGATCGTCAGCCCGATCATGGGCGTGGCCTTCTGGGACCCGGCGGTCGAGATCCAGACCGAGGACGTGACGATCGAGTTCGAGTTCGGCCGTCCGGTCCGCATCAACGGCCGGTCGTTCGCCGACGCCGTCGAGCTGGTGCACGAGGCCAACCGGATCGGCGGACGCCACGGCCTGGGCATGTCGGACCAGATCGAGAACCGCATCATCGAGGCCAAGAGCCGCGGCATCTACGAGGCCCCCGGCATGGCGCTGCTGCACACCGCCTACGAGCGGCTGCTCAACGCGATCCACAACGAGGACACCGTCGCGACCTACCACACCCAGGGCCGTCGGCTCGGGCGGCTGCTGTACGAGGGCCGCTGGTTCGACCCGCAGTCGCTGATGCTCCGCGACAGCCTGCAGCGCTGGGTCGGCCAGCCGGTCACCGGCAGCGTCACGCTGCGACTGCGCCGCGGCCAGGACTACTCGGTGCTCGACACCCAGGGCCCGAACCTCAGCTACCACCCCGAGAAGCTGTCCATGGAGCGCAGCGTCGACGCCGCGTTCGTCCCGGACGACCGCATCGGCCAGCTGACCATGCGCAACCTCGACATCGCCGACTCGCGCAGCAAGCTGGAGCAGTACGCGGTGCACGGCCAGCTGGCGCCGTGGAGCGGCCTGATCGGCGAGCTGGCCCCCGGCGGGGCGGCACCGATCGCCGCCGCCGGGCCCGACGCCGAGGCGCTGGCGGCCAAGTCCACCGCGCTCGACAGCGCCGCGATCGAGTCGGGCAACGACTGATCCGCTGCCGTGACCACCGCCGAGGGCCGCCGCACCACACCGGTGCGGCGGCCCTCGGCGGTTCCGGGCGAACTGCGGCCGTTCCTGGCCCGAGCCCTCCGGACCTCACCCGCACAGCGGCCCCGGCCGTGCACGGCGGCCCCGGGCGTAGCTGAATGGGGCAGACGTGTGCCCGGCGGGAGCAGGCCCGGGCGACAGCTTCACGGAACGCCCCGGGCGACGGCTTCACCGGACGGGCCCGGGCGACGGCTTCACCGGACGGGCCCGGGCAGCGGCTCCACCGGACGGGCCCGGACGGCGGCTGCGCCGGGCGAGCCCGGGCGACGGCGAGGAGGCGGGAGCGGGATGGGCGAGGCGGTCGGTTCGATGCTGGCGTCGGCGGTGGGCATCGCGATCAGCCCGCCGGCGCTGGTCGCGGTGGTCCTGATGCTGGCCGCACCGCGCGGGCGGACCATCGGGCTCGCCTTCGCGGCCGGCTGGGCGGCCGGCCTGGCGGCGGTGGTGGCGGTCGTGGTGGCGGCGGGCAGCGCACTGGGTCCGGGTGGCGGCCGGCCGGCCTGGCCGTACTGGCTGGAGCTCGCGCTGGGCGTCCTGTTCGTCCTGATGACCTGGAAGCAGTGGCGCGACCGGCCCCGCGCGGGGCACGTCACCGCGCCGCCGAGGTGGATGCGGGAGGTGGGCCGCTTCAGCGCGGGCCGGTCGGCCGGTCTCGCGGCGGCCCTGGTCACGGCCGGCCCGAAGAACCTGGCGCTGGCCGTCGGCGGCGCGGCCTCGATCGCCGCCAGTACGGCCGGGGTCGGGGGCAGGGCGGTGGCCGCCGCGCTGATGGTGCTGATCGGCTCGCTGTGCACACTGCTTCCGCTCGTGGTCCACCTCCTCCGCGGGGACCGCTCGGCGCGGACCCTCGGGGAGTGGAAGGCCTGGCTGGCCACCCACAGCACGGCGATCACGACCACCGTGCTGGCCGTGATCGGGGCCGAGTACGTCGGCGACGCCATCACGGGGCTCGCGTGAGCCGGCCCTCGGCAACCGACCCGCCGTCAACGCCACCGGCCCCGGTCCCCGCGCCACCACAGCCCCCGCCCACCAGCGCCCCACCCCCCTGGGCTCACCGGATGCGCACCACCCCTCTCCCCCGCACCGACCGCAGGCCCAGCCGTCCGCCGTCCGCCCCCGGGCGCACCGCCAGCACGTCCCTGAGCGTCAGCAGGATCTCGCCGTCGTAGCGCTCGGCCAGTACCCGCGCCAACTGCGCGGCGCCGCCCGGCCCGGCGTCCGGGGCCAGGGCCGGCAGGTGGCCGGGGGCGCTGAGGTCCTCGGCCTGGGCGGCCCAGCGGGCCGCGTCCCGGGTCTCGCCCTCGGCCGCGTAGTGGACGGCCAGGCAGTGCACGGCCAGCTGGTCGCCGTACTGCGTCGCGATCCGCCACCAGAAGACGCCGTCCGCGGTGCGGCCCATCCCGTAGAGCAGGCAGCCGAGGGTGCGGAAGGCCGTCTTCTCCGCGAGTTCGAGGTCCAGCGCCAGTTCGCCCGGTTCCACCGCGCCCGCCACGGTGGCGCACAGGTGCCGCAGGTCGCGTCGGAGCTCGGTCCGGCCGCCGGCCCACGGGGGCTCGCCGAAGGCGTGCGGCGGCCGGGCGTTCGCGGGCGGGCGGGCCGGGCGTTCGCGGGTGGCCGGCGCGGGCCGGCGGGCGGCGGCGAGCCGCTCGGCCAGCCGACGGGTGAAGGCGGCCGGGTCGTGGTCGCGGAACTCGTGTTCCAGCAGGGCGGCGTCCGCCCGCAGCAGTTCGGTGACCTTCACGGCGCCTGCCCGTCGTCCGGCTGCTCCAGCAGGTACTCCAGGTGGCGCCGCCCGAGGCTGTAGTAGGTGCGGGCGGTGGTGTGCGCGATGCCGAGGTTGCGGCCGATGTCCGGGTAGGACAGGCCCGCCTGGCGCAGCCGGACGACGTCGGCCTGGACCGGGGCGGCGCGCGCGAGTTCCTCCATCGCCCAGTCCAGCGCGTCGAGTTCGGCGAGCTGGTCCAGTTCGTCCTGGCTGGTGTCGGGCCGGCGCTGCGCGATGACGCGCAGCCGTTTGCGTTCGGCGCGGCGGCGCTCGCGCAGGAGGTCCACCACCGCGTCCTTGACGATCTTGAAGGCGAAGGCCTGCGGGTCGGCGCTGGCCAGGGCGCGGCGCCAGTTCTTGTAGAGCGTGGCGCCCGCGTTCTGGACGGCGTCCTGCGCGTCCTCGCGATGTCGCAGGCGCTGCTGGGCGTACCGGAGGTAGCCCGGGTGCTCGCGGGTGAAGAAGGCCTCGAAGTCGGCCGGCAGCGCGCCGAGCGGGTCCGCCCGCAGGTCCCGCTTCTCGCCCGGCCCGGGGGTGTTCAGCACACGCGCCCCCCTTTCGTGGGTCAGCTGGCCGGCCCACCGGGTGGCACGCCGACGGCCCCTGGGGGCTCGTGGTGTAACCGTCCGGGCGGCCCGGGTTGTTGACCGGATCGGGCGGACAATTGGCGACCGTTTCCGTTCACTTTCGAAAACCGGCGCTGACCTGCCGGTTCGACCCCGACAGGAGCCCGGGACCGAGACGCACGTGACCCACGTCACAGGCCGCGGGCCGTCCGACTTGACAGGGCGGGTACCGCGACTACGGCGCCGACTCCACCACCGCGGAGTCCAGCGCGGCGGTCACCCGCTCCAGCAGTACGCGCAGCGCGGCCAGGTCCTCGACCGGCAGCCCGGTCGCGTCGAACAGCCGGCGCGGCACCTGTCCGGCCCGCTCGCGCAGGGCGGAGCCCTCGGCGGTGAGGCTGACGGTGACCGACCGCTCGTCCTCCGGGCTGCGCTCGCGCCGCACCAGTCCGGCCGCCTCCAGCCGCTTGAGCAGCGGGGAGAGCGTGCCGGAGTCGAGCCGCAGGCGCTCGCCGATCCGCTTGACGGGCAGGTCGCCGTCCTCCCAGAGCACGAGCAGGACGAGGTACTGGGGGTAGGTGAGCCCGAGGTCGCGCAGCAGCACCCGGTAGACGCCGCCGAAGGCGCGGGAGGCCGCGTTCAGCGAGAAGCAGATCTGCTGGTCGAGGCGGAGCAGTTCCTCGTCCGCCATGCCGGGGAGCGTGGTCATGACTCCATGGTACCGATCACCCTCACGCCATTTAGTTGTGCGCAATTGAATTGCGTGCTCTACTTATCTCGAGAGGGCGGCCCGGGCGGCCGCCGGAACACACGAAGGGAACCGACCATGGACGCGCTCTACACCGCAGCCGCCACCGCCAACGGCCGGGAGGGCCGCGCCGTCAGCTCCGACGGGCAGCTGGACCTCGCGCTGGCCATGCCGCCCGCGCTCGGCGGCAGCGGCCAGGGCACCAACCCCGAGCAGCTGTTCGCGGCCGGCTACGCGGCCTGCTTCGCCAGCGCCCTCGGCCTGGTCGGCCGCCAGGCCCGGGTCGACACCAGCGAGGTCTCGGTCACCGCCGAGGTGTCCATCGGCAAGGACGGCGCCGGCTTCGGCCTGGCCGTCGTGCTGCGCGTCGAACTGCCCGAGGCGCTCGCGGACGGGACCGGCGAGCAGCTGGTCAAGCAGGCGCACGAGGTCTGCCCGTACTCGCGCGCCACCCGCGGCAACATCCCGGTCGAGCTGGTCGTCGAATAGGACCGGCAGGCCACGCACGCCGAGTAGGCCGAACGGGCTACGCCTACGTCGACCAGGCCGGCACCGCGGACGGGCCCGCCACACGCACCACCGTGTGGCGGGCCCGTCCGCACCCCGGCTCAGCCGTCACCCGGCCCGTTCACCGAGCGCAGCGTGTCGAGCCTGTGCCGGTACTCCTCGGTGTCGATCTCGCCACGTGCGAACCGCTCCGCGAGCAGTTGCTCGGGCGTCGGCCCGGCCGCCGCGCCGTGCGGCGCGCCCCATCCAGGCCCCGCCGCACCCGAAGCCGCCGAGCCCGAGCCCACGCCCGGACCCGGACCCGTCGCGCCCGGACCCGCCGGGCCCTGCGGCAGCGGGCGGCGCGACCGCGACAGGTACCGGAACAGGGCGATGGCGGCGAGCACCAGCACCAGCAGGACCAGTAGGGTCAGGACCGCCATCACGCCGATGCCCCAGCCACCCAGGACGTGGCCGTGTCCGTGCCAGTACCTCATCGGGACCTCCTCCTCCGGCCCCGCAGCCGGGGCCCGCCGAGGTGACCAGCGCCTCACCACCATCGTGCGCCCGCACCGGACCGAAGCACCCTGAAGAAAGCCTGAGAAAACGTTCCGGCACTCAGCGCCCGGCCCACCGGGGTAGCGTTGCCGCCCATGAACCACCACCCGCCGGCCGACGACCGCTCACCCGAGCAGCTCGTCGCGGCCGGGGTGCTGCGGCGCCACGGGGACCACCGCCCCCACCCCGCGCTCGGCCACTCCCCGATCAGCTACGTCTCCACCGCGCTCTGGGCCGAACTCACCGCGCTCGCCATCGCACCGCCCGCGGCCGACGCGACCGCCACCGCCCTGCTGCACGCCATCGCCGCCCGTGCCGTGGACGCGGCCCTGGCCCCCGGCAACGAACGCGCCCCGCGCGACGACCTGTACGTGGCCCACCCCGCGCACATCGGCGCGCACCGCCGGACGGTCTGGTTCCAGCGCTCCGGCCCGCGCGGCCCGGTCACCGCCACCTTCGCCCCGTGAGGCGGGACGCTCAGCGCTCGACCTGAAGGCTGTGGCAGACCCAGCTGAGCCGGTCCGGCCCCTGCAGCGGCGGCCGGTCGTGGTACGTGCCGTCCGCGACCGACAGGTTGACGATCAGGTACGCCTGCCAGCTGGGGCCGACCCCGTGCAGGTCCGCGTAGACCAGCTCGTCCTCGACGTACCAGTCCACCGAGTTCGCGCCGAGCACCACCCGCAGGTCGAAGGTCGCCCCGGGCGCGATCCCCGAGCCGGCGCCGTGCCAGTACCGGTACCCGCCCCGGACGTGGTTGGAGAACTCCAACAGGTCCGGGTGGTCCGGGTGGTACTCGAAGAGGTCGACCTCGTTGCCGCCGTTCCGCCAGGTCCAGACGGCCGGCCAGGCGCCCAGCCCGACGGGCAGCGTGATGCGCGCCGACAGCTGGTCGCCGGTGCGGGCCTGGAAGCCGTCCGGACTGCCCTCGGTGGTGAGCAGGTTGCACGTCCAGAGCCCGCCGACGAGCCGCCGGGTGGCGCTGAACACGCCGCCCGGGCAGTAGCCGCGGCCGAGGTAGTCGAGCTTGTGGTCGCTCCGGTTGGTCGGACCCATCCGGGGGTAGGCACTGCTGCGCCCGGCGGTCCACTGTCTGGTCGAAGTGAAGTCCGCGTCGAACACGACCGCCACGGCCGCCTCCCCTGTGCTCCGGAGCCCCGGCAGTTCGACCCGCCAGGCACACAGGGTGAGTTACCCGATACGCTCCGCAGTATGCGGAGCGGGACGTCCGGGCCGGAGCAGCGCGCAGCGGTCGGATCGCAGGATCGACGGATCGACGGATCGACGGATCGACGGATCGACGGATCAGCCCACCGGAGCGGCCGCCCCGCCCGCGCCGAGCCGGTCGGTGACCGAGACCACGCCGTCCACCGAGCGGCACAGGTTGAGCACGATCGGGACCAGGTGCGGCTCGGGCACCGTACCGCTGAGCACCACCCGACCCTGATCGACCTCGACGCCGATCTCCGCCGGGCTCACCCCCTCGATCCGGCCGAGCACCTCCTCGACGATCTCCCGCCGGATCACCACGTCCTCGCGCAGGAAGACGCGCAGCAGGTCCCCGCGGCTGACCATGCCGGTCACCCGCCCGTCCTCGTCCAGCACCGGCAGCCGCTTCAGCCCGTGCCGGCTCATCAGCCGGGCCGCCGCGACCACGCTGGTCCCGGGGGTCGTGCAGACCGGCTGCCCGGTCATCAGGTCGGCCGCGGTCACGGAACCGCCCGGGCCGGCCTGCGCCGCCTCGGGGGCGGGCAGCAGCGCGCCCGGGTCCTCCTGCGCGGCCAGCGTGCGCAGCAGGTCGGCCTCGGAGACGATCCCGAGCGGGCGCCCCTCCGCGTCCACCACCGGCACCCCGGTGATGTCGTACTCGGTCAGCAGCGCGACGATCTCCCGGAAGCCGGTCTCGGGCGCGACCCGGACCACGGGGCTGGTCATCACTGATTCGACGGTGGCATGCCGCACGCCGGTTCACCTCGTCCACGACACTCTTGCGGCCGGGCGCGGATCGTCCCGGCCGGTACCGGCAGCATCGCGCCCGGCGGCACGGGCCGCCAGGGGCCAAGGGGCTGAACGGGTGGGACCTTGGGCCCGCCCGCCGAACGCGGATCCGACACCGCGCCGAACCACCGCCCGCCCGCCGCCCCGCCGAGACCACCGAGTCACGAACCCCGCGACCCGGCGACCCACCGACCCGGTGACCCGGACGGCGCAACCATCACATGATCGACTCGTTGGACCGTCCACCACGACAGCACGCACGGCATCCGGGGAGGGCACGTTGGCAGGACGGACGATGGGCGCGGCATCGCCTGCGCAGGGCGCCGCGGCGCGCCCGGTGGCCCAGGCCGAGGCCGCGCTGGTGCGCCACTACCGCAGGCTGGCCCGGCTGGCGTACCTCGCGCTGCCCGCCGACCGGGACCGGCACAGCCGGGTGCTGGCCGCGCACGCGACCGTCCAGCGCGCCCTGCCCTCCCGCTGGACCCGCCCGGCCGGTCCTCCGGTGGCGGACGAGGACCCGGTGTACGCCGCACTGCGCCTGCGGGTGCTGCGCGCCGCGCTGCGGCCGCACCCCGCGCGGCGGCTGCCCGCTCCCCGGATCTGGGGACTGCGGCTGTTCACCCCGCACGGCGGCGAGGAGGACGCGGCGCTGGACCACGCGCTCGCGGCCCTCGACGCCCCCGCCCGGGCGGCCTTCGCCCTGCGCGCGGTGGAGGGGCTGACGCCGGAGCAGGCGGCCGGGGCGCTGCGACGGGCCGGGGTCGCGCACCCCGAGGAGGCCGTCGCGGCGGCGGCCGGCGTGACCGCCGGGGCGGACCCGGAGCCGCCCGCCTTCGACCCGTGCGCGGTAAGGGTCCAGCCCACCGACCTGCTGCGCCGCCGCCGGACGTGGAGCGCCGCGCTGCTGGTCGGCCTGCTCGGACTCAGCACGACGGCGGCCGTGGTGGCCGACTCCGGGCCGGCCGCGCCCGTGGCCCGCCCCGCGTCCGCCCCGGTCGGCACCGCGGCCGACCCGGCCCGCCTGACCCGGGTCGAGCCGGACCGGTGGCAGCACACCGCGCGGGTCGACTTCACCGCCTGGCCCGCCCGCGGCGACCGCCGCGACGACGGCGCGCTGCTCGGCCGCGCCCTGGCCGCCTGGGAGCGGCCCGGCCCGCAGACCCGCGCCGAGCCTGGCGTGGACGTCACGCCGCCCGTCGCCCCGCCGGCCCTGCTGTTCGCGGGGACGGTCGACGGCGCCGCCGTGGTGGTGCTGTTCGACGGCCGGCGGCTCGCCCGCTACACCGACGGGCGCGACGGCGGCCTGGACCTCGCCCGGGCCGACGACTCGGACGTGACCACGGCGGGCGCGGTGGCGCTGCGCCGCCAGGGCACCGCCGTGCGCTATCTGCTGGCCCCCTGGGTGGACGCCGCCGAGACCCGCCGGATCGACCAACCCGACTCCCCCGCGCGGCCGTTGGACCACCCTGACGGGGTCACGGCGGCGGTCCCCGGGGGCGGGCTCGCGGACTGCCACGGCGCCACGGTGCTCCAGCTGCACTCCTCCCCCACCATCGCCGAGAAGCACGCCTTCCTGCTGACCGACCTCGGCGGGCTCGTCCCCGCGCACCTCACCTACTCCCCGCCGCCGGACCGCGCCCAGCCGGCCCGCGAGCCGCGCGAGGCCACCGGCCAGGACGCGCTGCTGGCCTGGGCCCGCGCGGGCTGCGCCGTCCCGGACGGCACGCCGGGCGTCAAGCAGCTCAACCTGTGGGCCTTCGCGGTGCAGCCGCTGCCGCAGAACGCGGGCTCGGCGTCCTGGGTCTGCCTGCGCTCCGACCGCTGGACCGGTGAGGGCAGCGCCGCCACCGCCGTCCTGCTGCCGACCGCCCGCGGCCCGCAGCGCACCGGCGGCGGCCCGGGGCGGGCGTGCAGCCGGTTCGAGCAGGACGTCGTCGGCTGGGCCTGGTGGCGCTCCCCGCAGGGGGCGGAGTTCCTGCTCGCGGCGGGCAGCCGGCGGGTCAGCCGGCTCGCCGTCAAGGGCCCGGACTGGTCCGCCGACCGGCCCGCCCCGGACCACACGCTGGCCGTCGAGCGCCCGGCCCGGGCGACCGTCCAGGTGGAGGCGGCCCTGGACGGCGGCGCCCGGATCAGCCCGCCGCACTGAACCGGCCGGCCGACTCTCCCGCGTACTCCGGCAGCTCGTAGTCCGGCAGCTCGACGCTGGAGACCTGCTTGCCGAGCTCCAGCATCCGGTTCAGCACCCAGCGCCGGTTCAGCAGCCCGTTGCGCACCCGCAGGCCGGTGGCGGTGCGCGGCGCCAGGAACGGGCCGGTGCGGTCCCCGCCCTTCTGGCAGCCCTCGGCGTAGCCGCGCAGCAGCTGCTCGTACCGGGCGAAGGCGGTGCGGTGGTCGCCGCGGGCCCGGGCCAGTTCGCCGGCCAGGACGTACGCGGCCACCACGGCGGTGCCGGTGCCCATGCCGCCGATGGTGGCGCCGCAGGCCGCGTCGCCGAGCAGGGCGATCCGGCCGCTGGACCAGGTGGGGACGTCGGCGCGGCTGATCGAGTCGAAGTAGAGCTCAGGAGCGTGCCGCAGGCTCTCCAGCAGGCGCGGCACCTCCCAGCCGAGGCCCGCGAAGGCGTCCCGCACCAGGGCCTTCTGCTGCTCCTGGTCGTGGCGGTCGTAGCGCAGCTCGGGCGAGGCGAAGAGGCAGAAGGCTCCCGCGCGGGCCGGGTCGCGGTGATCGGCGCCGATCGAGGCAAGCCGGCCGGGGACGTTGAGGCCGACCGAACCGGGCGCCAGGCCGAGGTCGTTGGGGAACTGCCAGGTGGCCGCGTAGTAGCCGAGGTGGCGGACGTAGCGCTGCTCGGGGCCGAAGGCGAGCCGGCGGACGTTGGAGTGCAGCCCGTCGGCGCCGATCACCAGGTCGAACTCGCGCGGCGCGCCGTGCCGGAAGGCGGCCCGCACACCGCTCGGGGTCTCCTCCAGGGCGGTGATCGAGTCGCCGAAGACGTACTCGGCGCGGGTGCGGCTGTGCCGGTACAGCAGCTGGGCGAGTTCGCCGCGCGGGATCTCCAGCTCGCCGCCCGCGAACTCGGCGGGCAGGTGCAGGAGTCGGCTGCCGTCGGAGCCGAGGAAGGTCATCGGGCTGCCGCCGGTGTCGAGCGCGCGCAGTTCGTCGAGGACGCCCATCCGCTCCAGCACCGTCAGGTGGGTGCGGCCGCGGAAGTCGACGTTCTGGCCGCCGCCGCGCAGCGCCGGGGCGAGTTCGACGACGGTGACCTCGAAGCCGTACCGGCCGAGCCAGTGGGCCAGGGCGGGGCCGGCGATGCTCGCGCCCGAGATCAGGACCTTGGTGCTCATGGGGAACCACTCCGTCCGAGAGGATCGAGAAACTGCGTCCGGTGGATACTGTTTGCTGCTGTGTACGGTAGACGCAGTTAGGTCGGACGAGCAACCCCCGGAACGGGAGCGGAATGTGAGCGAGGCGGCGAACGACATGGTGCGGCTGCTCTGGGGCCCCCCGGCCAAGCCCACCCGCGGGCCGAAACCGGCCCTCAGCCTGGAGCGGATCGCGGCGGCTGGCGTCGAGATCGCGGACGCCGAGGGCCTGGGCGCGGTCTCGATGCAGAAGGTCGCCGGGCTGCTCGACTTCACCAAGATGTCGCTCTACCGCTACGTGCCCGGCAAGGCCGAACTCGTCGCCCTGATGGTCGAGGCCGCCGTCGGCGAGCCCCCGCAGGACCGGCACGCCCACGACTGGCGGGCCCAACTCACCGCCTGGGCACACCACTTGACCGAGTCATTCGGCCGCCACCCGTGGCTGCTCGACGCCACCGTCGGCCCCCGGGTGATGGGCCCGAAAGAACTCACGTGGCTGGAAGGGGTGGTGACCGCCCTCGACGGCCACGGACTGACCGGCCCCGAGCGGATGGACGCCGCCGTCCTGCTCGCCGGACACGTCCGCAGCATCGCCCAGCAGTCCCGCGCCGCCGGGCCCGACGGCTCCCCCGAAGCCGAACTCCTCACCGCCCTCGGCACACTGGTGCACCAGCACGCCGACCGCTACCCCGCCCTGGCCGCCGCCATGACCGGGGAGGACGGGCGCGACCAGGCCCTCGACTTCGGCCTGGACCGCATCCTCGACGGCCTCGCCGCCCTGATCACCCGCCGCACGGGCACCGCCTGACGCCACCGGCCCCGCCGCGCCCCGCCCCGCGAGGAAATCCGATGGGCCCGCGTCCGGTCGGCCGCTAGCATCCCGGGCCATGGCGATGTTCGTGCACCTGACCACCGCGGCGAACGCGCCGCGGATCCGCCGCGCCGGGATCCGGGCCGACAGCCGGGGGCAGGGCGGGGTGCGCGGGCTGTACTGCTTCCCGGTACTGCCGTCGTACCCGCTGACCCACCAGTGGCTGCGCGAACTGGCCCGGTTC
Source organism: Kitasatospora sp. NBC_01300 (assembly GCF_041435235.1). Classification (NCBI taxonomy): domain Bacteria; kingdom Bacillati; phylum Actinomycetota; class Actinomycetes; order Kitasatosporales; family Streptomycetaceae; genus Kitasatospora; species Kitasatospora sp. NBC_01300. Next base: position 7,418,811 of record NZ_CP108408.1, on the reverse strand, counting down.
GGCACCGGGGGCTCGCTGGTCGCGGTGCACCTCCGGCTGGACGACGCACAGCAGGTGCTCGCCGGGCACTACCGGGACCGCGCGAGGGACGCCCAGCAGTGGGTATCCGCCGCCGAGGCGGTGCGGCGGATCGCCGAACTGGCGGACCCGCGCGGCTGGGAGGTGTTCGTGCCGCGCGCGGTGGGCGCCCGCGAGGTCCACCGGATCCGCGGCGTGCCGCAGGTCGCCGGCTGGCGCTACCAGCCGAACGCCCACGGCACCCGACCTTGCCCCTGCATGGGCTGCCAGCCCGTCGGCGGGTACGGCAGCCGTCGACTGCGCGAGCGCCACCAGCACCCGCTGGACGCCCCGCCGCCGCCCGTGCCCGTCCTGCTCGCCCGGATCGAGGCCGCCGGCGAGCCGGGCGACCCCGCCGAACTGCTCGCCGCCCTGGAGAGCTTCGGGCGCCGCCGCCGCGGCCCGCTGGACCGTCTCGCCCGGCTGGCCGCCCACCCGGACCCGGCCGTGCGCGAGGAACTGGTGTGGGCCGTCGCCGGCTGGTCCACCCCGGGTGTCGCCGCCCTCCTCGACGGCCTCGCGAACGACCCGCACCCGGACGTCCGCGAAGCCGTCGAGGAGGCGCTGGAGCGCTGAGGGCCGGCCGTCAGGAGACGCGCTTCAGCCGTCAGGAGCCGTCGGTGAAGCTCGGGACCGAGCAGGTGCAGCCGGAGCCGTGGAAGCTCCCGACGTGCCCGTTCGGCCGATCCGGGCGATCATGGGACGAACCGCGTCTCGGCGATTCGGCGCACCGGTGTCAGTCCGGCCGCGCCCGGAAGGTGGACTGCGATGTTCCAGCTCCTGTGGATTCTGCTCATCGGCTTCGTGCTGGGCGTACTGGCCAAGCTGATCCTGCGCGGGCCGCAGTCGATCCCCTGGTGGCTGACGATGCTGCTCGGCGCCGCCGGGGCCTGGCTCGGCAACGCCGTCTCCGGATGGATCGGCGTCCGCCACACCTCGGGCATCGACTGGATCCGGCACCTTCTCCAACTCGGCTTCGCCGTCGCCCTGGTGGCCTTCGTCGCCCCGGCCTGGACCAAGTCCCACCCGAGCCGCTGACCAGGACGAACCAGGCTCAGCCGACGTGGACGGCCGGGCGGCGGCTGCGGTCCGGTTCGGCCTCGCGCAGGACTTCACGGGTGACGGGGGCGATCTCGCCCTGGCCGAAGAGGAAGAACCTGAGGAACTGGGCGAAGGGGTTGCCCTCGGTCCACTCGAAGTAGATGTGCGGCTGCTGCCCGGTGAGGTCCCGCACCCGCAGCAGCAGGGCGGCCAGCGCGTTCGGCACGCTGGAGCTCTGTAGCGTCAGCACCCGGTAGCGGTCGTGCAGCACCTCGCCGCGCACGGTCAGTTCGGCCTCGAAGTCGGACGGGTCGAGCACGGTGACCTCGACGAAGACCAGGTCGTCCTCGGTCGGGATGTCGTTGTCGGCACGGATCTGGCGGATCTTGTCGCGGTACTCGGCGAGGTCCCGGCTGTTCGGCTCGTTGGCGATCAGCCGTAGCGGGCGGTGCATGTAGTCCCGGACGAAGCGTTCGGCGACGACATCGAGCACCACGTCGGTGACGCGCAGTTCGAAGGCCCGCTTGAGCCGGGAGAGGAAGGACACCAGCATGATGCCGGCGATGAAGCAGCCGCCGATCTTGACGCCGTCCGGCCGCTCGGCGATGTTCACGGCCGTGGTGTAGAGGAAGACCCCGGCGATCGCGGCGAAGCCGACCGTCCTGCGGCGCTGCCCCGACTTGTGGGCGGCGATGGTGACGGCGATGGCGGCCGAGCTGATCAGCACCAGCACGCCGGTCGCGTACGCGCCGCCCTGGGCGTCCACGTTGGCGTCGAACAGCCAGGTGACCAGGAAGGCGATCAGGGTGAGGACGATCACGGTGGGCCGCACCGCGCGGGCCCAGTGCGGGGCCATGCCGTAGCGGGGCAGGTAGCGCGGCATCAGGTTGAGCAGCCCGGCCATCGCGGAGGCGCCGGCGAACCAGAGGATGGCGATCGTGGACAGGTCGTAGACGCTGCCGAAGGTGTTGCCGAGGTTCTGGTGGGCGAGGTAGGCGAGTGCTCGCCCGTTGGCCTGGCCGCCGGCCTTGAAGGCGTCCGCGGGGATCAGCAGGGTGGTGATGAGGCTGGTGGTGATCAGGAAGCAGCTCATGATCACGGCCGCGGTGGTGAGCAGCTTGCGGGCGCCGCGGATCCGGCCGGTGGGCTTCTCCTCGGTGTCGTCCGGGTCGCCCTCGATGTGCGGCATCACGGCGACGCCGGTCTCGAAGCCGGACAGGCCGAGTGCCAGCTTCGGGAAGACGATCAGCGCGACGCCGATCATCGCGATCACGTTGCCGTGCTCGGCGGTGAGCGCGTCGGTCCAGTCGCCGACGACGTGCGGGGCCTTCAGCACGTGCCAGAGTCCGTTGGTCACCACCACGACGTTCAGCGTGAGGTAGACCGCGACCAGGACGACGGCGATGCCGATCGCCTCGCTGAAGCCCTTGAGGAAGACCGCGCCGAGCAGGGCCACCATGATCAGGGTGATCGTCACCTGCTTGCCGGTCAGCAGGCTGTGCAGATGCGGGTTCTCCACCAGGTGCGCGGTCGCGTCGGCGGCCGACAGGGTGATGGTGATCATGAAGTCGGTGGCCGCGAAGCCGAGCAGCGTGAGCACGAAGAGCTTGCCCTGCCAGAACGACAGCAGCCGCTCCAGCATCGCGATCGAGCCCTGGCCGTGCGGGCTCTCCTGGGCGACCCGCCGATAGACGGGCAGGGCGCCGAGCAGGGTGACGACCACCAGCACGATGGTCGCCAGCGGCGAGAGCAGGCCGGCGGCGAGGGCGGCGATGCCGGGCTGGTAGCCGAGCGTGGAGAAGTAGTCCAGGCCGGTCAGGCACATCACCCGCCACCAGCGCTGGCCCTTGACGTGCGGCGCCTCGGCGTGCGGGCCGGGGTGCTGCTTGGCCATGTCCGACAGGCCTTCCAGCATCCACGCCCGGAACCTCGCGCCGTGGGTCGCGGGTGCCACCCCCGGATCGGCCGAACCCGACGACACCACGTGCACCCCTGTCCACCAGTCGGCCGGCCGCGCTCGGCTCCGGCCCCCCGAAGGCCGCCGGACGGCGGGCCTGGTCAGGCTAGGGGACCGGACCGGTGCCGCCGGGGAGCAGCGCGTCCGGACACGCCAGGGGTGCCCCGGACGGCCCTCGGCGGTGGCGGACGGCGCCCCACCGTGCTGCCCGTCCCGGCGCGGCGGGCCGCACGCACCGCCCGGAACCGGCGAGGATGTCCGCGCGATCGACGGATGCGTGCGGGTTTGCCGAGGACGGACAGCAGGGAGGCAGCGGTGGCGGAACCGAGTCGGCGGGGGATTCTGGGCCTGGGCCTGCTGGCGGCGGCCACCGCCTCCTGCGGCACCCGCCACCCGGCCCCCGCCCCGCACTCCTCGTCCGACGGCCCCGCCCCGCGCCCCTCCCCCGACGGCCCTGCCCCGACCGCCGACGCCCAGCACGTGGGCGTCCCGCCGGAGCAGTCCCTGCCCGGCGCGCGCGACTGGGAGATCACCAACCCCGGCCCCGCCGACGCCATCGAGGGCTTCGCCGACCGGGTCAGCGTGCTGCCGGGCGAGCAGTTCGGCCTGCACGTCTCCACCCCGGCCGCCGCCTTCACCGTCTCCGCCTACCGCACCGGCTGGTACGACGGCGCCCGCGCCCGCCTGGTCTGGCGCCGCGAGCACGTCCCGGGCGGCCGCCAGCCCGCCCCGCACGTGGACCCCGCGACCAGGACGGTGCTGACCGGCTGGCAGCGCACCCTCGCCGTGGACACCACCGGCTGGCCCGAGGGCGCCTACCTGCTGCGCCTGGACGCCGAGGACGGCTCCGGCCAGCGCTACGTCCCGCTCACCGTCCGCTCCGCCGCCACCGCCGGGCGGACGGTCGTGATGAGCGCCCCCGCCACCTGGCAGGCGTACAACGAGTGGGGCGGGTACAGCCTCTACAACGGCCCCACCGGCGGTCTGGCCACCCGCTCGCTGCGGGTGGTCTTCGACCGGCCCTACGACTACGACCACGGCGCCGGGCTGTTCCTGGTGTACGAGGCGCCGCTGGTCGCGCTCGCCGAGCGGCTCGGGCTGCCGCTCGCCTACACCACCGGGATCGACGTGGCCCGGGAGCCCGGACTGCTGCACGGCGCGAGCGCCGTCCTCTCGCTCGGCCACGACGAGTACTGGTCCCCCGAGCAGCGCGCCCAGGTGGTCGCGGCCCGCGACGCCGGCACCAACCTGGCGGTCCTGGGGGCCAATTGCTGCTTCCGCCGGGTCCGCTTCGAACCCTCGGAGCTGGGCCCGGACCGGACGGTGGTCTGCTACAAGGACGCGTGGGCGCAGGACCCGGGCCACCAGGCCGGCGCCCCGGCGACCACCGACTTCCGGACCGGCCCGGGCGCCGACCCGGAGAGCTCGATGCTCGGCGTGATCTACGACGGCTACCCGGTGGACGCCCCGTACGTGGTCGGCTCGCCGGAGCACTGGGCGTTCGAGGGCACCGGCGTCGCCGCCGGGGCGTCGTTCCCGCACCTGGTCGGCGTCGAGTACGACCGGGTGGACACCGCCTTCCCCACCCCGCGTCCGATCGAGGTGATCGCGCACTCCCCCGTGGTCTGCGAGGGCCGCCGCTCGCACTCCGACACCGCGTACTACACCGTGCCGGGCGGCGCCGGGGTGTTCGCCTCCGGGACGATGCGCTGGGTGGAGGCCCTGGACGCGCACGGGCCCGGCGGCGGCAGCGCCGACCACGGGATCGACGCCCGGGCCGGGGACCTGGTCCGCCGGGTCACCGAGAACGTCCTGCGCGCCTTCGCCACCGGCCCGGCCGGCCTGACCCACCCGGCCCGGGACAACCTCGCGACCGTCTACGGCGGGGCGTAGCCCGCCGGGAGCTGCGAGGGACCGTCCGCGAGGGACCGTCCGCGAGGGGCTGTCCGTGAGGGGCTGTCCGTGAGGGGCCTTCGAAGAAATTTCCCGGACCGACGGATCGGGTCGGTGGCGCGGCGCACCGGGCACGCATCGCGGTCGAACGGATTTCCGGGCCGTGGCCGGCCGTGCCCAGCCCGTCACCCGGGGCGAGGAACCGTCCGCCGCACCGATACACTCACACGGTCTCATCCACCGCAGGTCGTCAAGGACAACCGTCCGGCGTGGCACGGGTGCCGGCCGGAAAGGGCACGAGGGAAACAGAACATGGTCGAGGCCTCCCCGAAGGTCGTTGTCGTCGTCCCCACGTACAACGAGCGGGAGAACCTTCCGGTCCTCGCGGGTCTTCTCGCGGACCTCCCGGTACCGGGCCTGCACCTGCTGGTGGTCGACGACAACTCGCCGGACGGCACCGGCGAGATCGCGGACAAGCTCGCCGCCGGGTCCGGCGGCACCGTCGGCGTGCTGCACCGCACCGAGAAGGACGGCCTCGGCCGCGCCTACCTGGCCGGCATGGCCCGGGCCCTGGACGAGGACGCCGACGTCGTGGTCCAGATGGACGCCGACCTCTCGCACCCCGCCTCGGCGATACCCGCGATGGTCGAGGCCCTGCTGGCCGACGACACCGCCGTGGTGCTCGGCTCCCGCTACGTGCCCGGCGGTTCGACCGCCGCGGAGTGGCCCTGGCACCGCAAGGCCCTCTCCGCCTGGGCCAACCTCTACGTCAACACCATCCTCGGCCTGGGCGTCCGGGACGCCACCGCCGGTTTCAAGGCCTGGCGGGCGAGCACCCTGCGGGCGATCGACCTGCCGACCGTGCAGAGCAGCGGGTACTCGTTCCAGGTCGAGATGAACTACCGGGTCGTCCAGCGCGGCCTGACGATCCGCGAGGTGCCGATCCGCTTCGAGGAGCGGATCGAGGGCGCGTCGAAGATGAGCATCGGGGTGCAGGTCGAGTCGGCGCTGGCGCCCTGGAAGCTGCGGCTGAACCGTCAGGACCCGCGGTAGGCCGTAGGACCGTGACCCTCGCCCGGGTCAGGGCCCGGGCCAGAGCATACGGGTGCCGGTCGGGCGACTCGGCGGTGTGAAGGGCGGCCGGGGGGAAAGAAGGGCGACATGGCCCTTCTCCCGGAGTCCCTCACGGCCCTGATCCGCCGCGGTGCCCGAGAACCCTTCGTCGTCCAGACCGTGCGGGCCACCGTGGCCGCCACCCTCGCCTTCGCGGTGGCCACCCGGCTCAGCAGCGAGCCGGCCCCGCTGACGGCCCCGCTCACCGCGCTGCTGGTGGTGCAGGTCACCGTCTACTCGACGCTCAAGACCAGCATCCGCCGGGTCAACTCGGTGGTGGTCGGCGTGCTGATCGCGACCGGCTTCAGCGCCGTGGTGGGGCTCTCCTGGTGGAGCCTCGGGCTGATCATCCTGGCCTCGCTGGTCGTCGGCCGGTTCGTCCGGGTCGAGGAGTTCGTCCAGGAGGTCGCGATCAGCGCCATGCTGATCCTCGGCGTCAGCGGGCTCGCCTCGCAGGCCTGGGACCGGGTGCTGGAGACGCTGATCGGCGCCGCCGTCGGCCTGCTGTTCAACCTGCTGTTCGCCCCGCCGGTCTGGGTGGACACCGCCGGGGAGTCGATCGAGGACCTCGCCCGGCGGGCCCGCCAGCTGCTGCTGGACATCGCCGAGCAGCTGGGTCGTCCGACCCCGGTCGCCCGGGCCGCCGAGCAGCTGCACGAGGCCCGCCGGCTCGACCACGCCATCGCCGACGTGGACGTGGCACTGCGCCAGGCCGAGGACAGCCTGCGGCTCAATCCGCGGATCAACGACGGGCTGCTGTCCCGGCTGGTGCTGCGCACCGGGCTGGACACCCTGGAGATCTGCGTGGTGGTGATCCGGGTGCTGGCGCGCTCGCTGACCGACCTGGCCAAGCGGCGCGCGCCCGGCGAGCGGCTGTTCCCGCCGGACGTCGCGGTGGGCCTGGAGGAGCTGCTGGCGCACGTCGGCGGGGCCATGGTCAGCTTCGCGGTGCTGGTCACCACCCAGGTGAGCCGTAGCGCCGAGGAGGCGGAGCGGCGGCTGACCGCCGAGCTGGCCGCGGCCTGGACCTGCCGGGAGAACGTCGCCCAGGTGCTGCTGCAGAAGGTGCGGGAGCACCCGGAGGCGTGGCAGTTGCACGGTTCGATACTGGCCGAGGTGGACCGGATCCTCGACGAACTGGACCTGGAGCACCGCAGCCGGCGGCTGATGGAGGAGCTGGACCGGGCCTCGGTGGCGAGCCGGGAGCGGTTCTCGCGGTTCGCCGGGCTGCGACGCTTCGTCCGGGGCGAGCGGGCGCGCCCGGCGGTGCGGGCCGGGCGCTGACCCTGCGTCGGACTCCGAGGGGTCGGGGGGCCTGGGGGGGCGTGGGGGCTCAGGGCATCGACCAGGGTTCCTGCGGGAGCGGGTGGCCGGTCTCCAGGTAGGTCTTCAGGTTGGACAGCACCGCCGACCAGCCGCGCTCGGCGTCCGCCCGCTCGGTCTCGTCGGCCAGCCGGTCGTGGGTGACGGTGAGCCGGGTGAGGTCGTGCCAGCCCCGGAGCTCGAAGGTGACCTCGGAGGGGCCGCCCGGGCGCCGCTCCCCGGGCGCCGCCCAGGTGATGACCAGCCGGTGCGGGCGGTCGGCGGCCTCGACGACGCCGACCACGTCGGCCGTCCCGGAGCCGTCGGCGCGCTGGTGCTCCCAGGGCGCGCCGGGCAGCCAGGTGGAGACGTTGCGGTGGCCCCAGTAGAGGCCGGACTCGTCGGCGTTGGTGAGGGCGTGCCAGACCCGCTCGGGGGTGGCGCGCAGGTAGAGGGTGCTGCGGAGGGCGGGCGCGGCCATCGCGTCAGCCCCTGGCCGCGTCGAGCAGCGGCTGGACCTCGATCTTCTGCATCCGCATCATCGTCGCCATCACCCGGCCGGCCTTGGCCCGGTCCTCGTCGGCGATCAGGTCGAGCAGGACGCGCGGGGTGATCTGCCAGGAGAGGCCGAAGCGGTCCTTGAGCCAGCCGCACGGGCCCGCCTGGCCGCCGTCGGCGGTGAGCTCGGCCCAGAGCTCGTCGACCTCCTGCTGGCCGTCGCATTCCACCTGCAGCGACATGGCCTCGGTGAAGTGGAACTCTGGGCCGCCGTTGAGGGCCGTGTACTCCCGCCCGGCGAGTTCGAAGGCGACGGTCATGACCGATCCGGCTCCGCCGGGGCCGGTCTCGGGGTAGCGGGTGACCTGCGTGATGCGGGAGTTGGGGAAGAGCGAGGTGTAGAAGGTGGCGGCCGCTTCGGCCTGGTCGTCGAACCAGAGGAAGGTGGTGATCTTCTGCATGCGCCCGACGGTAGCCCCGGGCCCCGCCCGGACGGCCGAGCCACGGCCGGGGGTCACCGGTTCGGCGCCCCCGGCCCGCGGCCCGCCCGCTACCGGGTCAGTGCACCCAGCCCGCGTAGCGCTGCACGAAGCGCAGGCCGGTGTGGGCGGTGACGACGACGTCGTAGCGGCCCTGCTTGTCCAGCGGCCAGGACAGGTTCGCCTGCTGCCCGGGCTTGACCCGGACGGTCTGCGCGGTGCCGGCGAAGTCGTTGGGCGCGGCGGTGAAGGAGACGTCGGTCATGCCGTCGTTGGCCACCTGCAAGGTGAGCCGCACGCTGCCGTGCAGGTCGGCGGTGACGATCGGCACGCCGATGTCGTTCTGGCCGTCCTGCCCGTCCCGGACCACGGTGCCGGCGAAGCGGCGGACGAAGCCGTCCGGGCCGTGGACGGTGAAGTCGTAGCGGCCGTTGGTGGCGGCGGCGTCCCAGACGTACCGGGCGGTGGCGCCGGGGGCGACGGTGTACGGGGTGCCCGCGAAGGGCAGCGCGATGTTCGGGTAGACGGTGTACGGGAAGGCCACCGAACCGTCGTTGCTCATCGTGCAGGTGACCTTGCCGGTCCTGCGGTCCACCTCCACGTCGGCCCACGGCTGGTAGGGCAGCGGGCGGTGCGGGCGCTCGCCGCGCTCCTGCACGGGCATCGACTGGGCTCCGACCGCCGGGAGGGCGACGCCGGGCAGCTTGGTGCCCGCGTCGGCCCTGGCCATCAGGGCCGTGGTGTCGGGCAGCGACGGGACGGACGGGTTCGGCGCGGCGAAGTCGAAGCAGCTGGTGAGGTCACCGCAGACGGACCGGCGCCAGGCCGAGATGTTCGGCTCGGCGACGCCCGTGACCAGCTCCATGAAGCGCAGCACGGAAGTGTGGTCGAAGACCTGGGAGTTGACCCAACCGCCGCGCGACCAGGGCGAGACGACCCACAGCGGGACGCGGTTGCCCAGGCCGATGGCACGGCCCTGGGTGAACTCCTCGGGGGTGCCGGGCTCGGGGGTGGGCGGGACCATGTGGTCGAAGTAGCCGTCGTTCTCGTCGTACATGACCAGGAAGACGGTGTGCTGCCACACCTCCGGGTTGGACATCAGCGACTGGAGGGCCTGGTTGACCCAGTGCGCCCCGTACGCCGGACCGGCCTCCGGGTGCTCGGAGAAGAGGTAGGGGGCGACCAGCCAGGAGATGGTCGGCAGGGTGCCGTCCTTGCAGTGGCGGTCGAAGGCGGCCGGGTCGAACTTGGTCATCGCGTTGATGTAACGCGGGTCGGTGGGCGGGAAGTTGTGGAACTGCTTGAAGTAGGAGAGGGCATTGTCGTCGTAGTCGCCGGTGCGGTCGTCCTTGCTGGGGTTGTGGTAGACCCGCCAGCTGACGCCGGCCTGCTCCAGGCGCTCGGCGTAGGTGGTCCAGTCGGCGACGGGGTTGTCGGTGACCGGGGTGTTGTCGATCCAGGGCCCGGTGGTGCCGTCGCGGCCGGGGCCGGAGGTGCCCGTCCAGAGGTAGAGCCGGTTGGGGTCGGTCGGGCCGGCGAGGGAGGTGAAGTAGGCGTCGCAGAGGGTGAACGCGTCGGCCAGGGCGTACTGGTAGGGGATGTCGTCCCGGGTGAAGTAGCCCATGGTGCGCTCGCCCTTGGCGGCGATCCACTTGTTCATCGCGCCGTTGTTGATCGCCTGGTGGCCGGTCGCCCAGTCGTGGGGCAGGCCGCCGGCGTTCTGCGCGTTGTACTTCGAGGTGTCCATCCGGTACGGCAGCATGGCGCCGCCGTCGCTGCGGCGGCTGTCCGGCTGGCGGAACACGTCGGCGCCGTCCGGGAATTGGAGCGCCTGCTTGTCGCCGAAGCCGCGGACGCCACTGAGCGTGCCGAAGTAGTGGTCGAAGCTGCGGTTCTCCTGCATCAGCACGACGACGTGCTTGACGTCCTTGATGGTGCCCGCCAACCGGCCGGAGGCGGCAGGAGCGGCGGCGGGGGCTGCCTCGGCGGAGGCGGCGCCCAGTCCGGTCAGGGCGGTGGCGCCGACGGCCGCGGTGGCGCCGACGAAGGTGCGGCGGGAGAGCTCGGACATCACGAACTGGCCTCTCAGAGCTGGAAAGTGGCGACGGCGGCGGCGGTGTCGGAAGGCCACTCGTTGGCGGCGGTGTTCGGCTCGGGCTGCGGCCAGTCGGCGACCAGGGTGTGCGCCTCGACCAGCTTCAGCGGGCCGGCGTACTGGACGTAGTCGATGCGGTCCTGCGGCTCGGGCTTGGCGCCGCGCTGCTTGCGGGTGGGCGACCAGGTCGCGCCCGGGAACTTGACCGGGTCGCGGTGCTCCTCGCGGAAGGTGTCGGTCAGCCCCGCGCCCTGAAGGGCCACGCTGACGGGCCAGTTGAGCACCCCGACGCCACCGTGCGCGGCGGCGGTGGCGGCCGTCCAGTCCAGGTGGGACGGCGAGGAGAGGGCGCCGGCGAGCACCACCGGGGTGCGCCGGGCGATGTCCGCGCGCACCGCTGCGGCCAGGGCCCTGGCCTGCTTCAGGCGGAGCGAGGCGGTCTCGGCGGCCTCCGTCTGGGCGGCCGTCCGACCGTCCTGGAGCGCGTACGGGCCGTAGCCGGCCTCGTCGAGGTGCGCGGCCCAGAAGCGGACGGCCCGACCGCCCGGGAGCTGCAGGGTGGCCGCGGCGGCGGGCAGGTCGGCGGTCGGCGCGGTGACGTCGGCGAGCGGGTAGCGGCTCAGGATGCCGACGCTGCCGGGGCTCTGGTAGGCGTACCAGCCGAGCGCGTCGGCCAGGGTCTTCGCCCGCTCACCGGCGGTCTCCTGGAGGGCGAGGACGTCCAGGCCCTGGGTCAGGACGACCCGCAGCTGCTTCTCCAGGGCGTCGGTGTACCCGGCGCCGGCGTCGTACAGGTTCCAGCTGGCGGCCTTGAGCCGCGGCGGCGCGGCGGGGTCGACCACGGGGATGAGGACGGTGACGGTGTCGACGGCACCCGCGCTGTCCTTGACGCCGACGACGGCCAGCTCGGGGCTCTTGCCCGCCGCGGGTGCGGTGCCGGTGAGCGCGCCGTCGGCGGTGACGTTCAGCCAGGACGGCCCGCTGACCTTGCGGAAGGCGGCGGTCCCCGCCGGGTTGCCGACCGGGCGGGACCAGAGGCCGCCGAGCTTGACGGAGACCGCCGCGCCGGGGGCGACGGGCGCGGTGGTGAGGGCGTCCACGGCGCTGTGCGGGCGGACGACGGCCGGCTTGGCGCGGAAGCTGAACGGGGCCGTCTGGGCGAGGATGCCGTAGCCGTCCTTGGCGAGCAGGTAGGCGGTGTAGGGGCCGCCGGTCAGCGCGGAGGTGTCGAGCTGGAGGTCGCCGGAGGTGCCCGGGACGTACTTCCAGAGGAGGGAGCCGCCGTTGCCGGGCTGGCGGCCGCCGTCGTACACGCCGACCCAGTTCTTGGCGTCGGGGGCGTCGGTCGTCCAGTGGAAGGTGAGCCGGTCGCCTTCGGTGGGGTTGGCGGAGGAGGTGAGGGTCAGGGCGCTGCCTGCGGCCACGGTTGTCCTGTCCGCCGCCCGGGGCCCGGTCCGCCGGGGGTCGGCGCCGGGCCCGCGCGCGGCTGGTCACGGAGGCTGGGGAAGGGAGGGCCCGGCAGTTGGCTGTACAACTGTGGGCGGCCCTCATTCATCCGAAAGTCAGCGACCGGGACGTGAACGGCGTGTGACGGCCCATCGGGCGGTTCGGGAACTCCGTGGTGGGCGGCGGGGATTCTCGGCGGAGACGTCGGGGAGCCGGGGGCCGGAAGCGCCGGGAGGGCCGCGACGGGATCCGTCGCGGCCCTCCTGTGCTGCTGCGCCTCTCGGCTTCTGCGCTTCGCGGCTTCTCGGCCTATGCCAGGGCGAGGAACAGCTTCTCCAGCTCGGCCTCGCTCATCGGCGGGGTGTCCTCGTCGGAGGCGGCCATGCACTGGCGCATGCCGCTGGCCACGATCTTGAACCCGGCCCGGTCCAGGGCGCGCGAGACCGCCGCGAGCTGGGTGACCACGTCCTTGCAGTCACGGCCCGCCTCGATCATCGCGATCACCCCGGCCAACTGGCCCTGGGCACGGCGCAGCCGGTTCAGGACCGCGCCGACCGACTCCTCGTCCACCTGCATGTCCGGGCCGCCTTTCGCATCGACTGTCGACTGACAACTGTACCCGGTGGGGTATCCATTGCAGGGCGGGGCGATGCGGGCGGGGGCACTGGGGTGTTCGGCGGTTCAGCGACGGTGTTCAGCGGCTTTGCTCAGCGGCGGGCGAGGCGGCGCTCGCCACCGGCGCCGGTCTCGTACGGGAGCCCGTAGTGCGCGAACACGGCCGGTTCCTCCTCGGCGGGCAGGACGTCGTCGGTGCCGATCGACGGCGCCTGCTTGACCTGGTTCTTCGGGAACGCCACCTGGACGTAGTCCGGACCGACGACCGCCCCGTCGAGCGGGACGAACACCAGGCGGCGCTTGGTCACCAGGCCGACCGTGACGGTGGCGAAGAACGGCTGGTCGGTGGCCGTCTCCACGTAGACGGACTCCAGCGAGCCGATGCGGTGGCTCTTCTCGTCGACCACGGCGTGGCCGCGCCATTCGCGGATGTCTGCCATAGCGATCACCACAGCGCCGGACCTCCTGTTCCCCGGTCTTTCCGCTTCCGTCGCCCGGCAACGGTTCGCCGCCGGGACCTCCCATCCTCCGCCGGGACGACCGGGGGCGCGCGATGGACGAACGAAAACGGACATACAGGGGTGACCTGACCAACCGCCACCAGGGCCGTGACCTGGGCTTTAGGCTGTCCGCCGGGGAAGTTGGAAGCAGATCATCCGATCGTCAACAGACGGAGGCAGCGACCGTGGGACACGACGACCTGTGGGAGTCCGGCGAGGCCGGAACCCCGGCCGACCTGCGGCCCGACATCCCGCACCCGGCCCGGATGTACGACTACTACCTCGGCGGGAAGGACAACTTCCCCGCCGACCGGGCCGCCGCCGAGAAGGCGCTCGCCGCCAATCCGGAGTTCCGCCCCACCGCGCGGGCCAACCGGGGCTTCCTCACCCGCGCGGTGCGCTGCGTGGCCGACCTCGGCATCGACCAGTTCCTCGACGTCGGCACCGGCATCCCCACCGTCGGCAACACCCACGAGATCGCCCAGGCCGCCGATCCCGGGGCGCAGGTCGTCTACGTCGACAACGACCCGATCGTGCTCAGCCACGCCCGCGCCCTGATGGCCGGCACGGGCCCGGGGCGGACCGCCGTCCTCCAGGCCGACCTGCGCGAGCCGTCCGCCGTACTCGCCGCCGTCGAGGCCGCGGGGCTGCTCGACCTCTCCCGACCGGTCGGCCTCGTCCTGGCCGCCGTCCTGCACTTCCTGCGCGACGAGGACAAGCCCTACCAGGCGGTCGGCACGCTGATGGAGGCGCTCCCCTCCGGCAGCCACCTCGTCCTCTCGCACGGCACTGCCGACTTCATCCCCGCCGAGGTCCGCGACCGCGTCACCGGCATCTACGACAAGGCCACCGCCCCCCTCGTCGGCCGCACCCGGGACGAGGTCCGCGCCTTCTTCGACGGCCTCGACCTCCTCGACCCCGGCATCACCACCGTCCCCCTCTGGCGCCCCGACACCGCCCCCGCCCCCGGCGCCGACCGCGTCAGCATCTACGGCGCGGTGGGTCGCAAGCCCTGACGGCCCCTGGGGAAATATACCGACCGGTCTATTGATTCCTCCGGGGCTCCGGTGAGCCCAGGTGGGGGTGGGTGCAGCGGCGCCGGGGGGCTGGCTGGAGTCGCTTTAGGGGGGTTAATACCACCGACCAGGGCCGCCACGTGCGGTTATTGTCGTCGGGACGGCTCCGGACGGGGGCGGTCACCAGGGGCTATCGCGCAACAAGCAGCGCAGGACACATGGGGGACGAACATGGGCAGGTACCACCGTTTCGCGGGAGCTCTCGTGGTCGCCGGGCTCTCCGCCGGGGTGCTCAGCGCCTGCAACCCGATCGGGACCAACTTCACCGACGACGCCACCGTCACGGACAAGATCACCGGCATCCGGCTGGACAGCGACGCCGGAGAGGTGACCGTGCGCGGCAAGGCCGGCGCCACCCAGGCCTCCGTCCACCGCAACATCACCTACCGGAGCGACAAGCCGGGCGCGAGCACCCGGGTGGACGGTGGCGTGCTGGTGCTCGGCGGCTGCGGACGCAACTGCTCGGTGGACTACACCGTCGAGCTGCCGCCGGGGCTGCCGATCACCGGGGGGACGTCGGCGGGCGGGATCAAGCTCACCCAGGTCGGCGACGTCTCGGTGCACACCAGCTCCGGCGACATCACGCTCGACGACGTGGCCGGGCCGGTCGACGTGCGCACCGACAACGGCGAGATCAAGGGCACCTCGCTCAAGGGCGACCGGGTCAGCGCCAAGACCGACAACGGCGGGATCAAGCTCACCCCCGGCAAGGCCCAGAACATCACGGCGAAGACCTCCAACGGCGAGATCAACGTGACCGTGCCGACCGCCTCCTACCACGTCACCGCCTCGACCGACCTGGGCGAGAAGCACATCGGCGTCCAGAGCGACCCGAACGGCCAGTACAAGCTGGACCTCGGGACGAACATCGGCGAGATCACCGTCAAGACGGGCTGACCGACCCGGTCGGCGGGGCCGCCAACGGGGCGCCGTGACGGCCGGGTTCGGACCGGGGCGCGGCCGCCCGGCCCCGCCGGGGGGCGTAGCGGGGCCAGGGCAGGGCGGGGCCGGGGGCAGGGGCAGAGTCGGTCAGAGACCGACCTGGACCTCGGCGCGGTGCCGGATGTACTCGTCGGGGTGCGCCCTCGCGATGGCCACCGCGGCCTCCACCAGGGCGTGCAGCCGCGACGGGTAGGCACGCGGCACCAGGGGCAGCCCGGGGAGGATGCAGCGCCGCACGTCCAGGTCCTCGTTGGCGACGAACTCCCGCAGCGCGGCCTCGTACCAGGCGTCCCGCACGGTCGACCCCTCGTCGGCGACGGCCGTACTGCGGCCGTCCCCGACCGACAGGGACGTCCAGTACCAGGCCCGGGCGGCGCCGGCGCGCTCGGCGTCGGTGCCGGTGTGCAGGTAACCGAGCAGCGTCAGCCGCACCCTGCGCTGGCCGAAAGCCAGCAGGGCCGGCTCGACGAAGCGCCGGTTGAAGCTCGGGTTGGGGTCGTAGACCGCCGCCTCCAGCAGTGCCTCGAAGTACTCCTCGGGCAGGTCGGTACGCCCGGAAAGCGCCTTGTGGACCTCCCACCGGGCCGCGCTCGGGAAGTCCGCCCCGTGTGCGGCCTCGGCCCCGAGCAGGCGGAGCAAACGCGTCAACCGCAGGTCGAACTCCTGCGATCCGTCCGCCGTGCGCCCGGGCAACGGCTGGAGAATCCGCACCTCGCCTGCCGTGTCCTTGGTTTCCACGAACACCCTCCTCATCCTGAGTCATCGGCAGACTACTCGCTGATACACCAGTTCGGAGGTCGTTTTCGGGCAGGCTGGAATTCAGATCACCGACATATGGCCGGAGTCTGACGGTCGATCAGTCCTGCTATCACCACGAACCAGGCGAGTTGGACAGGCCGGCGGACAGGCCGGCGGACGCGCCGGCGGGCGGGCCTTCGCCGGTCAGGCCGGACGGCCCGGCGGGACCAGCCCGGACTGGTAGGCGATCGCGACGAGTTGGGCCCGGTCCCGGGCGTCCAGCTTGGCCATCGCGCGGTGGACGTGGGTGCGGACGGTGAACGGGCTGACGAACATCCGCTCGGCGATCTCCTCGTTGGTGAGGCCGGTGGCGGCCATCGACATCACCTCGCGCTCGCGCGCGGTGAGCACGGACAGCCGCTCGGCGGTGCCGCCGGCCGCCGGATCGGGCTGGGCGAGGAGCTGGTCGATGACGGCCCGGGTGGCGGCGGGCGAGAGCAGGGCGTCCCCGGCGGCGACGGTGCGGACGGCCGCGAGCAGTTCCGCCGGGTCCGCGCCCTTGCCGAGGAAGCCGCCGGCGCCGGCCCGCAGCGCCTGGGCCACGTACTCGTCGATCTCGAAGGTGGTGAGGATCAGCACCCGGGTGCCGGCCAGTTCCTCGTCGCCGCAGATGGCGGCCGTCGCACCGAGGCCGTCGGCGCCGGGCATGCGGATGTCCATCAGGACGATGTCGGGGCGGGTGGCGCGGGCGAGTTCGACGGCCTGGTGGCCGTCGGCGGCCTCGCCGACCACCTCCATGTCGTCCTCGGCGTCGATCAGCACCCGGAACGCACCGCGCAGCAGCGCCTGGTCGTCCGCGAGCAGTACCCGGATGGTCATGCGTGGTCCTTGTCTACTCGAACGGCACGGTCTTCCCGGCCGGCACGGTCTTCCCGGGCGGTGCTGCCACCGCGACTGACACAGCCGCCGCGAACGGCGCCGTCGTCCCGGGCGCCGGTGCGCAGCGGAAGTTCGGCGGTCACCAGGAAGCCGCCGTCGGGCCGGCTGTCGGCGGTGAGGCGGCCGCCGACCGCGCCGGCCCGTTCGCGCATGCCGATCAGTCCGAAGCCGCCCTCGCCGGGGGCCGGGTGGGGCAGCAGGGCCTGGCGGGGGCGGGCGCTGGTCGGCGGGCGGCCGTTGGCGACGCTGACGGCGACCCGGCTGCCGCTGTAGGCGAGGGTGATCTCGGCGCCGGCGCCCCGGGCGTGCTTGGCGACGTTGGTCAGGGACTCCTGGACGATCCGGTAGGCGGTGAGGTCCACGCCGGGCGAGAGCGCGCGGGCCTCGCCCTCGACGGTGAGCCGCACCGGCAGGCCGGTGCGCTCGAAGGCGTTGATCAGCTCGGGGAGCCGGTCGAGGCCGGGGGCCGGTTCGAGCGGCGCGGGCTCCTCGGCGCGGCGCAGCAGGCCGACGGTGGCGCGCAGCTCCTGGAGCGCGGAGCCGGTGGCGTCGGTGATGTGGCTGAGCACCTCGCGGGCCTGGGTGGGGTGGCGGTCCATGAGGTAGACGGCGATGCCGGCCTGGGCGTTGGCGAGGGCGATGTGGTGGGCGACGACGTCGTGCAGGTCGCGGGCGATCCGGATCCGCTCGTCGGCGACCCGGCGGCGGGCCTCCTCCTCGCGGGTGCGTTCGGCGCGTTCGGCGCGTTCCTCGATGGCGGCGAGGTGGGCGCGGCGGTTGCGGATGGAGTCGCCGAGGGCGCCGGGCAGCAGGGCCCAGGCGAGGACGCCGAGCCGTTGGCCGATCGGGCCGCCGCCGTCGCCGATCAGCGAGGTGCCGGTGAGCAGGACGGCGGAGGCGATCGAGGCGCGCAGGGCGGTGGCGCGGTCGGTGCGGACGGCGAGGAAGTAGAGGGCGAGCAGCAGCGGGGTGGCCAGCCCGGGGGTGAGGCGGGGGGTGGTGAGGATGAGGGCCATCGTGCAGATCAGCGTGATGACGACCACTGCCCGCGGGTACCGGCGGTGGGCGAACACGGTGACGGCGGAGGCCAGCGCGATGGCGGCGCTGAGCGGCCTGAAGGAGATGACGTGGCCGGTCTGGTCGACGGTGACGCCGATGCCGGTCATCGCGATCAGCACGACGCCGCCGACGGCGTCGAGCAGCCGGGGGTGGTCGCGGCGCAGCCGCTGCCAGGTGTCGCTCATCGTGGTGCTCTCCGGGTCGGGGGTGCCCTGGCGGCACCCTCGCCGGGTTCTGCCAGTTCGTGCCGAACCTCGCCCTGCCGGGCGGGGTGGGCCGGGTCGGGGGCCGCCGTGTGCGTGGCGGACCCCGACAGCAACGGTAACGGTAGGGATCGAACCATTGTCCGGGCCGGGGCCCGTCCCGTGGATCGGGACGGGCCCCGGCCCGGACGCGGGGGTCGGGCCTAGACGCCGACGGACTCCCGGACCGGGGCCGGTTCGGGGGCGGCGGTCTGCAGTTTGCTGCCCTCGACGTCGATGTCCGGCATCAGCCGGTCCAGCCAGCGCGGCAGCCACCAGGCGTGGCGGCCGAGCAGGGCCAGGACGGCCGGGACGATGGTCATCCGGACCACGAAGGCGTCGAAGGCGACGGCCGCGGCGAGGCCCAGACCCATCATCTTGATCATCGGTTCGCCCATGCCGATGAAGCCCGCGAAGACGGCGATCATGATGAACGCGGCGGCGGTGACCACCCGGGCGTTGTGCCGGAAGCCGGTGACGATGGCCTCGTCGGGCTGCTCGCCGTGGACGAAGCCCTCCCGGATCCGGGTGACCAGGAACACCTCGTAGTCCATGGCGAGGCCGAAGACCACGCCGACCATGAAGATCGGCATCATGCTCATCACCGGACCGGTCTGTTCGACGCCGATGAGGTTGGCCAGCCAGCCCCACTGGAAGACCGCGACGACCGCGCCGAGCGCGGCGGCCACCGAGAGCAGGAAGCCGAGCGCCGCCTTCAGCGGGACGAGCACCGAGCGGAACACCACCAGCAGCAGGACGACGGCGAGGCCGACGACCACCGCGAGGTAGGGCACCAGCGCGTCGGTGAGCTTCTGCGAGACATCGATGTTCATCGCCGTCGTGCCGCTGACCAGGATCGTCGCCCCGGTGGCCGTCTTGAGGCCGGCGGCGTGGCCGCGGATCGTCTGGACCAGGTCCTTGGTCTCCGCGGCGCTCGGACCGGTGGACGGGACGGCGTTCAGCAGGGCGGTGTCCCCCGCCTTGTTGAACATCGGCGGGGTCACGGAGACCACGCCGGGCAGCGCGGAGACCGTCTTGGCGACCTCGCCCGCGGCGGCCTTCGGGTCGGGCGTGCCCTTGACGTCGACCATGACGGTCAGCGGCCCGTTGAAGCCGGGGCCGAAGCCCTCGGACAGCAGGTCGTAGGCACGGCGCTGGGTGGTGGAGGTCGGCTTGGACTCGTCCCCGGGCAGGCCGAGCCGCAGGTCGAGCGCCGGGGCGGCGAGCACCCCGAGGCCGATCACGCCGCCGAGCAGCACCGCCAGCGGGCGGCGCAGCACGAACTTGGCCCAGCGGGAGCCGCCGTTCTCCTTCTTCGGCTCGACGGCGCCCTTGCGGGCCTTGCGGGGCAGCACCCGGCGGCCGATGAAGCCGAGCAGCGCGGGGACCAGGGTGAGCGCGACCAGGACGGCGATGACCACCGTGCCGGCCGCGGCCATGCCCATCTTGGCGAGCATCGGGATGCCCACCACCGAGAGCCCGGCCAGGGCGATCACCACGGTGAGCCCGGCGAACACCACGGCGGAGCCGGCGGTGCCGACGGCCCGGCCGGCCGCCTCCTGCGGGGTGCGGCCCTCGGCGAGCTCGGCCCGGAAGCGGGAGACGATGAACACCGCGTAGTCGATGCCGACCGCGAGGCCCAGCATCATCGCGAGCGTGCTGGTGGTGGAGGACAGGCCGAGCGTGCTGCCGAGCCCGGTGATCAGGGCCATGCCGAGGCCGACCCCGATCACGGCGGTGAGCAGCGGCAGGCCCGCGGCGACGAGCGAGCCGAAGGTGATCACCAGGACGACCGCGGACAGCGCCATGCCGATCATCTCGCTGCTGCCGCCGGCCTCGGGCTTGGCCATCAGCGCGTTGCCGCCGACCTCGACCTTGAGCCCGGCGTCCCGCCCGTGCTGGGCGGCCTGTTCGAGGGCGTCGGTGGCGCCCTTGGACAGCTCGCCCGCCTTCACGGAGTAGCTGACGGTCGCGTACGCGGTGGTGCCGTCCTTGGAGACGGTGTTGGCCTTGAACGGGCTGACCGCGCCGGTGACCTCGTCGGCGTGGGCGAGCTCGGCGACCGTCCGCTCCACCGCCTGCTGGTTGGGCTCGGCGGTGATCTTCTGCCCGGACGGGGCGACGAACACCAGGCGGGCCGAGGCGCCGTCGGCGTGGCCGCCGGGGAAGCGCTCGTTCATCAGGTCGAAGGCCTTCTGCGCCTCCGTGCCGGGCATCGCGAAGCCGTCGTCGGGTGCGGCGGGCGCCTTGGCCGCGAGGACTCCGCAGACCGCCAGCACGGCGACCCAGAGCAGGGTCACCAGCCGGCGTCGGACGAAGGCCCAGCGGCCCAGGCGGTACAGGAACGTGGCCACGGAAGAGTGGACTCCTTCGGATCTCGGTCAGAGTGCGCACCGCGGCCGCCCCGGCGCCTTTCGACGCGGACCGCCCGCAGCATGACCCATCCTTGATCGCCGGCCCCTCCTCCGTCGTCGTCCCTGCGCAGGCCGTTTGCGTACTGCGGACGCAGTACGGCCCCTCCCCGGACGGCGGAAGCGCATCAGCGGTGGTGGGAGCCATCGGGCGCACTCCCGGCGGTGGCGACGGAGCGGCGGCGGGGCGGTGCCGGGGCAGTGGCAGGGCGGCGACGGGGCCGGGCGCCGTCACCCGGGCGGGGGGCGACGACGGGCCGCGGCCCGGCGGGCGAAGTAGCGTGATGTGCCGGGCCCGACACTTTTCGTACGGTTCGGCCCCATCTGACCCGATCGGTGCTGACCCCAGCCCGCCGCCGGAGGTGCCCATGGGCGTTCCAGCCGCCCGCATCGTGTTCGACGAATCCGACCGCGCGGCCGTCGCCGAGGCGGTGATGGAGATGCTCACCACCGGCGCCCTCACCCTGGGCCCGTGGACCGAACGCCTGGAGCAGGCCTTCGCCGCCGAGCACGGCGCCTCGCACGCCGTCGCGGTGAGCAGCGGCACCGCGGCGCTGGAGGTGATCCTGCGCACGGTCGACGTCCGGGGCCGCGACGTCGTCGTACCGGCCGTCACCTTCTACGCGACCGCCGGCGCCGTCCTGCACGCCGGCGGGCGCCCGGTGATCGCCGACGTCGACCCGGCCACCCTGGCACTCTCCCCCGAGACGCTGGAGGCGGCCCTCACCCCGGATACCGCAGCCGTCGTACTCGTCCACATCGGCGGACTGATCACCCCGCGGGTCCAGGAGCTGCGCGCGCTCTGCGACCGGCACGGCGTCCCGCTGGTCGAGGACGCCGCACACGCCCACGGCAGCAGCCTCGACGGGCGCTGCGCCGGGACGTTCGGCCTGGCCGGGGCCTTCTCGTTCTACCCGACCAAGGTCACCACCAGCGGCGAGGGCGGACTGATCCTCACCGAGTCGCCCGAACTGCGCGACGAGGCCCGCACCTACCGCGACCAGGGCAAGGGCTCCTTCACCACCAACCACCACGTCCGGCTCGGCCACGCCTGGCGGATGAGCGAGCTCAGCGCGGCCGTCGGCGCCGTGCACCTGCGCCGGCTCAAGGAGTTCATCGAGACCCGCCGGGCCGTCGCCCGCCGCTACGACGAGGCGCTGGCCGGGCTCGACGGCCTGGAGCCGGTGCTCGAACCGTCCGGCTGCCGCGGCAACTACTACAAGTACGTGGCGCTGCTGCCGCCCGGGGTGGAGCGCGCCGCGTTCAAGCGGGCGGTCGCCGAGGAGTACGGCGTGCGGCTGTCCGGCGAGGTGTACGACCTGCCGCTGCACCTGCAGCCCGTCCTCGCCCCGTACCGGCGCGGGCCGCTGCCGGTCGCCGAGGACGTCTGCGCGCGGCAGGTGTGCCTGCCGGTGCACTCCGACATGACCGGGGACGAGACGGAGCAGGTCATCGAGGCCGTCTCGGCGGTGCACCGCAGACTCGCCGGATAGCCGGGGCGGGTCGACCCGGCCAGGCGGGCACGCCGAGGTGCTCGGCACGGAGCGCGAGAAACGGATTGCGAGAGACGGAGTGCGCGAAGGCGCTCGACACGGAGCCCGACAAGGAGAGAGATCGTGCGGATAGCCGTCACCGGGGGATGCGGATTCATCGGGTCACACGTCGTGGACCACCTGATCGCGGCCGGCCACGACGTCCTCGCGGTGGACACGACCGACAAGTACCTCAACCCCGACGCCGAACACGCCCGGCTCGACATCCTCGACCTCGCGGCCCTCACCTCCGCGCTGGCCGGCAGTGAAGTGGTGTACCACCTCGCCGCGATGGCCGACGTCGAGCAGGTCTCCGCCGACCCGGTGCGGGCCGTGCGGACCAACATCGACGGCACCGAGGCCGTCCTGGAGGCCGCCCGGCGCAGCGGGCTGAGCCGCACCGTGCTGGCGAGCACCGTCTGGGTCTACGGCGCCGCCCTCACCGACGATCAACTCGACGGTGGAGAGCAGGAGTTGGACGAGCACGTGCCGATCGAGCTGGAACACAGCGGCCACCTCTACGTGGCCACCAAGCTCGCCGCCGAGATGCTGGTGCACAGCTACCGCGAGCTGTACGGGCAGCACTTCACCATCCTGCGCTACGGCATCCCGTACGGGCCCCGGATGCGCGACGAGCTGGTCGTCGCCCGGTTCGTCCAGGCCGCGCTGGCCGGGCGGCCGATCACCATCGCCGGCGACGGGCGGCAGAGCCGCAACTTCGTCTACGTCGAGGACCTCGCCGACGCCCACGTCCGGGCCCTGTCCCCCGCCGCCGAGGACCAGACCTTCGCCCTGGAGGGCTCCACCGCCGTGTCGGTGCGCGACATCGCCGACACCGTCGACGACCTGCTGGGGCCGGTCTCGATCGAGCACATCGACGGCCGCAAGGCCGACTACACCGGGCGGCGGATCTCCTGCGCCCAGGCCAAGCGCCTGCTCGGCTGGTCCCCGCACACCAACTTCGCGGACGGCGTGCGGAGTTACGCCGACTGGTACCGGGCCGCCACAGCCGCCTCCGCCGCCTCCTGAGCGGGCCGCCCGATGCCGCACGCCCTGCTCGTCTCCGGCTCCCTCGGCCAGGGCCACGACGTGATGGCCCAGGCCTGCGCCGACACCCTGCGGGCCCGCGGCTGGACCACCCACACGGTCGACGCGATGGCCCTGCTCGGGCAGCGCTCCGGCGCCGCCGGGGAGGCCGTCTTCCGGCGGCTGCTCGACCTGCCCGGCGTGTACGACGCCTTCCACTTCTCGGCGTTGCGGCCCGGCGCCCGGCTCGCGCTGCTCGCCGACGCGGCCGCCCGCAGCCGGCTCGTCCCGGCGCTGCGCCGACTGGTCGCGGCGCAGCGGCCGCAGCTGGTGGTCTCCGTGTTCGCCACCGCCACCTCGGCCGTCAACCGGCTGCCGCAACGGGACTTCCGGCACTTCGTGTTCTGCACCGACGTGACGCCGCACCGGCTCTGGGTGCAGGAGGGCACCGACCTCTTCCTGGTCACCTCCGAGGTCGCCGCCTGCGCCGTGCGCCGCTACCGGCCGGACGCCGCCGTCACCGTCCTGCCCGCTCCGCTGCGGGAACCGTTCTACCGGCCGCCCGGCCGGGCCGAGGCGCGCGCCGAACTGGGCGTCCCCGCGGGCGGGCGGTGCGTGCTGCTGATGTCCGGCGCCTGGGGGCTCGGACCGCTCGCCCGCACCGCCGCCTCGCTCGCCGCCGCCGGTCCGCACGTGCTCGCCGTCGCCGGGCGCAACCGGGAACTGGAACGGCGGCTGCGGGCCGCCGCCCGCAAGGAGTCGCGCCTGCACCCCTTCGGCTACACCGACCGGATCCCCGCCCTGATGGCCGCCGCCGACCTCGTCGTCACCAGCTCCGGCGACACCTGCAGCGAGGCCCGCGCCCTCGGGCGGCGGCTGCTGCTGCTCGACGTCGTCCAGGGCCACGGCCGCGACAACCTCCAGCACGAGCTGGAACTCGGCCACGCCGACGTCGCCTCCGCCCACCCCGCCGAAGTGGTCCGCAACGCCCTCGCCGCCCTCACCCGCCCGGCGCCCGCCCCCTCCCCCGGCGCCACCCCGGAGCCCTGGCGCACCGGGTTCACCGAGGCCCTGGCGCAGGTGGGTCTGGCGTAGGCGGGTCCGGCGTCGCCGAGGGGCGGGGCTTCGTCGTCCGCCCGGCGCTCGGGGGCGGGGGCGGGCGCGGTGCCGTCAGCCGCGGGCGGCCCCCGGGACGGCGTGGTCGCGGAGCGGGCCGAGGGTGAGGGAGTGGGCGCGGCAGTGGGCGGCGATCAGCGGAAGGGCGGCGAGGGTGGCCCGCCAGGAGTCGGGGGCGGAGGTGCAGTCGGAGTCGTGCAGGAGGAGGGTCGCGCCGCCGGTGAGGCCGGGGCGGGCGGTCGCGTAGACGGAGGCGCCGGTCGCCTCCGCCGTCCAGTCCCGGCCCCAGGCCGTCCACAGGACACTGCGCAGGCCCAGCCGCCGGGCGGCCAGGGCGGGGCCGGCCGTCAGCACCCCGTACGGCGGGCGGTACCAGTGCGGGCGCACCCCGCACAGCGCCGTCACCGCCTCGGTCGCGCGGCGCAGTTCGCGCAGGTCACGGGCCGGAGCCGGGTACCACTGCGGCCGGTGGTACCAGCCGTGGACGGCCACCTCGTGGCCGCGCAGCACCAGCTCCCGGCCGAGGGCGGGGGCGCGCTCCAGCATCGAGCCCAGCAGGAAGAAGGTCGCCCGGACACCGCCCAGGGCGTCCAGCGCGTCCAGGATCTCCGGGGTGCCGCGCGGGTCGGGGCCGTCGTCGAAGGTCAGGGCGACGTGGTGCGGGTCCGCGCCGTGGCCGGCGGTTCGGCGGGCCAGCGTGCGGCGCAGCGCCGGGAGGCGCACCGCCGCCGGGGCCAGGTGCGCGAGCTCCGCCGCGGTCGCGGTCACGGTCGCCGTCGCGAGCACCCGGGTCGCGGTGTTCACCGGGCTCACCCGAAGCGGGACGCCATGCGCCGGAAGACGCCCGGCGCCACGCCGTGGATCCGGGCCGGGAAGCCGAGCCAGTGCGGCACGAAGAGCCGGTCGCGCCCGGTGGTGATGGTCGCGACCACGGTGTCGGCGACCCGCTCCGCCGTGACGGGCCGTGGCCGCTCCCGCTGGTAGGGCGTGCCGCGCCGGTCGAAGAACGGGGTGTCCACCGGGCCCGGCAGCACCAGGCGTACCCCCACCCCGGTGCCGCGCAGCTCGTACCAGAGGCTCTCCGCGAACATCGCCAGCCCGCCCTTGGTCGCCGCGTACCCCGACTCGTCGCGCACGCCGACCTGGCCGGCCATCGAGCCGAGCAGCACGATCCGGCCCCGGCGGCGCTCCAGCATGCCCGGCAGGAGCAGGCGGACCAGCCGCAGCGGGGCGGCGAAGTTGACCTCGATCATCCGGTCCAGGACGTCCGAGGGGGTGTCCACGAACGGGCCGCGCCACCCCAGGCCCGCGCTGGCGACCAGCGCGTCCACCCGGCCGGCCTCCGCGAGGGCCGCCTCGGCGAGCCGGCTCGGGCCGTCCGGTTTGCTCAGGTCCTCGGGCAGGACGCGGCCGCCGGTCCGGGCGGCGACCTCGTCCAGGCGGGCGCCGTCGGTACCGGACAGCAGGGTCCGCCAGCCGGCGTCGGCCAGGCGGACGGCCGTGGCCAGGCCGATGCCGGAGGACGCGCCGGTGACGAGCACGACCGGAGGGTCGGCGGGCCCCGGCCGTCGGGGGCCCGGCTGGGCTTCGTCCGCCATCGCGCACCTGCCGCTCCGTGGGCCTGTCACCGTCCGATTTGTCCGGCAAGTCACCTTCGCACGGCGGCGCCACCCGGGCTACCGGGGCGGGACGACCGGCTCCGCGTCCGCCTCCGGGTCCGGGCCCGGTTCAGAGGCCCGGTCCACCGAGCCCGGCCGCGCACCGGCCACCTCCGCGGACTGCCCCTCCAACTCCCCGAACCTGGACAGCAGGAAGGTGCCGCCCACCGCCACCGCGAAGCCCGCCAGCGCGCACCACTCGAACCCCGGACGCGCCGCGTCGCCCAGCGCCGCCACGCCCACCAGCGCCGGGCCGAAGGTCTCGGCGACCGTCCCGGCGGCGGTCGCGGCCGTGACCGTGCCGCGCTGAAGCGCCAGCGCGTACGCCAGGTAGCCGCCGAGGCCGCCCACCGCGAGCGCGTACGCCGCCGGGTCGGTGAGGACGGTGACCAGGCTCGACGCGTCCATCACCCGCACGGCCAGGCTCGTCACGCCGAACCCCACCCCCGCCAGCAGCCCCAGCCCGGCCGCCGCCACGGTGCCGGCCCGGCGCACCAGGACGAGGGTCAGCAGCAGCATCACGGCGGTCGTCGCGAGCAGCGCCCAGTGGAACAGCGGCGGGGCGTGCTCCCGGCCCTCCCGGCCCGACCCCAGCGCCAGCAGCGTCAGGCCGACCACCACGGCGACGATCCCCGTCACGTCCCCCCGGCGCAGCCGTGCCCCGAGCAGCCGGACGGCGGCGAGCGCCGTCACGGCCAGGC
Source organism: Kitasatospora sp. NBC_01300 (assembly GCF_041435235.1). NCBI lineage: Bacteria > Bacillati > Actinomycetota > Actinomycetes > Kitasatosporales > Streptomycetaceae > Kitasatospora > Kitasatospora sp. NBC_01300. The sequence goes on along the minus strand of NZ_CP108408.1, from coordinate 7,392,375 downwards.
TCGCGTTGGTGACGGCCTGCACCAGGAACAGGGGCAGGCTGCGCAGCGCCACGATGCTCAGTGCGAAACCGACGATGTCCAGTACGGTGCCGAGCAGGAACTCCCACGACCGCGCCAGTGCGGCCAGCAGCCCCGCCCGCACCCGGTCCGCCTGCGGCGCCGACCGCGCCCCGCGCGCCTGGAACACCGCCCCGAACCCGAAGCACACGGTCGCGACCAGGGCGGTGGTGAGTCCCAGCAGCATGCCTCTCCCAGCCTCACGGGCGGCGTCGATCCACCACCAGTCTGTCCCGGGGACGGCGGGGCCGCACGGGTGGAGGGCGCTGGGTGGCGATCGGGCGGACGGGTCAGGGCGGGCGGGGTCAGGGCTTGAGCGCCACGGCGGCGTAGGCGGCGGCCTCGGGGGCGGTGGCCGGCGGGTCCGCGGGGGTGGGCCGCCAGTGGGGGGTGGGGACGGTGCCGGGCGCGATGAGGCTCCAGCCGTCGAAGAAGCGGGTGAACTCGGGGAGCGTGCGGGCCTGGGCGGCGGTGCCGGCGGATTCGTAGATCCGGACCAGGCCGGCGATCTCGGCCGGGGCGAAGTCGGGGGTGACGTGGGTCATCACCAGGGCGCTGCCGGGGGCGAGGGCCGCTTTGAGGTGCTCGACGAGCTCGTGGGCGCCGCGGGTGTCGGGGACGAAGTGCAGGAGGGCGTTGAGGGAGAGCGCGACGGGCCGGGTGAGGTCGATGGTGTCGCGCAGGCCGGGCGAGGCGAGGAGGCGGGCGGGGTCGGTGACGTCGGCCTCGACGTAGGCGGTGCGGCCTTCGGGGGTGCCGGTGAGCAGGGCCTGGGCGTGCGAGAGCACGATCGGGTCGTTGTCGGCGTAGACGACGCGGGCGCACGGGTCGACGCTCTGGGCGACCTCGTGGAGGTTGGGCGGGGTGGGGATGCCGGTGCCGATGTCGAGGAACTGGTCGATGCCGGCCCGGGCGAGGGCGCGGGTGGAGCGGTGGACGAAGGACCGGTTGGCGCGGGCGGCGACGCGCAGCCAGGGTGCGACCGCGAGGGCGTGCCCGGCGGCCTCGCGGTCGGCGGCGAAGTTGGTGAAACCGCCCAGGTAGTAGTCGTACATCCGGGCCGAGTGCGGCATGTTGAGCCGCAGGTCGACTCCGTCGTAGAGGCTCATCGCGTTCCCCCTTGGCGTCGCGGACACCTGTCGATTGGTGCCCACCGTATCCGGAGGCCGAGCGCGGACCCGCCGCGCTCCAACCAGTCGGCCGATCCCATGGGATGACGATCTGTATTCGGGATGCGGCCTGGAGTGACGAGCCGGATGGACTGAGGATGGGCGCAGACAGCCCGAACCTCAGGTGGCCCGGCGAACTGCCGGCGGCCACGGAAAGCAGGCTCGATGACGATCGACAGGAGCGCCCCCGTGCGCGGGTACCGGGGAGGGCCGACGCTGGAGCGCGCCGACGGCGCGGAGTCGGACCGGGAGGCCGGTGGCGACCTCGGCCTGCGGCTGGACCTCACCTACGCGTCGTTCTGCGAGACCCATGAACCCGCCTGGCACGCTCTCGCGTTGACCAGGATAGGCGGCCAGGCGGACGCCGCGCTGGTGGTCGAGGCCGTGAAGGCGGACCTGGCCCGCTGCTGGCCCCAGGTGCTGCGGTTCGAGGAGCCGGCCGCGTACGCCTGGCGGTTGGCGAACCGGCACGTCTCGGACTGGATGTCCGCCGAGGAACCGGTGGCGGTGGAGGCCGTCACCTTCGCCGCGGTGATCGGCGCGTTCAAGCAGGTCGCGAACGGGCTGCTGCACAGCGAGGCGGACGAGGTGCGGCTGTACGCGGCGATCCTCGAACTCCCGGACCGGCAACGGGATGTGATCATCCTGCGGTACCTGCTGGGCCTGCACGTCAAGGTGATCGCGGCCTACCTGGGCCGGCCGGTGGCGACGGTGCACTCCAACCTGCGGCACGCTCGGGAGCGGCTGGCGCGCCGGCTCGGCGTGGGCGAACTGCCCGACCGCTCGGGCGAACCGGCCGACCGGGCGGGTGAACTGCCGGACCACGCGGGTCAGCTGTGACACCCGGGCCGGAGGCGGACCCGCCCGACGGGGCGGGCACGAGCGACGGGACGGGTACGAGCGGCGAGGCGGGCACGAGCGGCGGGGGGCGTGCGGTGGTCCACGTGCCCCGGCCCGAGCGCGCGCACGCCGAGCGCATCGCAGCACTGCGCCAGGCCCGGCTCACGGCCGCGCCGACACACCTGCCGTCGGAGTTCGAGCAGGCCGCCTTCGAACTGGGCCTGGTGGTGGCCCTGGTGCTGGGCGCGCCGGACGCCTCCCGGGGGCTCGACCTCCTGGTGAACGCCCGCCGGATCCAGCCCGAGGGCGCGGAGGTGTTCGCCGCGCTGCTGTACGCGACCGGTCGGGAGGAGGGCGCCGAGTTCTGGTGGCGCTTCGCCGCCGGATCGGGCTGCGGCACGGCGGCGTACTGCCTGCACCTGCACCATCTGAAGCTCGGCGAGAACGACGACGCCGACTACTGGCGGGCCTGGTCGGACCAGCTGGCGGCGACCGGACGCCCCTCCGGGCCGATGCCGTTGCGGATGACCAGGCCGCTGCTGCCGGACGACGTGCGGCGCGACATCCTGTCCCGGGTCCACCACGGCCTGGCGCCGCAACTGCCGCCGCGGCTGGTCGCGGTGATCGACCGGCTGCCGTTGCAGGGCGACGAGGACGAGGAGGAGGTGCCGAGCCCGTGGGGGCTCACCTCGGGGGCGACCTCGGCGTGTTCCTGGGACGTCCGGTGGGACGGCGAGGACCCGTTGGAGTGAGTCCGCCCGCGCCTGCCCGCGCTCCCCCGTTCAGGTGAGCACCGCCTGCCGGGCGGCAATCTCCGGGTCGCGGCCGCCGCCGGAGGTGACGGCCTCCGCCCCGGGGCCGGTGTGCCGGACGAGATAGTGGTGCGGCGCCATCGCCGTGTCGCGGCCGGGCAGTGCGGCGACCACCGCCTGGTGGGCGGCGGCCGGGGTGAGTTCGCGGTCCGCACTGGTCAGCCTGGCGGTCAGCCTGCCCTCATCCAGCGCCAGTTCGATCTCCGCCCGCGCGCCGAGGGCGGCCTCCAGCAGGGCGCGGACGGCGGCCAGGTCGATCCAGGAGCCGTCGACCAGGCGCCACTCCCCGCCCCGGTCGGGGGTCGGCACCCCGCCGACGCCGGGCAGGGCGTCGAGCGGCACGGGCCCGCGGGCGGCGGCGGTCAGGACGGCGAGCAGTGCCCGCGCGAACCGATCGGTCTCGTCCGGGTCCAGCACCTGCGGGCAGCTGATCAGGGCGAAGTCGAGGCTGCCGCTGATCCGCAGGATGGTGAACATCAGCCGGACCGGCAGCTGTGGAGCGGGCAGCCGGGTCAGTTCGGGGTCGGCGGCCGCGGCGGGTCGGGCGTCGGCGACGGCGGCGGGGATGGTCAGGCTCAGGTCGTTGACCACGACGTGGCGGGGGAAGCGGCTGCCGCGCAGGTGGGCGCAGTCCTCGATGAGCCGCCAGACCTGTTCGGCGTCCAGGGTGCTGTGCCAGTAGGCGCTCAGCGAGGCCGCCTTGGCCCGGCCGATCAGCTGGTCGAGGTCGGCGGTCCCGGTGTCGAGCAGGATCAGGGCGTCCTGCGCCAGGGTGCCGACGTGGTCGACCAGGGCGGCGCGCTGGCGGTTCGCGGAGAGCGCCGAGAGCGCCAGCCCGGTGCGGCCGGACCGGTGCGCGACGAGCGCGGCGAAGGCGGCGAGCAGGACGACGGACGGGCTCGCGCCGGTGCGGCGGCAGACGGCGGCGAGGTCCTCGGCGACGGTGCGGGAGCGGACCAGGACGGCGGAGAGGTCGCGCGGGGGGCCGGTGATCCTCGCGTCGGCGAACACCACCTGCGGGCCGGTGGCGAGGCTGCGGGCCCAGTACCGCAGCGCGGCGGCCGACTTGCGGCGGCCCTGCGCGCTCCGTTCCGCGTCCGCGATCCGCAGCGGGGTCGGGGCGGTGACCGGCGGGAGGTCCTTGCCGGCCGCGAGGTCCAGCCAGTCCTGGATCAGCAGCACGGTGGCGGCGCCGTCGGCCCCCGCGTGGCAGACCACCACGACCAGCCGCAGCAGTCGCTCGCCGTCCGCGACGAGGGTGAAGCGCAGCCGCGGGGCGGCCGCCAGGTCGAACGGAACGGCGACGTCGGCCTGACCCAACTCCGCTGCGAGCGCATCCAGTTGGGTGTCGCTGCGGTCGCCCGCCTCGATCACGGTGACGGTGAACCGGCCTTCCGGGTGCACCACCTGGCGCTCCGGGAAGCCGTCCGCACCGGGGCCGGCCGGGAAGGAGGTGCGCAGCGACTCGTGCCGTTCGACGAGCCGGCGCAGGGCGGCCAGCCCGGCCGACACCGAGGTGCCGTCCGGGACGGGCCAGAGCGCATCCTTGTTGATCTGCTCGGGGGCGTCGCGCCCGATGCACCGGATCATGTTGTCCTGGCCGAGCGTGAGCGGCCCCGAATCGACAGCCGAACCCTCCGCCGAGTCGTCGGCCGAGGCCGCGTACCGGACCTCGATCCGCCTACTGGTCTGTGTCTCGCCGTACGGGGTCACGTCGCACGCGCCTTTCGGCTCGCCGGGGAAGGGTTCAGCGGGAGTGCGATCGGGACGCTACCAGCGACCTCGCACACTGGTCCATACCAATCGTTTACCAAACCGGCAGTTCGTCAATTCTCTTGCGAGACAGGGGAGTTGGCATGAACTGAACCATGACTACGGAAGGGTCAACGTGCTCAGCACGCCGAGCCTGCGATCCAGGTCGGCGACCAGGACGGGGCGCCCCTGCGCCCGCCAGGCGGGCAGCTGCTCGGCGAGCTCCGCCCAGGCCCCGGTGAACGGCTGGGCCGCCGAGTCCTCGGCACCGGCCAGCCCGGGGCCGAGCACGAGCGCCGGGTCGGGCCCCAGTTCGGCGGCCCGCGCCCGCACCGCCGTATCCGACAGCTCGGCACCGGGCGTCTGGTGGACGGTCATGTCAGGCCCGGGGGCCTCCTCGCAGACCAGCACCACCACGCCGTGCCGCTCCGGCAGCGCCACCGGCGCGGCCGGCTCGTGGTGCAGCGCCGTCTGCTCGGCGAGCACCACGACCGCCCGGCGGCAGGATCCGGTGCGGTGGTAGTCGACCGCGAGGCGCAGCGCGGTGAAGGCCGCGGCGACGCCCTGGTCGCAGACCGCGAAGGCGAGCGGTGTGCCCGGACAGGACCGGCTGAGCGCCAGCGAGGACGGCGCGCCCGGTCGGACGTCCGGGGTGTCGAAGGCCAGAATCAGCAGGTCGACGGGCTCGTCCTCGCCGAGCGCCTCGCGCAGCAGGTCGGCGGCCAGCTCCTCGTAGGAGTGGCCGACGCCCTCGCTCAGCAGGTCCTCGCGCAGCGGCAGGCCGTAGGGGCGGACGAGGTCGGAGACGAACACCCGCAGGTCCGGGTGGAGCGAGGCCTCCGAGCGGCCGTCGAAGCGCCGCGCGAGCGCCCGGGTGATCCGCAGGCCGTGGTCGGCCACCCGGTCAGTCCTCGGGGATGACGTGTCCGGCGACGTAGTCGGCCAGTTTGGTGACCGAGCGCAGGTCGTCCTCGGTGATCTGCTCGACGTCCACCTGGATGTCGAGCGACTCCTCCAGCTCCAGGATGAGCTCGATGGTGCCGGCGGAGGTGAGGCCGAGGTCGTCGAAGAGGCAGGCGTTCTCGGGGATCTCGGGCAGTTCGCGCTTGAGGACGCGGGGCAGCAGCTCGCCGATGCCGGTGCGGATCCGCTCGCGCAGCTCGGGGTCAGTGGTCTGGACCACAGGTTCTGACATGGGTGTCCCGTCCCGTCGTACGTGGGAGAGTGGTCTGGCGTGGGAAGGATGGACGAAGCCGACGCTTCGTCAGCAGCGGACCGCCATCGCGGAGAAGGTGGCTCCGACACCGGCGGCGGCGATCAGGTAGTGGTCGCCGCGGCGCAGCAGCCCCCGCGTGGTGGCGGTGTGAAGGTTGATGAGGCTGTCCGCAGCGAAACTGTGCCCCACCGACAGCACGTTGTCCAGCACCACCTTGTCGAGCGGATAGCCGATCCGGCGCGCGATCATCCGCCACGACGCCTGGTTGACGTTGTGCGGAAGCACCGCGGCCAGGTCGGAGAGGTCCAGACCGGCCTCGTCCAGGGCGGACTCGATCGCCTCCACCATCACGTCGGGGTACTCGCGCTGGTAGCGGGCCAGGAGGTCCGCGTCCTCGGCCAGCCGGCCGTCGAACTCCGGGCGCTGGCGCACCGCGAAGGAGAGCACCCGGTGGCGCTCGCCGTCGGCGCTCACCAGGCAGGCGGCCGCGCCCTCGGCGAAGATACCGGTCTCGGGCACCACCTGGGCGTCCTTGGTGAAGGTCTTCTCGCCCGCCAGGACGAGCGCCAGTGCCCGCGGGTCGGGCTCGGCGGCGAGCAGCCGGCCGGCCAGGTCGATGGCCAGCAGGCCCACCGCGCACGCGTGGTGGGTCACCGTGAAGGCGTTGGCGTGCGCGAGGCCGCGCGGGGCGAGCAGGTCGTGCAACGGGTTGAGCGGGTAGGGCACCGCCACCGGCATGCTGCGCGCGTGGATCACGAAGCGGACGTCCCGTTCGCGTCCGCGCAGCTCAGGCAGGTTGTCGAGGGCGGAGTCAAGCAGGTCGGGCAGCGTCCCGGACGGGTCCAGACGGAGCTGGTCCAGTCCGTGGAAGCGGCGGAAGAGTCGAAGTTGACGTGGGGTCAGGCCGATCCGCTCACCAACCGCCTCGATGGGCACGGCGTGCGGGGGGAGGTGAACGGCCACTGCCTCCAGTGCTGTCACGCGGGCTAGTATTCCGACGCCCGCCGGGTCGCACAAGTGATCTCGGGCCCCTTCACCATCGCGTTCGTCTCCGAGGCCGCCGAATCCGCCTGCGGGGCCGACGCGTTCACCCCCGCGCCGTCGAACAGGTGGGAGACCCCTTCGATGTCCGATGCCATTTCTCACACGTCGTCCGACCGTGAACCGCAGCACCCCGCCGCGCCGTTGCACCCCGAGCTGGTCGCGCTGCTGGTCGAGGCCGCCGGGGCGCCACCCGGCTGGGCCGACCGGCTGACCCCGGGCGCCCGGCTGGACGGCGACCTGCTGCTCGACGAGGGCGAACTGGCCGCGCTCGCCGGGCGCCTGCGCGAACGCTTCGGCCCGGCGGCCGACCTGGCCCGGCTGCGCGCCGGGCTGGACCTGGCCGCCCTGGAAGCGCTGACCGTCGCCGACCTGCAGAAACTGATCCCCGAGGAGGGTTCGCGATGACCCGGTTCCTGCTGGTGATGCCCCCGTTGACCGGGCACGTCAATCCCGCGGCGGGCATCGCCGCCGAGTTGACCGCGCGCGGACACGACGTCGCCTGGACCGGCACCGAGTCGGTGCTGCGCCCGCTGCTCGGCCCCCAGGCGCAGGTGCTCGGCACCGGCACCCGGGCGTTCCGGGCGCAGGGCGGGCACGGGCTCGCCGCGCTGCGTTCGCTCTGGGAGGGCTTCATCGTCCCGTACGCGCGGTTCACCGCGAAGCCGCTGGACGCGGTCGTGCGGGAGTTCCGGCCGGACGTCCTGCTCGTCGACCAGCACACCCCGGCGGGCGCGCTGGCCGCCCACCGGCACGGCCTGCCGTGGGCGAGCTTCGCGCCGGGGGCGATGGAACTGGGCCGCCCGTACCGGGCACTGCCGCAGGTGGAAGCCTGGATGACCGGCCTGCTGCGCGGGTTGTGGGAGCGTGCCCGGCTGCCCGCGCAGGAGTACGTGGACCCGCGTTTCTCCCCCGCCCTGGTGCTGGCGACCACCGGCCCCGCGCTGACCGGTGACGACGCGCCGCCCCCGCACCACGCGCTGGTCGGGCCGGTCCACTCCGTTCGGCCGGCCGATCCGGACTTCCCGTGGGAGCGGCTGCTGCCCGGGCGCCGGCGGGTGCTGGTCACCATGGGCACGCTGGCCGGGGAGCTGGGCGCGGACTTCCACGCGCGGGCCGCCCGGGCGCTGGAGCTGTGCGGCGACGACGTGCAGCCGGTGTTCGCCGCCCCGCGCGAGCTGCTGCCCGAACTGCCGCCGCAGACCGTCGCGGTGGACCGGGCGCCGGTGCTGGAGCTGATGGCGCGCGGCGCGCTGGACGCGGTGCTGTGCCACGGCGGGATGAACACCGTCGGCGAGGCCCTGACGCACGGCCTGCCGCTGGTCACCGCACCGATCCGGCACGACCAGCCCTTCGTCGCGGCGCAGGTGGCGGCGGCCGGGGCGGGGCTGCGGGTGCCGTTCGCCCGGGTGACGCCGGAGCGGCTGGCGCAGGCCCTGCGGACCGTCCTGGACACGGCCGACTACCGGTGCGGCGCGGTTCGGGTCGGCGAGGCGCTGCGCGCGGGCGGCGGGGCGGCCACGGCCGCGGACCGGCTGGAGGCCCTGGCGGCCCGAGCCGGGCAGGACTTCCGGCAGCCGCTGCCGGGGATCCTGTAGCAGACCGGAAGATCGACGTCCATTGGTCTAGGCCATTGTCTCCGGGCCGGAGTTCGGCCTAGGGTGGCGCCCAGCACCGCCTTCGCAGGTGCCGAGCACCGCCTTCCCAGGTGCCGTGGCAGCCCATCCCAGCACGGGAGTTCCGGTTGATCGAGACCACGGGACTGCGCAAGTCCTACCGCAAGAAGACCTCCCGCAAGAGCGGCGAGAACCCCACCGTCGACGCTGTGCGCGGCATCGACCTGTCCGTCGACGCGGGCAAGATCTACGGTTTCCTCGGGCCCAACGGCGCCGGGAAGACCACCACCCTGCGCATGCTGGCCACCCTGATCCGCCCGGACGGCGGTCAGGCCAGCATCGCCGGGGCCGACCTCTTCACCGACCCGGCCGGTGTACGCCGCCGGATCGGCTACGTCGCCCAGGGCGGCGGCACCACCGACACCGTCAGCGCCCGCGAGGAGCTGGTGCTCCAGGCCCGGATGTACGGCGCCGCCAAGGCGCAGGCCGTCCAGGCCGCCGAGGGCGCGCTCAAGGCCTTCGACCTGGCCGAGTTCGGCGACCGCCCGTGCGCCACCTACTCCGGCGGCCAGCGCCGCCGGGTGGACATCGCGCTCGGCGTCATCCACGAGCCCCGGGTGCTGTTCCTGGACGAGCCCACGGTCGGGCTGGACCCGGCCAGCCGGGCGTACGTGTGGGAGGAGATCCGCCGGCTGCGCACCGAGGGCATGACCGTCGTCGTCACCACGCACTACCTCGACGAGGCCGACGCCCTGTGCGACCGGGTCGCGATCGTCGACCACGGCCAGGTGGTGGCCGAGGGCACGCCCGAGGTGCTCAAGCGCGAGATCTCCGGTGACGTCGTGCTGCTCGAACTGGAGCCCGGAGAGGGCGTCGCCGAGCGGGCCGCCGAGGTGCTGCGCCCGCAGCCCTACCTGCACCGGCTGGAGTTCAGCGGGGAGGCCGGACTGCGGCTCTACCTGGAGGACGGCGCGGCGGCCATCCCGCAGCTGCTGCGCGCGCTGGACGGGGCGGGCGTGACACCCGGCACCGTCCAGCTCCAACGCCCCAGCCTGGACGACGTGTTCCTGGCCCGCACCGGCCGTTCGCTCCAGCAGTCCTGATCCGCCCACTCCTGGGGAAACCATGAAGCTCGCCCGCGACACCTGGCTGGTCTTCCAGCGCCAGGTGCTGCTGATGATCCGCACCCCGATCTGGATCGCCGTCGGGATCATCCAGCCCGTGTTCTACCTGCTGCTGTTCGCCCCGCTGCTGAAGCCGGTGATCGCCCCCAACGGTGCCGGCAGCTACGCCGACATCTACCAGATGTACGTGCCGGGCCTGCTGGCGGTGCTGTGCATCTTCGGCGGGCTGTTCACCGGCTTCAGCCTGCTCGGCGAGCTGAGGGCCGGCATCATCGAGCGCTCCCGGGTGACGCCGGTGAGCCGGCTGGCGCTGCTGCTCGGGCGGGCGCTGCGGGAGATGGTGGCGCTGCTGGTGCAGGCCGTCCTGATCACCCTCATCGCGCTGCCGTTCGGGCTGCGGGTGAGCCCGCTGAACCTGCTGCTCGCCTACCTGCTGCTCGGGCTGCTGGCGCTGATGACCTCGGCGATCTCCTACGGCATCGCGCTGATGGTGCCGACGGACGCGGCGATGGCACCGGTGGTGAACACCATCGCGCAGCCGATCGCGCTGCTCTCGGGGGTGCTGCTGCCGCTCACGCTGGCTCCGCACTGGCTGCAGCAGACCGCCAAGTGGAACCCCTTCTACTGGGCGGTGGAGGGCATGCGCGCGCTGTTCTCCGGCCACCTCGGGGACAGTGCGGTGTGGCAGGGCCTGCTGGTCGTCGTGGTGATGACCGTGCTGTCGGTGTACTGGTCGGCCCGGCTGTTCTCCACCCGGGTGCGCTGAGACACGACGCACGAGGACGAGATGCCCGAGGAGGGGCCCGGCTCACGAGCCGGGCCCCTCCTGCTGTTCGGCAGTGCCGCTCAGGAGGCGATGAACGCCGCCAACTTGGCCACGCCGTCGATAATCTGAGCCTGCGTCAGTGAGCTGATCGAGAGCCGCAGCCGGTGCTCCCCGCCGCCCGCCGGGTAGAACGGCGCCATCGGCGTCCACAGCACCCCGTACCCGCGGGCGCAGCGCTCCATCGCCGCGTCGTCGGCGGCGAACGGGACGGTCAGCACCGCGAAGAAGCCGCCCTCGGGCCGGTTCCAGGACACGCCCGAACGGCGCCGTTCGGAGGCCGGGAAGTGCCGGTCCAGCTCCCGCAGCAGGGTGTCCATGCCGGCCGCGTAGTGGGCCGTGGCGGCGGCGTTGGCGGCGCGCAGCCGGCAGTCGTGGCGCAGCAGCATGCCGCCGATGACGGCCTGGCTGAGCGCGGGCGTGTTGACCGTCGTCATGCTCTTCAGCTTGGCCAGTTCGTCCGCCAGCAGGGTGCGCCGCCCGCCGGGGCCGGCCACCTCCTGGTCGGCCACGACGTAGCCGAGGCGGGCGCCGGGGAAGCAGGTCTTGGCGAAGGAGCCCAGGTAGACCACCTGGCGGCGGCGGTCGAGCGCCTTGAGCGTCGGCCGCTCCCCCGGGTCGCGGGCGAAGAAGCCGTACGGGTTGTCCTCGATGACGAGCAGGCCCTCCTCGGCGGCCGCCTCCAGCAGCCGGGTCCGGGCCGCGACGGGCATGCTGGTGCCCGAGGGGTTGGCGAAGTCCGGGACGACGTAGAGGGCGCGCGGGCGGCGGCCCTCGGCCCGCACCGCCCGGGCGGCGGCGCGCACGGCCTCCGGGTCGGGGCCGCCGGCCGGGCCCTCGGGGACGGGCAGGGTGGTCAGGTCGAGCAGCCGGGCGGCGCCGGTGACGCCGACGTAGCAGGGCGAGCTGACCAGCAGGACGTCGTCCGGGCCGGCGCACAGCGCGCGCAGGGTGAGCAGCATGCCCTCCTGGGCGCCGACCGTCAGCACCAGGGCCTCGGGGGCCACCGTCAGGCCCTCGTCGTTGGCGAGGGTGCGGGCGACCAGGTCGGCGATGATCCCCTTGGTGGGGCCGTACTGGAACAGCGCGGTGCGCACGGCGTCCCGGTCGAGGCCGCGGGCCGCCAGGTGGGCGAGGTAGGTGTCCAGGTAGGCGGGGACGTCCTCGGGTTCGAAGAAGCCCTCGTAGGGGCGGCCGGGGGCGAAGGAGACGGCGTCGGGGTAGCGGGTGGTGACCTCGTTGAGGAAGGTCATCGCGTCCAGCAGCGGGTCGGCCAGGCTGGCGTGCAGGTCGGCCAGGGGCAGGGGCTCGGGCGCGCTCACCGCAGGGCCTCGCGCAGCCGCTCGGCGGCGTAGCGCTGGGCGTCGGCGGCCGCGTCCAGGGTGCCGGTCATGGCGAAGAAGCCGTGCGGCATGCCGGCGTAGCGGCGGCTCTCCACCGGGACGCCGGCCGCGCGCAGCGCCTCGGCGTACTGCTCGCCCTCGTCGCGCAGCGGGTCGTACTCGGCGGTGATGACGGTCGCGGGCGGCAGTCCGGCCAGGCCGGGGGCGCGCAGCGGGGAGGCGTGCGGGTGGGCGCCGTCGGCGGGGTCGGCCAGGTAGTGGCCCCAGTACCAGGCCACCGAACGGCGGTTGAAGAGCATCGGGTCGTCGTGCTCGCGCAGCGAGGGGGTGTCGGCGGCGTGGTCGGTGTTGGGGTAGACGAGCAGCTGGTGGCGCAGGGCCGGGCCGTTCTCGTCGCGGGCGATCAGGGTGAGGGCGGCGGTGAGGTTGCCGCCGGCGCTGTCGCCGCCGACGGCGAGCCGGCCCGGGTCGACGCCGAGTTCGCCGGCGTGTGCGGCGAGCCAGTACAGCGCGGCGCGGCAGTCCTGGACGGCCGCGGGGAAGGGGTGTTCGGGGGCGAGCCGGTAGCCGACGGAAGCGGTGACGCAGCCGGCCGCGTTGGCCAGCCGGCGGCAGATCGCGTCGCTGGTGTCCGGCGAGCCGAGGGCCCACCCGCCACCGAACAGGTAGAGCAGGGCCGGAAGTTGACGGCCGGGCGGCTCGGGGCGGTAGAGCCGCAGGGCGAGTTCGCCGCCCGGGCCGGGGATGCGGTGCTCCTCGACGGCGGCGACCGGCTCGGGGCTCCCGGCCGCGGCGCGGATGTCGGCGAGGTCGGCGGCGCGGGCCTCGGCCAGGGTGAGGGTGTAGAGCGGCGGCGCACCGCTGCTCGCGCGCCGGGCGCGCAGCGCCTCGGCCTGGGGGTGCAGGGGCATGGGTGGTCCCGTTCGGTACAGATCCGGTGCGGAGGCGTCGGCGGGCGGACTCTCAGGGTCCAGGGTCCATGAGACCAAGGACCCGAGGGCCTAGGGCGTGTCTTCAAACCCCCGTCGTCCGCCCGGAGGGCGGGCGTGGCGGCGTCGGGGTGCGTGCATCGCAAGGCGGAGGAGGGAGTCCATGCGGAGCATCGGCGACCGACGACAACGCGGCGAGGTGCGTGCCCCGGCGTCGGCGCGCAGGCGGGGGTTTGAAGACACGCCCTAGCGGTCGGCTTCGACGTAGACGGTCTCGTCGGTGCGGAACGCGGTGTCGAGGTCGGCGACGTCGGGGCGGGCGCCCTGGCGGTAGGCGCAGTGGCGGATCCGCTCGGGTTCGAAGCCGGCGAGGGTGAGGACGTGGCGCAGCTCGTCCAGGTCGTAGATCCACTGGTGCCCGAAGTGGCGGAAGATCTGGTTGACCAGGAAGGCCGGGCGGGCGGGCATCGGCGGACCGAAGCCGAGGGTGGTGAGGCGGCGGCGGTGCTTGGCGAGGAAGCCGTCCCCGTTGGCGTAGCCGACCAGGTAGCGGGCGAGGTCCGGGGTGGTGAGGCGCAGCACGCCGCCGGGGCGCAGGACGCGGCGCACCTCACGCAGCCAGCCGACCGCGACCGGCATGGTGACGTGCTCGATCAGGTGCTCGGCGTAGACCCAGTCGACGCTGGCGTCGGCGAAGGGCAGCGTCCGGCCGATGTCGAGCTGGGTGAACCAGCGGTCGCCGTCGACCCGGTAGAGGGTCCCGGGTTCGGTGGCGGCGCCGGGGCTGCGCAGGGCGGTGAGGTCGGTGCCGAGTCCTTCCGGGTGGGCGGTCCGGAAGGCGGCGAACTCGATTCCGGTGAGGCCGAGTTCGCGGAATCCGGCGTGGTCGCTGGGCAGCCCGCCGGGGTGCGCTTCGAGCGTGTCGCAGGTGGCGACCTGCTCGCTGAAGGCGTCCAGGCGGGTGGCGAGGCCGTCGGGGTCGTCCCAGTCCCAACCGGGGAAGGGGTCGTTGCGTTCGGTCTCGGGGGTCGGTTCGGTCATCTGCTGTTCTCCATCCAGTACGGACAACGTGGCGCGGGCGGTGCGCGGTTCAGCCGACCGGGCAGGGCCAGGGGGCGAGGGCCGTGCGGTCCAGGTCGGCGAGCCGGGGGCGGCCCAACAGGGCCATGGTGTGCTCCAGTTCGTCGCGCAGCAGGTCGAGGACGCGGTGCACGCCGGCCTCGCCCTCGGTGGCGAGGCCCCAGAACACCGGACGGCCGACCAGGACGGCGCGGGCGCCGAGGGCGAGCGCGACGGCGATGTCGGCGCCGGTGCGCACCCCGCCGTCGAGCAGCACCGGCAGGTCGGCGGGTACGGCGTCGACCACCTCGGGCAGTGCGGCCAGGGAGGGCAGTGCGCCGTCGAGTTGCCGCCCGCCGTGGTTGGAGACCACGACGGCGTCGGCGCCGTGCTCGGCGGCGAGCCGGGCGTCCTCGGCGGTCAGGATGCCCTTGAGGACCAGCGGCAGCCGGGTGCGGGCGCGCAGCCAGTCGAGGTCGGCCCAGGTCAGGGTGGGGTCGAACTGTTCGCGGGCGTGCTCGGCGATGCCCGAACCGCCGTCCGTCGCGCGGTGGCTGGCGGTCATCAGGTCCTGGTCCAGGTTGACGGCCCGGACGGCGGGCGGGATCGCGAAGCCGTTGCGCAGGTCGCGCAGGCGGCGGCCGATCCTGGGGGCGTCCACGGTCAGGACGAGCGCGCGGTAGCCGGCCGCCTCGGCGCGTTCGACCAGCGCGGCGAGCGCGGCGCGCTCGCGCAGCCAGTACAGCTGGAGCCAGAGCGGGCCGGTGGCGGCGGCCGCGATCTCCTCCAGGGTGCGGCTGGCGAACATGCCGGCGACCAGCAGGGCCCCGGCGCGGCCGGCGGCGCGCGCGGTGGCGGTCTCGCCCTCCGGGTCGACCAGCCGGTGGTAGGCCATCGGGGCGATGCCGACCGGCAGGCCGAGCGGCGCGCCGAGCAGCGTGCGCCCGGGCGAGCAGTCGGAGACGTCGACCATCGTGCGCGGGCGCAGTGCATAGCGCGCGAACATTTCCCGGTTCGCCGCCACGGTGCGTTCCGTGCCGCTGCCACCCTCGATGAAGTCCCATATTTCCGGGGAAAGTTGCGCGCGCGCGGCACGCTCCATCCCGGCCAGCGTGAGTTCTCCCACGGGCGTCCTCGATTCCGGGCGGCCACGCGTGGACCAGCCCCGGTTCGGCAGCGTAGGAGCAACAACCACATTGGTATAGACCTTGATTTGACCAAACGTCTGTGCAATCGTCTGGCAACGGAATTGACCGTTTTGGTTGTGAACGGCGTTCATGTCAAATCCCCTCACTTGTGTGGAGCGGTGTTGACCGGCATTTCCCCCTCTTCACTTCCGCCTTCCTCACCGCCGCACGCCGACG
This sequence comes from Kitasatospora sp. NBC_01300, assembly GCF_041435235.1. Lineage (NCBI taxonomy): Bacteria > Bacillati > Actinomycetota > Actinomycetes > Kitasatosporales > Streptomycetaceae > Kitasatospora > Kitasatospora sp. NBC_01300. Next base: position 7,377,230 of record NZ_CP108408.1, on the reverse strand, counting down.
CCCCGGACGCCTGGGTCGACCGGCTGTTGCTGGCCGGTCCCGGAGGCGAGGAGTGCCTGCATCTCGGCGGACCACTCGACCGGGACGCCCTGCGCGCCCTGGTCGACGAACAGGCCGCGCACCTCGCCGCGGCCGGACTCGGCCCCGGCGGCACCGCCGCGCTACGGCTGCCGCCCTCGGTGGCGTTCGTCACGGTGCTGCTGGCGTGCTGGCGGCTCGGTGCCCAAGTGGCGCTGCTCGACCACCGGTTGACGGACCACGAGGTCGACGCGGCGGTGGCGCGGCTGGCCCCGCAGGTCCTGGTAGGCTCCGCCCACCGGCCCGCGGCGGCCCTGCGCGGCTTCTCCGAGGTCGAGCCGGTGGCCGTCCGGCTGCCGGAAGGCCGCCCGGCCGGCACCGGGCACGCGCTGATCCAGCTCAGCTCCGGGTCCACCGGCCCGGCCAAGGTCATCGCCCGCACCGCCTCCGACCTGCTCCGCGAACTCGACTGCTACCACAGGCTGGTGGAGTTCCCCGGCGAGGGCGAGCGGGTCGTCCTGCTGTCCTCCGTGGTGCACGTGCTCGGCCTGGTCGGCGGACTGCTCAACAGCCTGCACGCCCGGGTCGCGCTCACCGTGCCCGAGCGGATGACGGCGGCGGGCATCCTCGCCGCAGTCGCCGCCGGCGACCGGCCGACCACCGTCATCGGGGTGCCCTTCCACGCCGAACTGCTGGCCGGCGCCGTCACTCCCCCGGCACTGCCGGGGCTGCGGCGGATGATCGTGGCCGGCGAACTGGTCCGCCCGGGCCTGCCCGCGCTGTTCGCCGACCGCTACGGCGTCCCGCTCGGCACCATGTACGGGATGACCGAGACCGGGGTCATCGCCACCGACCTGTCCGGCACGCTCCACCCGGCCAAGCAGCCCGTCCACGGGATGCGGCTGCGGCTGGTCGCGGGCGAGCTGCGGATCGGCGCGGAGTCCTCGCCCTACCCGGGGCTGGACGACCCGACCCGCTGGTCGGACGGCTGGCTGCACACCCGCGACGCGGCCGAACTCGACCCGGACACCGGCCTGGTCACCGTCCTCGGCCGCCTGGACTCCCAGGTCTCGATCGGCGGCCTCAAGGTCGACCTCACCGAGGTCGAGCAGACGCTCACCGCGCTGCCCGAGGTCCGCGAGGCCGTCGTGGTCTTCGAGGACGGCGCGATCGAGGCCTACCTCGCCACCGAACCCGACGCCGACCTCGCCCTCGTCCAGGACGGTCTGGCCCGCCGGCTCGCCGCCTACAAGCGGCCGCGCCGGCTCGCCCTGCTGCCCCGACTCCCCCGTACCGCCACCGGAAAACTCCTGCGCGACCCGGCCGCCCTGCGCACCACCGCCACGGCCGCCGCGCTCTGATCCACCGCACGCACCCCGACAAGGAGCCACACCATGCAGGACCGCGTCCGCGAGTTCGTCCTCGCCTCGCTCACCGAGATGCAGTACGACGTCTCCGAGGTCACCGGGGACACCGACCTCGGCCCGGCCGGGCTGGACCTCGAATCGCTCGCGCTGGCCGAGCTGTCGGTGCAGGTCGAGGACGAGTTCGGGATCAAGTTCGACCTCGACGAGATGGAGACCACCGCGCTGATGACGCTCGACGAGTTCACCGCCGACGTCGTCAAGCGGATCGCCGCCGCCACGGCCACCGCCACCGCCGGTAGCCCGGCGTGAGCGGCTCCGCCCTCCCCGACCGGGCCGAGGTCCGCGCGATGCTGGCGGCGTTCGGGCAGCGCGCCGCCGACACCGTGCCGGACGACCTCGGATCGCTCGAACTCACCTGGCTCATAGCCGAGTTCGAGCAGCGCTACGGCATCCAGGTGGACCTCGACGACGACCGCTTCGGCGCCGTCCGGACGGTCGACGACGCCACCGAACTGCTGCGCTCGGCCGTCCTGGCCGACCGTGTGGGCGCCCGGCCATGACCACCGGCGCGCCCTCCGCGCACCGGCCGCGCGGCCGGCCGGTGGTCACCGGGCTCGGCGTGCTCAGCGCCGCCGGGCGCGGACTCGGCCCGCTGACCGAGGCCGCCGCCCACGGCAAGACCGCCTTCGGCCCCGTCACCCGCTTCGACGTGAGCGCCCGCCGCACCACCCGGGCCGCCCTGCTGCCCGACGACGTGCCGCTCGCACACACCTTCCCGCTGGCCCGCGCGGTGCTCGACGCCGTCGGCCAGGCCTGCCGCCAGGCCGGACTGACCGCCGCCGACGGCGCGGACACGCCCGTCCTGCTCGCCCTGCACAGCGACGAACGGACCAGGGGCACCGCCGACGCGGTGGCCGCCGGCGTCCGCGCCGCCTGGGGCACCGCGGGCGTGACCCGGGTGTACACCGGCGCCTGCGTGGCAGCCGCGACCGCCGTCGCGGACGCCGCGGCGCTGGTCGCCGCCGGGCGGCACGAACGGGTCCTGGTCGCGGCCGGTCACCTGGTCGAGCCGGGCGTGTTCGCCGTCTTCGACGCCGGCCGCGCGCTGGCCCGGGACGGCGAGCTGCGCCCGTTCAGCACCGGCCGCACGGGCACCCTGCTCGGCGACGCGGCCGCGGCCGTACTGGTCGAGGCCGCCCCGGCCGCCGAACGGCGCGGCGCCACCGCCCTCGCCCGGCTGGCCGGCTGGGGCCGGGCCGGGGACGCCCACCACGTGTGCCGCCCCGAACCGGACGGCGCCGGAGTCGCCCGGGCCGTCGAGGCCGCGCTCACCCGCGCCGGCGTCGCCCCGGCCGAGGTCGGCTACGTCAACGCCAACGGCACCGGCTCCACCCTCGCCGACCAGGCCGAGGCGAGCGCGCTGCGCCGGGTCTTCGGCGCGCACACCGCCGAACTCCCGGTCAGCTCCAGCAAATCCGTCCACGGGCACGCCCTGGAGGCCTCCGCCCTGCTCGAACTCGCCGTCACCATCGGTGCGTTGGGCACCGGCCTGCTCCCGGTCAACGCCGGCTGGCTCGGCCCGGACCCGGACGTCGGCCTGGACCTCGTCCTGGACGGCCCCCGCGCCGCCCGCCCCCGCTACGCACTCAGCCTCAACTCCGCCTTCGGCGGCGCCAACACCGCCCTGCTGGTGGCCCCCGCATGACCGGCCACCGGCACCCGCCCGCCGTCCGACGGCGCCGACCCCGTACCCCGGCACCCACACCATGACCACCGACGCCACAGACTCCGACGCCACAGAGCCCTACGGCACAGCGCCCGACGCCACGAGCTTCGGCGCCGCACCCGCGCCGGCCGCCGCCCGGCTGCGGGTCCTCGCCGAGGCCCGCCGACCCGACCCCGGCTCGGCCGACCCCGACCTGGCCGGCCCGCCGCCACCGCTGCCCGGCTTCGCCGCCTCCGGCTTCAACCCGCTGGTCGCCGACACCGCCGACCGCTGCCTGCGCGCCCACCACTGCGCCCCGCCCGCCCCCGGGCGGACCGCACTGCTGCTGGCCAGCGCCGGCGGCGACCGCGCCACCGCGCGGGCCATCGACCGGAGCGCCGAACCCGGCCGACGCCCCGCACCCCTGCTGTTCTTCCAGTCCAACCCCAACGCCGTCCTCGGGCACATCGCCGCCCGCTGGGGCCTGACCGGCCCCGTCGTGGCGATCAGCCCGGCCCACGCCGTCCCCGGGCAGGTGCCCGCGGACGCGCTCGACCTCGCGGCGCTGCTCCTCGCGGACGGCGACGCCGACCAGGTGCTGGTCATCGCCGCCGAACCGGGCGACGACGGACCGGGCGAGGCCACCGGACACGCGGTGGCCGTCCTGGTCACCGGCTGACGTCCTGTTGACCGACCGGGCCACCGGCCGAGTCACCGGCTGGGCCACCCGCCGAGTCACCGACTGAACCGTCCGGCCACCGCCGGCCGTACCCACGGACGAGGCCCGACCACTGAAGCAGCCGCACCCGGCAGACCAGCACCCGGCCCCGTCACCCACCCAGGCGCCGTCGCACCCGCCGACAGCCCGCCGACACCCGCCAGCACCGTTCGCCGACACCCTTCGCCGCCCGCGCGGCCGCCCGACCCACGCCAACCGATCAGCCGCCCGGGCCGCCTCCGGCCCCGAGGGAGGGATCCACCCCGTGACCATCCGCAGTGTCCGCAGCCTGATCGCGGACGACCCCGACGTGGGCGCCGGCAACGTCCTGACCGCCCGGCTCGCACTCGGCCTCGGCCTCGACGAACCGCTGCTGACCTTCGACACCCCGGTGGACGACCACCCCGCCTGGCAGCCGCTCACCCTGCGCGAGCTCGACCGCGCCGTCCGGGCCCGCGCCGCCGCCCTGCACGCCCTCGGCATCACCCGGCGCGACCCGGTGGTGGTCTTCGCCGGCGACGCCGCCGACCACGTGCTCGCCTTCCTCGCCCTGACCCGGCTCGGCGCCATCCCCGCGCTGCTCAACCCCAACGTGGACGGCGAGCGGGCCGCCCGCTACATCGCCCGCCTCGGCGCCGTCGGCGTCCTCGCCGACCCGGCCCACCTGGCCGCGCTGGCCGACCACGACCCCGGCGCGCCGCTGCTGCCCGAGATCTCCACCCTCGGCGCGGGCGACCCGGACGCCGCCCCCGAGCCGTACCGGCACTGGTCCGGAGACCCGGTGGCGATCACCCACTCCTCCGGCACCACCGGGATGCCCAAGGCCGTCGTCCACTCGCACGCGAGCCTGTACGCGGCGATCCGCCACCGGCTGCGGCTGCCCCGCCCGCAGGGCCAGGACCGGATGCTCAGCGCACTGCCCGCGCCGCACGCCGCCACCCTGATCGCGCTCAACCTGGCGCTCAGCTCGCACACCGAACTCGCCGTGCTGTCACGGCAGTCCGGCGCCGGGGTGCTGGACGCCATCGAGCAGTGGCGGCCCACCGGGGTGATCGGCTTCGCCGCCACCTGGGCCGAACTCGCCCACCACGACCTCACTGCCCGCGACCTCGACACCGTCGCCCTGTGGTGGAACACCGGCGACTGCGCGCACGAGGTGCACATCCGCCGCCTGATCGCCGCCGGCAGCCGGGAGTCCGTCACCCGCGCGGGCCGCACCCGGACGCCGGGCTCGCTGTTCGTCGACGGCCTGGGCTCCACCGAGATGGGCCACTCGCACTTCTTCATCACCCACGGCCCCGGCACCGAGCGCTACGGGCGCTGCGTCGGGCGCCCGCACGCCTTCGTCGACTGCGAGGTGGTCGGCCCGGACGGCGAGCCGCTCGGCCCCGGCGAGGTCGGCGAACTCGCCACCTCCTCGCCGACCCTGGCACTCGGCTACTGGAACGACTCGGCCACCACCTTCCGCACCCGGATCCGCGGCCGCTTCCTCACCGGCGACCTGATGTACCGGGACGAGGAGGGCTACTACTACCACGTCGACCGGGCCGTCGACTCGGTCGAACTCGGCGACGGCAAGCGGCTGTTCACCGCCATGTCGGAGGAGCGGGTGCTCGCCGCCCGCCCGGACGTGGCGGACTGCACGGTGGTCGCCGTACGGGACGGCGAGCGGGTGGTCACCGACGTGCTGCTGATCCTCGCCGCCGACGCCGACCCGACCGCCGACCGGACCAAGGACGTCATCGCCGCCCTGGACGAGGCCGCCGCCGCGACCGTGCGCCAGGTGCTGGTCGTCTCCGGGGACGACATCCCGCTCGGCCCCACCGGCAAGGTCCGCAAGGTGCTGCTGCGCCAGCGCTACCTCGACGCCGCGGCCGGTGCCCGATGACCCGCCGCGAGGGCGCCGTCGTCACCGGCCTCGGCCTGGTCTCGCCGCTCGGCCGCAAGCCCGCCGAGGTGTTCGACGCGCTCAACGCCGGGCGCTCCGGGCTGACCGCCGTCCCCGAGGGCCACGCCGCGCACGGCTGGCTGCCCGCCGCCGGGATCGCCCCCGCCGTCGACGGCCGCGAGGTGCTGCCGCCCACCGAGACCCGCTGCGTGGACCGCTTCGTGCTGCTCGCCCTGGCCGCCGCCGACGACGCGCTCGCCGACGCCGGCCTGGTCGTCGGCCGGGACGCCGACCCGCACCGCACCGCCGTGGTGCTGGCCACCGGCGGCGGCGGACTGGAGACCTTCGAGCAGCAGTCGCACCGCCGGCTGGAACGCGGCCGCCCCGGCGTCAGCCCGTACCTGCTGCCGGGCATGCTCTCCAACATGGCCACCGCCCGGATCGCCATCAAGCACGGCATCCGCGGCTACAGTTCGGCCGTGGTGACGGCCTGCGCGGCCGGCGCCCAGGCCGTCGCCGAGGGGCTGCGGCTGATCCGCTCCGGCGACGCGGACGTGGTGGTGTGCGGCGGCACCGAGTCCTCGCTGCACCCGACCATCGCCGCCGCCTTCACCAACGCCCGTGCACTCGCCCAGGGTTGGGAGGATCCGGAGCAGGCCAGCCGGCCCTTCGACACCCGCCGCAACGGCTTCGTGCTCGGCGAGGGCAGCGCCGTCCTCGTCCTGGAACGCGCCGACCACGCCGACGCCCGCGGCGCCGCCGGGTACGCGGACGTCATCGGCTGGGGCGCCTCCACCGACGCCCACCACCCGACCATGCCCCGCCCCGACGGCTCCGGCGCCGCCGACGCGATGCGCTCCGCGCTCGCCAACGCGGGCCTGGCACCGGGCGACATCGACTACGTGAACGCCCACGGCACCGGCACCAAGCTCGGTGACGTGGCCGAGACCGCCGCCCTGCGCGCCGTCTTCGGCGCGCACCCGCCCGCGGTCAGCTCCACCAAGGGTGCCACCGGCCATCTCCTCGGCGCCGCAGGCGCGTTGGAGGCGGCGGTGACCGCCCTGGCGGTGGCGAGGGGGACACTGCCGCCGACACTCAACCTGACCGACCCCGACCCGGCCTGCGACCTGGACCACGTCCGGGGCGGGGCCCGGTCCGCACCGGTGCGCGCCGCGCTGAGCAACGCCTTCGCCTTCGGCGGCCACAACCTCAGCCTGATCCTCGGTCCGGCGTCCACCCGGGCCGCCAAGTAGCGCGCCGATCCACGCCCTTCCATCCCTCCGGGGGAGATCCCGTTGTCCATCCAGTCCATCACCCACGTCGAGTTCCACTGCGCGGACGCCGACAAGACCGCGGCCGGGCTCTGCGCCGACTTCGACTTCACCGCCGACGCCCCGGAGACCGCACCGGACGGCGCCCGCACCATCCGGCTGCGCCAGGGCTCGATCCGGATGCACCTGGCCTCCGCCGCCGACCCCGGCCACCCGGTGGCCGGCTTCGTCGCCCGGCACGGGGACGGCGTCGCCGCCCTCGCCCTCGCCTGCACCGACCCGCAGGCCGCGCTGGAGCGCGCCGAGCGGCACGGCGCCCGCGTGCTGGACCGGGCCGGCGGGCTGATCGCCGGCTTCGGCGACACCGCGCTGAGGTTCGTGCCGCCGCGCCCGGCCGAACCCGCCGACGAGCCGGGCCTGCTGGACGCCCTGGACCACGTCGCGATCTGCGTCCCGGCCGGCGAACTCGCCGACGCCGTACGGTTCTGCGAGGCCGCGCTCGGCTTCCACCGGATCTTCGGCGAGTACATCGAGGTCGGCCGGCAGGCCATGGACTCCAGCGTGGTGCAGAGTGCCTCCGGCGAGGTCACCTTCACCCTGATCGAGCCGGACACCACCCGGCGGCCCGGCCAGATCGACGAGTTCCTGGCCTCCCACGACGGCGCCGGAGTGCAGCACCTGGCCTTCCGCACCGGCGACATCGCCACCGCCGTCCGGACCGCCCGGGCCAACGGCGTGGAGTTCCTGAGCACCCCGGGCGCCTACTTCGACGCCCTGGCCGAGCGGTTCGGCGAGACGGCCATCCCGGTGGAGACCCTGCGCGACCTGCACGTGCTCGTCGACCAGGACCACGGCGGCCAGCTGTTCCAGATCTTCGTGCGCTCCACCCACCCGCGGCGCACGTACTTCCTGGAGCTGATCGAGCGCCAGGGCGCCGGCACCTTCGGCACCGCGAACATCAAGGCCCTGTACGAGGCCGTCGAGCGGCAGAGCTCCGACGCCGCCGTCTGACCGCCGCCCACACCTCCGGAAGGGGCACACCCCATGACCACCGCCGTCGAGTTCCGCCTCAGCGAGGCCGAACACGCCCTGCTGCCCACGCCCGAGGAGGTGGCCCACTACCGCGAGCACGGCTGGTACCTGTCCCGGAAGCTGTTCAGCGACGAGGAACTGGACACCCTCCAGGCCGCCACCGAGCTCTACTACGGCGGCCACCGTGACCGCGAACTGCCCGCCCGCCCACCGCGCCTGGCCGCCTGGGACCCCTCGCAGGGGCCGATCCAGCGGCACAACGACTACGTGCACTACGAGAGCGACGCCATCGGCGCGATCCTGCGCAAGCCGCTGATCGGCGCGGTGGCCGCCCTGCTGGCCGGCGCCGAGGAGATCCGGGTGTTCCAGGCGACCCTGATCTACAAGCCGCCGGTGCCCGGGGAGCCGAGCAACCAGGTGCCCTGGCACTTCGACAAGCACTACTGGCAGACCTCCACCTCGGAGGAGATGCTCACCGCGTTCATCCCGTTCCACGACTGCCGCGAGGAGAACGGCACCATCACCATGGTGGACGGCAGCCACCGCTGGCGGGAGCTGGACTCCGGCGAGGACTCCACCCGCCACTTCGCCGATCGCGACCGCACCGAACTCGACGACATCCTGGCCGCCAACGCCGCCCACAACGGGCAGCAGGTGCGCACCGTCCCGATGCACATCCCGCGCGGCCACATGTCCTTCCACCACTGCCGCACCTACCACGGCAGCGGCCCCAACCTGGCCTCCTTCCCGCGCCGGGCCGTCTCGCTGCACCTCCAGGACGGCGCCAACGAGTACCGCCACCACACCCGGGCGGACGGCGGCCCGGTGGTGTACAACCACGACGTGCTGGTGCGCCGCACCGCCGACGGCCGGCCCGACTACGCCGACCCGCAGTTCTGCCCGACCATCTGGCGGGGAGCCCGGTGACGGCTCCCCCGGCGACCGTGCCCCCCGGCACCACCGCACCCGACACCGCCGCGCCCGGCACCGCTGCTCCCGACACCGCTGCCCCCGGCACCGCGCCGCTGGACACGCCGGCCGAGCGCTACCGGATGCTGCGGCTGATCCGCGGCTTCGAGGAGTTGGCGCTCGGCCTGGTGAAGGCCGGCGCGATCCCCGGCGGCATCCACCCGTACATCGGCCAGGAGGCCGTCGCGGTCGGCGTCTGCTCGGCGCTCGGCCCCACCGACCGGCTCACCAGCACCCACCGCGGCCACGGCCACGTCCTCGCCCGGGGCGCCGCACCGCACCGGCTGCTCGCCGAACTCGCCGGCCGCGTCGACGGGTTGAACGGCGGGCGGGGCGGCTCGATGCACGCCGCCGACCTCTCGCTCGGCATCCTCGGCGCCAACGGCATCGTCGGCGCCGGCGCCCCGATCGCGGTCGGCGCCGCCTGGGCCGCCCGGCAGGCCGGGGACGGCCGGGTGGCGGTGGCCTTCTTCGGCGACGGCGCGCTCAACCAGGGCGTGCTGCTGGAGTCGTTCAACCTCGCCGCGATGTGGCAGCTTCCGGTGGTGTTCGTCTGCGAGAACAACGGCTACGCCACCACCCTGCCCGCCGCCACCGCGGTCGCGGGCAGCGCGACCGGGCGGGCGGCCGCCTTCGGCATCCCCGCCGAGGAGGTGGACGGCATGGACACCGAGGCCGTCCGCGCCGCCGCCCTGCGCGCGGTGGAGCGGGCCCGCTCCGGCGGCGGCCCCGGCTTCCTGGAATGCCGCACCTACCGCTACGAGGGCCACCACACCATGGAACGCCGGATGAAGCTGCACTACCGCACCCCCGAGGAGGTCGAGGCCTGGCGCGCCCGCGACCCGCTCCCCCGGGCCGCCGCCCAGCTGGAACAGTCGGTCGTCGCCGAACTCGACGACGCGGTGGCCCGCCGACTCGCCGCCGCCGAGGAGTTCGCCCTCGCCTCCGAACACCCCGACCCGGCCGGCGCGTTGGACCACCTGTACGCCGACGGCCTGCGGCCCCGAGCCGGGGCGGTGGCATGACCAGGCTCTCGTACACCAAGGCCCTCAACCGGGCGATCGCCGACGAACTCGCCGACGACCCGGCGGTCTGCGTCTTCGGCGAGGACATCGGCGCCGGGATGGCCGGCCCGACCCTCGGCCTGCTGGACCGCTTCGGGCCCGAGCGGATCGTCGACACCCCGCTGTCCGAGCAGGCCTTCACCGCCATGGCGATCGGCGCGGCGCTCGCCGGGCGGCGCCCGGTGCTGGAGTTCCAGATCCCCTCGCTGCTGTTCCTGGTCTTCGAGCAACTCGTCAACCAGGCACACAAGTTCTCGCTGATGACCGGCGGGCAGGCGAGCGTCCCGCTGACCTGCCTGGTGCCCGGCTCGGGTTCCCGGGACGGCTGGGCCGGGCAGCACTCCGACCACCCGTACAGCCTGTTCGCGCACGCCGGGGTGAAGACCGTGGTGCCCGCCACCCCGACCGACGCCTACGGGCTGCTGCGCTCGGCGATCCGCGACCCGGACCCGGTCGTGGTGTTCGCGCCCGCCGCCGCCCTCCCGGTACGCGAGACCGTCACCTGGGACCTCGCGCCGATCCCGCTCGGCCGGGCCCGGATCCACCGCTCCGGCACCGACGTCACCGTGGTCGCCGTGGGACACCTGGTGCACGATGCGCTCGCCGTGGCGGACGAGGTCGCCGAGGAGATCTCGGTCGAAGTCCTCGACCCCCGCACGCTGTACCCCCTAGATTGGGCCGCGCTCGCAGCCTCGCTGGAACGAACCGGCCGGCTGGTCGTCTTCGACGACTCCAACCGCAGCTGCGGCTTCGCCGCGGAGGTGCTGGCCACCGCCTCCGAGGAGATGCGCCTGATCGCCCCGCCCCGCCGGGTCACCCGCCCCGACGGCACCGTCCTGCCGTTCGCCCCCGCCCTCGACCGCGCCCTCCAGCCCGGCCGCGAGCAACTGCGCCACGCCCTGCACGCCGTCCTCAAGCACCCCTGAGCAGCCTCAAGCACCCCTGAGCAGAAGGAGCCGCCTTGTCCACCAACCGCTACCACTGGGACCGTTCGCACCCCGGCCTGACCAGCCTCCAGCAGGCCATCGACCCGCTGCGCCGCGAGGTCGTCGGCCACGGCGTGTACGGCGGGCTCACCAGCATCGAGCGCGTCCGCACCTTCCTGGACAGCCACGTCTTCGCGGTCTGGGACTTCATGTCGCTGCTGAAGAGCCTGCAGCGCGACCTCACCAGCGTCGACGTCCCGTGGGTCCCGAGCGGGCCGACCGCCAGCCGCCGGCTGATCAACGAGATCGTGCTGGTCGAGGAGAGCGACGAACTCGGGGAGGGCTACACCAGCCACTTCGAGCTGTACGTCGAGGGCATGCGGCAGGCCGGCGCCGACCCGGGCCCGGTGGAGGAGTTCCTGGGGCTGCTGGGCACCGGCACCGCCGTCCCGCAGGCGCTGAAGGCCGCCGCGGTGCCGCAGGCCGCCGTCGACTTCACCGGCACCACCTGGTCGATCATCGAGAACGCGCCGGTGCACTGCCGGGCCGCCGCCTTCGCCTTCGGCCGCGAGGACCTGATCCCGGACATGTTCGCCCAGGTGGTCGGCATCGACGACCCGGACGGCGTGCTCACCGTCTTCAAGGACTACCTGGCCCGGCACATCGAGGTGGACGGCGAGCAGCACACCCCGATGGCGATGCAGATGCTGATCGACCTGTGCGGCGACGACCAGGCCAAGTGGGACGAGTGCGCCGAGACCGTCCGCACCGCGCTGCGCGCCCGGGTGCAGCTGTGGACGGCGATCGAGGCCGCCTTCGCGTAGCGCGGCCCGGGCGCGGCACACTCCGCGGCTCACCCCGCGCGGTGCGGCTCAGACCACCTTCGGGACGGCGGCGGCCGACGCGGACAGTTCGTCCGCCGCCGTCCGGAAGCGGTGCAGCGCGGCCCGGCCCTCCGCCCCCCGCACCCGGGCGGCGAGCCGGGCCGGCAGCACCACGGTGGTCAGGTAGCCGGCGCCGCCGAACCCCTCGACCGTCCAACTCACCCAGGGAAGCGGGTAGTTGGCGGCCGGGCTGAAGAACACCGGCCGATGCCCCTGGAAGCTCACCCGATAGGCCCCGAACCGGCTCCAGTTCGAGAAGCTGAACCGGCGCTCCTGCGGGTCGAAGCCCAGCGGCACGCAGTCCCGCAACCGGGAGCGGCCGAGCGAGGCCAGGAAGCCGAGGTTGGAACGCAGGTTGAGGTGGGCGGCCGGGAACTCCTCGACCGCCGCCCGCAGCGCGCCCGCGAGCGCCGCCGGGCCGTCCTCGGGCCGGTGCGACACGTGGACGTCGCCCAGCAGGTTGCCCACCAGGGCGGGTGAAAGTCCGAGCCAGCGCCGGGCGTTGACCGGTACGGTCAGCCAGCGCTCCGCCTTGTCGCCGTCCAACTCCCGGACGGTGCTGACGACATGGGCGCAGAGCACGTCACCGGAGGAGAGCCGGCGGCCGACCGTCGCGCTGAACTCCGCGCGCATCCGCTCGACTTCGGCGTCCCCGAAGTAGATCTGGACGGTCCGGTTGGCCCGCGGACCGACCGCCACCTCGCGGGCCAGCAGCTGCGCCTGCGCCGTCGAGGGCACTCGGAAGCCGGGCCGGCCGCAGTCCTCGGCGGGGAGCACCCGGTCCATCAACTCGTCTTGGTCCTCGACCAGTTCGGCTTCCGGCAGCTCCTCGCCCTCGACCGCCGCCGACCAGATCCGCAGCAGCAGCATGAAGCTGTGCAGATCGCCGATCGCGTGGTGCCAGGAGCAGCCCAACACCGTCCCGCCGTCTCCGGTGCGGGTGACCCGGACGGTGAGCAGCGGGACGCCGCCGCCGCGCGCGGCCGGGGCGTCCACCGGATCGACCAGTTCGGAACCGGCGGCCGTCACCCGGCCCATCGTCTCGGCGAGCGTGCTGTCCACGGTGTAGACGTCCAGCGGGACGCCCGAGTCGTCGCAGACCGCTTCGAGGGCGCCTTCCCCGCCGGTGCGCAGCCGCCCGGCGAACACCGGCACCCGGTCGAGCGCACGGGCCAGTCCGGCGGCCAGCCGGTCCTCGTCCAGCACCTGGTCGAAGCAGAGCACGACCGAGACGGCGAGGTCCGCCAGCATGGTGTCCATCAGACCGCAGTGCAGCACGGTTCCTGGGGCGCGGCCGGCCCTGACAGTCCGGGATCTTCGCAACACCGGCCAACTACTCATGCGTTCCGTCCCCGATTGTTCTGCGGGTGGCGAGCGGGCACGCCGAACGATAGTGCCGCGCCGTCACAGTGGTCCAGTCCAATCCCAGGATCCGGAAAGGCCGCTGGACTGCTGCGGCGATAGAATGCCCAGCATGGGAGAGCGCCCGGGCGCACCCACCGCGCCGCCCCTCGTCCTGGTCACCGACACCGGGTCGCTGCTGATCGACCCGGCCCTGGCCTACCACCTCGGCCGCGACCCGACCAGCGAGGTCGTCCTAGACGACCCCCGGGTCTCCTGGCACCACGCCGTGCTGCGGGCCGCCGACGGGCACTGGCTGCTGGAGGACGCCGGCAGCACCAACGGCACCTACGACCAGGGCCGCCGGGTCGAGCGCGAGGACATCGGCCCCGGCACCCGGCTGCGCTTCGGCGACCCGGCCGACGGCCCGTCCGCGACCTTCGCCGGCCTGCCCCGCCCCGACCCCGGCGAGCGGCCCTCCCTGCTCGCCCCGCAGGCCTCCGGCACCTTCCGCAGCCCCAGCTCGGTGCTCCAGCTGCCCGGCCGCACGGTCCGGATCGGCCGCTCGCACGACAACGACCTGGTCCTGGACGACCTGGTGGTCTCCCGCCACCACGCCGAACTGCGCGAACTGCCCGACGGCGGCCACGAGATCGTCGACCTGGATAGCCACAACGGCACCTACCACAACGGCCGCCCGGTGCAGCGGGCGGCGGTCGGCCCGGCCGACATCGTCGGCATCGGCCACTCCGCGCTCTGCCTCGCCGACGACCACCTGGTCGAGTACACCGACACCGGCGAGATCTCCCTGGACGTGCGGCACCTGGTGGTCCGGGTCGGGTCCGACCACCGGGTGCTGCTGGACGACGTGAGCTTCCCGCTCGCCGAGAAGGCGCTGCTGGCGGTGGCCGGCCCGAGCGGCGCCGGCAAGTCCACCCTGCTCAACGCCCTGACCGGGCTGCGCCCCGCCGACGAGGGCACCGTGCTGTACGACGGGCGCGACCTCTACCGCGACTACGCCGAACTGCGCCGCCGGATCGGCCTGGTGCCGCAGGACGACATCCTGCACACCCAGCTCACCGTCCGCCGCGCGCTCGGCTACGCCGCCGAGCTGCGCTTCCCCGGCGACACCGCGAAGCACGAGCGGGAGGCCCGGGTCGTCGAGGTGGTCCAGGAGCTGGGCCTGGCCGGCCGGGCCGACCAGGTGATCGGCAGCCTCTCCGGCGGCCAGCGCAAGCGGGTCAGCGTCGCGCTGGAACTGCTCACCAAGCCCTCGCTGCTGTTCCTCGACGAGCCGACCTCCGGCCTGGATCCGGGCATGGAGCGCTCGGTGATGCACATGCTGCGCGGGCTGGCCGACGACGGCCGGACGGTGGTCGTGGTGACGCACAGCGTGCTGAGCCTGAACGTGTGCGACCGCCTGCTGGTGCTCGCCCCCGGCGGCCGGACGGCCTACTACGGCCCGCCGGGCGAGGCGCTGGCGTTCTTCGGCTTCGCGGAGTGGCCGGAGGCCTTCGAGGCCTTCGAGAGCGAGGACCACGAGGCCTGGCAGCGCCGTTTCCGCAGCTCCCCGCAGTACGAGCGGTACGTCGCCGCCGAGGCGGTGCCCCTGACGCCGGCCGCGACACCGGGAGCAGCGGAGACACCGGGAATACCGGGAGCGCCGGAGGCAGCGGGCCCGGCGCAGGCACCGGCGGCCGGGCGGGATCCGATCGGCTGGGAGAAGCCGCAGGGCTGGTTCTCCCAACTGGGCACCCTGGTGCGCCGGTACACCGCGGTGCTCGCCGCCGACCGGCTGTTCCTGACCATCATGGTGGCGCTGCCCTTCGTGATCGGCCTGATGTGCCGGGTGATGGCCGGCTCCCGGCTCACCCCGGACAACGCCGTGAACTGCCTGCTCACGCTGTGCATCGGCGGCCTGCTGACCGGCGCCGCCAACTCGGTGCGCGAGGTGGTCAAGGAGCGGGCGATCTACCGCCGGGAACGCGTGGTCGGACTGTCCAGATCGGCGTACCTGGTCTCCAAGGTGGTGGTGCTCGGCACGGTCACGGCCGCCCAGGCCGTCGTGCTGACCGTGGTCGGCCTGGCCGGGGTGGACCTCTCCTGGGCGGTGCCGACCGGGGTGGTGATGCCGCAGCTGCCCGAACTGATCATCGCGGTCGCGCTGCTGGCGTTCTCGGCGATGATGCTCGGCCTGGTGGTCTCGGCGATCGTGGACAAGGAGGAGGCCACCATGCCGCTGCTGGTGCTCCTCTCGGTGGTGCAGATCGTCTTCAGCGGCCTGATGCTCAAGCTGCACGGCGTGCCCGGGCTGGAGCAGTTCGCCTGGCTGATCCCGTCCCGCTGGGGCATGGCCGCGATGGCCCGCACCGTCGAGCTGCACGGCATCTTCCCGAGCGCGATCACCGCCGACCCGATGTTCCGCCACGAGCGCGCCGGCTGGCTGCTCGACATCGCGGTGCTGCCCGGCCTCGCGGTCGGGTACGGGCTGCTGGTGCTGGCCCTGCTGCGGCGGCACGAGCCCGCGATCATGCGGCGCTGAGTCCCGAACAGCGGCCCCGGGCCCCGGCCGACCACCGCCGGTACAGTGGGAAGCGACCTGTGGTGCGAGTCCCATCGCTATGACCGCGCGCAGCCGCGGGCTCGCGCGGCGGAGGAAATGCAGCCGCCCATGGACGAGTTCGCGTTCCGCCCCACCCACGTCGCCCCGCCGGCCGGGATGGCCACCTGGGCGGCCCCGGACCCGGCCCGGCCCGCCACCCGGCTGGACGCGCTGCTGCCGGTGCGGGTGGTCGCCCGGCAGGGCGACTGGGCGCAGATCCTCTGCTCCAACGGCTGGACGGCCTGGGTCGACGGCCGCCTGCTGGTCGCCCTCCCGGAGCCGCCGCCCACCGCCGGGGGCCCGCCCACCCGGACGGCGGACCCGCGCCCGGCGCTCGTGGAGGCCGGGGCCGCGGTGGCCCGCTACCGGGGCCTGCTGGAGGACCTCGCGGCGGGCGCCCTGGACCTGGAGGCCTTCCGGGAGCGGACCCGTGGCCTGCGGATCGGCCTGGTCGTGGACGCCGAGGCGCTCTGGGTGTTCGACGCGGTGCGCGACCGCTGGTGCTACTGCGACGGGCTCCAGCTCCAGACGTACGCGGCCACCGACCGGCCGGGGCCCGGGGCGTCGCCATCGCCGCCCCCCGCCCCGTCGCCCGCCCCCGCCGCCCCGCCGGGGCCCGCACCCGGTCCGTACACCCCCACCCGGCCGGGCGTGCCGTGACCCGGGCCGAACGACCCCCCGAACGCCCCGGCCAGGCCGGCCAGGCCGACCAGCTCGACCGCCCCGACCGGCCGTCCGCACCCGGCCTGCCGGCCGGCATGGTCGGGCGCCGGATCGCGGGCTACCGGCTGGAGCGCGAGATCGGCCGCGGCGGCATGGCCGTGGTGTACCGGGCCAAGGACCTGCGGCTCGGCCGGACCGTCGCGGTCAAACTGCTCGCCCCCGAGCTGGCCCGCAACGAGGTGTTCCGGCAGCGCTTCATGCACGAGTCCGAGGCCGCCGCCGCGATCGACCACCCGCACATCATCCCGGTGTTCGAGGCCGGCGAGCACGACGGCATCCTGTTCATCGCGATGCGCTACGTCGAGGGCGGCGACCTGCGCGGGCTGATGAACCGGGGCGGCCCCTTCCCGGCCGAGCGGACCGTCCGACTGGCCCTGCAGATCGCCTCCGCGCTCGACGCCGCGCACGACCACGACCTGGTGCACCGGGACGTCAAGCCCGGCAACGTGCTGGTCGCCGCCGGGACGGACAGCGAGCACCCCGAGCACCTGTACCTGGCGGACTTCGGCCTCACCAAGAAGTCCCTCTCGCTGAGCGGCCTGACCAGCGTCGGCCAGATCGTCGGGACGCTGGACTACGCCGCGCCCGAGCAGATCTCCGGCAAGCCGCTGGACGGGCGCTGCGACCAGTACGGCCTCGGCTGCGTGGTCTTCGAGATGCTCGCGGGCTCCCCGCCGTTCCGCCGGGAGAGCGACGTGGCGCTGCTCTGGGCGCACCTCAACGACCCGCCGCCCACCTTGCGCGACCACCGCCCCGACCTGCCCGCCGCCGTCGGCGCGGTGGTCGCCCGGGCGCTCGCCAAGGCCCCCCAGGACCGCTACGCCAGCTGCCTGCAGTTCGTCGCCGAGCTGCGCGCGGCCACCGCCGTCGTGCCCGGCCACGGCGCCGTGCCAAGGGCGTGGAGCGGGGGCGGGCACGGGCCGCCCACCCGGGTCGTCCAGGCGGTCGTCCCCGGCCTCGCCGCGGCGGCCGTCGTGCCCGAGCCGCCCGCGTGGGCCGCCCCGGTCGTCCACCCGCCGCCGTGGTGAGCGCCGTACCGCCCCCCGCCCCCAGGAAGCCGACCCTCAGGAAGCCGACCGCCATGAACGCCGTGAGCCAGGTCTTCGCCGTGATCGCCGCCGCGGTCCACCTCCTCGCGTGGCCGCTGGAGAGCTTCCTGTACGGCCACCCACGGGTGCGCTTCCTGCTCACCGGCAGCACGGCGGACGCGCCGGAGGTCCGGCTGTGGCGCTTCAACGTCGGCTTCTACAACCTGTTCCTGGCGCTCGGCCTGGTCGCCGGACTGGTCCTGCTGCACACCGGGCACGCCGCCTCCGGCCGCGCCGTGATCAGCTACGTCGCCGCGTTCATGGTCGCCGGCGGGGTCACCCTCCTCGCCTCGGAGCCGAAGGTCTGGCGCGGCGCCCTCGCCCAGGCGCTGCCGGCGGCGGCGATCCTCATCGCCGAGGCGTTCTGAGCGCGCGCCGCCCGGCAGCCGTCAGCCCGCCCCAGGGGTCTCGCCACCCGAGGCCTCTCCGCCGGGGACATCGCCGCTGGGGACCTCGCCCCGGCGGCCGGTGCGGGCGGCCAGCAGGGCGCCCAGCGCGCCGGTCAGCAGGCCCCAGCCCGCCGCCAGCGGGACGGCCGTCCACAGCACCGGGCGCAGGGTGAGGCTGCCGCTGCCGAGGCCGGCCAGCGGGTTGGCGCCGCCGAGGAGCGAGCCGATCAGGTCGCCGAGGCCGCCCTGGCCGACGCCGACACCGAGCACCGACAGCCCGTAGTCGGCGTCCGCCCTGGTCCACAGCCCGACCAGCAGCATCGTCACCGCGCCGGCCAGGGCGAACCGGACGGCGTGCTGCCAGAGCCGGACGGTGCGCGGCGAGCGGTACGCGGCGAGGAAGCCGGCCGCGAGCAGCAGCACGGCGGCCAGCGGCAGCAGCCACCAGCTGCGCGCGTCCTGGTCGGCAAGGGTGCCCAGGCTGATGGTGGCCTGCTGCCCGTCCGGCACCCGCAGCACCTCGGCGAGCGGCCTGGGCACCGGCAGGCCGAGCGCGCCGCTGAGCCGCCCGTGCCACTGCGCACCGAGCCCGACGCCGAAGGCCAGCCAGACCAGGTCGGGCAGGGCGAGCAGCAGCACGGCCAGGGTCTGCCGGGCGTTGCCGTGCACGATCGCGGTCAGCACCCCGGCCGCCAGCCCGATCACCAGGTACGCCAGCAGAACCATCCAGAGCGCGAACGCGGCCGGGCGGACGGCCAGTTGGTAGGGCAGCAGGGCACGCGGCAGCGGCGCCCGCCGGGACACCGCGAAGGTGCCCGCGAGGACGACGAGCAGCCAGGCCAGCCCGATGCCGACCGTGCTCGGGGCGTCCGCGTGGAAGCCGACCTCCGGGGTGAGCCCGAGCGCGCCGCCGATGGTCTGCGCCAGGTCGCCGCCGAGCGGGACGTCGAAGGTGTGCCGGGCGCCGAGGGTGAGCAGCGCGAGGGCGACCAGCCAGATCACCACCGTGCGGGCGATCCGGCCGAGCAGTTCGCCGCTGCCGGCCACCGCGCGGAAACGCAGCTGCCGCAGGAACACTTCGGCCATCACCACCGCGCCGGCCAGCGAGACGGACAGCGGCATGGCGCTGATCCCGGCATCCACCGCGGCGAACTGCCCGGCCCCACCGTCGAGTTGGACGGCTCCGCCGACGGCCAGCACCACCGCCCCGGCCAGCACGGCCGGGAAGCCGCCGCCCGGGAGGTCGTCGGCGCCGGCCAGCCAGAGACCGAGCGCGGCCACCGCCGCCATGGCGGCGAACCCGGCCAGCACCACGGCGAGCGCGTCCAGCCAGCCGCGCAGGGCGCCGGGCGGGCCCGCGACCCGGGTGGTGGGCTGCTGCATGGCGCCTCCTCGGTGCATCGGGCTTCGCGTTCCAGGGTGGCCGACAGCAGGCGGGCACGCTCGGCGACGGCTCCCGCACCTGCTGTTGCGGCGGGTGGGGGGCCGGGGGGAAATGGAGGCCAGTGGCAGGAGCTTCCCGGGTCGGCGGGTCCGTCGGCCGCCTGCGAAACGGAGCCTCGATGAGTCCCCAACCGCCGCCGTCCGGCCCGCCGAGCGAACCGCCCCAGGGCCCGCCGTCCGGCCCGCTGGCCGGTCCCCCGTCGGGCGGCGGGCAGTTCGGGCCGCCGTCGGGGGCATCCGGCCCGTCCGGTACGTCCGGTCCTCCGTCCGGGCCGTCTGGTCCGTCGGGTCCGCCGGGTCCGCCCGGTCCGCCCTCCGGGGACGGCCGGGGGCCGCACACGCCGTGGTGGCGCTCCGGGCGGGGGCTCGCATTGGCCTCCGGCACGCTGGCGGTGGCCGCGGTGGCCACGGTGCTGATCGTGAACAGCCAAGGTGGCGGTCATCACCACGACACCGTGCCGGTCGCCAACGAGGTGGCCCTCCAGGCCCCGGCCGACCCGGGGCCGGACCCGTTCACCCCATCGGTGGAAACCCAGGGGGTGAGCGCCCCCGCCCCTGCCCAGGCGCCGCGGTCCGCACAGGCGCCGCAGTCGGCCCAAGCGCCGCAGTCCGGGCCGGGCGGCCGGTCCACGACCGCCTCCCCGGCGGTGATCCACAGCGTCGAGGGCAGCTCCGCCGGGCTGTACGGCGGGACGATGACCAGGCCCAGCTGCGACACCGAGCGCCTGATCGGGATGGTCTCCAGCGGGGACGCCGGCCGCGCCTGGGCCTCCGCCGCGGGCATCCGGCAGTCCGGCGTCCCGTCCTACCTGCGCTCGCTGACCTCGGCCTACCTGCGGGTGGACACCCGGGTCACCAACCACAGCTACAGGAGCGGCGCCGTCGTCGAGTACCAGTCCGCGCTCCAGGCCGGCACCGCCGTCCTGGTGGACGCCCAGGGCGTGCCCCGGGTGCGCTGCTCCTGCGGCAACCCGCTGAAGCCGCCGGTGCTGGTGAGCGACGCCAAGTACACCGGGACGGCGTGGGCCGGGTTCCACCCGACCACGCTGGTCGTCGTGGTGCCCGCGCCGCAGCCGGTGACCGAGATCATCCTGGTGAACATCGAGACGGGCGGCTGGTTCTCCCGGCTGACCGGGCGGACCGACGTGGTCGACCGGAACGTCGGACCGCCCAAGGGGCCGCTGGCGCCGGGCGTCCCGCCGCCGGGGAAGATGACGCCCACCACGCCGCCGGGCACGGCCTCGACCTCCGCATCGTCCTCCGGGGCGACCTCCGGGTCCGGCTCGGCGACGACCTCGGGTTCGACCTCGTCCGGGGCGACCTCCTCGGGGGCCTCCACCGGGACGGGCTCCGCCTCGGCAACGTCGTCCACTTCCTCGGGCGCCCCGCCCGGGACGGCCAGGACGACCGGCACCTCGTCCGCGTCCACCGGCTCCCCGACCGGGCCCCCGACCGGCTCGTCCACGGGGTCCTCCACCACCAAGACGCCGCCCCAGACACCGACCCAGACACCGGCCCGGACACCGAGCACCAAGGCCCCGGCGACCACGACCGGCTCCACCACGACGAACGCCACCAACGGCACCGCCCCCGGCACCCCCGGTACCACCGCGACGATCACCGAATCCCCGAAGACCTCGACGGCCGGGAGCGCCACCCCCAGCTGAGCCGCCCGACTCCCCGGCACCGCCCGCCGATGGCGGCGTGCCTCAGGGCAGCAGCACCTCGGCGTCCTCGGGTCCCAGCACCCGGCCGCCGGCCGCACGGACCTCCATCGCCTCGATCGGCGCGCCCGTCCCGCGTTCCACCAGCCGGGCGCGCGGCTCGCCCTCCGCGAAGAACCACTGGTCGCCCCACTGCCGTAGCGCGGTGATCACCGGGAAGAGGGCGCGCCCCTTCTCGGTCAGCACGTACTCCTGGTACGGGCTGCCGTCGGCGGCCGGCGCGAGCTCGAACACCCCGTTGGCGACCAGGTTGGCGAGGCGGGCCGAGAGGATGTTCCTGGCGAGGCCCAGGTTCTTCTGGAACTGGCCGAAGCGGCGCAGCCCGTCGAAGGCGTCGCGGACGATCAGCAGCGTCCAGCCGTCGCCGACGACGTCGAGCGGGCGGGCGACCGGGCAGGTCGACTCCTCGTGCGTGGTGCGCTTCGGCACTTCTCCCACCTTCCACCGGTCGGCGCCCAGCCTATCGGCGAGTCTCGTGGTTGCTTATTGAAACCAGAATATGCCAGGGTGACGTGGTAGCACTTTGAAACCAGTCGGTCGTGCCCGCCACCAGGAAGACCCGCCCATGACCTCGCCCGCCCGCGCCACCGCCGCCGACACCGCCGAAGCGCCCCCGCGCGGCCTGCCACCCGCCGCCGCCTGGCTCCTCTCCGTCGCCTGCGGCCTCGCCGTCGCCAACGTCTACTACTCGCAGCCCCTGCTCGACCTCATCGCCGCGGACCACGGCATCGACCCGGCCACCATCGGCCTCGTCGGCACCCTCACCCAGACGGGCTACGCGCTCGGCCTGCTGCTGCTCGTCCCGCTCGGCGACCGCGTCAACCGCCGCACCCTCACCACCGCGCAGCTCGGGCTCTCCGTGCTCGCCCTCGCCGCCGTCGCGCTCGCCCCCTCCGCGTCGCTGATGCTCGCCGCGATGGCCGCCGTCGGCGTCCTCGCGGTGGTCGCCCAGGTCGTCGTGGCGTACGCGGCCTCGCTCGCCGCGCCCGCCGACCGGGGCCGGGTGGTCGGCACCGTCACCAGCGGCATCGTGGTCGGCATCCTGCTCGCCCGCACCGTCGCCGGCACCATCGGCGACCTCGCCGGCTGGCGCGCCGTCTACGTGGTGTCCGCCGTCGCCACCGGCGCGATGGCCCTCGCCGTCGCGGTCGTCCTCCCGGCCGAACGCCACCGGCCGTCGGCTCGAACCGGGCAGAGCGCGCAGACCGAGCAGACCTCGCAGACCGCACGGATCAGCTACCCCCGGCTGATCGGCTCGGTGTTCACGCTCTTCGCCGAGGAGCCCGTGCTCCGCGCCCGGGCGGTCCTCGCGCTGCTCACCTTCACCTCCATCACCGTCCTGCTCACCCCGATGGTGCTCCCGCTCGCCGCCCCGCCGTTCAACCTCAGCCACACCCAGATCGGGCTGTTCGGCCTGGCCGGCGCCGCCGGGGCCCTGGGCGCCGGCCACGCGGGCCGCCAGGCCGACCTCGGTCGGGCCGAACGCACCGCCGGCATCGGCCTGTCGGCCATGCTCGCCGCCTGGATCCCGGCGGCCCTGCTGCCGCACTCGGTGTGGTGGCTGGTGCTCGCCATGGTGGTGATCGACTACGGCCTGCAGTCCGTACACGTGGTCAACCAGCACCTGCTGTACCAGGTCCGCCCCGAGGCGCAGAGCCGGCTCACCGCCGGGTACATGCTCCTCTACTCCGCCGGCTGCGCGGCGGGCGCGATCGGCTCCACCGTCGTCTACGAGCGCTGGGGCTGGACGGCCGTCTGCCTCCTCGGCGCGGCCACCAGTCTGGCCGCACTGCTCTACTGGCTTGCCAGGAAGCAGAATTGACGCAACCCCCGAACCGCTCCTCCCCCTGATCCGACGGCACGTCACGGGGCGGGTATCGTCCCGGCCATGAAGGCAGTGTTACGCCGGGTGTGGTCCCTTCCGTTGGCGGGCGCGGTGGTCTCGCTGCTGGTGCTCTGCTGGAGCCTGTTCGCCGCGTCCGCGCAGTGGCGGGCCGCGAGCCGCATAGACGCCGCGCCGCTGCGGGTGGACGGGACGGTCGGCGCCGTGGCCCTGCGCAAGGGCGGTTGGCTCTACACCGTCACCTACCGGGTGGGGGATCGCGACTACCGCACGTCGGCGCTCGGCCTCAAACGGGTCGAGAAGCCGCACGTCGGGATGACCGTCCCGCTGGAGGCGGCGGCCGACGACCCGGCCACCGTCCGCGTGGCCGGTGACCACTACCCCAACGACGACATGCCCGCGACCTACGTGCTGGCCGCGGTGGGCGCCACGGCGGTCCTGCTGTGGCTGGTCGGCCTGCTCGTCCAGCGCGCCCGGGGCCGCACTCCCCTCCCGTGACGGCCGGTCCGGCCGCCGGGCCGGTTCGCCCGCCGCCTCGCGGGTGCGGCCGCACGGCGCCCGGCGCCGCCCGTCAGTCCACGCAGGGGATGCCGCCCGCCTTGACGGCGGGGCCCTGCATGGGGAGGCCGGCGGCGGGGTCGGTGGCCGCGTCGCCCGGCCCGGTGGCGGCGGCGGTGGGGCTGGGGGTGCGGGTCACGGCGAGGGTGACGACGATGTGACCGGGGGCGACGACGGCGGCCGCGGTGGCGGTGACGCCGTAGCGGGCGGCGAGCTGCTGGGCGTCGGCCTTGGCGCCGCTGCCGTAGGTGACGGTGGTGGCCCTGGTCCTGGCGGCGGCGTCGCCGATCCTCCCCGGCTGGTAGCCGAGTTCGGTGAGGGCCTTGGACTCGGTGGCGGCCGCGCCGGCGCCCGCGACGGCGTTGACGTCCACGACGGCCCTGGTCGCCGTCGGGGAGGCCGCGGACGGCGAGGGGGTGGCGGTCTCGGCGGCCGTCTCGGTGGGCGCGGGGACGGCCTGGACGGGGGCGGGCTCGCGGTTGAACAGCTGCCGGACGATCTTCTTGATCAGCTCCGGGTTGACGGTGTTGACCTCCTGCCCGCCGACGGTCTTGAACCCGGTGATCGGCAGGGTGTTGAACTCGACGTTCCCGCCGGTGAGGTTGGGCGCCTGCTGGGCGAAGTCGAGGATGTTCCACTCGTTGTCGATGACGACGTCCTTCTTCACCACCCCGAACAGCTTCTGCATCTGCCCGAAGTCGTTGAGGATGCCCTGCTGCTTGAGCCGGTACTCGACGGAGGAGATGAACGCCTGCTGCCGGTGGGTGCGGTCGAGGTCGCCGTTGGCGAGGTGGTGGCGCTGGCGGACGAAGGAGAGGGCCTGGGCGGCGTCGAGGGAGCTGATGCCCGCGGGGAGCTTGAGGCCGGTTCCGCCGCCTTCGTGGGCGGCGGTGCGGGCGACGATCGGATCGTCGACGGGGTGGTTGAGGCAGACCTGGATCGGCTCGACGGCCTTGGCGATGTCGTAGAAGCCGATCAGGTTGACCTCGGCGAAGTGGTCGATCGGGACGTCGAGGAAGCTCTGCACGGTCTGGATGGTGGCGGAGCGTCCGGCTTCGCGGCTCTGCCGTTCCAGGTCGGCCTTGGAGAGCCCCTTGCCGGCGAGTTTCTGCTCGGCGGCCACCTTGGCGATGCCGTAGGCCTCCTTGATCTTGTGCATCTTGCCGTCGGCGCCGGCGGTCTGCACGTAGTCGTCGCGCGGGACGGACAGCGCGGTGACCTTGCCGCCGTTGGCCGGGATGTGCAGGACGATCAGGGCGTTGGTGTTGTAGCCGCCGATCTCGCTCGACCCGGCGTGCAGTTCGTCCTCGACGAACTGCTTGGGCAGGTCGTTGCCGTCCATGTCCTTGCGGCTGTCGAGGCCGATCAGCAGCAGGTTGACGGACTTGTCGAGGTGGGGCGGGGCGTTCTTCTTGGCCTCGCTCAGCGCGGTCGACTTGGTCATGCCGTCGTCGAGACTGCGGTACTCGTACCAGGTGAAGCCGCTGGCGCCGAGGACGGCGACGGAGACGGCGCAGGCGAGGGTGCGCCCGGCGACGGTCAGCGGGGCGGGGCCCCGGCGCGGGCCGCGGCCGCGCGGGCGGAGGCGGGCGGCGCGTTCAGCCACGACGGCTCCTTCCGGCCGGGGTGCCCGCACTGCGGGGCCGTCGGCGGTCGAGCGCGACGCGGACCGCGACGACCAGCAGCGCGACCCCCACCGCCGCCGCCATCACCGGGAACGCCCCCACCACCCACCGCAGCGCGCCGGTGCCGAGCTGCTTGCCCTGGTACGCGTCCCGGTTCGCCAGGTACTCGATGCCGGCGGCGCCGAGCAGCACCACGAGCGGGGCCGCGGTGACGACCCACCAGCGGCCGGCCCGGCTGCACAGCGCCGCCGCGGCGCCCGTCCCGCCGACCGCACCGACCGCGAAGAGCACGCCGACGCCGGGGCCGCCGAGTTCGTCCGCGACACCGCCGAGGACGGGCAGGCCGACGGCGGTGAGCAGCACCGGCAGCCGGCCGCCCCGGCGGGCCTGCGGCCGGCGGCGGGAGGCCCCGGTCCGTGGCGGGCGGGCGGCGGGCGGCGCGGCGGGCTCCGCCCGGTCGGCCGCGCGCGAGCGCTGCGCGGGCAGGGCGGGGTCCTCGGTGCGCGGTCCCGCGTCCTGGTACGGCGTTCTCGCCCGCTGCCCGGCCATGCGCACTTCCCTCGCTCGTTTCGGCTGCCGCGGCGCGTGCGCGCCGCTGTGCGTGCCGGGACGCGTTCCGTCCTGGTGGCGGTTCCCAACTTCTACAGTGCTGTAGAAGCTGGGCTGGAGCATACAAACCCATTTCAGCAAAGTCACCCGCCGTCCTCCGGCAGCGGCCGAGCGCCCGGTGGGCCGTCGTTAGGATGGTCATGATCCCCCGCCACGTCGGCACACCATCAGGAACGCGTCAGAGGAGCAGAGCGTCACCATGTTTGAGAGTCTGAAGAACCTCGCGGACAAGGCCACCGACCTCGCCCGCGAGCACAGCGACGTGCTCGGGCAGGGCCTGGACAAGGTCGGCGACGTGATCGACGACCGCACGGACGGCAAGTACAGCGGCCAGATCGACACCGGCGTCGAGAAGGCCAAGGGCTTCCTGCGCAACCTCGACGGCGAGCAGAAGCCGGCCGAGTAGCCTGCCACCGGGCGCGGTCGCCGGCACGATCGACAGTACGACGGTCGAACAAGGACACGGGCGCACGGGGAGGGGTCGGCAGCGATGAGCGAGGGGCAGCAGGGGTCGCGCTGGGGGCGCTGGCTGGTCGTCGGCGTACTCGTCGCGGCCGGGTGGGGCATCGTCCACGGCGGCGACCACCCCACCACGGCGTCGTCCGACGCCTCCCCGTCGGCGACCCCCTCCCCGGACGGTGCCGCGCCCTCCGCGTCCGCGCCCTCCCCGTCCGGGCCCGCCGCGACCGCGCCGTCGAAGCCGTCCGGCCGCTACGACCCCGCCGACTACGCGGCCCCGGTGCGCCGCTACGCCGCCGAGGCCGGGGTCGACCCGCAGCTGCTGATGGCGATCCTCTACAACGAGTCCTACAAGCCGCACGACCCGGAGCTCGAACGGGCCTGGCAGCGCGGCAAGCCCGAAGCCTCGTTCGGCATCGCCAACATGCACCGCGCCGCCTTCGACGACACCAAACCCGGCCGCCCCTTCGCCGACCGCAAGTGGGAGGAGCTGCCGGACGACCGCGACCTGGCCGTCCAGGCGGCCGCCTGGCACCTGCACGACCTGGCCGGGCAGCTCCCGGCGCGGCCGAGCGCGCCGCTGAACCACGACGAGCTCCTCGCCCTCGGCTACAACGCCGGCGCGGGCAACATGCTGGCCTTCGCCCGGGGGGTCAAGGTGGGCTCCCAGGCGCAGTCCTACCTCGACCGGCTGCACGACAACTGGGCCAAGTCCGGCACGGCCGTCCAGTAGCGCGGTCTCCCCGGGCCCCGGGGAGACCGCTCCGGGGATCAGCTGGCGCCGAGGCGGGCGGCCCACTGCGCGCGCCAGGCCAGCGCGTCGGCGACGCCCTCGGCGATGCCCCGCCGCGGCTGCCAGCCGAGCAGCTCGCGGGCGGTGTCGACGGCCGCGTAGCAGCCGATCACGTCGCCAGGCCGGGGGCCCGCCTCGCGGACGTCGAGCTTCGCGCCGACGGCCTGCTCGAAGGCGGCGATCAGCTCGCGCACGGTGGTGCCGTCGCCCGTGCCCACGTTGATGACCCGGTAGCGGTCCTCGGCGCCCTCGGCGATCACCTCGTCGAAGCGGAGCAGCGCCGCGACGTGCGCCTCGGCGAGGTCCCGGACGTGGACGTAGTCGCGGATGCCGGAGCCGTCCCTGGTCGCCCAGTCGACGCCGGTGACGGTGAACGGGGTGCCGTTGGTGTGCGCCTCGATCAGCTTGCCCAGGGCGTGGGTGGGGTTGAGGTCCTGGAGTCCGGTGCGCAGCCGCGGGTCGGCGCCGATCGGGTTGAAGTAGCGCAGGGAGATGACCCGCTGCCGCTCGGCGCCCTCCCCCCTGGTCCAGTCCTGGAGCACCTGCTCCATCATCAGCTTGGTGCGCGCGTAGGGGCTGTTGGCCTCGACCGGGCTGCTCTCGTCGACCCGCGCGTCCGGGGTGGGCGCGTAGATGGAGGCGGAGCTGCTGAAGACGACGCGGGTGCAGCCGTGGCGCTGGAGGGCGTCGAGCAGTTCGACGGTCTTGCCGACGTTCTCCCGGTAGTAGAACAGCGGCCTGGCCACCGAGTCCGGGACGACGATCCTGGCCGCGCAGTGCACGGCGGCGTCGATGTCCGGGTGCTCGGCGAAGATCCGGTCGAGCAGGGCCACATCGGCGACGTCGCCCTGGTAGAACACCTTGCCCTCGACGAACTCGGCCCGGCCCTTGGACAGGTCGTCCAGGATGACCGGGGTGATGCCCTGGTCGAGGAGGGCGAACACCACCGAACTGCCGATGAATCCCGCGCCGCCGGTGATCAGGACCTTCTTCATGCGCGGACGCTCCCTTGCGGTCGGCCGGGCGCCCGGTGGCGCCCGGTGACTTCTGGGACGGTGGTTCGCGCTCGACGGTTCCGCCGCCGGGCTCAGCGGCGGCGGAGCCAGAAGCCGGTGGCGACCAGCACGACGGCCGCTACGGCGGTGCCGATCGCGGCCCAGGCGGCGGCGTCGGGCGTGGTGTCGGAGGGGGTGTCGCGGGCGTCGGAACGGGCCCGGGCGGCGTTGTCGGCGACCGTCGGGGCGGTCGGGGCCGTGGGTGTGGGAGTGGGTGTGGCCGTGGATGCGGGCGCCGGTATCGGGGCCGGGGCGCCGGTCGTCGCGCCCGTCGCCCCCGGCAGCGGCGGATCGCCGACCACCGCGGCCTCGACGTCGAGTTCACCCTCGCCGTGCCCCGGCGAGGGGAACGCGCAGTCGACGCTCACCCGCCAGTGCCCGGCCGGGAGGATCTCCCGGGTGGTGTACGTCCCCGGCTCGCCCGGGACGGCGACCAGGCGCCAGGGGCCGACCGTGCGCCCGTCGGTGGCCGTCGCGGCCAGCGTGCCGGTGAACTCACCGGTGACCGGGTCGTGGTCGTTCTCCCAGGTGGCGACGGTGCTGACGCGGCCGTTCCGCTGGCCGGAGACGTCCAGGTGGACGGTGTCGCCGTGGGCGGCGACCGGCACGGCTGCGGGCAGCACGGCCGCACCGGCGAGGGCGAGGGCGACGACGAGGGGGCGGGTTCGCATGGCGGGCAATCCTCGTGAGGGGTGAGGGGCAGGGAGCGGTGACGCCGGGTGCGGGCGGCCGCCGGGTGGTGGCGGCGCCCGCACCCGGCGCCGCCGGACGGTCTCAGGAGGCCTTCAGCAGCGGCCGGTTGTTGCACGGCCGGCCGTTCGGGCTGCTGGAACTCCCCCGGGGCTGGTCCGACGGTTCGCGCCCTGCGAGAACCGTCGGACCAGCCCTAGCCGACCACCGTAGTACCAGCGGCCGTCGAGCCCGAGCACCAGCGCGCCGCCACCTGACGTGAAGTTAACCGGCCGATGCCGAAGGCGAGTTGCCGCTACGGAGGGCGCGGCTCCGCGCTCCGGCGTCCCATCGCGTTTTCCCCTCCTCGTACGAGGTGCGGGCGTCCCGCGGAGCGGCGCCCGCACCTTCCGGCACTCAGGAGAGCGGCGGGCCGCACGGGAATAACGAAAACCTCTTGCGGAATTCGGCCCGCTTGCGCGCGGCGGGCCGGGTCGCGCGGAGCGGACGGCGCCGGAGGCGCGGACCGAGAGCGGGCCGGGAGACCCCGGGGGCGGCCCCGGACGCGACGGTGCCGGGAAGCGCACTCGGGGGGTGTGCGCTCCCCGGCAACGGGGTGGTGGCGGCCACCCGGCCGGAGTCCCGGGGCGTGGGCTCAGACGGCCGTGACGGAAATGCTAGGGCGTGCCACGGGGCCCTGAACAGAGTCCTGAACTGGCCAATTCCCGCCCAGGACATGCCAGCTGGGGCCGCTGGCCGACGCTCCGTCGACCAGCGGTCAGGCCGCCGCCCGCACCGGGGCCTGCTGCGCCGCCGCCCGGCCGCCGGCGCAGCCGCCGTGCAGTCGGGCCAGCCCGGCGGCCAGCCCCGCCCGGTCCCCGGCGAGCCACAGGCGCAGCGCGGCGGACAGCGCGGCGCTGGCCGGTCCGCTCGACGGGCCGCCGGTCCGGGCGATCCGCTCGCCCAGCAGCGGCAGCAGGTCCGCGATCGGGGCGGGCAGCCAGAGGGTCAGGGCGCAGGGGGCGGGCCGGGCCAGGACGCGCCGCAGCGGCAGCGCGGAGGCGTCGTCGTGCAGCGCGGGGATGACCTCCAGCAGGCCGTCGACCACCACCTCGGAGACGTCCCCGCCGTGGCCGCGCGCGAGGGCCCGCAGCAGCGCGCGTTCGGCGGCGGTGATCCGGACGGTCAGCATGACCTCGTCGCAGTCCATGGTCCCGGTTCCCCTGTCGTGGAAGTCGTGGCGGTCGTGGCGGTCGTGGCCATCGGGGCCGGTGGGCCCGCCCCGGTGGTTCTCCTGCCCGTCAACGAGGCTCCGCTACCGGCGTTATCAGGCCGTAGTGGCCGTCGTAGCGGCGGTAGAGCACCCGGGCACGGCCGTCGCCGGGGTCGGCGTAGCAGACGAACGGGCCGCCGGTCAGCCAGAGCCGCCGGGCCGCCTCGGTGAGGTCGAGCGGGCCCGCCGGGTCGACGCCCGTGGACCGGCCCGCCCCGGGCGCGCCGCTGAGCGGGCAGCGGTGGACCAGCGCGTCCCGGCCGGTCGCGGCGTCCGCGAAGAGGTGGAACGGCCGGTCCAGCGCGAGCAGTTCGCGGGTGGCCTGCTCGGGGGTGCGGCGGGCGAGGACGACCTCCTTGCGCCGGGCGATCCGCCGTTCGGCGAGCGGGCGGGCGGCGTACTGCGGGCGGTAGGCGCTCTCGTGGGCGGCGGCGAATCCGATGTCGCCCTGCTCGCGCAGCCGGCCGGCCCGGCCGGCGAGGGTGCCCAGGACGACGTCGACGGCCTCGCGGGCGGTGGCGGCGGCGAGTTGCACCCGGACCGGGCCGACGCCGGCCAGGTCGACGTCGGCCTGCGCGAGGGCGGGCCGGGCCATGGCCCGGTCGCGCACGCGGGTGAGCCGGATGCGCAGCGCGCGGGTTCCGGGGCCGAGCCCGACCGCCGTGTCCAGTGCCTGCGCCCGGGCGTACTCGGCGTCCTCGCGCGGCAGCTCGCCGCGGATCTCCACCCGGACGTCGAGGGCGGGCCGGTGGCGCAGACTGGTCATCAGGGTCCTCCTTCTCCTGGACCATGCTGGCCCTCGGGCGGCCGGGCGGCGAGGGTCCAAAGACCCTGCGCGAGGGGCCCGGCCCGGAACTTTCCGGTGGGGCCTTCACCGCAGGTCAGCACCACGTTCCGGGGCGGTCGGAGCCAGTGCGGATGATCGACCGTTGGAGTGATCCGCCCGCGTTCGGCGCAACGCCCGTCGGACCGGCGCGTTTGCCATGACGTGCGCCCCTCCAGCCGGGGCACGCGCGGATCCGCGCGAGCCGGCCCCCCACCTCCCGGCCGGCCCGCCGGGGCCCCCGGTATCGTCCGCACCGGCTCCTCTGATGAGAGGTACTGACATGACCCTGCTGACCGAGACGCGGCAACGGGGCCTCCCCCCGAGAACCGCACCGACCGCACCCCGCACCACCCGCGCGGCCGTCCCCCCGCTCGCCCCCGGCGCGGTTCCCGGCCTCGGCCACGCCGCCGCCCTGCTGCGCGACCCGCTCGGCTTCCTCGGCTCGCTCTCCCGGCACGGCGGCGTCGTCCGGATCCGGCTCGGGCCGCGCACCGTCTGCGTGGTCACCGACGCCCCGCTCGTCCACACCCTGCTCGTCGCCCTCGCCTACGACTGCCCGCGCGGCGCCGTCCAGGACACCCTCAAGACGGCCTTCGGCGACGGCCTGCTGATGTCCGAGGGCCAGGCCCACCGCGACCGCCGCCGGATCATCCAACCCGCCTTCGGGCCGGACCGGATGGCCGAGTACGTCGCCGTGATGCACCAGGTCACCGAGGAGCGGGCCGGGCGCTGGCACCCCGGGCAGGTCCTCGACGTGGCCAAGGAGATGAACCACCTCGCGCTGGAGATCGTCACCCGCTCGCTGTTCGACGCCCGGCTGAGCGAGGACGCCACCCTGGCCTTCCACCAGGCCCTGCCGGACCTGGTGAAGGGCCAGATCGTCCAGTCCCTCTACCCGCACCCGGCGCTCGCCCGGCTGCCGCTGCCCGTCAACCGGCGCTTCGACGCCGCCGTCCGGGTGCTCAACCAGGTCGTCGACCAGGCCGTCAGGCCGACGGGCCCCCGATCCGCCGAGCGGGGCGGCACCCTGCCCGCCCTGCTGCGCGCCGCCACCGACCCGGGCACCGGCCGGCCGCTCACCGAGGCGGACGTCCGGTCCGAGGCGATCACCATGTTCGGCGCCGGCACCGAGACCGTCTCCACCACGCTGACCTGGCTCCTCGACGAACTCCTGCGCCACCCCGAGGTGGAGGCCCGGGTGCTCGCCGAACTCGACGAGCACCTGCCCGCCGGCGCCGCCCCCACCCCCGAGGCGCTGGCCAGGCTCACCTACACCCGCAGCGTCACCCAGGAGGTGGTGCGGCTGCACGCGCCCAACGCCTTCCTGATGCGCACCGCCCAGGTGCCGGTGGACCTCGGCCCGTACCGGATCCCGGCCGGCACCGAACTGCTCTACAGCCTCACCGCACTGCACCGCGACCCGGACCGCTACCCGGACCCGCTGCGCTTCCGCCCGGAGCGCTGGCAGTCGGGCGGGGTCGGGCGGCACTCCTTCCTCCCGTTCGGGGCCGGCAAGCACAAGTGCATCGGGGAGGCCTTCGCCTGGGCCGAGCTGACGGTCGCGGCGGCCGCGATCCTGCGCCGCTGGCGGCCGGTGGCCGTCCCCGACTCCCGGGCCCGGGAGGTGGTGTGGACGACGGTCCAGGCGCACGGGCTGCGCGTGCGGCTGGCCCCGCGCGGCGCCCGGATGGCCCGCCCGGACAGCCCGCCGGACGGCCCGGCGGACGGCCCGGCGGGGGACGACGGGGTGGGGAACGACCGGGCAGGGGACGACCGGGCGCGCGTCGAGGCCGCGCCGGCGGCCCGCTGCCCGATGAGCGCCTCCGCCACGGCCCCCGCCGCGCCCCAACTCCCGCAGCGGTCCGGCGAACTGCGCACGGCCGCGGCCCGGCACGCCGCCTGGGTGGTCGGCCGCAACCTCCTCACCCCGCCCGAGATGACCCGCTACGGGGCCTACGCCCTGCACGAGTTGATCGGCCACGCCTTCCCCCGCGCCCACGGCGCCAACCTCGACCTGCTGGTGGACATGCTGGGCTGGTTCACCATCCTCGACGACCGCTTCGACGGCCCGCCGGGGTGCCGCCCCGCCGAAGCCCGCGCCGTCGTCGACCCGCTCATCGACGCCCTGCGCCGCACCGGGGCCGATCGGACGGGTGTCTCCGCGCCGGTCGGCGAGGGCCCGGCACCGCGCTCGGGCGACCACCTGCTCCGCGCCTGGCACGACCTGTGGAGCCGCCAGGCGCAGGGCATGTCGCGCAACTGGCGCGTCCGGGCCGCCCGGGAGTGGCAGGCCTGTCTGGAGACCTTCCCCGCCGAGGCCGAACACCGCGCCCGCGGCACCGTCCCCGCCCTCGGACTGCCCGAGACCATGCGGCTGCGCCGCCATGGCAGCTGCCTCTACCCGTTCATGAACATACTGGAACGGGTCCACGGCGCCGACGCCCCCGCCGCCCTCCACGCGGAGCCCGCACTGCACCGGCTGCGTGCCAACACCGCCGACGCCGCCACGCTGATCAACGACCTGTACTCACTGGAGCGGGAGGAACGCCAGAGCGCGGCCGCCTTCAACACCGTCCTCACCCTGCAACGGATCCGCGGCTGCACCCGCAGCCGGGCCGTCGGGGCCGTCCGCGCCCGGGTCGCCCGGCTGCGGCGGGAGAACGAAGCCCTGCGCAGCGACCTGCGCCGCCGCCACCCGGCCGGGCGCTGGTACCTGGACGGCACCCGGGAGCTCATCGAGGGCGTCCAGGCCTGGACCAGCACCAGCGACCGCTACCTCGTGAAGGACGGCCCTCGGGCGTAGCAGGTGCCTACTTGCGGCCGCCGAGCGCGAACAGCAGCAGCACGAAGCCGGCGAACAGGTGCGTGGCGAAGATGTAGATGCCGGCCCGGATGAGCATGGCCTTGCGTCGGCGCTTCTCCTCGCGCATGCCGTCGCTCGTGCTCTCGCTCATGGCGGGGGTTCTCCTCGGGTCGGCCGGCCGGGTCGGGCGCGGGTTCGGCGGGCCGGCCGGGTTCGTCGGGCCGGCCAGGTTCGCAGGGGTCCTCGGGTCCAGCCGGCCCGAGGGCCTCGGCGGGCTCAACGGTGCGACCGGCCGCCGGGCTCGCGCAGTTCGGTGAGCAGCGCGCCCTGGTCGGTGATCAGCTCGGTCAGGATCCGGCGCGCGGCCCGCAGCAGCTCGGCCACGTCCGGGGTGCTGAGCGCGTACACCACGGTGTTGCCCTCGCGGGTGGCGGCGACCAGCTGGGTACGGCGCAGCACCGCGAGCTGCTGGGAGAGGTTGGAGGGCTCGACCTCGATCTCGGCCAGCAGCTCGCGCACCGGCCGGGGCCCGTCCTGGAGCAGTTCCAGCACCCGGATCCGGACCGGGTGGCCGAGGGTGCGGAAGAACTCCGCCTTGGCCTGGTACAGCGGGACGGGCATCGTCGGCGCCCCTCCCTCGGGTACGGCTCGATGGGCGTGCGGCCGCGTCCTCACCGGCGGCCGGCAAGCATCATCGCCACAGATGAAGGTTTCTTCAAGTCGTCACAGTGGGCGCCCGGCCGCCGCCTGCCGGTCGCCCGGCCCGCCGGGGCCGCCCCCGAGTGGTCCACGTCACATCCGGAGGGTGCCCGGGAACGCCGGAAGCCGAGCCCGGGACGCTGCCAACTCCCGGACTCGGCGCTCATGGTGAGGTTCCGTCAGCAGCCTACAGGTACATCCACCTCGACCGGGGCCGGCCCCCGCGAGATCGATTCGACGGAGAAGGTCGCGTGGAGGACCGAACCGCACGGCACGGTCACGCTGACGCCGTCGACCCGCACGGTGGCAGCCGTGAACACGGCGCGCACGCTCGCCGAGCCGAGCGACTCGCCGCCGACCACCCCGGCCGACAGACGGGTGAGCAGCTCCTGCGGCTTCGGCGGCCACGGGGTGTCCGGGGTGGGCGGACCGGCCAGGCCGATCTGCCCGTACAGCACGACACTGCTGCCGGTGACCTCGGCGCAGACCTTGGTCGACAGCCCGGCCTGGAGACCGTTGTAGCCACAGGTCGTCACCGTGGCGACGGTCGCGGCGGCATCGCCGGTCGACGCGGCGAGCGCCGGCACCGGCGCCGCGAGCAGGGCGACGACACCGGCCGCGCCCGAGGCGATCCGTGTGATGCGGTTCATTGCCTTCTCCTTCGGAGGATACGAGGAACGATCAGAACAGGTGAGGTCACATGTGACATTTCACATGTGCCATGACGAGACTTTGCCATGCGATTCCCATGCGATGACCGGGATTCTGCCTTCGAACTGCCGAGCAGACCGAAACCAGACCTTCGATGGCGCAATCCCACCCCGGAGGGTCAGGGTCCGCGCACCTGCCACGGCCGGTCTGCCCGGTGCCCGGCGCGGACGGCGGCCGCCCGCCCCCGCAGGCGTCGGCCCGGGGACGGCCCGGACGGCGGCCCGCCCCCGGGCGGGCCGCCGCCGGCTCAGTCCAGGGAGGCCCGCAGGGCGTCGACCCGGGTGACGGCGTCCGCGAAGGCGGCGCGGTCGAGGCGGCCGGAGTCCAGGGCGTCGGCGAGGGCCGTGGTGGCGTCCTCGGCCTGCTGCGGGTCGCGGGCCGAGCAGAGGATCAGGTCCATCCCGGCCTCGGCGGCAGCGACCGCGCGGTCGCCCGCGCCGCCGTACGAGGCGAGGGCCTCGGCCTCCAGCGCATCGGTGACCGTGACGCCCTGGAAGCCCAGGCGGCCGCGCAGCTCGCCCTGGACCACGGCGGGCGACATCCCCGCCGGGCGGTCCGGGTCGAGCGCCGGGTAGACCGCCCAGGAGGCCATCACCAGCCGGACACCCGCCGCGATGGCCGCCCGGTAGGGCTCCTCGCCGCGGGTGCGCAGCTCGTCCAGCGGGACGGACAGGGTGACGGGGCGGTCATCGGTGTTCTCGCCGTTGGCGGCCGAGCCCAGCCCGGGGAAGTGCTTGGCGGTGGCGGCCACGCCCAGGCCCTGCTGGGCGGCGAGGAAGGCGCTGCCCAACTCGCCGACACCGGACGGGTCCTGGCCGTAGGAGCGCTCATGGCGGTCGATGAAGTTGCCCGGGGTGTCGTAGACGTCCAGCACCGGCGCGAGGTTCACGTTGAGCCCCGCGTCCGCGAGCGTCCCGGCGGCGCCGGCACCGGCGCGGCCCGCCGCGCCGAGCGGGTCGGGGTCCGATCCGGTCCGGCGGGCGGAGAATTCGGGCTCGCCGGGCAGGCGGCGCACCTTGCCGCCCTCCTGGTCGGTCATCAGCAGCAGCCCCTCGGGCACCGGCGACTGCGCCGCCGCCTCCCGCAACTGGCCGACGGCCTCGGCGAGTTGCGCCTGGCTCGTGACGTTCTCGGCGAACAGGATGACCCCGGCCGCCCGCCCCTCCCGGATCGTCTGCAGCACGCCCGGCGGCGGTGTCGGACCGGCGTACGAGAGTACGATCCGGCGCCCCGCGAGCTGCCGCGCGTCCTGATCGGCCATCTCCGCCGCCACCGTCCCCCCTCCCGGGGCAACTGCCTGCCCCGGTATCGAATCCGGTATCGACGCCGGAACGGACACCGGTGCCGACGCCGGTGCGGACGCCGACACCGACCCGGCCGGAACCGGCCCGAGCGTGGCCGCCAACACCACCAGCATCGCGCCGAACTGGACGGTGCGCCGAAGCACGGCCATCACGCCTCCCTGAGGTCGGCAGCGGGATACGGCCCGTCAAGGCACCCGAGCCCGTCAAGGCGCCCGAGCCTGTCAGGGCACCCGAGCCCGTCGCCACCATAGCCCGGACCCCGGAGGAGCACACCCGCGCCGGAGCGGACGGGGGACCCGGGCGCCGACCGCCCTCAGACGGAGCGGCGCAGCAACCGCCCCAGGACGGCGATCCCCTCCGCGATCTCCCCCGGCGCACCCGCCGCGTAGCCGAGCACCAGCCCCGGCGGGTACGGCAGGCGCGCGTGCCAGGACAGCGGCTGCACTTTGACGCCCTCGGCGAGCGCCGCCGTGGCCAGTTCGGTGTCCGTACAGCGCGCCCCGAGCGGCAGGGTGAGCATCAGGTGCAGGCCGGCCGCCGCGCCGTGGACGGTGGCGCCGGGGAGGTGGGCGTGGACGGCGGCGATCATCGCGTCCCGTCGGCGGCGGTGGCGGTGGCGCAACAGCCGCAAGTGGCGGTCGAGTTCGCCGGACTCCATCAGCCGGGCCAGCACCAGCTGCGGCAGCACCGGGTTGCCCAGGTCGGCGAACCGCTTGGCCTCCAGGACGGCCTCGCGCAGCCGCGCCGGCACCAGCAGCCAGCCGGTGCGCAGCGCGGGGGCGAGCAGCTTGGAGATGCTGCCCGCGTAGCAGACCTGCTCCGGCAGGGCGGCGCGCAGCGCGGGGACGGGCGGGCGGTCGTAGCGGTGCTCGGCGTCGTAGTCGTCCTCGATGACCAGGCCGCCCTCGCCCGCCCAGCGCAGCAGTTCGCGCCGCCGCTCGCCGCCGAGGACGACCCCGGTCGGGTACTGGTGGGCCGGGGTGAGCAGGACGGCCGGGGCGCCGGTGGCGCGCAGCGCGTCGACCCGGACGCCCTCGGCGTCGACCGGGACGGGCGGGGTCGCGGCG
The DNA here is from genome assembly GCF_041435235.1 of Kitasatospora sp. NBC_01300. Classification (NCBI taxonomy): domain Bacteria; kingdom Bacillati; phylum Actinomycetota; class Actinomycetes; order Kitasatosporales; family Streptomycetaceae; genus Kitasatospora; species Kitasatospora sp. NBC_01300. The sequence continues at coordinate 7,339,784 of NZ_CP108408.1, read as the reverse complement.
AGCCAGTGGGCGAGGTGCTGGCGGGCGCCGAGCGAGCCCGGGTCCTCGACGGCGACCTCGGTGACGCCCACCCGGCCGAGCGCCCGGCCGAGCAGGGCGAGGGCCTGGGCCGTCCCGGCGACGATCAGCACCTCGTCCGGGTCGGCGCGGATGCCCCGGTTGCGGGCCAGCCAGTGGGCGACGGCCCGGCGCAGCGCGGGGGTGCCTCGGACGTCTCCGTAGCCGAGCTCGGCGGCGGCGAGGCCGTCCAGGACGGCGCGTTCGGCGCGCAGCCAGGCGGCGCGGGGGAAGGCGGCGAGGTCGGGCACACCGGGAGTGAGGTCGATCCGGGCGGGCGTGCCGCGCAGCAGGTCGAACACCTCGGGGTCGGGGTCGGCGTGGAACAGGACGGGCTCCGGCCGGGCGCGCGGCGGGGACGTGTCCGACGACGGGAACGCGGCCGACGACGGGGGCGCCGGGGCCGCGACGACGACGGTGCCGCCCCTGCCCCGGCCGGCGATCTGGCCCTCCTCGGCCAGGCGCCGGTAGGCGTCGGTCACCACGCCCCGGGAGACGCCGAGTTCGGCCGCCAGCCCCCGGTGGCGGGCAGCCGGCTGCCCGTGGGGAGACGGCCGTCGGCGATGGCCTCGCGCAGCCGGCGGGCGAGCCAGCCGGTGAGGCCGCCGGGCGGGGCGTCGGCGGTGTCGAGCTGGAGGAAGTCGGCGCCCGGGTCCGCCTGTTTGGACCTGCCGTCCGGCGCTTCTTTGGACCTGTTCACCGGACCATTGTGGCGCGAGGGTGGGGCCATGACCACGGAAACGGCATCACTGAACGACCGGCAGGACGCCGCGGGCCCCGGCCGCCCCTCCAGCCGCCTCCCCGGCCACGACTGCGCCCCGGACTACGTCCACGGCTACTCGGAGACCGAGGCGCAACGGCTCGGCGACCAGGCGGACACCCTCGCCGAACTGCTGCACGCGGGCACCGCGTACCCGGTGGGCAGCCGGGTGCTGGAGGCGGGCTGCGGGGTGGGGGCGCAGACCGCGCACCTGCTGGCCGCCAGCCCCGGCGCGCTGCTGACGGCGGTGGACGTCTCCGCGGAGTCGCTGGCCCGGGCCCGGGCCCGGGTGGCGGCCGAGGCACCCACCGCACGGGTCACCTGGCACCACGGCGACCTGCACCGACTCCCCTTCCCGGACGGCGCGTTCGACCACGTCTTCGTGTGCTTCGTGCTGGAGCACCTGGCCGACCCGGTGGCCGCGCTGACCGCGCTGCGGCGGGTGCTGCGGCCGGGCGGCACGATCACGGTGGTCGAGGGCGACCACGGCTCGGCCTTCTTCCACCCGCAGGGCCCGGCGGCCCACGACGCGGTCGACCTGCTGGTGCGGCTCCAGGCGGCGGCCGGCGGTGACGCCCTGCTCGGGCGCCGCCTGTACCCGCTCCTGACGGAGGCCGGCTTCCGGGACGTGGCCGTCCGCCCCCGCACCGTCCACGCCGACGGTGGGCGCCCCGCCCTGGTCGAGGGCTTCACCCGGCGCACCTTCGTCGCGATGGTCGAGGCCGTCCGCGCCGAGGCGCTGGCCGCCGGTCTGACCACCCCCGACGCCTTCGACCTCGGCATCGCCGAACTGCGCCGCACGGCCGAGCCGGGCGGGACGTTCCACTACACCTTCTTCAAGGCGGTGGCGGTCAACCCGTAGGCCGGGCGGGCGGGGAGGTCCGCCCACGCGCCCGCCCGCTCACTCCGGGCTGTCGCCGAGGGCGGCCAGGAGGGCGCGCATGGCGTCGACGAGGGCGGCGGTCCCGGGGTCGTCGAGGCCCGCGAGGAGGGCGCGCTCGGTGGCGAGGTGGTCGGGGAGGGCGCGGTCGATGAGGGCGTGGCCCTCGGGGGTGAGCGCGACCACGCGGCTGCGGCCGTCCTGGTCACTCTGGGTGCGGGTGACCAGGCCGCGGGCCTCCAGACGGTCGAGGCGCTGGGTGATGGCGCCGGAGGTGACCATGGCGGACTGCATCAGCCCGGTGGGGGTGAGGCGGTAGGGCGGGCCGCTGCGCCTGAGGGTGGCGAGGACGTCGAAGGAGGCGGCGTCCAGGCCGTGTTCGCCGAAGGTCCGGTTGAGCTCCGCGTCCACCAGGCGGTAGAGGCGCTTGAGCCGGCCGAACACCTCCATCGGGGAGACGTCCAGGTCGGGGCGCTCGACGGCCCATTGCGCGACTACTCGGTCCACATGATCTGCATCTGCCACAGGTTCAGGGTAGGGGATCCCGCCGGGTTTCCTTAGCGGTGAGGTAACTGTGAGCCACGTCACCCCGCCAAAGCGGTGAGAGATGTCTTAGCGCTGAGATACATTTGCTTAGTGCTAAGAAATCGCCTCGGAATCGTGCTGGTGACGGCGATAGCCCCCGCCGTCTGGGGGTCGACGTACATCGTCACCACCGAACTGCTCCCGCCCCACCGTCCGCTCCTCGCGGCCGTCCTCCGGGCCCTGCCCGCGGGACTGCTGCTGATCGCCGTCACCCGCCGGCTGCCGAAGGGCAGCTGGTGGTGGCGCGCACTGGTCCTCGGCGCGCTGAACATCGGCGCCTTCCTCGCCCTCCTCTTCATCGCCGCCTACCGCCTCCCCGGCGGGGTCGCCGCCACCGTCGGCGCCGTCCAGCCGCTGATCACCGCCGGGCTCTCGGCCGCGCTGCTCGGCGACCGGCTCACGCCGCGCACGGTGATCTGCGGCATCGCGGGGATCGCGGGCGTCAGCCTGCTGGTCCTGCGGGCCGACGCCCAGCTGGACGCCGTCGGCGTGGCCGCCGCGCTCGCCGGCGCGGTCGTCATGGCCACCGGCGTCGTCCTCTCCAAGCGCTGGGTCTCCCCCGCCCCGCTGCTCGCCATCACCGGCTGGCAGCTCACCGCCGGCGGACTGCTGCTCGTGCCGGTCGCACTGTTCGTCGAGGGCGCCCCGCCGTCCCACCTCACCGGCGGCAACCTGCTCGGCTACGGCTACCTCAGCCTGATCGGCGCGGCGCTCACGTACGCGCTCTGGTTCCGCGGGATCCGGGCACTGCCGCCGACCTCGGTCTCCTTCCTCTCGCTGCTCAGCCCGGTGGTCGCCACCGCGATCGGCTGGCTGGCCCTCGGGCAGGGCCTCAGCCCGCTCCAGGCACTCGGCGCGCTGATCGTCCTCGGCTCGCTGATCTCGGCCCAGACCCGGCGCCGCCCTGGCACCACCACGCCCTCAGCGCCCGCCGCGCCCGCCATGCCCTCCGCCCCGGCCTCCGCACCGCCCGTCCGCGAGAACGCCTGACCCCGCCCCGCCTCCGCCGGCCCCCCTCCCGCACTCCCCGACCCCCGCCCAGCAGCCGCTGGCACCCACCACATCAGGAGAACGTCCATGCACATCACCGTGTTCGGTGCCACCGGCAACGTCGGCAGCCGGGTGGTGACCGAGGCGCTCGCCCGCCGCCACCGGATCACCGCCGTCCTGCGCGACCCCGCCAAACCGCACGGCCTGCCGGCCGCCGTCGCCCTCGGCATCGGCGACGCCCGCAACCCCGAGGACGTCGCCCGCCTCGCCGCCGGGCAGGACCTGGTGATCACCGCCACCCGCCCGGCGCCCGGCAGCGAGCACGAACTGTCCGCCGCCACCCGGGGCCTGCTGGCCGGTCTCGCCGGAACGGGCGTGCGCCTGCTGGCCGTCGGCGGCGCGGGCAGCCTCACCCTCCCCGGCCGCGGCGGGACGGCCCTCGCCGACGACCCCGGCTTCCCCGCCGAGCTCAGGCCGATCGCCCGGGCCTGCCGCGAGCAGCTCGACCTCTACCGCGCCGCCGACCCGGGCGTCGACTGGACCTACCTGAGCCCCGCCGCCCTGCTCGAACCCGGCGAGCGCACCGGCCGGTTCCGGCTCGGACGGGACGAACTGCTGGTGGACGCCGAGGGCGCCTCGGCGATCTCCATGGAGGACCTCGCCGTCGCCCTGCTCGACGAGGCCGAGCAGCCCGCGCACCGCCGCACCCGCTTCACCGCCGCGTACTGACCCAGGACGTGTTTCATCATTCCCGCCGGGCGCGCGAATGATGGAACACGCCCTGGGGCGATCCTCCGTGTCCGGGGTGTACCCAGCACCACCCCGGACACGGAACCCCGCATGATCGACCGTCAGGGCGGGCTCGGACAGGATCGTTCCCGTGAACACCAACGCATCGAACACCACGGCCTCGCGCACCATCACGCCGAGCACCACCGCGCCGAACACCGCCGCCTCGCACACCCCGGCGGCCGGCGCCACCGCCTCCCGCACCCGGCGCGCCGCCCTGGCCGTCGCCGCCGCCGTCCTGGCCGGCCTCGCCGTACCGGCCACCGCCAGCGCCGCCCCGGACGCCGGCCGGAACCCGGGCGACGCCGAGGCCGCCCCCGCCCGCTACACCCACCAGACCCTCGCCTGGCAGCCCTGCGCCAAGCAGCCGGCCCTGGACTGCGCCACCATGACCGCCCCGCGCGACTGGCACCACGCCGACGCCGGCGCCGACGTGACGATCGCCGTCTCCCGGCACCGCGCCGGCGACCCGGCCAAGCGCAGGGGCACGCTGCTGATGGCCGCCGGCGGCCCCGGCGCGTCGGGCCTGCTGCGCCCGGCGAACCTGGCCACGGCCGCCCCGGCCGTCGGCGCCGCGTACGACATCGTGGGCTTCGACCAGCGCGGGGTCGGCGAGAGCACCCGGGCCGTGTGCCAGACGCCGGAGGAGTTCCAGGACTTCCTGGCCGGCGACTTCCGCGACCAGTCCCCGGCGGCGATCGACCGGGTGGTCGCCAACTCCAAGAAGTTGGCCGCCAGTTGCCAGGAGCGCACGGGCGACCTGCTGCCCTACCTGAACACCGAGCAGACCGCCCACGACATCGACCTGTTCCGCGGCCTGCTCGGCGAGCAGAAGCTCAGCTACTTCGGCCCCTCCTACGCCTCGATGATCGGGGCCTACTACGGAACGCTCTTCCCGCACCGGGTCGAGCGGATGGTCCTGGACAGCAACATCGGCTTCGACGGCACCTGGGAGAAGTTCGAACTGGGCCAGCCGATGAGCTTCCAGCGCCGCTTCGACGAGGACTTCGTACCGTGGCTGGCGGCCCGCGACGCCAGCTACCACTGGGGCTCCACCCCCGAGGAGGTGCAGGCGCACTGGGAGCAGCGGCGCGCCGCACTGCACGACCGGCCCATCGTCGACGGCTCCCTGACGATCGGCCCGAACCAGCTGGACAACGGCGCGATCAGCGCGATCTACGAGCGGGAGACCTTCCCCTTCCTCGCCCAGGCCCTGACCGCCGTCGACGACTGGCAGGGGGCCGACCCCGCGGCCAGGACGATGGCCGGGCGGCTCTTCGGCCAGTACCTCAGCCCGGAGTTCCTCGCCGAGTACTTCTCGGTGACCTGCAACGACACCCCGTGGACCAAGGACATGGACACCTGGGTCCAGCGCGGCGCGGAGAACACCGCGCGCTACCCGCTGGCGGGCGCGCGCACGCTGGCCTTCAGCGCGGTCTGCGCGGCCTGGCCGACCGCGCCCGCCCCCAAGGTCAAGGTGACCGGCGCCCACCTGCCGACGGTGCTGATGCTCAACTCGGTGCACGACCCGGCGACGTACTACGAGGCCGCGCTCGGCGCGCACCGCGCGCTGCGCGGCTCCAAGCTGGTGACCGTCACCGGGAGCGGCGACCACGGCCAGTACCCCACCGCCAACTCCTGCGTCACGAACGTCGTCGAGAGCTACCTGCTGGACGGCCGCGCCCCCGAGCGCGACCTCGTCTGCCCCACCCCGTAGGGGGGTTGAGCGCCGAGCCGCTCAACCGCGGCCGCCGGGGCACGCGTCGGGTGAGGCACGGCGGCCCGCGACTGGCCGAAAGGCGGCGAAAGCCCCAGCGGGCGGCCGCTGTTGGGCCTCACCTCCCCCGGCTCCGGGGAATACTGCGATGGACGTAGTCGCCACACACGGGAGCGAGCCCATGGTGAAGGTCGTCGAGACCACGGATACTCAGATCACCGCCGCAGTGGCCGAGCAGGCGCAGCAGGCCAGCCTCGGCCTGCTGCGCCAGTGCTTCCTGGTGCTGACGAAGAAGCGACTCTTCGGCCAGCCGCGCGAGGAGGAGAAGCTCCGGGTCTACCATTTCGACCACGGCCTGGCACACGAGGGCGGGGGCATGGAGCTCACGGTCTTCCGCTGGGACGAGGTCTCGACCGTGATGCAGTCGACCGTCGCCCACTACTCGCACAACATCTACACCGAGACGGACTTCTCCTACCAGTTCATCCGGGAGGACGGGGAGACGTTCACGATCGACGGCAAGTACCGCGACCCTCGGCGCGCCAAGCTCAGCGGCGGGGACAAGGGCACCCAGCTGGGCAGGTGGGCGGAACTGGGCGAGGTCGCCGCACACTACGTCGCGGCCACCCAGCTGTCCGGGGCCCGGGCCTCACTGGCGGACGGGGAGGAACTGGCCTTCGGTGACCTGCTGGTCAGCTCGGCCGGCCTGCGCACGGTGAAGCGCGGTCTGGTGCCCTGGGACGACATCAAGTCGATCAGCGTGGTCAACGGCTACCTGGTGGTCAGGAAGGACGGCAAGTTCCTCTCGCTGTCGAACACCGCGGTCAGCCGGATCCCGAACTACGCGCTCTTCATGATGCTGCTGGGCCGTTCCGGCTGACGCGCGGCCGGCCCGGACAGGCCCCGGAGCGCCGTCAGGACCGCGAGTCGTCCGCCGTGCGCCCCAGCCGCGACCGGAGCCAGGCGAAGGCGGCGGCGAGCCCGGCGAAGCCCCCGACGGCGAGCTTGATGCCGGCCTTGGCGACGATCCAGCCGACCCAGGGGACGCTCCAGCCCAGCCAGTGGAAGACGGCCAGCAGGACGGCGGCGCCGCAGAGGACGGCGAGCACCGTCACGCCCACGGCGGCGGCCCGCGAGAGCTCCCGCGGGCCGTCGTCCGTCGCGTCCTGCGCCTGGTCGCCCGTCAGCTGCTTCGTGTCCCCATCACCCATGGGGATCATCCTACGGATTCCTCACCGGCGGGCGCGATGGGTGTCGCCGAGGTGCTCGCCGGTCTCGTCGTCGGGGAAGCTGACGGCGAGGGTGACGCGGTACTCGTCCACGTCCTCGCGGTGCCCCGGCACCCGGGCCCAGGCGAGCGAGTGCACCTCGGCCGCGGGGGCCTGACGGCACCAGGCGGCGGCCTCCTCCAGTACGCGGGCGGCCGAACGCCCGGTGCACACCACGGCGGTGTACGCGGCGACGGCGAGGTCCCCACCGCTGCGGGCGACCCGTGAGACCGCCCGGACGGCGGCCGCGGCCTGGGTCAGGTCGCGGGCCAGGTCGTCGACCACCCGAGGGGGGGCCGGCAGGACGACCGCTCCCTCGGCGACGGTCTCGGGCAGGTTCGCGCTCACAGTCCGGGCCTCCATCCGCATGGTCACGGGGCACAGCATGCCGGGCGGAGATTCCTGGCATGCCCTTTTCACCAGAACGTCACCCGTCCAGGGGCGAGTTGGGGCCGCCCCCTGGTGTCCGCACGCCCGCCCTGGTAGGGAAACGCCCGCCCGGCGGCGGACATCCACGCAGGTCAGGCGGGTCGGCGGCGGGCGCCGCCGGGGAGCCCGGAACGACGCGCACGCACCACCCCCGCGCCCCGGACCGCCGGTCCGGGCCCCAGTACGCCCGGCCCACCACCGACACGCCCCCGGTCAACTCCCTTGGCAGAAAAGGGAGATGCCGCCGATGCTCGACCCACACGGCCCTCCGGTGCCGCCACCGGGCCCGCGGACGGAACCCGCGGGGGACGCGCACCCACCCCAACTCGCCTGCCCGGCCGGGCCGTCGGGCAGCCCGGCCGCGACGCGGCTCGGGCTCGGCCCGAGCCCGAGCGGGCCTCCCCCACCCCTGCTGACCTGCGGTGTTGGACGTCGGCGCCGGTCCGCGGCAACCTCCTGCCGCCCCCGTCGCGTCAGACCGTCGTGATACTAATCGTTGCGACGGCGGGAGCCGCCGTCCGGCGGCAGGCACGATGACGACGGTTCATCCGTTCCGGCAGGGTCGGAACGGCTACGGGGAGGGGCACGGTATGACGGCGAGGTTCGGCAAGGTGCAGGGCGGGCGCGGACTGCGGCTCGGCAAGCGGGTCACGGGGACGGCTGCGGCCTTCACCGCACTCGCCGCACTGACGGGCTCCCAGGTGACGGGCTTCGGGCTCGCCCCGGTCGCGGCCGCCGACGCCGTGACGGCGCCGGACGCCTCCGCCTCCCAATCCGGCTCACCGGCCGGCGGCAGCCCGACCGGCGGCGTCGGCAGCGCCTTCGGCGCCGGCGTCCCGGCCGACGGCGGTGGCACCGTCCAACTGCCGCAGCCGCCCGGCACGGTGCCCGGCGCGCCCGCGGCCGGCCCCTTCGCCGCCACCGGCCCGGCCCTGCCCGCGACCGTGCTCGCCGCCTACCGCCAGGCCGAGGCCTCGGCCGCACAGCGCTCGCCCGGCTGCCACCTGCCGTGGCAACTGCTGGCCGCGATCGGCCAGGTCGAGTCCGGCCAGGCCAACGGCGGCCAGGTGGACGCGGCGGGGACGACGCTCACCCCGATCCTCGGTCCGGCACTGGACGGCAACGGCTTCGCCGCGATACCCGACAGCGACGGCGGTCGCTACGACGGCGACGCGCGCTGGGACCGCGCCGTCGGGCCGATGCAGTTCATCCCCTCCACCTGGGCCACCTGGGGCACGGACGCCAACGGCGACGGCAAGGCCGACCCGAACAACATCTTCGACGCCGCCGAGAGCGCCGCCCGCTACCTGTGCGCGGGCGGGCGCGACCTCTCCGACCCGGCGCAGCTCGACCGGGCGATCCTCAGCTACAACAACTCGGGCGAGTACCTGCGGACGGTCCGCAACTGGATGGCGCACTACGGCAGCGGCACCGTCACCACCGTGCCGAACCGCCCGGCCTCCTCGACCCCGCCGTCCTCGCTGCCCTCCCCGCTCCTGCCGCTCGCGCCGCTGCTGCCGCCGACCGGGACGACGCCTGGCGCCACCCCCGGGACGCCGAGCACCCCCGGGACCACCCCGACCCCGGGCGGGCAGCCCTCGCCGAGCGCGCAGCCGACCTCGCCGGCCCCGACGCCGTCCTCCTCCGCGCAGCCGACGACGGACCCGAGCACCACCCCGACGGGCACGCCCAGCAGCACGCCGCCGTCGACCGCGCCGGCCACGCCGTCCGGCACGCCGTCGACCACTCCGTCGGGCACCCCCTCCGGCACCCCGTCCTCGACGGCCACCCCGACCGGGACGCCGTCCGGCACCCCCAGCACGACGCCGACCACGACACCGACCGGAACGCCCACCGACTGCCCGAGCCCGACGGCCACGACCACCCCGACGGGCAGCCCGTCCCCGACGGCCACCCCGACCGGAACGCCGTCCGGCACCCCGACCGCCCCCGGGTGCGCCACGGCGACGCCGACCCCCGGTGGCACTCCCACCCCGGGCGGCACCCCCTCGTCCGCCGCCGCGAGCACGACCCCCAGCGCGGGCCTCTCCCCCTCGGCCGCCCCGCCGACCCGCTGACACCGCCCCATCCGCCGACGGCCCGCACCCCTGGTGCGGGCCTTCCGCGTTCCCCGCCCCGACCGCCAAGCTCCCGAGACCGAGAGCTAGAGCCACAGCTGGCCCGAGGCCTACGCCGGATCCGACCCGGCCCCGGCCCTGGGCAGCGCCCCCGGCCCCAGCGCCGCCCGGTGCACCCGCCACCGCGCCAGCATGCCGTGCAGTTCGTCCACCATGAACGCGAAGAAGGCCGCGCTCTCCGCCAGCCGCTCCCCCGCGACGGTGCCCGCGCCGACGGTGGCCTCGCCCTCCCTGAGCACCCGCACCCAGCGCAGCAGGTATTCGTCGCGCCGGGTCAGCGACTCGAACCAGACGTCGTTCAGCACCCGGTAGCGGTCGCGCCGCGAGCCCGGCTCGCGCTCCTTGGCGGCCAGGCCGATCTGGGTGAGGTAGCGCATCCCGCCGGACACCGCGGCCGGGCTGATCCGCAGCCGTTCGGAGAGCTCGGCGGAGGTCAGGACGCCGCTCTCCTCGGCCATCAGGCAGGAGAAGAGCCGGGCCGGCATCCGGCCCATGCCCGCGGCCACCAGCTCGGCCGCGAACCGCTCGACGAAGTCCGACACCGCCTGCTCGTCGCGCCCCTTCTCCGCTTCCCGCTCCACCACGCGCGCCTTCCCCTCTCCGGTGATCAACAACTCGACTGAACTTTAACGCCTTCCCAATATTCACGTTTTTCTGAAACTACGGTAGCTTCAGCAGCATGACGAAGGCAATCGCCCTGACCGGCCTCCGCAAGACCTTCGGCCGGACCACCGCGCTGGACGGCCTCGACCTCACCGTCGAGACCGGCGAGGTGCACGGATTCCTGGGGCCCAACGGCGCCGGGAAGTCCACCGCCATCCGGGTGCTGCTCGGTCTGCTGCGCGCCGACGGCGGCAGCGCCCGGCTGCTCGGCAAGGACCCCTGGCACGACGCCGTCGAACTGCACCGCCGCCTCGCCTACGTCCCCGGCGACGTCGAACTGTGGCCCAACCTCACCGGCGGCGAGGCCATCGACCTGCTCTCCCGGCTGCGCGGCCGGCTCGACCGCCGCCGCCGCGACGAGCTGATCGAGCGCTTCGACCTCGACCCCACCAAGAAGGGCCGCAGCTACTCCAAGGGCAACCGGCAGAAGGTCGCCATCGTCGCCGCACTCGCCTCCGACGCCGAACTGCTGCTGCTCGACGAGCCGACCTCCGGCCTCGACCCGCTGATGGAGGTGGTCTTCCAGGACGTCGTCCTCCAGGCCCGGCACCAGGGGCGGACCGTCCTGCTGTCCAGCCACATCCTGGACGAGGTGGAGAAGCTCGGCGACCGGGTCAGCATCATCCGCCACGGCCGGGTGGTGCAGACCGGCAGCCTCGGCGAACTGCGCCACCTCACCCGCACCACGGTCGAGGCCGAGACCCACCGCCCCGTCACCGGGCTGGAGACGCTGGAGGGCGTGCACGCCGTCCGCACCGAGGGCGCCCGGGTGCGCTTCGCCGTGGACGGCGCCCACCTGGACGCCGCCATCCGCCGCCTCGGCGAGGCCGGACTGCGCAGCCTGGTCAGCCACCCGCCCACGCTGGAGGAGCTGATGCTGCGCCACTACGGCGACGAGCTGGCCGCCAACGGGCACCCGGTCGACGGCGAGGCCGCCCGATGACCGCCGCCACCACCACCTCGACCAGCGCGCCCACCACGGCCCCGCGCCCGCCACGCCGGCGCACCACCCTGGCCGGCACCGCCACGCTGCTCCGCTTCGCCCTGCGCCGCGACCGGCTCCGCCTCCCCGCCTGGGTGCTCGGCCTCGGCCTGCTCACCCTCGCCAGCGCCAACAGCGTGCACACCCTCTACCCGACCGCCGCCGACCGCGCCTCGATCGCCCACGCCTCCGCCGGACCGGCCGTCCTCGCCATGACCGGCCCCGGGCACTACCTGGCCGACTACACCTGGGGCGCCATGCTCGGCCACCGGCTGCTCGGCCTGCTCGCGGTGCTGGCCGGGCTGCTGAGCGTGCTGACCGTCACCCGGCACACCCGGGCCGAGGAGGAGAGTGGGCGGGCCGAGCTGGTCCGCTCCGCCGCCGTCGGCCGACACGCCCAGCTCGCGGCCGCCCTGGGCGCCGCGGCCGTCGCCGACCTCGCGCTCGGCCTGCTGCTCGCCGCCGGGCTGCCCGCCCTCGGCGTCCCCGGGCTCGGCACCGGCGGCGCGCTGCTGTTCGGGGCCGCGACCACCGCCGCCGGGCTGCTGTTCGCGGCGGTCGCCGCCGTCGCCGTCCAGGTCACCGCGCACGCCCGGACGGCCTCCGGGCTGGCCCTCGCGGTGCTCGGCGCCGCCTACGCGGTGCGCGCGGCCGGGGACGCCGGGTCGAACGGGCTCTCCTGGGCCTCGCCGATCGGCTGGCTCCAGCGCAGCTACCCCTTCGTGGACGACCGCTGGTGGCCGCTGCTGCCCGCGCTCGCCCTGGCCGCCGTCACCGGCGCGGCCGGCTTCGCGCTGAGCACCCGACGGGACGTGGGCGCCGGGCTGCGCGCCGCCCGCCCGGGGCCGCCCACCGCCCGCCCCGCCCTCGGCACCCCGCTCGGCCTCGCCCTGCGTCTGCACCGCGGCCTGCTGGGTGGCTTCGCGGTCGCGCTGCTGCTGCTCGGCGCGATGTACGGGTCGCTGCTGGGCGGCGCCGACGCGATGGTCAAGGACGTCGACCAGCTGAAGGAGGCCCTCGCCCGGCTCGGCGGCCGCTCGCTCACCGACTCCTTCGCCGCGATGACCCTGCTGGTGGTGGCGGTGGTCGGCGCGGTCTACGCGGTGCTGGCGACGCTGCGCCCGCGCGCCGAGGAGAGCGCCGGGCGGGCCGAACCGGTGCTGGCCACCGGGGTGTCCCGGTCCGGCTGGCTGGGCGGGCACCTGGCGGCGGCGCTGCTGGGCTCGACCGCGGTGCTGCTCGCGGCGGGGGTGGGCTTCGGCCTGGCCGGGGCACTGTCCACCGGTGACGCCGGCGCGTTCCCGCGACTGGTCGGCGCGGCCATGGCGTTCGCGCCCGCCCAGTGGGTGACGGTGGGGTTCGCCGCCGCCGTGTACGGCTGGCTGCCCCGGGCGACGCAACTGGCCTGGCTGGTGCCGGCGTACGCGTTCGTGATCGGGTACCTGGGCCCGCTGCTGAAGCTCCCGGCGGGGCTGGAGCGGCTCTCCCCGTTCGGGCAGGTGCCCCGGCTCCCGGCGGCCGCCATGGACTGGACGCCGCTCGCGGCGCTCACCCTGGTCGCGGCCGCCCTGATCGCCCTGGCGCTCGCCGGGTTCCGGCGCCGCGACCTCGACGTGCGCTGACGCCCGGGGCTGCGGCGGGGCAAGCGGACGGGGCCGGCCGCGGCGGGCCGGCCCCGGGCCGGGTCACAGGTGCTTGACCAGCTCCGGCATCAGGTCCTGGAAGGTCCGCCCGCTGGCCGGCTGCCCGATCGCGGTCATCTGCCAACCGGCGGGCGTGCGCTGCACCTTGGCCATGATCTGCGCGGTGTACGGGCCGCCCCCGGTGAGCGTGTACCGGGCCAGCTCGGCGCCCGTCTGCTCGTCGACCAGCCGGCAGAAGGCCGCCTCGACCTCCTGGAAGGTCTGGCCGGTGAAGGAGTTGACGGTGAAGAGGATCTGGTCGACCTCGGCGGCCATCTTGGTCAGGTCGACGGTGATCGACTCGTCGTCGGTCGCGTCGCCCGCGCCGCCGACCAGGTTGTCGCCGCTGTGCCGGACGGAACCGTCATTGCTGTTGAGGTGCTGGAAGAAGACCACGTCCACCGGCCGCCCCTGGGAGAACAGCACCGCCGAGGCGTCCAGGTCGATCTCCCGACCGGCGGCCAGCAGCTTGGCGAAGAAGCCCTTGGGCTGCGCGGCCTTCCAGCCCAGGCCCATCCGGACCACACTCAGCTGACCGCCGCCCGGCTTCTCCAGGCTGATCTTCTGTCCCTTGGCCAGCGAAACGCTCATCGTGCCCTCCTCGTTCCTGCCGCCGCTCCGTGCCGTGAATCTACAGCACTGTCGAACTTCTATGATCATCCGACCGGCGCGCTCCCCGCACCCCTACCCCGCGCTCCCCCCGCCGTCACCACCGGGGGCGGTCCGCACACTGTCAAGCGCCCCGGGGAGGAGCTTGCGCGGGGCGGCGCGCAATCCGGCTCGGTCAACCTGGCAACCGGCGATCCGACGTCTGGCGTAGCCGCGAACAGGGGCCGAACAGGCGGGCGGCGCGCGGTCTAGGGTCGGCTCGGAGGCGCCGCCGACCGGGAGAACGGCCGCCGACGCACCGCGTTCCGCGCACGTTCCCGTGATCCGCCAACCCACGCTGGGGGGACCACCATGTCCGAGCACGAAGGAACACCGCCCGCACCCGCCACCGCCGCCACCACCTCGCGCCTCGGCCGCCGCCGCCTGCTGCGGGCCGGCCTGGGCACCGGCGGCGCGCTCGCCGCCGTCCGCCTGCTGCCCGGCGGCCAGGCCTGGGCCGCCGCCCCGGAGCCCGCGCCCGCACCCGTGCCGGAGTCCGCGCCCGTACCCGCGCCCCTCCCGGGCGGCGCCGCCACGGCGCAGCCCTGGCCGGACTGGGCCCGGTTCGCCCGCGTCGGCGACGGCACCTTCAACGAGCCCGCCGACATGCAGAGCGCCGTCGACGCCCTCAAGGCGCAGAACGTCAGCGTCATCGAACTCGACACCCTGCTCTCCAACTGGCTCACCGACGCCGAGTTCGCGGCCCACATGGCCGAGGTGAAGACCTTCACCGGCCTGGCGCACGCCGCCGGCCTCAAGGTCGTCATGTACTACCCCTCCCTGGAGCTGATCTCCCCCGGCGGCGAGAAGGGGCGCTCGTTCTACAAGAACGACCAGGGCGGCGCCTGGGTGCAGCGCGACCTCGCCGGAAAGCCCAACGTGTTCTACGGCAGCGTGGTGGTCTGGGTCGACCCGGGTGACGAGAGCGTCTGGCTCAGCCCCAACTCGCCCTGGCGGGACTACTACCTCAAGCGGATCAAGGGCGTGGCCGCCACCGGCGTGGACGGCATCTGGCCGGACGTCCCGATCTACTTCGACGGCGTGCTCTCCTGGTGCGACGCCTCCACCTGGGGCGCGGCCGCCTTCAAGGCCGACAGCGGCCTCGCCCTGCCCAAGGCCGCCGACTTCGCCGACCCGGTGTTCCGCCGCTACCTCGAATGGCGCCACCGCAACCTGCTCCAGTTCCAGCTCGACATCGCCGCCGCCGGGCGCGCGGTCAACCCCGACCTGGTCACCTTCGTCGAGACCGTCTCGATGGACTACCGCTACGCCACCTCGATCGGCCTGGACGGCGGCTACCTGCGCCAGGCCGAGGGCGCCGTCAGCCAGGTCTGGGAGGTGGACATCCTCGGCAACTACGACGGCATGCGGCACGCCACCGCCTCCGACTGGGTCTGTCTCATCTCGATGTACAAGTACGCGCGCGGCGCCAGCGGCACCAAGCCCGCCTGGGCGTTCTCCTACGGCTGGCAGGCCGACGACGCCTCGCTGGTGATGTCCCAGCTGATCGCGGCCGGCTGCAACCCCTACGAGGTGAAGACGCCGTACAAGAACGACACCGTGGACGCGGCGATGCGCGCCCGGATGTACCGCTTCGTCCAGAGCAACCAGGAACGGCTCTACAACGCGGCCTCGGCCGCCCAGGTCGGCGTCTACCACTCCAGCCCGTCCCGGGACTACGTCAGCCCGGGCGCGGGCATCGGAATGTACGTCAACGCGACCGCGCCGGCCGGGATCAGCGACTGGTGGGGCGGCGACGACCCGGAGCAGAGCTGCGCGTCCGTCCCCTGGCTGGGCGAGTTCCGGGGCACGGTGAAGGCGCTGGTGTACGCGCACATCCCGTTCGACACGGTGCCCAGCCCCGGCCTGGCCGCCGCCGACCTGGCCCGGTTCAAGGTGCTGCTGCTGCCCGACCTCCAGGCGGTCTCGGACGCCGAGGCGGCCGTGCTGCGGGGCTTCGTCGCGGCCGGCGGGACGATCGTGATCACCGGCCCGGCGCCCACCGCGCTCGACGAACTGGGCGGCCAGCGGGCCGAGTTCGCGCTCTCCGACGTGCTCGGACTGCGCCGGGGCAGCCCGCTGCCGGCCAACAAGCAGAACGCCTACGGCAGCGGCACCTGCTGGTACGTCCGCGACCGGGCCGGGCTCAGCTACCTCACCAAGACCGACCAGGCCTCGGCCGACCAACTGCTCGCCCCCGTCCGCCGGTCCGCACCGCCCGCCGTCACCCTGGCCGGGGACCGCCGGATCTTCCTGGACGCGCGGCGGCTCGGCAACGACACCGTCGTCCACCTGGTGAACTTCACCAACTTCGGCGACACCCCGGCGGCCTTCCGCACCACGCCCGCCAACTGCACGCTCTCCTACGCCCTCCCGGCCGGCGCCGCCGTCACGGCCGTCACCGTCGCCACCCCGGACGGCACCGACCCGACGCCCAAGCCCGTCCCGTACACCGTCACGGGAGGGACGGTCAGCGTGCCGCTGACCGTCGTGCAGTACTCGGTGGTGACGGTGACAGTGAGCTAGGTCCTGTCCGGTCCCGGCTGGAGCGCGGGCGCGGGGATGCGCCAGAGGGCGGCGGGGTTGGCCTCGCCGCCCGGGGCGGACTCGAAGGCGATCCACTTCCCGTCCGGGGACCAGCTCGGCGCGCCGTCGTACGAGCCGTCGTCGCCGGTCACCCGGACGGGGCGGCCGCCGTCGGCCGCGACCACGAAGACCTGGGCGTTCGGCAGGTCGCCGAGGTTGGAGGAGAACACCAGGTACCGGCCGTCCGGGGACCAGGTGGGATCGGTGTGCTCGCCCGGCACGTCGGTGACCTGGCGCAGGCCGGTGCCGTCCGCGCCGACCGTCCACAGCGCCCAGTTCTCGCTGCCGGCGGCGCGCCGCTGGAAGACGATCCGGTCGCCCCGGGGCGACCAGTTCGGCTGCCGGTTGTCGGTGCCGGTGCCCTTGCCGTCGACCAGCCGGAGGGGGGCGCCGCCGTCGCGGCGGACCTTCCAGAGCGAGTCCTGTTCGGCGTCGTCGCCGTGCACGGCGGCGTGTTCCGGCTCCCAGCTCTGCTGGAAGACGATCCAGGCGCCGTCCGGGGAGAAGCTCGGCTCGCTGTAGCCGCTGCCGTCCTCGTGCCGGGTGACCCGCTCGGGGCTGCCGCCGGGCGTCATCAGCCAGACCTCGTCGTGGCCGGACTCCCGGTCGGTGGCGAAGGTGAAGGCGCCGGTGGCGGCGTTCCAGCTGGTGCCCGGGAGGTTGACGGCGGCCTTGTCGGGATCCTCCAGGACCTTCTGCGGTGCGCGGGCGCCGTCCAGCGGCAGCACCCCGAGGGCGGCGGCGCCCTTGTTGTAGCCCTCGCTGAACTCGGTCAGCAGCACCGAGCGGCCGTCCGGGGCGAAGGCGGGGTTCTGGGCGCTGCGACCGCCCTCGGCCCGGTAGAGCAGCTCGGCGCCGTCGGCCCGGTGCTCGCCCCCGGTCGGCGGCGCGCCGCTGGCCCGGGTCGGCCGGGGCCGCGGCCCGTCCTCGGAGCCGGATCCGGCGCAACCGGACAGCAGCAGCGCCGTGACGGCCGCGGCGGCGAAGAACGTGCGAGTCCTCATGACCCACAAGCTAGTTGACGCTTCGTCACATCGCGTCCGCCCACAGGCGGATCAGGCGTCGCCGTCCAGCAGGTGCTGGCGGACCTCCTGGAAGGTCCAGGCCCCGCCGACCGGGCGGGCGAACACCCAGACCAGGTCGAAGCGGTCCGGCCAGGTGGCGGGCGCGCCACTGCCGGCGGCGCCGAGCGCCTCGACGATCCGCGGGATGCGCGAGTGCTCCCAGCAGATCAGCACCGGCTGGGGCCCCGCCAGAGCGGCGCCCGCGAGCGCCGTCTC
The DNA here is from genome assembly GCF_041435235.1 of Kitasatospora sp. NBC_01300. Taxonomy (NCBI): domain Bacteria; kingdom Bacillati; phylum Actinomycetota; class Actinomycetes; order Kitasatosporales; family Streptomycetaceae; genus Kitasatospora; species Kitasatospora sp. NBC_01300. Next base: position 7,322,330 of record NZ_CP108408.1, on the reverse strand, counting down.
CTGGGACTCGGCGTAGTCGGTGTCGACGGTCAGCCCGAGCTTGGCGGCGAGCGGGGTGACGGTCTGACGCATCCGGTGCGCCCCGGCCAGCGGGCCCTGGTCGGCGGCGGCCAGGATCCGGGCGGGGGTGCGCAGGCCGGGGGCGGGCGGGACGAACAGGGTGGGCAGCGCCCGGGCGCGGGACCAGCCGCGCTCGGTCAGGGACTTGCCGTCGTGGTGGCCGTTCTCGTCCAGTCCCGGGTGGCCGCCGTCCGGCTTCTCGCCGTGCCGGATGATCATCACCAGGGCCTCGCCGCCCGCGTCGCTCGCCCTGGCCGCGCCGGCCTCCTTGTCCGCCTTCTTGCCGGCCTTGCCGGAGGAGGCCGAGCAGCCCGCCAGCAGCACCGGAGCGGCGATCGCCAGGCCGGTGAGCAGGGTGCGCCGGGCCGGCCGCGCCGCCACTCGGTGCTCCATCGCTCGGCTCCCCATCACTCGGCCCGCCACTGTCTGCTCCCCTTCCCCCTGGTCTCCCGCCACTCGGCGCCCCGTCGCTCGGTGCCCCCTCACTCGGCACCCCGCTCCAGGCGCACCAGCGCGTCGACCGCGACGCCGTCGCCCTCGCCCTCGCCCTCGCCCTCGCCCTTGTGCCCGGGCTCGGGGCCGACCGTCCGGTGCACCCGTTCGGCCCGGACGGTGCGCAGGCCGCGGTCCGCGAGGTCGGCGAGGACGTCCTCCGGGGTGAACAGCACGGCCGGGTCCTGCGGGCCGCCGACACCCTCGGCGAGGTTGCTCAGGTCGTGCCCGACCACCAGCAGGGTGCCGCCGGGGGCGAGCGCGGCGGCGGCGCGGCGCAGCGCGGCCCGCCGGTCCTGGGCGGGGACCTGGAGGTAGGCGACCAGGATCAGGTCGTAGCCGGCGGCGGGGGCCTCGAAGGTGCGGGCGTCGCCGTGCCGCCAGGTGAGCCGGTCGGCGACCTCGTCGGGCAGGTCGGCGGTGAGCCGCTCGGCACGTTCCAGGGCGACGGCGGAGTAGTCCAGCCCGGTGACCTCCCAGCCCCGGCCGGCCAGCCAGATGGCGTTGCGGCCTTCGCCGGCGGCCAGGTCGAGGGCGTGGCCGGGGGCGTGGGCCGGGGTGAGGCCGGTCAGTTCGCGGACCACCCAGCGGTTGGGCTCGGCGCCCCACACCAGCTCGGTCGCGGCGTAGCGGTCGTCCCAGTCCTGGCTGTCCATCGCGAGTCCTCCGTTCGGCGGGCCTGCTCCGCAGCGGTCAACCTACCGGGCCCGGGCGTCGGCGGCCCGCAACGGTCCAGCGGGCGGACACCCTTGACGGCGAATATTGGTCCAGTCCAATCTGTGATGTCGTGACGCGAGCGGGTCAGCCGGCCCGCCGCGCCCGCCGTCCGTACGTCGGCACGCTCCACCTGCCCGCGCGCCCCCACAGCGCCCGGGCGGCTCCCCCGGCCCACCCCGGGCCACGCACCGCCGGAACCCCCACACATCCGGAGGACACACCGCATGCACGACCGCGTCATGCCCGCACGGCCCGCCCAGGCCGCCGGGCGCCGGACCGCCCCGCGCAGACGGGCCCTGGCCCTGGCCCTCGCCGCCACGCTCAGCACCAGCGGCGCCGCCCTCGCCCTGACCCTCAGCCCCGCCTCGGCCGCCCCGGTGAACCTGCTGGCCAACGGCGACTTCGAGGCCGGCACCCTGGCCGGCTGGACCTGCGCCAACGGTTCCGTCGTCACCACCCCGGTGCACGGCGGGAGTTACGCGCTCAGCGGCGCGGCCTCGGCCTCCGACACCGCGCAGTGCCAGCAGACCGTCACCGTCCAGCCGAACACCACGTACACCCTCTCCGGCTTCGTCCAGGGCAGCTACGTCTACCTCGGCGCCACCGGGACGGGCGTCAACTCCTCGGTCTGGACGCCCGGCGGCACCGGCTGGAACCAGCTGAGCACCACCTTCACCACCGGCGCCACCACCACCTCGGTGACGGTCTTCACCCACGGCTGGTACGGCACCGGCGCCTACTACGCCGACGACCTCAGCCTGACCGGCCCGGCCGGGCCCACCTCCACCGGCAGCCCGACGGCCACCGGCAGCCCCACCACGAGCGGCAGCCCGACGGCCTCCACCAGCCCGACCGCGTCCGGCAGTCCGACCGCGAGCGGCAGTCCGACGGCCAGCGGCAGCCCCACCGGGTCCGGCAGCCCGACCGCGACGGCCACCGCGAGCGGCCCGGCCGGGGACGGCAAGGTCACCACGCCCACCGGTGTCGCCGCCACCAAGGTCACCGCGGGCGCCGTGGTGCTCACCTGGCAGCCCTCCACCCTGACCACCGGCGACGGCCCGATCGCCTACAAGGTGTGGTCCAACGGCCAGCTGGTCGCCACCTCGATGGGCACCTCCGTCGCCGTCAGCTCGCTGCTGCCCGGCAAGGCGTACACCTTCAGCGTCCAGGGCTACTCCGGCTCCCACGCCTCCGCCCAGTCCGCCGCGGTGAGCACCACGACGGCCGCCGCCCCCGCGCAACAGCCCGTCCGCTCGGCCTACTTCGACCAGTGGGGCGTCTACGAGAACGCGTACTACCCGAAGAACGTCGACACCAGCGGCGCCGCGGGCAAGCTGGACGTCATCCACTACGCGTTCGCCAACATCGACCCCACCAAGCTCACCTGCTTCCAGGCGGTGAAGGCCTCCGACTCGACCAACGAGAACAACCCCAACGCCGGTGACGGCGCGGGCGACGCCTACGCCGACTACCAGTCCGACTACAACTCCGGCACCAGCGTGGACGGCAGCAGCGACACCTGGGAGCAGCCGCTCAAGGGCAACTTCAACCAGCTGCGCCAGCTCAAGGCCAAGTACCCGAACCTGCGGTTCACCATCTCGATCGGCGGCTGGACGTACTCCAAGTACTTCTCCGACGCGGCCGCCACCGACGCCTCCCGGAAGACCTTCGTCTCCTCCTGCGTCGACATGTTCCTCAAGGGGAACCTGCCGACCGGCGTCGCGGGCGACGCCTCCGGCGGCGCGGCCACGGCGGCCGGCATCTTCGACGGCGTCGACCTCGACTGGGAGTACCCGGGCTCGGCCGGCGGCCACACCGGCAACCACTACTCCCCCGCCGACAAGCAGAACTTCACCCTCCTGCTCAAGGAGTTCCGCACCCAGCTGGACGCGCTCGGCTCCGCCCAGGGCAAGCGCTACCTGCTGTCCGCCGCCCTGCCCAGCGGCCAGGACAAGATCGCCCAGCTGGAGACCGACAAGATCGGCAACTACCTCGACTACGCCGACGTCATGTCCTACGACATGCACGGCGCCTGGGACGCCAAGGGCCCGACCAACCACCAGGACCCGCTGCACGACAGCCCGACCGACCCGACCACGCCGATCACCCCCGGCACCCGCAAGTACAACGTCGACACCATGCTCGCCGCGTACACCACCGGCCTGCCCGAGTACGGCATCCCCGGCGGCTTCCCGGCCAACAAGCTGGTGCTCGGCATCCCGTTCTACTGGCGCGGCTGGACGGGCGTCCCGGCCGGCTCCAACTACGGCCTGTACCAGAGCGCGACCGGCCCGACGGCCGCCAAGCCGCTGAGCCAGGAGGCCGGACTGGCCGCCTGGAAGGAGCTCAACCCGACCGCCGCCACCACCCACTGGGACCCGGTCACCGAGAGCAGCTGGGTCTACGACGGCACCAACTTCTGGACCGGCGACACCCCGCAGGCCATCCAGGCGCGCGGGGCCTACACCAAGAGCAAGGGCCTCGGCGGACTGTTCGCCTTCTCCCTGGAGAACGACGACGCCTCCGGCACGCTGCTCAACTCCATGGACGGCAGCCTGCGCTGACGTCCGGCACGCCGGTGGGCCCGCGCGGATCTCCGCGCGGGCCCACCGTGCTCCGGCGAGGTTCAGCTGACCTCGCTCAGCGCCTTCAGCTTTTCAGCCCTTCAGCCCTTCAGCCCGAGGGAGGGGAACAGGTCGACGAACGGCTGGGTGGTCACCGAGACGCTCCGGCCGAACGGATCGTCGAAGTCCCAGATCATGAACAGCAGGAACGCGATCAGCGCGCTGAAGCAGCCCGCCAGGATCAACTCCCGTGGCGTGCGCCGGATCTGCAGCGCGAACAGCATGCCGACGGTCACCACCGCACCGGTGATCAGGCCGAACCAGACGACCCCGGGCATGGTCGGCCCGGCGTTCTGCCCGCGCGAGTTGCGGGCGTCGTCGGCCTGGCTGATCCGGTCCATGATCGGCTGGTAGGACTGCGACTCCAGCTCGGAGGCCGGCGGCCGGGTGGCGACGTCCACCCGCAGCTTGTCCAGCAGTTCGGTGCCCTTGTCGGAGATCTCGCCGTTCTTGCGCATGTAGTCCCATTCGACCTTCACCACGTACGAGACGTAGGCGTCCACGTCGGCCCGGACCTGGTCGCGGAACTCGGCCGGGTAGACCACCGCCCGGTCGCTCACCTCCTGCAACGACTGCGCCTCCCGGAACAGGTCGTCCTGGGCGGCGCCGCGCGCCTCCCAGACACCGGCAAGGGCGAGGCCGAGGACGATCGCGTAGACCACGCCGATCATCATCGTGATGTAGTCGATGACGTCCGGGGTCTCGTCGACGTTCTTCTCGGTGCCCACCCGGCGGTGCCGCAGCACCACCACCGCCACCACGACGGCACAGGCCGCCGCCATCGCGATGGCCAACGCCAACCATTCGGACATGGGAACTCCCTTCTCTGGCTCGGCTTGTGACGGAACAAAGGTGTCGAGGCCGGCCCCGGGCCGGGCAGGTCGGGCTCCAGGACCGGACCGGGGGCCGGGGCGGACCGCCTCGGTGGGGCGGTCAGGACCGCCCGGAACGGCCGGAACGGCCGCGTCCACGGCCCGGGCGCAGGGCCGCCGCCGCCAGGATGGCGGGCACGGTGACCAGCAGCATGGTGGTCGTCGCCGGGGCGTTGTGGTGGTGCTGCAGCGGGGCCGGCGGCTGCGCCGCCCGCACGTGGTAGACGGGCTGCGCCGCCGGGGTCGGCCACAGCGGGCTCGGGCGCACCGGGCTCGGCGCGTCCGGGCTGGGGGCCGGTGGGGGCGCGGGCGCCGCCGGGGCCGGCGCCGGGGGCGCGGGTGGGTTCGGCGCGGGCGGCGGAGGGGGCGCGGGTGCCGCCGGCGGCGGGGTGGGCCCAGGTGTCCTGCTGGGAGCCGGCGTTGTCGGCGCGGGGGTCGGCGACTGCGTGGGGACGGGTGTCGGAGTCGGACTGGGCTTCGACGTCGGCGAAGGCGTCGGCGTGGCACTCGGCGTCGGGGTCGCCGTCGGGCTGGGCGTGTGGGTGGGGCTAGGCGTCGGAGTCGGCGTGGGGCTCGGGCAGGGGTGCGGGTGGTGATGGTGGTGGTGCCACCAACCCCCGTGCCACCAGTCCCCGTCGTGGTCCCAGTCGTGGTCCCCGTCGTGGTCCCAGTCGTCTCCCTCGTCATGGCCCCCGTGCCCGCCGCACGGGTGGTGCCGGCGAGGGAGCTTGGGGCCCTCGGCCTTCGGGGCGACGGTGACGCCGACCTGGACGTCCACGTCGACCCCGACGTTCACCTCCCCGCCCGGCCCGACCTGCACCGACACGTCCGTCGCGGTGCAGACGCAGGAGTCGACGGCCGTGCCGTGCTGCCGGCCCCCGCCGTGGCGCTCGGTACCGGAGGCCGAGGCGCCGCCGACGAGGGCGCACATCGCGACCACGCCGACCGCGGCGCCGATCAGCCTGGTCCGCCGACCGGAGGCCGCACCCCCACCGCCGTCCAGCGATATCCGTCGGGACTGCCGGCGCTGCGGCATGGGCTCCACTCACCTCTCGGGTCGCCGGGGACGGGATCGGAACAGGGCGATCCGCCCGGCCCGCAGGAGGACGCGGGCAGGCGTGATCAGATGCGATCAGACGTGATGAGGAACGATCAGGCGGACGGCCCGCCTTCCGGGGGCGGGCCGTCCGTCATCAGGTCAAACGATCTTCGAGCCGGCCGGTTACGGCCCGGGCCCGCCGCCGGCCGTCCTCAGTGGCGGCGGTGCGCGATCTCGACGTTCTCCAGGACGCCGACCGCGTCCGGCACCAGGATCGCGGCCGAGTAGTAGGCGCTGACCAGGTACGAGATGATCGCCTTCTCGTCGATGCCCATGAAGCGGACGGACAGCGACGGCTGGTACTCGTCCGGGATGCCGTTCTGGTGCAGGCCGATGACGCCCTGGTTGTCCTCACCGGTACGGATCACCAGGATGGAGCTGGTGTTCTCCTTGGTGATCGGGATCTTGTTGCACGGCAGGATCGGCACCCCGCGCCAGGCCGGCACCTGCTGCCCGCCGAGGTCGACGTGGTGGGGGTACAGGCCGCGGGCGTTGAACTCGCGGCCGATCGCGGCGATCGTGCGCGGGTGGGCGAGCAGGTAGTCGGGGTCGCGGCGGCGGTTGAGCAGCTCGTCCAGGTCGTCCGGGGTGGGCGGGCCGGAGTGGGTCTGGATCCGCTGGTCGAAGTCGGCGTTGTTGAGCAGGCCGAACTCCGGGTTGTTGACCAGCTCGTGCTCCTGGCGCTCGCGCAGCGCCTCGATGGTCAGCCGGAGCTGGTGCTCGATCTGGTTCATCGGCTCGTTGTACAGGTCGGCGACGCGGGTGTGGACCTTGAGGATGGTCTGCGCGACGCTCAGCTCGTACTCGCGGGGCTTGAGCTCGTAGTCCACGAAGGCGCCGGGCAGCTCGAACTCACCGTGGTGGCCGGCCGACATGGCGATCTCGGCCTCGCCGCGCTCGTTCTGGGCCTGCTGCGGCAGGGCCAGGAACCCGAGCAGGTGCTCCTGGAGGCTCGGCGAGTTGTCCCGGATGGCGGCGAAGTCGCGGCGGGTCAGCGTGAGCGCGACACCGGCGGTGGCGGTCGTGGCGGTGAACTCCCAGACGGCGTCCGGGTTCAGCAGGGCGTCGTCGCCGAAGCGGTCGCCGTCGCCGGCCACGCCGACCACGGTGTCGTCGCCGTACTTGCCGGTGCCGATCTTGTTGACCTTGCCGTGCGCGATCAGGAAGATCCGGTCGGCGGCCCCGCCCTGGGTGGTGAGCACCTCGCCGGGGCCGAAGTCGCGCTGCTCGCAGCGGTCGGCGAGGGCGGTCAGCACATCCTCGTCCTCGAAGCCGCGCAGCAGGGCGAGCTCACCCAGCTCGGCGGGGATCACCCGGACCTGGGAGCCGGTCTTGATGAACTCGACCACACCGTTGCCGACGGTGTAGGTGAGCCGTCGGTTGACACGGTAGGCGCCACCGGCGGCCTGCACCCAGGGGAGCACCTTGAGCAGCCAGCGGGAGGTGATCTCCTGCATCTGCGGTGCGGACTTGGTCGTGGTGGCGAGGTTGCGGGCAGCGGCTGTCGTGAGGCTGGACTGCTGCGGGACCTGCGCTGTCTCCGGGCTCGTGTCCACGGGCATCGGCAGGGGTCTCCATTCATCTGGTCGGATCACGCGGTCAGGGTCGGACGGCGACGGGGTCGCCCCGATCCACCCCGACTGATGCCATGACGGCTCATCAGACACGCGTATCGATGGGGGTGTTGGCGATTCATCGCGATCACGGCCACCGTCTCCCGGCGGCCCATCGGGAACCCTAGATCACCAGCGCCCGACCGGACCCGCGGGAAGGCCGACTACCCCCCGATAGGGTGAATCTGAAGCAGTCCCATTCCGCTCGGGCCCCGGGTCGCGAGAACATCCGTTCCCCACCGCGGATCCCGCGCCGGCGGCGCCCGCGCGTGGACAGCGGGCAGCAGGCGGCGGACAGGCGGCGTACCTCCCGTACGACATCGGCGGGAGCGGGTCGTCAACAGGTGCCGGCACAACGGGTCCGGCCGGCTGCGCCCCGACCACGGGCGCCGACCCGCCACCGGCATCCGGGCACGCGAACGGCCCGTCAGGTGCCGGGACGGGGGCGGCCGGCACCTGACGGGGGATCGGGGATGCGCAGTGGGGGTGCGACGGGGAAGCGGCGAGGGAGCGCCGGTCGGGCGATGCGTCAGGCGCAGGCGATCTGGCTGCCGGGAATGCCGACGATGCCGGAGTTCTTGGCCTCGCCCCCCTTGTACTCGTAGTACAGGTAGGAGTAGAAGTCGATCCTGGTCGCCGCACCGCAGGTCGAGTCCGGCGCCACGGTGTAGGTGACCGTGAAGCTGCTCGTGGCACCGGGGGCGAGCGGCACGTTGTACCGGGCGATCCCGCCGTGGACGTTGTCGCTGCAGCCGTTGGTCTGGGTGCCGCAAGCCGTGGCGGTGAACTTGAGGCCGTTCTCCAGACTGGTCTGGTAGGTCGGCTGAACGCTCTGGTACACGAACTGGATCGGCGTGTCGTACGGGTTGCTGAGCGTCAGGGTCAAGGTGAACTCGCCGCCCCGGACGGTCGTTTGCCGGTCGGAGACGGCCGTGAACGGCAGCGGGGTGTCGGCCTGGGCGGGTGTGGCGGAGAGGAGCAGACCGACGGCGAGGGCCGGGCACGCGGCGAGGGCGACACGGCTCAAATGTGTTCTGCGCATGACCAAGGAGCGTAGGGCGCCGCACCGGTTCCGTTGCCCCGCTCCGCCCCGGTCCGTACCGACGCACGAGTCGGGGGCGGACACCGTGGACCACCCCGGCCGCGTTCCGCCCCCACTCCCCCGCCCGGGGCCCTATGCTTCGCCCGCCGCCCCGGACGGCCGCCCGGAGCCGGCCGCCCGGCAGGCCGGTGCCGGTCCGGACGCCACCGGGCCCGGCCGGTTCAGGCGGGCGGCGGCAGGATGTCGCAGAGCGCGGCGAGCGCCGCCGGGTAGGCGTGGTCGGGCGGCGTGGCGTAGCCCACGACCAGGCCGTCCGCGGTCGGCATGGCCTCCGGGCCGATCCCCGGGTGCCGGTAGTCGGCGAGCCCGTCCAGGCCCAGGCCCCGGCGGGCGGCGGCCTGGAGCACCGCGTGCTCGGTCCCGGGCTCCAGCCGCAGGACGGCGTGCAGGCCGGCCGCGACGCCGGAGACCCCGATGTGCGGGGCGCTCGCCGCCAGCGCGGCCACCAGCTGGTCGCGGCGCTCCCGGTAGCGGCGGCGCATCCGCCGCACGTGCCGGTCGTAGCCGCCGGAGTCGATCAGCTCGGCGAGGGTCAGCTGGTCCAACGCGCTGGCCCAGCCCTCGCGTTCGCCCTTGGCGGCGAGCACCCGGTCGACCAGGTGGTCCGGCAGCACCATCCAGCCGAGCCGCAGCGCCGGGGACAGGCTCTTGCTGACCGAGCCGAGGTAGACCACCCGCTCGGGGTCGAGCCCCTGGACGGCGCCGACCGGCTGGCGGTCGTAGCGGAACTCGCCGTCGTAGTCGTCCTCCAGCAGCAGGCCGCCGCGCCCGCGCGCCCAGTCGACCACGGCGGCGCGACGGCCGGCGTGCAGCGGTCCGCCGGTCGGGAACTGGTGGGCGGGGGTGAGCAGGGCCGTCCGGACGTCCTGACGGTGCGCCAACCCACCGATCCTGGCGCCGTGTTCGTCGACCGGAAGGGGCACGGTGGCGACCCCGGCGGCGGCCAGCAGCCCGCGGTGGAACCCCAGCCCGTACCCCTCGACGGCCAGCGGCCCGGTCGACTCGGGCGGCAGGGCGGGCGCCCCGCCGGCGAACAGCAGCCGCAGCGCGTGGGCGAAGCCCGAGCAGACCACGATCCGGTCCGGGTCGGTGCGCACCCCGCGGACGCGGGCCAGGTAGTCGGCGAGGACGGTGCGCAGTTCGCGCCGGCCCTGCGGATCGCCGGGCCCGAAGGCCTCGTTGGGCGCCGCGGTCAGGGCCCGGCGGGCGGCGGCCAGCCAGGCGGTGCGCGGGAAGGACGCGGCGTCCGGCTGGCCCTGGCGCAGGTCGTGGACGGGCCCGGGCCGTGTGGAGGGTCGGGGGGACGGGCTCGGCGGGACGGGCTCGGCGCGCTCGGCGACGGCGGTGCCGGAACCTTGACGGGCGGTCAGCCAGCCCTCCGCGACGAGTTCGGCGTACGCCTCGGCGGCGGTGTTGCGGGCCAGCCCGAGGTCGGCGGCGAGCGCGCGGTACGGCGGCAGCCGGGTGCCGGGGGCGAGCCGGCCGCTGCGGATCGCCTCGCGCAGGGCCGCCATCAGCGCGGCACGGCGGCCCCCGACGGCGGGGAGGTCGAGGTGCAGGTCGCTGCCGGTCGGGTGGGCGGGCCCGGTGGGGTGCGCGCCCGGCGTTTCCGTCATGGTCACGCACCCTACCCGCCGCCGCCGGGCCCCCCGCCGGGCGGCCCGGCCGCGCTACGGCACCACGGTGACCGGCCAGCGGCCCGCCTTCACCAGGCGGACGGCGACCGAGCCGATCACCCGGTGCCCGGCCTGCTCGGAGGCACCGACCACGACGGCGTCGGCACGCAGTTCGTCCGCGAGCTTGGCCAGCCCCGTATAGGGGTCGCCGCGCATGGTGAGGAAGCGCCATTCCACCCGCCACACCTCCTTCACGTGGTGCTCGGCCTCGCGGAGGGCGGACAGCAGCTCGTCCGCGATCTCCTGGGTGGTCTCCTCCACCGCGGCCCCGGCCAGCGCGGTGGCCGCGCCCAGGATCGGCTGGACGTACGCGACCGCGAGGGTGGCGCCCTGGCGGCGGGCCAGCCCGGCGGCGTAGGCGGTGGCGCGCCAGGAGGAGTCGGAGCCGTCCAACCCCGCCAGGATCACCTTGGGCCCGTCCGTCCCCAGTTCGAAGCCCGCGGGGGCCGCTGCCGCCCCGGGCTTCTCGGCGCCGCCGACGGCCTCCACGTCCTCTGCATCGCTCTCGTTGCTCATGGCCCCGAGGCTATGCCCGCCACCGTGCGTGAGCGGAGGGGGCCCTCCCGGTGAGGGTTGTGGTGCGGGCCACCCGGGGCGCCGGGCGGTGCGGCGATTTCGCCACCGGGGGCTGCCGGGACGTCACGCGCTGTCGACGATGTGGGCGGGCTCACACGGCTTTCGGCGTGACCCAGGCCACTTCGCCGGGTGGTTTGATCTTGCAAATGGTGGCAAATCGGGCCAAATCATGTCATTTCCTTGATCCTTACGCCCGGTAACGGCCTCCTGACGTGCCTAAACCTCCAAATCCTTGAAACCGCCTCAACCGCCCCCGTACCTTCGAATCCGTTGCACCAAGCACTCCGCTCCGGCCGGCTTCACCGCCCCGGAACCGGAACGGTGCCGGACCACGCGAGTGACGTGTCCCCCCGAAACCGACGGCCTTCCGAGGGCCTGGTTCCGCGCGCTCGCAGCCTCCTCCGAAAGGAATCGCATGACCTTCCGTAACGAGACTGCCGCTGCCACCACCACCGCCACCCCGAAGCGCCGCAACCGCGTCCGGATGGCTCTGATGGCCGGGGCGATCACCGCCCTGCCGGTCGCCGGCCTCGTCACGGCCACCAGCGCCTCCGCCGCGCCGGCCACCGTCTGGGACAAGGTCGCCTCCTGCGAGGCCACCGGCAACTGGGCCGTCAACTCCGGCAACGGCTTCTTCGGCGGCCTGCAGTTCACCTCCAGCACCTGGGCCGCCTTCGGTGGCACCGCGTACGCCCCGCAGGCCCACCAGGCCACCAAGGAGCAGCAGATCGCCATCGGCGAGAAGGTCCTCGCCGCCCAGGGCCCCGGCGCCTGGCCGATCTGCTCGGTCAAGGCCGGCCTGGGCAAGTAGCCCCCACCCCCCGGCCCGCCTGTCCCGGGCCCCCGACGCCGCCGCACCCTCCCCGGGTGCGGCGGCGTCGTCGCGTTCCCGCCCGCTGCGGCCGACCGCACGCGCCGGCCTGCGGGCCGCGCCCGCGGACGGCGGTCGAGCGAGTCGGACTACCGCACCGGGGCCCGCTCCGGACCGCCGCCGGGCGGGCCGCCGGCCACCACCGTCACCGAGAAGTCGGTGTGCCAGTCGGGCGAGGGGCAGTCCTCCCGCCCGGAGACGTCCAGCGTCCCGCCGGGCAGCACCTGGCCCGCGGTCGTCGCCGGATCGATCACCACGGCCGGGTCGATGAAGATCGCGTCCTGGTAGCGCGGCCCGACCCCGTAGTGGCAGGTCAGGGTCCGCGGCCCGGTGGCCGTGCAGTCGGACGGCGTCGGGCTGGTCAGCGTGGTGTGCTCCGGCACGGTGATCCGCACGTCGATCGGGTGGGTCGAGTACGACGGACCCGCGTTGTACACCCACAGCGGCAGGTGGATGGTGGCCCCGGGTGCGCCGGTGAGGTCGCCCGGCTGCGGCACCGGGTGCCCGGCCTGCCAGGCGGAGGAGGCGCCGACCATGAAGTGGGCCCGGGTGTCGTCGGTGGTGAAGCTGTACGGCGTGGTGTGGCCGGACTGGTCCGGGTCGCCCGGGTAGAAGGCCTGCACGTCACCGCTGATGGTGGTGAACGGTGAGGTGATCGGCGCGACGTACAGCGACAGCCGCTCCACGGACGTGGCCCCCGGCGCCAGGCCGGCCGGGACGGAATAGGAGCTGCCCGTCCCGAAGTACGTCAGCGCCACCGGCGGGTCGGCCGACTTCACCACGCCCGGCGGGGGCAGATGGACGACCACCAGGGTCGGATCGGTGGTCGCCGCCGGGCCCCGGTTGGTGACGCGCACCTCCAGGATCCCGCTCTCGCCCGGGACCACCGGGCCCGGGGGCGGGCAGAGCTCGACGGACAGCCGAGCGGTCGCCGACCGCTCCGCGCGCGGGGCGGTGACGGCCTGGGCCGGCCAGGCCACGAGGACTACGGAGAGCGCGGCCAGGGCGGTCGCACGCAGGGTTCGTATCATGACCATCACGCTCCCCCCATCCGACACTCAGGGCAATCGGATGACTGCCGTCCGTAGCGAGGCCGGCGGCGCCGTTCCGCTCCGCCACGAGCTTCCCCGGGGCCCCGGCCGGAGCCCGACGCGTACCGAGGTGGCGACGGTCCGGCCGCGAGCCGGTCACGAACCGACCCGGCGCACCGCACGGCAGGTACGGTCGGTTCGCCGGGACCGTAGGCGAATTCCATCGGGGGGACCATGCGCCGCCGCACCTGGACCCTGCTCGTGCTCGTGGCCTCGCTCGGGCTGGCCGCCTGCGATCCGCACACCGATCCCGGCCGCACGCTGCCGCCGGACGACCGGCCCGGCTACGCGATCCCCGCGCCCAGCCCGCCCCACCCGCCGATGCCCGAGCTGCGGGGCCAGACCGTCCTGGCGGCACGGGCGCTGCTGCCCCTCTGGTACCCGGTCAGCGTGCGGGACGCCGATCCGCGGGGGCGGGTCGTGGTGGTGCAGTGGGAGTGGCGGGTGTGCGGGCAGAGCCCGGCGGCCGGCGAGGTGCTGACCGGGCAGGCGATCGGCCTGACGGCGATGCGCGTCGAGGAACCCTGCCCGTAGCGTCGGCCTGACGGTCCGCTACGACCTGTCCGGCCGGGGCGGGAGCGGCAGCGGGAGAGCAGGAAGGCCGTCGATGCTGGTGCCGACGTACTGCTTGCCCTCGCAGTAGGTGCTGAACTCCTCCTCGTCCTTGCGGCCGAAGAACTGCGCGTGCAGCTCGCGGTCGGCGCGGTAGTCCATCAGCGGGACGGCGAACCCGCAGGAGTCGCTGACCCGTTCGGCCCGCACCAGCACGATCGCGCGCAGCCCCGAACCGTCGGCGGCAGGGTCGAAGAGGCCCAACAGCCCGGCGAAGCGCGGGTCGTCACGGAACACCGGCTCGCCCCGGCCGTGCACCCGCACCACGGTCGGCGGGCCGTCGAAGGCGCACCACATCAGCGTGATCCGGCCGTTCTCCCGCAGGTGGGCGACCGTCTCGGCGGTGGATCCGCCGAAGTCCAGGTAGGCGAGGGTGAGTTCGTCGATCACCACGAGCGTGCCGGAGCGGCCCTTGGGCGAGACGTTGACGTGCCCGTCGGTGGAGAGGGGCGCGGTCGCGACGAAGTAGACGGGCTGCCGTTCGATGAACTCCCGCAGCCTGCCGTCGATGCTCTCGTACTGCTTTCCCATGCCCACCAGTGTGCGCCCATCTCGCCTGGCAAGAAAGGATGATCCACTGGGCGAGACGGCTGCTTCACCGGGACGCCCGCAGGGCGGCCGAACTCGGCGGCCCCGGTGCGCGTTTGTCCAAGACACCCGCCCCCGCCGTGCGGCACCCTCGAAGGGCCCGGCCGGTACGGGGGACCGGCCGGGCCCGGGCGGCCGATACTGGGAACGTGACGACGGAAACCCCCGAGACGTCCCCAGCCGGCGCAGACACCGACGCCGGCCTGATCGACGAAGCCGTCCGCGCCCGGCCCGCACCCGCGCTGCGCCCGTACGTGGCCTGGTACTCCGGGTACCGCCAGCGCGGCATCCCGCCCGCCCTGCACCGCGGCCTGCCGTCCCCGTACCTGACGTTCATCCTCACCCTCGACGAGCCGCTGGTGATCGCCGGGCACCCCGACCCGGCCCAGCCGCCCGGCAGTTACCCGACACTGCTCGGCGGCCTGCACACCGGCCCGGCGCTGATCACCCACGACGGCCGGCAGTCCGGCGTGCAGATCGCCGTGCACCCGTTGGCCGCCCGGGCGCTGTTCGGGCTGCCCGCCGGCGAGCTGGCCGGGATCGACCTCCCGGCGGAGGAGGTGATGGGGCGGCTCGGCCCGCGCCTCCAGGAGCAGTTGCAGTGCGCGCGCACCTGGTCCGAGCGCTTCGCCGTGCTGGACGGGACGCTGCTGCGGGCCGCCCGCCCGTCCGGGCAGGTGCCGCCGGAGGTCGGCTGGGCCTGGCGGGCGCTGCGGCGCAGCAACGGCGCCCTGCCGGTGGCGGCGCTGGCCCGGGAGACCGGCTGGAGCACCCGGCACCTCCAGGAGCGGTTCCGCCGGGAGACCGGTCTGACGCCGAAGGCCGCCGCCCGGGTGATCCGCTTCGACCGGGCCCGCCACCTGCTGGCCGCCTCGCCGCCGCCCCGACTCGGCGACCTGGCCGTCCGCTGCGGCTACTTCGACCAGGCGCACCTGGCCCGGGAGTTCCGCGCCCTGGCCGGGGCGGCGCCGAGCGCGTGGCTGGCGGCGGAGGGGCCGGAGGAGGCGAAGTTCCGAAACGTCCAAGGCGGGGCGGGTGCGACGGCCGCAGAGTGGGAAGCGTAAGCAACCCGAGCCCCCCCCCGAGGAGACAGCCATGGACGGCACCGCCCCCGCCCCGCAGGTCTGGCCCAGCCTGCGCGCCACCGACGCCCGGGCCCTGATCCGCTTCCTGGTCGACGCCTTCGGCTTCCAGGAGGTCGTCGCCTACGGTGAGGGCGAGTTCGTCGCCCACGCCGAACTGGCCTGGCCGGAGGGCGGCGGCGTGATGCTGGGCTCCGACCGGGAGACGCCCGAGGGCGGCGCGCCCTGCCCGGGCCGGCCGGGCGGTTTCACCGCCTACGTGGTCACCGCGGACCCGGACGGCGTGCACGACCGCGCCGTCGCCGCCGGGGCCCGGATCACCACCGCGCTCACCGAGACGGACTACGGCTCGCGCGACTTCGCCGCCGCCGACCCGGAGGGCAACCAGTGGTACTTCGGCACCTACCGGGGTGCGCCGCGGCCCGCCGCCCCCGCACGGGGGTAGGGGGCCCCGGCGCCGGCGGACCGGCTGCGCCCCCGCCGCCGCCCGGGCAGACTGGCTGCGGGGGCCACGCACAGGCCCACCCAGGCTCCGGGGAGCACCCATGCCCCAGCTCACGGTGGACGGGCGCACCCTCGCGCTCTCCCACCTCGACAAGGTGTACTACCCGCGCACCGGCACCCTCAAGGGCGAGGTGCTGCGCTACTACGCCGCCGTGCACGGCGCCCTGCTCCCCCACCTGCGCGACCGCCCGGTCTCCTTCCTGCGCTGCCCGGACGGCGTGGAGGCCGAGGTGTTCGTCGCCAAGAACCCGCCGGCCGGCACCCCGCGCTGGGTGCGCACCGTCGAGGTGCCGAGCAGCGGCGGCGACCTGCGCCAGGTGGTCCTGGACGACGGCGCCGCGCTGCTCTGGGCCGCCAACCTGGGCTGTCTGGAACTGCACGTCCCGCAGTGGCACGCGGCCGCGCCCGGGCTCGCCGACCGCCTCGTCCTGGACCTCGACCCCGGTGCGGGCGCGTCCGTCCTCACCTGCCGCGCCGTCGCCGTCCTGCTGCGCGAGCGGCTCGCGGCGGACGGCCTGGCGGCCTGGGTGAAGACCTCCGGCTCCAAGGGCCTGCACCTGCTGGTCCCGATCGAGCCCACCCCCAGCGCCCGGGTCTCGGCGTACGCGAAGGCGCTCGCCGCCGCGTTGGAGGGCGACCACCCGGAGCTGGTGGTGCACACCATGGCGAAGGCCCGGCGGGCCGGCCGGGTGCTGGTCGACTGGTCGCAGAACAACGCCAGGAAGACCACCGCCGCGCCGTACACCCTCCGGGCCCGGCCGCTGCCCACGGTCTCCACCCCGCTGACCTGGGCCGAGCTGGAGCGCGCCGGCACGGCGGACGACCTGGTGTTCACCCTCGCCGAGGTGCCGGAGCGCCTCGCCGCCCACGGCGACCTGTTCGCCCCGCTGCTGGACCCGGAGCAGGCCCGGCCGCTCCCCGCCGGCCCGGCGACCCGGCAGGAGGCGCCCCGCCAGGAACAGCCCCGCCAGGTGCTCCACCCGCCCGTCGAGGTGATGCGCCCCGCCGCCGTCACCGCCGTCCCGCCCGCCGACGGCCTGGGCGGCGCGGGCGTGCAGTACGAACTGAAGCTGGACGGCTTCCGCTGTGTCGCCTTCGCCCGCGGCGCCCGCCCGCCCGTCCTGCAGTCCCGCACCGGCCGCGACCTCGCCCCCGAGTTCCCGCCGATCGCCGCCGCCGTCGCCCGGCTGCCCGAAGGGCTGGTGCTGGACGCCGAACTCGTCGCCTGGCGGGCCGGCCGGTTCGCCTTCGGGGAACTGCTGCGCACCCGCCGGGCCCGGGCCGCCGCCCCGGACGTCGTCCTCGGCCTGATCGCCTTCGACCTGCTCGCCCTGCCGGGCCGCGACCTGCGCCGGCTGCCGCTCACCGACCGCCGCCGACTGCTGCTCGCCGCCCTGGCCGACGTCCCGCCGCCGATCCAGCCGGTGCTGGCCACCACCGACCGGACGGAGGCGCTGGACTGGATGACCGGCCTCGCCGACACCGGCGTCGAGGGCCTGGTCTGCAAGGCCGCCGGCTCCCCCTACCGCCCGCGCGGCGCCGGCCGCGCCTGGGTCAAGTACCGCCGCAGCGACACCTTCGACGCCACCGTCCGCGCCTTCACCGGTCCGGCCTCCCGTCCGCGCGCCCTCGTCCTCGAACTCGACGACGGCCGGGTGCTCCTCAGCGCTCCCCGGCTCACCCCGGTCCAGGCCCGCGAGGTCGCCGAGGCAGTCGCTCCCCTCGCCGGCCCGCCCGTCACCGATCCCGAGCACGGCCCGGTCCACCCCCTCACCGGCCCGCTCCGCGCCGAAGTGACCCTCACCGGCCGCCCGCCCGTCGCCACCTTCGTCCGGCTGCGCGGCGACTGACCGCCCCCTGTGTACCTCGGGCCTCGGCCGACCCGGAACTCCACTGGGCGGGAGGCGGGTTCACCCCTTCCGCCGCTTCGCCGCGTGGACGAACTCGGTGACCAGGGTGTCGTTGAAGACCGGCAGGTCGGCGGGTCGGCGGCTGGTGACGAGGGGGCCGGGGCCGGCGCGGCAGACGTGCACCTCCTCGTCCACCCAGTGGGCTCCGGCGTTGCGCAGGTCGGTGCGCAGGCTCGGCCAGGAGGTGAGGGTGCGGCCGCGGACGGCGTCGGCCTCGATCAGGGTCCAGGCTGCGTGGCAGATCGCGGCGACCGGGCGGCCGGAGGCGCAGTAGGCGCGGACGAAGACCACCGCGGCCTCGTCCAGCCGCAGCGCGTCGGGGCTCGCGACGCCGCCGGGCAGGACCAGGCCGTCGAAGGCGGCCGGCCGCGCCCCGGCGACGAGGAGGTCGACGGCGAAGGTGTCGCCCGGGGCCCGGTGTCGGACGGCCTGGACGCGGCCGGGCCCGGTGGACAGCAACCGCGGGGTGCCGCCGGACTCGGCCACCGCCTGCCACGGCGAGGTCAGCTCGACCTGCTCCGCCCCGTACGGCGCGACCAGGAAGGCGATCGTCCGGCCGGTGAGCGTGGTGGACGGCCAGCCCACGGCTCAGCACCGGTGCGGATCGCAGGCGGAGCCCAGGGCGACGGCGGCGGGCGGGGCGGGGCTGAGCCGGGCGCGCGGGCAGTCCAGGTGAACGGCCAGCTCCAGGTGGTCGATCCGCGACACCACGCCGACCGGGACGGACAGCCGGGTGCCCGCCACCCAGGGCCCGGCATCGACCAGCAGGTGGTCCCCGGTGTCCTGTTCGACCCGGCCGAGCGGGCCGTCGGTGGCCTGCACCTCGTACCCGGTCAGGTTCAGGTCGGCAGCATGGTGGGGGCCCGGACGGTACTCCCACAGGTCGGTGGTCATCACGCCTCCGGTTGGTCCCAGGGGCGGCGTTCGCGGCGCTCGTCCCGGTCGGGGGGTTCGGCACGGCGTTCGCCCCGGTCCCGGCCCGAAGCCTGGTCCCGGCCCGCGGCCCGGCGGCGCAGCAGCGCCGAGGTGGCGATCGCCGCCGCCACCGAGGCCGCCCACACCAGCCCGAGGGCGGTCAGCACCGCGGTGGTCGGGGTCCGCACGCCGATGCTGAGGCAGATCGCGGACATCACCAGGGCGGTCAGCACCACCCCGGCGGACAGGCGGCGCCCGACGCCGCGCAGCACGCGCCGGACCCGGCTCGGCGACTTGGCGCCCATCGTGCTCAACTTCCGGTCGAGGCGCGTGTCCTGGCGCAGATCGGACTCGATCTCCTCAAGGAGCCGTCGCTCCCATCCGCTCAACGCGGGTCCGTCCATCTCGGTCACCTCCGACACTTCCGGTGACGTGCTCGCACCCGGGCGGTTGCCCGGTACGGGCAGGCGCTAACCGCTCAGGGGGCCGCCGGTTACGGCGTGTGGTGCGGCGCCGGCGGCGGCGCCCACGGGGCCGAAGGCCCGGGGACGGGCCAGCAGGCTGTCGTCCAGCACGCGCAGCAGGGCGTCGGCGTCGCGGTGGACCTCGACCGCGCCCGCCGCCCGCAGCTCGGGGCCGGCGTCCGCACCGGCCGCCAGGGCGACGCACGGCACCCCGGCCCGCCGCGCCGCCAGCACCTCGCGCACGCTGCCGGCCACCGCCACGGCGTGCGGCGGTGTGCCGCCGACCAGTTCCAGCGCGGCCCGCACCGGGTCACGCCCGGGGGCGGTCACGGTCAGGGCCGGTGCCCCGCCCGGCCCGGGCCCGGTCAGCACGACCGTCCAGCCCCGGGCGGCGCACTCGCGCAGCAGTTCGGCGGAACCGGGCGGCGCAGGGCGCCAATCGGTACCGAAGAGAGCCGCCGAGATCACCGTCATGGCCGACCGTTTCCCTTCCCGGGCCGCGCACCGTACGCGCCCTTCCAGGTTAGGCCGCTCCCCCGCCGTGCGCGCAGCCTGCGGCCCACCGGTTTCCCGGCACCGGGAGGACCCGCTCGGCGGCCGGTCGGCGAACCCGGCTACCCGGCGTCCGGGTCGGTGGAGAGGCGGGCGTGGAGGTGCTCGTCGACGTAGTCGCCGTCGCCGCCGTAGCGGTAGGAGGCCCGGGTGGTGCCCTCGTGGCGGAAGCCGCCGCGGTCGGCGACGCGACAGGAGGCCTCGTTGCCGACCGCGTGCCAGAGCTCGATGCGGCGGGCGTCGGCGGTGGCGACGGCCCAGCGGGTGACGGCGGTGACGGCGCGGGTGGCGATGCCCCGGCCGCGGGCGGTGGGGAGCAGCCAGTAGCCGACCGTGGCGATGCCGTCCGACTGGTTGCTCCAGCCCAGGAAGGCGTTGCCGTGGAGGGCCCCGTCGAGGGCGTCGGTGATCGCGAAGGCGGCCGCGCTCCCCTCGGCCCAGCCGGTGTCGCAGCGGTCGAGGTAGGCCTCGGCGCCGGCCGGGTCGGCGATGCGCAGCGGGTTCCAGCGGGCGATCTCCGGGTCGGCCGCGGCCGCCACCAGGGCGGGGACGGTGCCGCCGGGCACGTCGAGGGCCCTGCCCCAGGGGCGCAGCGCGACGTCGCCCAGGTCGAGGGTGGCGGGCCGCAGGACGCGTCGCTCGGCGGAGGTCTCGGGAGTGCTCATCCGGCCTTCCTATCCCGCCCGCTCCGGTGCCCGCCAGCGAATTTCCCCGGCCGGTGAGCGGGCCGGTGAGCGGGGCGGCGCACGGCGGGCCCGCCGTGCGCCGCCCGGACGGCCGGATCAGACGATCCGGGACAGGTACCCGTTGTCGACCAGCCAGAGCACGTTCAACTTGGCCGGGCCGCCGGGCACCAGGGCCGCGTCGAGCTGGTACTGCAGGCCCCAGCCGGGCTGGCCGAACCACGGGGCGATCGGGCCGGCGTGCACCTTGAAGGGCTTGACCACCTTGTAGTCGTGGTAGTTGCAGCCCGCCGGCGGGGTGCCGTCGAGGCTCTGCGGCGGGATGGAGCGGGTGGAGTAGGGCAGTCCCTCGGGGGCGAGGAAGGCGCCGTACTCGCTGCCGTAGCGGTCGATGTTCTGGTTCGGGTAGAGCGTGAGGTCGAACTCGACCGGGGTGCCGTCGGGCAGGGTGACGTAGCCGTCGGACGGCGGGTAGATCCAGCCGCCGGCGCCGTTGTTGCCGGCCGGGTCGTAGTAGGTGGTGAGGAACTTCTGCTCGCTCAGGGAGCCGGTGCGCTGGTAGCCGACGAGTTCCCTGCCGACCCGGCCGGTGGTGGGCAGGTCGGCGGGGCCGAGCCGCTTGTCACCCTGGTAGAAGTCGGCGGAGCACTCGTCGGCGGGCGTGGCGGCCCGGGCGGAGGCGCCCGCGGTGGAGGTGCCTGCGGTGGAGGTGCCTGCCGTGGAGGTGTCGGCCGCTGCGGCCGGGATGCTCGGGGCGAGCAGGGCGGCGGCCGCGGCGAGTGGCGCGACGAGCAGGCGAAGGCGAAGGCGCACGGTGTCTCCGTCGTGAGGGGGGTGGCACGGAGGGGGCGTCCTGCTCACCCTCCGTGTCCGTTTCGGCACCAGGCAAGCGGATCAGCTGATCATCCGTCAACACGACTTGGCCGAAGGCGCACCGAATCCTCCGGTTCCGGCCAACCCCCGGACGTCGGACCGGTTCACCCGGAAGAATGAAGGGTTCGGCACCGGCCGGACCGTCCGGACGGCCGGCCCTGCCAGCGCCCCCGCCAGTGCCCCCCAGCGCCCCGTCAGCGCCCCGGCGCGACCCGCCCGACCAGGTGGAGCAGCCGGTCGAGGGCGTCCTTGGAGTTGGGCTCGGTGAGGTTGACCATGAGCCGGAACGCCACCTTCAGCAGCGCCGGGTGGCCGAGCCCGGCGGCGCCGGCCGCGCCGAGCAGCTTGGGCCGGCCGAGCAGGTCGGCGGCGAGGCGGCCGAGCGCGAAGTAGCCGGCGTAGGCGGAGCGCAGCGCCTGCGGGTAGGCGCGCAGGGCCAGTTCGCGTCCGCGGTCGGTGCGCCGGGCGAGCGCCTGGACGATGGTCTCGGCGGCGTAGCGGCCGGATTCCATCGCGTAGGCGATGCCTTCGCCGGTGCCGGGGCTGACCGTGCCGCCGGCGTCACCGACGAGCAACAGGCCGTCGGCGTAGTGGGGTTGACGGTTGAGGCCCATCGGGAGGGCGGAGCCGCGGACGGGATCGGTGACGGCGTCGGGGGTGTAGCCGTACGCGGGCGGCAGGTTGTCGCACCAGCGGCGGAGCAGGTCGCGCCAGTCGAGGTCGACGTGGGCGGTGTCGAGGACCCCGAGGCCGACGTTGGCGGTGCCGTCGCCCATGCCGAACACCCAGGCGTAGCCGGGCAGCAGGCGGCGGGCGGGGTCGCCCGGGTCGCGCAGGTCGAGCCAGGCCTCCAGGTAGCGGTCCTGGTGGCGGGGGGTGGTGAAGTAGGTGCGGTAGGCGACGCCCATGGCCCGGTCGGTGCGGCGGTAGCGCTTCATCGCGACGGAGAGGCGGGTGGAGTTGCCGTCGGCGGCGACCACGACCGGCGCCTGGTAGCTGACGGGACGGCGCTCGTCGCCGAGCTTCGCGGTGACGCCGGTGATCCGGCCGCTCCGCTCGTCCACCAACGGGCCTGCCACGTTGGCCCGTTCGATCAACCGGGCGCCGGCCGAAGCGGCCCGGCGGGCGAGCAGTTCGTCGAAGTCGGCGCGCCGGCGGACGAGTCCGTGGCCGGGGTAGGCGGACAGCTCGGGCCAGTCGAACTCCAGCGCGCGCCGGCCCGAGATCAGCCGCAGCCCCTGGTTGTGCAGCCAGCCGGCCTGCTCGGAGACGTCGATGCCCATGTCCACCAACTGCTTGGTGGCGCGCGGGGTGAGGCCGTCGCCGCAGACCTTCTCGCGCGGGAACGCGGACTTCTCCAGCAGCAGGACGTCCAGGCCGGTGCGGGCGAGGTGGTAGGCGGCGGTGGAGCCGGCCGGGCCTGCGCCGACCACGATGACGTCGGCGCTCTCCTCGGTCCGGGCGGGCCGGGGGGCCCGGCCGCCGTCTGCGGGCACCTGCTGCTCTGGGCCGGGCATCACGCACTCCCACGGGGTCGGATCGACTGCGGGCCCGACGGGGCCGCAGGGGCCCCGGACGGACCCGGGCAGGGTCATTCGGACAGGTTCGTTCGGACGGGGCCATCCGGACGCGGCCGGACGCGGCGGTCCGAGACGGACGATAGAGAACCACGGCACCCGCCCGCCGCCCCGACACGCGGGCCCGCTCCGATGACCGGTCAATATCGGCCACCGCAGCGGCTGCGCGGTCACCCGCCGGGTCGGAACCCGCCGTTGACCACCGCGCCGGCGACGGGGCCCGGCCCGTCGGCGGGCCGCCGTCCGGCACCCGCCCCCGGAAGACGACGGAGCCCCTGCCTCCGACGGCGGTGTCGGACGGCAGGGGCTCCGTGGAACTGCTGCGGCGGCGTCAGGGGTTGAGCGCCAGCACCACGTAGGCGGCCAGCACGGAGAGGTGCACGGCGCCCTGGAGCGGGGTGGCCCGGCGCGGGATGACCGTCAGGGTGCCGAGCACGATGGTCAGGGTCAGCAGCACCATGTGCGCCGGGCCGAGGCCGAGGTCGAGCGGGCCGGGGAGCCAGTAGGAGGCGATCGCGACGGCCGGGATGGTCAGGCCGATGCTGGCGAGCGCCGAGCCGAGGGCCAGGTTGAGGCTGGTCTGCACCCGGTTGCTCAGCGCCGCTCGCAGCGCCGCGATGGTCTCCGGCAGCAGGACGAGCAGGGCGATCACGACGCCGACGACGGAGTGCGGCAGTCCGGCTTCGTCCACGGCGTGCTCGATGGTCGGCGAGACGCCCTTGGCGAGGCCGACCACGGAGACCAGGGCGACGCCGAGCAGCAGCAGGCTGATCCAGGCGGCCTTGGCGGTCGGCGGAGCGGCGTGGTCCTCCTCGTCGAGCACCCGGCCCTCGGGGGTGACCGGCAGGAAGTAGTCCCGGTGCCGGAAGGTCAGGGTGGTCACGAACAGCCCGTACAGCACGATCGAGGCGGTGGCCGCGAAGACCAGCTGGGTGGTGGAGAACTGCGGGCCCGGGGAGCTGGTGGTGAAGGTCGGCAGCACCAGGCTGAGGGTGGCGAGGGTGCCGATGCAGGCGAGCGCGGCGCCGGTGCCCTCGGCGTTGAAGACGGCGGTCCGGTACTTGATCGCGGCGACCAGGATGGACAGGCCGAGGATGCCGTTGCAGGTGATCATCACGGCGGCGAACACGGTGTCCCGGGCCAGGGTGGCGGACTTGGAGCCGCCGTCGGCCATCAGCGTCACGATCAGCGCGACCTCGATCACGGTGACCGCGACCGCGAGCACGAGCGATCCGAAGGGTTCCCCGACCCGGTGCGCGATCACCTCTGCGTGGTGCACGGCGGCGAGCACGGCGCCGGCCAGGAAGCAGGCGACGACGCCCACCACCCAACCGGGCAGGTCCCGGTGCCAGGTCAGGGCGAGGACGACGAACGACACCACCGGAACGACGACGGTCCATTGCGCGGTGGCCGCGCGGAGCTTCGTGATCATGCCGCCGAGCATCCCAGACCGGGGGCCGCCCACCCGGTTGCCCGCGCCGGGATACGTAGGGATGTGGTACAAGTCATCCCGTTTTGCCCGGTCACCCGCCGTAGTCGGCTAGGTACCGGAGCACCTTGTCGACGTGCGGGCGGACCCGTTCCGGGACGCCTCCGACGGCCGCCACGGTCTTGTCGCTGGTCCGGTAGGCGGCGGCCACCAGGGCCGGCAGGTCGCGGGTCAGGCCCCGGTGCTTTATCTGCTGGTCCAGCCAGCAGACGTAGTTGCCCATCGCGGCGATCGCGTCGCCCGGGTCCAGGTAGGACTTGGGGCCGTCGTGGGCCGCGGCCTTCGACCAGGCGTCGAAGACGGCGGGCGTCCACATGGCGATGCCGTACTCGCCGGTCTCGGGGCTGGCCGCGTTCGGGTCGAAGCCGCTCTCGGCCTTGAGCATCGCGGCCAGCAGCGCCGGGGTGATCTCGGGCTCGGGGCAGCGCCGGGCGGCGACCTCGATCATGCCGCGGTAGGCCACCGGGACGTCGGAGCCGGCCGGGATCGCGCCGGGCAGCGGGGGCGCGGCCGGGTGGGCGGCCGACCCCGCGGCGGGTACGGCCGCGCCGGGCTCCGCGGCCTCCGGCTCGGGGGCCCCGGTCAGGGCGAGGACGGTGGCGGCGCAGGCCAGCAGGCCGGTGGCGGCCCGCAGGGCGCCGCCGCGGCGGCAGGCCGGACGAGCGCCGGCCCGGGCGACCAGCGCGGCGAGGTCGGTGCGGGCCCGCTCCTCCCGCCCGGGGGCCAGGCAGGCGGTGACCACGGCCCGCCAGGGCCCGGGCAGCGCCTCGTCCAGCCGCAGCGGCGCCGCGCCGCGCGCGTACGCCTGGGCGGCCAGCGAGCGGGCCCGGGAGGTGGCGCCGAGGAACGGGTGCAGGCCGCCGGTGAGCACCTGGTGGGCGATCACCCCGAAGGCCCAGATGTCGGCGCTGGGGCGCACCGCGACGCCGCGCGCGCCGGTGCGCTCGGACCACCACTCGGGCGGGACGTGGTCGGGCGAGCCGAGCGGCGGCGTGTAGGCGTGGGTGCCCTCCAGTTCGGCGGTGAGGCCGAAGTCCGCGATCTTGGCGGTGCCGTCGGGCATCAGCAGGATGTTGGCCGGTTTGAGATCCCCGTGCACCCAGCCGCCCCGGTGCATGTGGGTGAGCCCGGCGCAGACCTCGGTGAGGACGCGTCCGGCGCCGGGCACCGGGGTGCCGGGGCGGGCGGCGGCGAGGACGTCCTGGAGGCTGCGGGCGGCGCGTTCCATCACCAGGGCGACGGCGCCGTCCAGGCCGGGGTGGGCCGGGTCGTCGACGACCGTCACGGCGAGGGTGCGGATCAGGTGGGGGTGGTCGGCGCGGCGGCTGTAGCGCATCTCGCTGCGGGCGACCTCCGTCATGGTCCGACGCTGGCCGGGGCTGAGCCGGGCGGGGCTGAGCAGTTTGACGGCGGCCGGGGTGCCGTCGGGGCCTTCGGCCGCGTACACGCTGCCCCAGGCGCCGGCTCCGAGGTAGGCGCCGGTGCGGTAGCCCGCGAGCCGGTAGCCGGCCGGCACCTCGAACTGCTGGTCCGGCAGGGGCCGGTCCTCCTCCGGCACCCGCTGCTCGGACGCCGGCTCGTCGGGCGGCGGCTCGTCGGACGCCGGCTCGTCGGGTGGCTGGCCGGCGGGCGGCTGGCCGGCGGGCGGCTGGCCGGCGGGCCTCACGGCCGGGAGGCCGGGCGCCGGGGCGGGAGCAGGGCCAGGTGCTCCTCCCGGACGAGGTCGAACTTCAGCGCCAGGGCCGCGAGTTCCTCGCGCTTGCCGCCGCCGGGGCCGTCGTCGTAGGGCTCGCGCAGCCGCAGTTTCGTCCACACCAGGTAGTCGATGTGGTAGTTGACCGCCGAACGCGTCAGCCCGTGGCAGGAGGGCAGGGCACGCAGCCGGGCCAGCACCTCCGTCACGCCGGGGACGACGGCGGCGGAGGGCGAGCGCAGCCGGGGCTCGCAGAGCGCGAGCAGCACCAGGAAGTACTTGGCGGTCGGGTCGAGGGCGAACGGGCTGACGGTGAGTTCGCCGTCGACGCCGCCGGGCCGGCCCTCCAGGTAGGCGTGCTGCGGGGCGAAGACCTTGAACGAGGCGGGTTCGCCGAGGGCGGGCAGCAGCACCCGGGAGAACTCGAACGGGACGGGCGCGCCGAGCCGGCCGGGCGCCACCTTGACGTGCTCGCCCGCGCCCTCCAGGTTCTCCACCACGTAGGTGGCGGAGGTGCTGAAGTTGGACAGCCGCCAGTAGTCCTCGGCGGCGGTGACCTCCCCCGCGCGCCGGGAGACGCCCTGGTCGGGCAGGGGGATGGGGGCCGGACGGCCGGGCTCGCCGCGGCCGAACGCGGCGGCCTCGCCGGGGCCCATCCGCAGCAGGCCGGGCGGTTCGCCGGGCGCCATCACGGGCTCCCGGTCGGGCAGTTGCACGATGACCGTGTCCACGCCGACACCTCCGTGGTTCGGGTCGATGCTAACGGCCCGATTCGCCCCGACGGCAGTTCGCCACTCGGACGAGTGAAGGGACACCGCCAACCCGGCCCGGGCGTCGCCGAGTTGCCCAAAGGCCGCTCACCTGCCGGTCCGTCGACCGTTCACCGGGTGGTTGCAGCACGTAGTTGAATGGTCACCTTGAGTGTGACGCAAGACACACACGACATGTCCACGTTCTGTGCAAGACTCATCTCAAGGAGTGAGATCCCCTTAATTTCCAAGGAGGTTCATATCATGCGCGCACGGATCGCAGCTGTGACGATGATGGTGGCAGGGATAGCAGGCCTGGCGGCCGGACCGGCCATCGCGGCCCCGGCGACGACCGAGAACGAAGCGGTGGCCTGCGCCTCCGTGCTCAACACGCCCTGCATCTCGCACCAGCACGACGGTGAGGGCTTCTTCGGCGTCGCCCAGGTCTCCGCCGACCCGCGCCAGTTGACGATGGTTCAGGTCGAGGTGCGGACCCAGAAGGCCTGGGGCAGCCCGTGGGAGACGGTCGCCTCCGCGACCACCGTGCGCCTGGGCTCCGCGAAGGCGGTCACCCCGCGCGTCGTCACCACCGACCTGCGGATCATCTGCGCCACCGCCGGCCCGGCGCTGGAGGCGGCCCAGCAGGTCACCACCTGCACCAACCCGTTCTGACGGACCCCGCCGCTCCACCAGTACCGAGGTCCTCGATCGACCCGACCCACCCCATCCGCCGGGGCGTCCGCGCCCCGGCTCCAGGGCCGGCCGCCAGCGCACCCGGCGGCCGGCCCGTCGGCATGCACCGCCCTCGCAGGCCGGCTCCCGGCGGTCCGGCGGCTGGCAGGGCGGCTCCGACCAGGGGCCGAGTGGACCTGGGGCACCCGTTCACGGCAAACTGGTCTAGACCTCAAGGGTCTAGACCAAGCACCCGGCTCAGAACGGTGGACCAGTATGGAAATCGTGATCGTCCCTGACGCCTCAGCGGCCGGCGAACTCATCGCCGCGGCGATCACCGATCTGCTGACCGGCAAGCCCGAGGCCCTGCTCGGCGTGGCGACCGGCTCGACGCCGCTGCCGATCTACCAGGCCCTCGCCGAGCGGGTCCGCGACGGCCGGCTCGACGCCTCCCGGGCGCGCATCTGCCAGCTCGACGAGTACGTCGGCCTGCCCGCCGGCCACCCCGAGTCCTACCGTTCGGTGGTGCTGCGCGAGGTCGTCGAGCCGCTGGGCCTGACCGAGGACTCCTTCCTCGGCCCGGACGGCAACGCGACGGACATCGCCGCGGCGGCCGCCGACTACGACCGCGCGCTGGCCGCGGCCGGCGGCGTGGACCTCCAGCTGCTCGGCATCGGCACCGACGGCCACATCGGCTTCAACGAGCCGTGCTCCTCGCTGGCCTCCCGGACCCGGATCAAGACGCTCACCCGGCAGACCCGGGAGGACAACGCCCGGTTCTTCGACAGCCTCGACGAGGTCCCGCACCACGTCATCACCCAGGGCATCGGGACCATCCTGGAGGCGCGCCACCTCGTCCTGCTCGCCACCGGCGAGGCCAAGGCCGAGGCCGTCGCGCTCTCCGTCGAGGGGCCGCTGTCCGCCGCCGTCCCCGCCTCGGCGCTGCAGCTCCACCCGCACGCCACCGTGGTGGTCGACGAGGCCGCCGCCTCCGGGCTCAAGCTCGCCGACTACTTCCGCGACACCTACGCCGCCAAGCCGGCCTGGCAGAAGCTCTGAGGTCGGCGGGCCCGTGCGGGAGGCAGTCGCCTCCCGCACGGGCCCGACCCGCGTTCCTCCCCGGCGGCGCCCGGCGGTCAGCGCCCGCGGAGCCAGTCGCCGAAGGCCGCCAGGGCGGGGCCCGGATCGCGGCGCCCGAGGCCGATCCGGAAGCGGTCGGTGGGAGCGGGCGTCAGGTCGGAGTGGAACATGCTCGCGGGCAGCAGCAGGACGCCCGCCTGCTCGACCAGCGCGGTGCAGAAGTCCTCGACCCCGTCCGCCCCGAGGTAGCGCGGGTAGGCGACGCAGCCGCCGTCCGGGGCGCGCCACTCGAAGAGGTCGCCGAACTCGGCGAAGAACGCGTCGAACCGCGGCAGGTTCTCCGCGATGATCGCGCGGTTGCGCGTCAGGATCCGCTCGCGGGCGTTGATCGCGATCCGGGCCAGCACCTCGCTCGGCGCCGAGTTGCAGATCGTGGTGTAGTGCTTGGCCCGCTCCAGCCGGGAGCGCAACTCCTGGTCGCGGCAGGCGATCCAGCCGATCCGCAGGCCGGGCAGGCCGAGCGACTTCGAGGTGACGTTGAGCGAGAGGGCGCGCGCGGAGAGGTCGGCGGCCTGCGGCAGCGCCCGGGCCGGGTCGCGCTCCAGACCGCGGTAGACCTCGTCGGAGAAGAGCCGGATGCCGCGCTCGTCGCACAGCTCCACCAGACGCGTGAAGTCCGCCGCGTCGATGACCTTGCCGGTCGGGTTGTGCGGGAAGTTCACCGACAGCACCCGGGTGTTCGGGCGCAGCGCGGCGGTGACCGCGTCGAGGTCGAGCGCCCAGTCGTCCTTCTCGTCCAGGGCGACGCCGGTGACCTCGCAGAGGGAGAGCGGGATGGTCTCGGCGGACTGGTAGTTGGGGGTCACCACCACGGCGTGGTCGCCCCGGTCGAGGAGCACCTGCATGGCGAGGTTGAGCCCCTCCTGCGCACCGCCGAAGCAGAGCACGTCGTCGGCGTCGACCTCCTGGTACATCCCGGCGATGGCGCGGCGCAGCTCCGGATCGCCGTAGGTCTCGGTGTAGCCGAGCGCGAGGCCGTCCCAGGCCCGGCGGTCCTCGGGGCCGGCCAGGGCGAGGAGTTCGGCCATCGTCATGGTCTGGGCGTCGGAGGCGGCGAGGTGGTAGCGGGCGCTGAACTCCCAGCGCGAGAAGTACGTTTCGAGCCGGAAGTCGGGGAGCCTGGTCATCTCTCTGTCACTCGCTCTCGTCGGCGCCGGCGCCGGTTCCGGCGTCGGCCTGCTGGTCCTCGGGGGCCTGCTGGTTCTCAGGGGCTTGCCGGGGCTCGGGGGTCTGTTTGAGCTCGGCGAGCAGGGTGTAGGCGGTCGAACGGGAGATCCGCAGTGCGGTGGCGACGGCCGGGACGGCGCGGCGCACGGCGAACACCCCGGCCTGGTCGAGTTCGCGCAGGACGGCGAGCCGGTCCTCGCGGCCGAAGCGTTCGAGCGGGCGGCCGTGCGCGCGGACGTAGCCGCCGATCACGTCGTTCATCCGCTCCGTCCAGTCGCGCTCGAAGAGCGGTTCGGGGCGGGGCGCGGTGGGCGCGGCGAAACCCGCCAGCAGGGCGGCGGCGTGCTCCAGCGGGCCCCGGTCGAGGTTGACGCAGAGCACCGCCGAGGGCCGTCCGGCCTCGTCGCGCAGCACGGCGCTGACGGAGGAGAGCCGGCGCCCGTCGGGCAGCAACTTCTCGTAGGGCCCGTAGACGTCGGGGGCGGACGGGTCGAGGGTGTCCAGTTCGCCGAGCAGCGACGGATCGCCGGGGGTGCGGGGGGTCATCGGGTTCCAGATGGCCAGCACCCGGTCGGCGGTGGCGTCGTGCAGCACCACCTCGGCGTACGGCCCGAGCAGCAGGGCCACGGCGCGGCAGACCGGTGTCCAGGTCCGGACGCGCGGGTCGGGGGTTTCGGTGGTCATGTTCGGACTGTACGTCCAGACCAGACGTTTGGTCCAGATGTTTCGTTCAGGCGTTTCCTGCGGGCGATTCGCCAGGTCGTCCGGTCGTCCCGGCTTGCGGCACCGGCGGCGACGACGAAGGCCCCGCCGGGACGCCGGCGGGGCCTTCGGTGCTCGGGGAGGGTCAGTGGCAGGTGATCAGCAGTCCGAGGACGGCGGTGCAGCTGCGGGTGTCCCGGCTGGTGGCCGGGGTCGGGTCGGCGGGCACGCCCGCGGTGCGGGCCACCGTGACGTCGAAGCTGCGGATCAGGCTGAGCAGGCCGACCGAGATCGAGAAGTGCCGGGTGGTGCTCGCCCCCTTGGCGAGCGGCCCGGTGAGCTTGCAGGTGAGCTTGGTGCCCGCGATGGTGCAGTCGCTGGAGGTCGCCGAGAGGCCGGCCGGAAGGTCGGCGGAGACGGTGCCCGAGGTCAGCGTGTCGGGGCCCTGGCCGGTCAGCGTGACGGTGTAGTCGACCCGGCCGCTGAGCAGGTTGGACACCGGCGTGGCGGTCAGGGCGACGCCGAGGTGGGCGCTGGGGGCCGTGTAGCTGAAGCGGTCGGCGGCGACGGCGGCGCTGGTGCCACCGGGCGTGGTGACCCGGACGTCCACCGGCCCGGTCACCGTGGTGGCGGGGGCGGTGGCGGTGCAGCTGGTCTTGGTGCAGTTGAAGGCGGTGGCGGCGCCCGCCGCACCGAAGGTCACGGCGGTGGCGCCGTTCAGGTCGGTGCCGGTGAGCGTCACCGTCGTGCCGCCGACCCCCGAGCCGCCGGACGGGCTGATCCCGGTGACGGCCGGGACGGGCAGCGGGAAGTCGAGCACGTCGACGGCGCCGCCGGTGAAGTCGGTGAGGTAGCCGCGCCGGCCGTCGCCGGTGATCGCCAGGCTGTACGGGCTCGCGCCGACCGGCACGGTCGCGGTGACCGTCCGGCTGGCGGTGTCCACGACGCTGACCGTGTTGTCGGCGTAGTTGGAGACGTACGCGACGCTGCCGTCCGGGGCGAGCGAGACGGCGTACGGGCCGGCGCCGACGGCGACGGTGCCGACGAGCGTGTTGCCGGTGGTGTCGAGGACGCTCGCGGTGGCGTCGTCCGCGTCGGCGGCCCACAGCCGGGTGCCGTCCGGGCTGAGCGCGAGGCCGAAGACGCTGTGGCCGACGGGAACGGTCGCGCTCACCGTGCTGCTCGCGGTGTCGATCACGTTCACCGCCTTCGCGCCGGAGGCGGCGACGTAGAGCCGCTTGCCGTCCGCCGAGACGGCCAGCCCGTGCGGCTCGGCGCCGACCGGGACGGTGGCGGTGACCGTGTTGGTGGTGGTGTCCAGCACGCTCACGGAGTCGGCCCCGGCGTTGCCGACGTAGGCGCGCGAGCCGTCCGCGGAGAGCGCGAGGCCCCACGGCTGGGCGCCGACCGGGACGGTGGCCGTCACGGTGTTGCTCGTGGTGTCCACGACGCTGACGGTGCCGTCGAGGTGGTGGGTCAGGTACGCCCGGTGCCCGTCGGGGGACACGGCGACCGCGTAGGAGCCGGTGCCGGCGGTGAAGGTGGCGGCCACCGTGTTGCTCTTGGTGTCCAGCACGCTCACGGTGCCGCTGCTCTGGCTGGTCACGTAGGCGTGGCCGCCGTCCGGCGTGAGCGCCACGCCCGCCGGGTAGGGCGCCACCGGCACGTGCGCCTTGACGGTCGGCGGCGGTGTGGCGGCCTCGGCGGTGGCGGGCTGCGACAGCAGTGCGGCCGTGGCCGCGGCTATCGCGGTCACGGCCGTCCAGGTGCGCCCGGGTGCGCGACGTGTTCTCACGAGTCTCTCCAGCATGGTCGGTCAAGGGATGCAACGCCGGTCGCTCCAGCCCCCTGCGGATCCGGAGCCGCACGAAGCGTAGAAGCCGGTATGACCATCCGTCAGGGGCTGATCGGTAATGTCGCCAACTGTTCAGATTCGACCGAGATTCGGACAGCGGCCACCCCGCCTGCCCCGCCCCGTCGCGACCGGGGACCGGCCGGGGGCGGGGAGCAGGCCGGCCGGGGGCAGAGTCGGGGGCGAGGTGGGGGGCGTGCAGGAAATTGGAGTTGTGGAGTCGCATTCGATAGCGTTTCGAACGTGAGGCTGACCAAGAGCACCGACATCGCCCTGCGGATCGCCATGCGGCTCGCCGTCCTGGGCGAGGACGCCAACCCGACCACCCGCGAGGTGGCCGAGGCGGTCGGCGTGCCGTACACCCACGCGGCGAAGGTGGTCAGCCGCCTGCAGCACCTCGGCGTGGTGGAGGCCCGGCGCGGGCGCGGCGGTGGGCTGCTGCTCACCTTCGCCGGGCGGACCGGCTCGCTCGGGCTGCTCCTGCGCGAGCTGGAGGGGGTCGGCGACGTGGTCGGCTGCGAGGACGACCCGCCGTGCCCGCTGCGGGCCGCGTGCCGTCTGCGCGGTGCGCTGCGGACCGCCCAGGAGGCGTTCTTCGCCGCGCTCGACCCGCTCAGCATCGACGACCTGGTGGCCGCGCCCACCGGGCCGGTGCTGCTCGGCCTCACCGCCAGACCCACCGACTGATCCACCACCCCCGGGGCCGGGCTCAAGCACGGCCTTTAACGCGAATCTGAGATACCAGTTAGGAGTCGGACTGATGCTGTCCGCCAAGTCCGCCGAGGTCATCGAGGCCACCCTGCCCGTCGTGGGCGGCGCCATCGGGGACATCACCCCGCTCTTCTACGACCGCATGTTCGCCGCCCACCCGGAGCTGCTGCGCGACCTGTTCAACCGCGGCAACCAGGCCAACGGCACCCAGCGGCAGGCGCTCGCCGGGTCGATAGCCGCCTTCGCCGGCGCGCTGGTCGCCCACCCCGACCAGCGGCCGGACGCGATGCTCGCCCGGATCGCCCACAAGCACGTCTCCGTCGGAATCGACAGCAGCCAGTACCGGATCGTCCACGAGCACCTCTTCGCCGCCATCGTCGAGGTGCTCGGCGAAGCCGTCACGCCCGAGGTCGCCGCCGCCTGGGACGAGGTGTACTGGCTGATGGCCAACACCCTCGTCGCCGTCGAGGACCGGCTGCGCGCCGAGGTCGCCGCCGGCGGCGACCGGGCCGACCTCTGGCGCCCCTACACCGTCGTCGCCCGCTACCAGGAGACCGACACCGTCACCACCTTCCTGGTGCGCCCCGCCGACGGCGGCCCCGTCCCCGCCGCCCGGCCCGGCCAGTACGTCTCGGTGCGCACCGAACTGCCCGACGGTGCCCGGCAGATCCGCCAGTACAGCCTCTCCGGCACCGCTGACGGCGCGCTGCGCTTCACCGTCAAGCGCGAGCCCGGCGGCGAGGTCTCCGCCCACCTGCACGACCACCTGCACACCGGCGGCCTCGTCCACCTCGCTCCCCCGCTCGGCGACATCGCCCTCGCCGACGGCGACGGGCCCGTGCTGCTCGCCTCCGCCGGCATCGGCAACACCCCGATGACCGCCATGCTCGACCACCTCGCCGCCACCGGCTCCACCCGGCAGGTCGTCTCGGTGCACGGCGACCGCGACCAGCTCACCCACGCCTTCCGCGCCGACCTCGCCCAGCTCACCGCCAAGCTGCCGAACGCCACCGCCCACGTCTTCTACGAGCGGCCGCTCGGCGACTGGCCCGCCGAGCGCACCGGCCTGGTCGACCTCTCCACCGTCGACGTCCCGGCCGGCACCACCGCCTACCTTTGCGGCCCGCTGCCCTTCCTGCGCGCCGTCCGCGAACAGCTCCTCGCGGCGGGCGTCCCGGCCGCGGACATCCACTACGAGGTGTTCGGCCCCGACCTCTGGCTCGCCTGAGATCCCCGAGATCCCCCGCCCCGGCCGACCCGCTCGCTACGATCGCCAGCGGGCCGGCCGGAGTCGCCGGACGAAGGGAGGGCCGATGCGGGTCGCACTGTTCGCCACCTGCGTCAACGACGCGCTGTTCCCCGCCACGGCGGTCGCCACCGTCCGGCTGCTCGAACGCCTCGGCGTGACCGTGGACTTCCCCGCCGGGCAGACCTGCTGCGGGCAGCCGCAGTACAACACCGGCTACCGGCGGGCGTGCGAGCCGCTGCTGCGGCGCACCGCACGGGCCTTCGCCGGGTACGAGCACGTGGTGACGCCCTCCGGATCGTGCGTGGCCATGGTCCGGGACAACTACCCGCGGATCGGGGCCCGGGCCGCCGCCGACGGCCGGGGCGGCGAACTCGACTCCATGGCCGCCGCGTTGACGCCCCGGGTGTACGAGCTGACCGAGTTCCTCACCGATGTGCTCGGCGTCGAGGACGTCGGCGCGCACTTCCCGCACACCGTCACCTACCACCCCTCCTGCCACGGCCTGCGGGTGCTCGGCCTCGGCGAACGGCCGCTGCGGCTGCTGCGCGCCGTCCGCGGACTGGAACT
Source organism: Kitasatospora sp. NBC_01300 (assembly GCF_041435235.1). Taxonomy (NCBI): domain Bacteria; kingdom Bacillati; phylum Actinomycetota; class Actinomycetes; order Kitasatosporales; family Streptomycetaceae; genus Kitasatospora; species Kitasatospora sp. NBC_01300. The sequence goes on along the minus strand of NZ_CP108408.1, from coordinate 7,287,786 downwards.
GGTCGAACTGCCCGGCGCCGAGGAGTGCTGCGGCTTCGGCGGCACCTTCGCGGTCAAGAACGCGGCCGTCTCGGCGGCCATGGCCGAGGACAAGATCACCCACGCACTCGGCACCGGCGCCCAAGTCCTCTGCGGCGCCGACAACTCCTGCCTGCTGCACCTCGGCGGCACGCTGCGCCGCCGGGGCGCGGCCCTGCGCCCGCTGCACCTGGCGGAGATCCTCGCCAGCACCGAGGAACACCCGTGGAGGCCCGCATGACCGGCACCTTCCTCGGCATGCCTGCCTTCCGGCACGCGACCTCTCCGCAGGCGACCTTCCCGCAGGCCGCGGCGGCGGCCGTCCAGGACGAGCGGCTGCGCGCCAACCTGCGGCACGCCACCCACACCATCCGGGACAAACGGGCCCGCGCCGTCGCCGAACTCGACGACTGGGCCGAACTGCGCGCCGCCGGCAAGGCGATCAAGGACCACACGCTGCGCCATCTCGACCGCTACCTCGTCCAGTTGGAGGAGGCCGTCACCGCGGCCGGCGGCACCGTGCACTGGGCGGCCGACGCCGAGGAGGCCAACCGGATCGTCGCCGACCTGGTCCGCGCCACGGGAGAGACGGAGGTCGTCAAGGTCAAGTCGATGGCCACCCAGGAGATCGGGCTCAACGAGGCGCTCGCCGCCGAGGGGATCACCGCGTACGAGACCGATCTCGCCGAGCTCATCGTCCAGTTGGGCGACGACCGGCCCTCGCACATCCTGGTGCCCGCGATCCACCGCAACCGCGCCGAGATCCGGGAGATCTTCGCCGAGCAGATGGCCGCCTGGGGCCGCCCCGCACCCGAGGGCCTGACCGACTCCCCCGCCGAACTCGCCGAAGCGGCCCGGCTGCACCTGCGGGAGAAGTTCCTGCGCGCCCGGGTCGCCGTCTCCGGCGCCAACTTCATGGTCGCCGAGACCGGCACCCTGGTGGTCGTCGAGTCCGAGGGCAACGGCCGGATGTGCCTCACCCTGCCGCGCACGCTGATCTCCGTCGTCGGGATCGAGAAGGTCGTGCCGACCTGGCAGGACCTGGAGGTCTTCCTGCAACTGCTCCCCCGCTCCTCCACCGCCGAGCGGATGAACCCGTACACCTCGCTGTGGACCGGCACCGCGGAAGGCGACGGCCCGTCCGCCTTCCACCTCGTGCTGCTCGACAACGGGCGCACCGCCGTGCTCGCCGACGAGGTCGGCCGCCAGGCGCTGCGCTGCATCCGCTGCTCGGCCTGCCTCAACGTCTGCCCGGTGTACGAACGGGCCGGCGGCCATGCCTACGGCTCGGTCTACCCGGGCCCGATCGGCGCCATCCTGACACCCCAACTACGCGGCACCACCAGCCCCTTGGACGCCTCGCTGCCGTACGCCTCCTCACTCTGCGGGGCCTGCTACCAGGTCTGCCCGGTGGCGATCGACATCCCCGAGGTGCTGGTGCACCTGCGCGAGCGGGTCGCCGAGCAGGGCGGGCACCCGCTGGAGCGGGCCGCGATCGCGGCCGCCGGGTACGTGCTCGACCACCCGGCGGCGCTCACGGCCGCCGAGCGGCTCGCCGGGCGCACCCGCGCGCTGCACCCGCGCCGACTGCCCGGCCCGGGCCGGGCCTGGACCGACACCCGGGACCTCCCGGAGGTACCCGCCGAACCGTTCCGCGACTGGTGGCGGAGGAACCGCTCATGACCTCACGGGAGTTGATCCTCGCCCGGATCCGCGCCGCGCTCGCCGAGCCCGACCGGGAGCGGGACCCCGACCGGGACCGGTACCGGGCGCCGGAGGAGCCCGTCGCCCGGGACTACCTGCGCACGCACAGTCCGGACGATCCGGCGGCCCTGCTCGACCTGCTGCACCACAACCTGGCCGACTACCGGGCCCGGGTGCACCGCTGCACCGAGGCCGAACTGCCCGCCGTCCTGGCCCGGTTGCTGGCCGAACGCGGCAGCCGTACGGTCGCCGTGCCGCCCGGCCTGCCGCCCGCCTGGCTCGGCGCCACCGCCGTCACGGTCGTCCCCGACGACGGCACGCTCACCGCCGCCCGGCTCGACGCCGTGGACAGCGTCGTCACCGGCTGCGCGCTCGCGATCGCCGAGACCGGGACGATCGTGCTGGACGCCGGGCCGGGCCAGGGGCGGCGGCTGCTCACCCTCGTCCCGGACCACCACCTGTGCGTCGTCCGGGCACCCGGGCAGGTCGTCGCCTCCGTGCCGCTCGCGCTGCCCCGGCTCGACCCGGCCCGCCCGCAGACCTGGATCTCCGGGCCGTCCGCGACCAGCGACATCGAGCTCGACCGGGTCGAGGGCGTGCACGGCCCGCGCACCCTGGAGGTGCTGCTGGTCGAGGGCTGACCGCGCCGACCGGGGCCGCGGCGACTCAGCTCATCGTCACCTCGCTGTACCGGTCGCCCTGGGAGCTGTCCCAGGCCACCTGCACCCGGCAGTCGACCGGCCGCCCGGAAGCGGCCAGTCCCTGCGCCGCGATGGCCGCCGACGGGTCGGACAGCGTGCTGGACAGGCCGCCCGCCGGCGGGGCGCCGCCAGGTGTGAAGCCGAGGTCCGCGGGCGCGACGGCCGTGGGGTAGAACACCGCCCGGCCCGTGATCGTGTACGTCCCCCGCGTGGTGTCCTTGCGCTTGCGGCCGGGGATGACCGAGCACAGCGAGAAGGTGTCCTCGGCGCCGTCCGAGACGTTGCCCGCCGCGTCCACCGTCCACAGCTCCCAGTAGCGGGCGACCGTGGCGTGGGCGCTCGACCCCTTCGCGGTGATGTACGAGTCGATCCGGCTGCCCGACATCGCGTTCCAGTCCGTGCCGTCCCACTCCTCCACGGCGAACACGCGGTTGATCTCCTGGATGATGACGCCCTGCTGGGGCGCGGCGACGCTCAGCTGCCGCCTGCGCTCGAAGTAGCCGCACTCACCTTCCAGGTCGTCGGCCGCCAGGTGGGTGAGCGCGATCTGCGTCGCCGGCCCGGCGCCGGGCGTCGGGGCCCGCTGGACCGACACCCCCGCGCCGCCGGAGGCGTCGTGGCCGTGCCGCTGCTGCTCGACCAGCCGGGCCACCGCGGCGTTGCCGAGGGCGCGTTGCAGGGGCAGGGCCGTCGACGGGGACAGCGGGCCGGCGGCCGCGGCCTCCCGGGCACCCTCGGCCGGGAGGCCCGTGCTCCGGCGCTCGGGCGCGGCCCTGCGCCGCCGTGCCGCCTCGTCCTCGGATGCGGAAGCCTGATCGCGCATGTGGCCCTCCTGTCGGCACGGCACCGCCCCGGATGCCCTGGCCAACCTCTACCGGACGGCGGCGCGGCCGGGAAGGTCCGCGAGGGCAGCGGGGAGGGCAGTGCGGAGGGCGCGGAGGGCGGTGCGGACGGCGGTGCGGACGGCAGGTTCCGGATTCAGGCAGGCCGCAGCTCCAGCGTGCAGCACTTGGCTCCGCCGCCGCCCTTCAACAGCTCCGAGACGTCCACCGGGACCGGCTGGTAGCCGTGCTCGACGAGCCGCCCGGCCAGGTGCTTCGCCGCCTCGGGCAGCAGCACCCGGCGCCCGTCCGAGACCGCGTTGAGGCCGAACACCTCGGCGTCGGCCCGGTCGGCGAGGATCGCGTCCGGGTACAGGGTGCGCAGCACGGCCCGGCTGTCGGCGTCGAAGGCCTCCGGGTAGTACATGACGTGGTCATCGGCGAGCACGGCCAGCGCCGTGTCCAGGTGGTAGAAGCGCGGGTCGACCAGGGTCAGGCCGACCACCGGGACGCCGAAGAACTCGCCCGCCTCGGCGTGCGCGGCCCGGGAGGTGCGAAAGCCCGTCCCGGCGAGCACCCGGCCACCGGCCACCAGGTGGTCGCCCTCGCCCTCGTTGACGTGCCCGGCGCGCTGCACCTCGCGGTAGCCGTGCGCGCGGAACCAGGCCTGGTAGGCCTCGGACTCGGCGGCCCGCTCCGGGTAGCGGAAGGTCGCGACCAGCGCCCGGCCGTGCAGCACGGTCGCGCCGTTGGCGGCGTAGACCATGTCGGGCAGGCCGGGCACCGGCTCGATCAGCTCGACGGTGTGGCCGAGGCGGCGGTACAGCCAGTACAGCCGCTCCCACTGGCGGACGGCGAGCGCGGTGTCGGTGGGCTGTGCCGGGTCCATCCACGGGTTGATCGCGTAGTCGACGGTGAAGTACGTCGGCCGGCACATCAGGTAGCGCCGCGGCCTGGCGGTGCGCTCCGGGGTCTGCGTGGGCATTCCTCAACCGTCCTCGGGTGCAGGGGAGTTCGGGAATTCCGTTCCCCAGGCCGCTGCCCCGGCGGGGCTGTTCGCACACCCGCGCGGGCGCCCCCGGCGGGCGCAGGCCCCCGCGCACCCGGCGCGGGCTCCGGCGCACGCGCGGCCGAATACCACGGGACGGACCGCGTCGAGCGTCCCGGGGACGGACCGCGTCGAGCGTCACCGGCAGGCCGCGCCGAGCGTCACCAGCGGACCGCGCCGAAGTCCACCGGCGCGGTCCGCAGGCCCCGGCAGCGGTCGGCGAGCGCCCGCAGCCGGGCCGCCGCCTCCTCGGCGGGCATCCGGTGCCGCTGACCGTGGCCGGGCAGCAGCCACTCGAAGCGCAACGCGTCCAGGCCGCGGTCCAGCGAGGCGGAGAGCTCCTCGATCGAGTACCAGGTGACGGTGTCGTACACCTCCAGGTCACCGGTGGTGCGGGACCAGTACAGGGTGTCGCCGGTGAAGCAGTACCGCTCGTCGACCAGGTACAGCACGCTGCCGCGGGTGTGGCCCGGGAAGGGGTGGGCGGTGACGCCGGGGGCGACCTCCGCCGGTTCGAGGCCGCGCAGCACCCGGTCGGCGTCGGGTGCGGCGTCCAGGTCGCCCTCGTGGATCCAGAGCCGGGCGCCGAGCCGGTCGGCGTACGCCCGGCCGTGCGCCGCGTGGTCGCGGTGCGTCAGCAGGATGTCGGTGACCGGGCCGAGGGCCTCGTACCGGGCCGCGAGCGGCTCGGCGTAGCGGGGCGTGTCGACCATCAGCCAGCCCGTCGGGCGGCGGCAGAGGTAGGAGTTGGCCCCGGCGTTGCGGCGGGAGTTGTGGCCGAGCAGCAGCAGGCCGTCGTCGAGGGCCAGCGGGAAGGGGTCGGTGGCCGGGTCGAGCGGGCCGGCGCCCGGCCGGATGGAGCGGGTGGGGCAGGCGTGGGCGGCGGCGAGCAGCCGGCGGTGCTCGGCCTCGTCGCGCGGCTGGCGGACCAGCTCGGAGCGGCCGGCGTGCTCACGGATCAGTCCTGGCGCGAGCTGCCGGGCCACGTCGCAGTTGGTGCAGCGGTCGTCGACGGACCATTGCCCGGACGGGCCGGAGGTCGGATTCAGAGCCATGGTGTCTTCCCCTTGGAAGGACGGCGGCCGGGCCGACCGCACTCTTCGAGCATCGTCCGGGCGGGCCCAAAAGCGGAAGGGGGGCGGGATCTTGTGGTTTCCGGGGGCCGCCGCTCTGCACCCCGGTTGTATTCCGGGTGGGGCACGTGGTCCATCTCACGTGCCGCCGGGGTCACCTACGGTGGCGTAGGTCACTTGAATGGGTGAACTATCTCCTTCATGCCGAACCTCCAGGAGACCCTTGACCTCAGTTCGTATGCCGCCCTCGGCGACAGCTTCACCGAGGGCCTGAACGACCCCGGTGCCGACGGCGCCTTCGCCGGCTGGGCCGACCGCCTGGCCGGGCTGCTCGCCGACGGGCGTCCGCCGGGCGGGTTCCGCTACGCCAACCTGGCGGTCCGCGGCCGGCTGCTGGACCAGATCACGGCCGAGCAGGTGCCGCAGGTCCGCCGGCTCCAGCCCGACCTGGCCACCTTCTGCGCCGGCGGCAACGACATCCTGCGGCCCGGCAGCGACCCGGACGAGGTCGCCGAGCGCTTCGAGGCCGCCATCGTCCAACTCACCGCCTCCGCCGGGACGGTGCTGATCTGCACCGGCTTCGACACCCGGGACGTACCGCTGTTCAAGCACCTGCGCGGCAAGATCGCCACGTACAACGGGCACATGCGGGCGGTCGCCGACCGCAACGGCTGCAAGGTGGCCGACCTGTGGTCGCTGCGCGCCGTCCAGGACCGCCGGGCCTGGAGCGAGGACCGGCTGCACCTCTCCCCGGAGGGCCACCAGCGGGTCGCCCTGCTGGCCGCCCGCTCCCTGGGACTGCGCACCGAGCAGGACCCGGAGGCGCCCTGGCCGGCCGGCCCGGAGGTGTCCGCCGCCGACCAGCGGCGCGAGAACCTCCAGTGGGCCCGCGAGTACCTGCTGCCCTGGGTCGGCCGACGGCTGCGCGGGGAGTCCTCGGGGGACCACGTCGAGGCCAAGCGTCCCGACCTGCTTCCGCTCTGACGTCGCGTCAGGCGGCACCGGGTGCTGCGGTCCTCCTCGCAGCCCTTGCGACCCTCGCGGTCCACGCGGCCTTCGCGGTCCGCAGCACCCGGTGCGCCAGCACGGCGAACACGGCGCCGATCAGGTACCAGAACAGGTCCGGCGGATTGAACGTCGACCCCAGCACCAATCGGGCCAGCACGCTGCGCCGCCCCAACTCGTCGGGCACGCCGGTGATCTGGAACAGCTCCACCGCCCAGCTCAGCCCCGCCGCCACCACCGCCGCCCGCCCCGGCGGAATCCTGGGCGCGACCAGCACCACCAGCGCGTACACCAGCACCGTGTAGAGCGCGTCCCCGGCGTACTTCGCGACGTCCCCGCCGAGCACGGCCCGCACGCCCAGCCCGGCCGCCACCGTCACCCCGGCCGCCAGCAGCGGCACCGCCCGCACCCGCAGGCGCCCCCAGAGATCATCCACCCGCCCACCCTACGGCCCGCCCGACGGCCACCGGCCTCCGGTGCCGGGGCTGGTCCGGACGGGGGACCTCCCGCATCCGCGACGCCCGGGCGTCGTTGGCCGCTGCGTGACCGCACACCGAAGCCTGCTCCGCATGGCCGCCGCCGCACTGTTCCTGACGGCCGCCACCGTCCCCTCCGCCGCCCCGGCCGGCGCCGCCGCCCCCGCGGCCCACCCCGCACCGCGGATCGTCCGCGGCATCGTCGAACCCCCGCTGCCCGTCGACCAGTTGCCGCCCCAGGTCGAGGAGGCGTGCCACATCTGGCACGACCTGCACTGGCCGACCGCGAACGCTCCTCGGGACTACCCGGTGGCCGACTCCCCCTACGTGATCCGCGGCAGCAACGTCTACGGCAACCGCAGCGGCGACCTCCCCCAGAGCGGCCACTACCGCGAGTACGACGTCAACCCGCGCTCGCCCGGCCAGCACCGCGACGCCGAACGCCTGGTGCGCGACCCCGGCACCCAGCACGTCTGGTACAGCGACGACCACTACGCCAACTTCCATGAGATCGGCTCGGGCTGCTCCTGATCCGACCACACGGACACCGCCCGCGGGCCGGGACCGGGCACGTCACTCGCGTGACCACTCGGTCTCGGCCTCGGGCTCGCCGACGGCGTCGGACCCGCCCCAGACCCGCACCCTGACCGCCCGGGGCCCCGGGGCCGGCCGCGAGAGCGTACGCACGAACACCTCGCGGACGTGGTTGGCGGCCTGCTGGGGCGGCCCGTCGTACTCCAGGGGGTTCGGCATGGGCTCGCCGCCCTGCCGGGCCCAGTGGCCGTCGTCGTCCTGGGTCTCCAGGACCCATCGGTAGTGCCGCATCCTGACCTCCTCCGGCCCGGGGCCGCTCCTCGGTACAGTCCGGCCGGCGCACTCCGATCGGCGCAGTCCGGCCAACGCGATCCGGTCAGGGCAGTTCGGTCCTGGGCTCGGAGCCGATGCCCGTGTCCAGGAGGATCTGCCGCGCCGAGTCGGTGCCGCCGGCCCGGACCGCGCGGGCCATCGAGGCCAGGGCAGCTTCCCGGCCCGCCTGCGGCGGAACCACGAGCAGACTGAAGTGATCGCGGTCGCCGCGCGTGACGATCACCGTGTCGTCGCCGACCGGATACCGGTCGATGCGCACCGACCGGCCGTCGACGACGATCCGGGCCGGCACCTCGTCCCAGGCGTCCGCGTCCAGGCCCACGCTCGCCACGGGGCCGAGGTGTTCGGTCAACGCGACGACCAGGCCGGGCAGTTCGGCGCCGATGTTCCGTGACCGCGGCCACCAGGCGCCATCGAGTGCGCCCTCGCGGGACTGCGTGGTCTCCAGGCGCAGCAGGACCGTCCCCGGTTTCGCCGCCTGCCGGAAGCGGTCCGGCAGAAGCCCCGAGTGCGGGGCACCGGCATCGTCCGACATGGCTCGCCGCCTCTCCGCGGGCGCGGATCGGGCCCGCTGAACGGGGCCCGGCCCTTCGCTTCCGCAGCTCGGGCCGCCCCGCCCTCCCACGGTACTCCGACCGCACCGGGGCCGAACGGGCGCGAGCGGGCGCCGGCGGACGCCCGCGCGGGAGGGCGCGGTCCTGCTCGACGCCCCGACTGCGGACCTGCGCCACCGGGAGCCGCGATGCGTAACACTGTGTGTCGTGTCGAATACGAAGAATGACGGCGGTGGCGCGGGGGCGGGCGGTGCGCCCAGTCCCGACGCCCCGCTGCCGGTCCTCGACCGGCAGCAGGTCGGGGTACTGCGCCGGGTGGGCCGGGAGTGGGGCCGGGCGGCCGGAGATCCGCAGGCGTGGCGCCGGGCGCTGCCGGTGGACCCGGAGCTCGGCCGCTTTCCGGCCTCCTCCGAGATCCGGCCGGTGCGCTTCGGCCGCTTCGTACGGGTGGCCACGGTCGGCGCGCAGCCGCCGCCGGTCGAGGCGGGTGGCGAGGACACCCGGACCTCCCGACTCGGCCGGGCGGGCGCCGGGGTCAGGCACGTGCTGCTCGGGGCCCCGCTGCGCAGTACCGCGATCGCGCACGAGCGGATGCGCAAGCTGGTGGCGCTGCCGGTGCTCTCCGCCGACGCGCTCTCGTCCGTCGCCTACGGGCCCGAGGCGATGCTGGCCGTCCTGGTCCTGGCGGGCACCGCCGGCCTGCGCTACTCGGTGCCCATCGCCGCGACGATCGCGTTCCTGATGCTGGCGGTCGGGGTGTCCTACCGTCAGACGATCCGCGCCTACCCGCACGGCGGCGGCTCGTACATCGTCGCCACCGCGAACCTCGGCCGCCTCCCCGGGCTGGCGGCGGCCGCCGGTCTGACGACGGACTACATCCTCACGGTCGCGGTCTCGATCGCCTCCGGCATGGAGGCCGTCACCTCGGCGGTCCCCTCGCTGCGGGGCGACGTGGTGCCGATCGGCCTCGCCGTGATCGGCGTGCTGCTCGCCGGGAACCTGCGCGGCGTGCGGCAGGCGGGCGTCCTGTTCGCCGCACCGACCTACGCCTTCGTCCTCGCCGTCCTCGCCCTCATCGCCTTCGGCCTGTACGACGCGGCCGGCCACGGCTTCCAGCCCACCGCGGCTCCGCAGTCGACCGCGACCGAGGGGGTCGGCCTGCTCCTGGTCCTGCGCGCCTTCGCCTCCGGCTCGACGGCGATGACCGGCATCGAGGCGATCTCCAACGCCGTCCCGGCCTTCCAGCCCATCGAGTGGCGCAACGCCCGGACCACCCTGACCTGGATGGTCGGCCTGCTGATCGTGCTCTTCGCCGGCACGGTCGCGCTGGTCCACCTCGACGGCGTCGTCCCCGACGCCCGGGAGACGGTGCTGTCGCAGCTCGCCCACCGCGCCTTCGGCCCGGGCTTCGGCTACGTCTTCACCCAGGCCGCCACCGCCGCGATCCTGCTCCTGGCGGCCAACACCGCCTACAACGACTTCCCCCGCGTCCTCTACCTCCTGGCCCGCGACAACCAGGCGCCGCGGATCTTCCTGCGGCTGGGCGACCGGCTGGCCTTCAGCAACGGCATTCTCGTGCTCTCGGTCGCCGCGGCCGCGATCTACGCGGCGTTCGACGGCATGACGGCGCCGCTGATCCCGCTGTACGCGGTCGGCGTGTTCCTCGCCTTCACGCTGTCGCAGACCGGCATGGTCGTGCACTGGTGGCGCCTGCGGGACCGCCACTGGCGCAAGAGCCTGATCTTCAACGCCGTCGGCGCGCTGCTCTCGGCGATCGTGCTCGTCACCGCCGCGATCACCAAGTTCACCTCGGGCGCCTGGTTCGCCGCGCTCGTGGTGGGCCTGTTCATCCTGGTGGCCACCAGGATCCGGCACCACTACGAGCAGGTCGCCGCGGCGCTCGCCCTGCACCCGCACGCCGTCGAGGTCCCCGGCCGCGCCCTCACCCGGCAACGCCCACGGGACGGCGCGCCCGCGCCCTCCGCAGAGGCGAAAGCGGAGGGTGAGCGCGAGGCGGAGAGCGAGGCGGAGAGCGAGGAGACTCCCGAGGAGATCCACCCCCTGCTGATCGTGCCGATCGCCGCACTGGACCTGGCCGGCATGCGCGCCCTCGCCTACGCCGCCTCGCTCCGCCAGCCCGTCCTCGCCCTGCACATCAGCGCCAGCGAGGAGGAGGCCCGGCGCTTCCGCGCGTACTGGAACCTGTGGGGCGACCACCTGCCCCTGAAGATCCTCCTCTCCCCCTACCGCACGATCGTCGCGCCCCTGGTCAACTACATCGAGTCCCTGCACGACCAGCGCCCGGACCTCACCCTGACCGTCGTCCTCCCGGAGATCGTCGTGCGGCACCGGCGCCACCGCCTCCTGCACAACCGACTCGCCCCCCGCCTGCGCAGGGCGCTCCGCCCACTGCCGAAGATCGTCGTCACCACCGTGCCGTTCCACGTCTGAGGACTGTCCGGGTGTCCGCACCCGGACCGCTACGCGCCGGCGGGCCAGGAGGCGGCGCGGCTTCGGGCGACGTCCGCCCGCCGGCCGACCTCGCCCTCGCCGGTGGCGGGCACGAGCGCCGAGGGCAGGACGTCGGCACCGGGTTCCGGGCCGGCCGCGCCGCGGCCCGGCTCCGAGGCGAGCAGTTCGCTCGCGGTCCGGCTGTCGGCGGGGTCGGCCGCCCGCGACATCAGCCGCTCAGCGGTGACGGCGTCCGTCTCCGGCGGCACGACCAGCAGGTTCAGCCGCAACGGGGCGTACGAGCAGACCACGATCAGGTGCTCGTCCTGCTCGGTGGTGAACCAGCCCACGTGGACGGTGTGCCCGGCGACCGGGGCCCGGTGCGGGACGGTCGGCCACTGCGCGGGGTTCACGGTGACCCGGGTGACCCGCCCCCACGGGCCGTCCAATGCGGCGGCGAGGGAGGGGAGTTCGAGGAGAAGGTCACGCGAGCGGGGCCACCAGGCGCCGTCCAACCGGCCGGGCCGGGTGCCCTCGGGTACCCGGGAGAGCCGTGCTGCGGGTTCCAGGGCGGTGGGCGTCATCGCGCGATCGAGGGTCGTGGTCATGATCGAAGACCTGTCCCCGGACCCGGCCTCGGGCCGGATCCGGCATCGCCGTTCGCCGGAGACGACGCCAGGTGTCCTGCCCGGCATGCGAGGTGCCTTCGGTGATGTCCAGGCTACTCTCCGCCAGGCCCGGACCTCGCATGGTCTGCCAGGATGGGCGTCCTCGACCCCGGGCGCGGCGAAAGGGCGGCACAGCGGTGGAACTCGACCCGAAGAGGCTGCTGATCCTGCGCCGGATCGCCGACGAAGGCAGCGTGGCGGGCGCCTCGCGCGCGCTGGGCCACACCCCCTCCGCGGTGTCCCAGCAACTGGGCCGGCTGGAACGCGAGGTCGGCGTCCCCCTGGTGGACCGCACCGGCGGGCGGGCCGAACTGACCGCCGCGGGCCGCCTGTTGGCGGGCTACGGCGACCGGATCGGCCAGGCGCTCCAGGACGCCGCCCGCGACCTGCGCGCGCTCGGCGCCGCTGCCGCCGGCCCGGTCGCCATCGGCGTGCCGCCGCCCGCCATCACGTTCTTCGCCACCACCGCCGTCCACCTGCTCGCCCGCACCCACCCCGACCTGGCCCCCCGCCTCGTGGAGGCCGGACGGCAGGAGGGCCTGCGCGCGCTGCGCCTGGGTGAACTGGACGTCCTGGTCATCGAGGACGACCGGCAGGAACCCACCCCGCTGCCGCCCGGCATCGAGGCGAGCGTCATGTTCGAGGACGCCTACCGCCTGGTCGTCCCCTCCGACTGGCCCCCGCCCACCGACCCGGCCCGGCTGTCCGGCCGCCCCTGGATCGCCGCCCCGGCCGGCTCGCCCCGGCAGCTGGCCTTCCAGCGCCTGGCCGCCCGGCACGACATCGTGCCCCTGGTCGAGCACACCGCCCGCTACCGCTTCGCCGTCTACACCATGCTCGCCGCCCGCCTGGGCGCCGCGATCCTGCCCGCGAACGCCGCCGCCCTGATCGGCCCGGGCGCCGGCACCGTCACCGCACTGCCGGTGCCGGGCGCCTACCTGGTGCGCCTGCTGCGCCGCACCGGACCGTGGGGGGCGCCACCGGCGGTGCGGGCGGCGGCCGAGGCGCTGCAGAGCGCGCTGCTGGCGGCGAGCGAGCGGCTGGCGGCCCAGGGCCTGACCGAGAGTGAGCCGCGCGTGAACGGCCGCCTGGTCGACCCCAGTGAGTCGAGCACACCTGAGGGCCCGCCCGCCGGGACGCCGTAAGCGCTGCTGAACGCCGGGGGTCAGCCCCGCTTGCTGGTGCCCGGCCCGGCACTCTGCCAGCGTGGCCGGGTGACCACCATCGCGGACGAGCGACCCCCCGTCCCTGCTCCTCCCCCCTCCGGCCGGCTGCGCCGCCGGGCGCGCGCCGCCACGAGCCTGCTCCAACGGGCGGCCTGGGCCACCACGCTGGCCGGCGCGGTGACGACGGCCTGCACGCCGTGGGGATCCACGCCCTGGTACGCCGGCTGGATCGGCGCGGCCGGCGCGGCGGCACTCGCGGCCCTGGCCTCGCCGGTGCGGCTGGCCCTGGGCGAGAGCCCGCGCTCCGGCTCCGTCTCCGCCCTGTTCCACGCCGCCATGCTCGCCCTGATGCTCTGCACCTTCGCCGGCTGCTTCGCCTTCTCCCTCAGCGGCTGGTTCCACGAGCACGACCGCGACCTGCACGCCACGCTGCGGGTGTCCGCCACCGTCACCGGCTGCCACAGCAGCGGTGACACCAGCACCGAGTGCACCTTCCTCTGGACGGCGGACGGGCACGAGTACCGCGCCGCCGAGGGCACGGACGGACAGTGGCCCGACGGGCACCGGATCGACGTGCGGATCGATCCCGCCCACCCGCAACGGGATCCCGTCACCGACGGCGGCTACTGGCCGCTGTGGATCGCGGTCGTCGTGGGCGGGCTCGGCATCCCGTTCAGCCTGTGCGTCTGGTGGGTCCTGGAGGAGGCCACGAACTACTGACGCCGGAGCGGCAACGGAGGCGGCGGGCCTTGTCGGGCGGGTCGTCGCCGTGGACGCGCGGGCGGCCCGGCGGGGTACCGAGGTGCGGCATCGCGGTCATACTTGATCGGAAGTCGATCGAAAGATATGGTCCGATCAACCAGCCACGGTTCGGAGCAGTACGGGGGACAGGCGATGACCATCTCGGCCGAGGAACGTCGGGACCTGATCCTCAAGGCCGTCGGCGAGGCGAGCGGGCCCCTGCGGCTCGCCGACCTGGCGGCGCGGCTCGCCATTCCGGCGGTGACGGTGCGGCGGGACGTCGCCGCGCTGGCCGAAGCCGGCCGGGTGGGGCGCTCGCACGGGTTCGTCGTACGGCGCACACCGGAGAAGCCGACGGACGGCGAGAGCGGGACCCGCACCCTCGGGCTGCTGGTGCCCTCCGTCGGGTCGTACTTCGACGAGCTGATCAACGGTGCCCGGGCCGCCGCGACGGCGGCGGGCGCCCGGCTGGTCCTCGGCATCGCCCCCTACGAGGCCCGCGACGACCACACCCAGGCCGAACGGCTGCTGGAGTCCGGCCTCGACGGGCTGCTGCTCGCACCCAACCTCCTGCCGGGCGGGCCCGCGCAGACCCACGACTGGCTGGACGACCTGCCGGTGCCCGCCGTCCTGGTCGAACGCGGCGCGCCCGAGTACGGGGGCCCCGGCGCCGGCCTGGACTCCGTCGGCTCGGACCACCGGCAGGGCGTCCTCCTCGCGCTGCGCCACTTCGCCGACCTCGGCCACGACCGGGTCCTGCTCGCGGCCCGCGGCGACTCCTGGACGGCCCGGGAGGTCCGGGCCGGCTACCAGCACGGCACCCAACTGCTCGGCCTGGCCGCCCTGCCCGTCCTGGACACCCTCGGTGACGACGGCCGCCCCGCCGACTCCGACCGGCTCGCCGGGCTGATCGCCGACGCCGTGTCCGACGGCGTCCGCGCGGCCCTCATCCACAACGACCAGGACGCGATCCAGCTGCTCCCGCTGCTCCGCGCCCGCGGCCTCGCGGTGCCCGACGACCTCGCGCTGATCGCCTACGACGACGTGTTCGCCGCCCTGGCGGCCCCGCCGCTGACCGCCGTCGCCCCGCCGACCCGCGCGGTCGGCGAGACCGCCGTCGGCCTGCTGCTGCGCCGCCTCACCGCCGGGCCCGACCTGCCGGTGCACCGGATCTCCCTGCTCCCGGCCCTGCGCGTCCGCACCTCCTGCGGCGGCTGAGCCCCCAGCCCCCGGCCGGGGAGCCCGTCCGGCTGCCGCCTTCGCGGGGCGGTCCGCCCATGGGCCGGGCCGGGGGCCCGTTACCGCCGCAGTCCCGCCAGCCAGTCGGCGGCCGCGCCGAGCAGCGGAGCCAGCGGGGCGGCCTCGGGGTACCACGGCGCCTCGTACTCCCAGCAGACCCAGACGTCGGCCGGCAGCAGGGCGAGGCAGGCGGCGATCGGCAGGGTGCCGGCGCCGAGCGGCAGCGGCGTGCGGTCGGCGGCCGAGGCGACGTCCTTGACCTGGACGTGGCCCAGCCGGTCGGCCAGCGCCCGGTGGGTGGCCTGCGGCGGCTCCCCGCCGAGGACGGTGTGCTGGAGGTCCCACAGGGCGCCGACGGCCGGGTGGTCGACGGGGGCGAGCAGCCGGGCGAGGTCGCGGCCGGTCGGGTGCGAGTCGTGCGTCTCGACCAGGACCCGGACGCCGAGCACGGCCGCACGGTCAGCGACGGCGGCCAGCCGCCGGGCGGCGCGCTCATCGGCCCGTTCGTCGGCCGCCGCCGGGCCGGGCGCGGCGCCGCCGCGCGGGAAGACCCGCACGGCCGGGCAGCCCAGGTCGGCGGCGAGTTCCAGGTGTCCGCCGAGGTCGGCGAGCAGCGGGGCGTCCGCGCCCGGGGCGGCGATGCCGAGGTAGGAGGCCAGCGCGAGCGGGACCGTCCCGGTGGACGCCAGTGCACGCACGGCGGCGCGCCGCTCCTCGGCGGTCAGGCCGGGGTGGACCGGCTGGCCCGGGGCGCAGCGCAGTTCCAGCCCGTGCCAGCCGTGGTCGGCGGCGAGGCGCGCGGCGGCGGCGAGCGGCAGGTCGGGCAGGCCGAGGGTGGACAGGGCGAGCGGCACGGGTGCTCCTCAGGTTCGGGCGCCGGGCGGAAGTCGGCGGGCGAAGGCCGCTCCCGGCGACAGCTGCGCCTCGTGGACGGCTCCGTCGGCCCACCGCACCCGCAGCCGGTACGCCCCGTCGGGGGCGGCCGCCACGTCCGCCGTCAGCCGGTCGAGCGGCGGGAGTTCGTCCGCGGCCGCGGTGAGATGAGCGGCGGTGAGGCGGGCTGCGCAGACCAGCAGGTGGACGGCCCCGCCGGTGGCGCCGGTCAGCACCGGCAGGGCGGCGGCCGCGCCGAAGGCCGTGCCATCCGGGACGGCGCTGGTACTGGCGGCGGTGTAGCCGTGCAGGGCGCGCAGTTCGCTGGCCAGCAGACGGCCGTCCAGCGTGTGGGCGGTCGCGGTGGCAGAGGCAACCGCAGTGCACGGCCGGGCGGGTGGCAGGTGGTCTCCGGCGACGGCCCAGCCGCCCTCGCGCAGCGGGGTGCCGGGCGGGGCGCCGACGACCAGGTGGGCGCGGACCTCGTCGGCGCCGTGGGCGAGGGTCAGCGAGGTGACGGTGACGCCCGGCAGGGGGTGTCCGGCGGCCCGGGGACGGTGGGTGGAGGCCGCCCAGCCGTCGCCGGTGGCGAGCGGGGTGATCGGGCCGCGTTCGGTGGGTTCGCCGTCGACCAGCAGGGCGAGGTGGTTGTCGGCCGGACCGGTGTGGACGGGGCCGGTGGCGGTGGAGTGGGCGAGCCGCGCGTAGTGCGGGTCGTCGGGGTGGACGCGGTCGGCGGGCTGGTCGTCGCTGCCGTGGTTGTGGAGGCGGACCAGGCCGTCGGCCGCGGTGGACTGGACCAGCCAGCCGGGGCCGGGCAGCGCGCGGACGGTGTCGCGGCGTTCGGCGGGGGCGGGCTCCTCGCGGTCCGTCCAGGCAGGGTGGTCGGCGGGCAGCAGCAGGCCGAGGAAGCCGGAGGCCGCCCAGTAGGGCGAGGAGGGGCCGGAGTAGGGCTGGACGAGCGGGGGGTGGGGGCCGTACCAGCCGAGGGCGAGCAGGCCGTCGGGGCCGGTGGCGCCGCGGTCGAGGAAGTGGCGCAGGGCGCCGGAGGCGAGTCGGCGGGTGGTGCCGGGGGTGAGCGGGGTGTGGCCGGTGAGGGCGCCGGCCCAGAGCGGGGCGGCGGCGGCGAACCGGTAGATCAGCGAGCGGCCCTGGTGCACCGGCGCGCCGTCGCCGCCGAACAGGTGGGCGTGGTCGGCGAGGTGGGCGGCGAGCCGGGGGCCGTACTCGGCGAGCAGGGCGCGGTCGTCGGCGAGGTGGGCGTGCAGCACGGGGTAGAGGTGCAGGGCCCAGCCGTTGTAGTGGTCGAAGGCGCGGGGGCGGCCGTCGGTGTACCAGCCGTCGCCGAGGTAGAAGCGGTCGATGCGTTCCAGGCCGCGCCGGACGGCGGCGCGGGCGGCGCGCTCCTCGACGCCGGCCTCGGCGAGGAAGCCGCCGACGGCGAGCGGGAAGAGCCACCAGTTGTTGTCGTTGGGTGTGCGGTGGAGGGTCTCGGCGAGCCACCGGGCGGTTCTGGTCCGGACGTCGGCGGGGAGGCGGTCCCAGAGCCAGGGGCGGGTCAGCCGCAGGGCGAACGCGATGGCGGCGGCCTCGACCATGGCCTGGCCGCGGTCGGTGACGACGGGCCAGGACGCCGGGTCGTCGTCGGTGAGGTCGCGCGCGGTGGTGGGGTGGCGGGTGCCGGCGTCGAGTCCGGCGGCGTAGCGGTCGAGCAGGCCGTGCGGGTCTGCGCCGCCGGCGCCGGCGATGCGCAGGGCGGCGAGGAGGAAGGTGCGGGCGAAGCCTTCGAGGGCGTCGGAGCGGCGGCCGGACCAGCTCGGCCGGGGGCCGGGGAGGTCGATCAGCGCGTGTCCTGGGCCGGCCCAGGGGAGGACGGCGTCGAGCAGCCCGTCGGCGGCGGCCTCCCAGTGGGCTCTGGTCCAGCCGGTGCGGGGGCTGAGGGCGTGGTCTTCCGGGGGCAGCAGCACGGCGGTGTCCTCCATGGCCCGGGGCTCGGGAGTCGCGCCCTGTGCGGGGAATCTAGAAAGCCGTTGATCGTTCGTCAAGGCTTTTGATCGCAACGGATCATTTGATCCCGATCTCTTGACTTCGATCGTTCGCCCGCCCAGGATGGCGACCACTTGCCCGCCCGGTCGCGGCCACCGGCAGCCCCCTGACTCCCCGGCCGCGCCCCCCTCTCCCGGAGTCGTGCATGCCCTCACTCCCGTTCGCCCTCCCCCACCCCCGGCGCAGACTCCTCCGCGCGGCCGCCGGCGGCCTGCTGTCCACCGTCCTGCTCACCGCCTGCGCCGGCAACGGCGGCGGGGCCCCGAAGGCCGACGACGGCAAGCCGGTCACCCTGACCTTCTGGGCCTGGTCCAAGGGGACGAAGGAGGTCGTCGCCGCCTTCAACGCCTCCCACCCCGACGTCAACGTGGTCTACGAGGAGATACCCTCCGGCACGGCCGGCGGGTACGCCAAGATCTCCAACGCGGTGAAGGCCGGCAACGCCCCCGACGTGTTCAACGTCGAGTACGCCCAACTGCCGGACTTCGTCAGCCAGGGCGCCGTCCAGGACATCTCCGGGCTCGTCCCCGGCGAGCTCAAGGCGAAGTACCTGCCGCAGACCATGGACCTGACCAGCCTCGGCGGCCGCACCTGGGCGCTGCCGCTGGACGCCTCGCCGCAGGCCTTCTACTACCGCAAGGACCTCTTCGACCGGGCCGGCCTCACCCCGCCGAAGACCTGGGACGAATTCCGCACCACCGCGCAGAAACTGAAGCAGGCCCAGCCGGACACCCGGATCGCCACCTTCTTCCCCGACGACCCGGCCACCTTCGAGGCGATGGCCTGGCAGGCCGGCGCCCACTGGTTCACCGGCCGCGACGACGCCTGGAGCGTCGACCTCAACGGCGCCGGGACCAAGCAGACCGCGGACTACTGGCAACAGCTGATCGCCGAGGACCTGGTCCGCGTCCAGCCCTCGTTCAGCCAGCCGTGGACGGCCTCGCTGCAGAAGGGCGAGACCGCCGGCTACCTCGGCGCCTCCTGGGGCGGCGGGGTGCTGAAGGGCACCCTGCCCGACGCGGCCGGCACGTGGGCCGTCGCCCCGGTGCCCAGCTGGGACGGCACCCCGGCCAGCGGCATGGTCGGCGGCACCACCTTCGCCGTCTCCAAGAACAGCAAGAAGGCCAAGGCCGCCGTCGAGTTCGCCACCTGGGCGACCACCACGCCGGAGGGCATCAAGGCCCGGATCGCCTCCGGCACCTCCTCCGCCTTCCCGGCCGCGCCCGCGCTCGTCCCGGTGGCCGAGGAGGCCTTCAAGGCCGACTTCTACGGCGGCCAGGACGTGTACGCGCTCTACACGGACGCCGCGAAGTCGATCAAGCCGAACTGGCAGTGGGGCCCGACGATGAACGCGACCAACAACGCGCTCAAGGACGCGTTCGGCAAGCTCACCCAGG
The DNA here is from genome assembly GCF_041435235.1 of Kitasatospora sp. NBC_01300. NCBI lineage: Bacteria > Bacillati > Actinomycetota > Actinomycetes > Kitasatosporales > Streptomycetaceae > Kitasatospora > Kitasatospora sp. NBC_01300. The sequence continues at coordinate 7,268,938 of NZ_CP108408.1, read as the reverse complement.
GCGGCACCGTGCAGGCGGCCCTCGACGCCGCGCAGCAGTCCACCCTGGCCGAGCTGAAGAACCGCGGCCTCAAGGTCAAGCAGTGACCGCCCAGCCGCCCCGCACCGGGCCCGGGCCCGCCGTCGCCGCCCGCGCCCGCCGGCGCGGGCGGTACGGGGCGCCGGCCGTCCTGCTCGCCCCGTTCGTGCTCCTGTTCACCGCCTGCACGCTCGTCCCGATCGGCTACGCCGTCCACCTCAGCCTGTACACCGAGCACCGGTCCGGGCTCGGCTTCGGCGGCGGCGAGACGGTCTTCACCGGCCTCGGCAACTACGCCCGGGCGCTCGGCGACCAGGCGTTCCGTTCGGGCTTCTGGACCACCGCGCAGTACTGCCTGCTCTACATCCCGCTGATGACGGGGCTGGCGCTGCTGCTCGCGCTGCTGCTGGACTCGGCGCTGGCCCGCGCCCGCCGCTTCTTCCAGCTGGCGCTGTTCCTGCCGCACGCGGTGCCCGGCATCATCGCCGCGCTGATCTGGGTCTACCTGTACACACCCGGCATCAGCCCGGTCATCGACCTGTTGAACGCCGGCGGCGCCCACCCCGACCCGTTCGGCGCGCCGCTGCCCGCCGTGGTCAACATCGCGCTCTGGGAGTGGACCGGCTACAACATGGTCATCTTCTACGCCGCGCTCCAGGCCGTCCCGCGCGAAGTCCTCGAAGCGGCCGTCGTCGACGGCGCCGGACCGCTGCGGACCGCCGTCAGCGTCAAGATCCCGCTCATCCGCGCCTCGATCGTGCTGGTCGGCCTGTTCACCCTGATCGGCTCGCTCCAGCTCTTCACCGAACCGATGATCCTGCACGGCGCCTCCCCCGGCGTCGTCTCCACCTGGACGCCCAGCATGTACGCCTACACCGCCGCCTTCGACCGGGGCGACTACGGCCTGGCCGCCGCCGCCTCGGTGCTGCTCGCGCTCGCCGCCGCCGCGCTGTCCTTCCTCGTCACCCGGGCCACCCGCCCGCGCCCGGACCGGCGGACGGAGGCCACCGCATGACCACGCTCGCCCCCGGACGCCGCCCCCGGCAGCGCTCCGCCGCCCGCAACCACCCCCACGGACACCCGCCCCGCCGGCCGTGGACGCTCTCCAAGGCCGCCGTCAACGGCGCCCTCGTCCTCGCCACCGCCTACACCCTGCTGCCGCTGCTGTGGCTGGTGACCGCCGCCGCCAAGAACACCGGCGACCTGCTCGGCGGGCGCGCCCTCTCCCCCTCCACCTGGCACCTCGGCGACAACCTGCACGCGCTGGCCACCACCGGGGACGGCATCTACTTCCGCTGGTACCTCAACTCCCTGCTGTACGCCGGGCTCGGCGCCCTGGCCTGCGCCCTGGTCTGCGTCTGCGCCGGGTACGCGTTCCACGTCCACGCCTTCCCCGGCAAGGAGAAGCTGTTCGGCCTGGTGCTGCTCGGCGTGCTGGTGCCCACCACCACGCTGGCCCTGCCGATGTACCTGCTCGCCTCGGACCTCGGCGTGGTCAACACCTTCTGGGCGGTCTTCGTGCCCTCCCTGGTCAACCCCTTCGGCGTCTACCTCGCCCGGGTGTTCTGCGCGGGCTACGTCCCCGGGGAGGTGCTGGAGGCGGCCCGGATGGACGGCGCGGGCGAACTGCGCACCTTCTGGTCGATCGGCCTGCGGATGATGACGCCCGGCTTCGTCACGGTGTTCCTCTTCCAGTTCACCGCGATCTGGAACAACTTCTTCCTCCCCCTGGTGATGCTCTCGGACAACCGGCTCTTCCCGGTCAGCCTCGGCCTGTTCAGCTGGAACGCCCAGACCCACGCCTTCCCCGAGTACTACCCCCTCGTCGTCAGCGGCTCGCTGCTCGCCGTCCTCCCGCTGGTGGCGGCCTTCGTCGGCCTGCAACGCCACTGGCGGGCCGGCCTGACCGCAGGAAGCGTCAAATGACCACCACCACGGCCGACATCCCCTCCCCCGCCGCCCCGGCCCGCCGGCCCCGTGCCCTGCTCGCGATGGACCGCGCGCTGCCCGCCCGGCTGCTCGACCGGCACGCCGTCCGGCGGCTCACCGACCTCGCCGACCTCGACCCCGACCTGGTGGTGGACGACTTCGCCGCCCCCGAGGCCGCCGCCGCGCTGGCCCGCACCGAGGTCATCATCAGCGGCTGGGGCTGCCCGCCGCTGGACGAGGCCGTGCTGGCCGCCGCGCCCAGGCTGCGCGCCGTCATCCACGCCGCCGGCTCGGTCAAGCACCACGTCACCGACGCCTGCTGGCGGCGCGGCCTCCAGGTCACCTCGGCCGCCTGGGCCAACGCGCTGCCCGTCGCCGAGTACACCGTCGCCGCCGTGCTGCTCGCCAACAAGCGGCTGCTGGCGATCCGCGAGGACTACCGGCACCGGCGCGCCCCGCACGACTGGCAGGGCGCCTACGCCACCGCCGGGAACTACCGGCGCACGGTCGGCGTCGTCGGCGCCTCCCGGATCGGGCGCCGGGTGCTCGAACTGCTCGGCCCGCACGACCTCGACCTGCTGCTGTACGACCCGTACGTGGAGGCCGCCGAGGCCGCCGCGCTCGGCGCCCGGGCCGTCGGCCTGGACGACCTGTGCGCCTCCTCCGACGTGGTCACCGTGCACGCCCCCGAACTGCCGGAGACCCACCACCTGGTGGACCGCCGCCGGCTCGCCCTGATGCGCGACGGCGCCACCCTGGTCAACACCTCCCGCGGCTCGCTGGTCGACCAGCAGGCGCTCACCGACGAACTCGTCGCCGGCCGCCTGGACGCCGTCCTCGACGTCACCGTCCCCGAGGTCCTGCCCGCCGACTCACCGCTGTACGAGCTGCCGAACGTCCTGCTCACCCCGCACGTGGCCGGCTCGCTCGGCGGCGAGCTGCACCGGATGGCCGCCGCCGCCGCCGACGAACTCGCCCGCTACGCGCGGGGCCTGCCGTTCGCCCACGCCGTCCACCCCGAAGGCATCCACCGCACCGCCTGACCGCGCCCCCCGTTACCAGCTGCAAGGAGAACACCCGTGGACCGCAAGGTGATCGGCGTCGTCCTGAACGGCGTCACCGGCCGCATGGGCCACCGCCAGCACCTCGTCCGCTCGATCCTCGCCATCCGCGAGCAGGGCGGCCTCGACCTCGACGACGGCCGGGTGCTCTGGCCCGAACCCATCCTGCTCGGCCGCAACGAGGCCAAGCTGCGCGCCCTGGCCGAACGCCACGGCCTGGAGCACTGGACCACCTCGCTCGACGAGGCGCTCGCCCACCCGCTCACCGAGGTGTACTTCGACGCCCAGGTGACCCCCGCCCGGGAGGCCGCCCTGCGCGCCGCGATCGCTGCCGGCAAGCACGTCTACACCGAGAAGCCGACCGCCGAATCCCTCGACGCCGCCCTGGAACTGGCCCGCCTCGCCCGGGCGGCCGGCGTCCGCAACGGCGTCGTCCAGGACAAGCTGTTCCTGCCCGGGCTGCGCAAGCTCAAGCGGCTGGTCGACGGCGGGTTCTTCGGCCGGATCCTCTCCGTGCGCGGCGAGTTCGGCTACTGGGTCTTCGAGGGCGACTGGCAGAGCGCCCAGCGCCCGTCCTGGAACTACCGCGCCGAGGACGGCGGCGGCATGATCCTCGACATGTTCCCGCACTGGCGCTACGTGCTGGACAACCTCTTCGGGCCCGTCCGCACGGTGTACGCGCACACCGCCACCCACATCCCCCGCCGCGTCGACGAGCAGGGCCGGGCCTACCCCGCCACCGCCGACGACGCCGCGTACGGCGTCTTCGAGCTGGCCGGCGGCGTCGTCGCGCAGATCAACTCCTCCTGGGCGGTGCGGGTCGACCGGGACGAACTGGTCGAGTTCCAGGTCGACGGCACCGAGGGCAGCGCCGTCGCCGGGCTGCGCGAGTGCCGCATCCAGCACCGAGCCACCACCCCCCGGCCGGTCTGGAACCCGGACCTCCCGGCCACCGACCCCTTCCGCGCCCAGTGGCAGCCGGTGCCCGCGAACGAGGAGTACGACAACGGCTTCAAGGTGCAGTGGGAGCTGTTCCTGCGCCACGTGGCGACCGGCTCCGCCTACCCGTGGGACCTCCTGGAGGGCGCCAAGGGCGTCCAGCTCGCCGAACTCGGCCTGCGCTCGGCGCGCGAGGGCCGCCGGCTCGACGTCCCCGAGCTGGTGCTCTGATGGCCGAACTGAACCTGCCAGGACACGGCCGGCTGCGGCTGCGCGAGCCCGCACCGCTCGACCTGCCCGCACACCCGCCCGCCTCCCGCACGGCCTTCGCGGCCGCCCACGTCGTCGCCGACCCGCTCGGCGCCAACGCCGCCGGCGCCCCGGCCGCCCTGGACTGGGACGCCACCCTCGCCTTCCGCCACCACCTCTGGTCGCTCGGCCTCGGCGTCGCCGACGCCATGGACACCGCCCAGCGCGGCATGGGCCTGGACTGGGCCGCCACCCGCGAACTCATCACCCGCTCCGGCGCGGCGGCCCGCGCCGTCGGCGGCCGGCTCGCCTGCGGCGTCGGCACCGACCAACTCATGGACCCGGCACACTCCCTGAGCGACATCACGGCCGCCGCCCTGAGCGAGGTCGCGGACGCCTACGAGGCGCAGCTCGCCGTGGTCGAGGCAGCCGGCGCGCAGCCCGTCCTGATGGCCAGCCGGGCCCTCAACTCCCGCGCCCGCGGCCCGGAGGACTTCCTCCGCGTCTACGACGGGCTGATCCGGCAGTCCGCCCGGCCGGTGATCCTGCACTGGCTCGGCGCCGCCTTCGACCCGGCACTGGCCGGCTACTGGGGCTCCGCCGACCTCGACGCGGCCACCGACACCGTCCTCACCCTCATCCGCGAACACCCCGGGCGGATCGACGGCATCAAGGTGTCGCTGCTGGACGCCGACCGGGAGGTCGCGCTGCGCCGCGCCCTGCCCGCCGGGGTGCGGCTCTACACCGGCGACGACTTCCACTACCCCGAACTGATCAAGGGCGACGGACTCGGCCACAGCGACGCCCTGCTCGGCGTCTTCGACCCGATCGCCGGCCACGCCGCGGCGGCCCTGCACGCCCTGGACGCCGGCGACACCGCCCGCTACGACGCGCTGCTCGGCCCGACGCTTCCGCTGGCCCGGCACCTCTTCGCGGCGCCGACCTACCAGTACAAGACCGGTGTGGTCTTCCTCGCCTACCTGGCCGGCCACCAGGAGCACTTCACCATGGTGGCCGGCGCCCAGAGCGGCCGGTCCGTACCGCACCTCGTCGAGCTGCTCCGGCTCGCCGACGCCGCCGGGGTGCTCCCCGACCCCGAGCTCGCGGCCGACCGGATGCGCCGCTACCTCGCGCTGGCCGGGTGGTCGGCATGACCGCACCGGGCCCCACCACACCGGGCCCCGCCGCCCTGCCGGGTATCGCCGCCCCCGGGCTGGAACGGCTCTCGCTCAACCAGATCACCACCAAGCACTGGTCCCTGCCCGAGGCCGTCCGGGGCTGCGCGCAGGCGGGCATCCCGGCGATCGGCCTGTGGCGGGACAAGGTCGCCGAGACCGGAACGGCCCGCGCCGCCCGGCTGGTCCGCGACAGCGGCCTGACCGTCAGCAGCCTCTGCCGGGGCGGCTTCCTCACCGCCGCCGGAGCGCAGGGCCGCCGCGCCGCGCTCGACGACAACCGGCGGGCCGTCGAGGAGGCCGCCGAACTCGGCACCGACACCCTGGTGCTGGTCGTCGGAGGCCTGCCGGAGGGCAGCCGTGACCTGCCCGGCGCGCGCGCCCGGATCGCCGACCTGCTCGCCGAACTCGCCCCGTACGCCGGACAGTTCGGTGTACGGCTGGCCATCGAACCGCTGCATCCGATGTTCTGCGCCGACCGCGCCGTGGTCTCCACCCTCGGCCAGGCGCTCGACCTCGCCGCGCCGCACCCGGCCGCCCAGGTCGGCGTGGTCGTCGACAGCTACCACGTCTGGTGGGATCCGGCGCTGCCCGAGCAGATCGACCGGGCGGGCCGGGACGGCCGCATCGCCGCCTACCAGGTGTGCGACTGGACGCTGCCGCTGCCCGCCGACGTCCTGCTCGGGCGCGGCCACGTCGGCGACGGCCACATCGACTTCCGCTCCCTCACCGACCAGGTCACGGCCGCGGGCTACACCGGCTGGATCGAGGTCGAGATCTTCAACGAGCGGATCTGGGCCACCCCCGGCGCGCAGACCCTCGCCACCGTGGCCGACCGCCACCGCACCCACGTGGTCGCCGCGCCACGCCGGTAGCCGCCGGGCGTCGGACGTTCACCGTCCGGCCCTACCCTGGCAGCCCGTGCCACACCCTCGAAAGCTGGTCACGCCATGATCGAAACGATCGAACTCGACTACGACGACTCCGGATTCCGCCGCAACGGGTCCCCGCACCGGATCGTCGCCGGCGCCCTGCACTACTTCCGCGTCCACCCCGAGCTCTGGGACGACCGGCTGCGCCGCCTGCGCGCCCTCGGCGTCAACACCGTGGACACCTACATCCCCTGGAACTTCCACGAACTCCCCACCGGTGAGATCGACTTCACCGGCTGGCGGGACGTGGCCCGGTTCGTCCGGCTGGCCCAGCAGCACGGGCTGGACGTCATCCTGCGGCCCGGCCCCTACATCTGCGCCGAATGGGAGTTCGGCGGCCTGCCCGCCCGGCTGCTCGCCGTCGACGGCCTGCGCCTGCGCTGTGCCGACCCCGCCTTCCTGGCCGCCGTGGACGGCTGGTTCGACGCCCTCGTTCCCGAGCTGGTGCCGCTGTTGGCGAGCCGCGGCGGCCCCGTCGTGGCCGTCCAGGTCGAGAACGAGTACGGCAGCTACGGCACCGACGCCGGCTACCTCGCCCACCTGCGCGACGGCCTCCTCGCGCGCGGCGTGGACTGCCTGCTGTTCACCGCCGACGGCGCCGAGGACTTCATGCAGCAGGGCGGCGCGATCCCCGGCCTGCTCGCCACCGCGACCTTCGGCTCCCGCGCTCCCGAGCGCTTCGAGGTACTGCGCCGCCAGCAGCCCAAGGGGCCGCTCGCCGCCATGGAGTTCTGGATCGGCTGGTTCGACCGCGTCGGCGGGCCCCACCACGTCCGCGACCCGGAGGAGTCCGCCCGCTCCCTGGACGCACTCCTCGCCACCGGCGCCTCCGTCAACCTCTACATGGCCCACGGCGGCACCAACTTCGGCCTCTGGTCCGGCGCCAACCACACCGGCACCAGCCCCGACACCCCGGGCTACGAGCCCACCACCACCAGCTACGACTACGACGCCCCCATCGGCGAGGCCGGCGAGCTCACCCCCAAGTTCCACGCCCTGCGCGACGTCATCGGCCGGTACCTCCCCCTGCCCGACGGCGAACTCCCCGCCGAGCCGCCCCGCCTGGCCCCGCGCCGCATCGACCGCGGGACCGGCCGGGCGCGCCTGTTCGACTCCCTGGACGCGCTCGCCGCCCCGCACCACCGGCCCGTCCCGGAACCCATGGAGAACCTCGGCCAGTCCCTCGGCCTCATCCACTACCGCACCCGCGTCCCCGGCCCCCGCCCCACCCTGCCGCTGCGCATCGACGGCCTCGGCGACCGCGCCCAGGTCTTCGCCGACGGCAACCCCCTCGGCACCCTCGACCGCAACGACCCCGGCGCCACCCTCCCGCTGGCCACCACGGCGGCCGGCACCACCCTGGACATCCTGGTCGAGGCGCTCGGCCGCACCAACTACGGCCCCCAACTCGACGACCGCAAGGGCATCCGGCGCGGCGTCTCACACGAACGCCAGCGCCTCCACGACTGGGAGATCCGCCCGCTCCCCCTCACCGACCTGAGCGGCCTGGCCTTCGACCCGGCCACCGCCGTCACCGACGGCGACCCGGCCTTCCACCGCTTCGAGACGGACCTCGACACCCCCGCCGACGCCTTCCTCGCCCTCCCCGGCTGGGGCCGCGGCCTGCTCTGGCTCAACGGATTCCTCCTCGGCCGCTACACCGACGAGGGCCCCCAGCGCACCCTCTACGCCCCCGCCCCGCTCTGGCGCCCGGGCACCAACACCCTCGTCCTCCTCGAACTCACCCGCCACGGCGAGGCCCTCGACCTCCGTGACCGACCCGACCTCGGCCCCGTCACGGACGCCCCCAGCTCCGAGTTCTGAGGCGAGCCGAAGACCCGTCGGCCGCGACGGACCCGCCCCGGTGGGTCCGTCGCGGCCGACGCGGCTCAGGCCAGGAAGCCGCCGTCGACGGCGAGGTGGCTGCCGTTGACGTAGGAGGCGTCGTCGGAGAGCAGGAACGCGACGGCCGTCGCGATCTCCTCCCCGGAACCGACCCGCCCCAGCGGGATCCCGCTGTCCACGACCCGCCGGGTGCCGTCGGGGTCGGCCCGGGTCATCTCGGTGTCGATGACGCCGGGCTGCACTTCGTTGACGCGCACTCCCTGCCCTCCGAACTGGATCGCCGCGGTGCGCGTCAGGCCGCGGATGCCGTGTTTGGCGCTGGAGTACTCCGCGGTCGGGCCTCCCCGGTCGGCGAACACGCTGGAGACGTTGACGATCGCGCCGCCGCCGGCCGCCAGGATCGCCGGGATCTGGTACTTCATCCCGTAGAACAGGCTGTTGAGGTCGATGTCGACGGTGCGCCGCCACTGCTCGGGGGTCATCTCGGGCAGCGGGGTGAAGTCACCGGACACGCCGGCGTTGTTGACGGCGTGGTGGAGGGCGCCGAACTCCTCGACGGTACGGGCGACCGCGCGCTCCTGGTCCTCGGGCCTGCTGACGTCTCCCGGGACGGCGAGGGCCCGCCCGCCGGAGGCGGTGATCTCCGCGACCACCTCGGCGAGCCTGTGCTCCCGCCGGCCGACGACGGTGACGGCGGCGCCCCGCCGCGCCAGCAGGATCGCGGTGGCGCGCCCCATGCCCGATCCGGCGCCGGTGACCAGTGCGGTTCTCCCGGTGAAGGGTCGCATCCGTCCCACCCCTTCCTCAGCCGCCGGCGGGCAGGTCGACCGGGTAGTCGGCGCCGGTGTCGGCGGAGGCCGAGACGGCCTGCCAGGCGGTGGCTTCGGCGATCTGGCCGTGGGAGTGGTCCAGGGCCATCCGGGCCGCGCCGCCGCCCAGCAGCAGGTGTGCGGGCGGGTTGCCGGCCTTGACGATCCGGACCAGGATCTCGGCCGCGCGGTCCGGGTCGCCCACGGACGCGGCGCCGCTGCGCAGCAGGTCCGCCATGGCGCCCACGGTGGCCTGGTACTCGGCGGGGACGTCGTCGACCTCCATCGAGGCTCCGGCCCAGTCGGTGGCGAACCCGCCCGGCTCGACCACCAGGAAGCGGATGCCCAGCGGCGCCGTCTCGGCGGCGAGGACGCGGCTCAGGCCGTCGACGGCGAACTTGGCCGCCTGGTAGGAGCCGAGCCCCGGGTTCCCGCCGACGCGCCCGCCGATGGAGGAGAACTGGATCACGAGGCCGGCGCCCTGCTCCCTGAGCAGGGGCAACGCGGCCTTGGAGACGTTGTAGACGCCCCAGAAGTTGGTGTCGAACTGGCGGCGGAAGTCCGTCTCGGCGGCCGTCTCCACGGGTGCGAGGTTGGCGTAGCCGGCGTTGTTGACGACGACGTCGACCCGGCCGAACGCCTGGCGCGCGGTGGCGAAGGCGGCCTCGGCCGCGGCGGCGTCGGTGACGTCCAGGGGCACCGGGAGGATGCGCTCGCCGTACCTGGCGACCAGGTCGTCCAGCTGCGCGGGCTTGCGGGCCGTCGCCACGACCCGGTCACCGGCCGCCAGGGCCGCCGTGGTCAGGGCGCGGCCGAAGCCGCGCGAGGAGCCGGTGATGAACCATGTCTGCGGTTGCGTGCTCATGGCTCTACTGCAACACCGTTGTGCTATTAACGCAACCCCGTTGCACTGTTAGTGCAACATCGTTTCGCTATAGTGGAGCAATGACCGACCCGGACTTCCAGCGCGCCCGCACCCCCGAGGCCAAGCGCGCCCGCGAGAACGCGATCCTGGCCGCGGCGGAACGCCTCGCCACGGCGAACGGAGTCCGGGCGGTGACCGTGACCGCCATCGCCGACGAGGTCGGCATGCACAAATCCGCGATGCTGCGCTACTTCGAGACGCGTGAGGACATCTTCCTGCGCCTGGCGGCGGACGGCTGGCAGGAGTGGTCGGCCGAGGTGCGCAGTCGCCTCGGCGCCGTCCGGCCCTACGGAGGCGCCGCCGGACCGGAACGGGAGAAGGCCGCCCGCTCGATCGCCGGCGTCCTGGCCCACTCCCTGGTGGCCCGCCCGCTCTTCTGCGACCTGCTCGCGCACACGCCGCTGAACCTGGAACGGAACGTCTCCCTGGACACCGTCCGGGCGTTCAAGCTCCGCGCCATCGCGGAGGTGGCCGAGATCGGCACCGCGCTGCGTACGGTTACCCCGCTCGACGCCGACCAGGCGCGCAGCGTGGTGGTGACCGCGACGTCGATGGCCGGGGCCCTGTGGCAGATGGCCGCGCCGGGCACGACGCTGCGCGCCTTCTACGAGACGGACCCCGAACTGTGCCACTCCGTCGTCGAGGTCGAACCCCGCCTCACCGACATCCTGGCCGCCCTGCTCACCGGCTATGCCGTCGCCTCGACGGCCCGGCCGGTCGGGGACTGAGCGTTCCGGCGTGGTCGGCTACCGGCGCCGGCCCCAGCAGGTGATGAGCGGGGCGGTGGTCACGTCCAGTTCGGTGTCGCGGAGGTTGGCCAGGTGCCGGTCCAGGTCGGCGGCGGGGAGGTCGGGGCCGACCAGCTGGTCGCGGAGCTGACGGACCGTCGCCGCCTCCAGCTCCCGGCAGGCCGGGGAGGTGACGGGGAAGTACGCCTCGGCGGCGACGTCCGTCAGGCCCGCCTCGCGGAGCAGCCGGGGCAGGGTGCGGCCGAAGGCGAGGTCGGCGCCGCGCTCGGCGAGCCGGGCCCGGAACGCCCGGCGCACCCGGTTCGCCAGTTCCTGGTCCGGTCCGTGCTCGTCCGGGCAGGCGAGCGGTTGCAGGGCCGGGTCCGCGTCCTCGACCACCAGCCAGCCGCCGGGCCGGACCGCCGACGCCAGCCGTCGCAGCACCTCGGCCCGGTCGGGCAGGTGCACCAGCACCAGGCGGACGTGCACCAGGTCGAACAGCTCGTCGGGCAGCGGGTCGCGGGTGACGTCGTGCCGCAGGACCTCGACGCGGTCGGCGGGCAGTCCGGTCAGCCAGCTGGTGTCGAGGTCGCTGGCCAGGACCCGGCCGGTCGGCCCGACCCGCTCGGCCAGCGCCAGCGGGATGCCCGGGCCGCCCGCGCCCACCTCCCAGCAGTGGTGTCCGTCGGCCGGGCCCAGCCGGTCCAGGTGCTCCAGGGTCCACGGGTCGAACAGCTCGGCGATGCCCTCGAACCGTCGACCCGCCTCCCGCTGCCGGTTGTCCAGCAGGTAGCCGCGCTCGTCGCCCATGCTCCGCGCCTCTCGGATCGCCCTTGCCCGTCGCCCGCCCGTCGCTCGACGCGGCCGACCGCGATGGTAGGCGATCGGCGCCGGGCGCGCGAAGGCGCCCCGGGGACACGCCGTTGCGCCGTCGGCCTACCCGCCGGGGTCGCGAGGGCGGGCGGGAGCCGAGGGGAATCGAGCGCTTAAACTGATCATCCGAAAGTGGATCAATCTGCATCCTCCGCCGACCCGCCCGAGGTGCCCCGCGATGAGCCAGTCCTGGAAGCCGCTCCCTGACGATCTTTCGGAACCCGCTCGGCGTCTGGCCGAGGAACTGCGTGCGGTCAAGGACGCGCACCAGATCTCACTGGCCGAACTCGGGAAGAGGACCTACCTCAGCAAGGCCTCCTGGGAGCGCTGGCTGAACGGGAAGCGCCTGATCACCCCGCAGGCCCTGGCCGGCCTGATCGCCACGGTCGAGTGCGACGCCGATCTGCTCACCTCCCTGCTGCGGAAGGCCGAGGCCGCGCGCGGCGCGGACGAGGCGCTCTCCCCCGGGGCCGCGCCCGCGCCGGCCGAAGCCCCCGGGCTCCAGCCCGCAGCGCCGGCCGAAGCCGCCGCGCCCGAGCCGGCGGCCGAAGCGCCCGACGCCGCCCCCGCCCCGCCGCGGCCCGCCCCGTGGCGGCGGCCGGCGGCCGGCGTGGGAGCCGCCGTCGCCGCCGTGCTCATCCTGTTCGCGGTCCTGTACCTGCGCGGCCCGCACGGCGGCAACGGCACGGCATCGGCGGCGACGCTCCCGCCGAAGACGGCGGCGGCGACGGCGACCGCCGGGCCGGCGCCGCTCTGCGAGGGCGTCGGCTGCGCGGGCAAGGACCCCCAGGCCATGCGGTGCGACGTCGACCAGCGCACCCTGCTGACCGGCAACGTGGGCAAGGTCGTCCTCTACGTCCACTACAGCCCGCGCTGCCGGGCCGCCTGGTCGGGGATCACCGACGGCTCCCCCGGGGACAGCGCCACCATCACCACCAACCACGGCTGGCAGGAGACCGCCCTGATCCACTGGGGCTACGACAACTACTCCGTGATGGTCGACGCGAGCCCCGGCGACACCACCTTGCAGGTGTGCGGCCACCAGAAGGACGGCGACAGTTGCACCGACGTCGTCACCGATCCCGCCGCCCGCGCGAGCGCCCTCCCCAGCCCCCCGCCTCCGGCCGCCGCTCCCACGCCCGCGCCGACACCCACGCCGACGCCGACGCCCTGAGGAGCCGCCACCAGCGCGGCGAAACCCACTGGCGGCCCGGGCCCGTACGAACGAGCATGGCCCGCATGAGCGACCGACCCGAGCGATGGACCCAGGCGACCGTCTACCCCGACATGTGGGCCGACCCGGACGACGACCCCCGCAACAGCGAGGGAGTCAGCCCGGACGGCGAACTCGCCACCCTGAACGACTTCCTGACGAACTACCGCCACACCCTGCGGATGAAGTGCGAGGGCCTGGACCCGGAGCAGCTGGCCCGCCGCTCCGTCCCGCCGTCGACGATGTCGCTGCTCGGCCTGGTCCGGCACCTCGCCGAGGTGGAACGGGACTGGCGCGGCTGGATCAGCGACGGCGATCCGCTGCCGAAGCTCTACGGCAAGCGGGACGCGGACTTCGACGGAGCCGTCGCCGAGCAGGCCGAGGTCGACGCGGCCTTCGCCGACCTGGCCCGCGAACAGGCCGCCACCGACGCCGCCCTGGCCGCACACCCCGATCCGGGCGTGCGGCTGGGGAAGAACGGCATCGCGGTGCGAGAGCTGCTGGTGCACAGGATCGACGAGTACGCCCGTCACTGCGGGCACGCCGACCTGTTGCGCGAGTGCCTCGACGGGCGGGTCGGCCAGTGAGGCCCGTCCCGGTGCGCTGAACCCAGCGGCCGGCCTCGGCGGCCGGCCCCGTCAGGCGGCGCCCCGCCGGAACACCGCCGACAGGCTCGCTCCCCCGGTGCCCGCCACCGTGCAGCGCAGCACCAGCGGCCCGGAGTCCGAGACCACCGTGATGCCGGTGCCGCCGCTCGCGAGCCGGTAGCCGTCCCTCGCCAGCGTCAGCTGGACGGTGGCCGCCTTCCGGGTGGGGTCGGCGAGGGCGACGGAGAGTTCGTCGCCGTTCTCGCGGAGCAGGACGGAGCAGGGGGCGGAGACGGTCAGCGGGCCGACGGTGCCGGGGGAGAAGAAGTTGGCGAGGGTGAGTCCGAGTCCGGGCACGCTGATCGCCTGGGCGTCGGCCGTGTTGGCGAGCACGGTGGCCGTCGGGGCCGCCGCGCGGGCCGCCGCCTGCTCCGGGCCGGCCCCGGGCATCAGCACGTAGTGGTACGTCCCGTCGACGGGGTCGGTGCCGTGGTCGAGGCCGATCGACAGGTAGGTCCGGGTGATCGGGTCGGGCGCCCCGCCCCGGTTGATGTCGGCCCACGCCCCGGTCCGCCGTTCGCGGGCGAGGTCGAGGGTGGCGCCGTCGGGGAACACCCAGGCGCCCGACCCGGCCAGCGCCGCCCAGCGGACGCCGTCGGCCCTCCGGCTCCAGCCGGGGTCGGCGGGCTGGCTGACGCCGTCCAGCACGAACTCCCGGTCCTCGCGGGCCCCGAGGTTGCGGTGGTCGACGGTCGTGCGGACGGCGACGCCGTCGGTGCAGCCGATGCCCGCGCCGAGGCAGACGATCGAATCGTCCAGGCAGAACCAGGACTTGCGCCCGACCAGGGTGGAGCCGAGGCCCCGGACGTCCTGGCCGACCACCGACCGGTCGCCGTCGCTCGCCCCGCCGGCCCAGGCGGTCGCCGGGCGGGCCTGGCCCCAGTCGCCGCCGGCCCCGTCGGCCAGCGGGCGCGTCGACACGGTGGTGCCGGGCAGCCGGTAGGGGTCTGCAGTGGGCCAGAAGGAGTCGCTGTACTGCTCGTCGCCCTGCTCGCCGCCGTACCAGTAGAGCATTCCGCTGCCGCTGTGCCAGGCCCGCAGGTTCTCGCCGTTCCCGCACTCGTAGAAGGCGGTCCGGGACGAGGACAGGCTGAGCTGCGCGCTCCAGCCGGGCCGGCGGTGGACGGCCCGGTCCATGGTGAACACCCGGCTGCCCGTGCCCTCGTCCGCCGCCCGGGTGCCGGAGTCCGCCAGGAGGGCCTGTGCGCGGGCGAGTTCGGGGACGTCGGCGAGGACGTTGGACAGGTACGGGAGCACCTGGTCGCGCTGGAGGGAGCCCTTCACGGCGGCGCGCCAGGCCGCCGCCTGGGCGGCCGGCACCGACCCGGAGTCGGCCAGCCGCAGGACGTCCCCGAGCAGGGCGTGGCCGCGCACGTGGTCGTCCAGGCGGGCCCGCCGCGCGTCGCCGGCCTGCACGCCCCGGCTGACGGCGCGGCCCGAAACCCCGTCCATCACCAGGCCGTTGAACAGGAACGGCAGGAACCCCCGGTCCACGGCGGTGAAGACGTTCCGCAGCGCGGGATCGGTGACGGCCCAGGGCGTTCCGGCGAGCAGGCGCAGCAGCCGGCCCAGGCTGCCGAGCAGCACCTCGCCGTAGCTGCCGGTGTACGGCACCCAGGTGTGCTGGACGAAGCTGCCGTCGGCGTAGATCCCGTCGCCGGTGGTCACGTAGCGGAACACCGGTGACAGCCCCCGCTGCGCGGCGGCGACCGGGGCCGCCGAGCGGCCGATGACACCGCGCAGCGCGAGCACCCGGCACAGGTCCACCCGGTTGGCCCCGGTGCTGGTCCCGGTGTACTTGTCGACCACCGTGGACGGGACGAAGTGGTCCACGGCCGCACCGCACGCGGCCGCCCGTTCGGCCGTCAGGAGGTCGCCGATCAGCACGCACACGTCCAGCAGCGCCTGGGGGGCGCCGATCTGCCAGTCCCACCAGTTCCCGTACGACGTGGTGGTGGCGGTGTAGGCGCGCTGGAGCACCCAGTCCAGGCCGGTCGCGACGGCGGCGCCGAGGCCGGGATCGCCCGTCGAGCCGGTGGCCGGCCGGGTGAGGGCCAGGGCCATGAGCCGAAGCCGCCCGACCGTCGACGTGACGGCGGCGGAGGCCGAGCCGACCGGCAGGTCGGGCCAGAGCGACCCGGGCTGCGGGCTCAACGCGGCCTGATGGCCCCGCGCCTGGTCGCCCAGCGCGGTGAGCGCGCGGGCGAACGGCGGCGCGGCCGGGTCGTACCCGGTGCCGGTCAGCTGCTCGGACCAGGCCGCGCGCATCGCGTCGTAGCCGTCGGCGGCCCGGGCCTCGGTGGGCCCGCCGAGCCACCACGCGGCCGCCGCGGCGGTGGCGGCCGCGCTGGTCCTGAGCAGTCCACGCCTGCTCAGGACCGGTATCGCCGCCGGATCACCGGTCTTCGTCCACGAGCTGTCCATCGGGCCGTCCTTCCTCGCGAACTCCCTTGTCTGACGGGAGAGTAAGCGCTTTCTATCGCGAGGACAACGCTTCCGGCACAGGTCAGTGACCGGAGTTCCGGCTACCCGACCGGCCCCGTCGAGCCGCGGGGCACCAGCTCGGTGGCGAGGACGGCCCGCTGCGGCTCGGGCCCGGGGCGGTGCAGCGCGAGGCGCAGCGCCGTGCGGCCGAGGTCGAGGTGCGGGATGCGCACGGTGGTCAGGCCGGGCCTGAGGTCCTCGGCCCCGGGCAGGTCGTTGAAGCCGACCACCGAGACCTGTTCGGGCACGTCGATCCCGTGCTCCCGCAGGACCGTCAGCACGACGGCCGCCACGTCGTCGTCGTGCGCGAAGACCGCCGAGAAGTCCGGCGGCCCCTGGGCCAGGCGGCGGCGCAGCCAGGCCCGCGCCCCGTCCCGGGTGTGGCACCCCTCCACCGTCAGTTCGGCCGGGCGGCGCTGGCCGTGGGCCGCCAGCGCGGCCTCGTACCCGGCGAGGCGCTCCCGGGTGGTGGTGGTCGCGGCCGGCCCGCCGAGGAACAGGATCCGCCGGTGGCCCAGCGCCAGCAGGTGGTCGACGGCGGCCCCCGCGCCGCCCGCGTTGTCGTAGTGCACGGCCGTCAGCGGCAGTTCCTCCCCCGGGGCCGGCCGGCCGCAGAGCACCAGCCGGGAGCCGGCCGCGTCCAGGATGCCCGCCAGCCGGGCGATCCGGGTGCGGTACCCCTGGCTGTCCTCCACCCCGCCCACCAGCACGACGGCCTCCACGTCGCGCGCCCGCATCTCCTCGACCAGCGTCAGTTCGCGGTCGGGGTCGTCGTCGGTCGCCGCCACCAGGCAGAGGCAGCCCTCGTCCACCGCCTGCCGCTCCACGCCGTGGGCGACCCGGTTGTGGAAGGGCGCCGCGAGGTTGCCCAGCAGGATCGCCACCGTCCGGGACCGCCGGCCGGCCAGTGCCCGCGCCTGCGCGTTGACGACGTAGTCGAGGTCGCGCACCGCGCGCAGCACCCGCTCCCGGGTGGCCCCGGCCACCGGGTAGTCGCCCGCCAGCACGCGCGACACCGTCGCCATCGACACGCCCGCCAGCGCCGCCACGTCGTTCACCGTGGGCCTGCCCCGCCGGGCTCTCCCCCCGTCGCTCACCGCTGTCCCCCCGGTCCCGACCTGCTCCGTGCCCGGCCTCCACGGCGGGCCGTGCCCCGAGGATACGGGCGGCCGCCCTTCCCGCTTCCGCAGACCTCCGAAGACCTCCGAAAGACCTCCGCCGGCTGCTCGTCGGCCGTCTCGCGTCCGCCGGGCTCAGGAACCGTCGTCAGATGTCGGACGTCACTCCCCCTGCAGGCCGTTCGCGCAGGTCGCGGGTGGGTGGGAGCCGGAAGGGACGGGTGGGGAGCGGTGACGCAGGTGACGCAGGTGACTCAGGTGGCCGAGGTGGCGGACGGGGCCGTGGCCGGTGTGGACGGAGCTGCGCCGCAGGGGCGGCGGGCGTTCGCGGTGGCCGGGTTCGCGTCGGGGCGGGGCGAGCGGGCGCGGGAGCGGGGGAAGGCGCTGCGCGGGCGCATCCCCCGGGAGCGGCACGCGGAGTTCTCGACCGCGCCCGGGCGGCCGACGGCCGTCGAGGCGATCGAGGCGTCCAACGCGGGCCGGATCGCCGCGTTGGTGCCGATCCGGGTGGGGCGGATGGCCGCCACGCCGTTCGCGTTCCTGCGCGGTTCGGCCGGACTGATGGCCGCCGACCTGGCGGGCACCCCGGACACCGGGGTCGGCGCCCAGCTGTGCGGGGACGCGCACGCCGCCAACTTCGGGCTGTACGGGGACGCCCGCGGGCAACTGGTGATGGACATCAACGACTTCGACGAGACCGTGCCCGGCCCGTGGGAGTGGGACCTCAAGCGGCTGGCCGCGAGCCTGGTGCTGGCCGGCCGCGAGACCGGGGCCGACGAGACCACCGCCCGGGAGGCCGCCCAGCACGCGGTCGGCTCGTACCGCCGGACGATGCGCACGCTCGCCAAGCTGCCCGCGCTGGACGCCTGGAACGCCGTCGCGGACGAGCAGTTGGTCTCCTTCACCGAGGCGCACGACCTGGCCGAGGTGCTGCGCAAGGTCGGCGCGAAGGCGCTGGGCAACACCAGCGCCAGATTCGCCGCCCGCAGCACCGCCCGGACGGCGGACGGCGGCCGGCGGTTCACGGCCGCTCCGCCGGTGCTCACCGAGGTGACCGACGCGACCGCGCGGGCCGTCGCGCAGTCGCTCGGCCCGTACGTGGCGACGGTGCCCGCCGAGGTGCGCACCCTGCTGTCCCGCTACCGGGTGCAGGACGTGGCGTTCCGGGTGGTGGGCACCGGCAGCGTCGGCACCCGCTCGTACGTGGTGCTGCTCACCGACCACCGGGACCAGCCGCTGGTGCTCCAGGTGAAGGAGGCCCGCCCGTCCGTGCTGCTGCCGTACCTGGAGCGCGCGGGCCACCCGGTGGCCGGTCAGGACGGCCACGAGGGCCGCCGGGTGGTGCTCGGGCAGAAGCACATGCAGGTGGTCAGCGACACCCTGCTGGGCTGGACGACGGTGGACGGACTCCCCTACCAGGTCCGGCAGTTCCGCAACCGCAAGGGCAGCGTCGACCCGGCCGCGCTGCTGCCGGGCCAACTGGATGACTACGCCCGGATCACCGGCGCCCTGCTGGCCCGGGCGCACGCGCACACCGCCGACCCCGGCCTGCTGGCCGGCTACTGCGGCCGGAGCGAGGCGCTGGACGAGGCGGTCGCCGCCTTCGCCGTCGCGTACGCGGACCGGACCGAGGCCGACCACGCCGACCTGGTCGCGGCGGTGCGGGCCGGCCGTCTGCCGGCCGAGTTCGGCGTCTGACCGGCGCGTCCGGGTCGGGACGCCTGGGTCAGGCGGACAGGAACGGCGCCACCGCGGCGACGAACTCGGCGGGCCGGGCACCGTGCACGAGGTGCCCGGCCTCGATGGTGACCATCCGGCAGTCCGGGATCAGCCGGGCGAGCTCGGCGAGCCGCTCCTGCGGGACGTGGCTCGCCGAACCGCCCGCGACCACCAGGGTGCGGGCGGTGATCCCGGCCATCCCCGCCAGCCAGGCCGGGTCGGGGGTGTCGACCTGCGCCTTGACGGCCTTCACCACGGCCCAGTCGAAGTGCACCGGCTCCTCCGGCGCGTCCGGCACCGCGCCGGCCGGGCGCGGGTGCGGTGCCGGGATGTCCTCCAGGACGAGACGGCCGATCCGCTCCGGCCGGGCCTGGGCGACCAGGTAGCCGACCACGCCGCCCATCGAGTGGCCGACCAGGTCGACCCGCGCCAGGCCGAGCGCGTCGAGGAAGGCGAGCACGTCGTCGCGCATCTCCTCCAGGCCGTACCGGGCGGTGCGGCCGCTGTCGCCGTGGCCGCGCAGGTCGAGCGCGTACACGTGGTGCCCGGGAGCGAGGCCGGGCAGGACGACGTCCCAGTCCGTGGCGCGCTCCCCGAGGGCGTGCAGCAGCACCAGCGCCGGGCCGTCCGGCGGGCCGCTCTCCCGGTAGGCGAGCGCCACCTCGGGCAGGTCCACGGTCCGGTTCTCTGTCATGCCCGCCACCGTAGCTGCGGGCCTGCGCTAGCGGACCGCTGTTCGCCCACGGCTCACCGCGACGGGCTCGCCGGGCGCCTCCCGGGCCGCCCGCCGGCCGGCGAACACCGAGGCCAGGACGGCGAGGGCGGCGACCGCCGCGCACACCACGCTGGTGGCCAGGTAGGCGGAGCGGTGGTCGCCGCCCCCGGCGGTCTGCCGCAGGTAGACGCCGGACAGCGCCGAGACCGCGACCGCCGCCGCGATCCGCTGCGCCATCTGCAGGATGGCCCCGCTCACCCCGGCCGCCTCGGCGGGCGCGTGGCGCAGCACGTACGCCTGGTTGGTGGCGCCCATCACGCCGATCGAGGCGCCGCCGAACAGTTGCAGCAGCGCGAGCAGCCAGGGCAGGACGGCGGCGGGCGCCCAGTGCGCGACCAGTCCGCTCGCCAGCATGACCAGGGCGGAGCCGGTCATGCCCGCGGTGACGGTGCGCCGCCCGAAGCGCTGCACCACCCGCCAGGCCAGCGCGGAGGCGACGCCCATGGCCACCGCCGAGGGCAGCGCGACGAGTGCGGCGCCCATCGGGGAGAGCCCGAGGCCGTCCTGGAGGAACATGGTGAGCACCAGTCCGGCGGCGAGCGAGGAGCCGAACTGGGCCATCGCGGTCACGGTGCCGAGCGCGTACGGCGCGGAGCGGGTGAGTGCCGGGTGGATCAGCGGGTGGCCGCCGGAGCGGGCGTAGCGGCGCTGCCACCAGGTGAGGGTGCCGAGCAGCAGGACGGCGGCGGCGGCGAAGGCCAACCAGCCGGTCCAGCCGGGCGGTTGGACGAACGGCAGCATCAGGGCGAGGGTGAGCGCGGCGACCAGCAACAGCCCGACCAGGTCGAGGTCGGCGTGCCGGGCGCTCGGGCGCGGCCTGGGCAGGTGACGCACCGCCAGCGCGACGGTGGCCAGGCCGAACGGCACATTGAGCAGGAAGGTCAGCCGCCAGCCGTGCTCGGGGCCGGCCGCCGCCAGGACCGCGCCGCCGATCGGCGGGCCGAGCGCGAAGGCCAGCCCGCCCGTGACGGCGTACATGCCGAGGGCGCGGGCCCGTAGTTGGCCGTCGAACACGTCCTGGAGGGTGCCGATCATCTGCGAGTTGACGAGCCCGGCGCCCACGCCCTGGAGCAGCCGGACGGCGATCAGCACCTCGGGTGCGGTGGCGGTCGCCGAGACCAGGCTGACCAGGGTGAACAGGGCGAGGCCGGTGACGAAGAACCACTTGCGGCCCCTGACGTCGCCCAGCCGCCCGCCGGGGATCAGAGCCAGGCCGAAGGCGAGCGAGTAGCCGGCGACGATCCACTGGAGGTGGGCGGGCTGGGCGTGCAGGCTCTCGCGCAGGGCCGGGATGGAGGTGTTGAGGACGGACTGGTCGAGCAGCGTGGTGAAGCCGCCGGCGACGCAGACCAGCAGGACGCGGCGCCCGGCGGCGTCGAAGCGCTCGCGGGGCCCGGTGGATATCCGGGTCTTCGGGCGCCTCACGGTTCCACCACCACCAGGGCGTACCGGGCGTCGTCCGGGCCGGGGGCGCGGAAGCGGCTGGTCCCGGAGACGTAGCGCAGGCAGTCGCCGGGGCCGAGCAGGTGCCGCTCGCCGTCCACGGTGAGCTCCAACACCCCCTCGAACACCCACAGGTGGTGTTCCAGGTCCGCCACGCAGGGGCGGTCGTAGGCGATGTCGGCGCCGGCGGGCAGCCGGCCCTCGACGATCTCGGCGCGCAGCGAGCCGTGCGGCGGGGAGACGGAGCGGCGGACGAAGCCGGTGGTCTCGTCCCGCCAGATCCGCTGGTCCGCGGCCCGCACCAGCCGGGCCGGGGCCGACTCGACCTCGGCGAGCAGCCGGGACATGGTCCGCCCGTAGACGGCGCAGAGCCGCCCGAGCAGCGCGGCGGTCGGGCTGACCTCGGCCCGTTCGACGCGCGACAGCGTGGAGCGGCTGACGTCCGCCAGCCGGGCCAGTTCCTCCAGCGTCCAGCCCCGTTCCAGTCTCAATTCGGCGAGCCGGTTGGCGAGCCGCTCGTCGGCGGCCGTCTCGATTCCCATATTCGCGATGCTATCCCGGATATGAGATCACTCCCAGGGGCGCGGGCCGCTGTGGCCGGGGCGTGGAGAAGGGCGGGAGGCGTGGACTCGGCCGGGGCGGCGCGCCGCGTTCGGGTGCACGCCCCTGCGCTCCTCGCACCCTCGCCCTTTCCCCCGGCTCCTCCGACCCTTCGATTCCTCCGCCCCTCGGCCCGGGAGGGGCGGTGATCATATGATGTTCGGCGGATCGGGGCTGGTCAGCGGCCCATCGGCGAGGGGGAATCATGTTCGGCATCATCAGACCGTGCAAGCACCGACTGTCCGAACGGCTTCAGGCCTCGTGGCTGGCGCACCTGTGCGGGCTCTGCCTCGCGCTGCGCGACGACCACGGCCAACTCGCCCGC
The DNA here is from genome assembly GCF_041435235.1 of Kitasatospora sp. NBC_01300. Lineage (NCBI taxonomy): Bacteria > Bacillati > Actinomycetota > Actinomycetes > Kitasatosporales > Streptomycetaceae > Kitasatospora > Kitasatospora sp. NBC_01300. The sequence goes on along the minus strand of NZ_CP108408.1, from coordinate 7,247,131 downwards.
ACCGCCACCAACTACGACGGCCTGATCATCTCGGTCCTGGTCGAGGCCCAGGCCGCCCGCGAGGACGCCTCCTGGCGGCGCACCGCCGGGCCCTGCCCGCTGCGCGGCATGCGCACCGCCTCCGTCGCCCGGGGCGAGGGCGCCCGGCTCGCCGCCGCCGTCTCGCTCGCCCTCGCCTCGGTCAAGATCCGCGACCACGTCGAGGACCGTGACGGCGTGTTCGGCCGCCGACCGGTCGCCGTCGGGGCCCGCGCGGTCACCCGGCGGTGGGACCGGAAGAGCGCCGGCAGCGCCTCGACGGTCGGCTTCGACACCGGCGTGCTGCTCGAAGCCGCCTCCCGACAGGGCGAGTTGGAGCGGTCCCTGCCGCCCGGCGGCTCCGTCCTGCTGGTCACCGAGCCCACCGAGACCGCCACCTCGGCGGCGTTCGCGCACACCGCCGTCCTCGCCGGCCGCCCCGGCAACGCGGCCCCGCTCGCCGAGGCCGGCCGGCTCTTCGGCCGACTCGCCCACCTCCTCGACGCCGCCGAGGACCAGGCCGCCGACGCCGCCGGCGGCGCCTGGAACCCGCTGACCGCCACCGGCACCGACCGCGCCGAGGCCGAACGCCTGTGCCGCGACGCCGTCCACGGCATCCGGCTCGCGCTGCGCGAGGTCGAACTGACCGACCGGGCCCTGGTGCACCTGCTGCTCGCGCACGAGACCGAGCGGGCCGTCGAGCGGGTCTTCGGCCCGGCCGCCCACGCGGCCGTCTGCCGGACCCGGAACGCCGGGCCCGCCGCCGACGGGCCCGCCGCCGACGGGTCCGCGCACGCGGCGACCGACGGGCGCCCGCACGCCGCCGCCGGGGAGCACCCGCACGACGCACCGCCGCGCCAGGCGCCGCCCGGGCAGACCCCCGGCCAGGAGCCCGGCGAGACCCCGCTCCCGCCGTGGGTGCCCCAGGGCCCCGGCTTCACCCCGATCGGTCCCAAGCCGCCGCGCCCGCGCAACCTGCTGGCCGGTTGCGCGGTGTGGGCGCTGATGGCCTGCACCTGCCAGTTGCTCTGCTGCGAGCACGACGACCCGTTCAGCCGGGAGCGCCGGGAGGGCTGGTGTCAGCGGCACGGCTGCGACTGCGGCGACTGCTGCGACCCTTGCAATGGTTGCGACAGCTGCGACGGCTGTGGCTGTTGTGATGGTTGTGACTGCTGCGACTGCAGCTGCTGACGCGCCGTACCGTCAGCCGTCCGGATTCCACCGCGCCGCCGACGGCAGCGGCGGCAGCTGCGACACCGCCACCTGATCGACCGCCACCGGCCCGGAGCGCCCCCGCGGCACCCCGGGCCGGTCCGCCGGCCCGTACGACTCACCGCGCCGCCAGAGCGGCAGCACCACCACCGGGCGCCGCTCCGGCCCGTCAGGCATCGGACCCGGCCGCCGCCCGGCGCCTCGCCCGGTCAGCCGTCCGATCCACCGCCAGCGAGTTCTCCAACCGCGCCAGCAACTCCCGGAACCGCTCGGTGTCCTGCTCCGTCATCCGCCCCTCGGGCGCCGCCCCCGGCCACTCGGCCGTCGTCTCGTTCATGGGTCCGACGTTACGCCCCGACGATCAACAGGCGATAAATACGGAACGCACGCCTACGGGTGCGGCGGTGAACGGAGCCGGTCCTCTTGGCGCGCGCGGGGGTTGGTGGTTCACTTCTCATGTTAGGCAACTTTCCTAACCCGGGATCGACGCTCGACCGCCTCCCCCGCGAGAGGACCAGCTCCCCATGGGCCGTAGCCGCACCAGGACACTGATCGCCGCGGCGGCACTCGCCGCCCTGCTCCCGCTCACCTCCGCACCGGCCGGAGCCGCCGCACCCGCCGCGCACGGCGCCCGGGCCGCCTTCCAGCACCCCGGCGTGCTGGTCGGCGACCGGCAACTCGCCTTCGTCAAGGGCAAGCTGGCGGCCGGGGCCGAACCCTGGACGTCCGCCTTCGCCGACCTCCGGTCGAGCAAGTACGCCTCGCTGGACTGGCAACCCCGGCCGCGCGCCACCGTCGAGTGCGGGTCCCGCTCCCACCCCGACAACGGCTGTTCGGACGAGCGCGACGACGCGATGGCCGCCTACGCCCACGCCCTCCAGTGGGTGCTCACCCGCGACCAGCGGTACGCCGACAAGGCGATCGAGATCATGGACGCCTGGTCGGCCGTGATCCAGGAGCACACCAACAGCAACGCCCCGCTGCAGACCGGCTGGTCGGGCAACAACTGGTCCCGGGCCGCCGAGTTGATCCGCCACTCCGGGGCGGGCTGGCCGACCGCCTCGATCGACCGCTTCGCCACCATGCTGCGCACCGTCTACGTGCCGCTGCTGTCCCCCGGCAGCCCGCGCAAGAACGGCAACTGGGAGCTCATCCAGACCGACGCCCTGATGGGCATCGCGGTCTTCCTCGACGACCGCGGCCTCTTCGACCAGGCCGCCGACATGTGGCGCAAGCGCCTGCCCGCCTACGTCTACCTGTCCTCCGACGGCGCCCTGCCCGTCCCGCCGCCCAAGGCCGGGATCCAGGGCAAGGCCGCGCTGGTGAAGTACTGGTCCGGCCAGTCGACCTTCGTGGACGGGCTGTCGCAGGAGACCTGCCGCGACTTCGGGCACACCGGCTGGGGCTTGGAGGCCGCCGCCCAGACCGCCGAGACCGCCCGGCTCCAGGGTCTCGACCTGTGGGGCGAGGGGCGCGAACGGCTGGTCAAGGCGCTGGAGTTCCACACCGCGTACGACAACGGCGCGAAGGTACCGAACTGGCTCTGCGACGGCTCGCCGAAGACCGGCCTCGGCGCGGCCGTCCAGCTCGCGTACAACGAGTACCACCTGCGCGAGGGCGTGGCGATGCCGCAGACCGCGCAGTACGTGGCCGCGCACAGCCCGTTCGGGGCCGACTACTTCATCGGCTGGGAGACCCTGACCCACACCAGCGCGCCCTGACGGCGCGGGCGGCGAGCGGCGGCTCCGGGGGCGTCCGTTCGGGGAACGGGCCCGCCGGGAACGGGCGTTCCCGGGAACGCCCGTTCCGCGCGCGGCTCACCCCTCGGGGAACAGACCCTCCAGGACGGTGGCCACCCCGTCCTCGTCATTGCTGCCGATGACGTGGTCCACCGCGGCCAGCACCTCCGGGTGGGCGTTGGCGACGCCGTACGAGGTGCCCGCCCAGGCCATCATCGGCAGGTCGTTGGGCATGTCGCCGAACGCGACCGCCTGCTCGCGGGTGATCCCGCGCCGCCGCGCCAGGTCGCCGAGCGCGGCGGCCTTGCTGACGCCCTTCGCGACGGCCTCGACCAGCCGCTCGCCGTTCGCGTGGTAGACCGTCACCAGCTCGCCGAGCACCGGGCGGGCCAGCGCCAGCAGCTCGTCCGCGGACAGCTCCGGGTGACGGCCGATCAGCTTGGGCGCCGGGCGGCCGAACAGCCGTGCGTCGTCGAGGCGTTGCACGGTGGTGTCGGCGTCCCAGGCGCCCGCCTCGTAGTGCGCGTCGCCGGCCAGCTCCTGGGCGTACTCGACGGCCAGCCCGATCCCCGGCACGGCCTCGCGCAGCCGCCGGGCGCTCTCGCCGAGCACGTCGACCGGGATCGGGTTCTCGGCGACCACCGCGCGGGTGCGCATGTCGTAGCCGAAGGCGCCGTTGGAGCAGATCGCCACGCCCCGGTGGCCGAAGGCGGCCGCGATCTCGCCCATCAGGCGCGGCGGGCGGCCGGTGACCAGGACGACGAGCCCGCCGGCCCGTTCGACCCGGGCGAGGGCGGCGACGGTGCGGGCCGAGACGGTGCGGTCGCCGCGCACGATCGTCCCGTCGAGGTCGGTGGCCACCAGGCGCGGCGGCCGTATCGGGGTGACGGTGGGTGGGGTGGTGCTCGGGAGGCTCATGGGTCGGTGCTCCGTGCTGGTCGGGGTTCGGTGGGAGCGGCCGGGCGCGGGGGCGCGTGCGGTACGCGCGCGTACGGCGCGGGCGGTGCGCATGCGGCGGGCACGCGGCGTGTGCGTGCGCGCGGGGCACCCGGTTCGGTGGTGCAGGGAGCTCGCGGGCCGGGCCCGGCGGTGGCCGGGCGGACGGTCGCCAGACGCTCGGACGGTATCACCGGCGCGGCGCGTTCGGCGACGGCCGAGCACCGTCTCCGAGGCCCAAGCAATTTTATTAGGAAACTTTCCTTATCTTATAGACCGCCGTCGGCCGCAGACCGTACTCTGCTGCCGCGAGCTCGCTCTCTCGCTTCCACGGGCGCCCGTTTCGACCGGCGCGCCATCCCCCACTGCCTCCGGCGGCACCGCCCCGGAGATCGGAGCACACCCATGCGAGTTTCCCGAACCCGACGCCTCGCCGCCGCCACGGCGGCAGCCGCCCTGGTCGCCGGTGCGGCCTGGGCCGCCACCTCCGCCTCGGCCGCCACCGCCACCACCCCCGCCCGGGCGACCGCCGCGGCCGTGCAGCGGGCGTCCGCAGGCGGCCTGACCCCCGATCAGCACCGCCGGGCCGACCAGCTGATCAGCATCTTCGAGAACAGCACCACCGAACTCCAGTACGGCTACGCCGAGAACATCAACGACGGCCGCGGCGTCACCGCCGGCCGCGCCGGCTTCACCACCAACGACGGCGACGCGCTCAAGGTCGTCCGCGCCTACACCGCCGTCTCCCCCGACAACCCGCTCGCCCGTTTCATCCCCGAGCTGGAGCGCCTGGCCGCCGCCGGCAGCGGCGACACCAGCGGCCTGCCCGAGAGCGACTACGTCGCCGCCTGGAAGCAGGCCGCCCAGGACGCCGCCTTCCGGCAGGTCCAGGACGACCAGGTCGACCAGCGCTACTTCACCCCCGCCATGAACCAGGCCGACCAGCTCGGCCTCACCACCGCCCTCGCCCGCGCCGAGCTGTACGACGCCTCCATCCAGCACGGCAACGGCAGCGAGTACGACGCCCTGCCCGCCCTCATCAGCCGCACCAACGCCAAGGTCGGCCCGCCGTCCGGCGCCGGCGAGAGCACCTGGCTGAACGCCTTCTTCGACGTCCGCGTCGACGACCTCACCAACCCGGCCAACTCCTCCACCGCCGACGAATGGAGGAAGTCCGTCGACCGGGTCGAGTGCCTGCGCCGGATCGCCGCCACCGGCAACTACAACCTGGACGGTCCGCTCAGCGTCACCGCCTTCGGATCCGGCTACACCATCGACTGACCGACCCGCACCCGTCGAGCCCGGGGTCCGGCGTGTGGGACCGGACCCCGGCCCGGCGGGGCCCGCCCCGACGCCCCGACCCGGCGGGGCGCGGCCGCGCCGGGCGATCCGACCGCCGGTGGCAGCAGGGAGCCGGGACTCCCCGCCGCCACCGGCGGTCCGCGCTTCCGCTCCGCCCGTCCGCCCACCGTCCGTGCTCTCACCGTCCGTCCTCGTTCGTCGGCTGACGGGTGCCCTACGATCGACCGAATGAGCACAGCAGGACGGACTACGGCCACGGACGGGGCGCCGCAGCCCGTCGCCCTCGCTCCACTGTCAGGGCCTGGACAACCGCCGTGGAACCGGCAGCGGCTCCGGAGCAACAACGAGTGGCTCCTGCTGGAGCGGCTGCGCTGCCACGGCCCGCTCTCCCGGGCCCAACTCGCCCGCGACACCGGGCTGTCCAAGCCGACCGTCTCCACCGCACTGGCCACCCTCGAACTCGCCGGACTCGCCCGCGAGGCCGGCAGGTTCGCCCCCGAGCGCGGCCGCACCGCCGTCCTGTACGAGACCGATCCGGCCGCCGGGCACGTCCTCGGGCTCGACATCGGCCGGGCCCGGCTGCGGGTCGCCGTCGCCGACCTGTCCGGATGCGTCGTCGCCCGCCGCGACCTGCCCAACCGTGGACGCTCGGCCAACGCCGTCGCCGACGCCGTCGTCGCGGCCGCCCGCGAGGCCGTCGCCGAGGCGGGGCTGCCCGGCACCGCCGTCGCCCACACCGTGGCCGGCACGCCCGGGGTCTGGGACGAGCGCAGACGCAGCGTCAGACTCGCCGCCAGCCTGCCCGGCTGGGGCCGCCCCGGCCTGTTCGACCGAATAGCCGACGGCCTGGGCACCACCGTCACCGTCGCCAACGACGCCAACCTCGCCGCCGTCGGCGAGTACACCTACGGCGCGGGCGCGGGCAGCCGGCTCTTCGTCTACCTACTGGTCGGCACCGGGCTCGGCCTGGGGGTGGTCAAGGACGGCGAACTGCTGACGGGGGCGCACGGCGCGGCCGGCGAACTCGGACTGCTGCGCCTGCCGGGCTGCGCCTCCGCCACCAGCACCAGCACCAGCACCAGCACCGGCACCGGCACCGGCACCGGCACCACCCTGGAGGAGACCGTCTCCGCCGACGCCGTGGTGCGCACCGCCCTCGGCCTCGGGATGCGACGGCCGCTCACCGCCGAGAAGGTGTTCACCCGGGCCAGGCTCGGCGAGCCCGCCGCGGTCGAGGCCGTCCGGCAGGAGGTGGACCGCCTGGGCCACGTCCTCGCCGTCGTCGCGGCGCTGCTCGACCCGGACGTGGTGGTGCTCGGCGGCGGCATCGGGCGCAGCGCCGACCTGCTGCTGCGCCCGTTGGAGCAGGCCCTCTACGAGCGATCCCCGCTACGGCCCCGGCTGGAGCCGAGCCGGCTCGGCCAGGACGCCGTCCTGCTGGGCGCCGTCGCCACCGCCCTGGAGGCGGCCCGCCCCGAGGTCTTCGAGCGGCGCACGGCCCCCGTCCCGGGCTGACGGGCTAACCGGCCTGCGGTCCGTCAGGTGCGGGCGGGCAGGGCGGCGTCCAGCAGCACGCGGGCGGCCGCCTTGGCGTCGGCGGCGGCGCTCGGGTCGCCGTGCACGGCGGCGGTGGTCATCGCCCCCTCGGCGAGCAGCGCCAGCTGGGCGGCGGTGGCGGGCGGGGCACCGGCGGCCTCGGCCAGGCAGGCGAGGTAGGCGTTGAACTCCTCCTTGTGCTGCCGGGCGGTCGCCGCGACCCCCGGTGAGACGGCGCCCAGTTCGCCGAAGGAGTTGACGAACGCGCAGCCCCGGAAGCCGGGTTCGGCGAACCAGCGGCCGAGCCAGTCGAAGACGGCGAGCAGTTGGTCGCGCGGCGGCGTGGCGGCGCCGGCCACGTAGGCGGCGAGATCCGCCCGCCAGCGCCCGTCCCGGCGCCGCAGGTACGCCTCGACCAGGTCGTCCTTGGACGGGAACTGCTGGTAGAGCCGGCGCATCGTCAGGCCGGAGGCCGCCCGGACGGCGTCCATGCCGACCGCCTGGATGCCCTGCCCGTAGAACAGTTCCTCGGCCGCGTCGAGGATCAGGCCCCGCGGGTCGTGCTGGTCCATCTGCCGTGCCCTTTGCGTGAGAACGATGGTTCTCCTAGGGTAGCCGCTACAGTGAGAACGACCGTTCTCACCGTCGGCTCCGCCATACCCGAGGAGACTCCCGTGACCGAACAGCGCCCTCCCCTGCCCCCGTTCACCCCGGAGACCGCCCGACGGAAGGTCCGCGCCGCCGAGGACGCCTGGAACACCCGCGACCCCCACCGCGTCGCCCTCGCCTACACGCCCGACAGCCGGTGGCGCAACCGCACCGAGTTCCTCACCGGACGCGAGCAGATCGCCGACTTCCTGACCCGCAAGTGGCACCGCGAACTCGACTACCGCCTCGTCAAGGAGCTGTGGGCGCACGACGGCGACCGCATCGCCGTCCGCTTCGCCTACGAGTGGCACGACGACTCCGGCCAGTGGTACCGCTCCTACGGCAACGAGAACTGGGAGTTCGACCGCGACGGCCTGATGGCACACCGCCACGCCGCCATCAACGACCTGCCGATCACCGCCGCCGAACGCCTCTTCCACTGGCCGCTCGGCCGGCGCCCCGACGACCACCCCGGCCTCACCAGCCTCGGACTCTGACGCAGCGTCAAGCTTTGTTCCCAGCAGGGCAGCTGTTGTTCCACGACCGTGACACGGCTCGCACCGGCCGCTGAACTCCCCCTGGGAAGCTCCTCCTCGAACGCGAACAGCACCCGAGGGGGGACCTGGAAATGTCCGTGCGCAACAGATTCGGCACCACCGCCGCGCTCGCCGTGATGACCACCGTCGGCGCCGTGCTGCTCTCCGCCTGCGGCCCCGACAACACCGGCTCGGACGCCGCCGCCCCCGGCAGCGCGGCGCCCGGCGCCACCGCTCCGGGGGCCCCGGCCCCGGGCGGCTCCGCCCGCCCGAGCACCCCCGCGCCAGGCACCCCCGCCCCGGGCACCCCCTCCCACGGCACCCCCGCGCCGGGCACCAAGGAGGTCAACGGCACCAGCGCCGCCAACCACCTGACCATCAGCACCGGCACCCGGGCCGTCACGATGAACGGCACCACCGTCGACTTCGGCACCGTCGTCCGCGACCTCGCCTGGTCCGCCGACGGCAAGCGGGCGGCCTTCATCAACGGCAACGGCGACCTCGTCGTCGCCGACCCCGACGGCGGCGCGAAGGCCACCCTCGCCACGGCCCCCGGCGGCGAGACCTGGTCCCACCCCACCTGGCAGCACGCCGCGCAGGGCCCCAGCGACCTCCCCGAATCCGCCGAACGCTTCGACACCATCGTCTTCGCCGCCGCCAGGGGCGGCGTCCTGCGCCTGGAGAAGATCCCCACCAAGGCCGTCGGCGGCACCCCCGAGGTGCTCACCCCGCGCACCTCCCTGGACGGCAGCGCGGACAGGCCGCAGCCGCCGCAGACCGGCAACACCTGGGCCGACGCCGGCGGCCGGCACGGCGAGATCGTCTACGCCAACACCCCCGCCGGCGAGGTCTACCTCTACGACGACTACATCCGCCCCGCCACCCGCGACCTGGGCCACGGCTCCCAGCCGGCCCTCTCCCCCGACGGCGAACACGTCGTCTTCGTCCGCTCCGTCGACGGGCACGACCACCTGTTCACCCGCTCCAGCCGGATCGACCAGCAGGACGAGAAGGACCTCACCCCCGCCGCCGCCACCGACTACACCGAACCCGCGTGGTCCCCCGACGGCCTGACCATCGCGGCCCGCACCCCCGACGGCGTCAGCACCCTCCCCGCCGACGGCTCCGCCGCCCCGGCCCCGGTCTCTACCGTCAAGGGCCTCCCCGCCTACCGGCCGTGAGCCCCCGGAACATGGTGAGCAGCTGACGGCGGAGGGGGCGCGGCGGCCGCCGCGCCCCCTCCGCCGTCGGGCACTCAGGAGATGCAGGAGATCGTCAGCCTGATGCTCGGGGGCGGGGGCGGCGAGTCGAGGTAGGGGGCGATCCAGACGATGATGCCCCTGCCGCCGTCGCTGTCCCTCCACTGCCACCGCTGGTTCGCGCCGAGCCTGGTCCCGTCGCCGTTGGTGATGATCCAGTCGTTGTCCGGGTGCAGTCCCTCGGGGCAGATGGCGGTGACGCCGCTCGGGGAGCCCGTGGCGGACACGGTCTCGGGCAGGTTGTCGGCCTGGGCGGGGCCGGCGAGGGTGGCTGTCAGTGCCACCGCCGCCAGGCCCACGCCGGCGATTCGTCCGGGGCGCATGGATGTCCTCTCGTCGGACGGCCCCCTCGGATGGGGGCCGAGCGGTCACATCCGTTGCCACGGCGCCGCATCCGCACGCCGATCGCGCCGTACTCCACTCTTCTGCGCCGGGTGGGGGCGCGCCGGCGGCCTCGGACGCAGGACGGCCGGGGCGGGTGGACGTGGACCGTTGAACCCGGGCGGCCCGATCATCCGTCGTTCACAAGGGGCTTGAGGAATCGCCCGCACGGGTTCGGGCCGGCGCACCGCGAGCGTCAGGCCTACGCAAGGGACGCGTATGGATCGAGACAAAGTGGCACTGATCGGCTGACCGGAATGCCATATTTTGTCCCGCCCATCACAGAACTCGCAAGGAGAGCACGTGCGTTCGACGAAGAAGCTGTCGGCCCTGGCCGCAGGGATGAGTGCCGTGGCCGTCCTGGGTCTGGCGGGGCCCGCGATGGCCGACGGCTCGTACGACCCGGCCCAGGACAACTGCAACGCCGCCAACACGGTGACTCCCGGCTCGACCAGCCTGGTGTGGTGCATCGAGGCGGCGAAGCACACCTCGGAGCTCAAGAACCGGGCCCGCGGCGAGTACGTCCAGGGCACGCTCGACATGCTGATCAGGATGACCGGCGGCAGCTACAACGTCATGGTCTTCAACATCAAGGGCGACAACGCCTTCGGAGACCCCTGGTACGTCCACAACTACGAGCAGAACCTCCAGAACGTCGCCTTCACCTACGACGTCGACTACCACGACAAGACCTCGCGCGAGGACCAGACCTATCGGATCTGGGTCTTCTCCGGCGGCGGCAGCTTCGCCAACGGCTTCGACGGCGGCTGGGGCAACTGGGGGTTCTACGGCCTCTTCACCCGGACCACCCGCGAGCACACCTGGACGTACCCGAGGGGCACGGGCAGCGCCGGTCAGCGCTACAACCACACCGACGGCGTCGTGAACTTCTCCCCGATGGCGTCCCCCGGCGTACCGAGGGACCCGGGCACTCCCGCGCCGGGCGGGCTGCCGGCCACCCTGATCGTCCCCGGGATGCCGCGGGACCCCGGCACGCCGTACGACCCCGGGGTGCCCGCCACGCCGGCCAGGCCTCCCCACACCGGCCAGCCCGGCGGTCCGGCCGAGCCCGGCACCAAGCCCGGCACCAAGCCGGGCACCGGCACCCCCACCGGCTCCGGCCGGCCCGCGCTCAACACTCCCGTGCACCTGCGGACCGTCAACAACCTCGCCGCCGTCGCCACCGGCTCCGGCGAGGGCGCCTCCGTGATCGCCGGGAAGCCGGGCGACGCGGGCGGCACCTGGACGTTCCGCGACGCGGGCGGCGGCCGCTACCGGATCACCAGCGCGCTCGGGCGGGACCTCACCGAGAACACCGGCACCTACTTCGCCGACACCAAGGGCTGGAAGGGCGCTTCGGAGCAGAAGTGGGAGGTGAAGAACGTCTCGGGCGACCGGTACGTGATCCGGATCAGCGACCAGGACTGCCTGACCTACCACGAGGACGACAAGGAGCTCGGGGTGTGGACCTGCGACGGCTCCGCCGAGCAGCAGTGGACCATCTCCCGCTGACCGTCACGCCGTCCCTCCCACCGCACGGGCGGCGGGCGGGACGGCGGATGTCCTTCGGACGGACAAGGCCGCCGGAGAGGCCTAGCGGAACAGGCGGTCGCCGCTGTTGGCCATGCGGTGGGTGCCGCTGTGGCGGTTCACCCAGTCGCGGACGAGGTTGATGGCGTTGGCGCACTGCCAGCTGTTGTCGTACTCGCGCACGCCGGTGAAGGCGCCGTAGCCCGCGATGATGCCGTCCACACCCGCGTCGCCGAGCAGCTTGTCGACGTACCACGGGTCGTTGTAGGTGGTCGTCCAGGACAGCGTGGCCGCGAGCCGCCCGGCGGCGCGGTCCCCGGCCCCCTTCTTCAGCTCCGCACACGTGTTGTAGGTGGCCTCCGTGCAGTTGCCGAAGCCCTTGGTGATGTCGGAGTCGCCGTAGTCCATCGCCCGGTGACCGGCCGGGAATCCGGAGCCGGACCGGTTGAAAGCGCCCTGGACCTGGTCACGGGTGCCGGTGGACGTGATGCCCTCCAGCGGGCCGAGCCTGCCTTCCAGGCTCTGCCAGCCCCTGCCGCCGACGTCCGGGGTGTTGCCGCCGTGGTACTCGAAGAAGCCGTAGAGCACCTGGATCCCGGCGGCCGTCAGCCGCTGCGCCTTGTCACGCAGTCCGGCGACACTGCACGTGCGGTTGGGCTGCTCCCCGCAGTAGTTCGGGTCCTTGATGTCCAGCCAGACCAGCGACAGCCGGCGCCCGGCGTTGGCGTTGGAGAGAATGCGGTCGATCATGCTGTCGAAGCTGGGGCCCAGGCGGTTCTCACCGGCCGAGGAACAGTCGTGGTAGGCGCGCCATTCGTTCGGGTTCCACCAGGCGCAGACGTCGATCTCGATGGCGTTGGCGCCGTGGCCGAGCGCGGCGTCCACCCCGTCCAGGGTGTCGACCCGGTGCGCGATGGCGTAGATCGCGTGCCGCGAATCGGCCGCCGCCGCAGCGGTCGTACCGAGCGCGGTGAGGCCGACGATCCCGCACAGTGCCGCCAGCAGCGCCAGCACCTTCCGCGGGCCGGTGCCGTGCCTGAGGTGAGTGGTCAAGAAACGTACTCCTCGATGTCGGTGCCCTGGAGCCGTCGCTGACGGACGGCCACCCCCGATCCAGGAACTGGTCATGTCCGCCTCAGTCTGTCACTGGTTCGTGCCCGGTACGGGGCGAACCGCGCGAATCCTCCGCTAAAGTCCGCCGCGCGAGGCCAACTCGGCCCGCAGCGCGGGCAAGTGCTCGTCGGCGGACTCGTGCGGCAGGAACTCGACCGGGTCCAGGAAGCGGAAGAGCACCCGGCTCTCGGTGACGGCGAACTCGTAGTCGCCGAACCCGACCACCGCCCCCGTGCCGCCCCGCACCGCCCCGCGGACGGCGGCCGCCGTCAGCTCGTCCGCGCCGCCGGGCGCCGTCGTCCGGCGCCGGGCGTTCGGCCGGGCCAGGTACGGGCACACCATCGCCGCGTAGAGCATGCAGGCCCGGTGGCCGGGCCCCTCCGTCGTCGGCGCGAGATTGCGGTACGGCCGCCCCCCGGCGAGCGCGGCCGCGATCGCCGCGCTCTCCGCCGCTCCGACCACGCGCCACACCGGGCCCCGGGCCATGAACCCTCCGCACACCGAACAGAGGCGCTCCAGCGCGCAGTTCGCGCTGCGCTCGTGGTCGGTCAGCGCGAACTGCGGCTCGCCGCCCCGCCACGGCGTGATCGCCGGCACCGGATAGCCCCGGACGTCCCGGGGCCGCTCCCCCACCCGCTCCGGCATCGGTACGGCATCGAATCGCACGCCCCCATCCTCACCGCCCACCGCGCCGCTGTCGACCTCGGACGCGACGGCCGCCCCGCGCGACGGGCGCGGGGCGGCCGGTGGTCCGGAGGCGGCTCCTGGCGGACGGTCAGGGCGGCGGGACTCAGTTCCAGATGCCGGTGATGTCAGCGGCGTTGGCCGCGTTGCCCGCGTGGGTGGTGGCGCCGGCGAGGTCCTCCAGGGTGCGCAGCACGTTGTAGTGGTTGTAGGTCGCGGAGGAGGTGCTGCCGGGGGTGACGTGGGCGCCGTAGAAGACGGTCGGGATGCGGTTGCCCGCGAGCCGGTTGTCCTCGTCGAAGGTGACCACGAGCAGGCTGTTGTGGCTCTTGGCCCAGGTGGCGTAGGCGCCGAGGTTGTTCTTGATCCAGGTGTCGCCGGTGCCGACCGAGCAGTCGTGCATGTCGCTGCAGAGGTTCGGTACGACGAAGGAGACGTTCGGCAGGGTGGTGTAGTCGGTCGGGAACTGGGCGAAGGTCCTGGCCGAGTTCAGCGGGACGTTGCCGAAGCCGAACCAGGGGTTGTGCTTCTGCGCGTACTTGCCGCTGCTGCACGTGGTGCTGCCCTGGGCGGGCAGGGTCTCGTTGTAACTGGCCCAGGTCCTGCCGGCGGCGGTGACCTCGGAGGCCAGGTTGGGGCCCTGGAGGGCGCCGACGGAGACGCAGCTGTCGTCGGTGACGCCCTGGGTGGAGCCGGAGAACAGGGCGTAGTAGTTCGGCTGGCTGGGGTGGGTGATGCCGAACGACTGGGTGAGGTTGGCGCCGCCGGTGGCCAGGGAGTTGAGGTAGGGCGCGCTGCTGCTGCCGACGACCTGGTTGTAGGCGTGGTTCTCCATCACCACGACGACGATGTGGTCGGGCGCGGGCAGGGCGGCGGCCTGCGCGGTGGAGGCGGTGGCGGCCCAGAGGCCGGCGGAGGCCGCGACCAGCGCGGCCACCGAGCCGAGGGCGGTGGCGGTGCGGCGGGAGCCGGGCTTGGTGGACGAAGTCATGACAATTCCTTGGGTAGGGAGCGGCCCGGGCGCGGACGTCGATCGGGCCGGCGACGAACCGGTCTAGTAGGGCGTGCCGTTGGCGAAGTCGCGGGCGGCGGTGGACTCGACGGCGGTCAGCACGCCGGAGTCGGTGGTGATCAGGCCCAGTTCGCGGTTGTTGTTCAGCGAGTTGTCGGAGAAGTTCTCCGAACCGGCGAACACCTTGGCCGAGGGCGTGCCGTAGTCGGCGACGATCGCCTTGGCGTGGATGTACAGGGCCGTGGTGTTGGAGTAGGTGACCACCTTGCCGCCGGCTGCGACCACCTGGTCGAAGTAGCTGTCGTAGGACGAGAAGTTCATCCCGACCACGCGCACCGCGACGCCCCGGCCGGCGGCCGCGGCGACCGCGTCCACCAGGGCCTGGTCGCCGAACTCCAGCTGCTCCAGGTCCAGCGTGTGCTGCGCGCCGTTGATCAGGTCCAGCAGGCGGGCCTGCGAGTCGGTGGGCGACCAGACCAGGTTGTCGCCGTCGGAGGGGGTGATCGAGGTCTGGGCGTAGTCGGCGGCGAAGACCTGCTCGATCGCGGCGACGTCGTTGGCGTCGGTGTCGACGACGCCGTAGTCGCGGCTGCTGGAGTAGTAGGTGGAGTCCAGGTTCCCGGTCAGGATCAGGGACTTGGCGCCGTCCACGGTGACGGTCTTCTGGTGGGTGTAGACGAACGCGGAGGAGGAGTACGTCACCCCGACTCCGGCGGCCCGCAGGGCCGAGTAGGCGGCGCCGTTGACCGAGCTGTGCTTCCCGTCGAGGATCACCCGGACCTTGACGCCGGCCTGCTGGCGGCCGATCAGGGCGTTGACGGCGGTGGTGTCGCGCAGCTCGTACATCGTCACGTCCACCGAGCGGGTGGCCGAGTTGATGAGGTCGTAGACGACGCCGTGGTCCTGGTCCGGGAACACGATCGGCGTGTACGTGGCGGCGGTGGCGGCCCGGGCGGTGCCGGACAGCGGTATCAGACCGGCGGCGGCGAGCAGCAGCGCGCCGACCCGGCGCGCGGAGGTGGCCAGGGGCATGCGGAACTCCACGATCGATGAGGGGGAAGGCCTGGGCGAAGGTGCGGGAGCACGCGCGAGGCGCCCGAACAGCATCGGGTGGATCGGTCGACGCGGGTAGACGACAGCAGGTAAAACCTTGACCCCGGGTCGGGAAACGGATGGTGCACCCGATCGGGTTCACTTTGCCAGCCGCGGGCCCCTCCGGTGATAGTGGATCTTCGAGGACGTGGCCGACGCCGCGTCAGCCGAGTGAGAGAACAGAGGATCATGGCGAAGATCAGCCTTCTGCGTCCGCTCGCGGTGGCGGCCGCGGGTGTCGTCCTGCTGGCGACCGGGGCCGCGCAGGCCGTGGCCGCCGACCAGGGCACCACCGGCGCGCCCACCCCGGACACGGCCGCGGTGCGCGCCGCCCTCCAGGCCACCACCGACGCGGGCGCCCCGGGCGCCTTCGCGGTGATCCGCGACCACGGCGACGCCGAGACCACCCGCTCACTGGCCGTCGGCAAGGCCGATCTGGACGGCACCCCGATGAACTCCTCGTGGAGGTTCCGGGTCGGCAGCAACAGCAAGATGTTCAACGCCGTTCTCGTGATGCAGCTGGCGGAGCAGGGCCTGATCGACCTCGACAAGCCGCTGCGCGACTACCTGCCGGCCGGCACCCTGCCGGACACCTGGACCATGACGGGCCGCCAGGTCATGGAGCACCGCGCCGGGATCTACGATCACACCAACGACCTGCTGGAGCAGGCCGGCGAGGAGACCACCAGCGCCTTCGAGGCGCGCATCCGCACCAACGTGTACGCGCCGCGCGACCTGGTGGCGATGTCCGTCAAGCACGGCCAGCAGTACACGCCCGGGAGCCGGTACTCCTACTCCAACACCGACTTCGTCCTGATGGGCCTCGCGGTCGAGCACCTCACCGGCCGCCCCTACGAGGACGTCCTGCGCGAGCGGATCATCGAGCCGCTGGGCCTGAACAAGACCTCCTTCGTCGTGCCCGACCAGACGATCCAGGGCGCCCACGTCACCGGCTACCTCACCAACGACGACCGCACCAAGCCGCTGCTGGACTCCACCGAGCAGACCGGCTCCTGGGTGTGGACGGCCGGCGCGGTCATCTCCGACGCCGCCGACCTCGACCACTTCCTCACCGCGCTGATGGCCGGCAGCTCCGGCGGGCTGGTCTCGGACGACTCGCTGAAGCAGATGACGGCCGCCCTGGCCACCCCCACCGCCAAGATCAGCTACGGCCTCGGGCTGCGCCGCATCTCGCTGTCCTGCGGTGACGTGTACGGCCACGGCGGCATCGTCCAGGGCTTCCAGACCCAGTCGTTCGCCACCCCGGACGGCAAGCGCTCCGTCGTCGTGTTCGCCAACGCCTCCAACAACGGCTCCGTGACCCAGGGCCTGATGAACGCGCTGGAGCCGGCCTTCTGCGGCAAGAAGCCCGCCGTCGCGCCGCGGAACTCGTTCGCCCCGAGCGCCTTCGCCGAGAACCACACGCTGCCGGTGGTCGAGGACACCCGGATCTGACCGACCCGCACAGTCCGCCGCTCACGCGCCCGCACGGCCCACCCGCCGTGCGGGCGTGCGCGTTTCGGGCCCCAGGCCCCGGGCCCTCCCGGCGCGGGATTCACCCCGCCCGCCCGCCGGGCTCCCCGCCTCACCCCGTCCGGCGCCGCCCCTGCCGGGGGCCGTCCGCGCTGAGGTCGGTGAGCGCCTCGGTGAGGAGTTCGCGGGCCTCCTCGGCGCGGCCCTGCTCGATCAGGGCGGTGCCGAGCTCGGTGAGGGTCTTGGTCATGCTGTCCGGCCGGCCGATCTCCTCGTAGTGGGTCAGGGCCTGCCGGAAGGCCTTCTCGGCGGCCGGCCAGCGCCCCAACGCGGCGCGGTCCAGGCCGAGTTCGTGTGCCGTCATGGCCGCCGCCAGGTGCATCAGCGGCGAGGACCAGCGCTCCACCAGCTCCAGCGCGCCGGCCAGCGCCCGGCGGCGGGACTCCACCGCCTCCTCGGCCCGGCCCGAGTCGCGCAGGCAGTTGGCCGCGCCGCGCAGCGTGACCAGTCGGCCGATCCAGCCGGCGCGGCTGTTGACGGCGGCGAAGGCGTCCGCGGCCCGGTGGTAGGCGTCGATGGCCTCCCGGTGCCGGTGCAGGTGCCGGAGGCCCGCCGCGAGGTAGGTCAGCGCCCAGCCCTCCTGCTCGCGGGCGCCGATCCGGCGGGCCAGTTCCAGCCCCTCGTTGGCCAGCTCGATGCCGCGCTGGTAGCGGTGCAGGCAGGTGACGTACGTCCACGCCAGGTAGTTGACGTGGACGGCCTCGGCCAGCTGGTCGCCGCAGGCGCGGGCCGCGTCGACCGACAGCTGGAAGACCTCGGCCCAGATGTCCCAGCTCAGCAGCCGGTCGGAGAACCAGTGCATGGCCTCGGCGGTGTCGATCACCTCCCGGTGCCGGCCGGCGGCGAAGGCCTGGTGGAGGGCGGCCAGCCACTCCGGGTGCTCCTCCTCCAGCCAGCGCGCCGCCTCGGTGAGCGGCACCGGGGGGCCGGTGCGGTCCGCGTCGGCGTCGGGATCGGTGTCGGGGTCCGCCGTCGCGTGGTCCGGGTCGAACCGGAGGCCGTACTCGGCGGCCCGGTTCAGCAGCCAGTCACCGGCCCTGGCCCGGGCCTGCGCCACCGCCTCGGGGCCCTCGTCGGCACCGAGCCGCTCGCCCGCGTAGAGCCGGACCAGGTCGTGCAGCCGGTAGCGCTCCGGGGTGGCGAGCTGCACCAGCCCGGCGTCGATCAGCTGCTCCAGGACGAGTTCGGTCCGGCCGACCGGCAGGCCCGCGTAGGCGGCGGCGACGGCGGCGGTGAAGTCGTGCCCGGCGGTCAGTGCGGAGCGGCGCAGCACCAGCTGGGATTGGGCCGGCAGCCGCCGGTAGGACAGCGCGAAGGCCGGGCGGACGGCCAGGTCCCCGGTCTCCAGCAGGTCCAACCGGTTCTCCTCGGCGGCCAGTTGGCGCACCAGATGGCTGACCGGCTGCTGCGGGCGGGCCACCAGCCGCTGCCCGGCGATGCGCAGCGCGAGCGGCAGGTAGCCGCAGAGCCGGGCCAGTTCGGCGGTGGCGTCGGGCGCCGCGTCGATCCGCTCGCGGCCGGCGATCCGGGCCAGCAGGTCGGCGGCCTCGCCCGGGGCCAGGGCCTCCAGCCGCAGGCGGAGCACCGACTCCAGTCCGGGCAGGGCGTTGCGGCTGGTCACCAGGGTCACGGCGGGCCCGGAACCGGGCAGCAGCGGGCGCACCTGGCTCTCGTCGGCGGCGTTGTCCAGGATCAGGACGAGCCGGCGCTCGCGCACCAGGGCCCGGTAGAGGCCGGCCCGCTCCTCCGTCCCGGCGGGCACCGCGTTGTCGGCCACGCCCAGGGCGCGCAGCACCTGGCCGAGCGCGTCGCGGGCGGAGAGCGGGGTGGCGGCCATGCCGCCGAGGTCGAGCGAGAGCTGCCCGTCGGGGAAGAAGGGGGCCAGGGTGTGGGCGGCGTGCAGGGCGAAGGCGGTCTTGCCCAGGCCGGGCTGACCGCTGATCAGCACCACCCGGGGGTGGGCGGGCCGGTCGTCCTCGGCCAGCTCGGCCAGCAGGGCGAGGGCGTCCTCGCGGGCGGTGAAGTCGGCGATGTCGCGGGGCAGTGCGAGGGCGCCCGGCACGAGCGGGGCGGGGGGCGCGGTGTCCCCGGTCTCGGCGTCCCCGGTCTCGGCCGGTCCGGCCGGTCCGACGGGAGCCGGGACGGGGGCGAGGGCCGGGGCGGGGGCGGCCGGCCCGCGGGTGGGGGCGGCGGCCGACACCGGCCTGGTCCCCCGGGGGCGGCCGCACTGGGCGGCGCGGTCCAGCGCGGCGGCCTGCGGGGCGTCCAGGCCCAGCGTCTCGGCCAGGGCCCGGACGGTGCGCCGCTGCGGCCCGCGGGTGCGACCGCGCTCCATGTCACCGACGGCGCGCAGGCTGACGCCGGCCGCCGCGGCGAGCTCCTCCTGGGTCAGGCCCGCCGCCACCCGGTGCCCGGCCAGCAGGCGGCCGAAGTCGCCGGCCCCCTCGGAGTCCGTGCCCGTTCCCGTGCCGCTCACAGCCGTCATGTCCCGCCCCTGCTAGCGCCGTTACTTCTGCCAGGCGTTGTGCCTGATCGACCGTCCCAGGCAGAAGTATGCCCGGGCAGAAGTATGCCTCGTGCCCAGCGCTTTCCCAGCATCGAGCGCCCAGCTCAGGCGCCGGGCACCCCGGTGCGGGCCGCCGTGTCCCGCCTGCCGGCGGGACGGCCGCGCGTGCTGGTTCTGCCCATAGTTCCGCCTGTGGTTCTGCCGATCGGACGGGACGAGCAGGGCGAGCGGGCAGGCAGAGCTGCTGTTGCGGCGGCTGCGGGGCGGCGCACCGTCAGCGCTCCCCCGCCGCCAGGGCACGGGCCGCCTGCCGCCTGGCGACGGCGCCCTCGGTGGTGCGGCCCAGTTCGCACAGCAGGTCGGCCAGCAGGCCGTGGGTGCGGGACTCCAGCCCGGTGTCGCCGACCGTGCGGCCCAGGGCGACGGCGAGCCGGGCCGTGGACAGGGCGGCGTCGCGGCGGCCGAGCGCGTGCAGGGCGCGGGCCCGGCTCTGGGTGGCGAGGACGGCCTCGGCGCCGGAGCGGGTGGTGGCGACCCGGACGGCCTCGTCGGCGTGGACCAGGGCCGGGCCCGGGGAGCCGGCCAGGACCAGCGCGTCGGCGAGGTCGGTGAGCGCGCGGACGAGCAGGCCGCCGACGGCCGGGGTGCGGGCGGCGCTCACCAGGTCGGTCATCAGCGGCAGGGCCTGGTCGTAGCGGCCGGCCCGCAGCAGCGCACCGGCCACCCGGGCGCGGCACTGGTGGCGCAGCAGTTGGTCGCCGGCCCGGTCGGCGGCGGCCACGGCCCGTTCCAGCTGCTGGACGGCGGTGCGATGGGCGGCGCGGTCGACGTGCAGGACGGCGAGGTCGGTGGCCAGCCGGGCGACGGCCGCCTGGTCCGCGCAGCCGTGGGCGGCGCGCAGGCCGGCCTCGGTGACGGCGCGCCAGTGCGTCCGGTCATGGCCGGTGGTCTCGTACAGCAGGCCGATCCGGTGGGCGAGTTGCCAGGATTCGGCGGTCCGGCCGAACTGCTCGGCGCAGACCACCACCGCGCGCAGGGCGCTCTCCTCCCGGCGGAACCAGGCGGCCGCCTCCGCCGGGGCCGCGCCGGCGCCCTCGGGCGTCCAGGCGGCGGTGGTGCAGCCGCCGGTGGTCCAGGCCGCGGTGACCGCGAGGTAGTGGGCGATCAGCCGGTCGAGGGCGACGAACCGGTCGTCGCAGGTGAGTTCGGCGGCCTGCCCGGCCGCGTAGCGCCGGACCAGCTCGCGCCGGGCGTAGCGGCCGGGCGTGGTCTCCTCCAGCAGGTGGACGGCGTCGAGGCGGGTCAGCAGGGTGCGGGTGGTGGCGAGCGGCAGGTCGGCGAGCGCGGCGGCGGTGGCGGTGTCGATCACCGCGCCGGGGTGCAGGCCGAGCAGGGTGAACAGCCGGGCGGGGGCGGGCGGCAGGGTCCGGTAGGTCTGGTCCAGGGCGGTGGTGACGCCGATCGGGCCGCGGTCGGTGCCGGCCAGGGTGGCGAGGCCGGTCTGCTCGTCGGCGAGTTCCGCGGCCAGGTCGCCCAGGGTCCAGCCGGGGCGGGCGGCCAGCCGGGCGGCGGCCAGCCGCAGGGCGAGCGGCAGGTGGTCGCAGGCCGCGGCGAGGTCGGCGGCCGCCTGCGGTTCGGCGGCGACCCGGGCCGGGCCGAGGGTCCGGGCGAGCAGTTCGGCCGCGTCCTCGGCGCCGAGCACGCCCAGCGGGAGCGGGATGCCGCCGTCGCGGACCAGCAGGTCGCGCAGCCGGCTGCGGCTGGTGACGACGACGACGGGGGTGCCGCGGGTGCCGGCGTCCCCGTCCCCGTTCCCGTCCTCGTTCCCGTCCCTGCCCCCGTTCGCGCCCCCGTCCGGGCCGTCCCCCGGCGGGGGCGGGTCGGGCAGCAGCGGGGCGAGCTGCTCGTACGAGCGCGCGTCGTCCAGCACGATCAGCAGCCGGCGGCCGGCCAGCAGTTCCCGGTAGCGCTGCTCCCGCTCCTCGGGCGAGGCGGGCAGGGCGCCCGCCGGTTCGCCGAGGGCGAGCAGGAACCCCGCCAGCACGTCGGCGGGTTCGCGGGGCCCGGCCGGGTCGAAACCGCCCAGCTCGGCGTGCAGGACCCCGTCGGGGAACTGCCCGGTGGACCGCTGCACCCAGTGCTGGACCAGGCTGGTCTTGCCGACCCCGGCCGGTCCGGTGACCAGGATCGGGTGGCCGGACCGGACGGCGGCGGCCAGGGCCTCGTCGAGCCGGGCGAATTCGGCCGACCGGCCGGTGAACCTGCGGTCCGGCGCACCCCGCCGCGGAAGCCGGGCGGGTCTGGGCGGCGCGTCCCGCTCGGGGCCGTCCGCCGACCGTTCACCGGCGTGGCGCAGCTCCGGGCCGGGCGGGCCGGAGAGCCGGGCCACCGCCCGGTCGTACCAGGCCGCCGCCTCGTCCCGGCGGCCGGCCTGGTCGAGGCAGCGGACCAGCCGGGCGACCAGCGTCTGCCGGGTCGGGTGGGCGGCCGCCGCCTCGGCCAGCTCGGCGGCCAGCTCGCCGCCGCGGCCGGCCCCGAGCAGGCCCTCGGCGAGCCGGTCCAGGGCGCGCAGCCGCAGGTCGGTGACGTGCGGCAGGGTGCGCTCGCGCAGCAGGACGGACCCGCAGTCGACGAGGGCCGGGCCGCGGAACAGGTCCAGGGCCGCACGCAGCAGGGGCACGGCCGGATCGTGCGGCTCGGGCTCGGTGCTCGCGGCGGGCGCGGCCGGGGCGGGCCGCAGCACGCCCGCCCGGTCGCAGAGCCCGCGGAAGTGCAGCAGGTCCACCCGGTCGGGGTCGCCGGCCAGCAGGTAGCCGGCGCCGCGGGTGCCCAGGGTGAGCCCGGGGCCGTCGAGCAGCTGGCGCAGGGCCGCGACGTGCCCCTGGAGCGCGGCGCGGGCGGTAGGAGGCGCGTCGCCGTCCCAGACCAGCTCGATCAGCTCGTCGGTGCCGACGGTCTGGTTGAGCCGGATGGCGAGGGTACTCAGCAGCGCGCGGCGTTTGGGGGCCGAGGGTGTGACCGTCGTCCCGTCGTCCCGCCGTACGGCGACCGGCCCGAGCAGATCGATGTGCATGCGGCCCTCTCCTCCCCTGTCGCCGATCGGATCCGCCGCCGACGACAACCTCCGGCGTCTTCCCGGCGTTGTCAGAGGATAGGCCTGGTCCGGTCGCGTGCACGCGGCCGGATGGGGTCTGCCCGGATCCGGTGGATCTTGTCGGGTCGGGCCCGGACCCGGCAAGATCCGCAGGGCCCGGCATCGACGTCCGTTCCGCCGGGCACCGCGACCCGGCGGCGCCCGGGGAGTGGGCGATCTGGCGCGAACAGGACACTTCAGGGCACTACACTGCTCCACCCCGGGGAACGCCCCGGACGTCAATGGGGCGGGGGGACGCCCTGCCCGTCGTGGGGTGAAGTGGGGGTACTGGTGCGGATTCGGCTGCTCGGCCCGGTGGAGCTGCGGGCCGGGGCGGACGGCTTCGCCTCGCTGCCGGGGGCGCAGCGCAGGGCGATCCTGGCGCTGCTCGCGTTGCGGCTGGGCCGGGTGGTCGGGGTGGACGGCTTCTGCGAGCTGCTGTGGGGCGAGCGGCCGCCGGCCAGCGCCCGGGCCGCCCTGCAGGGGCACGTGGCGGCGCTGCGCAAGGCGATCGCCGACACCCCGTTCGTGCTGCACACCCGCTCGTCCGGCTACCTGCTGGCCGGTCCGGCCGAGGAGGTGGACGCGCTGCGCTTCGAGGCGCTGACCGACCAGGCCGCCGAACAGGCCGGACTCGGCTGCGGCACGGCGGACGCGCAGGCGATCGCGCTGCTGGAGCAGGCGTTGCGGCTGTGGCGCGGCGAGGCCCTGGCCGACCTGCCCGACACCACCGTGCGCGCGGCCGTGGTCGACCAGCTGGAGCAGGCCCGCACCGCCGCCGTGCTCAGCTGGGCCGGGCTGCGGCTGCGCCAGGGCAGCGGGGTGGCGGCGGTGCCGGCCCTGGAGCAGCACGTGCGGACCGACGGGCTGCGCGAGGAGCTGGTGGCGCTGCTGATGCGCTGCCTGCACCAGGCCGGACGGCCGGCGGACGCGCTGTCCGCCTACCACCAGGCCCGGGTGCGGCTGGACCGCGAGCTGGGGATCCGGCCCGGCCCGGCGCTCCAGGCGGCGCTCGCCGAGGTGCTGTCCGGGGGCCGGGCCGAGCAGCCGGCCCCGGCCCGCTCGGCGGCCCCGCCGGCCGCGCCGCGGGTGCCCCGCCAACTCCCGCGCCGCCCGGTCGACTTCGTCGGCCGGGACAACGAGGGCGGCTGGCTGGACGGCGAGTGCGGCCCGGACCGCGCCGGTGAAGGCCTGGCCGTGGTGGTCGGACCGGCCGGGGCCGGCAAGAGCGCGCTGGTCACCGCCTGGGCGCACCGCCGCGCCCCGCACTTCCCGGACGGTCAGCTGTTCGCCGACCTGCGGGGCCTCGACCCGGCCGGCCCGGCCGACCCGGAGGCCGCCCTCGGCGGCTTCCTGCGGGCCCTCGGGGTCTCCGAGGGCGCCGTCCCCGAGGACCGGGACGACCGGGCCGCGCTCTACCGCGACCGGACCAGGGGGCGGCGCCTGCTGGTGGTCCTGGACGACGCCGCCGATGCCGACCAGGTCGCCGACCTGCTGCCGCAGGGGCCCGGCTGCGCCGCCGTGGTGACCAGCCGCGGCTCGCTGGAGGGGCTGGTGGCCGCCGACGGTGCGGCCCTGCTGCGGCTGCCCCCGCTGCCCCAGGACGACTCCCTGCGGCTGCTGGAGCGCGCGCTCGGCCCCGACCGGCTGCGGGCCGAACCGGCCGCCGCCGCCGAACTGGCCGGGCTCTGCGACCACCTGCCGCTGGCGCTGCGGATCGCCGCGGCCCGGCTGGCCACCCGCCCGGACTGGACGATCGCCGAACTCGTCGCCGAACTCGCCGACGAGCGGACCAGACTGCCCGTCCTGGACGCCGACGGCGCGACCGGCGTCACCACCGAGCTCCTCCTGACGTACCGCCGCCTCTCCCCCGGCGCCGCCGAACTGCTCACCCTGCTGGCCGCCCACCCGGGCCGGGAGGTGGACACCCTGACCAGCGCGGCCGTGCTCGGCACCGACCCGGTCACCGCCCGCCAGTCGCTCGGCGAACTCGCCGCCCACCACCTGCTCACCGGTGCGGCGCCCGGGCGCTACGGCCGCGCCGAGCTGGTCCGGCTGTTCAGCGCCGGGCTGCTCGCCGAGCAGCCCGAGCCGCGCCGGCGCCTCGCCCGGGAGCGGCTGCTGGACTACTACCAGGCGGCGCTGCGGCAGGGCGGCGAGTTCATCGAGCCGGGCCAGGACGGTTTCGACGCGCTCGTCCACCCGCCACGGGCCCTGCCGCCGGCCGACGGCATCCGCGCCGCACTGGACTGGTTCCAGGCCGAGGAGCCCGCGATCCGCGCGCTGATCACCGGCACCGCCGACGACCCGGAGCGGGTCTGGCGGCTGGCCCAGGCCGCCGGCCCGCTGTACTACGGCTCCAGCCGGTTCACCGACTGGCTGGGCTGCCTGCACGCGGGCGTCCGGGCGGCCGAGCGGTGCGACGACGACCTGGCCGCCGCCCAGTTGCACGGCGCCCGGGCGAACGCGCTGCTCGGGCTGGAACGCCGTCAGGAGGCGGCCGAGGCCGCGCGCCGGGCGGTGGCCGCCGGCGAGGCCGCGACCGGGCCCGCGGGCCGCGCCGCGTACGCCCGCGCGCTCGCCACCCAGTCGCTGATCACCGCGATCCTGGGCAGCGCGACCGAGGCCGCCCGGCTGGCGTCCGGCTCGGCCGCGCTGGCCGTGGAGTCCGGCGACCCCAGGCCGCTGGCCGTCGCCCTGGTCCACCACAGCTGGGTGAGCATGCTGGCCGGGGACCGGCAGGGCGCGCTGCGGCAGGCCCGGGAGGCCAGGGAGCTGCTGCCCGCCCGCCCGGTCACCTCGATCCACCTGTGGTCGATGCTGACCGAGGCGCACACCCTGCCCCCGCACGGGCGCAGCGAGACCGTCGACCTGGCCTGGCACCGGCTGCTGGCCGGCTGCGAGGAGGCGGGCCTGCTCTACCTCCAGGCCATCGCCGAACAGTCGCACGCCTCCTACCTGCTGAGCCGGGGCCGTGAACTGGAGGCCCTGGACCGGCTGCGCTCGGCGCTCGACCGCTTCCGCTGCCACGATCGACTGGCCGGGGTGCAGAGCGAGTTCACCACCAGCCTGGAGGAGTCGCTGAACTCGCGCGCGCCGCACCGGCACTGACCGGCTCCCCGTGGCGGCCACCCGGCGATCGGGTGGCCGCCACGGGGAGCCGGTCGGCCGTCAGCAGTCAACGGTCAGCGGTCAGCGGTCAGCGGGAGACGGCGGCGCCCGGGCGGTCGAGCGCGGCCGCCTGGCCGCGGCCGTCGACCGGGCCGTAACCGTGCTCCGCCGCGAGGACCGGACGCAGCGCCCGGATCGCGTAGAAGTTGCGGGACTTGACCGTCCCCGGCGGCACCCCGAGCCGGGCCGCCGCCTCCACCACCGAGCGGTCCCGCAGGTGCAGTTCGACCAGCACCTCGCGGTGGTGCTTCTGCACCCGGCGCAGGGCCAGCGCGATGTCCCGGGCGACGACCACCTGCTCGTACGGGTCCTCGGCGAGCGGACGGTCCTCCAGCGGCTCGCCGATCACCTCCTTGGCGCGGGCGGCGGCCATCCGGTAGTGGTCGATCGCGATCCGCCGGGCCACCGTGAACAGCCAGGGGCGGCTCTGCTCGGCCCCGGCCGCCAGCGCCTCGGGGTGCTGCCAGGCACGCAGCAGCGTCTCCTGGAGGATGTCCTCGGCCTTGCCCCGGTCGCCGCCGGTGGCGCGCAGCAGCGCACGCAGCAGGTAACCGCCGTGCAGCCGGTGGATCTCGGCGAGCGTGTCCGGGTCGAGGGTGGGGCGGGCCGCCTTCGGCGTGCCGGGTGCGGGGGCAGATCCCGTGGTGGCCGACGGGTCCGTGCCGGCCGGCGGGCCGACGGGCGGCTGGGCGACGGACGTGGGCTGGGCGACGGGCTGCTTCGACACGCGCGGCCTCTCAGATCGGGCAAGGGCAGGGCGACACACCGACCGGGCTTCCCCGGCGGCTACAAGCAGCAGACTGCCCGCAGCCGCCAAGGCCGCACCAACGATCCGCCAACGCCCCGGCCCCGCACGGCCGGGCCGCAGGCCAGGGCTCCGCACGGACACCTGCCAGCCACCTGACGGCCATCTCCCGGCCGCCCCATGGCCACCAGGCCTTCCCTCAGGCCTCGTTGAGCACGCGCACCAGCTCCTGGACCCCGTCCTCCCCCCGGTGCTCGATCAGCACCGCGACCCAGGTCGCCAGCTGCTCCCGCTCCACCGCCGACCAGGCCGGTGCCGAGGGGTGCTCGTCGACCACCAGCGCCGCCGCCAGCTCCCGCAGCCCCGGTGCGGGCTCCGGCCGCCGCCGCTCGGTCGGCAGCGCCAGCAGCGCGAGCCGCCGGGCAACGGCGGTCACCTCCTCCGCCGTGCCCTCGGGCACCACCAGCGCAGGCGGCCCGGGCCTGCTCGGTTCCTCCTGCCGTACCAGCGCCGCGACGACCTCGCGCACGTCCGGCCCGTCCGGATCCATCGTTGTCCCTCCCCCATCCCGTCCCACGGGAGTCACGCCGGCTGCTCCTGCATGGCACTCGTTCCGCATCGAGTGCCATCCGAAGACGGTATCTACTGACAGCCGGTCCAGCAGAGGGTTTTCCGGTACGGCCGGGCAGCTGCCGCTCAGCTGCCGCCTGCACACCGGTTCGGCCGGCGACGAGGCCCGAACGAGAGGACCTGGACGGGCAGCGCCTAGCCGACCGCCCGGTGGTCGGGGGTGCAGGCCGGGCGGCCGGTGCGGCGGGGGGTGGTGCCCATCAGGTCCTCCAAGCGCGGGGGAGGCACAGTGCGCGCCCCGACCCGCTCAACGGGCCGTCCACCGGGGGTGGTTCACCCCGCCCCGGCGACGGCGCCGGGTGACCCGGAACCGGCGCGCCGTCCGTAGACGTCTCCCCGGCCGCGCACGGCCGGGAGCCCCTCCGAGGTGGCGGGGCGCGATCGGGCCGAAGCGTCCCGCGCTCCCGTTGAACGGTGCTCCCGGCCCCGGCCGTTGAACCGATCGGACGGCCTGTACCCGGCCGGCGCGGGGGGCGTCGGAATCCGGTGCACCAGACAGGGCCGACACGGCGAGCAGGAGGCGAACACATGGCGGCCGACCACACGCACACCGGGCGGGTGCACCGTCTGACGCAGGGCCCGGACTGGGACCTCGCCCCCGACTACGGCCTCGTCTACGGCCCCGTCCTCCCGGCGACCGGCACCGTGGCCGTCGGAACGGCGACCATCCCGAGCGCCGCGCCCAGTGCCGGACCGAGCCCGGCGCCTGGCACCGCGCCCACCGCCGGTCACCTCGCCGGCCCGGACTGGCAGCAGCCGCTGGACGTGCTCGGGACGGTCCTGGTGCCCCCGCAGGCGCGGCCGGCCCCGGTCGCGCTGCCCCCGGAGCCGTTCACCCAGCTGCCGCAGCTCCCCCAGGCCGCACTTCCGGCCCTACCGGCCGTACCTTCCCCACCGGCCCCACCAGCCCCGCAGTCCGCGCCGCTACAGCTCCCCGCCGCACGGCGGGGCCGTCGCACCCTGGGCCTGCCCGCCGGCCTGGGCCTCGGCCGGGGCGAGCGGGAACGGGAGCGGGAACGGCTGACCGCAGCCATCCGCACCCCGCTGCACCGCTCCTTCCGGATCGCGGTGATCGGTCTCAAGGGCGGTGTCGGCAAGACCTCGACGACCCTGGCGCTCGGCTCCGTCCTGGCCGAGATCCGCGCCGACAAGGTGGTCGCCGTCGACGCCAACCCGGACACCGGCACCCTCAGCAAGCGGGTGCACCGGGAGACCGGGGCCACCGTCCACGACATGCTCGCCGCCGAGGCCACCATCACCGGCTACATGGACGTCCGCCGCTTCACCTCGCTCACCCCCAGCGGGCTGGAGGTCCTGGCCAACGACTCGGACCCGGCGATCGCCAACAGCTTCAGCGGCGAGCACTACCGGCGGCTCGTCGACCTGCTCGCCCGGCAGTACCCGATCATCCTCGCCGACTGCGGCACCGGCCTGCTGCACAGCTCCATGGGCGCCGTCCTCGACCTCGCCGACCAGCTGGTCATCACCGCCACCACCAGCATCGACGGCGCGAGCAGCGCCGACGCCACCCTGGAGTGGCTGTACACCAACGGCTACGGCTCGCTGGCGCAGCGCAGCGTGACCCTGATCTCCAGCGTCCGCAGCAGCGGCCGGACGATCCGGGTGGAGGAACTCGTCGCCCACTTCGAGAACCGCTGCCGCGGCGTCGTGGTCCTGCCCTTCGACGAACACCTGGCGCTGGGCGGGGAGTTCGACCCGGCCAAGCTGCGCCCCAAGACCCGCCGCGCCTATCTCGACCTCACCGCCCTGGTCGCCGAGGGCATGCACTTCGCCCCGCCCGCCGCCGGCCCCCACGCCGCCGCCGCCCTCCACTAGCCCGGATCCGGTGGCCCGGATCCACTGGCCCGGGCGGACCCGCACCGCCCGGAGGACTCCCGGCGCCCCGTCAGACCGACCAGCGGCCGGGGCGCCAGGCCCGGCGACGGCCCGTCGCGCAGACCACAGCGGTGCCGACGACCAGGGTGACGCCGGCGATGATCCCGCCGGCGATCAGGGTGGCCTGGCGGGCGGCGGGGTCGGGGGGCGGGGGCTGGACCAGGGACACCGCCAGGGCGGGCCCGGGAGTGGCCGGGGGCCCGTCCTGGAGGGGGGCGCTGAGGGCGGCCAGGGGGTCGACCGTCCCGTACCCGAGGTGCGGGTCGGGCAGGGCGGTGCCGGGGTGGTAGGCGGTGGCCCGGAGCCGGTCGGCGAGCCGGGCCGGGGTGAGGTCGGGCCGGTAGGCGAGGGCGAGGGCCGCGGTGCCGGCCGCCAGGGCGGTGGCGAAGCTGGGCCCGGCGGCGGTGAAGTAGCCCTTGCCGCCGGGGCCGACGCTCAGTACGGCGTCGCCCGGGGCGACCAGGTCGACCCGCACCGCGTCCGCCGCACCGTTGGGCGGGGCGCCGTTGGGCGCCAGGTCGGAGACCGCCAGGACGTCCGGGAGGGCGGCCGGGTAGGCCGCGACGGGCGGCGAGTTCGGGGAGGACTGGGAAGAACTGCCGCCGCCGTCGGGGGCGGCCGGAGCGATCACCAGGGCGCCCTTGCCGGTGGCGTAGCGGACGGCGTCGCCGAGTTCGGCCTCCCCCGTCGACAGCGCCAGGCCGACGGCGATGATCCGGGCACCGCCGTCGGCCGCGTCCCGGATGCCCTTGGCCAGCAGGGCCGGGGTGGTGTTGCCCACGTCGTCGGTGACGGCCACGCCGAGGATCCGCGCCTCGGGGGCGAGGCCGGCGAAGCCGATCCCGTCCTGGCGCCGGGCGGCGATCAGCCCGGCGAGGAAGGTGCCGTGGCCGACGCAGTCGCGGGTGGAGTCGCCGGGGCCGTACTCACGCGGCCCCGGCGTGAGGCGGCCCTCCAGGACCCCGGACGCGGGGTCGACCCCGGAGCCGACCACGGCGACGGTCACCCCGGCGCCGCGGCTGAGCTGCCAGGCGGCCTCGGGCCGCAGGTGGGTCTGCGCCCACGGGGTCCGGTCGGTGCCCTTGTCGGAGGGCTTGACACAGCCGTCCGGCCGTCCGGCACTCCGGTTCTGGCCGATGACGGGCAGCGCGGCCTGATCGGCCGCGGCCGCGCCCGAGGTGGCGGCCGGCGTCGGGGCGGAGGCCGCGGCGGGCGTCGGGGCGGCCCAGGCGGGGGCGGCCGGGAGCAGCAGGGCCCCGCAGCAGAGCACGGCCGCGGCGGCCCGGGCCGAGCGGCCCGGTGCGCCGGTCACACCGCGCTCCCCTGCGGCAGCCCGGGGATGTCCTGGGGCAGCAGCAGGCTGAGTTCGGACAGGTCGCCGACGTCGAGCCGGGCGAGCCGCCCCGCCTGGCGGGTGACCATCGCCTCCAGCGTCTGCCGGGCGAAGCGGCCGTTGCCGAAGTTGCGGTCCCGGGGGACGGCCGCGCACAGCTCGCCCAGGACGGCCAGGGTCTCCGGTGCGCAGACGTAGCCGGCCTCCTCCGCCTGGAGGCGCACGATGGTGACGAGTTCGTCCGCGCTGTAGTGGTCGAAGGCGATCTGCTGGGGGAACCGGGAGGCCAGACCGGGGTTGGAGCTCAGGAAGCCCTGCATCTCCTCCTGGTAGCCGGCCACGATCACCACGACCTCGTCGCGGTGGTCCTCCATCAGCTTCATCAGGGTGTCCACCGCCTCCTGCCCGAAGTCGCCGCTCGCGGCGCCGCCGCGCGGGGTGAGGGTGTAGGCCTCGTCGATGAACAGCACGCCGCCCCGGGCGCGTTCGAAGGCGTCCCGGGTGAGCTGGGCGGTGTGCCCGATGTAGCGGCCGACCAGGTCGGCCCGGGCGGTCTCGACCAGCTGCCCGCGCGGCAGCACGCCCAGTTCGGCGAGCAGCGCCCCGTAGAGCCGGGCGATGGTGGTCTTGCCGGTGCCGGGCGGGCCCGCGAAGACCAGGTGGTGGCTGATCCGGGCGGTGGGCAGGCCGGCCTCCTCCCGGCGGCGGGCCTGGGTGATCAGGTTGACCAGGTTCTCGACCTGCTCCTTGGCGGCGGCGAGGCCGACCATGGCGCGCAGCTGGGCGAGCAGGTCGCTGCCGCCTTCGGCGCCCGGTCCGCCGGCCCCGGCCGCGCGGGCCGCTTCGGAGTGTTCCTCGCCGAGGTCCTCGGGCAGCAGCCGGGCGAGGTCGGCGTCGGTGATGTCGGCCAGCACGGCCAGCCGGGAGGCCTGACGGTCCACCATCTCCTCGAACACCTTGCGGGCGGCTCGGCCGTTGCCGAAGTCGGCGCCCTTGGGCATCCGCGTGAAGTGCGTGCCGAGCACCTCCCGGGTGGCGTCGGCGAGTTCGTAGCCGTGCCCGGCCGCGGCCCGCTCGACGATGGTGACCAGTTCCTCCGCCGAGTAGTTGCGGAAGTCCACGGTGCGGCTGAACCGGGAGGCGAGGCCGGGGTTGGAGCCGAGGAAGGAGCGCATCTCGTCCGAGTACCCGGCGACGATCACCACCACGTCGTCGCGGTGGTCCTCCATCAGCTTGACCAGGGTGTCGATGGCCTCGCGGCCGAAGTCCGGGCCGGTGCCGCCGGATCCGGCGGACAGCGTGTACGCCTCGTCGATGAACAGCACGCCGCCGAGCGCCGACTGGAACACCTCGGTCGTCTTGATCGCCGTGCCGCCGACGATGGACGCCACCAGGTCGGCCCGGGCGACCTCGGTGAGGTGGCCGCTGCGCAGCACGCCGAGTTCGGCGAGGATCGCCCCGTAGAGGCGGGCGACGGTGGTCTTGCCGGTGCCGGGCGGGCCCGCGAAGATCAGGTGCCGGCCCATCGGCAGGGCCGGCATCCCGGCCTGTTCGCGGCGCCGGGCCAGCTTGTTGAGGTTGACCAGGGTGGCGACCTGCTCCTTGACGCCCTCCAGGCCGACCAGCGCCTGGAGGGCCGCCTGCGGGCCCTCGAGCTCGGGCGGCGGCAGGTCGCCGGCCGGGCGCTCGGCCTCGGCCTCGGCGCCGTCGGCCTCGGGCGCGCCGGCCGGGCGGGCGACGGGAAGGTCGTCGGCGCCGGCGGTCGCGGTGCCGTGGCTGTCGGCCCGCCCGTTGTCCCGGCTGGTCAGGTTCTCCACCGAGAGCCGCTCGCTGGGCCTGGTCTGGCACAGGCCCGAGCCGCGGTTGCCGGTGACGGTGCAGCCGGTGATCCGGATCGGCTCCTCGGACTCGGCGCGCAGCCCGTCCCGGGTGTTGCCCACCAGCTCGCAGCCGGTCAGGGCGGCCCGGCTGCCGGCGGCCAGCAGCACACCGTGCCGGCGGTTGCCGTGCACCCGGGAACGGGCCATGGTCAGCTCGCCGCCGTCCTCGACCACGATCCCGTCGCCGGTGCTCTCGGCCACGTCGCAGTCGCGCAGCGAGGCGACGCCGCCCGGGCCGACCTCGATCCCCGGGGTCCCTGCGGTCTTGGCCGTCCCCGGCGCGCCGGTCGCGGCGGTACCGCGGACCGTGGTGCCACCGACCTGGGTGTTGCCGCCGTCGGCCACCCGCAGGGCGGCCCGGCCGGTCGCACCCAGCACGCAGGACTCCAGCCGCCCGCGGCCCTCCCGCAGCACCTCGACGCCGTGGCCGCGCACGTCGGCGATGTCCAGCCGGCGCAGCAGCGGGTTGGCACCGTCCCGCACGCTCACCCCGGCGCCGCCCGCGCCGCGGACCTCCAGCCGGTCGAACTCGGCGGCGCTCTCGCCGATCAGTTCCACCCCCGCCTCGCCGCTGTCGCCGACCGCCGTCCGGGTCAGCGACGGGCTGGAGGACTCGTCCACCACGATCCCGGCCGCCTCCGCGCCGGCCACCTCGCACTCCTCGAAGGCGCCCCGGGAGCGGCCGGTGACGTGGATGCCGTGGCCCTTGGTGCGCATCGTGCGGCAGCGCCGCACCACCGGGTCGGTGCCGCCGGTGAGGACCAGGCCGTGGCCCCGGGTGGCGCTGACCGTGCAGTCCTCCAGCAGCACCTGGGAGGTCGAGCTCACGTAGATGCCGATCGAGGCGTCCCGGACGGTGGTGCGCAGCACCCTGGTCGTGCTGTTCTCCTCCAGCGCGATGCCGGGCTTGTCGGTGGCGGAGATCTCGCAGTCCTCGATCGAGCCGCGGCCCTCGCCGTTGGCGCACACCCCGTTGCCCCGGGCGTCGCGCAGCACGCAGCCCCGGATCACGGGGTTGGCCCGCTCGCCGATCACCACGGCGGAGCTGCCGA
Source organism: Kitasatospora sp. NBC_01300 (assembly GCF_041435235.1). Lineage (NCBI taxonomy): Bacteria > Bacillati > Actinomycetota > Actinomycetes > Kitasatosporales > Streptomycetaceae > Kitasatospora > Kitasatospora sp. NBC_01300. Next base: position 7,214,254 of record NZ_CP108408.1, on the reverse strand, counting down.
GGTGCTCGACCACGCAGTCCTCGATCACGCTGGAGCCGGTGGAGGTCTCCACGATGCCGGCCCCGGCCGGGTTGACGACCCGGCAGCCGCGCATCGCCAGGGCGCCCTGCTGCCGGGTGAGCACGGCCGTCCAGGAGTTGCCCGCCACCTCGCAGTCCTCCAGGGCGGCCTGGCCGCGCGGGACATCGACGGTGGGAAGTTCCTCGTCCTGGCCCTGGAGCACCAGCCCGGTCAGCTGGACGGCCTCGGCCACCACCTGCACCACCGCGCCCCGCCGCGGCGAGATCCGGACGCTGCCCCGGGCCTCCGCGGCGGTGATGGTCACCATCTTGGTGATCACCAGGTTCTCCTCGTAGCGGCCCGGGCGGACGCTGATCACCGTGCCGCTGCGGGCCGCATCCAGCGCGGCGCCGATCGTGCGGTAGCCACCGCCGTCGCGCTGCTCCGCACTGACCGTCAGCACATGGCGGGTCATGGTGCGTTCTCCTCCGTCGTTCTTGGCTGTCGTGCCGGTGCTGCCGTGCGTCGGTGCAGCGGGGTCACCCGGTGCAGTTGGCCCGGATCGCGGATGCGGCGTGGTGGGCGTAGGTGTTCTTGTCGCTGCCCTGCCAGTCCTGGCCGCGGTCGTGCAGCGTCACGGCGAGCTTGCCGCCGTTGAGCTGGAAGGGGCCGACCGTGACCCACTGGCCCCGGTTGCCGACCTGGTTGACGTTGAACGAGCCCGACCCCGAACCGCTCTGCACCGTGTAGAGGGACGACGTTCCGCCGACCGCCTTGACGTCCCCGCTGTTCGGCACGTACACCGACAGCTTGCAGGTGCCGGTGGTGACCGACCCCGTGGAGAACGTCCAGACCACCGAGTTGTCGTGGTCCTTGTTGGCGTCACCCGACATCGGCATCGAGTAGTAGCCGCCGTTGCAGCCGTCCCCCGAGTAGCCGCCGGAGTTGTTCCGCCAGCCCTCCTGGCCCTTGTCGTACCAGCCGCGCGCCTGGGCGCCGCCGCCGCTGCACCCCGGGCCCGCCACCGCGGCGAAGCTCGGCGCCGGCGGCGGGGCCGGCTGCGCGGGCTTGGCCGGGGGCTGGGCGGGCGCGGACGGCGGCGGCTGCTGGGCGGCGGCGGGCGGCGGTTGGGGCTGGTTCTGCGTCTGGGGTTGGGTCTGCGGGGCTCCGCCTCCGCCTCCCGCCGCGGTGCCACCGCCACCGCCGCCACCACCGCCCCCGCCCTGGTTGGCCGGCGCACCGCCGCCCGTGTTCTTGCCCGCGTCCGGCTTCCCGCTGGTCGACGGCGCACCGCCGCCCACCGGGGCCCGGCCGGCGACCGGTACGGCCTGGCCGCCGCCCTGGTCCGGCACGGCACCGCCGGCCGCGGCGGCCGCCCCACCGGCCGCCGCCGCGCCGGCGTCGCCGGGCGGCGGGCCCTCGACCGGCTGAGCGGCGGCCTGCACGGGCTGCTCGCCCACCGGGTTCCCGTGCGCGTCGGCACCCGGGACGAACCCGTTGCCGCCGTCCTGCTGCGTGTACCCGGCCGGCGGCGGACCGTCCGCACCGGACGGACCCGGGTCGTCCCCGCCGAACTTCGCGATGCCCAGCGGCACCCCGACCAGGACCAGGCCCGCGATCACGGCCGCGGCCACCATCGGCCGGGAGATCCGGCGCGGCCCACTGCCCTCCTCCTCGACCGGGGACGGGCCCGGGACGGCGGTCACACCGGCGGGCGCCTCTGCGGCGGCTGCGGCTGCGCCCGTGGCAGGCTTCGCGGCCTCGACGGCGGGCACGGCGCCGGCGGCGGCCACCGCCGCGGGCTCGGCCTCGGCAGGCTCGGCCTTGGCAGGCTCCGCCTTCACGGACGCGGCGCTCGCGGACGCGGCGCTCGCGGACGACGCCGGGCGGGCCCCCAACTCCTCGGGCACGACCCATGCCACGGCGGGCAGCTGGATCCCGCCGCCCTCCGCCCCTTCCGTCCGACTCCCTCGGCCGCTCCGGTCCTTGCCCACCCTGGCCCCCTGGCCTTCGACGACGATGCTCGGCAGGGACGGCCCCGCCGCGACCCTCACCGGCGGCACGACGGACACGTCCCTCCCGTACTCACGGACGGCGGGGCCCCGCGGGTTCAGCTGCCGTCGACACGCCACACCGCCTCGGCCGGCTCCGGGGGGTCAAGGATGAAGGCGACCGCCCGCTCCAGCGTCGCCGCGTCCGGTTCCGGGCGGTCCGTTCCCCGCTCGCGCAGGTGCGCCAGGAGCCCCGGCTCCGGCGCGACGGTGTACTCCTCCAGGTAGTACGTGACGGTGTCGGTCCAGATCCACTCGCCGTCGGTGCGGTAGTTCAGCGGGACGACACCCCGGCGGTCCGCGTCGAAGACGTCGTCCATGAGCATCGGCGTCATCAGCACGGCCGCCCCGGCCCGCAGGTACGCGACCAGCGCGGCCCGTTCCTCCTCGTCCTCCACCACCGGCCGGTCCGGCGCGAACCCCGGGCCGGTCACCGGGTCGACCACGTCGAACACCGCCGCCAGCCGGAACTCCTCCGTCGCCCGCCGCTCCATGTGCCACTCCCCATCGGTACCGGCCCCACCCGCCGGGGGCCCTCACCGGGTGAACGGCGCGGGCGGCTCCCGCCGTTCACATGCCGCTGCCGCCGGACCAGGGCGGCCCCCGACGGCCCTGGCGAGCGGCATCACCGGCGTCAGCCGTCCTCCCGGTTCACGGTCCCCCTGCGGCGGCGGGGGCTGACGCTCCCGAGGACGGCGAAGACCGTGTCCGAGAGGTTGGCCTCGGGTCCCTGTCCGCCCACGTTCTCGTTCGTCGTACCGGCACGCCGGGGCGTCCGCCCCCCGAACTGCGGGGACGGTTCGAAGACCGGCAGGGAGTCCGAACGCGGCGGCGCATTGTGCGGCAGCGAATCGGAGCGCGGCGGCGGGGGCCGGCGCGGCAGCGAGTCCGCACGCGGCGGCGCGTTGTGCGGCAGCGAGTCCGAACGCGGCGGCGGGAGCCGGCGCGGACCGGACGGCTGCCCGCCGGCCACACGACCCCCCTGCAGGTAAGCGTTTCGCAGCGCCTGTGAGCTGAGGGCCTCTCCGGGCCTTCCCACGGCAAGGGCGACCTCCAGCACTCGGCGCCTTTCCGCGGTCCCGACCGGGTGTTCCTCGGCCAAGCCGAGCACCCTGCGGACCAAGGGGTCGAAATCCGTGACACCGACCCGCTTCGGGCCGCCGAACTCCCGGTGCAGGACGTCGACGAGCCGACGGCCCGCCGTCAGGGCATCGATCGAGGGCACCCCCGACAGATCCGCCACGTCGCGGACGACATGGACCACATCCCTCATCAACACGGCGTCCTGCGCGGTCACGGTCGCTGCCCGGCCCTTGGTCGGGACCGTACCGGTCTTCCGCGCGAGTTCGACCAGTTGCTCGACCTCCAGACTGAGCCTCCCGGAAAGGCTGTCGTTCGCCGAGGTCCGCAAGGTCACCACCGAGTCGATGTCCTTGGGACCCCCGTCGCGGACCACCCGGTACGAGTCGGGGCGCAGGGCGACGTCCCGCACCACTCGGATGTGCTCCGGGCCGAGCCTCGGCTGCCCGGCCGGAACGTCCTGCCTCCGGTCGAGACTCGACCGGAGCTCCCGGTGGAAGGCCGTCATCAGCGCGTCCGCCCGGGCGTCGAGACCCTTCAGGGCCTGCTCCGAGTGCAGCTGGCTGACCACGGTGACACCGGGCATCGCCATGCCCTGCTCGGCGTGCCACAGGGCGATCTTCGCGACGTGGTCGGCGATGCCCACCACCCACTTCTCGGCGAACTCGTCCAGAGCGTCGGTGTTCTCGCGCACCGGGAAGTCCCGCGAGTCGTCGTGGTGGCCGCCCTTGACCACCACGGCCATCGGGTTGCTGAAGGCCCTCGACCCGTCCCGGACCGTGAAGAAGCTGTCCTCCGGACGCCGGCCGTGCATGGTGAAGAACCAGGCGTCCCCGGACTTGCCGTAGGCGGCTCCGGTGATGCCCACCATCGCGCGGGCGGCGGCGGCCAGGCCGGCCTTCTCCCTGGCCTTCCCGTCCTGGATGCCCGCATCGATCCTGGGGTCCGTGGAGGTGTTCGCCGACCTGGCCGCTTCCAGCAGTTCCAGATCCTTGCGCGCGTCCCTGATCTGCACCATGGCTTCGGCCAGCCTGAGTCGGCGGTCGTCGGGACTCTCCCCCGCCGAATTCGCGATGCGCTTCAACTCGGCGACCAGTCCCTCCAGGTGCCCACCGTGGTACTTCAGGCTCTCCTCCACGGCCTCCCGCATGAGGGCGCTGGTGGTGCTCCGCACGTTGGCGTTCTGGAGTGCGATCTGGGCGCTCCCGTCACGGCTCGCGACGACCACCGGCGCGAAGTGGTAGCCGTATCCGCCGTGCTCGATCCCGTGGGAAACGTCCCGCTCGTACGAGCGGATGCCGTTCACCCGGTCGGCCGGCAGTGACTGGATGGCGTAGCCCTCGCCGGGCCGGGCGTAGGCGTTCTCGTTGATGCCCAACCGGCGGGTGAGTTCCGCCAGACGCTCCGTGCCGTCTCCCTTCCGTGCCTCGGCCTGGATCCCGCCGTACTCCTCACCGGGTACCGGCCAGCTGTTGGCCTCGGTCTTCAGCTCGCGGGCGACCAGCGACCGCGCCCAGTCGAGTCGGGCTCCCTCGTTGTCGGTCTCCCGCTTCGCCACAGCGGCGATGCCTTCGGCCAGTCGCGCGATGCCGGAGATCTCCACGTTGTTCGACGTGTTGATCGGTGCCACGACCGTGCCGCCGGTTCCGCCCTGCTCCGGCGGGCGCTCGTCGTGGAGGACCAGGTGCGAGTGGTCACCACCGAGCACGTCCGCCGAGAAGTCCCGGCAGACGTCCTTCGGTTCGCCCCTGAACGAGGGGACGACCTTGTACAGACGGGCCGGGGTGCCCCCGTGGTCGAACTCGACGTAGGTGTCCGCGTGGAGGTTCAGGGTGACGTTGCTCCCGGCCAGCCCCAACACCCGGTTGCCGTGCTCCACCACCTCCGGGACGGCGTAGAACTCCCGGGAGATGGTCTCGTTCACCGCCGCGAGCGTGCCGTCGCCGGACACCAACAGCTCGGGCTTGCCCAGGTCACGAGGCTGCCGTACCGGCTGGTAGAGCGGGAACGAGGTGAGATCGCCCCGACCGCTCCCGACGGTCGCCGAGGCGCCCGGCCCGTAGATCCGCTTGACCTCGGCGGGGTCCCGCTCGGAGAAGGGTGCGTGGGCCAGGATTTCGGCGGGCGAGGGCTCCTGGAGGTTCAGGTGCGGGGAGACCAGGTCGTAGTCGTGGTCGGCGACCGTGCGCATCGGATGGCCCTGGACGACCGGCCGGGAGCCGAGTACCGCGCTGAGATCGGCCCCGCCGGGCGGGGCGAAGAGATCGATCACCCGTTCCCCGACCGGTTCCGACAGCTTGGACGACTCCGTCCCGAACGCGACGGCGTGCGGAATCGTGTCCGGGCCGGGCTGCGGCCCGTTCTCCGGCGTTCCCTCCGACGAGCCGCCGTGCTGCACCGCCTCCCCGGTGGTGAAGCCCGCCGGCGCGTCGACGTGGTTCGGCGGCACGCTCCCGTCCACCGGGAGATGCGCGCCGAGCAGAGTGACCGTGGGTTCGGTCGCGCCCGGCTCCAGGCGCAGGTGGACCCACTGACCACCGCTCCGGACCTGGGGGCGACCGTCCTTGTCGAAGACCACGCCGCCAGTCACCACGAGGTGTCCGGAGCCGGTGTCCTGCACCCGGTGGGGCCCGTCCGGCTTCGGCATGAACATCATCTGACCGTTCGGGGCGTACACCTCCAGGGCACCGTCGGGCTGCAGCAGGTCACGCGCCTGCCGCAACAGGTCGGCCGCGTAGGACGTCGTACCGCCCCGGCCGGTGGAGCAGGAGGCCAGCAGCAGCGGCTTCGTGCCGTCCCAGCCGGTGTTGCCCTCGCCCTCCACCAGGGCGTGCGCCAGGTCGCCCGCCGCAACGGGCTCGCCCCGCCACCGCGGGCGCCCGTCCGAGCCGCTGTGCATCGCGACCGTCCGGAACCGGTCGTCCCGGGGGAAACGGGAGAGCGTCCCGGACGTCAGCGCTCGCCCGCCCTCCCCGGCCGGACCCGGGAGCCAGGACACGTCCGACTCCTCGTCATGGACCAACCCGGCCCGGAGTTCGGCGATCCGGCCGCCGCCGGCGCTCTCCGGGTGCCCCGCGCCGTCGGGCAGGCGCAGCACGGCCGACTCGGCGTAACCGTTGAGCCACGAGCTGACCTCGCCCGGCGGGCCGTTGCGGACGATCACCGCCGCTGCCTCCGGCGGCAGGTCGACGACGAGTTCCCCGGCCGGCGAGACAGCCCGCGAGGTGACACGGTTGACGAGCCCGGAGAGGACGGGGTCGGCCGCCAGGTGGCGAAGCACTGCCGTCCACACGAGCTCGCGCTGCGGGTGCCGGTCGACCACCGGGGCCACCAGGGTCAGGTGCAGGTCGCCCTCGCGGTTGTGCAACTCGCGCACCAGCGTCTGCACCAGCCGCTGGGTCAGTGCCAGCGTGGTCTCCCGGGACGGCGCCTCGGTGGGCGCTGCACCGGGGGCGGGCCTGAGCCAGCTCGCCGCGCTGTTGGTCTCGCTGTGACCGACCACCGGCAGGCCGGCGAGGGTACCCACGCCGAGGCGCTGCGCCAAGGTCTCCAGAACCTGGGGCCCTGTGCGCAGCATCGTCGAGTACCTGCGGTTGGCGATCTGCCCCTCCGCCCGGTAGCCCTCCGGCCCGGCCAGCCGTGCCCAGGGTCCGTAGAGCTCGCGCTGGGTCCTGGTGTAGTTCTCCCTGATCACGTCCAGGAAGATCTCGGCGACCGGGTGCCCCTGGGGGATCACCATCAGGTCGTTGCCGACCTCCCCCGGACGCCCCATGGAGTGCAGGGCGTAGCCCGCCGAGGTGTGCAGGACCTGCTGCATCGCCCCGAAGTCCGTGATCCGGTTGTCCCCGTCGCAGTAGACACCGCCGAAGCGGCGCAGGATCTCCAAGCGGAGGATGTCGCTCGCCGCGGCGTAGCCGGGACCGATCTGCTTGGCGTGCTCGGTCCTGAACTCCTCGTGCAGGGACATCGGGTCCCCCGCGTGGAACACCTCGTCGATGCTGACGAGCGTCACGTTCTTCTCGTTGGCCCACGCGAGCATGTCGTGGACCGCGGCGAGATCCGCACGGCCCTCGGGGACCTCTCCGCCCCGCACCAGGTCGAAGGCGCTGCGCGGTACGTCCGTCCACAGCGTCACCATGGGGATCCGCTCGGCCTGCTCGGCGAGCACCGTTCGGAAGCCCGCCATCGAGCCCTCGTTGCGCAGCGGTCCGCCGAGCCAGACGGAGTGACGGATCCCCGGCAGCACCAACTGCTCGGGCAGCATCGGGTGCTCTCCCGGTGCCCACGCCCTTCGGGCCTCCATGGGCAGCGTGCGGGACCAGGTCGAGTCCTCCGTCGGATTCAGGCTCTGCATGTACTCCAGGGGCGGAGCGCCGACCCGCAGGTCCAGCAAGCCGAAGTAGTCGTACTGTTCGTCCCCGGCGAGGGTCGAGTGGTCGATCCCGACCATGAAGGACGGTGTGGCCTCGGGGGTACGGAGGCCGAACAGGTCAGGTCCGAGCAGGCTCGGGGCCCCGTCCGCAGGGGTGTCCGGCCGCCTGCTCGTGGCCAGGTCGCGGACGAGCTCCCCCGCGTCGGTGTACGGGCCGTTCCCCCCGTTGGCGGGTGCCGCCTCGGGTGCCGGTGCGTCTACCGGTGCGTCCGCCGGCGCGGCCTGCTGGCCGTCGTCGCCCTGGTGGGGGGCGGACGGCGGCGTGGGCAGGGTGTTGCTCGCCCCGCTCGGCCGGATCACCGCTGCGGCGCCCTCGCCCGTCGGGGTGTCCGGGCGCCCTTCGGCACCGGTCGGTACGACCGGGGTCACGGCGGGCCGGGCCGGATCGCCTCCGGGCTCGAAGGTGCGCCACTCCCCCTCCCCGTTCGCGGCGGAACGGTCGATGAAGAGCCAGGCGTCCTGCGGTCGGTCGTACGGCCTGGACGGGTCGGCCTGTTCGACGCCGACCGACTCGGTCGGCGCGTGCACCTTGAGGCCGATCTCCTCCGCCACGTCCTGGGCGAGGCTGGCCGAGTGGCAGCCGAGCAGGACGACCGAGGCCGGCCGGCCGTCGTCGGCCGCCTGCTTCAGCGCCTGGACACTGGGCCTGCGCCTGAGGAAGGCGCCCATCTCCGCGCCGCTGACCACCACGTGCGCCGGGTCGGGGCCGGCGGCTCCCGGGTCGGGCGCCACCTCCAGCGCGAAGCCGCGGTCGCTCGCGTGCCCCGCGAAGAAGTAGGCGTGGGCCGGGTCGTAGGGGTTGGGACGGTGCAGTCCCGATCCGGTCGGTTCGAACGTGTCCATCCGGTCCAGCTCCGGGTAGACCCCCTCGCGCAACGCCCAGTCCCGGTCGGTGAAGGAGGCCCGTCCGATGGTCTGCGGGCGGGCGGCCGAGGGGATCGTCCGGGTCCGGATCCGCTCGTCGGGGATGACCTGGCCGTCGACCGTGCGCACGCTCCCGCCGGCGGCGCCCAGTTCCGGGTCGGCTCCGCCCCTGGACGGGGGCTCCACCCGGATGATCGTTCCGCGCGGCTCGCTGTGGCCGTCCGCGCCGACGGCTGCGGCCTTGAGGCCGAACTCCCAACCGCCGTCGGGATGCGGAACCATGTCCATGTCCCCGGTGATCGCGTACACCGTGCGGTCCGTCCAGGTCGCGATCTGCCGGGGCATCTCCAACCCGCCCGCTCCGGCGCGCGGCATCAGCAGCACCACCGGGACGTCCTCGGGCAGGTCGGCCAGCACCGGGTCGTCCGCCACCATGGCCGCGAACCGGTCGCGCTCGACGAGGATCACCTTGCCGTGCTCGTCGGTCAGCCGGAGCGTGCCGTCGGCCGAGGCCGACAGCACGAAGTACGGTTCGGGACCGGCCGCCCAGGGGACGGCTGACCGGCCCAGGTCCTCCTGGACGTAGCCGGGCTCGTCCGGCTCGCGGTCCGCGTCCACCAGGGCGTGCCGGAAGTCGGGCAGGCCACCGTGGAAGGCGGTCAGTTCCGACTCCCCCTCGGCGTGCCCGGCGTCCAGGTCCAGGAAGTCCTCGGGCTCCAGGAAGGCACGTCCCATTACGCGCCCGCCGTCACCGAGCGGGCGGCTCTGCACCCGCAGGTCCGAGCCCAGCACCTTGTGCAGGTCCCGTCCTTCCGGTCCCGCCCCGGCGGAGAACGCCGGGACGCGACGGACCGGGGCCCGGCGGCTGACCACGGGGCCGCCGGCCGGTGTCGCGACCGGCCCGCCCGGCTGCTGGTCACCCACGTCCGCGTTCCGGGACGAAGGGCCCCCGGAGCGGCCCGGTTCGACGAGGCGCGAGCCGGTGACGGCCGGGCCGTTGTCGATCACCCGCCCGAAGGACACCGCATTGCGCGGCAGCCGCATGCCATCGACGCCGTTCTCCCCGGCCACGTGGAGACCGGCCGGCAGCTGCTCCTGCGGATCCGGTTGCGTCGGCGACAGGTACGGCCCGTGGTTCTGCACGGGGGGCGGGCTCTCCGCACCCTCCGCGGGGCTGAGGTGCCTGCCCCATCCACCGTCCATCAGGACCACCGTCTGTCCCTGCTCGTTCACGCCGATCCCGCTCGTGACGACCAGGTTCCCGGTACCGTCCTGGCCCGGGATGAACCACGCGACCCGGTTGGGTACCAGTGCCGACGTCCCCTTCGCCCGCTTCTTCAGCAGCCTCAGCACCTCGGGCACGTACGTCGCCTTCAGCGCCGACGCCAGGTTGCACGAGACGAACATCAGCTCGTCCGTCCCGTTCCAGTCCGGGTCCTGCGCGAGCAGTTCGGCCATCTCCTCCGGGCTGACCGGCCGACCCATCCAGGACGGCTGACCGTCCGCCCCCGTGTGCGCCGCCACCAGGTGGCGCCCCGGATGCGCCGGGAAGTTCCTGAGCGCCGCCCGCTGCTGGTCCCTGGCCTCCTGCGAGGCGGCCGGATCGTCGATCCACAGCCCGCGCGCCCGCGAACCGAGCTCGGTCAACGAGCTTGCCGTCACAGGGGGGTGCTCATGGACTGCCGATGCGGGGGCCCACTCCCCCAGGTGCTCGTCCGGGAACCGCCGGTCCGGCGCCACCTCGTTGCGGAGCTCGTCCTCCGTCAGCGGCGCGAGGGACCGGTAGCGGAAGTACGACTCGTCATAGGCGAGACCCTCGTCGTACAACCGGCATCCGGCCATGATCTCGTGGAAGGTGTGGTCGTCCGACTCCAGCATCCAGCCGAGCAGGGCCAGCCTCAGGAGCTCGTTGTCGACCGAGAAGTCCTTGATCCCCTGCTTCTCCGCCGCCTTGCGGATCGCCTCGGCGGCCTGGAGCAGCCCGTAGGCCGTGCCGGAGGTACCGGTGCTGGCCAGACCTCCGCTCAGGTGGGCGCCCTCGTGGAGCTCGGACTTCAGCTTGTAGTAGGCCGACTTGGCGCCCGGCTGCCAACCCAGCCGCCCGTCCTTGTCCACGGCGCTGTACCACTCGCCCCGGCTGAGCGGCGGTCGCACGTCGCGGGGGTTGAAGTCCGTTTCGAGCAGGCCTCGGGCCGCCCGCTCCGCGGCCTTCTGCTTGTTCGGGACCTCCTGCTCCAGCCGCCACTTCGGAAGCGCCTGGGCCAGGAGGTCCGCGTAGTCGCCCCTGATCTTGTCGATGACCGGCCCTGACCACCGGTTGAAGGGCTCCAGCGGTTCACCCGCGCCCTCGGCCGGCGGTTTGAGCAGGTCCTTGTAGCGCTCCTTGATCTCCGCGATCAGCGGCGTGACGACCGTCGGCTCGACGCGGTTGCGGTCCTTCCGTTCCGCCTCCAACGCCTCCGGCCGCGCGAGCTCCTTCTCACCGATGAGCCTGGCGAAGTGGTGGGAGGTGTAGCCGTTGTAGAGGAGGGCCATCCGTTCCCGGATGTTGCCCTGTTCGACGACCCGTTCCAGCATGTGCCGGTCGGTGCCCACCATGCCGGTCACGGTGGTGAACCTGGTCCCGAGACTGCCCTTGTCCTTCTTGTCGGTGAGCTCCCACGCCATCCGCACGAGCTTCTCGACCTCGTCCTGGACGCCCTTGTGCCCGAGCAGGTACGTGGCGAGCCGCCGCTCGAAGGCCTCGGCGTGGTCGAGGTAGCGCATGCGTTGGAGGTCGTCGGGCCAGGCGGGCGGAGCCTCCCGCAGGGCGTCGGACTCCGGCGTCGGGGTCGGGGTCGCCGTCGAGTCGGCTGCGGACAGCGCCTCGGCGTCCAGACGCTCGTCCGCCTTCTGCTGGTGCGAGGAGATCAGGTACCCCTCGAACTCGGGCACGAAGTCCTCGGTCGCGTAGTGGTTCCAGATCGTCGCTCCTTCCTTCACCTTCAGACCGGTGACCCTGAGGCCGCTCTCCTTCTCCCCGGGTGCCAGGCCTGCCTCGGGAACGCGGATGAGCCCGTCGAAGAATCGCGGGTGGAACTTGAACTGCGACCCGTCGGTGACGAAGTCGTACTCGGCCAGCGTCTTCGGTATGTCGCCGGCCGTCCAGTCCTTGTTCGACTTCGTGTCCACGTCCAAGCCCTTGGCCGGGCGGGTGAGTTGGAACTCCATGACCACCGGCAGACCCTTGAGCCCGTCGCTGTAGTTGGCCGCGTGACTGAAGTCGTCGCCCGTGTAGAGACCCGGCCCCAGTTGGGCCCAGCCCTTCTTGTTGTTGACCTTGCCGAACTCGCCGTCCAGCAGGTATCCGCGCACCGACATCGCGTCGGTCACCCGGAAGACCGTCGTGTCGGCCGGCAGGGTGACGACGACGATGCCCTTCTCACCTTCCCCGGATTTGATCCGCGAGTTCAACTCCCTCCGCACCCCGGTGGGAACGGTCTCCGTGACGGTCGCCGCCGCCGCTCTCCGCTCGTCCGGCAGCAGCCCCGAGAAGTGCGGGGTGAGCCCCCCCGGTCCGGGCACCCGGTGGATGTACACCATGGGGGCGCCCACGCCGCCGTCGCCGACGACGGTGTGGCCCGTCCCCTGGACGACGGTCAGGGAGATGCCGAGGGCACCGGCGATGATGATCGCCGCCTCGTCGTAGAACGGGGTGTTCCACAGGGACCGGTTCCGGAGCGCCAGGTCGTACACGTCGCTCATCGGCATCGACGCGATCTCGTCCCCGCGAATCGTCGACAACTCCCGGTCCCCCGCCGCCCGGTACACCTGCCAGGAGTCCGTGGCCGCCACCTCGGGGCGCTCGCTCCGACTGTTGACGGCCCGGCGAAGGTCCGCGCCGCCCTCCCCCTGGAACCACTCCGACGCCAGCCTCCTCAGCCCGTCGGCATCGAGCGCACCGTGCTGCCACCCGTCCAGCGTCCGCGCGCTGTCGAGGACGGCGTTCAGCAGGCAGTCGCCGTCGCCCGCCACTTCGAGGATTCGGTACAACCTGGTGCCGGTCCACACGTTGCGCGGGCGCGGGGTTGCCGCGCCGCCCGCCGGCTCCTCGTCGTCGGTGCCGAAGCGGATCGCGTCCGGGAGCGGATCCAGGCCGGTGGCCTCCGTGACCTCCTGGTAGTGCTCCGGGAGGGGCACGTGCTCGCGGCCCGTCGGCGGGAGGTAGGGGCCGAGCACGGGGTGGAGCGGATCCAGTGCGCCGTCCTCGGTCCGGAGGTACCGGATCCAGTCACCACCGGCCTCGATCACCGGACGGCCGTTGCCGTCGATGCCGACCTTCGCCGACACCATGAGGTGACCGGAGCCCGGAACCGGCGTGGTGCCGTCGGGGCCGAACGCCGGACCGAACCACACCGGCCGGTCGGGAGCCACCACGCTGGTGCCGAGCTTCTCCTTCACCAGCAGCTGCATGAGCTCCAGCATGTACGTCGAGTTCAGGCCGCGGACGAGGCCGCAGGCCACGAAGACCACCTCGTCCGTCCCGTTCCAGGAGTCGTTCCGACGCAGCCTGGCGAGCAGGTCCACCATCGCCGCCGGCGTGACGGGCTTCCCGTCGTACTGCGGCAGTCCGTCCGCTCCCGTGTCGACGACCAGCAGGAACCGCCCGGGGTCCTGGGGGAACCGGGCCAGCGCACGCTCCATCTCCACCCGGCGGGCCTTCGGCATCGCCGGATCGACGATCCAGTGGCCCCGCAGACCCGGAGCCAACTCACTGAGCGACCGGCTCAGGACGACGCCCTCGCCCGGCTGGTGCACCACCGGGGCGGTGCTCTGCGGAACGGTTGCCCCAGGCGCCTCGGGCACCTCAGGCGCCTTGGGCACCTCGGGCAGTTCCTCGGCCTGGTTCTTCTGCTGGTTCTCCGGCTCAGGCTGCTTGGACAGCTCCTCGGCCTGGCGCTCCGGCTCAGGCTGCTTGGGCTGTTCGGTGGGCTTCGGGGCAGCCGGCTTCAGCGGTCCGGCGGCGCCACCGAGCAGCTCGGCGGCGGGCTTCGGCTCCTCGGCCTTCGGCTCCTCGGCCTTCGGCTCCTCGGCCTTGGGCTCTTCGGCCTTCGGCTTGGGCTCTTCGGGCTTGGGCTCGGGCTTGGGCTCTTCGGCCTTCGGCTCGGGCTTGGGCTCGGGCTCGGGCTTGGGCTTCGGCTCCTCAGGCTTCGGCTCCTCGGACTTCGGTACCTCCTCCGTGTCCGGCGGAAGGTCGTACCGGTCGGACGGCCGACGGCCCGTGCGCCAGTTCTCCCTGGTGAAGTAGACGTCGCTCGGCCCGGTGTGCTCCTGCGTGACCGATCGCTTCGGAATGCCCACCACGACCGGGACGTTGCCGGCCACCACCTCCGGCCGCCACGACCACGGGCCGGAACGGTGCTGGAACGAGAAGGTGAACTTCACGTGTCCCTGGAAGCTCACCAGCGGCTCGGGGAACTTGGAGTTGGCCACGGCCCTTTCGGCGAGGGTGCGTTCACCGCCGGTGCGGCGGCCCGCGCCGCCGCCGAAGGTGATCCCGGCCATGATCTTGCCCTTGACCTTGGAGAACTCGACGCCGAGCTGGCCCATCAGCTGGGTCATCCGGGAGGACAGCGCCCGCTCGGTGAAGCGGGTCGCCAGTTCGGCGGACTGGGAGATCTCCGACTTCTTCTCCTCACGCCCCTGGCCGAGGCCGACCAGTTCGGCCTTGACCGTGACACTGACCCTGTCGAGGAAGCCCAGCCGAAGGGTCTTGGCCAACTCCCCTCCGGCCGTCAGCCCCGGAAGGGCGTCGATCAGGGTGCCCCGGTCGAACATCCGCTTGAGCTTGCGCATGGCGGCCGAGTTCTCGTTCAGCCGGAACTCGTTCCGGCCCAGGGTGGTGAGCAGGTTGCGCAGCGACCCGACATCGGGCAGGTCGACGACCATGTCCTCGGCGCGCAGGCCCTGCCAGACCTCCTTGGGCGGCACCGGGTGGGTGGTCTCGACGGTTTCGGGCTTCGGCCTGGTCGTCTCCTGCCCGGGGCGCGGGGCCCGGTAGGAGGCCTGCTCCCGGGTGGGGACCGGCTGCGTGTCGGAGGTCTCCAGCAGCACTTCGAAGCCCAGCTCGACGGGGACGGTGGCCTGACGGCGGCCCCGCCCGGGCGTCGGCGGCGCGACGGGCGCGCTCGGACCGGTGTTCTCCGCGTTGCCGTCCTTCGGAGCCCCCTCCTTCGAGGTCCCCTTCGCGCTCTCCTTCTCCCGCCAGGCACGGGCCGCGTCCTGGATCCGCTGACCCTGGCGAATGAGTTCGTCTTCGAACGGCTTGGGCAGCGGGGCGCCCTCGGGCAGCTTCTCGCTCTGCCGCCGGAGCGCCTCCTGGCGCAGCCGTTCGCCCCGCGCCTCCTGCGGGGCCACGCCGTGGACGGGCCGCGCCGACCCCTTGCGGCGCATCTCGACCTGGATCACCGCGCCGCCCTCGAACACGCTGCCGGCGACCTTGGTCTTGGTCGCCACACCGGTCCGGCCGACGCCGTCGTGCTCCGCGGTCCGCTCCTGGCCCCGGACGTGGCTCAGCGTGCCGCCGGCCACGATGGCGGCGGGCACCGCCCCGAGCGGGTCGGTGGTGCCCACCACCCGTCCGGTGAAGGTGTCGTCGGTGCCCCGGTTCTGGCCGGCCGTCCCGTCGGGGCCGCCGTGGGCGACGCCGCTGCTGCCGCCGGTCGCGAACTCGGTCTCGGCCGTGTCGGCGGTGTGCCGCATCTCCTGCACCCCGGCCCAGCGGAGCACCACCGTGCCGCCGGGCACCTTCACGAAGAGCTCCTGCCCGGCCATCAGCGCCCGCAGCCGGGACTGCAGCGCTCCCGGCAGCAGGGCCGGCTCCAGCACCCGCCGGACCCGCCCCCAGCTCGCGCCGTACACCTCCCGTCCACGGCGGTCGAGCTGGTCCAGCAACGAGGTGCGGACGACCTGGCCGGCGCCCGCCGGCTGGGCGCCGACGGGGGGCTTCGGCGTCCCGTCCTCCTGGCCGGACGCGTCGCCCTTGGGTTCCGGTGCCCAGACCCGCAGCACCACGTCGGAGCCGCTCAGCACGCCGGAGGAGACGATCCGCTCCGGCACCGAACGGAAGGTGCCGGGGGCCGGGGCGACGCCGGTCTTCGGGTCGATGGGCAGTTCACGGACGGGGAACACGAAGTCGGCCGCCGTGACGGCGGTCGTCCGGCCCGAGGCCTGGTCGAGCTTCTGCCGCTCGGACCGGCCGAGCAGCACCGTCGATCGCGTCGGCTTCGCCACGATCTCGACGTCGAAGCCCACGTCACCGGTGAACCGGGCCGCCCGCTCGACGGTCTTCTCCTTCTCGGACCGGCCGGTCACGACGTCCCGCGTCGAGCCCACCGTCTCCTGCACGGCGGACGACTGGCCGAGCGTCACCGCGACGTACGGGACCTTCGCGTCGAGCGACGCCGTCATACTGGTTCCGCTGCGCACGTCGCGAAGCGCCCCGGTGGACGACACCGTCTCGCCGCCGCGCTCGAACTCGCACTTCTCGATCAGCCCCTGGTAGTCCCGCATGGTCACCTTGGCCCGGGCGACCCGGACCTCGACGGTGATCCCCTGGTGCGACACCGAGACGCTCAGGCCGCCTCCGGTGGTGAGGGCCGACAGCCGGGGGCGCAGCGCCGTCTCGTCCAGGTGGGGGGCGAGGGCGGCCTCGACCCAGGCCCAGTGACGGCCGAACAGCGGCTTCAGCTTCGCGCCCACGGCGTCGAGGACGGCCCTCGCGTCGTTCAGTCCGAGGACGGGGTCGGACGGTCCGAGTTCGCCGGTCCGGGACACCCGGGACGGCGGCTGCACGGTGGGCGTCCGGTCCGGCGCGAGGCTCGGCCGGGGGGTCTTCGGGATAAGCGGGATGTTCTCGACTCCCGCCGCTCCCTCGCCCCCCTCGACGAACGGGGCCTCCTCAGCGTGCAGGGTCTCGTCGACGTGCTGGACCTTCGGGCGGTCGAACGCCAGGCGGGCCGGGGCGAGGCCCTCGCCCTCCGGGGTCCGGTGCGGTGCCGTCAGGGACTGCGGGACGGCCAACAAGGCCCGGACCAGGGCCCGTTCGGGCGCGGTCGCACCGTCCCCGCCGTTCTCGGCGACCTTGACGTCCAGTTCGACGGTGGCCAGGTAGACCACCATCTTCTCGGCGAACTTCGCGTTGGCGGTGCCGCTGACGGAGTCGGCCGCCCGGTCGCCGGTGCGCCACCGGGTGGTGCGGCCGGCTCCGCCGGTGGCCGCCATGGCGGTGCCGGGGGCCTTGAACTCGGGCCCGCCCTGGAGCTGGCCGCCCGCCGCGTGGAACGTGTTCTCCCGGAAGCCGCCGCCCGCCGCCCACTCGTTCACGAAGTTCAGCTCGGCGTCCTTCTCGAACTCCCGGACGTACTCCAGCTTCTGGACCTTCGCCCCGGCCAGCACCAGGGCGTCCCGCTCACCGGTCCTGACCAGCAGCGGCGAGCGGAGGTCGATGCCGTGGCTCATCCCGGTCAGCAGGGCCCCGAGCCGCTCGTGGCGGAAGGCCCCGCGCACCAGCGGGCCGAGCTCGCTCCAGTCCTGGGCGCCGAAGGTCCGGCGCCCGAGCGCCTCCAGAACCTCCCTGAGCGGCCGGACGGCCTCGGTGGTGCCGTGCCCCGGAGCGGACGGGACGACGTCGAGCACGACGGTGCCCGGCGGCAGCCCGTTCTTGCCCTTCGCCGGGTCTGATCCCCACAGCTCGGGCTTGGGCTCCCAGGCGGCGGAGCCGGGCTTCAGCTCCGGCGCCTGGAGCGGGCCGGGTTCGGCGTCGGGACGGTACGTGTTCTCGGCCGCGGGGGGTTGGCATTCCGCGGTCTCGACGAGCACCTTGAAGCTGAGCCGCGTGGTCGCCCGGCCCGCGACGACGGTTCCCTCCGCGTCCTGGTGCACCAGGCTGAGTTCGGCCGTGCCGTCGAAGATCGTGCCCTCGACCTTGGCCTTGAGGGCCGTTCCGGTCCGCTGGGAGCTCTGCCCGATGGTGTTCCGGTCGCTGCCGCGCTGTCCGTTCAGGCCCCCCGTACCGGTGCCACCGAGGAAGTCCTTTCCGCCGTCCGACTGCTTGGCCGAGGTGCCCAGCGCCAACGTCCGGGTCCTGGCGTCGGACGAGGTGACGGCACTGGTGACGTCGGAGCCGGTGTTGAACTCGCCCTTGTCGGTGTTGCGCAGGTGCGACAGCTCCAGCACCTTCGCCGACGCCAGGATGCTGCCCCGGCCTCCGGACAGCGGAATCTCCAGCAGCTCACCGGCCGTCATGGACCTCAGCTGGGTCTGCAGGCTGGGCAGGTCCAGCTGGGCGAGGATCTCGAGCCGCACCGAACTCCAGGCGTCGCCGAACCGCTGCCGCCCGAAGGCCTCCAGCCCGGAGGGCGCCGAGGCCGGTCCGAACAGCGCCGTGTCACCGGCGGTGGCGTCCCCGCGCCCGTACAGCGTGTCGACGTCCTTGACCACGTCCATCCCGCCCAGCCCCGCCGTCTGCAGCACACGGAGCGGCGGGGCGTGGCGGGTCGGCTCGGGCGACGACCCGGCGGGGGCGGCCTCGGAGGCCGGTGTGACGATCCGCACCGACAACGGGACCCGCAGCGGCTCCGGACGCTGCTGCGCGCCGGTCCGCCCGGTGTCCACCACCGGGGTCCGGGAGAACGGCGGCGTGAGCGTCCGCATGCCCGGGACGCCGGAGAAGTCGAGGTCCAACCGGACCGTCCCGTCCACCCACAGCACCGGCTCGGCGGTCTTCCTCCGGTGGGTCATCCGGCCGGTCGCGGCGACCGTCTCCGCCTTGCTCCGGTCGACCGTCCCGCTCACCGGCCCGGACAAGCCGGTGTTCGACGCCGGCTTGCCGCTCACCACCAGACCCCCGGCCCACCGGGACCGGCTCTCACGCAGGGTGCCCGCTCCGGCGGACGAGTCGCCGCCGTCCTCGAACTCGAACTTCTCCGTCTGATGCTTGGTGACGGGCTTCTCCAGCGTGGCACTGACCCGCAGCGTCCCGGTGCCGCCACCCAGGTCCAGGGGCACCAGCAGATCGTCGCCCCGGGTCATCCGCGACAGGTTCGGCTTCAGTATCCCGACGTCGAGCTGCTCGGCGAGCCGCTGCCGGATCTCCTCCCGCCGGCTCGCCGAGACACTTGCGGGCAGCTGCCCGAGCACGGCCGCCACGACCTGGTCGTCCGCCCCCTCGACCTTCATCACCCGGTCGCCCGCACCGATCCGGCCCTGCTGCGTCATCCGGCTCGGCGGGGCAAGCAGGGGCGGCGCCTTGGGCTTCTCCTGCTCCTTGGGCTGTTCCTGTTCCTTGGGCGGCTCCTGCTGCCCCTTGGGCTGTTCCTGCTCCGGCTCCTTCGGCAGGTCTTGCTCCTTGGGCAGCTCCTGCTGCTGCTCCTTCGGCAGATCCTCCTGCTTCGGCTGCTCCTGCTCCGGCTCCTTCGGCAGATCCTCCTGCTTCGGCTGCTCCTGCTCCGGCTCCCTCGGCAGATCCTCCTGCTTCGGCTGCTCCTGCTCCGGCGTGGGCGTCGGCTCAGGCACCTTCAGCGGCGGCGGAGTGGGCTTGGTCTGCGACTCGGTGGCCGCAGGCGCGTCGGCCGGGTGCTGCGTGGTGGGCCGAGGCATCGTCGGCCGCATCGCGCTGTAGTGAGTGACCCGGATGTCCTCCTCGTTCGAGCGGAGGATGTGGACGATCCGCCCCGACCCCTCGTTCATCAGGCGGGGCACGGGGTTCTGGTCGTGCACCCTCAGCTGGATGCCGAAGGCGTGGGCGGCCACCACCGCGATCTCGTCGTAGAACGGGGTGCTCCACAGCACGCGGTTGCGCACCGCCATGTCCACGAAATCGCTGAGCGGCCGATCGGTCAGGTCGGACAGCGTCAGGTGCCGGGGATCGTTGTCCCCCGGCTGCACCCACACCCGCTCCCGGAGCGCCGGGATCCGTTCCAGCAGTCGGGCCCAGGCCGTCTCCTGCTGCGGCCCGTCCGCACCCAGCACCATGAGGAGCTGTTCGAGCACGTCCTCCCTGGTGAGCCCCAGGCCCTCCGCACCGGCGATCGCTTCCAACTGCTGATGAGTGAGGTCGTGATCGGAGAGCAGGAACCGAAGGGGACTCATCCCGAGGGAGTCGAGGGCCTCCCGCTGCGTGGCGCCCTCCGCCCCCCGGAACCACTGCGAGACGGCCGTGCGCGCGCCCCTGACGTCCAGGTGCCCGTGGTCCCAGGAATCCAGTTGCCGGGGCGCGCTGGCCAGGATCGAGGTGAACAGGCAGTTGCCGTCGCCCGGGACCCGCAGGACGTCGAACCGCGACCCGTCGCCCGTCGACCTCTGCCCCGCCACCGGCCAGTCCCGCGTGGCAGGCGTCGGCGGGGCCGCCGGCAGGACGTCGCCCTGCCCGGTCTCGCCGAACGTGCCGTCGTACCGGGATCCCCTCTTGCCCTTCTTGTCCGACTTCTCCGCGCTCTCCACGACCACGGGCCGGTGTGAACCCTGCTCGGTGTCCGGGTCCTCCGTGCCCGGCTCGAACCTGACCCAGCGTCCCCGCGTGCCGTGTTCGTCGCTGAGGATGCCGAGCGGGGCGACGTCCTGCCCGATGCTCAGGCTGATCGTGGTCGTGGACGCCCACACGACGCGCCCGGTGGCGTTGGCGAGTTCCTGCGCCACCACCTTCCCGTTGTCACCGCGGGCGCCCGCCTGACAGGCGAGCAAGACGATCTGGGTGCCGGGCGGCATGCGCCGGAAGCTGGGCCGTCGGCGGACGACCTTGCCGAGCCCCTCACCGGAGACGTGGACCTGCTTCTTCCCGGAGGGCTGCTCCGACAGGGTGGTCAGTGCCGCCGCGAGGTGCGTGGCGTGCGTCATGACCGTGTAGAGGGGATCCGAGACATTCCAGGGGACGAGCCCGATCGTGCTCAGGTCGGGGTTGTCCGACTCGGCGGCGGGCCTGGCCTCCTTCCGGTCGAAGTAGTCGGACGGCAGGTACTCGAAGTGCGGGCTGGTCGGATCGAACCCGTCCCGCACCGCCTCCCATTTCCGGGTGAGGGAGCTGTCCCGGTAGAAGCGGCCGCCCGACTGCCGACCGAACGGGAACAGGATGGGCTGGCTGTCGAGGTCCGACTCGTCGACCACGTCCGGCGAGTTCGAGTCGACCATGCGGCCGTTGTCCGAGCGGACGCCCTTGGTCGGGATGGAGCTGTCCTCGTCGTTCTCCGGCAGGGCCGGGTCCGGCGGAACCTCCTTGATCCAGAAGCCCCGCTCGGCCTTCGTGTGCTTCCTGTCCTTCAGTTCGGACCGCAGTTTGGCCTTCACCTTGACGAGGCCGTCGGTCAGCGACGTCCCCACGGAGTTGGTCCACACCGTGCGGCCGGTGGCCTTGGCCACCGCCCGCGGGAAGTCCAGCTCCGTGCCCAGCGCGCCCGGCCCGACCAGTACCAGCGGGGTCTCGGGAGTGAGGACGTCGTGCGGCAGGTCGGCCGCGACGCCCTTGGCGAGCGCTTCGGGGTCGAGCTCGTCCAGCTTGTTGGGGATCAGCACCAGGAACGGCTCGTGCCCGGTGACCTCGGTCAGGCTGTAGTGCTTGTTCTTCTTCTCCTGCGTGTCGTCGCCCGGCTGGTCGCCGGGCCGCTGCACGGGCTCGGGGGCGCCGTTGGACGGCTTCCCGGGCTCAGACCAGTGATAGACGGTCCGTACGTCCTCGGCCGCCACCGGCTCGGTCTCCGGCCAGCGCCCTCCCCGCACCGCGATGCCGACCGTGGCGCCGCCGGACGTGGTCAGGGGGCGGGTCTGGTAACGGGTCTTGCGCTTCTCCGGTGCCTGCTGCTCGGGGGCGGTCCCGGCGGGGACCGGGACGGTCTTCTCCCCCGGCGCCGGGTCGACCGGGTCAGCGACCGGGGCGGGCTCCTTCGTCGGCACATGCGGCGACAGCACGTTCCGCAGGGCGGCGCGCAGGGCGGCCCCGCGCAGGGCCGGGTCACTCTGCGCGGTCGCGTCCACCAGCGCCCGCAGGTGCTCCGGCAGCGGGCGCTGCCGGTCGGGCAGCCCGTTCAGTTCGTGGGCCATGCCGGCCAGCCAGCCACCGGTCAGGGAGGGCACCCGCATCCGGTACTCGTCGCGTGCGAGGTTCTCCAGGCGGCGCAGCGCACGGACCTTGTCGAAGTCGCGGGTGATCCCGCCGGGGGAATCGTCCCGGTGGTAGAGGTCATCGTGGATCTTCAGCAGCGCCCCGGCGGCCAACCGCTCCTTCGAGGACGGTGCGGACGACGAGGACTCCTCGCCGGACGGGACCGTCGTCGAAGCGTCCAGGTCCTTGGCGAGTTCCCTGACGGTGTGGTCCAGTGCGTCGCGGTCGACGGTGCCGCCCGTGCCATCGATGCCACTGGTGACGACCACCTCCGGTGCCGCCGGGGCAGCGGTCTTCTTCGCGGCCTTCTTGGGCGCGAGGCTCGCGTCGTCCTCGCCGAAGCGGTTCCGGGAGGACGCCGGCTCGGTGTCCTCCACCTTGGTGACGTGCTCGCGTTCCCCCTGCGTGCCCGGGAACTCGGGCATCGGGCCGTAGCGCTGCAACGACTGGACGTTGACGCCCAGTTCGGACGCCAGCCGGTACCAGGGGGCGGCCACGCCGTTGGAGCGGTGTTCGGCGAGCAGCTTCCGCGCCTCGGCCAGGGTCACGTCACCGCGCGTACCACCACTGCCACCCGACTTGTCCCTCATGTCGGCCAACTGCCGTTGCCATGCGGCCTCCTCGGCTGCCTCCCGGCGCGTCTGCCGCTCGACCTCGCGCTGTTGCTCGCGGACCTCCTCCTCAGCCCGCAGTCGCTGCCGCTCGGTCTCCCGCTGCTGCTCGCGGGCCTCCTCCTCGGCGCGCAGACGCTCCCGCTCCTTGAGGGCCTTCCGGTCAGCCTCGGCGCGGACGTCCGCGTCGGCCGCCCGCTGCTTCCGGCGCTCGGCCAGCTTCGCCTCCGCCTCCGCGGCCTCCCGTTCGCGCCGCTCGGCCTCCTGCTTGAAGACCGGATCGTTCTTCTGTTCCTCCCGACGCTGCTCGGCGGCGTCGCGGCGCTGGTCCCGCTGGCCCGACTCGGTGATCCGCCCGTCGCGGGTGGCGTCCTCGCCGCCCAGCTTCTCCCCCTTGCCGGAGAACTTCTCCGCCGGGGGCTTGCCCTCCGACCCCGTCGTGCCGGAACCGGTCAGGTCGCCGAGCCCGTGGATCCCGGACTTCGGAGCCGGGTGCTGCTGCTCGCCGCCGTCCGATCCCTGGGTCCCCTCGTCCTTCGGCGGCGCCGCCGGCGGGTGCTCCTCCTGCGGGCCCGCCACGGTCTCGTCCGTCAGCAGGTGCCCCTGACCGGAGAACTTCTCCGCCGGAGCCTTACCCTCCGGACCCTTCGCGTCACCGAGCCCGTGAACGCCCGCCTTCCGGACCGGAGGCACCGTCCCAGCGCCACCGCCCGAACCCTCAACCACCCCGTCCTTCGCCGGAACCGGCGGCGGACCAGCAGCCGTCCGCCCCTGACCGGGGAACTTCTCCGCCGGAGCCTTGACCTCCGGAGCCTTCGCATCACCGAGCCCGTGAACGCCCGTCCTCCGAGCCGGAGGCACCGTCCCAGCGCCACCGCCCGAACCCTCAACCACCCCGTCCTTCGCCGGAACCGGCGGCGGACCAGCAGCCGTCCGCCCCTGACCGGGGAACTTCTCCGCCGGAGCCTTGCCCTTACCCGAATCCTTCAGGTCATCGAACCCGTGAACCCCGGACCTCCGGTCCGGGCGCAGCTGCTCGCCACCATCCGAACCCTCCGCCCCGTCCTTCGGCGGCACCGGCGGAGCATCATCCGTCAGCAAGTGCCCCTCGCCGGGGAACTTCTCCGCCGGAGCCTTGCCGTTACCCGAATCCTTCAGGTCGCCGAGCCCGTGAACCCCGGACTTCCGATCCGGAGACTGCTGCTCACCACCTCCCGGCCCCTCGGAGTCGGCGGGGGCCGGCTCCACCTGGGTCTGGCTGCCCTCGGACGGTCCTCGGCCCTGCACTCCGCTACCGGCAGGGCCGGGCCCGCCCTCGGGCCGCCCGTCCGAGCCCGAATTCGGCGAGGCTGCACCGGAGCCGTCGCTCTCCTTCTTGGCGTTCAGATCGTCGATCGTGCGGAATTTGAGCTCCCGTGTCGAACGCGGCCTCTTGGCGTCGGCCAGAGCCTTGGCCTCCTCACGATCCGTGAAGGACGGATCCGCCAGCGCCTTCGCCTTGCGATCCGCCTCGCCCTGCTCACGCTGCTGCCGGTGCAGCTCGGCCTGCGTCAAGTACACGGGATCGGGCAGCGGCTCCTTCTCACCGTCGCCACCAGGCTCCTTGGGCGCCTCCTCATCCACCTTCGGCGGACCAGAGGCCTCCTTCGCCTTACGAGCAGCCTCGGCAGCCTCAGCGGCCGCCGCACGATCCTTCTCACCCTGCTCACGCAGCTGTCGGAACGCCTCAGCCTGCGACGAGTACCCGGGATCGGGCAGCGGCTCCTTCTCGCCCTCACCCGGCTTCTTGACCCCGTCACCGTCCGCCTGCGACGTACCCGGCCCTTCCTTCGCCTGACGAGCCTTCTCGGCCTGCGCACGCAGCTCCCGCTGCACCTCACCCTGCGCACGCAGATCCCGGTGAATCTCACCCTGCGCCGTGTACATCGGGTCAGGCAGCGGCTCCTTCTCACCGTCGCCACCAGGCTTCTTGGCCCCGTCACCGTCCGCCTGCGACGTACCCGGCCCCTCCTTCGCCTGACGAGCCTTCTCAGCCTGCGCACGCAGCTCCCGCTGCACCTCACCCTGCGCACGCAGATCCCGGTGAATCTCACCCTGCGCCGTGTACATCGGGTCAGGCAGCGGCTCCTTCTCACCGTCGCCACCAGGCTCCTTGGGCGCCTCCTCATCCGCCTGCGGCGGACCAGAGGCCTCCTTCGCCTTACGGGCCGCCTCAGCAGCCGCCGCACGATCCCTCTCGCCCTGAAGGCGTTGTTCCCGGAGGTGTTCGCGCTGGAGCTCGTACTCGGACTTGGGGGTGTCCTTGCGCGGGCCGTTCGGGTCGGGGTCCTTGCTGTCTTTCGGGCCGCCCTCGGTCTTGGGCAGCTGCCCGTCGCCCTCCTTGGACGGCTTGGGGTCGGGCTTGGGGTCGGGCTTGTGGTCAGGGTTCGGGTCCGGCTTGGGGTCCTTCGTGTGGTCGGGCTTGTGGTCGGGGTTCGGAGGGTCGGGCGTGTGGTCCGGCTTGGGGTCGGGCTTGGGGTCGGGCTTGGGATCCGGCTTCAGGTCCGGCTTGGGGTCGGACTTGGGATCCGGCTTCGGGTCCGGCTTGGGATCCGGCTTAGGTGCAGGCCGCGGATCCGGCTTCGGGTCGCCACCACCCGCCGTCGCCGTGTTGCCACCCGTCTGCTTGCTCTGGTCGCCCCCGGACTCGGTGGGGCGGCGGGTGGCGGGGTCCGGGGTCGGTCGACCACCGTTGCCGGTCTGCGAGCCGGGCTTGGGGGCCTTGTCCCCGTCCGGCGTCTCCGCGCCGACCGGCGGCTTCGAGCCCGTCGGCTTGCCGCTCTCGGAGCCGTCCGTCTTCGACCCGCCCTCGGTGCTGGGCCCGCCGTCGGTGCGGTGCGAGCCGGACGGCGGGGTGAGCGAGGTGGTGCGGCCGCCGCCCTCGATGTTGGTCAGGTGCGGGCCGCCCTCGGTCGGGGCGGGGAGGCGCTCGCCGAGCCTGGGCACCGGGAACGGCACGGCGTGGCCGGACAGGTTGGTGGCCACGGACAGCAGGGTGAGGGGGTGGAGCGGGTGGAAGTACTTGCTGCCGTCGTGCGGGATGTCGGCGTGCTGGAGGTCCCGGACGAAGTTGACGTACTTGGTCATCAGGGGCGAGGTGAGGCCGTGGAGCAGGTGGCGCGCGCCGCCCATGAGGAAGCCGCTGAGGAAGCTCGCACCGCTCGCCGAGAACTCGTGGTTCGGTTCGAAGATCAGGTTGTAGAAGCCCTCGGTCAGGTACTGGTTGAGGCCGTTCTTGACCTGCTCGCCGAGCGCGTGGCCGAGCACGAACATCGTGTTCATCTTGCCGACGCGGCCGGCGAGTTCGGGAAGCTTCTCGGCCAGGAGCTTGAGTTCTCCGCTGGCGACCTTGGAGTTGTTCGCGATCTCGCGCAGGGCGACGGCCAGGCCCGCGCGGGACTCCGCCGACTTGGCCCACTTCTGGGCGAACTCCTTGCCGAACGCCGTTCCCAGCTCGCGGGCGAGGTCCTTGCCGAGGGCGGTGCCGAGGTGCTTCTCGAAGGACTTCGCCATGTTCTCGGCGAACTGGGCCCCGGCCTTGGCTCCGGTCTTGCCGCCGGCCGCGAAGCCCTTGGAGAGGAAGGCGGAGTTCTCCCGCAGGATCTTTTCGAGGCTGTTGGCGAACTCGTTCGCCGTCTTGTCTCCGATCGCCCGGCCGGCGCCGGACCCGACCTCCTTGGCTCCGGCCTTCCCGGCGCCCTTGGCCCCGGCGTTGGCTATTTCCTTGGTGGTGAGGTTCTTCACTTCGCCGGCGCCGAGGGCCGCGAGCTCCTTGATCCCGAGCTTCTCCAGGTCCTTGGCCCCGCCCTTGGCGAGCCCGGCGGCCAGGCTCTTCAGCGAGGCGCTCAGTTCGTTCGAGACGAAGAGCTTGCCGAACATCTTGCCGAAGAGCTTGCCCAGGCCCATGCCCAGCAGGTGCAGCGGGCCGGCGATGACGCCGCTGATCGCGCCGAAGATCGCGGCCTGCTTGGTCAGGTCCTTGTCCCACTCGTGCCGGTTGCCCTGCCCGAACTGGATGCCCTGGAGGATCGCGTCCAGCGCCAGGCCGCCCACCACACCGAAGAAGGTGTGCATCAGGATCACCTGGAAGAGCTTCTTCAACAGGTTGATGATGATCGTCTTGACGACCTGTTTGGCGGGCTCGACCACGAGGAGCGAGGCTCCGCCGGTGAACGGGGACCAGAAGATGGCCAGTGCGATCTCGATCAGCAGCTGGACGATCTGACCGATGATCATCCACTTCGTGTACTCGACGGTGTTCGCGACCTTTCCCGCGAACTCGGCGAGATTGGTGCAGAGTTCGCCCGCGACGCTGACGTAGTCGGTGGCCCCCTCCTTGTCGTCCGCGCCGATGAACCGCTTCATCTCGCCCCTGAAGGCGTCGGCGGCCTCCCCCGCGTACTTCTCCGGCGTGCAGGCCGCCACGAGCTGAATGATGTATTCCTTCAGCTTCGGCAGGTCCTTGGCCAGCTCGAGGTAGTCGTCCCGGACGTCCCGCAGCAGGCCCTCGTCGGACTGCGGCCAGGGCATGCCGGTGAGGACGTGGAAGAACGCGGCGACACCCGGGGACACCTGGATGGACGAGTGGGACATGGCGCAGGGCCTCCGGGTGCGGAGCTGTCGGGGAGAGGTGGGGCGAGGACGCGAAGGAGTCGAGCACCAGGGCCTGTCCGGCCGGTTGTGTCGGACTGGCCCTGGCCTCGGGTCAGACCAGGTTTCGGTTGTGCTCGTCGATGTCGTCGAAGAGCTTGACCGTGCTCGTGCCGTGCAGACCGGCCGCCAGCAGCTTGACCCTGATCTGCGTGAGCAGGGTGGTCAGGTTCGCCATGGGGTTGTCGATCTTCTCGTGGTACTGCTTGCCGATCTCGTCGCCACCGCCGGCCTTGACGTTCTTCTGGTTGATGTCGGTGATCTCGTCGTTGATCTTGCCGACCAGGGCTGCCAGATCGGGGAACTCGTTGAACAGGGTCTTGAGGTCCGTACTCGACACCAGGCGCTTAGCCATTGAACTCCTCCTGCTTGTGGGCCTGCTTCGCCGCCGGATCGGCCCCCGGGCGCATCGCCGTGAGCGGGGCCAGCAGCGACTCCAGGTCCAGCCCGCCCGCAGCGAACAGGTCCTCGTCCTCGCGCTCGCCCGTGAAGTTCATCCGCAAGGTCTCGCCGACGCCCTCGAACGCCCGCATGGAGGCGATGACCTGCTCGCCCATCCGGGCCTTCGCCTCGTTGAGCACGTCCACCAGGAGGGCACTCAACTGGGCCGGGGCCATGGACCTGTAGGCGGTGGAGTGGAAGGTCAGCGCGAGCACCTCGCCCTGGGAGCCCACCTTCGCGGTGACCGTACGGTCCTTGCTGGTCGCCGAGGCGGTCATCGCCCGCAACTGCTCCGTCGCCTCGGCCATCTTCGCCTGCTGCTCAGCCAACGACTCCATGGCCTGGGCCAGTTGTTCCTCGAACGAGAACGTCATCTTTCCACTCCTCCGAACTGCTCCGAGCTCTGCCGGACTCTCCCGACTCCCCCGACTTTCACGACTTTCAGGACTTTCACGACGGCGGTCCGCCTCAGCGGCCGATCACACCGTTCACCGCTCCGGTGTCGGTGCCCCAGACCTCCTCGTCCTCGGCCAGCCAGGTGGTCCGCTGGCGGTCCTTCTCGCCCTGGGCGCCGCCGCCCATACCGCCGGCCATCGGCGGCATCATCCCGCCACCGCCGCTGGTGGAGACCGACCGGCCCCGCATCGCGGCCTCCTCCTCGGCCAGCGCGGAGGCCGCCTTCTGACTCATCGCGGCCTTCTCCCCCGCCGGGGCGACCGTACCGAGCTTGCTCGCGGGTGCGACCCCACCGCTGCTCTCGATGGTCTTGGGGCTCATTCCGCCACCGGAGCCTGCCAGCCGGGGCATTTGGCCGCTGCCCGACGAGCTGCCGCCGGAGCCGCCGCCGACCCCGCCGCCACCCGCACCGCCGAACAGGCCGGCGTACGAGCCCAGCCCGCCGGAGCCGGAGCCGGACCCCGACCCGACACCCGAGAGTCCGCTGGAGCCGCTCCCGTAGTCACCGAAGGAACCGAGGTCCAACTGCCAGCCGGAGCCGATGGACGGCGGGCGGATGCTGCCGCCGCCTCCTCCACCGCCACCGCCTCCTCCGCCGGAACCGGAGCCGGCGACCAGCGCGTTGATCGCGTGCTGTTGGTCGGTGTACCGCTGGGCGATGTCCGAGATCGGGCGACCGGTGGCGTCCAGCAGCGTGCCGTCCGCAGCGATCGAACCGCCCTTGGGCAGCACCACCGGGTTTCCGTCGCGGTCCAGCACCGACTTGCCGTCGGCGTCGACCACCGTCCCGTCATCCCGGACCTTGGAGCCCTTGGGCACCTTGGCGTTCAGGCCGTAGATGCCACCGCCCGTACCCGGCGGGACGTCCGATCCCACGGGCACGACGACCGGCTTGCCGTCCTTGCCCCGGACCACCTGGCCGTTGGCATCGTGCACCTGGCCCTTCTCGTCGATGTACCCGCCCGGAGGGAGCAGCACCGGCTTCTTGTCGGCGTCCAGCACGGGCTTGTGGTCCTTGTCGAGGATGGGAGTCCCCGAACCGCCGCCCCCGTTGCCGCCACCGATCCCGCCGCCACCACCGCCGCCGACCGGGGGCGGCGGTACATGGGTCTTCGAGCCGCCACCGCCGCCACCGCCGCTACCCCCGGCACCGCCGCCGAGGTCGAACTTGCCGTCCCCGCCGCCACCACCACCGCCGCTGCCGCTCAGGTCGACCTTGCCGTCGCCACCGTCCTTCTTGGAGTCGGGCCCGTCCTTGCCGGGGTCGGTCCCGTCCTTCGTGGGGTCCGGTACCGGCACGGGGGGCAGGGTCAGACTGGCCGACCGGTAGCCGAAGCCGAAGTCCGCGTTCAGCTGCGTGTAGGCCGCCTCCAGCGCGTCCATCGGGTCGGAGCCCCCGCCCGCCGCGACGTCGACCACGGTGCCGAAGTGCCGGTTGTCCAGGTACTTCACGACGTTATCCAGCCAGATGGTCTTGGCCCGCTGCTCCAACTGGATGTAGAAGACATCGTGCCGAGGATCTCCGAAGGCGGTCGCGACCGCCCCGTCGCTGGGGATGGTGGTGAACTCCGGCTTGACGTCCTGCAACGTCTCCGTCAATGCCTGAAGGCTCGCTTGCGCGGGCCAGGACAGTGGGTCGAGGGCCCAGTTCGAGCCGAGCAGGTCCATGCCCGCAGCCGCGAAGTCGATGGCGGCGGCTGCCGCGTTGAGGTCGGTCTCGTACGGCTCTCCGTCGAGTTGGAGGCGGATGGTCGCCATCTCCAGCGCGTACCGCTCGAGGAGCGTCTTGAACTCGCCTGCGGCACTCCCCTGCCAGTTGCTGTCCGGCGCGTCGATCTTCGCCGCCCAGCCCTTCACCCTCGGTTCCCAGGTGGCCAGCCAGGATCTGACCTTCCCGATGGCCGTCGCGGCGGCCCGCAGGGAGTCGGAGTTGATCGTGTCGTTGTGCTTGTCGCCCAACCACAAGGGCGAGAGGATGTCCTGCCGCTGATCCCTGAACTTGTGGAGCACGTTGTCCGGGTGGTCGCCGAAGTCCTTGTCGTTGAAGCTCAGGGTGATCACGGCATGGTAGTTCCCCCCCTGGTACGTGTAGTTCCACGCCCACCACAGGTCGGGGACCGCCCCACCGGCGAACTTTCCCTCGGTCGACCCGTAGTCGCAGAAGCCCGCCCCCCACTCGAACTTCTTCACCGGCGTGAACCAGCGCTGGTCCCCCGTGGTGGTGGTGACCTGCTCCCTGGTGGCGATCTTGGCGGTGCGCTGCGCCTCGGAGGCGAAGAACTTGAGCGCGTCCTCCCAGCGGATGGTGGCCACGGGCTTCTCTCTCTCCAATCGGGTGGGGCGTGACGGGGCGGCCGCCGGCCGGCCGGCGGCCTCGGGGGTGGCTGGATCCGGTGAACCCGAAGGCTCACCGGACGGGTGGTCAGCTCGACGTCGTGTCGTTCTTCGGAAGGGTGACCTTCACCACCTCGTTGAGGATCTCCATCATCTCCGCCGCCGTCATCGCCTCTTCGTGGGCGGTGTCCATGATCCCCAGAGTGGCCTTGATCCTCAGCTGGGCCTCGCTCATCTGGATGCCGAGCAGGAGCAGGTCCTCGGAGAGCCCCTTGGCCAGTTGCGCGAAGTTGGCCTTGACCCGGTCCGCGGCGGGCAGCTCGGCGCCGTGCCCCGTCAGCAGGGCGGTGTACTGGCCGGTCCCGTGCCCGCCGAACCCTCCGATCGCCACGAAACCGGGATCGTTCGCGAGCTCGCGCTTGTAGCCTTCGAGCTGGGTGTACGCGAAGTACTCCAGATCGTCGTGGTCGATGCTGAGCGTGTGCTCGTAGTCGACGTTTCCGGGGTCGGTCGAACTAGCCATCGCGGCCTCCCCGACCCCGGCCCCGCTCGATCACCGTCATCCGTGGATACCCGCGCCGGCCTGCTTGTCGGCGTCGCGCAGCAGGCCGTGCATGGTCCGCAGGACGTCGGCGCCCTGGACGATGTCGTCGTTCATGGTGGAGTTCTGGGCGGCCAGCACCTGGTAGAAGGCGTGGGCCGCGGCGGCCAGGTCACCCTGGAGCTGACTCTCGGCGGTCCTGATCGCCGCCATGCAGTCGTCCATGGCGGTACGCATGCCCTGGCCGGCTTGGGTGAGGGCGTCCGCCGCCTCGTCGATGTTCGCGTGGTTGAGCCTGATGTCCGCCATCGGACACTCCTTTCGATCGGTGCCCGTCCGGCCCGGACGGGCCACGGCCGGGCGGGGCAACGGGGGTTGGTGTCAGGGGTTGAGGCCCTTGTAGACCTCGGAGCCGGGGCCGCCGCTGCCCCAGGAGCCGGTGTACCCGAGGGCCTCGTCGTGGGCGTTGTTGACGTGCTGGTGCCCGGTCGAGAAGCTCCCGTGGAAGGTGTCGTAGGCGCTCCTGAGCTGCCCGTACCTGGTCTGCCAGTCGTGGATCTTCCCCTGGTACGCGGTGCTGCACGCGGCCTGGAAGTGCTGCTGGACCTCGCCGTTGACGGCCTCGACCTGCCCTGCGGCGCGCAGCATCGTCTCGATGTGGGTCTCCAGGGTCGCCAGAACGCTCCGGACGACCGCGTCGTCCGTCTGCAGATTGGGGGTGGTCACAGAGTTTTCCCTTCGTCGGTTCCGGGCTCTCGGCCGCCCGGCTCATCTCCATCAACGGCCCCGTGGCGGCGGCCGGTTCACCTCGGGCAGGCCGGTCCGGACGGGAGCGGCGCGGGTGTCGCGGCGCCGCTGAGGAGGGCCGGGTCGAGGCTGGGCCCGGTCGGCAGCAGGGTCAGCAGCGGCTCGGGTGCGGCGGTCGGGACGACCTGGCCGTAGCCGAGCTGCTTGGCGACGGCGGGCGAGGGCAGCGGGTACTTCACCCCGGTGTCGGTGACCAGGTAGAGGGTGTCGCCGACGCCCGCGCTGGAGAGGGCCCGCACCAGGGCGCCGCCGCCGGGGCGGACGGCGATGCTGTCGGCGGTGGCGCAGGCCGGTTCGACGCCCGGCTGGGCGGTCGGCGGCAGGCCGGCGACGGTGGCGGCGTCGACCAGGGTGACGACGGTGGTCGGGGCCTGGTCGGTGAGGCGCAGGTCGGCGCAGACGCCGCGGCCCTGGGGGACGGTCAGCAGCTCGGGCGGCGCGGTCGGCAGCCCGGCGGCGGCCGGTACGGCCGGCGCGGTGTGCGCGGCCAGGTCGCTCCCGCCCAGGGCGGCGGGGGTGACGGCGGAGCCCTCGTACGCGGTGTCCTGGGTACGGGAGTCGTTGCGCAGCAGTTCGAAGGCCATCCGGCTGAGCGGGGCCAGTCCGGCCGAGGTCAGCAGGTAGGGGTCGCCGCCGGGGCCGGTGAAGAGCTGGCCGACCCGGGTGGGGCGGTTGGCGAGCTGCGGTCCGGCCTGGCCGCGCCCCTCGACGGCGGGGGCGGCCAGGTCGGGTCCGGCAGTGGTCGCGTTGAGGAAGGCGGTGGTCACCGGGTAGGCGGCGACGGCGGTCTGACCGAGGGCCTGCCGGGCACCGGAGCGGGCGTCCAGGCGCAGCCGCCGTCCGTGCCAGAGCAGGTACTGGGCGCCGTCGGGGGCGGCCACCAGCAGGCCCTGGCCGTCGGTCAGGCCGACGCCCCGGTTGCCGGGGCCGATCGCGAGGGCCAGTTGCGGGGTGCGGCCGCCGGAGGGGCCGGGCCGGTCGACGGCGCAGGCCAACCAGGGCGTGTCGGCGAGCCGGTCGGGGGCGGGCACGCCGTCGGGGGCGCCGAGGATGCCGATCGGGACGCCGCGCGGGGTGTCGGCCAGCGACTTGGTGCCGACCTGGTCGACGATCAGCTGGTCGCCGGCGAGCAGCCGGGCGCTGGCCTCGTTCAGCAGGGGGTGCAGGCTGCCGTCCACGTACAGGTAGCGGGCACCGCTCTCCTTGACCACCACCAGCGTGCCGGGCTTCTTCCAGGCCGTGGCGCCGCCGGGGACGACCACCCCGTAGAGGGTGACCACCAGGCAGACCAGCACGGCGATGATCAGCCCGGTGACGGTGCCCCGGGAGGTGCGCCCGGCCGGGGTGTCGGGTGCGTCGGGCTCGCCGCGGAGCATCCCGGTGGCGAGCCGGCCCATCACGAACAGGTGCGCCTGAACCTGGTCGCGCTTCGACTGCATGGCGTGGTTCTCCTTGAGGACGGAATGTCAGGGGCGTCGCGCGGCTGGGGCGTGTCCGGCGGGTCCCGCCGGGCACGTCCTAGCCGGCGACGGCCCTGAGCCCGTGGTAGACCCCGGCCACGGCCAGCGCCAGCGGGATCACCGCCACCGCCGCGACCGTGTGCAGCAGGTCGGCGGCCCGGCCCCAGTAGGGCAGCAGCCGCCGGCCGGGGATCGTCCAGGAGACGACGGCCAGGGCGGCGGCCAGGGCGAGCAGTCCGCCCAGCACCAGCAGCCGCGCCCCGCCCTGCTCGCGGAGCACCAGGTGACCGAGGAGCAGCGCCGGGCCGTAGGCGCCGGGCAGCAGGACGGCGAGCCGCTGCGTGATGCTGCCGATCGCCCGGGAGTGCAGCAGCAGCAGGACGGACAGGGCCGCCGTGAGCGCGGCCGGTTCCCAGCCCGGTTCGGCGGCCAGCTGCGTGATGCTCAGGGTGAGGACCAGGCCGAGTGCCAGGTGAAAGGCGGTCAGGAAGCCGTCGGCGACGTCGCTGCGGCTGCGGACGGTGGCGCTGGGGACGGGCGCGATGCCCTCCTGGAGCTCCTCGGCGTTGCGCGGCAGCGCGGGCAGCCGCAGGCCGGAGAGGCGGAAGCAGATCCCCGGGACGAAGGCTCCGACGATCACCGCGAGCACGGCCAGGGTCGCGGCCGCCTCGGGCGCGGTCAGCCCGGCGAGCACCAGTACGCCCGCGACCACGACGTTCAGGGCGAGCAGCACCAGGCCGAGGTAGAGCGGCGCCGAGCAGCCGACCGCGGCCATCGCCAGCACCGCCGCGCCTGCGGCCGCGCAGCCGCCGGCCAGCAGCCGGGCCCCGGTGGCGGAGGCGCCGTCAGCGGGCAGCAGGGCGCCGGTCAGGGCGAGGTAGGGCACGGCCATGGCGCCGAGTGCGGTGCCGGCACCCGCGTCGCCGACCGCCCGGGAGGCGCTCAGGGCGCCGAGCAGCAGGAGCAGTCCGGTGACGGCGCCGGCGAGTTCGCGGGCCGGCACCGCGCCCGGGAGCAGGAGCACGGCGAGCCCGCCGGCCAGGGC
Source organism: Kitasatospora sp. NBC_01300 (assembly GCF_041435235.1). NCBI lineage: Bacteria > Bacillati > Actinomycetota > Actinomycetes > Kitasatosporales > Streptomycetaceae > Kitasatospora > Kitasatospora sp. NBC_01300. The sequence goes on along the minus strand of NZ_CP108408.1, from coordinate 7,180,311 downwards.
CGTCAGGGCCAGCCCGAGCGCCACGTGGTGGGTGACGGCGGGACGCCAGGTGTCGGGGCGCTCCCGCATGCCGGTGGCGACGCCGTCCGCGAGGTCGTCGTAGTGCACCTCGGGGAGCGCCTCGCGGCGCGGGCGCAGGTAGAGGTCCTCGCCGTCGTGCAGGTCGAGCGCCTCGGCGCTCGACTCCTCGTCCAGGGGCGGGCCGCCGAGGCGCTGGAGCACCCAGCCGTCGTGTTCGATGCCCTGTTCCTCCAGCCCGGGGCCGCCGTGGCGCAGGACGGCCGGTAGCAGGTCGGCCAGCGGCACGTCGGAGGGGACGGCGAGTTCGAACACCGCCTCGGGTGCGCGGAACCTCAGTCGGCACAGTCCGGCGACGGCGGTCCCGTTGGCACTCCCGTTCACACTTCTCCCTTTTGCCCTGGCCTCGGAACGGCGTGGCGAGGTGACGGCCCGGGGGCGCCTGGGGGATGGGCGAGCCCGGGCGTCACCTCACCAGGAGGCACGGACGGCGGGGCCCGCGGGGTTCACCGCCTGCCGGAATCCGTTTCACGGCGGCCGTTCACAGCCGTTCACAGCCGTTCGCCGCCGTTCGCGGCCGTTCGCGGCCGTTCGCGCCCGTCCTCGGCGTCGGCGCCACGCCCGCCCCGCCGAACCGGGTGAACCCGGCCGGGCCCGCCGCCCGTCGTCCCGGGTGGACGGTGCGCGTCCCGGGCCGCCGACGCAGCGAGCGGCCCTTCCCCTGCGCGAGGAGCCCTTCGTTGAGTGTGGTGCTGGTCAACCGTCCGCCACGGCGCCCCGGCCCGGCGATGCCCGACGGCGAGATCCAGTTGCAGGAGCCGCCCGTCCTCCCCGAGGCGCAGAGCGGCATGTCGAGCATGATCGCGATGGCGCCGATGGCGCTGAGCTCGCTCTCGATGGTCTTCATCTTCCTGCGTCCCGGCGACGGCGGCGGCATCATGACCTACGTCGCGATGGGCATGATGGGCCTGTCCGCCGTGGGCATGCTGGTGACCCAGCTGATCCGCAGCTCCAGCGACCGCAAGCGGGAGCTGCGCGCCGAGCGCCGGGACTACCTGCGCTACCTCGCCCAGGTCCGCCGCCAGGTCCGCGCGCACATCTCCCGCCAACAGGAGGCGCTCGCCTGGCGCCACCCCGCGCCCGACGTCCTGGCCTCGCTGGTGCGCACGTCGCGGCTGTGGGAGCGGCGCAGCGCGCACCCCGACTTCGGCGACGTCCGGATCGGCCTCGGGCACCAGCGTCTCGCGGTCCGGCTCGCGCCCCTGTCCACCAAGCCGGTGGAGGACCTGGAGCCGCTCTGCGCGCACGCGCTGCGCCGCTTCATCAACGCCTACGGCACCGTCGCCGACCAGCCCATCGCCGTCTACCTGCGCGGGTACGCCCAGGTGCTGCTGCGCGGCGAGGACCGGGCCGCGACCCGGGCCCTGGCCCGCGCGATGCTGGCCCAGCTGGCGGCCTTCCACGCCCCCGACGAGCTGCGGATCGCCGTGGTCACCGACGCGGAGCACCGCGCGGACTGGGAGTGGACGAAGTGGCTGCCGCACGCCGTGCACCCGGTGGACACCGACGGGGTGGGGCCGGTGCGGCTGGTGGCGGGCTCGGTGGTGGAGATCGAGCAGCTGCTCGGCGACGAGTTCGCCGGGCGGCCCCCGTACGAGCCGGACACCCAGCCGAACCGGGACGAGCCGTACACCGTGATCGTGTTGGACGGCCCGCAGGCGGGGGCGAGCAGCCGGGCGGCACTGGCCGGCTACCGCAACGCCACGCTGCTGGACCTCGGTGACACGCTGGACTGGAAGCCGCTGCGGTTCCGGCTGCGGCTGCGGATCGAGGACGGCCTGCTGGCCATGGTCGGCGCCGACCGCAACCACCGGGACGACGTCACCGACCTCGGCCGGCCGGACGCCCTGTCGCTGCCAGCCGCCCGCCGGCTGGCGGGGCTGATGGCCCCGTACCGGATCGGCGACCCGGGCGAGGCCGGCGAGCCGCTGGCGAGCGACTTCGACCTGGCCTCGCTGCTCGGCATCCGCGACCTGCACCGGCACGACGTCGGCGACGGCTGGTCCCGGCGCGGGATCGCCGACCGGCTACGGGTCCCGCTCGGGATCTCCGGCGACGGCACGCCCGTCGAACTGGACATCAAGGAGTCCGCGCAGGGCGGCATGGGCCCGCACGGCATGCTGATCGGCGCGACCGGCTCCGGCAAGTCCGAGCTGCTGCGCACCCTGGTGCTGGCGCTGGCCCTCACCCACTCCTCCGAGGTGCTCAACTTCGTCCTGGTGGACTTCAAGGGCGGCGCGACCTTCCTCGGCCTCGACCGGCTGCCGCACACCTCGGCGGTGATCACCAACCTGGCCGACGAGGCCGCCCTGGTCGACCGGATGCGCGACGCTCTGCACGGCGAACTGGTCCGCCGCCAGGAGCTGCTGCGCTCCGCCGGCAACTACAGCTCGCTGCTGGACTACGAGACGGCGCGGGCCGCCGGCACCCCGCTGGAGCCGCTGCCGACGCTGTTCGTCGTGGTCGACGAGTTCAGCGAACTGCTCGCCGCACACCGCGACTTCATGGACCTCTTCATCATGATCGGCCGTCTCGGCCGCTCCCTCGGCGTCCATCTGCTGCTCGCCTCGCAGCGCCTGGACGAAGGCCGGATGCACGCCTTGGAGTCCCACCTGTCCTACCGGATCGGCCTGCGGACCTTCTCGGCCATGGAGAGCCGGGGCGTCCTCGGCGTGCCCGACGCCTACCAGCTGCCCTCCCAGCCCGGCAACGGATTCCTGCGCAGCGACATCGCCACCCTGACGCGGTTCAAGGCCGCGTACGTCTCCGGCCCCTACCGGGTCCGGCGTCCGGAGGCCCGCCAGGAGGCGGTGGCCGGGCAGGTCGCCCTCTACGGCACCGACTACGTGGCGCCGCGTCAGCCCGTCGTGGTGCCCGAGGAGCCGGCCGTCGCGGAGGTGCCCGAGGAGACCCGGACCCTGCTGGCCCTCGCCGCCGAGAAGCTGACCGACGTCGGTCCGCCCGCCTACCAGGTGTGGCTGCCGCCGCTGGGCGTCCCGCCCACCCTGGACCAGCTGCTGCCGCCGCTGGCGCCGCACCCCGAACTCGGCCTCACCACCGAGAGCCACGCCGACCGCGGCACCCTGACCGTCCCGGTCGGCCTCATCGACCGGCCCTTCCAGCAGATCCGCGACCTGCTCACCGCCGACCTGTCCGGCTCCGGCGGCCACGTCGGCATCGCGGGCGGTCCGCAGAGCGGCAAGAGCACCCTGCTGCGCACCCTGATGACCGCCCTCGCGCTCACCCACACCCCGCGCGAAGTGCAGTTCTACTGCCTGGACTTCGGCGGCGGCACGCTCTCCTCGCTGCGCGGCCTGCCGCACGTCGGCGGGATCACCGGCCGGCACGACCCCGAGCGGGTGGTGCGCACCGTCGCCGAGGTCAACAGCATCCTCGCCCGGCGCGAGGTGCGCTTCGCCGAGCTCGGCATCGACTCGATGTCGTCCTTCCGCCGCCGCCTGGCGGCGGGCGAGCTGCCCGACGAGGCGCACGGCGACGTCTTCCTGGTCATCGACGGCTGGAACACCGTCCGCCAGGAGTTCCCGGACCTCGCGCCCGCGCTGACCCTGATCGCCCAGCGCGGCCTCAACTACGGCATCCACCTGATCGTCGGCACCACCCGCTGGGGCGAGGTCACCGGCGCGCTGCGCGACCTCCTGGGCACCCGCTTCGAACTGCGGCTCGGCGACGCGGTCGACTCCGCGATCAACATGCGGGCCGCCGGGAAGGTGCCGAAGATCCCCGGCCGCGGCCTGACCTCCGACGAGATGCACTTCCTCACCGCGCTCCCCCGGCTGGACGGCGGCGGCACCGAGGACCTCGGCGAGGGCGTCGCCGACCTGGTCGACGCGATCGCCGAGCAGTGGGCCGGCCCCCGCGCGCCCGAGATCCGGATGCTGCCGCTCAACCTGCCCGCCGCCGCACTGCCCGCCCCGGAGGGCCGGCTGCGCGTCCCGCTCGGAATCCAGGACGTCTCGCTCACCCCGATGTGGCACGACTTCGAGGAGACGCCGCACCTGCTGGTGGTCGGCGACAGCGAGGCGGGCAAGACCAACCTGCTGAAGCTGGTCGCCTCCGCCATCACCACCGCCTACCAGCCCAACGAGGCCCGGATCATGCTCGTCGACTACCGCCGGGTGCTCCAGGGGGCGGTGCCCGAGGAGTACCGGCTGGGTCACGCGGTGGCCGTGGACGTCCTGCGCCAGATCGTCGACGGCGCGGCGCGGGCGATGGCCAACCGACTGCCCGACGCGGACATCGCACCGGCCCGGCTGCGGCTGCGGGACTGGTGGGAGGGCCCCGAACTGTTCATCGTGGTCGACGACTACGAGCTGGTCGCCGGCTCCTCCAGCAGCATGGGCGCCCACCCGTTCGCGCCGCTGCTCGACTACCTGTCGCAGGGCGTCGAGCTCGGCCTGCACCTGATCGTCGCCCGCAGCGCCAACGGCATCGGGCGGGCCTCCTCCGACCAGCTGCTCCGCAAGCTGGAGGAGGTCAACACCCCGGTGGTGCTGCTGTCCTGCCCGCCCAGCGAGGGTTTCCTGTTCGGCTCCACCAAGCCCCGCGCCTTCCCGGCCGGGCGTGGCCTGCACATCACCCGCCGGCGCACGGTCCAGGTGCAGACCGCCGTCATGGAGGAGGACGGCGACGAGGGGTGAGCCGGCAGTGTCGGGCGCGCCGGTGAACCCGGCGAGGCGAGGCGGCCGTAGAGCCTGGTGACACGTGCGGCAGACGCGGCCGCGCGGACGGAGGGCGGGCGGGACGATGAGCACATCAACGCAGGCGGCAGGGGACGCGCCGGGCGCCGCCCCGGCCAAACGCCGACTGGGCTTGCGTCGGAGCGCTCCCGCCGCGACGCCCGCCGCCCTGCACCAGGTGGGCCCGCACTTCGTCATCGCCCCCGGCGGCGCGGACGGCACCGGCCCGGCGGCGCTGCCCGCCGCGATGACCGCCGCGCTCGGCCGGCTCACCGCCGTCACCCGGACCGTCACCGTCCTCGCGGCCGCCCCCGACGCACCGGCCGTCCTGTTCGGCCGGCTCGACGAGCTGACCCGCACCGCCACCGCCCGGGACGCCACCGCGCTCGTCCTCGCCGCCTCCGGCCTGGCCACCGCCCCGGAGACCGGGCCCCGCCCCGCCGAACGGATCGCCGAACTGACCGGCATCGGCGTCGTCGCCCCGGACGGACTGGTCACCCTCCGCCCCGACGGCACCCTGCTGACCAGCGGTCCGACGGACGACGCGCCGTCCTCCTGGTGGCTCTGCACCCCGACGGGGCAGCTGCGCCGGCTCGGGCCGGTCTGGCCGCTGCCGACGGAGCCGGCCGCCGCACCGGTCGGTTCGCCCGGCTCGGCCGACTCGGCCGCGGAGACCGTGGTGATGGAGCGTCCGACGGCGGAGACCGCCGTGCTGGAGCTTCCGGTGGCCACGCCCGCCGTGGCCGCGCCCGCGCAGGCCGTTCCGGTGGCCGCCGTGTCCTCGCCCGGCCCCGCCGCACCGCCCGCCTCGCCCGCCGACCCGCTGGTCACCGCGCTGCCGCACGGCTACTGGTTCCGCAGCGAGCCCGACCCCGACGGCCCGTCCGGCCCGCTCACCAGGGCCACCGCCGACGAGGGCACCGTCATTCTCGTCGTCGGTCACCCGGGCGCACCCCTCCCCCCGGCCGCCGAGCTCGCCGCCCGGCTCCGCCGCCTGCTCCCCGGCCCCGAGGCCGACCTGCTGCTCAGCGCCCCCTGGGCCGCCACCGGCGCGCTCACCGCCCTCGCCGCCGGGCTCGCGGCCGAACTCGGCCGCGACCTCCGCGCCGCCGTCGGTCTGCCCATGCGCACCACCAGCGGTTTCTCCTCCCGCGTGCTGGCCGCTGACGGCACCCCCGCCTGGGAACCGTGGCTGACCGAGCTGACCGCCTCCCCCACGCGGCGCCGTGTGGTCGCCTCCGCCTGGCGCACCACCCCCGACGGCCCGGCCGCCTGCGGACCGGCCCTCTACGAATCCCCGGTCACCGGCTGGCGGTTGGAGGCCGTGCCGGCCGGCCTGTGGCTGCGCCCCGAGGAGCCGCCGCAGGACCGCGGCCCGCGCCTGCGCGACCCCGACCCGGCCCACCCGCTGCTGATCGCGGGCGCGGACGGGCGAACGGTGCCGCCTGAGGTGCTCGCCGTCCTCGACGAGCTGCGCGCCGCCCTCACCACCCCCGGCGCGGCCGCACCCGAGCTGCTGATCGACGGCGCTCGCCGCGGAATCCCCCTCCCCGCGGCGCAGCTCGCCCAGCCCGCCGCGCCGGCCACCGTGCAGGCCCCTGCGGTCGAACAGCAACGGCCTTCCCCCGAGGGCGAGTTCGCCAGCGTCGCCACCATCACCGCCGCCATCCCGCCGGCCTCGGCGGTCCGGACCCAGACCACCACCACGGCCGACGCCGACGCCCAGGACCCCGCCCCGGACGACGAGTTCACCACCGCTGCCGCCACCCTCCCGGAGCCCCCGGCCCCAGTCCCGGCTCAGCCGCAGATCCCCGAACCGCCCGCGCCGCCCGCCGCCGAGGCACCCGCGCCCGAACCGGCCCCGATCCCCTCCCCCGAACCCGAACCCGAACCCGAACCGGCCCCGGCGCCCGCCCCCGAACCGGAACCCGCCCCCGAACCCGAGCCTGCGCCCGCCCCGGAACCCTCTCCCGCCCCGGAGCCCGAAGCCCCCACCCGCTCCCGCCTCCTCGCGCCCGACGGCACCGCCGTCTCCGGCCGCCCGAGCACGGCCGCCGAGCGCACCGCCTTCCGGGCGCTGCTGGGCGAGCACTTCCAGCGCTGCGCCAGCCGCGCCGAACAGGTCGCCATGCGGCTCCCGGCGCTGCGCTCGCACTCCCGGGACGACCTCAAGAGCGACCTCGCCGCGGTCTACCTGCACTGCGTCGACACGGGCGTCCCGGTCCTGCACACCGAGTTGGTCGCGGCGGCCCGCCGACCGGGCTCCGGGCCGCTGGACCCGTACCTGGCGTGCCTGGGCTCCGGCCTGCGGCGGCTGCCGAACCACCGGGGCGCCGTGCTGCTGGGCGCCGACGCGGGCGAGGAGGAGCTGCGCCACTACGTGCCGGGGACGCTGCTGGTGGAGCCCGCGCCGGTGGTCGGGACGCCGTCGCCGGAGGTCGTACCGGGGACTCCGGTCGAGTTCCTGGTGTGGTCCGCGACCGGCCGCCGCACCTCGGTGATCGCCGAGGACGGCGAGCCCGAGGTGGTGTTCCCGCCCGGTTCGTGGTTCTCCGTCCTGGAGGTCCTGCCGGGCGAGGACGGCGAGCCGACCCGCGTCCTGCTCCGCGAGGTCGGCCCGGGCGCCACGGCCGGGACGGCGGATGAACGCGACCAGCAGGCCCTTGAGCGGCTGCTCACCTGGCAGTCCCGCCGCGACCTGCTCGCCCCGGAGGACCTGCGCTCCCCGTCCCGCCCCGAGCGCCTCCGCCTCACCCCGGGCGTCACCGCCGCCCGGTGACCGGACGTCGGCGGAAGAGCTGCGCCGCTGACTTCAGGCCAGTTCCGGTTCGGAGCGGCCCTCGGACCTGACGGATCCACCGCCACATCCCGCGCCCGATGCCGACACGGCGTCCCCGGCGCGGACTTGACGGCGGCTCCCGCACCGCCCGACAGGCCGACAAGTTGTCTGTACAGCTCAGGGCCCCTTGGCGGACATCGGATCGTCATCGAACTCCCCGGCCCCGGTCACCTCGGTCGCTTAGAAACATGACTGGTCCGGGTCGAACCGATGGTCCGGCGCCCGTCAGCAAGGAGCCCCACCCGATGAGTCCGATGCCCGAACTGTCGCGCCGCAGCCTGCTCGGCGGCGCGGCGGCGGCCGCCGTGCTGTCCGCCCTCCCGATCAGCGTCCAGGAGGCGCTCGCCGCGCCGGCCAAGCCCGGGCGGCTGGCGGACATCCAGCACGTCGTGGTGCTGATGCAGGAGAACCGCGCGTTCGACCACTACTTCGGCACCCTGGCGGGCGTCCGCGGCTTCGGCGACCGGACGGCGGTGCGCGGGGTCAACGGGCGCTCGGTGTTCCACCAGCCCGACCCGGGCCGCAAGGAGGGCCACCTGCTGCCCTTCCCGATGAACGCCGCGCACACCAGCGCCTACCAGCAGGGCGCGCCCGCCTTCGGCTTCGTGGACTCGATGAAGGCCTGGAACGACGGCCTCGCCGACGGCTCGGTCACCCGCCGCTCCGGCGGCTGGCTCGGCCAGGGCTACTACGAGAGCGCCGACATGCCCTTCTACCACGCGCTCGCCTCGGTGTTCACCACCTGTGACGCCTACTACGCGTCCGTCCAGTGCAACACCAACACCAACCGCGAACACCTGATGACCGGGACCAGCGGCGGCACCGTACGGGACACCCCGGTGACCGACAACACCGAGATCCCCGGCGGCTACGAGTGGACCACCTACGCCGAGCGCCTGGAGCGGGCCGGCGTCAGCTGGAAGACCTACCAGGCGCTGGACAACTTCGACGACAACGCGCTCGCCTGGTTCGCCCCCTTCGTCAAGGCCAAGCCCGGCGAGCCGCTGTACGAGCGCGGCATGCGGGCCGTCGGCGACCCGGCGAAGAAGAACGACCCGTTCGCGATGGGCGACGCCCTGGTCGACGCCTTCGCCGCCGACGTCCAGGCCGACCAGCTGCCGCAGGTGTCCTGGATCGTCGCCCCGGCCGCGCTCTCCGAGCACGCCAACTACGCGCCGCCGAACGGCGAGCACCTCACCGCCCGGCTGCTGGCCGCCCTGGCGGCGAAGCCCGAGGTGTGGCAGAAGACCGTCTTCATCCTCAACTACGACGAGCACGGCGGCTTCTTCGACCACCAGCTGCCGCCCGTCCCGCCGCTGGCCACCGGGCGCGGCAAGTCGACCGTGCCGGTGGACGGCGAGGTCGTCGTCCGCGTCAGCAAGGGCTCCGCCACCTACCACCGGGTCGTCGGTCAGGACGGCAGGTACCGGGTCAAGGCCGCGGACGGCTCGCTCACCTGGTCCGACACCCTGCCGGCGGGCGAGACCCTGGTCTCCGGCCCGTACCCGATGGGCCTGGGCGTGCGGGTGCCGATGGTCGTGGTCTCGCCGTGGACCCGCGGCGGGGTCGTCGACTCCACCGTCTACGACCACACCTCGGTGCTGCGCTTCCTGGAGCAGCGCTTCGGCGTCCAGGAGCCCAACATCAGCCCGTGGCGGCGCACCGTCTGCGGCGACCTCACCAACGTCTTCGACTTCTCCGGCCGCAACCCGGCCTGGCCGCAGCTTCCCGACACCAGCGGCAACCGGCAGAAGGTCGTCGACACCGGCAAGCTCCCCGCCCCCACCGTGCCCAGCCCGCAGGCCTTCCCGCAGCAGCAGCGCGGCACCCGGTCGGCCCGCCCGGCGCCCTACGACCTGCTGGTCAAGCCCCGGCTGAAGGGCGGCGAGCTCACCCTCGACCTGGTCAACCAGGGCCGCCAGGGCGCGGTGTTCGCCGTCTACCCGGCACCGGGCGGCGCGCCCCGGCACTACACCGTCGGCGCGAAGAGCCGGCTCTCCGACGTCTGGACGGTCGGCCCGGAGGGCTACGACCTGCGCGTCCACGGCCCCAACGGCGCGCTGTGGCACCTGCGCGGCGACGCCGCCGCCACGTACGAGGTGTCGCTGTCGGAGGAGCGCAACGGCAAGGTCCTCGAAGTCGACGTGATCAACCGCTCGCGCACCGCCCAGACCTTCCTGGTCGGCGACCTCGCCTACGGCGACGGGCTGCGCGAGGTGCGGGTCGCGGCCGGCGACGACCGGACCGTCAACCTCGCGGTCCGGCCCGAGGGCTGGTACGACGTCGCGGTGGCCGTCCGCGGGGACCTCACCTTCCGCCGCCGGATCGCCGGCCGCTTCCCCTGGGACGACCGGACGGTCACCGACCCGGCCCTGGGCCTGGCCGACCCGCTCGCCGTGGACGTCGCCCTCGGGGCCGCCTCCGGCACCATCGACGAACCCGTCCTGCTGCCCGGCCGCCCGGCCCGGGTCTCGGCCGTGCTCACCGCCACCGCCGCGCTCACCGCCGTCGAGGCGCAGCCGGTCGTCCCGCCGGGCTGGACGGTCACCGCCGTCACCGCGCCGCCCGCCGCGCTCGCCGCCGGCGCCACCGCCACCGCCGTGTGGGAGGTCACCCCGCCCGCCCAGCTGCCGGACGGCGCCACCCACCGGATCCTGGTCACCGCCCGGGCGCTGGCCGGCGACCGCTTCGCCATCGCCGACGGCGAACTCGCCGCCCGCCCGGCCCCCGTGATGGCCGGCCACCTGCTGGGCGAGGACTTCGAGTCGCTGGCCGGCGCGCTCCAGCCGCAGGACGGCGTGCTCGGTTGGACGGCGCAGGCGCCGCAGGGCTGGTCGGTGGTCAACGCCCCCGGCATGCCGCAGGGCACCGTCCGCCTCCAGGGCTGGACCTTCCACACCAAGCGGGAGTGGTCCACCCCGGCCGGGCAGGACCGCGGCAACTTCACCCGCGGCCTGGGCATCCTCGCCGTCGCCGACCCGGACGACTGGGACGACACCGGCTCCCCCTCCCGCAAGGGCGTCTTCGACTCCACGCTCGTCTCCCCCGCCGTCCGCCTCCCGGCCGGCGCCGACACCCTGTACCTGGCCTTCGACTCGCACTACCGGCAGGAGGCCCCACAGAAGGCGTCCGTCACCGCCGTGTTCGACAACGGCACGGAGACCCGCCTGGTGTTCTACAGCTCCGATGCCACCGGCAACGACAACGCCGGCAAGGACGTCCAGAACACCCTCGTCACCCGCCGCCTCGCCGTCCCGGCGGGGGCGCAGGCGGTGACGCTGAAGTTCCGGATGTACGACGCAGGCAACAACTGGTACTGGGCGGTCGACCACATCCGCCTGGACAGCCGGCCGATCACGGGCTGACCGTCCGGGAACGGCCCGGTCGGCCGTGCCGTGCCGCCCCGGCTTTCCGGGCTCGGCGCGGCACGGCCGATCGGGCCGGCACATCGGTCCAGCCGATCGCTCCGGCAGATCGGTCCGACAGATCGGTCAGGCCTGGCCAGCCGGTCGGACCCGGCCGGTCGGGCCCAGCCACTCGGCCCCGGCCGCGCGGACCGAGCGGTCAAGCCGGGCCCGAGGAGCCGCCGGAGGCCCCGGCGGCCTCGGGCTGCTGCTGGGTCGAGCAGTGGATGCCGCCACCGCCGGCCGCGATGGCGTTGATGCTCACCGGGACGATCTCGCGGCCGGGGTGGAGGTCGGCCAGCACGCCCGCCGCCCGGTCGTCGGAGGCCTTGTCCCCGAACTGGGGCATGATCACGGCCCCGTTGACGACGTAGTAGTTGAGGTAGGTGGCCAGGAAGTCCTTGCCCCGGTCCGGCTGCCCGGTGAGGTCGGGTTCGGCGAGTTCCACGATCCGCGGCTTGCGGCCCTTGGCGTCGGTGGTGGAGCCGAGCACCTGCAAGGCCTGGTCGGAGGCACGGGACCAGATGTCCGGCGGGGTGTCGGGGCCGGGGCGGTGGATGACGACCACGCCCGGCTCCGCGAACCGGGCCAGGGCGTCGATGTGGCAGTCGGTGATGTCCTGCCCGGCCACGCCGGCGAACCAGATGACCTTCTGGACGCCGAACAGGTCCTTCAGGGCCCCCTCGATCTGGTCGCGGCTCGTCCCCGGGTTGCGGTTCGAGTTGACCCACGAGCTCTCGGTGGCCATCAGGGTGCCCTCGCCGTCGACCTCGACCGCGCCGCCCTCGCCGGTGATCGGCGCCTGGATGCGCCGGATCCCGTAGTGGTCGAGGAGGTTCCGGGCGACCTTGGCGTCGTTGTCGTGGGTCTGCTTGCCGCCCCAGCCGTTGAAGTTGAGGTCGACGCCGGCCAGCCCTGCCGGGCCGGTGACGAAGGTCGGACCGGTGTCGCGGGCCCACAGGTCGTCCACCGCCAGGTCCAGGACCTCGACGCTGGAGCCGCACAGCTGCCGGGCCGCGGCGCTCTGGTCCGGGCGGGCCATCAGCACCACCGGTTCGAACCGGGCGACGGCCTGCGCGATGTGCGCGATGTCCTGGCGGACGGCGGGCAGTTGGTCGCCCCACACCGAATCGAGGGCCGGCCAGGCCATGAACGTCCTGGTGTGGGGGCGCCACTCGGCCGGCATGGCGTACGACGCCGCGGCGCTCGCGGCTCCGCCCGTGCCCGTGCCGGCGGCCGTGGTCGGCTCGTCCTTCGGGGACGAGGCCCCCGACGAACCGCAGCCTTCCACCATCGCGACCAAGGCCGCGGCCGCCCCGGAGCGCAGCACGGTCCGGCGGGACAGGGCGGGTTCTCTCATGGCAGGTCCCCTCGTCGACACGGATTCCACCCCGAAGCGGGCGATATCCGACAGTAGGGGTGGCCGGCGGATCCGTCGGCGAGCCCGCGCGGCGCCGATCGGGCGAATCAGGCGATCCGCCGGGGCGGGAGGCCGGGTGGACGCCTCCCGGTCTAGACTGAAAGTTCAGTCAACATTTCGAGTACAGTGGACCACCATGCCAGACCGTCGAACAGAGATACTCAGAGCGGCCACGAGGCTCATCGCACGACGCGGCGTACGCGGACTGCGGGTGGGGGAACTGGCGGCCGAGGCCGGGGTGTCGACCTCGCTGATCTACTACCACTTCACCGACCGCGCCGGGATCCTGCGCGAGACCCTGGAGTTCATCGGCGAACGGGCCGACCGCTACACCGCCGAACCGGAGCCCGGCGCGCCCGCGGACGACCCCTGGAGCGAACTGGCCCAGGCCCTGCTGCTGGAGCTCCAGGACTCCACCGAGGTCCGCGAGAACAGCACCGCCTGGGGCGAGTTGCGGGCGAGCGCGGTCTTCGAGTCCCGCCTCCGCGAGGACCTGGCCAGGGCCACCCACACCTGGGTGCACGAGATCGCCGGCCTGCTCGGCCGCGCCCACCCGTTCGGCACCGCGCCCGCGCACGCCGCCTCCGCCGAACGCCTCACCGCGCTCCTGGAGGGGCTCAGCACCCGGTGGCTGAGCGGCTCCCTGCCGCTCGACCGCGCGCGCAGCCTGCTCGGCGAGGCGATCGGCGCGGAGATCGCGGGCTGGCGCGCCTAGGCGCGCGTCCTCGGCCCCCGTCCCGCCCGGGAGCAGCGGTCAGGACTCCGGCGTGCCGGGCTGGTCGTGGGTCGAGCAGTGGATCCCGCCACCGCCGGAGGCGATGTCGTCGATCCTCACCGGGACGATGTCGCGGCCGGGGAAGTGGTCGCGCAGGATCTGCTGGGCCCGGTCGTCGGCCTTGGCGTCCCCGAAGCGCGGCAGGAACAGCGACTTGTTGGCGACGTAGAAGTTGATGTACGAGGACACGAACGCGTCGCCGCGGCCGGTGATCCGGTCCGGATCGGGCTGCGGGAGGTCAATCACCTGCAGCGGCCTGCCGTGGGCGTCGGTGGCGGTCCTGAGGACCTCGCGCGCCTGGGCCGCGGAGCGGGACCAGACGTCGGCGGGCGCGCCGGGGAAGGGCTGGTCCAGCAGGACGACCCCGGGGGCGGCGAAGCGCACCAGGCAGTCCACGTGCGCGTCCGTGATGTCCTGGTCGCGCACGCCGGCGAACCAGATCACCTTGGTCACGCCGAGGGCCGTCTTGAGCTCGGCCTCGATCTCGTCCCGGCTCCTGCCCGGGTTGCGGCGCTGGTTGACCACCGAGCTCTCGGTGACCATCAGCGTCCCCTGCCCGTCCGTCTCGAACGAGCCGCCCTCCGCGACGACCGACGTGCGGACCCGCTCGATCCCGTACCGGCCGAGGACGGCGGCGGCCAGCGCCGTGTCGTTGCCGTGCTCCTTCTGCTTGTTGCCCCAGCCGCTGAAGTTGAAGTCGACGCCCTTCGGCTTTCCGGCCTCCTCGACGAACACCGGCACGGTGTCCCGGGCCCACAGGTCGTCGACGGGCAGCGCGACGACCTCGACGTCCTTGCCGCACGCGCTCTGCGCCGCGTCCACCTGGGCCTGGCGGGCGAACATCACGACCGGTTCGTAGCCCCCGACGGCGCGGGCCAGCCGCGCGATGTCCTGGCGGACGTCCGGGAGCTGGTCGCCCCAGATGCCGGTGGACGCCGGCCAGGCCATGAAGGTGCGGGCGTGGCTCTCCCACTCCGCGCCGAACCTGCGCCCCGGCGTCGCGCCCGCCCCGCCGGAGGCGGACGGCTGGGGCGCCTCCGGCGCCGACGACTGGGACGTGCCCGGCGCGGGCGGCTCCGAGGAGCCCGAGGGAGCCGCCGCCCCGGGCCCGTCCGACGGGGCGCAGGCCGCGGCGCCGAGCGTCAGCAGGCCGGCGCCGGCCACGGCGCGCAGCATCGTGCGGCGGGACGGGACGGACGGGCTGGACGGGGTGGACCGGGAGGAGGAAGCGGGCGGGGTCGGGTTGAACACGGAACGCTCCGGCGGGACGAGGGCGCGGGACAGCGCGGGCGGGCAGCGGACAGCGGGCGGCGGGCAGCGGGCAGCGGGCAGCGGGCAGCGGGCAGCGGGGTACGGCTGCGGCTACGGCAGGGGTTCCTGCATCGTGGAGCAGTGGATGCCGCCGCCCCCGGCCATCAGGCGGTCGACGTCGAGCTGGACGACCTCGCGCCCGGGGAAGGCCTCGGCGAGGGTGCGCCGGGCGGCCTCGTCCTTGCACACGTCGCCGAACTGGGCGGCGATCACGCCCCCGTTGACGACGTGGAAGTTCAGGTACGAGTCGACGAACTTCGAGTCGCGCGAGCGGACGGTGTCGGGGCCGTCCACCCGGATCACCTGGAGCCGGCGGCCCCTGGCGTCGGTGGCCCGGGAGAGGATGTCGAACTGCTCCCGGGCGTCCCGGGCCCAGACGTCGTGGCGGTCCGCCGGGGGCAGCTGCACCAGGACGACGCCCGGCCGGACGAACCGGGAGGTGACGTCGATGTGGTCGTCGGTGATGTCCTGGCCCTTGATCCCGGGGACCCAGATCATCTTGTCCGCGCCGTACACCTCCAGGACGGCCTCCTCGATCTCGTCCCGGCTCATGCCCCGGTTGCGGTTCTTGTTGACCAGGCTGCTCTCGGTGGCCATCAGGGTGCCGTCGCCGTCGGTCTCGACCGAGCCTCCCTCACCGACGAACTCCGCGTAGGAGAAGGGGAGTCGGAGCATCCCGGCGATGCCGCGCGCGACCTCGGCGTCGTCCCGGTGGGTCTGCTTGCCGCCCCAGCCGTTGAAGTTGAGGCCGACGGCGTCGAGCCGCCCGTAGCCGTCGCGCCGGAACACCGGGGCGGTGTCCCGCATCCAGAGGTCGTCGGTGGGGACGGCGTCGGTCACGGTGACGGCGGGTCCGCACAGGGCCTGGGCCTCCCGGACGCTGTAGTCGTCCGGGGCGCACATGACCACCGGCTCGAAGCGGGCGATGGTCCGGGCGATGAGCGCGATGTCCTGTTGGACACCCGCCAGCTGCCGGCCCCAGACGGACTTGCGGGACGGCCAGGACATCCAGGTGCGGGCATGCGGGACGTCGTCGCGGTCCACCCACCACTGCGGGAGCCCGGTCTCACCGGCGTACGGCAGCCCGTGCTCCGCCTGGTGCGGGGGCCGGGGCGGGGCCCCGAAGAGGCGGTCGAACAGGGAGCGGCTGTCACCGTGGGTGTTGCTCATGACGGATCTCCAAATCAAGTATTGCCCACCGAGTGACCGGTGGCCCCGCAGTCGCAACTCTGACATTGACTGAATTTTCAGTCAAGCTCCAGATCATGGAACTGCCCAGCCGACCTCGACACGGGGAAAGGCCCTCCCCGGAAAGGGGCCCGACATGCCGGAAGGCCCCGGGCCGCCTCGCCCGGGGCCGGAACACGACGCGCGCTACCCGCGCAGTCGCTCCACTTCGGCCTCGATCGCGCCGGCCATCAGCTCACGCGCGTGCGCCACCGGCAGGCTGCCGCTGAGCCAACGGACGCTCAGCCCCTCCAGCAGTGCGGTCAGCCGCTCGGCCGAGGCCGCCAGGGCGGCGGCCCCGTTCATCGGCCGCACCTGCCCGAGCAGCTCCGCGACCTCCTGGACCCAGACGAGGGTGGCCCGGGCCAGGTCCTCCCGCAGCTCGGGGTCGAACACCGCACTCGCCCGCAGCTCGCCCCAGGCCGTGCTGTTCTCCCGCACCTCGGGGGTGTCCTGGAGCTCCAGCAGCAGCGTCTGCTCCAGCTCGCCCCGGGCGTCCAGCGGCGGCGCGTCCGCCGCGCGCTCCGTCGTGTAGCGCTCGGCCCGGTCGTTGATGAACTCCAGCGTCGCGCGGAGGATCCCCGCGCGGTCCTTGAAGTGGTAGTAGATCAGCGCGGTGGACACCCCCGCCTCCGCCGCCAGTTCCTCCACGCGCAGCCCGCGGACGCCGCGCCGGGCGATGACCCGCGCAGCCGCTTCCATGATCAAGGTTCGACGGTCAGCCACAAGGAATCACCTTACCCGGAGGGGGCACCGACCGATCGGAGGGCCCCATTCCTGACTGAAATCCCAGTCGGGGTATGATCCGGTGCGCTTCACGACGCCGGCGTCCGCCCGGGCTCCGGCCCGACCGCCCGCCGCGCCCTCGCCTTGCGCCGTCCCACCCCGTCCCACCCTGCCCCATCCCGTCCCACCCCGTCCCACCGTGCCCCGCCCGCTCCGCCACTCCCCCGTCCCACCCGCACGACCCGCTGGGAGCCAGCATGACCGCAGAGCCCTTCGGCGCCCCGTCGCCCACGGCGTTCCAGGCGCTGTCCCCGGACGACCCCCGCGAGGTCGGCGGCTACCGCCTCTGCGCGCGGCTCGGAGCGGGCGGCATGGGCCTCGTCTACCTGGCCTACACCCCCGGCGGGCGGCCGGTCGCGCTCAAGGTCGTCCGGCCCGAGCTCGCCGAGGACCCCGAGTTCCGGCACCGCTTCGCCCAGGAGGTCGCCAGCGCCCGGCGCATCCACGGCCTCTACACCGCCCAGGTGGTCGACGCGGGCACCGACGCCGCCACTCCCTGGCTGGCCACCACCTTCGTGCCCGGCCCCTCCCTCCAGCAGGTCGTCCAGCACTACGGACCGCTGCCCGAACGGACCGTCCTGCTGCTCCTCGCCGGCATCGCCGAGGCCCTCCAGGCGATCCACGCGGCGGGCGTCGTCCACCGCGACCTCAAGCCCGGCAACGTCCTCGTCGCCGCCGACGGCCCCCGCGTCATCGACTTCGGCATCGCCCGGGCCGCCGACGCCAGCCCGCTCACCGGCATCGGTCTGCGGATCGGCTCGCCCGGCTTCATGGCCCCCGAACAGGCCCTCGGCCTGTCCGCCGCCCCGGCGACCGACGTCTTCGCGCTGGGCGCCCTGATCGCCTACGTCGGCTCCGGCACTCCCCCCTTCGGCGACGGGCCCGAGCCCGCCTCGCTGTACCGGGCGGTGCACGAGGAGCCCGACCTCTCCCAGCTGCCGCGCGGACTGCACGAACTGGTCCGGCTCTGCCTGGCCAAGCGCCCCGAGGACCGGCCGGGCACCGCCCAGCTGATCGAGGCCGCCCGCCGGCACCCCGCCACCGGCGGCGAACTCCGCTTCTCCGACGACTGGCTGCCCCAGCAGGTCAGCAGCGCGATCCGCCGCCACAGCGACCTGCCGACCACGCCCGGCACACCCGCCCCGCCCGCCACCGTCCTCTCCCCGGCCCGGGCCGCGGCCGACGCCCCGACGACGTTCGGCCTCCCCGCCCCGCCGCCCACCCGGCTGCAACCGGCCCCCGCCGGACCCGAGCCCGCCGCCCCCGCGCGCCGGCGCACCCGCACCCGCACCGTGCTCCTGACCACCGCCGCCCTCCTCGTCGGCGCCGCGGCCGCGTTCGTCCTGCTCGATCCCGAGTACCTGGACGACCTGGACGACCAGAACGTCGCCGCCGGCCTCGCCCCGTCCGCCGGCGCCACCACGACCACCCCGTCCGCCCCGGCCCCCGCCACCACCGCCGCCACGGCGGCCGCCGGGTACACCGCCGTCCACACCGACCTCGAACTCACCTCCCCCGACCCGAGCTACGAGTTCGACCTCAAGGCCGGGAAGGTCACCGCCCAGGACGCCTCCACCTGGTACCTGGGCCGCCACGCCGGCGCGTTCTACCTCCCCGAGGACAGCGACGCCTACGTCGCGCCGACCGGCCGGCTCACCCTCCCCGACTGCGTCAAGGGCGTCGAGACCCAGCCGGTCTCCACCCTGCCGTTCAACGCCCTGCGCACCGACCGCAGCTTCTGCGTCCGCGCCCAGGGCGGCCAGGACATCGCCATCGTCCGTGTCCTCGCCACGGCCGACGACGGCCCGGTCCGGATCTCGCTCACCTCCTACCACCGCTCCGCCTGACGCGGCGCCACCCCCGGGCGGACGGGCCCGTTCCGCGCGCAGGCGTGGCCGGACGGGGCCCGGCCGCCGGCCCGGCGGCACTGTCGGTGGCGGCTGGTACGGTCCGCCCATGATGAAGCGCGTACCGTTCACCGGTAATGAGAAGGACAGTCTGCACGTCGCCCTCGACCGGCACCGTGACGCGGTGCTGTGGAAGCTCGACGGCCTGGACGACGAGCAGCTGCGGCGGCCGATGACCCCGTCGGGGACGAACCTGCTGGGCCTGGTCAAGCACCTGGGGGGTGCCGAACTGGGCTGGTTCTGCGAGGCGTTCGGCCGCGAGACGGGGCCCCTGCCCTTCGACGTGGAGGCCGACGAGACCTCCGACATGAGGGTGGAGCCGCACGAGTCCACCGAGGACGTCCTGGCGTTCTACGCCCGCGCCCGCGCCGCCGCCGACCAGGTGATCGGCGAGCTCGACCTCGACGACCTGGGCACGTCCTGGTTCGGCGACGCCGTGTCGCTGCGCTGGGTGCTCATCCACATGGTGACGGAGACGACGCGGCACGCGGGCCACGTGGACATCCTGCGCGAACTCATCGACGGCGCGGCCGGCGACCACAACCGGGGCTGAGCCGGGCCGGGGGCCGCACCCGCGCCGTCCCGCGCCGTCTCCGGTGAACGCCTGACGTGCCCGCCCTGCGCCTTCACACTGGTGGTGAAGGCGCAGGCCGGCCTGCGACCGCGGAACCCCGAAGGTGCACATGAGTGAGCGATTCGCCGCGTTGGACGACGTGGCCGGGCGGTGGGGCCTGAGCGGCCTGGAACTCGTCGGCGAGGGCCTGGAGTTCTCCGTGTTCCGGGCGCAGGGGCAGGACGGGCGGCCCGTCGCGGTGCGGCTCGCGCGCCGGCGGTTCGAGTCGAACGCCAACGACCCCCACGTGGACACCCGCACCCTGCTCCGGCAGGAGTACGCCGTCGCGGAGCACCTGGCCGCCCACGGCCTGCCGGTCGCGCAGCCGAGGGAGCTCGTCCTGGCGGACGACCCGGCCGCCCCCGACGTGCTGCTGTCCGCCTACGTCCCCGACGACGGCTCGGACCTCGACTCCTTCGAGCTGGGCCACCTGCTCGCGCGGCTCCACCGGGTGCCGCCGCCGCGGCTGAGGCCCGTCGCGGCGGAGGGAACCGGCACGGCGGCGGCCATCGCCGCACGCATCGGGCGCCGCTGGGCCGAGATCGGCCGCCGCGTCGACGACTGGCCCGAGCCGCCGGCCGCGTCCCTGATCGCCGGCCACCTCGCCGGTTGCACCGAGGACAGCCTGCTGCACCTCGACGTGCGCAGCGCCAACATCCGCCGCCACCAGGGGCGGGCGGTCACCCTGCTCGACTGGTCGAACGCCCTGCTCGGGCCGCCGGCCCTGGAGTTCGGCCGACTCGTCGAGTACGCCCGGTACCCGGAGAACGGCCTCGACCCGGCGGCGGTCCGCAGCGGGTACGCGAGGACGGCGACCGCCCCGACCGACGACGATCCGTGCCTGGTCGTGGGCCGGCTGGACGCCGCGCTGATGCTGGCGCTCGTCTTCCTCTCCGAGGCGCCCGACTCCGGCCGGGGCCCGGCGGCGGCCGACCACGCCCGCGAGCTCGCGCTCAGGATGGGCGCGCGCCACGCGTGAGGAAGCCCGGGAGCAGGGCTCTCAGGGCCGGCCGAGGACGCGGTCGACGGCGATCTCGATGACCACCCGGTCCGGGTTCGCCCGGGGTTCGCGGTAGCGCTCGGTGTAGCGCCGCTCGGCGTCGGCGACCTGCTCCGCCTCGTCCCGGACGACGGCCACGCCCTCCAGGGTCGACCAGCGCGCCCGGTCCACCTGGCAGACCGCGACCCGCAGGCCCTGCGGGCCGGCCGCCGCCACGTTGCGCGCCTTGCGGCTGGTGCGGCTGGTGATCACCCGGGCCGTCCCGGTCTCCGGCTGGTACGTCACGCCGACCGGCACCACGTGCGGCGAGCCGTCCGGGCGGGCGGTGGTCAGGGTGGCGATGTGACGCTCGCGCCAGAAGGCGAGGAAGGCGTCGTCGAGGTCGCGGGGATCATGGGCCATGATCGCGATGCTACGGCCCCCGGAGCGCGCGCCGTGCTCCGGGGGCCGTTCGTCGTCAGTGCCCGCGGGCGATCCACTCCGGCAGGGCCGGGGCCTCGGCGCCGATGGTGGTCGGGTCGCCGTGGCCGGTGCGGACCACCGTCTCGGCCGGGAGCGACAGCAGCCGCTCACGGATCGAGTCGATGATCGTCGGGAAGTGCGAGAACGACCGGCCGGTCGCGCCCGGGCCCCCGTGGAACAGGGTGTCGCCGGTGAAGACGGTGCCGAGCTCCGGCGCGTACAGGCAGACCGCGCCCGGGGCGTGGCCCGGGGTGTGCAGGACGGTCAGCTCGGTGCCGGCCACCTCGATCCGCTGCCCGTCGGCGAGTTCGCCGTCCGGGAGGCGCTCGGGGTGGGTGAGCTTCCACAGCGGCAGGTCGTCCGGGTGCAGCAGGATCGGCGCGCCGGTGCGGGCCGCGAGGGCCGGGGCGGCGTCGATGTGGTCGTTGTGCGCGTGGGTGGAGACGATCGCCAGCAGCCGGCGCCCGCCGAGCGCGGCCTCGATCGCGTCGGCGTCGTGCGCGGCGTCGATCACCACCGCCTGCTCGTCGTCGCCGACGATCCAGACGTTGTTCTCCACCTCCCAGCTGCCGCCGTCGAGTTCGAAGGTCCCGGCGGTGACCAGCCGGTCGATGCGCGCGGTCACAGGACCATGACCGAACGGAGCACGTCGCCCTGGTGCATGCGCTCGAACGCCTGCTCCACCGCGTCGAGTTCGATGGTCTCGGTGACGAACGCACCGAGGTCCAGGCGGCCCTGGAGGTGGAGGTCGATCAGCATCGGGAAGTCCCGCGAGGGCAGGCAGTCGCCGTACCAGGAGGACTTCAGCGCGCCGCCGCGGCCGAACACGTCGAGCAGCGGCAGCTCCAGCGTCATCTCCGGCGTGGGCACGCCGACCAGGACGACGGTGCCGGCCAGGTCGCGGGCGTAGAAGGCCTGCTTGTACGTCTCCGGGCGGCCGACCGCCTCGACCACCACGTCCGCGCCGTTGCCGCCGGTCAGCTCCCGGATCGCCTCGACCGGGTCGGTGTTGCGGGAGTTGACGGTGTGGGTGGCGCCGAGCTTGCGGGCCGTCTCCAGCTTGCGGTCGTCGATGTCGACGGCGATGATCTTCGACGCGCCCGCCAGCCGCGAGCCCATCACGGCCGCGCCGCCGACGCCGCCGCAGCCGATCACCGCGACCGAGTCGCCGCGACCGACGCCCCCGGTGTTGATGGCGGCGCCGATGCCCGCCATCACACCGCAGCCCAGCAGGCCGGCGACGGCCGGCGAGGCCGCCGGGTCGACCTTGGTGCACTGGCCGGCCGCGACCAGGGTCTTCTCGGCGAACGCGCCGATCCCCAGCGCCGGGGACAGCTCGGTGCCGTCCAGCAGCGTCATCTTCTGCTTGGCGTTGTGGGTGTTGAAGCAGTACTGCGCGCGGCCGCGCCGGCAGGCGCGACACTGGCCGCACACCGCGCGCCAGTTGAGGACGACGAAGTCGCCCGGCTCGACCTCGGTGACGCCCTCGCCGACCGACTCGACGATGCCCGCCGCCTCGTGCCCGAGGAGGAACGGGAACTCGTCGTTGATGCCGCCCTCGCGGTAGTGGAGGTCGGTGTGGCAGACCCCACAGGCCTGGATCTTGACCACCGCCTCGCCCGGCCCCGGGTCCGGCACCACGATCGTGGTCACCTCCACGGGCGCGCCCTTGGCGCGCGCGATGACTGCCTTGACCTGCTGGGCCATCCGATTCCACCTCCGTCGGCCGATGCGGCTCTGCACCGGCGTGACCTGCGACAAACGACTGCCCACGAAGCGTAGCGCCCGTAGCGACGGGCGCCGACGGGGCGGGCCCGGTGATCCGGCTCACCGCACCGGCCGCGAGGGCGTCATATGCCGTCGAGATACCCGCCGGACCCCCGGCGCGGCCCGCAGGGCAGGGCGCGCGGGCGGTGCCGAGCGCCCGTCAACGTGCCTCGAAGTGCCCGGAAAGGAGCGCCGTTGGCTGGAAGTGCCGCTGACGCGCGCGCCGCCGCCCACGTACGGTCGTAGCAGAAGCGGTCCACGCGACCACGCTCAGCACATCCGCCCCACCCGACGGTGCGCCACCGCGCGCCGTCCGCGCCGAGGCGTACCGACCGTACGCCGTCGCACGATTCGCGCCATCCCCCGTTCCGGTCCGCGTTCGCCTCCGCTTCCGCCTTCGATCCGCCGTTCGCTCCACCCGCTCCGCCGTTCGTCCCGGTCCGCCGAACCCGGCCCGGGCCGAGCCGCCCGCCGGCCCGCCCCACCCGTCCCCGCACCATCCCGGTTCCACCCCCCGTCGGGCCGTCACGCGCGGCCCCCCGCCCTGGAGTCTGGAGTACGGATGTCCGCCGAGAACAGTGCGACCGGTGCCGGAACCGGCACCGTCCCGCTCATCCCGATGCACTGCCTGCGCCGCCTGGAGCCCGGCCCGCCGCGGCTCGCCGCGCTGCCCACCGGCACGCCCGTCTGGCTGGTCAGCCGCCACGCGGACGTGCGGCAGGTGCTGACCGACCCGCGCCTGGGCCGCGCCCCGCTCTACGCTCCGGACGCCCCGCCGATCACCCTCATCCCGAACATCCTCGACAGCCCGCAGGGCCTGCTGAACATCGACGGCACCGAGCACCAGCGGCTGCGCCGCACCGTGCAGCGGGCCTTCACGCCGCGCGCCATCGCCCGCTGGCGGCCCTGGGTCGCCTCGGTGGTCGAGGCCCTGATCGACGAGATGATCGACCACGGCTCCCCCACCGACATCGTGGCCGGCTACAGCCGCAAGCTGCCCGTCCAGGTGATCACCCGGCTGATGGGGCTCGACAACCTGGACGGCAAGAAGCTGTCGCACTGGAGCGACCACGCGCTCTCCGCCACCGCCTACACGGCCGAGGAGATCGCCACCGCCATGGCCGAGTTCGCCGGCTTCGGCGCCGCGGTGATCGCCGAACGCCGCGCCGACCCCGGCGAGGACCTGGTCAGCAGCCTGCTCGCGGCCGCGGCCGAGGACGGCTCGATCACCGAGGAGCAGTTGGTCACGCTGGTCATCGGCCTCGTCGTGGCCGGCCACGAGACCACCATGACGAGCCTCGGCAACGCGCTGGTCTACCTGCTCACCGAGGACCGCGAGGCCTGGCAGCGGCTCTCCTCCGACGAGGCCAGCGCGACCGCCGCGACCGAGCAGATCCTGCGCGCCGTCCCGCTCGGCGACGGCCAGCACCTGCCCGGCCTGCTGCGCCGCACCATCGAGGACGTCGAGATCGGCGGGGTGGTCATCCCGGCGGGCAGCGTCGTCGCCGCCGACACCGTCGCCGCCAACCAGGACCCGACGGTCTTCACCGGGGACCTGCTCACCGAGCTGTTCTCCCCGCTGGCCGCGCCGATGCTGACCTTCGGCGCCGGGCCGCACCACTGCCTGGGCGCCTGGCTGGCCCGGATGGAGCTCGAACTCGCCCTGCACCGCCTGGCCCGCCGGCTGCCCTCGCTGCGCCTGACCGGGCCGGCCGAGGAGATCGACTGGCGGCGGGGCCTGCTCACCCGCAGCCCCGAGACCCTCCAGGTCGCCTGGTGACGGCCACCCCGGGGACGGGCGCCGACGCGGTGGTCGTCCGGGTCGACCGGGACCGCTGCATCGGCTCCGGGATGTGCGCCCTGAGCGCCCCCGGCTCGCTGGCGCTCGGCGCCGACGGGCAGGCCGAGCCGGTGGCCGACTACGCGGCCGACGGCGCCGAGCTGACGGAGGCACTGGCCGACGCGGTCGACTTCTGCCCGGTCGAGGCGCTGACCCTCTACTCGGCCGCGGGCGGCTACCGGATCGCCCCGGCGGAGTGACCACGCCCCCGGCGCCGTCCGCCGCACCATGGCGGACGGCACCGGGGGCGTTCCCGGATCGATGAGCCTGGCTAATCGACGGATGAGCTCATCGATCTTGTTCCGCCCTCGGCGCGGCTGATGGGCTGGCCCCATGACCGACGCCGACACCCTCGCTCCCCCGGCCGCCCCCGGCAGCCCGCCCCGCTGGGCACCGATCACCGCCGTGGCCCTCGCCACCTTCACCGTGGTCTCCGCCGAGATGATGCCCGTGGGACTGCTGACCCCCGTCTCGAAGACCCTCGGCGTCTCCGACGGCGTCACCGGGCTCTCCCTGACCATCACCGGGCTCCTCGCCGCCGCCCTGTCCCCGTTCGTTCCCGCGCTCATCGGGCTCCGGGACCGCAAGCACGTGCTGGTCGCCTTCATGCTGCTGCTGTCGCTGGCCAACGCGCTCACCGCACTCGCCCCCAGCTACCCCGTGCTGGCCGCCGGCCGCGTCCTGCTCGGCCTCGCGATGGGCGTCGTGTGGGGCATCACCGCGGGGCTCGGCCCACGCCTCGCCGACGGGCCCCGGATCGCGCTCGCCACCACGCTGATCTTCTCCGGCGTCTCCATCGCCTCGGTGCTCGGCGTCCCCCTGGGCACCTACCTCGCGGCGCTGCTCGGCTGGCGCTCCGCGTTCTGGGCCCTCGCCCTGCTCGGCGCGGTGTCCGCCGCCGTCCTCGCCCGCACGCTCCCCGCCCTCCCCGTCCACGAGCGCGGCCGGCTCGACGGGATCGCGGACGCGCTGCGCAGCCGGGGCGTCGCCGCCGGACTCGCCGTCACGGCGCTGGTCGTGCTCGGCCACTTCACCGGCTACACCTACGTACGGCCGGTGCTCGAACTCGACGCCGGCCTGAGCAGCGGCGTCATCGCCGCCTGCCTGCTGGTCTACGGACTGGCCGGCGTCGCCGGGAACTTCACCCTCGGCCCGGCGGCCGGCCGGCGCCCCAAGGCGGCCGTGACCACCGCCCTCGCGGGCGTCGCGCTCGCCACCGCCCTCCTGCCGCTCCTCACCGGGAGCGTGGTGGCGGTGCTGATCGCGCTCGTCGTCTGGGGCGCCTCGTACGGCGGGGTCTCGATCTCCACCCAGACCTGGGTCCGGATCGCCGACCCCGCCCGGATCGAGGCCTCGGCGGCGCTGTGGGCGGGCGTGTTCAACGCGAGCATCGCGCTGGGCTCGCTCGCCGGCGGGCTGGTCATCGACCGGGCCGGGACCCACGCCGTGCTCCTCACGGCGGCGCTGGTCACGGCGGCCGGGCTGCTGCTCGCCGCCGTCACGCGCCCACGGCGGTGAGCGCCCGCACGAAGGCCCCGGCCAGCGGGTGCGGCGGCCGCTCGCCCTGCACCACCAGCAGCGTGGACGGCTCCAGGCCCGGCACCGGCAGGTAGCGGATGTCCGGCCGCTGGACGTACGCCGTGCTCGCCTCGCACAGCAGCAGCCCCAGGCGGGTGCTGGCCACCGTCGACAGCCCCTCCTGGAGCGTGGCCGCGCCCGCCGGGTAGGCCAGCTCCCGCCCGTCCCGCGTCCGCCGCGGGGCGTTCGCCCGGCGCCAGTAGTCCGGGGCGGGCCCACGCGGTTCGATCAGCGCCAGCCCGGCCAGCTCGTCCGCGGAGACGCTCGCCGCCCCGGCCAGCCGGTGCCCGGCGGAGAGGGCGACGTACATCGGCTGCCGCGAGAACTCCAGCAGCACCCGCAGGCCGTCCTCCCGGCACGGGGACAGCACGATGGCCAGGTCGATCTCGCCCCGGCCCAGGTGGGAGAACGGATCGCCCCAGGACAGTTCGACGAGCTGGGCCGCCCCCTCCGCAAGGCCCGCGATCGCCCTGGCCACCGGCTCGTACACGGCGCACTGGAACCCCAGGCGCAGCGGCCGGTCCGTCGAGGCGGCCCGGGCGCGGGCCGCCTCGAAGCCCGCCCGGAGCCGGTCGACGGCGGGCACCACCTGCTCGGCCAGCTCGCGCCCCAGCTCGGTCAACTCGACCCGTCGGCTGGTCCGTTCGAACACCGGGGCGCCGACCCGGCCCTCCAGCCGCTTGATCAGCTGGGAGACCCGGCCCTGCGAGACGCCCAGCAGCTGCGCCGTCCGCCCGAAGTGCAACTGGCGCACCAGGACGGAGAAGCACTCCAGCTCCTGGAGCGGCAGCTCCGGGTGCACGGGGCCTGGCGTCGTCCGATCCACTCCGGCAGTCTAGGTGTTCTGTCCCGTGAGGTCGGGAACGCCGCAGGCCAGTGCCGCGCGCAGCTCGGCGGCCGGGTCGCCCGCGTGGTACGGGCGTTCGCTCTCCTCGATGTGGTCCAGGAACTCCTGGTAGCGCAGCGCGTAGGACAGGTGGTACAGCGGCTCGACCAGCTTCAGCGCGCGCCACGGCCGGGATCCGGGCGCGTGCTCGCTCCAGGCCTTCAGCCAGACCTCGACGAAGTGCTGCCAGCGCTCCGGCGCGAGGTAGGCGCGCGGGCGCAGCCCGTCCAGGGCGGGGTGGCCGAGGCAGGAGTCGGCGTAGTCGACGACCACCGGACGCTCGCCGTCGGAGCGCCAGTTGCCGGGGTGGAAGTCGCCGTGCACCAGGGTCTCGGGGAGACCGCAGGCCGCCAACTCCTCCAGCAGAAGCGGCAGTTCGGCGACCAGTCGGCGGACGTCGGCCAGTTCCCCGGGCGTCAGGTCGGTCTCGCCGGGGAGCCGGCCGAGCAGCGCCTGCGCCTGGGCGAGCAGGGTGCGGGGCGTCCGGTCGCGCAGCCCGGCCTTCGCCGCTCGCCCGTCGGCGGCCAGCGCCGCCTGGGCGGCGACCAGTCGGGGCACCACCTCCTCGACGGTGTCGAGGGACGGCGACCAGCAGTCCTCGCCGGGCACGTGGTCCAGCAGCAGCCGCCCGCCCGCCGGGTCGGCGGCCAGCACCGGCGGTACGAGGCCCGGGTCGACGCCGCCGAGCAGCGCGATCACCTCGCCCTCCCGGGCATTGAAGGCGGGCGTCGTGGTCTTCAGCCAGGCGTCGCGGCCGGTGGCCGTCGGGAGGCGGAGGAGGCCCGACAGGTTCCAGGTCCGGATCTGCCGCGCCGGGCCGGCGACCGGACGGCCGGCCCCGGCCAGCTCCGCCTCCGCCCAGGCCAGCGCCTCCCCCGGCCCGGCCGGCGTGGCCCAGGCCGCGCGGCGCTCGGCGGGGCCGAGCAGCGCGGCCGTCCCGGCGTCCAGCGGCCGGGCCTCGACGGCCGTCGGCCGCTCCAGCGCCTCGGCGTGGTACCACACCTGGCCGCCGTGCCCGCCGCGCCCGCCCGGCTCGCTCCGCCCCTCCACCAGCCGCAGCACCAGCACCGGCACCCCGGCGAGTTCGGCCGCCCGCGCGCCCACCCCGTCCACCGACGACCACCACCCGCCCGCCGCCTGGAACGGGCCCACGGGTCCGAAGTACTCGGCCCCGTGGGTGAGATGGACCGTGACGGTGCGTTCGCTCGCTCGCTGCATCCGGGCAGCTTCGCCCACCCGGGCCCGGTGTGCGAGCGAATTTCCGGACGCCCCGGGCCGGGACCGGGCCGATCGCGTTCGCGCTACGGGATCGCCACCGCCGCGCCGGACACCCGGATCCGGGCGTCCCCCGTCCGCAGTTCGACGTGCAGCACGCCCGGGCGGCCCAGGTCCTCGCCCTGGTGGAGGGTCAGCACCGCCGGGGCCGCCGCCGCGCCCTGCTCCCGCAGGTAGGCGCCGAAGGCGGCCGCGGCGGCGCCGGTGGCCGGGTCCTCGACGACGCCGCCGACCGGGAAGGGGTTGCGGACGTGGAAGACGTCCCGGGCCTCGCGCCAGACGAGTTGGAGGGTCACCAGGTCGCGGGCCCGGGTGTAGGCGGCGAGGCCGTCGAAGTCGTAGTCGAGGCGGGCCAGGCGGTCGCGGCCGGCGGCGGCGAGGACGAGGTGGCGGGCGCCGGCGTAGGCGATCCGGGGCGGCAGGGTCGGGTCGAGGTCGGTGCGGGCCCAGCCGAGCAGGGCGAGGACCTCGTCGACGTCGGCCTCGGTCACGTCCTCCACCTGCGGCTCGACGCTGGTCAGGGTGGCGCGCAGCACGCCCTCCGCGTCCTGGTCGACCTGGACGGGGACTTCGCCCGCGGCCGTCGTGAAGACGTACTGCCCGGGGCCGGTGCGGGCGGCGAGCGCGACGGCTGATGCGACCGTGGCGTGGCCGCAGAACGGCACCTCGGTGAGCGGGCTGAAGTACCGGACTCCGTAGGCGCCTTCGGTCGCTCCCGCGGTCAGGAAGGCCGTCTCGGAGTAGCCGAGCTCGGCGGCGATGGCGAGCATCCGCTCGTCGGTCAGGCCTGCGGCGTCGAGTACGACGCCCGCCGGGTTGCCGCCCTCGGGGCGGGTGGTGAAGGCGGCGTAGCGCAGGATGCGGGGTGAGGCGTCGTCGGTCATGCCCGGACGAACGCGTTCCGCTCCCCCGCTGTTCCCGCTCACCTGTTCCCGGCCCGCCAGCCCGCCGGCCCGCCGGTCACCACGCCACCGGTCACCGCAGCAACGCCTCCAGGAAGTCCGAGCCGAGCCGGGCGCTGCCGGACAGGTCGAGCTGGTAGAGCATGTACCGCCCGCGCCGCTGGGTGATGAGCAGCCCCGCCTTGCGCAGGACGGTCAGGTGCCGGGACACCTCGGGCGCGCTGAGCTGCCAGGCGGAGGCGAGTTCGCCGGTGGTGTGCGCGCCGCGGGCCATGGTGCGGGCCAGGCGCAGCCGGACGGGGTGGGCGAGGGCTTCCAGCCGCTGCTGGACGAGGGCCAGCGAGACGGGTTCGGGGATGCCCGCCTCGGCGACGGGGTACTGGAGGACGGGACGCCAGCCCGGGGTGTACACCACCACGAGGTGGGGCCGACCGAAGGCGGTGGGGATGAGGGTGACGCCGCCGCCCTCGGTGCCGCTGGTGGCGTTGTCCTGGAGCTTGTCGATGACGATCCGCCGCCGCCCGTCGGCGCTCTGGTCGAGGGCGACGGAGGGCGAGACCGCGGCCAGCGCCTCGGCGGGGCCGCGCCGGGCCAGCAGGTCCGCCTTGTGCCGGGCGTCGGCGGCGAGGGCGGGCAGGACGCGCTGCCAGGCGTCGGCGAAGAACGCGGACTCGCAGTCCTCCAGCATCCGCCGGACGAGGGCCCGGACGGCGGGCGGGTCGGCGAGCAGCCGGTCCGCGAAGGCGGCCTGCCGGGGGCCCCGGGCGAGCGCGAGTTCGCGGGCCCGCTCGTTGGCCACCGGGTCGGTGAGCGGGGAGGGCGCCCGGCGGGCCGGCCGGGAGGAGCCGCAGGTGCTGGCGAGGGCGGCGGCGACGTACAGCTCGTCGTCCATCCGGTCGACGGCGTCGAGCTCGGCGGCCAGGGTGGCGCCGGGCAGGCCGGGGACGAGGAAGTCGGCGCGGGAGGAGCGCCAGAGGAAGTCGGCCTCCAGCAGCCGCTCGGACAGCTCCGGCGGGATCGTCGCGGCGGTGCTGGACGCCCAGCCGTGCAGCGCGGGGTGGTGCGCGGGCTCGGCGAGGACGTCCAGCATCGCGGTCAGCTCGCCCAGCGGGGACGGCGTGAAGAGCAGGCGCTCGTCGGGCAGGCCGGTGATGTCGATGGTCACGCTCATGCGTCCGCCGTGCTCCTCCCGGCAGGGGCGTCCGCCCACCCGCGCCTCTTGATGATCGGTTCGCCCACGACGGCGATCCTGCCACCCTCCCGGATCCGCTCCCGCGTCGATTGACGGTTAGCGTCAATCGACGTGCCCGGCGGGCCGGGCAGGGCGGACGGTACCGGCCATGAGCCTGATCCAGGACAAGTCCGTCCATGACCACGCCGCCGTCCGCGACGGCCTGCCGCCGGCCCCGCCGATCGGTACGAGCCGCGGGGGCCCGTCCACGCTGCTGCGACTGCTGACCGCCGCGGGCGGGCCCCGGTACGCGGCCGCGCTGGTGGTGGACTCGGTGGGCTCCGGCCTGCTGCGGCCGTTCCTGCTGCTGTACGGGATCGGGGTGCTGCACCTGGGCGCGGCGGCGGCGGGGCTGGCGATGTCGGCGGGGATGGTGGCGGGCCTGCTGGCGGTGCCGCTGACCGGCCGGTGGATCGACCGCGGCGCCCTGACCCTGCCGGCGGCGGCCACGTTGGCGGTGCGGGCGGCGGGCGCGCTGGCACTGCTGGTCGCGGACGGCCTGCCGGGGTTCGTGGCGGCGTCGGTGCTGATCGGGGTGGGCAGCCAGTCCTGGCCGACCACGCACGCGGCGGTGGTCAGCACGCTGACCGAGGGCCGGCTGCGGGATGCCGCACTGGCGGCCGGGCGGTCGCTGCGCAACGCGGGACTGGGCGCGGGGGCGCTGCTGGCCACGCTGGTGGTGACCGGCGGGGCGGGCGCGATCCGGGTGCTGGCCGGGGCGACGGGCGCGGCCTGCCTGGCCGCCGCCGCGCTGGTGCTGTCGCTGCGGGTGCGCGCGCCGCAGCGGGCCGCCGACCGGGCGGTGGACGTGCGGGAGCAGGGCGAGTCGCTGCGGCGGATCAGCCTGCTGAGCCTCGCCAACCTGCCGTACGCGTTCTGCTTCGACGTGCTGGAGGTAGCGCTGCCGGCGCTGCTGGTGCTGCACCTGCACGCCTCCCCGGCGTGGTCGTCGGGGGTGTTCGTGGGCAACACGGTGCTGGTGATCGCGCTGCAGCTGGTGCTGGTGCTGCGGCTCGCGGACCGTTCGCGGCGGGCGGTGCTGGCCGCCTCGGGGGTGACGCTGGCGCTGGCCTACCTGGGGTACTGGGCGGCCGGCTCGCTGGGCGGCACGGCGGGTGCGGCGGGCGTCGCGGCGGTCTCGGTGGTGTTCACGCTGGGCGAGATCCTCTACACCGGTGCGGGGACGGCCCTGGTGACGGCCGCCGCCCCGCCGCACCTGCTGGGACGGGCGCTGGCGCGCTGGGAGCTGTCCGCGGGCGTGGGCCGGGCGGCGGCGCCGGCGGCACTGACGGCGCTGCTGGCGGCCGGTCCGGGGGTGCTGTGGCCGGTGCTGGCCGGGGCCACCCTGCTGGGGGCGCTGGCGGTGCTGCGACTGGCCCCGAAGGCGTGACGGCCCCGGCGCGGGTCGGATCGGGCCGGCCCGCCCCTCCTCCGGATGCGGAGCGCACCCGCAAGGCCGATGCTGGCCGCGAGGCGTGCCCGGCAGCAGGAAGGACAACAGACCCATGAGTGCTCTCGACTTCGAGATCATCGACAGCCCCGACAGCTCGCTCAACAAGACCTCCGTCCTGGTCACCGGCCCGAAGGACGCCCTGCTGGTGGACGCCGGGTTCACCCGCTCCGACGGTCGCCGGCTGGTGGAGCACATCCGCGCCACCGGCAAGCGGCTGGCCGCGGTCTTCGTCAGCCACGGGGACCCGGACTTCTACTTCGGCGCCCAGGAGGTCCAGGACGCCTTCCCCCAGGCACGGTTCCTGGCCACCGCCTCCACCGTCGAGCACATCCAGGAGACGTTCGAGGGCAAGCTCCAGGCCTGGGCCCACCTCGGTCCCGAGCTGCCCACCCGGCTGGTCCGGCCCGAGGTGCTGCACGGCGACGAACTCGTCTTCGAGGGGCACCGGTTCGAGCTGCGCGGCGCCGACTTCCACCTGCCCGACCGGCACTACCTCTGGCAGCACCACCACCACGCGGTACTCGGCGGCGTGCTGCTCTTCGAGGGCCTGCACGTGTGGACCGCCGACACCCCCGAACCGCCCCAACGTGCCGCCTGGATCGACCTGTTGGACGGGATCGAGGCGCTCGAACCGCAGTTCGTCGCGGCCGGCCACCGCACCGCCGGCGCGGCCACCGACCTCACCTCCGTCCGCCACACCCGGGACTACCTGCGCGCCTTCGAGACCGAGATCGGCCGGGCCACGGACGCGACCGCCGCGAAGGAGGCGCTGGAACGGCGCTTCCCCGACCTGGGGCTGAAGATCGCCGTCGACCTCGGCACCAAGGTCGCCATGGGCGAGATGGCCTGGGGCTGAGCAACGATGATCGAGATCCCGAGGGACACCGCCTCGTTCGCCGAGTCCTCCGCCCCGGCCGACGTGGTCCGCCGCCAGTACCTGGCCTCCGCCCACGGCGACCTGGCCGCGCTGCGCGC
Organism: Kitasatospora sp. NBC_01300; assembly: GCF_041435235.1. Classification (NCBI taxonomy): domain Bacteria; kingdom Bacillati; phylum Actinomycetota; class Actinomycetes; order Kitasatosporales; family Streptomycetaceae; genus Kitasatospora; species Kitasatospora sp. NBC_01300. The sequence goes on along the minus strand of NZ_CP108408.1, from coordinate 7,147,885 downwards.
CACGCTCGCCGACGACGTGGAGTGGACCGAGATGGCCGGCTTCCCGCTGGCCGGCACCTACCGCACCCCGAAGGGCGTCACCGCCAACGTGATGGAGCGCCTGGCCGCCGCCTGGGAGAACTGGACGGCGCACGACGACACCTACGTGGTCGACGGCGAGAACGTGGTGGTGCTGGCCCGCTACACGGCCGTCCACAAGATCACCGGAAAGCCGCTCGCGGTGCGGGTCGCCCACCACTTCACGGTGCGCGGCGGCCGGATCGTCCGCTTCGAGCAGTTCGCCGACACCGCGCTGGTCCGGGAGGCGATGACCCCGTAGCGGCTTCTTTGACCGCCCCCGCGCACCGGTTCGCGTTCACCCGTACGGGGGAGCATGGCGCGGCGCGCCCGGCACGGCCTCGACACGCCACCCGGACGGCGGCAGGCTGGCCCCTGATTCCGGCCGGAGAGCGAGGAGTTCAGCATGGGCACGGGCACGGCGGGAACGGCGGAGGACGGCGGGCGCGAGCGGCCGATCGTGATCGTCGGGGCGTCCCTGGGCGGCGCGAAGGCCGCACAGGCGCTGCGCGAGGCCGGGTACCGGGGCGGCATCGTCCTGATCGGCGACGAACACGACCGCCCGTACGAGCGGCCGCCGCTGTCGAAGGGGTACCTGCTCGGCAAGACGCCCCGGGAGAAGATCTACGTCCACCCGCCGCAGTGGTACGGGGAGCAGAACGTCACGCTGCGGCTGGGCACGGCGGTGGCCGCGATCGACCCGGCCGGGCACACCGTGACGCTCGCCGACGACGGCCGGATCGAGTACGCCAAGCTGCTGCTCACCACCGGCTCGACCCCGCGCCGACTGCCGGTGCCGGGCGCCGACCAGGACGGCGTGCTCTACCTGCGCCGGGTCGAGGACAGCGACCGGATCAAGGCCGTGCTGCGCCCGGGCGCCCGGGTCGCGGTGATCGGCGCGGGCTGGATCGGCCTGGAGGTGGCGGCCGCGGCCCGGGAGGCCGGCGCCGAGGTGACGGTGCTGGAGGCCGCCGAACTGCCGCTGCTGCGGGTGCTGGGCCGGGAGGTGGCGCAGGTCTTCGCCGACCTGCACCGCGACCACGGCGTCCAGCTGCGGTTCGGCGTCGAGGTCACCGAACTCACCGGCTCCGGCGGCACGGTGAGCGGCGTACGGCTGGGCGACGGCACGACCGTGCCGGCCGACGCGGTGGTGGTCGGCATCGGCATCACCCCCACGACCGGCCTGGCCGAGGCCGCCGGGCTGGAGATCGACAACGGCGTCAAGACCGACCAGCAGCTACGCACCTCCGACCCGGACGTCTACGCGGCCGGCGACGTCGCCAACGCCTACCACCCGCTGTTCGACACGCACCTGCGGGTCGAGCACTGGGCCAACGCCGTCAACCAGCCGCAGACCGCCGCCCGCGCGATGCTCGGCCACCCGGACGCGGTGTACGACCGGATCCCGTACTTCTTCAGCGACCAGTACGACCTCGGCCTGGAGTACATCGGCTACGTCGAACCGGACGGCTACGACCAGGTGGTGTTCCGGGGCGACCCGGCCACCCGCGAGTTCATCGCCTTCTGGCTGACCGGCGGCCGGGTGCTGGCGGGCATGAACGTCAACGTCTGGGACGTCACCGACCCGATCCGCGAACTCGTGCGCTCCGGCCGGACGGTGGACCCGAAGGCACTGGCCGACCCGGACACCCCGCTCGGAGAGATCTGACACAGGGACGAGCACTCGCCGCCCGCACGACCCCGCGGATCACACACTGACGAACAGCACGGAGCCCCCGGGATGACACCACCAAGCGCCGCCCGGGGGCTCTGCTGCCGTTCCTCTCCAGTGCTCCCCGTGCAGGCACGGGAGAGCAATGTTCAAGGGCCACCGTCTCCGTAGAGGATATGGCGACCATTGGCCCGTAAGGATGTGACTAGTACTCCAGCCGTAGATCGTGATCTTCATGCCTGATTCGCGGCTTGTCGGCTGTAGTGACTGGCCTGGGCGCGGGCTTGGTGGCGGCGCCGCCAGCGGGACCAGCCGAGCCGGTGGGCCACTTCGTGGACCGGCCGGACGACGAGCGTGATGAACAGGCGCTGGATCTCGTTGCAGGTGAGCGGGATCAGGTCGGCTGGCCCGGGTGGGGACTTCTTCACGTCCCCGGTCTCATCGACCATCAGCACCGCCTGGTCGTCGTGCAGATGCTCAACCACGTAGTTGCACACCTCGTCGCGCACCAGATCGGCGTCCCACTTGGCCCGGCCCAGCAGGTGCTGCATCCCGTCCGGAGTCGCCTCGCCGGCCCACTCGGCGATCGTCCAGCAGTTCTTGCGCGGCAGGTCCGACAGCAGCCCGAGCACGAACGCCCTCGCCCGGCGACGGGGTTCGACCCGCGCAAACCGGCCAGCAACCCTGCCCATCAGATCCTCGAACATCAACTGCCACCGGGCAGGGTCTACGCTGTGACCTACGGCCACCGGCTGATCTTTGGTTGTCCACACAACACCCGATGATCAACGGTGGCCGTACCTGTCTGCGCACCTGCCCAACCAGCAAGATCAATAGTTGAAGTACGAGCCGTTCTTCAGCTGGCCGAGACCTGAAGCTTGTAATCCACGGAGACGGCAAACGATCCCGATGATCCCCTGATGCTCAGTGTGTGGCTGCCAGGTGCCAGCGGTTCCAGTTGTACCCAGAGGCCGCAGGCCTGGGTTCGGAAGCGCCCCCCGCCCTGGGTGAGCGGATTGCCATCCACAGCACTGATCTGCACGGCTGTCGCTTCGTATCGTTCGGGTTCCAGAGCTTGGCCGTCGAGGATGGCACTCCCATGTGCCGAGGCCATGAACGCGGTGCAGTCGCCTGCTTTGCCGAAGAGGTTCATTAGGGGGAAGGCTACTGGCACCGCTGCAGGCACTGTGCACGAGCGTGTCACGGTCCCGCCAAAGGTGCCGGCCAGGAACCAGATGCCGCCTGTCTGGCCCTGAGCGCACAGGTGGCCGTCCTGATCTGAGACAGGGTTCGAGTCGCTGACGCTCGAAGCCGCCCAGGTCCACCAGCGGCCCTGCAGATCGGCAGCGCTCAGCTTGGCTCGCGCGCTTGGAGAACCTGCTGCGGGCAGTGCAGACGCGGTCACCGCCCCGGCCGGGGAGCTACTTGTGTCCGTAGAGGGCGGGGCAGACGTGGTGGAGCATGCGCTGACCAGAACCGATGCGCCGATCAGCAAGGCTATGGATCTTCCGAGATGCATGAGCGAAGAGTACGAGGCCGTGACCTTCTTGCCCGCAGGAGGGCGGGCGCCCGGGCGGCTTCCGTACCACAAGGACTGCGATGCAAGGATTTGACGCCGGATCACGATCTACGGCTGGAGTACCAGGGGGAAATCAGAGTTTCGGTGAACCTGGCTGGAAGTGGCCTCGCCGTACATACCGTGCTGCCGCTAGTTTCTGACCGTTCAAGGGGGAGGCCGAGAGTCGGCCCTCTCAAGCTGAACTGGGGGGCCATGCGAATGAAGCGGAACATCATCAAGACACTCGCAGTTGGAACACTGGGAGTCAGCCTCACCATGGCCACCGCCGGTTTGGCACACGCCGACCCTCTTACTTGGCAAGGCTACACACGAGACAGCTCGTGGAACTGTGGCCAGCCCGGTAGCACCGTCTCCTGGCATGGTCTCTACCTGCTGCCATGTATGAAGACGTCGGGTAGCTCCTGGCAGTCAGTCCTGATCGTTACCGGCGGCGGCTCTGCCACGAGCGTCCAAGCTCACGTGACCTCTCAGCTGAACTGGAACGACTGGAGTTACGGCGACTGTAACAACAGTAATTTCTACCCCATTGCGCCTCGCCAGAGCTTGGCCTGCTTCGACAGCACGAGGACAAATGCCGGCAGCGAAGTGGGGGGAAACTGGTTCGTGACCGTCACGAACAACGGGACCAGTTGGTCTACCAACGTGACGGCCCCCATCAGCTTCACTTCCTAGGCGGTTCCTCGCCGATAGACCTCTCATTGGCGAGGGCGGGTTCTTGCCGACGAGCAGACCGCCTGACCCTGAAGCAAAGAATCCCCTCCCCTTTCTGGGAGGGGATTCTTCGTGTTTCAGGCCGGCTTTCGGTGCCTGCCAACCGACTTCTTACGGACCGGCGGTGGCGCTCCTTGAACCACCCCGTCACCCGAGATGCCGTGCAGGAACCTCTGGGCGCTCGCGTAGTTCTCGGCATAGCCCTCAGGAGTCCACTGGTAGCCGTCCCAGCGGAGGAGGAGGCGAGGAAGGTCCGGGTGGAGGTGAGAGGGCCGGTTCTCGTGACCGACGATGACGGCCTTCAACTGACCCACCGGGCGCAGGCGTCGATCGCCTCGCTCCGCCCACTGTGACAGCGATTCGTCGTCCATCCAGGCTTCCTTCACTCCCGCAGTCCGCCACCAGGCTACCGGCGGCCCTCCCCCAACAGACGTCGATCCGCGCCCTCACATTCCAGAAGCCGTCCTGGTCGTGCCCCTGGCCGTTCTTCGAGTCCTGGTTCGCGGTGGTGTTGGTCTCGGTTCCCACACTGATAACCACCTGGCCTGGAGGGAGATTTCGTGGTGCGCGCCAGTGCCGGCGCTGGCTCCCGCCCCCGGGGTCGCCGGGGGCGGGAGTTTCAGGCCCACCCGGGTTGTCCGTCCGTGACGTGTGACGGCTCCAGGGCAGGGGTTCCGGCCGGGGGATCAGGACTCCGCCGGCCGGTGGATTGAGGGGGACGGCCGCTCCCCGCCAGAAGGGGGTGACTGACAGGGAGCGGTGTGGCTCGACGAGGGCCCGGCACCAACCCACCCTCGGAGCCGACCGGCAGGGGAGGTCTGCCTGCCGGTACTCACCCGTCCGCGGCCGTCTTTCGCGGACGGGCGTTGAACCCCGTCGTCGCAGAGGATGAGTGCTCGCGCTGCGACGACGGGAGCCTGTCAGTCCGGCGGGTCCGGTTCCCAGCCGCACCACACGCCGGCCGGAGTGACCACCATCCACTCACGCCCGCCGCCCTGCTCATGCTGCGGCCGGGCGGCCGGCTCGGCCTTGAGTCCCATACGCACTCGGATCGCGGCCAGTTCCTCAGGAGTACATCGGAGGTCACACTGAGCGGCGGCGATGCCCGCCAACACGCCCGTTGCGGCGACCAGTTCGACGTTCACGAGAGCGGCCGACGGTGCGGGTTGCACCCGGATCCGGGCGCGATCTCCCGGGGGTCGCACCGCCGCAGCTGATCCGGCCTGGTCGTCCACTCCTGTCCCCCGCCGATCGGCCTCAGGAAGGCCGCCCCGCAGAGGAATCTCCATGAAGACCCCCTCTCGGGGCTTGCCGTCGGCGTCACGGTGCGCCAGGTCCTGCACCACCTCGTTGCGGACGAGGTCGGGCAGCGTGGATTTCGAGTCTTCGGACATGGGGGGCTCCGATCCGTAGTGCGATGACTACTCAGGGGCACCAACTGTCCTCTACGCTTGACGGGTGTTCAACCTGACGGATCTGCTTGCTGAGTAGAAAGTTTGGCCCATGAACAGGTCTGAGCTAGCCTCCGCTTTTCAGTTGGGCCTGGCTGAGCTCGGTTGATGGCACTGGCGACGTGTTGTGCCTGTGTGGGGGTGTGGGGGCATGCCGAGGGCCCGACGCGTGGCCGGTGCCTCCAAGGTCCTCGGTTCGTGGGTGGGCAGGGATGGTCGGGGAAATCAGGTGACGGGTCGGGGCAGGGCCTGCAGTCGTGTGAAGGCGGTTGCCAGGTCGTGGCGCCAGGGCCAGGTGGTGGCGATCCGAAGGTGTAGTCGGCGGGCGCCGCGGGTTATGCGGGCGGCGGCGTGCAGCAGCCGGTAGCGGAGCTTCTTCGGCTCGGCCGTGGCCAACTCTCCGTCCAGCAGGAGGGTTTGGGCCCAGGCGAGCAGGTCTATGGCGGCCAGGGACAGCTCGAGCCAGGCGGCGTTGATCTGGAAGTGACGGGAGGGGAAGCGGCCGAATCCGGTGGTCTTGCCGCAGCGGATCCGATCTTCGATGCGGGCGTGGGCGCGGTGGCGGACCTCCAGTAGTTGCAGGGAGCCCCGGCCGTTGGGGGTGTCGGTGAGGAGGACCTGGTGGCGCATGCCCTCGTCCAGGTCGAACAGCGTGAGCTGGGCGCCGGGGTGCGGGCGTTCGCGGCGGACAATGATCCGGGTGCCCTCGGGCAGGCCCGGCAGGTCGACCAGGCCGGTCAGCTCGGCGACCTGGGCGCCGTCGCGCAGGGAGCCGTCCTGTTCGAGGGCGGGATGCCATACCCGTTCCGGGAGGTGGCGGATCGCGCGGCGGACCGGCTCGGTGATGGACCATCCGACGGAGAAGGACGCCCGGATCCCGCGGGAGCGCAGGGCTCGGATGTGGGCCAGGAAGGCCTTGGCGGAGCCGGCGCTGTCGGCGCGGATGAGGATCTCGGTGCCGTGGCGGTGGGCGTCGGGTATCTGGGCAAGCGCGGCATCGAGCACGCTGATGTGGTCGGTGGCGGTGTTGGCCGCGGCGTTGCCCGGCCGCAGCACACCTGCCAGGGCCTCGCCGGTGTTGTCCAGGAAGCACAGCAGCGGGTGGTAGCCGAAGCCGTGCTTGTAGGTCGGTGCCGCGTGCTCCTTCTCGGAATGGCAGGTGACCAGGGTGGCGTCGATGTCGAGGACCAGGCCCGGCAGTTCACGTCCGCCCGCGTGAGAAGCGGGGATCCCGTCGCGGGTCTCGCCGGCCTGCAGCCAGACGATCTCGCGGGCGGCGGCGCGGGCCGAGCGCAACGCTGCGAGCGCGGCAGGATCGATGCCGGCCAGCAGCCGCCACGCGGTCGGGGTGGAGGCGACCGGGCCGAAGACCTCGGGCTGGTCGCGCAGCAGCGCGAGGTCGGCGATCGCCTCGCCGCCGTCGGCGAGCATCACCGCCAGATCGGCGGCGATCCGGCCCGGTTCGTGGCCGGTGCCGCGCGGGCGGAGCCGACGCAGGGCGTCGCCGAAGGCCTGCGTGAGGCCGGTGGCATCGGCGAGATCGGCCAGCAGGCGCGACCCGGCGTGGCTGACGACCCCGCGCCCGTCGGTGGAGACGACGAGCCGGGGACGTGACCCGGTAGTGTGCACGTAGAAAGTGCCTTCCTGCTGGGCTGACGGAGACCTTAGACAAGCCTCATCGTCCCAGTTCAGAAGGCACTTTCGCGTTCCCGCTCATGATCCGGACACGGCCCCAAGTGAAACGCGCAGGCTAGACCCCGCTGCCTCCCCCCAGGCCAAGTTCGGCGCGTTCCTCCGCAGTTCGCGCGAGGAGCGGCGGTGGACACAGAAGGACGTGGCAGAGATGATCGGCTGTTCCCCAACCCACATCTCGCATCTGGAAAATGGTCACCGACGCCCGACTCCACGCGTGGCACGGCAACTTGACACTGCATTTGGGATGGACCGGGTCTTCACCAATAAGGCGCTTGAGGTCGATTCTTCGACTCTCCTTGAGGGGTTCCCGGCGTACGTGGCCAAGGAATCGAAGGCGCGAGAGCTTCGACTGTTCACCTTGGGCATCGTGCCGGGGGTACTTCAAACCATGGAGTACGCACGGGCCATTGCAGCGGCAGCCGTAGACCGAGGCAGCATCACAGAGGATCAGGCCGCTGAACGGGTGCGATATCTTGAGCGTCGACAAGCGAAGTTGAACCGTGAGCCTCCGCCCGTGATCCACGCCGTTCTGGATGAGAGCTGCCTCCGTCGGCCGGTCGGCGGCGATGCGGTGATGGCAGCCCAGTTTGACCGTTTGCTCAGCTTTGCCCGCCTGCCGCACACCGTGCTTCAGGTCGCCCCGTTCTGCATAGGGGAAGCCAGGGCTTTCGATCTCCCCGTGTACATCCTCACCCTGGCTGACCGCTCCCTGATGTCGTACGCCGAGAGTGCCCAACAAGGGAACCTGGAGCGGGACAGCGACGCTGTACAGCCCATGCTCACGACCTACTATCAACTACAGGCCCGAGCACTCTCGCAGGATGCGTCCGTGGCCCTGATCACGCAGCTAAGAGAGGATCTACCGTGACCGCCGAGCCTCAGTGGTTCAAGTCTTCGTACAGCAGCAACGGCGGCGAGTGCGTCGAGGTAGCCGGGAACCTGGTCGCAGAGGGTGCCGTTCCCGTCCGCGACTCCAAGGACCCCGAGGGGCCTGCTCTCATGTTCCCGGCTTCGGCTTGGTCGTCCTTCGTCTCCGCCGTCCGTACCGGCGAGTTCGGCGACGTCTGACGTACGCGCGCTGCCCCGAGACCCCGCCACTCCTTTCCGGAGTCGCGGGGTCTCCTGGCTGACCGCTCCCTGATGAAGATGTTGAAAGCGCGCCGGGCTCGGGCAGCCGGAGCAAGATCTTCAAAAGGCTTCCAGGGATCCGGCCGCTGACTTCGGGTCAGGTCCGCTTGCGGCTCGCGATCTCGTCAGCGAGCTGCTGCACCTGGGCGGGGTCCGCGTCCCGGGCGAGGGCGACGTAGTGGTCCATGACGGCCGGCCGGTAGCGCACGGGGAACGTCTGTCCCGGGGCGAGTCGGGTGAGCTCGGTGATCGTGAGGTTTTCGTCCGCGATACCGCGGAACGAGATGCCGCCGGCGGTCTCCACGTCGAGCATCAGGACCACGCGTGGATTGCTGTTGACCTCCCGCCAGTCGACGAGAACGCCGAGCGCAAGCGCCCCCGTACGCAGTTCCGCATTGCGCTTCCGTGCCTCACTGCTCAGGACCGGGTTCGGGGCGACGCCCGGGAAGTCGGGCCCGACACCGAGCGATTCCCGACTCAGGTCGGGCCTGAGCTGCGCCATCATATCGTTGAGCTTCTTCCGCGAACCGAACATCCTGGCCCCTCCCTCACACCGGTGCCGGACTCTCGGCCTGGCGCTTCGCCTTCACCGCGATCGTACGTCGCGGCCATTCCCGACCTCCGGCGCATCGCGCCGTCCCGATGGGATCGCCGTCCGCGGTCGCGGACGGACTCGGTCGGTGCACCTGTCTGTCGGACGAGCCACGTCCGCACGCCGCAGGAGGACCAAGCCGTGATCGATACTGACCCCAACAGTGCGTCCCGGGCAAGACCGTACGGTGCCGCGATCCTGTGCGGAGAGAGGAGGCCCCGTCACGCCTTTTCCGGAGTGGCGGGGCTCCGCCGTGAACTGGGCGGGTTCCAGGCGTCGGGAGTGCCTGCGGTCGGCAATACTGGGGTGTCCGGGGGCGATTCGGACAGGGAGGCGCGGTGGGCGGGACGGCCGGATTCGCCGTGGTGGTGTTCGGCGGCCTGGGCGGCGTGGTCGCCTACCTCGCCGGGGTGGTCGGCCTGCGCGACCTCCGGCGGCTGCGCCGGGTCGGCGTCCCGGCCCTGGCCCTGGTGCGCGCCCGCGTCCCCACCCCCGAGGACCGCGCGCTGCCGCCGCGCCCGCTGCTGCAGTTCGAGACCGAGGACGGCCGGGTGGTGGAGGTCTTCTCGCCCGTCCCGTCCACCCCGCGCCACCCGCTGCCGGACGGCGGCCACGTGCAGGTCCGCTACGACCCGGCCGACCCCCGGCAGGTCCTGGTGGAAGGCCGCGAGCGCAGACCCCTGGAGTACGGCTTCGTGGCGCTCGGGCTGCTGATGGTGCTGGCCGCGATCACACTGGCGGTCGCCGTCCTGTGAGGCTGCCCGCCTGAATCGTCCTCAAGGACGAGGACGAGGCCGCTTTCGCGATGACGCCGCCGCGCGCCCGCACCTGGGGCCAGCCCGGACACACGCCCTCATACGCACCCGACCTCAACCCTGTCGAAGGCCTCTGGTCGCTCCAGCGACGCGGCATGGTCGAGCCGATTCCGCGGCACCGCCGGAACACCGGCGCTCCGGCGGTTCGACCACGGTATTCCTACGCCCCGTCGCCGGCCGGAACAGCCGGGGCGAATATGACGCCCAGTCATCGGAAAGTCACGCATTCCCATGGTCGGCGTACACCCGCGATATTCGCGGCCCGATTCCCACGGACGGATCTCCGTAGCCGGTTCGTCACGCCACGCATTCACTCCGCCCGGAATTCCACGCGCGAAACGCGGCCCGCGCGGGCCTTCCGGACGGGCCCTCGGGCAGTCCTTCGGGCAGGCCTTCCGGACGGCACGCCGACACCCGGGCCGCCGGCCCGGCCTCGGCTAGACGTCGAGGGCGGCCTCGATGCGCTTGAGACCGTGCCGGGCGAGCGCGAGGTTGGCGCGCGAGCGGTCCAGCGCCAGGTAGAGGAAGAGCGAGCCGTGACTGCGGTTCAGCGGGCGGATCAGGTGGTACTGGGTGCCGAGGGTGATCAGGATGTCCTCGATGACATCGTCGATCGACAGCGCGGCCAAGGCGCGTATCTTCGCACGAACGACCTCGGTGTTGGCGGCGGCCGCAATCTCCAGGTCGAGCTGCGGCCCCCCGCCGAGGGACCCGAGCGACATACCGCTCTCGTAGTCGGCCACGGCCACTCCGATGGCCCCCTCGATGGCCATCGCGCCCTTGAGTGCGTCGTCAATGTTCATGCGCTGTTCGTCCTTTGCGTGACTTCCGGGCAGAACTCCCGTGTGCGGGAACAAAATAGCAAGAAGTCACCGGTTGTGGTCGCCTCGTGAAAATGATGGAATAAAGTACGCTACCGGGGTTCAGAACGTGAAGGGGTACTGGTGCGCGCACTCGAAGCTTCTCTCTCCGATGTGCTCGGCTCCCCCGGAGTGGTCGGTGCCGCGCTCGTCGACGCCGTCACAGGTCTCAGCTACCAGTCCGCCGGGGACCACCGGCTGCTCGGGACCGGGGCCGAACTCGCCGAGCTGACCAACCTGATCGGCGAGCGGCTGTACGAGGCAGGGGCGGAGAGCGAGTTGGAGAGCCTGGTGGTCACCAGCACCCGCCATCACCAGGTCGTCCAGGTGGTGTCCCGGAAGGGCGACCCCCTGCTGCTGGCCACCGTGCTGGACCGGGAGCGGACCAACCTGGCGCTGGCCGTCCGCCAGACCGCCGACCGCGCGCAGGACTTGCTGGCATGACCGACCCGTCCCACGACACGGCGCCGCCCGCCATGACCGCAGCTCCCACGACGCCGGCTCCGCCCACCGCGCGCAACGTGCCCGCGCTGCTGCTCGCGCTGCGCCGGACGGAGTTCACCGGCTCGGTCACCGTCTCCAGCGCACCGGGCGGCACGATCCACCTGGAGCAGGGTCTGGTCGCCGCGATCGAGACCCCCGGGGCCCCGACCGCCGAGACCCTGCTGCTGAAGTCCCGGCGCGTCGGCGAGGAGGAGTGGGCGTCCGCCGAGGTGGCCGCGTCCGCCGGCCGGCCGGCGGACGCTCCCCCGACCTGGGGCGGCGACCTCGGCGCGGCCCTGGTGGCTCAGGGGTCGATCGGCGCCGCCGAGCTCGAAGCCGTCTGCGCCGCCGCCGCCTTCGACGGGGCCTTCGCCCTGGTGCTGAGCCCGCCCGGCAGTTGGGAGACGGCCGAGGCGGCGCCGGCTGCCAGGATCGCGCTGCGCCCGGGCATCGAGCCGGAGCGGCTCTTCGAGGAGACCGCCCGGCGGACGGCCCTGCTGGCCCGCCTCTGGGGGCCTCCCGGCGAACTGGCCCGCATCCGGATCCGTCCTGCCGCCCGGGCCGAATCCGGCGCGCTGCGGATCCCGGTCCGCTACCGGGAGATCCTGGCCGCCGCCACCGGCCGCCGCACCGCGCGCGACCTCGGCTTCGCCCTGGGGCGCGGTGTGTTCGCGGTGCTCCTCGACGTCGTACGGATGGACGCCCGGCACCTGCTCCACCGGGAACCGGCGCACCCGACTCCCCTGGCACCGAGCGTGGCCCCGCGCATGCCGACGGGCGAACCGCCGCCGGCCGGCACCGGGCCGCTGCCGCGCCGCGTCCGCAGCGGGCGCGGCGCGGGTGGTCCGGGCGGCCCCGGCGGCCTGCCCGCCCGATCCGAGGGAGCGGCGGCCGCTTCCGACGGTCCACCGAACGCACACCGCGCCGAACACACCGCGCGCACCGAGACGACCCAGCAGAGTGAGAAGAGCGCACCATGAGCAGCCAGACACCGACCGCCGTGCTGGTCGACGAGTTGAAGTCCCTCCGCGACCGGGTCATGGGCATCTCGGAGAGTGTCATCTCCACCACCGACGGCCTGTTGGTGGCCGCCGACACGGCCACCGTCCACCCCGAGTCGGCCGCCGCCCTGTCGGCCGCCATGCTCGGCCTCGGCCGGCGCACCGCGGCCGAGGTCGGCGTGGGCGGCCTGCGCGACGTGGTCACCCGCTGCAACAGCGGCTACGTCGTGGTGCTGGCGATCGGGGAGCAGGCACTGCTGATGATCCTGGGAGACGAGGGCCTCGACGTCGCCGGCCTGCACCGCGAGTCGCCCGCCACGGTCCGCCGCCTGAGCGAGCTGCTCGGGATGGTCCCCGCGGTCTAGGGGCTCTCTTTCGGATCACGCCGGGCGCGAGACGTGATCCGAAAGCGAGCCCCTAGTCTCAACGCCGTTCGGTCACAGCAGTCAGGGGTGATCGGGCCGGTCGCCGCACAGGGCCTCGACCAGTCGCCGGGCCCGGGTTTCCTCCGAGAGCAGCATCTCCACCAACGGCCCGGTTCCCTGCCTGTCCGCGGCGCCGGACAGGTAGGCATCGACCGCCCGCGGGTCGGCCGCGAGCGGCACCCGCCCGGCGGTGAGCGCGGCGTGGGCCCGGGCGTAGTCCAGGCCGAGCCGGGCCAGCCGCACCCCGCCCGCGTGCCGCTCGGCCGGGTCCACGCCGCCCTCGCCGGCCAACTGCGGGTGCCGGCACGCGACTTCGTGCACGGCGAGAACGGCCAGCAGCACGTGTTCGGTGCCGGGCGCACGGCGGCCGAGGCGCTGCGCCTGCCCGTCGGCCTCCAGCCGGACCCAGGCCATCGGCGCGGCCGCGATGTTCACCTTGGCGAAGCCGGGCACCAGCAGCCGCTTCCAGCGCGGCAGCCGGTACGGCGTGCGGCCGAGCAGCGCGTCCCGGGTGGGGCGCAGCAGCGGGTCGAGGTCGTCGCGGTCGTCGGGGGCGCCCGGGGCACCGGGACCGTCCGGCGCATCGGGGCCGGCGGGCGCCGCCAGTCGCTCCAGCACCGCTCCCGGCGCGACGCCCGCCGCGCGCAGCAGTTCGGCGGCCCGGGCGTGCGGATCGGCGAGCAGGGCGCGCAACAGGTGTTCGGCGCTGAACTTCCGCTCGCCGTCCTGCCGGGCCCGTTCCATGGCACCGGTCAGGGCGCGGGCGGCGGCGCCGCTGAGCAGCACGCCGCGCTCCCCGGTCGGGCCGAGCGCGTCGCGGGCCGGCACGCTCGCACCGGCCCCGTCGTCCGATCCCCAGCGTGCCGGGTCGGCCCCGCCCTGGCGGTCGCGCAGGACGGCGAGCAGGGCGGTCGCGGTCGCCCCGGCGTCCGCCAGGGCCTCGCCGGCCGGGCCCTTCGCCCCGGCGACGGCAGCCAGCAGGTGTTCCGTCCCGAGGCGGCCGTCACCCCCGCCGCGCGCGCCCCGGGCCGCGCCCAGGACGCCGAGCGTGCGCCAGTCCGGTTCCAGCGTCGTCTCCATCCGGCCCCTCCTACCACGATGCTTTGCCCGAACTATATGCCTGCTTTGCTAGCCCTTTACACGTGACTCCGCGTCAAGGAAACGTCAGAACCAGCCGGTTCGGAACGCCCTGGGCTCAGGGCGCGGAGGCCGGGTCGGCGGCGCTCACCGGGACGTCGGGGTGACGGAACCAGGACCCCTGCACCAGCCGCTGCACCAGCATCAGCACCGCGCCGAGCAGCAGCGCGCCCAGCCCGATCACCGTCACCCCGCCGACCCGGCCGATGCCCGGCAGGTCGATCGAGGTGGCGCCGTAGTCCGGGTCGGCGTAGACGTCGAAGGCGCCGTAGGCGAAGAAGTACAGCAGCATCAGGCCGCCGGCCAGCGGGAGGACGCCCTTGAAGACGAAGTCCCGGACGCTGCGGGTGAGGACCCGGCGGTAGTACCAGACGCAGGCGAAGCCGGTCAGGCCGTAGTAGAAGGCGATGCCGAGGCCGACCGAGGCGATCGAGTCGGCCAGCACGTTGCCGCTGATCGCGGTGAGCAGGACGTAGAAGGCGATCGACGCCAGGCCCATGGCGACCGTCGACCAGGTCGGGGTGCGGTGGCGCGGGTGCACCCGGGCGAAGCCGGTCGGGATGGCCCGGTGGGTGGCCATCGAGAAGGTGGTGCGGGCGGTGGGCAGGATCGTCGTCTGGGTGGAGGCGGCGGCCGAGGTCAGCACCATCAGGATCAGCAGCCGGCTGAGCACCGCGCCGATCCCGGTGGTGCCGAACACCGCGTCACCGAGGCCGGACAGCACGTCCCCCGAGTGCGCCGGGTTGCCGAGCCCGATGCCGTCCGCGCCGACCCCGGCGAAGGACTGCGCCGAGGTGGCGACCAGGACGTAGATGAGGAGCAGCAGCACGGTGGAGATGACGGCCGCGCGGCCGGGGGTGCGGGCGGAGTCGGCGGTCTCCTCGTTGACGGACACGGCGGTGTCCCAGCCCCAGTAGATGAAGACCGCGGCCAGCATGCCGGCGGTGAACGCGGAGGTCGAGGGCACGTTGAACGGGTTGAACCAGGAGGCGTCGACGGGGATGGCGGTCGGGGGCGCGGCGGCGCCGTACGCCTTGACGAGCGCGGTGACCGAGAAGACGACCAGCATCACCACCTCGACGGCCAGCAGCCGGCGTTGCAGGGTCGCGGACAGTTCGATGCCGATGTAGCAGATCGCCGTCATCAGGACGATCCACAGCACCCCGGCGCCGGTCGTCCACACCCGGCTGTCCGCGAGCGAGTCCAGGCCGACCAGCCGGAAGCCGTACACCCCGGCGATCTGCGCCAGGTTGGCCATCACGATGACGTCGGCCACGACGATGCCCCAGCCGCCCATCCAGCCGGTGCGCGGGCCGAACGCCCGGGCGGCCCAGGTGAAGGTGGTGCCGCAGTCCGGGTCGGCGGCGTTGAGCTCCTTGTAGGCGTAGGCGATCAGCAGCATCGGGATGAACGCCAGGACGGTGACGATCGGCGCCTGGAGGCCGACGCCGACCACGACGATGCCGAGGGTCGCGGCGAGGCTGTAGGCGGGGGCGGTGGAGGCGAGGCCGATGCACACCGAGGACAGCAGGCCCAGGGCGCCGTTCTTCAGGCCCTTCTCACCCGCGCCGGAACCCGTCGGACGGTCACGGGGACCGCCGGTCGGGGGGCTGGTCGGGGACGCCGACACTGGCCCCACCCCCTTGGGTGCGCAGCGGGGGCCGCGAGGACGGATCTGGTCGTCTCAGCGTAACGCCGCCCTCGGCGGGCGGCCCGGGGGCGGCGAGCGGGCGGCCCGGGGGCAGGGCTTGCGGACTGCCGGGCTGCCGGGCTGCCGGGCCTCCGGGCTGGACGGACGACGCGCGGCGCGGGCCGTGGTGCGGTCGCGGCGGTGCCCGCCTGGCTCGGCGGGCCCGCTGTCCGAACGGCGACCGCTCCGCCGCCACGGCGCCGCGCGCCTCCTACCTGTTTTCCACCGGTTGCCGAGGGCTCCGGAGTACCGGCCGGAGCCCCGGTCTCGGCGTGGTCCGCCCGCCGGCCCGAAGGCCGGTGAGGGACCGTCCGTGGGGTTTCACCCGAGTTGGTCGAGGCGCAGCCGTGCCACCCGGACCGTCCGGCGCGGCAGCGCGGTGGGCAGGGCCACCAGCAGGGCGGTGGCGGTGAACATCGCGAAGTGCGAGCCCTCCGGCCAGGTCCCGGCCCAGCCCAGTTCGCCGTGCCGGTGCTCGGCGAAGGCGTTGCAGCACAGCCAGGCCGCCAGTCCGATCAGCGGCGCCGCCCTGGGCCGGGAGACGGCGCCGAGGATCGCGCACAGGCCGAGGTAGGCGACGTGGGCGAGGCCTCCCGAGTGCAGTTCGCCGAGCCCGCCGAGGCCCATCGCCAGGACGCCGCCGGCGAGCAGGGCCACCGTGCCCGAGGTCGGGGCGGAGAGCCGCTCCAGGACCGGGTGGTAGTGCCGCCCGCCGGGCCGGGCCGCGTACATCCGCACGCCCTACCCCTTCGCGGCGACGAGTTCGGGCACCGGGCCGACCGGCAGGTGCCACCGGGTGCGCCGGTGCAGCGCCTCCAGCTCGCGCAGCAGCTCGGGCACCGGGACGGCCAGCACCGGGCAGCCCGCCTCGCGCGCGCAGTGCGCCGTGACCGAGCGCCGCAGCCGGCGGCGCAGCAGTCCGCCGCTCCGGCCGAGGACCAGCAGGTCGTCCGGCCGGTCCGCGGCCTGGACGAGGGCGGGACCGGTCTCGCCCCTGATCACCAGCGGGCGCAGCGGCACGCCGGGGTCGGCGCCGCCGAACGCCGCGTCGAGGGCGTCCAGCAGCCGCTGTTCGGCCGCCTCGCGCACCGCGGCGAGCAGCGGCGGGCACGGCGAGCGGCGGTACCCGAACTCACCGCCGGGCGGCTCCCAGGCGAGTACCGGGACGAGTTCGGCGCCACGGCTGCGGGCTTCCGCCACGCCGCGGTGCAGGGCGGCGAGGCTGCCGAGCGATCCGCTGACCCCGACCACCACCCTGCCGGTGCCGCTGCCCTGGTGCCGCCCGTTGCCGTGCATGGTCCGTCCTCGCGTCGTCGTTCCGGTACCCGGCGTGTCGCCCGGCCTGTCACCTGGTGTGTCGCCCGGTGTGTCGCCCTCCACCCAACCGCCGCGCGGGCCGGCCGACGCCCGTCCTTGACGCCTTCCTGACGCCCCGGGCCGCCTTCCCAACGCGCTCCATACGCCGACCGCCCGCCTGCCTCCCGCCGACACCTGGTTTCACCCGTTCGACGGAGCCGGGAGGCAGGAGGCAACGCGGTGCCCCGGATACCGGATCGCGGGCGATCAGCCGCGGCGTCAGGCCGGGGCGCGGGCGAGGTCGAGGGTGTAGGCGGTGCCGCCGGCCGGGGACGGCTCGACGGTGAGCTCGCCGTTCATCGCCTCGACGAAGCCCCGTGCCACGGTGAGGCCGGTGCCGTCGGCGGCCGGGCCCGGGGCCCTCACCCGGAGGTGGATCCGCCCGGCCACCGCGCCCGCGTCCACCAGGGCGGGCCCGGCGGCCCCCGCCAGGAGGTCCGCGAGGGCTCGTTCCAGCAGGCCGGCGTCGGCGAGCACGGGCGGCAGGCCGTCCGGGAGGGCGAGGCGCACGTCGCGCTGCTCACCGCTCTGCTCGACGGGCAGGGCGGCCAGCGCGGCGGCGAGCACCGGGGCCAGGGCGGTCGGGCGCAGCAGCACCGGTTGCTCGCCGGCCCGCAGCCGGTCGAGGTCCAGCAGGTCGGCGACCAGGCGTTCCATCCGCCGTACCTCGGCGGCGATCCGCCGCCCGGGCGGCCCCGGCAGGTCGGCGGCCTCGCGGCGCAGCGCGGCGAGCGGGGCGCGCAGGTCCTGTCCGACGGCCTCCAGCAGCGCGGTGTGCAGGGCGTCGGTGTGGGCGAGGGTCTGGGCGGCGGCGGCCTGGGCGGCCAGCCGTTCGCGTTCCCGGGCCAGTCGCAGCTGGGTGACGTAGGGGCCGAGCAGTCGGGTGTCCTGCTCGGTGAGGGCCGGTCCGCGCAGGGCCAGGACGGCATCCGGGCCGAGGTCGATGGCGAGCGAGGCCTCTTCGGGGCGCTGCGGGAGGGCGGTGCCGGAGGCGGCGGTGGGGCGCCAGAGCTCGCCGGTGCGGACCAGGACGACGGCGCCCTCCAGGCCGAACACCTGGCGCAGGTCGGCGACCAGGTCGGGCACCGCGCGGGCGCCGGATTCGGCCGCCGCCCCGGCCAGCCGGGCCAGCACCGCCGCTTCGGCGCGGGCCCGGTCGGCCTGCTGGGAGCGGCGGGTGAGGCCGTCGATGAGGTGGGCGATGATCCCGGCGACGGCGAGGAAGAGCAGCAGCGCGGCGAGGTCGGCGCCGCGGGTGACGGCGAGGCTGTGCCAGGGCGCGGTGAAGAAGTAGTCGGCGGCGAGCGCCCCGGCGGCGGTGCTGGCGGCGGCGGGCAGCAGGCCGCCGAGCCGGGCGGTGGCGGCGACGGCCAGCAGCAGGCAGAGCAGGGCGCCGGGGAGGGCGAGCGAGTCGCGCAGCGGGGAGAGCGCCCAGGCCAGGGCGGCCGTTGCGGCCGGGCCGGCCAGCCAGGCCAGGCGTCGGCGGCGCGGCGGGACGGCGGCCGGGCGGCGGCGCCGGGGTGCGGGCGGGACGGCGAGCAGGCCGGGTTGGGGCGGGGGGACGACCCGGACGTCGATCGGGCCGGCCAGCCGGATGACGCGGTTGATCACCGAGCCGGAGACGAGTTCGCGCAGGCGGCTGCGACTGGTCGGGCCGAGCAGGATCTGGGTGGCGCTCTCGGCGTGGGCGAAGTCCACCAGGGCCCGGGCGGCGTCGTTGCCGTCGACCTCGATGTAGCCGCCGTGGAGTTCGTGCAGCAGGGCGCGCTGGCCGGCGAGGGCGGGTGGTTCGTGGACGGTGGCGCCGTCGTCGGGCCGGACGTGCACGCCGATCAGGTCGCCGTGCACCCGGGTGGCGGTGCGGGCGCCGCGGCGGATCAGGTGCTCGCCCTGCGGGGCCCCGTTGAGGGCGACGACGATGCGTTCCTTGGTCTCCCAGGGCGCCCGGATGCCGTGCCGGGCGCGGTAGTCGGCGAGTTCCTCCTCGACCCGGTCGGCCAGCCAGAGCAGGGCGAGTTCGCGCAGGGCGCCGAGGTTGCCGGCCCGGAAGTAGTGGTCGAGGGCGACGTCGATCCGGTCGGGCGGGTAGATCGCGCCCTGGGCCATCCGGGTGCGCAGGGCCTGCGGGCTGAGGTCGACGAGTTCGATCCGGTCGGCGGCGCGGACCACCTCGTCGGGGATCCGCTCGCGCTGGGCGACGCCGGTGATCTGCTCGACGACGTCGTTGAGGCTCTCCAGGTGCTGGATGTTGACGGTGGTGGCCACGTCGACGCCGGCGTCGAGGAGTTCCCGGACGTCCTGCCAGCGTTTGGGGTGGCGGCCGCCGGGGGCGTTGGTGTGGGCGAGTTCGTCGACGAGCGCGAGCTGCGGGCGGCGGGCGAGCAGGGCGTCGACGTCGAGTTCGGTGAGGGTGGTGCCGCGGTGGCCGACGGTGCGGCGGGGCAGTACGGGCAGGTCGCCGAGCTGGTGCTCGGTGCCCCGGCGGCCGTAGGTCTCGACCAGTCCGACGACGACGTCGAGGGCTTCGTCGTCGCGCAGCCGGCGGCCCTCGGCGAGCATGGCGTACGTCTTGCCGACCCCCGGCGCAGCCCCCAGGAACACCCGCAGTCGTCCGCTCACCGCCGTGCCGCCACCTCCTCGGTGTCCATGCTCCGCCGGGGCGCCGGGGTGCGCGAGGGGACGGGCGCTCCGGTGGGTGGCGGGGTGCCCGAGGGGGCCGCCGCAAGATCCTGATGGTGCTATCGTCATTGGCACCATGTTGCTGAAGCTGGACACCGGCGACGCCCGCCCCCTGCACGAGCAGGTGGCGGGCGCGATCAGGCGGGCCGTCGCCGAGGGCGAGTGCGCCCCCGGGGACAGGCTGCCGCCGGCCCGGGAGCTCTCCCGGGCGCTGGGGGTGAACACCAACACCGTTCTGCGCGGGCTGCGCACGCTGCGCGACGAGGGTGTGCTGGAGTTCCGCCGGGGCCGTGGCGTCACGGTCGCCGAAGGCGCCGACGCGCGCTCCGAACTCGCCGAGCGGGTACGGCAGTTGGTCGCCGAAGCGGCCCGGGCCGGCTACAGCAGGAACGATCTCGTGGACATGATCAGGGGGATGTCGTGACGGACGGGAAGCTCATAGCGAAGGAGCGCCGGGAGCCCGGGGCGGGCCGCGGCGCGCTCTGGGGCGCGGTGGCCTGGTCGGCGGGCGTCCTGGCCCTGCTGATCGCGCTGCCGTGGGCCGCGCGCCACCGGCTGCCGGACCCGCTCGCCACCCACTGGAGCGGGCAGGACCCGGACGGCTCCATGTCGTTGACGGCCGCCGCGCTGTTCCCGGCCGGGGTCTGGCTGGTGCTGGTGCTGGCCGCCGCGGCCGCCCGCCGGTTCCGGGCCGGGACGGCGGGCGGCGCCACCGGGGCGGCACTGGCGTCCGTCGGGGTGCTCCTGACGGGGGCGCAGACCTCCATCGTGCACGCCAACCTGGACCGCGCCCGCTGGCAGGAGGCCGCGCCGATGGGCTTCGAGGTGGTCGTGCTGGTCGTGGCGGCGGGCCTGGCCGGCCTGCTGACCTGGCTGGCCGTCCGCCCGCGCGTCGACGCCCCGACCGGGGCGAGCCCGGCGGCCCGGATCCCGGCGCCGGCGACCGCGCCGGGCGAGCAGCTGGTCTGGCTCTCCCAGGCCGCCAACCCGTGGCTGCAACTGACCTCGGCCGTCCTCGCCCTGGGCGCCCTGGTCGCCGTGCTGGCGCTGGCCAGCGGGCTGATCGCGCTCAACTGGTCGCTGATCGTGCCGTTCGCCTCCACCTCCGTCATCACGCTCGGCTGCTCCTCGGTCAACGCCCGGGTGACCACACAGGGCTTGTCCGTCGGCTTCGGCCCGTTCGGCTGGCCCAGCCGGAACTGGTCCCCCGCCGACCTCGACTCGGCCCGCGCCGAGCTGCGCACCCCCGCCCAGGCCGGCGGCTGGGGCTACCGCATCAACGGCCTCGGCACCACCGTGATGCTGCGCAGCGGCGTCTGCCTGGTGGTCCGCACCCGGCGCGGGCGCGAGTTCGCCGTGAGCGTCGACGACGCCGAGCGCGGCGCGGCCCTGCTCAACTCCCTCATCGCCAGGTCCGCCAGCCCCACCGGCTGACCCCCGTCACGCCGCTGGGTCACATCTTCAAACCGCCCGTTCAGGTGGTGTGGACAGGGGCCGCACCGTGGGTACACCAGCTGACAGCTGCTCACAGTGCAGAGGGCAAGGAGGCGTCCGTGACCCACGAACGGCGGACGACGGAAGACCCGGAGCGCGACGCGGTCGACGCCCGGGGAGGCACCAACCAGGACGAACGGACCATCACCTTCCTACGACTCGGCGTCGGACTGATCGGCATCCTGCTGCCGCTCGCGCTACCCCTGGGAAACTGGCTGTTCGCCGAGCTCAGGGGCCAGAGCACGGCGGGATTCTGGCCGGCCTCGATGAGCGGCTCGTACTACACCAGCACCCGGAACCTCTTCGTGGGCGGCCTGTGCGCGCTCGGGGTGTTCCTGATCTGCTACCGCTTCGACCGCCGGGACGACCGCTGGAGCACCGCCGCCGGCGTGTTCGCGCTCGGGGTCGCCCTGTGCCCGACCGCGCCGCAGGGCGCCACCGCGTTCCAGAGCGCGGTCGGCCTGCTGCACTACGCCTTCGCCGGACTGCTGCTCTTCGTGCTGGCGATGTTCTGCGTCTACTCCTTCCGCAACCCGCGCTCCACCCAGCCGTCCTGGGTCAGCCGGGCCTACCTGGCGGCCGGGGTGCTGATCCTGGTGCTCCTGGCGCTCGCCGTCATCGCCGGGGTGGCCGGCATCGGCGCGGACTGGGCCGTCCGCCCGCTGTACCTGTGCGAGTGGTTCTCGACCTGGGCCTTCGGTGCCGCCTGGACCGGCGCCGCGCTCGAACTCGCCGCCGCCGGTCGATCGTACGGACACCACCCGCTCCTCCCGGGGCAGAGCGGCTCCCCGGCCACCGGCAGCCCGGCGGCCCAGCCCTAGGATGCGCTCTTAAGGGGGCCTTAACCCCAAGAGATGGTCATCTTGTCGTCCCGTAACACCGTTACCATGCGCACCAAGGCCCGCCACCAGGGCGGCCGGTGACGGAACCCCAGCAACGGGAGGACGAGCATGTCGAACGAGGTCCGGGCAGGGCGCGGTCCGCAGGAGGAGTACCCGTCGGTGGATCTGCGGATGGACGTACCGCACTCGGCGCGGGTCTACGACTACCTCATCGGCGGCAAGACCAACTTCGAGGCGGACCGCGTCGCCGCGCACGCCTCGGTGCAGGCCTGGCCGTCGCTGCCGATCTCCATGCGCACCACCCGCGACTTCATGCAGCGCGCCGTCCGCCACCTCACCGAGGAGTACGGCGTCCGGCAGTTCCTGGACATCGGCACCGGCATCCCCACCTCGCCCAACGTCCACGAGATCGCCCAGTCGATCACCCCGGACGCGCGGGTCGCCTACGTCGACAACGACCCGATCGTGCTCACCCACGCGCGGGCCCTGATGTCCAGCACGTCGCAGGGCCGCACCTGTTACGTGGACGCCGACTTCCGCGACCCGGAGTCGATCATCCAGAACCCCCGGCTGCGCGAGGTCCTCGACTTCTCGCAGCCGGTGGCGCTGTCGCTGATCGCCATCGTCCACTTCGTGCTCGACGAGGACGACCCGCAGGGCATCGTGCGCCGCTTCATGGACGCCCTGGCGCCGGGCAGCTTC
Organism: Kitasatospora sp. NBC_01300; assembly: GCF_041435235.1. Classification (NCBI taxonomy): domain Bacteria; kingdom Bacillati; phylum Actinomycetota; class Actinomycetes; order Kitasatosporales; family Streptomycetaceae; genus Kitasatospora; species Kitasatospora sp. NBC_01300. The sequence goes on along the minus strand of NZ_CP108408.1, from coordinate 7,125,516 downwards.
CTCGCCCTCACCGTGTTCACCGGGGACACCGACCCGGTGGGCGTGGGCGGCGTCGGCCGGGAGTACAACACGCGCGGCATCCCGCTGCAGATCCGCGACCAGAAGGAGACCGCGGCCTTCTTCGACGGCTACGACCTCCTCGACCCCGGCGTCACCCTGGTCCACCACTGGCGCCCGGACGCCGGGGCCGTGCCGATCCGCGACCAGGACATCGCGATGTACGCGGGCGTGGCGATCAAGCGCTGAGCCCGCCGACGTCAGCCGGGAACGGCGACCAGGCCCGCCTCGTAGGCCAGGATCACGAGGTGGACCCGGTCGCGGGCGTCGAGCTTGGCGAGCAGCCGGGTCATGTAGGTCTTCACGGTCGCGATGCTGAGGACCAGTTCGGCGGCGATCTCGGTGTTGGACAGGCCCCGGCCGACCAGGGTGAGGATCTCCCGCTCCCGGTCGGTGATCGCGCCCAGCCGCCGGGCGGCCGGTGTCGGCGCGGGGGCCGGTGACACGGCGGATGTCGGGCCCGGGGCGGCCGCCTGGCCCGGGGCCGGCCGCTGCTCCGCGAAGGAGGAGATCAGCCGGCGGGTGACGCTCGGTGCGATCAGGGCGTCCCCGGCGGCCACCACCCGGACGGCCGCGAGGATGTCGTCCAGCGCCATGTCCTTGACCAGGAAGCCGGACGCCCCGGCGCGCAGCGCCGCGTACACGTGGTCGTCGTCGTCGAAGGTGGTGAGCACGACGACCCTGGTCGGCCCACCGCCGGCGGTGATCAGGCGGGTCGCCTCGATGCCGTCCATGCCGGGCATCCGCAGGTCCATCACGACGACGTCGGGGCGCAGTTCGCCGGCCAGCCGGACGGCCTCGGCACCGGTGCCGGCCTCGCCGACCACCTCGACGTCGGCGGTCTCGGTGATGACCATCTCCAGCGCGGCCCGGACCAGCGGCTGGTCGTCGACCAGCAGGACGCGGGTCATGCGGTCACCGCCCCGGGGATCGGCAGTCGGGCGGCGACCCGGAAGCCGCCCTCGGGGCGCGGCCCGGCCTCGAACTCGCCGTCCAGCAGGCCGACCCGTTCGCGCAGCCCGGCCAGGCCGAAGCCGGTGCCCCCGTCCCGGCCGGTGCCGGGGCCCGTGCCGCGGCCCCGGTCGGTGATCTCCACGGCCACCTCGCCCGCCGTGCGGCGGTCGACCAGGACCTCGCAGGAGCGGGTGTCCGCGTGCCGCACCACGTTGGTGACGGACTCCTGGATGACGCGGAACGCCGAGAGGTCGATCTCCGGTGGCAGCGGGCCCTGTTCGCCCCGCCGCCGGACCTCGACCCGGACGCCGGCGGCGGTGGTCGCGGCGGCCAGCCGGTCGAGGTTCGCCAGACCGTGAGGGGTGGTGGCCGACGTCTCGCCGTCGGCCTGGCGCAGCGCGACGAGCATCCGGCGCAGCCCGGCCAGGGTGTCCCGGCCGGCGTTCTCGATCTCGCCGAGCGCCTGCTTGGCCCGTTCGGGGCGGGTGTCGATGACCCGGCGGGCGGCGCCGGCCTGGAGGGCGACGATGCCGATGGTGTGGGCGACGGTGTCGTGCATCTCGCGGGCGATCCGCAGCCGTTCGGCGGTGACGGCCTCGGTGGCCGCCCGGGTGCTCAACGCCCGGGCGTGCTCGCGGTTCTGCCGCATCGAGCGGCCGATCAGCCAGGCGACCAGGGCGAGCAGCGCGGCGCCGTCGGCGGAGCCGATGTGGGTGCCGGTGAAGATGCCGACGGTGTTGCCGTGCACCAGGCCGATGTGCAGCACGAGCAGGCTCATCACCAGCGCGAACGCGGCCCGCGAACTGCGGCGCGGCCGGGTGGCGGTGATCAGGCAGAGCGCGACGTCCACGGCCAGCAGGGAGGCCGGCGGCACCTGGGTGCCGGCGGCCCAGCCGTCGGTCTCGGTGAAGGCGGCGACGAACAGCAGCGCGACCGCGAGCACCGGAAGGCGGCGCACCAGCGCGGCGCCGGCGAAGGCCACCGCCGTGTCGGCCAGGGTGAAGGCCAGGCCGCCGTGGGCGGCGGCCCCGCCGTGGTAGCGGGCGTTGCCGCCGAGCAGGACGGCGGGGTAGGCGGCTGCCACGCACCAGGCGAGCCCGACCCAGACCTCGGGCGAAATGCGCCGGAACAGGGGCGGAGAGGGCGTCGCAAGCATACGAAGATCGTATCGGCGGCCTGAATCGCCGTCATCGGACCGTGGTTGTACGACCGGGGGTGACGGCCGGGGCCCGCGGTGTCAGCGCCGGTCCGATGCGGCGGCCCGGCCCCGCCCGGCACCGTGGAGCCCATGATCGAAGTCACCGAGCTGACCAAGCGCTACGGCCGCACCACCGCCGTCGAACGCCTCACCTTCGCCGTCCGGCCCGGGCGTGTGACCGGCTTCCTGGGCCCCAACGGCGCGGGCAAGTCCACCACCCTGCGGCTGATCCTCGGCCTCAACGACCCGACCGACGGCACCGGCACCGTCGACGGCCGCCCCTTCCGGGCGCGGACGCGCGGCCTGCGCGACGTCGGCGCCCTGCTCGACGCGGGCGACGTCCACGGCGGGCGCACCGGCGCGGCCCACCTGCGGGCGCTGGCCCGCGCCAACGCGATCCCGGCCGCGCGGGTCGAGGAGGTGCTCGCCGAGGTCGGTCTCGGCAAGGCCGCCGGGCGCCGGATCGGCGGCTACTCGCTGGGCATGAAGCAGCGGCTCGGGATCGCCGGCGCGCTGCTCGGCGACCCGCCGGTGCTGCTGTTCGACGAGCCGCTCAACGGCCTCGACCCGGAGGGCGTGCTGTGGGTGCGCGGCCTGTTCCGCCGCCTCGCCGAGGAGGGGCGGACGGTCTTCGTCTCCAGCCACATGATGGCCGAGATGGAACACACCGCCGACCGGCTGGTGGTGATCGGCCGGGGCCGGCTGATCGCCGACGAGAGCCTGGCGGAGTTCTCCGCCCGGGCCGGCCGCACCGGCGTCACCGTCCGGGCGGCCGAACCCGACCGGCTGGCGGCCGTGTTGACCGCGGCGGGCGCCACCGTCCGCCCCGACCCGGACGGCGCGCTCGCCGTGACCGGCCTGGACGCCACCCGGATCGGCGAACTCGCCCTGGAGCAGCGCCTGTTGCTGCACGCCCTGACCACCCGTGCCGCCTCCCTGGAGTCGGCGTTCATGGAACTGACCGCCGACAGCGTCGACTACCTGGCCGGAGAGCCCCGATGAGCACCGCGACCACCGCCCCCCAGCCCCACCCCCAGTCCCGTCCCCGGCCCCTCCCCCGGCCGCGCGCCCGCTTCGGCGACCTGCTCGCCGCCGAGTGGATCAAGTTCTGGTCCCTGCGTTCGACCGTCTGGGTGCTGGGCCTGAGCGCCCTGTTCGTCATCGCCGCCAACCTCAAGGCGGCCCGGTACACCCACGACCACTACACCGTCGGCGACGGCGATCCGGCGACCATGCTGCAGGCCGCGCTCAGCACCTCCTTCACCATGATCGCCGCCGACGTCGTGATGATCGTCGCGGGCAGCGTCGGCGCTCTCGTCCTGGTCGGCGAGTACGCGAGCGGGCTGATCCGCACCACGCTGGTGGCCGTCCCGGACCGCCGGGCCATGATCGCCGCCAAGGCCTGCGTACTGACCGCGGTCATGCTCGGCTACGGCGCCGTCACCGCGGGCGTCTCCTTCGGCGCCTGCCAGGCGGTCCTCGCCGACACGCACATCGGCGTGTCCGTCACCGACCCGACCGCGCTGCGCTTCGTCGCGGCCGCCGCCCTGTTCGCCCCGGTCTGCGCCCTCGCCGGATTCGCCCTCGGCGCGCTGATCCGGCACACCGCCGGAGCCGTGGTGGGCACCGTCCTGGTGCTGTTCTTCCTCCCGGCGTTCTTCAACGAGCGCTACCGCTGGTCGGCCGACCTCCTGCACGCCATGCCGCTCCAGGCCTGGCGCCGGCTGGCCCAGGTCGACCTGACCCACTCGCTGCCCTCGGCGCACCCGGCCACCGTCGCCGGCTCCTGGGCCACGTTCGCGCTCTGGGCGCTCGCCTCGGTGGTGGTCGCCGTGACCGTCGTCCAGCGCCGCGACCACTGACCCGCCGTCCGGCGGCGGCGCCGGACGCGGTGCTCACCCCTCGCGGCGGCCCGCCGCCAGGTCCGCCAGCGACACCAGCAGCGCCGCCAGGACCAGGCCCGCCGCGACCGTCACGCCCAGCTGGAAGGCCAGCGCCCAGTCCGGGCGCGGGCCCTGGGCGTGGGCGAAGAAGACCGAGCCGACGACGGCGATGCCGACCGCCGAGCCGACCCGCTGGGCGGTCTGCATGACGCCTCCGGCGCTGCCCGCCCGGGCGATCGGCACCTGCTGGAGGGTCAGGGTCTGGTTCGGGGCGATCACCAGCCCGCTGCCCACCCCGGCGACCAGCAGCGGCGTCACCGTCGCCCAGCCGATCGCCGCCCCCGTCCACAGCTGCACCGCCAGGGCCGAGGCCAGCAGGCCGGCCAGCACCAGCACCAGGCCGAGCAGCACCAACCGGCGGCCCAGCCGGTGCACCAGCCGTCCGCCGATCACCGCGGACACGCCCGAGCCCAGCGCGAACGGCGTGATCGCCAGGCCCGCCGTCAGCGCCGAGTAGTGCAGGCCCGCTTGGAGGTAGAGCGTGAAGATGAAGAAGATCGCGGTGAACCCGGCGAAGTACACCAGCGACAGCGCCACCCCCGCCGCGTACGGGCGCACCGCGAACAGCGCCATGCTCACCAGCGGCTCCCGGCCCCGCGCGTAGTACCGCTCCCAGCCCACGAAGGCCCCCAGCAGCACCGCCGCCAGCGGCAGCAGCAGCCAGCGCGTCGGACCGTGCCACTGCTGCGCCTGGACGAACGGCAGCAGCAGCGCGACCGTCCCGGCACCGAGCAGCAGCACCCCGACCGGGTCGAAGTCCCGGTGCCCGGCCCGCGAGGCCGCCGGCGGGGGCGGCGGGAGCAGCCGGTAGGCGATCGGCAGGGCGGCCACCCCGATCGGCAGGTTGACCAGGAACACCCAGCGCCAGCCGTTCTGCGGGCCGAACAGGTGGATCAGCAGGCCGCCCAGCAGCGGACCGACGGCGGTGGACAGGCCGATGGTGGCGCCGAGCGTGCCGAAGGCCCGGCCGCGTTCGGCGCCCTGGAACAGGACCTGGATGAAACCGGAGACCTGCGGCACCAGCACCCCGCCGGCCGCGCCCTGGAACAACCGGGCCAGCACCAGCCACTCCTGGTTCTGCGCCGCCCCGGCCAGCGCGCTGGCCGCGGTGAACAGGGCGAGCCCGGTGAGGAAGACGGCCCGGCGGCTGCGGGCGTCGCCGAGCCTCCCGGACGGGACCAGCACCAGGCCGAAGGCGAGCGCGTAGCCGCTGAGCACCCACTGCAGGCCGCTGTCGGACATGTGCAGCCCGGCCCGCACCGTCGGCAGGGCGACGTTGACGATGCTGACGTCCAGCAGCGTCATGAACCCGGCGACCAGGCAGACCGTCAGCGCCCGCCAGCGCCGCGCCTCGGCCCGCCGGCTCGCGGCGGCGGCGCCGGGCCGCTGTTCCGGGGTGCTGCACGGGGGTTGGGCCGTCATGGGAGCACCTTCCGGGCGTCCGGCGGTCGTCTGGCTTCGCGCCCGGCGGCCGGCCGTCGTCCGGCTTCCCGGTCCGGCTGTGCCCGCCCGCCACGCGTGCCCCCCTCCGAACGGCCATCGTGGACGGCGCGGCCCCGGAGCCGCCAGCCGGGCTGCGCCGCCCGCGCCGCCGCTCACCCGGACGGCCGAACCCGATCGCGGCCTCCCCCGGCGCCCCGGAGGCTGAGGACATGAACGCCGCCACCGAAACCCCGCCGACCGCCCCGCCGGTGCTGGACGCCCGGCAGCGCAACGTCGTCTTCGGCACCATCGTGCTCGGCATGCTGCTGGCCGCGCTCGACCAGACCATCGTCGGCACCGCGCTGCCCACCATCGTCGCGGACCTCGGCGGGGCCGCGCACATGTCGTGGGTGGTGACGGCCTACCTGCTGGCCGAGACGGTGGCCACCGTGCTGGCCGGCAAGTTCGGTGACCTGTACGGGCGCAAGCTGCTCTTCCAGATCTCGGCGGTCGTCTTCATCACCGGCTCGTTCCTCTGCGGCCTGGCGACCAACATGACGCTGCTGATCGCCTGGCGGGCGCTCCAGGGCATCGGCGCGGGCGGCCTGATGGTGACGGCCATGGCGCTGATCGCGGACGTCATCCCGCTGCGCGAGCGCGGCAAGTACCAGGGTGCGATCGGCGCGGTGTTCGGCGTGGCGACGGTCATCGGGCCGCTGCTGGGCGGGCTGTTCACCGACCACCTGTCCTGGCGCTGGGCGTTCTACGTCAACGTGCCGATCGCGATCCTGGTGGTGATCGCGGCCGCCCGGACCATCCCCTCGGTGCGCTCGGCGGTGCGCCCGGTGATCGACTACCTGGGGATCGCACTGGTCGCGATCGGCGCCAGCGCCCTGATCCTGGCGACCAGTTGGGGCGGCAACGAGTACGCCTGGGGCTCCGGGGTGATCATCACCCTGTTCGCCGGCGGCGCCGTCGCCCTCGGGCTGTTCTGCTGGGTGGAGAGCAGGGCCGTCGAACCGATGCTGCCGATGCGGCTGTTCCGGAACCCGGTCTTCGCGGTCTGCTCGGTGCTCAGCTTCATCGTCGGCTTCGCGATGCTCGGCGCGCTGACCTTCCTGCCGACCTTCCTGCAGTACGTCGACGGCGACTCGGCGACCGTCTCCGGGGTGCGGACGCTGCCGATGGTGATCGGGCTGCTGCTCGCCTCGATCGCCAGCGGCAACGCCGTCAGCAAGACCGGCAGGTACCGGGTGTTCCCGATCGTCGGCACCCTGGTGATGGCCGTCGGCCTCTACCTGCTCTCCCGGCTCGAACCCGGCACGGGCACCGCGCTCGCCTCCCTCTACATGTTCGTGCTCGGCGTCGGCATCGGGCTGAGCATGCAGGTGCTCACCATCGCCGTGCAGAACACCGTCGACTACGCGGACCTCGGCACCGCCACCTCCGGGGTGACCTTCTTCCGCACCATCGGCAGCTCCTTCGGCACCGCCGTGTTCGGCACCATCTACGCCAACAGCCTCAAGACCGAACTCGCCCGGGGCGTGGCCTCCTCGGCCCGCCTCACCGGCGCGGACCCGGCGCTGCTCACCCGGGCCGCCGAGAGCCCCCAGGGCCTGCACCGGCTGCCCGCCGCGCAGGCGGCCCCGATCATCCAGGCCTACTCCGACGCCCTGCACACCGTGTTCCTGTGGACGGTGCCGGTCGCCCTGGTCGGGTTCGTGGTCGCGCTCTTCCTCAAGCAGGTGCAGCTGCGGGACACCGCCCGGGCCGGCTCCACCGACATGGGCGAGGGCTTCGCCCAGCCGACCACCAGCGACTCCGACCCGCACCTGGAGTACGCCGTCGGCAAGCTCGTGCGCGGCGTGGACCTCGACACCGTCCGCTCGATCGTCGACGACTCCGACACCCGGGTCGACCTGGCCGGGGCCTGGGCGCTGATGGAGGTCGCCGGCCACACCAAGGCCGTCGGCCAGGCCTCCCTGGACCTCATCGCCGCCCGCAAGCGGGTGCCGCCCGAGGTCCTGGAGCCGGTCTTCGACCGGATGGCCGCCGAGGGCTACCTCACCCGCGACGGCGACCGGCTCTCCCCCACCGAGGCCGGCTCCCAGGAGGTCCGCGTCCTCGCCCAGGCCTGGTCGGACTGGCTCAACGCCCGGCTGGACGCCGACGCCGGCCGCCCGCGCAGCCCCCAGCTGCGCACCGCGGCGACCGCCATCGCCTGGCGCCTGATGGTCGAGGACCTCGCCAACGGCCTTCCGGCCCACGCCCGTCCGAAGGACGTGGCGCGGACCTAAGCCACCGCCAAGATCTCCTTCGCCAGGACCAGTTCGCGCCGCACGCCGTCGGCCATCAGGTCGCCGGGCTCGTCGGTCTCGGCGAACCCGTTGCGGTGGTAGAGGGCGATGGCCGCGTCGTTGTCGGGGTTCACCGCCAGCTTGAGGGTGGTGAACCCCTGCTCGGCGGCCCAGCGGGCGATCGCGCCGATCAGCCGGTCCCCCACGCCCCGGCCGCGCGCCGCCGGGCCGACCCACAGGGAGATCAGCTCGGCGGCCGCCCCGACCTCGTCGGCCGGGACGCCGCTGGCCATCGCGACCGGACGGCCGTCCAGCACCGCGACCAGGTCGAGGGCGCCGGGGATCTCCAGGCGGGAGCGCCAGCGGGCCTCGTGGTCGCCGGCGCCCTGCCAGTCCGCCAGGGTGGAGCCGAAGGCGTACGGCGCCTCGGTCAGCGCGGCCAGGCGCAGCTCGCGCCAGAGCGGCCAGTCGTCGGAGCCGAGCCGGCGCAGCTCGGGTTCGTGCAGTTCGGGTTCGTGCAGTTCGGACATGGTGCGGACCTTGCCGCAGGCCGGGCGGGACGGCAAGCGGATTTCCCGGTTCAGCCCACGAGCGGCGGGTTGAGGCGGGCGAAGGCCTCCTGCCGGCGGTAGGGGAAGTACGGGTACGGCGCGGTGCGGGCGCTGGCCGCGTCGAGCCGGGCGACCTGCTCGTCGGTCAGCGACCAGCCGACCGCGCCGAGGTTCTGCCGCAGCTGCTCCTCGTTGCGGGCGCCGATGATGACCGAGGAGACGGTCGGGCGGCGCAGCAGCCAGTTGATGGCGATCTGCGGGACGGTGCGGCCGGTCTCGGCGGCGATCCCGTCGAGCGCGTCGACCACCCGGTACAGCAGTTCGTCCTCGACCGGCGGGCCGTAGTCGGCGGTGTCGTGCAGCCGGCTGTCGGCCGGGAGCGGCCGACCGCGCCGGATCCGGCCGGTGAGGCGGCCCCAGCCGAGCGGGCTCCACACCAGGGCGCCGACGCCCTCCTCCTGGGCCAGCGGCATCAACTCCCACTCGTAGTCGCGGCCGACCAGCGAGTAGTAGACCTGGTGGGCGGCGTAACGGGGGCGGCCGTGGCGCTCGGCGACGGCGAGGGACTTCATCAGCTGCCAGCCGGAGAAGTTGGAGACGCCGGTGTAGCGGATCTTGCCGGCCCGGACAAGGTCGTCGAGGGTGGCCAGCACCTCCTCGATCGGGGTGCCGGCATCGTAGGCGTGCAGTTGGAAGAGGTCGAGGTAGTCGGTGCCGAGGCGGCGCAGCGCGTCGTCCACGGCCCTGGTGAGGCGGGCCCGGGAGGTGCCGGCGTCCTGCGGGCCGTCGCCGGTCGGCAGGCCGGCCTTGGTGGAGACGAGCACCTGGTCGCGGCGGCCGCGGATGGCCTGGCCGAGGACCTCTTCGGAGGCGCCGTCGGAGTAGACGTCGGCGGTGTCGAAGAGGGTGACTCCGGCGTCGATGGCGATGTCGAGCAGGCGGCGGGCCTCCTGGACGTCGGTGGTGCCCCAGGCGCCGAACAGCGGTCCACGGCCGCCGAAGGTGCCGGTGCCGAGGCTGAGCGCGGGGACCTTGAGGCCGGACGAGCCGAGTCGGCGGTACTCCATGGCGGTTGTCGTACCGGTTGCCGTGCTGGTTGTCGTGCTGCTTTCCATGGCAGTTCTCCCCTCGGAGCCCTTAACGGGACTCCCATTCCGTTAGGATGGTTCGACCTTAGCAGGGCCCATCGATCTAATGGAACAGGAATCCCGTTAATGACTGCCGAGCCCTCCGCGCCGGACGCACCGGACACTCCGGACGCGCCGGAGACCCCGGAGACCCCCACGCCCGGGACGCGGCGCCCCGGCGGCCGCACCGCCCGGGTCCGCGCCGCCGTCCTGCGGGCCGCCGAGGACGCCCTGGTCGAGCACGGTTTCGGCGGGCTCGACCTGGGCGACGTCGCCCAGCGGGCCGAGGTCGGCCGGACCACCGTCTACCGGCGCTGGGGCACCACCAGCGCGCTGGTCGCCGACCTGCTCGCGGACATGGCCGAGCAGTCGCTGCCGCGCACCCGCAGCGGCTCCCTCGCCGAGGACCTGCGGGCCAACGCCCGGCTGGTCCAGCGCACGCTGGCCGACCCCCGACAGGGGGCGCTGTTCCGCGCCGTGATCGTCGCCGCCACCTGCGACCCGGGCGCCGCCGAGGCGCTGCGGCACTTCTACCTGCGCCGGGTCGAGGAGTGGGCGCCGTGCGTCACCGAGGCCGTCGAACGCGGCGAACTCCCGCCGGACACCGACGCGTTCGAGGTGGTCCGGGCCGTCTCCGCGCCGCTCTACTACCGGATGCTCACCACCGCCGAGCCGCTCGACGAGGCCGCCGCCGACCGCGCCGCGGCCGCCGCCGAGGCCGCCGCCCGGGCGGGGGCGCACCGGCGGGAGAGCGCCTGACGGCCCGGGAACGTCCGGGAACGCCGCCGGCCGCGCAGTTCGACGAACTGCGCGGCCGGCGGGAGGGCTGACGGTCCGGGGGCGACCCGGGAAACGACCTAGAAGAAGCTGTCGTCGTCGCCCTCGTAGTAGTTGTTCACGACCACCTCGGGCGTGTCGTCGCTGAACGCCTCGTTGAGCAGCGCGCCGCCGACCAGGCCGGCCGCGCCCGCGCCGATCAGCGCGCCGGTGCCGAAACGGCGCCCGCCCTGGCCCTGCTGACCCTGAGCGGGCTGGCCCTGGACCGGCTGCGGATAGCCCTGCTGCGGGGTGTAGAACGGCGGCACGGTGGTCTGCACCCGCTGGGCGCAGGCGGCGCAGGTCTCGATCTGGCGCGGCACGCCCCACTGCGGCGACCACAGCACCGCCGTCGAGCCGAAGCCGTGCGAGGGGTCGAAGAAACACGTCACGGGGGAACTCCCTGGTCCTGGCTGGGTCATCGGGACAGCGGGCGCCACGGCGGGCACGGCGGGCGCCATGGCCGGCGCGGCGGGCACGGCCGGAGCCGGCGGGGGCGCGGGCGCGGCGGCGGGCGCCGGTTGCAGGACGTCCACCCCGAAGTCGGCGGCGATGCCCGCGAGCCCCGACGCGTACCCCTGCCCGACGGCCCGGAACTTCCAGTCCGCACCGTGCCGGTAGAGCTCGCCGAACACCATCGCCGTCTCGCTGCCCGCCTCGGCCGCCACGTCGTAGCGGGCCGCCTCGGCGCCGCCGTCCGGGTCGGTGAGCCGGATGTACGCGCCGCGGACCTGGCCGAAGCTCTGGCGCCGCTGCGCCGCGTCGTAGACCGCGACCGCGAAGACGATCTTCTCCACCCCGGCCGGGACGTCCGCGAGCCGGACGTCGATCCGCTCCTGGTCGTCGCCGCCACCGGCGCCGCCGTGGTGGCGGACCGAACCGTCCGGGCTCTGCAGGTTGTTGAAGAAGACGAAGTGCTGGTCCGAGACGACCTTCCCGGAGGCGTCGCAGAGCAGGGCGCTGGCGTCCAGGTCGTACCCGGCGCCGGCCGTCCAGCCGAGGCCGACCCGGACGACCCGCAGCCCGGGGGCCTGCTTGCCCAGGGAGACGTTGCCGCCCTTCGTCAGGGCCACACTCATGGGACTCCTCCACAACCGTTCGAATGACCGCTGTTTCCGCTGTTCGACCACGACAACGCTGTAGAGCTCGCGCCGGTTCCCGACTTCCCGTCAGTACTGGACGGACGTTCCAGCAGGCCACGGGCCCGCGGCGCGGCCTCGCCGGCCGGCCCGCGCGGACGGGGCGCCCTGGCGGGGTGTCGGCTCCCGACCTATTGTCAGGTGACATGACACGCCTTCGTCGCGCCGCCACCCTGGCCGCCGCCCTCACCGGCACCCTCGCCGCCCTGCTCGCCCCGGCCGCCGCCCAGGCCGGCCCGGCAGCCTGTCAGGTCGTCGGCACCGCCCCGGTGGACACCGAACAGGCCCGGCTCCAGGACCAGCGGACGACCGCCTTCACCGAGCGCTCCGGCCTGCGCGACCTGCTCCGGGGCTTCCCCGCCGCCCTGTGCGCCGCCCGGAACGCCCGGCAGGCGGAGCGGGTGGCGGGCGCCTGGGGCCGGGCGCTCTGGCAGGCCGGAGTGGACCGGGCCCAGGGCCGGCGGCCCGGCGGCGAACTCCCCGCCCGCGACGACCGCCCGCTGTACTGGACCAGGCTCGCGATGACCGTCCAACTGGCCCGCTGGCAGCCCCGGTTCGACGTCGACCCGGCCGACCTGCGGGCCCGCTTCGAGGACGCCTCCCGGGGCCTCGACGACGGCTTCACCGCCGCCCCCGGCGTCCGGCGGATCTTCGTCAGCGGCTTCGACCCGTACGGCCTCGACACCGAGCCGCGCCGCGCCAACCCCTCCGGCGCGGCCGTGCTGCAACTGCACGGGCGCCGGATCACCCTCGCCGACGGCAGCCTGGCCGAAGTCCGGGCCGTCCTGCTGCCGGTCCGCTACGGCGACTTCGACGACAGCGTCGTCGAGCGCGCCTTCGGCCCGCACCTCACCCCCGGCCCGCAGGCCGCCGACCTGATCACCAGCATCAGCCAGGGCTACCCGGGCCTGTTCACCCTGGAGGCCTGGGCCGGGCGGGCCCGCTCCGCCGATCCCGCCACCGACAACACCGGCACCCTCTCCGGCGGCACCCGGCAGCACCCGGTCACCGCCCCGGGCCTGGACGACGGCCCGGAGTTCATCCGCACCACCCTGCCCACCGACGCCATGACGGCCGTCCAGCAGCCCTACCCCGTCCGCCTCAACACCACCGTCACCGAGATCCCCGAGGGCGGCGTCGACCCCGTCGACCGCGCGGACGGCCCCACCCCCGGCTCCCGCGCCGTCGCCGGTGGCGGCGGCGGGTACCTCTCCAACGAAGTCGCCTACCGCTCCAACCGCCTGCGCCTCGACCTCGCCCCCGACCTCCCCGGCGGCCACCTGCACACCCCCGTGCTCACCGGCCTGCCCGCCCAGCAGGACCGCCTCACCGCCCCGGAGTTCGAGCAGAACGAGGCCGCCATCGCCGACCAGGTCCGCGAGATCCTGCGCCACGCCCGGTTCTGAGCCCCCGGCACGCGGCGGCGGCGGGGACGGCTACACCGACCGGGCGAAGCGCGTCCCCGCCGCGCGCGCCCGGGACTCGGCGATCTGCGCGTACGCGGCCTCCCGGTCCGCCCAGTGCGAGCCCTCGACCGACTTGCCGCGCTCCAGGTCCTTGTAGACCTGGAAGAAGTGGGTGATCTCCAGCAGGTCGAACTCGCGCAGGTCGCCGATGTCGCGCAGGTCGCCGTAGCGCGGGTCGTGGGCCGGGACGCACAGCACCTTCTGGTCCGGCCCGCGTTCGTCCCGCATCACCCACATGCCGACCGCCCGGCAGGTGACCACGCACCCCGGCACGGCCGGTTCACCGCCGAGCACCAGCGCGTCCAACGGCTCCGCGTCGCCGCCGAGGGTGCCCTCGACGTAGCCGTAGTCCGCGGGGTAGCGGGTGGCGGTGAACAGGGTGCGGTCGAGGCGGATCCGGCCCGCCGCGAAGTCCATCACGTACTTGTTCCGCGACCCCTGCGGGGTCTCGATCAACACCTCGAACTCCACCGCGGCCTCCTCCTCTGCGTCTGGGGAGATTGTCCGCCGTCCCGGCCGTCCGGGCACCCTCCGCAAACGCCCTCCGCGGCCCGCCGGGGTCCGTTAGCATCCGGATCATGGGGAGTTGGCGTGTCACCGTCCAGAACCACCACCGCCGCAGCGGCGGGCGGCCGCAGGGGCGCCCGGAGGGGCCGCTCGCCCGCCACGGCGACCTGGCGCTGTACGGGCGGGACGGCGAGATCAGCTGTGTCGACGCCGAGGGCCTGGTGCGCTGGCGCCGCCCCTGCGCGGGGCGCCCCAACGCGGCCCACCTCTCCGGCGGCCGGGCGCTGGTCACCACCGACTCCTTCGAGTACACCGCCTGGGGCCACCTCGGCCCCGCCCTGCTGCTGGACCTCGACGACGGCGCCCTCGTCGCCGAACTGCGCGGCGAGCGCGGCACAGCCCTGGGCGACGGCCGCTTCGTGCTCGGCCTGGAGGGCTACGGCGCCTTCGACACCTGGGCCTACGACCGGGACGCCACCCTGGTCGACTCCTGGCGCAGCTACGGCCACTACGTGGTCGGCGGCGGCCTGCGCGTCGTCGAGACCGACCGCCGCCGGCCGACCGGGAGCCGGGTGGTGCGGCTGCTGCCCGGCGGGGGGATCGAGAGCGGCCCGCTGCTCGCCGACCCGCAGGCCCCCGCGCCGGTGGTGCTGGCCGACGGCACCGTCCTGGTGCTGGACGCGGGAGTGCTGCGCGCCGTCGGGCGCGACCTCGACGCCACCGTGCTCGCCGAGTTGCTCCCGCTGTCCGGCGACGACCTGCACCGGTTCACCGGCACCCTGCGCCGCACGGCCGACGGCCTGACCGTGACGCTCGTGGAGCGCCACCCGACCCGGATGGGCGGCTACACCACCCACCGCTGGACCCTCGAGCTGGAGTCGCCCAACTAGCACGGCACCAGCACGGCGAACTGCTCTCCTGGCCCCCGTCGTTCCCCGGCGGCCACTCTCCGCGACCGCTCCCACGGAGCAGTACCGGGCGCGCGGGCGCTCCGGCGGCGGTAGGACGGACACAGACGTGCCCGGGAGGAGAGACCGTGAAGATCGTCGTCGACCTCAACCGCTGCCAGGGCTACGCGCAATGCGCGTTCCTCGCTCCCCGAGTGTTCGAACTGCACGGGGAGGAGGCCCTGCTCTACACCCCGCAGGCCGCCGAGGACCAGCGTGACCGCGTCCGGCGGGCCGCCGCGGCCTGCCCGGTGCAGGCCATCGTGGTCGAGGAGGAGGACCGGTCCGATGTCCGATGACCTCAAGAACGGCCGGATCGTCATCGTCGGCGCCTCGCTGGCCGGCCTGCGCGCCGCCGAGACGCTCCGGGACGAGGGCTTCGCCGGGCAGCTGACCGTGGTCGGCGAGGAACGCCTTCCCCCGTACGACCGGCCGCCCCTGTCCAAACAGGTGCTGCTCGGGCGGGTGCGCGCCGAGGAGACCGCGCTGCCCCGGCGCCGCGAGGTGGACGCGCAGTGGAAGCTCGGCGTCCGCGCCACCGGTGTGGACGGGGCAGGCCGGCAGGTCCTGCTCGCGAACGGCGAGCAACTGCCCTACGACCGACTGCTGATCGCCACCGGCACCCGGGCCAGGCCCTGGCCGAAGGCCGAGCAGGCCGCACTCGACGGGGTGTTCACCCTGCGCACCGCCGAGGACGCGGCCGGCCTGGCCGAGCGGCTGGACGCCGGCCCGAAGCGGGTGCTGGTGATCGGCGCCGGGTTCACCGGCTCCGAGATCGCCTCCGCCTGCCGGGAACGCGGACTGGACGTCACCGTCGCCGAGCGCGGCCCCGCCCCACTGGTCGGGGCCCTCGGCGGGGCCTTCGGCGCCCTCGCGGCCAAGGTCCAGCTCGCCCACGGGGTCGACCTGCGCTGCGGGGTGACCGTCTCCGCGCTGACCGGCCGCGCGGGCCGGCTCACCGGCGCCGAGCTCTCCGACGGCACCCGGATCGAGGCGGACGTCGCCGTGGTCGCCCTGGGCGCCGTCCGCAACACCGAATGGCTGGCCGAGTCGGGGCTCGCCGCCGGCCCGCGCGGGGTGGCCTGCGACGCGGGCTGCCGCGCCTTCGACATGTACGGGATCGTCACCGACGACGTCTTCGTCGCGGGCGACGTCGCCCGCTTCCCGCACCCCCTCTTCGAGTACCAGCTACTCTCCCTCGAACACTGGGGCAACGCGGTCGCACAGGCCGAGGTGGCGGCCCACAACATGGTCAGCCCGGGGCCGCAGCGGCGTCCGCACCTGAGCGTGCCGTCCTTCTGGTCCAGCCAGTTCGGGCTCAACATCAAGTCCGTCGGCGTGCCCACCTTCTCCGACCACGTGGTCCTCGCCCAGGGCTCGGTCGAGGAGCGCCGGCTCGTCGCGGTCTACGGGTACCGGGGCCGGATCACGGCCGCCGTCAGCGTGAACCGGGCCAAGTGGCTGGAGCACTACCAGCGGCTGATCGAGGCCGCCGCGCCGTTCCCGCCCGACTGGGACGGCGTGGAGCCGCCCGCCTCCCGCATCCCGGTCCCCTCCGACGTGCCCGACCCGAAGGTGCTCTCGCACGGCCCGACCGTCGCCCTCACCGGCCACCTGCCCGACCGGCGGCTGACCCTGCGGCGCTGGGGCGGCTGAGCCCACCCGCCACCGCTCGACGGGCGCACGCCCACCGGGCCCCGCCGCCCGTCGAGGACCACCACCGCCGCCACCCCCGAGGAGCCACCGCGCATGGCCGCCGCCGACACCCTGTTCCGCCGGATCACCGACTACGCCAACCGCGCCGACCCCTACCCCCTGTACGCCGAGCTCCGCGAGCACGGCGTGGCCCGCCAGGACGACGGCAGCTACCTGGTCGGCACCTACCACGAGGTCGCCGCACTGCTGCACGACCCGAGGATCAGCTCTGACCGCCGCAACCGCACCGTCCCGGACGAGCTGCAGGGCAGCGTCCCGGTCGCCTTCATCGGCCGGGACGACCCCGAGCACGAACGGCTGCGCACCATCGCCATGCGGCCCTTCGGCCCGCCCCACGCGCCCGACCGGGTCGACGCCATGCACGACGAGATCGCCCGGATCACCGGGGAACTGATCGACGGGCTCCGGGGCCGCGACCGGATCGACCTGGTCGAGGACTTCGCCTACCCGCTGCCGGTCACCGTCATCTGCCGGCTGCTCGGCGTGCCGCGCGAGGACGAGCCGCGGTTCCACGCCTGGTCCGAGACGCTGATCGCGGGCTTCGACCCCACTCCCGACAGCGATCCGTCCGAGCGCCAGCAAGCGGCCACGCAGGCCCGGATGGAGATGGGGCTGTACCTCGGCGAACTCGCCGAGAGCCGCCGGGGCAAGCCGTCCGACGACCTGCTCTCCGCCTTCGTCAACGACCCCGGCCCGTCGGGCGGCTTCACCCAGACGGAGCTGATGGCCACCGCCGTCCTGCTGCTCATCGCCGGGCACGAGACGACCGTCAACCTGATCACCAACGGCGTGCTCACCCTGCTGCGCCACCCCGAGAACCTGGAACTGCTGCGCGACAAGCCGGAGTTGATGCCGCGCGCGGTGGAGGAGCTGCTGCGCTACGAACCCCCGGTCCAGCTGCTGCCGCAGCGCACCGCGCTCACCGACATCGAGGTCGCCGGGGTCACCATCCCCAAGGGCGCGCCGCTGATCCTGGTGCTCGCCGCCGCCAACCGGGACCCTCTGCGGTTCCAGGAGCCCGACCGCTTCGACCCGACCCGCCCGGACAACCAGCACCTCGGCTTCGGCAGCGGCGTGCACAGCTGCTTCGGCGCACCGCTCGCCAGGGTCGAGGCGCAGCTCGCGCTCACCGCGCTCATCCACCGCCTGGACGGCCCCCGGCTGCTCCAGGACCCGCCCGAGTACCGGCGCAGCCCCGTCCTGCGCGGGCCCCGGCACCTGCCGCTCGCGCTCTCCGGGGTCAGAGGCTGATCGGCCCAGGCCCGGGAGGCGGCATCGGCCTCCCGGGCCCGGGCACGTTCGGCGGCGCTACGGGGTGCCGCGCACCACCGGCAGCTCCAGGAAGGACGGGTCGGCTCCGCCGTGCCCGATCCGGTAGCTCGCCCGGCCGTCGGCCGGGAGCAGCTGGAAGGAGTCCGGGTTGGCGGCGGCGACCGTGAGCCGGATCCGCTCGCCGGCCCGGAAGAGCACCGCGACGGGTTGCAGGTCGATGGTGACCCGACGGGCCCGGCCCTGCGGGAAGGGCGCCGCGTCGGTGGCCGCGTAGCTGCGGGGCGTGCGCAGCCGGCGCCAGTCGGGGTTGTCGCCCCGGTCGGACACGGCCCGGTCGGCGAGGGCGAGTTGGCCCTCGGTCAGGTAGGTGACCCGGCCGTCGGGGGCGACGTCCTCCAGGTAGACGTGCAGGGCGCCCTGGGCGGTGCCGTCGAGGCCGGTGACGTCGAGCGTGACGCGGCCGTTGCCGGTCACCCGGGTGTCGCCGGTCAGCGGCGGGGTGGTGTAGCTGAGGAGCTTGGCGTCCACGGCGGCCCGGTCGGGGTAACTGACCGGGCTGCCGGTGAGGTTGGTGTTCCAGCGGTCCAGCGGGCCGGTGCCGGCGGTGGGGTCGAGGCGCAGCAGGTCGGCGCCGGGGCGGTCGTCCGGATCGGGCCGTCGGCGGCTGAGCGTGGTGTCCTCGCCGAGGTAGAGCCGCTGCGGGCGGGTGCCGGGCAGCGGCCAGCGGGTGGTGGTGCGCCAGACGCCCTCGTTGAAGGTGTAGTAGTGCAGGTGCCGGGTGCCGTCGGGGCGGCCGTCGGCCCGTACGTAGCGGTCGAAGAAGTCGAACGTCCGCTGGGCGATCTGGGCGCGTTCCTGGTCGGTGAGGTGGCGGGCGGGCTGGAAGGGGTCGGCGAGGTAGCCCTGGCCGTGGCTCCACGGGCCGATCCAGGCGTCCTGGGTGTTGGAGAGGCCGGTGAACTGGGAGAGCACGCCGTTGGCGGTGCCCGCGTCGAGCCAGCCGGCGTCGGTGAGCACGGGGACGCCGCCGGCCTCGACGGCGTCGGCCTTCTCGCCGACGCTGCCGACCGTCCAGCTCTTCGGGCCGTCCTGGTAGTCGCGGTACACGCCGGCCTCGGCCATGTCGACCAGGTTGGCGTTGCCCGTGTGCTCGGCGCGCGCGGCGGCGAGCAGGGCCGGTCCGTCCGGGCCGTCGACCGGCCGGGGCACGGCCCCGGTCAGGCCGGTGGCCGCGCAGACCTGCCGGGTCTGCTCGTCGGTGTCGCAGGTGGTGCCGCCGGCCTGGTCGAGGATGCGCAGCAGCAGCGCGTACGGGGCGATCCGGGGCTCGATGAGCAGGCCGCCGGGGCGTACCAGGTCCTCGTACGGGTCGAAGTCGTAGGAGATCGGGGCTGCGGCGGTGATGTGGTGGTTGCCGAGGGCGGTGGCGAGCATCGCGGTGTCGCCGCCGTAGGAGACGCCGGTGGTGCCGACCCGGCCGTTGGACCAGGGCTGGGCGGCGATCCAGTCACTGAGCGGGCCGCTGTCGGCGACGGTGTCGGCGCCGAGTTCGGAGCTCAGGGTGCCGAAGGAGGCGCCGGTGCCGCGCAGGTCGGCGACCACGTAGGCGTAGCCATGGGCGTTCCAGCCGTCGGCGTCGCTGCTGCGGCCGCCGTTGCCGGGTGCGCCGGGGTAGACCCGGGCCCGCCAGTAGCGCTGGGTGACCAGGACGGTGGGCAGGTTCGCACCGTCCCTGGTGCCCTCGGGCAGCCAGACGTCGACGGCGAGGCGGACGCCGTCGGGCATCGTCACGTAGCGCGACTGGAGGTGCGGCTCGGCGGCCGGGGCGGCCGCGGCGGGCGCCACGGCGAGTCCGAGCACGGCCGCGGCCGCGACCAGCGCCGCCAGCGGGCGGCGCGGGATCCCCCCTGCCCGGCTCACCGGGAGGTCGCCTTCCAGGGGCCGTCCTCGGGCCTGGCCTCGGTGTCGGTGCCGGGCCAGGGCGGCATGGTGACGGCGGCGATCCGCAGCGGCCGGTCGGCGTCCTCGTCGGCCCGGAACTGGAACGCCGTACCGAGCGGGATCGAGGCCGCCGTCCCGGGCACGAGCCGGACGGTCTCCTCCCGCCCGCCCTGGCGGCGCCACAGCTCCCCGGCGCCCTCGACGACCTGCCACAGCTCCTGCACGGTGGCGTGCGACACCGCGTGCGACACCTGCCCGGGGGCGAGCTCGAACACCGCGAGGCTCCCCTGTCCGTCCAGGACCAGCAGCGGGAACACCGCGGCCCCGTCCGGTGCGGTCACCACCTGGACGTCGTCGACGTCCGCTGTCTGGAACGGTTGTTGCACTGGCTGACTGGTCATCCGACCCGGCCTCTCTCGCGTCACGGAGTACCTCGGTCTCGCCCCCCACCGCCGATGAGAACACGCCCCGGCGCCCGGCCGCCACCCTGAGATGTCCCGTAGTCCGACGCGCCGGCCCCGCGCCGCTCCGGCGGTGGACCCGTGCCGGCCGCGCGCCGGTCTCAGCCGCCGGCGGGCGTGCCGAACTCGCGGAGGGCGTCGGTGACGATCGCGTCCAGCCGGGCGTGGTGGGCGCCGCGCCAGTAGGCCTGGCCGCAGTCGACGCACTGGGCGAAGACGTCGTAGGAGCGCTCGGTGCCGTCCCGCAGTTGCTCGCGCACCGAGGTCTTGTCGGCCTCGCGCAGCGTGCCGTTGCAGGTGGTGCAGCGGCTCCACGGGTCGAGCGGGGGCGCGAAGCGGGAGAGCACGTCGCGCAGCTGCTCGTTGGGGCGGTGGCTGTAGACGTAGGCGCCGGCCCACAGTTCGCGGCGGCGCAGCAGGCCCCGGTCGCGCGAGAGCAGGACGCGCTGCTCGGCGGCGGAGCGGGCGGCGAGCGCGGCGTCGCCGATGTCCGGGTTCTCGTAGGCGGCGTCGACGCCGAGCAGGCGCAGCCGGCGGGTGAGGGTGCCGAGGTGGACGTCCAGCAGGAAGCGCGGCGGGGCGGGCGAGGGCTGCGGCCGGTCCACGGCCCGGACGGTGACGTGTTCCTCGTCGACCGGCACGTGCGACCCGGGCACCGGCCGGCCGTCCACCAGCAGGGTGCCGACCTCGGTGAGCGGGACGCCCAGGGACTCGACGACATGGCCGAGCGTCGAGGTGCCGTCGGTGCGCAGCGCCGAGCGGCCGGCCCGCCGGGGCCCGGAGACGAAGAGGTGCAGCTCGGGGGCGAAGTCGAGCCAGATCTGGGGTCGGTCCACGCGGCCAGCATGCCAGCGGGCGGCGGCCCGGGCCACCGGTTTCCGGTCAGCCGTCGGAGCATTCTCGGGCGGGCTCGCGGCGGCGGCGGCCGGCGCGGGCCCCGACCGGGGCTGAGCAGCCGGTTCGGGGCGGCGCGCAGGGGCCGCGCAGGGGCATCGAGGAGACCGTCGAGGCGGCGGGGAAAGCCGGTGCGAAGGGCACCGGGCCGGCGGGGAAGGCCGGCGCGGGGGCCGTTACGGGACCGCGACGGCGGGGGTGACCGGCGCCGGGCGGCCCCGGTCGCGGTCCCGCTCGGCCCAGCGGACGACCGGCCCCATCGCGTACCCGGCCGCCAGGAAGAGGCCGCCCAGGACGAGCCAGCCCGCGAGCCCGCCGTCCAGCAGCAGGGTGGTCAGCAGCAGCGGCCCGAGGGTGCGGGCGACGGCCACGCCGGTGCCGAAGAAGCCCTGGTACTGGCCGATCCGCTCGGGCGGGGCGAGGTCGAAGCTGATCTGCCAGGAGCCCGCCGACTGCCGCATCTCGCCGATCACCTGGAGGACGGAGGCCGCCACCAGCAGCGCGGCGACCGCCCACACCGGGACGTCCAGGGCCGACAGGCCGAACACCGCGCAGGAGGCCAGCAGCACCGCCCCGGCCGAGCGGACGGCCCGTGCGGCCGGGCCCAGGCCGGTGACGCCGCGCGCCGCCCGGACCTGGAAGGCCAGCACGGCCAGGGTGTTGAGGACGAACAGGGCCGAGCCGAGCCAGCCGATCCCGGGCGCCCGGTCGGCGATCCAGAGCGGGATGACCAGGCTGAGCAGCCGCATCCGCAGCAGCAGCACGGCGTTGACCAGCGCGACGGCGGCGTACCGGCGGTCGCGCAGGACGGCCAACCGGGGCCCGGCGCCCGACCGGGCCGGGGCGGGCGGGGCTTCGGGCAGCCGCAGCAGGATCAGCGCACCGGCCAGGAAGCCGAGCGCCGTCACCACGAAGGCCCCGAGGAACGCGGCCCGGGTGCCGACGGTGAGCGCGATGCCGCCGATGGCGGCGCCGACGGCCAGCCCCCCGTTGAGGGTCGACTGGAGGTGGGCGAGCAGCCCGGTGCGCTGGGCGGGCGGCACCAGGGTGGCGACCAGCGCCTGCCGGGCGGCGGTGAGCCCGGACTGCGTCGTGGCGTAGAGGCAGACCGCCGCCAGGAACGGCCCGTAGGAGCGGATCACCAGGAAGGCGGCGACCACCACCGCCGTGGCCAGGGCGAGCGCCACGGCCGTCCGGCGCGGGCCTCGGCGGTCGGCGAGGGCGCCGAGCGGGACGCCCGCCAGCGAGCCGAGCGCCCAGGCCACGGCGAGGCCGGCGCCGAGGGCGGTCGCCGACATGCCGACGACGTGGGTGAAGTAGAGCGCGGAGCAGGTGTAGTAGGCGCCGTCTCCGACAGAGCTGGCCAACTGGGCTGCGGCGAGGGTCCGTTGGGGCCCGGCGGGCGGGATGAGGGCGGGCGCCGGGGCGCTGCTGGTCGACACGGGTCTCCTGGCTGGGGGCGGCGCGCGGGCCGGGTGTTCGCAACGGTTCGCGGCCCAGCCTAGGCAGGAGGCGGACCGGCGGTAAGGTCCAGTGATCGCGGAACTCCTTGGTCCACTTCCGGTCCCCACCGCACCGGCGGGCGAGCGCTGAACCCCCGTACGACGGCGGCGAATCGCTCCTCCCGCAGGCCCGGAACCGGCCCCGGCCGTACCGCCGCCGCGCCCTCCGTACCCGCTCCGAATCCGCCTCGCACACCGGTCTCAGGGCGTCACCGACCGTGCCGAAGGGCCAAGTTTTGCCGTATTGACCGGTCAGTAACGCGCTCCTATGCTCAACGGCATTCGCGATCCGGCACCGGGCCCGGCGCCGCCGTGCCCGCCCGATCCGCCGCCGTCATCGGCTCGAAGGGCTCTTCCCATCAACACCTCCATCGCCCGCTCGGACGACACCGGCCACCCGGGCGACGCACGGGACGGCGCCGGCACCCGCCGCCGCCGCTTCCTCACCTACCTGCTGGCCGCCCCGACCCTCACCGTCGGCGCCCGGCTCGGCCTCGACGCCGCCGCGCCCGCCACCGCGCGGGCCGCCGTCCGCGCCGCCGCCGTCGCCCAGGACGCCGCCGCCCCCTCGCAGTTGATCGGCCTGCCCGGCATCCCGGACATCCTCGACCTCGGCGACGCGCTGATCGTCGCCGGCCTGCCGACCTCGCACCTGCTCGTCCTGGAACTCACCGCCGCCGGGCGCGCCGTGCTGCACCTGCCCCGGCTGGAGGTCGGCCAGGGCCTCACCACGGCGATCGCGATGCTCGTCGCCGAGGAACTCGACGCCCGGATCGGCGACGTGGACGTGCCGCTCTCCGACGGCCGCCCCGAACTGCTCTTCAACCAGCTGACCGGCGCCTCCAACTCGGTGCGCTCGCTGTACGACCCGGTGCGCGCCGCGGCCGCCGCCGCCCGCGCCCGGCTGGTGACCGCCGCAGCACGGCGCTGGAACGTTCCGGCAGAAACCCTGCGCACCGCCGACTCCGCCGTCCTCGCCCCCGACGGCCGCCGCGCCGGCTACGGCGACCTCGCCGCCGAGGCCGCCGCCGTCGCGCTCCCCGCCGTGTCCAGCTCCCCCAAGACCGCCGACCAGTTGCGCCTGGTCGGCCGGCCCACCGGCCGGATCGACGCCCGCGACATCGTCACCGGCCGCGCCAAGTACGCCGGGGACCTCGCGATCCCGGGCGCCGTCCCCACCGTCGTCGCCCGCCCGAGCACCATCAACGGCACGCTCAGGACCCTGGACGCCTCGGCCGCCCGCGCCATGCCCGGCGTGCTCGGCGTCGTCCCGATCCCCAGCGGCGTCGCCGTCCTCGCCGAGACCTTCGACCAGGCGCTCAAGGCCCGCGACGCGCTGCGCACCTCCTGGAACCCGGGCCCGGTCGCCAACCTCTCCACCCCCGACATCCGCGCCCGATTGCGCGCCGCCCACGCGCCGTTCCTCATCCCCCCGCTGCTCACCCAGTACGTGGACGGCGAGTTCGACTTCGCCTTCGTCAACCACGCGCCGATGGAGGTGCTGACCGCCGTCGCCGACGTACGGCCGAACCGGGCCGAGCTGTGGTTCGCCGCGCAGGCGCCGATCGTCGCCCAGCAGGCCATCGCCGCCGAACTCGGCCTCCCGCAGAACGCCGTGACCGTCCACGTGGTGCGCGGCGGCGGCTCGTTCGGCCGACGGCTGTTCTTCGACGCCGCCCTGGAGGCCGCCCAGATCTCCAAGGCCGCGGGCCGACCGGTCAAACTCATGTGGACGCGCAACGACGACATGCGCCACGGCCGGATGCGCCCCGCCAGCCACCACCGGATCCGGGCCACCTACGCGCTCGGCCAGGTGCTCAGCTACGAGCACCGCGCCGCCACCGTCAAGACCGACTTCCGGCACGGCCTCGGCGAGATGCTCACCGCCGCCGGCTTCAACCTCTCGCTCGCCGGGCTCAGCCTCGCCCAGGCCTTCTTCCTGCTCAGCGAGAAGAACCCGTACAACGTCGGCATCCCCACCCAGCTGCTCGCCGAAGTGCCACTGGACGTTCCCACCGGCAGCTGGCGGTCGGTCTACTCCGGCACCGTCCGGGTCGCCGACGAGATCATGATGGACGAACTCGCCCGCCGGATGGGCCAGGACGCCGTCGCGTTCCGCCGCGCCCGGCTGCGCGGCGCCGCCGGGCGGGCCGTCCTCGACACCGTCGCCAAGGCCGGCAACTGGGGCCGCCCGATGCCCCCCGGCCACGCCCAGGGCATCGGCTACCACGACGAGAACAGCGGGTGCGCCGCCTACCTCGTCGAGCTCGACGCCACCGACCCGGCCGACCCCCGGGTCACCAAGGCCGTGATCGCCGCCGACGTCGGCCGGGTCATCAACCCCCGGGGCCTGGAAGCCCAGCTCACCGGCGCCCTGATCGACGGCATCTCGGTCATCCTGCAAGCCGGCAACCACATCGACAACGGGGCCGTGCGCGAGGGAAGTTACGCCGACTTCCGGTACGCCCGGCAGCGGCACACCCCGCCGGCCGTCGAGATCCACCTCATGCCGCCGAGCGGAGCGCCCGGCGGCGCCGGCGAACTGGGCGTCCCGGCGGCCTCCGCAGCGGTCGCCAACGCCTACGCGCGCGCGACCGGCACCAGCCCGCGCTCCTTCCCGATCAACTTCTGACTCCCCCAGCCAAGGAACCCCACCACCCCATGCCCACCCACACCTTCGTCCTCAACGGGCACCCCGTCACCGTCGAAGCCCCGGACGACATGCCGCTGCTCTGGGTGCTGCGCGACAAGCTCGGCGTCACCGGCCCCAAGTACGGCTGCGGAGTGGGCGTCTGCCGCGCCTGCACCAGCCACCTGGACGGCGAGGAGTTCCAGCCCTGCACCCGCTCCGTCAAGGACTGCGAGGGCCACCGCGTCACCACCATCGAGGGCCTGGCCGACGGCGAAACCCTGCACCCCGTCCAGGAGGCCTGGCTCGGCTGCGACGTCGCCCAGTGCGGCTTCTGCCAGCCGGGCCAGATCATGACCGCCGTCGCCCTGCTGCGCCGCACCCCGAACCCGACCGACGCGGACATCGACCAGATCCAGAACATCTGCCGCTGCGGCACCTACCCGCGCATCCGCGAGGCCATCAAGCAGGCGGCGGCCCGGCAGTCCTCCGGCTGACGGCATGCCACCCCGCCCGGGGCACGGGCGGGGTGGACGGGGTCAGCGGGTCGTCAGCACTCCCGCAGGCCGTTGTGGAAGTACCAGTTGCCGTCGGCGTACGCGCCGTAGACGTAGGACGTCGGGATGAAGTTGCCGTTCGTGCCGGCCACCTGGTACCAGACGTTGCCCTGGTTGTTGATGTCCTCGCCCCTGGTCCAGCACTGGATGTAGATCTCGTCCGACGACCACGAGTACGACCCCAGGTCGCCGACGGTCTTGGACGCCCAGGAGTACGGCTGCGAGTAGACGCCCACGCCGTGGCCGCTCGCGTGGTAGCGGAGCTGGTACCAGCCGTCGGCGAACGCGCTGCCCGCCGAGACGCCCACCGCGCCGGCAGCCACCGCCACCACGGCCGCCGCGGTCGCACCACGGCGGCCGATCTTCTTGAGGATGCCCTTGGTCATCTCAATTCCCCTTTTCGGTCGGACCATTGTGCCGCCCCGATGGCCGCGGCGACTGGGACAGCTGACCCGACTTCCCACGGTGTTCGGTACCGCCTGACGGAAACTGACAACAGCTGACACCGGCCGACGACCGCGCCGAACACCCCGTCCACCCAACCGGAGTCCGTCGATCACGTAACGCCGCGGTCACGCGTCACTATGATCCGTACGCGACAAGCAACACCGGTCGCCGCTGGATCTGACATCTGACAACAGGGGGACGCCATGGCGGAGCAGGAGTCGCAACCCGCGGGGAGAGACCCGGCGCCGAGCGCGGTGGAGGCCCTCGCCGCCGAGCTGCGCCGGTTGCGCCTGGAGGCGGGCAAGCCCTCGTTCCGCACGATGGCGAAGACCGTCGGTGCCATCTCCCACACCACGCTCTACGAGGCGGCCTCCGGCTCGCGCCTCCCGTCCTGGACCACCACCAGTGCCTACGTCCGGGCCTGCGGCGGCGACGAGGCCGAGTGGCACCACCGGTGGACCGCCGCCGCCGACGAGGGGTCGACCCCATCGGCCCCATCGGCCCCGCTGACCTCGCCGACCTCGCCGGTCGGGCCCTCGGGACCACCGGTCGCCGCGAACACCACGGCCGACACCACAGCCGACAGCACAGCCGCCTCCGCCGCCGAGCCCCCGGCCGGACCGGGCCGCAGCCGCCGCCGGATCTGGACCCACGCGTTCTGCCTGCTCCTCGGCGCGGCGCTCGGCGTCGGCAGCACGCTCGCCGTGGTCGGCTTCCGCGCGCCGGACGCCCCGACGCCGTCCGCGCACGGCTGCCCGTCCGGGGACACCGAGTCCGCACCTGCCGAAGCGGCCGCCCGCCCCGCGCCGGGCCCGCGGCCGGCGGCGGAGCGCGCGGCCGCCGACGACGGCGCACCGTCCTGGGCCGCCCGGATCGCCTTCGACCAGC
Organism: Kitasatospora sp. NBC_01300; assembly: GCF_041435235.1. Taxonomy (NCBI): domain Bacteria; kingdom Bacillati; phylum Actinomycetota; class Actinomycetes; order Kitasatosporales; family Streptomycetaceae; genus Kitasatospora; species Kitasatospora sp. NBC_01300. The sequence continues at coordinate 7,098,785 of NZ_CP108408.1, read as the reverse complement.
AGGCCGTCTCCAGTACCGAGATCGTCCTTCCGGTGCTCTCCCCCGTCACCCCGGGTGACGCCCTGGTGGTCACGATGATGCTGACCAGCACCTGTCCCGGCGCGGTCACGGTCACCGACAGCCGGGGCGACCGCTTCCGGATCGTCGGGGACGTCACCGACTCGCTCCGGCACCGGGTGCTGTTCCTCGCGGCCTTCGGGGCGTCCGCGCTGACCGCGGAGGACTCGATCCGCGTCGCCCACCCGCGGGCGAGCAAGTACCACGTCGCCGTCGACGAGTTCCGCGGCGTCACCGCCGTCCGGTCGGTCGGCCGCGCCTCCGGTGACGCCGGCGGGACGACCTTCTCCACCGCGGCCAACGCCGCCGCCTGCGCGCCGGGCGACCTCCTGGTGGGCACGGTCGGCAGCAACAGCGGCAGCGCCCCCGAGTTCGGCACCAGCTGGACCAGCCTGCCCGCTCTGCGGCTCTCCTCCTACCGCCTCACCACCGCCCACCGGATCGCGACGGATCCGGACCACTGCGCCGCCACCGGGCAGACCACCTCGCAGTGGGGCGCCATCCTCGCCGTCCTGCGCTGATCGTCCGCACCGCTCCACCGACCCTGGCCCGGCCGGTCCGGACCATTTAGGCTGACCGAACCCCAACCACCCCACCACCGAGGGATGCTGGATGATCAGGCGCCGTTCACTGCTGGCACTCGCGGGTCTGGGCGGCGCCGCAGCCCTGCTGCCCACCGGGCCCGCCCAGGCCGCTCAGGCCTCGCAGCCCGCTCAGACCGCCCGGCCGCGCACCATCGACCTGCCCGCCCCCACCACCGGTCGCCCGGTCGGCACGACCACCCTGCACCTGGTCGACCGCGACCGCCCGGACCCGTTCGTGCCCGCCGCCGGCCCGCGCGAGCTGATGGTGCAACTCTGGTACCCGGCCCGCGCCGCCGCCGGCCACCCCCGCGCGCCGTACACCACGCCCCGGGTCGCCGCCGCCATCGATCAGCGGGTTTCGCTGGATCCGGGCACCATCGCGGCCCTCCGCTCCACCGCCCGCACCGACGCACCCGCGCTCCCCGGCCCGCTCCCGCTGCTGCTGCTCGGCCACGGCCGCACCGGCCTGCGCAGCAACTGCACCGCGCTGGCCGAGGAGTTGGCCGCCCACGGCTACCTCGTCGCATCGGTCGACCACACCTACGACTCCCTCGCCGTCGAGTTCCCGGACGGCCGGCTGGTGCGCACCGTGCTGGAGGACGAGCCGGCCGACTTGGAGGCCGCCGAGCGCCGCGAGATCGCCGCCCGGGTCGCCGACCTCCGCTTCGTCACCACCGAACTGACCGAGCGCCAGGACCGTTTCCGCGTCGACGGGAGCCGGATCGGCGTGCTCGGCCACTCGATGGGCGGCTCGGCGGCCGCCGAGACGATGCGCCTGGACGAGCGGTTCCGGATCGGCCTCAACCTGGACGGCGGCCTGTTCGGCTCGCCCGTTCCCGACCTCGGCCTGGACCGGCCCTTCCTTCTGCTCACCTCCCTCGCCGACCACGAGACCTGGCAGCGCTGGCGCAGCCACCAGCACGCCTGGGGTCGGCAGTTGCGCACCCTCGGCGCCGGCCACCTCAGCTTCACCGACCTGCCGCACGCCGCCCTCCCCGGCAACCTGCCGGGCCACATTCCCGCCGACAACTACGCCGCGCTGCTCGGCACCATCGCCCCGGCCAGGGCGACCGAGCTCACCCGCGCCTACACCCGGGCGTTCGCCGACCACTTCCTCCGCGGCCGCCCCGCGCCCCTCCTCGACGGCCCGTCACCGCGCTTCCCGGAGGTCGAACTCCGCTGGAGCCGCGACTGACGCCCGCCCGGGGCCGCGGCCCCGGGCGTCAGGCCCGCCGGGTCGCCCGCAGCGAGTTGCCGTCCCGCCGCACCCGGAGGAAGAGCACCGTCAGTGCCACGACGGTGAGCGCCACCAGGATCCCGGTCTCGACGAGCTGGATCGGCACGAAGTGCCCGACGGGGTGGTACTCGATCCAGTTGTTCGTGACGCCTTCGCAGCCCCTCGTCCGGTCGCCGTCCCAGCAGAACTGGTCCGAGACCCACCGGCCGTCCTGGAGCACGACCCCGCGGTCGACCAGCCACGCGTTGGTGGGCTGCCCGAAGTAGACGTTGTGCGGGACCAGTTCCTTGACCGACGGATAGAAGGAGGCGCGGTTCCACCGGAGGAGGCCGTGGACGACCGCCAGCAGCACGCCGGTGGCCAGGACCGAGGCCACCGTACGGCGCAGCACCTGCCCGACCAGCAGGCCCAGCGCCAGCGCGAACAGCGACCAGGCGACCGGCACCGCCCCGAGGAGGGGGTAGGTGAGGCCCTGGAACGGCGGATCGAAGGTGAACGGGCTGTCCGCGATGTCCGCCTTCCACACCCAGGTCGCCAGAACGGCGAGCACCCCACCGGCGGCCAGCACCGCCAGCCCGGGCAGGGCGATCCGCGCGGTGAGCCAGCGCAGCGGGCTGACGGACTGGGTCCAGGCGAGGCGGACGGTTCCGCGCTCGTACTCCTGGGCGAGCATCGGGGCGCCGAGGAACATGCCGATCAGCAGGGGGACGGCGACCAGGACCGGCTGGAGCCACGTGATGTACAGGTAGGTGCGGCGGGTGATGGGCGAGACCATGCCCTGGCAGCCGACGTTGGACCAGCTGGCGATGTCGGAGCACTCGGCCCGGTGCAGATCCGCCATCAGCGACTGGACGGAGAAGTGCAACCAGAGCAGGGTGGCCGACGCGGTGACGACCAGGACGGCGATCGCCCACAGCGCGGTGCGGCTCTGACGCCAGCTCAGCCAGAGCAGGCCGCCCGGACGGGGCGTGGTCCGCGGCTCGCGCGGTGGCGCCGCGGCGGTGGCGCGGTCGGCCAGGACGTTGGTGCTCATGCGGCGATCCCGTTCTCGGTCGTCTGGGCCTGCGTGCCCGGTCCGGTGGCGGCCCGGGCGCTGCCGGCCGGGGTCCGGAGGTAGCCGAGCAGCAGTTCCTCCAGGCTCGGTCGGCCGCTCTCCCACGGGCCGTCGACCGGATCGCCGGTGCGGACCAGCGCGTCGACCCTGCGGCCGGTGGCGCGCTGTTCGACCAGGACGTCCTCGGGGAGCGCGCTGCCGGCCGGGCCGGTGAGCAGTTGGTGTCCGTCCAGCAGGTCCTCAACGTCGCCGCAGAGCCGGATCCGCCCGGACTGCACCAGCAGCAGGTAGTCGATGACGCCGTCCAGCTCGGGGATGATGTGCGAGGAGACCACGATGGTGGTGCCGCGCTCGGCGGCCTCGGCCATCAGGGTGCCCATCAACTGGTGCCGGGCGAGCGGGTCGAGGTCGGACATCGGCTCGTCGAGCAGCAGCAGGTCGGGGCGCTTGCCGAGGGCGAGCGCCAGGGCGACCCGGGTGCGCTGGCCGCCGGAGAGCGAACCGATCTTCGCCCTCATCCGCAACTCGCCCTGATCGATGACCTGTTGAGCGAGGTCCTGGTCCCAGGACGGGTTCAGCTCCCGGCCGAGCCGCAGGGTCTCGGCCACCGTGAAGCCGGGGTAGAGCGGCTTGTCCTGGGCCACGTACGCGACCCGGGCGCGCAGGTCCTCGGTGGTGGCGGGTTCATCGAACACCCGCAGCTCCCCCTCGGTGGGGGTGAGCAGACGGGCAGCGATGCCGAGCAGGGTGCTCTTGCCCGCGCCGTTGGGGCCGGCCACCCCGCAGATCCGCCCGGCCGGGACGGCGAACGTGCAGTCGCGCAGCGCCCACTCACCCCGGTAGCGCTTGCCCAGGCCGTCGGCCGCGAGCGCCGCCGGGGCCCCCGGCGCCGCCGCTGCCGGTGGTGTGTTCATCAGGTCGTCCACCCGGTCCCCCCACTGTCCTCTAACTCGGTGTTTCCGGGGAGACCCCGGTGTCGAATCGCTGCTCCAGGACGGAGGCCATCAGCGCGGCGATGTCCTCACGCTCCAGTCCGACCTCGCGGGCCCGGTCCACCCAGCCGACCAGGTCCGCGCGCAGCGGCCCGTCGGCGGCCGCCTCCGGCCGGGCGAGCGAGCGCCGGACGAAGGTGCCGAGCCCCGGCCGGGGCTCGACCAGGCCCTCGCGTTCCAGTTCGCGGTAGGCCTTCAGCACGGTGTTGGGGTTGATCGCGGTCAGCTCGACGACCTCCCGCGCGGTCGGCAGCTTGTCCCCGGGCTGGAGCAGCCCGAGCCGCAAGGCCTGCTTGGTCTGCTGAACGATCTGCTGGTAGGTGGAGACGCCGCTGCGCCGCTCGATGCGGTACTCGATCACACGCGATTCGACCTTTCACTAGTCCAATAGTGGAATAGTGACCCACTGCGGCGCCCGGGTCAAGCCGGACCGGGGGCCCGGCGATGCGGACGGTCAGGGCCGCTGCAGCAAGAGGAAGGAGTCCTGGTCGACGACCCGCCGGTAGCCGCGCTGCTCGTACTCGACCAGCATCCGGGCGGTGTCGGCGGTCGCGCACGGGGCCTGCACGCTCGGGTCCGTCCGGTCCACGACCACCCACTCGGGCCCCGGCCCGGTCGGCGCCTGGCAGACCAGGGTGACGGTGGCCCGGCCGGTCAGCTGCGCGGCGAGGCGGTTGGAGGCGGCGACGGTCGCGCCGTCGGGTATCGAGCCGAGCAGCGCCCGGGTGTGCACGAGCCGGGGCGAGGTGCGCCACGCCTCGGGCATCACCACCTCGTGCAGCGGATAGACCGGCACCGTCACGGCCGCCACCAGGGCGCTGACGGCGAGCGCGCGCCGCGCCCGGCGCGGGTCGGTGCGGGTCAGGGCGTCCACCAGCGCGGCGAGCACCAGCGGCATCAGCACCGCGCTGTAGTGGTAACTGACGCCCCAGTAGTGCGGGTTGGCCGAGAGCAGCCGCCAGCCCAGGGTCGGCACGCAGAGCAGGACCAGCGGCGAGCGCAGCCCGAGGAAGCCCGCGGTCGCGGCGAGCAGGAAGAGCAGCAGCCACTTGACCGGGGGCCAGCCGATCCGGGCCGCCAGCGACCAGGGCGAGGACTGCCCGCCGCCGTCCAGCTGCTGCCAGTAGTCGAACCCGCCGTGCGGGTTGAACGAGGGCAGCACCACCGTCACGGTCAGCACGGTGGCCGCGAGCCCGACGCCCGCGAGCACGAGCCCCGGCAGCGGGCCGCGCCGGCCGCGCCCGCCCCGGCGGGTCTGCCAGGCGATCAGCAGGCCGAAGGCGGCCACGGTCAGGCCGAGGTCCTCCTTGACCAGCAGCAGCGGCAGCGACCACAGCGCCGCGGCCAGCCGGCGGCGCCGGCCGAGCGCGGTGGCCGCGAAGGCCAACAGCGGTACGGCGAAGGCGATTTCGTGGAAGTCGTCACTGGCGGCCCGGACGATCCCCCAGGACGCCCCGGTCACGCATCCGATCACCAGGGCGACCCGCGGCCCGCCCGCCTCGTACGCCCACCGGGTGAGCGGCACGACCGCCAGCGCCATCAGCAGCGCCTGGGCGACCAGCAGGGTGACGGCCCCCGGGAACAACCGGTAGACCGGAGCGAGCACGGCGATCAGCGGGTGGAAGTGGTCCCCGAGCAGGTGGTAACCGGGCCCCTTGAGCGGCACGATCGGCGCCTGGCCGTGCGCGTACGCCCGGACGGCCTGCTCGAAGATGCCCAGGTCGTAGGCCTTGCTCAGGCCGCGCCGGTAGCGGTTGACGGCGACGCAGGTGTAGAGCGCGGAGAACCCCGCGGCCAGGCCCCAGGCCAGGACGGCAGGTCGACGCGGCGGACGGAACAGGCGCATCGGCAAAGTACCCTTTCACTATTCGATTAGTGGAAGGGTGGTGGAAGGGCACACCGCCGTCAACCCCGGTCCGGCCGCGCCGACCGGGCCTCTGACCTGCCCGGACGCGGTCCGCTAGAGGGGTGATGCGGAGCCCGTGGAGGCTTCCGGCTCAGCGGGACTCAGGGGCGTACGGCCTCCGGGTCGCGGCCGAAGAAGCCGGCGAGCCGGTCGTACGGCGGGGCGTCCTCCGGCACGGCGACCTCGGGGCCGAAGGCGTGCTGCTCCTCCTCGGAGCCGCGGTACCCGGGCGTGAGGGCGCCGCGGGCCCAGGCCAGGGCGGCGAGGGCCACCTCGTGGTCCAGCCCCTCGGTGGACTGGTCGGTGGCATGGGCCAAGTCCCAGTCGTGGACGGCGAATTCGGCGATCTGCTGGTCCACCGGGAAGCGGGCCGGCAGGGTACCGACGCCGGGGACCTCCAGCGTGCCGGTGAGGTCGCCCGCCGCCCGCCAGGCGTCGACCAGCTCCTCGGCGCCGGCCTCGAAGGAGTGCAGCCAGTCCTCCTCCACCCGTTCGAAGGGCTGCGACCAGTCCGGCTGCCCGCCCCCGGCCCGGACGGTGAACTGCCGCAGGTCGAACAGCAGATGGCTGACCAGGTCGCCGACGTCCCAGGAGCGGCAGGCCGTCGGGTGCCCGGCCAGCTCGACGCCGACGCCGTCGATCAGCCCGGCGGTCTGCGCGAGGGCCCGGGCGAGCAGCTCGATCGGGTCTTCCGCTGCGGTCATGGCACACCTCTCGGTCGGGAGCGCGTCGCCGGCGTGGCCGGGTGCGGTCGGGAGCACCGCTCGGACCGGGCGATCGTAAACGCGCCCGTCGACGACCGCCCGCCACGACACCGGCCCGGTGGTCGCACCACCGGGCCGGTCTCCGTACTGCGACGCCCTGCGGGCCGTCAGGCCCCGAGCGTCAGTCCCCCAGCATCAGTCCCTGGGCATCAGTCCCCGGCCGTCAGGCCGCGAACCCGCCGTCCACCGCGAGCTCCGCACCCGTGACGTACCGGCCCTCCTCGCCCGCCAGGTAGGCGACGGCGGCGGCGACGTCCGCGCCCGTACCGAAGCGGCCGAGTGCGGTCAGGCTGTTCTGGAGCTCGGCGGCCTCACCGTCCGCCGGGTTCATGTCGGTGTCGATCGGGCCGGGGTGCACCACGTTGGCGGTGATCCCGCGCGGGCCGAGCTCCCTGGCCAGCGCCTTGGTCAGGCCGATCATCGCCGCCTTGCTGAGCGAGTAGATGGTGGCGCCGGGGAAGGCGACCCGCTTGGCGATGCAGCTGCCGATGGTGACGATCCGCCCGCCGTCGGCCAGGTGCGCGGAGGCGGCCTGGGCGAACAGGAACGGCGCCCGGACGTTCACCTCCAGGACCCGGTCGACGTCGTCGAGCGCCAGGTCACCGATCGGGCCGAGGACACCGACGCCCGCGTTGTTCACCAGGACGTCCAGCCGCCCGAATCGCTCCGCGACCTCCGCGACCACGGCCCGTACCGCCTGCGGGTCGGCGCAGTCCGCGCGGACCGCCCAGCCGCGGCGCCCCATCGCGGTGATCTTCGCCGCGACCTGCTCCGCCAGCTCGGCCCCGCCCTGGTAGGTCAGGGCGACGTCGGCACCGTCCTCGGCCAGCCGTAGCGCGACCGCCGCCCCGATCCCCCGGCTGCCGCCGGTCACCAGGGCCACCTTGCCGTCGAGCTTCGCCGCACCGTTCATCGTCATATCTCCAGAACTCCTCGTTCGGATGTGATCCGACTCGTTCCGATCAGAACCCCCGGTTCCGATCTCGGACATGACTCGATCCTGGGCCTCGGCGCCGGAAAGCTCCGGCGGTATTCAGACGTCGCGTTCAACCTTCAACTATCTCCCGAAGCGCCCGCGCGCACGGCCTCACGCCCGCGCGCACGCCCTCCCCCTCACGCCCGGCCCCTCCCTCGTGCCCGACCCCGGAAACGCGCCGGGCCGAGCGGCCGACCCCGGGGAGAGGCGGCCGCTCGGCGCGGGTGCGAGGAGGTGTCAGACGGTCAGGGTCTGGCCCGGGAAGATGAGATCCGGGTCGCCGCCGATGGTGCGGGCGTTCTTGTCGTACAGGTTGCCGGTGTCGGTGCCGAACTTGGCCGCGATGCCGCTCAGCGTGTCACCGCTCTTGACGGTGTAGCCGCCACCGGAGGTGTTCTTCTCCGAGGACGGCGCCGACTGCGCCGGCTTGGCCGACTGCTGCGGCTTCGACGCCTCCTGCTGCTTCGGCGCCGGCTTGCTCTTCGGCGCCTGCGGGGCCTGCGGCGCCTGGGTCCTGGGCGTCTTGGCCTTGGGCGCCGGCTTGGCGGCCGGCTTCGAGGGTGCGGTGTCGGTGGTGTCGGTGGTGTCGGCGGTGTCGACGGCGGCCGGGGCGCCGCCCTTGCTCAGACCGGCCTTCTTGGAGCAGACCGGCCACGCGCCGGGCCCCTGCGAGGCGAGGACCTTCTCGGCGACCGTGATCTGCTGCGCCTTGCTGGCCTGGTGGGCCTGGGGGGCGTAGGCGGTGCCGCCGTACGCCCTCCAGGTGCTGGGGGTGAACTGCAGTCCGCCGGAGAATCCGTTGCCGTTGCTGATGCTCCAGTTGCCGCCGCTCTCGCACTGGGCGACGGAGTCCCAGCTGGAGGTGGGCGCGGCGGAGGCCGAGGTGGCCGTGACGAGGCCGGCCACCGGCAGGGCCGCGACGGCGGCTCCCGCGACGACCGCCATCCGCACGCGGTTGCGCTTGGTGGCGGTGGTGTCGGTGGCAGCGGCGGTCTCGTGACGGGAAGTCATATAAGTCCTCTCGGCAAGCCCCGGGCGGGCAGGCGGAACCAGACCCATGACGGGCCGATAGTTGCGCTCACCTCGCTCGACGGGCGGCCGGACACGTCTGGGACGCGCCGTGCCGCCCCGGCCACCTCCACTCGCCGACGACCTGTTCGAGCCGGTCGCGTCGGCGGGCACGGCCCTGGCGCCGGGGGTCAGGTCGGCGGGCCATGCGTCGGGGTGAACCCGGGTGGTGCTCGTTGCACCGCCAATGAAGCTACGGGCCACCTCGGGGTGCAGCAAGCAATTCCTGCTCCCCGCAGGTCAGTTGACTGTTACCGGCGGTATTGATCAAGGTGCCGTGCCCAGTTCGACCGGGTTTGACCACATTTACAAGATCAACTGATCAACTTTCACGCCCCCTCTTCACCTCTGTCCACCTGTGAGCCCGAGCACACCATCCACCCACCGCGACCATGAGCTGACGTACCGTCACCACCGAAGCCGGAGTTCCCCGTTCCGCCGGGCCATTTGGTGGCATCCGCCACACCCGACACGCTCCGCGACCGGTCGGACGCACTCAGTCCCGGGCGCCGAGCTCCGCGTCCCGCGCCAACAGCGCCGCCTGCACCCGGTTCTCACAGCCCAACTTGGCCAGGATCCGGCTGACGTACGTCTTCACCGTCGCCTCGCTCATGTGGATCCGCGCCCCCGCGTCCGCGTTGGACAGCCCCTCGCCGAGCAGCGCCAGCACCTCCAGCTCACGCGGCGTCAGCACCTCCAGCCGGCGCCGGGCCTCCGCACCCCGGGCGGCCGCCGAACCGCTGCGTCCGGAGGCCAGCGAGTCGACGATGTGCCGGGTGGCGGCCGGGGACAGGAAGGCGTACCCGCCGGCCGCCGCGCGCACCGCCTGGATCAGCTCGTGCGGCGCCGTGTCCTTGAGCAAGAATCCGGCGCCGCCCTCGGTCACGGCGCGCAGGACGTTCTCGCGCTCCCCGAAGGTGGTGAGGATCAGCGCCCGCGCGCCGGGTGCGACCCTCGGCAGCTCCGCGAGCGCCGTCAGCCCGTCCATCACCGGCATCTGGATGTCCAGCAGCACCACGTCCACCCGGTGCGCCCGGGCCAGCTCCAGTGCCTCCCGCCCATCGGCGGCCTCGGCGACCACCTCGATGTCGGCGGCAGAGCCCAGGATCATCCTGATCCCGGCGCGGATGAGCGGCTCGTCGTCGGCGACGAGGACTCGGATCACGGCTGGTCATTCCCCTCGAACGGTGCTGCGGCAGGAACACCATCCTCACATCCGGCCGAAACCCGCGCCCCACCCGGTCCGAGCGGTCAGGGCGCTCCGAGCGGTCAGGGCGGTCAGGGCGGTCAGGACTTCGTGAGGTAGTGCTCCTTCTCCACCAGCACCCCGTCCTTGAAGCAGAACCGCACCACGTTGTCCTGGCCCCAGGTGTCGCTGAGGTCACCGGACAGGTACCAGCGGCAGTGCGAGCCCTCCGGGGGCTTGGGCCCGCTGCCCTGGTAGTCGTCGGTGAAGAAGGTGTTCCCCGGCGGCAGCCGGTGCAGCACGTCGGCCTCCGGCGTGCCGGTCTCCAGCCCGTCGTACACCGACTTCGGCACCGTCGCGTCGCCGGTGCCCTGGACGAAGGCCACCACGCCCCAGATCAGCAGGCCCAGCACGGTCAGGCCGACCGCCCCCACCCCGACCGCGCAGCCGATCGCCGGACTGCGCCGCCCCTCCTCCGCACCGACGACCGGCGCCAGGCCGTCCAGCACCCAGTCGTCGACCCCGGCGATCGCCGCGGCCCCGTCGCCCGTGCCCTCCGCCCCCTCGTACGGCAGCACGCCGGCCAGCCGGAACCCCTGGTCCGGCGTCGGCCCGGCGTGCACCATGCCGCCGACCAGCCGGGCCCGCTCGCGCAGGCCGGTCAGCCCCTGGCCGCCGCTGACCGCCGGGCCCGCGCCGGCACGCACGCCCACGGGCTCCGGGGCGCACGGGTTGACCACCTCCACCACCAGCGCGTCCGGCTCGTACCGGAGCGCGACGGTGATCGGCGCGCCGGGGGCGTGCTTGTGCGCGTTGGTGAGCGCCTCCTGCACCATCCGGTACGCCGCGTGGTCCACCGCGGCGGCCAGCGGACGCGGCTCGCCCTCCCGGGAGAAGGAGACCCGCGCCCCGGCCGCCCGCGAGGAGTCGACCAGCCCCTCGATCCCGTCCACCCCGCCCCGGGCCGGCGCCGTGTCCGTCACCGGCCGCACCGCCGTCGACTCGTCGTGCAGGACGCCGACCACCTCGCGCAGCTCCCGCATCGCCGCGACCGCCGCCTGCCGCAGCACCCCGACCGCCTCGCGCTGCCGGTCGCTGAGCGTACGGTCCACCTCCAGCGCGCCGGAGTGCACGGAGATCAGCGCCAGCTGGTGGCCCAGGCTGTCGTGCATGTCCTGGGCGATCCGGTGCCGCTCGCGCAGCCGGGCCTGGTGCACCACCATGACCCGCTCGCGCACCAGCTGGTCGTTGCGCTCGCGCAGCGCGTCCAGCAGGGCGCGGCGCTGCGCCCGGTAGCGGCCCCACAGTGCGGGCAGCACGGCGACCAGCAGGAAGCCGCCGAGCGAGAGCCCGACGATCAGCTTGGGCGAGGCCGAGCCGGCGTCCTTCAGCACCCCGGTCACCATGAACAGCACCCAGCTCAGCACGAAGGTGCCGACCAGCGCGGTGACCTTGCGCAGCCTCGCCCCGGCCGACCAGCCGGCGCAGACCAGCAGCGGCATCGGGCCGACCGCCCAGCCGGCCGCGGCCGAGGTGAGCAGCAGCACGGTCGCCGGGAAGGCCGGCCGCAGCACCCACAGCAGCGCGACCCCCAGCCACACCAGGACGGGGTGGCCGGTACCGGAGGCCACCTCCAGCAGGGCCGCGACCCCGCCCATCAGCAGGGCCAGCGCGCCCTGGCCCACCACCCGCCGGGGCGGCCAGGGCCCGGGAAACGCCGTCCGTACCGCCTTCTTCCAGGCCCGCGCCATCGCATCCACCCGTCGAGGCTATCGGGCCGCGCCGCCCGGCCGCCGCCACCGTTCGTCGCCCCCGCCCCCGACGAAAGTCGCCGCTCACGGCGTTCCGGGCACCCCCGTGGACACGCCCGTGGAGTCGTCCTCGCCGAAGGCCATCAGCAGCAGCGCCACGTCGTCCACCCGGTGCGAGGAGCCGACCTCGCGCAGGATCCGTTCCGCCAGCAGTTCCAGGCCGTCCGGCCCCTGCTCCTCGCCGCGCCCGAGCGCGGCCCGCAGCAGGTCCACCCCCTGGTCGATCGCCACCGCCGGATCCTCCACCAGCCCGTCCGTGTACAGCGCGACCACCGTGCCGGGCTCCAGGCGCAGCTCGCTGACCGGGTACTCGGCCAGCTCCTCCACGCCCAGCAGCGGCCCGCCCGGCACGTACAGCGCCTCGGCCCACCCGTCCGGGAAGCGCAGCACCGGCGGCAGGTGCCCGGCCCGGGCGATCCGGGCGCGGCCGTCGGCGGGGGTGAGGTGGACGAGGCAGCAGCTGGCTAGCAGTCCGGGGTCGAGGTCGAGCAGGAGCCGGTTCGTGCGGGCGAGCACCTGGTCGGGCGGGTCACCGCCGGTGGCGAAGGCGCGGACGGCGCTGCGCAGCTGGCCCATGGTGGCGGCCGCGCCGACGCTGTGGCCCTCGACGTCGCCGATCACCAGCGTGACGTCCCCGCCGGTGACGATCGCGTCGTACCAGTCGCCGCCGATCTCCATGCCCTGGGTGCCGGGCAGGTAGCGGGCGGCGATCCGGATGCCGGGCACGTCCGGGAGGCGGTGCGGCAGCAGCGCCTGCTGGAGGCCGCGGGCCAGGGTGAACTCGGCGTCGTACAGCCGGGCCCGTTCCAGGGCCTGGGCGATGAAGCCGCCGAGGGCGGTGAGCAGGCCGCGGTCCTCGGCGGTGAAGGGGCGCGGCCGGTCGAAGCCGAGGATGCAGCTGCCGACGGGGTGGCCGGAGGCGATCAGCGGCAGGAAGGCCCAGGCGCCCATCTCGTCGAGCGCGAGGCCGGGGTAGGCGTCGGCGAGTTCGCGCACCGATTCGAAGAAGATCGGGGTGCCGGTGCTGAGCGTCTCCGCGCCGGGGATGCGGGCGGCGACCGGGGTGCCCTCGAAGGCGTCCAGGAAGCCGTCCGGGTAGCCGGTCTGCGAGATCAGGTGCAGGTGCTTGTCGCGCACCCCGTAGATGGCGAGCTCCTGGCCGCCGAAGGCCGGCAGGATCTCCTCGGCCACGGCCCGGCAGACCTCGCGCACGGTGACGGCCTCGGTGAGCGCGCTGGCGAGCTGGAGCAGGTGGTAGGTGCCGCCGATGCCGGCGGGGGCGTCGGTCGGGGTGGCGCCGCGGGCCGCGGGCGGCGGGGGCGCGGCCCGCGGTTCGGCCGCGCCCGGCGGGGCTTCGGCGGCCACCACCCGGCCGGTGACGCCGTGCGTGTCGGGGTAGAGCGAGAAGGCGAGCCAGCCGTCCGGCGGTCGGGCGGCCAGGAAGGCGGTGGGCTGCTGGGAGAGCAGGGCGGCCCGGTAGCGGTTCTCGAAGAAGGGGTCGGCGAGCCAGGGCAGCACGTCCCACAGGTGGTGGCCGACCAGGTCCTCGCGGCGCGCCTGGAGCAGTGGCTCGGTGGCGCGGTTGGCGTAGCTGACCCGGCCGTCCGGGTCGAGCGAGAAGACGCCCGCGCGCAGTCGCTCCACTGCGGCCGCGGCCGCGGTGAGGGTCCGGGCGTCCAGCACGGCGCCGACCAGATGGGTGCGGCCGTCCGAGAGCGCCGCGGGCACCCGCGCCCAGAGCTCCACCGGGTACGGGTGGCCGTCCGGCCCGAGCACCCGGACCCTGGCCGCCAGCACCTCGCCCCGGGCCAGCGCCGTCCGGGCGGCGGCCCGGAACTCGGGCAGGTCACCGGGGGCGATCCGGCTGCCGAGGGCGGCCAGCGTGCCGTCGAACGCGCCGGGTTCGAGGCCGAAGATCGCGAGGAACTGCTGGTCGGCGGCCAGCGCCCCGGTGGCGACGTTCCAGTCGAACATCCCGAGCCGGCAGGTCGGCGCGGACGGCGGCGGCAGCTCGACCACGGCCGCGTCGCCGCCCGGCTCCACGGGGTGCCCGGCCGCCGCCAGGCCCGCCAGCCCGGCGGCCAGCCGCCCGGCCACCTCCGCCAGCCGCGGCGCGGCGTCCTCCGGGACGCCGTCGTCGGAGGCCGGCCAGAACACGCTGAGCACCCCGAACCGCTCCTTGCCGCCCGCCACCGGCACGCAGGCGGAGGCGAAGTCGTACGGCATGCCGACGGCGAGCTGCGGGAAGCGCCGCATGGTGTCCTCGGTGTCGGCGAGGGTGATGGTCCGCCCGGTGCGGAAGCTGACGGCGACGGGCAGCGGGCCGGCGGCGGCGATCCGCCGGAACGGCCTCATGATCGACAGCGGTACGCCCGCGATCGTGCAGAGCACCAGCGAGCGGCCGTCCCGCGAGCGCAGGTACACCATCGCCCCGTACGCCCCGGTGCCGCCGAGCGCCCGGCGGACGGCGCCCGCCAGCAGGTCGTCCCGCTCGGCCGCCGCCGGGGCGGCGTGGGGCTCCTGCGGCCGGTGCGGGCCGGGCGGCGCCGCCCGGTCACGGCCGCCCGCGTGCGGATGGCGCATGCTCTTTTGCTACGCCGGGCCCCGGGGCGTGTCAAGGCGAGCGCCCAGGGGCCCCGGGTGCCCGTCGGCCCCGGTTGCGCCAGCATGGACGGCATGCCGACCACCTCCGGCCGCACCACCGTGGTCAACCTCAAGGGCCACCGCGACGACCCCTCCTGCGCCGACGTCGTCTACGTCGGCCGCGCCATGCACCGCGGCGGCTGGCACCTGCCCGAATCCCCGCTGCACTGCCCCTACCGCCCCGGCCCCGACCTCACCCGCGAGCAGATGGTCGCCGACTACCGCGCCTACCTCCTCGCCCGCCCCGACCTGCTCGCCCTCGTCCCGCCCCTGCGCGGCCACCGCCTCGGCTGCTGGTGCGCCCCGCTCCCCTGCCACGCCGACGTCCTCGCCGACCTCGCCGACCACCCCCCGCACCACTGACGGGCGCGCGCCTCCGCTCCTGCGGACCGTTGCGCCCCGGGTCGGGGTTTCGGGTGGTTCGGGGGCTGTTCGATATCCTCCGGGCGAGTGGTGGCGCGCGGGGCGCCATGGGGGAGGTGGGAGCCGGTATGCAGTCGCCGTCGTCCGAGGGGCCCGTGCGCGAGGCCTCGTGGCAGTGGGACGGGGAGGCGGACGGCGCCGCGCGGGAGCCCGTGGACGTGGTCGGCGGGGGCGGGGACGGGCCGCGGCTGAGCCGGCGCGGGCTACTGGCGGGGGCCGGGCTGCTGGCGGCGGGCGCGGCGGTGTGGGCGTTCGGCCGTTCGGGTGCGGACCAGCCGGCGCCGGCGCCGAAGCCGCGGCCGACCGCACTGTCCGGACCGACCCCGCTGTGGACGTACCGGGGGCCGGAGGCGATGACCCCGGAGCGGCTGACCGGCCTGCCGACCCGGCCGGTGTTCCTGTCCCGGGCCGGGCTCCAGGTCCTGGATCCGGCCACCGGCGAGGCGGCGCGGCTGCTCACCCTCGACCGGCCGCGCGGGAACTGGCCGAGCGACCTGGAGGTGCCGGGCAAGGCGGTGCTCGGGCCGGACCGGCTCTTCACCACCTCCCCGGGCCACCTGGACGCCCGCCACCTCGGCGACCCCGCCGCCGACTGGAGCCTGCCGCTGCCCGACGACCTGGAAGGCTCCGTCGAGCTGTCCGGCTTCGACGACGGCACCCTGTACGGCTACGTCTGGGACTGGTCACGGGAGAGCTCGACGCCGAACGGCCGGCTCTTCGCCGTCCGGGTCGCCGACCGCTCGATGCTGTGGCACCTCCCCACCGACCGGAACGAGCAGCCGTTCACCCCGGTCACCACGCCCGGCGGCCGCCTTCCGTGCCTGCGCAACCTGGGCAACGGCAGCGAGCTGGTGGTCCGGGACGCCGCCGACGGCCGGGAGCTGTGGACGGCCCCCGGCGCCGGGGACCTGGGCTGGTGCGTCGGCGGCCCGGTGCACGTCTACGTCCCCGACGGGTCCGGCGGCGTCCGCGCGCTGCGCCCCGGCGGCGAGCCGGCCTGGACGGTCTCCCCCGCTCGGGGCGAGTCGTGGCGGGCGATGCCCGCGGTCTCCGACGGCCCGCGGGTCTACCTGGCCCGCGACAACGGCCTGGTCACCGGGCACGACGCGGTCACCGGCGCACGGCAGTGGGCCTACCGGCTGCCGTTCCTGCTGGACCGCCGCAGCCATCCGCTGGTGGTCGGCGGCACGCTGTTCGTCCCCGGCCCGGCGGCCGCCGGGGTGTGCGCGATCGACACCGCGAGCGGCACGCCGCGCTGGACGTTCCTCGACTCGGGCCCCGGCAAGGACGTCTGGTCGCTCGCGGCCGACGCGAACCACCTCTACGCCGGCCACGACGACGTGCTGCACGCCCTCCCGCTCACCTGACCGCCCGGCACCACAGCCACGACGCCACGACGCCACGACAGGATGGCCTGATGCAGGTGCACCCGATCTCCCCCGAGCGGCTGGCCGACGTGCTCGCCGACCGCATCGCCGCGCTGCCCGGCGCCGGTGACCGGTGGCTGCGGGTCGCGGTGGACGGCGCACCCGCCGCCCGCCCCGACGTGCTCGCCGACGCCCTGGTGGAGCCGCTGCGGCTGCGCGGCCGCCCCGCGCTGCGGGTGTCGGCGGCGGGCTTCCTGCGCCCGGCCTCGATCCGGCTGGAGTACGGCCACCAGGACGCGGACGCCTTCCACGACCTCTGGCTGGACGACCGCGCCCTGCTGCGCGAGGTGCTGGACCCGCTGGAGCCCGGTGCCAGCGGCCGCGTCCTGCCCTCGCTGCGCGACCCGGTGACGGACCGCTCGACCCGCGCCGCGTACGCCGAACTGCCGCCCGGCGGCGTGCTGTTGCTGGACGGCGCGCTGCTGCTCGGCCGCTGGCTGCCGCTGGAGCTGGCCGTCCACCTCGCGCTCACCCCGACCGCCCTGGCCCGTCGCACGCCCGCCGACCAGCAGTGGACGCTGCCCGCCTTCGCCCGCTACGAGGCGGAGACCGGCCCGGCCGAGGCCGCCGACATCACCGTCCGGGTGGACGACCCGCGTCACCCGGCTCTGGTCGAGCGGACCTGACGCCCGTACCGGCGGGGGCCGGGCCGCGCTGGCAGTAGGGGCACCAGTACGCCACCCGGTCCTGCGGGGGCGTGCCCTGGCGGGCGGTCCGGACGAGGGTGCCGCAGCGCGGGCAGGGGCGGCCGGCCCGGCCGTAGACCCAGTGCTGGTGGCCGCGCCGGGTGTCGCCGGTGGTGATGTGGCCGGGGCGCAGCCGGTTGGCGTCGAGGAGCTCCCGGGCCCGCTCCACCAGCCGGTCGGGGCGCGGGAGTTGGCCGACCTCGGTCCACGGGGTGACGCCGGCCAGGTAGCAGAGTTCGGCGGCGTAGACGTTGCCGATGCCGGCGAGGTTGCGCTGGTCGAGCAGCGCCTCGGCGAGCGGGCGGCCGGGGTGGGCGAGCAGTCGACGGACGGCCTCCACCGGGTCCCAGTCGGGGCCGAGCAGGTCGGGTCCGAGGTGGCCGACGGCGCGTTGCTCGTCGGCGGTGCGCAGCAGGTCGACGACGGGCAGCCGGTAGCCGACGGCGGTGCCCCGCTCGGTGCCGAGGACGGCACGGATCTGCCAGGCGGGGCCGCCGGACCAGCGCTCGCCGGGCCGGTAGACCTCCCAACGGCCGTCCATCCGCAAATGGGTGTGCAGGGTGAGGCCGCCTTCGAGGCGGGTGAGCAGGTGCTTGCCGCGCGGGGCGACCTCCAGCACCCGGCGGCCGGCGAGGACGGCGGTGGCGTGCGCGGGCACCCGCAGGTCGGCGCTGGTCAGCACCTGCCCGGCGAGGGCCTCGTGCAGCCGGGCCGCCGCGCGGTAGACGGAGTCACCTTCTGGCATGCCTCCATCCTCCACCGCGCGGCGGCCCGGCGGGGCCGCGCGCTACTCGGCCTCGGCCACCTGGCCCTCCCGGACGACGACGACCGGGCAGGGCGCGTGCTCGGTGAGGTGGCGGCTGACCGAGCCGAGCAGCACGCCGGAGAAGCCGCCGAGGCCGCGGCTGCCGACGACGAGCAGTGCGGCGCCCTTGGCGGCCTCCAGCAGGGCCTGGGCGGCGTTGCCGGGCATCACGCTCTCGCTGATCCGCACGCCCGGGTCGTCGCCGACGACCCTGACGACGGTGTCGGAGAGGGTCTTGCCGGCCAGTTCCTCGGGGTTGAAGACCTCGGCGGACGGCACGTTCGGCGCGGCCCAGCCGTAGAACGCCGGGTACTCCCAGGCGGCGATCGCGGTGATGGTCCCGCCGACGGCCCGTGCGTAGTCGACCGCCCAGCGCAGCGCCTGCTCCGAGGCGGGCGAGCCGTCCACGCCGACGACGATCCGGGGGTTGGCACTCATGGCGTTACTCCTTGGCGCTCAGTTCCTGCTCGGTCCCGACACCCTGAACATAGATCAAATCGGGCGTGTTGTCGGTATTTGCCACGCCGTGATCGGCGTTTTGCATTCAGATCGATGGCAACGGGCCTGAACGATCTGTGGTTCTGCGGTTCCGTGGTCCTGCGGTTCTGCGGCTATGCCCGGGCGTCGGACGAGCCCTGACGGATCAACTCCGGTAAGCGGCCCAGGAGTCGGCCATCCGCTGGACCTGGCCGGGGGTGAACTGGCTCATGCAGGAGTCGTAGCTGTAGTCCATGAAGTTGTGGATCGGGTCCAGGCCGGGCCCGGTGCAGGTGTGACGGCCCTCGGGGCAGCCGTAGGCGGGGGTGCGCTCGGGCGGGGTGTCGTCCACGTAGTCGCCCGGGGGCAGGCAGCCGCCCTGGAAGGTGTGGAAGAGGCCCAGCCAGTGGCCGATCTCGTGGGTGGCGCTGCTGCCCTCGTTGTAGTGGGCGGCGGCGCCGCCCGGCAGGGAGGCGTCCAGGACGACCACGCCGTCGTCGGCGGGGTTCGAGCGGTAGGCGCCCGGGAAGGTCGACCAGCCGAGCAGGGACTGGCCGAGCTTGGCGGTGTAGAGGTTGAGGGTGCCCGCGTCACCCTTGCGCAGCGCGTTCTTCATCGCCGCCTCGGCCCCGGAGCCGGGGGTGATGCCGTCGTACCAGGAGGCGTTGTCGGTGTAGTCGGTGCCGGCCAGCTCGAAGTGGAACTGGCTGGGGGTGTTGCCGTCGCCCTGGCCGCCGTAGGTCGCGTTGAGGTGGTCGATCTGGGCGGCGACGACGCCCCCGTCGAGCCGGCCGGTGTCACCGGCGTGGATCACGTGGACGTAGACCGGCACCGTCGTCGGGGCGCCGATCCGGGCGTGGGCGGAGGAGAGCCGGGCGAGCCGGTCGTCGAGGTCCGCCTGCATCGCCCGGGCCTCGGCGGCGGTGACGGCGTTCGGGTCAGGCCCGGCCTGGCCGCCGGCCGGCTTGCGGGCGGCGGCGTCGACGGCGGCGTCGACGGCGGCGGCGGCGGCGTCGGCGGCGGCGGCGTCGGAGTCGGAGTCGGAGTCGGAGTCGGAGCCCGCACAGGCCGCGGTCACGGCGGCCGCGGCGGCGGAGATCCGGGTCGCGGCGGCGGAGTGCGGGGCCGGGGCGGCGAGCTGGCCGAGACCGGCGACCGCGACCAGCGCGGCGGCCCAGGGGAACAGACGGGGGGCACGCGAGCGTACCCGGGCAGTACGGCGCATCTGCGCTCCTGACAAGGGAGTTGGCGGATTGTCGGCCGCGCCCCGGGCCCGCCCGGCTCGGCGCGGACCCGCCGAGACTACGACGCGGCGAAGACGATCTCCCGCAGGGCGCGCGCGGCGGCCCGGTCGAGTACCACGGCCGACGCACAGCCCTCCGGCGGCCGTCCGGCCCCGGTGAGCCGGCGCCGCAGCCGGTCGACGGAGGCCCGGTGCCGGAGGAAGGCGTAGCGGGAGACGCTCTGCCCCCGGCTCTGCTGGCCCTCCCGCGCCTCGGCCGGTTCGGCGTCCAGCAGCAGCAGGTGCACCCGGCGGCCCTGCCGGGCGGCGGTGCGGGTCAGCCAGAGCCGCACCCAGGACAGCGAGCCGCAGTCGTGGACGGCGAGCGGCCCGCCGGCCAGCACCGCGCGCCGCAGCCGCCGGTAGTGCGCGATCCGCGCCAGCGGGCGGTAGAGGGCGTACGGGAGGCGGCCGGGCAGCCTGGCCGCGTACTCCTCGCGGACCAGCTGGGAGTCGACCAGCGGAGCGCGCACGCAGCGGCGCATCAGGGTGCTCTTGCCGCTGCCGGGCAGCCCGGAGACGACCAGCAGGTCGCCGGCGGGGTAGTGCAGCGCCGCCGGGGCGGGGCCGGTCCGCAGGTCGTGCAGGCCGGGCTGCACCCGTACGGCCTGCGGGGCGGCGGCGGGGCCCCGTCCAGGGGGCGGCGGCACCCGGGGTGCCGCCGCCTCCGCCGTTCTCGTCCTGGTCACCGGTCCTCCCCGCGCCGTTCCCTCCCTCGGAGCATTACGCATTCCCAAGAGCGAGTAAAGAGCGGTGGTCTCCGGGCCCGGCCGGCCGGTGCCGGATCAGGTCGTGCCGTGCGGGCGGGTCAGCCGAGCTGGGGGGCGACCCGGGAGGCGATGAGCTCCAGGTGGTCGAGGTCGTCCAGGTCCAGGATCTGCAGGTAGACCCGCTCGCTGCCGACGGCCGCGTACCGGCCGATCTTCTCGGCGACCTCGTCCGGGGTGCCGGCCAGGCCGTTGGCCTTCAGCTCGTCCACGTCCCGGCCGATCACGGCCGCCCGGCGGGCCACCTCGGCGTCGTCGCGGCCGACGCAGGCCACCAGGGCGTTGGAGTACACCAGGTCGCCGGCCGAGCGCCCGGCCTGCTCGACGGCGGCCTTGACCCGGCCGAACTGGGCGGCGCTGTCCTCCACCGAGGCGAACGGCAGGTTGAACTCGTCGGCGAAGCGGGCGGCCAGCGCCGGGGTCCGCTTCGGGCCGAGCCCGCCGACCAGCACCGGGATCCGGTCCTGGGCCGGCTTGGGCAGCGCCGGCGAGTCGGTCAGCGTGTAGTACTCGCCGGCGAAGTCGAAGGTGTCGCCGAGCTTGGTGTTCCACAGGCCGGTGATGATCGCCAGCTGCTCCTCCAGCCGCCCGAACTTCTCCTTCGGGAAGGGGATGCCGTAGGCGGCGTGCTCGGCCTCGTACCAGCCGGCGCCGAGGCCGAACTCGACCCGGCCGCCGCTCATCGCGTCCACCTGGGCGACCTGGATCGCGGTGACGCCGGGCAGGCGGAAGGTGGCGGCGGTCATCAGGGTGCCGAGGCGGATGGTGCGGGTGTCGCGGGCGAGGCCGGCCAGGGTGATCCAGGCGTCGGTCGGCCCGGGCAGGCCGTCGACGTCGCCCATCTTCAGGTAGTGGTCGGAGCGGAAGAAGGCACTGAAGGCACCCAGGTCCTCGGCGGCCCGGGCGACCGCCAGGAGGGTGTCGTAGCTCGCGCCCTGCTGCGGTTCGGTGAAGATGCGGAGATCCATGCGGACCATTCTGGTACAGACCACCGGCGGATCGGCGCAGAGAACCGGCCAAGCCGCCGAAGCTCCAGAAGGTGGCCAAGGTCTCAGCACGGAACCGTCACGAGCCGCCGGTCCGGCCGACCCGCTCGCCTACCGTGGACGGATGTTCGCCACCCCCGACGAGTCCTTCCGGCGCTCCCCCCACGAGCCGGCCGGCTGCCCGCTGCCCGGCATCGTCGCCGCGTTCACGCCACGGCTGGCCGAGTTCGCCTTCGAGCCCGGCTTCGTCGCGATGGTCGACCAGCACGTCGCGATGCTGCGCGAACTGCTGTACGCACAGGGGCCGGAGCTGGCGCCCCGGCCCCTGGACCGTGAGGAACTGTCGGACTACGCGCTCGGCTTCCTGGACGCGCTCACCGAGATCGGCTGGCGGGAGCCGGTGGGGTACGACTACGCGGTGCACCGGCTGACCGCGATCTGCTGGCTGGTGCGCGAGCAGGGCCTGCTGCGGGCCTGAACCCGCTGCGGGTCGCCGCCTAGCTCGGCCGGTCGCCCGGGCGGCCCGGGTCGATGCCGGGCGGCGGCGGGGTGGTGCCCGGAGCGGCCTGGGTGGTCGGCCGGGCCGGCTGGTTGGCCAGCACGTCCGCCCGGCCCGCCTGGTAGGCGTTGCCGCGCAGTTTGGCGCTCTCCTGCTCGGCGTGGCCCAGCCAGCGCTCCCAGCGCTGGCGCATCGGCAGGATCAGGCCGCCGCCGACGCCCACCACCAGCACACCGGCGATCGTGGCGAGCACCGCGATCAGCACCGGTCCGGTGATCGCGGTGGCGATCCCGGCCTGGCCGAGCGCCGCGATCACGCCCAGCGCGACGATGAACGCCCAGGCGATCGTGGCGACCGTCCGGCCGTACGAAGCGCCGGCGAGCGCGTTGCGCACGATGTCGCGGACGCCGTTGGCGATGGCCATCGCGACCACCACGATCGCGACCGCCACGATGCCCCTGGGCAGCCAGGCGACGATGCTGTGGATCATCACGCTGATCGGGTTCGGGCCGAAGACGCCGAACGCCAGTTGCAGCACCATCAGCAGGATCGCGTAGTAGACGATCTTGCAGATGATGCCGGTCATGTCGTAGTTCGACCCGCTCAGGTGGCGGGCCATCCCGGCCCGCTCGGCGACCCGTTCCGAGCCGACCTTGCGCAGCACGCGGTCCAGGACCTTGGCGATCGCCTTCGCCACGATCCAGCCGATGACCAGGATCGCCAGGAAGGCGATGAACTGCGGGATGAATTTCGCGATCTTGGACCAGGCGTCGGTGAAACCCGATCCGAAGTCCACGGAGAGTGCGAGCTGCTGAGCCACGGAGTCCTCCACTCGGTGACGCGGCGCCACGAGCGGCGCGCGCGGCCCCCCACCCTTCGTGGATAGCAGCACCCCGCCCGGTCCGCGCGCGCCTGGTCCCCGGGCTGCTCCCCCCGGGTGAAACGGGCCCGTAGACGCCCCGCGTAAAGTGATGTTCAAGGGCACGGGACGGGGGCGGGACGGGACGGGACGGTGCGGGTGTGAGCAGCGACACGGTGGACGGCGGCACGACGACCGGCAGCACGGCCGGGCACCCGGCACTGCGCTGGCGGGTGCGGCCCGAGGCGCCGCGCGCCGCCGTCCTGGTGCTGCACGGCGGCGAGGAGCACAACCTCTCCCGGCCCGGTCCGGTCAACCTGCCGCTGCTGCGGATGCACGGCTTCCTGCGCTCCCTCGCCAAGGACACCGCCGGCGCCGACGTGGCCGTCGGCACCGTCCGCTACCGCCACCGGGGCTGGAACGGGCAGCGCGCCGACGCCGCGCTGGACGCCCTCGCCGCCCTCGACGAGCTGGCCCGGGAGCTGGGCGAGGTGCCGACCGTCCTGATCGGGCACTCGATGGGCGGGCGCGCGGCCCTGCGGGCCGGCGGCCACCCGGCCGTCACCGGCCTGGTCGCCCTCGCCCCCTGGTGCCCGGCCGAGGACCCGTGCGAGCAGCTGGCCGGACGGGACGTGCTGCTGCTGCACGGCGACCGCGACAAGGTCACCCCGCCCGCCGAGACCCGGGCCTTCGGCGCCCGCAGCCGGGCCGCCGGCGCCCGCGTCTGCGGCTACACCGTCACCGGCAGCGGCCACGCCATGCTCCAGCGCATCCCCGACTGGCACCGGGCCACCACCCGCCTGGCCACCGCCCTGCTCGGCCTGCGCCCGCTCCCCGCCGAGACCGTCTCCGCCCTCGCCCTCCCGCCCGCCTCCCCCGAGGCCCTCACCCTCGCCCTGCCCCGCCAGCCGCGCGGCTGACCCCCGTGCAGCCCGGCGGCGGCGCGGGCGTCAGCGGGCCAGGCGGCCGAGGAGGGCGGAGGCCGCGGTGATGCCGAGCACGGTGGCCAGGGTCAGGACGGCGAAGTCGAGCGGGAGGTGGGCGCGGGTGCCGATCAGCAGGCCGCGCAGGGCGTCGACCTGGTAGCTGAGCGGGTTGGCCCGGCTGACCACCTGGAGCCAGCCCGGCATCAGGTCCACCGGGTAGAGGGCGTTGGAGCCGAAGAAGAGCGGCATGGTGATCGCCTGGCCGATGCCCATCAGCCGGTCGCGGGTGAGCACGATGCCGGCGATGGTCATCGAGAGGCAGGAGAAGAACGCCGAGCCGAGCAGCACGACGACCACGACCCCGAGCAGCCGCAGCGGGTTCCAGGTCATCGCGACTCCGAGCAGGGCGGCGATCACCACCACGACGACGGCCTGGATCACCGCCTTCACCCCGGCGGCGAAGGCCTTGCCGGTCACCAGCGCGGCGCGCGGGGTGGGGGTGACCAGCAGTTTGGTGAGCACCCCGGAGTCCCGTTCCCAGATGATCATGATGCCGTAGAAGATCGCGATGAACATGGCGGACTGGGCGATGATCCCGGGGGCGAGGAAGTCCAGGTAGGGGATGCCGCCGGTGGGGATGGCCTTGAGCCGGGTGAAGGTCTCCCCGAAGATCAGCAGCCACAGCGCGGGCTGCACAGCCCGGGTGTAGAGCTCGGTGCGGTCGTGGCGCAGCTTCTGCAGCTCGACGGTGCACATCGCCAGCGTCCGGGCGGGCACCAGCCGCCAGCCGGTGCGGGCGCGCGGGGGGACCAGCAGCAGGCCGAGGTCGGGACGGGCGGCGGTCGCAGTGGCAGGGGCAGCGGCGGCGGGGCCCGGGGGCTCAGCCGACGCGGGAGGCGGTGCGGCGGGTACGGCGGACATCGCTGAACTCTCCTTCCGGGGCCTCGCCGGGGGCCAGCTCGCGGCCCGCGAAGTGGCGGAACACGTCGTCCAGACTGGGGTCGGTGAGCTGCGGATCCTGCGCGCGGACCACGGTCTTCAGCTCCTCGGTGGTGCCGAGCGCGCGGATCCGGCCTCGGTCCATCAGGGCGATCCGGTCGCAGTAGCGGTCGGCCTCGTCCATGTAGTGGGTGGTGACCAGCACGGTCATCCCGGTGGCCTGGCGGACCGCCTCGACGCACTCCCAGACGCCGGTGCGGGCGATCGGGTCCAGGCCGATGGTCGGCTCGTCCATCACCAGCAGGCGCGGGGCGCTGACCAGGGCCTGGGCGAGCTCCAGCCGGCGGACCATGCCGCCGGAGTAGGTCCCGGCCATCCGGTCGGCCGCATCGGCGAGGCCGACGGCGGCCAGCGCCTGGGCGACCCGCTCGCGCCGCTCGCCGTGCGACACGTCGAAGACGCGGGCGAACAGCGCGACGTTCTCCCGACCGGTCAGCCCGCCGTCCGCGGAGAGCTGCTGCGGCACGTAGCCGAGCAGCCGGCGGACCTCCATCCGCTGCCGGGCGGGGTCGTGGCCGAAGACCCGCACCATGCCGGCGCGGACCGGGAGCAGGGTGGTGATCGCCCGGATCGTGGTGGTCTTGCCGGCGCCGTTGGGGCCGAGCAGGCCGAACACCTCGCCGGTGCGCACGGTCAGGTCGACACCGTCGACGGCCTTGGTGCCGGCGCCCTTCCCGCGCCCGTGGTGGAAGGTGTACTCCAGGCCGCGGCAGACCACCGCCGCGGCACCGCCGTCCTCCGGGAACGTCATCGCTCCTCCTCCCCCGGCTCACCGGGCCGGGTGCGCAGGCCCGTCGCCACCTCGCGCAGCGCGGGCACCGCGGCGGCCAGGGCCGCGCGGGAGTCGGCGGGCAGCCCGGCCACCACCTCCCCCACCAGCGCCGCGCGCCGGGCCCGCCAGACCGCGAGCCGTTCGACGGCCTCGTCGGTGGCGTACAGCAGGGCGGCCCGGCGGTCGGCCGGGTCCACCTCCCGGCGCAGCAGCCGCAGCGCGACCAGCTGGTTGACCAGGGTGGAGACCGAGTTGCCGGCGAGGCACAGCTCCTCGGCCGCGTCGGACACCCGCAGTCCGGGGGTGTCCGTCACCAGGCGGAGCAGTTCGACCTGCGCTCCGCGCAGCCTCGGCTCGGTGAGTCCCTGCCGCAGTCGGCGGCGGACCAGGCGCTGGATGCCGACCAGCAGGGCGGAGAGTTCGTCGGCCACGTCGGGATCGGGGGTCGCCGGGAGGCCGGCGGCCGGTGCGGGGGCGAGCGTTTCCGGTGTCGCACTCATACCCCCGATTTTAGCTCTCAGTGAGAGGTATTCGTCCAGAGGGCGGACGGGGTGGACCGGAGGACTGCCGGGCGGGGCGCGGCTATGCCAGGATCCCGGGTGACCGTGTACGGACACCCACCCACCCTCACCGCTGGGGACCATCATGAGAAGACTCGCGCTCCGCGTGCTGTCCGCGGCAACGGCGCTGTCCGCGTTGCTCGTTGCGCCGGCGGCCACTGCCGCTGACGCCGCCCCGGCCGTCGCCACCGACAGCGCCGCCACCGCCGCCCCGGTGCCGCTCAGCGGCGCACAGTTGGCGGCCTCCTGGGCGGGGCCGCTCAGCACCCGGGGGCGGTACGTCGTCGACGCGTCGGGCGACCGGTTCAAGCTGAAGTCCGGCAACTGGTCCGGCGCGCAGGGCACGTGGCAGGGCAGCGGCCCGACCACCGATCCGGCGAACAACCAGGCCGGCCAGGTCTCGTACAACCTGCCGCTCGGCCTCGACCGGGCGCCACTGTCCGAGATCATGGCGGGCTTCCACAGCCTCGGGCTGAACAGCGTCCGGCTGCCGTTCGCGGACGCGATGATCCGGGACACCGCCGCCGTCCCGGACGCCGCCGTCGCCGCCAACCCCGGGCTGCGCGGCAGCACCCCGCTGCAGGTGTACGACGCGGTGGTGGCGGCGCTCACCGCCGACGGGTTCGCGGTGATCCTCAACAACCACACCACCGGGTACCGGTTCTGCTGCGGCCTGGACGGCAACGAGCGGTGGAACAGCGGCCAGTCCACCGAGACGTGGGAGCAGGACTGGCTGTTCATGGTGAACCGGTACCGGGCCAACAAGCGCGTGGTCGGCGCCGACCTGCGCAACGAGGTCCGCCGCGACACCTGGGACGACCCCAACTGGGGCCTGGGCGACGCCCACGACACGTACGCCGCCTTCGAGGAGGCGGGCAACCGGATCCTCCAGGCCGCCCCCGACCTGCTGATCATCATGGAGGGCATCAACTGGCAGGGCGTCCCGCTGGCGGGCCTGCCGCACGGCCGTCCGATGCTCAAGCCGGTGGCCACGCTCTCCCACACCCTGATCGACTCGGGCAAGCTGGTCTACTCGGCGCACTTCTACGGGTACACCGGCTCGGCCAACACCGGCGCGGGCAGCGGCCCCGGCGCCACCGGCGATCCCCGCTACCAGGACCTGACGTCGAGTCAACTCGCCGCCGTGGTGGACGAGGAGGCGCTCTTCGTCACCCGCGCCGGGCAGCACTTCACCGCCCCCGTCTGGATCAGCGAGTTCGGCGCCGGTGGTCGGGGCCCGACCGACGCCAAGGAGCAGGCCTGGTTCGACCGCTTCACCGCGATCCTGGCCGAGCACGACACCGACTTCGCCGTCTGGCCGCTGGTCGGGTGGCACAACGACGGCGTACCGCAGGACAGTTGGGCACTGCTCCACTACGACCGGGCGGGCCGGCGGCTGAGCGTCGAGGACCCGGGCGACTGGCGCGCCGCGTACTGGAACCGGCTGGTCGCCGCCCCCGGGTACACCGGCCGGGTGCCGGCCACCGCCCGCTGGAACCTGCTCGACCTCGACCACGCCGACCAGAACGCCTCCCGGCGGATGCTGGCCCTGCCCGACTGGAGCAGCGGCAACCGCAAGGGGAACTGCCCGGACGGCCAGCGCCTGATCGGCCTCGGCCGCGGTGACGGCCGCGGCCTGTGCACCGACGCCGGGCAGCCCGCCACCGGGCCGGACGCCTGGACGACCGTCACGGACGAGCGCTACGTCACCGGCGGCGACTGGGCGCCCGGCTACGACAAACTCCAGTGCCCGGACGGCCGGTTCGCGGTCGGCTACAGCGTCCGCGCCGACGCGATGGCCGCCCTGCTCTGCGCCCCCGCGGCCGCGCCGCCCGCCGGGGCGAACCGGGTGCTCTGGTTCGACCACGGCGACAACCGGCCCCCGGCCACCACCGGCGCCGACTCGGCGGCCAGCGACTGGGCGCCCGGGGCCTACAAGGGGCAGTGCGCCTCGAACGAGTACGTCGCTGGGGTCGCCTTCACCTGGCGCTGGCTGCACGCCGGCGTCCCGGACGCGCTGCTCTGCCGTCCGCTGGCCTGACGCCGCCGCTGTCGGGGCCCGGCCGGCGGGCCGGGCCCCGACGGGAACGGTTCAGCCCAGCGCGGCCTGGGACTCCACGACCACGCCGTACAGGTCGCCGATCGTCGCCAGGGCGCTGCGGTGCAGCTGGTCGGCGCTCACCCGGGTACCCGCCGAGGCGAGCGGGCGGGTCGCGCAGGCGTCGGCGACGACGGTCGGCCGGTTGCCGCGCAGGAAGGCGCCCGCGGTGGTGAAGGCCACGCACATGTGGGTCATGAAGCCCGCGACCACGACGTCCTGGTGGCCGGCCTCGTCGAGCAGGGCGCCCAGGCCGGTGCCGACGAAGGCGTCCGGGGCCTGCTTGACGACCACGGCCTCGCCCTCGGCCGGCGCCACGGCGGGGTGGATCTGCCCGATCTCGGCGCGGACGTCGTACGGGGTGCCCGCGCCGCCGTCGTTGATCACGTGGATGACCGTGGCGCCCGCCGCGCGCGCCCGGGCGAGCAGGGCCGCGGCCGCGTCCAGCGCCTCCCGCCAGCCCTCCAGCTCCATCACGCCGCGCACGTAGGTGTTCTGGTAGTCGATCAGGATCAGCGTGGACGCGGCGAGCGTGGCGGGCGTCTCGTCGAGGCCGTTCAGGGCGCGCAGGGTCGTCGTGGGCATGGGGGGACCACCTTCGGTTCGGTACACGGGTAACGGCGGGCGGCGGCTGCGACGGCCGCGGCGGCCCGCCTCCGGAACGCTACGGCCGGCCACCGGATGTCGGCAATGCCGTCTAACCTGCAGATTCCGACATCGAGAGAGCATCGAGAGAGCAAGGTGGGGCCGTGGGCGCCGTACAACGACTGATCGTCATCGTCCTGTTCGAGGGCGTCGACCTGCTCGACGTCACCGGACCGCCCGAGGTGTTCTCCCTCGTCCGGCGGGAGACCGGCGACGCGACCGGCTACCGCGTCGTCCTCGCCGCCGAGACCACGGACCCGGTCACCACCGCCGCCGGCGTGCGGATCCTGCCCGACCTCACCTTCGACGAGGCCGCCGCGAGCGCCATCGACACCCTGCTGGTGCCCGGCGCCGTCGAGGTGGACGGCCCGCGCCGGGTCCACCCGCGCACCGACCCGGCCGTGGTCGACCGGGTGCGCGCCCTCGCCGGGCGCTCGCGCCGCATCGCCTCGGTCTGCGTCGGCGCGCACCTGCTCGCCGCCGCCGGGCTCCTCGACGGCAAGCGCGCCACCACCCACTGGTCGACTGCCGCGCAACTGGCCGCCGAGTACCCGGAGATCGAGGTGGACGCCGACCCGATCTTCATCCGCGAGGGCGACGTCTGGACCGGCGCGGGCATCAGCGCCTGCCTCGACCTCTCCCTCGCCCTGGTCGCCGAGGACTTCGGCGAGGAGCTCGCGCTGAGGGTCGCCCGCCAGCTCGTGATGTACCTCAAACGCCCCAGCGGCCAGAGCCAGTTCAGCGTCCCGCTGGAACCCGTCTCCACCACCCGGCGGGTCGAGGAGCTGCGCCACCACGTCCTGCGCAACCTCACCGGCCGGCTCACCGTCCCCGATCTCGCCGCCCACGCCCACGTCAGCGAACGGCAGTTGACCCGGATCTTCAAGACCGAACTGGGCACCACTCCCAGCGCCTACATCGAGTCGGCCCGGGTCGAACTCGCCCGCCACCAGCTCGAATCCACCGATGCCACGCTCGACCGCGTCGCCGCCGACTGCGGGTTCGGCACCACCGACACCCTGGTCCGGGCCTTCCGCCGCCGGCTCGACACCACCCCGACCGAGTACCGCCAGCGCTTCCGCACCACCGCTCCCCCGCCCCAGTGAGCCGGGTCAGAGCGGCAGCCGGACCGTGAACACGGTGCGCCCCGGCCGGCTCGCCGCGTCCACCGTGCCGCCGTGCGCCCCGACCACCGCCCGCACGATCGACAGGCCGAGCCCCGTCGACCCGGTCGAGCGCGAGCGGGCGCGGTCGCCCCGGACGAACCGCTCGAACATCCGGCCGGCCAGCTCCGGCGCGATCCCCGGGCCGTCGTCGGCGACGGCCAGCCGCACCTCCGCCCCGGCCGGCTCCAGGCGCAGCTCGACCTCGGTGCCGGGCGGGGTGTGGGTCCGGGCGTTCGCCAGCAGGTTGACCACCACCTGGCTCAGCCGGTCCGCGTCCCCGCGCACCAGCACCGGCTCCTCGGGCAGCGCCAGACGCCAGCGGTGCCCGGGCCCGGCCGCCCGGGCGTCGGCCACCGCGTTCAGCGCGATCCGGGTCAGGTCGACCTCGGCGTCGGCCAGCGGCCGGCCGGCGTCCAACCGGGCGAGCAGCAGCAGGTCCTCGACGATCGCGCCCATCCGCACCGCTTCGGCGTCGATCCGCTCCAGCGAGTGCCGGACCGGCCCGGGCACCGCGCCCGGGTGGCGCAGCGCGAGTTCGGCGTGGCCGCGGACCGCCGCCACGGGGGTGCGCAGCTCGTGGCTGGCGTCGGCCGCGAACGCCCGCAGCCGCTCCTCCACCGCGTGCCGGCGGGCCAGCGCGTCGCCCACGTGCCCGAGCATCCGGTTGAGCGCCGCGCCGACCCGGCCGACCTCCGTCCGCGGATCGTCGTCCGGGACGCGTTCGGCCAGCGTGACGGCGCCGCTGGCGAGCGGCAGCGCGGCGACCCGCTCGGCCGTGCCCACCACCCGCCGCAGCGGGCGCAGCGACCAGCCGACCCAGACCGCCCCGGCCGCCCCCGCCCCGGCGACGGCGATCGCGAAGACGGTCAGCTCCAGGGTCGCCAGCCGGTCCACGGTGTCCTCGGCCGGGCGCAGCGGCAGTCCGCTGACCAGCACGTCGCCGTCCCGGCCGGCCACCGCGCGCACCCGGTAGTGGCCCTGCGCGCGGCCCAGGTCGACGGTACGGGCCGGCCCGCCGACCGGCAGGGCGGCCAGGGCCCGCTGCTCGGCCGGCGAGAACACCAGCCGGTCGTCGGCGCTGGGGCCGTTGGCGTCGTCGGCGTCGCCGTCGACCACGCCCGCCGCGGTGACCCGGCCGTCCAGCAGCCGGGCGCCCAGGGTGCCGGGGGTCTGCGCCCGGGTGTCGGTGCCGCCGCCCTGGCCGGCGTGCTCCAGGCTGGCGGCGTAGCGCCCGCCGGCGTCGGCGAGCTGCTGGTCCAGGCGGTCCACCAGGAAGTGGCGCAGCGCCGCCGTGGTGGCGAGGCCGACCGCGGCGCAGGTCACCACCAGCAGCACCAGCAGGCCGGCGATCAGCCGGGCCCGCAGCGTCCGCGGCACCAGCCGGGCGGCCCGGCGGCGCGCCCTGGCGGCGCCCGTCACGGGGCCGCCCGTCGTGGGCCCGCCGGTCACGGGGCCGCCTTGATCAGGTAGCCGGCGCCGCGCACCGTGTGGATCATCGGCGTCCGGCCCGCGTCCAGCTTCTTGCGCAGATAGCTGATGTACAGCTCGACGACGTGCGCCTGCCCGCCGAAGTCGTACGACCAGACGGCGTCCAGGATCTGCGCCTTGCTGAGCACCTGCCGCGGGTGGTGCATCAGGTGGGCGAGCAGCGCGTACTCGGTCGGGCTGAGGTCGACCACCTCGCCGGCGTGGGTGACCTCGCGGGCCCGCTCGTCGAGGACGAGGTCGCCGAGCACCAGGGCGTGCGCGGGCGGTTGGCCCGCGGCCCCCGGCGGGGCGGCGCGGCGCAGCAGCCCGCGCAGCCGGACCACCACCTCGGCCAGGCTGAACGGCTTGGTCACGTAGTCGTCGCCGCCCGCCGCGATGCCCGCGATCCGGTCCTCGACGGCGTCCCGGGCGGTGAGGAAGAGCACCCGCACCTCGGGCCGCTCGGCGTGGATGCGGCGCAGCACCTCCATGCCGTCGAGGTCGGGGAGCATCATGTCGAGCACCACGGCGTCCGGGCGCCAGTGCGCCGCCGCCCGGACCGCGGCCAGTCCGGTGGTCTCGCCCCGGGCCTGCCAGCCCTCGTAGCGGACCGCGCCGCACACCACCTCCACCAGGTCCGGTTCGTCGTCGACGACCAGGACCCGCCAGTCCTGCCGGTCGGCGCCCCGCTCGGCGGTGTCGTCCATGGTGCTCCCTGGGTGCAGGCGGTCGGCCGCCGTCATCCTGGCCCACCGCGATGAGAAAGCCCTGAGACCGGCAGCCACCCGGGAAACCCGCTCCACCCGCCCTGACCTGCGGCGACACCGCCGGGGGCGACGGGGGCGACGGCCCCGGTTCAGAGCCGGCTCAGAGGTTGCGGTGCGATCGTGGTGCGCCCCGGCGGTGCTCGCCCGCCGGGCCCGAAGGAGGATCCCCGATGGCCACCGCCGCCCCGCCGAGACCCGCCGCCCGCACCCGCCGGGCGGCCCCGCGCCGCCCGGCCGCCGCCCGGCCGGACGCGGTGCTGGGCCTGATCGCCGCCGGGGCGCTCGGCGTCCTCGCGCTGTGGTGGTCCGACACCCCGGCGGTCGCCGGCGCGGCCGGCTGGCTGACCGGGGCGGGCCGGATCACCGGCCTGCTCGCCGGGTACGCGGCGCCGGTGCTCCTCCTGCTGATGGCCAGGCTGCCGCCGGTGGAGCGCGGGGTCGGCGCCGACCGGCTGGCCCGCTGGCACGCGTTCGGCGGGCGCTGGCTGGTCGCCGTGGTGACGGTGCACGTGCTGACGGTCGTCTGGGGGTACGCGCTGACGGACGGGCGCGGCCTGTTCGGCGAGGGCGTGGAGATCGTCCTCCACTACCCCGAGATGCTCAAGGCCGCGCTGGGCACCCTGCTGATGCTGGGCACCGGCGCCGTCTCCGCCCGGGCCGCCCGGCGCCGCCTCCCGTACGAGGCCTGGTACTACCTGCACCTGGCCACCTACCTCGCGGTGGCGCTCGCCTTCGGCCACCAGCTGGCCACCGGCGCCGACCTCGGCGACGGCCCGGCCCGCGCCGCCTGGTACGCGCTCTACCTCGGCACCGCCGCCCTGCTGGGCTGGTACCGGCTGGCCCGGCCCTGGCTGCTCGACCGCCGGCACCGGCTGCGGGTGGCGGAGGTCCGCCGGGAGGGGCCGGGCGTGGTGTCGCTGTTCCTGACCGGGCGGCGGCTGGACGAACTCCGGGCCGAGCCGGGCCAGTTCTTCCGCCTCCAGTTCCAGGCGCCCGGCCTGCGGTGGGCCGCCAACCCGTACTCGCTGTCGGCGCCGCCGCGCCCGGACTTCCTGCGCTTCACCGTCAAGGACCTCGGCGGCCACAGCGCCGCGGTGGCCACGCTGCGCCCGGGCACCCCGGTGCGCGCCGAGGGCCCGTACGGGGCGTTCACCGGGCGGCTGCAACGGCGGCGCCGGGTGCTGCTGCTCGGGGCGGGGGTGGGGATCACCCCGCTGCGGGCGCTGTTCGAGACGCTGCCGGGCGAGCTGACCCTGGTCCAGCGGGCCGGGTGCCCGGAGGACGTGCTGTTCCGGGCCGAGCTGGCGGAGGTGGCCCGGCGGCGGGGCGCCGCGGTGCACGAACTGGTCGGCCCGCGGGCGCGGATCGGCGACCTCGGCCGCGCGCTCGCCCGGCTCGTCCCCGACCTCGCCGAGCACGAGGTCTACCTGTGCGGGCCGGACGCGCTGGCCGAGGAGGCCGTCCGTTCGCTGCGGGCCGCCGGGGTGCGGGCGGGGCGCATCCACCGGGAGTCCTTCGACTTCTGAGCCCGCTCGCCGAGCCCGCCGGACCTGCTGAGCCCGTCCCACCACGCCACCTCCGCCACACCCCGAGGAGCCCCGCCCATGCGCCGAGCCGTCGTCACCGGTGCCGCCACCGCGGCCGGAGTCGTCCTGCTGCTCTCCCTCAAACCGCACGGGGCCGCCGGGCCCGCGCCGGTGATCAGCTCCGGCGGCACGGGCTCGTCCGGCACCGGTTCGTCCGGCACCGCAGGCTCGTCCGGCGCCGGTTCGTCCGGGACCGCCGCCGGGGCCTCCGACGCCACCGCCGGGCCGTCGGGCGCCCCCACCGCACCGGCCACCGGTGGCACCGGCGGCAACAGCGGCAGCGGCGGCAGCGGCGGCACCCGGAAGGTCACCGGCGACGCCGTGAACACCCGTTACGGCCCCGTCCAGGTCGAGGTCACCCTCGCCGGCAGCCGGATCACCGCCGTCGACGTCGTCAAGTACCCCACCGAGGACCGCCGGGACCGCGAGATCAACAGTTCCGCGCTGCCCCTGCTCAACCAGGAGGCGATCGCCGCGCAGAGCGCCGGGATCGACGTGGTCAGCGGCGCGACCTTCACCAGCGACGGCTACGTCCGCTCCCTGCAGAGCGCGCTCGACCGCGCCGGGCGGTGAGGCGCGGTGCTCCGCCACGCCGAACCCGTCATGGGCACCGTCTTCTCGATCGCCGTCCGCGATCCCGGCCCGGGCACGCCCGCCTTGCTCCGCCGGATCGCCGACCGGCTGCACCGGATCGACGCGGTGTTCTCGCCCTACCGGCCGGACAGCGACATCAGCCGCCTCGACCGGGGCGAACTCGCCCTCGCCGACTGCGATCCGCAGGTCCGCGCCGTCCTGGCCAGCTGCCGCGAGGTCGCCGCGCAGACCGACGGCTTCTTCACCGAGCGGCCCGGCGGCCGGCTCGACCCGAGCGGCTGGGTCAAGGGGTGGGCGGTCGAGGAGGCGGCCGGGCTGCTGCGCGCCGCCGGGGCCCGGCAGTACTGCGTCAGCGGCGGCGGGGACGTGCAGACCGCCGGCGGGCCGTGGCGGATCGGGGTCGCCCACCCGCTGCGGCCGGGCGCGCTGGCCGCCGTCCTGGGCGGCGACGGCCTCGCGGTGGCCACCTCCGGCACCGCCGAGCGCGGCGCGCACATCCTCGATCCGCACACCGGCCGGCCGGCGCTCGGCCTCGCCTCGCTGACCCTGGTCGGCGCCCCCGGCACCGGGATCGCCCGCACCGACGCCTGGGCCACCGCCGCCTTCGCGATGGGCCCCGACCGCGCGCTCGCCTGGGCCACCCGGCAGCCCGGCGTCGAGGCCCTCGCCGTCCTGCCCGACGGGACCAAGCGCTGGACGCCCGGCCTGCCCCGGCACCTCCCGCCCGCCGGCCCCGCCGACTGGCGGCCGGCCGCACCGGCAGCCTGAGCAGGGCCGTTTGCGCGCCAACTGGCTTTCGAACGCTGATAGTTCACTCCATCAGGTGAAGAAATCGATCATGACTCATCCGCCCCGACCCGGGTGGCCGATAGTGGGGAGACCGATCGGACGCACACCATCCGGTCCCACCGGAACGCGTGGCCCCGCGGACACGCGTGAACCCACGGAAAGAGGTAGCGACACATGCCCACCGAGGCCACCCGGCGGATCGACCTCGTCTTCTCCCTGTTCGACGCCAACCGCAACGGCGTCGTCGAGGTCGACGACTTCAACCTGATGACGGCCCGCGTGGTCGCGGCCGCCGCCGATTCGGACGACGCCGCGAAGGCCGCGATCCGCGCCGCCTTCCGGCGCTACTGGACCGCCCTGGTCAGCGAGTTGGACACCGACGGCGACGGCGTGATCAGCCGCGAGGAGTTCGGCGGCTTCGTCCTCTCGCCCGAGCGCTTCGGCCCCACCGCCGGCGAGTTCGCCGACGCCCTGGCCGCGCTCGGCGACCCGGACGGCGACGGCCTGATCGAGCGCCCGCTGTTCGTGGCGCTGATGACCGCGATCGGCTTCGAGCACGCCAACATCCACGCCCTCTTCGACGCCTTCGGCCCCACCCCCGAGGACCGCATCACGGTGGCCGTCTGGGCCGCCGGGATCCGCGACTACTACGCCCCGGACAAGGCCGGCATCCCCGGCGACCTGCTGGTGGGCCGACCGGCCGCCTGATCTCCCCGGGGCGCGCCCGCCCGGATCGGCTGAGCGACGGCGGCGCCGCCCCGCACCCGCCCGGCGGCGCCGTCGCGCGCTCCACGCACCGGGCCCACGGCCGCCCGCGCCACCACCCACGACCGGTCCGCCGGCCAGGTCCTGTCCGGCCGATCCGGCCGGACAGGACCTGGCCGCGGCTTCCCCAAGTCCGAACACCAGGAGGGACCATGGCCACCGCCGCCCGCCCCCGTGCCGGCGTCGACGAGGGCGTCGGACCGACCGCCCTGATGGTCGCCGCCGCCCGCGCGATCGAGACCCACCGCCCCGACGCCCTCACCCGGGACGCCCACGCCGAGCACTTCGTGCGCGCCGCGAGGTCCTCCGCGCACTGGCCGGTCCACCCCCGGGACGTCCCGGACGGCGAGGCCGATCCGCTCTGGGGGCGGCTCGGCCGCTACCTCGCCCTGCGGACGAGGGCGTTGGACGACCAGCTGCTGTGGTCCGCCCACCTGGGCGTCCGCCAAGTGGTCCTGCTCGGAGCCGGCCTGGACACCCGGGCCTTCCGGCTCGACTGGCCCGCCGACCTCACCGTCTTCGAGGTCGACCGGCCCGAGGTCCTCGCGTTCAAGCAGCGCGTCCTCGACCGGGTCGACGCCCGGCCGGCGGCGCGCCGCGTACCGGTGGCCGCCGACCTGCGCGGCGACTGGGCCGACGCCCTCACCGCGGCCG
This sequence comes from Kitasatospora sp. NBC_01300, assembly GCF_041435235.1. Taxonomy (NCBI): domain Bacteria; kingdom Bacillati; phylum Actinomycetota; class Actinomycetes; order Kitasatosporales; family Streptomycetaceae; genus Kitasatospora; species Kitasatospora sp. NBC_01300. The sequence goes on along the minus strand of NZ_CP108408.1, from coordinate 7,062,508 downwards.
GCTTCCAGCCCGCCGAGCCGACCGCCTGGCTCGCCGAGGGCCTGCTGCCCTACCTGCCCGCCGCCGCCGAACAGCGGCTCGCGGCCGCCGTCGACCGACTCGGCGCCGCGGGAAGCACCTTGGCGTACGAGGCCAAGCTCGGACCGGAGTCCGCGGCGGTCCGCGACAACCCCGTCTACACGACCGCCCGCGAGCGGCTCGGCGTCGACCTGCTCGCCCTGCTCGACGCCGGGCCCCGCCCCGACACCACCGCCGATCTCACCGCGCGCGGCTGGTCCACCACCGTCCACACCCCGTTCGACTTCACCCGCCACTACGGCCGCGGCCCCCGGCCCGAACCCCACGACGCCTTCGCCGCCAACCGCTGGGTCTTCGCCACCCGGTGACGCCCCCGCACCGAACCACCCCGGGCCGCCCCGCCCGGCCCCGGCCCGCCCGGTGTTCGGTTCTGCGCACAGGCCGCCGCCGCACGGGCCCGGCGTGATCCAACGGACACGCCCTAGACTTCGGCCATGCTCAAAGCCGACCGTACCGCCCGGATCCTCACCCACATCACCGAGGCGGGCAGCGCCGATGTGCACGAGCTGGCCGGCCTCCTCCAGGTGTCACCGGCCACCGTCCGCCGGGACCTCCAGGAACTGCACGACCAGGGCCTGCTGCACCGCACCCGTGGCGGGGCCGTCACCGGCGCCGTCAACCTCGAACTGCCGCTGCGCCACAAGCACGGGACGCGGCAGGCGGAGAAGCGGCGGATCGCGCTGGCGGCCGACCGGCTGGTGCCGGACGGCGCCGTGGTGGGCCTGACGGGCGGCACCACGACGAGCGAGCTGGCCCGGGTGCTGGCCGAGCGCGGCGGGATCACCATCGTGACCAACGCGGTCAACATCGCGGCGGACCTCATCGTCCGGCCGGAGGTCCGCCTGGTGGTGGTCGGCGGCCTGGCCCGGACCACGAGTTACGAGCTGGTGGGGCCGGCCGCCGACCGGATGCTCGCCCAGTACCACCTGGACGTCGCGTTCATCGGGGTGGACGGCCTGACGGCGCAGGACGGCTGCACGACGCACGACGAGATGGAGGCCCAGACCGACCGGGCGTTCCTGCACGCCAGCGCGCGGTCAGTGGTCCTGGCGGACAGCACCAAGATCGGCCGGGTGACCTTCGCCAAGATCTGCCCGCTCGCCGAGGTGCACGACCTCGTCACCGACGACGAGGCCACCGCGGCCCAGGAGAAGGCGATCGCCGCCTGCGGGGTCCGGGTCGCGCGCGTCTGACCTGTTCACACGGGGTGCCCGGCCGGGGAGAACCGGCCGGGCACCCTGTCGCACCGTCAGTTGTCATGCAACGGTCCGATAACGACATCCGGGCGACACCTCGACCCCGCCGGTCCGCCTCGTGAATACTGCCCGACGCCACGCTCTTTCGAATCTGCTCAGAACCAGCGCTCTTCAAGCAACTAGGATCAAGCGGCGTACGAAGGCGGTAACTGCGGTGAACACACGTGTACGTGCCCTCTGGGCGGTCTGTGCCGTCGGCGCGCTCGCCCTCACGGCGTGCGGCGGCAGCAGTGGCGGCGGGTCCTCCCCGAACGGCGCCGTGACGCTCAAACTCGTCGCCGCCGACTACGGCGAGAAGGAGTCCAACAGCTCCAAGGCCTACTGGAACGGCGTCGCCACCGCGTTCACCGCGGCCAACCCCGGCATCAAGGTCGACGTCCAGGTGATGAACTGGAACGACATCGACAAGCAGGTCAAGACGATGATCCAGAGCGGCAACGTCCCCGACGTCCTGCAGACCGGGGGCTACGCCGACAAGGTCGCCGACGACCTCCTCTACAAGGCCGAGGACGTCCTGTCCGCCGACACCCGGGCCGACCTGATCCCGAGCTTCGCCGAGGCCGGCCGGGTCGACGGCGTGCAGTACGGCATCCCGTTCGTCTCCTCCGCCCGCGCCCTCTTCTACAACAAGGCCGTCTTCCAGCAGGCCGGCATCACCCAGCCGCCCGCCACCTGGGACGAGGTGCGCAAGGACGCCGAACTGATCAAGGCCAAGGCGCCCGGGATCACCCCGTACGCGCTGCCGCTCGGCCCGGAGGAGGCCCAGGGCGAGAGCATGATCTGGGAGCTCGGCAACGGCGGCGGCCCCACCGCCAAGGACGGCACCTACACCATCGACAGCCAGGCCAACGTCGACACCTTCCGCTGGCTCAAGGCCAACCTCGTCGACCCCGGCCTGACCTACGCCAACCCGGCCACCACCGACCGCAAGACCGCCTTCGCCGACTTCGCCGCGGGCAAGGCCGCCATGGCCGACGGCCACCCCTCGCTGATCCAGATGGCCAAGGACGGCAAGGTCGACTACGGCGTCGCGCCCATCCCCGGCAGGACCGGCCCGCTCGCCTCCACCCTCGGCGTCGCGGACTGGACGATGGCCTTCAAGAAGAACGGCCACCGCGACCAGATCAGGAAGTTCCTCGACTTCGCGTACTCCAAGGACAACACGCTCGCCTTCGACGAGACCTACAACCTGATGCCGGTCACCCAGGGCACCCTGCGCGAGATGACCGCCAGCGGCAAGCACAAGGACCTCGAACCGTTCTTCGCCCTCCTGCCGAACGCCGCCTTCTACCCGCTCGGCAACACCACCTGGGACGCGGTCTCGGCCGAGCTCAAGAAGAGCATCGGCACCGCCGTCGCCGGCGACCCGGCCAAGGTGCTCGGCGACCTGCAGAAGAAGGCCCGGGACGCCGTCGCGAACAAGTAGGGCACGCCCGCCCTGGCCCGCGCCCCGTCCGAAAGGCACCGCCGTGTCCCTCGACTCCCCCACCCCCCAGGCCTCCGGGCCCGGCCGGCCCGCCCGGACGGGCTCCGGCCCCGGCCGGCTCGGACCGCTGCCGTGGATCGCCCCGGCCGTCCTGCTGATCCTGGCCGTCGTCCTGTGGCCCGTCTACGAGATGGTCCGCACCTCGTTCCTGCGCATCAGCACCAGCGGATTCGTCCGCGGCTCCGCCGGGCTGGACAAGTACCGCAAGCTCTTCGGCGAGGCCGACCTCGGCCGGGTGCTGCTCTCGACGGTGGTCTGGACGGTGGCCGTCGTCGGCCTGACGATGGCGCTCTCGCTCGGCCTGGCCCAGCTGTTCAACCAGCGCTTCCCCGGGCGCAGGTTCGCCCGCTGGGCGCTGATCGCCCCCTGGGCGGCGTCCGTCCTGATGACCGCCATCGGCTTCCGGTGGATGCTCGACCGGACGGCCGGCGTGCTCAACACCGCGCTGACCGACCTCGGCCTGGTCGACGGCCCCCGGGACTGGCTCGGCGACCCGGCGACCGCCTGGCCCTGGATGGTCCTCGTCGCCGTCTTCGTCTCGCTGCCGTTCACCACCTACACCCTGCTCGCCGGCCTGCAGACCGTCCCCGGCGAGCTGTACGAGGCGGCCCGGGTGGACGGCGCCTCCCCGTGGCAGGCCTACCGGAGGATCACCCTGCCGCTGCTGCGCCCGGCCTTCCTGGTCGGCCTCGTGATCAACCTGATCAACGTCTTCAACTCCTTCCCCGTCATCTGGGGCATGACCCAGGGCGGCCCGGGCAGCGCCACGGCCACCAGCACGGTGTTCATGTACCAGCTGAAGAACACCGACATCGGCGAGTCCGCGGCCATGTCGGTGGTCAACTTCGCCCTGGTGGTGCTCATGGTGCTGGTCTTCCTCAAGGTCGGCCGCTGGAACGGGGAGGAACGGTGACGGTCTCTCCGCCCACACGTCGGCCGCGCCCACCCGCGCGCCGGATCCGGCCGCGCACCCTGGTCATGGCGGCGGCCGCCTGGCTGCTGGCGGCGGTCTTCCTGCTGCCGTACCTGGAGATGGCCGTCACCGCGCTGCGCCCCGCCGACGAGCTGCGCGACGCGGGCTACCTGCCGCGCCACCCCGCCTGGTCCAACTTCGTCGACGTCTGGCGCGAGTCGACGCTCGGCGCCAACCTCAAGGTCACCCTGCTGGTCGCCGGCGGCTCCACCGTGCTGGCGCTGCTGGTCGCGCTGCCCGCCGCGTACTGCACCGCGCGGTTCAGGTACCGGGGCCGCAAGCTCTTCCTGCTGCTCGTCCTGGTCACCCAGATGTTCCAGCCGACCTCGCTGCTGGTGGGCCTCTACCGCGAGTTCTACCAGCTGGACATGCTCAACTCGGTCTGGACGCTGATCCTCTGCAACGCCGCCTTCAACCTGGCGTTCGCCGTCTGGATCCTCACCGCCTACATCGGCTCCATCCCGGTCGAGTTGGAGGAGGCCGCGCTGCTCGACGGCCTCGGCCGGCTCGGGGCGCTGCGCCGGGTGGTGCTGCCGCTGGCCATGCCCGGCGTGGTCACCGCGGTGATCTTCACCTTCATCTCCGCCTGGAACGAGTTCGTGATGGGCCTGACCCTGTCGACGGCCCCGGAGAGCCAGCCGCTGACCGTCGGCATCAACGGCTTCATCGGCAACTACACCGTGGAGTGGAACTACCTGTTCGCCGGATCGGTCGTCGCGATCGTGCCGGTCGTGGTGCTGTTCGCCGTCATCGAGCGCCACGTCGTCTCCGGGCTGACCGCCGGATCGGTCAAGTAGCCCCCGCCGCCCGGAGCGTCGGGAACGGCGACCCCACCATTGACATGGACCGGCCATGACTGTGAATGTTGCTTGTATTCCCCCATGTTCAAGCAGCTTCGCGCAGTAAGTGAACATCTCTTGCTCATCCGACGGGAGAACACACCGTGCGCTTGGTACGACATCGCCTCCGCCGGGCCGCCCTCACCGTGGCCCTCACCAGCATCGCCGCCGTGGCCGGGCCCGCCCTGCCGGCCCGCGCCGCCGCCCCCGGCTCCGCCGTCCTCGACGGCAGCCACCAGAGCACCACCTGGCAGAGCCCCACGTACGCCAAGGGCACCCTCGGCGGCGCCGCCTCCTGCCCGTCCGCCGCCCAGGACCCGGACGGCACGGTCTGCGGCCGCTTCGACCTGACCGTCGACGCGCCCGCCGGCTACTGGGACGACAACCCCGAGGGCGGCGTCCCGCTCTCGATCCAGTGGCAGAACCCCACCGACGACTTCGACCTCTACGTCTACGACGCCAACGGCAAGGAGGTCGCCGAGAGCGCGGGCACCGCCAACCCCGAGGCGACCGTCATCCCGAAGGCCTCGGGCACCTACCACGTCCTGGTCGTCCCCTACGACGTGCACGGCGGCTCCTTCACCGGGCGCGCCTACCTGCCGCAGACCGCCGACGCGGGAGACCTCACCTCCTTCTCCGGCGGCCAGGGCAGCTACGACATCGCCGCCGGCACCCTCAAGGCCAAGGTCGACTTCCTCGCCGACGACCAGTTGCGGCTGCGCGCCGCCCCGGACGGCGTGCTCACCGACCCGGCCGGCAGCACGATCATCCGCAAGCAGCCCGAACTCCAGCGCGGCACCTCGTCGTTCGACGCCGGCGACTACTACGGCATCCGCTCCAAGGACCAGGTGCTGCGGGTCTACAAGCACCCCCTGAGGTTCGGCCTGTACAAGGCCGACAACCGCACCGCCGTCTGGCAGGAGGACGCCCCGCTGCGCTGGTCCACCAGCGGGCTGCGGCAGAGCCTGGTCCGCGGCGCCGACGAGCAGTTCTTCGGCGGCGGCGAGCAGAACGGCTCCTTCTCCCACCGGGACAAGACCGTCCACGTCGCCAACAGCACCAACTGGAACGAGGGCGGCTACAACAACTCGCAGCCGTTCTACATCTCCACCGCCGGCTACGGCGTCTTCCGCAACACCTTCGCGCCGGGCACCTACGACTTCGGCTCGCCCGTGCGCACCGGACAGCAGGAACGGCGCCTGGACGCCTACTACTTCACCGGTGACGTCAAGTCGGTGATCGGCAAGTACACCACCCTGGTCGGCAAGCCCTTCATGCCGCCCGTCTACGGCCTGGAGCCCGGCGACTCCGACTGCTACCTGCACAACGCCAACCGCGGCGAACGCCACACCACGGACGCGCTCAAGGTCGCCGACGGCTACGTGCAGAACCAGATGCCGCTCGGCTGGATGCTCGTCAACGACGGCTACGGCTGCGGCTACGAGAACCTCGCCCAGACCGGCGAGGGCCTGCGCAAGAACCACGCCCAGCTCGGACTCTGGACCCAGAACGGCCTGCCCGACCAGGCCGCCGAGGTCAAGGCCGGCGCCCTGGTGCGCAAGCTCGACGTCGCCTGGGTCGGCAACGGCTACGACTTCGCGCTGAACGCCTGCGACCAGGCCAAGGCCGGCATCGAGGACGGCAGCGACGCCCGCGGCTTCGTCTGGCTGCCCGTCTCCTGGGCCGGCGCCCAGCGCTGCGGCGTCCTGTGGAGCGGCGACCAGAGCCTGTCCTGGGACTACATCCGCTGGCAGATCCCCACGTACGCCGGCGCCACCATGTCCGGCATCGCCTACAACACCGGCGACGTCGGCTCCATCTACCGCCGCGACCCGAAGATGTACACCCGCGACCTCCAGTGGAAGTCCTTCCTCCCGGCCATCATGACCATGGACGGCTGGGCCAGGGACATGGCCGGCAAGGAGCAGCGCGACCAGCAGCCCTGGCTGGACGGCGAGCCCTACACCTCGATCAACCGCAAGTACCTCCAGCTGAAGGAGCGGCTGCTGCCGTACATGTACACGCTGTCGGCGGAGGCCACCAGGACGGGCGTCGGCGCGGTGCGTCCGCTCGCCCTGGAGTACCCGGACGACCCGGCGGCCCTCGGCCCGAACGCCAAGTACGAGTTCCTGGCCGGGCCGGACTTCCTCGTCGCGCCGGTCTACTCGGACACCTCGGTGCGCGACGGCATCTACCTGCCCAAGGGCACCTGGACCGACTACTGGACCGGGCGCACCTACCAGGGCCCCACCACGATCAACGGGTACTCCGCGCCGCTGGACACCCTGCCGCTGTTCGTCAAGGGCGGCTCGATCGTGCCGATGTGGCCCGAGGGCACGCTGTCCTGGGAGAACCGGGACCGCACCCGGCTCGACTACGACCTCTACCCGCAGGGCGACTCCTCCTACACCCTGTACGAGGACGACGGCGTCACCCGCGGCTTCGCCACCGGCGCCTCGGCCACCCAGCGGGTGGACGTCCGCGCCCACGGGCCGGTCACCGTCGTCAAGGTCGGTGCCAGCGTGGGGAGTTACACCGGCAAGCCGGCCGAGCGGGGGTACCGCTTCACCGTGCACGGCAAGCCCGCCCCGCGGCTGGTCGTCACGCAGGGCGGACCGCTGCCCCGGCTGGACTCGGCGGCGGCGCTCGACTCGGCCGCCTCGGGCTGGTACTACGACGCCGCGACCGGGGTCACCCAGGTCAGGACGCCCACCGTCTCCACCGACCACGGCTTCTCCGTCGAACTGATCCACGGCGGCCGCTGACCGGCCGGACGCCGCAGGGCCCCCTCGCGAACCGCTGCGAGGGGGTCCTGCGGCGTTCCGGGGCCGCCGTGTCCGGGGCATTCCCCGGCCCGGTTCCGTCCCGTAGCGTGGCGGGGGTGAACGCGAACCCGTCCACCCCCGCCCGGTACGACGCCGTGATCGTCGGCGGCGGCCACAACGGGCTGGTGGCCGCCGCCTACCTCGCCCGGGCCGGACGCCGGGTCCTGCTGCTCGAACGGCTGCCCCGGGTCGGCGGGGCCGCCGTCTCCGCCCGGGCGTTCCCGGGCGTGGACGCCCGGCTGTCGCGCTACTCCTACCTGGTCAGCCTGCTGCCGCACAAGATCGTCCAGGAGCTGGGCCTGCGGCTCGACCTGCGGCGCCGCCGGATCGCCTCGTACACGCCCACCGTCCGGGACGGGAAGCCCACCGGCCTGCTGGTGGACGCCGCCGACCCCGGCCGGACCAGGGAGGCGTTCCGGGCGCTCACCGGAACCGACCAGGAGTGGGAGGCCTGGCAGCGCTTCTACGGCACGACCGGGCACGTCGCCCGACGGGTCTTCCCGACCCTCACCGAGCCGCTGCCCGCACGCGCCGAACTGCGCCGGCGGATCGCCGACGACGCCGCCTGGACCACCCTGTTCGAACGGCCGCTGGGCGAGACGATCGAACGGGCCTTCAGCGACGACCTGGTCCGCGGGATCGTCCTGACGGACGCGCTGATCGGCACCTTCACCCACGCCCACGACCCCTCGCTCCGGCAGAACCGCTGCTTCCTCTACCACGTGATCGGCAACGGGACGGGCGACTGGGACGTGCCGGTCGGCGGCATGGGCGCGGTGACGGACGCGCTGGCCGAAGCGGCCCTGGCCGCCGGCGCGGAGATCCGCACCGGGTGCGAGGTCACCGCCATCGCCACCGACGGCCGCGGCGACGCCGAGGTGACGTACCGCCACCAAGGCGGCGAGGCCATGGCGGCCGGCCGCCGGGTGCTGGTCAACGCCGCCCCCGCCACCCTGGCCCGCCTCCTCGGCGAGGAGCCCGGGCCCGCGCCCGAGGGCGCCCAGCTGAAGGTCAACCTGGTGCTGCGCCGGCTGCCGCGGCTCCGGGACACCGCCGCGGACCCCCGGGAGGCCTTCGCGGGCACCTTCCACATCGCCGAGGGCTACCGGCAGTTGGAGACCGCCTACGCCGAGGCGGCGGCCGGCCGGATGCCCTCCGCGCCCCCGTCGGAGATCTACTGCCACACCCTCACCGACCCCACCATCCTGGGCCCCGAAGCCGTCCGCCAGGGCCTCCAGACGCTGACCCTGTTCGGCCTGCACATGCCCGCCCGACTGTTCACCGACCCGGCCGCCAAGGAGCGCGCCCTGGCGGCAAGCCTGGCCCAACTGGACGAGGTGCTGGCCGAACCGATCGCCGACTGCCTCGCGCTCGACGCCACCGGCCGGCCCTGCGTGGAGGCCAGGACCCCGCCCGACCTGGAACGGGAGATCGGTCTGCCCGGCGGCCACATCTTCCACCGGGACCTCTCCTTCCCGTTCGCGACCGGGCCCGTGGACGGCCCCGCCGCCCGCTGGGGCGTGGCGACGGCCCACCCGAACGTCCTGCTGTGCGGCGCGGGCGCAGTCCGCGGCGGCGGAGTCAGCGGCATCCCCGGCCACAACGCCGCCCAGGCCGCCCTCGAATCCCTGTCCGGCTAGCGCCGGTCAGCCCCGGTCAGCGCCGGTCAGTCCCGTTCGGCGTCGGCCTCGGCGGTGGTCTTCAGGTCGTGCAGCCACCCGTCGAGGCCCTGGCGCAGGATCGCGGTCGCGGTGGGGACGTCCGCGTCGACCTGGGGCCCGGTGTGGGTCTCCTCGGTGCTCACCCGGACGCCGCCCTTGACCTTGGTGAAGTTCCACACGTGGACGCCGTCGATGTGCAGCCCTTCGGCGACGGCGGGGCCCGTCCAGCGGAGGCAGGACTCCCGCTTGAGCTGCTGGACGGTCGAGACGATCTCCAGGCTGGTGGCGGTGGTCGCGGGGTTGGGCGGGAGCGGGGTCGTCCACCGGAACGCCGAGCCCGGGCGCAGGCGGCCGTGGTCGAGGCGCTCCGCGCTCGCGACGGGGCCCTGCCAGGACGGCCAGCGCTCCACGTCGGTCTGCAGCTTCCAGATGGTGTGCAGCGGCGCGTGGACCACCGTCTCGGCCCGGTAGCGGACCTGGGCCCGGGGGTCGACGCCCTGGCCGCGGCAGGTCAGGGCGGTGCCGGGGTGCGAGGTGGCGGCGCCGGCGGGCGCGGCCGCGGCGCCGAGGAGGCTGACGACGAGCGGAACGGCGAACAGGGCGGCGCGGACGCCGGTGCTGCGGGTGCCGGACATGGGGTTCCCCTTGGTCGGGTGTCAGTCGGTGGGCGGGCGTTGCCCGTCGAGCCGCGAACGCGGCTGCGATGGCCCTGCATTCGATAGATGCTTGCGTGTTCGTTAGAAGTTATAACGCGAATCCGCGTGAGAGGTCAACAGCTTTCGTGACACCCTCTAACCAGAAGCCCGGGCGGCGGGCGGCGGAGCGCGCCCCCAAACTCTCCTTATGGGACGGACCGTGTCGAGCCAGGGACCCTACGTGACCGTCACCCCCGCCCCGGTCGGCGCGACACCGGGACACCGGGCCATAAGTCCTGCTTGGCGAGGGGCCTATGAACCGTCGTTGGACGCGGCGGCCGATCGGCTCGATGTTGGCCGCATGACGTCTCCCGCCGTGTCCGACGCGGCCGCTGTGAACCAGAACAGGACCCCGCACGAGATCGCCGTGGTGGGCGCTGGCGCCGCCGGCACCCTCACGGCGCTGCGCCTGCTCCACCACGCGGCCGCCGGGAGACCCGCACCGGACCGGATCTGGCTCATCGACCCCGGGCCCGCGGGCCCGGGGCTGGCGTTCGGCACCGACGCGCCGCACCACCTGCTGAACGTCCGGGCCGGCCAGATGAGCGCCCACCGGGACGACCCCGGCCACTTCGTGCGCTGGCTCGGCGACCGCGGCGGCGAGCACGACTTCGTCCCCCGGCGCCTCTTCGGCCGCTACCTCGCCGAGAGCCTGGCGGCGGCGGCCGACCGCCCCGGCGCCCCCGACCTGGTCCGGGTGCCCGACCGCGTCGTCGCCCTCACCCACCGGCCCCGGGCGACCACCCCGCCGCTGCGTCTGTGGCTGCGCGACGGGCCGCCCCTGGACGTCGACGCGGCGGTGCTGGCCCTGGGCAACTTCGCACCCGGCCAGGCCTGGGCACCGCCGGCGCTGCGCGACTCCGGGCGGTTCCTGGCCGACCCCTGGGCACCCGGCGCCCTGGCGGCCGTCCCCGAGGACCGCGACGTCCTGCTCGTCGGCACCGGCCTGACCATGGTCGACATGGCGCTCAGCCTGCAGCGCCCCGGACGCGTCGTCCACGCCCTGTCCCGGCACGGCCTGGTCCCCCGGCCGCACGCCGCCACCCCGCTCACCACCCCGGCCGCCCCGCAGCTCGACGCCCGTGCGGGGCTGCCCGCGCTGCGCCGGGCGGTGCTGTGCCACATCGCCCGCTGCCGCCGCGTCCACGGCGACTGGCGGACCGGGGTCGACAGCCTCCGCCCCCTCACCAGCACCCTGTGGCGGCAGCTCCCACCCGCCGACCAGGCCCGGTTACTGGCCCGGGACCTCCGGCTCTGGGAGACCCACCGCCACCGGATCCCGCCGGTCAGCGCCGGGGCCCTGCGCACCGCCGTCGACGCGGGTCTGGTCAGCATCGGCCGGGGCACCGTGGCCGACGCCAAGACCGCCGCGGACGGCCCCGACGGGGGCGGCGAGGTCAGGGAAGTCAGGGAGGTCAGGGAGGTCGGCGAGGTCATCGACGTGCGGCTGGACGACGGCCGCACGCTGCGGGTGGGGGCGGTGCTGAACTGCACCGGCTCCGAGGCCGAACTCACCCGGGTCGACGACCCGCTGATCACCGACCTGCTCACCACCGGCCTCGGCTCCCCCGCCCCCGTCGGCGGCGGCTTCGACACCGCCGCCGACGGCCGGCTCCTCCCCACCGACGGCCGGGCTCCGGCACCGCTGTGGACACTGGGGTCGATGCGGCGCGGCAACCTGCTGGAGACGACCGCCATCCCGGAGATCCGCTGCCAGGCCGACGACCTCGCCCTGCTGCTGGGCCGCAGCACGGTGGCGGCGCCGAGCGGGCCGGGAGCGCCGAACGGGGCCGTACCGGCCCGCTGAGCGGGCGCGCACGTCAGCGGCCCGCGGCGCGACCGGACGCGCCGCGGGCCGCGGTCCTACCCGGCCGGGCCCGGTCAGGCCTGGCCGGTCGTCGAGAGCACCACCACCTTCGTCACCGAGCCGTCGTCCCCGACGACGTCGCGCAGGTGCCGGAAGCCCAGCCGCCGGGACATCGCCAGGCTCGGGGCGTTCTCCGCGCCCACCATGCCGAAGACCTCCTTGAGCCCCAACTCGTCGGCGGCGTACCGGACCAGGCCGCGGACCACCTCGGTGCCCAGGCCCCGGCCCCAGAACTCCGGGGCGAGGGCGGTGACCAGCTCGTGGCCGTCGACGTTCCCGGTCTTCTTCACCTCGGCGTGGCCCGCGTACCTCCCGTCCAGCCACAGGCCCCACACGTCGAAGAGCTGCTGCGGGTAGACGTCGGTCAGGATCGCGCGGAACAGCGCGCGGATCTGCGGCTCGGGCACCAGGTCCTGGCCCATCCAACTGCACACTTCAGCGTCGCGGAGGAGGGAGACGAAGGCGTCCTCGTCCTCGGCCCGGTAGGGGATGAACTCCAGGTGTTCGGTGCGCAGCGAAGGGGTCACGGTCAGCTCCTCGGGGTTGTCGTGGGACGGGCGTGCTGCGGCCGGTCAGGATCCGGCGTTCTCCATGCGCTCGCGCAGGCTCCGCGGCCGCATGTCGGTCCACACCTCGTCGACGTAGGCGGTGCACTCCGCCTCGGTGCCCTCCTGGCCGACGGGCTGCCAGCCGGCGGGCACGTCGAGGTCGACCGGCCAGAGGGAGTACTGCTCCTCGTCGTTGCGCAGCACCTGGTAGCGGGTGTTCTCGTCCATGTCGTGCTCCTTCGTCGTTGTCGGGTTTCCAGCGGTGGTCTTGCGGCAGTGCTCTTGCGGTGGTGGTCCTTTCAGCGGCGGGTGGGCGGCCGTCACCGTCCTCCCCGGGCGTGCCGGGCGATGTGCCGCAGCGCCACGGCGAACTCCTCGGCCGCCCGGCGCACGCTCGCCGTGTCGTGCAGGGCGGGGCGGTGGTGCCAGGTGAAGGCGAGGCGCCCGTGCTGCGCCGCGCCCACCACCTCCACCGGGTGCGAGCCGCCGTCCCGGGGATCGTGGTCCTGCCCGAAGGAGCCGTGCTCGGCGCGGACCAGGCCGTCGCCGGCGGTCTCGGGCCGCGTGTCCCACTGGCCGAGGTAGTTGAAGACCACCTGGCCGTGCGCGCCGGCGGCCAGGCGCTCGCGGACCTCGGGCGGGCCGAAGGTGCGCAGGGCGCCGAAGCCCAGCCCGTTGCCCGGCACGGCGCGCAGCTGGCGGCGGACCGACTTCACCAGGGCGCGCCAGTCGCGGTCCGGGCCGAGGTCCTCGGGATCGGGGACGTGGAAGGTGACCGGGTACATGGTGGTGAACCAGCCGACCGTGCGGGACAGGTCCACGCCCTCCACGACGTCCTCCCGGCCGTGCCCCTCCAGGTCCAGCCGGATCCGCTCGTGGCCGGTCCAGCGGGCCAGGGCCAGGGCGAGGGCGGTCAGCAGCACGTCGTTGACGCGGGTGCGGTAGGCGGCCGGGGCCGCGCGCAGCAGTGCCTCGGTGTCCTCCTCGTCCAGTTCGACGGTGACCGTCGCGGTCTCGGCCGCACCGGGGTCGGCGGCACCGGGGTCGGCGGGTCGGCCGGGCAGCGCCTCGGCGGCGCTCACCGCCTCGTCCCAGTAGGGCAGTTCGTGGTCCAGGCCGCCGTCGGCGACATGGGCCGCGAGCCGGAGCGCCCAGTCCCGGTAGGAGGTGCCGCGCTCCCCCAGCGTGATCGCCGCACCCAGGGCGGCCTGCCGGTAGGCGCTCTCCAGGTCGTCGCGCAGCAGGCGCCAGGAGACGGCGTCGACGACCAGGTGGTGGGCGACCAGCAGCAGGAGCGCCGGGCGGTCCGGGGCGCCGGTGAACAGGGCCGCCCGCAGCAGCGGGCCCCGGGCCAGGTCGAAGCCGGCGTGCAGTTCGTCGGCCGCCTTGGCCATGGCCGCGTCGGCGGCCTCGGCGCTCTGCCCGGTCAGGTCGTACCGGACGAGGACGTCCTCGGCGGGGGCCGGCGGCGGGTTGAACTGGTGCCAGCCCGCCTCGTCGTGGGTGAAGCGCAGGCGCAGGGCGTCGTGGTGTTCGAGCAGGGCGTCCAGCGCGGCCCGCAGTGCCAACGGGTCGGGGTCCGCGCCGAGTTCGAGCAGGGTCGACTGGTTGAAGTGGTGGTGGGCGGCGCGCGGGGTGGTCAGGAACCACTCCTGGATGGGGGTGAGCGGCACGTCCCCGGTGACCGGGCCGTCGTCCTCGCGGTCGGGGGCGGTGCGCACCACGGTGGCCAGTTCGGCCACCGTCTGGTGGGTGAAGAGCTCCCGGGTGGCGAGGTACAGGCCGTCCCGGCGCAGCCTGGACACCACCTGCATGCTGAGGATGGAGTCGCCGCCGAGCAGGAAGAAGTTGTCGTCGGCGCCGACCTCCTCGATGCCCAGGACGTCGGCCCAGATCCGGGCGATCCGGCGTTCGGTGTCGGTGCCCGGCTCCCGGCGCGGACCGGCCGCGGCCTGCGTGGGACCGGGTTCGGGCAGGGCCCGCCGGTCGAGCTTGCCGTTCGGGGTGAGCGGCAGCCGGTCCAGCGGGACGAACACCGACGGGACGAGGTGCGGTGGCAGCAACCCGGCCAGGTGGGCCCGCAGTTCGGCGGCGGGCAGGCCCGCAGTGGCCTCGCCCTCGTCGTCGCCCTCCGGTGCGGCCCCCTCCGGTGCGGCGCCACCCGGCACGGCACCGCCCGGTGCGGCTCCGACCGCCGGGACGACGTAGGCGACCAGCCGGCCGGCTCGGGAGCCCGCGCCGCTCCCGGGGCCGTCGGCGCGCACGGTGACGACGGCGTCGCGCACCAGGGGGCTGCGGCGCAGCGCGCTCTCGATCTCGCCCGGTTCGATCCGGAAGCCGCGCAGCTTGATCTGGTCGTCGACGCGGCCGGCGAAGCGCAGTTCGCCGTCGGCGTCCCGGTGGGCGAGGTCGCCGGTGCGGTACATCCGCTCGCCCGGCGCGCCGAACGGGTCGGCGAGGAACCGCCCGGCCGTCAGTCCCGGGCGGCCGAGGTAGCCGCGGGCGAGGCCGGGGCCGGCCAGCCAGAGCTCTCCGGTCACGCCGGGCGGTACCGGCCGCAGGGCGGCGTCCAGGACGTAGCTGCGGGCGCCGCCGCCGGGGCGGCCGATCCCCGGGGCGCCGGTGCCGGGCGACAGCGGGCCCGTCCAGGTGGCGACCACGGTGGCCTCGGTGGGGCCGTAGGAGTTGATCATCCGGCGGCCGGGGGCCCAGGTGTCGACCAGATCGGCCGGGCAGGCCTCCGCCCCGACGACCAGGGTGCGCAGGGCGGGCAGGGTCGCGGCCGTCTCCGGGTCCACGGTGGCCAGGGCCGCCGGGGGGATCAGGGCGTGGGTGATGCGGCGTTCGACCAGGGCCTCGGCCAGCCGCTCGCCGACGAGCGGCCCCCCCTCCCCCGTGACCAGGGTGGCCCCGCTGAGCAGGGAGACGCACAGTTCCAGGACGGAGGCGTCGAAGCTGGGCGAGGCGAACTGGAGCACCCTGGCCCCGGGGCCGGCGGTGTACTGCTCGGCGGCGGCCGCCGCGAAGACGGCGAGTCCGGCGTGGGTCACCAGGACGCCCTTGGGCGTGCCGGTCGATCCGGAGGTGTAGATGACGTAGGCCGGGTGTCCGGGGGTGAGCGGGGTGGCGCGGTCGGCGTCGGTGGGCGGGGTCGGCGGCCCGTCGGTGGACCACACCTCGGCCGGGTCGTCGAGCACCAGGTGGGCGCCCGCGTCGCGCACCATGAACTCCCGCCGGGGCGCCGGGTAGTCCGGGTCCACCGGGAGGAAGGCGCCGCCGGCCTTGGCGACGGCGAGCTGGGCCACCACCGCCGCCGCCGAGCGCGGCAGGGCGAGGGCGACCAGCCGCTCCGGCCCGACGCCGCGCCGGATGAGCCGGTGGGCCAGCCGGTTGGCCGCCCGCTCCACCTCGGCGTAGCTCAGCTCGCGGCCGCCGTCGAGCAGCGCCACCGCGTCGGGGGTGCGGGCGGCCCAGCGCTCGAAGAGTTCGGCCAGGGTCGCCTGGGGGACGGCGCGGAAGGTGCCGCGCGCCCGGTCCAGTTCGGCGGCCAGCTGGTCGTCACCGGCCAGCGGCAGCGCGCCGATGGCGCGGTCCGGGTCCTCGGCGACGGCGGTCAGCAGGGTGGCGAGCTGGCCGGCCATCCGCTCGGCCGTGGCCGGGTCGAACAGGTCGGTGTTGTAGGTGATCAGGCCGTGCAGCGCGCCGGAGTCGGCCTCCGCGAACTCCAGCGCGAGGTCGAAGGCCGCCTGCGTGGTGTCGGTCTCGACGTCGGTCACGTGCAGGCCGGGGAGGTCGAGGTCGGCGGCCGGGGTGTTCTGGAGGACGACCAGGGCCTGGAAGAGCGGGCTGCGGCTGGTGTCGCGCACCGGCTGCACCTCGTCGACCACGCGCTCGAACGGCACGTCCTGGTGCGCGAAGGCGTCCCGGACGGTCTGCCGGACCTCGCCGAGGAAGTCGCCGAAGGGCTGCCCGGGTTCCACCCGTGAGCGCAGCACCAGGGTGTTGACGAAGAACCCGACGAGGCTCTGGGTCTCCGCCTGCTCGCGGCCGGAGGTGACGGTGCCGACGGCGATGTCCTGGTCGCCGCCGAGCCGGGCGAGGTAGGCCTGCGCGGCGGCGACCAGGGTGGTGAACAGGGTGGCGCCGCGCTCCCGGCCGACCCGGGCCAGTCGGTGGGCCGTGTCGGCGGGCAGCTCCAGGCGGGCGGTGGCCCCGTTGGTGGTGCGGACGGCGGGCCGGGGCCGGTCGGTGGGCAGGCGCAGCGTCGGGACGTCGGCCAACTGCTCCTTCCAGTAGGCGAGTTGGTCGGCCCCAGCGGCACCGACCGTGCGCTGCCAGTGCGCGTAGTCGGCGTACTGCACCGGCAGCGGCGCCAACCGGCTCTCCCCGGAGCCGAGTTCGATCCGGTAGAGGTGGGCCAGATCGGTGAGCAGGACGGCGGTCGACCAGCCGTCGGTGACGATGTGGTGCAGGGTCAGGGCCAGCACGTGGTCGCCCTCGGCCAGCCGCACCAGGGCGGTGCGCAGCAGCGGTCCGCGGCGCAGGTCGAAGGGGCGGGCCCGCTCGGCGGCGAGCAGGCCGCGCAGGGCCTCCGCCCGCGGCTCCTCCGGCCGGCCGGACAGGTCGTGCAGCGGCAGCGGCACGACCTGCGGCGGGTGGACGAGCTGGACGCCGTGGCCGTCGACGCTGTCGAAGGTGGTGCGCAGCGACTCGTGCCGGGCCGCGAGGGCGCGCAGGGCCGCGCCGAGGGCGTCGGTGTCCAGGGCGCCGCGCAGGCGCAGCGCGAGCGCGGTCACGTACTCGGCGCCGCCGGGTGCGAACTCCTCCAGGAACCACAGGCGTTGCTGGGCGTAGGACATCGGCGCGGCGCCGTCGCGGGCGACCGGGAGGACGGGCGGGCGCCCCGGGCTTCCCGGGCGGCCCTGCTCCTCGGTGAGCAGGCGGGCCAGGCCGGCCGGTGTGGGGTGGTCGAAGACGGCGCGGGGGGTGAGGTCGGCGCCGAAGGCCTCGGACAGGCGGGCGGCGAGCCGGATGCTGAGGATGGAGTCGCCGCCCAGCTCGAAGAAGCCGTCCTCCACGCCGGGCGGGCGGATGCCCAGGACGTCGCCGAAGACCTCGGCGGTGCGGCGTTCGGCCTCGGTGCGCGGCTCGGTCCGCGTGCGGCGCCCGCTCCCGTGCTCCTCGTCCGGTGCCGGGAGGGCCGCCCGGTCGACCTTGCCGTTGCGGCTCAGCGGGAGGGCGGCGAGCGGGACGAAGGCGGCGGGGACGAGGTAGTCGGGCAGCTCGCGGGCGGCGAAGGCCCGCAGTTCCCCGGGTTCGGCGCCCGCCGGGCCGACCACGTAGGCGACCAGGCGCCGGGCGCCGGGCCGGTCCTCGCGGGTGACCACGGCGACGTCGGTGACCTGGGGGTGGCGGGCGAGTGCGGCCTCCACCTCGCCGGGTTCGACCCGGAAGCCGCGGATCTTCACCTGGTCGTCCGCGCGGCCCAGGAACTCGACGGTGCCGTCCGGGCGCCGCCTGGCCAGGTCGCCGGTGCGGTACATCCGGGCGCCGGGCGGGCCGGAGGGGTCGGCGAGGAAGCGGGCCGCGGTCTCGCCGGGCCGGCCCAGGTAGCCGCGGGCCACGCCCTCGCCGGCCACGTACAGTTCGCCCGCGCAGCCCGGCGGGACGGGCCGCAGGCGCCGGTCGAGGACGTGGACGCGGCGGTCGTCCAGGGGGTGGCCGATCGGCAGGGTGTCGGGCACCGCCGCCGCCTGCGCGACGGCGAAGGTGGTGGCGAAGGTCGTGGTCTCGGTGGGCCCGTAGCCGTCCACCACGGTCAGCCCGGGGCAGGCCGCCAGGACGCGGCGCACCGCGGCGGCGGGCACCACGTCCCCGCCGGTCCACAGCGTGCGCAGGCCCGCGAAGCAGTCCGGCGCGTCCTGGGCGAGCAGCCGGAAGAGCCCGGCGGTGAGCCACAGCGCCGTCGGCCCGTCCGGTCCGGCGAGCCGCCGCAGCAGGGCGGCGTCCACCGGGCCGTCGGGGGCGACGAGCACGCAGCCGCCGCCGAGCAGCGGCGCCCAGACCTCGAAGGTGGCGGCGTCGAAGGCGACCGGCGAGTGCAGCAGCACCCGTGCGCAGCGGCCGTCGGCGAAGCGGCTGTCGGTGGCGAGCGAGGCCACGTCGCGGTGCCGCACCGCCACCGCCTTGGGCACCGCGGTGGAGCCCGAGGTGAACATCACGTACGCCAGCCGGTCGGGGTCGGCGGGCGGCAGGGTCACCGCCGCCGGCCCGGCCGCGCCGGTGCGCACGGCGGCGACCAGTTCGGCGGCGACCTGCTCGGCGGTGAGCCGCAGGGCGGCGCCGACCTGGTCGAGCAGGGCGCGGCGGCGCTCCTCGGGGGCCCGGAGGTCGACGGGCAGGTAGGCGCCGCCCGCCTTGAGGACGGCCAGCTGGGCGGCGACGAGTTCGGCGGAGCGGTCCATCAGCAGCGCCACCCGGCCTTCGGGGGCCAGGCCGTCGGCCAGCAGCCGGGCCGCCAGGCGGTCGGACCAGTCGTCGAGCTGGCGGTAGGTCAGTTCGCGGTCGCCGTCGCGCACGGCGGGCGCGCCGGGGGTGCGCCGGACCTGCTCGGCGAAGACCTGGAGCGGGCTGCGGGGCGCCGCCGGGCGGGCGGTGCCGTGCCAGGAGGCCAGCTGCTCCCGGTCGGCGGGGGTGAGCCGGTCCAGCTCGGAGACATCGCCGTCGCGGCCGTCGGCGAGGGCGTCGGCGAGGGCGGTGAGCAGCAGGACCAGGCGGTCGGCCGCGCCGTGGGCCGTCCGGTCGTCGAAGAGCGCGGGGTCGTAGGCCAGGTCGAAGCCGAGCCGCTCGGCCAGGTGGGCGCGCAGGCACCAGGGGAAGGTGGTGGCGTCGTCGGCGCGCACCTCGACCACCCGCACCCCGGTCCGGTCGGCGGCCGACTCGTCGACGGGGTAGTTCTCGAAGACCGCCATGCTGTCGAACAGCGGCTCCCCGGCGGGCACGTCGCTCAGGGCCTGGACGCGCGGCAGGGCCAGGTGGTCGAAGCGGCGGCCGTCGCTCTGGCGTTCCTGGAGCTCCCGCAGCCAGGGCAGCACGCCGCCCGAGGGGATCGGGACCCTGGTCGGCACGGTGTTGATGAACAGGCCGATCATCGACTCGACGCCGGGCAGTTCGGCCGGGCGCCCGGACACGGTGGTGCCGAAGACCACGTCGTCGCCGCCGCTGTAGCGGGCCAGCAGCAGCGCCCAGGCGCCCTCCACCACGGTGTTGACGGTCAGTCCGGCAGCGGCGGCGTTCTCGCGCAGCCGGCGGGAGAGCGTCTCGTCGAGTTCGCGGTGGGCGGCGGCGCCGGAGCGGGCGCGGTGGGCCCGGGTCGGCGGGCGGTCGTACGGCAGCGGGGTCCGGCCGGTGAACCCGGCCAGCAGGCCGCGCCAGTGGGCCTCGGCCGCCTCCTCGTCCCGGTCGCGCAGCCAGCCCAGGAAGTCCGCGAACGGCCGTCGGACCGGCCGGGGCGCCTGCGGGCCGCCGGTCAGCGCGGCGTACTCCTCGCACACCTCGGTGAGCAGCTGGCCGGTGCTCCAGCCGTCCAGGATCAGGTGGTGGGTGGACCACAGCAGCAGGACCTCGTCGCCGGGCAGCGCGGCCAGGGTCAGCCGGGTGAGCGGCGCGGTGGCGAGGTCCATCCCGGCGGCGCGCTCCTCGGCGAGCAGCCGCTCCGTCCGGTCGGCGCGCTGCCCGGGCGTCAGGTCGCGCCAGTCGAGGTGGCGGACGGGCAGCGCGGCGTGCCGCGCGACCACCTGGACGGGGTGCGGCAGGCCGCGCCAGTGAACGCTGGAGCGCAGTGCCGGGGTGCGGTCGGCGACCTGCTGCCAGGCCTCGGCGAAGGCCCGCGGGTCGGCGACCCCGGCCAGGCGCACCGCGATCCGGTCGACGTAGGCGCCGTCGGCGTCGACGAGCCCGTGGAAGAGCATGCCGGACTGCAGCGGCGTCAGCGGCAGCACGTCGTCGGTCCCGCGCCCGTCGCCGACGAGCCGGTCCAGCCCGTCCTGGTCGAGGCCGGCGAGCGGGAAGTCCGACGGGGTGCGGCCGCCGGCGTCCGGGCGGGCGCAGTGCGCGGCCAGCTCGTGCAGCGCGGCGACCGTCTCCTCGGCGAGCCCGCGGACGGTGGCCTCGTCGTAGACGGCGGCGGGGTAGGTCCACGCCAGTTCGAGGCGGCCGTCCTGGACCGCGCCGGTGATGTCCAGCAGGTAGGGGCGGGGCTCGTCGGGGTCGGTGTCGCGACCAGCCGGGGGCAGCGCGCCGCGGACCAGGCCGTCGGCGCCGCCGCGGGTGTCCCACCGGCCGTGGTAGTTGAAGCCGATCTGCGGCGTCGCCGCGCCGGTCAGCGGGCCGTCCGGCCGCAGGTGGCGCAGCGCGCCGTGGCTGAGTCCGCGCAGCGGGACGGCGCGCAGCTGCTCCTTGACCGAGCGCAGGGTGTCGTGCCATCCGGCGTCGGGGGCGACGCGCAGGGCGAGCGGGAACTCGGCGGTGAACCAGCCCACCGTCCGGGAGAGGTCCAGGTCCTCGAAGAGGTCCTCGCGGCCGTGCCCCTCCACCCCGACCAGCACGGTGTCCCGGCCGCACCAGCGGCCCAGGGTGCGGCCCAGGGCGCTGAGCAGGACGTCGTTGACCTGGGTGCGGTAGACCTCGGGGACGCGGCGCAGCAGCGCCTCGGTGGTCCGCTCGTCCAGCGTCACCTGGACGGTGGCGGCGGTGCCGTGGGTGTTGGGGGCGGGCCGGCCGGCGGGCAGGTCGGCCGGGGCCGCGCCGGTGCGCGTCCAGTGGCCGAGGTCGCCGTCCAGGGCTCCGGCGCGGGTGTGCCGCTCCAGCCGGGTGGCCCAGCGGCCGTAGGACGTGCCGGTCGGCGGCAGGGCGACGGGGGCTCCGGCGCGGGCCGTGCGGTACGCCGCTTCGAGGTCGGCCAGCAGGATGCGCCAGGAGACGCCGTCCACGGCCAGGTGGTGGACGGTGAGGACGAGTTGGCCCGGCTGCCCGGGGCCGGGGTCGAAGAACAGGGCGCGCAGCACCCGGCCCTCGATGGGGTCGAGGGAGCGCTGGGCCTCGTCGGTGGCGCGCTGGACCTGCTCCTCCAGGTCCTGGCCGGTGAGGCCCGGGTCGGCGGCGTCGTGGTGGGTGAAGACGCCGTCCGCCCCCTGGGCCAGCACCTCCTGGCGCCAGCCGGCCTCGGTGCGGTGGAAGCGGGTGCGCAGGGCCGCGTGGTGTTCCACCAGGGCCAGCACCGCCCGGCGCAGGGCCGCCGGGTCGGTGCCGGGGGCCAGTTCCAGGCGCTGGGTCATGGTGAAGCGCAGGGCGTCGCCGGGGCGGCGGCCGTCGAGGTACCAGTGCTGGATCGGGGTGAGCGGCGCCTCGCCGGGCTCGGCTTCGCCGATTTCCTGGCGCTCCGTCAGATCTCCGGCGCGCAGCGCGAGTTCGGTGATGTTCTGGTGACGGAAGACGTCCTTGGTGGTGAGGGCGAGCCCGGCGGCGCGGGCGCGGGAGACGATCTGGATGCTGAGGATGGAGTCGCCGCCGAGCGCGAAGAAGTTGTCCCGGGTGCCGACGCGCTCCACGCCCAGCACCTCGGCCCAGATCGCGGCGAGCCGTTCCTCGGCGCCGGGCCGCGGCGCGACGTACGGGGTGGTGCGGTCGGGCTGGGCGGGCGGCGCGGGCAGCGCGCGCCGGTCGGTCTTGCCGCCGGTGGTCCGGGGTATTCGGGCCAGCGGGACGAACGCGGCGGGCACCAGGTGGTCGGGCAGCGTCCGCCGCAGCCAGGTCCGCAGTTCCTCGGCGGGCGGCACCCGGTGGCCGGCGGGCACCGGGTAGCCGACGAGCAGCGTACGGCCGGCGTGCTCGCGCGCGGCGACCGCGCAGTCGGCGACGTCCGGGTGGGCGAGCAGGGCGGCCTCCACCTCCCCGGGCTCGATCCGGAACCCGCGGACCTTGACCTGTTCGTCGGCCCGGCCCCGGAACTCCAGTTGCCCGTTCGCGTCCCAGCGGGCCAGGTCGCCGGTGCGGTACATCCGGGCCCCGGGCGGGCCGTAGGGGTCGGCGAGGAAGCGGGCGGCCGTCAGCCCGGGCCGGTTCAGGTAGCCGCGGGCGACCTGCTCCCCCGCCAGGTACAGCTCCCCCGGCATGCCGGGCGGCACCGGCCGCAGGGCGGCGTCCAGCAGGTAGGCGCCCAGGTTGCGGCCGGGGCGGCCGATGACGGGGCGCTCGGGGTGGTCCGCGCACCGGGCGTAGGCGGCGTCGACGGTGCACTCGGTGGGCCCGTACATGTTGTAGGCGGTGACGCCGAGGTCCGCGTGCGCCGCGCACAGCTCCCGCCAGGTGGCGGCGGGGACGGCCTCGCCGCCGACCAGCAGCAGGCGCGGGTGGTGCGGGCCGGGGGCGAGCAGTCCGGCGGCGGTGAGTTCGCGCAGGAAGGAGGGGGTGACGTTGACCAGGTCCAGACGGCGGTCGACGACCTGGGCGCAGAACGCCTGCGGGTCCAGCCGGACGTCCTCGTCGATCAGGTGGAGCTCCTGGCCCAGCGCGAGCAGCAGCGGGCCCTCCCAGCTGGTGTCGAAGGAGAAGGAGGCGCTGAGCGCGGCCCGCAGCCGCCCTCCGTCGGCGGTGTGCGGCGCGACCAGGCCTTCCTGGTGGTCCCGGCAGAGGTTGACCAGCTGGCGGTGTTCGACGACGACGCCCTTGGGGCGGCCGGTCGAGCCGGAGGTGTGGACGAGGTAGGCGGCGTGCTGCGGCAGCAGGGGGGCGGTCCGCTCGGCGTCGGTCAGGTCGTGGGCGGGCAGCGCCTCCCACGGCACCTCGCGCAGGGCCGCCTCGGTCAGCACCACCCGGGGCCGGGTGTCGTCGAGGAGGAGGGCGGCCCGCTCCTCGGGCAGGTCCGGGTCGACGAAGAGCAGGGCGGCGCCCGCCTTGAGCACCGCGAACAGCGCCACCAGCAGGTCCGAGGTGCGCGGCAGCCGGACCGCGACCACCTGCTCCGGGCCGGCGCCGAGGGCGGCGAGGTGGCGGGCGAGCCGGTTGGCCCGCGCGTTGAGGGCGGCGAAGTCGAGGGTGGCGTCCCGGGCGACCAGGGCGGTGGCGTCCGGGGTGCGGGCGGCCTGCGCCTCGAACAGGGCGGGGAAGGTGGTGTCCGGCGCGGGCAGCGGCGCGCCCCGGCCCTGCCGCAGCACCCGGCGCCGCTCGTCGGCCGTCATCAGCGGCAGCGCCCCGACGGCCGTCTCCGGTGCCTCGGCCACGGCCTCCAGCAGGGTGCCCAGCCGGCCGGCCAGGTGCTCGGCGGTCCGCGCGTCGAACAGCCCGGTGTTGTACTCCAGGTAGCCGGTCAGGCCGCCGTCGCGCTCGACGAAGTCGAAGGACAGGTCGAAGGTGGCGCCGTGGACGGGCGGGGTGACCGGCTCCACCGTCAGGCCCGGCAGGTTCGGCACCTCGGCGCCGAGGTTGTGCAGGGCCACCATGACCTGGAAGAGCGGGGTGCGGCTGGTGTCGCGCTCCGGCTGGAGGGCGTCCACCAGCCGCTCGAAGGGCACCTCCTGGTGGGCGAGCGCGTCCAGGACGGTGCCGTGGGCGGCGGCCAGCAGTTCGCGGAACGACAGCTCCGGCCGGACGGCGCCGCGCAGCACCAGGGTGTTGACGAACATGCCGACCACGTCGTGGAGTTCGCCCTGTTCGCGGCCCGAGGTGACGGTGCCGACCGCGATGTCCTGCTGCCCGGACCAGCGGGCGAGCAGGACCTGGCAGGCCGCCAGGAGGGTGGTGTAGAGGGTGCCGCCGGCCTCCCGGCCCCGTTCGCGCAGCCGCGCGGTCAGCCCGGCGGGCAGGGTGAAGGCGACCATCGCGCCGTCCCGGGTGCGGACGGCCGGGCGCGGCCGGTCGGTGGGCAGCTCCAGCGGGGTCAGGCCGTCCAGGGCCCGGCGCCAGTGGGCGAGGTCGGCCTCGGCGAGGTCGGTGCGCGCGCGCTGCCAGGCCGCGTAGTCGGTGTAGCGCACGGGCAGCGCGGGCAGCCGTGGCGGGCGCCCCTCGCGGGCCGCCGCGTACAGCTCGCCCAGGTCACGGCCCAGGACGCCCATCGACCAGCCGTCGGTGGCGATGTGGTGCACGGCCAGCACGAGCACGTGCTCGGCCGCGGCCGTCCGGACCAGCCGGGCGCGCAGCAGGGGCCCGGCGGCCAGGTCGAACGGGGTGGCGGCGATCCGCTCCAGCAGCGTGTCCAGGGCCGCCGGGGGCGCCCCGGCGAGGTCCTCGCACGGCAGCTCGACCGGCTGCGGCGGGCGCACCACCTGCCGGGCGCGGCCGTCCCGCTCGGCGAAGGTGGTCCGCAGCGCCTCGTGCCGGGCGACCAGGGCGTCCAGGGCGGTGCCCAGCGCGGCCCGGTCGAGCTCGCCGCGCAGGCGCAGCACGGACAGCGAGGTGTACTCGGTGCTGCCCGGCTCGAACCGGTCGAGGAACCAGAGCCGCTGCTGGGCGTACGACAGCGGCGGCTCGGCCGCCGGGTCCGCGGCCGGGATGACCGGGGCCGACGGGCCGTCCGCCGCGCCCGGCTCGCCGAGCGAGCCGAGGGAGCCGAGGGAGCCGAGGGAGCCGAGGGAGCCGAGGGCTTCGGCCAGGTCCGCCAGCACCGGGTGGCTGAACAGCAGCCGGGGCGAGAGGTCCGCCGCCCCGAAGGCCGCGCGCAGCCGGGCGGTGACCCGGACGGCGAGGATGGAGTCGCCGCCCAGGGCGAAGAAGTCGTCCCCGGCGCCGATCTCCCCGGTGTCCAGGACCTCCGTCCAGGCCGCGGCGACCAGCTGCTCGGCGCGGGTGCGGGGCGCGGTGCGCTGCCGACCGGCGGCGAAGCCCTCCGGGCCGGGCGCGGGCAGCGCGCGCCGGTCGAGCTTGCCGTTGGGGGTGAGCGGCAGGGCCGCCAGGGGGACGTACGCGGCGGGCACCAGGTAGGCGGGCAGCAGCCGTTCGAGGTGGGCGCGCAGGTCGGCGGCGGCCGGGGGGTGGGCCGTACCGGGGCCGGCGACGACGTGGGCGACCAGCCGGCGGGTGCCGGAGGCGTCCTGGTACACGCCCACGGTGGCGGCGTCCACGCCCGGGTGGGTCTGGAGGGCGGCCTCGATCTCGCCGGGTTCGATCCGGTAGCCGCGGATCTTGACCTGCTGGTCGGCGCGGCCCAGATAGCGAAGGGTGCCGTCGGCCTGTCGGCGCGCCCGGTCGCCGGTGCGGTACATCCGGGTGCCCGGGGCCCCGAACGGGTCGGCGAGGAAGCGGGTGGCGGTCAGGCCGGGCCGGTTGAGGTAGCCCCGGGCCAGGCCCTCCCCGGCCACGTACAGCTCGCCGACGGCGCCCGGGGGCACCGGGGCGAGGTCGGAGTCGAGGACGTACAGCCGCAGGTCCTGGAGGCCGGTGCCGATCGGTGCGGGGCCGCCGGCGGCGGCGGTCGTGCGGTCCAGCGGGGCGTGGGTGACGTGCACGGTCGTCTCGGTGATGCCGTACATGTTCACCAGGAGCGGCGCGTCCTGCGGGTGGCGGTCGTACCAGTCGGCGAGGCGGCCGGCGTCCAGCGCCTCGCCGCCGAAGACCACCGTGCGCAGCGCCAGTCGGCGGGAGAGCTCGGGGTGTTCGGCGTCGGCGCGGGCCAGCGGGTGGAAGGCGGACGGGGTCTGGTTGAGGACGGTGACGCCTTCGTCCACGAGCAGCCGCAGGAAGTCCTCCGGGGAGCGGGCGGTGTCCTCGGGCACGACGACGAGCCGGCCGCCGTGCAGCAGCGGGCCCCACAGCTCCCAGACCGAGAAGTCGAAGGTGTAGGAGTGGAACAGCGTCCAGACGTCCTCGGCGCCGAAGCCGAACACGTCCTGGGTCTGCTCGAACAGCCGCACCACGTTGGCGTGCGGCACCACGACGCCCTTGGGGCGGCCGGTGGAGCCGGAGGTGAAGATGGCGTAGGCGGGGCTGTCGGGCAGCGGGCGGTGCCCGGCGGCGAGCGGGGCAACCGGGCCCCGGTCCAGGTCGGCACGCAGCTGCCGGTCCGCCAGGGAGAGGACGGGCACCCCGTGCTCGGAGCTCTCGGGCGGCGCGCCGGGCACGTGGGTCACCAGGGCCACCGGGGCGGCGTCGCCCAGCAGTTGGGCGCGGCGCTCGGCCGGCAGGCCCGGGTCGAGCGGCAGGTAGGCCGCGCCGGTCTTGAGGACGGCGAGGACGGCGACGACCAGGTCGGCCGTGCGGGGCAGCGCGAGGGCCACGAACCGCTCGGGCCCGGCGCCGAGTTCGGCCAGCCGGTGGGCGAGCCGGCCGGCCCGCGCGTCCAGGGCGGCGTAGTCGAGGTGCTCGTCGCCGCAGGTGACGGCCTCGGCGTGCGGGGTGCGGGCGGCCTGCGCCTCGAAGAGGTCGACCAGGGTCCGGTCGGGGCGGCCCTTCACGGTGCCGTCCCACTCGGTCAGCAGCCGCCGCTCCTGCGCGGTCGTCCACTCCAGGGCGCGCAGCGGCCGGTCCAGTCCGGCGGCCAGTTCGGTGAGCAGCAGGCAGAGCCGGTCGGCGAGGGTACGGACCGTCGCGGCGTCGAACAGCTCCGGGTCGTAGGCGAGGTCGAAGCCGAAGTGCCCGCCCTGGTAGGCGCGCAGGACGAGCGGGTAGTTGGTGGCGTCCCGGGAGGTGACCTCCACCAGGCGCACCCCGCTGCCGGCCGTGCGGGCGTCGTCGAAGGGGTAGTTCTCGAAGGCGACGATGCTGTCGAACAGCGTGCCGCCGGAGGGCACGCCGCTGAAGGCGGTGAGTTCGGCGAGGGAGACCGCGGCGTGGCGCCGGGCCTCGGCCTGGGCCTCCTGGAGCTCGCGCAGCCAGTCGGCGGCGGTGCGGCCGCCGTCGACCAGGACCCTGGTGGGCAGGGTGTTGATGAACATGCCGATCATCGACTCGACGCCGGGCAGTTCGTCGGGGCGTCCGGAGACGGTCGTCCCGAACAGCACGTCCGGCTCGCCGCTGTAGCGGGAGAGCAGCAGGGCCCAGGCGCCCTGCACCACGGTGCCGAGGGTGAGCCCGGCCTGCCGGGCGGTGCGGGCCAGCCGCTCGGAGGCCTCCGGCGACAGGCCGGCGGTGTGCGCGAGCGCCGAGCGGGCCCGGTGGGCCTCGCGCCGGACGCGGTCGGCGGGCAGCGGGGTGGCGGTGGCGAAGCCGTCCAGGACGCCCCGCCAGTGCGCGCGGGCGGCCGCGGTGTCCTGCCCGGCCAGCCAGTGCACGTAGTCGGCGAAGGGCCGGCGCACCGCGGGCGTCGGCACGCCGCCGGCGGTGAGGGCCGCGTACTCCTCGAACACGTCGGTGAGCACCTGGGCCAGGCTCCAGCCGTCCAGGATCAGGTGGTGGGAGGTCCACAGCAGGTGCAGGCGGGCCTCGGGCAGCCGGACCAGGGTGAGCCGGGTGAGCGGCGCCGTGGCGAGGTCCAGCCCCTGGGCGAGGTCGTCCGCGCGCAGCCGGGCCAGCCGGTCGGCGCGCTCGTCCGGGTCGACCGCCCGCAGGTCCAGGTGGGTCACCGGCAGCCGGACGCCGCGGCGCACGACCTGGAGGGGGGCGGGGACGCCCTCCCACACCACCGAGGTGCGCAGCGCGGGCGTGCGGTCGGCGACCCGCTGCCAGGCCAGGGCGAAGGCCTGCGGGTCGCCCACGCCCTCCAGCAGCAGGCCGGCCTGGTCCACGTAGACGTCGTCGGGGCCGCCGACCAGGCGGTGGAAGAGCATGCCCTCCTGGAGCGGGGTGAGCGGCAGCAGGTCCTCGACGTCCCGCCCGTCGCCGGCGATCCGGTCCACTCCGGCCTGGTCCAGTCCGGCCAGCGGGTAGTCGGAGGGGGTGCGGCCGCCGGCGCCGGGGCGGGCGCAGTGCTCGACGATGCCGGTCAGCGCCGCGGCCGTGGCCTGCGCCAGCGCGCGGACGGTGGCCGCCTCGTGCGTCTGGTCGCTGTAGTGCCAGGTGAGTTCCAGCTCGCCGTCGGCGACGACGGCGGAGACGTCGAGCAGGTGGTCCAGGGGCTCGTCGGGGGCGAGCTCCCGGCCCGGCGCCTGGCCGGCGGGCGCGAAGTCGCCGGTCCCGGGGGCGGTCCACTGCCCGTGGTAGGTGAAGCAGACCTGCGGCAGCGGACGCTCCCTCAGGGCGCTCGCGGCGGGCGAGCCGAGCCGGGCCAGGGCCTCGTAGCCGAGGCCCCGGCGGGGTACGGCGCGCAGCCGCTCCTTGACCTGCTTGAGGGTGGCGGCCCAGTCGGGGGCGCCGGCCGGGCCGGCCGGGGCGAGGGTGACGGGGTACTGGGTGGTGAACCAGCCGACCGTCCGGGAGAGGTCGACGCCGTCGAACAGTTCCTCGCGGCCGTGGCCCTCCAGGGCGATGGTCACCCGTTCGGTGCCCGTCCAGTCGGCGAGGGCCCGGCCGAGCGCGCTGAGCAGCACGTCGTTGACCTGGGTCCGGTAGGCCTCGGGGACCCTGCGCAGCAGGGCCTCGGTGGTGGCGCGGTCGAGCCGGGTGCGCAGGGTGCGCACGGAGGCGGCCGTGGGCGTGCCGGGGTGGTCGACGGGCAGCGGGGCGGCCGGGGCGCCGGTCTCGGCGCTCCAGTAGGGCAGGTCGTCGTCGAGGCCCCCGGCCCGGACCAGTTCGGCGAGGTGGTGGGCCCAGTCGGTGAACGGGGTGGGCTCGGGTTCCAGGTACGGGGTGTCCCCGGCCGCCGCCTGCCGGTAGGCCTGTGCCAGGTCGGCGAGCAGCACCCGCCAGGAGACGCCGTCGACGGCCAGGTGGTGGGCGGTCAGGACGAGTTGGGGCCGGGCGTCGCCGCCGGCCCGGAACAGGACGGCGCGCAGCAGGGTGCCGGTGGCCGGGTCCAGGGCGGCGCGGGCGGCCTCGGCGGCCTCGGCCCGGGCGGCCTCGAGGGCGGCCTCGGAGTCGGCGCCGGGGGCGGGCGGGTCGAGTCTGGCCAGCAGCCCGGTGCCCGGGTCCTCGACCGGCTCCTGGCGCCAGGTGCCCCCGGCGCGGGTGAAGCGGGTGCGCAGCGCCGGGTGGGCCGCCAGGACCGCCCGCAGCGCCTGCTCCAGGGCCGGCTCGTCGAGGTCGCGCGGCAGGTCGAGCAGCATCGACATGGTGAAGTGGCGCAGCGGGCCGTGGGCGGCGAAGAACCACTCCTGGACCGGGGTGAGCGGGGCCGGTCCGTCCGCGCGGCGCGGCCGGGGGGCCGGGGCGGCGGCCGGGCGGGCGGCGGCGACCAGGTCGGCGACGGTCTGGTGGCGGAAGACGTCCTGGGAGCCGATCCGCAGGCCGGCGGCGCGGGCCCGGGAGACGGCCTGGATGCTCAGGATCGAGTCGCCGCCGAGCTCGAAGAAGTTGTCGGTGACGCCGACCCGCGCCACGCCCAGCACCTCGGCCCAGATCCCGGCGAGGGTCTCCTCCTCGGGGGTGCGCGGGGCGACGAACTCCCCTTCCCTTGCTTCGCCTTCGGGGTCGGGGGCGGGCAGTGCGCGGCGGTCCAGCTTCCCGCTGGTGGTGAGCGGCAGGGTGTCGAGGGCGGTGAACGAGGACGGCACCAGGTGGTCGGGCAGCACCCGCCGCAGGGCGGCGCGCAAGTCGGCGGAGGGGCGGGCCGCGCCGTCGGCGAAGACCAGGTAGGCCGCCAGCCGGGTGTGGCCGCGCGCGTCGGGCACGGCGGCGACCGCGGCCGCGGCGACCTGCGACAGGTCGAGCAGCGCCGCCTCGATCTCGCCGGGTTCGATCCGGTGGCCGCGCACCTTGACCTGGTCGTCGGCGCGCCCGAGGTACTCCAGGCTCCCGTCGGCCATCCAGCGGGCCAGGTCGCCGGTGCGGTACATCCGGGCGCCGGGCGGCCCGTACGGGTCGGCGGTGAAGCGGGCGGCGGTCAGCCCCGGCCGGCCGGCGTAGCCGCGGGCGACCTGGGCGCCGGCGAGGTGGAGTTCGCCGCTCACCCCGGGCGGCACCGGCTGGAGCCGGTCGTCGAGGACGTAGGCCCGCAGGTTGGGCAGCGGGCGGCCCACCAGCGGCCGGTCACCGCCCGCGATGCGGCAGGCGAGCGCGTCGACCGTGCACTCGGTGGGGCCGTAGTAGTTGTAGGCGGCGACGTCCGGGTGCCCGGCGAGTTCGCGCCAGAGCCGGGGCCCGACGGCCTCGCCGCCGAGCATCAGCACCCGGGGGCGGTGGCGCGGGTCGTCGAGCAGCCCGGCGGGCAGCAGCTGGCGCAGGTAGGAGGGCGTCAGGTCGAGGAAGTCGACGCGGTGGCGCACGACGTACTCGACCAGGGCGGCCGGGTCCATCCGGGTCGTCTCGTCGACCAGGTGCAGCGGGTGGCCGTCGGCCATCAGCAGCACGCCCTCCAGGGAGGTGTCGAAGGAGAACGAGGCGGTCAGCGCCACGCGCAGCGGCCCGCCGCCCGCGTCGGCGACGAAGCCCGCCCGGTGGGCGGCGAGCAGGTTGACCACCGCGCGGTGCGGGACGGCGACGCCCTTGGGGCGGCCGGTGGAGCCGGAGGTGTAGAGCACGTACGCGGTGTTGGAGGGGTCCAGCGGGGCCGTCCGGTCGGCGTCGCCGGGGTCGGTGTCCGGGCCGGTGTCGGGCAGCGCCCGGAGCGCCTGCTCGTCCAGGACCAGGGCCGGGCGGGCGTCGTCGAGCAGGTAGCGCAGGCGCTCGGCCGGCAGGGCCGGGTCCAGCGGCAGGTAGCCGGCGCCGGCCTTCCAGACGGCGAGGATCGCCACGATCATGTCGGCGGTGCGCGGCAGCCGCAGCGCGACCAGCCGTTCGGGGCCGGCGCCGCGGGCGATGAGCTGGTGGGCGAGCCGGTTGGCCCGGGTGTCGAGCGTCGCGTAGTCGAGCCGTTCGGCTCCGGCGACCAGGGCCGGGGCGTGCGGGGTCAGGGCGGCCCTGCGCCGGAACAGCTCCGGGTAGCTGGTGTCCTCGACGGGCAGCGCGGTGGCGTTCCAGTCCCGGGTGACCTGCCGGGTCTCCCGGGGCGAGAGCAGCGGCAGGGTGCCGAGCGGGCGGTCGGGCTCGGCGGCGGCGCCGTCCAGCAGCAGGAGGAGCTGGTCGGCCATCCGGCGGGCGGTGGGCGCGTCGAAGAGGTCGGCGCGGTACTCCAGCAGGCCGGTGAGCGCCTCGCCGTCCGGGACGAACTCGACGCTGAGGTCGAAGGTGG
The DNA here is from genome assembly GCF_041435235.1 of Kitasatospora sp. NBC_01300. Classification (NCBI taxonomy): domain Bacteria; kingdom Bacillati; phylum Actinomycetota; class Actinomycetes; order Kitasatosporales; family Streptomycetaceae; genus Kitasatospora; species Kitasatospora sp. NBC_01300. The sequence continues at coordinate 7,031,088 of NZ_CP108408.1, read as the reverse complement.
CGGCCTGCCGGGGCACCGCGACCGGGGCGGCTGCGAGCCCGTGCGGGGTGGTGGCCCCGGGCGGCGCGGGGTGCAGCAGGACCAGCACGTCGAACAGCGGGTTGCGGCCCGCCTGGCGGGGTGCGCCGACCGCCTCGACGAGCCGTTCGAAGGGCGTGTCGCCGTGCGCGAGCGCGTCGTTGCCGGTCTCGGTGGCGGCCGCGAGCAGGTCGCGGAAGGATCCGGCGGGCTCCACCCGGGTGCGCAGGACGACGGTGTTGACGAAGCAGCCGACGGCCCGTTCCAGCTCGGTGCGGGAGCGCCCGGGCGTCAGGGAGCCGACGGTGACGTCCTGCTGGCCGGACCAGCGGGCCAGCAGCGCCTGGGTGGCGGCGACCAGGACGGTGTGCAGGGTGCCGTGCCGCTCGGCCGCGAGCTCGCGCAGCCGGGCGGTGAGCGGCGCGGGGACGGTGAAGGCGTGGACGGCGCCGGGGCCGGCCTCCTCGCCGCGCCGCGGGTGGTCCAGCGGCAGCTCCGGCGGCACCGCACCGGCCAGTTTCGCCTTCCAGTGGGCCAGTTGGCCCTCCAGCCGGGCGCCGGAGAGCTGTTCGCGCTGCCACACCGCGAAGTCCGGGTACTGGACCGCCACCGGGGGCAGGTCCGGGTCGGCGCCGCGGGCCAGGGCCTCGTAGCCGGTGCACAGTTCGTCCAGGACGACGCCCATCGACCAGCCGTCCGTGACGATGTGGTGCGCCGTCACCTGCAGGACGTGGGAGCGGTCCGACTCGCGCACCAGCAGGGCGCGCAGCAGCGGCCCCTGCCGGAGGTCGAAGGGGCGGGAGTACTCCTGGAGCAGGATCGCGTCGAGGCTCTCCCCGTCGGCCGGCTCCCGGACGGGCAGCGGCACCGGCCCGGCCGGCCGCACGGTCTGCACCGGTCGGCCGTCGGCCTCGTCGAAGGTGGTGCGCAGCCCCTCGTGGCGGGCCACGACGGCGGCCAGCGCCCCGGCGAGCGCCGCGCGGTCCAGCGGGCCGGTGAACCGTACGGCGACCGCGCTGTTGTAGCGGGGGTCGCCGGGGCGCAGCCGGTCCAGGAACCACAGGCGCTGCTGGACGAAGGAGGGCGGCAGCGGTCGGCTGCGGTCGGCTCGCGGGATGGACCGGTCGGCGGCGGCCCGGGCGCCGCCGGAGCGCCCGGCCAGCCGCAGGCGCAGCGCTTCGCGCAGGTCGGCGGGCAGGGCCTCGGCGCGGTCTCGCTTCGAAGGCGTCATGGTCGTCGGATCCTCACCGTTCGTCATCGTCGGGGCCGCCGGACGCGGCGTCTTCGAGTTCGCTCAGCACCTGGTCCTCCACCAGTTCCGCCAGGGCGGCCACGGTGCGGGAGACCAGGACGTCGCGGGGGGTGAGCGTGACGCCGAAGGCATCGTTGGCGCGGGAGGCGATCAGCAGGGCCCGCATGGAGTCGCCGCCCAGCTGGAAGAAGTCGTCCGTCACGCCGACGTCCGTCCGCAGGGTCTCGGCCCAGATCTCGGCCACGGCCTCCTCGGTGGGCGTGCGGGGCGCCAGCCGGTCGGGCCGCTGCTCCTCCTCGGGTGCGGGGGCGGGCAGCGCGGCGCGGTCGGTCTTGCCGCTCGCGGTGAGCGGGAAGCGGTCGAGGACGGCGAAGGCCGAGGGGACGAGGTGGCCGGGCAGGGAGCGGGCGGCCAGGGCGCGCAGTTCGGCGCCGGTCGGCGGTTCGGCGCCGGGGGCCGCGAGCAGGTGCGCGACCAGGCGGGGCAGCCCGGGCTCGTCCTCCCGCACCGTCACCACGGCGTCCAGCACGGCCGGGTGGCGCGTCAGGACGGCCTCGACCTCGCCCGCCTCGATGCGGTGGCCGCGCAGCTTGAGCTGGTGGTCGGTGCGGCCCAGGTAGTGCAGTTCGCCCCGGTGGTCGCGGCGCACCAGGTCGCCGGTGCGGTACATCCGGGTGCCGGGCGGCCCGTACGGGTCGGCGGTGAAGCGGGCGGCGGTCAGGCCAGGACGGCCGAGGTAGCCGCGGGCCAGGGCCGGTCCGCTCAGCCACAGTTCGCCGGTGACGCCGTCGGGCACCGGCCGCAGCCGGGCGTCCAGGACGTAGGCGCCGGTGCCGGGCAGCGGGCGGCCGATCGGCGGCGCGGCGTCGTCCGGGGCCAGCGGCGCGGACCAGGCGGCGACGACGGTGGCCTCGGTGGGGCCGTAGGAGTTGACCATGCGGTGGTGCGGGGCCCAGCGGGCCACCAGGTCGGCGCCGCACGCGTCGGCGCCGACCACCAGGGTCTTCAGCGCGGGCAGCGTGCCGGGGGTGTCGGCGGGCAGGGTGGCGAGGGCGGCCGGCGGCAGCAGGGTGTGGGTGATCGCCTCCGTCCGGAGCACCTCGGCCAGTTGGGCGCCGAGCAGCGGTCCGGGGGCGGGCACCACGAGCCGGGCGCCGTGCGGCAGGGACATGCACAGTTCGAGCACGGAGGCGTCGAAGCTGGGGGTGGCGAAGGCCAGCACCCGGTCCCCCGGCGCGACTTGGTAGTGCTCGGCCTCGGCGGCGGCGAAGGCGGCCAGCCCGCGGTGGGTGAGGACGACGCCCTTCGGGGTGCCGGTGGAGCCGGAGGTGTAGATGACGTAGGCGGGGTCGTCCAGGTCGAGCGGGCGGATCCGGTCGGGGTCGGCGGGGCGGTGGTCGGGGGCGCCGTCCGGCGGGGCGGCCAGCAGCGCCGCGACCTCCTTGGCGTCCAGGGTGAGCGCGGGCGCGGCGTCGCGCAGCATGAACTCGACGCGCTCGTCCGGGTAGTGGGGGTCGACCGGCAGGAACGCGGCGCCGGTCTTCGCCACCGCCAGCTGGGCGAGCACCATGTCCGCCGAGCGCGGCAGCAGGAGGGCGACCACCTCGCCAGGGCCGGCGCCGCGCGCGATGAGCCGGTGCGCCAGGCGGTTGGCGTGCGCCTCGGCCTCGGCGAAGGTCAGCTCCAGTCCGGGGGCGCTCAGCGCCGGGGCGTGCGGCCGGCGGTCCACGGCGGCCTCGACCAGGGCGGGCAGGGCCGCCGGGGGCACCGGGCCGCCCGCCGGGCGGGCCGGGCCGCGCAGCAGCCGCTCGCGTTCCCCGGGCGGCAGCAGGTCGAGGTCGTCCAGGCGGGCGGTGCCGTCCGAGCCGGCCAGCGCGGCGAGGGTGTGCAGCAGCTGCGCGGCCAGCTTCTCGGCGGTGGCCCGGTCGATGTACCGGGGGTCGTGGCCGAGTTCGACGGCGAGCCGGTCGCCGGGCGAGACGACCACGGTGAGCGGGTAGTTGGTGGCCTCCCTGGCGTCCAGTTCGCGGATCAGCAGGCCGTGGGCGCCGGCCGTCGCGTCGCCGACCGGGTAGTTCTCGAAGACCACCAGGCTGTCGAACAGCGGCGTCCCGGGCGCCAGCCCGCTCAGGCCGTGCATCGCGGCCAGCGGCAGGTGGTCGAAGCGGCGGTCCTCGGCCTGCTCCTCCTGGAGCGCGCGCAGCCAGGCGGCGCAGGGCTGGGCGCCGTCGACGGTGACGTGGGCGGGCAGGGTGGTGATGAACAGGCCGACGATGGCGTCGGAGCCGGCCAGGTCGGCCGGGCGCCCGGAGACGGTGGTGCCGAAGCACACCCGCTGCTCGCCGCTCCACCGCGACAGCAGCAGCGCCCAGGCGCCCTGTACCAGGGTGTTGAGGGTGAGGCGGTGCCGGCGGGCGAACTCCTGGAGCCGGTCCGTCTCGGCCTCGGCCAGGCGGTGCGAGAGCCAGGCGCCGGAGCGGGCCGTGTCGCCCTGGGCGGGCTTGCGGTCGTAGGGCAGCGCGGTGGTGGTGAGGTCCGCCAGGACGCCGCGCCAGTGCTCCGTGGCGGCGGCGGTGTCGCGGGCGGCGAGCCAGCCGACGTAGTCCGCGAAGGGCCGGCGCTCGGGCAGGCCCGGCCGGTCGCCGCGGGCGAGCGCGGCGTGGGCGGCCAGGACGTCGGACAGGACGTGGAAGACGCTCCACCCGTCGAGCAGCACGTGGTGGAAGGTCCACACCACGCGCGCCGCGTCCGGCCCGAGCCGGATCAGGTCGAGCCGCAGCAGCGGGGCCCGGTCCAGGGCCAGCGGGCGGGCCCGCTGGTCGGCGAGCAGTCGCTCCAGGCGGGCTTCGCGCTCGGCTTCCGGCAGTGCGCTCCAGTCGTGTTCGGTGACCGGCAGCGTCACGTCCCGGTGGACCACCTGGAGGGGTACGGGCACGTCGCGCAGGACGACGGCGGTGCGCAGCACGGGGGTGCGGTCGACGACGTGCTGCCAGGTGGCGGCCAGCGGCCGCAGGTCGCGGGCGCCGTCCAGCACGAAGGTGATCTGCTCGACGTACAGGCCGTGTTCGGCCTCGTCCAGGCCGTGCAGCACCATGCCGGTCTGGGTGGGGGTGAGCGGCTGGATCTCCGTCACGTCCCGTCCGGTGCCGGCCAGTCGGTCGACGGCGGCCTGGTCCAGGGGGGCCAGCGGGTAGTCGGCGGGGGTGCGGCCGCCCGCGCCGGGTTCGGCGCAGTGGCGGACGATCTCCCGCAGCTCGTCCAGCAGTTCGGCGGCGAGCCGGGCGACGGTGGCGCGGTGGTGCACCGCGCGGGAGTACGACCAGGTGAACGCCAGCCTCCCGTCGCTCACCCGGCCGAGCACGTCCAGCAGGTGCGGACGGTCCGCGGCCCGGTCCATGCCGCCGGTGAGCGGGCCGGCGGGGGCGTGCAGCAGGCCGCCGGGGGCGGGGGTCCGGTCCTGCCGGCCCAGGTAGTTGAAGCCGATCTGCGGCAGGTCGGGCAGCCGCTGCGGCAGGTCGGGCAGCCGCTGCGGCGGGTCGGGCAGCCGGGGCCCGGCAGCGGCGGCGGGCCGCAGGTGGCGCAGGGCGCCGTAGCCGAGCCCGCCGCGCGGTACGGCGCGCAGGTTCTCCTTGACGGTCTTCAGGGCGGTGCCGGTGTCGGCGTCCCGGGGCACGTCCAGGGCCACGGGGTACAGCGTGGTGAACCAGCCGACGGTCCGGGAGAGGTCGACCCCGTCGAACAGTTCCTCGCGGCCGTGGCCCTCCAGGGCGACCGTCACCCGGTCCCGGCCGGTCCAGCGGGCCAGCACCCGGCCCAGGGCGCAGAGCAGGACGTCGTTGACCCGGGTGCGGTAGACCTCCGGGACGTCCTGGAGCAGCCGGCGGGTGTCCTCGGCGTCCAGGGCGAGGTCCAGCGACTCCTCGGTGGCGGCGGTGTTGGCGCCGTCGAGGTCGGTCGGCAGGGCGGTCGCGGCGCCGTGCTCCAGCCCGTACCAGTGGGCGTGCTCGTCGTCGAAGCCGCCGGCCGCGGTGTGCTCGGCGAGGCGTTCGGCCCAGGCCCGGAAGGAGGTGCTCTTGGGGCCGAGGTCGGGGCGTTCGCCCACCCGCAGCGCGCGGTGGGCGGTGTCCAGGTCCTCCAGGAGCACGCGCCAGGACACCGCGTCGACCACCAGGTGGTGCGCGGCCAGCAGCAGGACGGGGTGCCGCTCGCCGTCGAAGCGGCACAGCGCGCCCCGCAGCAGCGGCCCTTCGGCCAGGTCGAAGCCCGCGGCCAGGCGCTCGGCCAGCTCGCGCAGCGTCGCCTCGCGCTCCTGCGCCGGGGCGGCGGGCAGTTGGTGCGTGCGCAGCTCCGGCGCCTCGCCGGGCGCGGTGCCGTGCTGGCGCCACCGGCCGTCGCCGAGCGGCTCGAACCGCAGGCGCAGCGCGTCGTGGTGGTCCAGGACGGCGGCGAGCGCGGCCCGCAGCAGGGGCTCCTCGGTGTCGGGGGCGAGGGTGAAGGAGACCGACTGGGTGAACTGGGCGGTGTCCCCGCCGAGGGTGTCCAGCAGCCAGTGCTGGACGGGGGTGAGCGGGGCGTCGCCGACCACGGCGCCCTGTTCGGCGGCGACCGCCGGGCTCGGCGACTCCTCGGCGGCGAGGGCGAGTTCGGCCAGGGTCTGGTGGGCGAACAGGTGCCGGGGGGTGAGCGCGAGCCCGGCCCGGCGGGCCGCCGAGACGATCTGGATGCCCAGGATCGAGTCGCCACCGAGCGCGAAGTAGTTGTCGTCCGCGCCCACGTCGGGCACGCCGAGCACCTCGCACCAGATCGCGGCGAGGGTGCGTTCGGTCTCGGTGCGCGGCGGTCGGTCGCCGCGTGCGGCCGGGGCGGCCCACACCGGGGCGGGCAGCGCGCGGCGGTCGAGTTTGCCGGTGGCGCCGAGCGGCAGCCGCTCCAGCGGCACCACCAGCGCGGGCACCAGGTGGTCGGGGAGGGTGCGCCCGAGGAAGGCGCGCCACTCGACCGGGTCGGGCAGTGCACCGTCGCGGGCCACCGCGTAGCCCACCAGGCGCCGGTGGCCGTCGTGGTCGACGACCCGGGCGGCGGCCGCCGACACCTGCGGGTGGCGGGCCATCGCGGCCTCGACCTCGCCGAGTTCGATCCGGAAGCCGCGCACCTTGACCTGGTCGTCCGCGCGGCCGAGGTAGCAGAGGTCGCCGTCGGCCGTCCAGCGCACCAGGTCCCCGGTGCGGTACATCCGGCGCCCGGGCGGGCCGAAGGGGTCGGGCAGGAACCGGGCGGCGGTCAGGCCCGGGCGGCGCAGGTAGCCGCGGGCGACGCCGGTGCCGGCCAGGAACAGCTCCCCCGGCGCGCCGACGGGCACCGGGCGCAGCCGGTCGTCCAGGACGTAGGCCCGGGCGCCGCCGACCGGGCGGCCGATCGGCGGGTCGCGGTCGGGGTCGGCGGGGTCGCAGGCGAAGGCGGTGGCGTAGACGGTGGCCTCGGTGGGGCCGTAGATGTTCAGCACCCGGCAGCCGGGGACGGCCTCGCGCAGCCGGCGCACGGTGCGGGCGGGCAGGGCCTCGCCCGCCAGGACGACGGTGTCCACGCCGAGGTGCACCGCGTCCTCCGCGAGGAGGCCGCCCAGGGCGGAGGGCACCGCGCTGAGCAGGCCGGCCCGCCACGGCCCGGGGCGCTCGGCCAGGGCCAGCAGGTCCCGGACGAGTTCCACGCAGCCGCCGGCGAGCAGGGGCGAGAAGATCTCGAACACCGACACGTCGAAGTTGAGCGAGGTGGCGGCCACCACGTGGGCCAGCCCGTGGTCGGCGAACTCGGCGGCGGCCCAGTCGGTCAGGGCCAGGACCGAGGCGTGGGCGACCACGACGCCCTTGGGGCGGCCGGTCGAGCCGGAGGTGTGGATGACGTACGCGGGGTGCTGCGGCAGCAGGGCGCCGAGCCGTTCGTCGTCGCGCACGGCGTCGGGGCGGGCGGCGGCGAGCCGTTCGGCGCACCCCGGGTCGTCGAGCACGATCCGGGTGAACGGGCCCGCCGGCAGCCGCCCCGCGGTCGCCGCGTCGGTCACCACGGCGTCGGGCCGGACGTCCGCGAAGAGGAACGCGATCCGCTCGGCCGGGTACCCGGGGTCGACCGGCAGGTAGGCGGCACCGCTCTTGAGCACCGCCAGCAGTGCCACGGCCAGGTCGGCGGTGCGGGGCAGCGCGAGCGCGACGAACCGCTCGGGCCCGGCGCCGGCCGCGATCAGCAGCCGGGCCAGGCGGTTGGCCCGTTCGTCGAGCTCGCGGTAGGTCAGCAGCACGTCGCCGCAGCGGACGGCCGGGGCGTCGGGCGTGCGGGCGGCCTGCCGGGCGAAGGCCTCGGGCACGGTGTCCTGCGGTGCCTCGACCGCCGCCCCGCCGAAGCGGTCGACGAGTTCGCGCGCCCGCGGCGGGTCGAGCAGCGGCAGGTGCGCCGCCGACCGGTCCAGGCCGTCCGCCATCGCCGTCAGCAGGGTGCACAGGCCCGCCCCGAGCGCCTCGACGGTGGCGGTGTCGAAGACGGCCGGGTCGTGGTCGAGGCTGACCGCGATGGCGTCGCCGGGGGCGACCACCACGCCGAGCGGGTAGTTGGTCGGCTCCAGGACGTGCTCGGTCTCGACGCCCAGGCCGTGCCGGGTCAGCGCCTGCGCGTCGAACGGGTAGTTCTCGAAGACCACGATGCTGTCGAACAGGGCCGTGCCGCCCGGCAGTTCGCTCCAGTTCTGGAGCTGCGCCAGGGAGACGGCGTCGTAGCGGCGGGCCTCCGACTGGGCGTCCTGGAGCTCCCGCAGCCACTCCAGCAGCGAGCGGCCGGCGTCGATCCGCACCCGGGTGGGCAGCGCGTTGATGAACAGCCCGACCATCGAGGTGACGCCCGGGAGTTCGGCGGGCCGGCCGGAGACGATCGTGCCGAAGACCACGTCGTCCCCGCCGCCGTAGCGGGAGAGCAGCAGCGCCCAGGCGCCCTGGAGCACGGTGTTGACGGTCAGCCCGGCCTGCCGGGCGGTGGTCCGCAGCCGCTCCGACAGGTCGTTGTCGAGGGTCACCCGCACCGAGGCGGAGGAGGAGGCGCGGTGCGCCTCGGCCGGGCGCCGGTCGCGGGGCAGTTCGGTGGGGGCGGGGAACCCGGCCAGGGTGTCGCGCCAGTACCGCTCGACCCGCACCGGGTCCTGCCCGGACAGCCAGCGCAGGTAGTCGGCGAAGGGGGCGCGCGCGGCCGGGTTCGGCCGGCGCCCGGCGGCCAGGGCGGCGTACCGCTCGCACACCTCGTCGAAGACCTGGGCCGCGCTCCACCCGTCGAGCAGGACGTGGTGGAAGGTCCATACCACCCGCACCCGGGTCGGCGACAGCCGGACCAGGGCCAGCCGCATCAGCGGTGCGGCGGCCAGGTCGAGGCCGGCCGCCCGGTCCTCGGCGAGCAGCCGGGCGGTGTCCCGTTCGATCCGGTCGGCCGGGCGGCCGGTCCAGTCGTGGTGGGTCACCGGGACGGCGGCCCGGTGCTGGACGACCTGGAGCGGTTCGGCGGTGTCCTGCCAGGCGAGCCGGGTGCGCAGCACCGCGTTGGCGTCCACGGTCTGCTGCCAGGCGGCGGCCAGGGCGTGCGGGTCGGTGATCCCGGAGAGGACCAGCTGGACCTGGTTGACGTAGGTGTGGGCGTCCGGGTCCAGCAGGCTGTGGAAGAGCATGCCCGCCTGCATCGCCGTCAGCGGGTACGCGTCCGCGACGCTGCGGCCGTCCCCGGCGATCCGGTCCACCGCCGCCTGGTCCAGCCTGGCCAGCGGGAAGTCGGCGGGGGTGCGGCCGCCGGCGCCGGGCTCGGCGCAGTGGGCGACGATGTCCTCCAGGGCGCGCAGCATGGCGTCCGCGAGCGCGGTGACGGTCCGTTCGTGGTGCCGGCCCGCGCTGTAGTACCAGCCGATCTCCAGCCGGTCGTCCTCGACCCGGGCGATCACGTCCAGCAGGTGCGGGCGCTCGGTGCCGGGCGCCTCCGCGCCGCCGAGGCCGCCGGGGACGGCGCGGACCAGGGCGGCGCCGTCGGCGGACCAGTCGAAGCGGCCCAGGTAGTTGAAGCCGATCCCGGGGGCCGGGGCGTCGGCGAGCTGCTCGTCCCGGGCGAGGTGGCGCAGCGCGCCGTAGCCGAGGCCGCGCTCCGGCACCGCCCGCAGCTGCTCCTTGACGGCCTTCAGCGCGGTGCCCCAGTCCCCGTCCGGGACGTCGAGGGCGACGGGGTAGAGCGAGGTGAACCAGCCGACGGTGCGGGACAGGTCGACGTCCTCGAACAGCTGGTCCTCGCGGCCGTGCCCCTCCAGGCCGATCGCGACGGTGCGCCGTCCGGTCCACCCGGCGAGCACCCGGCCCAGGGCGGTGAGCAGGACGTCGTCGATCCGGGTGCGGTAGACCCCGGGGACCTTGCGCAGCAGGTCCCCGGTGCGCTCGCGGTCCAGCCGGACGGTGACGGCGCGCAGGTCGGCGGCGGTGTTGCCGCCGTCGCCGTCCACCGGCAGCGCGGCCGCGCAGTGCCGGGCGGCCGCCGCCCAGTGGGCGCGCCGGGCCGCGAAGCCGCCGGCCGCGGTGTGCTCGCCCAGGCGGCGGGTCCACTCCCGGACGGAGGTGGTGCGGGCGGGCAGGCGCAGCGGCCGGCCCTCGACGGCCTGCCGGTAGGCGGTCTCCAGGTCCTCCAGCAGGATCCGCCAGGAGACGCCGTCGACGACCAGGTGGTGGACGGCCAGCAGCAGCCGGGCGGGCCGGGTGCCGTCGGTGGTGAACAGGCGGGCGGTGAGCAGCGGGAGGGTGTCCAGCCGGAACGCGGCGTGCGCGGCCTCGGTGGCCCGGGCCTCGGCGGCCTCGGCCGCCGCCACGTCCAGGGCGCCGAGGTCGACGACCTCCAGCAGTTCGGGGGCGGCGGCGTCCGCGGGGGCGCAGTGCTGCTGCCAGGCGCCGTCCGCCCCGGTGGTGAAGCGGGAGCGCAGGGCGTCGTGGTGGGCCCACAGGGCGGCCAGGGCCCGGCGCAGGGCCTGCGGGTCGACCTCGCCGGGGGCCTCCACCACGACGGACTGGTCGAAGGACGCGGCGTACGGCGGGTGCGGGTCGAGGAACCAGTGCTGGATGGGCGTCAGGCCCACCTCGCCGCTGACCGGTTCGGTCCCGGCGACGGTGGCGGCGGTGCCGGCGGCGACGGCCAGCGCGGCGACGGTGGGGTGCCGGAACAGGTCGCGGGGGGACAGCGCGAGACCGGCGGCGCGGGCGCGGGAGACGACCTGGATGCTCAGGATCGAGTCGCCGCCGAGCAGGAAGAAGTCGTCGTCGACCCCGACCCGCTCCACGCCCAGCAGTTCCGCCCAGATCGCGGTGAGGACGCGCTCGGTGTCGGTGGTCGGGGCGCGGTGGGCGCGGTCGCCCGCCGCCGACCAGTCGGGGGCGGGCAGTCGCCGGCGGTCCACCTTGCCGTTGGCGGTCAGCGGCAGTTCGGCGACCGTGACGAAGGCCGCGGGCAGCATGTAGTCGGGCAGGTCGGCGGCCAGGTGGGCGCGCAGCGCCGCGGCGGAGGGCGGCTCGGCGCCGTCGGCCGGCACCAGGTGGGCGGCCAGCCGCTTGCGCCCCGCGTCCTCGTGGAGCGAGACGACGGCCTCCGCGACGGCCGGGTGGGCGGTGAGCCGTGCCTCGATCTCGGCGGGTTCGATGCGGAAGCCGCGGATCTTGATCTGGTCGTCCGCGCGGCCCACGAAGTGCAGTTCGCCGTCCTCGCTCCACCGGGCGGTGTCGCCGGTGCGGTACATCCGGCCGCCGGGCGGCCCGAAGGGATCGGCGAGGTAGCGGGCGGCGGTCTCGCCGGGCCGGCCCGCGTAGCCGCGCGCGACTCCGGCGCCGGCGATGTACAACTCGCCGGTGATGCCCGGCGGTTGCGGCTGGAGGGCGCCGTCCAGCACGTACACCCGGGTGTCGTCCAGCGGGCGTCCGATCGGCAGCACGGCGGGCAGCCGGTCCCCGGCGCGGAAGGCCCGGCGGGTGGCGAAGGTGGTGGTCTCGGTCGGGCCGTAGCCGTCGACCACGGTGAGGTCGGGGCAGGCCTCCAGGACGCGGCGCACGACCGCGCCGGGCACCGCCTCGCCGCCGGTCCACACCTCCCGGGCGCCGCGCAGGCAGCCCGGGTCCTCCTGGGCGAGGAGCCGGAACAGGCCGGCGGTCAGCCACAGGCACTGCACGCCCTGCTCGGTGACGGCGCGGCGGACGGCGGCGGCGTCCAGGTCCTCCGGCGGGGCCAGCACGGCGGTGCCGCCGCGCAGCAGCGGCACCCACAGCTCGTAGGTGGCGGCGTCGAAGGCGTGCGGGGAGTGCACGAGCACCCGGTCGTGGCCGGTGAAGGCGCGGTCCAGGGCGAGCGCGGCGACGTCGCGCCGGCGCACCGCGACGCCCTTGGGGGTGCCGGTGGAGCCCGAGGTGAACATCAGGTACTGGACGTTGTCGGGGTGGGGCACCGGGGCCGCGGCCGGGGCCGGCAGGTCGGCGAAGGTCTGCCCGTCGACGCGAAGCACCTGCCCGTCCGGCCGCAGTTCGCGGGCCGTCCGGTCCCCGTGCGCGTCGGTGAGCAGCAGGTCCGCGCCGGCCTCGGCCAGCATCAGGTGCAGCCGCTCGCGCGGCGCCCTGCCGTCCAGCGGCACGTAGACCCCGCCGGTCCGGACCAGCGCCAGCTGGGCGACGACCAGGTCGACGGAGCGGTCCATGAGCACGCCGACCGGGTGTTCGACGCCGACGCCGAGCGCGGCCAGCCGGCCGGCCAGGGCGGCGGCGCGGGCGTCGAGGTCGCGGTAGCCGATGCGCTCGTGGCCCGCCTCCAGGGCGACGGCGTCCGGGCTGCGGCGCACCTGCTCGGCGAACAGGTCCGCGATGTCGCGCTCGGTCCGTTCGACGGCGGTGGCGTTCCAGTCCACGAGGATCCGCCGGCGCTCCCCGGCGGTCAGCAGCGGCACGCGCGCGGGCGGGCTCCCGGCGCCCCGGGGCAGTCCCGTCAGGACGGCCGTGAGCTGTCCGGCCATCCGCCGGACGGTGGCCTCGTCGAACAGCCGCGGGTCGTAGCACAGCCGCAGGGCCAGCTCCGGCCCCGGGTAGGCCAGCAGGGCGAGCGGGTAGTTGGTGGTCTCGATGCCGTCCAGGTCACGCAGGCGCAGGCCGTGCGCGGCGGCCGCGTCGTCCTCGACCGGGTAGTTCTCGAAGACGACGATGCTGTCGAACAGGGCGGTCTGCTCGGGGAGTTCGGTGGCGGCCCGCAGGCGGGTGAGCGGGACGAAGCCGTGACGCCGGTCCTCGCCCTGCTCCCGTTGCAGCGTGCGGAGCCAGTCGAGCAGGGTGCCGTCGGCGGGCACGGCCGTCCGGGTGGGCAGGGTGGTGATGAACAGGCCGGTCATCGACTCGACGCCGGGCAGCTCGGGCGGCCGCCCGGAGGAGGTGGTGCCGAACACCACCTCGTCCCGGTTCGCCTGACGGCCCAGCAGGATCGCCCAGGCGCCCTGGACCAGGGTGTTCAGGGTCAGGCCGGAGCTGCGTGCGAGGGCTTCCAGCGCCCGGGTCGCGGCGGCGGGGAGGGTGAACGGCACGGCCCGGGTGGATTCCGCGCGGTGGCTCTGGCGCGGCTCGCGGTCGTACGGCAGCGGCGTCGGCTCGGCCAGCCCGGCCAAGCGCCCGCGCCAGTGCTGTTCGGCCTCCGCCGGGTCGCGCTCGCGCAGCCAGGCCACGAAGTCGCGGTAGGGCCGGCGCTCCGGCACCGTGCCGTACGGGATGGCGCCGAAGGGCTCGGTGCCGGGCGGGACTTCTGCCGTCTCCGGCCCGGAGCGGGCCAGCGCGGCGTGCACGGCGAACACGTCCGACAGCACCTGGAAGAGGCTCCAGCCGTCCAGGACGAGGTGGTGGAAGGACCACAGCACGCGCACCCGGGTGTCGGAGAGGCGGACGAGCAGCAGGCGCTGGAGCGGGGCCCGGGCCAGGTCCAGGCCGAGGGCCCGGTCGCGGTCCAGGAGCTCGGCCAGCCGGCCCCGGCGCTCGGGCTCGGGCAGCCCCCGCCAGTCGAGCTGGGTGACCGGCACGGCCGCCCGCCGCCGCACCACCAGCAGCGGTTCGGGCACCTCCTGCCAGCGGACGTGGGCGCGCAGCACCGGGGTGCGGTCGGTGACCCACTGCCAGGCGGCGGCGAGCCGCCCCGGGTCGGGCACGCCGTCCAGGACGAAGTCCAGCTGCTGGAAGTAGGCGCCGCTGTCCTCCTCGGCGAGGCCGTGGAAGAGCATCCCGGACTGGGTCGGCGTCAGCGGGAGGACGTCCTCCACCGCGCCCGGGTCGTCGCCGGTGATCAGGTCCACGGCCGCCTGGTCGAGCCGGGCCAGCGGGAAGTCGGACGGGGTGCGCCCGGCGGCGCCCGGGCGGGCCGCGTACCGCGCGAGGTCGGCCAGCTCGGCGGCGAAGCGCCGGGCCAGGGCCTCGACGGTGTCTCGCCGGTGCACGGCACCGGAGTAGAACCAGCTGAACTCCAGCGCGTCGCCGTCGAGCCGGCCGACCACCTCCAGGGCGTGCGGGCGCTCGACGTGCGGGTCGGCGTCCAGCTCCAGGGGCCGGAAGGTGCCGCGGTAGAGCCCGGCCGCGTCCTGCGGGAAGGACATCCGGCCGAGGTAGTTGAAGCTGATCCGCGCGGCCGGGGCGTCGGGGGCCGTGCCGGGGCGCCCCAGGTGGCGCAGGGCGTCGAAGCCGAGGCCCCGTCGGGGGACGGCGCGCAGCTGCTCCTTGACCTGCTTGAGGACGCCGTCCCAGTCGGCCCCGGCGGGCACGGCCAGCGCCACGGGGTGCCGGGTGGTGAACCAGCCGACCGTGCGGCTCAGGTCGAGGTCGGCGAACAGCTCCTCGCGCCCGTGCCCCTCGACGTCCACCACGACCCGCTCCAGCCCGCTCGCCCCGCACAGGGCCCGGCCGAGGGCGCTCAGCAGCACGTCGTTGGCCTGGGTGCGGTAGGTGTCGGGCAGGGTGCGCAGGAGGGCGGCGGTGTCGGCGGGGTCGAGGCGCACGGTGACGGAGCGGGCCGAGGCGTGGGTGTCGGCCCCCGTGAGGTCGCCCGGGAACGGGTCCGCCGGGGCGTCACCGTCCTGCGCGGGGACGGCCCGCGCCCAGTACGCCGTCTCGTCCTCGAAGCCGCCGGCCGCGGCGTACGCGCCGAGCCGCCGGCCCCACTGCCGCAGCGGGGAGGACTTCGCCGGCAGGGCCGCCGCCCCGTCCCGACCCTCGCGGCGGGCGCGGTAGGCCGTGTCGAGGTCCTCCGCCAGCACCCGCCAGGAGACCCCGTCGACCACCAGGTGGTGGACGGCCAGGTGCAGGACGGGCGGCAGCCCCGCGCCGCGCTCGTGCAGCACGGCGCGCAGCAGCGGGCCGTCGCCGCCGGCCAGGTCGAAGGGGCCGAAGTGCGGGGTGTCGCCGTCCGGGCCGGTGTGCCGGCCCAGGCGGATCCGGGGCGCCCGGTCGTCGATCTGCCAGCGCACGCCGCCGCGGGGCTCTCCGCTGCCGGGCTCCGCCAGGTCGGGCTCGCCGGCGTCGGCCGTGAAGGCCGAGCGCAGCGCGTCGTGGTGGGCGACCAGGTCGTTCAGGGCGTCCTCCAGCGCCGCCCGGTCCACGTCGGTGCCCAGCAGGAGGGAGAGCGCCTGGTTGAAGTGCCCGGCGCGCCCGGCGGCCCGGTCGAGCCACCAGCGCTGGATCGGGGTCAGGACGCCCGCCCCGGCGGCGGCCACCCGGGCCGTCACGGCCGGCCGTTCGGCGTCGTCCGCGCACCGGGCCAGCGCGGCGACCGTCTGGTGCCGGTAGAGGTCCCCGGAGGTCACCGCCAGCCCCACCTGCCGGGAGCGGGCCACCACCTGGATGCCGAGGATGGAGTCGCCGCCGAGGTCGAAGAAGTTGTCGTCCGCGCCGACCCGTTCCAGCCGCAGCACCTCCGCCCAGATGGCGGCGAGCGCCTGTTCGGCGGGGGTCCGGGGGGCGACGTGGCGTACGGCGGGCACGGCCGGCCCCGGGTCGGGCAGCCGGCTCCGGTCGAGCTTGCCGTTGGGGTTGAGCGGCAGCGCGGGCAGCGGCACGACGACCGAGGGCACCAGGTAGTCGGGCAGGGCCAGGCCGAGCGCCCGGCGCACGGCCTCGGGCTCCACCTGCCCGCCCGGGACGGGGACCACGTAGCCGACCAGGCGCCGGTTGCCCCCGCCGTCGGCGACGGTGGCGGCCGCCTCCGCCACGCCCTCGCAGCGCCGCAGCGCCTCCTCCACCTCGCCCAGCTCGATCCGGAAGCCGCGCACCTTGACCTGCTGGTCGATCCGGCCGAGGTATTCCAGGTCGCCGTCGGCGTTCCACCGCACCCGGTCTCCGGTGCGGTACATCCGCTCCCCCGGCGCGCCGTACGGGTCGGCGACGAACCGGGCGGCGGTCAGCCCGGGGCGGCCCAGGTACCCGCGTGCCAGGCCGCCGCCCCCGAGGTACAACTCGCCGACCACGCCCGGCGGTTGCGGGCGCAGCCCGGGGTCCAGGACGTACGTCCTGGTCAGCGCGAGCGGCCTGCCGATCGGCGGCGCCTGCTCCGGCAGCCGGTCACCGGCGAACCAGGCGGTGGCGTAGACGGTGGCCTCGGTGGGGCCGTAGATGTTGGCGATCGCGCTGCCGGGCAGGGCGCGCCGCAGGTCGCCCACCGCCTGGGCGGAGAGGGCCTCGCCGGCCAGCACGACGGTGCCCGCGTCGACCGGGGCCACGCCCCCGGCGAGCAGCCGGGAGATCACCGAGGGCACGCCGCTGACCAGGCCGACGCGGCGCGGGGCCGGCTCCTCGGCGAGGGCGGCCAGGTCGGCGACCACCTCGACGCTCCCGCCCGCGAGCAGCGGGCAGAGCAGTTCGAAGACCGACACGTCGAAGTTGAGCGAGGTGGCGGCGACCACGTGGTCCAGCCCGCCGGGCCCGAACCGCTCGGCCGCCCAGCGGGCGAGGGCGACGACGCTGCGGTGGGTGATCACGACGCCCTTGGGGCGGCCGGTCGACCCCGAGGTGTAGATGACGTAGGCGGGGTGCTCCGGCAGCAGCGGCCGGAGGCGGTCGGCGTCCGTGAGGTCGGCGTCTCCGGTGTCGCCGGTGTCGCCGGGGACGCCGGTGTCCGCCAGGCCGCCGGCGTCGGCGTCGGCGTCGGCGGCCAGGCCGGCGCCGTCCTCCAGCAGCAGGACGGGCCACCCCTCGGGCAGCGCGGCCGCCGTCTCCCGGGTGGCGAGGACCAGCGCGGGCCCGGCGTCCGCCAGCATGAAGCGGATCCGCTCGGCCGGGTAACCAGGGTCCACGGGCAGGTACGCCGCACCCGACTTGAGCACGGCCCACAGCACGGACGGCAGGTCGGCGGAGCGCGGCAGGCACAGCGCGACGAGCCGCTCGGGGCCCGCGCCCCGGGCGACCAGCAGCCGGGCGAGGCGGTTGGCCCGCCGGTTGACCTCCGCGTAGTCCCGCCGCACCGGGCCGCAGCCGACGGCGGTCCGCCCGGGCGTACGGGCCGCCTGCGCCTCGAACAGCCCGGGCAGCACGGGCAGCACGGTGTCCGGGAGGTCGCCGGTGCCGTGCGCGGGCGGGTTCCAGGAGTCGAGCAGCGTGCGGTGCTCCTCCTCGGAGAGCATGGGCAGTTCGGCGAGGATGCGCTGCGGGCCGTCCGCCATGCCCGCCAGCAGGCGGTGCAGGTGGCGCGCCATCCGGGCCACCGTCCGGGCGTCGAACAGGTCCGTGTTGTACTCCACCGTCAGCGCGCAGCCGTCGGTGTCCTCCGGGGTGAACTCCAGCACCAGGTCGAACCGGGCGGCCGGGCGGGGCAGCGGGTGGTCCTCGAAGCGCAGGCCCGCGGCGGGCGGCGGGGTGGTGGGGCTCTGCTGGACGACCATGACCTGGACCAGTGGGGTGCGGCTCGGGTCCCGGGGCGGGGCCAGTTCCTCGACCACCCGGTCGAAGGGCACCGCGGCGTGGGCGAAGGCGTCCAGCAGGGTGGTGCGCACGCTCTCCACGAACCGGTCGACGGTGGCCCGCTCGTCCACGTCGCCGCGCAGCACCACGGTGTTGACGAAGAAGCCGGTCACCTCCTCCAGCTCCCGCCGGTCGCGCCCGGTGGTGACGGTGCCGAACGCCACGTCCCGCTGGCCGGAGTAGCGCGAGAACAGCAGCGCGGACGCCCCCGCGAACAGGGTGAACAGCGTCGTGCCGCGGCCCGCGGCGAGGTGCCGCAGCCGGGCCACCAGTTCGGCCGGGAGGCGGTGGCGGTGCGCCGCGCCGTTCGTCGTGCGCTGGGCGGGCCGGGGCCGGTCGGTGGGCAGTTGCAGGGGTTGCAGCTCCGCCAGGTTCCGCTTCCAGTAGGCGAGGTCCGGCGCGTCCTCCGCTCCGGCTTGGGTCCGCCGGAGCTGCTCCCAGTGCGCGAAGTCGGGGTACTGGAGGGCGGGGGCGGCCAGCGCGTCCGGTTCGCCGGAGGCCTCCGCCCGGTAGAGCGCGGCCAGTTCGCGGGTGAGGACGCCCACCGACCAGCCGTCGGTGATGATGTGGTGCTGCGCCAGCAGCAGCAGGTGCTCGTCGGCGGCGAGGCGGACCAGCAGGGCCCGGGCGAGCGGGCCGTCCGTCAGGTCGTAGGGCCGGTTCAGCTCCTCGGTCAGCAGCCGTTCGGCCGCCTCGGCGCGCTCCCCGGCCGGCCGGTCGCCGACGTCCGCGGTGCGCAGCGGCGGGGTGCCCGCCGCCGCGACGCGCTGCACGAGCTGCCCGTCGACGGTGGCGAAGGTGGTGCGCAGCGAGTCGTGGCGGGCGGCGAGCCGGGCCAGGGCCCGGCGCAGGGCCTCCGGGTCCGTCGTTCCGTGCAGCCGCAGGGCCACGCCGGTGTTGTACTCCGTCCCCCCGACGGTGAGGTCGTCGAGGAACCACAGGCGGCGCTGGGCGCTGGACAGCGGCAGCGGTTCCTCGCGCGGGGCGGGCGGGATCGGCTCCGGCGGCGCGGCGGCGCGCCGCTCGTCCACCAGCGGGGCCAGGGCGGCGACGGTCCGCGCGGTGAAGACGTCCCGGAGCGTGAGCCGCACGCCCAGCCGCTCGGTGACCCGGGCCAGGGTCCGGGCGGCGAGGATCGAGTCGCCGCCCAGGTCGAAGAAGTCGTCGGTGGCGCCCACCGCGTCGACGCCGAGGACCTCGGCCCAGATGGCGGCCAGCGCGCGTTCGCGCTCGGTGCGCGGGGCGACGGGCCCGGCCGTGCCGGAGCGGGCGGGGGCGGGCAGCGCCTGCTGGTCGATCTTGTGCTGCGGGGTGAGCGGCAGCGCGGCCAGGACGACGACGGCGGACGGCACCAGGTGGGCCGGCAGGGCGGCGGCCAGCGCCGCGCGCAGCTCCGCCTGGTCCGGGGCGTGCTCCGGGTCGGCGGGCGTGGCGTAGCCGACCAGGCGCTCGCGGCCCGGCTCGTCCTCCCGGACCACGACGACGGCCTGGTCGACGGCGGGGTGGGCCCGCAGGGCGGCCTCGATCTCCCCCGGCTCGATCCGGAAGCCGCGGATCTTCACCTGCCGGTCGAGCCGGCCGAGGAACTCCAGCTCGCCGTCGGCGGTCCACCGGGCGCGGTCGCCGGTGCGGTAGAGCCGGGCGCCGGGTGGGCCGAAGGGGTCGGCGACGAAGCGCCCGGCGGTCAGGCCGGGGCGGCCCAGGTAGCCGCGCGCCACGCCCTCCCCGCCGACGTACAACTCGCCGTCGGCACCTGCCGGTTGGGGCCGCATGGCCGCGTCGAGCACGTACGCCCGGGTGTGCGGCAGCGCGCCGCCGATGGGGGGTGTGCCGCTGCCGGCGGTCAGCGGGCCGGTCCAGGTGGCGACGATCGTCGCCTCGGTCGGGCCGTAGGAGTTGACCATGCGCCGGCCGGGCGCCCAGCGGTCGACCAGTTCGGCGGGGCAGGCCTCGGCTCCGACGATCAGGGTGCGCAGGTGGCGGCCCGCGCCCCCGGGCACGGTGGCCAGGGCGGCCGGCGGGATGAGGGCGTGGGTGATGCGGTGCTCGTCGAGCACGGCGGCGAGTTCCTCGCCCAGCCAGGGGCCGCGCGGGGGGATCACCAGCGTGGCCCCGGCCAGGACGGAGATGAACAGTTCGAGGACGGAGGCGTCGAAGCTGGGCGAGGAGAACTGCAGCACCCGGTCTCCGGGGCGCACGGCGTAGTGCGCGCGGGCCGCCTCGGCGAAGCCGCCGATCCCCCGGTGGGTGACGACCACGCCCTTGGGCGTCCCGGTGGAGCCCGAGGTGTAGATCACGTACGCCGCGTGGTCGGTGCCGGTCGGGCCCGCCAGGCCGGCGTCGGGCGCGGCGGCGGGCGCGGCGGCGGTACCGGGCGTGTCCGCGGTGCCGTCCCGGTTCGTGGTGCCGGCCGGGTCGGCCTCCAGCAGCGCGCGGACCCGGGCCGGATCGTCCAGGACGACGGCGGGGGCGGCGTCGGCGAGCATCAGCGCCCGTCTCCCGGCGGGGTAGGCCGGATCCACGGGCAGGAAGGCGGCGCCCGTCCGGGCGACGGCCAGCTCCGCCGCGACCAGTTCCATCGAGCGCGGCAGGACCAGCGCCACCGTCCGGTCCGTCCCGGCGCCGCGCCGCGCGAGGTCGCGGGCCAGGCGCTCGACCCGGTCGGCGAGTTCCCGGTACGTCCAGCTGCGCCGGCCGTCGGTCACCGCGGGCGCGTGCGGCGCGCGGGCCACCTGGGCGGCGAACAGCGCGTCGAGCGTCCGGTGCGCCGGCGGCGGGGCGGCCTCGGTCCCCGGGGCGCCAGGGGTGTCGCCGGCCTGCGGCGGAGCGGACGAACGCACGGGCTGGGCAGGCCGGTCGGTCATGGCGGAAGGTCCTTCCGGACGGGGAGGAGGCGATGCGGGCGCCGGAGCAGGCGGGGGTGAGCCCTCGGACCCGGGAACGGGCGCCGGGGGAACGGAACGAGCGGGGGTGAGCCCGGTGGATCGGCGTCGGCACGGCGGCGGACGCCTCAGCCGACGGGCAGCGGCCGGGGGCCGGGCGGCGGAGGGCGCCTCAGGCGGGGTCGGCGCGGCGCGCCGTGCGCCCGGACACCTGCACCCGGTCGATCACGCCGGTGGCGGGATCGCGGTGGAAGCGCCCGCCCGGCTCGGGGCGGCCGGTGTCGGGGGCGAGCAGGTCGTAGGAGAGGTCGGCGAAGCAGCGCAGGGGTATCGGCAGGTCTCCGTCCACGGAGAGCGTGGACGATCCGTCGCCCGCGGGCTCGACGACGTACCGGATCGAACCGTTGCGGTAGGTGCCCGCGCACTCGGGCAGGAGGACGGGCTCGCCCGCGCCCACGGGCGCGATCGCGGCGGGCACCCGGACGCCCACCAGCTCGGCCAGGTCGGCCGCGAGCTCGCGCCAGAGCGCGGTGGCGGCGGAGGCGTTGCCCGCGAAGGCGACCACCACGCCGCTGTCGGGGTCGGCCCGCAGGTGGCAGGAGGTCCCCATGGCGTTGCCGTCGTGGCCGCACCACAGCCGGCCGTCCTGCTGGTAGAGGGCGAGCCCCGGGCCCCAGCCGTCCGCGAGCGCACCCGGCCGGGCGCCGGGCTGCGGGCGGCGCATCTCCTCGGCGACGGCGGGGGGCAGGGCCTTGGCCCGGCCGACCAGGGCGCCGCCGAGCGCGGCGAGGTCCGCGGCGCTCGCCAGCAGGGCGCCGGCCGGGGCCTCCAACGGGGCCAGGTTCTGCCGGACCGGCCGGGCCCGGCCGGTCGCGGCGTTGAGCGCGTGCCCGGCGGCGACCGGGCGGGCGGGTGCGCTCTCGTCGACGAACACGGGCACGGTGCCGAGCGGTTCGAGCAGCAGGGCCGCCACGGCCTCGTGCCAGGGCATCCCGGTCACCGCCTCCACCAGGCGCCCGGCGGCGACGTAGCCGGCGTTGGAGTAGGAGAAGTCCGTCCCGGGCGGGAAGAGCGCGTCCCCGGCCGTGCACACCGACGACAGGTAGTGCGCCGCGGTGGTCCGGGCGGCGGCGTCGGAGTCCGGCCCGGTGGGCAGTCCGCCGGTGTGGCTGAGGAGTTGGCGAATCGTTACTGCGGGCATCCGGCGGAGCTCGGGCAGGTGATCGGCGACCCGGTCGTCGAGGTCGAGGTCGCCGTCGTCGGCGAGGAGCATCACCAGAGCGGCCGTGTAGGGCTTGGTGAGCGACCCCACCGGCACGGCGGTGTCCCCGGTGAAGGGCGCGCCGGTGGCGGCGTCGGCCACACCGGTGTGCAGGGCCACGACCTCCGAGCCGGTGTCCAGCACCACCTGGGCGCCGGGCACCCGGTGGGTGCGCGCGAGCGTGTCGAGCCGGTGCTGCAGTTCGCGGCGTAAGAGGAACGGCGCGCGCTCGCGGACGGGCGCGGAACTGGGGTACGGCATGGGCGGACGCTCCCGTTGACTGGTTCTCAGATGCGGGCGCGGCGAGCGTCCGCGGATGAATTCCGGATTACTGTGGAGCACGCCGTGAAATTTCCTGCCACCTGCGCTCCTCGACTCAAGACTCGCGGGAACAACGGGAATCGACGGAAGTCCTGCCGATGACGGCCGGCGGGTGCGAACGGGAATCCCCGACGGCTCCCGGCAGGGCGCCGCACGCGCCCCGGAGGAACCGTTCCGGGCCGCTTCGGCGCTCCCCGACCGGACGGTGCGAATGCGACCCGAATTCCACGCCGCCCGGGAACGACGAACGGGGGAACGGCGAGCGGGAACAGTGAGCGGCGAACGGCCGACCGCCGAATGACCTCACCCCGCAGGCGGGGCCGGACAGGAATCCCGAACGCTCCAGTCGGCCGCTCCAACGGCCCTGACCTGCGCGATCGTTGCGCCCGACATACCTATCCCCCCTGCGATCCCTCCCCGCAACCACCGTGCGGAACCTGCCACGACCGTCGCGAGGACCGGGCAATACCTTGACGGCCCGAACGCTCGGAACGACGAACGCGGAACAGTCTTCACGGCGGGTCACCCGCTCGCAACCCCTGGCGATTGAACGGAAAGCGACTCTCCCTGGAATCGGAACCGCAAAATCGCTGGTGTGACTCCCGGGCACGCCCGGAACGCCTGATGACGGGTGTGAATTCTTTGGCCGAAACTGTGGCACCCGGATCCCCCCGGACACCCGGCCGGGTTTCCGCAGGGAATAGCCGAGTGATTCCCCTGACGCCTGGGGCGGTTGTGCAGGAATGCGACGGGATCGATCGGATGCGTCGCGGGTGAATCCATGAGGGCTCTGATGCGCGTGTGCCCTGCTGCGCTTGCGCCGTGGTGCGCGTGTGCCCCGTTCCACGCATGCTCTGGTTCACGCATGCCCTGGTTCACGCATGCCCTGGTTCACATCGGCCGCCCCGGGGCGCGGGGCGGCCGAGCGGATCCGCCACGCGCCGGAACGCGGACGGACTCAGGGCTCAGGACATCCGCCGACTCAGAACATCCGCCGACTCAGGACATCCGCCGGCCCAGAACGCCCGTCAGCCCTGCCAGGAGCTGCCGGTCGAGGGCCGGGTCGCCGTGCCCCCGGTGGACGTCACCGCGCGCGACGGAGCGGACGGGGCCGACCCGGCCGACCCGGCCCCCGAACCGCTGGTCCGCACGGTCGGCGCCGACGAGGTGGTCGACGTCCCGCGCACCGGCGCGGCCGAGGTCCGCGGGGCCGACGCCCCGGACGCCCCCGACTGGCCCGCCGAGGTGCGCGGCACGGTGGCGCGGCCCTGCGCGGCCACGTCCACGGGCGCGCCGTCGCCCGGTTCGACGCGCTCGATCCGCAGCACCAGGTTCCGGTCGCTGCGGTCACTGCCCCCGTCCCGGTTGCGGCTGTGCACCAGCTGCGTCCGCACGCCCCGGACCTCCTGCCAGCGCCCCTGCACCGCACGGATGTTGGGGCACCATTCGCCCGCGCGCCGGTGCTCCAGGTCGAGCTCCCAGCGCTCGGCGTCCACCAAGTGGCTCGCCCCGACCGTCCCGGGGATCTCCACCGGACGGCCACCGCGCACCGTCACCACCGCCCGCTGCGGCCACTGCCCCTCCACCGCCGTCACCGTGATCCGGCTCCGCCCCTGGTACCAGGCCATCGCTGTCCTCCCACATCCGTCCTCGCGCCGACCGCCGACCGCCGACCGGCCTCGGCCGGTATCACGGCCGGCACCCCCTCCCGGGTTCGAACGGCGGGCACGACAGCGCACGTCAGGGGGTGCGGGAGCCCGGGGAGCGGCGCAGCCGTCGAACAGTTTGCCGACAGGTTCAGGTCAGGGCGATGGCCAGATCACCCCCTTGTCCGTAGTCGTTCACACACCTAGCGTGACTGGCCTGCCGCTGTGCGGCGGCACCCTCACCTGACCATGGAGGTGGTTTCGCCATTTCCGGAACGCCCGAGTACACCGAGCCCATCGAGCCCACGCCCGCCGTCGCCGAAGCGAACCGGAAGGCCGCCGAGGCGGCCAGGATCGCCGACGAGAAGGACGGCCGGGACTTCGCCGACGCCAGCCGGTTCATGATCGCCCCGCCGGACGTGCCCGTCATCATGTCCCGCAAGGACCCGTCGAAGGTGGTCTGGGACTTCACCGCGTACGAGTTCCTCGAGCCGGACCTGCGCACCGAGATGCCCACGGTCAACGGCAGCCTGCACCGGCAGGGCGAACTGACCGCCATCGCCGGGCTGTTCCAGGTCACCAGCTGTCCCGAGTACCGGATCTACCAGATACGCGGCTACGACCTGTCGAACATGACGATCGTCGAGAGCGACGCGGGCCTGGTCGTCATCGACCCGCTGGCCTGCTACGAGACCGCGCAGGCCGCGCTCCGGCTGTTCCGGGACAAGACCGAGCTCACCCGGGAGCAGCGGCCCGTCCTGGGCGTCGTCTACACCCACTGCCACGTCGACCACTTCGGCGGTTCCCGGGGCCTGTTCGCCGAACAGGGCGACCCGCTGGAGCCGGGCGTCCCCGTGGTCGCGCCGGAGGGCTTCCTGGAGCACGCGATCAGCGAGAACGTCTACGCGGGCCCGGCGATGGCGCGGCGCGCGCAGTACATGTACGCGGCGCAGCTGGACAAGAGCCCGACGGGGCAGGTCGGTTCGGGCCTGGGCACCACCATCTCCACCGGCGAGGTGACGCTCGTCCCGCCGACCGACTACATCGGCGGGCCCGCCCACCCCGCGGTCTCCAAGGACCAGTGGAGCAACGCCTACGTCATCCCCTGGCGGCCGGGGCTGTACCAGTTCGAGCTGGCCGGCGTGCAGATGGTGTTCCAGCTCACGCCGGGCACCGAGGCCCCGGCGGAGATGAACATCTACTTCCCCGCCGCCCGCACCCTGTGCATCGCGGAGAACGCCACCCACACCATGCACAACATCCTCAGCCTGCGGGGCGCGCAGGTGCGGGACGCGCACGCGTGGTCGAAGTACCTGACCGAGGCGATCCAGACCTTCGGCAAGGAGACCGACGTCCTGTTCGCCTCGCACCACTGGCCGATGTGGAGCGAGGCGGGCGAGGGCAGTACGCCCGGCAACGCCCGCATCCTCGAATTCCTCAACACCCAGCGCGACATGTACGGCTACCTCAACGACCAGTCGCTGCGGCTGATCAACGCCGGCCGCACCGGCATCGAGATCGCCGAGGAGCTGGAGACCCTTCCGCCGGGCCTGGACGACCACTGGTACAACCAGGGCTACTACGGCTCGATGAGCCACAACCTCAAGGCGGTCTACCAGCGGTACATGGGCTGGTACGACGCCAACCCGGCCCACCTGTGGCAGCTCCCGCCCGTCAAGGCCGGCGCGGCGTACGTCGAGGCGATGGGCGGCGCCGAGGCCGTCGTCACGGCGGCCCAGCGGGCCTACGACACCGACACCACGGACGGCTTCCGCTGGGCCGCCGAACTCCTCGACCACGTCATCTTCGGCGCCGCCGCCGACTCGGGCAGCCCGCTCGCCGAGCCGCAGGTCACCCGGGCCAAGGAGCTCCAGGCCAAGGTCTTCACCCAGCTCGGCTACGGCAGCGCCAACGGGACCTGGCGCAACGCCTACCTGACCGGCGCCCGGGAGGTCCTCGACGGCCCGCAGCCGCTGATCACCAGCCAGACCTCCGCCGACCTGATCCGCAGCACCACCCTGGACCAGTACTTCTCCGCCCTCGCCCGCAGCGTGGACGGGCCGACGGCCGCCGAGCGGAACCGCCTCCCGATCACCCTGAACTGGGTGTTCACCGACACCGGCGACACCTGCACCACCACCCTGCGCAACGGCGTGCTGGTGTTCGTGGCCGGCGTCGACCGCCTCGTCGACGTGCCGGACGCCACCATCACGCTCAGCCGCCAGACCCTCGACGACCTCGCCCAGACCCCCGGCTTCCGGCACAACTTCGACCAGGCCGTCCAGGACCAGCGCATCACCCTCACGGGCGCGAACGCCCAGCAGTCGGCCGACGCCGTCTTCGCCACCCTGACCCTCCCCGACCCGAAGTTCCCCATCGTCACCCCGCCCACCCGGTAGGCCCTGCAAAACGGCGCCCCCCTGGCCCGGCACTCACGTGCCGGGCCAGGGGGGCGCCTTCGATCTTCCGAATCGATCCGAACACCCGGCTACGGATTGTTCGGAGACCTTTTCACGACGTCACAGTGATTCCCCTCCGCTGCCCGTCCCAGCCCTTCGGTGGAACGAGACTCGGGGTCAGCTGAGAAACCTCGATCCTCAGGTCCATCGAGTCATCACCCTCGATCATCCGCACCGTGAAGCGGCGCTCTGGATACGTTGCCAGGAGTCGCCCCTGCCATGTCTGGACCAGAGCGTCACCGAGCTGCCGACAAGCATCCGCAGCGAGTTCGGACGGCCCCCTCATCATCCGGAAGAGGTGCGGGATCTCGAAGATGTTGTAGCTGTCCACCATTTGACCCCATGCCATGGCAGGCCAATCCGGATGCCCGTCGGCCGACGGAGTCGCCAGACGGTTCGCAATCTCGACTTCGTCGTTCCCGTAGAGCGCCAGGAAGACGGCGCCGTGGATCTCCACCAGGTTCGGCCAGTAGAGCCATGAGTACATCAAGGCCTGCACCGCATCGCCCGTCTCGCTGAAGTACGAGACCGGATCGCTGGAATCCACTTCAGGGAATGCCTCGTGAAGGATTCGCCGGGATAGTTCGTTCCGACTCATGTGAACTCCCTACGGAAGATAGCCCGGAGGAATGCTCTCCGGAACGTCTGCACCTGGCACTCCGCGACCGCCACCCTTCGGGTAGTAGATCGGTGGTGTGATTCCAGAATGCTCGCCTCCGGTGCCGCGGAACCTCGGCCCCTTCTGCCAACCGCTGGGGGCTCGGTCATTCTTGATCCAGGTCTGATAGCGCACGACCTTGCCGTCCTCATCCCGCTCGAAAACGGTGTGATCGCCCGTTGCACCCTCACTCGGCTGAAGATCTTCTGCCCGCCCGCGCTTGGCGGCCTGCGCTTCACCACCGCCTGCCGGGCAGTTGTGCACCAGCACCGGCTCGGTACCTGCCAGCACATAGTACGTGTGAAGTTCGGCGACGCTCAGGTCACGAGCTTCCTGCGGATCGGTCTCGTAGTTGCGGACGGCCTGGACGGTGAGGAAGGTGCCGTCGGCCGCGCGGACCCGGTCGCCGACGTGGAGGTCGGAGGCGTTGGTCCAGCGCTGGGTGGTCTCGTCCCAGAACGGGTGGTGCTGGGTCGAGGTGAGGGTGGCGGCCGGCTTCGCGTCGGTGGCCAGGGTGAGGTCGGTGAACTGCCTGTCGTCGGGGGTGACGATGGCGGCGGCGACGGCTTCGGGCTTGGTGTTGTCGGTCTGCGGGTCGGTCGACAGGACTTCGTCGCCCGGTTTCACGTCCTCGATGGGTTTACTGCTGCCGTCGGCGAGTAGGACGGGTGTGCCGGGTTTGAAGCTGTGCTTCCCTCCGATGAGGCAGCTTTCGGCCGCCTGCTCGGCCTCGCGGGCCGCCTTGGACTCCGTACGCCAGGCCTTGAAGCCGTCGTAGAGCTCGTTGGCGAGGCGCTTGATGGTCTTGGCGAGCTCGTAGGCCTTGCCCCAATGGAACGCGTACTTCTTGGCGAGCTTGGCGAGCGGACCGCCGCCGATCAGGCTGGTGGCGACGTTGAGCACGGTCTCGCCGCAGGCCCCGAGGTCGCCCTTGGTGACGCAGTCGAAGGCGTCCGTGATACCGAGTTCGTCGGCGGCGATCTTGGCCAGCTGTTTACCGGCGCCCATCACCTTCTGCTTGGCCTGGTTCTCCTTGTGGTGCGCCGCTTCGACCTTCTGCTTCGCGGCTTCAGCCCGCTGTGCGCTCTCTTCTGCCTGGTCGACCGCCGGGACGGAGACGACGTTCGGGGAGGCGGGTTTAGCGTTCGGGACGGCCCAGCCCATGGCCGAGGCGACTGCGGTGGCGACCGCGATGATGATCGGCTTGATGAAGTCGGCGATGGAGAACAGACCACTGGGGTCCGCTCGGTTGACGGGATCGTTGTCGCCGTACGCGTAGCCGTTCCACTGCTGGGGGTCGGCCCGGTCGAGGACGGGGTCGAGGCTCAGGAACCGCCCGGTGGTCGGTTGGTACTGCCGGGCACCGAGGTTGGTGAGTCCGGTGACGTCGTCCTTGGTCCCGCCGACGAAACCCTTGTCTCCGGCCCAGGTACTCGGCTGCGTGCCACGGGGGTTGCCGAACGGGTCATTGGGCCGTCGGGTCTCGGTCAGGGTGGCCGAGTCGATGCCCAGGACGCCGGTGCCGTGGTGGTCGGCGATCTGGTAGGTCAGCCTGCCGCCGCCCTGGCGGACCAGGGTGGTGCCGCCGGGTATGTCGTAGTAGCGGGCGCCGGCGAGTTGCTTGGTGGTGGTGCTGGTGTCGACGGTGAGCTCGTCGGCCCCCATGTTGATGGTGGTCTTGCCGGGGTTGCGGCGGATGAGCTGGTTGCCCTCGGCGTCGTACAGGTAGGTGGTGGTGCCGCCGTCGGTCCTGGCCAGCGACTCCAGCCGGTCCTCACCGTTCCAGGTGAGGGTGGCGGTGCCGTTGGTGTCGGTGATGGCGGTGGTGCGCCCGGCCGCGTCGTACTGGGTGGTGCTGGTGGTGGGCGCGTTGTCGCCCGTCCTGCTGGTGGAGCTCAGCAGGGCGTGCGGCCCGCCGGTACCGCCACCGCTGTTGGGCGCGCTGGTCGGGGCGTTGCGGGTGCCGGTGGACGGGAAGGTCTGGGTGACCGTGGTGTCCTTGGCGGTGTCGCCGCCGGCGTCGTGCGCGACGAGCTGGGTGCGGTTTCCCGTCAGGTCGTACTGGTAGCTCTGCCAGTAGGGCGCGAAGCCGCCGACGGTGGTGCGGGTGGGCGCCTGGGCGCCGCTGGTCGGCGTGGAGTTGGCGCAGGCCCCCTGGCCGCCCACCGCCGGGTCGGGCGCCTGGTCGAGGCGTCCGGTGTCGGACCACGCGGTGCTCAGCCGACCGAGGTGGTCATAGGTGAAGCACTGCAGGTCGGTGGCGCTCGGCGTGTTGTCGGGGATGGCCCGGACCGCGGTGATGCGGCCGGCCTGGTTGTAGGCGTAGGTGGTGTTCTGGACGGTCCCGGTGGTGGAGGTCTGCTTGTCGACGTACTGGTTGAGGGTGCGGCCGGTCGGCTCGTCGTAGGTGGCGGTGGTGACGACCTGGGTGCCCCACGGGTTCATCGTGGAGCGGATGTTGCGGCCGTAGGCGTCGTAGTCCGACTGGAGGTCGTACATCTTGCCGCCGTACGCCCCGAACTTCGAGAGCAGACCGTAGACCTCGTAGGTGTACACGATGGTCTCGGAGTAGACGTCGCCGACGGTCGGGCGGGTCTCCTCGGTCCTGGCCCCGGTGATCTGGTCGTACTTGGCGCTGGTGGTGTAGGTGACCGGGCTGGTCTGCCCGACCTCGCTGCCGGGGATCGTCAGGGTGGTCTTGGTCGGCCGGTACCCGATGTCCATGGACACGACCGCGTTGGTGTACGCGGCACCCTTCGCCCCGCCGACGTAACGCGTGGAGCTGTCCTGCTGCCCCTTCGCGACGGTGTCGTACGCGTAGCCGGTCAGCTGGTTCTCCGGGCTGACCGTTCCCTGGTACGTGCCGGTCCTACGACCGAGCAGGTCGTAGGCGGTGGCGATGGTCTGGCCGCCGGCGTTGGTGCTGGAGGCCACGCGCCCCGCAGCGTCGTACGTGGTGGAGCTGTTGCCCGCGTCCGGGTCGCTGGCGCCGGTCTGGCGGCCGCGCTGGTCGTAGGTGTAGGACCAGGTGTTGCCGGCGGCGTCGGTGCGGGAGGTTTCCTGGCCCCCCGGGTTGAAGGCGTAACTGGTGACGTCCGCGTCGGCGCTGTTGCCGGTGGCGACGGGCGTCCGGTACTGCCACAGCTGGGTCGTGCGGCCGCGGGCGTCGTTGACCGTGGTGGTCGGGGTGGCGCCGGCGGGCGGGGTGACGTCCGTGCGGTCCGCGCCCGGGTAGGACGTGGTGGTGGCGTTCTGCGCGACACCGTAGGCGCGGAACTGGACGCTGGTGGCACGACCCTGGCCGTCGAAGACGCTGTAGGTCTGGTTCGGGACCTTGGCGTCCTCGGGCTCGAACCGCGTGGTCGTGGGGCCGGCCTGGTCGTTGTAGTAGGTGTTGTTGACGCGGTTGGCGCGGCCCTGGGAGTCGTAGTAGGTGTCGTTGATCATCCGGCCGTGGTAGGCGGAGATCGCCGGGTCGGCCTGGCTCTGCACCACGCGGGCGAGCCCGTCCATGATCTGGACGGACTGGGCGTAGCTGCTGTTGGCGCGCAGGCGGCCGGTGGTGACGCTGCTGGGAGCACCGTTGCCGACCGCGTAGCTGTAGGTGTAGTTCGCCTTGTCGCTGGTCGTCCGGCCCGCGAGCCAGACGGCGGTGAGGCGGCCCAGGGCGTCGTAGGCCTGGGTGACGGTGCGCCCGTTGGCGTCGGTGCCGGTGATCGGCAGGGCCCGGGCGGGGTTGAGGGTCGCGGTGGAGATCCGGCCGGAGGCCGCGTCGGGAGCCCCGACGGGGGCCGGCGAGGTGATCTTCGTCGCGTTGGACAGTTCGCCGGGGTTGGCGGAGCTGTAGACCGTGGTGGTGGCCGCGCCGCCCGGGTGGGCGGAGTCGGTGGTGGTGGGGTCGGTCACGGTGACCGGGCGCCCGTAGGTGTCGTAGGTGCTGAGGCCCGTGGTGGTCCACTGGGCCTTGCCGGAGTCGTCGAACTTCTCCAGGACCTGGATGCTGCTCGCTTCGCCCTTGGCGCTGGCACTGCCGAACGCGGCGCCGTCGAAGACGGTCCGCGAACCCGTGAGGGTGTTGGCGGCCGTGGGGGTGGCGGTGCAGGCGTTCGGGCCGGAGACCGAGATGGCCTCGGAGACGAGCGCGGTCATGATCGGGTCGGTGCCCGTGGCGTACGTGGTACGGGCGCAGACGTCCGGGGTGCCCTCGGCCTGGTTGAGCACGGTGACGGGCCGGTTGGCGTACGCCGGGTCGGTGGTGGTGGTGTCGGTGGTGGTGCGCCAGGTGCCGTCGGTCTTGCGGGCCTTGGCGGTGACGACGTTGCTGGTGGAGGTGTAGCGGGCGACGAGGTCGGGCAGGCCGTCGCCGCGCACGTGGGTCGCGGTGGTGGCCGGGCCTGAGAAAGTGTTGGGTAATCGGGTGATCACTCGTTCTTGAGGTCGTCGGCGAGGCGGCGGGCTGCTTCGGTCTCGATGGGGCCGCGTGGTTCGACCTCCTCGCCGGCGAGGCGGGCGGCCATGAGCCGGATCATGGCGACCTTGATCATCGCTTCGGCGTGCGCGGTCTTGCGCTCGTAGTCCCGTGCCAACCGTCTGCACCGTCCCAGCCAGGAGAATGTCCGCTCGACCACCCACCTGCGGGGCAGCACCTGGAAGCCTTTCACATCAGCATTGCGCGGCACCGCGACGATCTCCAGGTTCTCGCGTTCCGCCGCCCAGCCGACCAGGCCCGCATCGACGATGTTGACGTAGCCGCCGTCGACCCAGACGAGCCCGACCTGCGGGAACAGCTCCCGGATGCCGGAAAGGACGAGCTTCGCGCCCGCCCGGTCCTGCACCGAGGCCGAGTGCACCACCGCCCGCAGGACCAGCCCGCAGGTGTCCACGAGCAGGTGCCGCTTGCGGCCCCGCACGCGCTTTCCCGCGTCGTAGCCGATCGCCTCGCCGCCCTGGTGGCTGCGGGCCGACTGCGAGTCCAGCACCGCCGCCGAGGGCTGCGGATCCCGCCCGTCCGCCACCCGGACCCGCTCGCGCAGCGTCTCGTGGACCCGGCTCCACGTGCCGTCGGCCGTCCAGGCGCGGAACCACCGGTAGGCCACGTCCCACGGCGCCAGATCGTGCGGCACCAGGCGCCACGCACATCCGCTGACCAGCACGTACAACACGGTGTCCACGACCAGCCTGCGCGGGAACTTCAACGGCCGCCCTCCCCGACGCGGATCCCGCTCGGGCAGCAGAGGCTCGATCACCAGCCACTGGGCATCCGTCAACGACGAGTCGTAGGAAGGCTTGCACGCGCAGACACACATGGCGGTGATCGTCGCGGATGCCCCGCCCGCGACGATCACCGCCAGCGCATCACGCCACGAAGTTGATCAATTACCCAACACTTTCTGAGCTGGTGCTGACGCTGTAGGCGACCGGTTCGGTCGCGCCCGCCTGGGCGTAGGTGTCCGATTCCAGGACCTGGCCGGAGAGCCAGTCGCTGTCGGTGACCGGGCCGCTCATCGGGCCGGCGACCGTCCGGGAGCGCTTGGCGCCGGAGGCGGTGAGGTCACCGTCCATGCCCTGGTGGTAGGTGGTCGACTTCTGGCCCTGGACGCCGTCCTTGCCGGTGCCGGTCACGGTGGTCACCGTGGCGAAACCCCGGAAGTCGTCCCAGGTGCGGTCCTTCGCCTCGACGAACCGGCCGTCGTTGCGGTGCCAGGCGGCGTCGCCGTAGGTGTACGTGGTGGTCTGCGGGAGCGCGCCCTTGACGAGGTCGGAGCGCGGGTCGACGGTGATCGTCTTGACCGGGTAGCGCAGGAACCAGTCGTCCACCGGGTTGCTGTCGGCGGTGGAGTTGGGCTGGTACCACTTGACGTTGAAGCAGCCGAGCTTGTTGTCGTCCGCCGACGTCGGCATCACCCCGGCGGTGCGGGAGCAGGACGCCTGGTAGTAGTCGACGTTGATGGCACCGCCGGTCTCGGTGGTCACCGAGGCGATGCGCGGCCGGTTGTAGGCGGGGCGGGAGGGACCCGCACCGTCCACCCGGTTGGGCAGCAGGACGTCGGCGAAGGTGACGGCCGGGAGGGTGACCGGCTTCTGGCCGTTGAACTCGTCCTTGGCGGTGCGCTGCACGGAGGCCAGCCACGGGACCGCGGTGTTCTCGGTGCTGTTCTGGACCAGCTTCAGGACGTGGTTGAGCGCGTAGGAGTCGACGTCGCGGTAGCCGTTGCCGGAGCGGATCCGGGTGGTGATGGTGTTCAGCCACTTCGTGGTGAAGTAGCTGGGCCCGTAGTTGGCGCACACGTCGTTCTGCGCGCACTGCTTGTCCAACGGGACGTCGGGCCAGTTCGCCGCGTTGGCGGCGGTGCGCTGGGCCGGGTCGCAGGCCGCAGCGCCGGTGACGCAGCGCTCACCGGAGTCGAAGTCGATCCGGGCGGCGGGCTGGTAGCCGCCGTTGGCGTTCAGCTGGTCGGACAGCAGCTGCCCGTAGCCGATCGAGGCCACGACACCACCGCGGGTGTAGGCGGTGTTGGTGCCCTTGCCCCGGTTCTGGCCGCCGCCGCGCGCGTAGTAGTTGGTCTCGGGTGTGTAGCTGTAGGTGGTCAGGTTGCCGTATACGTCCACCTCCGAGTCGAGGTTCCAGCGCCAGGCGGTCTGGCACCAGGAGTCCTTGCCCTTGCCCGCGTCGTAGCAGGGGTCGCCGCTGTTGGGCGAGTACACCGGAACGGTCCAGGCGGAGTTGGTGTCCGGGCCGATCGTGGTGGGCTTGCCGGTGGCGGAGGGCAGGTGGTTCAGGCCAAAGTAGTAGGCGGCACCGGCGGCGTCGGTCAGCTTGATGTAGGAGCCGTTCCAGGTGCCGTTGGTGGCGCCGGTCAGGAACTCGATCCTGCTGCCGTCATCGGTCTTGAGGTGCCAGGTGCACCTGGACCACTCGTCCGGGCCGGCCGTCTTCGGGCACGAGGCGTCGTCGGGCACCAGCTCACCGGAGTGGCCGGCCAGGGACAGGGTGAGGTTGGCCTCGCCCCAGCACTGGTCGCCGGAACCGGTGATGCCGTCCTTCGCGCACGGGCGGAAGGATCGCTCGACGAAACCCGGGCTGTAGTCCCAGCCGTCGCCGATCCAGGAGGCCTGGGAGTTCGTCGAGGAGGTCTTGCCGTCCACCGCGGTGGAGCTGTATCCCAGGGCGACATTCGGCGCGCCGCCACCGATGCTCGGGGGCGACTGCACGGGATAGCTGTAGCTGAACGCGCCCGAGGCCTCGCCGGCCGTCCAGGACTGGCTGGGCGCCAGGCTGGTGGCGCTGTAGGTGCCGGCCCCGCCGGTAGCGGGTGCGTCGGCGGCGAGCACGGTCGGTGCGGCCGCACCGACGGTGAGCCCGGTGCGGAACGCGGCCTGCGTCACGCCTGCCTTCGGGGCCGCCGTAGCGGCCGGGCCGGCAACGGCGGCCGGCAGGTCGACGTCGGCGACCAGCTTCCCGGTCTGGGCGTCGTAGTGCGATTCGACGGGCTTGCGCTCCAGGCAGCCCTCAGCCTGGGGGGTGGTCAGGGAGCAGGCAGGCAGGGTGTAGAGGCGAGCACGCTGGGACCAGTCGCCGCCGAGCCCGGCTCCGAAGGCGGAGGCGTCCAGGCTGACCCGCAGCTTGGCCGCGTTCGACGGGTCGGTCGGCGTGAGCGCCACCAGGTTGGTGCGCGATCCTGCGGACGCGGCGGTCTTCGCGTCGGTGACCTCGACGTGCACCGAGGACTTGGCGCCGGGCGCGACGGGCGCGCCCCTCTGCACGTCGTTCTGCGTGGCCTCCTGGCCGTCGGCGGCCACGGGTGCCAGCCACACCGGAAGGGCGCCCGCCTTGGTCGAGACGCCTGCGGAGGGCTCGACCACGGTCTGGCCGGCCTCGTCCAGCCGGGCCGCCCGGCTGCCGGCCGACGGCGCGGCCGCCAGCTCGACGGTGGACGTACCGTGAGGGGGGGGCTATCGGCGACTTCGGTGGCACCCAGTCAGGAGTCTTAGTTCGCGAAGGAACCAGGGAATCCGACTTGGCATCCTTCCCCGGAACGGACGGTGTGGACGGCAGTTGAGTGGTCGTCGGGGACCAGATCCTGTTCTCGTCCGAAGCGATGGCGAATGCGGGGACACCGGCCGCCGGGACGACGAGTCCGGCCATCATAGCCAATGCACTGAACAGGGCTGTTCTGGGTTTTCTCGCCCGCTGGGCGGTCCTTCCCCTGGCTGATCGAGCACGACGAGTGGGTGACACCACTACTCCCTAAGGGAATTGACCATGCATCCGGGCATGGATCGGCCGAAATTAACGTCGGCGACCTTACGAACTCGTTCACATCGCCGTCGAGTCCAAGATCAATTTTTTGTAAGTGGCATACATCACGCCGGTTGACAAACCATCAGCCGACCCCACCAATCGGACATATCGCCCCGTGGGTGCTTTGACGGATATTCACTTCCTGGGCGAAGTTGCGCATGTCCTGTGCGCATTGCCCGATCCCGGCGGTGCCCGCACCAACCATCACTTCCGGGGGAGGCCCCGTCATGCCCGAACGCCCACCGAGAGAACACCCGAGAGCCCGCGGGCGAGCCGCGTCCCGGCTGCGCTTCGCCGCCGCCGCCGCGACCGGATTCGTCCTCGCCCTGTCCTCCGCGATGCCCGCATTCGCCGACACCGCGCCGAGCGGCGCCGACAGCAAGACCCTGACCGAGCTGATGGCGGCCGCGGATGCCGCGCACGCCAAGGACCGTCCGAAGGACCGGCCGACCGACGACACCGCGTTCGCCCAGGCCAAGGCGACCGGCAAGAACGTCCTGATCGACCGTCTGACCACCGAGTTCACCGAGACCTACGCCACCCCGGACGGCAAGCTGCAGGAGTCGCGCCATCCGCAGCAGCAGCGGATGAAGGCCGGCGGCCAGTGGCGCCCGCTGGACGCCACCCTGGCCGCGCGTCCCGGCGGCGGCTTCGCCCCCAGGGCCACCCCGTCCGGTGTGGTCCTGTCCGGCGGCGGGAACGGTCCGCTGGCCACCATGACCAGCACGGACGGGAAGAAGCTGGCGCTGACCGCGCCGTTCCCGCTGCCCGCGCCCCAGGTCCAGGGCGACAGCCTGCTCTACCCGACGGTCGTCGGAGCCGACACCGACCTGAAGGTCACGGTCGGAAAGGCCGGCAGCGTCAGCACGGTGCTGATCGTCAAGACCGCGAAGGCGGCGGCGGACCCGGCGCTGAAGAACCTCCACTTCGGCACCGTCACGGACGGGGTCACCATCACGTCCGACGAGAACCACGATCTGACCGCCTCCGCCGCCGACGGTCCCCGCTGGCACGCGCCCGCGCCCCGGATGTGGGACAGCACCCCCGCCATCGGGGCTCCGAACGCTTCCACCCCGCAGGCTCCCGCCACCGGCGCGCCGACGACCGCAGCCGACGCCACCCGGACGGGCACTCCGGGCGTCAGGGCCGCGAGCTTCCGCGCTGCGGCCATGCCCGCGGCCGACAGGACACCCGCGCCGTCACCGACCCCCAGCGACTCCCCCGGCGCGGGCGGCCGCGAGGTGGTCCCCTCGGTGAGCACCCCGGAAGGCCCCGGTGCCGGCGCGAAGGTCGCGACGATGCCGGTGGCCACCACGTCCTCGGGCATCGACCTCACCCCGGACCAGGACATCCTCGCCACGGGCACCGCCCCGTACTTCATCGACCCGGCCTGGATCCCCTGGGCCAACGGCAGTTACGGCTCCACCTTCGTCCAGTCCACGCACCCCGGTGCCACGCACTACAACGTCAACGGCCCGGCGGACAGCGACCACCTGGGCGTCGGCAAGTGCGGCAGCTACCCCAGCGCGCCCAGCTGCAACCCGGCCGACATCGAGCGGGCCTACTTCCAGATCGACATCCGCGGTCTGAACGGCGCGGCCATCAACTCCGCGCGACTGGACTTCGCCGAGTACATCTCCGCCGACTGGGACTGCAACAAGACCTACGGCGTCGACCTCTACCTCGTCGACCGCCCCATCGACTCGGGCACCAACTGGAACAACCGGCCCCAGCCGATCGGCGGTCCGATCGAGACCGCCCAGGTCGCCGGCTCCGGCCGGGGCGCCTGCCACGACAACGTCCCGGTGACGTTCTGGAACGTCGGCCCGACCGTGGCCCAGTGGGTCAACAACCCCTGGCTGACCTTCGGTCTCCAGGCCTCCGACGAGGGCAACGCCTACGCGTTCAAGCGCTTCGACTACGGCGCCACGCTCACCGTCACCTACGACCGCACCCCGGACACCCCGACCGACCCGCACGCCTACCCGGTCCCCCACACCGCCGACCCCGCCCGCCAGACCCAGGGCTGCAACAACGACAGCTGGGGCTGGCTCGGTGCCGGTTCGGACCTCAACGGCGCCGTCACCCTCAACGCCACCGTCAGCAGCCCGGTCCAGGGCCAGCTGTACTCCTGGTCCCACATCTGGGACTACACCCTCGCCGGCGTCCCCGACGTCGACAGCGGCTTCTCACCCCTCGTCAACAAGGGTGACAACGCCGCCTTCACGGTCAATCCGAACGTCGTCAAGGACGGCCACCTCTACGGCTACAGCATCATGGCCGGCGACCAGTTGGTCGGTCTCTCCGGCTCCACCGCCGTCTGCCGCTTCGGCGTCGACCTGACCCCTCCGAAGGTCTCCGTCCTCGGCGTCGACAACAAGCTCGACGACAACGCGTTGGCCACCCAGTTCCCGCCCTCCGGCAACGGGCAGACCACCAAGATCCGCACCTGGCAGACCGGGTACGTCCCCGTCACCGTCACCGATCCCACCCCCAACGGCGGCGCCGCCTCCGGGGTGAAGTGCCTCCGCTGGAGCTGGGACCCGCAGCTCGCCGGCGCCGGCTGGCAGTGCGGCGGCGCCATGCCCACCGGCGGCATCCCGGTCATGGCCGGCCACTGGGGCACCAACATCCTGTTCATCCAGGCCCAGGACGACGCCGGGAACGTCTCCCCCGTCACCCAGTACGCCTTCTACGTGCCGTGGAACCCCGACGGCCCGCCGCCGGTCTTCGGCGACATCACCGGAGACGGCGCTCCCGACATCGTCACCTACGACGGGGCCGGCAACCTCCGCGCCTACAACGTGCCGGGCAACTCCCTCGCCAAGAGCCCCACCGCGGCTCTGGCGGCACTGCCGGCCGACTCCCCCACCGGCAGTTGGACCAACGGCGTCCAGTTCACCCACCGCGGCACCCTGACCGGCGGCAAGAACGTCGACGACCTCATCGTCCACCCGGCGGGCGGCAAGGACCTCTACCTCTACGGCAACCCCGGCAACACCGGATACTCCGGCCGCTTCGACAGCAAGGCGGTACTCGCCAAGCCCAACTGCAGCGACGCCGACAGCCCGCCGCCGCAGTGCGCGCCGGGAACGTACGCCACCGACTGGTCCACGACCCTGCAGGTCGCCTCGCTCGGTGACCCCGCGCACAGCGACCCCGACACCAAGCTCCAGTTCAAGAACCAGACCGGTCTGCTGACGGTCGAGAGCACCGGCAACGGCAGCGACGCCGGCCTGTGGTTCTACCCCGCCACCGGCGCCCAGACCCTCGGCGCCCCCGTGCAGCTGGCGGCCTCCGGTTGGAAGGACCTCGACCTCCTCACCCCGGGTGACTGGGCGGGCCAGGGACACCCCGGCCTGTGGACCCGCAACCGCACCACCGGCGACCTGCGCGCCTACACCTTCACCACCGGCACCTACGCCCCGACCCACGACGGCGAGCCCGTCCGGGACGAGTTCGGCAACCCGATCAGCGTGCCCACGGTGACCGCGGTCTCCACCGCCGTCCCGATCGGCAGCGTCCCCGTCGCGACGTGGCCCGTCCTCGGCTCCGACGGCGACCTGACCGGCAACGGCGCTCCCACCCTCTGGGGCCGCAACGCCGACGGCCGGATCCAGATCTGGTGGGGCCACCGCACCGGCGACCCCACCCATCCCACCTTCGCCTGGGACGTCGGTCCCGAGACCGCCGCCAGTGCCGCCGCCGCCCCGAGCTGGTGGGCCATGGACGGCAGGACCGAGAAGATCGTCGACAGCAGCATCAACAACCCGCTGAGCCCCAGCGGCGCCCCCACCCGCACCGCCGACCACAACAACGTCGCCGGCGCGGCCACCGCCCTCAACGGCAGCAGCTACTACAAGACCAAGCAGAGCCCCGGCATCGACACCACCCGCAGCTACAGCGTCGCGGCCTGGGCGAAGATCAACAACACCAACGGCTTCCGGACCATCGTCTCCCAGACCGGGAACCAGCGGAGCCCGTTCTACCTCCAGTACTCCGCCTCCTTCGGCCGCTGGTCGTTCATCCTCCCCGGTGAGGACCGCTACCCGCCGGCCAAGTACTACACGGTGAGCGACACCGCCGCGCCCCAGGTCGGCGTCTGGACCCACCTCGTCGGCACCTACAACGCCGACACCCAGGCCATCACCCTCTACGTCAACGGGCAGGCCGTCGGCACCACCAAGGTCGACGCCGACTGGCACGGCTGGACGGCCGACGGCCCGCTCACCATCGGCGCCGAGACCGCGCACCAGCTCCCCGACGCCGCCGGACTCGACGGTGCGGTCAGCGACGTGCGGCTCTACCCGTACGCCGTCACCGACCAGCAGGCCAACAACCTCGCCACCGGCAACGCCAGCGTCCACGTCCAGAGCGCTTTCGCCTACGGCAAGTGCGTCGACGACTGGGGTGGCGGCTCAGCCGGCGCGGCGGTCGCCATCTACGACTGCTGGAACGGAGCGAACCAGCACTTCACCTTCACTCCCGACAACACCATGACCATCAACGGCAAGTGCGTCGGCACTCAGGACAACGCCGCCGGTAACGGGGCCAAGGTCGTCCTGCGCGACTGCAACCCCGTCGAGGGCGGCCAGCAGTGGCTGCGACGCTACGACGGCAGCCTCTACAACCCGCAGTCCGGCCGCTGCCTGGAGCTTCCCGGCTGGGCCATCAACAACGGCACCCAACTCGGCATCTGGGACTGCCACGGCGGGGCCAACCAGCGGTGGACCTACACCGCACAGCTGACTGGCTGACGGTCAGCCGGCACCACCACGCGAAGGCCGTTGGCTCCCTGTGGGGAGCCAACGGCCTTCGCCGTACCCGGACGGCCGCCAAGTGGGCCAGGGCCGATTCGCAGGGCGGGGGCCTACCGGGCCTACAGGGCTCGGCGCCGAGACCTTCCAGCTCCTCCCCTGTTCGGCGCCCACCGGCCCCGGTCACGCCGCCACGGAGGCCGACAGTTACGCCCGCGCCCGTACGACACGATGCCCCCCGGCGCCACGTCACTGTCCGCCACACCTGCGGTCTCGGCTACGTCAGCGTCGACCCGCACCGATGGCCACCGCTTCTACGAGAAGCTCGGCTTCGTCCCGTCGCACGTCGGATTCAAGCTCCAGCTCTGAGGCCTTGAAGTTCCAATACCCCGGAAACGCAAAGAACCCCCACCCGGTTTCCCGGATGGGGGTTCTCTGTGAATGATTGTTCGGCGGCGTCCTACTCTCCCACAGGGTCCCCCCTGCAGTACCATCGGCGCTGTAAGGCTTAGCTTCCGGGTTCGGAATGTAACCGGGCGTTTCCCTCACGCTATGACCACCGAAACACTATGAAACTGTCAACCGCACCAACCCCGTAGCCAAACGGGTTGGGGTCGTTGTTTCAGAACAACACAGTGGACGCGAGCAACTGAGGACAAGCCCTCGGCCTATTAGTACCGGTCAACTCCACCCCTCACAGGGCTTCCATATCCGGCCTATCAACCCAGTCGTCTACTGGGAGCCTTACCCTCTCAAGGAGGTGGGAGTGCTCATCTCGAAGCAGGCTTCCCGCTTAGATGCTTTCAGCGGTTATCCCTCCCGAACGTAGCCAACCAGCCATGCCCTTGGCAGGACAACTGGCACACCAGAGGTTCGTCCGTCCCGGTCCTCTCGTACTAGGGACAGCCCTTCTCAACACTCCTACGCGCACAGCGGATAGGGACCGAACTGTCTCACGACGTTCTAAACCCAGCTCGCGTACCGCTTTAATGGGCGAACAGCCCAACCCTTGGGACCTACTCCAGCCCCAGGATGCGACGAGCCGACATCGAGGTGCCAAACCATCCCGTCGATATGGACTCTTGGGGAAGATCAGCCTGTTATCCCCGGGGTACCTTTTATCCGTTGAGCGACGGCGCTTCCACAAGCCACCGCCGGATCACTAGTCCCTACTTTCGTACCTGCTCGACCCGTCAGTCTCACAGTCAAGCTCCCTTGTGCACTTACACTCAACACCTGATTGCCAACCAGGCTGAGGGAACCTTTGGGCGCCTCCGTTACTCTTTAGGAGGCAACCGCCCCAGTTAAACTACCCACCAGACACTGTCCCTGATCCGGATCACGGACCCAGGTTAGACATCCAGCACGACCAGAGTGGTATTTCAACGACGACTCCACAACAACTGGCGTTGCTGCTTCAAAGTCTCCCACCTATCCTACACAAGCCGAACCGAACACCAATATCAAGCTATAGTAAAGGTCCCGGGGTCTTTCCGTCCTGCTGCGCGAAACGAGCATCTTTACT
>NZ_CP108408.1:5657500-6985000 GCF_041435235.1 Kitasatospora sp. NBC_01300 | reverse complement strand
CCTGGGGTTCGCAGAGAATGACGACCGACGCCGCCTGGATGTTCAGTCCCACACCGCCGGCCTGGATCTGGCTCAGCAGCACCGCATGGCCCTGCACGGCGGCGAACTCGTCCACCACGTCCTGCCGCCGGACAGCGTCCAGGCCTCCGTCGAGCGGGCCGAAGGCCCGCTGCCCCAGAGCGTCCTGGACGGCCCGCAGGACATCCCGGAAGAACGAGAAGACGACGACCTTCAACCCGTTCTCCGCGGCCTCGTCGACGACCTCCATCAGCCGCAGCAG
Organism: Kitasatospora sp. NBC_01300; assembly: GCF_041435235.1. Lineage (NCBI taxonomy): Bacteria > Bacillati > Actinomycetota > Actinomycetes > Kitasatosporales > Streptomycetaceae > Kitasatospora > Kitasatospora sp. NBC_01300. The sequence continues at coordinate 6,984,720 of NZ_CP108408.1, read as the reverse complement.
CTTCGCCGACCCTTCCGGGTCCGCGTACGCGGCACGGCGCATGGCCATGAAGTTCCCCTCGGCGACCGCCGAGCGGTAGGCGACGAGGTCGGACGCCGACAGTTCCTCCCATTCGTCGACGTGAACGACGTCGGGGAGCTCCGTCAGGACGTCCCGCTGGTTGCGGCGCAGGTAGGCCGGTGCAACGGCCCTGCGGAACGACGTCGGCCCTGCGGCGCCCGAACTGCTGTGGATTCCGGGCAGAAGATCAGGCTGCAGATAGCGGACCAGGTTCCGGAACTCCTCCACCCGGTTCTCCATCGGGGTGCCGGTGAGGAACAGGACGCGGTCGACGCGGTCGGTCCACCCGGCCACCGCCTGGGAGCGCTTCGTGCTGTGGTTCTTGACGTAGTGGGCCTCGTCCACCACGACCATGCCGACCGTGACGTCCTCCGGGACCTCCAGGCGACGGAGTCCGTCGAAGGTCACGACGGCGACGCCGCCGCTGCCGAGCCATTCGGTGCGCGCCGCTTCCCGCTCCTGGCCGTGGAACCGGAACGCCCTCAGCGTGCTGCGCGACTCGATCTCCCTGATCCAGTTGATGAGGACGCTGGCCGGGCAGACGACGAGGAAGTGTGCGCTCCCGTGCGCCCGGAGATGCGCAAACGCGGCGATCGCCTGGATCGTCTTTCCGAGGCCCATCTCATCGCCGATGATCACCCGCTTCTGTGCGAGGGCGAAGCGGGCACCGAACGCCTGGTAGCCGCGGAGCGAGACCGTGCACCGGGTGTCGTCCAGCGGCTCGGCCCGGACCCGGTCCGACAGGCTCTCCGGGAGGAAGCCCTCGGAGGCGGTGAGCCCGTCGGAGCCGGATCCGGCGAACTCGCCCAGGACGCCGTAGAACTCGGCCGAGCGGACTTCGAACTCCGCCCAGGCCTCGATGTCCGTGGCCGGTGGGCGGAGGAGGTCCACCGAGGCCTGGGCGAAGAGCAGGGACGCTCCTCGGTCCTCCGTCTCCGCGAGCAGGGCGTCCAACCGATCGACCGCGGCGAACGCCTCCTGCCGGCGCTGCCGCCCGGCGAACAGGCCTCTGACAACGCCCCGGGCCGGCTGGGCGGCGGCGATCAGGGCGGCGGCCTCGTCGGCGACACGCTCCGCCAGCTCCCTGGCCCGTCTCGCATCGGGCCCGGCGGCGACCAGCCGTTGGAGTGCGACGACCAGCGCGGTGCCGGCCGCGTCCTGGTGGTCGACGTCCAGCCGGATCGCCACGGCCTGCTCGGCGGCCCGGGCGATCTGCCCGGCGGCGGCGATGGCCTGGAGAGCGCTCTGGGCTCCGATTCCGGGCAGCAGTTGGAGCGTGTAGGGCGTGGCGTCCACCACCTGCCGCACGGTCCTGATCCCGGCGGCCTCCAACGCTCCGACCCGCAGACGCCCCTCGGTGACGTCCTTCAGCCGGGCCACGGGGATGGCGTCCAGTTCGTCGCGGACCAGCCGGCCCCGCAGACCGGCCGCGGCCCGGCGTACGTGCTCGACAGCCCCCTGGTGATCGTCGACGACCGCGCGGGCGACCGCATGGAGCCGCTCCCCGTCCGCCAGCACGACCCTGGGCTTCCGGACGGCCCGCTGCCTCTCTCCCACCTACGGCTCCTGTCCCGACTCGACCATGCGGCGCCCTCTCCGGGCGTCCACATGATTCCATCCGGGCACCGCCGACCGCCCCGGATTCCCGACCACCCCCGGCCGCCCACAGCCCCGGCGGAGCCTCCGCGCCGGGTGCGTCCGGGCGTCCATGCGTCCATACGTCCGGGCGCCCGTACATCCGGGCGCCCGTCTCGATCGACGGCGGGCACACGGCCGTCAGCCGGCGGTCACAGCGCTGCCAGGCCTGCCTCCAGGTCGTCCAGGCCCAGGGAGCCCTGCCGCAGGGCCTTCATGTGCCAGCGCTTGAGGTCGAAGTCGGCGCCCAGCCGGCGGCGGGCCGCCTCGCGGCCGGCCAGCCAGGCGCGCTCGCCGAGTTTGTAGCCGATGGCCTGGCCGGGCCGGCCGAGGTAGCGGACGATCTCGCTGTGCAGGTGGGCGGGCGCCAGACCGACGTAGTCGGCCATGAAGGCGGTGGCCAGCTCCGGGGTCCAGCGCTCGCCCGGGTGGAACGGGGAGGCCGCCGGAATGGCGCTCTCCAGGTGCATGCCGAGGTCGACGATGACGCGGGCGACGCGCATCATCTGCTTGCCGAGGTAGCCGAGGCGGCGTCCGGGATCGGTGAGGAAGCCGAGCTCGTCCATCAGCCGCTCCGCGTACAGGGCCCAGCCCTCCACGTTGGCGCTGATCTTGCCGAGGGTGACCTGGTAGCGGGACAGCTGATCCGCCGCCACGGTCCAGGAGGCGAGTTGCAGATGGTGCCCGGGGACGCCCTCGTGGTACCAGGTGCTGACCAGGCGCCAGGTGCGGAACCGTTCCTGCGCGTCGCCGTTGGCCAGCGGGAGGAAGGTCCGACCCGGGCGGGCGAAGTCGAGGCTCGGCCCGCTGTAGTACGGCGCGGCGGCGCTGCCGGCCGGGGCGATCCTGGTCTCGACCCGGCGCAGCGGGCCGGTGATGTCGAAATGGCGCCCGTCGAGTGCCTCGATCGCGTCGTCCGTGATCTGCTGCAGCCAGCCGCGCATCCGCTCGGCGCCGTGCACGGTGTGTCCGTGCTCGTCCAGGTGGGCCCGGGCTTCCTGGACGGTGGCGCCGGGCAGCACCCGTTCGGCCTCCGTGCGCAGTTCGGCCCAGACCCGGTGGAACTCCTCCCAGGCCCAGTCGTAGGTCTCGTCCAGGTCCAGGTCGGCGCCGGTGTACCGGCGGGCCCCGAGCAGGTAGCGCTCGCGGCCGACGGCGTCGGGCGTGCCTTCCGCAGCGGACCGGTAGCTGTCGCGGAGCCAGTCCCGGAACGCGGCCACGGCGGCGGTCGCCTCGTTCGCGGCGGTGTCCAGTTCGGGGCGGAGCCGCTGCGGCGCGGGGGCGACGAACTCGGCGAACCAGCCGGGGCCGCCGGCCGTCTCGCCGGTCCACGCGGTGAGTTGCGCGCACAGCACGTCGGCCTGACGGGGCGCGGCGAGCAGTTTGCGGGCGACGCCCTCCGCCAGCGTGGCCCGGTAGCCGTCCAGCGCGGCGGGCAGGTTGCGCAGCCGGCCCAGGACCGGGGCCCAGTCGTCGTCGGTGGCGGTGGGCATCATCGTGAAGATGCCCCGGAGCTGGTGCACCGGCGTGTGCAGGTTCCGCACGGCGCGGAAGTTCTCGCCGGCCTCGTGCACCCGCACCTCGGCGTCGAGCCGCTCGCGCAGCAGCCGCGCGCACACGAGCTCCGCCGGATCCCCGTCGGGCCCGGCCTCGGGGACGGCGTCCAGACGTGCCAGCGCCTCCCGCGCGAGCCGGACCGTCTCCTCGACGCCGTCCGGCGACAGGTCGGGCATCCGGTCGTCGCCCGGGGCCAGGCCCAGGGACGTGGAGGTGACGGGATCGTGTGCGGCGACCCGGGCCACGTAGTCGTCGGCGATCTGTCGTGGAGTCATCGTCAGCTCCTTCGGTCGGCGATCGGTCGCGGTACCAGGCGTAGGAGGCCTTCGGGGTGCGCCGCTGCGCCGGGAAGCCGGTGCGCCGCAAAGTCGCTACGCCGCGAAGTCGACGTGGACCAGTCCGGAGCGCCGGCGGAAGCCCTCAGGCCGTCGAACACGTCGTGATTGTAGCCAGGGTCCGCCCGCCCGCCCCGGACAGCCGCCAAGTCCGCACCGCAGCGGACGGGTTGGGCCACGGCCGGGCACGAACGACCAGGCACGAACGACTGAGCCCGACGAGACGGTTACCTCCTCCGGCGCGCAGTGGCGCTGATCACAGCGGGTTTCGCGCGGTCGGCGAAATGCAGGGGCCGCCCTGGTTGTTTGCACAGGCAACCAATTCCGCCCCGGCGCACGCCACCGGTACCCCCGAGGGATCCCATGACCGTCACCGAGCCCGCAGCCTCCCGCGCGGCCGACATCCTGTCCCGGCCCGTCACGCTCAACGGACTGACCGTTCCCAACCGCATCGCGATGGCACCGATGACGCGCAGGTTCTCCCCGGGCGGCGTGCCCGGCGAGGACGTGCGCTCGTACTACGCCCGCCGCGCCGCCTCGGGCGTCGGCCTGATCATCACCGAGGGGACGTACGTCGGCCACGAGTCCGCCGGCCAGAGTGACGACATCCCGCGCTTCCACGGCGAGGAGCAGCTCGCCGGCTGGGCCCGCGTCGCCGAGGACGTCCACGCGGCGGGCGGCACCATCGTGCCGCAGCTCTGGCACATCGGCATGGTGCGCCGGCAGGGCGACCCGCCGTTCGCCGACGCACCCGCCGTAGGCCCGTCCGGGATCCGGCTGGACGGCACCGAGGGAACGGGCCGGGCGATGACCCGGGCCGATCTGGACGCCGTCATCGGCGCGTTCGCCGAGGCCGCCGCGGCCGCCGAGCGGATCGGCTTCGACGGCGTCGAGCTGCACGGCGCCCACGGCTACCTGCTCGACCAGTTCCTGTGGGCGGGCACCAACCGCCGCACCGACGCCTACGGCGGCGACCCGGTGGCCCGGACGAAGTTCACGGCCGAGCTCGTCGCCGCGGTGCGAGCGGCCGTTTCCCCGGAATTCCCGGTGATATTCCGCTACTCGCAGTGGAAGTCCGACAACTACGAGGCCCGCCTCGCCGAGACCCCCCAGGAGCTGGAGGCGGTCCTCACCCCGCTCGCCGAGGCCGGCGTCGACGCCTTCCACGCCTCGACCCGCCGCTACTGGGTCCCCGAGTTCGACGGCTCGGACCTCAACCTGGCCGGCTGGACCAAGAAGCTCACCGGCCGCCCCGCCATCACCGTCGGCTCGGTCGGCCTCGACGGCGACTTCGTCGGTGCCTTCAGGGGCGAGGGCTCCCCGATCCAGGCCATCGACAACCTGCTCGACCGGCTGGAGCGCGACGAGTTCGACCTGGTCGCCGTCGGCCGCGCCCTCCTCCAGGACCCGCAGTGGGCCGCCAAGGTCCTCTCCGGCCGCCACTCCGAGCTGCGCCCCTACGACGCCGACGCGCTCCGCACCCTCAGCTGACCCCAGCCCCCGAGGACCCGGCCGCGCGGCAGGTACGGCGGCAAGTACAGCGGGGCCGGGTCCCTTCGGAGCGCCACCGGACCGCGTCGGCAGAACGAGATGTCAACGAGCTTGCGCGAGCGGTGTTTTCGGACGAAGCCGACACGGACGAGGCCGTGGCGCCGGTGGCGGCCCCCGGTCCGCCTCACGGGCCGTCACCAGGGCCGGCACCGCCAACTCACCCCGCCGAACCGGCCGAATGCCTCCTCGGCCTGCGGCTCCCCCTGCCCTGCGCAGCGGACCGTGCGGCCTTATGGTGAAGGAAGGACCTCCCGGACGGGCCCCTGAGCAGCCTGCCGACGCACGGCGACGACCTCCCGGAGGAGCGCTGACCATCTTCCCGGAGGAGCGCTGATCATGAGTACCTATCGAGTGGCGCAGGCGACCGCCCCGGGCGGTGCGCTCCACCCGGCCGAGCGAGAGGTGCCGCAGCCGGGACCCGGCCACGTGAGGATCGCCGTGGAGGCGTGCGGCGTCTGCCACTCCGACACACTCTTCGTGAACGCCGCGCTACCGGGTGTGTCGTTCCCCGAGGTGCCCGGACACGAGATCGCCGGGCACATCGAGGAGTTCGGCGAAGGCACCCGGGACCGTGGATGGCAGATCGGTGACCGGGTGGCGGTCGGCTGGTTCGGCGGCAGCTGCGGCCACTGCAAGCCGTGCCGCCAGGGCGACTTCATCGTGTGCCGGAACCTGAAGGTCCCGGGTTGGGCGTACGACGGAGGCTTCGCCGAGAAGGTGATCGCGCCCGCCGACGCGCTGGCCCGGATCCCCGACGAACTGGCGGCGGGCGATGCCGGGCCGATGGCCTGCGCGGGCGTGACCACGTACAACGGGCTGCGGCGCAGCAGCGCCCGGCCCGGCGACCTGGTCGCGGTGCTCGGGCTCGGCGGCCTCGGGCACCTCGGGGTCCAGTACGCGGTCGCGATGGGCTTCGAGACGGTGGCGATCGCCCGGGGCGCCGAGAAGGCCGGCTTCGCCGAGCAACTGGGCGCCCACCACTACGTCGACAGCACCGCCGGCACCCCGGTCGCCGAGGCGCTGCAGTCCTTCGGCGGCGCCAGGGCCGTGCTGGCCACCGCCGGCAACTCCGAGGCCATCGCGTCCACCCTGGACGGGCTGGCCCCCCGCGGGGAGCTGGTGGTGATCGGGGCGGACACCTCGCCGATGGCGATCAGTCCGGCCGGACTGCTCATGGGTGCCAACGTCGTCCGGGGCCACCCCTCCGGCACCGCGCAGGACGTGGAGGACACGATGGCGTTCAGCGCCCTGCACGGCATCCGCCCGATGACCGAGACCGTGCCGCTGGACGACGCCGAGGCGGCGTACCAGAAGATGCTCGCCGGGAAGGCCCGCTTCCGGATGGTGCTCACCACCGGCTGACCCGGCTCGGCCACCACGGGCCTCCCCCGGCTGGTCGGACCACTCCGGCTACTCGATCACGGGCCAGGCCATCGAGGCGCTCGGCTGCAGCGACTGCTCGGCCCAGATGATCTTGCCCCAGGGGGTGTAGCGCACGCCCCAGCGCTCGGCGAGCCGGGCGACGAGGAACAGCCCGCGGCCGCCCTCGTCCTCGGCGGCCGCGTAGCGCAGGTGCGGGGCGGTGCTGCTGGTGTCGGCGACCTCGCAGATCAGCGTGCGGTCGTACAGCAGCCGCACCCTGATCGGTTCGGTCCCGTGGCGGATGGCATTGGTCACCAGCTCGCTGAGCACCAGTTCGGTGACGAACACGGCCTCCTCAAGGCCCCACTCGGTGAGCTGCCTGGTCGCCTCGGCCCGCGCCCGGCCCACGGCCTCGGGGGTCGCGGGCACGTCCCACTCGCTGGTCCGATCGGGCGCCAGCACCCGGGTCCGGGCGACGAGCAGGGCGATGTCGTCGGTCTGGCGGACGGGCAGCAGGGCGTCGAGCACGGCGTCGCAGATCTCCTGGGGCGACCGGTCGGCGCGGGCCAGAGTGGCGGTGAGGACGTCCAGGCCGACACCGATGTCGCGGGTGCGGTCCTCGATGAGGCCGTCGGTGTAGAGGACCAGGTTGCTGCCCTGCGGCACCCGCACCTCCGTGGCCTCGAAGGGCATCCCGCCCAGGCCGAGCGGCGGACCGGCGGGAAGGGTGAGGACCTCCACCGTGCCGTCCGGGTGAACGAGGGCGGGCGGCGGGTGGCCCGCCCGGGCCAGGACGCAGACGCCGGTGGTGGGGTCGTAGATGGCGTAGAGGCAGGTGGCACCGGTGATCGCGAGCTCGCCCTCGGCCGCCGCCGTCTCCTGGTCGATGTGGGCGACCAGTTCGTCCAGGTGTCCGAGGAGCTCGTCCGGCGGCAGGTCGAGGGTGGAGAAGTTCTGGACCGCGGTGCGCAGCCGGCCCATCGTCGCGGCCGCGTGCAGGCCGTGGCCGACCACGTCCCCGACGACGAGCGCGACCCGGGTGCCCGACAACGGGATGACGTCGAACCAGTCGCCGCCGACCCCCGCCTGGGCGGGGTGGTAGCGGTAGGCGACGTCGAGGGCGCTCTGCTCGGGCAACGCGCGCGGCAACAGGCTGTGCTGGAGGGTGACGGCCATCGTGTGCTCGTGCGTGTAGCGGCGGGCGTTGTCGATGGACACGGCCGCCCGGGCGGCCAGTTCCTCGGCCAGGGACAGGTCCTCCTCCTCGAAGGGGCCTCTGTCACGGCTGCGCCAGAAGCAGGCGATGCCCATCAGCACACCCCGTGCCGACAGCGGAACGGCGATCAGCGATGCCAGGCCGAACTCCAGCACCGCCTGCGTGCGCTCGGTGTCCTGCATGCGCCAGCCGGCGTCGGTCGCCAGCTCGGTGACCAGCGTGGGGCGCCCCCTGACGAAACCCGCCGCCTGCGGGGTGGCCCGGCCCCACCTGACGAGCTCCCCCTGGGGGTACAGCGGCGAATCGTCCCGGACGCCCGCGAGCGCCACCCGCCGCAGCTCCACCGGGGCATCGACCACCAGGGCCCGCGGGTCCTCGCCGTCCAGGACCGCCTCGGCGAGGTCGACGGTGGCGTAGTCGCAGAATTCGTGGGCGGCCGTCCGGACGAGCTCCTCCGCGGTGCGCCGGACGTCCAGGGTCGTGCCGATGGCCAGGCTCGCCTCGTACAGCAGCCTGAGCCGGCTGCGGGCGACCTCGGCCTTCCCCGCGAGGGCGCGCAGTTCGGTGGAGTCGCGCAGGGTGGTGACGCTGCCCGGCGGGCCTCCCCCGCTGTCGGTGGGGCGGCTGTTGACGGCCAGCAGGCGGTCTCCGACGGGGAGCACCTCGTCGGTGACCGCACGGTCGGAGATCAGCAGTTCGGCCGTGCGGGGGGCGAGGCCGAGGTCGGCGACGGGGCGCCCCTCCACGTCGGGGGGCAGGTCGAGCAGGCGGCGCGCCTCGTCGTTGGCGAGCAGGACCCGGCCGTCGCCACCGACGATGGCCACGCCCTCGCGCACCGCGTGCAGCACCGCGTCGTGGTGCTCGTACATCCGGGTCATCTCTTCCGGCCCCAGGCCGCGGGTCTGCCGCAGCAGCCGCCTGCCCACCAGCGCCGTACCGGCCGTGGCCAGGCCGAGCGCCAGGGCACCGACGCCCAGGACGACCGGCAGCTGGCGGTTGAACGCGCTGCTCACGTTGGAGACCTTCATCCCGGACGAGACGATGCCCACGACCGCCCCGTGGGAGTCCTCCACCGGGACGACCACCTGGTACTCGGAGCCGAGTGGCCCGTGCACGTCCTCGGTGGTGACCTGGCCGTGCAGCGACGGCGCGATGGTGCCGATGAACATCTTGCCGATCAGCTCCGGATCGGGGTGGGTGTAGCGGATGCCGTTGCGGTCGGTCACCACGATGAAGTCGACCCCGGCAGCCGTGCGGGCCGCTTCGGTCAGCGGCTGGAGCACCGCGCTGGGGTCGGGGCCCTGCATCGTCGCCACCAGGCCGGGACCGTGGGCGAACGCCTGGGCCGCGGCGAGCGTGCGGCCGTGCGCCGCGTCGAACCGGTCGCTGCGGGACTGGAGCAGCAGCACGACGACGGCCGTCACCACGAGCAACAGCACGATCAGCACCTGGAGGATGAACATCTGACCGGCGACACTCCGGATGCTCATCACCGACCACAGGCGATGCGCCGACTGCTCCCGCGGGGCTGAGCGTGGGTGTCGCCGCTCACGGCGGCTACCCGATCGGCGCAGGGGCAGCCAGGAGGAGCGGCCCGTGTCTCTGGCCATACACCCATGATCTACCGCGCCCCTCGCACGGGCGGGCCACACTACGCTGATGGGGGCGAAGCGCAGGTGGCAGCGTGTCCCGCCGCAACATCGAACGGCTCACCCGCCCCGCGGGACCGGCCGGGCGCACGCCGTTCCTCTCCTCTCGCCTCCTCTTGTTTCCTCTCGCCTCTCGCCTCTCGTCTCCTCTCGTCTCCTCCACGGTCGAACAGTCGTCGGCGCGGCTGTCAGGCGGGGGACGAAGCCGCGTGGAACTGGCGGGTGAGGTAGTTGGACCAGGTCTGGTGGAAGGTGGTGGCGAGCCGGGAGTCGGGGGCGATGAGGTCGAAGGCATGGTAGGCGCCGGGGTAGAGGTGGAATTCGACCGGGACGCCGTGGGCCCGCAGGCGGGCGGCGTAGTCGAGGTTCTCGTCGCGGAAGCAGTCGAGGTCGCCGACGGTGATGAAGGTGGGTGGCAGGGCGCTGAGGTCGGTGGTGCGGGAAGGGGCGGAATAGGGGCAGACGTCGTCGGTGCCGGCGCGGTCGCCCAGGATCGCCTGCCAGGCGAGGAGGTTGGTCGAGCGGTCCCAGATACCGATGTCGGTGATCTCGTGGCTCGACGCGGTGCGGTTGCGGTCGTCGAGCATGGGATACGTGAGTGATTGGAACAGCGGTGCCACGCCGCCGCGGTCGCGGATCAGGAGGGTCGTGGCCGCCGCGACGCCTCCGCCGCCGCTCTGGCCCCCGATGCCGATGCGGGTGCCGTCCAGGCCCAGGGCCTCCGCCTCGCGGCCGAGCCACTGGTAGGCGGTGAAGCCGTCCTCGGCGGCGCCGGGGGCGGGTGTCTCGGGGGCGAGCCGGTAGTCGACCACGGCGACGGCGCAGCCGAGGCTCGCGCCCAGCCGGGTGAGCCACGGGTCGTCCTGGGCCGCGAAGCCGAGGACCTGTCCGCCGCCGTGGAACCAGAGCAGGACCGGCAGCGGTCCGGGCGCTTCGGTGGGGCGCAGAAGGCGGATCGGTACGTCGGGGCCGTCCGCTCGGCTCGCGAGGTGCGTCTCGATGGTGACCGACGGGTCGCCGGGCTGGGCGTCGGCGGCGGCCTCGGCCTGCGCGCGGAACGCCGCGCGCGTTGCGGCGAGGTCCGTCAGGTCGAACGCGCCGTTGGGGGTCATGGGGACTGCGTCGAGGGCCAGGCTCAGTTCCTGGTCCATCAGTTGACGGGATGCGGGCATGGCCGTTCCTGCTCTCTGGGGGTGTTTCGGGGGGAGACGATTCAGGAGGAGACGTCTCAGGGGCGGAACGAGTCGATGACGACCACGCCGGTGGGTCCGTACGTCTCCAGGGACTCCAGGACCTCGCTCGCCTCGTGGAGGCCGACGGTGCGCGAGACGATGCGACCGGGGTCGAGGCGACCGGCGGCGATCATGTTCAACATCGTGCCGAAGCGCTGGCCCTGCATGCCGAAGGCGCTCAGGAACTCCAGTTCCTTGACCATCATGACGTCGACCGGCAGCGCGACGTCCCCCTGCTCCGCAGCGGTGGTGTGGCCGAGCTGGAGGTGGCGGCCGCGGGTGCGCAGGGAGAGGACGGAGTTGCGGCAGGCGGCGGCGATGCCCACGGCGTCGACCGACACGTGCGCACCGCCGCCGGTGAGGGTCTTCACCGCTTCGGCGGGATCGTCGGTCGCCGCGTTGACAGTGTGGACGGCGCCGAGTGCGCGGGCGGCGTCCAGCTTGTCGTCCGTGATGTCGATCGCGATGACGTTGGCACCCGTCGCCGCCGCGATCTCGACCGTCGACAGCCCCATGCCGCCCCCGGCGCCGTACACCGCGACCCATTCGCCGCCGCGGACCTTCGCCTGGTCGACGACGCCGTGGAAGGCCGTCATGTAGCGGCAGGCCAGCGCGGCGACGTCCACGAAGCCGACGCCCTCCGGCACTTCGACCAGGTTGACGTCGGCGAAGCGGACCATGACGTACTCGGCGAAGGCCCCCCAGTAGGACACCCCGGGGACGAGCGAGTCCACGTGCTCGCAGACGTGCTGATTGCCGCTGCGGCACATCTCGCACGAGCCCTCGCCGGGGTTCATCGGGAAGATGACGCGGTCGCCCTCCTTCCACCCCCGCACCTCGCGGCCGACCTCCACGACGGTGCCGGCGAACTCGTGGCCGAGGACGAACGGGGCCTCGACACGCGGTCCGCCCGTCCAGAACTCCCCGGCCCACAGGGCCCAGTCGGTCCGGCAGATCCCGTTCGCCCCGACGCGCACGATCGCGCCGTCCGGCGGGCAGGAGGGATCGGGCACGTCACGGATGACGAGCGGCTTGTGGAGTTCCTCGATGACTGCGGCGCGCATGGCGCGGCCTCCTCGTGCTGGGAGCTGGCGGGAGCGGAGAGCAACCGCCTGAAGTCCACCGGTTCAAGTGGTGGACTTGGAAGCTAGCCGCTTGCCCGGAGCCATGTCAACCGCATAAAGTGGTGGACATGGACGACAGAGACGGCAGCCGCGAGGGGCGCCAGCGCGCCAAGGCCGACTTCCGCTTCGACGACGCGCGGTTGTGCTTCGCCTTCGCCGGCACCCTGGCCGACCGCGGCGCGGACACGCCCTTCGAACGGCTCGCCCGCCCCGAGGACCTGAGCCGCTGGGCCGTCGAAAGCGACTGCACGACAACGGCGCCGCCCTGCACCGAGGCCGACCTCGACCGCGCCAGGCAACTGCGTGAGGCGATCCAGCGGACCGGCCGCGCCCTGGCGGACGCCGCGCCGCCCGCGCCCGAGGACATCGCCCTCGTCAACCGCGCCGCCGCCGAGCCCCCCTCGACACCCGAACTCACCCCCGACGCGACCACCGTGCACTGGCACGGCGACGCGCTCGCCGCGGTGCTCTCGATGGTCGCCCGGGACCTGATCGCCCTCTGCGCATCGGAGCACCGCACCCGCGTCCGCATCTGCGGAAACCCCGACTGCGGCGCCCCCTTCGTCGACACCTCCCGCGCAGGCGCCCGCCGCTGGTGCTCGATGAAGACCTGCGGCGCCCTCGTCAAGAAGCGCGCCTACCGGGCCAGGCACCAGACACCCACCGACGGCGCCCGGTAGCCCATAGGCCGCCGCACGGGCGATCGAAAGCAGCAAAGAGTCAGGCAGTAGCCAGGTCACCAGGCATTCGCAGTGCACCACGCAGACATGCGCTTACAGCCCTCGGATCCCCGCCGAACCCGCCCTGATCCCGCCGGGCGCTCCATCCGACCGGCGCCCCAACTACCGCACACACCGCGCCCGGTGGGCGGCGATCAGGTCGCGGTACCAGGTGTAGGAGGCTTTCGGGGTGCGTTCCAGGGTCTGGAAGTCGACGTGGATGAGGCCGAAGCGCTGGTGGTAGCCCTCGGCCCGTCGGACAGGCTGTCATTCTATCGGTCGACCATGAAGACCTCATTGTCTACGGTTCGGAGAGGTCAGCGCCTCTTTCGCAAACAAGCTGGCCGGTCGGCCGACCACGACCGAATGACACGGCCGGCAGGGCCGAACACCCGGCGGCCGTGGAACCTAGAACCCACACTTCGCCTGTCGCTGAGTGGGAGAGATGCCCGCTCCCCGCCCGGCGCACGGGGGCGCAAGACTTCAGGCAAGTGGCACTCCTATGCGCTCCCCCCAATCTCCGATCAAGCTCCGAATTCATACTCGTCCTCTCAAGTCGCGCCGTACCCTGGTGCGTTCGCCTACCGACCAGGTGAGCTCAGGACGACGGACCGGAGGGTCAGCAAGTGGACGGCACCGCCAGCCGCGCGAGGGAGGAGGCCGTGGCCTCCCAGGCTCAGCGATGGGCCGACGAACTCATTGATTTCGGACCGCGCAACACATTGCTGCACTTCAAGGACACCAAGACTGGCAGCCTCGACCTGACCACCGTCTCGATCGAGGCACAGCACGCGCTGCTGACCGGCCGGAAGGTCCGGCTCGCGAGTCTCGTCCCCGATTCATCCGATCACAAATCCGCCTGCCTCCGCGCACGCTACCTGCGGCGCCGGATCCTGGAACTGGACGAGGAACAGGGTATCGAGGCCGGTCGCCTAGCCTGTGGACTGCTCAACGTAGACCCGCCGAAGACACGTGGCACATCCACCGTCCTCCCGCTGCGCGCTCCCCTCGTGCTGCTGCCCCTGACGATCCAACCGCGCACAGCCACCGAGAACGACTTCGTCCTCCAGGTCGACGGCGAGCCGGAGATCAATCCGGTCCTGTTCTATGCGCTGAGCCGCCAGTACGGCCTGGACGCCGACATCGACCAACTGGCCGACCAGGCATCAAGCACGCTTGAGGACCAATCGGATCCGGGGACCCGGGTGCGCGCTGTATACGACCTCCTCGCCAAGACCCTCCACCGGAGCGGGCTGTCCGCGTCGTTCGAGGAACGCCTAGATGAATGAGTCCGATGTCCTCAGTGGTCATAGGCGATGAGTGAGCGCTTGAGCGCGGCGCCGGTGTTCCAGTTGTGCCAGATCGCGGCGGCGAGGGCGAGCAGGCGTTGACCGGTGCGGGCGAAGACGCCGGCCTCGGTTCGTGCGCCGTGCTGTTCGAGACTGAGCTGGCCCTTGAGGGTGTCGATGACCGCCTCGATCCACTGGCGGACGCGGGCGAGCCTGCCGAATCGGGCAGGCTCGCCCTTGCGGTCGGGCCGGACCAGGTGCGCGCCGAGCTCGTCGGTGACGAAGGCCTCGAACGCGGCTCCGGCGAAGCCTTTGTCGCCGAGGATCACCTGGCCCCGGCGCACGAGGTGTCGGTCACGGCCGAGCATGGCCTCCATGACCTCGCGCTCGCCGAGTTTCGGGTTGGCCAGGCACCAGCTGACCGGCATGCCCTCGGCCGTGGTCAACAGGTAGAGCCGCAGACCCCAGAAGAAGCGGGAGTGACTGGCGCAGTAGCCGTACCCTGCGGTGCCGGCCAGGGCCGAGCGCTTGACCGTCTCACGGGAGGCCGCGCAGGGCAGCGGCGTGGAGTCGATCAGCCGCAGGTCGTCGTGCCAGGTCGGCACCTGCCGGGCCAGTGCGCCGACGACCTGCGGGATGAGCGGGCCGGCCGCGTTCAGACGCTTGTTGTAGCCGGACTGCCCCGGCAGGTACGGGAACAGGTGCCGCAGCCGGCCACTCGCGAAGCGGTGCCAGTGCCTCGCCGACGGGAAGCCGAGCAGTACCTGCGCCACGGCCAGGCACAGCAGTTCCGCATCCGAGAGCCTCGGAGGTCGCCCGATCCGGTGACGAGGGGCCATGTGATCGTCGATGAACACGTACAGTGCCGTCAGAAGGGTGTCCAGGTTCGTCTTCACAAACCAACCAACGGGCACCCTTCGTCATGGTCGCGGCCAGCCCAACAATCGGACTCATTCATCTAGTGGTCGGGGCCTTCAGCTTTGACCGGCTGCCCATGGTCAACGACCTGAAGAACTCGAGCTCATTGCTTGCCGAGCACCCCGTCATCGCCGCCATCGCCGGTGACAGCACGGCGGCCCACTCACTGCTGGAGGACTCGGAGGACCCTCCCGCGGGAGGCGAGGTCCCGCCGCAACAGGAGTTCCTCGTCCACGACGCCGATGCCTCTCAGCAGCAGGCGATCCGCGCCGTACTGGCCGGCCGGCACGTGGTCATCGAGGGCCCTCCCGGAACGGGCAAGAGCCAGACCATCGCCAACCTCATCGCCGCACTGGCTGCTGAGGGACGCCGCGTCCTCTTCGTCGCGGAGAAGCGCGCCGCGATCGAGGCGGTCACCGACCGGCTCGCCCAAGTCGACCTCGACGGACTCGTTCTCGATCTTCACGGGAACAAGCTGAACCGCCGCCAGCTCGCCCAACAGCTTCTTGAGACCCTCGACCGGTCCGGCCAGGAGCCGCCGCCGCGCCCTGATCAGTTGCACACCTCGCTCGAGCACTTCCGCGGTCAGATCGGCCAGCACGTCTCCGAGTTCCACCAGCCGAGGTCCCCGTGGGGGGTCAGCGCCTACCAAGCGCTGACGGAGCTGTCGGGAGTTCCGTCCGAGCAACAGACCCGCTGGCGCCTGCGCGGTGGTGTCCTGCAACACCTGGACCGGGCTGCCCGGCAACACGTGGAGCAGGACCTGCACAAGTTCGTCAGCCGGAAGGGGCTGCAGATTCGGCGCGGCCAATCTCCTTGGGCGCGCACCCGCGTACGGGACGCCACGGAACTCCGTCCCGTCCTCGAACGACTCGACCACCTGGCGGGCACGGCCTTCGTGGACACCCGCCGGGAGATCGAGGCGCTCATCACCGCAGCGGGGCTGTGCCAGGCACAAGACATCGACGGCTGGCAGCACTTGCTGGACCTTCTGCAAGCCGTGTCCGGCACCTTCGAGGAATTCACTGCGGAGGTCTTCGGACCGCAGCTCGACCGGCTCGTCGCCGCCACCGCCGACCGAACTTGGCGCAAGCAGCATGGGCAACCCATCGGCTGGTGGCAGCAGCGCTCCTTGGTCCGTGAAGCCAGGGCCGTCCATCGGGACGGACTGCGCGACCACCGGGCACTCCACACCCGGCTGGTCCAGGCACAGGAGCAACGGGCCCGCTGGCAGAGCGTGTCGTTGGACGGCGCACCGCCGTCCGCCGTCCCTGAGCTCGGCGCCGCTCTGAAAAACTTCACCGAACTTCGCGACCGGCTCGCCGCAGTGGCCCTCTTTGCCGGTGTCGACGACTGGGCGAAGAAGCCCGCCGACGAGGTCGCCGAGATCGTGCGAGAACTCGACGCCCACCGCGCGACGCTGTACCAGATGCCCGAACTCAATCAGCTGACCGACCGCTTGGAGGCCGCCGGTCTTGGCCCGCTGCTCGACGAGTTGACCAAGAGCCTCCCCACGCCCGAGGCGGCGGTCGCCCGGTTCCAGTACGCCTGGTGGTCATCCGTTCTCGACGAGATCAAGATGCATTCCCAGCACGTTCGCACCTTCGCCGGACGGGAACACGATCACGCCGTCACACAGTTCCGCCGCACCGACAGCGACCACATGACCGCCAACGCCGGCCGCGTGCGGTACTCCGTGGCGGCCCAACTGCGAAAGGCCCGCGATGCCTACCGCGAACAGAACGCCGTCGTCCGCGACCAGGCCGCCCGCAAGACTCGGCACCTGCCCCTGCGCAAACTGGTCGCCAAAGCCCCCGACGTGCTGCTGGCAGCCAAACCCTGCTGGGCCATGTCGCCGCTCGTGGTCAGCCGAGTGCTACCGGCCACCCGGCTGTTCGACGTGGTGGTCTTCGACGAAGCCAGCCAGATCCTGCCACACGACGCCATGACGTCGATCATGCGGGGCCGCCAGGTCGTCGTCGCGGGTGACCGGAACCAACTGCCGCCTACCTCGTTCTTCAGCCGCGTGCTAAGCGGCACCGACAGCCAGGAGAACACTGATGAGGAGGACGGGAACGATCCCGGCGTCTTCGAATCGCTCCTGGACCTGCTCAGCAGTCGGCTGCCCAACGTCCACACCCTCCGCTGGCACTACCGGAGCAGTGACGAGAGACTGATCGCCTTCTCCAACCGCGAGATCTACGGCGACCGGCTCGTCACCTTCCCCGGGACCGCCGTCGAGAGTCCGATCCGTCTGGAAGTCGTCGACGGCCATACGCTACCCGGCCAAGACGGCTCCGCACCTCAGGAGGTCGAACGAGTGGTGGAGCTGGCGCTCGACCACGCCGCCCGCACCCCCGACCTCAGCCTCGGCATCATCACCATGGGCCAACGGCACGCCGATCGCATCGATCTCGCCTTGCGCAGAGCCCTCGAGGAGCAGCCGGACCTACAGGAGTACTTCAGCCCCGAGGCGGGCCCCGGCCGACGCTTCTTCATCAAGAACCTCGAACGCGTGCAGGGTGACGAACGCGACGCGATCATCCTCAGCATCGGATACGCCAAGGCCGCCAACGGCCGGCTTGCCCAACGTTTCGGGCCGCTCAACAACGAAGGGGGAGAGCGTCGGCTCAACGTCGCCGTCACGCGCGCCCGCAAGCGTATGACGGTCGTCAGCTCGTTCTCCCATCACGACTTCGACCCGCGTGCCGAGACGAAGAACCGCGGCCCCGAACTGCTGCGCCTGTTCCTCGAGTACTGCGCTGTCCAGGGTGACCTCTCCCGGTCGGGCGGCCGCCAGGAGACGTACGAGCTGAACCCGTTCGAGCGGGAGGTTCTGGAGGCCC
Source organism: Kitasatospora sp. NBC_01300 (assembly GCF_041435235.1). Classification (NCBI taxonomy): domain Bacteria; kingdom Bacillati; phylum Actinomycetota; class Actinomycetes; order Kitasatosporales; family Streptomycetaceae; genus Kitasatospora; species Kitasatospora sp. NBC_01300. Next base: position 6,967,227 of record NZ_CP108408.1, on the reverse strand, counting down.
TGCAGTCCTCGGGCGTCCCCGCCGTCCCGCAATGGGGCGTTTCCGGCTACCGTATCGACTTCGCACTGGCCCATCCGGAGCGACCCGGTCAGATGCTGCTCGCTGTGGAGACGGATGGCGACCGCTACCACCGCACAGTGAGCGCACGAGACCGTGACCGACTCCGCCAGGCACACCTGGAACGGCTCGGATGGCAGTTCCATCGAATCTGGGCCGCGGACTGGTTCGCTGACCCCCAGGCCGAGACGGACCGCCTCGTCGGTATCTGGCAGGACATCGTCCGCGCGGCCGATGAGCCGCCGAGCTGCAGAGTGATTCAGGACCCAGTCCCCGCTCCGCGCCGGGCAGAAGAGCCGTCGACTCGGCGAGGACCTAAACCATCGTTGAGGCCCGGTGGCAGCATCGGCACCTACTCCGATATGGACCTCCGAGCGCTCGCTGGCTGGATTCTCAGCGACGGTTACCAGCTCGACCGTGATACCCGGATCAGTCAGGCCATGACCGAACTCGGCTTCCGGAAGCGAGGACGGGTCATCGTCGAACGCCTCAACCAGGCCTTCGATCACTCTCAGCAGTTCGCGGACAAGGAGCACATCTGATGCCCCAGCTCGATCCCATGACAATCCAGCGCATCGCGCGACTCGTCGTGGACACGGACGGTCCTTTCGAACGCCCTGGCTACCAGCTGGCCGAGCTTCTGAAACGCGCGGCCTGGCCGGTACCCGTTGAATACGACGGCACGGCGAGGGTGCCCTGGCTGACCGAGACGATCATGGAATCGGCCCATGACGAAGCCGCCGTCAGCCGCTTCGTCTGCCGCATCTGCAATCCGCTGGAGTACGAGGACGGCATGGCGTCCGCCGACCTCCTCCGGCAGGGACTCAACCAGGTCCTCGCCGCAGAGCAGCTGTCGATCACGTACGTCGGCGGCCGCCCGATGCTGGGTGCGCTCGGCGAGGACGGTCGATCGACCACCTTCAGTCCACCCGACGACTTGGAGGCACGTGTCCGACGACTGGTCAGCAGCGACGAGATCACTCGTCAGCTCATGCAGCGGGTGAACGAGACCCGTATCTGCGCGGACAACGGTGCGCACGTCTTCGCCCTCATCGGCATCGGGAGCTTCACCGAAGGTCTACTGCTCGACGTGCTGACCAAACGCGAACCGAGCCTGGCGCAGGGATTCCCGAATCCCAACGGAGGAAGGCCGGTGCTGGCGGCGAAGGCCAGCCTGGCACTGCTACTCGACACTGCACGGTCCCGGGGCTGGATTCAGGTCGACGCTCACGACTTCATGAAGATCGTCCGCGAGTACCGCAACTTCGTCCACCTTCGTCAGCAGCGGGAACGCGGGATCGACCCCGACCACGACACTGTCATGATGTGCTGGGGCCCGGTCCTAGCCGTTCTCAACGATCTCGAGTCGAGCCTGCAATGACTACTGCCTGGCATATCGCGCCCGGTGGGTGGCGACCGGGTCGCAGTACCAGCCGCACGACGACCCCTTCCCCGCAACACATGACGTCGTCCTGGCCACAGTCACCTGACCTTCGGCCAACTCTTGTGTTCTCTCCGATGACTGGTATCGCTGCGAACCGCGGAGTGTCGCTCCGCTCCGTACAGTAGAACCACGAGTACGTCGTCGAGTGTTTCCGCCGATTCGAAGGCGAGGCAATGTCCGACTCCTCCATCCCGCGCTCCCGTCCACGCGGATCCTCCCGACGCCGGAGGTCCCGTTTCATCGACCAAGCTCGTTTCACTCAACCCGAGTTGCTCGCCGAACGGCTGCTCATCCACGTGGACGCCGCGCGAGTGGGTTGGGTGCGGGACCAGCTCAACACCGGCCGGAGCGGGCTCGTGATCGGTGGGCCGAAGGCCCTCAGGAGGACACTGGACCTGCGGGAGGAGGGCTACGAGGACGTACTCCTCGCCGACCCGGCGTTCTACGAGGTCGGCATCGCGACGGCAGACCTGCCCTATCTGCAGCGGACCGATGAGTTCCCCGCCATCGACCCGCTCGGTCAGGCAGTCCAGGAGCAGCTCGCCGTCGGCGCGACGGCGGCTCTCACGCCAACCGGGTACCTCCGAGCCGGGGACACGGCCGCCGTACGGGCCGCCGTACGCGAGGTGGCCGTGCGCGAGGATCCCCGAATCGTGCTCGCGCTACCGATCGACGTCGGCTGGCTGCAGATCGACCTGGTCGACCGTCTCATCGAAGAACTGAGCGCAGCACCGGGTTCCAAGGCCATCATGCTCGGCGGCCAGTTGGACCCGCTGGCGAGCTTCCCCGAGGCTCTCCGCGGCCTGACCCGGGTCCTGGCCCAGGTGCCGGGCGCCGCCCTGCTACGGGCCGATCTCGCGGCGTTCGGTGCGCTCGCCGGGGGCGCGGCATTCGCCGGCTACGGGCTTTCGGGGCGCCTCCGGCACGTCGTCCCGCCCGGCGAGCCGGCGGAGAGTTCGGGCTTCGCCGACTCCCCGTCCGTTCTGTTCCCCGAGTTGATGGCCCTGTTCCTCGGAAAGACCCTCGCACGCCGCTTCGCCGCGACGCACGCACCCGTTTGTGAGTGCACGGCCTGCGAACATCGACCACTGGACAGCTTCCCGAGCAATCGCGACGCCCGATCAGCAGCCCAGCACAACACATCCGTGTTGTTGTCCTGGCAGCAGACGTTGCAGACCCTGGCCCCCGGGCCCGATCGCCAACGGTGGTGGCAGGAACGCTGCCGTGCCGCAGTGAACCGCTATCCGCTCGTCAACGCCGCCATCCAGCAGCCGAACGGCTTCAAGGTCCAGCCGCAACTACTGCGGTGGTCCCTCCTCGATGCGGCGGCGCCTTCGACATCGACGGGCGCAGGAGCGGACTGAGGCGCGGGCGGTTCAGCCAAGTCGTCCGTACAACTCCTCGACGAAGTGCCAGGCCGCTGCGGTGTGCCTCAGCGGCCGGTACGCCTCGGGCTGCAGGGCCATTCGGATCCCGTCCTGCTCATGGACGAACACGCCGATGCCGTAGAAGGCAGCTTCCGTCAAGATCTCGTCCAGCCCTGCGTACGGAGCCGAGCGGAGCAGGACGGCTCGACGGCAGAACGGCGCAAATCGGCCCGCACGCTCAAGACCCGTCCGCCAGTCGGTGGCCGACACAACCGCGAGGTCAACGGTGAGCGGCCGGACCGCTCGACGCGTCACCAGCTCCGCGTCCCGCTCGACCGCACCACGAGGGATACGACGAAGCTCTACCCGATGCGGGAGAGAGCCCACCGAAACGGGAAGGTCGACCGGAAGGCCGAGCAGGCACTCCAACACGGGGATGCTGTCCAACTTCTCAGCACCAACCGCTTCCCGCCTGCGGTGCTCAGCTTCGTCGATCCGGTACAGCAGGAGGGCACGGGTACCCAGGACCGAAAGCGCGACGCCTTCGCTGTTCGAGGGCACCTGCAACAAGGCCGCCTCGCGGACCGAGCGCCAAGCCGCAGGATTCGCCACACTTGCCATGGACCCCACCTTGCCCTACCGCGCGGTACGACGGCGAGGCGCCCCTCCGCTCGGACCTCAGAAGAGTCCACGGGTGGATCTCGCATCCTCAGGACAGCACGATCCGGGCCTCGTCAGTACCGAAAGGATTCTCCTGGCACCGAAATCCCTTCGGCTGGGCGCGCGATTGTGATGTTCTCGCAGCCGCAAGGGCACCCCGCCATGCGCAGCCGGCCCACAGCCGAACCACTGGAGGCGGGGTCCGGAATCGTCGAGCACCCTGTCTTCTGCTCTGAGTCCGGGGCGCAGCTGCTACGGGCCACTCCATCCGGATGGCCTCTCGGCCGACGCCGAGAGGCCGCACATCCTGCGGTCGTGGGAGGGCCAACTACAGCGAGCGAAGGGCCCGGTGGGCGGCGATCAGGTCGCGGTACCAGGTGTACGAGGCTTTCGGGGTGCGCTGTTGGGTCGCGAAGTCGACGTGGATGAGGCCGAAGCGCTGGTGGTAGCCCTCGGCCCACTCGTAGTTGTCGAGGAGGGACCAGGTGTAGTAGCCGCGGATGTCGATGCCTTCGGCGGTGGCGCGGGCGAGGGCGTCGAGGTGGGCGGACATGAAGTCGATGCGGGGTTGGTCGGGGGTGGTGGACTCGGTGACGGAGCAGCCGTTTTCGGTGATGGTGATGGGTGGGAGGGCTTTGTCGTAGGTGTCGCGGAGGTTGAGGAGGAGTTGGCGGAGGGCGTCGGGGACGACGGGCCAGCCGAAGGCGGTGTGGGGGACGTCGGGGATGTCGACGAAGTCGAAGGGGAGGCCCGGTTCGGTGGGGGCGGCGATGCGGGTGGGGTTGTAGAAGTTGAGGCCGAGGCCGTCGAGGCCGGGGGCGGCGATGAGGTCGGTGTCGCCGGGGTGGATGGCGCCGTAGAGGTCGTCGGGGACGCCCAGGGCGGAGAGGTCGGGGTAGCGGCCGAGGAGGACGGGGTCGGTGAACAGGCGGTTGTGGAGGGCGTCGTAGGCCTGGGCGGCGGCGCGGTCGGCGGCGGAGGAGGTGGCCGGCTCGACCGGGGTGAGGTTGTTGGAGAGCATCACCTCCAGGCCGTGGTCGTGGAGCACCGAGGCGGCCAGGCCGTGGGCGAGGAGCTGGTGGTGGGCGGCCGGGAGGGCCTCCAGCATCAGGGTGCGGCCGGGGGCGTGGGTGCCGAGGGCGTAGCCGAAGACGGTGTGGACGAAGGGCTCGTTGAGGGTGATCCAGGCGGGGACGCGGTCGCCGAGGCGGTCGGCCATGACGGTGGCGTACTCGGCGAAGCGGTACGCGGTGTCGCGGTTCAGCCAGCCGCCGTTGTCCTCCAGGGCCTGTGGGAGGTCCCAGTGGAAGAGGGTGGGGAGCGGGGTGATGCCCGCTTCCAGCAGGGCGTCCACCAGGCGGTCGTAGAAGGCGAGTCCGGCGGGGTTGACGGTGCCAGCGCCGGTGGGGAGCACGCGGGGCCAGGCGATGGAGAAGCGATAGCCGTCCAGCCCGAGGTCCTTCATCAGCGCGATGTCCTCGGGGTACCGGTGGTAGTGGTCGCAGGCCACCGCGCCCGTGTGGCCGTCGCGGACGGTGCCGGGGCGGGCGGCGAAGACGTCCCAGACGGAGGGCCCGCGGCCGTCCTCGGTCACCGCACCCTCGATCTGGTAGGCGGCGGTGGCGGCGCCCCAGCGGAACCCCGTCGGCAGGTCGTAGCGGTCCGGCATGACTGCCTCCTGACGTGAACGTGAGGAGAACTCATGTTACTGGCGCGACACCGAAACGCCAGGGCCAACCGGCCACCGCCACAAGGGAACAGCCGCCACCCGAGCGGAGGAGCGCGGCGCACCCCCGGCGGGCGCGGTCGGACAGGCCCCTACCCGCCCGCGCGCCATCCCACCGGGCCCCGTCCGGTGGCCGACCGCCGGGGAGGGGGGTTGCATGGGGTGACCGGGCCCCAGCGATTCGGGAGGCTACCGTGTACGAGATGTGGGCCGAGCACGACCCGGCGGTGTCACCGCCGGCCGTGGTGTGGCACGTGGTGACGAAGAACGACTCGTCGACGTCCCTGTGCGGACGCTTCCTCGAACCCGCCCAGCGCGTCGCGCCGGCTGCGGGCGTCGAGGAGTCGGCGGGCCCGGACCGCTACTGCGATCCATGCCTGATCACCGTTCGCGAGGCCATGGCCGCGGCGGCTCGGTGAGCGGAGCCGCTTGGCCGCCCCAGGCCTGTCCGACCGATCTGGACGGGACAGAGCCTGGGCGTTCGACGGCGGCGACGGCGTGAGCTGTGGTACCGGAGCGCAAGGTTGGGCGGACCGGTCGGTACGGTCAGTACGGCCCGGCCAGTGCGGCCACCCCCGGGAAACGGGCGATCGCCTGGCCGGCGGTCGGCGGGTGGGCGCGCCGGGGTCTCAGTGCGCCGAGGGCCACCGCGGGCCTGGCCAGCCGGGCGGGTCTGGCGGCGAGGGAGAACACCTCGAAGTAGGCGGCTGAGACAGCGGGGTCGGTGAGGGCCGCGCCCAGCACCCGGCGGGTGTACCAGCGGGTGAACACGGCGGCGGGCCCGGCGGCGGTGGCGGGGTGGCTCGACAGCGCGTCCGGGAAGCCCTCGTCCTGGTCCTTGGCCATGTCCCAGGGCGTGTCGACGACCCTGGCGATCCGCCGCTGGATCAGTCCGCTCACCCCCGGGTGCAGGCCTTCGCTGTCGACGGCGGCGCGGATGGCGGCCGCGCACTGGGCGGCGACCGTCATGCCGTGTCCGTACACCGGGTTCAGCGCCGCCACCGCGTCGCCGGTGGCGGCGAACCCGGCCAGCGGGCCGCCCTCGTAGCACTCGTAGCGGCGCCGGCGGTTCAGTGTCCCGTGGCAGGTGCGGATCGGGCCGAGCGGGCGGGCGGCGCGGGCGAGGTCGTGGACGACCGGGTGGTCCAGCGCCTTCAGGAAGTCGTGGAACTCGCGCTCGCCCCGGGCGGGTTCGCCGCCCCGGGTGCCGGAGAGCGTGACGATCCAGCGCCCGTCCTCGATCGGGATGATGGTGGCGCCCCGGCCGGGCCGGCCACGCCCCGGGACGGGCACGATGCTCACCACCGGGAAGCCCTCGTTCCCGCCCGGCGTCTCGAACACCCGGGCGGCGTAGGCGAGTCCGGCGTCCACCGTCTCCTCGCACAGGCCCTTGACCCCCAGCGCGCGCAGCCACTCCGGAGCACGGGAGCGGCGGCCGGTCGCGTCCACGACCAGGTCGGCCCGCAGGGTCTCCCGCGAGCCGTCCGGGTTCTCGATGTGGACCCCGACGATCCGGCCCGGGCCGCCCACCAGGCCGAGGACGGAGGTGCGTTCGCGGACCGTCACGTTCGGCTGCTCGCGCAGCCGCCGACGCACGACGTGGTCGAGCAGGTGGCGGCTGCACGCGATCAGGTAGGCCGGCGAGTCGAAGCCCTGCAGCCAGCCCGGCCCGAGGCGCATCAGCAGGCCGGCGGGGATCGAGCGGTAGTGGGCGCCGGCGGCGAGCAGGGCGTCGAGCGTCCCGGGCAGGACCTCCTCGACGGCGTCCGCGCCGCCGCCGAGCAGGATGTGGCTGAACTCGCCCTGCGGCAGGCCCCGGCGCGGGCCGGGCAGGACGGGCAGGACGTCCTGTTCGAGAACGGTGACGGTCCGGGCGTGCGGCGCCAGGGCGGCGGCCGCCAGCGTGCCGGCCAGGCCGCCGCCGAGGACGAGGGCCGTGCTCACCCGGCGGCTCCGGTGGGGGCGAGGCCGTCCCGGCGGGTCGCGCGCATCCACACCGGGCCGGGGCGCAGCGTGGCGAGCGGCAGCTCGCGGACGGTCCGGCCGGGGACGTGCTCCAGCCGCCAGGCCCGCATGATCGTGGCGAGCAGCAGGACGGACTCGGTCATCCCGAACTGCTCGCCGACGCAGCGGCGCGGTCCCGCGCCGAAGCCGATGAACGGGCCGCGCTGCGGGTGGACGCCCACCCACCGCTCGGGGTCGAAGCGGTCGGGGTCGGGGAACAGGGCGGACTGGCGGTGCAGGAGGTAGGGGCTGTAGACGACCGTCGTGCCCTCGCGCAGGCGGTGCGCGCCGAGTTCGGTGTCGGTGGCCGTGACGCGGGTGAGCAGCCAGCCCGGGGAGTACAGCCGGACGGCCTCGCGGACGACCCGGGTGGTGAGCTCCAGCCCGTCGACGCTCGCTGACGTGCCGGCCGCCGGGGTGGCGTCGGTCTCGGCCGCGTCCACTCCGGCCGCGTCCGCCTCGGCCGCGTTCACTCCGAGCACGTTCACTCCAGCCGCGTCCACCCCGGCCGCGTCCACCGCGGCCGCGCCCACGTGGGCCGCGTCCACCTCGGCCCGGACCCGATCGGCGATGTCCGGGTGCTGGGCGAGCAGGTGCAGGGCCCACACGGTGGAGTTGGCGATGGTGTCGAAGCCGGCGGCGAAGATCGTCATCACCTGGTCGGTGACCTCCGCGTTGGAGAGCGCCTGCCCGCCCGCGTCGGCGGCCACCAGGGTCGACACCAGGTCGCCCCGGTCCTCCGGATCCGCGCGGTAGGCGGTGACGACCTCGTCGACCAGGCGCACCAGCCGGGTGCGGGCGGCGTCGTAGCGGCGGTTGGCCGGCAGCGGAAGCCGGTTGATCCGGTGGGGCAGCAGCATGCGCCGGTAGGAGCCGCCGATCAGCAGCACGAAGTCCTCGACGGTCTCCTGGAGGCCGGTGAACGGCAGCCGGGTGAACAGGGTCGAGACCAGGCTGCGCCCGGCGGCCAGGCTCAACTCGGCGGTGATGTCGACCTCCTGCCCGTCGCTCCAGGACCCGGCCAGCCGCCGGGCCTCCCGGGCCATCACCTCCGTGTACCGCGCGATCCGGTCGGCGCGGAAGGCGGGCTGGACGTAGCGGCGCTGGCGGCGGTGGTCGGCGTGCGGGCAGGTCACCAGGCCGTTGCCGGCGAAGTCGCGGACCCGTTCGAACAGGAACCCGCCCTTGTCGAAGACCCGGTCCTCGCGCAGGACGTGCCGGGTCAGCTCCAGGTCGCAGACCACCACCGCCGAGACCGGCCCCAGTCTGATCTGGACGAGGCCGCCGTACCGGGGCAGGGAGCGCAGGAACGCCAGCGGGTCGCGCAGGAACGGCACCAGGTGCCCGAGCAGCGGCAGGCCGCCGGGCGGACGGGGGATCATCGCGGTGACTCCGTACGGTAGCGGGCGGCCGTCGCCGTCCAGTGGATGAGCGCGCGGGTGAAGCGGACCAGTCCGAGGGCGAAGGCCCGCACCTCGCCGGGCGCCGAGGGGTCGCGGGCGATGCCGTCCGCCAGGAACTCCAGCGTCGTCGACTCGGCCTCGCACAGCGCCCCGAGCCGGGCCGACGCCTCCTTGGGGGCCAGGCCCTCGTGGACGGTGAACGAGCGCAGCAGGTTCTTGCCGTTCCCGGCGGCGGACTCCCCCTCGGCGGAGTAGAGGTCGTTGACCCAGCAGACGACGTGGTTGAAGCGCATCAGCAGGTCCGCCACCCTCGGGTGCCGGAACACCTCGTCGGCGAGGTCCAGGCCGTGGGCGAGCTCGATCCAGCCAGCCGCGCACGACACGGCGCCGTCCTGGTCCCGTCGGCGCAGGTACTCGGGGACGGTCTGCACGGCGCCGGCCGGGGCGGCGGCCCCGGGGGCGTGGAACGGGGTGTCGCGGAAGGGAGTGCCGTGGGAGGAGGAGTCGCTTAAGGGGGTGTCGCGGAGCGCGGCCTCGTCGAGGTAGCCGAGGGAGGTGTCCAGGTACGCGCGGAAGTACGCCGCGTAGCGTGCCTGCCACTGCGGCGGTGTCAGCTCGACCGTGTCACGCCACAGCACCGCGAACGCCTCGACGAGTGCGTCGCCGTCCGGAACACCACCTCGAACGCCCTCCAAGCCCGCGTCCAGGACGTCCGTGAGCGCCCGGACGGTCCGCCGGGCCGCCGTGACGGGCCCGCCGATCCACTGGTCGTCGAAGCGGTCGTCGAGGATCCAGGTGAGCACCAGCCACTTCGCCGCCGCGACCAGCCGCGGACCCCGGGGAACGTCGCCCCACGCCTCCGCCACCAGGTCCAGGTGGCCCTGTGCCAGGAACCCTTGGACGTCACCGCCGAGCGCGCCGCTCGCCACCAGCCACGCCCCGACGTCCCGGCGGAGGGCGTCGGCCTCGCCGTGCGGCGCCGGTCTGGCGACTCCCGCGAGGAGGTCGGGGCCTCCGGGGTGCTCGGCGGCGAGGCCACACATGCCGCGGTACGGCGAAATGCCCATGCCCGTGCTCCCCCTCGCTCACCACCTCCGACCGGCCGGTCGGAGAAGGACCAGTCTGGCCAGCCACCGCGACTGTTCAAAGCGCAACCATCGCTTTTCCCCCGCACGAGTGACCGCGCCGTCACCACGTCGACACGGACCGTGACCAATCCCGCTCCCTCCCGACCCGCCCCGCCCGTCGGCGGCCGGTCTCCCGCCGGACGTCCGATATCCGGTTGGGCCGTGGTGCCGGAGTGGCTACGGTGGCGGGATGGCGACTCAGGTGGTTGTGCTGAACGGTGGTTCCAGCTCGGGCAAGTCCGGGATCGCCCGGTGTCTGCAGGCGGTGCTGCCGGAGCCCTGGCTGACGGTCGGGGTCGACACCCTGATCGAGGCGATGCCCGCGTCCCTGCACGATGCGGACGGGGGCATCGGCTTCGCGGCCGATGGCGGGGTGAGCGTCGGGGCGGCGTTCCGGGCCCTGCAGGAGGCGTGGATCGCGGGGGTCGCGGCCATGGCGGGGGCGGGCGCGCGGGTGATCGTCGACGAGGTCTTCCTCGGCCGGGCGGAGTCCCAACTGCGCTGGGAGAAGGCGCTCGTGGGCCTGGACGTGCTGTGGGTCGGGGTCCGCTGCGAGGCGGCGGTGGCCACCGGCCGGGAGCTCGCCCGGGGGAACCGGATCCTGGGGATGGCCGCTTCGCAGGCGGAGCTGGTCCACCAGGGCGTGCGCTACGACCTGGAGGTGGACACCTCGCGCACCGAGTCGCTGGAGTGCGCGCGGAGGATTGCCGCCCACCTCGGAGGCGGCGCCGCCGGATCCGCCCCCGCCGGCGGGTGACCCGGGGCCGGGTCCTGGTCCTGACCGACGCAGAATCAGAGTCGGCGTCGGCCAGGACCAGAACCACGGATCACAGACAGGCCTCAGGCCTCAGGCCTCAGGTCAGGGCTTCTCTCGGTGCCGCCACCGCACCGGGTCGGCGGCGCTCGGCGCCGACGCGTCGGCGCCCGGCGCTCCGGCCCCGGTCCGCGCCAGCGGCCGGTAGCCTGCGCACGACAGCACGAGCAACTCGTTGTCCCCCGGCTGGAATTCGTACTCCACCCGCTCCACCCGGCTCGTGATCCCGAGGGTGTCCAGGTGTCGGCGCAGCCCGTCCAGCTCCCCGTAGCGGACACCGGTGTCGTACACCATGACGGGGAAGAGCCTGACTTCACCGCGGGCGATCCGGGCGAGTTCCAGGAGGGCCGCCAGGTGGAAGTCCCCGTCCAGCCGGTTGCCGTACGAGAAGAGCAGGTGCGAGCTGAGGACCAGGTCGAAGGAGTCGTCGGCGAACGGGAGTTCGGGCAGTGAGCCGGCGACGTAGCGGTCCGGACGGGCGGCGATGTCGGCCCGGAAGTCGCGGGCGTTGGCGATCCACTGCCGGGTGAGGCGGTCGGGGTCGCCGTACCACGTCCAGACGAAGTCCGATGCCTCCCGGACCAGTTGGTCGCGCTTGTGCCGGGTCTCCCGTTCGACGAGGACGCCGAGGTCCTCCCGGTGGTGGGCGTACTCGCGGTCGACGGCCACCGCGTCGATGCCGCGCCGGCCGGCCTCGGCCGTGAAGGCGGCCGCGCCGCCCGGGCAGTCCAGGATGCGCCGGCCGGGGGCGAGGTCGTCGTCGGCGAGCGCGAACATCGCGCGGTACTCGTCGAAGGAACGTGCGCTGACCAGCACGGTTCAGCCCCTCCCGACGTACGGCATGGTGGTGGGCAGGACGGTCAGGGACTGGACGTTGGTGTCCGGCGGCATCGAGGCCATCAGCAGGACGGCCTCGGTGAAGCGTTCCACCGGGATGGTCGCCTCGACCGCCATCGTGCCGTCCGCCTGCATGGCGGCGGGCTGCGGGCCGCCGTCGACGGGGGTGACGTTGCCGACGTCGATCTGGCCGACCGCGATGCCGTGCGCGCGGCCGTCCAGGGAGAGCACCTTGGTGAGGCCCAGGACGGCGTGCTTGGCGGCCGTGTAGGCGATGGAGTTGGGGCGCGGGACGTGGGCGGACGGCGCGCCGTTGTTGATGATGCGCCCGCCCTGCGGGGACTGGGTGCTCATCACCCGGAAGGCCTCGCGGGCGCAGAGGAAGCCGCCGGTGACGATGGTGTCCAGGACGCGGTTCCAGTCCTCGAACGGGGTCTCGGTGATGGGTCGGCGCGGGGCGGCGGCGCCGGCGTTGTTGAACAGCAGGTCGACCCGGCCGAAGTGGTCGCGGGCGGCGTCGAACAGGGCCGCGACCTCCTCCGGTCGGCGGATGTCGGTCGGGACGGCCAGCACCCGGGCGGGGTCGACGTCCGCGAGGGCGATGGTCTCCTGGAGGGCGTCCTTGCGCCGCCCGGCCAGTGCGACGGACCAGCCGGCGCCCAGCAGGGCCAGGGACACGGCCCGGCCGAGCCCGCTGCCGCCGCCGGTGACGACGGCGGTACGCCCGTGCGGTGCCTGCGCGCTCCCGGTCACATGTCCTCCGTGTTCATCCAGATCCGCAGCATCCGCCGGGAGTTGGGCGCCGGCTCGTCCACGTAGGCCGAACGCCCGTGCAGGACCCTGCTGTTGCGGATGATCAGCAGGTCTCCGGCGGCCATCGGGAGGCCGAAGGCGATCTCGGGCCGGTAGAGCACCTCGTCGAGCACGCCGAGCGCGTCCCACTGGCGGTCCGTCAGCGGCGGGCCGCCGCGGTCGGGGGACGAGCGGACGGTGCGGGTCTGGTAGTAGCAGGCGATGGTCCCGTCCTTCTGGGTGTAGAGGATCGGGGAGACCACGACCTGGGGCCCGGCCCGACCGGTCCGGTCGAAGGTCCAGTCCTCGGTGAGGGTGGCCAGGGCGTCCGGCCGCTCCCGCCTGATCAGGTCGTAGACGTGCCGCGCGCTCGCCAGCTTGGTCAACCCTCCACCGTTGTAGGCGGGTTGGATGCAGAGCAGGACGAGCAGGTCGCAGGTGTCGCAGTGGAAGCCGAGCTCGGTGTTGCCGTCGCCGTCCTGGTCGCGCAGCACCTGGGTGAGGTCGCCGCGCCCGTTCTGCGGGACGATCTCGCCGAAGTCCCGCAGCAGGAAGGACAGGGCGGCCGCGACCTCCTCCTCCGGGGCGGTCGGATCCATCAGCCCGGTGACGTGGGCGACGCCGACGGAACGGGCGCCGCCCTGGACGAGCGCGCGCAGCTTCGCCCGGACCGGCTCGGCCGCGCCCCACCGCTCGGCCCGCGCGTCCGCCCAGAGCAGTTGTCGCTCACCCTCGTCGAGCGGGAGCGACCACTGCTCCCGCCGCGCCTCCAACTCCTCGCTGCTCCAGCCGATTTCGGACACCGTGTCGTCGTACATGTGCGGAACCACTCCTCTCTACCGCTGGGCGGCGGCCGCCGCCACCGCCTTGGACCAGAGCGCCAGCGCCTCGTCGACCTGTCCGGCCGTGACGGTCAGCGCCGGGATCATCCTGACCACGTTCAGGTGGACACCGCAGATCAGCAGCAGCAGGCCGAGGTCGGCCGCCGCCTGCTGGGCGCGCTTGGCGGTGTCCGGGTCCGGGGAGCCGTCCGGGTGGCAGAACTCGTTGCCGATCATCAGCCCGAGGCCCCGGACGTCGGCGATGCCCGGCGCTCCGGCGGCGACCGCCCGCAGGCCGTCCAGCAGCCGCGATCCCTGTTCGGCGGCGTTGTCGACCAGCTGCTCGTCCCGGATGACGTCCAGCGTGGCCAGCGCGGCGGCGCAGGCCACCGGGTTGCCGCCGTAGGTGCCGCCCTGCGAGCCGGGCCAGGCCCGCCGCATCAGGTCGGTCGGCGCGGCGATCGCGGACAGCGGGAAGCCGCTGGCCAGGCCCTTGGCGGTGATCAGGACGTCGGGCACCACGCCGTCGTGGTGCAGGTGGGCCCAGAACCGGCCGGTGCGGCCGAAGCCGGTCTGGATCTCGTCGACGACCAGCAGGATGCCGTGCCGGTCCGCGCGCTCGCGCAGCCCGGCGAGGAACCCGGCGGGCGCGGGCACGTAGCCGCCCTCGCCGAGCACCGGTTCGACGAACATCGCGGCGGTCTCGGAGGGAGCGCTGACGGTCGCGAGCACCTGGTCGAGTCCGCGCAGGGCGTGCTCCACGGCCTGCTCCTCGCTCAGCCCGAGGCTCAGGCCGAGCCGGAAGGCGTCGGGGAACGGCGCCACCGCGACACCGGGCATCACCGGGCCGATGCCCGCGCGGAAGCGGCTGCCGGCCGTGGTGAGCGCGGCCGCGCCCATGGTGCGGCCGTGGAAAGAGCCCTCGAAGACGATCACGTTCTGCCGGCCGGTGGCGTGCCGGGCGAGCCGCAGCGCCGCCTCCACCGCCTCGGTGCCGGCGGTGGCATAGAACAGCGAGTCCAGGCCGGGCGGCAGCACCTCGCCGAGCCGCTCGGTGAGGGTGAGCAGGGGGTCGTGCAGCACGGTGGTGTACTGGCCGTGGATCAGCCGGCCGGCCTGCTCGCGCACCGCCTCCACCACGCGCGGGTGGCAGTGGCCGGTGCTGGTCACCCCCACGCCGGAGGTGAAGTCGAGGTAGCGGCGGCCGTCGGCGTCGAAGAGGTGGAGCCCTTCGCCGCGGGTGGCGACGACGGGGGTGGCCTGCTTGAGCACCGGGGAGAGCTGGGACACGAGGTCCGCCTTCCATGGGTCTGGGGGTACGGATCGGTGGGGGCGCGGCTCACGGGGCGGCGGCGCGCCGGACGAGTCGGTGCGGCGGACGGGGGTCGGGGGTCGGTCCTGCGGACGGGAGTGAGTGCGGCGGACGGGAGTGAGTGCGGCGGGACGGGGGTCAGTGCGGCGGCGCGACGGGCGGCAGGTAGCCTGCCTCGGCGGCCCGGGTGAGCGCGGCCGACCACCACTGCGGGGTGGGCTCGGCGAACCGGACGCCCAGCCGGTCCAGCACGGAGGTGGTGTACGCGCGGTCCACGAGGACGTTGCGCTCCTCCTGGAGGGACCACGCGGCGGCCAGCCCCGCCGCCGTCGGGTGGTCGCGTTCGGCCCGGGCGATCGCCGCCGCGAAGGCCTCGTCGTCGGTGAGCCGGACGGGGTGGCCGTGGCCGGCGAGCCAGCGGACGAGTTCGTCGTGCGGCGTCTCGTGCGGGCTCTCGACGTGGTAGGCGCCGGGCGCGGCGTACGGGTCCAGCGCGATCGCGGCGATCCCGGCGGCCACGGTGTCGACGTAGGAGAACGCGTAGGTGGTGTGCGGCCGGCGCGGGGCGGCGCCGGCCAGCAGGTAGCCGCGGATCAGCTGGTAGATCCGGTTGTCGCCGATGTTGGCCTGGAAGGCGCCGGTCCGGCTGTGCGCCGCGATGTGGCCGCTGCGGTACAGGTAGGCGGCCCGCCCGGTGGCCGCCCAGGCGCGGACGGTCTGCTCGGCGGCGAACTTGGTCCGCTCGTACGGGGTGCGGAAGTGCTGGCCGATCCGCAGGTCGGCCTCGCTGAAGCGGCGGGGCGGGCCGTCCACGCCGCCCGCGACGGCGAGCGTGGAGACGTGGTGGACGCGGGCCGCCGGGGCGTGCTCGTCGATCCAGCCGAGCAGCCGCCGCACCGCGGTGTGGTTGGTCCGCTCCAGGTCGTCGGGCGAGGCCACCAGCCGGACGTCCGCAGCGGCGTGCACGACGAGCTGCGCGCCCCGGGCCCACGCCAGTCCGGCCGGGGACAGGCCCAGCCCCTCCCGGTCGATGTCCCCGGCGACGACCTGGATCCGGCCGTCGTCGGCGCCCGCGCCCGCGCCCAACCGCCGGACGGCGCCGGCGTCGTGCTCGGCCCGGACCAGGCAGGTGACGTGGGCGCCCCGCTGGACGAAGGCGTCGAGCAGGTGCCGCCCCAGGTAGCCGGTGGCGCCCGTGAGCAGCACCCGGGCGGGTTCGCGCACCGTGGTGCGGGCCGCCGGTACGGCGGGCGCCCGGGTGCCGGGGTGGAGCAGCTGGCCGGAGGTCGACAGCGGCTCCCGGACGGGACGGGTGGCGGCTTCGGTACCGGCACCGCCACCGGCCTCGGCGGCCACCGTCCCGGCGAACGCGGCGACGATCCGCTCGGCGGCGGGGTGCGGCAGACCGGGCCACCCGTACACCAGGTCGGCGACCAGCCGGTTCTCCACGATGCGGGCGGTGAGCCGCAGGTCGTACAGCGGGTCTCCGCCGGTGCAACGGGCTACTCCGGCCTGCTCGTCCGCGACGGTCCAGTCCAGTGCGGGCTCGTCGGGCAGCCGGAAGGTGCCGAGGAAGTTGAACCCGGCGGCGGGGCGGGTGCCGGGGGCGTCCATCGCCTGGACGGGGGCCTCGCGCAGGCGCTGCGCGGCCCCCTCGGGGCCGGCCGACGCCTCGACCACCAGCCGCTTGACGGCGGTGAACCAGCCGACGGTGTCCAGGAATTCACCCGGATCGCCGGCGGTGTCCCGGCCGTGGGTCTCCACCTCGACGGGCAGCCGCGGGTGGCCGCTCCAGCCGGTCACGGCGTCGGCGAAGGCGGCCAGCAGGAAGGCCTCCAGGCCCGTCCCGCCGCCGTGGCGGCCGACCAGCCGGGCGGTGCCGTCCTCGTCGAGCGTCCAGCCGACGGCCGCCGGCTGCGCGCGGACCACGGGCTCCGGCGCGGACTTCGGAGAAACGGACTCCGGCGCGGACTCCAGAGAAGCGGACTCCGGAGAAGGCGACACCGGCGCCGGGGGCGGCGGCGCGGCGGCGGCCCACTGGTAGAAGTCCGGGGTCGGCGGCAGGTCGGCCGGCTTCTGGTCGAGCACCGCCCGGTAGGCGTGGGCGAGGTCGTCCAGCAGGATGCGCCAGGACAGCCCGTCGACCACCAGGTGGTGCGCGATCAGGGCGAGCCGGTCGTCGGTGCCGGGCGGGCCGGTGAACAGGTGGGCGCGCAGCAGCCGACCGGCCAACGGGTCCAGGCTGCGGTGGAGTTCGGTGCAGACCCCGGCGACGGTCTCGGCGATCGGGGCCGCCCCGCGCGGGATCCGGGAGAAGGACAGCGGGTCGAGGTCGGCCACCGGCCGGGGTGCCTCGTAGCCCTCCGGCGAGACGGGCCGCCGCAGCGCCGGGTGGCGTTCCAGGACGGCTGCGAGCGCGGCCGAGAGCGCGGCCGGGTCGACGGCCGTCCGGCAGCGCAGCAGCACGGACTGGTTCCAGTGCCGCAGGTCGTCGACGGACTCCTGGCGGTACAACCACCGCTGGGCGGGGGCGAGTTGACTTCCCCGGTCGCCGCTTCCGGCCCGTCCGGCCCGCCCGGCCGAAGCGGCGGCCGGAACCGGTACGGCTGCGGCGGCCGCGGCCAGGCCGTGCGCGGTCGGGTGCCGGTAGAAGTCGTCGTAGTGGACGCGCAGGCCCGACCGGCGCAGGAAGGCGACGGTGCGCATGGCGAGGATGGAGTCCCCGCCGAGGTCCAGCACGTCGGTGTGCGGCCCGACCCCGGGCAGCCCAAGTGCGGCCGCCCAGAACCCGGCGATCGACCGGGCCAGTGCGTCCCCGCCCGAGGACGGCCCCGACTCCGCCCGGGCCTCGACCAGTTCGGCGACCAGCTCGGCCAGCCGCTCCCGGTCGAGCTTGCCGTTCGGCCCGACCGGAAACTCCGGCAGGGTCAGGACCGGCTGCGGAACGGAGTAGCCGGGCAGCCGGTCGCGCAGGTAGGAGCCGAGCCCGGCCAGCCCGGCGCCGTCGGCCGACAACCGTACGGCGGCCAGGAGTTGGTTCCCCATGGCAGTCTCCCGGACCAGCACCGCGGACCGGGCGACGCCCGGGAAGTCGTCCATCGCCCGCTCGATCTCGGCGAGGTCGACCCGGTAGCCCCGGATCTTGACCTGGCGGTCCACCCGGCCGAGGAAGACCAGGCTCCCGTCGGCCCGGCGGCGACACAAGTCGCCGGTGCGGTACATGCGTTCACCGTCGTGACGGACGAAGCCGCGCGCCGTCTCGGCGGGCCGGCCGAAGTAGCCGGCGCTGACGCCCCGGCCGCCGATCAGCAGCTCCCCCACCGTGCCGTCGGGCACCGGCCGCCCGTCGCCGTCCAGCAGGACGAGCCGGACCTCGCCGATCCCGGTGCCGATCGGGACGGTCGGCTCCTCGGCCGGCAGCTGGCGGGCGGTGGCGGCGAGGAAGCAGGTGGCGCCGACGGTCGTCTCGGTCGGGCCGTAGTGGTTGACCAGCCGGGCGGTGACGCCGGTGTCGAGCAGGGCGGCCGCGAACGGGCGCGGCAGCGCCTCCCCGCCGAGCAGCACGGTGTGCAGGGGCGGGGCGTCGCCGGGACGGCCCTCCAGCAGGACGGTCAGGTGCGAGGGGGTGGTCTTCAGCACGGACACCCCGGCGCGCCGCAGCGACGCCCAGAACGCCTCCGGGTCGCGCACCTCGGCGTCCGGCACCACGTGCACCGAACCGCCGACCGCGAGGGCCAGCAGCCAGGCGGTGTGGCCAAGGTCGGCGGCCAGCGTGGTGACGTGCGCGACGCACGGGGCGTCGGCCTCGGTGAAGCCCAGCCGGTCGGCCAGCGCCCGCGCGTAGTGCACCGCGTTGGCGTGGGTGACGGCCACCGCCTTGGGCTCGCCGCTCGACCCCGAGGTGAAGGACAGGTACGCGGGGTCCTCGGCCGCGCCGAGCAAAAGCTCCTCGGCCCCGCAGAGCATGAGGTCACCAACCCCGCCGGGCACGAGGTCACCGGCCCCGCCGGACACGAGGTCACCGGTCGTGCCGGGCGCGCTGCCCGGTGCGTCGGGCAGGCCCTCCGGCCCGGCCAGCCGGTCGACGTCCACCACCTCGGCCGGATGGCCCTCCGGCCCGGGGAAGGCCGCCTCGGTGCTGAGCACCCGGCCGATCCGGACGGCCGCCAGCCGCCGGGCGAGGTCCGCCGCCGACCAGTCCGGGTCGGCCATCACCGCCGCCGCGCCCGAGCGCAGCACGCCGTGCAGCAGCACCAGCATGCGGGCGTCCCGGGGGCCGAGCAGGGCGACCCGGTCGCCCGGGCCGGTGCCGGACGCGGCCAGCCGGGCCGCGATCCGGCCCGCTGCGGCGTCGAGGGTGCGGTAGTCGAGGGTGCGGTCGCCATCCGTCAGGGCGGTCCGGTCCGGGTGCTCCCGGGCGAGCCGTAACAGGAACCCGGACAGCGACCGGGCGGACAGCGCGGCAAACGCGGCCTGGTCGGACGGCGTGGACGGTGTGGGCGATGCGGACGGCGTGGACCGGACGTGCTGCGTCGCGAAGGTCACTCCGGCTCGCCTCCCGTCCGGGTCGCCCGCCCGGCGCGGACCGCCCCGGTCGCGTGCGGGTCCGCGACCAGGGGGTCGCCCGCGAGGAACGCGTCCAGGCGCGGCCGGTCGGGCAGGCGTCCGGCCAGCTCCCAGGCCAGCATGCGGTGCAGGCCGTCGATGTGGATCAGTCCCTCCCGGACCAGCAGGTCCGTGTAGTCGGAGTGGTCGACCGCGCCGGTGCTCAGGTAGACGGGGGTGAACGGGGCCCACCTCAGCAGCCGGAGCTTGGCGGCGCAGACCGGGTTCGCGGCCGACCAGGCGGCCTCGTCGGAGCGGATGCGCTCGGCCGCCTCGGCCACCGTCAGGCCGGAGCGGGGCACGAGTTCGCGCGCGCCGCCCTCGCTCAGGTGCCAGGGCAGGACGACGCCGAGGACGTCCGAGCGCGAGAGCCGGACGCGCCACCAGCCGCCGGGGATCCGGCCGGCGCGTTCGACGTTCTCCTCGCCGTCCCGGTTGCTGTTCGCCTCGTGGGTGCGCTCCGCCGGGTGGTCCCGCAGGTAGGCGTGGTGGACCTCGGCGTAGGCGACGGCGGTGACGATCTCCACGCGGTGCTCCTCAGACAGTTCCGATCAGGCTGTTCCGATCAGCGTTCCGGTCAGGGCGGTCCGGTCAGGCTGTTCCGATCGACCGGTTCCGGTCAGGCGGTTCCGACGTACTCGGTGAAGTGCCGTTCCGCGAACAGTTCCGGCCACCGGCCCCCCGCCAGGCCGAGTTCACGGGCCCGGGCGAGCATCAGCCGCCAGTGCGGCTTCACCGGGCGCCAGCGCGCCCCCACCTGGCAGTAGGACGCGTCGATGAAGTACCGGGGCCTGCCCGGGCCGTCCGGCGCCGGTCTGCGGGTGTGGAACAGCGCCGAGTTGAGCAGCACCGTGGAGCCGGGCGGCAGCCGGTCGATGACCACCTCGCCGGGCAGTTCGGCGGTGCCGTGGTGGGCGTAGGCCGTCTTCCCGACGGTGCGCCGGTGCGAGCCGGGCAGGACGGCCAGGCTGCCGACCTTCTCGTCCAGGCCGCCGAGGTAGTGCAGCGCGTGGACCATCAGCAGCGACGGGTCGGCGCGGTCGTTGGGTTCGCAGTCGTGGTGCCAGGCCTTGCCGGGGATCCCCGGGGCCTGGCGGTCGCTGTGCAGGTGGTGGAAGACGAAGGACGGCCCCATCAGACCGGACAGCGTCCGTAACAGCGGCGGGTGGGTGAGGAGTTCGCCGTGGGCCGGCAGTTCCAGTTCCAGCACCGGGGGCGGGCCGTGCCGGGCGGGGTCGGTGCAGGCGGCGATCGAGCGGGCCCGCAGGCCCTCGTCCACCCAGCGGTCGACCTCGGGGGCGAGCCTGGCCCCGAGCGGCTCCGGCACCAGGCCGGGCAGGACCAGGTATCCGGATTCCAGGAACTGGCGGTGTTGCTCGGTGTCTAGGGCTTCACGCCCTCCGGAAGTCTGCGTCACCGAACCGGCCCCCTCCTTCCGGATGACGGGTCGCACAGTCGGGCTCGGCGGATCGGACCTGAACGGGTTGTATGAAACGCACGGGATCATCCAGACCTCGGGTGGCGCCGGGTTCGTCCGTCGTCGCCACAGCTGACACACGTTCACCACGAAAGGGCACGAGTTGATCACGCAAGGTAGTCCGCTGAGGAGTATGAACCGTTGTTCGTGTCCACCACAAGACCATCGCCGACTCCTGGACACCTTCCCGCCACCGTGACGTTCAGCTCCAGCCACCGATCGACTCGTTCCCCACCCGAAACTCCAGACCCGTTGCGCCCCGATGATTCGCCGCTGACACAGCGGATGCGGCACAGTGACGTCATGAGCGGCGACACCAGGAGTCACGAGAGCGCCGGGCGGGGCCCCGTGACCAGGCGCCGTCCGGTCCAGCAGCGCAGCCAGGAGCGGTACGGCCGGATCCTCGACGCCTGCGCCGGGCTGCTCGACGAGGTCGGCGCCACCGCGCTCACCACGAAGGAGGTCGCCCAGCGCGCCCAGGTGCCGATCGGCACCCTGTACCAGTTCTTCGCCGGCAAGGAGGACCTGCTGGCCGCCCTCGCCGGCCGCAACCTCGACCGCTACCTCCAGCGGCTCGACCACCGGCTGGCGACCGCCACGCCCCTCGGCCCGGCCGGGTTCACCGACCTCGCGGTGGAGGAGTTCGTCGCGATGAAGCGCGAGGTGCCCGGTTTCGGCCAGCTCGACTTCGGCCTCGCCGACGCGGCCGCCCCCGCCGGGCTGCGGGACGACCGGCACCTGCTCGACCCGGGCGTGGACAACAACACCGCCGTCGCGCTGCGCCTCCAGGCGCTCGGCGGCGAGGTATTCACCACCGGCGACCCGGCGGCGCTCACCCTCGCCCTGCGGGTCGCCCTGGAGGCCGCCGACGCGGTGCTCAAACTGGCCTTCCGCGGCGATCCGCAGGGCGATCCGGCGCTGATCGCCGAGTGCAAGCGGCTGGTCCGCGGCTACCTCGCGGAGCAGCCGCCCGCCGGCTGAGACCGGTCTCCTCACGCCCCTCGTGTCCCGTTCCACCCCTTTCGTCCCGTCCGTCCTTCGGGGCCCGTCCGCCCGCGCCGTTGCGAGCCCGCCGCCGCCGCAGCACAGTGGAGAGCAGTGGAAAGCGGAACGGCCGCGGAGGCGGCCGCCACGACCCGAGGAGCAGACCATGCAGGCAGCGGTAGGTGACCAGCTCCACATCCACAGCAGGTCGGTGGGCATGACGGACCAGAAGGGCGAGATCGTCGAGGTGCGCGGCACCGACGGCGAACCGCCGTACGTGGTCCGCTTCGAGGACGGCCACGAGGGCCTGATCTACCCCGGCCCCGACTGCAACATCGAGCACCGCACGGCGGACCGCTGACCGACTCCCCCACCGCCCCGCACCCCACCCGGGCGAGGTGGTGAGCAGCGGTGCCCGCCCCCCGCGACCCCGCTGCCCGGAGCGCTCGCCGGGCTCGGCAGCCTCGGCAGGCTCGGCTACCTGATCGGCCGTACCGGCGGGCGCGCCTTCGTCCGCCGCTGGGGCCGCTTCGTGCTGCTCACAGCCGGCCGCGCGGCTCAGCGCAGCGGGAACACCTCGAACGGCGCCGCGAACCGTACCCCGAGACGGCCGCCCGCTCCCCGCCCGGCACCCTCCAGGAACTCGCGCGCGTCCGCCATCGTCCCGCCCAGCCCGGCGAGCCCGGCCAGGTACGCCTTGTGCTCCTCCAGCGAGGCCACGCCCAGGTCGAAGTGCTCGGTGGTGTCCACCGCGTGTCCCGACTCCGGCGAGGCCGCCGCCCACACCTGCCGGACGCCGTTCCACGGCTCGTGGCCCTCGGCCAGCAGCTCCCGGAACACCCACCGGTTGCCGGCGTCCCGAGCCCCGTCCAGGGCGGCCCGGCCGACCGCGATGTGGTCGGCCTGGTTGGGGGCGGTCCCGCCGTACGTGTCCCGGAAGTTGCTGGTGATCACGATGTCCGGCCGGTGCCGGCGCACCGCCCGGGCGATGTCGCGGCGCAGCGGCAGCCCGTACTCCACCATCCCGTCCGGGTACCCGAGGAACTCGACCACGTCGACGCCGACCACCCGCGCCGAGGCGATCTGCTCCGCCTCCCGCAGCGGCCCGCACTCCTCGGGGTCCATCGAGTCGATCCCGGCCTCGCCACTGGTGACCATCACGTAGACGACCTTCTTGCCCTGCGAGGTCCACCGTGCGACGGCCGCGGCGGCGCCGTACTCCATGTCGTCCGGGTGCGCGACGACGGCCAGCGCGGTCTGCCAGTCCTCGTCGACGGGCTGGTAGGGCTCGACGGCCTGCTCACTCATGGTGTTCGTCCCTCTCGGCGCGGCTCACGGTCGCCTGGTCCTGCGGTGGTTTCGCAGGCGACTCTAGAAGACCCCCCACGCCGACACCCCGCCGGACACCGCCCCGGGCCGGCGGGGTTGCCCCTGACGCAGCACGGCTCGCCCGGAACACCGCGACGGGGGAGGCGCGGTGTTCCGGGCGAGGTCTGTGGGGGGAGCTAGCCCCGTACTTCGCGGGTCGCCGTTTCAGGTCATTGGCCAGCGGGTTTGAGTGACTTCGATGCCGAGGAGGTCGAGGAGGTGGAGCTGGACTCCTCGGCTGATCTGGACGGTGGGTGGATCGGTGACATTGCCGATCCGCAGGGTGAGTTCGCTCAGGTGGTAGAGGATCATGCGGCCTGTGGGCCGCACCCGGCGGTTGTCCGGGTAGAGGCCGACCATCGTCTGCTCGGGGCCCAGGGCTTGTCTGACCTGGCGCTCGATCAGGCTGAAGACCAGCAGGGCCAGGCAGATGACCTGGATCAAGGCGGCGACGCGGTGGTTGTGCTGCACGAACAGCGGGGTGACCGCCAGGGGGCCCTTGAAGTCCGCGTAACGGCGCTCGACCGATCCCTGGCCCTTGTACTGGATCAGGACCTGCCCAGGGTCGGCCTGCTCGGGGGCCAGCGCCGTCAGCAGCGCGTACCAGCCGTCGGCTGCCGCCTCGTCGTCCAAGACCTGCTGGTCGAAGTGCCAGGCCAGGGTGGGCCTGCCGTTGTCGTCCTCGCCGATCTCGGTACGCAGGCAGGAGGCGACCCGCCGGGTCTTGGCGATCACGCCGATACGGGCCGCGATCTTCTCGACGGTGTTGTAGTACTTGCCGCCGGCTCCGCGCTGGACCTTGTCCAGGTCCTCGGCCGCGCGGGTGAGACGTTTGTTGCGGGCGGCCTGCTGGCCCGCAGCGTTGCCGGTGGAGTGGACCAGGATTCGGCGAACGCTCAGGACCGGGTCGCGCTTGCGCGGACCGTTCAGGGTGTGGACGTCCTCCAGCACCCGGTAGACCTCGCGCCGGGCGGGGTCCTTGCCCGCGTCGCGGTCGGGCACCCAGTCCACGACAGTGGCGGCCTCCAGGTCCAAGGCGGCATAGAAACCGTCCTTGACCTGGGCCGCCGGGACAGGGGCGATGAACGCCGTCCCGGCTGCCAGCAGTGCGGCGACGTTCGGGTAGGAGACCAGTTTGGAATCGGCAACCAGCAGGAAGTCCTGTTCGCCGGCCAGCTTCCGCAGATCCTTCATCGCCCCGACCACCTGGGACACCTCAGCCGCGCCCCCGCCGAAGACCCGGGCGTGGACCGGGATACCGCCGTCACCGGTAACCGCGAGCCCGGCCTGGACCTGCTTCAGGTCCACCCGGCGGTCCTTGGGATGACCGTGCTTGATCACCGGGAACGCGTCGTCCTGGTCTTCCAGCGGGTAGGCCCCGTGGACGGACATGGACGTCATGTCCCAGTGCAACCGCGACACGTCGATGCCGAACTCGGTGATCGCCCGCGCGCCGACGGTGCCCGCGAGTTGCTCCAGCTTCGGGGCGATCGCGTCCAGTGCCCGCGCGAGGCGGTCGTCGTTGAGCAGGCCCGCCTCGATGCCCAGGACCTCCTCCACTGCCCAGGTCCGGGCCCAGTCGCCAACCCGGAACAGCGGTATCGGCGAGGTCAGCCGGTTCGCGACCAGCGCCTCGATGACCTGCCCGTGCGTCAGGTGAGCGCTCGGCGCGGACGGGCACAACCCGTCGACGATCCCGGCCACGTCCAGCCGGCGCAGAAACTCGGCAGCGACAGGCAGAGCGCCCAGACGCTTCTCCACCACAGACGTCACCACGCACTCAAGGCGCTGACGCTGGGACCGAGGCCGCGGGGACCGGGAAGTCATCGACACACCCGGCTAACGCCCACAGCCTCGCCCCGGATACGACCGAACCCCCTACTCCAACCGATTCAACGACCCGCGAAGTACGGGGCTAGCCGGCGTCCGGGGCGAGTCGGCCGTCGAGGGGCTCGGCGTGGGACTCGGGATGGGCCTCGGAGTGGGCCTCGGGGCGGGGCTCCGGGACGGGCCAGCCGATCCGGGTGGCGCAGAGCGAGACGACCGCGGCGGAGACGGCGACGGCGGCCATGCCCCACACCAGGCTGGTGGCGTCGGCGATGAAGCCGATCACGGCGGGCCCGGCGAGCAGCCCGGTGGTGCCCATCGCGGCGACCAGGGAGAGCGCGTCCGGGCCCTGACGGGCCGCGGCGACGTAGACGCACGGGGTGACCGCCGCGACGCCGAGGCCGACGCAGGCGAAGCCGATCAGGGTCGGCACGACGCCGCCGACGAGCAGGGCGAGGGCCAGTCCGGCGCCGGCCAGCAGGCTGCCGGTCCGTACGATCCGGCCGTCGCCGAAGCGGGTGCGCCAGCCGTCCGCGAAGATCCGGGCGAGCACCATCATCACCGAGACGACGGCGATGCCCAGCGGGGCGAGCCCGGCGCCGGCGTTCACGACGTCCTTGAGGTACAGCGCGGACCAGTCGTTCATGGCGCCCTCGGTGACGGTGCCGAACACCATCGCCAGGCCCATCCAGAGGGTCGCCGCGGCCGGGAGGGCGAAGCGGCGGCGGTCCTTCTTCGCGGCCGACGCCTGCTCCTGGTCCGTCCCGTCCTGCGCCGCGGCCGGCGCGTCGTCCGTGAGCAGTCCGGGCCGGGCGGCCACGACCAGCACCGCGAGCAGCGCGGCGGCGATCCCGAAGTGCACGGCGAGCGTGCCGGTGAAGGCGGTGACGCCGGAGGCGAGCAGCGCGGCGAGCAGCGAGCCGGCGCTGAAGGTGGCGTGCAGGCGGGACATGGTGGTCCGCGCGTAGCGGGCCTCCAGCGCCGCGCCCTGGGCGTTCATCGCGACGTTCAGGCAGCCCACGGCGACGCCGTCGCAGAACAGCACCAGCAGGGTGAGCGGGTAGTTGGGCACCACGGACAGGGCGACCAGGACGACGCCGAGGGCGAGCGCGGAGAGCACGGACAGCAGGCGGGAGCCGAACCGCCGCATCAGCACCGCGACCAGCGGGAAGGACACCGCGGCGCCGACCCCGCAGGTCATCAGCAGCAGGCCGATCTGGGCCTCGCCGAGGTCGAGCCGGGTCTTCAGCGCGGGGATCCGGGAGACCCAGGTCGCGTACTGGAATCCGAGCAGGAAGAACAGTGCGGCGATGGCCAGTTGGGACCGGCGGAAGTCGTCGCGAACGGGGGACATGTGCATCAGCCCACTTCGGCTCTGGGTGGGAACCCGAGGGACGGGTCGGTGGAGGGGGTCGACGCCTGGACGGCGGCCGGGGAGGCGGCCGGGGCAGCGACGGCGGCCGGGGAGGCGGCCGGGCTCAGCGGCTTCGCCATGTAGAGCGCCTCGGGGCCGTAGCTCCCGGGCAGTCCGATCTCGGGGCGGGCGCGGTAGCCCAGCGGGGCCCACACCACCTGCGAGCCGCGGACGGCGACCAGGGACATGGTGCGGTAGCCGCGGGCCCGGGCGGTCTCCTCCAGGCCGCGCAGCATCCGGTGGGCCAGGCGGCGGCCGCGCAGTTCCTCGGCGACGACCAGGTCGTGGAGGTGCATGTTGGTCGCGCGGACGCCGCCGGCCTCGGCCCGGCTGAGGTCCGGGCACTGGAACAGCGGGTAGGGCAGGGCCAGCAGGTAGCCGCCGAGGCCGCCGGCGTGCTCCAGGACGAAGCAGGTGTCGGGCGAGGCGCGGTGGCGGGAGCGCAGCGCCTCGCGGCCTTCGGACAGGCCGCTGGCGGCGTAGGCGCGCTCCTCCAGCGCGACGACGCCGTCCCAGTCGTCCTCCTGGAGCAGCCGGATGCGGAGGTCGGTCGTCATCTGCCGGTGTCTCCGTCCGGGCCGCCGGTCCCGCCGATGCAGGTGTAGGGCAGCGGCTCGAAGCCGTTGAACCCCCGGGTGGTGTAGGCGGTGGCGTAGGCGCCGCAGGAGTGGATCCAGACCGGTTCGCCGGAGGCGATCGCGCGCGGGACGCGGACCAGGCCGTCCTCCTGGGCGTACGCGTCGTCGCTGTCGCAGGTCGGGCCGGCGACGACGGCGTTGACGAACTGGCCGCCGGGGTGGGTGGGGAATTCGAGCCGGTACTGGAGCTCGTCCATCTCGTACAGGCCGTTGAACTTGCCGCAGCTCAGGAAGAGCCAGTCCTCGCGGGTGCCGTCGAGCTGGTGCCGGGAGGAGAGCCGGGCGACGTGGGCGCGGATCGCGCCGTGGTCGGCGACCAGGTGCCGGCCGGGCTCCAGCAGGAAATCCAGCGGCGCGGCGTTGACGGTGCGCAGCCGGTCCATGCCCTCGCGGATGACCGCGAACATCTTGTCCAGCGGCGGGTCGAGCGGGCGGCCGTGCCGGTCCAGGACGCCGAGGGCGGGCAGGCCGCCGCCGAGGTTGATCCGCTGCGGGGTGATGCCGCGCCAGTTGAGCGCCTCCAGGACGGCGGCGAGCGAGTCCACGGCGGCGCCCCAGGCTTCGGCGGTCATCTGCTGGGAGCCGACGTGCACGGAGAGTCCGGACGGGGTGAGGCCGGCCGAGCGGGCGGCGTCCAGGACGCGCAGGGCGTCCTCGGGCGAGCAGCCGAACTTGCGGCTCAGGCCCCACAGGGCGCCGTCGCCCGAGGTGGCGACCCGGCAGAACACCCGGGAGCCGGGGGCGTGTTCGGCGATGGCGGCGACGTCCTCCAGGCTGTCGGTGGCGAAGTCGCGCACGCCCAGCCGGTAGGCCTCGGCGATGTTGCGGTCGGACTTGATGGTGTTGCCGTAGTGGATGCGGTCGGGGCTCACCCCGGTGCGAAGGGCCTGGGCGATCTCCTGGGGGCTGGCCGCGTCGAAGCCGGAGCCGAGGGCGGCGAGGCGGCCGAGCACCTCGTCCACCGGGCAGGCCTTCATGGCGAACCGGACGGCGACGTCGGGCAGTTCGCCGATCAGGTCGGTGTACTGGCGCTCGATACCGTCGAGGTCGTAGATGATCCGGTCGTCGGTGGCGGCGGCGAGGGCGGCGCGGATCGCCGTCCGGTCGTGCGCGGCCGGGTCGGGCGCGACGCCGGTGTGGGCGGTGGTGTGGTGCGCCGGGGCGCGGTGGGCGATGGTCTGACGTATCACGAATGGCTCCCGGTGCGGCTACCGCGGCAGCCGGTCGGCGGGCGTGGCCTTGCTCGCCCGCATGAGCGGGCCCCACGCGTCGATCAGCAGCGCGAAGTCCTCGATGTCCGCCTGCGCTTCGTCGAGCAGACGCGCCCGCTCGGGCGCCAGGTGGTCGGCGAACTCGGCGTACTTCCCGCCGAGTCGCCGGTAGCAGTGGTCCAGCGCGTCGAGCCGTCGGTGGTTCTCCGCGCGGTCCGTCGCGGCGCTGCGGCGGGCGGAGTCGGCGATGACGTCGGCGCGGATGCGGTTCGCCTCGTCGAGGAGGGCCCCGCCGGCCGCCTCCATCTCGGAGTAGACCGGGTACAGGTAGAGCATGGAGAGCAGGAACTTGGCGTAGCGCAGCTGATAGGCGGTGAAGCCCGCGCCGGTGCGCCGTTCCGGGGTGTAGTAGTTGACGATGTGCCGGTTGTGGACGACGCCGGGCAGGGTGGCGTCGCGGACGAGGTGCAGCAGGAAGTAGTCGCTGCCGATGGTGGCGGTGGCGGGCGGCAGCGGGACGCGGTCGTAGACCTCGTGGTCGAGGGCGACGTTGCACATGTCGATCCGCCAGATGTCGGGCAGGTCGAGCACGGCGCGGTCGTGGCGGAAGGGGTCGGTGCCGCCGCCGGTGAAGGAGTCGGCGACGAGTTCGCGGCGTTCCTGCTCGCTCGCGCCGGTGGGCGCCCAGAGCCCGACGACCTGGTGGTAGGCGTCCGGGTCGAGTTCGCGGATCTCG
Source organism: Kitasatospora sp. NBC_01300 (assembly GCF_041435235.1). NCBI lineage: Bacteria > Bacillati > Actinomycetota > Actinomycetes > Kitasatosporales > Streptomycetaceae > Kitasatospora > Kitasatospora sp. NBC_01300. The sequence goes on along the minus strand of NZ_CP108408.1, from coordinate 6,938,603 downwards.
CCGATGTCGACGGAGAGTTCACCGACGAAGGAGCCGCCGACCAGGGCGACGGGCTTGTCGGCGTGCACCGGGTCGAGGGCGACCTCGGTGACGGCGGCGGCCGCGTCGGCCGCCTTGAGGCCGAGCGTGGCGAGCTCGTGCTCGATCGGGAACACCGGTTCGCCGTCGAGCAGTTGGTACGCGCTGTCGGAGTCGCGGCGGTGCACGGAGGCGCAGCCGAGCGCGCCGGCGAGCAGGAACGCCCGGTTGGTGCAGGCGCCGTAGGAGACGGCGTCGGGGAGCATCAGGTCGAGCAGGTGCTCGCCGAGCGGCCCGTCCGCCGGGCCGACGGCGCCGGAGCGCTCGATCACGTCGCGCAGGAAGCCGCGTTGGGCGGCCTCGTCGAGGTGGTGGACGACCACCTCCCCGGCCCCGGAAGCGGTGCCGGGCGCGGCACCGAGCGCTTCACCGGACCCGACGGCACGCAGCGCGGCGACGGCCTCGGCGTGCCGCCGGTAGATGGCCGGATCGGCGGAGTCCAGGATCAGCAGGTGCACCCGGACGCCGAACCGCCGTGCGGCGTAGGCGGCTTCGGCGCCGATCGCGGCGATGGTGGCCGCGCACTCGCGGTTGGTGGGCAGGGTCAGGCAGACGGCGCGCATGCCGGCTCCCCCGCGGACTCGGCGGGCTGCTGCGGGGCGGACCGGTCGTCCGTGGACGCCGGATCGTGCCAGGAGCGCAGGCCGAGCAACCGCTCACCGAGTTCGGTGAGTTCGGCGGGCCCGTAGCGCAGCGACTCGTGGCGGGTCGCGTCGCCGACCAGGGTGCGGTTCCAGTCCGGGGTGGCGAGGGTGCGCCAGGACTCCACCCGGGAGCGGCGCATCTGCGCGGCCTCCTCCAGCGCGGGCATCATCGACAGGTACTGCACGGCGCGGACGCCGTTCTCGGAGGTGTTGCGGGCGACGCCGTGGGCGAGCAGGCCGTTCCAGATCAGCAGGTCGCCGGCCTTCAACTCGGGCCGCACCACCGGGAACTCCGTGCGGTCGACGTCCGGGCGGATCGGGTCGCGGTCGGCGGCCTGGGCGGCCTGCCACTCGTTGAAGCGGCGGAACAGCTCCGGGTTGCACTGGAAGCCGCCGTGGTCGGGGCGGGTGTCGTCGAGCGCGATGATGCCCTGGACTCGCTGGGGCAGCATGCCCTGGGTGGTGTCGACGTCCCAGTGCAGTTCGATGTCGAAGCCCCGGTCGGTGGGCTCGATCAGCGCGCGGTCGCGGTTGCGGATGTTCGGCGGGTTGAGGTTGAGCCGGTCGAGGGTGACCCAGAGCTCCTCGCAGTCCCAGACGTCGACGAAGGCGTCGTAGACCCGCCGGGCCTGTCTGCTGTCCCAGATCAGCTGGTGGTGGTAGGCCTCGACGAAGCCGTAGATGTGCAGTTCCCGGTCGAGGTCGTCGCGGTAGTCGCGTTCGCGGTACCAGTCCTCGGGGCGGTCGGGCGAGAGGCCCTGGAAGTCCCAGGCGAAGTCGAGCAGGCGCCGGGCGGCCTCGGCCGGGATGGCCTCCTTGACCACGACGTAGCCGTAGGTCTGCCAGAACGCGAAGTCCTCCTCGGAGAGCACCCGCAGCGGACGCTCCTTGCGGACCTCGCGCAGCGCCGTGCGCGCGAGGTAGCTCTCCCCGTCCTCGCTGAAGTAGGGGCGCGCCGAGGCGGCTCGGTGCAGATATCCGTCAGGGCTCGGCATGGGCAGTCACTCCATGGTTCGTAGTCGACGCAGCGCTTCCTGGACGCACAGTGCGGGCACGGCGAGCCGACGGCCCGTCACCGGCCGTGCGTGGAATTCAGCTCGTGGACCGCATGCCGTCCGCATACGCTCCGCCTCGCCCGGGCCCCGACCGTGCGAGGTTCCGCCACGTCAGGGGGCCAACTCGTCGGTCCGGCACGGCCTCTCACCCTGCCTCAGCCCCGGCCGAACCGCGCCCCTCATACGTTGGACTAGACCAACTAATGGTGTCAACCCTCGACGGCTGGTTACCAATAGGGAAATCCGCGCAGTTCAGATGGCCCCTCGGGGTTCGCTTTATGTTTCGGAGAGTGACATAAGTCGGGGTATGTTTCGGGAATTGACATACCCGGACGTGAACCGAAACGAGTTCCCCAGCGTTGCGCCCCGTCCTTCGCGCCGTACGTTGGGCCTATGGCACACCGCCCCGCCGCCACCCGGCTCACCCCGCCCGGCTGGCTGACCGCGAGCCTGCGCCCCAAGGCCGCGCCGGTCCCCTGGGCCGCCGCCGCCCGGGCCTCGGTGGCGCTGGCCGCGCCGCTCGCGGTCGGCACGGCCACCGGCCGGCCCGGGTACGGCGCGCTGGTGTCGATGGGCGCGCTGTCCGGAGTCATCGGGGACACCGCGGACGCCTACCGGATGCGGGTGTTCAACATCGCCGTGCCGCAGCTCTTCGGCGCCCTCGGGATCCTGCTCGGCACCCTGGTGTACGGTGCGGGCTGGACGGCCGTCGCCGTGCTGACCGCCGTCGCCCTGGTCTCCGGCATGATCTCCTCGATCGGCGCGGTCGCCTCGGTGTCCGGACTGCTCCTGCTGCTCAACGCGGTGGTCGGCGCCGGACTGCCGCTGCCCTCCCCCTGGTGGCTGCCGCCCGGACTGCTGCTGCTCGGCGGCCTGTTGGTGCTCGGCCTCACCCTGCTCGCCTGGCCGCTGCGCGGCGGCGCGCCGGAGCGCTCCGCCGTGGCCGGCACCTACCGGTCGGTCGCCGACTTCCTGGAGGCCGCCGGCACCCCCGGCGCCGACGACGCGCGGCAGGCGCTCACCCAGTCGCTGAACCAGTCCTACGACCTGCTGCTCGCCCGGCGGGCCCGCCGGCACGGCCGCTCCCCCACCCTGGTCCGGCTGCTCGCCCAGCTCAACGCCGCCATCCCGGTGGTGGAGGCCGCCTCGGCGGCGCAGCTGCGCCCGCGCGAGTACGGTCCGCTGCCGCCCGACTACCCGGCGGCGGTGCGCGAGCTGGCCGCGGCCGTCGAGCGGGGCCGCGTCGGATCGACCCCGCCGCCCGCACTGCCCGATCCGGCCGGACCGTCCACCCGCGCCCTGGTCGCCGCGATCGGCCACGCCCGGGCCGTCGCGCACGAGCCCGCACCCGACCCGTACGCCGGCGACGACCCGCTCGGCCGTCCCGCCGCACTGCAGGTCCGCGCCCGCCGGGCCACCCACGCGCTGCTGCTGTCCCGGGCGTCCTGGCGGTACGGGCTGCGGCTGGCGCTGTGCATCGGCCTCGCCCAGATCCTGGTGTCGGTGATCGCGGTGCCCCGCTCGTACTGGGTGTCACTGACCGTCACCTTCGTGCTGAAGCCCGACTTCGGCTCGGTGTTCTCCCGGGCGGTGCTGCGCGCGCTCGGCACCGCCGCCGGGCTGCTGATCGCCATTCCGGTGCTGGCCGAGGTGCCGCACGGCTGGTGGGACGTGCCGGTGATGGCGGCGCTGGCGACCCTGATCCCGGTGCTGTCGGCGAAGGGGTACGCATTCCAGACCGCGGCGATCACCCCGGTGATCCTGCTGCTCTCCGACCTGCTCAACCACCGGGGCTTCCACCTGGTGCTGCCCCGGCTGTACGACTCGCTGATCGGCTGCGGCATCGCGCTGCTGACCGGCTACCTGCTGTGGCCGGACTCCTGGCACACCCGGATCGGGGAGCGGCTGGCCGACGCCGTCGCGGACACCGCCGCGTACGTCTCGCTGGCCTTCACCACCGCGCCCGGGGCCGACCAGCCGGCCCGCGCCCGGTACCGGCGGCGGCTCTACCGGGACCTGTCCGCCGTGCGCAGCGAGTTCCAGCGGGCGCTCACCGAACCGCCGCCGGTCGGGGCCCGGGCCGAGGCCTGGTGGCCGCTGGTGATCGCGGTCGAGCGGATCGTGGACACCACGACCGCCACCCGGGTCCGGGTCGAGCACGGCGCTCCGGCGCCGTCCCCGGCCGAGGTCGGCGCCGTCGTCCGGGAGCTGGGCGACCTGGCCGGGGCGCTGCGCAGCGGCGGGCCGCTGCCCGAGGCCGGGCCGGACGTCCTGCCGCCCGACTGCGCGCTGGGCCGGCTGCACCGCGAGGTGCAGGCGGCGCGGGCGGTGGTGCCCAGCTGAGGGCCGGGCCGGCCGGGGGCCGGGTCGGTCCTGGAGCACCCGCCTGGCGCTCGTCCCGCCGGAGGCCCGGCCCGTCCCCTCGAACGCCCGGCCCGTCCCGTCGAAGCCCGGGCCAGCCCCGCGGAGGGGTCAGTCCTGGATCCGGCGCCAGGGCCGGTCCGCCTCCAGTTCGAAGGCCAGCTCCAGCAGCAGCCGCTCCTGCCCGTGCGCGGCCGAGAGGTGCACGCCGATCGGCAGACCGCTCGGCGCGGCGCCGGTGGGCAGGGCGATGCCGGGGCCGCCGGTCACGTTGTTGACCGGGGTGAAGGCCACGTAGCGCTGGAGGCGCTCGATCAGCTCGTCGAAGGCCACGTTCGGGCTGAGGTGGCCGATCGGCGGGGCGGCGTGCGCGAGGACCGGCGAGAGGATCGCGTCGTGGGCGCGGAAGAGGCCCGCGTACGCGGCTTCGGCGGCGCGCAGCCGGCGCAGCACGGCCGGGGTGTGCAGGAACTCCCGCTGGTAGAGCCGGCGCAGCCCGGTGGTCAGGCCGTCGAGCCGGTTGATCCGGAAGCTGCGGTCCAGCACCAGCCGGCCGCTGACCGCGATGGCGAAGGCGATGTAGCCCCAGTAGAGGACGAAGTCGCGGGAGAACTCCTCGCCGAACGGCAGGGTGGTCTCCTCGACGTGGTGGCCCAGCGCCTCCAGTCGGGCGGCGGTCTGCTCGACGGCGGTGCGGGTGGGTCCGTCGGTGGTGGCGAGCGGCGAGTCCACGACCAGCCCGATCCGCAGCCGGCGCTGCCCCGGGCCTTCGACCAGGCCGAGCGGGGGCAGCGCGGGGTTGCGGTGGTGGCGCTCGGCGGCGGCGTAGAAGGCGGCGGTGTCGCGGACGGAGCGGGTGAGCACGCCGTCGGTGACGAGGTCGATCGGCAGCTTGCCGCCCTGGGCGTTGGTGACCAGGCGGCCCCGGGTGGGCTTGAGTCCGACCAGTCCGCAGCAGGCGGCCGGGATGCGGATCGATCCGCCGCCGTCGTTGGCGTGCGCGATCGGCACCACTCCGGCGGCGACCAGCGCGGCCGAGCCGCCGGAGGAGGCGCCGGCCGAGTGCGAGGGCTTCCACGGGTTGCGCACCGGCTGGGCGGTGGCGAACTCGGTGGAGGCGTTGAGGCCGAACTCGGGCAGCCTGGTCTTGCCGAGGACGGCGAGGCCGGTGGCGAGGAACTGGTCGGTGAAGCGGGAGTTGCGCCGGGCCGGGCGGGCCTGGAAGGCCTCGCTGCCCATGCCGGTCGGCAGGCCGCGCAGGTCGACGTTGTCCTTGAGGAAGGTGGGGACGCCGTACAGCGGGCCGTCGGTGCCGTCCGGGCCGAGCCGGGGCCGGTCGTAGGACGGGTGGGCGACGGGGGTGAGCGTCCGGTCGACCCGGGCGGCGCGGGCGGCGGCGGCCGCGGCCAGTTCGGCGGGGGCCACCTCGCCGGCGCGGACGAGGGCGGCCAGGGCCACGGCGTCGTGCGCGCCGAGGGCGTCGTCGGTGAACCCGTGGGCCCGCTCGTCGGTCATCCGAACTCCCCAATCCCTACTGACCGGTAGTCGCGCAAGAGTTCGCAGTGTAGGCGCGGGGCCGCGCCGAGGGATACCCCGCCCCCGGCTCCCGCCGCCGGACCCTGACGGCGCACGGGCGTTCGGCATGCGCCCCCATGTTCACCCCACCCGCCGGTCGGAGATCGTTTCGCCGACCGCCCCGGGGAAAGGCCGGATCACGAACCGATCCGGTCCACCTCCCACCCCAAGGTGACGCCCGTGCCCACCACATACACCTCGGCCACCGCCCCCGGTGCCCTCCCCCTGCTCGGCCACGCCCCCGCCTTCGTCCGCCGGCCGCTGGAGTTCGTCGCCGGCCTGCCCGCCCACGGCGACCTCGTCCGACTACGGCTCGGCCCGCTCGACGCGTACGTCGCCTGCCACCCCGATCTGGTCCGCCAACTGCTCACCGAGGACCGCACCTACGACAAGGGCGGGCTCGTCCTCGACAAGGCCCGCGAGGTCTTCGGCGACGGCCTGGCCACCTGCCCGGCCGCCGCGCACCGGCGCCAACGCCGCATGCTGCAACCCGCGTTCCACCGCGACCGGCTGCCCGGCTACGCCGCGATGATGGCCGAGGAGATCGTCGGCACCACCGCCTCCTGGAGCGACGGCGACGTGGTCGACGTCCCCGCCACGATGTACCGCCTCACCACCGCGGTGACCGCCCGCTGCCTGTTCGCCGCCCACGAGCGGGCCGGCGCGCTGCCCGTCCACGACAGCATGGACGTCATCACCCGCGGCGTCGGCCGGCGCGTCATGATGCCGCTGCCCGGCACCGACCGCATCCCCACCCCGGGCAACCGCCGCTTCCGCCGCGCCCGGCAGGACCTCAAGGAGGTCACCCGGCGGCTGATCGCCGACTACCGCGCCGCCGGCACCGACCACAACGACCTGCTGTCCATGCTGCTCAGCGCCCGCGACGAGGAAGGGCGGGGGCTCACCGACGCCGAGATCCACGACCAGGTGGTCACCTTCCTGCTCGCCGGCATGGAGACCACCGCCGCCACCCTCTCCTGGGCCTGGACCCTGCTCGCCGCCCACCCGGCCATCCGCGACCGCCTGCACGCCGAGCTGGACACCGTGCTCGACGGCCGCCCCGCCCGCCACGAGGACCTGCCCGCCCTGCCGCTCACCGCCCGCGTCGTCACCGAGACGCTGCGGCTCTACCCGCCGGTGTGGATCCTCAGCCGCGTCGCCGCCGCCGACGCCGAACTCGGCGGCCACCGCGTCCCGGCCGGCGCGACCATCCTGTTCAGCCCGTACCTGCTGCACCGCCGCGCCGACGTCTTCGCCTGCCCCGCCCGCTTCGACCCCGACCGCTGGCTCACCAACACCCGCCCCTCCCCCGGCACCTACGCCCCCTTCGGCCTCGGCGCCCGCCGCTGCATCGGCGACGTGTTCGGCACCACCGAGGCCGCCCTCGCCATCGCCACCATCGCGGCCCGCTGGACCGTCACCCCCACCCCCGGACGCCCGGTCCGCCCGACCCGCAGCTCCTCGCTGTCCCCCCGCCCCTTCACGGCCACCCTCGCCCGTCGGCCGTGGTGACCGGGGCTCCCGCCCCGCACGGCGCGGACGGGAGCCATGCCTGACGGAACGTCACGTGCGCGGCGGGCGGGGGATGCCCTGCCAGCGGTAGAGCGTGGACTCCCACGTGTAGGTGTAGGCGAAGGTGACGTCGAAGCTGGTGGTCCGCTCCAGGTGCGGCTGCCCGGGGGTCTCCGGGTCGAGCCAGGTGGTCGCACCGTAGACGGACGCCCGCGGGTACACGCAGATCGTCCAGCGGAACCAGCCCGAGGAGAGCTGGACGTCCTGGGACGGCACGTTGCCGCCCGGCGTGCTGAAGCTCCAGGCGTACGTGCCGGCGTCCAGGAACAGCCGCCGCTCGACGCACTGCTGCGCCGGCGTCACCGGGGCCGGCAGCGGCACCAACTGCCCGTAGCCCTGGAGGAATTCACGTTCGGTCGCGGCGGATGCCGTACCGGCCGTCGGCCCGGCCACCAGGGCGAGCAGGACGGCCGTCAGGGCCGGGATCCAGGAGAGTCTGCGCAGCATGCGTTCCTCCGGCCGGACGGCGGTCCGGCGAGTGTGGACGGAAGTGGTCTACGCCAATACTGCCGGGCCGGACGCGGCCGTTCCCATCCCAGACCTCTGGGATGGCCGCCGGGTCAGTCCTCGCCGCGCCGCTCGGCCGCCAGGGTGGTGAGCAGCCGCTCGATGGCCTCCAGCCGTCGGTGCAGGTCCTCGACGTCGCCGCGGGTGGCGCTCTGCTCGGTGGGCTTGAGGGTGATCACCAGCTGGCCGTCGGGCTCCAGCCGCCCGACCGCGACGTCGCGGATGGTGTCGCCGTTCTGGACGCGGACGGCGTGCTCGATCTCGGACGCGCGAAGCGCCAGCCCGCGCAGCGCGCCCGGGACGAGCTTGCCGTCGCGCACCACGGTGGTCGGGGTGCCCTCCAACAGCCGGGCGGCACGCGGGTCGTGGGCCAGCCAGCGGGTGACGGCGGCGTTCACCGCGATCAGGGTGACCGCGCCGATGGCGCCGCCGAGCAGGCTGTTGTCATTGCCGATGATCGCGTTCTGCACCACGTTGGACAGCAGGAAGATGACCACCATGTCGAAGGTGTTCAGGCCCGCCAGCCCGCGCTTCCCCGCGATCCGGAACAGGATCAGGATCAGCGCGTAGACCGCGATCGTGCGGAGGATCTTCTCCACGATCGAAATCTGAACGATCATCAGGTCGTGCCACATGGCCCCGCTCCTTCAACCCCTCGGCCGGACGGGGCGGGCAGCGCCCGGGGACCGACGGTACGCGCCCCGCCGGTCCCCGGCCACCACCCGGACGAACCCGGGGTTCCGACTAGGAACGGCGCTTCGGCTTGCCGCGCTTGGCGGCGGCCGCACCCCGGCCGCCCGCCGCGGGCTTCGGCCGGCCCTTCTGCTGGCCGCCCTTGTGCTGACCCGCCTTCTGCTGGCCGGACTTCTGCTGGCCGCCCTTCTGCGGCTGGGACTTGCGCGCCGCCGCGGCCTTCTGGGGCTCGGCCGCCGGCTGGGCGCCGCGCCCGCGCGAGCTGTTGACCGTGCGCCCCCGGACGATGCCGATGAACTCCTCGATCAGGTCCGTCGTGCGGTCCTCCAGCCAGGCGAGTGCCACCTGGGACTGCGGCGCCTCGACGACCGGCCGGAAGGTGAGGTCCCTGCGGTGGTGCAGCCGGGCCAGCGACTGCGGCACCAGCAGCACGCCGACGTTGGCCGCGACCAGCTCGACGGCGTCGGCGGTGCTCGCCGGGCGCTCGATCGCCGGGCGTCCGGGCAGCCCGCCCGGCCAGCCGAGGGTGTCGTCGAGCGGGTGGAACACCACCTCCTCCGCGAGGTCGCCGAGCGCGACCTCCTCGGCGGCCGCGAGCCAGTGGTCCTTGGGGAAGACCACGACGGTGGTCTCGGCGTAGAGCGGGATCGCGCTGAGCACGCCCCGGTCGACGGGCAGCCGGACGAGCCCGGCGTCCGCGGTGCCCTCGCGCAGGGTCGCCTCGCCGTCCCCGGCCGGGACGGCGAGGAGGTCGAGCGGCACGTCCGGGAGCCGCTCGGACCACACCCGGACCCATTTGCCGGGGGTCACGCCCGGGACGTACGCGAGCCGGAAGGACGGGTTCACCTGCATGTCTGTCACAGGGCAAGGCTACCGACCGTGACCGGGAGCGCCCGCGCACTCCCTTACCCTTGTCACCATGACATCGCTCAAGCAGAAGACCAGCCAGACCATGAAGCCGGCCACCGCCGCCAAGAAGCTGGGGATCTACCTCGACGCGGCGCCGACCGGCTTCCAGGAGGGTGTGGTCTCCCGCGAGGAGCTCAACGCGCTTCAGGCCGACCCGCCGCAGTGGCTCCAGGAGCTGCGCCAGAACGGCCCGCACCCCCGCCCGGTGGTCGCCGCCAAGCTCGGCGTCTCCATCGCCGGCCTGGCCCGCGGCGGCGTGACCGAGGCGCTCACCACCGAGCAGATCGAGGCCCTCAAGGCCGAGAACCCGCTCTGGCTGCAGCACGAGCGCGCCAACCAGGTGGACGTCCGCAAGGAGGCCGTCCGGATCAAGGAGAAGCAGGAGAAGGACGCCGCGGCGCTCGCCGCCAAGGCTGCCAAGGCCGCCAAGGCCGGCTGACCCGCGCGCTCCGGCCGCCGGCCGGGCCCGATTGTCAGACCCCTGCGCAAGGCTGGTGCCGACGTCCGTTCCACGGGCGTCGGCACAGTCGTCGGCGGACATGCGGGCAGGGAGCTTGCGGATGGCACAGACAGCAGAGGCAGCAGGGGCAGCGGGGGCGCTGGACGGTCGGATCGCCCTGGTCGCGGGGGCGACCAGGGGAGCCGGCCGGGGCATCGCGGTGGAGCTGGGCGCCGCCGGGGCGACGGTGTACGTCACCGGGCGCAGCACCCGCGAGAAGCGCTCGGAGTACGACCGGCCGGAGACCATCGAGGACACCGCCGACCTGGTCACCGCGGCCGGCGGCCGGGGCATCGCGGTGCCGACCGACCACCTGGTCCCGTCCCAGGTGGCCGCCCTGGTGCAGCGGATCGACGCCGAGCAGGGCCGGCTGGACGTCCTGGTGAACGACATCTGGGGCGGCGAGAACCTGTTCGGCTGGAACGTCCCGGTCTGGGAGCACGACCTGGACGACGGCCTGCGGCTGCTCCGCCTCGCGGTGGAGACGCACGCCGTCACCAGCCACCACGCCCTCCCGCTGCTGCTGCGCAGCCCGGGCGGCCTGGTCGTCGAGATGACCGACGGCACCACCGAGTACAACCGCGAGACCTACCGCAACTCGTTCTTCTACGACCTCGCCAAGGCCTCCGTGCTGCGGATGGCCTTCGCGCTCGGCCACGAGCTGGGCCCGCGCGGCGCCACCGCCCTGGCGCTCACCCCCGGCTGGATGCGCTCGGAGATCATGCTGGGCCACTTCGGCGTGACCGAGGAGAACTGGCGCGACGCCGTGGCCCGGGAGCCGCACTTCGGCATCTCCGAGAGCCCGTACTTCGTCGGCCGGGCGGTCGCCGCCCTCGCCGCCGACCCCGAGGTCTCCCGCTGGAACGGCGGGTCGGTGTCCAGCGGGCAGCTGGCCCAGGAGTACGGCTTCACCGACCGCGACGGCAGCCGGCCGGACTGCTGGCGCTACCTGGTCGAGGTGCAGGACGCGGGCAAGCCGGCCGCGCCGGAGGGCTACCGCTGACGGGGCGTCGGCGGCGGCGCCACCGCGCGCCGGGGAGAACCCCTTTCCCCGCGCCGCGTATTGACCGCGCCGCCGCCGACTCCGAATAATCGGCGCCACCGGGGCGCCCAGGCAACCCTCGTCACTCTGACCACACCGGACCGGGGAGCGCGCATGACCGACCGACCGCACCACGACGAACCCGCCGCGCTCGCCGCCCCCACCGCACTCGCCGCCCTGGCCGAGGAGTACTTCGCCGCCGAGAACGCCCACGCCCCGTTCGACGCGACGCTGAGCGGGGTCGAGGGCTACGCCCACGAGGTGCCCGACCCGTCCCGCGCGGCCGCACTGCGCCACCGGGACGCGCTGGCGGGCTTCGGGGCGCGACTGGCCGCGATCCCGGAGGACGCGCTGGCCGGCGAGGACCTGGTCACCCACCGCGTGCTCGCGCGGCTGATCGACAACGGCACCGGCCGGATCACCCACGGGCTGGGCGACTTCGGCATCTCGGCGACCATCACCGCGCCGCAGAACGAGGCCTTCACCTCGCTCGCCATGACCTCCGTCGACCAGGAGGGCGCCGACGCGTACCTGGAGCGGCTGGCCGGCCTGCCGGGCTACTTCGACGCCGCCCTGCAGCTCCACCTGGACGCCGCCGCCGAGGGCCGCACGCCGCTGCGCAGCGGCGTCGACGCCGCCCTCGACCAGCTCGACGCCTACCTGGTCACCGGCCCGGACGACGACCAGCTGCTGCGCGCGCTGCACGGCCGGCCGGAGTTCGACCGGGGCCGGGTGATCGTCCTCGACGGCGTGCGCCCGGCCGTGGCCCGCTACCGGGCCGGCCTGGCCCAGCGGCTGGCCGCGGACGCCCGGCCGGACGACCGGGCCGGGGTCTGCCACGTGCCCGGCGGCACCGAGGGCTACGCCGACGCCGTCACGCGCTACACCCGGCCCGGGCTCACCCCGGAGGAGGTCCACCGGATCGGCCTGGACACCCTCGCGGGGCTGCGCGAGGAGTTCGCCGAGCTGGGCGGCAAGGTGCTCGGCATCACCGGCCCCGACGCCGTGCTGGCCGCGCTGCGGGAGGACCGCGCGCTGCGCTTCGGCAGCGCCGAGGAGATCATCGCCCTGGTCGACGACGCGCTGGAGCGCGCCCGCCGCGCCTCGGCCGACTACTTCCGGGCCTACCCGATCGCCGACTGCGTGACCCGGGAGATCGACCCGATCGAGGCGGAGACCGGGCCGCTGGCCTACTACCAGCCGCCGGGCCCGGGCGGCCTGCCCGGCACCCACTGGATCAACACGCTGCGCCCGCAGACCAGGTTCAGGTACGAGTACGAGGCGATCGCCTTCCACGAGAGCGTGCCCGGGCACCACCTGCAGATCGCCGTCGCCCAGACGCTGCACCACCTGCCGGAGTTCCGGCGCCGGCCGAGCGGCCAGCTGACCGCCCACGTCGAGGGCTGGGGCCTGTACACCGAGCGGCTCGCGGACGAGATGGGGCTGTACAGCTCGGACCTCTCCCGTTTCGGCATGCTGTCGCTCGACGCGCTGCGGGCCGTACGCCTGGTCGTGGACACCGGGCTGCACCACTACGGCTGGTCCCGGGAGCGGGCGATCGCCTTCATGCGGGACAACACGGCCACCACCGAGGCCAACGTCCGCAACGAGATCGACCGCTACCTCGCCTGGCCGGGCCAGGCGACGGCGTACCTGATCGGCCGCCGGGAGATCGTCCGGCACCGCGAGCGCGCGCAGGCCGCGCTGGGTGCCCGGTTCGACATCCGGGAGTTCCACCACCAGCTGATCGGGCACGGCAGCCTGCCGCTGGGAGTGCTGGACACGCTGGTCACGGACTGGATCGCGGCGCAGTAGGGCCCGCCGACGCGGTGGGGCCCGCCGCTGCGGGGCCGGGTTCAGCCCCGCAGCGGCACCGCGGTCAGAAGCCGACCACCCGGCCGCCTCGGCTGCCCGGGCGCACGGCCCGGGGGCGGTACTGGTCGACGATTCCGCACGCCCTGGGCGGTCCTCCCGCGCCCGGACGTGCCGTCACCCCTTCGGCCCCTCCAGGCGGTAGTGTCCGCTGGCGCGGCAACCGGCAGGTCCGTCGGCCCGCCCCGCGCCCCACCGCCCCGATCTGGAGGAACCCGTGCCGGCTCCCGCCCGTGCCGCCCTGGCCATAGCCGTGGCCGCCCTGCTCGCCGCAGCCTCAGGCTGCTCGTCCGGCGGCGGCCACACCGCCCGGCCGGCCGGACACGGCCCGGCCTCTTCCTCAGCCGACGCCCCGCCCGCAGCCGACGCCGCTGCCGCTGCCGCTGCCGCTGCCGCCGGAGCGCCGCCCGCCCCGGCGGCGATCGTCACCGGCGCCGGCCCGAAGAGCTCCTACGACGTCCAGCCGCAGCCCGCGCCGGGCAGTTGCACGTACCGCTACACCGCGGACAAGCAGCCGCTGCCCGACCCGAAGTGCACCCCGGGCGCGATCAGCCCGGCGGTCAACCAGGGCAACATCAACGACACCATCTGCAAGCCGGGCGGCTACACCTCGACGATCCGCCCGCCGGCGAACATCACCGGCAAGGAGAAGGCCGAGAACGCCAAGTCCTACGGCTACACCGGCCCGATGGGCGACGCCGAGTACGACCACCTGATCAGCCTGCAACTCGGCGGCGACCCCAACGACCCGCGCAACCTGTGGGTGCAGCCGCCCTCCCCCGGCCATGTCCCGGGCAAGGGCCCCAACAACCCCAAGGACTCGGTGGAGACGCACCTGCACACCGCGATCTGCAAGGGCCAGGCCACCCTCGCCGCCGCCCAGCAGGCCATCGCCACCGACTGGACCACCGCCGAGGCCAAGCTCGGCATCAAGTCCGGCGGCTCGCCCACCCCGGCCGCCGACACCGACGGGGACTGACCGCCCCGGGGCCCGTCCCGGCGACGTCGGCGGGGGCTGCCGACGGCGGCGTCCCCGCCCGGCCCGACGACGCGCCCTACGCCGGGGTGGCGGGCGGGCGGCGCTTGTGCTCGGTGCGGCGGTAGTGGCCGAGGACGGTGCGGAAGACCTCCTCGCTCACCGGCCGCTCCTCCAGGAAGTCGTCCAGGGCCTCGTAGGGGACGCCGAGGGCGTCCTCGTCGGGGCGGCCGGGGGCGAGGTTCTCCAGGTCGGCGGTCGGGACCTTGTGGACGAGGTCCGCCGGAGCCCCCAGGGCCTCGGCCAGCGAACGGACCTGACGCTTCGTCAGTCCGTCCAGGGGCATCACGTCGGCGGCGCCGTCACCGTACTTGGTGAAGAAGCCGACGGCCGCCTCGGCGGCGTGGTCGGTGCCGACGACCAGGCCGCCGGTGGCGCCCGCGACCGCGTACTGGGCCACCATCCGCTGGCGGGCCTTGACGTTGCCGCGGACGAAGTCCTCGTGGGCGCGGTCGGCGAAGGTGAGGCCGGCGGACGTCAGTGTGTCGAGGGCGGCGTCGGTCGCGGGCCTGATGTCGACGGTCAGGGTCCGGTCCGGCCGGATGAAGTCGAGTGCGCGGCGAGCGTCCGCCTCGTCCGCCTGGGTGCCGTAGGGCAGCCGCATGGCGCAGAACTCGGCCTGGTGTCCGGCGGCGCGCAACCGGTCGACGGCGAGCTGGCAGAGCCGCCCGGCGGTGGTGGAGTCGACGCCGCCGCTGATGCCGAGCACCAGCGTGCGGGCGCCGGCCGCCCGGAGCTGGTCGACGAGGAAGTCGACCCGGCGCTTCGCCTCCTGCTCGGGGCTGGGCACGAGGGCCACCCGCAGGGTGCGGGCGATCTCCCGCTGGAGGTCGGCGGACAGGGGTTCGGTCATATCGACTCCCGGGTGAAGGTGACACGGTGGGTGCCCGCCCTGGACGCTACCAGCGGGTTCGACGCGTTCGACGAGGTGGTGGCGGTGCTGCGGCAGACCGGGGCCAGGGGCTCGCTTTCGGATCACGTCGGATCAGCGCGCGGCGTCGGGGTGCGTGCATCGCAAGGCGGAGGAGGGAGTCCATGCGGTGGGGGCACCTCCCGGCCGGAGGCTGGGGGCCATCGGCGACCGACGACAACGCGGCGAGGTGCGTGCTCCGGCGTCGCGCGCCCGGCGTGATCCGAAAGAGAGCCCCTAGCGCCTACACGGGGTGCCGCAGGATGTCGAGGACGACGGCGCCGTCGACGGTCTCCTGGGCGACCAGCAGGGCGGCCAGTTCGTCGAGGTGGTGGCGGTGTTCGCGGAGCAGGTCGACGGCGCGGCGTTCGGCGCGGCGCAGCAGGCGGGCCACCGCCTCGTCGACGGCGCGCTGGGTCTGCTCGGAGTACGGGCGGCGGAACAGGTCCTCGGGGCCGTCGCCGAGGTAGTTCGGGGAGCCGCTGGAGTAGCCGACCGGGCCGAGTTCCGGGGAGAGGCCGAATTCGCGGACCATCCGGGTGGCGACGCCGGTGGCGTGGGCGAGGTCGTTGGCGGCGCCGGTGGAGCCCTCGCCGAAGACCACCAGCTCGGCCGCCCGCCCGCCGAGCTGGACGGTGATCAGGTCGGTGAGGTAGCCCTCGGTGTACAGGTGGCGTTCCGCTTCGGGGAGTTGTTCGGTCGCGCCGAGGGCGACGCCGGCCGGGAGGATGGTCACCTTGGCGACGGGGTCGGCGTGTTCGCAGAGCGCGGCGGTCAGGGCGTGCCCGGACTCGTGGACGGCGACGGCGTGGCGCTCCTCGGGCAGCAGCGCGTTGGAGGAGTCCCGGCGGCCGAGCAGGACGCGGTCGCGGGCGGCGTCGAGGTCGTCGGCGGTGAGGGTGGCGCGGTCGGCGCGGACGGCGTTGATGGCGGCCTCGTTGACCAGGTTGGCGAGGTCGGCACCGGAGAAGCCGGGTGTGCCGCGGGCGATGCGGTTCAGGTCGGCGTCGGGGGCGAGGGTCTTGCCGCGGACGTGGACGGCGAGGATCGCGGCCCGTTCCGCCTGGTTGGGCAGCGGGACGGTGACCTGGCGGTCGAACCGGCCGGGGCGCAGCAGGGCCGGGTCGAGCGCGTCCGGGCGGTTGGTGGCGGCGATGACGACGATGCCGGTGGTCGGGTCGAAGCCGTCCATCTCGGAGAGCAGCTGGTTGAGGGTCTGTTCGCGCTCGTCGTTGCCGCCGAGCCGGGTGCCGCCCGCGCGGCGGCCGCCGACGGCGTCGATCTCGTCGATGAAGATGATGGACGGCGCGCGTTTGCGGGCATCGTCGAAGAGGTCGCGGACGCGGGAGGCACCGACGCCGACGAACATCTCGACGAAGCCGGAGCCGGTCACGGAGAGGAAGGGCACCTCGGCCTCGCCGGCGACGGCCCGGGCGAGCAGGGTCTTTCCGGTGCCGGGCGGGCCGACCATGATCACCCCGCGCGGGCCCTTGGCGCCGGCGGCGGCGTAGCGTTCGGGGCTGCGCAGGAAGTCGACCACCTCGCTGACCTCCTGCTTGACGCCCTCGTACCCGGCGACGTCGGCGAAGCGGGTGGCGGGCCGCTCGGCCTCGATGATCTTGGCGCGGGAGCGGCCGATGGCGCTCAGGCCGCCGCCGAGCGAGCGGGCGGCCATCCGGCCGGACCACAGGAACAGCCCGCCGAAGAGCAGCAGCGGCAGGAACAGCAGCAGCGTGGACCAGATCGAGCTGCCGCCGCTGCGGCTGGCGGTGATGTCGACGTGCTGGCCGGCCAGCTCGCCGCTGAGCTGGGAGGTGTCCAGGGCGGTCGGGATCTGGCTGGTGAAGTGCGTGCCGTCCTTGAGGGTGCCGGTGACCCCGCCGGTGTCGGTGATGTCCACGGTCTGCACCTGGCCGGCGCCGACCCGGTTGAGGAAGTCGGTGTAGCCGTAGTTGGCGCCGGTCGAGCCGGAGCGCGAGAACAGGATGAGCAGCAGCAGGGTCACCAGGACGGCGACGGGCAGCAGCCAGCGGCGCATCGCGGGCGGGGGCGGCTTGGGCGGCGGCGGGCCGCCGGGGGTGCGGGGCCGCTGGGGGCCCCCGCCCGGGGGCGGCGGGGTCGCGGGGTGGCGGGCGGCGCGCAGCCGGATTCGGGTGATCATCCACGCTCACCGCCTCTCCGCCGCCGGGCCTTCCTCTCCATGGTGGGGCGAGAAGGGCCCGGACGGGAGGTCCAGGACGAACCGGCCGGCCCCGGCGCGGGGCCGGCCGGGGCCGTCAGGAGAAGTCGAGCGAGCCGGTCCGGGTCCGCTTGAGCTCGAAGAAGTTCGGGTAGCCGGCCAGCAGCCGCACCCCGTCGAAGACCCGGACGGCGTCCTCGCCGCGCGGGATGGCGCTCAGCACCGGGCCGAAGAAGGCGACGCCGTCGACGTGGATGGTCGGCGTGCCGACCTCCTCGCCGACCGGGTCCATGCCCTCGTGGTGGCTCTTGCGCAGCGCGACGTCGTACGCCGTGCTGTCGGCCGCGGCGGCGAGTTCCTCCGGCAGCCCGGCCGCGACCAGGGCCTCCCGGAGGACGGCGTCGTCGGCGGGCCGGTCCTGGTCGTGCAGGCGGGTGCCGAGTTCGGTGTACAGGTCGCGCAGCACGTGCTCGCCGTGCTGTTCGGCGGCGGCGATGCAGACCCGGACGGGGCCCCAGCCGGTGGTCATCAGGCGCTGGTAGCGCTCGGGCAGGTCGGTGCGGCCCTCGTTGAGGACGGACAGGCTCATCACCCGGAACGTGAGGTCGAGCTCGCGGTGGCGCTCGACCTCCAGGATCCACCGGGAGGTGATCCAGGCGAACGGGCAGATCGGATCGAAGTAGAAATCGACTTTGGTGGTCACGGTGAGGAGCCTAGGCGCCGAGTGGACCGCTTTCCAGGGCCAATCGATCACCATCGCGGTAGGCCACTTCTCAGCTGCAGGTCTTCCCGTCGGCCGGCACGGTGCCGTCCAGCAGGTAGGCGTCCACGGCCTGCTTCAGACACGGGTCGCCGGTGTTGTAGCCGCCGTGGCCCTCGCCCTGGAGGGTGATGTTGACGCCGACGCCGGGGCCGAGCTGCTGCGCCATCGCGTGGGCGCCCTCGACCGGGGTGGCCGGGTCGCCGGTGGTGCCGACCACCAGGATCGGGGCCGCGCCGGCGGCGGAGACGTCCGGGTGGTCGGCCTTGCCCGGCACCGGCCAGCCGGTGCAGCTCGTCAGGCCCCAGGCGGAGTAGGGCCCGAACACCGGGGAGGCGTCGCGGAACTGCGGCAGCTGCTGTTCGACGTCCTGGTCGGAGTAGCGCTGCCGGGCGTCCACGCAGTTGATCGCCCGGTTGGCGGCGCTCAGGTTGGTGTAGCGCCCCTGCGCGTCGCGCCCGAACATGTCGTCGGAGAGCTGGAGCAGCGTGTTGCCGGTGCCCTGCTGCATCGCCTCGGTGAGCCCGGCGGCCAGGACGGGCCAGGTCTCCTCGCTGTACAGGGCCGCGGCGATGCCGGTGACGGCCAGGGTCTCGGTGAGCTGCCGCCCGCTGGAGGTGGGCAGCGGGGACTGCTCCAGCTTCTGCAGCAGCGCCGTGACCGACGCCGTGCCCTCGGCGCCGCCGGCACCCGTCGGGCAGGCGGCGGCCTCCTCGGCGGCGCAGGCCTTCATGAAGTTGTCGAAGGCGAGCTGGAAGCCCTGGGCCTGGCCGAGCGCGGACTGCTGCGGGTCCTTCGTCGGGTCGACGACCGAGTCCAGGACGATCCGGCCGACCTCCTGCGGGAACAGGTGCGCGTAGACACCGCCGAGCTGGGTGCCGTAGCTGATGCCGAAGTAGTAGAGCTTCTGGTCGCCGAGCACCTGCCGCATCAGGTCGAGGTCGCGGGCGGCGCTCTCGGTGTCCACGTAGGGCAGCACCGGACCGGAGTTGTGCTCGCAGGCGGCGGTGAACTGCGCGTTGCTGGCGTCCAGCGCCTTCACCGCGTCGGGGGTCCCGGGAGTGTTGTCGACTGCCAGGGTGGCGTCCATCGCCTTGTCGTCCAGGCAGCTCACCCCGGCGCTGGCGCCGACCCCACGGGGGTCGAAGCTCACCAGGTCGTAGCGGGCGTTGAGGGAGGCGTAGTCGGCGGCGAGGGCGGGCAGCGTGGCGACGCCGGAGGCGCCGGGGCCGCCGAAGTTGAACAGCAGCGAGCCGATCCGGTGCTTCTCGTCCTTCGCCCGGCTCCGGATCATGGCCAGGTCGATGGTCGGGCCGTCCGGCTTGCCGTGGTCGAGCGGTGCCTTGAGGGTGGCGCACTGCCAGTCGCCGGCGGGCGCGGTGCCGCTGCCCTGCGCGGGACTGGGGGCCGGGCAGGCCTGCCAGTCGAGCCGCTGGGCCGCGAGCCCGGTCGCGGACGCGGCGGGCGAACCGGGTGAGCCGGCCGGGGAGGCCGGGGAGGTCGGCGCGGGCTCGACGGCGGAGCGGGCGTCGCCCTGGCAGCCGGCGGCGGAGGCGAGCAGCAGCGCGGCCAGGCCGAAAGCGCCGGCGCCGCGGACGACGGTGTGCATGGAGCGGTCCACCTCTCGGGTTGCCGGGCGCGCCCCGGCGGACGGCGGGGCGGCGTGCGCCCCGGCACTCGGCACGGTCAACGCACCACAGACCCTAGGGGTGGTGGGGCGACCGCGCCTGGCGGAAGGCCCGGTGGAGGGGCGTGCGCCGGTCCGGCTGCCACCCGCCGTCCGGGTGAGGCGTCCTGCGGCCCTCGTCCGGCATTGCCCACTACCTGGCGTCGCATGCTATCTTGCATCACATGGTACCTGGCATCACACATCACGACGGCGACGCCGGTACGGCCGACGGACCGGTGGCGACGCAGCTGCGCAAGGGCGTGCTGGAGTACTGCGTCCTGGCACTGCTGCGGGACGGCCCCCGGTACGGGGTGGAGCTGCTGCAGGAGCTCGGCCGGTTCCCGATGCTGGCGACCAGCCAGGGCACCATCTACCCCCTGCTGTCCCGGCTGCGCCGGGCCGGCCTCGCCGACACCTTCCTGCGCGACTCGGCCAGCGGCCCGTCCCGCCGGTACTACACCCTCACCGACACCGGCCGCAGCGCACTGGAGGAGTTCGCCACGCTGTGGCCCGCCTTCCGCGAAACCGTCGACCACGTCCTGGCCCCGGGAGAGAACCCGTGAACAACCCCATCGAGCACCCCCTGGTCCGCGCCCACCTGGCCGCGGTCGCCCGGTACACCGCTCCGCTGCCCGAGCCGCGCCGCCGCGAACTGCTCGCGGACCTGCGCGAGCACATCGAGGTCTCGCTCGCCGAGTGCGACCCCGCCGACGAGGCCGCCGTCCGGCGGGTCCTGGAGCAGCTGGGCAGCCCCCGGCGGATCGCCGACGCCGCGCTCGACGAGGAGGGCGGCACCCGACCGGAGCCGGAGAGCCGCGGCCGCACCGCCCGCACCCTGGTCTTCGCGGTGCTGCCGGTTCCGCTGTCGTTCGTCCCGGCCATCGGGCCCCCGCTCGCGCTGGCCGCCGCCGTCATCGCCGCGAGCAGGGTGTGGCGGTCCACGCAGTGGAGCCGCCGGGAGAAGCGGCTGGCGGCCCTGCTGCTGCTCTCCCCCGTCCTGGTCACTCCGCTGGCCGGCATCGCCGCCGCCGTCGTGTCCCCGTTCGGCCTGACCGCGACCGGCGTCCTCGCCGCCTGCGTGGTGGGCTTCTGCCCCGCCCTGCTCGCGGCGTTCCTCCTGGCCCGCTCCGCCGCCCGGCTGCGCAACGCCGCACTCACGGCCTGAACCGGCTTCACCGAAGAACACTGACGTTTCGCCGGCCCCCCCTGGCGATGCCGGACGCCGCCCCCACGCACAAGGGGGGGCGGCCTCCGCACGTCGGAGGCTCGCGCTTGCGCGCGCCTCTGCCCGGCGGCTAATGTCTTACCTGTTTCTCACCATCAAATCCCTTTTCGGCCAAGGCTGTTCATACGGTTAACGGAAACCCGTATACAGTGTGCGGGCCTGGAGAATCCGAACCGCCGCCCCCTCCGTCTGGGGGCTTTTCCATTACGCGGGAATCAAGGCAACTCACTTTACCGTCAGGCTCGTTGACCCTGTTCTCCGGCGGCTGCTTTGCTTCTCGGCGGCCGAGGCGGGCCTGTTTCCCCCCCGGTGATCCGTTGTGCGGCGGGTCATCCAGGCATTTCCACCGCCTCCGGCCTCTCCCTGTCCTTCGCGACCACCCGTCACCCACCGGTGCCCGGGCGGTCGGCATGAGAGAGGCAACCCTCACATGGGCCGAACCCCCACGTTCCGTCTCGCCGGACGGGCGGCGCTCACCGGCGTCGCCGCGCTCGCCCTCGCGGCGGCCGGCTTCACCGCGGCACCCGCCCAGGCTCAGCCCGACGACGCCGCGCACCCCACGGCGTCGGCGAACCACCCCTACCGGCACGGCGCCGTCCCGCTGCGCGGCCACCAGGCCGCACCGAACGCCACCTCCGCCAACAACCTCAACTACGGCGGCGGCGCGGGCAGTCCGAGCATCGGTGTGACCACCGGACCGGAGCACGTCTACCTGGTGTTCTGGGGCTCCCAGTGGGGCAGCTCCGGCACCGACGCCAACGGCAACACCACACTCAGCGGCGACGCCAAGGGCATGGCCCCGCGCCTCCAGCAGCTGTTCAAGGGCATCGGCGCGGGCAACGAACTCTGGTCCGGCGTCATGACGCAGTACTGCGAAGGCGTCGCCACCGGCTCCCAGACCTGCCCGGGGAACTCCGCGCACGTCGCCTACCCCACCGGCGGCGCGCTCGCCGGCGTCTGGGTGGACACCTCCGCCGCGGCGCCCGCCTCCGCGACCGGCAACCAGATCGGCGCCGAGGCGGTCAAGGCGTCCGGCCACTTCGGCAACACCACGGCCGCGGCCAACCGGAACGACCAGTACGTCGTCGTCTCCCCCACCGGCACCACCCCCGACGGCTTCAACACCGCGTCCGGCAACTTCTGCGCCTGGCACGACTACACCGGCGACACCACGCTCACCGGCGGCGCCGTCTCCTCCCCGTACGGCGAACTGGCCTTCACCAACCTGCCGTACGTGACGGACGCGGGCTCCGGCTGCGGCCAGGGCTTCGTCAACGCGGGGACGGCCGGCACCCTGGACGGCGTCACCATCGTCGAGGGCCACGAGTACGCCGAGACCATCACCGACCAGAACCCGGCCGGCGGCTGGACCGACAGCAGCGGCGCCGAGAACGGCGACAAGTGCGCCTGGGTCAGCAGCGGCCAGGGCGCCTCGGCGAACGTCGGCTTCACCACCGGCAGCTTCGCCATGCAGTCGACCTGGGCGAACGACTTCAACAGCGGTGCGGGCGGCTGCGAGATGTCCCACCCGATCGTCGGCGGCACGACCGGCAACACCGTCACCGTCACCAACCCGGGCGCCCAGACCGGCACCACCGGCAAGGCCGTCAGCCTGCAGATCGCGGCGACCGACAGCGCCTCCGGCCAGACCCTCACCTACACGGCGAGCGGCCTGCCGGCCGGCCTGTCCATCTCCGCCTCCGGCCTGATCAGCGGCACCCCGACCACCGCCGGCACGGCGAACGTCACGGTCACCGCCAAGGACGCCACCGGCGCCTCCGGCTCCGCCGCCTTCGGCTGGACCGTCACCTCCGCGGGCGGCGGCGGCCTCACCAACGGCGGCTTCGAGACCGGCACCCTGAGCGGCTGGACCTCCACCGGCAGCGCCGCCGCCTCCAGCGCCGCCAAGCACACCGGCGGCTACGGCGCGATGCTCGGCTCCACCGGCCCCACCACCACGTCCACGGCCAGCCAGACCTTCACCGCCCCGACCGGCAGCAGCAAGGTCGCCTTCTGGTACGACGTCACCTGCCCGGACACCGTCACCTACGACTGGGCGACCGCCACCCTCAAGGACAACACCACCAACACCACGACCACGGTGCTCGCCAAGACCTGCACCAGCGGCCTCGGCTGGAAGTCCGCCTCCGGCACCGTCACCCCGGGGCACAGCTACACGCTCACCCTCACCAACGTGGACGACAACTACCCGGGCGACCCGACCTACACCTACTACGACGACGTGACCGTCTCCTGACGGCCGCCCGTCCACGCCCCTGACGCCGCCGGGGCGGGCCACCACGGCCCGCCCCGGCGGCACCGCGCCCGGCGACCGCACCCCGCACCCCGCACCCCGACCCAGCGAAGGAGAAGAGCCGTGACCGTGCGAACGCTCGCGGCAGCCGCCCTGCTCGCCCTGGCGGCCGGCTGCTCGTCGAACACCGGCCCCGCCGCGCCGGGCCCGCCCGCCCCGGCCGCCCTGGTGCTCGACGAGCACGCCGACGGCACGACCGTACGGGTGGCACCCGGCACCGTCGTCCGGGTCGAGCTGCACAGCACCTACTGGTCCCCGGCCGCCGGCGACAACCCGCGGACGCTGCGTCCGACCGCCACCGCGACCACCCCCGCCCCCTCCTGCCGACCGGGCGGCGGCTGCGGCCAGGTCACCGCCGGCTTCCTCGCCGCCGCCCCCGGAACGGCCCGCCTCTCCGCCCACCGCACCACCTGCGGCGAGGCGTTGGCCTGCCCGCCCGGGCAGCGGGCCTTCACCGTGACGGTGACGGTCGGCTGACGGTCAGTGCTGGACGCCGGAGGACAGCGAGAAGTCCGCGAAGTAGGCGTGCTGGGTGCTCGCCGGGCCCCAACTGGTGTCGTGGCCGCCGTAGAAGGTGGAGAAGAACACGCCGCCGAAGGGGATCCTGCCGATGCCCGAGGCCACCCCGCGCGCCGCGTAGACCTGACGGCCGTCGTACCAGACGGTGACGTCCCCGGTGCCGCGGTCGACCAGCTGCTCGACGCTGTGCCACGCGCCGTCGCCCTGGAACCGCCAGTCACCGAGCCCCTCGTCCACCCCGTAGCCGGTCGGGCCGGAGTTGGTCGGGGTGTAGAGGTAGACCTCGCCGTTGTCCGGCACGCCCTTGGCGCCGCGCCACATGTAGCGCGTCGACCAGCCCGCGCCGTGGTTGCCGCCCGACTCCTCGCCGATCTTGCCGCCGTACAGTCCGGGCAGCTTCCCCGCCTTGCCCCAGTCCCGGCCGGCCGGGAACTTGAGGGAGTACTTCAGGTCCAGCGTCCGGCCCTGGGCCAGGGCGGACAGGCCCAGGCTGGTCAGATCCGTGTAGAACTGGCCGCCGCCCGGGTTCGGACAGTCGGTGCACTGGTTGGAGGAGGAGCCGGCGCCGTAGGTGACCTGGAGCGCCGAGCCGCCCCCGGGAGCGGCCGCGTCGTCGACCGCGCTCAGGTCCGAACCGCCCCACGTCCCCTGGTCGACCGCGCCCCAGGCGTGCTTCCACTGGTCCGTCCCGTAGCCGCGGAACTGGCCGGTCCAGGCCGCCTTCCCGCTCGCCACCGCGGCCGGCGCGGCTCCCCCGGCGCCCCCGGCTCCCTCGGCCCCCGAGGCAGCCGGCGCGGCGATCGAGGCCGCGGCGGGCGACGCCGACGGGGCGCAGGCGGCCAGGGCGGCGGCCGCGAGCACCGCTCCGAACACACGACGAGTGCTTTTCATGACTGCCCCTCCTGACGGGACCGGGCCGGGACGGCCCACCCGCTCCATGTGACGCTCCGCCACCGGGTCACAGTAGCGGCGCCCGATGTGACGTGGCCATCACACTCCCGGGTGACGGCGGGGCGGTTCCCGGCCCCCGGCCCTCCCCATGCGGGCCGTACGGAGACGCGCGAGGTGCGAGGTGCGAGGTGCGAGGTGCGAGGTGGCGATGCGGCCGCGAGGATTCCTCCGAACGTCCGGCGGAGGACGTCAAGACCGCGGCGACGGCTCCGACCACCGGTCGAGGAGCCCAGCCGGGCCCGCGAACCACGAGGAGCACGAGATGAAGTTCCTGATCAGCCTGCACATCAACCCGGCCGTGATGGACGCGCTGACCGACGAGGAGAAGGCGGCGATCGGCCGCGGCCACGGCGAGTTCATCGAGGCGCTGAAGGCGTCCGGAGAGCTGATCACCACCCAGGCACTGGCCGATCCGGCCCAGGCCGCCGTGGTGACCGTGCGCAACGGCCAGCCGGTGGTGACCGACGGCCCGTTCCTGGAGGCCAAGGAGTACCTGGGCGGCTTCTACCTGATCGACTGCGAGGACAAGGAGCGGGCGATCGCGCTGGCGGCGCTGATCCCGGACACCGCGATCGAGGGCCTGGGGGTCGAGGTGCGCCAGGTGATGTTCGCCGACGGACACTTGGAGGCATGACAGCACCGGACTTCGAGGACCTGCTGCGTGCGCTCACGCCGCAGGTCCTCGGCACCCTGGTGCGCCGCTACGGCCGGTTCGAAGGGTGCGAGGACGCCGTCCAGGAGGCCGTCCTCGCCGCCACCCTGCAGTGGCCGTCCGAGGGCATGCCCGACAATCCGCACGGCTGGCTGGTGACCGTCGCCGCCCGGCGGCTCATCGACCAGCTGCGCCGCGACCGCGCGCGCCGCGAACGGGAGTCGGCGACGGCCGCCGAGACGCTGCCGCCGGAGGTGCCGGACACCGACGACACGCTCGTCCTGCTGTTCCTGTGCTGCCACCCGACGCTCACCGCGGCCTCCCGGACCGCCCTGACGCTGCGGGCGGTCGGCGGTCTGACCACCGCCGAGATCGCCCGCGCGTTCCTGGTGCCGGAGGCCACCATGGCGGCCAGGATCAGCCGGGCCAAGCAGCGCATCAGGGCCGCCGGCAGCTCGTTCGCCCTGCCGGACGGCGCGGAGCGCGAGGAACGGCTGCGGGTCGTGCTGCACGTGCTCTACCTGATCTTCAACGAGGGCTACACCGCCACCTCCGGCCCCGAGTTGCACCGCCCCGACCTCGCGCGCGAGGCGATCCGGCTGACCAGGACGGTGCACGCGCAGCTACCGGAGGACGACGAGGTGACCGGGCTGCTCGCACTGATGCTGCTGACCCACGCCCGCCGGGAGGCGCGGACCACCCCGGCCGGCGACCTGGTGCCGCTGGACGAGCAGGACCGCAAGGCCTGGGACCGGGCGCTGATCGACGAGGGCGTCGGACTGGTCGAGGCGGCGCTGGCCGGCCCGACCCTGGGGGCTTACCAGTTGCAGGCCGCCATCGCGGCCACGCACGCCGACGCGGCCACCGCCGAGGAGACCGACTGGCCCCAGGTGCACGCCCTCTACCTGATCCTGGAACGGATCGCGCCCAACCCGATGGTCACCCTCAACCGGGCGATCGCGCTCGCCGAGACCGACGGCCCGGCCGCCGGGCTGGCCCTGCTGTCCGCCCTGGACGGTGACGGGCGGATGGCCGGGCACCACCGGCTGCTGTCCGTCCGGGCGCACCTGCTGGAGAAGGCCGGCGACCCGGCCGGCGCCCACGAGCACTACCGGCTGGCCGCGAAGGCCACCGCCAGCCTCGCCGAGCGGCGCCACCTGGAGGCCCGGGCCGCCCGGACCAGGCCGCGCTCCGACTGATCACGCGCCCGGGGCGTCCGAAACGTCCGGTGCGCGGCCCGGGCGGGCCCGGGAACGGCCGGGCTCAACCACCCTGCGGCGCCATCCCCGGCCTGCCCCGCACCGCGTACGCCGGCAGCCGCAGCTCGCCGAGGACGGCCCGGGGCAGGCTCAGCCCGAACCGCCGCCCGACCGCGCCGAGGGTGCGGCGGCGGACGGCCGCGGGCGGCTCGCCCCCGGGGCCGCGGGTGATCCCGTCGGGCTCCAGGACGCCCGCGGCGACCAGCTCGGGAACCAGCAGGTCGGGCTCCCGGCCCCAGCGCCAGCGCTCCTCGGCGAGGCCGAACCCGCACAGCACGGCGCCGTCGCGGGCGTAGTCCAGCAGCGCGGGCGGGTGGTCCGGCATCGGGCGGAAGTGGACCACCTCGACCCCGTCGCGCGCTATCTCGGTGAGCCGTTCGCCGCCGGTGGAGTCGCCGTACTCAACCGCGAAGGACCAGTCACCGGACTCGCCGACCCGGATCACACCGTCGCCGTCGTCGCTCGGGCGGAACACCTCGATGTCGAGGTCCCACACCTCGGTGCCGCTGAGCGGCCCGGCCGCGGCGGCCGGATCGGCGCCCATCCGGCGGGCGAGCTCCTGCGGCGGTATCCCCCGGGCGAACAGGACGCCGTCGACGGAGCACCCGGCGTCCGCGAGCCACCGGATGCCCTCCTCGCCCCCCGCCCCTTCGGTACCGTCCGTCATGACGCCCCCTCACCTCGCGCCGACCCGCGTGGCCGGGCCGCCGGTCCGCACCCTAACGGACGCCACCGACAACCGGCCGCCCCCAGGCGCGTCCCGGCCGAGCGTCCTCAGCACCCGCCCGAGGAAGGGCAGTTCGCCGGGGGCCGCCGGAAGACCGCGCTCAGGCACCCCGGCGGTTCAGCCTCCCGCGCATCAGCACCGCGTACACCGCCGCCGCGACGACCATGCCGACCGGCAGCGCGAGGTCCGCGCCGACGAGGGCGGCCACCGGCCCGGTGTACAGGGTGTCCACGCACAGCGCGGCGCCGGCCACCCCGGCCGCGAGGGCGAGCGCGCCGGCCGGGTTGACGCCCGCCCGGTACCAGAAGGGGCTGCCCGGGCTCTCGTCCGTGAGCGCGCGGCCGTCGTAGCGGTTGCGGCGCAGCAGGATGTCGGTGGCGTAGATCGCGGTGCTGGGGCCGAGCAGGACGACGGTCAGCTGGAGCACGTTGCTGACGGTGTCGAGGAAGTTGGAGACCAGCAGCGCGTACAGCGTGAGGCAGACGGCGACGGTGCCGTCGACGAGCACGCTGAGCGTGCGGCGGATCCGGATGCCGACGGCTTGCAAGGCGAGGCCGGCGCTGTAGGCGGTGAGCGCGTTGACCGCGATCGTGCCGACGACCAGGGCGAGCAGGAAGACCGGGTCGAACCAGCCGGGCAGGATCCGCTGGAGGGCGGCCTGCGGGTCCGTCATGTCGACGGCGCTGGCGGCGAGTACGCCCAGGCCGCCGACCGCGACGCTGGGCAGGAAGCCGCCGAGGGCCGTCCAGCCGAGGACGGCGCGCGGGGAGGTGGTGTGCGGCAGGTAGCGGGAGAAGTCGGCGCTGGTGGTGTAGGACAGCGGGCCGGAGGCGATCAGGGTGACGCCGGCCAGGACGGCGGACCACAGGCGGGTGCCGGAGAGCGGTTCGGCGGGCGCGTAGCCGAAGTCGGCGTGCCGGAGCACCACGTACCCGACGACGGCGAAGGCGGCGGCGAGCACCAGGGTGATCGGCAGGTAGAGCCGGAGGATCGCGGCGTGGCCGTAGACGCTGATGGTGAGCGTCACCACGACGATGGCCACCACGATGGCGATCTTGATCGGGGTGGTCGGGGTGATCCCGGCCTGTTCGACGAGCGAGAACGCGGCGACGGCGGCCGCGGCGAGGTTGAGCGCGAAGTAGCAGACGGAGATCATCCAGCCGGTGACGGCGTTGTTCACGCGGTTGCCGCGGACGCCGTACAGCGCGCGGGTGATGACCTCGCTGGGCGCGCCCGCGGCCGGTCCGGAGACCGCCAGCAGGCCGGTGCCCAGCCAGAACAGGTTGCCGACGACGACCACCGCGAACGCCTGGGGCAGGTCGAGCCCGGCCAGGACGAGGGTGCCGCCGACGACCAGGTTGAGGTAGTTGACGCTGGCCGCCGCCCAGACGGAGAAGAGTTCGCGGGCGCGGCCGCGCCGTTCGGTCTCGGGGATGTGGTCGATGCCGTGGACCTCGACCCGGCCGGCCCGCTCCTGCTGGAGCGGCGCGGCGGCGCGGGTGTCGGGGTGGGGGTGGTCCGGGAGCGTGGACGCCATTGGGGGCCCTCCGTGGGGGTGTCGTGCCCACCTGCTTGCTTATTGGTCGCACACTCAATAGCATCCGGCACATGACGTCAAGCGTTCAGCGCAAACGGGTCCGCAAATCCCCCGACGACCGGCGGGCGGAGATCGTCGAGGCGGCGGCCGCCGTCGCCCTCACCGAGGGCCTGGAGTGCATCACGCTGCGCAGGATCGCCGAGCAGCTCGACGTCCGCCCCGGTCTGATCAGCCACTACTTCCCCGCCGTCGAGGACCTCGTCGCCGAGGCCTTCGGCAGCGCCGCCACCGCCGAACTGGAGACGCTGCTGCCCGCCGACCCGCACGACGGGTCGCCGCTGCACCACCTCGCACGGTTCTTCGCCCGCGCCACCGGGCCCGCCTACGACGACATGAGCCGGCTCTGGCTCAACGCCCGCCACCTCAGCCGCTACCGGCCCGTCCTGCGCGACCGGGTCCTGGAGCAGCAGGCCGGCTGGCGCGGACGGCTCAGCGGCGTCATCGAAGCGGGCGTCACCCAGGGCGAGTTCCGCACCGAGGACGGCGATGTGGCGGCAATTCAGATCCTGGTCGTGATCGACGGCCTCGCCGCCCACGCCAACACCGGCCTGCGCGAACACCCTTCCGCCGTCACCCGGCTCGCCGCGGCCACCGCCGAACGCGAACTCGGCCTGCCCGACGGCTCCCTCACCCGGCACGACTGACCACCCCACAACTCCCCCACCCCGCAGCACCGTTGGAGCCGATGTGCGCACCTCCCTCGTCCTCCTGTCCGCCCGCCTGCTCGACCCGGCGACCGGCGGCCCCCTCCCGCAGACCGCCCTGGCCGTCGCCGACGGCCGGATCGCCGCCCTCGGCGACGACCGGGAGATCCGCCGACTCGCCGACGCCGCCACCACGGTGGTCGACCTGAAGGGCGCCACCGTCACCCCCGGGCTGGTCGACGGGCACCTGCACCCGGTCACCGGCGCCGAACTCACCCACGGCCTCGACCTCTCCGGCTGCACCGACCTCGCCGGGGTCCGCGCCGCCCTCGCCGCCGAGGTCCGCACCCTCGCCCCCGGCGCCTGGCTGCACGCCTGGGGCCTGGACCCGAACGTCTTCGGCGACCGGCCGGTGGAGTCCGCCGCGCTCGCGCCCGTCCTCGACGGCGTCCCGGCGCTGCTCCAACTCTTCGACGCCCACTCCATGCTCGCCAGCCCGCGCGCCCTGGAACTCGCCGGCGTCGACGGCCCGCGCAGCTTCGCCCAGGCCGCCGAGGTGGTCTGCGACGCGACCGGGCGCCCCACCGGCCTGCTGCTGGAGGACGCCGCCTGCGAACTGGTCGAACGCGCCGCCCCGCAGCCCACCCGGGCCGAACGCCGCGCCCGCCTGGCCGCCGCGCTCACCGCCATGGCCGCCGCCGGCCTCACCGGCGGCCACGCGATGGACGCGAACGGCGACAGCCTCGACCTCTACACCGAACTCGACGAGGCGGGCGAGCTGCCGCTGCGGCTGCGGGTCGCCCCCTGGTGCCAGCCCGGGGTGGACGCGGACGGGCTGCGCGCCCTCGTCGAACAGCAGCACCGGGGCGGCCGGCTCTGGCGGGTCGACGGCGTCAAGCTGTTCATGGACGGCACCATCGACAACGGCACCGCCTGGCTGGAACGCCCGGACTGCCACGGCGAGTCCACCCACGCGTTCTGGCCCGACCCGGCGGAGTACACCCGCGTCATCGCGCACCTGCACCGCGCCGGCGTGCCGACCGCCACCCACGCCATCGGCGACGCCGCCGTCCGCCACGCGCTCGACGCCGTGGCCGGGGCCTCGGCGCAGGACCCGGGGGCGGCCGCCGCCGGGGCGCGTACCGTCCGGCACCGGATCGAACACATCGAGACCGTCCCGGACGCCGTCCTGCGGCGTTTCGCCGAGCTGGGCGTGATCGCCTCCATGCAGCCCACCCACTGCTGCGACTTCACCCGGGCCGACCACACCGACAACTGGTCCCGCCGCCTCGGCGAGGAGCGCGCCGACCGCGCCTGGCGCTGCCGCGACCTGTGGGACGCGGGCGCCACCGTCGTGCTCGGCTCGGACTGGCCGATCGCCCCGTACCCGCCGCTCGGCGTGATGGCCGGCGCCCGCCACCGCCGCCCGAGCCGCGACCTGACCCAGCCGCCGCACCAGCCCGGGCAGGCGCTCACCGCCCTGGAGGCGCTGCGGGCGGTGACCGTCAACGCCGCGCACGCGGCCGGGGAGGAGGAGCAGGCCGGCCGGATCGCCGTCGGGCAGCGCGCCGACCTCACCGTCCTGGCCGCCGACCCGCTCACCACCCCCGCCACCGAACTGCCGGACGTCCCCGTGCTGCTGACCGTCCTGGACGGCCGCCCGACGCACCGCGCCGCCGCGCTCTGACCCGCCGGGCGGACCCCGCATCGCCGCAGGTCGGGGGTTATCCCCCCGAGGAACCCGGCGGTCGGCCCCAGCGCGCCGCACCCCCGCCGCGGACGATGATCATCTCACCGAGCTTTCGGGACAAGGAAACTGAGGAGAGATCATGACCACGGCGAACAAGCGAACGATCGGCCGACGCGGGCTGATCGCGGTGACGGTGGCGGCCGCCGGCACCGCCCTGCTGGCCCCGGTGGCCTCCGCCGCCCCTGCGGTGGACGGCCAACGGAGCACGGTGGTCCGCGCGTTGGAGCGGTCCGCGCACCCGCTGCGGTCGACCGAGCCCGGCGGCAGCACCAGCGACCTGCGGGCGCTCGGCGCGATGGTCGGGGACGCCAAGGTGGTGGGCCTCGGCGAGGCCACGCACGGCTCGCACGAGTTCTTCACCATGAAGCAGCGGGTCTTCCGCTACCTGGTCCAGGAGAAGGGCTTCACCACCTTCGCCCTGGAGATGAGCTGGTCGGCGGGCCTGAAGATCGACAAGTTCCTCCAGGACGGCAAGGGCGACGCCCGGCAGATCGTCAAGGACGAGCTGGGCCAATCACCTTGGGAGCGCCAGGAGTTCGTGGACCTGATCAGCTGGATGCGCGAGTACAACCGCCAGCACCCGGAGCACCCGGTCCACTTCATGGGCGACGACGTCGGCGCCCCCAAGCTCGGCGAGGAGGTCTTCGCCCGGGTCGACGCCTACCTGCGCAAGGCCGACCCCGCGGCCCTGGCGCGCGTGGACGGGCTGTACGCGGGCCTGCGCCCGCTCGACGACACCGTCGCCTACCTGAAGCGGCCGGTGGCCGAGCGGAAGGAGAACGCCGCCAAGGCGCAGCAGGCGCTGGACCTGGTCACCGCCGCCAAGGGCAAGGGCGGCGAGGAGTACGACTGGGCCGTGCAGCACGCCCGCATCATCGCCCAGACCTTCGCCTTCGCCACCTTCGAACTCACCGACAAGGCCTCGGTGAACGCCGCGGAGGTCGTCCGCGACCGGGCCATGGCCGACAACACCGCGTGGTGGCAGCGCCACACCGGCGACCGGATGCTGCTCTCCGCCCACAACGGGCACGTCGGCTACCTGGCCAGCGATCCCGAGATGTACCCCAAGACGCAGGGCTCGATCCTGCGCGACACCTTCGGCCCGGAGTACATGAACATCGGGTTCACCTTCGACCGGGGCTCCTTCCTCACCATGGGCGCCGCCCTCGACACCAATTGGGAGAAGAACACCGTGCCCGCGGCCACGCCCGGGATGAACGAGTACACCCTGGACCAGGTCCGCGGCCAGGACTACTACGTCGACCTGCGCACCGCCCCGCGCGTGGCCCGCGAGTGGCTGGACACCGCCCGACCCGTCTACGAGGCCGGGTCCACGTTCACGAAGGACCCGCTGCCCTCCGTCGCCCTCGGGCGGGCCCACGACGTCCTCGTCCACCTCCACCAGGTCCACGAGGCCACGAAGCTCTGACCGGGCTCCGGCCCCGCCTCGGGCCGGCGGCCCGGCCTCAGCCGGGCGGGGCCGCCGTCTCGGGGAACGCCCGGTCCAGCAGCGCGCCCAGGGCGGCCCGGTCCTGGCCGGAGAGCTGTTCCAGCGCGGTCAGGCCGGACATCAGGTCGGCCCGGATCAGCCGGACGGTCTGCTCGCCCCGGTCGGTCAGGGCGATGCTCTTGACCCGGCGGTCGGCGGGGTCGGGCTCGCGGCGGACCAGGTCGCGGCCCTCCAGCCGGTCGACGATGCCGGTGACGTTGGAGGCGTCGCAGGACAGCAGTCCGGCGAGGGAGCGCATGGAGCGCGGCCGGGTGAGCAGGCTGAGGGTCTTACCCTGCATCAGGGTCAGCCCGTGCCCGGCCGCGGCGGAGGCGAAGTGGCGGTAGTAGGCCGCGGCCACCCGGGCGAGCTGATCCATCAGCTCGCCCGGCGTGGCCGGTGGGTCCGGGTGGGGGTTCTGGTGCACGGTTCGAGCATAGGCACATTGCTTGACACCCTCAACCATTGAGGTTTACCGTCCAAGAATGCTTGAGGTCATAAACCATCGACGACCTCAAGCCAGCTGGAAGGACCGCGAGACCCTCATGAACCACACCCCTGCCGCCACTCCGGACGCCGCTCCCGAAGCCACGCCGGAAGCCGCCCCGGAGACCGCCGCCGCCACGGTCACCCGTCTGCGCGCCGCCTTCGACACCGGCCGGACCAAGCCGCTCGCCTGGCGCCAGGCCCAGCTGGCAGCACTGCGCTCGCTGCTCACCGAGCAGTCCGAGGCGTTCCTCCAGGCCCTGCACGAGGACCTCGGCAAGAGCACCGCCGAGGCCTACCGCACCGAGATCGGCTTCACGCTCAACGAGCTCGACCACACCGTCGCCCACCTGGAGCAGTGGCTGCGGCCGAAGCCCGCCGCCGTGCCCGAGTTCTTCCGGCCCGCCGCGGCCCGCGTGGTGCGCGACCCGCTCGGCGTGGTCCTGATCATCGCGCCCTGGAACTACCCGCTCCAGCTCGCCCTGTCCCCGCTGGTCGGCGCACTGGCCGCCGGGAACGCGGCAGTCCTCAAGCCCAGCGAGCTCGCCCCCGCGACCTCCGCCGCGCTCGCCCGGCTGCTCCCGCGCTACCTCGACCCGGCGGCCGTCGCGGTCGTCGAGGGCGCCGTCCCGGAGACCACCGCGCTGCTGGAGCAGCGCTTCGACCACATCTTCTACACCGGCAACGGCGCCGTCGGCCGGATCGTCATGGCGGCCGCCGCCCGGCACCTGACCCCGGTCACCCTGGAACTCGGCGGCAAGAGCCCGGTGGTGGTCGAACCCGGCGTCGACCTCGCGGTCACCGCCCGGCGGATCGCCCGGGGCAAGTTCCTCAACGCCGGCCAGACCTGCGTCGCCCCCGACTACGTCCTCGCCATCGGCGAGAGCGCGTCCGCGCTGGAGGCGCACCTCGCCGACGCCGTCCGGGAGCTGTACGGCGACGACCCGGCGACCGGCGGCGAGTACGGCCGGATCGTCAACGAGCGCCACTTCGACCGGCTCACCGCGCTGCTCGGCGACGGTCGGACCGTCACGGGCGGCACCCACGACCGCGCCGACCGCTACCTCGCGCCGACCGTCCTCGCCGACGTCTCCCCCGAGGCCCCCGTGATGCGGGCGGAGATCTTCGGCCCGATCCTCCCCGTCGTCGCCGTGCCCGACCTCGACGCGGCGATCGCCTTCATCAACGAGCGCGACAAGCCGCTCGCCCTCTACGCCTTCACCGAGTCCGCGCACACCAAGCAGCGGCTGACCGAGGAGACCTCCTCCGGCGCGCTCTCCTTCGGACTGCCGGTCTCCCACCTCGCCATGCCCGAGCTGCCGTTCGGCGGGGTCGGCGAGAGCGGCATGGGCCGCTACCACGGCGAGTACTCCCTCGACACCTTCAGCCACGCCAAGGCCGTCGTCGACAAGCCCCTCGCCTGACCGCTCCCCCTCGTCCGACCGTTCCGCCCCTCGTCCGACCGTTTCGCCCCTCCCCGCCACCCCGACACCGAGCGAGCACCCTCATGACCACCATCGACCACGGCGCCGCCGTCGCCGCGGAGACCGCCCGGCTCGTCGCCGCCCTCCAGGACGCCGACCCGACCACCCCGGTGCCCACCTGCCCCGGCTGGACACTGACCGACCTCACCCGCCACACCGGCAGCGTGCAGCGCTGGTTCACCGTCCTGCTCCGGCAGCGGATCCAGCAGCCGCCCCGCAGCCGCGAGGTCGACCTGCGGCTGCCCGCCGGGCCGGACGGCTACCCCGCCTGGCTGGCGCAGGCCGCGGCCGAGGCCGGCGCCGCGTTCGCGGAGACCGACCTCGACGCCCCGATGTGGGCCTGGGGCGCCGACCAGCACGCCCGCTTCTGGGTACGGCGGATGCTGTTCGAGACCCTGGTGCACCGCGCCGACGCGGAACTCGCCCTCGGGCGCACCCCGGTGCTCGACCCGGAGCTGGCCGCCGACGGGGTGTCCGAATTCCTCACCAACCTGCCCCACGCCGCCTTCTTCGCCCCGGGGACCGCCGAGCTGCGCGGCGCGGACCGCACCATCCGCTTCACCCGCACCGACGGCAACGCCACGTCCCCGGACGGCGACTGGCTGATCCGCCTGCGGCCCGACGGCTTCGGGCTCGACGACCTCGGGCCCGACGCGGACGGCCCGAGCCCGGAGGCCGACGCGACCGTCCGGGCGAGCGCCGCCGATCTGCTGCTGCTCCTGTACGGCCGCCTCGACCTGGCCTCCGCCCGCCTCGACGTGCGCGGGGACGAGGAGCTGCTCGCGCACTGGTGCGCCAACTCGGCGTTCTGACCTGCCCGGACGAGGGGCGGCGGCCCGGCCGCCGCCCCTCCCCCGTACGGGTGATCGACTGTCGGTGGCCGGTGCTAGCGTGCCGTTCCGTCAACAGACGATCAAGGAAAGGCGGCATCGGATCGTGGACGTCGAGGTCACGCGCCACCAGGTCGCACCCCAGCGGATCGCCCAGGCCCTGGAGGGCATCGAGGACCGGGCCCTCGCCGGCTGGTACCGGATCCACTACGGCCGCCTGGCCATCCAGGAGATCCGGACGATGGGCGAGGAGCTCCTCGACCACATCGGCGCGCTCACCCTGGAGGGCCGGCCGCTCGGCGGCTACCCCGCCCGAGTCATCCTGGAGACCGCGGCCGAGTGCTCCCTCGGCGTGCTGTCCCTCGGCTGCTTCCCCCGCGGCGACTTCGAGGTCCCCTTCCCGTTCATCGGCGAGACGCTGACCAGCGAAGAGACCAGCTTCGGCGACACCGTCGACTTCGCCCCCACGGCCGCCACCTGGGTCGACGCCTTCGCGATGTGCGTGATCAGCGGCCTGATCCAGGAGCGCCACCGCATGCTCGGCCCGCTGCTGAAGGACGACTACGGGCCCTCGGTCCGCAACGGCCTGCCCCACTCGGACCTGGACTCGACCTCCGATCCGGCGAGCCTCGCCGAGCTGGACGCGCTCTGCTCCTACCTCCACGTCGTGCCGACCGCCGTCTCGCCCTGGGTCGCCCCCGGCCCCGTGCCCCTGCGCAAGCCGGACGCCGAGGAGCGCGCCGCGGCCGCCCGGGCGCTGGACGCCGCCGGTCGGCTCACGCCGGACCAGCACCTGCTGCGCGTCCTGCTCGACGACGACCAGAGCACCTTCGAGCGCGCCCTCGCCGCCCGCCTCGACCAGCACCGTGAGAGCAGCGCTCCGGACGCGGCCCCGCGCAGCCTGCTCCCGGTCCTCCCGATCGCCCTGGCCGCACTCGCCGTCCAGGCGCACGGCTGGCAGCTCGGCCTCTCCTCCGGCTACCTCCCGGCGACGCTCATACAGCCCCCGGCGCCCTGACCGCCCCACCGCAGCCGCCCGCCTGCCTCCCACTCCCCGGCCGTCGCGAGCGCCGTGGTCGTGGTGCTCCAGGCCCCGCCGGCACTGCCGTTCCTGCCGCTGCTGGTCCTCTCGACCGGCATCCTGGTGGCGATCGGCCTCCTCCCCGGCCGGATCGGCGGGCACCCCGTCCGCTACCCGGTCTCCTGGTGAGGGCACCCGCCCCCGGCGAGCACCGAGCCCCCTGCGAGCCGCGACGGCCGGGTCATCCGATCGGATGGCCCGGCCGTCCGCGTTGTCGTCGTCCTGGCCGAAGGACGCCGGGTCCGGCCCGGAACCACCGGGACCAGGGGCGCGAGCCGGGCTCAGCCGGCCGCCGGGCGGTCGAGGAAGCGCCGGAGCCCCTCCCGCACCCCGTCCGTCGGCACGGTGGCCGCGAAGCAGGCCGCCTCGACGGCGAGGCCCTCGTCGATCGGCAGGTTGATGCCGCGGGTGACGGCCCGCAGGCAGGCGGACACCGCGGTCGGCGCGTGCCGGATGATCCGGTCGACCAGGCCCCGTGCCGCGTCGAGCAGTTCACCGGCCGGGACGACGGCGTTGACCAGTCCGATCTCGGCGGCACGGGCGGCCGGGATCGGATCCCCGGTCAGGATCAGCTCCAGGGCGCGCTTGCGTCCGACGTGCCGCGGCAGCCGCTGGGAGCCGCCGAACGGCGGCGGGAAGCCGAGCGAGATCTCCGGCTTGGCGAAGGTCGCGTGCTCGGCGGCGACGGCCAGCGGGGCGGCCTCGGTGAGCTCGCACCCTCCCCCGTAGGCGAGGCCGTTGACGGCGACGACGATCGGCTTCGGGAACTCCTCGATCCGCCGGGTCAGCGCGTGGCCGCGCCGGACGACCTCGCGCAGCGCCCGCTCGGGCCCGCCCGCGATGCTCCCGGCCAGCGACGGGATGTCGGCGCCCGCACTGAACGCCCGCTGCCCGGCGCCGGTGAGCACGACCGCTCGGACGGTGTCGTCGGCGTCGACGCGGTCGAGTTCGGCGAGCAGCGCGTCGATGGTCGGGTAGTCGAGCGCGTTGAGCTTGTGCTCCCGGTCGATGGTCAGGGTGACGACGTGCTGGTCCCGCTCGCTGCGGACGGTCATGCCGGGTGCTCCGATTCGCCTGGGCACGGACGCCCGCAACCCGGCGGACGCCCGCGTGGTGGCGGACGCCCCCACGGCGCCCGCCCGGTTGCGGACGGCACCGAGGCTAGGAACAACCCTCCAGGACAATCCAGTTATTGTCCTGGATACACCCTGGACGCCCAACGCCCCACGACGGCAGGTGCCGCATGCGACCGCCCTCCTACAAGGCCATCGTCGACGAGTTCGCGGCGGCCATCCGCTCCGGCGCGCTCCCGGCCGGCACCCGGCTGCCGACCCACCGGGTGCTCGCCCGCGAGCGGCGGATCGCCCTGGCCACCGCCACCCGCGTCTACACCGAACTCGCCGCCGCCGGGCTGGTGGTGGGGGAACAGGGCCGGGGCACCTTCGTCCGGACGCGCTCCGGCTACGACGGGATCGAGCCCTCCCGCGCGCTCCCGGTGCCCCGGGTCGCGGACCTGTCGTTCAACCAGCCGCTGGCCCCCGGGCAGGGGGACCTGCTCCGGCAGGCCCTGCGCACGCTGGCCTCCTCCGGCGACGCCGAGGCGCTGCTGCGCCAGCACCCGCCCGGCGGCCACCGGCACGACCGGGCGGTGGTGGCCGGGTACCTGCTGGGGCGCGGCGTCGACACCGCCCCGGAGAACATCCTGCTGACCAGCGGGGCGCAGCAGGCACTCGACTGCGTGCTGCGCACGCTCACCCGGCCCGGCGACGTCCTCGCCGTCGACGCGCTCAGCTACCCGGGGGTGAAGCTGCTCGCCGCCGCCCACGGCCTCGACCTGGCGCCCGTGCCGGTCACCGCGACGGGACCGGACCTCGACGCGCTGGAGCGGCTGTGCCGCGCCCGGCCGGTCCGCGCGGTGTACACCATGCCCACCGTCCATAACCCGCTCGGCTGGGTGCTCGACCGGGCGCAGCGCGACCGACTGGCCGCCATCGCCACCGCCCGCGGCTGCACACTGATCGAGGACGGCACGTACGCCTTCCTGGAGGTCTCGCCGCCCCCGCCGCTGCACGCACTGGCGCCCGAACACACCTGCTACGTCGCCGGGTTGTCCAAGAACGTGGCCCCGGGCCTGCGGTTCGGCTTCGCCGTGCTGCCCGGGCGCCTGCTGCGGGCCGCGACCAGCAGCCTGCGCGCCGCGGCCTGGGGTGCGCCCGGGCTGGTGACGGCGCTGGCCACCGGCTGGCTCGCGGACGGCACGGTCGCCCGGCTGGAGCGGCACCGCCGCGCGGACGCCGCCGCCCGCCAGCGCGTCGCCGCCACCGCCCTGGCCGGCCTGGACGTCACGGCGCACCCGGCCTCTTACCTGGTGTGGCTCGGCCTGGCGGAGCACCAACGGCCCGACCGGGTCGCGGCCGTCCTCGCGGGCGAGGGGATCCTGGTGTCCACGGCGGACGCCTTCGCCACCGGCCCGCACCGCCCCCGGGCCGTCCGGCTGGCGCTGGCCACGCCGCCGCTGGACGCGTTGGCGGGCGTGCTGGGGCGGCTGCGCACGGCCGTCGAGGCGATCCCGCCGTGAGGCCTCTCGCGGCGCACGGCCCGCCTGCCCGCAGGCCTGCCCGCTGCGGGGGCCGACCCGCCGCACGCGCAGCACCAACCGCACGAGAAGTCGGCCCGCCCGATGTCCTGCTCCGACGTCCTGCCCCGGTGTCCTACTCCCCCGCGCCACCCCGCGCGGCCCGGGTGAACCGCGCCCCCCACTCCTCGACGAGGTCGAGCAGTTCGGGCGGGCCGAGGACGCGGAAGTCCGCGCCCAGCGAGCCGAGGGCCATGGCCGGCCAGTCCAGGGAGTCGGCGGTCATCTCCAGACGGCAGCGCCCGGCGTCGACCTCCTCGACGGTGCCCCACCGGCCGACCCGTGCGCGGACGGTCGCGGCCGGGGCGTCCACCAGCGCCGCCACCCGGTACGGGCGCGGCACGCCGTTGAGACCGGCCCGGACGAACTCGGCGGCGTCGGCGGCGGGCAGCGAACGGGGCCCGAACCGGACGCCGCCGCCCTGCGGCGCGCTCAGCCGGTCGAGCCGGAAGGTGCGCCAGTCCTGCCGGTCGAGGTCGTAGGCGACCAGGTACCAGCGGCGGTGCAGGCAGACCAGCCGGTGCGGTTCGACCTGCCGTTCGGCGTGCCGGCCGTCGGCGGCGGTGTAGGAGAAGCGCAGCCGCTCGGTGTCCCGGCAGGCCAGCGCGACCACGGTGAGCCGGTCCGGGTCGACGCCCGGCCCGGCCGTGGCGCCCCCGCCGACGGGGACGGTCACCGCGCGCAGCGCCTCGACCCGGTGCCGCAGCCGGGCGGGCATCACCTGCACCACCTTGGCCAGCACCCGCACCGAGGCCTCGGCGATGCCCTCCACCGGGCTCTCCGCCGCGGCCTGGAGGCCCACGGCCAGGGCGACCGCCTCCTCGTCGTCGATCACCAGCGGGGGCAGCGCGGCGCCCGC
Organism: Kitasatospora sp. NBC_01300; assembly: GCF_041435235.1. Taxonomy (NCBI): domain Bacteria; kingdom Bacillati; phylum Actinomycetota; class Actinomycetes; order Kitasatosporales; family Streptomycetaceae; genus Kitasatospora; species Kitasatospora sp. NBC_01300. Next base: position 6,898,740 of record NZ_CP108408.1, on the reverse strand, counting down.
GGCGAGTTGGTAGCCGCCGTCGACGCCGCGCTGCGCCTCCACGGGGTAGCCGAGTTCGCGCAGTCGGTCGATGTCACGGCGCAGGGTGCGGATCGACACCCCGAGCCGGTCTGCCAGTTCCTCGCCGGGCCAGTAACGGTGGGTCTGGAGCAGGGAGAGCAGTCGCAGCGTCCGGGTGCTGGTGTTCGCCATGACTCCGATCATCCCGGAATTCAGGCCAGAAAGTGGCCGCTATCGCGTTTAGCGTGGAGCTTGTCCGAAGGAGCAGGAACCGAACGGAAGGCCATCACCATGACCAGCACCGCGACCCCGAACAACAGCACCACCACCGGCGAGCGCGCCGACCTGCTGGCGGCCCTGGCCAAGCAGCGGCACTTCCTGCGCTTCACCACCCGCGACCTCACCGACGAGCAGGCCGGCCTGCGGACCACCGTCAGCGCACTGTGCCTGGGCGGCCTGATCAAGCACGTGAGCGCGGTCGAGCGGTTCTGGGTGGCCTTCATCGTGGAAGGCCCGTCCGCCATGCCCGATTTCAGCAGCTTCACCGAGGCCGACTTCGCCCGCCGTGCGGACGAGTTCCGCCTGCTGCCCGGCGAGACGCTGGCCGGCGTCCTGGCCGAGTACGCCGAGGTGGCCCGCCGCACCGACGACCTGGTCGCCACCCTCCCCGATCTGGGCGCCACCCAGCCGCTGCCGAAGGCCCCCTGGTTCGAGGCCGACACCGAGTGGTCGGCCCGCCGGGTGCTGATGCACATCGTCGCCGAGAGCGCCCAGCACGCGGGCCACGCCGACATCATCCGCGAGGCCCTGGACGGCGCGAAGAGCATGGGCTGACGCCGGTGGACGGCCCGGGCGCCCGGGGCCTGTCCGGCGGATCCGCCGGACAGGCCCCAGGCCGCCCCTCCCCCTCGGCCGGTTGCCGGGGGCGGGTCAGCCCCGGCCGACGAAGGTGAACCCGGCCCCGGCGACCGCGCCACGGAGCACGGCGTCGTCGAGCGGTTGCGCGGACGCCACGGTGACGCGGCCGGTCGGCGCGTCGGCGCTGACCCCGGTGACGCCGGGGAGGGCGGCCAGCCCGGCGCTGACCGTCCTTTCGCAGTGGCCGCAGCTCATGCCGTCGACGGTGAGGACGGTGGTGATGGACATGGTGGTGCCTCCGGTGAGGTGAGGTGGGGTGGGGTGGGGTGGGGAAGCCCGGCCGGGCCCGCTCGGACGCGGCCGGTGATCAACGTGCACCACGACAGCGGAAAGCGCCGCCGACGCCGAGGGACACGCCGCACGGGTGGCACCTTCGAGTGGTTCTGGGAACCGATCGGTCCGCGCGACCGACGGGTCGTCACCGACCGGCTGAACCGGTGGTCCGCTTTCGCCCGTTCCTCCCCACAACGCCCTTCCTTTCCGCGACCGAACCCCGTCCGAACCTGCCTGAACCCGTCCGAACTCCGCCTAGACTCGTCTGATCCCGACCGGACCCGCCCAGGAGCCCTTCACCGCCATGCCCACCCCGACGCCCCACACCTCCATACCCGGCGGGTCCACCGGACCCGACCCGACCACCGGAGCGAGGGCGCGCCTCGCGGCCGGGGGCAGCCGATGAAGAGGTTCACCGGATTCCGGCGCCTGCGGCTCTGGCACGGCGCGCTCGCCCTGGTGGCGGCCGGCGCCGTGACCGCCGGCCTGCTGTGGTGGCACCCGTGGGCCCCGGGCGAGGGCCAGAAGCCGATGCAGTTCACCACGGCCGCCGGCGGCTCACCCCGCTTCGGCACCGGCGAGCACCTGTACCGCTACAAGGTGCGGGCGGAGAACGGGATCGCCGAGAGCCCCGGGCAGTTCGCCGCCGAGGTCGACGCGGTCCTCGGGAACGTCCAGTACGGCTGGGCCGCCGGTGGCACCGCCTCCTTCCAGCGCATGCCCGCCGACCCGGTGGACTTCACCGTCTACCTGGCCACCCCGGAGACCACCGACCGGATCTGCGGCCAGTACGGCCTGGACACCGGCGGCACGGTGAACTGCGGCGTGGGCCACCAGGTCGTCATCAACCTCAAGCGCTGGACGGAGCTGTCGGAGTTCTACGTCGGCAAGCCCGAGCTCTACCACGCGCTCGCCGTCAACCACGAGGTCGGCCACATCCTCGGCAACGGCCACGTCGACTGCCCGGGCGCGGGCGCGCCGGCACCGGTGATGATGCAGCAGATCAAGGGCCTGCACGGCTGCGTCCCGAACGGCTGGCCCTACTCCGACACCGGCACCCTGCTCACCGGCCCGCCCGTCCAGGCCCCCACCTCCGCTCCCTGACGGCCCGCCCCTCCCGTCCGCGACCGGCCGCCCGGCCGCCCGGCCGGCGTCAGGACCAGGCGGTCGGCAGCGGACGGGCGTGCAGTACGTCCAGCCGGGACACCGCCCGGGTCACGACCACATAGAGGCGGTGCAGGCCGCGCGGTTCGGCCTCGACGATGGCGGCGGGCTCCAGCACGATCACATGGTCGTACTCAAGTCCCTTGACCAGCGAGGCCGGTAGCACCGTGACCCGCGCCGAGGTGCCGACCTCCGCCGCCGACGCGGCCGCCACCCCGGCCTCCCGCAGTGCCGAGGCGGCCCCCGGGGCCTCCGCGTCCGCGGCGATGACCGCGATCGACCCCTCCCGCTCCAGCGCGCCGCGCACCGACTCCACCACCGACCGCGCCGGGTCACCGACTTGACGTACCGTCAGTTCGCCGTCCTGGCGCAGCGAGCGGGCCGGCGGGACTCCCACGTCCAGCGCGGCGAGCAGTTGGTTGGCCAGGGCCAGCACGGCCGCCGGCACCCGGAAACCGGTGGTCAGCGGGACCACGGCCGCCTGCGGCTTGCCCAGGTGGGCCAGTTGCTCGGGCCAGCTGCGCGCCGACCACGGCGCGGTCGCCTGCGCGAGGTCGCCGAGGACGGTGAGCGAACCGAAGGCACTGCGGCGGGCGATCGCCCGGCACTGCATCGGCGAGAGGTCCTGCGCCTCGTCGACCACCACGTGGCCGAAGCCGGCCGGCCGCTCGATCAGCCCGGCCACCTCGTCGAGCAGCAGCAGGTCGTGCCCGGACCAGCGTGCGCTCTTCGGCGAGCGCGGCGGCCGGTGCCAGCGGATCGCCGCCTGCTCGGCCGGGGCGAGCAGGCCGTCCGCGGCCTCGGCCAGGACGGCGGGGTCACCGAGCAGGGCCGCCAGCACCGCCTCCGGGCGCAGCGCGGGCCACGCCGCGTCGAGGAAGGCCGCCACCGGCCGGCATCGGCCGATCCTCGTCCGCCAGGCTCCACCCTTGATCCCGGACCGCCACTCGGCCCGGTCCTGGAGTGCGGCCACCACCCGGGTACGGAGGTTCTCCCGGCCGATCGCGTACGGCGCGTCCTGCTCCCGCAGTTCGGCGACCATCCGGTCCAGTTCGTCCGCCGGGACGCGCCAGCGGTAGGAGCCGTCCGGGACGACCAACGCCTCGGAGCCGGTCGCGCCGACCCGCCCGTACAGCGCCCGGCGCAGCACGGCCGCCATCCGGGCGTCCTGCTTGACCACGGCGGCCCGCTCGTCGTCGTCCGCCTGGACGGGGTGCGTGGCCACCAGGTCCTCGACGGTGCACTGGGCGATGTCGATCTCGCCGAGCGCGGGCAGGACTTCGGCGATGTAGCGCAGGAAGGTCGGGTTCGGGCCGACGACCAGCAGGCCACCGCGCTGGATCCGCTGGGGGAAGGTGTAGAGCAGGTAGGCGGCGCGGTGCAGGCCGACGGCGGTCTTGCCGCTGCCCGGCGCGCCCTGGACGCACACCGACTCGGCCAGCCCGCCGCGCACCAGCGCGTCCTGCTCGGGCTGGATGGTGGCGACGATGTCACGCATCGGCCCGGTCCGTGGGCGTTCGATCTCGGCGGTGAGGATGCCGCCGGCGCCTCGCCGCCCGCCCCGCGCCTCGGCGCGGCTCAGGTACTCGTCCTCCAGGCCGGTGAGGTCCTCGGGCGCGCCGGGGCTCGACGGCGCCCAGCCGAAGCGCCGTCGCCTCGCGAGGCCGAGCGGCCGGTCGGCGCTCGCCTGGTAGAACGCCCGGGAGACGGGGGCCCTCCAGTCGATCACCAGCGGCGGCGCGGCCGGGTCGGCCGAGATCCGGCGGCGGCCCACGTGGTAGCGCTGGCGCCGGTGGTCGCCGGTCTCCGGGGCGTCGTCGAAGTCGAGCCGGCCGAAGAACGCCGGGCTCTGCGGCAGTTCCCGCATCCGCCGGGCCCGGGTCCGCAGGTAGCGGCCGAGGGCCTCCGCGCCGGCACCGTCGCCGGAGACGTCCTCCGCGGCGACGACCTGGTGGTCCGCGTCCTCGACCTGCCGGGCCAGTGCAGCCCGGCAGGCCTCGACATGGGCCCGTTCGCCTTCCAGCTCCCCGTCGAGGCCGGCCGCCTTCCGCTCGCCGTCCGCGCGCCGGAGGTCTCCCGCCATCGCCGCACCTCTTCCCCGTCACTGCCACCTGTCCGGCCATGCCGTGCGCCCGCAGCACGGGCGCACGGAGCAGCATAACTGAACCTGGTTAAGAGAATGACTGAGTTGTGTTTTGGGTGGAGCCGGGGACCGGCGGGCGCCCGAAGCCTCCCCGGCCGCCCCTCCTACCAGCGCCGACGTCGCTCCCGGTGCTCATCCGCACGTCCCGGAGCACGGATAATCCTGTATCGGACCAGGTCGTGGTCCTGATCGCGCTCATGGAGGAACAGCGTTGAACGGTATGCCCGCCGGAGAGAACCTCGACTACCGGCTGCTGCTGGATGCCGCGGCGGCGGCCGCGCGGGCGACCGGCGACCAGGGGCATGTCGCCGACTACATCCCGGCCCTCGCCACGGTCGACCCGGACGCCTTCGGCATGGCGGTGGCCACCGTCGACGGCGAGCTGTACGGGGTCGGGGACTGGGAGCAGCCGTTCTCCGTCCAGAGCGTCTCGAAGCTGTTCACCCTGGCACTGGCCCTGGCCCACGGCGGGGACACGGTCTGGCGCGGGGTGGGGCGGGAGCCGTCCGGCAACCCCTTCAACTCGCTGGTGCAGCTGGAGAGCGAGCACGGCATCCCGCGCAACCCGTTCATCAACGCCGGCGCGCTCGTGGTGACCGACCGCCTGCAGACCATGACGGGCGACGCCGCCGGGGCGGTCCGCGAGTTCCTCCGCCGGGAGTCCGGCAACCCGCTGCTCGACACCGATCCGGTCGTGGCCGCGTCCGAGGCCGAGCACGGCCACCGCAACGCCGCCCTGGCCCACTTCATCGCCAGCCACGGCAATCTGGAGAACCCGGTCGAGACCGTCCTCGACCACTACTACGCGCACTGCGCGGTGTCCGCCAGCTGCCGGGACCTGGTCCTGGCCGGCTCCTTCCTGGCCCGCTACGGGGTGCGCACCGACGGCACCCGACTGATGTCGCGCAGCGAGGCCAAGCGCGTCAACGCCGTCCTGCTCACCTGCGGCACCTACGACGCGGCGGGCGAGTTCGCCTTCCGGGTCGGGCTGCCGGGCAAGAGCGGCGTGGGCGGCGGCGTCCTCGCCATACTCCCCGGGCGGGCCGCGGTCTGCGCCTGGGGCCCCCGGCTGGACCAGGCCGGCAACTCGGTGGCCGCGGTCACCGCCCTGGACGCCCTGACCACCCTCTCCGGCTGCTCGATCTTCTGACCTCCCGACGGTCTCCCGACGGGCTCCCGGCAACCTCCCGACGGCCTCCCCGGGCATTCCACGGGCTCCGCGTGCCACACCCGGCCGTCGCCTAACTCGTGGCGTCGATCCGGCCGTTGGGCACCGACCGGCCGGTCGTCCATGGCATGCTCCAGGCGGGGGCGCCGATCGTGCCGACGATCGGCCGGCCATGAGGAACACGACCAAGAGGAAAGTGGGGGTCCCGTCCCATGCGAACCGTCGTAGCAAGCTTGTTGGCCCTGGCCGGCGCGGCAGGGCTGGTGCTCAGTTCGTTCCAGCCCTGGTACGCCAAGAGCGATCCCAGGTCCGTACCGGTCGCCGACCTGTTCCGGGGCATGTCACCCACCCGCACCACGTCGACCGGTATGTCGATGTTCCTGCTCCTGGCCGTCGCCGCGGCGATCGCGGTGCTGGCGCTGCTGGTGCGCTCGCGCCCGGGCCTGCTCCTGGCCGCCGTGGTCGCGGTGGTCACCGGCGTGCTCTGGGTGTACCAGAAGGGACGGGAGGTGAAGCCGCTCTCGCTCGGGATCGGCGATCTGGAGAACGGCTTCTGGAACGCCTGCGGCGGCGTCCTGGTACTCCTCCTCGCCCTGGCCGTGCTGCCGCCCAAACGCTCCTGAGCATTCCCGCCTCCCGGCCCGGTCGCCCCCACGGCGGCCGGGCCGGAGTCGTTTCCGCCCGAGGTGATCCGCTCCCCATCACTCCCTAAAATTACCTTTACTTCACCCCTCGCGGTGGTTTAAGGATAGATACCAACCTATCGAGCGAACTGGAGTACGGCATGACCATCTACACCTCCGACGCGGGCGCCCGCGTCCTCGCCCAGGAGTACACCGCCCTCCTGGACCGCTGGCCCGTGCCCGCCGAACGGCTGCACGTCCCCACCCGCCAGGGTTCGACCTTCGTCCTGACCTGCGGCCCCGAGGACGCGCCGCCCCTGGTCCTGCTGCACGGCTCCGGGGCGAACACGGCGATGTGGGCGGACGACGTGGCCCTGTGGGCCCGGCACTTCCGCGTCCACGCCGTCGACGTGATCGGCGAGCCCGGCCTGAGCGCCCCCGTGCGCCCCGAACTGCACTCCGACGCGCACGCGCTGTGGCTAGACGACGTGCTGGACGCGCTGCGCGTCGAGCGCGCGGCCTTCGTGGGGACGTCGCTGGGCGGGCTGCTCGCCCTCGACTACGCCATCCGCCGCCCGCAGCGGGTGGACCGGCTGGCGCTGCGCTGCCCCAGCGGGATCGGCCGCCAGAAGTGGGGCGTCCTGGTCGCCGCGCTGTTCCTGCTGCCGTTCGGGGAGTGGGGGCGGCGCACGATGCTGGGGCTGGCCCTGGGCCCCGCCCCCACCACCGCCCCGCCCACGACCGGGCAACGCGCCTTCGGCGAGTACGTCCTGCTCATCCACCAGCACTTCCGGCCGCGGCGGGAGAAGCTCCCGGTCGTCACCGACGACGACCTGGCGGGCCTGGAGATGCCGGTGCAGGTCACCATCGGTGGCCGCGACCGGCTCATCGACTCCCACGACACCCGCCGCCGGCTCCAGCGGGCCGCCCCCCGGGTCTCGGTCACCTTCCTCCCCGAGGTCGGCCACCTGCTCGGGGACCAGGCCCGGCCGGTCCTCGACTTCCTCCTCGCCCCGGAAGGCGGCCCGCCCCGGGCCTGAACACGAGCGGCCCCGCGCTCCACCGCCCGGTCGGGGCGGGGAGCACGGGGCCGTCGTACCGGGCCGGTTCGCACCGGGCCCGCACGAACCGGGTCAGGACCGCGCGGCGGACCTCACGGCGCGCGGATGACGGGCGGCGGCAGCGCCGGCAGGGCGGCGGCGCCCGCCACCGACGGCACCCCGGGCGGAGCGGCGGGGACGCTCGACGACCGGGTCGGGGATCGTCACGGGGATGCCGGTCGGGACGCGGGCGCCGGTGAGGCGGGCGAGTTCGTCGTCGTCGGAGTGGACGCGGGTGGCCGTGGGGGCGATCCCGGCGGTGGCCGCCAGCCGGGCCATCTGGCGGCGCTGGCTGGGCAGGACGAGGGTGACGACGGTGCCGGACTCGCCGGCCCGGGCGGTGCGCCCGCCCCGGTGGAGGTAGTCCTTGTGGTCGACCGGCGGGTCCAGGTTGACGACCAGGTCGAGGCCGTCGACGTGGATGCCCCGGGCGGCGACGTTGGTGGCGATCAGCGCCGTGACGTGGCCGGTGCGGAACTGCTCCAGGGTCCGGGTGCGCTGGGGCTGGGACTTGCCGCCGTGCAGGGCCGCGGCCTTCACCCCGTTGGCGAGCAGGTCCTCGACCAGCGCGTCGGCGCGGTCCCGGGTGTCGGTGAACATGATCACCCCGCCGTCCCGGGCGGCGATGCGGACGATCAGGGTGTTCTTGTCGTGGTTCTGCACATGCAGCACGTGGTGCTCCATGGTGGTGACCGCTCCGGCCGACGGATCCACCGAGTGGGTGACCGGGTCCTTGAGGAAGCGGCGCACCAGGCGGTCGACGTTGCGGTCCAGGGTCGCGGAGAAGAGCAGCGTCTGGCAGTCGGCGGAGACCTGGTCGAGCAGCTCGGTGACCTGCGGCAGGAAGCCGAGGTCGGCCATCTGGTCGGCCTCGTCCAGGACCGCGATGCCGACGTCGTCCAGTCGGCAGTGGCCGCGCTCGATCAGGTCCTTGAGCCGACCGGGGGTGGCGACGACGACCTCGGCGCCCCGGTGCAGCACCTGGGACTGGCGGCCGATCGACATCCCGCCGACCACGGTCGCCATCCGCAGCCGCACGGAGTGCGCGTAGGGGGTGAGCGCCTCGGTGACCTGCTGCGCGAGCTCGCGGGTGGGCACCAGCACCAGGGCCAGCGGGCTGCCCGGCTCGGCCCTGCGGCCGGCGGCACGGGCGGCGGTGCGGGCCAGCACCGCGAGGCCGAAGGCGATGGTCTTGCCGGAGCCGGTACGGCCCCGGCCGAGCACGTCGCGGCCGGCCAGCGAGTTCGGCAGCGTGGTGGCCTGGATCGGGAACGGCGAGGTGACGCCCTGGCGGGTCAGCGTCTTCAACAGGGCCGCGGGCATGTCCAGTTCGTCGAACGACTCGACGGCGGGCAGGGCGGGGGTGGTGCTGACCGGGAGTTCGAACTCCTGCTGGGAGGAGCGGCCCTGGGCCCGGTTCGGGGCTCCGGTCCGGCGGTGCGGACTGCGGTGCGACGGGCGGTTCGAGCGGTTCATACGGAACCTTCCTCAGGACGGCACGTCGCGAGGAAGGCTCCGCTGCACGGGCGCGCGGAGATCACAAGAAACGGGCCGGAGATGTGCCGGGCGGGGCGCGGACGATGCGGCCGGGCGAGGCATGGACGGTGCAGCCACCGGTGGGCGGGCGTCGGTGTGCGCGGTCGGCGCGACACGGCCCGCGCGGGACGGCGGACGACGGCCGAAGGCGGATCCACGGGGCCCGGTACGGCCGGGGCGGCCTGGCGGCCAGGACGGCCGGAGGCGATGGGGGGTGGAACGGCCGAGGGGCCCGCACCGGGCGTAGCGCACGGTGCGGGCCCCTCGCTACCAGGCGAGTGCCGTGGCAGAGAACTACAGCGGGCGAATGTTCTCGGCCTGCGGGCCCTTCTGGCCCTGCGTGACGTCGAACTCGACCTTCTGGCCCTCGAGCAGCTCACGGAAGCCCTGGGCGTTGATGTTCGAGTAGTGGGCGAAGACGTCAGCGCCGCCGTCCTCCTGCTCGATGAAGCCGAAGCCCTTTTCCGCGTTGAACCACTTCACGGTACCAGTAGCCATTAAAAAATCTCCTTCGAGAGACTGTACGAAGTCCGCACCGTGCGGACGCCGAGTCGCCGCGATGAGCACCCGCCGGGGAAAGAGCCGGAAAACAAAAAATGCGCCTGCAATACATCAGCAGGCGCACACAAAGTTCATGGGAACCACTACTGCAACTAAATCGACTGTAGCAGGCCCGGGCTCGTCGCGGAGGATATTCCGCAGCCGGTCTTTCCCGGCCCTCCTCCACGGGCGCGGCCCACCCGCCGACGGGGTCGGCAACGGGTGGTGCCGCCAGGGCAGTTGGGGCACCGGCGGCGGGGCCCGGTCGGGCGGAGAATTTTTCCGGGCCGGGCGGGTCCGCCGAGCCGGGGCCGACTGGTCGTGCCCTGTCACCCGGCGGGGTTCCGGCCCTCCGGAAGGGTCCGCTCCCCGGTTTTTCGGAGCATACTGATCGGGATGACGAAATCACCGGCAGTCCGGCGCCACCTGCCCACCAGTCCCTTCAAAGCCCCGGCCGAGGTGCCCCGCAAGCGGTTCGCCGTGGGCGACCGGGTCACCCACGACAAGCACGGCCTCGGCCGGGTCGTCGACGTCGAGGACGGCAGCGACATCGCGGTCCTCGTCGACTTCGGCTCCCGCCAGGAGCGACTCACCCCTCCGTACGCCGAGATGTGGAAGCTCTGACCCGGGGCTCCCCCCCGGGACACCAGGGCCCGGGCCCCGGAACGATCCACAAGATCTTCCCCAGGACGCCGGACCGTGCGTAGGCCGTAGGACAGGCCGCGCGCACGGTCACGCGCCCGGCCTGCGCCGAACCGTGCACGAGGCCACCGAAGCCGGCGGCGGCGCAATAGTCTGGGTGCATGTCGAACTCTGATGAGCTCCTCGTTGACATCGCCGCCATGGTGGAGTCCGAGCACAGCAACCAGATGTCCTTGACCGTGGTCGTCCCCGGAGCGGTCATCACCGGCCGGCTCGCACCGATGGCCCTCTGGTTCGAGCGGGTGTCGGAAGTCCTGCACACCTCACAGCACTTGAAGCCGTTCGCCGCCCTCTTCTCCCCGCCCTCCGCCGACGTGCCCGCACGGCCGAAGCACCTGCACCTGCACCGGGCGCGGATCCTCCAGGGCGACTTCGGACTGCCCCACACCGGCGGCATGTACCGGATCGCCATCGAGGACGTGAGCAGTTGGACGGTGGGTGACCTCAGCTACTCCGACGCCTGACCTCCGACGCGACGGGCCCCGGGCGCCACACGGCCGCCCGGGGCCCTTTCCGTCCGCGGACCCGGGCCCGCGCCGCGCCGTCAGCGGCCGGTGAGCGAGCGGAGCTCGGCGGCGTAGAGCTCGGCGGGGTCGAACCCCATGCCGGTGAAGTGGCCGGCGAGTTCGAGGGAGAGCACGCCGTGCAGCCGGGTCCAGACGGAGAGGGCCCGGCGGAGGACCGCCGGCGGGGCCGGGTGCTCCCCGGCCCAGGCCCGGTGTTCGGCCAGGTGGGCGTCGAACGGGGACGGCGGCACGGCCGGTGACTGCTCCGCCGGCGCCTGCTCGACGGGCGACCGCTCGGCGGCGCAGGCATCGAGCAGGACGGCCATGATCTCGACGGAGATCCGGGTGGTGTCCTCGGGCGCCCGGTAGCCGGGCACGGGGGTGCCGTAGACGAGCAGGTACCGCTGGGGGTCGTCCAGGGCCCACCCGCGCAGGGCCTGCGCCAGCCCGGCCACGTCGGTACCCGCGGCGGCGCGGGCCCGGAAGGCGTCGGCGAGGCTCCGGTAGGCGTCCCGGACGAGTTCGGTGATCAGCTCGTCGCGACTGGCGAAGTACCGGTAGAGGGCCGGGCCGCTCATGCCCATCCGCTTGGCGATGGCGTTGAGGGACAGTGCGGAGGCCCCGGCGGTGGCGATCTGCTCCCAGGCCCGCTCCTTGATCTCCTCCTGCACCTGGGCGCGGTAGCGCTCCCGGGGAGTCCTCACATCCGACGCGCCCATGGCCGCCTCCAGACCTCACGACGACGACATCACCATCTCGTTAGAGGCTATCACTCCCCCTCTTGACTCTCACCGACGCCTGGAGTTATAACTTCTAACGAAGGAAACAACGTCTATCGAGAAGGAGGGCGTCATGGACACCGAACGCCTCGTCCAGGTCGTACTGCCGGGCGTCGTGGCGCCGGAGGGCCTGGAGATCCGGCACGGAGCCGTACCGCGGGCCGGCCGGGGACAGGTCCTGATCGCCATGGAGGCGAGCGGCGTCTCGTTCGCCGAGCAGCAGATGCGCCGCGGCCGGTACTACGACCAGCCGCCGTTCCCGTTCGTCCCCGGCTACGACCTGGTCGGCCGGGTGCTGGCCACCGGCGAGGGCGTCGACCCGGGGCTGGCCGGGCAGCGGGTGGCCGCGCTGACGAAGGTCGGCGGGTGGGCCAGCCACGTGACCGTCGACGCCGCCGACGCCGTGCCCGTCCCGGACGGCCTCACCGCGGCCGAGGCGGAGACCGTGGTGGTCAACGGCATCACGGCCTGGCAGCTGCTGCACCGCCAGGCGCGGGTGCGCGCCGGGCAGCGGATCCTGGTGCACGGCGCCTCCGGCGGGGTGGGCTCCGTCCTGGTCCAGCTGGCGCGCGCGGCCGGCGTGCAGGTGATCGGCACCGCGTCCGCGCGGCACCACGACGCCCTGCGGGAGCTCGGCGTGACCCCGGTCGACTACCGCACCGAGGACGTGGCGGCCCGGGTCCGGGAGCTGGCGCCCGGCGGGGTGGACGCCGTGTTCGACCACGTCGGCGGGCGCAGCGTGATCGACTCCTGGCGCCTGCTCGCCCCCGGCGGCACGCTCGTCGCCTACGGCAGCGCCTCCACCCGCGACGACACCGGCTCCAAGCAGTGGCCCGTGCTGAAGATCCTCGCCCGCACCTGGCTCTGGAACACCCTGCCCAACGGCCGCCGCGCCCACTTCTACAACATCTGGGCCGGCCGCGCCCTCGGCCGGGACCGCTTCCGCGCCCGCCTCCGGTCCGACCTCGCCCAGGTGTTCGCCGCCGTCGCCCGCGGTGACGTCACCGCCCGGATCGCCGCCCGACTCCCGCTCGCCCAGGCGGCCGAGGCCCTGCGACTGGCGGAGTCCGGGACCGTCAGCGGCAAGATCGTCCTGATTCCCTGACCTGCGGGCGCGGGGCGCGGGGCCCGGCAATGACTCGGCAATGAACCGGCAATGGTTCAGACCATTGACGGCCCGGGCGGGGGCTTCTACGGTGTCAGCACCGACCTGACGCAGGCATGCCATGATCTTCGGCCGCGCCCCCACGCGCGCGCCCTACGTCGGGCGCACACTCCATCCACCCCCACGGAGGAGCACCATGCGCAAACGTCATCTCGCCGGCGCGGCCGCGGCCGCGATCGCGCTCCCGCTCGTACTGGCCCTGCCCGCCCAGTCGCACGGCTACATCAACCTGCCGCCCAGCCGGTCCGCGCTCTGCGGAGCGGGCGGAGTGCCGTGGGACTGCGGCGACATCCAGTGGGAACCGCAGAGTGTCGAGGGCCCGAAGGGCTTCCCCGGCCGGGGCCCGGCCGACGGCACCATCTGCGCCGGCGGGGACGCCCGTTGGGCCCCGCTGGACAACCCGCGCAACGGCACCTGGCCGACCACCCGGGTGACGGCGGGCCAGCAGCTCACCTTCACCTGGTACATCGAGGCCCGGCACTCCACCACGAACTTCAGGTACTTCCTCACCAAGCCCGGCTATGACGCGAGCCAGCCGATCACCCGGGCCAGCCTGGAGCTCACCCCCTTCCTGACCGTCCCCTACAACGGCCGCCAGCCCGCCGCCACCACCACCCACACCGCGACCCTCCCCAGCGGTCGTACCGGGCACCAGGTGGTGGTGGCGGTCTGGGACGTCGCCGACACCGGCAACGCCTTCTACTCCTGCACCGACGTCCAGTTCTGACGGTCCCGACCGCCCTGACAGCTCTGATAGCACTGACTGCCTGACCGCGGCACTCCGCTGCCCCGCCGTCCCTTGCGGCGGGGCAGCACCGCGGCCCCGGCCCGACCGCTCAGGACGCCGTGCCGGTCCGGGCCCGCAGCCCTTCGGCGAACGCGCGCGCCGCCGTCAGGTCGTCGGCGTCGGGCCGGGTCTTGTTGATACCGCCGACGAGCTTGAACGGGGCCCAGGTGTCGAACCCGCGGCACGCGAAGGTGTCGCCCACCTCGAAGCCCTTCTGCTCCAGGACCCGCACGACGGGGCGGGTGAACGGCTGGAACCGCGGCTCGGGCAGCCCGCTGGTGGCGAACACGAACGCCCGGCGGCGCGGCCCCCGCCCCTGCGGGAGCGACCTGACGAACCGGCGCAGCTGCGGGTGGAACTTCATCGAGAAGATCCCCGAGCCGAACCCCACGAGGTCACAGTCGGCGAGTTCCTCGACACCGATCCGTTCGGGGTCGACGACCCGGGCCTCCAGGACCTGGCCCATGACGTCGGCGATCCTCCTCGTGTTGCCGTGGGACACGGAGGTGCACACGATGACGGCCTTCATGACGGCGCTCCTTACGCTTCACGATTCCCGTGCGGCGCGGCCGGACCAGGCCACCCGCTCGCCCCACCCGCCCGCACCGCACCCGATTCACCGGAGGCGGTCGCCGCAGCACGCCACGACCGCACCCGACAGGTAGACCGGGCACCGCCGGAGAACGTGACATCGGCGTGCGCCGAAGACCCCCGTGGATCCCCGTGGATCCCCGACCGCGCATTCCACCCGGGCGGCCGGCCCGCGCGGCGGCACCGCTTCGGTCACCGACCTGCCGCGTCGCTCCGGGCGCCCCGAGGAGTCAGCCGTTGGGGAGGATGACGGCGCGCCCGTTGATCCGGCCGCTGTGCAGGCGCTCGTAGGCGAGCGGCGCCTCGTCGATCCCGTAGGTCTCGACGTGCACGTCCACCGCGCCGGCCCGGGCGAGGTCGAGGACCTCGATCAGCTCCGCGCGGGTGCCCCAGTACGGGGAGGCCACCGAGACCTCGTACGGCAGGGTGCCGAAGCCGACGGCCAGGGTGCCGCCGCCGAGGCCGACGATCGTCACGTCGCCCTCCACCGCCGCCATCGCGCCGGCCGCGGCCGTCGTGGGCGGGGCGCCGACGAAGTCCAGCACCACCTGGGCGCCGACGCCGCCGGTGAGTTCGCGCACCCGGGCGGGCGCGGAGGCGTCGGAGCGGACCGTCTCGTGCGCGCCGACGCTGCGGGCCAGCGCGAGCTTCTCCTCCGTCACGTCCAGGGCGATCACCCGGGCCGCGGTCATCGCGCGCAGCAGCTGGATCGCGACGTGGCCCAGGCCGCCGGTGCCGATCACCACGGCGGTGCTGCCGGGCGTCAGCTTGCCGAGCGAGCGCTTGATGGCGTGGTACGGGGTCAGGCCCGCGTCCGTGAGCGGCACGGCCCTGACCGGGTCGAGGCCGCCGAGCGGCACCAGGTGCCGGGGGCTGTCCACCACCATGTACTCGGCCATCGCCCCGGGGGCGCCCAGGCCGGGCGGGCGGATGCCCAGTTCGGCGGCGCGCAGGCAGTAGTTCTCCTTGCCCTCCGCGCACTTGGCGCAGTTGCCGCAGCCCCACGGCCCGTAGACGGCGACCGGTTCGCCCTCGGTCAGGCCGGTCACGCCCGCGCCGAGCGCGGCCACGGTGCCGACGCCCTCGTGCCCGAGGGTGAGCGGCAGGGGGAAGGAGAGCCGCTCGGCGGGCATGCTCATCACGGCGATGTCGGAGTGGCACACCCCCGCCGCGGTGACCTTGAGCAGGACCTGGCCGGGGCCGGGCTCCGGATCGGGGACGGTGACCACCTCGGGGGCGGCGCCGACGCTGCGGTACTGGACTGCCTTCATGGGTTTCGGACTCCCTCTCTCTGCCCCCCGGACGTGTCTGTCCCCCGCTTGCGCTGCGCCTGCTCCCGGACGGGCCGGTGACGGTCCGGTCAGCGGGCCGCGTAGCCGCCGTCGACCAGGTGGTAGCTGCCGTGGATGAAGGAGGCCCGGTCGGAGAGCAGGAAGGCGGTCAGTTCGGCGACCTCCTCGGCGCGGCCGAGCCGGCCGGCCGGGTGCAGGGCGACCAGCGCCTGACGCGCCTCCTCGTCGGCCGCGCTCAGCAGCGGGGTGTCGATGAAGCCCGGGCCGACGGCGTTGATCCGCACGCCCTGCGCGGCGTACTCCAGGGCGGCGGTCTTGGTCAGGCCCACCACGCCGTGCTTGGCGGCGGCGTAGGCGGGCGAACCGGCGAAGCCGTTGGTGCCCAGGATCGAGGCCATGTTGACGACGGCGCCGCCGCCGGCCGCCAGGATGGCGGGTATCTCGTAGCGCAGCGAGTAGAAGACGCCGTCGAGGTTGGTGGCCAGGACCCGGCGCCACTGCTCGGGCTCGTACGCGCCGGTGGGAGCCTTCGCGCCGCTGATGCCGGCGTTGTTGACGGCCAGGTGCAGGGCGCCGAGGCCGTCCACGGCGGCCTGGACGGCGGCCCGCACCGACTCCGGGTCGGTGACGTCCGTCCCGATCGCCAGGGCCCGGGCGCCGGTGGCCTCCAGTTCGGCGGCGGCCTTGCGGGCGCCCTCCAGGTCGAAGTCGGCGACGGCGACGGCCGCGCCGCCGGCCGCCAGGCGGCGGGCCACGGCGAGGCCGATGCCGGAGGCACCACCGGTGACCAGTGCGGCCTTGCCGGTGAACTCCTGGGGGTGGTCGGTGCCGGTCATGGCGTACGTCCTTTCGTGCGGGTGCGCCGGGGGGCGCGGTGGTTCAGGCCGCCGGGCCGTCGGGGGGCGGTTCGGCGGCGAGCAGGTCGAAGGCCCGTTCCACGAGGTCGGGCAGATCCGGTTCGTCGGCGCCGACGGGGTGGCGGACCCAGGCACGGGAGGCGGCCTGGAGGGCCGCCACGCCGAGGCCGACGGCGACGGCCGGGCGCAGGTCGTACTCCGGGTCCAGGCCGAGGCGGGCGGCGGCGATCCGGATGGAGGCCTCCTCCTCGTCGACGCAGATCCGCCGGTAGGCGGCGGTCAGCGAGGGCTCGGCGGCGATCAGGCCGAACAGTTCCCGCACGCCGGGGCGCCGGTGCCAGGCCGGGTCCCGCTCGTCGCCCAGCCAGACCCGCAGCGCCGCGCGGTAGGCGGCCACCGGGGTCTCGGCGGCGGCGCGGGCCGCCAGTGCCGCGTTGATCCGGCCGAAGTCGGCGCGCAGGCAGTCCAGCACGGCGTCCTCGCGGGAGGCGAAGTACCGGCTGAAGGTGCGTCGGGAGACGTCGGCCCGGTCGGTGACGTCCTCGACGGAGACGGCGGCCAGGCCGCGGTCCAGCACCAGCTGGAGGGCGGCGGCGGCCAGTGACTCGCGGGTGCGGCGCGCCTTGCGGTCACGCCGCCCCTCGGTGCTGTGCTCGGCCTTCTCGGTGGTCACGGGAGCCACCGTACACCCGGAAATGTCTCACTGGGACATGAGTCCCGACGGGACGCGAACCGGCCCCGGCCCTCGCGGGAAGGCGGGGGCCGGGGCGAACTCGGAGGCGGGTCCGGCGGAACGGGTCAGGCCGATGGGTCGGGCGGCCGGGTCAGGCGGCCGGGTCAGGCGGGGACTATCGCGAAGGAGCCGTTGCTGAGCGCGGTCTCGGTGTAGGGGCCGCTGTTGATGGCCTGCGGGGAGTAGCCGTCGAAGACCTGGCCGTTGACCGTGACGCCGGAGAAGTCCAGGCGGCTGAAGGAGGGGTAGCTCTGGCTCGGGGACTCGATCACGGCCTCGGCGCTGACGTTCTGGCCGTCGAGCTGCTGGGTGGTGGTCTCGGTCCAGCCCTTGGTGTTGTCCGTGATCTGCAGGGCGTAGCTGGAACCACCGCTGTTGACCACCGAGGCGGTGAAGCTGTCGCCGGCGTCCACCGGGTCGCTGAAGTACTGCGGCGGGGCCGGGTACATCTCGTACCAGGCCGAGTAGACCGCGGAGCCGCTGGAGCAGTCGGCCTGGACGCCGGTCTGCTCGACGGTCTGCGAGCCGTAGCCGTCGATGCCGACCCAGGGGGCGAACAGGTCGTTGGTGGTGTTGCACTGCACGGCGGGCATCGTCCAGGAGCCGGAGACGCTCTGGAAGCCGTTGCCCTGGGCGACGTAGCCGCCCCAGACTCCGCCGTCGTAGCGGGCGCCGTGGCCGAAGCGGTGTGCGGCGCCGTAGCCGTGCGCGGCGGTGTGGGTGGCGGGGGCGGCGGTGGCGGGGGTCGCGGCCGCGGCGGCCGGGAGGGCCAGCAGGGCGGCGAGCACGAGCCGGCCGGTGCGGGAAAGGGCCATGGGGGGCTCCTTCACTGGGGGTTGAGGGGGTGCCGCCCAGCTTGCGGGCGCCGCGGGCGGGCCGGGAAGGGAGCCGCGTGGGCAGGAACCCGACATGGCGGGAACATGTCGGCCGATCAATCCCTTGATTTCGGGCACCGAGTGGCGCACAGTCGGCTCGTCCACTGGCGGTGCAGGACGAGGAGGGCGCAGTGTCGGGGACGGGCATGCTCGCCGGACTCGGCCTCGGCACGGTCGAGGAACAGCTCTACCTGCGGCTGCTCGGCGTCCAGGCCGCCGACCCGCAGTGGCTGGCCACCCAGATGAACCTCCAGGCCTCGATCGTGCTCGCGGCGCTGGTCTCGCTGGCCGCGCAGGGGCTGGTGGAGGCCTGCGCGGCCGGGGCCTGGGCGGCGGTGCCGCCGGACGTGGCGGTGGAGGAACTGCTGCTGCGGCGCGAGGTCGAACTGCGGCGCGCCCGGGGGCGGATGGGCGAGCTGATGCGCGCCTACCGGCAGGGCCGGGACGGCAGCGGCTCCGACGGGCCGGCCGAGGTGATCTGCGGGCGCAGGTCGGTCGCCGAGCTGTGGCGCACCCTGCAACAGGGGGTACGCCGACAGTTGCGGGTCCTGGACCGGCCCCCGTACATCCGGCGCAGCGATCCGCAGACCGAACTGGCCCTGCTGGCAAGGGGGGTGACGACCAGGGTGGTGTACCACAGCCAGGTGCTGCGCGATCCGGAGCGCCTGGCGGAGATCCACTCCTTCACCACGGCCGGGGAGCAGGCCCGGGTGCACACCGAACTGCCGCTGAAGCTGGCGCTGTTGGACGACCGCTGGGCGCTGCTGCCGGTCAGCGCGGGCACCGAGCTGCAGAGCGTGCTGCTGATCCGGCCCTCCACCCTGCTGGACGCGCTGGCCGGGCTGTTCGAGCTGTACTGGGCGCAGGCGATGCGGCTGCCCGCCCTGCCGGAGGAGAGTCCGGAGGACCGGCACCGCCAGCTGCTCCCGCTGCTCGCGGCGGGGCTCACCGACGAGTCGATCGCCCGCCAGCTGGGGGTGTCCACCCGGACGGTGCAGCGCTGGGTGCGGGAGCTGATGGACCGGTTCGGGGCCCGGACCAGGTTCCAGGCGGGCATCCAGGCGGCCCGGGCCGAGCTGCTGTGAGCCGGCCGCGCCGCCGTCGGCCCGCGTGAGTGCGCAGGTCAAGGCCGGGCCGGGTGCGCGCGGGAGGCCCGGTGACCGGGAGAATGGTGCGGACAGTTCACCGGAAGTACAGAGAAAGCGAACCCCCACCATGGATCTCGGCGTGCGCTGGAAGCTGCACGGTGACGGGCGTACGCCCGCGCCGGGGGCGGTCGTCCGCCCCGACGAACGGCTCTCCTGGCCCCGCACGGCAGGGCTCGGCGCCCAGCACGTGGTGGCCATGTTCGGCGCGAGCTTCGTGGCGCCCGTGCTGATGGGGCTCAACCCCAACCTGGCGATCATGATGTCCGGCGTCTCGACGATCATCTTCCTGCTGGCCACCCGCGGCCGGGTGCCCAGCTACCTCGGCTGCTCGCTGTCCTTCGTGGGCGTGGCCGCGGTGATCCGGGCGCAGGGCGGCACCAGCGCGACCGTGACCGGTGCGGTGTTCGTGGTGGGCGCGGCGCTGTTCCTGGTGGGCCTCGCGGTCCAGCGGTTCGGGGCACGGATCATCCACGCGGCGATGCCGCCGATCGTGACCGGCGCGGTCGTCATGCTGATCGGCTTCAACCTCGCCCCCGTCACCGCGTCGACCTACTGGCCGCAGGACCAGTGGACGGCGCTGCTGGTGATGCTGTTCACCGGTCTGGCCGTGGTGTGCCTGCGCGGCTTCTGGTCGCGCGTGGCGATCTTCCTCGGGCTGCTCTTCGGGTACGGGATCTCCTGGCTGTTCGACCAGGTCTTCGGCAGGATCCACTCGGTGGACGCAGGCGGCCACCTCACCGACCACTGGCGCCTGGACCTGTCGGGCGTCGGCAAGGCGGACTGGATCGGCCTGCCCGACTTCCACGGCCCCTCCTTCCAGTGGTCCGCGATCCTGGTCGCCCTGCCCGTGGTGATCGCGCTCGTCGCGGAGAACGCCGGGCACGTCAAGGCCGTGGGCGAGATGACCGGGCAGACGCTGGACGACAAGCTCGGCGTCGCGATCTCCGCCGACGGCGTCGGCTCCATGCTCTCCACCGCGCTCGGCGGCCCGCCGAACACCACCTACTCCGAGAACATCGGCGTCATGGCCGCCACCCGGGTCTACTCCACCGCCGCCTACTGGGCCGCCGCCGGCTTCGCGCTGCTGTTCGGCGTCTGCCCGAAGTTCGGCGCCGTCGTCGCCGCGATCCCCGGCGGGGTGCTCGGCGGCATCACCGTCATCCTGTACGGCATGATCGGCCTGCTCGGCGCGCAGATCTGGATCAAGTCCAAGGTGGACCTGCGCAACCCGCTGAACCTGGTGCCGGCCGCCGCGGGCATCATCATCGGCATCGGCAACGTCACCCTGAAGTTCACCGACACCTTCAGCCTCAGCGGCATCGCGCTGGGCACCCTGGTCGTCATCACCGGCTACCACACGCTGCGGGCGCTGGCCCCCGCGCACCTCAAGACGCAGGAGCCGCTGCTGGACGAGGGCACGTCCTCGTACGACGAGGGCTCCGCCGAGGAGCCTCGCCGGTAACGGACGACCCCGGGTTCGGGTTCAGGTCGACACGACGGCCGGCGGAAGTGTCCGAAAAGGATCTTCCGTCGGCCGTTCCGTCTGGCCGGACGGGCCGGGCGGTGGTCGAATCGCCGCGTACACCCGTCCCCCGCCCCGCGCCACTCATCCCCCCGGGAGAGGCATGTCCGTTCCGATCCACCGCCGCAAGGCCGCCGCCGCGGCCGCCGCCCTCGCCACGTTCGCGCTCACCTGCGGCGGCCAGGCCTCCGCCGCCGACGCGGGCAAGGTCCTGTGGACGCCGAGCACCAGCACCGGCCCGTCCTCGTTCAAGGCCGTCCAGTGCGCGGCCGGCAACTTCGGCGTCGTCAAGGACTCCGCCAAGGGCAACGTGTGGCGGGCCTTCCAGGCCGCCGGCGAGGAGCGTTGCGAGACGCTCAGCCCGGACCTGAAGCAGGGCGACACCTTCTACCTGGGCTGGTCGTCCAAGGTGGACATCAAGGACACCAACAGCCGGTACGTGTTCCAGCTCAAGTGCTCGCCGAGCACCGACACGGCCAACCACCCGATCGAGATCGACATCGTCAACGGGCGCGTCCGCCTCCAGGAGTGGGACACCGACCACGTCGCGCACTCCCTGTGGACCGCGCAGACGGCCAACAACACGTGGCACTCGTACGCGCTGAAGATCCGTCTGGGCCGCACCGACGGCACCATCGACTTCTGGTTCGACGGCGCGAAGCAGACCTTCACCACCGGCTCCGACACCTTCACGGGCACCACCTGGGACGGCGACCGCAACTACCTCAAGTGGGGCTCCTACCACCCCTCCTCGGGCGACGCGACGAACACGTTCACCAGCCCGATCATGGCGACCACCCTGGAAGCGGCCACGGCCGGCTCCTGACGGCGCGCGGGCCCGGACCGGTGAGCGGTCCGGGCCCGCGGTTCCGGACGTCGCCGAACTCGCACGACCGGCCGAAGCCGGCCGTTCCGCTCACCCGCCGAGCCCTCGCCGCCGCCGCTTCAGGGCCGGGGTTCCAGGTAGTCGCGGATCGCGTCGCGGTTGCGGGTGAGACAGTCGATGCGCTCGTCGAGCCGGCCCGGTTCGCGCCGGAGCAGTGCGGCCGGTTCCGGCCCGGGGGTGGCCGGGAGGGTCACCGAGCCGTGCAGGCAGGGGATGACCGAGCGCAGGACGCGGGAGGGCGGAGCGGGCGGCGGTCACCGCAAGGGGTGGCCGACGTCGGATAAATGCCGTGCGTGCCTGGCCGCCGGTGGCTACACTGGCGCGGACTTCGACCGTCCGTATGCCGAGGAGACCAGACGTGGTGGTGGACGACGACATCTCCGGGTGAGTCCCGGACCCGGTAGGCCACCGACCGGTGCGTACGAGCACCGTCGGCGTGGCCCCGTCGTCGTGCCCTTCTCCCATCCGTCTGCCCCCGGGCGCCGGCTGTCTGCTGCGCCGCGCCCTGCTCCTCTGTGAGGCCACCTCCATGTCCGGCGCTCTCGTCGTCTGCTCGAACCTGTCCTTCTCCTGGCCCGACGACACCCCCGTCTTCCAGGACCTGTCCTTCTCCCTCGGTGCCGGCCGCACCGGCCTCGTCGCGCCCAACGGCACCGGCAAGAGCACGCTGCTGCGGCTCCTCGCCGGGACGCTGCGGCCCGCCGGCGGATCCGTCACCGTCACCGGCACCCTCGGCCACCTCCCGCAGACCCTCCCCCTGAGCGGCGACCTCACCGCCGCCGAGGTGCTGGGCGTCGCCGCGATCGTCCGGGCCATCGACGCCGTGGAGTCCGGGGACGTCGACGAGCGGCACTTCGCCGTCATCGGCGACGACTGGGACATCGAGGAACGCACCCGCGCCCAGCTGGAACGCCTGGGCCTGGCCCACCTGGCGCTGGACCGGCGCCTGGGCACCCTCAGCGGCGGCCAGATCGTCTCCCTCGGCCTGGCCGCCCAACTGCTCAGGCGCCCCGACGTGCTGCTGCTCGACGAGCCCACCAACAACCTCGACGCCGACGCCCGCCACCGCCTCCACGACGCCCTGGACGACTTCCGCGGCGGCCTGCTCCTGGTCAGCCACGACCGCGCCCTGCTCGACCGGATGGAGCGGATCGCCGAACTCGACCGCGGCGAACTGCGCTTCCACGGCGGCAACTTCACCGCGTACGAGGAAGCCGTACGGGCCGAGCAGGAGACCGCCGAGAAGAACGTGCGCAACGCCGAACAGGAACTGCGCCGCGAGAAGCGGGAGATGCAGCAGGCCCGCGAACGCGCCGAACGCCGCCAGGGCAACGCCGCCCGCAACCTGAAGAGCGCCGGCCTGCCCCGCATCTTCGCCGGCACCATGAAGCGCGGCGCCCAGGAATCCGCCGGGCGGGCCGGCCAGATGCACGCCGAGCGGGTCGGTGAGGCGAAGGCCCGGCTGGACGAGGCCGGGCGCGCGCTGCGCGAGGAGCAGCGCCTCTCGCTGGACCTGCCCGACACCACCGTGCCCGCCGGGCGCACCCTCTTCCTCGGCGAGCGGCTGCGCGTGCGGCTCGGCGACCGGGAGGTGTTCACCGGCCGGGGCGTCGACCTGACGGTGCGCGGCCCCGAGCGCATCGCGCTGACCGGCCCCAACGGCGCGGGCAAGAGCACCCTGCTGCGCCTGCTCAGCGGGGACCTCACCCCCGAGGGAGGCGACGTGCGGCGCGCCGAAGGGCGCACCGCCTACCTCTCGCAGCGCCTCGACCTGCTGGACCCGGAGCGCACGGTGGCCGAGAACTTCGCCGCGTACGCCCCGCAGCGGCCCGAGGCCGAGCGGATGAACCTGCTCGCCCGCTTCCTCTTCCGCGGCGCCCGCGCCCACCTGCCCGTCGGGGTGCTCTCCGGCGGCGAGCGGCTGCGCGCCACCCTGGCCTGCGTGCTCTGTGCGGAGCCGGCCCCGCACCTGCTGCTGTTGGACGAGCCCACCAACAACCTCGACCTGGCGGGCGCGGCCCAGCTGGAGAGCGCGCTGAACTCCTACCGGGGGGCCTTCGTGGTGGTCAGCCACGACGAGCGGTTCCTGCACGGGATCGGCGTACAGCGGTGGCTGCGGCTGGCCGACGGCGAGCTGGCGGAGGGCGCGCCCGCGTAGCGGGAGACGGGCTGCGCCGTTCGGTGGGCGCAGCCCGGTGCGCCCACCGGCGGAACGGCGCGATGTGGCGCCGGTCACAGGATCGGGGCCCTCGGGGGCCTCCGGGTGAGAAGGGTCACGCCCGGCGGGCGGGCGGGCGTCCGGACGGCGACAGGGCCCGGCAGGACTGGGCGGGCGGGGTCGCGACACGGTCCGAGGTCCTGTCCGCTTCGGGACCTTCGTCGCGACTTCGGCCGACCTTCGGCCCGGTGGCGGCCCCCTCGCACCCGGGCAACCGTGGACGGTCGCCCGGTGTGAGCGGGTGATGGCGCCGTCCGCCGGACGGCGTCTTTCCTTGCCGTCTACCCGGCGCACGGTGAGCGGGTCATCCGCCGTCGTACGCTCCGGAGGACCCCCAGCACATGTCCCAGACCATCGACAACGCCCCGTATACCGCCTTCCACCGGAGACTGGCCCTCGCCTGTTCCGGTGGACCGCTGCTCGACGGCTACATCCTGAGCATCGTCGGCGTCGCCCTGATCGGGATGCGACCCGAGCTCGGCCTGTCCACCGCGGAGGTCAGCCTGATCGGCGCCGCCGCGCTGGTGGGCATGTTCGTCGGCGGCGCGCTCTTCGGCGTGCTGACCGACCGGATCGGCCGGGAGGTGATGTACACCGCCGACCTGCTCGTGATGGTCGCCTGCTCGGTGCTCTCCTTCTGGGTCGACACGGTGTGGGCGATCGCCGTGCTGCGCTTCGTGCTCGGCATGGCCGTGGCCGCCGACTACCCCATCGCCACTTCCCTGCTCGCCGAGTGGCTGCCCGCCAAACAGCGCGGGCGGCTGCTCGGTCAGCAGATCATCGCCTGGTACGCCGGGTCCGTGCTCGCCTACGTGGTGGGCTACGCGTTCCTGGAGCTGGCCGGGCCCGGCAGTTGGCGGTGGATGCTCGCGAGTTCCACGGTGCTGTGCGTGGTGTTCCTGGTGATCCGCCGCGGTACGCCGGAGTCCCCGCGCTGGCTGGCCGCCCACGGGCGGGTCGGCGACGCGGTGCGCGTGGTCGAGAAGCACCTCGGCGTCCGGGTGGACGGCCGCGAGCTGATGCCCGACCCGGCCGAGCGCGGCCGCCCCGGCGGGCTGCGCCTGCTGATGACCCCGCCCTACCGGCGCCGCACCCTGTTCTGCGGTCTGTTCTTCCTCTGCCAGGTCGGCCCGCTGTTCGCGATGCTCACCTTCGGCCCGCAGATCCTCTCCTCCTTCGGCATGCCCGGCGGCACCGTGATGGAGACCCTGGGCACCGGGCTGATCAGCCTCGTCTTCCTGCTCGGCTGCTACCCGGCCCTGCGCCTGATCGACACCCGCGGTCGGCGCCCCGTCATCATCTGGTCGTTCGCCCTGATGGCCGTCCCGCTGGCCCTGCTGGGCGTGTGGCCCACCGCTCCGGCGGCCGTCGCGCTGACGGCGCTGTGCGCGTACGCCTTCCTGTGCGGCGGGCCCAACGTCCTCGACTGGACCTACCCCAACGAGCTGTTCCCCACCGAGATCCGGGCGACGGCGGTGGGTGTGGCGACCTCGGTGAGCCGGATCGGCGCGGCCGTCGGCACCTACCTGCTGCCGCTGTCGCTGTCCGGGCTGGGCACCGGTCCGACCATGCTCATCGCGGCCGGCACCACCGTGGTCGGCCTGCTGGTGTGCATGCTGTGGGCCGAGGAGACCCGGGGCACCGCCCTGGGAGCCGCCCCGGCCGCGGGCCGCACGACCGCCAGGCCGGCCGTCCCGGGCCAGCGCGTCCCGCAGACGGCGCGCTGACGGCCACTGCCTGACGCACGCGGCGGCGCTGCCCGGAACCTTCCGGGCAGCGCCACCGGGCTTTTACGGGCCGCTGACGGCCCGGGGCGGCCCAGTGCGGCCCGACGGTTCCCACCGGGCGCGCGGCGCGGACCGTCGGGCACGCCCTACGGCAGGTCGCCCCGCTCGCGCAGCAACGGCAGGAGGTGGTCGCGCACGGCCGGGGCGAGGCGGAGGGTGTCGTCGCGGCCGTCGGTCCAGCGCAGGGCGGCGAGTTCGGCGGCGGGGACGGGGGTGCGGTCCAGGGCGGCGGTGAAGACGGTCATCAGCATGGGCACGCCCTCCAGGGCGGCGGTGGCGCGGATGTCGACGAGGTGACAGGGGTCGACGGGCACGGCCCCGAGTTCCTCGCGCAGTTCACGGGCCAGCGCCTGGAGCGGGTTCTCGCCCGGGTCGGGCTTGCCGCCCGGGAGGTAGAAGACGTCGGGGGCGGCCTGCTTGCTGACCACGAGCAGTCGGCCGTCCTGGACGATCGCGGCGGCGGCGACGGCGAGGGGGGCGGTCGGGGCGGCAGAGTCGATCATGGTCGGGATTGTCGCAGGTGGGGGCCGTGGTCGGCACCCGAGCAACCCGGGCGGCGAGCCGGACGACCGGCCGAACCTTCAAATGTGACGCTCATCACAGGCGATCGGAACGGCCCGCCGACCCCCTCGGGGCGGTGCGGAGCGGCCGGCGCCCCGGCGGCGGTGCCTGTCGCACCGGAGGACGGACGGGCTGCCGGAAGAACGGGCCGCGTCCGCCGCCCGACCTGGGGGGTCGGGACACGCCGACCGGGAGCCGGTGCCGGCGGCGCTCGCCCGCTTCACCCCTCGACCCGTCCGCCCGCGACGGGCCCCCGCAGCGCATCGCGGTTGTCGCCCCGTGACGCGAAGCTGGCCGATCCCGGGCTGGTTGGCGGATTCCCGCTGAACCCGACTCAGATGTTCATCCGTAGGTTATGCGACGGTCGACCCGTGGTGGGCCGCTGGACGGAGGGATGGACGATGGGACGAGTTCTGACCGAATTGGTGGGCGACGCGGCGACGTTCGCCGAGGCGCTGGAGGAACGCCGGCCGCAGGTGTTCCGCACCGCGGGCTGGCCCGCGGGGCTGCCCCGGCCGGGCGAGCTGGACGAGGCGCTGCGCGGCGGACTGCTGCGGGTGCCCTACGTCGAGATGGTCCGGGCGGGTGCGGTCGTCCCGCCCGCGGAGTTCTGCACGACCCGGGTGGTCGCCGGGCGCCGGGAGGAGGGCTTCGCCGACCCCGACCGGATCGCCGCCCTGCTGGCCGACGGCGCCACGCTGCTGCTGCCGCAGCTGGACCAGTGGCACGCGCCGGTGCGCGCGCTGGCCACCGACATCGCGGTCGAACTGGGCCGCCGGACCGAGGCGTTCTGCTTCGCGACGGGTGCCGGCCGACGCGGACTGGACGTGCACCGGGACGACGCGGACGTGCTGGTCGTCCAGCTCGCGGGGAAGAAGGAGTGGACGGTCCACGAGGCCCCCGCCGACGGGCGCTGGCGCCCGGGGCTGGCCCCCGAGCCCGGCGCGGTGGCGCTCAACTCGGTGCTCGGGCCGGGCGAGGTGCTGTACGTGCCGCGCGGGGCGCCGCACACCGCGACGGGCCATCAGGGCCTGTCGGTGCACCTCTCGTTCACGATCCGGGAGGCGGGCACGGGGCAGCTGCGCGGCGCCGTCGGCGAGTGGCTGGCCGGCGGCGGCTGGGCGGACGGGCTGCCGGAGCGCCCGGCGACACCGGCGGAACTGCTGGACACGGCCGCGGAGGTGCTGCGGCTGGGCCGCGCCCGGCTGGCCGAACTGACCCCGCAGGAGCTGCTGCGGCTGGCCCGGGGGCCGCTGCCCGCGCCGGTGACGGACGACGGCCGGGCGGCGCCGGGTCACGGACCGCTGGCCGCCGGCGGCTGAGCCGGGCCCGGACCGGGCGGGGCCCGAACGCACGAGGGCGCGGCTGCCCGGACCGTCTGGTCCGGGCAGCCGCGCCCCGTAGTGCCGGTACTGCTACCGGACTAGATGCACCACGGACGGGTGCAGGACCCCTCACAGGAGATGCTGATCGCGGACTCCTCGCGCTCGCCGAGCTCGCCCGAGACCAGGTCCTGCACGTCAAGGTCGAACAGCTCCAGCATGTCGTCGGCCATGAGGGCCTCCCTTCGTCAGTGCCACGGTTGACCGCGGCGGACTGCAGCGGACGTTAGGCACTCCTGCATGGGCCCAGCAATGGTTCTGCACGGATGAATGGATTAACTCAGCCAAAAATCGAAACAGTTCGATCGATGGTGGACAGTTTTCGATCGCCGGGGTAGACACGACCCGACCCGCCGTCAGGAGTGCGGACCGCGTGGCGGCATCGGCACGAGGCGTGTGGCACGAGGCACCGAGGCACGAGGAGCACAGTGGTCGAGACGCACGGAGCGCCCCAGGACGGACTCTTCACCGCGACCGGCCCGGTCCTGCTGCGGACACCCGCGCTGCCGCGCTCGCACCGTCACACCGTCCCGGCCCCGGAGTCCGCCGACCCCGCACACCCCGCGTCGGGGTCCACCGACACCGAGCTCCTGGCACACCTCGCCGAGGCCGCCGCCGACCCGGCCCTGCGCGAGGCGATCGAGCTCTCCAGCCCCTCCCTGGCCGACCTGCTCGACCAGGTCGCCGCAGGCACCGTGCCCCGCCCGGCCGCGCTGCGCCGGGCGGCCGAGGCGGTCAGCCGCTACCGGCTGCGGATGGCCACCCGGCCGACGCCGTTCGGGCTGATGGCCGCAGTGGCGCCGGCGCGCTTCGGTGCGGCGGCCAAGGTCCGCTGGGGCGGGGCCGACCGCCGCGCCCTGCGGCCCGACCTGGGCTGGCTGCTCCCGCTGCTCGACCGGCTGCGGACCGACCCCGCGGTGCTGCCCGGCCTGCGGCTGGCCGTGGACCAGCAGGCCCGGCTGCGCGGCGGTCGCCTGGTGCTGCCGTACCTGCCCGAGCGTCGGCCCGCCGCCGGTACCGGCGCCGCTTCCGGTGCCGAGGCGGAGCCGGTCGCCGAACGGACCGTACGGGCCACCGCCGTCGTCCGGGCCGCGATCCGGACCGCCGCCGAGCCGGTCCGGCACCGCGACCTGCTGGCCGCGCTGACCGCCGACTTCCCCACGGCCCCGGCCGAGGCCGTCACGGCCCTGGTCCGCTCGCTGGTCGGCCAGGGCTTCCTGCTCACCGACCTGACGCCTCCGCCGGACAGCACCGACCTGCTCGGCCATGTGCTCGACCGGATACCCGCCGACCACCCGGTGCACCCCGAACTGGCGGCTGTCCGGGACGCGTTGGCGCAGGCCGCCGCCCTGCCCGGCGGACAGGCCACCGACCTGCTGCGCGAGCTCCGGACCCGGATGACCCGGCTCGCCCCGGCCGACCGCCCGCTCCACGCGGATCTCGCCCTGGACGCCGAGGTGGTCCTGCCGGACCAGGTCCGCACCGAGCTGGAGCGGACCGCCGCGCTCCTCTGGCGCCTGGCGCCGCAGACCCCCGGGCCCGAGCACCTGCGCGCCTACCACGCGGAGTTCGTCGAGCGGTACGGCACGGACAGCCCCGTCCCGCTGGCCGAACTGCTCGACCCCGACACCGGCCTGGGCCCGCCGGCCGGCTACCGGCGCCCGGCCGGCCCCCGCGGCACGGCCAACCCCCAGCCCACCCGGGCCCGCACCGACGCCGACGCGGCCCGCGACCGGTTGCTGGCCGAACTGGCGGCGGGCGCCCTCGCCGACCGGGAGCCGGACGGCACGCTGCCCGAAGTGCTCCTGGACGACGACCTGCTGGCCCGGCTGGCCCCGCCGCGCGACGAGGCGGGCGGCGCCGTCGACACCCCGCCCGCCTCCCTGGAGCTGTACGCCGAACTGGCGGCGGACTCCCTGGAGGCGCTGGACGCCGGGGACTTCCGGCTCGTGCTCTCCCCCGTCGCCGGCAGTGACCGCGCCGGGGCCACCTTCGGCCGCTTCGCCACCCTGCTCGCGGGCGCGGGGGGCGACCGCGGCCCGGCTGCCGGACCGGGTACCGAACCGGGCCGGTCGACGGGCGACCCGGCGGCGGCCGGCGGGGCCCTGCTGGCCGAGGCCGCCGGGTCCGTACGGTCTGCCGGGCCCGCCGGGCCCACCGGATCCGGCGACTCCGGCGCACTCGAAGCGCACCTGGAGTTCACCCCGTACCGCGCGCGCCATGCCAACATCGCCCTGACCCCGCGCTGGCTCGACCACCGGGTGGTGGTCAGCGCCTTCGCCGACCCGGGCGGCCCCTCCGTACTGCCGCTGGACGACCTGGTCGTGCTGGCCGATCCCGACCGGCTCGCGGTGTACTCCCGCCGCCTCGGCCGGGAGGTCCGCGTCGCCACCCATCACGTGCTCAACCTGCGCAGCGGTGCGCCCAACGCGGCCCGTTTCCTCCAGGAGGTGACGCTGACCGGGCAACGGCCCTGGCAGCCCTGGGACTGGGGGGCGGCGAGCAGCGCGCCCGTGCTGCCGCGCGTCCGCCGGGGCCGGGTGGTGCTGGCCCCGGCCACCTGGCGGCTGACCGCGCCCGTCCCGGCGGCCTCCGCCCCGTTCGAGCAGTGGGACGAGGGCCTGGCCCGCTGGCGCCGACGCTGGGGAGTGCCGGCCGCCGTCCGCCTGATCAGCGGCGACCAGCGGATCAGCCTGGACCTCGACCTCCCGTGGCACCGGCGGCTGTTGCACAGCCAGGCGCGGTCCGCCGAGCCCACCGTGCTCCAGGAGGACCCCAATCCGGCCGGCGACGGCGGCTGGCTGTGCGGACCGGACGGTGCGCGGACCGCCGAACTGGTGGTCCCGCTGCGCCGCAGCACGACCGGGCCGACCGCGTCCGGACCTCGCCGACCGCTGCCCGCCCGGCGCGACCGGACCGTCGAACTCCCCGGCGGATCCTGGCTGTTCGCCCGGCTGGCGGCCACCGAGGCGCGCCAGGAGGAGATCCTGGTCGAGCACCTTCCCCGGCTGCTCGACGCCCTGCCCGCCGACGTGGACCGCTGGTTCTTCATCCGCTACCAGGACTCCGCGCCGCATCTGCGGCTGCGTTTCCACGGTGCGCCGCCGGTCCTCGCCGCCCGACTGCTGCCCACCGTGCACGACTGGGTGCGGGAGCTGCACAGGGCCGGGCTCGCCGCCGACCTGCGCCTGGAGGGCTACGCGCCGGAGACCGACCGCTACGGCGGCGCCGAGGTGCTCGCCGACGCCGAGCGGGTCTTCCAGGCCGACAGCCTGGTCGCGCTGGCCGCGCTGCGGCTGGCCCGGGCGGAGCGCTCGCTCTCCCGGGACCTGCTCGCCGCCGTGAACCTCGCCGGCACCGTGCAGGCCTTCCTGGCCGGCCGCGCGGGGCAGTCGGCGGGGCAGCCGACGGGAGACCGCGTTCCTGACGGCGGGCCCGAGCGCGGCACCGGCCTCCCCGCCGGCCCTCCCGACGACCAGCCGGCCGTTCCCGGCGTGCCCTCGGTCGGAGCCTGGCTGGCGGGGGCGTATCCGAAGTCGGAGCGCCACCACCAGGCGTTCCGGGCCCAGCGTGCGGCCGTGTTGCGGGCGATCGGCCCCGACGGGCCGGCCGTCCCGGCGGGCGGCCTGCTGCCCGCCGACCCCGCGCTGGCCGACGCCTGGCGGCAGCGGGCCGTCGCACTCGCGCGGTACGCGTCCAAGGTGGAGCCGTCGTCGGCCGACCCGGTGCTGGCCTCGCTGCTGCACATGGGCCACAACCGGCTGATCGGGATCGACCGCGAGGCCGAACGCCGCGCCTACGCACTGGCCCGAGGCGCCGTCGAGGCCCACCGGGCCCGCCGCTCCAGCCCGCGGGAGGGGCGATGAACACGACGGATCCGATCCGCGCCGTGGCCGAGTTGCTCAGCAGGCCCGGTGCGCTCGAAGAACCGGCCGCCGACACCACGACGTCCTCGGCGCCCGTGCCGCCCCCGGCGGCGCACGCGCTCGGGGCCGGCCGCAGCGGCGCCGCGCTCGCGCTCGCCGTGCTGGCCGACCGCGAGGACGACGCCGCGCTGCGCCGCGCCGCGCACGGGCACCTCGCGGCCGCTGTGAAAGCCCCCGGGGCGATGCGGGGCGGCGGACTCTTCTCCGGCGCCGCCGCGATCGCCTTCGCCGCCCGCACCATGGCGCGGCGCCCCGGCGAGTACCGCACGCTGCTCGACGGGCTGACGCCCCGGGTCCGGCAGGCCGCAGCCGGGCGCGTCGCCGACCTGCGCGCCGATCTGGCCGCCGGCACGGGCCTGCGGGCGCACACCTTCGACGCCGTCTCGGGCGCGGCGGGCCTGGGCCGGCTGCTGCTCGCGCTGGAGCCGGCCGGACCGGCGCTGGCCGACCTGCTCACCGCGCTGGTCGCGCTGGCCGAGCCGACCGGCGGTGTGCTGCCGCGCTGGTGGACCGCCGGTGGACCGGGACTGCCCGGCGCGGCTCCCGGCTTCCCCCGGGGGCACCTCAACCTGGGCCTGGCCCACGGGGTCCCGGGCCCGCTCGCCCTGCTGGCGCTGGCCCGGCTGCGCGGTGTGCGGGTGCCCGGGCAGGACGAGGCGATCGAGGCGCTGGCGA
This sequence comes from Kitasatospora sp. NBC_01300, assembly GCF_041435235.1. Taxonomy (NCBI): domain Bacteria; kingdom Bacillati; phylum Actinomycetota; class Actinomycetes; order Kitasatosporales; family Streptomycetaceae; genus Kitasatospora; species Kitasatospora sp. NBC_01300. The sequence continues at coordinate 6,866,883 of NZ_CP108408.1, read as the reverse complement.
GCTGGCTCGCCGCCCGGCGGATCCCCGGTCCGGTCGACCCGGCCGGCCCGGTCGGGCCCGTCCCGGCCGAGCCGGTGCCCATGGGCCCCGACGCGGCCGGGGGCCGACCCGGCGTGGGCGGCTCCTGGCCGATGACCGTGCGCGTCGAGGACGAGGAGGCCGGCCGGCTGCCGACCGACCAGCCGACGCGCGCGGCCTGGTGCTACGGAACCCCCGGTGCGGCCCGCGCGCTCTTCCTGGCGGGCGCGGCCCGCGGCCGCTCCGACTGGCGGACCACCGCCGTCGCGGCGCTGACCGACACGCTGCGCGACCCCGCCGGCTGGAACCTCCAGGGCCCCGGGCTCTGCCACGGCACCGGCGGCCTGCTGCGGATCGCCCAACGGATGGCCGAGGACTCCGGCTCCGCCGAACTGACCGCCCGCCTGCCCGGGCTCGCCGCCACCGTCGCGAGCCGGCTCGACACGGCACTCGGCGCCGGCGACCCGCCCGGCCTCCTGGAGGGGACGGCAGGCGCGGCCCTCGCCCTGCACGCCCACGCCCATGCCCATGCCCGTACCGCTGCGCAGGCGTCCTCGGCGGGCACCGGCGACGCCGCCGAGGAGTGGGACGCCTTCCTCCTGATCTGCTGAACTACTGAACTGCTCGACTCCTGAGCCGTTGAGCCGTTGAGCTGCTGATCAGCAGGAAAGCCGCCCCACCCGCCGGGCCGTCACTTCTTCGGGGCGCCCTACTCCACCGTCACGCTCTTCGCCAGGTTGCGCGGCTTGTCGACGTCGCGGCCGAGGGCCACGGCGGCGTGGTAGGCGAGGAGTTGGAGCGGGATGTTGAGCAGCAGCGGGTCGAGCTCGGGCTCGCTCTTGGGGACGAGGACGCAGTGGTCGGCGAGCTTGTCCTCGGGGCGGCGGTGCGCGATGGCGATCACGCGGCCGGAGCGGGCCTTGATCTCACCGAGGGTGGTGAGGTTCTTGTCGAGCAGCTCGTCGTCCGGGACAAGTGCGACGGTGGGCAGTTCGGGGCTGATCAGCGCCAGCGGACCGTGCTTCAGCTCGCTCGCCGGGTAGGCCTCGGCGTGCACGTAGGAGATCTCCTTGAGCTTCTGCGCGCCCTCCCGGGCGACCGGGAAGCCGCGGACCCGGCCGATGAACATCATGCCCGCCGAACCGGCGTACTCGGCGGCGAGTTCGGCGATGGCCTCGGTCTGCGCGAGCACCTCGCGGATCTGGTCCGGCAGCGCCTTCAGGGCCGCGACGATCCGGCGGCCGTCGGCGGGCGACAGGTCGTGGATGCGGCCGAAGTGCAGGGCGAGCAGCGCGAAGGCGACCACGGTGGAGGTGAAGGCCTTGGTGGAGGCGACCGAGATCTCCGGCCCGGCGTGCAGGTACATGCCGCCGTCGCACTCGCGGGCGATCGCGCTGCCCACGGTGTTGACGACGCCGAGCACCCGGCCGCCCTTGCGCTTGATCTCCTGCACGGCGGCCAGCGTGTCGTAGGTCTCGCCGGACTGGCTGACCGCGATGTAGAGCGTGTCCGCCTCGATCACCGGGTTGCGGTAGCGGAACTCGGAGGCGGGCTCGCTGTGCGCGGGGATGCGGGAGAGCTCCTCGATCAGCTGGGCGCCCATCTCGCCGGCGTAGTAGGCGGATCCGCAGCCGAGGATCTTCACCCGGCGGATCTCGCGCAGCTCCCGGGCGTCCAGGTTGAGGCCGCCGAGGTGCGCGGTGGAGAAGCGCTCGTCGAGCCGGCCGCTGAGCGTGCGCTCGACCGAGCCGGGCTGCTCGTGGATCTCCTTGAGCAGGAAGTGCTCGTAGCCGCCGGTGTCGTAGGAGTCGATCTCCCAGTCCACGGTGGACGGCTGGTGGTGGGTGGTGCGGGCGTCGGTGGTGAAGGTGCGGAAGCCGTCGGCGCGGACGGTGGCCAGCTCGCCGTCCTCCAGGTGGACGACCTGGCGGGTGTAGCGGACGAGGGCGGAGACGTCGGAGGCGACGAACATCTCCTTCTCGCCGAGGCCGAGAACTATCGGGCTGCCGTTGCGGGCGGCCACGATCCGGTCCGGCTGCTCGGCGTCGAGCACCGCGATGCCGTAGGTGCCGACCACCCGGCCGAGGGCGGCGCGGACCGCGTCCTCCAGCTCGACGCCCTCGCCGACGTGCGCGGCGATCAGGTGGGAGAGCACCTCGGTGTCGGTCTCGGAGCGGAACACGACGCCGTCGGCGGTGAGCTTGGCGCGCAGTTCGTCGGCGTTCTCGATGATGCCGTTGTGGACGACGGCGATCCGCTCGGCGCCGTCCAGGTGCGGGTGGGCGTTGGCGTCACTGGGCACGCCGTGGGTCGCCCAGCGGGTGTGGCCGATGCCGGTGCTGCCCTTGAACCGGGCCGGGACGGCGGCGGCCAGGTCAGCGACCCGGCCCTTGACCTTGCGGACCTTGAGCCCGCCGGTGCGACCGGTGACGGCCACGCCGGCCGAGTCGTAGCCCCGGTACTCCAGCCGGGCCAGGCCCTCCAGCAGGAAGGGGGTCGCGTCCTTGGGGCCGATGTAGGCCACGATTCCGCACATGCGTGGTCTCCTCTTCGTGAATGCCGTGAATACCGTGAATGCCGTAAGTGCTGTGGATGCCGCGAATGCCGTGGATGCGGCGAGTGCGCCGGTGCCGTGGGTGCGCCGGCGCCGCGCCCCCGCCCCGGCAGCGCTCAGCCGTAGACGATCCGGCGCAGCTGGCGGGCCGAGAGCTCGGGTGCCGCGACCCGGCGGGCGGGGAGTTCCTCGGCGAGCCGGGTGAAGATCCGTTCGTTGGTCAGTCCGCGTGCCTGGAGCTCGCCGTGGCGGCGGCGGACGTACTCCTCGGTGCTCTCGGAGAAGTACGCCAGCACCTCCGCCACGACCCGCGCCGCCTCCCGGGGCCCGAGCGGGCTGGTCCGGGTGAGGTGGGCGAGGAGGTCGTCGTGAGGGTGGGGTGAGCTCGGCACGAGTGAGGAGCCTAGGCCGCACCGCCCGCCGGGGCCAAGAATCCTGCCCGAATTCGGGCAGACTTTACGACTTTCAGCTCAAACAACCAGTCACATCGCCCTCCCGAGCCCCTCCCGCCTCCTTCCCGACTCCGTCCCGACGCACCCTTGTAGTCGCACCCCTTCGACACGTAGCGTCATTTTCCGCATACGTAGCGGAAGAACCGGAGGCTTGCTGATGTGCGGGATCACCGGATGGGTCGCCTTCAACCGTGACCTCACCGCCGAACGGGCCGTCGTCGACGCCATGACGGCCACCCAGATCTGCCGCGGCCCGGACGCCGGCGGCGTCCACCTGGAGCGACACGCCGCCCTCGGCCACCGCCGCCTCGCGGTCATCGACCTGGAGGGCGGCGTCCAGCCGATGACCGTCGAGCACGACGGCCGGCTGCTGGCGGCGCTCACCTACAGCGGCGAGGTCTACAACCACCGCGAACTGCGCGCGGAACTGAAGGCGGCCGGACACCGCTTCCGCACCCGCAGCGACACCGAGGTCGTGCTGCACGCCTACCTGGAGTGGGGCGAGGGCCTGGCCGAACGCCTCAACGGGATGTTCGCCTTCGCGATCTGGGACGCCCGCAGCGAGGAACTGCTGCTGGTCCGCGACCGGATGGGCGTCAAGCCGCTGCACTACCACCCGACCCCCGACGGCGTGCTCTTCGGCTCCGAGGTGAAGGCCATCCTGGCCCACCCCTCGGTCCGCCCGGTGGTCGACCTGGACGGGCTGCGCGAACTGCTCGCCTTCACCCGCACCCCCGGCATCACCCCCTACCGGGGCATCGTCGAGGTCCGGCCCGGGCACGTCGTCCGGGTCCGCCGCGAGGGCATCTCGGTGCGCCGCTACTGGGCGCTGGAGGCGCGCGAGCACACCGACACCCTGGAGGCCACCGTCGCCACCGTCCGGGCCCTGCTGGACGACATCGTCCACCGCCAGCTCGATTCGGACGTCCCGCTCTGCTCGCTGCTCTCCGGCGGCCTGGACTCCAGCGCCGTCACCGCCCTCGCCGCCCGGGTCCTACGGGCCGAGGGCGCAGGCCCGGTGCGCTCCTTCGCCGTCGACTTCGCCGGCCAGAGCGAGAACTTCCACGCCAGCGAGGTCCGACCGACCCTGGACGGCCCGTACGCCCGGATGCTGGCCGAGCACGTCGGCGCCGACCACAACGTGATCGAGCTGGACGCCGCCGCGCTCACCGACCTCGCCCAGCGGGACGCCGTCCTGCGCGCCCGCGACCTGCCCGGCGGCTTCGGCGACATGGACATCTCGCTGCTGCTGCTCTTCCAGGGCGTGCGCCGCCAGTCCACCGTCGCCCTGTCGGGCGAGTCCGCGGACGAGCTGTTCGGCGGCTACCGCTGGTTCCACGACCCGAAGACCGTCGCCACCGACGACTTCCCCTGGGCGGTCTCGCTGACCGGCCTCGGCGGCCAGGGAACGGGCCCGCGCGAACACCTGCTCGACGCCGGCCTGCTCGCCGAGCTCGACCTGGCCGGCTACCGGCGGGCCCGCTACCGCGAGGCGCTCGCCGAAGTCCCGCACCTGCCGGACGCCGATCCGCTGGAACGGCGGATGCGCGAGATCTCGTACCTCCACCTGACCCGCTTCGTCTGTATCCTGCTCGACCGCAAGGACCGGATGAGCATGGCCAACGGCCTGGAGGTGCGGGTGCCGTTCTGCGACCACCGGCTGGTCCAGTACGTCTTCAACACGCCGTGGGCGATGAAGCACTTCGACGGCCGGGAGAAGAGCCTGCTGCGCGCGGCCGTCCGGGACGTGCTGCCGGCCGCCGTCGCCGACCGGGTGAAGAGCCCGTACCCGGTCACCGAGGACCCGCACTACCCGGCGCTGCTGCGGGCCGAGCTCGCCCGGCTCGCCGCCGAGCAGAAGTCCCCGGCGCTCGCCCTGCTCGACCGGCGGCGCCTCGCCGACGCGCTCGATCCGGACACCGACCCGCAGTCCGTCCGGCTGTCCGTCGACTTCGCGCTCGAACTGCACACCTGGCTGACGGACTACCAGGTGACGCTGGACATCTGACGGCGGGCCGCCCCGGGCGGCGCGGCGGCCCTGACGGCGGGCCGCTGCGCCGTTCGGGTGATTGATCCGGGTGGTCGATCCCGGGTGATCATCCGGAACCAACCCGCCGCGCCCGGGCGTCGGACGGTGCGGTAGCGTCGCCGACACCTCCCGAATGGCGGGCGATAACGCGGACTCCCGCCGGCGTGCCGTCAGGATGGGAGCGAACCGTCCACCTCGATCCGCCGGGGGATCACCTCATGCAACCGCGGGTATTCGCGATTCTCACCGCCCTGCTCCTGGGCGTCCTGGGCCTCGGGTCGGTGGCCGTCACCGACTGGTCGCCCGCGCCCGCCACCGCGGCGACGACCCCGGCCGCCACCGCGGGCTCCGGCGCCGCCGCGCCCGGCGTCGCACCGGCGGCCGCGAGCGCCACCCCGACCGGCGACCCGGCGGTGTGGACCCGCTCGACGCTGCGCAACAAGCTGATGGCCGAGATGGACGCCACCGACCCCGGCGTCGCGCTCGCCGACCTCGACAAGATCACCAAGGAGAAGCCGTACACCGTGCGCTTCTGTCACCCGATCGCGCACGAGCTCGGCCACGCGGCGGTCAAGCGCTTCAACGCCGACTTCCAGAAGGTCATCTCCTACCCGCACGAGACCTGTGCGGCCGGCTACCTGCACGGCGCGGTCGAGGAGATGCTCAACGCCTCCGCCCAGCCCGAGGTCGACCTCCTCAAGCTCTGCGCGCCCAAGAACACCGGCCCGTGCATCCACGGCGTCGGCCACGGCACCATGTTCGTCGCCAAGCAGGACGTCCCCAAGGCGCGCGAGCTGTGCAGCAAGTTCCCCAGCGACCAGAACAAGATCCGCTGTTCCGAGGGGCTGTTCATGCAGCTCTTCGGCCCGGACGAGGAGGACGAGAAGGCCAAGGCGAACCTGCCCGCCGACAAGCTCGCCCAGGACCCGCTGTACCCGTGCAAGGACCAGCCGCCCCTGTTCCAGTCCGCGTGCTTCTTCTACGCCCCGACCTTCTACCTCTCCTCGCACGACTACCCGAACCACCCCGAGGTCTACGCCGACGCCCTCAAGTGGTGCCTCAACGGCAAGGCCAGCGGCGGGGCGACCGACTGCAGCCGCGGCGTCGGCTCGCGGACGATGAAGTACAACCTCGACCGCGAGGACTGGGCCGCCCAGCAGTGCGGCACCGCCGCCGACAGCTGGCAGCGCAAGGCCTGCGCCGAGGGCCTGGTCAGCTACTACACGGTGAACTACACCGACGAGGGCGCGGCCGGCCGGCTCTGCGCCAAGATCACCAACAGGGAGATGCAGGGCTACTGCCGCTCCGCCAGCGGCCTGTCCAGCTCGCTCGACTGACCCCGCCCCGCCGGGACCGACCGCCCCGTCTCACCTGGAGGGCCCGCGCCGCACGGCGCGGGCCCTTTCCGTAGGATCGGCCGACCGGTCCACCGGACCGAACGATCAGGGTGCGCCGAGGACGCCGCGCCTCCCCCGCCCCTGGAGAGCCGCCACCATGACCACCGAGGACTTCCGCGCCGCCGCGCACACCGCCGCCGACCTCGTCTCCGACTACCTCGCCGAACTGCCCGGGCGCCCGGTCTGGCAGCCGATGGACGACACCGCCCGCCGGGCCCTGCTCGACGCCCCGCTGCCCGCCGACGGCCGCCCGCTCGCCGACCTCCTCACCGCCATCGGGCAGGACGTCCTCCCCCACCCGATGGGCAACGGCCACCCCCGCTTCTTCGGCTGGGTCAACTCCGCCCCCGCCCCCGCCGGAGTCCTCGCCACCCTCGCCGCCTCCGCCATGAACCCCAGCTCGGCCGGCGGCGACCACGCCGACGTCCACCTGGAACGCGCCGTGGTCCGCTGGATCGCCGAACTCGTCGGCTTCCCGCACCCGGCCGGCGGCGGCCTGCTCACCTCCGGCACCTCGATGGCCACCATCGTGTGCGTGGCCGCCGCCCGCAACCGCGCCGCCCGCCGGGCCGGCCGGGACGTCCGCGAGGACGGCCTGGCCGGTCTGCCGCCGCTGGTCGGCTACGTCACCGGCGAGACCCACTCCTGCGTCCGCAAGGCCGCCGAACTCCTCGGCCTCGGCAGCCGGCACCTGCGCACCGTCGCCACCGGGCCGGACGGCCGCATCGACCCCGCCGAACTGCGGGCCGCCGTCGAACGCGACCGGGCCGCCGGGCTGCTGCCCTTCCTGGTCGTCGCCTCGGCCGGCACCGTCGGCACCGGCGCCGTCGACGACTTCGGCCCGATCGCCGACCTCTGCGCCGAGCAGCGCCTGTGGCTGCACGTCGACGGCGCGTACGGGGCCTTCGGCAGGCTCGACCCGGCCATCGCCCACCGCTACGGCGGCCTGGAGCGCGCCGACTCCCTCGCCCTCGACCCGCACAAGTGGCTGGGCGTGCCCGTCGACTGCGGCTGCGCGCTGGTGCGCGACACCGAGGAGCTGCGTGCCACCTTCAGCCTCGTCCCCTCCTACCTGCGCGACGAGGCGGCCGGCGCGCTCGGCTGGTTCTCCGAGTACGGCACCGAGCAGACCCGCCCGTTCCGCGCGCTCAAGGTCTGGGCCACCATCGCCCACAAGGGCCGCGACGGCATCGCCCGGGACATCGCCCGCTGCACCGCCCTCGCCCGCCGCCTCGGCGAACTGATCGAGGTTGACGGGGAGTTGGAGCTGCTGACCGAGGTCCAGACCTCCATCGTCGCATTCCGCCACCGCGCCCCCGGGCACGACGAGGCCGCCGTCGACGCCCTCAACCGCGAACTCCCCGCCGCCGTCCAGCGGCGCGGCCGGGTCTTCGTCACCGGGGCCCGTCTCGGCGACCACGAGATGCTCCGGGCCTGCCTGCTCAACGCCGCCACCACCGAGGCCGACCTGGAACTCCTGCTCACGGAGGTCAAGGCGGCGGCCGCGGACCTGCAACCGTAACGCGGGCCCGCCGGCCTTAACCACCAGGTCACGGCGGGTTCGTGGACAGGAAACACCCGTCGGGCAGGGTGCTGTCATGGAGCAGACGGAGCACACGGAGCACCCGACCATGCAGCCGACGCCCACCCTCCCCCGGGCCCGACGACGCGGCGCCGGCACCCACCGCTGGCGCCGCGACAGCGTCGAACTCGCCGCCGTCTTCGTCTCGGTCACCGCGGCCGACCTGGTCGCCAAGATCGTCGTCCGCGGCCCCGACGGCCCGGTGGTCCTCGCCGCCGCCGCCCTCGCCCTCCTCGCCACCGCCCTCTTCCACACCTGGTGGTCCCAGCGCCACCACCCCCACTCCCCCGCGCCCCCGACCACCCTGTGGCGCGTCCGCACCGCCGCCCGCAGCACCCCCGACGGCCTGGCCCGTGTCCACACCGCCCTGGCCGACCAGCACGTCGCCGTCCTCTCCCGCCAGCCCCACCCCCTCCCCGGCACCACCGTCGACGAGCTCTACCTCCGCGCCCCCCACACCCTCACCCCCACCGACCTCACCACCCTCCTCGCCACCACCGGCCACCCCCTCCTCGACACCCCCACCCGCATCGGCTGACCACGGCGCGACCACGGCGACGCGGCCGGCTCCCCGACACCGCTTCGCAGGAGGGGGTTCGACGCCCCTCCCGCGAGCCCGCCCGCCGCGTCCGGCTCAGGACTGCGGGGCTGCCGCGGTGAGACGGTAGGCGGGCAGGCCCCGGCGGCGGATGAGGAATTCGGCGACTATCAGGTTGGGCAGCCAGCTGAGGAACGGGAGGGCGGCGTAGGCGTTGTCGAAGAGGCGCTCGCCGTCGACGTGCCCCTGGGCGGTGAGCGTCTGGAGGAGGATGAGGACGCCGAGCCAGGACCGGAGGGTGACGGCGGCGTAGGTGAGGGCGAAGCTGCGGATCATCCAGGCGCGGTGGCTCGGCAGGTCACGGTCGCGGACGGCGCGGTAGCCGCGCCAGGTGGTCCAGGCCCAGAGCACGGCGAGCCCGCCGAAGCCGAAGAAGCCGTTGAAGGCGGCGGAGTTGAAGAACGCCATGACGAACGCGGCCAGGGATCCGACGCCGACCCCGAAGACGTAGACGCGGCCGGTCCAGCGGTGGACGGCGGGGGATCGCCGGCGCAGCGTGGTGGAGAACTGGAACGGGCCGACCAGCAGCGCGAGCGCGGCCGCCACGATGTGGACGTAGAAGGCGACTTGGACGGCCATCGGGCGCTCGGCGTAGATGGCGGACACGCCGCCCTTCGACGCGGTGATGGGCAGGCCTGCCTGGGCGTACGTCCCCACGGCGTACCCGACGATCGCGAGCGAGGTCAGCAGGACGACGGTCCAGCGGACGCGCCCTCCCCTCCTGCTCGTCGGGGCGGCGGCGGGGGCGGTCGCGGCGCGGGCGGCGGTACTGGTCATCGGTGACCCCGATCGGCTGGAGGTGGGACGGCATCACGTGCACGGTGCGCGTCGCGCGGTCGGCCGGCGCCCTGCTGCGGCACCCACCACCCCGGAACCGGGGCCTACCACCACGCTGTTCGAACCGCAGCCAGTGTGGCCGGGCCCGTGACCCCGGGCCATGGAGCGTCCCCCCGGGCCGGGAGGGGGGTTACCCCCACGACCCGACGCGGCGTCAACCGGAACGCCTCCCACCGCGCGGGCACCGTCGCCGCCACCCCGGCCGCGACGGGCCCCGGGGTTCGTTACGCAGCCGATGGGCGGCCGTGACACGACCGGCCGGGGACCGCGACACGGGCCTCCTACCGTCATGGACGACGCACCGGCCACCCCGGCCGGAAGGCGTCCATGACGAAGGAGAACACCGTATGAGCAGGAGCCGTACCCACCGCTCCCCCGCCCGCCGCGTGCTGGCCGTCTGCGCCCTGACCGGTGGCGCGCTGCTGACCGTCGTCACCGGCGGACAGGCCTTCGCCGACGGGACCCCGTCCGCCGCGCCTGCTGCGGGTGCCGGCGTGTCGGCCGCCCCCACCTCGACGCCCACCCCGGCCCGCCCCGCCCCGGCCGCCCCCTCGGTCGCGGGCAAGGACGCCGCTGTCACGCCCACCGCGACGCCCTCCGCGGGCGCCGGTAGCGGCCCGGTCGTGCAGCCCTCCGCCGGTGGCGCCGCGGTCTCCAGTGACGGCAAGACCCAGGTCCGTGAGGTGCCCAAGGGCGCCGCCCAGGCCGGTGACGGATCCGGCGAGACCGACAGCAACGGCCTGATGCTGGCCGGTGGCGGGGCCGTCGCGGCCGTCGGCGCCGGTGCGCTGGGCTTCGCGATGCTGCGCCGCCGCTCCGGTGCGCGCGGCTGACACCGGCCCCGAGTCCGCCGGGCACCCCGGCGCCGTTCCCCCGCCCTTGACCGGGCGGGGAGGCGGCGCCGGGGGCCCGGTGGGTACCGGGGCCCCCGCGGGCGGCGGGCAGCCCGACAGCACGCCCGGCGCCGACGGGCCGGCCCGCCACGGCCGCTCGCGCGGTGGCCGCAGCCGGCGGCGCCGCAAGGCCTCCCCCGGCCCGGGCACACTGCGCCGGACGGCGTTCGGTGCGGCGGGCCTGGCCTGCCTGGTCCTGGGCACCACCGTGGCGTTGTCCGGCCGGCACACCCCGGTGGTGCGGGTCGAGCCCTCGGTGCACGGCAGTACGGACAACCCGGCGGCCGCGCCCTCGGGAGGCCCCGGAACCGCGGGGACCACGGGAACGGCCGGGAGCACCGGGAGCCCGGCCGGCGCGCCGAAGCCGTTCGCCGCCTCGGCGCCGACCCGGCTGCTGGTCCCGGCCGCCGGGGTGGACGCCCCGGTGACCGGCCTCGGACTGAACCCCGACGGGACGGTCGAAGTGCCGGCCGCCGACCGGGCCGAAGAGGTCGGCTGGTACCGCAACGGGCCGACGCCCGGGGAGGCCGGCCCCGCCGTCCTCATCGGGCACTACGACACCGCGCACGGCCCGGCGGTCTTCCACGGCGTGCCGAAGCTGCGGCCGGGCGACCTGATCCAGGTGCGGCGCGCCGACGGCAGCACCGTGGACTTCAAGGTCCGCTCGCTGCTCCAGGCCGCCAAGGACCGCTTCCCGACCGAAACGGTCTACGGTGACACTCCCGAACCCGCTCTCAGGCTCATCACCTGCGGCGGGCGGATCGGCTCGGACGGGCACTGGACGGACAACATCATCGTCCTGGCGGACCTGGCCGGTCCCGGCGCCGCGACCGGCTGAAGCCGCCGCGCCGTCGCCGTCGTCCCGGCCGTCGGGTCGTTTCGACTGTCGAACCGGCGCGGCGGCCGGGACGGCGGGACGGGAACCACCGACCGCCGTCCACGCGACCTACCACCGAGGCCGGTACGGGGACGAACCGGCGCATCGCCGCAGACCAGGAGGACGAGCACCGACCGTGGCAGCAGCATCCCCACCCCGCCGCCGGCCCGTCGCCGTGCCGGTGGCGGCCCTCGCCGCCCTGGCCGTCCTCGTGACGCTCGCGGCCCTGGCCCTCGGCCGTGCCACCCCCGGCGGGCTCCAGGACCACGGCGCCACCCAGCCGGTGGCACCGCCGCTGGTGGCCCAGCCGCTCTGGCCCGACCTGGCGGCCTCCCCGCCGCCGCGCCCTCCCGCCACCGGCGCCGCGGCCGCCATGCAGGCCGCGCCGCAACCCGTCCCGGACGTGACCGTCCCCGGGCACGACATCAGGACGGTCGACGTCCGCACCGTCCTCGCCAAGGACTCCACGGTGGGCCCGGAGGAGCGGCGCGCCCTGAACTCCTGCCCCGCCTGCGACGTCCGCAGCCCCGAGTTCCGTGACCTCACCGGCGACGGGCGGGACGAACTGGTCGTCGCCGTCGTCACCCCCGGGCCCGTGGTCCTGCACGTCTACCTGCTGGCCGACGACCGGCTGCTGCCCATCCTCCAGGTCGAGGTGCTCAAGGGGTTCAGCGCCGCGACCGTCGGATCCGACCTGTGGCTCTACGAGCCGACCGGCGCGTTCGTCCGGACCAGCAGCCACTACCAGTGGGACGGCGTCCGGCTCGGCCTGCTGGAGCGGAAGGTCGAGGACACCGGCCCGATCGCCGGCCCGGGCGGCGGACCCGCGAACGGCGGCGCACTGACGCCCACCAGCACGCCCAGCGCCGGCCCCGCCGTCTCCACCCGCGACGGCCGCTCATCCGCCCAGCCTCAGCCCGCCCTGCCCGGGGCCGGGGCCGGCGCCGGCCCCGGCGTGGGCGTCCCCTCCCAGAAGACGGCCGTCCCGGTCCCCGTCCGCCCGTCCTCGGCTCCCTCGGAAGCGAAGCCATGAACCCCGCAGCCGCGCCCGCCCACCCGCACATCCTGCTCGTCGAGGACGACGAGGTGATCCGGGAGGCCACCCGGATGGCCCTGGAGCGCTACGGCTTCCCGGTCACCACGGCCGCCGACGGCCTGGAGGGCCTGGAGGCCTTCCACGCCGTGCGCCCCGACCTCCTCCTGCTGGACGTCATGCTGCCGCTCCTCGACGGGGTCGGCCTCTGCCGCCGGATCCGGGAGGAGAGCCAGCTGCCGATCCTGATGATGTCGGCGCGCACCGACCCGGTCGACGTGGTGTCCGGTCTGGAGGCCGGGGCGGACGACTACGTCGTCAAGCCCTTCGAGAGCGCCGTGCTGGTCGCCCGGATCCGCACCGTGCTGCGCCGGGTGCGGGTGGTCCCGGCCGAACCCGCGCCGCCCGAGGAGCCGGTGGACCCCGCCGTGCCCGTCGCAGCGCCGGCCGCCGCCGTTCCCGCCACCGCCGTTCCCGCGGACGCCCCCTCCCCCGCGCTGCGCAGCTTCGACGGCATGCAGGTGGACACCGACAGCATGGAGGTGCGCGTCGACGGCCGCCTCATCCCGCTCACCCCCACCGAGCTGCGGCTGCTGCTGGAGTTCACCGCCGCGCCCGGCATCGTGCTGGAGCGCTCCACCCTGCTGGAACGCGTCTGGGACTACGACTGGGGCGCCGACACCCGGGTGGTGGACGTCCACGTGCAGCGGCTGCGCGCCAAGATCGGCCCCGGCCGGATCGAGACCGTCCGCGGGTTCGGCTACAAGCTGCGGCGTCCGGCATGACCCTGCGCCGTCAGATCGCCACCGCCGTCGCCGCCATCGCCGTCCTGGTGGCGGTGGCCGTCGGCCTGCTGGTCCACCAGGCGATGATCCGTCAGCACGTGGACCAGGCCCGCGCCGCCGCGCTCGCCGCGCTCGGCTCGGCCGTGGACACCTACAAGCGCGGCGAGGTCACCGACCGGTTCGCCCTGGACGACCCGGCGCTGCCCGCGGGGCTGCGGACGCTCGCGGCCGACGGCCGCGAGGGCTCGCTGCTCGCCGGCGGTCCGCGGGGCGAGTCGATGTGGGCGGCCCGACAGGTCCAGACCGGGGTGCTCTCCGTCCGGGTGGACTTCACCCAGGACCGGCAGGCGATCGCCGACCTCGACCGGATCATCCTGATCACCGTCGTCGCCGCCGTCTTCACCACGGTCCTGGCCGGCGTCCTGGTCGCCGACCGGATCAGCCGCCGACTGCGCACCGCGGCGACGGCCGCCCGGGGCATCGCCGCCGGCCGGACGGACACCCGGATCGGCGAGCTCGTCGACGGGAAGGACGAGGTCGCCGACCTCGCCGCCGCCGTCGACCTGATGTCCCGCACCCTGCACCAGCGGCTGGAGGACGAACAGCGCTTCACGGCGGACGTCGCCCACGAACTGCGCACCCCGCTCACCGGCCTGGTCACCGCGGCCGAGCTGCTCCCGCCCGGCCGCCCCACCCAGCTCGTCCAGAACCGGGTGCAGGCCCTGCGCTCGCTGGTCGAGGACCTGCTGGAGGTCTCCCGCCTCGACGCCGACGCCGAGATCCCGGACTTCGCCCCCGTCCCGCTGGAGCGGGCGGTGCGCCGCACCGTCACGCTCACCGGCCTGGAGGTCGACGTGGACGTGGACGTCGCCGCCGACCGCCAGGTCCGCACCGACCTGCGCCGCCTCGACCGCATCCTCGGCAACCTGCTGATCAACGCCCACCGGCACGGCACCGCGCCGATCCGGCTGCACGTCGACGGCCACCGGATCACCGTCCGCGACCACGGACCCGGCTACCCCGACGACCTGCTCGCCCGCGGCCCCCAGCGCTTCCGCACCAACGCCCCCGAACGCGGACGCGGCCACGGCCTCGGCCTCACCATCGCCACCGGCCACGCCCGCGTCATCGGCGCCGGCCTCACCTTCACCAACCACCCCGACGGCGGCGCCCTCGCCACCCTCACCCTGCCCGACGACCCGTCCCACCCCTGACCGCTCAACCGCGGCCGTGAGGCAAGGCCGCCGGGTGGCAGCCGCCGGAGCAGCGGCTGCCACCCGGCGGCCGGGGCCTGAGGGCGGCCCCGTACGGCCGCCGCTCAGCCGTCGCTCAGTCGTCGCTTCAGCTGTCGTTCAGCTGTCGCTCGGCTGCACGACGCACGCCGAGTTCGCGAGCATCGACCCGAAGCCGCCGAGCAGCGTCGAGACGACGGCCTTGCAAGCGGCAGCCTCCTGGGGCGTCTTGGGCCCGTCGGCGGCGGCGGCCGGCTGGGCGAGGGCGATCGGCGCGGCCAGCAGCAGTGCACAGCACGCCACGCCCAGTACGGACCGCTGCACGAGGGCGGACTTCTTCAGGAAGGACGACGGGAAGGACATGTGAGCCCCTTCGGGGGAGGTGGGATCGGCGAAAAGCCGAGCCATCCCTATCCGAACGGGCTCGCTCGTCCCCGGATTCTGCGCCATCCGTGAGCGTGTCCAGGTCAACAGTCCGGTCGGGGCCGGGCGATCGCCCCGCGCCCGTCGGCCACCCTGGTGCCCGAGCCCGGTCGGGCACCGTCGAGCACGGTCGGGCACCGTCGAGCACGGTCGACGCCCCCGAAACATGGTCACGCTCCGGAACCGCCCAGGTCATTCCTGCGTTCACGATCACGTAACCGGCCGGAAGCGCGGCGTCGGTAGCGTCGGCGGCATGACGGCATCACGCACTCGCCCCGAACGGCTCTGGCACCGGCCTTTCCGCAGGTCCGACCGCAGGTGCGCGGCGCCCGAGGGCCAGGCCGCCCGGCTGCCCGCGCTCACCGGGGGCCCGCTGCGGCCCGCCCGCCCGCACCCCCCGGTCGACCGGCCACGAACCGTGACGGACCCGGGCCGGGAGGCGCCGTCCCGGCTGACGCTGGCGGACGGGACGGCGCTGACGCTGCGCCCCGCCGGACCGGCCGACCGGGCCGCGGCCCTGGCGATGCACCTCCGCTGCTCCCCCGCCTCGCTGCGGCTGCGCTACCACGGGCCCGTCCGCGACGCCGGCCGCTACCTGGACCACCTGCTGGACGCCCGGCACGGCCGCAGCCTCGCCGCGACGGCCGCCGACGGGCGGATCGTCGCCCTCGGACACCTGATGTGGGACGACGACGAGGCGGAGCTGGCGGTGCTGGTCGAGGACGCCTGGCAGCGGCGCGGACTCGGTCCGGCCCTGCTGCGGCAGCTGTCGGCGGCGGCCCGGGCGGCCGGTGTCACGACCGTGTACGCGGTGACCCACGCCTCCAACACCGGGCTGATCACCGCGATGCGCCGGCTTGCCGCGCCGCTGGACTTCCGGGCCGAGGACGGCACCCTGGTGATCACCGCCACGCTGACCGCGGACGAGCCGGTCTCCTGCGCCCGCCCGGGCCGCTGATCTTTTCTTCACCACATCCTCACCCGGGAACCCCGAGGGCCCGGAGAGCGTCCCAAGCGGCGAAGGCCCCCTCCGTACACCGTCTTCCCCGACGATCCGTCAGGACGCCCGAGGCGGCGCCTCCGGCCGTGTCGCAGCAGGCTGCCTGGGGTCCGGATCGTCGAGCCGGGCGGCGGAGTCGGTAGGCTGGCCCCGTCCCCGCCGCCCGACGGCCCGTTGATCCGGACCCGGGTGGTGCCGCAGCAAGGAGGAACCACTGAGCATGGCAGGCACCGAATCGGAGCCCACAGGCGCACGCGACGCCTCGCTGCCGGCCCGCGCCAAGATCGCGGTCACGGCCGGTCGGGTCGCTGCCGCCGTGTCCCGCAAGGCCGGACGCGGAAGCGGCTCGGTGATCGGCGGCAAGGTCGCCCTGAGGCTCGACCCCGACCTGCTCGCCACCCTCGCCGACCACCTCGACGTCGTCCTGGTCAGCGCCACCAACGGCAAGACCACCACGACCCGCCTGATCGCCGAGGCGCTGCGCGCCGCCGGCCCGGTGGTCTCCAACGCCCTGGGCGCCAACATGCCGGCCGGCATCACCTCCGCCCTGGCCGGCGGCTCGGACGCCCGCTTCGGCGTGATCGAGGTCGACGAGAAGTACCTGGCGGGCGTCGCCCGCGACACCCGCCCCAAGGCGATCGCCCTGCTCAACCTCTCCCGCGACCAGCTCGACCGCGCGGCCGAGACCCGGATGATGGCCGAGAAGTGGCGCGAGGGCCTTCAGGACACCGAGGCCGTGGTCATCGCCAACGCCGACGACCCGCTGGTGACCTGGGCCGCCTCCTCCTGCAAGAAGGTGGTCTGGGTGGCCGCCGGGCAGGCCTGGAAGGAGGACGCCTGGTCCTGCCCCGCCTGCGGCGGCGTGATGCAGCGACCCGGCGACGACTGGTTCTGCCAGGAGTGCGGCTTCCGGCGCCCCAACCCGCACTGGGCGCTCCAGGGCACCCACGTGATCGACCCGCAGCGCGGCGCCTGGCCGATCCAGCTCCAGCTGCCCGGCCGGGCCAACCTGGCCAACGCCACCAGCTCGGCCGCCGTCGCCGCCGTGTTCGGCGTCTCCCCGCAGGTCGCGCTGGAGCGGATGCGCTCGGTCACGGCCGTCGCCGGCCGCTACGACGTCGTCCAGTACCAGGGCCGGGACATCCGGCTGCTGCTGGCCAAGAACCCGGCCGGCTGGCTGGAGACCTTCTCGCTGATCGACGGCCCGCCCGCGCCGGTGATCCTCTCCGTCAACGCGCTCGACGCCGACGGCACGGACACCTCCTGGCTGTGGGACGTCGACTACGAGCGCCTCGCCGGGCACCCGGTGTTCGTGATGGGGCAGCGCAAGCTGGACCTGGCCGTCCGCCTGGAGGTCGCCGGACTGCAGTTCCACGTGGTGGACACGCTGGAGCAGGCCGTCCGGATGGCCCCGCCCGGCCGGATCGAGGCCATCGCCAACTACACCGCCTTCCAGCAGCTGCGGAAGGTCGTGGCCGGCTGATGCCGCGCCTGCAGCCCCATCTGATCGTGACGGAAGGCCTTCGAGGATGAGTGAGAGCAGCCTGCGCGTGGTCTGGGTCTACCCGGACCTGCTCAGCACCTACGGCGACCGCGGCAACGCCCTGGTCGTGGAGCGCCGGGCCCGCCAGCGCCATCTCAACGTGACCCGGATCGACGTCCGCTCCGACCAGGCGGTCCCCACCAGCGGCGACATCTACCTGATCGGCGGCGGCGAGGACCGTCCGCAGCGGCTCGCCGCCGAGCGGCTGCGCAACGACAGCGGCCTGATCCGGGCCTCCGAGAACGGCGCGATCATCTTCGGCGTCTGCGCGGGCTTCCAGATCATGGGCCACGAGTTCATCAACGACCTCGGCGAGCGCGAGCCGGGCCTCGGCCTGCTCGACGTCTGGACCACCCGCGGCGACGGCGCCCGCTGCGTCGGCGACGTCCTCGCCGACGTCGACCCGCGCCTCGGCCTGCCGCAGCTGACCGGCTTCGAGAACCACCAGGGCGTCACCCACCTCGGCCAGGGCGTCCAGCCGCTGGCCACCGTGGTCGCAGGCCGGGGCAACGGCACCGGCGACGGCACCGAGGGCGCCTGGCGGGACACCGTGTTCGGCACCTACCTGCACGGCCCAGTGCTGGCCCGCAACCCCGCCGTGGCCGACATGCTGATCAAGCTGGCGCTGGACGTCAACGCCCTGCCGCCGGCCGACACCACCTGGTACGACGCGCTGCGCGCCGAGCGCATCGCCGCCACGACGCGCCCCGCGTAGTACGTCCGACCCGCCCCGGAACCCGGGTGCCCGCGATGCGGTCACCCGGTTCAGGGGCGGCCCCGGACGTACCACAATGGGGCTGCCTACTGCACACCCTCCTCGGCAGCAGGCTGCACTTCCGCGCGGGGGCGCCGACGGCGCCGCTCCCGCGTCGGCTCCTGCCCGGCCGGACCAGGGGCCGTATGCTCGACTTCGCGGCCGTTTTCGGGCGTTCTGTCCGGATCGGCCGGTCCTTCACCCCGCGGCCACCTCCCCGCCACTCCGGCGTGGGAGCGCCCCGCTACGGTGACGGCTCGTCGTCCCAGCCTGTAGTCCGGCCGTTCCTCGGTTCTGCTCGGGAGTTGCAAAGCTAATGCGTATCGGAGTGCTGACCAGCGGCGGTGACTGCCCCGGCCTGAACGCGGTGATCCGTTCCGTGGTCCACCGGGGGGTGGTCGACCACGGCGACGAGATCATCGGTTTCCAGGACGGCTGGCGCGGTCTCCTGGAGGGCGTCCACCGGCCGCTCACCCTCGACTCGGTGAGCGGCATCCTGGCCCAGGGCGGCACGATCCTCGGCTCGTCCCGGGTCCAGCCCAGCCACCTGCGCGACGGCGTCGAGCGCGCCAAGCGACTGTGCGCGGACCTCGGCATCGACGCGGTGATCCCGATCGGCGGCGAGGGCACCCTCAAGGCCGCCAAGCTGATGAGCGACGCCGGACTGCCGGTGGTCGGGGTCCCGAAGACCATCGACAACGACATCGCCTCCACCGACGTCACCTTCGGCTTCGACACCGCCGTCTCGGTCGCCACCGAGGCGCTGGACCGGCTGAAGACCACCGCCGAATCCCACCAGCGGGTCATGGTCGTCGAGGTCATGGGCCGGCACACCGGCTGGATCGCGCTCAACGCGGGCATGGCGGCCGGCGCGCACGCCATCGTCGTCCCGGAGCGGCCGTTCCACATCGACAAGCTGACCGCCGTCGTCCGCGAACGCTTCGACCGGCAGAAGAAGTTCGCCATCGTGGTCTGCGCCGAGGGCGCCAAGCCCGAGCCCGGCACCATGCACTGGGAAGAGGGCACCAAGGACATCTACGGCCACGAGCGGTTCACCGGCATCGCCACCCAGCTCTCCCGCGAGCTGGAGCACCGGCTCGGCAAGGAGGCCCGCCCGGTGATCCTCGGCCACACCCAGCGCGGCGGCACCCCGACCGCGTACGACCGGGTGCTCGCCACCCGCTTCGGCTGGCACGCCGTCGAGGCCGTCCACAAGGGCGCGTTCGGTCACATCACCGCGCTGCAGGGCACCGACATCAACCTGGTGCCGATCGCCGAGGCCGTCGCCGAGCTGAAGACCGTCCCGCAGGAGCGCTACCTGGAGGCGGAGACGGTCATCTGACCTCCCCCGCCCCGCCGAGGGCCCGGACCGCTACCGGTCCGGGCCCTCGTGCGTCCGACGGGCGCCCCTGCGACGGCCCCGCTAGCGTGGCCGGTGGAGCGGACCACTCGCGGAAGGGCAACCGATGGAGATCCTCGCGTACGGGGTGCAGGCCGACGAACGGCCGCTGCTGGAACAGGCCTTCGCCGGGCGGCACGGGCTGCGCTGCCTGAGCATGTTCCTCAACCGCGACACCGCCCCGCTCGCCGCCGGCTACCCGGCCGTCAGCAGCAGCGTCAACGCCGTCCTCGACGCCGGGACCCTCACCGCCCTCGCCGCCGGCGGCACCAAGCTGATCGCCCAACGCTCCACCGGCTTCAACAACATCGACCTCGACGCCGCCGCCGACCTCGGCCTCACCGTCGCCCGGGTCTCCCACTACAGCCCGTACTCGGTCGCCGAACACGCTTGGGCCCTCGCCCTGGCCGTCAACCGCCGCCTCACCCGCGCCGCCAACCGCTCCCGCGAGTTCGACTTCCGCCTCGACGGCCTCCTCGGCCGCGACATCCACGGAATGACCGTCGGCGTCGTCGGCACCGGCAAGATCGGCGAGTGCTTCACCCGGATCGCGGCCGGCTTCGGCACCCACCTCCTCGGCTGGGACATCGCCCGGAACCCGGCCTGCCTCGACCTCGGCATGACCTACACCGAACTGCCCGAACTCCTCACCCGCGCCGACCTGATCAGCCTCCACGTCCCCCTCCTCCCCGCCACCCACCACCTGATCAACGGCGGCGCCCTCGCCCGGATGAAGGACGACGCCATCCTCGTCAACTCCAGCCGCGGCGGCCTCATCGACAGCGCAGCCCTCGTCGAAACCCTCCGCGCCGGCCGCCTCTCCGGCGTCGGCCTCGACGTCTACGAAGAAGAAACCGGCGTCTTCTTCACCGACCGCTCCATCGAAGGCATCACCGACGACGTCCTCGCCCGCCTCGTCACCTTCCCCC
Organism: Kitasatospora sp. NBC_01300; assembly: GCF_041435235.1. Taxonomy (NCBI): domain Bacteria; kingdom Bacillati; phylum Actinomycetota; class Actinomycetes; order Kitasatosporales; family Streptomycetaceae; genus Kitasatospora; species Kitasatospora sp. NBC_01300. The sequence goes on along the minus strand of NZ_CP108408.1, from coordinate 6,846,548 downwards.
AAGTCCTCGTCACCAGCCACCAGGCCTACTTCACCCACACCGCCGTCGGCCAGATCATCGACGCCACCACCCGCAACATCGACGACTACGCCGCCGGCCGCACCAACGAGAACACCCTGGTCCCGAGGAGCTGACCCGTCGGCGGAGGGGGTGGCCCGGAGGGCGCGGCCCGGGGGTGTTCAGCCGTGTTTGGACTCCGGGAGGCGGGCGCAGGGGGCGCCGTCCGGGGTGCCGGGGGCGGTGGTGTCCCAGGTTCGCAGGGCCGTGAGGGCGGCGGCGCGGGCGGGGGCCGTCGGGCGGACGCCCTCCGGGGCGAGCAGGAAGTCGGCGACCGGGGTGAGCAGCAGGGTGGCGGGTCCGGCCGGGAGGAGGCGGGCCTCGTCCCACTGGTGCCGGATGACGGTGCGGCGCAGCAGGGTGCCGTGCCGCGGCCGGAGCGGGCGGGCGAGGGATTCGCGACGGCGGAGTTCGGGGGCGACCTCGGCCTCCAGGACGGTGCGCACGCCCGCCAGGGAGCCCAGCGGCACGTGTTCGGCGGCGAGGTCGAGCAGCGCAACGGCCTCCGGGGCGAGCCGGTAGGCGGCGACCACGGCGGCGGTCTCGACGGGTTCGAAGGACTGCCGGCCCAGGCGGGCCACGTCGATCACGTCGCCCGCCCGGAAGGCGCGGCCGAGGCCCTCCTCCGCGAGGGCGATCAGGCACTCGACGTGGTCGTCGGCGGCCAGGTAGGGCCGGACCGGGACGGTGGCGAGGTCGCCGGTGAGCGCGGCGGTGCCGAGCCGGACCTGGTACCACGGGTCGAGCAGCGGGTCCTCGGCCGGCCAGCGCAGGGTGACGGAGGTGTGCCGGGGGCGCTCGCCGATCAGGGTGACCTCGACGGACTCCACCGGGTGTTCGGTGACCAGCCGGCTGACGGCCTGCCAGAGCGCGGCCTCGGTGGGGCTGACGAGGGTGAGCTCGCCCAGCGGCCGGGGCAGGTCGGGCGGGTAGTAGCCGGCCAGCGGGAGGTCGCGGATCGGGCGCACCCCGGTGGCGTCGGCGAGGTCGCGGGCGATCCGGGCGTAACACTCGGCCCGGTCGCGGGCGCGCTGGAGTTCGGCGCGGGCGTGCTCGCCCATCCGGACGTCCTCCCGGACGAGCGCGGCGAGCACCAGGTAGGGGAGGTCGCGGGCGCCGCGGGCGCGGTGGAGCAGTTCGACCGGTCCGGCGACCGGGTCGACGTCGAGCAACCGGTAGAGCAGGTCGGTGTTCACTGGCGTCGGCCTCCGAGAAACTGTGGTGGTCGCCCGGGCGGCGGCACCCGGGGGGTGTGGCGGGCCCGGCGGGTCGTACCGGGCCGACAGCTGGGCCACACCAGTGATTGTGGCGGTGGGGGATCAACACCGGATCACTACGGGGTCGACGATCTCTCGACAGTCCACCGGCTGGCGTGGGTTGATAGTGACTCATCAATCGGGGGGCAGACGCGTGCGTGGGCGGGGGCGGGCACATGAAGCGGGCAGGTGCACGAATGGGTGATTTCCGGTTCTCGGTGCTGGGGTTGATGAGAGCGCAGCGCGGCACGACCGTGCTGAAGGTCGGCAGTCCCCAGCAGCAGGCGATGCTGGCGGTGCTGCTGCTCCGTCCGGGGCACGGCGCGAGCGCCACGGACCTGATCGACGCCCTGTGGGGTGAGGAGCCGCCGAGCACCGCGGTGACGACGGTGCGGACGTACGCCTGGCGGTGGCGCAAGATCCTGCACGGCGACGAGCCGGACGCGCCGACCGTGCTGACCTCGGTCGGGGACGGCTACCGGCTGGTGCTGCCCAAGCACTCCGTGGACGCGGCGCAGGGCGAGGAGCTGGCGGCGCAGGCCGAGCGCACGGCGGCCGCCGGACAGCCGCAGCAGGCGCGTGACCTGCTGAACCAGGCGCTGGAGCTGTGGCAGGGCGAGCCGCTGGCCGGCATCCCCGGCCCGTTCGCGCAGCGGCAGCGCCAGCGGTTGCAGGAGCTCCGGCTGACCCTGCTGGAGGAACGGATCGCCCTGGACCTGACGCTGGGCCGCTTCTCCCGGTGCATCCCGGAGCTGACCGCGCTGACCACCGAGCACCCGCTGCACGAGCGGGCGTACGGGCTGCTGATGCGCGCGCTGTACCAGGCCGGGCGGCAGGCGGACGCGCTCTCGGTGTACCGGAGCGTGCGTCAGTTGTTCCTGGACGAGCTGGGGGTGGAGCCCGGGGCCGACCTGGACCAGCTGCACCGGCGGATCCTGGAGGGCGACCTGTCGCTCGCCGCCCCGGCGCCGGCCGTGGCGCTGCTCTCCAGCCCGGTGAAGCCGGCCGGGCCCGGGCCCGCGGCGCAGGATCCACCGGACGGCCCCGCGGCGGCGGGTGCGCCCGCCGCGCCCGCCGGCACCGCCACGGCGTCGCCCAGACCGGCCCAGCTGCCGCCCGACGCGGCGGACTTCACCGGCCGCACCGTCCTGGTCGAGCGGCTGGGCGAGGCCCTCGGCGCCCCGGACCAGCAGGCGCTGGTGATCGCGACCGTGGTCGGCATGGGAGGGGTCGGCAAGACCGCGCTGGCCCTGCACGTCGCCCACCGGGCCCGCGACTCCTACCCCGACGGGCAGCTCTACGTCGACCTGCGGGGCGCCGACACCACGCCGGCCGACCCGGAGGCGGTGCTCAGCAGCTTCCTGGTGGCGCTCGGCGTGCCGGTCGACGGGGTGCCCGACGGGCTGGACGCCCGCTCGGCGCTGTTCCGCTCGGTGGTGGACGGCAGGCGGCTGCTGCTGGTGCTCGACAACGTCCACGACACCGCGCAGATCAGGCCCCTGCTGCCGGGCGCGGTCGGCTGCGCCGTGCTCACCACCAGCCGTACCCGGCTCTCGGGCCTGCCCGCGTCCGTCCAGGCCGACCTCGGCGTGTTCGAGCCGGCGGAGGCGCTCGAACTGCTGGGCCGCACGATCGGCGCCGAGCGGCTGGCCGCCGAGCCGGAGGCCGCCCGGGAGCTGCTGCTCGTCTGCGGCCACCTGCCGCTCGCGGTGCGGATCGTGGCGGCCCGGCTCGCCGCCCGGCCCAGCTGGACGATCCAGACGCTGGGCCGCCGGCTGGCGGTCGAACGGCGGCGGATCGACGAGCTGCGCATCGGCGACCTGGCGGTGGAGGCCGCCTTCGAACTGAGCTACCGCCAGTTGACGCCCGCCCAGGCCCGGGCGTTCCGGCTGGCCGCCTCGGTGGACGGCCCGGACATCGGGCTGCCCGCCGCGGCCGCCCTGCTGGACCTGGACGAGTACGACGCCGAGGACCTGCTGGAGTCCCTGGTGGACGTGGCGATGATGGAGTCGCCGTTCCCCGGCCGCTACCGCTACCACGACCTGCTGCGGGCCTTCGCCCGGCGGCGCCCGGACCACCCGGGCGCGGCCGTGGAGGCCCGTGACCGGCTGCTGGACCATCTGCTGGCCACCGCGTGCGCGGCCTTCCAGCACGCCGTCCCGGGGGATCCGGCCGCCGGTGCGCTCGGGCCGGCCCGCAGCGCGGGCGTGGACCTCGGCGGCCCGGACGGCGCCCGGGCCTGGGCCGAGGCGGAGGGTTCCGGGGCGATCGCGCTCGCCGCCCAGGTGGCGTGCTGGACCGTCGCGGACGACACCGCGCCGGCGCCGGCCGACGGTGCGGCACCGGACCCGTTGCGCGCCGCGATCGACCTGCTGATCGCGCTCACGCCGTTCGTCCTCGCCCCGCCCAGCCGCCAGCTCGCCAGTACGGCGGAGGCCCTGGCCGCCGCCGCGGACCATCACGCCGACCACCGGGCAGCTGGTCGGGCGCACTTCCTCCGCGGCAACGTCGCCCTGGCCGCCACCCGGTTGGAGGAGGCCGAGGCGGCCTCCCGGCTGGCGGTGGCCGCCTCCCGCTCGGCGGGCGACACGGTGATCCTGCGCCAGGCGCTGAACGACCTCGGCCTGGTCTGCCAGTTCCTCAGCCGCTACGACGAGGCCGTCGGGCACTACGACGAGGCGCTGCTGCTGGCCCGCGAACTCGGCCACCGCTCCGGGGCGCTGGTGACGACGGTGAACGCCGCGCTGGCCCGGGTGCGCAGCGGGCGGGCCGCCGAGGCCGTGCCGATCTGCCACGAGGCGCTGGCCGAGCTGCGGACCCGGCACGACGATCCCGGCCGGGCGTACACGCTGTACGTGCTGGGGCTCGCACTGCACGGGCTGGGGCGGCACGAGGAGGCCGTCACCTGGTTCGGCGAGTGCCTGGCGGTGGCCTCGGCAGCCGGACTGCGGGCCCGGGCCGCGCACGCCCGCTACCGGATGGCGGACAGTCTGCGCTCGCTGGGCCGGACGGACGAGGCGCTGGAGCACGCCGGGCAGGCGCTGACGCTGTGCGAGGAGCTGGGGGCCGAGCGGGACCAGGGCCAGGCGCTGGTGGTGCTGGGCCGGACGCTGGCGGACCTCGGGCGGGAGGCCGAGGCGTGGGGCCGGCTGCGGGAGGCGCATCGGATCTTCGTCCGGCTGGGGCTGCCGGAGGCGGAGGAGGTGGCGGGGCTGCTGCCCCGGGGGGAGGGTCCGAACCCTTCGGCCGATACGGCCGCTACGGCTGCTACGGCTGGTTCGACGGCTACGGCTGCTGCGGCTCCGTCGACGTCGTCGACTCCGTCCGTCCCGGATGGGCGTCGAGGCGGTGGTCGGGGAGCGTCGGGCGCTCCGGTGACGAGCTGCGGGCCGGGCCGCTGACGAGCTGATGACCAGCTGCTGAAGAATCGATCCTGCCGCTTTTTGTCGCGGTCAGGAGCCGGTGCTGTTCCAGTCGCCGGTGCTGCCGTGGACGGTGCCGGTGGGGCTGGGCTGGGCGGGGGTGGGCGTCGGCGTCGCGTCGCCGCTCACCACCGTCACCGTCCCGGTGCCGGCCGTCTCCGCCACGGCGGCCGTGGCGGAGAGGCCGGCGCCCAGGGCGACGACCACCCCGAGACCGACCGTGAACAGCCGGAGGCGGGTGGGGGTGGTGGCCGGACGCTGCGTCATCTCTGGTGCTCCCTTGGCTCGCTTCCCTGGTGGGAAGGGCTTCCGTCGTGGTGTGCCACCAGTCTGGCCGGGAGCGTTCAACGGCGGATCTACAGCCGAGCACCACTGATCACGGCCGCCCGCCGAGACCGTCGTTCAGGCCGTCGTTGAGGCCGCTGTTCAGACCGTCGTTCAGGCCGCCGCGCGGATCTCCAGGGTGCAGCACTTGACGCTGCCACCGCCCTTGAGCAGCTCGCTGAGGTCCATCCCGATCGGCCGGAACCCGCGCTCCCGCAGCCGCGCGGCCAGGCCGACGGCCGCCTCCGGCAGCACCACGTGCAGGCCGTCGCTGACCGCGTTGAGGCCGAACACCGCCGCGTCGGCGCCGTCCACCAGCAGGGCGTCGGGGAACAGCCGGCGCAGGACGGCACGGCTGCCGGCCGAGAAGGCCTCCGGGTTGTACATGATCTCGTCGCCGTCCAGCACGGCCAGCGCGGTGTCCAGGTGGTAGTAGCGCGGGTCGACCAGCTCCAGGCCGATCACCGGGCGCCCGAAGAACTCCTGGGCCTCCGCGTGCCCGTCGGTCACGCTGCGGAAGCCCCGCCCGGCCAGCACGGAGCTCGCGGTCAGCAGCAGGTCCCCCTCGCCCTCGTTGACGTGCTCCGGATCGAGCGTCTCGAAGCCCCGGGCGCGGAACCACTCCAGGTAGGCGGGGCCCTCGGCGGCGCGCTCGGCGTTGCGGAAGCGGGCGCCGAGCACCTTGCCGTCCACCACGGTGGCGCCGTTGGCCGCGTAGACCATGTCGGGCAGGCCGGGCAGCGGGTCGATCAGGTCGACCCGGTGGCCGAGCTCCTGGTAGAGCGCGTACAGCCGCTCCCACTGCGCCACGGCGAGCCCGGTGTCGACCGGCTTCGCCGGGTCCATCCACGGGTTGATCGCGTAGGTGACCTCGAAGTGGGTCGGACGGCACATCAGGTAGTGGCGCGGGCGGGCGGTGCGGGTCATCGGAGGCTCCAGGGGTCGGGAGGGAAGGCCACGTCAGGTCAGGTCAGGTCAGGTGCGGGGCAGAGCGGGTGGTTCGGGTGCTGCGGCGGTCCGGTCAGGAGACGGGACGCCCGGGGCGCTCGGGCAGCTCGGGCAGTTCGGGCCGCTCGGGGAAGTCGCGCAGGCCCCGCAGCGGGCTCGCCAGCAGCACCCCGCCGGCGGAGAGCAGCACGCCCGCCATGATCCAGATGGTGGTGCGGGCGCCCAGCGCCTCGCCGAGCCAGCCGCCGGCCAGGGCGCCGACGGGGATCGCGCCGTAGTTCAGGGTCGCCGCGCTGGCCCGGATCCGGCCGATCATCTCCGGCGGGCAGTAGGCCTGGTTGAAGCTTCCCGCCAGCACGTTCCCGGCGATCACCCCGCCCACCGCGACGGCCCAGGCGAGCGCGCACACCGCCAGCGGCAGCCGCTCCCCCGCGAGCGGCAGCAGCAGGATGAACGGCGCCACCACCAGCTCGCAGAGCAGCAGTCCGCGCGCGCTGCCGAGCCGGCGGGCGATCCGCCGGGCCAGCGTCGCCCCGGCCAGGCCGCCGATGCTGACCACCGCGAACACCAGGCCCACCGCGCCCGGTTCGACGCCGACCGACCGGATCAGGAACACCGTCTGCACCGCCTGGATGCCGTTCAGCCCCAGGTTGCCGACGGCGCCGAACAGCGCCAGCGTCCGCAGGTACGGGTCGTGCACCAGGAAGCGCACCCCGTCGCCGATCTCCCGCAGGAGGCCGCGCCGCGCGGACCGCGGCGGCGGCTGCTCGACCGTCCGGATCCGGCTGACGCAGATCGCGGAGACCACGTAGCTGACGGAGTCCGCGAGCAGCCCGCTGGCCGCGCCGAACGCCTGCGCCAGCAGACCGGCCACGCCCGGCCCGGCGATGTCGGCCGCGGAGGCGCCGGAGCGCAGCTTGACGTTGCCCTCCAGCAGGTCCTCCTTGCCGACCAGGGTCGGCAGCACGGCCCCGTAGGCGGTGGAGAAGAACACCTTCACGGCCCCGGTGAGCAGGGCCACCACCACCAGCTGCGGCATGCCGAGCACGCCCAGCCAGCCGGCCACCGGGACGCTCGCGAACAGCAGGAGCAGCAGCAGGTCGCAGACCAGCATCACCCGCAGTCGCGGCCAGCGGTCCACCCAGGCGCCGGCCGGCAGGCCGAGGAACAGCCAGGGCAGCCAGGCGGCCGCGTTCAGCACACCGACCGCGAGCGGGCCGGCGTCCAGCGTGACGACGGCGACCAGGGCCAGTGCCACGCTCCCGACGGCCGTGCCGAGACCGCTGGAGGTCTCACCGATCCAGAGCCGGCGGAAGTCGGCGTGGGCCCACAGGCCCCACCGGCCGCGGGGCGGTCCGGTCGGCGGTGCGGCGGGTGCGGGGACGGTGGTGGTCATCGCGGATCACACTCCAAGCTTCTCGGCGAGCACGGCGGCGATCCGTGCGAGGGACTCCGGACGGGTCAGGTCGCCGTGCCCGCAGGCCAGGCGGTGGCTCTCGATCCGGCCGTCCAGGTAGGGCCGCCAAGCCTGCTCGTACGGCCAGTCGGCGGGCTTGTCGAGGGTGGCGCCGAAGAACACGGCGTCGCCCCGGTACTGCTCGGGCAGGTGCTCGGCCATCAGCTTGCGGTGCCGGTCGAACACCTCGGGCAGGACGTCCGCGGCCTCGCCGAGCACGGCCGCCAGGTCGGCCTGGCCGCTGCCGTCCGCCGGATCGTAGCCCAGCGAGCGCAGCAACTCGGCCAACGTGTCGGCGGGTTCGGTGGTGGGCGGGGCGGCGTCCGTGCGGACCGCCGGGGCGCCGTCCAACAGGGCCAGCAGGCCGACCGGCGCGCCCTCGGCCCGCAGCCGGACCGCCATCTCCTGGGCGACCACCGCGCCGAACGACCAGCCCAGCAGGTGGTACGGGCCGGACGGGTGCACCGCGCGGATCTGCCGCACGTAGTCCTCGGCGATCTCGGCGACGCTGGCCGGCGCCCCGCCGCGCAGGCCGCGGGCCTGGAGGCCGTACACCGGCAGCTCGGGGTCGAGGTGGCGCAGCAGCCCGGAGTAGACCCAGCTGATGCCGGCCGCCGGGTGGACGCAGAACAGCGGGGCCCGGTCGCCGCCGGTGCGCAGCGGCAGCAGGACGTCCAGGGCGTCGGCCGCCGGGCCCTGGTCGAGCCGGCGGTCGAGCCCGGCCACGGTCGGCGCCTCGAACAGCGCCCGCATGCCGAGGTCGACGCCGAGGGCGGTGCGGATCCGGGAGAGCAGCTTCATGGCGAGCAGGGAGTGTCCGCCGAGGTCGAAGAAGCCGTCGTCGATGCCGAGCCGGTCCAGGCCGAGGGTCTCGGCGAACAGCGTGCACAGCAGGCGCTCCCGCGGGGTGCGGGCCGGGCGGCCGGCCGGCAGGGCGGCGAAGTCCGGGGCGGGCAGGGCCCGGTGGTCGACCTTGCCGCTGCCGGTCAGCGGCAGGGCGGGCAGCGCGACGAAGGCGGCGGGCACCATGTGGGCGGGCAGGGACTCGGCGGTGAAGGCCCGCAGCCCGGCCGGGTCGAGCGGACGGTCGGTGACCAGGTAGGCGACCAGCCGGGTGCCGCTGTCGTCCGGGCGGACGACGGCTGCGGCGACCTCCGGGTGGCGGGTCAACGCCTGCTCGATCTCGCCGAGTTCGATCCGGAAGCCGCGGATCTTCACCTGGTCGTCGGTGCGGCCCAGGTATTCCAGCTCGCCGTCACGGGTGCGGCGGACCAGGTCCCCGGTGCGGTACATCCGCTCGCCCTCGGCGAACGGGCTGGCGACGAAACGCTCCGCCGTGAGGGCCGCACGGCCCAGGTAGCCCCGGGCCAGACCGGCCCCCGCCAGGTACAACTCCCCCGGAACACCGGCCGGCACCGGGTTCAGGTGCTCGTCCAGCACGTACCCGGCGGTCCCCGCGACCGTCCGGCCGAGCACCGGCCGGTCCGTGCCGTCGAGCGGCTGCACCAGCGCGTCCACGGTGGACTCCGTCGGACCGTACAGGTTGTACGCCCGAGTCCCCGGCGCCTCCCGCAACCGCGTCCACAACGCCTGACCGACGGCCTCACCGCCCAGCAGGACGAGTTTGGGGGCGGGGGCGTCGAGCAGTCCCTCCTCGACCAGTTGGGCCGCGAAGGACGGGGTGGAGTTCACCACGTCGAGGCCGTGCGTGCCGACGTGGCGGACCAGGGCGGCCGCGTCGAGGCGCAGGTCGTCGCCGATCAGGTGCAGCTCGTGCCCGGCGACCATCCACAGCACGCCGTCCCACGAGGCGTCGAAGCACAGCGAGGCCGTCAACGCGACCTTCCGCCGCTCCTCACCCGCCATCAGCTCCATGCGGTGGCCGGCCAGCAGCGCCGCGAGACTCCCGTGCGACACCACCACGCCCTTGGGGCGACCGGTCGAACCCGAGGTGTAGATCACGTACGCCGCGTCCGCCGACTCCAGCCGACGGCTCGGGCTCCCGTCCGGGCCGGGCGCATCCGTGACGTCCAGGACGGACAGCCCGGCCAGCACCTCCGGCAGCGGCCAGCGCCCGTCGCTCAGCACCAGCACCGGCGCCGCGTCCTCCAGCGTGTACGCCGTCCGCTCCGCCGGGTACGACGGGTCCAGTGGCAGGTAGGCGCCGCCGGCCTTGAGCACCGCCAGCAGCCCGACCACCGACTCCACCGAACGCGGGAGGGCGAGGGCCACCACCGATCCGGGGGCGACCCCGGCGGCGATCAGCCGGTGCGCCAGCCGGTTCGCCCGCGCGTCCAGCTCCGCGAAGGTCAACGCGGCACCCCCGTGCACCAGCGCCACCGCCTCCGGAGTCGCCACGGCCTGAGCCTCGAACACGGCCGGAACCAACGGCACCTCCACCGCCAACGGCACCGACCCGTCAAGCAGTTCGGCCCGCTCGGCCGGGGACAGCAGTTCCGCCCGGCCGATCGGCCGGTCCGGCCCGGCCGCCACGGCCGCCAGCAGCCGGCCGAGCCGGAGGGCGATCGCCTCGACCGTCTCCCGGTCGAAGAGGTCGGTGGCGAAGTCGATCACGCACTCCAGGCCGGCCGGGGCGCCGTCCGCGTCGAAGGACTCGCCGATGCCGACGCTCAGGTCGAACTTGGCGACCGCGCCGCCGGACGGCTCGACGGAGACGTCCAGACCGGCCGCGTCGAGCGGCGCCGCGTCGCCGTCGCCCTGCATCACCAGCATGACCTGGAAGAGCGGGTGCCGGGCCAGCGAGCGGGCCGGGTTCAGCTCCTCCACCAGCCGCTCGAACGGCACGTCCTGGTGTGCGTGCGCGTCGAGTTGGGCCTCCCGGACGCGGGCCAGGAGTTCGGTGAAGCTCGGGTCGCCCGAGGTGTCGGTGCGCAGCACCAGGGTGTTGACGAAGAAGCCGACCAGCTCGTCCAGCGCCTCGTCGGACCGCCCGGCCACCACCGAGCCGATCGGGATGTCCGTACCGGCCCCCAGTCGGGTGAGCAGGGCGGCCAGGGCGGCCTGGACGGTCATGAACATCGTCACCCGCTGTGAGCGCGCCAACGTCACCAGCTCGCGGTGGAGTTCGGCGCCCAGCGGATGGACGATCCGGGCGCCGCGGTGGCTGGCGACGGCGCCCCGGGGGCGGTCCGCCGGCAGCGTCAGCTCCTCCGGGAGGTCGGCCAGCGCGTCGCGCCAGTAGGCGAGTTGGCGACCGAGGAGGCCGCCCTGGTCCTGGTCCTGGTCCTGGTCCTGGTCCCGGTCCTGGTCCCGGTCCTGGTCCAGGTCCCGGTCCTGGTCCTGGTCCAGGTCCTGGCCGTCGCCCTCGCGCTCCCCCAGCAGCTCACGCTGCCAGAGCGCGTAGTCCGCGTACTGCACCCGCAGCGGCGTCCGCTCGGGCGCAACGCCCGCCACCCGCGCCGCGTAGGCCGCGGCGAGATCCCGCAGCAGCGGGCCCATCGACCAGCCGTCACCGGCGATGTGGTGCAGCACCAGGACGAGCAGGTGCTCGTCCCGGCCGGCCGGGATCAGGTGGGCCCGGATCGGCAGTTCGGCCGCGAGGTCGAACGGGCGCGAGGTGCAGGCCTCCGGCGCGGTGCCGCCGGGCAGCAGCTCGACGGGGACACGGGCCGCCTCGGCCGGTCGGATCCGCTGGTACGGGGTCCCGTCCTCCTCTTCGATCACCGTGCGCAGGCTCTCGTGCCGGGCCACCAGGTCGCCGAGGGCGAGCTCCAGGGCCGCGGCGTCCAGCTCGCCCCTCACCCGGAGCACGAGCGGCAGGTTGTAGAGGGCGCTCGGGCCCTCCATCCGGTCGATCAGCCAGAGCCGCTGCTGCGCGAAGGACAGCGGCACCCGCTCGGGCCGCTCGGCCCGGGCACTCAGCGCCAGCCGGTCGGAGCCCGCGTCGAGGCGGTCGGCGAGCCCGGCCGCGGTCGGCGCCTCGAAGACGTCCCGGATGCCCAACTCCGCTCCCAGTACGGAGCGGACCCGGCTCAGCAGCCGGGTGGCGAGCAGCGAGTGCCCGCCCAGCGCGAAGAAGTCGTCCTCCACGCCGACCGTGTCCAGGCCCAGCACCTCGGCGAGCAGGCCGCACAGGATCTCCTCCTGCGGGCTGCGGGCCGCCCGGCCGCCGGCCGCCGCCAGGGCGGCGAAGTCCGGGGCGGGCAGAGCGCGGTGGTCGACCTTGCCGCTGCCGGTCAGCGGCAGGGCGTCGAGCGGCACCACGGCTGCGGGCACCATGTAGCCGGGCAGCGACTCGCCGGCGAACCGGCGCAGCGCGTGGGCGAGTTCGGGGGCGGCGGCGCCGTCCACCGCGCAGTAGGCGACCAGTCGGCGGTCCCCTTCGCCGCTCTCCCGGACGGTCACCACGGTCTGGCGGACGGCGGGGTGGCGGGTCAACACCTGCTCGATCTCGCCGAGTTCGATCCGGAAGCCGCGGATCTTCACCTGGTCGTCGGTGCGGCCCAGGTACTCCAGCTCGCCGTCACGGGTGCGGCGGACCAGGTCCCCGGTGCGGTACATCCGCTCGCCCACCGCGAACGGGCTGGCGACGAAACGCTCCGCCGTGAGTGCCGCGCGGCCCAGGTAGCCCCGGGCCAGACCGGCCCCGGCCAGGTACAACTCCCCCGGAACACCGGCCGGCACCGGGTTCAGGTGCTCGTCCAACACGTACCCGGAGGTCCCCGCGACCGTCCGGCCGAGCACCGGCCGGTCCGTGCCGTCGAGCGGCTGCACCAGCGCGTCCACGGTGGACTCCGTCGGACCGTACAGGTTGTACGCCCGGGTCCCCGGCGCCTCCCGCAACCGCGTCCACAACGCCTGACCCACGGCCTCACCCCCCAGCAGCAGGAGGCCCGGCGCCGGTGCTTCCAGCAGTCCTTCCGCCAGGAGCTGTTCGGCGTACGAAGGGGTGACCTCCAGGACACCGATCCCGGCCTCGCGCACATGGCGGACCAGCTGGGCGGCGTCCCGGCGGACCTCGTCGCCGATCAGGTGCAGCTCGTGCCCGGCGACCATCCACAGCACGCCGTCCCACGAGGCGTCGAAGCACAGCGAGGCCGTCAACGCGACCCTGCGCCGCTCCTCACCCGCCATCAACTCCGTGCGGTGGCCGGCCAGCAGCGCCGCGAGACTCCCGTGCGACACCACCACGCCCTTGGGGCGACCGGTCGAACCCGAGGTGTAGATCACGTACGCCGCATCCGCCGCGCCCAGACCGAGTCGCAGACCCTCCGCAGGACCGGGCGCATCCGTGACGTCCAGGACGGACAGCCCCGCCAGCACCTCCGGCAGCGGCCAACGGGCGTCGGTCAGCACCAGCACCGGCGCCGCGTCCTCCAGCGTGTACGCCGTCCGCTCCGCCGGGTACGACGGGTCCAGCGGCAGGTAGGCGCCGCCGGCCTTGAGCACCGCCAGCAACCCGACCACCGACTCCACCGAACGCGGCAGCGCCAGCGCCACCACCGCTCCGGGGGCGACTCCGGCGGCGATCAGCCGGTGCGCCAACCGGTTGGCCCGCGCGTCCAGCTCCGCGAAGGTCAACGCGACGCCCCCGTGCACCAGCGCCACCGCCTCCGGAGTCGCCACGGCCTGAGCCTCGAACACGGCCGGAACCAACGGCACCTCCACCGCCAACGGCGCCACACCGCCCAGCAGTTCGGCCCGCTCGGCCGGGGTGACCAACGGGAGCAGCCCGATCCGGGTGTCCGGCCGCCGGACGGCCGCCGTCAGCAGCCGCGCGAAGTGGCGGACGACCGCCTCGGCCGTCTCCCGGTCGAAGAGGTCCGTCGCGAAGTCGAGCGCGCAGTCGATCCCGGCGGGTTCACCCTCCGGGTCGAAGGACTCCTGGGCGATCAGGTTGAGGTCGAACTTGGCGACTCCGGTGGCCGCCGGCAGCGCCTCGCCCCACGGGCCGGTGGGCGATGCGTCGGCCTGCTCGTTGTTCTGGAGCACCAGCATGACCTGGAAGAGCGGGTGGCGGGCCAGCGAGCGGACCGGGTTCAGCTCCTCCACCAGTCGCTCGAACGGCACGTCCTGGTGCGCGTAGGCACCGAGGTCGGTCTCCCGGACGCGGGCCAGCAGTTCGGTGAAGCTCGGGTCGCCCGAGGTGTCGGTGCGCAGCACCAGGGTGTTGACGAAGAAGCCGACCAGCTCGTCCAGCGCCTCGTCGGACCGCCCGGCCACCACCGAGCCGATCGGCACGTCGGTGCCCGCGCCGAGCCGGGTCAGCAGGGCGGCCAGGGTGGCCTGGAGGGCCATGAACACCGTCACCCGCTGCGAGCGGGCCAACCCGACCAGCTCGCGGTGGAGTTCGGCGCCCAGGAGGTGCGACACCCGGTCACCGCGGTGGCTGGCGACGGCGCCCCGGGGGCGGTCCGCCGACAGCGTCAGCTCCTCCGGAAGGTCGGCCAGCGCGCCGCGCCAGTAGGCGAGTTGGCGGGCGGCCAGACTCTCCGGATCGGCCTCCTCGCCGAGCAGCTCGCGCTGCCAGAGCGCGTAGTCCGCGTACTGCACCGGCAGCGGCACCCGCTCGGGTGCGGTGCCCGCCGCCCGGGCCTCGTAGGCCTCGGCGAGGTCGCGGACCAGCGGGCCCGTCGACCAGCCGTCGCTCGCGATGTGGTGCAGCACCAGGACCAGCACGTGGTCCTGGTCGTCGGTGCGCAACAGGACGGCCCGGAGGGGGAGTTCGGTGGCCAGGTCGAAGGCCCGGCGGGAGGCCGCGTCGACCGCTTCGGCGACCTCGTCGGCCGGGCAGTCCCGGACGTCGAAGGGCACCGCCGCCGCGTCGGCCGGCCGGATCAGCTGGTGGGGCTCGCCGTCGGTCTCGACGATCACCGTGCGCAGGCTCTCGTGCCGGGCCACCAGGTCGCCGAGGGCGAGCTCCAGGGCGGCGGTGTCCAGCTCCCCGGCCAACCGCAGGGCCAGCGGCGAGTTGTAGAGGGCGCTCGGGCCCTCCATCCGGTCGATCAGCCAGAGCCGCTGCTGCGCGAAGGACAGCGGCACCCGCTCGGGCCGCTCGGCCCGGGCACTCAGCGCCAGCCGGTCGCAGCCCGCGTCGAGGCGGTCGGCGAGCCCGGCCGCGGTCGGCGCCTCGAAGACGTCCCGGATGCCCAACTCCGCACCCAGCGCGCCCCGGACCCGGCTCAGCAGCCGGGTGGCGAGCAGCGAGTGCCCGCCCAGCGCGAAGAAGTCGTCGTCGGCGCCGACCGCGTCGAGGCCGAGCACCTCGGCGAGCAGGCCGCAGAGGATCTCCTCCTGCGGGGTGCGGGCGGCCCGGCCGCCGGCGAGGGCGGCGAAGTCCGGGGCCGGGAGCGCGGCGCGGTCCAGTTTGCCGTTGGCGTTCAGCGGCAGGGCGGGCAGCGCGACGAAGGCGGCCGGGAGCATGTAGCCGGGCAGTGTCTCCGCGGCGAAGGCGCGCAGTGCGGCCGGGTCGAGGGGGCCGTCGGCGACCACGTAGGCGACCAGGCGCAGACCGCTGTCGTCGGGCAGGACGGCGGCCCGGTGCACCTGCGGGTGCGCGGCCAGGACGCTCTCGATCTCGCCGAGTTCGATCCGGAAGCCCCGGACCTTGACCTGGTGGTCGGTGCGGCCGAGGTACTCCAGCTCGCCGTCGCGGGTGCGGCGGACCAGGTCCCCGGTGCGGTACATCCGCTCGCCCTCGGCGAACGGGCTGGCGACGAAGCGCTCGGCGGTCAGAGCCGGCCGGTTCAGGTAGCCCCGGGCCAGACCGGCCCCCGCCAGGTACAGCTCCCCGGGGACGCCGACCGGCGCCGGGTTCAGGTACTCGTCCAGCACGTACCCGGCGGTCCCGGCGACCGTCCGGCCGAGCACCGGCCGGTCCGTGCCGTCGAGCGGCCGGGTGAGGGCGTGCACGGTGGACTCGGTGGGGCCGTACATGGTGTGGCCGGCGGTCAGCGGGGACGCGCACAGCCTGGTCCACAGGCCCTGGCCGATGGCCTCCCCGCCGAGCAGCAGCAGCTTCGGCGCGGGCTCCTCCAGCAGGCCCTCCTCGACCAGTTGCTCGGCGTACGAGGGGGTGACGTGCAGCGTGTCGATCCCGGTCCCGCGCACGTGGCGGACCAGCTGGGCGGCGTCCCGGCGGACCTCGTCGCCGATCAGGTGCAGCTCGTGCCCGGCGACCATCCAGAGCACGACCTCCAGCGAGGCGTCGAAGCAGAGCGACGCCGTCAGCGCGGCCCGCAGCCGGCCGTGCGCCGCCTCGGCGTCCGCGATCACCGTGGCCCGGTGGCCGGCCAGCAGGGCCGCGAGGCTGCGGTGCGGCACCAGCACGCCCTTGGGGCGGCCGGTCGAGCCGGAGGTGTGGATCACGTAGGCGGCGTCCTCCGGGTGCAGGCGGGGCCGCGGGTCCTGGGCCGGGCCGGGCTCGTCCGTGACATCCGTGACGTCCGTGATGTCCAGGACGGGCAGGGCGGCCAGCAGTTCGGGCAGCGGCCAGCGGGCGTCGGTCAGCACCAGGGCGGGCGCGGCGTCCGCGAGCATGTGCGCCGTCCGCTCCGCCGGGTACTCGGCGTCCAGCGGCAGGTAGGCACCGCCGGCCTTGAGCACCGCCAGCAGCCCGACCACCGTCTCCGCCGAGCGCGGCAGGGCGAGGGCCACCACCGATCCGGGGGCGACCCCGGCGGCGATCAGCCGGTGCGCCAGCCGGTTGGCCCGCGCGTTCAGCTCCGCGAAGGTCAGCACGGTGCTCCCGTGGACCAGCGCCACCGCCTCCGGAGTCGCCACGGCCTGAGCCTCGAACACGGCCGGGAGCAGCGGCGGTTCCCCGGCCGGCGCGGGGCCGGCCGTCAGCGCGGCCCGCTCGTCCTCGGGCAGGACCTCGGCAGTGGTGACGGCCTGGTCCGGGTCGGCGGCGGCCTGCCGCAGGATCAGGACCAGTGCGGCGCCCAGCCGTTCCGCCGTCTCCCGGTCGAACAGGTCGGTGGCGTACTCCAGCCCGCCCGCGAGCCCGCCCGGGGTGCCGTCGGCACGGTGGCGCTCGGTCAGCGACAGCTTGAGGTCGAACTTGGCGGTGCCGTAGTCGACGGGCTCCTCCGCCGCCGCCACACCGGGGAAGGACGGTCCGGCCTCGGCGGCGGTGGCGAAGGTCAGCATCACCTGGAACAGCGGGTGCCGGGCCAGCGAGCGGACCGGGTTGAGCTCCTCGACGAGGCGCTCGAACGGCGTGTCCTGGTGCTCGTACGCCGCGAGGTCGGTGTCCCGGACGCGGCGCAGCAGTTCGGCGAAGCCCGGCCGGCCGGAGAGGTCGGTGCGCAGCACCAGGGTGTTGGCGAAGTAGCCGACCAGGTCGGTGACGGCCTCGTCCAGGCGGCCGGCGACCGGGGTGCCGATCGGCAGGTCGGTGCCGGCGCCGAAGCGGTGCAGCAGGGTGGCGTAGGCGGCCTGGAGGACCATGAACAGGGTCGCGCCGTGCTGGGCGCCGAGCTCGCCGAGGCGGGCGTGCAGTTCGGCGTCGAGTTCCAGCGGGACGACGGCGCCGCGGTGGGTGGCGACCGGCGGCCGGGAGCGGTCCACGGGCAGCGGCAGCTCCTCCGGCAGGTCGGCCAGCGCGTCGCGCCAGTAGGCGAGTTGGCGGGCGGCCAGGCTCTGCGGGTCGTCCTCGTCGCCGAGCAGGGCGTGCTGCCAGAGCGCGTAGTCGGCGTACTGGACGGGCAGCGGCTCGCCGTCGGGGGCGCGGCCGGCGAGCCGGGCCCGGTAGGCGTCGGTGAGGTCGCGGTAGAGCGGGCCCAGCGAGGCGCCGTCGCCGGCGATGTGGTGCAGGACGAGGACCAGGACGTGCTCGTCCGGGCCCTCGGGCCGCAGGTAGGCGTGCAGGGGCAGGTCGGCGGCCAGGTCGAAGGTGTGGCGGGCGAGTTCGTCCACCGGCCGGTCGGTGGTGGTGAGCAGCGGGGCGGTCGGCCCGTCCAGGACGTGCTGGTGGGGGGTGCCGTCGTGGACGGCGAAGACGGTGCGCAGGGCCTCGTGCCGCCGGACGGTGTCGCCGAGGGCGTCGGCCAGGGCGGCGGGGTCGAGCGGGCCGCTCAGCCGCAGGGCGAGGGTCACGTTGTAGGTGGCGGCGGGGCCCTCGGCCTGGGCGAGGAACCAGAGGCGGCGTTGGGCGAAGGAGAGCGGCACCCGGTCCGGCCGGGGGCCGGGCCGCAGCGCCGGGCGGGCCGGGGCCGGCACGTCGGCCGCGCGGTCGGCGAGCCGGTCGGTGAGCCCGGCGACGGTGGGGGCCTGGAAGAGGTCGCCGATGGCGAGTTCGATGCCGAGTTCGGCGCGGGCCCGCCCGGTGAGGCGGGTGGCGAGCAGCGAGTGGCCGCCGAGGGCGAAGAAGTCGTCGTCGATGGTGATGTCGTCGATGCCGAGCAGGTCGCCGAAGAGCTCGCACAGCGCCCGTTCGCGCTCGTCGCGGGGCTCGCGGCCGGTGCCGTCGGCGGCGACGTCCGGGGCGGGCAGGGCCCGGCGGTCGACCTTGCCGTTGGCGTTGAGCGGCAGCGCGTCGAGCAGGACGACGGCGGCGGGGACCATGTAGCCGGGCAGCGTGGTGCCGGCGAAGGTGCGCAGCTCGGCCGGGGTGAGCGAGGCGTCGGCGGTGCAGTAGGCGACCAGCCGGGTGTCGCCGGGGCGGTCCTCACGGGCGATCACGATGACCTGGCGCACGGCGGGGTGGCGGGAGAGCGCCGCCTCGATCTCGCCGAGTTCGATCCGGAAGCCGCGCAGCTTGACCTGGCCGTCGATCCGGCCGAGGAACTCCACGGCGCCGTCGGCGCGCAGCCGCACCAGGTCGCCGGTGCGGTACATCCTCTCCCCCGGCGCGTACGGGCAGGCGACGAACCGCTCGGCGGTCAGCCCCGGCCGGTTCAGGTAGCCCCGGGCCAGCCCGGCACCGGCGATGTACAGCTCTCCCGGGACGCCGGGCGGGACGGGGCACAGCCGGGCGTCGAGGACGTAGCTGCGCATGGCGTCGAGCGGGCCGCCGATCGGCACCCGGGGGCCGTCGAGGTCGGCGTGGACGAGCGGGTGGTGGGTCGCGAAGGTGGTGGTCTCGGTGGGCCCGTAGACGTGGGCGAGCAGCAGGTCGGGGCAGGCGTCCAGGACGCGCCGCATCAGGGTGCCGGAGGCGGCCTCGCCGCCGGTGCAGACGACGCGCAGGGCGGCGAAGGTCTGCGGGGCCTGCTCGGCGACGAGGTCGAACAGGGCCTTGGTGAGGAAGACGGCGGTGACGTCGTGGCGGGTGGTGACGGCGTGCAGGGAGGTGGCGTCGAGGGCGCCGGGCGGGGCGACGACGACGGTGCCGCCGGCCAGCAGGGGCGTCCAGATCTCGTAGGTGGCGGCGTCG
Source organism: Kitasatospora sp. NBC_01300 (assembly GCF_041435235.1). NCBI lineage: Bacteria > Bacillati > Actinomycetota > Actinomycetes > Kitasatosporales > Streptomycetaceae > Kitasatospora > Kitasatospora sp. NBC_01300. Next base: position 6,827,747 of record NZ_CP108408.1, on the reverse strand, counting down.
AAGGCGTGCGGGGAGTGCAGCAGGACCCGCTCGTGCCGGCCGTCCTGCCAGCGCCGGTCGGCGGCGAGGTCGAGGACGTCGCGGTGGCGGACGGCGACGCCCTTGGGGCGGCCGGTGGAGCCGGAGGTGTACATCGCGTAGGCGAGCTGGTCCGGGTGGACGGGCACGCCGGGGCGGTGGGCGGGGGCGGCCGCCTCGTCGCCGGGGCGGACCACCACGGCCCGGTGCGGGAAGCCCGGGTCGGCGCGGTCGGTGAGCAGCACGGGGGCGCCGGTGTCGGCGAGCACGTCGGTCATCCGCTCGGGCGGCAGGCCGGGGTGCATGGGCACGTAGCAGCCGCCGGCCTTGAGGATCGCCAGGGTGGCGACGACGACCTCGACGGAGCGCTCCATCAGCATCGCGACGGGGGTCTCGGTGCCGACGCCGAGGGCGATCAGGTGGTGGGCGAGGCGGTTGGCCCGGGCGTCGAGTTCGGCGTAGTCGAGGGTGCCGCCGTCGTGGGCGAGGGCGGTGGCGTGCGGGGTCCGGTCGGCCTGGCGCTCGAAGGACTCGGCGAGGGTCCCGGCCCGGCCCGGGGCGCCGGTGGCGTTCCACTCGGTGAGGATGCGGGTGCGTTCCTCGGGGGCGAGGACGTCGAGGGTGGCGATGGGGGCGTGCGGGTCGGCGGCGGCACCGGTCAGCAGCAGGCCGAGCCGGGCGGCCAGGGCGGCGACGGTGGCGTGGTCGTAGAGGTCGGCGGCGTACTCGATCGAGCCGGTGAGCCCGGCGGGGGCGCCGTCGGGGCCGTGGCGTTCGGCGATGCCGATGTTGAGGTCGAACTTGGCGACCCGCAGGCCGATCGGTTCGGGTGCGGACTCCAGCCCGGGCAGGTCGAGTTCGGCGTCCTGTCCGTGGTTCTGGAGCACCAGCAGGGTCTGGAACAGCGGGTGGCGGCCGAGGGCGCGGGTCGGGTTGAGCTCCTCGACGAGGCGCTCGAAGGGGATGTCCTGGTGGGCGAAGGCGTCGAGCTGGGCCTCCCGGACGCGGCCGAGCAGTTCGGCGAAGCTCGGGTCGCCGGACGTGTCGGCGCGCAGCACCAGGGAGTTGACGAAGAAGCCGACCAGGTCGTCCAGGGCCTCGTCGGCGCGGCCGGCGAGGCCGGTGCCGAGCGGGATGTCGGTGCCGGCGCCGAGCCTGGTGAACAGTGCGGCCAGGCCGGCCTGGAGGACGGTGAACAGGGTGGTGCGGTGCGCGCGGGCGAGGTCGAGCAGGGCGCCGTGCAGGTCGGCGCCCCAGACGAGGTCGACGGAGTCGGCGGCGCCGGTGGGGGCGGGCGGGCGGGGGCGGTCCGTCGGCAGCTCCAGCTCCTCCGGGAGTCCGGCCAGCGCGGTTCGCCAGTGGTCGAGTTGGCGGGCGAGCAGGCTCTCGGGGTCGCGCTCGTCGCCGAGCAGGTCGCGCTGCCAGAGCGCGTAGTCGGCGTACTGGACGGGCAGCGGCTCCCAGTGGGGGGCGCGGCCGGCGAGCCGGGCGCGGTAGGCGGTGGCGAGGTCGCGCAGCAGCGGGCCGAGCGACCAGCCGTCGCCGGCGATGTGGTGCAGGACGACGAGCAGCACGTGCTCGGTCGGAGCGAGGGTGAACACCGTGACCCGGATGGGCAGTTCGCGGCTCAGCTCGAAGGTCTCGGCGGCGGCCGCGTCCCGGCGGGCGGGGTAGTCGTCCGGTGCGCAGTCCACGACCAGGAAGCGCGGCTGCGCCTCCTCGGCCGGCAGGATCTGCTGCACCGGGACTCCCCCGGCCACCGGGAACACCGTACGCAGGGCCTCGTGCCGGGCGACCACGTCCACCGTCGCGGCACGCAGCGCGGCGGTGTCGAGCTCGCCGCGCAGGCGCAGGGCGAACGGAAGGTTGTACAGCGCGGTCGGCCCCTCGATCTGGTCGATCAGCCAGAGACGCTGCTGTGCGTACGAAACCGGGATCACGGTGCTTCCTCTACTCACGTCACGGCACGGGGTGGTCTGGGACAATCAGGCGACGGCCAGGGTGGGCCGGACGCTGGGCCGGCAGTCCAGGACGTCGAGGGGCTGCCCCATCGCGACGGCGATCCTGCGGTCGCCGCGGTACGGGTCCCGGCCGTGCGCGCACAGCACGTTGTCGACCAGCATCACGTCGCCGACCTGCCAGCGCTCGCGCACGGTCGCGGCGTGGTACGCCTCGTTGAGGGCGTCGACGTCGGCGCGCTCCAGCGGTTCGCCGTCCCCGAAGCCGGTGTTGAACGGGAAGCCGTCCGGGCCGAACTCGTCGGTCATCGCCTCGTGGATGTCCGGGTCGAGCGACCACTCGCTCCAGAAGGCGAGGTGGTTGAACCAGACCTCCTCGCCGGTCGCCGGGTGGTGGATGGTGCCGGGGCGCAGCTGGCCGGTGCGCAGGTTGCCGTCCGGCAGCCACTCCCAGGTGATGCCGTTCTCCCGGCAGTAGGCCTCGACCTCGGCCCGGTCCTCGGTGGCGAAGGCGGTGCGCCAGCCGAGCGAGACGTAGTCCGAGTAGTTGCGGGTGAGCGTCCAGCCGGACGTCCGCATCCGCTCGACCAGGTGCGCGGGCAGGTGGTCGAGCACCTGGCGGCAGTCGGCGGTCGGGGTGGCGCCGCCCTCCTCGGGGGCGGTCAGGCAGGCGAAGAGCAGCCGGCCCGGGAAGGTGAGGGTGTAGCTGTTCTCGTTGTGCATCCGGATCGGCTGGGGCGACGGCAGGTCGGTGGAGGAGAAGACGCCGTTGCCGTAGTCGCTGCGCGGGGTGGCCTTCTCCCGGTAGGGGGTGCGCTCGGGGATGAGGACGTCGCGCACGGCGGCGACGTCCTCGGTGCTCGCGACCGGCAGGCCGCGCAGGAAGATCGTGCCGTGCCGGTGCAGGGCTTCGGTGAGCTCGGTCTCGTTCTCGCGCAGCCACGCGCGGGCCTCGCCGATGTCGGCGGTGCGCGGGGCGTGGGCGAGGGCCGGACGGCCGGGGTTCAGTTCCCAGGTCAGCATGGTCGCGCTCACTGCCGGGCGAGGGAGGCGGTCAGGCTGGCGGGCCGGATGTCGGTCCAGTTGGCCTCGATGTGGTCGAGGCAGCCCTGGCGGGTGTCCTCGCCGTGGACGGTGGTCCAACCGGCCGGCACGTCGATCCAGACCGGCCACAGCGAGTGCTGGTTCTCGTCGTTGACCAGCACCAGGTAGCCGGCGTTGTCGTCCTCGAACGGGTTGCTCATGGTGTCCTCCTTGGGTTGCTTCGAAGGTAGGGGCGGGCCGGGGGGCGCAACGGCAGGAGTCGCGGCAGGAACGCGGCAGTTCGTCTCGGGCGCCCGTCGGCAGGGTGTGGCGGGCCGGTTCGGCGCGGGGTGGGGCAGGCCGGTCCGGCGCGGGGTGGGGCGGGCCGGTTCAGCGCGGGGTGAGGCGCACCGGGAAGTGGTCCAGGCCGAAGTTGATGATCGAGCGGTTGTGGACGACCGGCCCGGTCGGCTCGATCACGGCGACGCGCTCCAGCATCGCCGTGAACAGGGCGCCGAGTTCGGCCTTGGCCAGCGGCGCGCCGATGCAGTAGTGGGCGCCGAGGCCGAGGGCGAGGTGCTTGTTGGGGGCGCGGTCGAGCAGGATCTCCTCGGGCCGCTCGAAGGCCTCCGGGTCCCGGTTGGCGGACCACACCCAGACCGCGACCCGGTCGCCGCGCCGGATGGTGCGGCCGTCGAGCTCGGTGTCCCGGCTCGCGGTGCGCAGGGTGTGCAGCCCGACGGACGTCCAGCGCAGGAGTTCGTCCAGCGCCGAGTCCATGCCGACCTCGCCCCGCTGCAACTGCCGCCACAGCTCCGGGTGCTGGACGAGGGTGTGCAGGCCCATGGCCGCGGTGTGGCGGACGGTCTGGACGCCGCCGACCACGATGTTGTCCAGGTTGAGGACGACGTCCTCGATCGGCAGCAGCTTGCCGCCGACCCGGTAGGTGGCCATCTTGCTGATCAGGTCGTCGCGCGGGTCGGTGCGGCGCAGCATCACCTGGTGCAGCAGGTAGGGGATGAGCTGCTGGTGGCCGGCCCGGCGCTCCTCGGGGGTGCGGCCGAGGAAGGCGACGTCGCAGACCCGTTCGACCATCTCGCGGTCCTTCTCGGGGACGTCCAGGAGGTCGCACATGACGGACAGCGGCAGGGCGGAGACGGCGTCGACGAGGTCGACCTCGCCCAGCTCGACGGCCCGGTCGACGATCGAGGCGGCGAGTTCGGTGATGCCGCGGGACGCTCCGCGCACCGGGCCGGGGGCGAAGAACGGGTTGGCGGGCGCGCGGAGTTCGCGGTGCCGGGGCGGGTCGGTGAGGGCCATCATCCGGCCGGAGCCGACCGGGACGTTGCCCTCGCCGGCGCCGAGCAGCGAGCCCTGCTCGGAGCTGTAGAGCGTGGCGTTGCGCAGCACCTCCGCGGAGTGCCGGTAGGAGAGCACCGACCAGATCGGCCCGTCGTCGACGGTGTCGGTGCGGTGGACGGAGGCCTCCCGGCGCAGTTCCGCGACCAGGGCGGGGGTGTCGGGGCGGGCCCACAGGCCCGGGTCGGTGAGGTCGACCGCGGTGGTGGTCAGCATGGCTACTCCGTCGTGGACTGGTCGGCGGCGGCGCCGGTCCGGTGGCCCGGGCCCGGTCGCTCGATGAGGGAGGTCAGCAGGTCGACCGGGCCGGGCCCGTCGACGGTGGCGAGCAGGTGGCCGCCGGGGACGATGTGGTGGCCGCTGGCGCCCCGGGTGTGGACGGCCCAGCCCTGGAGTCCGGCGGAGCCGAGCATCGGGTCGTCGGCGCCGGCGACGGTGTGCAGGTCGGAGCCGATCGGCGGGTGCGGGCGGGGGCGGTAGGTGGCGACCACGGCCAGGTCGGTCCGGATGCCCTGGAGCGCGTGCTCCTTCAACTCCTGGTCGCCCTCGATGAGTTCGCCCATACCGGCGAGGCGCAGCAGGTCGTCCGCGGTGTGCTGCGGGCGGTCCCGGCCGGCCCAGGTGGCGGGCGGCGAGGCGGAGGCGGCGACCACCAGTTCGGGCCGCCGCTCGGCGGGCAGCGCCCGGGCGACCTCGTAGCCGAGCAGGGCGCCGAAGCTCTGCCCGTAGAAGCCGAACCGGCCCGTCAGGTGCGGGGTGAGGGCGTCCACGACGGCGTCGACCAGCAGGTCGAAGCTCGCGGGCATCGGGTGGCCGAGACGGCCGCCGCGGGCGGGCGGGCGCACGGCCCAGACCTCGGCGGTCGGGGCGAGGGCCCGGGCGAGCGGGGTGTAGGCGGTGGCGTCGCCCCCGGCGTGCGGGAAGCAGAACAGCCGGAACGGGCGGTGCGGTTGGGGCGCGGGGACGAGCAGCCAGTCCCCCTCGACGCGGGGGCGCACCCGCGTGGCGGTGGTCATGCGCCGCTGACCCGGGCGCGGGCGGTCAGGGCGGGCCGGGGGGCGGCGGTGCCGGCCTCGACGGCCTTCCCGACGGTGGCGGTGAAGGCGGCCAGGTCGGCCGAGTCCAGCAGGTGGCGCAGCTGGAGCTCGATGCCGAGCCGGCGGCGCAGCAGGTGGACGACGCGCAGCGCGGCGAGCGAGTGGCCGCCGAGCGAGAAGAAGTCGTCGGTGGGCGTGACGCCGGTCAGGCCGAGCACGGTGCGCCAGACCTCGGCGACCTGCTCCGCCAGGCCTCCGGCGCCCTCGGCGGGCACCTCCCCGGCCGCGGGGGCGGGCTGCGCCGCGGGGACGGGCAGGGCCGCGTGGTCGACCTTGCCGTTCGGGGTGAGCGGCATGGCGTCCAGCACGGTGATCGCCGAGGGCACCAGGTGCGCGGGCAGGGCGGCCCGCAGGCGCTCGGTCAGTTCGGCGGCGGTGGCGGTGCCGGTGACGTAGCCGACGAGCCGGCGGTCGCCGGGGGCGGGCTCGTGGACGGTGACGGCGGCGGCCTGGACGCCCTCCAGCCGGGCCAGCGCGTGCTCGACCTCGCCGAGCTCGATCCGGTAGCCGCGCAGCTTGACCTGGCGGTCCACCCGGCCGACGTACTCCAGGCGGCCGCCCGCGCCGCGCCGGGCCTGGTCGCCGGTGCGGTACATCCTCTCGCCGGGGGCGGTCGGGTCGGCGACGAAGCGTCCGGCGGTCAGCCCGGGGCGGCCCGGGTAGCCGTGGGCGAGCCCGGGCCCGGCGAGGTAGAGCTCGCCGACGAGGCCGTCGGCGACCGGGGCGAGCTTCTCGTCCAGCAGGTGGAGGCGCACGCCGGGCAGCGGCTCGCCCAGGTGCGGGCCGGGGCCGCTGATCGGCGCGGTGACGGCGTCGACGGTGCACTCGGTGGGCCCGTACAGGTTGATCGCGTCGATGCCGCCGTCGGCTAGCTCCCGCCAGGTGTGCTCGGGGACGGGCTCGCCGCCCATGAACAGCCGCGGCACCCGGGCGCCGGTGAGCGGCTCGCGCAGCAGCTCCCAGTGCGAGGGGGTCAGGTCGAGGTCGGTGACGGCGTGCTCGGCCAGCAGGGCGGCCACCCGGGCCGGGTCGGCGCGGTCTTCGTCGCCGATGACCAGGACGGTGTCGCCGCGGCAGATCCGGGCCCACTGCTGGACGGAGGCGTCGAAGGAGACGCTGGCGTTCCAGCCGACCACGCCGGGCTCGGCGCGGTAGGCGCCGGTGGCCTCCAGTGCCTCCACCAGGGCGGCGACGGCCCCGCGCGGCACCTCGACGCCCTTGGGGCGCCCGGTGGAGCCGGAGGTGTAGATGACGTAGGCGGGGTCGAGCGGGTCGGCCGCCTCCGGCAGGTCGGGCCCGTCGGCGACGGCGTCCGGCCCGGCGGCGTCCGGGCGCAGGACCGGCACGCCCTGGGCCGCCGGGAGGCCGTCCGTACTGATCAGGGCCGCGAGCCGCGCGTCGGCGGCCATGAAGGCCAGCCGCTCGGCGGGGTAGGCCGGGTCGAGCGGGACGTAGGCGGCGCCGGCCCGCCAGACGGCGAGCAGGGCGACCGGCAGGTCGGCGGTGCGGGCGAGGTGGACGCCGACCCGGTCGCCGCGGCCGACGCCGTGGGCGCGCAGGGCGCGGGCCAGCGCGGCGGTGCGCAGGTCGAGTTCGGCGAAGTCCAGGCGGGCCGTTCCGGCGAGGACGGCGGTGCGCTCGGGGTGGGCGGCGACGGCATCGCGCAGGCGGTGCAGGAGGTCGGTCATGACGGTTCCTCAGGACTCTCGGACGGAGGCGGCCATGGCGTGCAGGGCTGCCGTGTAGGTGTCGATGAACTGCTCGGCGGTGGTGTCGGTGACCAGGGAGCGCTGGTGGTCCACGGCGAGCAGCACGCGCTGCGAGACCGGGTCCTGGATCAGCGAGGCGCCGAACGCGAAGCTGTTGGGTTCGTGGCGCAGGGTCGGCTCGCAGCCGATCCGGCCGTCCACGATGCGGGCGGAGCTGAGCCGGCCCAGGGCGTGGAAGCGCAGGTAGCCGAACTGGCTGTCCAGCGCGGTGTCGGTCATCAGCCGGGCGAGGCGGGCGAAGGGCACCCGGCGGTGCGGCATCATGTCCAGTTCCTCCCGGTGCACCTCGCGCACCAGGGCGAGCAGGTCGTCGGTGGGCTCGCAGCTGAGCGGGACGGTGTTGAGGAACAGCCCGTACACCTCGGTGCCGCCGAGCCGTTCCAGCCGGCCGTTCACGGCGAGGCCGGTGGTGACGCGCCGTCGTCCGGTGATGGCGGCGAGGGCGTGCAGGTGGGCCGCGAGCGCGACCGACTTGAGGGGCACGGCCAGGGCGTCGGCGACCTGCCGCAGTTGCTCGGGCGCCTCGGGCAGCACCCGCTCGACGGTGCGCGGCGCCTCGTGCACGTCCTCGCTGCCGGGGAAGGACTGGCCGCTGACGCCGGACAGCCGGTCGCGCCAGTACGCGAGCGAGCGCTCGTCCCCGGCGGCCTGCCGTTCGACGGCCACGAAGTCGCGGAAGGCGGTGCGCGGCGGCGGGGTGGGGGCGCCGAGCGGGTCGGCGGCCAGGGCGGTGTGGCGTTCCAGGATCTCGGTGAACAGCGAGGTGAAGCTCCAGCCGTCGAGGATGGCGTGGTGCTCGGAGATGGTGAGCTGGAAGGCGTCCTCGGCCAGGCGCTGCACGGTGATCCGGAACAGCGGCGGGGCGGCCAGGTCGAAGGGCGTCCACCGGTGGGTGTCGAACACCTCGCGGACCGCCGTGTCCTGGTCGGGCTCGCCGCGCAGGTCGGTGAACTCGACGGGCGCGGGCAACCGCCCGTACACGAGCTGGAGCGGTTCGCCGTAGCCGGACAGGTCGAGGCCGGTGCGCAGCACCGCGTGGCGCTCCATGGCCTCGGCGACGGAGCGGCGGAAGGCCTGTTCGTCGAGGTCGCCCGAGATCCGGTAGGAGTTGACGTTGTGGTAGCTGTCGGTGCCGCCGGCGATCTCCATGTGGAAGACCATGGAGAGCTGCATGGAGACCATCGGGTAGGCGTCGGCCAGGCCGGGCGGCAGGTCGTCGCGGTCCTCCGGGCTGATCAGGGAGAAGGGCTCGTGGTCGGCCGGGCCTTCGGCGACGGGCTCGGCCAGCGGCAGCAGGGCGGCGACCGTGGGGGCGTTGAAGACGTCCCGCAGGCTCACCCCCCAGCCGCGCTCGTGCAGCGCGCCGGCGAGCTGGACGGCCCGGATGGAGTCGCCGCCGAGGTGGAAGAAGTCGTCGTGGACGCCGATGCCGTCCACCCCGAGGACCTCCGTCCAGACGGCGGCGAAGGCCTCCTCCTCCGGGGTGCGCGGCTCGACGTGGCGGCCTCCGGTGGCCGTGCTGCGCTGGCCGGGGGCGGGCAGCGCGGCGCGGTCCACCTTGCCGTTGACGGTGAGCGGCAGCGACTCCAGGACGGTGAAGCTGGCCGGGACCATGTACGGGGGCAGCGAGCGGCCGAGGAAGGCGCGGACGTCGGCGGGCTCGCGCCCGGTGACGTACGCGGCGAGCCGGTCGTCGTGCACGGTGACGACGCAGGCGTCGACGTCCGGGTGGGCGGCGAGCGCGTTCTCGATCTCGCCGAGCTCGATCCGGAAGCCGCGCAGCTTGACCTGGAAGTCGGCGCGTCCGATGTACTCCAGGCCGCCGCCGGGCAGGCGCCGGGCGACGTCGCCGGTGCGGTAGAGCCGCGCGCCGGGCGGGCCGTAGGGGTCGGCGACGAAGCGGCCCGCGGTGAGGCCGGGGCGGCCCCAGTAGCCGTGGGCGAGGCTGCCGCCGCCGATGTACAGCTCGCCGGCCGCGCCGGGCGGCACCGGCCGCAGCCAGTCGTCCAGGACCTGGGCGGTGAGGTGCGGCATGGGCGCGCCGATCAGGCTGCGCTCGAAGCCGGCGCTGCCGGCCAGGTCGTGGGTGGTGACGTGGACGGTGGTCTCGGTGATGCCGTACAGGTTGCAGAGCCGGGCCGGGGGCGGCGGGTCGAGTTCGAACCAGCGCTGGACGACGCCCGGGTCCAGCGCCTCCCCGCCGAGCATGATCCACTTCAGCGCGGACAGGTCGCGCGGGCCGCGCCGCAGCACGGGCTCCAGCTGGCGCAGCGCCGAGGGGGTCAGGCAGAGGAAGGAGACCCGCTCCTGCTCCAACAGTTCGGCGAACTCCTCCGGCGAGCGGCTGGTGACGTAGGGGACGACGACCAGGCGGGCGCCGTGCAGCAGGGCGCCCCACATCTCCCAGACCGTCCAGTCGAAGGCGTAGCTGTGGAAGAGCGTCCAGGTCTCCTCCGGGCCGAAGCCGAAGTGCTCCGCGCCGTCCGCCATGAGCCGGCTGACGTGCTCGTGGGCGACGGCGACGCCCTTGGGGCGGCCGGTGGAGCCGGAGGTGAAGATGATGTAGGCGACGTCGCCGGGGCGCCCGGCGGCCGGCGGGCGGTGGTCCGGCCGGGCGGCCAGGTCGGCGGCCTCGGCGGTCAGGTCGTAGGCCTGCCAGGGGCCTTCGGGGGCCCGGTCCGGGCGGTCGGTGACGACGTGGGTGACGTCGGCGTCGGCGAAGACCAGCGCGGCGCGGTCGGCGGGGGCGGCGAGGTCGACGGGCACGTACGCGGCGCCGGTCTTGAGCACGCCGAGGACGGTGACCAGGACGTCGGCCGTGCGGTCCAGCAGCATGCCGACGCGGTCGCCGGGGCCGGCGCCGCGGGCGCGCAGGGCGTGGGCCAGGCGGTTGGCCCGGCGGTCGAGTTCGGCGTAGCTCAGGGTGTGGCCGGAGTCGCTGACGGCGGGCCGGTCGGGGTGGGCGTCGGCGGCCTGCTCGAACAGCCGGTGCAGGCAGTGGCCGGGGGTGTCGGTGGCCCGGACGGCCTCGGCCCCGGCGGTGCGGCCGGTCAGCCGCAGCACGGTGGCGTCGGGGTCGTCCAGGGCCGCGCCGAGCAGGGCGTCGAAGTCGGCGGCCAGCCGGCGCACCGTCCCGGCGTCGAACAGCTCGCTGCGGTACTCGGCCTCGCCGCGCAGTTCGCCGCCGGGGTCGCCGGTCCCGCCGCCCGTCCCGCCGCCGGTGCCGCTGCTGTCGAAGACGGACCAGGTGAGGTCGAACTTGCTGGTGCCGTTGGAGCGCACCCGGCTCTCGGCGGTGGCCCGGCCGAGCGCGAGCGGGGTGCGGTCCTCGCCGTGGGCCCCGAACACCACCTGGACCAGCGGCGGGTGCTGCGCGGTGCGGGCGGTGCCGAGCTGGTCGACCAGCTGGTCGAAGGGCACGTCGAGGTAGCCGTAGGCCTCGAAGGCGACGTCCTGGACGTGCTCCAGCAGGGCGCGGAAGCTCAGCCCGGGCGCGAGCCGCAGGCGCAGCGGCAGCAGGTTGACGAAGTAGCCGAGCAGGTGCTCCAGTTCGGGCCGGTTGCGGGTGGTGACGGGGGTGCCGATCACCAGGTCGTCGGCGCCGGTCCAGCGGTTCAGCAGCAGGGCGAAGGCGGCCAGTTGGACGGTGAAGGGGGTGACGCCCTCCGCCTCGGCCAGGGCGCGTACCCTCGCCGCCGTGCCGGGGGCGAGCCCGAACTCCTCGGTCCGGCCCGCCGCGCCGCGCTCGGCGGGCCGGGGCCGGTCGGTGGGCAGCTCCAACAGGGCGGGGGCGCCGTGCAGCTGCTCCTTCCAGTAGGTCAGGTGCTCCTCGAAGGAGGTGTCGAGCTCCTCCACCGCGTAGTCGGCGTACTGCACGGTCAGTTCCGGCAGGTCGGCGGCCCGGCCCTGCACCGCGGCGCCGTACAGGTCGGCGAGTTCGCGCTCGAAGACCTCGGCGGACCAGCCGTCCCAGACGATGTGGTGGACGGTGAACAGCAGCGTGGTGCGCTCGTCCGCCAGTTGGAAGGCCTCGGCGCGCAGCAGCGGGCCGGCGGCCAGGTCGAAGGGTTCGGCGCAGCGGGCGGTGAGCAGTTCCTCCAGGCGTCCGGCCTGCTCGGGGCCGCCCTGCGGGCGCAGGTCGGTCACCGCGAGCGGCACGGCGAGGGTGTGGTGGACCTGCTGGCGCGGGCCGTCGGGGTGCAGCGCGAAGGTGGTGCGCAGCACCTCGTGCCGGGCCACCAGGGCGTCCAGCGCGCCCTGGAGCAGCGGGAGGTCGAGCGGGCCGGTGACGTCGACGGTCCAGGGCGTGCAGTAGGTGACCTGCCGCGGATCGAGGCGGTCGAGGAACCAGAGGCCGCGTTGCAGCCCCGAGGCGGGCGCGGTGCGTGCCGGGTGGTCGGACGGGCTCACGGCCTCGTTCCCTTCGTGTGCGGTGCGGCCCGTCATCGGGCGGCCAGCCGTTCGGCGATGGCGCTCACGGTCCTGGCCCGGAACACCAGTTGCGGGGGGACGCGGGTGCCGGTCTCCCGGGACAGCCGCATCGCGACCCGGACGGCGGCCAGCGAGTTGCCGCCGATCCGGAAGAAGTTGTCCTCCCGGCCGACCTCGGTGAGGTCGAGGACCTCGCACATGGCCTCGGCGACCAGCCGTTCGGCCTCGGTCAGCGGGTCGCGGGGGGCGGCCCGGCGCCCGGCAGGGGCGGGCAGTGCCTTCCGGTCGACCTTGCCGTTGTGGTTGAGCGGCAGGGCGTCCAGGACGTCCAGGGTGGCGGGCACCATGTGCTCGGGCAGCAGGCCGGCCAGGTGGTCGAGCAGCACCTCCGGGTCCGGCGCGTCGGCCCCGACGGTGACGTAGGCGGCCAGGCGGTGGTCGCCCGGGGCGGGTTCGTGGACGGTGACGGCGGCCTCCTGGACGGCGGGGTGCCGGGTGAGCGCGTCCTCGATCTCGCCGGGCTCGACCCGGAAGCCGCGGATCTTGACCTGGTCGTCGATCCGGCCGGTGACCTCCAGCAGGCCCCCGGCGTTGACGTAGCCGAGGTCTCCGGTGCGGTAGAGGCGCTCGCCGGGGGCGCCGAACGGGGAGGCGACGAAGCGCTCGGCGGTGAGGCCGGGCCGGCCGAGGTAGCCGTAGGCGAGACCGCCGCCGGAGGCGTACAGCTCGCCGATCACGCCGGGCTCGACGGGGCGCAGCAGCTCGTCCAGGACGAGGATGCCCTTGCCGTTCAGCGCGACGCCGATCGGGACGGAGCTGCCGGTGACGTCCTCCGGGCCGACCTGGTGGCAGGTGGTCAGGCCGAGGCTCTCGACCGGGCCGTAGCCGTTGGCGACCACCAGGCCCGGGTGGTTCTCCAGGGCCTTGGCCACGTGGGTGACGGAGGCCCGCTCGCCGGCCGTGATGGCCAGTTTGAGGCCGTCGTAGGTCTCCGGGAGCTCCTCCAGCAGGAAGTTGAACAGGCTGGCGGAGAGCTGGAGTTCGGTGACGCCGTGGCGGCGGGTCAGCTCGGCGATGGTCTGCGGGTCCGGGCGCTGGCCGGGCTGCAGGACGCAGGTGCCGCCGAAGCAGAGCGCGCCGTAGAGCTCCAGCGCGAAGGCGTCCCAGGAGACCGGCGAGCACTGCAGCCAGACCTCGTCCGGGCCGAAGCGGGCGTAGTCCTGGCCGAGGTAGGTGGTGGTGAGCGCGCGGTGCGGGACGGCCGCGCCCTTGGGGCGGCCGGTGGAGCCGGAGGTGAACATCACGCAGGCGAGGTCGCCGCCGTCGACCGGCAGGCCGAGGTCGTGCGCCGCGTACCGGGCCAGCTCGTCGGCCGCGGCGTCCAGGTCCACCTGGCGCTCGACGGCGAACGGCACGGTGGCGTGGCGGTGGGTGACCACCGTGGCGGCACCGGTGTCGGCGACCGCGCCGGCCAGCCGCTCGGCCGGGAAGTCCGGGTCGAGCAGGGTGTAGGCGGCGCCGGTCTTGAGGGCGGCCAGCAGCGCGGTGACCATCTCCGGCCCGCGCTCGGCGAGTACGGCGACGGTGTCACCGCGGCCGATGCCGAGTCCCACCAGGTGGCGGGCCAGCCGGTTCGCGGCGGCGTTCAACTCGCCGTACGGGACGGTCCGTTCACCGGAGATCAGGGCGGTGGCCTGCGGGGCCCGGGCGGCCTGCGCCTCGAACAGGGCGTGCCCCGGCACCTCCAGGGCGGCGGCCAGGGTGCCCAGCCACTGCTCGCACAGGCCGGCCATGGTGGCGGCCTCGAAGAGGTCGCTGTCGTACTCGAAGCGGCCGGTGAAGCCGGTGCCGCGGTCGTCCACCGAGACGGACAGGTCGAAGCGGGAGACGGGGTTGGAGTGCAGTTCGCGGGTGACCTCGCAGCCGCCGACGGTCAGCGGGCGGGTGTCCAGCGGGTGCAGTTCCAGCAGCACCTGGCACAGCGGGTTGCGGTCCTCGGGGCGTTCCTCCACCACCGCGTTCGCGATGTCGTCGAAGGGCACCTCCTGGTGCCGGTAGCCGGCGATCGACACCTCGCGCACGTGCCGGACCAGCTCGCGGAAGGAGACGCCCTCCTCGACCTTCAGGCGCAGCGGCAGCAGGTTGACGAAGTAGCCGATCAGGCCGTCGAGTTCGGCCCGGCCACGGACGTTCACCGGCGAGCCGAGCACCAGGTCGCGCTGCCCGGAGCGGCGGTGCAGGGTGAGCGCCAGCCCGGCGAGCAGCACCATGAACGGGGTCGCGTCCTCGCTGCGGGCCAGCGCCCGGACGGCCCCGGCCACCGGATCCGGCATCGCGAAGCGGTGGAACGCGCCGCGGAAGGCCTGCTCCTCGGGGCGGGGGTGGTCCGGCGCCAGCGCGTCGGCGTCCGGCGCGTCGGCCAACTGCTCGCGCCAGTAGTCGAGTTGCCGCTCGGCGGTGTCGTCCTGGTACTGCCAGGCCGCGTAGTCGCCGTACTGGACGGCGAGTTCCGGCAGCTCGGCCGGGCGCCCCTCGGCCGCCGCGGCGTACAGCTCCTGGAGTTCGGCCTCCAGCACCGGCAGCGAGCCCTCGTCCCAGACGATGTGGTGGAGGAGCAGCAGCAGCGTGGTCGCCCCGGCGGTCCGGAAGACCCGCGCCCGCACCAGCGGCCCGGCCGCCAGGTCGAAGGGCTCCAGCGCGGCCTCGGCCACCAGGTCGTCCACCTGGTCGGCGGTGGTCTCGGTGAGCGTGAACGGCAGCTCCACGGCCGGGTGGACGACCTGGCGCGGACCGTCCTCGGCGAGTTCGAAGGTCGTCCGCAGGCTCTCGTGCCGCGCCACCACCCCGGCCAGCGCCTGCCGCAGCAGCTCGGGGTCGACCGGCCCGGCGAACCGGAACACCCAGGGCACCACGTAGGTCGGCGCGTCCGGGTTCCACTGGTCGAGGAACCAGAGGCCGCGCTGGAACTTGGACAGCGGGGCCTCGGCGGCGCCCGAGCGGACCAGCGCCGGGCGCTCACCGCCGGAGGCGGCGGTCACCGCGGCGGCGAACTCCGCCAGCGTCGGCGCGTCGAAGATGGTGTACGGGGACACCATCCCGAAGACGTCGAAGACCCGGCCCACCACCCGCACGGCCGTCAGCGAATCGCCGCCCAGGTGGAAGAAGTTGTCGTCCGCCCCGACCTCGGGCACCCCGAGCACGTCCGCCCAGACCGCCGCGATCAGCTGCTCGGCGGGCGTGCGCGGCGGGCGGCCGGCGGGCCGGCCCTCGGGCGCGGCCTGCGGCTCGGGCAGGGCCTGGCGGTCCACCTTGCCGCCGCCGGTCAGCGGGAAGGCGTCCAGCGCCGTGAGCGTCGCCGGGATCATGTGCTCGGGCAGCCGCTCGGCCAGCCAGTCCCGCGCCTCGGCGTACCGCGGCGCGGCGCCGGTCAGGTACCCGGCCAGCCGGCCCTCGCGCGCCACCACCACGCAGCCGGTGACGCCCGGGTACCCGGCCAGCACCTGCTCGATCTCGCCCGGCTCGACCCGGAAGCCGCGGACCTTCACCTGGTGGTCGCTGCGGCCGACGAACTCCAGCGGCCCGTCCTCGGTGCTGCGGCGCACCACGTCGCCGGTGCGGTACATCCGCGCGCCGGGAGCGCCGCTCGGCGCTGCGGCGGGGTCTGCGAGCGGCTCCGCGGGCGGGGCCGCGGGCGGGCTCACGAACGGGCTCACGAACGGGTCCGCGACGAAGCGGTCGGCGGTCAGGCCCGGGCGGCCGAGGTAGCCGGAGGCCAGCAGCGGCCCGCCGACGTACAGTTCGCCGGCCGTGCCGGGCGGCACCGGACGCAGCCGCTCGTCGAGCACGTAGAGCCGCCGCCCGCCGAGCGCGGTCCCGATCGGCACGCCGGCCTCGGGCTGCTCGCCCGCGAGCCGGTGGGTGGTGGCGGTGACCACCGTCTCGGTCGGTCCGTACGCGTTCAGCAGCGGCACCCCGGTGGCGGCCCACCAGGCGGCGGCGGTGGCGGGCTCCAGCTTGTCGCTGCCCGAGATCATCAGCCGCAGGGTGCGCGGCACCCGGCCGCCCAGGGCCGCCACCACGTCCTGGAAGTAGCCGGCGGCCAGGTTGGCGACGGTGACGCCCTCGGCGTCCAGCAGGTCCAGCAGTTCGGCCGGGGAGAGGAGCCGGTGCTCCGGGAGGACCAGGCAGGCCCCGGCGGACAGCGCGCCGAGGACCTGCTCCACGGCCACGTCCACCGTCGGACGGGCGAACTGCAGCACCACGTCCTGCTCGGTCAGGCCGAAGGTCCGGACGGCGGCGGCCAGGTGGCCGGTCAGCGCGGCGAGCGGGACGTGCACGCCCTTCGGGCGGCCGGTGGTGCCGGAGGTGTAGATGACGTAGCCGGCACCGGCAACGGCACCCGCGCCGTCGCCGAGCCCGCCGAGCTCGGTGAGCTCCTCGCCGCCGAGGGCCAGGGAGGCCCCGGCGTCCTCGGTGATCCAGCGGTTGCGCTCCTCCGGGGCCTCCCGGTCCAGCGGCAGGTAGGTGGCGCCGGCCCGCAGGACCGCCAGCAGCGCGACCACGTGGTCCAGCCGGTCGCGGCCGGTGACGGCGACCGTCACCCCGGGGGCGAGCCGGGCGGCGAGCGCGGCGGTCAGGCCGTCCAGCTCCCGGTAGCTGACGGTCCGGCCGCCGGTGCGGACGGCCGGCCGCTCCGGAAAGCGGCGGACGGCGGAGGCGAACGGCTCGAAAGCGGGCGGCTCGAAAGCGGACACCTTGATCTCAGGCGCCGTGATTTCGGGCGCAGCATTCTCAGTAGGGAAACCGCGAGAGGACATCATCCAGCCCCAGAAGTGAGATGAATCGGCGACGAGTTCGACGATAGGGGGAATTCGGCGGCCCTATCGGCAGGAAATGAGGAAGGAAATCGGCAGTTTCCGGTGCCGCTTTCCGGACCTGCCGCAGGAATGGTCCCGGGCAGGCCGGGGCTACCGGCCGGCGGTGATTCCGTATTCCTCGGGGGACCAGACGTCCTCCCGGTCCAGGGCCTGCGGCGCGTACTTTCCGAGCGCACTGATCAGCAGTCGGAGTTCCAGCGCCAGACAGTCCACGAAACGGCGGAGCCCGGATTCCCGGTCCTCCGCCACGGCGAGCAGCGCCGCCCGCCCGAGGCCCACCGCGCGGGCCCCCAGGGCCAGGCTCTTGACCGCTCTGGCGCCTTCCCAGATCCGCCCGGAGACCAGCAGCGAGGGCGGCGGCGCGACCGCCAGCCGGCGCAGGCACTCCGCGAGCGGCAGTCCGACGTGCGGCAGGAACACCCCGGGCGCCCAGCCGGTTCCGCCTTCGGCGCCGTCCACCACGACGGCGTCCGCCCCGGCCTCGTGCGCCACCCGGGCGGCCTCGGCCACGTCCCGGCCGGGGTAGAGCTTCACCCAGATCCGCACCCGCGGGTAGTTGTTGCGCATCAGCCGGATCTGCTGGCGCAGGATCTCCGCGGTGAAGGTGCCCGGGGTGGCGGCGCGCAGCACCCGCCCGTCGCCGAACAACGGGTCCAGCCCGAAGCGGTCGCCCAGCGCGGCGGCGGCCTCGGCCTCCAGCACGGTCATGCCGCCCAGGCCCGGTTTGGCGCCCTGGCCGACCTTCAACTCGAAGGCCAGCCGTCCGGATTCCAGCAGGGGCAGGGCGGCCGGGTCACTGTGGACGAGGTTCCACACCTCGGCGTCGGCGTCCTCGGTGCTCTGCTGGACGGCCACGCCGCCGAGGCCGTCCGGGAGTTCCTCGGTGTAGGCGCGCAGCCGGCCGAGCAGCGTGCGGTCGGCCGCCTCGCCGAGCCGGCCGTAGCCGTTGACCGGCACCACGTTCTCGCCGATCACCATCGGGATGCCGAGCGCCCCGGCCTGCCGGCTCAGCGCCAGCCCGAGGTCACCGCCGGCGGCCCGGGTGGAGCCGGTGGCGGAGACGTACACCGGCAGCGCGGAGGCGAACCCGCCGATGGCGGTGGCCAGTTCGACGTCCCGGTAGTCGGGCTCGCGGCCGAGGTCGATCAGCTTGGCCAGCCGCTGCGGCAGGAACAACGGCGGGACGATCCGCAGCGCGTCCAGGGCGTCCGACGGCGCCGCCCGGTCCGCCGCCCCCGGCCGGTCGGCGCCGAACAGCACGTGTCCGTACTCCTCGGCGGGCGGGAAGGCGGCGGCCGCCCCGGCGCGGGCCCGGTTCCGGACCTCCTCCTCCGGGAATCCCGGCGCGCTGAGGTCGCTCACGGGGACACCACCCCGGCGATCTTCGGGAAGGCGCTGGCCTGCCAGACGGCGTCCAGCCCGGCGACGTACCGGGTGAGCCGCTCGACCCCGATGCCGAAGCCCGCGCTGGCCGGCACGCCCTCGCGCACCAGGTCCAGGTACCAGCGGTACTTCTGCGGGTTCTCGCCGGTCTCCCGCATCCGGGTGACGATCTCCGCGTAGTCGTTGGTGCGCTGGCTTCCGCTGCACAGTTCGCCGTAGCCCTCGGGCGCCAGCAGGTCGAAGTTGCGCAGCAGGCCCGGGTCGTCGGGGTGCTCGCGGTCGTAGAAGCCGCGCGAGCCCTTCGGGTAGTCGGTGACGAAGAACGGCCGGTCCCGGCGGGCCGACAGCAACGCCTCGCCCTCCCAGTCGAGTTCGGCCTCGGGGCTCTGCGGGTGCCCGATGCCCTGGAGTTCGGCGACCGCCTCGGCGTGCCGGATGCGGCCGAAGGAGCCCTGCAGCAGTTCGGCGAAGGCCTGCGGGTCCCGGCCGAGTTCGGCGAACTCCTTGGGCAGCGCGCGGACGGTGCTGTCGACCATGTGCACCACCAGGTCCTCGGCCAGCTGGACGACGTCGTCCCGGCTCGCGCCGGCGACCTCCACGTCCAGCTGGTGGAACTCGGCGAGGTGGCGGCTCGTCCCGGCGGTCTCCAGCGGTTCCAGGCGGACGTTCGGGGCGATGCAGAAGATCTTGTCGAAGGCGAGCAGCGAGGCCTGCTTGTACAGGATCGCGCTGGTCATCAGCTTGTAGCGGTGGCCGTAGAAGTCGATGTCCACCTGCTTGGAGCCGCGCGCACCCGGATCGGTGACCGGGCCGATGATCGGCGGCAGCAGTTCGGTGAAGCCCCGGCCGCGCAGGAACTCGCGGGCCGCGGTGAGCAGGTGCTGCTGGATCCGGAGCGCGCTGCGGGTGGCCGGCGCGGTCAGGTGCCGGCCCGGGTCGGTCGGCGGCAGGAGCGTGGGGTCGGACATGGTCGGGTCCTCTTCTCTCGTTCTCTCGTGGAGCGTGGAGCGTGGTTTCTCACCCGGCGTCTCACCCGGCCTCTCACCGGACTTCTCACCGGGCCTCCCGCCGGGCGTCTCACCGGGAGGCGGGCAGGCCCCGGGGTGCGGGTGCGGGTGCGGGTGCGGGTGCGGGTGCGGGTGCGGGCGAGCGTTCGGCCCGCTCGTCGTAGCGCTGCTGGACCTGGGAGAGCGCGGCCAGCAGCCCGGCCGAGCCGAGGATCGGCGCCCGGCCGCCCTCGGCGAGCCCGGCGATCGGCATCGAGCCGACGGCGGACCACAGCAGCCGTCCGTCCGGGCCGATCGAGCTGCGCGTCCGCCCGGCGTTGTCGGGGTGCAGGCAGTACGGCACGTCCAGGTAGCCGGCCGCGAACGCCCGCACCAGGGCCCGCCCGACGTCGGAGTCCAGGTCGAGCACCGCGCCGATCAGCGCCCTGGCCTCGGCCTCGATCCCGGTGTCCGGCGGGGCGGCGGGCCGGGGGCGGGCGCCTTCCTCGGTGGCGGCCGCGGCGGCGGTCTCCAGCGCCCGGACGTTCTCGGCGACGGTCGGGATGCGGTGCGCCTCGGCCGTGGTCTTGACGATCAGCCGGGCGGCGCCGCCGCGCACCGCGAGCCGCGCGGCGTCCTCCAGCAGCAGCCGGGCGCCGCCGGGCGAGCGCGGGTACACGCCCATGTACGCGTACACCACGAGGTGGTGGTCGACGTCCGCGAGCAGTTCGCCCGCGATCCGGCCGAGCGCGGCCAGCGCCTCCTCGTCCTGGCGGGCGTTGGCCTGCTGGGCGTAGCTGAGCGAGATGCTGCGCAGCCCGTGCTGGCGGAAGAACAGCGCCTCCAGGACGCTGATGGCGATCAGCAGCGAGGGCGGGCAGAGCTGGCCCATCATGCAGCCGCCGAACGTCTCCAGGTGCGGATCCGCACCGAACTCCCGCATGGACGAAAGCAGTTCGCAGCTGCGCTGCCAGCGGGCCACCGCCTCGTGCAGCGGGGTGCGGCCGTACGGCAGGCAGTAGGAGACCGGTCCGCCCTCGGTGGCGTCCAGGCCGGCCGCCAGCAGCGCCCCGATGATGTGCTCCGGCGCGGCCGAGCCGTGCCGGACCTGCACCGGGAAGCCCGCGTCCGCCACCCCGGCCAGGACCGCCCGGGTGACCTCGACCGGGTGGGTGGCGATCGGGTAGCCGTTGAGGCCGGCCCCGGCGGCCAGCGCCCGCCGCGCGGCGTCGAGGTCGCCGGTGCGGGTGTAGCTGTCCAGGGTGATGGTGCCGACGGTGACGGCGGCCGCCGCCCGGGTGGCGAGCAGGCCCTCCCGCATGAGGGCCGCCTGCGCCATCCCCATCCGGGGCTGGACCACCAGTGCGCCGGCCTCCGCGGCCTGCGCCACGAACGCGCCGAAGCTCGTCACAGCAGGACCCGGGAGCGCAGCCCGTCGACGAACTCGCGGAACCCGGCCACCGCGGAGCCCTCCTCGAAGACCCGGTCGAAGCCGGCCGCCAGCAGTGTGCGCTCGCGGTCGGGGTCGTCGGTTCCGGCGATGCCGAGCTTGCCGCCGATGACCGTCGGGGTGCGCCGCAGTTCCGGGCAGGCGCGCAGGGCCGGGATCACCCGCAGCCCTTCCTGGTAGCCGTGCCCGTTGACGCTGCTGACCACGATCAGGTCCGGTTCGATCCGGCGGCATTCGGAGAGCAGCAGGGCGTCGGGGACGCACGCGCCCAGGTTCGTCACCCGGTGGCCCATTTCCTCCAGCAGCAGTTGCAGGAACACCAGGTTCCAGGTGTGCGAATCGGAGGCCGTCGTCGTCACGACGACGTCCAGTCTGTTCTCTTCGGCGTTTCCGTGCTCCACAGCCCAGCCCTCGTCGGTAGCGATCGTCGATGGAATTCCGCCGACGCCCCAGCCGGCGGCCCGGGAATTCCGGCGCGTATTCCGCGGCGGTCCAGCCCCACGGAGAACGCTAGGAACGATCGGGCCCGGCGACCGGCAGCTCGTGCGGCAAGATGCGGGCAAGAAGCGGCAGTATCGACACCCGGCCGGCCTGCCGCCGCGCGGTCAGCCCGCGACGGCGAGCAGTTGGACGTCCGCGGCCGGCGCGAACCGGTGCCCGGGCTCCTCCTGGAGGAGGCGGCGGCACACGTTGAGCACCGTGAAGCGCACCCCGTCGCGGGCGGGCACGCTGCGGATCAGTCCGCGCGACAGCAGTTCGTGCACCGTCGCCAGGCAGGTCTGCGGCGCCCAGCCGCTGCGGACCACCGCGTCCTCCCCCGACCAGTCGCCGGGCTCGTCCACGAGCACGTCCAGCAGGGCCCGCTGGCGTTCCGTCAACCGCTGGATCGCCGGCTCCACCTCGTCCCGGACGTCACCGCGCGTGCCGTACACCACCGGCGGTGCCGCCAGCGTGAACGGGCCGGCCGACAGCCGGGCCAGCAGCTGGGCGGTGGACTGCACCAGCGTCCACCCCGCCGCGCGCTCCAACGCCCCCGGCAGGCCGTCCAGGTGGCGGCAGAGCGCGGCCACGGCGGGGGCCTCGGAGCGCTCCAGGGTGTAGCCGGGGCGCAGCCGGCGCAGGTGCGAGAGCAGCAGCCGGACGGCGCCGATCTGCGCCAACGCCTCCGGGTCGGCGTCGAGTTCGGGGGCCGGTACGGGCAGCGGGGCGAGCGGGACGACCTGCCCGCCGGGCAGCGGCCAGGCCTCCCGGGCGGTGATCAGCACCCGCAGCCCGGGGCAGTGGTGGAACAGCCCGTCCAGCTGCCCGGCGTCCACCCCGCCGTCGGCGCCGTCCAGCACCAGCAGGGCGGGCCGGTCGCCGATGTCCCGGACGATGTCGTCCATCCGGCCGTGCCAGGGGGCCGAGTCGCCGGAGCAGTCCACCCAGCGCACCGACCAGCAGGCGGCCAGGTGCAGGCGGCGGGCCACCTCCAGGGCGAGCCGGGTCTTGCCGACCCCGCCGAGCCCCACCAGCGAGACCAGCCGGTCCCCGTGCACGGCGAAGGCGTCGGACAGCACCTCGGCCTCCATCTCCCGGCCGACGATGGCTCCGCGCGCCACCGGCGGGGCGACCGGCGCCACGGCCGCCGGCTCGTCGGCGAGCGGGTGCCGGCGAGCGGCCTCCTCGAAGTCCGCCCGGCTGCGGCCCTCCAGCCGCAGCGCGTCCGCCAGCAGCCGGACGGTCTCGTTCCGCGGCCGTCTCACTCGGCCGCTCTCCATGTCCCGAATGGCCCGCACGCTCAGGGTGGCGTGATCGGCCAGGCACTGTTGGGTCAGGCCGATCCGCTCGCGCCGCACCCTCAACTGCTCTCCGAAGCCCGCCGCCGTCCTCACCGCTTGCACCCACTGCCCGCCGTCCATGCCTCGTCTGCCCTTCGTGGTCCGGACTCCTGATGGGGGTCGGGACCAGTGGCGGCATCAGCGCTGGGCACCCGCGCGGTCCGTGGTCCGACCGCGTGGGACCCGGTGGTCAGGCTGTGGCCTCCGAACCGGTCCCCTCCGGTTCCAGATGCTCCAGGCTCGCCGTCTACGCCCGATCAACGGCCGATCACCGGCCCCACCCACGACCTTCACGCGGGCCTCACAGCCTGTCGGCGGACTGCTCCTCAAGCGCGGCGCGGGCCGTGTCCATCAGTTCGTCGAGCGCGTCACGGGTCCTGGCCATGTCCGCGATGTGCGCGTCGAGCTTCGCCCGCTCCTGCCCCATCCGCTCCAGCGCGGCCGCCGAGTGCTCCTCGCTGGGCGCGTCCACGCACGGCAGCAGTTCGGCGATGGCGCGGCTGGACAGCCCCGCCGCGAAGAGCCGCTGGATGAACAGCACCCGCGCCACCGCGCCGTCGACGTAGTGGCGCTGCCCGCTGGCGCTACGGGTGCTGGCCAGCAGGCCCTGCCCCTCGTAGTAGCGCAGGGATCTGACGCTCACTCCGGCACGTTCGGCGAGCTCTCCGATCCGCACGGGCACCTCCGGGTCGTGATCCACGTCACAGGGCTTGCCTCTGACATCAATGTCAGGTTTTAGCGTAACGGAGGACGGGCCCGGGCACCGGGTCCGTGACTTCGAACGAAGGACCTCCCCATGACGACGTCCGCCACGTCCGCCCCGTCGAGCACCCTGCTCACCGGCCACCGGCTCGGCGAACTCACGCTGCCCAACCGGGTGGTGATGGCGCCGATGAGCCGGGTGCGCGCCACCGCCGACGGTCTGGCCACCGCCTCGATGGCCACCTACTACGCCCAGCGGGCCACCGCCGGACTGATCGTGGCCGAAGGCGTCCAACCGAGCCTGATCGGCCAGTCGAACCCGGGCACGCCCGGCCTGTACACCGACGAGCAGACGGCCTCGTGGCGCCAGGTGACCGCCGCCGTGCACGCCAACGGCGGCCGGATCTTCGCCCAGCTGATGCACGGCGGCCGGGTCTCGCACCCCGACACCACGGGGCTCCAGCCGGTCGGCCCCTCGGCCGTCCCCGCCACCGGCGACGTGTTCACCCCGACCGGTCCGCAGCCCGCTCCGGTCCCCCGGGCCCTGGAGACCGGCGAGGTCCCCGAACACGCCCGCTCCTACGCCGAGGCCGCCCGCCGCGCCGTCGACGCGGGCTTCGACGGGGTGGAACTGCACGGCGCCAACGGCTACCTGATCTCGCAGTTCCTCTCCTCCAACGCCAACCTGCGCACCGACCTCTACGGCGGCCCGGTGCGCAACCGGATCCGTTTCGCCGTCGAAGCCGCCACCGCCACCGTCGAGGCCGTCGGCGCCGCCAGGACCGGGATCCGCCTCTCCCCCGGCGGCACCTTCTGGGGCGTGGCGGAGGAGGACGTCCTGG
This sequence comes from Kitasatospora sp. NBC_01300, assembly GCF_041435235.1. Taxonomy (NCBI): domain Bacteria; kingdom Bacillati; phylum Actinomycetota; class Actinomycetes; order Kitasatosporales; family Streptomycetaceae; genus Kitasatospora; species Kitasatospora sp. NBC_01300. The sequence goes on along the minus strand of NZ_CP108408.1, from coordinate 6,804,032 downwards.
AGCTCTACACCGCCCTGCTCGGCGAACTCGCCGGCCTCGGACTCGCCTACGTCCACCTGGAGGCGACGACGGACGAGCCGACCCTGCTCGCCCTGCGCCGCGCCTGGCCGGGCACGCTCATCATGAATCCGGTGCTTCCGCTGGGCCCCAAGCAGACCGACCGCGAGGCGGCGGACCACTGGCTCGGCCTCGGCGCCGAGCTGATCAGCTTCGGCCGCGCCTTCCTCGCCAATCCCGACCTCGTCGAACGGCTGCGCACCGGCGTCCCGATCGCCCCGGCCGACGAAGCCACCTACTACCAGGGCGGGGACCGGGGCTACCTGACCTACTCGGCCTACCAGCACACGGTCGACCAGCGGCCGTAACCGCCACCCGCCCGAGGCCGCCGCGGCGGCGCCCCGCCCCGGGAGGTTCAGTCCAGGAGCTTCGCCAGGACGCGGTCGAGCGCCTGGATGTCCTCCGGGGGCAGGGCGAGCAGGTCGTCGGGCGGGGTGGTGAGGATCCTGGCGGCGAGGGCGGCCTTCGCCTGGCCCTCCTCGGTCAGATGGACCAGCTTGGACCGGCGATCGGCGGGATTGGTGACGCGTTCGGCGAGGCCGCGCCGCACCAGGTCGTCGACGATGACGGTGGTGTAGGGCGGGTCGCTGCCCAGCCGCTCGGCCAGGTCCCGCAGGGTGATCGGGTCGGCGCCGAGGCGGCGCAGCGCCCTGACCCGGCTGAAGCTCATGCCGAGCGCTTCGGCGACGGTCTTGCGGCGGTCGTAGCGCTCCAGGACGAGCGCGTTCAGCCCCTGCCAGACCCTGGTCGCCGTCCTGGTGGCGGCCTCGTCCACCTCGTCCCCGTCGCGGTGCTCGCCGGTGTGCGGGCGGTCCATCAGGTGTTCACCGTCTCCTTCGTCTCCTTCGCCCCACTCGCCCCCGGCGCCTCCGGCGTCCCCGGCGTCCCCGGCGTCTCCTCGGCGGCGAGCCGCTCCGCCGTGCGCAGGGCCGTCTCCCGGGCCCAGCGGCCGGAAGTGAGCGTACCCGTGACCAGCACGGCGGCGCCGCAGCCGGCGATGATCCACCACGCCGTCCGCCCGGCGTCGGTGAAGGCCGCCGTGTGCGCGTACGCGCCACCCGCCATCAGGGCGCCGACGACGGCCACGCCGAGGGACTGGCCGATCTGCCGGCTGGTGGAGGCCACCGCGGCCGCGACGCCGGCCTGCGAACGGGGCATGCCCGACACGGCGGTGTTGGTGATGGGTGCGTTGACCAGGCCGAAGCCGGTGCCGAAGAGCAGGTACGCGACGACCAGCACGGCCGTCGGAAGGTGCTCGGAGTAGGTGAGCGCCTGGAGCACGGCGCTCGCGCACAGGGCCGTCCCGGCGAGGAGCAGGGGGACGCGCGGCCCCCGGGAGGCCACCATGCGGCCGGACACCGGTGCGGTCAGCAGCGCCATCACCGCCATCGGCAGCATGAACAGTCCGGCGTGCAGCGGGGTGAGCCCGCGCACGTTCTGCAGGTACAGGGAGCTGACGAACAGGAACCCGCCCAGGGAGGCGAAGGCGGCGACCGCGATCACGGTGGCGCCCGCGAACGGCGCGGAGCGGAAGAACCGCAGCTCGATCAGCGGGTCGGTGCGCCTGGGCTCGTACCAGAGCAGGCCCAGCAGCGCGCCCAGCGCCGCCGCCGCGCAGCCGACGACGAGCGGCGAGGTCCAGCCGCGCTCCGGCGACTCGATGATCGCGTACGTGAGCGTGGTGAGCAGGACGATGACGAGCACCTGGCCGACCGGATCCACCCGGCGGGGCCGCGGCGCCCGCGATTCCGGCACGTACCTGCGGGTCAGGAACAGCGCGGCCAGGCCGATCGGCACGTTGATCCAGAAGACGGCCCGCCAGCCGGCCGACTCGACCAGGGCGCCGCCGACGATCGGCCCGGCGGCCATGCTGATGCCCACGACGCCGCTCCACACGCCGATGGCGCGGGCGCGCTGCCGGGAGTCGGTGAAGGTGTTGCTGATGATCGACATGGCGACGGGGTTCAGCATCGATCCGCCGACCGCCTGGAGCATCCGCGCGACGACGAGCCAGCCGAGCCCGGGGGCCAGGCTGCACAGCAGGGAGGCCGCGGTGAAGACCACCAGCCCGATCTGGAAGACCCGGCGGCGGCCCACCCGGTCGGCGGTGGAGCCGGAGAGCATCAACAGGCTGGCCAGCACCAGCGTGTAGGCATCGACCGTCCACTGCAGCCCGGACACCGAGGTGTGCAGGTCGCGCTGGATGGCGGGCAGGGCGACGTTCAGGATCGTGTTGTCGAGGCTGACGATCAGCAGGCTCATGCAGCAGATGGCGAGCACGAGCCAGGGCCGTCGTGGGGCGGCGTCCGGCATGGTGGGGGCTCCACAAGTATTTGTATTGTTGAAATCATTGTGAGCATATAACTAAATCACCGAACAGCCCAGCCCCGAACAGCCCCGACCCAGCCGGCCAGGCGCCCCCGTCACGGGCGGGGGGCCGGCTCCGGAGGCCAGGCGCCGGCGGCCAGGACGCCGGTGGCGTACGCGCGGGCGACCAGCGCGGTGCGGTTGGGCAGCTGCCAGCGGCGGGTGAGCCGGGCGAGGTGGTAGTTGACGCCGTCCGGGGTGAGGCCGATCTCCCGGCCGATCTGGGCGGTGGTGGCGCCGCGGGCGGCGGCGGCGAGGATCCGGGCCTCGATCGGGCTCACCTCGGGCCGGGGAGCAGGAGGCGGGGCGGCCGGCTCGGTACGGACGGGCAGCGAGAGCAGCAGGTTCGGGGCCTCCTCCGGGGTGTCGCCGACCAGGGCCACGGTCATCTCGCCGCTCCGCTCGGTCCCGTCGGCGGCCGACCAGGAGACCGGCGCCGGGTACTGCGAGCGCCGGTGCAGGCGGACCGCCTCGGCGAGCGCCGGTATCGTGGCGCTGTCCCGGAGGGTGAAGAACTCCAGGATCTTCCGGTTGCGCAACTGCCCGGGCAGCAGGCCGAATTCGGCGGCCATCGCCCGGTTGACGATCATGATCCGGCCGCTGAACTCGCACACCGCCAGCGCCACCGGCACGTGGTCGAGCAACCGCAGCGTCCGGTTGCGCCAGATGACGGCGAGGTCCTGCCAGCTCTCCGCGGTCGACTCGCAGTCGGTCAGTCTCATGCCCGGCCCCTCCCATGTACGGCTACCGCGTGCTGCAGATCTGACGGCCCGTTGACAAGTCTTTCGCGACCGCCGCTACTGCACAAACATGTAGTCCTCGGGCCCGGGTTCCCGCCCCGCTCGGGCGAGAGTGGAGGACGACGAGGTTTCTCCTGCCACGGAAGGCGACAACCCATGACCGAGACGATGACCCCGGCGGCAGCCGAGGCCGCGAATCCGGCCGGGGCCGGGCTCCCGCCCGAGACCCTGGTGCCCCGGCAGAGCACCGCCGGAGTACCGCTGGTCGACATCTCGTCGGCGCCGCCGCTCGCCGCCCCCGTGCTGCGCACCATGGAGCTGGCCCGGCAGCACGCCCCGGTCTTCGTCCAGCGCCTGCACGGACGGGACACCCTGATCGTCACCGGCCTGGACCTGGTCGAGGAGCTGGCCGACGAGGAGCGGTTCACCAAGTCGATCGGACCGGCCCTGGAGAACGTCCGCGCGTTCACCGGGGACGGCCTGTTCACGGCGTACAACGCGGAGCCGAACTGGGCCAGGGCGCACGACATCCTGATGCCCGCCTTCGCGCTCGGCTCGATGCGCACCTACCACCCGGTGATGCTGCGGGTGGCCCGCCGCCTGATCGAGTCCTGGGACGGCCGGTCGGCCGCCGGACTGGTGGTGGACGTGCCCGGCGACATGACCCGGATGACCCTGGACACCATCGGGCTGGCCGGGTTCGGCTTCGACTTCGGCTCCTTCGACCGGGAGGAGCCGCACCCCTTCGTCGAGGCGATGGTCCGCTCCCTGGACTGGGCGATGAACAAGCTCCTGCGCGACCCGGAACTCGACCACAGCGAGCGCGACGAGGCCGCCCAGGGCGACGCCCGGTACCTGGCCTCGGTGGTGGACGAGGTGATCGCCGCCCGCGCCGGCAGCCCCGAGCAGGGCCCGGCCGAGGACCTGCTGGGCCTGATGCTCGACGCCGTGCACCCCGCCGACGGCAGCAGACTGGACGCCGAGAACATCCGCAACCAGGTGATCACCTTCCTGATCGCCGGCCACGAGACCACCTCGGGCGCGCTCTCCTTCGCCCTGTACTACCTCGTCAAGCACCCCGCCGTGCTCCGCGAGGTCCAGCGCGAGGTGGACGCGCTCTGGGGCGACCAGGCCGACCCGGAGCCCTCGTACGAGGACGTCGGCCGGCTCCGGTACACCCGGCAGGTGCTCAACGAGGCGCTGCGGCTGTGGCCGACGGCCCCCGCGTTCAGCCGCGAGGCCCGCGCGGACACCGTGCTCGGCGGCCGGATCCCGGTCCGCGCCGGGGAGCCGGTCCTGGTGGCCACGATGATGCTGCACCGCGACCCCGTCTGGGGCGACAACCCCGAGCTGTTCGACCCCTCCCGCTTCGACCCCGAGCCGGAGGCGGCCCGCTCACCGCACGCCTTCAAGCCCTTCGGCACCGGCGAACGTGCCTGCATCGGGCGGCAGTTCGCGCTGCACGAGGCGACCATGCTGCTCGGCATGCTGGTCCACCGCTACCGACTGATCGACCACGCCGACTACCGGCTGACCATCAAGCAGACGCTCACCATCAAGCCCGACGACTTCACCCTCGCCCTCGCCCCGCGCACGCCCACGCCCCCGGCGGTGGTCGACGCGCCGGTCCGCGCCGCCGACCTGCCCGGGCGGGTCCGCCAGGGCACCGGCCTGCTGCTCCTGCACGGCTCCAACTACGGCGCCTGCCGGGAGTTCACCCGGCAGCTGGCCGACGTGGCGGCCGCGCTCGGCTGCGACACCGCCGTCGCCCCGCTGGACGCCTACGCGGACGGACTGCCCACCGACCGGCCGGTGGTGATCACCGCCGCCTCGTACAACGGCCAGCCGACGGACGACGCGGCGGAGTTCGTCCGCCGGCTCCAGGCCGCGACCGCGCAGGCCGGGCAGGCCGAGGGCGGCGAAGGCACCGAGGGCGCGGCCGGGTTCGCGAAGGACGTCCGGTACGCGGTGCTCGGCATCGGCGACCGGACGTACGCCGCCACGTACCAGCGCGTGCCGACGCTGATCGACGAGGGCCTCGCCGCCCTGGGCGGCACCCGGCTGCTCGCCCGGGGTGCGGCCGACGCCTCCGGCGATCTGGCCGGGAAGGTGGCGGAGTTCACCACGGCGCTGAGCCGGACCCTGCTGGAACGGTACGGCGACGCCGCTGCACCCGTCGTCGCCCCCGCCGCCGGCACCGTGCCCGCTCCCGCTCCCGCTCCCGCCGAGGCCGCCCCCCTGGCGACGTACACCGTGACCGAGCTGGCCGGCGGTCCGCTGGACGCCCTGGCCGCGAAGCGCCGCGTGATCGGACTGACCGTCACGGCGGTCGGCAGCCTCACCGACCCCGCCTACCCCCGGGTCAAGCGCCTGGTCCGGCTGGCCCTGCCGGAGGGCGTCGACTACCGCACCGCGGACCACGTCTCGGTGCTGCCGGCCAACGACCCGGCCCTGGTCGAGCGCGCCGCCAAGGTGTTCGGCGCCGACCCGGACACCCTGCTCGCCATCGTGGCGAACCGGCGCACCATCCTGGCCGTGGACCGGCCGCTGACGGTTCGCGAACTGCTGACCCACCACGTCGAGTTGCAGGACCGCCCGAACGCGGCCCAGCGCGCGACACTGGCCGACCTCAACCCCTGCCCGCCCGAGCGGGCCGCGCTGCGGGCGCTGCCCGAGGACGACCCGCGGACGCTGCTGGAGCTGGTCGAGGACCACCCGGCCCTGCGGGAGGTCCTGACCTGGCCGGTGCTGCTGGAACTGCTGCCGCCGATCCGGCCCCGGATGTACTCCATCTCCACGTCGCCGACCAGCGCCCCGCGCCACGTGGACCTGATGGTCTCCGTGCTCGACGCCCCGGCCCGCTCCGGCCGGGGCTCCTTCCGGGGTGTCGGCTCCGGCTACCTCGACCGGGTGGCCGTCGGGGACACCGTGCTGGCGCGCCTCCAGCCGTGCCGCGAGACGTTCCGGATCGACCACCGCGCCCCGGTGATCATGATCGCGGCCGGCACCGGCCTGGCGCCGTTCCGCGGCGCGGTCGCCGACCGCCGCGCCCTGCTCGCCGCCGCCGCCCCCGACCGGGCCACCGCCACCGACCGGGCCACGGACGGGGAACTCGCCCCGGCCCTGCTCTACTTCGGCTGCGACGCGCCCGACGCCGACTACCTGCACCGCGACGAACTGCTCGCCGCCGAGCAGGCCGGCGCCGTCTCGATGCGCCCGGTCTTCAGCGAACAGCCCGTCGACGGCCGGCGCTTCGTCCAGGACCGCATCGCCGCCGAGGGCGCGGAGGTCTGGAGCCTGCTCACCGCCGGCGCCGAGGTCTACGTGTGCGGCGACGGCGCCCGGATGGCCCCGGGTGTCCGCGCCGCCTTCCGCGAGCTCTACCTGAGCCGGACCCCCGGTGCCGACGAGGGCCAGGCCCAGGCCTGGCTCCAGGGCCTGATCGACGAGCGCCGCTACGTCGAGGACGTCTACGCGGGCCGCTGAGCCCACCCGACCAGGAGGCCGGCCACACCCACCCGGGGTGTGGCCGGCCTCCTGCCGCACACATGTCTCCCAACTCCCCTTCCATGCAAGCCTCGACACATTGTCGATCAAGGTGTTCTGATGTTCGCACCATACGTATGACTATCCGACCAATACCTGACGGTGGGTCGGAGAAGCGGAGGAACGGTGCGTCCTGCCCGTGGCGTGGCTGTCCTGCTGGCAACGGGGGTCGTCGTGGCCCTCGGCCTGGGCACGGGAGGCCCCGACTCGAAGGGCAGACCGGCCACCGCCGACGCCGCCCCGGACAGCACACCCGACCCGAGCGGCACACCCTCCGACAGCCCCGGCAGCCCCGCCGCCACCCCGACGCCCAGCGCCACGCCGACCTGGGACGGCCAGGTCAAGGTGCTCGGCGACGGCTCCACCTCCGACACCGGCCCGCAGCCCAAACAACCCCGGCCCGAGAAGCTGAAGCCCGGCGAGAAGCCGCCGCAGTTCGTGGTGTTCTCCTGGGACGGCGCGCTGGAGGGCGACGACGAACAGTTCTCGCGCTTCCGCAAGCTGGGCACGGAGAACAACGCCCAGATGACGTTCTTCCTCAGCGGCATCTACACCCTGCCCAAGTCCAAACGCACGCTCTACCACCCGCCGCAGCACGACGCCGGCGCCTCCGCCATCGACTTCGCCACCGACGCCCACATCAAGGACACCCTGGAGCAACTGCGCCTGGCCTGGCAGGACGGGAACGAGATCGGCACCCACTTCAACGGGCACTTCTGCGACTCCAAGGGCGGCGGCGACGACTGGAGCACCGAGGAGTGGAAGAGCGAGCTCGACCAGGCGATCTCCTTCGTCACCAACTGGAAGACCAACACCGGCTTCAAGAACCTCCCGCCGCTGCCCTTCGACTACACCAAGGAGGCGGTCGGCGGCCGCGCCCCCTGTCTGCAGGGCCAGAAGAACCTGCTCCCGGCCGAGAAGGCGGCCGGCTTCCGGTACGACGCCAGCTCACCGGGCGAGTTCCAGGTCTGGCCCGGCAAGAAGGACGGCATCTGGAACTTCCCGCTCCAACTGCTGCCCTACCCGGGCAAATCGACCCAGGTCCTCTCGATGGACTACAACTTCCTCGCCAACCAGTCCGTGGGCACCACCAAGGGCGATCCGAAGAAGTACGACGCGTGGGAGAAGGAGACCCGGAACGGCTACCTCAACGGCTTCGAACGGGTCTACAACGGCAGCCGGGCGCCGCTCTTCATCGGGAACCACTTCGAGAACTGGAACGGCGGCATCTACATGCAGGCCATCGAGGACGTGATGAAGAGCGTCTGCACCCGGGAGGGCGTCCGCTGCGTGTCCTTCCGCCAGGTCGCCGACTGGCTGGACGCCCAGGACCCCAAGGTGCTCGACCAGTTGCGCGCGCTGGACCCTGGGCAGCCGGCCGACTGGTCCCGCCTGGTCAAGTGACCGGGCCCGGGCGGCCGCGGGGCCGTGACACCACGCCCCGCGGCCGCCCGGCCCTACCGGCCCTACCGGCCCTACCGGTCCCAGGCCCTACCGGCCTCCCGGGCCACCGGCCGCCTTCATGTACGAGGTCCAGATCTGGGTGGGCAGCGCGGAGTCCGGGGTGTCCGGGGCGGCGCCGCCCAGCCCCTCCAGCGAGAGCAGCTTCATGTCCTTCAGGTCCGCCCGGAACACCGTGACGGCCGTGGACATCCGCGCGTCGTAGCCGACGAACCACCCCGCCGTACGGTCCGGGGTCGTCCCCGGCTTCCCCGCCAGGTCCGGCCCGGCCTCCGCCACCGCCTTGGCGCTCCCGGTGCGGACCGCGCTCTTCAGCGCCGCGTCCACCTCCCCCGCGACCTGCGGGGTCAGCGCCTGCACGGCGGTCGGCAGGCGCAGCCCGAGCGGCTCGCCGTTCCGGGTGATCCTCAGGACGGAGTACGGCTCCGTGTGGCTGCCCCCCGCGGCGAAGGTGGCGTAGGCGTCGGCGGTCCTGATCGCGCTCGGTGTGGAGTTCCCGACGCCGAAGGCCGGCACCAACTCCCCCATGCTGCCCGGGAGCAGGCCCAGGTCGGTGGCGGTCTTCTGCACCCGGTCCAGGCCGACGTCCATGGCGAGCTGCATCATCGGCCCGTTGACGGACTGCTCCACCGCGCTCCTCAGGGTGACCTTTCCCCAGCTCCGCTTGCCGTCGTTGGCGGTCTTCGCTATCCGCCCGTTGCGCCCCCAGTACGGGCCCTCCGGGGTCATCACGTTCACGCCGTCGTCGCCGTCGTAGGTGGTGGTGGGCGTCACCGGGGTGCGGCTGCCGCCCCGCTGGCGCTGCACGCCCTCGCTCAGGCCCGAGGCGTAGACCAGCGGGGCGAAGGCCGAACCGACCGGCACCGTCGAGGTGTTGGCGTTGTCGAAGCCCTGTTTCAGGTAGTCGGTTCCGCCGTAGAGCGCGACGATCCTCCCGTCCGGGGCCACCGAGGCGGCGCCGACCTTCAGTAACCGGTCGGCCTCGCGGCTGTCGGGGTCGATCCCCTTGGTGGCGTCCCGCACCGCGGCGGCCAGCGCGGTGACCTTCGGCTTCTCGAAGGTGGTGAAGATCTGGTGGCCGCCGAGGTCGAACTGGGCCTGCGTGATGTCGCTGTGGCCCTCCACGTACGTCCTGGCCATGTCCACCAGGTACCCGACCTGTCCGCTCAGGCCCGCCGCCTTCGGCTGGGTCCTGGGTTCGGGGAACACCGTGTACCCGGCGCGCTCGGCGGCGGAGAGCTTGCCGACCTTCACCATCCGGTCCAGGATCCAGGACCACCGCTCCTCGGCCCGCCGGTGGTTGTTCGCGCTGATCCCCGGATCGAACTGCCCGGCCCCCTTCAACAGCGCGGCGAGGAGCGCCCCTTCGCTCGGGTTGAGCTGCGAGACGTCCTTTCCGTAGTACGCCGCCGCGGCCCGTTCGATGCCGTAGCTGCCGCGCCCGAACCAACTGGTGTTCAGATAGCCGGCCAGGATGTCCTGTTTGCTCATCCGCCGGTCCAGCTTGATCGCGATGACGATCTCGCTGAGCTTGCGCGAGAAGTCCTGACGCTGGTTCAGGTAGTTGTTCTTGACGTACTGCTGGGTGATGGTCGAGCCGCCCTGGGTCTCACCGCCCGTGGCCATCTGGTAGACCGCGCGGCCGATGCCCGTGAAGGAGATCCCCGGGTCCGAGTAGAAGGTCTCGTTCTCGGCGGCCAGTACGGCCCACTGCACCGACTCCGGCACCTGGTCGAGCGGCACCTCCTGCCGGTTGGTCTCGCCGATCCGCGCCATCTCGGTGCCGTCCGCCCAGAAGTACACGTTGTTCTGCTGGGTGGCGAAGGCGTTCAGGTCCTCCGGGACCTTGGTGGTGACGTAGAACCAGGTCAGCCACCCCGTCAGCACCGCCGACCCGGCCCCCGCCACCAGGAGCAGCTGCCGCCAGGACGGGAGCCAGCGGCGGACTCCGCGCCGACCTCTGCGCGGGTAGTCGATCCACCGCCGCCCTTCGGGCTTCTCCCCTCCGGGCTTCTCCTTCTCCGCCCCGCCACCTTGGTCAGCACGCACAGTCCGGTCTCCGATTCGCTCGTGGGCACAGACCCCCGAACTCAGACGCGGTGGGGGTCGGACCACGGCACAACGGAATTGATGTGATCACGGTCATACCGCGCGGACCGGCGGTCGATGGAGACCCGCCGCCGATGGGTCACGAGAAGTTGGCTAGACAGGAATTGGCTGAAAACTCATGCGGCGTTCGCTGGGGGACCTCGTACGGCCTGGCTGCGGCCCCTATGTTCGAACCTTCTTGGCACCCCCCGTACCCCGAGAAGGAAGGACACCACGTGGCCTCCATCGACCGGCGCCGATTCCTCCAGCTGAGCGGCGCGTCCGCAGCCGCCGCAGGCCTCGGCGCGTTCCCGCCCGCGGTCAGCAAGGCCCTGGCACTGCCCGCGATCGGCCGGACCCGCTCGATCGAGGACGTCGAACACGTCGTCGTCCTGATGCAGGAGAACCGTTCCTTCGACCACTACTTCGGCACCCTGCGCGGCGTGCGCGGGTTCGACGACCCGCGCCCCACCCTGCTGCCCGACGGTCGGCCGAACTGGCACCAGCCCGCCGCCGCCGTGAAGACCGGCCGCTACCACGACCGAGGCCTGCCCGCCTCCGAGCAGGAGGTGCTGCCCTGGTACATCGACCCCCGGAACACCACCGAGTACCAGGCCGGCACCGACCACGGCTGGAGCAGCGGCCACCTCGCCTGGAACGAAGGGCGCCACGACCAGTGGGTGAACCAGAAGCAGGACGTCATGACGATGGGCCACCTCAAGCGCCAGGACCTGGCGTACCACTTCGCCCTGGCCGACGCCTTCACCCTCTGCGACTCGTACTTCTGCTCCGTCCACGCCGACACCGCGCCCAACCGCATCTACCTGTGGACCGGCACCAGCGACCCGCGCAACGTGTACGGCCGCAAGCCCAACGGCCCCGGCCTGGAGGAGCGCAACAACACCAACGGCTACACCTGGACCACCTACCCCGAGCGCCTGGAGAAGGCCGGCGTCAGCTGGAAGCTGTACCAGGGCGGCTCCGGCGAGCCGGGCACCCCCACGGACAACTACACCGACAACTCGCTGATGTTCTTCGAGCGCTACCAGGTCGCCGAGGGCGCGTCGGGCCCCCTGGTGGACAAGGGCGCCACCGACCACACGCTGAAGGAGTTCCGCGCCGACGTCCAGCAGGGCCGGCTCCCGCAGGTCTCCTGGATCGTCCCGCCGTACAAGTACAGCGAGCACCCGTCCGCGACGCCCACCGACGGCGCGTACTACATCAACCTCGTGCTGGACGCGCTCACCTCCAACCCCGAGGTCTGGGGCAGGACGGTCTTCCTCATCAACTACGACGAGAACGACGGCCTGTTCGACCACGTCGTCCCGCCGATGCCGCCGGTCGTCAGCGGCCCGGGCGGCCAGGGCATCGTCTCCGCCGACCTGAGGGCGAGCCTGCGCGACGAACTGCTCGACCTCGGCAAGCACCCGGGTGAGATGAGCCCGCTGGTCCCCGGCGCCGACCCGGGCGGCCTCCAGCCGATCGGCCTCGGCCCGCGCGTGCCGATGCTGGTCATCTCCCCGTGGTCGCGCGGCGGCTGGGTCTGCTCGGAGACCTTCGACCACACCTCCGTCCTGCGGTTCCTGGAGGCCCGGTTCGGCATCGAGGAGCCCAACATCAGCGCCTGGCGCCGGTCGGTCTGCGGCGACCTCACCTCGGCGCTCGACTTCTCCGGCGCCGACCCGCGGCCGGTCTCGATCCCGGTGCCCGCGCCGATCGCCTCGCAGGGCAAGCCGTACCAGGTGCCGCTGCCCCAGCGGATGCCCACCCAGGAGCCCGGCGTCCGGCCGGCCCGCGCCCTCCCGTACGACCTGGTGCTCAACGAGGAGGAGACGGACACCCCCGGGCGGTTCCAGCTGGACCTGGAGAACCGGGGCGAGGCGGGCGCCTGGCTCTACGTCTACGACCGGACCGCGCCGAAGGCCGCCCCCCGCCGCTACACCATCTCGGGCGGCGACACCCTCGGCGACTTCTGGCCGCACTCCGCCTCCGGCGACTACCACCTCGCCGCCCACGGCCCGAACGGGTCGGTGTACGAGTTCGAGGGCACCGCCCGGACGGAGCTGGTCGCGCTGTTCGACCCGCAGAAGTCCAAGGTGCGCGTCAAGATCACCAACAACGGGCCGGTCACCCGGACGGTGACCGTCGCCAACGCCTACGCCAAGGGCTCGCAGCAGAGCCGCAGCCTCCGGCGCGGCGCCTCGGCGCAGTTCACCTTCGACATCCGCCCCGACAGCCGCTGGTACGACATCACGGTCGCCGCCACCGACGGCCCGACCTTCCGCCGCCGCTGGGCCGGCCACCTGGAGAACGGCCGCCCCGGCACCAGCGACCCCGGCCCCCGCTGACCGACGGCGCGGCCCTGGCCGTCGGTCCGGCTCCCGACCGACGGCACAGCGCCTGAACCGGCACGCCGCACCGGCGTTTCGTCCTACGCCGGTGCGGCTGGGCGTGTCCGACACTGCCGGCGGGAATCGTCAGACACTCCCGAGCCCCAGCGCCTGGCGGTACCAGGGGGCGGCCGCGGGCAGCCGGGCGAGGGGGCCGGGGCCGGGCGGGCAGGCGGCGAGGCGCCAGACGTCGTCCCCCCGGTACCAGTGGTCGCGGGCGATCAGGGAGAACTGCCGCTCGGAGACGCGGCCCGGGGTGGCGGCGAGCAGCCGCCGGCACTCGTCCCACGAGGCGCCCGGGCCGTTCGCGCCGTCCGGGCCGTCCGCGCCGGGCAGGGCGGGCAACAGGCCGAGGCCGGCCAGGGCGGCGAGCAGGTCGCCGGCCCGGACCGGGTCGGGGTGGCTCGCGTGCTGGACGCCGGGCGGGACGGCGTGGTCGTCCAGGGCGAGCGCGGTGATCAGCCGGGCCAGGTCGGTGCGGTCCACCACGGAGAGCCTGGCGTTCCCGCCCGCCCAGGGCACCGGCACCCGGCGGACCAGTTCGGCCAGCGCGGGCACCACCCAGCGGTCGCCCGTCCCGGTCACCAGGCCGGGCCGCAGCACGACGGCGCCGGCCGCCAGCGCGACGCGTTCGCCGAGCAGCCTGGTCCGGCTGGCCTCGGAGACCGGGGCGGCCGGCACCTCGTCGACCGCTATGCCGGAGTGCGGCCCCTCGCCGTACACCGCGGTCGTCGACAGGTGGACGATCCGGCGCACCCCGGCCCGGGCCGCGGCGGCCGTCACCGCCTCGGTGCCGCGCACGTTCACCGCCGCGCACTCCTCGGCGCCGCCGGAGACCCGGGAGGCCAGGTGGAGCAGGACGTCGGCACCCTCGCAGAGCGCGCTCAGCGCCGCCCCGTCCGCGAGGTCGCCCGGCACCCAGGCGGCCGGGCCGCGCCCGTCCGGCACTTCGCGGGCCAGCGCGCGCACCCGCGCGTCGCGGGCGGTCAGGGCGGCCAGCACCGCGGAGCCTATGAAGCCGGTCGCCCCGGTCAGCGCGACCGTGGTGCGCTCCGGTTGCCGCCGTCCCGCCGCCATGCCGCACCCCTCGCCGTCCCGCCGTCCCGGCGTGTCCCGTGTCGCCGTCCCGGCGTGTCGCCGTCGACCGGCCGGTCAGTCTATCCAGCCGCCACCCGCCCGGCGGCCACCCGTACGGAGGGGGCGGGGCACGGCCCGAGGTAAGGCCCACCTAGGCTGTAGCCCAAGCAAAACGGGCGAACCGGACCCCCTCCAGGGGCCACGAGGACGGAAAGCAGGGCCCCCCGATGGGCGACGGAATGTCAGGCATGCACCACCACGGCGGGATGACCCAGCTAGGCCCGTTCACCTTGTCCAACGTCTGGACCTGGTCCCCCGACTGGGTGTTCCTGCTGGGCGGCCTGGTCGCCCTGGCGCTGTACACGGCGGGCGTGGTCCGGCTCCACCGGCGCGGCGACCGCTGGCCGATCGGCCGGATGGTCGGCTGGGCGGCCGGTGTCGGCAGCCTGGTCCTGGTCACCTGCACCGGGCTGAACGACTACGGCATGGTGCTGTTCAGCGCGCACATGATCCAGCACATGGTGCTGTCCATGCTGACGCCGATCCTGCTGCTGCTGGGCGCCCCGATCACGCTGGCGCTGCGCGCGCTGCGGCCGGCCGGCAAGGGCCGCCCGCGCGGGCCGCGCGAGCTGCTGGTGGCGCTGCTGCACAGCCGGTACGTCCGGGTGATCTCGCACCCGGCCTTCACCATCCCGATGTTCATCGCGAGCCTGTACGGGGTCTACTTCACCCCGTTGTTCGACTTCCTGATGCAGTACCGCGCCGGGCACATCTTCATGATGGTGCACTTCCTCCTCACCGGTCTGGCCTTCTTCTGGCCGATCATGGGCGTGGACCCGGGCCCGCACCGCCCCGGCCATGTGATGCGGATCATCGAGCTGTTCATGGGCATGCCGTTCCACGCCTTCTTCGGCGTGGCCGTGATGATGGCCAGCCACCCGCTGGTCACCACCTTCACCGTGGAGGGCGCGCCACCGGGCACCAATCTCCTGGAGGACCAGAAGCTGGCCGGCGGCATCACCTGGGCGTTCGGCGAGATCCCGACCGCGATCGTGCTGATCGCGCTGGTGTACCAGTGGATGCGCTCCGAACAGCGGCAGGCCCGCCGCTCCGACCGCGCCGAGGAGCGCAGCGGCGACGCCGAGCTGGAGGCGTACAACGCCTATCTGGCCTCGCTGCACAAGCGCGGCCCGCGCCCGGCGGCCCCCGCCTCCCCGGCCTCCCCCGCCGCCGCTGTCACCCCCGTCACCCCCGCGGCCGACGCCGGCTGAGCCCGCCGCCGCCTGCACCACGGAACCCCCGTCCCCTGGAAACCGCCCAGTGGAACGGGGGTTCCGCCGTATACGTTCGGACGGTATGCACGCTCTGCTGATCGTCGCCGTCCTGCTCGGCGGGTACGTCCTGCTCTGGCTGCTCGGCTTCCTCGGCTGCGCGCTGCGGCAGGGGCGCCGCCCGGCCCCCGTCGGGGCGGACTACCTGGTGGTCCTCGGCGCCGCCCTGGACGGCTGCGAGCCCGCCCCGCCGCTGGCGGCCCGGCTGGACGCCGCGCTGGAACGTTTCGCCGCCGAGGAGGCCGCCGGGCACGCGCCGCTGCTCCTGGTCACCGGTGGGAAGGGTCCGCACGAGGAGTGCACCGAGGCCGCCGCGATGGCCCGCTACCTGACCGCCCGGGGCGTCCCGGCCGACCGGATCCGGCGCGAGGAACGGGCCGTGAACACCGTCGAGAACCTGCGTTTCAGCGCGGCGCTGATGGCCGCCGAACGGCCCGGCTACCGGTGCACGGTCGTCACCAGTGGCTTCCACACCGCCCGCACCGCACTCGCCGCCCGCCGGGCCGGCGCCCCCGGCCGGGTGGTCGGCGCGGACGGACTGCTCGCCCACGGCCCGTACGCACTGCTGCGGGAGGCGGTCGGCACGGCACTCGCGTACCCGCGCGCCAACGCCGCCGCCCTCCTGCTCCTCGCGGGCACCGGGGCCCTTCTCGGCTAGGGCGTCTCCGGGCGATCGCGCCGGGCCCCCGAACGCGGGGAGGCTCCCGGGTCCGGTACCGGACCCGGGAGCCTCCCGGTGCTACGACTCCCCTGGGATCAGGCGAGGTTGGCGAGCGCCTCGTTGAAGGTCTTCGACGGGCGCATCACCGCCGCGGCCTTGGCCGGGTCCGGCTGGTAGTAGCCGCCGAGGTCGACCGGCGAGCCCTGCACGGCGTTCAGCTCGTCGACGATGGTCGTCTCCTGCTCGCCGAGCGCCTTGGCCAGGCCCTCGAACGCCTGGGCCAGCTCGGCGTCGGCGGTCTGCTGGGCCAGCTCCTGGGCCCAGTACAGGGCCAGGTAGAAGTGGCTGCCGCGGTTGTCGATGCCGCCGAGGCGGCGGCTCGGCGACTTGTCCTCGTTGAGGAAGGTGCCGGTGGCGCGGTCCAGGGTGTCGGCCAGCACCTGGGCGCGGGCGTTGTCGGTGCTGGTGGCCAGGTGCTCGAAGCTGGCGGCCAGGGCGAAGAACTCGCCGAGGCTGTCCCAGCGCAGGTAGTTCTCCTTGACCAGCTGCTGGACGTGCTTCGGGGCGGAGCCGCCGGCGCCGGTCTCGAACAGGCCGCCGCCCGCCATCAGCGGGACGACCGACAGCATCTTGGCGCTGGTGCCCAGCTCCAGGATCGGGAACAGGTCGGTCAGGTAGTCGCGCAGCACGTTGCCGGTCACCGAGATGGTGTTCTCGCCGCGGCGGATGCGCTCCAGCGAGAACGTGGTGGCCTCGACCGGGGACTTGATCTCGATCTGCAGGCCGGTGGTGTCGTGCTCCGGCAGGTACTTCTTGACCTTCTCGATCAGGACGGCGTCGTGGGCGCGGTTCTCGTCCAGCCAGAACACCGCCGGGTCGCCGGTGGCGCGGGCGCGGGTGACGGCCAGCTTGACCCAGTCCTGGATCGGCAGGTCCTTGGTCTGGCAGGCGCGGAAGATGTCGCCCGGCTGGACGGCCTGCTCCAGCACCACGTTGCCCTCGGCGTCGACGAGGCGGACGGTGCCGGCCGCGGCGATCTCGAAGGTCTTGTCGTGGCTGCCGTACTCCTCGGCCTTCTGGGCCATCAGACCGACGTTCGGCACGGAGCCGATGGTGGCCGGGTCCAGGGCGCCGTGGGCGCGGCAGTCGTCGATGACGGCCTGGTACACGCCGGAGTAGCTGCTGTCGGGCAGCACGGCGAGGGTGTCGGCCTCCTGGCCGTCCGGGCCCCACATGTGGCCGGAGGTGCGGATCATGGCCGGCATCGAGGCGTCGACGATGACGTCGCTCGGGACGTGCAGGTTGGTGATGCCCTTGTCCGAGTCGACCATCGCCAGGGCCGGGCCCTCGGCGAGCTCGGCCTCGAACGAGGCCTTGATCTCCGCGCCCAGGTGCGGCACGCCGTCCAGGCCGTTGAGGATGCCGCCGAGGCCGTTGTTCGGGTCCAGACCGGCGGCGGCCAGCACCTCGCCGTACTTGGCGAAGGTCTTCGGGAAGAAGGCGCGGACGACGTGGCCGAAGATGATCGGGTCGGAGACCTTCATCATGGTGGCCTTGAGGTGGACCGAGAACAGCACGCCCTCGGCCTTGGCGCGCTCGACCTGGGCGGTCAGGAACTCGCGCAGGGCGGCGACGCGCATCACCGAGGCGTCGACGACCTCGCCGGCCAGCACCGGGACGCGCTCGCGCAGCACGGTGGCGCTGCCGTCCTCGGCGACCAGCTCGATGCGCAGCGCACCGTCGGCGGCGATCACGGCGGACTTCTCGGTGGAGCGGAAGTCGTTCTGGCCCATGGTGGCGACGTTGGTCTCGGAGTCGGCCGACCAGGCGCCCATGCGGTGCGGGTGGGTCTTGGCGTAGTTCTTCACCGAGCCCGGGGCGCGGCGGTCCGAGTTGCCCTCGCGCAGGACGGGGTTGACGGCGCTGCCCTTGACCTTGTCGTAACGGGCGCGGACGTCCTTGTCCTCGTCGGTCTGCGGGTCGTCCGGGTAGTCCGGGAGCGCGTAGCCCTGGGCCTGCAGCTCGGCGACGGCCGCCTTCAGCTGCGGGATGGACGCCGAGATGTTCGGCAGCTTGATGATGTTGGCGCCCGGGGTCTTGGCGAGGTCGCCCAGCTCGGCGAGGGCGTCCTCGATCCGCTGGCCCTCGGCGAGACGCTCCGGGAAGCTCGCGATGATCCGCCCGGCCAGGGAGATGTCGCGGGTCTCCACGCGCACACCCGCCGTCGAGGCGTATGCCTGGACAACCGGCAGGAACGAGTAGGTCGCCAGGGCCGGAGCCTCGTCGGTGTGCGTATAGATGATGGTCGAGTCAGTCATCGGTACTCCGCTTCACGTCTCCAACGTCTTGACGTCAAGATATCTCGTCACGGCCCCCTAGCTCCACCTCGCCCCCGCCCCGGAGCGCGCGCCGGGCGCCCCGGGGGCGCGCCGACGGTCAGCTCCACCGTGGTCCCGGGGCGGGTGCGGGGCAAGCGGAGAACGCTCAGACCTCGGTGAACCGGGCCGCCAGCTCCGTCTCGTCGGCGAGGAACCAGAGCTGCCGGCCGCGGTTGCTCTCCCGGACGAAGTCGCGCAGCGGGTCGCTCGCCGCGACGTGGTCGGCGATGTCGCCGAGGACCACGAGGCCGACGCGGTAGTTGACGAATTTCTGCACGATGCCGCCGGCGACCCGGGTGCGCAGCGTGAAGAAGTCCGGGTGCAGCCGGGCGACGGGGACGACCACCCAGGAGGCGCCGCGGCCGAACGCGTCGCCGATCACGTCCATGGCGTCCTGCTCCTCACGGATCGGCGCGCCCTCCGCGGGCAGCCGCAGGACCGTCGTGCCGTACTGCTCGGACATTGCCGTTCTCCCTGGTCGATGTGGATCCTCTATGGGTCCGCCGTGGATCCGATGCGGATCCCGATGCGGATTCGGTGTGACCGACGCCATCCGACGCGGCCGGCGTCAGTGCATGGACGAGGTCATCGTGTGGACGATGCCGAGCAGCGCGGCGGTGTCGGCCGGATCGCCGAGGACGACGAGCCGCAGGGTCTCCCGCTCCTCGTCGTGGACGCTCTCGACGTGCAGCGGCCGGCCGCCCTCGCGCGGGCCGGCGATCGCGGCCATGACGGCGGTGGACAGCCGGTCGGCGGCGGCCCGGTCGACGTTCTCGATCCGGACGACGGCGGACACCTCGGCCCGCCGCGCGCCGGCGCCGGCAGCGGGCGCGGGCGGGGCGGCCGGGGCGCCGGTGAAGGCCTCCAGGTCCGCACGGGCGATCCGGTACTGCTTGCCGATCCTGGCCGCGGCGAGCCGGCCGTCGCGGATGTAGCCGCGGACGGTGCGCACGTGCAGGCCGAGCAGTTCGGCCACCTGTTCCACCGAGTAGTACTGCGCCACCTGCGACCATCCTCTCGAACGTCCCCATCCGCAGGAAACATACCATCCGATAGGGATGTTTACGTAATGATAGGGAGTGGTTTAGTCCACTCGGGTGAACCGACCGTCAGGGGTGCGTCAACGCACCCACCCATTCGGTCAACGCCGCGTCAGGACCGGCGACGCCCGGCGGAACCCGGCCTAGCGTCGAAGCAGCAGTTCCGGCAGGCACCACCACCCCACCCGGGAGCACTCGCATGGCCCGCCTCGTCTGGCACGTTCCGGTCACCGTCTCCGGTACCGGCACCACCACCGCCCTCCGCCTCTTCCGCCTGCGCGACGGCCGCCGCTGCGCCGTCGGCTTCTCCAGCCCCGAGTCGCTCGCCGCCCTCTTCGGGCCGGGCCAGGCCTTCACCGAACTCGGTGAACCCGCCCTGCGCGCGCTCACCGCCCCGCTGGGCATCGACACCCTCGTCCTCGACCCGCGCCTGGTCGCCCCGCCCGTCACCGCCCCCGCCGCCCCGCTAGCCCCCACCCCGACCGCACAGCTCCAGCACCGGTGACCGCCCTCCAGCTGGTCCCCGAGGACCCGGACCCCGAACCGGAACCACCTGAGCCGGCCCGGGCACTGCACGCCCTCGCCCGGGTCAGCTACGGGCCGGTCCCGCTCGACTTCGACCGGCTGGCGGCCGAGCACCCGGCCGTCCAGGGCGGGCTCTCCCTCGCCGGCGACGCCGACCTGGAGCTCCGCCTCGCCTGCACCGGCCCCGAGGAACTGCGGGCGGTCGCCACCGCCCTCCACCGCGCCGGGGCCGCCAAGGTCCGGATCGACCTGGTGCTGCGCGCCCTCACCCCCCGACCCGTCACCCTCCGCCCGGTCCCCTGAGCCCTGTCCTGTCCGCCTCCCCGCGCCCCGGTCGGGCGGCACCAGGGCCCCGCCCCGGTGCCGCCCGACCGTGATCCTTTCCTCGTCCCGCGCCCGCGACGTACCGTCAAGCCCAGAGGCGACGCACCCGGCTTGAGGAGCAGGCACGATGGACCGATTGACGTACGACGAGGTCAAGGCCGCCGGCGAGCGGATCGCCGGGAGGGTACGGCCGGTCGCCGTCGCCCCCGGGGACGACCGCGGGCGGACCTGGCTGGCCCTGGAGTTCCTTCAGCACACCGGCAGCTTCAAGGCGCGCGGCGCGCAGAACTTCCTGCTCGCGCACGCCGAGGCGGGCACCCTGCCGGAGGCCGGGGTCACCATCGCCTCGGGCGGCAACGCCGGCCTGGCCTGCGCCTGGGCCGCGCGCGAGCTCGGCGTGCGCGCCACGGTGTTCCTGCCCGAGACGGCCTCCCCGGTGAAGCTGGCGCGGCTGCGCTCGTACGGCGCCGACGTGCGGCTGGTCGGCCGGGAGTACGCGGAGGCACTGGCGGCCTGCGAGGAGTTCGCGGCGGGCAGCGGGGCGCTGGCCTCGCACGCCTACGACCACCCGCTGATCGCCGCCGGCGCGGGCACCGTGCTGGAGGAGATCCGCGCCCGGGTCCCCGGGCTGGACACGGTGGTGGTGTCGGTCGGCGGCGGCGGGCTGTTCGCCGGGGTGGCCGTCGCGGCCCGCGAGCACGGCGTCCGGGTGGTCGCGGTGGAGCCGGAGGGCAGCCGGGCCCTGCACGCCGCCCTCGCCGCCGGCCGCCCCGTCGACGTCCCGGTGTCCTCCGTGGCCCAGGACGCCCTCGGCGCCCGCCGCGCCACCGCCCTGGCCGTCCATGCCGCCGGCCACGAGGGCGTCCGGTCCGTGCTGGTCGACGACGAGGCCATCGTGCGCGCCCGCCGCCGGCTCTGGGAGGACCACCGCATCGCCGTCGAGTACGCGG
This sequence comes from Kitasatospora sp. NBC_01300, assembly GCF_041435235.1. Classification (NCBI taxonomy): domain Bacteria; kingdom Bacillati; phylum Actinomycetota; class Actinomycetes; order Kitasatosporales; family Streptomycetaceae; genus Kitasatospora; species Kitasatospora sp. NBC_01300. Next base: position 6,783,097 of record NZ_CP108408.1, on the reverse strand, counting down.
CCTCCACCGCCCTGGCGGCCCTCGACCACGCGGAGGGCGAGCGGGTCGCCGTCCTCCTGTGCGGCGCCAACACCGACCCGTCCGACCTCGCCGCCCCCTGACCGACGGCCGCCGGGCGGCGGCTCCGGCCGGATCCGCCGTCAAGCACAAAGACCTGCCCGCCGGTTGGGAAACCGGCGGGCAGGTCCCGTGGTGGGCCGGGCGCTACAGGCTCAGCACCGCCCGCAGGGCCCCGGCGACCTCCGCCTCCGGATCGTCCGCCGCACCCGTCGAGCGCCAGGCCACGAAGCCGTCCGGCCGGACCAGCACGGCACCGGCCGGGCCGATCCCGTGCAGCTCCGCGAAGTCCGCGCCCGGCTCCGGCGCCAGGTCGTCCTCGGCGCCGCCGCCGATCCGGTAGGCGTCCAGCGGGACGGCCAGCCGGTCGGCCGCCCGCCGCGCCCCGGCCTGCCAGGCCGCGCCCTCGGGACCGGTGAGCAGCACCATCGCCTGCTCATACAGGTCCAGCGTGGACAGCCGCACGCCCGCCCGCAGCAGCCACTGGTGCGGGGCCCGGCTGCCCGGTTCCCCGGCCGACTCGAACTTCTCGGGGACGACCGCGCCCGCCGGGTCCGTCCCGACCACCGCGCCCACCGGGTAGCGGTAGCCGAGCGCCACCCCGAGCACCCCGGTCTGCCGTCCGGCACCCGGCACCACCGCGTACCCGGGGTGGCTGTGCTCGGCCGAGCGGGCCGAGGCGCGCTCACTGGTCACCTGCGCGACCGGGCGGCGCTCCTGCCCGTACGTCTCCAGCAGCTCCGGCCCGGCCCACCCGCAGAGCACCGCGGCGAGCTTCCAGGCCAGGTTGTGCGCGTCCTGGATGCCGGTGTTGGAGCCGAACGCGCCGGTCGGCGACATCTCGTGCGCGGAGTCCCCGGCGAGGAAGACCCGCCCGGCGCCGTACCGCTCGGCCACCCGCTCGGCGGCGTGCCAGGGCGCCCGGCCGGTCACCTCCACGTCGAGCTCCGGCAGGCCGACGGCGGTGCGGATGTGCCGCTCGCAGCGCTCGTCGGTGAACGCCTCCAGCGGCTCGCCGTGCTCCGGGTGCCAGGGCGCGTGGAAGACCCACTCCTCCTGGTTGTCCACCGGCAGCAGCGCACCGTCCGCCTCCGGGTTGGTCAGGTAGCAGGCGATGAAGTGCCGGTCCCCGACCACGTCGGCCAGCCGCTTGGCGCGGAAGGTGATGCTGACGTTGTGGAACAGCTCGCCCTGGCCGCTCTGGCCGATGCCCAGGCGCTCGCGGGCCGGGCTGCGCGGGCCGTCCGCGGCGATCAGGTAGTCCGAGCGCACCCGGCGCTCCTCGCCGGTCTCCCGGCTGCGCAGCACCGAGGTGACGCCCTCGGCGTCCTGCTCGAAGGAGACCAGCTCGGTGTTGAAGCGGACGTCGCCGCCGAGGTCGCGGGTCGCGCGCAGCAGCACCGGCTCCAGGTCGTTCTGGCTGCACAGGCACCATGAGCTGGGGCTGAACCGGGCGAGCCGCCCGCCGGGGTCGATCTCCCGGAACAGCCACTCCTGCTCGGTGCCGGTCAGCGAGGGCGCCTGGAGGATGCCGTGGTTCGGGGCGAGGACCGACGCCGCCTCGCGGATCGCCGGCTCGATCCCTGCCACCCGGTACAGCTCCATCGTGCGGACGTTGTTGCCTCGGCCACGCGGGTGATGCGAGGTGTCGGCGTGCTTCTCGACCAGGAGGTGCCTGACACCCAGTCGGCCGAGGAAGAGCGAGGCCGACAGCCCGACCAGCGACCCTCCCACGATCAGGACCGGCACCCGGTCGTCAACCTTCGGATTCATCAATTGCTCCACCCTGTCAGGGGATTCAGCGGACCGGCGGCTGGGATCGGGGCCGCCGTCGAGGGGGCCGCACGGCCGGGGGCCCCGCTCTTCCATCCCCCGCCCGAGGGTGCTTGTGCCGCCTCTTCGCCCGGATGGCCCGCAAATATCGCGGCACCCCGGTACGCCGCTCACGATCGACTTCAGGCCTGGCGCCGACCGACCGGGCCGATCGCCGTCGCACCGCCCTCCCAAGCCGGGAGCACCCCCCGGACGCGGCCCACCGCGGCCCGCAACGTGCGGCCCAGAGCAGAAAGTGGATCATGACAACTCTGTCCGAACCGCAGCGGAAGCAGCAGGCCGACTCCGACACCCGGCTCCGGGTGGTGCTGATGCTGGAGATCCAGGACGGCGCCCAGCAGCGCTTCCTCGACGTCTACGAGCAGCTGCGCCACCAGGTGGCCTCGGTGCCCGGCCATGTCAGCGACCAGCTGTGCCAGTCGATCAACGACCCCCGCCAGTGGCTGATCACCAGCGAGTGGGAGGACCAGGACACCTTCCTGGAGTGGGTGGACAGCCCCGCCCACCGCGAGATGGTCAAGCCGATGCACGGCTGCGTCAGCGACAACTTCCGCTCGCTGCGCTACGGCATCCTGCGCGAGACCTCGGCGGCCGGCTCCACCGGCACCCGGGCCCCGCTGGAGGTCCCGCCCGGCCTGCCGCGCACCGAGCCCGCCGGGCACGTCGGCCCGCCGAAGGCCGAGCCCGGCCCGGACGGCGTGGTCCGGCACGCGCTCACCTTCACGGTCAAGCCCGGCAGCGAGCACGAGGTGGCCCGGATCCTGTCCGGCTACGCCTCGCCCCGGGCCGAGGTGGACGAGCACACCCGGCTGCACCGCACCTCGCTGTTCATGCACGGCAACCGGGTGGTCCGGGCCGTCGAGGTGGTCGGCAACCTCGGCGACGCGCTGCGCCACGTGGCGATGCAGCCGGAGGTGCGGGCCGTCGAGGAGGCGATCAACCCGTACCTGGAGGAGGCCCGCCAGCTGGGCGACCCGCAGGCCGCGCGCGCCTTCTTCGCCCGGGCCGCGCTGCCGGCGAAGCACCAGGCGATCGCCAGCTCCCCGACCTCCGCCCGGCTGCACCGGCACGCCGTGCTGTACCCCGTCCGCCCGGGCGAGGGCCAGGCCGTCGCCGAGCTGCTCGCCGACTACGACAACCTCGCCACCGCCGACCCGACCGGCCCGGTCGCGGCCAGCACCGTGTTCCACCGGGCGGACGTGGTGGTGCGCCTGGTCGACCTGCGGGTGCCGGCCGAGGCCGACCCGGCGGCCGCCCTCGGCGTGGCGGGCGACCAGGAGGCCGCCGCGCTCGGCCGACTGCTCGACCTCGGCCCGCAGGGCGACCTGCGCACCTCCATCGGACTCGCCGCCGCCCTCGCGGCCCGCGCCATGAACCCGGTCACCGACCGCAGCTCGCAGGACAACTGAAGAACCAGCCGCATCTCTCGGAGGAAGACACCATGACCACGCAGTACCCACGGATCGTGCACGTCGACGAGGCACCGGAGAACCGTCGGCGCGGCGGCGACCTGCGCGCCATGCTCACCCCGACCACCTGCGGGGCGACCAGCGGGTTCATGGGGCTGGCGATCGTCCAGCCCGGCGAGCGGATCGGCGAGCACTACCACCCGTACTCCGAGGAGTTCGTGTTCGTGGTCAGCGGCGACCTGGAGGTGGACCTGGACGGCGAGAGCCGTCCGATCAGGCCCAACCAGGGCCTGATGATCCCGATCAACATGCGCCACCGCTTCCGCAACGTCGGCGACACCGAGGCCCGGATGGTGTTCCACCTCGGCCCGCTCGCCCCCCGCCCCGAACTCGGCCACGTGGACACCGAGGAGACCGCCGCCGCCGGGCCGCCGGAACACGCCAAGGTGGCCTCGTGACCCGGCGCGTCGCCGTCACCGGGATCGGCGTCGTCGCGCCCGGCGGGGTCGGGGTCCCGGCGTTCTGGGAACTCCTCACCGCCGGCCGCACCGCCACCCGGGGCATCACGCTCTTCGACCCCACCGGGTTCCGCTCCCGGATCGCCGCCGAGGTCGACTTCGACCCGGCGGCCCACGGGCTGGGCCCGGCGGACGTCCAGCGGGCCGACCGCTACGTGCAGTTCGCGATGGTCGCGGCGGACGAGGCGATCGCCGACGCGGGCCTGGACCTGGCCGCCGAGGACCCGTGGCGGGTCGCCGTCTCGCTCGGCACCGCCGTCGGCGGCACCACCCGGCTGGAGCACGACTACGCCCTGGTGAGCGCCGGCGGCGCCCGCTGGGACGTCGACCACCAGCGGGCCGAGCCGCAGCTGCACCGGGCCTTCGCGCCCAGCACGCTGGCCTCCACGGTCGCCGAGCGCACCGGCGCGCACGGCCCGGTGCAGACCGTCTCCACCGGCTGCACCTCCGGCCTCGACGCGATCGGCTACGGCTTCCAGGCCGTCGAGGAGGGGCGCGCCGACATCTGCATCGCCGGCGCCTCCGACTCGCCGATCTCGCCGATCACCGTCGCCTGCTTCGACGCCATCAAGGCCACCAGCGAGCGCAACGACGACCCGGAGCACGCCTCCCGGCCCTTCGACGCCCACCGGGACGGCTTCGTCCTCGGCGAGGGCGGCGCCGTCCTGGTGTTGGAGGAACTGGAGCACGCCCGCCGCCGCGGCGCCCGGATCTACGGCGAGATCGGCGGCTTCGCCACCTTCGGCAACGCCTACCACATGACCGGCCTCACCCAGGAGGGGCTGGAGATGTCCCGGGCGATCGACGACGCGCTCGCCCACGCCCGGGTGGACCGCACCGACGTCGGCTACGTCAACGCGCACGGTTCGGGCACCAAGCAGAACGACCGGCACGAGACCGCCGCCGTCAAGCGCTCGCTCGGCGCCCACGCCTACCGGACGCCGATGAGCTCCATCAAGTCGATGGTCGGACACTCGCTCGGCGCGATCGGCGCCATCGAGGTGGTCGCCTGCACCCTGGCGCTGGCCCACGGCGTGGTGCCGCCGACCGCCAACTACGAGACTCCGGACCCGGAGTGCGACCTCGACTACGTGCCGCGCACCGCGCGCGAGCTGCCGCTGAGCCACATCCTCTCGGTCGGCAGCGGATTCGGCGGATTCCAGTCCGCCGTCGTGCTCAACAGAACGGGGTGAGTGTCATGACGTCACGTCAGCAGGGCCGCCGGGCGGTGGTCACCGGCCTCGGCGTGGTGGCGCCGAACGGCGTTGGGGCCGACGCCTTCTGGAAGGCCACCAGGCAGGGCGTGAGCGTCCTCGACCGGATCACCCGCGAGGGCTGCGACGGGCTGCCGCTGCGCGTCGCCGGCCAGGTGCGGGACTTCGACCCGCGGGCCGCGATCGACAGCCGGTACCTGGTGCAGACCGACCGGTTCACGCACTACGCGATGGCCGCCGCCGACCTGGCGGTGGCGGACGCCGGATTCCACCCCGACCCCGAGCATCCCTTCGCGGTCGGGGTGGTGACCGCGGCCGGCTCCGGCGGCGGCGAGTTCGGCCAGCGCGAGCTCCAGCAGCTCTGGGGCAAGGGGCCGCAGTTCGTCGGCCCCTACCAGTCCATCGCCTGGTTCTACGCCGCCAGCACCGGCCAGATCTCGATCCGCGGCGGCTACAAGGGTCCGTGCGGGGTGGTCGCCAGCGACGAGGCCGGCGGCCTGGACGCGCTGGCGCACGCGGCCCGCACGATCGAGCGCGGCACCGACGCGGTGGTGGCGGGCGCCGCCGAGGCACCGCTGGCGCCGTACTCGATGGTCTGCCAGCTCGGCTACCCGGAGGTCAGCCTCGCCGGGCAGCCCGACCGGGCCTACCTGCCGTTCACCGCGCAGGCCTGCGGCTTCGCCCCCGCCGAGGGCGGCGCGATGCTGCTGCTGGAGGACGAGCAGGCGGCCCGGCGGCGCGGCGCCGCCGTCCGGGCCCACCTGGCCGGACACGGCTCCACCTTCACCGGGGCCTCCCGCTGGGAGGAGTCCCGCGAGGGGCTGGCCGCCGCGATCCGCATCGCCCTGGACGAGGCCAGGATCGCGCCCGAGGAGATCGACGTGGTCTTCGCGGACGCGCTCGGCGTTCCGGCCGCCGACCGGGCCGAGGCGCTCGCACTGGCCGACGCGCTCGGCCCGGCGGCCGAACGCGTCCCGGTCACCGCCCCCAAGTCCGGCACCGGACGGGCCTACTGCGGCGCGCCGATGCTGGACGTGGCGGCCGCCGTCCTGGCCATGGAGGACGGCGTGCTGCCGCCCACCCCGAACGTCACCGAGGTCAGTCACGACCTCGCCCTGGTGACCGGCCGCGCCCGTCCGGCCGAACTGCGCACCGCACTGGTGCTCAGCCGCGGGCTGATGGGTTCCAACTCCGCACTGGTGCTCCGGTGCGGAGACCGGCCCTGAATCCGCACCCGCAACCCCACCGAAGGGACATCCCGTGAGCAACACCCTCAGCTACCACGAGCTGGCCGCCCTGATCCAGGCCCGGGCCGGCGTCACCGTCGACCCGCTCCACCTGGAGCGCCCGGGCGCGCAGTTCGACGAGTTCGGCGTCGACTCGCTCGGCCTGCTCGGCGTCGTCGGCGAGCTGGAGAACCGGCACGGCCTCAAGGTCACCTCGGGCGCCGAGTCCGCCAAGACCCCGGCCGAGTTCCTGCAGCTCGTCAACACCTCCCTCCTCTCCCCGAAAGCTGGTGCCTGAGATGCCCGGACACACCGACAACGAGATCGTCATCGCCGCACCCCTCGACCTGGTCTGGGAGATCACCAACGACCTGGAGAACTGGCCGGACCTCTTCAGCGAGTACGCCTCGGTGGACGTGCTGGAGCGCGACGGCGACAGCGTCCGCTTCCGGCTCACCATGCACCCGGACGAGAACGGCCAGGTGTGGAGCTGGGTCTCCGAGCGCACCACCGACAAGTCCTCGCTCGCGGTGCGCGCCCGCCGGGTCGAGCCCGGCCCGTTCGAGTTCATGGACATCCGCTGGGAGTACTCGGAGGTCCCGGCCGGGACGAGGATGCGCTGGATCCAGGACTTCGCGATGAAGCCCACCGCCCCGGTCGACGACCACGGCATGGTCAACCACATCAACCGCAACTCCCGGATCCAGCTGGAGCTGATCCGCGAGAAGGTCGAGAAGCGGGCGGCGGAGCGGTGACCGGAATGCACCGCGCCCTGATCGTCGCCCGGATGAAGCCCGAGGCCGCGCCGGACATCGCCGAGGTGTTCGCCTCGTCCGACCAGGGCGAACTGCCGCACCTGATCGGCGTCACCGGCCGCAGCCTGTTCCAGTTCGGCGACGTCTACCTGCACCTCATCGAGGCCGACCGCCCGCCGGGCCCGGCCGTCGCCAAGGTCATCGGCCACCCGGAGTTCCGGTCCGTCAGTGACCGGTTGACCGCCTTCGTCCAGGCCTACGACCCGGCCACCTGGCGCGAGCCGAAGGACGCCATGGCGCACGAGTTCTACCGCTGGGACCGCTGACCCCGTCCCGCCCGTCCCGCTCGTCCTGGGCCCGCCCCCGGCCATCCGCCGGGGGCGGGCCCACGTGCGCGTCCGGATCGACCGGACGTGGCGTCAGTGCCGTCCGAGCCGGCCCGACGCGGCGTCAGCGCCTCCCACGCCCGCCCGACGGCACGTCAGCACCATCCGAGCCCGCCCGACGCGGCGTCAGCGCCATCCAGGGCCTGCCCGACATCGCGTCAGCGCCATCCCGGGCCTGCCCGACATCGCGTCAGCGCCGTCCGGGCTTGCCCGACATGGCGTCAGCGCCTTCCGGGGGCGGGCTCGACGCGGCGTCAGCGCCTTCGGGGCGGGCCCGACACGCCGTCAGCACAGGACCGAATCGGCCCGGACCGCCGCGAATCCTTTTCACCCGTCTCGCTGGGGCACCCGGGTGAACCGGGCCGGGACTCCACTCGAATCGAGCACAGTCCGTACCCAAGTCGCCACTCTCCGGTGGCGGCGGACGTCGCGGTGGTTGACGGTGAATCAGACGCAGTTCCCACGAATTCCCTTGTCCGGCGCCGTGCCGGCGATCGCGGGCCTGTGTATCGGAAGGATCAACCTCATGCGTTCTGCACGCACTCTGCTGGCCGGGGCGGCCGTCGCCGCCGTTCTCACCGTCGGCACCCCCATGGCCTTCGCCGACGGCTCCGCCGACCAGGCGAAGAGCTCCACCTCGCAGGACCAGTCCGACCGTGGCGACGAGCACGGTCGCGGCGACGACCGTGGCGACGAGCACGGCCGTGGCGAAGGCCGTGGCGACGAGCACGGTCGCGGCGACGACCGTGGCGACGAGCACGGCCGTGGCGAAGGCCGTGGCGACGAGCACGGCCGTGGCGAAGGCCGTGGCGACGAGCACGGCCGTGGCGAAGGCCGTGGCGACGAGCACGGTCGCGGCGGCGACAAGGGCGGCGAGGGCCGCGGCGGCGACAAGGGCGGCGAGGGCCGGGGCGGCGAGCACGGCCGCGGTGGCGAGCACGGCCGCAAGGGCCCGCACGGCGGCGTGCACGCCGGCGGTGGCGGCCTGGCCGTGGCCGAGACCGGCACCACGCTGTCCGGTGGCGGCCTCGCCTCCGGTGCCGTCCTGCTGATCGGCGGCCTCGGGGCCGGCGCGTACGCGCTGCGCCGCAACCGCCGCAACACCGGCGCCACCATCTGACGTCCGGCATCTGACGCCGCCCCCACGCGCCTCCCCACCAGGGCGGCGCGCACGGGGGCGGCGGGTCGTTTTGGACCTTCTGGATCTTTCGGACTTTTTCGGGCCGTCACCGGCCCGGCTGCGCATGGGAATGGAGAAAGAGGAGCGATGGGCGGTCCCGTCCCTGGAATGTCCCGACTGCTGCGCACCGGCATCGGTGCGGCGGCGGTCGGCCTGCTGCTGATGTACAACTCGGTCGACACCACGCCGAGAGCCAACTCGGCGTCCCGCATGATCCGTCCCCCGGCGATCGTCGCGCCGGCCACCCCCCGCCCGTCCGCACCGGCCACCACCCCCGCGGACGCCCCCTCGGAGACCCCCTCGGAGGCCCCTGCGGAGGCCGCCGAGGACCCGGCCCCCGCGCCACCGTCGCTGGGCCGTGCCAATCCGACCCGGCTGCGGATCCCGCAGATCGGCGTCGACGCCCCGTTCACCGAGCTGACGCTCGATCCGGAGGGCCAGCTCACCGCGCCGCCGCCGGACGACGACAACATGGTCGGCTGGTACCGGGACGGCGTCTCCCCGGGCGAGCTCGGCAGCTCGGTGGTCGCCGGGCACGTGGACACCACCACGGGCCCGGCGGTGTTCGTGATGCTGAGCCAGATGCAACCGGACCAGCAGATCGAGGTGGAGCGCGCCGACGGCGCGGTCGCGGTGTTCTCGGTGGACTCGGTGGAGGCCTTCCCCAAGAACGCCTTCCCGGACGACAAGGTGTACGGCCAGACGCCCGACGCCCAGCTGCGGCTGATCACCTGCGGCGGTTCGTACGACAAGGGCCAGAAGGACTACTCGGACAACGTGGTGGTCTTCGCACACCTGGACTCCTCGCACCCGGCCTGACCGGCAACGCGAACGACCGCCGCCCCCAGCTCCCGGGGGACGGCGGTCGTTCGCGTGGGGCCGGTGCTCAGCCGCGCACGGTGGCCTCGAAGGCGTGCAGGTAGGGGTTGACCGGGTGGACGTCCGCGACGTCCAGTCCGGCGTCCTCCATCAGCCGCACCATGCTCTCCTTGGAGTGCTTGGCGCCGCCGACGTTGAGCAGCAGCATCAGGTCCATCGCGGTGGTGAAGCGCATCGACGGGCTGTCGTCGACCAGGTTCTCCACCACCACGACGCGGGCGCCGGGCCGGGCCGCGGCGACCACGTTGGCGAGGGTGCGACGGGTGCTCTCGTCGTCCCACTCCAGGATGTTCTTGATGATGTAGAGGTCGGCGCGGACCGGGATCTCCACCCGGCAGTCACCGGGCACCAGCCGGGCGCGGGCCGAGAAGGCGCCGCCGTCCTGGAGCCGGGGTTCGGCGCCGGCGACCACCTTGGGCAGGTCGAGCAGGGTGCCGTGCAGCGCCGGGTGCTTCTCCAGCAGGCTGGCCAGCACGTGCCCCTGGCCGCCGCCGATGTCCGCCACCGAGTCGACGCCGGTGAGGTCCAGGTACTCGGCGAGGTCGTGGGCGGACTGCCGGCTGGAGGTGGTCATCGCCTTGTCGAAGACCTTCGCGGAGTCGCCCGCGTCGCTGTGCAGGTAGTCGAAGAACTCCTTGCCGAACAGCTCGGGGAAGACGTTGCGGCCGGAGCGGACCGCCTCGTCCAGCTTCGGCCAGGCCTCCCAGGTCCACGGCTCGGTGCACCAGAGGGAGATGTAGCGCAGCGAGTTGGGGGCGTCCTCGCGCAGCAGGCGGGACATCTCGGTGTGCTCGAAGCGGTCGTCGGAGGTCTCGGAGAAGATGCCGTAGCAGGTGAGCGCGCGCAACAGGCGGCGCAGCGGCAGCGGCTCGGTGTCGAGGGCGGCGGCGAGATCGGTGAGGCTGGTCGGGGCGTCGCCGAGCACGTCGGCGACGCCGAGCCGGGCGGCCGCGCGGACGGCGGCGGCACAGGCGGCGCCGAAGACGAGCTCGCGCAGGCGCATCGCGGCCTGGGGAGTCGGGGGCGGTGCGATCGTCATGGGAGGTCTTCCTTGTCGACGGGGGGCAGGGGTGCCGGGGGCGCGTGCCGGGGGTGGGTCGTACCGGATGCGGGTCGTACCGGGTGTGGGTGCCGCGGCTCAGCAGCGGCCGGACGGCTCGGACCGCGCGCAGCTGTTGCGGGCGAACGCGTTCTCGCCGGTGTCGCGGTCGGCGATGTCGGCCGGGCTGTTGCCGCTCAGGTGGTTGTCGGCGACGGTGTTGCGGGCGTTGGCGACGCCGACGACGCTCTTGAAGAGGACGATCCCGCCGGAGAAGTCCGAGCTGCCGACGTTGTCGTGGACCTCGTTGTCGGTGACCCGGGCGTCCTCGACGCCGGTGAGCACGATGCCCGCGCCCTGGATGGCGCCCAGCCGCGGGTTGGCCGGGCAGAACATGTTGTTGGCGACGACCTCGTTGCGGCGCACGTCGAGGTCCCCGGCCCGGGGCACGCCCTCGTCGCCGACCACGAAGACGCCGGCGCAGTTGCCGCGGAGCTCGTTGTCCTGGACGGCCAGCCCGCGCAGTCGGCGGACGGTGACGCCGACCCGGTTCTCGGTCAGCTCGTTGCCCTCCACGACGGTGCCCCCGGTGTCGGGCGCGCCGCCCTCGCGGTAGGCGTAGTTGGCGAGGAAGACACCGGACTGGCCGTTGCGGGTCGCGCGGTTGCCGACGATCCGGGCCCGGGTGGAGATCTCCTGGCTGATGCCCTGCTGGGCGTTGTCGTGGACGTAGGTGTCGCGCACGGTCAGGCCGGTGGTGCCGCTGGCGTCGATGCCGTTCTTGCGGAAGCCGGTGACGGCGAGGGTCTCGATGGTGACGTCCGGCAGCGGGACCGCCTCGGTGCCGTCCACGCAGAGGCCGTGTCCGGCGGTGGCGCAGGCGTTCTCGGTGCCGTCCCCGGGGGTGATCACGCTGTCCGCGCCGGCGCCGCGCAGGGTGAGGCCCGGGGTGGTGATGCGGACGCTGCCGGGGTAGGTGCCGGCGAGCAGTTGGACGGTGTCGCCGGGGAGGGCGGCGTCGACGGCCTGCTGAATCGATTCGCCAGGCAGGACGACGTGCAGGCCGTCGGCGGCGTGGGCCGCGGGCACGGCGGCCAGGCCGGCGAGGACGGTGGTCAGGGCGGTGGCGGCGGCGGTGGCCGCGGCGAAGTGGTGGACCCGTCGCGTGGGCATGAGTGGTGACCTGTTCTTTCCGGCGCGCTCGCCGGGGTGCGGCCGGAGCCTGCCGGGCGGCGCGCTAGGTACGCGGTGTCTGTTGTTGCACGGTGTGCAGGTTCGGTGACGGCCGGTGGGTGCGGCCGACTCGACGCTATGGGCCGCCGGGTGGGCCCGCCACCAGGGCTGGGCTGCGGGACTGACGGGGCGTCGGCCGGTGGTGGGACGGCCCGGCGTGGCGCGTACGGCGCGGCGCGCTCCGGGCCGAGCCGCACGGCACGCCCTCGGAGCGCCTCCGGCACCGCCGGCCGGGCCGCGTGCCACCGCCGACCTGCGGCGTGACATCCTCGGGGCCATGACCACCGCACCCGCAGCGCACCTCGGCACCCTCCGCAACCCGGTCGGCGCCCACGTCCCGGTGGCCGCCCGCGGGCTGGCCGGAACGGGGCTGGCGTACGCGCGCCGGGTCGGCGCCGAGACCGTACAGGTGTTCGTGGCCAACCCGCGCGGCTGGGCCACTCCGCCGGGCAACCCCGCGCAGGACGAGGAGTTCCGGGCGGCCTGCGCCGAGCAGGCGCTCCCCGCCTGGGTGCACGCCCCGTACCTGATCAACTTCGGCTCGGACAACCCGGCCACCCGCGAGCGCTCGGCCGACTCGCTGCGGCACTCGCTGCGCCGCGGCCACGCGATCGGCGCGCTGGGCGTCGTCCTGCACACCGGCTCGGCGGTCGGCACGGCGCCCGGCGGCGGCTCCCGGCGGGCCGAGGCGATGGCACAGGTCCGGGCCGACGTGCGGCCGCTGCTGGACGAACTGGACGCCCTCGGCGAGGACGCGCCCTGGCTGCTGCTGGAGCCGACGGCGGGCCAGGGCAGCTCGCTCTGCTCCCGGCTGGAGGAGCTCGCCGAGTACGTCGAGGCGCTGGACCGGCATCCGAAGGTCGGCGTCTGCCTGGACACCTGCCACGCCTTCGCCGCCGGGCACGACCTGGCCGTACCGGGCGGGGTGACGGCCGCGCTGGACGCCCTGGCGTCGGCGGCCGGGCCGGGCCGGCTGCGGCTGATCCACGCCAACGACTCCGAGGACGTCGTCGGCGCGCGCAAGGACCGGCACGCCAACATCGGCGCCGGGATGATCGGCGCGGAACCGTTCCGCGAGCTGTTCGAGCACCCGGAGACGGCCGGTGTCCCGCTGCTGGTGGAGACCCCGGACCGCAAGCACGGCGGGGACGGCACCGGGCACGCGATGGACATCGCCGTACTGAAGGAACTGCGCGAGCGGGCCGCCGCCCCCACCCTGCCGGCCTGACCTGCTCGGACCGCCGCGCGGACAGCGATGAGCCCGGGGGCCCACAGCGGCCCCCGGGCTCATCGGTCGGTCAGCAGTCGCCGAAGCAGTCGTCCTCGGTGTGCTCGTGGACGTTCAGCCAGTTGGCGTGCGGGCCGAACAGGCCGACACCGGCCGAACCCGACTCCAGGCTCCCCCCGGTCGACGAGTGCGACCCGTGCCAGGCCGCCATCGCCGGCGCCGGCGCCGCGAAGGCAGCGGCACCCGCCACGGCGGCGATCACGGCGAGCTTGCGGATCTTCCCACGAAGCGACATCTGATGTCCTCTGGTTCGATTCTGGTCCTCGATCCGCCTCCCGGAACGGCCGGTGCGGCCACCGGACGGGGCGGACGGCGCCCCACCGGGGAAGCGCCGGGCCAACGTTTGCACACGAACGCGCACGCGCCGCGGCGCGCCGCAAGCCGGCTGAGGCATTCGGGTGACGACATCCCTCCCCCGGGTGAACGCCCTCGGACACCCGGCCGCACACCGAACGACCGGGCCGGAGCACACAGGACGAGTGCCCGTCCGACCGGCACGGGACCGCAAGTCTTGCGGTGACATGCCAGGCCTACTGAACAAATCCCATCGATTTGGTACAGAGTGCCGCCCGGTTCGAGCATGAACGGTGGCTCCACCGAGCACGCGCAGGACCACGAAAGGCGCACCACCCTCATGCAGACCAGCCCGGCCGAATCCCGGCAGGCGACCCGACCGAGCCCGCCGGAGACCCCGGAAGCGGTCACCCCGACGCCCCGCAAGGGCGGCCGCTTCGGCCTGCCGACCGCCACCGCCCTGGTGATGGGCAACATCATCGGCGGCGGCATCTTCATGATCCCCGCCGCCGTGGCCCCCTACGGGACGGTCAGCCTGGTCTCCTTCGTCGTCCTGACCGTGGGCGCGATCGCACTCGCGCTCGTCTTCGGGCAGCTCGCGCGCCGCAACCCGCGCACCGGCGGGCCGTACGTCTACGCCCGGGAGGCCTTCGGGGACTTCGCCGGGTTCCTGTCGGCCTGGTCGTACTGGATCACCACCTGGGTCAGCAACGCCGCGCTCGCGGTCGCCGCCGTCGGCTACCTCGACGTGCTGCTGCCCGTCGGCCACTCCATCGGGCTCAGCATCGCCGCCGCGATGGCCTTCCAGTGGCTGCCCGCGCTGGCGAACCTGGCCGGCACCCGCTACGTCGGTGCCGTCCAACTCGTCTCCACCGTCCTCAAGTTCATCCCGCTGCTGCTGGTCGCGGTGGGCGGCCTGGGCTTCTTCGACGCGCGCAACCTGGGCCCCTTCGACGCCACCGGGCACGGCTGGGCCGGCGGGATGACGGCGGCCGCGGCCATCCTGCTCTTCAGCTACCTGGGCGTGGAGTCGGCCGCGATGAGCGCCGGCCAGGTCCGCGATCCGGAGCGCAACGTCGGGCGGGCCAGCGTGCTCGGCACGGCCGGTGCGGCGGTGGTCTACCTGCTGGGCACGCTCGCGGTCTTCGGCACCGTCGCCCACGACCGGCTGATCCACTCCACCGCGCCGTTCTCGGACGCCGTGGACGCCATGTTCGGCGGCACGTGGGGCGGCACGGCGATCGCCGTCGCCGCGCTCGTCTCGATGATCGGCGCGCTCAACGGCTGGACGCTGCTGGCCGCCCAGGCGCCGTACGCGGCCGCCAAGGACGGGCTGTTCCCGGCCGCCTTCGCCAAGGAGCGGCGCGGCGTCCCGGTGTTCGGCGTCGTGACCAGCGTCGCGCTGGCCTCGGTGCTGACCATCCTCAACTTCGCCACCGGCGCCAAGGGTGCGTTCGACATCCTGGTGCTGGTCACCACCTTCACCGCGACCGTCCCGTACCTGCTCTCCACCGCCGCGCAGCTGTACTGGCTGGTGCGCGGCATGTCCGACAAGGTCTCCGGGGGCCGGCTCGCCCGGGACGCGGTGCTGGGCCTGGGCGCCTTCGGCTTCTCCCTGTGGCTGGTGGCCGGCGCCGGTTACGCGGCCGTCTACCAGGGCGTGCTGTTCCTGTTCGCCGGGATCCTGGTCTACGTCTGGATGGCGGCCCGCCACCGGGACTGACGGCCCGGGCCCGGACCGGGGTCGCGGCGACTCGGGGTCACGCACATCTGATGGATCGTCACACTCCTTGCCTGAAGTGGCGGATGTGGACATCCTTGGCTGGAGGTTTCCCTCCCGTGCGGGTCCGCGCCATCGGCCGGACCGCCCGCGCCGGATAGACGGGAGGCCGGAACCTCCGCACCCTGCACCGCCGTTCCACGCGAACCTCCGTTTCCGTGAACCTTCGAGTACCGGGAGTGCCATGAAGATCCTGAGGCTGTTGACAGCCCCCGCCGCCGTCCTCGCCCTGACCGCCGGCACCGTCACCACCGCCGCAGCGGCCCCGGCGCGGCCGGCCCTGGCCGACGTCGTGGTCCTCGGCCCCGCCGCCAACGGCCAGACCGTGCAGGTCCACGCGGGTGACGTGGTCCAGATCGACCTGCCTCCCTTCCGCGACTACACCGTCACCTGGCTGTCGTCCGTCCCGGCGACGACCGTGCCCTCGGTGCTGCCGCAGACCTCGGGCAGCACCACCCCCGACAACACCGCGCACGCGACCTTCAACGCGGCCACCGCCGGGACGAGCGACATCACCTGGATCTGGCGGTGCGCCTTCCCGGACCGCGGCTCGGCCTGCCCGCCGTTCGTCTACTACCTGCGGACCACCGTCGTCGTCTCCTGACCGCACGCACCCGAACGGCCGGGGTCCGCAGTCTGCGGATCCCGGCCGTTCGAGTGGGGGGCGAAGGTCACCCGGGCCCGTGGCCCCGCTCCCCCGGAAGCGCCTCGGACACGTTCACCGCGACGACCTCCGGGCGCCCGGTGGCCGGTTCCGCGAAACGGGCGCGGGGCCGCGGGGCGTCCTGCGGCTGGAGGGTGAGGACGTGGTCGGCCAGCGGGAGGAAGGCCGGGTCGTGGGTGATCAGGATCGTGGTGCGGCCCGCCATCAGGCGGCGCAGCGGGGGGATCAGCTGCTGGACGGTCTTCGGGTCCAGGCCGGTGGTGGGTTCGTCCAGGACGAGGACCGGCGCGCCGCGCACGAAGGCCCGGGCGATGGCGACCCGCTGGGCCTGCCCGCCGGAGAGCTGGAAGCCCTCGTCGCCGATGACCGTGCCGTACCCCTGCGGCAGCGCGGTGATGAAGCCGTGGGCGCCCGCGCTGCGGGCGGCGCGTTCGATGTCGCCCTGCGGGGCGTCGGGCCTGCCGTAGGCGATGTTGTCCCGGATGGTCGCGTGGAAGAGCTGCGCCTGCTGGGGCAGGAAGCTGATCGCCGCCCGCAGCGAGGCGATGGTCAGGTCCTGGATGTCGGTGCCGTCGAGGCGGACGGTACCGGCCTGCGGGTCCAGGAAGCGGACCAGGAGCTTGGCGAGCGTGGACTTGCCGCTGCCGCTGGGGCCGATGACGGCCAGGACCTTGCCGGGGCTGACGTCGAAGCTGACGTCGGACAGCACCGGGGCGTCGTGGCTGCCGGCGTAGGCGACGTGGACGCCCTCGAAGGAGACCCGGCCGCGGACCGCGACGGCGTCCCGCGCGGCGGGGCTCTCCCGGACCGGACTGGACAGGTCGTGGATCTCCAGCAGGCGCTCGCCCGAGGCGCAGGCCGCGCCCGCGAGCGGGACGAGCCCGGCGAGCTGCTGGATCGGCTCGAACAGCTGCGCCATGAAGGCGGCGAAGGCGAGCAGACCACCCAGGCTCAGTTCGCCGCGGATCACCTGGAGGGCGCCGACGCCCACCACGACCAGCCCGGCGAGCATCTGGAGGACGTTGAGGAGGGGCTGGTAGAGGTCGGACATCCGGGCGGCGGAGAGCTCGGCGTCCAGCAGGGCCTTCCCCTCGCGATGCACCCGCTCGACCTCGCGCTCCTCCTGGCCGCAGGTGCGGGTGACCACCACGTTGCGCAGCGTCTCCTCCAGCAGCGCGGTGACGCCGCCGGCGCGGCGCTGGACCTGCCGCTCCCGGATGCGGATGCGGCGCCCGAAGAAACCGGTGGTGAGGATGAACAGCGGCGCGACGATCAGCGCCGCCAGGGTGAGGGGCCAGCTCAGGTAGAACGCCGCGCCGGCGAACAGCACCAGGCTGACCGAGGCCACCGCGCCCTCGACCAGACCCGTCGCGACCATCTGCTCGATCGTCGCGATGTCGGCGGTCATCCGGGCCACCAGGTCGCCGCGCCAGCGGGTCTCCAGGGTGTCGGGCGGCAGGGTGTGCAGATGGGCCAGTGTGCCGGTACGGAGCCGGAGCAGGTACCGCTCCGCGATCCAGGTGCCGGTGTAGGTGCCCGCGAAGGTGAACAGCGCCGCCACCGCGGCCGCGGCGAGCATCGTGCCGCCGAGCGGCCAGAAATCGGCGAAGTGCCGGGGCACCAGGACCTCGTCGATCAGGTCCTTGAACATCCAGACCGAGACGACCTCGCCGAAGGCGCCGAGCACGAGCAGCACCGCGCTCAGCGGCAGCCAGCGCACGTCCGGTCGGACCCACGGCCAGAACCGCCGGAACAGCTCGCGCAGCGAGATGGCGGGCGAGTCCGCCACCGGCCCCTGGTCGATGGCCCGGTCGGCTGCCCGGTCCTCCGGACCCCCCATGGGCGTCGCACCGTGCATGGAGGAACCCCACTCAGGATGAGGGGCCGGCGGTGATACCGCCGGCCCCAGGGATGGGTGTCATGCCGGGCTGTTAAGCACAGCCCGGACCGCCCTTATCTGTCACCAGAAGCCAAACCGACGACGGCGGCCGTGGCGACGGCGGCGACGGTCACGTTCACGTCCGCGACCGCGGTCCCTGCGGTTGAAGTAACTCATCACGACTCCATTTCTTCCCTTGCATTGGCACGCCGCACGTCCACGGCCGACGCCGACGGCGCGGACCCGGGGAGCACGACAGAGACTGCCGTTGCCGTGAGACAGCCCTAAGCGGCGGGCACGTCAGGGATGTGCCTGCCAGAGCCGTTCTCACATCTCCAGTATCCGCCTGACGCCCCCGCTCGCAGCTTCTGGACCGCAACCGTGACCGGTCCTCGGCATGCGAAGGGCACCCCGACGCGGCCGCCCGAACCGCGCCCCTGCGGCCGGATCCGACCCTCCCGAGCGACCCCCCGACGAGCCGGATCGGACACGGAGCCGCCCCACCGGCTCCGCGACTGATCCGCCGTCAAATACCTTTTGTCCGGCATCTCGAAACAGCCGCTCCCGCGCACCGGACACCACCGCCCACCGGTCCGCCGCCGGCCCCCGCGACGACCGCGTCGGCGCGAGCCCCCGACCCTCGCGCCCCCTCCCCGAACACCCCCGCCCGGACCGCCGACCCCGCCCGCCGACGCCTACCCGGATGGCGCAGCCGACCGACGGAGCGGAGGTGCGCACCCCCGCCCGGTGCGACGGAAACCCCCGCGTCGAGCCCCATGGAAACCGCCGGAACGAGGCCCCGACACCGCCTGCGCCACGGCGGATCCGCCTTGAGGAGGCGCCCCGGAGCCGCCTTCCGGGCGACTCCGGGGCCCCACGAGAACCCGGAGCGACTGCGTTCGGGTGACGGCGCCACCATCAGCGGCACCCTCACCCCCCGTTCCCCCGCCGGTATCGCGGCTACGGAGCAGTACTCCGCTCCGCAGGAGCCCTCGTCACAGGAGTCCTCGTCACGGGAGTCTTCGTCCGGGATGCCCCTTTCCCCGAAGGCTGCTCCGAAGGAGACGCCGGTGTGGTGGGGGTGGTCGTCGGCTCGGGCAGCTGGGTGGCTGAGGCCGAGAGCGGGCAACTCGGCGACGGCACCGCAGCGGGCGAGGAGACCTCAGGGATCAGGGCCGGGGTCTGGGCCGGTTGTACCGGCACCGGCGTCGCCGGGTACGAGCCGCCTCCGCCCTCGTTCGTCGAGGGGCCGCCGAAATGGCCCGCCACCTCGACCACGCCGCCGCAGGCGAGCAGCACCGCGGCCAGCAGGGACAGCCCGGCGGAGGCCCGGAGCGCCCGGGGCGCCGTGGTACGCGGGTCGGTGTCCACGCTCAGTCCACGTATTCCTGGGCGACCTGCACGTACTCGAAGCCCTTGACGTCGGTGGCGATGTGCATCTGACCGGTTTGGGAGGAGGCGATCAGGGTGTTGAGCAGGCCGGTGATCGCCCCGCTCAGCGCCGACTCGGTGTCCGAACCGTCGGCGATGAACAGCGCCTTGGTCGCCACCTCCTTCAGCACGTCGCGCCTGGCGGCGCCGAAGCCGTAGGCGATCACGTGCGGGTGGCGCGGCCAGCTCCGGTCCACCAGCCTGCGGAAGGAGTCCTGCCACCTCGCGTCGGTCGGAGCACCGTCGGTCAGGAAGAAGACCGCCGGCCGCAGCACGCTGTACTGCTGCGCCCGCAGGCTGCTCACGTCCTGTTCGATGCTCTGCCGCAACTGGTCGAAGGCCTTGCCGTACTCGGTGCCTCCGCCGCAGATCACTTCGGGCATGCTCGGGACCTGCTCCATGTCCGACATCGGGATGACCACGTGCACGTCGGTGGAGAAGGCGACCACGCTGACCCTGGCGAACTCCGAGACGCGCGGATTCGTCGCCAGGTTGTAGTGCAGACGCGAGAGGGTCGCGTTGAGCACCGCCTCGTGCGGCTTCATCGACGAGGAGGCGTCGATCACCACGTAGGTGGGCAGGCAGAGTGACATGGTGTGCACCTCTGAGCTAGTGGTTGGAGGCGATGAGGACGGCCAGGATCACGACGAAGGCGAGCACCCAGATCCACTTGGTGGACGAGCCGGACGCGGCCTTCTTCTCCTCGGCCGTGCTGATGCTGGTGACGGTGACGCCGGGGGGCTCCGTGACCGTGCGCGGCGCGGGCTGCGGAAGCACCACCGTCGGCTGCGTCGGAGGCAGTTGGGGCAGCGGCTTGCGTGTCGGACGCGGCACGGCCCTGAGGTAGGGCCCGTTGTTCAGCGCCTGGTTCAACTGGGCGGCCGCGGGCCGTCGCTCCCGGTCGGTCGCGAGCAGCATGTCCAGCAGGACCTCGGAGGCAGCGGGCTGGTTCGGCCAGTGGGACGCGGCGACGCCGTGGAAGGTGCTCGCGTCGCGCCGGCCGGTCAGGCACTTGGCGACGAGCAGGGCGAGCCGGTAGCGGTCGGTGTACTGGTCCGCGTCGGAGCCCGGCGGCGTGAGCGGGTCGGCCCAGTTCGGCTGGTGGATGTCGGGCATCTTCTTCGGCTGGCAGCCGTCGACGTCGATCAGGTAGACGGAACGCCCCTCCGGGCTCCAGAAGGCGTTGGAGAACGACCAGTCCGAGTAGACCAGGCCCAGGCCCTCCAGGATCGCGGCGAGCTCCGTCAGTCGGCGGCAGGCAGCCAGTCGGCCCTCGAAGCCGGGGCAGGGCAGGCCGATGCCCCGGATCGACTCGTCGGACTTCGCCAGCCAGTCGATCTCCAGGAACCGGCGCTCGCTGATCTTGCCGCGCCGCAGCTCGGAACGGTACTGCTCGGGCGCCATCGGGATCACGCACCCGACGGCCGGGTTGCCGGGCTCGCGGATCCGGGCCGCGGGCCAGCACGTCCCGGCGTACAGGGTCGCCCGCTCCGCCTCCGGCAGCGTGTCCGGGGCCGAGATCAGCAGGTCGATCCGGTGGCCGTCCTCCTGCTGCGGGCCGGGCCGGTAGAGCTTGGCCAGCCAGCCCGGATGGCCCGTCAGCGGCCGTACGGCGACGGCCTGGCCGTTGTGTTCGGAGATCGGCTCGGCGAGCGGTCCGAGATCGCCGAGGCCCACGGTCCTCGGCAACGCCCAGCCCCGCGGGTCCACCACCGGGGCGCCGCCGCCGGCGACGGGATCGGAGTCGGTCATGTCCCGCTGCCGTTCCACACCACGACGGCGGTGCGGTCGTCGAGGCACTGCGGTGCATCGAAGCCGACGTCGGCGGTGAACCGGGTGGCCGGGACCGGCGAGCGCCAGGCGTTCGCGAAGTACTCGTTGACGTTGCCCGCCCGGTCCGCCCACGCGTCGCCGATCCCGTCCGTGACCAGGGCGAGGGCGGCGCCGGCCGGCAGGGTGACGTAACCGTCCACGGCCAGGTGCGGCGTGTCCGGCAGCCGGCCGGCGACCTCGTTCGAGACCACCACCGCCGCGCGGTCCTTGGCTTCGCCTGCGGAGAACTGCCACAGCGGGACGCGCGGGTCGAGTGTCCAGGCCGAACTGTCACCGAGCCACCCGACCCATGCCCGCGCCACGCCGTTCGCGTCCGGCTCGGCGATCACCGCGGTGATCAGCACGGTCGCCAGGTGCGAGGTGCCGACGCCGCGTCCGGCCGCGTGCGCGGCGATCGATTCCGCGACCCGCCCGTACAGCGCCTTGACGTCGAGCCGGTCGAAGCCGACCGCCTCGATCTGCTCGCGCAGCAGGGTGACGGCCTGGCTGGAGGCCGCGGTGGCCCCGATGTCGGACCAGGCCGCGCTGGACAGGCCGTCGGCCACGGCCACGATCGCGTACCGGCTGTCCGGGCTCCGCCCGATCCGGTAGGAGTCCTGTCGCGGCTCGGCGGGCCGGCCGCAGCGGTGGCCGGGCCCGACGACGGAGGCGGCACGGATGGTGAGGGCGCCGACCGTGGCCTCGTCGGCGGCGATGCCGTTCTGCACCGTGCGCTCCGGCAGCAGCCAGGGGTAGCCCTGTGCCCGCGCGCCTTCGCCGAAGCGGGGCACGCTCAGGTCGGTCGGCCGCTCGCGCAGGAACGGCCGGGGCCTGCCGGGCTGGGCCGCCGACACCGCCGACACCGCCGGTGCCGTGACGAAGCGGCAGACCGGCGCCGTCGCGTCGGGCCGGGGCCCCCGGTCGGGCCGGTCCCGCTGTCGGGCGGGCGTCGCGGCGGCCTCGGACCCCAGCGCGGCCGCCGCGCCGACGACACCCACCGCCGCGAGGGCGAACGCGTCCACCAGCCAGCCGTAGTGCCGGTGCGGCATGCCGACCTCGGCACAGGCCCCGATGGCGACGGCTGCGAGCAGCCCCGCCCGCACCCAGCCGTCCGTCAGGCCGACCCGTCGGCCGTCACCCCCGCTCACGGCCGCTCCTCACGGTCGCGGGACCTCGGCCCGGAGGCGAAGTGCTGGTCACCGTGCTGCACCGCGAACACCTCACCGGAGCCGGTGGCGGAGTTGACCTGGACCACGACGTCCGGCCGTTGCCCGGTCCGCAGCGTCGCCAGAGCCATCACATCCTGGGCCAGAGCCGGGTCCCGGTCGAGCAACCGGAACAGGGCGTCGGTCCAGAAGTCCACGGCCGCGGCGTCGACCGCTCCCCTCGTGGCAGTCGACCCCCGCTCCAGCGCGGCGGACAGTTCCCTGCGGCGGCTGCCGTGGGCCCGGGCGATGACGCCGCTCATCAGTCGCCTCGCCTCGTTCCACAGATCGGTGCCCATCGCGGACACCAGAGCGGTGGCTCCGCTCGCGGCCAGCTCGGCGAGTTCCTGGTTCATCGGCGCTTCAGCCCCGTTCGTTGTAGTGGATGTACTGGCCACCTCGGCCGACGGCGAAGACCGTGCCGTTCCCCGTGGCTCGGACGAGTTGCTCCACGGACCGCGGCTCGGCTTCCGCGGGCCGCTCGCGGGAGCCGGACTCCGGGCCGGGACCGCCGTGCGGCCCGACCGGGCTGCCCGGGTACCAGAGCCAGGCCCGTGCGGCGTACTCCTTGACCCGGACCTCGGCCGCGGTGAAGGCACCGGCTTCGAGCCCCTCGTAGCCGTGACCGACCGTCTCCTCGTAGTAGTGCTGCGACAGCACCGCGGCCACCGGGGTGCCGTCCGGACCGTCCAGGGCCGCCTGCCGCAGCGGGGGCGAGTCGAGCAGCCGGGCGAGCGCCTCGAACGGGGTGCCGGAGACGGTGCCGTCCGGATCGAGCCGGACCTCCCCCGCGTGCGCGGCGACCCGTACCCGCAGCCGGGCGTCCGGGCCGGCGTGCCGGTTGTGCTCGCGGATCCGCGAGCCCAGCTCCGGCAGCAGCGGGACCAGCAGTCCCGCCTTGGGCAACCCGAGCGGGGCGACGAGCCGGCAGCCGTCGCCGGTGTCCGCGTACGCGAAGTCCCGCCGGTCCAGCTCCGCGACGCCGAGGGCGCCGAACAGCGCGGACCGCAGCACACCGCGGATCTCCTGCAGCCGCTGCTGACCTCGGCCCGCGGAACCCGCGATGTCGCACGCCAGCAGAGCTCGGTACTCGTACCTCGGATTCACATTCCCTCCGCGATCACGACGAGGGCCGGCAGTTCGAAGATCGATCTGCCGTCGGCACCGAACTCCCGGTGCCGACACGATGGTTAACCAGAACGTAGAGGAGGGGTCCTCGGGTAAACCGGCTACTAATACGGCTTGTCCGGCTTCGGCCGGACGAGGAGGAGGAGTGACCGATGAGCAACACACGGATGCGCGGGGCCGGGGCCTACTGGCCGACGACCGGACTGCTCGGCCGAGTCGGCGAGGCCGACCGCCGAGTCCTGCTGGGGCTCGGCCACGGCGTGGCCTACCCGGCCGGTCAGATCACCATCCGCGAGGCCGACACCTCGGACTTCTCGCTGCTCCTGATCGGCGGCACGGTGAAGGTCACCGCGCACGCACAGGACGGCCGGGACGCGCTGCTGGCCGTGCGGATGGCCGGGGACCTCGTCGGCGAGTTCGCCGGGATCGACGGTCAGCCGCGCATCGGCACCGTGACCGCCTGCGGCCGGGTACTGGCCCGCTACATCCTGCCCGCCGAACTGCTGGCGTGCACGAAGCAGCACCCCGCCATCGGGCTCGCACTCAACGCGAGCGTGGTGGCCAAGCTGCGCACGGCGACCAGCCGGATCGTCGACTTCACCGGCTGCGACGTGCTCGGGCGGCTGGCCCGGATCCTGCACCACCTCGCCGTCACCTACGGGCGCCCCGGCCGCAACGAAGCCCATCTCCCGCTGTCGCAGCCGGAGATGGCCACGCTGGTCGGCGCTGCGGAGTCGTCGATCCACAAGGCCCTGCGGGCCCTGCGGGAGTCGGGCGCGGTCGTCACGGGCTACCGCAGGATCACGATCCTCGACCTGGACCACCTCGCCCGGATCGCCGCCGCGACCGAACCGGCCGGTTCGCGGGCGATCTCACCAAACAGCTAAAAGCGCCGGGTTCCGACGACGGGCCGGCGCCAGCATGACCGAGTGCCGGAACCCGAGCGTCGGAGAGGACCGGAGAGACAGATGCCAGAGAACAACGGTGCTCCGGACGGTTCCACGCGGATCCGGGCGGGCGACGTGTCCGGAACGATGATCGTCGGCAACCGGAACACCGTCACCAACCTGAACATCACCACCGGACACGGCTCGGCCATCACCGTGAACGCGGGGCCTCCGCCGAACCCGGTCAAGCGTCAGCCGATCTCCCACCTGCCGCGTTCCGCCGCCGATCCGCTGATCGGCCGGGAGCGGGAGCTCCAGGTGCTGCAACAGGCCATCGGGGCACGCCAGTTGGTGCAGATCTGGGGCGCCTCCGGGGTCGGCAAGAGCGCGCTGCTGCGCCACCTCGCCCGCACCCTGCCGCGCGGGCCCGAGGGCGCGGCCTACATCGAAGCCGGCGGACGGACGGCCGACGACCTCGCGCAGGCGATCTTCGACATCAGCTTCGACGCACCGAACTACAAGCCGTCGCTGGAGGTGTTGAAGGAGCACCTGAAGACCCTGCGGCTGCGGATCTACCTGGACGACGCGGGACTCGACGAGAAGGACCTGCACCGGCTCTTCGACCTGGCCGAGCACTCCACGTTCGTCTTCACCTCGCAGCGCCGGTCGTCGGTCACCGGCGTCCACCCGATCCGGCTCGACGGACTGACGGCCCCGGCAGGGGTGGTGCTGGTGCAGACGGTCCTGGCCCGCGCGCTGCGGCCCGACGAAGCGCGGACCGTGACGGCACTGTGCGACGCCGTGCACGGCAACCCGCTCCGCCTGCGGCGCATCGCCCTGTCGGCCGCGACCGGCAAGGGCCTGCCGGGCATCGCCGATCTGCCCGCGCTCCTTCCCGCGCTGCTCAACAGACTCCGGCCGGAGGAGCGCGACCTGCTGTACCTGCTCGGCTCGCTGTCGGGCGCCGAGTTGGCCGCCCGGCAGCTCGACGCCCTGCTCGGCCGCACGGACAGCAACGCACTCGCCGGCGGACTGGTGCGACACGGCCTGCTGGTCGCCTCGGAAACCGGCTACGGGTGTCCGCCGGACGTCGCCGAGTGCGTGCTCAAGAGCCGGATGACGCAGTACCCCGCCGCGCCGCTCTGCCGGGCGCTCACCGCCTGGGTCGAGTCGCGGCAGACCACCCCGGACGAGGTCGCGGCCCACTTCCAGGCCCTGGACGTCGCGGTGCTGGGAGCGGAGAGGAGCGGACAGGCGCAGCTCGGCGTGGAGTTGGCCCGTGCCGCCTCGCCGAAACTGGCGCTCTCCCGGCAGTTCGACGCGTGGGGCAGCCTCCTCGGAGCCGGCTGGGCCGCCGCGAAGAGCGCGGGAGACCGCGCGGGCGAGGACTTCTTCCTGGGGGAGGCACGCACCCGCCGCAAGGCGATCGGCCGGGCGGCACTGACGACGGCCCTGGTGCTGGAGGCAGGGGTGCTCTGGCAGGAACTCGCCGCCCTGCAAGCGCACTCGGTGGCCCACCAGGCCGCCACGACGGCGATCACCGCCGTGCCGCCGATCGACCCGGCCACCACGGCACACGCCATCGGCCAGTCCCCGCTGATCACCCACCCGGTGGTCGGCCCCCCTACGGTCACCCACCCGATCGTCCAGCCGGTCGTCCAGCCGGTCGTCCAGCCGCCGACGGTCACCCACCCGGTCGTCCAACCACCGGCCGTCACCCACCCCGTCCCCGCCTCCGGCGCCCCGGCGCCCGTGCACCCGCCGGGTACACCGCACGTGATCGACCTGTCCCAGTCCGCCCCGCAGCCCCCGGCCGGGGGCCATGTGGCCGGCGCACACTCCCCCTCGCAGGCGGCGCCGCACCGAATCGACCTCTCGGGAACGCACCACTCCGCCGCCCAGCACACGCACACCGTGAGCGCCACCACCACGTCCAGCACGGGCCACGCGGTCACCACCGCCGGCGCAGCGGCCGCCAAGGGCGGAGCAGCCCTCGCCGTCGCCTGCGTGGTCGGCGCCTCAGCCGTACTCGGCGTGGGCGTCATGGTCTACACCCAGAACCAGTCGAACCCGGCCAAGCCGGCCCAGCCCACCTACTCGCCGGCCCCGCCTCCGAGGGTCTACACCCCCGCCCCGCCGGTCTACACTCCCGCCCCTCCGGCTCCGTCTCCGAGGGTCTACACCCCCAAGCCGCCGGTCCCTGCCCCCGTCGTCACGCCGGACCCCGTCGATGCCGTGTGCGCAACGGTGGTAACGGAATTGGGAAAAGAGACCCAGCAGCACAACGCCGACCTGACCGCCGTTCACAGCGCCTTCGACTCGTACAACAACGCCGTAGCCGCCTACAACTCACGACGGACCTCCGCCGTTCCCGACGGCAGCACGGTGAAGTCCCGTATCGACATCATCCTCAAAGACCTGCGCGCCAGCGAGTCCACGTTGCGGGGAGCCCTATCGCAAGCGCGGGACGGATCCGTGGTATCCGACCTCAAGGGCCTTCTGACCGCCAGCCAGCAGGAGGAGAACCAGTTCCGCGCGGCTCGGAACGATCTCACCACCGGCTACAACACGGCCAGCCAGGCTTCGGCATTCAACTCGGCCTGGCAGAGTCTGGTGATCCACTGCACCGCCTGGTAATCCGTCCCAAGACCGACCAGGAAAGGCCGACCATGTCTACGGAATCCACCCCCGGCACCATCCACGCCGGAGACGTCTCCGGCACCTTCATCGTGGGCGACAACAACCACGTGACGAACACGAAGCATCACCCCGAGCAGCCGCAGCCCCAACCGCGCCAGCAGAACTCGGCCGAGGACCAGGCAGCCGTCTTCGCCGTGGAACACGGCACCATGCACGTCACCTACAACCACAACGCCGAGGCCGCGCCCGAGACGGAGGCCTGAGCAACGCGTCAGCCCCGATCGGCCAGCAATTCCAGGTCCTGGGCGTTCAGCGTCGCCGTCTTCAGCAGTTCCCTGATCAGGTTGACGCTGAGCGTCGAGCCGACCGGCTCACCGACCTCGTCGCGCGTCAGTCCGCGCACGCCCCGCCGGCGCAGCCGTTCGCGCACGTCCTCGACCGTGTTGGCGACCGACTTGTGGGTCCAGAGCTTGGTCGCGTGGGGCGAGGCGTTGACCAGCCGGGCGGTCTCCTCCCAGGCCGACGGGAGCGGGAAGGCGTCCTGGCCATCCAGGTAGCGCCGGGCGAGCGCGGTGAGCACCAGCCGCTCCTGGAGGGAGAGCAGGTAGACCGTCTCGGGGGCCGCGGTATCGGCGTTGCTCGTGGAACGGGGGTGCAGGTCGTCCCCGTCCACGACGCGGACCTCCACCAGGTGGGACCGCCGCTTGGACGAGTTGATCACCAGCGGGGTGTACCCGGGCCCGATGATCCGCTTGTGGCTGGTGAGCATCAGCACGCCGTCGGGCAGTTCGATCGGCAGACTGCCGGTGTTGACCAGCCACCAGTCGCCGTCCGTGCCGGCGCAGGTGAAGACGCCGTGCCGACGGCTGACGGTCGGGTCGTGGACACCGACCGGTACGTGCACGTCCTCGCGGTCCCGGCCGAACAGCAAGGTGTACCGGCGCGGCGGCACGGCGTACCCGCCCTCCGGTCCGAGCACGAAGATCGTCCCGGGTGGCGCCGGGGGCACTCTGCCGGAAGGACTGCCCGGCGGCAGCATCTGGGGTGGGAAGTTCTCGTACGCCATCTCGCATACCTCCGCCTCGGCTCGCGCCAGTGTATGAGCGCACCTGGAGGACCATTCCTCCTGCGGGCATGCGGCGTGTCCAGCCTTCGGAACCGACAACTCCGCTTGCTCGGACTGGACTTGCTCGATAGCCTGCCCGCCGTGAGCGAGATCAGCCGGCGAGCTGCCGCGATCGACGGCATGGTCGCCGAACCACTCGGCCCGGGCGATCCGCAGGAGATCGGCAGCTTCAGCATCATCGGCCTGCTCGGCACCGGCGGCATGGGCGAGGTCTACCTCGGTGTCTCGGACAGGGGCTACGCCGCTGTCAAACTCGTCCGGCCGCGGCTGGTCCCCGGCGAGCGCTTCGAACGCGAGGTCGGCATCCTCTACCGTGTGCCGCTCGGAGTCGGGCCGCGGGTGCTGGCGAGCGACGCCACTCCGGAACGCCCGTGGTTCGCCGCCGAGTACGTCCCCGGGCTCACGGTGGACGAGGCGGTCCGGCTGCACGGCCCGCTGCCCACCGAGGCGCTGTGGCTGCTGCTGGCCGAAACAGCCGCTCAGCTGCGGGCCGTACACGCGTCCGAGATCGCGCACCGCGACATCAAGCCCGCCAACGTCATGCTGGTGCGCGACGGCGTGAAGCTGATCGACTTCGGCATCGCGCGCGCCGCGGACCAGGCGAGGCTCACCAGGAGCGGCGGCAGCTACGGAACGCAGGGCTTCTCGGCACCGGAACAGCAGACCGGGGACGAGGACGTGGCAACGCCTGCGGACGTCTACTCGCTCGCAGCGCTCCTGCTCTACGCCGCCTCGGGTCGCACGCCCGGCGCCGTCCCCGACGTGGAGCCGCTGCGCGCCGTGGACGCCGACCTCGCCGCCCTCCTCGGGCCCTGTCTCGCCGCCGACCCCGGAGCACGCCCCACCGCCGACGAGATCGTCCTGGCGACGCGCGCGCACCGGCTCGGCCCACCCCCGTCCTGGCCGCCCGAGGTCATGTCACGCATCGACGCTCGACGCGCCTTCGCCGAAACGCCGGTCGGCAAGCTGGAGACCGTCCCGCCACCGGATACGAGCACGGACCCGAAGCCTGACGTCGGGCCCGTGCCCCCGGCATCACCTCGCCGCCCGCGCAAGCACCTGTTCCTGCTGCCGATCGCCGCGGCGACCGCCCTCGGCGCGGTCGCGGTGTTCGCCCTCAGCCCGTCCGCCTCCCCGCAGCACCACGACGCGCAGGAGTCCAGCGGCGTGCCGGTCGCCGTCGAGCCCTTGGCCCGAACGACGCCCGGGCCCTCCGCGAGCCCGAGCGCCTCGATCCCCGCCACCGCGACCGCCGAACCCTCTCCCTCGCCTTCGACCACCCCGGCCGGCACCACGCGGGCACCCTCCCCGAGCCTGCCGCCCTCGACCTTCGCTGCCGCCAAACCCGCTCCCCAGCCCCCGACCACCCCACCCGGCACGGCCACCCCACCGAGCACGGCCCCCGCCGCACCTTCAGCGGCCGCACCCAGCCCCACCTCGTCATCGATCCGCGGCATCAACGGCAGCGACGACCCGGCACAGGTCAAGGGCTCCGAGGCGGACACCAGTTGGCTCGGCCCGGTCGCCGCCTGTTCCGCCTGGCTGGACGACAACGGCTCCGGCTCGCTCGCGGGCGTGCTCAACACCTCCCTGACCCAGACCTGCGTCGCCGAGCTCTCCCGCAGCGACGGCATCACGTACACCTTCCGCGCCGTTGTGGGCGCCGCGAAGACGAGCTTCGTCCCAGACATCGGCTACACGATGTGGATCTGCGTCTGGAACGCGAACAACCGATCCGGCGAGCAGTGCTCCGCCCGCTTCGGCATGAACGGCACCACCCCGGTCCGCCGTTGAAACGAGGCTGCCGCACATCCACAACGTGTTGACGGCACTCATGGCCGGAACCGTCAGGTCGGCGACGATCCGACGGTCCGAACTCCCCCCTGTGGCAGGATCCTTGGGGTGGCGGATCGAATCGTGATCGTGAACGGGTTGCCCGGTGCCGGTAAGAGCACCCTCGCGTCGGCACTGGCCGGCGAGTTGGGAGTGAATTGGCTCTCGAAGGATTTGATCAAGGAGGCGCTGGCCGACGCCGTCGCGCCGGACCTGGAGCCGCACCTCGGCATGGTGGCCATGCAGACCGTCTGGCACTTCGCCGCCCGTACACCGGGTCTCGTTCTCGTCGACTCCTGGTGGTTCAGGCCGCGCGACCGCGAGCACGCCGCGCGTGGGATCGCCGCCGCCGGAGCCGATCACGTCGTGGAGGTCTGGTGTCGAGTACCTCCGGAGCTGGCCAGGCAGCGGTACGAGGCGCGCAGTCGGCACGCCGTTCACCGTGACGACCGGCCCATGGATGATCTGTGGGCCGGTTGGGCGGCGGAGGGCGAGCCCCTCGGTCTCGGACCGGTGATCGAGGTGGACACCGACCGGGAGGTCGACGTCGCCCGCCTCGCGTCCGCGGTGACGGCGAAGTTGGCGGGGAAGGCGGTCAGCCGCGTTGACTGCGCAGTGATCGACTCGCCTGACGGCCAGGGCTCCGCACCTCACTCTCCGTGATTGGCTGCACTGAACCGGGCGCCCGCCCAGAAGGCAACCACGGCCACCGTCACTCCCGGAGCTCGGTCCGCATGAATCCGCCATGGGCACCGACTGCTCCCACGGCGGCCGAGCAGCACTCGGCTCCGCAACCCGAATGGCCGCCACCCGACTAGGTCAACTGGACTGCGGTAAGAGGGGTTTGACCCTACCGTGCGGTCAAGGGGGTCATCCGAACGGAAGGCTGTTACTGGCATGGCCGGGAAATTCGAGCTGTACAAGGACGAGAGCGGGATGCACCGCTTCCGGCTCAAGGCGAGCAACGGGACGGTCATCGTCACCGGGGACCCGCACGAGAGCAAGGACGAGTGCCTCAGGAGCATCGAGTCGCTCCGCAAGCTCGCGCCGTACGCGGAGCTCAAGGAGGCGGCCGGGTCGCACTGAGGCGGCGCGGTGCGGGCGCGGGTCGGCGATGCAAATCGCCGACCCGCGTTCGCTTCTATGACAGATCCCTTTGGCCGGGTGCACGCCGGGCGCGGAAAGAACACTGGCATGCGCGTCGTCATCGTCACCGAATCCTTTCCGCCCGAGGTCAACGGAGTCGCCCACAGCGTGCTGCGGACGGCCGAGCATCTGGTCCGCCGGGGCCACCAGCCACTCGTCGTCACCCCCGCGCCCGCGCGGGGCGCCGCATGCCCGCCGCACACCTTCGGGGGCTCCGAAGCGGTGGAGCTGCCGGTGGTGCGCATTCCCTCGGTGCCGCTGCCCGGGTACCCGCAGGTGCGGATCGCGCTGCCGAGCCGGCAGCTGGCGGCCGCCGTCGCCGGGCACCGGCCGGACATCGTGCACCTGGCCAGCCCGTTCGTGCTCGGCGCGCGCGGGGTGCAGGTCGCGACCCGCCTCGGTGTCCCCGCCGTGGCCGTCTACCAGACCGACCTCGCCGGGTACGCGCACGCCTACCGGGCCGGGCGGGGCCTCGGGGAGGCGGCCGCCTGGCGGCGGATCCGGGCCGTGCACCGGGCCGCGGCCCGGACGCTGGCGCCGTCCACCCCCGCAGCCCAGGACCTCACCGCGCACGGGGTGCCCCGGGTGCAGCTGTGGCCGCGCGGGGTGGACTCGGTGCGGTTCCACCCCCGGCACCGGGACGAGGCGCTGCACCGGGCGCTCGCCCCGGGCGGGGAGGTGCTGGTCGGGTACGTCGGGCGGCTGGCGCCCGAGAAGCGGGTCGACCTGCTGGCCGCCGCGTCGGCCCTGCCCGGGGTGCGGGTGGTGGTGATCGGGGACGGGCCGTGCGGGCCCGGGCTGCGGGCCTCGATGCCCGGCGCGGTGTTCCTCGGCCGCCGGACCGGCGAGGAACTGGCCCGCTGTTTCGCGGCCCTGGACGTGTTCGTGCACACCGGCCCGCTGGAGACCTTCTGCCAGACCATCCAGGAGGCGATGGCGAGCGGCGTGCCGGTGATCGGCCCGGCCGCCGGCGGCCCGCTGGACCTGGTCGCGCACCACCGGACGGGCCTGCTGGTGCCGCCCCGGGACGGCGCCGCGGTGGCCCGGGCGGTGGCGGAACTGGCCGCCGACCCCGGACGGCGGGCCGCGTACGGGCGCGCCGGACGGGCCGAGGTGACCGCGCGGACCTGGGAGGCGGTCGGCGACCTGCTGCTGCGGCACTACGCGGAGGTCCTCGCCGAGCACCACGGCGCACCGGTGGCTCCCCCTGCCGCTCCCCCGGCCGTCGTCGAGCCGGTCGCCGTCGTGGAGGAGCTGCCGGCATGACGGACACCGCCGACCGCGAGCCGCTGACCATCGTGCGGCTCGCGAACTTCGTCACCCCGGTCTCCGGGGGCCTGCGCACCGCGCTGCGCCACCTCGGTGCCGGCTACCTGGCCGCCGGGCACCGACCGGTGCTGATCGTGCCCGGGGAGCGGCGCAGCGAGGAGGAGGGCGAGCAGGGCCTGGTGGTCACCCTGCCCGGGCCGGTGCTACCGGCCAGCGGCGGCTACCGGGTGCTCACCGACCGGCGGGCGGTGGCCGCCGAACTGACCCGGCTGAAGCCCGACCGACTGGAGGTGTCCGACCGCACCACGCTGCGCTGGACCGGCAGTTGGGCCCGGCGGCACGGCGTCCGCTCGGTGATGGTGTCGCACGAGAGCGCCGTCGGGGTGCTGCGCACCTGGGGGCTGCCCCGCCCGCTCGCCGACGCGGCCGCCGACCGGCTCAACGCGGCGACGGCCCGTACGTACGACGCGGTGCTCTGCACCACCGACTGGGCGGCGGCGGAGTTCCGGCGGATCGGCGTGCCCAACCTGGCCCGGGCCCCGCTCGGCGTGGACCTGGACGCGATGCGCCCGCTGCCGCCGGCCGCGCGGGCGCGCGAGCGGGCGCGGTACTGCGGGCCGGACGATGTGCTGCTGGTGCTCTGCTCCCGGCTCTCGGCCGAGAAGCGGCCCGAGCGGGCGGTCGAGGCGCTGGCCGCACTGCGGGCCCGGGGGCTGCCGGCCGTCCTGGTGGTGGCCGGGACCGGACCGCTGCGGGACCGGCTGGCGGCCCGGGCGGAGCGGCTGCGGCTGCCGGTGCGCTTCCTCGGGCACCTGGGCCGGCGGGAGGAACTGGCCCGGCTGCTGGGCTGCGCGGACGTGGTGCTCGCGCCCGGGCCGGTGGAGACCTTCGGGCTCGCCGCGTTGGAGGCGCTGGCCTGCGGGACGCCGGTGGCGGTCAGCCGCTCCTCCGCGCTACCCGGGCTGATCGGCCTGGCCGGGGTGGCCGCCGCCGACACCGGCGCCGGATTCGCCGCGGCGGTACGGGAGTTGCTGGCACGCCCGGAGCAGGCGCGGCGGGCCGGCGCCCGGGCCCGGGCCGAGCGGTACGACTGGCCGGCCGCGGTGGCCGCGTTCCTCGCGGCCCACGGCGTGCGGAACCCCGACGTGCGGAACCCCGACGTGCGGAACCCCGGTGCGGTGGAGGAGGGTTGGGATGAGCGTGCTCGGCACCGGGCGTGACCGGTCCGCGGACGACCGGCCGGCCACCGGCGGGCCGCTGCGGTTCGTCGCGCTCGGGGACTCGCTGACCGAAGGGGTCGGGGACCCGGTCGGCGAGGGTTGGCGCGGCTGGGCCGCCGTCCTGGCCCGCTCGCTGACACCCGAGGGCG
This sequence comes from Kitasatospora sp. NBC_01300, assembly GCF_041435235.1. Classification (NCBI taxonomy): domain Bacteria; kingdom Bacillati; phylum Actinomycetota; class Actinomycetes; order Kitasatosporales; family Streptomycetaceae; genus Kitasatospora; species Kitasatospora sp. NBC_01300. The sequence goes on along the minus strand of NZ_CP108408.1, from coordinate 6,749,617 downwards.
GCGTCGAGTTCACCAACCTGGCGTGCAGCGGCGCCCTGACCGCCGATCTGGCGAACCGTCAACTCCCCGCCGCGCTGGCGCTGCGGCCGCGGTTCGCGGCCGTGGTGGTCGGCGGCAACGACACCCTGCGGGCGGGCTTCGACATCCGGCGCACCACCCTGGAACTGGACGCCACCCTGGGCGAACTCTCCAGCCACGGCGCCGTCCTGCTGACCGCCTGCCTGCCCGATCCGGGCACCCTGCTCCGCCTGCCCGCGCCGCTGGCCCGACCGCTGGCGCGGCGGATGCAGGCCGTCAACACCGTCGTGCACGCCCTCACCGCCCGGCACCGGGCGGTGCACCTGCACATCGCCGAGCTGCCGTGGTGCGCGCAACGGCGGCTGCTCAGCGTCGACCGGCTGCACCCCAGCGCCGAGGGCCACCACCTGATCGCCCGCGGGTTCCACCAGCTGCTCGCCGCCGCCGGCCACCCCCTCGGCCCGCCGCCCGTCGACACCCCCGCCGAGCCCCCGCCCGGCCGGGCCGCCGACCTGTGGTGGATGGCCACCCAGGGCACCCGCTGGGTCGCCGCCCGCAGCACCGACCTGCTGCCCGGGCTGCTCGCCCTGGCGGCGGCCGAAGGCCTCGCCCGGCTGCGCGGGTCCAGCGGACGGCACGACGAGCAGATGGCCCGCGCGGCGGCCCAGGCCCTCGCGTCACTGGGGTGAGGCGGCGAGGGCCCGGCTAGGGCGGCTCGTGGGGGGAACCATGAAAGGGGTCCGCCGAGTCGTCGGGGGGACACGGCCTTCGAACCGGGCCTGACGGAGGGAGCAGCGGTGGACGCGTCATCCGGGAGCGGGCGGGAGTTGCTGGCGGCGGCGGGGGTGCTGTTCCCGGACGAGCGGGGGCGGGTGCTGGTGGTGCGGCTGCCGTACGACCGGAAGCATCCGGTGGCGATCCCGGGCGGCGGGTGGGAGCCGCAGGACCGCTCGCCGCGGGAGACCGCGCTGCGCGAGGTGGTGGAGGAACTCGGGTTCACGCCCCGGCTGGGGCCGCTGGCCTGCGTCGACTGGACGCTCGACCACTTCCGGCCGCCGATCGCCGCGTACCTGTACTGGGCGCAGCCGCTCACCGCCGAACAGGCCGCGGCGATCCGGCCGGACGCGGCGGAGGTCGGCGGCTGGGTGTGGCTGACCCCGGAACAGGCGGGCCACGCGCTGCCGCCCCTGCTGTCCCGCCGGGTCACGGCCTGCCTGCGGGCGCCGCGGTCGGCCGGTCCGCTGGAGCTGGAGGACAGCAGGCCCGTGGGGCACACCCTCGACCACCTGCCGGCGGACGAACCGCCGCCCGCGTACACCGGGCTGGCCGGGGTGCCCGCCCTGGGCCCCGCCCCCGGCGGGCCGGCGGCGGGGCCCGGGTACGAGCCGCCGATGGACCGGGCCACCTACATCGCCACCCGCCCGCGGATCCGGGCCAAGGCGCGGGCCCTGTTCACCGACGACGACGGGCGGGTCCTGCTGGTCCGGCTGCGGCCGTGGGACGGGCCGCGCGGCCGGGTGCCGCGCTGGACCCTGCCGGGTGGCGGGATCGAGGCGGACCGGGAACTGCCCCGGGCGGCCGTCCGGCGCGAGATCCGCGAGGAACTGGGCTGGGAGGTCGAACCGGGGCGGCTGCTGGCGCTGGACTGGCAGCCCGGGGCGGCCGCCGACCCGGGGGCCGACCCGGCGACCGGGCGGGACACCGCCGTGCTGGTGTCCGTGTTCGACGGGGGCACGGTGACGGAGCGGATGCTCGGTTCGATCGCGCTGCCGGAGGAGGAGCTGGTGGAGTGGCGGCTCTGCGGCCCCGCCGAGGCACGGGCGCTGCTGACCGGCCCGTCCTGGGCCCGGACGGCCGCCGCGCTGGCCGCGCGGGAGCGGGCGGGCGGGCCGGCCGAGCTGGTGCGCGGGCGCGCCGCCGGGTAGCGGCGGGCGGGCGGACGGGCCGGGCGAGCGGGCGGACGGGCCGAGCGGGTTCAGGAAGGCGAGTCAGGCGGGCCGGGCGGGCGGGCCGGTCGGGCGGGGCTGTTGGGCAGGGCGGACAGGGCCGGGTCGGGTGGGTCACACTGGGGCCATGCAGAACGGGATCACGCAGCACGGGATCACGGAGGCACTGGCTGGCCGGCGAGTGGCGTCGGTCAGCGGCGGCGACCGGCTGGACCTCACCCTCGACGGGCCGGTGACCGTCCGGGTGGCGCACGAGTTCCGCCTCGCCGCGCCCTCCTTCACCGCCCCGGCGGAGGTCGAACACTACTTTCCGGCGCTGACCATCCGCCCGACCGGCACCCTGCTCGCGCTCGTCGGCCGGACCGTCGACACCGCCGAGATCACCCTCGCCGGCGGCCTGGAGCTGGCCTTCGCGGAGGGCGGCGCGCTGTCCGTCCCGCCGCACGCGCAGCTCGCGCCGTGGAGCGTGGAGACCGCGGAGGGAGCGGTGTGCGCGGGGCTGCCGGGCGGCGAGGTCCGGTGGACGGCGCCCGGCGCGGCCTGAGCCGACGCCGGGCCGACGCGTCGTCCGGTCGGACTCTCCGGCCCGTCCGGCCTGTCGAGCTGACCGAGCTGTCAGACCTCCAGTTCGGCCTCGATCCTGGTGAGCTGGTGGCGGGCCATCGCCAGGTTGGCCCGCGCCTTGTCCAGCGCCAGGTAGAGGAAGAGGCCCTTGCCGGTGCGGCCGGCGAGCGGCCGGATCAGGTGGTACTGGCTGCTGAGGGTGATCAGGATGTCCTCGATCCCGTCCTGTAGGCCGAGCATGTCCATGGTGCGCATCTTGGCGCGGACCACGTCCGTGTTCCCCGCCGCGGCCACGTTGAGGTCCAGCCCGCCGGGGCCGTCGAGGGTGGCGAGCGCCATGCCGCTGTTGTAGTCCACGAGTGCCGCGCCGATGGCGCCCTCGATGCTGGTCATGGCCTGCTTGAGCGCGCCGGCTGCGTCGGTCATCTGGGTAACTCCCTTTCGGTGGTGGGGTGCTGGAGTGGTGGGGTGCTGGGGTCGTAGCTGCGGTCGGGCCGGGGGCTTGACCGGTCAGGCCTGGTCGCGGGGGTCCTTGGGCAGGAGGCTGTCGCTGAGCAGCCCGGCGATCCGCTGGGCCGAGCGGCGGGCCTCCAGGTGCAACCGGCCGACGTTGACGTCCGGGTGCGCCAGCAGGGCCAGCACGCAGCTGCCCCCGGCCGCGTAGGTGGCGACGTAGCCGTGCTCGCCGCGCACCAGCGACTCGCGGAACTCGCCCTGGCCGGTGGTGTCGGCGAGCCGCTGGGCCAGCGACAGCGAGGCCGCCGTCATCGCGGCCAGGCCGGACGGTTCCGCCCCGTGGGTGTCGTGCGCGACCAACAGGCCGTCCACGCTGGCCACCAGGCCACCCGCGAGGTGCGGGACGCGCTGCTTGACGGCGCGGAGCTCAGCGAGCAGTTCGGTCTCCAAGGCGATCAGTTGTCTCCTTCCGACACGCTGCTTGAGCGCCCGCCTCATGGCCGGGACGGCGGGGTCGCGGGTGGAGAGTGGTTCAAAGTCGGGCCTCCAGAAGGGTTCGGACCCGGGTCAGCAGCGCGATGTCCGGGTCGGGGACGGCCAGCGGCGGGTGGTCCGCGGCCGTGGTGGGCGGGTGATCGGAGCGGGTGGGGACCACGGGGCCGGGCGGCGTGGCGCCGGTGAGGGTGGCGCCGGTGAGGGTGGCGCCGGTGAGGGTGGCGCCGGGGACCCGGCGGTGCAGGCCTCCCGGCGGGCGGGCGGGGGCCGGCGCTTCGGCTTCCGCGACGGGCGCCGCAGGCCTCGGCACCCCAGGTGCCACGGGCGTCGCGGGTGCCACGGTTGTCGCAGCGCTCGGTGCCACCCCCGGTGCCACCCCCGGTGTCACCGCCGGTGCCACCGCCGGTGCCGCGTGCCGCGGGGCGGCGAGCAGCCCGGCGGCGGCCAGGCGGCGGACGTCCGCCGTGACGCCGAAGCCGGACCGGCCGAGCAGGCGCGCCAGGTCCGCCGGGGTTCTTCGGCCGTCGGCGTGGTCCAGCAGTTCGCGCCGACGGCCGGGCGGGCGGTTCGACGGCCGCGGGACCGGCACCACCGGGCGGACCGGCGCGGTGTCGAGCTGCGGCCAGGGCCAGATCCGTTCCAGCAGCCGGCCCCGGCGCTCGACCTCGCGGCGCAGCCGGCCGGGGTCGACCGTGGCCACCGGGCCCAGCCAGTGCCGGGCGTCGGGCTCGAACCGCCAGACGCCGCCGCTCCGGTCGGCGAGGACGAAGAACGCGGCGTCGAAGAGCGTGCCCAGGTGGCCGAGTTCGAGCTCGCCCCGGGTGAGCAGCCGCCGTTCGACCAGGGCCTCGCCGACCCGGGCGCGCGGGCCGTGGAGCCGGAGCAGCTCCGCCCACTGCCCGGGGGTGATCCGGCCGCAGCCGGTGAGCAGTTCGGCCAGGCCGGGCGCGCGCGGGGAGTCGGCGTGGGCCACCTGGCCGTCGACGAGGTGCAGGCTGCCGAGCGGGCCGCACAGGGCGCCGGTGGCGCGGCGGGCGGCGAGCAGGCCGAGGGCCTCGCCGGGGGTCTGCGGCGGGGCGGGCCGGCGGACGGCGGCGGGCGCGGCGGTCATCCGGGCCACCGGCCGGTGGAGCTCGGGCGGCGGGGGCGACCCGTCCGGCGTGCTGGCCGAAACCCGATGGCCGCGGTGGGCGTCCCGCTCACCCCAGCACCAGTTCCTCGGCGAGCGCCTGGAGGCGGTAGCGGGCGGCGGCGAGGTTGCCCTGGGCGCGGTCGAGCCAGAGGTGGAGGACGAGGCGGCTGTCGAAGACGGTGTCGATGAAGCAGATGAGGTGGTAGCTGCGGCCGGCGGTGACGATGACGTCCTGTAACGGGGACCGCCGGTCCTCCGCCCCGGTGAAGGTCTGGCTCTCAACGGCCGCCCGTACCAAGTCGGTTGTCTCGGCGGCCGCGGTCTCGTGGTCACCGGTCGGGCACTCGCCGAGGCTGCCGAGCGCGAGTCCGCTGCTCCAGTCGACCAGGCTCGCGGAGCGTGCCCCGGAGATCGACATCGCTCCGGCGAGGCATTCGTCGATACCCGGCACACCGGCTCCTTCGAGGGGGTCTGGGCAGCCGGGCGCAGCACGGCACGGCCGGGCCGCCACCAGCAGTGGCGGGCTCGACACGGAAGGCTACTGCCGGATTCCATATGACGAACATTCCAATGGCATATTCACATCAGTAGCGTCCACTTCCGGCCAAGGTGTGACAGGGCGTCGGCCAACGCCGCCGGGCGAACCCGCTGGCCCGGGGGTGGTCGTGGACCGCAGCCCACCGCCACCGGCCGACCACCTGGCAGGGGAGCTTGGCCGAGAACCGGCCGCACGGCAGGGTTTCGACCGCCGGCATGCGGTAGAAGGGCCGGGCGAACAGGTCTACACCATCGGGTCGCCGCCCGACTGCCGCCGGAGCCCCCGGACATGACGAAGGGGCCCGTTCCGCTGGACGGAACGAGCCCCTTCGGGTGGAGCGCCAGGCCCGGGTCGCACGGACTCTTCCTACTGAAAGTAGGACGTGCTCTGGTAGCACCGCTGACGCCTGTTCGGGAGGTTGTTTCCCTCCCGACGAGAAGAACATTAGCAGGTCATCACGCCTGCTCAGAAACCGGATGGAGGAACGGGACCGGACCCGGCGGTACTGCGGCGACCCGACCCCGACGACCCGACCCCGACACGGCGGCCCCGACACGGCGACCCCGACCTCGACGCGACCGCCCCGACCCCGGCACGGGGGGCGGTCAGGGCAGCAGCGCCCGGTAACCCGCGATCAGGGCGGTGAGGCCCAGCTCGAAGGCCCGGTCGGCGCGTTCACGGCCGGCGGGGACGGCGTCGAGGGCGTCGGCCAGACGCGGGGTGGCGTCCCGGTCGACGGCGTCGACCATGACGTCCGGGGCGACCAGGTCGAGCGCGGAGCCGAGGATGAAGCTCTCCAGGGCGGTGATCACGCCCATCACGTCCCGTGCGGCGAAGCCCGCGCCCTCCAGGGTGGCGACGGCGCGCTCGTACAGCGCGTGCATGAACGGTTCGGCGAGCGGGGCGGTGGCGAGCAGGCGGACGATGCCGGGGTGTTCGGCGAAGGCGTCCCGGTAGGCGTGCGCCCAGGTGCGCAGCGCCGCGTCCCAGGGCTGGTCCCACATCGACTGCTCGCCGATGGTGCGGACGAGTTCGGCACGCATCAGGGCGACGATCTCGGCCCGGCCGGCGACGTGGTGGTAGAGCGCGGAGGGGCTGACCTTGAGGGCGCCGGCGAGGCCGGGGATGGTGAGGTCGCCCGCCTCGTCGACCAGCCGCAACGCGGTGTCGACGATGCGCTGCCGGTCCAGCAGGGGTGTGCGCGGCCTGGCCATGCCGGTTCCTCGTCTTTCGGGGAGTTCTTCGGGGAGCCCTTCAGGGAGCCCTTCGAAGAACCCTCAAGATCATCGTTATCCAAGCGTTACTGAATGGCTTTCAATAAAACTCTTCCGCACCCGCCGGTGCCGCGCCTACGGTAACCGAACCCCATTCGGTTTAGGCAGGTCGCCCTCGTCACCTGCCGCGACCCGGAGAGGACGCTCCCCCATGCGTGCCGACACGATCTTCACCGGCGGCCGGATCCACACCGGAGACCCCGCGCACCCGGCCACCCACGCCCTCGCCGTCACCGCCGGGCGGATCACCGCCCTCGGCGACGCGGCGCTCGCCCTGCGCGACGACCGCACCGAGACCGTCGACCTGGCCGGCGGCGCCCTGCTGCCCTCCTTCGGCGACGGCCACCTCCACCCGCTGCTGGGCGCCATCGGGCTGCGCGGCGTGCCGGTGCGCGACTGCACCAGCCTGGCGGAGGTCGTCGAGGCCGTCCGCAGCTGGGCCGCCCGGCACCCCGAGGCCGAGTGGATCACCGGGGACGCCGTCGATCCGTGGCTCGCCGAGGGCGGCCTGTTCGACGCCCGGCTGCTCGACGCCGCCGTCCCCGACCGGCCCGTCCTGCTGCGCACCATGGACCACCACACCGGCTGGGCCAACAGCGAGGCGCTGCGCCGCGCCGGGTACGGGCCGGACACGCCCGACCCCGTGGGCGGCGAGATCGTCCGCCGCCCGGACGGCTCCCCGCTCGGCACCCTGCGCGAGTTCGGCGCCCTCAACCCCGTCCTCGCGCTCGTCCCGCCGCTCCCGCTCGCCGAGCAGGTCGCCGCCCTGCGCGAGACCACCGCCGCACTCGCCGCCGCCGGGCTCACCTGGCTCCAGGACGCCTGGATCGAGCCCGCGCAGGTCGACACCTGGCTCGCCGCCGTCGCCGAGCACGATCTGCCCGTCCGGGCCGGGCTCGCCCTGCTGCTCGAACCGGACGGCTGGCGCGCACGGCTCCCCGCGCTGGCCGCCGACCGGGAGCGGGTCGAGGCCGCCGGGCGCGGCCGGCTCACCGCCCGGGCGGTCAAGTTCTTCGCCGACGGCGTCGTCGAGTCCGGAACGGCCGCCCTGCTGGCGCCCTACAGCGACTGCCCGCACTCCCACGGCGTCGCCAACTGGACCGGCGCCGAACTGGCCGACGCCGTCACCGCCGTCGACGCGCTCGGCTTCCAGCCGCACATCCACGCCATCGGCGACCACGGCGTCCGGATCGCCCTGGACGCCGTCGAGGCCGCCACCCGCCGCAACGGCCTGCGCGCCCGCCGCCCGGTGATCGCCCACGTCCAGCTGGTCGACCCGGCCGACCTGCCCCGCTTCGCCGAACTCGGCGTGATCGCCAACTTCGAACCGCTGTGGGCCCAGACCGACCCGCTGATGACCGAACTCACCCTCCCCCGGCTCGGCCCCGAGCGCGGCGCCCGGCAGTACCAGATCGCCGCGCTGCTGCGCGGTGGCGCCCGGGTCTCCTTCGGCAGCGACTGGCCGGTCACCCGTTACGAGCCGCTGGCCGGTCTCGCCACCGCCGTCACCCGGCAGACCCCGGACGGCCTGCCGGCCGGCGGCTGGCTGCCCGAGGAGCGGATCGGGCTCACCGAGGCCCTCGCCGCCTACTCGGCGGGTGTCGCGCACCAGGCCTTCGAAGAGGCGGAGTGGGGCGTGCTGCGGCCCGGGATGAGGGCCGACCTGGTGCACCTGGCGGCCGACCCCTACGCGGTGCCGGCCGACGAGCTGGCCGCCGTCCCGGTGGCCGGGACCTGGCTCGGCGGCCGACGCACCCACTGAGGCCGACGCACGCACTGCCCCCAGGGCGGAATCCCCCTACCCGCCCGCCGGAACGCCCCCCACGGCGTCCGCCCCCCGTCGACCGCCCGCACCCGATCGGCGGCCGACCGCTCTACCCTCGTCCGTACGACCCCAGGAGAGCTCCCCCATGACCCTGCCCTCCGACGCGGCCTCCCCGACCGCACCCGGCTCCCCCCGCACCGGCCCCGACACCGGCCGCGCCGGGCCCAGCAACACCGGGCCCGGCACCGCAGCCGCCGACTCCACCGGCCCCGACACCGGGCCCGCCCGCCTGGAAGGCGGCGTGCTCGGCACCGGCGACATCGTCTTCTTCGTCGTGGCCGCCGCCGCACCGCTGACCGTGATGGCCGGCGTGGCACCGTTCGCGATCGCCTTCGGCGGCATCGGCACGCCCGTCGCCTACCTGGCCACCGGCGTCATCCTGGCCCTCTTCGCGGTCGGCTTCACCACCATGACCGCGCACATCCGCAACGCCGGCGCGTTCTACGCCTACGTCACCCGCGGCCTCGGCCGCCCCGCCGGGCTCGGCGCCGCGCTGCTCGCGGTGCTCTCGTACAACGCCATCCAGATCGGCATGTACGGCGCCTTCGGCTTCTTCGCCCACACCACCGCCGCCGACCTGCTCGGCCTGGACCTGCCCTGGCCGGTCTGGGCGCTGCTCGGCGTCGCGGTGGTCTGGCTCCTCGGCTACCGCTCGATAGACCTCGGCGCCAAGGTGCTCGGCGCGCTGCTGATCGCCGAGACCGGCATCCTGCTCGTGCTCGCCGTGGCGGTGCTGGTGCGCGGCGGCGCGCACGGGCTCGACCTGTCCTCGTTCGCCCCGCACAACGTGTTCTCCGGGGGCATGGGCGGGGTGCTCGGGCTCTCCTTCGCCGCGTTCATCGGCTTCGAGGCCACCGCCATCTACCGCGAGGAGGCCCGCGAACCACGGCGGACGGTGCCGCGCGCCACCTACGCGGCGATCGCCTTCCTCGGCCTCTTCTACACCTTCATCACCTGGATGATCGTGCAGGCCTTCGGCGCCACCGAGGCCGTCGCGACCGCCACCGCCGACCCGGCCGGGATGTTCTTCACCGCGATGACCGACTACGTCGGCGCCTGGGCCACCGACCTCCAGCGGGTGCTGATCGTGACCAGCCTGCTCGCCGCGCTGCTCGCCTTCCACAACACCATCACCCGCTACGGCTACGCCCTCGCCACCGAGCAGGCCGCCCCGGCCGCGCTCGGCCGGGTCCACCCGCGCCACGGCTCCCCGTGGATCGGCGGCATCGCGCAGTCGGTGCTGGCGGCGGTGGCCGTCGTGGTGGCGGCGCTGATCGGGGCCGACCCGTACAACCAGTTCTTCCTCTGGGTGAACTCCCCCGGTGTGGTCGGCATCCTGGTGCTGCAGGCGCTCGCCGGGCTGTCCGTGTACGCCTTCTTCCGCCGCAATCGCGAGGCGGCCGCGAGCGCCGGGGCGTTCCGGACGGTCGTGGCGCCGGTCGCCGCCACCGTGCTGCTGTGCGGGGCGACGGCGCTGGTGGTGTGGCGGCTGGACCTGTTCACCAATGCCGGGCCGGAGGTCAACTGGCCGCTGGTGGCGATCGTGCCGGTGGTGTTCCTGACGGGCGTCGCCATCGCGCTGCGGCTGCGGGCGCGGCGGCCCGAGGTGTACGCCCGGCTCGGGACGTCGGAGGTCGACGCGGGCTGAGCGAGGCGCCGCCGCAGGACCGGCCCACCTGCCCCGGACCCGGCCGGCGGCCTCAGGCCTGGCCGACCGCCTCGGCGAGCAGCCGGTAGGAGTCGAGGAGGGCGGCGCGGTCGTAGGTGCTGGTGGTGACCAGGAACTCGTCCGCGCCGCTGCGCGCCACCAGGGCGGCGAGCTCGGCGGCGGCCCGCTCCGGGGTGCCCGCGATGTGGCCCTTCAGCGACTGCTCGTAGGCGGCCTGCTCGCGCGGGCTCATCGGCCGGGCCAGGATCTCGGCGGCGGGGGCCAGCGGCGGGAACTCGCCGTGGGTGCGGGAGTACGCGCCGGACCACGCCTCCGGAACGAGCAGTTCCCGCGCCCGGTCGGCGCTCCCGGCGACGGCGACCGTGCCCGAGACCACCACGTACGGCTCGGCGGCCTGTGCCGAGGGGCGGAACCGGCTGCGGTAGCGGTCGATCGCCGCGAGCATCCGTTCCTCTCCCCGGACGGCGGCGATGACCAGCGGCAGCCCGGCGTCGGCCGCCAGGTCGGCGCCCGCACCGGTGGCCAGGACGAAGGCCGGCACCCGCAGGCCCTCGGCCGGGCGGGCGTGGACGCCGGGGTGGGCCTGCTGCGAGCCGTCGAAGTAGCCGAGCAGTTCGGCCAGCTGGGCGCCGAAGTCGTCCGCGGAGTCCTTCTCCCGGCCCAGCGCCCGCCGCACGCCGTCGGTGAACCCGACCGAGCGGCCGAGCCCCATGTCGATCCGGCCGGGGAAGAGCGAGGCGAGCACCCCGAACTGCTCGGCCACCACCATGGGCTGGTGGTTGGGCAGCATCACCCCGCCCGTGCCGACCCGGATCCGGGTGGTGGCCGCCGCCACCGCCGCGGCGAGCACCGTCGGCGCCGATCCCGCCACCCCGGGCACGCCGTGGTGCTCGGAGACCCAGAAGCGGTGGTACCCGAGCCGCTCGGCCTCGCGGGCGAAGGCCACCGTGTCCCGCAGCGCCTGCGCCGGCTCCTCGCCCCGTCTGGTCCGGGAGCGGTCGAGGACGGAGAGCCTGGTCATGGGCGCAGCGCTGGTCACGCGGTGGACAACGCCCGCCGCCGAGCCGGGCATTCCCCCGCCGCCGAGCCCCGGGTGCGGACGGGCCCCGGCGCCGCGGACGGGCCCGGTCAGTCCGTCACGGAGAAGCCCTGCGCCGCGCCCAGCCGGTGCAGCGACTCCTGCCCGGGGATCCCGTCGGCGGCGGAGTCGGTGTACCCGCACCGGCGCTGCCACCCGGCGTAGGCGGTGACCGTCAGGCTGCCGAACGAGCCGTCCACCCACCGTTGTTCGAGCAGCCCCTCGTCCGCCAGGGCCTGCTCGACGATCGCCACCTCGGCGCCGTACGTCCGGTGCCCCTGTTCGGCGCCGGGGTCGGTGCGGGCCGCCGCCACGACGTGCGCGAGCGACACCGTCCGGGGACCGGGCAGGTAGCCGAGCAGCCGCCGCAGCGAGCTCTCCCCCGGCACGCCGTCCGCCGCCTGGCCGGAGTAGCCCAGACTCCGCTGGTAGTCCGCGTAGTTCTCGGTGTCCGCGTCGCTCCAGTTCGGCCCGGGGCCGGAGCGGTAGTGGGCGCCGAAGCCCTGGGCGACGAGCCCCCGGCCGACCACGGTGACCTGGTAGCCCTGGGCGCCGTAGCCGTACGGGAGGCCGTTGATGGTGGTCTGGTACCGGGCCGGGGTCTGGTCCGCCGGGGGCGCCGGGGGGTGCTGCGGGGGCGAGGGGATCGGGGTGCCGGGGCCGGCCGCGAAGTCGGGCCAGGAGCCGGGGTCGGTGTGGTCGTTGAACGGGACGTGGGCGTGCGCGTACCAGCCGCCGTTGGCCTCCCACACCTGCTCGTCGCGGTGGCTGGTGAAGTCGACCGGCCGGCCCATCGGCCACACGTCGGGCACGCCCCAGGAGGCGATCCAGGCGTGGATCCGGTCCCAGCCCGCGCACGGGGTGTCGACCAGCCGCGCGTACACGGTGCCCTGGTAGGTGCAGTAGGGGAAGAACACCGCCTCGATCTGGATCACCACGCGCCCGGCCCGGTTGGTGCGGGTCGGGCTCGTCGTCGGGCTGAGCAGGCTCTTCGAGCGGGAGTCGGCCGGGAACAGCTGGGCGATCCGGCCGCTGAACGGGTCCCAGACCAGGTGCGGCGCGTCGCCGGCGCCGCTGCCGGTGAAGTAGCTCACCAGGTCCTCGTAGGTGCACCAGTCCTGCGGCGCGGCGGCGGTCGCGTTGCGGTCCCAGGTGATGTGGGCGATGGCTCTCGGGGGGTACTGCTGGTCGGTCGGCGCGTGGTCGCCGAGGTCGTGGATCTCGGCACCGGGCAGCCACAGGTCGGACATGCGGTCTCCTCCAGGCGGCGAACGGACGTCATTGCGGGTATCGGCAGGTTCGCCCTCCGGATTGACCCCAACGGCGCAATGCACGGCAATGAACCGCCAGTGCTCGCCCGTCCGTTCGGATCTGTGACGGGAATTCGTCCTCGCGTACGGACCCGGAGGCCCGCGCCGCGTGCCGCCGGACCCGTGCTCCACCCTGCCCGGAAGGACGCCCGCGAGGCTCCGGAAAGCCGTCGGGCGGGGCGCATTCCACCCCGCCGCAGCCGCTCTGTCAATCGTTGACTTCGGAACTGGTCTAGTCCACGGTGGTGCGCGAAAAGCACTCATACCGTCATCACCGCCACGATTCTGACGAACCGACGGAGAATCCCCCGTTATGCAACGAGTCTGCCTCGCCCTGCCCACCATGCGATCCTGCCCCGACACCATCGTGGAACTCGCCGAGGAAGCGGCCTACGCCGTCGCGAACTTCGACGTCGAGGTGCACCTCCTCATCCTCGACACCACCGACGCCGCCCAGTTCGCGGAGAACGCGGGCGCCGTGGCCGCCCTGGAGCCCACCCCCGGCGTGGTCGTCCACCACCTCGGCAACGCGCGGCAGCGGGAGTTCCTGCGCCGGGTGACCGAGCGCTCCGGCGCCGCCGACCCGGAACTGCTGCTCGACATGATGCTCCCGCCGGCCGTCGCGTACGGCTCCTGCGTCAACCGGCTCTTCCTGGGCGCGGCCGCCCTGGGCTGCACCTCGGCGCACCTGCGCAACGACGACGCCGACTTCCAGGTCGTCGACGGTCGGAAGATCTTCCCGATCCACCACGAGCTGCTCTCGATCGGCCGACCGGCCGGCGAGGCGGCGGCCGACGTGACCCGCTCCGAGCTCGACCCGGCCGACGCCGACAAGCCGGTGATGCTGGTCAGCGGCTCCTTCATCGGCGAACTCAACGTGGACATCAGCGAGATCCACGAGTTGGACCCGGACATCTACCGCGACGTGGTGCGCCTGTGGACCCCGCCGGTGTGGCCGGAGGAGGACCGGGACGCGATGGTGGACGTCTCGTTCAAGGGCGCCGGCTCCGAGCCGTTCACCACCGACGAGTCCGTCCTCGGCGTGCCCGACATCTGGGACGTCTACATGTGCAACATCGCGCTGGACCACCGGGCCTACGAGGTGCTGCCGCTGCTGCCCTCGGTGAAGACCATCGGCAGCGACTACGCCCTGCTGCACGCCATGGTCCACTCCCGGCTGCCCGGCGTCGTCCACAACCGACACATCGTCAACTACTACACGCCCGAACGCCGCATCGGCGCCGGCTTCATCTCCTACCAGATGCGGTTCGTGAAGTTCCTGCTGTCGATGCTGTACCTGTACCCGGTCTACGGCGGGATGATCGACCTCGGCCGCGGGCTGCTGGACGAGCGGCACGGGCTGAAGGTCGAGCCGATCCTCGGCCTGGTGCGGGGCAGCGTCGACTGGGACCGGGCCGGGAACGAGTACTGCCTGGACGTCCTGGACCGCTCCTACCGCAAGCTGGGCGGCAAGTACGCCGAGCTCGCGGACGCGGTGGCCGAGCAGCGCCAGCAGCTCCTGGACGAGGCGCAGGAGGACGCCGAGCGCTGGGCAGTGCTGATCGGAGCGTGGGCGTCGCTGGTGGCCGCCTCCCGCGCGGAGGGGCTCGGCACCGCCTCGGAGGTCGCGGCCGGGTGAGCGACGACCTCCGGATCCGGCTCCTGGCCGAGGGCGACTGGGACGCCGTGGTCGCCCTGGAGCACGACGCCTACGCGGCCGACGGCCTGTCGGAGGGCCGGGAGGCGCTGCAGTCCCGCGCCCTCGCCTCGCCGCAGACCTGCTTCGTGCTGGAGCAGGACGGCACCGTCCGCGGCTACCTGCTGAGCCTGCCGTACCCGCCGCTGCGCTGCCCGGACCTCGCCCGGCCGGAGGAGGCGGTGTTCGCGTCGGACAACCTGCACGTGCACGACCTGGTGATCGCCGAGGACCTGCGCGGCCGGGAGGTCGCGCTGGGGTTCATCCGGTACTTCCGGGAGCAGGCGTCCGAGCAGGGCTTCGAGCGGATCTCCATGGTCGCGGTCCGCGGCACCGACATCCTGCTGCGGCTGCTCGGCTACCGCGCCCATCGCGAGGTGACGGTGCCGTCCTGCTACGGCAAGCGCGCCGTCTACATGTCGATGCCGGTGGCGGCCGGCTGACCTCCGCTCGTTCACTCGTTCACTCGTTCACTCGTCCGGAGTAGTCCGGGCTGCGGCACTCACCCCGTCGGGTGATGCTGCTGGCGGCTGCGCCCAGCCGCCAGCAGCATCACCACCGACCGAGGGAGAGCGCATGAAGGCCGCCGTCGTCCACGACTTCACCGCGCCGCTGGTCATCGAGGACCGCCCCGTCCCCGAGCCCGCGCCGCACCAGGTCCGGGTCAGGATCGAGGCGTCCGGCCTCTGCCACACCGACATCCACGCCGCCCACGGCGACTGGCCGGTCAAGCCGAGCCCGCCGTTCGTGCCCGGCCACGAGGGCGTGGGGATCGTCGAGGCGATCGGCGGGGAGGTGCGCGACGTCCGGGTCGGCGAACGGGTCGCCATCCCCTGGCTGGCCGACGCCTGCGGGCGCTGCGACCAGTGCGTCTCCGGCTGGGAGACGCTCTGCCTCCAGCAGCACAACAGCGGATACTCGGTGGACGGCGCCTACGCCGAGTACGCGCTGGCGCACGGCGACTACGTGGTGCCCGTCCCCGACGGCCTCGACCCGCTCGACGCCGCGCCGCTGTCCTGCGCGGGCGTCACCACCTACAAGGCGCTCAAGGTCTCCGGCGCCCGCCCGGGCACCCGGGTCCTGGTCTCCGGCATCGGCGGGCTCGGCCACCTCGCGCTCCAGTACGCGCGGATCTTCGGCGCCGAGACCATCGCGGTCGACGTCACCGACGACAAGCTCGCCCTGGCCCGCGAACTCGGCGCCGACCACGTCCTCGACGCCCGCACCCAGGACGTCGCCGCGGAGGTCCAGCGGCTCGGCGGCGCCCACGCGGCCATCGCCCTCGCCGTCAGCAACGCCTCCTTCCAGGCCGCTTACGGGGCCCTGCGGCGCGGCGGCACGCTCGTGCTGGTGGCACTCCCGGCCGGCGGGAAGCTCGAACTGCCGGTGTTCGAGACCGTGTTGAACGGCACCAGGGTGATCGGCTCGATCGTCGGCACCCGCCAGGACCTCGCCGAGGTCTTCCGCCTGCACGCGCTCGGCCGCACCCGCGTCATCCTTGAGCCCCGCCGCCTGGAGGAGGTGAACGCCTGCTTCGACGAGGTGCTGGGCGGCAAGGTCTCCGCCCGGCTGGTCTTCGACCTGCGCTGAGCGGCCTGCGTCGAGCGACCTGCGCTGAGCACGGCCCGGGCCGAACGGGTGCGCCCGCCGGTTCGCCCCCCCTGGACCGGCCCGTTCGGGCACCGGTGGCCCCGCGGGTCACGCCCACCCCACCCCCGTCCGGGCCCGGTTGCAGTTCCGTCTCCGTTCCGTCCGGTGGGGGGCGCGGCGCCGCCCGGTCCGGGATCGTGGGGGCAACGACTCGTGGGGCGGGGGGAGTTGCCGTGGGGGACGGCCAGGAGTTGGTGCCCGTGGTGGTGGGCGTGCTGGTGCGGGCGGCCGAGGGGGTGGCGGGCGGCCCGGGGCGGGCGGTCGCGGATCTGGTGCGGGTGCGGCTGCGGGCGACGCCGGAGGGCGCCCGGGCCGTGGACGCGGTCGAGGCGAACCCGGGGGACGCCCGGGCGCGGGCCGGGCTGACCGCCGCCGTCGGCGAACTGCTCACCACGGACCCGGCGTTCGCCCGGTACCTGGCCACCACCGAGCTCGGCCGGCCCACCGACCCGCCGACCGTCCACCTCCGGGTCGATCCGGCCGTCGCCGGGGCCCAGGCCCGGGCCGCCCGGATCGGCGCCGCCCCCGTCCTCGTCACGCTGGCGCTGATCGTGGTCGCCGCCCTGGTCGCCGTCGGGATCAACCTGGGCTCGCGCCCGCTGCTGCGGCCGGGCGGGCCCGACCTGGCCCACGCCGGGCGGACGCTGCGCGACCCGGCCCAGGTGCAGGGCGTGCTGCCCGACCCGCGGGCCATGCCGGGCGGCTGGCAGGTGGAGAGCGGCCCGCTGTCGGGAGCGGGCCCGGGCGAGGACGTGCCCTGCCTGCTCCCGGACGCCTGCGACCAGCAACTCGCTTATGCGACCGTGACGTTCCGCGCCGTGACCACGCACAGCGCACAGTTCACCGTGGTCACCTTCGCCTCCGCCGACGCCGCCGGCCGGGCCTTCGACACGATGCTCGCCCACGTCGGCGGCGCCGACGCGGCCGCCGCCGTCCCCCTCCCCCCGATCGGCGACCAGCGCGCCGCCCGGACGCACGGCGCGGAGGGGGCGGAGGCCCTGGTGCGGGTCGGCACCACGCTGCTGTACGTCCGCGATTCGGGCCCGGGCTCCGACGCCGCCACTCCGGTGCTGGTCCTGTTCGCCCGCCTGCTGGCCGAACGCGCCCAGCAGGCCCAGGACGGCCGCGAGCCCGACGCCGCCGCCCAGGGGGCCACCGCCTGACCCGGCCTCCCCGCCTGCCGCAGCCCCGGCCGAACCCGCCGCACCCCGACCGAGCCGGTCGCCGGGTGCGGCTGCCGTTGCGCCGGGCCACGGGTGGGGCCACCGGTGAGACCGCGCGGGTCCCGCTCCCCCGAATGCGTGTATCGCTCTCTTGACTGGCGTCACCAACACGCCATACTGGCCTCACTCCCCGCTCGCACGATGAGGTGCCCGCCCATGGAGCTATCCCCCTCCGCGCACGTGGACACGTTCTGCCGCGACCATCTCCCGCCCTTCGACCAGTGGCCCGAACTCCTCTTCGACATACCGGAGTTGTCCTACCCGGACCGGCTGAACTGCGCCCAGGCGCTGCTCGACGCAACGATCGCCCGGTACGGCCCCGACCGCCGCTGCCTGCTCACCCCGACCGGCCAGTGGACCTACGGCGAACTGCGCGACCACGCCGACCGGGTGGCCCGGCTGCTGACCGAGGACCTCGGCCTGGCCACCGGCAACCGGGTGCTGCTCCGCGGCCCCAACACCCCCTGGCTGGTGGCCTGCTGGCTCGGCGTCCTGAAGGCCGGCGGCGTCGCCGTCAGCACCATGCCGCTGCTGCGGGCCGCCGAACTGACCGGACTGCACCGGATCGCCCGGCCCGCCATCGCCCTGTGCGACCACCGTTACCTGGACGACCTCGCCCGGGCCGAGACGCCCGGCCTGCGGGTGCTCGCCTTCGGCGGGCCCGGCCCCCAGGACCTGACCGCCCGCTGCGCCGCCAAGAGCGGCGGCTTCACCGCCGTACCCACCGCCGCCGACGACGTCGCGCTGATCGCCTTCACCTCCGGAACCACCGGACGGCCCAAGGCCACCCTGCACTTCCACCGCGACGTGCTCGCCAACGCCGACACCTTCTCCCGCCACCTCCTGCGCCCCACCCCCGACGACCTGTTCGCCGGCACCCCGCCGCTCGCCTTCACCTTCGGACTCGGCGGCCTGGTGGTCTTCCCGCTGCGCGCCGGCGCCGCCAGCCTCCTGCTGGAGCAGGCCACCCCCGAGCAGCTCGCCGAGCAGGTCCGCCGGCACCGGGTCGGCGTGCTGTTCACCGCGCCGACTGCCTACCGGGCGATCCTGGCCGCCGGGCTCGCCGACCGCCTGTCCGGCGTACGGCGCTGCGTCTCGGCCGGCGAGCACCTGCCCGCCGCCCTCTGGGAGGCCTTCCACGCGGCCACCGGGCAGCGGCTGATCGACGGCATCGGCGCCACCGAGCTGCTGCACGTGTTCATCTCCGCCGCCGACGGCGACATCCGCCCCGGCTCGACCGGCCGCCCCGTCCCCGGCTACCGGGCCGCCGTCCTGGACGAGCAGGGCCGGCCGGTGCCGGACGGCGTGCCTGGGCTGCTCGCCGTCAAGGGCCCGACCGGCTGCCGCTACCTGGACGACGAGCGCCAGCGCGACTACGTCCGCGACGGCTGGAACCTCACCGGCGACACCTACGTCCGCGACCGGGACGGCTACTTCTGGTACCAGGCGCGCAACGACGACATGATCGTCTCGGCCGGCTACAACATCGCCGGCCCCGAGGTCGAGCAGGCCCTCGCCGCCCACCCCGACGTCGCCGACTGCGCGGTGGTCGGTGCGCCGGACGAACGGCGCGGCACGGTGGTGAAGGCCTACGTGGTGCTGCGCGAGGGCGCGCCCGCCGGGCCGGAGCAGGTGCGGAGCCTCCAGGAGCACGTCAAACGGACCATCGCCCCGTACAAGTACCCGCGCGCGGTCGAGTTCGTCGCCCGGCTGCCGCGCACCGCCACCGGCAAGCTGCACCGCGCCGAGCTGCGCCGGCGGGCCGCGACCGCCCCGGCCAGCGTGGCGATCGAGCGCCGGGTCGAATGGTCCGACACCGACGCGGCCGGGCACTACCACTTCTCGGCCGTCCAGCGCTGGGCCGAGGCCGCGGAGGCGGCGCTGCTGCGCCGGCTGGGCCTGGCCGAGCTGTTCGGGCGGATCCCCCGGGTGCACTTCGAGGCCGACTACCGCGAGCGGCTCTGGTTCGGCGACCTGGTCCGCACCGAGCTGCGGGTGGTCCGGGTCGGCGGCTCCTCGCTGCACTACGCCTTCGAGGTGCACGGCCCGCAGGGCCTGGCCGCGTCCGGGCGGATGTCGGTGGTGCACGCCGCGCCGAGCGCCAAGGGCGCCGAGCCCTGGCCCGCGCCGGTGCGCCGCGCGCTGGCCGAGGCCGGACCGCAGCAGCCGGAGGTGGTGCGGTGACCACCCCGGCCCGCGCCACCACCGCCGCCCGCACCACCCCGGCCCACCGCGTCGAGAACCCCGCCACCGCCCGCCGCATCGCGGTGATCGGCGCCGGTCCGGGCGGGCTCTACTTCGCCGCGCTCGCCAAGCGGCTGGCACCGCACCGGGAGATCACCGTCTTCGAACGCGACGGCCGGGAGGACGAGTTCGGCTTCGGCGTGGTGTTCTCCGACGAGACGCTGGACGGCATCGCCCAGGCCGACCCGGAGGTCTTCGCCGCGATCGGCGCCGAGTTCGCCCGCTGGAGCGACATCGACGTGCGCTACGCGGGCGAGGTCCGCACCTGCGGCGGGCACGGCTTCGCGGCACTCGACCGCAACCGGCTGCGCGCGATCCTGCAACGGCGCTGCGAGCAGCTCGCGGTGGACGTTCGCTACCGCACCCCCGCCCCTGCGGCCGACCGGCTCGCCGCCGAGTACGACCTGGTGGTCGCCGCCGACGGCATCCACTCAGGCACCCGCGCGGCCTACGCCGACACCTTCCGGCCCGACCTGGACGAGCGGCACTGCCGCTACATCTGGCTCGCCACCGACAAGGTCTTCGAGGCCTTCACCTTCATCGTCGAGCGGTTCGACTTCGGCACCCTCCAGGTGCACGCCTACCCGTACAGCGCGACCCGTTCCACCTTCATCGTGGAGATCGCCGAAGACGCCTGGCGCCGCGCCGGGTTCGACGCCCTCGCCGCCCTCGCCGCCCGGGAGCCGTCCCGCGGCGAGAGCGACGAGGCGAGCGTGCGGCGCTGCGCGGACCTGCTCGCCGGCCACCTGGACGGCCACCGGCTGATCCCGAACGCCTCCCGCTGGATCCGCTTCACCACCGTGCGCAACGCCCGCTGGCGCCACCGCAACGTGGTGCTGCTCGGCGACGCGGCGCACTCCGCGCACTTCTCGATCGGCTCGGGCACCAAGCTCGCGCTGGAGGACGCCCTCGCGCTCGCCGCGAGCCTGCACGAACAGCCGTCGCTGGAGCAGGCGTTGGCCGCCTACGAGGCGGAGCGGCGCCCGGTGGTGGAGTCCACCCAGCGGGCCGCGCAGGCGAGCCTGGAGTGGTTCGAGACGGTGGAGCGGCGCACCGGGCAGGGCGCCGACCGGTTCGCGTTCAACCTGCTCACCCGCAGCCGCCGGGTCACCTACGGCAACCTGCGGGCGCGCGACCCCGGCTTCGTCGACGCGGTGGACGCCGCCGCCGGCGGCCCGCCCGGCGTGCCGCCGATGTTCCGCCCGCTCAAGCTCGGCACCCTGGAGCTGCGCAACCGCGTCGTGGTGCCCCCGCTCGCCACCTTCACCTCCGCCGACACCCTGCCCAGCGGCTTCGACCGGGCCCAGCTGACCGGGCACGCGCTCGGCGGCGCCGGGCTGGTCCTCGCCGGGATGGCCGCCGTCAGCCCCGGGGGCCGGGCCACCGACCGCTGCCCGGGGCTGTGGAACGACCGCCAGGAGGCGGCCTGGCGCGAACTCGTCGACGCCGTCCGCGCGGTGAGCGACACCCCGGTCGGCCTCCAGCTGACCCACGCCGGCCGCCGGGGCGCCACCGCCGCACCCGGCCCGGACGGGATCGGGCGCCCGCTCGCCGACGGCTGGCCGCTGCTCGCCGCCTCCCCGCTCCCCTGGGGCCCGGACAGCCCTGCCCCGCACGCGGCCACCGCCGCCCAACTCGCCACCGTGGTGGCGGACTTCGCCGAGGCGGCGGAACGCGCGGCACGGGCCGGCTTCGACGCGCTGGAGCTGCAGTTCGGCCACGGCCACCTGCTCTCCGGCTTCCTCTCACCGCTCACCAACCACCGCACCGACCGCTACGGCGGCCGGCTCGCGCACCGGCTGCGGCTGCCGCTGGAGGTGCTGGCGGCCGTCCGCGCGGTCTGGCCGGCCGGACGGCCGCTGCTGGTACGGATCTCGGCCTGCGACTGGGCGCCCGGCGGCACCACCGCACCGGAGGCCGTCACGATCGGCCACGCGCTGGCCGACGGCGGGGCGGACGCGGTGGACGTGTCCACCGGAGAGGTGGTCGCCCACCAGCGACCGCCGTACGGACGCGGCTACCAGACCCCGTTCGCCGAGCTGATCCGTGCCGCCACCGGCCTGCCGACCATCGCGGTCGGCGCGATCTCCGGGCACGACGACGCCAACTCCGTCCTGCTGGCCGGGCGGGCCGACCTGGTCGCGATCGGGAGGGCCCAGCTGTACGACCCGCTCTGGACGCTGCACGCCGCCGCCGAGCAGGGCTACACCGGGCCGGGCGCGCACTGGCCCGGCCCCTGGTCGGCGGGCAGCCGCAGACCACCGGGCCCGAACGCCGACCGGGTCGCACCGCGCCTGCACCTGCTGACCGAGCCCGCCGCGCCGGTGCACCGCCGCTGGCCCCCGCCCGCCCCCGAACCGCACTGAGCAGCCGAGGAGGAACCATGCCGGACCTGCCCCGCTTCACCGCCGCGGCCGTCCAGGCCGCCCCCGTCTACCTGGACCCGGCCGCCACCGTCGACAAGGCCGTCGCCCTGATCCACGAGGCGGCCGGCCACGGCGCCGCCCTGGTGGTCTTCCCCGAGGTCTTCGTCCCCGGCTACCCGTACTGGAACTGGACGATGAACCCGGTGCAGGGCTCGCCCTGGTACGAGCGCCTCTACCGCGCCGCCGTCGACGTCCCCGGCCCGTACGTCGACACGCTGCGCGCCGCCGCCCGGC
Source organism: Kitasatospora sp. NBC_01300 (assembly GCF_041435235.1). Taxonomy (NCBI): domain Bacteria; kingdom Bacillati; phylum Actinomycetota; class Actinomycetes; order Kitasatosporales; family Streptomycetaceae; genus Kitasatospora; species Kitasatospora sp. NBC_01300. Next base: position 6,727,839 of record NZ_CP108408.1, on the reverse strand, counting down.
AGGCCGGCGTGGTGCTGGTGATCGGCGTCAACGAACGCGGCCGGCACAGCCTCGGGGTGCTCTACAACACCCTCCTGATCATCGGCGCGGACGGAGAACTCCTCGACGTGCACCGCAAGTTGGTGCCGACCTGGGCCGAGAAGCTGACCTGGACGCCCGGCGACGGCAGCTCCCTGCGGGTGCACCGCACCGCCGTCGGCCCGCTCGGCGCGCTCGCCTGCGGCGAGAACACCAACACCCTGGCCCGCTTCACCCTGCTGGCCCAGGGCGAACTCGTCCACGCCGCCAGCTACATCGCCCTGCCGGTGGCCCCCGAGGACTACGACATGGCGGAGGCGATCGCGCTGCGCGCCGCCGCGCACTGCTTCGAGGGCAAGCTGTTCACCGTGGTCTCCTGCTCCACCATCTCGCCCGAGATGGTGGACCTGATCGCCGGCGACGACCACCAGGTGCGCAAGCAACTCGCCCGCCCGCGCAGCGCGTTGTCCGGCGTCTTCGGCCCCGACGGACGCCCGGTGGGCGAGCCGCTGGTGGACGAGGAGGGCATCGTCTACGCCGAGATCGACCTCGGCCGGTGCATCCAGCCCAAGCAGATGCACGACATCGTCGGCCACTACAACCGCTTCGACGTCTTCCGGCTGCACGTGGACAACCGCCCGCTGCGGCCGCTGGTGTTCCCGGAGGAGCAGGCATGACCAGCCACGACGGCACCACCGACCCCCACGGCAGCGCCGACCAGGGCCGCGCGGCCGACCACGACGACGACCGAATCGGCCGCGCCAGGGTCACCGACAGCCCCGAACTCACCGCCTACTACGAGGAACTGGCCGAGCACGAGGCCGGCGCCCTGTGGACGGTGGCGAACGAGATCGAGCCCTGGTACCCGCAGCCCAGGTCTGTGCCGGTGCTCTGGCGCTACGCCGACCTGCGCCCGCTGGTCCGCAAGGCACTGCCGCTGGTCAAGGCCGACGACGCCGGCCGCCGGGTGGTGATGCTGGTCAACCCCGGGCGCCGCGAACTGAGCGCCGCCGTCGGCCTGCTGTACACCGGCCTCCAGATCATGGGCCCCGGCGAGGCGATGACCGCGCACCGCCACCAGGCCGCCGCCCTGCGCTTCGTCCACGAGGGCACCGGCGCCTGGACGGTCGTGGACGGCCAGAAGCTCAGGGTCGGCCCGCGCGACTTCGCCATCACGCCCAACAACTCCTGGCACGAGCACGGCAACGAGTCCGACGACGCCCCGGTGATCTGGCAGGACGGCCTGGACATCCCGCTGGTCAACATGCTCGACGCGAACTTCTACGAGGTCCACCCGGAGCTGTACCAGCGGCCCGGCCCGGTGGTGAACTCCTCCCTGCTGAGCTACGGCGGCAACCTCCTCCCGTACGGCGTCGAGACCTGGAGCAGGCCCTACTCCCCCCTGCTCGGCTGGCCCTGGGAGCCCAGCTACCACGCGCTGTGCCAACTCGCCCGCGCCACCGGGGGATCGCCGTACGACGGCGTCATCATGGAGTACACCAACCCCGTCACCGGCGGCCCGGTGATGCCGACCATGGCCGCCCACCTGCAACTGCTGCGCCCCGGCCAGGCCACCCGCGCCCACCGCCACACCGGCTCGGTGGTCTACACGGCGGCCAAGGGGCGGGGCGTCTCGGTGATCGCCGGACGGCGCTTCGCGTGGCAGCAGGGCGACGTCTTCGTCGTCCCGTCCTGGGCCTGGCACGAGCACGCGAACCTCGACCCCGGCGAGGACGCCTGCCTGTTCTCCTTCAACGACTTCCCGGTGATGCACTCGCTCGGCCTCTACCGCGAGGAGGCCCACCCGGCACACGACGGGCACCAGGGCCCGGCCTGACCCACCGGACACGCCCCGGCCCACCACCGCCCGGCACCCCCAAGGAGCCCCGACCATGCACCTGTTGACCTACTGCGCGGACGGCGACGAGACCCCGCGCCTCGGCGCCCGGCTCGGTGACCAGGTCGCCGACCTGACCGCCCTCGCCACCGCCGCCAGCACCCGGCTGCCCGACGACCTGCTCGGCCTGGTCCGGGCCGGCGAGGCCGCGCTGACCACCGCCCGCGCGCTGCTGACCCACGCCGGCCCCGGTCACCCCGCCGTCCGCCCGCTCGCCGAGGTGTCGCTGCGCGCGCCCCTGCGGCCCGGCAAGATCGTCGGCGTCGGCCTCAACTACGTGGAGCACGTCGCCGAATCGCACCGCACCCTGGACACCGAGCGCGAACTGCCCGACCGGCCCGTACTGTTCAGCAAACCCTCGACCGCCGTCACCGGCCCGGGCCAGCCCATCCGGCACAACGCCGACCTCACCAAGCAGCTCGACTGGGAGTGCGAACTCGCCGTGGTGATCGGCGAACCGGCCTTCCGGGTGGCCGAGCGGGACGCCTGGCGGCACGTCTTCGGCTACAGCATCGTCAACGACGTCAGCGCCCGCGACCAGCGCCGCTCCGGGCAGTGGTTCTTCTCCAAGGGGCAGGACAGCTACGCGCCGTTCGGCCCGGTCGTGGTCACCGCCGACGAGATCCCCGACCCGCAGGACCTCGACCTCTCGCTCAGGGTCAACGGCGAGCTGCGGCAGGACTCCAACACCCGCCACATGCTGTTCGGCATCGCCCGCCTGATCGCCGACATCTCCTCCGGCGTCACCCTCGAACCGGGCGACGTGATCGCCACCGGCTCCCCGTCCGGCGTCGGCGCCGGCCTGGTGCCGCCGCAGTTCCTCCAGCCCGGCGACCTGGTCGAGGCCACCATCGAGCGGATCGGCACCCTCGCCAACCCGGTGGTCGACGCCCGCTGAGCGGAGCACCCCACCCCGGCCAGCTCCCGAGAGGAGCCCCAGCACCCCATGACCACCTACCGGATCGGCCAGATCGTCCCCAGCTCCAACGTCACCATGGAGACCGAGGTCCCCGCCCTGCTGCGGGCCCGCGAGGCGGTCGCGCCCGAGCGGTTCACCTTCCACTCCAGCCGGATGCGGATGACCAGGGTCACCCCCGAGCAACTGCGCGCCATGGACGCCGAGTCCGACCGCTGCGCGGCCGAACTCTCCGACGCCCGGGTCGACGTGCTCGGCTACGCCTGCCTGGTCGCCGTGATGGCCACCGGCCCCGGCTACCACCGCGAGGCCGAACAGCGCCTGCACCGGCGCACCGCCGAGAACGGCGCCCCCGCCCCCGTGGTCACCAGCGCGGGCGCCCTGGTGACCGGCCTGCACACGCTCGGCGCCGAGAAGGTCGCCCTCGTCACCCCGTACCTGCGGCCGCTGGCCCGGACCGTGGTCGACTACCTGGCCCACGAGGGCATCGAGGTGCTCGACTACGCGGCCCTGGAGATCCCCGACAACCTCGACGTGGCCGCCCACGACCCGACGCGGCTCCCCGCCATCGCCCGGCGCCTCGCCCACGCCGAGGCCGACGCCGTGGTGCTCTCGGCCTGCGTGCAGCTGCCCTCGCTGTCCGCCGTCGAGGAAGCCGAACAGCAGCTCGGCAAGCCGGTCGTCTCGGCGGCGATCTGCACCACCCACCAACTGCTGCGCGCCCTCGGCCTGCCGGCCGTCGCCCCCGGCGCCGGGCACCTGCTCTCCGGCGCCTACGCGGACGCCTGACGCCGGGCCCCCACCGCTATGATCACCACGAGCTGCCGGGGAGGAGGCGCACCATGTCGGAGAGCACGACCCGGCCCAGCTCCCTCATCCACACCGTGTACGGCGAGTTCGTGCGCCGCCTCGGCGGCTGGGTCTCGATCGCCGACCTGATCGCGCTGATGGCCGAACTCGACGTCGACGGCCCGGCCGTGCGCTCGGCCATCTCCCGGCTGAAGAAGGCCGGCACCCTGTTCCAGGAACGCCGCGACGGCACCGGCTACCGGCTCGCCCCGGCGATGGACCCGGTGTTCGAGGAGGGCGACCGCCGGATCTTCCACAGCCTGGAGCCCGCCGAACTCGCCGACGGCTGGGTGGTCGCGGTCTTCTCGGTGCCCGAGTCGGAGCGCGCCCACCGCCACCAGCTGCGCTCCCGGCTGAGCTGGCTCGGCTTCGGCAACGCCGCCCCCGGCGTCTGGCTGGCGCCCGCCCGGCTGCTGCCGGACGCCCGGCGGCTGCTGGAGCGCCTCGGACTGAGCGCCTACGTGCACCTGTTCCTGTCCGCCGAGTACGCGGGCTTCGCCGAACTGCGCACCGCGGTGGCCGGCTGGTGGGACTTCCCGGCGATCGAGGCGCAGTACGCGGCCTTCGACGACGCCTGGCGCCCGGTCGCCGCCGAACTGCGCGGCCGGCCGCGGGTCGACCCGGTCGAGGCGTTCCGCGACTACGTCCCGATGCTCACCCAGTGGCGCCGGCTGCCCTACCTGGACCCGGGCCTGCCCGAGCCGCTGCTGCCCGCCGACTGGAACGCCGTCGCCGCGCGGGCCGTCTTCACCGAGCTGCACGCGCTGCTCGCCGAGCCCAGCCTGCGGCACGTCGAGAAGGTCACCGGCCTGCCGGCCGGTGCCCCACCCCACCAGGAGCCGCGATGACCGACCCCGACCCCGCCGACCTCCTCGTCCGCGCCGCCGCCGTCCACACCCTCGTCCCCGGCCGGCCGCCGCAGCGGGCGATCGCCGTCACCGGGGCACGGATCACCGCCCTGTCCCCCGACCCGCACGGTCTGGACGACCTGATCGGACCGGCCACCGAGGTCCTGGACGCCCCCGCCGCGACGGTGCTGCCCGCCTTCGACGACACCCACACCCACCTGATCCTGGCCGGCCACAGCGTCCACGGCGTCCCCGTCCACCGGGCCCGCGACCTCGCCGCCTTCCTCGGCCTGATCCGCGAACGCGCCGCCCGCACCCCGCCCGGCCAGTGGATCCACACCACCGTCAACTGGCAGGAGGTGCTGCTCGCCGAGCAGCGGCTGCCCACCACCGCGGAACTGGACGAGGCCACCGCCGACCACCCCGTCCTGGTCCGCCGCGGCGCCTACAACATGGTGCTCAACTCGGCCGCGCTGCGCCTCGCCGGCATCACCGATGACACCCCCGACCCGCCCGGCGGCCTGCTCGAACGCGACGACCGGGGGCGACTCACCGGTCGGCTGGTCAACAAGGCGGTCGAACTGGTCGAGCGGGTGCTGCCGCGCCCCGCGCTCGCCGAACGGGTGGCCGGCCTGCGCGCCGCCTCCGCCGACTACGCCGCCACCGGCATCGGCACCGTCCGCGACTGCCTCGTCCCGGCCGAGGACCTCGACGTGCTGCTCGCCGCCCGGGCCGCCGGCGCGCTCGCCGTCCGGGTCCGGGCGCTGGTCTCCGGCTTCGCCGCCCGCACCCCCGAGCAGGTCGACGAGCTGCTGGACCGGATGGACGCCTGGCGCGCCGCCGGCGAGGACGACGACCTGCTGCGGCTGTGGGGGGTGAAGTTCGGCATCGACGGCGGCTTCGAGGCCGGCGCGCTGGAGGAGCCGTACCAGGACCGGCCCTGCTACCACGGCCGGCTGCTCTGGGAGCCGAAGGAGCTGGTCGCGGCCGTCGACCGGGTGGTCGGGCGCGGCTGGCGGGTCGGCGTGCACGCCTGGGGCGACCGCGGCCTGCGCACCCTGCTGGACGTCTTCGAGGCGGTGCTCGGCCGGCGCCCCGGCCTGCCGCCCGGCACGCTGGTGGTCGAGCACGGCGGGCTGGCCCGGGCCGACCAGCGGGCCCGGGCGATCGCGCTCGGCATCCCCGTCACCGTGCAGCACCCGCTGCTGCACGACGGGGCGCTCGCCCAGCAGCGGGCCTGGGGCGAGGAGCGGACCGCCGGGATCTTCCCGCTGCGCGAATGGCTCGACGAGGGCGCGCTGCTGGCCGCCGGCTCGGACTTCCCGGTCGGCCCGTACGGCGCGATGGTGTCGGTGTGGGGCATGACGACCCGCCGGACCACCGCCGGGGTGGTGGGGCCCGAGCACGCCGTCGACCGGGCCGAGGCGGTCGCGCTGCACACCGTCCAGGCGGCCCGGCTGATGGGCGAGAGCGCCGAACGCGGCAGCCTGCGGCCGGGGGCGCTCGCCGATCTGACGGTGTGGCCGGTCGACCCGCTGAGCTGCCCGGTCGACGTGCTGCGCGAGCTGCGGCCCGAACGCACGGTCGTCGGCGGGCGGACCGTCCACCCGGCCCAGGCCCAGGCCTAAGGACCGCCCGGCCGGACCTCCTGGAGCAGCCCCCAGGTGAAGTCGGCGGTGCACGGGCGCGCCCGCCCGTCGGCGTCCGGGGCGGTGAAGTCCAGCTGGAAGCGGGTCGGCGCGCTGCCCTCGCGCGGCCGGGCGGGCGGGAACGCGGCGCCCAGGTCGGCGACCACGCAGCTCCACGGCACGAGGTCGGCGAGGGTGCGCAGCCCGGGCGCCGGGGCGTCCGGGCCGCGCACCAGCCACTCGTTCAGCAGCGGCCGCCCGGCCTGCGCCGGACCGAGCAGGCTCTCGAAACGCAGCTCCGGCCAGAGCGGCAGCGCCCACTGCCGCGCGGTGCAGGCGAGGTCCCCGATCCGGCGCGGCACCACCGCCTGCGGCGGGCCGAGGACGGCGGCGCAGCGGTCGGCGCCGCGCGGGAACCGGGGCGAGCGGACCATCGCCTGCCAGCGCTTGTTCGCCTCCCGCATGGCGGCCCGGGTCGCGCCGAGCCGCCGCACGGCCTGCTCGACCAGTTCCGGGTTGAAGTCGGCCATCCGGCGCAGCAGCACGAGCTGGAACTCGGTGGCCCCGAAGCCGTGGATCGCCATGGCAGCAGGGTAGTGCCCGGGGCGTGGCACCACCCTGCCGCCGAAGCGTTCGACCGCCGAACGGTTCGACCGCCGGGGCCGTCAGCCCCCGACGTAGGCCGCGAGGTGCTCGCCGGTGAGGGTGGAGCGGGCGGCGATCAGGTCGGCGGGCGTGCCCTCGAAGACGATCCGGCCGCCGTCGTGGCCGGCGCCCGGGCCGAGGTCGATGATCCAGTCGGCGTGCGCCATCACGGCCTGGTGGTGCTCGATGACGATGACCGACTTGCCGGAGTCCACCAGCCGGTCGAGCAGCCCGAGCAGCTGCTCGACGTCGGCGAGGTGCAGGCCGGTGGTCGGCTCGTCGAGGACGTAGACGCCGCCCTTCTCGGCCATGTGGGTGGCCAGCTTGAGCCGCTGCCGCTCGCCGCCGGACAGCGTGGTGAGCGGCTGGCCGAGGCTGAGGTAGCCGAGCCCGACGTCGGCGAGGTTGGCGAGGATGCGGTGCGCGGTCGGGATGCGCGCCTCACCGGTGCCGAAGAACTCCTCGGCCTCGGTCACGGGCATCGCGAGCACCTCGCTGATGTCGCGGCCGCCGAGGTGGTACTCCAGCACCGAGGCCTGGTAGCGCTTGCCCTCGCACTCCTCGCAGGTGCTGGCCACCCCGGCCATCATCGCCAGGTCGGTGAAGACCACCCCGGCGCCGTTGCAGTTGGGGCAGGCGCCCTCGGAGTTGGCGCTGAACAGGGCCGGCTTGACGCCGTTGGCCTTCGCGAAGGCCTTGCGGATCGGCTCCAGCAGCCCGGTGTACGTCGCCGGGTTGCTGCGCCGGGAGCCGCGGATGGCGCCCTGGTCGACGGACACCACGCCCGCGCCCTTGGGGATCGAGCCGTGCACCAGCGAGCTCTTCCCGGAGCCGGCCACGCCGGTGATCACGGTCAGCACCCCGAGCGGGATGTCGACGTCGACGTCGCGCAGGTTGTTCGCCGTCGCGCCGCGGATCTCCAGGGTGCCGTTCGGCTCGCGCACCGCCTTGCGGACGGCGGCCCGGTCGTCGAAGTGGCGGCCGGTGACGGTGCCGCTGGACCGCAGCCCCTCGACGGTGCCCTCGAAGCAGACCGAGCCGCCCGCCGTCCCGGCGCCGGGGCCGAGGTCGACGACGTGGTCGGCGATCGCGATGGTCTCCGGCTTGTGCTCCACGACCAGCACCGTGTTGCCCTTGTCCCGCAGCCGCAGCAGGAGTTCGTTCATCCGCTGGATGTCGTGCGGGTGCAGGCCGGTGGTGGGCTCGTCGAAGACGTACGTGACGTCGGTGAGCGCCGAGCCGAGGTGCCGGATCATCTTGACCCGCTGCGCCTCGCCGCCGGACAGCGTGCCGGAGGGCCGGTCGAGCGAGAGGTAGCCCAGCCCGATCTCCACGAACGAGTCGAGGGTGTGCCGCAGGGTCCCGAGCAGCGGTGCCACGGCCGGCTCGTCGAGGTCGCGGACCCAGGCGGCCAGGTCGCTGATCTGCATCGCGCAGGCGTCGGCGATGCTGGTCCCGCCGATCAGCGACGACCGGGCCGCCTCGCTGAGCCGGGTGCCCCCGCAATCGGGGCAGGCCGTGAAGGTGACCGCCCGGTCGACGAACGCCCGGATGTGCGGCTGCAGCGCGTCCCGGTCCTTGCTGAGCATCGACTTCTGGATCTTCGGGATCAGCCCCTCGTAGGTGAGGTTGACCCCGTTGACCTTGACCTTGGTCGGCTCGCGGTGGAGGAAGTCCTGCATCTCCTTCTTGGTGTACCTGCGGATCGGCTTGTCCGGGTCGAGGAAGCCCGAGTTCGCGTAGATCCCCACCGTCCACCAGCTGTCGGTCTTCCAGCCGGGGATGGTGATCGCGCCCTCGGAGATCGACTTGGTGTCGTCGAAGAGCTGGGTGAGGTCGATGTCGGAGACGCTGCCGCGGCCCTCGCAACGCGGGCACATGCCGCCGGTGATGCTGAAGCTGCGCCGCTCCTTGACGGTCTTCCCGCCGCGTTCGACGGTGACGGCGCCCGCCCCGCTGATCGAGGGGACGTTGAAGGAGAACGCCTTGGGCGAGCCGATGTGGGGCTGCCCGAGCCGGCTGAAGAGGATCCGCAGCATCGCGTTGGCGTCGGTGGCGGTGCCGACCGTGGAGCGGGGGTCCGCGCCCATCCGCTGCTGGTCGACGATGATCGCGGTGGTCAGCCCCTCCAGCACGTCGACCTCGGGCCGTGCCTGGGTCGGCATGAAGCCCTGGACGAAGGCGCTGTAGGTCTCGTTGATCAGCCGCTGCGACTCGGCGGCGATCGTGTCGAACACCAGGGAGCTCTTGCCGGAGCCGGAGACGCCGGTGAACACCGTCAGCCGCCGCTTCGGGAGCTCGACGCTGACGTCCTTGAGGTTGTTCTCGCGCGCGCCGTGCACGCGGATCAGGTCGTGGCTGTCGGCACCGGGTACCGCCGGCGGCTGCGCGGCCGCCCTCGTGGGCTTGCTCATCGTCTTCCCCATCTGTGCGGCGGAACCGCCGTCGCGGTGGCTGATCGCCGGCCGCCGCACCGGGGAGCGGAGCCCCGTCCACCGGTGCCGGCCAGGCATGGCGGAAGCCTAACCGCCGTCCCGGGGACGGCCCGGCCGGTGGGCCCGCGGCCCGGCGTCCGGTACCGGCCGCACGGCGTGGCACGACCGCCGGGGCGGCCGGACGGGGGGAGCCCGCCCGACCGCCCCGGTCGGCATCAGTCCTTCACCGCGCCGGTCGGCGTCAGTCCTTCACCGCGCCGGTCGGCGTCAGTCCTTCACCGCGCCCGCCAGCCCGGACACCAGCTTGCGCTGGACCGCGATGAAGAAGATCAGCACCGGCACCGTCATCAGCGTCGATGCCGCCATGATGCCGCCCCAGTCGTTCTCGTCCGGCTTGAAGAAGACCAGCAGCGCGGACGGCAGGGTCTGGTTCTGGGTGGCGCTGATGATGAAGGTCTTCGCGAAGACGAAGTCGTTCCACGCGGCGATGAAGGAGAACACGCTGGTCGCGGCGAGACCCGGTGCCACCAGCGGCAGCAGGATCCGCCACAGGATGCGGGTGCGGCTGGCGCCGTCGATCTGCGCGGCCTCCTCGATCGACACCGGGACGGCCGCGACGAAGCCGCGCATCATCCAGATGCCGAACGGCAGCGAGAACGCCAGCTGCACCAGGATCAGCGAGGCGAGGGTGTTCAGCCCGATGCCCGGCGCGAACCGGCCGGCGTCGCGGAACATGAAGAACAGCGGGATGGTGAGCGCCTCGACCGGGATCATCTGGGCGATCAGGAACATCACCATGATGGTGGTGCGGAACCTGAACCGGAACCTGGTCACGGCCACCGCCGCCAGGAACACCACGACGGCCGAGAGCACCACCACCGACACCGCGATCACCAGGCTGTTCACGAAGTACCGGCCGAAGCCGTCCACGCTGAGCACCTGGCGGAAGCTCTCCAGCGTGGGGTGGGCCGTCCACGGCTTCGGGTCCAGCGACCGCACCTCGCCCTTGGGCTTGAACGCGGACAGCACCATCCAGAAGATCGGGAAGGCGGTGACCACGGCCAGCACGATCGCGCCGGTGTTGGCGGCGAACCGCCAACGGCCGCGGGTGTTGCGGGTGGTGCGGCTCCGGGGGGTGCCGGTTCCGCCGGTGCCGGTCCGGGAGTCCCGGACGGGGTTCAGGACGCTCACAGTTCGTTCCCCGTCCGTCGCAGGGTGCGGATGTAGAGGACCGTCGGGATCACCAGGATCAGCAGCATGATCACGCCGATCGCCGCGCCGAGCCCGTACTGCGAGGAGGCGAACGCCTTCTGGTACGCGTACACGTTGAGCACCAGGTTCTGGCCGGCGATGCCGCCGCCCTCGGTCATCACGTAGATCTGGGTGAAGACCTTGAAGTCCCAGATCACCGACTGGATCACCACGATGGTCAGGATCGGCCGCAGCATCGGCGCGGTGATCCGGCGGAAGGTCGTCCAGGTGTTGGCGCCGTCCAGGGCGGCGGCCTCCATGATCTCCTCCGGGATCGCCCGGATCCCCGCGTAGAGGGTGACCATCACGAAGGGGAAGGAGTGCCACACCACGACGGCGCCGACGATCAGGAACGCCGTCCACTTGTCGTAGAACCAGTTGAACTCGTGGAAGCCGGTGAGCCCGAGCTTCACCAGCGTGTGGTTGACCAGGCCGAGGTTGGTGTCGAACAGGAAGCTCCACACCGTCGAACCGGTCATCGCCGGCGCCGCCCAGGCCGCCATCGCGGCGGTGGTCAGCACCAGCCGGGGCCACCGCCCGACCTTGGTCAGCAGGACGGCGAGGGTCGCGCCGACGGCCAGGGTGGCGACCACGCAGAACGCGGCGAAGCCGACCGTCTGCAGCAGCACCGACCAGAACTGGCCGTCGCTCAGGATCTTCGAGTAGTTGCCGAAGCCGACGAAGGAGGTCGGGGCGCCCCCGGAGGCCTGGGCCTGCCCGAAGTCCAGCACGGACAGCAGGCCCAGCTGGTAGATCGGGTAGGCGACCAGCGGGATCAGGATGACCGCGGCCGGCAGGAGCAGCAGCAGCGGGGGCCGGCGGCGCCGGCCGCCCGAGGGTGCGGCCGGCGCCGTGCCCCCACGGCGCCCGCGCGGGGAAGGCGGCGCCGTCGGGGCGGTCGTGGTGGATGCGGACACGTGCGGGACCTGCTCTCTTCCGCGGACCAGGAGGTCGGTGCGGGACCAGGAGGTGGTACGGGACCAGGGGTTGGTGCGGGGCCGGGGGGTGGAGGCGGGACCGGGGTCTGAGGCCGGTGCGCGGCCGCCGTCAGTGCGCGGCGAAGGCCGAGGTGATCTGGTTCGCGGCGTCGCCCGAGGCCTTCGCCACGTCCGCCTTGCCGGTGACCACCTGCTGCAGCATGGTCGGGATCACCGCCTGGGCGTCGATCTGCGCCCACGCCTGGTCGAGCGGGACGAACCTGGTGCCGGCCGCGATGGTGTCGGTGAACGGCTTCAGGAAGGCGTCCTTGGCGGCGACCTTGCCGCTGACGGACTTGAGCGTCGGCAGGTTGCCCATCGCGTCGTACATCTGCTCCTGGTACGCCGGGCCCGCCAGCAGTTCGGCGAATTCGAGGGCGAGCGTGCGGTGCTTGGCCGCCTTCATCACGCCGAGGTTGTTGCCGCCCGCGAACGCCGGGGCGATCGAGCCGGCCTTCTCCCCGGGCAGCGGTACCACGCCGTACTTGCCCTTCACCGGGCCCCCGTCGACCTTGCTGCGGCTGGAGTTGGGCAGGATCGCCATCGCCGACTTGCCGGCCGCGAACAGGTCGACGGTCTTGCCGCCGGTGAGGTCGGCGCACTGCTGGGCGGGGCAGCCGTCGGCGCCGAAGAGATCGGTGTAGCGCTTGATCCCGGCCTGCGAGGCGGGCGAGTTGATGGCCGCCTTGTACGCGGAACCGTCCTTGGCGGCGATGTCGCCGCCCGCGTCCCAGACGAACGGCAGCGCCCCGAAGGTGTACTTGCCGCCGACGGCGATGCCGAAGGTGTCGGGGTTCGCCGCGTGGATCTTCTGGGTGGCGGTGACCAGTTCGGCGTACGAGGTCGGCGGGGTCAGCCCGGCCTCGGTGAACAGGTCGCTGCGGTAGTAGAGCGCGCGCACGGCGACCCACCAGGGCAGGCCGTACGTCTTGCCGTCCACCACGGCGGTCTTGACGATCGCCGGGTCGAGGTCGCCCTTGTCCTGCCACTTGTCGAGGTCGGCGCCGATCTCGGCGAGGCCGCCGGCCGCGACGTAGCCGGGGAGGTCGGTGTTGCCGAACTCGACCAGGTCCGGGGCGCTGCTCGGGTCGTTGAAGGCACCCTTCATCTTGGCCGCGCGGGCGGAGGCGTCGGTGTCGATGTAGCTGACCTTGACGGTGACGCCCTGGTGGGAGGCCTGGAACTCGCTCACCGCCTTGCCGACCACGGCCTCCTTGGCCGCGTTGCCCGCCTCGTTGTACAGCCAGACCTGGAGGGTGCCGGTCCGGTCGTCGGCGGCCTTGTCGCCGGCCGGCGCGGCGGTGCCCGGCGCGCAGGCGGTCGCGGCGAGGCAGCTGGCGGCGAGCACGGCAGCCGCGGCAGTCCGTCTGATGAGTCGCATGGGTGGAGAACCTCCCCTCCCGACAGTTGCCGCCGAGACGTGCGCCGCTGGGGACGGGTACGTCGAAGCAGGCCCTGACCGGGGCCGATGGTGGGTGTGGGTGGAGGACGGCCCGGACGCGTTGGGGGGCGTCCCGGGCAGGCCGGTACGGGGGTGCGGCAGAGCGGACCGTTCGGGTGGGGCGGCGTCGCCTGCTCGATGGCAGGGACGTTAAGCGCGGGCGATCGGCGCCAACAAGAGGGGGTTCGGGAAGTTTTGCACTGCACAACGTTGTGTCGAAGAAGCGGCGTTGCGGACGCGAACGGGTACCTTCTGACAACCGCCGCCGTCGAGCGGGGGAACACCGGCAGAACGCGGCCGCAGCACGCGACAGCAGTACACGGCAGCAGCACGCAGCAGTAGCACTCGACAGCGGAACGAGACAGGGACGGACCACCCATGACGGAGACGGGGCCCGACGCGGAGACCGAGCGACCCGCGGGCACGGCGGCCGACAGACCCACCGGCGCGGCGGCCGAACGCCCCACGGGCGCGGCCGCCGGGCGCAAACCCGCGACCGAACGCAACCAGTCGTCCTCGCTGCGCCGCGCGCTCGCCGTCCTCGGCCACGTCCGCGACCACAGCGACGGGCGCGGCGTCCCGCTCGCCCAACTCGCCGAAGCGCTCGGCCTCAACAAGAGCACCGTGCTGCGGCTCGCGGGCCCGCTGCTCGACGAGCACCTCCTCGACCGCGACCGCGAGACCGGCTGGTTCCGGCTCGGCCACGGCTCACTGCGACTCGGCCAGGCCTACCTCTCCACCCTCGACCTGCGCAGCGTCGCCGCCGAACACCTTCGCCGGCTCCAGCGCGAGGCCGGCGAGACCGTCCACCTGACCGTCTGGCAGGCCCCCGGAATCGTCTACCTGGACAAGGTCGAGGACGAGACCAACGTCCGCATGGCCTCCCGCGTCGGCAGCCGGGCCCCCGCCTACTGCACCGCCACCGGAAAGGCCATCCTCGCCTGGCTGCCCGACGAGGCCGTCACCGAGGTCGTCGCCGCGGGCCTGCGCCCGGTCACCGCCTGGACCATCTCCGACGAGACCCGGCTGCGCGCCGACCTCGCCCGGATCCGCGCCCGCGGCTACTCCATCGACGACCGCGAGAACGAACCCGAGGTCCGCTGCGTCGCCGCACCGATCTTCGACCACGCCGGCGAGGTCACCGCCGCCCTGTCGGTCTCCGGCCTGACCTCCCGCATGACCGCCGCCCGCGTCCGCGCCCTCGGCCCCGTCGTCGCCCAGGCCGGACTGCGGATCTCCCGCGAACTCGGTTCCGACCGCCAGCCGTCCTGACCGCGTCCTGCCCGCGCACCGAAACAGCCCGGAAAAGCGAATGAGGTCCGGCACCTTTAGAAAGGCACCGGACCTCATCCGACTATTGGAGCGCCAGGCCCGGGTCGCACGGACTCTTCCTACTGAAAGTAGGACGTGCTCTGGTAGCACCACTGACGCCTGACGAGGAATCATCCCCCTCGCGACACCCAGAACAATACCAGCCCCACACCCACACACCGAACCCCCGGCCAAACCCCACCCCAAAAGCAAACAAGGCCCGGCACCTTTAGAAAGGCACCGGACCCCGTCCGACAATTGGAGCGCCAGGCCCGGGTCGCACGGACTCTTCCTACTGAAAGTAGGACGTGCTCTGGTAGCACCACTGACGCCTGACGAGGAATCATCCCCCTCGCGACACCCAGAACAATACCAGCCCCACACCCACACACCGAACCCCCGGCCAAACCCCACCCCAAAAGCAAACAAGGCCCGGCACCCTTTGAAAGGCACCGGACCCCGTCCGACAATTGGAGCGCCAGGCCCGGATCGCACGGACTCTTCCTACTGAAAGTAGGACGTGCTCTGGTAGCACCACTGACGCCTGACGAGGAATCATCCCCCTCGCGACACCCAGAACAATACCAGCCCCACACCCACACACCGAACCCCCGGCCAAACCCCACCCCAAAAGCAAACAAGGCCCGGCACCTTTAGAAAGGCACCGGACCCCGTCCGACAATTGGAGCGCCAGGCCCGGATCGCACGGACTCTTCCTACTGAAAGTAGGACGTGCTCTGGTAGCACCACTGACGCCTGACGAGGAATCATCCCCCTCGCGACGAGAAGTACAGTACCAGCTCCGTGATCAGGCACCGAACCGGAGGCGAACCCCGCATGACGAGCGCTCAACCCGAAGCCACCCCGTACGCCGACGGGCGGCTCATGGACGTGCACCGCCCGCCCGCCGGCACCGCCGGGCCCGCGCCCGTCGTACTGCTGTGGCACGGCCGGGGCCCCGACGAGCGCGACGTGCTGCGGCCGCTCGCCCGGGAGGCCGCCGGGCTCGGCCTGCTGGTGCTCGTCCCGGACTGGCGCTCCGACCGGCCGGACGGCGGCCGCGCCGAACTGCTCGCCTCGCTCGCCCACGCCCGCCGCACCGCCGCCGCGTACGGCGGGGACCCGGACCGCCTGGTCCTGGCCGGCTGGTCACTGGGCGGCCGGGAGGCCGTAGCCGTGGCCACCCACCCCGACACCCCCGCCGAGCGGCGCCCCGTCGCCGCCGTCGGCATCTCCTCCAGCTACGCCCGCCCGGCGATCACCACCGGGGACGCCCCCCTCGACCTGCTGGCCGAACAGCCCTCCCCCGTCCCCCTCTGGCTGGTCCACGGCACGGAGGACGGGGTGCTGGACATCGAGCACACCCGGCAACTGAGCACTGCTCTGACGAAGCAGATGTCGGCGGTACGGGTTCTCGAACCCGCCACCGACCACGCGGGCGTCATCATGACCGTGTACGACGCCGAGGCGGACCGCTGCCTCCCCGCCACCGCCGAAGCGGTGCTGCGCGCCGGACGCCGCACCGCCGCCGTCCTCGCCGAGGCCGCCGGGCTGCCGTAGCCAGGCGGCGCCGCGGGCAGGCGCGCGGCCTACCGCCCCGAGACGAGGGAGCGCAGGCCATGGCCCCGTTCCATGGCCTCCAGGTCGCGCTGCAGCGGCGGCCGGGGGACGGCGAGAACGGGGCAGCTCGCGTGCCGGACGCAGTAGGCGGCGACGGAGGGGCGCAGCACCCGGGAGAGGCAGCCGCGGCTGCTGCCGGCGCCGAGGACGAGCAGGTCGTCGGGGTGGTCGGCGAAGCGGACCAGGGTGTGTCCGGTGTCGCCGCGGACGGCCTGGCAGCGCAGCCGGACTCCGGCGTAGCGGCCGGCGAAGGCCTCGTCGAGGGCTTGCCGGAGCCGGGCGACGGCGGCGTCGCGGCCGGCGGTGATCGCGGCCGGGCAGGGTGTGCGGTGGTAGCCGATCTCCTCGCCGGGCGAGGTCCAGCAGAGGAGGGCGAGGACCTCGGCGTCGGTGCGGTGGGCTTCGGCGACGGCGTGGTGGAGGGCGGCGAGGCTGCCGAGCGAGCCGCTGACGCCGACGACGATCCGGCCCGCGCGGTCGGCCCGCTCCGCTGCCCCGTCCGCGCCGGATATCTCGCTGTCCGCCATGGTTCGCCCCGCCTCTCGGTCCGTACCGCCGTGCCGTGCTGTCGTCCTCCAGCAAAGCGGGCCGGCACCGCGCCTCCGGCGCCCGTTGACACGCCTCTGACGCGCGCGCGGGTGTTCCGTACGTGTCCCTGATGCCCCGTGGGCGGCAGGGCGTGTCTTCGAACCCCCGCCTGCGCGGGTTCGAAGGCACCATCGTCAGTGACCTCTCGGCAGCGCAACGGGCGGTTCGGACATCCTCGTCACGGCACTCCAGTGAAGGTGAAGGCCGACGGCTTCCCGGCGTGGAACGGCTCGCCTACGCCTCCGGTGGTTCGGCTTCCCAGAGGTCGGCGAACATCCGGTCCAGGTGTTCCTCGCCGATCGGGGGGACGGGCAGCGGGTGGGTGGCCTGGGCGCGGAAGCCGTCGAGGAGCAGGGCGAGGTAGCGGCGCCAGAGGTCGGGGCGCAGGTCGGTGGTGGCGGGCAGGGCGCGGCAGAGCGGGCCGAGCAGGAAGAGCAGGTCCATGGTGACCACGTCGCGCCGCATGGTGCCCTGGTCCTGGGCGCGGGCGATGAGGGCGCCGACGGTGGCGGCGTGCCGGCGGCTGATCTCGATCATGCCGGGGATGGTGGGGATGGCCTGGGTGACGAGGTCGTTGATGCCGCGGTCGGCGGCGACGAGTTCGAAGATGCGCTCGAAGTAGTGTTCGAGCGCGGTCCAGGCGTCCTCGGCGGCGAGGGCTTCCTCGCCGGCCCCGGCCAGGCCGACGGCGGCGTCGGCGAACACCTCGCCGATCAGCGCCTCGCGGGTCGGGAAGTGGCGGTAGAGGGTGGCGTTGCCGACGCCGGCCTCCTTGGCGATCTGGTCCAGCGGGACGTCGAGGCCGTGCCGGGAGAACATGCCGCGGGCGGCGGCGAGCAGCAGGTCGCGGTTGCGCTGGGCGTCGCGCCGGAGTCTTCCCGGGGGGTTCGCGCTGCTCGGTGCCATGTCCCGACCCTAGCAATCCCGGGGGCAGGTGGTCGGGCGACGGGTCAACTACCCTACGGGGGCGTTGATTCCGTACGGGGTCCGCGGCGGCCCGCGGGGGGCCGCGGTGAGTCGAGGGGGCGGCCATGGCCGAAGTGGTGGAGTTGCGGTACTACCCGGTGAAGGGGTGTGCCGGGGTCGAGGTGGCGCGGGCGGAGCTGACTCCGGCGGGGCTGGCCCACGACCGGGCGTTCATGGTGGTGGACGAGGACGGGGTGTTCCGCTCCCAGCGCCGGGACCGCCTGCTGGCCACGGTCCGCCCGACGGTCGGGGAGGACGGCCGCCGGCTGACCCTTGACGCCCCGGGTGTGGAGCCGGTGACCGTCGCCGTGGACACCGCGGGTCCGCGCCGGCCGGTGCAGCTGTTCGGCGCCCCGTTCTTCGGGATCGACCAGGGCGAGGAGGTGGCCGGCTGGTTGTCCGGGGTGCTGGGTGTCCGCAGCCGCCTGGTCCGGGTGCCGCCGGAGCACGACCGGGTGTCCGACGGGCTGGTGCCGGGCACGTCCGGCTACGCCGACAGTTGCGCGGTGCACCTGCTGTCCCGCGCGTCGCTGGAGCGCTTCAACGCGCTGAGCGGCGGACTGCCCGTGCCGGCGGACCGGTTCCGCCCGAACCTGGTGGTGGACGGCTGGGACGAACCGCACACCGAGGACCTGACCCGCCGGATCACCGTGGGCGGCGCCGAGTTGGCCTATGCCAAGCTCGCGATCCGCTGCTCGGTGACGCTGGTCGACCAGTCGACGGGCGCGAAGGCCGGTCCGGAGCCGCTGCGGACGCTGGCCGGCTACCGCCGGGCGGCGGTCGGCGGGGTCGCGTTCGGCAGCAAGTTCGCGGTGCTGCGGCCCGGCACGCTGCGGGTCGGGGACGAGCTGGTGGTGGAGGCCTGGGGGCCGTCCGAGCTCTGAGGCCGGTCGCGGCGGGCCGCCGGGGCGGGCGGGGGTCGCCCCTCGGCGATCCGGCGGGCCCGTCGTTCCGGCGGCCCCGGCGGAGATGTGCGCCGGGGCCGGGAGGGGCGTGGGGCGCGTGTCAGCAGCCCTGGTCGATCAGCGAGAACGTGACGTAGTGGTCACCGGTGTAGTAGTCCTCCTGGGTCGCCTGGCCGGTGATGATCCGGCGGGTGCCGCGGGTCGGGGCACCGGGCGTGATGACGGTGTACTCGTGGTAGTAGCCGTAGGACTGGCTGGGCAGGACGTGCTCTCTGTTCTGGAACACGACGCCGTCCTGGGAGTACGGGAACGGCCCGTCGGTGGCGATCAGGTTGAGGGTGTCGGTCGCCTCGGGCGGGAGGGTGGACAGACACACCGTGCCGCTCACGTCGGCGTGCGCCTCGGTGGCGACGGCGACGGGCGCGAGGGTCATCAGGGCGACGGCGGTGACGGCGGCAGCGCGGGTCTTCCACGCGCGTAGAGTGCGGGTCATGTCCACCAGTGTGACCAGCCACCGACAACTCCGGAAGCCCTGCGACAAACTATTAACCGTCGGGTAACTCACCTGCCTGACCAGCGACTTGAGCCGTATCCCGGCTCCGACCCGAGCCTGGCCGGCGCCGTCCACGAACCGCCCGGACACCCCATGGGTCGACCGCCGTCGAACTAGCGACCCGCCCGCTGTCGGCCTCCTCACAGCTTCCTCACGTTCGCTCCCCGCTCCGGTCGCGCCGCATAGAGTGACGGATCATGTCGGACCGGAACGACCGCTGACGGGGTGGGCATGAACACGGGGACCAACACGGGGACGGACACGAGCGCGGGCCCGGGAGCCCACCCGGCCACGGGCACGGGCACGGGCGCGCCGCTGACCGCGCGGCAGCTGATCGGACTGCTGGTCGACCCCGGCGCCTTCCAGGGCTGGGACGAGCCGCCCGCAGGCCCTCCCGCCGACCCCGGCTACCGCGCCTCGCTCGACCGGGCCCGCGCACGCACCGGTCTCGACGAGGCCGTCCTCACCGGCGCCGGCCTGGTCGGCGGGCGGCCGGTGGCGCTGGTCGCCTCCGAGTTCGGCTTCCTCGGCGGCTCGATCGGCGTGGCCACCGCCGAGCGGATCACCCGCGCCGTCGAGCGCGCCACCGCCGAGCGGCTGCCACTGCTCGCCCTGCCCGTCTCCGGCGGGACGCGCATGCAGGAGGGGTCGGCGGCCTTCCTGTGCATGCTGCGGATCACCGCCGCGGTCCAGGCGCACCGCGCGGCCGGTCTCCCCTATCTCACCTATCTACGGAACCCGACCATGGGCGGGGTCTTCGCCTCCTGGGGCACGCTCGGCCAGCTGGTGTTCGCCGAGCCGGGCGCCCGGCTCGGCTTCCTCGGCCCGCGCGTCTACGAGGAACTGCGCGGCGTGGAACTGCCCCCGGACGTGCAGCGGGCGGAGACGCTCGCCGGACGCGGCCTGGTGGACGCCGTCGTGCCGCCCGAGGACCTGCGCGAGCTGGTCCGCCGCACGCTCGCCGTCCTCGCCACCACCGCGCCCGCCCCGGGCGGCGCGGACACCGGCGGCACCGGCGCCCCCGGCCCCGACCCCACCCCCGACAAGACCGCCGCCGGGGCCGCCGAACACCCCGACGCCTGGGATTCCGTCCGCCGCACCCGTCGCCCCGACCGCCCGGGCACCCGCGAGCTGCTGCGCCACACCGCCGAGGAACTGGTGCTGCTGGACGCCCCCGGCGGGCGGGACGGCGCACTGGTCCGCGCCCTCGCCGTCCTCGGGGGCCGGCCGGTCCTGGTGGTCGGCCAGCAGCGGCAGACCCCGGAGCACGAGCGCCCGTTCACGGCCGCCGACCTGCGGGCCGTCCGGCGCACCGCGCGGGTCGCGGAGCAGTTGGGGCTGCCGCTGGTCACGGTCGTCGACACGGCCGGGGCCGAACTGTCCGCGCAGGCCGAGCTGGACGGGATCGCGGTCGAGATCGCGCACTGCCTGACCACCCTGCTGGCACTGCGCACACCCGTGCTGGCGGTACTGCTCGGCCAGGGCTCGGGCGGCGGCGCGCTGGCGCTGCTCCCGGCCGACCGGGTGCTCGCCGCCGGGCACGCCTGGCTGGCGCCACTGCCGCCGGAGGGCGCGTCCGCGATCGTCCACCGGGACGGCGGGCACGCCGCCGAGCTGGCCCGCTCCCAGGGCATCGGCGCGGGCCACCTGGCGGAGGTGGGGCTGGTGGACGAGGTGGTCGAGGAGCGGCCGGACGCGGCGGACGAGCCGGAGGCGTTCTGCGCGCGGCTGGGACGAGCGGTCGGTGCCGCGCTCGGCGGGCTGGCGGCGCTGCCGGAGCCGGACCGCCTCGCGGCGCGGGCCCTGCGTCACCGCCGCCTCGGCGACCTCCGCTGAACGTCGGCGGGAGCCTGCCGGTCTCCACTGATCTCCGCCGGGCCCGGCGGTCTCCCCCGGGCCCCCACGGGTGTGGCGCCGGTCTCAACGGCGGCGAGATCGTCTGTACCCAACGTGCCGGCCGCAGACCGGCGGGTGATGGCCGCAGCGGCCCAAACGGTGAGTGCGCTCACACCGGAATGCGGTCCACGACGGGCGATAGTGGCACGTCCCGGGCACCCGCGCCCCAACCCGCCGACGCGGTGTTCGCGCAGGTCAGCGACGGTCGGCGCGCTCCGCGCAGCCGACCCTTCGAATCCACGGCAACTGCCCCCCATACGACGGGGCGTCGTAACAAGGGGGTCTTGGCGACGCCCGATCCGGCATGCCAACAATGGCTCAGTCGTCAGCCGCACCGGCACCTGTCCCGCCGGTAGCGACTTACTGCCAGGTCACGCCCCACGACCTTCTCGGCCCCTGTCCGGCCACGGTCCAAGGCGGGGCGTGACCCGGCCCAACCTGATTGAGGTCCTGTTCTTCATGCCCACTTTCAAGCTCCGTATGCGCACTTCCGCCGCGATTCTCGCCGGCGCCGCCGGTCTGACCGCCCTGGGCGCGGGTGTGCTGCCCGCCACCGCGAACGCCGCCACCCTGTCCCCGCAGGCCGTGGCCGCCCAGATCGTCCCGGCGAACCAGCTTGCCTCCTTCAGCCAGATCATCGCCCACGAGTCCAGCTGGAACGTGACCGCGACCAACGCCAGCTCGGGCGCGTACGGCCTGGCCCAGGCGCTGCCGGGCTCCAAGATGGCGACGCACGGCTCCGACTGGAAGACCAACGCGACCACCCAGATCAAGTGGGCGCTGGACTACATGAACTCCCGCTACGGCAGCCCGAACGCCGCGTGGACCTTCTGGCAGGCCAACCACTGGTACTAAGCCGACCACCTCGGCTCACCGGACTCCACCCGCATCCTGACCATTCCCCCCTCACCCCGGGGGTCGGACAGGGATCACCGGGGTGACCCCAGAGGGCCCGGGCCCGCGCGATCCGCGTGGCCCGGGCCCTCTCGTGGTTCCCGCACACCTCTCGCAGAGCGCGCGACCCGCTCCCGGCTCGCCCGGGCCGCGCCCCGTCGCTCAGAGCTCGCCGGTGAGCCCGAGCAGTTCCCGCATCCGCGCGTACTTGGCGGCCAACCGCTCGGCGGTCGCGGCGTCCAGCACGGCCAGCCGGGCCGGGTCCGAGTTGTGGGCGAGGTCGGCACGCTTGACCAGCAGCGCGCCCGGCGTGGCCAGGACCCGCGCGGTGTACGCCTCGACCGGCTCGTCGGGGCGGCGGGTGAGCGCGTCTACGATCGTCTTGGTGGCCTCGGGCAACGCGGCCCCCGCCAGCCACTCCCGGCTCAACCGGCCGTCCTCGACGGTGTCGTGCAGCCAGCCCGCCGCGATCTGGGCGTCGCTGCCACCGCGCGCGGCCGTCCCGTGTGCGACCGCCGCGATGTGCTCGCCGTACGGGTGGCCGTTCTTGTCGACCTGCCCCTCGTGCGCGCGGCAAGCGATCGTCTCCACCTCGGCCAGACTCAGGTACTCGGGCTCCATCGGCGCGTTCTCGGGCTCCATCGGCTCATCGTAGGCCCGTGGTCTGCCCGTTCGCGCTCACTGGTTTACTGCCCCGGGGCGGGAGACCCCCGGCCCACCCGGCAGACCGTCCGAGCGATCCGAGGAACCATGCCATCCCTGCACCCGCTGCTGTCCGGATTCGCCCCGATCTGGGCGCTGACCGGGATCGGCTACCTGGTCGGCCGGACCGGGCTGCTCGGGCCGCACGCGGAGCCGGTGCTCAACCGGTTCGTCTTCCACGTGGCGATGCCGGCCTCGCTGTTCCTGATGATCGTCCGCACCCCGTTGGACCACTTCGCCAACCCCTCGATGCTCGCCTTCACCGCCGGCACCGTCGTCTCGATCGGCCTCGGGCTGCTCGCCGGGCGCCTGCTGTTCCGGCGCGAGAGCGGCGAGTTGGCGATCGGCGCGATGGCCTGCGGGTACGTCAACTCGGCCAACCTCGGCATCCCGGTGGCGATGCAGCTCCTCGGTGACGCCTCCTTCGTCGCACCGGTGGTGCTGTTCCAGATCCTGGTGGTCACGCCCGCGGTGCTGGCCGTCCTCGACGGCGGCGCGGCCGGCCGCCGGGCCCTGCTCACCCTGCCGCTGCGCAACCCCATCCTGTTGGCCACCGCGCTCGGCGCCGTCGCCTCCGCCTGCGGGCTCCACCTGCCCGCCGAGCTGAACCGCTCCTGCGAACTGCTCGGCGGCGCCGCCGTACCGACCGCCCTGGTCGCCCTCGGCATGTCGCTGCACAACCGCCCGCCGGCCACCGGCCGTTCGCGCCACGCCGAGGTCGGGCTGACCGTCGCGGTCAAGACCCTGATACAGCCGCTGATCGCCTTCGCGGTGGCCGGCCCGCTGCTCCACCTCCCCGCGCACCAACTCCTCACCGTGGTGCTCTTCTCCGCCCTGCCCACCGCGCAGAACGTCTACGTCTACGCCCGCGAGTACGGCCAGGGCACCGGGCTCGCCCGGGACTCGGTGCTCTGGTCGACCCTGGCGTCGATGGCGACCCTGTCGGTGGTCAGCTGGTCCCTCGCCGCGTAGCCGGAGCCTCCCGGCGGGGCGACGACCACCCGTACACGGCACGACAGTTGTCCCCCGCGAGCCGTACAAAAGCGGGGAACCGGGGCCCTCGCCGGACTCCTGGTGGAATGCTGGCGCCCATGAGCCAACCGGACCTTCGTTCCGCAGAGTTCCACCACTGTCCGTCCGTCGTCACGCTGCCGCAGACGGACGTGGACCACTACAACACCGTTCCGCGCGGCGCCTTCCTGATCGATCCGCGCCTGCGCTGCGACCTCGCCGGCGGGCACGGCGGCACCCATTGCGCGCTGGTCCAGGGCGTGGGCTTCGACCTGCACTGGGCGTCCTGGCCCGAGTACCTGGTCGAGGTCGGGCCGCGCTGCCCGGCCGTCGGCCCGTACGAGGGGCCGGAGCCCCCGCGCGACCCCAACATCTGCCTGCTGCGCGAGGACCACCCCGGGCCGCACTACGGCGAGACCTGGTTCTGACGCCCCGCCGGTCACTCCCCCGGACCGGTGGTGCCCGCCGAGTTCAACCCCAACGCCTCCCCGAGCCGGCCCAGGTCACCACCCGGCCGGCCCGGGAGCCGTCCAACAGGCGGATCAGCGCCCGCAGATCGGTCGGGTGCCGCCTTCACCCCCCCCGGAGGCCCATCATGTCCGCCCGCACCACGCCCTCCCCCGCCCGCACCGCCGCCTTCCTCACCGCGTACGACGCCGTGCTGGCCCGCTGGCCCGTCCCGGTCGAGCACCTCACCGTCCGAACGCCCCACGGCACCACCCGGATCAACGCCTGCGGCCCGTCCGACGGCCGCCCCCTCGTCCTGCTGCACGGCGGCGGCGCCACCTCCACCATGTGGTTCGCCAACGTCGCCGCGTGGACGGCCGCCGGGCACCGCGTCCTCGCCCCCGACCTCATCGGCGACCCGGGCCGCAGCGTCCACGACGGCGCCCCGCTCGCCGGCGTCCCCGGACTGCTCGGCTGGCTGGACACCGTCCTCGACCAACTCGGCCTCCCCCGGGCCGACTTCTGCGGCCACTCCTACGGCGGCTGGATCGCCCTGGAGTACGCCCTGCACGCGCCCGCCCGGGTCGGCCGCCTCGCCCTCCTCGATCCCACCCAGTGCTTCGCCGGCTTCCGCCCCGACTACCTGCTGCACGCCCTGCCGCTCTTCCTCCCCCGCCGCACCGCCGCCCGGGCCCGCGCCTACCTCGACTGGGAGGCCGGCGACGGCCCCCGCCCGGACCCCGGCTGGCGCGAGGTCTACGCCCTCGGATACGCCGACTTCCCCGCCACCCGCGTCGTCACCGGCCCCCGCCCCGGCCTCGACCGGCTGCGCTCCCTCACCGCCCCGACCCTCGCCCTGTTCGCCGAACACAGCCGCACCCACCACGCCCCCCGGGTCGCCGAGGCCGCCCGCCGCGCCCTGCCCGAGGCGACGGTCGCCGTCCTGCCGGGCCTCTCGCACCACCACCTGCCCATGGCGGGCGCGGCGGAGGTCAACGCCCGGCTGACCGGATTCCTCGCCGCCCCCCACGGCTGACGGCGGGGGGCGGGGGGCGTTCGGACCGCGCGAACGCCACGCCCGCGCCGGGCCGCGCCGAACCGGCCCGGCCCGGCCGCTGCGCGCAATCCTCCGGCGACGGATCGGCCCGAACCCCTGGTCCTGACGTCCGCGTGGTCCCGGGCCGTCCCATGCGAGCGCGGGACGGCCGACGGGGGCGGGGGTCAGTAGATCAGGTACCCGGGGCGGTGTCCTTCGTCCTCGATCTCCCCGGTGGCCTGCGCCCGCAGCTTGCGGGACAGCTCCTCCAGAGCTCGGGAGGCCGCGACCTCCTCACCGATCCTGGCGAGCGGGCGGTCGTCCGTGCTCTTCATCGACTCCCCGTGGGCGCGCAAGCCCGGCGCCCGCGCACCGATCAGCCTGGCCTCGCACGCCGTGTGCACTCCGTCTTCCTCGAAGCTCAGCTCCACGTCCCACTGGTTGTGCATGCCACACCTCCTGGCAGCGGCCCCCTCGCGCCTGTCCGGACCGGCACGGACGGTGAGCCGTGGCGGCCGCTCACACCAGCGTGCGCCCGTCCGGCCCGTGGCGGCAAGCGGGCCCGGCCCCGGCTGCTCTCCGCCGCCGGCCGGGCCGCGCCGCCGACCCGGCGGTACGCTGACGGAAGCGCGCCGCGACCGCCGACCGAACCCGGACCCGCCGGCGCGGCGCGGGCAGTGACAACCGGGTGGTCCCTCCGTGGCGGTCTTCCTCCTCGCCCTCGGCGCCGCCTGCTGCCTGGGCCTCGGCTTCGTCCTCCAGCAGCACGCGGCGCAGCGGGCGCCCCGTGCCGACCTGCTGCACTGGCGGCTGCTCCTGGACCTGATGCGGATGCCCGAGTGGCTGCTCGGCACCGGGTTCATGGTGTGCGGACTGATCCTGTCCGCGCTCGCCCTCAACCAGGGCGAGGCGTCGCTCGTCGAGCCGCTGCTCGCGACCAACCTGCTGTTCGCCATGGCGCTCTCCCGGGTGCTGACCCGCCAGACCCTCGGCCGCTCGGGCTGGGCCGGGGTGCTGCTCCTCGGCCTCGGGGTGACGGCGTTCATCGTGGCCGGCCGGCCCACCGGCGGCGGTGCGCCCGCCGGGGAACTGCGGCACTGGCTGGTGGTCGGCACGGTGGTCGGGCTGACCCTGCTCCTGGTCTCGTTGGCCCGGCGGCTGCCGCTGTTCGAGGAGGCCACCCTGCTGGCCCTCGCCGCCGGCCTGCTCTACGGCCTCCAGGACGCGCTGACCCGCACCACCACCCAGCGCCTCGACCACAGCGGGCTGGACGCGGTGCTGCGCAGCTGGCAGCCGTACGCGGTGGTGGCGGCGGGCGTGGTCGGACTGCTGCTGGTGCAGAGCGCCTTCGAGGCCGCGCCGCTGCGGATGTCCCTGCCGGCGCTGACCGCCGCCCAGCCGCTGTCCGGGATCGCCTGCGCGGTCGGCTTCCTCGGCGACCGGCTGCGGGTCACGCCGGGTGCGCTGGCCTGGCAGTCCGCCGGACTGCTGGCCATCGTGGTCGGGGTGATCGTGATCGGCCGCCACCCGGCGATGCCGGGCAGCGTCCGCGAAACCCTGGAGAGCGTCGGGGCTCCACCGGAGGACGAGCGGCCCGAGGAAGGCCCCGGAGGCCGTCCGGGAAACGGTCCGGCCTGACCACCGGTGCCGGAACGTAATTCGCTTGACCGGGCCACGGGTCGACGCTGCACTGTGGCGAGGCACACGGGCCGTGGTGCCGTCGTCATCCAGGGGAGGAAACGGCAGCGATGGAGATCCGTCCGACAACCGATCAGGACCTCGACGTCTACGTCGACACGCTCCATGCCGCGTTCGGGCTCTTCCCGGAAACCCCGACCGATGGCGGCGGGCTCTGGTGGTCGGCGACCGAGATGGACCGCAACCTGCTCGCCGTGACGCCGGAGGGGCGGCCCGTCGGCACCGCCGGCGCGTACACCTTCGAGCTCACCCTGCCCGGTGAGGCCGTCGTCCCCACCAGCGGGGTGACCGGCGTCGGCGTCCTGCCCTCGCACCGGCGCCGGGGCGTGCTCACCGCGATGATGCGGAGCCAGCTCGCCGGGTTCCGGGCCCGCGGGGAGTTCCTCTCCGTGCTGCTGGCCTCCGAGGCCGTGATCTACCGCAGGTTCGGCTACGGACCGGCGACGTACACGCAGCGGCTGACGGTGCCGCGCCATCGGGCCGCCTTCGCCCTCCCCCGGGCGCGCGGAACGGCCGACGCTGCGGCCCCCGGCCCGGACACCGGCTCGATCGAGCTGCTGCGGCGGGCCGAGTGCGGCGAGATCCTGGAAGCGGTCTACGACCGGTACCGCCGCACGCAGCCCGGCGCGCTGTCCCGGCCGCACCGCTGGTGGGCCTCGGGCGCGGGCCGGCCCCCGGTCTCCACGGCGTCGCGCTACGTCGCCGTCCACCGGGGTGCCGACGGTGTCCCGGACGGCTACGCCAGCTACTCGCTCGCCGACGGCACCTTGACGGTCGACGAGACCATCGCCACCGACGACGCCGTCGCCACGGCCCTGGCCCGGTTCGTGCTCGAACACGACCTGGTCTCCCAGGTCGTGTTCAAGCACGTTCCGTCCGACCACCCGCTGCGCTGGCAGCTCGCGGACTTCAACGCCGGCGAGGGGAGCAGCAGCACCGACTGGCTCTGGGTGCGACTGCTGGACGTCCCGCGGGCGTTGACCGCGCGCGGCTGGTTCGTGGACGGCGAGCTCGTCCTCGACGTCGACGACCCGTTCCTCGGCGAGCACGGCCGCTACCTGCTGACCGTCCGGGACGGGAAGGCCGAGTGCGTCCCGACGGACCGGGAGCCCGACCTGTCCCTGGACGTGAGCGACCTGGGCTCGGTCTACCTCGGCGGCACCACCCCGAGCACGCTCGTACGGGCCGGGCACATCCGGGCCCACCGCCCGGGCGCGGCCGCCCTCGCCGACGCCCTCTTCAGCGCCGAGCGCGCCCCGCACTGCCTGCACTGGTTCTGACCGGCCGGTTCTGACTGACCGGTTCTGCCCGACTGGTTCTGCCCGACTGGTCCCGGCCGCACGCTCGCCTCGCCGCCCCTGTGCGACAGGCCTACGGGCGCGCCGGGACCGACGCGGGCGCAAGCCCGGGCTCGGGCTCCGTCCCCGACTCGGGCTTCGCCTCGTCGGCGGTGCCCGTCCGGCCGCGCCGGCGGTCCATCTCGCGCCACTCCGGCCGCAACCCGGCCAGGTTGGTGGAGGCGAAGTAGAGGGCGCCGCCCGCGACCAGGGTGGGTATCAGCCCGACGAGGCCGACCGCCGCACCCGCCAGCAGGCCGCCGAGCGGGATACCGGCCCAGGCGAGGGAGTCGCCGAGGGCGTGGACGCGGCCGAGCAGGTGGCGGGGCACCCGCTCGAAGAGCACCGCGCCGAGGATCGGGTTGAGGAAACCGCCGCCGAAGCCGCCGACCGCGAAGACCGTGAGCACCACCCACAGCGGCGCGCCGCACGCGAGCACCAGGAAGCGCGGGGCTCCGACGAGCAGGAAGCCGGCGAAGAACACCGTCCGGCGGGGCAGCCGGTGGGCGATGGCCGCCGCGATCAGGCTGCCGACGACCGCCGTGATCCCCCCGGCGGTGCCGGTCAGGCCGATGGCGGCCGGGCCGTTCCCCGACTCCCGCGCCCAGACCGGGAGGAGGACCGTCATGAACCCGGCGTCGAGCAGGTTGGTGATGCCGACCAGCACCGTCACGGTGAGCAGCAGCGGATCGGAGCGCAGGAAGGTGAAGCCTTCGCGGAACATCCGCCAGTAACCCACCGGTTCGGCCCCGGAGTCGGCCCCGGAGTCGGCTTCTGCGGCCTGCTCGGCAGCGGGTGCCGGGTCCGCCGCGCGCCCCATCCCGCGCGGCAGGGCGAAGGCGATGACGAGGGACCCCAGGGCGAAGGTGGCGGCGTTGAGCGCCAGCCCGGCCAGCGGGCCCATCAGCGCGACCAGCCCGCCACCGACCGCCGGACCGACCGTGGAAGCCAGCCGTTCGGTGACGCCGGAGAGACCGGTGGCGCGCTCCATCGGCACCCGGGCGCGGTCGGCGGCCTCCGGGACCATGACCGACTTGGCCAGATCCCCCGGGCCGCGCATCGCGCCGATCACCGCGACCATCGCCAGCAGCACCCCGAACGGCAGCATCCCCAGGGCGTGCAGCAGTGGGACCAGCCCGGCCGCGACGGCGCTCACCAAGTCCGTCGTCCAGGACACCACCCGCGGCCCGAGCCGGTCGACCAGGGGCCCGGTCAGCGCCTTGACCAGCACGTACGGCGCCATCTCGGCGAAGGCGACCAGGCCCGTCATGGTGGCGCTGCCGGTGGTGGCCAGGACGAACCAGGGCAGGGCGATGGCCGAGACGCGGGTCCCGGTGATGGAGACGGCCATGGCGGAGAGCACCCCGACCAGCGGCCGGAGGCTGCGCGCGGGCGCGTCGACGACGGTGGCCATCAGGCCCCCGCCTCACCGGTGTCGGTACCGGTGTCGGTGTGGCTGTCGCTGTCGGCACCAGCGCCGGTGCCCACGCTCGCGTCGGGCAGCACGTGGACGACCACGGCGACCCGCTCGGTGCCCTCCGGGGCCGGCCCCTCCGCATCCAGCACGCGGTAGCGCCGCACCACCGCGGACAGATCGGCGGCCAGTTGCTCGGCCTCCTCGGGGGTGAGCTGCAACAGCACGTCGCTGAGGCCGACCGCCTTGCGCCACTCCCGCGGCATCGTCTCGAAGGCGTCGACCGACCGCTGTGCGGCCAGGGCGTGGGCGGTGAGGACGGACCGGAGGAAGCCGACGGCCGTGTCGAGCTCCTCGTCGGCCATGTCGTCACTCGTCCAGACGGTGAACTTGTGGGCCGAACGCCACCACCGCTCACGGGCGTTCCCGCGCTCGGGATCCTCCTCGACGAAGCCCGCGGCGGCGAGCTGGCGGAGGTGGTAGCTGGTCGCCCCGGAGTTGAGCCCCAGTTGCTCGGCGAGCCTGGTCGCCGTGGAGGGGCCGTGCTTGCGCAGCAGCCCGACCAGCTGCATGCGCACGGGGTGGGCCATCGCCCGCATGCCCTTGGCCGTGAGGACGATGTGCGGGTCATCGCTGTGCATCCAGCCGCGTTCATCGGTCATGGCAGGAGCGTAGAACCGCAAAGACATCTTTGCAAAGGGTTTTTTGCGAAGAAGTCTTTGCGGTGAGCACCAGGGGTACGCAGGGCCACCCGCCGACCGTCCGCCGGCCTTCCGTCAGTCGTGCGCGACCACCAGCAGCAGCACCACCGTCAACCCGCCGCCGGGGGTGGCCTCCACCGCCAGTCGCCCGCCCGCCGCCAGTACCAGGCTGTGCACGGCCGGCCCGACCGGCCCGTCGGCGCGGGCGCCCGCGAGCAGCCACTCCCGCGCCCCGGGCAGCTCGGACGACCCCCGATCGGCCACCCGGATCTCCACCCGCCCGCGCGGTCGCGCCGCCCCGCTCAACCCGGCCGCCCGCAGGGCCGTCGCGGCCGGGCCGGGCCCGCCCGCCACCTCGGCGCGGACCAGCACCCGCCCGCCGGGCGGGTTGCGCCGGATCGCGTGGTCGACCAGGCCGGCGAGCGCGGCCTCCAGCCGCCGGGCGTCCGCGGCCACCACCGGCAGCCCCGGCGCCAGCCGGGTCGTCACCGCCGCCGCCCGGCCGCCGCCGCGCACCACCTTGCGGACCACCTCGCCCACCTGGACGTGCCGCGCCTGCGGCTCGCAGCCGGCCTGCCGGCCGGTCCACTCGACGCGCTCCAGTTCCGGCCGGGACAGCGCCCGGGGCCCGGCCATCTCGCCCGGTCGCAACGCTCCCGGTTCCTCACCCGCCACCGCGCCGCCGGACCCGCCCGCGCGGCCGGGGCCACCCGGCCCGCCGAGGGCGCCGAGCGCCCTGGCCCCCGATGCGACATAGCCCCAGAGCTTCCCGCTTGCCATCGCCCTGCCCCTCGCGCATCGCCGGCGGCCGTCATCAGTGCCGCGGCCGACCGGCGCGGGCCGCTTCCCAGGCCCTGGTGTCAGCCTGCACCTCACTCGTTCGGGTGACAATCCGGCTCCGGGATGCGAACCGGGCACCACCCCCGCCGGTCGGCCGGTGCCACACCCGCCGACCGGCGGGGCAGGCCCGGCCCCCGGCCCGCCGCAGGCCCGCGACGCGGCGCCGCCGACCCCGGGCCGGGCCTCACGAACTCCCTTCGCCCGCCCGGAGGTCCGCCGCCCGGGCCGGAGCCCGGAGACGCTTCTAGACTGGCCCCATGCCCCGGCTCAACGACCAGGTGCGAGAGCTGCTCCAGGAGTACGCCGACCTGATCAACATCACCGGCGGGGACGCCTTCCGGGCGCGGGCCTACGAGAAGGCCGCCCGCGCGGTGGGCGGCCACTCCGAGGACGTCGCCGGCCTGGACGCCAAGGGCCTGCAGCAGATCCCCGGCGTCGGGAAGTCCACCGCCGAGAAGGTCGCCGAATACCTCACCACCGGGCGGATCACCGCCCTGGAGGCCCTGCGCGCCGAAGTCCCTTCCGGCGTCCGGGAGATGACGGCCGTGCCCGGTGTCGGCCCCAAGCGCGCCCTCGCCCTCTACCGCGACCTGGGCATCGCCTCCGTCGACGACCTGGCCGAGGCGGTCCGCTCCGACCGGCTGTCCGGCGTGGCGGGCTTCGGCGAGCGCAGCGGCGAGAAGATCCTGCACGGCATCGAGTTGCTGCGGCGCTCCGGCGGCCGCACGCTGCTCGACGCGGCCACCGAACTGGCCGATCAGCTCGTCGCCGCGCTGTCCGCCGTGCCCGGCTGCACCCGCTGCGCGTACGCGGGGTCGCTGCGCCGGATGCGCGAGACGGTCGGCGACGTCGACGTGCTGGCGACGGCCGCCGACTCCGCCCCGCTGATGGCCGCGCTCACCGGACTCCCGTACGTGGCCGAGGTGATCGCGAGCGGTCCGACCAAGACCTCGGTGCGCACCACCGGGGGCGTGCAGGTGGACCTGCGGGTCGTCCCGGAGGAGGACTGGGGCGCGGCACTCGTCTACTTCACCGGATCGAAGGCGCACAACATCCGGCTGCGCACGATGGCCGTCCGGGCCGGGCTGAAGCTCTCGGAGTACGGCCTGTTCCGGACCTCCACCGAGGGATCGGACGGCGAGGAAGCGGACGGCGAGGGCGCGGGCAGCGTGGACGCGGACGGCGCCAAGGTGGCGTCCGCGACCGAGGACGAGGTGTACGCGGCACTCGGCCTGCCGTGGATCGCACCGCCGCTGCGCGAGGACCGGGGCGAGATCGAGGCCGCCCTGCGCGGTGAACTCCCCGATCTGGTCCAGGAGGCGGACCTGCGCGGCGACCTGCACACGCACACCGACCTGACCGACGGCCTGGCCACCCTGGAGGAGATGATCGACGCCGCGGCCGCCCGCGGCTACTCCTACTACGCCGTCACCGACCACGCGCCGGACCTGGTGATGCAGCGGATGACGGACGAGAAGATGCTCGCCCAGCGCGAGCATCTGCGCCGACTCGCCGACCGCCACCGGAAGCTGCGCCTCCTGCACGGCACCGAGCTGAACATCGGCCCGGACGGCGGGGTGGACTGGCCGCCCGGGTTCCTGGCCGGCTTCGACGTCTGCGTGGCCTCCGTGCACTCGCACTTCACCGCCGACCGGGCCGCCCAGACCCGCCGACTGATCCGCGCCTGCGAGAATCCGCACGTGCACGTCATCGGCCACCTCACCACCCGGAGGATCGGCCGCCGCGGCCCGATCGACGTCGACCTGGACGCGGTGTTCGCGGCCGCCGCGCGCACCGGCACCGCGATCGAGATCAACAGTTCCCCGCAGCGGCTCGACCTGCGCGACGAGGACGTCCTACGGGCGAAGCGGCACGGCGTCCGCTTCGCGATCGACAGCGACGCCCACTCCACCGGGCAGCTCGCCTACCCGCGCTTCGGCATCGGTACGGCGCAGCGCGGCTGGCTCACCGCCGAGGACGTGATCAACACCTGGCCCTGGCAGCGGCTGAAGCGTTTCCTCCGCAAGGACGCGCTGCGCTGAGCCGCCCGCCGGGCACCCGGCGGGCGGCCCCTTCACACGGAGCCGCCCACCGCGAGGTCACCTCGGCACCTCCCCGAGCCCGCCCCGCCGCCTCCCCGAGGTCACCGCTCCGCGAACGAGGCCCCCGGCGTGGCCAGCACCCGGGCCGCGCTGCGGTGCCCGAGGCCGGCGGCCAGGTGCAGGTCGCCGCCCTCCAGGAAGCCGGCCAGGAACCCCGCCGCGAAGGCGTCCCCCGCGCCGGTGAGGTCGCGCACCTCGCTCACCGGCGGCACGGGCACCGTGAACGGCGCCTCCCCGGGCACGTCGACGGTGGTCGCCTCGGCGCCCGCCTTGGTGACCACGGTGGTGGTCGCCAGCCGGGTCCGCTCCGGCCCCGGCAGCCCGCCCACCAGCAGGCCCAGGTACTCCGCCTCGGACCGGTTGGCGAACACGAAGGTCGGCGCCAACTCGGCCAGCAGGGCCAGGAAGCGCTCCCGCCCGTACTGCTCCAGCATGCCGGTCGAGGAGGCGTCCACCGAGGTGGTGCCGCCCGCCCGCCGGACCCGCGCCAACGCGTCCACCGCGGAGCGGCCGACCGGATCGCCGTCGAAGGAGTAGGCGGGCACGTGCAGGTGGGTCAGGCCGGCCAGCCACTCGTCCGGCACCCGGTCCAGCAGTTTGGCCGCGCCGCGGTCGGGCAGCATGGTCCGTTCGCCGGTCCGGTCGATCAGGACCACGATGCTGCCGGTCTGGCCGCGCCGGGCGACCCGTACGTCCACGCCGTGCCCGGTCAGTTCGGCGACGATGCCGTCCCCGACCGGGTCGGCGCCGACGCAGCCGATGAACCGGGCCGGGTACTGGCCGGCGGCGAAGCTAGCGACGTTCGCCGCGCTGCCGCCGCGCCGCCGGAAGACCTGGGCGCTGGAGTCGGTGCCGTGCCGCAGCGGGCCGTCGACCCAGACGACGATGTCCTCGACGAGGTCGCCGAGCACCCCCAGCACGGGTCAGGCCCCGCTGCGGGCGGCGGCCGCCAGCGCGGTCGCGATCTGGCCGCCGAGCCGGACGTTGCCCCGGTAGACCTCGACGTTGACCTCCAGGCTGCGGCCCTGGGTGTCGCGCTGGATGTGGTCGAGCAGGAACGGCGTGGAGGCGTTGCCGGTGACGCCCTGGCGCTCGGCCTCGGCCCAGGCGCGCTCCAGGATGCCGTCGAGCTCCTCCGGCGGCAGCTGCTTGGCGGGGTCCACCGGGTTGGCGATCAGGACGGCCTGCGGCAGGGCGAGGCGGTCGCGGGCCTCGATGAGCCGCGCGGCCTCCTCGGGCGACTCGACGCTGAAGTTGATCTCGTGGCCGGAGTCGGTGACGTAGAAGCCGGGGTACTTGCGGGTGCGGTAGCCGATGACCGGGATGTTGAAGGTCTCGAAGCGCTCCAGGGTGGCCCGGATGTCGAGGATCGACTTGACGCCCGCGCTGATCACGGTGACCGGCGTGGCGGCCAGGGTGGTCATGTCGGCCGACTCGTCGAAGCTCTCGGAGGCGCCGAAGTGGACGCCGCCGAGGCCGCCGGTGGAGAAGACCCGGATGCCCGCCCGGTGGGCGAGGAAGGCGGTGGCGGCGACGGTGGTGCCGCCGTGGCGGCCGAGCGCGGCGACCACCGGCAGGTCGCGCAGGCTCACCTTGTCCAGGCCGTCCGTCGCGGACAGTTCGGTGATCTGCTCGGTGCTCAGACCGACCGTGGGCACGCCCGCGTGCACGCCGATGGTCGCCGGGACGACGCCCGCCTCGCGCAGCTGTCGCTCGGCCTCCAGCGCGACGGCCAGGTTGCGGGGGCGCGGCAGGCCGTGGGTGAAGATGGTCGATTCCAGCGCGACCACGGGCCGGCCGTCGGCCACGGCCTGCGCGACCTCCTCGGAGACGTGGATGGCCCGCGCGGAACGGGTGGCCGGCGCGGAGCCGGGGGCTTCGGGGGTGCTGGGGGGCAGTCCGGTCATGGTCGGATCTCTCTCTGAGATGCCACTGCGGTGGGGCAACGTGTCGCTCAGCGTATGGACGGTTCGCATCGGAATCCAGAATGAGTCCTGGGGCTTTCCATAGGCTCAGGCCTATGAGTTGGCTTAGGCTTGGGCCATGGGCTTCACCTTGCGTCAGCTCGAGGTCTTCCTCACCGTCGCCGAGACGCTGCACTTCGGACGGGCCGCCGAACGGCTGCACATCTCCCAGCCGACGGTCAGCCAGGAGGTCGCCCGGCTGGAACGGACCGTCGGCGTCGAGCTGTTCGACCGCAGCCGCCGCTCGGTGGCGCTGACCGAGGCCGGCGAGGTGATGGCCGCCGAGAGCGCCCGGCTGCTCGGGCAGGCCGAGACGCTGCTGGCCCGGGTACGGCTGCACGAGGAGTCCAGGCTGGGGACGGCCCGGATCGTCGCCTCCCCCAGCGTGGTGAACCGGCTGCTTCCCGCCGTGGTCAGCCGCGCCGAACAGGAGCTGCCCGCGCTCACCACCGCCGAGGTCGCCGTCGACACCGGCCAGGTCTCCACCGCGCTGGCCGCCGAACTCGCCGACATCGGCCTCGGCCGCTTCCTCGACGAGGTGGCCGGCTACCGGCTGGAGCGGATCGCCGACGAGCCGGTGCGGGTCGCCCTCGGCAGGGACCACCCGCTGGCCGGCCGGACGAGCGTGCGCCTCGGCGAACTGCGCGACCTGCCGCTGCTGCTGTGGCCGCGCGAGCAGCACCCGCGCTACTACGACCACGTGCTCGGCCTGTGCTCGGACCACGGCGTCGACCCGCCGGTGCTGGTCAGCCCGCCGCGGATCGTCGGCTCCCGGCTCTACCTGCTCGCCCGCAACCGCGCGTTCTCGCTGGTGCCCGGCTCGATGACCGGCCACCTCACCGAGGACGTGGCCACCGTCCGGCTGGACGGCCGGGCCACCCTGCCGCTGGAGATGCAGTGGCGGCTGGACGACCGCCGGCCCCGGCTGGCCACCCTGCGCGACCTGATCCGGCAGGAGGCGGCGGCCCTGGAGGTCGACTAGGCCCTTACCGGGCCCGCGAGGCCAGGCGCACCCCAAGCGTCCCCCCGAGCGAATCCTTGACGCTGGCATGCCACCGCCGAAAGGATGCCCGGACCGCCCACCCGGCCCGCGGCAGCGCCCGCCGGCCGCCCGACCCCTGGGGACCAGCCTTGGCCGTCCGCCCGCTGCTTCGCCGCGCCGCCCGCCTCCTCGGCGCCGCCGCCCTGACCCTCGCCGGCACCCTCACCGCCGCCGCCCCCGCCCACGCCGACTTCGGCACCGACTACCACGACCCGGTCACCGCCACCCGGCCGCTCACCCGCCCCGACACCCGCTCCTGCACCGTCGAGGTGATGCACGACCAGCAGTTCCGCAACGGGTACGGCAACCCGCCCGACACCCCGTACACCACCACCCTCACCCCGCCCGCAGACTGCGCCGGGCCCTGGTCCGCGGTGGTCCTGGACCTCCACGGGCAGGTCGCCGGGCGGCAGTTCGACCGCATCTTCAGCGCCCGCGTCGGCGGCGTCCAGGTGCTGCTCTCCTCCACCCCCGAGCCGTCCAAGGACGGCATCGAATGGAAGCTGGAGCGCGATCTCACCCGCTACGCCCCGCTGTTCGCCGCCGGCCCGCAGCCGTTCTCCCTCGACCTCGCCAACGTCACCGACGCCACCTACACCGGCGTCTTCACCATCAGCGCCAGTGTCACCTTCTACACCGCGAACGACCGCTGGCCCGCCGCCCGCGCCGCCGACCGCCTGCTCACCACCGGGCCGTTCGCGCTCACCCAGGCCGCCCCCGCCGCCACCCGCGAACTCACCTTCCCGCAGAACCTCGAACGCCTCACCGCCGAGGTCTACACCCGGGGCGGCGGCGCCTGCGAGGAGTTCGCGTACGCCTCCGCGCCCGACGCCTTCGTCAGCGCCAACCCCGGCCTCGGTTCCTGCGGCAAGGGCCCGTTCCGCGAACTGCGGCTCACCGTCGACGGGCGGACGGCCGGCGCGGTCTGGCCCTACCCCGTCATCTACACCGGCGGGTGGGACCCGCTGCTCTGGCGGCCCGTCCCCGGCGTCTTCGCCTTCGACCTGCCCGCCTACCGGCTCGACCTCACCCCCTACGTCGGGCTGCTGCTCGACGGCCGCCCGCACACCGTCGGCATCGCGGTGAACGCCAGCGAGGCGCAGAACAACGACACCTGGACCGGCCAGGTCAACCTCTTCGCCGACGTCGACCACGGCACCGCCCGCACCACCGGGCAGCTCACCGACCACCGGGTCGCCCCCGAGGCCGCCGTCGACACCCGGCTCACCGACCACGGCGGCGGCAGCGGCGACTGGACCGTCACCGCCGGCCGGCACGACCTCGCCCGCGGCTGGGTCCAGACCTCGCACGGCCGGATCACCACCGAGGTCCGCGACGACCTCGCCTTCCGCTCCGCCCAGCAGCTGCGCGACAGCGGCAACGACGTGGCCCTGCACAACCGCACCGACCTCACCCGCACCACCGCCACCTGGGGCGGCGGCCCGCACCGCACCACCACCGTGCGCGAGGGCGAACCGCTGGACGTCACCTACCGCGTCACCCACGACGCCGCCGGCAACACCGACCAGCGGACCGCCATGGACCTCGGCTACCACCGCGAGACCACCGCGGCCACCGGCGGCCACGTCACCGAGCGTTCGACCGTCGACCACACCCTGCGCCCCACCGCCCGCCGCCACGACGGCGACTCCACCGTCCGCACCGGCACCAGCACCGAGGACTACCGCAGCACCGGGCCCGACGGGCCGTACCACCGCACGCTCTCCTTCGTCGACGGCTGGCCGAAGCCGTAGCACCGCACCGAATCTCACCGAATCTCCCGACTTGCGAAATCCGTCCGATTTCAGGCGGTTGACCCCTGGTGCACACGGCGTGGGAAGCGCATGATGGGAGGTGGACCTGCGAGGCAGCTGAAGGAGTTCGACCGCAGGAGGCAGTGGTGACAGATCGAGACGGATCAGGGTCTGCCACTGGTACTACCTCGGTCGACGATCGAACTGCCGGCCGGAGGACACGATGTCCGGAGGCCACCCCCGCCTCGTAGGTTCCCCGCGTCCACGGAGCGCCCCCTCGGCTCCGTGGACGCGTCCGTCGCGGCAGGGCCCTCTCCGCAAGATCCGTCACTGCGGCGCCCGTCACTGCGGCACCGGGTAGCCCATCTCCCAGGCGTGGACGGCGATGCCGACCCGGTTCGCCACCCCGAGCTTGCGCTGGACGTTCGCGACGTGCGTCTTCACCGTGCCCGGCGAGATGAACAGTTCGGCGGCGATGTCCGCGTTCGTCCGGCCCGCCGCCACGTGACCGGCGATCTCCACCTCCCGCTCGGTCAACGGCACCACCGGCGCCGAGCGGGGCTCCGGACGGCGCGGCCCCGTCACCTGCCGCAGCAGCCGGACCGTGACCGACGGACTGATCAGGCTCTCCCCGTCCGCCGCCGCCCGCACCGCCTCGCCGAGCAGCGACGGCCCCGAGCGCTTCAGCAGGAATCCGGACGCACCGTGCCGCAGCGCCGGGTACACGTACTCGTCCAGGTCGAAGGTGGTCAGCACCACCACCCGCACCGGCTCCGCCACCCCCGGCCCGGCCAGCCGCCTGGTCAGCTCCAGTCCGTCCATCCGCGGCATCCGGATGTCCACCAGCGCGACGTCCGGGCGCAGTTCGGCCGCCAGTTCCAGCGCGGCCAGCCCGTCGGCGGCCTCCCCCACCACCTCGATGTCCGGCTGCGCCGCCAGGATCCGCCGGACGCCGCGTCGGACGCTCTCCTGGTCGTCGGCGATCAGCGTACGGATGATCCGCGGGCACTCACCGTTCGCACTCGTCACGGCAGGCAGTCTGCCACGCGCGCCCGGGCCGCCGGCCCCGTCCGCCGCCGATGCGGCCCGGCGGGCGGGAAGTTCGCGTCACGAGCCCGGGGGCGGGAAGTTCACGTCGTGGCTCCGGCGCGGTTCACCGACGCCCGGTGAGGCTGGCGGCCATGAACGCTTCCAGTGGACATCCGCCCGTCAGCCGGCGCGGGATCCTGGCCGGTGCCACCGGTCTCGGTCTCGGCGGCGCCGTCTCCCTCTCCGGCATCGCGGCCACGCCCGCCGCCGCCTCCCCGCTGCTGCTGAAGCGGCCGGACCGCTCCGGCGCCCCGCGCGTCGCCGGGCTGCACCTCCAGTTCGGCTCGGACGCCTCGCGCGAGGTCGTGGTCTCCTGGCACACCACCGCCTCGGTCGGCAACCCCCGTGTCCGGTACGGAACTTCGCACGGCGGCCTGGGCCGCAGCGCGCAGGCCGACACCAGCACCTACCGGGACGCCAAGTCCGGCACCGAGGTCCAGATCCACCACGCCCGGCTGAGCGGCCTGCACCCCGACACGGACTACGTGTACGCCGCCGTCCACGACGGTGCCACCCCGGAGTTCGGCACCGTCCGCACCGCCCCGCGCGGGCGGGCCGCCTTCACCTTCACCAGCTTCGGCGACCAGGGCACCCCCACCCTCGGCAAGAAGACCGCGAACGGCTACGCCAACGACAACCTGGGCAGCCCCGCCGCCGGCGACACCACCGCCGGAGTCGAGCGGATCGCCCCGCTGTTCCACCTCGTCAACGGGGACCTCTGCTACGCCAACCTCGCCACCGACCGAGTCCGCACCTGGTCCGACTGGTTCGAGAACAACACCCGCTCCGCCCGCCACCGCCCCTGGATGCCCGCCGCCGGCAACCACGAGAACGAGCGCGGCAACGGCCCGACCGGCTACCGCGCCTACCAGGCCTACTTCGACCTCCCCCCGTCCGGCTCCGACGACGAACTGCACGGCCTCTGGTACGCGTTCACCGCCGGCGCGGTCCGCGTCATCAGCCTCAACAACGACGACGTCGCCTACCAGGACGCCGGCGACTCCTACGTCCACGGCTACTCCGGCGGCGCCCAGCAGCGCTGGCTGGAGCGGGAGTTGGCCGCCGCCAACGCGAACCCCGAGATCGACTGGATCGTGGTCTGCATGCACCAGGTCGTCATCTCCACCGCCGACAAGTTCAACGGCGCCGAC
Organism: Kitasatospora sp. NBC_01300; assembly: GCF_041435235.1. Lineage (NCBI taxonomy): Bacteria > Bacillati > Actinomycetota > Actinomycetes > Kitasatosporales > Streptomycetaceae > Kitasatospora > Kitasatospora sp. NBC_01300. The sequence goes on along the minus strand of NZ_CP108408.1, from coordinate 6,687,913 downwards.
CTCGGCATCCGCGAGACCTGGGTGCCGCTGTTCGACAAGTACGGCGTCGACCTGGTGGTCTGCGGCCATGAGCACCACTACGAGCGCTCGCACCCGATCCGCGGCCAGCAGCAGACCGACACCCGCACCCCCATCCCGGTCGCCACCGACACCCGGACGATCGACACCACCCGGGGCACCGTTCACATGGTGATCGGCGGCGGCGGCACCTCCGCCCCCTCCAACGGCCTCTTCTTCGAGCCCGCCAAGGCCCGCGTCATCACCGGCGTCGGCGCCGTCGACCCGGCCACCGGCAAGCGGCCCCCGCAGTACGTGATCGAGGACGCCCCCTGGTCCGCCTTCCGCGACGCCGACAACCCGTACGGCTTCGCCGCCTTCGAGGTCGACCCGGGCGAGCGCGGCGGCCGGACCACCATCGACGTCACGTACTACTCGGTCAGCGGCCCCTACGGAGACCTCGTCCCCGTCGACCGCTTCACCCTCACCCGCCCGCGCGGCGCCCGCGGCGGCGGCCGGGGACGCTGACCCCGGCCGAGCCCGTCGGGGTGGCGCGCTCACCCCCGCCACCCCGACCGGGCGCGGTACCGTTCCTCCGCGCGCCCGGACACACCGAACGCGCCGAACGCGCCGAACGCCTGAACGCGCCGAACGCCTGAACGCCCTGGAGGCCCGCCCGATGCCCGTCGACCGCCCCGCCGACGGCACCGGGAACGCCCGCCGCCCCGACTACGGCCGACTCGCCACCGTCGGCCCGTACTTCGCGCTCGACACCCCCGCCACGCCCGGCGCGGGCCCGCCCCCGGGCTTCCGGCCGCTGCCCGAGCTCTACGGCACCGGGCCGGACGCGCCGCTGGCCCGGCGGATCCGGGTGGTGGCGCAGCGGCTCGGCACCGCCGAGCCCCGGGTCGCCGCGTCGATCCTGCACCTCGGACTGGCCGCCCGGTTCTGGTCGGTGGGCCTCGGGGCGGCCGTCCTGCTGGGTACGGTCCCGACGCTGGAGCACGCCTGGGTGCGGATCCCGGATCAGGGGCCGCTCGACCTCTGGACGCCGCCGGATCCCCCGCTCCCCGCTCCGTCCGCCACTTCGCTCCCGCTCGCCGACCAGCTGTACGAGGCCGTCCTGGTGGGCCAGTTGGAGCCGCTGGCGGCGGCGGTGCGGTCCGCCGTCCCGCTCTCCGCCCGGCTGCTGGCGGGCAACGCCGCCTCCGCCCTGGCCGGTACCCTGCGGGTCCTGGACGCCCACGCACCGGGCCCGGCAAGGGCGTTGGTCGCGGAGCTGCTCGCGCGCCCGCCGCTGGCCGGTACCGGGACGCTGCGGACCGGCCCGCGCGGCGCCGCCTTCCGGCGGACCAGCTGCTGCCTGTACTACCGGGTGGGTCCGGGCGCCGGGGTCTGCGGCGACTGCTGCTTCACCCGGCCGCCCGCACCGAAGCGGGGCTGATACATCCAGGAGTGCAGGTCATATCCGGACCACCTCCCGGTCCGCCGACGGCATCCACCACCGGTCCTCCGGTCACCCGTCACCCGTCAGCCGTCGCCCGTCAGCCGTTCGTCCGCCAGCTGGAGGTGCCCCCGCACCAGGTGGTGCACACAGGCGACGGTGTGCACCTCGGCGGCGGCCCGGGCCCCGGCCGCGTCGCCGGCCAGGACGGCGACCAGGATCTCCCGGTGCTGCTCGGCGAACCGCTCCTGGTCGGGGCCGTACGGTGCGGGCAGCCAGAGCAGCGGGCCGAGTTCGGCCTGGAGCCGGACGGCGAGCCGGGTGAGGCGCACGGACTGGGCGGCGACGGCGAGTTCGATGTGGAAGCGGGCGTCGGCGCGGCGCCGTTCGGCGGGCCCGGCGGCGTCACGCAGGTCGTGCACCAGCCGGGTGAACCGGGGCGCAAGGTCGGCGGGGGCCCGTTCGGCGGCGAGCCGGGCGGCGGTGCCGGAGACGGCCAGTTCCTCGTCGCCGAGGTCGCGCAGGTCGACGGTCGCGAGGTCGCGCAGCCGGGCGAGTTGGAGGCGTTCGGAGCCCTCGGCAGGGGTGCGGACGAAGCTGCCGCCGTTGCGGCCGCGCCGGGTCTCGATCAGGTCGGCCTCGCGGAGCAGGGCGAGCGCCTCGCGGACGGTGCCGTTGGCGACGCCGAGCTGGTCGGCGAGGTCGTTCTCGCTGGGCAGTTGATCCCCGTCGGCGACCAGGCCGAGGGCGATCGCCTCGGTGATCCGGCGAGCCACGGCATCGGCGCGGCCGAGGTCGGCCAGCGGCGCGAGGACGGCGCTGAGCAGCGGGGTCGCGCTCCCGATCGTCGCCACGCCGACCCTCTCCTCGATCACCGTCGGACTGGGTGCTCCCGGCAGGGTACCTCCCGGTCGGGCACGCACCCTTGCCGCTAGAAACCCGATCTCGTATGTTTTCCCGCGATCCCGGTCCGAAGCACCACCCCCGGTAACCCCTCACGCGTCACGCCACGTTCCCAGGAGCAGGAGCAGGTCATGACCGATGCCAGCGCACGTGCCACCTCCCCGACCGGCCCCCTCCCCCCTCAGGGCCCCGACACCGACACCGACACCGGCGCCGATGCCGACGCCGCACGACTGGCCGCCCTCGGCTACGCCTCCGAGTTCAAACGCGACATGAGCCTCTGGGCGAACTTCTCCCTCGGCTTCACCTACCTCTCCCCGGTCGTCGGCGTGTACACACTCTTCGCCTCCTCCCTCGCGACCGCCGGCCCGCCGATGGTGTGGAGCTTCCTGATCGCCGGGGTCGGCCAGTTGCTGGTGGCACTGGTGTTCAGCGAGGTGGTCGCCCAGTTCCCGGTGGCGGGCGGGGTGTACCCGTGGTCGCGCCGGCTCTGGGGACGCACCTGGGGCTGGCTGACCGGCTGGGTGTACCTGCTGGCGCTGATGTCCACCATCGCCGCGGTCTCCTACGGCGCCGGCCCGTACGTGGCCGCGCTGCTGGGCGTCGAACCGAGCACCGCGACGACCGTCTGGTGCGCGCTCGGCCTGCTGCTGCTCGCCACCGTCATCAACCTGGGCGGCACCAAGGTGCTGTCGGCGGCGGCCGTATTCGGCTTCGCCGCCGAGCTGCTGGGTGCCCTGGCGGTCGGCGCCTGGCTGCTGCTGACCCACCGCTACCACGGGCTCGGCGTGGTCTTCGACCGCTTCGGCGCGGGCGACGGCGGCTCGTACACCGACGCCTTCCTGGCCGCCGGGCTGATCGCGGTCTTCCTCTTCTTCGGCTTCGAGGCGTGCGGCGACGTCGCCGAGGAGGTGCCGAACCCCGGTCGACAGATCCCCAAGTCGATGCGGCGCACCCTGTACGTCGGCGGCGCGGCGGCGATCGGCGTCAGCCTGGCGCTGGTGATGTCGATCCAGGACATCGGCGCGGTGGTCTCCGGCGACGACAAGGACCCGGTGGCCTCGGTGCTGCACGACGCGTTCGGCGCCACCGGCGCCCGGGTGGTGATCGGCGTGGTGCTGATCTCCTTCCTGTCCTGCGTGCTGAGCCTCCAGGCGGCGGCGAGCCGGCTGGCGTACTCCTTCGCCCGGGACCGGATGATCGTGGGCAGCCGGCTGCTCGCCACCGTCTCGGACCGCCTGCGGGTGCCGCCGTACGCGCTGCTGCTCGCCGCGGCAGTGCCGGGCGTGATCATCGTCGGCGCCTCGGCGCTCTCCGAGGGCGCCCTGACGAAGATCATCTCCTTCTCCAGCATCGGCATCTACCTGGCCTTCCAGATGGTGGTGCTGGCCGCCCTGCGCGCCCGGCTGCGCGGCTGGCGCCCGAGCGGGGACTTCCGGCTCGGCCGCTGGGGCCTGGCGGTGAACATCGGCGCGCTGGTGTACGGGCTCGCCGCGATCGTCAACATCTGCTGGGGCCGCACCCCGGACGCCGCCTGGTACGACGACTACCTCGTGCTGCTCTCGGCCGTGGCGGTGCTGGCGGCCGGTGGGCTCTACCTGCTGCTGGCCCGCCCGCACCTGCGCAGCGACGCCCCGTCCGGCGACGCGACGGCCCCCGCCGGGGACGCCCGATGACCCTCACCTTTGGAGGAATCCCCGCCGCCGCCCTCGACCGCGTCCCGGACGACGGGCACCCCTGATGCGCGCCATGACCCCGGAGTCATGAACGCGGAGTCGTGAGCCCGGAGCCACGGAACCCGGAATCACAGAGCCTGAGTCACAGAGCCTGAGCCGCGAAACCGGCCCGCGTCCGGCTTGTCCAGAGCCGGGCGCGGGCCGCCGGTCCCCACCCGGTGCCGATGCCCTCAGCGGCGGGTGAAGCACTCGCGTGCGGTGCGGGTCAGACCGCGACCGCCTCCGCCATCTCCTCCTCGGCCTCCACCGGGCTCTCCGCCGCCCGGCGCCCGCGCCCCTCGTGGAGCGCGGCGGCCACCAGCGCGGCCCCGCCCAGCAGCAGCCAGACCACCAGGGTCACGACGTGCCCGCCGAGGCCCGCGCCGCCGTCGAAGTACAGGATGCTGCGCGCGCCCTCCAGGAAGCCGGCGCCGGTCCAGAAGCCGTGCAGCGCGCCGAAGAAGCCGTTCTGCAGCTCGGGCCGGAAGACGCCGCCGGAGCTGGTGAAGTTCAGCATCACGAACAGCACCATCAGGGCCAGGGTGGTCCACTTCTTCAGGAAGCTGTGCAGGCCGATGCCGATCAGGACGACGCCCGCCGAGTAGAGCCAGCCGAGCGCCCACACCGCGGCCAGGTCGTGGTCGACCACGTGGAAGACCGGTCCGGCGGTGACGATCCCGATCACGCTCACCACCAGCGACACCGCCACGCCGACCAGCGCCCGGATCCGCATGCTCAGCCCGGCGCCGGCCGCGCCGATCACGGCGACGCTGGCGTAGGAGCCGATGCTCAGCGCGACCAGCAGGAAGAACAGTCCCTGGCCGGTCGGGTCGCCCTCAGCCGGGGTGGTGAGGTCGGTGACGTGCAGCGGCACGCCCTGCCGGTCGGTGACGTTGCTGAACACCGCCGTGGCGGCCACCGCCGAGGTGTCCGAGTTCCCCTTGGCGACGAGCAGTTCGGGGCTCCTGGCGTCCGGGAGGAAGGCCCCCACCAGGTCGCGGTCGCGCAGTTGCTGCTCGGCGGCCGCTCGGTCGGGCAGGGTGCGGACGTCGACCGCCGCCCCGGCCTTGGCCTGGATCGCCTGCGCCAGGCCCTGCGCCTGCGGGGTGGTGCCGACCACGGCGACCTTCAGGTGGTGCGGCTCGGGTTGGTGGAAGGCGCCCTGGTAGGCGAGCGCCATGCCGAGGCACATCAGCAGCGGGGTGATCAGGTGGACGGCGAGGTGCTTGAGCGAGTGCCCCAGGGCGGGCGCTGCGGCAGGGGTCTGGGGTGTGCTCATGGCGTTCGTACCGTCCTCCGGTGGCTTCGAGTCAAGATAGGTGGCAAATGCAACCACGAGGGGCACCGAGATGCGCCGCCCACATCAGGTGGTAAATGCAACCATCTTGGATGTAGCTTACAACTATCCGACGCCGATCGAAAGCCGGCCGCCCCGGCCGGGGACACGGCCGAGCGCTCAGGACAGCTCGAACACCCCGTACGAGAAGCCGTCCGCCCGCAGTTCCCCGTCCGCCACCCGCACGCCCCGCACCTCCAGCGGGCGCACCCCGCCGTGCTCCAGCCGCACCGCCCCCGGCTCCCGGCGCGGGTTCACCGCCACCAGGTACCGTCCGGCCCGGGTGTACACCAGCGGGTACCCGGCGTGCCGGACCTCCACCCCGCCGGAGGCGCCCAGCCCCGGATGCGCCCGGCGCAGCGCGATCAGCCGCCGGACGGTGTGCAGCAGCGAGGTCGGATCGGCCCGCTGGGAGAGCACGTCCGGGCGCCGCGGGTCCGGGTCGACGGGCAGGTAGAGGCGTTCGGGCTGCGCGCCGGAGAAGCCCGCCGCCGGCCCGGGCTCCCACTGCATCGGGGTCCGCGAGCCGGCCCGGTTGTACCGCGGGCCGAGCACGCTGCCCTCGACGTCGGGCAGTCCGGGCAGGTAGCGCATGCCGATCTCGTCGCCGTAGTAGACGGCCGGCAGGGTGGGCCAGGTGAGCAGGAAGGCGAAGGCGGCGGCCAGTTGCCCGTCGGTGCGCGGGCCGGTGGCCAGCCGGGAGAAGTCGTGGTTGGCGGTGGGCAGGGCGATGTGGCCGATGCCCTCGGTCGCCTCGGCGGCGGCGCGCCAGGCGTCCAGGAACACCTGCGGGGTGCCGCGCCCCTCGGCCTCGAAGTAGCACGGGCCCTGCTGCCAGAACTCCTCGACCGTGCCGGCGCCGTTGTTCCACAGCGATCGCAACGCCAGGCCGTGGTCGGCGCCGCCGAACTGCAGGAAGAAGTCCGCGTGGAAGCCCGCCGCGACGGCGGCCGCCGGATCGCCCCACTCGGCGAACAGCGCGGCCTGCGGGTGGGCGCGGTCCAGCCAGTCCCGCAGCCCGGTCCACAGCTTGGCGGTCTCCGCCAGGCCCGGGTCGTCCTTGACCAGCGAGGAGGCCATGTCGACCCGGAAGCCGGCCAGGCCGAGGCCGAGCCAGTGCGCCATGATGTCGCGCAGGGCCGCCCGGTTGGCGCGCGGGCCCTCGGCGTCCACCGGCTGGCGCCAGGGCTCCTCGGAACTCGGGCGCGCGTAGCCGAAGTTGAGCGCGGGCTGACAGTCGAAGAAGTTCGGCCGGTACCAGCCGGGGCGGCTGCCGGGCGAGGCGACGAAGCCGTCCACTCGCTGGTCGGACCAGATGTACCGGTGGTCGGACGGGTCCTCGGCGGCGGCCAGGAACCAGGGGTGGCGGTCGGAGGTGTGGCCGGCGACCAGGTCGAGCAGGATCCGGATGCCCTTGCGGCGGGCGGCCTCGACCAGCGCGACCAGGTCCTCGGTGGCGCCGTAGCGCGGGGCCGGGGCGAGGTAGTCGGAGACGTCGTAGCCGGCGTCGCGGAACGGGGAGGCGAAGCAGGGGTTGAGCCAGACGGTGTCGACGCCGAGCCAGGCGAGGTGGTCGAGGTGCGCGGCGATGCCGGCGAAGTCGCCGATGCCGTCGCCGTCGGAGTCCGCGAAGCTCTGCGGGTAGATCTGGTACAGGACGGCGTCGGCCAGCCAGTCGGGGCCGGGGCGGGGCGAGGTCATGGGGCGGGTCCTCCTGCCGGATCCGGGGGCCGGGGCCAGGGCTGGGGCCGGGGCCGGGGCTGAGGTTGGGGCTGGGGAGCACGATTCTCGCCCATCCCCGGCCGCGCCGACAGCCCGCCGACAGCCGTCCCGACAACTCGCCGACCGACCGACCGCCCCGGCACCCCGCCCCCCGCCGGCCCCTCAGGCCCGCGCCACCGCGCACGCCGCGGTGAACGCCCGGGCCCGCCGGGTGATCTCCGCCCAGTCCCCCGCCGCGACCACGTCCGGCGGCACCACGTCCGTGCCCGCGCAGACCGCAAGCGCGCCGTGCGCCAGGAAGTCGGCGGCGTTGCCCGCGTTCACCCCGCCGGAGGCCACCAGCGGGACGTCCGGGTACGGCCCGCGCAGGTCCTTGAAGTAGCCGGGGCCGAACGCCCGGGCCGGGAAGATCTTCACGGCGGCGGCCCCGAGGTCCACCGCCCGGGCCACCTCGGTCGGGGTGAGCGCCCCGAGCACCACCGGCACCCCGGCGGCCCGGGCGGCCTGCGCGACCTCGGGCCGGCAGCCGGGGGTGACCAGGAAGGACGCCCCGCTCGCGACCCCGCGCTCGGCCTGCTCGGCGGTCAGCACGGTGCCCACGCCGACCCGCCATCCCGCGTCCGCGGCACGCCGTAGGTGCGTCGTGACCTCCGGTGTGGTGTAGGTGAATTCGGTCCAGTTGATGCCGCCTTCGGCGAGCGCGGCGCACAGCGCGGCCGCGTCCGGGATGCGGGGCGCGCGGACCACGGCGATCACCGGGTCGTCCCGCAGGTCGGCGAGGGGGTTCACGGAGGGGGGATTCACAGGGATCTGGTTCCTCGGTCGGTGCGGCGCAGGGCGCGCCCGGGCCGGGCGCCCGTGGTGCGGCCCTGCCGGACGACGGCGGTGCCGTTGACGTACACGTGCTGGACGCCCTCGGCGGGCAGCCGGGGGTGCTCGAAGGTGGCGGCGTCCCGGACCTTCTCGGGGTCGAGGAGCACCAGGTCGGCGTGGTGGCCGGGGGCGATCAGGCCGCGCCGGTGCAGCCCGAGCCGGGCGGCGGGCCGGCCGGTCATCCGGGCGATGGCCTCCTCCAGTGTCAGCACGCCCAACTCCCGGCTGTAGTGGCCAAGGTAGCGGGGGAAGGTGCCCCAGGCGCGCGGGTGCGGCCGGGCGCCGACCAGCAGTCCGTCGCTGCCGACGGTGTGCGCCGGGTGGCGCATGATCGCCCGGACGTTCTCCTCGTGCCCGACGTGCTGGAGGATCGTGGTGGCCAGTTCGTCGCGGCGCAGCAGGTCGAGGAAGACCTCCGTCCCGCTGTGGCCCCGCTCGACGGCGAGTTCGGCGACGGTCCGGCCGACCGCCCGTGCCAGCTCGGGCGTCCGGACGCCGGAGATCTGGATCGTCGCCCAGTCGGTGACGACGCCGTGGCAGCCGTCGCTGCCCTTCTCCTCCACCTCGTACCGGATCCGCTCGCGGGCGGCCGGGTCGGCGAGCCGGGTGAGTGTCGCCGCCGGACCGCCCTCGGTGGCCCAACTGGGCAGCAGGGCGGCCAGGGTGGTGGAGCCCGGCAGGTAGGGGTAGCTGTCCAGGGTGAGGTCGACGCCGTCGGCGAGCGCCTGGTCGACCAGTTCCAGCAGTTCGCCGGCCCGGCCCCGGTTGACGCCGAAGTTCATCGTGGCGTGGGTCAGGTGCAGCGCGCAGCCGGTCCGCCGGGCGATCTCCACCATTTCCGCGTAGCCCTCCAACGCGCCCTCGCCGTAGGAGCGTTGGTGCGGGGCGTGGAAGCCGCCGTAGGCCGCGACGACGGTGCACAGCTCGACCAGCTCGGCGGTGTCCGCGTACATCCCGGGGGTGTAGCTGAGACCGCTGGACATGCCGACCGCGCCGTCCAGCAGGCCCTGCGCCAACTCCTGGCGCATCCGGTCGAGTTCGGCCGGGGTGGGCGGCCGGTTGGCCCAGCCCATGGCGAGCATCCGCAGCGAGCCGTGCGGGACGAGGTAGCAGGCGTTGACGGCGACGCCGGTGCGGTCGATCCGGTCCAGGTAGCCGGCGACGCCGCGCCAGTCCCAGTCGAAGCCCTCCGGATCGCCGTTCCAGCCGGCCAGTTGGCGGCGCAGCGCGGGCAGGGTGGCGTCGTCCACCGGGGCGTAGGACAGGCCGTCCTGGCCGAGGACCTCGCAGGTGACGCCCTGGGTGACCTTGGCCGGGTGCTCGGGTTCGAGCAGCAGGGCGAGGTCGGAGTGGGCGTGCATGTCGATGAAGCCGGGGGCGAGGACGAGCCCGTCGGCGTCCACCACCGTCGGCGCGTCGAGGCCGGGGCCGATCCCGGTGATCAGCCCGTCGGCGATCCGCACGTCCGCCCGGTAGCGGTCCGCGCCGGTGCCGTCGACGACGGTGGCGCCCCGGAAGACGGTGTCGGGCGCTCTGCCGCCCGCCATCAGAAGAACGTCCTGACCAGCCCGGTGACCTTCGGCTCGGCCGCGTCGGCGGAGTCGAGCACCGGGATCGCGGTCCACTTGTCGAAGGCCGTGCACGGGTGGGAGACGCCGAGCCGCAGCACCGCGCCGATCGGGGCGAGGTCGCCCGCGTCGCGCAGGAAGGCGTGCTGGTCGTTGAGTGCGGTGATCCGGGCCGCGGTGCCGGTCAACTCGGCGCCGCCGCGCACGCGTTGCGGCTCGGGCAGGCCCTCGTCGAAGGGCAGGTCGCGCTTGCCGGCGTCCAGCAGGGCCAGTTGCGGCTCGGGCCGGGACACCACCCGGGCCCAGCCGTGCAGCGCGCTGTGGAACGGCGTGCTGCCGGCGCCCCTGACCAGCGGCGAGATGCCCCGGTAGAAGCCGTCGTCGTGGGCGATGTACGCGCCCGAGCGCAGGACCACGAGGGCTTCCGGCAGGCCTGCGAGTTCCTCGACGACCAGGTCGAAGTAGGCGCTGCCGCCGGCCGTCACGATCGGCATGGCGTCGTCCGGGTAGGCGCGGGCGAGCCGGCCGTGCAGGTCGGCGAGTGCCTTGAGGTAGCCGCGGACGGTGGCCAGTCCGTCGGCGGTGGCGTCGTGGGCGAGCGCGCCCTCGTAGCCGCCGACGCCCGCGAGGCGCAGGGTGGGGGCGCGCAGCACGGCGGCGGCGATCTCGACGGCCGCGTCCACGCCGCGGGCGCCGGTGCGCCCGCCGGGGCCGCCGAGTTCGACCAGGACCTCGACGGGCCGCTGGGCCCCGGCGGCGCGCAGCGCCTCGTCCATCAGCCGGACGCTCTCGGTGGAGTCCACCCAGGAGACGAAGGCGAACGCCGGGTCGGCGGCCAGTTCGGCGGCGAGCCAGGCCAGTCCGGCCGGGTCGAGCAGGGTGTTGGCGAGCAGGATCCGCTCGACTCCGAAGGCCCGGGCGACGCGCACCTGCGGCAGGTTGGCGAGGGTGATGCCGTGGCTGCCGGCGGCGAGCTGCGCCTGCCACAGGGCGGGCGCCATGGTGGTCTTGCCGTGCGGCACGAGCGCGACCCCGGCCTTGGCGCACCAGTCGGCCATGGTGCGGAGGTTGTGGTCGAGCGCGGCGCCGTCCAGGGTGAGCAGCGGGGTGCCGAGCCCGGTGAGGGTGGGTCCGGTGGCCAGCCAGTCGCGGACGGAGTGCCCCCAAGCCTCCGGCGGGGCGGCTTTGAACCGCCAGTCGAGCGTCTCGTCGGCGAGGGCCGCCACCGCGCCGTCGTCGATGCCCGGCCCGGTGCCGATGCTTGCGAAGGTCTGCTCCACCGTCTTCCTCCATCTGCCGTGTTGCAACATGTGCAATGAGGGTTGCACATGTTGGCATGACGGTTCTAGCATCGGCGCCGGATCACGGTCAACGGAACGGCCGCCGCAGACGGAGGAGCCCAGCAGATGCCGCGACAGGACACCCCGGGCCCGGCCCGCCCCGGTCCTTCCCCGACGGCCGTGTGCGTGGGCGAGTCCATGGCGGTGCTGCTGCCGGACCGGCCGGGCCCGCTGGAGGCGGTGGAGAACTTCCGGTTGTCGGTCGGCGGCGCGGAGTCCAACGTGGCCGGCGCGCTGGCCGCGCTCGGCGTGCCGACCGCCTGGATCAGCCGGGTCGGCGACGACGGCTTCGGCCGCCGGCTGCTCGCCGAGGTCGCCGCCCGCGGCGTGGACGTCTCGGCGGTCGCCGTCGACCCGCACCGCCCCACCGGCCTGTACCTCAAGGAGGTCGGCGGCGCCACCGGCCACCACCACGACCTCGGCCCCGGCCGCAGCCGGCTGCACTACCACCGGCGCGGCTCCGCGGCCGCCGCGCTCTCCCCCTCCCTGCTGGCCGACCCGGCGGCCGTCCGGCTGCTGTCCGGCGCCCGTCTGCTGCACCTGTCCGGCATCACCGCCGCGCTCTCCGACGACTGCCTGGCGCTGCTGCGCGCGCTGCTCGCCGACCGCCGCCCGGGGCGGACCGTCAGCTTCGACCTCAACTGGCGCCCCGCGCTCTGGCGCGACCGCGACCCGGCCGTCCTGCCGCCGCTGCTGGACGCCGCCGACCTGCTGCTGATCGGCGCCGACGAGGCCGAGGCCGCGTTCGGCACCGGGGAGCCGGCCGCGCTGCGCCGTCGCTTCGCCTCCCCGGCCACCCTGGTGGTCAAGGACGCCGCCCGGCTGGTCACCGCCCTGGAGCGGGACGGCACGGCGGTGAGCGAACCGGCCCTGGCCGTCGAGGTGGTCGAGGCCACCGGCGCGGGCGACGCCTTCGCCGCCGGCTACCTGGCCGGCACCGTCCGCGGCCTGGACCAGCGCCGCCGGCTGCGGCTCGGCCACCTGAGCGCCGCCTGCGCGCTGACCGCCCACGGCGACCAGGCCGAACTGCCGCCCGCCGCCGTGGTGGCCGCGCTGCTCGACGCCTCGCCCGCCGACTGGGCCGCCACCCGGGTCTCGGTGGAGGGCATCACCGGCCCGGCCGTCCCCCCGGACCGGTCCCGCGACACCCGGCGGGCCCGGGCACAATGAGCAGCAACCCGAGCCCGAACGACCCCGGCGGAGCACGATGAGCCAGACCGTCACCCGCGCCCTGCGCCTGCTCGCCGAACTCGGCGAGGGCGAGCGCTCCCTCGACCAGCTGGCCGAGGTGCTCGGCGTCCACAAGACGACCGTGCTCCGACTGCTCCAGAGCCTGGAGGAGGAACGGTTCGTCTACCGTGACGCCGCCTACCGCTACCACCTGGGCGCCGGCCTGTTCGCCCTCTCCGGCCTCGCCCTGGAACAGCGCGGCGTCCGCCGGATCGCCGGCCCGCACCTGGCCGAGCTGAACGCCACCACCGGCCAGACCGTGCACCTGGCCGCGTACGAGGGCGGCGAGGTCGTCTACATCGACAAGTTCGACTCCCGGCACCCGGTCAGGATGTACTCCCGGATCGGCCTGCGCGCCGCCCTGCACAGCGCCGCCGTCTCCAAGGTGCTGCTGGCCGACCTGCCGCTGCCCGAACGCCGCCGGGTGGCCGCCGGGATCGACTTCACCCCGCACACCCCCCGCACCCTCGGCACGCCCGAAGCGCTGCTCGCCGAGTTGGAGAAGGTCGCCGTCCAGGGCTGGGCGCAGGACCACGCCGAGCACGAGTCGTTCATCAACTGCGTGGCCGCCCCGATCCGGGACGCCAGCGGCCGGGTCGTCGCCGCCGCGTCCATCTCGGTGCCGGATGTCGTCCTCCCCTACGAGCAGGTGCTGGACCTCCTCCCGCAGCTGCTCGCCACCACCCGCGCCATCTCGGCCGACTGCGGCCGCCCGGACCACAACTGATCAACCGTCAGACCGTGAGGAACCCCATGAACGAGCAGCACCCGACCAGCGGCAAGACCGAGATCCGCACCGACGGCGCCCCCGCCCCCGCCTGGATGTTCTCCCAGGGCGTCCGCAAGGGCCCGATCCTCCAGGTCTCCGGCCAGGGCCCGCAGGACCCGGCGACCGGCGAGTACCTGTACCACGGCGACGTGAAGGCGCAGACCCGGCGCACGCTGGAGAACGTCAAGGCGATCGTCGAGGCCGGCGGGGCCACCATCGAGGACGTGGTGATGTTCCGGGTCTACCTCACCAAGCGGGCGGACTTCCCGCTGATGAACGAGGTGTACGCCGAGTTCATCGACGAGAACATCAAGCCCGGCGGCGTGAAGCCCTGCCGCACCACGATCTTCGTCGAGCTGCCGCAGGAGCCGATGCTGGTCGAGATCGACGCCCAGGCCGTCGTCGCCTGAGAGAACGCCGAGCAGCCCGACCACCGCAGGGGCCCGGACGCGCACAGGCGCGCCCGGGCCCTTCGCCGTTCCCCCTCGCTCACCTCCCCGCAGGCACGCCCTGCTCGGCCGGGGCATTCGAGCACGCCACGGCCCGCCCCTCGCCCGCCGGTCCGGCGCCGCCCATCCCTGACGGCGGCAGCCCCGACCGCGCCACTTGCCACACCCCCGAGCGGAGATTAGGTTAGGCTCACCTAACTAACTGGAGGTCCGTCATGAGCCTGTCCGCCGGCGACGCCGAGGTGCCCGAACCCACCACCGCCGAGCGCGTCCAGAGCCTGCTCAGCGCGACCTCCTCGCTCACCGTCCGCGCCTGCGGCGAACACCACGACCTCGACACCCCGGTCTCCGTCCACGGCTCCCGGCTACGCCTGCGCGCCCCGCTGGGCGACCCGCTCGCCACCGCCGCCGCCCGCGAAACCGACGGACTCGCCGTCGTCCTGGACGTCACCGACGTCTCCCCCGTCGCCGTCCGCGACCGGATCCGCGCCCGCCTCACCCTGGCCGGCCGACTACACCTGGCCCACCTCGCCGACGACGGCCTCAGCGTCCACCTGCGCGTGGACGTCGCCCACGCCGTCCTCGCCACCCCGTACGGCACCGGCGCGCTCACCGCCGGCGACCTCGCCCTCGCCTCACCCGACCCGCTGGCCCGCTACGAGGCCGCCATGCTCACCCACCTCGCCGACGACCACGCCGACGCCCTCGCCGTCCTCACCCGGCTGCTCGACCCGGACCTGCTCGCCCAGCACCCGGAGGTCCGCCCGCTCGCCCTGGACCGCCACGGCCTGGTCCTGCGCCTGGACCACCCGCACGGCCACCGCGACGTCCGCCTGGTCTTCCCCGAACCGGCCGCCGACACCGAGGACTTCGGGCAGCGGATGCACGAGCTGCTGACCGCCGCCCAGCACGGGCTGCCCGCCCACCGGCTCTGAACCGGCCCACCAGCCCATCGACTTGACGCATCGTCAACTCGCCCGGAGAGCACCCGCCGAGGCCCGGAAACGACAGCGGCCGGCCCGGCTCACGAGAGAAGTCTCGCGAGCCGGGCCGGCCTGGGCGTGTCCCGCGCCCATGTCCACTGCTGCGGCGATCACCCGGTCGAGCGGTCACCCGACATGACCATCCCGGGCGGTCGATTCGCCCCGTAGCAGCGGTGGTTCCTCATCCGACACATCCGGCACATCCGGCAGATCTGTCAGATCCGGTGCATCCGGTACGGGTCAGAGCGCGACGCCGTGGGCCCGCAGGTAGGCGACCGGGTTGATGTCCGAGCCGTACTCCGAGCCGTTGCGGATCTCGAAGTGCAGGTGCGGGCCGGTCACGTTGCCGGTCGCGCCGGAGAGGCCGATCTGCTGTCCGGCCTTGACGGTCTGACCGATCTTCACACCGATCGAGGACAGGTGCGCGTACTCGGCGTAGTGGCCGTCGGCGAGCTTGATCTCGACCTCGTTGCCGTAGGCGCCGCCGTTGCCGGCCTTCACCACGACGCCGTTGCCGACGGCGCGCAGCGGGGTGCCGGTGGAGGCGACGAAGTCCTGGCCGGTGTGGTGGCCGGAGGCCCACATCGAGCCGGCCACGCCGTAGGCGGTGCCCAGCTTCGGGTTGGCCAGCGGGGCGACGAAGGTCGAGGCGGCGGCGACCGGCACGGCGGCGACCGCGGTGGTCGGAGCGGCGGTCTGCAACTGGGTCTGGAGCTGCGCGGACGGCTTGGCCGCCTCGGTCTGGACCTCCAGCTGGGCCTGCGGCTTGGCGGCGGTGGTGGCCGGCGCGGCGTCCTGGGCGGACGGCTGGGCGGGCTTCGCCGGGGCGGCGGGCTTGGCCGGGGCGGCCTGGCCGGCGACCACGAGCTTCTGGCCGGGGAAGATCAGGTCCGGGTTGCCGCCGACGACCTCACGGTTGTGGTCGTACAGCGCCTGCCAGCCGCCGTCGACGTGCTGGGCGTCGGCGATCTTGGACAGGGTGTCGCCGCTGACGACGCGGTAGCTCTCCTGCGAGGAGGCCTGGGCCCGGTCGGCGGGAGCGGCGGCCGGGGCGGCGGTGACCGCGGCGGCCGGCGCGGGGTGCGCCTGGGCGCTCATCGCAGTGACGAGCGGCAGGGCGAAGGAGACACCGGTGACGGCGGTGGCGATCCCGATGCGGGCGGCGCGGGGCAGGGCGATACGACGAGCCTGTGCAGGCATGGAATTTTCCTCTCCGACGCCTGCGAGGTGAGCTGTCGGGTTCGGGCTGGAGTTGCCCGGCCGCACATGCGGCTTCACCCCTAGCCGGCCCTGGATCCGGGTACGCGAAAGCGTGCCGTTTCCGGTCCGGCGACTTACCTGTGGGTCCCCCGCTCCTGCCGTACAGAGTTCGGTGCGAGCCACCGGGCAGCGGCAGGATTCGGCGTTCCACCCGGTGGATCCGTCCGGACTGGCCGGGCGGTCGCTGAACTAAAACCCATCCGTTCGGGTGAAGCAATGTCGATCACTTGAACCGGAAACAACCCCCCGAGCTGCGGTGACCCTCCGAATGATCGGCTGCACCGTACGTGCACAATCCATTCACCGGGCGCCACTGATCCACGACACAGCGCCGATTCCGACGCCGCTGCGCACCCGCCCGCTCACACACCGCGCACCCACCGACACACCCCCCGGTGACCCTTGTCACGTACGCCCCACGGGCGCAGGATCGGCCCGTGGCCACCTCCGAAGCAGGAACACTGCGCCTGGGCACCTCGCGGGGACGCTGGGTCCTCCTCGCGACGGTGCTCGGCTCCAGCATGGCGATGCTCGACGGCACCGTGGTGAACGTCGCGCTGCCCCGCATCGGCACCGATCTCGGCGCCTCCCTCGCGTCCCTGCAGTGGACGCTCAACGCCTACCTGCTCACCCTGGCCGGGCTGATCCTGCTGGGCGGCGCGCTCGGCGACCGGTACGGCCGGCGCCGGGTCTTCCTGATCGGCGTGCTCTGGTTCGCCGCCGCCTCCGCGGCCTGCGCGGCCGCCCCCACCATCCACGTGCTGATCGCCGCCCGCGCCGTCCAGGGCATCGGCGGGGCGCTGCTCACCCCCGGTTCGCTCGCCATGCTGCACGCCGTCTTCCACCCGGACGACCGCTCGGCTGCGGTCGGCCTGTGGTCGGGCCTCGGCGGGGTGTCGGCCGCGGTCGGCCCCTTCCTCGGCGGCTGGCTGGTGGACGGCCCCGGCTGGCGGTGGATCTTCCTGCTGAACCTGCCGCTCGCGGCGGCCGTGGTCGCGGTCACCTCCCGGTTCGTCCCCGAGAGCCGGAACGAGAGCGCCGTCGGCCGCTTCGACGTCCCCGGCGCGCTGCTCGCCGCGCTCGCCCTCGGCGCGATCACCTACGCGCTGACCGCCGCCGGGGAGGGCCTGTCCCCCGAGGTCTGGCTCACCGGCTCGGTCGGCCTGCTGCTCGGCGCGGCCTTCATCGCGGTCGAGCGCCGCACCCCCGAGCCGATGCTGCCGCTCGGCCTCTTCTCCTCCCGGCTGTTCACCGCCGTCAACCTGGTCACCCTCTGCGTCTACGCGGCGTTCAGCGGGGTGTTCTTCCTGCTGGTGGTGCAGTTGCAGATCGTCTCCGGCTTCTCCCCGCTGGTCTCCGGCCTCGCCCTGGTCCCGATCACCGTGCTGATGCTGACCCTGTCGGCGCGCGCCGGGCGGCTGGGCAAGCGGATCGGCCCCCGGATCCCGCTCACCGTCGGTCCGCTGGTGTGCGCCGCCGGGGTGCTGCTGATGCTGCGCACCGGCCCCGACTCCTCCTACTGGGCGGACGTACTGCCCGCCGTCACGGTGCTGGGCTGCGGGATGACCCTGCTGGTCGCGCCGCTGACGGCGACGGTACTGGCCGCCGTCGAGGTCCGGCACGCGGGCATCGCCAGCGGCGTCAACAACGCCGCCGCCCGCGCGGCCAGTCTGCTCGCGGTCGCCGCGCTGCCCTCGCTCGCCGGGCTGAGCGGCGACGCCTACCGGGTGCCGTCCGCGGTGGACTCCGCCTTCCGCACCGCGATGCTGATCTGCGCCGGGCTGCTGGTCACCGGCGGGCTGACGGCCTTCGCCACCGTCCGCGGCAACGTGCTCGCGCCGACGGACCGCCCGGTGGCCGAGCCGGACTGCGAGTGGGCCTGCGGCACCACCCCGCCGCTCGACCCGGGCCACGTCCACACGGACGAGGGCCCCGCCACCGGATCGGCGACAGGGCCCTCAACCAGCTGACGAATCGTCAGAGGATGTCGCCGGGCGCGTACTTGGCGGCCTCCGGGTAGGCGGCGGCGACGGCCTCCACCTGGCGGACCACCTCGGCGACCTGGGCACCGGCCGCACCGGTGAAGGAGAGCCGGTCGGCCAGCAGCGCGTCCAGCCCGGCCCGGTCCAGCGGGATCCGCTCGTCGGCGGCCAGCCGGTCCAGCAGCTCGTTCTCGCGGGCGCCCGCACGCATCGCCAGCGCGGAGGCGACGGCGTGCTCCTTGATGACCTCGTGGCCGGTCTCCCGGCCGACGCCCGCGCGCACCGCGCCCATCAGCACCTTGGTGGTGGCGAGGAACGGCAGGTAGCGGTCCAGCTCGGCCTCGATCACGGCGGGGAAGGCGCCGAACTCGTCGAGGACGGTCAGGAAGGTCTCCAGCAGGCCGTCGAAGGCGAAGAAGGCGTCCGGCAGCGCGACCCGGCGCACCACCGAGCAGGAGACGTCACCCTCGTTCCACTGGTCGCCGGCCAGCTCGCCGGTCATCGAGGCGTAGCCGCGCAGGATGACGGCCAGGCCGTTGACGCGCTCGCAGGAGCGGGTGTTCATCTTGTGCGGCATCGCCGAGGAACCGACCTGGCCCTCCTTGAAGCCCTCCGTGACCAGCTCGTGGCCGGCCATCAGACGGATGGTCTTGGCCAGGCTGGACGGCGCGGCGGCCAGCTGGACGAGGGCGGTGAGCACCTCGAAGTCCAGCGAGCGCGGGTAGACCTGGCCGACGCTGATGAACACGTTGTCGAAGCCGAGGTGCCCGGCGACCCGGCGCTCCAGCTCGGCGAGCTTGTCGGTGTCGCCGCCGAGCAGGTCCAGCATGTCCTGGGCGGTGCCGACCGGGCCCTTGATCCCGCGCAGCGGGTAGCGGGCGATCAGCTCCTCCAGGCGGCGGAAGGCGACCAGCAGTTCGTCGGTGATCGACGCGAAGCGCTTACCCAGGGTGGTGGCCTGCGCGGCCACGTTGTGCGAACGGCCGGCCATGACCAGCTCGGAGTGCTGGGCGGCCAGGCGGGCCAGCCGGACCAGCACGGCCACCGTGCGGTCGCGCACGTGCTCCAGCGACTGGCGGATCTGCAGCTGCTCGACGTTCTCGGTCAGATCCCGGGAGGTCATGCCCTTGTGGATCTGCTCGTGGCCGGCGAGCTCGCTGAACTCCTCGATCCGGGCCTTCACGTCGTGGCGGGTGACCCGCTCACGGGCGGCGATCGAGCCGAGGTCGACCTGGTCGATCACCCGCTCGTAGTCGGCGACGGCGTTCGCCGGTACCTCGACACCGAGGTCCTGCTGGGCCTTCAGGACGGCGAGCCACAGGTGGCGCTCGAGGACCACCTTGTGCTCGGGGGACCACAGCTGGGCCAGGGTCGCCGAGGCGTACCGGGAGGCCAGGACATTGGGGATCTGGGGCTTCGCGCTCACGCTTCGCAAGCCTAACAGCCGAGGTCAGCCGGAACGTCGGCGCACCGGGCGCTCCGACCCGGGCCGGAGCGGGCGGCTCCGACCGGACCCGCCCGACGGCTCAGACCGGGCCCGCCCGACGGCTCCCGCCGGGCGCGGCGCGGCCCGCTGCCGGGCGGCTCACTGGGCGGCGGCCCGGCCGGCCAGCACCGGCAGGACCTGCGCGCAGATCGAGTGCAGCGCGATCCGCTGCTCGTCGGTCATCGCCTCGAAGGCCTGGTGGGTGCGGGCCATCTCGCCGCGGATGCGGTTCAGGATCTCCCGGCCCTCGTCCGTGATCACGACGATCTTCACCCGGCGGTCGCCGGCGGCGGCCTCCCGGTGGGCCAGGCGCAGCGACTCCAGCCGGTCCACGATCCCGGTGACGTTGGACGCGTCGCAGCCCAGCCGTCCGGCCAGCGCCCGCATCGGCACCGGTTCCTGCACCGCGCCGAGCGCCTTGGCCTGCGAGGAGGAGAGCCCGTGCCGGGCGGCGGCCGCCGCGAAGTCCTGGAAATACGCGGCGCCGACGGCGGCCAACGCTTCCATCAACTCGGCGTTGGTCGGTACGGTCGTCGTCGCTGTCGAACCCATGGGGTCAGCGTACGGCCAAGTGCTTCAGCAACTCAAGCTTTGACCACGGCAACCGTCGACGACTTGACCGGAACTGCAGCACCGGCCGGTCGACAGAGCCTAGAGCACCAGCTGATCGAACAGGTGCCGCAGCTCCGGTTCCGGGTCCGCGGTCAGCCCGGTGTGCACCGGCCCCGGCTGGACGATCGCACTGCGCGGAGCGGTCAGCCAGCGGAACCGCTGCCCCGGGCTGTCCCCCGCCGCCGGACCGGCCTCCGGGCCCCCGGCACACACCGCCTCGATCCCGTGCAGCGCCCGCCGCACCCCGTTCACGTCCGCCACCGGGTCGAGCGCCAGCAGCCGGGCCTGGTCCAGGTGCGTGCGCGCGGCCAGGTACCCGTTCTGCCGGCAGTACAGCAGCACCCCGACGTTGACGCACTCACCGCGCTCCACCCGCGGCACCGCGCGGATCACGGCGTACTCGTAGTCGTGCAGCTCGACGGCGGCCGGCAGCGCGGGCGTCCTCGGCTCGGTCATGCGGGCACCTCCGGCAGCCAGTCGCGCGGACCGGCCAGTCGGCCGGTCAGCTGGGCGCGGTACGCGGCGCGCACCGCCTCGGGCGAGTCGAAGCCGGGCTCGTCCAGCAGCCAGACCTCCGGGATCCGCGCCACCGCGCCCTCGATCGCGGCCTCCGCGAGCGGCGCGAGCGCCTTGTCGGCGGCCGTCAGGTCCGGCCGGGCCCGCAGCAGCGCGTGGTCCGAGGCGTCGTACGGGCGGCGCACCCAGGCGGCGGCGCCCGCCCAGTGGTGGTGGAAGATCAGACTCGCGCCGTGGTCGATCAGCCGCAGCCCGCCGGTCGCCACCAGCAGGTTGGGGTTGCGCCAGGAGCGGTCGACGTTGCCGATCAGCGCGTCGAACCAGAGCACCTGGCCGGCCAGCTCCGGATCCACCTCGAAGCAGAGCGGGTCGAAGTTGAGCGCGCCGCTGACGAAGGCCATCCCGAGGTTGGTCCCGCCACTGGCCCGCATCTGGTCCTGGACCTGCTGGTCCGGCTCGCTGCGGGCCAGCACCGGATCCAGGTCGACCGTCACCAGCTCCGGCACCGGCAGCCCGAGCCGCCGGCCCAACTCCCCGGCCAGCACCTCCGCCACCAACGCCTTCCGGCCCTGCGCCGCGCCGACCCATTTCAGCGCGTACAGCCGCCGGTCGTCGGCCTCGACCAGGCCCGGCATCGAGCCGCCTTCTCGCAGTGGCGTCACATAACGGACCGCCGTCACCTCGGGGAGCACGCCCGACAGCCTATCGGTGCCGACCCGTCACCTCCTCCCCTCGGTGCGCCCTCTCCCACCCCTCCACCATCCGCCCCACCCCGGTGGCAGCCCCCGCTGCTCCGTGCGAGTGTGGCGGACAGCAATGGGGACCTTCGCGGTTACGACCTGCACGGCAAAGGGATGAGCGATGGAACGACCTCGGATCCTGATCGTGGGCGGCGGCTTCGCCGGCCTGGAGTGCGCCCGCCGACTCGAACGCAAGCTCGCGCCGTCGGAGGCCGAGATCTCGCTGGTCACACCGTTCAGCTACCAGCTCTACCTGCCCCTGCTGCCGCACGTCGCGGCCGGCGTGCTGACCCCGCAGTCGGTCGCGGTCTCCCTGCGCCGCACGCTGCGCCGCACCCACATCGTTCCGGGCGGCGCGATCGGCGTGGACCCGGCCTCCAAGGTGTGCGTGGTCCGCAAGATCACCGACGAGGTGGTGGCGCAGAAGTACGACTACCTGGTCCTCTCCCCCGGCAGCGTCACCCGCACCTTCGACATCCCCGGCCTGACCGACTACGCCCGCGGGATGAAGACGCTCGCCGAGGCGGCCTACGTCCGCGACCACGTGATCGCCCAACTCGACCTCGCCTCGGCCACCCTGGACCAGCGGGAGCGCGAGTCCCGGCTCCAGTTCGTGGTCGTCGGCGGCGGCTACGCGGGCACCGAGACGGCCGCCTGCCTGCAACGCCTGACCACCGCCGCGTCCCACCGCTACCCGCGCCTGGACGCCCGGCAGATCAAGTGGCACCTGATCGACATCGCCCCGAAGCTGATGCCGGAGCTGGGCGACGCACTGGGCCTGTCCGCTCTGGAGGTGCTGCGCAGCCGCGGGATCGAGGTGTCGCTGGGCGTCTCGGTGGCCGAAGTCGGCGCCGAGTCGGTCAAGTTCACCGACGGCCGGGTGCTGCCCTGCCGCACCCTGATCTGGACCGCCGGGGTCGCCGCGAGCCCGCTGATCGGCACGCTGGACGCGGAGACGGTCCGCGGCCGGCTCGCGGTGACGGCGGAGATGCGGGTGCCGCAGTTCGAGAACGTGTTCGCGCTGGGCGACGCGGCCGCCGTGCCGGACCTCGCCAAGGGCGACGGCGCGGTCTGCCCGCCGACCGCCCAGCACTCCGCCCGGCAGGGCCGCGTGGTGGCCGGCAACGTGATCGCCGCGCTCCGCAACCAGCCTCTGGAGCCCTACTACCACAAGGACTTGGGCCTGGTGGTCGACCTGGGCGGCAAGGACGCGGTGTCCAAGCCGCTCGGCGTGGAGCTGCACGGGGTGCCGGCCCAGCTGGTGGCCCGCGGCTACCACCTGATGGCGATGCGCACCAACGCGGCCAAGTTCCGGGTGGGCGCCAACTGGCTGCTCAACGCGACCGCCGGGGACGACTTCGTCCGGACCGGCTTCCTCGCCCGGCAGCCCGCCAGGATGCGCGATTTCGAGTACACCGACGCCTACTTGACGAAGGACCAGGTCCGGGCGCACGCCCAGGCCCTGCTCGCCAAGGGTTGAGCCACCCGGCGCCCGCCTCCGGAACCGGTCCGGAAACGGGCACCGGGCATCGCGTCACAACGGCCCGGCGTCGTGACAACCGGGCGTCACGACACCCCCGCGTCAAGACGTCACCGCGCCGCCAGGTACATCCCGCTCGCGTCCTGCCCCGCCGTGTTGCGGCACGCGTAGTCGCCGCTGCTCTGCCCCCACAGCAGGGTCAGGCAGCGCCCGAGCGCCTGCTGCCCGTAGTAGTTGGGGTGCATCGACTCCTGCAGCACGCCCTGGGTGGAGTTGAGGCCGCCGTCCAGGAAGCGCGCCCATTCGCTGGTGGTCGCGGACGGTCCGGCGGTGGCGGTCGGCTGCCGGGTGGCCGTCGAGCAGACCTCGCGGCCCTGCAGCATGTCGGAGAGGTCGAGGAACTGGGCGCCCTTGGACGACGCGACCCCGGCCAGCGACTTGGAGATCTGCGGCACCATCGAGTCGCGCGCCCAGTCGGCGTCACCGTCCCAGAACGGGCAGCCGCCGGTGTTCGAGCGGGTCCAGCCGCTCTCCGGGTAGCGCATCTCGGCGCTGCGCGGGATCGGCGAGGGGTAGGACTGCAGGACGAGGCGGTAGTCCCCCTGCGCGTAGCCGGCCCCGGCCATCACCGCGCGGATCTCGTCGATCGCCTTGCCGACCCCGGCCATCGCCGTGGGCATCTTCGAGTCGATCGAGGACTGCGCGGAGTCGTGGCAGTAGGAGTACCAGATGAGGTAGTCCTGGACGCAGTTGGAGATGATGCCGCCGAAGCCGAGGTCGTTGCCGCCGATCGACAGCGTGATCAGCTTGACGTTGTTCTGCCGTGCCACGGTGGCGAGTTGGTCGGCCTGCGGGGCCTCGCCCTTGAGCGTCTGGCCGCCGTTGGCGGCGCGGAAGATGTTCGCGGTGACGGCGCCGGAGCAGGCCAGGTTGATCTCGTTCTGCGCGCCGGTGGAGGCGCTGAGCACCTCGGCGACGTCGGAGCGGTCGCAGCCGCTCGCGGCCGTGGGGCCGTAGATCCGGGAGGCGTCGGCGGAACTGCCGTTCCAGGCGCGGTCGGTACCGGCCCGGCTGCCGCTGGTGCCGGCGGCGTTGCCCATCCAGCGGCCGGCCTCGCCGGAGATGTAGCTGTCGCCGAGCGTGACGCTGGCGGTGGGGCCGCCCGGTGCGGCGAGGGGTACCGAGGGGGCCGCGGCGGCCGACGCGGCGGTGGCGAGGCCGCCGGCCATCAGACCGCCGGCGGCCAGCGGGAGGGCGAGGGCCGCGGTGAGCAGCCGTCGGCGGAGTCGAGGGGCACTGCGGGTGATGCTCGAACTGTTTTCGGGCACGGCGGAACTCCTGCGGCTCGGTCTCCCCGTGCGGTGGGGACGGGGAGACGCCTAGGTGAGGGTGGGCCGCCGGCCGGTGGCGCGATGAACATGACATGCCCGCACTGGTTACCGCTAGGTATCTGCACCAGGTTTCCCGCTTTGTTACCGCCGGGTTCAGACCAGCGGAGCACCGGGTTCAGACCGGCGGGACGAACGGGTCGAACCGGACCGGAGCAGCCCGGTTCACACCAGCCGCGAACCGGCCCCGCCCGCCCCCAGCACGGCCGCCAGGTCCTCGGCCAGCCGCCGCGCGTCCGCCGGTTCCAGCTGGGCCACGGTGAGCCGCAGCCCGGGCGGGGACTGGACGCGGTAGCGCGCGCCGGGCGCCGCGACCCAGCCGCGCTGCACCAGCGCCACCAGCGCGGAGGTCTCGTCCGGCACCGGCACCCAGACGTTCAGCCCGCTCTCGCCGTGCGCCTCGATGCCGCGCGCGGCGAGCTCGCCGAGCAGCGCGTCCCGGCGGGCCCGGTAGACGCCGGCCACCCGGGCGACCGGCACCGCGTCGGTGCGCCACAGTTCGGCGACGGCCCGCTGGAGCAGGTGGCTGACCCAGCCGGCGCCCAGGCGCAGCCGCCCGGTGACCCGCCCGATGGTGTCCTGGTCGCCGACGGCCACCGAGAGCCGCAGGTCCGGGCCGTACGCCTTGGCCGCCGAGCGCACCACGGCCCAGTGCCGTGCGCCGGCGCCCACCAGCGAGTGGTACGGCTGGTCGACCATGCCGTGCCCGTGGTCGTCCTCGATCAGCAGCACGCCGGGGTGCTCGGCCAGGACGGCCCGCAGTTCCTCGGCCCGGCGGGCGGTGAGCGCGGCGCCGGTCGGGTTCTGCGCCCGGCTGGTGACCACCACCGCGCGGGCGCCCTCGGCCAGCGCGGCGGCGAGCGAGTCGGGCAGCGGGCCCTCGTCGTCCAGCCGGACGGGCGCGGGCCGCAGGCCGAGCGCGGGCAGCAGGTCGAGCAGGCTGCCCCAGCCCGGGTCCTCGACGGCGACGGCGTCGCCGGGGCGCAGCCGGATGGCGAGGATGCGCTCGATGGTGTCGAGCGAGCCGGAGGCGACGGCGATCGGGCCGCCGGGCAGGCCGTCGGCCTCGAAGGAGGCGCGGGCGAGCGCGAGCAGCCCGGGGTCGATGGCCGGGTGCCCGTACAGGACGGGCTCGGCACGGGCGGCCCCGGCGGCGGCCGCGAGGACCGGGGCGAGGTCGGGCAGCAGCGCCGGGTCGGGGTTGCCGCCGGACAGGTCGCGGGCGTGCGGGGGGACGGGGACGCGGATCTGGTCGCGCGGGGTGAGCGCGGGCCTGGGGAGGATCCGGCTGCCCTTGCGGCCGGCGGTCTCGATCACCCCGCGGTCGCGGAGCAGCCGGTAGGCGGCGGCGACGGTGTTGGGGTTGACGCCGAGTTCGGCGGCGAGGTGGCGCAGCGGGGGCAGCGCGGTTCCGGGGGCGAGGCGCCCGGTGCTCACGCCCTGTTCGATGTGGGACGCGATTTCGCTGGCGCGTCGCCCTTTCAGCGGATAG
Organism: Kitasatospora sp. NBC_01300; assembly: GCF_041435235.1. NCBI lineage: Bacteria > Bacillati > Actinomycetota > Actinomycetes > Kitasatosporales > Streptomycetaceae > Kitasatospora > Kitasatospora sp. NBC_01300. The sequence continues at coordinate 6,662,628 of NZ_CP108408.1, read as the reverse complement.
TCTCCTAGCACAAAGCAAATTATGCACTAGTACATAGAGGTTGTCATGTCGGCCCCTTCAGAAGGCTCCGCCAGCTACTCCCGCACCCCCCGCACCACCCCCACCCGCTACAAGGACCGCGCCACCTGGGAGCAGGAGGCGATCCACGACATCCTCGACCACGCGTACATCTGCCACCTCGGCTTCGTCGCCGACGGCGCCCCCGTCGTCCTGCCGACCATCTACGCCCGCGTCGGCAGCCGGCTGTACGTCCACGGCTCGACCGGCAGCCGTCCGCTGCGCAACGCCTCCGCCGACCAGGGCCTGCCGGTCTGCCTCACCGTCACCCTGGTCGACGCGCTGGTGCTGACCAAGTCCGCGTTCAACCACTCGGTCAACTTCCGCTCGGTCATCGCGCACGGCACCGCCCACCAGGTCACCGACCCCGAGGAGCTGGACGTCGCGCTGGCCGCGCTGGTCGACCACGCGATCCCCGGCCGCTCCACCGAGGTCCGCCCGGCCAACGCCAAGGAACTCGCCGCCACCGCCGTCCTGCGGCTCGACCTGGACGAGGTCTCGGCCAAGACCCGCGCGGACGGCGCCGACGACGACCCGGAGGATCTCGACCTGCCCCACTGGTCCGGCCTGATCCCGGTCACCACCGTGCACGGCACCCCCGAGCCGGCCGACTCCACCACCGTCCCGCTGCCCGCGCACCTGCGCGGCTACCCCCGCTGACGGAGGGCCCGCCGATGCTGATCAGATCCTGGGACCGCGGCGACGAACAGGAGTGGCGCGCCTGGCTGGCCGAGGGCCGCGACTTCGGCCTGCTCGCCGCCAACGGCGGACCGGGCGAGGGCCCGGTGCTCGTCCCGACGCACTTCCTGCTGGACGCCGAGCGCGGCGAGATCCTGCTCCACCTCGCCACGCCCAACCCGCTGCTGGCCGCCGTCCGGGCCGACCCGCAGGTCACCCTCGCGGTCACCGACGACTACGCCTTCGCGCCCGGCCACTGGCGCGGCGAGCCGGGCACGCCCACCAGCTACTACGCCTCCGTCCACTTCCACTGCACCGCCGAGCTCGTCGAGTCCGCGGCGGGCAAGGCGGAGATCCTCAACCGCCAGCTGGCGCACTTCCAGCCGGAGACGCCGGACACCCGGGTGGTGCCCGGCGAGGGCGAGTTCTCCCGGCTGCTCCCCGGCGTGCGCGGGCTCCGCCTGACGGTCCGCGAGGTGCGGGCCAAGTTCAAGTACGACGACAAGAAGCCGGCCGACGCCCAGCACGCGATCGCCGACCGGCTGGCCGAGCGCGAGGCCGACCGGGCGGACGCCCCGCACCCCCGGCGCGACCAGGACGCCGCCGCCCGCACCCAACTGCTGCGCCGGCACCGGCGGCGCGTCAGCTGACCCGGGCGCACCGGGCGACCAGGGGGCGCGTCAACTGCCCCGGCAGGCGCACCGGCTGGCCCGGGGGCGCGTCCGCCCGTTCACGCTCCCGGCGCGAACGGCCCATCGCGCTCCTGATGACTGCCCCTGACTGACCCCGAATCACCCGATCGGCCCCCAATTCGAGCAGGGCGGCCCCGCCGCTGCTCGAATGTGAGACGAGTCCTGCCCACTCGGCCGTCAGAGCGGGCCCGTCCACCTCGGGGAGCGCGCTTGTCCACACTCAACAGCCATCGGGCGGGCGAGGCCCACCTCGGGCACGTCATCTTCATCTCCGCCGCCGCCGCGATGGGCGGGTTCCTGTTCGGCTACGACAGCGCGGTGATCAACGGTGCGGTGACGGGCATCCAGAAGCACTTCGCCGTGGGCAACGGCGAAACGGCCTTCGTGGTGGCCATCGCGCTGCTCGGCTCGGCGGCCGGCGCGGTGGCCGCCGGCCGGCTCGCCGACCACCTCGGCCGGGTCCGCACCATGCTGCTGGCCGCCGGCCTGTTCGCGATCAGCGGCCTCGGCTCGATGTTCCCGCCGAGCATCCAGGTGCTGGCCACCTGGCGCGTGGTCGGCGGCATCGCGATCGGCATCGCCTCGGTGATCGCGCCCACCTACATCGCCGAGGTCGCGCCGACCGCCTACCGGGGCCGGCTCGCCTCCTTCCAGCAGATGGCGATCGTGCTCGGCATCACCGTCTCCCAGCTCGCCAACTGGGCGATCAACCAGGCTGCCGGAGGTGAGTCCACCGGCCACCTGGGCGGCATCCAGGCCTGGCAGTGGATGCTCGGCGTGGAGACCATCCCGGCCCTGGTGTACGGGCTGATGGCGCTCGCCATCCCGGAGTCGCCGCGCTACCTGATCGCCGACCACCGGGAGGACCAGGCCCGCAAGGTGCTGCGCGAGGTGGAGGGCGAGGACGTCGACCTGGACGCCCGGGTCGCGGAGATCCGCGCGGTGCTGGAGTCCTCGCACAAGCCCCGGCTCAAGGACCTGCTCGGCGGGCGGTTCGGCCTGCTCCCGATCGTCTGGGTCGGCATCGGGGCCTCGGTGTTCCAGCAGTTCGTCGGCATCAACGTGATCTTCTACTACTCCTCGTTCCTCTGGCAGTCGGTCGGCATCAACGAGTCCAACTCGCTGCTGATCAGCCTCTCCACCTCCATCATCAACGTGATCGGCACGGTGATCGCGATGGCGCTGGTGGACCGGATCGGCCGCAAGCCGCTCGCCCTGGCCGGCTCGATCGGCATGGCGCTCGCGCTGGGCACCGCCGCCTGGGCGTTCTCGTACCGGCAGGGCACGGGGGACACCGCCACCCTCGACAACACCCACGCCACCGTCGCCCTGGTCGCGGCGCACGTCTTCGTGCTCTGCTTCGCCTTCTCCTGGGGCGTGGTGGTCTGGGTCCTGCTCGGCGAGATGTTCCCCAACCGGATCCGCGCGCTCGCGCTGTCCGTCGCCGCATCGGCCCAGTGGATCGCCAACTGGGCGATCACCGTCACCTTCCCCAACCTCGCCGACTGGAACCTGTCGGCGACGTACGTCATCTACGCGGCCTTCGCACTGCTCTCCATCCCGTTCGTGGCCTTCTGCATCAAGGAGACCAAGGGCCGCGCCCTGGAGGAGATGGGCTGAGCCCGCCCCCGCCGAGTCCCCCGTCGAGTCCCCGCCGCATCCGGCCCGACCCACCGCGAGGAACCCATGCCTGACCAGGGCGGCTCCCGGCAGAACGTCGCCTTCCCGAGCAACGGCCGTACCGCGCACGGGTACCTGGCCCGCCCGCCCCAGGGCGTCGGGCCGGGCCTGGTCGTGGTGCAGGAGTGGTGGGGCCTCACCACGCACGTCGCGACGATGGCCGACCGGTTCGCCGCCGAGGGCTTCACCGTGCTGGCCCCCGACCTGTTCGGCGGCGCCACCACCCACGACCGCACCGAGGCGGCCCGGCTCACCCGCGAACTCCCGGTCGAGCGGGCCGTCGAGGACCTCTCCGGGGCCGTCGACCACCTGCTCGCCCTGGAGGGCGTGGTCGGCGACGCGGTCGGCGTGGTCGGCTTCTGCATGGGCGGCGGCTTCGCCCTGCTGCTGGCCGCCCGGGAGGGCGACCGGGTCGCCGCGGTGGTGCCCTTCTACGGCCTCCCGCCCGACCCGGACTTCGACTACCGGGGCCTGACCGCCCACGTCCTGGGGCACTACGGCGAACGGGACGGCTCGATCCCGATGGCCGCCGTCGACGAGGCCGCGATCCGGATCGGCGAGGCCACCGACGTCCGCCCCGAGATCCACTTCTACCCGGCCGGCCACGCCTTCATGAACGACGAGAACCCGCTCGGCACCTACGACCCGCTCCAGGCCGCGACCGCCTGGCGCCGCACCCTCACCTTCCTCTGGGGCCACCTGGGCTGATCCCGTCCCAGCCGTGAAAACCCGTTGGACAGCCGTACGAACCGCGGCCATAGTCGCCAGGTGCCGACCCGACCTCCACGCCCCCGCCGCCTCGCCTGGGCGAGCCGCAACTTCCGCATCCAGACCGCCGCCACCGTGGTCAGCGGCCTCGGCAACGCCGGTGCCCCCATCGCCACGGCCTTCGCCGTGCTCGGCCACGGCGGCACCACGTCCGAGGTCGGCTACGTCACCGCCGCCCGGCTGCTGCCCACCGTCCTGCTCCTGGTGGTCGGCGGCGCCCTCGCCGACCGGATGCCCCGGCACCACATCATGGTCGCCGCCAACCTGTTCAGCGGCCTGTCCCAGGTCGTCCTGGCGGCGCTGGTGCTGGCCGGGAACATCCAGCTCTGGCAGCTGATGCTGCTCTCCGCCGCCGGCGGCGCCGGGTACGCGCTCTACTCCCCCGCCTCCGGCGGCATGATGCTGCAGGCCGTCGCCCCGGAGCACGCCGCCCGGGCCTTCTCGGTGTTCCGGATGGGCCAGAACGCCTCCCAGATCGGCGGCGCCGCGCTCGGCGGCGCGCTCACCGCCGCCGTCGGCCCCGGCTGGGTGCTCGCCCTGGACGGCGCCTGCTTCCTGGTCGCCGCCTCGCTCCGGTTCTTCCTGGAGGCCGAGCAGGCGCCCGCCCCGCAGGGCCACAGCATGCTGCGCGATCTGCGGGAGGGCTGGCGGGAGTTCGCCTCCCGCCGCTGGCTCTGGGTGATCGTGGCGCAGTTCTCCGTCCTGGTCGCCTGCATCGGCGCGGTCGAGTCGGTGTACGGGCCGACGGTCGCCAAGGAGCGCCTCGGCGGGGCGTCCGACTGGGGCCTGGCGATGGCCGCCTACGGCGTCGGACTGGTGGTGACCGGCGTGCTGATGGCCCGCTGGCGGCCGCGCCGGATCCTGCTGGTCGGCAACTGGGGGGTGTTCCTGTTCGGCGTGCCCGCCCTGGCGCTGGCGGCGGAGGCACCGCTGCCGCTGCTCGCCCTCGCGATGTTCCTGTCCGGGGTCGGCGTCACCGTCTTCGGCGTCAACTGGATGATCGCGCTCCAGCAGGAGATCCCCGAGGAGATGTTCTCCCGGGTCGCCGCGTACGACGAACTCGGCTCCTTCTCGCTGTCCCCGATCGGCATCGCGCTGGCCGGACCGGCGGCCACGGTGCTCGGCCTCTCGGGCGCGCTGTGGGCCTGCGCCGTCGTCTGCCTGGTGCTCAGCGCGGTCGTGCTGCTGGAGCCTCAGGTCCGCCGGCTGGCCCGCAGGAGCACCGTCGACGCACCGGTGGCCGCCGCCGAGCCGGTGGCCGCGCCGTGAGCGCCCCGTGCGCCCCGCGTGCGCCCGGCCGTACGCAACCACCGGTACGCCAGGTTCGTCCGACCAGGTAAGTCACACCACCGTCTCTGGGGGGCCACTGGTGCCGAAGCCGCTGTTGTTCCTGGACGTCGACGGGGTGCTCAACCCGGTCTGCCCGCACCCCGACGCCGGGTTCGACACCCACACCCTGTTCGGCTACTCGGTGCTCCTCTCCGCCCGACACGGCGCCTGGCTGCGCGAGCTGGCCGGCACCTACGAACTCGTGTGGGCCACCACCTGGGAGGAGCACGCCAACACGCACATCGCCCCGGCGATCGGCCTGCCCGCCCTCCCGCTGGTCCGCTTCACCGGTGACGTCCCGCAGCCCGGTGACCCGCGCGTCCCGCTGATGGAGCTGCTCTCGGCCCGCAAGTGGGCCCCACTGCTGCGCTACGCCGCAGGCCGCCCGTTCGCCTGGGTGGACGACGTCATCCCGCCGCGGCTGGTCCGCAACTCCCTCTGGCGCCGCGACCGCCTGCTGCTGCCGATCGACCCGGGCCCGGGCCTGGAGCGCCGGCACGTCGACCGCCTGCTCGCCCGTCCGCCGCGCACCCCGGCCGGCCGCCTCCCGCTCAGGGGGTCGGCAGCCAGCTGACGTGCCCGGCGAGCAGCGCGTACCCGACGAAGGCCACCGTGTCGATCAACGCGTGCGCCGCGACCAGCGGCATCACCCGCCCCCAGCGCCGGTAGAGCAGGCAGAACACCGCCCCCATCACCATGTTGCCGACCAGCCCGCCGACCCCCTGGTACAGGTGGTACGAGCCGCGCAGCACCGAACTCGCCACCACCGCCGCCGGCCACGACCAGCCCAGCTGCCCGAGCCGGCGCAGCAGGTAGCCGAGGACGACGACCTCCTCCAGGGCGGCGTTCTGCCACGCGGAGAGCACCAGCACCGGGATCCGCCACCACACGTCCGGCAGCCCGGACGGCGCCACCGTCAGGTTGAAGCCGGCCGCCTGCGAGGCCAGGTACAGCACCAGCCCGGAGCCGCCGATCGCGGCCGCCACGGCGGCGCCCCGGCCGAGGTCGCGCAGCTTCTGCCCGAGGTCGAAGCCGAGCACCCGCAGCGCGGCGCCCTCGCGCACCAGCAGGTACCCGACCAGCACCACCGGCATCAGCCCGCGCCCGATGTAGTACAGCTGCCACACCAGGTCCAGCCAGGGCCGGCCGGGCGCCCGCGAACCGTTCAACGTGGCGACCTGCTGGCCGAGTTGGATCGGTTCGGTGAGCGAGGCCGCGAAGCTGATCAGCGCGCTGACGCCGCTGGCCCCGAGGGAGAGGCCAAGGACGATCAGCAGTTCCACGCCGAGCAGCCGGCGCGTGGGCTTCGCGGTCTCCGGTGCGGTCGGGAGGGTGGTCACGGGGGCTCCAGCGGGGCGGGCGTCGCTCCGGCCGTCGGCCGACCGCCGGAACGGTCATCCTGACACAGCGGTCCGGCTACCCGACCGGCCAGGTGTGCACCGGCTCACCGGTGCGCATGTGCTCGATGTAGCGCCTGGTCATCGCGGCGAGCGCGGCCGGGCGGTCCATCCCGTACTGCTCGCGCAGCCGGTGGAAGGTCGCGCTCTGCCAGGCCGCGCCGTTGGTGCGGCGCAGGCAGCGCTGCTCGATGATCCCCAGGTAGCGGTCCCGGTCGGCGGGCTCCACACCCCACTCGTCCAGGCCCTGGTGGGCCATCGGCAGCAGTTCGTTGAGCACCAGGTCGACGGCGGACACCGTGGTCAGCCCGCCGCCGCGGCCCGCCCGGCCCGCCCGCGGCCACTGGAACACCGCGTCGATGCCGTAGCGGGCGCCCTGCCGGAAGTTCTCGTCGGCCCGCTCGAACGGCAGCCGGGTCCAGACCGGCCGGGGCTGCTCGGCGAGCACCCGGACCAGCCCGTAGTAGAAGGCGGCGTTCGCGAGCGTGTCGGCCACCGTCGGCCCGGCCGGCAGCGCCCGGTTCTCCACCCGCAGGTGCGCGATCCCGCCCGCGATGTCGTACACCGGCCGGTTCCAGCGGTAGATCGTGCCGTTGTGGAGCCGCATCTCGGCGAGCCGGGGCGCGCCGCCGGAGGCGAGCACCTTCAGTGGGTCCTCGTCGTCGCAGATCGGCAGCAGGGCGGGGAAGTAGCGCAGGTTCTCCTCGAACAGGTCGTACGCCGAGTCCACCCAGCGCTCGCCGAACCAGGTGATCGGCCGGACGCCCTGCGCCTTGAGTTCCGCCGTACGGGTGTCACAGGCCTGCTGGAACAGCACCGGACGGGTCTCCCGCCACAGCTCCCGCCCGAACAGGAACGGCGAGTTGGCGCCGAGCGCGAGCTGCGCCCCGCAGATCGCCTGGGCCGCGTTCCACACCGAGGAGAAGCGTTCCGGGGTCACCTGCAGGTGCAGTTGCAGGGAGGTCGCGGCGGCCTCGGCCACCATGGTGATGGTCTCCAGCTGGAGGTGTTCGACACCCTCGATGTCCAGCGCGATGTCCTCGCCGCGGGCGGCCAGGATCTGGTCGCTGAGCAGGCTGTAGCGCGGGTTGTGGGAGATCGCGTCCAGGCCGGTGTGACCGTGCTCCAGGGTCGGCAGGATCCCCACCATGACGATCCGGGCACCGGCCTCGGCGGCCCGCCGGTCGGCGTAGCGCAGCCCGGTTTCGAGCTCCTCGCGCAGGTCCTCGAAGACGTGCCCGCACAGCCGGTGCGGCACGATGTTCACCTCGACGTTGAACTGGCCCAGTTCGGTCTGGAAGTCGCTGGAGCCGATCGCGCTCAGCACCTGCGCGTTGCGCAGTGCCGGCAGGCCGTCCTCGTCGGCCAGGTTGAGCTCGATCTCCAGGCCCATGACCGCCCGCGGCCGGTCGAACCGGTCCTCGCGCAGCATCCGCCCCAGCGCGTCGAGGCAGGCTTGGAGCTTGCGCCGGTACAGCTGCCGGTCCGCCAGATCAGCACGAGTCGCCACGACCTTCTCGCCCACGGTCCCCTCCTCCTGAGACACCGGCCGACCCGACCGTGCAAGCATCATGCCCACCTCGAAGATCGATACCCGAATGCTTGTACTGGCTTGCAATGCAAGGAAACTGACGGATATTCAGCAGATCTGCCGACTTGCCCGGCGCCACCGCCTGTGATAAACAGGTCACCCTGCGCACCTGTTCGATAGAATTCGCACTGCGCTCCGGCCGGCCCGCTCCGCCTCGAACCCCTCGTCGACGGCGGCGACCGCGCCGGCACCGCGATCATGCACAACCGGACACGGCCAGGTCCCGTCACCGATGACACGCCGCGCCACGCCGGTATGCCGCACTCGCACGCCGATCTCGCACGGAGAGGCGGACCCCGCCATGACTCTGCAGACCCCCCAGCCCCCGCCGAGCGCCCTGCGCGCCGTCCTGGCCGCACTCGACTCGGAGACCGCGCTGCGCCAACCCGCCGCCGCAGCACTGCGCCATCCGGTCGGCACGCTGCTCCCCACGCACCCGCTCGCCGTCCACGTCCTGGACGGGCCGCGCCCGGAGCTGCGCGCCGCCCGCCGGACGGGCTGGCGCTTCCTGATCAAGGACGGCGCCGAGGTCGCCGCCGCCGCCGAGGTCGTCCAGGCCGTCGAGGGCCACACCTTCTCGCACTTCACCGCCGGCCCCTACCTCGACTCGACGGTCCGGGCGCTGCGCCAGGCCTGGCAGCTCGCCCAGGGCTCCCGGTCCCGCCAGCAGCCCCGGCTGCTGACCTTCCCAGGGCAGTACGCGACGGCACTGTGGCTGCACGGCCCCGACACCGACCCGGCCGCCGACCAGCTGATCCCGCTGGCCCCGGCCCCGCTCGGCGTCACCGCGCACCGCGCCTACCCGGCCGGCGAGCTGCTGCCGCTGCTCGCCCGGGCGCCGCTCGCCAAGCCACTGCTGCTCGGCTCCTCCTGAGCCGGCCCCACGCCGCCGGGCCGCCGGGCCACCACCCGGTGGCCCGGCGGCGTGCGCGTCGCCCTCGCCCGCCCGAACCACCCGGACGGGCCATCCGCCCTGACCTCCTCGGGCCATGCCGCAGCTGACCCATCGGTGCACCTTTTCCCGTCGGACCCACCTGAACGGGTGATCTCTACCCGGGAGTTGTGGCGCATGTCACGAAATCCCTGCGCGCACGACCGCAGATGCCGACACTGGGAACCAGCGTGGAAGGACCACCTGTCCTACCCACTTGAGCGCCGGTCCACACCTGGTCGGTGCGCGGACAGGATCCGGCTACCGCGGCGGCTCCCGACGGCTCCGCCGGCGGCCGCACCACGGGGGAGGATCGCAGAGCGAAGCGAGGGTACGTATGTGCCAGCACCGTCCTGAGTGCCCGTCGGCCGAGTCCGAGGACCGCGAGGCGGCCGTCACGGTGGCCTGCCACCCGGAGCAGGGCTGGAGCCTGCTCTGCAACGGCGTCGTGCTGTTCGAGGACACCGGAGAGCTGCTGCCCGACGGCCGGGTGATCGCACCGCGCCGCACCGTCGCCCACGCGGCCTGACCGCACCGGCGGGGGCAGCCGCCGGACGACGACAACGGGCAGGGCCCCGACGGTACGTGCCGTCGGGGCCCTGCCGTACGTCCGGTCGGATCAGACGCCGTACTCCTCCAGCGGCGGGCAGGAGCAGACCAGGTTGCGGTCGCCGTACGCGCCGTCGATCCGGCTGACCGGCGGCCAGTACTTGTCCGCCGGGTTCACGCCCGCCGGGAAGACCGCCTCCTGCCGCGAGTAGCCGTGCGCCCAGTCGCCGGCCAGCTCGGCGGCGGTGTGCGGGGCGTTGCGCAGCGGGTTGTCCGCGGCCGCCCACTCACCCGAGCCGACCTTGTCGATCTCGGCCCGGATCTCGATCATCGCGTCGCAGAACCGGTCGATCTCGTGCAGGTCCTCGGACTCGGTCGGCTCGATCATCAGCGTGCCGGCCACCGGGAAGGACATCGTCGGCGCGTGGAAGCCGTAGTCGATCAGGCGCTTGGCGATGTCGTCCACCGTCACGCCCGTCTCCTTGGTCAGCGGGCGCAGGTCGATGATGCACTCGTGCGCGACCAGCCCGCCGGGGCCGGTGTAGAGCACCGGGAAGTGCGGTGCCAGCCGCTTGGCGATGTAGTTGGCGTTCAGCACCGCGACCTGGGTCGCGCGCTTGAGGCCCTCGCCGCCCATCAGCCGGACGTACGCCCAGGAGATCGGCAGGATGGCCGCCGAGCCCCACGGCGCCGCCGAGATCGGGCCGACCCCGGTGGCCGGGCCGGCCTCCGGCTGCAGCGGGTGGTTCGGCAGGTACGGCGCCAGGTGGGCGCGCACCGCGACCGGGCCGACGCCCGGGCCGCCGCCGCCGTGCGGGATGCAGAAGGTCTTGTGCAGGTTCAGGTGCGAGACGTCCGCGCCGAACTTGCCCGGCTTGGCGAGGCCGACCAGGGCGTTCAGGTTGGCGCCGTCCACGTACACCTGGCCGCCGGCCTCGTGCACCAGGGCGCAGATGTCGGTGATCTGGGTCTCGTACACGCCGTGGGTGGACGGGTAGGTGACCATCAGCACGGAGAGGCTGTCCCGGTGCTGCTCGATCTTGGCCTTCAGGTCCTCGACGTCCACGTCGCCGTCGACCAGGGTCTTCACCACGACCACGCGCATGCCGGCCATCACCGCGGAGGCCGCGTTGGTGCCGTGCGCGGAGGACGGGATCAGGCAGACGTCGCGCTGGGTGTCACCGTTGGCGTGGTGGTAGGCGCGGACGGCCAGCAGGCCGGCCAGCTCGCCCTGCGAGCCCGCGTTCGGCTGGATCGAGACGGCGTCGTAGCCGGTCACCTCGACCAGCTGGCGCTCCAGCTCGCGGATCAGGCTGAGGAAGCCCTGGGCCTGCTCGATCGGCGCGAAGGGGTGCAGCTGGCCGAACTCCGGCCAGGTGACGGCCTCCATCTCGGTGGTCGCGTTGAGCTTCATGGTGCAGGAGCCCAGCGGGATCATGCCGCGGTCCAGCGCGTAGTCCCGGTCCGACAGGCGGCGCAGGTAGCGCAGCATGGCGGTCTCCGAGCGGTGGCTGTGGAAGACCGGGTGGGTCAGGTACTCGTCCTGGCGCAGCAGCGCGGCCGGCAGCGCGTCGGCGCCCTCGGCGACCTCGACCGCGGGGACGCCGAACGCGGCCCAGACGGCGGCCAGGTGCTCGCGGGTGGTGGTCTCGTCGGTGGAGACCGAGATCCGGTCCGGGCCGTCCTGGTGGACGTTGACGCCGTTGGCGCGGGCGGCGGCCGCGATCTCGGCGGCACGGCCCGGGACGACGGCGGTGACGGTGTCGAAGAACTCGCCGTGCAGCAGCTCGACGCCGCCGGCCCGCAGGCCCTCGGCGAGGGCGGCCGCGTAGCGGTGGGTGCGGCGGGCGATGTCGGCCAGGCCGTCCGGACCGTGGTAGACGGCGTACATCGAGGCCATGACGGCGAGCAGCACCTGGGCGGTGCAGATGTTGCTGGTGGCCTTCTCGCGGCGGATGTGCTGCTCGCGGGTCTGCAGCGCCAGGCGGTAGGCGCGGTTGCCGTCGGCGTCGACCGAGACGCCGACCAGGCGGCCGGGCAGCGAGCGGGCGTACTCGGCGCGCACCGACAGGTAGCCGGCGTGCGGGCCGCCGAAGCCCATCGGCACGCCGAAGCGCTGCGAGGTGCCGCAGGCGATGTCGGCGCCGAGCGAGCCCGGCGAGGCGAGCAGGGTCAGCGCCAGCAGGTCGGCGGCGACCGCGACGATCGCGCCGAGGCCGTGCGCCTGCTCGATGACCGGGGCGAGGTCGCGGACCACACCGGTGGCGCCCGGGTACTGGAGCAGCACGCCGAAGACGCCGCGCTCGGCGATCTCGGCCGGGATGCCCTCGGACAGGTCGGCGACGACGACCTCGACACCGGTCGGCACCGCGCGGGTGTTGATCACCGCGGTGGTCTGCGGCAGGGTCTCGGCGTCGACCAGGAAGACGCCGCCCTTGACCTTGGTGACGCGGCGGGCCAGCGCCATCGCCTCGGCGGCCGCGGTGCCCTCGTCGAGCAGCGAGGAGCCGGAGGTCGGCAGGCCGGTCAGGTCGGAGACCAGGGTCTGGAAGTTGAGCAGCGCCTCCAGGCGGCCCTGGGAGATCTCCGGCTGGTACGGCGTGTAGGCGGTGTACCAGGCCGGGTTCTCCATGACGTTGCGCAGGATCACCGGCGGGGTGAAGGTGCCGTAGTAGCCCAGGCCGATCATCGGCTGGAGCACCTGGTTGCGGCTCGCCAGCTCGCGCAGTTCGGCGAGCACCTGGGCCTCGCTGCGGCCGCCGGGCAGGTCCAGGCCGGTGATGGAGCGGATCGCCTCGGGAACGGCGGTGGCGGCGAGTTCGTCCAGCGAGCCGTAGCCGATGGACGCCAGCATCTTCTGCTGCGCGGCGTCGTCGGGGCCGATGTGGCGGTTCTCGAAGGGGCTGGCCAGCTCAAGCTCGGTGAGGGTCGAGGCGCCGGTGGGGCGTCCCGCGTTCGGCTGGGCGTTCATGGTGGTCGAGGCCTCCTGGTCACGGACCGGCGGGGGTGCGCACGCCGGCCGGCCGGAGCCGCTGCGGACAGCGGCTCGACCCGGGCGGGCGAACCCGACAGGCCTCCCCCTCTGTCATCGGGACCTGAGAGCTTCACCCGCACGGCGCGCTGTGGGCACGCCGCCGGCTTGCACCGTCGGTGAGGGTGGTGCCCGTCGGCTCCCTGCCGACGGTCCTGCCCTGCTTTCCAGAGTGACCTAGCCCACACGGTACGGATGCCTGAGAGATTCCGGGGAGGAGTTGCTCCTTCGGCGCCCCGACCAGCACTTTCCGTGGCCGGGGACTCTCCCGAGCGGGCTCGGCGGTCGCCGCCCAGGGTACCAGCGGCAGGCCCCCCGATCACGGTCGCGTCGGGCCACTCCGGGTCTACGCGCGTCCCCCGGACGGTCCAGCCCGGAGCCCGTCCGGCGCACCCCGGTCGCGCCCGTCCGATTCATGGCCTTTGGTGTGAAGTGGCAGGCGGAACGGGTGCTCCGGCCACGGTCCTGCGGGAGTTCCGCAGGCGCAGCGCACTGGAGGAAAGAGTGCAAACCGATATCGATCCCCGGGACCTCATCGGCCACAAGGCGGTCGACCGCAACGGAGACAAGATCGGCACGGTCGACGAGGTCTACCTGGACGACGCCACCGGCCAGCCGGAGTGGGCGGCCGTCCGGACCGGCATCTTCGGCCGGGACGCCTTCGTCCCGCTCACCACCAGCGAGTTCTCCGGCGACGAGCTCCGGGTGCCGTACGACAAGTCGCTGGTGAAGGAGTCGCCGGACTTCGGCGTCGGCCAGCACCTGTCGCCCGCCCAGGAGCTCCAGCTCTACCGCTACTACGGCCTGGACACCCCGGCGAACGGCCGCCCGGTCGGCCGGGACGGCGACCGGACCGTCGGCCGCGAGAGTGACCGGCCCGTCGACCGCGAGAGTGACCGGTCGGTCGGCCGGGACGGCGACCGCCCCGCGCGCCCCGACCTCGACTTCGGCACCACCCCGGCGGCCGAGCCCGTGAAGCCCATCGCCTTCCACACCCTCGACCCCGCCCCGACCACCACCCCCGCCGACCCCACCGGCACCGCGACGGAGGTCAACGTGCGGACCCTCAACACCCCCGCACCCGCGGCCGCCCACACGACGACCGAGCCCAAGCCGCAGCCCGCCCCGATCGTGACGACCACCGCGACCACGAACTCGGCCGTGGCCCCGCCGGCCTCGGAGCGTTCGACCGGCCCGGCTTCGTCGTCCCCCAACGGCCCGGTGGAGATCACCTGCCGCGAGGAGCGTCTGGACATCACCACGGACTGGCACGTCGTGGGCACCGCGAAGCTGCGCAAGTACGTGACCAGCGAGCAGGTCGAGCGCCGCGTCCCGGTGGTCCGCGAGCGCGTCCGGGTGGAGCGGATGCCGGTGAGCGAGGCCGAGCGCGCCTCACTCACCGAGAAGGAGATCGCCGAGGCGGTGGAGGAGGTCACCCTGCGCGAGGAGCGCCCGGTGGTCCGCAAGTACCTCACCCCGATCGAGCGGGTCCGCCTGGTGGTGGAGCGCTACACCGCCGAGGAGGTGATCCGGGACGAGCTGCGCCGCGAGCACGTCGAGATCCACGACAACACCGCCGCCGCCCCGACGACCCCGGTGGCCACCCCGGCGGCCGAGGCCCCCCGCCCGGCCGTGCTGCGCCCGTTCGCCTGACCCCTCGCTCCCAGGGCCCCGGACCCCTCGGTCCGGGGCCCTCGGCATGCCTCCGTCCCGGTCGCCGCCCGGCCGGAATCCTTCGATTTTGCCAAAGCGTCACCAATGGATATTTGACACTCTGAAGTATCTCCCGGCATGGTTACTTCAGTTCATTCACTATGTACGGGAGGAAGCAACCGTGAGTGAGGCACCACAGCCCACCACCGCGGCCGAGAAGCAGAGCAGCGCCCGGGTCCTGCCGGCCCTCATCCTGGCGATGCTGTCGTTCAGCGTGGTGCAGACCGCGGTCGTCCCGATCCTGCCCTCGCTGGCCAAGGAACTGAGCGTCTCCGCGTCCAGCATCACCTGGCTGATGACCGCCAACCTGCTCTCCGCCGCCGTGCTGACTCCCCTGCTGGGCCGCTTCGGCGACCTCCGGGGCCGTAAGCCGATGCTGCTGATCTCGCTGGCCGGTCTGGTCGCCGGCTCGGCGCTGGCGGTCAGCACCCACTCCTTCACCTGGCTGGTCGTCGCCCGTGTCCTTCAGGGCGCCGGCGGTGGCGTGCTCCCGCTGGCGATCAGCATCGTCCGCGACGAGCTGCCCAAGCAGAAGGTGACCGGCGGCGTCGCCGCCATCAGCGCCTCGATGGGTGTCGGCTCCGGCCTCGGCCTGGTCGCGACCGGTCTCCTGCTGGAGCACTGGAGCTACAAGTCGATCTTCTGGATGGGCCTGGTCTTCGGCCTGATCGCGGTCGCCCTGGTCGCGTTCCGCGTCCCGTCCGACCCGGTCACCGACAAGGAGGGCGGCGCCGACCCGCTCGGCGCCCTCACCCTGGCCGGCTGGCTCTCCGCCCTGCTCGTCGCGGTCAGCCAGGGCAACCACTGGGGCTGGACCTCGACCAAGACCCTCGGCCTGTTCGCCGTGGCCGCCGTCGTCGCCCTGATCTGGGGGGTCATCGAGACCAAGGTCGCGCACCCCCTGGTGGACATGAAGATGATGTCCCGTCCGGCCGTCGCCTTCACCAACCTGGCCGGCCTGCTGATCGGCTTCGGCATGTACGGCTCGTTCATGGTGATCAGCAACTTCGCCCAGACCCCGGAGAAGCTCACCCACTACGGCTTCACCGCGACCGTCCTGCACGCCGGTCTGCTGCTGCTGCCGTCCGCGATCGGCTCGATGGTGGCGGCCCCGGTCGGCGCCATGCTGATCGCCCGCCGCGGCCCGCGCCTGCCGCTGGTCCTCGGTGGCGTCCTGGGTGCCGTCGCGATGGCCTACCTGGCCGTGCGGCACAGCCACGAGGGCGACATCTACACCTCCTCGGCGATCTTCGGCCTGGGCATCGGCCTGGCGTTCTCCGCCATGCCGGCCTACATCAACGGCGCCGTCCCGGTGGAGCAGAGCGGCATCGCCAACGGCATGAACGCCGTGCTGCGCACCGTCGGTGGCGCGATCGGCACCGCTGTGATGGCCGCCATCCTGACCGGCGACACCATGAAGCTGCCGCCGCAGATCCCGCTGCTGCTGCCCACGCTGGACGCCTACAAGCACGCGTTCTGGGCCGCGGCCGTCGTCTGCGCCGTCGCCGGCGTCGTCCCGTTCCTGATCCGCGGCGTCAAGCCGGCCGCCACCGTCGTCGCCTCGGGCGGCACGGCCGAGCGGAACTCCAGCCCCGAGCTGGCCAAGACCGACGCCTGACCAGGCGTCCGGCCCCGCGCTCAGGGACAGGGCGCGGCGGCCCGGCCTTCGGACGGTCGTGAGGGCATCACGACCGCACGAAGTCCGGCACGGTATGCGGCCCCAACCGGTACTCCCCCCCACCGGTTGGGGCCGCTTCGCGTTTCACACCCCCGGCGCCCCCGTCTCCTCCGCCCCCTCGGCCTCCTCGGCCCCCCAGAGCGGCAGCGGACGGGCCGGTTCCAACGCCGGATCGTCCACCGCGAAGGTCCGGATGCGCCCCGGCCCGCTCCACGGCGTCTCGAACCGCACGGTGACCCGCCCGACACCGCTGCCCTGCACCCACCCGGGCCCCAGCTCGGCATGGCGGACGTCCTGCCCGGGCATCCAGCGGCGCGGCGCGGCCGCCTCCGGCTCCTCCTCGGCCGTCTCGACCTCCGCCTCCGCGTGCTCGGCCGCCTCCTCCCGCAGGGCCTGCGCGAACAAGTCCTCCTGGGTGTAGTCGGCCAGCTGGGCGACCCCCACCCCGAGCAGCCGCACCCCGCCGGTGATGTCCACCTGGGAGGCCAGCCGGCGCGCCGTCTCGATGACCACCGTCTCGTCGTCGGTGGGCCCGCGCAGCGTCTCCGAACGGGTCAGCGTCGAGAAGTCGAACCGCCGGACCTTGAGCACCACCGTCCGCCCCGAGCGCCCGGCCGCGCGCAGCCGCCGCACGCACCGGGCGGCCAGCACCTCCACCTCGCGCAGCACCCGCTCCCGGTCCGCGAGGTCCACCTCGAAGGTGTCCTCCACCGAGACCGACTTGGCGTCCTGGTCGGCCACCACCGGCCGGTCGTCCAGCCCTATCGACATCTGGTGCACACCCGCGCCGTGCGCCCGGCCGAGCAGCTGCACCAGTTCGCCCTCCCCCGCCTCGGCGAGGTCCGCCACGGTGTTCAGTCCGGCCCGCCGCAGCACCTGTTCGGTGGCCGGCCCGATCCCGGGCAGCGCCCGGACCGGCATCGGGCCGAGCACGGCCCGCTCCTGCCCGGGTTCGATCAGCACCAGCCCGTCCGGCTTGGCCTGCTCGGAGGCGATCTTCGCCATCAGCTTGGACCCGGCGGCCCCGACCGACCCGGTCAGCCCGGTGCGCCGCTGGATGTCCGCCCGCAGGTCCTCCGCCAGGGCGAGCACCAACCGCTCCCCGGTCTCGTGGTCGGACTCCGCCAGCACCGGACCGTAGGGGCCGGCCTCCAGGTCGACGAAGGCCTCGTCCAGGCTGAGCGGCTGCACCAGCGGCGACAGCTCGCGCAGCAGACCCATCACGAGCTCGCTGACCTGCCGGTAGGCCTCGAACCGGCCGCTCAGGAAGGCCGCGTTGGGGCAGAGCCGGCGCGCCTGCGCCATCGGCATCGCCGAGTGCACTCCGAACTTCCGCGCCTCGTACGAGGCGGTGGAGACCACTCCGCGCCCGCCGAGCCCGCCGACCACCACCGGTTTGCCGCGCAGGCTCGGCTTGGCCGCCTGCTCCACCGCCGCGAAGAAGGCGTCCATGTCGAGGTGGATGATGCTCGGCAGTGATCGCACCCGCCGATCATCCCGCAGGGGTCCGACAATGCGCACGAACCCGGGCAGGCCCTAGATGAATGAGTCCGATTGTTGGGCTGGCCGCGACCATGACGAAGGGTGCCCGTTGGTTGGTTTGTGAAGACGAACCTGGACACCCTTCTGACGGCACTGTACGTGTTCATCGACGATCACATGGCCCCTCGTCACCGGATCGGGCGACCTCCGAGGCTCTCGGATGCGGAACTGCTGTGCCTGGCCGTGGCGCAGGTACTGCTCGGCTTCCCGTCGGCGAGGCACTGGCACCGCTTCGCGAGTGGCCGGCTGCGGCACCTGTTCCCGTACCTGCCGGGGCAGTCCGGCTACAACAAGCGTCTGAACGCGGCCGGCCCGCTCATCCCGCAGGTCGTCGGCGCACTGGCCCGGCAGGTGCCGACCTGGCACGACGACCTGCGGCTGATCGACTCCACGCCGCTGCCCTGCGCGGCCTCCCGTGAGACGGTCAAGCGCTCGGCCCTGGCCGGCACCGCAGGGTACGGCTACTGCGCCAGTCACTCCCGCTTCTTCTGGGGTCTGAGGCTCTACCTGTTGACCACGGCCGAGGGCATGCCGGTCAGCTGGTGCCTGGCCAACCCGAAACTCGGCGAGCGCGAGGTCATGGAGGCCATGCTCGGCCGTGACCGACACCTCGTGCGCCGGGGCCAGGTGATCCTCGGCGACAAAGGCTTCGCCGGAGCCGCGTTCGAGGCCTTCGTCACCGACGAGCTCGGCGCGCACCTGGTCCGGCCCGACCGCAAGGGCGAGCCTGCCCGATTCGGCAGGCTCGCCCGCGTCCGCCAGTGGATCGAGGCGGTCATCGACACCCTCAAGGGCCAGCTCAGTCTCGAACAGCACGGCGCACGAACCGAGGCCGGCGTCTTCGCCCGCACCGGTCAACGCCTGCTCGCCCTCGCCGCCGCGATCTGGCACAACTGGAACACCGGCGCCGCGCTCAAGCGCTCACTCATCGCCTATGACCACTGAGGACATCGGACTCATTCATCTAGGGGCTCTCTTTCGGATCACGTCGGATCAGCGCGCGGCGTCGGGGTGCGTGCATCGCAAGGCGGAGGAGGGAGTCCATGCGGAGTATCGGCGACCGACGACAACGCGGCGAGGTGCGTGCTCCGGCGTCGCGCGCCCGGCGTGATCCGAAAGAGAGCCCCTAGCCCTGCGCGGCGTCCACCAGAGCCTTCGGGATGCCGTCCTCCTGGGGCCCGAGGAACAGCGGGTCCGGCTTCAGCCAGGCGTTGACCGCCGCCTTGCCCGCCCCGGGTATCTCCCGCAGCCCGCCGTACAGCCAGGTGCCGTCGTGCGGTTCCGGCACCCCGACCGCGTACGCGTCGATGCCCGCCGCCTCGCACAGGGCCAGCGCCCGGCGGACGTGGAAATCCTGGCTGACCAGCACCGCCCGCTCCACCCCGAAGACCCGCCGGGCCCGGGTGCAGGAGTTCCAGGTGTCGAAGCCCGCGTAGTCGCCCACCACCCGGACCGCCGGCACCCCGTGCTCGATCAGGTACGTCCGCATCGCGTCCGGCTCGTCGTAGCTGTCCCGGCCGTTGTCGCCGGTCACCAGGATCGCCTGCACCTTCCCCGCCCGGTACAGGTCCAGCGCCGCGCTCAGCCGGTGCTCCAGGTACGGCGACGGCTTGCCCTGGTCCAGCCCGGCGCCGAAGACCACCGCGACCGGTGCGGACGGCACGCCGGCCACCGTGCCGACCCGGTCCCCGGCCGAGCACCACAGCCACGCACTCGGCGCCAGCGCCAGCGAACAGAGCACCGTCGCCGCCTGGAAGGCCCTGCGCTGCACGGGCCGCCGCCGAAACCGGACCTTCAGCAGCCCGCCCCGACGCCGCAGCAGACCCGCTATCCCGGTGCCGAACCCCACGTGTCCTCCCTCGATCGCCCCACCAGGCGCAACGACGAGGCCGCGGGCCCGGACGGTTCCCCGTCCGGGCCCGCGGCCTCGTCAGTTCTGCGGTCAGACCGCCCGGTTGCGCCGCTGGGCCAGCTCGTCGGACGGGTCGTGGCCGACCAGCGTCTCGCCGGTGTCGGTGCGCTCCGCGTGCAGCCGCCCGAGCGTCAGCTCCAGCTCCCGCCAGACCGCTCCGACCGCGATGCCGAACACCCCCTGACCGCCCTTCAGCAGGTCCACCACCTGCTGCGGCGTGGTGCACTCGTACACCGTCGCGCCGTCGCACATCAGCGTCATCCCGGCCAGGTCGCCCTGCTCGGCCGCCTGCAGATGGGCGACCGCCACCCGGATGTTCTGCAGCGAGACGCCCGCGTCGAGCAGCCGCTTCACGATCTTCAGCAGCAGGATGTCGCGGAAGCTGTAGAGCCGCTGGCTGGTGGCCGGGTACGCCGAACGGACGCTGGGCTCCAGCAGTCCGGTCCGGGCCCAGTAGTCCAGCTGGCGGTACGTGATGCCGGCCGCCGCGCAGGCCGTCGGACCGCGGTAACCGATCAGTTCGGACGTCGGGGCCAGCCGCTCGATGGCGGGCTGACCGGGCTGCACGGCCGGGAACCTGCCCACCCGGGGCAGGTCCGTCACGGTGCGAGCGGTGCGCGGCAGGTGCACGGCACACAGGCCTCCCACGGCCGTGTCATCGCCGGTGCTGCTCATGCCTGCCTCCGTCCACTGGTGCTGCGGGCAACCCGAACTGCGGGCATCGGTCACCCGGACAGCCACTCCTGACGGTAGGCAGTCCCCTATGACCCGTCAACGATCGCCACGCCGGGCCAGCCAAACCACATCACTCAGGAGAGTGGTTTTTCGTGCCCCTAGTGTGGGTAGGTCGACGGTTTTTGGCAAAACGGCAGGCCGAACAACGGCCTGACCTGTAGGGAAATCCGGTCCGCGCTACTGCGGGCCGCTGCCCCCGAAGTCCTCGGGCGACACCTGGTCGAGGAACTCGCGGAACTTCTCGACCTCGTCCTCCTGCTCGTCCGGGATCGCGATGCCCGCCTCGGCGAGCACCTCCTCGCTCCCGTAGATCGGCGTGCCGGTGCGCAGGGCCAGCGCTATCGCGTCGGACGGCCGGGCGCTCACCTCGACTCCGCCGGTGAAGACCAGCTCGGCGTAGAAGACGCCCTCCCGCAGGTCGGTGATCCGGACCTCGGTGAGCTGCTGCCCCAGCGCCTCCAGGACGTCCTTGAACAGGTCGTGCGTCAGCGGGCGGACCGGCGTCATGCCCTGCTGGGCGAAGGCGATCGCGGTCGCCTCGCCGGGACCGATCCAGATCGGCAGGTACCGATCGCCCCCGACCTCCCGCAGCAGCACGATCGGCTGGTTGGAAGGCATCTCCACTCGGACACCCACGACGTCGAGCTCATTCACACAGGCAACCCTATGGCTCAGGCCCCGGATATGAAAGCGCAGGGCCGACGCCGCTGGTCAGCGCGCTGCACCCCCGGCCGCCCGGGGTCTGGACGGCCGGCCGCAGGAGCCCCGTGGGAATCCCACAGGAACCCCGCGGGGACGCTATCCGCGGTTGCGCAGACCGGCCTGGACCATCGCCGCGTGCAGCCGCACGGACAGGGTCGCCAGCTCCCGCGCGGTGGCCTCGGCATGGGCCCTGGTCTGCGGGTTCCGGTGCCGGCGCAGTGGCGCCACCACCTGTTCCACCAGCGCGATCTCCCGGTCCGCCGCGGCCTTCATGGCCCGCAGGTGCCGCGGTTCCAGCCCGTACCGGCCGAGTTCCGCGACCAGCCGGGCCACCTGCAGCGCCTCGCCGTCGTACCCGCCGTCCGGACCGGGCGCGACCAGACCGTAGGACTCCCACTCGGACAGCTCGCGCTCCCCGGACTCGGCGGCCGCCAGCAGCTCGGCACGCCCCAGCCGGACTCCGGACGGGACGTCGGCCGAAGCCCCCAGCTCCCGGTCCGCCTCCTCCACCGGCCCGGGCCGGGTGTCGGCGGAGGGCGGCAGCGCGGGCGGTGCCTCACCGCGCTCGATGGCGTCCAGGTGCTCGCGGATCACCCGCAGCGGCAGGTAGTGGTCACGCTGCATCCGCAGGACGTAGGCCAGCCGCTCGACGTCGGCCGGGCTGAACTTGCGGTACCCCGAGGGCGTGCGCTGCGGCTCGACCAGCCCCTCCGCCTCCAGGAACCTGATCTTGGAGATGGTGACCTCGGGGAAGTCGTCGCGCAGGAAGGTCAACACCGCGCCGATACTCAGCAGCTCGTCACCGCTGCGCCGCCGCCCACCCGGCCGCTCCGGACGGACCGGCTGCCTGGGACCCGCGACCACCCCGCGCCCGCCGCGGTCCACGTACGGACCGGACGATGCGGGGGTGGCCGCCCCGAGAGAAGATGAAGGGGTATTCGTACTCACTCGGGCTCCTACCGACGTTGGGTTCAGTACCCCCGGTTGTGGCCGGCGAAGAACACCAGCCGGTACTTCCCGATCTGCACCTCGTCACCGTTGTTCAGCGACACCTCGTCGATCCGCTCCCGGTTGACGTAGGTGCCGTTGAGGCTGCCGACGTCCGCGACGCTGAACCCGGCCTGCGTCCGACGGAACTCCACGTGGCGCCGCGAGACCGTGACGTCGTCCAGGAAGATGTCGCCCTGCGGGTGACGGCCGGCCGTGGTGATGTCCGAGTCCAGCAGGAAGCGGCTGCCCGAGTTCGGACCGCGCTGGACGATCAGCAGGGCCGAGCCCGGCGGCAGCGCGTCGATCGCCGACAGCACCTCGGCCGACAGGGCCGGCGTCGCGCCGGTGCCGGTCGTGGTGTTGGGGTCGTACGACTCCAGGCCCGAAATGGAGATGGTCGACGTGGTCTCCGCCGCCCCCTCCGGGAGCAGGCCACCGCGAAGGGCCGTACCGCAGTTGGAGCAGAACCGGGCCGAGGCCGGGTTCTGGTTGCCGCACCTGGGGCACGGAGTGGGGCCAGCCATGTTCACAGCCTCCTGGCGCGGCACACCCGACGGGTTGTGCCCGGCGTACGGATCGGGGGCAAACCCTCCACCAGAGGTTGAGGGTCCTGACTGGAAACCTATGCGCGGGTCGCCGGAAGGGTCAACCGACGCGCCGTAGCCGACCGGATTACCGGCGTACTGGGCGGCGGCGCCGTCCCGGAACAGCTGCTGCTCGGCGTACGGCGCTCCCTCGGGAGCGGAGCGCATGCCCGGCA
Source organism: Kitasatospora sp. NBC_01300 (assembly GCF_041435235.1). Lineage (NCBI taxonomy): Bacteria > Bacillati > Actinomycetota > Actinomycetes > Kitasatosporales > Streptomycetaceae > Kitasatospora > Kitasatospora sp. NBC_01300. The sequence continues at coordinate 6,639,893 of NZ_CP108408.1, read as the reverse complement.
CGGCGGCCTCGTCCTCGGGCCGGCGGTGCCGCGCGGTCGGCGCCTCGACGGAGGCCGCGCCACGGCCCTTGTTACGACCGAACAACTTCGAGAAGAAACTCACGGGCGAATCCCCTTGCGTGTGACAGACCCGCCCGCGGGGCAGGGTGAGAACCTCGGACAGACGGCGGGCCCGATTGCGGATCGGGCCTGCTGGAGTGGTACTCCGACGGTTGGTACTGCGGTTGGTGCTCCGGTGCGTACTGGTACGACCCAGTCTCGCCCACGCGACGGCGGCGCCCCGCACCGGGTGCCGCCCGCAGGTGACGGGCCGTTCGTCGGGCGCCCCGTCACTTCGATGCCGGCTTGGCGTACTGCGGCGTCTTCAGATCCACGAGGGCGTCCACGACCACCTTCTGCTGCTGGGTGATCGTCGCCCGCGCCTGGTGACTCTCCAGAGTACGGACGACACCCCCCGGGATGTTCAGCGCGGGTGTCAGATCCTGCGGGTTCCCCACGACAGTGAACCGGTAGGGCTGCGAGACCTTCTTCCCGTCGATCTGCACCCCGCCGCCCGACACGTCGGTGAAGTAGGTGTTGACCACCACGCGCACATCGTTGATCTGAATCGCCTCCGCCCCTGCCGCTCGAAGTTCTTGCAGGGTGTCCAGCAGCATATCTGCCTTCACCTGCCCTTGGGGATCATCGACCGTGAGTACGATGCCCGGACCAGTGGCTTTGACGGTACCGGCGAGCACGCCGAGCTCCGTCGTCTTCTTCCTGGTCTGCTCCTGGGCCTCCTTGGCCTGGTTGGAACTGTTCTCCAACTTGGCCAGGGACTGCTCCAACTCCGCCTTCTCCTGCTGAAGACGCTGCTGACGGCTGTCCAGTTCGTCGAGGATGCGCACCAGGTCCTCCTGGCGGGCCCCGCGGAGCTGACTGTGGTGGTCGTTGGTCGACCGCACCTGGATCGCCAGCCCCAGGCCGAGCGAGAACAGCAGCAGCGCCACCACCAACTGCCCGCGCGACATCCGCGGCGGCCACAGGGCCGCCTTGAGGCGCCGCCGTCCCGCACTGCGGTCCACGACGGCCGGCTCCACCACGGGCTCAGGTTCGGGCTCGGGCCCAGACTCAGGCTCAGACGCAGGCTCGGGCACAGGCGCCGCGGCCTTCGCGAGCCGCACCACGGGCGCGGGCGCCGCCTCCGCATCAAGCTCAGGCTTAGCGTCAGCCTTCGCCGCAGCCTGCTCCTCGGGCTCCTCCGCCGCCTCGGGCCCCTCGACCGTCCCCGGCTCCTCGGCCGGTTCGGCGTGCTGGACCTCCCCGGCCCCGTCCGCCGACTCCGGCCCCGGCACCTCGGCAGCCCGCTCCGACGCCTTCCCGCCGCCGTCCGCGTGCTCCTCCGCCGCCCCGCGGCCCGGCTCAGGCGCGGAAGACATGGCGCCGAATCGCGGCCGCGTTGGAGAAGATGCGGATGCCGAGGACGACGACCACACCCGTGGACAACTGCGAGCCGACGCCCAGCTGGTCACCGAGGAAGACGATCAGTGCCGCGACCACCACGTTCGACAGGAACGAGACGATGAACACCTTGTCGTTGAAGATCCCGTCCAGCATCGCCCGGACGCCGCCGAACACGGCGTCCAGCGCCGCCACCACCGCGATCGGCAGGTACGGCACGACGGCGTCCGGCACCTCGGGCTGGACGAAGAGTCCGACGACCACCCCGATCACGAGACCCAGTACGGCAATCACGGTCTAGCTGCTCCTGTCCCTGAGGACGACGACCCGGTCGGGGCCGTCGTGGACGAGTGGGCTGTCGTGGTCTTCGCGGACCCGGTCGGCGTACGCCGACCGGTGCTGCCCGCAGACGGTGAAACGGACGCGCTCGGGCTCCCGGAGGTTCCGGCGGTGGGTGACGGCGTCGGGGTGACCGAAGCCGCCGACGGGGACGCCGGGGGCGAGGGCTCGGGCGTGACCGGCTGGGCGGTCCGCAGCGTCACGCCCACCGCGGCCGGCAGCGTCAGGCTCTTCTGCGCGGACATGGTCGACTTGATGCCGTACTTCTCCTGGAGCAGCCGCAGGTACTGCCCGGCCATGTCGTTCTCGAAGGCGGTGAGCAGCTTCGGCCCGTCCCCGATCGCCTGGATGTTGTACGGCGGGACGAGCGGCCGGTTGTCCACCAGCACCGCCTCGCCCGCGGCCCGGATCGCCGAGAGCGCGGTGAGCCGCTGACCGTTGATCGCCACGGCTTCCGCACCGGATCCCCACAGGCCGTTCACCACCAGCTGGAGGTCGCGGTCCCGCAGCCGGCCGCTGTTGGAGAAGCCCTGCCCGGCCCGCGGGTCGACGTTTCCCCCGCCGCCGGTCCCCGCCGCGTCCTCCAGGACCAGCTTGACGCCCGGCCCCGCGACCTCACCCAGGCCCACCGCGCCGGTCAGACCGCCCTGGTCGCCGTCGCCCGTGGCGAGCGCCTGCTGCTGCGTGTTCTCGACCTTGCGCCGCAGGTCCTGGACCTGCTGCTGGAGGTGGTCGGCCGAGCCGTTGGTGTCGTTGATCCGGTGGATCAGCGCGTCCCGTTCCTTGGCCAGCGTGGGCTCCGCCTTGTGCGCGTTCACCGCGCCGACCGTCACCACGACCCCGACCAATGCCAGCCCGGCGCCCAGCGTGAGCAGGCCTCGGACCGTCCTGGGTATCCGACTGTCGTGGCCTCCGCCCCGCGCCGCGGCCGCCTCGGCGTAGCCCTCGTCGAGGCTGTGGTCCATGACGTTGGTCAGCAGGGACATCGAGGCGTCCGGGCGGTTGTACCGTCCGTTCGGGGCACTCGGCGTCGGCGTCGCTGGCATGCGGACCATCGTCCCACGTCGGCGAAGGGGCCCACGCACACCCCCTGAGCTGCACACACGACACAAAGTGACGGATCATTGCGAACAGTGTGAAAACGGACAGCGGGGCGCGCGGACCATGCCGCGCGCCCCGACCGTCAGGACCGTCGGACGATCAGACCGGTGCCGTCACCTCCCGGCCCCGTCGACCACCGCCGCCCACTCGTCGAGCAGCGCCTCCGTGGCCTCGTCGTCCGGACCCTCCGCCCACAGGTGGGTGGTCGCCTCGGCCGGGTCCGGCAGCACCAGCGTCCAGCGCCCGTCCGCCTCGACGACCCGGACGCCGTCGGTGGTGTCCAGCCGCCGACTGCCGGCCGCCTCGACCACCGAGCGCATCACCATCCCCTTGGCCGCCCACGGCGTCGCCAGGTCCCGGCGACGGATGTGCGCCTGCGGGATGCGCGCGTCGATCTGGCTCAGCGTGAGCTGGGTCCGCGCCACCAGGCCGACCAACCGCACGAAGGCCGCGGCCCCGTCCAGCACTCCGCTGAACTCCGGCACCACGAAACCGCCGCGCCCGTCCCCGCCGAACACCGTGCCCTCGGTGGCGGCCGCCTTCGCCAGGTCGTCCGGCGTCGTCGTGGTCCAGATGACCTGGGTGCCGTGGTACGCGGCGACCTGCTCGGCGATCCGGGTCGTGGTCACCGGCAGCGCCACCTGCCCGCTGCGCCGCTCGGCCGCGACCAGGTCCAGCAGCACCAGCAACGCCCGGTCGTCGTCGATCACCCGGCCCAGTTCGTCGACGAACGCGACCCGCTCGCCGACCGGGTCGAAGCGGACCCCGAAGGCCGCCCGGGAGGACGCCACCAGCTCACCGAGCCTGGCCAGCCCGGCCCGCCGCTCCTCGGCGTCCTCCGTCGGCCGCGCCTCGTCCAGCCCGCTGGAGACGGTGAGCGCCTCCACTCCGAGCCGTCCGAGGATGCTCGGCAGAACCAGGCCGGCGCTGCCGTGCGCGGTGTCCACGACCACCTTCAGTCCGGCCTCCCGGACCCCGGTGGTGTCGACGGCCCGCAGCAGGTTGCCCGCGTAGGAGTCGAAGACGCTGGACGGGAAGGTCAGGTCCCCGATCTCACCGGGGAAGGCCCGCCGGTACTCCTGGCGCGCGTACACGCGGTCCAGCTTGCGCTGACCGGCCTGCGAGAGATCGGCCCCGCGCTCGTCGAAGAAGAGGATGTCCAGCGAGTCGGGCACCCCCGGCGTGGTCCGCAGGAAGATCCCGCCCGCACTCCCCCGCGCGGTGTGCTGCCGGGCCACCGGCATCGGCACGTTCTCCAGGTCGCGGACGTCTATGGCCGACGTCTGGAGCGCCGAGATCATCGCCCGTTTGAGCGCACGCGCACCACGCGAGTGGTCACGCGCAATGGTGACGGTCGCCCCCTTCTTCAGGGTCGTGGCGTACGCGCCGGCCAACCGCACGGCCAGTTCCGGGGTGATCTCGACGTTCAGGATGCCCGACACGCCACGCACCCCGAACAGGTGCTCCTGGCCGCGGGACTCCCAGATCACCGACGTGTTGACGACGGCGCCGGCCTCGATGGTCTTGAACGGATAGACCCGGACGTTCGCACCGATGATCGACTCCTCGCCGATCAGGCACTCGTCCCCGATCACCGCGCCGTCCTCGATCCGGGCGGCCCGCATCACGTCGGTGTTCTTGCCGACCACACAGCCGCGCAGATTGCTCTGCGGCCCGATGTAGACGTTGTCGTGCACGACCGCCTTGTGGAGGAAGGCCCCGCGCTTGACCACCACGTTGCTGCCGAGCACGGTGTGCTCGCGGATCTCGACGCCGGCCTCGACCTTGGCGTAGTCCCCGATGTACAGCGGCCCGCGCAGCACCGCCTCCGGGTCCACCTCCGCGCCCTCGGCCACCCAGACGCCCGGCGAGATCTCGAACCCGTCGAGCTCGACGTCGACCTTGCCCTCCAGGACGTCCGCCTGGGCCTTGCCGTAGCTCTCGTGGGTGCCCACGTCCTCCCAGTAGCCCTCGGCGACGTAGCCGTAGACCCGCTTGCCCTCCTTCAACAATTGCGGGAAGACGTCACTCGACCAGTCGACGGACTCACCTGCTGCTACGTAGTCGAAGACCTCTGGTTCCATCACGTAGATACCGGTGTTCACAGTGTCCGAGAAGACCTGCCCCCAGGTCGGCTTCTCCAGGAAGCGCTCGACCCGTCCGTCGTCGTCCGTGATCGTGATACCGAACTCGAGGGGATTCGGCACCCTGGTGAGACAGACGGTGACCAGCGCGTTCTTACTGCGGTGAAACTCGATCAATTCCGAGAGGTCGAAGTCGGTCAGTGCGTCACCGGAGATCACCAGAAAGGAGTCGTCCTTCAACGCGTCCTCGGCGTTCTTGACACTCCCCGCGGTGCCTAGCGGCGTCTCCTCGTGGGCATAGGTCAGATGCATGCCCAGGTCCTCGCCGTCACCGAAGTAGTTCTTGACCAGTGAGGCCAGGAACTGGACGGTGACGACGGTGTCGGAGAGGCCGTGCCGCTTCAGCAGCCGAAGCACGTGCTCCATGATCGGCCTATTCGCGACCGGAAGCAGCGGCTTCGGCATGCTGGAGGTCATCGGGCGGAGTCGGGTTCCTTCGCCCCCTGCCATGACAACGGCTTTCATTACGGGTGCGTCCTCCTTTGCGGTGGTGGACCTACAGGTCCATCAAACCGTTCCAGAGGGATCCCTACCCGGAAGGTATCGTCCGACGCACCGATACGGCGTGGGACTTCTCTCAGATCACGTCTCAGACTGCGGACGCGGAGCCCGTCGAGCCCGCTCGGGTGATCCGCCGGGCCTGAACCGCGTAAAGAATACCGGCCCACCAGTACAATGTGGTCCCCCACCAGATGAAGGCCCAGCTCACCACCTCGGCCGGCCGCGCGATCCAGCTGTCCACGCTGCCGAGCAGGAGAAGCGGAAACGCGTACATCAGATTGAAGGTCGCGGCCTTCCCCAGAAAACTCACCTGAAGCGGCCCGTAACCATGCCGGTTCAAAATGGGCAGCAGCGCGCCGATAAACACTTCCCGGGCCAGCAGAATCGCCGTCACCCACCACGGAAGAATCTCACGCCAGGTCAAACCGACCAGCGTGGACAGCACGTAGAGCCGGTCGGCCAGCGGATCGAGCAGCTGCCCCACCCGGCTGACCTGCCCCCATCGCCGCGCGAGTTTCCCGTCGAGGTAGTCGCTGACACCGCTCAGCATCAGGATCAGCAGCGCCCAACCATCGTTGTTGGGGCCGTCGAAAACCGGCCAGAGAATCAGCCAGAGAAAAAGCGGAACACCGACCAGCCGGCCCATGCTGAGCAGGTTGGGGATGGTGAGGACGCGATCGGTCTGGACCCGCGTCTCCTGGACCTCCACCCGGGGGCCTCCTGTCCCGTGTGACGACAATGCACGTTGACCCTACAACAGAAAAGCCCCCGCCAGGTTCACCCGGCGGGGGCTTCTCGAATGATTGTTCGGCGGCGTCCTACTCTCCCACAGGGTCCCCCCTGCAGTACCATCGGCGCTGTAAGGCTTAGCTTCCGGGTTCGGAATGTAACCGGGCGTTTCCCTCACGCTATGACCACCGAAACACTATGAAACTGTCAACCGCACCAACCCGTGGCAGGGCTGGGGTCGTTGTTTCAGAACAACACAGTGGACGCGAGCAACTGAGGACAAGCCCTCGGCCTATTAGTACCGGTCAACTCCACCCCTCACAGGGCTTCCATATCCGGCCTATCAACCCAGTCGTCTACTGGGAGCCTTACCCTCTCAAGGAGGTGGGAGTGCTCATCTCGAAGCAGGCTTCCCGCTTAGATGCTTTCAGCGGTTATCCCTCCCGAACGTAGCCAACCAGCCATGCCCTTGGCAGGACAACTGGCACACCAGAGGTTCGTCCGTCCCGGTCCTCTCGTACTAGGGACAGCCCTTCTCAACACTCCTACGCGCACAGCGGATAGGGACCGAACTGTCTCACGACGTTCTAAACCCAGCTCGCGTACCGCTTTAATGGGCGAACAGCCCAACCCTTGGGACCTACTCCAGCCCCAGGATGCGACGAGCCGACATCGAGGTGCCAAACCATCCCGTCGATATGGACTCTTGGGGAAGATCAGCCTGTTATCCCCGGGGTACCTTTTATCCGTTGAGCGACGGCGCTTCCACAAGCCACCGCCGGATCACTAGTCCCTACTTTCGTACCTGCTCGACCCGTCAGTCTCACAGTCAAGCTCCCTTGTGCACTTACACTCAACACCTGATTGCCAACCAGGCTGAGGGAACCTTTGGGCGCCTCCGTTACTCTTTAGGAGGCAACCGCCCCAGTTAAACTACCCACCAGACACTGTCCCTGATCCGGATCACGGACCCAGGTTAGACATCCAGCACGACCAGAGTGGTATTTCAACGACGACTCCACAACAACTGGCGTTGCTGCTTCAAAGTCTCCCACCTATCCTACACAAGCCGAACCGAACACCAATATCAAGCTATAGTAAAGGTCCCGGGGTCTTTCCGTCCTGCTGCGCGAAACGAGCATCTTTACTCGTAATGCAATTTCACCGGGCCTATGGTTGAGACAGTCGAGAAGTCGTTACGCCATTCGTGCAGGTCGGAACTTACCCGACAAGGAATTTCGCTACCTTAGGATGGTTATAGTTACCACCGCCGTTTACTGGCGCTTAAGTTCTCAGCTTCGCCCCACCGAAATGGAGCTAACCGGTCCCCTTAACGTTCCAGCACCGGGCAGGCGTCAGTCCGTATACATCGCCTTACGGCTTCGCACGGACCTGTGTTTTTAGTAAACAGTCGCTTCTCGCTGGTCTCTGCGGCCACCCCCAGCTCAGAGTGCAAGACTCGTCACCAGGAATGGCCCCCCTTCTCCCGAAGTTACGGGGGCATTTTGCCGAGTTCCTTAACCATAGTTCACCCGAACGCCTCGGTATTCTCTACCTGACCACCTGAGTCGGTTTGGGGTACGGGCCGCCATGAAACTCGCTAGAGGCTTTTCTCGACAGCATAGGATCATCCACTTCACCACAATCGGCTCGGCATCAGGTCTCAGACTATGTGAACGGCGGATTTGCCTACCGTTCGTCCTACACCCTTACCCCGGGACAACCACCGCCCGGGCTGGACTACCTTCCTGCGTCACCCCATCGCTCACCTACTACCCTCTTGGGTCACCGGCTCCACCACGTCCCATTGTCCGAAGACTCCGGGCCGGCTTCACGGGCTTAGCATCAAGAGGTTCAGCGTTGGCGCTTCAAAGCGGGTACGGGAATATCAACCCGTTGTCCATCGACTACGCCTGTCGGCCTCGCCTTAGGTCCCGACTTACCCTGGGCAGATCAGCTTGACCCAGGAACCCTTGGTCAATCGGCGCAAGAGTTTCCCACTCTTGTATCGCTACTCATGCCTGCATTCTCACTCGTATACCGTCCACGACTGGTTTCCACCGCCGCTTCACCCGGCACACGACGCTCCCCTACCCATCACAGCAGGCGTTGGCCCTATTGCTGCAATGACACGACTTCGGTGATGTGCTTGAGCCCCGCTACATTGTCGGCGCGGAATCACTTGACCAGTGAGCTATTACGCACTCTTTCAAGGGTGGCTGCTTCTAAGCCAACCTCCTGGTTGTCTCTGCGACTCCACATCCTTTCCCACTTAGCACACGCTTAGGGACCTTAGTCGGTGTTCTGGGCTGTTTCCCTCTCGACCATGGAGCTTATCCCCCACAGTCTCACTGCCACGCTCTCACTTACCGGCATTCGGAGTTTGGCTAAGGTCAGTAACCCGGTAAGGCCCATCGCCTATCCAGTGCTCTACCTCCGGCAAGAAACACGTGACGCTGCACCTAAATGCATTTCGGGGAGAACCAGCTATAACGGAGTTTGATTGGCCTTTCACCCCTAACCACAGGTCATCCCCCAGGTTTTCAACCCTGGTGGGTTCGGTCCTCCACACGGTCTTACCCGCGCTTCAACCTGCCCATGGCTAGATCACTCCGCTTCGGGTCTTGGGCATGCAACTCAGACGCCCTATTCGGACTCGCTTTCGCTACGGCTACCCCACACGGGTTAACCTCGCTACACACCGCAAACTCGCAGGCTCATTCTTCAAAAGGCACGCAGTCACGGCCCACCAGCAAGCTGATGAACGACGCTCCCACGGCTTGTAGGCACACGGTTTCAGGTACTATTTCACTCCGCTCCCGCGGTACTTTTCACCATTCCCTCACGGTACTATCCGCTATCGGTCACCAGGGAATATTTAGGCTTAGCGGGTGGTCCCGCCAGATTCACACGGGATTTCTCGGGCCCCGTGCTACTTGGGAGTTTCTCAAACGAGCCGTACAGATTTCGTCTACGGGGGTCTTACCCTCTACGCCGGACCTTTCGCATGTCCTTCGACTACCCATACGGTTTCTGACTCGCCGACCGGCCGGCAGACCGATCAAGAAAAATCCCACGACCCCGTGATGGCAACCCCTGCCGGGTCTCACACCATCACGGTTTAGCCTCATCCGGTTTCGCTCGCCACTACTCCCGGAATCACGGTTGTTTTCTCTTCCTGCGGGTACTGAGATGTTTCACTTCCCCGCGTTCCCTCCACACTGCCTATGTGTTCAGCAGCGGGTGACAGCCCATGACGACTGCCGGGTTTCCCCATTCGGAAACCCCCGGATCAAAGCCTGGTTGACGGCTCCCCGGGGACTATCGTGGCCTCCCACGTCCTTCATCGGTTCCTGGTGCCAAGGCATCCACCGTGCGCCCTTAAAAACTTGGCCACAGATGCTCGCGTCCACTGTGCAGTTCTCAAACAACGACCAGTCACACACCCTCAACACCCCCAAGGAGCGCATCAGATGAGGCCGGCTTCCTAGAAGAAACAGCCTTACGGCCGTTCCCTCAGGACCCAACAACGTGCCCGACACACCCGATCAACAATCCGTCTTCCACGCCGAAGCAGTACTAACGGATGCCAACCCAGTGTGCCGAATAGTCAACGTTCCACCCATGAGCGACCGTGCAGAACATTCGCCTGCAAGCGGCCATGTGCTCCTTAGAAAGGAGGTGATCCAGCCGCACCTTCCGGTACGGCTACCTTGTTACGACTTCGTCCCAATCGCTGGTCCCACCTTCGACGGCTCCTCCCCTTACGGGTTAGGCCACCGGCTTCGGGTGTTACCGACTTTCGTGACGTGACGGGCGGTGTGTACAAGGCCCGGGAACGTATTCACCGCAGCATGCTGATCTGCGATTACTAGCAACTCCAACTTCATGGGGTCGAGTTGCAGACCCCAATCCGAACTGAGGCCGGCTTTTTGGGATTCGCTCCGCCTCGCGGCATCGCAGCCCTTTGTACCGACCATTGTAGCACGTGTGCAGCCCAAGACATAAGGGGCATGATGATTTGACGTCGTCCCCACCTTCCTCCGAGTTGACCCCGGCAGTCTCCTGTGAGTCCCCATCACCCCGAAAGGCATGCTGGCAACACAGAATAAGGGTTGCGCTCGTTGCGGGACTTAACCCAACATCTCACGACACGAGCTGACGACAACCATGCACCACCTGTATACCGACCACAAGGGGGCGACCATCTCTGGCCGTTTCCGGCATATGTCAAGCCTTGGTAAGGTTCTTCGCGTTGCGTCGAATTAAGCCACATGCTCCGCTGCTTGTGCGGGCCCCCGTCAATTCCTTTGAGTTTTAGCCTTGCGGCCGTACTCCCCAGGCGGGGAACTTAATGCGTTAGCTGCGGCACCGACGACGTGGAATGTCGCCAACACCTAGTTCCCAACGTTTACGGCGTGGACTACCAGGGTATCTAATCCTGTTCGCTCCCCACGCTTTCGCTCCTCAGCGTCAGTAATGGCCCAGAGATCCGCCTTCGCCACCGGTGTTCCTCCTGATATCTGCGCATTTCACCGCTACACCAGGAATTCCGATCTCCCCTACCACACTCTAGCCTGCCCGTATCGAATGCAGACCCGGGGTTAAGCCCCGGGCTTTCACATCCGACGCGACAGGCCGCCTACGAGCTCTTTACGCCCAATAATTCCGGACAACGCTCGCACCCTACGTATTACCGCGGCTGCTGGCACGTAGTTAGCCGGTGCTTCTTCTGCAGGTACCGTCACTTGCGCTTCTTCCCTGCTGAAAGAGGTTTACAACCCGAAGGCCGTCATCCCTCACGCGGCGTCGCTGCATCAGGCTTTCGCCCATTGTGCAATATTCCCCACTGCTGCCTCCCGTAGGAGTCTGGGCCGTGTCTCAGTCCCAGTGTGGCCGGTCGCCCTCTCAGGCCGGCTACCCGTCGTCGCCTTGGTAGGCCATTACCCCACCAACAAGCTGATAGGCCGCGGGCTCATCCTGCACCGCCGGAGCTTTACACCAACCCCCATGCGGAGGAAGGTCATATCCGGTATTAGACCCCGTTTCCAGGGCTTGTCCCAGAGTGCAGGGCAGATTGCCCACGTGTTACTCACCCGTTCGCCACTGATCCACCCCGAAGGGCTTCACCGTTCGACTTGCATGTGTTAAGCACGCCGCCAGCGTTCGTCCTGAGCCAGGATCAAACTCTCCGTGAATGTCTACCCGCAGTGCCTAATTAAAAGCACTGGGCGGCACTCGCGTTGAGCGGCACGGCAACCACCGGAATAGGGCGGTCCCGCGCACTGCGTCCTCGCTAGTGTTTTACTTCAAAAGGAATCTCCAACCCCAGAAAATTCTGAGGCCGGGGATGTCAACATATCTGGCGTTGACTTTTGGCACGCTGTTGAGTTCTCAAGGAACGGACACTTCCTTCGGACCGCCTTCCAGCGGGCCCTCCGGGCGCTTCGTTCTTTCGTGTTTCCAGCTTACCAGACGTTTTCCGCCCCGTTTACCGGGGGTTTTCGCATCTGAAATCTGGTGTTAACCGCCAAGTCGCGGCGACTCGCCCAACCATAGCGGGTCGCCCGCCGGAGTGCGAATCGAGGCGCTCCCGGTGTCACCCGGTCGGCGGCATGATTTGTTGCTCTCGCGAGCATATACAGCAATGGTCCCGATTCGCCAAGATGCCTGTAGAGTGCGGCGCATCGACTAAGAGGACTAGACCACTAACGGTCGGTGAGCCGCCGGACGACGAGCCGGGCTGGGTGTGGGTCTTCGCCCGGGAATGTCAGCAGATGTCCGAAGTTGACATGATTTAGGCTTCAGTCGATCGTCCTGCCGCTGCTCGCGGCCGCTCGCTGTACCGCTCACTTGGGAGGCAGAACCATGACCACTGTGACGTCGCCGCTGACCGGCAAGGTCGTCGGGCTCGCCGGCGTGCCCGACCCGGTGTTCTCCGGCGCGATGGTCGGCCCCGGCACCGCGATCGACCCGGAGCGCCGGCCGACCGAGGCGGTCGCTCCGGTGGACGGCGTCGTCGTCTCCATGCACCCGCACGCGTTCGTCGTGGTGGACGCCGAGGGCCACGGTGTACTGACCCACCTGGGGATCGACACCGTGCAGCTGAACGGCGAGGGCTTCGAGCTGCTGGTCAACAAGGGCGACACGGTGACCCGCGGTCAGGCCGTCATCAAGTGGGACCCGGCCGCCGTCGAGGCCGCGGGCAAGTCGCCCATCTCGCCGATCGTGGCGCTGGAGGCGAACGCCGACTCGCTGGGCGACCTGCGGGAGGACGGCGAGGCCGTCTCCGGCGAGGCCCTGTTCAACTGGAGCTGACCTCTTACTTTGCACACACCCGCCCCGCAGGAGTTGTCGGGGCGGCCCGGCACACAGCGGTTCCCGGCGGGGCCGCTCCTCTCAGCGGAGACAGGTGACATGAAGAAGACGCTGCGCGGCGTGGGTGTCAGCCACGGGGTCGCGATCGGCCAGGTGCGGCACATGGGGACGGCGGTCTTGGAGCCCCCGGCCACCCAGATCCCGACCGAGGACGCCCCCCGCGAGCAGGCCCGTGCCCAGGCCGCCGTCGAGGCGGTCGCCGCGGACCTGATCGCCCGCGGCAACCTGGCCGGTGGCGAGGCGCAGGCCGTCCTGGAGGCCCAGGCGCTGATGGCGCAGGATCCGGAGCTGATGGCCGACGTCTCCCGCCGGATCGCCGTCGGCAGCAGCGCCGAGCGCGGCGTGTACGACGCCTTCGCCGCCTACCGGGCGCTGCTCGCCTCCGCCGGCGACTACCTGGCCGGGCGGGTCGCCGACCTGGACGACGTCCGCAACCGCATCGTGGCCCGGCTGCTGGGCGTGCCGATGCCGGGCGTGCCGGACAGCGACGAGCCGTACGTGCTGTTCGCACGGGACCTGGCGCCGGCCGACACCGCGCTGCTCGACCCGACGCTGGTGCTCGGCTTCGTGACCGAGGAGGGCGGGCCGACCAGCCACAGCGCCATCCTGGCGCGGGCGTTGGGCGTGCCGGCCGTGGTCGCGCTGCCCGCTGCGACGGACGTCGCCGAGGGCACCGTCGTCGCCGTGGACGGCAGCTCCGGCGACGTGCTGCTGGACCCCTCGCAGGAGAAGCAGGACGAACTACGGGCGGTCGCCGCCCAGCGCAAGGCCGCGCTGGCCGCGTCCTCCGGCCCGGGGCAGACCTCGGACGGGCACCGCGTGCCGCTGCTGGCCAACGTGGGCGGCCCGGCGGACGTGCCGGCCGCGCTGGAGAACGGCGCCGAGGGCGTCGGCCTGTTCCGGACCGAGTTCCTCTTCCTGGACGACTCCGCGAAGGCGCCCACCGAGGAGAAGCAGGTCGAGGCGTACCGCAAGGTGCTGGAGGCGTTCCCGGAGGGCCGGGTCGTGGTCCGGGCGCTGGACGCGGGCGCGGACAAGCCGCTGGACTTCCTCACCCCGGCCGACGAGCCGAACCCGGCGCTGGGCGTGCGCGGTCTGCGCACCCTGCTGGAGCACCCGGAGGTGCTGCGGACGCAGCTGCGGGCGCTGGCCCGGGCCGCCGAGGGCCTGCCGGTGCACCTTGAGGTGATGGCCCCGATGGTGGCCGACCGCAAGGACGCCAAGGACTTCGCCCAGGCGTGTCGCGAGGCGGGGCTGGAGGCCAAGTTCGGCGCGATGGTGGAGATCCCGTCGGCCGCGCTGCGGGCCCGGTCGATCCTCCAGGAGGTCGAGTTCCTGTCGCTGGGGACCAACGACCTCGCGCAGTACACCTTCGCCGCCGACCGTCAGGTGGGCGCACTGGCCCGGCTGCAGGACCCGTGGCAGCCGGCGCTGCTGGACCTGATCGCCGCGGCCGCCGAGGCGGCGCAGGCCACCGGCAAGAGCTGCGGCGTCTGCGGTGAGGCGGCCGCCGACCCGCTGCTGGCCGTGGTGCTGACCGGTCTGGGCGTCACCAGCCTGTCGATGGGCTCGGCCTCGATCCCCTACGTGCGGTCGACGCTGGCCAAGTACACGCTGGCGCAGTGCCGCCGGGCGGCCGAGGCGGCCCGGGCGACGGACAGCGCCGAGGAGGCGCGGGCCGCCGCGCAGCAGGTGCTCTCCGGCGAGTAGGACGGGCGAACAGCAGGAAGGGGTGCTCCCACCGGGTCCGGTGGGAGCACCCCTTCGGCGTGTCCGGTCAGGCGGGGCTCTGCCGGTCGCGGCGGAGCCGCTCGAAGAATCGCAGGTGGTCGATGTCGTCGACGGAGCCGGGGTTGACGGCCTGCTCCAGCGGGGTGCCGGAGAGGATCCGCTTGACCGGGACCTCGATGCGCTTGCCGGTGAGGGTGTGCGGGAGGCCGCGCACCGCGATGACCTCGTCGGGGACGTGACGCGGGGAGAGTTCGGTGCGCAGCGAGGTGCGGATGCGGCCGATCAGCCCCTCGTCGAGCTCGGCGCCGGGGGCGAGGACGACGAACAGCGGCATCCAGTAGCCGCCGTCGGGCTCCTCCAGGCCGATGACCAGGGATTCGGCGATCTCGGGGAGGCGCTCGACGACCTCGTAGATGTCCGAGGAGCCCATCCGGACACCCTGGCGGTTGAGCGTGGAGTCGGAGCGGCCGTGGATGACCACGGTGCCGCGGGAGGTCACGGTGATCCAGTCGCCGTGGCGCCAGACGCCGGGGTACGTGTCGAAGTAGCTGTCGTGGTACCGGGTGCCCTCGGGGTCGTTCCAGAAGCCGGTGGGCATGGACGGGATGGGCTTGGTGACGACGAGTTCGCCGACGGCGTCGGTGTGCGGGTGGCCCTGGACGTCCCAGGACTCGACGGCGGCGCCGAGGCAGGGGGCCTGGATCTCGCCGAGGTGGACGGGCAGGGTGGGGACGCCGCCGACGAAGCAGGAGCAGACGTCGGTGCCGCCGCTGACGGAGGCGAGCCAGACGTCCTCCTTGACCTCCTCGTAGATCCAGCGGAAGCCGTCCGGCGGGAGCGGGGAGCCGGTGGTACCGATGCAGCGGACAGCGGAGAGGTCGAGGTCGCGGCCGGGGTGCAGCTCGGCCTTGCGGCTGGCGATCACGTAGGCGGCGGAGGTGCCGAGGACGGTGGCGCGGGTGCGGGCGGCGACCGACCAGAGGGCGCCGGTGTCGGGGTGGCCGGGGCTGCCGTCGTAGGTGACGATCGTGGCCCCGACCAGGAGGCCGGCCAGCAGGAAGTTCCACATCATCCAGCCGGTGGAGGTGTACCAGAGGAAGCGGTCCCGGGGGCCGAGGTCGAGGTGGAGGCCTGCCTGCTTGAGGTGTTCGAGCAGGATGCCGCCCTGGCTCTGGACGATGGCCTTGGGCAGGCCGGTGGTGCCGGAGGAGTAGAGCACCCAGAGCGGGTGGTCGAAGGGGACGGCCTCGTAGACCGGCTCGACGTCGTCGGCGACCAGGTCGTCCCAGTGCAGGGCGCCCTCGGGGGCGGGGGCGCCGAGCAGCGGGACGTGGACGACGGTGCGCAGGGTGGGGAGTTCGCGGCGCAGTTCGGCGACGACCTCGGTGCGGTCGTGGTCCTTGCCGCCGTAGTGGTAGCCGTCGACGGCGAAGAGGACGGCGGGTTCGATCTGCTGGAGGCGGTCCAGGACGCTGCGGGCGCCGAAGTCGGGGGCGCAGCTGGTCCAGATCGCGCCGACGGCGGCGGTGGCGAGGAGGGCGACGGCGGCCTGCGGGATGTTGGGCAGGTAGGCGCTGACGCGGTCGCCGGGGCCGATGCCCCGGGCGCGCAGGGCGGCGGCCAACGAGCCGACCTGACGGCGCAGTTCGGACCAGGTGAGGACGGCCGGCTGCTCGGTGGTCTCGTCGAGGTGCAGGACGGCCGGGCGGTCGGCGTTGGCCGGGTCCTCGGCGGCGCGCAGGGCGTGCTCGGCGTAGTTGAGGCGGGCGCCGGGGAACCAGCGGGCGCCGGGCATGGCGGGGTCGGCGAGGACGGCCTCGGGGGCCTGGGTGAAGCGGACGTCGAACCACTGGGTGATCGCGGTCCAGAAGCGGTCGAGGTCGGCGGTGGACCAGGCGTGCAGGTCGGCGTAGCGCTGGGCGGCCTGCTGGTCGTCGGCGGCCGGGGCGAGCGGGGCGGCCGGGGCGCCGTGGTGTTCGGCGGCCCAGGCCTGGAAGGCCACCAGGCTGGTGGCTGCGGCGCGAGCGGGGTTGGGGCGCCAGAGCGGTTGGTCCTGGGGTGGGGTGCTCACGGTGGTGGTCTCCCGGCCGGTGGTGGGGACGGGAGTGCTTGTGGCAGGCCCGTCCGGTTGGGCTGTCGGTGCAGACCATGCCATGCGATCGGCCGCTGCGCCAGGGTCCGCCCGGTGGGTGCCGGGCCGGTCAGCGGCCGGAGATCCCGCCGCTGGACTCACCGTTGAACTCGCCGCCGAACCAGGAGCGGGAGACCCGGGTGTGGAAGGGGAAGGCGAGCGGGGTGTCGGGGGCGGCGAGCTGCCAGCCGTCGGTCTCGTCGGTGGGGCGCGAGGGCGGGAGGTCGGCGAGCGGTCGGGCCGGGAGCAGGCCGAAGAGGCAGAGAAAGCCTCCCCTGGCGTCGGAGTCGGTGGCGACCAGGGTGATGTCGGCGGCGTCGGCCAGGATGCCGGTCTCCTCGCACAGTTCGCGCACGCACGCCTGCTGCCAGCTCTCGCCGTAGTCCACGTAGCCGCCGGGGAAGGCGAGTTGGCCGTAGCCGGGCTCGATGGTGCGGCGGATGACGACGAGGGTGGGGTCGGCGTCGGGGCGGGTGACCGGGAGGAGGGTGACCACGACGGGCAGCGGGTTGCGGTAGCTGATCTCGGCGCAGCCGGGGCAGGTGCGGGGCCAGCGGTCGGTGCCGGCCGGGTAGGGCGTGCCGCAGAAGTGGCAGTGGGAGAAGGGCTGGTTGACCGCGCGTGTCGGGTCGTCAGTGGTCATGGCCGGATGGTAGCCGGGTGTGCGCGGCGACCGTCAGCGGAGCTCGCCGTCGCGGGCGGGGCGGAGCAGGGCGGGGTGCAGGAGGCTGGCGTCGCCGGCGTGGTAGGTGCGGGCCCGGGGGCCGCCGCGGGCGCCGCCGCGGGCGGTGGTGGCGCCGGTGCTCTCGACGAAGCCGGGGACGGAGAGGACCTTGCGGTGGAAGTTGCCGGGGTGGAGCTTCTCGTCCCAGACGGCCTCGTAGACGGCGCGCAGGTCGGGGATGGTGAAGTCGTAGGGCAGGAAGGCGGTGGCGAGCGGGCTGTACTCGAGTTTGGCGCGGACGCGGTCGAGGCCGTCGGCGAGGATGCGCGCGTGGTCGAAGGCGAGCGTGCGGGAGGACTGGCCGGTGGGCCCGCCGACACCACCCCCGTGGGTGTCGGCGGGCGCACCGGCGGCTCGAGGTCGGCCGCAGGGCCGTATGCCCAGGTCGAGGTCGGCGACGGGGTGCCAGGTGGCGGCCGCGGCGTCCGTGCCGGCCTGCGGGTCGGGCAGGTCGGGAGCGAAGGCGAGGTAGGCGACGGAGACGACGTGCATGCGCGGATCGCGCTCGGGGGCGCCGTAGGTGCCGAGCTGTTCGAGGTGGACGCGGCAGAGCGCGGCCTCGACCTCGGAGCCGCCGAGCAGACCGGTCTCCTCGGCGAGTTCGCGGGCGGCGGCCTCGTCCAGGCTCTCCTCTCCGGCGCGCAGGAAGCCGCCGGGCAGGGCCCAGCAGCCCTGGTAGGGCGGGGCGCCGCGCTGGACGAGCAGGACGTGCAGGCCGCCGTGGCGCAAGGTCAGGGCGACCACGTCGACGGTGACGGCGATCGGGGCGTAGGCGCGCGGGTCGTAGGCGGCGAGCCACTCCTGCTCGCTCGCGGGCGTGGTCGGGGGCGGGGTGGACGGGTCGTCCGCTTCCATCACCGGCTCCTCTCCGCGCTCGCCGCCGTACGGGGTGCTGTCGTTCTCCGGCTGAGCACAACGTAGCGATTCCGTTCCCCGGCGGCAAATGGTTTTCCGGGTCGGCGGGGATGCCCGGCTTCTAGGCTGTGACCAGGAACGACCGCGCCCGAGGAGGCCCCATGCCCACTGCTCCCCCGCCGGACTTCGCCGCGGCGCTGGCGGCCGGTCCGCTGGTGCTGGACGGCGGGATGTCGAACCAGCTGGCGGCGGCCGGGCACGAGCTCCTCGACGAGCTGTGGTCGGCGCGGCTGCTGGCGGACGCGCCGGAGGCGGTGGTGGCGGCGCACCGGGCGTACTTCGCGGCCGGGGCGGACGTCGCCATCACGGCGAGTTACCAGGCGAGCTTCGAGGGCTTCGCCCGGCGCGGGACGGGCCGGGCCGAGGCCGCGCGGCTGCTGGCGCGCAGCGTGGAGCTGGCCCGGGAGGCGGCGCGGGCCGAGCCGGGCGGGCGGCGGCGCTGGGTGGCGGCGTCAGTGGGGCCGTACGGGGCGGTGCTGGCGGACGGTTCGGAGTACCGGGGCCGGTACGGGCTGAGCACCGCGGAGCTGGTGGCCTTCCACCGGCCGCGGCTGGAGGCACTGGCGGCGGCCGGGCCGGACGTGCTGGCGCTGGAGACGGTGCCGGACGCGGACGAGGCGCGGGCGCTGCTGGAGCTGGTGCGCGACCTGGGCGTGCCGGCCTGGCTGTCGTTCAGCGTGGCGGGCGACCGGACCAGGGCGGGCCAGCCGCTGGCGGAGGCGTTCGCCCTGGCGGCCGGGGTGGACGAGGTGCTGGCGGTGGGCGTGAACTGCTGCACCCCGCAGGACGCGGACCGGGCGGTGGCGCTGGCGGCCGAGGTGACCGGCAAGCCGGTGGTGGTGTACCCGAACAGCGGGGAGGAGTGGGACGCCGCGCGCCGGGACTGGCGCGGCGAGCCGACGTTCCGCTCGGCGCGGGTGGGAGGCTGGCTGGCGGACGGCGCACGGCTGGTGGGCGGCTGCTGCCGGGTGGGGCCGGACGGGATCGCCGCGCTGGCGGCGGAGGTCGCGGTGCGGCGGGGGCTCTCGGGCGGCGTCGAGGAGTGAGGGACCTCGGCGGCTGAGGGCCGTCCGGGGGTGAGCGGCGCGGCGGGTAGGCGGGTCGGCGGGCGGCGGAGGTTAACAAACGGCCGAGCGCGGGTTACCGAGGGGGAAGGTGCACGGACCGGCGACGGCCTGGCAGACTCGTCCCGTTACCACTGCGGTCGACAATGTCGACCGCCTGTCAGCGCGGAGGTCCCCATGCCCGGCCCGATCCAGTCGCTCTCCCGGGCCGCCGCGATCTTGCGCCTGCTGGCCGGCGGTGAGCGCCGCCTGGGCCTGTCCGAGGTCGCGACGTCGCTGGACCTCGCCAAGGGCACCGCGCACGGCATCCTGCGCACGCTCCAGCAGGAGGGGTTCGTCGAGCAGGACGCGGAGAGCGGCAAGTACCAGCTGGGCGCCGAACTGCTGCGGCTGGGGCAGAGCTACCTGGACGTGCACGAGCTGCGGGCGCGGGCGCTGGTCTGGGCGGACGACCTGGCCCGGGCGGCCGGCGAGACCGTCTACCTGGGCGTGCTGCACCAGCAGGGCGTGCTGGTCGTGCACCACGTCTTCCGGCCGGACGACACCCGGCAGGTGCTGGAGGTCGGCTCGATGCAGCCGCTGCACAGCACCGCGCTGGGCAAGGTGCTGGTGGCCTACGACCCCGTCGCGCGCGGCGAGTTGGGCGACGGGCCGTACGAGTCGTACACCCTGCGGACGCTGACCGAGGCGGCCGACGTGGACGCCGAGTGCGCGCTGATCCGCGAGCGCGGCTGGACGGACTCGATCGAGGAGACCTGGGAGGGCGTGGCCTCGATCGGCGCGCTGATCCAGGACCGGCGGCGCAACCCGGTGGGCGCGGTGTGCATCAGCGGCCCGGTGGAGCGGGTCTGCGAGGACGGCTTCGTGAAGCCGTCGCTGGTGGCCTCGGTGCGCAGCGCGGCGCGGGCGATCTCCCGCGATCTGGGCGCCGGGCGCTTCTGAAATCCGAGGCCGCACCGGCGGCCACATCGTCACGCTGAGGCGCGGACGGGCATCGGCCTGTCCGCGCCTTGGCGTTTTGCCCTGGTTTGGCCCGCTCCGCTGGGTAACTTCGGGGGAAGGGTCACAGCTCCGTAACCCTGCCTTGACGTGAGGGCAACCAGGGGAGGAAGCTTCCGCATAACGGTCGACATTGTCGAACGATGGCCGGGAAGATCAATCCCCCGATGCGCTCACCCGCACAACGATCGGCCGGCCGCCCCCACCCACACCTCCGGGCCATATGGACAAGGGAGTCTTTGTGTCCGCGTTCTCCAACGGCGACGTCTTCGTCGGCGAAACCCTCGGCACCGCCGCCCTGATACTTCTCGGTGGCGGCGTCTGCGCCGCCGTGACCCTCAAGAAGTCGAAGGCCCTCAACGCCGGCTGGCTGGCGATCACCTTCGGCTGGGGCTTCGCGGTCCTGATCGCCGCGTACATCTCGGCTCCGAAGTCCGGCGCCCACCTCAACCCGGCCGTCACCGTCGCGCTCGCCATCAAGAGCGGGGACTGGAGCCAGGTGCCGCTCTACCTCGGCTCCCAGCTCATCGGCGCGATGATCGGCGCCGTACTGGTGTGGCTCACCTACCTCGGCCAGTTCCAGGCCAACGAGGAGCCCACCCTCGGCATCTTCTCGACCGGGCCCGAGATCCGGAACCCGGTCCAGAACGTCGTCACCGAGGTCATCGGCACCTTCATCCTCTGCATGGCGATCCTCACCCTCGGCAAGAACGACGGTCTGGCCGCCGGCGGCCTCAGCACCCTGATCGTGGCCCTCACGGTCGTCGGCATCGGCCTCTCGCTGGGCGGCCCCACCGGCTACGCGATCAACCCGGTCCGCGACCTCGGCCCGCGCATCGTGCACTCGCTGCTGCCCATCCCGAACAAGGGCGGCTCCGACTGGTCGTACGCCTGGGTGCCGGTCGTCGGCCCGCTGATCGGCGGCGCACTGGCCGGCGGTCTGTACAACGCGATGTTCTGACGGACCGGGTTCGAACCCGCCGAGCACGGGGACCGACCACTGTGTCGGGCCCACCCACCCCGTAACCCCCGAATCCTGAGCCGAGGACCCTCTGATGACCTCCACTGGCAACTACATCGCCGCGATCGACCAGGGCACCACCTCCAGCCGTTGCATCATCTTCGGCGCCGACGGCCGGATCGTCGCCGTCGACCAGCAGGAGCACCGGCAGATCTTCCCGCAGCCCGGCTACGTCGAGCACGACGCCGCCGAGATCTGGACCCGGGTGCAGTCGGTCGTCCGCGGCGCGCTGGAGAAGGCCGGCCTGACCAAGGACGACATCCGCGCGATCGGCATCACCAACCAGCGCGAGACCACCGTCCTGTGGGACAAGAACACCGGCGAGCCGGTCCACAACGCGCTGGTGTGGCAGGACACCCGCACCGAGGGCCTCTGCCGCGAGCTCGGCCGCAACGTCGGCCAGGACCGCTTCCGCCGCGAGACCGGCCTCCCGCTCGCCAGCTACTTCGCCGGCCCGAAGATCCGCTGGCTGCTGGACAACGTCGAGGGCCTGCGCGAGCGCGCCGAGGCCGGCGAGATCCTGTTCGGCACCATGGACACCTGGGTGATCTGGAACCTCACCGGCGGTGTCAACGGCGGCAAGCACGTCACCGACGTCACCAACGCCAGCCGCACCATGCTGATGAACCTCAAGTCGCTCGCCTGGGACGAGAGCATCGCCGAGTCGATGGGCGTGCCGATGGCCGTCCTCCCGGAGATCCGCTCCTCCGCCGAGGTCTACGGCGAGGCCGTCGGCGACCTGGCCGGCGTCCCGGTCGCCTCCGCGCTCGGCGACCAGCAGGCCGCGCTGTTCGGCCAGACCTGCTTCGACGAGGGCGAGGCCAAGTCCACCTACGGCACCGGCACCTTCCTGCTGCTCAACACCGGCGAGAAGATCGTCAACTCGTACCACGGCCTGCTGACCACCGTCGGCTACCGGATCGGCGACCAGGCCCCGGTCTACGCCCTGGAAGGCTCGATCGCCGTCACCGGCTCGCTCGTCCAGTGGCTGCGCGACCAGCTCGGCATCATCTCCACCGCCGCCGAGATCGAGACCCTCGCCAACACCGTCGAGGACAACGGCGGCGCCTACTTCGTCCCGGCCTTCTCCGGCCTGTTCGCCCCGTACTGGCGCTCCGACGCCCGCGGCGTGATCGCCGGCCTGACCCGGTACGTCACCAAGGGCCACCTGGCCCGGGCCGTCCTGGAGGCCACCGCCTGGCAGACCCGCGAGGTCGTCGACGCCATGCAGAAGGACTCCGGCGTCGAGCTCACCGCCCTCAAGGTCGACGGCGGCATGACCAGCAACAACCTGCTCATGCAGAACATCGCCGACGTCCTGGACGCCCCGGTCGAGCGCCCGTACGTGGCCGAGACCACCGCCCTCGGCGCCGCCTACGCCGCCGGACTCGCCGTCGGCTTCTGGACCGACCTCGACACCCTGCGCGCCAACTGGCACCGCGCCGCCGAATGGACCCCGCGCATGGACGAAGCCACTCGGGAGCGCGAGTACAAGAAGTGGCTCAAGGCCGTGGAGCGCACCATGGGCTGGGTGGAGGAAGAAGAGACCGACTGACCGACAAGCCGGTCGGGGCCCCGAGCCCCGACCGGCCGCCCGCCGTTCCGGCAGCGGGTGTCACCGCGTTTCACCGGCCCGCCGCACCGGGCCGACCGGCCTCTCAGCAGAGGCCGCACCGCACACGAGAGGAGTAACGGCGCCGCCTGACCCGCGCGCCGTACACAACCACCATGGCAACCATCCCGACCCTGGGCGCCGAGCGCACCGCCGGCCGCACCGCCTCCCGCGCCGAGACCCGTGAGCTGCTCGGCAAGGCCACCTACGACCTGCTGGTGATCGGGGGCGGCATCCTCGGCACGGCCGTCGCCTGGACCGCCTCCCAGGCCGGACTCAAGGTCGCCATGGTCGACGGCGGCGACTTCGCCGGCGCCACCTCCAGCGCCTCCTCCAAGCTCGTCCACGGCGGTCTGCGCTACCTGCAGACCGGCGCGGTCAAGCTCGTCGCCGAGAACCACAAGGAACGCCGCGCGCTCGCCACCGACGTCGCGCCGCACCTGGTCAACCCGCTGACCTTCTTCGTGCCGGTCTACAAGGGCGGCCCGCACAGCGCGCCCAAGCTCGGCGCCGGCGTCTTCCTGTACTCCGCGCTGTCCGCCTTCCGCGACGGCATGGGCCGGGTCTCCACCGCCGCGCACGCCGCCCAGCAGGTGCCCGCGCTGCGCACCGAGGGCCTGCGCTCGGTGGCCGTCTACGGCGACCACCAGATGAACGACTCGCGCGTCGCCGTGATGACCGTGCGCGCCGCCGTCGACGCCGGCGCCGTGGTGCTCAACCACGCCGAGGTCACCGGCCTGCGCTTCACCGCCGGCCGGGTCACCGGCGCCGAGCTGCGCGACCGCCTCGACGGCACCGAGTTCGGCATCGACGCCCGCCTGGTGCTCAACGCCACCGGCCCGTGGGTGGACCACCTGCGCAAGATGGAGGACGCCGGCGCCGCGCCGTCGATCCGCCTCTCCAAGGGCGCGCACGTCGTCGTCAAGCGCCGCTCGCCGTGGCGCGCCGCGCTGACCATTCCGATCGACAAGTACCGCGTCTCCTTCGCCATCCCGTGGGAGGACCACGTCCTGCTCGGCACCACCGACGAGGAGTACACCGGCGACCCGAAGGACGTCCGGGCCACCGAGGCGGACATCGACCAGATCATGGGCGAGGCCGCGCACGCCATCCGCGACGAGCACCTCGACCGCGACCTGATCACCTACTCCTTCGCCGGCCTGCGGGTGCTGCCCGGCGGCCCGGGCGACACCGCCGCCGCCAAGCGCGAGACGGTCGTCACCGAGGGCAAGGGCGGCATGCTGTCGGTCGCCGGCGGCAAGTGGACCACCTACCGCCACATCGGCCGCACCGTGCTGGAGAAGCTGGCGCACGTGCCCGGCACCAGCCTCGGCGAGGACATGTCCCCGATCGCGGCGACCGTGCCGCTGCCGGGCGTCGGCGCGCCGAACGCCGTCGCGCACCGGCTGCTGATCGACCGCGACCCGGGCTCCCGGATGGAGCCGCTGGTGGCCAAGCACCTGGCCAGCCACTACGGCACGCTGTCCTTCGAGATCGCCCGCATGATCGACGAGAACCCGGAGCTGGGCCGGCCGATCCACGAGGACGGCCCGGACGTCTGGGCGCAGGTCGCCTACGCGGCCGACAGCGAGTGGGCGTACACGGCGGACGACGTGCTGCGGCGCCGCACCACGATGACCGTGCGCGGGCTGGACACGCCGGAGATCCGGGACGAGGTCGAGGCCTTCCTCGCGAAGCGCGGAACCAAGTAGGCACAGCCTCGCGAAGCGCGGAACCAAGTAGGCACAGCCTCGCGAAGCGCGGAACCAAGTAGGCACAGCCAGCTGAGGGCAGCCGAGTAGGCAGAGTCTCGCGAAGGGCGGGCACCCGGGTTCTCCGGGTGCCCGCCCTTCGCGCATGATTCTCCCTGATGATGATCTTGTCTGGATTTCGGACCGCCCGCCGCGCCACAGGCCTGGCCGCGGCGGGCCTCGCGGTCGTGCTGCTCACCGGGTGCTCCGGCGGGGCCGCGGAGGCCGAGCTGGCGTACAAGGCCGACTACGCCGCCCACCCGCACCTGCGGGTGACGGGGTACCCGTCCACCGGCACGCTCGGCGTGGTCCAGCAGGTGGTGTGGCGGCTCGCCGAAGGGGCCGAGGGGCGGCTGGCGGAGCTCGGCGTCTCGGACGGCATGAGCGCCTCGGACGGCATGGACGGCGCGGCCGCTTCGGCGGCCTGGGTCCGCGAGTTCGGGCGGGGCGCCCAAGGGGCGGTCACGGCCGACTTCCAGGACGACCCGGCCGAGCGCCAGACCGTGGTGCTGACCTTCCACGACACCGGGCAGGTGAAGGAGCTCGTGCTCCGGCCCGGCGGCCGGGACGGCGGCGACGGTTGTCGGGTCGTGCTGCGCTGAGCCTCGGATGTCGGGCACGCCCGAGGGGCGGCACCCGTACGGGTGCCGCCCCTCGGCGGATGTCGGCGGCGGGCGCCGTCCGGTCTAGATGATCAGGCTGAGCGGCATGATCAGGGCGATGGCGACGACCGAGATCACCGTCTCCATCACCGACCAGGACTTCAGCGTCTGCCCGACGCTCATCCCGAAGTACTCCTTCACCAGCCAGAAGCCGGCGTCGTTGACGTGCGACAGGAAGAGCGAGCCGGCGCCGATCGCCAGGACCAGCAGGGCCGCGTGGGTGGAGGACATGTCGGCGGCGAGCGGGGCGACGATCCCGGCGGCGGTGATGGTGGCGACCGTCGCCGAGCCGGTGGCCAGGCGGATCAGCACCGCGATCAGCCAGCCGAGCAGCAGCGCCGAGATGTGCCACTTGCCGGACCACTCGCTCACCGCGTTGCCGACGCCCACGTCGATCAGGGTCTGCTTGAAGCCGCCGCCGGCGCCGACGATGAACACGATGCCGGCGATCGGGCCGAGCGACTTGCCGACGGTGTCGGAGATCCGGGCCTTGTCGAAGCCGGCCGCCTTGCCGAGGGTCAGCATGCCGAGCAGGGTCGCGGCGAGCAGCGCGATCAGCGGCGAGCCGATGAAGTCGAAGACCCGCTGGGCCATCGCCTTCGGGTTGTCGACCACCACGTCGGTCAGGGCCTTGCCGAGCATCAGCACGACCGGCAGCAGGATCGTCGCCAGCACCGCGCCGAAGGACGGCGTGTGCTCGGGCTTGGTGGTCTCCTCGGGCGCGGTGGCCTTCGGGATCTCCAGCGGGCCGACCCAGCGCTCGGCCAGGCGGGAGAACAGCGGGCCGGCCACGATCAGGGTGGGCACGGCGATCAGCAGGCCGAGCGCCAGGGTGATGCCGAGGTCCGCCTTCAGGGCGTCGACGGCGACCAGCGGGCCCGGGTGCGGGGGCACCAGGCCGTGCAGCACGGACAGGCCGGCCAGCGCGGGGATGCCGATCCGCATCAGCGGCACGTTGCCGCGGCGGGCGACCAGCAGCACGATCGGGATCAGCAGGACGACGCCGACCTCGAAGAACAGCGGCAGGCCGAGGACGGCGGCGATCAGCGCCATCGCCCAGGGCAGCGCCTTGTTGCCCGACCGGGCCAGCACGGTGTCCGCGATGATGTTGGCGCCGCCGGAGTCGGCGAGCAGCTTGCCGAGCATCGCGCCCAGCCCGATCAGCAGGCCGACGCCGGCCACGGTGGAGCCGAAGCCCGTGGAGAAGCTGTTGAGCAGCTTGTCGAACGGGGCGCCCGCGACGGCGGCCAGCAGGCCGGAGCCGAGTGTGAGGGCGAGGAAGGGGTGCAGCTTCAGCTTGGTGATCAGGAGGACGATCACACCGATGCTGAGCAGGACCGCGATCAGCAGCTGGGAGTCGCTGCTGGTGTGCGGCAGGGCCGGTGGGGCGGCCGCGAGCAGAGTGGGGGCAATACTCACGCGAGGTCTCCATTGACCGGCCGCAGCAGCGCCACGGCCATCTCGACGAGTTCTTCGGGGGACGGACCGACGTCCAGGACGGCGCCGCGCTCGTGCGCGCCCAGGGGTTCCAGGGCGGCGTACTGCGAGTCGAGCAGCGACGACGGCATGAAGTGGCCGGTGCGGTGGGCGAGCCGGTCCTCGACCAGCTCGTGACCGCCGCTGAGGTGCAGGAAGTAGGCACCCGGGCACGCCGCGCGCAGGGTGTCGCGGTAGCGGTGCTTCAGCGCCGAGCAGGTGACCACGCCGCCGGTGCCGTCCTCGGCCCGCTCCTTGAGCCAGGCGCCGAGGGCGCGCAGCCAGGGGGCGCGGTCCTCGTCGTCCAGCGGGATGCCGGCCGACATCTTGGCGATGTTGGCCGCCGGGTGGAAGTCGTCCGCCTCCGCGTAGGGGAGGTCGAGGCGTTCGGCCAGCAGGCGGGCCAGGGTGGTCTTGCCGACACCGGAGACGCCCATCACCACGATGGTGAGAGGGCCCGCCGGTGTCACTGCCGGGAGGTCGTGGTTCTCGACGCTGAGAGCCATGGGTGGTGCTCCTTCGTTGCCTGGCCGCCACTATCGCCTCAAAGATATGACGTATTCAAGTGGCGGAAACCAAATCGTCATACTTTTGGGCTGTGGGGTAGATCGCAGGGCGGGACGTGCGGCGCGGGACCCGGTACGCGCCGGTGGTGGCGGCGGGGTGGGCGTCTACGCTGGGCGGATGGAGATCCAGGGGCTGCCCGGTCGGCTGCTTGACGAGCTCGGGCCGGCGATCGCGTCGGGGGAGATTCCCGAGGGCGCGGTGCTGCGCGGCGAGGAGCTGGAGGAGCGGTTCGGGGTGTCCCGGACGGTCGTCCGGGAGGCGGTGCGGATCCTGGAGGGGATGCGCCTGGTGGCGTCCCGGCGGCGGGTCGGGATCACCGTGCAGCCCAGGTCGCTCTGGGACGTCTTCGACCCGCTGGTGATCCGCTGGCGGCTGGCCGGCGCGGACCGCTCGGCCCAGCTGCGCTCGCTCGGCTCGCTGCGGGTGGCCGTCGAGCCGGCCGCGGCCGCGCTCGCCGCGGTGCACGCGAGCGACGACGACCGGCGCCAACTCGGCTCGCTGGCCGTGGAGTTGACCGTCTCGGCGCGGGCCGCCGACCTCACCACCTTCCTCCAGCACGACATCGACTTCCACGCCACCGTGCTGCGCGCCTCCGGCAACGAGATGTTCGCCCACCTCGGCGACACCGTGGGGGCGGTGCTCACCGGGCGGACCGAGTACCATCTGATGCCCCATCAGCCGGAGCCGTACGCGATCCGGCTGCACCGCGAAGTCGCCGACGCGATCTGCGCGGGGGACGCCGTCCAGGCCGAGCAGGCCATGCGGACGATCGTGGCGGGCGCCCTGGAGGAGCTCAACCAGCAGTTGGGCTGACCTCCCCCGGCGGCGGGCCGCCCGCTGCGGGCTGCCCGGATCACGCGCTTTGACGGCAGTTCGGTGGATTCGGACGCATAGTCCTGGTTCGACGGGGCAGAGTGAGGCGAGGGGGCGCGTTTCGCGTGCGCCCGTCCCGTGTCCGCCGCCGAGTCCGCGCCTGGGGGTCGATCGATGTCCGTGCCACGCCGCCGTCGCCGCCTGCCCGACGAGGTGCGCGCCGCCGCCGTCCGGGCGGTGCTCTGCCTGTCCTTCACGCTGGTCGGCGTGGTCGTCGCCACGCTCGCCTCGTACGCGGACAGTTGGCTGATGACACCGGCGCTGATGGCGATGGGGCTCGGGGTGTTCGGCACGATGTGGTGCCTGCTGGAGATCCTGATCTCGCGCCAGGTCGCCGCCCAGCGGCAGCGCGCGCCCGGCTCCGCGCACCCGATGGCGGGCAGCCGGGCGCCCGACCCGCTGGCCGCCCGGCCGCTCCCCCGCCCCGGCGGGCCGCAGCGGCAGCCGCGGCTGCCGGCCGCGTAGGACACCCGCGGCCGGCGCCGCCATCAGTCCTCCGGGACGGCCCGGTAGTGGGTGGTGAGCCGGCCCGTGTCGTCCAGGACGTGGAAGGCGAGCATCGGCGGCTGGGTGAAGGAGATGCCGGGCCCGCCCTCGCAGGGCAGCGTGACGGTGGAGACCACACCCGGGGCGACCAGCAGGGGCAGCCCGGCGAAGGTGGTGGCGGCGCCGGTGTGGGAGTGGCCGCAGAGCAGGCCGGCCACCCGGGGGTGCCGGGCCAGCACCGCGCCGAGCGCCTCCTCGCCGAACTGGCGGATCGGGTCGACCTTCGGCAGGTGCAGGACGGCCGGCGGGTGGTGGAAGGCCACCAGCGCGGGCAGGTCGGCGCGGCCGGCCGCCAGTTCGGCGTCCAGCCAGGCCAGCGTCTCCTCGTCCAGCAGGCCGTCGTCGCGGCCCGGGATCGAGGAGTCCAGCATCAGCACGTCGGCGCCGGGCAGTCGGTGCAGCCGGTTGACCGGGCCGTCCGCGGGGGCCTCGCCGAGCAGCACCTCCCGGTAGGGCGCCCGGCGGTCGTGGTTGCCGGGGCAGATGAGCACCGGGTACCGGGAGTCCAGCACCTTGGCCACCTGCTCGTACTCGGCGGCCAGGCCGTGGTCGGCGAGGTCCCCGGTGACGAGCACGGCGTCCAGCGGGCCGGGCAGGGCGTCGAGGTACGCCATCACCTGCCCGGCCCGCCGCAGGGCGCGACCGCCGCCGTCCCGGCTGTGCTCCTGCCCGAGGTGGATGTCACTGAAGTGCGCGATCGTCAGCATGCGCGCCACGCTAGTCAGTTGCGGACTGCGCCGGAACCTCGGCCGGACGCTTGAACATCCGGGTGGCGGTGATCTCGCCGTGGATGGCCGGGCCGTCCGGGTCCTGCGGGGCGGGCAGGCCGGGGCGCAGGTGCTCCTCGACCGAGATGTACTTGAGGCCCGCCCGCAGGTCGGCGTCGTTGCGCAGCCGGATGACCAGCGGGAACTCGGCGAGCGCGGTGGTGTCGAACAGGCCGGTGGTGTAGATCAGTTGGACGCCGAGCGCGTCGGCCACGGCCCGCTGGAGCTCCAGCAGGTAGGTGGCGTTCGCGCGGCCGATCGGGTTGTCCAGGAACAGGGTGCCGGCGTGCCGCAGTTGGGACTGGCCGCGGTCGTTGGCGCGCAGCGCGGCCATCGTGCAGTACAGCGCGATGGCCGCGGTGAGCAGCTGGCCGCCGGAGAAGACGTCGGACATCTGGCCGACGCCGACCCGCTCGGCGCGCAGCACCGCGTCCGGCTTGAGGATCTCGACGCTGACGCCCTTCGGGCCGATCGCGGCGGCGACCCCGCGCAGCAGCAGGGACATGCCGTCGCGGCGCAGGTCGCTGTTCTTGCGGACGGCGGCGCGGGTGGCCTCGTCGATGACCTCGCCGAGGCGCTCGACCAGGGTGGCGTGGTCCGGGTCCTCGAAGCGGATCCGCAGGAACTCCTGGCCGGACCACTCCCCCAGGCCCTCGGGCAGCCGGGAGAGCCGCTGGGCGGCGCGCAGGGTGGTGAGCGAGGACTCGACCAGGCCGCGCACGCGGTCGACGATCGAGCCGCGGTTGCGCTCCAGCTGGGCGAGTTCGTCGGTCAGCACGCGCAGCCGGGGCGCGAAGGCAGCGGCCCAGGCGGCGGCGTGCTCGGGCAGCGCGGCAGCGGGCAGTTCGCGGATCTGCTGGCGGGCGGGGGTGCGGACGGCCTCGTAGCGGGCGGCGTTGGCGTGCCGGACGAGGGCGTCGGAGGCGTCGCGGACGGCGAGTTCGGCGGAGGACAGCTCGCCGACGGCGGTGCGCAGGGCGCGGCGGGCCTCGGCGGCGGTGCCGCGCGCCTCCGGCAGCGAGCCGAGGTAGGGCTCGACGGACTGGCCGTCGTCCTCCTGCTGCTCGCGCAGGCCGTCGCGCAGCTGGCCGGCGAGTTCGTCGAAGTCGGCGGCGGCCGCCTGGGCGGCGTCGAAGGTGCGTTGCAGGTCGGCGTGCGCGGTGCGGGCGGCGTCCAGCGCCTCCCGGCGTTCGGCGAGCCGGCTGGTGGCGGTGCGCAGCAGGACCTGGGCGTGCTCGGGGTCGGCGGGGACGAGGTCCTCGGGCAGTTCGGTGTGCGCCTCGCCGTCGGCGGGGGCGGAGCGCTCGGCCTCGCCGCGCAGGCGTCCGAGCTGCTCGCTGGCGGCGGCGGAGCGGGCCTCGATGGTGGCGACCAGGTCCTCGGCGCGGGCGGCCGCGGCCTGGCGGGCCGGGCCGTCGGCGCCGTCGGGGCTGCCGAGGAGTTCCTCGGCGCGGGTGCGGACCTTGTTGGTGAGGCGGTCGAGTTCGGTCGCGGCGGCGGCCTCGTCGCCCTCGGCGCGGGCCTGCTCGGCGCGCAGGTCGGCGCCGACGCCGACCTTCTCGTACAGCTGGGAGGCGGCGCGGTAGGCCTCGCGCAGGGCGGGCAGTGCGGCGGGGGCGGTCTCGGAGGGCTCGTCGGCCTGCTCGGCGGCGGGGATCTCGGCGCGTTCGGCGCGCACGGTGCGGGCGGTGCGGCGGGCGTCGTCGGCGGCGCGCTGGGCGGCGCGGCGGTCCTCGTCGCAGGTGCGGGCGCGTTCGGCGCAGACGGCCTGGCGGCGGTCGCACTCGGCGGCGTCCTCGGCGAGTTCGCGCTGGCGGCGGGCCCAGTTGGCGCGCTCGCGCAGCCGGAAGGCGAGGCCAGAGAGGGCGTCGGCGCGGCGGCGGGCACGCTGGGCGGCCTCGCGGTGCTCCTCGTGGGCGGCGGCCGCGGCGGCGTGGTCGGTCTCGGCCTCGTCGTGGTCGGCGCGCAGGGTGGCCAGGGCGGCGGCGGCCTGCTCGGCGTGCTCGCGGGCGGCCTCGGCGGCGGCGGCGAGTTCGGCGAGGGTGCCGGGCGGGCAACTGGCGTGCCAGGAGGCGAGGCGGGCGGCGAGGGCGCGGTCGGCACCGAGGCGGGCGGCGAGTTCGCGGATGTGCTCCTCGCGGGCGCCCGCCCGGGCGCGCAGTTCGCGGCGCTCGTCGTCGGCGGCGGACTCGTCGTGCATGGCCGGGTTCGGCGGCACCAGGAAGAACGCGGGCTGGTCGGTGATCGGGGCGATCAGGGAGGCGGCGGCGCCGACGGCGACGGTGGAGCGGGGCAGCAGGGCGGCGGCCTGCAAGGCCTCGCGGGCCCGCTCCAGCGAGGCGGGGTCGGTGACGACGACGCCGTCGACGAGTTCGGGGCGGGCGGCGAGGATCGCCTCGTGGTCGGCCGGGTCGACGGACTGGGCGAGGTAGCGCCAGCCCGGCAGGGCGGGGATGCCGTGCTCGGCGAGGTACTCGACGGTGGCCAGGACGTCCGGGCCGGGCGGCAGCAGTCCGCCGTCGCCGAGGGCGGCGAGGATGCGGGAGTCGTCGGCGGCGGCGGTGCGCAGGTCGAACAGGGTGCGTTCGGCGGTGGCGATGGACTCGTCGAGGAGTTCGCGCAGGTACTCGGCGTTGCGGTCGAGGACGGCGGGGGTGAGGAAGCCGGCGTCCTCCTCGGCCCCTGACCCGTCGTCGCTCCAGTCGGTGGGTGCGGGGGTCAGGGAGAGCAGGTCGGCGAGGCGCTGCTCGGTGGCGAGCAGGGCGGCGGTGCGCTGCTCGGCGGCGAGCGCCCGGGCGGCGGCCGTGCGGGCGTCGCCGGCGCGTTCGGCGGCGAGTTCGGCGCGGCCGGTGGCGGCGGCGGCCTCGCGCAGCCGGGCGGCGCAGGCCTCGGCGGTCGTACGGGCCTGGGCGAGGGCGGCGCCGGCGGCCTTCTCGACGTCGGCGGCGTGCAGGGCGGCGCGGGCCGGGTCGACGTCGCCGTCGGCGTCGATGAAGCCGGCCTCGACGGCGGCGGCGGTCTCCTGCTCGACCTCGGCGAGGCGCTGGCGCAGGTGGTCGACCTCGCTGCGGGCCTTCTGGGCGGCGGTGGCGGCCTCGGTGGCGTCGGACTGGGCCTTGGCGCCGTCGTCCTGGAGTTCGCCGGCGCGCTGCTCCTCGGTGTCGGCGCGGGCTTCGGCGGCCGCGGCGGCGGCCTCCAGGGCGCGGGCCAGGGCGGTGGCGGCGCGGGCCCGGGCGGCGAGCGCGGGGGCGGCGTCGAGTTCGGCCTCGCGGATGGCGGCGGCGACCCGGGTGACCCGGTCGGCGGCGGCGCGCTGGCGCAGGACGGTCTCGGCGGCCTGCCAGGCGGAGTGCAGGGTGCGGGCGTCGATGAGTTCGCGGCGCAGCGCGGCGGCCTCGGCGGTGGCCGCGGCGAGGCCCAGGGTGGCGTGCCGGTGGGTGAGTTCGGCGGTGATGAGGGTGTGCCGGGTGCGGTCGGCCTCGGCGGCGGTGACGGCGCCCGCGGCGGCGGCGACCTCGATGGCGAGGTCCTGGGCGCGGTCGCGTTCGGCGGCGGCGCGGGAGGTGAGGGCGTGGGCGAGGCGGCGGGTGCGGCGTTCGGCGGTGCGGTGGGCCTCGCGGACGCTCTCGCGGGCGGCGGTGGCCTCGACGATGCGTTCCAGCAGGTCGAGGGAGCCGGCGGTGAAGTCGCGTTCGGCGGTGAGTTCGGAGCGGCGGCCGAGCTTGGCGGCGAAGCCGTGGACGAGGTCGGCGAGGCCGTCGGTGTCCCGGGTGTCGGTGACGGCGCGCAGCAGCAGGTCGGTGAAGTCGCTGTCGTGCTTGACCGCGAAGAGGCCGGCGGCCTCGCCCTCGTCGGCGTTCATCTCGCGCTGGTAGCGGAAGAGTTCGGGGTCGAGGCCGAGTTCGCCGAGGTGCTCGGTCCAGCGGTCGTGGCCGTCCTCGAAGACCAGGTCGAGGTGCGGGTGGGCCTTGCCGGCCTCGGTAAGGGCGTCGCGGAAGCCCTTCATGGTGCGGCGGCGGCCGCGGGCCTTCTGGTCGCCGGCCAGGCTGATCCGTTCGGCGACCGGCAGCGAGTCCAGGGTGAGGCCGGGGCCGGGGCGGAAGGAGTACCAGGTCTCGGCGAACTTGCGCGGGTCGGAGGAGACCTGGCGGCCGCGCCACTCGCTGACCTTGCCGACCACGATCAGCTCGCCGGTGACGGTGTGCTGCCACTCCAGCGCGACGTGGCCGCAGTCGTCGGCGAGCAGGAACTTGCGCAGCACGCCGGAGCTGGCGCCGCCGAGGGTGTTGCGGTGGCCGGGGAGCATCACCGAGAAGATCAGCTTGAGCAGGACGGACTTGCCGCCGCCGTTCTCCAGGAAGAGCACGCCGGCCGGGGCGGGGCGGCGGACCGGGCCCTCGACGTCCTCGCCGAACAGGCCGATCTGCTGCGGGGCCGGGTCGGCGACGGGCTCGCCGACGCCGCGCAGGTCGAGCACCGTGTCGGCGTAGCGGGCGCCGGCCGGTCCGATCGAGTAGAGGCGGACCCGGTTGAGCTCGTACATGTGCGGCGGTTCTCCGTGGGCGAGTCGGGTAGGGGTGCGAGTCGGGTAGCGGGGTCAGAGCGAGTGGAACGGCAGGCCTACGTCGGCCACCAGTTCGTCGCCGGTGTCCGGCGGCAGCAGGCTGGCGGTGCCGTCGGAGACCGGGACGATGCCGAGGTCGAGCAGTTCGGCCATGGCCGCGCTGCCAGCCAGGTCGCGGACCTGGAGCTGGTAGCGGGCGGTGGTGCGGTAGGTGCCGCCGGAGTCGTCGGAGACCTTCTGCAGGAAGCCGGAGTCGACCAGGAACAGCACGGCCTTGGCGACGATGCCGATGGTGGAGCCGGAGAGCCGGCGGGCGTCCTTGGTGGCGCCGGTGGCGGTGCGCCGGGCCCAGACCCGCCAGGCGGCCTCCAGGCCGGGGGCGTCGGACTGCGGGTCGGTGTTGTCGCCCTCGGTCGCGGCCTGTTCCTCCAGGCGGCGGCAGGCCTGGCGGACGAAGGCGTCGACGCCGTTGACGGTGATCCGGCCGAGGTAGCCGTCGTCGGCGAGGTCCTCGGGCCGGGGGAAGGCCATCGCGGCGACGGCGAGGTGGGCCAGGCCGTGCAGGAAGCGGTCGGTGGACTCGGTGGCGGCGCGGCGCGAGTAGTCGCCCATCCGGACGGCGAACAGCGAGTCCTCGGCGGCGGCGACGGCCATGCCGGCGCGCGGCGAGACCTCCAGGACGACCAGGCCCATGCCGGTGGCGACGGCGTCGGCGAGCCGGGCGAACGGCGGGTCCTCGCGGTGGCGGCGGACGAGTTCGGCGTACTCGGCGTCGCGGGCGGGGAGCAGCTTGGCCTGGAGGCCGAAGGAGACCAGCCGGGCTGCGTCGGCGACGTCGCCGGGGGTGATCGGGGCGGGGGCCGCGGGTTCGGTCTCGGCCGCCCAGGACGCGTCGTGGTGGGTCGTCACGGGCGGTGCTCCTCGGGGCTGTTGCTGGTACGGGCGATCTGGTGGTGCGTCGAGGCGGCGGCTTCGTCAGCCGGCGTCCTTGCGGTCGGCGGCCATGCCGGCCGCGTCGAGCAGGGCGCTGCCGACGATCAGGTCGGCGCCGCCGAACTGCGGGTCGCGCAGCGGGGTGCCGTCGTCCACGGCGAACAGCAGCCGCTCCTCGCCCTGCCGGTAGGCGGTGCCGACCGGCGGGCTGGCCGCGTGGACGGCCAGCAGGGCGACGAGGTACGGCAGCTCCGGGTCCTGCTCGCGGGCCTCGGCGAGCAGGCCGGAGAGCCGGCGGGGGGCGTCGGCGGGCAGGTCGAGCAGGAGCAGCGCGGCCTCCAGCTGGGCTTCGGAGAAGCGGCTGTCGTCCGGGGTGGCGACCAGGTCAGGGTCGGGCAGTTCGGCGCCGAGGTGCTCGCGCTCGACCGGCGGGGTGAGCAGCAGGTCGACCAGGTCGGCGACCCGGACGGAGACCGGGGTGCGCAGGCCGGCGCCGCGGGCGAAGAAGGCACCGGTGGGGCCGACGGCCTGCTCGACCGGCAGCCGCAGCACGGGGGCGAGCAGCTGTCCGTAGAGGTCGATGCCGCTGCGGGCGCCGGGGGTGGCGAAGGCCTGCCGGTCCTGCTCGGCGCGGAACAGCGGGCCGGCCTCCAGCAGGCGGGTCTGCAGCTTCGTGTGCCGGCGGATGCAGTCCTTGACGATGTCGAGCAGCTCGGCGGCGCGGCGCTTGTGCTCGGCCCCTTCGGGGGTGTGGGGCTCGGCCTCGTCGCGGGCCTTGCGGATGTTGGTGAGAATCGCGTTCTCGTGCCGGTAGCGGTCGGCGATGTGGTCCAGCGCCTCGTCGATGAGGTCGGGGATGGCGCGCATCCAGTCGACGGCGCGGACGTTGCGCCGGGTCGCGTCGAGGGCGCGGCGCAGCGTCTCGGCGTACTGCACGGTGCGGTAGCGGGCCTGCTCGGCGGCGAGCTGGGCGTCGGCCAGGCGGCCGCGGCGGATCAGCACCTCCAGCTTGACCTCGGCGGCGATCTGGGCCGAGGTGACGTCGGTGTCGAGCGCGCCGACCAGGACGTTGACCGCCTCGTCGGTGGTGCGCAGGTAGACGCCGCCGTCGGGGCCGGGGACCTCCTCGATCAGCTTGAAGTCGTAGTCGCGCCGGACGTACGCGCCGTCCGCGCCGAAGGTGCCGTAGACGGCGCGGAAGCCCCGGTCGACGCTGCCGACGTTGATCAGCGACTCCAGCACCCAGCGGGCGACCCGCTCGTGCTCGGCGGCGGGGCGGCCGGCGGCCTGGGCGGCGACCCGGGGCAGCAGGCGGGCGAGCACTATGTCGCGGTCGGCGCCGGTGTCGAAGTCCATGTGCAGGGTGACCAGGTCGATCGCGGCGAGGCCGACCTCGGCCATCGCGTAGCCGCCGTACTCGCCCGCCAGGTTGACCTTGCGGTTGTCCAGGTCGTGCAGGGGGGCGGTGCAGGCCAACGCCTTGAGCCGACGGGCCAGGCCCTCGTCGGCGGCGGGGCCGGGCGCGGGCCTCGCCGCGACGGACCCGGCGGGCGGCCGGGGGCCGGGCAGGGTGGGCGGGTCAGCGATGGCGGTCACGGTGGACAAGATTAGAGGTTCGCACCGACATCGACCGAAACGGGCCTTGTGGGCGGGCTGCGCGGCAGGCCGGAGGGCGTGTCGGGGGTGAATTCAGAACGGGATTTCGACGGGATTCCGCCAATTCCGAACCGATATTCGGCAAACCCGTGAAGGCGGCGCGTCGCTACCGTGATGATCGGCCTATGATCACTCGACTGGTCAAAGCAGGCTTCGCCGCCGCGCTGGCCGTGACCACCCTCGCCACCGGTGCCGCCGCCTCGTCAGCCGCCCCCGCCGACGTCCCCGCCGTTCAGGGGCAGCACGTGACCGCGGCCCTCAACGGCTTCCTGCCCGGCACCACCCCTCCCGGACCGGGCAAGCTCTCGGCCGGCTGGACCTCCGCCGGCACCCAGGACCTCACCGGGCCGACCCACATCACCGTCGACCTGCCGCCCGGGCTCACGACCGAGCTCGGCATGTTCTTCTCCACCCCGTACGACTACACCTTCACCGAGTCCCTCTCGCCCGACGGGCGCCACCTGGACGCCGTCCTCATCGGCACCCGCAGGCCCGGGCGCTACGAGTTCATGAAGCTGAACGTGGGCCGCGACTACACCCAGCAGCTGACCGGCCAGATCGTCGTGACCGTGTCCAATCCGAACGACACCGACCCGACCGGCCACGTGACGGCCCTGTCGGTCGACGGGACCACCCCGGCGCCGGTCGTCCAGGCGCCGCCCACGGTCAACGGCCTCGACACCACCACCGGCCCGGGCGCGGGCGGCACCGCGGTGACCGTCAGCGGCAGCAACCTGGCGCACGGCATGGTGCTGGTCGGCGGCGTCCCGGCGGCCGGGACCTGCACCGACACCGCCTGCACGGTGACCACGCCCGGCGGCTCGGGCAGCGCCCCCGTCTCCGTGGTGACCCCCGGCGGCACGGTCGCGGCGCCGGCCGCCTTCGACTACACGGGCGCCCCGCCCCCGCCGCCGCCCGCGCCGACGGTCGGCAACCTGACCTACTCCTCCAGCGGCCCGGCCGCCGGCGGGACCCAGGTGTACCTCCAGGGCACCAACCTGACGTACGGGACGGTCGCGTTCGGCGGGGTGCCGGCCGCGCACGTCTCCTGCGGCCCGTCCTTCTGCTCGGCCACCTCCCCGGCGGCGGCGGGCCCCGGCCCGGTGGACGTCACGGTGACCACGGTGGGCGGCACCAGTGCCCCGGTGACCTTCACGTACACCGCGTAGTCCCGACGCAGTAGTCCCGACGTACATCGCACACTCCCGGCGGTTCCGATGCCCGGGTGCTCCGGCACCCGGGCATCGGCGTGTCCGGGGGTGCGCGCCCGCACGGCGCCCGGGGGTGGCGTGGAGGCCCGGCATCCGGGGGTGGCGCGGCGGCCCGGCGTCCGGGGCGTGCCCGCACGTCAGGGGCTAGTTGAACGCGTTCAAAAGCAGGGTCTAGAGTCGGTTCCGTACAGACGGGACAAGGCCCCGCCTGCTCTTCGGCATGGAGGTTCGCACCATGGACACCAATCCGGGCACCGGTCCCGCGGCGGTACTGCGCAGGGTCCGGCGCTGGCTCTGGATCTTCGTGGTCTGCCTGGTGCTCAGCGGCCTGACGGCCTTCCCGCTGGAGACCGAGACCCGCTGGCTGGCCGACCTCGCGACCGGGCCGGCCGCACCGCTGGCCGACCGCTTCCCGGCCGCGCTGGACTGGATCGAACGCGTCCGCACCGGCGTCGCGGAGACCAACGACCGCTACCCCTTCCTGGCCTACGGCACCGACTGGCTCGCCTTCGCCCACCTGGTGATCGCCGCCGCCTTCTGGGGCCCGATCAAGGACCCGGTCCGCAACATCTGGGTGATCCGCTGGGCCGTGCTCGCCTGCGGCGCCGTCATCCCCCTGGCCCTGGTCTGCGGACCGCTGCGGGGGATCCCCCTGGGCTGGCGATTCATCGACATGTCGTTCGGAATCGTCGGCGTCGTCCCGCTGCTGATCGTGCTGCGGGCGCTGCGCCCGCTGGAACGTTCCTTCCAGGGGCCGGTGGCCGCGAGCTGAGCCGGAGCCGCCCAGCGCCGCCCCAGGGCGTGTGACCAGGGGGCGCGCGCCGGTGGGCCCCCTGGGCCCGGGTCACGGGCAACGGCCTTCATCCGCAGGCCCTACCATCTGGCTCAACAGCTGCTGGAAGGCGGACGGGCGTGGCCGATGCGGTGATCGATCTCAATGCGGACCTCGGTGAGGGGTTCGGACGCTGGACGCTGACCGACGACGAGGCCCTGCTGTCCGTGGTGACCAGCGCCAACGTCGCCTGCGGCTTCCACGCGGGAGATCCGTCGACGATGCGCCGGGTCTGCGCGCTGGCCGCCGAACGCGGCGTCCGGATCGGCGCCCAGGTCTCCTACCGCGACCTGGCCGGCTTCGGCCGCCGGGCCATGGACGTCCCCCCGGAGGAGCTCGCCGACGAGATCGCGTACCAGATCGGCGCCCTCCAGGTCTTCGCCCGCGCGGCCGGCTCCCGGGTCTCCTACGTCAAACCGCACGGCGCCCTCTACAACCGGGTGGTCACCGACTCCGAACAGGCCGAGGCCGTGGTGGCCGGCGTGCTGCGGGCCGGGGCGGTCTGCGACGGACCGCTGCCGGTGCTCGGACTGCCCGGCTCCCGGCTGCTCGCCGTCGCCGAGGGCGTCGGCCTCGCGGTCGTCGCCGAGGCCTTCGCCGACCGCGCGTACACCTGGGCCGGCACCCTCGTCCCGCGCCGCGACCCGGACGCCGTGGTGCACGACCCCGAATCGGTGATCACCCGCGCCGTCGGCATCGCCCGGGACGCCTCGGTGGAGGCCGTCGGCGGCGAACGGATCGCCGTCGAGGCCCGCTCCCTGTGCGTCCACGGCGACACCCCCGGCGCCGCCCAGCTCGCCTGGCGGATCCGCGGCGCCCTCGCCTCCGCCGGGGTCCGGGTGGAGGCGTTCACGTGACGCCCTCCGCCGTCCGGCGGGTCGGCGAGCGGGCACTGCTGGTCGAACTCGACGACACGGCGCAGGTCGCCGCGCTGTACGGATGGCTGCGGGAGCGGCAGGAGAGCGGGGCGCTCGGCGCGGTCGAGGAGATCGTGCCGGCCGCGCGCACGGTGCTGCTGGACGGCGTCGCGGACGTCGACGCCCTGGCGGCCCTGCTGCGCACGGCCCGTCCGTCGGCGGCCGCGGCGGCGACCGGGCCGCTGGTGGAGGTGCCGACGGTGTACGACGGCGGCGACCTCGCCGAGGTCGCCGCCCTGTGGGGGGTCTCCGAGGAGGCCGCCGTACGGATCCACACCGGGCCCGAGTA
This sequence comes from Kitasatospora sp. NBC_01300, assembly GCF_041435235.1. Taxonomy (NCBI): domain Bacteria; kingdom Bacillati; phylum Actinomycetota; class Actinomycetes; order Kitasatosporales; family Streptomycetaceae; genus Kitasatospora; species Kitasatospora sp. NBC_01300. Next base: position 6,600,020 of record NZ_CP108408.1, on the reverse strand, counting down.
CGTGGTCGCCTTCTGCGGGTTCGCGCCCGGCTTCGGCTACCTGACCGGGCTGCCGCCCCGGTACGCGGTCCCGCGCCGGGCCACCCCGCGCAGCAGCGTCCCGGTCGGCTCGGTCGCCCTGGCCGGCCCGTACACCGGCGTCTACCCGGGCTCCTCCCCCGGCGGCTGGCAGCTGATCGGGCGCACCGGGCTCGTGCTCTGGGACACCGGGCGCGAGCCGGCGGCGCTGCTGGCGCCCGGGGTGCGGGTGCGGTTCACGGCGGAACGGGCGTAGCGGGGGTGCGGGCCCACGACGGGCGGCGCGCGGTCCCCGGACGGCGGAGCCCCGGACGGCAGAGCCCCGGACGGCGGGGGACGGGGTGGCGAGGGACGGGACGGGGGCGGACGGGGTGGGGGCGTTGAGCGGATTGCTGGTGGTGCGGCCCGGGCCGTTGACCACCGTCCAGGACCTCGGACGACGCGGCGTCGCCCACCTCGGGGTGCCCAGGGCCGGGGCGCTGGACGAGCCCGCGCTGCGGGCCGCGAACCGGCTGGTCGGCAACGAGCCGGGCGCCGCCGGGCTGGAGACCACGCTCGGCGGGGTCGCCCTGCGCGCCCTCGGGCCGGTGGTCGTGGCCGTCACCGGAGCACCCTCGCCCGTCCGGGTGGACGGGCGGCCGGCCGCGTGGGGTGCGCCGGTCGCGGTGCCGGCCGGGGCGGTGCTGGAGGTGGGGGCGGCGACCGCCGGGGTGCGCGGCTACCTGGCGGTCGCGGGCGCGATCGCCGTCCCGCCGGTCCTGGGCAGCCGCTCGACGGACCTGCTCTCCGGCCTCGGACCGGCCCCGCTCGCCGCCGGCGACCGGCTGCCGGTCGGCCCGCCTCCGCCCGACCGCCCCCGGCCCGACCTGGTGCCGCTGCCCGCTCCCCCGGCCGAACTGGTGCTGCGGCTGCGGCTCGGCCCGCACGCGGACTGGTTCGAGCCTTCGGCGCTGACCCGGCTGGCCCGCGACGGGTACCTGGTCTCCCCGGCCGGCAACCGGATCGGGCTGCGCACCGAGGGCCCGCCGGTCACCCGCGCCCGGGTGGGTGAACTGCCCAGTGAGGGCATGGTGTTGGGCGCGGTGCAGATCCCGCCGGACGGGCTGCCGGTGGTCTTCCTCGCCGACCACCCGACCACCGGCGGCTACCCGGTGATCGGCGTCGTCCCCGCCGCCGACCTCGCGGCGGCCGCCCAGGCACGCCCGGGCACGCCGGTGCGCTTCGTACTGCTGCGGGAGCGCTGAGCGTCCGCCCGCACGCCCCCTGCGATCCCGACACGATGGCTGTCCGCACGCCACCGAGGCCGCCGCGGTCCGCTCAGGCGGCGGGGGCGCCGAACCACCTGGACAGGTGGCCGCGCAGGCCCTGCTGGTCCTCGCCGACCCACGCCACGTGGCCGTCCGGACGCAGCAGCACCGCGGGCACGTCCAACTCGTCGCTGACGTCGACGACGTGGTCGACCCGGTCCGCCCAGCCCGCCACCGAGAGCCCGCCCGTCCGGTCGAGCAGCAGCCCGCGGCCGCCGTGCATCAGCCCGTAGAGAGGGCCGCGCTTCAGCTGCACGTCGCGCAGCCGGCGGCCGAGCAGTTCATGCCCTTCGCCGAAGTCGTAGCGGACCCCGATCGCGGTGATCTTCTCGATCAGGTACCGGTTCACCTCCTCGAAGTCCGTCAGTTCCGCCAGCAGCCGGCGCACCGCCTGGGCGCCGGGCTCCAGGGACATCAGGTGGATCTGCGCGCGGGTGTTGTCCAGCACCTCGGCGGCCACCGGGTGCCGTTCGGCGTGGTAGCTGTCCAGCAGCCCCTCCGGCGCCCAGCCGTCGACCTCGGCGGCCAGCTTCCAGCCCAGGTTGAACGCGTCCTGGACACCGAGGTTGAGCCCCTGCCCGCCGGTCGGCGGGTGGATGTGCGCCGCGTCGCCCGCCAGCAGCACCCGGCCGACCCGGTAGCGCTCGGCCAACCGGGTGGCGTCGCCGAAGCGCGACAGCCAGCGCGGTGAGTGCGCCCCGAAGTCGGTGCCCGCGACGGCCCGCAGCTGCTGCTTGAACTCCTCGAAGGTCGGAGCGGCCGTACGGTCCTCGGCCACCCCCTCGGCGGGCACGATGACGCGGTACCCCCCCTCCGCCTCGCGAACGGCGCCGAACCGCAGCTGGGTCCTGCGGACCTCCGCGACGACGGCGGCGATCGTCTCCGGCTCCTCGGCCAGCTCCATGTCGCCCAGCAGCGTCTCCACCCTGGAGGGCTCGCCGGGGAACCCGACGCCGAGCAGCTTGCGCACCGTGCTGCGGCCCCCGTCACAGCCGACGAGGTAGCGCGAGCGCAGCCGCGTGCCGTCGGCCAGTTCGGCGCTCACCCCGTCCTCGTCCTGGCTCAGCCCGACCAGTTCGCAGCCGCGCCGGAGCTCGGCGCCGAGTTCGGTGGCGTGCTCGGTCAGCAGCCGCTCGGTGACCGCCTGCGGGATGGCCAGGACGTACGCCTGGGTGGTGTCCAGCCGCTCCGGCCACTCCTTGCCGATGCCGGCGAAGAAGCCGCCGACCGTGAACTTCCGGCCGAGCGACAGGAAGCGCTCCAGCAGCCCGCGCTGGTCCATCACCTCAAGGCTGCGCGCGTGCAGGCCGCGCGCCCGGGCCGGCAGGGGCTGCTCCGTCTCCTTCTCCAGCACGAGCACCCGCACGCCGTGCAACCGCAACTCGCCGGCCAGCATCAATCCGGTCGGCCCGGCTCCGACCACGATCACGTCAATCATCACAAACCCCCAGGTATACCCGCAGATCCCGGCTTCGGCCGGTCATTCTGCGGCACGGCAGGGGCCTTGCGGCAAGCCCCCCGGCGCGCTATACCTTGAGAGTGGCAAGGAGAGTCGACGACCTCCTTGCCTTCGTGGTTTCCGGCCGCTGTTCGCCGCTCGCGGTTCTCCGCTCGCCGCGCGCGCTCCGCTCAGCGCCCCGACAGCAGTTCCGCCACCGCCCGCTGCCCCGGGTCGAGCGCCGATTCCCCGTCCTCCGCCGCCCATACGGCGTTCTGCAGCACCCGGGCGAGCGTCCAGGCGAGCGCCGCCCCGCGGTCCAGTTCCAGTGCCTCCACCAGGACGTCGAACCGCCACCGCAGCGCCCGGGCGACGTCGCCGGTGGCCGCGACGTCGGCCCAGCGGTTGCGCAGCGCCGGGAGGAGTTCGAAGCCAGGGTGCCCGATGAGCGGCTTGGGGTCGATGGCGAGCCAGGGGACGCGGCCGCCGCCCTCGGGTGGGGCCAGGACGTTGCCGTAGTGCAGGTCCCAGTGCAGCAGCCGGTCGCCGGGCTCGGTGCGGACCTCGCGCAGGGCCGCGGCGCAGTCGGCGAGCAGGCGCCGCTCGGCCGGGTCGGCGAGGGCCGCGGCCGCTGCCGGGGCCCGCGCGAGCAGATCGTCGGCGAGGTCCGCCAACCGGCGCAGGTCCGGGACTTCAATCTGATGTCCTGTCAATTCCCTGAGCAGGCCCGCAAGGACGCGCAGCGCCTCCCGATCGTCCGCGACATCCAGCAGTGAACGCCCCGGGTCGAGGCGTTCCAGCAGCATCGAGCCCGAGGCCGGTTCGTGGCCGAGGAGTCGAACGGCCCCTCGCCCGCCCCAGGCCCGGAGGGCGGCCGGCTCGCCCTCGGTCTCCTCGTCCACCGGCTGGAGCTTGAGCGCTGCGGGCGTGCCGTCGGTGCGCCGTACGGGCAGCACCAGTGCGACGACGCCGTGCGCGGGCGGGCCGTCCGGGCGCAGCTCCCAGTGGTCGATCAACTCGGCCGCCAGGGCGGGGAGTCGGGCCGCCCAGGCGCGACCGTCCGGGCCGAGGAACTGCTCCAGCGACGCTGCCAGCGCGGGCGGGACCTCAACGGGCGGGACTTCGACGGGCATTGTGCGGGCTCCTCTCCGACTCCCCCAGCCTACGGTCGAGGTTCGAGGCCGGCCGCCGAGACGAAGCCGTCGAGGTTGTCGAGCATGATGTTGTGCCCGCAGTCCGGGACGGCCGCCAACCGGACGCCTGCCTCCCGGAGTTGGTCGGCGCCGCGCGGCTCGCCGTCCGCCTCCGGGTACAGGAAGGTGCGCGGGAGGTCGAGGCCGAGCAGCAGTTCGCGCATCGTCGGCACCGTCGCCCGGGCCAGGTGCACGGCGCTGCGGTACAGCGCCTCGGGCCCGGCGAGGCGCATCGTGGACCACCAGGACGGGCCGACCCACCCGGCGACCTCGTCCCGGCCGCCGGCCAGGAACTCCTCCTCGGTGAAGCTCGCGATGCCGCCGCTGCCGGGGCCGCGGCCGGGGGTGACCGGGTCCAGGTTGGCGTCGACCAGGACGAGTCGGGAGACCGACGCCGGATGCCGGTGGGCGAGGACGACGGCGATCGCGCCGCCCATGCTGTGGCCGATCACCTCGACTCCGGCGAGCCCGGCCTGCGCCAGGGCCGCGGCGACGGCGTCGGCGTGCTCCTCCAGGGTGTATCCGAAGTCGGCGGGCCGGTCGCTGAGGCCGAAGCCGAGCAGGTCGAGCAGCAGCGAGCGGCGCCCGGCGAGCCCCGGGTGGGCGGCAGCGGCCGCGAAGTAGGCGGGCGAGCTCGCGCCGAGGCCGTGCAGGTAGAGCCGGGCGGGCTCGACTCCGGGCAGCTCGACCCATCGGATCCGGTCGCCGTTCGGGGTGGCGGGGGCGTGGCGCAGCACGGGGACTCCTCCTCCAGCGGGGGCTGGGGCAGCAAGGGCTGGGACATCAGGGGCTGAGAACGCCCAGACCATACCTCGACATCGAGGTATCACGGAACCGATATACCGAGGCTTCGAGGGACGAATCTGCGAGAGTGGCCCCATGCTGAAGCTCGCGATCCTCGGATTCCTCTACGACCGCCCGCTGCACGGCTACCAGCTGCGCCGCCACCTCGCCGCACTCACCGGGCACGTCCGCCCGATCAGCGACGGCACGCTCTACCCGGCGATCAAGCGTCTGGAGGCCGACGGCCTGCTGGTCCGCGAGACCGAGCCCGGCAGCGCCGCCGCACCCCGGCACACCCTCCACCTCACCGAGGCCGGCCGCACCGCACTGCTCGACCAGCTGCGCGCGCCCGAGCCGCTGGACATCAGCGACGAGAACCGCTGGTTCACCCTGCTCGCCTTCCTGCGCCACCTCGACGACCCCGCCGCCCAGGCCGCCGTGCTCCGCCGCCGCCTGGTCTTCCTCTCCGAGCCGGCGAGCTTCTTCTACGACGGCGACCGCCCGGTCGGCGCCGAGGAGTTCGCCGACCCGTTCCGTCGTGGCCTGCTGCTGATCGCCCGCGCCACCAGCGAGGCCGAACTCGCCTGGCTGCACGCCACCCTGGCCGAACTGGAGGACGTGCCGACGGTCTGACGGACCCACGGGCCCACGCGACTGACGGGCTGACCGAAAACCCGCTGCGGCGCCTTCCCTCCCCGCCCTGCCCGTGTTCCGATGGCGCCCATGGGTAACGACACGCACAGCGGCAACGTACGACGCGAGGGGCACGACGGAACGGGCCCGGGCGCGATCACCCCGGACGGCTGCGCCGTCGAGCTCTGGGCCCGGCTCCCCGTCGGCGACGCCCCGGACGTGATCGAGGCCGCGGTGCCCGCCGGCGCCGCCATCCTCGAACTGGGCTGCGGCGTCGGCCGGATGACGCACCCGCTGACCGACCGCAGCTTCACCGTGACAGCGGTGGACGAGTCCGCCGAGATGCTGGCCAGGGTGCGCGCGGGCATCCGCGCCGTGCGCAGCCCGATCGAGCGGCTGGACCTCGGCGAGCGCTTCGACGTCGTCCTGCTCGCCTCCTTCCTGATCCACGCGGGCGACGAGGCGGTCCGCCAGGGCCTGCTGGAGACCTGCCGCCGCCACGTCGCCGCGGACGGCTGCGTGCTGATGCAGCGGGAGGGCGAGGACTGGCACCTCAACGTGCCGCGCGAGGGCAGGCTCGGCACCGACGGCGTGTCGCGCATCGTCTCCTCGACGCCGGTCGGGGACGGCGTGAACTCCGTCCACGCCGAGTACGAGTTCCCGGACGGCCGTTGGACGCACACCTTCCGCTCCCGGCCGCTCACCACCGCCGCGTTCGACCGGGCGCTGGCGGACGCCGGTCTGACGGTCGAGAGCTACCTGACGGAGGACCGCACCTGGGTCCGCGTCCGACTCGCCGGCTGAGCGGCGGAAGGGCAGGCGGCGGGGTCGACGGAAGGGCGGGCGGAAGGGCCGACGAAAGCGCAGGCGGACGAGTCGGCGGGGCACGGAAAGCTCGTCGGGCAAAGCCGGGTCAAAAGGTGAACAAAGAATAGTCATCTTCACCCCGTACCATCGGCCGCGCGCCCGCCCGTGCGCGGCCCGAGGGCCGTGCGGGTCGCGGCCTGCCCGCCTGCCCGCACGCCCGCTCCGACCTGCGAGGACCGCACATGTACGACGACCAACGGATACCCCCGGTGGGTGTCTGGTGATCGACTGGTTCCACGGGGCCGTTCTCGGCCTGATCCAGGGGCTCACCGAGTTCCTGCCCGTCTCCTCCAGTGCCCACCTGCGGGTCTTCTCCGCCCTGCTGGGGTGGGACGACCCGGGCGCGGCCTTCACCGCCGTGACCCAGCTCGGCACCGAGACCGCGGTGCTGATCTATTTCCGCCGGGACATCGTCTCGATCGTGCGGACCTGGACGCTGTCGCTGTTCCGCCCGGCGCTGCGCTCGGACCCGGATGCCCGGATGGGCTGGTTCGTGATCATCGGCACGCTGCCGATCGGCATCCTCGGCAAGCTGTTCCAGGACACCATCGAGACCCACCTGCGCGATCTGCGGATCATCGGCACCACGCTGATCGTCTTCGGCCTGCTGCTGGCCTTCGCCGACCGCACCCGCGCGGTCCGGCACGCCCGGCCGATCACCGACCTCACCCTGCCGCACGCGGGCATCTACGGCCTCGCCCAGGCGCTCGCACTGATCCCGGGGGTGTCCCGCTCCGGCGGCACGATCAGCGCGGGCCTGCTGCTCGGCTACAGCCGGGAGGCGGCGGCCCGCTACTCCTTCCTGCTGGCGATCCCGGCGGTGCTCGCCTCGGGGGCGCTGGAGCTGTTCAAGATCGGCGAGGGCCCCGCACCCGCGTGGGGGCCGACGATCCTGGCCACCGCGATCGCCTTCGCGGTCGGCTACGCGGCGATCGCCTGGTTCCTGAAGTACATCTCGCACCACAGCTTTCTGCCGTTCGTGGTCTACCGGGTGCTGCTCGGCGTCCTGATCATCGGACTGGTGGCCGGCGGCGTGCTGGCCCCGGACGCGGGCGTCGTGAAGTAGAACCACGTTCTACCAGGACCCCGGAACAGCACGAGCCCGGAACAGCAGTGGGCCGGGACACCCGAGGGGTGTCCCGGCCCGTCGTTCACCAGAAGCGGGGAGGCAGCCACCGGCCGCGGGGACCTAACGCCCGAACTCCCGGGCGGCGGTCAGCCGGCCGCGGACGGCGGCGTGGACCTCGGCCTCCTCGGCCGGATCGGCGGCGAGCCTGCGCAGTCGCTCCAGCACGCGCGCGTCACCCGTGGTGGCGACATGGCGCGCGGCGAGCTCCCGGGTGGACTCCTCGCAGTCCCAGAGGCACTCGACGGCGGGGCCCTCGGGGAAGTGCACATCGGTCACGGCGAGCGCCCGGGCGGCACGGCCGCGCAGTTCGGAGGAGGCGGCCTCCCCGTAGATGTGGCGCAGCACGGGGACGGCGTCGGCGGCGACCAGCCGCCCCGCACCGTCGACCAGCGAGCCGAGCCCGGTACCACTGACCCCGCGGACGGATACCCAGCGGCGCAGGCCGTCGACGACGAACGGCGCGTCGGCCGGCTCCCCGGCGTCGGCGAGCAGTTTGACGGCGGCCTCGCCGAGCGCGCTGTCCGCGCCCCCGGTGGCCGGGTCGGCCCAGCGGCGGGCCTGCGCCAGGATCTCGGGGCCGCGCATCCGGCCGACCAGTTCCAGGGCCGCGCGCACGATCCGGTCGTCGACGTCGACGGCGGCGGCCTCGATCAGCTCGACGGCGGCCGGGTCCCGCTGGTCGACCAGGTAGCGCAGTGCCGCTCGGCGCGCGCCGGGCAGGCCGCCGCGGGCGGCCTCCAGCACGGTGGGGCGGTCCTCGGGCCGGACGACGGCGGTCAGGCAGCGGGCGGCCGCGGCGGCCCGGCGGTCCACGGCGTCGGGCGCGGCCGGATCGGCGGCGTCGGGCGCGGGCTCGGGCCGGCTGTCGGCTCCGCCGAGGAAGGCGCCGGCCCCGAGGGCGCCCAGGCTCCCCTGGTCGGCCCAGGCCAGGACGTCGGCGGTGGACCAGCCCGGGGTGATGCCGCCGCGGTTGAGCTGGCGCTGCCAGAGGTCGAAGGGTGACTGCTCGCTGGCCGCCGCCACTCTCGGGTGGTAGGCCGCCCACAGCCGCCAGGGCCGGGGCTCGTAGGCGTTGCGGATGAACTCGCGCAGCTCGGCGTCGCCCTCGGGGCCCGGGGCGAAGCGGTCCAGGACGGCGGTGCCGAGCAGCAGCAGGCCGCGGTCGTCGTCGCGCAGGGCGAGCTCGTCGAGGGCCCAGGCCCAGTTGGCGCCGGTGGCGGTGTACTCGCGCAGCATCAGCAGCGCGTCGCGCCGGCCGTAAGCGGCGAGGTGGCCCAGGACGGAGAGGGCGAGGCCGGTGCGGTTCTCGTCGTCGCTGACGAGGTCCTCGGCGGAGTGGAGGTGGTCCTCGATGCCGTCGAGGGGCGCTTCCAGCTCCATGTAGAGGCGGGCGTAGTAGAGGGAGCGGCTCTCGACCTGCCAGTCGGCTCGCGGATCCCTGGTGACGCACTCCTCCAGCGCGGCGATGGCCTCGGTACGGTCGGCGGCCAGCGCGTGGAGCTGCCCGTCACCGCGGCCTCGCTGCAGGAGGCCGAGGAGGCTGGCACTGGGTGCTATCACTGGCTCGAACATGAGGTCAGCATCCGTTGCGGCGGTCGTAGTGGCAACGGGATTTCCGTCGCCGGGGTCTCTGGTCGGTACTGCGGTGGGCGCCCGGGCGCCGGAATCACCGAAGGTTACCGCCTCGCGCCACCTTCCGCACACAGGGCGACGACGGCTGTTGCCACAGTGGCATATGCCAGGGGAATTTTGCCTGCGTTATGTCCAAATCGCCCGCAGGGGCGAGGGCGCTGTGCCACAGTCTTCTCACCACCGACGGCCCGCACGCGGCGGGCCACCCCCGAGCGATGGACCCGCCATGAAGATGCCCATAGGCGCCGCCCGCCCGCCGGACACCGCCACGGTGGACGGCGCCCCGGCGGGCGCGACGGACGACGGCGCGCGCGGTGAGCCGAGCGGCGACGCCGACAGCGGAACGGACGGCAGAGTGGACGGCACGGCGCAGGAGCCGTCCAAGAACCCCGACCTCGGCGACGGACCAGACGGCAGCCTCGACCACCTCATCGGCTCAGCCGAATGGGACCTCCTCACCGACCGCGTCCACTGGAACGCGGACACCTACCAGCTCCTCGGCTGCGACCCGGGCAACGGCCCGCTCAGCCTCGACCGACTGCCCGACCGCCTCCCCGAGGCCGACCGGCCCGTGCTGCGCCGGATGATGACCGACGCCCTAGTCCACGGCCGCACCTCCGCCGGCACCCTGCGGATCCGCCGCGACGGCGCCCCGCACGCCAGCGTCGAGTGCGCGGGCGAGCCCGTCCTCGGCACGGACGGCACCGTCACCGCCCTGCGCATGCTGCTGCGGCCGGCACCCCCGAACTGACCGGGGCCCGCCGGGGCCTCACCACCTCCAAGTCTCCGGAACCCCAAGACTCAGGACACCCAAGGCTCAGGCCTCCGGGCCTCCGGGCCTCCGGGCCTCCGGGCCTCCGGGCCTCAGGACCGCTTCGGCCGCTTCTTCGCGTCCGCCGCCCGCAACTCCCGCCCCAGCTCGGCCCGCAGCTCGTCCACCACCGGCAGGCCCCGGTAGCGCGCGGTCAGCCGGTACATCTCGCGCAGCCGGTCCCAGGTCCGGTGCGAGGAGTTCTGGCCGATCAGGTTCATCACCATCTTGGCCTGGAACTCCGCCGCGTCCGGCTCGCCGCTCAGCCAGTGCACCGAGGCCAGGGTGATCCGGTCGAACAGCGCCGAGCGCAGCTGCCCGGTGCCCTCCCGCAGGGTGATCACCCGCTCCGCGTGCCGCTGCGCCTGGGCCGCCGCCGAGGGGTCGTGCTCCGCCAGCGTGCGCAGCACCAGCGCCTGCATGCCGCGCAGTTCGGCCTCGTCGAACACCTGCATCCAGGACGGCGGCGGCTCCGGCGCGCCCTCGGCGAACAGGTCCTCGGCCTCGCCGAGCAGCCGCCAGGTGTCCTGGGAGTGCCCGATCGAGGCGTGCGCCCAGGCCTCGACGGTGTTCAGCATCGCGCGCGTTCTCGGCAGCACCTGGCCGCCGGCCGCCTTGGCCGCCGACATCAGGTCGATCGCGTCGTCGGCACGGCCCAGGTGGACCATCTGCCGCGCGGCCCGGGAGATCGCCTCACCGGCCCGCGGCCGGTCGCCGGCCTCCTTGGCCGACTCCGCCGCGATCATGAAGTACCGCTGGGCGGTGGGCTCCAGGCCCACGTCGTGCGACATCCAGCCCGCCAGCACCGCCAGGTTGGCCGCGACCAGCCACAGCCGCTGCTCCACCGCCGGAGCGTGCCGGTGCGTCAGCAGACCCCCCACCTCGTTCAGTTGACCGACCACCGCCTTGCGCTGGAGCCCGCCGCCGCGCGCCGCGTCCCAGGCGCGGAACACCTGGACCGAGCGCTCCAGCGACTCCACCTCGTCGAGCCCGACCGGGCCCGCGTCGTACACGTCCACCGCGGGGCGCGCCCCGCCCTGGGTGATCACCTGGCGCGGCCCGGGGACGGAGGCCGCGTACGCGACCGCATCCCCCCCGAGCCAGCCCTTCAACGAATCGGCGATGACCGTTCCGGCCGTGAGCGCGGCACCCGCGCCCACCAATCCACGTCGGTTCAGCATGAGGTCCATTCCCGTGAACTCGGTGAGGACCGCGGCCGTTCGATCCGGCGACCATGGCACTGCTGCGGACTGCGCCGCTCCGGACCTGGTGGGCCGGTGTCGTTCCAGACCGAGGTCCTCAGTGGTGACGACACGGCCGAGCCGCTCCGTGAACACGGCCGCCAGCACCCTCGGCACCGGATCCCGGGGGATCTCCCCCTGCTCGATCCAGCGCCGTACCCTCGACGTGTCGGTGGACAGCTGCTGCTGCCCCATCGCGGCACCCCGACGGTTGACCAGCCGCGCGAGTTCGCCCTTCGACCAACCGGTCAGGACGAACAAGTCAGCGAGTCGGGTGTTGGGTTCCCTGCTCAACGAAGCCCCCAGGTTCCTCGGCTGATTCGAGGCTAGAGGCTCCGGCAAGTGCCAGGCGAGCATTCGCCACCGTTCGCCAGGGCCCGCCAGACTACTAAGCCAGTGCGCCGCGGGTGTGTTGTAGGGGTGCGCCACCTCGCCCCCGGGTCGGGCGGCGTCCCACCGGCGTCGGGGCAGTCCCCCGACCGTGGCACGGGACGCTCCCGGTCCTCACCCGAGGGGGTGGCGCGGCCGGGTGGCGCGGGGGCGCCGGGCACGGCCACGGCAGTCCGGCCGACCGTACTCCCCAGGGTGCGGACGGCCGGAGCACCGCCGTCGTCCGGGTCTCACGACCCCGCGTCCGTGCCCGGCGCCCGCGCACCACCCACCGCACCGAGTCAGGGCCGCCGTCACGCCAGGAAGCACGCGGCACCGGCCCTCCCCGCACCGCGGGGCGCACCTGCCGACGGACAGAAAGGGACCTCCCTCACCCCATGTACTCCTCAGCGACGACCCCCTCGCCGACCGCGACCCGCACCGCGCTGCGCCCCCCCACCGCAGCCGCCGGGCGCCCCGGGCCGAAGCAGGTGCCCCCGTCGAGCCGCCCGGTGGCTCCGCACGGCACCGACGGCCGGTCCACGGACGCCCGGGTCCCGTCCGGCCGTACGGCGCTGGGGCTCCGCGGCCCCGAAGCGGCCCCGGCCGTCGGCGGCCGGCTCCCGCTGGCCCGCCAGGCCGACGGCCGGGTGCTGCGCCCGCCGCACCGGCCCGGCCAGATCGGCGGCGGCCCCGAGCGGATCGACCCGTCGGCGCTGCAGACCCCGGCGGTGCGGGCCGCGCTGGCGAGCGTCGCGCGGATATGTCCCGCGTTCACCCCGCGCCAGGTGCTGCGCGAGGGCAGCCGCCACATCCTGGTGGCCGGCACCATCGGGCGGGCTCCGGTGGTCGCCAAGTGCCTGGCGCCGCAGGCGGTGCGGAGTGGGTACTTCGAGCAGTTGGTGGCCGACTTCCACCACGAGGTCGCGGTCTACCGGGCGTTCGTCCGGCACCGCCCGCCGGTGCGGCTGCCCCGGTTGGTCGCCGCCGACCACGACCGCTGCGTGCTCGTCATGGAGCGCGTTCCCGGGCGCCCGGCGGCGCGGGAGCGCCACCCGGTCAACGCGCCCACCCCGGGCGAGGTGCGGGCGCTGCTGACCGCCGTCCGGACGCTCAACCTGTGGCGGCCGCCGACCGACGTGTTCCAGCCACGCATGGACTACCCGATGGAGATCGCCCGCTACCACTCGGTGGGCCAGCTCACCGACCGGGACGCCGGCGACCTGCGCGGCCTGCTGCACGGCCTCGGCCACACCCCGCTCCAGCTCTGCCACGGCGACGCCCTGCTCAGCAACATGCTGCTGGCGCCGTCCGGCCCGGTGCTGGTCGACTGGGAGCAGGCCGGCTGGTACCTGCCCGGCTACGACCTGGCGGTGCTGTGGAGCGTGCTGTCCGGCGACACCGCGGCGCGCCGCCAGATCAGCCAACTCGCCCAGAGCGGCGGCACGCTGGCCCGGGACGCGTTCCTGGTCAACCTGGTGCTGGTGCTGATGCGGGAGATCCGGCTGTACGACGTGCCGGGCGCCGGCGAGGAGCAGCGGATCATGATCCGCCGGCTCTACGACGACGCCGCGCTCGCCCGCCGGGCCGTCCGGGCCGCGGTCGGCACCCGCTGAGGCTCCGGGCCCCGAGCCCCGGGGCCCGGAATCCGCTACGGCCGGCCGCCGCGCTCCAGGGCGGCCCGGCCGGCGGCCTCCAGGACGGCCTCGTCCGGGGCGAGGTGCACCCGGCTGCTCAGCACGTCCCGCAGGTAGCGCTCCAGCGGGTGACGCCGGCTCAGGCCGGGGTTGCCGGTGAGCGAGACCGCCTGCTGGACCGCCGTCGTCGCGGCCCGGGTGGCCAGCAGGTGGGCCGGGCCGGTCCGGGCGACCGCGTCCGGCTCCCCCCGGTCCACCCGGGGGGCCAGCCCCTCGACCAGTTCCTCGGCGCCGATCAGCTGGGCCTCGATCTCGCCGAGGGCGCAGCGGTAGCGGGGCAGGGTGCCGAGCGGCTCGGTCAGATTGGCCGGAGTGCGCTGGTTGAGGAAGCGGATCAGCCAGGACTGGGCGGCGCGGGCCACCCCGATCGCCACCGCGGAGAGTGCCAGATCGTGCCAGGCGAGGGAGAGTTCGGCGGCCTCGGCCGCGTCCGCCGCGCCGCCCTTGGGAGCGGTGAGGCCGAGTGCGAGCTCGGTCGGCACCCGGACCTGCTCCAGCACCACGTCGTGGCCAGCGCTGGCCCGCAGGCCGACCTGGTCCCAGGTCGGGTCGATCTCCAGGCCCTCGCTCTCGCCGCGGACCAGGAACGTCCCGACCCTCGGCTCCGGCTCGTCGGTCCGCGCGGTCACCGCCATCCAGGCCAGCGCCTCGGCGCCGGTGCAGTACGTCTTCCGGCCCGTCAGCAACCAGCCCTCGCCGTCCCGCCGGGCCACCGTGTCCGGCAGCGCTCCGGGCCGGCCGCCGGGCTCCGCGCGCAGCGTGTTGACCAGGGCGGGCCCGCGCCGGGACTCGGTGAGCAGCCGCCGGTAGCCCGCCGTCGGCCAGGCCGCCCGGCGGGCCTGCTCGGCGTGCTGGAGCAACGTGCAGGCGGTGACCACGGCCACCGAGGCGTCCCCGCGGCCGAGTTGGGCCAGCACCCGGACGGTGTCGGCGAGCGTGCCGCCCGGTCCGCCGTACCGCTGGGAGACGGTCAGGGTGAGCAGTCCGGCCTCGTGCACCGCCTCGATGCCCTGGTACGGGAAGGTCGCGTCGCGGTCGTGCTCCTCGGCGCGGGCGGAGAGCAGGTCGACCACCCGGGGCAGTCCGGCGAGGGCGGCGGCGACGGCCGAGCGGTCGGGCGCGGGATCGGGCGCGGGATCGGGCGCGGGGTGGCCGGAATCCGACGCTCCCGAGGCGGCGCCGGGCACGGCGGCGGCCGCGGTGTCGGACGGGCGGTCCGCGGGCGAACGGTCAGCGGCGGTGGTCGTCATGGTGCTGGGGCCTCCGGGCGGCAGCGTGGGCGCGGCAGATGCGGGCGGCACGCCGGACGGGCGCGCGGTACCGGACGGGCGGCCCCGGAGGTCGGTTCACGGCCCGCCCCCTGATTCGGCGCCGACCACGAACGGCCGACCGCCCGCCGCCTCGGGGACGAGTTCCCCCTCAGTGGCCCGGACACACCGCACTGGCGGTGCGCCGCAGGTCCAGGTAGCTGCGACGGGTCAGCAGCGGGAGACGGCACGACATGTTCGCGACTGTACGAACCCGTGATCGAAACCGTCAAGCGACGTCCGAGCCCTGGTCGAGGCCGGTCAGCCCTGCTGGAACATGTCGGCCGGGAGCGGCTTCAGCAGCTGATACAGGTCGTCCGAAATCGGTCGGTCCCAGGACGCGATGGTGACCTGCACGCCGTCGCTGCGCCCGAACTGGGCGCAGAACACCCGCTCCTCGCTGACCTTGACCTTCTTCACGATCAGCAGGTCGTCCCCGAGCATCACCGGGAAGTCCTCGGCCGAGACGAAGTCGACCGGCTCGTCGTTCTCCAGCGCCGCGAGCAGCTGCCGCACCTCGAAGGGCACGCTGTCACCGGTCTCCCGGGCGGGCGAGCCCTCGGGGAGGTTGCCGATGAACATCGCCGGGCCTCTGCCGCCGAACAGGTCGTAGCGCAGGAAAATCCCCTGGCAGGAGCCGTCCGGGCCGGTCATCATGGCCGCACCGAAGTCGCCGGGCCAGTCACCCGGGTCCATCGCGAGCACGTCGAAGTCCGGGCCGGCGGGCTGTCCGGAGCGACGGCGGAGAAAAGACATGGGAACATCGTACGTGCCCGGCACACCACGCTCGCGAGGTGGGTGGGGCACCGTCGGGAGATCGACGCTCAGAGACCAATGTTGACTCTGAGCAACCGTCCGGGCTACGTTCGGTTCAGCACGACAGCCGTTCTGGGTTTCACCCTCCGGGGGGACGGCATGTCGCAACGCGGCCCTACACGCGTTTCCCTCACTGTGCACATTGTCGTGCCGAACTGCCGAGCACCCAGCTTCGTCGTCGCACACAGCACAGCACACAAGCCAACAGTTCCATCACCACAAGCCAGATCCGCGGGGCCCCGGCCCGTCGCTCCCGCGGATCTTGCTCGGGACGCCGCCGCGTGGGGGCGTGCGGGTCCCGAGCAAACGGTGTCGCCGCCGAGTCGCTCTCGGCGTCGACGCCAGCCTCCCGGCGACTGCCGGCCCCTCACGGGGCCGGGACCGGCCGACGCACCCCCGGTGCGCAGGGGATGACTGGGAGGATGGCCTGGCAACACTGCCGGGTCGCACAGCAGGCGCCGTGTCTGGCCGCGTGGGGGCGGTGGGCACGGCGTCTGCCTGTGCTCATACTCTGAGCTGCGTTTGTCTAACAGTCAACAGAAATTCTGACGGGGCACGTTCAATAGATCATCAGTTGTGATGTTCGGGGCCGGAATCGACCGCGGAGCGGGCCCCGATCCGACGGGGCCCGCTCCGCGGTCGTGCGACGATCGCCCGGGCTCAGGTGAGGTCGAACTCGCCGTCCCGGGCACCGAGCACGAAGGCCCGCCACTCCCCCGGCGTGAACACCAGGACCGGACCGTCCTCCTGGCGGCCGTCCCGCATCCCGATGTACCCGTCCACGAACGCGATCTGGACATCCCCGACGCCCTGGCTGCTGCACAGCCACTTCGCCCCGGTGAAGTCCACCTTCGGCTTCCCGCTCGGCGCCAGCTGCGGCTCCGCGCCGCCCGCCTCCACGTCGATCCCGCTGTTGACTGCCACTACCCGGTCTCCTCCCGACGGCTTTCCCGGCCAGCCTAACCACACCCGCCCGCCCCGGTCAGCGGGTTGACGAGGACTCCACCAGCCGGGCCCGGACGCCGCCGGAGGACCGCTCAACGCGTGTCCCGCCCGACGGGGGCCACCGGAGCTGCCAGAGTGCTTGGCAGCGCGGGGGACCACCCCCCGCCGGCCGTACGCGGGCCCTCGACGGCCCGTCCCGGCCCCGCCCCGGCCCCGCGGAACCCGATGCGCACCGGACGCGGCCCGCACCACCTCGCCCAGCACCACCCACCATCGCCCACCATCGCCCAGAGGGAGCAGCCGATGAGCCGCCGGGACGGCACCCGCGCCGATGTCATCCCCATCTCCGACGCCCCCTCGGCCCACCCCCCGGCGCCCCGCACGCCACCCGCGCCCGCCACGCTGCCCCGGCCCGCCTCCGGCCGGCCCCCCGTGCACGGCCGGGTCGGGATCGTCCTGGTGTCGCACAGCCAGGAACTGGCCATCGCGGTGCGCACCCTCGCGCTCGCACTGACCGGATCCGACTCCCCCGCCCCGATCGCCGCGACCGGCGGGGACCAGGGCGGCCCCGGCATCAGCGCGGTCCTGGTGGCCGCCGCCACCCGCCGGGTCGACCAGGGCCACGGGGTCGTGGTGCTCGCCGACCTGGGCAGCGCCGTCACCACCGTGCGCGCCCTGCTGTCCGACGCCGACGAGCACGGCCTCCCGTTCCCGGTCCGCTTCGCGAACGCGCCGTTCGTCGAGGGCGCGGTGGCGGCCACCGCCACCGCCACCGCGGGCGGCGACCTCGCCGCCGTCCTGGACGCCGCGGAGGAGGCCTACCGGCAGCGCAAGGGCTGAGCGGTCTCGCGAACTCCCCCCACCCGGGGTGACCGGGCGGCTACCATCGGCGAAGGGTCCGGGCTCCCGGCCCGCCCGGGGAGGGGAGGCGAGGTTGCGGGCCGTCCGCCGTGCGCCGGTCAGGGGCGTTCCTTGCCCTCCCACACGAAGACCGTCGACCCCTCGCACTCCAGCGCGTGGCGCAGCCGCTCGTGCTCGACCTCGATCATCGGCGGCAGCCCGTCGAGCGGGTACCAGCCGACCTCCAGCGACTCGTCGTCGTTCACCCTCGCCTCGCCGCCGACCGCCCGGCACCGGAAGGTCAGCACCAGGTACTGCGTCACGTCGCCGTTCGGGTAGGTGACCTGCGGCGAGACGGTGACCGAGGCGAGCAGTTCGGGCACCGCCACCACTCCGCTCTCCTCCAGGCACTCGCGCACCACGCCGTCGGCGGGCTGCTCACCGGGGTCGAGGATGCCGCCGACCGGCGCCCACCTCCCGTCATCGGCCCGTCGGGCCAGCAGCACCCGGCCGCGGTCGTCCAGGACGACGGCGACGACGGCGGTCAGCCAGAGCGGACGGGTGCCCACCAGGGCGCGGAGATCGGCGAGGAAGGGAGGAATGGCCATGCGCCGCAGCCTAGGGCCTGTGCGGCGGGGCCCCGGGCCGACGCCACCGACGTACGGCGCGCGGGCTCATCGCGCGAGGCCGCCCTCCGGGCGCAGCAGGGCCAGCACGGTCAGCCCGAGGATCCGCAGGTCGAGCCGGAGCGAGCGGTGCTCCACGTACCAGAGGTCGAGTTCGGCCCAGTCCGGCCGGGCGAGCGGGTGGCGGGCCTGGAGTTGGGCCCAGCCGGTCAGTCCGGGCCGGACGTCGAGCCGGCCGCGCTCGCGGCGGGAGTAGCGGACCACCTGGTCGGGGCGGACGGGCCGGGGGCCGATCACCCCCATCTCGCCGCGGGCGACGTTCCACAGCCGGGGCAGCTCGTCCAGGCCGGTCCGGCGGAGCAGGGCGCCGAGCCGCCCTCCCCGGCTGGTCCGGAAGCGGAGGACCTGGAACTCCCGGCCGTGCCGTCCGGCCCGGGTCAGCCGCAGGAGTACCGGGCCGCGCGCCGTGCAGCGCAGCAGGGCGGCGATCACCAGGGCCAGCGGGAGCGCGACGATCCCCGCCAGGGCGGCTAGGGCGAGGTCCCCGCCGCGCCTCATCCGGCGGACGCGGTGGTGCGCGGTGTGCCGTCCGGCTTCCTGCCCAGCTCACCGACCGGATCGGACGTGGCGCTGCCGCCCATCTCTTCCCCTCCACGGCACCGTCGAGCCCACGGCACCGTCGAGCCGCAAGAACGCACTCACAGTAGGGGCGCCTCGGAGCCGTGGCCCGGGAATGGTCAAAGAAGTGGGCAGAGGATTGTCCGACAGGCCGAAATTCGGTCGATCTGACCAATATTGCTCGATCTGCTGCTCGATCTGCCGCCTGGAATGCCGAGGGCAATCGAAGGACAGCCGTCCGCCGAAGGCCGGCCGGTCGCCGGGTCGGTCAGAGCGCGGCGCGGCGGCGGTACCGCAGCAGCCCGAACGCGATCCGGCCGAGCAGCAGCACTCCAGCCGCCAGACAGCCCGCCACCGCCATCGCCCAGGCAGGACCGTCACTGTCCGGAACGATCACCGCCACCACAATGCCCAGCGCGAGGCAGGCCAAACCCACCATCGCCAGCGGAAGCTGGTGGGTGACCAGGGCGCCACCACTCCACGCACGGGCCATCCTGGTCGCGCCGTGCAGGTGGAAGGGATCACGGTCCGCATCTGCCATGAGCCCAAGGTACCCCCGACGAACGCCGGCGGCAGCCCGCGGGGAGTGAACGTTCGACCACCCGGTGCGACCGGCCCGCCGACCTCGCCCGAGCCCCCCGCGGCCCGGCCCCGGTCGTGCATTCCGGCTCCACAATCAGTCCACATCAGTTCACATCAGTCCACGAAAAATCCTCGTCCCCCCGGTACAACCATCCGCTCGGTGCAGCGGTCTCAATGGCATTGAGCGATCCAGGAGCCGTTCGCGGGAAGGGTGCGAGCCCCCCACCGCGGACCGGAATACCCAGGAGGCGGAGCCGCCGCTTCCTGGAGTCGGAGGCCGGGCTCCGTCCTCCGGCGGTACCGCCACGCCGCTCGGCGACCGAGGGGGAACCGTGCCGCAGTCCCAGTCCACCACGTCGATCTCCATGGCCCCCACCAGGCCCGTCCCGTTCGTGCGCCCGCTGCCGACGGCCACCCGCCGCCACCCGACCGCCGACCGGGGCCGGGCAGACGCGCGGGGCGAATGGCTGCGGTTCGCCCCCGTCCAGCCCCTGTTCCGCGCCCGCGCCGCACAACGCCTCGCCGTCCTCGCCTACCACGGCGTCACCGACCACCGGTCCTTCGGCGCCCAGCTCGACCGGCTCCGAAGACTGGCCACCCCGGTCTCGCTCACCGCCGTCCTCCAAGCCGTCACCGAACAGCGCCCGCTGCCGCCCCGCAGCGTCCTGGTCACCTTCGACGACGCCGACCGCAGCGTCCTCACCCACGCCCTGCCCGCCCTCGACGCCCGCGGCATCCCCGCCACCGCCTTCGTCATCTCCGAGCTCATCGGCACCGAACGCCCCTTCTGGTGGCACGAGGCCGACTTCCTCGCCCGGCACGGCGGCCGTGCCCGCTCGCTCGACTGCGGGCACCCCTCCCAGCTGCTCCCCCGGCTCAAGGCCATGCCCGACCCCGACCGCCGGCGCAGCCTGCACGAGCTACGGGTCAGCGCCGACCGCCGCCCGCCCCGCCAGGAGCAGCTCACCCCCGCCGACCTGCTCGCCCTGCGCGACGGCGGCGTCGCCATCGGCAACCACACCCAGGGGCACCCCTGCCTCGGCCGCTGCGACGACGCCACCGTCCGCGCCGAGATCACCGGCGCCCACGAAGCCCTCACCCACTGGCTCGGCGAACCCCCGACCGCCTTCGCCTATCCGGACGGCGGGCACGACCCGCGGGCCGAAGCCGTCCTCCAGGAGCTCGGCTACCGCCTCGGCTTCCTCTCCGACCACCGGCTCGGCCCCCGCATCCCCTCCCATCCGCTCCAGATCAGCCGGCTCCAGGTCGACTCCACCACCAGCACCCGCCGCTTCGACACCATCCTCTCCGGCCTCGAACCCGCCTACCGCCGCTGGCGCCGCCAAGCCGTCGCCTGACCGGCCGGGACGCGCAGGGGGGCGACGGGGCAAAAATGAGCCCTGCCCCGGGGATCGGCGCGGGGCCCCTTGGGGGCGAAATTTGGCCCTGCCTCAGCGGCCAACCATCCGCCCGTGGGGCAAAGTTTTGCCCCACGGGCACAGAACGTCGGGCAGGCCGACTTCCTGCGTCAGCCGCCCCGGCCGGGCCGCCCCCGTGGAAGACCGGGACGGCCGACCAGCACGCGGCTCCTCGACCGGCCCCCGGGTACTGGAGGGCAAAGATTGGCCCCTAAAGTCATGGCAGAGAACCTGCCCTCGGCTGCCCCGGACGGGGATCAGCTGCGCTGACCTTCCGCGCGGGCCCAAGGGCGGACCGCCGGCGGGCGAAACTTGGCCCGTCGGCGGTGAGGGTGGCGGTCACGCCGGCAGCGCGCTGCCCATCAGAGCGGCGAGGGTGCGCCCCTGGGGGTAGAGGAGTGCGGCCGGGGGAAGGGCCGCGGGGGCGCCGGCGTGGAGCACCGTGATGGTGCCGGCGCCGGTACGGGTGGGGTCGGCGACGCGGCGCAGGGCCTGGGCGGCGACGGCGTCGGCGGAGCCGTGCAGGGTGAGCGCCGGGGAGGCGGTGGGGGCGACGGCGGCACGGATGCGGTCGTCGACCAGTTCGTAGTGCGTGCAGCCGAGGACGATCGCGGCGGTGCCGGCGGGGGTGCGGGCGGCGGCGTCGGCGATGGCGGCGGTGATGCCGGCGTCGTCGCCGTGCTCGATGGCGTCGGCGAGGCCGGGGCAGGCGACCTCGGTCACGTCCGCGGTGCCGCCGAAGTCCCGGATCAGGCCGCGCTGGTAGGCGCTGCCGGTGGTGGCCGGGGTGGCCCAGATGGCGACGGAGCCGCCGAAGGCGGCGGCGGGCTTGATCGCCGGGACGGTGCCGACGACGGGCAGCCCGGGTTCGAGTTCGGCCCGGAGGGTGGCGAGCGCGTGCACGGAGGCGGTGTTGCAGGCGATGACCAGCGCGTCCGGTCCGAGCGCCGCGGCAGCGAGCGAGCAGCCTCGGGCGAGGTCGGTGACCTCCTCGGGGGTGCGCGGCCCCCAGGGCATCGAGGCCGGGTCGGAGGAGAGCACCAGATCGACGTCCGGGCGCAGCTTCCGAAGGGCGGCGGCGGCGGCCAGCAGGCCGATTCCGGAGTCCATCAGTGCGATCTTCACGGGGCAAGACTTTAGTCGATCCGCCCGATCCGGCCGGTTCTGCGGCAAACTGCGGGAGTGACCGTCCTGTTCTGGATCGCCGCGTCCTCCCTGCTGGTCTGGCTCTGGTTGGCGTGCTGCCACGGGCTGTTCTGGCGCACCGATGTGCGGCTTCCGCCGCGCCGCCCGCCGGTTCGCTGGCCGCAGGCGGTGGTGGTGGTGCCGGCCCGGGACGAGGCGCAGGTGCTGCCGGTGAGCCTGCCGACGCTGCTGGCGCAGAAGTACCCGGGGCGGGCGCGGGTGATCCTGGTGGACGACCACAGTTCGGACGGCACGGGCGCGGTGGCGGCGGAGCTGCGGACGATGGACGGGCTGGAGCTGACCGTCACGACCCCTCCCCCGCTGCCCCCGGGGTGGACGGGCAAGTTGTGGGCGCTGCGGCACGGGGTGGAGCTGGCCGGTCCGGACGTCGAGTACCTGCTGCTGACGGACGCGGACATCGCGCACGGGCCGGACTCGCTGGCGGAGCTGGTGGCTGCGGCGGAGAGCAACGGGCTGGACCTGGTGTCGCAGATGGCCCGGCTGCGGGTGGAGACCGGCTGGGAGCGGCTGATCGTGCCGGCCTTCGTCTACTTCTTCGCGCAGTTGTACCCGTTCCGCCGGAGCAACCGGCCCGGTGGGCGGACGGCGGCCGCGGCGGGCGGCTGCTCGCTGGTGCGGCGGGAGGCGCTGGAGCGGGCCGGCGGGGTGGCCGCGATCCGGGGCGCGGTGATCGACGACGTGTCGCTGGCGCGGGCGGTGAAGTCCTCGGGCGGGCGGACCTGGCTGGGGCTGGCCGGGGCGGTGGACAGCGTCCGGCCGTACCCGCGGCTGGAGCAGCTGTGGCGGATGGTGTCGCGCAGCGCGTACGCCCAGTTGCGGCATTCGCCGCTGCTGCTGCTCGGGACGGTGCTGGGGCTGGGGCTGGTGTACCTGGTGCCGCCGGTGGCCGCGGTGACCGGGCTGGTCGCGGGGGCGCCGGCGGTTGCGGTGGCCGGCGGGGCGGCCTGGGCGCTGATGGCGGGCACCTACCTGCCGATGGTGCGGTACTACCGGCAGCCGGCGCCGGCCGTGCTGCTGCTGCCCTTCACGGCGGGCCTGTACCTGCTGATGACGGTGGACTCGGCGGTGCAGCACTGGCGGGGCCGGGGCGCGGCGTGGAAGGGCCGGACGTACTCACGGGCCTGAGCGTTCCGGGGTCCGAATTCGCGGGCACGGCGGTCCGGTTGGCTCCATACTGCTCGGATGGACCGCCAGAGGATCTCCCGTCTCGCCCACGCCCACCACCCGATCGCGGCGCCGCTGACGGACGAGTCGGTGGCCCTGCTGCTGGAGCGCGCGACCGCCGGGGCGGCGGACGGCCGGGCGCTGGACCTCGGCTGCGGCGAGGGGGCGTGGCTGGTCCGGGCGCTGGCGGCGCGTCCGCGCTGGCGGGCGGTGGGGGTCGATCTGGACGCGGCGGCGCTGACCCGGGCCAGGGAGGCGGCGACCGCGCTCGGTGTGGTGCGCCGGATCGGCCTGCACCACGTGGACGCACGGCAGTTCAGCTCGGTCGAGCCCTTCGACCTGGTGCTGTGCGTCGGTGCCACCCACGCCTTCGGCGGGCTGCTGCCGACGCTGGCGGCGGCCCGCGAGCACCTGGCCCCGGGCGGGCGGGTGCTGGTCGGCGAGGGCTTCTGGGAGCGGGAGCCGTCCCGGGCGGCCCTGGACGGGCTGGGCGCGGCCCGGGGCGACTACGCGGACCTGGCGACCACCACGGACCGGGTGCTGGCGGACGGCTGGACACCGGTGTCCGGGTACGTGAGCAGCCCGCAGGAGTGGGACGACTACGAGTTCGCGTGGACGGGCGCGCTGGCCGAGTGGGCGCTGGAGCACCCGGACGACCCCGACGCGGCGGCCGCCCGGGAGGCTGCGGACCGGCACCGGCGGGAGTGGCTGCACGGCTACCGGGGGACGCTCGGCTTCGTGACGTACCTGCTGCGCCGGGACTGAACCCGCCCGGCCGGGCCGCCGGAGGGCTGTTCGGTCCCGGCCCGCGGCGGGCTCAGTGCCCGCGCAACTGCTCCTGCTGGACCAGGTAGTCCAGCACCTCGGGCATCGCCTCGACGCCGCCGGCCTTGCTCGGCGAAGTCCGGTACTCGCCCTGGACGACCACCGTCGGCAGCTCGTCGACGCCGTAGCGGACGAACTCGGCGGCGGCCTCGTCGACCGACCGCGCCACCTCGTCGGAGCGGTACGTCCGGCGGAAGAGCTGGGCGTCCACGCCGTGGTGTTCCGCCCAGTCGGTGGCGGTGGCCTCGGTGGTGAGGTCGGTCCGGTCGGTCTGCACCGAGCGGAAGACGCTGCTCTGCAGGCGCTCGACCAGGCCCAGCCGCTCCAGCGTGTAGTACAGGCGCGCGTGGCCGCGCTGGGCGCCCTCGTCCGGGCTGCCGGGCCAGATCGCCGGGACGCGCCGCAGGGCGACGTCCGCGCGGTGCTTCTCGGCCCAGGCCTGCAGGGGCTGTTCGAGCTGCTGGGAGTGGAAGCAGTCGTACCAGAAGAACTCGGCCGCCTCCGTGCGGACGCTCTCGCGCACCGGCTGCGGATGGTCGAGCTTGACGAACTGGGAGCCCTCGGAGGGGGGTTGGTGACTCACCGCGCCGGCCTGGAGGGGGGACACGGCGATCCCGGCGGCGATGGCGAACAGGACGGTGGACCGCAGCAGCGACTTCGAGTTCACACCGGGCAGTGTGCTGGCGGCGGTTCGTTACCGTCGAGTTCGGCCGGGCGCGCTGGCCCGGATTCGCCCGATCGGCCCAGCCCGGCGCGCAACTCGACGCCGGGCCCGGTCCGCCGCCACAGGTCCGTCACGGACCGGTGCGCACCCCCGGGCCACCACCCCCCGCCCACACCTCGGCGACCAGCCCCTGCCAGGCGTCCACCACGGCCCCGAGCTCGAAGTGCTCCAACGCGTGCGCCCGGGCGGCCGCGCCGAGGCCCGCACGGTTGCACGCCAGCACCTTGGCCAGCGCCTCGGCGAGGGCGAGCGGGTCCCCGGGGGCGACGAGCGCGCCGGTGGCGCCGTCCCGGACCACCTCGCGCACCCACCCGACGTCGGTGGCGACGGCGGGCACGCCGGCCAGCGCCGCCTCGATCAGCGCGCCGGGCACGCCCTCGCTGTCGCTGGTGAGCAGCAGCGCGTCGGCGGCCCGGTAGAGCGGCGCCGGGTCGGGCAGGGCGCCGAGGAAGTGGGCGCGGGCGGCGGCCGGGTGGCGGGCCAGCGTCTCGCGCAGCGGGCCGTCCCCGGCGATGGCCAGCCGGACGTCCGGCAGCCGGTCCAGGACGTCGAGGGCGAGGTCGAGCCGTTTCTCCGGGGCGATCGCGCCGATCCAGGCGACCAACAGGACGTCGGCGGGCAGGCCGAGCGCGTGCCGGGCGGCGCGCCGGTCGGCCCGGCCGTCGGCGGGCGGATAGCTCTCGGCGGCCCGGGAGTTGGAGATCACGTGCACCTTGCCGTCGGGCAGCCGGAACTGCCCCTCCAGGACGGCGCGGGCCTCGTCGGTGAGCGTGGTGACGGCGGCCGCGCGGTGCATCAGCGCGCCGCCGCGCACCCGGCGCAGCCGGTTCGCCGTCCAGTAGCGGGGGTGGCCGACGGAGACGTAGACGAAGGGGGTGCGGGTGCCGGCCAGCGCGAGGGCGCAGGCCGCCAGGGTGTCGGAGCCGTGGGCGAGGACCACGTCGGCGCCGCGGGCGGCCGCGCGCAGCGCCCGCAGGGTGCCGGGGCGCAGGCGGCCGGAGCCGAGGACGGCGGCGCGTAAGTCCTCCTCGTCGGCGCAGGCGCCGGGGTACGGGCCGGGCTGCCGGTCGAGCCCGTCGGGGCGGGCGCCCGGACCGGCCCCGGCGTGAACTCCGGTGCGGTCCGCGGCACGGGGCCCGGGGAGGGCGGGCCCGGCGGCCTGGTGCGGGGTGAGGGCGCACAGCGCGGAGGCCTGGCCCCGGCGGCGCAGTTCCCGGTGGAGGTCACGGGCGAAGTTCTGGGCGCCGCCGCGGCGTGGATCACTGATCAGGTGCAGGACGCGGGGACGGGTTCCGGCCGGGTCGGCCGACGTATGGTCGGGCATGGACCGACCTTGGCACAGCGCCCCGCGCCGTACAGCCCCTTCGCGCAACCTGGTGGTGGCCCGTGCGCCCGCGTGAATACACCTGATGTGCGCTGCTCGACTGCGGCCGTGCGCCGATTGCTCCCGTCGTGCGCCCTGTTCCGCCCCCTCTCACCCTGCCTCACCCTGCCTCACCCCGCCTCGCCTCGCCGCACCCCGGCGTCCGACCCCGGCCGCCGTACGGCTGGCGGGCCTGACGGCCACCTGCGATGCTGATCACCAGTCAGGGGGCGTCCGGCACGGGAGAACGGACGCGCCCGCAGCGGGCGGGGGTGGCCGGTGCAGGTGCTTCTGGTGGTCGACAGCGTGAACCGGGCCGGCGGGGCGGAGCGCGCCCTGGTCTCGATGGCTCCCCAACTGGTGCGCGCCGGCGTCACGTTGGACGTCGCCTACCTCTACGACTCCCCCGGCGGCTGGCAGCCGGAGCTGACCGCGGCGGGCGCCGCCGTGTTCGGCGTCGGCCGACCGACCGGGGCCGCCACCGCCGCCGCGCTGCGCCGGCTGATCCGCGAACGCCGGCCCGATCTCGTCCACACCGCCCGCCACGCCTCGGACGTGCTCGGCCGGGCCGCCGCCCTGGCCGCCCGCACCCCGGTGGTCTCCAGCCTGCTCGACCCGGCGTACGGACCGGAGCAGTCTGCGGCGCACGGGGCGAGCCCCTGGCGGATGCGCACCGCGCAGGCCCTGGACGCGGCCACCGCCCAGGGCGCCCGCCGCTTCCACGCGCTCACCCGGCACGTGGCCGGCACGATGGCGCGGCGGCTGCGCATCCCCCGGCGGCGGATCGACGTGGTGCCGCGCGGGCTCGACCCGGAGCTGCTGGGCACGGCCACCCCGGAGCGGCGGGCCGCCGTGCGCGGCGCCCTGGAGCTGGCGCAGGACGTGCCGGTGGTGCTGGCCGCCGCCGGCCAGCACCACCGCAAGGGCCTGGACGTGCTGTTGGCGGCCTGGCCGGCGGTCCGGCGCGCGCAGCCGGGGGCCGTCCTGCTGCTCGCCGGCGCGGCGGGCCCGGAGAGCGCACGGCTGCGGGCGCTCGCCGAGTCCGCCGGGAGCGTCCGGCTGCTCGGGCCGCGCGAGGACGTGGCCGATCTGATGGCCGCTGCCGACGTGCTCGCCGTGCCGTCCCGCTGGGCGGGCCAGGGCGGCACGGCGATCGAGGCGATGGGCGTCGGGGTGCCGCTGGTCTGCGCGGACGTGCCGGCGCTGCGCGAGACGGTCGGCTCGGAGGACTACGCCCGGCTGGTGGCGCCGGAGCGGCCGGCCGAACTGGCGGCGGCGGTCGTCGACACGCTGGACGACCGGGCGGCGGCGCGGGTGCGGGCGAAGGCCGCGCGGGCGCGGTTCCTGGCCTCGTTCACGCTGTCCCAGGTGTCCGCGCACATGGTCGAGTTCTACGAGCGCGCGCTGCGGGTGCGGCCGCTCTGAACCCCTCCGGCCCGGCGGCGGCCGGATCGACCCGTACGCGGAGCGCCCGGGCTGCGCCCGGAACCGGCCGGCGCGCCCTGCGGCCGGTTACGCGGATCGGGTGAACGCGGTTGGACCTCGGCCCGGCCCGGTCGGCAGGATGTCCGGCCGGGGCGCCCGTCACGCTGCCTCATCTCCCCCTTCCCCGTACGGATTTGGAGTCACCCGGTGTTCAAGGGATTCCGCAGCTTCCTGCTGCGCGGCAACGTGGTGGACCTCGCAGTCGGCATCGTGATCGGCGCGGCCTTCACCGCCGTGGTCACCGGGTTCGTCACCGCCTTCCTGACCCCGCTCATCGGGGTCGCCACCGGCGCCGTCGGCGACTTCACCCAGAAGACCTTCGAGGTGGCCGGCGCCCGGTTCCCGTACGGGGTCTTCGTCAACGCGCTGATCGGGTTCGTGCTGGTCGCGGCGGTGATCTACTTCGCCGTGGTGCTGCCGGTCGGCAGGCTCCAGGCGCGCTTCGAGTCGGCCAAGCCGGCGCCGGTCGTGAAGGTCGACTGCCCGGAGTGCCTGAGCCCGATTCCGGCCGCGGCGACCCGCTGCTCCTTCTGCACCTCGGAGGTCGCCGGCCGGCCGGGCCTCCCGGCGCAGGCGCAGGCGTTGCAGGCGAGCTGACCACGGGCCCGAGGCCGCTGACGGGGACTTTATTCCCGAAACATTCACGAGCCCTCGTCGGACCGTCGGCGGGGGCTCGAATGCGCCGGCGCACGCCCTGTCCGCAAAAGTTTCTCCGGCGGGCCCCGAACCGTCCACCGCCCGGTCACCGCAAGGGTTCGCCGCGCCGCCGTCCGGGTACTGTTCGATCACTGACGGCACGCCGAGGTTGTCCGGAACTGAGCGCCGGTATGTCCGTTCTTCCTACTTTCGAAACCTTTGTGCGAGCGAAGACTGTGTAAACAGTCGAACTGCTCCCCCTCCCGCTCTCCTCAGCAGGCGCGTTGTGGGCTTACCGTATGCCCCATGACCTCGCCCCGCTCCTACGACGGAGTCGGCTACCCCTCTCCGTCCTTCTCCTCCGGCACGCCGATCTACGACAGCCTCGTGGCTGAGCGCGGCGTCCCCCAGATCGCACCCATCAACGTGCCGGCGGCCCTGCCGCCGGCCATGTCGTCCGGTTACGGGGCCAGCGCCGGCCCGTCCTACGAGAACCGGTACGGCAACGGGTACGAGAGCGCCGGCAGCAACCTCCCCGCGCTGCCGCCCGCCCGCCTCGCCCTGGGCCCCGGCCCGAGCAGCGGCCCCTCCGCCGGTCCCGCGACGGCGTACATCCCCGCGCAGCCCGCGCCGGCGTACGCCTCCGCGCCCCAGCCGCCCGTCCCCGGCTACGGCACCCCCCAGCAGTACCAGCGGCCGCAGCCCGCCGCACCGGCCTTCGCGCAGACCGCCGGCGGCGGCTACCAGCCGACCGGCGGCCAGAGCTTCGGCGGCCAGAACACCTTCATCGGCGGCCAGGGCGGCCAGCAGTCCTTCGGCGCGCAGCCGATCGGCGGTCCGGGCGCGTTCGGCCCCGGGCAGCCGGGCGGCCAGCCGCAGGCCGGTCCGCAGAGCTTCGGCGGCCAGCAGTCCTTCGGCGGCCCCGGCCCGGCCGGCCCCGGCTTCCAGGGCCAGGGCGGCGACCAGGGCTTCGGCGGCGCCCAGCTGCGCCCGGCCATGGCGCCGGTCCGCCCGATGCAGCCGCAGCGCCCGGGCCCGTACGGCGAGCCCGGCAACAACGCCTACAACGCGGGGGGCCAGCAGGGCGGCTACCAGCAGCAGGGCCAGGGCTACTGAGCCACTGACCTCCAGGGCCGGACCCCACCCGGCCCGAACCCGCACCACCTGAGCACCACCCGGCGCGCTCCCCGCGCCGGGCGTACGGAGAAACGGGTCATCCACGGACCGCCCGGAACGCCCCCCACGGCGTCCCGGGCGGTCCGTGCGCGTACGGGGCTCCTGCGGACCGCCGGGAACCGGCTGGCAGGATGGGGGAATGCAGCTCACCGGACTCCACGTCTACCCCGTCAAGTCCATGTACCGCCTGAGCCCGGACACCGCCGCCGTCGAACCCTGGGGCCTGGCCGGAGACCGCCGCTGGATGCTCGCCGACGCCACCGGGCGCTTCGTCAGCCAGCGCGAGAACGCCGCCCTCGGCCAGATCCGGCCCGACCTGCTGCCCGACGGCGCGCTCGGCCTCACCGCCCCCGACGGCTCCCGGATCGAGGTCCCCGCGCCCGCCGTCGCAGCCGGCGACCCGCTCGCCGAGGTCGAGGTCTGGGGCACCCGCTTCCGCGCCGCCGAGGCTGCCGAGGAGGCGCACCGGTGGATCGCCGAACACCTCGGCGACTACCGCCTGGTCCACCTGGACGACCCGCACGCCCGGCCGACCGACCCCGACTACGCCGAGCCCGGCACCACCGTCTCGATGGCCGACGGCTTCCCCCTGCTGCTCACCACCACCGCCTCGCTGGAGCGGCTCAACGAGCTGATCGCCGCCGAGCACCCCGACGGCCACGAGCCGCTGCCGATGGAGCGCTTCCGCCCCAACGCCGTGGTGGGCGGCGCCGAGCCGTGGGCCGAGGACGGCTGGCGCCGGATCCGGATCGGCGACCTCACCTTCAAGGTCGTCAAGCCCTGCGGCCGCTGCGTCATCACCACCACCGACCAGGAGAGCGGCGAGCGGCGCGGCCCCGAACCGCTGCGCACCCTGGCCCGGCACCACCGGCTGCTGAAGAAGGCCGCGTTCGGGCAGAACCTGATCCCGGAGCGGCCGGCCGGCACCACCGGCGACGTGCTCGGCACGCTGCGCGTCGGCGACCCGGTCGAGGTGCTGGAGGACGGGGCGCAGTGGCCCGCCGACGCGCGGGGGTGAACCGGCGGCGCGCCGGTTCACCGGCCCCCCCGGCCGCCCCCGCGGCGCGACCCCGGCTCGGAACCACGGGTGAGCGCGCTCGTTGAACATGTGGTCGGAACCTGTGGCGAAGGCGCGAGCCCCCGGTGCCCGCGCGACCGCGGCCGACCGGACCACCCATGGAGGCGCGCTACGGTGGGCGGGCGGCCCGCGCGTACGGCCCGTTGAACGCCGGCTCGACGAAGGTGGGGACGACAGACCGTCATGGCAGAGCACAGGGTCCGGGTCACCCAGGACAGCGCATCCCGCTGGCGCCGCCGCGCAGGCGAGTACGACACCCTCGCGGAGGCCCTCGCGGCCGCCGAACCGGGCGACACCGTGACCGTCCGGCCGGGGACGTTCCGGGAGAACGTGCTGCTGGACAAGCCCGTGACGATCGTCCCGGCCCAGGGCCCGGGCACCGTCCGGATCGACCCGCCGTCCGGAGCGGCGCTGACCGTCACCGCCGACGCCACCGTCCGCGACCTCGTCGTCGAGGGCGGCGACAGCTCCACCCCGGCCGTCCTGATCACCGGGCCGCAGACCGCGCCCACGCTCAGCGGCTGCCGGATCGAGACCCGCTCCGCCACCGGCATCGAGATCACCGACGGCGCCCGGCCCACCCTGCGCGGCTGCGTCGTGGCCAACCCGGCCGGACTCGGGCTGCGCCTGCGCGGCCCCGGCACCGCCGCCGCCCTGGAGGACTGCGAGGTCGCCGCCGCCGGGCAGGCCGGACTCGCCGTCCTCGGCGGCGCCACCGCCGCCCTCGACCGCTGCCGGATCCACCACGCCGCCGGCGCCGGCGTCCTGCTCTCCGACCCCGGCAGCGCCGCCGAACTGACCGGCTGCGAGATCTACGAGATCCGCGGCAGCGGCGTCCAGGCCGAGTCGCAGGCCCGCGGGCGGCTCGTCGACTGCGAGATCCACCGGGTCACCGGCAACGGGCTGACCCTGGACGGCGAGGCCGAACTCGTCCTCACCGGCTGCCGGGTGCACGACCTGCCGGAGAACGGCGCCGACCTGCGCGGCCGCTCCCGGATCAGCCTCGACCACAGCACCGTCCGGGACTTCGGGCGCGGGGCGCTCTCGGTCTGGGACCAGGGCACCGAGGCCGTCGCCGAGTCCTGCCAGATCCACGGCTCCACCGGCGAGTACCCGGCGCTGTGGGTCAGCGACGGCGCCCGGCTCACCCTCACCGACTGCTCGCTGTACGACCTGCCGGACGCGCTGTTCGTCCTCGACCGGGACTCCGCCGCGATCGCCGCGGACTGCTCCTTCAGCCGGATCCGCAGCTCGGCGGTCTCGGTCAGCGGCGGCGCGGCGGTGACCCTCACCGGCTGCCGGGTCCAGGAGGCCGGCACCGGCCTGTGGTTCCGCGACCACGGCAGCGGCGGCCTGCTCACCGGCTGCGAGATCTCCGACGTGGCCACCGGGGTGATCGTCACCAAGGGCGCCGACCCGGTGCTGCGCGACTGCACCGTCCGGGCCAGCACCGACGCCGGCGTGTACGTCTCGGCGCAGGGGCGGGGCACCTTCGAGGACTGCCGGGTCTCGCACGGCAAGGGCTTCGGCTTCCACATCATCGACGGCTGCCGCACCCAGCTGACCCGCTGCCGGGCCGAGCAGAACGAGCGGGCCGGCTTCGAGTTCTCCGAGCCCGGGCCGGTCGCCGAGGGCTGCACCTCGGACGACGTCGGACCGGCGGCCGGCTCGGCCGAGGTACCGGGCCCGCGGACCGCCCAACTGGCCTCCGCCACCGCCCCGTTGGCGGGCAGGGCCGGCGCGGGCGGGGTGGCCGGCACCGCCGCCGCCACGTCCGCCGCGACGGCCGCCGGCTCGGCGATCGCCCCGATCCCGGACTGCCGGCCCGCCGACGAGGCGCTCGCCGAACTGGACGCCCTGGTCGGGCTGGCCACCGTCAAGCAGGAGGTGCGCACGCTCATCGACCTGATCTCGGTCGGCAAGCGCCGCCGCCAGGCCGGGCTCAAGGCGCCCTCGCTGCGCCGGCACCTGGTCTTCACCGGCGCCCCCGGCACCGGCAAGACCACCGTCGCCCGGCTCTACGGCGAGATCCTCGCCTCGCTCGGGGTGCTCCAGCGCGGACACCTGGTCGAGGTCGCCCGGGTCGACCTGGTCGGCGAGCACATCGGCTCCACCGCGATCCGCACCGCCGCCGCCTTCGACCGCGCGCGCGGCGGGGTGCTCTTCATCGACGAGGCGTACGCGCTCGCCCCCGAGGACGGCGCGCGCGACTTCGGGCGGGAGGCCATCGACACCCTGGTCAAGCTGATGGAGGACCACCGGGACGAAGTGGTCGTCATCGTGGCCGGCTACACCCTGGAGATGGAGCGCTTCCTCTCCGCCAACCCCGGCGTCTCGTCCCGCTTCTCCCGCACCATCACCTTTTCCGACTACACGGCGGACGAGCTGCTGGAGATCGCCCGGGCCCAGTGCGCCGAGCACGAGTACGCGCTCGCCGAGGCGACCGAGGGCGTGCTGCTGGACCACTTCGCCCGGCTGGAGCGAGGCCCCAACTTCGGCAACGGGCGCACCGCGCGGCAGGTCTTCGAGACCATGGTCGAGCGGCACGCGATGCGGGTCGCCCACCTCGCGGACCCGTCGACGGAGGAGCTCCAACTCCTCGTCCCGGCCGACCTGCCGGGCGCACCGCTGCCCTGACGCCGGGGGCTCGGCGCCGGGGCGTCGGGGGGGGACAGGACGGCCCGGGCGGGCGACGGCTCGGCGACGGGCGGGCGGGCGACGGCCTCGGCGTCAGCCCGTCCAGGCGCCGCCGGCGAGGAAGGACTCCAGCACGGCCCGGTACGGCGCGATGTCGATCCGCTCGCCGGCCAGCCAGTCGTCCGAGTAGTACTTGTCCAGGTAGCGGTCGCCCGGGTCGCAGATCAGACCGACCACGCTGCCCCGCCGCCCCGCCGCCCGCATCTCGGCGACGATCTTCAGCGCGCTCCACAGCCCCGTCCCGGTGGACGCCCCCGCCTTCTTCCCGAGCACCTGCTCCAGCACCCGCACGGCGGCGATGGAGGCGGCGTCCGGCACCTTCATCATCCGGTCGATCGCCCCCGGGACGAAGCTCGGCTCCATCCGGGGCCGTCCGATGCCCTCGATCCGCGAGCCCCGCTCGCAGACGGCGTCCGGGTCGTGGTGCACCCAGCCGTCGAAGAAACAGGAGTTCTCCGGGTCGGCGACGCAGATCCGGGTGTCGTACTGCATGTAGTGCACGTACCGGGCGATGGTCGCCGAGGTGCCGCCCGTCCCGGCGGTGGCGACGATCCAGGCCGGCTCGGGGTGCGGCTCCAGGCGCAGCTGGGCGAAGACCGACTCGGCGATGTTGTTGTTGCCGCGCCAGTCGGTGGCCCGCTCGGCGTAGGTGAACTGGTCCATGTAGTGCCCGCCGGTGCTCTCGGCGAGCCGGGCGGAGGCCTCGTACACCTCGTCCGAGCGGTCGACGAGGTGGCACTCGCCGCCGTGGAACTCGATCAGGTCGATCTTGGCCTGGCTGGTGCTCTTGGCCATGACCGCGATGAACGGCACCCCGACGAGCTGCGCGAAGTACGCCTCCGAGACGGCGGTGGAGCCGCTGGAGGCCTCGATCACCGGCTTGCCGGGGCGGATCCAGCCGTTGCAGAGCCCGTGGAGGAAGAGCGAGCGGGCCAGGCGGTGCTTGAGCGAGCCGGTCGGGTGGGTGGACTCGTCCTTGAGGTAGAGGTCGATCCCCCACTCGCCCGGCAGCGGGAAGCGCAGCAGGTGGGTGTCGGCGGAGCGGTTGGCGTCGGCCTGGACCTTGCGCACCGCCTCCTTGAGCCAGGCGCGGTACTGCGGGTCGGTCCGGTCGACGTCGACGGTCGGCTCGATGCCCGCAGTCGGCTCGATGCCGCTCGCTCCGCCGGACTGGGCCCTGCCGGGTTGGGTGCTCATGGCCACTCTCCCTCGTTATGACCCCCCACTGCTCACTACGAGTGTAGGAGAGTCACGATAAGTGACCGTTTTCGTAGTCCCAGCTTCCGCTTATCGCCCCTGGTCCGACCCGCCGCCCCCAGCCCGACGCCCGACCCCGGATTCAGCCCGCCGTGACCGACTGCGGGTCCGCCAGGTACGGCCCCCAGCCCAGTTCCGCCGCACCCGCGAGCGCACCGTGCGCCAGCTCCGCGCCGACGATCGGCACCCGCCCGCTGCGCCCCCACAGGCTGCGCTCGGCGACCACCGCGCGCAGCCGCTCGGGCGCGGCCTCCAGCAGGTCCAGGTGGAGCCCGCTGAGGACCACCCGGTCCGGGTTGAGGATGTTGGCGACGCCCGCGAGTCCGAGCCCGAGCCGATCGATGACGTGTTCGACGGCGGCCCGCGCGCGTTCGTCGGTGGCGGCCGCCCGGCACAGCTCGCGCGCCTGGTCGAGCAGCGGGCGCCCCGGTTCGGGGGTGAGCCCGGCGGCGGCGAACAGGGCGTCGGGGTCGGTCTCGGAGTTCAGGCAGCCCCGGTTGCCGCACGGGCAGAGCCGGCCCTGCGGGTCGACGGTGAGGTGGCCGACCTCCAGGGCCAGCCCGGCGCTGCCGGTATGCAGGTGGCCGTCGATCACCAGCGCGCCGCCGACGCCGCGATGGCCGGAGGTGACGAGGAGCAGGTGCCGGGCGCCGCGCCCGGCGCCGTGCCGGTACTCGGCGAGCGCCGCGAGGTTGGCGTCGTTGGCGAGGGCGGTGGGCAGCGGCCGACGGGCGCCGGGGCCGTGGTCGGCACGGCCCACCTCGACGTCGTACAGGTCGGCGACCGGGGTGCCGCTGGGCCAGGCGAAGTGCAGTGCGGCGAGCGCGGCGCCGTCGGGTTCGGTGACCGGGTTCGGCAGCGCGAGCGCAGCGGCGAGGCAGCGCCGGCTGGTCGCGCGGGCGAGTTCGGCACCCGCCTCGGCGACGGCGCGCAGCATCCGGACCGGGTCCGTGGCGGCGGGCAGCGGCAGGTGGACGGGCGGGTCGAGCAGGCCGCCGAGGCCGGCCAGGGTGACGCTCAGCCCGTCGGCGTGGATCTGCCCGGCGACCACGACCGGGCCCTGCGGGTCGATCGCGAGCCGGTGCGAGGGGCGTCCGCGTCCGCCACCGGCCGGGCGCGAGTCGACGGTGATCAGCCCGAGCGCCTCCAGTTCGGCCGTGACGGCCCCGGCGGTGGCCCGGGTGACGTCCAGCGCGCGGGTGAGCGCCGAGCGGGTGGGCGTCTGTCCGGTGTGGATGAGCGAGAGCGCGGGGCCGAGCAGCGTCCGACCGCGATCGGGGGCCGCGCGGCGGTGGGCGTCGCGCTGCGCTTCGAGGTCGGTTCCGGAACCTGGTCGCGGACTTGAAGGTGAGAGCTGCACGCCCCTATTGTGACTTTGTGCCGCTTCGAAACAAAATCCGCCCGCGTCCTCGACCCGACCAGACCTCCCCCCAGTCTCGCAGCACACCCCCCGGGACGGACAGCCCCTGGGGCTCGGCACGGCTCGCGCTCACCGCGTTCTTCGCCGTCGACGGCTTCCTCTTCGCCGCCTGGGTGGTCCGCATCCCGGACATCCGCAGCCAGGTCAACGCCTCGCACAGCGCCCTCGGGCTGGCCCTGCTCTGCCTGTCGATCGGCGCCGTCCTCACCATGCCGCTCGTCGGGCGGCTGTGCCTGCGGTACGGCTCGCGCCCGGTGACCGTCGGCTCGCTCGCCCTGCTCAGCCTCGCCGTCCCGCTGCCCGCACACGCCCACTCGGTCGCCGCGCTCGGCGGCGTGCTGCTGCTCTTCGGCGCCGGGTACGGCGGCGCCAACGTCGCGATGAACAGCGCCGCCGTCGACCTGGTGGCGCAGCTGCGACGGCCCGTCATGCCGAGCTTCCACGCCGGGTACAGCCTCGGCGGTCTGCTCGGCGCGGGCCTCGGCGGGCTCCTCGCCGGTGCGCTGAGCACCGCGTGGGCGCTCGCGCTCGGCGGTCTGCTCGGCCTCGCCGTCACCGCCGCCGCGGGCGTCGTCCTGCTGCGCAGCCCGGCCGCGCCGCTGGTCGCGCCAGGCCGCACGGGCGACGGCGGCACCACCGGCGACACCACGAGCGACCACGGCACCCGCACCACGGCCGGCCGCACCGCCCCGCACCTGCGGCTGCTCGTCCTGCTGCTCGGCCTCACCGCGCTGTGCACCGCGTACGGCGAGGGCGCGATCGCCGACTGGACCACCCTCCACCTCACCGACGACGTCCACGCCAGCCCCGGGACGGCCGCCGCCGGGTACGCCGCGTACGCCTTCGCCATGACCAGCGGACGGGTCGGCGGCACCTGGCTGTCCATCCGGCTCGGCCAGACCCGGCTGATGCTGCTCGGCGGCCTGACCGCGGCGGCCGGCATGCTGGTCGCCGCCCTCGCCCCGGTGGTGCCGCTGGCCGTCTGCGGGTTGGTCCTGGCCGGCCTCGGCCTCGCCAACCTCTTCCCCCTCGCGATCGCCCGGGCCGGTGCGGCGGGCGGCCCGCAGGGCGTCGCGTTCGCCTCGACGCTCGGGTACGGCGGCATGCTGATCGGCCCGGTGGTGATCGGCTTCCTCGCCGACGCGGCGGGGCTGCCGATGGCCCTGACCACCGTCGCGGTGGCGGCCACGGCGGGGGCGCTCCTGCCGCTGGCCGTCCGTCGGCGCTGACGGGAGCGCCCGGGTCGTCGGCACGGCCGGTCCGACCGCCCCCACCGCCGACGGCCCCGGGCGGCTCCCGACGCGGCCGCGCGCGGACGTGGTGGCAGGATGCGGGCCATGACGAGCAGCGGACGGATCCAGGTACTGCGGGCGGACGAGCGCCCGGCCACGGCATGGCTCAACGGGGGCGGGGTGACCAGGGAGGTCGCCGGTTTCCCGGCCGGGGCCGGGCTGGACGCCTTCGACTGGCGGGTCAGCCTCGCGGACGTCGCGTCGGCCGGGCCGTTCTCGCCGTTCCCCGGCGTCGACCGGGTGATCACCCTGGTCGAGGGCCCCGGCATGACGCTCACCGTCGACGGCGCCGAGCACCTGGTCGACGAACCCTTCCGCCCCTTCGCCTTCTCCGGTGACGCCGTGACGGACTGTCGGCTGTCGGCCGGCCCGGTGGTCGACTTCAACGTGATGACCCGTCGCGGCCGGGTCGACGCCGCCGTGGACGTGCTGACCGCACCGGCCGCCGTGGACGTCCCGCCGGGGGCGACCGTCCTGCTGGTCTGCCTCACCGGTTCGGCCGCCGTCGACGGCGACGCGGTGCTGGAGCGCTACGACGCCGCCCTGCTGGAGGGGGCCGGCCCGCGCGAGGTGCGGGTCCGGACCGGCGGGGTCACCGCCGTGGTCACGCTCCGCCCGTCGCGCTGACGCCGGGGAAGCGGGACGCGCGGGCGCCCGGACACCGGAACGCCGCGGCCCGGGAGGTCTCCCTCCCGGGCCGCGGCGTTCCGACGGGTGCGGATCAGCCGCAGAACACGGGTGTGGCGTGCGCCGGATCCAGGGCGTTGGTCACCAGGTGCAGCGCCGTCGGCGAGAACGCGATCGCCACGTGCTCGGCGAGCGTGATCGGGCAGTGGTTCTGCAGCACCTCGTTGTCGACGGCCGGGCCGGTCAGGAACTGGGTCCGCCACGGGGTGACGACCTCGTCGTACACGGTCGAGATCACCGTGTAGCTCACGCCCGGCACGGTGTCCGGGCGGGAGGCCATCGTGCGGTTGAAGTCGGAGCCCACCGCCTGGTCGCGGCAGGCCTGGCAGACGGTGTAGATCAGGTCCGCGACGCCGGGGAAGTACGGCACGAGCTCGGTGATCCCGTCGAGCGTCGTGCCGTGGTTGGACGGCGCCAGGCCGACCAGCCGGCCGACCTTCGCGGCGCCGCCGAGGAACTTCAGGTAGTAGTTCGGCAGCATGCCGCCCTGCGAGTGCCCGACGATGTCGACCTTGGCCGCGCCGGTCGCCTTCAGCACCAGGTCGACGAACCGCCCGAGTTGGGCGGCCGACTCGGGCACCGGGCCCAGGCCGCCGATCGGCAGCAGCAGGCCGCTGCCGCTGGAGGTGACGCCCGGGATGGTGCCGTAGTCGAGCGCGAAGACGCAGTACCCGAGGCCCTTCAGCAGCGGGGAGAGGGCGAGCCAGTTCTCGTAGCGGTTGGCGAAGGTGCCGTGCACGAGGACCACCGGATCGGGGTGCGCGGCGCTCGGGCGGCAGTTCCAGTCGTTGGCGCCGGGCGGCGAGGCCACCGAGTCACCGTCGGGCGGCAGTTCGGCGGAGGCGGAGGTGGCGGCGGCGGCGATGGAGCGGGCGGCGGCGGGCGCGACGGAGGGGGACGTCGCGGCGCTCGCCGGGGCGGCCGACGCGCCGACCAGCAGCGCGCCCGCCAGGACGGTCGCGCCGATGGCCCCGCCGAGCCTGCGGCGCACGGGAGTTGCGGAGAAGCGGAGAAGTGGGGTTCTCAACTGTTGCCTCCACGGCGGAAGTTTGTTACCAACAGGTAACCCGAGTGGCTCCATCATGCGGTCGCCCCTCCGGCCCGGCCCTTGGGCGTTCCCCAGACCTGGACGGTGTTCTCTGTGACCGGTCACAACGCACCCGCCGCCTCGCCCGGCCGCTCACCCGACGCCACACCCCGCTCCGAGCCGCACTCCGCGCCCACCACCACCCCCGACCTCACGCCCGACCGCACCCCCGCCCGTACTCCCGTCCGCGTGCCCGACCACTCCGCCGACCACACCGCCGACCGGACGCCCGGCTGGCGCGTCCCGGTGATCGGCGGCCGACCGGCCGACCAGCGACTCCTGGGCGGTGTACGCGAGTTGGCCGAGAACGTGGTCGCCGCCCTGCTGGACCGCGTGCCCGTGTACCACCGCCTGCCCCGCGAACAGCTCACCGGCGAACTCACCCGCGACACCGAGCGCCGGATCCGCGCCCTGGCCCACGCCGTCCGCACCGGACTCCCCGCCCCCGACGAGGAGTTCGCCGCCGTCCGGGAGGCCGCCGCCCGCCGCGCCGAGGAGGGCCTGCCGCTGGACGCCGTCCTGCTCGCCCACCACCTCGGGCTGGAGATCTGCTGGGAGTTCGTCACCCGGCACGCCCGCGACGGCGACGCCGCCGACCTGCTCGTCCTCCACCGGCTGCTGCTCGACCAGCTCCGCCAGGCCACCACCGCGGCCGGCGCCGGCTACCTCGACGAACGCCGCCCGGCCGGCGACCGGCACGCGGCCGCCCGGCAGTCACTGCTCACCGCACTGCTCGCCGGCACCCCGGCGGACGAGGCCGCCGCCCGGGCCGGACTCCGACTACCGCCCCGGTACGCCGTCCTGTGCCTGTCCGTCGCCGACCACACCGACGAGCACACCCCCGGTGTCGACCCGGGCATCGCCGGCCGCCGCAAGCTCCGCCGGCTCGTCGCCGAACTCGACCACCGGACACGGCAGTCGGCGATCACCACACTCACCCCCTCGGGCGGCCTGGTGCTCGTCCCGCTCGGCCCGCCCCCGGAGGCCCGGCCGGAGCGCGCGCCCGGGCGGCCCGGCACGCCCGCCGAGCTCCCGTGGCAGCACCTGGCCGCCACCGTCGCCGCGGCCGCCCGGGCCGGGGGCGTCCCCGTCCTGGCCGCAGCGGCGGCCGCCGCACCGGGCGAGGTCCCCGGCGCGGCCGCGCTCGCGTACGAAGTCCTGGACGTGGCCCGCGCGTTCGACCGCCCACCCGGCCTGTACCGGCTCGACGACGTCCTGCTCGAATACCAGCTCACCCGCCCCAGCCAGGCCCGCTCCCGGCTCGCCGCACTGCTCGAACCGTTGGCCGACGGCGGCGAGTTGCTCACCACCCTGCGCACCCACCTGGCCGGCGGGCTCAACCGGCGACACACCGCGGGCGCCCTGCACCTGCACCCGAACACCGTCGACTACCGGCTGCGCCGGATCGCCGCCCTGACCGGCCTCGACCCCGCCCGCCCCGCCGACGTCCTGCGGATCACCGCCGCCATCGCCGCCCGCGCCGCCGAACAGGCCCCCGCCGTCCGCTAGGACGTGGCCGGCCGACGACACCCGCGCCACCGGGACGGCGGCGCGGGTGCATCAGTCCTGCTCCCCCGGCAAGCGCAGGTCCCACCCCACCAGGGCCCGCAGTTGCTCCGCCGTCACGCCGTCCGGCACCGGCTGGGGCGCGTCGTGGCGCAGCGGCGGCTGCCAGCCCTCCTCGGCCGTCCACCGGCGGACCACCTTGGCCGGCGCTCCGGCCACCACGCTGTGGTCGGGCACCTCGCCGCGCACCACCGCGCCCGCCGCGACCACCACGTTGCGGCCGATCCGGGCCCCCGGCAGGATCACCGCGCCGGTGCCGATCCAGCTCCCGGCGCCGATCTCCACCGGTTCGTTGCGCGGCCACTGCTTGCCGATCGGCAGGTCGGTGGACCGGTACTCGTGCGCCTGGTCGGAGATGTAGACGCCGGGCCCGGTCCACACGTCGTCGCCGAGGACGATCGACTGGTGGCCCACGATGTGGCTGTCCCGGCCGATCACGCAGCCGCCGCCGATCCGCACGATCGGCTCGGGCCCGAGGTCGAGGCCGGGCAGGAAACCGGCGCTGATGGTGACCCGCTCACCGATGATCGAGAACGGCCCGATGGTGATCCACTGCTCGTTGAAGACCGCGCCGAGCG
Organism: Kitasatospora sp. NBC_01300; assembly: GCF_041435235.1. Taxonomy (NCBI): domain Bacteria; kingdom Bacillati; phylum Actinomycetota; class Actinomycetes; order Kitasatosporales; family Streptomycetaceae; genus Kitasatospora; species Kitasatospora sp. NBC_01300. The sequence goes on along the minus strand of NZ_CP108408.1, from coordinate 6,559,509 downwards.
GGAACGCCAGTGTCGTACCGTCGCCCAACTCGCCGAACCGGTACGGGCCCGGGCTCTGCCGGGTGACCGCGCCGGTCCGCTGTACCCAGCGCCAGCCCCGGTGGACGAGGCGGCCGGCGGCACGGCGGCCACCGGCTCGGACCGCGGAGAGCAGCGAACGGGTTATCGGCATGAGCTCACGTTACCGGCCCGTAGGGTCCGGCCGGCGGCCGGGCGGTCAACATCACACCGGCCCCGCACCCGCCCTGGCCTGCGGCCTCCCACGGCCAGGCCCGAACCTCCGCCCGGGCGGGTCCGAAAACCGCGACCGACGTCGGGCTCCGGTGCCACACTCCCTCCCATGGAGATCACCGAACACATTGACGCCCTGCGCCGCGAGGGCACCCTGCTCGCCGAGGCGGCCGCCCGGACCGACCTCGCCGCCCCCGTACCGACCTGCCCGGACTGGAGCCTGAACGACCTGCTGAGGCACGTCGGGAAGGTCCACCGCTGGGCCGCCGCCTACCCCTCCCAGGGCCTGCGCGCGCCCCTCGACGAGGACGGCAGCCGGGCCGCGTTCGGGCCGGAGCCGTCCGACGCCGCACTGCTCGACTGGTTCCGCGAAGGCCACGCCGCCCTGCTGGACACGCTCACCCGGACCCCGGCCGACGTCGAGTGCTGGACCTTCCTGCCGTCGCCCAGCCCGCTCGCGTTCTGGGCCCGCCGCCAGGCGCACGAGACCGCCGTCCACCGCGCCGACGCCGACGCGGCGGCCGGCACCGAGGGCCCCCGGGTGGACACCGCCCTCGCCCTCGACGGCATCGACGAACTGCTGAGCGGCTTCGTGGTCGGCGGCCGCTCCCGGCTGCGCAGCGAACGGACCCGCACCATCGGGGTCCGGACCACCGACGGCCCCGGCTCCTGGCAGCTGACCATCACCCAGGAGCCGCCGACCGTGGGCACGGGCGGCGCCGCCGAACCGACCGACCTCACCCTCACCGGCCCCGCCCACGACCTGTACCTGCTGCTGTGGAACCGGCTCCCGGTCGGGCCCGCGCAGGTCGAACTCGACGGCGACGAGGCGCTGCTCGAACTCTGGCGGACCGGCGCGGCCATCGGCTGAGGCCGCACCGCTCCCAGCGCGCGGCGCGCCGCGCGCTGGGAGCAGCCGGGCGTGGAGCAGCCGGGCGTGGAGCGGCCCGGGGGTGGAGCGGCCCGGGGTCAGCGCACCCAGCGCGCGGGCCGCTTCTCCAGGAACGCCCGCATCCCCTCCTGCGCCTCCGCCGACCCGAACAGCCGCGCCGACAGCTCCACCAGCCCCTCCGCGTCCCGCTCGAAGGACCGCACCACCTCGGCGTTGGCCAACCGCTTGGACTCCGCCAGCCCCTGCGGGGAACCCTGGCGCAGCGCGTCCAGCAGGCCCTTCAACGCGACCGCGGTGTCCTCGGCGGACTCGGTGGCGCGGGTGATCAGGCCGATCCGGGCGGCTTCGGCGGCGTCGAAGACCTCGCCGGTGAGGTAGTAGCGGGAGGCGGCGCGCGGGTCCAGCTTGGGGCGCAGCGGCAGCGAGATCACGGCGGGCGCGAGGCCGAGCCGGACCTCGGTGAACGCGAAGGTCGCGGCCGGCCCGGCGAGGGCGAGGTCCGCCGCGCCGATCAGGCCGAGGCCGCCGGCCCGGGCGTGCCCGTCGATCACGGCGATCACCGGCTTGGTGCAGTCGACGATCGCCCGCTGCAGCTCGACCAGGCCGCGCGGGCCGACCGTCGGGTCCGCGCCGGTCGCCTCGGACAGGTCCGCACCCGCGCAGAACACCTTGCCGGTGTGCCCGAGCACCACGGCCCGGACCTCCGGGTCGGCCGCGGCGACCGCCAGACCGGCGTGCAGTTCGGCCATCAGCCGGGTGGAGAGTGCGTTGCGGTTGTGCGGCGAGTCGAGGGTGATCGTGGTGACGGCGTCGGCGGTGGTGACGCGGACGAGGGGCTCTGCGCTGGTCATCGGCGGGGCCTGCCTTCCGGCTGAGGGTGGGTCGGACTGCGGCGCCGCCCCGGGTGCCCGGGCGACGCCCGCACGACTCTGGCACGCCCACCCGCCCCTCGGCCAGGGCCAATCCGGCCCGAGGTGCTGATCGGGATCGAGGTCCTCGCGCCCGTCCGGGAGCGGCCGCGTCACCGGCCCCCGGCGTGCCCTCCCCGTCGCCCGGCCCACCGGACGGCGGGGCCCATCGCCAGGCCCGCCGCCGCCAGTACCGCGCCCAGGACGACCCAACCGGCCAGGCCGAACCCGATCACGGCGGTGCTGACCAACGCCGGACCGGCCATCATCGCCGCCGCCGAACCCGCGTTGTACACGCCCTGATAGGCGCCGTGGTCACGCTCCCCCGCGAGGTCGTAGCTGAGTGCCCAGCCGCCGGCCTGGCCGAACACCTCGCCCAGCGACTGCAGTGCGATGCCGCCGAGCACCACCAGGGCGGCGACGATCGCGGGCAGGCCGTGCGCGAGGCCGATGACCAGGCACGAGGCGGCGAGCAGCAGCCCCCCGCGGCCGCAGAGCCGGGCGGCCGTCGACCGGTCCTCCGTCCCCCGGGTGGCCCGCACCTGAAGGGCGATCACCAGCAGGGTGTTGACGATCAGGGTGCCCGCGACGGTGATCCGGGGCGCCTCGGTGTCATGGATGATCCACAGCGGCACGCCGACCTCCAGGACGGCGAACTGCAGGGCGAGGACCGCGTTCAGCACCGTCACGACCAGGAACGGGCCGTCCCGCAACGCCGGATTGCGCCGCTTGCCCCGCCCGGCACCGTCGGCCTCCGGTCCCACGCGCGGCGCGACCGGGGCCGCGTGCGCGAGGACGGGGAGACGGTGGAACAGCACGGCGACGACCGCGAAGGAGGCGGCGTCGGCCAGGATCGCCGTCAGATAGGCCGGCCTGGTGTCCACCTGGAGCGCGATCGCGCCGAGGGCCGTCCCCAGGCAGATGCCGACGTTGGTCACCACCCGCAGGTAGGCCCGGCCCGCCACCCGGCGGTCGGGCGGCAGCACCTCGGCGTAGAGCGCGTTCCGTACGGCTGCGGCGCCGCGGTCGACGGCCGAGACCCCGCAGGCCAGCACCACGAAGGCCGGATAGCTGTGCACGAGCGTGTACCCGGCGGTGCCGACCGCCTGCGCCGCGACCAGCACGACCAGCACCGGCCGGGCGCCCCAACGGTCGGCGGCCCGGCCGGCCGGCACGCTCGCGACGACCCCGCACAGGCCGGCGGCGGTCAGCCCGAGCCCCAGCTGGGCGGCGCTGAGACCGAGCACCCGGGTGAAGAACAGCACCGCGACGGACATGGACAGGCCACTGCCCATCGTGTTGACCAGGGTGAGCCCGGCCAGTCGACGAACCATCGGGTCGGGGTGCAGCCGCCGTCGCACGGCGCTGACGAGCCCGCCGCCGGCCTGCGGGCCGGCGGGGTCTCCTGGGTCCGCGACGTCTCCGGGGTCTGCGGTCGCTGCGGCGTTTCCGGTCGTCGCGGGGTCTGCGACCGTCGCGGTGCTTGCGGTGGTTGCCGTGATGGCGGCGCCTCCGGGCATGGCGGGGTCGGGTCCGGACGTCTCCGCCGGCGAGGTGGTGGTCATGTGCTGATCACACCGCCTGACGGTCCGGGTCCGGTACTCCTTTAGGCTCTGGCTAAAACCACGCGCCCCACGCACCCCGGCCCCGGCGCCCATGCGCCGCGTCGCAGGAGACCACCCCCGTGCACCGCTTCACGCTCAGCCTGGCCGACCTCGCCACCACCTGGTTCGCCGTCTCCCCGATCCAGGAGGCCTCGCTCAGCCTGCGCATGTGGACCCACCCCGGCGTCTACCAGCTCCAGACCCCGGCCTTCGAACGGCTCCGGCCCGCCTTCGAACGGCTGGACTCCACGCTGCTGCTGTCACTCATCTCCGGGAACCGCTGGATCCCCGACTTCCTGACGCCCCGCCCGGCCTCGCCCGCCGCCGACTTCCGCACCGAGCTGGCCACCGTCCGCGCGCTGCCGCCGGAGCAGCTGCGCCCCGAACTGGAGCAGGTCTTCCTGCCGCACGGACTGCCCCTGCCCGCCGGGCTCGCCGCCGGACTGGCCGACCCGGAGCGGCTGTTGCAGCGGATCGCCGACGCGCTGGAGGAGTACTGGGAGGTCTGCCTCGCGCCGTCCTGGTGGCCGCAGGCCCGTGCGGTCCTGGACGCCGACCTGGTCTACCGGGCCCGGCTGCTCTCCCAGCACGGTGCGGCGGCGCTCTTCGCCGACCTGGACCACCGGCTGCACTGGGAGGACGGCGTCCTGTCGATCAACCGCCGGTGGACGGACTGGGACGGGGAGACCGCCGTCGACGGCCGCGGCCTCGTCCTCATCCCGACCTTCTTCGCCCGCGGCGCGATCACGATGATCAGCAACGAGCGTGCGCCGCAGATCAGTTACCCGGCGCGCGGCCAGGCGGGCATGGCCGGCCCGAGGACGCCGGTGCCGCCACGCGCGCTGGAGGCGCTGGTCGGCGCGCCGAAGGCCCGACTGCTGGCCCTGCTCGCCGAACCCGCCTCCACCACCGACCTCGCCTACCGGCTGGGCGTCACCCCCGGTGCGGTCAGCCAGCACCTGTCCGTCCTCGCCGCCACCGGCCTGGTCACCCGGGCCCGGCACGGCCGCTCGGTGCTGTACCTGCGCAGCCCGCTCGGTGACGAGCTGACGGGGGCGAACAGGTGACGGAGTTCGCCCCCGCCATCCCCCCGACCGGCCCGCACCGCCTCGACTGATCCTCCAACTCCCCAGTGGTACAGACCTGTTGACGCATTGGTCCAGTCCTCCTACAGTGCCCATGCCCCGTCTCCCCACGGCGCGGGCACCCCTCGCACACGCACCAAGCACCGCGGTTCTACGTCACCCTGTCCAACCCCCACAGCCACAGGGAGAACCATGTCCGCTCGATCCCGGGCCAGGCGCCCGCGCGTGCGCAGCAGACTGCTGGCACTGCTCTCCGTCCTGCTCCTGCCCCTCGCCGCGCTCACCGCGCTGGCCACCCCGGCGAACGCCGCCGGAAAACTCACCGCCACCTTCACCACCGCCGACAACGGCTCCTGGTGGCAGGGCACCTACATCGTCCACAACGACAACGCCGCCGCCGTGACCGGCTGGACCCTGGAGTTCGACCTGCCGGCCGGTGTCACCATCGGCAACAGCTACAACGGCACCGCCACCGTCAACGGCCGGCACGTCACCGCGACCAACGCGTTCTACAACGCCACCGTCAACGCCCACGGCACCACCGAGCCGTACAGCTTCTGGTTCGTCGGCAACGGCCCGGTCGCCACCCCCACCAACTGCCGCGTCAACGGCGACAAGTGCGACGGCACCGCCGACGTCCCGCCGTCCGCGCCGGGCACCCCGGCGGTCACCGAGTCCACCGCGCACACGCTCGCGCTGACCTGGCCGGTCGCCACCGGCGGGGACTTCCCGGTCGCCTCCTACGACGTGCTCAACGGCGCCGTCGTGGTCGGCTCCAGCACCACCACCAGCGCCCTGCTCACCGGGCTCACCCCGGCCACCACCTACACGCTGACCGTCCGGGCCAAGGACAGCCGCGGCAACACCGGACCGCTCAGCGCGCCCGTCACCGCCGCCACCTTCGACCCGTCGACCGACCAGGTCCCGCCCACCGCGCCGACCAACCTCCGCACCACGGCGATCAGTTCGTCGGACATCACGCTCGCCTGGAACGCCGCGACCGACAACGTCCGGGTCGCCGCGTACGACGTCTACCAGGGCGGCACACTGGTGGCCACGGTCAGCGGCAGCACCCTGACCGCGACGGTCGGCAGCCTGTCCCCGTCCACCACCTACACGTTCACCGTGAAGGCCCGCGACCCCGCCGACAACGCCTCCCCCGCCTCCGCCCCGCTCACCGCCACCACCTCGGACCTGGTCGGCGCCGGAAAGTACGCCCGGGTCGGCTACTTCGTCCAGTGGGGCATCTACGGCCGCCAGTACTTCGTCAAGAACCTCGACACCTCCGGCAGCGCGGCCAAGCTCGACGTCGTCAACTACGCCTTCGAGAACATCGATCCGGTCAACCTGACCTGCCTGGCGGGCGTCACCAAGGGCACCACCGCCAACCCGCAGGACCCGGACCAGGGCACCGGCGCCGGTGACGCCGACGCCGACTACGCCCGCCCGATGAGCGCCGACCAGTCGGTGGACGGCGTGGCCGACGACGGCTGGGGCAAACTCCGCGGCAACCTCAACCAGTTGAAGAAGCTGAAGGCCAAGTACCCGAACCTGAAGGTGGTCGTCTCACTCGGCGGCTGGACGTACTCCAAGTACTTCTCGGACGTCGCCGCCACCGACGCGTCCCGCCAGAAGTTCGTCAAATCCTGCCTCGACGTGTGGATCAAGGGCAACCTGCCGGTCTACAACGGCGCCGGCGGCGACGGTGTGGCGGCCGGGATCTTCGACGGCATCGACCTCGACTGGGAGTGGCCCGGCTCCGCCGACGGCCACGCGGGCAACCACTGGAACGCCAACGACAAGGGCAACCTGACCCTGCTGCTGGCCGAATTCCGCAAGCAGCTCGACGCGTTGGGCGGCTCCCACAAGCTGCTCACCGCCTTCACCCCGGCCGACCCGGCGAAGGTCGCCGCGGGCTGGGACCTCACGAAGATCTTCAGCTCGCTGGACATCGCCAACGTCCAGGGCTACGACTTCCACGGCTCCGGCAGCGACAACTCCTGGGAGCCCAACCGCACCGGCTCCCAGGCCAACCTCTACGCCGACCCGAACGACCCGTACAACTTCCACTTCAGCGTGGACGCGGCGGTCCAGACCTACCTCGGCGCCGGGGTCAACCCGCGCAAGCTCACCATCGGCTTCCCGTTCTACGGGCGCGGCTGGCAGGGCGTGGCGGACGGCGGCGCCTCCGGCGTGTGGCAGTCCGCGAACGGCGCGGCCCCGGGCCAGTTCAGCGAGGAGGCCGGCACCCGCGGCTACAACAACCTCATCACCGGCGTCCCCAACCTGACCGTGTACCACGACCCCAAGTCCATTGCGACGTACGGCTACACCGGCGCCGGCGGCCAGTGGTGGACCTTCGACGACGCCTGGTCGATCACCCAGAAGACGGCCTACCTCAAGTCGAAGAACCTGCTCGGCGGCATGATCTGGGAGATGTCCGGCGACACCCCCTCCGGCACGCTCATCAACGCACTCGACTCCGGGCTCAAATAGCCGGAGGGCACGGCCCGTTGGGCCGGTAGGGCAGCAAGGGCCGGCCTTCCGCGAACGACGGAGCGCCGGCCCGCGCATCAGGTCCGCGCATCAGGTGCCTGACGGACCTTCCTGGCTGCCAGGGCCGCATGCGCCGCCCGTCAGCGGGAAGCCATCGCCGCCAGCTTCCTGGCCGCCCGGTACTGCCGGAGCACCTGCGCGAAGGTGGTGTGCCCCTGGGTGGTCCGGGCGAAGGCCCGCCAGGCCGGCGCCACCAGGCAGACCGCCGCGTGGAACAGGTACGGGCGCCGCTCGAAGGCGCCCAGCAGCTGCTTGCCGGCGCGCATCTCCACGCCCAGCCCGGCCTTGATGGCGAACGCGTAGTTCAGCGCCTCGCGCCGCACGTCCGCCGCCTTGCCCGCCTCCGCGACCTTCACCGCCCACTCGCCGGCCAGCCGGCCCGAGCGCAGCGCGTAGGAGATGCCCTCGCGGGTCCACGGCTCCAGCAGTCCGGCCGCGTCCCCGGCGACCAGCACCCGGCCGCGGGCGAGCGGCGAGTCCTCGGCCCGGCAGCGGGTCAGGTGCCCGGACTCCACGCTCGGGGTGAAGCCGGACAGCCCCAACCGCCGGATGTAGTCGGCGAGATACTGCTTGGTCCGCTCGCCGTCGCCGCGCGCCGAGATGACACCGACGGTCAGGCTGCTCGACTCGGTCTTCGGGAACACCCAGCCGTAACTGCCGGGCAGCGGGCCCCAGTCGAGGTGGATCCGGCCCGACCAGTCCGCGGCGACCTGCGGCGGGACGGGGATCTCCGCCTCCAGGCCGAGGTCGATCTGGTCGAAGGTGACGCCGACGTGCCGGGCGATCCGGCTCGCACTGCCGTCCGCGCCGACCACCGCGCGCGCCTCGAAGGTGCGTCCGTCGGCGGCCGTCACCAGCGCCGTCCGGTGCTCGCCGCCGCGCTGCTCGACGCCGGTGACGGTCACTCCGGTGACCAGCACCGCCCCGGCCTGCTTGGCCGCCTGCACCAGGCGCAGGTCGAACTCGTCCCGGTTGACCAGGCCGAACAGCATCCGCCGGGACCGACGCGTCCGGGTGAACCGCCCGTCGTAGGCGAAGGTGACGGCGTGCACGCGGTCCTGCAGCGGAAGCCGGAAGTCGGGCGGCAGGCTGTCCCGGGACGGGCCGATGATGCCGCCGCCGCAGGTCTTGTAGCGGGGGTGCTCGGCCTTGTCGAGGAGCAGCACCCGCCGGCCCTGGACGGCGGCGGCGTGCGCGGCCGAGGCTCCGGCCGGTCCGGCGCCGACCACCACGACGTCCCAGACGCCGTCGAGCGGCTCGGGCGCCGACCGGCCGACCCTCGGCGCGGCCTCGGCTTCGGCCTCGCTCTCGGCTTCGGACTCGGTCCCAGCCTCGGTCTCGGCTTCGAACACCGTCTCGGCCTCGGTCTCGGGCACCGTCCCGGTCTCGGACACCGTCTCGGGCGCCCCCTCGGACGCCTCGCCTGACGGCTGACCTGACGACCGGCCTGACGGCCGTCCGGGTACCTCGGCGTCGAGCGGCGAGGCCTCGGTGTCGAGTGGGCTGCGGGAATCGGAGCTTCCGGAGTCAGTCACGTCGAGCAATCCTATGCGTCCGCCGAGCCCGCCGCTGGCCGCGCCGCCCCGAACGCCAGACCGAACCCTGACCGAATTCGGATCGCGCCCGGATCGACACCGGACCGATCCATCGGGCCGATCCACCAGACGGTGCGCCGGCCGGGATCGCCGGGCGAAACCACCCGATCGGACTGTTCGAGTCCGCCTATGATCGACGGTACCCAAACCGCCCCTCCGCCCGCACCACCCCTCGGGCGAAGCCTTCCCCTCGGAGCCCCGATGTCACAGCCGCTGGCCGACGCCGTCCGGTCCCTGATGGACCGTGCCCGCACCGACCTCGCCGAACTGGTCGCCTTCCCCTCGGTCGCCGACCCGCGCCAGTTCCCGGTCGAGGAGTGCGAGAAGGCCGCCCGCTGGGTCGCCGACGCCTTCGCCGCCGAGGGCCTGACCAACGTCCAGCTGCTGGACACCCCGGACGGCACCCAGTCCGTCTACGCCGAACTGCCCGGCCCCCAGGGCGCGCCGACCGTGCTGCTCTACTCGCACTACGACGTCCAGCCCCCGCTCGACGAGAGCGCCTGGCTCAGCCCCGCCTTCGAGCTGACCGAGCGTGACGGCCGCTGGTACGGGCGCGGCGCCGCCGACTGCAAGGGCAACATCCTGATGCACCTGACCGCCCTGCGGGCCCTGCGGCAGGTGTACGGCGACGGCTACCCGGTCAGCCTGAAGATCATCGTCGAGGGCTCGGAGGAGCAGGGCACCGGCGGCCTGGAGCGCTACGCCGAGGCCCACCCCGAACTGCTCGCCGCCGACGCCATCATCATCGGCGACACCGGCAACTTCGCCCCCGGCCTGCCCACCGTGACCGCCTCGCTGCGCGGCATGACGGTCGTCGAGGTCGCGGTCACCACCCTGGCCGGCAACCTGCACTCCGGCGCCTTCGGCGGTGCCGCCCCGGACGCGCTGCAGTCGCTGGTCCGGATGCTCGCCTCGCTGCACGACGAGCACGGCGACGTCGCGGTGGCCGGACTGGCCGGCGGCCAGACCTGGAGCGGTGTCCAGTACCCGGAGGAGCAGTTCCGCTCCGACGCCAAGGTGCTCGACGGCGTCGCCCTGACCGGCACCGGCACCATCGCCGACCGCCTGTGGGCCCGCCCCGCGATCACCGTCCTCGGCATCGACGCCCCGCCGGTGATCGGCGCCACCTCCTCCGTCCAGGCCGCTGCCAAGGCCCTGGTCAGCCTGCGCGTCCCGCCGGGCAGCGACCCGAACGCCGCCCAGGACGCGCTGGTCGCCCACCTGGAGGCGCAGATCCCGCTCGGCGCCCGTCTGACCGTCGAGCGCCAGGGCACCGGCGCCCCGTTCAACGCCGACACCACCGGCCCGGCGTACGAGGCGATGGGCGAGGCCATGGCCGAGGCCTTCGGCACCGAGATGGTCGCCTCCGGCGAGGGCGGCTCGATCCCGCTCTGCAACACGCTGCGCTCGCTCTACCCGAAGGCCGAGATCGTGCTGATCGGCGTCGAGGAGCCGACCACCCAGATCCACGCGGTCAACGAGAGCGTCGACCCGCAGGAGCTGGAGCGGATGGCCCTCTCCGAGGCCCTGTTCCTCCGCCGCTACGCCGAACTGCGCTCGGTCTGACGCACGTTGGTCCGGGGACCGCCGACGGCGGTCCCCGGCACCGGCCGCCCGCCCCGGAACCTGCGGGCGGCACCCGCCACCACCGCGTAACCGACCGCGCCCACCGCGAGCCCGGCCCCGGCGCCGAAGCAGAACTCCGGGATCAGGTTCCGCCGCAGCGGGACCAGCCGGTGCAGCACCCCGACCGCCGTCGCCGCGCCCAGGGCCGCGACAGCGGCGCGGCGCGCCCGGGGAGCGAGTGCCACGGCCGGGCGGACCGGCTCCACGCCCCGCGCCGCCCGCACCGCCCAGCCCGCCATCGCGGCCAGGGCCAGCGCCGAACTGCCGTACTGCAGCGCCGAGTAGAGCGGAACCCCGGCCACTTCCCGGTCCAGCACCGGCAGCAGCCGGACACCCAGCCGGCCTTCGTGGGTGAACGCGTCCCAGCCGACGTGGGTGGCCGCACCGATCGCCGCCGACGCAACGAACCACGCCGCCCCGGTACCCGCCCCGCCTCCGGCGGGCCGCCGGACCGTCAGTGCCTCGGCCGCGCCCGCCCACCGGTCCGGCAGCAGCGCCACCAGCGGCGCACGCAGCAGACCGTGCCAGCCGGCCACCAGCGCGCCCGCGATCGCGACGTCCAGCGTCGGCACGGCCCACCAGCGGTGCGTCAGACCGCCGTGACCGTACACCCCGGGCAGCAGCGACTCGGCGAAGAACGGGACGTCGGGCGCCATCGATCCGGCGACCAGCGCCGAGGCGACCAGCGGCCCGCGCTCACCGGCGGCGCGCAGCAGGGGCAGGACGGCGGCGGGGTGGCTCAGTGTGAACGGCATGCCCCCATCCTCCCGCCCCCGCCGGACCATCGGCCAACGACCTGGGCCGTCGGCCGACACCCGGAGCGCCGGCCACCGCCTCTGGACGGCCCGGCACCCGGAGCGGCCCGACACCCGGGGCGGCCCGGCACCCGGGGTGGCCCGACACCCGGGCTCGTCAGGCGCCCGGGCTCGTCAGGCGCCCCGGGCGGCTACGCCGCGTCGGCCGTACTGGCCAGGCCGAGCGCGACCCGGCGGCCCGCCTCCAGGTAGCGCAACTCGCCGCTGCGGCGGGCGTCCAGGGCGGCGGCGAGGCGGCGGTAGCGGCTCGGGGGCAGCAGGTCGGCGGCCTCGTCCAGGGTGACGAAGCGCCAGTCGCGCAGCTCCTCCGCCTGGAGCAGCAGGTTCTGGCGGGCGGGGGCGTCCAGTTGACCGCCGTCGTACATCAGGCGCAGGCCGCCGCGGCGCGGGCCGGTGCGCGGCTCCCAGTCGACGGCGAGCAGGCGCAGCCCGGTCGGGTCGAGCCGCAGGCCCAGTTCCTCGGCGGTCTCGCGCAGGGCCGCGTCGGTGGGGGCCTCGCCACGCTCGACCACGCCTCCGGGGAAGTCCCAGTCGGGTTTGTAGACGGGGTCGACCAGCAGGACGCGGTCCTGTTCGTCGAAGAACAGGACGGCGGAGGCCACGGTATCCCCGGTCGGGTCGGGGGTCTGGACGATCGGGCAGCGGGCGGCGCCGACGCGGACCAGTTCGGCGATCCGGTGGGCGGTCTCGCGGGGGGTGAGCTCGCTGGTGTCGAGCATCCGGGCGTCCTCGACCAGCCAGCGTCGGGCGGCCCGGTAGCGGGCCACGTGCTCGAAGCACCACGTGCGGACCCGCTCGCTGGCCTCCGGATCTCCCGGGCACTCGTCGCGGTGGGCGATGCGGTGACGCAGGATCGTTTCTTCTGGGTCCAGGACGAAGTGGTGCACCGCTATGCCGTGGGAGGCGAGGTCGCCGAAGATCTCGTCCCGGTAGTCCTCCCTGAGCAGGGTCATCGGGACCACCAGCGGGCCCGCGACCTCACTGAGCAGCGCGGCCGCCGTCTCGGGGACGAGCCGGCGCCAGGCCGCCAGGTCCTGGAAGTCGGACACCGTCGCCAGCCGGTCGGCCGGGAGCATCCGGCGCAGGCCGAAGCCCACCAGCTCGGGATCGAAGAGCACGCTCCCGGGCAGCAGTTCCACCAGCTCGCGGCAGGCACTCGTCTTGCCCGCCCCGAATGTGCCATTGACCCAGACGATCACAACGTCCCCTGCCCTCGACTTGCCCCGATGCCGTTCGCACCGGGCAGCGCCCCCGTCGGCCGAACCAGCGCCACCCGTGGTGGTACCCGCGCCACGCCGCTCCCCATACCTCCCCACCGCGCCCGCCGTTGCGCCCCGCTCCGCCCCTTGACAGGGGCATGTGCCCAGGCCAGCCGCCTTCCGGGAGAAATATGTAGACCGGTCTACATCAAAGTTGCACCCCGCTCACACCCTGCGCGCACAGGAAGTCGGCCCGTCCGACTTCCTGTGCGCCATCATCACCCCAGATCACCTCGCATCACCCCCTCCACCCGACTATGTAGACCGACCGACAGATTCCTCTCGGCAATATCTAGACCGGTCTGCATAATTCAGTAGACCGGTCGACATATTCTTCCCCGCGCCCCTCGCGCGCCCCCCGGCGCCCGCTTGCGCCGCGCGCACCCCAGCACGTACAGAGGAACGATGAAGCTGCTCCCAGTCGGCCGCGTCATCGTCATCGGCTCGGTCAACGCCGACCGCATCCTCCGCTGCCCCGTCCTCCCCGCCCCCGGCGAGACCGTCCTCGCCACCGCCGCCACCCAGGGGTTCGGCGGCAAGGGCGCGAACCAGGCGGTGGCGGCCGCGCGCATGGGCGCCGCCGTCCACCTGGTCGCGAAGGTCGGGCGCGACGCCGACGGCGAAGCCGCGCTCACCGACCTGCGCGGCGCGGAGGTCGAGACGGGCTCCGTGCTCACCCACCCCGACGCGCCGACCGGGCAGGCGATCGTCATGGTCGACCCCGCCGGCGAGAACAGCATCGTCGTCGTCCCCGGCGCCAACGCCCACCTGACCGCCGCCGAGGTCACCGCCGCACTCGCCCGCCTGCACCTGCTCCCCGTCGACGTGCTCCTCACCAGCGGCGAGGTCCCCGAGGAGTGCATCCACGCGACCGCCGCCGCCCTGCCGGCCGACGGCACCCACTGGGTGCACAACGCCGCCCCGGCCGGCTCGCTCCCCGACACCGGTCCGACCGGACGCCGCCCCCTGGTCGTCGCCAACGCCGTCGAGGCCCGCCAGCTGACCGGTGCCCCCACCGTCGAGGAGGCCGCCCGGGCCCTCGCCCGCCACGCCGACGGCGTCGTACTCACCCTCGGCGGCGAGGGCGCGCTGGTCGCCACCGAGGGACGGTCGGCCCGACTTCCCGCCCCCGCCGTCCAGGTCGTCGACACCACCGGTGCCGGCGACGTCTTCTGCGGCGCCCTCGCCGCCGGACTCGCCCGCGGCGCCGACCTCCCCGCCGCGGCCGCCACCGCCGTGGCCGCCGGCGCCTTCGCCGTCACCGCCCTGGGCGCCCGTGGCGCCCTCCCCCGCCCGACCGACCTCTGACCAGCCGCTTCCCGACGGGCCCGGGCGGATCGGGCCCACCCCCCGGTGGGAGCGCCCGGGCCACAACTCCCGAACGCCCCGACTCACACGCCTAGGAGCACTCGGCCTACGGCCGCCCCATGTACGACGGGTAGTAGCCGCTGCTGATCCCCGAGATCCGGATCAACGTGCCCGGCCGCGCCGCCTCGACGTACTGGTTGTTGCCCAGGTAGATCGCCACGTGCTGGATGCCCCGCTTGGTGCCGTTGGGGGACCAGAACAGCAGGTCGCCCCGGCGCAGCTGGCCGGCGCTGATGGGCGTGGTCGCCGCGTACTGGTCGTTGGCCACCCGCGGCAGGTTCACCCCGCCGCGCCGGAAGGCCTGCTGGACGAGGCCCGAGCAGTCGTACCCGTCCGGCCCGTTGCCCGCGGTCCGGAACGGCTTGCCCAGCTGGCTCAGCGCGAACTGCACGGCGGACTCGACGTTCTGGTCCCCCGCCACCGCGCCGCCGGCCGAGCCCGACGAGGACGATCCGGACGATCCGGACGACGACGGGGATCCGTCCCCCGTCCGTGCCACGTACACGTCGTAGTGCGTGGTCCAGCGCCACTGTCCCTTGCTGTTCTTGAACCAGTACCGCGACCCGTCCCACCCCTGCTTGATCCCCCCGCTCGACTTCGTGCCCGTCGACGGGGCCTTCGCCGCGGAGGAGGATCCGCCCCCCGTCCGCGCCACGTACACGTCGTAGTGCGTCGTCCAACGCCACTGCCCCTGACTGTTCTTGAACCAGTACCGCGAGCCGTCCCACCCGGCGTGCGCCGGTGCGGACTCGGCGGCGGCGGGGCTCACGCCGGGGCCGACGCCGATCACACCCGCACCGGCCACGATCACGGCCGCCATGCCTATCCCCCGGCGCACCCGGGCGGCCCGCGAGGGACGGACGGGGCGGACCGGGCGGACGGCGGCCGCCCGCTGGTCGACGGTGGCGGCAGCGTGCTGCCCGGTCGGTTCGTCGGCGGCACCCGGCGCGCCGGTGTTGACGGTGGTCATCCTGCTGTCTTCCCTCACTGCTGCGAACTGCCACCACGGGGGCGGCTGCGGAATCGGCTACGGACACGCACGTCCCGGTAAGACGGCACGTACGGCTCGGCAGACCCCGCCCGGCATGCCACGGCCTCCGGTCGTGCGACCGGGAGCCGTGGCATGCCGCCCAGGGATTCAGTTCTGCCTGCGTGTCACGGTAGGCACGCGTCCGCTCACGGCGCGCAGTGGAGTGAGCCAATGGAAGGGTTCACGGCCGGTGAGCACCGACGGGGCATCAGGGTGAAGGCCAGTCATCGGGCCGCTCGCCCGACGCCCCCTCATCCCTGCCGGTCCGCCTCCGCCAACAGCTGCTTCTTCAGCACCTTCCCCAGCGCGTTCCTGGGCAGTTCGGGCACCAGCACGACCCGGCGCGGCCGCTTGTGCGCGGACAGCCGCTCCGCCACGAAGGCCGTCAGCTGTTCCCCCGTCACGGCGCCGTCCGGGATGACGTACGCGACGACGGCCTGCCCGAGGTCCTCGTCCGGCGCACCGACCACCGCCGCGTCGGCGACCGCGGGGTGGTCGCGCAGCGCGGCCTCCACCTCGCCGGCGCCGATCCGGTAGCCACCGCTCTTGATCAGGTCGACGGAGGCGCGACCGACGATCCGGTGGAAGCCGTCCTCACCGATCACGGCGACGTCCCCGGTGCGGAACCAGCCGTCCGCCGTCCAGGCCTCGGCGTCCGCGTCGGGCCGGTTGAGGTACCCGCTGAACAGGGTCGGCCCGGCGACCTGCAACTCTCCGACGCTCTCCCCGTCGGAGGGCACCGGCTCGCCGTCCTCGCCGACCAGCCGGGTGCGCACTCCGTCCAGCGGCAGGCCGACGCTGCCGGGCCGGCGCTCGCCGTCCGCCCGGGTGCTGACGGTGATCAGCGACTCGGTCATCCCGTAGCGCTCGATCGGGGCGTGCCCGGTGAGCGCGGCAAGCTTCTCGAACACCGGTACCGGCAGCGGCGCGCTGCCGGAGACCAGCAGCCGGGCCGAGGCCAGCCGACCCGCCGCCCCGGGGTCGGCCGCCACCCGGGACCAGACGGTCGGCACCCCGAAGTACAGGCTGCCGCCCGCGGCCGCGTACCCCTCCGGGGTGGGCCGCCCGGTGTGCACGAGCCGGCTGCCGGTCCGCAGGGCGCCGAGGACGCCGAGGATCAGTCCGTGGACGTGGAACAGCGGCAGGCCGTGGACGAGGGTGTCCTCGGCGGTCCACTGCCAGGCCGCGGCGAGCGCGTCCAGGTCGGCGGCGATCGCCTGGCGCCGGATCACGGCTCCCTTGGGCGCCCCGGTGGTACCGGAGGTGTAGAGGACGAAGCCGGTGGCGTCCGGCGCGGGCTCGGCGAACGTGGTGGCGGCGCGTTCCGCCGGGTCGACCGGCAGCCCCTGCACCTCACCCGGCACGGTGTCGCCCACGGCGTGCGCGAGCAGCACCGCACCCGAGTCGCGCAGGATGTGCTCACGTTCCTTGGGCCCGGAGTCGGGCGGCAGCGGCACCACGGGCACGCCCGCCAGCAGGCCGCCGACCACGGCGACGACCGTCTCGACGGCGGGCCGGGCGAGCACGGCGAGCGCGGGCGCACCGGCCACCCGGTCGGCGACGGCGGTCGCCGCGCCCAGCAGCTTTTCGCGGGACAGCGCCCGCCCGTCGATCCGCAGCGCGTCCGCCGCGTCCCCGTAGTCGCCCTGAAGTGCGGTCAGCAGTGCCATGCTTCCGTCCTCGCCCTCGTCTCACGCTGTCGCGCCGACTCTACGGGCCGCACCCGGACCGTCCGTGGGCAGCGGTCACCAGCCGCCGCCCACCTGGCCTGTGCCGGCCCGTGCCGGAAACGCCGGAGGGCGTGGCACCGAATACTCAGTGCCACGCCCTCCGACTGCCCTGTGCGGGGATCAGCCCTTGCGGGCCTTCACCTCGGCGGTCAGCTGCGGCAGCACGGCGAACAGGTCGCCGACCACGCCGTAGTCGACCAGCTCGAAGATCGGGGCCTCCGGGTCCTTGTTGACCGCGACGATGGTCTTCGAGGTCTGCATGCCCGCCCGGTGCTGGATGGCGCCGGAGATGCCGGCCGCGATGTACAGCTGCGGCGAGACCTGCTTGCCGGTCTGGCCGACCTGGTTGCTGTGCGGGTACCAGCCCGCGTCGACGGCGGCACGCGAGGCACCGACGGCCGCGCCCAGCACGTCCGCGAGCTCCTCGACGACGCCGAAGCCGGCCGCCTCGCCGACGCCACGGCCGCCCGAGACCACGATCGCGGCCTCGGTCAGCTCCGGACGGCCGGTCGAGACCCGCGGGGTGCGCGAGGTGACCTTGGCCGCGTTCCCGGTGAACTCCACCGCCACGTTCTCCACCGCGCCCGCACCCGCAACGGCCTCGGGGGCCACCGCGTTCGGCTTGACGGTGATGACCGGCACGCCCTTCGTCACCTTCGACTTCACCTGGAAGGACGCGGCGAACACCGACTGGGTGGCGACCGGGCCGCCGTCACCGGCCTCCAGGTCGATGGCGTCGGTGATGATGCCGGAGCCCAGCCGCAGTGCGACGCGGGCCGCGATCTCCTTGCCCTCGCCGGAGGAGGTGATCAGGACGGCGGCGGCGTCGTTGGCCTTGGCGATCTGGGTGAGGGCGTCCACCTTCGGGACGACCAGCTGGTCGGTGAACTCGGCGCCCTCGGCGACGTACACCTTGGCCGCACCGTACTCGGCGGCCTTGGCCGCGAGGTCGGCGGCGGCGGCACCGGCGCCCAGCACGACCGCGGACGGCTCGCCGATCCGGCGGGCCAGGGTCAGCAGTTCGAGGGCCGGCTTGCGGACCACACCGTCGGCGTGGTCCACCAGAACCAGGATCTCAGCCATGATTCGTTGCTCCTGATCGATCGTTGGATGCGCGAACGGGGGGACTAGATGAACTTCTGGTCGGCGAGGAAGCCGGCGAGCTGCTTCCCGCCCTCGCCCTCGTCCTTGACGACCGTGCCCGCGGTCCGCGCCGGACGCGCCGCCACCGACTCCACCGCCGTCCACGCACCCGCCAGACCGACCTCGTCGGCCTCGATGCCCAGATCGTCCAGGTCCAGCGACTGGACCGGCTTCTTCTTCGCCGCCATGATCCCCTTGAACGACGGGTACCGGGCCTCACCCGACTGGTCCGTCACCGACACCACCGCCGGCAGCGCAGCCTCGACCAGCTCGGTCGCCGCGTCACCGTCACGACGACCCCGCACCACACCGCCCTCGACCGACACCTCCGACAGCAGCGTCACCTGCGCCACGCCCAGACGCTCCGCCAGCAGCGCCGGCAGCACGCCCATCGAACCGTCCGTCGACGCCATCCCACCGATCACCAGGTCGAACCCGGTCTTCTCCAGCGCCTTCGCCAGCACCGCCGACGTCCCGATCACATCCGAACCGTGGATGTCCTCGTCGTTCACGTGCACAGCCTTGTCCGCACCCATCGACAGCGCCTTGCGCAGCGCGTCCTTCGCGTCGTCCGGCCCGACCGTCAGCACCGTCACCTCGGCGCCCTCGTTCGCCGCCGCGATCCGCAGCGCCTGCTCCACGCCGTACTCGTCGAGCTCCGACAGGAGGCCGTCCACACCCTCCCGGTCGGTGGTGTGGTCGTCCGCGAACCGACGGTCACCCGTCGCGTCCGGCACGTACTTCACACAGACAACGATCCTCAAGCTCACGGCCTGTCTCCTGTACTGGTCTCGTCCGGCGGCTGCGGCTGTGCAAGCGGGGCGCGAACACGGTGCGCGCCCGCTCCGGGCAGCGGGTTCCCGTGCCGGTCCGGAACTTCCTGGCAGCATACTCGGCAGTAGTCCAGTGGTCACTACTGGCCAGTAGCTTAGGTCGGGCGGCTGCACTTCCGTCTGCGCCCATCCTGCCCCAGGGCAGCCCCGACACCACCTGATCGGACTACATATCCGCCGCAGGATCGCCTGGGCCCCCGGCGCTCACACCGCCTCGCCGAGCGCCGCGATCACATCCACCTTGCGCGGCAGTCCGGCCGCCCGGCGCACCACCCGACCGCCCCCGTCCAGCACCAGGACGGTCGGCGTCCGCAGGATCTCCAGCCGACGGGCCAGCTCCAGCCGCTCCTCGGCGTCCACCTCGACGTGCGCCACCCCGTCGACCATGCCGGCCACCTCCGCGAGCACCCGGCGGGTGGCCCGGCACGGCTGACAGAACGCCGTCGAGAACTGGACCAGGGTCGCCCGCTCGCCGAGCGCCCCGCCCAGCTCCGCCTCCGACAGCCGTACCGCCCCGCCGTTGGTGCGCACCCTCAGCCTCCCGTCGTGCCGTGCCCGTAGCAGCCCGGAGGTGGTCGCCGGCGCCGACACCACGACGCACACCACCAACCGGCCGTCCCCAGTCTGCGGCAGCGGCCCCGGGCCTCAAAAGGGAGGTCGACCACCGGGCCGGGCCCGCGTACGATCGCCGGGTGGAATCCGACCGCACCGCACCGCCGTTGCTGACCTCCCGCCGCGTCGTCGACCTGGGCCGGGCCACCACCACCCGCTGTCGCTGACGCGCCCCGCCGCCGCCCGTCGCGACCCTCCCGGAGCCCTCGTGCAGATCGACCCCCGCGGTCCCCGCTTCGCCGCCGCGCTCACCTCGATCGTGCTGGCCGCCGCCCTCATCACCGGCAGCGACGTACTGCTGGCCGTCCAGGCCCTCGTCTTCGCACTCGGCGCGTTCGGCGGCCTGCGGCTCTCCCCCTACGGCTGGCTCTACCAGACCTTCCTCCTCCCCCGGCTGGCCCCGCCCTCCGAGACCGAGGACGAGCGGCCGCCCCGCTTCGCGCAGGGAGTCGGCCTGGTGTTCGCCGTCGTCGGCGCCCTCGGCTTCCTCACCGGGGTGGCCTGGCTCGGCCTGCTGGCCACGGCCTTCGCCCTGGCCGCCGCCTTCCTCAACGCCGCGTTCGGCTACTGCCTCGGCCGTGAGGTCTACCCCTTCGTCCGCCGCGCCCAGGGTCGCGTCGGCGCCGGAGCCTAGCCACCCCTTGGGCCTCCGGGCCTCCGGCACAGAGCGGGACCTCCAGGTCGCCGGGGAGGGAAAAGTTCCCACCCGAACTCATCACGGAGATCACACCGCGAATATCCGCTTGACCGCACGCCTCAGGTGACAGCAGGCACTCGTTCGGGGGATCATCTCCGTGAATCACCCGTGACCGCCGCGGCGTGCCGCGCTCCGGTCGGCCCCCGCTCAGCGACGCGGGTACCCGCCGTACCGGGCTCCGGCCCGTGGAAGTCAGGACTGACCGTGGCAGAGTTCGTGTACCCGCCGGTGATCGGCGCCGCACTCACCGCCTTCCGTGCGCTCGACGTGCGGATCAAGATCGTAGGCGCCGAGAACATCCCCGCCAGGGGCGGAGCCGTACTGGTCAGCAATCACATCAGCTACCTTGACTTCCTCTTCGCCGGCCTCGGCGCCTACCGCGGCGGCAAGCGCAAGACCCGCTTCATGGCCAAGGACGACGTCTTCAAGCACCGGGTCTCCGGCCCGCTGATGCGCGGCATGAAGCACATCCCGGTCGACCGCACCGACGGACAGCCCGCGTACGAGGCCGCCGTGCGCGCCCTCAAGGCCGGCGAGGTCGTCGGGGTGTTCCCCGAGGCGACCATCAGCCGCTCGTTCATGCTGAAGAAGTTCAAGACCGGCGCCGCCCGGATGGCCGCCGACTCCGGCACCCCGCTGCTGCCCGTCATCCTCTGGGGCACCCAGCAGCTCTGGACCAAGGGCCGCCCGAAGACCCTGACCAAGCGCCACGTCCCCGTCACCATCATGATCGGCGAGCCGATTCACCTGGGCCCGAACGACAAGCCCGTCATGGTCACCAGACGGCTGCGTGCGGCCATGAGCGAGATGCTCGACCAGGCCCAGCGCGAGTACCCCGGCAAGCCCTCCGGCCCGGACGACACCTGGTGGCTGCCCTCCCACCTCGACGGCACCGCGCCCACCCTGGAGGTCGCCGAGGCCGAGGACGAGGCGGAGGCCCTCGCCAAGGCCGAGCGCCGCGCCGCCCGGGGCTGACCGGCCCCGCCCCGGTTCCACCCCGCACCACCGCTCCACGCCGCCACTCCGCGCCGCCCTCCGTGAGACCTTCTACTCCGTGTGACCGACCGAACGCCAGACGTCGCGTGTCGCCCGGTCGCCGACGCTCCCCGTCTGACACAGTGACAGCCCCTTTGAGGGGCCTTCGTCCTGCATCGGAGACGGAGCGAACGCCGGAGAGGTCGGAAAGGTCGGAGCGGATATGACACGGATGACCCGCACACGGCAGTCCCCCAGGTCCACACCCGAGGCCCGCACCCGCGCCAGCGCCGGTGCGGGCCTTCTGCTGCTGAGCACCCTGCTCACCGGGTGCGGCGCCGAACCCGGTGAGATCCCCCTGTCCGAGATCCAGGCGGACGCCCCCTCCACCGCCGCCGAGTCGACGACCGCCACCGCGAGCCCCGGCGTGGTCGGCGCCGCCGCCGGAACGCCTGCGGCCACCGCGCACAACGGTCTGATCGTCGGCGGGGTCTTCCTCAACACCGCCCGCACCACCAGCGCCATCGTCACCCTCGCACCCGACGGCACCGATTGGCACCAGGTCACCCAGCCGCCCGACCGCACCCGCGACGACCGCCCCGACTGGTCCCCGGACGGCAGCACGATCGCCTTCGACCGGACCGACCCACGGAGCGGCGCCGCCAGCCTCTGGACGGTCTCCACCAACGGCGACGGCGCCCACCAGATCGACCAGCTCTGCGAGACCGGCACCGCCGACTGCACCAACGAGGACGAACGCGCCCCCGCCTACTCGCCCGACGGCAAGCAACTCGCCTTCAGCCGCTCCTGGGGCGCCCTCGACCAAGCCGACAGAAACCAGATCCAGTACTCGGACCTCTACCTGATGAGCCCCGACGGCACCGACGTCCAGCGGCTCACCTTCCTCACCAACGACAAGCCGTACTCCGGGCAGGTCAGCAACCCCAGTTGGTCCCCCGACGGCAAACAGCTCACCTTCGAGTACCGCACCGGTGCCACCGGTCAGCCCGCCAACAGCCGCGCCATCTACGTCGTCGCCGCGGACGGCACCGGGCTGCGGCAGCTCACCCCCTGGGAACTGCGCGCCGGAGACCGCGCCAACTGGTCCCCCGACGGCACCCAGATCCTCTTCACCACCTACCCGGCCGGCCGCGCCGACGCCCCCGGCGGCGGCATCTACACCGTCCACCCCGACGGCACCGCCATCGGCGCGCTGACCCCCGCCCCGTCCAACGTCTTCTACGGCACCGCGTCCTACGCGCCCGACGGCAAGTCCATCGTGTTCGCCCAGGCCCCCGCCGGCTCCGAGGCCGACCTCTACACCATGCGGCCGGACGGGACGGGCATCGCCCGGCTCACCAACGACAGGGACTCCTGGCTGACCCGGCCGGCGTGGGGAACGGCGCCGGTACCGCCTCAACCCGACGGCCGGTCATCGGCCCAGGCGCAATCGCGACGGTGGGAAGAGGACGAGGAACTCCAGGACGAGTGAACCACAACGCAAAGAACCCCCATCCGGTTTCCCGGATGAGGGTTCTCTGTGAATGATTGTTCGGCGGCGTCCTACTCTCCCACAGGGTCCCCCCTGCAGTACCATCGGCGCTGTAAGGCTTAGCTTCCGGGTTCGGAATGTAACCGGGCGTTTCCCTCACGCTATGACCACCGAAACACTATGAAACTGTCAACCGCACCAACCCGTGGCAGGGCTGGGGTCGTTGTTTCAGAACAACACAGTGGACGCGAGCAACTGAGGACAAGCCCTCGGCCTATTAGTACCGGTCAACTCCACCCCTCACAGGGCTTCCATATCCGGCCTATCAACCCAGTCGTCTACTGGGAGCCTTACCCTCTCAAGGAGGTGGGAGTGCTCATCTCGAAGCAGGCTTCCCGCTTAGATGCTTTCAGCGGTTATCCCTCCCGAACGTAGCCAACCAGCCATGCCCTTGGCAGGACAACTGGCACACCAGAGGTTCGTCCGTCCCGGTCCTCTCGTACTAGGGACAGCCCTTCTCAACACTCCTACGCGCACAGCGGATAGGGACCGAACTGTCTCACGACGTTCTAAACCCAGCTCGCGTACCGCTTTAATGGGCGAACAGCCCAACCCTTGGGACCTACTCCAGCCCCAGGATGCGACGAGCCGACATCGAGGTGCCAAACCATCCCGTCGATATGGACTCTTGGGGAAGATCAGCCTGTTATCCCCGGGGTACCTTTTATCCGTTGAGCGACGGCGCTTCCACAAGCCACCGCCGGATCACTAGTCCCTACTTTCGTACCTGCTCGACCCGTCAGTCTCACAGTCAAGCTCCCTTGTGCACTTACACTCAACACCTGATTGCCAACCAGGCTGAGGGAACCTTTGGGCGCCTCCGTTACTCTTTAGGAGGCAACCGCCCCAGTTAAACTACCCACCAGACACTGTCCCTGATCCGGATCACGGACCCAGGTTAGACATCCAGCACGACCAGAGTGGTATTTCAACGACGACTCCACAACAACTGGCGTTGCTGCTTCAAAGTCTCCCACCTATCCTACACAAGCCGAACCGAACACCAATATCAAGCTATAGTAAAGGTCCCGGGGTCTTTCCGTCCTGCTGCGCGAAACGAGCATCTTTACTCGTAATGCAATTTCACCGGGCCTATGGTTGAGACAGTCGAGAAGTCGTTACGCCATTCGTGCAGGTCGGAACTTACCCGACAAGGAATTTCGCTACCTTAGGATGGTTATAGTTACCACCGCCGTTTACTGGCGCTTAAGTTCTCAGCTTCGCCTGGACGAATCCAAGCTAACCGGTCCCCTTAACGTTCCAGCACCGGGCAGGCGTCAGTCCGTATACATCGCCTTACGGCTTCGCACGGACCTGTGTTTTTAGTAAACAGTCGCTTCTCGCTGGTCTCTGCGGCCACCCCCAGCTCTGGCAGCAAATGCCGTCACCAGGAATGGCCCCCCTTTTCCCGAAGTTACGGGGGCATTTTGCCGAGTTCCTTAACCATAGTTCACCCGAACGCCTCGGTATTCTCTACCTGACCACCTGAGTCGGTTTGGGGTACGGGCCGCCATGAAACTCGCTAGAGGCTTTTCTCGACAGCATAGGATCATCCACTTCACCACAATCGGCTCGGCATCAGGTCTCAGACTATGTGAACGGCGGATTTGCCTACCGTTCGTCCTACACCCTTACCCCGGGACAACCACCGCCCGGGCTGGACTACCTTCCTGCGTCACCCCATCGCTCACCTACTACAGACTTGGTTCAGCGGCTCCACCACGTCCCTTTGTCCGAAGACTCCGGGCCGGCTTCACGGCCTTAGCATCACCTGGTTCAGCGTTGGCGCTTCAAAGCGGGTACGGGAATATCAACCCGTTGTCCATCGACTACGCCTGTCGGCCTCGCCTTAGGTCCCGACTTACCCTGGGCAGATCAGCTTGACCCAGGAACCCTTGGTCAATCGGCGCAAGAGTTTCCCACTCTTGTATCGCTACTCATGCCTGCATTCTCACTCGTATACCGTCCACGACTGGTTTCCACCGCCGCTTCACCCGGCACACGACGCTCCCCTACCCATCACAGCAGGCGTTGGCCCTATTGCTGCAATGACACGACTTCGGTGATGTGCTTGAGCCCCGCTACATTGTCGGCGCGGAATCACTTGACCAGTGAGCTATTACGCACTCTTTCAAGGGTGGCTGCTTCTAAGCCAACCTCCTGGTTGTCTCTGCGACTCCACATCCTTTCCCACTTAGCACACGCTTAGGGACCTTAGTCGGTGTTCTGGGCTGTTTCCCTCTCGACCATGGAGCTTATCCCCCACAGTCTCACTGCCACGCTCTCACTTACCGGCATTCGGAGTTTGGCTAAGGTCAGTAACCCGGTAAGGCCCATCGCCTATCCAGTGCTCTACCTCCGGCAAGAAACACGTGACGCTGCACCTAAATGCATTTCGGGGAGAACCAGCTATAACGGAGTTTGATTGGCCTTTCACCCCTAACCACAGGTCATCCCCCAGGTTTTCAACCCTGGTGGGTTCGGTCCTCCACACGGTCTTACCCGCGCTTCAACCTGCCCATGGCTAGATCACTCCGCTTCGGGTCTTGGGCATGCAACTCAGACGCCCTATTCGGACTCGCTTTCGCTACGGCTACCCCACACGGGTTAACCTCGCTACACACCGCAAACTCGCAGGCTCATTCTTCAAAAGGCACGCAGTCACGGCCCACCAGCAAGCTGATGAACGACGCTCCCACGGCTTGTAGGCACACGGTTTCAGGTACTATTTCACTCCGCTCCCGCGGTACTTTTCACCATTCCCTCACGGTACTATCCGCTATCGGTCACCAGGGAATATTTAGGCTTAGCGGGTGGTCCCGCCAGATTCACACGGGATTTCTCGGGCCCCGTGCTACTTGGGAGTTTCTCAAACGAGCCGTACAGATTTCGTCTACGGGGGTCTTACCCTCTACGCCGGACCTTTCGCATGTCCTTCGACTACCCATACGGTTTCTGACTCGCCGACCGGCCGGCAGACCGATCAAGAAAAATCCCACGACCCCGTGATGGCAACCCCTGCCGGGTCTCACACCATCACGGTTTAGCCTCATCCGGTTTCGCTCGCCACTACTCCCGGAATCACGGTTGTTTTCTCTTCCTGCGGGTACTGAGATGTTTCACTTCCCCGCGTTCCCTCCACACTGCCTATGTGTTCAGCAGCGGGTGACAGCCCATGACGACTGCCGGGTTTCCCCATTCGGAAACCCCCGGATCAAAGCCTGGTTGACGGCTCCCCGGGGACTATCGTGGCCTCCCACGTCCTTCATCGGTTCCTGGTGCCAAGGCATCCACCGTGCGCCCTTAAAAACTTGGCCACAGATGCTCGCGTCCACTGTGCAGTTCTCAAACAACGACCAGTCACACACCCTCAACACCCCCAAGGAGCGCATCAGATGAGGCCGGCTTCCTAGAAGAAACAGCCTTACGGCCATTCCCTCAGGACCCAACAACGTGCCCGACACACCCGATCAACAATCCGTCTTCCACGCCGAAGCAGTACTAACGGATGCCAACCCAGTGTGCCGAATAGTCAACGTTCCACCCATGAGCGACCGTGCAGAACATTCGCCTGCAACCGGCCATGTGCTCCTTAGAAAGGAGGTGATCCAGCCGCACCTTCCGGTACGGCTACCTTGTTACGACTTCGTCCCAATCGCTGGTCCCACCTTCGACGGCTCCTCCCCTTACGGGTTAGGCCACCGGCTTCGGGTGTTACCGACTTTCGTGACGTGACGGGCGGTGTGTACAAGGCCCGGGAACGTATTCACCGCAGCATGCTGATCTGCGATTACTAGCAACTCCAACTTCATGGGGTCGAGTTGCAGACCCCAATCCGAACTGAGGCCGGCTTTTTGGGATTCGCTCCGCCTCGCGGCATCGCAGCCCTTTGTACCGACCATTGTAGCACGTGTGCAGCCCAAGACATAAGGGGCATGATGATTTGACGTCGTCCCCACCTTCCTCCGAGTTGACCCCGGCAGTCTCCTGTGAGTCCCCATCACCCCGAAAGGCATGCTGGCAACACAGAATAAGGGTTGCGCTCGTTGCGGGACTTAACCCAACATCTCACGACACGAGCTGACGACAACCATGCACCACCTGTATACCGACCACAAGGGGGCGACCATCTCTGGCCGTTTCCGGCATATGTCAAGCCTTGGTAAGGTTCTTCGCGTTGCGTCGAATTAAGCCACATGCTCCGCTGCTTGTGCGGGCCCCCGTCAATTCCTTTGAGTTTTAGCCTTGCGGCCGTACTCCCCAGGCGGGGAACTTAATGCGTTAGCTGCGGCACCGACGACGTGGAATGTCGCCAACACCTAGTTCCCAACGTTTACGGCGTGGACTACCAGGGTATCTAATCCTGTTCGCTCCCCACGCTTTCGCTCCTCAGCGTCAGTAATGGCCCAGAGATCCGCCTTCGCCACCGGTGTTCCTCCTGATATCTGCGCATTTCACCGCTACACCAGGAATTCCGATCTCCCCTACCACACTCTAGCCTGCCCGTATCGAATGCAGACCCGGGGTTAAGCCCCGGGCTTTCACATCCGACGCGACAGGCCGCCTACGAGCTCTTTACGCCCAATAATTCCGGACAACGCTCGCACCCTACGTATTACCGCGGCTGCTGGCACGTAGTTAGCCGGTGCTTCTTCTGCAGGTACCGTCACTTGCGCTTCTTCCCTGCTGAAAGAGGTTTACAACCCGAAGGCCGTCATCCCTCACGCGGCGTCGCTGCATCAGGCTTTCGCCCATTGTGCAATATTCCCCACTGCTGCCTCCCGTAGGAGTCTGGGCCGTGTCTCAGTCCCAGTGTGGCCGGTCGCCCTCTCAGGCCGGCTACCCGTCGTCGCCTTGGTAGGCCATTACCCCACCAACAAGCTGATAGGCCGCGGGCTCATCCTGCACCGCCGGAGCTTTACACCAACCCCCATGCGGAGGAAGGTCATATCCGGTATTAGACCCCGTTTCCAGGGCTTGTCCCAGAGTGCAGGGCAGATTGCCCACGTGTTACTCACCCGTTCGCCACTGATCCACCCCGAAGGGCTTCACCGTTCGACTTGCATGTGTTAAGCACGCCGCCAGCGTTCGTCCTGAGCCAGGATCAAACTCTCCGTGAATGTCTACCCGCAGTGCCTAATGAAAAGCACTGGGTGGCACTCGCGTTGAGCGGCACGGCAACCACCGGAATAGGGCGGTCCCGCGCACTGCGTCCTCGCTAGTGTTTTACTTCAAAAGGAATCTCCAACCCCGATCAGACGATCGAGGCCGGGGATGTCAACATATCTGGCGTTGACTTTTGGCACGCTGTTGAGTTCTCAAGGAACGGACACTTCCTTCGGACCGCCTTCCAGCGGGCCCTCCGGGCGCTTCGTTCTTTCGTGTTTCAAGCTTATCAGATGTTTTCCGCTCCGTTTTCCGGAGTTTCATTCATCGGAATTCGCTTTCCACTTGCCCCCGCTCTCTCGCGGCGACTCCGGAACTGTACGGGGACAGGACCGCCACATGCAAATCGCCCCTGCCCGGGGTCCCGGGCAGGGGCGATCCGATGTTCAGGCGCCGTCAGACGCGGCCCATCTCCTCGGCGATGGCCGCCACGAAGCCGTCGATGTCGGCCTCCGTGGTGTCGTACGAGCACATCCAGCGCACCTCGCCGGTGTGCTCGTTCCAGAAGTAGAAGCGGTAGTGCTTCTGCAGCCGCTCGCTCACCTCGCGCGGGAGGATCGCGAACACCGCGTTCGCCTGGACCGGGCGCACGATCTCGACGCCGTCGATCCCGCGGACGGCCGCCTCCAGCCGGCTGGCCATCGCATTGGCGTGCCCGGCATTGCGCAGATAGAGGTCGCCGGAGAGCAGCGCCTCGAACTGGACGGAGAGGAAGCGCATCTTCGAGGCGAGCTGCATCGAGGTCTTGCGCAGGAACTTGATGTTCCGCACCCGCTCGGGGTTGAGCACCACCACGACCTCGCCGAACAGCAGGCCGTTCTTCGTACCGCCGAAGGACAGCACGTCGACGCCCACGTCCGTGGTGAAGGCGCGCAGCGGCAGGCCGAGTGCCGCGGCGGCGTTGGCCAGGCGGGAGCCGTCGACGTGGACGAGCATGCCGAGCTGGTGGGCGTGCTCGGTGATCGCGCGGATCTCGTCGGCGGTGTAGAGGGTGCCGAGCTCGGTGCTCTGGGTGATGGAGACCGCGAGCGGCTGCGCGCGGTGCTCGTCGCCGAAGCCCCAGGCCTGCTGGTCGAGCAGCTCGGGGGTGAGCTTGCCGTCCGGGGTGGGGACGGTGAGCAGCTTGATGCCGCCCATCTTCTCCGGGGCGCCGCCCTCGTCCACGTTGATGTGGGCGGATTCGGCGGCGACCACGGCGCCCCAGCGCGGGAGCAGCGCCTGGAGGGCGACCACGTTGGCGCCGGTGCCGTTGAAGACGGGGTAGGCCTCGGCCTTGTCGCCGAAGTGGCGGCGGAAGACGTCCTGGAGGTGGGCCGTGTAGTCGTCCTCGCCGTAGGCGATCTGGTGGCCGCCGTTGGCGAGGGCTATCGCGGCGAGGATCTCCGGGTGCACGCCGGCGTAGTTGTCGCTGGCGAAGCCGCGGACGGCGGGGTCGTGCCGCCGTACCGCGTCCGTACGGGTGAGGTCGGTCATCGGGCTGTCAGCCACAGGTGCTGTCCGTTCAGTTCTGCTGCGGGGCGGTCCCAGAGGCCCGCCAGGTGTCCGGCGAGGTCGGCGGTGTCCGTGAAGCCGGCGAACTTCGCCTCCGGCTTCTCGGCCCGCATTTCGGGGCTGACCAGCGCCTTGATGACCAGGATGGCAGCCGCCGCGGTGGGCTCGCCGTCGGGGGCGGTGGTCTCCTTCTTGAAGGAGTCCGCCATGGAGAGGGTCCAGGCCTCGGTGGCGGCCTTGGCGGCCGCGTAGGCGGCGCCGCCGGCGGTGGGCTTGTGGGCGGCGGCGGCGGAGATCATCGCGTAGCGGCCGGCGGTGCTGCGGACCAGGGCGGGCTGGAAGGCCAGCGAGGTGTGCTGGAGGGTCCGCACGACGGTGTCGTGCAGGAAGTCCCAGTCGTCCAGGCGGGTGTCGAAGAAGGTCTTGCTGCCGCGCCAGCCGCCGACCAGGTGGAACAGGCCGTCGACGTGGCCGTGCTCGGCCTCCAGGTGGTCGGCCCAGTCGTGGACCTCCTGCGGGTCGAGCAGGTCGATCACCTGTCCGCTGACCTTGGCCCCGCGCACGGCGATGCGGGTGGCGTCCAGCGCGGATTCGAGGCGCTGGGCGTCGATGTCGGCACCGATCACGGTGGCGCCGTCGGCGGTGAGGCGGCGCAGCACCGCCTGGCCGGCCGGGCCGCTGGCTCCGGCGACGGCGATGACCTTGCCGGTCAGCGGGGACTTGGTGGTCGTGGTCACGCGGCGGCTCCCTGGATACCGGTGCCGGTGATGCCGGCGGTGGCGGCGATGACGCCGCCGAGCTTCTTGGACAGGGCCTCGTAGAACATGCTCAGCGGGAACTCGTCCGGGAGCACCGCGTCGCACAGCGCCTTGTTGAGGGCCTTGCCGTCGGTGATGTCGAGCGGCAGCGCCTCGGGGCCCTTCGCCCAGGTGGAGGCGGGGTGCGGGGTGAGGTAGCGGGAGACCAGCTGGTAGGCGGCGATCCAGTGGGCCGGCTTGGGCCGGTCGATGCCGTCGCGGTAGAGGGTCTCGATCTCGGCGCAGAGCTCGTTGGTGACCTGCGGGGCCCGGTCCCAGTCGATGCTGAGGCGGTTGTCGCGCCAGCGCAGCGCGTCGTGCTTGTGCAGGTAGGCGAAGAGCAGCTGGCCGCCCATGCCGTCGTAGTTGCGGACGCGGTCGCCGCTGACCGGGAAGCGGAACAGGCGGTCGAAGAGGATCGCGTACTGGACGTCGCGGGCGTGCTCGTTGCCCTCGGCCTCCAGCTTCACCGCCTCCTTGAAGGTGGTGAGGTCGCAGCGGAGCTCCTCCAGGCCGTACATCCAGAACGGGCTGCGCTGCTTGATCATGAAGGGGTCGAACGGCAGGTCGCCGTGGCTGTGGGTGCGGTCGTGGACGAGGTCCCACAGGACGAAGGTCTCCTGCGCGCGGTCCTGGTCCTTGAGCAGGCCCTCGGCGTCGGCCGGGATCTCCAGGCCGAGCTGCTGGACGGCGCTGGTGGTGACGGCGCGGAAGCGGGCGGCCTCGCGGTCGCAGAAGATGCCGCCCCAGGTGAAACGTTCCGGCGCCTTGCGCACGGCGACCGTCTCGGGGAAGAGGACGGCGGAGTTGGTGTCGTAGCCGGCCGTGAAGTCGGTGAAGGTGATCGGCACGAACATCGGGTTGTCGAAGCGGGTCCGCTCCAGCTCGGCCAGCCAATCGGGCCACACGACGCTCAGCAGGACGGCTTCCAGGTTGCGGTTCGGGTTGCCGTTCTGCGTGTACATCGGGAAGACGACGAGGTGCTCCAGGCCGTCCTCGCGCTGGTCGGCGGGGTGGAAGGCGAGCAGCGAGTCCAGGAAGTCGGGCTCCCGGTAGCCGGTGTCGGCCCACTTGGCCAGGTCCGCGTCGACGGCGGCCAGGTAGGCGGCGTCGTGCGGGAACAGCGGGGCGAGCTCCTCGACGGCGCCGCGGACGGTGGCCACCAGCGGGTCGACGGTGTGCCGCTGGACGGCGGACAGATCGATCGAGCCGTCCTTGGACTGCAGCGGGCGCAGCGTCTCGACGGCCTCCTTCAGGCGCAGCCAGGCCGGGTGGCCGGCGAGGGTCGAGACCGGGGCGTCGGCCGCCGCAGCGAGCCTTGGCGAAAGATTCTGCATCGGGGACTCACTTCGACAGGAGTTATTTCAACGGAGACACCATAAGTACGAAAGGTTCTCCTGTTCAAGGGGGTCGCAACCGACAAAGCTCCGGCGTGGCTCCGCCGAGGCCCGCGCGGGGCCCCGGGGCGCGGGCCCGCCGACCGGGCGTCCGCCATGTGGACAGGGTTCTGGATGTTCTGGACAGACGCGCTGTCGGAGTGCGAACCTCCCGCCATGCTCCCGGCGGTGATCACGGTGACCGAGTGCCACATCGGCCTGTTCCGGGCGCCCTCTTGTTGTCACGCCTGCTGTCGCGTGCGCGGCCTCTGCCGCCGCTGTCGCTGATCCGGCTCGGAGGGCGCCGCGGACGCGGGCCCGTACGCCGACCATGCCGTGTGTGTTCCGGCGCCGCCACCGGGGGGAAGTGACCCGCCGGGCCCGCGGCCGGCCCCGGCCCGCCCCGTCGCTCTCCGGCCAACCCTGTCGCTCTCCGGCCCGCCCCGTCGCCTTCCCTGCCCAGCCCGGCCCTTCGCATCTCCTGCCCCGCCCGGCCCTTCCTCACTGGAGCCCTGCCATGACCATCCGCAAGCCGTCCGCCGCTCTGCCCCTCGCCGCGCTGCTCGCCGCGGCCGCCGCACTGACCGCGTGCGCGCCGCAGGACGCCAAGTCCGACGGGGCCGCCGCCTCGGGCTCCTCGGGTGCGGCCGGTGCCGCCGCGAGCTGCGCGCCGGGAGCGCTGGCGACCCGGACGGCGGGGACGCTGACCGTCGGCACCGACAAGCCCGCGTACGACCCGTGGTTCACCGAGGACAAGCCGGAGAACGGCAAGGGGTTCGAGTCCGCCGTGGCCTTCGCGGTGGCGGAGAAGCTGGGCTACCCCAAGGAGAAGGTCAGCTGGGTGGTCGCGCCGTTCGGCAAGGCCACCTCGCCAGGGGCCAAGGACTTCGACTTCGACGTCAACCAGGTGTCCATCAGCGACGAGCGCAAGCAGGCCGTCGACTTCTCCTCGGGCTACTACGACGTGCGCCAGGCCGTCATCGCGCTGAAGAACTCCAAGGCGGCGGGCGCGAAGAGCATCGCCGACCTGAAGGGCGCCAAGCTGGGCGCGCAGGTCGGCACCACCAGCCTCGACACCATCACCAACACGATCAAGCCGAGCGTCCAGCCGGCCGTGTTCGACTCCAACGACCTCGCGAAGGCCGCGCTGAAGAACGGCCAGATCGAGGCGCTCGTGGTGGACCTCCCGACGGCCTTCTACATCACCGGCGCCGAGGTGCCGGAGGCGCAGGTGGTCGGCCAGTTCGCGGGGGCCACGCAGGGCGAACAGTTCGGCCTGGTGCTGGACAAGGGCTCGAAGCTGACCGGCTGCGTGTCGCACGCGGTGGACGCGCTGCGCGCCGACGGCACGCTCGCGAAGCTGGAGAAGCAGTGGCTCTCCGACGCCGTCTCGGCACCGGTGCTCAAGTGAGCGGCGACGCGGTGGCGGCCGGTCCGGCGTCGGTCGCCAAGGGCCGAGACGGGAAGGGCCGAGACGGGAAGGGCCTCGAAGGAGATGGTCGCGACGGGGAGGATCGCGACGGCGGCGGGGGCAAGGGGGGCGACGACGGCTACCGCCCGTCCGAACGGCGGCTGGCGCACGAGGCCTACCGGCGCGGCCGGGCCCGCCGGTCGGCGCTGATCGCCGCCGGGTCGACCCTGGCGACGGCGGTCGCGCTCTACCTGCTGGTCGTCAACTCCCCCGGCTGGGAGGTGACTCGGAAGACCTTCTTCAACGCCGACTACGCCCGCCAGGCGCTGCCCGAGGTGCTGAAGGGGCTGCGGCTCAACCTGGAGCTGATGCTCGGCTGCGGCGCGCTGATCCTGGTGTTCGGCCTGCTGCTCGCGGTGCTGCGGACGCTGCGCGGGCCGGTGTTCCTGCCGGTGCGGCTGCTGGCCACCGCGTACGTGGACTTCTTCCTCGGGCTGCCGATGATCATCTGCCTGCTGGTGATGATCACCGGGGTGCCGGCGCTGCGGCTCGGCGGGGTGACCACCGATCCGCTGGTGCTCGGCGGGGCGGCGCTGGTGCTGACGTACTCCGCCTACGTGTCGGAGGTGTTCCGCTCCGGCATCGAGTCGGTGCACCCCAGCCAGCGGGCCGCGGCCCGGTCGCTCGGGCTCACCAACGCGCAGGCGATGCGGTACGTGGTGCTCCCGCAGGCCGTGCGGCGGGTGGTGCCGCCGCTGCTGAACAACCTGGTCAGCCTGCAGAAGGACACCGGGCTGGTCTCGATCGGCGGGGCGATCGACGCGGTGTACGCGGCCAAGATCATCGCGTCCCGGTCGTTCAACTTCACGCCGTACCTGGTGGCGGGGCTGGTGTTCATCGTGCTGACCATTCCGCTGACGCGGTTCGCCGACTGGCTGACCGCGCGGACGAACCGTCGGCAGTTCCAGGGAGGTGCGGTGTGAGCGGGGACGTGCTCCGGCTGGAGTCCGTGCGCAAGACCTTCGGCGGCCAGGTGGTGCTGCGCGACGTGGGGTTCGCCGTGCCCGAGCACTCGGTGACGGCACTGATCGGGGCGTCCGGCTCCGGCAAGTCCACGCTGATGCGGTGCGTCAACCTGCTGGAGGGGATCGACGACGGGGCGGTCTTCCTGGACGGGGAGGAGATCACCGACCCGCGCGCGGACCAGGACGCCGTCCGCCGCCGGATCGGCGTGGTGTTCCAGTCCTACAACCTGTTCCCGCACCTGACCGTGCTGGAGAACATCACGCTCGCCCCGCGCCGGGTGCACGGACGGGGGCGGGCCGAGGCGGAGGCGGAGGCGCTGGGTCTGCTCGACCGGCTCGGGCTGGCGGCCAAGGCGAAGGAGTACCCGGACCGGCTCTCCGGAGGGCAGCAGCAGCGCGTCGCCATCGTGCGGGCGCTGGCCACCGGGCCCCGACTACTGCTGCTCGACGAGATCACCGCGGCGCTCGACCCGGTCCTGGTCGGGGAGGTGCTCTCGGTGGTGCGCGACCTCAAGGAGCAGGGCATGACGATGGTCCTGTCCACCCACGAGATGGGGTTCGCGCGCGAGGTGGCCGACCAGGTCTGCTTCCTGGACGACGGGGTGGTGCTCGAACAGGGGCCGCCGGAGCAGGTGTTCGGCGATCCGCGGGAGGAGCGGACGCGACGGTTCCTCAGCCGGGTCGTCGCCTCGGGGCGGCTCGCGGGCTGAGCACCGGCCGGGGCGGCGGAGCGTGTGTCCGGTGGCCGCACACCGGGCGGCACCACTGTGCGCCCCGGTGCGCGCCCTGCCCGCGCCCCGGCCACAGCGGTGATCGTGGACTGGACGACCGTCCAGACCGCGGTCGGCGGGCGACGGATGTGGCGGGCCGCCGCCCCCGCCGCACCACCGCCGGCCGCCCGCCCCCGCCGCCCCGGGAGGCCGCCGTTGCACGGACCCTCGCTGATCAGCTGGCTGCTCGCGCTCCTCACCGCCACCGCCGGCGCCTACTGCCTCACCCGGCTGCGCCGCTCCCCCTGCGCCGCCGACACCACTCACCACTTCGGCGCCCGCCGCCTGCTCGCCCGGGAGTCCGACGCCGCCGAGGCCCTGATGGGGCTCGGCATGGCCGCCATGGCCGTGACCGGCGGCGCCGTCCCGGCCACCGTCTGGGCCTGGGTGTTCGGCCTCCCCGCCGCCGCCTTCCTGCTCGCCGCCGTACGCGCCCCGGCCCGCCGGGCACACCGGCTGCACCACGCGATCGGCGCGCTCGCCATGACGTACATGGCGCTCGCGATGACCGCCGCCCCCGGCCATCACCACCACGCCGCCGACGCGGGCACGCCGCTGCTGACCGGCTCCCTCCTGCTCTACTTCGGCGCCTACTCCCTGTGGGCCGGCACCCGGCTCCTGCACACCCCCTCCGGGACCGTGGCACTCGGCACCGCCGGGCTGCCCCGGGCCTGCCGGCTCACCATGGGCATCGGCATGTTCGCCATGCTCCTGACCATGTGAGCCCGGACCGGTCCAAGACCCCATCCCTGACGTGTCGTTGGTCACTGGCCGGTCGAAAGCCGTTCCTCCGGGCGTCATCAGCGCATAGGTTGGCAGGGAGCGCGTTGTCGCGTTCCGTGCGTACTCGGGGAGCCCATGCGATGACTGCCCTGATCGGCCTGCTGCTGCTCGGACTGCTGC
Source organism: Kitasatospora sp. NBC_01300 (assembly GCF_041435235.1). NCBI lineage: Bacteria > Bacillati > Actinomycetota > Actinomycetes > Kitasatosporales > Streptomycetaceae > Kitasatospora > Kitasatospora sp. NBC_01300. Next base: position 6,524,059 of record NZ_CP108408.1, on the reverse strand, counting down.
TCTCGACCGTCGCGCCCCGGCTGCTGGCCCGGGCCCGCTGGGCGGAGCGCGAACCGGTGCTGGCGCTGCTGGCATGGCAGTGCCTCGTGGTGGCCGTGCTGCTGTGCTGCGTCCTGGGCCTGCTGCTGGCCGCCTCCGCCGCGCTGCCCGAACTGCGCGCCCTGGTGTTCTCGGGCGCCCCGCACGGCGTCGAGGCCGCGTACGGCCTCCAGGACGCCGAGGGCTGGGGCCGGCTGTGCGCCGCGGTGCTGGCGGCGGGCGGCCTGCAGACGGTGCTGGCGCTCACCCGCGAAGTCCGTTCCGCGAAGGCGATCCGCGACCACCGGCATGCTCAACTGACCGTCCGTGCTCCGGAGTTGCCCGAGGCCATCGCGGCCTCCCGCAGTCGCCGGGAGCGGCTGGTGGTGCTGGAGAACGTCCGCCCGGAGGCGTGGTCGCTGCCCGGCCCGGACTCCCGCCTGGTGGTCACCACCGGCGCCCTCCAGCAGCTGACCGCACGGGAGTTGGCCGCCGTCCTGAGCCACGAGCGCGGGCACGTCCGGGCCCGGCACCACTGGCTCCAGCAGTGCGCCCAGGCGCTCGCCTCCGGTTTCCCCGGGGTCGGCGTGTTCAGCGCCTTCCGGGCCCAGGTGGAGGAGCTGGTGGAGCTGGCGGCCGACGACCGGGCGGCGCGCCGGCACGGCCGGCACACCACCGCCCTCGCGCTGGCCGAACTCAACCTGGACCGCGGGGTGTTCGGCTCCTGCCCGCCCGGTCTGGCGCAGTCCCCGCGGCGGGTGGACCGACTGCTCGCGGGCCGTCCGCGACTGTCCGTGCCGCACCGGCTGCGGCTCACCGTCGTCGCCCTCGCCGCACCTGCCGCGGCCGTCCTGCTGGCCGTCGCCCCAGGGCTGACCTCGCTCCTCTGAGAAGGCCCCCCAAGAAGGCCCCGCCCCTCCGAGAAGCCCCCCGGAAAGGTCCACCCCAGCCACCGACCCGCCGAGTTGACGCCAGGGTCAGCTTGCCGGCGGCTCGCCCAGCGGCCCGAGCGGAGCGCCGAGGGTCAGTTCGAGCACCTCGCGATGGAGCGGCCTGGCCTGCTCGTACCGCTCCCGACCGGCCCCGGTCAGGGTGATCACGATGGCCCGCCGGTCGCTCTCGCACATCGCCCGGGTGACCAGTCCGCCCTTCTCCAGGCGGGCGATCACCCGGGACAGCGCGCTCTGGCTGAGGTGGACGGTGTGGGCGAGCTCCTGCGCCCGCAGCGCATGACCGCCGCCCTGGCACCCCTCCACCAGGCGCTCCAGCACCTCGAACTCGCTCACGCCCAAGCCGCACTTGTCACCCAGCTCGCGATCGAGCATGCAGGCCGTGGCGGCATGCCGGGCCAGCAGGTCGCGCCATTGCGCGACGAGACCGGCCTCCGCCGGGGAGTCGAGATCAGCCACGGTGCCACCCTAGCATGTGCGCCGTAAAATTATGTGTTCACATCTTATTCATTTGCATTGAATGCACACGCATGTACTGTCCTCCCCATGACCACCGCGACCGCCACGTCACCCGACGCCCCGTCAACCAGCGGGCTGAGCTGGACACCCCGCCTCTGGGGCACCCTGATCGTGCTCTGCGCCGCCATGTTCCTGGACGCCCTGGACGTCTCCATGGTCGGCGTCGCCCTCCCGTCCATCGGCTCCGAGCTGCACCTCTCCACCTCCGCCCTGCAATGGGTGGTCTCCGGCTACGTGCTCGGCTACGGCGGCCTGCTGCTGCTCGGCGGCCGCGCCGCCGACCTGCTCGGCCGCCGCCGGGTCTTCCTGGTCGCCCTGGGCGTCTTCGCCGCCGCCTCGCTGCTCGGTGGCCTGGTCGACGACGGCGGGCTGCTGATCGCCGCCCGCTTCCTCAAGGGCGTCAGCGCCGCCTTCACCGCCCCCGCCGGCCTGTCGATCATCACCACGACCTTCGCCCAGGGCCCCGCCCGCAACCGGGCGCTGTCGATCTACACCACCTGCGGCGCCAGCGGCTTCTCGCTCGGCCTGGTGCTCAGCGGGCTGCTCACCTCGGTCGGCTGGCGCTGGACGTTCCTGATGCCGGTTCCGGTCGCACTGCTCGCCCTGCTCTTCGCGGTCCGGCTGCTCCCCCGCCCCGCCGAGGAGCGCGCCAAGGGCGGCTACGACGTGCTGGGCGCGATCACCGGCACCGCGGCCGTGCTGCTGCTGGTGTTCACCGTCACCGAGGCGCAGGGCGTCGGCTGGCTGAGCCTGCGCACCGTCGGCTCGCTGGTCGTGGTCGCCGCACTGGCCGGCGCCTTCCTGCTGGTGGAGAGCCGCACCGCCCACCCGCTGGTCCGGCTCGGCATCTTCCGCAACGGCTCGGTCGCCCGGGCCAACGTGATCGCCTTCGCCATGGCCGGCGCGTACGGCGGGTTCCAGTTCGTCGTCACCCTCTACCTGCAGCACCTGCTGGGCTGGTCGGCGCTGCAGATGGCCCTCGGGCTGCTGCCGGCCGGCGCGTTCATCGCGCTCTCGGCACCGTTCATGGGCCCGATCGTGGACCGCTTCGGCACCGGCCGGCTGCTGCCGATCGGCCTGCTGGCCCTGGTCGGCGCGTTCGCGCTGTTCCTGCGGCTGGACGAGCACAGCTCGTACCTGGGTCTGGTCCTGCCCTCGATGCTGCTGCTCGGCGTGGGCTTCGCGCTGGCCTTCCCCTCGGTGAACATCGCCGCCACCGACGGCGTGGGCGACGAGGAGCAGGGCCTGGCCTCCGGCCTGGTCAACACCGCGATCCAGGTCGGCACCGCGGTGGTCCTGGCCGGCGCGACCGCGATGATCGCCGCCGGCGGTGCCGGCGGCGACAGCCCGCAGGCGCAGTTGGACGGCTACCGGCCGGCCCTGGTGTTCGTCACGGCGGTCGCACTGCTCGGCCTGCTGATCGCCGCGGCGGGCGCCCTGGTCGACCGGCGGCGGAAGTCGGCTCCCGCGCCGGTGCCGGACTACGATTACCCCCCGGTCGGGTCGAGCACGGCGCGGACCGAAGTCCTGACCAACCGCTGACCGTAGACCGCCGCCCGGGGCAGGCCCCCGGCCCCCGCCGTCGGACCAATGGCGCCGGCTCCACCAAACCCCCGTTTTGGTGGAGCCGGCCGTCTTCGTACCGGGCGCCCGGGCGGCGCCCACCGGCGCGCGGTCCCACGGTGCGACTACCGGCTCCGCCAGTATATTGGCCCGGAGCCAACGAACGTTCGGAGCAGACACGATGGCACCTCGCGGGGATTCGGTCAATGAGGAGATGCGGCAACGCTCCCGTCGGCGCATCATGCGAGCCACCGTCGAACTGGTCGACCGGCACGGATACGCGGGCACCACGCTGACCGACATCGCCGAGCGGGCCGGGCTCGCCCGCGGGCTGCTCTCCTACTACTTCGACGGGAAACGGCTGCTGATGCAGTCGGCGACGCACCGGATGATGCACCAGTCGCTCTCCGGCGCGCTCGCCGAGCTGACCCCGGACGCCACGCCGGCGGCCCGGCTGGCCCGCGCGATCGACGCGGTCCTCACCCTCGCCCTGGAGCATCCGCGGGTGATGCGCTCGCACCTCGCGCTGATCCTGGACCCGGACTCCGGCACCTTCGTCCAGGACCCGGAACAGCAGCAGCTCGGCGCGATCCTCCAGGGCCTGCTGCTCGACTGGGGCGCGCCGGACCCGGCCGCGGAGCACGCGGTGCTGCGCAGCGCGCTGATGGGCGGCTGCATCGGGGTGCTGCTGCCGGGCGCCGAACTCCCGCTGGCACTGATCCGGGCCGACCTGTTCCGCCGCTACGACCTGCCCTGGGAGCTGGGCACCCCGCCGCAGGCACTGCCGCCGGAACGCGAACGGCCGCCGGCCCGCGGCTGACGGCGGGTGGACGGCGGCTCGGTGTCCGGGCGAGCGATCACCGGACCCGTACGCTCTGCGGGGAGTCCCCCTCAGCGCTCCTTGAGGATCGAGGCCAGCAGGTCCACGGTCCGCTCGGGCGTGAGGCTGTCCACGCAGAGCCGCTCCATGACCTGGATGTACGCGTCGACGTCGTCCCGCTTGTCGAGGTACAGCGCGCTGGTGAGCTGCTCCAGGTAGACGACGTCCGCGAGGTCCTGTTCAGGGAAGCGCAGGATCGTGAACGCCCCGGACTCCCCCGCGTGCGCGCCGAATCGGAACGGCATCACCTGGATCACGACGTTGGCCTGCTCGGCGACATCGATCAGGTACTGCACCTGGCCGCGCATCACCTTGGGCCCGCCGACGGGGCGGCGCAGCGCGGCCTCGTCGATCACGGCCCACAGCCGCGGGCTGGCGCCCTCGGTCAGCAGCTTCTGGCGACGCAGGCGGAGGCTGACCCGCCGCTCGATCTCCTCCTCGCTGACGACCGGCCGACTCTGGCCGAAAACCGCCCGTGCGTACTCCTCGGACTGCAGCAGTCCGGGGATGAACTGCACCTCGTAGGTGCGGATCAGCTGGGCGGCCTCCTCCAGGCCGACGTAGGTCTGGAACCAGCCCGGCAGCACGTCGTTGAAGCTGTGCCACCAGCCGGACTTGTTGGCCTCGCGGACCAGCCCGAGCAGTGCCTCCCGCTCCAGGCCGTCGTCCACGCCGTAGAGGCTGAGCAGGTCGGCGACGTCGCGCTCCTTGAAGCTGACGCGGCCGAGTTCCATGCGGCTGATCTTGGACTCCGAGGCCCTGATCGCGTAGCCGGCGTCCTCGCGCGTGATGCCGCGCGTCTCACGCAGGCGACGCAGCTGAGAACCGAGGAGGATCCGGCGGACCATCGAGCCGCCGCCCGGCTGAACTGTGGTCATGCGGTCGAAACCTCCACCTAGGGCAAACAGCGCACAGTCTGCCATCAGTTGAGCGCTCACGGTGCCGATACTGACGGATGTTCCTATCAGTTCCACACTCCACACACCAGGATGCACGTGCATCCGGCGCTTGCATATGCCAATAGTGCGACTGCACGTGAATCGACTCTTGCATCTGCAGTGAGCGCACACCACCATGGTGCACGTGCACCTGCACATCCCTGGCATTCCCGCGGGCTCCGCGTCGACCCCACGCGCGACTCCGTGCACCGACCCGGCAGCGTTCCCCCGCGCCACCGGGGGATCGTGTGCGCGCGCGCTGGTCGAGGGGGCGGCCGAGCGGCCGAGCGAGTCGGAGGTGACCGGCATGACCCCGGCGGGTCCAGCCGTGTCCGCCCCCTTATGGGAGGAGCTCTTCATGAGCACCGGTACGGCTTTGGCGGTTGACCCCCATGTGGTCACCTGTACGCTCGCTCCTCGCTTCGAAGCCGTCAGAACCGCGCGCGACTTCGCCAGAACCTCCCTTCAGCGCTGGGGCCTGATGGAGCTGTTCGACGACGTCGCGCTGGTGGCCTCGGAGCTGGTGACCAACGCACTGCGGCATGCGATCGGCGCACGGCCCGACCCCGCGGGCGGCGTCCAGGGCGAGTACGACTTTCCCATACAGCCGACCCCCGAGGGCCGGCTGCCGATCCGAATAAGCCTGGTCCACCGCTCTCCCCAGGTGGTCTGCGCGGTGAGCGACCCGAGCTGCACCGGCCCGGTCGCCCGGGAGGCCGACTTCGTCGCCGAGTCCGGCCGCGGACTGCACCTGGTGGAGTCCTTCAGCCGCTCCTGGGGTTGGCACCCGCTGGGCAGCGGCAAGGTGGTCTGGGCCCTGTTCGAGGCGGAGCCGGCCACCGGTTCCGAACTCGGTGGACGGCACCGGCGCTCGGCCTAGCGCCAGGCGGCGCGCGGCCGGCCGAGGGAGGCCCCGGGAGGACCGCACCCCGGGCTCCGCGGGGCGGGTCGACGGGCCTGGCACAGGTGTGCCACGGGCTCCGGCTCAGCCCTCAGGACGATTCCCACGACGATTCCCGGGCCCGCCCCCCGGACGAGCCGGCCGAACTGACGGCCGGACACCCCGGCGGCCCGGCGCACGTCCACGTCCGAGCCCCCAGCCGTGCGCGGGACCACCCGCCGCACCTGCGCGCGGTCGACCGCGAGAACGCCCATCGCGAGAGCGCCCGTCGTGCGGCCCCGGACCTGTACCGGAAAAGACAAAGGCCGTCGCGGTGTCAGCACCCACGACGGCCCCCCGATGGCAGGACGGCGGCCGGTCAGACCGTCAGGTGGTCGAACTCCCCGTCCTTGGCCCCCAGCAGCAGGGCGGCGATCTCGGCCCGGGTGTAGATGAGCGCCGGACCTTCCGGGAAGCGCGAGTTGCGCATCGCCACATCGCCCCCCGGCAGGGCCGCGAACTCGACGCAGTTCCCCTGGGAGTTGCTGTGCAGGCTCTTCTGCCAGACAACCCCCTTGAGGTTGGCGGCCGCCATCCCGTTGTAGGTGTCGTACGAGCCGTACGTGTCCTGCGAGTCGTGCATAGAAATCTCCCGAAGAGCTCCGGAGTGGTCGTCCAGCGCGGCGCTCCCGGCACCCGCCGAACGAACGGACCGGCCCCGTACCGGCCCGGCACAACGCCTCACTTGACGCGATGATAGCTGCTGTGCACGTGCATCAGCACGGGACATTGCAGGTGCACGAGGCCTTTCACCGGCAGTTCTGAACTCTTCACGGTCCCTTCTCCTGACGGTACGTAAACGGACATAGCCGAGTGAATCGTCAGATTCTCGATAACCGGCCGTGAGCGGTTCCCCGCTGAATGTTGATCTTCAGGCGCCCGGAGTCGCGCCTTCGTGACCCTCCGTCAGGCGACCTCCTGGCTGTGAGACATCTCACGCGCCACAGAAGCAACTCGACGCCCCGTCGGACACGTCAGGGCAACCAGCGGTGATCGCTCGAGGGCTGGGTGAGATATGTCCGGATTGCGGGCAAACCGCCCGGCCGGACACGACGGGAGCGCGGCGCACCCGCCATGACCACGTGAAACCCGAACGGCAGCCGAATGCAGGCCTGACGGGCCGATGTCCTACGATCTCCGGCATGAGCACCGCAGCCATCCCGGGCGCGCCACTGCCCGTCCGCACTCCAGGCTCCCGTGCGCGGGGGCGCCACCGTCGCCCCGAGCGCCCCGAGATCCCGGCCGGATCCCCGGCCCTGGTGCTCGCCGTGCCCGCGACCGCCGGGCCCGAGTCCCGCTCGGTCGTCGAGGAGCTGCTGTCGATCGTCCGCAGCGAGCAGAACGGCATCCAGACCGCCGTCGGCTACCTCCCGGGCGAAGCCGCCCAGGGCGCCGACAGCGACGACCGCACCGTCGCCGAACTGCTGGCCATGGCCGCCGAGGCCGGCCTGCCCGCGCCGGTCCTGGTGCCGCTGGTACCCGGCCCGCACGGATTCCTGACCGAACTCCACGCCCTCGCCGCCGAGTACGGAGCCCCCGTCACCGACGTGCTCGGCCCGCACCCGCTCCTCGCCGAGGCCGTGCACGTGCGCCTGTCCGAGGCCGGCCTGGCGCGTGCCGACCGGGCCCGGCTGTTCGCCATCGCGACCGCCGCGGACGGCGTCGTGCTGACCACCGTCGGCGGCGAGGAGGCCGCTGCCGCGGCCGGCATCACCGGTGTCCTGCTGGCGGCCCGACTGGCCGTCCCGGTCGTGCCCGCCGCGCTCGACGTACCGGGCTCGGTCGCCGCGGCCGTCAACCACCTCAAGGAGACCGGCTCCCAGCGCCCGGCGCTGGCCCCGCTGGTGATCGGGCCGGAGGCCGACTCCGAGCTGCTCGCCACGGCCGCCGAGGAGACCGGCTGCCCGTCCGCGGCCCCGCTGGGCGCCTACCCGACGGTCGGCCAGCTGATCGCCTCCACCTACCTGGCCGCGCTGCCCGCGCCCTCCCCCGAGGCCCTGGCGCAGGCCGAGGCCGAGGCGGCGGAGGCCGCCGAGGGCGCCCACGCCGACCACTCCGGCCGGGGCGGTCACGCCGCTCACGCCGCTCACACCGCCGCCGAGGAGTCGGCCGGCCAGTAGCAGCGGTCACCGCACGTGGGAAGGGCCCGGAACGGCTACGTTCCGGGCCCTTCCCGCTTGTCCCGTAAGGCAGTTAAGGGGCGAATAGGCGTGATGCCCGTTCTGTCCATATTTGTTCTCCATCGCACGACGCGTCCCCCGACGCCCGCAGTGTGGACACGCCACCTTCCCGGCGGGCGGGCCCCCGGGCGACCCGACCCACCGTCACCCACTCCCTGAAGCACAGACAGTTGCGCGCGCCCTTCGCCGTGTTGCCGGAAATCGATCATTTCCGATCATGAAAAGCGAGGGGAACGACCGTTCTCCCCAAACCGTGATGCGCGTCACAGGTGTTTGCAGTTTGAACTTAAGTCTGCTTAACGTGCTCCCCGTTCGTGGCCACACGAACCCAGTTCATCCGCGACGCCGAGTCCTGCCGTCGGATGTCCTGGCAGCGCGAAAACGCACCACGGCAGGAGCGGGGGACCCACAGGTAAGTCGCCCCGGACCGTTCCCCGGAACGATCCAGGGCTAGGGGTGAAGCCGCGCCCACAGCGCGGCCGGGCAACTCCAGCCCGAATCCGACAGCTCACCTCGCAGGCGTGGGAGAGGACTGCGTCTTCATGCTGCCCACCAACGGCACCCGTCCGTCCAGTCGTACCCGACGCGTGATCGCCGCCGTCGGCGTCGCGGGCGTCGGCCTCACCATCCCCTGCCTCACCTCCGGCACCGCCTCCGCCGCCTCCGTCGCCACCTGGGACAAGGTCGCCCAGTGCGAGAGCACCGGCAACTGGAGCATCAACACCGGCAACGGCTTCTACGGCGGCCTGCAGTTCACCTCCAGCACCTGGGCCGCCTTCGGTGGCACCGCGTACGCCCCCCAGGCCAACCAGGCCACCAAGGACCAGCAGATCGCCGTCGCCGAGAAGGTGCTCGCCTCGCAGGGCCCCGGCGCCTGGCCGGTGTGCTCGGTCCAGGCCGGCCTGACCAAGGGCGGCGCCGCAGCCGCCGTCGACACCTCGGCCGGCTCGACCACCGGCTCGGCTGCCGGTTCGACCGCCACCAAGCCCGCCGCGAAGCCGGCCACCCCGGCCGCCAAGCCCGCGCAGACCCAGGCCCCGGCCGCGAAGCCCGCCAAGCCGGCCGCACCGGCCCAGGACCAGGCGCAGGCCCCCGCCGACTCCACCGACGGCACCTCGGCGCAGAAGGGCCAGAACCAGGCCCAGAACAGCGCCCAGCCCCAGGCCGACGACTACACCGTCGCCTCCGGCGACTGGCTGTCCTCGATCGCCGACAAGCACAACCTCCAGGGCGGCTGGCAGCGGCTGTACGAGCTCAACCGCGGCACCCTGACCGAGGGTCCGGACAGCATCTACCCGGGCCAGCGCCTCTCGTTCAAGGACGGCGGCCAGGCCCAGCAGTCCGGCTCGGACTTCACCTGGTTCGACCGCTCGCAGAAGTCCGGCCAGACCTCCAACGGCGGCGCCGCGAACACCAAGCCGGCCGCCCAGCCCCAGGCCCCGGCTCAGACCCCGGCCACCAAGCCGGCTTCCAAGCCGGCCGCCCAGGCCCAGACCCCGGCCCAGACCCCGGCGCCGGCCCCGGCCGCCACCGGCAGCATGGCCGCCGCGGTCTCCTTCGCCAAGTCGAAGGTCGGCCAGGCGTACGTCTACGGCGGCACCGGCAACGGCGGTTGGGACTGCTCCGGCCTGACCCAGGCCGCGCTGCGCGCCGCGGGCGTCTCCGTCCCGCGCGTCGCCGCCGACCAGGCCGCCGCCAGCACCCGCGTCTCGCTGGACAGCCTCCAGGCGGGCGACCTGCTGTTCTGGTCCAACAACGGCCAGAACTCCGGCGTCTACCACGTCGCGATCTACATCGGCGGCGGCCAGTACGTCGAGGCCGCCAACCCGAGCTCGGGCGTGCGCCTGCAGACCGTCTCCAACTGGGCGCCGGACTTCGCCGGCCGGGTCTGAGCACGACCGGCGGGTGACAGGATCCGCCCCCGGACCACGAGGGCTGACCCGACACCCGGACAGCACGCAACGGGCCCCGGAGAGCAATTGCTCTCCGGGGCCCGTCCGTTGGCCGTTCTCAGCGCGCGCAGGCCCCCGTGGACCCGCGCATGACCAGCTCCGGCTGGAACATGAACTCCCCGCGCTGGGCCGCGTTTCCGCCGACCTCCTCCAGCAGCGCGTCCACCGCCGCGGTCGCCATCGCCTCGACCGGCTGGCGGATCGTGGTCAACGGCGGCTCGGTGAAGGCGATCAGCGGCGAGTCGTCGAAGCCGACCACCGAGACGTCGTGCGGCACCGACAGCCCACGCTGCCGCACCGCCCGGATCGCCCCGAGCGCCATCATGTCGCTGCCGCAGACGATCGCCGTGCAGCCCTTGTCCAGCAGCGCGCCGGCCGCCGCGTGCCCGCCCTCCACGCTGAACAGCGTGTGGTGGACGAGCTCCTCGGCCTCCTCCTGGCTCCGCCCCAGCACCTCGCGCATCGCCGCCGTGAAGCCCTCGATCTTGCGCAGCACCGGCACGTACCGCCGCTGTCCGACCGCCAGCCCGATCCGCTCGTGCCCGAGTTCGGCCAGGTGCTGGACGGCCATCCACATCGCGGCCCGGTCGTCCGGCGAGATGAACGGCGCGTCGATCCGCTCGCTGTAGCCGTTGATCAGCACGAACGGCACCCCTCGCCCGGTCAGCCGGGCGTAGCGGTCGTGGTCGGCGGTGGAGTCGGCGTGCAGCCCGGAGACGAAGACGATGCCCGCCACGCCCCGGTCGACCAGCATCTCGACCAGTTCGTCCTCGGTGGACCCGCCCGGCGTCTGGGTGCACAGCACCGGGGTGTACCCGTGCCGGCTGAGCACCTGCTCGATCACCTGGGCCAGTGCGGGGAAGATCGGGTTGCTCAGCTCCGGCGTGATCAGCCCGATCAGGCCGGCGCTGCGCTGGCGCAGACGGGTCGGCCGCTCGTAGCCGAGCACGTCGAGCGCCGCCAGCACGGTCTGCCGGGTGGCGGCGGAGACGTTCGCCTTGCCGTTGAGTACGCGGGAGACGGTGGCTTCGCTGACCCCCGCCTGCGCCGCGATGTCTGAGAGTCGCGCCGTAGTCACGGTCCCAGAGCCTATTGCAACCACGTCAGACCGCCCACCAGCCGGTGCTGTCCGGCGCGAGCACGGTCTCGCCGCCGTCGACCACCAGCTCCACCGAGGAGAGCAGCAGCTTTCCGGGCGCCGCTATCCGGACCGGCTCGTCCGTGGCGTTGACGGTGCAGACGAAGGAGCCGCGGCGGAACGTCAGGGTCCCCTCGGGGCCCTCCAGCCACTCCACGGCCGTCCCGGCGCCGAGGTCGTCCTGGGACCGGCGGACGGCGAGCGCGCTGCGGTACAGCTCCAGGGTGGACGCCGGGTCGCCGGTCTGCGCCTCGACGCTCAGCGCGGCCCACTCGGCCGGCTGCGGCAGCCAGGACGGCCCGCCGGCGACCGGGCCGAAGCCGTACGGGGCCTCGGTGCCGGACCACGGGATCGGGACGCGGCAGCCGTCGCGGTAGCCGTCCTGCCCGGCCTTGCGGAAGAACGACGGGTCCTGGCGGACCTCGTCCGGCAGGTCGGTGACGTCCGGCAGGCCGAGTTCCTCGCCCTGGTAGATGTACGCGGAGCCGGGCAGCGCGAGCATCAGCAGGGTGGCGGCGCGGGCGCGGCGCAGGCCGAGCTCACGGTCGCCGGGGGTGCGGATCTGGGTGCCGAGGCCGGGCGGGTTGGCGAAGCGGGTGGCGTGCCGGGTGACGTCGTGGTTGGACAGCACCCAGGTGGTGGGGGCGTCGACCGGGCGCATCGAGTCGAGCGAGACGTCGATCACCTCGCGCAGCGCGGCGGCGTCCCAACCGGTGCCCAGGTACTGGAAGTTGAAGGCCTGGTGCAGCTCGTCGGGGCGCACGTAGTTGGCGGTGCGCTGGACGGTCGGGGTCCAGGCCTCGGCGACGCCGATCCGCTGGCCCGGGTACTCGTCGAGGATCTTGCGCCAGCTGCGGTAGATCTCGTGCACGCCGTCCTGGTCGAAGAACGGCATGACGTCGTTGCCGAGCAGCTTGAGCTGGTCCGAGCCGCCGAGGTCGGGCAGGCCGGGGGCCTTCACCAGGCCGTGGGCGACGTCGATGCGGAAGCCGTCGACACCCATGTCGAGCCAGAACCGCAGGATCGAGCGGAACTCGTCGGCGACGGCCCGGTTCTCCCAGTTGAAGTCGGGCTGCTCGGGGGCGAACAGGTGCAGGTACCAGTCGCCGGGGGTGCCGTCCGGGTTCTCGCTGCGGGTCCAGGCCGGGCCGCCGAAGATGGACTCCCAGTCGTTGGGCGGCAGTTCGCCGTTCTCGCCCTTGCCGGGGCGGAAGTGGTACCGCTCGCGCAGCGGGGACCCGGGGCCCTCGCGCAGGGCGCGCTGGAACCACTCGTGCTGGTCCGAGGAGTGGTTGGGGACGAGGTCGACGATGATCCGCAGCCCCAGCTCGTGGGCGTCCCGGATGAGCGCGTCGGCGTCCAGCAGGCTGCCGAACATCGGGTCCACGGCGCGGTAGTCGGCGACGTCGTAGCCCGCGTCCGCCTGCGGCGAGGCGTAGAACGGCGAGAGCCAGACCGCGTCCACGCCGAGGTCGCGCAGGTACGGCAGGCGGCTGCGGATGCCGGGCAGGTCACCCATGCCGTCGCCGTTGGAGTCGGCGAAGCTGCGCGGGTACACCTGGTAGATGACCGCGTCCCGCCACCAGCCTCTGGACGCGCCGCCAGTCGCAGGAGCCGGGGTGACCGCCTCGTGGGCGGCGGCGTCGGCGGCAGGCCGGGAGGTGTCGGCCAGGTTCTGGGTCATGGACGGTATCCCTTGGGGACTAGAGGAGCGAGGAGCGTTACGACTTGGAGGCGCCGGCGGTCAGACCGGTGACCAGGTGGCGCTGCACCAGGTAGAAGAAGGCTGCCGACGGGATCGCGATCAGCACGGCGGTCGCGGCCATCAGGTTCCACTGGGCGTCGTGCTCGCTGACGAAGGTCTGCAGGCCCACGGCCAGCGTGTACTTGTCGGAGCTGAGCATGAAGGTGGAGGCGAACGGCACCTCGGCCCAGTACGTGAGGAAGGAGTAGAAGGCGGCCACCGCCAGGCCCGGGCGGGCGAGCGGCAGCACCAGCCGCCAGAAGGTGCCGAACGGGCTGAGCCCGTCGACCCGGCCGGCCTCGTCGATCTCCACCGGGATGGTGTCGAAGTAGCCCTTCAACAGCCAGGCGCAGTACGGCACGGTGGTGGTCGAGTAGACCAGGATCAGGCCCAGGTAGCTGTCCAGCAGGCCGAGGTCGGAGAGCATCGTGTACATCGGCACGATCAGCACCGCGATCGGGAACATCTGGGTGACCAGCAGCGACCACATCAGCGGCCGGTGGCCGGGGAAGCGCATCCGGGAGACGGCGTAGCCGGTGGTGGCGGCGACCAGGACGCCGAACACGGTGGTGACGCCGGAGACCAGCAGGGCGTTGCCGAACCAGGTGAAGAAGTCCGTGTCGAACAGCACGTGGTGGTAGTTCGACAGCGTGAGCTTGTCGAGGATCGCGCCGGGGTGGAGGTAGTCGGTCTTGTCCGGGCCGAGCGAGACGAAGAGGATCCACGCCACCGGGAACAGCGCGACCAGGCCAGCCACGATCAGGGTGCCGTGGGACAGCGCCCGGGCCAGCAGGCTGCTCTCACCGCGCCGGCGGACCTTGGCCGGCCGGGCGGCCGGGGCCACGGTCGTCGCGGGGGTGGGGAGTTCGGTGGTGGTGCTCATCGGGGGTACCTGCCTTCGTGGGTCAACTGGGTCCGGGGCCTCAGCCGTTGGCCTGCTCGTTGCGGGCGAGCCAGCGCCGGTAGAAGGCGGTGAAGACGATCAGGATGGACAGCAGGATCACGCCGTAGGCGGCGGACTGCGCGTAGTCCCGGGGGATCTGGCCGAAGCCGAGGCGGTAGGCCCAGGTGACCAGCAGCTGGGCGTCGGGCGCACCGGTGCCGAAGAGCAGGAAGATGACGTTGAACTGGTTGAACGTCCAGATCACGCCGAGCAGGACGACGGTGGAGGAGACGGCCCGCAGCCCGGGCAGGGTGACGTACCGGAAGCGCTGCCACGGCGTGGCGCCGTCCATCTCGGCGGCCTCGTACAGCTCGGCCGGGATCGACTGCAGTCCGCCGAGCAGCGAGATCATCATGAACGGCACGCCGGCCCAAGTGTTGACCAGGATCGCGGCGGACTTCTGCGCCCACGGGTCGGTGAGCCAACCGGGTTCGGGCAGGTGGAGGAAGGCGAGCATGCTGTTGACGACACCGCCGTCGGACAGCATCAGTCGCCAGGAGAAGACGGTGACGAAGGTCGGCACGGCCCAGGGCAGGATGAGCAGCATCCGGTAGACGGCGCGGCCGCGCAGCTTCTTGTTGAGCAGCAGCGCGAGGCCCAGGCCGAGGGTGTAGTGCAGGCAGACGCAGATGGCCGTCCACGCGATGGTCCAGACGAAGTGGGACCAGAAGCGGTCGTACGAGCCGGGGCCCCACAGGATGTCGGCGTAGTTGTGGAAGCCGACGAAGTCGTAGCTGGCCGGGATCTCGTTGACGCCGATCTTGCGGGCGACGTTGAGGCTGTTGGCGTCGGTCAGGGTGAGCCAGAGGCCCTGGACCAGCGGGTAGAGCACCAGCGCACCGAGGACCAGCACCACGGGGGCGATCATCGCGTAGGCGTACCAGTGCTTGGCGTAGGAGCGCTTGACGCGTTCCAGCAGGCCCGGACGCTGCTCGCGCTCCGGGCTGCCCTTGCCGGTGGCGCCCTGCACGGCGACTGACATCGATTGACACCTTCTCGGGGGGAAGTCTCGGGGAGAGCGGGTCCGGCCGCCGGGCCCGCCGGGTGGCCGCCGCCGCGAGAGCGGCGGCGGCCCGGACGGCCGACGGCGACTACTTGGCGAAGCCCGGCAGCAGCTTGGCGTAGTCGGTGGCGACGGTGTTCAGCGCGTCCTGGGTGCCGGTGCCCTGGACGGCCTTGCCCAGGTTGGTGCCGAGCGAGGAGAACAGCGAGCTGTACTCGGGCAGTTCGGGGCGCGGCTTGGCGCTGCCGAGGACGGCCTGGAAGCCGGCGATGCCGGGGTCGGCCTTGACGTCGGCGGTGAAGGCGTCGGAGCGGGTCGGCAGGGTGGAGTTCTTCTGCGCGATGAACGCCTGGCTCTCCGCCGAGGTCATGAAGGCGGCGAACTTCTCGGCGGCGGCCTTGTGGGCCTGGTCGGCACCGGCGTAGACGGAGATGTTGTGCCCGCCGGTGGGCGCACCGGACTTGCCGCTGGAGCCCGCCGGGACGGGCGCGATGCCGAGGTTGTTCTTGTCGGCGAACGCGGCGCCCTTGTAGATGTTGGTGATCTCCCACGGGCCCTGGACGATGGCCGCGACCTTGCCGTTGTTGAAGGCGTCCATCATGTGCGCGTAGGCGTCGGTGGTCACGTCGGCCTTGGCCATGCCGGGCGCGGTGAACATCGTCTTGTAGGTCTCGATGGCCTTGACGGCCTCCGGCGAGGTGACGGTGATCTTCTTGCCGGCGGCGTCGACGGTGTCGGTGCCCTCGCCGAACAGGAACGGCATCGCGTAGTAGCCGTCCGCGGCCTTCAGCCAGAAGCCGTCGACACCGGCCTTGTCCTTGAGCGCGGCGGCGTCGGTCTTCAGCTCGTCCCAGGTCTTGGGGGCGTCGGTGATGCCGGCCTTGGCGAACAGCTCCTTGTTGTAGAGCAGGCCCAGGGTGTCGGTGACCAGCGGCACGCCGTACAGCTTGCCGTCGAACTTGGCCTGCTGGATCAGGCTGGGCTGGAAGGCGGAGGTGTCGGCGACGGCCGGGGTGCCGTCGAGCGGCTCCAGGTAGCCGGCCTTGGCGAAGGCGGCGGTCCAGCCGACCTCGGAGCGGAACACGTCCGGAGCGCCCTTGGCCCCCATGGCGGTCTGGAGCTTGTTCTGCGCCTGGTCGAACGGGACGTTGACGAAGTCGACCTTGACGTTCGGGTTGGCGGCCTCGAACTTCTTGACCAGCTCCTGGTAGTTCGGCGCCTCGTTGGTGGCGTTCGAGGTGTCCCAGTAGGTGAGGGTGACCGGCCCGTCGGCCTTGCCGTTTGAGCTGGAGCCGCTGCTGCCACAGGCAGCCATCGAGACCGCGAGGGCCACAACGAGGGCAGAGGCCGCGATGCCACGCCGCATGAGAACTCCTTGGGAGGGTGGGGGTGCCCGAGATCTTCGGAGACAGGCGCATAATGGCTGCCTCGTGCCGACTGCACCGTTGCTGCCGTCGGGCTCGGAAGGAAGTTAACAGCGGTGCAATAGCGACGGAAAGTCCTTGCAGCAAGTTTCTGCAAGAAACGGCGATCGTTACGCCCACGTGTCCTGGACGTAGCCGCACGGTAGTTGACAGTGCGACCAAATGTCCGGCTTCGCCCGCTTCGATCCGGTACCGGATGGCCGAGAGCACCACCATCCCTGGCCGAAAACCGCTTGCAGCAGACTGAACGCATGCGTATCAGAGCCGCCATGAGGGACGAACTACCGCTGCTGTGCGAACTGGAGCGGGCCGCCGGGGCCCCCTTCGCCGCGATCGGCATGCCGGAGATCGCCGACGACGAACCACCGGCCCCGCACGAGCTGGCCCACTACCTGGACGCGGGCGTCGCCCTGGTCGCCGTCCCCGACGCGACCGACCTGCCCCACGTGACCGACCTGCCCCAGCAGCCCGGTCCCGGTCCGATCGCCGGCTACCTGCTCGCCGAGCCGGTGGACGGCGCCCTGCACATCGAACAGGTGTCGGTCCACCCCGACCACGCCCGCCGGGGCATCGGCCGGGCGCTGATCGAACACCTCGCGGCCGGCACCGACGCCCCCGCGCTCACCCTCACCACTTTCGCCGACGTCCCCTGGAACGCCCCCTACTACGCCCGCTGCGGCTTCCGCCCGCTCGCCGACCACGAGCTCACCCCGGGCCTGCGGGAGATCCGCCGCAAGGAGGCCGAGCACGGTCTCGACCGCTGGCCCCGGCTCTGCATGCGCCGGGACCTCGCACGGGACCCCCAGCGGGACCTCACCCCGGACGCGCCCGGAGCGCTCAGCTGACGCCCAGCCGCAGCACGGTGGTCGAGCGGAACTCCTCCCCCGGCCGCAGCACGGTGCTCGGGAACGCCGGGTGGTTCGGGGAGTCCGGGAAGTGCTGGGTCTCCAGCGCGATCCCGGCGAACGGCCCGTACGGGACGCCGCTCGCGCCGGTGACCGCCCCCTGGAACTTGTTGGCCGTGTAGACCTGGACGCCCGGCTCGGTGGTCAGCACCTCCAGGGTGCGCCCGCTGACCGGGTCCTCCAGCAGCGCCGCCCGGGCCGGGCCGCCGTCGGCCGGCCGGGCCCTGAGCACCCAGTTGTGGTCGTAGCCGCCGGGCCCGGCCAGCTGCGGGTGGTCGTCGTGCACCGACTTGCCGATCGGCGTGGCCACCGTGAAGTCGAACGGCGTGCCGACCACCGGTTCGGTCCGCCCGTACGGGATCTGCCGCTCGTCGGCCGGGGTGTAGGCGTCGGCGTCGAGGGTGAGCAGGTGGCCGAGGACGTCGCCGTTCCCTTCACCCGCAAGGTTGAAGTACGCGTGGTTGGTCAGGTTGACCACGGTCGGCTTGCTGGTGGCGGCGCGGTAGGCGATCACCAGCTCGCCGGCCGGGTCCAGGGTGTAGGAGACGGTGACGTCCAGCGCACCGGGGAAGCCCTGGTCGCCGTCCGGGCTGTGCAGCCGCAGCCGCACCCCGCCCTCGATCCCGTCGGCCTCCCAGATCCGCTGCGCGAAGCCGTCCGGCCCGCCGTGGATGGTGATGCCGCCGCCGGTCGGGGCGAGCGGGTGCTCCTCGCCGTCGATGGTGATCCTGGAGCCGTCGATCCGGTTGGCGTACCGGCCGACCACGGTGCCGTAGTGCCGGGCCGGGCCGAGGATCTGCGTCAGCTGGTCGGTGGAGAGCAGCAGTTGGGCGGGGCGCCCGGCGCGGTCCGGCCCGGTGAGGGTGTGCAGGGTGGCGCCGAGGGTGAGCACGCTCGCCTCGTACGGGCCGGCGGAGAGCGTCCAACGCTCGATCGCGGCGCCCGCGCCCGAGGGGTCGAGGGGTTCGTGCCGCACGCTGGTGGCCTCGCTCGCCATGGCCTGCTCCTCACTGGCGGTCGCGGGGTGCCGTGACCGCCCCGGTTCCGGGTCCGTCCAGGGGGTCGCCACGGCGACCCCACGTCTGCGTCAGCCTAGCGACGGCGACCGCCCCGGGAGCGCTCCCGTGCCTCCGCGCGCCGCCCGGGCGCCCGCCGCCCGCGCGCCCGGGCCGCCACGGCTACTCCTCCTCGGGCTCCGCCCCCGGCCGGGTGGCCCCGCGCGGCTGCGTCGGCAGCCCGAGGGCGGAGGCCAGGCCGTCCGGCCCGCTGCCCGCCTTGCGGTAGACCGCGGCCAGTCGACGGTTGACCAGGCTGAGGTGCACGCCGAGCTCGTCGGCGATGCGCTGCGGCGGCACGCCCTGCACCGCGAGGTTGGCGACCTCCCACTCGGGCTGGCTGAGCGTCTCCCGGAAGTCGCGCAGCCCCAGCCGGTTGGGCCGCAGGCCGTAGTTGGCCAGCTCCCGCCGCGCCTGGTCGACCAGCCCCTCGGCCGAGCAGTGCTGGGCCAGTTCGATGCCCTGGTACAGGTACTCCTGCGCGTCCTCCAGCCGCCCGACCCGGCGCAGCGCGGCGCCGAGGTCGACCAGCGCGACGGCGTGCTCGTACCCGGCCGGCGACTGGCCGAGGTACATCACGGCCTGCTCCAGCAGCTCGACCGCCTGCTGGCCGTCCTCGATCTGGGCGTTCAGCCGCAGCGCGGTGCCGATCGCCGAGGCGGTGCCGAAGGTGCGGGCGTCGTGGACGGCCTTGTGGGCGTACTCGCGGGCCCGGTCGGGCTCGTCGGCCGCGATCGCGATGGCGAGGTGGCCGGCCCAGGGCGCCCAGACGGTGTTGTGCCAGCCGCGGGCCTCCAGTTGGGCGCCGGCCTCGGTGAGTGCGGCGGCCGCCCCGGCGTAGCGCTTCTTGGCGATCAGCAGCTTGCCGTACAGCGAGGGCGCGTCGGGCAGCACCATCGCGGTCGCGTGGTACGGCGGGTGGAAGCCGAACTTGACGGCGAGTTCCCAGGCCTCCTCGGTCCGGCCGCGGGCGAGCAGGGTGTCCACCAGGACGCCGACGGCGTCCCAGGCGAGCGGCAGCTTGGGACCGATCCGCTCGGACAGTCGCAGCGCGCGGCGCAGGAAGTCCTCGGCCTCGGCGAGCAGGCCGCGGCGGAAGCGGGCGAGGCCCATCAGGAAGTACGCGAAGCCCCGGTGGGCACCGCTCCACCCGGCGACCTCGAACTGGATGATGGCGTCCGCGAACAGCCGCTCGGCCTGGGCGATGCGGTCGTTGTAGGTGTAGGTGAGGCCGAGCATGGAGGGCAGTTCGAAGCCCCAGGTGCTGTTGGTCCAGCCGAGCCCCTTGGGCAGTCGGCCGGCGTCGAGGACCGAGTCGGCGTAGGTCAGCGCCTCGGCGGAGGGGGCGCCGCGCAGGGTGAGGTCCCAGGCGCGCATCGCGAGGACGGCCCGGTCGGCGGCGTCGCGGGTGCTGAGGCCGTCGCACATGAGGCCGAGCCGGGTGGAGCGGCCGGGCCCGTCGTCCTCGGACTTGCGGAAGGCGTGCCACATGAACGAGGCGGCCTGGAGGCGGAGTCGGCCGGCCGGGTCGGCGGTCTGCTCGGCCTCGTCCTGGCAGACCACCGCGGCCTGGCGCAGTTCGCCGCTGTGTGCGAGCACCTCGGAGAGCCGGAAGGTGGCGTCGACCCGCAGTTCGGGGCGCAGCGGCCCCTCGTCGGGGTCGAGGGCGAGCTTGAGCTGGTTGACGGTGGCGACGGGGTCGGTGAGCAGCGCGGAGCAGCCCAGTTCGTACAGCACCTCGGCGCGGATGTCGTCGGCCGGGGGTTCGTTGAGGGCTCGGTGCAGGCAGCGCTGGGCGGCTTCGGGGGCGCCGATCAGCAGGTGTTCGACGGCGGCCCGGCGCAGTTTGCGGACGGTCTTGTCGTCGCCCTCGCCGGAGAAGGTCTCGACGAGGTGGCGGGAGGCGGCGAGCAGGCCGAGTCCGGCGTTCTCGATCTCGGCGGCGGCGACGCCGTGCATGCCGGTGCGGGTGGCCTCCGGCATGGTGTTGTAGATCGAGCTGCCGATCAGCGGGTGGACGAACTCCAGGTTGCCGTTGGGGGTCTGGGTGAGCACGCGCTGCTTGCGCAGCTGCTTGATGGCGTCGCGGGCGCCCTCGGTGGTCTGGGCGCAGATCCGGGTGGCGAGGTCGACCCGGATGTCGGTGCCGAGCATCGCGCAGGCCCAGGCGAAGCGCAGGATGCCGGAGCCGAGCCGGTCGATCCAGCTCTTGAGGGTCATTCCGGTGGCGTCGACGGCGAGTTCGCGCAGTTGCTGGGAGTTCTCCTCGACCGGTTCGAGGTCCTGGTCGCGGACCTGGTCGAGCAGGGCGACGGCTTCGAAGGGGTTGCCGTTGACGACGTTCCAGAACTCGTAGCAGAAGGCGTCCTCGGCCTTGTCGCCGAGTTCGGCGCGGATCATGTCGGTGACGGAGACCAGCGAGAGCCGGTTGAGTTCGTGCTTGCTGGTGGCGAGGCCGAGGACGGCCTTGCGGTGCTGCTGGATCTCGGTCGGCCAGTCGTTCTCGTCCTCGCGGAAGGCGAAGACGAGCAGGACGGGCAGTTCGCGGGAGCGGACGGCGAACTGGGTGAGCCAGGAGAGCGACTCGTGGTCGCCCCAGTGCAGGTCGTCGACGATCATGACCAGCGGGGCCCGGCGCGGCGCGAGTTGGGTGAGGACGTAGTCGAGGCCGTCGCGCACGCCCTGGGGGTCGAGGCGGCGGGCGCCGGCCTTGGGCCGCTTGAGGCCCATGGCCGGTCCGACGACCTCCTCCCAGGTGCCCATGACCTGGCGGAACTCGTCGGGCTCCAGGCTGGTGAGGAGGGGTTGGAGGAGCTGGCGCAGCACGTGGTAGGGCTCGTTGAACTGGCGTTCGCCGCCGCGGGCGAACAACACGGTGGCGCGGTCGCGGAGTTTGGCGACCCGTCGGACCTCGTGCAGCAGGCTGGTCTTTCCGATGCCGGGGCGGCCGGAGAAGGCGAGCAGTTCGCCGATCTCGGTGCCGCCGGCCGCGAATTCGCAGCAGAGTTTGTCGACGGCCGTTTCGACGGAGCGCAGTTCGGCGTCGCGGTCGCGCAGCCTGACCCTCGGCGAGGTGCTGTCGCCGTCCCGGCCGGAACCTGATCCCGTCCGAAGTTCGTTGTCCTGCTCGGTCACCGTCGTGCCTCCGCCTCGCCACTCGCGTCACAGCCCGTGTCGCTGCTCGCATCACTGCCCGTGGAGCCGAGGTTAGCGCTGCGTGGCACTCACTGTGGGGCATTCGCGCAGGCTGGGGCGGACGGTGAGGGTTCGGACGCCTTGCCAAGGGCAATTGCCCTATACCCCTAACGTCCGATCATTACATCAGATACCCTACGGCCCGCGAGGCGAAGATGATCTTTCGCTACCACCCTCTCCCCGGAAGCCTCGCCGCGTCAACTCCCCCCACACCGAGCGTTCGAACCACTAGTGCCCCCACCCTTCGCCGCACCGGGAGTCCGATGTCTGACGACACCTCACTTCAGATTCCGTTCCCGCACCGCCGCAGTCCGCACGGCCCGCAGGCCACCGCGCTGCACCGTGACTGGCTGGTCCGCCACCCGCTGCTCCCCGACGTCGACCACCCCGGGTACGCCCACTGGGAGGTGGTCGACCTCGCCGCCCTCGGCTACCCCGACACCGGTCCGGACGAACTCTCCCTCGCCGCCGACCTGATGGGCTTCTACTTCCTCTTCGACGACCAGTTCGACGGCCCGCTCGGCCGCCGCCCGACGGAGGTCGCCCCCATCTGCGAGCGGCTGATCGCCGTCCTGCACGGCGCCCGCCCGGACCAGGGCTCGCCGGTCGAGGCCGCCTTCGCCGACCTCTGGGACCGCAGCGTGCGCGGCATGCCCGCCCGCTGGCAGGCCCGCGCCGCGTACAACTGGGAGTGGTACCTGGCCAGTCACCCCGCCGAGGCCGCCGGCCGCATCTCCACCCGGCCACCCGACCGCGACGGCTACCTGGTGCTCAGACGAGGCACCGCGGCGATGGAGACCATCTTCGACATGGTCGAACGCCTCGGCCAGTTCGAGGTGCCCGCCGCCGTACTGCACCACCCGGTGCTGCGTCAACTGCGCCAGCTGGCCGCCGACATCCCCTCGCTCAGCAACGACGTCCGGTCGTTCCCGCTGGAGGCCCCGCGCGGCGACGTCAACAACCTGGTGATGATCGTCCAGCGCGAGCGCCGCTGCTCGGCCGAGGAGGCCTGTGCGGTGGTGCTGGAGGAGGCGCAGCTGATGGTCGAGCGGTGCCGGGACCTGCACGGCCGACTGCCGGACGTCTACCGGGAGTTGGGGCTCTCCCGGGTCGAACGGACGATCGCCCAGCGGTACGCGGACGGGCTGGTCACCTGGCTCGCCGGCTACCTGTACTGGGAGTCCCGCACCGGCCGCTACCACGCGGTCTGACACCGTCCCGACCGGAGCGCGGAGCCACGGTGCGCGCCCCCGCGCCACGACCGGAACGCGCACCCTCCGTACGGACCGGGCGCACGGACCGTAGCCGCGCCGGGCGCCGGGCGGCTATCGTGCTCGACGGCGGACGCCCCGGCGGGCGTCCGCCCCGAATTGCGTGTCCGCACCCTCCCGCCGGGCCGCCCCGCGCCGGGCGCGGCCCGGCGCGCCGCCCGCGCCGCCCGGTCCGGGCGACGCCCGACGTCGCGAGGAGACACCAGAGCATGACGGTCTACCAGCCCCCCGGCACGCCCGGCAGCATCGTCGCCTACCGCTCCCGGTACGAGCACTGGATCGGCGGCGGCTGGACCCCGCCGGTGCGCGGCGAGTACTTCGGCGACCCGACCCCGGTCACCGGCGAGGTGTTCACCGAAGTCGCCCGCGGCACCGCCGAGGACATCGAGGCCGCGCTGGACGCGGCCCACGCCGCCGCCCCCGGCTGGGGCCGCACCCCGCCCGCCGAGCGGGCCCAGGTGCTGCTGCGGATCGCCGACCGGATGGAGGAGAACCTGGAGCGGCTGGCCGTCGCGGAGAGCTGGGAGAACGGCAAGCCGGTGCGCGAGACGCTGGCCGCCGACCTCCCGCTCGCGGTCGACCACCTGCGCTACTTCGCGGGCGCGCTGCGCGCCCAGGAGGGCGGCCTGTCCCAGCTGGACGAGGACACCGTGGCGTACCACTTCCACGAGCCGCTGGGCGTGGTCGGCCAGATCATCCCGTGGAACTTCCCGATCCTGATGGCGGTCTGGAAGCTCGCCCCGGCGCTCGCGGCCGGCAACGCGGTGGTGCTCAAGCCCGCCGAGCAGACCCCGGCCTCGGTGCTGCTGTGGGCCGAGCTGACCGCCGACCTGCTGCCGCCCGGCGTGGTCAACATCGTCACCGGCTTCGGCGAGGAGGCCGGCGCCCCGTTGGCCTCCAGCAACCGCATCCGCAAGATCGCCTTCACCGGCGAGACCACCACCGGCCGGCTGATCGCCCGCTACGCCAGCGACAACCTGATCCCGGTCTCGCTGGAACTCGGCGGCAAGAGCCCCAACCTGTTCTTCGCGGACGTCGCCGCCGCCTCGGACGCCTTCTACGACAAGGCGGTCGAGGGCTTCGCGATGTTCGCCCTCAACCAGGGCGAGGTGTGCACCTGTCCCAGCCGGGCGCTGATCCAGTCCTCGGTCTACGAGCGGCTGCTCGCCGACGGCCTGGAGCGGGTGCGCGCGATGCGCCAGGGCGACCCGCTGGACACCGAGACCCAGGTCGGCGCGCAGGCCAGCGTCGAACAGCTGAAGAAGATCCTCTCCTACTTCGAGATCGGCCAGGCCGAGGGCGCCAAGCTGCTGGCCGGCGGCGAGCGGGCCGACCTCGGCGGCGCCCTGGCCGGCGGGTACTACGTGACGCCGACGGTGTTCGAGGGCGTCAACAGCATGCGGGTCTTCCAGGAGGAGATCTTCGGCCCGGTCGTCTCGGTCACCCGCTTCGAGGACTTCGCCGAGGCGATCACCCTCGCCAACGACACCCAGTACGGGCTCGGCGCGGGCGTCTGGACCCGCGACCTCAACACCGCCCACCGCGCCGGGCGCGCCATCCAGGCCGGCCGGGTGTGGACCAACTGCTTCCACGCCTACCCCGCCCACGCGGCCTTCGGCGGCTACAAGAACTCCGGCATCGGCCGGGAGAACCACAAGGCGCTGCTGGAGCACTACCAGCAGACCAAGAACCTGCTGGTCAGCTACTCCCCGGACGCGGTCGGCCTGTTCTAGGCCGCGGCCTCCACGAAACACGGAGCGGGAGGCCGGTCCCGGCCTCCCGCTCCGCCGCCACTCCCCGTGGCCGCAGCGCGAACGCCCGACGGGACGTCCACGCTGCACAACCCTCCGTAGGGCAAAACGCCCATTTCGGGATCTAAGCACATGAATACGCGATTTTCTCGACGCGCCGCCGACATGCCCGAACACACCCGGCGAACGTCGTAAACAGGACTCCCCGTCCCTCACCCCCGGGAGTCCCGATGACCATCTCCCCCGCCAAGCTCTCCGACCCCACCGTGCGCGCCTTCGTCGCCGCGGTCAACTCGGGCGACCGCGACGCCTTCCTGGCCACCCTCACCCCGGACGCGACCATGTCCGACGACGGCTCCGACCGCGACCTGGACCAGTGGATCGACAAGGAGATCTTCACCGTCCGCGGCCGGATGGACGTCCAGACCGAATCGGACGGCGGCCGCGCGCTGATCGCCAACTTCACCAACGACACCTGGGGCGAGATGCGCACCGCCTGGCGCTTCACCCTCACCGGCCCGAAGATCACCCGCTTCGAGACCGGCCAGGCCTGACGGCCCGGGGCCGCGCCCGGCACTAGCCGGACAGCCCCAGGCACCCCCGCACCGCGCGGATCAGGTTGCGCGAGCGGATGTCGCCGGTGACACCCGGCTGCATGCCGTTGGTGACGTAGCCGAAGCCCAGCCCGAGCTCCGGGTCCGCGAAGCCCAGCGAGCCGCCCCGGCCGGGGTGGCCGAAGCTCGCCGGGGAGGCCATCGGCGCGGTCGGGCCGTGCCGCCAGAAGCCCAGGCCGAAGGTGGAGTTGACGATCAGCACCCGGTCCGGCCCGCTCACCTCGGGCCCGGCCGCGCGGGTCAGCAGCCCGGGCCCGAGCAGCGGCGGCAGCAGCGCGCCGGAGCCGTCCGGGCGGTCGGCGGCGCCGATCAGCGCCGCGTAGAACCGGGCCAGCGAGCGGGCGGTGCCGATGCCCCCCGCGCCGGGGATCTCGGCGGCCTGCACCGCCGGGTCGTTGAGGTCCACCCCGGGGCGCACCGAGGCGAAGGACCGCGCGGTCAGCGAGCCCGGGTCCTGGTAGGCGTCCCGGACGGACTGCTTGGGCCGCAGTCGCAGCCCGCTCGGCCCGGTCCGGGCCGCCTCCGGGGCCGGCAGGTCGACCAGCCGGCCGACCCTCGGCGCGGCCCCGGCCGGCAGCCCGATCCACAGGTCCAGCCCGAGCGGCCGGGCGATCTCCTCGGCGAAGTACTGGCCGATCGTGCGCCCGCTCACCCGCCGCACCACCTCGCCGACCAGCCAGCCGAAGGTGTACGGGTGGTAGCCGTGCGCGGCGCCCGGCTCCCAGGCGGGCGCCTGCGCGGCCACCGCGGCCGCCGCTCGCTCCCAGGTCAGCACGTCCTCCAGCCGCAGCGGCACGTCCAGCGCGGGCACCCCGGCCTGGTGCGACAGCAGCCAGCGCACCGGCACCCCGCCCTTGCCGGCCTGCGCGAACTCGGGCCAGTAGGAGGCCACCGGGGCATCCAGGTCGAGCAGGCCGCGCTCGGCCAGCAGCAGCGCGGTGCTCGCGGTCAGGCCCTTGGTGACCGAGCGCAGCACCTGGGCGGTGTCCGCCGTCCAGGGCACCGCCGGCGCGGGCCGCCCGCCGACCTCGGGCCGGGCGTCACCGCCCCACAGGTCGACCACCTTGCGGCCGCGCACGTACAGCGCGAAGGCCGCGCCCAGTTCGCCGTACTCGTGGAAGTTCCGCGCGAAGGCCTCCCGTACGGGCTCGAACCCCTCGGCCGTCTCGCCCCAGATCTCCACCATCGCGCGCCGCCCTCAGCCTGTCCGGTTCCTGCGTTCCCGCCCGCATCCGATCGTGCACGAATCACTGTGCTAATCACCTGCGAATCACCTGCGCATCGAGCTCGAATCGCACTCGAAAAGCGTTCGAAGCGGGCCCCGAAACCCTAACCTGTCCTCCATGACCAACCCTGCCGAAGAACTGCTGGACGTCGTCGACGAGCACGACCGGGTGATCGGGACGGCGCTGCGCGGGGAGGTGTACCGGCAGGGGCTCACCCACCGGTGCGTCTTCATCCTGGTCCGCGACCCGGCCGGGCGGATCTTCGTCCACCGCCGCACCGACACCAAGCTGTTCGCCCCCGGCGCGTACGACATGTTCGTCGGCGGCGTGGTCGGCTCCGGCGAGACGTACGCCGAGGCCGCCGTCCGCGAGGCCGAGGAGGAGCTCGGCGTGCACGGGATCACCCCGCGTCCGCTCTTCAAGTTCCTCTTCCGGCAGGACGGGCTCTCCTGGTGGAGCGACACGTACGAGGCCGAGTGGGACGGCGCGGTCCAGCCGCAGGAGTCCGAGGTCGCCTGGCACGCCTGGCTCACCCCCGCCGAGCTCGCCGACCGCCTCGCCCACGACGACTTCGTCCCCGACGGCCGCGAGGCCTACCGCCGTTACCTGGACCTCCACGCCGCATAGGCCCCGCCCCGGACGGCGGATAGGGTGGCGCGCATGGCCTCCCGTACGCCGTCGCCGACGGCCGCCCGCGCTGCACGGACCCCCGCCCCGGAGCAGGCACCGGCCCGGGCGGCAGGCCAGACGCCGGGCCGGGCGCCGGCCCGGGCGGCTGCCGGTGAGCGGCCGCGCCGCAGGCTCAGCGTGGACGAGCGGCGCGAACAGCTGATCGCCGTCGCGCTGGAGCTGTTCAGCCGCCGCCCGCCGGAGGAGGTGTCGATCGACGACATCGCCGCCGCCGCGGGAGCCTCCCGGCCGCTGGTGTACCACTACTTCCCCGGCAAGCAGGCGCTGTACGAGGAGTCGCTGCGGCGGGCCGGGCGGGAGCTCTCGGCGCGCTTCGAGGAGGCCGCCGACGGGCCGCTGTCCGAGCGGCTGTACCGGGTGATGGGCCGCTACCTGGACTTCGTGCAGAGCCACGGGCCCGGCTTCGCGGCGCTGCTGCGCGGCGGCTCGGTGGCGGCCAGCGCGGGCACCTCGGCGGTGATCGACGAGGTGCGGCGGGCCGCCCACGACCAGATCCTCTCCCACCTGGCGATCCCCGCGCCGAGCCCCGGCCTGCGGCTGGCCGTCCGGGCCTGGATCGCCAACGCCGAGATCACCTCGCTGGAGTGGCTGGCCGAACGCTCGGTGCCGCTGGAGGACCTGCAGCTGCACCTGGTGCAGGAGTTCGTCGCCTCCCTCACCCTCACCGCCGCCCGGGAGCCGGCGCTCGCCGCCGAACTCGCCTCGTTCTTCGCGGACGAGCGTCCTGACGGCCCGACCGGGCGCCTGGTGCGGGAGCTCGCCGGACTGTTCGCCGTCCCCGGGATCACCGAGGCGGTCACCGCGCTCGCCACCGCACCGTCCGGCGAAACGTCCCCGCAGGCCACGGGCGAAACGGCCGCGGCTCCCATCGGGTGATCCGCCGGTTCGGTCCCGACAGCGGGCTCTGATAGGAATGAGCACGGATCCGACGGCACGCCACCACGGCGCCTGCGGACCCACCCGGACCAGCGGACCGCAGACGCAGCAGAGCGGGGGGCTCAACAGTTGACCCAGGACGTCCAGTTCAGCGCGGAGGCCAATCCCTTCGCAGCGGCGGAGCAGGTCTGCGCGACCCTCGGCACGCTCACCGACGCCCTCTTCGACGAGCGCACCTCCCGCCATCCGGCGGCCTCGCTCAGCGCCCTGCGCCCGGCCGAACACCCCGCCGCCGAGGCGCTGTTCGGCCTCCCGCTGGCCCCGAACGGCCCGGTGCACGCGGCCGTGGACCGGCTCGGCACGGTACTCACCGCCGGCACGGCCCGCCCCGGTACCGGCGCCCGGGTCGCCGACCGGGTGACCGCCGCCCTCCACACCCGCTACGGCGGCGGGGCGGTGCGCGGCGCGATCGCCGACCGGGGCACCACCTCGGCCGCACTGTTCCAACTGCCGGTCACCGGCGAGTTCGCCGACCCCAAGCTGCGCCCGCCGTTCGCCCCGGCACTGGCCGCGCTGGCCGCCGGGCAGCAGACCCGCCAGCCGGTCGAACTGGCCACCGGCGCGGGCGCCGAGGTCCGACTGGTGGTCCCGCCCGGCTTCCACCCGCTGACCTCCCCCGGTGGTCCGGCCGGGGTCTGCTCCCGTACGGTGCCCGCGCCGGCGGGCGGGGCGGACGGCGTCGACCGGGCCACCGCCGCGGCCGCCGAGGAACTGACCGGGCATCTGGCCGAGGTCGCCGAGGAGCTGTTCAGCGGTGACGGTCCGGAGCAGCGCCGCGACTTCGCGGTCGTCTCCGCCACCCTCGCCGACCTGGTCCACGACGCCGGAACGGTCTACGCGGGCGTCTGCGCGCTGGACGTGGACGGCCGGGCCTCCGACGCCGCCCTGGTCGTCTCGCTCGCCCGGCACCCGCTGCCGATCACCGCGCTCGCCACCGAGCTCGCCACCGTCCGGCGGCACGCCGAGGTGTGGACGGTCCTGCTGCCGGCCGGGCCGGCCGCCGTCCTGGTCGAGGGACGGACCGTCCCGGTGCCGGGGCCGCTGTCCGCCGACGGGCAGCGGCGCTGGGTGGTCACCTCGGCGGTCGAGGCCTTCGTCCCGCTGCCGGACGGCGGCACCGTGCTCTGCGTCCAGCTGTCCACGGCGCAGCCGGAGGACTGGGACCTGTACACGCAGGCGTTCGCGGAGCTGCTGAAGAGCGTTCAGTTCGGCTGGGACGGTGAGGTGGCCGGCGCCGTGCGCGCGCCCGTGCCCGTGGCCGTACCCGCCACGCCTGCCGCCGCTCCCGCTCCCGTCGAGGAGGAGCCGGAAGAGGTGCCGGCGCAGCTCCCGCCCGAGGACTTCAACCCGTTCGCGCCCGTCGCGGAGGCCTCCCCGGCCGATGCCGAGCCGCAGGCGGCGCCGGCCGGGCGGAAGGGCACGCCGGTCATGGTGCCGCCGCCGGACTTCAACCCCTTCGCCCCGGAAAGCCTCCCGTCCACCCCGGACACGTCCCCGGCAGCGGCCGCCCCGGCCACCGACCCGTTCGGCACGGTGACGGCCGACCAGTCGGACCCGTTCGGCACCACGCTCGCGACGCAGGGCCCGGCCGTCCCGCCGCCGCCCTCCGCACCGCCGACCGTTCCCGCGCAGGACGCCCCGCGGAAGGGCACGCCGGTCATGGTGCCCCCGCCGGACTTCAACCCCTTCGCCCCGGAAAGCCTCCCGTCCACCCCGGACCAGACGACGGAGACCGACGCGGCGGAGGCTTCGGGCCCGGAGACCAGGCCGTTCGGCTGAGCCCCGACAACTGCCCCCTCCACCAAGGTCCAGCCGTCGGAGGCCGCGACAACGCGACGCCGGAGTCCGGCAGTTGACCACAGCTGCGGACAACGCCCCGACGCGACAGGAAGGTTGGGGGCCCTACGCCGTCAGCCCGCGCGCCGGGCCAGGTGGACCACATCCGGCACGCCGCGGCTGACCGGGATCTCGTGCGTGACGACGTCGGAGAAGCCCGCCGCCCGCAGCGCCTCCTCGAAGTCCGCAGAGGGCTGCGCGCTCCACACCGCCAGCACCCCGCCCGGCTGCAGCCGGTGCCAGAGCACCGCGAGCCCGTCGGCGCCGTACAGCCCGGCGTTGGAGTCGGTGACGGTCCAGTCCGGGCCGTTGTCGATGTCGAGGCACAGCGCGTCGTAGCGCTCGCCGTCGGCCGCCGCCAGGTACTCCAGCAGGTCGGTGTGGAGGACCTGGACCCGCCGGTCCTCCAGCGCGCCGCCGGAGAAGGCGCCGAGCGGCCCGCTCCGGTGCCAGTCGATGATGGCGGTCTCGCGCTCGACGACGGCGATCCGCCCCCAGCGCGGCTCGGCCGCCGCGTACGCCAGCGAGAAGCCGACGCCGAGGCCTCCGATCAGCACCGAGGGCTCCGCGGGGGCGCCGGTGCGGTCCAGTTCGTCCAGCGCCGCCTGGATCAGCAGGCGTTCGGAGCGGCCGTCGGCGGTGTCCATCAGGAAGCAGCCGTTGGCGATGATCTCGAAGTGCCGGCCGCGCCGGCGCAGTACCACCTCGCCGAACGGGCCGTCCCGCCGGTCGAGCGTGACGACGGCCTCGTGAGCGTCCCGTTCGGGCAGTGCGGTGGACATGCGGCTTCCTCAGCGGACTCGGGTGCAGGAGCGTCCCGGCGGACGAGTACCCGCCCGACAATAGCCGAGTCCGCCCCCGCGCCCGTCACGTCGTGACCAGCACCCCGGCGTAGGAGACGCCCGCGACGACCACCCAGGAGCCGAGCCCGAGCAGGGCGAGCCGCCCGCCGGTGCGGACCATGGTCGGCAGGTGCACGGCGCTGCCGAGGCCGAACAGCGCGGCGGCCAGCAGCAGTTCCTGGGCGTCCCCGGCGAGGGTGAGCGCCCGCTCCGGGAGCACCCCGGTGGTCCGCAGCACGATCATCGCGAGGAACCCCGCCACGAACAGCGGGACGATCGGCGGGCGGCTGCCGGTCTTGGCCGGGTTCTTCGCGGGGTCTTCCCCCGCCTCCTGGCCCGCCCCGGCGACGGCCTCCCCGGCCCGGCGCGCCCGGCGCCGCACCGCGACGGCCATCCCGGCGACCAGCGGCGCCAGCAGCACCACGCGCATCAGCTTGACCAGGACGGCCTCCCGCAACGCGCCCGCCCCGCCGGTCTGCGCGGTGGCGACCACCTGCCCGACGTCGTGCACGCTCGCGCCGACCCACCGCCCGAACTCCACGTCGCCCAGCCCGAACGGCTGCTGGAGCAGCGGCAGCACGGCGATGGCCAGCGTCCCGCACAGGGTGACCAGGGCCACCGAGGCGGCGACGTCCTCCTCCTCGCTGCCGGCCGCCTGGCTGACCGCGCCGATCGCCGAGGCTCCGCAGATCGAGTACCCGGTGGCGACCAGCAGCGGCTGGTCGCCCGGCAGGCCGAGCCGCCGGCCGAGCCAGAGCGTGCCGGTGAAGGTGGCCGCGACCACCGCGAGCACCATGGCGACGGTGGCCCAGCCGAGGCCGAGCACGTCGTCCAGGCTGAGCTTGAGCCCGAGCAGGACGATCCCGAGCCGCATCAGCCGCTTGCCGGCCATGGACAGCCCCGGCCGGGCCACCCCGCGCACCACCGGGCGCAGCCCGGGCAGGTGGGCCGCCGCCATGCCGAGCACCACGGCCGCGGTGAGCTTGGGCACGGCGGGCACGGCCGCGTGGACGGCGATCGCGGCGGCCACCCCGGCCGCCGCGAGCAGCAGGCCGGGGGCGTCCCCGCCGAGCGGGGGCAGTGAGCGGGTGCGCGCGGCGCGCTCCCGGAGGGTCAGTGCCACGCCGCCCTCACTGCTGCTGGTCGGCGGGCAGCCGGTAGACGCGCCGGATGCTGGTGCCGAGCCGGGAGACGTCCGCGCCGTAGACGTGGATGGAGATGGCGGTGCTGTTGCAGGCGTTGCGCACCAGGTGGATGTCACCGGGCGGGGCGAAGGCGGCGACGGTGCCGGCCGGGCCGGCGACGTGCTCGGTCTCGACGAGGTGGGCGGTGCGGCCGTCGGAGACCAGCCGGTAGCGGGTCTCGCTCTCCTGGCCCTGGTGGACGCCGGCCACGCACCAGGAGACGTGGTCGTGGATCGGGGTCTGCTGGCCGGGCAGCCAGACCAGGGCGACGACGGAGAAGCCGCCGTCCTCCTCGGCGTGCAGGACGTGCTGGCGGTAGCGCTCCGGGTCGCCCTCGCGCTGGGCGGGGGTGAGCAGCGCGTCGGGCCCGTCGGGGTCGGCGTGCAGGTGCGGGGCGAGGCGTTCGCCGACCAGGTAGGCGGTGAGTTCCGGGGGCAGTCCGCGGTCCACGACGGCACGGATCTCGCCGATCAGGGCGGTCATCCGCTCGGTGAGCCGGTCGCTGCCGACCGTGGCTGGGGGTGTCATGCCAGCAGGTTCGGCTGCACCGACCTATCACGTCCAACGAGGGTTCTTAAGCTTCCCCCCAACCTCAGCTTATGAATCGCCCCGGCGAGCACCCACCGCAGGCACCACTCAGCACCCGATCCGGCTCGCCGCCGCCCGCCGCAGGTGGTCCAGCACCAGCCCGGTGGCCGGGATCCGCCGGTGCTCGCGCAGCACGTACGCGCTCACCTGCCGGCGCAGGTGCGGTTCGACGGCCCGCCCGGTGACCTTGCGGTGGCACATGAAGGAGAGCACCAGCGCGGGCATCAGCGCGATCCCGACCCCGGCGGCGACGAGGCTCTGCACCGCGAGGTTGTCGTCCGTGGAGAACACGATGTCGGGCGCGAAGCCCTCCTCCGCGCAGACGTTCAGCAGGTTGGCCCGGCAGCGCGGGCAGCCGGCGATCCAGCGCTCGCCGTCGAGGTCGGCGAGCCGGACGGCGTGCCGGCGGCCGAGCGGGTGCCCGACCGGCAGCAGCACGGTGAGCAGGTCCTCCATCAGCGGGATCTCGTCCAGCCCGTCGGGCACCTCGGTCGCGCTGCCGGGGTAGCGGAAGGCCAGCGCGATGTCGCACTCCCCGCGCAGCAGTCGCTGGACGGAGTCCGGCGGTTCGGCCTCCAGCAGCTCGACCCGCACACCGGGGTGTTCGGCGAGCAGCCGGGCCATCGCCTCGGGTATCAAGGTGGCATTGGCACTGGGGAAGGCGCAGACCCGTACCCGCCCGGCCCGCAGCCGGGCGAGCGCGGCGAGCTGCTGCTGGGCGGCGGAGAGGCTGCCGAGGATCAGTTCGGCGTGCCGGGAGAGCGCCTCGCCCGCCTCGGTGAGCCGCAGCCCGCGCCCGGCCCGGGTGAACAGCGCGACGCCGACGGTGCGTTCGAGCGCCTTCATCTGCTGGGTGATGGCGGGCTGGGTGTAGCCGAGCTCACGGGCGGCGGCCGAGTAGGAGCCCGCTCTGACGACCTCGTGGAACGTCCTGATGTGCCGCGAGTCGAATACCGGCTCCATGGCCCTCCCCCGGTCGTCGTCGTCGAACCTCCGCAATCATAAGAGGAAATTGGAGATGCCCGCCCTATCCCCACCCGCACCTATGGTTCAGGATCGAACCAGGCCCCTCACTGCTGCGCGGACGGCGGCAGCCCCATCGCCACCCCGGCCTTGACCACCGGTGCCCCGCCCCGCATGCTCGGGCTGCGCCGGCTGCGGCGCTCGACCCAGCGGGCGAGCCAGGAGAGCAGCAGGCACATGCCGATGTAGATCGGCGCGATCACGATCACCACCGGGATGAACGGCAGGTCGTAGTCGAGGTTGGTGGCGATCAGCTTGCCCGCGTGCAGGAACTCCTCGTAGGTGATCAGGAAGCCCAGCGAGGTGTCCTTGAGCGCGACCACCAGCTGGCTGATGATGGCCGGCAGCATGGCCCGGTTGGCCTGCGGCACCAGCACGTACGTCATCACCTGGGTCTTGCGCAGGCCGAGCGCGTAGGCCGCCTCGCGCTGTCCCTTGGGCACCGCGAGCACGCCGGCCCGGAAGACCTCAGCCAGCACCGAGCCGTTGTACAGCACCAGCCCGGTCACCAGCGCCCACAGCGGCTGCACCTTGAGCGCGACGAAGACGAAGAAGATCATCACCAGCAGCGGCATGGCCCGGAAGAACTCCACCACCACCGTGGAGAGCACCCGCACCACCCTGTGGTCGGACAGCCGCCCGGCCGCGAACAGCGCGCCGAAGGGCAGCGCGAACAGCACCGTCCAGCCGAAGGCCTTGAGGGTGTTGCCGAGCCCGCTCAGCAGCAGGTCCTGGACGCCCCGGTACTCGAAGGGCATCCACTTCTGGTACGTGAACTGGTGGGTGTGGAACAGCATGTAGACGATCCAGCCGATCAGCGCCGCGATCAGCAGCAGCGCGATCCCGCCGTACAGCCGGTGGCGGGCGAGCGCCTTCGGACCGGGGATGTCGTACAGCGCCGAGGATCCAACGGTCATCGGGACACCGCCACTCGTCGTTCCAGCAGGTTGAAGACGGCGCTGACGGCCAGGGTGATGATCAGGTAGCCGACGGCGATCCAGACGAAGGTCCAGACGATGCTGTAGCCCAGCTCGTTGATCGTCCGGTAGGTGCCGAGCAGTTCGGTGACGCTGAACGAGCCGGCGATCGCCGTGTTCTTCGCCAGCGCGATCATCACGCTGCCGATCGGCGCGACCACCGACCGGTACGCCTGCGGCAGCACCACCACGCTCATCGTCTGCCCGAAGCTCATGCCCAGGCTGCGCGCCGCCTCCCCCTGCCCCGCCGGCACGGTGTTGATGCCCGAGCGCATCGCCTCGCAGACGAAGGCCGAGGTGTAGCAGCCGAGCGCGGCCACCGCGAAGACGAAGAACGGCAGCGTGATGTTGAAGCGCGGCAGGCCCAGCACCACGATGAAGAACAGCAGGGTCAGCGGCGTGTTGCGCAGCAGCGTCACCCAGGCCGTCCCGAACACCCGCAGCGGCCGGACCGGCGAGACCCGGAAACCCGCGATCATCACTCCCAGCACCAGCGACAGCACGGCGCTCACCGCGAACAGCGAGAGCGTGCCGAGGAAGCCGTCCCAGTAGGTCGACCAGTTGTCGGTCAGCGTTTTCACGGCGCGGCCCTCTCAGTACCGGTCGATCGGCGGCGGTGTCGGCGCCGGCTCCCCGGACAGGCCCAGGGTCGCGTCGTAGGCCTTCTTCCAGTCGCCGTTCTGCTCGTTCTGCGCCAGCGCGTCGTCCAGGGCCAGGCGCAGCACGGTGTCGTTCTTCGGGGTGCCGATCCCGTACGGCTCCTGGGAGAACAGCGGGCCGACCACCTTGAGCTCGTCCGGCACCTTGGCCGCGTAGCCCAGCAGGATCGCGTTGTCCGTGGTGACGGCGTCCACCTGGCCGGTGATCAGGTTGTCCACGCAGGCCGAGTAGGTGTCGTAGCCGATCAGCTTCGCCTTCGGGTACTGCGACTGGATGCGCTGGTACGGGGTCGAGCCGGCCGCCGAGCAGACCTTCTTGCCGTCCAGGTCCTGCGGGCCGTGGATGGTGTTGTCGTTCCTGCGCACCAGCAGCGACTGCCCGGCGACGAAGTACGGCCCGGCGAAGCCGACCAGCTTCTTCCGGTTGTCGTTGATGGTGTAGGTGCCGACGTAGAAGTCCACCTGGCCGTTCTGCAGCGCGGTCTCGCGGTTGGCCGAGGCGATGGTCTTGAACTCGATCCGGTCCGGCGGGAAGCCGAGGTAGGCGCCGACCATCTTGGCGATCTCGATGTCGAAGCCGGAGTACACGCCGGTGGCCGGGTTCTTCTCGCCCAGGTACGGCTGGTCCTCCTTGGCGCCGACCACCAGGTGGCCCCGGCTCCGGGCGGCGTCCAGGGTCGGCGAGCCGGTGATGGAGGCGGCGTCGCGTACCTGGTAGCTGGGCAGCGCACTCGCCTGCGGGCCCTTGGGCGGCGGGGTGCCGGGCTTGCCGCAGCCGGCGGCCAGCACGGCGAGCAGCAGGACGGCGGCGAGCACCGTCCGGCTCCGGGCGGCGGGCGTGGTCTTCCTCGTCACGGGCGCCGCCTCAGTGCTTCAGGATCTTGGACAGGAAGTCCCGGGCGCGCTCGCTCTCCGGAGCGCTGAAGAAGTCCTCCGGGGCGCGGTCCTCGACGATCCGGCCGTCGGCCATGAAGACCACCCGGTTGGCGGAGGCCCGGGCGAAGCCCATCTCGTGGGTGACCACGACCATCGTCATGCCCTCGTGGGCCAGCTGGCGCATGACGTCCAGCACCTCGTTGATCATCTCGGGGTCGAGCGCCGAGGTCGGCTCGTCGAACAGCAGTGCCTTCGGGTCCATCGCCAGCGCCCGGGCGATCGCCACCCGCTGCTGCTGGCCGCCGGAGAGCTGGGCCGGGTACTTCTCGGCGTGCGCCTCCAGCCCGACCCGCTCCAGCAGGGCGCGGGACTTGGCGTCCGCCTCCGCCCGGGGCCGGCCGCGGACCTTGATCTGCGCGAGCGAGACGTTCTGCAGCACGGTCTTGTGCGCGAACAGGTTGAAGGACTGGAACACCATGCCGACCTCGGCGCGCAGCCGGGCCAGCCCCTTGCCCTCCTCGGGCAGCGGCTCGCCGTCGATCAGGATGGTGCCGTCCTCGATCGGCTCCAGGCGGTTGATCGCCCGGCAGAGTGTCGACTTGCCGGAGCCGGACGGTCCGATGACCACGACGACCTCGCCGCGGCCCACGGTCAGCTCGATGTCCTGGAGGACGTGCAGGTCCCCGAAGTGCTTGTTGACGCCGCGCACCTCGATCAGCGGCGTGAAGGCCGAGGGCCCCGGCTGGGCCGGCCCGGGAGCGCTGGTCACCGGCCGCGACGCCCCTTCAGCAGCCAGCCCAGCGCGCCGCCGGCGAGCAGCGTGGCGAGCAGTGCGATCCAGAGCGGCGCGGTGACGGTGAACACCCAGAACTGGATCTTCACCCTGTCGAGGTTCGCGAACAGGAACCACACGGCGAGGACGACGATGACGACGATCCCGATGTACCGGGTGGGGATCCCAGCGATCTCGCTGCGTTTGGAGCCGGACGAGCCGTCCGAAATCTTGGTCACCGGAGCAGTCTGCGGGCCGGGGCTCCGATTTGCCCGGTTACGCGCCCTGATGGACGAGGGAGTAACCCGCACGGGGTAATCAGGCCCCGTGCGGGTTTGAAGTGCCGTAAGAGTCAACGGCTCCGTGCGGGTTCGACAGCTCCGTGCGGGCCAGACGGCGCCGGCCCGCTACCGCTCGTCCCGCCAGGAGCGCCAGAGCGCCGCGTACGGGCCGCCGGCCGCGACCAGTTC
Source organism: Kitasatospora sp. NBC_01300 (assembly GCF_041435235.1). Taxonomy (NCBI): domain Bacteria; kingdom Bacillati; phylum Actinomycetota; class Actinomycetes; order Kitasatosporales; family Streptomycetaceae; genus Kitasatospora; species Kitasatospora sp. NBC_01300. Next base: position 6,486,997 of record NZ_CP108408.1, on the reverse strand, counting down.
CGGGTGGCTGCCGTACTCGCTGATCCGGCCGCCCTCGACCACCGCGATCACGTCCGCGTCGTGCGCGGTGTGCAGCCGGTGGGCGATGGCGATGACCGTGCGGCCCTCCAGCACCCGGGCGAGCGAGCGCTCCAGGTGCCGGGCGGCACGCGGGTCCAGCAGCGAGGTGGCCTCGTCCAGCACCAGGGTGTGCGGATCGGCCAGCACCAGCCGGGCCAGCGCCAACTGCTGGGCCTGTGGTGGGGTCAGCACCGTGCCGCCGGAGCCGACCTCGGTGTCGAGGCCGTGCGGCAGCGCGTCCACCCAGCCGCCGGCGTCCACCGCGTCCAGCGCGGAGCGCAGTTCGGTGTCCTCGGCCCCCGGCGCGGCCAGCCGCAGGTTGTCCCGCAGGGTGCCGACGAAGACGTGGTGCTCCTGGTTCACCAGGGCGACCTCCGCCCGCACCCGCTCGGCCGGCATCCGCGCCAGCGCCGCCCCGCCGAGCGTCACGCTGCCGCGCCCGGGGGCGTAGATCCCGGCCAGCAGCCGCCCCAGCGTGGACTTGCCCGCCCCGGACGGCCCGACCAGCGCGACCCGGCTGCCCGGCGCGACGTCCAGGCTGATGCCGTGCAGGACGTCGGCGCCCTCCCGGTAGCCGAACCGGACGTCCCGGGCCTCGACCCGGCGGCCGTCCGGGTGACTGGACTCGTCGCCCTCGTGCTCCGGCACCTCGCGGACGCCGACCAGCCGGGCCAGCGAGGCCTGGCCGATCTGCAGTTCGTCGTACCACCGCAGGATCAGGTCGACCGGACCGGTCAGCATCTGCGCGTACAGCACCCCCGTGGTCAACTCACCGACGGTGATCCAACCCTTGAGGGTGAACAGCCCGCCGAGCAGCAGGGTGGCCAGCACCGCCGAGGAGTAGAACGCGTCGATGGTCGGGAACCAGACCGAGCGCAGCCACAGGGTGTAGCGCTCCCAGGCCAGCCACTCGCCCAGCTTGCGGTCCGTCAGGGCGATCCGCTGGTCGCCCAGGCGCAGCGTCTCCACCGTCCGCCCGGCGTCCACCGTCTCGGCCAGCACGGTGTTCACCGCGGCGTACCCGGCCGACTCGTTGCGGTAGGACTGCGGCGCGCGCTTGAAGTACCAGCGGGAGCTGACCAGCAGCAGCGGCAGGCCGACCAGCGAGGTGAGCGCGAGCAGCGGCGAGGTGACCAGCAGGGCGCCGATCACCAGCAGCAACGACACGATGGCGACGGCGAGTTCGGGAACGGCCTCGCGCACCGACTTGTCCAGCCGGTCGATGTCCGTGGTGCCCCGGGAGACCAGGTCCCCGGTGCCGGCCCGCTCCAGCACGCCGGTGGGCAGCGCGACCGAGCGGACCAGGAAGTCCTCGCGCAGGTCGGCCAGCACCCGCTCGCCGAGGACGGCACCGCGCATCCGGGACCAGCCGGTGAAGGCGGACTGCACCACCAGCGCCAGCAGGTACCAGCCGACCGCGACCGCGATGGTGGCCTCGGCGGTGCCGGTGGCCAGCGACTCGACCAGGCTGCCGAGCACCCAGGGGCCGACCAGCCCGGCCACGGTGGCCACCGAGTGCAGCCCCACCACCGCGGAGAACCCGCCGCGGTGGCGCCGGGCGAGCAGGCGCAGGTAGGCGCGCACGGCGGCCGGTGAGCCGACCGGCAGGGTGGTGGCCGGCCCCTGCTCCTCATGGACGGGGGGCTTCATGACGTGCTCCTCGGGTAGGCGGCGGGTCGGGCGGGACGGACGGCGCGGGTGCCCACGCGGCCGCTCATACCGGCTCCCCCACCGGTTCCGGCTGCTCCTCGCGGGTGACCACGGCCCGGTAGGCCGGCTCGGTCCGCATCAGGTCGCGGTGCCGCCCGGCCACGGCCGCCCGGCCGTCGCGCAGCAGCACCACCCGGTCCGCCTGGTCGAGCAGCAGCGGGCTGGTCGCGAAGATCACGGTGGTGCGCCCCGCCCGGGTGTCCCGCAGTCCGGTGGCGATCCTGGACTCGGTGTGGGCGTCCACCGCGCTGGTCGGCTCGTCCAGGACGAGGACCGGCGGGTCGGCCAGCAGCGCGCGGGCCAGGGCGAGCCGCTGGCGCTGCCCGCCGGACAGCGAGCGCCCGCGCTCGGTGATCCGGGCGAGCATCGCGTCGCCCTCGCACTCCGGTGAGCCGTCCACCAGGGCCTCCAGCACGTCGTCGGACCGGGCGGCGGCCAGCGCCTCGGCCACCGAGACCCGCCCCGAGGACGGGATGTCGAACAGCCCGGTCAGGGTGCCGGAGAGCAGCACCGGCTCCTTGTCGTGGACCAGCACCGCCGCCCTGGCCTCGGCCAGCGGCACCGCGTCCAGCTCCGTCCCGCCGAGCCGGACGGAGGGCTGCTCCGGCTCGTCGTCGGCGGCCGGGACGTGCCCGCCGAGCCGCCCGGCGAGCGCCCCGGCGAAGTCCGGGTCCCCGCAGACGACCGCGGTCAGCTCCCCGGCCCGCGCGGTCAGCCCGGTCGCCGGGTCGAACAGGTCGGCGCTCCCCGGCTTCTTCAGCGAGGCCTCGGCCACACCGCTGGTGCGGCTGAGCGAGAGCACCCGGACGGCGCGCCCCGAGGAGACCCGGGCGACGCTCCAGGCGTGCGCGGCCTCGCCCAGGATCCGCAGCGGCGCCGCGAGGAAGGCGGTGGCGCCGTACACGGCGATCAGGGCGCCGACGGCGAGTTCGCCCGCGGCCGCCTGCCGGGCGCCGTACCACGTCACCCCGATCACGAACAGGCCCGGCAACAGGACCTGTTGGGCCTGCATCAGCGACCAGAGCCGGGCCGATCGGACGGCCGCGGCCCGGACCTTCTGGGAGGCGGCCCGGTACCGGTCGAGGAACAGCTCCTCGCCGCCGATGCCGCGCAGCACCCGCAGCCCCGCCACCGTGTCGGCGGCCAGCTCGGTGGCCTTGCCGCCGAGCGTGCGCTGCTGCTCGTACCGCCGCTCGAACGGCCCGATCAGCGGCCAGACGGCGGCCGCCAGCACCGGGACACCGAGCAGCACCCCGACCCCGAGCACCGGTTCGACGACCAGCACGGCCGAGCTGACGGCCAGCCAGACGATCACCGCGGCCCGGACCCGGGCGACGAGTTCGACGTACCAGCCGATCCGCTCGACGTCCCCGCTGCCGACCGCGACGACCTCGCCGGTGGCGATCCGGCAGGACAGCCCGGCGCCCAGGTCCGAGGCCTGCCGGGCCACCAGCTGCCGCACGTGGCACGCCGCGTGGATCCAGTTCCAGACCGCCTGGCGGTGCAGCAGCACGGAACCGAGCGCGGACAGCACGGCGAGCGCCACCGCGAGGGCGCCGGCCCGCCAGATCCCGGCGGCCTCGCCGTCGACGGCGGCCTGCACGCCCCACCCGAGCGGTATCGGCAGCGCCGCCTGGCCGCCCATCTCCAGCAGCGCCCAGCAGGTGGCGAGCACCTGCCCGCGCCGCTGGCCGCGCTGGAGCCAGCGCAGGAAGGCCAGGGGTGAGGAGAGATCGGGACTGCCGGGGTCGGCCAACGGAAGGGGGGTGAGCAGCATGACGCTCCGATACAGGAGGGTGCGGGACGGTGCTGAGGGGTGCTGAGGAATGCGAACAGGCGTGAGCGGACAGGCATGAGCGGACACGCCGGGAGAAGGTCACGAGCCGGAGGCGCGGGTCTCGCGGCACGGCGGGCCCGGCTCGCGCGAACGGCGGAAGCCGGACGGCGGCGGGCGACAGCACGGCGCCTCGCACCGGCGGCATCGGCGCGTCCGGAGCGGCGCCGGACGGGACGGCCGGGCAGAGGCGGGAAGGGCACGAAGGGCCCGGATCTCAGGAGGTCATGGCCGCGAGCCTGCCAACCCCGATGTGATCCGCGCAACAGGTTTTTCCGCTACCCAGCCCCTGATTCCCCGCCACAGCGGGCCGCCTGCCCCGCAAGATTCCCCCGAACGGCGGGAACAATCACGCCCGGGTGCCAGTTGCCCCCTTCTGGAATCACACGGACGACCAGGAGGGCACCCCTTCCCGTGAGCAACATCCCCAACGTCACGCTGAACGACGGCGCGCAGATCCCGCAGCTCGGATTCGGCGTGTGGCAGGTCCCGGACGACGAGGCCACGGCCGCCGTCCGCACCGCGATCGAGGCGGGCTACCGCTCCATCGACACCGCGGCCATCTACGAGAACGAGGCCGGCACCGGCCAGGCGATCACCGAGGCCCTGGCCGGCGGCGTGGCCCGCGAGGATCTCTACATCACCACCAAGCTGTGGAACTCGGGCACCCGCGACTGGTCGGGCGAGCAGGGCCGCGACGCCGTCCTGCGCGAGTTCGACGCGTCGCTGGCCAAGCTCGGCCTCGACTACGTCGACCTCTACCTGATCCACTGGCCGCGCCCGAAGCACGGCAGCTACCTGAACGTCTGGAAGGCCTTCGAGCAGCTGAAGGCGGACGGCCGGGTCAAGTCGGTCGGCGTCTCCAACTTCGGGCCCGAGCAGCTCACCCGGCTGCTCGACGAGACCTCGGTCGTCCCGGTGCTGAACCAGGTCGAGCTGCACCCGTACTTCCCGCAGACCGAGCTGCGCGCCTTCCACGCCCAGCACGGCATCGCCACCGAGGCCTGGAGCCCGCTGGGCCAGGGCAAGGAGCTGCTCGCCGAGCCGGCGCTGGCGAAGATCGCCGAGAAGCACGGCCGCACGGTCGCCCAGGTGGTGCTCCGCTGGCACCTGCAGAGCGGCGTGATCGCGATCCCGAAGTCGGTCACCCCCGCCCGCATCCGGGAGAACCTGGACGTCGCCGGCTTCGAGCTGGACGCCGAGGACCTCGCCGCGATCGCCGGTGTCGCCACCGGCACGCGGATCGGTCCGGACCCGCAGGAGTTCGACTGGAACTGACGGCACCCGCCGTCCGACTTCTCTGACGAGCGGTCATGTCGAACGACCGCCCACCCCGATCAGGGGTGGGCGGTCTTCGGTGTGCCACGATCCGCCGTTGCCAACGAGCAGCGGCCTCCGGCAGCTCAGGCCACCAACGCCCTGAGCCGCCAACTCCTTGAACCGTCAACGCCTCAAGCCCTCGACACACCGGGCCTTCCGTACGTTGGCGAATCGTTTTGGCTGGCGCTCAAAGGATCCCTCTAGAGCCGCGCCGCCTTGCCGAGGAGCGCCAGCGCGGGCCCGTGCTCACTCTCGTCCAGCGGGGCGAGCAGCAGCCGCTGGACCTCGGCCACGCCGGCCGTCGAGCGGTGCAGCAGGTCCTGGCCCGCCGGCGAGAGCGACAGCAGGTTGCGGCGCCCGTCCGAGGGGTCGCGCCGGCGCTGCACCAGACCGCGGCGCACCAGCCGGCTGACCATCTCGGCCATCGTCGCCTTGTCCAGCGAGGCCAGCTCACCGACCGTGCGCTGGTCGGCGCCCGGTTCCAGCTCCAGCGCGTCCAGCACCGCGTACTGCGGAGCCGTCAGCTCCGCACCGACGTGCTCCGACCAGAGTTTGGTGTGCACCTGCTGGCCCACCCTGATCAGGTAGCCGATCGCCCGCTGCGCGTCCAGTATCGGCCGCGTGTCGGAGAACACGGCGACCGCGGCGGGCTCCAGCCTGGCTATCTTGGCCATCACCCGCACGATCTCCACCTGCTCCTCCGCCGTCAGCGGCTCGAACAGGGTGCGCTGCACGCGGACCACACCGCCGGTGGCCTCACGCACCGCCTGGGCACCGCTCTGCGAGAGCGCGAGCAGTTTTCGCCGGCCGTCGGCCGGGTCACGCCTTCGCAGCACCAAGCCGCGGCGGACCAGCCGCGCGACCATCTCCGCCATCGTCGCCTTGTCCAGCGAGGCTCGCTCGCCGACCGTCCGCTGGTCGGCACCCGGTTCGAGGGCCAGGACCAGCAGAACGGCGAACTGCGGAGCCGTGAGATCGGCTCCGACATGCTCGGACCACAGCCTGGTGTGAACCTGCTGTGCAACGCGAATCAGGTGTCCGGGCGACTGTTGCAGTCGCGCGGACACGCGGGTCGTCGGGATCTCCCCCAGCACCATGTATCCGTCCCGATGTCACACCCGGTGTGTGTGGGACACCCGGGTGGGGCAGTAACGGCGAGTGGGCGTCCAGCTATGAGGGAGGGCGCTCCAGCCGTGCAGCCGGTGGCTGCTGGCGGACACTATACAAACGGCGGGCCCTTGCTGGCAGGCAGGGGCGGATAGTAGACGCAGGTTCGGCAACATTGGCATATTTACGCGCCCGCCACGCCCTCTCGGTAACTCGTTCTCAGTAGAAAGCCGACCGGTCGGTCCTTACCGACCGTCACGTGCGGCTCTCCGACCCTGTTCGCCCTCCCTACTCGCGGGTAGGGTGTGGCCACCCTCCCCGGGGCGCTCCCCGCGGAGACCACCCCGAGAGAGACGAGAGCGCGCATGACCGAGCAGAGCACCGCCCCCCGGGTCGCCGTCGTCACCGGCGCCGCCCGCGGCCTGGGCGCCGCCACCGCCGTGCAACTGGCCGCCGACGGCTACGCCGTGGCCGTCCTCGACCTGGACGAGACCGCCGGGAAGGACACCGTCGACCGGATCACCGCGGCCGGCGGCCGGGCCCTGGCCGTGGGCGCCGACGTCTCGGACGCCGACCAGGTGCAGGCCGCCGTCGACCGGGTGGCCGCCGAACTCGGCGCCCCCGTCGTGCTGGTCAACAACGCGGGCGTGCTCCGCGACAACCTGCTCTTCAAGATGTCCGAGTCCGACTGGGACACGGTCATGAACGTCCACCTGCGCGGGGCCTTCCTGATGACCCGCGCGGTGCAGAAGCACATGGTGGACGCCGGTTTCGGCCGCATCGTCAACCTGTCCTCCTCCTCCGCCCAGGGCAACCGCGGCCAGGCCAACTACTCGGCCGCCAAGGCCGGTCTGCAGGGCTTCACCAAGACTTTGGCCATCGAGCTGGGCAAGTTCGGCATCACCGCCAACGCCGTGGCCCCCGGCTTCATCGCCACCGACATGACCGCGGCCACCGCAGCCCGGGTCGGCATGGACTTCGAAGACTTCAAGCGGGCTGCGGCCTCCCAGATCCCGGTCCAGCGGGTCGGTCTGCCTGAGGACGTCGCCCACACCATCTCCTTCCTCGCGAGCGAGGGCGCCGGCTTCGTCTCCGGGCAGGTGATCTACGTCGCGGGCGGCCCCCTCGACTGAGCACGGAACCTACACAGGGTTACCACGGAGTGGGAAGCCGGACTCGCCGGCCTCCCACTCCGTTTTCTTTACCGGGCCTTTTGCAGAATCATTCGAACACCACACTGGCATTCGATCCGAGAATCGCGGAAATCACTCCCCGGGCGGACCTCTCACCGCCAATTGTCGATTTCACGGGAAAATGACAAATCCCTCCGGAATAGCCCCGGCCGGATGGGTAAGGTCACCCCCGTGCAAGCCCCGAGTACCCCCGCGCCCTATCCCGACCAGGGGCCGGAGCAGCTCACCACCACCCACCGCGAGCGCCCGAGCCCCGAACGAGCCCACCACCGCGAGCCCGGCTGGCCGCCGATGAGCCGCCGCCAGGCCGCCCTGCTCGCCGTGACCTGCGTCGCCTACCTGCTGGTCCTGGCCGGTGTCCTGCTCAACACCGCCCTGGTCGACCTCGACTGGTCGGTCCGGCTGTTCCGCCCCTACGAACACTGGCCCAGCCTGGAACCGCTGCTCGACACCTGGGTGGTCGCCGGGCAACGCGGCCCCTCCGCCATCGCCGCCTTCGTCTGGCTCGGCTGGCGCGCGCACCGGCTGGGGCGGCTGCGCCCGCTGCTGGTGATGGCCGTCGCGCTGCTGCTGCTCAACGTCACGGTCGGCGCGGTCAAGATCGTCACCGGCCGGCTCGGCCCGCACTACGCCCAGTACGTCGGCTCGCCCGAACTGTTCTCCGGCGGCACCATCTTCCCGTCCGGGCACACCGCCAACGCGGTCGTCACCTGGGGCGTGCTCGCCTACCTCGCGGTCCGCTGGCGGCGCACCGGCGCGGTGATCGCCGCCGCCACCGCCTGCTCGATCGGCCTGACCACGCTCTACCTGGGCACCCACTGGGTCACCGACGTGCTGGCCGGCTGGGCCGCCGGACTGCTGGTACTGCTCTCGCTTCCGCTGCTGGAGCCACTGGTCGTCGCCGCCGAACAGCGGCTGTCCCGGCGGCCGGGCCACTGAGCCCGCACGCCACGACCACCGGGAGGGCGGCCCTACCCCTCCCAGCTGCGCTCGACCACGCCGTCGCGCACCGCGAGGTTGAGCCGGCCCTCACGGTGGTCCATGGTCATCATCGCCCCCGGCTCCAGCACCCGGACCGAGGCCCAGCCGTGCCGCCTGGCCAGCTCCCGGGCCCGTTCGATCCGCAGCCCCGCGTAGCCCTCGGCGTCCGCCGCCGCGTCCGACCCCGTCATCGCGTCTCCCCCGCTCTCCCCCACGGACGTACGCTGGAATCGTAGCCCCCACCCGCGCGGCCCGGAGGTGAACGGCCATGCGAACCACCACCCCGCGACGGCCGTGGCGCAGCGGCACCGAGCCGGCCACCGCCCGCAGCGACCTCAAGCTCCGCTACCTGCTGTCGCTCACCTTCACGCCGCTGTTCGCGCTCGCGACGGCGGGCTTCGCGATCTGGGCGGCGGCCTCCCCCGCCAACGGCGCCCCCAGCCAGGGGACCCTCACCGGCTTCGCGGTCGCCTGCGGTCTGCTCACCCTGTTCGCCACCGTCGATCTCGTCGTGGTCATCCGGCGCCGCCGGACCGAGCTCTGACACGGTGTCTCCCACGGAGTGGGAAGTCGGCCCGGCCGACTTCCCACTCCCGCACCGCCGCCGACCACGCGCCCGGAACCGGCTCAGCGGCTGCCGACCGCCTGCTTCACGAGCGTCCGCCCGAAGTCCCACATCAGCCCGCTCCCCCGGTGGGCGTCATCCATGATGTCGGTGAAGGCGTCCACGAACCGGTCGACGTCGCGCTCCGTGATGATCAGCGGCGGGATCAGCTTGATCACCTCCAGGTGGTCACCGGACACCTGGGTCAGGATCCGGTGCCGCTGGAGCAGCGGGACGACCACCATCTGGGCGAACAGCCCCTTGCGTGCGGCTTGCAGGGCCGTCCAACCGGTGCGCAGCTTGAGCGACTTGGGCCGGCCGAACTCGATGCCGATCATCAGCCCCCGGCCGCGCACCTCGGCGAGCAGCTCGTACCGGTCGACCAGCGCGGCCAGCCGCTCGCGCAACTGGTCGCCGACCTGACGCGCGTTCTCCACCACCTTCTCCTCGCGCATCACCTCCAGGGTCGCCAGTCCGGCCGCCATCGCCTGGGCGTTGGCGCCGAAGCTGGCCGAGTGCACCAGCACCCGGTCCATCGAGGAGTACACCTTCTCGAAGATCCAGCTCTTGCCGAGCGTCGCCCCGACCGGCACGTAGCCGCCGGAGAGCGCCTTGGCCGCGCAGACCAGGTCGGGCAGCACGCCCTCCTCGTGCTGGTAGGCGAAGAACTCGCCGGTACGGCCGATCCCGGTCTGCACCTCGTCGCAGATCAGCAGCGCCCTGTGCTCGTGCAGCAGGGCCTGCGCGGCGCGCAGCCAGCCGGGCGGCGGCGCCAGGACGCCCTTGCCCTGGATCGGCTCGACGATCAGGGCCGCGACGTCGCCGCGCCTCAGCTCCTTGGCCAGCGCGCCGAGGTCGCCGAGCGGGATCGCGGTGTCCGGCAGCAGCGGGTCGAAGCCCTTGCGGAAACCGCTCTCCCCGTTGACGGAGAGCGAGCCGGTGGTCAGCCCGTGGAAGGCGTGGTCGGCGTACAGGACGCGCCTGCGGCCGGTGGCGTACCGGGCGAACTTGAGCGCGGTCTCCACCGCCTCGGTGCCGCTGTTGCCGAAGAACACCCGGTCCAGCCCGGGCGCGTACGAGAGCAGCCGCTCGGCGAGCAGCCCGGGCAGCGGCGAGCAGTCGAAGCGGACCAGGTCCGGCAGGTCGAGGTCCATCACCTGCTGGACCGCCGACCGCACGACCGGGTGGTGGCGGCCCAGCGCGAAGATGCCGAAGCCGGCCAGCATGTCGAGGTACTCGTTGCCCTCGGCGTCGTAGAAGTACGGGCCCTTGGCGCGCTCGTAGTACTTGTCGAACCCGATGGTGTGCAGCATGCGCGGCAGCTGCGGGTTGAGGTGGCGGCTGTGCAGCTCGTACCGCTCGGCGCCGCGGTCGGCGATCAGCGCGGCGAGGTCGAAGCTGGCGGCGGCGGTGCGGTCGGGGTCAGCCGGCATGGCGCTGGTTCGCTCCTCGGTTCGGTAGCAGGTTCTTGGCGAAGACGGCGGTCTGCGCGGCGACCCCGGTGCCGGTCAGGCCGGTCTCCTCCAGGATCTCCCCGCGTGCGGCGTGGCCGAGGAACTCCTGCGGCAGGCCGAGCACCCGCACCGGCACGTCCACGTCGGCGTCGCGCAGCGCCTGGGCGACGGCGGCGCCGACGCCACCGGTGCGGCCGTTGTCCTCGACGGTGACGACCAGCCGGTGGGCGGCGGCCAGTTCCGGCAGGACCGGGTCGACCGGTTTGACCCAGCGGGGGTCGACCACGGTCGCGGTGAAGCCCTCCGCGAGCAGCAGCCGGGCGGCGTCCAGGCAGGCGGCGGCGGTGGTGCCGACCGCGACCAGGAGGATCTCCGACGGCCGGCCGGTGCGCAGCAGGACGTCCACCCCGCCGATCCGCTCGACGGCCGGCACGGCGGGCCCGATGGTGGCCTTGGGGAAGCGGACCACGGTGGGGGCGTCCGCGACCTCGACGGCCTCGCGCAGCTGGGCCCGCAGCTGGTCGGCGTCGCGCGGGGCGGCGAGCCTGAGGCCCGGGACGACCTGCAGGATCGACATGTCCCACATGCCGTTGTGCGAGGCGCCGTCGCTGCCGGTGACCCCGGAGCGGTCGAGGACGAAGGTGACACCGAGCCGGTGCAGGGCGACGTCCATCAGGACCTGGTCGAAGGCCCGGTTGAGGAAGGTCGCGTAGACGGCGACGACCGGGTGCAGGCCGCCGGTGGCGAGGCCGGCGGCGGAGGTGACGGCGTGCTGCTCGGCGATGCCGACGTCGAAGGTGCGTTCCGGGAAGGCCTTGGCGAAGCGGGCCAGGCCGACCGGTTGGAGCATGGCCGCGGTGATCGCCACCAGGTCGGGCCGCTCGGCGCCGAGCGCGACCAGCTCGTCGCCGAACACCGAGGTCCAGGAGACTCCGCCGCTGGGCGAGATCGGCAGGCAGGTGTACGGGTCGATCGGGTTGACGGCGTGGAAGCGGTCGGCCTCGTCCTGTTCGGCGGGCCGGTAGCCGCGCCCCTTGACGGTGAGGCAGTGCACGATGACGGGGCCGCCGAAGTTGCGCGCCTGGCGCAGCGCCTGTTCGACGGCGCCGAGGTCGTGGCCGTCGATCGGCCCGAGGTACTTCAGCCCGAGGTCCTCGAACATGCCCTGTGGCGCGAAGGCGTCCTTGAAGCCCTTCTTGGCCCCGTGCAGCGCGTCGAAGATCGGCTGGCCGACGAGCGGGGTGCGCTGCAGCGCGCCCTTGCCGAGGGCGAGGAAGCGTTCGTACCCCTGGGTGGTGCGCAGGGTGGCCAGGTGGTTGGCGAGGCCGCCGATGGTCCTGGCGTAGGAGCGCTCGTTGTCGTTGACGACGATGACCAGCGGCCGGTCGCGGGCCTCGGCGATGTTGTTGAGCGCCTCCCAGGCGAGCCCGCCGGTGAGCGCGCCGTCGCCGATCACCGCGACGGTGTGCCGGTCGTGCTGGCCGAGCAGTCGGGCGGCCTTGGCGAGGCCGTCGGCGTAGGACAGGGCGGTGGAGGCGTGCGAGTTCTCGACCAGGTCGTGTTCGGACTCGCCGCGCGAGGGGTAGCCGGAGAGCCCGCCCTTCATCCGCAGCCGGGAGAAGTCCTGGCGGCCGGTGAGCAGTTTGTGGACGTAGCTCTGGTGGCCGGTGTCGAAGACGATCCGGTCGTACGGGGAGTCGAAGACCCGGTGCAGGGCGATGGTCAGCTCGACCACGCCGAGGTTGGGCCCGAGGTGTCCGCCGGTGCGGGTGACGGCGTCGATCAGGAACGCGCGGATCTCGTCGGCGAGCAGCGGGAGTTCGGCCGCCGGAAGCTTTCGCAGTTCGGCCGGGGACGTGACGCTGGAGAGCAGTGACATGGGTACACCTCACGACTCGGAGTGGTGCGGCGGTGCCGCCGCCCGGCGGGAGCGGGGCCGGCCCGGGCGCGGGGCCCGGGCCGGACGGGGTGTCCTCGGGAGCGGCGGCGCGGTCGAACGACCGGCTCAGTGACCGCGGTTGGCGCCGATGGTCTCGGTGATGGCGCGCAGCGACTCCTTGAGCGAGCCCATGGTGGCGAGTACGGCGGTCGGCTCGTAGCCGCAGTGCGCCATGCAGTTGGCGCAGCGCGGGTCCTTGCCGCGGCCGTACTTGCTCCAGTCGGTCTTCTCGACGAGTTCGCGGTAGGTGGGCACGTAGCCGTCGGCCATCAGGTAGCAGGGCCGCTGCCAGCCGAACAGCGAGTAGTTGGGGATGCCCCAGGGGGTGCACTCGAAGTCGGCCTTGCCCTCCAGGAAGTCCAGGAAGAGCGGGCTGTGGTTGAGCCGCCAGCGGCTCCGGTTGCCGCCGGCGAAGGCCTTGCGGAAGAGCTCCCGGGTCTGGTCGACGCCGAGGAAGTGCTCCTGGTCGGGGGCCTTCTCGTAGGCGTAGGCCGGGGAGATCATCATCTCGTCGACCTTGAGCTCGTCGTTGAGGAAGTCCAGCACCTCGACGATGGTCTGCGGGGTGTCGGTGTTGAAGAAGGTGCTGTTGGTGGTGACCCGGAAGCCGCGCCGCTTGGCCTCCTTGATCGCCGCCACCGCCTCGTCGAAGGTGCCCTCCTTCGCCACCGACTCGTCGTGCCGCTCGCGCATGCCGTCGATGTGCACGGCGAAGGTGAAGTACGGCGAGGGCTTGAACTTGTCCATCTTCTTGCGCATCAGCAGCGCGTTGGTGCAGAGGAAGACGTACTTGCGGCGCTCGACGAGCTGGCGGACGATCTCGTCGATCTGCGGGTGCATCAGTGGCTCGCCGCCGGCGATCGAGACCATCGGGGCACCCGACTCCAGGACCGCGCCGACCGCCTGGGCCACCGGCATCCGCTGCTTCAGCACACCTGCCGGGTGCTGGATCTTGCCACATCCCTCACAGGCGAGGTTGCAGGCGAACAGCGGCTCCAGTTCGACGATCAGCGGGAACTTGTCCCGGCGCTTGAGCAGCTTCTGCTGCATGAGGTAGGTGCCGACCCGCACGGTCTGGCGCAACGGCATGGCCATGGCTAGCTCGCCTCCTGGGGGAGCGTCGAGGATGTGGGGTGGTTCAGGTCCGCGGGGCCGGGCCGGGACTCCTGCCGGTACCAGTCGACCAGGGCGGGTACCGCCGCCCGCAGGGTCCGCCAGGCACGCACCCCGGCCGGGAGGGTTCCGAGCCGCAGCAGTTCGCGCTCGGGGGTGTCCACGACCACCCGCAGGACGGCGGCGGGCAGCGTCGGCCGCCGTTCCCGCAGCGCGGCCAGCACCGCGGCGGCCTCCATGTCGACGGCGAGTGCGCCCTGGAGGTGCAGGGCCCGCCGTTCGAGGCCGCGGACGACGTGGTCGGCTGTGTGGTGCACCCCGGTGTGCGCGGTCAGGCCGAGTTCCTTGAGGGCCCTGGCGAGCTCCGGTCCGGAGTCGACGGGGTACAGGTGCCCCTCCGCGTCGCGCACGCCGTCGGCGACCACGATGTCGCCCGGCAGCACGCCCGGGCCGACCGCGGCACCGAAGCCGGCCACCACGATCGCGCCGTAGCCGCCGGGGGCGGAGCCGAGCAGCCGGCGGACGGTGAGCGCGGCCCGCCGCCGGCCCATGCCGGTGCGCACCAGCACCGGCGGCCCGCCGGCCGCGCCGCGCCAGTCGCCGCCGCGCAGCGCCCAGACCTCGGGGCCCAGCGCGCAGAGCACCAGCAGCGGTGCGGTGGTCACCGCGCCGCCCCGATCGCCGGGGTGTCGCCGTTGCCGCGGCCGAAGGCGGGGCTGCCGTGCAGGTAGCGGCCGAGCGCGGTGACCGGGAAGACCAGCCGGTACAGGTGGTAGTTGATGGAGAAGTCCCACGGGAAGCCGGTGCCGGTGAACTGCGGCTCGTCCCAGGTGCCCTCGGGCAGCTGGGTGCGCACCAGCCAGTCCACGCCGCGTTCCACGGCCGGGTTGGCCCGGCCGTCCGGGCCCTCGCCGGCCGCGAGCAGCGCCATCAGCGCCCACGCGGTCTGCGAGGCGGTGGAGTCGCCGCGCCCGGCCCAGCGGGCCGGGTCCTCGTAGGAGCGCATGTCCTCGCCCCAGCCGCCGTCGGTGTTCTGCCGGTCCTCCAGCCAGCGGACGGCCCGCCGGATCGCCGGGTGCTCGTCCGGGACACCGGCCGCGACCAGGGCGGGCAGCACCGAGCCGGTGCCGTAGATGTAGTTGGTGCCCCAGCGGCCGAACCAGGAGCCGTCCGCCTCCTGGTTGTGCAGCAGCCACTCGACGCCGCGCCGGGTGCGCCGGTCGCGGGCCCGGCCGGTCTCGGCGAGCATCTCCACCACGTGGGCGGTGACGTCGGCGGACGGCGGGTCGACCACCTCGCCGAAGTCGCAGAACGGCAGCTTGTTGGGCAGCGTGCTGGTGTTGTCGACGTCGAAGGCGCCCCAGGCCCCGTTCTTGGACTGCATGCCGAGGTTCCAGAGCACGCCGCGGTCCATCGCCGCATCGACCTTGGCCGGGTCGGGGTGGTCGACCCGGCCCAGCGCGAGCACCACCTCGGCGGTGTCGTCGATGTCGGGGTAGGTGTCGTTCTCGAACTCGAAGGCCCAGCCGCCGGGGGCCAGCGAGGGCCGCTGGACGGACCAGTCGCCGTCCTTGCGGATCTCCTCGCCGAGCATCCAGTCGACGGCCGAGACCAGCGCCGGGTGGTCGGCCGGCAGCCCGGCGTCGACCAGCGCGATGGTGGCCAGGCAGGTGTCCCAGACCGGGGACTGGCAGGCCTCCAGCCAGCGGCGGCCGTCCTCGGTGTGCACGGTGAAGCGGTCGAAGGAGGAGAGTCCGGCCTTCATCACCGGGTGCTCCAGCTCGTAGCCCTCCAGGTGCAGGGCGATCAGCGAGTACACGGCGGGCGGCTGGATGCCGCCCCAGCAGCCGTCGGCCTCCTGCCGTTCGACGATCCAGCGGCAGGCCTGCGAGACGGCGAGCCGGCGCAGCGGGCGCAGCGCGCGGTGGTGGTAGGCGTGCAGGACCTTGTCGAGGCGCTCGAAGAGGCCGTCCCAGCTGGTGGCGGGGGCGAGCGGCCGGTCGGGGTAGGGGTGGTCCGGGTCGGTGTGCAGCTCGGTGAGCGGGAAGGGCGCCGGACGGACGGGGCGGTGGGCCGAGACGATGGTCAGCGGGACGATGGTCTGGCGGGCCCAGCAGCCGAAGGCGTAGATGTTCAGCGGCAGCCACTTGGGCAGGAAGATGATCTCGGGCGGCATCTCGGGGAGCCGTTCCCACGGCCACCAGCCGAAGAGCGCGAGCCAGATCCGGGTGAAGACCCGGGCGGCCGCGATGCCCCCGGCGGAGCGGACGTACCGCGCGGCGGCCACCATGTGCGGGGCCTCGGGGTCGTCGCCGGCGAGTTTGAGGGCGACGTACGCCTCGACGGTGGTGGACAGTTCGGCCGGCCCGCCGTGGAAGGTGGCCCAGGTGCCGTCCTCCCGTTGCTGGGACCGGATCCACTCGGCGGTGGCCTTGGTCTGGTCCTCGGTCCGGATCCCGAGGAACTGCCGTAGCAGTAAGTCCTCGGCGTCCATGGTGACGTTGGTCTCCAGGTCGCCCTTCCACCAGCCCTCGGAGCTCTGCAGCGAGAGCAGGTGGGTGGTGGCACGGGCCAGGGCCTCCTGCGCGTCGGCCGGTCCGAGGTCCGCCTCACCGGCCGGCCGGAGCTGGTCGGTGTCCTCGGGCTGCCACCGCCCGGCGCCCAGCAGGGTCGGGGGGCGGTCGCCCACCGCGACCGGCTCGGAATCGTACTCAGGGTCGAGCCGGCCGTCCGCGGTTGCTGTCAACGTAACGTCACCTCTCTCGTACCACCACGAATTCGGCGAGTGCGACGAAGTGCTCGCGCACCTCGTCGGACATGGGCACCTCGTCCAGGGCGGCGAGGGCAGTCGTGTGCTGGCGGCGGGCTTCCTCCTGGGTCCAGGCGCGGCCGCCGGCCTCCTCGATCAGCGCGGCCCGGGCGGCGAGCTCGGGCTCGCCCTCCTCGCCGCGGCCCTTCGGGTCGGCCAGCTGCTCGGCGAGCCGGCGCGAGGCCGCGCCGCCCTCGGCCAGCGCGGCGGCGACCGGCAGGGACTTCTTGCGCTGGCGCAGATCGCCCCAGTGCGGCTTGCCGGTGACCTCGGTGGCGCCCCAGATGCCGAGCAGGTCGTCCACCGCCTGGAAGGCCAGGCCCAGGTGGTGGCCGTAGCGCTCGAGCGGTTCGGAGACCTTGTCGTCGGCCCCGGCCAGGACGGCGCCGATCGCCGAGGCGGCCGCCAGCAGCGCCGCGGTCTTGCCGCCCTCCATCTCCAGGCACTCGGCGACGGTGACGCTGTCGCGCTGTTCGAAGGCGACGTCCATGGCCTGGCCGTCGATCAGTCGGCGGGTCGCCGTGGTGAGCAGCCGGACGGCACGCACGGCGTCGGTGGGGCTCGTACCGCCGGGCACCGCGGCGTCGAGCAGCACCTCCGTGCCGAGCGTCGCCAGGGCGTCGCCGACCAGGATCGCCTGGGCCGGACCGAAGACCGTCCAGGCGGTGGCCCGGTGCCGTCGGGTCTCGTCACCGTCCATCAGATCATCATGGAGCAGGGAGAAGTTGTGCACCAGTTCAACCGCGACACCGCCCGGCACGCCGACCTCGGCGGCGGCGCCGGTGGCCCGGGCGGAGAGCAGGGCCAGGGCGGGGCGCACGGCCTTGCCGCCGTCGCCCTTGGACGGGGTGCCGTCCCGGTCGATCCAGCCGAAGTGGTAGGCGGCGACGGTGTCCATCGGTGCGGCCAAACGGGCGACGGCGGACCGTAGCGGCGGGGTGCAGAGCGTGCGGCTGCGGGCCAGCAGCTCCGGCACCGAGACCGGTTCGGCGTGCGCCGTGCCTCCGACGGCGATGCCGGTGCGTGACTCCACGTGCGTTCCCTCTCCCTCGTGGTGCCGGACCGCCCGGGGCTGCCGGGTGCTTGCGCTGTCGGTGCGGCTGGTGTCGATGTGGCCGGTGTCGGTGTGACCGGTGTCGATGCGGCTCGGGTCGGTGCGGCTGGTACCGGTGTCACCGCTGTCGGTGCCGCCGGTGCGGCCGGTGTCGTTCTCGCCGGTGCGGTCGACGGGAGGCCCGTCGGCTCTGGCGGGGTCCCCGGTGGCGCCCGCCGTCACCGGGGCCACCTCCCGTCGCCCCGGTCCACCGGGAGCCGGCTGCCGGCCGCGGCGAGCGCCGCGTCGGCCGCGGCGTGGCCGCTGCGCACGGCCCCCTCCATGGTCGCGGGCCAGCCGGTGGCCGTCCACGCGCCGGCCAGCAAGAGGCCGGGGACGTCCGTGCGGGCCGACGGGCGCAGCAGCGCGCTGCCGGGCGCCGGGTCGAAGGTGGCGGTGCGCTCACGGGTGACGAAGAAGTCCAGCACCTCGGCCCCGGCGGCGGCCGGGAGCAGCCGGGCCAGCTCCGGCAGGTACCGGCGGCGCAGCTCGGCGACCGGCAGGTCGATCTCGTCCTGGACGGCGGACTGCGAGAGCGCCAGGTACTGGGCGCCGGGGTGGGCCCGGCCGAGCCCGGTGCCGGCCAGGCCGGAGTGCGCGGTGCGGTCGAAGACCCACTGCACCGGGGAGCCGAGGGCGGCGAAGAACGGCCGCCGCAGCACCTTGCGGTCGTAGACCACGTGCACGTTGAGGATCGGCGCGGTGCCGAAGTCGGCCAGCCGGTCCTGGCCGGGGAAGGCGTTCGGGGGCAGCAGGGCGGCCGCGCTGTCCTGGGCGCCGGCCAGCACGACGGTCTCGGCGGCGAGCGGTTTCGCGCCGCCTTCCAGATGGACGGCGTGCTGGGGCACCGCAGGCTTGAGCTCCGCGACGCGGGCGCGCAGCAGCACCTTCACGCCGGCGCGTTCCAGCTCGGCGAGCGCCCGGTCGTGGTGGATCACGCCGAGCGGGACGGCGGCCGTGCCGATGTCGGAGGCGCCCGGGTCGGAGAGCAGGCCGGTCTTGAAGACCATCGCCGCCAGTGCCAGCGACACCTGGTCGGCCCGGGCGTTCAGGGTGGCGACGCCGACCAGGTCCCAGAGCGCGGCGAGGGTGTTCGCGTTCTGCCCGTTGCGGCGCAGCCACTCGCCGAAGGAGATCTCGTCCAGTGCCGGGTCGGCGAGGGACAGTCCCTGGAGCGCCAGCGCGCCGCGGACCACCCGGGCGCGGTCGGCCGGCCCGAGGTGCGGGTAGCGGGCGAGGCTGCCGGCCAGGTGCAGCGGGACGGGCAGGCCGGCCCGGCGCAGCCGCCCGAGGGTGCGCACCGGGGCCGCGTCCGGCCCTGAGACGGAGAGCACCGGGACGTCCAGCCGGTCCTGGAGGTGGACCAGCCGGGCGGCGCCGAGCCGCTCCAGCAGGCCGCGGTAGGCGGTGCAGCAGCGCAGGTACACGTGCTGGCCGTTGTCGACGGTCAGCTCGCCGCGCTGGAAGGAGAACGCCAGCCCGCCGAGCCTGGGCCGCCCCTCGACCAGCGTGACCCGGTGGTCGGCCTCGGCCAGCCGCAGCGCGGCGGTGATCCCGGCCAGGCCGCCGCCGACCACCATGGCGGCCGGGCGCGCGGCATCGGCTCGCCCGGTCATCGGCCCTCCCCCTCGCGATTGCTGGACCGCCGTGCGGCGGTCGCTCCGGCCGGCACGCTCGTGACCGGCCCGGTCGTGGTCAACACTGCCCTGCCCGCTTGTGATTCCCCGCTGACACAGCGTGACAGAACTGCGGTGAGAATCAAGAACGCCCCCCGGCGAGCCCGGAAAGCGCGACGTACGCCTTCTCCCAGCCCGGCAGCGAGACCCGGCCGCGCAGGACGGACTCGGGGTCGGCGGCGATCCGGCCGAGCAGCCGGTGGTAGATACCCGCCATCGCGGCGGTGCAGGCCCGGCTGCGGCGGTCGAGCATCGGCAGCAGCCGCAGGCCCTCCTCGAAGGCGGCCTGGGCGCGGGCGGCCTCGAAGGCCACCAGGCCGGTGAAGTCGGCGCCGACCGGCGGCCTGGGCAGCGCGAAGCCCTGCTCGCAGCCGAACCGGGCCAGGTCCTCGGCGGGCAGGTAGGTGCGGCCGTTCAGGGCGTCCTCGCGCAGGTCGCGCAGGATGTTGGTGAGCTGCAGGGCCAGGCCCAGGGTGTCCGCGTAGCCCGCGCCCCGCTCGGGGTCGTCACAGCCGTACACGCCGAGCGAGAGCCGGCCGACCGAGCCGGCCACGCAACGGCAGTAGACCTTCAGCTCCTCGTAGGTCTGGTACTCGGCGCCCTTGAGGTCCATCTCGACGCCGTCGATCAGTTCGTCGAAGCCGCCGAGCGGGATCGGGAAGCGCCGGGCCGCGTCGGCCAGGGCGACCTTGATCGGGTCGGTGTCGTCCTCGGCGACCGCCCCGGCGCGGACCTCGTCCACCAGTTCCCGGGTGCGCACCAGCGCCTCGGCCTTGCGGTCGGACGGGAGGTCGCCGTCGCCGATGTCGTCGACCCGGCGGGCCAGGGCGTACAGGGCCGACATGGCCAGCCGCTTGGGTTCGGGCAGCAACCGGATGCCGTAGCTGAAGTTGCGTGCCTGAAGTCCGGTGACTGCCTCGCAGTACCGGTACGCCGCCATGACCTGGGCCGACGCCAGTGGTGATGCCGCCACTCGGGCGTTCACCTTCCCTTCGCGAAGATGGCCGCCGCCTTCGCTGCGAGGCGGCGCTTGTCAGGCTTCGCCTGCTGCGCGAGCACGTCGTACCCGGCGTCCTCGATGGCCGCCAGGGCCGCGTACCCGCCGGCGGTGAATCCCGCCAGGAGCAGTCGAAGCCTCCCCCGAACCGTACCTACCAATGGCGCGCCGCGGTCGAGCAGGGTGCGGGCCCGCTGCACCTCGAAGGCGATCAGCTCGCGCACCGGGCCGCCGGCGGTGGGGGCGGCGAGGTCCGCCTCGGTGACGCCGAACCGGGCGAGGTCCTCGGCGGGGAGGTAGATCCGCCCGTGGGCGAGGTCCTCGGCGACGTCCTGAAGGTGTTCGACCACCTGGAGGGCGCTGCAGATCGCGTCGGACAGCTCGATCCGCTCGGGGGTGGAGACGCCGGCGATGGCCAGCACCAGGCGGCCGACCGGGTCGGCGGAGAGGGTGCAGTAGCCGATCAGGTCGTCGTAGCCGGCGTAGCGGGTGGTGGTCTGGTCCACCCGGTTGGCCTCGATCAGGCGGCGGAACGGCTCCGGGGTGAGCCCGTGCCGGTCGACCAGCGGCACGAGGCCGCGCAGCAGCGGGTGGCGGGGGCCCTCGGAGGCCCCCGGGTGGAGCGCCGCCTCGAAGACCCGGTCGAGGTCGCGCTCCAGTCCGTCCAGCAGTGCGAGGCGGAAGGCGACCTCCTGCGGAGTCGGCGGGCCGGACTGGGCCGAAGGGGTGGCGGGAGGCGCGGCCTCGACCCCGAGCAGGGCGGCGGTGGCGGCCGGATCGGCCAGGTCGCCGTCGCCGGCGTCGTCGACCAGCCGGGCGTAGCCGTAGACGGCCATCAGGTCGTCGCGCCAGGCCGCGGGCAGGAAGAACGGGGCGACCGGGAAGTTCTCCGCGCCCGCCTTGTCCAGGGTCTCCCCCGCGGAGCGGTTCACCGACGTATCTCTGGGCTGGGCCGAAGCCGACACTGCTGTCACTCCCCCGTTCTACACCGCTGGGCATCACCGGCCCGACTCGGACACGCGTCCGAGCGGGGGCGCCACCTCCGGCACACCGCCCCCGCGCATACAGCCTGACACCACGGGGCGCGCCGGAGAAGAGCGCCCCGCCCGGCGCACGGGGGCGCTCACCCCCGCGGCGGCGGGCCACCCGGGGTACCGGCGGGGGCGCACGAACAGGGGGCCGGCCCCGGAAATCCCCGGAACCGGCCCCCTGGACGGCTTGGTACTAGGGGCGCTCGCCGCGCTCGTAGCGGCCGACGACCTCTTCGGTCGGGCCGTCCATGATCAGCTCGCCGGCCTCGATCCAGATCGTCCGCTCGCAGACCTCGCGGATCGAACTGTTGTCGTGGCTGACCAGGAAGACCGTACCGGCGGACTTGCGCAGTTCGTCGATCCGCTTCTTGCTGCGCTGCTGGAACGCCTGGTCGCCGGTGGCCAGCGCCTCGTCGATCAGCAGCACGTCGTGGGTCTTCGCGGCGGCGATGGCGAAGCGCAGGCGGGCGCCCATGCCGGAGGAGTACGTGCGCATCGGCAGCGAGATGAAGTCGCCCTTCTCGTTGATGCCGGAGAAGTCGACGATGTCCTGGTAGCGGCTGCGCACGTCGGCCGGCGCCATGCCCATCGCCAGGCAGCCGAGGATGACGTTGCGCTCACCGGTGAGCTCGTTCATCAGCGCCGCGTTCACGCCCAGCAGCGAGGGCTGGCCGTTGGTGTAGATGCCGCCCTTCTCGGTCGGCAGCAGGCCCGCGATCGCGGCCAGCATGGTCGACTTGCCGGAGCCGTTGGAGCCGATCAGGCCGATCGCCTCGCCCTTGTAGGCGGTGAAGCTGACGCCGCGCACGGCGTGCACCTCGCGCACGCCCGCGGAGCGCTTGCGGCTGATGATGCGGCTCAGCGCCGAGGTGGCGCTGCCCTTGCCGGAGCCGGCGCCGTGCACCCGGTAGACGATGTGCACGTCGTCGACGACGACGGTGGGCTCGCGGGCGACGTCCGCGTCCCGGATGGTGTCCAGCTTGCTCAGTTCGACGTCAGCCACGGCCGTACTCCTCCTCGGCCTTCCAGAAGAAGACGTATCCGATCACGAACATCACGACCGCCCACCCGATGGCGAAGGTCCACTGGTGGTGCGGGAGTGCCTGGTGCGAGGGCTGGTGCGGGTTGTAGATGATCGGCGCGAAGGCGTGCCGCAGCAGGTCCATGTAGACCGAGGCCGGGTTGAGGGCCATCAGCGTCTGGATGTAGTCCGGCCATTCCTTGATCTTGTCCTCGATGCTGAACATCACGCCGGACAGGAACATCCAGGCCCGCATCACGAAGGGGATCAGCTGGGAGATGTCGCTGGTCTTGGAGCCGAGCCGCGCCATGACCAGGGCGATGCCCGTGTTGAACATCATCTGCAGCACCAGGGCCGGGATGATCAGCAGCCAGGTCCGGCCCGGCTTGATGCCGCTGACCAGCACGGTGCCGACCAGCACCACCATCGAGATCAGCAGCTGCTGGAGCTGGATCACGGTGAACGCGATCGGCAGCGAGGCCCGGGGGAAGTGCAGCGCGCGGATCAGCCCGAGGTTGTCGGCGATCGCCCGGGTGCCGGACTGCACCGCGTTCTGGGTGAACTGGAAGACGAAGACACCGATGCAGAGCCAGGCGATGTAGGTGTCCGGCGGGAAGTTGTCCTTGCTCTTCAGGATCACACCGAAGACCAGGTAGAACACCGCGCAGTTCAGCAGCGGCGTCACGACCTGCCACAGCTGGCCGAGCTTGGCGTCGGTGTACTGGGCCACCAGGCGGGCGGTGGCGAAGGCCCAGATGAAGTGGCGCCGGGCCCAGAGCTGCTTGGTGTAGGAGACCAGGCCGGGCCGCTTGCCGCTCACGGCCAGGCCGTACTTGTCCGCAAGCTGCTTGGGGGTCAGGCCCGCGTCCACCCCCCTGGGGGATGAGAGGCTGACGGGTTCACTCACTGTCGACACATTCGTCCTTCACGCGGGATCGGTCGGGGCGGCCGGTCGACGGGGGTCCGCCGGCCTTGCGCCGATGGGGATCCACTGGATCACGGGGAGAGTCCGGCCGGTGTGTGGTCACCGGCCGCAGCGATCGATCATTCGATCAGATGACCGGTGGCCGGCCCAGCCTGGTCAATCGCCAAACGGTACGCCATCGCATGGGCCGCCGCGGACCGCAGGGTTCGCGCCAGCCCGCCCGGAACCCGCCCCACCAGGCCTTCAGCGCCTCCGAGGAGGGGCGGCGGGCCAGGGTCAGCAGGAACCAGGTTCCCAGATAGAGAGGCACCAACAGGGCCGGAAGGTTCCGTCTGGCGAGCCAAACCCTGTTACGGGCGATGTTGTGGAAGTAGGTGGCGTGCCGCGCGGGCGAGGTCGTCGGGTGGTGCAGCACCACGTCCGCGCGGTAGTCGATGGCCCAGCCGGCGTCCGCCGCGCGCCACGCGAGGTCGGTCTCCTCGTGGGCGTAGAAGAACTCCGCGGGCAGCTGCCCGGCCTGCTCGAACACCGCGCAGCGCACGGCGGTCGCGCCGCCCAGGAAGGTGGTCACCCGGGACGAGCGCAGCGGGTCGCTGGCGCGCAGCCGGGGGACGTGCCGGCGCTGGGTCACGCCGGTGTCGGGGTCCGCGATCCGGAAGGCCACGATGCCCAGCTCCGGATCGGCGGTGAAGGCCTCGCGCAGCAGGCGGGCCGAGTCGGTGCGCGGCAGGTGCCCGTCGTCGTCCAGGAAGAGGACCGCGTCCACGTCCCGGCCGTCGCGGCCGAACAGCTCGATGCCGACGTTGCGCCCGCCCGGGATGCCGAGGTTCTCCGGCAGCTCGACGCTGCGCACGCCCTCCGGCAGCGGCGGCAGCTGGGCGCCCTGGCCCACCACGGCCAACTCGACCGCCGCGCCCTCCTGGGCGCGCACCGATTCGATCAGGGCGGCCAGTTCCTCGGGGCGGTTGCCCATGGTGATGATGACGGCTCCGAGGCGGAAGCTCTCCGCGCTGGTCGGGGCGCTCATCGCAGCCTGCTGGAGAGGACGATGCTCAGCAGGTGCAGCACGGTCTGCAGCATGGCGATCGCCGCCAGCGCCACCACCGCGATCCGGGTGAAGAACAGCCCGCCGTGGACGGCGTCGGCGATCCCGGCCGCGAGGATCAGCAGCGAGGCCTCGACCGCGCCGACCAGGCGGTGGAACTTCAGGAAGGAGGCCGCCCGGCGGGCCTTGGCCACCGAGGACGAGCGCGGCACCGAGGCGCTGTCCTCGACCGCCGTCAGGCCGCTGCGGGCCCGGGCCACGTCCACCAGGTCCGTCTCGGACTTGATCAGGATCGCGCCGAGCGCGGCCAGCGTGCCCAGGAACGCCCACTCCCAGTGCGAGCCGCCGCCCTCGCGGTGCAGCAGGTCGGTGGCGCGCAGGCCCAGCCCGGTGAGCAGGGCCGCCTCGGACATGTAGTGGCCGACCCGGTCCAGGTAGACGCCGGTGAGCGAGGTCTGCCGGCGCCAGCGGGCCACCTCGCCGTCCACGCAGTCCAGCAGCAGGTAGACCTGGATCAGCAGGGCCCCCAGGACCGCGCCCGCGATGCCCGGCACGACCAGCGCGGCGCCGGCCAGGACGCCGGTGAACATCATCAGGTACGTCAGGCCGTTCGGCGTGATCGCCGTCACGGTGGAGAGCACGCGGGTGATCCGCAGCGAGATCCGCCGCATGTACAGGCGGCCGGCCCAGTGCTCGGCGCTGCGGCGCTGGAGCATGCCCTCCGGGTGGATCACCGCGCGCAGCTCCTCGATCGAGGGCCGGCGGGTCAGGTCCACCGGGGGCCGCTCGGCACCCGCGGTGGAGGGGTCAGCTGTTGACGGCTTGGACATAGTCGGCGTACGCGTCCCTGATTGCTGAGGGGGAGAGGTCGAGGTGCTCAAGGATGGTGAAGCGCCCCGGGCGGGTGTTCGGAGCGTAGTGCACCGCGTCGGTGAACTCCGCCTCGGTGAAGCCGATCTGAGCTGCGGTCACCGGCAGCCCGTGGGTCGCCAGGCGCTCCACGATCAGACCGGTCAGCTCGCGCTCGCCCCGCAGGAAGCTGGCGAACGCGGCGCCGAGGCCGACCTGTTCGCCGTGCTGGGCGGAACGCTTGGGGTACAGCACGTCCAGGGCATGCGAGATCTCGTGGCAGGCACCCGAGGAAGGCCGGGTGCTGCCAGCGATGTTCATCGCGATGCCGGACAGTACCAGGGCTTCCGCGAGGGCCGTGAGGAGGTCCTGATCCTGAGTGTTACCTGGGTGCCGCAGCAGGTTCTCGCCCGCCGAGCGGGCCATCGCCACGGCCAGTCCGTCCACCGGCTCGCCGGTGACCGCGTGCGACAACTCCCAGTCCGCGCAGGCGGAGATGTTGGAGACCACGTCGCCGATGCCGGCCGCCACGAAGCGCGGCGGGGCCTGCCGGATCACGTCCAGGTCGACGATGATGCCGATCGGGCTGGGCACCCCGTAGGAGCCGCGGCCGGCGTCGTTGTCGAGCGTGGAGACCGGCGAACAGATGCCGTCGTGGGCCAGGTTGGTGGCGACCGCGACCAGCGGCAGGCCGACCCGGGCGGCGGCGTACTTGGCGGCGTCGATGATCTTGCCACCGCCGAGGCCGACCATCGCGTCGTAGTGCCCGCCGCGCACCGACTCGGCCAGGCGCACCGCGCTGTCCAGGCTGCCGTCGTCCACGTTGTACCAGTCGGCGCCGGGCAGGGCCGGCTCCAGGCGCCGGCGCATCGCCGCTCCCGAGCCGTTGCTGATCGCCACCGCGATCCGGCCCGAGGCGGACAGCCGCTGGTCGGCGAGGATGCCGCCGAGCGCGTCCAGCGCGCCCGGGCGGACCTCGACGAACAGTGGCGACGGAACCAGCCGGGTCAGTACTGGCACGCGATCTCCCGCGCCTTCGCCAGGTCGTCGTGGTTGTCGACCTCGACCCAGGAGACCTCGCCGATCGGCTGCACGTCGATCCGCAGGCCGCGGTTGACCATCTCCTGGTAGCCGTCCTCGTAGTACAGCTGCGGGTCGCGCTCGTAGGTGGCGCGCAGCGCGTCGGTCAGGTCGACGGCGGCGGCGGGGTTGATCACGGTGACGCCGATGTACTCGCCGGTGGCCTCGACCGGGTCCATCAGCTTGGTGATGCGGCGCATGCCGGCGGCCGGGTCGACGACGACCTTCATCTCCTCGTCGGCGAGCTTCTTCACCGTGTCGAGGGCCAGCAGGATGCCGGGGGCGGTGCCGGCCTCGACGAGGCGCTGGTTGCCCTCCAGCATGGTGCGCTGCACGGACGCCGGGTGCACGGTGTCGCCGTTGGCCAGCAGCAGGCCCTCGGCGAAGAGCTCGCGGGCGCACCAGAGCGAGTACGCGTTGTTCCACTCCTCGGCCTTGTCGTTCTCGACCAGGTGGAGCTTGACGCCGTACTTGCTCTCCAGGGCGTCCTTGCGGTCGTACACCGCTTCCTTGCGGTAGCCGACGACGATCGCCGCCTCGCGGATGCCGACCTCGGCGAAGTTGCCGAGGGTGAGGTCCAGCACGGTCCGCTCCCCGTCGACCGGCACCAGCGCCTTGGGCAGGGTGTCGGTGTACGGGCGCAGCCGGCGGCCGGCGCCGGCTGCCAGAACGAGGCCGATCATGCGGGGTCTCCTGATCCGTCGTGCGGTGCGCGGGGCGGTGCGCGCGGGGTGCCGGGGCACCGGCTTTCCGTCCGGCCGGGCCGCGAATCGGCGCGCCGGTGCCGCCGCGAGTGCGGGCACCGTGCCGTAAGCGATGGTAGGCGACCCGGGCGGCCGGCCCGAACGCGGCCGGGGGCTGCGAGGTGACGGGAGGGTGGCGATGCGGTGATCGAACGCATAGGCGAGGCGGCCATCGAACGCGATGGGAACGGATACCGAACAGCCCTGCTATTCCGATGACCCCTCCGGGAACGTATCGGGCCCATCTCTGCCCGGAATCGACCTGCCGATGGTCATGATCCGCCCGGTTGTGCGTGGGACCCGTACCCACCGCCACCCATACGGCAGACTGGAGCCCGACGCCGGCGCCGGTGCCCCCGCTGCGTCCGCTGCACCCGGTGTACCGGACGTACCCCGATGCTTCCGTTGCTCCCCCCTCCCGAAAGAGGCCCCATGCCCCAGAGCCTGCCGACCAACCCGACACACTTCGACTCCGAGATCGACACCGGTCTCGACGTCGAGACGGACGTGACGGTCGCCCCGGGGGCCTCGACCGGGACCGCCGGCGCCGGTCCCGAGATCCTGCTGGAACTGGTCGACGACGAGGGCGTCACCACCGGCACCGCCGAGAAGCTCTGGGCACACCAGCAGCCCGGCCGGCTGCACCGCGCGTTCTCGGTCTTCCTCTTCGACCGCCAGGGGCGGCTGCTGCTCCAGCGGCGGGCGCTCGGCAAGTACCACTCCCCCGGCGTCTGGTCGAACACCTGCTGCGGCCACCCGTACCCGGACGAGCCGCCGTTCGTCGCCGCCGCCCGCCGCACCGCCGAGGAGCTCGGCATCGCGCCGGCGCTGCTCTGCGAGGCGGGCACGGTCCGTTACGACCTGCCGGACGAGGCCTCCGGGCTGATCGAGCGGGAGTGGAACCACCTGTTCGTCGGGCTGGTGACCGCGCCCGTCGAGCCCAACCCCGACGAGGTCGACGACCACGCCTTCGTGACCGCGCAGGAACTGCGGGAACTGCGCGCCGCGCGGCCGTTCTCGGTGTGGTTCGAGACGGTCTTCGAGGCGGCGCTGCCGGGGATCCGGGAGATCGCCGGGCGGGACTGGTAGGCGGGCGGGACCGGCCGGCGGGCCCGCGGCGCTCAGTCGTCGGTCTCCGGGGGGACGGGCAGCGAGGCCCAGATGACCTTGCCGCCCTCCCCCGTCCGCTCCACGTCGCACACCCCGCCGGCCTGCAACGTCACGCTCTTCACCAGCAGCAGGCCGCGGCCGCCGGTCCGCCCGGTGTCGCTCTCCAGCGCCTTCGGCCGGTACGGGTCACCGTCCTCGACCGACACCCGGACCCAGCCCCGGCGGACCGCCAGCTCGGTCGTCACCTCCGGCGACAGCTTCGCCGCGTGCGTCACCGCGTTGCTCACCAGCTCCGAGACGATCAGCAGCACGTCGTCCACCAGCTCCTGGTAGCGCACCCCGGCCATCCCCTGGGCCAGCAGGCGGTCACGGACCGCGTGCCGGGTGAGCGGCACCGAGGCCTCCTCGGCCGGCACCGGGAAGCGCCACACGCCCTCGACCGGCCCGGCGGGTGCGCGTTCCGGCCCGGTGCGTCTCGGCTCGGCGCGTGCGCGCTCCGGCCCGGCGCGTCTCGGCTCGGCCTTCGCCGCCCCGCTGATCTGCTCCACGTCCAGCCGCCCTTCGTCCGCGACCCGGGGGTGTCCGCGACCCGGGAATCAGGCGTTCCGCTCATGGCGCCCTCGATCCACAGAGGCTAGGAGAGCCACCGGCGGGACCGTGGCACCGTCGACAACTTGCCCGTGTCGGACCGCTTCCGGCCGGAACGGACCGCCGCCGCCGCCGGGGTCGACCGTTTCCTTCGCGCTCGCCACCGCTTCGGCCGGGGTTCGCGCACCATGGCGACCCATCCCAGCCAGTCCGACCACCCCTGCCGACCCGGACGTCCCCCCACCCGGGGAAACGCAGGTGAGAAGCACTCCAGAACCCTGGTAATGTTCTCTCTGTCGCCGAGGGGGCGAGAAAAACCCCGAAGCACACACCCCGTCCGGGTGGCGGAATGGCAGACGCGCTAGCTTGAGGTGCTAGTGCCCTTTATCGGGCGTGGGGGTTCAAGTCCCCCCTCGGACACAACCGAATTCCCCGTGGGATCCGAAAGGAACCCGCGGGGAATTTCTTTTTCCCGGCGCGCCGCCGCCGTCCACGGGTTCTCGCGGGTTCTCTCGGTTCCTCTCGGGTTCTCCGTGCGGACCGGGTGGCCGCCGCTGCGCTCGCGACCCCCCGCAACCGCTGTGACCCAGACGACTGTTGCGGCTGTCGTGACCCGAAAAGCGGACACGAGATGGCAACGATCGGACGGTTTGAGCTTCCCTTGAGGTATTCGCCCCTTTTGACCCCATAGGCTGTCTCCGTTTGTCCGGAAACCAGCATAAAAACCACGACACCACCCGATGAAACCCCGAGCGAGAGGACCGATACGTTGAGTGAGCCAGAGTCTCCGACGGCATCACATCAGAACTACCGGCGATCGCTCGGCACCATCAGCCTGACCGCCGTGGGGCTCGGATCCATCATCGGATCCGGGTGGCTTTTCGGCGCCGAGCGCGCCGCCCGGCTGGCCGGCCCCGCGTCGATCCTGGCCTGGGTGATCGGGGCCGCGGTGGCACTGACCATCGCGCTCACCTACAGCGAGCTCGGGTCGATGTTCCCCAAGGCCGGCGGCATGGTCCGGTACGGCCAGTACTCGCACGGCTCGCTGGCCGGCTACCTCGCCGCCTGGGCCAACTGGATCGCCATCGTCTCGGTCATCCCCGGTGAGGCGACCGCCTCCGTCCAGTACATGAGCTCCTGGCACTTCGGCTGGGCACAGGGGTTGTACAACGGCAAGGAACTCACCCTGAGCGGGGTGGCACTGGCCAGCGTGCTGCTGGTCGGCTACTTCATCCTCAACTGGTTCGCCATCACGATGTTCGCCAAGACCAACACGGCGATCACCGTCTTCAAGGTCATCGTCCCGACCCTGACCGCCGGCGCGCTGCTGTTCGCCCACTTCGACACCGCCCACTTCACCGACCACGGCGGCTTCGCGCCGAACGGCTGGAGCGCCGTGTTCACCGCCGTCGCGGTGTCCGGCATCGTCTGGGCCTTCAACGGCTTCCAGTCCCCGCTCAACCTGGCCGGCGAGGCCCGCAACCCCGGCAAGTCGCTGCCCAAGGCCGTCATCGGCTCGATCCTGATCGCCCTGGTGATCTACGTCGCGCTGCAGATCGCCTTCCTCGGCGCCATCCCGGCCGCCGACCTGTCGCACGGCTGGAGCAACCTGGCCTACACCTCGCCGCTCGCCGACCTCGCGATGGTCTGGGGCCTCAACTGGCTCGCCCTGCTGCTGTACGCGGACGCCTTCGTCTCCCCCAGCGGCACCGGCATGATCTACGCCGCCACCACCTCGCGCATGATCCACGGCGTGCAGGAGAACGGCCACCTGCCGAAGATCTTCGGCAAGGTCGACGCCAAGACCGGCATCCCGCGCCCGGCCCTGGTGCTCAACCTGGTGGTCGCCTTCCTGTTCCTCGCGGTCTTCCGCGGCTGGGGCTCGCTGGCCGAGATCGTCTCGGTCGCCACCGTGATCTCGTACGTCACCGGCCCGGTCGCCGTGATGGCGCTGCGCCGCCTCGCGCCGGACCTGCCCCGGCCGGTCCGGCTGCGGGCCATGCCGGTCATCGCCCCCGTGGCGATGGTGTTCGGCTCGCTGGTCCTGTACTGGGCCCGCTGGCCGCTCACCGGCAAGGTCATCCTGCTGATGGCCGCCGGTCTGCCGATCTGGGCCTGGTACGAGCTGCGCAAGCCGTGGGCCGAGCTGAAGCCGCACCTGAAGGCGGGCGCCTGGATGGTCGCCTACCTGTTCGTGATGGCCGGCGTCTCCTGGGCCGGCAGCACCGACTTCGGCGGCCAGGGCTACCTGCCCGAGGGCTGGGACCTGCTGGTCGTCGCGGCCATCGCGCTGGCCTTCTACCGCTGGGGCGTCGCCAGCGCCTGGGCCAACCCGTCCCTGGCCGCCGTCCGGCGCGAGCTGGCCGAGGAGGCCGCGGCCGGCGAGGGCGCCGACGGCGGCCCTGCGGGCTCCGGGCAGGAGCCGCGGGAGGCCTCGCGGGCCTGAGCGAGCGCGCAACGGTGAAGGGCCGGTCGAGTTCGACCGGCCCTTCGGCGTTGACGGGGGCGGGATGGGACCGGGCGGGGCGGGGTGCCGGGTGCCGGTCGGCCCCGTCGGCCGTCGGCGGGCGGCCGTCAGCCGCGGCGGGCGCGGCGGATGACGGCGGTGACGACCGGGGGGAGCAGGTCGCGGGCGGCGCGCTTGGCGACGTTGGCCGGGCGGCGCAGTTCGGCGGCGCGGGCCCGGCGGGCGGCGAGGTCGCGGGCGGCCTCCTCCTGGGCCTCCTGGGCCGCCCGGCGGGACTGCGAGGCCTCGTTCCGGGCCGCCTCGGAGGTCAGCCGCCGGTGGTGGCGGGAGGGGCGGAACGCGTCGATCCCGTCCGAGCTGCCGGTCATCCGGAGCACCTGCTGACCGTTCAAGGTCTCGGAGCTGAGGTAACAGCCCTCGGCGAGGTCCACCCGGTCGAGCAGGTCGCGCTGGAACGGCTCCGGATCCCCCCAGGTGCCGTAGAACTTGCACTCGGTCAACATGATCGGCTTGAGCCCGTGGTTGAAGACCGCGCCCCAGGTCGCGGCGGCCACGCCCGGGGTGTGCTGCGAGCGGTAGTCGTCCAGGACGACGACGCCCTGGTCCTGGAGCGCGATCCGGGCCACCTGGAGGTCGCCCACGACGTGCTCGTACAGGTGCGAGGCGTCGATGTGGATGAAGCGGTACGTGCCCGCCGCGATCCGCCCGCCGGCCAGGGCGGAGGTCGGGGCCTGGATTATCTCCGGCAGTTCCTCGTGGAAGGCGAGGTAGTTGACCTCGAAGGCCGAGCGGGTCAGCGAC
Source organism: Kitasatospora sp. NBC_01300 (assembly GCF_041435235.1). Lineage (NCBI taxonomy): Bacteria > Bacillati > Actinomycetota > Actinomycetes > Kitasatosporales > Streptomycetaceae > Kitasatospora > Kitasatospora sp. NBC_01300. Next base: position 6,455,447 of record NZ_CP108408.1, on the reverse strand, counting down.
TTCCGGTAGGAGGTGTCCATCTCGGCCGCGTTCTCGTCGTCCGGCGCTTCCGAGTCGAAGAGGTCACAGACGGTGAAGGACTCGCCGGGCTGGAGGTGCTCGCCGATCACGATCGCGCTGCGGCCCAGGTACGCACCCATCTCCAGCAGGTCGCCGGTGACCCCGGTCTTCTCCTGCCGCCCCATGAACCAGTCGAACGAGTGCCGGTCATGGTCCCAGAACCAGCCCGGAACGTCGTCCAGCACGGCCGGTTCGGCAGGCCGTTGCGACTCGTCCTTCAGCGCGGCATCGGTCACGGGATGCTCCTTATGCGGTACGGATGACCTGCGGATTTGAGCCAGACCTCAGCCCGGTGGCAACCCCCGCCCCGACCGTGGGCCACGCAGGTCCTGGACCGTACGCGCCACTACGAACCACTACAAACCACTACGAACCATTGGCAACAGTAGTGCCTCACAGCTGAGTTCGCTGCAATCTACAGCGGCACCCGCACGTGTGAGGAGCTTTTCGCGCAATGAGTTTCGCGGACCGTCGTTTCGCTGCCGGAGGGTGAACGCGGAGCCTTCGGGACGGTTCGTCCGGCGCCCCTCGACGGCGGACCACGGCGCGGCCGGTCGCGCCGCACGCGGATCGTCAACTGGACGTCCAACGGCGGGCGGTGGAGCTGACGGCGGAGGCGGTGGGCGGCGGCCTCCCGGCGCCCTGGCCATGCGAGGGCCCGGAGCGGTCGGACGAGCGGCGCGCGGGCGCGGGGATCGAGCCGTTCGACGAGTACACCGCGCGGTTCGCCCCGGGGTAACCCGCCGGCCCACCGGACCGGATTGGCTCTTGCGCGCGGCCGCCCGGGCCGCCTTGACTGGGCCTTTGACTAGCACTGTCAGCGACTAGCACTGTCAGCCAAACGGCCGATCGAATGAGAGGACACTCGGTGCAGCAGTACGCGGAGTACGGCGACCAGTACATCGACGGCGCCTGGCGGCCCTCCCTGGACGACGCCGGGTCGATCGAGGTGCTGAACCCGGCGACCGAGCAGGTGCTCGCCGCCGTACCGGCCGGCGGGCCCGCCGACGTCGACGCGGCGGTCGCCGCGGCCCGCCGGGCGGCCCGCGGCTGGGCGACGACCGCCCGCGCGGAGCGGCTCGCCCTGCTGACCCGGTTGCGGGACGGAATCGCCGCCGCCCAGGAGGAGATCACCGCCACCGTGGTCGCCGAACTCGGCGCCCCGGTCGGCTTCGCCGCCGCCGTACACGCCGGAGCGCCGCTGACCGTGGCGACCACCTACCTGACACTGCTCGCCGAGCACCCCTTCGAGGAACGGATCGGCAACTCGGTGGTGCTCGCCGAGCCCGCCGGGGTGGTCGCGGCGATCACGCCGTGGAACTACCCGCTGCACCAGATCGTCGCCAAGGCCGTCCCGGCCCTGGCGGCCGGCTGCCCGGTGGTCCTCAAGCCCGCCGAGGACACCCCGCTGGTGGCCCGGCTGTTCGCCCGGCTGGTGCACGACGCGGGCTTCCCCGCGGGCACGTTCAACCTGGTGACCGGCACGGGCGCGGTGGCGGGTGCGGCGCTCGCCGCCCATCCGGACGTGGACATGGTCTCGTTCACCGGATCCACCGCCGTCGGCCGGCAGGTCGCCGAGACGGCGGGCCGGGGCCTGAAGCGGGTCGCCCTGGAACTCGGCGGCAAGTCCGCCAACGTGGTGCTGCCGGGCGCGGACCTGGCCCGGGCGGTCAACGTCAACATCGCCAACGTGTTCGCCAACTCGGGCCAGACGTGCAGCGCGTGGACCCGCCTGCTGGTGCACCAGGACCAGTACGAGGAGGCCGTCGCGACGGCCGCGATGGCCGCCGCCAAGTACGCCCCGGGCGATCCGACCGACCCGCAGACCCGGATCGGCCCGCTGGTCAACGCCAAGCAGCTGGCCAGGGTGCGCGGTTACGTCGAGGGCGCGCTCGCCGCGGGCGCCCGGCTGGTCGTCGGCGGCGCGGAGCCCGTCCCGGGCCTGCCCGCCGGCTTCTACGTCCAGCCGACCGTGCTCGCCGACGTCACGGGGGACATGGCCATCGCCCGGGAGGAGGTGTTCGGCCCCGTCCTGGTGGTCCTCCCCTACCGAGACGAGGACCACGCCGCCGAACTCGCCAACGACACCGAGTACGGCCTGGCCGGCGGCGTCTGGGCCACGGACACCGACACCGCCGCCGCCTTCGCCCGCCGCCTCGACACCGGTCAGGTCGACCTCAACGGCGGCCGTTTCAACCCGCTCGCGCCGTTCGGCGGCTACAAGAGCTCCGGCCTCGGCCGTGAACTGGGCCGCCACGGCCTGGAGGAGTTCCTCCAGTACAAGTCGCTGCAGTACTGACCTCGGGACCGGGAGGGGCGCCGGCCGCGGCACCGGCTCCGGGCCCGCCGCACATGGGGCGGCGGGCCCGGGGGTTCGGGCATCGAGGACGGTCGGGCCGGGCCGGTCGGGTGAGGCCGGTCAGGTGAGGTCGACGCCCGGGTAGAGGGGGAAGGGGGCGAGGAGGTCGGCGGCGCGCTTGGCGACGCCGTCGCGCACGGCGTCGTCGAGGCGGTACTGGGCCTTGGAGGGGGCGCCGCCCGCGGTGGCGGTCGGGGTGGTGGCGCGCAGCACGGTGTCGATCAGGGCGGCGATCTCGTCCATCTCGGCGGTGCCGAGGCCGCGGGTCGTGAGCGCCGGGGTGCCGAGGCGCACGCCCGAGGTGTACCAGGCGCCGTTCGGGTCCTGCGGGACGGAGTTGCGGTTGGTGACGACGCCCGAGTCGAGCAGCGCCGCCTCCGCCTGACGACCCGTCAGACCGTAGCCGGAGACGTCGGCGAGGACGAGGTGGTTGTCGGTGCCGCCGGTGACCAGCCGGCCGCCGCGGCGCAGCAGCCCCTCGGCGAGCGCCCGGGCGTTGTCCACGACGGCGCGGGCGTAGGTCCGGAACTCGGGCCGACGGGCCTCGGCGAAGGCGACCGCCTTGGCGGCCATGACGTGCGAGAGCGGTCCGCCGAGCACCAACGGGCAGCCGCGGTCGACGTGTTCGGCCAGCTCGGTGTCGCACAGCACCATGCCGCCGCGCGGGCCGCGCAGCGACTTGTGGGTGGTCGTGGTGACGATCTGGGCGTGCTGGACGGGGTCGTGGTCGCCGGTCAGCACCTTGCCCGCGACCAGGCCGGCGAAGTGCGCCATGTCGACCATGAGGGTCGCGCCGACCTCGTCCGCGATCTCGCGCATCCGCCGGAAGTCGACCAGTCGCGGGTAGGCGGAGTAGCCGGCGACCAGGATCAGCGGGCGGAACTCCCGGGCGGTCTCGCGCAGCGCGTCGTAGTCGATCAGGCCGGTGGCCGGGTCGGTGCCGTAGCTGCGCTGGTCGAACATCTTGCCCGAGATGTTGGGCCGGAAGCCGTGGGTGAGGTGGCCCCCGGCGTCCAGGGACATGCCGAGCATCCGCTGGTTGCCGAGCGACTGGCGCAGCTGCGCCCAGTCCTGCTCGGTGAGGTCGTTGACGCCCCGGACCTTGGCCCGCTCCAGTGCCGGGCTCTCCACCCGCTGGGAGAGGACGGCCCAGAAGGCGGTGAGGTTGGCGTCGATGCCGGAGTGCGGCTGGACGTAGGCGTGGTCGGCGCCGAACAGGGCCCGGGCGTGCTCGGCGGCGATGGTCTCGACGGTGTCGACGTTGCGGCAGCCCGCGTAGAAGCGCCGGCCCGCGGTGCCCTCGGCGTACTTGTCGCTGAGCCAGTTGCCCATGGCGAGCAGGACGGCCGGGGAGGCGTAGTTCTCGCTGGCGATCAGCTTGAGCGAGGCGCGCTGGTCCTCCAGCTCCTGGCCGATGGCGGCGGCGATCCGCGGCTCCACGCCGGCGACCACGTCGAGGGCGCTGCGGAAGGCGGTGTCGGCGGCCGCGCCGGCGCCGGTGTGCGGGGCCTGGGCGGCCTCGACGACATGAGGGGTGTGAGGGGTGTGCGGGGTGGCCAAGGCGGTCTCCTCGTGGTGCACGGACGAGTACGGACGGCCCAGGCGCTCGGCAACTGTCGTGCGGGTGCACGGAGCCGCTTCCCGATGGTCGGTTCCATCCGTGCGCGCCAGTCGCGGCTCCCCGGGATCGTACCAATGCCCGGGGGGATGTGGCGGAGATCTCAGGATTCGGGACGGCACGCCCGTTTCGCCCCTCGATGTCCGTTCTTTTGCAACGCCGGTATTGCGGCACAATGACGCCGAATGAAGCCGCAATACGCGGCGAAACAATGCCGGGGAAAACCGCCGGAGGTGATTTGCGGAGCTCCCCGAAGATCCGGTCTGATGGCGCTCGAACGGCCGACGGGAAACCCCCGGGGGCCGGTTCGGAAATGCACACCAGCGCACCCTCACCCACAGGGCGGCGGAGAATTCGGGGAGTACGCCTCTCATGGCCGTGGTCGAAACAGCAGCGGGCTCCGTCCCCGCACCCGCCGCGCCGAGACTGCTCGGCCGGCTCCTGCGCGACCGGGTCGGCGCCGCCGCCCTCGCCGTCGTCCTGCTCTTCCTGCTGCTCGCCCTCGCCGCCCCGCTGATCGCCGCCCTGTACGGGAAGAACCCGGTCGAGCACTACGGCCAGAACTCCCCCGGCCTGCTCAGCGACAGCGGCCTGCCCGTCCTGCCGAACGGCGGCATCTCGGGCGACTTCTGGTTCGGCCTGGAGCCGGGGCTCGGCCGGGACGTCCTGACCCAGCTGCTCTACGGCATCCGCACCTCGCTGCTGATCGCCTTCGCCTCCGCCGCCGTGACCACCACGCTCGGCGTGCTGGCCGGGGTCGCGGTCGGCTACCTCGGCGGGATCGCCGACCGGCTGTTCGGCTTCCTGGCCAACGTGCTGCTGGCCTTTCCGACCCTGCTCCTGCTCCTCGCGCTGAGCCCCGTCATCCAGTCCCGGCTGGTCGATCCGGGCGCCGCGGAACCGGAGTGGATGCAGTTCCTGGTGCTGATCCTGGTCTTCTCCGCGTTCGGCTGGATTCCGCTCGCGCTTTCCCTGCGGGCCACCGTCCGGTCGCTCCGGGAAAGGGATTTCGTGCAGTCCGCCCGGGCCCAGGGCGCCGGCCGATTCCATGTCGTCGTCCACGAACTGCTGCCGAACGTCCGCTCGCAGCTGCTGGTGCACGCCACCATGGCGGTGCCGACCTTCGTCGCCTCCGAAGCGGTGCTGTCCTTCCTCGGCGTCGGCATCACGGAGCCGATCCCGGACTGGGGCCGGATGATCTCCCGCGGCTCCGAGGTCTTCCAGGCCGACCCGACCTACATGGTCTTCCCCGGCGTCGCGCTGCTGCTCTTCGTGCTCGCCTTCAACCTGCTCGGCGACGCCGTCCGGGACGCGCTGGACCCGCGCGCCGCCCGCTGAGCCCCGTACTCCTCCGTCCATCACCCCGAGCCCGCCCCGACCGCCCCGACTCCCGGGGCAAGGAGAGATTCGCCATGCGCTGGACCAGACCGTCCCTCGCCGTCGTCGCCACCGCCCTGCTGGCGACCGCCTGCTCGGCCGGCGCGGGCACCGGCCCGGCGCCCGCCGGGGCGGCCGCCAAGGAGACGTCCCCGCTGACCGCCGCGCTCGGCGGCGAGAAGGAGAGCGCGGGCCCGGCCCCCGCCGTCGCCGGCGCCCGCGTGGGCGGCACCGTGAACGTGTACAACAGCGTCGAGTTCCGCCACCTCGACCCGCAGAAGGTCTACGCGGGCGCGACGTACAACGCCTCGCTGCTCTGGGGCCGCCAGCTGACGCAGTACCAGGTCGTCGACGGCAAGGCCAAGCTGGTCGGCGACCTGGCGACCGACACCGGCACCTCCGGCGACGGCGGGCGCACCTGGACGTACAGGCTCAAGGACGGCGTGGCCTGGGAGGACGGCAAGCCGATCACCGCCCAGGACGTCAAGTACGGCATCGAGCGCAGCTTCGGCAAGGGCTACGAGGTCGGCCCGCCGTACTGGCCGCAGTGGCTCACCGGCGAGGCCAGCTACGAGGCGGCGCGCGCCAAGTACTCCGGCCCGCAGGACGGCGACCTGGCCGCGATCGAGACGCCCGACGAGCACACCATCGTCTTCCACTTCCCGCAGCCGCAGGCCGACGTCCCGTACATGGCCGCGCAGTCCTCGTCCTCGCCGGTGCGCCGGGACAAGGACACCGGGACGGACTACGACCGGCAGCCGTTCGCCACCGGCCCCTACCGGATCGTCGAGCACGTCCAGAACACCCGCATGGTGCTGGAGCGCAACCCCGCCTGGAAGGCCGAGACCGACCCGATCCGCAGCCAGTACCCGGACAAGTTCGTCTTCACGTTCGGCAAGGAGGCGCTCAACATCAACCAGGAGATCCTGTCCGGGCGCGACGGCGGCGCCAGCGCCACCACCGCCTCCGACGTGCTCTCCCCCGAGCTGTACCAGACCGCCGACACCGACCCGAAGGCCAAGGACCTGGTCGTCTCCGGACGCCAGGGCGCCTTCGTCACCCAGCTGGTGATCAACAACGAGCGGGTGCCGGACGTCGAGGTCCGCAAGGCCCTGCACCTCGGCTACCCCCGCCAGCAGGCCCGCCAGGTCCAGGGCGGCTCCCGGATCGGCGAACTCGCCACCACGCTCAGCTCGCCGGCGCTGATCGACTGGGAGAAGTACGACCTCTACCCGGTCAAGCCCGAAGGCGACCCGGAGGCCGCCAAGGCCGCGCTCGCCAAGGCCAAGCAGGCGCCGACGAGCCTGACCTACGGGTACAAGAACACCCCGGACGGGCAGCGCACCGCGCAGGTGCTGGTGGACGGCTTCGCCAAGTCGGGCATCACCATCGTGCCCAAGCCGATCGACCCCAAGGCGTTCCTGGACGAGGTGCACCGCGCCGACTCCCCGTACGACCTGTTCGAGGAGACCTCCTCCGTCGACTGGCCGACCCCGTCCACGCTGATCCCGTTCTCCTTCGACGGCCGCGCCGGCAGCGACCTCAACTCCGCGCGCTACCGCAACCCGGCGGTGGACAAGGAGATCGACCGGATCAACCAGATCGGCGAGCCGCGCGCCAAGGCCAAGGAGCTGTACGCGCTGGAGAAGACCGTGATGCAGGACGTCCCGGTGCTGCCGTTCGTCTACGCGAACGTCAACCAGGTGCGCGGCTCCAACGTCGGCGGGGCGTTCATCCACCCCATCTACGGCACCGTCAGCCTGGCGTGGCTGTACCTGAAGTCCTGACCGCCGTACCCGCCCCCGCGCCGGTCGGTGCGGGGGCGGGCCCCTGAACTCCCCGCGTGCTCCGCGTAGTCCTGCTCCACCTAGTCCTGCCCCGCGTAGTCCTGCCCCGCGTACGCCTCCTTGTCCCGTCGACCCCGGACCGGCCATGCTCTCCTTCGCCCTGCGGCGGACCCTCCAGGCCCTCGCCGTCCTGGTCGCGGTCTCCGCCGCCGCCTTCGCCCTCTTCTACGCCGCGCCCGCCGACCCGGCCCGCGCCGCCTGCGGCCCGCGCTGCGACAGCGGCCAAGTCGCGGCGGTGCGCCAGAGCATGGGCCTGGACCAGCCGCTGCTCACCCAGTACACCGACTACCTCACCGGGGTCGTCGCCGGGCGCGACATCAGCGACGTGGACGGCTCGGTCATCCACTGCGACGCCCCCTGCCTCGGCTACTCCTACCGGCTGCACCAGCCCGTCACCGAGGCCCTGGCCGACCACCTGCCGGTCACCTTCTCGCTCACCGCCGGCGCCCTCGCCGTCCTGCTGGTGCTCGGCCTCGGCACCGGGTTCGTCTCCGCGCTACGGCACGGCGGCCGCACCGACCGGCTGCTCTCCGGCTTCACCCTCGTCGGCGCCAGCGTGCAGATCTACTTCCTCGGATACGTCGCCCAGTGGGCGCTGGTCTACTCCACCGGCCTGCTGCCGCTGCCCTCCTACACCCCGCCGACCGAGGACCTCGCGGCCTGGGCGGGCGGGCTGCTGCTCCCCTGGCTCGTCCTCGGCTTCGTCAACTCCGCCGTGTTCGCCCGGCTTTCACGCTCCCAGCTGCTGGAGACGATGAACGAGGAGTACGTCCGCACCGCGCGCGGCAAGGGCCTCGGCCGGCTGCGCGCCCACCTCAAGTACACCTCGCGCGGCGCCGCCGGGCCGCTGGTGCAACTGCTCGGCCTGGAGGCCGGGGTGCTGCTCGGCGGGGCGGTCATCACCGAGACGGTGTTCGGACTGAACGGGGTCGGGCGGTTCGCCGCCCAGGCGGTGTCCGGGCAGGACCTGCCCGCAGTGGTCGGCGCGGTGCTGCTGGCCGCCTGCTTCGTGGTGCTGTTCGTCGCGCTGGCCGACCTGGTGGTGGCCTGGCTCGACCCGCGAATCCGCCTGAGCTGACTGGAGCCGTTCGATGACGTCCACTGTTGAATCCGTGTCCGGGGCCGTTGCCGGGGGCGTGCCCGGAGCCGCGTCGGAGGCCGCTCCTGGGACTGCTGCCGCGCCTGGCGCAGAGCCCGTGCTGAGCGTTCGCGATCTGACCGTCGCCTTCGCCGACCCGCGCGGCGGCGCTCCCGTGACCGCCGTCCGGGGGCTCTCCTTCGACCTCGCCGCCGGTGAAGTCCTCGGCCTGGTCGGCGAGTCGGGCTCCGGCAAGTCGGCCACCGGCCTCGCCGTCCTCGGCCTGCACGACCCGCGCACCACCACCGTCACCGGCTCGATCCGGCTGGGCGGGCAGGAGTTGGTAGGCGCGACGGAGTCCGCGCTGCGCCCGGTCCGGGGCGGCCGGGCCGCGCTGGTCTTCCAGGACGCGCTCACCTCGCTCAGCCCCTTCCACGGCGTCGGCGCCCAACTCGCCGAGATGTACCGGCTGCACCACCCCGGCGCCGGCCGCACCGAGGCCCGCCGACGGGCCGCCGCGATGCTCGACCGGGTCGGCATCCCGGCCGCCCGGGTGCGCGACTTCCCGCACCAGTTCTCCGGCGGGATGCGCCAGCGGGTGATGATCGCCATGGCGCTGATGAACGACCCGCAGGTGCTGATCGCCGACGAGCCCACCACCGCCCTGGACTCCCGAGTGCAGCGTCAAGTCCTCGATCTTCTAGGCGAGTTGCAGCGCGAGCACGGCACGGCGGTGCTGCTGGTCAGCCATGACCTCGGCGTGGTCGCCGGGACGACGGACCGCACGCTCGTGCTGCGCGGCGGCGTCGAGGTGGAGTCCGCGCCGACCGCCGAGCTGCTGGCCGCGCCGCGCGAGCCGTACACCCGCGCGCTGGTCGGGGCGGCGCTCACCCTGGACTCCGTACCCGGCACACCACTGCCGACAGTTGACGAACCGTCACCAACCGTCGAATTCGCGCCCCGGACGGTCGGGCACCCCGAGCGCTGGCTCGTCGAGGTGGCGGACCTCGCCGTCCACTTCCCTGGTCGGCGCCGCCTCCCCAGCCTGCGCGCCGAGCCCGTCCGGGCGGTGGAGGGCGTGGGACTGCGGATCGCCCCCGGCGAGACGCTCGGACTGGTCGGCGAGTCCGGCTCCGGCAAGTCCACCACCGCCCGCGTCCTGGCGGGCCTCCAACAGCCCACCTCGGGAACGGTGTTGTACGACGGCCAGGACGTCACCCGCCCGGGCCGGGAGCTGCGGCGCCGGCTCAGCCGGGAGATCCAGCTGGTCTTCCAGGACCCTTACGCCTCCCTCAACCCGCGCCGCACCGTCGCCCAGACCCTCGACACCCCGCTGCGCCTGCACACCTCGCTCGACGCGGCGCAGCGGCGGGAGCGCTCGGCCGAACTGCTGGACCAGGTCGGGCTGCCCGCCGCCCACCTGGACCGCTATCCGCACGAGTTCTCCGGCGGACAGCGCCAGCGGATCGGCATCGCGCGGGCCCTCGCCCCGCAGCCGCGCCTGATCATCGCGGACGAACCGGTGTCGGCCCTCGACGTCTCGGTCCAGGCGCAGGTGCTCAACCTGCTGATGGAGCTGCGCGAACGCCTCGGCGTCGCCTTCCTGTTCGTCTCGCACGACCTCGCCGTGGTGCGGCACTTCTGCGACCGGGTGGCCGTGATGCACCGGGGCCGGCTGGTCGAGTCCACCGACCGCGACCGCCTGTTCAGCGCGCCGCACACCGAGTACACCCGGGAGCTGCTGGCGGCGGTGCACTAGACGAGTAAGTCCGATGTCTTGCCCGGGGAAAGAGGCGAGGGCCTCGTTGATCCGTTTGTGACGACAGACCTTGAGACCCTCTTGACGGCACTCTACGTGAAGATCGACGACGAGATCGGCGGGACGCGTTGGATGGGCCGGCCGCCTCGGCTCAGCGACTCCGAACTCGTCTGCCTGGCGGTGGCCCAGGCCTTGCTGGGCCACCGATCGGAAGCCCGCTGGCTGCGCTTCTCCCGCGTCCATCTCGCCGGCCTGTTCCCGTACCTGCCGCAGCAATCCGGCTATAACAAACGCCTGCGGGCGGCGTTGCCTCTGGTCAAGCGCGCGATCCGCGAACTCGCCCGGGACAGCGACTTCTGGACCGACACCGTGTGGATCACGGACTCCACGCCCGTGCCCTGCGGCGCGTCCCGTCCCACCGTGCGCCGTTCCGACCTGGCCGGATGGGCCGGCTACGGCTACTGCGCCTCGCACTCCCGGTTCTTCTGGGGCCTGCGCCTGTACCTGGTCTGCACGCCAACCGGTATGCCGATCCTGTGGGCACTGGCCACCCCGAAGATCGACGAGCGCGAAGTCCTGGCCGCGATGCTTGAAGTCGACGCCGAACTCGTCGCCGAGCGGACGGGCATCCTGCTGATCTCCGACAAGGGGTTCGCCTCGAAGGCGTTCGAGCGCGAGCTCGCCGATATGGGCATCGACCTCCTGCGGCCCTCGTTCAAACGCGAGGGCCGCAGAAGCGGCGAGCCGCTGCTCAAGAAGGTCCGCCAGCTGATCGAGTCGGTCAACGACACCCTCAAAGGCCAGCTCGACCTGGAACAACACGGCGGACGGACCTTCGAGGGCGTCGCGATCCGGGTCGCCCAGCGAATCCTCGCCCTGGCAACCGGCATCTGGCACAACAACCGCATCGGTGCACCAGTCACCCGGTCTCTGATCGCCTACGACCACTGATCACATCGGACTTACTCGTCTAGCGCTGGGGCCGGTCCTCGCGGGGGGCGGCGGCCGCGACGGGACCGGCCGTGGCCGTGCGGTCGGGCGTGGCCTCGCGGGGGTCCGTGGCCTCGCGGGGGTCGGTGGGGAGCAGCGCGTAGAGGTGCATGTCGCGGCGCTCGTCGCCGACGGTGCGGTGGCTGCGCAGCAGGCCCTCGTGCCGGAAGCCGGTCCGCTCGGCGGTCCGGAGGGAAGCGGCGTTCCAGGGTTCGATGTACAGCTCCAGCCGGGCGAGGCCGAGGTCGTCCAGCGCCCAGGCCGCGACCGTCCGCAGCGCGTGCCCGGCCACCGCGCGGCCGCGCGCCGAGGGGGCCGTCCAGTAACCGATGGAGGCCCGGCCGTCGGCCTGCGGGAACAGCCCGACGAAGCCGACCGCCCGGTCGTCCGGCCGCGACGCCACCGTGAAGGAGTAACCGGTGCCGTCCGCCGCCCTCGCCCACTGCCGTTCGACGAACGCCCGGTCGGCCTCGTCGTCGTACCCGGCGGAGGCGGGCGGGACGGTGGTGACCAGCGGAATGTACGGGTCGGTGCCCGCCTCCCGGACCACGGCGAGGTCGGTGAGGCGCCAGGGGCGGAGAAGGAAGGGGCCAGCGTAAAGCGTTGGCACGATCAGGGGCAGTCGGTCCATGCTCGAAGCCTGTCATGTGCGATCAAGGAGCCCCAGCGAATATGTCCGCCAGCGATCAATCCGACTCCGCAGGAGACCGCGCAGCCGTCGACCGCGAGCTCGTCGAGGCCGCCCGGGCGGTGGCCCGGCGCTACTGCCGGGGAGACAACCACACCGTCGCGGCCGCCGGACGCAACGCCGACGGGCGGATCGTCACGGCCGTGAACGCCTACCACTTCACCGGCGGCCCGTGCGCGGAGCTCGTCCTCATCGGCGCGGCCGCCGGCCAGGGCGCGTACGACCTCACCACGGTCGTCGCGGTCGGCGACCAGGACCGGGGCGTCGTGCCGCCGTGCGGCCGCTGCCGGCAGGTGCTGCTCGACTACTTCCCGACGGTCGAGGTCATCGTCAAGCGGGGAACGGACCTGCTCGCCCTGCCCATCCTCAGCCTGCTCCCCGAGGCGTACGTCTGGGCCGATCACCAGGACGGCTAGCGGCCCTGCCTTCGAGTCGCCCGCGTGGACGTTCGCCCATCGTTCTGCTGCGCGAGCGCGACTGAAGGCACTAGCGTGCTGGCGACGTGTCGTAGTGATCGCCAACCGAGGGGGCACATTGTCGGACGACCTGCTCACAGCAAAGATCAACCACGGGTTCGACCACCTCGACGCCGACGGCGACGGGCTCCTCACCGAACGGGACCACGTCCTCATGGGCATCGCCGTCGCCCGCTCGCTCGGCCACCAGGAGGGCTCGGAGGCCGAGGCCGTCATCGTCCGCGCGTACCTGACGGTCTGGCACGACCTGCACCTCGCCCACCTGCCCGCCGGCACCGAGGCGATCACCCGCGAACAGTTCGTCCGCTCGACCGGCGCCCTCGCCGACGACCCCGAGGGCGCGCGGACCAGCTTCGGCGCACTCGCCGACGCCTTCCTCGCCGTCGCCGACACCGACCGCAGCGGAACGGTCGACGCCGGCGAGTTCTTCGTCTTCCAGCGCGGACACTTCGCCGACCTCTCCCGCGACGACGCCGACGAGGCCTTCCGCCACCTCGACCGCGACGGCGACGGCACCCTCTCCGCAGCCGAGTTCACCGGCGCGATCATCGAGTTCTGGACCAGCCGCGACCCCGACGCCCCCGGCAACTGGTGGACGGGCAAGCCCCCGCACACCTTCTGACACCCCCTCCGGCACAGCCGCCCTCCCACCTGCCGGAACGCGAGGCCGGCGGCCCGCCCAACTCGCCGTGCCCGCCGGGGGTTCAGGCCGCCGGAGCCGGGCGATCGGCCCCGGCCGGATCACCGCTCCCCCGGGGCTCCGGTCCGGCCGGGATCACCCGCAGCGCCCGGACCTCGCGGGCGAGCAGCAGGGGCAAGCAGGAGAGCAGGCTCGTCCCGGCGACCAGCCAGAGCGCGGGACGCAGGCCGATCCACGAACCGAGGAGGCCGCCGGCCAGTGCGCCCAGCGGCAGGGTGCCCCAGATGAGGAAGCGGATCGACGCGTTCATCCGGGCTTGCAGACCGGTGGGTGTGACGGCCTGCCGCAGGCTCACCTGGCCGATGTTGTAGACGGTGATGCCGCACGCCATGATCCCGGTCGCCGCCGCGACCGTGGCCACCGCCCGCCCGGGAGCCGCGGTCGCGAGCAGGACGACCGCGGCGCCCGGCAGCGACTTCGCGACGATCAGCACCCGCCCGAGGCCGAGCCACCGGATCAGTCGTCCGGTGGCCACCGCCCCCAGGAGCGCCCCCGCGTTGCCGAGGGTGAGCGCCAGGCCCAGGCCGCCGGGCGACAGCCGCAGACCGGGGTCCGGCCGACCGGTCCGCCGCCTTCTGCATGGCCTCCAGCACGGCCGGCCCCTCCCCCGGTTCGGCTCAGGTCCCTCGTGGGCGATGATCCGGATGATCGTAACTCCCGCCCAGGGGCTAGTCGTTCGATTCACCGGACTTTTCACACGCGGCCGGTTCGGCGTGATTGTGGCGGCCACCGTCGGACCAACTCGCCGTGTCCGCCGAGCTGTCAGGCGGCGGGGACGATGCGCTCGACGATGGTGTCGATCAGGGCGGGCAGGGTGTCGGTGCCCAACACCTCGGGCAGGGTGAGGTGTTCGACGATCAGGCCGGTCATCGCGAGGTAGAGGACGAGGACGGTCTCGCGGTCGCCGGGCAGTCCTCCGTCGAGGTGGTAGGCGACGTTGGCCTCCAGCTGTTCGCGGATGGTGCCGGTGAGCTGGGCCCGCAGGCCGGGGCGGCGGGTGGCCTCCAGGCGCAGTTCGAGCATCGCGAGGTAGCCGGCCCGGTCGGTGGAGATGCGGCGGATCAGGTCGTGCATCAGGGCGGTGACCAGGGCGCGGTCACGCGGGGCCCGCAGCAGGTCGGCGATGACGGCCGGGTCCGGGGTGAGCCGGTGGTGGATGTGCCGGGCGGTCTGGTGGAGCAGGTGGTCGCGGTTGGCGAAGTAGTTGGAGGCCGTGCCGTTGGGGACGCCGGCCTGCACGTCGACCGCGCGGAAGGTGAGGCCGCGGGCGCCGTCGCGGGCGAGGACCTCGATGGCGGCGTCGGCGAGGGCGGTGCGGCGGGCGGGGTTCTGGACCATGGGCCGATTCTCTCCCGCGGGGTTTCCGGAGGTCGGGGCGCCCGGGCCTGAAACGCCTCGGCAACCACTACGACTGGAGTACTATAGTCGCAGTGGTTAGGCGACGGGCCGCACGGCCCGCGCCGCTTCCCGACCCCCAAAGGACCTGCATGCGCAAGCTCAGCTACTTCATCGGCGCCACCATCGACGGCTTCATCGCCGGCCCGGACGACAGCTTCGACTTCTTCGCGCCGTTCCTCACCGAGGACTACACCTCGACGCTCTTCGCCGAGTACCCGGAGACCATCCCCACCCCCGGCCGCGCGGCGTTCGGCATCGCGGAGGCGCCCAACAAGCGCTTCGACACCGTCGTCATGGGCCGCGGCACCTACGCACCGGGGCTGGCCGTGGGCCTCACCAGCCCCTACGCCCACCTGCGGCAGATCGTGGTCTCCCGCACCCTCGGCGCCGGCCCGGACCCGGCGGTGGAGGTCACCGCCGAGGACCCGGTGGCCCTGGTCCGCCGACTGAAGCAGCAGGACGGGCTCGACATCTGGCTCTGCGGCGGCGCCGACCTGGCCGGCCAGCTGCTGCCCGAGATCGACGAGTTGATCATCAAGCAGTACCCGGTGGTGGTCGGATCGGGCATCCCGCTGTTCCGTGCGGAGTTCGAGCCCCGCGCCTTCACGCTCACCGACAGCCGCGTCTTCGAGCGCGGCAACGTCGTCCTCACCTACGCGCGGACCGCCCCGGACGCCGCCTGACACCCACCACCCGCCGGACGCGCGGGGCGCGGCGGGGCACGGGCCGCGGGGCGCGCGGGGCACGGGGCGCTATCGCGGCGCGGGCGCGAGGACGTACCGTGGGCGCTCCCCCGAGCCGAGAGGTCGAACCCGTGTCCGAGGAGGCCCTGCCGTTCTTCGTCTACGGCACCCTGCGCAGCGGCGGCCGCAACCACGCCGCCCACCTGGCCGGACGCTGCGCCGACATCCGCCCGGCCGTGCTGGACGGCGCCACGCTGCACGACGGCCCCGGGTACCCGTACGCGGTGCCGGACGCGACGCCCGGGCGCCGGATCGTGGGCGAGCTGATCACCGTACGGCCCGGCGCGTACGCCGGAGCGCTCGCGGCGCTGGACCGGCTGGAGGACTGCCGGGCGGACGGGACCGGCCTGTACGTACGGCGGCGGCTGCCGGTGCGGACGGCGGCGGGCGAGCTGCGGGAGGCCTGGGTGTACTTCGCCGGGCCCGCCATCGAGAGCCGGCTGCGGGAGCGGCCCGCGGTGATCGACTCCGGGGACTGGACGGACCGGTAGCGGGGGACGGGCGGGAGACGGGCGGCCGGATACCGCCAGGTAGGCTGCCCCGACAGTCATTTTCCCTACTCACGGCGCCCGCCGAACGACAAGGAGCCACCCGGTGCCCGAGCTGCCATCCCCGATCACCGTCGTCGGGATCGGGGCCGACGGCTGGCCCGGCCTCTCCACCGCCGGCCGGGCCGCCCTGCGGGCAGCCGAGGTGGTCGTCGGCGGCCCCCGGCAGCTGGACCTCCTCCCCCGCGACGAGGTCGCCGCCGAGCGCGTCCCGTGGCCGTCCCCCCTGCGCCCGGCCGTCCCCGGGCTGTTCGCCGCGCACGCGGACCGCCGGGTCGCCGTCCTGGCCAGCGGCGACCCGATGTTCTACGGCATCGGCCGCACCCTCGCCGAGACGGTCGGCGCCGGGCGGCTGCGCGTCCTGCCGCACCCCTCCTCCGTCTCCCACGCCTGCGCCCGACTCGGCTGGCCGCTGGAGTCCACCGAGGTGGTCAGCCTGGTCGGCCGCCCGCTGGACACCCTCGCCCTGGCCCTGAACCCCGGCCGCCGCCTGCTCGTGCTGAGCGCCGACGCCGCCACCCCGGCCGCCGTCGCCGCGCTGCTCACCGCGCGCGGCTACGGCGCCGCCCGCCTGCGGGTGCTCGAACAGCTCGGCGGCCCGGCCGAACGACAGCTCGACGGCACCGCCGACGGCTGGCCGCACCCGCCCGGCGACCCGCTGAACATCATCGCGGTCGACCTCGGCGACGGCCCCCGCAGCTCGCTCGTCCCCGGCCTGCCCGACGCCGCCTACCAGAGCGACGGCCAGCTCACCAAGCGGCACGTGCGCGCCGCCACCCTCGCCACCCTCGCCCCCTCCCCCGGCGAACTGCTCTGGGACGTCGGCGGCGGCTCCGGCTCGATCGCCGTCGAGTGGCTGCGCGCGCACCGCGACTGCCAGGCCGTCAGCATCGAACGCGACCCGGTGCGGGCTGAGCGGATCGCCCGCAACGCCGCCGCCCTGGGCGTGCCACGACTGCGCGTGGTGACCGGCCCGGCCCCCGCCTCACTCGCCGAACTCCCCACTCCCGACGCCGTGTTCATCGGCGGCGGCCTCACCGCGACCGGCCTGCTGGACAGTTGCTGGGACGCCCTGCGACCGGGCGGCCGACTGGTCGCCAACACCGTGACGCTGGAATCCGAGGCGCTGCTCACCGAGTGGTACCGGCGCCACGGCGGGGAGCTCGTCAAACTCGCCGTCGCGCACGCCGTCCCGGTGGGCGGCTTCACCGGGTGGCGGCAGGCCATGCCGGTCACCCAGTGGTCCGCCGTCAAGCCCAACACCCCTCAGGAGAACGCGTCGTGACCGTCCACTTCATCGGAGCCGGCCCCGGCGCCGCCGACCTGATCACCCTGCGCGGCCAGCGCCTCCTGGCCCGCGCCGAGGTCTGCCTCTACGCCGGCAGCCTGGTGCCGCGCGAACTGCTCGACGAATGCCCGCCCGGCGCCCGCCTCGTCGACACCGCGCAGCTCAACCTGGACCAGATCATCGCCGAGCTGGTCCGCGCGCACCAGGCCGGACAGGACGTGGCCCGGCTGCACTCCGGCGACCCGTCCGTCTTCTCCGCCGTCGCCGAGCAGATGCGCCGCCTCGACGCGGCCGGTGTGCCGTACGAGATCGTCCCCGGCGTGCCCGCCTTCGCCGCCGCAGCGGCCGCGCTCAAGCGGGAGTTGACCGTCCCGACCGTCGGCCAGACCGTCATCCTCACCCGGATCGCCAAGCGCGCCACCCCGATGCCCGAGGGCGAGGACCTGGCCACCCTCGGCCGCAGCGGCGCCCTGCTGGTACTGCACCTGGCCGCCGGATACGTGGACGACGTCGTCGAGCAGCTGCTCCCGCACTACGGCGCCGACTGCCCGGCCGCCGTCGTCACGATGGCAAGCCGGCCGGACGAGCTGGTGCTGCGCGGCACCCTCGCCGACATCGCCGGGCAGGTCAAGGCCTCGGGCGTGGTGCGCACCGCCGTCATCCTGGTCGGACGGACGCTGGCCGCCGAGCAGTTCCGCGACAGCCACCTCTACTCGGCGGAGCGCGAACGCCCGCACGAGCCCTGCGGGGCGTGAACCCCATGACCCGGCACGTCCTGGTCCTCGGCGGGACGACGGAGGGGCGGGCGCTGGCCTCCGCGCTCGTCGAGCTGCCGTCCCTGCGGGTCACCAGTTCGCTGGCCGGCCGGGTCGCCCAACCCCGGCTGCCCGCCGGAGAGGTGAGGATCGGCGGCTTCGGCGGCCCGGAGGGGCTGGCCGACTGGCTGCGCGGCGAGCGGGTCGACGCGGTCGTCGACGCCACCCACCCGTTCGCCGCCGGGATGTCCCGCAACGCCGCCCTCGCGGCGGCGGCCACCGGCGTACCGCTGCTGGTGCTGCGCCGCCCCGGCTTCGCGCCGGTCGCCGGGGACCGCTGGCTCCCCGTCCCCTCGCTCGCCGCCGCGGCCGAGCTGCTGCCGCGGCGCGGGGAGCGGGTCTTCCTCACCACCGGACGGCAGGGCATCGCCGCGTTCGCCCACCTCGACGGGGTCCACTTCCTCGCCCGGTCGGTCGACCCGCCCGAGCCCCCGCTGCCGCCGTCCTTCGAAGTCCTGCTGGACCGGGGGCCGTTCACGCTCGACGGCGAACGGGCGCTCCTGCGCGAGCGGGGCATCGACCTCGTGGTCACCAAGGACAGCGGCGGCGCCGCGACCGCGCCCAAACTCACCGCCGCACGCGAACTCCGCCTGCCCGTGGTCATCGTGCAACGTCCACCGGTCCCGGACGGCGTGCCGGTGGCCCCGGACGTACCGGGCGCGGTGCGGTGGTTGCAGCACCTGCGCTAGGACGGCGGGTCGGGTCGGCCGAGCCGACCGGGCCGACCGGGCCGACCGGGCCCCGAGAAATTACCGGGCGGGATGGCCGACCGGCCCCAACACGTGGGGCCGGTCGGCCATCTGAGCGCCATTCGGATCCGGATCGGATCAGATGTCGCGGAAGGTCTCGATCTGCGCGCCGATGGAGTTGAGGCGCTCGGCGAGGTCCTCGTAGCCGCGGTTGATGACGTAGACGTTGCGCAGGACGGAGGTGCCCTGGGCGGCGAGCATCGCGAGGAGGATGACGACCGCGGGGCGCAGGGCCGGCGGGCACATCATCTCGGCGGCGCGCCAGCGGGTGGGGCCCTGGACCAGGACGCGGTGCGGGTCGAGGAGCTTGACGTCGGCGCCGAGGCGGGTCAGCTCGGTGAGGTAGATCGCACGGTTGTCGTAGACCCAGTCGTGGATCATCGTGGTGCCGTGGGCGGCCGCGGCGATGGCCGCGAAGAACGGCACGTTGTCGATGTTGATGCCGGGGAACGGCATCGGGTGGATGGTGTCGATCGGCGCGGTCAGCTTGGACGGGCGCACGGTGAGGTCGACCAGGCGGGTGTGGCCGTTGTGGGCCCGGTACTCGGGGGTCCGGTCGTAGTCGAGGCCCATCCCCTCCAGCACCGCGAGTTCGATCTCCAGGAACTCGATCGGCACCCGGCGGATCGTCAGCTCGGAGGAGGTGACGACGGCGGCGGCGAGCAGGCTCATCGCCTCCACCGGGTCCTCGGCCGGGGTGTAGTCGACGTCGCAGGTGATCTCCGGGACGCCGTGGACGGTGAGGGTGGTGGTGCCGACGCCCTCGATCCGCACGCCCAGCTTCTCCAGGAAGAAGCACAGGTCCTGGACCATGTAGTTGGGCGAGGCGTTGCGGATGACGCTGACGCCGTCGTGCCGGGCGGCGGCCAGCAGGGCGTTTTCGGTGACGGTGTCCCCGCGCTCGGTCAGCACGATCGGACGGTCCAGCGGGGTGCCCGGCTCGACCGAGGCGTGGTAGGCGCCGCCGGTGGTGGCGACCTCCAGCCCGAAGCGGCGCAGCGCGGTCAGGTGCGGCTCGACGGTGCGGGTGCCGAGGTCGCAGCCGCCCGCGTACGGGATGGCGAAGCGGCTGGCGCGGTGCATCAGCGGACCGAGGAACATCAGCACGCTGCGGGTGCGGCGGGCCGCCTCGACGTCCATCGCCGCGAGGTCGAGCTCGGCGGGCGGGGTGAGTTCGAGGTCGCGGCCGTCGTTGGTCCAGCGGCTCTTGACGCCGATGCTGGTGAGCACCTCGAGGATGCGGTAGACCTCTTCGATCCGGGCGACGCTGCGCAGCGTGGTGCGTCCGGTGGTCAGCAGCGAGGCGCAGAGGATCGCGACGCAGGCGTTCTTGCTGCTGCGGACGTCGATGGCGCCGGAGAGTCGGGTGCCGCCGGCGACCCGCAGGTGCATCGGGCCGGAGTAGCCGAGGGAGACGATCTCGCTGTCGAGGGCTTCGCCGATGCGCGCGATCATCTCAAGGCTGACGTTCTGCTTGCCCTGCTCGATGCGGTTGACCGCACTCTGGCTGGTGCCGAGGGCCTCGCCGAGCTGCGCCTGGGACCAGCCGCGGTGCTGGCGGGCGGTACGGATGAGGGTGCCGATACGGGTGAGGTAGTCGCCTGTCACTCGCCAGACCATATCTCATGGTTGAGATGACGACAGAGCCGGGGGTGGGTGTGACACTCCTTTTGTCCGCTTCTCGCCCCGTATGAACGTCAGATCTTCACATCACCAGGCGGTATTGCCGCGATTCTGTGAGAGCGTTACGGCCCGAACGTCACGACCAAACGTCACGGCCCGAGCGGCTCCGCCCGGCCGACGACGGTGCCCGCGCGGTCGATGCAGATGACGTCCACCGCCACCGGCGAGCCGACCAGCACGCCGAGCGCCGTCGCCCGCGCCGCCTCGGCGACCAGGTCGCCCAGCGGCACCCCGGCCGCCCGGCACAACTGCACCGCCTCCAGCCCGGTGTTGGCGGCGGCCACCGCCTCGGCCAACACCCCGTCGGCCCCGCCGCGCCGCGCCAGTTCGGCCAGGTACCCCTTGTCCACCTGGGAGCGCGCCGAGTGCAGGTCGAGGTGGCCGGCGGCGAGCTTGGACAGCTTGGCGAAGCCGCCCGCGATCGTCAGCCGGGGCACCGGGTGGCGCTTGAGGTACTTGAGGACGGCGCCCGCGAAGTCGCCCATGTCGAGCAGCGCGTCCTCGGGCAGTCCGTGCACGGCGACGGCGACCTTCTCGGAGGTCGAGCCGGTACAGCCGGCCACGTGGGTGCGGCCCGCCGCCCGGGCCACGTCCACGCCGCGGCGGATGGAGTCGATCCAGGCGGAGCAGGAGTAGGGGACGACGATGCCGGTGGTGCCGAGGATGGACAGGCCCCCGAGGATGCCCAGCCGTGGATTCCAGGTGGAACGGGCGATCTCCTCGCCGTGGTCCACGGATATCTCGACCACCACGTCCCCGCTGCCGCCGTGCGCGGCGGCCACCTCCGCCACGGCGTCACGGATCATCTGCCGGGGCACCGGGTTGATAGCGGGCTCGCCGACGGGCAGCGGCAGGCCTGCCTTGGTGACCGTCCCCACCCCCGGGCCGGCCCGGAACACCACTCCGGCGCCGGGCTCGCCGACCCGCACCGTCGAGCGGATCAGCGCGCCGTGGGTGACGTCGGGATCGTCGCCGGCGTCCTTGACCACGGCGGCCATCGCGCTCGCCGGCCCGGGCGGGGCGCCGGCTCGGCCCCCAGCCGCGGCGGCGAAGGTCTCGGCGGCGAGGGTCTCGGCGGTCAGTTCGTCGGCGGCGAGGGCGAAGGCCGGCCGCTGGCCCTTGGGGAGGGTGATGGTCACCGGGTCCGGGAACTCGCCGGTGAGCAGCGCGGTGTACGCGGCCTTGGTGGCGGCGGTGGCGCAGGCGCCCGTGGTCCAGCCGTGCCGCAGGCCGCTGCTCTTCAGCTGGCCGGCCCGGCCCCCGGCCTCGGCTCCCGCTTCGGCTCCCGCTATGGCCACCTGCGTCTCGCTTCCGGCTCCGTCGAGGTGCGGCCACACCGACCGTCGGTACCGATTTTCCCCCATTCGCCTGGCCGCGCCCCGACCGGGGCGGTGAGCGGGGCCCCGTGACCCGGTGTCCGAGTCCGGGAGCGGCCGCTGCCCCGCGTTCCCGAAGAGTTCTCCGCACGGGCCTCGCACCTCGTGCCTACCAGTGAGTAATCTGGCGGTCCGCCAGAGGCGGGTTCATGACACGGGGTCCGGTGTCCGGGTTGTCCGGCCGGGCCATCAGCATGTGGGGGTTTTTGTGGCAGGGATGAGTCGGCGTACGTTCCTCACCGGTACGTCGGTGGCCGCCGCCTGGTCGGCCTTGTCGCTGGGCGGCGGGCAGTTCGCCTCGGCGGCGGAGCGCGATCGCGCACTGGCGGCCACCGCCGCGCGGGCGGTCAGGACGACCGGCACCACGCTCGACCAGGTGGCCACGCCCGTCGGCACCGGCGGGTACAAGCGGCTGACGGCCGGACCGGGCTGGCCGCTGGTGGTGCGCGGCGACCTGGCGGCGCCGGGCACCGGGCGGGACGACCGGCGGACCGGGCTGGCCAGCTTCGTCCAGTTCAGCGACCTGCACCTGGTGGACACCGAGTCCCCGGTGCGGTTCGAGTACCTGGCCCGGTTCAACGGCAGCGCGTACCGGCCGCAGGAGGCCCTGAACGCCCGCGGCGTATCGGCCCTCGTCGAGCGGGTCAACGCGCTCGACGGCGGCCCCTACACCGGGATGCCGTTCAGCATGGTGATGGCCACCGGCGACAACACCGACAACCACGAGCAGGCCGAACTCGACTGGTACCTCACCGTCATGGGCGGCGGCCGACTCGCCCAGAACACCGGTGACCCGAACCGCTACGAAGGCGTGCAGAACTCGGGCAACGCCGCCTACTGGAACCCCGAACTCGCCTACAACGACGGCTACAAGGCGAAGGGCTTCCCGCGGATACCGGGCTTCCTCGACGCCGCCGGCCGGCCGTTCGACGCGCCGGGCCTGCGTACGCCCTGGTACACGACGGTCGGCAACCACGACGACAGTCTTGAGGGTTCGCTGCCGGACCTCGGGCTGCTGAACGACCTCTACACCGGCCAGTACAAGCTGGAGGGCTGCAACGACGCGGACGCGGCCCAGCTGATGGACTCGCTGCGCCGCGACCCGGCCGGCGCCGCGCTCCTGCTCGCGAAGCTGCTCGCGAGCGGCGACGCGGTGCGCCGGATCACCCCGGACGAGCGCCGACGGCCGTTCACGCTCAAGGAGTTCGCCAAGGCCCACCTGAACCCGGCGCACACCGGCGCCGGCCCGTACGGGCACGGTTTCACCTCGGACATGGTGAGCAGCGGCAAGCTCTACTACACCTTCCGCATCTCGGAGAAGGTGGTCGGCATCAGCCTGGACACCACCAATCAGGCCGGATTCGCGGACGGTTCGCTGGGCACCGCGCAACTGCGCTGGCTGGAGCAGCAGCTGAAGGCGCACAGCGGCCACTGGTACGACACCGACGGACGCAAGGTGACGGGCGGCAGCACGGACGAGGTGATCCTCCTGTTCAGCCACCACACGAGCACCACCATGGGCAACCTGCTGCCCGACCCGCGCAACATCTTCGAGAAGCGGCACGACGGCAACGAGCTGGTGGCGCTGTTGCAGCGCTACCCGAACGTGATCGCGTGGGTGAACGGGCACACCCACATGAACAAGGTCACGGCGCACGGCCACGCGGTGCCGGAGCGGGCGTTCTGGGAGATCAACACCGCCTCGCACATCGACTACCCGCAGCACGGGCGCATCATCGAGATCGCGGACAACGGGGACGGCACGCTCTCCCTGTTCACGACGCTGATCGAGTCCTCCGCGCCGTACGGCACGGACTTCGGCAGCACCTCGGACGCCAACCTCGCCGCGCTGTACCGCGAGCTGTCGTACAACGACCCGAACGGCCGACCGGCGGCGCTGCTGGGCGCGGGCGAGGACCACAACACGGAGCTGGTGATCACCAAGCCGACCCGGTGACGGAGGCGGCGGCGGACAAGTGACAGAAAACAGATGACAGCCAACAGATGATGAAATCTGTCAGCTGTCATCTGTCACTTGTCGTCGGTCACGACTCCGGGTACCGCCGCGGCGTCCAGACGACCTCCACGCCGCCGCCCCGCTCGACCGCCTGGGTCTGCGAGGAGCCGATCAGCAGGATCGTCCGCATGTCGACCAGCGCCGGATCCAGCTCGCCCAACCGGACGATCCGCACCCGCTCGGTCGGCCCGCCGACGTCGCGCGCCATCACCACCGGCGTCTCGGGCGCGCGGTACTCCAGCAGCAGGTCCCGGGCGAGGGCGACCTGCGTGGTGCGCGACTTCGAGCCCGGGTTGTAGAGCGCGAGCACCAGGTCCGCCCCGGCCGCCGCGCGCAGCCTGCGGGCCACCACGTCCCAGGGCTTGAGCCGGTCCGACAGCGACACCACCGCGTAGTCGTGCCCGAGCGGGGCGCCGGCCCGGGAGGCGGCCGCGTGCGCCGCGGTCATCCCCGGGACGATCCGCACCGGGACGTCCCGGTAGGCCTCCTCGCAGGCGACCTCCAGGACGGCGGTGGCCATCGCGAAGACGCCCGGGTCGCCCGAGGACACCACCGCGACCTTGTGTCCGCGGCGGGCCAGTTCGAGGGCGTACTCGGCGCGCTCCGACTCCACCTTGTTGTCCGAAGCGTGCCGCCGCTGCCCCGGCCGCTCGGGCACCCGGTCCAGGTAGGTGGTGTAGCCGACCAGGTCGGTCGCCTCGGCCAGGACGCCGCGCGCCTCGGGGGTGAGCCAGAGCGGCCCGGCCGGACCGGTGCCGATGACGGCCACCGCGCCCGCACCGTCCGTCCGCCGCTCCACCGGCTCCAGCGGCGCGACCTTGCTCGGCAGCACCGCCACCGAGAAGTACGGGACGGTCTCGCCCTCGACCTCCGCGAGCGGCAGGATGCGCTCCCCGTCCATGAACGCGCGCTCGACGTACTGCGCGTCGTCGAGCCGGCCGGCCCGCTCCAGCGCCCGCCGGACGGCCGGGAAGGTGCGCCCCAGCTTCATGATCACGGCGGAGTCGGCGGCGGCGATCCGCGCCGTCAGCTCCTCCTCGGGCAGCGTGCCCGGGATGACGGTGAGCGTCTCCTCGGCCTCGGTCAGCGGCTGGCCGAGCCGGGCGGCCGCGGCGCTGACGGAGGTCACACCCGGCACCACCTCGGTCGGGTAGCGGTGCGCGAGCCGCTTGTGCATGTGCTGGTACGAGCCGTAGAACAGCGGGTCGCCCTCGGCGAGGACCACGACGTCGCGGCCGGCGTCCAGGTGGGCGGCCAGCCGGGCGGCGGCCTCCTCGTAGAAGTCGTCCAGCGCGCCCCGGTAGCCGCCCGGGTGGTCGGTGGTCTCGACCGTGATCGGGTAGACCAGCTTCTCCTCGACCTGACCACCCGTCAGGTAGCGCTCGGCGATCGAGCGCGCGATGGACCGGCCGTGCCGGGCGCTGTGGTAGGCCACCACGTCGGCCTTGCCGATGAGTTCGGCCGCCCGGACGGTCACCAGCGACGGGTCGCCGGGACCGAGCCCGACCCCGTAGAGCCGGCCGACACCAGGAGTCTGACGATCCGTCACTCTTCTTCGCTCGCAATCGCGTTGACGGCGGCGGCGGCGATCGCACTGCCGCCGCGCCGGCCGCGCACCACCAGGTGCTCCAGGCCGGACGGGTGCTCGGCCAGGGCCTGCTTGGACTCGGCGGCGCCGATGAAGCCGACCGGGACGCCGATCACCGCGGCCGGGCGCGGCGCGCCGGCCTCGATCATCTCCAGCAGCCGGAACAGCGAGGTCGGCGCGTTGCCGACGGCCACCACCGCGCCCTCCAGCCGGGGCAGCCACAGTTCCATGGCGGCGGCGCTGCGGGTGTTGCCCATCTTCCGGGCGAGCTCCGGCACGGACGGGTCGGTGAGGGTGCACACGACCTCGTTGTCGGCGGGCAGCCGCTTGCGGGTGACGCCGCTCGCCACCATGTTCACGTCGCACAGGATCGGCGCCCCGGCCCGCAGCGCCGCGCGCGCGGAGGCGACCACACCCGGCGAGTACACCAGGTCCTCGACCAGGTCGACCATCCCGCAGGCGTGGATCATCCGCACCGCGACCTGGGAGACGTCCGCCGGGAGGGCGGCCAGGTCGGCCTCCGCACGGATGGTGGCAAAGGACTGGCGGTAGATGGACGCGCCGTCCTTCTCGTACTCGATCACTTCGTGGTCCTCCTGGCCTCGGCGACCGCCTCGGCCATCTCCTCGTTCGTCACGTCCACGGCCGCCCCGGCGGCCGCCGGACCGTTCACCGTCACCCGGTAGCCCTGCCCGGTGGCGAGCACGTCCACCCACCGCCCGGCCGGATGACCGCAGCGTCGTTCACACCCCGACCAGTGCACCGGGAGACCGGTGGTCGGAAGGCCCATGCCCGGCGGGCTCCCGGCGGCGGCCGCCACATCGAGCGCCCGCGCCGCGTCGGCCCGGACGTCGGCCCGCGACTTGGCGCACCCCGGCAGCCCGGTGCAGGCGGTGGCCCGCTCCCAGGGCGAGCCGGGCGCGGTCCGGAACCCGGCCGCCGCCAGCGCGGGCAGCCGGTCGGCCGGCGACCCCGGCAGCACCGCGCCGCGCCAGGGCGTCAGCCGGATCTCCCCGGCGCAGGCGCCCGCGAGTTCCCGCCACTGCGCGGCACCGGCCCGGCCGAAGCGCATGCCCACCGACAGCCCGCCCGCCACGGCCCCGCCCGCCGCCGTGGCCAGCCGGCCGACCGCGGGGAACGAGGCGACCGTGCGGACCACGCCGACCGCGGGCGCGGCCCCGGCGAAGGCGGGCACCGGCACCGGCCCGGCCGGCAGCAGCCCGGGGACCTCGCGCAGGTGCCAGGCCTTGCGCCCGCTCTCCCGCAGCGCGTCCAGGAAGGCCCGGGCCGCGTCGAGCACGGCCGTCACCTCCTGCCCCGCCGGCACCGGACGCCCGTGGGCGGCCCGTCCGAGGCGCAGCAGCGCCGACCCGTCCGGGCCTGCGATCAATGTCACATCGGCGTCGAACGCGGCGACGTCGCCCCGCCCGTCGTCCAGCGCGAACAGGAACTTGCCGGAGAGCCCGGCCGCCCAGTCGCTCGCGCACAGCCGCGCGTCCAGCTCCCGCACCCAGGCCTGCACGTCGGCGAAGCCGTGTCCGTCGAGCCCGGCGAGCGGGGAGGCCACGATGTTGCGGACCCGTTCGTGCGTGTCCGAGGGCAGCAGGCCGACGGCGCGCAGCCGTTCGGCGAGTTCGGCCCCGCAGTGCGAAGCCAGGCCGCGGAGTTGGACGTTGCCGCGGGAGGTGGTCTCCAGTTCGCCGTCGCCGAGCGCCTCGGCGGCGTCGGCCAGCGCCATTGCCTGAC
This sequence comes from Kitasatospora sp. NBC_01300, assembly GCF_041435235.1. Taxonomy (NCBI): domain Bacteria; kingdom Bacillati; phylum Actinomycetota; class Actinomycetes; order Kitasatosporales; family Streptomycetaceae; genus Kitasatospora; species Kitasatospora sp. NBC_01300. The sequence continues at coordinate 6,428,544 of NZ_CP108408.1, read as the reverse complement.
GGACCGTCAGCAGACCGCCGGGCAGGCGGACCCGGGCCAGGGCGCCGTCGTCGGCCGGGTGCAGACGAAGGGCCCCTGGGCAGGCGTCCGCGCGCCCCCGGTCGGGCACCGCGGCGCCCGGCGCGGTGGCGTCGAGTGTCGGTGGCATGGCCGCGAGCATACAGATGATCCGATCGGTTGCCTTTGTCCGTCGCCTCACACCCCGGGCGCTCCGGGCGGCCTCCCCGGGATCGCCCTCCCCCAGGTCAGCCGCACCCCGTACGATGCTGGCGGACGGTCCCCGCGGACCGTCCGCACGCCAGCGACGGCGCAGGGGAGGAAACCGGTGCAAGCCCGGTGCGGTCCCGCCACTGTGACCGCGGTTCACCGGGAGACCGGACGGCCGCGGGAGCCAGGAACTCCTGCCGTCCTCCACCGGCCCGGGGCGCGGACCCCGAGGAAGGCTCGAAGAGCAATGCGCTGCCGCATGCCCGCGCCCGGGTCCCCGGGCGCCTCACGCCCGCCCGACTCCGGGCGCTTCGCCGACGCCTCGGCGCTCCTTCGGTCGCCGGCCGCGCGCCGTCGCTCGCATTCGTCCGCCAGATGCCACGCGCCTTCGTCCGCCGCGCACCACGCGTTTTCGTCCGTCGCTCGTCACTCGTCACTTTCCACGCCGGCGCGCCCTTCGGCTCGGGGCGGCTCCGAGGCCGGGAGGGCCTTCGCATGATCCTGCTGCTGTCGACGTCCGACACCGACCTGCTCAGTGCCCGCGCCGCCGAGGGACCGGTCCGCTACCGGCTCGGCAACCCGGCCCGGCTCACCCCCGAGGACCTGCCCGCGCTGCTGGAGGGCACCGACCTCGTCGTGGTCCGCCTGCTCGGCGGTCGCCGCGCCTGGCAGGAGGGCCTGGACGCGCTGCTGGCCGGCCCCCGCCCGGTGATCGTGCTGACCGGCGAACAGGCCCCCGACGCCCAGCTGATGGAGCTGTCCACCGTCCCGGCCGGCATCGCCGCCGAGGCGCACGCCTACCTCGCGCACGGCGGCGCCGCCAACCTCGCCGAGCTGGCCGCCTTCCTCTCCGACACCGTGCTGCTGACCGGCCACGGCTTCGCCCCGCCCGCCTCCGCCCCGGCCTGGGGGCCGCTGGAGCGCGAAGCCCGTACGCAGGACGGCCCGACGGTCGCGGTGCTCTACTACCGCGCCCACCACATGAGCGGCAACACCGCCTTCGTCGAGACGCTCTGCCGGGCGATCGAGGACCAGGGCGCGCAGGCCAGGGCCTACTACTGCGCCTCGCTGCGCGGCGCCGAGCCCGAACTGCTGGCCGCGCTCGGCGAGGCCGACGCGCTCGTCACCACCGTGCTCGCCGCCGGCGGCACCCGCCCGGCGGACGCGCAGGCCGGCGGCGACGAGGAGGCCTGGGACGCGGGCGCGCTCGCCGCCCTGGACCGGCCGATCCTCCAGGCGCTCTGCCTCACCTGGTCGCGCGCCCAGTGGGAGGCCAGCGACGACGGCCTGTCCCCGCTGGACACCGCCACCCAGATCGCGGTGCCGGAGTTCGACGGCCGGCTGATCAGCGTCCCGTTCTCCTTCAAGGAGCTGGACGAGGACGGCCTCACCGTCTACGCCGCCGACCCGGAGCGCGCCGCCCGGGTGGCCGGCACCGCCGTCAAGCACGCCCGGCTTCGGCACATCCCGGCCGCCGAGCGCCGCCTCGCGCTCGTGCTGTCCGCCTACCCGACCAAGCACGCCCGGGTCGGCAACGCCGTCGGCCTGGACACCCCGGCCAGCGCGATCCGCCTGCTGAACCGGCTGCGCGCGGAGGGCATGGACCTGGGTTCGGACCTCCCCGGGCTGGACGGAACGAACGGGGACGGCCACGACGCCTCCCCCGACGCGTCGTCCCAGGACTCCTCGCTCGACGCCTCCCACGAGGGCGACGCCCTGATCCACGCCCTGATCGCGGCCGGCGGCTACGACCAGGACTGGCTCACCGAGGACCAGCTGGCCCGCAACCCGGTGCGCATCCCCGCCGCCGACTACCGCCGCTGGTACGCCACGCTCCCCCAGGCGCTGCGCGAGCAGGTCGAGGAACACTGGGGCCCGGCCCCCGGCGAGCTCTACGTCGACCGCTCGCAGAACCCGGACGGCGACATCGTGCTGGCCGCGATCCGCTCCGGGAACCTGCTCGTCCTGATCCAGCCGCCGCGCGGCTTCGGCGAGAACCCCGTCGCCATCTACCACGACCCCGACCTGCCGCCGAGCCACCACTACCTGGCCGCCTACCGCTGGATCGAGGCCGCGCAGGCCGACGGCGGCTTCGGCGCGCACGCCGTCATCCACCTCGGCAAGCACGGCAACCTGGAGTGGCTGCCCGGCAAGACCGCCGCGCTGTCCGCCGAGTGCGGCCCGGACGCCGTCCTGGGCGATCTGCCGCTGATCTACCCGTTCCTGGTCAACGACCCGGGCGAGGGCACCCAGGCCAAGCGCCGCGCCCACGCCACCCTGGTCGACCACCTCGTCCCGCCGATGGCCCGCGCCGACTCCTACGGCGACATCGCCCGCCTGGAGCAGCTGCTGGACGAGCACTCCAACATCGCCGCGATGGACCCGGCCAAGCTGCCCGCGATCCGCGCGCAGATCTGGACCCTCATCCAGGCCGCCAAGCTGGACCACGACCTCGGCCTGGACGAGCGCCCCGAGGACGACGGCTTCGACGACTTCCTGCTGCACGTCGACGGCTGGCTGTGCGAGATCAAGGACGCCCAGATCCGCGACGGCCTGCACGTCCTCGGCCAGGCGCCGGCCGGCACCGACCGGGTCAACATCGTGCTCGCCATCCTGCGCGCCCGCCAGATCTGGGGCGGCGTCAGCGCGCTGCCGGGCCTGCGCGAGGCGCTCGGGCTGGACGAGGCCGCGCTCACCCTCGGGGCCACCGACGCCGCCGAGGCCCAGGCCCGCGCCCTGGTCGAGGCCATGGAGGCGCAGGACTGGGCGGTCGAGGCGGTGGAGAAGGTCGCCGCCGGGCTGCCGGAGGCCGTCCACGAGGTGCTGACCTTCGCCGCCACCCAGGTGGTGCCGCGACTGGCCGCCACCACCGACGAGCTGGACGCCGTGCTGCACGCGCTGCGCGGCGGCTTCGTCCCGGCCGGGCCGTCCGGCTCGCCGCTGCGCGGCCTGGTCAACGTGCTGCCGACCGGCCGCAACTTCTACTCCGTCGACCCGAAGGCCGTCCCGAGCAAGCTCGCCTGGGAGACCGGCCAGGCGCTCGCCGCCTCGCTGGTCGAGCGGTACACCGCCGACAACGACGGCGCCTACCCGCCCTCGGTCGGGCTGTCGCTGTGGGGCACCAGCGCGATGCGCACCGCCGGCGACGACATCGCCGAGGCCTTCGCCCTGCTCGGCGTCCGCCCGGTCTGGGACGACGCCTCGCGCCGGGTCACCGGCCTGGAGCCGATCACCCTCGCCGAGCTGGGCCGCCCGCGCATCGACGTGACGCTGCGCATCTCCGGCTTCTTCCGCGACGCCTTCCCGCACGTGGTCGCCCTGCTGGACGACGCGGTGCGCCTGGCCGCCGCCCAGGAGGAGCCCGCGGAGCAGAACTTCGTGCGCGCCCACGTCCAGGCCGACCTCGCGGTGCACGGCGACGAGCGCAAGGCCACCGTCCGCGTCTTCGGCTCCCGCCCGGGCACCTACGGCGCGGGCCTGCTCCAGCTGATCGACAGCCGGGACTGGCGCACCGACGCCGACCTGGCCGAGGTGTACACGGTCTGGGGCGGCTACGCCTACGGCCGCGGGCTGGACGGGCGGCCGGCCCGCGAGGAGATGGAGACCGCGTACAAGCGGATCACCGTCGCCGCGAAGAACACCGACACCCGCGAGCACGACATCGCCGACTCGGACGACTACTTCCAGTACCACGGCGGCATGGTGGCCACCGTCCGGGCGCTCACCGGCAAGGCGCCGACCGCCTACATCGGCGACTCGACCCGCCCGGAGACGGTCCGCACCCGGACGCTGACCGAGGAGGCCGCCCGCGTCTTCCGCGCCCGGGTGGTCAACCCGCGCTGGATCGAGGCGATGCGCCGGCACGGGTACAAGGGCGCGTTCGAGATGGCCGCGACGGTGGACTACCTGTTCGGCTACGACGCCACGACGGGCGTGGTCGCGGACTGGATGTACGAGAAGCTCACCCAGGAGTACGTGCTCGACCCGGTCAACCGGGAGTTCCTGACCGGCGCCAACCCGTGGGCGCTGCACGGGATCAGCGAGCGGCTGCTGGAGGCGGCCAGCCGCGGGCTGTGGGAGCAGCCCGACCCGGAGCTGATCGCGCAGTTGCAGGCCGCGTTCCTGGAGACCGAGGGGGACCTGGAGGGCGACGAGGGCTGAGTCACGGGGGTGGCCACCAGTGTTCCCGTAGCCCATTCGGGTGACAGGAACACTGGTGGCCCAGTCCGTCCGAGCGGACAATACGGGGCATGCCCCGCCGCCCCGCCCTCACCAGCCCCGCCCGGCGCACGCCGCACTCCTCGCACGCCGATCACCCCCGGCGCCCCGAACCTCCCGGGCACCCCGAACACGACGGGCGCTCCGAACACGACGGCCACCCCGAGCACGGCGGGCACTCCGGAAACGGCGGCCACCCGCAGGCGCGCCCGCACCGCTACCGCGCGCGGTTCGGCGCCCTGGCGGCCGGGGCCGTACCGGTGCTCGCCTTCCCGGCACCGGGGCAGGCCTGGCTGGCGTGGGTCGCGCTCGTCCCCGGGATGCTGCTGATGCAGCGCGCGCCCGGCGGGCGGGAGGCGGCGGTGCGCGGGTGGTGGTTCGGGGCGGGCTTCATCCTGACCGCGATGTACTGGCTGGTCCCGTCCATCGGGCCGGGGCTACCGGTGCTCGCCGTGCTGTTCGGGGCGCTCCAGGGCGGCTTCGGGTACGCCGTCCACCGGCTGCTGCACCCACCGCTGACCGACCGTCGGGCACTGCTCGCGCTGCTCGTCGTCCCGGCGGTCTGGGTGACCACCGAGTACGCGCGCTCCTGGGACGCGCTCGGCGGGCCGTGGGCGCTGCTCGGCGCCACCCAGTGGCAGCACCCGGCGATCCTCGGACTGGCCTCGACCGGCGGGATCTGGCTGGTCAGCGCGGCCGTCGCGGCCGCCAACACCGGGGTGCTGATCGTCCTGACCGCGGTGCACCGGCGACCGCGCGCCCTCGCGGCGCTGACCACCGTCCTGGTCCTGGCCGCCGGCCCGCTGCTGTTCGCGCTGCGCGACGCCCCCGCCCCGGCCGGGGCGGTCACCGTCGCGCTGGTCCAGCCCGGCATCGTGGACGACCCGAAGGCCCGGTTCGAGGCCAGCGCCCGGGCCACCGCCGCGCTCGGCGGGCAGCCGGTGGACCTGGTCGTCTGGGGCGAGAGCAGCACCACCGCCGACCTCGACCGCGACCCGGCCGCGCTCGACCGGCTGCGCCGACTCTCCACCGTCACCGGGGCGCAGATCATCGCCGGGGAGGACGCCCGCAAGGCGGACGGGCGGATCTCCAAGGACGCGGTGCTGGTCTCCCCCGCGGGCGTGCTGGACCGCTACCGCAAGATCCGGCTGGTGCCCTTCGGCGAGTACATCCCGCTGCGGCCGGTGCTCGGCTGGATCGCCGGCGTCAGCCGGGCGGCCGGCGAGAACCGGGCGCCCGGCACCGCCTTCCACGTCCTGCCGGCCACCGACCGGGCCGGCGGGCCGCTGCCGGTCGGCGCGCTGATCTGCTTCGAGTCGGCCTTCCCCGACCTGGCCCGCACCGCCGCGCGGGACGGCGCCCGGGTGCTGGTCTACCAGTCCTCCACCTCGACCTTCCAGCACACCTGGGCACCCGAACAGCACGTCTCGCTGGCGGCGATCCGGGCCGCCGAGACGGGCCGGCCGGCCGTGCAGGCCTCGCTGACCGGGGTGTCGGCGGCCTTCGACGCGCAGGGCCGCGAGCTCGCCCGGCTCGGTACCGACGGCACCGGCGCGCTGACCGTCCGACTGCCGCTCACCGAGCCCGGGACGCTGACCTGGTACGACCGGATCGGCGACGTGGTGCCGATCGGCGCCCTGCTCGTCACGGCGGGCGCGACGGCGGCGGCGTGGCGCTCCAGCCGCAGTCGGCGCCCGGCGTGAGGGCGGAGGCTGCGCCCGACGGGAGGACGGCCGGATCCCCGGCAGGGGCATGGGCAGGGGCGTGGGCAGGGGCGTGGCCTCCGGCGGGTCAGCCCTCGGTGCCGGCCAGGTAGACGCCGAACGACGCGCCCTGCGGGTCGCGCAGCACGGCGATCCGGGGGCCGCCCGGCACGTCGGTGGCCGCCATCAGCACGTCCGCGCCGAGGCCGCTCGCCCGGGCGACGGTGTTGTCGACGTCGGCGACCGAGAAGTACGGCAGCCAGTGCGGCGGCACCTGCGGCGGGAAGCGGTCGTCCATCACCAGCATGCCGCCGAAGTCCTCGCCGCGCAGGCCCCACTGGGTGTACTGCTCGGACGGGCTGACGGACCAGCCGAAGACCGCCGGGTAGAAGGCGTTCGCACCGGCCGGGTCGCGGGTGAGCAGTTCCACCCAGCCGAGCGCGCCCGGCTCGTTGAACACCCCGGCGCCCGCGAACGCGCGGGCCTGCCAGAGCAGGAAGACCGCGCCGGAGCTGTCCCCGACCACCGCGAAGCGGCCGAGGTCGGACGCGTCGGTGGGCTCCTTCAGGACCTTGCCGCCGGCGTCCTCGACCTTCGCGACGGTGGCGTCGGTGTCGGTGACCGCGAAGCAGGTCGACCAGGCGATGGGCTGCTGCGGCGCGAACCGCGGACTGACGGCGGCCGCCGGGGCGTCACCGAGGAACATCTGGGTGTAGCCGTTGGCCTCGGGGCGCACATCGGACTCGGCCCGCCAGCCGAACAACTCGCTGTAGAAGGTGCTGGCGGCGGCCGGGTCGGAGGTGCCCAGCTCGACCCAGCAGGGGCCGCCGATGGTCACGGAGTTCTGCTTCATGGCTTCTTCTCTCGACTTCTTCTCTCGGTTCTCGATCTCTCGGTCTTCACTGACTGATCGTCACTCTTGGCTCGGATCAAGCGACTTCGATGACCACCTTGCCGCTGGCGTGGCCGGACTCGACGAAGGCCAGCGCCTCGGCGACCCGGGTCAGCGGGTAGCGGCCGGTGATGTGCGGGTCCAGCTCACCGGCGGCGACCAGGGCCGCCAGCGCGGACAGGGACTCGGACGTCGTGGAGCGGGTGATGTAGCGGCCGCCGAGTTCCGCCACGGTGGCCGGGTCGGCGGTGCTGACCAGCTCCGTACGATCCGTGCGCACGGGGGCGGCGGCCCGCAGGGCGTCGCCGCCGACCAGGTCGAGGATGCCGTCGACGCCGTCGGGCGCCGCGGCCGCGATCCGTTCGACGACGCCGTCGCCGTAGCGGACCGGCACCGCGCCGAGGGACTCCACGTACGCGTGGTTGGCGTCGCTCGCGGTGCCGAGGACGGTCAGGCCGCGACTGCGGGCGATCTGGGCGGCCGCGCTGCCGACACCGCCGGCGATGCCGAGGATCAGCAGCGTCCGGCCCGCGCCGAGGCCGAGGTCACGGACGGCGTCGTCCGCGGTGGCCGCCGAGACGGGCAGGACCGCGACCTGGTCGAAGCCGACACCCTCGGGCTTGAGAGCGCTCAACTCGGCGCGCAGCAGCGTCTGTTCGGCGTAGGCGCCGGCGGCCGCGAGGCCGAACACCTCATCGCCCGGGGTGAACCCGGTGACCCCGGGGCCGACCTGTAGGACCACGCCCGAGGCCTCCTGGCCCATGACGGCGGGGAGTTCGCGCTCCCGGCCGAGCAGGCCCGTGCGGATCTTCCAGTCCACCGGGTTCACCCCGGCCGCACCGACCGCGATCGCCAGCTGCCCGGGGCCGGGCTCCAGCACCGGGCGGTCCAGGAACTCCTGTGTCTCCGGACCGCCGTAGTCGACGAAGCCGAATGCCTTGGCCATCGGTGATCCCACTCCTCGGGTAGCGGCTGCGATCCCCCGTCCTCCCCCGCCCCAGCATGCGGGCGGGGGAGGACGGGTGCGGGCGCTGCTGGGCCGAACGGGGGCGGGCGAACAACTGACAGATGACAGATAACAGATTTCGAAATCTGTTATCTGTTTTCTGTCATCTGTTTTCTGTCAGCTGTCAGCTGTCAGCTGTCAGTCGTCAGCGGCCGCCCGTCAGCGCAGCGCCCGTGCCACCGGGATCCACAGCTGGGCTTCCGCCTGGCCGTCCGGCAGGAACCGGGTCCGCAGGATCTCCGGCCCCGGCCGGAACTCGTACGGGTTGGACGGGAACCACTGCGTGAAGACGTCCCGCCACATCTCCTGGAGGGCCTTCGGGAAGGTCCCGGTGTTGGAGAAGGCCGCCCAGGTCCCCGCCGGCACCTCCCGAACGTCCAGGCCGTCCGGGACGACGGTGTCCGCGTCCGCCACCACCGCGTGGTAGTAGTCGAGTTCGACACCCTCCTCGCGGCTCTCCGAGAAGAACTCGGTGACCGAGAGGATGCCTTCCGGCTCACGGCCCGAGAGCGCCGAGATCCGGTCGACGGTCTCCTGGCCGAGCCCCTTGATGAACGAGGCGATGGCCGGGTTCACCCCCTCGTGCACCAGCGGGACCCGCGCCCGCCGACCGATGATCCGGAAGTCCGGCTGCTCGATGATCCGGTATTCCATGCTGCTGCTTCCCTCCACGACGAGTCGGAAGGACATCCGGGGCTGGGACTTGAGCACCGCGCCCTCGCGCCGGGCCTCACCGGGCCCGACCCCGTGCATCGCCCGGAACGCCCGGGCGAACGCCTCCCCCGAGGTGTAGCCGTACCGGATCGCGACCTCCAGCAACGTCCGCTCCCCGCCGAGGACTTCGGCCCCGGCGACGGTCAGCCGCCGGCGCCGGACGTAGTCCGACAGCGGCATCCCGGAGAGCATCGAGAACAGCCGTCGGAAGTGGTACTCCGACGTCATCGCGATCCGGGCCAGCTCGGCGACCTCGACTTCTTGGTCCAGGTTCCGTTCGATGTGCTCCATCGCCCGGTTCAGGTGTTCCAGCACTCCGACCCCGTCCTTCCCTTACTGATCACCACCGTAGGAAGGACCCACCCTGCCGCACCCGACAATCGGTGCCCGATCCGGTCGGGTACCGATCGCCGGGTGGCGGGCGGCAGGGCTCAGATCAGGCCCTGGGCCAGCATCGCGTCCCCGACCAGCTCGAAGCCGGCGATGTTCGCGCCCACCACGTAGTCGCCCGGGTGGCCGTAGCGCTCGGCGGTGGTGAAGCAGGAGTCGTGGATGTGCTTCATGATCCCGGCCAGCCGCTCCTCGGTGCGGGCGAAGGTCCAGGAGTCGCGCGAGGCGTTCTGCTGCATCTCCAGGGCGCTGGTGGCGACGCCGCCCGCGTTCGCCGCCTTGCCCGGGCCGAAGGCCACCCCGGCTTCCTGGAACACCCGGACCGCCTCCGGGGTGGTGGGCATGTTGGCCCCCTCGGCGACCGCCAGCACCCCGCCCCGCACCAGGGCCAGCGCGTCCGTCTCGGTCAGCTCGTTCTGGGTGGCGCAGGGCAGCGCGACGTCGCAGGGCACGCTCCACACGCCCGGGCCCTCGACGAACCGGGCGTGGCTGCCGCGCAGTTCGGCGTAGTCGGCGACCCGGCCGCGGCGGACCTCCTTGACCTCCTTGAGGAGCGCGAGGTCGATGCCCTTCTCGTCCACCACGTAGCCGGTGGAGTCGGAGCAGGTGAGCACGGTCGCGCCGAGCTGCTGCGCCTTCTCGATCGCGTAGATGGCGACGTTGCCGGAGCCGGAGACGACGACCCGGCGCCCGTCCAGGCTCTCGCCGCGGCTGTGCAGCATCTCGGCGGTGAACAGCACGCAGCCGTAGCCGGTCGCCTCGGTCCTGGCCTGCGCGCCGCCCCAGCCGAGGCCCTTGCCGGTGAGCACACCGCTCTCGTAGCGGTTGGTGATCCGCTTGTACTGGCCGAACAGGTAGCCGATCTCCCGGCCGCCGACGCCGATGTCCCCGGCGGGGACATCGGTGTGCTCGCCGAGGTGGCGGTACAGCTCGGTCATGAAGGACTGGCAGAACCGCATGACCTCGGCGTCCGAGCGGCCCTTGGGGTCGAAGTCGGAGCCGCCCTTGCCGCCGCCGATCGACAGCCCGGTGAGCGCGTTCTTGAAGATCTGCTCGAAGCCGAGGAACTTGACGATGCCGAGGTTCACCGAGGGGTGGAAGCGCAACCCGCCCTTGTACGGGCCGAGGACGCTGCTGAACTCCACCCGGAAGCCCCGGTTCACGTGGATGTCGCCGGAGTCGTCCGTCCACGGCACCCGGAACATGAGCTGCCGCTCGGGTTCGCAGATCCGCTCGATGATCCGGGCGTCGACGAACTCGGGGCGGCGGGCGAGCACCGGCCCGAGGGTCTCCAGGACCTCGTGGACCGCCTGGTGGAACTCCGTCTCACCCCTGTTCCGGCGGACCACGTCCGCGTAGAGCGCCTCGATCACGCGCTGCTCGGCGTCGAAGGAGGTCGGGGAGGTGGCGGCGGGAGGGGTTGTGGGCATCTGATCAGGACCTTCCGTGGTCGTCGGTGCTCGTTCGCGAGGCATTCCCGTGCCCAGGAAACGGGGGAATCCTCGCAGTGTCCACGGTCCGGCTCCCGACGCATCCACATGCTGAAACCCCCACGCCTCGCGGACCGTACGATCCACCGGCGCCCTCGCGTCCGCACGGAGCCCGGCTGAACCACGGTCCGTAGCCGCAATGATCACGGACAGTATTTAGTTGTTCAAATTGGAACTAACGAGTACGGTCATCGACATCCGCTCCACCCCGGGCCGCCCGGCCCGCCCCGCTCGACCCCATCGGTTCGTCGGTTCGCCGACCCATCTCCTCATCGACGGAGGCCCACCCATGCCGCAGCCCGGTCCCGCCACGGTGCGCTCGCGTGTGCGCATCCCGCTGACCTTCTCCGACGGCTACCGCGCCGAGGCGGAGGCCTTCACCTTCCACGACCTCGCCGACGGCGCCGAGCACCTGGCGCTCGCGTTCGGCGAGGTGCCGGAGGGCGGGACGCCGCTGGTGCGCCTGCACTCGGAGTGCCTGACCGGCGACGTCTTCGGCTCGGACCGCTGCGACTGCGGCCCGCAGCTGCGCGAGTCGGTCGAGCGGATCACCGAGGCCGGCGGCTACCTGCTGTACCTGCGGCAGGAGGGCCGGGGCATCGGGCTCTACAACAAGCTGGAGGCCTACTCCTTGCAGGACTCCGGATTGGACACGTACGACGCCAACACGGCGCTCGGCCTGCCCGAGGACGGCCGGGACTACACCGCCGCCGCCCAGATGCTCACCACCCTCGGCGCCACCGGCATCGATCTGCTGATCAACAACCCGGACAAGGCGCAGCAGCTGGCCGACCTCGGGATCACCGTGCGGCGGCGGGTGCCGACCGGCGTGCACCTGTCCGCGAGCAACGTGCGCTACCTGCGGGCGAAGGTGGAGCGGACCGGGCACTCGATCGAACTGTCCCGGCTGGTCGGCTGAGCCGGCTGACGGCCGGACCGGATGACGGCCGGACCGTCAGCCGCCCACCCCCGCACCCGCCCTCGCCCCCGCACCCGCCCGCTGCACCCGGACGGTGCGCAGCACCCCGTACGCCGCGAGCGGGAGCGCGACCAGCAGCGCGGCCCAGAACGCGCCGTGCCCCCAGAACTCCGCGACGGCCGCGAACTGCCCCTGGAGCACCGGGATCCGCAGCGCCTCGACCGGGCCGAGCGGTCCGGGCCAGGCGCCGAGCACCAGGGTGGCGGGGATCCAGCAGCCGAGGAGCGCCCGGGCGGTGCCCGGCGTCCCCAGGGTGCTCGCGAGGGAGACGACGGCCAGCAGGACGACGAACCCGGACTGGTAGGCCGCGCCGGTCTGGCCGGTCCCCCAGGAGGCCGGCGTCGGGTGGTGCCCGGTGGCCGCCAGCCGCACCTCGACCGCCGCCCACAGCAGCAGGGCCAGCACGCCGGTGCTACCGAGCGCGAACAGCGCGCGGTCACGGGCGCCCACGGGGCCCGTCCGCCACTGCTTGCCGTCCCACCGCGCCACCGCGCCCCGCCCGGCGAGCCGCCGCCAGGCCTCCCGAGCCTGCCGCCGGGCCTCGTGCGCGGGCTTCAACAGCCGGTCCGCCGCGCGCTCGATCAGCGCGAACGACGCCAGGGTCGCCGCCACCGCCGCGAGGCCGGCCCAACTGCCCATCCCGCCCTCGAACATGACCACCCGCTCGGCCACCGGTCGCGGCATCTCCAGGCCCGTCATCGGCGGTCCGAGCCGCAGGTAGCCGATGGCGAAGGCCCCGACGCCGGTCAGGGCGGCCGTGCCGAGGCCCACCCGGGCGGGGAAGAAGGCCAGGACGGCGGCGGCGACCAGCGCCGCCCCCAGTTGGCCGACCACCTGCTGGGCCGCGTGCTCGCCGGCCTTCTTCAACGGCCCGCCGAAGGCGCCGTCCGGCGAGATCCTGAGCCGGACCCCGGCCTCGACGGGGTAGCGGAACACCGCCCCCGCCCACAGCAGCAGCCCGAGCGCGAGGAACAGCAGCAGTACGGCGCCCGCCCGGCGCGGCAGGCCGGTCCGGGCGTGCGGCCACCACGCCCGCAGCCCGGCCGCCCAGTCCACCGGTGTCCGTTCACGCCCGCCCTGCCACAGCCGTCCCAGCCACCTGTCCCGGCCGGCCCGGCTCTCCCGGCCCTCCGCACCATCGGGCCGCTCGCCCCGGCTCCGGCCTCGCGGGCGCAGCGTCTCGGCGGCGACCAGGGCCGCGCGCCCGGCGTCGTCCCCCGGGTCGGCGCCCACCGCCCGCCGCCGCAGCGCCGACCAGCGGCGCCGGACCGCCTCCGGTGCGGCGGTCGGGTCCGGCGCGGGCCGGCGCACCGCGGCGCGTACGGCCGTGCGGATCCCGGAGCCGGCGGCCAGGGCCGCGTCCACCACCACCGCCGCGACCAGGGCGGCGAGCTCCGCCACCCGTTCGGGCAGCGGCAGCCGGTGCAGGGCGGTGGGCAGCGGCGAGAGCCGGCCGAGCAGCCGGTCGCGTTCCTCGGGGCGCACGCTCAGCCACACCACCAGCCGGTGTGCCTCCTCGCGCTCCTGCGGGCTGAGCCCGTCACCGCCCCGCCGGCCGCCGCCGACGGTGCGGGCGGCACGGTCCACTTCCGCCAGGACGTCCGGGAGTCGGGCCAGGGCGAGCAGTCGGGAGCAGTGTTCGCCGGAGCACTCGGGGTGGAAGCAGTCGTAGCGGGCGGCGACGGCCGGGGCGCCGACCCGGACCAGCGCGTCGATGAACGCGGCGCCGTCCGGCTCGGTGGCGATGCGCTCCAGCCCGGGGGTGTCGATCGGGCGGTCGAGGTAGTGGGGGGTGGCGGAGGGGGCGAAGGCGGCGCCGAAGGCGAGCACCGAGAGGGCGGCCACGGCGTCGCGGCGGGAGCCGGGTGCCCGGGCGACGTCGGTCAGGTGGTGCAGGTCGAAGACGTTGTCCTGGACGTCGTCGCGCAGCCAGTCGCGCAGCCGCTCCGCTCCCCCGGCGGAGAGCCAGCGGGCCGCGTCGCCGGAGCGCCGGAGCAGGACCTCGGCGAGCTTGGCCGGGTCGGTGAAGGGGGAGCCGAAGAAGGTGATCGGCCGGTGGGTGCGGCCGGTGTCGGCCCGGGTCTGCCGCCGGACCACCGCGGGGCTGCCGCCGGCCAGCCAGCTGCGGACCTGCGGGGCGGTCCAGCGGTCCTCCGGGTTCTTGGTGAACAGCCCTTGGAGGAGCAGCAGTTGGCGGGGGTCGGCGAGGGCGGAGAGGTCGACCTCGTCCCCCAGGACCAGTTCCAGCTGAAGCACCTCGTCGCTGATCAGCAGGCCGTCCGCGCCGAGGAAGCGGGGGCGGCCGGTGAACAGCTCGTACAGGACGTTGCCGAGCGCCCACCAGGGCCCGGCCTCGTGGTTGCGGCCGGCCAGGAGTTCGGGGGCCATGTACGGGATGGTGACGATCGTCTCGGGCGTGAAGCGGCGGCTGGCGGTGAGCCGGGCGACGCCGCCGAAGTCGGCTATCACGAACTCCCCGGGCGCGCGGCCGGGGCGGACCAGGACGTTGGCCGGCTTGAAGTCCAGCGGGTTGCGCTCGATCCGGCGTTGCCAGAAGTCGAGCAGGGCGACGAGCTCGTAGACGATCCGCTCGGCCTCCCGCGGGTCGGTGGGCCGGCCGCGCTCGCGCAGTTCGGCGAAGTGGTCGGCGAGGGTGACCGGCAGGTACTCCATGGCCACCCAGTCGAGTTCGGCACCGTGGTGGCCGACCCGACCGAAGTCGACGATGTGCGGGACGTGGCGGCGGTAGTCGTCGTTGCGCAGGTAGCCGAGCAGGTCGGCGTCCATGGACTGGCCGGCGGCCGTCACCTTCACCGCGGCCTCGCCGCCGTCGTCGGTGCGCCGGACGTGCCAGACGGTGCCCTCGGTGCCGGAGCCGGCCACGCCGAGCGGGTCGAAGCGGCCGCGCAGGACGTCGGGGAAAGCGCCCGCGAACCGTCCGCCGGTGGGCTCCGCACCCTCCGGCACCCCGCCCTTCGATGTCCCGCTCCCTGGCACCCCGACCACGGGGCCCCCGCCGCTCCGGCTGGGCCCGGGGCCGACGTTGTCGGCCCAGCCGGGGGCGGCGGCACGCCCGGCGCCCGCGCGCCGCTGCACCTTGGTGGGGGCCTCCGGGTCGACCCGCTCCGGCGCGGCCCGCTGGACCCTGGTCGGGGCCTCCGGGTCGAAGCGGGCCCCGCCGTCCGGCTCCCGCCCGGTCGCGGCGTCGGGGTCCGTCCGGGTGCGCGGGACGGCGCCGAGCCGGGACGGCCGATCCGGCACGACACCGAGGCGCCGCCCCCACGGCCGCCGGTCCGCCCTGGTCGAGGGCTCGGGCCGGGCCCCGGGGCCGCTCTCCGACCAGGGGCCCGGTCGGTCGTCGTCGGCCGGGCCGGCGTCCTCCGGTGTGGCCATGGCGGCGCTCTCCTCCCCGCTTCCCGGGGCCGGCGCGGGGCCGTAGCCGCGCGCCGCACGGCCCCGGGTGGTGATTTTGACGCGCCATCATCCCGCATGGCGGGGCCGTGGTGTTGGCCGATTCTCCGGAACGCGACCGAGCGGTTGCACGACCGCCGCCGAACGCCGCCGCGGGCCTCCCCCACCTGCCCGGCCCTGCCCCCTTCGGCCGCGGAGCCGACGCCCCCGACGCGTCAGCCCCCACGCGTCAGCCCCCGACGCGTCAGCCCCCGACCGGACGCCCCCGGGGCTCCTCGGCGATCCGACGGGCGATCTCGCCCGGCCGCACCGGGCGGCCGAAGTGCCAGCCCTGCGCCCAGTCGCAGCCGATGGTCCGCAGCCGTTCGGCGTCCTTGCGGGTCTCCACGCCCTCGGCGGTGACGGTCAGCCCGAGCGCGTGCGCCATCGACACCAGGCCGCTGACGATCCGCCACCCGGTGGACTCGTCCTTCTCCGGATCGTGCAGGTCGCCGACGAAGGAACCGGCGATCTTCAGCCCGGACACCGGCAGGTCGCGCAGGTACGCGAGGTTGGACCAGCCGGTGCCGAAGTCGTCCACGGCCAGCGACACGCCGAGGTCCACCAGCCCGTGCAGGGTGCGCAGCGCCTCGTCCTCGGGCCCGACCACGGTCGACTCGGTGATCTCCAGTTGCAGCCTGGCCGGTTCGAGGCCGGTCGTGTCGAGGATCCGGCCGAGGTCGGTGACGAGCGCCGCGCTGCGCGCCTGGCGGACCGCCAGGTTGACGTTCAGCTGCGGCGCGGCGTCGCCGAAGCGCTTGACCCAGTCCGCGGCCTGGCCGCAGGCCTGCTCCAGCACCCAGCGGCCGAGCGGCATGATCAGCCCGGTCTCCTCGGCGGTGGTCACGAACTCGTCCGGGCCGAGCACGCCGAGCTGCGGGTGGCGCCAGCGCACCAGCGCCTCCACCGCGGCCAGCCGGCCGTCCGCCAGCGCGTACAGCGGCTGGTAGTCGATGAAGAACTCGCCCCGGTCGAGGGCGGCCGGCATCCGCACCGACACCGCGTAGCGGCTGACCGCGCGGGCGTTCTCCTTGGGGTCGAACAGCGTCCAACGGCCGCGGCCGGCCTCCTTGGCCCGGTACAGCGTCAGGTCGGCGGCCCGGACGGCCGCGCCCGGGGTGGTGGTGGACACCCGCCGCTCCAGCACGCCGACGCTCGCGCCCACGGCCAGCTTGTGGTCGCCGATCAGCACCGGCCCGGCCAGCGCCTTGAGCACCGTCTTCGCCGCCGCGACGGCCTCCTGCTCGCCCCGGCAGTTCTCCAGCAGCACCACGAACTCGTCGCCGCCGAGCCGGGCCACCAGGTGGCCGAGCGGGTTGAGCGCGGCCTTCAGCCGGGCCGCCACGGCGGACAGCAACTGGTCCCCGGTGTCGTGGCCGAGGCTGTCGTTGACCACCTTGAAGCCGTCGAGGTCGACGTAGCAGAGGCCGAACCTGGCGCCCGGGTCCGGATCCTCGAACAGCTTCTCCAGCCGCTCGAAGAAGGCCGCCCGGTTCGGCAGGCCGGTCAGCGGGTCGTGGGTGGCCTGGTGGCGCAGCCGCTCCTGGAGCCGGTAGCGGTCGGTGACGTCCTCCAGCATCGCGACCTGGTACTGCGGGACGCCGTCGTCGTCGCGGATCAGCGAGACGGTCAGATGGGTCCAGACCACCTCGCCGTCCTGGCGGTAGTACGGCTTGTCGAACTGGAAGTAGTCCCGCTTGCCGCCGATCAGCTCCTCGTACGCCTCCCACACGCCCGGGGTGTCCTCGGGGTGGACGAGATCGCCGACCCGGCGGCCGGTCATGTCCTCCGGGCTCGCGCCGAACAGCTCCTGGAGCGCCTTGTTGACCGCCAGGATGTTGCCGTCGGTGTCGCCGATGCCGATCCCGATGGCGGCGCTCTCGAACAGCGCCCGGAACCGGGCCTCGGAGGCGCGCAGTGCCCGCTCGGCCTCCTTGCGGGCGGTGTCGGCGGCGGTGCGGATCGCCTCCTGCTCCCGCAGCGTGCGCTCGCGCAGGGCGGCGGCCCAGCCGGCCGCGAAGGCGCCGGTCAGGGCCGGGCCGCGGTCGTCGCCGAGCGGTTGTGCCTGGAGCAGTTCCACCGCCCGGGCCAGCACCACCGGGTCGGTGAAGTGCGCGTCGACCAGTTCCGCGCCGGCCTGCTCGGCCAGCCGGGGCTCGAACGGCTCGCCCAGCTGCGCGCGGTGGAGCAGGGCGGCGGTCCGGGCGATGAGGCGGCCGAGCAGCCCGGGGTGGACGGCCGTGCCGTGGTCGGCGGAGAGCAGTCGCGCCCAGGCCTCGTGGAACCGCTCGGCGCTGCCGGACACCGGGGCGGCGCTCATGCGTCCACCCGGGTGCGCGCGGTCGGCGCTGCGGGGTGGCCGCCGCGGGCGGCGGTCCGGGCGGGGGGCGCGGTGGTCCGCGTGGCGGGCACGGCGGGGTGACCGGCGGCCGCTTCGCGGAGCCCGCGGCCGTCGGTCACCCGCCCGATCCGTCTGCTCAAGGGCGGAACCCCACGCCCGCCACCCCGGACATCCGCTCGGGGTGCTCGCCGACCGTCTCCGGCTGGTCCGGGCGCCACTGCGGCAGGTAGACCACGCCCGGTTCGACCAGCTCGAAGCCGGCGAACATCCCGCTGATCTGCTCGTGGGTGCGCATGGTCAGCGGGGTCGGCGTCCTGCGGTAGAGCTCCTGGTGGTCCTCCGCCTGGTCCGGGCGGCCGTCCAGGGAGGCGTGCGAGAGGACGAGCGCGCTGCCGGGCGGGAGCGCGTCACGCAGCGTGCCGATCAGCTTCCACGGGTCCTCGTCGTCGGTGACGAAGTGCGCGACGGCGACCAGCAGGACGGCCACCGGCTCGCCCTGCGCCAGCAGCGCGGCCACCTCGGGGCGGGCCAGCAGGTCGTGGACGTCGCGCAGGTCGGCCTGGACGACCTCGCTGCCGGGGTCGTCCTCCAGCAGCAGGCGGCTGTGCGCGACGGCGACCGGGTCCCGGTCCACGTAGAGGACCGTCGCCTCGGGGCGGATCGCGCGGGCGATCTCGTGCACCGCGCCGAAGGTCGGGATGCCGGAGCCGATGTCCAGGAAGCGGGTGACGCCGCGCTCGGCCAGGTAGGACACGGCCCGTCGCAGGAAGGCCCGGTTGGAGCGCATGATCTGCGGCAGCTCCGGCCACAGGGCCATCGCCTTGCGCGCCATCTCCCGGTCGACCTCGAAGTTGTGCGAGCCCCCCAGGTAGTAGTCGTAGACCCGCGCGGCGTTCGGTTTGTCCAGGTCCGTGCCCTCCGGTACCCAGCTCGGTCGCCGCATGCCTGTGACTCCTTCACTCCGTTTTCCGGGGATGCAGTGCCTCGCGACAACTGCTGTGACAGACGAGACTACAAGCACACAAGATCCTCCCCTGCACCCCGAACGGCTGCAAGCGGAACACCTCCCTCCTGGCATGCGACGTTTACGGAGCGTTCCCCTCCCGTCTCACCGGAACCGGTCCCGTACACGGCCGGGCCACCGTGGGGCCCGGCCGTCGGCGAGGGAACCCGACCGAAACGGGCCGGCCCCGGACCGGGGCGCCCTAGGGTGGGGCGCGTGGACCCCAACCACTACCGCTTCCGGGGCACGTGGCGACTCGCGGCGCCGGCGCCCGACGTGTACGCGGCACTGGAGGACGTACGGAGCTACCCGCTGTGGTGGCCCGAGGTCCTCGAAGTCCGACAGACCGGCGAGGAGTCCGGGGACCTCGTGGTGCGCGCGCTGCTGCCGTACCGGCTGGTGATCCGCCTGGAGGCGCGACGGCGCGACCCGGCCGCCGGAGTGCTGGAGGCGACCATGCGGGGCGATCTCACCGGCTGGTCGCGGTTCACCGTCACCCCGGACGGGCCGGGCAGCCGCGTGCTGTTCGAGGAGGACACCCGCCCCGGCAAACCCCTGCTGCGCCGCCTCGCCCTGCCCCTGCACCCGCTGTTCCGGGCCAACCACGCGGTGATGATGCGCCGGGGGCGGCGGGGGCTGGCGGCGCACCTGGGCGGCGGGGTCGGGCCGGCGAGCGGGTGACCACACGGCCGGTGGCGGCCGGGACCCGTCCGGCTCTAGCGTGGCGGCGCACCCCCGACCACCGGAGGCCGTCATGCCCACCACCGCACCGGACGCGTTCGGCTTCGCGGCCCCCTTCGACCGGACCGGAACGGGCAGCAGCAAGTGGGCCCGCGCGGGGGCACCCGGGGTGATCGCGATGGGCCTGGCGGACATGGACCTGCCCGGGCCGCGGGCCGTGGCCGCCGCGCTGGAGCACCGGGCCCGCCACCGCGCGTACGGGTACACGGTGTGCGACCCGGCCGGGCGGGCGCTGGTGGCCCGCTGGTACCGCTCGCGGCACGGCGTCGAGGTGGATCCGGACTGGGTGCTGCTGCTGCCCTGCGGCCCGCGCACCGCCCTGCGCCTGCTGCTGGAGACCGTGCGCCCGCAGGCGCCGGTGCTGTTCCCGACGCCGGAGTGGGGCGGCTTCGCCCAGCTGTGCCGGGCGGCCGGCCTCCCGTACCGGGAACTGCCCCTGACCGCCGGCCCGGACGGCTACCGGCTCCCGGACGGTCCGCTCCCCCACCCGGCCGGAGCCGTCCTGCTGAGCAGCCCGCACAACCCCTCCGCCCGGGTCTGGCCGGCCGCCGACCTGCGCGCCCTCGCCGAGCGGGCGGCGGAGGTCGGCGCGCTGCTGGTCTCGGACGAGGTGCACGGCGACCTGACCCACCCCGGGTACGTCCACCCGGTGGCGGTGGCCACCGTCGACGCGGCGCTCCGGCCCCGGGTGGTCACCCTGAACTCGGTCGGCAAGACCTTCAACTGCTCCGGCCTGCCGAGCAGTTTCGCGCTCGTCCCCGATCCGGGCCTGCGCGCCCGGTTCACCGAGGTGCTGGCCGGCTTCGGCCTCTGGGAGGGCGGCCTGCTGGAGCAGACCGTCCAGCGGGCGGCGCTGGCCGAGGGCGGGCCGTGGCTGGACGCGCTGCTCGCCCACCTCGCCGCCGCCCGCGCCCGGCTCACCGGCCGGCTGGGGCCCGCCGTCCGCTCCGCGCCGCAGTCCTCCTACCTGCTCTGGCTGGACGCCGCCGCCCTGGGACTGCCGCCGGACGGGGCCCGCCGGGCGCTGCTGGAGCGCTGCGGCCTGGAGGCCTCGGACGGCACCGAGTTCGGCCCCGGCGGCCGGGGCGCGCTGCGGCTGAACTACGCCCTGCCGGGCCCGGTGCTGGACGCCGTCCTGGAGCGCCTGGAGCGCCTGGACCGGCGGTGACCGAACCGCCGGGCCACCCCGCCCGGCAGCCTGCGCAGACCCCGCCCGACACCCCCGCGCACGCCCGGAATGCCGCCCCGGATCCCCGGATTCACCCAATCGCGCCACCCCTGACCTGCAGAAACGAACGTTCACGCGATATTTGCGAAGCGCCCCCGCATGCTCCGTAGCAGACTGGGCAGGGTAGTTCGGGCCGCAATCCTGACCCCGAGGATGGTAAGTCCGGTGATACCGACATCCCGCACCACTCCGCCCGACCGGCAGAGCCCCCCAGCGCCCCCGCCGGGGGTGACCCCGCTGACCGAGTCGGGGGCGCTCAGCCACGTATCGGGCGTCTGCTTCAAGATCGGACCGCCCCGGTTGGTGGGCGTCGAGGTCGAGTGGTTCGTCCACGACGACCGATGTCCCGGAAAGCCCGTCCGACCGGAACTGGTCCACGCCGCACTGGAGTCGCTGCCACTGGGCGGCCCGGACGGAGCCTCGCTCCCCTCCGGCTCGCGGCTCACGCTCGAACCCGGCGGGCAGGTCGAGCTCAGCTCCCCGCCCGCCACCGGCCTCCTGGCCTGCGTCGAGGACACCCGACGCGATCTGACCGCCCTGCGGGCCGCCTTCGCGGCACAGGGCCTGCGCCTCACCGGCACCGGGACGGACCCGCTGGCCCGCCCCCGCCGGATGGTCCTGGACCACCCCCGCTACCTCGCGATGGAGCGGTTCTTCGACTCCGCCGGCCCCTGGGGCCGGATCATGATGACCGGCACGGCCTCGGTGCAGGTGTGCCTGGACGCCGGCGACACGGACGGCCCGCACGCGGTGGAGCGCCGCTGGCGACTGACCCACCTGCTCGGCCCGGTCCTGGTCGCCGCCTTCGCCAACTCCCCATTACTGGACGGCAGGCCGACCGGCCACCGCTCCACCCGGCAGACCGTCTGGTCCCGGATGGACCCGACCCGCACGCTCGCCCCGGAGCCGGACCACGGCGACCCCGGCGAGGCCTGGGCCCAGTACGTGCTGGACGCCGAGGTGCTGTGCGTGCGCCGCCCCGAGGGGCTGCCGTGGACGGCCCCGCCCGGCCTGACCTTCCGCGACTGGGTCCGCGGCGGCGGCGAACGCCCGCCCACGCTGGCCGACTTGGACTACCACCGGACCACCCTGTTCCCGCCGGTGCGCCCACGCGGCCACCTGGAGCTGCGCATGATCGACGCCCAGCCCGGGGACGGCTGGGTGGTGCCCACCGCCCTGGTGACCACGCTGCTGGACGACCCGCTGGCCGCCGAGGCCGCGCTCGCCGCGCTGGAGCCCCTGGGCCGCCCGGACGGTCCGCGCCCGCCGCGCAGCGACGTCTGGCGCCGGGCCGCGACGCTGGCCGTCACCGATCCCGAGCTGCGCCGCGCCACCCTGACCTGCTTCGCCGCCGCCGACGCCGCGCTGGGCCGCCTGCCCGGCGCCGGCCGGCTGCGCGCCACCGTCGCCGAGTTCGCCGAGCGCTACCCCGCTCGCGGCCGCTGCCCGGCCGACGACCAGCTGGACGCCCTGCGCTCCGGCACCCGACGCACTCCTCCGGAGGAGGCCGCACCATGACCGACGTCCGCCCCCCTGCCGCCCCGGCGGCGGGCACCGAGGAGCTGCGCGAGACCATCGCGGCCGAGCTGCTGGCCGCCCGCGCCCGCACCGCCGCGCTCACCGACTGCGTCGAGGACGGCGACCTCACCGCCCAGCACTCGCCGTTGATGTCCCCGCTGGTCTGGGACCTGGCGCACATCGGCAACCAGGAGGAACTCTGGCTGCTGCGCAACGTCGGCGGCCGCGACCCGATGCACCCGGAGATCGACCCGCTGTACGACGCCTTCCAGCACCCCCGGGCCGAGCGGCCGAGCCTGCCGCTGCTGGCGCCCGCCGAGGCCCGGGCGTACGCGCACGAGGTGCGCGGCCGGGTGCTGGACCTGCTGGCGGCCAGTCCGCTGGAGGGGGCGCCGCTGCTGGACGCCGGGTTCGCGTTCGGGATGATCGCCCAGCACGAGCAGCAGCACGACGAGACGATGCTGATCACCCACCAGCTCCGCCCGGGGGAGCCGGCGCTGGCCGCTCCCCCGCCACCGCCCGCCCCGGCGGACGCGGCCACGCTGCCCGCCGAAGTGCTCGTCCCCGCGGGGCCGTTCACGATGGGCACCGACACCGAGCCGTGGGCGCTGGACAACGAGCGCCCCGCGCACGTGGTCGAGCTGCCCGCCTTCCTGCTGGACACCACGCCGGTCACCAACGCCGCGTACCAGCGGTTCATCGCGGACGGCGGCTACGACGAGCCGCGCTGGTGGACGCCCGAGGGCTGGGAGCACCGGCGGCGGGCCGACCTGACCGCCCCGCTGTTCTGGCGCCTGGACGGCGGCCAGTGGCTGCGGCGCCGGTTCGGCACGGTGGAGCCCGTCCCGGCGGACGAGCCCGTCCTGCACGTCAGCTGGTACGAGGCGGACGCCTACGCCCGGTGGGCCGGACGGCGGCTGCCGACCGAGGCGGAGTGGGAGAAGGCGGCCCGGCACGACCCGGCGAGCGGCCGCTCCCGCCGCTACCCGTGGGGCGACCAGGCCCCCGGAGCCGAGCACGCCAACCTCGGGCAGCGGCACCTGCGCCCGGCCCCGGCCGGCGGCTACCCGGCGGGCGAGTCCCCGTACGGCGTACGGCAGTTGATCGGCGACGTGTGGGAGTGGACGGCCAGCGACTTCCGCCCCTACCCCGGGTTCCGGGCCTGGCCCTACCAGGAGTACTCGGAGGTCTTCTTCGGACCCGAGTACAAGGTGCTGCGCGGCGGCTGCTTCGCGGTGGCGCCGGTGGCCTGCCGGGGCACCTTCCGCAACTGGGACTACCCCGTCCGGCGGCAGATCTTCGCCGGGTTCCGCACCGCCCGCGACCTGGAGGTGGCCTGATGTGCCGCCACCTCGCCTACCTGGGTGAGCCGGTGGCGCCGCGGGAGCTCCTGGTGCACCCGCCGCACGGCCTGTACCGGCAGTCCTGGGCGCCCAGGGTGCAGCAGTACGGCACCGTCAACGCGGACGGCTTCGGCCTCGGCTGGTACGCGGACGGCGACGAGGTGCCGGCCCGCTACCGCCGGGAAGGGCCGATCTGGGCGGACGCCGCGTTCGCCGACCTCGCCCGGGTGATCCGCACCCGGGCACTGCTGGCGGCGGTCCGCTCCGCCACCGAGGGCTGCGCGGCGGGCGAGAGCGCGGCGGCGCCGTTCGCGGCCGGGCGCTGGCTGTTCAGCCACAACGGCGTGGTGGCGGGCTGGCCGGGCAAGCTGGACGCGCTGGCCGCCCTGCTCCCGCCGGCCGAGCTGCTGGAGCTGGAGGCACGCTCCGACTCGGCGCTGCTGTGGGCCCTGGTCCTGCACCGGCTGCGGGCGGGGGCCGGGCTCGGCGAGGCGCTGGCGGGCACCGTCGCGGACGTCACCGCGCACACCACCGGCCGGCTCAACCTGCTGCTCACCGACGGCCGCACGCTCGCCGCGACCGCCTGGGGCGACACCCTGCACCACCGCGACCTGCCCGGGCTCGGCACGGTGGTGGCCTCCGAGCCGTACGACGACGCCCCCGGCTGGACGGCCGTCCCGGACCGCTCGCTGGTGGTGGTCGACGAGCGCGGCGTCACCGTCCGTCAGCTCCTCGGTCACTACTGATCCTCCACCGCCCCTTCATCTTCTGAACAGAGGACCCACCCTGTCATGGACACATTTGATCTCACCCGGCTGCTGCCCGCCGACCACTTCAGCAGCGCGCTGCGCCACGACGTGCAGCACGGCCTGACCTCCGAACCCAAGTGGCTGCCGCCGAAGTGGTTCTACGACGCGCGGGGCAGCGAGCTGTTCGAGGAGATCACCCGGCTGCCGGAGTACTACCCGACCCGCGCCGAGCGGGCCATCCTGACCGCCCGGGCCGGCGAGATCGCCGCCGCCACCGGGGCCCGCACGCTGGTCGAGCTGGGCTCCGGCTCCTCCGAGAAGACCCGGCTGCTGCTGGACGCGCTGCGCGCGCTCGGCACCCTGGAGACGTACGTCCCGGTGGACGTCAGCGAGAGCGCGCTGACCGCCGCCGGCGTCGCGCTCGCCGCCGAGTACCCCGGGCTCGCCGTGCACGGCGTGCTGGCCGACTTCACCGCCCGGCTCGGCCTGCCCCCGGAGGGCGGCCCCCGGCTGGTCGCCTTCCTCGGCGGCACCCTGGGCAACCTGCTGCCCGAGGAGCGGGCGGCCTTCCTGCGCGGGCTGCGCGCCGCCCTCGACCCGGGCGACTTCCTGCTGCTCGGCACCGACCTGGTCAAGGACCCGTCGGTGCTGGTCGCCGCCTACGACGACGCGGCCGGGGTGACCGCCGAGTTCAACCTCAACGTGCTCAACGTGCTCAACCGCGAGCTGGGCGCCGACTTCGACCCGACCGCGTTCGCGCACGTCGCGCGGTGGGACCCGGACCGGGAGTGGATCGAGATGCGGCTGCGCTCGCTGCGCGCGCAGACCGTGAAGATCCCGGCGCTGAACCTGCCGGTGCACTTCGACCGGGGCGAGGAGCTGCGCACCGAGGTGTCCGCCAAGTTCCGCCGGGAGCGGGTGTCCGCCGAGCTGGCGGCGGCCGGGCTGCGGCTGAGCCACTGGTGGACGGACGAGGAGGGCCGGTTCGGGCTGTCGCTGTCCGCCCCGGCGTAGGGGCGGCCTGCGGCACAGGGGCGGTCGGCGGCATAGGGACGGCCTGCAGCACACGGGCGGTCGGCGGCATAGGGACGGTCGGCGTGGCCGAATTTGCTTGTTCACCTTACGAATCCTCAGAGCAAAAATTGAGGTTTCCGGTGTACAAGACTTAAACGAATAAGGGTTACGATCTCGGCTACCGAGCTCAGCGTTGAGTACCAGGAGTCAAGATCGTGAGCGTCACCAAGCAGCCCTCCGGGGCGGTCGAGGCCTCCGCGCCCGGCCGCCTCGGCTTCGTCGTCTTCATCACCGCCGCCGCAGCCCTCGGCGGGTTCCTGTTCGGCTACGACAGTTCCGTGATCAACGGCGCCGTCTCCGGGATCCAGGAGAAGTTCGGCGTCGGCGACGGCGTGACCGGTCTGATCGTCTCCTCCGCCCTGCTGGGCTCGGCGATCGGCGCCGCGCTGGCCGGCCGGTTCGCCGACCGCTACGGCCGCATCAAGGTCATGAAGGCGGGCGCGCTGCTGTTCGCGGTCAGCGCGGTCGGCTCGATGCTCCCCTTCGCCGCCTGGGACCTCGCCTTCTGGCGCGTGCTCGGCGGCGCGGCCATCGGCATCGCCTCGGTGATCGCCCCGACCTACATCGCCGAGGTCGCGCCCACCAAGTACCGGGGCCGGCTGGCCTCCTTCCAGCAGGCCGCGATCGTGCTCGGCATCGCGATCTCCCAGCTGGTCAACTGGCTGCTGGCGAACGCGGCCGGCGGCGACACCCGCGGCCAGCTGCTCGGCCTGGAGGCCTGGCAGTGGATGCTCGGCATCTGCGTCGTCCCGGCCGCGGTCTACTTCACCCTCGCCTCGGTGATCCCCGAGTCCCCGCGCTACCTGATCCAGGCCGGCCGGCTGGACGACGCCCGCGCCGTGCTCGCCCAGGTCGAGGGCCAGGACGTCGACACCGACGCCCGGATCGCCGAGGTCCAGGCGCTGATCGCCTCCGACCACCGCCCCCGCTTCGGCGACCTGCTCGGCGGGCGCTTCGGCCTGCTGCCGATCGTCTGGGTCGGCATCGGCCTGTCGGTCTTCCAGCAGCTGGTCGGCATCAACGTGATCTTCTACTACTCGTCGATCCTGTGGCAGTCGGTCGGCATCGACCAGAGCAACTCGCTGCTGATCAGCTTCGTCGGCTCGGTCATCAACATCCTCGGCACCGTGGTCGCGATCCTGCTGGTGGACCGGATCGGCCGCAAGCCGCTCGCCCTGATCGGCTCGGCCGGCATGGCCGTCGCGCTCGGCGCGGCCGGCTGGGCGTTCTCCTCCGCCACCGGCAGCGGCGACAACGTCTCGCTGCCCGACCTCCAGGGCACCGTCGCGCTGGTCGCCGCCAACGCCTTCGTGCTGTTCTTCGCGATGTCCTGGGGCGTGGTCGTCTGGGTGATGCTCGGCGAGATGTTCCCGAACCGCATCCGGGCCGCCGCGCTGTCCGTCGCCGCCTCCGCGCAGTGGATCGCCAACTGGGCGATCACCGTGTCGTTCCCGTCGATGTCGCGCTGGAACCTGTCGGCGACCTACCTGGTGTACGCGGCGTTCGCGGCGCTGTCGATCGTCTTCGTGGCGAAGTTCATGAAGGAGACCAAGGGCGTCCGGCTGGAGGACATGGGCTGATCCGACAGTCCGACCATCGGCCCCCGCACCCTAGCGCGATCAGCGCGGGTGCGGGGGCCGAATCGTTCACTCCCTGCGGCGGCCCGGACACCTCCGGTACTCCTGTTCGCCAGGAGGGATGTGTCCTTGATCTTCAACCGGCTCCGCGCCCGCAGACCAGCCGCCGCCCCCGCCGGCGGCTGCCCGTACGCCCACGCCCACGCCCCGGCCGGGCACCCGGCCGCCGCGGCCCAGCCGTCGCCCCCACCATCGCCCACGCCGCCGCCCCCGCCGCTGTTCACCGACCCGGAGCAGGCCGCCGAGTTCATCCGCCGCTTCCATCACGAGCAGCCCGCCACCGGGGCCCCGGATGCCCGGGTACGGGCCGTCCTCGACGAGATCGAGCGCACCGGCAGCTACGAGCACACCCCCGCCGAACTCGCCTACGGCGCCAAGCTCGCCTGGCGCAACGCCGCCCGCTGCATCGGCCGGCTGTACTGGCGCAGCCTGGTGGTGCGCGACCTGCGACACCTCGGCTCGGCCGACGACATCGCCGCCGAGTGCTTCGAGCACCTGCGGCTGGCCGGCAACGGCGGACGGATCCGCCCGGTGGTCTCGGTGTTCGCCCCCGACCGCCCGGGCCGCCCGGCCGCCCGCATCGTCAACCAGCAGCTGGTCCGCTACGCCGGCCACCGGGTCGGCGACGCCGTCGTCGGCGACCCGGCCGGCACCGCACTCGCCGCCCGCGCCCGCGACCTCGGCTGGAAGTGCGCCGAGGACCGCTTCGAGGTGCTGCCGCTGCTCGTCCAGGAACGCCCCGACGAGCACCCGCACTGGTACGAGCTGCCGGACGACACCACGCTGGAGGTGCCGCTCACCCACCCCGCGTACGACTGGTTCGGCGGCCTGGGCCTGCGCTGGTACGCGGTGCCCGCGATCAGCGACATGACGCTGGAGATCGGCGGCGTCCGCTACCCGGCCGCGCCCTTCAACGGCTGGTACATGGGCACCGAGATCGGCGCCCGCAACCTCGCCGACGCCGACCGCTACGACCTGCTCGGCACCGTCGCCGAGCACCTGGGCCTGGACACCTCCAGCGCGCGCACGCTCTGGCGCGACCGCGCGCTGATCGAACTCAACATCGCGGTGCTGCACTCCTTCCAGGAGGCCGGAGTGACGATCGCCGACCACCACACCGAGTCCGAGCGCTTCCTCCGGCACGTCGCCCAGGAGAAGCGGCTCGGCCGGGCGACCCCGGCGGACTGGAGCTGGATCGTGCCCCCGGTCTCCGGCGGGCTCACGCCCGTCTACCACCGGTACTACGACCCGGTGGACCCGTCGCTGCGGCCGGCCTTCCTGCCGCGCGAGCCCTGGTGAGGCGGCGGGAGAGGAAACTCCGGAAACAGCGGAAGCAGCGGGACGGGGGAAGGCCCGCAACGGGGTCTAGGAGCGTTCGGTGAGGCGCTCGAAGCGCAGGACGAGCCCGTCGAGCAGTGCTTCCAGGCCGGTCTCGAAGGCGCCCTCGTCCACCGTCCCGCGGTGCCCGGCCAGCCGGTGCGCCTCGCCGAGGTGCGGGTAGTCGGCCGCGTCGTACACCTCGGCGTCCGCGGGGAAGCCGGCCGCGAAGGAGGCCAGCGCCGAGCCGGTGACGAAGTAGCGCATCAGCGCGCCGATCCGGGTGGCCTGGCCGCGCGGCCAGCCGGCCTCGACCAGGTGGCCGAAGACCGCGTCGGCCAGGCGCAGCGCGTTCGGCCGGCGGCCCGGGCCCTGGGCGAGCACCGGCACGATGTTGGGGTGGGCGGCGAGGGCGGCGCGGTAGGAGCGGGCCCAGTCGCGCAGCGCGTCCGGCCAGGGCGTGGGCCCGTGGTGGGGCGTAGCGGTGGGCGAGCGGTCGGGCGCGCCGTCGGGCAAGCCGTCGGAAGTTCCGACGCGAGTGCCGTCGGGAGTGCCGAACATCGACAAGTCGACCTCGCCGATCACGCTGTCCACCACCGCGTCCAGCAGTTCGTCCTTGGTCGCGACGTGGTTGTAGAGCGAGGGACCGCTGACCGACAGTTCGGTGGCGAGGCGGCGGGTGGAGAGGGCCGCCAGGCCCTCGGCGTCGATCAGCCGCAGAGCAGCGGCGACGATGCGCTCGCGGCTGAGCAGCGGGGTGCGCGGGCGGGCCATCGGGGTGCTGCCTCCGGTTCCTCCGGTCGGGTGGGGCGGGGACCGATTCTGGCAGGCGCCCCTTCCCAGCGCGGGCCGGCCGGGGCTACAGTCCCTCCATAAAACTTGCAGCGCTAGTTTAATGGATCTGGAGCCGCCGCCGTGAACCTGGAGCTGTCCGAGGAGCAGAGCGCCGTCCGGGACCTCGCCGCCTCCTTCACCGACCGCGAGATCGTGCCGCACGCCGCCGCGTGGGACCGCGCCGAGTCCGTCGACCGCGCGATCATCGGCAAACTGGCCGGGCTCGGCTTCCTCGGCCTCACCATCCCCGAGGAGTACGGCGGCAGCGGCGGCGACCACCTCGCGTACTGCCTCGTCCTGGAGGAGCTCGGCCGCGGCGACTCGGCCGTCCGAGGCATCGTCTCGGTCACGCTCGGCCTGGTCGCCAAGTCCGTCAACGGCTACGGGACCGAGGAGCAGAAGCGGCACTGGCTCCCCCGGCTCACCTCGGGCGAGTCGCTCGGCTGCTTCGCGCTCACCGAACCCGGCACCGGCTCCGACGCGGCCAACCTCAGCACCCGTGCCGTCCGGGACGGCGACGACTGGCTGATCAGCGGCGCCAAGATGTTCATCACCAACGGCACCTGGGCCGACGTCGCCCTGGTCTTCGCCCGCACCGGCGGCGACGACCCCGACCGGCAGGGCCACAAGGGCATCACCGCGTTCCTGGTGCCCACCGACCTGCCCGGCTTCACCCGCACCGAGATCCACGGCAAGCTCGGCCTGCGCGGCCAGGCCACCGCCGAACTCGCCCTCGACCGGGTCCGGGTGCCCGACAGCGCGCGGCTCGGCGAGCTCGACAAGGGGTTCCGGGTGGCGATGTCCGCGCTCGCCAAGGGCCGGATGTCGGTCGCGGCGGGCTGCGTCGGCATCGCCCGCGCCTGCCTGGAGGCCGCCGTCCGCTACGCCGGCGAGCGCGAGCAGTTCGGCCGCCCGATCGCCTCGCACCAGCTCGTCCAGGAACTGCTGGCCGGCATCGCCGTCGACGTCGAGGCCGCCCGGCTGCTCACCTGGAAGGTCGCCGACCACATCGAACGCGGCCTGCCCTTCGCCACCGAGTCCTCCGTCGCCAAGCTCCACGCGAGCGAGGCCGCCGTCCGGGCCGCCAACAACGCGCTCCAGGTGTTCGGCGGCTACGGCTTCATCGACGAGTACCCGGTCGGCAAGTACCTGCGCGACGCGCGGGTCATGACCCTCTACGAGGGCACCAGCCAGATCCACCAGTTGCTCATCGGCCGCGCCCTCACCGGGGTCAACGCCTTCTGACCAGCCCGTTCCCTCTCGTCCGAGCAACCACGAAGGGCCGATCGGACCGCCCGGACCCCGGGGATCACCCGGACCGTCCTGACCGCTCGGACCACCCTGACTGCTCGGATCACCCTGACTGCTCGGATCACTCGGATTCAACCGGATAGGAGCCCGACGACGTGCGTCCCGTCTACTTCGCCGCAGCCCGCCGCACACCCATCGGCCGACTGCGCGGAGCGCTCGCCACGGTCCGCCCGGACGACCTCTCGGCCACCGTGCTGCGCGCCCTGCTCGCCGACGTCCCCGCCCTCGACCCCGCCCGCATCGACGACGTCTACTGGGGCGCCGCCAACCAGGCCGGCGAGGACAACCGCAACGCCGCCCGGATGGCCGTCCTGCTGGCCGGCCTGCCGGAGACCGTCCCCGGCGCCACCGTCAACCGGCTCTGCGCCTCCGGGCTGGAGGCCGTCACCCTCGCCGCCCGGGCCATCGGCTCCGGCGAGGCCGACGTCGTCCTGGCCGGCGGCTGCGAGTCGATGACCCGCGCCCCCTTCGTCCTCCCCCGCCCCGACGAGGCCCTCCCGCACCGGATCGAGACCTACGACACCCGGCTCGGCTGGCGGCTCACCAACCCCCGGATGGCCGAACTGCACGGCGTGCTCAGCATGGGCGAGACCGCCGAGGAGGTGGCCGGCCGGTACGGCATCGGCCGGGAACGCCAGGACGCCTTCGCGCTGCGCAGCCACCAACGGGCCGCCGCCGCCCGCAAGGACGGTCACTTCGACGCGGAGCTGATCCCGGTCGAACGCCCCGACGGCGTGACGGTCGGCCAGGACGAGGGCATCCGCGAGGACACCAGCCTGGAGAAACTCGCCCGTCTCAAGCCCGCCTTCCGCCCCGGCGGCACCGTCACGGCCGGCAACGCCTCGCCGATGAACGACGGCGCGGCCGGGCTGCTCCTGGTCGGCGAGGAGGCGCTGCGCGACCTCGGACTGCGGCCGCTCGGCCGGTACGTGGCCGGCGCCTCCGTCGGGGTGCACCCCGACGTGATGGGCATCGGCCCGGTGCCGGCCACCCGCAAGGTGCTCGGCCGGGCCGGCTGGTCGCTGGCCGACCTCGACACCGCCGAACTCAACGAGGCCTTCGCCGCCCAGGCCCTGGCCTCCGCCGACGGCATCGGATTCACCCCCGAACAGGCCGACGAACTGGTCAACCCGAGCGGCGGGGCGATCGCACTCGGCCACCCGCTGGGCGGCTCCGGCGCGCGCATCCTCACCACCCTGCTGCACCGGATGCGCCGCACCGACGCCCGGCGCGGCCTCGCCACCATGTGTGTGGGGGTCGGTCAGGGCACCGCCGTCCTGGTCGAGAACGTTGACTGAGTGCGCGCTCGCGTTTCGCACTCGCGATCACGTCCGAGTTTGATTTCACGTCTGAGTTCGCGTCCGAGTCCAAGGGAGCACCGGGAATGACTGAAGTAGCCGCAGTGGCTGAAGTGACGGGCCTGGCAGGCAGGTTCGCGGGCAGGGTCGCCGTCGTGACCGGCGCCGCCCAGGGCATCGGTGCGGCCACCGCCCACCGGCTCGCCCAGGAGGGCGCGGCCGTCGCCGTCGTCGACCTCACCGCCGAACGGGCCGCCGGAACGGTCGCGGAGATCACCGCCAAGGGCGGCACCGCTCGGGCGTACGGCTGCGACGTGGCCGACTACGACGCCGTCGAGGCGGTGTTCGCGCAGGTCGCGGCGGACCTCGGCGGGGTGCACATCCTGGTGAACAACGCCGGGATCACCCGGGACAACCTGTTCTTCAAGATGCCGAAGGCCGACTGGGACGCGGTCCTGACCGTCAATCTGACCAGCGCGTACAACTGCAGCCACGTCGCGCAGAAGTACATGGTGGCGCAGAAGTACGGGAAGATCGTCTCGCTCAGCTCGCGCTCCGCCCTCGGCAACCGGGGACAGGCCAACTACGCGGCCGCCAAGGCCGGCATCCAGGGGCTCACCGCGACCCTCGCGATCGAGCTGGGGCCGTTCAACATCAACGTCAACGCCGTCGCCCCCGGGTACGTCGCCACCGCGATGACCGCGGCCACCGCCGAGCGGGTCGGCAGCACGGCCGAGGACCAGCAGGCGGAGGTGTCCGCCCGGACCCCGCTGCGCCGGGTGGGACAGCCGGAGGAGATCGCGTCCGTGGTCGCCTTCCTGGCCAGCGAGGACGCCTCGTACGTCAGCGGGCAGACGCTGTACGTCAACGGCGGGGCGCGGTAGGCCTGGCCCGGGCGGGGACCTTCGAGGGCCCTTCAGCATTAGTACGATAATACTGACGTGTCGTCACATGGCCGTCCCGGGCGTGGGGTTACCTTCGCCTGGGACGGCCTTTACCTTTTCGCGTAGCCGATCATGACCATGCCTCTGATCAGGCGACCCCACCAAATGACTATGGCATGATCATGCGGCAGTCGATGGGATGGCCGGACCGACCCGACCGGACCAGGTCGGGCCCTGCGCCCCAAGGAGTCCCATGGGCAGCCCCGCCCCCCTTCGCCGTGCCCTGGCTCTGCTCGCCGTCGGGGCCACCGCCCTCACGGCCGGCACCATCGCCGTCCCGGCGGTCGGCGCCGCGACCGCGGCCCCCGCGCACGACCTCACGGGCGTCCACGTCCGCCCCGCCTCCTTCGGGCACCACAACGCCCAGGGCCGCACCGCCCCGCTGACCACCACCCAGTGCGTCAGCCAGATCGGCATCCACTGCTACTCGCCGCTGCAGTACCGGAACGCCTACAACCTGAACCCGCTGTACCAGGAGGGCATCACCGGCAAGGGCCGCACGATCGTCATCGTCGACTCCTTCGGCTCGCCGACCATCCAGCACGACCTGGAGGTCTTCGACAAGCAGTGGGGCATCCAGGACACCAACGTCGAGGTGGTCAAGTGGGGCAACGTCCCCGCCTTCGACCCCAAGAACCCCGACCACACCGGCTGGGCCGGCGAGACCACGCTGGACGTCGAGTACGCCCACGCCATCGCCCCCGACGCGCACATCGTCCTGGTCGAGACCGGTGTCGCCGAGACCGAGGGCACCACCGGCCTGCCCGAGATGATGGACGCCGAGAAGGCCCTCATCAAGGCCGGCCGCGGCGACGTCATCTCGCAGAGCTTCGGCGCCACCGAGAACACCTTCCCGGGGTACGACAAGGGCGACTTCAAGTCGCTCACCGACCTGCGCTACGCCTTCCAGGCCGCCGCCGACCACAACGTCACCGTGCTCGCCGCCTCCGGCGACAACGGCGCCACCGACTCGCAGACCAACGGCACCGACCTGTACCCGTACAAGGTCAACTCCTGGCCGTCCTCCGACCCGCTGGTCACCTCCATCGGCGGCACCCAACTCACCCTGGACGACAACGGCGCGCGCACCGCGCCCGACAAGGTGTGGCACGACAAGTCCGGCGCCGGCGGCGGTGGCGTCTCCGGCATCTTCGAGCGCCCGTGGTACCAGGCCGGCGTCGCCAACGTCACCGGCAACCACCGCGGCACGCCCGACATCAGCATGAGCGCGGCCGTCGACGGCGGCGCCTGGACCTACGAGTCCTACGACCCGACCTCCGTCGGCTGGCACCTCACCGGCGGCACCAGCGAGGCCACCCCGCTGTTCTCCGGCGTCGTCGCCCTCGCCGACCAGCTCGCCGGCCACCGCCTCGGCCAGCTCAACTGGCGCCTGTACGGGCTCAACCTGCTCCCGAGCGCGTGGAGCGGCATCACGGACGTGAAGGAGGGCGACAACTCCTGGGGCGGCGTCACCGGCTACACCGCCACCGAGGGCTACGACCTCTCCAGCGGCCTCGGCACCATCGACGGCGCGAAGTTCGTCCACGCCATCGCCGGTCGCTGACGGGCCACGATAGGCGGCAGGTAGCAGGTAACGGCTGACAACTGACAGCGAACAGATAACAGATTTCGAAATCTGTTATCTGTTCCCTGTTCGCTGTCATCTGTCAGCTGTCATCTGTTCGCGGCCAGGTGCCGGTCGTCCGGCCCAGCCGCGCGCAGCGCGAAGGGTCAGACGCGGTCCGCCGGGGCGGAAGCAGGCGTCGCGGCGGGCTCCGGGGCGGCGGCCAGTTGGGCGAGGTAGCGCTCGGCGGCGCGGAGCTTGCGGCCGTCGGGGCCCGGGAGGTAGGCGCGGAGCTCGATGATCTCCGGGGCGATCCGAAGGGCCACCGCGCGGTCGGGGACCGAGCGCCAGCAGGCCTCGGCGTTGGTGGCCGCCTGCTGGGTCTCCGGGTGGTCCGACCCCTGCGAACGGAGCAGCGCCAGGGCCACCTCACGGTAGATGTCCGCGGCCTCGGCCGGCCGACCCGCGAGACGGCACACGTGTGCCCGGACCTGGCGCACCTGGAGGACCGGTTCGGAGACGGCGCCGTGCTCGGCGATCGCCTCCAGTTCGAGGGCGAAGGCGAGTTCGGTGGCGGCATCGTGCTCCCCGGCGTCCGCGCTGCGGACGATCCGGCCGATGGCCTCCCGGTAGTCGGCACGCGGCTGACCGGACACCGGAGCGTCGACGGGCACCGCGTCGGCAGGTACCTCGTCCGCCGGGACAGCGTCCGCTGGGGCCTCCGCCACCGGGACCGCGTCCACGGGGGCCGCGTCGTCGGTCGGGGCCGTGCCGTCCGGCGTCTCCGCCGTCGGCGCCGCGTCGGTGGGGGCCTCGTCAACGGGAGGAGCCTGCGCCGAGACGGCGTCCGCCGGTGCCTGCTCCGGCTCCGGCTCCCGCTCCCGCTCGGACTCCAACTCCGGCTCCGACGCCGGCTGCTGGGGCTTGGCCAGCGTCACGCCTGCGGACGGCTCGACGGCCTCGGGCGTCGCGTCCGCCGGAGCGGGCTTGTGCAGGGTCACGCCGGCCGGACCGGCCGGCTGCCCCTTCAGCAGGCTGACCGGGCGGGCCGGCCTCGGCGGGGTGGGCGGCACGCCGGGCTTGACTAGGCTCACCGGACCGGCCTCGGCCGCGGGAGCAGGGGAGGCCGACGGCCGCGGAGCCGTGGGCGCCACGGGCGGTTCGACGACGGCGTCCTGCGACTCCGCCCGGCCCGGCACCGGCGCCACCGACACCGCGGGCTGCCCGGACGGCACCACATCGGCGCGCACGGCATCGACCGGCACCCCATCGGCCGACACCGCATCGACCGGCGGCACCGCATCGACCGGCGCCGACACGTCGGCCGGCGGACCGTCGCCCCGGCGGGCGGTGTTGCGGAAGACCGGGCGGTCCGGTGCGTGCGTGGCCAGGATGACGACGTCCGGCCGCAGCACCGAGTACACCTGCTGCCGCAGTTGCTCGGGCGCGAGCACGTCGCCCGCGCCGGGGCGGCCGCCGTGCAGCGCCTCGATCAGGGCGCGGGTGAAGGTGCCGACCTGCTCCGGGTCCGGGCTGACGACCGCCCAGAGCGGGATGCCCTCGCTGAGCGGCGAGGCGGCGCCCTGGAGGTACGGCCAGGCGTTCTGGTCGGCGCTGAGGTCGGCGACGACGAGGGTCTGCCACTCGGCCGGGCGGTGGCTCAGCTCGGCGGCGACGGCCTGCCAGGGCAGGCCGTCCTGCTTGGAGTCGCGCAGGGTGAGCTGGAGCTGTCCGCCGCGCTTGTCGGCGACCACGTGGCCGCCCAGGTGGACGAGCAGCGGCCCCGGATGGCGGGACGCGGCGCGCAGGTGGGCGAGGACGGTGTGCGGGTCGCTGGCGCCGGGGAGGTGGACGGCGTCCACGGCGTCCGCGGCGAGCAGCACCTGTGGTGAGACGGCCGCGAGCATCGCGGACAGCACCGATGCCTGGGCGGGACCGCCCCGACCCCAGGTGCGGCGCCCGGAGTTGCCGTAGCCGCCCTCGACGACCAGGATCCGTCCGCGCGGCGCCGCCCCCAGTCCGCCCGTACCGGGGGCGTTCACGCCCGGGGCCGGGAAGGGCAGCGGCGTGGCCGCGGACGGCGGCGCGCCCACGGCGGGCATGCCGGTGACGGTCCATCCGGTGGGCGCGGTCGGCGGCGGGCCCGGCACCGTGGCCGGAGCCGTCGGAGCCGACGGCGGGGCGGCCGGAGCGGACGGCGGGAGCGGGGGCACGGGCGGCGGCTCGTAGAGCGCGGCGGGCCCGGGCGGGTGCTCCTCGGCCGGGGTGCGCGGCGGCGGTACGGCGTCCCAGGGGCCCGAGTCCGCTGCCGGTTCGGGGCCTCCGGGGACAGCTGTCGTCTCCGCCATCTTCTGGTCACCACCCACCCCGCCGCTCCGCGGCGTCTGATGCCCTTGCTGGGTGGTGCCTACCACCACTCCCGTCGCGCCACCCTACGAGATCCCGGCACACCCGATCCAGGCCGGGTCTCCGATCGGCGCGCCACCCGGCCCGCTATCGTGCCGTCATGGCAGGCCCCGGTGCACCTCTCCTGTTCCTCGACATCGACGGACCGCTCATCCCCTTCGGCGCGCCGCCCCCCGGCGGCTACCCCGTCTTCCGCGGCGCCTCCGCCGCCGCACCCGGTCCGGGCGTCAACCCCCTGCTGGCCCGCGTCGATCCGGCACTCGGCGGGCGCCTGCTGAGCCTGCCGTGCGAACTGGTGTGGGCGACGACGTGGATGTCCGATGCGAACGAGTGCCTCTCCCCCTGGCTCGGACTGCCACAACTGCCTGTCGTGGACTGGCCGGTGGCGGAAGGCGACGAACCGGCCGGCCTGCACGGGAAGACCCGCGCGCTGGTCGCCCGGGCTGCCGGCCGCCCGTTCGTCTGGGTGGACGACGAGATCACCGCCACCGACCGCCGCTGGATCGCGGCCCACTCGCCCGCCCCCGCGCTCCTCCACCGCGTCGACCCCCAACGCGGCCTCACCGCAGCCGACTTCGCCACCCTGGACGCCTGGTTGCGCGCACTACCGACCCGACACGCCCTGGACTCCCCGACCATCTGAGCTCCCGGACCGTGCACTGCGCCGCCGTCCGGGACGTCCACACCGCCACCGAGCGCACCGTCGACGGCCGGTGCGTCCGCTCGACCTGACCGACCTGGCCGACCTGACCCCACCGGCCCTGCCCCGCATGCCGCTGCCCGGTCACCCCGAGGGGCGGCCGGGCAGCGGCATGCGGGGGACGTCAGGAACCGGCCAGCAGGTCGCGGAGCAGGGCGACGGTGTCGGCGTCCAGGTCACGGCCGGTACGGCGGCTGAGCGCGTCGAGACGGTTGACGGCGCGCAGGAGTTGGTCGCGGGCGCCGGCCGAGGCGTAGGCGTAGAAGAGGTCCCGGTGCAGGAGTTCGACGTCCGGGGCGACGGCGAGGCCGCGGAAGACGGCGGCCTCGGCGCTGCGGTGGTCGCCGTACTGCAGGCGGCGGGCGGCCAGTTCGTGGGCGGTGTCGACGATCGCCGCGATCATGTCCTGGCGTTCGGCCTCGGCCCAGCCGTAGGAGGCGGGCGGGGCCTCGGCGAACGGGGCGCCGCGCACCAGGGCCAGGGCGTGGGCGAGGGCGGCGTCGGCGGTGGCACTGGTGCTGCGCATGCCGCGCCGGTAGAGGCTGCGGAACTCGTCCCAGTCGCAGGTGACGACCGGGGTGAAGGAGTAGCCGTCGGTGGTGTCGGTCGGCAGGAAGGCGCGGCCCTCGGGCGAGGTGCCGAACCAGGCGGCCAGGTCGGCGAGTTTGCCGGGGAGCGGGCTCTTGGCGTCGGCCGCGGTGGGGTGCGGGTCGAGGTGGGCGGCGCCGGGGTGGAGGTCGTGGTCGAGGGCGTGGTGGTCGGCGCCGGGCCGCAGCGCGAGGTAGACGGCGAGTTCGGTGAGCCGGGACAGCGCGCCGGGTTCGGCGGTACCGAGGGCTCCGGCGACGTCGACCGGGCCGAGCAGGCGGATCCGGGGGGCGTTGCGGGCGGCGTGGGCCTCCGGGGAGCGCAGGATGGCGAGCAGGTCGTCGCTGTCGCTGCGCCCGGGGGTGGTCTGGGCGACCGGGGCGACGGCGGCGGGGCCGGGCTCGGATCCGGGTTCGACCCCGGGCTCGGCTCCGGGCTCGGCGTAGGAACCGGCTTCGGCGGCGGGCACGAGATCGGGCACGAGGTCCGGCGAGGGCTCCGGCCGGGACGGGACGCGCGGGTCGACGCCGGAGGGCGCGGGCGCGGGCTGGTGGACCGGGGCCGGCTCGACGGGCGGCTGCGGCGCGACCGGCTGGACGGATTGGACGGCGGGTACGGACGGCACGGGCTGGACGGACGGCACGGCGAGGACGGCCGCGGGGGCTTGCTGCGGCACCTCCGCCGCATCCTCCGCCACCGCGTCCGGGCGGCGCAGGTCCCGGGTGGCCTCGTCCGCCGCCTCGTCGGCGGCCTCGTCGACGACCTGACCGACCACCAGCTCTTCTTCGGTCCCGATCCCGCTCCCGGTACCGACTCCGGCCCCGCTCCCGTTCCCGCTCCCGGCCTCGGACCCGGACTCGGCGGAGGCGGCCTGCCACCCCTGCCCGTTGACCGCGTACCGCCCCGGCCCGGCCGGAGGGGCCGGCACCGGCGTCGCCGGGTCGGTGCCCGCGAACGGGCTGGCGCCGGTGCCGATGACCCGGGCGAGCAGCCGGGGCCCGGCGGCCGTGTCCGTACCGCCCTGCGCGCCGGCCGCGGGGGCCCCGACGGCGGCCAGGACGGGTACGGCGGCGGGCAGTTCGGCCGTGTCGGTGTCGTCGTCGTCCGCGTCGGGGTCGAGGCCGGGACCGTCCAGGGTCCAGGCGGGGGCCGGGTGCTGGGTGAGGTCGTCGGCGGCGCGGAGCAGTTCGGCGACCTGGTCGTACTGCTGGTCGCTGA
Source organism: Kitasatospora sp. NBC_01300 (assembly GCF_041435235.1). Classification (NCBI taxonomy): domain Bacteria; kingdom Bacillati; phylum Actinomycetota; class Actinomycetes; order Kitasatosporales; family Streptomycetaceae; genus Kitasatospora; species Kitasatospora sp. NBC_01300. The sequence goes on along the minus strand of NZ_CP108408.1, from coordinate 6,389,681 downwards.
GCCGCTGGAGTTCGACGGTGAGGTGCAGGCCGGGGATGGCCGCCTGGCCGGTGGTCGGGAGGGTCCAGCGGGCGACGGGGCCGGTGCCGCGTTCGGGGGCACGGGTGATGACGGCGACGCAGGTGCGCGGCCGGGCGTCGAGCAGGCGGCCGAGTTCGGCGGGGACCTCGCCACCGGGCTGCTGGGCGCAGAGCACGATCTCAGGGGTCCAGGACTCGTCGGCCTGGCCCCGGCTGCGGGCGTCGCGCGGGCTGGCGGCCTCGGCGGCGACCAGCGTGGCGCGGGCCTTGGCGGTGCGCGGGCCGAGGGCGGCGAGCGCGGCCTCCAGGGTGGGGTGGCGGTGGATGCGTTCGGCGGCCGGGCCGCTGATCGGCACCTCCTCGGCGAGGTCGACCAGGTGCAGGTGGAGCCGGTCGGCGAGCGGGCTGTGCGCGAGTTCGATGGCGAGGGTGCGCAGGATGTCGCGGGCGTCGTCGGGGTGGCCGGAGAGGTGGAGCAGCCGGACGGCCTCCAGGTCGGCGAGGACGACCGAGCCGTCGGGCGAGGTGCCGAGGGTGACCAGGGCGGGGTAGGGCGCGGCGGTCTTGCGGGCCTGGGCGGCGCTGAGCAGGTCGCCGGAATCGAGGCTGCACCACCAGACGTTGGCGGCGTGCGCGGCGCGGAACGGCGCGATCGGGGTGGCCGGGCCGGAGAGGTGCAGTTCGATGGTGTGGCCGGGGGTGATCCGGGCGGCGACGATGGCGGGCAGGCGCTTGCCGCCGCGCACGGTGTTGCGGGCCATGGTGCGCAGGGCTCGGTCGAGCAGGTCGAGGCCGGCGTCGTCCTGACGGGCCCTGAGCTCGTTCTCGAAGGCGGCGGCCTCGGCGTCGGGCATGGTGATGCGGTGCCGGGGGCGGCGGGCGCGCAGCTGGGTGCCGCGCTTGTGGGCGACGGTGCCGACCATGACGGCGGCGAGCAGGACACCGACGGTGGAGGCGGTGAGGGCGATGGAGTAGTCGTCGGCGGCCGGTTCGGCGTGCGCGGCGGGGGCGGGCGCATGGGTGGGGGCGTGGGTGGGCGCCGGGGTGACGGGCTGGGACGCGGCCGGGGTCGGCGCGGCCTGGGTCGGCGCGGGGGCGGGGGTGGCGGGCGCCTGATCGGCCGACGGCTGGCCGGTCGACGGCGCCGGCTGCGGCGCGGGAGCGGGCTCGGACGAAGGCGCAGGAGCAGGCGCCGGAGCAGGCGCGGGGGCGGCCGCCCCCGGCACCGTGAGCACCATCCCGGGCACCAGCACGTCCGGATCGGTCAGCCGTTCCCCGTCCGGTGCCTGGGCGCCCTTGTTCGCCTCGAACAGCTTCGGCCACGCCTCGGCGTCCCCCAACTCCTTTTGGGCGATGGCGGACAGGCTGTCCCCGCCCTGGACGGTCACCGTCGCGTGCCCGCCCGCACCCGGCTCCGTCCCGGCCTGCGGCACCTGGGCCGACCCGGCACCGGGAGCAGGGGCGGGCGCGGGCTCGGACGAAGGGGCAGGCGCGGGAGCGGGCGCCGACCCGTCCGCCTTCGCGTCCCCCGGCATCAGCAGCGCCCACCCCGGCTGGATCGGCCGGTCGGCGTCGAAGCGGATGCCGGAATCGTCCATCACCCGGCCTTCGTTGAGCTTGGCGATGTCCACCCACCGTTCACCGGAGCCCAGTTGGCGTTCGGCGATGGACCACAGGCTGTCGGCGGGCCGGCTGTCCCGCACGGTGTACGTGGGGTTCTGCTCGGCGGCGGGCGCCAGGGCGGGCGCGGCCTGGGCGGCGGGCAGGGCGGCGCGCTGCACGCCGGCCACCAACTGCGCCGGGGCGGTGGCGGTGTGGGCCGGGGTGGCGGCGAAGGCCGAGCCGGCGACCGGCATCAGCGCGAACACCGAGCCGACCAGGCCGGCCGCCATCCGCTGGCTCCAGCCGAAGGCGGGAATGCGGCGGGCGATCCGGCCGCGCAGCTGCGCGGGGATCTCCAGCAGGACGGAGAGCGCGAAGCAGGCCCAGGCGAGCCAGCCGACCACGACCAGCAGCCAGAGGAACAGCCGTCCGTCGTCCGGGCCGGTGAGCGCCTGGCCGACGCCCTCCGGCGCGACGTCGCCCATCGCGGCGACCGCACGGGTGCCGTAGAGCAGCAGCGCGGGGACACCGAGCAGCAGGGCGAGCAGGGTGACCAGCGCGGCGAGCGCGGTGATCAGGGCTGCGCCGCGGCCGCGCCCGCGCGGTGGGCGGGGCACGGGGGCGGCGGGGCGGCCCGCGGCCCGGTGTCCGGTGTGGGCCCGGCCGGTGGCGCCCCGGGCCTGGTCCGTGGCGCCGGGGCTCCGGCCCTTGGCGGTTCGAGCCCGGCCCGGGGCGGTTCGGGCCTGGTCCTTGGCACGTGGCGCGGCCATCAGTCGGTCTCCGCTTTCTCGACTCCGTGGACGAGGGTCGCACTGCCCTTGCCCGTTACCTTCCGCTCCCCGAGCGCGCCCAGCAGGACGGGCCGGTAGTCGGCCCGCACGGTGACGGTGACGACCTTGCCGTCGCCGGAGAACTCGACCTCGCCCGCCTGAAGGCCGTACAGGGCCAGGTAGGCGTCGGCGGCCTGCCGGACGTATTCCTGCTGGACCTTGAAGCCCTTCCCCTGGAGGACGGCGGCCTGGTCGAGCTGCTGCCCGCCGACCCGCGCGGCCTCCTGGGCGTAGGCGTCGGTGCGTTCGGCGACCCGCAACCGGCCGCCGGCGTCGATCACCAGGGCGATGACGAGCACGACGTAGGCCGCGCAGATCGCCACGAAGAGGGCGACCGCGCCCCGGTCGGAGCGGCGCCGGCGCCGCGCCCTGACAGGCACTCCCATCCCCCCTGCCCCTCCCGCCCCTCGTCCTCCCCGCCGGCCCCCACCGGGCGCCGGCCGGTCCCGTCGCGTCATCCCCCGTGCGCTCTCCGCTTGCGTCTCCCCCGCGCGGGCCGTCCCCAATCCCCCGTCGTGGCCCGTGTCCCGCCGGGTGCCGCCCCGGGTGGTCATGTGCCCCGGTAGCGGTCCACCACGGAGGTGAACTCGCCGACGAGGTGCTTCGTCACGGGTACGCCGGACGGTCCGCCGAGCAGGTCCGCCAGTTCGACGTCGCACACCACGGTGACCTTGACGGTCGTGACGGCGCCGCCGGGCAGGTCCAGTTGGCCGGGCACGACCTGGACGGTCCCGTTGCGGCAGGAGACGCCCTGCTGGCGCAGCGTCGCGAGGGCCGAGTCCCGGCCCGGCTGCGTCATCCCGTCGACGCTGCGCTGCAGCGAGGCGGTGCGGGCGCCGGCCCGGGCGGCGGCCTCGACCGTACCGGCCGTGGTCTGCACCCGCCCGGCGGCGATGGCCACCAGGACCAGCCCGACCACCGGCGGCACGACGATCGCCGCCTCGATGGCGACCGAGCCGCCGTCGCTCCGCCGGACCGGCCACCACCGGGGTCGCCGCGCGCAACGGCGCTCGGCGCGGGGTTCGGCGCGGGGCTCGGAACGGCCCTCGGCGCGGCCCTCCGCACGGAGCGCCGGCCACCGGTCGGCCCGGGTCCGCGGTCTCACGGCGCCACCGCCACCGGCGGGACGAAGTGCTCGCGCGGCGCCTCGGCGAACTGCGTGAGGGCGGGCGCCGACAGCCCGGGTATCAGCAGCGGCGGGCGCACCGCCACGGTGACCCGGACCACTTCGGGCGTGCTGCCGTCGGTCGTCACCGTGTACGAGTGCACGCCCTGCCGGTCGAGGAAGTCCCTGGCCTGTCGGCGCGCCGCCTCGTTCTTCACCTCGTCCGTCGCGTTGCCCTGGATCCGGCCCGCGTCCACGCCCTCGCGGGCGGCGGTGAGCGCGAGCTGGCGGTCATACCACAGCAGCGCGGCCTGGACGACGAGCATCAGGAGCACCAGGACGACCGGGAAGACGATGGCGAGGCTCACGCTCATCGACCCCCGGTCGCCACGGCGGCGAGGTCGGTACGTCACTTGGTGGCGCCTCCCGCGGCCCCGCCCGCACCCGGCATGTTCGGGTCCTGCTCGACCTTCTGCACGACCTTGTCCTTCAGCAGGTACAGCGCGGTCGCGACGGCGCCCGCGACGAAGACCAACGCGATGATGGCGAGGGCGAGTTCGATGCTGATCGCACCGCGGTCGCCGCGCGCGCGGGCGGCCCGCAGCCGGCCGAGCCGCAGGGTGAACAGCAGCAGGGCGAACTGCACGGGCAGCAGGACGGGCCGGATCAGCCGGCCTGCCAGGTGGACGAGTCGGACGGTCATTCGGGTCTCCCGGGGTGGAGTGCGGTGTGGTGCCAGATGCCCTGTGAGGAGGGTCAGTTGAGCATCTGGTGGAGTGCGGGGAAGACGATCAGGACGGTCATCAGCAGGGTGAGGGCGGCTCCTGGTGCGACCATCCGCTCGCTGTCGGCGTTGGCGCGGGCGAGGTCCTCGGCGAGCAGTTCGCCGCGCAGGCCCTTGGCGCGCGCCCGCAGGGTGTCGTACACGGCGGCGCCGTCGGTGCCGGACAGCCGCATGATGTCCGCCACGTCCTGCAGCGGGCTGAGCCCCAACTCCTCGGCCAGCGCGTCGAGTCCGGCCCAGGGCGGGAGCCGGTCGGTGGCGGCGCGGTCGAGGGCGTCGCGGATGCGCCGGAACACGGTGCCGCGCCCGACCGCGGCGGCGCGGCGCAGCGCCTCGGCGGGCCCGCAGTCGGCGGCCCGTTCCAGGGCGACGAGTTCGAGGTAGGCGGCGATGCCGTGCAGGTACTCGGTGCGCGCCTCCTTGGCCTCGCCGCGCACGATGGCGTCGGGGACGAACCAGAGCAGGCCCGCCAGCAGCGGCCCGGCCAGCAGCGGCAGGGCGAAGGGCAGGCCGATGTCCATCAGCACGGCCATCGCGCCCAGGTAGGCGGGCAGCAGCAGGCCGATCGCGGCGAACAGCAGCTTGTGCACCATGAACCGGGCCGGGGCGCGGCCGATCAGGGCGAGTTCGCGGTGCGGCAGGGACACTCCGCGCAGGCCGATCGAGCGCTCGCCGATCCGGTCGTACCAGCTCGGCCGCTCGTCCGGGTCCGCGGCCCGTTCGGCGGGGGTGCGGTGCAGCCGGTCCAGGGCCTGGCGCAGGTCGGGCGGCGCGGGCCGCAGTTCGGCGACCAGCAGGGCGACGCCGCCGGCGGCGACGGCCCCGGCCAGCACGGACCAGGGGGAGATCACCGGACCTCCCCGAGCGGCTGGAGCGCCTCGTCCTCGCGCACCGGGGCGCGGCGCCCGGCCTTGCCGCGCCGGTCGGGCGCCAACAGCCGGGGCACCGGCGGGTGCGAGGCGAGGGCGCGCATCCAGGCGATGATCGCGACGAACAGGGCGGCGACGACGGCGAGCACGATCTGACCGAGCAGCGTGCCGTACGGCCGGGTGTACTCGGTGTTGAAGGAGCCGACGGTGACGACCAGCACGATGATGCCGACCAGCCAGCGGATGGTGGTGCGGTGCTTGGCCCGGTCGGCCTCGATGGCGCGACGTTGGCGGACCTCCTCGCGCACCGAGTCGGCCATGTCGGCCAGTGCCCGGGCCAGGCCGGGGCCGCTGTCGCCGGACCGCAGCACGAGCGCGGCCAGCACCTTGTCGGCGGTGGCGTCGGCGACGCTGTCGGCGAAGGCCTGGAGCGCCTCCTCGGGCCGCCAGCGGGCCTGGAGCCGGGCGGCCAGTTCGCCGATCTCCTCCTCCAGGGCGGCGGGGGCGGTGCGGCGGCTGGTGACGATGGCCTGGTTGAGGCCGACGCCGAGCAGCAGCACGTCGGCGATGCGCTGGGTCCACTCGGACAGCGCCTCCAGGCGTTCGATCCGGCGGGTGTCCGGGCGGGTGGTGTCGAACAGCCAGGGCAGGCCGAACACGGCCAGCGGCACCAGCAGGGCGGCCAGCGGGATGCCGGTGAACAGCCAGGCGAGCGGGGCGCCGGCGAGCGCGAGCGGCAGTTGGATCCGGCGCAGCCGGGCGACCCGGGCCGAGGCGGCGCCGGGGGCGCCGTACCAGAAGACGTGGGCGCGGCCGGCCAGCGGGCTGCTCCGCTCCGGGGTCTCGTCCTCGGCCGCCGGGTCGCTGCCGCGGGCCCAGGCCACCAGGGCGACCAGGCCGCCCGCGACGGCCAGCCCGCACAGGGCGAACAGCAGCATCATCGCGCGCCACCGCCGATCCGCAGTTGCAGCGGGGTGGCCCAGCCGCCGTAGCGGGAGCCGAGCAGGGCGGCGTCGAAGCCGGCCCGGCGCAGGTCGTCCAGGCACTGCGGCGGGGTGTGCGGGACGGCCCGCGGCTCGCCGAGGTCCACCCGGGGGCCGAACACGGTGTTCAGCGCGGGCCGGCCGCTCTCGCCGAGGCCGGCGACCTCCAGGACGTGGGAGACGAAGCGGTGCCGGCGGCCGCCGACGGCGGTCTCGTCGACCATGGTGACGTGCACGATGAGGTCCAGGGCGTTGGCGGTGAGCCGGTAGGCGAGCGAGTCGGTCATGTGCGAGCCGTACTCCAGGCAGAGTTCGGCGATGCGGTCGACGACCATGTGCGGGCCGCGGGCGTGCAGGGTGCACATCGAGCCGCCCTCGCCGTTGGTCATGACCCGCAGCATCGGGACGACCTCGCCGGATCGGACCTCGCCGACGATGATCCGGGAGAGCGTCATCCGCAGCGCCGCCGGGATGAGGTCGCCGATCGTCAACTCGCCCGCCAGGCGGCCTTCGACGCGTTCGCCGTTGCCCTCGCGGGCCTCCATCGGGACGACCTGGCGCAGGTGGCCGAGCGTGTGCAGCCACAGCTCGAACTCCGACTCCAGGGTGCCGATCCGCTCGTCCGGCGGGATCTCGGCGGCCATCGCGCGCAGCAGGCTGGTCTTGCCGACGCCCTGGGTGCCGGTGATCATCACGTTCTTCCGGGCCCGGATCGCGGCGGCCAGGAACGCGGCCAAGGTGCTGTCCAGGGTGCCGAGTTCGACCATCTCCGGCAGGGTCGCCGAGGCCACCCGGTGGCGCCGGATCGCCACGTACGGGCGGGGCGTCACCTCGGTGAGCGCCTGGAGGCGCATGCCGCCCTCCAGGCGCAGCGCGAGGGTCGGGCTGGCGGTGGACAGGCTGCGCTCGCCGCCGCCGTGCTGGCGGGCCAGGTCCTGGAGCAGTTCGACGAGTTCGGCGTCGCTCTCGGCCACCGGCGGCACCTGGCGCAGGGGTTGGTGCACCCGGGAGATCCAGACGTCGTCGCAGCCGTTGATCAGGATGTTCTCGATCTCCGGGTCGTCCAGGTAGGGCTGGAGCCGCCCGGCCCGAAACAGCAGGTCGAAGACGGCCTCGGCGAGCGCGCGGTCCTGCTCCCGGGTGGGCGGGATGCCGTGGGTCTGCGCGTAGGCGTCGGACCAGCGGGCGACCGCCTCCTCGATCAGCGCGCGGCCGCGCTGGCGGCGGGTGGCGCGGTCCGGTTCGGCGCCCGAGGTGGCGGTCAACCGGGTGATCTGCTGGTGCAGTTCGGCCGCGACCTGGCGCTTCAGCTCGCGGGCCACCTGCGGGTCGACGGCCGGCCGGGTGGCGGCGCCGCGCAGGTCGAGCGAGGGCAGCTGGGAGGGCACGGCGGTGGGCGTGGCCGCGCCGCCCGGCTGGGCGTACGGCGGCGGCACGGGCTGCGGGGCGACGGGGCCCGGCCGGTAGGCCTGGGGCGGGGCGGCCGCCGGCGCCTGCGCCTGTGTCGGGGCCTGGGCCTGGGTGGCCCAGGGCAGTGCGGCCGGGTCGGCCGCGGGGTGCTGGTGCAGGGGGCTACCGCGCACGGAGCACCTCCCCGGGGTTGTACGGCTGCGGACCGTTCGGGTGTGTCTGATCGGGTGTCACGGCGGGCTGCTGGAGCGGGTAGCGGCCGTCGTCCTCGGGCTCCGGGCGCACGTACCCGGGCTGCTGGTCGTACGCGGCCCCGCTCTGCTGGTCGTACGGGGTGAACCCGCCCTGCTGGTCGTACGCGACGTAGCCGGCCTGCGGCCCGTACGGCGCCTGCGGCGACTGCGGCTGCTGGACGTGTCCCGGGAACGGGGCCGGAGCGGCCGGCTGGGGGGCCAGCCCGGCCAGCGGCGCCACCGGGCCGGTGGTGATCACCGGCCCGACCGGCTGCGGCGGGGTGTACGAGGGCTGCTCCCCCTCCACCGGCCGGTACGCCGTCGGCGCGGCCGCCTGCGGGGTCGGCACCGGGGGCTGGGCGTGCACCGCGGTCGGGGGCTGGGCCGCGGTCCCGGTCCGGGCCGCGGCGGTGAGCTGGGCCGGGACCGGCGCGGCGGTCGGCGCGAGCCGCTGGCGACGGCGGCGGACCAGCAGCTGCACCTCGTCCGCCGCCGAACGCGCCGTCCGCATCAGCTCCGAGCGGATGAACCGCCGGTCGGTGATGTCACCGCCGTCGGAGAGCACCCGGGCGGTGCGGGTGGCGTGCGGCAGCAGCCCCAGCACCGGGAGGCCGAACTCGCGCGCCACCTCCGGCCCCGAGTACGGCCCCTCGGCGACCAGCAGCAGTCCGAGCGCGTCCACCCCGGTGCCGGCCGTGGCGAGGTCCTCGGCGAGCGCGGCCAGCCGGGGCCGGGCCGAGCTCAGGCCGCGCAGCGTGGTGCGGACGGTCACCGCGACGACGTCCGCCCGGCGGGCCAGCACGGCGCTCACGCCGGTGGCGCCGGAGCGGCCGAGGTCCACGATGACGTCGTAGCCCTGCGGTTCGAGGCCGTGCAGCAGGTCGACGAGCGGCTCCCAGGTGTAGGCGAGGCCCGGGGCCTGGGTGGGGTCGGTCAGCCCGGGCAGCAGCAGCCGCTCGGCGGTGCCCTCGGGCGAGAGGTCGATCAGCTGCTCCCAGATGGTCTCGGCGAGCAGTCCGCGCCGGTCCGCGACGGCCAGGTTGCGCAGCCCGTACACCGCGTCGACCCGGCCCTCCAGGGCGCCCGCGAGCACCGCGCCGCCGTCCGGGTCGGCCTCCACCAGCAGGACCCGCCGTCCGGACTCCAGCGGCCAGGCCAGCAGCAGGGCCAGGGCCGCCGTGGTCGCGCCGGGCGCGCCCGGGCCGCCGGCCACCGCGATCACCGCCATCAGGCGCCACCCGCCCCGGTCGGGGGCACGGGGGCCGTGGCAGCGCCGGGGGTCCCGGTCGCCGGGGCCGTCGGCGCGGTACCGCCGCCGGTGCCCGCACCGGCGGTGCCGGTCGCGCCGCCGGCCGCGGCGGCGCGCGGGGCCAGCAGGACCTGGATCCGGCCGCCGGCCACCCACTGCGCCAGCCGGGGGCCGTCCGCCGCGCCGACGGCCACGTCGATCACCTGGCTGCCGTCGGTGTCCACCCGGCCGACCGTGATGACCGTCGCGGGCATCGAGTCGGCCTTGGTGTTGTCCGGGGTGTAGACCACGACGATCTGCAGCCCCGGCTGGAGCCGGCTGGCGGGCAGCTGGCTGCGCTTGGCCGAGACGCCGACCACGATCTGGCCCGGCTGCACCGCCAGGGTCTGCGCGACGTCGCCCCTGGTGAGCATCGCGCCGCGCTTGAGGTCGGTGGCGGCCCGCATGCCGACCGCCTTGTCCCGTTCGGTGGCGGACAGCGGCCGCAGCGCAGGATCCCCGGCGATCCGGGCCACCACCAGGTCGTCGTCGGTGATCACCTGCCCCCACGGGATGTCCCGGGCCAGCGCCAGCACGGCGACCCGCTGGCCGGTGCTGTTGTAGAGCACCGCGCCGCCCAGGCCGCCGGCCGCGATCAGCGCGACGGCCATCGCCAGCACCGCCGGGCGCCGCCGCCGGGCCCGCAGCGTCCGGCCGGGGACGTGCGGCGCGGCGCGCCCCTTGCCCCTGCCCGCACCGCCGCCCTGGGCCTCGCCCGGCCCCTGCCCCTGGTCCGGGACCGCCACGGACACCGCGGCCCCTGCGGGTGTGCCGGATCCCGGCGTCGCGAACGTACGGTTCTCCACCGGGTTCCGCCCTTCCCTCGTGCTCGTTCCGGATCGTCAGTACTGGGTTCTCGGTGCTCGGGTCGTCGCTGCTCGGGCCGCCGGTGCCGGGCTCCGACGCCCGGGCTCCGGTGCCGTGGTCGCGTGCGGCCGGGCCGCCGGCGCCCCGCAGCCGGGCCGCGGGGCATCGGACGTCCGCCGCCGGGTCAGTTGAGGACCTGCACCTCGGCGACCTTCAGCGTGAAGTTCGAGGACTGCGGCATCTTGACGTCGAAGGTCTTCGCGTTCGGCCCCGTGACCACGACCTCGCCCACCCAGTTCGCCGTCACCGTGCCGTTGAAGACGCCGCTCTTCCTGGTGCCCGAGCCCACGGCGAACTCGTAGCCGCAGTCCGGTGACTTGGCGGCGCCGTACTTGGGGTCGTACGGCGTCCCGGCCTTGTCGCAGGTCACGGAGACACCGGTGTCGAAGATCCAGGTCACACCCCTCAGCACCGGGGTGACGGTGACGGAGGCCCCCGGGACGGACAGCGTCTTGGCCGCGGGCGCCGCGACGCCGTCCAGCCAGAGCCAGACCGGCGCCTTCACCACCGCCGTGCCCTTCGGCGCGACACCCGCCGTCGGCTTCGGGAAGCGCATCTCATGGGCCAGGCCGAAGCCGACGTCCACCAGGTTCAGCGCCGGCGGCCCGGCCGGCGAGGTGGCCTCGAAGACGATCTCGGCGCCGTCCTGCCCGCCGCCCGTCTGCGGGCAGACCTTCGAGTAGAGCGCGCCCTCGGACGGCTTGTGGCCCTGCCACGCCGGGTCGCTCTCGGGGGGCGGGTTGTCCAGCGGACGGAAGTAGCACCCGACGCCGCTGTTGAACCAGCCGCGCTCCGGGTCGTGGCAGGGCCACTGCTGGTCGTGGTAGCTGCACAGCAACGGCCCGTCGCTCGTACCGCCCCCGCCGCCACCGCCCGGCTGCGACGGTCCTGGCTTCGGTTTCGTGCCACCGGTGTTGACCCCGGAGCAGATCACGTCCGGGTAACACTGTTCGGCACCTCCGCCCGGCGGTTCGTCCGCCGCCGCCGACACCGCCGAGGCCAACAGCAACCCGGCGGACAACGGCGCGAGGATCGCGAATCGCCGGGCCGGTTTACGCGTGTTCAGCATGCCCGGTCCACCTCCCGCTTGAAGTCGTAGATCAGCCAACGTGCTTGGAACCAGCGCAGGGACGCGGTCGCGACGTAGCGGTTCAGTCGGTCGCCCGGATCCTTTGCCACCTGGGTGACGGCGTCGACGCGGTGCCATCCCGACACGTCGACGCAGTCCTCGATCACGGCGGTCTGCGGATCGGCTTTCAGGTCAATGGCCTTGACCACCGCCGAATTGCGCGGCGTTCCGGTCATCACCAGTTTGGCGTCGCGAAGTTGGCGGAGCCCGACCAGGGTGTCGGTAAGGGCCCGCCCGGAGGAGTACGTCTCCAGAGCGAATCCGTCCGAATCCGACCGCCCGAACGCCTCGGTCTGGGCCTGCCACCAGTCCTGATACGTCTTCAGGGCCAGTCGCCCCATGGCACCTTCCGGCCCGTCCGTCGGCGCGATCGAGGTGTTTACCGAACCACCCGAAGGAGGTACCGGATCCACTCCCGCGACACTGGGCGCAGCCGTTCCGAGCCGATCGACGGAACCATCGGAACCGCCGCTCGCACAAGCGCCGAGGAGCAACACCAGAACCACCCCACCGACCCCAACCGCCCCAGGGCGCAACACATTTCCGCGCTGCCGCATCGCCCCACCTCGTCGCGACCGACCGATTCGTGATCCGTGGCCGCCGGAAGAATTTCCGTCGTCCCGCAGGTGTTTCCGCTGGGGATCGATTCTTCGCCAACCCACCCCATCACGGCAACACCTCAGGCCACCTGACCTTACGCGGAAGGCGGTTCCGTCGGGGCACTTTCCCGCCACAGAACGGCCAACAGTTCTTCGGAAAGCGACAATCCGGCCAATGCGCCCCGAACTGCGGCCCGATTGCGCATCAACAGGCGCCCGCCCTGCGGCGGAACGAGCAGGCGCGCGCCCGGCGCACCCGAACCACCCGGCGCTTCGCCCCCGTCGAGCAGCGCGGCGACGGACAGCTGGAGGTCCAGCGGGGCGACGGCGGCCGGGGCACCCGGGACGCCCTGCCGCAGCACGGTGGTCAGGGCGTGGCTGAACGAACCCTCACCACCCGGCAGCACAGCGTCCCGGCCGCGTCTGCCCGGGGTGTACCGGCCGACCCGGCCCCACAGCGGGACGCGCGGGTAGGCCAGCAGTTCGCCCGCGCCGTCCTCGCCGCCGCCGCGCTCCAGCGCCGCCCAGGTGTCCCGGTCGGCCACCGCGTCGACCAGCAGCAGGGCTTCCTCGTGGTCGCCGTGCACCATCGCGCTGACCACCCAGTCCCAGGCCAGGCCGCGCCGGTAGGCGTTGTCGGCGGTGCTGCCGCCGGTCACCAGGGCGAGCCGGCGCCCGCGCGGATCGACCGCCAACTGGCCGACCAGGCAGACCACCAGCCACCGGCCCGGGTGCTGGGCGGCCTCCCGGACGGCGGTGAGCATCGCGTTGGCGTCCGCGTCCGGCGCCACCTCGGTGACCCGGCAGCCGGCCGCGCCGACGTCGAACCACATCCCGGGCAGCACCCGCGTGAGCAGCCGGGCTCCGTCCGGCGCCAGCGCCGAGCCCCCGAAGCCCCGATCGGGCCCCCCGTTCGCCCCGATCACCACCAGGTCGACCCCGCCCGCCATCCGCACGCCCCCTCCCATGCCGGCCCCGGCGCACCCGGGGCCGCCCGCCGCGCCCGCCGCTGCCGTGGTGAGCAGGGGCGCGTACCGTACCGCCGCCGGGCAGGCTACCGCTCCGGGCGGCCGCCGACGGGGCTCCCGGCCCGTCCGCTCAGGGACCATGGGCCCTATCGGCACACGCGCCGACCGGAGGACGATCGGACGCATGGAGCGTGAGGACCGTGTGGAGACCCTGAGCGAGGCCGAGTGCCTGCGGCTGCTCAGCACCGTGCCCGTCGGGCGCGTGGTGTACACCGAGCACGCGCTGCCGGCCGTGCTACCGGTCTCCTTCGAGGTCCTGGACGGGCGGTTGGTGCTCGCCGTGCGCCGGGGAAGTGCCACCGCGCGCGGGCTTGACGGCACGGTGGTGGCCTTCCAGGCGGACCTGCTGGACCCGGTCACCCGGACGGGCTGGAGCGTGCTGGTCCACGGCCGGGCGGACGTGGTGCGCGAGCCCGAGCAGGTGCGGCGGGTGCTGCGGTCCGGCCTGCGGCCGTGGGTGGGGGACCCGGAGCCGATGTTCGTCGCGCTGGTGCCGGAACTGGTCAGCGGTCGGCGACTGTTCCCGACCGGGCAGGACGCTCCGGGGCGCGGGGCGCTGCGCTCCTGAGACACCCGCAGGCCGCCGCGCCCCCGGGTTCCGGGGTTCCCGCGTTCCCGCGTTCCCGGCTCCCGGCTCCCGCGTTCCGGGGTTCCCGGTTCCGCACCGCTGACAGATACCGGCGGGTACGCATACGCTTCCGGCGTCCTGACCCCTCCCCCAGGAGCGCACCGTGACGAGCTTCGCCTCCCTCGCCGATCTGACCGCCGCCGTCGGCACCGAGCTGGGCACCAGCGAGTGGCACACCATCGGACAGCGGCAGATCGACCTGTTCGCCGAGGCGACCGGCGACCACCAGTGGATCCACGTGGACCCGGAGCGGGCCAAGGAGAGCCAGTTCGGCTCGACCATCGCGCACGGCTACCTGACCCAGTCGATGATCCCGGTGCTGGCGAAGGAGTGCTACGGCGTCGAGGGCGTGCGCATGGCGCTGAACTACGGCTCGGAGAAGGTACGCTTCCCGGCGCCGGTGCCGGTGGGCACCGCGATCCGGGCCACCGCCGAACTGCTCTCGGCCACCGAGGTGCCGGGCGGGGTCCAGGCGCTGGTGCGGTTCACGATCACCAGCGCGGAGAGCGCCAAGCCGCACTGCGTCGCGGAGACGATCACCCGCTTCTACGCGTAGCGGCACCGGACGCTTCTACGCGTGGCGGCACCGGGCGGTGGCCCTGGGCGGGCGGTGGGCGCGCGGCCGGGGCGGGGTACGCCGAATGGCCCGCGCGGGGCCGCTCACCAGGTCCGGACGGCCCATGACGAGTAATCTCCGACGAGATGGTTGTCGTATCGCAGTGGCCTCACCAGTCGCCCGGATACGCGCCCCGGCATGCCCGGTAGCCGTGACCGTCCTTGGAGGAGCCTTGCCCCGCCCCGCCCCCTGGTTCTCCCGCCTCGCCGGTCTGTCCTCGCAGTTCACCACCCCGCCGACCAGCAGCCCGACCACCAGCCCGGCCCTCGGCCCGACGGCGAACCGCACCGGGTCGGACCTGGCCCGACTGCCCCGCGCGGCCTGGCACCGGGTCCGGGCCGAGGCGTTCGGAGCCGAGCCCCGGGGCGAACGGCTGGCCCGGATCCACCGCTCCCCGCAGTTCGCCGACGGCGCCTTCCGCAACCCGCTGCCCACCCGCCGCCTGGTCTACGAGCGCAGCCCGCTGGAGATCACCCGCGCCCAGCTGACCGGGGACAAGACCCGCCGGGCGCCGACCGCCGCCGTACCCGTGCACCGGCTGCTCCCGGTCGACCTCGCCCTGCCGCCGGACTCCGGGCTACGGCTCACCTGGCTCGGCCACGCCACCGTGCTCGCCGAGATCGGCGGGCGGCGGGTCCTGATCGACCCGGTGTGGGGCGAGCGCTGCTCGCCGTTCGCCTGGACGGGGCCCAAACGGCTGCACCCGATGCCGCTGCCGCTGTCCGAACTCGGGCCGGTGGACGTGGTGGTGATCTCCCACGACCACTACGACCACCTCGACATGGCCACCATCCGCGAGCTGATCGGGACGGCCGCGGTGTTCGCCGTCCCGCTCGGCGTCGGCGCGCACCTGGAGCGCTGGGGAGTACCGGCCCGGCGGATCGCCGAACTCGACTGGTGGGAGTCGGTCGAGGTCGCCGGGCTCACCCTCACCGCCACCCCGGCCCGGCACTACTGCAGCCGCGGCCCGCGCACCAGCGCGCTGTTCCTCTGGGCGTCCTGGGTGGTGGCCGGCGGCGGGCACCGGATCTTCCACAGCGGGGACACCGGCTACTTCCCGGGCTTCGCCGAGATCGGCCGCCGGCTCGGGCCGTTC
Organism: Kitasatospora sp. NBC_01300; assembly: GCF_041435235.1. Lineage (NCBI taxonomy): Bacteria > Bacillati > Actinomycetota > Actinomycetes > Kitasatosporales > Streptomycetaceae > Kitasatospora > Kitasatospora sp. NBC_01300. The sequence continues at coordinate 6,374,594 of NZ_CP108408.1, read as the reverse complement.
GACGCGACGCTGATGCAGGTCGGCGCGTACAGCGACTTCTGGCCCGAGGTGCACATGACGCCCGAGGAGGGCGTCCGGGCGCACCTGGACCTCGGCGGCGATCTGCTGCTGCCGATCCACTGGTGCACCTTCAACCTGGCGACGCACCCCTGGGAGGAGCCCGCCGAACGGGTGGTCACGGCGGCCCAGGCGCTCGGCGCCCGGCTGGCGGTGCCCCGGCCCGGCAAGCCCTTCGAACCGGTCGACCCGCCCGCGCTGCGGCTGTGGTGGCGCGCGGTCGCGGCCACGCCCCGCGGCATCGAGCCGCTGGTCGGGGACCGCAGGGCGGTGCCGGTCCGGGAGCGGGCGACGGATCTCAGCGAGCAGATTTCGAGATCCGTTCGCTGAAGCCCGTCACCCGTTCGCTGAAGCCCGTCATCCGTTCCCTGTCAGCTGCCCGCCGTCACTCCTCCGCCCCCGTCCGCCGGAGGCGGATCAGCGCCCAGGCCCGCTGCTGCACCAGCAGGGTCAGCACCCCGGCCAGCACGATCCCCAGCAGGTTCAGCAGCAACTGCACGCTGGAGCCCCAGAACTGGCGGAACTCCCCGTACCCGAGCGCGACGGTGGCGTTGGCGGCGGCGGGCACCGTCGTCACCGAGATCGCCACTCCGACCAGCATCCCGGCCTTCGAGGAGGTCAGCGAGAGCACGCCCGCGATGCCCGCCAGGAAGGCGACCACGAAGGACGTCGCGTCGGGCTGCCAGATGAACGAGGTGTTCGGCCGCGCGGCGGCGAACTTGGCCTCGCTGAACAGCCCGAGCCCGTCCATCAGCAGAGAGAACCCGACGGTCAGCGCCATCGCCACCGCGAAGCCGGTGACCAGCGCGTTCAGCGACCGCAGCGCCGGGCGCAGCCGCCGCTGGACCAGCGCCACGCACAGCCCGGCCAGCGGCCCGAACTCCGGCCCGACCGCCATCGCCCCGACGACCAGGACCGCGCTGTCCAGCACCGCGCCGCACGCGGCCAGCATGGTCGCCACGGTGAGGAAGGCCAGGAACACCCAGGTGAGGGTGGACTCCTCGTGCGTGATCTCGGAGACCGACTCCCAGACCAGCGCGTCGGCCCCCTCCCCCGGGGCCAGCCGCTCGGCCTCGTCGGCGGCCGCCGAGAGGGTCAGCTCGATGCCGGAGACGTCGATCGCCCCGCGCTCGGGCAGGCCGGTCCCGCGCAGCGCCCCCAGGACCTCGTCCGCCGACTCGCGGGCGACGTCGCAGAGCACCACGTCCCCGGCAGGCCGTACGGCCGCGCCCGGCAACACCACGACGTGCGTCACCCCGACCACGGCGTCCAGGCTGCTGAGTACGGGCTCCCGCAGGTCGGGCGGGACGATCAGGCGCAGGTGCAACACGAGCACTCCGGTGGGACGGGGCGGGCGAAAGTCCCGCCCACCCTAGGTGTACTGACCATGGAGGTTGGTGACGGGGTTCACGGCCAGGTGATCTTGAAATGAGTGAGGGCCTTCTGGCTCGGTGTGGATTGCGACATCTGCACCGGCGCCAGAAAGGCCCTCATGCCACACCGTAACGCACCGCTGACCGAGACCGGACGCCTGCGCCTGGCCCGCTGCGTGGTCGAGGACCGCTGGCCGCTACGCAGGGCCGCGGAACGCTTCCAGGTCTCACCCACCACCGCCAAACGCTGGGCGGACCGCTACCGCACGCTCGGCGAGGCCGGCATGAGCGACCGTTCCAGCCGCCCCCACCACAGCCCGCGCCGCACCCCGACCCGCACCGAGCGGCGGATCATCAAGGTCCGCGTGCTCCGCCGCTGGGGACCGGCCCGCATCGCCTACCTGCTCCGCCTCAACCCAGCCACCGTCCACCGGGTCCTGACCCGCTACCGACTCGCCCGCCTCTCCCACCTCGACCGCGCCACCAGCCTCCCGGTGCGCCGCTACGAACGCGCCGCACCGGGCGAGCTGGTCCACGTCGACATCAAGAAGCTCGGCAACATCCCCGACGGCGGCGGCCACAAGACCCTGGGCCGTCAGGCCGGCCGCAAGAACCGGTCCGCAGTGGGCTACAGCTACCTGCACAACGCCGTCGACGACCACTCCCGCCTGGCCTACAGCGAGATCCTGCCCGACGAACGCAAGGAGACCGCCACCGCGTTCTGGACCCGGGCGAACGCCTTCTTCGCCCGGGCCGGAATCACCGTCCAGCGGGTGATGACCGACAACGGCTCCTGCTACAAGTCACACGCCTGGCGTGATGCCCTCGCCGCCGAGGGCATCGCGCACAAACGCACCCGGCCCTACCGGCCGCAGACCAACGGCAAGGTCGAACGCTTCAACCGAACCCTGCTCGACGAGTGGGCCTACGCCAGGCCCTACCGCACCGAACAGGAACGCCGCGACGCCTACCCCGACTGGCTCCACACCTACAATCACCACCGCGGACACACCGCACTCGCAGGCAAGCCACCCGCCAGCCGCATCCCCAACCTCACGGGACAGAACACCTAGGGCGTGTCGTCAAACCCCCGCCTGCGCGCCGTCACCCGGTGGTGCTCCTCGCCCTGTCGGCGGCCGCGGTGTCACCCCGCCAGGACGTCCCGCAGGGCGCGGGCCTCCTTGACCAGGCGGCTCGATCCGCCCTGCTCCGCCGTCGCCGTCACCTCGGCCACCGGCCCCCGGGCGCGGGTGCGCCGGGCGCAGTCCGCCGCGAGGGCGAGCAGGTCGCCGAGGCCCCGGGCGGGCGTGCCCTCGCCGCCCAGCAGGACCGGCAGCGCAGGCCCGAGCACCGACCAGACCGTGCCGTAGGCGCCCGTCCCGGCGGCCAGGGTGAGCGCCGCCGCGAGCCGGTTGAGCTTCACCGCGCCGCAGTCGACCAGCGCGCCGAGTTCGCGGCCGAGCTGCGCGCCGTCCAGGTCGCCGCGGGCGGCGAGCACCAGCAGGGCGTCGACGGCCGCCGTCCGGTCCTCGGTGTGCCGGGCGCCCAGGCCGTAGGCCAGCGCCAGGTGCAGAGCGAGCCCGGCCGGGCCGCCGGCCTCGGCGAGAGCGGGCAGCAGCCGGCCCGCGTCGCGCTCGTCCCGGTCGGCGCCGGCGGCGAAGTGGTCGAGCCACCGGGCCGCCAGTTCCTCCCGGTGCCAGGGGAGCATCGCGGCCCAGTGCGCCGTGGGCCGCCACATCCAGTCGCCCACCTTGCGGGCCCGGGCCACGCTCGGCTCGGTGCCCTCCAGCAGCGCCCGGAACTCGGGGGCGAGCCGCTCGCCGTCCGGGCCCTTCGGGCCGGCCCCGATGCCGGGCTGGGCGACGGCCACCCGCCGGACGTCCTCCCACCAGCGGTCCGCGTACTGGTGGCCGTGCTTCGAGCCCCGGCCGGGGGCGAACAGCACCCGCTCGGACGGCTGGTCGGGCAGGCCGCCGGTGCGCAGCCACTGGGCGGCCCACCGCCCGGAGGGCGAGGTGAGCGCGTCGGCGGCGCGCAGCACCCCGGCGTCGGCGCGGGGGCCGACCCGCAGCAGGGCCGCGCACAGGTCGGCCCGGCCGGGGGTGATGCCCGCCGCCTGGTACCCGGCGAGGCGTTCGACCAGCGTGCCGGGGTCGAGCGCCCCGGTGGTGTCGGTCGGGATGGCCAGCAGGTAGGGCGGCCGGTCGGCGGCCACCTGCCAGGCGGCCTCCTCCAGCCGGGCGGCGAGGACGGTGCCCTGCGCGGTGTTGTTCTGGCCGCGCAGCGGGGAGCGCTTCTTCTTGCTGCTGAGGAAGTCCCAGGCCCGGTGCGACGGCGTCTCGCCCGCCACCGCGGCCACGACGTGGAGGACGTCCCGGGGCGAGCAGTCACGCCAGCGGTCGACGCCGTTCCACCGGTGGACCCGCCGGACCGGCTCCAGCGCCTCGGCGAGCGCCGCCCGGTCCTGGTGGGCCTGGCGGACCAGGCCGTCCAGCACGCGCTCGAAGACCGCCGGCTCCGGCTCGTCGGCGGCGAGCAGGGCGGACAGCTCCTGCGCGAGTTCGGCCGCCGAGGCGATCGGCGGGCCGAGCGGGAGGGGCTGGGGGGCGGGCGGGAGGAGTTCGTTCCACCCGGTGTCCGGGTCGTCGTCGCCGTCGCCACCGACCGGAGCGCCGAACAGTTCCCCGGCGCGCTGATGGTGGGCGGGGTTCAACGCCCCGGCAGCGAGCCGCAGTTCGGGCAGGACGGCCTCCCCGGCCACGCGCAGGTGCCGGGCCACCACGTTCAGCGCCCGCTCCTGGACAGCCTGGTCCGGGTGCCCGAACGCCTCGGCGGCGGCGAGCACCACCGGCCCGGACCGCCCGGGCTCGCGCCTGGCCGCCCGCTCCAGCCAGCCGAGTTGGGCGCGGACGAGCTTCTTCTCGGTCCGGAACAGCACCACCGCGGAGGACTCGACCAGCACCTCGGGCTCGATCAGCCCGGCCTCGTCCAACCCGGCGAGCACCTCCTGGGCGTGCCCGGCGACCACCGACAGCCCGTCCAGCAGCGGCAGCACGTCCCGTACCCGGGCCGCGTACTCCTGCTGCGTCGGGGCGAGGGCGCACAGCACGTCCAGGAAGAAGCGCTGGTCCGCCGGCTTGCCGCCGCGCAGCAGCCGGGCCAGGCAGCGGTCGATCAGGTCGGCCCGGTCCAGCTCGCCGGCGGCGGCGAGGTCGGCGATCGCCTCCGTCCAGGCGTCCCCGCGGCGTCCGCTGAACCGCCAGGACAACGGCACGCCGACGTCGGCGAGTTCGAACACCCGGGGCAGCAGCACCGGGGTGAACACGTCCGCCCGCAGCAGTGCGAGCAGGGTGGGCTGCGGGCCACTGCCCAGGCGCTTGCGGTCCATCCACTCGCGGACGAAGGGCTCGCTCAGCGGCACCGCGCAGCCGGTGCGGTGCACCACGTCCTCGATCACCGAGTACAGCGACCAACCCCAGCGCGGCGCCGGACGGGCGGCGAGCCGGGTGGCCACCTCGATCTGCCACTCCACCGGCTGTGCCGCGACGAGTTGGGCCAACGCGGGGTGCTTGACCCACTCCCGCGAGGTGAAGTCGCGGGCGCCGAGCCAGGTGGCGGCGCCGGCCGGGCCGGTGTGGCAGCCGGCACCGGCCAGCATCAGGGCGCCCTTGCTGGCGATCGACTCCTTCGACCAGTCGTCGCGCAGCTCCTTGCGCAGCGCCTTCAGCGCGGGCAGGCAGTCCCGGCGCTGCGCCTGGTCCAGCGCGGCGACCAGCGCCGGTATCTGCGGCATCCGCCCGCCCCGGACGGCGGCGAGCAGGTCCTCGACCGCCGCCCCGCCCCGCGCCGCCTCCGCCCCGCCTTGCACCGCTTCCGACCTCCGTGCCACCGCGCTCACGCCTGGACCCCCTTCTCCGTCGTCGGAACCCCCGGAACCGTCGGAACCGTCGGAAGCGCCGAAACCGTCGGAACCTGCTCCCCGGCCACTCGCCGGCCCGCCTCCCGCACCATCGCGACCGCCAGCGCGTGCTTGCACGGACCGCGCCCGCCGCGGTACTTGGCCCACCAGAGGCAGGTGCAGCCGAGGCGCCCCGCCTCGTCCGTACGCACCCGCTGGATGTGGTCGTCCACCGTGACGACGGCCGTCGTGCCGCCCGGCTCCAGCCGTACCGCGCCCGCCGCGACCAGGGCCCGGGCGGCGCGCAGCCGCGGGTTGGCGGCCTCGGCCCGCCCGGCGTCGTACGGGAGCTGGCGGTGGAAGTAGGCGGCCTCGGCGGTGTCGTAGCCGATCTGCCCGGCGGTGCCGAGCCGGGTGAGCGCGGCGCGGACCCGCTCGTGGCTGAGCCCGGACTGCTCGGCGAGGTCGGCGACCTCGATCCGCGGCTCCCAGGCGAGCAGCACCGCGACGAGGTCGGCGTCCTGCTCGGCGGTGCCGGTGGCGAGCGCGCCGAGCACCCCGCCCTCGCCGGAGAAGCCCCGGGAGGCGTCGGGCGAGAGGGTCAGGGTGAGCCGCATGCCGGGCAGGACCACCTCCCACGCCGAGGCGGCCGGGCCGGTGGCGGCGACCGGGCCGTACACCCGCAGGGCGAGCGCGTGCCGCAGCACGCGCTGGAGCGCCACCAGCCGGTCGGGCCCGGGCAGGCAGACCGCGCCGGGCACCGGCCGGGTGGTGGGCCGCAGCGTCCGCCCGGCCGGGACGACCCAGGCGGTGCTGGTGCGGCCGCCGCGCGGCAGCGAGCGCAGGAAGCGGACCGCCTCGGCGGCGGGCAGTTCGGCGCGCAGGTCGAAGCCGGCGGCGACGACCTGGGTCTCGGCGAAGCCGCGCAGCCAGCGCTGCGGCAGCGGCACCTTCTTCTCGACCAGCGGCCCGTCGAAGCTGGTGACCTCCAGCGCGTCCGGCCCGACCGCGAGGTGCAGCGGGTCGGTCGGGCCGATCCTGCTCAGGGCCTCCCGCAGCGGGTTGTTGACGTCCACGTTGGTGGTGCCGTGGCCGATCTCGTCGCCGTCGAGGCCGGCCTGGAGCACGTCGAGCCGGGCGTAGACGCCGCAGCAGCCGGAGAACGACTCGAAGCGCAGCCGGTCCCCGTTGGCGGTGACCACCGGGTCGAGCGAGGCGCGCAGCTGCGGCTGGTAGTACCGCGCGGCGGCGACGTCGGCGACCGCGAGCAGCGCGGCGGCGGCCGGCGCCGGGTCGGCCAGGAAGCCCGCGAAGAAGCGCGGGTTGGCCGCCTCCCCGAGCGGGGTGGCGCCGCCGGAGGTGGCCAGGTCGAGGCGCCGGCCGTCGGCGCCGTCGAGGACGGCGGACGGGCGCAGATAGGCGTACGCGTGTGCGGATTGCGTCATGTCGAACACGCTAGGTGAGGGCACTGACAATCCGTCGGGCCGCGACCGCACTGGAACAGGTTCTACCGGCCGCCGGAGCCCCCGGGCGTTACCCAGGTCACACCGCGACGCGGCGGGATTCTGCCACTATGGGCCCGTGACCGACCTGACCGAACAGGAAATCCGGGCCGACCGCCCGGCCGGCGCGTTCGCCGGACTGCTGGAGCTGGAACGACTGGACGAGAACACGTTCCGGGGCCGCTGCCACGCCGGGGCGCCGATGCGCGCCTTCGGCGGACAGGTCGCCGCGCAGGCGCTCACCGCCGCCGGCCGCACCTGCGAGGGCCCGCGCGCGGTGCACTCGCTGCACGGCTACTTCCTGCTGCCCGGAGACCCGTCCCAGCCGATCCACTACGAGGTCGAACGGGTCCGCGAGGGCGTCTCCTACACCACCCGCCGGGTGACGGCGGTGCAGAACCAGAACGCGATCTTCACCCTCTCCGCCTCCTTCAAGCGCCCCGAGACCGCCACCGACCGCCACCGCACGATGCCGCCGCTGCCCGGGCCGGAGACCCTGCCGGACGCCTTCTCGCTCTGGGACCCGGCCCTGCGCGCGGCGATCACCGGCACCGGCGGCTTCCGCGACCTCGAACTGCGCTTCGTCCCGCCGGACGCGCCGGGCGTGCCGGCGTCCGTGCCGGGGATGCCGCAGCAGTTCGTCTGGCTGCGCATCGCCTCCCCGCTGCCCGAGGGCGACCCGCTCCTGCACGTCTGCGCGCTCACCTACCTCTCCGACCTCACGCTGGCCTCCACCGCCGGGCTGCACGAGCAGCCGAACTTCTTCCAGCGCACCGAGCCGCCCCGGCTGCTGATCGCCTCGCTCGACCACGCGATGTGGTTCCACCGCCCGTTCCGGGCCGACGAGTGGCTGCTGTTCGCCCAGCGCAGCCCGTCCTCCTCGGACGGCCGGGGGCTGTCGCTCGGCGAGTTCTACGACCGGGACGGTCGGCTGGTCGCCTCCGCCGTGCAGGAGTCGCTGATCCGCCGGCTGCGCTGACCCGGCGCGGGACGGGACGGGACGAAGCGGTCACCGCGCCCGGCCCCGGCGACGGTGACCGCACGGCGAACGCAAGGGGGCCGGTCGGCGTCATACTCCTGAGCGGCCCCGGCCCGTATCATGGTGCGGGTGACCAAGGTTGACCTGTCACCACGGCCGGTGGAGGCGATGTCTCCGCGCCAGCTCGAACGCCGCGGAAGCCTGATCGCGGCCGCGCTCGCCCTGGTGAACGAGATCGGCGTCGAACGGCTGCAGATGAAACAGGTCTGCGAGCGGTCCGGAGTCGCCCTGGGGACGGCGTACCGCTACTTCTCCTCCAAGGACCACCTCCTGGCCGCGGCGATCGCCGAGTGGCACCGCCTGCTGCTGGCCGACCTGGTGGCGGAGCTGCGCGGCCCGCGCGCCGGGCTGGGGGCCACCGACCGGGCGGTCCGCTTCGTCCGCGGCGGGATGCGGGCCTACCAGCGCCAGCCCGAGCTGGCCCGGCTGCGGGTGGCCGTCGCCGCCTCCACCGATCCGTTCGCCAGCGAGACCCTGCAGGGCATGGCCCGGGCCGACAGCACCGCCCTCCAGGCGGTGACGACCGAGGTGCCGGCCGCCGCCAGCGACCTGGTGCGGCACATCGTCGCCCACGCCTGGCAGGGCGAGCTGACCGCCTGGGTGACCGGGCGCACCACCCTCGGCGACGCCCGGCGGCGGCTGGAGGACGTGGTGCGGCTGGTGCTGAACCCGTACGAGACGCCCTACCCGGCGCCTTACGAGGTCCCGTCCGGCGCCCACCGGCCCTGACCCGTCCGACGCGACCGCCGGCTCAACTCCCCGGTGCCGGACGGCTTCCACCCGTGGTTCCGGCTCGCCGCGCACGCCCCGGCCCATGAGCAACCGGCCTGACGGGACGTAAGTCCCCTCCCTCCGCCTCCCCGGCGCGCCCTCCCGCCCCTCGCGGCACGAACTGGACATAGTGCGACATGCAGCTTTAATCCGCCGATGTCGCCGAAGCCCCCGTCCGCCCCGAGGCAGGAGAGTCCACCCGATGAGCAGCCAGCCGCCGCAGCCCGACCAACACGCGGAGGAGCCCGACGAACCCGCCGCGACCCTGCCCGTCGACCGGGCGGTGTTCGGGATCAGCGCCGCCCTGGTGCTGGCCGTGGTCGCCTGGGGCGTCTTCGCCGAGGACTCGCTCGGCCGGACCTCCAGTGCCGCGCTCGGCTGGGTCCTGCACAACTTCGGCTGGCTGTTCGTGGTGGCCGCCGACGTCTTCCTCGTCCTCACCGTGCTGCTCGCCTTCAGCCGCTTCGGCCGCATCCGGCTCGGCCGCGACGACGACGAACCCGAGTTCTCCACCCTCGCCTGGGTCGCCATGATGTTCAGCGCCGGCATGGGCATCGGCCTGATGTTCTACGGCGTCGGCGAGCCGCTCCAGCTGTTCGCCACCCCGCAGCCCGGCTCCGGCCTGGAACCGCAGAGCGCGGCCGCCGCCCAGCAGGCCCTGGAGTTCTCGCTGTTCCACTGGACGCTGCACCCGTGGGCGATCTACGCCGTCGGCGGCCTCGCCCTCGCCTACACCACCTTCCGCAAGGGCCGCGGCAACCGCATCTCCGCCGCCTTCGTCCCGCTCATCGGCCAGCGCGGCGCCGACGGCTGGCCCGGGCGCGCGATCGACCTGCTGGCCGTCTTCGCCACCGTCTTCGGCTCCGCCACCAGCCTCGGCCTCGGCGCGCTCCAGGTCGCCGACGGCCTCGGCTACATCACCTCCGTGCGCAACACCCAGAACGCCCAGCTGATCATCATCGGCTCGCTGACCGCCGCCTTCGTGCTCTCCGCCTTCTCCGGCGTCCACAAGGGCGTCAAGTGGCTCTCCACCGCGAACGTCGTCCTGGCCTCGCTGATCATGCTCTTCGTCTTCGTGTTCGGCCCGACGGTCTTCGCGCTGGACGCGATCCCCTCCACCGTCGGCGGCTACCTCTCCGACCTGCTCGGCATGTCCACCCAGACCGGGGCCTTCACCGACGAGAGCTGGCTCGGCTCCTGGACGATCTTCTACTGGGCCTGGTGGCTCTCCTGGGCGCCCTTCGTCGGCACCTTCATCGCCCGCATCTCCCGCGGCCGCACCATCCGGCAGTTCCTGATCGGCGTCCTGCTGGTGCCCAGCGGGGCCACCGTGATCTGGTTCTGCGTGATGGGCGGCACCGCGATCCGGCTGGTCTCCACCGGAGCGGCCGACCTGGTCGCGACCATCCCGAAGGGCGCGGAGGCCTCGCTGTTCGAGATGCTGCGCTCGCTGCCGCTCGGCTCCGCCACCAGCGTCGTCGCCGTGCTGCTGGTGATGACCTTCTTCATCACCAGCGCCGACTCCGCCTCCCTCGTCCTCGGCTCGCTCTCCAGCCGCGGCTCGCTGCACCCGCGCACCTGGCTCGTGGTCGTCTGGGGCGTGCTGATGGGAGGGGTCGCCGCCGCCCTGCTGCTGGCCGGCGGGCTCACCGCGCTGCAGAACGCGACGATCCTGGTCGCGCTGCCGTTCGTGGCCGTGATGCTGCTGCTCTGCGTGTCCCTGGTGAAGGAGCTCCGCGAGGACCCGGCCGCCGGCCCGTCCCGCCTGCACCCCGTGCACGGCCTGCGCGACGCCGTCCGGGTCGCCGTCGGCGAGGCCCTCGCCGAACGCACACCACGCCGCTGACCAGCACGTACGCCCCACCCGTGCAGGTGGGGCGTACGCGGCCAACCGACGCCCAACCCCCGCCCGGACTTCACCCGCGCGTACCGACCGTTCACACCACCCTGGGACCCTCCCTGTCATGAACGCCAGCCCTCAGGCGCCCTACCAGGAACCGCGCTTCCCGCTCCCCCGGCGCCACCGCCGGCTCCTCGCCGCCACCGCCGTCCTCGCCTCCATCGCCCTCGGCACCTTCGGCGTCGGCGCCACCGTCGAGACCGTCCAGCACGACACCGTCGCCGCCACCACGGCCACGGCGAGAAAGTGACCCGCGAGAAAGCGACCGGCGAGAAAGCGACCGACTGACCGTCCGATCCGCCCCTTCAGCACCGCCGTCCGCCCCCGGACGCGGTGCTTCCGCCTTTCCGGCGACGGCGGAGCGACGAGGCGAGACGGCGAGGCGCGACGGCGGAGCTGGGCGGCGGGACCGGCCTCAGGCCTGCCGCTGCTCCCGGGCCCCGGCCGGTGCGGGGCGGGAGTGGCGGCCGGTGCCGGGGACGGGGTGGAAGTCCGGGGCGGGGGCGTAGCGGGCGGCGGGCGGGCGCAGGAGCCAGCCCGGGGGGCGGCTGCCGCGGGGGGTGGGGGTGATCAGGCCGAGGTTGTGGAGCAGGTCGAGGGCGTCGCGGCGCAGCGCGGTGCGGTCGGCGAGGTAGTCGCGGCGCCAGCGGGCCGGGAGGCCGTACTCGTCGGCGATGTCGCCGAGGAGGCCGTCTATCAGCGCGTCGGGGATCGGGACGTCGCCGCCGGTGGTGGTCTCGCCGGGCAGCGGGCGGACTTCCTCCACCAGGCGTTCGAGCAGCAGCAGGGCGGCCTGCGGCAGGGGGCCGGCGCCGGGGAAGACGAGGTCGGTGAGCTCGTCGGCCGGGTCGAGCAGGGCGACACCCTCGGTCCGCAGCTCGGTCTCCAGGCCGAGGAAGTCGGCGAGCGCGGCCGGGCCGCTCAGCCGGTGCTCGTGCAGCCAGGCGCGCCGGTCCTCGGGGAGGTCGGCGTCGAGGACGGCGGGGGTCTCGGCGAGCAGGCGGCGCACGGCGGTGGCGGGTTCGGCGTCGGCGGCGCGGCGGATCAGGTCGGCGGCGTCGTCGGCGAGGGCGGGCGGGCCGGCCGGGACGGCGCGGGCGAGTTCGCGGTCGACGGTCAGTACGGCGGCCCGGGCGGCGGGGTCGGCCGGGCCGGCCCCGCCGGCCGGCAGGTCGCCGAGGACCTGCCAGTCGGCGAGCGCGGCGAGGGCCATCGCACGGTCGGCCGGGCCGGCGGCGAGGCCCGGCGCCACGGCGCGCATGGCGTCGAGCAGCCGCCCGTACGGCAGTTGCTCGGGGGCGTCGACCAACAGGGCGAGAGCGAGGGCGAGTTGGGCGTAACCGGCGGGGGTGAACGGGGCGCCGGTCGTGGGGTGTTCGAGGCGGCGGGCGGCGCCGGGGCCGAGGCCGGCCTTGCAGAGCCGGGCATGCCAGGGGCCGACGACGAGCCGGTAGCCGAGCAGGGCGTCGAAGCGTTCGACGAGCCAGTCGCGGTGACGGCGGATCAGCGGGAAGCCGTCGGCGTGCGGGCCGGAGGCGGTGACCAGCGGGTGGGCGAGCAGCAGCCGGGCGGCGATCCGGCGTTCGGCGGCGGGCAGGTCGACGGCGGGAAGGGGCGGGGCGGAGACGTCCGCGACGGGCGGGGCCGGGGCCGGTATCGGAAGGTCCTGGCCGGAACGGTCCTGCGCGCCCGGCACCGGGCGGGTGCGCTCGGGCTTGCGGTGCCTGCCGGGCCTGCCCGGCTTGGCACCTGACCGGACGACGGGCAGCGCGGAGGCGTCCCGCCGGGCGCGGCGCAGACCGCCGACGGGGCGGGGCTCCCGGGAGCGCAGGGCGGCGGTGGCGTGCGCGGTGGGGCCGTGCCACCAGCTGACGTCGGCGTCGGGCGCCGCTTCGGCGGGGGCGCCGAGATGGCGGGCCGGGTAGAGGCCGAAGGAAGCGGCGCACAGGTCGTCGGCGGTGCCGGGGGTGGCGGCGGCGAACCAGTGGGCGAGCCGGAGCAGACCCGGGTCGGGCGAGAGCGCGGAGGCGGTGCCCGGCTCGGGCGCGGGCCTGGTCGGCGCGGCGTCAGCACGGGGGCCGGACACGGCTTCGGGCGCCGGCCCGCCCGCGGGTTCGCGTACGGCGAGGAGGGCGTCGGTGGGCCTCCGCCCCGTCCCGCCCGTGCGCCCGTCCGGCCTGCCGGTGGCCACCCGGGTGGCGCCGACCGCGTACTCCTGCTGCTCCATGTCGGGGACCAGACTAGACGGTGGCCGGGTCACCCGGTGGCAGCAACCGGCCGTGCGCCGAAGTGACCGGCCGCCCTCCGCTACGCCACCCGCCGGCCCGCACCCGCCGCCGCGCCGTCACCCGCCCCGCACCACCCGGGTTACGCACCGGTAACCCGCTCTTCCGCCGCACCGGCGGGTCGCCTAGGGTTCGTCCCACTCCCCCACCGCCCGACCCCGGAGGTCAGCAGCCGCATGAGCATCCGTACGACCACCCGTGCCGTCCTCGGCGGCCGCCTGCGCTCGGCCGCCGGCCTGCTCGGCGGCTTCGCGGCCGCCTCGGCGACGCACCTGGGCGCGATCGCCTCCGGCGCGTCCGTGCTGCAGAACGCCACCAAGCCGGCCCTGATGCCGCTGCTGGCCGCGCACAGCGTCGCCGCGGCCGCCACCGCCGGGCGGCGGGCGCCGAAGCCGCTGGCCCCGGCACTGCTGCTGAGCGCGGGCGGGGACGTGCTGCTCCAGCTGAAGAACGACACCGCGTTCCTGGCCGGGATGGGCTCGTTCGCGGCGGCGCACGTCTGCTACGTGACGATGTTCGTCCGGCGCGGGGCGCTGACCGACCGTCGGCGGGCCCTGGTGGTGGCGGCCGCGTACGCAACCGCCTGGGCGGCCATGGTCGGGCAGCTCTGGCCGGACCTCGGGGACCTGCGGATCCCGGTGGCCGGCTACAGCCTGCTGCTCGCCTCCACGGCCGTCACCTCGGCCGGGCTGGGCTGGCGAACCGGGCTGGGCGGGGCGCTGTTCCTGCTGTCCGACACGCTGATCGCCACCCAGCTGGCGAAGTGGCGGGAACTGCCGGGGCACCAGTTCTGGATCATGGCGACGTACGTCCTGGCCCAGTACCTGCTGGCCAGCGGCACCCTCCGGCACGAGCACGAGCACGAGCACGGGCACGAGCACCGTGAGCTCGAACCCGGGCACGAGAACAAGCACGGGAAGGGAACCGGGCACGGGCCTCAGCAGCAGCGGAACCCCGCACCGCAGGCCGGCTGACACGCCTGTGCGCCGCCGGCCCGGTCAGGGTCCGACGGCGCGCGGGAAAGGCAAAAAGGCGCGGTGCCCATCAGGCACCGCGCCGCCGCAGCAGCCAGAATCCTCCGACTCCGCCCGCCACCAGGGCCAGGCCCCCGGCCAGCTCCGCCGGATCGGCCGCGACCGAGCCGCCGAGGCCGGTGTTCACGGCACCGTGCGGGGCGACCTGCTGGCCGCCGGCGCCGGACTGGCCGAGCGAGCCCGCCCACTCGCCGGCCGCCTTGCCCCAGTCACCGAGGCCTTTCTCGGGACCCTTCTCGGCGCCTTTCTCCGGCCCTTTTTCAGGCCCTTTCTCAGGGCCTTTCTCGGGGCCCTTGTCGGAGCCCCTGTCGGAGCCGGCGACCGGGACGCCGGCGACCGCGACCTTGGTGGAGAACGCCCCGCCGTCCGGGCAGGTGCCGTCGATCTTGTTGTCCCCGGAGTGCTGGCCGGCCAGCCGGGCCGTGCCGCTGTGCTTGCCGTCGGAGCCCAGGGTGAGAGTGGCCGGACCGCCCTCGAACGCGGCGGAGTGGGCGGTGATGGTCTTGGCGTCGGGCTTGTCCGACTTCTCACAGGAGACCGTGAGCTTCACGGTCTGGCCCGGTGCGGCCTGGGACGGGCTGACCGAGGCCGAGCCGTCCCTGGCGGATGCGAGGGGGGCCGTCAGGCCGGTCAGCACCGTCGCGCCGATCAGGGCGGCGGCGGCCGTACGCAAGGGGCGCATGCCGGAACCTCCGGGATTCTCGGGCGCAGCCGGGGGGACTCCGATGTCCACGTGGTCGAACAACTGCACCCGGTTATGCCCGACGGTAGGCAGCCCGCCCGGCCCCGGCCACCGGTCGGGACCGTTCGGGTTACCGCCCCTCACCCAGGGTGATTCACAGGTCGAGGTCCACCACGACCGGCGCGTGGTCCGAGGTGCCCTTGCCCTTGCGGGCCTCGCGGTCCACATAGCTGTCGGTGACGGCGTCCACGAAGGGCTTGTTGGCGTAGGTGAGGTCGATCCGCATGCCCCGGTTCTTGGGGAAGGCCAGCTGGCGGTAGTCCCAGTAGGTGTAGGGGCGGTCGTACTTGAGCGGGCGCGGCACCACGTCGTGCAGGCCCACCTCGCCGAGGGCCTCCAGCGCGGCCCGCTCGGCGGGGGTGACGTGGGTGAGGCCCTCGAAGGCGGCGACGTCGTAGACGTCCTCGTCGGCGGGGGCGATGTTGAAGTCCCCGAGGACGGCGAACGGGCGGGGCCCGGCGGCGTCCTCGGTGGCGGCCGTGCGCAGCGCCTGCAGCCACTCCAGCTTGTAGCGGTAGTGGGCGTGGTCGACCTCGCGGCCGTTGGGCACGTAGACCGACCAGACCCGGACCGGGCCGCAGGTGGCGGCGACGGCGCGCGGCTCGACGTCGGGCAGCAGGGCGCCGTCGGCGAGGTAGCCGGGCTGGCCGGGCAGGTCGCGCACGACGTCGTCCAGGCCGAGCCGGGAGACGATCGCGACGCCGTTCCACCGGCCGGTGCCGTGGGCCGCGGTCTCGTACCCGAGGGCGCGCACCTCCTCGTACGGGAAGGCGTCGGCCGCGCACTTGAGCTCCTGGAGGCAGAGCACGTCGGGCTTGGCGCTCTCCAGCCACTCCAGGAGCTTGGGCAGCCGCGCGGTGACGGAGTTGATGTTCCAGGTGGCGATGCGGACGGTCACGGCGGGCGGCCTTCCCGGTGGTTCGGTACGGACGGGTGCTTCGGTACGGACGGGTGCTTCGGTCAAGACGAGGGGTGGGCACCCCCCGAGGGGACGCCCACCCCGAACATACCGCCCGGCACCGACAGCGCGGCCCGGCCGGCTCACGGCCCGGTCAGCCCGTGGGCCGGACCACCGCCGCGGAGCCGCCCCCGCGCCGGACCGGTTCGGCCGCGGCCACCCACCGCCCGTCCGGCAGCCGTTCGACGCCGGTCGCGGCGCCGATCTCGGCGACGGACGTGAAGCTGTGCCCGAGCGCCTCCAGGGCGGCCCGTTCGGGCAGCGCCAGGAAGCCGGGCTCGGCCTGGGTGGCGACGGTGTTGCGCTGGCTGGCGCGCGGTGCGGCGATGGCCTGTTCCAGGCTCAGGCCCCGGTCGAGCCGGCCGAGCAGCACCTGGAGGGTGGTGGTGATGATGGTCGCGCCGCCGGGGCTTCCGGTGGCCAGCAGCGGCTCGCCGTCGCGCAGCACGATGGTCGGGGAGATCGAGGAGCGCGGCCGCTTGCCCGGGCCGGGCAGGTTGGGGTCGGGGACGCCCGGGGTGAGCGGGGTGAAGTCGAAGTCGGTGAGCTCGTTGTTGAGCAGGAAGCCGCGGCCGGGGACGGTGATGCCGCTGCCGCCGGTCTGCTCGATGGTGAGGGTGTAGGAGACGACGTTGCCCCAGCGGTCGGCCACGCTGAGGTGGGTGGTGTTGGGGCCCTCGTAGGGCTCGGCGACGGCGGGGCCGGCCTCGGCGCAGTCGGCGGGGTGGCGCGGGTCGCCGGGGGCGAGCGGGCTGGTGAGGGCGCGGTCGGGGCTGATCAGGCAGGCCCGGGAGGCGGCGTAGCGCGCGGAGAGCAGTTCCTTGGTGGGGACGTCGTCGAAGGCCGGGTCGCCGACCCAGCGGTTGCGGTCGGCGAAGGCGATCCGGGAGGCGTCCAGGAAGTGGTGGTAGTACTGCGTGTCGCTGTACGCGCCGAGGTCGCCGTCCTCCAGGATGCCGAGCGCCTCGCCGACGGTGGTGCCGCCGGAGCTGGAGGGGGCGATGGAGTAGACGTCGTAGTCCCGGTACGGGACGTGGGTGGGCGCCTGGCGGCGGACCTGGTAGGCGGCGAGGTCGGCGGTGTCGATCCTGCCCGGGCGGGCCTTGCGGCCGGAGGCCGGGTCGACCGGCGGGTGCTGGACGGTGTTGGCCACGTCCTTGCCGAGGTCGCCCTGGTAGAAGGCCTTGACGCCGTCCTTGGCGAGCAGCCGGTAGGTGGCGGCGAGGTCGGGGTTGCGCAGGACGGTGCCGACCTCGGGGGGCTTGCCGCCGGGCAGGTAGAGCTTGGCGGTGTCCGGGAAGTCCTTGAAGCGGTCGTAGTTGTCGGCGGTCTGGCCGCGGAAGGTCTGGTCGACGACGAAGCCGTGGTCGGCGATCCGCTCGGCCGGCTGGAGGGCGTCGGCGAGCGTGCGGGTGCCCCACTGGCGCAGGGCGGTGTCCCAGGTGGCCGCGGTGCCGGGGACGCCGACGGACAGGCCGCTGGTGACGGCGTCGGCGAAGGCCAGCGGCTTGCCGTCCTCCAGGAACAGCCCGCTGTCGGCGGTGCGGCCGGCCACCTCGCGGCCGTCGATGGTGTGCACCCGGCCGCTGGCGTGGTCGTAGTAGACGAAGTACCCGCCGCCGCCGATGCCGGAGGAGTAGGGCTCGGTGACGCCGAGGGCGGCCGCGGTCGCGACCGCCGCGTCGACCGCGTTGCCGCCCTTGCGCAGCACCTCGATGCCGGCCGCGGTGGCGTCGGCGTCGACGCTGGCCACCGCTCCGCCCCGGCCCACCGCCTCGGGGGCCTTCGGCGGCGGGGCCGCCTGCGCCGCCCCGGCCGGCCCGGCGCAGGACCAGACCAGGGCGGTGGCGAGCAGCAGCGGTGGTGCGATACGGGCCAGAGCCCTCATCCGAGTCCTCCTGAGTCGACGTCAACTCCGTTGTCTCACAGGAGGCATGATCCCGACAATCACACCGCACCGCTACCAACCGGTAGTTGACGGAACCGAATCAGGCGGAAGGACTTCAGACGCCGCTGCGCTCGACCCGGCGCCGCTTGATGGTGCGGAACCGGCGGGCGACCTGCCGGGCGAGGTCGGCGGCGCCGACCAGGCCGGCCTCGTTGCCGAGTGCGGCGTGCACGATGCTGGCCTCGGGCCGGAAGCCGCGCCCGGTGAGGGTGCGGCGGAAGGTGTCCCGGGCCGGGCCGAGCAGCAGGTCGCCGGCCTCGGAAACGCCGCCGCCGATGACGAAGCGGCCCGGGTCGAGCGCGGCGGCCAGGTTGGCGATGCCGACGCCGAGCCAGGTGCCGACCTCGTAGAGCAGTTCGGTGGCGGTCGGGTCGCCGGCCCGGGCGGCCTCGGTGACCAGCGGTCCGGTGATGCCCTCGACGGTGCCGCCGGCCCGGGCGAGCAGCGGCTCCACCACCGGGGACTCCTCGGCGACGAGTTCGCGGGCGTCGCGCACCAGCGCGTTGCCGGAGGAGTACTGCTCCCAGCAGCCGCGGTTGCCGCACGGGCAGCGGTGGCCGCCGGGCAGCACCTGCATGTGGCCGAACTCGCCCGCCAGGCCGTACTTGCCGCGGTCGACGTAGCCGTCGCGGACGACGGCGCCGCCGATGCCGGTGCCCAGGGTGAGCATCACCATGTGGTCCTCGCCGCGCCCGGCGCCGAAGCGCCATTCGGCCCAGGCGGCGGCGTTGGCGTCGTTCTCGACGATCACCGGGAAGCGCAGCCGCTCGCTGAGCGCCTGCTGGAGCGGCTCGCCCCGCCAGTTCAGGTGCGGGGCGAACAGCACCGTGGAGCGGTCGGCGTCGACCCAGCCGGCCGCGCCGATGCCGACGGCGTGGACGTCGTGCCGGTCGGCGAGCTCCAGCACCAGGTCGACGATGACGTTCTCGACGACCTTGGCGCTCTTGCTCTTGTCGGGGGTGTCGGTGCGCAGCTTCTCCAGCACCTTGCCCTCGCCGTCCACCACTCCGGCGACCACCTTGGTGCCGCCGATGTCGACGCCGATGGTGGGCAGCCGCAGTATCCCGGCGGGCAGGGCGCGGCGGCGGCGCTCGGCGCGGGGGCCGAGGCCGAGCAGGGTGGGCAGGACGGCCGGCCGGGTGCTGCCTTGGGGGCTGGTCACGGCTACGGACGCTCCTCACGGGGCTCGGGGTCAGTACGGGGCTGAGGTTCGGTGCGGGGCTGCGGTTCGGTGCGGGGCTGCGGTTCGGTGCGGGGCAGGGGTTCGGTGGGCCGGGCCAGCTCGTGCGAGAGTTCGGCGAGGTCGGAGCCGCCGGCCATCTCGGTGGTGAGCTGTTCGAGGCCGATCTCGGCGCGCGGGTGGCTGCCGGCCATCCGGCCCCGCTTGAGCAGGGTGAAGTGGTCGCCGACCAGGTACGCGTGGTGCGGGTTGTGGGTGATCAGGACGACCCCGAGCCCGGCGTCGCGGGCGGCGGTGACGTACTTGAGCACCACTCCGGACTGCTTGACGCCGAGCGCCGCGGTCGGCTCGTCCAGGATGAGCACCTTGGCGCCGAAGTGCACGGCACGGGCGATCGCCACGCACTGGCGCTGGCCGCCGGAGAGAGTGCCGATCGGGCGGTCCACGTCGTGCAGGTCGATGCCCATCCGGGCGAGCGCCTCGCGGGTGGTGGCGCGCATCGCCTCGGCGTCCAGACGCAGGCCGCCCCAGCGGCGGTGGCCCTGCTCGGAGCCGAGGAAGAAGTTGCGCCAGACCGGCATCAGCGGGACGACGGCGAGGTCCTGGTAGACGGTGGCGATGCCGCGGTCCAGGGCCTGGCGCGGGGAGTCGAGCCGGACCTCCTCGCCGCCGACGGTGTAGGTGCCCTCGTCGTGCTGGTGCAGCCCGGAGATGATCTTGATCAGGGTGGACTTGCCGGCGCCGTTGTCGCCGAGCACGCAGCTGATCTCGCCGGCGTGCAGGGTGAGCGAGACGTCCTGGAGGGCGCGGACGGTGCCGTAGCTCTTGCCGACGCCCTCCAGGGCGAGCAGTTCGGTCTTCATCGGGGCCCCCGTTCGGCCTGGCGCTTGACGTACGCGTTCAGCAGGGCGGCGAGCAGCAGCATCGCGCCGAGGAAGAACTTGAACCAGTCCGGGTTCCACTGGGCGTAGATGATCCCCTTGCTGGCCATGCCGAAGATCAGCGCGCCGAGCGCGGAGCCGACCACGGAGCCGTAGCCGCCGGTGATCAGGCAGCCGCCGATGACGGCCGCGACGATGTAGATCAGCTCGTTGCCGACACCCTCGCCGGACTGCACGGTGTCGAAGGAGAACAGCAGGTGCTGGCCGAGCACCCAGGCGCCGAAGCCGACACCGAGGTAGAGCAGGGTCTTGGTGCGGGCGACCGGCACGCCGACCGCGCGGGCGGCGTCCGCGTCGCCGCCGACGGCGAAGATCCAGTTGCCGAAGCGGGTGCGCAGCAGCACCCAGCTGCCGACCGCGAGCAGGCCGAGCCACCACCAGACGGTGGCCTTGATCGTCAGCCCGCCGACGGTGACCTCGGAGGCGAACAGCCAGCGGCAGGAGGCGAAGCCCTCCATGTCGGAGATCGGCTTGGTCGAGACGGTGCCGGAGACCAGCTTGGTGACCCCCAGGTTGGCACCGGTCAGCATCAGGAAGGTGCCGAGGGTGACGATGAAGCTGGGCAGCCGGGTGCGGCCGAGCATCCAGCCGTTGAAGGCGCCGACGGCCAGGGTGACGGCGAGCGAGACCAGCGTGCCGACCCAGGTCACCGCGGTGAACTGGTAGGAGACCATCGAGGAGGTCAGCGCGGCGGTGGTGACCAGCACGCCCGCCGACAGGTCGAACTCGCCGCCGATCATCAGCAGCGAGACCGGGACGGCCATGATCCCGATGGTGGACGCCGCGTAGAGCACGGTGCCCAGCGAGGAGACCCGCAGGAAGGGTTCGGCAGCCACCGCGAAGACGGTGAACACCGCGACGGCGGCGATCAGCGAGCCGAGCTCGGGGCGGGCGAGGAGGCGGCGCAGCGCGGCCGGGCGGTCCTGGGCGAGGACGTCGGTGGTGCTCACCTGGTCCCCCTCGCGACGTACTCGGCGAGCGCGTCGGCGTCGTCCTTGGTCAGGATCTGCGGGCCGGTCGCGACGGGCTTGCCGCCGCCGAGCATGTCCAGGTTGGACTTGTACAGCCAGAGCAGGTCGACGCCCTCGTAGCCCTGGAGGTAGGGCTGCTGGTCGACGGCGAAGCCGACGGAGCCGGACTTGAGGCCGGCCACCACCTGCGGCCCCAGGTCGAAGGTGTCGAGCTCGACGGCGCGGTGGACGTCCTGGACGGCCTGGAGGCCGGTGGCGGCCATCGGGCCGGAGAGGGTGAGCACGGTGTCGATGGACGGGTCGGCCTGGAGCTTGGCGGAGATCGCGGCGCGGGCGTCGGGCATGTTCACGCCGTCCACGTACAGCACCTGGAAGGCGCCGCCGGCCTTGGACTGGGCGCCGGAGCAGCGCTGCTCCTGGCCGATGTTGCCCTGCTCGTGGATGACGCAGAGCACGTTCTTGCGGCCGCGGCCGGCCAACTCGGTGCCGGCCGCCTGGCCGGCGGTGGACTCGTCCTGGCCGATGTGGGTGAGCGCGCCGAACCTGGCGGAGTACTCCTGTCCGGAGTTCACGGTGATCACGGGGATGCCGGCGGCCTTGGCCTTGCCGAGGACGTCGGCCATGGCGTCGCCCTTGGCGAGGGTGACCAGCAGGCCGTCGACCTTCTGGTCGATGGCGGCCTGGACGAGCTGGACCTGGTTCTGGGTCTGCGCGTCGTTGGAGTACAGGAAGGTGATGTTGTCCTTGGCGGCGGCCTGCTCGGCACCCTTGCGCACGCTGTCCCAGAAGGCGTCGCCGGCACCGGCGTGGGTCACCATGGCGACCTTCCAGCGCGGGGTGGTGACGGCGCTGCCGCCGGCGGCCGACGCCTTGGCGCGGGCCTCCTCGGCGCGGAGGCCTCCGGTACTGCTGCAACCGGCCGTGGTGACCGCGAGTGCCAGGAGGGCGCAGACGGGCCAGAAACGGCGGGACGGGCGAAAGCGGGTTGTGCTCATCCCCATAGTCTCTCTGGCCGGGCGGCACGTGGATGACACCGCCTCGCCCGGCGGCGCCCGCGACGCGGGAGGTAAGGTGCCCCGGGGGACCTTCCTGGAAGTTCGCTGGACATCTCGTCCGGACGACCGCCGTCCGGGTGGCAGACTTAGCGCCGACCCGAAGCAGGAACATCACAGGAAACGTGATGTTCCTCTCAGGTTCCGCACAGATTCGGATGGCAACCGATCATCGGTTCCGCGCCGTCCAATGCCATTGGAGTGCGTTCGGGCGAGTGGGGCTCGGGCGGCCAGCAACCCGGATACGAGAACTTGATGCAACTGACAGGTACGCCATTCTTCATCCTCACCGTCATCCTGGTGCCGGTGTCCATCGCGGTGGCGCTCCTGTACTGGGGCAAGGTCCGCGGACCGAACCCGGTGCGGATCCTGTCCAGGCTCGTCATGATCATGTTCTGCCAGATCACGGCCGTGCTGATGGTCTTCGTGATGGTCAACAACGCCAACCTGATCTACGGCAACTGGGACGACCTGCTCGGCACCGGTGACCACGTCCGGGCCGTGCCGCAGGTGGCGCCCGCCGACCAGGGCGCCGCGGGCAAGGACGGCGCCGGCCAGGGCGGCGGCGACGCGGCCAAGCAGCCGCCGAAGGCGCTCCAGAAGTTCGCCGGCGTGGGCGACCCGGCGGTGCCCGGCGACGTCCAGAAGACCGAGCTCAAGGGCCAGGTGTCCGGGGTCGACGGCGAGGTGCTGGTCTGGCTGCCGCCGCAGTACAACGACCCGGCGTTCAAGGACAAGAAGTTCCCGGTGGTCGAGCTGATCCCGGGCTACCCGGGCTCCTCCTCCACCTGGTACGGCACCCTCAAGGTCTCCGAGCAGCTCAAGCCGCTGATGCAGCAGGGCAAGGTCTCCCCGTTCATCCTGGTCTCGCCGCGCACCCTGCTCCTCGGCAACCACCAGGACGCCGGCTGCACCGACATCCCCGGCAAGATCAACGCCGACGCCTGGCTCACCCGGGACGTCCCGCAGATGATCATGGACAACTTCCGCGCCGACCCGTCCCCGGACCGCTGGGGCATCGCCGGCTACTCGGCCGGCGCCCACTGCGCGGCCAAGCTGTCCCTGGCGCACCCCAACCGGTACCGGGCCGCGATCTCGATGTCCGGCTACAACGACCCGGCGTCCGAGAGCGACTCCCTGGTCGGCAAGGACCCGAAGCTGCGCGAGGCCAACAACCCGGTCAACATCCTCAAGAGCGCCCAGCAGCCGCCGAAGGTCAGCCTCTACATCAGCGGCAAGAAGGGCGACGGCCTGGAGGACGGCCAGGCGATCGCGGCGGCGGCCAAGGAGCCGACCAAGGTCCAGGTCCAGGAGAGCAACGGCCCGCACACCACCGAGCTGTGGAAGACCATGGTGCCGAGCATCTTCGAGTGGATGACCTCGGTCATCCCGCCGCAGTAGTCCCGCCCAGTAGTCCCAAGCAGTAACGATCATGCAGGAGGGCCCGCCGCGAGTGCTCGCGGCGGGCCCTCCTGCATGGGGCACGGCTCTCGGGACCGGCCGTCAGGCCAGTTCGAGCGCCAGGTAGAAGTCCACCCGGTCCTCCAACCGGGAGAGGTCACGGCCGGTCAGCTCCTCGATCCGGCCGATCCGGTAGCGCAGGGTGTTGACGTGGACGTGCAGCTGCGCGGCGCAGCGCGTCCAGGAGCCGTCCGAGCGCAGGAACGCCTCCAGGGTGCGGACCAGGTCCGCCTGGTGCTCGATGTCGTACGCGATCACCTTGTCCAGCAGCCGGCTGCGGAAGGCGCGGCGGACCTCGTCCGGGACGGCCGCCAGCAGCAGCACGTGCGAGGCCAGCTCCTCGGGGCCCGCCACGCAGACCCGGCCGACCCGGGCGGCGGCGATCCGGCGGGCGTGCCGGGCCTCCTCCAGGGCGCCGCGCAGGCCGCCGGCCTCGGAGGCGGGGGCGGAGACGCCGAGGGTGATCCGGCCCTCGGAGCCGAGGCCCGCCTCCAGCGGGGCGAGCAGGTCGCGCAGGGTCTCGGCGGGCACCGGGCCGTCCAGGGCGGGCAGCACCACGACGGCGCCGGAGCCGGCCCCGGCGACCAGCGCGCGGTCGGTGGTGCCGCCCAGCGCCTCCTCCAGGACGGCGCGCACCACGCCCTCGGGCAGGCCGGTGCCCTCGGCGCTGAGCACCAGCCAGGCCCCGTCCTGGGCCTGGGGTTTGGGATCGACGCTCTCGTAGCGGGCGGCCATCGCCGAGGAGGCGTACAGGGTGCGGCTGATCTCGGCCGGGTCGGCGTCGCGCTGGAGCAGGGCCAGCACCTCGTCGGCGAGGCGGCGGCGCAGCCGGCGGCCCTCGTCGCGGCGGTGGCGCTCGGCGGCGACCAGCCGGGCCAGGTTCTCGGCGAGCTGCTGGCGCTTGGTGGTCCACTCGGTGACGTCGCCGGCCACCGCGAGCACCCAGTCGGCCAGCGGCGCCTGGTGGTCGGCCGAGGCCGGGGCGGGCAGCAGCGAGTAGGAGCCGCCGGCCAGGCGGGCCCGGTGCGGGGGGCGGCGGCGCTGGCGCTGGGCGCCGAGGTGGGCGCGGACCAGCTGGTCGCGGTCCTCGGCCGGGAGGCGGTCGGCGGGGCCGGCGATCACCGCACCGGTGGGGGTGAGCACCCAGCAGTCGAGGTCGAGGTCGCCGCCGAGCAGGTCCAGCACCGCGTCCAGGCCGCCGCCGCCGGCCGCCGAGACCAGCAGGCGGTGCCGGTCGACGAGGGCGGCGAGGTCGGCGGCGCGGTCGGCGGAGACCTGGCGGCCGATGAACTCGGTGACGGTGCCGAAGGCGATGTCGTCGGGGACGGCCAGCAGCGGCATCCGGTGCCGCCGGCAGGCCTCCACCAGGTCCTCGGGCACCGGGCCGACCTCGGCCTCGCCGGCCGCCAGGGCGACCGCGCCGCCGGCCACGATGGTCCGCACGAACCGCTCGGAGTCGGCCGGGGCGGTGCGCCACAGCATGCCGGTGAGCACCAGCTCGCCGCCGTGCAGGTAGCGGCCGGGGTCGTGCAGGTCCGTGGTCATGACGCCGCTGACCTGCCGGTCCAGCTCGTCCTCGGCCGCGAGCAGGCGCAGTCGCGGGGCGCCGGGGGCGAGCAGGTCACGGACACGCATCCGCGGACTCCTAACGGGGGCTGAGGGTGGGATGGGGCTGAGGGGTGGGCCGAACGGGGGAGGCCCGAGCGTTCGGTCGGGGGTCACAGTGTGCCCGAACATCCGTACTTGTCGTCACGTCCGGGCGGGCGACCGGATCACGGGCCCGTCGCTTGCGAATCACGGCCGGATTACGGTCGTAGGTGGCACCTGGTGAACACCTGGGCTGCGCATTCCTCTCCTTAGAGGAACGTACAGGATGCCGGGCGGGAGCACAGCCGGGGCTTCATGCCATCGGTGACTGCCTGTGGGCCCCGTCCCGGCGGTTCACTGGGCGACACGCCGCCGGACGCAGCCCGGTGACCGGGGCCCGACGCGGAGGCGACGAAGCGGTTGGTTGAGAGGTCCGAACACCGAGTTCCGGGCAGTGTGCCCACCCGCCCGGCAGGCGACGACTTGAGGAGACACCCGCATGGAGTTCCTTCGGCCCGCTACCTGGGACGAGGCACTCGCGGCGAAGGCCGAGTACCCGACCGCGCTGCCCATCGCGGGCGGTACGGACGTCATGGTCGAGCTGAACTTCGACGTGCACCGGCCATCCGCGATTCTCGATCTGAACCGCATCACCGAGCTCACCCAGTGGTCGAACGACGACGGCGTCGTCAGGCTCGGCGCCTCCGTCCCCTACTCCCGGATCATCGACGAGCTGTCCGGGCCGCTGCCCGGGCTGGCGCTGGCGGCCCACACCGTCGGCTCCCCGCAGATCCGCAACCGCGGCGGCGTCGGCGGCAACCTCGGCGCGGCCTCCCCGGCCGGCGACTCCCACCCGGCGCTGCTGGCGGCCGGCCGGGACGTCCTGGTCGAGGCCGCCTCCGTGCGCGGCACCCGGCTGATCCCGATCGACGACTTCTACGTCGGCGTGAAGCGCAACAGCCTGGAGGCCGACGAGCTGATCCGGGCCGTGCACATCCCGGTGGCGGACGGCCCGCAGCAGTTCTCGAAGATCGGCACCCGCAACGCCATGGTGATCGCGGTCTGCGCCTTCGGCTTCGCCCTCCACCCGAAGAACGGCACCGTCGGCACCGGCATCGGCTCGGCCGCCCCCACGCCGCGCCGCGCCGTCGAGGCCGAGGAGTACCTGGCGGGCGTGCTCGCCGAGCGCGGCCTCTGGGAGTCCGGCGACCTGCTGGGCGCCGAGGTGGTCCAGCGCTTCGGCGAGCTGGTCAAGGCCGCCGCCTCGCCGATCGACGACGTCCGGGGCACCGCCGACTACCGCCGGCACGCGCTGGCCGTGATGGCCCGCCGCACCCTCACCTGGACCTGGAACGACTACAGCAAGCAGATCAGGAGCGCGGCATGAGGGTGACTTTCACCGCCAACGGCAAGCCGGTCGAGGCGGACGACGTCTGGGAGGGCGAGAGCCTCCTGTACGTGCTGCGCGAGCGGGTCGGCCTGCCGGGCTCGAAGAACGCCTGCGAGCAGGGCGAGTGCGGCTCCTGCACGGTCTACCTGGACGGCGTGCCGGTCTGCAGCTGTCTGGTCGCGGCCGGCCAGGTGCAGGACCGCGAGGTGCGCACGGTCGAGGGCCTGACCGGGGAGAACGGCGAACTGGGCCTCGTCCAGCAGGCGTTCGTCGATGCCGGCGCCGTCCAGTGCGGCTTCTGCACCCCCGGCCTGCTGGTGCAGACCGACGCGCTGCTGGAGCGGGACGCCCAGCCGAGCGACAACGACATCCGCGAGGCGCTGTCGGGCAACCTCTGCCGCTGCACCGGCTACGAGAAGATCATGGACGCGGTGCGGCTGGCGTCCGCCCGCACGTGCGCCGGAAAGGCCGTTTCGCAATGACCACCCGCACCATCCAGGGCCAGAAGAACCTCCAGGACATCCGGCAGGCCAGCAAGGACGGCATCGGCGGCTCGCCGCTGCGCCCGGACGGCCACCTCAAGGTCAAGGGCGAGTTCGCGTACTCCTCCGACATGTGGCACGAGGACATGCTCTGGGGCATGGCGCTGCGCTCGCCGCACCCGCGCGCCACCATCCTGTCGGTGGACATCTCCGAGGCGCTCAAGGTGCCCGGCGTCTACGCCGTCCTCACCCACCAGGACATCCCCGGCGCGAAGTACTACGGGCTGGAGATCCAGGACCAGCCGGCCCTGGCCATCGACAAGGTCCGCTACCACGGCGAGGCGATCGCCCTGGTCGCGGCCGACCACCCGGAGACCGCCCGCCGCGCGGTGAAGAGGATCAAGGTCGAGTACGAGGTGCTCACCCCGATCGTCACCGAGGAGCAGTGCCTCGACCCCGCCACCCACGGCTACGTGCACGAGCCGCACGAGTACAAGTCGCACGGGTACGGCAACATCTGCCACGAGCAGCGGCTGGTCTCCGGCCTCGGTGTCACCGACGAGGTCCGCGCGCTCGCGGACGTCATCGTCAGCGGCGACTACGAGGTCGGCATGCAGGACCAGGCCTTCCTCGGCCCCGAGTCCGGCCTCGCGGTGCCCGCCGAGGACGGCGGCATCGACCTCTACATCGCCACCCAGTGGCTGCACGTCGACCGCCAGCAGATGGCCCCGGTGCTCGACCTGCCCGAGGAGAAGGTCCGGCTCACCCTGGCCGGCGTCGGCGGCGCCTTCGGCGGCCGCGAGGACCTGTCGATGCAGATCCACGCCTGCCTGCTGGCCCAGCACACCGGCAAGCCGGTCAAGATCGTCTACGCCCGCGACGAGTCCTTCTTCGGCCACGTGCACCGCCACCCCGCCAGGATGCACTACGAGCACGGCGCCACCCGCGACGGCAAACTGGTCTTCGCCGACTGCCGGATCGTGCTCGACGGCGGCGCGTACGCCTCCGCCTCGCCCGCCGTGGTCGGCAACGCGGCCTCGCTCGGGCACGGCCCCTACGTGATCCCCAACGTGCGGATGCACGCCATCGCGCTCTACAGCAACAACCCCTCCTGCGGCGCCATGCGCGGCTTCGGCGCCGTCCAGGCCGCGTTCGGCTACGAGTCGCAGATGGACAAGCTGGCCGCCGAACTCGGCATGGACCCGGTCGAGTTGAGGCAGCTCAACGCCATGTCGGAGGGCGACTTCATGCCCACCGGCCAGCAGATCGACTCGCCCGCCCCGGTCGCCGAACTGCTGCGGCGCGCCAAGGAGATGCCGCTGCCGCCGCCGCTGGACACCGAGCACCCGGACGTGCGCCAGCTCCCCGGGGCGCTGTCCAACACCTCGCACGGCGAGGGCATCGTGCGCGGCGTCGGCTACTCGGTCGGCATCAAGAACGTCGGCTTCTCCGAGGGCTTCGACGACTACTCCACCGCCCGGGTGCGCCTGGAGGTGATCGGCGGCGAGCCCGTCGCCATGGTCCACACCGCGATGGCGGAGGTCGGCCAGGGCGGCGTCACCGTGCACGCCCAGATCGCCCGCACCGAGCTGGGCGTCGAACTGGTCACCATCCACCCGGCCAACACCGAGGTCGGCTCGGCCGGTTCGACCTCCGCCTCGCGCCAGACGTACATGACCGGCGGCGCCGTGAAGCTGGCCGCCGAGGCGGTCAGGCGGGCGCTGATCGAGAAGGGCCGCCGCCGCTACGGCTGGACCCACGGCGACATCACGCTGATCGCCGGGAAGGTCGTCTCGGAGAGCGCCGGCGTGCTGGTCCCCATGGTCGACCTGCTCGGCGACGAGGCCATCGACCTCACCCGCGAACACCACCACCGCCCGACCGTCCCCTTCGACAAGGAGACCGGGCAGGGCTTCGGCCACGTCCAGTACACCTTCTGCGCCAACCGCGCGGTGGTCGACGTGGACGTCGAACTGGGCCTGGTCAAGGTCGTCGAGCTCACCGCCGTCCAGGACGTCGGCAAGGCGCTCAACCCGCTCTCCGTCGTCGGCCAGATCCAGGGCGGCTGCACCCAGGCGCTCGGCCTCGCCGTGATGGAGGAGATCATCGTGCGGGACGGGAAGGTGCGCAACGCCTCCTTCACCGACTACCTGATCCCCACCATCCTCGACACCCCGCCGATCCCGGTGGAGATCCTCGAACTGCCCGACCCGCACGCCCCGTACGGGCTGCGCGGCGTCGGCGAGGCCCCGACCGTCTCGGCGACGCCGTCGATCGTGGCCGCCATCCGCAACGCCACCGGCCTGGCGCTCAACCGGATCCCGGTCCGGCCCGAGCACCTGACCACGGAGGCCCCCGGGGCCTGACGCCCCCGGAGCCCACGAGCTCCCCCGGGCTTCAGGCCCCGGGGAGCAGGAGAACCTCCCCGGGGCGGCGACCGTCTTCCCCGCCGCCCCGGGGCCGCTCCACCGCGCCACCCCCACTCGCGTGCACCACCCACCGGCACGCGAGCGCACCATCCCGCTGCCTCTCCCACGCCGGGGTTCTGCAGCGGTGCGCACCACCCACGCACCGCGGGCACCGCCACAGTGCGCCCAGTGAGTCGAGCAGTCCCCCTGCGCCAACCTCGTTGACTGGCAGTCAGGTCGGCTCGCCCACCCCAACCCCCTTTGACACTTGGGAGTGGACATGACCCAGATCCCCACGGAACACAGCCCCACGGAACCCGGCCCCACGGAAGAAAGACCCGCCGAGGACGACACCGCCTCGCCGGCCCCCGCCCCCACCTCGGCCCCCGCCCCCGCTCCGAAGAACGCACTGGACGCGTACTTCAAGATCACGGCCCGGGGATCGACCTTCGGCAACGAGATCCGCGGCGGCCTCACCACCTTCATGGCGATGGCCTACATCGTGCTGCTCAACCCGATCATCCTGAGCGGCGCCGACGTCAACGGCCTCAAGCTGGACCACGCACAGCTCACCACCGCGACCGCGCTCGCCGCCGCCGTCACCACGATCCTGATGGGCGTGGTCGGCAACGTCCCCCTGGCGGTCGCCGCCGGGCTCTCCGTCTCCGGCGTGATATCCGCGCTGGTGGTGCCGCACACCACCTGGCCCCAGGCCATGGGCCTGTGCGTGATCTACGGCCTGCTGATCGTCCTGCTGGTCGTGTCCGGGCTCCGCGAGAAGATCATGAACGGCATCCCGCTGCCGCTCAAGCACGCCATCACCATCGGCATCGGCCTCTTCGTCTCGCTGATCGGCCTGGTCAAGGCAGGCTTCGTGCACACCGGCGGCCCCACACCGCTCGCGCTCGGCCCCTTCGGCGAGCTGGCCGGCTGGCCCGTCCTGGTCTTCTGCCTCACCGTCCTGACGATCTTCGTCCTGCTGGCCCGCAACGTCCGCGGCGCGATCCTGATCGGCATCGCCGGCGGCACCGTGGTGGCCTTCGTGATCAACGCGGTCGCCGACCTCCCCGCGAAGACCTGGGTCAGCTCCGCCCCGGTGTGGCCGGGCAGCCCGGTCTCCGCGCCCGACTTCGGCCTCTTCGGCCACGTCGACCTCTTCGGCGCCTTCGGCAGCCACGGCCTCGGCGCCATCAGCGCCTCGGTCGCCGTCTTCACCCTGGTGCTGGCCGGCTTCTTCGACGCGATGGCCACCATCATCGGCGTCGGCACCGAGGCCGGGCTGGCCGACAAGCAGGGCCGGATGCCCGGCCTCTCCAAGGCCCTGTTCATCGACGGGGCCGGCGGCGCCGTCGGCGGCCTGTCCGGCGCCTCCGGCCAGACCGTGTTCGTCGAGTCCGCCACCGGCGTCGGCGACGGCGCCCGCACCGGCCTCGCCTCGACCGTCACCGGCGGCGTGTTCGCGCTGATGCTGTTCTTCTCGCCGCTCGCCGCGATCGTCCCGACCGAGGTGGCCTCCGCCGCCCTCGTCGTGATCGGCTCGATGATGATGAGCCAGGCCCGGCACATCGACTGGTCCGACCGCGAGGTCGCCATCCCGGCCTTCCTCACCTGCACCCTGATGCCGTTCACCTACAGCATCACCGCCGGTGTCGCCGCGGGCGTCATCTCGTACACGGTCATCAAGGCGGGCACCGGCAAGTGGCGCGAGCCCGGCCCGCTGATGTGGATCCTCACCGGGGTCTTCGTGGTCTACTTCGCGCTCACCCCGATCAAGTCCTGGCTGGGCGTGCACTAGACCCTCCGGCCGGAGAGGACCTGGCCGCACCGCCGCCGTGCGGGAATCGTTTCCCGTACGGCGGCCCCTCCCGTCTACCCTCGCTTGTGTAAGGAGCTCTCCGACATGCAGGACATCGCCGAGCAGTTGCAGGCCTGGCACGCGGCCGGGCGTGCCTTCGCCGTGGCCACCGTCGTCGGCGTCTCCGGCAGCGCGCCCCGCGACCCGGGGGCGGCCCTGGCCGTCGACGCGGCCGGCGAGGCGATCGGCAGCGTCTCCGGGGGCTGCGTCGAGGGCGCGGTCTACGAGCTGTGCCAGGCCGCCATCGAGTCCGGCGAACCCGTGCTGGAACGGTTCGGCTACAGCGACGAGGACGCCTTCGCCGTCGGCCTGACCTGCGGCGGCGTCCTCGACGTGTTCGTCCAGCCGATCCGGCCCGGGGCCGACGACGGGCTCGACGCCGGCATCGCCTACATCGCCTCCGGCACCCCGGTCGCGCTCGCCCGGGTGATCGCCGGGCCCGGCGGGCTCGTCGGCGCCACCGTCGCCGTCACCGCCGACACCCACCACGGCGCCCTCTCCCCCGTCCTCCCCCCTGCCCTCCCTCCCGCCCTCCCTCCCGCCCCCTCGACGGCCCAGCCGTCGCCCGCCGCCGCCCCTCCGGCGACGCGCCCCGCGCGACACCTCCTGACCGCGCTCGAACGGGCGGTCGTCACCGAGGCCCGGGCCATGCTCGACGCCGGACGCACCGGCCGGATCGTGCTCGGCCTCGACGGACGCCCCTGCGACGACCGCGACCAGGGCACCGTCACCTGCTTCGTCGAGTCCTACGTGCCCGCGCCGCGGATGCTCGTCTTCGGCGCCATCGACTTCGCCGCCGCCGTCGTCCGGATCGGCCGCTTCCTCGGCTACCACGTCACCGTCTGCGACGCCCGGCCCGTCTTCGCCACGAAGCGGCGCTTCCCCGAGGCCGACGAGGTCGTCGTCGACTGGCCGCACCGCTACCTCGACTCCCAGCTCGACCGGATCGACGGGCGCACCGTGCTCTGCGTGCTCACCCACGACGCCAAGTTCGACATCCCGCTGCTGGAACGCGCCCTGCGGCTGCCGGTCGGCTACGTCGGCGCGATGGGCTCGCGCCGCACCCACCGCGACCGCGAGGCACGGCTGCGCGAGGTCGGCCTCACCGAGGCCGAGATCGGCCGGCTGCGCTCCCCCATCGGCCTCGACCTCGGCGCCCGCACCCCCGAGGAGACGGCGGTGTCCGTCGCCGCCGAGATCATCGCCCACCGGCGCGGCGGCAGCTGCCTGCCGCTCAACGCCGGGGACGGCCCGATCCACCACGAGGCACCGGCCACCCCCGAGGAGCCCCGGGCGGCGCGACAGGCACGACGCACGCGACGGACGCACGCCGCCTGAGGCCGGCGGTCAGTCGCTCAGCGCCAGCTTCACGCCGAAGCCCACCACCACCGCGCCGGTCACCCGGTCCATCAGCCTCCGGGCGGCCGGGCGGCGCAGCCAGCCGCGCAGCGCCCGGGCGAAGCCGACCAGGACGGTCGACCACAGCACGCCCTCCACCACGTGGACACAGGTGAGCGCCACCCCGGCGGCGAAGTGCGGGGCCCCGGCGGGGATGAACTGCGGCAGCACGGCCACGTAGAACACCCCGACCTTGGGGTTCAGCAGATTGGTCAGCGTGCCGCGCCGCCAGCCGTACCCGAAGCCGCCCTCGGCCGGCTCCTCCTCGGCCTCCGCCTCCCCGCCCCGGCTGCGCAGCATGCCGACCCCCATCCACACCAGGTACGCGGCCCCGCCCCAGCGCAGCACCTCGTACGCCACCTGCGAGGCGGTCAGCAGCGCCGTCACCCCGGCCGAGGTCAGCGTCCCCCAGACCAGCGTCCCGGTCTGGATCCCCAGCACCACCCCCCACGCCTGGCGCCGCCGCCCGAGCGCGGACGTGCGCAGCACCAGCGCGGTGTCGAGCCCGGGCGTCAGCGTGAGCAGCCCCACGACGAGGGCGAAGGACCACAGAGCCGTTGTCATCTCCATGGGCCTCGATGCTCTCACAGGCCCGATGGGGCCCTCGGGCCAACCTCCCGGAGCTGAGCGGGCCTGCGGTATCGGGAGCGATTCTTGCCGATACCGCGGGCCCGTGCGGACCGCTCAGGTGACGTTGAGGCGGGCGGCCAGGCGTAGGAGGCCGGGGCTGAGGCGGGAGAGGAAGCGGGCGGCCTTGGCCTCGGGGGTGACGGGGACGACCGGCCTGCCGGTGCGGACGGCGGTGAGGATGGCGGTGGCGACCTTCTCCGGGGGGAAGCCGCGGCGGGCGTAGAGCCTGGCGGCGCGGGCCTGCTTGGCGGCCTGCTGGTCGGCGGTGGTCGCGGAGAAGGTGGAGGTGCGGGTGATGTTGGTGTTGACGATGCCCGGGCAGATGGTGGAGACGCCGATGCCGTGCCCGGCGAGTTCGGCGCGCAGGCAGTCCGAGAGCATGAACACCGCGGCCTTGCTGGTCGCGTACGCGGTGAGCGCCTTGGACGGCAGGTAGGCGGCGGCCGAGGAGACGTTGACCAGGTGACCGCCCTGGCCGCGGTCGGCCATCAGCGTGCCGAAGGCGCGGCAGCCGTGGATGACGCCCCAGAGGTTGACGTCCAGGACGCGCTGCCACTCCTTCTCGGTGGTCTGCAGGAACGTCCCGGAGTGGCCGATGCCGGCATTGTTGACCACCACGTCGGGCACCCCGTGCTCCTCCGCGACCGCCTGGGCGAAGGCGTCCACCGCCGCGCCGTCGGCGACGTCCACCCGGTAGGCGTGCGCCTGCGGGCCGATCAGCGAGGCGAGTTCGGCGGTGCGCTCGGCGGCGGCGAGGTCGAGGTCGCAGACCACGACGCGGGCGCCGTCCTCGGCGAAGGCGAGCGCGGTGGCCCGGCCGATGCCGCTGCCGCCGCCGGTGACGACGACCAGCCGGCCGTCGCCCTGCTCCCGGGTCGGCTCGGCGCTTCCGCGTTCGATGCGGGCGGTGAACTCGCGGACCATCTCGGCCACGGTGGCTCCCTTCTCCAGCAGCGCCGACCAGTGGCCGGCGTGCAGCGTCCGTCGGGTCAGCTCGGGCACCCAGCGCTCCAGCCCCTCGGAGAGGAACGGGGCGACGTAGCGGTCCCGGGTGAGGGTGATCAGCTGGACCGGCACCTGCGTCGGCCGCTCGCGCGGACTGCGCAGCGTGGGGCGGAAGTTGGCCCGGTACAGCTCGATGCCGCGGACGGCGTCGCGGCGCAGGCCGGGCTGCGGGTGGTCGGGCCGCGGGGTGACCTGCTCCAGGTCGCGCAGCACCCGCGGCCAGGCCCGGGCCAGGCCCAGGCGCCACACGCCGGGGGCGAGGAAGGGCAGGTGGAAGGCGGTGATGTACCAGGAGTGCAGGCCCTGGTGGAGGAGTTGGCGCAGGTGGCGCGGGGTGGGCCGGCGCATCCGGTGGCGCAGCCAGTACCCCATGTGGTCCAGGCAGGGGCCGGACATGGTGGTGTACGAGGCGATCCGCCGCTCGGAGCCGGGCTCGGTGACGGCCTCCCAGGACTGCAGCGAGCCCCAGTCGTGGGCGACCACGTGCACCGGGCGCTCGGGGCTGACGGCGTCGGCGACCGCGAACAGGTCGGCGGCCAGGCGTTCCAGCCGGTAGCCGTCCCGGGTGGCGGGCACTCCGGACCGGCCGGCGCCGCGCACGTCGTAGCGGACCACGTGGTGGTCGCGGGCGAGGTCGGCGGCGACGTCGTCCCAGACCGCGTGGGTGTCCGGGTAGCCGTGGACCAGGAGGACGGTGGGGGCGGCCGGGTCGCCCTGTTCGAAGACGGCGAGCGGGAGGCCGTCGGAGTCCACGGTGCGGCGGCGCACGGGCGACGCGTCCAGCGTCTTCGGGACGGCCGGCGCCTTCCGGGCGCCTGCGGCGTCCGGGGCGTCCGGGGCGTCTGCGGCGGGGGTGGTCATCGGGCGGCCTCCAGGGCAACGTCGTGGGCGGCGCCCGCCGTCCAGCGGCGGACGTGCGGCAGGTCGTCGTCGAGCCAGTGGGCGTCGTCCTCGGTGACCACCAGCAGTTCCTCGAACTTGATGCCCACGCCGCGGAAGCCGATGTGCGGCTCGACCGCCCACAGGCCCGGGGTGGGCGCGTGCCGGGACGACCGGCCGTCCGCCCAGAGCGGTGAACGGCCGTGCAGCCGCTCGGAGATCAGCTCGCGCCCGAGGGTCTGCAGGGTGCGCACGCCGAAGCCGAGCACGTTGACCCCGGCCGGGCCGCGCACGGTGGTGCGGGTGACCTGATGGCCGATCACCCGGCCCGGGTAGACCTGATGGCGGTTGTCGTAGCCGTGCGCGGCGATCTGGGCGTCCACGGCCGCGTACAC
Source organism: Kitasatospora sp. NBC_01300 (assembly GCF_041435235.1). Lineage (NCBI taxonomy): Bacteria > Bacillati > Actinomycetota > Actinomycetes > Kitasatosporales > Streptomycetaceae > Kitasatospora > Kitasatospora sp. NBC_01300. The sequence continues at coordinate 6,339,453 of NZ_CP108408.1, read as the reverse complement.
CTCGTTGAGCGGACGGCGGGCGCGCACCTCGGCGAGGATCAGCTCGCGGTACACCTGGAGGTCGGCGGCCAGGCGGTCCCAGACCCGGTTCTCGCCGACCTTGCCGCCGTAGCCGATGTCGGCGGTGTAGCCGTCGACGATGGGCGCGCAGTCCAGGACGTACGGCATGCCCTCCTCCAGGCGGCGGTTGCCGGCGAAGAACTGGAGCGGGGTGTGGAAGTGCCGGAAGGCCGTGCGGTCGCCGAACCAGGCGAACGGGACGTGGAAGAAGTCCTGCACCCCGACGGCGACCAGGCGGCGGCGCAGTTCGGCGGTGGCCTGGCGTTCGGTGACGCCCGGTTCGATCCAGGCGGCGACCTGTTCGGCGCAGTGGTAGGCGAGTTGCTGGGTCTCGCGGAAGCGGGCGAGGTCGCGCTCGTCGTAGGGGAAGGTCGGGGGGTTAGCCATCGGGGCTCCTTCTACAGGTCGAGCACGCTACAGGTCGAGCACCAGGGTCTCGCCCGCGGCGGCCCGGGAGACGCAGGGCAGCACGGCGCCGTCGGCGCGCTGCTCGGGGGTGAGCCGGCGGTCCCGGTGCTCGGGCGTGCCGGCCAGCAGGCGGACCTCGCAGGTGCCGCAGAAGCCCTGGTGGCAGGAGTACGGGAGGTCGGGACGGGCTTCGCGCAGCACGTCCAGGGCGGAGCGGTCGGCGGGGACGGCCAGCGCCGGGCCGTCGACGCCCAGGCGCACGGCGAAGGGCGCGCCGCCGATGACCGGGGCGGCGCCGAAGCGCTCGAAGTGCAGGGCGGTGGAGGGGGATTCGTCCAGGGCGCGCTGCACGGCGGTGAGCATCGGGGCCGGGCCGCAGCAGTAGACGGCGGCGCCGCGCGGGGCGTGCGCGAGCAGGTCGGCGCCGGTCGGCACGCCGTGCTCGTCGTCGGTGCGCAGCACCACCCGGCTCGGGTCGAGGGCGCGCAGCTCGTCCGTGTACGGGAGGGTGTCGGCGCTGCGGCCGACGTGCACCAGGCGCCAGTCCAGGCCGTGCCGCTGCGCCTCGCGGGCCATCGGGAGCAGCGGGGTGATGCCGATGCCGCCGGCGAGCAGCAGGACGGCGGGCTCGGCGCAGAAGGCGAAGCCGTTGCGCGGGCGGCGGGCGGTGAGGCGACTGCCGGGGTGCAGGGTGTCGTGGATCTCGACGGAGCCGCCGCCGCCCCCGGGCAGTCGCCGAACGGCGATCCGGTAGGCGGCGCGGTCGGCGGGGTCGCCGCAGAGCGAGTAGTGGCGTTCGCGGCCGGAGGGCAGGGCGAGGCGCAGGTGGGCGCCGGGCTGCCAGCCGGGGAGCGGGCCGCCGGAGGGGTCGGCGAGCCGCAATTCGACGACGTCGGAGGCGAGTTGGCGGCGGGCGGCGACGACCAGCTGGAGCGGCGGGGTGGGGCGGCTGAGCGGGCGGCGGGGGTTGCGGCGCAGCAGGGGGCTGCCGAGGGCCGGGGTGTAGCGGTCGCCGAAGGCGGTGAGCCGGCGCATGAACGTGTCGGCGCGGGGGCGGCCGTAGAGGTCGGGGGGCGGGTTGAGCAGGTCCATCCGGCGGTCCTTGGCGTCTGGGAGGGGGCGTGAGCGGCGGGCGACGGGTTTCGGATTTCAGAGTTCAAAGTTCAGGGTTCAGATAACAGATAACGTTTTCTGTCATCTGTTATCTGTTGTCTGAACTCTGTTGCTTGACCCCTTGTCAGTGACCCACCGCCGCCGCGCGGGCGGCCGGGGAGGCGGCGAGGTAGCCGAGGGCCTGGCTGGAGGAGCCCTCCTGGGTGGGGTGGTAGCCGGGCCGCAGGTAGCGCAGGCCGGAGCGGATCGACCGGACCGGGTCGGGCAGCAGGCCGCGCCTGGCGATCCTGCCGGCCTCGCGCCAGGTGGGCTTGAGCCGTCCGTCGAGGGTGGGGTCGGCGGCGAGCAGGAAGCGGGCGCCGCGCACCCAGAGGTGGACCAGCAGCGGCCCGGAGACCGCCATGCCGCGGACCCGGCGCAGGTAGCCGGGGTCGAGGTGGACCATCAGGTCGAAGGCGACGCTGCGGTGTTCGACCTCCTCGGCGCCGTGCCAGCGCAGCAGGTCGAGCATCGTCGGGTCGGCCTTGGCGCGGTCCAGGCCCGGGGAGTTGAGCGCCCAGTTACCGAGGAAGGCGGTGAAGTGCTCGATCGCCGCCACGAAGGCGACCCGCTCGATGAGGTTCTCGCGTCGCCGCGCGGGGCTGAGCCCGGGCTTGTCGCCGAGGACGCGCTGGAACAGCCAGGCGATCTGCCGGACGTACGGACGCGGGTCGAGTCCCTGGCCGAGCAGGTGGTCGAGGACCTCCTGGTGCGCCTCGGCGTGGATGGCCTCCTGGCCGATGAACCCGAGGACCTCCTCGCGCAGTTGCTCGTCGCGGATGAGCGGCAGCGCCTCCTTGAAGACCTTGACGAACCAGCGCTCGCCCTCGGGCAGCAGCAGGTGTAGCACGTTGATGACGTGGGTGGCCATCGGCTCGTCGGGGATCCAGTGCAGCGGCAGCCGGTCCCAGTCGAAGCGGACGTCCCGGGGTTCGAGGACGAGGCTGTCGTGGACGCGCGCGGCGGGGACGGCAAGGGCGGGTACGGGGGTGGAGCGGGGCACGGCAGGCCCTCCTGACCTCGGGGCGGCGGCTCGACTCAGGGAAACGTACTCGCGGGTAGCGGCTGGGACAAGGGGTTCGGCGACTCTTATCGACATCGAGTCTAATAAGTGACACACCCTGGGGCCGTCATCGGAAACGCGTGCGAACGACCGGGCTCCTGAACGAACATGCCCACGAACGAACACGTGGGCCCCGCCGGATCACTCGGATCCGGCGGGGCCCACGGGAGCGACCGGCGGTCAGACCGCCATCGCCAGCATCAGCGGCGCCGCCCGGGCCGCCAGCAGCTCGGCGGCGGCCTTCAGCTTGTGCACGTTGTCCACCGGCATCGACGTGGCCAGGCAGCCGACCGTACTGCCCGCCGTGATCGGGACGGCCGCGCACACCGTGCCGAGCGCGTACTCCTGGATGTCCAGCACCGGCACGGTGGCCGGCTGCCGCTCCAACCGGTGCATCAGCTGGTCGGCGTCGGTGACGGTCCGGGAGGTGAGCCGGGCCACCGGGTGGCGGGAGAGGTGGTCCCAGCGGGCGTCCGCGTCGAGCTGGCCGAGCAGGCACTTGCCGATCGCGCTGGCGTGCGCGGTGGCCCGGAAGTCCACCCACTCCTGCACGGCCGGCGCGTACTCGGCCGCGGACACCGCCTCCACCGACAGCTCGCCGTCGTGGTAGCGGGTGAAGTACACTGCCGCGCCCAACTCGTCCCGCAGCTCGGCGAGTTTGCGGTTCAGCCGGGCCTTCACCAGCTGCTCCCGGTTGTGCTGGCCGAGCAGGGCGAAAGTGCCGCCGAGCACCCAACCGCCGTCCTGGCACTGGAGGTAGCCCTCGATCTCGAGGATCTCGGCGAGCTGCCGGACGGTCGGCAGGCCGAGCGAGGTCTCCCGCGCGAGGGCGACCAGGGTGGCACCGTCAGGGTGCCGGTCGACGGCCTCCAGCAGTCTGAGGGCGTGCTGCAGGGAGGTGAACGGGCCGGCGAGGCCCTGGTCCAGCGCGGCGTGGCGACCCGGGGCTGGTGTCGACATGTCGTCCCCTTCCGATGTCCCCCCACGGAGCGACCGCGGGCGCCCTCCAGCCTATCGACCCGGCGGGCCCGGCGACTGCCGTCCGTGAATATCCGTGAACATTCCGTGGAGCACCCACCGATAGCCTGGAGGAACGGTAGTGGAGGACAGCACGACGGCCCCTCCCCCACTGCCCCGGGGGGAGGGGACCGCCCCGCGGCCGCCGGGTTGCGGGGCCCCGGCGGCCGGTGGGGGCGGGTCAGTCGGTCAGCGGGGCGTCACGCGCGGCGCACCACGGCGGGGTGGCTCAGCCCTCGTCACGCGTGGTGCGTCATGGCGGGCCGGCTCAGCCCTCGTCGCCCGCCCGCAGCTTGGCGACGGCCGCCTCCAGGCGGGCGCCGTACTCCTCGTCCGCGGCGTGGAAGTGGGCGAGGTTCTTCTCGACCACGTCGTCGCGGCTCACCTGGGCGAGGAAGCCCGCGATGTTGTCGATCAGCCGGGTCTTCTCGCCCGCGGACATCAGCCGGTACAGCTCGCCGGCCTGGAAGAAGTCGTCGTCCTTGGTGTGGGCCGGCGTGGTGTAGGTGCCGGTGTAGCCGTCCAGCCGGACCGGCGCGGCGAGCGCGGTGTCGGTCTGGGCGGGGCCGTTGTACGAGTTGGGCTCGTAGTTCTTGCCGCGGCCGGACTTGTTGACGGCGTGGAGGCCGTCGCGGCCGTAGTTGTCCGCCTCGGTGGCGCGCGGGGCGTTCACCGGCAGCTGGGTGTGGTTGACGCCGAGGCGGTAGCGCTGGGCGTCGGCGTAGGCGAACAGGCGGCCCTGGAGCATCTTGTCCGGGGAGGGGCCGATGCCGGGCACGAAGTTGTTCGGCGAGAACGCGGACTGCTCGACGTCGGCGAAGACGTTCTCCGGGTTCCTGTTGAGCACCAGGCGGCCGACCTTGACCAGCGGGTAGTCGGCGTGCGGCCACACCTTGGTGAGGTCGAAGGGGTTGAAGCGGTAGTCCGCGGCCTCGGCCACCGGCATCAGCTGGACGTAGAGGGTCCAGGACGGGAACACGCCGCGCTCGATGGCCTGGTGCAGGTCGCGCTGGTGCGAGTCGGCGTCGGCGCCGAGCACCTCGGCGGACTGGTCGCCGTCCAGCGAGCGGATGCCCTGGTTGGTCTTGAAGTGGTACTTGACCCAGTAGGCGTCGCCCTCGGCGCTGACCCACTGGTAGGTGTGCGAGCCGTAGCCGTTCATGTGGCGGTAGGAGGCCGGGATGCCGCGGTCGCCGAACAGCCAGGTGATCTGGTGGGTCGAGGCGGGCGAGTGGGCCCAGAAGTCCCAGACGTTGTCCGCCTCCTGCACGCCGGTGTACGGGTCGCGCTTCTGCGAGTGGATGAAGTCGGGGAACTTGAGCGGGTCCTTGATGAAGAAGACCGGGGTGTTGTTGCCGACCAGGTCGTAATTGCCCTGCGCGGTGTAGAACTTCAGCGCGAAGCCGCGCGGGTCGCGCACCGCGTCGCTGGAGCCCAGGTTGCCGGCCACGGTGGAGAACCGCAGGAAGACCTCGGTGCGCTTGCCGACCTCGGCGAGGAAGTCCGCGCGGGTGTACTGCGACACCTCGTCGGTGACCTCGAAGTAGCCGTACGCGCCGGAGCCGCGGGCGTGCACGACGCGCTCCGGGATGCGCTCGCGGTTGAAGCGGGCCAGCTTCTCCAGCAGCTGCTGGTCCTGGATCAGCAGCGGGCCGTACTCGCCGGCCGAGGCCGAGTTCTGGTTGTCGGCGACCGGGGCGCCGGACTCCGTGGTCAGGATCTTGGACATGGAGGGTCCTTCAGATGTCGATAAAAGCGGTGCGTGGAGAGTGAAGTGACGAAGAGTCAGTTCATGGCACAGGGCTCTGCGGATCGCCGAACGGGCGTCAGACGCCCAGCAAGCGCCAGACCGCCGAGCGGCGGCGGGAGGAGTGCTCGCCGTCGGGGCCGTCTTCGGGCCGGAGCGCGGCGACGGCGCCGGCGGCCGCGGCCCGGTCCGCCAGCGGGCGGGCGGCGGTCAGCGCGGCGGCCTCGTCGGCGGTCAGGCCGGCCTCGGCGAGGGCCGCGGCGGCCTCGGCGGCCGGGACTGCGTTGAACCAGCGCAGCGCGAGGGCCACTCGGCCGGCCTCGGTGAGGCGGCCGGTGAGCCGGAGGCGGGCGAGGCCGCCGTCCGGGTGGACGTTGATGCGCACGTGGGTCACCGGGCGGCCGGCGTCGAGCCGGAAGCGGTGCCGGGTGTCGGGCTGCAGGCGGGTGCGGGGCAGGATCTCGAACCACTCGCCGTCGGCCGGGTCCGCCCCGGTCGAGGCGTCGAAGCCGACGAGGTCGGCCCAGCCGGGGGCATTGGCGACGAAGTGGGTGGTGTCCACCTCGGCGGCCAGGGCCTCACCGCCCCCGGCCAGGGCGATCTGCACCCAGTCGTTGGCCTTGTCGCGCCGACGCCGGGTCTCCCAGCCCTCGCCCATGACGGAGGCGCGGCCGGGAGCGTTCAGGTTGTGCGGGGAGGAGAAGTAGCGGTCGGACGCCGCCTCGGCCACGCCGCCGTACTCCTGGGCGGCCAGGTCGAAGGTGAGGCCGTCCAGTTCGCGCGGGTCGGGCAGCACCTCGCCGTGGACGCGCAGCCGGGCGACGCCGCCGTCCGGGAAGATGTTGAGGCGGATGTGGGTGTAGCGGTTGGCGTCGTCGACGGCGAACTCGTGGGCGGTGTCGCCCTGGAGCGGGGTGCGCGGCACCAGCGTGGTCCACTCGGCGTCCGCCACCTCCTCGGGCGAGGGGTGGCCGGGCACGGAGGCGGCCTCGACGGAGGCGCTCTCCGGGTAGTTGCCGGTGAAGTGGGCGGTGTCCACCACCAGGCCGCGGACCACACCGGCGGCGCCGAGCCGGACGATCGCCCAGTCGTGGTCCTGGTCGGTGGGGTGGGGCTGGTCGGCGGAGACGCCGCGGCGGCGCTTGGACTCCCAGCCGTCCATGATCTGGCCCTTGTGGCCGAAGGTGTGCGGGCGGAACTCGGCGGGCTTGGCGACCAGGAGGTTCTCGGCGTCGGCGAAGGTGTCCTCGTTGGTGGCGACGACGCCCGCGCCGAGCAGCCGCGAGGCCAGGTTGACCAGCTCGGTGAAGGGAGCGCTCGGGGTGTCGGCAGTGGTCACGAAGTCTCCTCAGGACGGGCGATCGGACGGGGTGGTGGGGGCGGCGGCGGGCCGGGTGAGCGGGCGGCCGAAGGGCTCGGCCGAGACGTCCACCGCGCGGCCGCGCAGCCAGGTGGTGCGGACCGCGCCGGTCAGCGTCCGGCCCGCGTACGGGGTCACGGGGTTGCGGTGGTGCAACTCGCGGGGGTGGACGGCGAATTCGCCGTCGGGGTCGAAGGCGACCAGGTCGGCGTCGCAGCCCGCCGCGATGGCGCCCTTGACGCCGGTGAGGCCGACGAGCTCGGCCGGTCCGGCGGACATCCAGCGGACCACGTCGGCGAGGCCGTGGCCGCGGCGGCGGGCCTCGGTCCAGATCGCCGGCAGGCCCAGTTGCAGGGAGGCGATGCCGCCCCAGGCGGCCGCGAAGTCACCGCTGCCGCCGTACTCGGGCAGCAGCTTGAGGTCGGGGGTGGAGGGCGAGTGGTCGGAGACCACGGCGATGAACTCGCCGTCCGCCAGGGCCTGCCAGAGCAGGTCGCGGTTGGTCTCGTCGCGGATCGGCGGGCAGCACTTGAAGGCGGTGCCGCCGTCCGGCACCTGCTCGGCCGCCAGGGTCAGGTAGTGCGGGCAGGTCTCGGCGGTGACCTGGACGCCGTCCTCGCGGGCCTGGCGCAGCAGCGGCAGCACGGCGGCGGAGGAGACGTGCAGGATGTGGACGCGGGCACCGGTGCGCCGGGCGGTGTCGAGCAGGACGGCGACGGCCACCGTCTCCGCGTCGGCGGGGCGGGAGGCGAGGAAGTCGCGGTAGTGGACGCCGGGTTGCTGCGGGGCGGCGGCCAGCACGCCCGGGTCCTCGGCGTGGATGATCGCCAGCGCCCCGAGCTGGGCCTGCTCGGCCAGCGCGGCCTCCAGGTCCGCGGCCTCGACGTGCGGGAACTCGTCGACGCCGGACGGGGCGAGGAAGCTCTTGAAGCCGAACACGCCGGCCTCGTGCAGCGGCGCGAGGTCCGGGACGTTGCCGGGGACGGCGCCGCCCCAGAAACCGAGGTCGACCCAGGCCTGGCCGTCCGCGGTCTTCCGCTTGGCGGCCAGGCCCTCCAGCGTGGTGGTGGGCGGGACGGAGTTGAGCGGCATGTCGATGATCGTGGTGACGCCGCCGGCCGCGGCGGCCCGGGTGGCGGTGGCGAAGCCCTCCCACTCGGTGCGGCCGGGCTCGTTGACGTGCACGTGGGTGTCGACCAGGCCGGGCAGCAGGGCGGTGTCGCCGAGGTCGGCGAGGCCGCCGTCGCCGCCGGGCCGCTCGCCCGCGAGGAGCGAGCCGTACGCGGCGACCTGCTCGATCTTCCCGTCCCGGATCAGCACGTCGGCGGGGCGCTCACCGTCGGGCAGGACCACCCGTCGGGAGCGGATCACCGCTGGCTGGCTGAAAGGCATGGGAGACCTCCGAAACCTGGAAGTTGGGGGTGGGCGCCGGGCAGGAACCGGGAGGGGGCCCGGGAGGGAACCGGGCGGGTAAGCGAAGGATTGCCGGGAGCCTAGGCCCGCCTTCAACAAAACGTCAATGGAGGAACGTACGAGGGAAACGTACGGGGAAACGCGCAGGGGATCCGCGCGCCCCGTCGGCACGGGGGATCGGCCCGACCGATCGGCCCGCGGGACGGGGCACGGCGGATCGGCACGAGGGATCAGCCGGACAGCAGCTCACCCGCCAGCCGCTCCCCCGCGACCTCGGCCAGCTCACCGGCCTTGGTCATGCTGTCCCCCGGCTGCTCCGCGAGGTCGGTGAGGGCGATCGCGGCGGCGAACCCGGCGGCCCGCCACTCGGGCTCGGACAGCTCCAGCCGCCCCGCCACGGCGGCCACCCGAACCCCCGCCCGGGCGGCCGCCGAGGCAACGCCGGCGGGGGCCTTGCCGTGGAGCGTCTGCGCGTCCAGACAGCCCTCGCCGGTCACGACGAGGCGTGCCCCACGCACGGCCTCGTCGAAACCCAGCAGTTCGAGCAGCAGCTCGATACCGGGTCGCATGGTGGCGCCGAGCAGCGCGAGGGCGGCGAAGCCCACCCCGCCGGCGGCCCCGGCACCGGGGGCGTCGCGCACGTCCCGTCCGGTGGCCAGGGCGACCTGGTCGGCGAAGCGGGTCAGGCCCTCCTCCAGGATCACCAGGTCGTCGCCGTCGGCGCCCTTCTGCGGGCCGTAGACGGCGGTGGCGCCGCGCGGGCCGAGCAGCGGGTTGTCCACGTCGCAGGCCACGACGATCTCGACGCCGGCCAGCACGTCGGCCAGCGGGCCGGGTTCGATCCGGTCGAGCCTGCGCAACGCGGCTCCGCCGGGGGGCAGTTCCGCGCCCTCGGCGTCGCGCAGGCGGGCGCCGAGGGCCTGGACCATGCCCGCGCCGCCGTCGGTGCAGGCGCTGCCGCCGAGGCCGAGCACGATCCGCTTGGCGCCGAGCGCCACGGCCCGGCCGATCAGCTGGCCGACGCCGTAGGAGCCGGCCGCGAGCGGGGCGGTGCGGCCGCCGGGGAGCCGGGCGAGGCCGGAGGACTGCGCCAGCTCGACCACGGCGGTGTCGCCCCGCACGGCCAGCGCGGCGTCCACCGGCAGGCCGGTCGGGCCGGCCACCTTGGCCGGGACGCGGGTGAAGCCGGCCGCGAGCGCGGCGGCCAGGGTGCCCTCGCCGCCGTCGGCGACGGGCAGTTCGCGCACCTCGACGCCGGGCGCGGCGCGCCGGACGCCCGCGGCGATCCGGGCGGCGACCTCGGCACCCTCCAGGGTGCCCTTGAACTTGTCGGGAGCTACGACCACATGGCCCTGGTGGGGGGTGACGGGCATGGTGCGGTCCTCACTTCCGTACGGGGTCTGGCGATGTTTCGACAGCCTGTGCCAAGCATGGGCCCGGGTGCTCCCGGGATGCGACCCCCTGTCAGGAGATACGCCCCCCGTCGCGAGGGTCCGCCCCGCCGGGAGGGTGTGCCCCCGCCGGGAGGGTCCGCCCCGCCGGGAGGGTGCGACTCCCGGCGGGAGGTGCGACCCCCTCCCCGCCGTTCCCCTCGTCCCGCTTCCGACGTACGAGAGGCTCCCCTCGGCGGGGAGGGGGCCAGGCGAGGCGTACCGGCACGACCGAAGTGCCCCCGACAGGGGAGTACGCATCACCGGCTGGATCGACCGGCGGGCGGGCGGATGAGCCCCGGCCCGCCCGCCGGTCGGGTCTGACCTCCTGGTGGCGCGGGCACGACCGGATGAGGTACACGCCACCAGGAGGAGTTCACGGGGGCCCGAGGAGCCCCGGGGCCTACTTGACCTCGCGGCCCGAGAGGCGCTCGACGCCGCGCAGCAGCGCCGAGTGGTCGAGCGAGCCGTCGCCGTTGGCGCGGGCGGAGGCGACCAGCTGGGCCACCACGGCGCCGACCGGCAGCGCGGCGCCCACGGCGCGGGCGGCGTCGGTGACGATGCCCATGTCCTTGTGGTGCAGGTCGATCCGGAAGCCGGGGGCGAACTCGCGGTCGACCATGTTCGCCTTCTTGCGGTTCAGCACGGTCGAACCGGCCAGGCCGCCGCCGAGCACGTCCAGCGCGGCGGGCAGGTCGACGCCGGCGTTCTCCAGGAACACCACGGCCTCGGCGAGCACCTGGATGTTGACGGCGACGATCAGCTGGTTGGCGGCCTTGACGGTCTGGCCGGCGCCGGACGGCCCGACGTGGATGACCGTGGTGCCCAGGGCGTCGAACAGCGGCTTGGCCTCGGCGAAGTCCTCGGCGGCGCCGCCGACCATGATCGACAGCACCGCCTCGACGGCACCGGCCTCGCCACCGGAGACCGGGGCGTCCAGGGTGCGCACGCCCTTCTCCTTGGCGGCCGCCTCGACCTTCTGGGAGGTCTGCGGGGTGATCGAGGACATGTCGATCACGAGGGTGCCGGGCCTGGCGTTCTCCAGCACGCCGCCCTCGCCCAGGATGGCCTGCTCGACGTGCGGGTCGGCCGGGACCATGGTGATGACGACCTCGGCGTCCTTCACCGCGTCCGCGATGCTGGTGGCGCCGTGGCCGCCGGCCGCGACGAGGGCGTCGATCTGCGGCTGGGTGAGGTTGTAGCCGGTGACGTGGTGGCCGGCCTTGACCAGGTTGGCGGCCATCGGGCTGCCCATGATGCCGAGGCCGATGAAGGCGATCTTGCGGCTCATCGCGTCGTTCCTTACGTCGTTCGTGGGGTGGGGAGGGTGGTGGGCCGGGCTTGCTCGGCGGCGTGCGGCCCGCCTCGGCGGCGGCGCAGGGCCCGCCTGCTCGGCGCTTCCTCAGCGCCTGCTCAGCGCCTGCTCGGCGGCTACTCGGCGGCTACTCGGCGGCTACTCGGCGGCGCGGTGCTCGCGCGGCAGCCACCCGAAGCTGTCGGCGCTGACGCCGGTCGAGGGGCGGTACTCCAGGCCGATCGGCCCGGTGTAGCCGGCGGCGGTGAGCCGGGCGAAGAGGTCCTCGAAGTCCAGCCCGCCGGTGCCGGGCTCGTTGCGGCCCGGGTTGTCGGCGATCTGCACGTGGCCGAACCGGTCGGCGTAGGCGTCGATGACGGCCGGCAGGTCCTCGCCGTTCCTGGCCAGGTGGTACAGGTCGCAGAGGAACCTCGCGTTGCCCAGGCCGGTGGCGGCGTTGACCTTGTCGACCACCTCGACCGCGGCGGCCGCGGAGACCAGCGGGTAGTCCGGGGACTCGGCCGTGTTGAGGGCCTCGATCAGCAGGATCGCGCCGATCTCGTGCGCGGCCCGGGCGGCGAGCACCAGGTTCTCCAGCGCGAGGGCGTCCTGCTCGGCGGCCTCGACGCCTTCGATCCGGTTGCCGTACAGCGCGTTGAGCGCCTTGGCGCCGAGCGAGGCGGCGAGCCCCGCGGCGACCGGGACGTTGGCCCGGAAGCGGTCCTTCTCGGAGGGCACCGAGACGGTGCCGCGGGCCCCGAGGGTGAGGTCGTCCAGGAAGTTGAGGCCGGTGAGCCGCACGCCCGCGTCGCCGAAGGCCTTGCGGAGGGTGTCCAGCTCGGCCTCGGACGGGGTGGGCTCGGCGCCGAAGGGCCACCACAGCTCGGCGGCGGTGAAACCGGCGGCCGCGGCCGCGGCGGGACGCTCCAGCAGCGGCAGTTCGCCGAACAGGATCGACAGGTTGACCGTGAAGCTGTGCCGGGAAGCGGCCGTCACGTCACTCACCTCTCACTCTCTTCCGAGATCCGCAACTTCCACGATCCGGAAGAGGGATTCTGCTTGGCGGAAGCATCTCCGGCTCGGCGAGCAGGTGTCAAGACCGTCGCAACATTTTGTTGAGGAAGGCCGGACGTGAGCCCGGAACCCCCTCCCGCCGGTACCGCGGCCGCCTGATCGACCGGCCCCTGCCCGCCCGCACCGGCGCTCGCTACAGTGAGCACGTGCGATTGATGGTGGAGTTCACGACAGAACCGTTCGAACTGGACACGTTCCCCGAGCACGCCGCGGCGGCCCGCCAGGTCGTCGACGAGGCCGGCCTGGCCGTCTCGGTCGGCCCCTTCGGGACCGGCGCCGAGGGCGAGGCCGACCAGGTGCTCGCCGCGGTGACCAAGCTGCTCCGGGAGACCCTGACCGCGGGTGCGACCCGGATCTCGGTCCAGGTCAGCGTGCTCGGCGAGGAGGGCGGTACGCCGTGACCGAGCACGTGGAGCACCCGCTCGCCCTGGCGATCAAGCCGCTGCTCGACGCCGTCGGCGCGACGCCCGTCCGGCTGGACGAGGCGAAGTCCGAGGACGTCGTCCTGGAGTGGGAGGGCACCCCGACGCTCGCCGTCCGGCTGCCGCACCTGAGCAGCGCCCTGGACCGGTTGCTGGCCGAGATGACCCGCCAGTTCGACGGCCGCCCGCTGGCCGAGCTGGACCGCGGGGAGAAGCAGCGGGTCGTCGCCCTCCTGGAGGAACGCGGCGCCTTCACCGTCCGCCACGGGGTCGAGACGGTCGCCTCGGCGCTCGGCGTCAGCCGGTTCACGGTGTACAACTACCTCAACCGCCAGGACGGCTCGAAGCCCTCCTGACCCCGGTCGATCCTCCGGCCGATCCCCCGGTCGATTCCGCCAGGGCTTCCCCCTGGCGGAAACCTTCCGGACGGGCGGACCCCGCCGGCGCGGCCAGTCCGAACCGGCCCCCGGCGGGGCGCACTTGGCGAATCGCACACGAATCGCGCCGACAACGGCGGCCGGTTCAAAACGTAACCACCAACCGTTCAACAAAGTGTTGACGGCCGGGTGGGGTGGATCTAGCTTGTGCGGGTGGCACCACTCTTCAGGAGGTCCACCCGTGACCAACCACCCCCACACCCTTGACGCCCTGGCCGCGGCCGACACCGCGGACCTGGAAGCCGTTCTGCTGGAGGTCTGCTCCAGCCCCCACTGGGCCGCCGACGTCGCGCGGGCCAGGCCCTGGCCCGACCGGGAGTCCCTGCTCACCGCCAACGCGGCGGCCATGGCCGGACTGACGGTCGCCGACCTGCACGACGCGATGGCCGGCCACGCCCGGATCGGCCGGCCCCGGACCGGCGACGCCACCTCGCAGCGGGAGCAGGCCGGCATCCAGGGCGTGGACCAAGCCCTCCTCGACGAACTGCACGAGGCCAACGCCGCCTACGAGGCCAAGTTCGGCCACGTGTTCCTGATCTGCGCGACCGGCCGCACCGCGGCCACCATGCTCGCCGCCCTGCGCGAGCGCCACCCCAACGACGCCGCCACCGAGGCGGAGATCGTCCGGGGCGAACTGCGCAAGATCAACGACATTCGGCTCAATCGCCTGCTCGACGCATCCTGACGAGCCCTGGCGGGCCCCGCCGGACAGATCCTGACGGATCGTTAGCATGCGTTGACGAATGATCACTTCTGCCATCAGTAAGGTCACTTCACCCATGACTGGCATCTCCACCCACGTGCTCGACACCAGCCTCGGCCGCCCGGCCGAGGGCGTCCCGGTCGAGCTCGCACTGCACACCGAGGGTGGCTGGCAGGTGCTCGGCACCTCCGCCACGGACTCCGACGGCCGGGTCAAGGACCTGCCGGCCGTGGAGGCGGGCTCGGTCGTCCGGCTGCTCTTCGACACCCGCGCCTACCACGCGCTCAAGTCCGCGGAGCCGCCGTTCTTCCCCGAGGTCTCGATCGTCTTCACGGTCGCGCCCGCGCAGCACCACTACCACGTGCCGCTGCTGCTCAACCCGTTCGGATACTCGGTCTACCGCGGAAGCTAGTAGACCGACCTGGAAGCCCTAGGAGCCACGTCATGGCCCACGTGCTCGGTCAGAACCAGTACGGCAAGGCGGAGAACCGCATCGTGCGGGTCTACCGCGACTCCACCCGGCACGAGATCAAGGACCTGAACGTCTCGGTCTCCCTCCGGGGCGAGTTCGAGGACGTCCACCTCACCGGGTCGAACGCCAACTGCCTCCCCACCGACACCACCAAGAACACCGTGTACGCCTTCGCCAAGGAGCACGGGATCGAGTCGGCCGAGGCCTTCGGCATCATCCTGGCCCGCCACTTCGTCGACGACACCGAGCGCGGCGTCGTGCACAGCGCCCGGATCCGGATCGAGGAGTACGCCTGGGACCGGATCAAGACGCCGGACAACTCGGCCCGCTTCATCGGCTCGGAGGAGGTCGGCCACTCCTTCGTCCGCAACGGCCAGGAGACCCGCACCACCGAGATCGTCTACGACGGCGAGACCGTCCAGGTCATCTCCGGCCTCAAGGACCTCGTCGTCATGAACTCCACCAACTCGGAGTTCTGGGGCTACATCAAGGACAAGTACACCACCCTGCAGGAGGCGTACGACCGCATCCTCGCCACCCAGGTCACCGCCCGCTGGAAGTACGGCTACGACGGCCGGGACGGCGAGGCCCAGCCCAACTGGAACCGCTCCTACACCCACGTGCGGCGGCACCTGCTGGAGGCCTTCGCCGAGACCTACTCCTACTCGCTGCAGCAGACCCTGCACTCGATGGGCACCCGGGTCCTCAACAACCGCGCCGAGGTGGACGAAGTCCGCCTGGAACTGCCCAACAAGCACCACTTCCTCGTCGACCTGGAGCCCTTGGGCCTCAAGAACGACAACGAGGTCTACTACGCCGCCGACCGGATGTACGGCCTCATCGAGGGCACCGTGCACCGCGAGGGCGTCGTCCCGGTCATCCCCGTCGCCTGACCGCCCCACCCCAATGGGCACCGCCCGGAATCGCCGCACCCGCCGGCCCCCGAACGCCGGCCGCGTCCGGGCGGACAGCAGTACCCGCACCACCGGCACCACCCGTTCCACCAGTTTCTCCACCCCCACCCACCGGAGTTCGTGTCTGCCTCGCGGCGGCCGGCCCGGGGCACTGGAGAAGCGCCCCGAGGGATTCCTGCACCGCCGTCCCGCCCTCGGGGCAGCTCCAGCGCCGCGGGCGCGCCGGGAGTCACGGGCACAAGAGGGGCTCGACATGGCACCCAGCGACACCAGCAGTAAAGACGGCGGTTCCACCCCGGAAAGAACCCCTGGCCCGGACGGCACGTCGGCACACCTCCCCGGTGAACCGTCCGGGCCCGGAACCCACCCCGTGGACGAGTTGCTGCCCCCGGTGAAGCTCTTCTCCACCGGACTCCAGCACGTCGCCGCGATGTACGCGGGGGTCGTCGCACCCCCGCTCATCGTCGGCGCCGGCGTCGGGCTCTCCCCCGCCGAACTCGCCCTGCTCATCTCGGCCAGCCTGTTCACCGCCGGACTGGCCACCCTGCTCCAGACCCTCGGCTTCTGGAAGATCGGCGCGCGACTGCCGTTCGTCAACGGCGTCTCCTTCGCGGGGGTCGCGCCCATGATCGCCATAGCCAAGGAGCACAGCCCGAAGGACGCCCTCCCGGTGATCTTCGGAGCGGTGATCGTCGCGGGGATCCTGTGCTTCCTCGCGGCACCGTACTTCTGCAAGCTCATCCGGTTCTTCCCCCCGGTCGTCCAGGGCACCGTGATCACCCTCATCGGGGTGTCCCTGCTTCCGGTGGCGGTCAACTGGGCGCGCGGCGGCTCGCCGGGCGCCCCCGGATACGGCTCCATGCGGGCCGTCGGGCTCGCCGCGATCACCCTCGTCGCGGTGGTGCTCTGCAACCGGCTGCTGCGCGGCTTCTGGCAGCAGCTCTCGTTGCTCATCGGCCTGGCGCTCGGCACCCTGATCGCCTTCCCGCTGGGCCTGGCCGACTTCGGCGCGGTCAAGGACGCGAAGGTCTTCGCGCTCCCCTCCCCGTTCCACTTCGGCGCGCCCGTCTTCGACGCCGCCGCGATCGTCTCGATGTGCATCGTCATGGTGGTCGCCATGACCGAGTCCACCGCCGACATGCTCGCCCTGGGCAAGATCGTCGAGCGCGAGGCCGACGAACCCACGCTCGCCGCCGGCCTTCGGGCCGACGGACTGGCCACCGCGCTCAGCCCCGTCTTCAACGGCTTCGCCGCCAGCGCCTTCGCCCAGAACATCGGGCTGGTGGCGCTGACCAAGATCCGCAGCCGCTTCGTGGTCGCGGCCGGCGGCGGCATCCTGATCCTGCTCGGGCTCTTCCCCGTGCTCGGGTCGCTCGTCTCCCTGGTGCCGCAGCCCGTCCTGGGCGGCGCCGGGATCGTGCTCTTCGGCACCGTCGCGGCGAGTGGCATCCGCACCCTCGCGGAGGCTGGGATGGAGTCCAGCTCGAACACCATCCTGGTGTCCGTGTCGCTCGGCGTCGGCATCATCCCCATCGCGGTGCCGACCTTCTACGACTCCTTCCCGGAGGCCGTCCGGACCCTGATGCACTCCGGGATCTCGGTCGGCTGCGTGATGGCCGTCCTGCTCAACCTGCTCTTCCACCACGTCGGAGCCGCCCGCCGGACCAGATCCGGCAAGACCTCCGGCGCGACGGTGCCGACGGCGACACCGTCCTGACCGGCCCGGGAGGGGCGCACGCCGCTTGGCGCACGCCCCTCCCGGCCCTCCCCCATAGGAGTGACACCATGGCAGTCCAGCCCCCGCCCGCCGACCAGCGGATCGTCATCGAGAACGTCGCGATCGCCACCGTCGACGCCGCCGACACCGAGTACGCCCGCGGCCACGTGGTCATCCTCGGCAACACGATCGAGTCGGTCGGCGACGGACCCGCCCCGCAGTGGCTGGACAACGTGGTGCGCCGGATCAACGGCGAGGGCCACCTGATCACCCCCGGCCTGGTCAACACCCACCACCACTTCTACCAGTGGATCACCCGCGGCCTCGCCCAGGACGACATCCTCTTCGACTGGCTCGTCGCCCTCTACCCGACCTGGGCCCGGATCGACGAGAAGCTCGTCCACGCCGCCAGCCAGGGCTCCGCCGCCGCCCTCCTCAAGTCCGGCTGCACCACGGCCTCCGACCACCACTACGTCTTCCCCAAGGACGGCGGCGACGTCCTCGGCGCCTCCATCGAGGCCGTCCAGGAGCTCGGCCTGCGGTTCACCGCGCTGCGCGGCTCCATGGACCGCAGCAAGAAGGACGGCGGCCTCCCGCCGGACCACGCGGTCGAGGAGCTCGACGACATCCTCACCGCCTCCGAGGCCGCCGTGGACACCTACCACGACTCCTCCTTCGGCTCGATGCTGCACGTCGCCATCGCGCCCTGCTCGCCGTTCTCGGTCTCCACCGACCTGCTCCGCCAGTCCGCCGAACTCGCCCGCCGCAAGGGCGTCCGGCTGCACACCCACGGCTCGGAGACCGCCGAGGAGGAGCAGTTCTGCAAGGAACTGTTCGGCATGGGCCCGACCGACTACTTCGAGTCCGTCGGCTGGCTCGGCGAGGACGTCTGGATGGCGCACTGCGTCCACATGAACGACTCCGACATCGCCAAGTTCGCCGAGACCGGCACGGGCGTGGCCCACTGCCCCTCCTCCAACGCCCGGCTGGCCGCCGGGATCGCCCGCGTCCCCGACATGCTCAGGGCCGGCGTCCCGGTCGGCCTCGGCGTCGACGGCACCGCCTCCAACGAGTCCGGCGAACTCGGCACCGAACTGCGCAACGCCCTGCTGATCAACCGTCTGCACGGCTCCCCGACCGCCCTCACCGGCCGCCAGGCGCTGCGGCTGGGCACCATGGGCGGCGCCCGGGTGCTCGGCCGCCAGGACGAGATCGGCTCGATCGAGGCCGGCAAGCTCGCCGACCTGGCGCTGTGGAAGATCGACGGCGTCCTGCACTCCTCCATCGCCGACCCGGTCGCCGCCCTCACCTTCGGCGCCCTGCCGCCGCTGGCCGTGCTGTTCGTCAACGGCAACGCCGTCGTCGAGAAGGGCCAGCTGACCACCGTCAACGAGGACCGGATCGCCCGCGCCTGCGCCCGCGCCGCCAAGGAGCTCGCCGCCCGGCCGCTCTGACGCCCCGCCACTCCTCCTCCACCCCTGAACTCCGGGCCGCCCAGGGACGGTGCGTGACCCGGACTCCGCAACCCGGCCCTCCCGGCCGGCGCGCGGACCGCAGCCCCGGACCCACGGCGAGGGTCCGGGGCTGCGGCGTGCCCGGGGGCGGGTGACGAGCGACGAGTGACGAGTGACGAGTGACGAGTGACGAGTGACGAGTGACGAGTGACAGAAAACAGCGAACAGATAACAGCTGACGAAAGTTGTCATCTGTTATCTGTTCGCTGAAATCTGTTCTCTGAAATCCGTTCGCCGTGACTCGCTTGCCGCGATCCGTCCGCTGTGGTGCGTCCGCCGCTACGCGTCCGGTCTCAGGCGGTGCGCCCGAGCGAGCCGAGGTAGGCGCGCCAGCCGCCGTGGTGGGTGATCTCGCGGTGCACCCCCCGCTCCACCTCGCCGCGGGCGAGCAGCATCGACAGGCAGGCGGAGCCGTCGTCGAGCTTGATGACGCCGAGCTCCAACTCCCGCGGCTCGCCGGGGAGGATGACGTCGCGCAGGTGCTCCAGGGTGATCTCGTAGAGCTCGCCCTCGATGGCGGTGTCGACCGCCGGATCGGCGAGCAGGCCCGGGCAGACGTCGTCGATCGAGAAGAAGCGGTAGCCGGGGGCCGTCCGGGCCGGGCCGACCAGCGAGTCGGCGACCTTGGCGTGGAACGGTCCGCCGACCATGGCCTGGCCGTTGAAGAAGATGCGGGGCACGGTTGAACTCCTTACCGGGTACCGGGAAAAGGCCGTTCCGCACGGCGACGGGAGGACAGGTGGAATCGTCGCCGTACGGAACGGAGCAATGGGCCGGCGGGACTGCTACAGCCTGGCAGGCGGCAGCCGCGGCGCCGGCGGATAGATTGGGGCTCAGCCCAGCAGGGGAAGCGCGGGAAGGGTCAGGAAGTCCGCGAACTCCTCGGCCAGGGCGACCTGTTCGAAGAGCTGGGCGGCCTCGCGCCAGCGGCCTCCGGCGTACGCGTCCGCACCCAGCTCGGCCAGGAGTTCGGCCAACTCCGCGGCGACCAGGGCGCGGACGAGGTCCGCGGTGGCCTTCTCACCGGTGTCGGACAGGACGACGCCGTTGTGGATCCACTGCCAGATCTGCGAACGGGAGATCTCCGCGGTGGCGGCGTCCTCCATCATGTTGAAGATGCCGACCGCACCGAGGCCGCGCAGCCAGGCCTCGATGTAGCGGATGCCGACCTGGACGGCGTTGTGCAGCCCCGCGTGGGTGCAGCTGCCGCCGGCGCCGGCGATGTCGAGCAGCTGGGCCGCGGTGACCGGCTCGGAGGGCCCGGGGTGGTCCTTCTGGTGGGGGCGCTCGCCGAGCACCGCGTCGAAGGAGGCGCGGGCGACCGGCACCAGGTCCGGGTGGGCGACCCAGGAGCCGTCGAAGCCGTTGCCGGCCTCGCGGTCCTTGTCCGCCTTGACCTTCTCCAGGGCGGCGGCGTTGACCTCCGGGTCCCTGCGGCTGGGGATGAACGCGGCCATGCCGCCGATCGCGTGGGCGCCGCGCCGGTGGCAGGTCTGCACCAGCAGGCGGGTGTAGGCGGCCATGAACGGCGAGGCCATGGTGACGCTGTTGCGGTCCGGCAGGACGTACTGCTCGCCGGCGTCGCGGAAGTTCTTGACGATCGAGAACAGGTAGTCCCAGCGCCCGGCGTTGAGGCCGGCCGCGTGGTCGCGCAGCTCGTAGAGGATCTCGTCCATCTCGAACGCGGCGGTGATAGTCTCGATCAGCACGGTGGCGCGGACGGTGCCGTGCGGGATGCCGAGCGCGGCCTGGGCGTGGGTGAACACGTCGTTCCAGAGCCTGGCTTCGAGGTGGCTCTCGGTCTTCGGCAGGTAGAAGTACGGGCCGGAGTTGGGGTCCTCGGCGCCCTTGGCGAGCAGCCGGGCGGCGTTGTGGAAGAAGTACAGGCCGAAGTCGAGGAAGGCTCCGGCGACCGGGGTGCCGTCGACGAGCAGGTGGTTCTCGTCCAGGTGCCAGCCGCGCGGGCGGACCACGACGGTGGCGAGTTCGGCGGCGGGCTTGAGGGCGTACGCCTTCCCGGCGGAGGTGGTGAAGTCGATCCGGCCCTCGAAAGCGTCGATCAGGTTGATCTGGCCGCTGACCACGTTCTCCCAGGTCGGGGAGGTGGCGTCCTCGAAGTCGGCGAGCCAGATCCGGGCGCCGGAGTTGAGGGCGTTGATGACCATCTTGCGGTCGGTGGGACCGGTGATCTCGACCCGGCGGTCCTGGAGCGCGCGGGGCGCCTCGGCGACCTTCCAGTCGCCGGCCCGGACGTCGGCGGTGTCGGGGAGGAAGTCCAGCGTGCCGGCCCTGGCGATCTCCGCCCGGCGGACCTTCCGCGCGGCCAGGAGCTCCTGTCGGCGCCCTTCGAAAGCGCGATGGAGGCCGACGACGAAGGCGACCGCCTCCGGAGTGAGCACCTCCTCCGCCCGGTGAACGCGCGGACCGGCGACAGTGACGACCGGAGCAGCGGGGGAGGCGCCGACGGGTCCCTGTTCTGTAGCCATGGGCAGGACACTCCTAAGCGGTTGAGCCTGGCGAAGGGAGCTCCGGTGGGAACTTCCTTGATCGGAACCCACCTGTCGGTGGATTCGATTCTGTAAGGTGGAGACTAGTTTCCGCGATACAGAATTTCAACGGTTTGTTGATGTGATCGCCGGGACTCTACTCCTCCCCGACAGCGAAGGGAACGCCGGTGGTTTCGACCCCCGACACAGCATCGACGGCCAGCACGGACCGCGCGACCGGCGGCGTGCAGTCCGTCGAGCGCGCCTTCCAACTCCTGGAGGCGCTGGCCGACTCCGGCGGCGTGGCCACCCTCAGCGAGCTCTCCGCCAGCTCCGGCCTGCCGATGCCGACCATCCACCGCCTGGTTCGTACCCTCGTCCAGCAGGGCTATGTACGCCAGGACACGGCGCGTCGCTACACCCTCGGCCCCCGGCTGATCCGCCTCGGCGAGACGTCCGGCCGGCTGCTCGGCAGCTGGGCCCGCCCCTACCTGGCCGAACTCATGGAGGCCACCGGCGAGACCGCCAACCTGGCGGTGCTGGAGGGCGGCGAGGTGGTGTACGTCGGGCAGGTCCAGTCCCGGCGCTCGATGCGGATGTTCACCGAGGTCGGCCGACGGGTGCAGCCGCACTGCACGGGCGTCGGCAAGGCGCTGCTGGCCCAGCTCCCCGAGGACGAGGCGCGCGCCATCCTGGGCCCCAACCCGCTGCCCGCGCACACCGAGTACACCGTCACCGACCCGCAGGAGCTGCTGCACCAGCTCGCCGAGGCGCGCGAGCGCGGCTACGTGGTCGACGACCAGGAGCAGGAGATCGGCGTCCGCTGCATCGCGCTCGCCGTACCGGGCGCGCCGACGCCCACCGCCCTGTCGGTGTCCGGCCCGGAGGCCCGCATCCGGGCCCTGGAGGAGCAGGCCGGCACGTCCTCGCTGGTACCGGTGATGCACCACATCGCGGCTCGGCTGGGGCAGGTCCTCGCCCCCTGACCCGCCGTCACCGCCCGCTTCGCGCACGGGAAGTCGATCCGGTCGACTTCCCGTGCGCGCGCTCCCCCGTTCGGGCGGACACCGAGCGGGTTGCACCTACCCCCGGCGCAGGCTCCGCCACCCTGGTGCGGACGCGGCCCGCAACGGCGCGGGCGGCCGGGGCCCCGGGACAGGGTGGACGACGATGACGTGCAGGCGTTCGACAATGCGGGGCGGGTCCGGGCGCGGCCGGTTCGGGCGCGGCGAGTCCGGGCGCGACGGGTCCGGGCGCGGCGAGTCCGGGCGCGGCGAGTCCGGGCAGGCCAGCAGGCTCTGCGGATTCCGCGCGGCCTCGCTCGTCGCCGCGATGGCGGCCGGCTGTTCGGTGGCGACGCTGACCGCCGACCCGTCCTGGGCGCGGCGGCCCGAGCCCCGGCCGGCGGTGGACACGGCAGCCCCCACGGCGTCCCGCTCCGATCTGGAGGTGGTCCGGCTCGACCCGGATGCCGCCCCGCCCGGCGGCACCACCACCGTCCACGCCTTCATCGCCAACCGCGGCCCGGACACCACCGCGGCACCGTTCACCGTGCTGGTGACGCTGCCGCCCGGGGTCTCCCCGGAGGGCCCGTACTTCCCCGAGGACTGCGAGGTGCGGCTCAACGGCCGGCAGGTCCGCTGTGTCTTCCCGGCCGGACTGCCCCCGCTGCGCAGCGCGACCGCGCTGGTGCCGGTGAGGTTGTCCCCCGACCTGCCGATCGGCAGGCTCACCGGCGGCTCGGTCGCGGTGCGCGGCGTGGACGACCCGGACGAGGGGAACAACCGGCAGCCGTTCGACATCACGGTGGTCGAGACGGCTCCCGGCTCCTGACCCGGAAGCCCCGAGGGCCCTACCGGTACACGCGGACGTAGTCGGCGGCGAAGGTGATCGGGGCGGTGCCCTGCGGCGCCGGGTGGTACTTCCCCGCGCCGACCGACAGGTTGAGGATCAGGTACGCCGACCAGTTGGCGCCGACGCCCTTGCCGTCCGAGAACACCTTGGCGCCGTTGACATACCAGTCGACCGAGGTGGCGCCGTAGTAGGTGCCGATGGTCACCCACTGGTCCTTCGCGACGGCGCCGGCGTCGGTGTAGTACTTGGGGTTGCCGGGGTTGACGTGGTTGGTCAGCTCCAGCAGGTTCGGGTTGTCGGGGTGGTACTCGAAGGAGTCGACCTCCCCGTTGCCGTTCTTCCAGGTCCAGAAGGCCGGCCAGGCGCCGGAGCCGGACGGCAGCTTGACCCGGGTCTCGGCGTAGTCGCCGGTCCTGACCTGGAAGCCCTCGCTGGAGCCCTCGGTGGTCAGGAAGCCGGTGTTCCAGGCCTGCTTGCCGTTCTCCAGCGTGGTGGTGCCGGGCGCGGCGGTGAAGGTGGCGACCCCGTTCGCGACGCTGACGTTGTTCTTGTTCAGCAGGTCGAGCTTGTTGTCGTCCGGGTTGTGGTTGCCGTACTTGTAGGCGGTGCTCTTGTCGCCGACCCAGCGCGAGCCCCAGCTGATCGAGCTGTTGAACTCGTCGGACCAGGTCAGCGACTTGCCGGCGACCGGGGAGGCGGGGGTGCCGGCCGACGGGCCGGCGGTGGCGCTCGGGCTGCTCGGGCTGCTCGGGCTCGGGCTGCTCGTCGGGGTCGGCTTCGCGGTGGGGGTCGCCGTCGCGGTGGGGGTCGCCGTCGGGGTGGGGGTCGCCGTCGGGGTCGGGGTCGCCGTCGGGGTCGGGGTCGGGGCGGGAGTCGGCTTCGTGGTGGGCGTCGGGGTCGGGGTCGGCGCCGGGGCGCTGGAGACCACCAGCTGCTGCGAGGCCAGGTTGTGCCAGGCCCCGCCGAGGTCCTGCCAGAAGCCGAACTGGGTGTACGTCCCGGCCGGCAGGGCGCGTGCGCCGCTGGTGAAGGACAGGCCGCTCGGGCAGATCTGCACGTTGGAGGCGTTGCCCGGGAAGTCGAGGTTCGCACCGGCCGCGTTCCGGACGCCCACGCCGACGGTCTTCGCGGTGAAGCAGGCCGAGGAGTGGAGGGTCAGCGAGGCGGTGGCGGCCTGGTTGGCGACCATGGTCGCCGGGGCGAGCCGGTCCTGGGTGACGGTCGGGGTGGTGGCGGCCTGGGCGCCGGAGACGGCCGGCAGGCCGAGCAGTCCGGCGCCGGTGACGGCGAGCGCTCCGGTGACGGCGAGGGCGGCGTTGCGGCCCCGGTGGGAGGGGCGGGCGTGGCGCGGCGCGCGGCGCCGGGCAGGCTGGTGCATGGCGGTGTCCTCTGCGACGCCTGCGAGGTGAGCTGTCGGATTCGGGCTGAGGCAGCCCGGCCGCCGGTGGGAGCGGCTTCACCCCTAGCCACGGCCCGCACGCGGGAGCGTACGGGCCGGGCGCTGACCTTGGTTCCCCCGCTCCCGTCCGCTGTGGTGCTCGGTTGCCGACCGACGGGTGGACAGGACTCGGCGTCCCGACGGCGGGGGTCCGCGAGGGCGGACGACGGTTGCAGGCTAGGCAGGCCGTGCGTGAACGGACAACCTGCCAGGGCCGGTTGTCGCACAGGTCACAGTGGTGTCGATCAACGACGCTGCGTGGTGGATCAGTTGGGACGGATCAGCGGAGCCGTTGAGCTGCCGAACGACGAATCGACGGGCCGCGGGTCCACGGGTCCACGGGTCCACGGGTCAAGCGAGCCAGTTGTCGACCTGGCTCTCGGCCTCCGGCGCCCAGGCGAGTTCCAGGTGGTTGAGGCCGGTGAGCAGCCGGGTGCCGCCGATCGTCGCGATGCCGGTGGTGTCCAGGGCGCTCGCGGTGAACACGATGCCGTCACTGGGCCCCCGGTTCTCGTTGAGCACGCCCGGGATGTCGGCGGACCCGCCCGCGAGCAGGTAGGTGCGCACCGACGCGGGGACGCCCGCCTGTTGCAGCGGCGCGATCAGCGAACCGGCGTCGATCGCCGCCTGGATGCCCTGGCCCGAGGTGTAGAAGCCCTGGCCGCCGTAGTAGGTGGTCCACCAGTCCTGGGCGCTGCCGTCCACCCCGTACCGGCCGTCCCAGCGGGCGAGCAGCTGGCGCTGGCCCGGGTAGCAGTCGTAGCCGCCGGTGGGCAGCACGCCGAGGCAGGGCTGCGCCGTGTACGTGCCGTAGCAGGTCATGTAGAGGTGCGGGGACGGCGCGTTGGCGGTGCCGCCGCAGGCCGGCCAGCTCGCGAGGTCGAACGACCAGCCGTGCGCGTACACGTAGTCGAGCCCGCCGTTCGGGCCCCCGAGGGTGATCAGGCGGCGCACGTCGCCCGCGTAGGCCCGCCCCCAGGACGGGCGCACCGAGGACACGTATGCCCGGGCGGCGACCTCGCCCTTGCTCCACGCCACCACGTCCACCTGGGGGACGCCGAGACGGGCCCGGATCAGCGCGACGGCGTCACCGACGGCCTGCGCCTGGAGCAGGTTGTCGCCCTGCTTGTGGGCGAAGCCGATGGCGAACACCCGGTGGCCGGTGCCGGCGAGGTACTGGGCGAGGCCGGTGGACGGGCAGGCGGAGGCGCCACAGGTGCCGCTCTCCCCCGGGTTCGCCCAGGCGCGGTCGGCGTTGTCGTTGGCGCCGTGGACCAGCAACACGGGGGTCGGACGGCTGCCGGTGTCCCAGCCGGTCGCCGAGTACAGCAGGAAGCGGCTGGAGGCGGGCTGGCCGGTGCCGCCGAAGTACGTCCGGCGGGCGCCGTCCTGGTCGCCGCGGCCGTCGGCCGGGTACTGCTCGGTGCGGAAGCCGGGGGTGGTGTCGAGGTAGCGCTCGACCTTGGCCCAGCCGTTGCCGGGGGCGGGGAAGGCGGCTTCGAGGGTGAGCGGGGCGGTGGCCGCCTGGGCAGCGGTCCGGGCAGTGGCGGTCCGGGCGGCGGTGGCCTGGGCGGGTGTGGGGGTGCCGAGGAGCAGCGCGGCGAGGGTGAGCAGGAGGACGGACAACGCGGTGGGGGTGCGTCCGACGGCGGTGGGGGTGTGCCGCATGGGAGTGGGGGTGCGTCTCATGGGGGTGGACGGTAGGACCGGCCGCTGGCGGGCGCCCAGGTGCCCGCCGCACACCCCGCGGGCCTGCGCGGTGGCGGCCGGTGCCGTGGCGCACCGCCCACGGGTGCGCCCACCCGGCTCACCGGGTCGGATAAATTGGAGGTCCGACATCTTCCGCAGTGCACAAGACCGCCGTGCACGGCCCCACAGGAACGAGGTACCGCCCCACCATGACCGCGCCCCTGCCCGCCTTCGCCGGCCGCACCTACCTCTTCCGGGCCGACAACGGCGCGGCCTTCCGCAACACCTACTCGGCCGACGGCCGGCGGCTGCGCTGGGAGGGCCTCGGCGAGTCGGCGGGCCAGTGGGAGGACGTGCGGCTGCACGTCGCCGAGGTGGCGCCGGAGATCTACTTCATCAGCTGGACCGAGGAGAGCGGGATCACCGTCAGCCACGTGATGGACCTCGGCCGGCTGACGGTACGCGCCTTCTGGACGTACGAGGGCGAGGGCGGCCGGGTCGGCGAGCTGCACACCGGGACGCTGGAGCGGGTGGCCTGAGCCTCACCGCTCCCGCGCGCCCTCACTGTCCGTCGGCTTACTCAGGCCGTCTGAGCAGACTGCCTGCTCGGACGGCCTGCCCAGGCGGTTTGCTCAGGCAGTTTGTTTAGACGGCCCACTCAGGCAGCCTGGTTCGGGACCTTGAGGTGCTGGGACAGCCACTCCAGCGAGGACGGCAGCAGCGCGCTCCAGGTCTCGAAGTTGTGGCCACCGTTCTCCAACATGCTGTAGGAGACCTTCATCGGGGACTGCACGGCGTCGACGAAGGCCTCGGTGTCGCGCCGGTAGTCGCCGTCGCCCTTCTTGGTGCCGGCCAGCAGCACGGACACCTTGGGCTGCGGCAGGTTCTTCAACCGCCACATCAGGTTGGCCTCGTCACGACGCTGCTTGCTGCCGCCGAACAGGTCACCCGTGGTCGGGTCGTCGGCCGCGTCGTAGTAGGCCGAGAGCGCGACGGCGGTCGGAAAGACGTCCGGGTGGCGCATGGCCAGCTTGAGGGCGCAGTAGCCGCCGGTCGAGTTGCCCATGAAGGCCCAGGCCTGCGGATCGGAGGAGACCCGGAAGCTCGCCTGGATCGCCGAGGGGACGTCCTTGGTGAAGTACGTGTCGGACTGCGCGCCGCCCGGGATGTCCTCGCACTCGGTGTCCTGCGGCAGGGCCGGCGAGGGGCGCATCAACACCATGACGGTCGGCTGCATCTTGCCGTCCTGGAGCAACTTGAGCGCCGCGCCCGGGTAGTTGAACCGGGTGATCAGGTTCTCGGCGATCCCGGGGAAGCCGGTGCTGACGATCACCGCCGGGAACTGCCGCTGCGCGTACTCCGGTTGGAAGTACTGCGGCGGCAGGAAGACGTACCCCTCGGTGGACAGCCGGCTGGCCGCGCCGTCGATCCGCACCTTGCGAATCTCGCCGGACTGGCTGGGCTCGCGGCCCATCGCGCCGCCGCCCTTGACGGAGGCGTGGCCGATCGTCTCCACGAGCAGCCGGCCGGACGCGTCCGCCTTGTTGTGGATCACCACCGGGCCGGTGTCACCGGTGCCCAGCAGGTCGTCCCAACTGCTGTAGAAGGCGAAGTAGTTGTTCGCCACCAGGCCGAGCGCGGCCAGCACCGCGAGCTGGGTGGCGAGCAGGGCGCCGATCCGACCGAGCACCGCCTGCCAGCTCTGCTTGGCGAGTCTTGGCCACAGCCAGACCGTGCAGGCCGTCATCACGACGGCGATCAATACGGCCAGCGCCAACACCTTGTGGCTCGTCAGACCCATGTCCTACTTGCTCCCACGCCTCGAACTCCCCGCCCCCTCCGTCCAGGACATCCGAGGTGGTCACCCCGGTTCCCCCACCGGGGCGCGCGATCACCCACCCTAACGGGGCCGGGGAGGAGGAACAGGTGACAGATGACAGCCGACAGATAACAGATAACAGATAACAGATAACGAAATCTGTCAGCTGTTATCTGTTATCTGCTGTCCGTTCGCGGCTGGACGGGCTCAGCCCTCCCGCCCGTAGAGCCGCAGCCCCGCCGTGAGTTCGCGCATGCAGCGCGCACCGAGCTCCTGCGGGGAGCCCGGGCCGGCCGTGGGCGCGTCCGAGGCGGCCCATTCCTCCAGCGCGACCCGGATCGCGGCCGTCGCCGCAGCGGCGGCCAGCCGGATCTCCAGCGGGTCGGTGCCGCCCGGGCAGCGCGCCGCGAGGACCGCCCGCAGCCGCTCCTCGGAGTCGGCGTGGACGCGCTGCCACGTGCCGTCGAGGCTCGGGTCACGCAGCAGGCTTCGCGTCCACTCCATCGCCTCGACCGCCTCGCCGTCGGGCGGGGTCAGCGAGGCGACCGCCGAGCACTCCAGCGCCTCGCGCAGCGGCAGATCGGCCGGGGCCTCGGCGAGCTGGTCGACCCAGCGGCGCCCGCCGGCCGCCAGCAGCGGCGCGACGGCGTCCTCCTTGACGGAGAAGTACCGGTAGAAGGTGCGCAGCGAGATGCCCGCCGCGAGGGCGATCTCCTCGGCGGTGGTCGCCTCGGCCCCGCGCTCGGCGAAGAGCTCGGCGGCGGTGCGGGCGATGTCCAGCCGGGTGGCGTCGCGGCGGCGCTGATTCAGGGTGGGGCGTCCGGTCACAGGGTCAGCGTACGCGGGCCGGTGCCACTGTGGCGCGTTGCGCCGAAGTGACACTTGGAGGACTTATTGGCACGTTATGCCATGAAGGCGTACCGTGCCTCTTGAGGCCGAAAGGCCGCGAACGAACGGAGTACCACCATGGAGCGCTTCAGCGGACGGAACGTCCTGATCACCGGCGGCGGCTCTGGCATCGGCCAGGCGACCGTGCACCGCATCCTCGCCGAGGGAGGGAAGGTCGTCGCCGTCGACGTCGACGAGGACGGCCTGAAGGCGACCCTGGACCGCGCGACCGCCGACGGCACCGCGGACCGTCTGGCCGTCCAGGTCCTGGACATCTCGGACGAGGCGGCCGTCGTCACCGGCGTCGCGGCGGCGATCAAGGATCTCGGCGGGCTGGACGCCCTGGTCAATGCAGCCGGCATCCTCCGCTCGTCGCACACCCACGAGACCAGCCTTGAGTTCTGGAACAAGCTCCTCGCGGTCAACCTGACCGGCACCTTCCTGATGACCCGCGAGGCGCTCCCCGCACTGCTCGCGGGCGGCAGGGGCGTGGTGGTCAACTTCAGCTCCACCTCGGCGAGCTTCGCCCACCCCTACATGGCCGCGTACGCCGCGACCAAGGGCGGCATCCAGTCCTTCACCCACGCCATCGCCTCCGAGTACGCGAAGCAGGGCCTGCGTGCGGTCTGCGTCGCGCCGGGCAGCATCGACAGCGGCATGACCCACAACCCGGGACTGCCCTCCGACGCCGACTTCAGCCTGCTCGCCAAGCTCGCCCCCGCCCTCGGCCAGGGCTTCGCGGGTCCGGAGACGGTGGCCGGGGTGATCGCGATGCTGGCCTCCGACGACGGCGCGTTCGTCACCGGCACCGAGCTCCGCATCGACGGCGGCACCCACATGTGAGCCGCCGGACGACCGCACGACGGCGGGGCCCCGACCACTCCCCTGGTTCGGGTCAGCCGAGGCCGCCGTTGCGGGCCGCGGCGAGAACGGCGGCGGCGGCGCGGTCGGCGGTGTCGCCGTCCACCCGCTCGGCCGTGATCAGGACCCGGAAGTACAGCGGCGCGGCGAGGTTCTTGATGACCTCCGCCGGATCGGTGCCGGGTGGCAGCTGCCCGCGTTCGACGGCTCGGCGGACCACCGGTTCGGCCCGCCGCAGCCGGTCGTCGAAGATCCGCGCCCGCACCTCGGCCATCGCCGGGACCCGGACCGCGTCCGACAGCAGGACGGCGAGCACGGCGCTGCCGGACGGGCCGGTCAGCCAGGCCGCGAGGCCGCGGGCGAGGGCGCGCAGGTCGTCGTCGACGGAGCCGGTGTCCGGGATGGGGATGTCGGTGGCGATCTGGCCGGCCAGGGCGTCGACGAGCAGGGTGTCGCGGTCCTTCCAGCGCCGGTAGACGGTGGTCTTGTGGACGCCCGCCCGCTGCGCGACCCCGTCGACGGTGAGCGCGGTGTAGCCGGTCTCGGCCAGTTCCGCGAGGGCGGCGGCGAGCACCGCCGTCCGGACCTTCTCGCCGCGCCCGAGCGTGGGCCGGGCGGCAGCA
Source organism: Kitasatospora sp. NBC_01300 (assembly GCF_041435235.1). NCBI lineage: Bacteria > Bacillati > Actinomycetota > Actinomycetes > Kitasatosporales > Streptomycetaceae > Kitasatospora > Kitasatospora sp. NBC_01300. The sequence goes on along the minus strand of NZ_CP108408.1, from coordinate 6,309,598 downwards.
GGCCGGGCGGGCTCGGCTCGCTCGGCAGCCTCGGCGGGTTCCACGGGTTCCACGGGCTCGACGGGCTCGACGGGCTCGACGGCTTCGGCAGGTTCGGCAGGTTCGGCGAGGCGCATTGCAACTCCTGGTTGCGTTAGGGCGAGCGGCGTGTCACGCTCACCGTATCGCAACTGCGGGTTGCGATAGCTGGGACAGAAGTCCGGGACATCAGGAGGGGACCCGCATGCCCGCGCCCTACCGCCACACCGCGCCCGTCCGACCCGAGGCCGCCACCGGCCAGGTGGCCGCCGTGTACGCCCAGATGGAGCAGGACTTCCTGCTCGCCGACGGCCCGCTGATGAGCCTCTCGCCCGCCCCCGCGGTGCTCGCCGCCACCTGGGCGCTGCTGCGCGAGGCCGAACTGGCCGGGGCCGCGGCGCGCACCGACAAGGAGGCCGTGGCCGGCGCCGTCTCGCTCGCCAACCGCTGCCCGTTCTGCACCGAGGCGCACTCCCTGCTCGCCCACGGCGCCGGCGACCACCGCCTCGCCGAGGCCGCCAGGTCCGGCCGCGCCCCCGAGGACGCCGGGCAGGCGGCCCTGCTCGCCTGGGCGGCGGCCACCCGTACACCGGGGGATCAGGCCCTGGCCCGCCCGCCCTTCCCGGCCTCCCTCGCTCCCGAGTTCGTCGGGACGGTGCTGGTCACCCACTTCATCAACCGCATGGTCACCGCTCTCCTGGATGAGCAGGCGCTGCTGCCGGAAGCCCTGCGCCACTCCGTCGACGAGCGGCGGACCGCCGCGCTGGCGGTGGCGAAGGCGGCCCGTCTCACGGTGGTACCCGGCGCCGGCCTCACCGTCCTCGGCGGCTCCCCCGCCCCCTCCCCTGGTGGCGCCACGCCCGCCTGGGCCGGGGACGGCGTGATCGGCCCCGCCTACCTCGCCCTGCGCGCGGCCGCGTCGGAGGGCGGCGGCCTGCTGACGGACCTCGCCCGCGCCGCCGTCCTGGACGCGCTGGCCACCTGGGACGGCACCCACCCGCCGCTCGGCGGCGATCCCGTCGGCCCGTACCTGGCCGGGCTCGCCGCACCCGAGCGTCCGGCCGCCCGGCTCGCCCTGCTCACCGCCCTCGCGCCGTACCGGCTCGCGGAGGCCGACGTGGCCGCCTGGCGCGCCGTTCGGCCCGGGGCCGACGACGGGGAGCTGACGCGGCTGCTCGCCTTCGGTGCGTTCGCGGCCGTCGAGCGGGTGGCGGGGTGGATCGGCGGGTGACCGGCCCGTCCGGCCGTCAGCTGCAACCGTCAGCGCAGTGGCTTCGCCATCACGAGCTCCCGGGTGACCCCGTCCGCGAGCAGCCCGCCGGGCTCGGCGAGCGCGGTGAAGCCGTGTCGGCGGTAGAGCGCGATCGCCGGTTCGTTGCCGGGGAGCACCGCGAGGCGCAGCGTGGTGCCACCGGATGCGCGGGCCCAGCGCTCGACCTCCTCCAGCAGGAGGTCGGCGACGCCCCTGCCGCGTGCCTCCGGTCCGACCCACACCGAGCGCAACTCCCGTACGCCGTCGGCTCCGGGGAGACCGTCCGCCAGACCGACGGGAGTGGCGTCCGGACCGTCCGGACCATCCGGACCGTCCAGCAGCGCCGCGACGTGGTGGGCGCCCGGAAGGTGCAACCGGGCGCGCCACCGTTCCTCCCCGCCGTGGTGCCAGTCCTCCAGGCGGGCCTTGAAGGCGTGCGGCGAGTCGGAGAGGGCGGCGAGGCGCAGGTCGCGCCAGAGCGGCCAGTCGTCGGTCGTGAGGATGCGCAGGGTCACCATGGCCGTCACGGTAGGGCGTGGGCGGCGGGCCTTCACCGAAGACCCGGGGTCGGCCTGCGGCGGGTCGAGACCGGGGCGGGCCGAGCGGGGACGGTTCAGGGCGTGCGCCAGTCGGTGGCGAAGGCGGCGGCCGGGTTGGCGGTGAGGAGGAGGCCGGGCAGTTCGGGGCCGAAGGTGCGGGCGAGCCGTGGGACGAGGTCGTTGAGCAGTGTGGTCGGGCCGTCGGCCCGACGGGCGGTGCGGGTGGTGGTGTCGGCGCCGAGGAGGAGTCGGGAGGCGTGGCCGGCCTCGACGAGGTCCGCGATGACGTCGAAGGCCTGGTGGTCGGCCGGGTGGCCGGCCCGGGAGGGACTGTCCAGCGCGAAGTAGACGCCTTCCGCGGCGAGTTCGCGGTGCACCCGCACATCCGGCAGCCGGGTGAGGTGGCCGAGGACGATCCGGTGGGGCGGGACGCCGTGTCGAACGTGCAGCCGGTTCAGGACGAGGTGCGGGTCGGCTCGGGGTTCGAGGTGAACGGCGATCGGGGCACCGGTGGCGTGGTGCGCGTCGGCGGCCGCGGCCATTACCCGGCGGGTGTGCGCCGTGGTGGTCCCGGGGTCGCAGGCGATCTTGATCAGGCCCGCCCGGACGGCCTCGGGCGGCGCGGGTGCTTCGGGGGCTTCGACTGCTGCGGGGGCCTCGGCTGCTACGGGCGGTCCAGGCAGCTCGGTGGCCGGTTCGGCCGTCAGCCCGGTGGTGAGTTCCGCGATGAAGCGTTCGGCCAGCCCGTCGTACAGGGCGGGGAGGGTGTCCGGGTCGTAGTGGGCCTCCTGGTGCAGGCCGGTGGCGGCGACGACGTGGACTCCGGTCGCACGGGAGAGCTTCGCGAGGGAGTCCGCTCCGCGGCCCATGCCGTACGGGGTCCACTGGACGAACGACCGTCCGCCGGCCGCCGCGAAGGCGCGCAGGACGCCCTCGGCGGCGGCCGGGTCGTCCAGTTCCTCGCCGGGGAGCAGGGGGCTGCGGATGAAGAGATGGTCGTGGGAGTCGGTGGCACCGAGTTCCGCGGGGTCGAGGTCGCCGAGGACGGTACGGATCGTGGGGGTCATGCCCGGTCCGCCTCGGTCGGGGATGCGGGGACCAGGTCTGCCGGGACCAGGTCTGCCGGGGTCGGGGACGTCTCGGTCGGGGACGCCTCAGTCGGGGACGCCTCGGCGAAGGTGGCGGTGGCGACCCGCAGGCCGGCCAGGGCCTTGGGGACGCCGACGTAGGGGGCGAGGTGGACGATGACCTCGGTGATCTCCTCCCTGGTCAGGCCGATCCGCAGACTGTTGCGGACGTGGTCGGCGAGCTGCGGCTCCACGCCGCCGAGGGCGGTGAGCGCGGCCAGGTTGGCCACCTGCCGGTCGCGCAGGGCGAGACCGGGGCGCTGGTAGGTGCCGCCGAAGAGACTGGTGACGATCCAGTCGGGGAAGCCGGGTGCGAGACCGTCCAGGCCGCCGAGGGTCGCGGCGGCGACCGGGCCGGCGAGGTCGGCGAGCAGGGCGTAGCCGGCTTCGCGGTCGAGCGGCGCGGGGGTCAGGTCGGCCGGTGTCATCGGGGCGGGGGCCGGGGCGGCGGGGGCGGTCGTGGGACCGGTCGTGGGGCTGGTCATGGGAGTGGCGAAACCTTTCACCAGTGCCGGCCGCCGGGCAGCCGGTCGAGTTCGGGACGGGACAGGTGCAGCACCTGGTAGCGGATGCCCGGCACGTCGTCCGGGGCCGGGCCGCGCCAGAGGGCGAAGCGGACCAGCTCCCAGCGGCTCGGGTCCACCGCGACGGCGGCGGTGTGCAGCGCGGGATGCGCGGGCAACTCGGCGAGGGCCCGCTCGACCGCCTCGGCGGGATCGTCGGACTCGGAGAGCCTGACGGTGTGGCGGGTAGCCGTGGTCACGGTCGAGGTCGCCGGAGCGTCCGGCACGGCGCCATGGGCCAGACCAGCGCCGAGCCAGTGACGGACGGCCGGACGGCCGAAGTCGGCGCTCAGGCCGCGGAAGCCCGGCCCCCAGAGGAAGCTGTTCATGCCCTCGACGGTGCGCCAGAGGTAGAACGGCGCGTACTGGTTGACGGGCGACCCGTCGCGGCCCCGCTCGCGGACCAGGTACGCCTTGAGCCCGAGGCCCGGGTGCGCGTCGAGCAGATGGCCCTTGTCCGCGACGCGCTTGCGGATGATCCCCAGGTCGTAGTCGGCGGGGAGGGTGATCTCGTACTGCATGGCGTGCACGGCGGGTCTCCTCGGTCGGATCGTCGAGCGGGCATCGCTCGGCCAGTCGGTCACGCGCTCGGTTGCCGGGTCGGTCGCGCGGTCACGCGGCCGGTCGGCCACGCGGCCGCCCAGCCGTGCGCGGCGCAGGTCAGGCGGTGCGCTGGGCGGCGAGCAGGCCGAGGGCGCCGCGTACGGCCTGCTCGAAGGGCTCGGCCCGGCCGGCCGCGCGCGCCAGGACGTAGCCGCCCTGGACGACGGCGACCACGGCGGCGGCGGTGTCGGCCGGGTCGACACCGGGGGCGAGCTCGCCCGCCTCCTGGCCCTCGGCCACCAACTCGGCGATCCGGGCGCGCAGCCAGTCGAAGGTCTCCTCGACGGGGGCGCGCAGTTCGGGGTCGGCGATGACGTCAGGGTCCTGGGCCATCCGGCCGATCCGGCAGCCGCGCAGTACGTCGCGGTCGCGGCGCAGGTAGGCGGCGATGCGGTCGTACGCGCTGCCGGGGGCGGACAGGTCGGCGGCGGCGACTCCCCGCAGCTGCTCGGCACTGCGGCGCAGGGCGGCGGCGGCGAGGTCGGGCTTGCCGGCGAAGTGGTGGTACATGCTGCCCTGGCCGACACCGGCGTGCTGCTGGATGGCCTTGGGGCTGGTGCCGACGTAACCGCGCTCCCAGAGGAGTGCCTGGGTGCTCTCGATGAGGCGGTCCTGGGTGGTCATGCGAACCACTGTACATACCAGTAGGTACAGAAGGCCAGGGATTGCCCGGCTCGACGCGGACGCGGGGCGGGCCGAAGCGGGCCGCGCCGGGGACGAGGCGGGGGCAAGGCGGGGACGAGGCGGGCGGACGGGTCCGCGCCGGGGACGACCGAGGGCCGTGCGCCGCCCCCCGGCGGCCACGGCCCCTCGCCCGCTCGTCTCCCCCGCCCCGACCGGCGGCACTCCACCGCGGCCGGTGGCGCGCGTCACGTCGGGCGGGCGCTCACGGAAGCTCGCGCCTGACCACCGGGGCCACCTCCGCCGCGAACAGCTCCAACTGCTCCCGCTGCGCCCCTTCCGTCAGAGCGTCGACTCCGATCCCGACCACCTCGTTGCCGAAGGCCTCGTGATAGCGGTGGATCTTCTCGATCACCTGCTGCGGGCTTCCGACCAGGGCCGAACCGTGCTCCAGCGCGTCCTCCAGCGAGGCGAACGGCGACTTGTTGTGCCGACCGGCCGCCGAAGCGAACATCGCGTCCCAGTACGGACGGAAGCCCTCGACCGCGTCCTGCGAGCGCTTGGCGACGTACAGCCCGCCGAAGCTCGCGCCCACCCTGGCCTCCCTCGGATCGCGCCCGTAGTGCGCCCAGCGCTCGCGGTAGTGCTCGACCAGGGAGCGGTACTTGGCCAGCGGGTGGAAGGAGTTGGCGGAGAAGAGCGGATCACCGTAGCGGGCGGCCAGGTCGGTGGACTGGGTGCTGGTCGCGCTGCCGTGCCACACCGGGATCGGGTCCTGCAACGGGCGCGGCGCGACGGCCACGTCCTTGAGCGGCGGGCGGGTCGAGCCCTCCCAGGTCACCCTCTCCTCGCGCCAGAGCCGGCGCAACAGGCCGTAGTTCTCGGCGAGCGCGTCCCACTGGCGCTCCTCGGGCAGGCCGAACAGGTCGAAGTGCCGCGGGTCGTTGCCCTTGCCGATGATCAACTCGACCCTGCCTCCGGAGAGCTGGTCGAGCAGGGCGTAGTCCTCGGCGACCCGGACCGGATCCAGGATGCTCAGCACCGTCACCGTGGTGAACAGCCGGATGGTGGAGGTGCGGGCCGCTATCGCGCTCAGCAGCACCGGCGGCGCCGGAGAGAGGAACGGTTCACCGTGCCGCTCCCCCACGCCGTAGCCGTCGTAACCGAGTTGCTCGGCCACGACCGCCTGGTCGATGACGTTCCACAGCTTCTCCTGCGGGGTGCGCTGGACGCCGGTCACGGGATCGGGTCCGTTGGCGACGAGGGACGAGACGGTGAACCGCACGGCGGTCTCCTTGGGGGCGCTCGATGGGGCCTCGGCGCGACGCCCTGACCCGAGGCGCGGGCACGGCTGCCGAGGAGGGGCGGCGGCGGCCCGCGCGGAACGCCCCGGTACGGGCTGCGCTCACGCGGGCGGCACCGGGAGGGGATCGCGGCGGAGCGGCTCTGGGGCGGCGTCAGCGCGAGGTGCAGCGGCGGCCGCGACAACAGCGGGCCGCGGCGGCCGCGGGCGCAGTCACGGGTGCCGCCGCGGGCGCGGTCGCGGTTGGGGTCGCGGGTGCGGTCACAGCCTGGACGGTCATCACGACTCCCCCTTCGCCTCGCACGCGTACGATCCTCCGCGAGCATAAGCACCGGTCAGAAACGGGGCAAGGGCTTGATCCACCCGCGGCGACTGGCAAGATGTCCGGCATGAGCTACCTCGCCGCGGATGACCGCTATGCCTCGATGACCTACCGCAAGGCCGGCCGCAGCGGCGTTCAGCTGCCGGCCGTCTCCCTCGGCCTCTGGCACAACTTCGGTGACGCCCAGCCGCTGGAGGTCCAGCGGGCGGTGCTGCGCCGCGCCTTCGATCGGGGGATCACCCACTTCGACCTCGCGAACAACTACGGCCCGCCGTACGGCAGCGCCGAGCGCAACTTCGGCTACCTGTTCGCCCAGGACTTCCGCCCGTACCGCGACGAGCTGTTCATCGCCAGCAAGGCCGGCTGGGACATGTGGCCCGGCCCGTACGGCAACGGCGGCAGCCGCAAGTACCTGCTGGCCAGCCTGGACCAGTCGCTGGGCCGGATGGGACTGGACTACGTCGACGTCTTCTACTCCCACCGCTACGACCCGGACACCCCGCTCGAGGAGACGATGGGCGCGCTGGACAGCGCGGTGCGCTCGGGCAAGGCCCTGTACGCGGCGATCTCCAACTACCCGGCGGAGCAGCACCGGGAGGCGGTGGCGATCCTGCGCGAGCTGGGCACGCCGGTGCTGCTGAACCAGTCGGCGTACTCGATCCTCAACCGGTACGTGGAGGAGGGCGTGCTGGACGCGGTGGGCGAGACCCGCACCAGCCTCATCGCCTACTCTCCGCTCGCCCAGGGCCTCCTGACGGACCGCTACCTGTCGGGCGAGGTACCGGCCGGTTCGCGGATGTCGGTCGGGCGGTTCCTGACCGAGGAGGCGCTCAGCGGGCCGAAGCTGGAGCAGCTGCGGGCACTCAACAAGGTCGCCGAGCGGCGCGGGCAGACGCTGGCGCAGCTCGCGCTGTGCTGGGTCCTGCGGGACCCGCGGGTGGTCTCGGTGATCATCGGGGCGAGCAGCGTCGCCCAGCTGGACCAGAACATCGACGCGCTCGCGGGCGGTCCGCTGACCGCGGAGGAGCTGGCGGAGATCGACCGACTCAGCCTCTGAGCGGGGAGGGGGCGGGCGGGGCTTGCCGGCGGAACGGGCGAACAACTGACAGCTGACAGATTTCATCATCTGTCAGCTGTCAGTTGTTATCTGTTAGCCGTCAGCCGTCAGCCGTCAGCCGTCAGCCGTCAGCCGTCAGCCGTCAGCCGTCAGCCGTCAGCCGTCAGCGGCGGATGCCCAGGGCGGGCAGCACCGTTTCCGCAACCCGGTGGGCCTCCTCCAGCAGGGGGTTGCCGGAGAGGATGAAGGTGTCGACGCCCAGCGACTCGAACTCCTGCAACCGCTCGACCACCTGGGCCGTCGAGCCGACCACCGCCGTACCGGGGCCGGGGCGGAACAGGCTCATTCCCGGCCAGAGGTTCGGGTAGGCCTCCAGCTCCCGGGCCCGCGCGGGCACCTTGCCGCCGTGCTGGCGGAACTGCCGCTGCCAGCCGACCCCGTCCTCCCCCTTGGCGCCGCCCAGTTGGCGGGCGTACGTGGCCTCGCTGGTGACGTCGAGCAGGCGGTCGGCGGCCGCCCAGGCCTCGTCCTCGGTGTCGCGGACGATCAGGTGCAGCCGCAGCCCGATCCGCAGGGTCCGGCCGTGGGCGGCGGCCCGCGCCCGGACCAGGTCCAGCTTCTCCTTGAGCAGGTGCGGCGGCTCGCCCCAGGTCAGGTAGACGTCCACGTGCTCGGCCGCCATCTCGATGCCGGCCGCCGAACTGCCGCCGAACCAGAGCGGGATGCCGCCGGGCTGGACCGGCTCCAGCTCCCGCAGGCTCGCGCCCGCGTTCTTCAGGTCGTAGAACTCGCCCTTGTGGTCGAAGACTTCGCCGGCGGTCAGGCGCTTGACGATCGACCAGTACTCGGCGCTCAGCCGGTAGCGGTCGTCGTGCTCGACGTCCAGTCCGTACTCGCGCAGTTGCGCGGTCGAGCCGTTGACCACGTTGAACCGCAGTCGGCCGCCGTGCATCCGGTCGAAGCTGAGCGCCATCTTCGCCAGCAGGGTGGGCGAGACCAGCCCCGGGTGGACGGCCAGCAGCGGCTTGAACGCCGGGGTGGTGGCGGCCGCGAGCGCGCTGCCGAGCGTCCACACGTCGTAGAGGTCAGTCGCGAGCAAGGCGCCGGTGTAGCCCAACCGCTCGACGCTTCCCGCCAGTTGCTGCAGGTAGCGGAGATCCACCGGGCGGCGGCCGGCCGGCTCCCACGGGTAGTGGCCCTCGCGCGGGATGATGTACCAGAGGACTTCGGAGGCCATGGTTCAGACCGCCTTGGCGAGCGCGGCGGCCACCGGGGCCTCCAGCGCGGGCAGATGGGCGTCGGCGACGGTCAGCGCCCGGTCGATGAACCCGACCCCGTGGAAGATGTCCGCGGCCTCCTGCTGCTCGGCGATGAACCCGGCGGTGGCGGGCTCCAGTTGCCACGGCAGTGCGGCCAGCGCCGTCTGCCAGTCGACGGCCGAGCCGCCCAGCTGCTCCGCCGCGATCGCGGCCGCCTCGGCCGGGTGGGCGGCCACCCAGGCGTCCGCGCGGCGCAGCGCGGCGGCGATCGCGGCGACCACCTCGGGGCGCTCGGTCGCGAAGTCCCGGCGGGTGAAGAACACCGAGCGGTCGGTGATGACGTCGCCGGTGCGGATCAGCTCCCGGAAACCCCCGCTCCGGCGGGCGGCGGCCAGTTCGGCGCCCTGGGCGATCCACCCCGCGATCTCGCCGTCGCGCAGCCGCTGGGCCTGGTCCTCGCCGGCCGCCGGGCGCACCGGGGTGACGTCCTCGGCGTACGAGAGCCCCTGCGCGTGCAGGGCCTTGGCGAGCAGGTGGGTCTGCCAGGATCCGATGCCCAGCACGACGGTGCCGCCCTTGAGGTCCGCCACCGCCCGGACCGGGCCGCCGTCCAGCACCAGCAGGGCGCCGTGGTCGGGCCGGGGTGCGGAGACCGCCGCGTACACCAGGTCGTGGCCGGCCGCCTGGGCGGTGACCGGCGGGGTCGAGCCCGTCCCGCCGAAGTCGATGGTGCCGTCGGCGAGCAGCGCACCGGTGCGGGTGCCGTCGGCGTAGTGGTGGAAGGCGCCGGTCTCGCCGAGCGGGGCCAGTTCCTCGTCCAGGTAGGGCAGTCGGGCGAGGTAGTAGAGCGAGGGGTTGCTGGCGTGGACGCCGAGGGTCACGGTCATCTGTTCAACTCCGGTGGTGCGGGGTGGCGTTCTTGAGGACGGTTCGGTGGGCCCGCTGACGGGTCAGTGGACGCCGAGGTCGGCCAGCAGTCGGCGGCGCAGGTCGGCGAAGGCCGGGTCGGCGGGGTCGCGGGGGTGGTCGACGGCGACCGGTTCGTCGCGCACGAGCAGGCCGTCGCGCAGGACGGCGACGCGGTCGGCGAGCCGGACGGCCTCCTCCACGTCGTGGGTGACCAGCAGCACGGCGGGGCGGTGGCGGCGGACGAGGTCGCCGACCAGGTCCTGCATGCGCAGTCGGGTGAGCGCGTCCAGAGCGGCGAACGGCTCGTCGAGCAACAGCAGTTGGGGTTCACGGACGAGGGCCCGGGCGAGCGCGACGCGCTGCGCCTCGCCGCCCGAGAGGGTGGCCGGCCAGGCGTCGGCGTGCTTGTCCAGGCCGACCTCGGCGAGCGCCTTGAGTCCGGTCTCCCGGGTCGCGGCGCCGCGCGGCAGGCCGACCGTGACGTTGGCCAACACCCGCTTGGACGGCACGAGTCGGGGCTCCTGGAAGACCACCGTACGCACCGGCGGGACGAGTACGGTGCCCTCGTCGGCCCGGTCGAGCGCACCGAGGATGCGCAGCAGGGTGGTCTTGCCGGTGCCGCTGGCGCCCAGCAGTGCGACGAACTCGCCCCGGGCGATGGAGAGATCGACGCCGTCGAGGACGGCGCGGGTGCCGAACACCCGGCGCAGGCCCCGCAGATGGACGGCCGGAGCGGCGGTCGCGGGCACGGAGGCGGAAGGCGCGGAGGTGGCAGAGGTGGCGGAGGTGGCGGTGCTCATCGGGCTGCTCCCTGGACGGCCTGGCGCCACGGCATCAGGAGGCGCTCCAGGACCCGGACGACCGCGTCGGCGGTGAGGCCGAGCAACCCGTAGATCAGGATGCAGACGGCGAGGATGTCGGTGCGCGAGTAGTTCTGCGCCTGGGCCATCAAGTATCCGATCCCCTCGGTGGAGTTGATCTCCTCGGCGGCGATCAGGGCGATCACGCTGAGCGTCATCGACAGTCGCAGACCGGACAGCAGGGCGGGCAGCGCGCCGGGCAGGACGACGGTGCGCACGATGGCCCAGCGGCCGAGCCCGAAGCTGCGCATCGCCTCGACCAGCTTGCGGTCGGTGTTGCGGACGCCGCCGGAGGCGGACACGTACATCGGGAAGCTGGTGGCGACGCCGATCAGGGCGACCTTCGCGGTCTCGGTGATGCCGAACCACACCATGAACAGCGGGACCAGCGCCAGGAACGGGACGGTGCGCAGCACCTGGATCGCGGAGTCGAGCAGTTCCTCGCCGAGCCGGGTGAAGCCGGTGACCACGCCGAGCACCAGACCGGTGGTCGCGCCGAAGAGCAGGCCGAGGCCGGCCCGGGTGAGGGAGACTCCGAGCGCATCGGTGAGCTGGCCGTTGCCCCACAACTCGCCGACGGCTTCGGCGACCTGGGCGGGTGAGGCGAGGACGTCCTGGGTGAGCGCGCCGGTGGCGGAGGCGAGCGCCCAGCCGCCGAGCAGGGCGAGCGGGCCCAGGGTGCGCAGGATCACGGCGAGGGCGCGCGGGCGGGGTCGCTGCCGCCTGGTGTGCGGGGTGACGAGTCCGGCGTCGAGGGCGGCTCGGGTGTCGTCGGTGGCGCGTTCGGGGGCGGCGGTGGTCACTTGGCACCGTCCCCGAGCTTGTTGATGTCGATCAGGTACGGCTTGACGTCCACGAGTTGCTTGGTGACCTTCTGGTCGGCGAAGAACCGGGCGACGGTGCCGAAGCGGGCGGTGTCGGCGTCGGAGATGGCCTCCGCGGCGGCGCCCTGCCCGCTGACGTTCACCGCGATGTCCTTCTCGGCGGGGGTGACGGCGGTCGGGCCGGAGTCGGTGAAGACGTTGAGGTAGGCGGCCGGGTCCGCCTTCTCCTTGAGGCCGTTCTCGCGCAGGTAGGTGTAGAAGGCCTTGACCACCTCGGGGTGCTTGTCCGCGAAGCCGTTGCGGACGGCCCAGACGGCGTAGTTGTCGGAGCCGACCTCCTTGCCGTTGGCCAGGAAGTGCGCCCCGGCGTTGGCGATGGTGGGCGTGGAGAAGGTGTTCCAGGTCGCCCAGGCGTCCACCTGGCCGGAGTTGAAGACGCCGGCCGTCTGGTCGGCGCGCAGGTAGACCCGTTCGACCTTGTCGGCCGGGACGCCGTTCTTCTCCAGCGCCTTGAGCAGCAGGTACTCGCTGGTGCCGCCCTGGGAGACGGCGACCTTGCGGCCGACCAGGTCCTGGACGGACTTGATGGGCGAGTCGTTCTTCACCAGGATCCCTTCGCCGACGCCGTCGGGCGCGGTCCGGGCGAACAGCTTGAATCCGGGCTTCTGGGCGAGCGCGGCGACGGCCGAGGTGATCGAGCCCTGGGCGACGTCCAGTTGGTCGGCGGACAGGGCCTGTGCGGCCGGGGCGAACGGGCCCGCGCTGCCGGTCCAGGCGACCTTGGCGTGGACGGCGGCCAGGGCCTTGTCCAGCGAGCCGTCCTTCTTGCCGCGGGCGAGGAACCCGTTGTTTCCGGGGTCGGGCAGGCGGAGCACCACGTCGGCCTTGCCGCCGGCGGAGGCCTTGGCCCCGTCGGCGGACGAGCCGCAGGCGGCCAGTGCGGTGGAGGCGAGCAGCGCGGTGGCGGCGAGGGCGAGGCGGGGGGTCTTCACGGGGTCTCCAAACGAAGGACAGCTGACAAGTGACAGGTTTCGAAATCTGTTATCTGAAATCTGTCTGCTGAAATCTGTTAGTAATGATCTGTCAGCCGGCGGCCGACGGCGCTCAGCCGCCCACTGCGGCGCGGCGCCGTTCGCGCAGCAGCTCGTGGGCGGCGCGCAGGGGTTCCGGGTCGGCCCAGCCGCGGATGTCGACCGGGGAGGCGAGGAATCCCCGGTCCCCGAGGAAACGTTCCTGCTGCGCCAGCAGGTCCAGGCGCTCCGCCGAGAGGTCCAGGTGCAGGGTGCGGTGGCTGCCCGGCGCGTACGCCCCGGCCACGCCCTCGGCGCCCGCGCCGGTCTCGGCCCGCAGGATCCGCACCACCTCCGCCGGGTGCTCGGCCGCCCAGTCGGCGGCCTCCAGCAGGACGGCGAGGAAGCGGGCGACCAGCTCCGGCTGCTCGTCCAGCAGTTGCTGGTGGACGGTGACCGGCCGGGGCGTCCCGTTGTTGACCCGGGCCCGGCGGTCCGGCACCGCGTCCAGTTCCACGGCCACCTCCGCCCCGACCCGGCGGGCCGCCTCGACGGCGAGCGCCCCCTTCACGTACACGGCGTCCACCACACCGTCCCGCAGCGCGGCCAGTTCGCCGGCCCACTGCCCGCCGCCGGGCAGGCCCGGGACGTCGACCAGCTCGGCGTCGTCCAGTGTGAGCCCGGCGAGGCCGAGGGCGCCACGGAAGCCGGCCAGGGCCATCGCCCGCCAGAAGTCGATGCCGATGCCATGATGTGGGACCGCCAGCCGCAGCCCGCGCAGGTCGCCGGGGCCGGTGATGCCGCTGCCGGCCCGGACCAGGACCACCTGGCGCTCCTCGATCCAGGTGAGGCCGATCAGCCGGGTCCGTTCGCCGCGCGAACGGGCCCACAGTGCCGGGACGTTGCCGCCCTCGCGAAACAGTCCGGTGAGCGCGTGGGTGTAGTGGTGGTCTGCGGCCACCTCCGGCGGGGCGTCCTGGAGCGAGCGGACGGCGATCCCGTCGGCGGCGAACTCGCGGGCGAGCCAACCCTGGTCGGCGGCGATCCCGGTGGCGGTGGGCACCGGGCAGCGGGTGAACCAGAGGGTGTCGGGGGCACTGGGGGAAGGACTGGGCACGGGGTGTGGTCCTCTGCGGAGGGGGCGGGCTCGGCGGGCGCCGGAAGGCTGCGGGACTGGGCGGCACGCCACGCGGGTCACGGGACCTGCGGCGTCGGGGAGTTACACGAAATGGCGAGACGGGCGAGGCGGGCGTTTCGAGCGAGACGGGCGTGTCGGGCGAGGCCGTGAGTCGCGCGAGGCGGGGAACGCCGGACGGTGCGGCGCGAGGGGAGCGTCAGCGACAACACGCGCAGGAGGCGGGGCACCGGTGGATCGTCACGGCGTCGCTCCTTCCTGCGGGTCGGGTTGCGGGTGGTGTGCCGGGCGGAGAGCGTCCGGCGCGATGTGAGGAGCGTTCCACGACGATCGAGCCGGAGGCAAGGTTTTGCCACATGGTGGGATCACTTGTTCATCAACGCCATTCCATTGCAACGTCGTCGACACAATCCCGCAGCACTCGCTGCCCTACGCTGAGACTCCTCCCGGTGATCCAGCCGGATTCCCGAACCGAAACGCGAGGTGCCATGGCCGAGGCCGCCACCGCCGTCCAGGGCCCGCCGGCCGGTGCGCAGGCCGTCCAGCGTGCGCTGGGGCTGCTGCACTGCTTCCACGACAACGGCCCCGACCTGAGCGCCTCCGACCTGGCCCGCCGGATGGACCTCTCGGTCTCCACCGCGCACCGGCTGGCCCGGACGCTGGTCAGCGCCGGCTTCCTGGAGCAGGACGAGCAGACCGCGCGCTACCGGCTCGGCCCGGCGGTCGCCGAACTCGGCCAACTCACCTTCCACCAGCGCGGACTGCACCTGGCCGCACCCGAGTTGGACCGGCTGTCCCGACGCACCGGTGCGACCGCGGACCTCGCGATCCGCAGCGGTCCGCACGCGGTCATCCTGGTGGGGGCCTCCGTCCGCCCGGACACCGGCCTCGGGCTGCGCCGGCCGCTGCACTCCACGGCGCTCGGCAAGGTGCTGCTGGCCTGGCCGCGCCCGGGCGAGCCGGCGGTGTCGACACTCGGCCCGCTGCCGTCGTTCACCGACCGGACGATCACCGAACCGGCGCTGCTCGACGAGGAGTTGGCGAAGGTCCGGGGCTCCGGGTACGCGCTCAACGACGGCGAGTCGGCGGCCGGGGTGCGGACGGTGGCCGTGCCCGTCCTGGACGGCACCGGGCAGGCCCGGTTCGCGCTGGCCGTCCGCTCGACCCCGACGCACCTGACCGACGACCGCCTGGACTGGTTCCTGGGCCACGCCCGCACCTGTGCCGACGCGCTCGCCGTCCTGCTGCTGCCGCCCGACCAACGCGCCTGACGCAACGCTGCCACCCGACCATCATTCTTGACGGAACGTCATAATGCCGCAGCGGGCTGCCCGTTCCACGAGGGCACGGGCAACCCGCCGCGGCAGGACGTTCAGTGGCCGATCAGCCGGCCGGGGTGTACTTGTAGCCGACCCGACGGACCGTCACGATCGTGTCGCGGTAGCCAGGTCCGAGCTTGCGGCGCAGCCGGGCGACGTGCACGTCGACCGTGCGGCCGTCGCCGACGTGGCCGTAGCCCCAGACCGCCGAGACCAGGTGGTCCCGGGTGTGCACCCGCTGCGGATGCTCGGTGAGGTGAGCGAGCAGCTCGAACTCCAGGTAGGTGAGGTCGAGCAGCCGCCCGTCGACGTAGGCGTTGCGCCGCTCGGCGTCGACGGCGATGCCGCGCCCGGCCGGTCGGACCGGACGGACACCGGCCTGTGCGGGCACATTCACGGGCGCACCGGCGTGCGCACCGGCGTGCTGCGCGCCCGAGGGCCCGGCGAGGGGCGCGCCGGGAACCGCCGCCACCGGGCTGTCGGCCGGCACGAGCACCAGGTACCCGACCATCGGGCTCCCGGTACCGGCGCCGAACTGCGTGCCGTACTGGGCGAGCAGACCCTGCGGCAGCGCGCCCTGCGGCAGGGCGGCGACGACGGTCGCGCCTTCGGGCAGCGCGGCGAGCAGGGCGGCCGGTGCGGCCGGGAGGACCGCACCCGGCTGGGGTGCGACACCCGCGCCCGCCGGACGGGACGGGGCCGCATGGGAGGACCGGACCGCTCCCCCGGGCCATCGCTCGGCGGCCGACGAGCCGTGCGAGTGCGGGGAGGCGGAGGAGCCCGGCGCACCGGAGAGGCCGGAGCCGACCGGGGTGACGTTGGGGACGGAGCGGACCGCGCGCAGGTGCGGGGTCGCGGAAGGCAGGGGCAGGGTGGCCGTGGATGAAGAAGACATGGTGTGCCGCTCATTTCGCGCGTGACGGACGGGGTGGAGTCGTCTGCGCGTCGACCGGGCGTACTGCCGGGCTGATCCGGAATCAGCCTGCGGAGGGCCGGGACGCGCTGGGCGAGCCCGGACACGTCTGATCGAACAGGTGCGGCTGCCGGGACGGCCAGAACGGCTCAAGATCGAGGTGACCCTGGTGGCTGTCCCCGGCGCGGTTCGCGCGCCCGTTCCACCGCCTGGCCGGTCCGCCGTCGCACATCGCGGAGGCCGCCCCGGTCGAGCGGGGACGGCCGGCGATGCCGGGGGCGGGGCTGGTGCAGGCGATGTTCACTGGTGGTCTCTCCGCGAGGCGGGGCCGGATCGGCGGTCGCGGCACGCCGGATGGGGCGGGTCCGCTACGGCCTGGTCGACGGGATTGGCGGTGCGTCAGACGGCGGCCGGGTGGGCCGGGATCGTCAGGGACGTACCGGGAAGGGGCCGGTCGGTCACCGACAACAGGCGCTGCAGATCAGCGCCTGGTCGATGTAGCGGCGGACGGTGAGCACCGGCGTGACGGGGGCGGGATCGGTCGTGGCGCGTCGCTGGCCGACGGTCATCCTGCTGCCCTCCCCCTTGCTCTGCACAACGGCGCGTCGTGGTCGATGCGCGCCTTCGTAAACGGAACGTTTCCGGCCCTCCCGACGGCATGGCCGGGCGGCTTTCGTGCCCAGAGCCTTCCACGCCGGGCCGGTCTAGGCAACCTTCGGCACACCGAACGTCCGGGATGCGGACAACCGAATGAGACGTCGGGCGGCTCGGAGGCTCTGTGAGGCCTCTGTGCGGGTGCAGTGCCGCACCGGGGGCGCGGTGTCGTCAGACCGGGTCGCGGCGACGCCAGGACCGATTCGCGCCAGCGCCAGCGCCAGGACCGGGGCCGGGGCCGGGGCCGGGGCCGGGGTGCGGTGGCGTCAGGTCCGGGCCGGGGCGCGGCGGCGACGGGCGGCGGCGTGCTCGACGAGCGCGACCAGGAGTTCCTTCCCGTCCTCCCGCAGGCGCGCGTCACACAGCAGCACGGGAATGTCCGGGTCGAGGTCGAGCGCGTCGCGGACCTCGTCCGGGGAGAACCGCTCGGTGCCGTCGAAGCAGTTCACCGCGACCACGAACGGGATGCCGCGCTGCTCGAAGAAGTCGACCGAGGGGAAGCAGTCGGCCAGCCGCCGGGTGTCCGCGAGCACCAGCGCGCCGAGCGCGCCGCGGGCCAACTCGTCCCAGACGAACCAGAACCGGTCCTGCCCGGGCGTGCCGAACAGGTACAGCGCGAGTCCGGGCCGCAGGTCGATCCGGCCGAAGTCCATCGCCACGGTGGTGGTGCGCTTCGCCTCCACGCCCGAGGTGTCGTCCACCGGGCGGCCCAGCTCGCTGAGCTCCTCCTCGGTGCGCAGCGGCCGGATCTCGCTCACCGAGCCGACCAGCGTGGTCTTGCCCGCGCCGAAGCCGCCCGCGACGAGGACCTTCACCGCGACGGCCGGGCCGCCGCGCCAGCGCGGGTCGTTGGCGCGACCGCCGGAGCCGTTGCCGACGGGGGTGCCGGGAGTGCCGCCACCAGGGGCAGCGCCGACAGAGGTACCGCCGGCGGCGGCGCGGCCGTCGTGGTCAGAGCGCACGGAGTCCATTGATCACGTCTCGCAGCAGGCGCTCGTCCGGCAGCTCGGCGAGCGGAACGGGTCGGGTGACGCTGATCAGCTCGGCGTCGTAGAGGTCGCCGAGCAGCACCCGGACGACGCTGACCGGCAGGTCGGTGTAGGAGCCGAGTTCGGCGACGGACAGCGGCTCGCGGCGGCACCAGGCCAGGAGGGTCTGGTGCTCCGGGTCGAGGACGTGCGCGGGCACGGCCCCCGCGTTCGGCCCGGGCTCGGCGGCGGTGATCAGCGAGATCAGGTCGAACAGGCCGTCCTCGACCGGCCGGGTGCGGCCACGGGTCATCGAGTAGAGCCGCACGACCGGGCCGGCCTCGTCGTCGAACCAGCGGTCGTCGGCAGGGGCACGCGGGTGGAGCAGGTCGGACTCGGCCCCGTCCTGGCCCATCTGCTCCGCCACCTCCCCGGCCGGACCGACCGCCCCGGTCATCCCGGCCATCCCGGCCGACGCGGCCGAGCCGCCCGAGCCGCCCGGCTCGGGCCGCCCCGCCGCCTCAGCCTTCGGATCCGCCATCGGCCCGCTCATCTCCCCGGCGGCGCGGCTTCGGTGCGCGGCTCGGCGGCCAGGTGCTCGCCGACCCGCTTGACCAGCAGCGCCATCTCGTAGGCGATCTGGCCGATGTCGGCCTCGGCCTCGCTCAGCACGGCCAGGCAGCTGCCGTCGCCGGCCGCCGTGATGAACAGGAACGCCTCGTCCAGTTCCACCATCGTCTGGCGGACCCCGCCGACCTTGAAGTGCCCGCCGGCGCCCTTGGCCAGGCTGTGGAATCCGGCCGCGACGGCCGCCAGGTGCTCGGCGTCCTCGCGGTCGAGGTCGCGGGAGGCTCCGGTGGCCAGGCCGTCGCTGGAGAGGATCACGGCGTGCCGCAGGGCCGCGACACGCCCCACCAGGTCGTCCAGGAGCCAGTTGAGGTCCCCGGACGGCTGCGTCGAAGTGGTCATGAATCAGTTCCTTCCGATGGAGCGGGTGGTGCAGGTGGTGCTGTTGGTACAGGTGCTGCCGATGGTGCAGGTGTTGCCCGTGGTTCAGGTATTGCCCTTGATGCAGGTGGCACGGGTCGTTCCGTGGGTGCGGGCGCCGGGTTCCGCCGGACGGGCGGGCCGGGCGGCACCCGGCGGGCGAGCGGCGCCTGGGCATCGCCCGACGGCGCGGACAGCGCCGCCGGGGCGGGTGCTGGACTGATCGCCCGCCGAGTGGGGTCCGGCGGCTGCCAGACGGGTACGGCGGCGGGTCGGGCACTCGCCAGGGCCGACCCGGACGTGGTGGCGCCGCGCCCCCGGGTGAAGCCCCGCTGGAACGAGGCGAAGGTGGCCCGCGCCTCCTCGGGCGAGCGCTCACGCGCCCGCTCGGCCTCCTGGGCCTCCCGGGCCCGGCGAGCGGCGAGGGCGGCCTCGTCCTCGGGACCGCTGTCGGTCCGGTCCCGGAGGCGCTCCTTCAGCTGCTCCTTGAGCTGCGGCGCGAGGTTCGCCTGCCGGACCCGCCGGGGCAGCCCGCCCTCGGTCCGCGGGCCTGCGACCAACGGCGGGTCCGCGGGCCCGTCGAGGACGGGAGCGGCGGTGGCCGGCTCGTCCCGACGGTGGCGCCCCGTCCCCGCACCGTCCTCGGCGTCCCTGGGCGGTGCGGGCACCAGCACCGGCCCGCCCTTGGTCCGCGAGGCCCGTCGCGGCAGTCCGCCCGGCGTCCGGGCCGGCTCGGACGTGGACGGCCGGGGACCGCCGCTGCCCCGGTGCCGCTCGTCCTCCCCCGCAACGGAACCGGCACCGGCTCCGGCTCCGGCGGCAGAACCGGCAGCGGCCCGAGCAGAACCCTCCGCCGTACCGCCACCGCCACCGCCACCGCCACCGCCACCGCCGAGCGCGGGCACGGCGACCAGGTCGCGCTGTCCGCGCCGGACCGGGGCGGAGCGCCGACCGGTGGGCGGCGGCTCGGGCAGGCCGTCCGGCGCCTCGGCGAGCAGTTCGCGCGGGATCAGCACGACCGCCGTCGTCCCGCCGTACGGGGACGGGCGCAGGTGGACCCGGATGCCGTGCCGCCGGGCCAGCCGGCTGACCACGAACAGGCCCAGCCGGTCGGTGTCGGCGAGGTCGAACTCCTGCTCCACGGCGAGGCGTTCGTTGATGCCGGCGAGGAGTTGATCGCTCAGCCCGAGCCCGCGGTCGTCGATCTCCAGCGCGAATCCGTGCGCCACCACCTCACCCTGGACGGTGACTTGGGTGGTCGGCGGGGAGAACACCGCTGCGTTCTCGACGAGTTCGGCGATCAGGTGGGTGACGTCCGCGACGGCGCTGCCGAGCAGGCCGGTACCGGGGAACGGCCGGACGATCACCCGGGCGTAGTCCTCGACCTCGCCGACCGCCGCGCGGACCACGTCCACCATCCGCACCGGCTTGCGCCAGGCGCGCCCGGGCGAGCCGCCGGCGAGGATGATCAGTCCCTCGGCGTGCCGCCTCATGCGCGTGGTGAGGTGGTCGACCTTGAAGAGGTCGGCCAGCTCGGTCGGGTTCTCGGTGCGGCGCTCCATGGTGTCGAGCAGGGTGAGCTGGCGGTGCAGCAGCACCTGACTGCGCCGGGCCAGGTTGACGAACACCGCCGAGACGCCGCGCCGCAGTTCGGCCTGTTCGACGGCGGCCTCGACCGCGGCCCGCTGGACGGCGTTGAAGGCCTGGCCGACCTGGCCTATCTCGGCTGCCCCGAAGCGCAGCTCGGGTGCCTCGGCCGCGACGTCCACCGCCTCGCCCCGGCGCAGCCGCAGCATGACGGAGGGCAGCCGGGTGCCGGCCAGTTCGTTGGCCGCGTTGCGCAGCCCGATCAGTTCGCGGGCGAGGCCGCGCCCGATCCGGAAGGAGATCAGCACCGACAGGACGACCGCGACCAGGCCGATCGCGCCGGCGATGCCGCCGCGCCAGAGCAGCCCGATCGCGGCGGACCGTTCACGCTCGCCGATCCCGTTGGCGATCCGGGCGTTGATCGAGGTGAGGTCGCCGAGCGCCCGGTCGGCGGTCTCCCGCCAGGAGTCGCCGTTGATCGCCTGGGCGACCCGCTCGGGGCCGCCGGCGCCGACGAAGTCCGCCTCGGCGCGGGCCAGCGCGGCCCAGGCCTCGCCACCGCGCAGGGCGATGTAGTCGGACTGGTCGGCGGGTTCGAGTTCGGCGATGTAGACGGTGAACAGGGCCTGCTGGTTGTGCAGGGCGTCCAGGGCGACCTGGTACTGCTCGGCGGTGGGCTTGGCGGCGCCGCCGCGCAGACCCTCCATCGCCGCGTCCTCCTGCGCCAGGTACTCGCGGGCGCGCACCAGCTCGATCAGGATGGTCCCCTGGCGCGGGAGTTGGCCGGTCTGCCGGGCGACGTAGGCGGACCGGAAGCCGAACACCGGCTTGACCAGGTCGTTGTACTGCCCCAGCGCGAACTCCCAGTTGAGCGCGGAGCGGCCGACCTGCGCGCGCAGCGGTCCGATCTGGTCGGCGGCGGCGATGATCTGCAGGAAGCGGCCGCGCTGGGAGCTGGAGAGCTTGCCGCCCGCGTGGTCCTTCTTCTGCCGCAGGACGTCGAGACTGCGGTCGGTGGCGGCCTTGGCGTGTTCGTAGGCGTCCGCGGCGACCTGCGAGTTCGGGACGGCCAGTCGCTGGACGGCCGCGCGGCGCTCGTTCTGCAGATCGTCGGCGTACTCGTCGACCGGGGTCCCGAACTCCTTGTACGTACGGCTGATCTCCAGCTGGCCCCAGACGTCTCCGGTGGTGGCGAAGGTCGCGTACACCCACAGCGCGGTGAGCGCGACGATGGGCACCAGGAGCAGCGCGATGATCTTCGCGCGGATCGAGCTGCTGCGCAGACGCATGGAGTCCTCGGTCGGGAAGTGCCAGGCGCGGACGGGGAGCGGTTCGGAGGAGCCGCGGGGCTCGGCCGGAAAAGGCTTGGGAAAGGGCTTCGGAAAGGGCTTCGGGAAGGACTTCGGGTGCGGGCTTCGGAGATCGGCTTCGGGGCTGGTCGGCGTGGATGGTGCGTCATCGGATCGGGCCTGGCCGGGAGGCCCCCGGTCGCAGGTCTGCGAGAGCCTACTACGCCCTGACCACTCGTTCGAGGGTCGAACCGGTCCACTTCCCCGGCTTGCCCCGCACACGTCAGGATCGACTCCCGGCCACCGCGGGCCCGCGTCCGGATCATCCGCCGCCGCCCGGTTTGCCCGATCACCGAACGCACGCGGCTCCTCCCCGGCGGCGACACCTTCCGCAGGGACCGGTGCCGATCTCGTCGCGTCACGGTCACAACCCTGGGCAGTGACAGGCCGATCCGATAGTTTCGCTCCACCTGCGCGGCCCGGCAGTGCCGCCGCGAGACGCCAACGGGGGGAATGTGCGCGAGTTCACCACCCCCGCCGTGGCCGGGCCCGAGGCCACCGGAGGACTCGCCGACTCGCTGTACGACAGCGCCGAACGCACACCGGACCTGGTGCAGCTGGCCCGCCGCCTCGGCCCGCCGGGCCCCTCCGGCCCCGCCGAGCACCAGGACGGACACCGCGACGGTCACCAGGACGAGTGGCGGGGCGTCACCGCGCGGGAGTTCCGCGACGAGGTGCTCGCCCTCGCCAAGGGCCTGCTCACCCGGGGCGTGCGCTACGGCGACCGGGTCGCTCTGATGTCCCGCACCCGCTACGAGTGGACGCTGTTCGACTACGCGCTCTGGTCGATCGGCGCGATCACCGTCCCGGTCTACCCCACCGCGGCGGCCGAGCAGGTGCGCTGGATCCTCGCCGAGACCCAGGCGGTGGCCTGCCTGGTCGAGGACGAGGACGCCGCGATGACGGTCGGCGCGGTCTGCGACGCGCTGCCCGACCTCACCGGCATCTGGCAGCTGGACCGCGACTGCGTCGCCGCGATCACCGAGGACGGCCGTGACGTGCCCGACTCGCTCGTCCACCGCCAGCGGCTCGGCGTCACGGCCGGGAACGTCGCCACCGTCGTCTACACCTCGGGCACCACCGGCCGCCCCAAGGGCTGTCTGATCACCCACGCCAACCTGGCCGCCGAGGCCGACGCACTGCTCGGCGGCTGGCGGGAGGCCTTCCACGACACCGGCGGCGGGCAGCCGTCCACCCTGCTGTTCCTGCCGCTGGCACACGTCTACGGGCGGGCCGTGCAGGTCGCGGCGATCCGCGGCGGCTTCCGGATCGGACACGTCCCCGAGGTCTCCACGGACGCCCTGCTGCCCGCGATGGAGTCCTTCCGGCCGACCTTCCTGCACGTCGTCCCGTACGTCTTCGAGAAGATCTTCCAGCAGGCCCGGCGGGCCGCCGAGGACGCCGGGCGCGGCGAACTCTTCGAACAGGCCCGGCAGGTGGCCGTCGACTGGGCAGCCGCCCGGGAGCAGAAGGCGTTCGGGCGCGGACCCGGGCCCAGTCCCAAGCTGCGGCTGCGCCACCTCGCCTACGAACGGACCGTCTACCAGCGGCTGCGGGCCGTACTCGGCGGCCGGGTGCGCAGCGTGATGTGCGGCGGCTCGACGCTGCGCCGCGAGCTCGGCCTCTTCTTCACCGGCGCCGGCCTGCACCTGTACGAGGGCTACGGGCTGACCGAGACGTCCGCCGCGATCACCGCCAACCCGATCGGGCGGCAGAAGCTGGGCACGGTCGGGCACCCGCTGCCGGGCTCCTCGGTGGCCCTCGCCGACGACGGCGAGGTCTGGGTGCGCGGCGGCTCGGTCTTCGGCGGCTACCTCAACCACCCGCGGTGCACGGCGGAGTCCCTGATCGACGGCTGGTTCGGGACGGGCGACCTGGGCCGGCTGGACGAGGACGGCTACCTGACCATCACCGGCCGCAAGAAGGACCTGATCGTCACCAGCAGCGGCAAGAACCTGGCCCCGTCGGCGCTGGAGGAGCGGGTGGCCGCGCATCCGCTGGTCTCCCAGTGCCTGGTGGTGGGCGACGACCGCCCGTACGTGGCCGCGCTGATCACGCTCGACCCGGCGGCGCTGGCGCACTGGTTGAAGGCGAACGGGCGGGAGCAGTTGGACCCGTGGGCGGTGCTCGCGGACGAGCAACTGCACACCGAGGTCCAGCGCGCGGTGGCGGCGGCGAACACGGCGGTGTCGCGGGCCGAGTCGATCCGCGCGTTCCGGCTGCTGCCCCGCGAGTTCAGCCAGGACCAGGGGCTGCTGACACCCTCCCTGAAGCTGCGCCGGGCGGCGATCGCCGAGTACTACGCCGATGACATCGCGGAGTTGTACGTCCCCTGACGGATCGTCTTGCCCCTTTTGCGGCAGGTGCGGTGGGCCTCGGTTCACCGGCCGTTCCCTTGACGGGCCGATTGGTCCAGTCCATTGTTTCTCCTCGGTCCGAGTGCGGCGCACCATCCGCTCCCGCCCCTCCGGGAGCACCCAGGTCCCGCGAGCCCGGTTCCAGGGGCCCGACCCAAGGCCCCGGTTCCAGGGTTCCGATTCCGCCACGCCCTCCCCACGGGCGTGTCCCCCACTGCAGGAGTCCTCTCGTGTCGATGTCCACGCGCCTGTCCGCGCGCCTGTCCACCCGCCTGTCCGCGCTGGCCGCCTCCGTCGCGCTGCTCACCGCCTTCGCCGCCCCGGCGGCCTCCGCTGCCCCCGGGCCCGCCCCGGCCGGCGCCCCGAGCGGTCCGAGCGGCCCGACCGTCAACCTGGCCACCAACCCCGGCTTCGAACTACCCGCCCCCGACCTCTCGGCCTGGGGCGCCATCCCCGGCTGGAACTGCACCGGCGGCCCGGCCGAGGCCGCCGTCACCACCACCGCCGCGCACTCCGGTACCTCCGCGCTCACCGTCACGCCGGCCACCGCCGACTCCACCGGCGAGTGCGCGCAGACCGTGGCCGTCCAGCCCGACACCACCTACACCGCCTCGGCCTGGGTCCGCGGCTCCTTCGTCTACCTGGGCGCCACCGGCACCGGCAGGGACGTAGCCCCGGCCTGGACCGAGAACACCGGCGGCGGCTGGCAGCAGCTCACCACCCGGTTCACCACCGGCCCGAACGCGCACAGCGTCCGGCTCTACGTCCACGGCTGGTACCAGCAGGGCCCGTTCTCGGTCGACGACGTCCGGGTGGACGGCCCCGCGCCCGCCCCGGCCGTGGCCGCCGGATCCGTGCCCACCAGCGACAAGGTCGTCTTCTTCACCGTCGACGACGGCTGGCAGCGCACCCCCGAGGCGGAGAAGTTCATCGCCGACCACCGGCTGCCGATCACCGCCTTCCCGCTGCCGATGCCGGCCGGCACCGACCCCGACTTCTTCCGGCGCGTCACGGCCGTGCCCGGCTCCTCCGTCCAGGACCACAGCGTCTCCCACGCCGACCTCAGCAAACTGCCGCTGGAGCAGCAGCAGATCGAGATCTGCGACGCCCGCGACGCCATGACCCGCCAGTTCGGCACCACGCCGGTGGCCTTCCGCCCGCCGTACTTCGCCTGGAACACCGACACCCTTCAGGCCGCCGCCAACTGCGGCATCCGCACCGTGCTCACCGCCGACGCGGACTTCAGCTGGGGCGCGTCCAACATCTGGCACCCGGGCCTGTTGCAGCCGGGCGACGTCGTCCTGATGCACTGGACCGACACCCTCGCCGCCGACCTCCAGCGCGCCCTCGCCGCCGCCGACGCGGCCGGGCTCAAGCCCGCCGGCCTGGTCGACTACCTGCACTGACGCGTCACCACGGGCCGACGCGTCGCCGCTCCCCTTGGAGGCGGCGGCGCGTCGCCGTCGGCGGGCTTCCCGGGGAGCCCGCCGACGGGGGCACCCGCTCACGGGGCTCCCGTCCACCGCTGGCCGGGCTCAGCCGAAGACGTGCGCCATCCAGCCGCGCAGGCGCTCGTCGAAGTCGGCGGCGCCGGTGAAGTCGTTGGCCGGGATCACGCCGACCTCGGCGTCTTCCTGCTCCTCCCAGCCGGCGGCGAGGTACTCGACGTCGGCCCAGCCGCCGCGGAACAGCACCACGTGCAGCTCGCCGCCGGACAGCGGGTCCACGACCTGGACGCCGACGGAGTCCGGGTCCGTGACGCGGGCGCGGTCCGTCTCCAGCGGCTGCGGCCACGGGGCCAGGGCGTCGCGCCAGGTGAGCGCGCCGACCGTCAGACCGGCGGCCCGCCAGCGTACGGCCCGGGCGGCGATCCGCTCGGCGGCGCGGTCGAGGTCGACGATGCGCTCCACGACGGCGTTCACTCCCCTTTCGTCGACGATCCCGGTCAGGGAACTCTCGTCGGCGATCTTGCTCGTTGACAGGGCGTCCGCGGCGTGGCTCTAATGAGGGCGTGCAGCGTGGCGCCGGCCACAGAGTAGTGGGCCGGCCGGTGACCGGGCGAGCACCTTTATCCGAGGGACGATGCGCGATGAGTACTCACTCCGCTGCCCTGATCTGACGTAGGCGGTCACCGCGGTGTCCGCGTGCGCGCCCATGCACCGTGTGTGGCCTTGACTCCCCATCCCTGTAGGAGACTTCACCCACACCCATGTCCACACCCACACCCATGTCCACGAACCATGTCAACCGGTTCAACCGGAACGTCATCGAGGAGTTCCGCGCCAACGGCGGGCGGGTCGGCGGCCCGTTCGAGGGCGGCGACCTGCTGCTGCTCACCACGACCGGGGCCGGCTCGGGCAAGCCGCACACCGTGCCGCTCGGGTACGTCCGGGCCGAGGGGCTGCTCCTGGTCGTCGCCTCCGCCGCCGGGGCGCCGGACCACCCGCAGTGGTACCGCAACCTGCTCGCCAGACCGGTGGTCCGGGTCGAGCTCGGCTCCGAGGCGTTCGACGTGATCGCCGTACCCGCCGAAGGCGCCCGACGGGAGCGGCTGTTCGCAGCCGTCGTCCGGCAGGCGCCCGGGTACGGCGACTACCAGGCGAACACCGACCGGGAGCTACCGGTGGTCGTCCTGGAGCGGCCCGAGACACCCGCGCGCGAGGTGCGCAGCCTCGCCGACAAGCTGTTGGAGGCGCACACCTGGCTGCGTGCGCAGCTGCGCCACATCCGGGAGGAGGCACACTCGCACGTCGCGGGCCGACCAGCCGGCCTCGGGCTCCAACTGCGCCAGCACTGCCTCGCCTTCTGCGAGGGACTGACGCACCACCACACCGGCGAGGACACCGCGATCTTCCCCGCGCTCGCGCGCAACCACCCGGAACTGGCCGGGGTGCTGGAACGGCTGGGCGAACAGCACCTGGCGATCGGCCGGATCAAGGAGGAACTGGTGGTGCTGCTGGCCGGGATCGAGGTCACCGAACCGGACCGGCTCCGAGTCGAGTTGGACCGGATGTCGGCCGAGCTGGAGGCACACCTCGACTACGAGGAGGCCGAGCTGCTGCCGACGCTCGCCGGGATCCCGTTCCCGCCGCTGCGGCCCGGTCCGGCCCGGGACTGAGCGCACGAATGCCGTCGACCCCTCTCCCCACGCTCGGGGAGAGGGGCCGACGGCCCGTGTGCCGGTTCGGCGACGCCCTGGAGCGACGCCCTGGAGCGACGCCCTGGAGCGACGCCCTGGAGCGACGCCCTGCCGATGCCACAGTCCTGCGTACGCGACGGGCCTACCGATGCGACGGGCCTGCTGGTACGGCGGGCCTGCCGATGTGATGACCCACCGGCGTGAAGCCGTTACGACTGGGTGAAGACCGGGAGGTAGCCACCGGACTGGCCGGCGGCCTTCGGGTGGTAGCTCTCGTCGACCGGCAGGGTGGCGCTGTTCAGCCAGGTGGTCTGCGAGCCGCAGATCTCGTGCTCGGTGAAGATGCTGCGCACGTCGCCGAAGCTGAAGCCGGCGTTGGCGACCCGCTTGGCGATGACCTCGTCCAGCGTGTCGGCGGCGCCGTTGATCGCGGCGCGCTTGGTGTCACTGATGCCGAGGATGCAGCTGCCGCCGATCTTGTAGAGGTGCGGGTAACCCAGCACCACCACGTGGGCGTTCGGCGCCTTGCTGTGGATCGTCGAGTACACCTTGTCCAGCTGGGCGGGCAGGGTGTTGCGGGCGTAGTTCTGGGCCGCGCTGACAGCGCTGAGGCAGGTGCTGTCCGACTCCAGCACGCAGGTCTTCATGGTGTCGGCGAAGCCGGCGTCGTTACCGCCGACCGACAGGCTGACCAGCGTGGTGCTGGAGCTCAGCGCGGAGATCTGGTTGCTGAGGACGTCTCCGGTTCTGGCACCGGAACACGCGACGAACGAGAAGGACGACGGCGAGTGCGCGTTCTTCCACAGGTACGGGTAGGCGTTGGTGCTTCGCTTGCAGTTGCCGCTGTCGCTCAGGTAGCTGCCGGCACCGACACCGGCAGAGTAGGAGTCCCCGAGAGCGACGTAGTTGACGCTGGCCGCGTTCGCGGATGACGCGGTGAACAAGGTGGTCAGAGTGAGCAGAGCCGCTATCGCGGCAACGGACATGGCGCGCGCCGGACGGAGCATGGCACCTCCTGGTGTGGTATGGGTCACAGAAGTGATACCAGGCAGTAGGTGAACCGGGAAGCTGTCATGCCAAGGACATTGACGAACTGTCCGACAACGCAGAAGTGAACCATCGGCCACAGGGCGTGAGTTGGCGCTGGTCAGCGCCGGTGTACGCCGACCGGCGTCGGTCATCGCGCGTAGACAGTGGTCGGTGAAAAAGTCAGCGAGTGGTCAGTTGGTAGTCAGGGCACGGCCAGGACGCCGTTACGACCCGGCCACCGCCGGGCCACCCCGCGGTAAGACGCATCGCGGGGTGCCGGGGCTCGCCACGGCACAGCGCGACGCGAATCGGCACGACATGAACCGGCACGACACAACCCGGCTCCGCACGAACCGACCCCGCACGCAAGGGCGTCGGCGCACGCGGACTCCGACGCACGCGACTCCGCCTCGACCCCTGACCGCGAATCAGCCGGACGGCGCCGGCACCCGACGGCCCCTCCTCGGGCTACGCGAGGCCCGGGTGCGGCTCGCTCGGGCGCACCGCATCCGGGCGCACCGCATCCGGGTGGACGGCATCCGGGTAACCGGCGTCCGAACACACCGCGTCCGGGTAGACGGCGCCGGGGAACACCACGCAACCCTCCACCGGCAGCTCCTCGATCGCCTCGTTCGCGGCGACCGGCACGCCGAGCCGGCGGGCGGCGGCGGCGACCGCCGCCCGGGCCTGGCGCAGCCCGGGCGCGCCCCAGCCGAGCAGTTCGACGGCGAGTCCGGGCGCGACCAGCAGCCGTCGGTAGTGCCGGCCGGAGGCCGGGTCGGCCGCGCTCGGGCCGACCGCGCGCAGCGCCGCCGCCATCCGGACCCGCGCGCACTCGTGCCCGCCGTTGGCCGAGCCGACCCGGTCGTAGAGGTAACCGAGGTAGTACGGTCGGCCGATCACGGCCTGGGCCTCCTCGGCCGCCTCCCGGGCCAGCGCGGAGGCCGGATCCCCGGCGTCCTCCGGCTCCAGCGATCCGCCGGGGAGCGAGCAGATCCCGTCCCTGGGGTTGACCAGCGTCAGCACCCGCCCGTCCGGAGCGAACAGCCACCCCCAGGACTGCTTCACCGGCAGCCCCTCGGGCACCTGCTCGCCCGGCCGCCACGGCCACCCCGCCGTGGGACGCCGGCGCACCCTGCCGAGCAGCTCGGCGATCTCCGCGCTGTACTCGATCCGGCTCATGCGTCCCCCTCTCGCTGTCGGGCTCGCCGGACCGACAGTGCGCGGGACGGACCTGCGGAGCACGGTACGGAGCGGAGCGGCCGGAGCGGCGGCGTGGGGCACCGCGCGCTCCTGCTGTTGATCTTCTCCGAATCTTCCCCGAACAGGCGGTCGATGAACAGTCCCCAGCGCCGCATGGTGGATGGGAGGAGTGGAAACCCCCTGATCACCCCAGCGGCCCACCCCCCTCCCCCGGCGCCGTCGAGCCGGGCTCCGGGAAGCCCGGCAGCGGGAAGCCCGGCAGCGGGAAGCCCGGTCGCGGGACCACCCCGGGCGGGAACGGCAGCCCGCGCGCGGCGTCGTCGGCCAGCTCGTCGAACACCTCGTGCACCGTCATCGGCCGCAACCGCCCGCCGGCCAGCGCCCAACCGCGCACCCACGGCCCGTCCGACGCCGAGGCCCCGGGCGCCGGGACGCCCGGATCGCCGTGCAGCAGCAACGCCCCCGCCCCACCACCGGCGACCCCCGCCGCCAGCGTGACGCAGAACGCCTCGGTGTCCCGCCCGGCGGGGTAGAGGCCGCCCGCCTCCACACAGACCTCCACCGCCGAGCTGAGCTGCTCGCCGTCCTCCGGGCCGTGGCAGCGCAGCGTCAGCAGGTGGCAGCCCTCCCCCGCGCCCTCGGCCAGCGCGAGGTAGGCCGACGTCACGTACCCCATCACCGCCGCCAGCCGCTGCTGCCCGTCCGGGCCGTCGCCGACCGCCTCCAGCAGGGCCACGCCCGCGACGGACATCCGCACCCGCGCCCGGTGGTCGTCCAGCAGGACCGGGAGCAGTTCGGCCAGCCGCTCCCCCGCGTAGACGAAGGGCTCCCCGGCCAGCTCCGGATCGCCCGCGTACGCGACCCGGGCGGCGGGTGTCCGGGGATCGAGGCCGAGCGCCGTGCAGTAGTCCTCGTAGTCACCCGCCTCCAGGACCCGCAGGTGCACCTCCAGGCCCTGCGCGTGCAGGGCCCTCAGCTGCTCCTCCGAGCGCCGCAGGTACTCCTGGTGGGCGAGCCGGCCGAACAGCCCGTACCGCGCGAGGCCGGCGAAGTCGGCCGCGGCCGCCGCCAGCGCGACCGCCACCGGCTGCGGCGGCGGGGCACCCCGGGCCCGCCCGCCGCGCCGCCCCCGCGCACCGGCCCCGCCCGCACGCCCGCCCGGCGGCCGGTCACCACCGGACGGCCGGGCCCCACCGGGAGCGCCCGGCCCGCCGTCCGCCCCGGCCCGCCGCCCGGCGCGCAGCAGCACCCGCCGGCGGACCCGCGACCGCCCGAAGACATCGACGCCCCCGGAACACTCGGAGCCCCTGCGGCCCCCACAACGCCCCGCACAACGCTCCGCGACCCCGGAGCCCTCACGACCCAACGACCACACCCGCATGGTTCCTCCCATCGACTGGCCCAGCACCGGACACCGCCGACGGCCCCGACCCCGGAGCCGCCGACGTCGAGGAACATACACAGAGCCACTGACAATCCACCCCGAGTAATCGAACACGCGCGCCCCGGGACCCCCGGGTCACCTGATCCGGACGGGATTGTCGGTACCGGACGTTAAGGTCGGGAACCATGCGACTGCTGCATACCTCCGACTGGCATCTGGGCCGCTCCTTCCACCGGGAGAGCCTGCACGACGCCCAGCGCGCCTTCCTGGACCACCTGGTGGACGTGGTCCGGGCCGAGCGCGTGGACGCCGTGCTCGTCGCCGGGGACGTGTACGACCGGGCGCTGCCGGGCCTGGACGCGGTCGCCCTGTTCGACGACGTGCTGCATCGGCTGGCCGGGCTGGGCGTGCCGACGGTGTTCATCAGCGGCAACCACGACTCGGCCCGCCGCCTCGGCGTCGGCGCCGGGCTGATCGGCCGGGCCGGCATCCACCTGCGGACCGACCCGGGCGAGTGCGCCGCCCCCGTGCTGCTGGCGGACGAGCACGGGCCGGTGGCGGTCTACGGGCTGCCGTACCTGGAGCCGACGCTGGTGCGCGAGCGGTTCGGGCTGGAGCGCGGCGGGCACGCGGCGGTGCTCGGCGCGGCGATGGACCTGGTCCGGGCCGATCTCGCGGCCCGCCCGACCGGGACCCGCGCGGTGGTGCTGGCGCACGCCTTCGTCACCGGCGGCACGGCGAGCGACAGCGAGCGGGACATCGCGGTCGGCGGCGTCGCCTCGGTGCCCGCCTCCGTCTTCGACGGCGTGCACTACGCCGCGCTCGGCCACCTGCACGGCTGCCAGACCCTGGCCCCGCACCTGCGCTACAGCGGCTCGCCGCTCGCCTACTCCTTCTCCGAGGTGAAGCAGCGCAAGACCATGTGGCTGGTCGACCTCGCGGCCGACGGCTCGGTCGCCGCCGAGCGCGTCGACTGCCCGCGCCCGCGCCCGCTCGCCACCCTGCGCGACAGCCTCGACGCGCTGCTCACCAAGGACGAGTACGCGCCGTACGAGCAGGCCTGGGTGCAGGCGACGCTCACCGACGCGGCCCGCCCGAGCGAACCGATGGAGAAGCTGCGCCGCCGCTTCCCGCACACCCTCCAGCTGCTCTTCGACCCCGAGGAGAGCGAGGCCGAGCCCTCCCGGTCGTACGCCGCCCGGGTCAGCGGCCGGGCCGACCTGGAGATCGCGGAGGGCTTCCTGCGGCACGTGCGCCCGGGTGCCGAGCCGGAGCCGGACGAGCTGGGCTGGCTGCGCGCCGGGTTCGAGAGCGTCCGGGAGACCACCGACCGGAAGGCGGACCTGCCCCGATGAGGCTGCACCGGCTCACCGTCAGCGCGTTCGGCCCGTTCGCGGGCAGCGAGAGCGTCGACTTCGACGCGCTCGCCGCCGGCGGCCTGTTCCTGCTGCGCGGCGCCACCGGCGCGGGCAAGAGCAGTGTGCTGGACGCGGTCTGCTTCGCCCTCTACGGCGACGTCCCCGGCACCCGGCGGGCCAACCGGCTGCGCAGCGACCACGCCGAGGCGCGCAGGCTGACCGAGGTCCGGCTGGAGCTGACGCTCGGCGGGCGGCGGCTGCAGATCACCCGGCTGCCGGAGCAGCGGCGGCCGAAGAAGGTCGGCACGGGCACCACCGTCGAACGGCCGCAGACCCTGCTGCGCGAGTGGGCCGCCGACGCGGGGGACGGCACGCCCGGCTGGCGGGCGGTGAGCAAGTCGCACCAGGAGGCCGCGGAGGAGATCCACCGGCTGATCGGCATGAACCGGGAGCAGTTCTGCCAGGTGGTGCTGCTGCCGCAGGGCGACTTCGCCCGCTTCCTCAAGGGCGACTCGGAGGAGCGCGGCAAGCTGCTGCGGCGGCTGTTCGACACCGAGCGCTTCCAGCACGTCGAGGGGTGGCTCGCGGAGCAGCGGCGCGTCCAGGAGGCCGCCGTCCAAGCCGGCCGGCGCCGTCTGCGGGATCTCGCCAGCAAGGCCGAGCAGGCGGCCGGCCCCGGCGCCGAGCCCGCCGAGGGCTGGGTGCCGGCCGAGGACGACGCCGCCGACCTGACCGCCGGGGTGCTCGGCTGGGCGGCGATCCTGCGCAGCGGCGCAGCCGAACAGTTCACCGTCGCCGGGGAGGCGCTGGCGGGCGCCGAGGAGGCGCAACGCGCCGCCCAGGGCGAGCGCGCGGCCGCCGAGGAGCTGGCCGGGCGGCAGCACCGCCACCGGCAGGCGCTGCTCCAGGCCGACCGGCTGGCCGCGTTCGAGCCCGAGGCGGCCCGGGACGGCCGGCGGCTGGCGGCGGCGCAGGCGGCCGTCGGGGTGGAGTCCGCGCTGCGGTTGCACGAGGGCGCGGCCGAGGCGCACCGGCGGGCCCGGGAGGCCGAGCGCCGGCACCGCGAGATGCTGGCCGGCGAGGTGTTGGCCGGCGACGGTGGCGCGGGCAGCGCGGCCGCCGGGGGCCCGGCGCTGGCCGAAGCGGGGGCCGCCGAGCTGGCCGAGGCCGAACGGGGCCTGCGAGCCGGGCTGGTCCGGCTGGAGGCCGCCGGGGCGGAGGAGCGGCGCTGCGCCGAACTCGCCCGCGAGCAGCGGAGCCTGGACGAGGAACGCCGGCGGGCCGACGAGCTCGCCGAGGAGGCCGAGGACTGGCTGGCCGAGTACGACGAGCGGCTCGGCGGCCTCCAGGAGGAGCAGACCCGGGCCCGGGCGGCGGGCGCGCTGGTCGAGCAACTCGACGACCGGCGGGTCGAGTTGAGCACCCGCCTGGACGCCGCCCGGGAGCGCGACGGCCTGCGGGCCGAGATCGCCGCCGCCGAGCCGCGCGCCGCCGCCCTGCGCACCGCCGCGCTGGACGCCCGCGAGTACGGCCTCGGCCTGCGCGAGCGGCGGCTGGCGGGCATGGCCGCCGAACTGGCCGAGCAACTGCGCACCGGCGAGGCCTGCCGGGTTTGCGGCTCACCTGAACACCCGGCACCCGCCGAGACCGCCGACGGCCGGGTCGGCGCCGACGACGAGAAGCGCGCCCGCCGGGCCCAGGCCGTCGCCGAACAGGCCTGGACGGCAGCGGACCAGGCCCTCACCGCGCTGCGGGTCCGCGAGGCGACGGCCACCGGAGCGGCCGGGCCGGAGGGTGCCGACGCGCTCGCGCGGGCCCTCGCCGAGCTGGACCGCGAGCACCGCGAGGCGCTGCACTCGGCGGAGACACTCGGCCGGGTCGAGCAGGAGATCGCCCGCTTGTCGGCCGACCAGGACCGTCGGCTCGCCGAGCTGCGCGAGGCCCGGGAGCGCGCCGCCGTCCGTACCGACCGGCTCCAGGCGCTCCAGCACGAACAGCACGAACTCGCCGCGCGGGTGGCCGCGGCCCGGGGCGACGCGACCTCCGTCGCCGCGCGGGCGGCCGCGCTGGAGCGGCTGGTCGAGCGGGTCGCCGCCGTGGCCGAGGCCTCGCGGGCCTGCGCGCAGACGCTGTCCCGGCTCGGGGACGCCGAGGGCGAGCTCGCCGAGGCCGCCGCCGCAGCGGGGTTCCCGAGCCCCGAGGAGGCCTTGGCCGTGCTGCTCCCCCGCGCGGAGCGCGAGCGGCTGGCGGCCCGACTGGAGCGGCACCGGACCGAGTCCGCCGCCGTCCGGCACGAACTCGCGCTGCCCGATCTGGCCGCGGCCGCGGCCCGTCCGCCGGTCGACCTGTCCGCCGCCGCGGCCGCGCTCGGCGCCGCCACCGACCGGCTGGGCCGGGCGCACGCCGCCCGTTCGGCGGCCGCCGAACGATGCGCGGCACTGGCCTCGATCGGTCGGCAACTGGCCGTCCTCGCCACCGAGTTGGCCCCGGCGCTGGCCCGGTACGGGCGGATCAACCGGCTCGCGGCGCTGGCCGCCGGCACCTCCACCGAGAACCGGCTCCGGATGCGCCTGGAGTCCTACGTCCTGGCGGCCCGACTGGAGCAGGTCGCGGCGGCGGCCAGCGACCGGCTGGTCCGGATGTCCGGCGGCCGCTACACCCTGGTGCACAGCGACGACCGGGGCACCGGCAACAAGCGCTCGGGCCTGGCCCTGCGGGTGGTCGACGCCTGGACGGGCACCGAGCGGGACACCGCGACGCTCTCCGGGGGCGAGAGCTTCTTCGCCTCCCTCGCCCTGGCCCTGGGCCTGGCCGACGTGGTCACCGACGAGGCCGGCGGCATGCCGCTGGACACCCTGTTCATCGACGAGGGCTTCGGCACGCTCGACGAGCAGTCCCTGGAGGAGGTGATGGACGTCCTCGACGGCCTGCGCGAACGCGACCGGGCGGTCGGCATCGTCAGCCACGTCGCCGACCTGCGCACCCGCATCCCCGCCCAGCTCCTGGTCCGCAAGGGGCGACGCGGCTCGACCCTGGCCCTGGCCGGGCGGGAGGACGCCTAGGGGCCGCTCAGGGACACTGCCAGCGGTTTCGAGGCGGCCTTCCGGGGCCTTCTGGGCCCAGCATCGCCGCAGGTCACCGGCTTGCGGGCGCTACCAAGCCGGTGGCATTGCGGCTAGGGCGCGCTGCGTCGCATCAGCCCGAACAGGCCACCCGCTGGGCCTGCTGCCAGGCGCAGACCGGGCAGAGCGTGCTGCCCGGGTGGTCGGTGGGCAGTTCGGTCGGCTCCCCGCACAGGACGCAGTCGGCCCGCGGCCCGGTCGACGCCGGATCGCGCACCAGCGCCGCCTGCGCCCCGCCGTCGGGGGCGAACTCGCAGACCGCCGTGTCCTCGTTCCTCGCGCTGTCGCTCATGCCGCCTTCCTACTCCGCCCCCGGCCCCCGCCGCAAGGCGCCGCCGACCCGAGCCCGACCCGAGCCCGGCCCGAGCGCCGGGCCGCCCCGCCCCCGCCCCGCCCCGCCCCCCCGGTCGACCCGCCTGCGGCGGGCCCGCGACGCCCGGCTACGGTGACCGCATGGCCACCGACCTCCAGCGGCGCCTGCTCGCCGCCCGCGCCACCGCGCCCTCCTACCCCGAGGTCGGCGCCACCCGCGGCGGTCCGCTGCCGGACGGCTACGCGCACCTGCGCCGACGGGTGCACCTGGGCCGCGGGCCGCAGGTGCTGGCCCGGGCCGGGCGGTACGTGCTCGGCTGGGGCAGCCAGCTGGGCACCGGCTTCGCCGTGTACCCGCACGCGCCGGCCGAGCCGGGGTCGACGGTGCTGCTGCGGCTGAGCCTGCCGGGCGGCCGGTGGCCCCGACTGGTGATCCCGTGCCGGGTGGTGTGGACGGTCGAGGAGCCGGACCGGATCGGCTTCGCCTACGGCACGCTCCCCGGGCACCCGGAGTGCGGCGAGGAGGCGTTCCTGGTGTCCATGGACGCCGCCGGCGAGGTGTGGTTCGAGGTGTCGGCGTTCTCCCGGCTGACCGCCTGGTACGCGCGGCTGGGCCGGCCGGTCGCGCTGCTCTGCCAGTACCTGGCGATCGAGCGCTACCTGGCCGCGGTGGCCGCCGCCGTCGCCGTGGAAGAGCCGGCGGGGCCGGCCGAGCCCGCGAGCCCGGCCGGCCCCGCCGTCGAGTAGGGCGTCGAGTCAGCCGAAGAAGTGTCGGCCGAAGAAGTCCTGGCCAAGGGAATGCCGACCGAAGGAGCCTCGGCCGAGGGAGCCGGATCAGCCGAAGAAGGAGAGCCGCACGGTCCGCCGTGGATTGTCACCGTTGGTGTCGATCAGCACCACGGACTGCCAGATGCCGAGCGCCAGCTGGCCGCCGATCACCGGCAGGGTGGCGTGCGGGGCGACCAGGCCGGGCACCACGTGGTCCCGGCCGTGGCCGAGGCTGCCGTGCCGGTGGCGCCAGCGGTCGTCGGCGGGGAGCAGTTCGCGCAGGGTGGCGAGGAAGTCGTCGTCGCTGCCGGATCCGGTCTCCAGGACGGCGATCCCGGCGGTGGCGTGCGGGACGAAGACGTTGAGCAGGCCGTCGCGGCCGGCGGCCCGTTCGGTGAGGAACGCGGCACAGCGGTCGGTGATGTCGAGCGCGACCTCTCGGCTGCCGGTGGTGATCTCGATGGTGGTGGTCTGGAAGAGGCCCTGGTGGGTGGAGTGGATGTTGTCCGCCATGGCGCCATCCTGACCCACCTCGGCGGGCCCCGCGCAGCACCTCGCCGACTCCGCCTGCGGGGGCGGCTAGGTGCACTAGGGTGAAAGGTTTAGACCACATCGGCCCGGCCGGGGCGGCCCCGGAGCCGGGTACGCCGAAGACCCGACGGTCCGTGTGGTCCGCCGGGTCGGGGTCCCGATCCGCATCGGGTGGCCCGGGAGGCCCCGGGCCGCGGAGCCCTGGGCCCCGAGCCGACGGGCGCTAGCCGCGCCCGCCGAAGAGGCTTCGCCGCAGCCGGCGCAGTGGCGTCAGCAGCGAGATCCGCGCGTGACGACGCTTGGCCGTCGGGGCGTCCGCACCGCGCGGCGTCAGCTCCCTTATCAACCCGAGCGCCTCGGCGGTGTCCACCGCCGGGAGCGCGGGCGCGCCGAGCACGGCCAGGTGTCGGTCGATCCGACGGCCGGTCGTGCCGACACCGCACTGGATCGCCGGCACGCGGGGCCGAGTCCGCACTTGCATGTGTTCCATCAGTTTTCCCACCCCTACGAGGCGCCAGGGCCGTGAGGCGAAGACTATCCGCGATGGACGGTCTTCGCGCAACCGTCCTTGGTGTTGTGCCACCGTACCGTGCGGCGTCAACTGACGATGCACCAGGGGCCACCAGGCCGATCACGACTAGGCATCAATGATGGTGCACGACCGGCCATCTGTCAGCAGTACCCGGGGCACGGGCCCGGGGCACGGCCACGAGGCGCACGCCGGGCGCACGCGACCCCGCACCCGCCTCCGCACCCGTCCCTGCGGACGGTCCACCGAGCGTCCCGCCGGGCCGCCCGAGAGCCATGAGGGATGCGGCGGTGGACACGACGCGGATGCCGCGGTGGATATAGGGGACAGCCGGGGCCGTCGACAAAGCGACCGGTCGACACCTCCAGGCTTCATGAAGTGAACACATTCGAGGGATTGACTCCCGGCAATCCTCCAAGCAATATCTGTGAGAACACGTGCGCGCCCGAATCGCACCCGGGTGCGTGTTCGAGTGATGAAGAACTCCGGCTCCCGCGAGCCACTGCCCGGCCGCCTCGACGCTGCGGTGGCCAGGCTCGCGAGGTGCCCGGAAAGGCGGCCGGCCGTAGAGGGTCGGCCGGGCCGCCGCCAGGCTGCCGGTGCCGCCCCGTTCAGGGCCCGGCACCGGCGGTTCCGGGCCCGGGGGCGACCGTGGCCACGGCTCCACGGCGACCGGTCGGCCCGGCCGGTCACCTCGGCCGATCACTCCGGCCGGACGTCCCCGCAGGTCGCACCCGGTGGATCGGTAGACTCGGCCAGCGTGCCCCTCCTCCTCAGCATCGTGCTCCCGGTCCACGGCGTGGAGCGGTTCCTGCCGCGCTGCCTCGACTCGATCCTCGGCGACACCCCCGCCACGGAGTCCCGTTTCGAGGTGATCGCGGTCGACGACCTCTCCCCCGACGGCTCCGGCGCGATCCTGGACGCCTACGCAGCCCGCGACCCCCGGCTCCGGGTCCTGCACCTCACCGAGAACCAGGGCCTCGGCGGCGCCCGCACCGCCGCCCTGGCGCAGGTGCGCGGCGAGTACGTCTGGTTCGTGGACAGCGACGACTGGCTGCCCGAGCGGACGGTGGGCGCGATCCTGGACGAACTGGAGCGGGAGCAGGAGCGGGAGCGCGGGACCGGGGCGCCCGCCGACGTCCTGCTCACCGGCTTCACCCACGTCTACCCGGACGGCGGGACGGAGCCGAACCCCTGGCGCCACGTGCTGGCCGACTCCCCGCTGGTCGAGGGCTGCACGCTGGCCGAGCACCCGGCGCTGTTCCAGACCGTGATGTCGGTCTGGAACAAGGTGTTCCGCCGCGCCTTCCTGGAGGGCCTCGGCGTCTCCTTCGGACGCGGCTACTACGAGGACATCTCGGTCACCTACCCCGCGCTGCTGGCCGCCGGGCGGCTGCGCTACCTCGACCGCCCCTGCTACTTCTACCGGCGCGGCCGGGACGGCGCGATCACCGCCACCGCCTCCCCCAAGCACGCCGACGTGTTCGCCCAGTACGACGCGATCTTCGCCTTCCTGGACCGCCCGGACCGCCCCGGCCGGCCCGTCCCCGACGCGCTGCGCACCCTGGTCTTCGACCGGACCGTCCGGCAGGCGCTGAACGTCTACGACACCCCCGGACTGGTCCCCGTCGACCGGCGCAAGGACTTCTTCCGCCAGATCGCCCGGCACTTCGCCCGGCACCGCCCGACCGGCTACCGCTACCCCGGCGGCGTGCGCGGCGTGCAGTACCGGCTGGCCGCGCGCGGCGCCCGGATCGCGTACGCGGAGCTGCGCCGCACCGGGCAGCTGCCGCGCGAACTCAAGCGCGGGGCACGGGCGGTGGCCCCGGCCGTGAAGAAGGGCGTGCGCAGCGGCGCCCGGTTCACCGCGTACAACGCCTTCCGCCGGCTGCCGCTGGACGAGCACCTGGCGGTCTACGCGGCGTACTGGCACCGGGGTTACGCGTGCAGCCCGGCGGCGATCTACGAGAAGGCCAGGGAGCTGGCGCCGCAGATCCGGGGCGTGTGGGTGGTGGAGAACCGCAAGCAGGCCGCGGCCATGCCGCCCGGCGTGCCGTACGTGATCGTCAACACCCCGGCCTACCTCAAGGCGATGGCGACCGCCAAGTACTTCGTCAACAACGTCAACTTCCCGCGCACGATGGCAAAGCGGGCGGGCACCGTGCACGTGCAGACCCAACACGGCACCCCGCTCAAGGCGATGGGCATGGACCTGCGCGAACGCCCCGAAGCCGCCGAGGGGATGGACTTCGACCGGCTCCAGGAGGCCGTCGACCGCTGGGACTTCCTGGTCTCCTCCAACCCGCACACCAGCGAGCACTTCACCCGCGCCTTCCCCGGCCGGTACGAGATGCTGGACACCGGCTACCCGCGCAACGACCGGCTGGCCAACACCACACCGGACGAAGTGCGGGCCATGCGCGAGCGGTTCGGGCTGCGGCCGGACACCACGGCCGTGCTGTACGCCCCGACCCACCGCGGCGACCAGGGCGGCTACGTGCCGCTGCTGGACGTCCGGGAGCTGGCCCGGCGGCTGGGCCCGGACTTCACCCTGCTGGTGCGCACGCACTACTTCCACACCGGCGGCCCGGGCGACCTGGCGGCGGGCGAGGGTTCGGCCGCGATCGTCGACGTCTCGGCCCACCCGACCGTGGAGGACCTCTACCTCGCGGCGGACGCGCTGGTGACGGACTACTCGTCGATGATGTTCGACTACGCGGTGCTGGACCGGCCGGTCGTGATCTTCGCGCCGGACTGGGAGGAGTACCAGCGGGTGCGCGGCGTCTACTTCGACCTGTTCGAGCAGCCGCCGGGGGCCGTCACGGTGGACCCGGACGGACTGGCGAAGGCGCTGCTGGCGGGCGATCCGGAGCCGGCCGCTCGGGCGCGCTTCCGGGCGCGGTTCTGTCCGTGGGACGACGGCGGGGCGGCGGAGCGGGTGGTGCGCCGGGTGTTCCCGGTGGAGTCCTGAGGTGTTCCGCGGCGCTCCCGGAGCCCTGACGAACCCTGACGAGCTCTGACGAGCTCTGAGGAGCCGTGTGGCACCGGGCCCGGCGCCGCCGGTACGGCGACCGGACCCGTCGGCACGCTCAGCGCTGGCGGGCGGCCAGGAACTCGTCGAAGGTCAGGTAGCCCTGGTGGTGGGTGTCCATGGCGTGGATCAGGGCCTCGGCCATCGACAGCGTCACGTCGTGGTCGCCCATCTCGTTCGCGACCAGCGCGTATTCGGCCGGAGTGATCTTGCCGTCGCCGTTCTTGTCGAAACGGTCGAACATGGCCTTGATCGCCTCGGTGGTCTCCATCGTGCCCTCCTGGTACTGCGGGGTTGTGCTCTGTTCGGACGGGCGTACCCTACCCGGCCGTGGTGCGCGCCACGGTCTCCGGGAGTGGACGGCCGCGGGGGTGGTTGTCGTAGTCTGCGGATCTGATTGCAGGCCCGGGCTCCTCCCGGGCGATCGTTCGTCCAGGGAGGGACCATGCTCGATCTCGCCACCAGGCTGGTGCTGAAACCCGTCTCACGCGGCATCTGGCGGCCGACCATCGAGGGCATCGAGAACGTGCCGCGCAAGGGCGGGGTCATCCTGGCCAGCAACCACCTGTCCTTCATCGACAGCGTGGTGATCCCGCTCACCGCCCCGCGCCGGGTCCACTTCCTCGCCAAGGCCGAGTACTTCACCGGAACGGGGCTCAAGGGCCGGCTGTCCAAGGACTTCTTCGAGGCGATCGGCGCGGTGCCGGTCGAGCGCGGCACCTACCGTTCCGCTCAGGCCTCGCTGGAGTCGGCGCTGGAGATCCTGGAGGACGGCAAGGCCTTCGGCATCTACCCCGAGGGCACCCGGTCGCTGGACGGCCGGCTCTACCGGGGCAAGACGGGCGTCGCCTGGCTGGCGCTGACCGCGGGCGTACCGGTGGTGCCGGTGGCGCTGGAGGGGCCGGAGCAGATCCTGCCGGTCGGCAAGCGGATGCCGCGGATCAAGAAGGTGACCGTCCGCTTCGGCGAGCCGCTGCACTTCGACGAGCTGCACGGGCAGGCCCGCTCGCTGAAGGCCCGTCGGCAGGTGACCGACGAGGTGATGGCGGCCATCCAGCGGCTCTCCGGCCAGGAGGTCGCGGAGAGCTACAACGAGGCGCCGAAGGCCGCGTAGGCCCCGGCCGCGCGCCGCGCCGCATCACACCCCGCCACACCCCGCCACATCACGCCTCGCTACGTCACACCTCGCCTCATCACGTCGCGCCGCACCCGGTCGGCCGCTCACACGTGTCCGAGCGCGGCCGCCTCCGGTACGACGGCGGCCGGCTCCGGCGCCTCCCGGCGCAGCAGTGCCGCATAGCGGCCGTCCAGCTCCACCAGTTCCTCGTGGGTGCCGAGTTCGACCACCTCTCCGTGGTCGAGGACGGCGATCTGGTCGGCGGCCCGGACGGTGGAGAGCCGGTGCGCGATGGTGATGGTGGTGCGGCCGGCGGCCAGGGTGTCCACGGCCTGCTGGACGGCCTGTTCGGTGCGGTTGTCGAGCGCGCTGGTGGCCTCGTCGAGGATCAGCACCGGCGGGTTGCGCAGGATCGTCCGGGCGAGCGCGAGGCGCTGCTTCTCGCCGCCGGAGAAGCGGTAGCCGCGCTCGCCGACCAGGGTGTCGTAGCCGTCCGGCAGGGCGGCGATGGTCTCGTGGACCTGCGCGGCCCGGGCGGCTTCGACCAGTTCGGCGTCGGTGGCCTCCGGTTTGGCGAAGCGCAGGTTCTCGGCGACCGAGGCGTGGAAGAGGTAGGTCTCCTGGGAGACCACGCCGACCGCGCGGGCCAGCGTGTCGAAGGACAGTTCGCGCACGTCCACGCCGTCGATGGTGACCCGGCCGCCGGTGACGTCGTACAGCCGCGGGACGAGGTAGCTGAGCGTGGTCTTGCCGGAGCCCGTCTCACCGACCACGGCCAGCGAGCTCCCGGCCGGGACCTTGAGTTCGACCCCGGAGAGCGTCGGCCGCTCCTGCGCGGGGTCGTAGCGGAAGTCGACGCCCTCGAAGCGGACCTCGCCGCGGATGTCGGTCAGGTTCCGCGGCTTCGGCGGCTCGGCGATCTCCACCGGCAGGTCGAGGTACTCGAAGATGCGCTGGAAGAGCGCGAGCGAGGTCTGCACGTCCACGCCGGTGGAGAGCAGGCTGACGGTCGGGCGGAACAGGCCCTGCTGGAGGGTGACGAAGGCGACCAGGGTGCCGACCGAGACGATCGGCGCGCCGCCCGCCGCGGACAGCCCCGCCGCCCAGTAGATGACCGCGGGCATCGCGGCCATGACGATCTGGATGGTGTTCATCCGCCAGCGCCCGGCCATGCTGGACCGCACTTCGAGGTCGGCCAACTGGTCGGACTGCCCGGTGAACTCACGGGCGAGCGAGTCGGAGCGGCCCATCGTGCGGCCGAGCAGGA
The DNA here is from genome assembly GCF_041435235.1 of Kitasatospora sp. NBC_01300. Taxonomy (NCBI): domain Bacteria; kingdom Bacillati; phylum Actinomycetota; class Actinomycetes; order Kitasatosporales; family Streptomycetaceae; genus Kitasatospora; species Kitasatospora sp. NBC_01300. The sequence continues at coordinate 6,267,272 of NZ_CP108408.1, read as the reverse complement.
TGCCGCTGACCGACAGCGACTCCTGGACCGCCGAACTCATCGCGGCCAGCTGCTTCTGCCGCTCGGTGGTGATCTTCTTGCGCTCGTTGCCGACCCGCCGGCTGATCCAGACGAACACCGGGAGCAGCAGCAGCGAGACGACGGTGAGCCGCCAGTCGAGCGCGACCATGGCGACCACGGAGGCGATCACCGCGGTGAAGTTGGAGACCAGGCTGGTCGCGGTGGACGTCACGGTGGACTGCATGCCGCCGATGTCGTTGGCGATCCTGGACTGCACCTCGCCGGTGCGGGTGCGGGTGAAGAACGCCAGCGACTGCCGTTGCAGGTGGCTGTAGACGGCGGTGCGCAGGTCGTGCATGACGCGCTGGCCGACGGTGGTGGAGATCAGCGTCTGCAGGACGTTGAAGACGCTGTTCACCACGGCCGCGAGAACCATGCCGAACGCGAGCAGACTGAGCAGCCCGGTGCGGCCCTGCGGGATCGCGGTGTCCAGGACCGCCTTGAGCAGGAACGGCGAGACCACCGACACCACGGCGGAGGCGGCCACCAGCAGCCCGACGACGGTGAGGCGGCCCGTGTACGGGCGGAAGAGGGCGAGGATGCGCCGCCACTGGGCCGGCGGGCGGGGCTCGCCCTGGGCGCGTTCGGGCGGGGTCCAGTTGATGGCGGTGGGTCTCAAGGGCAAACCTCCGTGGGTGGGGCGGTCGGACGGCCGCCAGCATAGCGAGAATAGCTCATAGTTAGACTAGCTAATAGTGAGGCTGGATCTATTCCCACGGCGACCGCCCCTCGGACCGCCCGGCCGCCAGACCGCCCCGACCGCCCCGACCGCGTCAGTTCGTCCGGTAGCTGCGCGCCGCCTTCGAGGACAGGCCGCCCAGCCGGCCGGAGGGCAGCAGGCGGGCGAGGGCCACCACCGCCTTGTAGCGCTTGCCCGGCACGGACAACGAGCGGCCCCGGGCCAGGTCGCGCATCGCCTCCGCCACCACCCGCTCGGCCGAGAGCCAGGACCAGGCCGGGATGTTGCCGGTGCCCATGCCGGCCCGCTGGTGGAACTCGGTGCGGGTGAAGCCCGGGCAGAGCGCCATCATCCGCACCCCGGTACCGCCGAGGTCGCGCAGCACGCCCTGGGTGAAGCTCACCACCCACGCCTTGCTCGCCCCGTACGTGCCGCGCGGCAGGAACGCCGCCACCGAGGCGACGTTCACGACCGCGCCGCGACCGCGCTCGCGCATCCCCGGCAGGGCCGCCGTGGTCAGCCGCAGGATCGCCTCGATGTGCACCTTCAGCATGTCCAGCTCGTCCTGGAGCGGGACGGTCCCGAACGCGCCCTTGTTGCCGAAACCGGCGTTGTTGACGAGCAGGTCCACCGGGCGGGCGGAGTCGGCGAGCCGGGCCTCGACGGCCGCGATGCCCTCGTCGGTGGCGAGGTCGGCGGTCAGCACCTCCACCTCGACTCCGTGCTCGGCGTGCAGGTCGGCGCTCGCACGCTCCAGGCGCCCGGTGTCCCGGGCCACCAGGACGAGCTGGTAGCCGCTGCGGGCGAGCCGACGCGCGAACGCGGCTCCGATGCCGGCGGTCGCGCCGGTGATCAAGGCTGTGGTCATGCCACCGACGGTACCGACTCACCGCGGCCGCGCCCACTCCGAATGGACTATCCCGGCCCGGCCATCTGCGGATGCAGGTACCGGACCGCGCCCGTACCGTTCGGACGGGGGCATCGCCCGACCGGGCGGTGACGCTCAACTGAGGAGGCACTTCTGATGCTTACTCACTCCCGGACCCACGAGACCACGACCACGCCGGCCGCGACGCGCGCCGAGACGGACACACTCGCGAGCCTGATGGTGGAGGACGAGGCCGTCGTGTCCGACGCGCCCACGTACTCGCCCGAAGCCCTCGGACTCCTGCTGCTGGCGCTGTTGCTGTCGCCGAAGCCACCGAAGGAGAAGTCGACCCGCTAGCAACCGGGCGACCCGATCACCGACCCGGCAGCCGGGCGACCCGATCGCGAGGCCGGTCCACCGATGTGGACCGGCCCGCCCCTTCCCCGGCTCCTCGGCGGGCCTGACGAGACTCGTGAGCCCGTGCCCGTGAGCCCGTCCGCGCGAACCCGCGCCGTGAGCCCTGCCCGCGAGGCCGCCCGCCGGGGGCTCCCCGACCAGGAGGAACAGCACCGATGCCCTTCGCCGAGACGCCACTGCGCGACGAGTACGCCGCGGCCGTCGAACGGGTGGCGCGCCGGACCCTCGACGCCCTCCGGGGCGACGGGGGCGCAGCCGCGCTCGCGGACCCGGACGGCGCCGTACCGCGCCCGACCCTGGCCGCACTGCGGGTGCTCGGCGCGGACCTCTTCGCCCCGCAACTACTCGCCGGGGCCGCGCCCGACGGGCCCACCGCCGAACTGCTGGCCCAGGCGCGGCAGGCCTTTCCGGCACCAAACCCGGCACCGGACGCGGCAACGGCCCCGGTCGACGCCGCGCTGGTGATCGCATGGCAGGACTGGGCGGCCGGGCAGGTGCTCGCCCGCACGCCGTACGGAACCGGTGCCCCGCCGCCCGTGCCGCCTCCGGGCCCGGAGGCCGTCGGCTGGCAGACCTGGTCGGTGCGGATGGCGCAGCTGTCCGTCCTGGCACTGCCCGGGCTCGACGGCCCGGTGCACGACACCGCCCGCGCGCACACCCTGGCCCTCGCCCGCGGCACCGTCCGCTCCATGCTGCGCCGCGACCTCCCCACCGCCGCCCGGCTCGCCCGCTGGCTCGCCTGGGCCGGTGCCGAGGGCCGGCCGCTGCGACTGGAGGTCGAACCCGTCCTGGAGCGCATCCGGCTGGCCGGTAACGGCAGCGCCCGCACCGGACTCGAACTGGCCGTCGCCGGTCGGCTGCTCGACCGCTCCTCCCGTCCGCCGGCCGACCGACGGAGCCGGGTCCGATGACCGACACCCACGTCCTCGCCACCGCGCAGCGGCTCGCCTCCCGCGCGCTGGCCTGGCTGCACGCCTCCCACGCCGACGGCCTCGGCCGGATCCCGGACAACACCGTGGTCGACCTCTCCGACCCCGACGACGCCTACAAACCGCTCGGCGAGATCGCGTTGGCCGCTTCGCTGATCCTGCGCGACGGCGTCACCGGGCCCACCGAGGCCCGCACCGCACGCGAGCTGCTCGACCACGCCTGGGCGCAACTGCGCGAGGGCGACCTGCTGTACGAGCGGCAGCTGCGCCACTTCACCATGACCGACCCGCTGGAGACCTACGCCCACTTCGCCCGGGCCGGCTACCGCCACCCGGCGCTGGAGGAACTGCTCGACTCGCTCAGCCGGTTGCGGGCCGCGCACGCCGAGGAGATCCACCCCAACCGGCGCCTGGGGGTCGCCAACGCCCGGCGGGTCATCGGGCTCGCCCACCAGCCGGACTGGGCCGCACTCGCCGCCGGCACCTGGCTGGGCGCCACGCCCGAGCCGTGGGCCGTCAACTGGATGACCGGCTACGACATCACCCACACCGTCTTCCACCTCACGGACTGGGGCGCCCGCCCGGACGGCCTGCCGGAGCCGATGCGCGAGCACGTGCGCGACTGGCTGCCGGCCTGGCTCGACATCTGGCTGGAGATCGGCCAGTGGGACCTCGCCGCCGAACTCCTCGTGGTCGACGCGTGCATCGGTGAGCCGGCCACCGGGCGGCAGGGCTGGGACGCGCTGGCCGCCGTCCAGCACGAGGACGGCCTGCTGCCGCGCGACACCGACCCGGTCGACGAGGACCGCGAGCGGGCGTTCCAGGACCACCAGCACACCGCCGTCGTCGCGGTGGTGGCCGGTGGCATCACGCTCGCCCGGGCGCTCGGGGCCACCACGGCGGTCGCGTGAACGGGCTGGGTCCGGCCGTCGCGGAGGTGGTGCGCGCGGCCGGGCCGTACGCCAGCGCCGTCACGGTCGCCGTCGCGCGCGGGCACACCCAGGAGGTGCACTGCCACGGGCGGCTCGGGCACGGGCGGACGGCCGCGTGCTCGCCGGACACCGTCTTCGAACTCGGTTCGGTCAGCAAGACCTTCACCGCGCTGCTGCTGGCCCAGATGGCCGCGCGCGGAGACCTCTCCCTGGACGACACGGTGGAACGCCACCTGCCGGACTGCTGGCGCCCGGTGACCGTCCGCTCCCCCGAGCCGATCCGACTGCTGCACCTGGCCACCCACACCTCGGGCCTGCCCCGGCTGCCGCCCGGACTGGCCGCGCGCGCCGTGCCGACCTGGTTCACCAACCCGTACGTCGCGTTCGGGGACGAGCAGTTGAGGGCCGGGGTGGCCCGAACCACCGTACGGTGCAGGCCCGGAAGCCGGTACCGGTACTCCAACTACGGCGTCGCGCTGCTCGGCCGGGCGCTCGCCGAGACGGGCGGCTCGCCCTACGGGGAACTGCTCGCCGAACGGGTCCTCCGACCGCTGGGCCTCGGTGCCACCACCTGTACGGCGGACCCGCCGGGGCGGGCGGTCGGGTACCGGCGCGGGCAGGAACTGCCGCCGTGGCACATCCCCGGACTGCCGGGGGCCGGCGCGCTCCGGGCGAGCGGGGCCGACCTGTTGCGCTACCTGAGGGCGCATCTCGAAGGTGGCCACGGCGAGTTGGCGTCCGCGCTGCGCGAGGTCCAACGGCCGCGGCTGCGGCTGCCGCGCTCGACGGACCAGCTGTGCCTGGTGTGGAACCACCGCCGCCCGGGCGGGCGCGACCTGTACTTCCACGCCGGGGCGACCCGGGGGTTCACCGCCTTCGTCGGGTTCTCGCCCCAGACGTCGGCCGCGGTGGCGGCCCTGGCCAACACCGGGCCGTCGCTGGACGGGCGGTTCCTCCAGGCGGCGTACGAGGTGCTGCGGGCGGCTTAGGACCCGGCCTGGGGGTGTGGCACTGCCACGCTGCGGCATTGCGGCGCTGCGGGCCTAGGCTGCCACGGCTTTGGCGCGGTCGGCGGCGATGTGGACGGCGAGGCCGCCGAGGACCGTCCCCATCGCGTAGCGCTGGATCCGCAGCCAGGCGGGACGCCGGTCGAGGAAGGACGCGATGCCTCCCGCGCTCACCGCGATCAGCCCGTTGACGGTGACCGCCACCACGATCTGGGTCAGCCCCAGCACCAGGCTCTGCACCGCGACGTGACCGCGCTCGGGCGCCACGAACTGGGGCAGCAGCGAGATGTACATGATGGCGATCTTGGGGTTGAGCAGGCAGGTCAGGAAGCCCATGGCGAACAGTCGGCGCGGCGGGTCCGGCGGCAGCTGCTGCGGGGCGAACACCGCCGTACCGCCCGGACGGACGGCCTTCCAGGCCAGCCACAGCAGGTAGCCGGCGCCGGCCAGCTTGATCGCGGTGTAGAGGGCGGGCACCACCGAGAACACGGCGGCCACGCCCGCCGTCACCGCGGCCAGGTAGACCAGGAAACCGGCCGCGACCCCGGTCAGCGACAGCAGCCCGGCGCGGCGGCCCTGGGCGATCGACCGGGAGACCAGGTAGATCATGTTGGGCCCCGGTGTCAGCACCATCCCGAGCGCCACGGTGGCGACCCCGAGTACGGCGTGCCCGCCCACGGCGGACAGGGCGGATGCGGCGGGATCGGTGGGGGTCAGTGCTTCCATGCGAGGAGGCTAGGCCCGGCGTCGATCTCGATGCAATGATGACTTTGCACTCGGTGCAATGCTGGTGCGGTGCCGTGCAATGCCGTCAACTCGTGTGGAGGGGTCCCCCGATGGACGACTACCGCCGGATCGCCGACGAGATCGCCGGCGCCATCACCGACGGGCGGCTGCGGCCGGGCCGGCAACTGCCCACCCAGCGCGCCTTCGCCCGCAGCCGGGGCATCGCCAACTCCACGGCGGGGCGCGTCTACCGGGAACTGGCCCGGCGTGGACTGACCACCGGGGAGGTCGGGCGCGGCACCTTCGTCCGGGCCGGGCAGGGGGCCGGCGGCGGGACAACCGGCGGGCAGGTGGCGCTCGCCGAACCGGCCGACGCGCCGGTGGACCTGGAACTCAACTACCCCGCCGTCCCCGAGCAGGCCGAACTGCTGGCCGCCGGAATGGCGCCGCTGCTCCGGGCGGACGCGCTGGGTGCCGCGCTCGCACCGGTGGGCGCGGCCGGGACGGGCGCGGCCCGGCAGGCGTTCGCGGCACTGTTGTCGGACGAACGCCGGTCGGGCGGTGGCCGGATGGACGGTGCCCGGACGGGCGGGGACCTGTCGGGCGGGGATCGGTCGGGCGGGGATCGGGAGGTCGCCCCGGAGATCGCCGGGGAGGAGTTGCTGTTCGCGGGCAACGGACGGCAGGCCGTCGCCGCGGCACTGTCCGCGCTGGTGCCGCCCGGCCACCGGCTGGGGGTGGAGGCGCTGACCTACCCGGTGGTCAAGGCCGTCGCCCAGCGGCTGGGCATCACACTCGTGCCACTGGCCGTCGACGAGCACGGGCTGCTGCCCGACGCCGTGGCCACTGCCCACCGGGCCGCGCCGCTGCGCGCCGTCTACGTCCAGCCGAGGCTGCAGAACCCGCTCGGCGGGAGCCTGCCGTACGAGCGGACGGCCGCCCTCGCCGAGGAGCTGCGCCGCCTCGACCTGCCGGTCGTCGAGGACGCGATCTGGTCCTTTCTCCGCCCGGTGCTGACCGCCCTCGCCGACCTCGCACCGGAACGCACCGTCCTCGTGGACAGCCTCTCCAAGCGGCTCGCGCCCGGGCTGACCACCGGGTTCGCGGTCGTCCCCGCCGCGCTGCGCGAGCGGATCGCGGGCGCACTGCGCTCGGGTGGCTGGACACCCAGCGGGTTCGCCCTGGAGGCGGCCGTGCGCTGGATCGGGGACGGCACCGTGGCCGAGGTCGCGGCGGCCAAGCGCGCCGACGCCGTCGCGCGCCAGCTGTTGGCGCGCGAGGTGCTGGCGGGGCAGCGCGTCCGGGCCGACCCCTGCTCGTACTACCTGTGGTGGGAGCTGCCGGCGTCCTGGCGGGCGGAGACGTTCGTCGCGGCGGCGGCGCGGGCGAGCATCGCCGTCACACCCGCGGCGGCGTTCGCCGCCGACCCCCGGCGTTCCCCGTCCGCCGTCCGGGTCGCCCTGGCCTCGCCGCCGCTGCCCGTGCTGACGCGAGCGCTGGAGACGCTGGCGCGGATCGCGCGGGGGACGGCGGAGGAGTGGACGGAGTGACGGGCGGCCGGGCAGTCAGGCAGCGAAGCGGCCAAGCGGCCGAACAACTGACGGATAACAGATAACAGCTGTTGAAATCTGTTATCTGTTATCCGTCAGTTGAAATCTGTCAGCCGTCAGTTGTCAGTCGGCGCCCGCCAGTCGACGACGGTCAGTCGACGACGGTCAGTCGACGGCGCCGGTCCGGCCGCCCCGCACCGCCGTGTCCGCAGCTCCGCCGGCGCCGACGGCGCGCAACCGGGAGGCGGCGGTGGCGGCGAGCTGGGGCGCGATCCGGGCGACGTCCCGGGAGCCGACCGCCGCGATCAGGCTCGGCAGCAGCCAGCGGACCGGCTGCATGCCACGCAGCCAGGCCTGCGCGTAGACGTGGGCGGACCTCCGGGCGATGCCGGCGACGATCCGCTCCACTGCGGGCTCCAGCGGGTAGGTCTTGTTGGCCGGCCACGGCAGCCTGGTCCGCATCTGCTTGAGCACGGCGTCCTCGTCGGCGCCGCGCACCATGTCGGTGTCGGTCCAACTCAGGTATCCCACACCGACCTTGACCCCCTGGTAGGCGACCTCGGCGCGGAGCGAGTGGGCGAAGGCCTCCACCCCGGACTTGCTGGCGCAGTACGCGCTCATCAGCGGCGCGGGAGTGAGCGCGGCGAGCGAGGCGATCTGCAGCAGGTAGCCCCGGCTCTCGGCGAGCGCGGGCAGGAAGGCCCTGGCCGTGGCGACGCTGCCGAGCAGGTTGACCTCGATCACCCGGCTGAACGCCCGGTGATCGCTGTCCGCCACCGGCCCGCCGATGGCGATGCCGGCGTTGGCGACCACGGTGTCGATCCGGCCGTAGTGCTCCTTGATCCGACGGGCGGCGTCGCCGAGCGCGTCGAGGTCGGTGACGTCCACCTCCCAGCTGGTCGCGGCCGCGCCGCACTGCGCCGCGACGGCCTTGAGCTCGTCCGGCTCCAGCCCCAGGAGGGCGACCTTGGCCCCGCGCCGGGCGAGCGTGCGAGCGAGCGAAGCCCCGACCCCGCGGGCGGCCCCGGTGACGACGACGACCTGTGCGGACAACGGCGGGATGGCGTTCATGCGGCGACGGTCCTCTCGGAAACGGGGGCGGAGGAGGTAGGGGCGGAGACGGCGGCGGGCGCGGCGGACAGGTACGCGGCGGCCAAGCGGTGGATCTCGGCCGCGACCTCGACCGGCCGCTCCAGCGGCGCCATGTGCCCGACCCCCGGAAGCAGCAACAGCCCCTGCGGGTCGGTGAGTTCGGCGACGATCCGGTGCGCGTGCACCGGCGGGGTCAGCCGGTCCGCGGTGCCGACCACGACGGCGGTCGGTGCGGCGAGCCGGGCGAGTCCGGCGTGGACGTCCAGACGGTCGAGGACGGCCGCCCAGTTGGCGCGGACGGCGGTCGGGCAGGCGTGCACGATCCGGGCCGTCGCCTCCACCTGCCCGGCGGGCGAACCCGGGCCCATGGTCGCGTACTTGAGCGCGACCCGGCTGACCGGCGAGACCGGCCCGAGCGGCAGCCGGGAGCGCAGCAGCAGGCGGTTCAGGAGGCGGCGCAGCCCCGGGGAACGCACCGCCTCGGGCAGCACGGTGAGTTCGGCCACCAACTCCCCCGGCCCGGTGGAGACCAGGACGGCGGCGGCGGTCCGCTCGGCGATCTCGGGGCGGCCACCGGCGGCCATGATGGTCATCCCGCCCATGCTGTGCCCGGCGAGCACGGCCTTCTCCCCCGCCGGGACGGTCCGGGCGAGGACGGCGGAGAGGTCCTCGGCCAGCGCCCGGGTGGAGTAGCGGACCCGGCTCGGCGGGATCTCGCTGTGCCCGTGGCCCCGCTGGTCGTAGGCCACCACGCGGTAACGGTCGGCGAGTTGGCGAATCACCGGAGCCCAGAAGGCGGTTGAGCAGGTCCAGCCGTGGGCGAGTACGACGGTCGGCGCCCCGGGCCGGCCGTGGACCTCGACGTGCAGCCGGATCCCGTCCGCCGATCGGATGCCCAACTCCTCGACGGGCACGGGCGGGACGTACTCGGCGGGCAGCTCGGCGGCGCTCATGCGGACACCTCCTGCGCGGTACGGGCGGCGTCCTGGCCGGCGCGCATGATCAGTTCGTACTCGCCGAGGTCGACCTTGCGGGTGGCGCGGCGGAACGCGGTGGTGGAGCCGGGCCACAGCACGGTGTTCTTGCCGTTCGGATCCAGGTACCAGCTGCGGCAGCCGCCGGTGGTCCAGACGGTGCGGTCCATCCGGTGCTGGAGTTCGAGGTTCCACTGCCGCTGGGCCCGGGCGGTGGGCTGCATCGCGGTGGCACCGATCGACTTGAGCGTGGTCAACGCGTCGATCAGGTAGTTCAGTTGGGACTCGATCATCAGGATCATCGAGCTGTTGCCGAGGCCGGTGTTGGGGCCGATCACGAAGAACAGGTTCGGGAAGCCGTGCACGGCCGAGCCGCGCAGCGCCTCCATGCCGTCCTTCCACTCCTCCGCCAGGCTTGTGCCGTCGGCGCCGAACACCCGGGCCCCGATGGGCATGTCGGTGACGTGGAAGCCGGTGCCGAAGACGATGGCGTCGACCTCGTGCTCGCTGCCGTCGGCGGCGACCAGGGTGGAGCCGCGCAGTTCGCGCAGGCCGGAGGCGACGACCTCGGTGTTGGCCGCGGCGAGCGCCGGATAGTAGGTGTTGCTGAGCAGGATGCGCTTGCAGCCGATCCGGTAGTCCGGGGTGAGCTTGGCGCGCAGGGCCGGGTCGGGAACGCCCTGGGCGAGGTGGCGTTCGGCGAGTTGCTGGACCACGCGCAGCATGCCCGGGCGGCGCACGAAGGCGTCCACCTGGAGCTCGCGGAGGGCGAACAGGGTGCCGCGGCGGATCTTCCCGGTGACCGGCACGCGGTCGTGCAGCCACTTCTCCAGCTGGCTGATCTCGCGGTCCCGGCGCGGCAGGACCCAGGCGGGCGTGCGCTGGAAGACCGTCAGCCTGCCGACCTTCGGCTGGATCGACGGGATGATCTGGGCGGCGGAGGCTCCGGTGCCGACGATCGCGACCCGCTTGCCGGTCAGGTCGTAGTCGTGGTCCCAGCGGGAGGAGTGGAACACCTTGCCGGGGAAGGCGCCGAGCCCCGGCAGGTCGGGGATCTGCGGGTCGGCCAGTGGTCCGGCGGCGGAGACCACCGCGTCCGCGGTCCACTGGCCGGCCGAGGTGGTGATCCGCCAGCGGACCTGCTCGGCCTCCCAACGCGCTTCCAGGACCTCGGTGTTGAACCGAAGGTGCGGGCGGAGGCCGAAGACGCTGGCGACCTTCTCCAGGTAGGCGCGGATGTCCGGCTGGCCGGAGAAGCTGCGCGGCCACGCGGGGTTGGGCGCGAAGGAGAAGGAGTAGAGGTGCGAGGGCACGTCACAGGCGCAGCCGGGGTAGCTGTTGTCGCGCCAGGTGCCGCCGACCGAGTCCGCGCGCTCCAGGACGACGAAGTCGGTGATCCCGGCGCGGCGCAGCCGGACCGCGGCGCCGAGACCGCCGAAGCCGGAGCCGATCACCGCCACCCGCACGTGCGGGACGGCCTCGTCCGCCGCGGGGGCACCGGACGTGCCGGAGCGGGGGCGCTTGCTGCTGGATGCCATGCGGCCTCCTCGTGAGGGTGGGGCGATGATCTTCGCGCTGCCGTACCGTGGCGCCCGCTCGTGCCGCGCCTCCTGGCGCGCCGACGACGCCGTGCTCGTGCTGTGCTCGACTGCTCTCGTACTGCCCTGGCGCTGCCCTGATGCTGCCCTGATGCGCCCGGGTGAAGCCGCGGTATCGCTCTGGTGCTGCTCTGCATGCTGCTGTGCGCACTGCCTTGCGCCGCCTTGCGCGCCGCCTTGCCGTACTGCCGAGAGGGTTCCCCGACGACCGGCGTCCGAGCCCCGCTAATCGCGCCAGTAATTACTGGCACGATTGGCAGGGTAGCCCTTGCTGACACCGGATGGAAGAAGCGCGGCCACCCGGATTCCGGGAGCCTTCGGAGGTGACGGACCTATGCTGATCGCCGTGGACAAGGTCAGAGCAGCTGCGGGTGACGGAAAACGCGAGTACCGGGTGGAGGAACTGGCCGAGGCGGCCGGCATCACCAGCCGGACGCTGCGTTTCTACCGCGAGCGCAAACTGCTCCAGCCGCCCCGCAAGGAGGGCCGGATCGCCTGGTACGGCGAGGAGCACCTGGCCCGGCTGCGCATGATCGGCGAACTGCTGGACCGCGGCCACACCCTGGGCGGCATCGCCGAACTGATCGGCGCCGGCGAGAGCGGGCGGGACGTCGCCGAGCTGATCGGGCTGGAGGCCGCGATCGTCGCCCCCTGGTCGGACGAGACCCCGGTGCGCCTGGACTGGGACGAGCTCAGGACCGTCTTCGACGACCAGCTCACCGAGGAGAACACCGCCGAGTCGATCGCCCAGGGCTACATCACGATCGACGACGACGGGATCACCCACATCAGCCGCCGACTGATGGACGCCACCACCGCGCTCGTCGCCGAGGGCGTACCGCTCTCCGTGGTGCTGGACGCCAGCCGGCGTACCCAGGAGCACGTGGAAGCCATCGCCGAGATCTTCATCGACGTGGTCGGCGAGCACCTGCTCGGCGCCCTCGCCGCCGACGCCCCGCTGCCGCCCGGCGAGGCGGCCCGGCTCACCGAACGCATCCTGCGGGTGCGGCCGCTGGCCCGTACGGTCGTCGACGCGCAGTTCGCCCTCGCGATGGACCGGCGGGTGCCCGCCGAGTACGACGAACTGCTGCGCCAGCGACGGGAGAACGACACCGAGGCGTAACCCCTCCGGCGGGAGGGCAGGGATTCCCGCGCCCTGCCCACCCGTTGGAGGAACCGCCGATGCCCAGACCCCTCAGTCGCCGCGCCGCGCTCGGCCTCGCCGCCGGGCTCACCCCGGGCCTCGCGCTCGCCGCCTGCGGCCCGAACTCCCCGGCACCGTCAGCCGGTTCGACCGGAACGGCCAGCGGATCCAGCGGGTCCGGACCCCGTACCGTCCGGCACGCGCGCGGCGAGAGCACCGTACCGGCCCGGGCCGCCCGGGTGGTGGCGCTGGACACCGACGCGCTGGACTCGGTGGTCACCCTCGGGCTCACGCCGGTCGGCGCGACCACCGTCACCGAGGGCGCCCCCTTCCCCGCCTACCTGCCCGCCGAACGGCTGGCCACGACGAAGGCCGTCGGCGCCATCGGGCAGCCCAGCCTGGAGGCGATCGCGGCGCTGCGGCCGGACCTCATCCTGAGCAACCAGGTGCGCGACGACAAGCGGTACGACGAACTGGCGAAGATCGCGCCGACGGTGCTGTCCAAGACCACCGGGCCCGCCTGGAAGGAGAACGTCCGGCTGCACGCCGAGGCGATGGGCCGGCAGGCCGAAGCCGAAGCGGCCGACGCGGCGTACCGGACGAAGGCGCGGGACCTGGTCACCGCACTCGGCGGCCCGGCCAAGGCCGCCGCCACCCGGGTCGAGATGGCTCGCTTCCTCGCGGGCGCACCGACCAGGCTGTACCTCAACGACACCTTCGTCGGCTCGCTGTTCAAGGACCTCGGGCTCGGCCGACCCGCCAACCAGGACAAGCCCGGATTCTCGGTCGAGATCAGCCCCGAGCAGGTGGACCAGGCGGCAGCCGACGTCATCTTCTACTCGGTCTACGGGGACGCGGCCAAGTCCGACCAGGGCAGGATCACCGATGGCGCGCTGTGGAAGAACCTGGAAGCCGTCCGCACCGGCCGGGTGTTCCGGGTCGACGACAGCCTGTGGATGCTCGGGATCGGCTACACCGGGGCCGGCCTGATCCTGGACCAGATCCGGAAGGACCTCGCGCCCTGAGCGCGCCCGGCGGCGCACGGACCGAAGGCGGCGGGCCGAGGGCGACGGACCGAGGGCGACGGACCGATGGTGACGGACCGCCGCGACCTCGCGCGCCCCACCCGTTGTCCACTCCTCCAACCCCGCCCCGCCCCCGCCCCCGCCGCCACTGGTCGATCGACCGATTACCCGCCCCCCGGGCGCACCCCTACCGTCGAGGCTCACCCGCAGGTCGCTGTCGCCTGGTCGGGCCGGTGACGGGAGGCGGGCGCCCGCGCCGGCTCCGTGTGGGGGCGTACCGATGTCCGTGGTCGTGAAGTTCCGTAGGGCGGCGCAACTGACCGGCGGCCGGGTGCTGCTGTGGTCGCTGCTCGGTCGGCTGCCGAACGCGATGAGCCCGATCGGCACCCTGCTGCTGGTGAGCCGGAACACCGACAGCGTGTGGCGCGGCTCCCTGGTCGCCGGTGCGCTGGCGGTCGGCCAGGCGGTCGGCGGCCCGCTGGTGGGTCGGCTGGCGGACCGACGCGGGCAGCGGACGGTCGGGCTGGTCGCCGCGCTGGTCAACGCGACGGCACTGGTGGCGCTGGTGGCCGCCTCGCAACGCGGGTCGGCCCTCGGCTGGCAGCTCGCGCCCGCCGCCGTGGTCGGCCTGTCCGTCCCGCTGGTCGGCCCGTTGTCGCGCAGCCGGTGGGTCCGGTTGACCGCCGGTGAAAGGGAGTTGACCTCCGTCATGCTGTCGCTGGACGGGATCGTCGACGAGGTCGGCTTCACCGCCGGGCCGGCACTGGTCGGGGTCCTCGCCACCGTCTCCTCCCCCGCCGTCGGCCTGCTCGTGGCGGCCGCGCTGTCCGGCGTCTGCGCGACCCTGTTCGCGCTGCACCCGACGGCCTCCCCCGGCATCCCGAAGTCCCCGGCCCGCGCCGCCGAGCAGCTGCTCACCCTGCCCTACGTCCTGCTGCTGGCCGGGATGGCGCTGCTGGGCGCGTGTTTCGGCTCGGTACAGGTCGGGGTGACCGCCACCACGGAGGCACTGGGCCGGCCGGGCGCCGCCGGGCTGCTGTACGGCTTCATCGGGTTCACCAGTTCCCTGGCCGGGATCGCCGCCGCGGGCCTGCCCGCCCGGTGGGAGCTGGCGTCCCGGCTGCGGGCGGGCACGGTGCTGCTGTTCGCCGCCTCCTGCGTCCTGCTCGTCTCCGCCGGGAGCCTGTGGAGCCTGACCGTTGCCGTGGGCCTCCTCGGGGTGGCGGTCGCACCGCAGATGATCACGATGTTCGGCCTGGTCGAGCGGACGGTGCCGGCCGTCCGGCTGGGCGAGGCGATGGCGGCGCTGGTCAGCGCGCTGATCCTGGCCCAGTCGGCCGGCACCTTCCTGGGCGGCTGGGCGACCACGCACTTCGCGCCCGCCGCGCCGTTCGCGATCACCGCTGCCGCGGCGGCGGCCGCCCTGCTGCTCGCCGCGTGCACCGCGACCGAACAGCGCTACCGCCGCCGCACTCCGACCGCTCCGACTGCTCCGACTGCTCCGACTGCTCCGACCGACGGTCGGCCTGAGGGTTCCGGCGTCCGACCCCGCATCGCCGCGCCCGCGCCTCGCGCCCCGCGCACATGACGGCGGGGGCGACGGTGGTCCGCACACCGTCGCCCCCGCCGTGCGGCCCTGCCCGCCGGCACCCACGGTTCGGCAGGGCCCGCTCAGGCGGTCGTCAGTTGACGCTGACCGCCGTCCAGGTGGCCGCGACCGCGTTGTACTCGGCGCTGCCGTTGCCGTACAGGTCCGCCGCCGCGCTGAGGGTGCCCGCCCGGGCGCCCGCGTAGTCGGTGGTGGAGGTGAAGTAGACGGTCAGCGCGCGGTACCAGATCTGCGCGGCCTTGTCCCGGCCGATGCCCGCGAGCGAGGAGCCGTCGGCCGTCGGGCTGTTGTAGTCGAACCCGTTGATGCTCTTCGCGCCGCTGCCCTCCGACAGCAGGTAGAAGAAGTGGTTCGCCACGCCCGACGAGTAGTGCACGTCGAGGTTGCCCACGCCGGCGGACCAGGAGTCGGCGGACTGGCCGTCCTTGCTGGGCTGGTCCATGTAGCGCAGCGGGGTGCCGTTGCCGTTCAGGTTGATCAGCTCGCCGATCCAGTAGTTCGGCGGGTTGGAGGGCAGGTTGGCGTACCACTCGACCATCGTGCCCATGATGTCGGAGGTGGCCTCGTTGAGGCCGCCGGACTCACCGGAGTAGTTGAGGTTCGCCGTGGCGGCGGTGACGCCGTGGCTCATCTCGTGGCCGGCCACGTCGATCTCGGTGAGCGGGGCGGCGTCGCCGTTGCCGTCACCGTAGGACATGCAGAAGCAGCTGTCGTCCCAGAAGGCGTTGACGTAGTTGGAGCCGTAGTGGACGCGGCTCGCGGCGCCGACGCCGTCGTTGCGGATGCCGTTGCGGCCGAAGGTGTTCTTGTAGAAGTCCCACGTGGTGGCCGCGCCGAACTGGGCGTCCACAGCGGCGGATTCGCGGTTGGAGGCGGTGCCGTCGCCGAAGTTGTTGGAGGTGTTGGCGAACAGCGAGCCGTTGCCGGCGGTTCCGTTGTTCATGTCGGTGGTGGACTGGCCGCCGCGGGTGTCGTCCTTCAGCGAGTAGCTGGAGCCGCTCTGCGCGGTGGTGAGCGGCACCTGGCCGACGAAGACGCCCTTGCCGGTGCCGGCGGCGGTCTCGATCTTCTCGTGGGTGGACAGCACCTTGCCGGTGGCGGCGTCGGTGACGAGCACCTGGTTGCTGGGGGTGCCGTCGGCGCGCACGCCCTCGACGGTGGTCCGGTAGGCCAGGCGCGGGTTGCCGTCGCTCGCCCAGACCACCAGTTCGGCCTTGCCGGTCTGGTGCACGTCGGCCAGCGGGGACTCGTCCTTGTCCGCGACGACGCCGACGGTGGCCTGGACGGCGCCGGCGGCCTGCGCGGCGGCCTTGTCGGCCGGGATCTGCGGGGTCAGGCTCGGCAGCGCGAGCTTGGCGGAGACCGCCTTGTCGACCGACTTGACCGAGCCGTTGGCCTTCTGGTGGACGACCAGGTCGCCGCCGAGCACCGGCAGGCCGGCGTAGGTGCGCTCGAAGCGCAGGTGCCGGGTGCCGTCCTTGTCCACCACGGCGTCCTTGGCGACGAGCCGCTCCTTCTCGCCGAGGGCGAGGGCCTTGGCGAGCGGGCCGGACTGGCCGCCGGCCAGCGCGAGCACGGCCGCGTGCTGGTGGTCGGCCTGGGCCTGGACGCCCGCTACGGGGCTGGCCTGGGCGGCGGTGCTCACCTGGATCACACCGGTCAGCAGGGCGGTGGCCGACAGTACGGCGACAGCTGCGAGCTTTCGCTTCACGTGCGAGTCCTTCCGGGAAACCGCGTGTGGACGCGGTCGCGCCGCGTTCCGGGGGCCGGGGTCGGCACCTGTGGGGCGGAAATGGGCGCTGACGTGCTGAAACCCCGGGCGGTCGAGCGGCGAGCCACCAAGGGGTGGGGGTGGGGGCTACCGCCGGGGCTGTCCAGAAGCATGACAATCCAGCAGGTGAATTGACAGGTCTACCTCAGCGATTGGCCAGGTCCCGCCAGCTCGCCAGGGCTCTCAAGTGGTGGGCAAAACGGGGCAATTCACCGCGCCTCGCAGTGGGTTCCCACCCGAACCACGCCCGACCGCCTGCACCGATGCCCGATCGACTATCGAACGCCGATCCGGCACGCGGAGCCGAGCGGGCCGAAATCGACTTTTACATGCCTGTAGAACTTCCCATACGGAATCTTGACATCCGGTTGGCGAGGTCCCGCCACCTGCCACCCTTGCCCGCCGCCGGGCCATCTGCTAGCGCCACCGGACCTCGTGTTCGCCCGACTCCTCAGCGCAGTCGGCGAGTTGGGCGCGACCGCCCAGGGGCGCACCGGAGCCGAGGAGACCCCGCGCCCCACAACGGCCCCTCCTCCACCGGCAGCTGCGATTGACGCCCGGCTCCCGCGGCGCCCCCCTCGCCCGCGCCGGGCCCGTCCGGCCGCAGAAGCGGCGGAGAGAACGGCAGCGGCAGCAGCGGAAACGGCGGGATCGGGGCCTGGACCGGGAGAGCGAAGGGGTACCACTCCTCGCCCGGACCGGTCAGCGAGACTTCTCGGGGAGCACGTCCGGCGCGTACTCCCGCACTGCGGCGAGCAGTTGGCGGATCGACGGGTTCACCATCGGCCGCCCGGCCACGGTGACGGTCGGAACGGTCTCGTTGCCGTCCGCGACCGAGCGGACGAAGGCGGCGGCGTCCGGGTCCTTCCAGATGTTCACCATGGTGAACCGCCGGCTGTAGCGCAGGCGGGTGAAGAGCAGCGCCAGGCGCAGGTTCATGCAGAACGTGCACAGCGGCCGCCAGTAGAGGACCACGCCGTCGTCGGCTCCGCCGGTCGCTGTCACTGGAACCGCCATTCCTGGGCCGTGTTGCCGGGGGTGCAGGTCACCATGGTGACCGCGCTCCCCGGGCCGTTGTCGGTCATGCAGCGCTGGTTCTGGTAGTCGGCCAGCGTGTAGGAGCCCTGGGCGGATCCGCTGCGCACCGTCCAGTTGGTCAGGAAGCTGAAGCCTCCGCTCAGGGTGACCTTGCCGTCCATGGTCTGGACGAGCAGCGGCCCGCCGCTGTTGCAGGCGTTGAAACTGATCCAGGAACCGGGGTCGGTCGCCCGCACCCATCCGTACTGGGCCGCGCCGCCGACCACGATCGGGTTGTCGCCGCTCAGTTCGTCGCGGGCCATCCCGATCGGGCGGCCGTCCTTCACGTTGACGATGGTGGTCCAGGAGGTGCCGCCGCACGACGGCGGCCGGGGCGGGGCCTGCGGGGCCGGAGGGTTGCCGCCGCCCGAGGGCGAACCGCCGCCGGACGGGGAGCCGCCCCCGGCGGGAGAGCCACCGGCCGCGTTCTGGGCCGGGGGCTGCGGGTTGGGATTGGGGTTGGCGGGCTGGTTGGCGGTGCCGCCCCCGCCGCCGGGCTGGTTGGACTGGCCGCCCGAAGCCCCGCCGCCCGAACCCCCGCCGGCGGAACCGCCCGAGGCACCGCCCGCGGAACCACCCGAAGCACCGCCGCCACCGGCCGCGTTGCCGCCGCCCGCCGCGCCCGCACCGGTGCCCCGGCCCGCCGCGCCTCCGTTGCCGCCCGGCGCGGGGGCCGGGACGGGCGCGCCCGGCTGGGTGCTCGGCTGCTGGTCGGCGGCCGGGGCCGCGACCGGGGTGTCGGAGGGTGTCGGCGTGACGGGCGGCGTCGTGGCCGGAGCCGTCGGGCTGCCCGTGCCCGGGGTCACCGGGGCCGTCACGACGACGGTCGGCTGGGCGGCGGGCGGCTCGGCCGCGTCCGACCGGCCGGGGCCGCGGTCCACCAGCAGGACGGTCGCCGTGCCCATCGAGATGACCACGGGGACGATCACCGGCACCAGCAGTGCGCGCCGCGACCGGCGCTTGCCCGGCTCGGTCACCGGCTGCGGCCCCACCTTCGCGACCTCGTCCCCGTCCGGCACGGGGCCACCCGACGCCGGGCGCTCGCCCGACGCGGGCTGGTCAGCGCCGTCCGCGACCGGCACCAGGGCACCGGCCTTCGCCGCGCCGGCGCCCCCGGCCACCCTGGCCCCTTCACCCGCGGCCGCTCCCCCGGCCGCCGCCCTGAGGTCGACCGTCCCGGTGTCGGCCGGGGCGCCGGCCGCACCCGCCGCGGCGCCCGCGTCCTTCGCACCGATCGCCGCCCGGGCCGCGGCCGCCATCTCGGCGGCGTCGGCGAACCGGTCCTCCGGCTTCTTCTCCAGTGCCTTCGCGACCAGCTCGCGGACCGCCGCCGGGAAGGATCCCGGCAGCTCCGGCGCCGGTTGGCGGACGTGCTTGAGCGCGACCTCCAACACGCTCTCGCCGACGAACGGCGGCTTCCCGGTGAGCAGTTCGAAGCAGACCACGCCGATCGAGTAGAGGTCGGAGGCCGGCCCGGTGCCCGTCCCCTCGGCCTGTTCGGGGGCCATGTAGAGGGCGGTGCCGACGATCGCGTGCGAGGCGGTGATCTTGGTACTGGCGATCGCCCGGGCGATGCCGAAGTCGGTGATGGTCACCCGGCCATCCGTACGCACCATCAGGTTGGACGGCTTGATGTCCCGGTGCACGATCTCCCGGCGGTGGGCGGCGTGCAGGCCGTCCAGCGCGGCGGCTACCAGGCCGAGGGCGCGCTCGGGAGGCAACGGGCCCTCCTCGGCGAGCACCCGGTCCAACGGCAGGCCGTCGACCAGCTCCATGACGATGTAGGCGCAGCGGTCCCCGGCGTCACCGCCCTCGCCGCCCTCCGCACCGCTGCCGCTCTCGCCGTAGTCGTGGACGTCCACGACGGCCGGGTGGTCGATCGCGGCGACCAGCTGGGCCTCCCGGCGGAAGCGCTGGATGAAGGTGTCGTCCTCGAACAGCGCCGAGTGCAGGATCTTGACGGCCACCGGCCGCGCCAGCACCGTGTCGTCGGCCCGCCAGACCGTGCCCATCCCCCCGCCGCCGATCCGCTCGACCAGCGTGTACCGCCCGCCGAGCACGGCGCCCGCACCCCTCATGCTCCCGCCCCCATGTGTCATGACCCTCCCCAGCGGGCCGTTCGGCCCCCAGTGTGCCAGAGGGGGTCGAACGGTCAGCAGGCACTGTCCGGCCAGGGGTTGAGGGCCGCCACCGTCAGCTGTCCCGGCCCTGCCGGGCGTGCTCGACCACCTCCAGGACGGCAGCGGCGACGGCCTGCGGGTGGTCGGCGTGGACGTGGTGGCCGGCGCCGCGCACCACGATGTGCGAGCCCTTGGCCGCGCCGGCGACGACGTGTGACTGGAGGACGGTCCAGCGGGCGCGCATCGCCCCCGGCAGGCCGTCGGTCGCGCTCAGCACCGTCACCGGCACGTCGGGCAGCCGCGAGGCCGCGCGCCGCCGCCGGAGCTCGGAGACCGCGAGGACCGTCAGCCGGTTCTCGTCGAGGACGGTCCGCCGCTGGTGGTGGTGTGCCTCGACGGCCGCCTCGGCCCTCGCGACGGCTCCCCCGGCACGGCGGGCGGCGGGCGTCATGGCCGCCCTGAGCAGCCCCACCCGCAACAGGACGGCCTCGGCAGCGCGGATGGCCGGTGGCTGGAACTCCTCGTGCGCCGGGTCCACCAGGACCAGGCCGGCCACCAGTTCCGGGTGCCGCCAGGCGAGGAGTTGGGCCAGCTGGCCGCCCCAGCTGTGCCCGACCAGGACGGCCGGGCCGGCGCCGAGGTGTTCCACCAGGGCAGCCAGGTCCCCGGTCGGGGACTCCAGCGAAGGACCGGGGACGCGAGCGGGGTCGCTGGCACCGAGCCCGGCCCGGTCGTACGCCACGACCCGGCTGTTCGTGGCCAGTTCGGACAGCACCGGCGCCCAGGTCAGCGACGAGGTGCCGCAGCCCGCGAGCAGGACCACCGGCGGTCCGCCGTGACCCGCCTCCACCCAGCGCAACGCCCGCCCGCCACGGTCGAGTTCGCCCTGCCGGACCCCGCCGGGGATGCTCTCGGCCAGCGCCTGCGCGATGGCGTCCTGCACATCCCGCATGGCCCGTGTGCCCCGCGTGCCCTGTGTGCCCCGTACTGCCTGTACGCCCCCCGTCCCCCGTGCGCCCTGCGTGTCCCGCGCGCCCCACGGCTCCTGCGCGTTCTGCCTGTTCTCCGTCTTCTGCACGTTCGGTTCCCCCCTGGATCCGTCCGCCCGGTCCCGGCCTGTGCTGCCCGGTGACGCGGGTTCTTTACTCACCACTGCCACGAGTCCCGGGCGCCCCCAACGCCTGGCGGATCGACCGCCGGTCGGGCCCGGACTCGCTGTCAGGCACCAGACCATGACGGCCCGGCTCCACTCAAACCCGAACACCTCGCGTCCGTCGGGTGACCGGAGGACGAAGAGGAGGTGCTGTGGCGCGAGACCGCCACCGGCCCGCGCCCGCACGGCCCAGACCGGGGCGGCGTCGCGGTGACCGCACCGCGGCCGCCGCCCCGGCCCTCCGGCGGCTCAGGCCGACAGGGTCCGGCCGAACAGGTCGAGCACCGCCTCCCAGTGGCGCGCGTCGGCGACGGCGTCGTAGCGGGTGGTGTCGGCCTGGGTGTAGCCGTGCGCGGCGCCCGGGTAGACCTCTTCCCGGTGGCGGACACCGGCGGCGGTGAAGGCCTCGGCGAGCCGTTCGATCTGCTCGGCGGGCATGGACGGATCCTCGTCGGCGTGGCCGAAGTACACCTCGGCGGTGATCCGGGAGGCGCCCAGGTGCGGGCTGTCCGGCGCATCGGTGGCGAGGTTGCCGCCGTGGAACCCGGCGATGGCGGCGATCCGGTCGGGGTGGCTGGCGGCCGTCCACAGGGCGAGCAACGCACCGCGGCAGTAGCCGGTGAGGCCGACCGGGCCGTCCGAGACGAGCGGGGAGTCGGCGAGCCAGCGCAGGTAGGCGTCCGCGTCGCGGGCGGTCACCTCGGGGGTGAGGCTGAGGAGCAGCGGGCCGATCCGTTGGAAGATCGTCGGGTCCTTCTCCAGGTCGATCAGCGGCGGCAGTTCGACGACCGGCGCGCGGCCGTTCCGGTAGTAGGCGTTGGGGACCAGCACGGCGTACCCGGCCTGGGCGAGCCGGTCGGCCATGTCCTTCAGCTGGGGTCGGAGCCCGAAGGCGTCCATGTAGAGGATGACTCCGGGGTGGGCCCGCCCGTCGTCGGGATGGGCGAGGTAGGCGTCGGCGGTGCCGTCCGCCGTCGGGATGTCCACGGTGGTTCCGCGCACGGTCATGGTGAGGGGTCTCCTTCGGTTCGCGCGGCAGGTAGCCGGTGGACGCCGCCGCCGGCGCGGCGCCCGCGGGGAACGCGGGTGCGACCGCCCGGCGTTGGGCGTACATGGGTGTGATCGTAGATGTGGGGTGCGTGGCGGCGGCGGCGATCGGGCTGATACTGCTGATCGCGTGGCAGATCCGGGGCGAGTCGTCGGGGCGTTGGCGGCGGGGCGGCGGGAGCACCGGGGTGGGCCTGGGCGGCGGGCTGGAGGAGTTGCAGGCGCTGTTCAGCCCGGGCAAGCGGGTGCAGGTCGAACAGCGGCGGGAACAGCTGACGCTGCGGGACGACGCCCAGGTCGGAGCGCCGCCGCACTTCGGCGTGGACCTGGACCGGGGCGTGGCGGTGCTGCACAACAGGGGCGGGGCGGGCGGCGAGACCGAACGGGGTCGGACAGGCGGTCAGGCTCCCCAGGCACGGGAGCAGAGCACCAGCCGGTAGCCGTCCGGGTCGGATATCGTCACGCCGAACTCCTCCCAGTAGGCGTTGTGGGCCCGGACCGGGGTGCCGCCGGCGGCCTCCAGCCGGGCGACCAGGGCGTCGTCCACCGGCGCACCGAGGTAGACGACGAACAGGTCGTCGACCGTCGGGGTGGGCTCCAGCGGGTTCTCCGGGTCGTGGGTGAGCTCGAAGTGCCAGGCTCCGCCGGGCGGACCGACCATCAGCAGGTCGTGCTCGCCGGACACCCGCTCGGTGGTGCGCCACAGCACGTCGAGGCCGAGGCCGCCGACGTAGAAGCGCTCGGCCGCCGCGAGGTCGCGCGAGGGCCGGGCGATACGGACCCGCGTCGTCGAATCGATCATGGCCGCGACCCTAGCCGATAGCACTGACAACGAACCGTCCCCGACGATCCCCCCACACGATCCCCTCGGCGACCCCTGCCGGCGGTCCGCGGACGGACCCCTCAGAGCCGGCGCAGCCGTTCCTCGTCACCGGTGCGCGGGCAGGTCAGGCAGGCCGCGGCCTCGGGCTTGACGGCGTAGTAGAGGCAGCAGCCGAGCCGGGTACGGGTGTGGTGGCCGCGCCCGTCGGGGGTGTGCAGGCGGCGGAAGTCGGCGGCGCCGGGCAGCGGGAGGGTGCCGCCGGGCAGCACCGCCCCGGCGGCGGCGACCGCGGCGTCCTCCTCGCCGAGCATCCGGCCGAGGTACCAGACGGCCGAGGCGAGGTCGTCCGTCACCATGCCCCAGAGCGCGCGGTCGCGGCGCCGGCTGGGGGCGGCGAAGGCGGCGAGCACCGGCCCGACGTGGGCGACCACGGCGGCCCGCAGTTCGGCGCGGAGTTCGTCGTCGCCGGGGAGGGTGACGTGGCCGCGCGGGCGCAGCGCGAGGTCCCCGGTGGGGGCGTGCAGCCAGAGGTCGGCGGGGTCGACGAGGGGGACTTTCCGGGCGAGGTGCCAGGGGCCCGCGATGAGCAGGCACGCGGACCAGACGTAGTGGTGCAGCAGTCTGGAGGCGGTGACGTGCGGGCGGGGGGCGCGGCCGTGTTCGGCGGCGATGCGCTCCTCCTCGCCGGCCAGGACGGCGGTCAGGGCCCGTTCGTCGGCGGCGAGTTCGGCCCCCGAGTACCAGCCGTCGGCGGCACGGGGGTCGGGTTCGTCGGCGCCGAGCAGGCGAAGCTCCAGCACCGGGCAGAGCTCGCGCAGGCGCCGGTAGTCGCCGGGCAGGGTGGACGTCGGCGCGACGGGCAGGGGTGTTCCGGGGATCATCGGCGCTCCGTGGATCGACTCCGCATGATCGAATAAGGTGAGGCTCACCTTACAACGCCTCAGAACGCGCGCCGCCCGGGACCGGGCCGGGCGGCGCGACACCCGCGACACCCGGGCTGGGGCGGCGCCGCGGCGAACGGCCCGACATCGGACCGGGCGGCCCGAAATTGACGAACTTAGGTAAACCTAACCTAAGATCTCGACTCGTGTTGAGAACCGACCCGCTGGCCACCACGGCCCCGGCGACGCCTCGATCGTCGGCGGTCCAGCGGCCCCTGCTGCTGTTCGCCGGTGTGGGCGCGCTCGTGCTGTGTGCCGCGCTGAGCCTCGCGCTCGGCTCCCGATCCATCCCGCTGTCCACCGTGGCCGACGCCCTCACCGGGGCCGCCCACGGCGGCGACGCCGATGTGGTGACGGGCCTTCGCCTGCCGCGAACGGTGATCGGGCTGGCCGTCGGGGCCGCGCTCGGCGTCGCCGGGGCGGTCGCCCAGGGCGTCACCCGCAACCCGCTCGCCTCCCCGGTCACCCTCGGCGTCAACGCCGGCGCGAGCCTCGCCGTGGTCGCCGCGATCTACGCGCTGGGCCTCACCCGGCCCGTCGAGTACGTCTGGTTCGCCTTCGCCGGGGCGGCCGTCGCCGCGGTCGCCGCGTACACGATGTCCCGGCGCGGCGGCGACCTCGACCCGGTCCGGCTCGCGCTCGGCGGCACCGTGCTCACCGTGGTGCTCACCTCCTGGACCTCCGCGCTGATGCTGGCCAGTCACCGCACCCTGGACGAGGCCCGGTTCTGGCTGGCCGGCTCGATCGGCGGGCGGCAGCTGGACACCCTCACCCCCGTGCTGCCGTTCCTGGTGCTCGGCCTGCTGGGCGCGTTCGCGATCTCGCCCGCCCTCAACGCGCTCGCCCTCGGCGACGAGACCGCCCAGTCGCTCGGCGTGCCGGTGGCCCGGATCCGACTGGCCGGCGGGCTGGCCGTCGTCCTGCTCGCGGGCAGCGCGGTGGCCGTCGCCGGGCCGGTGGCGTTCATCGGACTGGCCGCGCCGCACCTGGTCCGCCCGCTGCTCGGCAACGACCACCGCTGGCTGCTGCCGGGCTGCCTGATCGCCGGTCCGCTGCTGCTGCTCGCCGCCGACGTGCTCGGACGGCTCGTGGTGCGCCCCTCCGAGATCGAGGTCGGCATCGTGACCGCCTTCCTCGGCGCACCGCTGCTCGCCGTACTGGCCCGGAAGGTGGCCCGGTGACCGCGCTCGCCGTGCCCGCCGGCACGCTCGCCCGCCGCCGGGCCCGCACCGCCGCGTGGTCGGCACTGGCCGCCGTCGTCCTGGTGGTGCTGACGGGCGTCGCGCTCGGCACCGGACAGCTGAGCCTGTCCGGATGGGACGCGCTGCGGGCCCTCGTCGGGCAGGGCGAACCCGGAAACGTCCTGGTGGTGCAGCAGTTCCGGGCGCCTCGGGTGGTGTCGGCGCTGATCGCCGGGGCCGGGCTGGCGATGGCCGGCTCGGTGCTCCAGCGGCTCTTCCGCAACCCGCTGGCCTCCCCCGACACCATCGGCGTCACCGGCGGCGCGTCCTTCGGCGCGGTGCTGATGCTCGCCACCGGCGCCTCCCAGCAGCTGATCCCGCTGGCCGCGCTCGGCGGCGGACTGCTGGCGGCGCTGCTGCTCGGCGGCCTCGCCTGGCGGTCGAAGATGGCCGTCACCCGGCTGGTGCTGGTCGGCCTGGCGGTGCAGCAGGGTCTCGCCGCCGCCGTGAACCTGATGATCGTACGGTTCCCGGCCGAGCTGGCCTCCTCCGCGATGCAGTGGACCACCGGCTCGCTCTACGGCCGCAACTGGACCGAGGTGTGGATCGGCGGCTCCGCCATCGCGCTGACCGCCCTGGCCGTGCTGCTCTGCCAGCGGCGGATCGCGATCCTCGACCTCGGCGACGACTCGGCCGGCGGCCTCGGCCTCGACCCCGGCCGGGACCGGCTCCGGCTGCTGCTGCTCGGCATCACCCTCGCCTCGCTGGCCGCCGCCCTCACCGGCCCGGTCGCGTTCGTCGCGCTCGCCGTGCCGCACCTGGTCCGGCTGCTCGCCGGGCCGCCCACCCTCGGCACGCTCGGACTCACCGCCCTCACCGGCGCCGTCCTGCTGCTGTCCGCCGACCTCCTCGTGCTCCACGTGATCCCCGTCCACGGCCTGCCGGTCGGTGCCGTCACCGCCACGCTCGGCGCGCCCTGGCTCCTGGCGCTGATGATCCGCCAGGGCCGGCCTCCCCAGAGGAGCAACTGATGACGCCCACGACGACCGTCGGGTCCGTCACCACCACCGCCAACCGGCTCGCCGCGCACGGCCTCGACCTGCGCTACGGCGACCGCACGATCGTCGACGGACTCGACCTCGAACTGCCCGGCGGCGCCGTCACCGCCATCGTCGGGCCCAACGCCTGCGGCAAGTCGACCCTGCTGCGCGGACTGGTCCGGCTGCTCGCCCCCGCCGCCGGCACCGTCACCCTGGACGGCTCCGACATCCACCGGATGTCCGCCCGGGCCCTCGCCAAGCGGATGGGCCTGCTGCCGCAGCAGCCGGTCACCCCCGAGGCGATCACCGTCGAGGCGCTGGTACGGCTCGGCCGGTACCCGCACCAGCGGATGCTCAGCCCGTGGTCCAAGAGCGACCAGGCCGCCGTCGAGGACGCCCTCGCCCGGACCGGCACCGCCGAACTGCGCGAGCAGCAGGTCGACCGGCTCTCCGGCGGGCAGCGCCAACGCGCCTGGATCGCGCTCGCCCTGGCCCAGGACACCGAACTGCTGCTGCTCGACGAGCCGACCACCTTCCTCGACCTGCGCCACCAGCTCGACGTCCTCGACCTGGTCGCCGACCTGCACGCCGAGGCCGGACGCACCGTCGTCATGGTGCTGCACGACCTCGGGCAGGCCGCCCGGTACGCCGACCACCTGGTGGTGCTCAAGGACGGGCGGCTCGCCGCCGCCGGGCCGCCCGCCGAGGTCCTCACCGCCGACCTGGTCGAGGCCGTGTTCCAGGTGCCGTGCCGGGTGGTGCCCGACCCGGAGACCGGCACGCCGCTGGTCGTCCCCCGGGCGCGGACCCGGCCGCGCGCCGCCGACCGCTGACCGCTGACCGCTGCCCCCGTTCGTCGCCTCCGACGCTCCTCACCCCCGACGCTCCGCAACCCGACCCCCGCTCGACCCGATCCAAGGACCCCCATGAACCGCCGCCTCCCCGTCGCCGTCCTCGCCGTCGCCCTGTCCACCACGCTGCTCGCCGCCTGCGGCAGCGACGGCGGGACCAAGCAGGGCGGGGACGCCTCCTCCGCGAGCGCCGGCGCCTCCGCCGGCTTCCCGCGCACCGTCACCCACGCCGCCGGAACGGCCCAGCTCAAGGCCCAGCCCAAGCGCGTCGTGGTGCTGGACAGCGGCGAGCTGGACGACGTCACGCTGCTCGGCATCACCCCGGTCGGCGCGGTGTCGCCGCACATGAAGACCGAGGGCGGGTTCCCGAACTACCTCAAGGACAAGATCAAGGACACCAAGGACGTCGGCCCGATGAACGAGCCGAACCTGGAGCTGATCGCCTCCCTGAAGCCCGACCTGATCCTCTCCTCCAAGGTCCGCCACGCCAAGGTCTACGACCAGCTGAACGCGATCGCGCCGACCGTGCTCGCCGAGACCACCGGGTTCCCGTGGAAGGAGAACCTCGCCCTCTACGCGCAGGCCCTCGGCAAGGAGGACGAGGCCAAGAAGGCGCTCGCCGACTACGAGGCGCGGGCCGCCAAGCTCGGCGAGGCCATCAAGGCGAAGAACGGCGGCGCCATGCCGACCGCCTCGGTGGTCCGCTTCGTGGCCGGACCGACCCGCCTCTACGCCAAGGCCTCCTACAGCGGCGTGGTGCTCAAGGACGTCGGCCTGACCCGCCCGGCCGCCCAGGACGTCGACAAGAACATCGTCGAGGTGAGCGCCGAGCAGATCAACCAGGCCGACGCCGACCTGGTGTTCGTCACCACCGCCGACGACCCGTCCAAGACCAAGGAGAGCGAGGTCCAGCAGACCCCGGTCTGGCAGGGTCTGAACGCCGTCAAGAACGGCAAGGTCTTCAACGTCCCGGACGAGACCTGGATGTCCGGCATCGGCGTCCAGGCCGCCGACGCCATGCTCGGCGACATCGCCAAGGCCGCGGGCGTGGACGCGCCCAAGTAACCGCCGACGGACGACGGCGGGCGGTGGCGGCTGCCGCTGTGGCCGCCACCGCCACCGCCACCGCCCACCGTCGCTCCCGTCCGCCACCACCCCCGAGGACCACCACCCCATGCGGCTCTACCTGCTCGCCCTCAACCCCACCGACTCGGTCACCGCCGGATTCCTGCCCGCCGCCGCCCGGCTCGGGCTCGACGTCACCGTCCTGACCGACCACGCCGAACCCCACCGGAAGGCCTACGCCGACCTCCCGTTCACCGCACCCGAGGTGCTGGAGTGCGACGTCCGGGACTTCCGCGCCGTGATCAGCCTGGTCTCCCGCCACCACGCGCCCGGCGCGGTGTTCAGCAACAGCGACCACCTGCAGACCCAGACCGCCCTGACCGCCGAGTACTTCGGCCTCCCCGGCAAGGACTGGAAGGCCGCACTGCGGGCCAAGGACAAGGGCCAGCTGCGCCGCCACCTCGCCCTGACCGGCCAGGACACCGTCTGGTCCGCCGAGTTGGCCCCCGGGCAGGACCCGGCCGAGCTGGAGCCGCCGTTCCCGTGCGTGGTCAAACCCCGCGAGGGAGTGGCCAGCGAGGACGTCACACTGGTCGCCGACGCCGCCGAACTCGCCCTCCGCTGCCGGGAGATCCAGCACCGCCGGGCCGGCGCGACGCTGGTCGTCGAGGAGTTCCTGGACGGCCGGCTGTGCACCCTGGAGACACTCGGCGACGGCCGCCGCCGGCACGTCCTCGGCGGCTTCCGCACGCAGCTCTCCCCGCCGCCGGACTTCATCGAGGAGGTGCTGGAGTTCACCCCCGCGCACCCCGACGAGGTGGTCGCGCAGGTGCTCACCCAACTCGACGCGCTCGGGATCGGACTCGGCGCCTGCCACACCGAGTTCGTCGTGCAGCCCGACGGCCGCGCCCGGATCATCGAGGTCAACTACCGCGCCATCGGCGACCAGTGCGACCTGATGCTCGCCGAGATCCTCGGCGTCCCGCTCTTCGAGCACATCCTCGCCGCCCACCTCGGCCGGGAACTCCCCGCGGACCTCGGCGCGCAGTGCGCCGCGACCCCGCGCCGGGCCCGCAACGAGGTGGTCTGCGCCGACCACGCCGGCATCCTCACCGCCGCCCCCGGCCCGTACGACGAGGAGCGCGACGGCGTCCGGCTCGCCTACCGCCCGCTGCGCCCGCTCGGCGAGCGGCACGAGCACTACCGCACCAACCGCGACTACCTGGGCGTGATGTGGGCCGTCGGCGCCGACCAGGAGGCCGTGGA
This sequence comes from Kitasatospora sp. NBC_01300, assembly GCF_041435235.1. Classification (NCBI taxonomy): domain Bacteria; kingdom Bacillati; phylum Actinomycetota; class Actinomycetes; order Kitasatosporales; family Streptomycetaceae; genus Kitasatospora; species Kitasatospora sp. NBC_01300. The sequence goes on along the minus strand of NZ_CP108408.1, from coordinate 6,238,327 downwards.
CGCCGCCGTCGCCCGGTTCCGCGCCGCCAACCGCTGGGAGATCACCCCGTGACCGCCGACGAGCAGCTCACCCTGCGGGTGCTCTCCGCCCTGCTGCGCGAGGACGTCCTCGGCCTGCGCACCCGCGGCGCCGTGGAGGACCGCGCGGACGGCGCCTGGTTCACCGTCGCGGACGCCGAACTCGCCCTGCCCGTCGCCGTCGAGGGATTCCAGTGCGAGTACGCCGCCCGGCTGCCCCTGCTGGAGCTGGCCGGACGCCGGCTCACCGGCCTGGACACCGTCGTGGCGGCCCTGGCCGGCCTGGCCGAGGCCGAGGACCGGCCCGGCTGGGACGCCTTCGCCGAGGAGTGCCGCCAGACCCTCGCCACCATGGAACTGCACGAGCGCGCGCGGCCCGAGGTGCACGCCCGGCTCACCGACCTGTACGGCGAGGACCCGGCCGACTGGACCGGTCTGGCCGCCGCGCTCGGCCACGACACCCTGGCCGCCTACCTCGACCACCCCGTCTACCCGACCGCGCGCGGCCGGGCCGGTCTCACCGAAGCCCAACTGAGCTCCTACGCACCGGAGTTCCACCCCGCCTTCGAGCTGCGCTGGCTGGCCGTCCCGACGGACGCCCTCACCACCCACGGCCGGCGCCCGCTCCCGAGCTGGTGGCCCACTCCGGCTTGGCTGGGCCTTGCGGACGCCTGCCCCGGCGACGGCTGGCGCACCCTGCCGGTCCACCCCCTCACCGTCGGCGCCCCGCTGGACGAGGCGCTGGAGGCGGCCGGCCTGGCCGGCCGCGCGGTGCTCGCCGAACGGCCCTACCTGACCGTCGTACCGACGCTCTCCATGCGCACCGTCGCCGTCGTCGACGACCCCTCCTGCCACCTCAAACTCCCGCTCGCCACCGCCACGCTGGGCCGGCTCAACCGCCGCACCATCAAGCCCGGCACGCTGCTCGACGGCGCCGCCGGCCAGCGCCTGGTCGAGGCCGTGCTGGCCCGCGAGCCGCGCTTCGCCGGCCGCGTCCTGCACGCCGACGAGCAGACCTGGGCGCACGCCGGCCACGAACTGCTGGCCGCCCTGCTGCGCCGCTACCCCACCGGGCTGGAGCGGGCCGTCACCGTCCCGCTGGCCGCCCTGCTGGCCCCCGCGCCCGGCGGCCGCCTGGTGCTCGACCACCTCGCCGACCGCTTCCACGGCGGCGACCAACTCGCCTTCTACGACTCCCTGCTGGAACTGCTGCTGGACTGGCAGACCACGCTGTTCGCCTACGGCATAGCGCTGGAGTCCCACCAGCAGAACACCTCCCTGGTGCTCGACGGCGACGGACTGCGCCTGCTCTACAAGGACGACGACGGCCCCCGCGTGCACACCGCCCGGATGACCGCCCGCCTCGGCGAACTCGCCCCGGCCCTGGCCGACTTCGACGACGCCCGGATCTTCGGCGACGACGACCGGGCGCTCACCGACCTGTTCACCACCATCACCGGCCACCTGTGCACGGGTGCGCTCGCGTTCGGCCTCGCCGAGCACCGACGCGCCGAACTCACCGACGTGCTCGCCCTGTTGCGAAAGCGCCTGGCCGAGGCGGTGGACCGGATCGGGCCGACCGGCGACCCGCTGCGGACGGACCTGCTGGAGGCCGAACGCCTGCCGGTCAAGGCCATGGTCAGCGCCGGGACCCTGCTCAGCAAGCAGCGCTCGGGCGCCGCCGACATCAACAAGCACTACACCAGCGGCCCCAACTACCTGCTGGTGAAAGGGATCGCCCGGTGAGTGCGGAGGCCGTCCCGCAGCGGTCCGGCCACGGGATCGAGCACTCCGGCGGGCTCGGCCGCCGCCAGGTGCACGCCGTCGCCGCCTGCTACTTCGTCGCCTCCTTCGCCGCACTGGGCCTGCCGCCGTACCTGACCGCGATCCTGCCCACGCTCGGCGATCCGCAGGCCCGGTGGGCCGGCGTGCTCTACATCGTCCCGACGGTCTTCAGCGCGCTCGGCGCACCGCTGTGGGGCCGGCTCGCCGACCGCTTCGGCCGCAAGCGGCTGCTGCTGCGCGCCCAACTCGGGCTCACCGTCTCCTTCCTGCTGGCCGGGGCCGCCGGCAGCCTGCCCGCGTTCACCCTCGCGCTGGTCCTCCAGGGCTTCCTCGGCGGCACCTTCGCCGCCACCAACGGCTACCTCGCCGCCGCCCTCGACGGACCGCGGCTGTCCCGCGCACTCACCCTGATGCAGGGCAGCGCCCGGGCGGCCCTGGTGGCCGCGCCGATCCTGGTCGGTGCGCTGTCCCCGTGGATCGACCCGCACCGCCAGTACCTGGTGATGGCCGTCCTCCCGCTCGCCGCCGCGCTGCTGCTGTCGCTACTGCCCGAGCCGGACCGTCCGGCGGCCGCCCCCGCGTCGCAGGGCCGCGCCGGGCGGGCGCCCGCCGCCCCGCTCCTCCCGCTCTACGTCTTCGAGTTCGTCTTCGTCTTCGCCACCGTCATCTCCTTCCCCTATCTCATCTCGCTCGCCGAGCAGCGGCTGCCCGGCGTCTCCGGCACCACCACCGGCGTGCTGTTCGCCCTGCCGCACCTGTGCTACCTGGTGTTCGCCGCGCGCGTCCACACGCTGTTCCACGCCCGCCCGCACACCGGCATCGCGCTCGGCTTCGGCTTCGTCGCGCTCGGCCTGGCCGGGCACGCCGTCGCGTACTCGCTGCCGGCCTTCATAGCCGTCCGGCTGCTGCTCGGCGCCGGGCTCACGCTCGGCCTGGTCTGCCTCGCCGTACTCGCCGCCGGAGCGGCCCGGGGCCGCGCGCCCGGGCGGATGTTCGGCACGCTCGAACTCGTCTCCAAGGGCGGCGCCGTCGCCGCCGGCGCCGTCGCGGCGCTGGCCAACGGGCAGTTCGGCGCCGCCGCGCCCGTGGTCGCCGGCACCGCCGCCGCCCTGCTGGCCGCCGTCGCGGCCACCGCATTCTCCCTCCCGTCCCTCCGCCAAGCGCTGGAGTCGCCGATGACCCCCGAGCCGATCACCCCCAAGTCGATCACCCCCGAGTCGGTCACCCCCAAGTCGGTCACCCACGAGCCGATCGGCCACGAACTGCCCACCGCCGACGACGCGGTGGCCCACACCCTGCTGAACTGCCTGCTGCGCGAGGTCTCCGCCCCCGAGCACCAGACCGCCGTGGCCGACGGCCGCCTGCTGCTGCGCCTGCCCCGGCGCGGCGTCCTGCTGCGGATCACCCTGCGCCGCACCTCGCTGCTCGGCGCGCACCGCTTCACCGGTCCGGTCGAGATCGAACGAGGCGGCACCTGGGCGGAGTTGGGCTGGCGAGAGCTGGCGGAACACGTGCAGGACGAACTGGAGCTGCGCACCGGCACGGTGAACGAGGAGTTCCTCGGCCAGGTCACCTCCAGCCACGACGGCCTCCGGCAGAGCCTGGCCGGCCGCCCGGCCGCCGGACCGGATCGCTACCTGGAGTCCGAGCAGGCCCTGCTGTTCGGCCACCGCTTCCACCCGGCGCCCAAGTCCCGCTCCGCCGCCCGGGGGGACTGGCGCGGGTACGCCCCGGAGTCCCGTGCGGCGTTCCCGCTGCGCCACCTCGCCGTCCGCACCGAACTGCTCGCCGAACAGTCCCTGGACGAGGGCGCGAGCGCCCTGCTGGACGGCCTCGGCGACGTCCCGGACGGCTACCGCCTGCTGCCCGCCCACCCCTGGCAGTACCAACTCATCGGTGATCACCCGCTGTTGCGCGACGCCCTGGACCGCGGGGACGTCCTCGACCTCGGGCCGCGCGGCGAGGAGTTCGCCGCCACCGCCTCGGTGCGCACCCTCCACGGCGCGGGCGCCTTCCTCAAGTTCAGCCTCAACGTGCGCATCACCAACTGCCTGCGCAAGAACGCCGCTTACGAGCTCACCGGCGCCGTCGAACTCACCCGACTGCTCGCCCCCGCGCTCGCCGACCTCGCCCGGCGCTTCCCCGAGGCGGCGATGCTGCGCGAGCCCGCGTTCCGCACCCTCGCCCTGCCCGGCGCCGACGGCCGACCCGACCAGGCGCTCTACGAGGGCTTCGGCCTGATCGTCCGCGAGGGCTTCGGCGGCGTGCTGCGGCCCGGCGTCACCCCGCTGCTGGCCGCCGCCGTCGCCGACGAGCACCCGACCAGCTCCGCCCACATCTCCCGTCTCCTGGAGGGGAGTTCTGACGCCTCCCGGGCCCTGGACTGGTGGCGGGCCTATCTGGGGCTGCTCGTCCCGCCCGTGCTCGCCGCCTACTTCGACCACAGCGTGGTGCTGGAGCCGCACCTGCAGAACGTGCTCATCGGCGTCGACGCCACCGGGCACCCCGCCCAGGTGCTCTTCCGCGACCTGGAGGGCACCAAGCTCGTCCCCGAGCACAACGCCGGCATCCTGGCCGCCCTCCCGCCCGAGGTCGCCGGTCCGATGACGTACGACGCCGAGCGCGGCTGGGACCGGGTGGTCTACTGCCTGCTGGTCAACCACGTCGCCGAACTGCTGGCCGCCCTCGCCGACCGCCACCCCGAGCTGGAGGGCGCCCTGTGGCAGGCCGTCCGGGACACCCTGGAGCAGTACGCGGCAGGCCACGACCGCCCGCCCCGGCTGCGGGCGCTGCTCGCGGGCGTGCCGCTGCCGGCCAAGGCCAACCTGCTCACCCGCTGGGAGCGCAAGGCCGACCGGCAGGCCGGCTACGTCCGACTGGCCTCACCGCTCGCCGGATCCGTCCTCGCCCAGGCCGCCCGCGCCGCCACCCCCCTCTCCCTCGGGAGCGCCGCCCGATGACCGAGATCGTCCGCCGGCACGTCGCCGCCCTCGCGCCCGACGACCTGCCCGCCTACGTCTACGACCTGGCGGCGCTGCGCGCGCACGCCGCCGCCGTCCGGGCCGCGCTGCCCGCACGGGTCGAGCTGTACTACGCCGCCAAGGCCAATCCGGAGGCGCCGCTGCTGGCCGCGCTGCGCGACGCGGTCGACGGCTACGAGGTCTCCAGTGGAGGCGAGTTGGCGCACGTGCGGGCGGCCGTTCCGGACGCGCCGCTGGCCTTCGGCGGCCCCGGCAAGACACCCGCCGAGATCGCCGCCGCCGTGGACGCCGGGGTGCACCGCTGGCACATCGAGAGCGAGCAGGAACTGCACCGGCTCGACGCCGTCCTCGCGGACCGGCCGGGCACGGTGGTCGACGTGCTGCTCCGGGTCAACCTGCCGGTCGCCACCGGCGCGCTCGACGCGGTGGCACTCGCGATGGGCGGGCGGCCGACGCCCTTCGGGCTCGACCCGGACCGCGCCGAGGAGTGCGTGCGCCGGCTCACCGACGACGGCACCGGCGACGGCGACGGTACCGGCCCGCTCGGACGGCGGCTGCGCCTGCGCGGCGTGCACGCCCATCTGGCCAGCGGGCTCGCGGCGGCGGAGCAACTGGCCGTCGCCGAGCAGATCGTGGCCTGGTCGGCCGCGCTGGCCGAGCGGCACGGCTTCCCGCTGGCGGAGGTCAACGTCGGCGGCGGAATGGCCGTGGACTACGACGACCCGGCGAACCACTTCGACTGGACGGCCTTCGGCGAAGGGCTGGCCGAGCTGCTGGACGCCCACCCCGGCCTGACCCTGCGGATCGAACCCGGCCGGGCCCTGACCGCCCACTGCGGCTGGTACGCGACCGAGGTGCTGGACGTGAAGCAGAGCCACGGCGAGGACTTCGCGGTGGTCCGTGGCGGCACCCACCACCTGCGCACCCCCGCCACCCGGGGGCACTCCCAGCCCTTCGAGGTGCTCCCGGTCGACGCCTGGCCGCACCCGTGGCCGCGCCCCGCCGTCGCCACCGGCCGCGCCACCCTGGCCGGCCAGCTCTGCACCCCGAAGGACGTCCTCGCCCGGGCCACCGCCGACGCCGACGGCCTGCGGGCAGCCGACCGGGTGCTGTTCGCGATGGCGGGCGCGTACGCCTGGAACATCTCGCACCACGAGTTCCTGATGCACCCGCGCCCGGGGTTCCACTACCTGGGCGGCTGAGGGCTACCCCCGGCCGACGGCCGAGAGGTAACAGATGACAGCAGACGGATGACAGCCGACAGATAACAGATTTCGAAATCTGTTATCTGTTATCTGTCGGCTGTCATCTGTTCGCCGTTCCCTGTGCGCGCCCCCGCCGCCCGCCCGTCCGCGCGCCGGACCCCGCCCGCGGGCCCCGCCCGCCCCAGGGGTCGCCGCAGGTCGCCTCCGCACACTCGTGCGACAGTGGTAGGCAGCGAAGGGAGCGCGAACGTGCTGATGGACAAGGTGGCGGAGATACTCGCCGAGGCGTCGGCCGAGGTGGTGGAGCCGCGCTTCCGCGCGCTGGCCGCCGGCGAGGTGATGGAGAAGGCGCCCGGCGAGATCGTGACGGTCGCCGACCGTGAGGCCGAGGTGATCATCGCCCGCCGCCTGCGCGAACTGCTGCCCGTCCCCGTGGTCGGCGAGGAGGCGGTCTCCGCCGACCCCGAACTCGCCCAGGCCCTCCACGACGAGCCCGCCGCCTGGCTGGTCGACCCGGTCGACGGCACCTCCAACTTCGTCGCAGGCCGCCCCGAGTACGCCGTGATGTGCTCACTCGTCCGCGGCGGAGAGACCGTCGCCTCCTGGATCTGGCAGCCGGCCACCGCCACCGCCTACTGTGCCGAACTGGGCTCCGGGGCCTGGCGGAACGGCGTGCGCCTGACCCGACCGCCGGCACCGCGCGACGCCGCGAAGCTGCGCGGGTCCGTGAAGAGCCGCTACCTCGACCCGGAACACCGCCGGCTTCTGCAGGCCAACGAGTCGGCCTTCGGCGAGGTCTCCCCCGGTCGGCACGCCGCCGGAATCGAGTACCCGGACGTCGTCGAGGGCCGCTTCGACTTCCTCCTCTACTGGCGCACCCTCCCCTGGGACCACGCCCCCGGCTCCCTGCTCGTCACCGAGGCCGGTGGCGTGTCCGCCCGGCTGGACGGCACCCCCTACCGCCCCGAGGCCCCCGGCTGCGAGAACGGCCTCCTGGTCGCCGCCGACCCGGAGACCTGGGAGCTCACCCGCACCACCCTCCTGAGCGACTGACTGACCCCAACCACAGCACCGCCGCCACCGCCACCAGAGCCGCCATGTGGTGGCGGCCGTGAACAGGCGGCCCGGTCCTCGGTCTCGACCAGGCCCGTCCGGTGCCGGGCGGCCGGCGGCGACCTGCCCTGCGACCCCGCTCTAACCGGCCCGGTCCCCCTCGGCCTTCCGCCCGGCGCCCACCACCTCGCGCAGCAGTGCACGGACCTCCCCCGCCGTGGCGTGCGGGTTGAGCAGGGTGAGCTTGAGCCGCACCCGGCCCGGCCCCTCACCTGGGAGTTCGGTCCGCCCGACCACCGCCCGCCCGGTGCGCAGCAGCAACCGGCGCAGGCTGCCGTTGAGTTCGTCGACGGCGGCCTCGTCGGTCAGGCCCGGCGGCCGGTAGCGGAACAGCACGACGGTCAGCGCGGGTTCGGCGTGGAGTTCGAGCGACGGTTCGGCGCGGACGGCCTCGGCGGCGGACCGGGCGAGTTCGTGGCAGGCGTCGACGAGCCGGCCGAGCCCGTCGCGGCCGAGGGTGCGCAAGGTGACGGCGAGTTTGAAGGCGTCGGCCCGCCGGGTGGTGCGCAGCGAGCGGCCGAGCAGGCTGGGGTAGCCGGCCTGCTCGTCGTCCACGGGGTTGAGGTACTCGGCGCGGCGGGCGAGCGAGACGTAGGTCTCGGTGCGGCGGACCAGGAAGACGCCGGCGGCGGCGGGCTGCCAGCCGAGTTTGTGCCAGTCGAGGGAGACGGAGTCGGCGCGGTCGATGCCGTCGAGGAGCGGGGCGAGCCGGTCGGAGAGCAGCGCGCCGCCGCCGTACGCGGCGTCGACGTGCAGCCAGGCGCCGTAACGGCCGGCCAGGTCGGCGGCGACGTGCAGCGGGTCGATGCCGCCGGTGTCGGTGGTGCCGGCCGTGGCGACGATGGCGATCGGGGTGCGTCCGGCCCAACTGGCCTCGGCCAGGGCCCGCTCCAACTCCTTCGGTTCCATCCGGAGTTGCCGGTCGACGGGGACGGTGGTGACGGCACGCTCGCCGAGCCCGAGCAGGGCGGCGGCGCGCTGAACGGAGAAGTGCGCGGCCTCGGAGGCGACGACGCACGGCCGGACTCCGGCCGGGATGCCGTCCAACTCGACGATGCCGTCCAGCTTCTGGTCCCGTGCCAGCATCAGTCCCATGAGGTTGGACTCGGTGCCGCCGGAGGTGAGGACGCCGGCGGCGCGGGCCGGGTCGTAGCCGACCAGGGCGGCGAGTTCGGCGAGGAGGGCGGTTTCCAGGGCGGTGGCGGCGGGGGCCTGGTCCCAGGAGTCCTGGGAGGGGTTGAGGACGCTGACCGCGAGGTCGGCGGCGGCGGCCACGGCGAGCGGCGGGCAGTGCAGGTGGGCGGCGCAGGCCGGGTCGGCGGGGTCGGCGGCGCCGTAGGCGAGGAGTTCGGTCAGGCGGGCGAGCGCGCCGGCCCCGTGGGCGCCGGCCAGGCCGTCGGCGACCAGCGCACCGAGCTCGGCCGGGCTGCCTGCGGGCAGCGGCCCGCCGCGCAGGGCGATGCCGTGGTCGAGCGCGTCGAGGACGGTGGCCAGCAGCGGTCCGAGCGCGCCGGGCCCGCCGATGCCGCCCGCGAGGGCGTCCAACGGGGCGGGCCCGCCGGGCAGTCCGGCGGCGGCGCCGGAACCCGAATCGGAACCACCCCCGGCCCTCGAACCACCTCCGACTCCAGAACCGGCCCCGCCTCCGGAACCGCCCTCGGCCCCGGAGTCACCACCGGCCCCGGATCGGGCGCCCGAACCGCCTCCCGAGCCTTCCCCTGAACCGCCACCGCCACCGCCCCCTCGCCGCGCGCTCATTCGGCGCCCCGGACTACGGGAGCCACGCCGCTCGCCGCGCCGGCGGGGTCGACGGCCGCGGCGGCCGCGATCGCGTCGGCCAGCCGGTCGAGCACCGCGGCGACCTGCTCGTCGGTGATGGTGAGCGGCGGCAGCAGTCGCAGCACCGCGTCGTGGCGCCCGCCGAGTTCGACGATCAGCCCGCGCGCCAGGCAGGCCTCCCGCACCCGGCGGGCGAGCGCCGGGTCGGCCGGCCTGGCCCCGCAGGCGTCCGGTTCGGCGGCGGGGTCGACGAGTTCGACGCCGAGCATCAGGCCGCGCCCGCGCACGTCGCCGATCACCGGCAGTTCGGCGGCGAGCCCGCGCAGCCGGGCGGTCATCCGCTCGCCGACGACGGCGGCGCGCTCGGCCAGCCCGTGGGCGGCGACGTGGCGCAGGGTGGCGGCGCCGGCGGCCATGGCGAGGGTGTTGCCGCGGAAGGTGCCGGTGTGGGCGCCGGGGCGCCAGCCGTCGTAGTCCTCCCGGTAGACGACGACGGCGAGCGGCAGGCTGCCGCCGATGGCCTTGGAGAGCACCATGGCGTCCGGGACGATGCCGCTGTGCTCGACGGCCCACATCGCCCCGGTGCGCCCGACGCCGGTCTGCACCTCGTCGACGATCAGCGGGATGCCCCGTTCGGCGGTGATCCGGCGCATCTCGCGCAGCCAGCCGTCGGGCGCGGGGACGACGCCGCCCTCGCCCTGGACGGCTTCCAGGATCATCGCGGCGGGCGGGACGACCCCGCCCGAGGGGTCGTCGAGCAGCCGTTCGACGTAGGTCGCGGCGAGGTCGGCACCGGCCTCGCCGCCGACGCCGAACGGGCAGCGGTAGCCGTACGGGTAGGGCAGCCGGACGACCTCGCCGCCGCTCGGCAGGGGTTCCTTGACGGCGACGTTGCCGGTGAGCGCCAGGGCTCCGGCGGTCATGCCGTGGTAGGCGCCGGTGAAGGCGAGCGCGCCGGACCGGCCGGTGGCGGTCTGCATCAGCTTGAGCGCGGCCTCGACGGCGTCGGTGCCGGCGGGCCCGCAGAAGTGGATCCGGGCGCCGGCGGCGAAGTCGGCGGGCAGGCTCTCGAAGAGGGCGCTGGTGAAGTCGTCCTTCTCGGCGGTGGCGAGGTCGAGCAGGTGCAGCGGGGCACCGCTGTCGAGGGTGCGGCGGATCGCCTCCAGCACCACCGGGTGGTTGTGCCCGAGGGCGAGCGTCCCGGCGCCGGAGAGGCAGTCCAGGTAGCGCCGCCCGTCGGCGCCCTCGACGGTCATGCCGTGGGCCCGTACCGGGACGATCGGGAAGGACCGGGCGTACGTACGGGCGGCGGACTCGCGTACGCGCTGGCGGCGCAGGATGGCCTCGCCGGAGGCCGGGGCACCGGCGGCTCCGGCGACACCGGCGGCTTCGACACCTCCGGCGGCTCCGGCGGCTCCGACAGTTCCGGAGGAGGAGGCCGGGGCCTGGGCGGGAACGGCGGCGAGCGACAAGGCAAACCCCCAAAAGAAGTTAGGTAAGCCTAACTTTACTGCCCCTGACCTGGCGGGATACCCCAGGGGCCCCCAGAACCACCCGAGTGAGTGAACCGCCCCCGGTCCTGCCAACGAGCCACCGGCGAAAAGGTCACGGCCCTCACCCCCGCCGACCCGGAGCCACCCCACCGCCCTTCCACCGGTAGCAGAGCTCCGGCCGCCCCACGCTCCCGTACTGCGGCTCCCGCACCGCCCGCCCGGTGTCGACGAGGTGTTCGAGGTAGCGGCGCGCGGTGATCCGGGAGACCCCGGCGGCGGCTCCCGCGGCGGCGGCGGACAGGCCCGTCGCCGTCTCGCGCAGTACGGCGGCGACGGCGTCCAGGGTGGGCGCGCTCAACCCCTTGGGGAGGCTGCTGCGCTCGGGCGTGCGGAGCAGGGCGAACGCCTGGTCGACCTCGTCCTGCCCGGTCGCCTCGCCGGTGCGCCCGAGGCTGTCGCGGTAGCGGGCGTAGCGCTCCAGGCGGTCGTGCAGGGCGGCGGCGCTGAACGGTTTCAGCAGGTACTGGACCACGCCCGCCGACACGGCCTGCCGCACCATCGCCAGGTCGCGGGCCGAGGTCACCGCGATGACGTCGGTGGTGTGACCGGCGGCGCGCAGCGAGCGGCAGAGCTGGAGGCCGTGGCCGTCCGGCAGGTAGAGGTCGAGCAGGGTCAGGTCGACGGGCCTCCCGGCAGCGCGGGCACGGTCCAGGAAGCGCAGTGCGTCGGCGCAGCTGTGCACCGTCCCGGCGGCGTGGAAGCCGGGTTCGCGCTCGACGTAGAGGGTGTGCGCGGCGGCGGCCACGGGGTCGTCCTCGACGACCAGCACGGAGATCCCCGGCCCGGCGGTCACCTCGGTCATCGCGACACCTCTTCCCGTCGGCCCGGCCGGCCAAGTTGCTCCGGACCCCCGGCTTGCCCCGGGCTCCCGAGTTGCCCCGGCTGTCGCTCACCGGATCGTGCCGACACCCCGGCGAGCGGCAGCCGAACGGTGAGCACCGCACCCCGGTCGCGCCCGACCTCGACGCTGCCGCCGTTGCGCCGGGCGGCCTGGGCCACCAGCGCCAGCCCGAGACCGTGCCCGCGCACGTCCTGCTTGGTGCTCCAGCCGCGCCGGAACACGTCCTCGACGACGGCCGGGTCGATCCCCGCCCCGGTGTCGGCGACGCGCAGCAGCAGGCAGTCCCCGCCACCCGGAGCCACGTCGCCGCCGCCTGAAGCCACGTCGCCGCCACCCACGCCACCCGCACCACCGCCGTCGATCCGCACGGTGACGGTGACCTCCGGCGGCACCGCGCTCTGCGCGGCTCCGGCGATGGCGGCGTCCACGGCGTTGTCGATCAGGTTGCCGAGGACGGTGATCAGGTCCCGCGCGGAGAGCCCGGGCGGCAGCAGTCCGTCGTCGATCCGACTGTCGTCGGTGAGGGTCAACTCCACTCCCCGTTCGGCCGCTTGGGCCGCCTTGCCGAGCAGCAGCGCGGCCAGCACCGGTTCGCCGACCGCCGCGACCACCCGGTCGGTGAGCTGCTGGGCGAGCGCGAGCTCGGCGGTGGCGAACTCCACCGCCTGTTCGTGGCGGCCGAGTTCGATCAGCGAGACGACGGCGTGCAGCCGGTTGGCCGCCTCGTGCGCCTGCGCCCCGAGGGCTTCGGTGAAGCCTCGCACCGAGTCCAACTCTCCGCTGAGCGCCTGGAGTTCGGTGTGGTCGCGCAGGGTGACGACCCGGCCGAGGCCGGTACCGATGGTGGAGGTGTTGAGCACCACCACCCGTTCGGCGGTCAGGTGCACCTCGTCCCGCACCGGCTCGTCGCCGAGCACGGCCGCGACCAGCGCCCGCGGTAGCCCCAGCTCCACGATCAGGCGGCCTTCCAAGTCGCCGCCCAGTCCGAGCAGTTCACGGGCCGCGTCGTTGCAGAGCACCACCCGGTGCGCGCGGTCCAGCAGGACCAGCCCCTCGCGCACCGAGCGCAGGGTCGCCTGGTGGTACTCGTAGAGGTGGCTGAGTTCGGCCGGTCCCATGCCGTGGGTGTGCCGCCGCAGCCGGGAGTTGGCGAGGTAGGTGCCCACGCCGCCGACCCCGAGCGCGGCCACCGCCACCCCGACCAGGGCGAGCAGCGGGCCGCTCAACTGCGCGGAGATGGATTCCACCGTGAGGCCCGCGCTGACCAGGGCGATCACCTGGTGCCGGTCGTCCAGCACCGGCGTCACCACCCGTACGGACGGCCCGAGCGTGCCGGTGTAGGTCTCGCTGCGGGTCTCCCCCGCGAGCGCCCAGTCGATGTGTCCGAGGAAGCGCTTGCCGATCTGCTCGGGCAGCGGGTGGGTCCAGCGCACGCCCTCGGTGTCCATGACGGTGATGAAGGAGACGCCGGTGTCCACCCGCACCTGCTCGACGTACGGCTGGAGCACCGCGGTCGGGTCCGGCGTGGTGACGGCGGCCCGCACGGAGGGCGAGTCGGCGACGGCGTGGGCGACAGTGGTGACCTGGCGGCGGGCCGCGTCCTCGGCCCGGTCGGCGGTGAAGAGGTACGCGAGCACCGCGCCGCCCGCCACCACGGCGGCGACGATGACCACCTGGACGACGAAGAGCTGCCCGGCCAGGCTGCGGACCAGCCCGCGGGGTGCCGGGAGCCGTCGGCGCGAGGGCGTGGGGGCGGTGCGCACGGACATGCCTGCCAGTGTGCACCACGCTCCCGGGGTCCCCCAGAGGCCCGCAGTCGGTCGGCGGCCTGCCGACAACCTGTCGACGACCTGCCGACGAACGCCCCCCGGCCCCGTCGCACCCCACGGCCCAGCGGCACCCGGTCGTGAACTCTATGAACGCAAACGTGACCTCCGTCACGCCCAGGCCCGATAGTCAGAGCGGCCCACCACCCGGGGCCGCCAGGACTGCACGGCGAAGGAGCCGCAGATGTCGATCGTTGGAGCCGCACCGGCGGGGGGATCCAGACGCAAGGACCGGACCCACTACCTCTACCTCGCCGTCATCGCCGCCGTGATCGCGGGCATCGTGGTCGGGCTGGCCGCCCCCGGCTTCGCCGTGGAGTTGAAGCCGGTCGGCACCGGCTTCGTCAACCTGATCAAGATGATGATCAGCCCGGTGATCTTCTGCACCATCGTGCTGGGCATCGGCTCGGTGACCAAGGCCGCCAAGGTCGGCAAGGTCGGCGGCCTCGCCCTCGGCTACTTCCTCGTCATGTCGACCGTCGCGCTGGCCATCGGCCTGGCCGTCGGCAACCTGCTGGAGCCCGGCGGCGGCCTGCACCTGACCGCCGCGCTCGCGAAGTCCGGCCACGCCCAGGCCGTCGCCGGCGGTGCCCAGTCGACGACCGACTTCCTGCTCGGGATGATCCCCACCACCACGTTCTCGGCCCTCACCGAGGGCAAGGTGCTGCAGACCCTGCTGGTCGCGCTGCTCGCCGGCTTCGCCCTCCAGGCGATGGGCCCGGCCGGTGCCCCGGTGCTGCGCGGCATCGAGCACGTGCAGCGGCTGGTCTTCCGGGTCATGTCGATGATCATGTGGGTCGCGCCGATCGGCGCCTTCGGGGCGATGGCCGCCGTCGTCGGGGCGACCGGCACGGCCGCGCTGAAGAGCCTCGCGGTCATCATGATCGGCTTCTACGCGACCTGCGTGCTGTTCGTCGTCGTCGTCCTGGGCGCGCTGCTGCGACTGGTCGCCGGGGTCAACGTGTTCGCGCTGCTGCGCTACCTGGGCCGCGAGTTCCTGCTGATCCTCTCCACCTCCTCCTCCGAGAGCGCGCTGCCCCGTCTGATCGCCAAGATGGAGCACCTCGGCGTGAGCCGCCCGGTCGTCGGCATCACCGTGCCGACCGGCTACAGCTTCAACCTCGACGGCACCGCGATCTACCTCACCATGTCGTCGATCTTCATCTCCGAAGCGATGGACAAGCCGATGTCGATCGGCGAGCAGCTCTCGCTGCTGGTGTTCATGGTGATCGCGAGCAAGGGCGCGGCCGGGGTCACCGGCGCCGGGCTGGCCACCCTGGCCGGCGGACTGCAGTCCCACAAGCCCGCGCTGGTGGACGGGGTCGGCCTGATCGTCGGCATCGACCGCTTCATGTCCGAGGCCCGTGCGCTCACCAACTTCGCGGGCAACGCCGTCGCCACCGTCCTGATCGGGCACTGGACCGGCGAACTGGACGCGGACCGCGCCCAGCGGGTGCTGGCCGGCGAGGACCCGTTCGACGAGCGGACCCTGGTCGACGCCCACGGCGGGCCGGTCACGGCCCCCGAGGCCGTCCCGGCGGCTCCGGAAGCCGTCCCCACCCGGAGCGGCACGGCCGCGGCCGCCTGAGCGGCCCCCTCATACGCCCCCGGTCCGGCGCCACCACCTCCCCCGGAAACGGCGCCGGACCGGGGGTTCCGCATGTCCGACGGGCCTTCGCCACAGGTCCTCACCGGTTCTCGCGGGGCCTCACAGGTCCCCGTAAGTCCTGACGGATTCTCGCGGGCCCCCAGGCCCCCCAAGGTCCCCCCAGGTCCTCACAGGTCCTCGGAACCGCTCACCGCCCATGCCAGGCCACAGGCCGGATCCTCCAGCGCGACGTGCAGATGGCGCAGCCCGGCGGCCGGCTCGTGCCAGATGAAGCAGCGCATCCGGGCCACCAGCGCATCGACCTCCGCCCGGCCCGAACCGTCCGTACCCTTCGCGCCGGCCATCGCGACCAGCGCCCGCCAGAGCGCCAGCCGCCCGTGCGCCGAGCCCCGCCCGCGGTCCACGACGGCGGCCTGTACCAGCGCCGGGTAGACCAGCGCGAACGGCAGGTACCCGCCGGTGACCCGGGAACTACGGGCCAGTTGGGCGGCCGCCTGCGGCGCCGGGCCCCGGACGCAGACCACCTCCGCCCAGTCCGCCAGCGCGGCCAGCGCCCGGGTCGCCCGCTGCCCGCCCAGCCGTACGCCCGATGCGGGCAGCGTCACCTCACCCAGGCCCTCCCGGCTGGCCGGCAGGGTCAGCAGCGCACTGCGCGCGCCCCCGCAGGGCAGGTACTGGCGCACCCGCGCCCCCTCGTCCCAGCCGGCCGTCTCCCACGGCGCCAGCAGCAGCGGCACCCCCTCCGGGTCAGGTTCGGCCCCGTACGAGAGGTCCTCGCCGAGCAGCACCCGGGTCTGCGCGACCAGTCGGCGCACCGGGGCCGGGACGAGCAGCGGGGCCAGCCGCAGCCAGGAATGCCGGGTCGCCAGCACCTCCCAGAGCGGACCGGCGTCATGGTCGGCGACCCCGGCGACCGTCCCCGGGCCGCCGTCCCGGTCGAACAGCCGGACGGCCAGCTCCGGCGGCGCCGAGTAGGCGATCAGGTGGCCGAGCGGCGCGGTCAGCGCCGCCGCGGGCTCCTCCCCGGCGCGCTCCACGGCTGCCGCCCGACCCTGCCGGTAGGCGGTCAGCAGTTCGGGCCAGCGGCCGTCGTCGGCCAGGGCGCGGAGGCGGTGGTCCTCGTACGTGATCACGATTTTCAGCGTACGGGCCGGGGCGGTGCATCAGCTGACTTAGCGTCAGCTCGGTGCGTCGGGTGCCGCTTCGGGCGCCGCCCCCGGGCCTGCGCCGGACCCCATAGCGGGCCCGGAAACCTCCCCCGCATCGGACCCCGCGCCGGGCGCCGCTTCGAGGGCGGGCCCCGGCCGATGATCCCGCTCGCCCTCCCGTTCATGTTCCCGCTCGCCCTCCCGCTCGTGTTCCCGCTCCCGCGCGAGGACCGCACGCAGCCTCCCGTGGGCGCGGCGACGGGTGACGGCCAGCGTGCTGCGATGCAGGCCCAGCAGTTCGGCGGCCTCGTCGACGGTGTAGCCGTCGAGGTCCACCAGCACCACCACGCGGGCCTGCTTCGCCGTCAGGCAGCCCAGCAGTCGGAGCACCTCCCAGCGCGCCTGCAACTCGGCCATCCCGCCCGACGGCGACTCGACCGGCTGCCGGTCCCGCTCCCGCTCGGCCGTCTCGCACGGATCGGGCAGCACGACCCTCCGCCGCTCCCGGCGCCACTGGTCGCGCAGGATGTTCGCCATCGTGGTGAACACGTAGGCGTAGGGCTGCGGATGGCTCAGGAACCGCTCCGGCCTGCGGGCGATCCGCAGATACGCGTCATGCACCACGTCCCCGGCGGCGAGCCCGCCGGTGAGCGACGCGGCCGCCCGGTGGAGCCTCGGCAGCATTTCCGTGAACACCTGGTTGAAATCGTCCGGTTGACGATCGGCAGGCCTCGGACCGAAGTCCTTCCCGCCGCCGCTCCCGCGCCCGCCGCCACACCTACCGCCGCATTCCGCCATGCCGCTCTCCCCGGAAATCGGCACTCCGAAAGCCCAGTTGGGCAGGTCACTACCCATCGAAGAGGTTGTGACACAGTTCACATCATAGGCCGTCGTCTCACTGTCCGCAGTCATTCGTGCGCAATACGTCATCGGCCGGACGGGAACCCGGAATTCACCCACCCCGTGGATCCGGACGGCCGGGGACGCACCGCCCGATCCGTACCGTTGAGCGAGGAGAAACCGCCATGCGAGGTCACATCGCCAGGAAGATCGCCACGTTCGGGGCGGCCGCCGCGGCCACCCTCGGCGTGCTCGGGACCACCACCCTGCCCGCCGCCGCCGCGCCCACCGTTGCCACGCCCGCCGTTACCACGCCTGCCGTTGCCGCCGCCGACCAGACCATCAGCGCCGACGCCATCGGGGCCTCGCCCGAGGTGGCCGCCGCCTCCTACCACTGCGTCATCACCGCCGACTACGGGTGGCGCTGGGAGGGCTACTGCAACGTCTACTCCGGCCAGTTGCGCACCATCACCTACTGTGCCAACGGCACGAGCACCACCGGCCTGTGGATCGGCGCCCGATCCCAGGCCTGGAACGTCTGGGGCAACTGCCCGGGCTCCAGCTGGACCAAGATCGTGTTCCAGAGCCGGGGCTGAGACACCGGCAGAGCCGATCGGGGGCGCCGTCCCACCGGGGCGGCGCCCCCGCCCCGCACCCTCACCCCCCGGTGGGCCCCGTGGCCCCCCGCGCCGTCACCCGGATCCGCATCGGGCTCGCCGCGCGGAGCGTGATGCCCTGGGCGAGCGCCACCCGCTCGTCCACCGCCTCCATCTCGAAGTCCCGCAGCAGCACGCCCAGGCTCAGCACCGATTCCAGCATCGCGAAGTGCTGCCCGATGCACGCCCGCGGACCGCCGCCGAACGGGTACCAGGCGTAGCGGTGCCGGTCCTTCTCCTGCTCGGGCAGGAAGCGGTCGGGGTCGAAGCGTTCCGGGTCCGGCCAGTGCGCCGGGTGCCGGTGGGTGACCAGCGGCGAGACGACGACCTGGGCACCCGCCGGGATCACGTACCCGTCGATGACCGTCTCGGCGACCGCCCGCCGCCCGACCAGGGCCGCCGCCGGGTAGAGCCGCATCGCCTCCTTCAACACCCGGGTGATGTACGGCAGCGACTCCAGGTCCGCCGCGGTCGGCTCCCGGCCAGCCAGCACGGTCTCCGCCTCCTGCTGGGCGAGCTTGCGCTGCTCGGGGTGCCTGGCGAGCAGGTGCAGCGCGAAGGCCAGCGAGGTGGCCGTGGTCTCGTGCCCGGCGAGCAGGAACACCAGTACCTGGTCACGGAGTTCGGCCGGGTCGAGTTGTTCCCCGTCCTCGCCGCGGGCCCGTCCGAGCAGTGTGAGCAGGTCGTCCGCGTCCTCGTCCAGGTCGCCGCGCGCGGCCCGCTCGGCGATGATCCGGTCGCATACCGCGTACAGGGCGCGCCGGGCATCGGCGCCGCGCCGGTTCGAGGGGGTCGGCCAGGTGCGCGGGATGCGGACCGCCGCGAAGCCCCGGTCCCAGACGTACTCGCCGAGCACCGGGAAGCTGCGGTCCACCACCGCCACCGCCTCCTCGACGTCCGCGCCGAACAGGATCCGGGCGACGGCTCGCAGCGCGAACCGGGACATCTCCTCCGCCGCGTCCACGACCCCGACCGGGAGCGCGCTCCACCGCTCGGTGAGCGCCCGCGCCTCCCGGGCGACGGCGCCCGCGTAGCCGTCCACCCGGCGGCGGGTGAACAGCGGCTGGACCAGCCGGCGCTGGCGCTGGTAGTCGCCGTCCTGGCTGGTCAGCAGGCCGTTGCCGACGCTGCTCCGCAACTCGTCGTAGAAGGCGTTCTCCTTGCGGAAGTTGGCGGCCTCGCTGCCCAGCACCTGCTGGACGCCCTCCGGGGAGAACACCCCGTAGAACGCGACCCGCAGCCCGGGCGGCCCGACCCGGAACCGGACCACGTCCCCGTGGTCGCGGTGGGCGGCGAGGTAGGTGCGCAGCGGGCGGCGGGTGAGGTCGAACAGCGACCCGACCAGGGGGCTTCCGGCCGGCCCGGGGATGAGGGCGGTGGCGCTGGTCATCGGCACTCCATTCTCCACAGGCGACCCATCAAGCTAACTGACGAGCCATCAGCACCGGAAGGCGCGAAAGCGCACGGGAGGGCGCGAGAGGGCGCGACGGGGCGGGGATCACTCGTACTCGGTGCCACCCTTGCGCGTCAGGTAGGCGTCACCGACCACCCGAGCTGCCCGACCACCTCAGCTGCCCGTCCACCACGGCCGACACGTCGAAGAGGCCGACCTGCGCGAGCTCCAGTGCGTCGGCGTTCGGGTGCTCCAGGACGACCAGCTTCTCGGCGGTGACGCGCAACGTGGACATGGACGGACCCCTCCTCCTCTTCTGGGCCGTTCGGCCCGGGTGGTGTGTACGGACGGCTGTACGGACTGCCGTACGAATCGCCCCCACTCTGTCCGCCCGGCCGCCCCCTGCGCGACGTAATTTCCCCGGCACCACGCGCACGCCGCCGCTCACGCCGGCCATCACGCCGCCCTCCGCAGCACTCCCGCCCCGGCGCCGTCCGTGCACGTTTGAGCCTTCGCACAGCCGGGCGGAGACCGCCGCCACACCCCGCCTGTGCGAAGCGACAGAGGACTTATCACTCGCATTTGCGGCACTATGATCACCGTAATGGCCGCACCTGCGGCCTCACTCCGCGCCCCTTCCGGCGCGCGCCCTGGAGGGGAAGCCCCGATGAGCACCCGTACGACCACCCGCAGACTCGCCGTCGCCGCCGCGGCGGCCCTCGTCCTCAGCCTCGGGGCCACCGCCTGCGGCAGCGACGGCGGTGGCAAGTCCGGCAGCTCCTCGGCCGCTTCGACGGCGGGCTCCTCGGCCTCGTCGGCGGCCGGTGGCGGCAGCGTCCCGAAGGCCACCGGCGACATCACCGTCTTCGCCGCCGCCTCGCTCAAGGAGACGTTCACCGACCTCGGCAAGAAGTTCGAGGCCGCGAACCCGGGCGCCAAGGTCAAGTTCAACTTCGGCGGCAGCTCCAGCCTCGCCACCAGCATCAACTCGGGCGCCCCGGCGGACGTGTTCGCCGCCGCCAGTCCGGCCACCATGAAGACCGTGACCGACGCGGGCGGCGCGAGCGGCGACCCGAAGACCTTCGTCAAGAACACGCTCACCATCGCCGTGCCCAAGGGCAACCCCAAGCACGTCGCGGGCCTGAACGACCTCACCGCCTCCGGTGTGAAGGTCGCGCTGTGCGCAAAGGAGGTGCCGTGCGGCGCCGCCGCCCTGACCGCGCTCAAGGCCGCCAACGTCAACCTCACCCCGGTCACCCTGGAGCAGGACGTCAAGGGCGCGCTGACCAAGGTCGAGCTCGGCGAGGTCGACGCCTCGCTCGTGTACAAGACCGACGTGAAGGCGGATGCTGGGAAGATCGACAGCGTGGACTTCCCCGAGGCCGACAAGGCCGTGAACGACTACCCGATCGCCGCCCTGGCCAAGGCCCCGAACAAGGACGGCGCCGCCGCCTTCGTCGCGTACATCCAGTCGCCCGAGGCCAAGCAGGTGCTCACCGCGGCGGGCTTCCAGGCGCCGTGAGCGACCGCACCACCAAGCGCACCACCGGCACCGGGCGCACCACCGGGCGCGCCACCGGCACCGGACGGCCCGGCGTGGCAGCAGCGGTGAAAGCCCTGCCACGCCCGCGCCGGCACACCCAGCGCGTCCCGGTCACGCTGCTGCTCCCGGCGCTGCTCGGGCTGGCGTTCCTGATCCTGCCGCTGGTCGGCCTGCTCGTCCGGGCGCCCTGGAGCGGCCTGTCCGAGCAGCTCACCAGCGCCGCCGTCTGGGACGCCCTGCGTCTGTCGCTGATCTGCGCGACGGCGGCCACGGCGGTCTCGCTGGTCCTCGGCGTCCCGCTGGCCTGGCTGCTCGCCCGCACCGAACTGCCGGGCCGACGGGTGATCCGGGCCCTGGTCACCCTGCCCCTGGTGCTGCCGCCGGTGGTCGGCGGCGTGGCGCTGCTGCTGGTCCTCGGACGGCGCGGCATCGTCGGCGCCTGGCTGGACTCGACCTTCGGCATCACGCTGCCGTTCACCACGACCGGGGTGGTCATCGCCGAGGCGTTCGTGGCGATGCCGTTCCTGGTGATCAGCGTGGAGGGCGCACTGCGCGCCGCCGACCCCCGCTACGAGGAGGCGGCCGCGACCCTGGGCGCCTCCCGGCTGACGGCGTTCCGCCGGGTGACCCTGCCCCTGATCGCCCCGGGGATCGCCGCCGGGGCGGTCCTCGCCTGGGCCCGGGCGCTCGGCGAGTTCGGCGCCACGATCACCTTCGCGGGCAACTTCCCGGGCCGCACCCAGACCATGCCACTGGCCGTCTACCTCGCCATGGAATCGGACCCCGAGGCGGCGATCGCGCTGTCGCTGGTCCTGCTGGTGGTCTCCGTCGCGGTCCTGGTCGGCCTGCGCGACCGCTGGATGTCGACCCCGTGACGGCCCTGCCGGCCCCGGGCCGGAGCCCGGCCTCCGCTGCCCCGACCCCCTGGACGCCGCCCCGATGAGCACCTCCCCCACCGACCCCACAGCTGCACCTGCACCCGCACCCGCCCTCGACGCCCGGCTGCGGGTGGAGCGCGCCGCGTTCACCCTCGACCTCGCCCTCACCGCCGCGCCCGGCGAGGTGATCGCGCTGCTCGGCCCGAACGGCGCCGGCAAGTCCACCGCCCTGCGCGCCCTCGCCGGGCTGCTCCCGCTCACCGGCGGCCACCTGCGCCTGGACGGGCGCCTGTTGGAGGAGCCCGGGCAGCGCGTGCACACCCCCGCCGAGGAGCGTCCCGTCGGCGTGGTGTTCCAGGACTACCTGCTCTTCCCGCACCTCAGCGCGCTCGACAACGTCGCCTTCGGCCCGCGCTGCCAGGGCCGCCCCAAGCGTGCCGCCCGGGCCGAGGCGGCCGGTTGGCTGGAGCGGATGGGCCTGGCCGACCACGCCTCCGTACGGCCCGGCAGCCTCTCCGGCGGCCAGGCCCAGCGGGTGGCGCTGGCCCGGGCGCTGGCCGTCCGCCCCCGGCTGCTGCTGCTGGACGAGCCACTGGCCGCCCTGGACGCCCGCACCCGGCTCGACGTGCGCTCCCAACTGCGGCGCCACCTGGCCGAGTTCGAGGCCGTGGCGGTGCTGGTGACGCACGACCCGCTGGACGCGATGGTGCTCGCCGACCGGCTGGTGGTGATCGAGGGCGGGCACGAGGTGCAGTCCGGCAGCCCGGCCGAGGTCGCCCGGCGGCCGCGCACCGACTACATCGCGCGCCTGGTCGGACTGAACCTGTACCAGGGCGTGGCCGAGGGCCACCAGGTCACGCTCACGGCCGGCACGGTCCTGGCCACCACCGAGGAGCTGTCCGGCCCGGCCTTCGTCGCCTTCCCGCCGTCCGCCGTGACCCTGCACCGCGAACGGCCCCAGTCCAGCGCGCGCAACGTGTGGAAGGCCGAGGTCACCGGTCTGGACCTGCACGGCGACCAGGTGCGCGCCGACCTCGCGGGCGAACTCCCGATGGCGGCCGACCTCACCCCGGCCGCCGTCGCCGAGCTGGGGCTGGCGCCCGGCTCCGAGGTCTGGGCCTCCGTCAAGGCCACCCAGACCCACGCGTACCCGGCCTGACCCCGACACCGCGCCGGCCCGCGCCGGACCACACCGGGCCGGACCACGCCGGGCCGGGCCGCCCGCGTCCCCGCCGAGCCACCGTCGGTGCGCCGTGCGCTACTCCGACGGCTCGACGAAGCCCGACTCGTACGCGGCGATCACCGCCTGGGTGCGGTCCCGCGCCCCGAGCTTCGCCAGCACACTGCTGACGTGGGTCTTCACCGTCTGCACGCCGAGGAACAGCAGTTCGGCGATCTCCCCGTTGCTGAGGCCGCGCGCGACCAGCCGCAGCACCTCCGCCTCGCGCTCGGTCAGCGCCGCCCGCTCCATGGTCGCGCGGGCGGCGGGATTGCCGTGGCCGGCCGCGAGGCGGCGGATCGTGGCCGGGAACAGCAGCGACTCGCCCGCCGCCACCAGCCGTACCGCGTGCGCGATCTCGGCCGCCCGGGAGCGCTTCAGCAGGAAGCCGTCGGCGCCCGCGCGCAGCGCCCGGTAGACGTAGTCGTCGTTCTCGAAGGTGGTGACGACCAGGATCTTCGGCGGCTGCTCCCCCGGCGCGCCGGGGCGCAGGAGCTCGCGGGTCGCCGCCAGGCCGTCGAGCACCGGCATCCGGACGTCCATCAGGACGACGTGCGGGCGCAGCGTGCGGGCCAGCGCCACCGCGTCGGCGCCGTCGGCGGCCTCGCCGACCACCCGCAGGTCCCCCTGCGCCTCCAGGACGGCCCGCATCCCGGCCCGGACCAGTTCCTCGTCGTCGGCGAGCAGGATGTCGATCATCCCGGCGGAGCCCCTCGACGGTCCGTCGCCCACAAGGTCGTTCGTCACGAGCCCAAGCGTAGGGGCAACCGGACGGCGAGCACCCACTCCCCGCCCCCGTCGCCCGAGACCCCGGCGGTGGCCTCCCCGCCGAGCAGCGTGGCACGCTCCCGGATGCCCCGCAGCCCCTTGCCGCCCTTGCCCGCCGCGCCGCCCGGGAGACCGGCCGGAACGCCGCCCACCGCCGAGCGGTTGGCGCAGCGCAGCTCCAACTGCCCGCCCTGGACGGCGATCCGGACGCTGACTGGCTCGCCGGGCGCGTACTTGAGCGCGTTGGTGACACCCTCCTGGACGATCCGGTAGGACTCGCGGGAGAGCACCCCGGGCAGCGCGCCCGCCGACACCTCGATCCGCGCCTCGACCGGGCTCCCGGCCGACCGGGCGGTGTCGAACAGTGCGGGCAGCTGGTCGACACCGGGCTGTTCGGTGGCCGTTCCGTTGCCGGCCGCGCCCTCCGGCGTCTCGCGGAGCAGGACGAGGGTGCGTTCGAGGTCCTCCATGGCCCGGCGGCCGGTCTCCTCGATGACTTCGAGCGCCTTGGCGGTGAACACCTGGTCCCCGACCTCCCGCGCGGCACCGGCCTGAAGGACCGTCACCGTCAGTGCGTGGCCGATGGAATCGTGCAGCTCGCGGGCCAACCTGTTGCGCTCCAGCAGCCGTTCGGCGCGCAGCTCCGCCTCCGCCAGCCGCTCCGCCGGGGAAGGCCCCAGCAGCCTTACGGCCATCGCGAGTTGGAGGCGTCCGGCGGACACCACCAGCCAGCCGTAGCCGAGCACCAGCAGCGGGGCGAGCGGGAGGTACCAGAACGAGTCCGGTCCGGTCAGCAGGTCGTAGCCGCTGGTGAGGCCGAAGGCCGTCGCGAACCCGACCACCGAGCCGAGCGCGACCCGCCCGATCAGCCAGCCGGCGGTACGCCGCCGGTCCGCCCAGGTGCGGGAGGACTCGGCGGCGATGTCCTCCTCGCGGTCGGGCAGCAGCAGCAGCCGCGCCTGCACCCCCTCGGCGCGCCGCGTCGCGGGGACGAGGGCGACCAGGGTGAGCAGGGCGGTGTCCACCGCGGCGCCCGCGACCACGATCTCGTCCAGGCTCTTGTGGTACGTCCCCGGGTAGACCATCAGGACGACGCCCACGAAGATCCACCCGACCAGCAGGTGCAGCAGGCGCGCGTACGTGGCGCCGGCCAGCAGCGGCGCGAGGATCCTGGGCATTCCACCATCCTGCCAGCTCAGCGGTCGGCCCGGGCTCCCCCGCCGGCCTGCCGCCGTCTCCCTCCCGGGAGGGAGACGGCTCCCGACCCCGGCGGGATCCGCCGGCACGGCCCGCTCCGGTCGAATGTGACCACCGGCCGGACGACCCGGCACCGGAGCACCGAGAGGGGAGCGCGGCCGTGATCGAGATCCAGGGCCTCACCAAGGAGTACGACGGTCGGCGCGTCGTCGACGACCTGTCCTTCGAGGTCCGGCCCGGACTGGTGACGGGCTTCCTCGGCCCGAACGGCGCCGGCAAGAGCACCACCATGCGCCTGATCCTCGGCCTGGACCGCCCGACCGCCGGAAGCGCCCTGGTCGGCGGCCGCCGGTACACCGAACTCGCCCAGCCGCTACGGCAGGTGGGCGCCCTGCTGGACGCCCACGCCCTGCACGGCGGCCGCACCGCCGCCGGCCACCTGCGCTGGCTCGCGGCGAGCAACGGCCTGGCGCCGCGCCGGGTGGGCGAGGTGCTCGCCCAGGTCGGCCTGACGGACGCCGCCGGACGGCGGATCCGCGGCTTCTCCCTCGGCATGCGCCAGCGGCTCGGGGTGGCCGCCGCGCTGCTCGGCGACCCGCCGGTGCTGCTGCTGGACGAACCGGTCAACGGTCTCGACCCGGAGGGCATCCGCTGGATCCGCACCCTGTTGCGCGAACTGGCCGCCGAGGGCAGGTCGGTGCTGGTGTCGTCCCACCTGATGACCGAAATGGCGCTCACCGCCGACCACTTGGTGGTCATCGGCCGTGGCCGGCTGCTCGCGGACGCCGCCACCGCCGAGTTCATCGACCAGCACGGCCGGACCAGGATCCGCGTCCGGGCCGTCAACTCGGCCAAGCTCGCCGCCCTGTTCGGCGGCGACCTGCTCCGGCAGTCGGACGCCGCCGGCAACCTCACCGCGACCGAGGTCGACGACGGCGCCTGGGAGGTGACCGGCGCCGAACCCGAGCAGATCGCCGCGCTCGCCGCCGCACACGGCGTGGTCCTGTACGAGATCGCGGTCCAACAGGACTCGCTGGAGGAGGCGTTCATGCGGATGACCGCCGACAGCGTCGAGTACCGCGCCGAGGCCACCGCATGAGCCCCGGCTCGACCCTCCGCTACCACCTGTGCGCCTTCGACGCCGAACGGATCAAGCTCACCACGCTGCGCTCGCTCTGGATCACCCCGCTGCTCGCCCTCGCGCTCACCGCGGGCACCACCACGGCGATCGGCGCGGCCCTCGGCGGCTCGGAGCACAACCTCACCGACGACCCCGGCATGGGCGTCTTCTACGGGCTCAACTTCGGCCAGGCCGCGCTGGTCTGCTTCGCGGTCCTGCTGATCGGCCAGGAGTTCAACACCCGCATGATCGACGTCTCGCTCACCGCCGTCCCCCGGCGCGGACGGCTGTACGGCGCCAAGCTGACGCTCGGCGCGCTGGTCGGCCTCGGCGTCGGCGCGGCGGGCACGGCGGGCGCCTTCGCCGGGTACGCGGCCACCGTCCCCGGCCGCTGGGACGGCCCCGCCTTCGCCCGCAGCGCCACCGCCGGCGTGCTCTACCCGGTGCTGCTGGTGGTGTTCTGCCTCGGCGCGACCGCGCTGCTCGGCAACCTCACCGCCGCCATGGCACTGCTGGTACCGGTCGTCTTCCTGCTCTCGCCGCTGCTCGGCGGCGTGGCCGGGGTGCGGCAGGTGGCCCAGTTCCTGCCCGACCGGGCCGGCCAGTACGCACTGCACTACGCCGACGACCCGCAGGTCTCGTACGGGCACTGGACCGGACTGCTGATCATGGCCCTGTGGGCCGGCGCCGCGGCCTACGGCGGCCTGCTCGCCCTGCGGCGCGCCAAGTGACCACGAACGAAGGGAAGACGACCATGAGCGCGGCCCACGCCCTGCGCGCCGAACGGATCAAGTTCACCACCCTGCCCTCCCAGTGGGCGGCCCCGCTGGTCGCCCTGGTCCTGACCGTCGGGGTCACCGCGGCCGTCAGCGCCGCCTCCGACCCCAAGACCGTGGCCCCCGGCACGGACCCGGCCAACGGGATCTACTACGGGCTGCTCTTCGGACACGTGGCCGTGGCCTGCTTCGGGATCCTGCTGATCGGGCAGGAGTTCAACACCCGCATGATCAGCACCTCGTTCATCGCCGTCCCCCGGCGCGCCCGGCTGTACGGCGCCAAGCTCACGCTCGGCGCCGGGCTGGGCCTGCTGCTCGGACTGGCGTCGACGGCAGGCTCGTTCCTGGCCGTCGACACCACCGTCGGACTGGACTGGTCAACGCCCGGCCTGGCCCGCAGCTTCGCGGCCGGCGTGCTCTACCACCCGCTGCTGGTGCTGCTCTGCCTCGGACTGACCACGATGCTGGGCAACTTCAGCGCCGCGCTCGGCCTGCTCGGCCCGATGGTGTTCCTCGGCACCACCTGGCTGGCGGCCATCCCCGGCGTCCGCGAGGTCGGCCAGTTCCTGCCCGACCGGGCAGGCCTGTACGCGATGCACACCCGGACCGAGGACGGCATCCACTACGGCCACTGGACCGGACTGCTGATCATGGCCCTCTGGACGGCCGCGACCGCCTACGGCGGGCTGCGGGCGATCCGGCGACACCAGGCCTCCGGCGAGTAGCGCCCGACGGCGGCTGGCGGTCGGCGGGCCGGTAGCCGATGACAACAAACAGATGACAGGTAACAGCGAACAGATAACAGATTTCGAAATCTGTTATCTGTTCGCTGTTACCTGTTCGCTGTCATCTGTCACTCGTCACCCGAGCCAGCCGGGCCGGACCAGGCCGGATTCGTAGGCGAGGACGACCAGTTGGGCGCGGTCGCGAGCACCGAGCTTGACCATGGCACGGCTGACATGCGTCTTGGCGGTCAGCGGGCTGACCACCAGGCGGCGGGCGATGTCCTCGTTGGAGAGCCCGAGCCCGACCAGGGCAAGCACCTCGCGTTCGCGTTCGGTGAGCATCTCGAGGCCGACCGCCCGCGGCTCCTTCGAGCGGGCGGCGAACTCTCCGATCAGGCGCCGGGTGACGCCCGGCGAGAGCAGCGCGTCGCCTGCGGCAGCGACCCGGACCGCCCGGAGCAGTTCGGCCGGCTCGGCGTCCTTGACGAGGAACCCCGCCGCGCCGGACCGCAGCGCCTCGAACACGTACTCGTCGAGCTCGAAGGTGGTCAGTACGACCACCCGCACCCCGTCGAGCTCCGGGTCGGCCCCGATCCGCCGGGTGGCCTCCAGGCCGTCGAGGCGGGGCATCCGGATGTCCATCAGCACCACGTCGGGACGCAGTTCGACGGCGAGGCGCAGGGCCTGCTCGCCGTCGTCGGCCTCGCCGACCACCTCGATGTCGGGCTGGGCGTCGAGCAACGCCCGGAACCCGGCCCGGACCAGCATCTGGTCATCCACCAGCAGCACCCTGATCATCGGTCACCTCTCGTCAAGCGGGCCCGGACCCGGAAGCCCTCGTCGTGCGGACCCGCCTCCAGAGCGCCCCCGAAGGCGGCGACCCGCTCCCGCATCCCGATCAGTCCGGCTCCCGAACCCCCCGCGTCGCCGCCGCCCACCGGGCCCGGGTCGTCGATCTGCACGGTGAGGCCGTCGGCCGTCCGGGAGAGCAGCACGGTGGCCGTCCGGGCGGCGGAGTGGCGGATCACATTGGTCAGGGCTTCCTGGACGATCCGGAAGGCGGCCCGCTGGACGGCGGCCGGGACCTCCCCGGGGACGCCCTCGGAACGGACGCTGACGGTCAGGCCCGCCCGGCCGGCCTGGTCGACCAGTTCGTCCAGCCGGTCCAGGCCGGGGGCGGGAGTGCGCGGCGCGGCGGCCCCCGGTCCGCGCAGCGTGCCGAGGACCTGCCGGACCTCGCCCAGGGCCTCCTTGCTGGCGGCCTTGATCGTCGTCAGGGCGCTTCTGGCCTGTTCCGGGCGGGTGTCGATGAGTTCGAGCGCCACCCCGGCCTGGACGTGGATCAACGAGATGCTGTGCGCCAGGATGTCGTGCAGCTCGCGGGCCATCCGCAGCCGCTCCTCGTCGACGCGGCGCCGCTGTGCCTCCTCCGCGGCGGCCCTGGCGGCGGCGGACTGCTCGCGGCGGACCCGGGCCAGTTCCGCGCCGGTCGCGACGAGCAGCAGCACCGCCGTGACGCCCAACTCCTGCCAGGCGTTGGCCTGCCAGCTCCTGGCCCGCAGCCAGTCGCGCGGAATCGCGTAGCTCATCAGTAGCTGACCGACGTAGAAGGCGCCGCCGCAGGCCCAGGCCGTCCGCCGTCGCCCGCACTGGACCGCGGCGAAGAACGCCACACCAAGGCTGACGAAGACCGGGCCGTACGGGTACCCGGCGAACAGGTAGCCGATGGTGACCGCCGTGGTGGCGACCATGACCGCCGCCGGGTGGCGGCGGCGCAGCAGCAGCGCGGCGGGGCCGAGCAGGAGCAGCGCGTAGCCGAGGGCGTCGAGTTGGACGCGGTCGGGCTGCCGGTGTCCTGCGCCGACCGTGCCCACCATCTGGAAGCAGGCGACGGCCAGCGACGAGAGCACGGGCGGGCCCGCCCGGCCGGAGCGGTTCCACGCCGGCTTCCACGACGGGCGTAACTCGTTCATGCCGGAAGGCTAGTGCGGCGCGCCACACCCGGTCATCAGCTCGCGGGTGCGGGTGCGGCTACTCCCGCCGTAGTACGCGACCGGCCCGTGGAGGGGGTGCCGCCTTCCCGACGCCACAGCGTCAGGCTCACCGCGACGAACCAGAGGAAGCCGACGTAACGTCCGACCGGGATCAGCAGCGTGGCCGGCTCGGCGACCAGCGAGAGCAGGGACGACACGCTCGCGACGGACAGGGCCAGTCCGGACCAGGCCACCCAGGCGGGCAGCGCCCGGCTCACCAGCGCGGTGCGCGACACCTGCCACAGGACCACGCCGAGCGTACCGATCGCGGGTGCGGCGCCGGTGATGAAGGCGAGGTCCATGAGGGCGCGGGACACCGACAGGTCCGCGGCGGTGCCCAGCAGCGACAGGACCCACCCCGCGCTCGCGGACAGCACCAGCAGGACCCCGGACGCACCGCCCGCCGCCCGGACCACACCCGCCCGCACCGGGGTGCCGTGGCGGCCCACGAACTCCGAGAGCCAGGGGACGAACGCCAGCAGCGCCAGCGCCGAGAGCAGTTGGAACAGGGCGCCCACCTGGAGCGAGCGGTGCAGCGCCGCCGGATCGGCGAGCAGGTACTTCCGCACCACGTCGTCGCTGGAGTACGGGGTGGCGAACGGCCCGGAGGGCGCGGTGATGCCGCTGATGACGAGACTGGCCACGAAGAGGAGCACGTACAGGATGCCGCTGAGCGCTCCCGCGGACGACCGGCGGGGCGAGGTGAAGGACGACAAGGTCGACAGCCTCCAGACAAGGGACGACGCCGGTTGGAAGGCCCACGTCCGGCGCGGTCCAGTTCACCGCGCCGGCCTCGCCGGGGCGTCCTCCGGAGGAAGGCCTCCGCCGTACGCCCGCGGAGGTACCGGATCACCGGCCGCCCTCAACACAGGCCTGGTGCTCCAGCCGTGGGTCGCACCAACGGCTGAAGCACCAGAAGCGCACTGTCCTTGGTCTGTATCAGCAGCCGCCCTGCGCCTGGTACTTCGGCCGCCTCCCGGCGTCGTACCACCGGGCCGCAACGCTACGACAGCGGGAGTATCCCGACGGCCGCCGCTCGGGCGACGACGGCGTGCAGGCGCGGCGGCGACGATTCCTGGGGTCGGCACGGGCGGCACCACAACGACCGCCGGCCGACCCACCGTCAACCGAGCATCCACGGAGCCACACCGATGATCACACCACTGCCCACCTATCCCGATCTCGCGGGTAAGGCCGCCCTCGTCACCGGAGGTTCCCGGGGCATCGGGGCCGAGACGGCAAAGGCCCTGGCCGCCAACGGTGTCAAGGCAGCCGTCGTCGGCCGCGACCGCAGTGCCGTCGACCGGACGGTCGGCGAGATCCGCGCGGCAGGCGGAACGGCGGTCGCGATGACGGCCGACTGCACCGATCCCGCCGACCTCGTACGGCTGCGTGCACAGGCCCAGCAGTCCGTCGGTCCGATCGAAGTGCTCTGCGCCTTCGTCGGCGGAGGCGGCGACCCGGTGCCGATCGAGCAGATGAGCCTGGAGCACTGGCGCTCGGTGGTCGACCTGAACCTGACCGCCACCTTCCTGGCCGTGCAGACCTTCCTGCCCGACATGATCGAGCGCGGCGGTGGTTCGATCATCACCATGGCGTCCACCGCCGGGCGGCTTCCCGGCGGTGCCGCCGCCTCCTACGCGGCGGCCAAGGCAGGCGTGCTGATGTTCACCCGCCAGATCGCACAGGAGGTGGGCCGGTACGGCGTGCGGGTCAACTGCCTGGCCCCTTCCCTGATCATGACGGAGAGCCAGGAGGAGCGCATACCCGCCGAAACGCTCCCGCTGATCCTCAGGCAGTTCCCACTGGGCCGCGCAGGAGTGCCCGCCGATGTCGCTCACGCCGCGCTCTTCCTCGCGTCCGAGTCGTCGTCCTGGCTGACCGGTCTGACGATCGACGTGGCCGGCGGGCGCATCATGCTCTGACGCCGGTGGCCGGCCGCAGCCACCGGCCGGCGACCACGGCGCTCACCACGGGGGCCTGACGCAGGCCCCCTCCCCTGGCCATCTCCCGAAGGACCCCGTATGACCACCCCCGCCGCGCCCTCCGTGGCAACGCCCCGTCCGGGCACCCGGCAGCCCAAGAACTTCCGCCTCTCACCGACTGCCCGCAAGAGCGCGGTGGTCGTGCACATCATCAGCTCGGTCAGCTGGCTGGGCCTGATGCTCTGCCTGCTCGCACTCGGCGCGACAGGGCTGCTGACGGACAGCGCGGAGACCCTGCGCAGCGCCTACCGGATGATGCCGCTCCTCGGCGACGCGCTGGTCCTCCCGCTGAGCCTGCTCTCCCTGCTGACCGGACTGCTCCTCGCACTCGGCACCCCCTGGCGCCTGTTCAGGTACCGCTGGGTCGCCGTCAAGTTCTGGCTCACCCTGGCCGCCACCGCCGCCTCGATCTTCGGACTCACCGCCCGGCTGCACGAAGCGGCCCGCCTGGTGGACCAGCACCCCACCGGCACCATCGCGGACATGCACCTCGGGTTCACCCGCTACAACCTGGTGATCATCCCGACCGTCGCGCTGTCGGTGTACGTCGCCAACGTCGTGCTCTCCGTCGCCAAACCGTCGGGACGCCGCCATGCCCGGTCACGGCCCAGCGGCGGGTGAGCCGAGGCCGGGCCGAGCCCGCTGTCAGACCTCGGCAGTCCCCCGCAGTGCCGGGTGATCCGCGATCACCGTGCAGCTGCCCGGCGCGATCTCCATGTGCCTGGGTCCTGCACCCGAACCGCACCAGTCGCGAGGGCAGCGCCCAGCTCTCCGCCACCGACACCATCCGCAACGCCCAGGAGGACGCCGTCTCCCTGGCCGCACTGGCCTGCCCTCACCGCAGGCAGAGGAGCCGCGTCAGCCCACCCTCGCCGAGCGGGCCCACCGCGAACAGCTGCTCCAGCGGGGTGGACAGTCCGCCCGAACCGCCCGGGCCGCGCCGCTCCGCCGGGTCGAAACGGCCGAACCGCGCCCCGACTCAGCACGCGGCCACGCCGCAGCCAGCGGCCCAGCCGCCACCGCGGGTCCGCCAGGACCAGCAGGCCCGCGTCTTCGGTGAACCGGGTTTCCGGCGGCAAGACGCTGGACGCTCTACTGGCCGACGCAGGCGTCACGATGCCTGACTACGATCCCGATGCCCCCGCCACAGCCGACATCTGAAACTACGCCTCAGAGGAATTTCGCCAGCCACGACTCCCTCAATACCTGGGTCGTACGAGGCACCACCGTACGACCGGACAACACCTGGGAGACGGTTGAGTTCCCCATGTTCAAGGCCAACCCCGACATCGCCTGCATCTTCCAGATCGACGCCAGCGCTGCGGTCAAGAGCTCGCCTGCTTCCGGGTGCTCCGTGACAGCGTTCCACGGGGCGGGGTCAGGGCAGGGGTGTACCGCCGGTGGCGTTGAGGATCTCGGCGGTGATGTAGGAGGACTCCTGGGAGGCGAGGAAGACGTAGGCGGGGGCCATTTCAGCGGGCTGGGCGGCGCGGCCGAGAGGGGACTGCTCGCCAAAGTGGGCAACTTTCTCCTCGTCCATGGTGGCGGGGATCAGCGGCGTCCACACCGGGCCGGGGGCGACGGCGTTGACGCGGATGCCGTCGGGGGCGAGCTGGAGTGCGAGGCCCTGGGTGAAGGCGACGATCGCGGCCTTGGTCATGGCGTAGTCGAGCAGGTGAGGGCTGGGCTTGTAGGCCTGGACGGAGGCGGTGTTGATGACGGAGGCGCCCGGGCGCAGGTGGGGCAAGGCGGCACGGGTGGTGAAGAACATGCCGTACAGGTTCGTTCTCATGACGCGGTCGAACTGCCCGGTGGTGATCGCGGTAAGTCCGTCGGGCTGGGACATCTGGTAGGCGGCGTTGTTCACGAGGATGTCGAGGCGGCCGAACATGTCGGTGCAGCGTGTCACCAGGTCGGTGCAGAAGTCCTCGTCGCGCAAGTCGCCCGCGACGGCGAGGGCAGGTCGGCCGGCGTCGACGACCAGGCGGGTTGTCTCCTCGGCGTCGGCCTGTTCCTCGGGCAGGTGGCAGAAGGCGACGTCGGCTCCTTCCCGGGCGAAGGCGAGCGCGACGGCGCGCCCGATTCCGGAGTCGCCGCCGGTGATGAGCGCGACCTGGCCGGTCAGGCGGCCGGTGCCGCGGTAGCTGGTCTCGCCGTGGTCCGGCCGGGGCGTCATCTCGTCAGCGGTGCCGGGGTGGGGCTGGGACTGTTCCGGGAACGGCGGCTTCGGGTGCTGTTCGGTCGGGTCCTGCGGCGCGGGCTGGTCACTCATCACGGCGGGTGCTCCCTGGGCTGCTGGGTGGTTCACGGGGGCGAGTCTGGCCGTACGCGAGCCGGTTCGCGCGGCGGGCTGCGGCATGCGGGTGGTCTGTTCGGCGCGTCCGCGTGCACCCCGGGCCGTCGGGTACGCGTCCGAGCGACCACCGGCCACCCGCCCAGCGAAGGATGCGTGCATGGACGCGATCGTGCTGTTGAAGGAAGATCACAAGACCGTCGAGAAGCTGTTCAAGGCCTTCGAAAAGGCAGGCGACCGGGCCTTCGCGGAGAAGCGCAGGATCGCAGACCGGGTGATCGAGGAGCTGACGGTGCACGCGGTCATCGAGGAGAAGGTCTTCTACCCGGCGGCCCGTGAGGCCGCACCTGAGACGAAGGACCACGTGCTGGAGAGTATCGAGGAGCACCACGTGGTGGTGTGGATGCTCTCCGAACTGTCCGGCCTGGACCCGGAGGACGAGCGGTTCGACGCAAAGATGACGGTGCTCATGGAGAACGTGCGCCACCATGTCGAGGAGGAGGAGAAGGACTGGTTCCCCGAAGTCCGCAAGGCCATGGGGCGCAACCGCCTTCAGCACCTCGGCGACCAGCTGGAGGAGGCGAAGAAGACCGCCACCCGCGACCCGCTCAAGGTGCCCAGTGCCACCGAGTAGGAGCCGTTCCCCGAGCCGCCTGTGCGGTTCGTGGTCCGACTGGACGAGACGACGGAGACTACGCTCACGGAACCTGGCAACGCTGATGGTCCGTACGCGGCCTGCCCACTGTCAGCGTCGGACGGGAGTACTTGCTGTGGCACCGAAAAGCGGCCACGGTCGGTCCAGGCGTTGCGGCCTGGGGTGACTTACGGGTTGAGCCCGGCGCTGCGGTGGGGTGCGCGGAGCCGCCGCCGGTCTACCGTCAGACCGGTGCCGGTGGCTCCGTCCAGCGGCCCGGGCTTCAGGAGGACGCCGTTCCCTGCGGGAGCGCAGCCCCGCAGGGCGCATGGTCCCGGAGTCGTTGAACCAGACTGGTAGGGGATCCGGCGGCGGGTGCGGGTATGCCGGAGGCGAGGAAGCCGGCCTGGCCTCGGCTGTGTGACCAGACCACCGCGCCGGTGCCGGCCCCTGCGCGGTGGTCGCGGTGTCGGTGCGGGCGTCGAGCGCGGTGAGGAAGTCAGCAAGGTTGTGCCCCTGTTGGAGCCCGGCGGCGCGGGCGAGCAGACGAGCGGGCGCGGTGCAAGGCGCCTCTTGCCGCAGCGTCGCCAGTGTGGGCATCACCTGGTTCTTCGTGGCCTGCACGGGCACCCCGTCCTCCGCAGCCCCGAGTCCGGCCAGGGTGGCAACGAACTCGGCCGCTCCGGGGGCAATCGGGCAACCGGGTGCCGCTCGCAGCCGCAGGCCGCTCCAGGTCCTGGGCGCGGTCGTGTCGGCACCCTGGTGCGAACCCGGCAACCCCGTGGAACACCTGCGGGGTAAACGGCTCGTCGTCCTGCACGCCGTGCGGACCGCGTCGCCAGCGCAGGCAAGTCCCATTCATTCGCTGCCAGGGCCCAGCGTGCCGGATCCGACGTACGCTTCATCGCCGTGCTCCGCGGCGGCCACACCGTGATCACCAGCACCCGCGGCTGGCACCCCTCGCCGCCCGATTCGTCACGGCAATCCTCGAGGACGCCTGCTTCCGGGGCTCCCTTCATCCTGCTGGCCTTCGAGAAGGAGCCGGTGTCCGGCCGGCGACGGCGCCGATTCCCCGAGGACGGCGGTTGCGGGGTCGCCGGCGTACGCGCCGGGCCGGGCGGCCGGGGTCCATGCCTTGGTCGGTTTGCGTTGCCGTGCCGGGCTTGTCGTTGTGACCGCGGTTGCCGAGGTCTGCGGACTCCTCGCCGGATCCCGATGCGCGAGATCCGCAGGCCCGCGCTGCGGCTGCCTACTGTCCGCGGGTGGCGTTGCGGGCCAGGTTGGTGAGCAGGTGGCGGTTGCGAAGGTGCAGGGCCAGCTCGATCGGTGGTCCGTGAAGACGGGCTCCGAGCCCGCGCAGCGGGTGTTCGTCGAGGATGACGAGAGTGTGGTCGGCCCAGGGAATGAGGGTGAAGGCGATCCTGGCGGTGCCGAACGGTTCGGCTTTGGCCTCCAGTTCCAGCCGTCGCCGGGCCTCGCAGATCCGGACCTCGCAGGTGTCCTCGAAGGTCAGCGGTCCCAGTCCCCCGCGAAAGCGCAGTGCGGCGCCGACCGTGGGCCAGTGGCTGTCGGCGTGGAGGATCTCCTTGGTGCCCACCACCCACTCGGCGTAGCGGTCTCCGTCCGCCAGGATGTCCCATACCTGGCTGGGTGGGCATTCGATCAGCTGCTGACGTTGTGCCATGTGCGCTGTCCCTCTCGCGTAGTCGTCACCCGCGTTCCGGGTTCCCGCCGAGCAACCGCTGGGCTGCACTGAGACCTGGTGACAGGATCCGCCCGGCCAGCAGACGGTGGGAACGCAGTGCGGCCCGTGCGGCGTTGGCCCCGCACGCGCCGTGCACGCCGCCGCCGGGGTGGGCGGAGGAGGAGGCGAGGTAGAGGCGCTCGATCGGGCCCTCGGGCCTGCCGGTGCCCGGGGTGGGCCGGAAGACGAACTGCTGGTAGATGGCGGTGGTACCGCCGTTCACCGCGCCGCCCACGAGGTTCTCGTCCAGGTCTTGGAGCACGGGCGGGGACAGGATCCGCCTGGCGGTGACCAGTTCCCGGAAGCCGGGGGCGAACCGCTCCACCTGGCGTTCCAGTCGCTCCGCCATCGCCTCGCTCTCGCGCGCGTCCCACCTTCCGGTGATGGCATCGCCGCCGAGGTCGTCGGCGATCTTCTGCGGGACGTGGGTGTAGGCCCAGGCCGACTGCGTTCCGGCTGGTGACCGGGAGCTGTCGGCCGTGGTCATCTGCCCCAGCAGCGCGAAGGGGCGGCGGGGAAGACGGCCGGTGGTCACCTGATGGGCGTAGTCACTGAGCTCGTCCAGGTCCGCTCCGAGGTGGACGGTGCCGGCGTCCGCCGCCTGTGCCGCCGTCCACGGGATGGGGCCCGACAGCGCCCAGTCGACCTTGAAGGTGGAGAAGTCCCACTGGAAGCGGCGCAGGTCCTGGCGCAGCCTCGGCGGGAGGTGGTTCCAGTCGATGAGCTTGCCGTAGAGAGCGGTGGCGGCGACGGCCGCGAGCACGGCTCGGCGGGCGCGGTAGCACTGGCCGTCCGCGGTGCGCACACCCAGTGCCTTGCCGCCGCGCACGATCACCTCCTCGACACGCTGGCCGCACCGCACCCGGCCGCCGCGTGATTCCAACCGGCGCACGAGGGCGTGGGTGAGGCTGGTGGAGCCACCGACCGGCACGGGCCAGCCGACCTGCTGCCCGAGCATCGCCATCAGCCAGCCGAACGCCGCGCTGCCGGGCGCCTCCGGGAGGAGGTCGGCGTGCAGGGCGCAGCCGGCCAGGAGCAGGCCGGCACCCGGCTGGGTGAACTCTTCCTCCGCCAGCCTGCGGACCGGCAGGGTCATGAAGCGCGCGGTCCGTATGAGGCCGGCCGGCCGGAGTCTGGCTGCCATCACGGCGGTCGGCTTGATCGGTGGGAACGGGGTGAAGAGGCTGCGCAGTAGGTGCGGGTGCAGGGTCTGCCACAGCGCGGTCAGCCGTTCCCACGCAGCCGCGTCGGGGGCCCCGAAGGCGGTCTCCAAGTGGTCGCGCGTGGCGGTGGGGCCGCGGTGGAGGGTTGCGCAGCGGCCGTCCGCGAGGGGGTGTGCGAGGACGGTGGGGGCGTGGCTCCACGCCAGTCCGTGCTGCTCCAGTTGCAGAGCCGCGATGGCGGGCGATGCCTTGGCCAGGGGGTAGAAGGAGCTGAACAGATCGTTGATGTAGGCGGGGTCGAGGGCGCGGTTGCTGCGGACGGCTCCGCCGGGCTGGGGCTGCGCTTCGAGGACCTCGACCTGCCAGCCTGCGTCGGCCAGTACGTTGGCTGCCACCAGGCCGTTCGGTCCGGCGCCGATCACGATCGCGTCAGCCATCCTCGCTCCCTCGCCGCCTCGGCCCCACAAATCACGGTACCCAACGCCACCCGAGCCGGCCCGGTGGACGGCCCGCAGCCCTTGGCACCGGCTCACGCGGCTGGCGGCCTGAGCGGCGGGGGACGAGCGGGCGTCGCGTCGGGACCAGGACGCCACTCCTGCCTCCACACGGTCCCGCTGCCGTGACGCGAGGCGCACCGGATGCGGTGGTGCGGCAACGACCGGGGCCCACCGGGCGTGGCCTGGTGGGCCGCTCGCCGGCCGGCGGGAAGGAGCCCTGGGCGGCTGTGCGGGTGACAGCGGTAGCCGGGTGCGCGGTGCCGCGTGGTCAGCGGTGCCTTGGCGCGCGATGATCGCGTTGACGTTTCCCCGAGTGAGGAGCTGACGGTCCATGGTGGAGCGCATGCGATGCCTGGACCGCACCGAGGTCGCGTTCGTCCTGCCCGCGGCTGCCCGGCCGGGGAGGTCGGCGTGGTCGGCGACGTCAACAGCCGGCAGCCCGGCGCCCACCCCGCCGGCCGAGCGCGCCGAGGGCGACCGTGTCGTAGTGGTCATCCTGCTGGTCGGCCGGCGCGACGGCTTCCGTCAACTCGCCCAGGGCGAGCACTGGCTCGACGAGGCAGGCACGGGCGGTCATGACGGCCGCAACGGCTTCCCGGGTACCTGACCGCCCGGTGCAACGTAGATCCCCGCAGCCTATCCAGAGAAGAGGAATCTCCGTGACCGACATGTGGAGCTACAACCCCGAGTCTCACTACACGCCCGGCGTGAGCCTGGTCGGCTTCAAGGTCGAGGCGACTGACGGCCATATCGGCAAGGTCGACGAGGCCACCGAGGAGGTCGGCTCCGCCTACATCGTGGTCGACACCGGTCCGTGGATCTTCGGCAAGCACGTCCTGCTGCCCGCCGGAACCGTTGTGCGCGTGGACATGAAGGAAGAGAAGGTCAACGTCAACCGGACCAAGGAGCAGATCAAGAACGCGCCCGAGTACGACCAGGACAAGCACCGCGGCGACAGCGGCTACCGTGACCAGGTCGGCCGGTACTACGGCGGCCACCACAGCTGATCCGCCCCCGGCTGATCCCTCCCGGTTGCGGCTCCCGACGTGCGCGGGAGCCGCAGGTCCGTGGGCGTGGCAGCCGGCCAGGACCCGCCGGGTGCGGGCCTCGCCCGTGCTGCAGGATGTTGCCCCGGGGGGGGGCGGGGCTATGGCTGGCGGCTCCGGCGCGGACGTGGCGGTGCTCAGGGTTTGAAGAGCACCTTCACGGGACCGTCCTGCTTCTTCTGGGACATCTCGCACGCTCTCGGCGCGCGCCGAGCGGGAGATGGTGGGTGGCGAAGGTGCCGCAGCCGGACCGTACTTCGCCGGGGCCGGGAGTGTCGCGCCGGGCAGGGCGTTGCCCGTCGGGATAGTCGTTCGTACAGCACCAGTACGCCCGTGGGCGCCGGTCCGGCAGATCGGGCCCTGAGGCTCGACGCCAACGCCGGAGGACAGATGGACGACAGGACGGGCCCCGTGAAGAAGATCGTCGACGCCGTCGCAGAAACCGTGCACGACGACAGGCGGCCGTCGGCCAGGGTGCCCGGTGCGCCCGGCAGCAGACCACCGCAGGTGGCGGAGCCCGCCGAGCCGAGGGCTCCGCTGCCCCCGAAGCCGGACCAGCAGGCGCCCCTGCCGCTGTCGCCCACCGGCCGTGACACCGGCGCGCCCGCGGACGTGCGGTCGCAGAGCGGCGGATACCTGACCACCGCGCAGGGCGCGCGGCTCCCGGACTCGGACCACTCGCTGAAGGCCGGTCCGCGCGGCCCGGTCCTGCTCCAGGACCACCACCTGCGCGAGAAGATCACCCACTTCGACCACGAGCGGATCCCGGAGCGGGTCGTACACGCCCGCGGCGCCGCGGCTCACGGGGTGTTCCGCGGCTACGGCACCGCCTCCGCCGTCTCGAAGGCCGCGTTCCTGAAGGAGGATGTGGAGACGCCGGTGTTCGTCCGGTTCTCCACCGTGCTGGGCTCGCGCGGCTCGGCCGACACCGTCCGCGACACCCGGGGCTTCGCGACGAAGTTCTACACCACAGAGGGCGTCTTCGACCTGGTCGGCAACAACATCCCGGTGTTCTTCATCCAGGACGCCATCAAGTTCCCCGACGTGATCCACGCCGGCAAGCCCCACCCGGACCGGGAGATCCCCCAGGCGCAGTCCGCCCACGACACGTTCTGGGACTTCGTCTCGCTGCACACCGAGGCCACGCACCACACCATCTGGAACATGTCCGACCGGGCCATCCCGCGCTCCTTCCGGATGATGGAGGGCTTCGGAATCCACACCTTCCGCCTGGTCAACGCCGAGGGCACCACCGTGCTGGTGAAGTTCCACTGGAAGCCGAAGGCGGGCGTGCACTCCCTGGTGTGGGAGGAGGCGCAGCTGATCGGCGGTATGGACCCGGACTTCCACCGGCGCGACCTGGCTGATGCCATCGAGGCCGGGAACTTCCCACAGTGGGAACTCGGCATCCAGGCCTTCCCCGACACACCGGAGCAGACGTTCGAGGGGATCGACCTGCTCGACCCGACGAAGATCGTCCCCGAGGAGCTCGCGCCGGTGCAGCCGATCGGGCTGCTGACGCTGAACGCCAACCCGGTCAACTACTTCGCGGAGACCGAGCAGGTCGCCTTCCACCCCGGCCACCTCGTCCCAGGCATCGACATCACCGACGACCCGCTGCTGGCCGGGCGGCTCTTCTCCTACCTCGACACCCAGATCACGCGCCTGGGCGGCCCGAACTTCGCCCAGATCCCGATCAACCGCACCCACGCCCCCGTCAACGACATGCTGCGCGACGGCTTCCACCAGGACGCCGTCCACAGTGGCGTCGCCCCGTACAAGCCGAACTCGCTGGACGGCGGCTGCCCGTTCTTCGCCGGCCCGGACGACCACGCCTTCGTCGAGTTCCCCACCCCCGTCGCGGCCTCGGCCAAGGTCCGGGCGGCGCCCGCCTCGTTCGCCGACCACTTCAGCCAGCCCCGCCTGTTCTGGCTCAGTCTGAGCCCGGTGGAGCGCGAACACGTCATCGCCGCCTACACCTTCGAACTCTCCAAGGTGTACGAACAGGCGATCAAGGAACGGGTCCTGACCGTCCTGGCGCAGGTCGACGACACGCTCTGCCAGGAGGTCGCCGCCGGGCTGGGCCTGCCCGCCCCCCAGGCCACCACCACGGGCCGCGCCGACATCGCCCCCAGCCCCGCCCTGTCCCAGCTCGGGCAGCGGTGGCCGGCCACCGGCCGCGTCCTCGGCATCGTCGCCGACCCCGGCAGCGACGTCGGCGCGGTGCGCGGGATCCGTGAAGCCGCCCTGAGCGCGGGACTGCTGCCGCTGGTCATCGCGCCCACCGGAGCGCCGCTGTCCGACGACCTTGCCGTGCAGCGGACCTTCGCCGCCGCCCGGTCCGTCGAGTTCGACGCCCTCCTGGTGGCTGCCGTTCCCGCGCCGGGCGCCGACGACCGCGGGGTCCGGGACGCCAAGTCCGGTGCCGTCGCAGCCAATCGGCCCGCGCTGGACTCCCGAGTCGCCTTGCTGGTCAACGAGGCCTACCGGCACGCCAAGCCGATCGCCGGCCTGGCGGACGCCCGCGCCCTGTGGGCGGCGGCAGGAGTCGACCCGCAGGCACCCGGTGTGTCCAGCGAAACCGACGGCGCCGACGCCGTTGCGGCACTGGCGGAGCAACTCGGGACACACAGGGTCTGGGAACGCTTCCCGGCCACGGCGCACTGATCCCGTCCTCACCCGTTTGTCTGCCGGAGTGACCGCTCCGGCAGACCTGCGTGTAAGCGTTGAGGGCGTGTGCGTCCAGGTCGCAGCTGTGCACGCTCCCGATCCTCGCCCCGATCACCCGTGCTCTCCAGGTTGTTCCCGGGTACGTAGCGGTCTTCTTCAGCGGCCCACGGCCGGGCCCGGGCTTGGGGGTGTAGGCGTCAGGGGGCGTATCCAGCCGTGGGCCTCGTTCTTCGGGATGCCTGCGCGCCGGTCCTGCTCAGCTACACGAGCTCGATGTGGCCGTCCGGGGGATCTGTGCGAGTTCTCCGCGCGTCCTGCGGATCCGTCGTAGGTGGCCGGGGTGGTGCGGTGGCCTGCGTCGTGACCTGGCGACCCGGCCTCCGCGGTGACCATCCCGCGGTACGTGTCCGCAAAGGGGGCCTGTACGGCTCAGTGTCGCCGGGTGTGCAGGCGGGAGGCGACGGGCCAGTGCACGTCGGTGATCCAGCCGACGCGTTCCAGCAGGCGGATGGCGGCGGCGGAGGGGTCGAGCTGACGGCGGTCGACGCCGTGGCGCGCGCAGGTGGGGTGCGCGTGGTGCGTGTTGTGCCAGCTCTCTCCGAAGGACAGCAGGGCGAGGGGCCACAGGTTGGTCGCGCGGTCGTAGCGGCGGGTGCGGAACGGCCGGTTCCCGATCATGTGGCACAGGGAGTTGACGCTCCACGTCACGTGCTGGAGGAGAGCGACGCGCACCAGCCCGCCCCACAGCAGAGCGGTCAGCGCGTCGTGCAGGGTGGTGCCGATCAGCCAGCCCGCACCGAAGGGCAGCGCGAGCGAGACGGCGCAGAGCACGGGGAAAGCGCGCGAAACGGCGCGCATGCGCCGGTCCGCAAGCAAGTCGGGGGCGTAGCGCTCGGCTGAGGTGACCGTGCCGGCGAACAGCCAGCCCACGTGGGCGTGGGCCAGGCCGCGCAGTTGGCCGCGCAGGCTGGTGCCGTAGCGAAACGGCGAGTGCGGGTCCCCGGGGCGGTCGGTGAACGCGTGGTGGCGGCGGTGGGTGGCCACCCACGCGATCACATTCCCTTGGAAGCTCGTCGACCCCGCCACCGCCAGCGCCACACCCACGCCGGGACGGGGGGTGAAGCCGCGATGGGCCAGGCCACGGTGGAAGCCCACCGTCACGCCCAGTCCGGTGACGACGTACAGCACCAGGGCGAGCGTCACGTCCGCCGGTCCGATCAGGCGTCCCCACAGCACCCATCCCGCGAGGGCCAGCGCCAGGAACGGGAACGCCACGATCACCGCGACCGGCGCCAACTGCCACCACCTCGGCGCCCCCGGCCCGACTGCCTGCTCATCCCGGGGGAAGGGTGACGTTCCGTCGTAGTCGCAGGGGCCCTGAGCCGCCGGCGGCCCTGGAGAGGCCCCGGGCTGCTTCGAAGTGGCCATCGCGGACTCCTTCGCCGTCTCGTCCACGCACGGCCAGCGCACAGGCCGAACTCCGGGGAACACGCCTGTTGTCCACGGTAGGCGGCATGCCGCCCGGAGCGGCGCCCGCCGAACGCCCTCGTACGCGAGGTCCACCCGTTTGCCCTCGAAGTGATTGCGTCCTGGCCGTCATCGGACTGGTCCGGAGCTGCTGGGTCCGTGGGTCACGTGGTCGGCGGCGGCCTCCGGGCGGCGGCGCTCAGCGCGGGGTTAGAGGCATGCCGCACCCCAGCGCAGGCGCCACCCTCCTGGTGGGGACCTCAGCAGGTCACGGGCTTGCGGATGGTCTCCCGGTGGCGTGTGGTCAGTGTTTGAAAGCGTCCTTGATCTTCGCCCCGGCCTGCTTGGTGTTGCCCTTGACCTGGTCGCCCCTGCCCTCGGCCTGGAGTCGGTGACTGCCGGTGACGCGACCGACCTTCTTCTTGACTCCGCCCTTGACCGCTTCTGCCTTGTGCGCGATCTTCTTGGTGATGCTCATGGCGAGCCGCCTTTCGTGAGTCGAACTGCCGGGCGGGGCCGGACGGCAGCCTGCGCGGGACGGTGGGGGCTTACCGGTGGGCGGCCCGATGCCCGAACAGGTGGAGCCTTGCGTGGTGGCCGTCGACCGCCTGCCGGCGGCGGTCATCGTGGGGTGGGCTGTTCTTCCGAGCGATGCGGCGTGAACCGCCCAGGAGGAGGATCAGCCCGAACAGGGCAGTCGCGCCGACGATCCCCTGCGCGGGCGCCCTGTCACCGGACCACCGCGTACGCGCCGGACGCCTACCAGTAGTGCCGCCGTCCGCCGACCGCGTGGCCCACCGACCCCAGGAGCAAAAGGATCAGTCCGATAACGGCCACGATGATTCCGATGGTCCACAGGATGGCGATCTTGGCGACGAACCCGACGACGAGCAGAATCACTCCGAGAACAATCATGGCGACCTCCAGGCTTGCAAGGCCCCTCCAAGCGGTCTGATTCCCGCTGGTCACGCAGTCAAACGAGTCACGATCGGGCCCCCGGGAACCGGACCCTCCGGGCAGGCCGCCCGCTCCCGTACGGAAGCGGGCGGTGTCCCACAGCGCTTCGAGGAGATGACGCCGGACCGAGCAGGAGTCGAGCGTCCGGCCGGGCGGCCCGCAGTCCGGGGCCGCCTACGCGTACCCGCCGGTCGAGTTCGGCCGACTGCCCGCCGGGCGGCCGACGGTGAGACCATGAAGAGGCGGGTCACCGTGCCTCGGCCACCGCACCTTCGGAACGAGGGATGATCATGGGCAAGGCCCTTCTGGTGCTGTTGTGCCTGGTCCTGCCGTTCCTGGCAGTGCTGATCAAGGACGGGCCGAGCATGAAGGTGCTCTGGGCCTTCCTCCTCCAGCTCTGCGGCCATGTGCCCGGAGTCA
Source organism: Kitasatospora sp. NBC_01300 (assembly GCF_041435235.1). NCBI lineage: Bacteria > Bacillati > Actinomycetota > Actinomycetes > Kitasatosporales > Streptomycetaceae > Kitasatospora > Kitasatospora sp. NBC_01300. The sequence goes on along the minus strand of NZ_CP108408.1, from coordinate 6,194,445 downwards.
TCTACGGCATCTACCAGGTGCTCAAGGACTGAGACCCCGAAACAGACACCCCACACGCCGGGTTGGCACCCATGTCACGACACGAGAACGAACACCGGCACACCAGCACGGCCGACGGGGCCGGGCCCGCCACCGGCGGCGCCGGTCCCACCGAGAGCCCGACCGACCTGTCCAAGAAGTCCTGGTGGGGCGTCCTGAAACGCACCACCAAGCAGTTCAAGGCCGACAGCCTCAGCGACGCGGCGGCCGCGCTCACCTACTACGGCCTGCTGGCGATCTTCCCCGCTCTCCTCGCACTGGTGTCGATCCTGGGACTGGCCGGCAGCTCCGCCACCACACCGCTGCTCGACCGCCTCCGCGACCTCGGCCCCGGCTCCGTCCGCCAGCTCCTCACCACCGTGGTGCAGCAACTCCAGGCGGACCAGAGCCGGGCGGGCATCGCGCTGGCCATCGGGATCGTCCTGGCCCTGTGGTCCGCCTCCGGCTACACCGCCGCGTTCATGCGCGCCGCCAACCGCGTCCACGGCACCGACGAGGACCGACCACTCTGGAAGACCCTGCCCACCCGTCTCGCCCTGACCGTCGTCATCATCGTGCTCCTCGCCCTGACCGCCACCGGTGTCGTCTTCACCGGCACACTGGCCACCCGGACGGGGAAGATCCTCGGAGTCAGCGAGAACGCCGTACAGGTATGGGGCATCGCCAAATGGCCCGTCCTCGTCATCATCGTCATCGCGATGGTCACCCTGCTCTACCGGGCCGCCCCCAGCACCGAACGACCCAAGCTGCGCTGGATCCTCCCCGGGAGCCTGGTCGCCGTCGTGCTCTGGGTCGTCGCATCCGGCGCGTTCGCCCTCTACGTCGCCAACTTCAGCAGCCTCAACAGCACCTACGGCAGCATCGGCGCCGTGATCCTCTTCCTCCTCTGGCTCTGGGTCTCCAACGTCGCGATCCTGCTGGGCCTGGAGTTCAACGTCGAACTGGAACGCGGACGAGCCACCGAAGCCAGCCACCCACCCGAGGACGGGCCCCATCCCGTACCCCGCGACACCCGCACACCACCACCCGGCACCCCACAGGACCAGGACAGACCCGGTCACTGACGCCTGTGTCTGCTCGCCGCTTCGGCTGTCGCCACGTGAGGCGGCACGCCAGCCGCAGGACGGCCGGGGCCCATCGGCGTGCCCGGGCCCGACGCTTGCACGGGTACCCGGCTGGGCGAAGCGCACACGGCCAGACGGAGACTGTGCCCGGTCAGCGGAACAGCCCTTCACCGGGTGGCGTTCCGGGCGCCGGGCGGCGAGCATCAAGGCTATGTCAGAGCGCGAACTCCCCTTGAGCAACGACGCCTTCTACCTGGACGCCACGGCCCGGATGTTCGGGTGGGACGTGAGACGAGGGGCGGACGAGACTCTGGTGCTGTCGCTGTCCGAGTGGACGGTACGGGCGCTGTTCTGGCGCGGAGTGTTCCGCTACGCACGGGCCACCGGCCCCGGCACCTCGGACGTGGAGCTGCCCCTACGGGAGGTGCTCGACATGCTGGAGGAGCACGGCAGCCCGAAACCAGACACCGTAGCCCGCCCTGAAAGCGAGTCCTGAGGGGCCGATCAGGGCAGCGGCTCGGCGTGCAGCACTGCTCCTGCCCGCTCCCACCTGCCCGGCAGTCCCTGCCGGCCAGAGGCTGGGCCAGGCGTCCTAGCTAGTGCCGCATTGGCTGCGGCCCCGCGCACGCGGCTCAGGCCAGAGCAGCGGCGTGCAACAGACCATTGGCCCCTGGCCCGCTGGTCAGGAGCCGGGCGCAGCCGTGTTCGTTGATCTCGACGCGTAGGCGGCCAGTCTCGTCGGTGTAGATCTCATGTCCGCCGGGCCCCCTTGTGTGGGTGGCGGTGACGATCACCTGGCGCTGTGGTGCGTGGGTGCCGGTGGTGCCGGGGAATGTGAGCAGATACCGGGGGGCTGGTGTCATGACGGTGCTCTCGTTCCTGCGCGTGTGCCATCGTGGACTGCCCCTCGCGATGGCGGGGACGATCGCGGTCGTACCGGGCGGCGGATGCATCCGAAGGCAGCAGTGTCTGCTACCCCAGTGTGCGTCGTGGGCGCAGCATGCCGATCGCTGCGGTGGCCCTGGCAGGGTATTTCGGTGGCGTGCCCCGGTGGCTGCGGTGGTTGCCGGTCGCGTTCCCGGTTTCTCCCGGCGGCGGTTAGTGAGGCGTAGGCGTAGCGTTTTGGCATGACCAGCGACGAGACGATGATCCCCGTTATCGGGGTCCGCGGGCTGGAGCAGGCGTTCGAGGCGATCGTTGTGGCTGGCGGCCGCCCCCGACCGTGGAGCGGCTTCGAACACGGCGTGCTCAAAGCCTACCGATGGGCGGTCGGCGCCCAGGCCGAGGCACCGGTTACCGCCACTGCCCCGCTTGGTGCCGCCGGCCCCTGTCGCGCGCAACTGCTCGCCGAATGCCAGGCCGCCGCCGTATGCGTTCGCGACACCGGCCGGCATGGCGCCGACGCCGGCTATGCACTGGGTGCTTACCGGGCACTCGCCTGGATTTGCGGCCACCACGACGACCGCCCCTGACATCCTCCGGCACAGGTACCGCGCATGCTGGTCGATGTTGCTCCGGGTCACGCGTCGCCGGATGCTGCACATCCATCGTGACAGGGCAGGTCATGCAGGGCGGCACCGTGGTCGTCACGCGCCACCACGCCGTCGGCTGTGAGGTGCGGTCGGCCTGCTGACCGGTCGTGGCCATCAGCGGCCAGTACCTCACCCGCCGGGCCGGAGAGGCCCAGCTTCCGGGGTGGAGCGGTTGTCACCGCAGGGCGCGCCGACTGCGCGTCGAGCGTACGGCGAGGAAGACCACGTCGGCGACGAAGAGAAGAACGCCGATGGCGAGTAGGTACAGCAGGCCGTGGACGACGACGCCGACGATGCCCAGCACGATCGCCACGATGACGACTAGGAGGAACAGAACCATCACATACTCCCTGCGGCCCAGGTGGGCCCGGGCCGATTGCCGGTGCACTTCCAGTCTGCGCCCCCGCCCGGCAGCAAGCGCGCACAGGTGGTGCTGTGATCCTGGCGGCGGCGTCTGGTTGACAAGCCGGACTGCAACGCCCTCGAATATTCGGATCCTGAACCCCGACCCTGGGGATGTGCTGTGCCCGGAGATTCCTGGCCGCGAACATCACGGGCCCATACCGGCCCGACCGCGCGCCCAGTGGCGATCGCTCGAATTCGCGCAACACCATCGGCCTGGGGACTGGCCAGAGCGCCTACCAATAGTGGCGCCGCCCGCCAACCGCGTGCCCCACCGATCCCAGGACAAACAGGATGGCTCCGATGACGGCCAGAATGATTCCGACGGTCCACAAGATTGTGATCTTGGTCAGGAAGCCGACGATGAGCAGGATGATTCCAAGGATGATCACGATGTACTCCGATCTCCGCAGAGCATTCCCTCCTCATCGTCCCCGCCCGCCACTTCCGGAGCAAACGCTAGCTGGCCTGACCTGAGGCCCTTCGAGCCGCTCGGCTTCCGAGAAGAGAGGGCGCAATCGCTACTAGATGAATGACGCGAAGGGGTTAGTGGTCATAGGTGGTCGGCGAGCGCATAACCAGGCTGGCCAGTGTGATCGTTGTGCCCGATCGCAGTGGCCAGAGTGAGGACGTGGTGCAGGACGCGGGTCATCGCCCTACAGGGATACAGCACTGGTGATGTTCGAGCCTGGGCGGTGAGGCGGATAGGTCTCGGCGGCGTCGGAAACGCCGGCCCTGGGGTGAGCACGCCCGCGTTGGCCCGGCCGACAGACCCTGGCTCGGAGAAAGGGCGTCTACGATGTCGTCCGCCCGCAGCGAACCCGTCGGGCGGACGGCGGCCGATGGCTGAACCAGGGCCCGCAATCGGGTGGACAGGTTCAGGCGGACCCGTGCCGTGGTGCGTCCTCCGCCGCCGCACGGCACCCCGCGCCCTGGTCGGCGTCGCGGCGCAGGAGATCACCCTCACTCAATGCGGCACGGAGGCCCTACAGAGAACAATCGCACCGGCCTGGGCGTGCCCGTTCGCGAGGTCACGGCGATGGCGCAGGGCCCTTCGCGATGCCTACCCGTCTTGACCGTTGGCGGGAGCGCCTTCCCCTACCCCCTCCAAGAAGATCCACCGGAGACATGCGACCGCCCGGGACGCGCGCACCTGATCTGCTACGTTGCCGTGTTGGGGGCCGGGTGGTGCATCACGAGCGCCGGAGGCGCGGGGTGGGGCAGTAGCGCTCGCCGCCTTCGAGTGCAACAGTTACCCCGGGGGCGATCTCGGTGAAGCCCGCGTCCCGGACCAGCGGCAGACCGCTGGCGACCAGCGCCTCCCACGCCTCCGCCGGGGCCGTCCGCACCGCGAGCGCGAATCCGGCCTCGGCCCACTCCTTGCGCTGCGCCTCGTCCAGCCGCCACCAGGCCAGCTGGGCGGCGTGGCCGGTCTGCGCCATCGTCTTGCCCGCGCTCATCTCCAGCTCCGGGTTGAGCCACAGCACCGGCAACCCGGGCTCAGGAGCGCCGACCTCGGCGGTCTCCTCCAAGTCCGTCCCGGAGACCTGGAGCTTGGCGAGGTCCTTCGGCCAGCCGTCCAACGGCACCGGCGGAAACACCCGTACCTCGGCCTCCCGTCCACTCACCGTGATCCCCGGCAGCTCGCCCGCCCGGCGCCACTCCCCGCCCCGGGCCCGCCGGACCACCTTGCGGATCCGGGCGTCCTCCCAGGCCTCGACCCGCTCCGCCCACTCGCCGTCCGCGTCGGTCACCCGCGAGTCGGACAGCAGGGTGAGCACCGCCCGGGCCGAGGTCTCCAGCGCGTCGGTCCGCCCGGGCGGCGTGGCCTTCTCCAGCCGGACGAGCAGCGGCAGCACGTACTGCGGCCGCGCGTCACGGTCCGCCGGGGTCGGGGCGCCGTCGGCAGCGGAAACGGGCGCCGGAACGGACCCAGGAACAGAGCCAGGAGCGGAATCGGAAGCGGCATCGGGAGCAGGGGTGTCGAACGGAGAAGTCACCCGTCCAGCATGCCAGCCCCGCCACCCCGGTGATCACGCGGTGCCGGGAGCCCGCGCACCCCCGCCCCTGCACACCGCCGCCACCCGCACACCGCCATCCCCGCACGCCACCGCTCAGCGCAGCCGCTGCCGCAGTTCGTCGACGGCCGACCGGATGCCCGCGCTGTAGGCGTCCTCGGGGAGCGCGTCCAGGCTGCGCACGGCGCGTTCCAGCTGCTCGCGCGCGAGGTCGGGCTCGCCGAGCTTGAGGTGGTCCGAGGCCAGGTTGAGGTGCAGCGAGGGGTAGAACGCGCGCACCTGGAGGGCGGACTCGTACGTCTGGGCGCGCTCGGCGGTCAGCGAGTCGGCGGCGGCCAGCGCCCGCCGGTCCCACTCCAGCTCGTCCTGCGGATCGTCCTGCAGGTCGGCCAGGTAGTGGGCGAGGACGCAGCGGTGGAAGACGTCGCCCCGCTCGCCGAGCGCCGCCCAGAGCTCCTCGAAGCTGGCCCGCGCCTCGGCCGTCCGCCCGCGCTGGGCGGCCTGGACGCCGTCCAGCCCGAGCGCGATCCGGGTGAGCACCTGGTCGTCCCGGCCTGCCGGAGGCCCACCCACCCCAGCCGGACCACCCACCCCAGCCGGACCACCTGCCCGGGCCGGACCGTCCGCCCTGTCCGGCCCCCGGGATACCGCACGCACATCAGACGTATCGGACATGCCCGCAGCCTAGTCGCCCACCCGTCGCAGCGCCCGAAAAGCCCTTCGAACCATCCCGACCAGGGCCGACCCATCCCGACCCATCCCGACCAGGGCCGAACCGGCCCGACGGCCGGTCAGCGCCGGTAGCCGCGCTGCGGGTCCCGCGCCTCCGCGTCCTCGTACGTCAGGAACCAGCCCTCCGGGTGCGTGGCCGCCAGCAGCACCTCGGTGCGCTGCTCGGCGCCCAGCTCCGGGTCGCCGTCGTCCGGTCCGTAGACGCCGAACAGTTCGTCGTGACAGCCGTCCCAGTCGTAGTCGTACAGGTCGGCCGGCAGGTCGCCCATCATGTCGGCCACCGACTCGGGCTGCGCGCCGAGCAGGGCCCGGGCGTCCACCAGGGCCATCCGCAGCCCGATGTCCTCGGCCAGACATCGCGGCAGCGGCCATTCGCCGAGCGCGAGGTCGTCGGCCAGGTCGTCGAAGGCCCGGGCCATGGCGCGGCGCCAGTTCCGGTGCAGCCGCCAGGTGCGCTGGGGCAGGCGGGCGTAGACCGCCCAGTCGGCGTCCTCGCCGTCGACGACCGGCTCGTCACCGTGCTCGTCGAAGTCGTCGTAGGCGGCGTCGGCCAGGCCGATCAGCTGGGCGTGCAGGAGGCAGGCGGTGCGCGGGGTGAGGGTCCAGTCCGCGCCTGCGCCGCCGTCCTCGTCCTCGTCGCCCTCCAGCGGGAACAGCTCGGCGAAGTCCGGCGCGAAGTCCTCGGTGACGCTGATCTCCAGCGTGCCGCCGATCGCCTCGACCCCGGCGATCGCGGCCACCAGCCGGTCCGGGTGCAGCAGTGCGCCGAGCGCCGCGTTGGCGTCCTCGGAGACCTCGCGCAGCAGCTCGCGGCGCTGGCCGGCCGGGTCGACGCCCTCGAACACCAGCTCCTCGACGGCCCTGATCGCGGCGGCGCGCAGCGCCGGCCAGTCGGTGATCCGCAGGCCCAGCACCACCGTCGCCTCGATCTCCTGCGCGCCGGAGTCCTCCGCCGCGCCCGGCCCCTGTGGATGATCGCTTCGCTCGCCCATGGGGCTACGGTACGGCCTTTCGGCCGCTCGATCACCGGTCTGAACCAGCTTCTGGACCCCTTCTCGGCCATCGCCCGGCCCCGCCTCGATCACTCGGACGTACGACACGGCAGGATGGACCCATGGCTGACATCAACGAGTACGGCGGCGGGCAGGGCCCGAACGCCGACGTCCTGGTCGTGACCACCAACGACATCCCCGGCTTCCGGGTCGATCATGTGATCGGCGAGGTCTTCGGGCTGACCGTGCGCAGCCGCCACCTCGGCAGCCAGATCGGCGCCGGACTGAAGTCGCTGATCGGCGGCGAGCTGCGGGGCCTGACGAAGACCCTGGTCGAGAGCCGCAACGAGGCGATGCAGCGGCTGATCGAGCAGACCAAGGCGCGCGGCGGGAACGCGGTGCTGATGATGCGCTTCGACGTGACGGAGGCGGCGGACGTCGGCACCGAGGTCTGCGCCTACGGCACGGCCGCGGTGATCTCCCCGGCCAGCTGACCCGTCGCCCGCGCGGGGCGCCACGCGGCGGGACCGCAAGCACCCGCAGACGCGGGAACACCCGCCGCACCCCCGATGTTTCACCGGCGTGACTGTTTACGGTGCAACCAATGGCGGGCAGCGGCAAGCGGACGTCCCGGGAGTGGACGTCCGCTTGGTGGACGTCCTGGTGGTGGGCGCCGGGCAGGCCGGACTGTCCGCCGCCTACCACCTCAGCCGCCGCGGCTTCGCCCCCTACCGGGCGGACGCCGACGGCGGCTTCGTCGTGCTCGACGCCAACCCCGCGCCGGGCGGCGCCTGGGCGCACCGCTCACCGTCCCTGCGGATGGCCACCGTGCACGGTTTCCACGACCTCCCGGACGCCGCACTCCCCGCGCCCGACCCCGAGGCCCCGGCGCGCGAGGTCGTGCCGGGGTACTTCGCGGCGTACGAGGCCCGGCACGCGCTCCCGGTCGTACGCCCCGTCGCCGTCCGCGCGGTGCGCGCCGAGTCGGACCGCCCGGACTCCCGGCTGCTGGTCGAGACCGACCACGGCACCTGGTCCACCCGGGCGCTGATCAACGCCACCGGCACCTGGACCCGCCCGTTCCTGCCCCACTACCCGGGCCACTTCGCCGGTCGCCAACTGCACTACGCCGACTACCGCGGCCCCGGGGAGTTCGCCGGCCGGCGCGTCCTGGTGGTGGGCGGGGGCGCTTCGGCGATCCAGGTGCTGTCCGAGGTGGCGGCGGTCGGCGAGACGGTCTGGGTCACCCGGACCCCGCCCGTCTACCACGAGGGGCCGTTCACCCCCGAGTACGGGCGCGCGGTGGTCGCCAAGGTCGAGGAACGGGTCCGGCAGGGCCTGCCGGTGCGCAGTGTGGTGAGCGTCACCGGGCTCGGCCCGTCCGTCGCCTACCGGCGTGCCGAGGAGCTGGGCGCGCTGCACCGCCGCCCGATGTTCGACCGGCTCACCGAGCACGGCGTCGCCTGGGGGGAGGAGGAGCTGGCGGTGGACGCGATCGTGTGGGCCACCGGCTTCCGCCCGGAGGTCGGCCACCTGGCCCCGCTCGGGCTGCGCTCCCCCGGCGGCGGCATCGCGCTCACCGGCACCCGTGCCACCGCCGACCCGCGCGTCCACCTGGTCGGCTACGGCCCGTCCGCCAGCACCATCGGCGCCAACCGGGCCGGTCGCGCCGCCGTCGGCGACCTCGTCCAGCTGCTCGGTGACCCGGCCGGGCTTCCCGCCCCGGCCGTCGTCTGAAGCAGCCAGGAGGCTGCCCGCCCCGGCCGTGGTCCGAAGCAGCCAGGAGGGGGAAGGACGGGGCGGCCGGCCGCTCAGCGGTCGTAGTCGACCGTCACCCGGTCGGTGACCGGGCGGGCCTGGCAGGTGAGGACGTAGCCGGCCGCCAGCTCCTTCTCCTCCAGCGCGAAGTTGCGGCGCATCTCGACCTCGCCCTCGGTGACCAGCGCACGGCAGGTGCCGCACACCCCGCCCTTGCAGGCGAACGGCAGGTCGGGGCGGGAGCGCTGGGCGCCGTCCAGGATCGAGCGGTCGCACGGCAGGGAGAGCGTGCTGCCGCGCCCGTCCAGGACGACGGTGACCTCGCTGTGCGGGCCGTCGGCCGCTCCCGCCGCGCCGTCCCGGTCCTCCGGTCGCTCGGACACCGGCTCGTCCTCGGCGTGGAACAGCTCCTGGTGCACGCGCTCGCCCGGCACGCCCAGCCCGGCGAGCAGTTCCTTCGCCCCGGCGACCATCCCGAACGGGCCGCACAGCCACCAGTGCCCGACGCCCCCGACGTCCACCAGCGCCGCCAGCAGCGCCCGCACCCGCTCCGGGTCCAGCCGACCGCTGAGCAGTTCGGCGTCACGGGTCTCCCGGGACAGCACGTGGACCAGCTGGAAGCGGCCGAGGTAGCGGTCCTTCAGGTCGGCCAGCTCGTCCGCGAACATCACGGTGTCGCTGCGCCGGTTGCCGTACAGCAGGGTGACGGTGGAGCTGCGGTCGGCGGCCAGGACGGACGCGGCGATCGACAGCATCGGAGTGATGCCGGAACCGGCCGCGAGCAGCACGTGCTCGGCCGGAACGCCGAGGTCGGGGGTGAACAGGCCCGACGGCGTCAGCACGTCCACCTCCTCGCCCGGCCCCGCGTCCCGCACCAGCCACCGGGAGAACAGCCCGCCGGGCACCTCCCGGACGGCGATCCGCAGCGGCCCGCCGGCGGGGGCGCAGATCGAGTACGAGCGGCGCTCGTCGACGCCGTCCACCACCTTGCGCAGCGTCAGCGTCTGCCCCGGCCGGAAGGCGAAGTCCGCCGCGAGCCCGTCCAGCACCGCGAAGGTCACCGCCACGGCGTCGTCGCAGAGCCGCTCGACCCGCTCGATCCGCAGCCGGTGGAAGGTCGGGCGGCGGGCGGGGCGCACCGTGGACACCGCGGACTCAACGGGAGTGTCGGCGTCAGCGTGCGCGGCGGCGTCGGCCCGGGAGGCGGCGTCGGCCGGGGAGGCTGCGTGCGAAGCGGCGGGCATTCAGATCTCCTTGACGCGTTCGAACGGCTCCCGGCAGGCGCGGCAGCGCCAGAGCGCCTTGCAGGCGGTGGAACCGAAGCGGGACAGCTCCTCCGTGTCCGCGCCGCCGCAGCGCGGGCAGGGCACGGGAGCGGCTGCGGAAGCGGCGGCGACGGTGGGAGCGGCGGTGCGGGTGGGACCGAGCGCGAGCGCGACCGGGCCGGCCACGCCGACGGCGGAGGTCGGACGCGGCGGGGCGATGCCCGCCGCGGCGAGTTTGCGGCGGCCCTCGGCGGTGATCAGATCGGTCGACCACGGCGGATCCAACCGCAGCCGGACCCGGACGTCCCGGTACCCGGCCGCGCGCAGCCGGCGGTCCACGTCGGCGGCCATCTCGGCCACGGCGGGGCAGCCCGAGTAGGTCGGGGTCAGCCAGGCCGTCACCGCGCCGTCGTCCACCGCCACCTCGGCCAGCACGCCCAGGTCGGCCAGGGTCAGCATGGGCAGCTCCGGGTCCGGCACGGCCGCCGCGACCTCCCAGGCCGTCCCGTGCTCCGTCAGCGCCGCGCTCACCACGTCGCCCCCGGGTGCGCGCGGGCCAGCACCTGGAATTCGGCGAGCAGCGGGCCGAGCGCCTCGGTGTGCACGCCGTCCCGGCCGGCCCGGCCGAGCACGGTGGCCAGCGGCTGCACGTCCGGCACGGTCAGCCCGGCCTCGGCGAGGACGGCGCCGAGCGAGCGCAGCACCGGTTCGCGCAGCGCCGCCGGATCGGCGCCCGTCCGCAGCTCCACCGGGTGGGCCGTGAACAGTTCCTCCAGCAGCGGCCAGAGCGCGTCCAGCCCGGCCTGCATCCGCGCCGAGGAGTACGGCGTGCCGTCACCGAGCCGAAGCGTCCAGGCGGTGGCGTACTCGCGGTGGTACGCCAGCTCCTTGACCCCCCGGGCGGCGACCGCCGCCAGCACCGGGTCCGGGTGCGCGCTCAGCGCCTCGTACAGGGCGCAGCGCGCGGTGGCGAACAGCAGCAGCCGGGCGATCGCGTGGGCGAAGTCGCCGTTCGGGGCCTCGACCAGCCGGACGTTGCGGAACTCGTGGTCCTCCCGCCAGTACGCCAGGTCGTCCTCGGTGCGGCCGGAGCCGTCCGCCTGGCCGGCCCGGGTGAGCAGCAGCCGGGCCTGGCCGAGCAGGTCGAGGCCCAGGTTGGCGAGCGCGACCTCCTCCTCCAGCTCGGGCGCCCGGGTGCACCACTCGATCAGGCGCTGGGAGAGGATCAGGGCGTCGTCGCCGAGCATCAGGCAGTAGGCGGCGAGGTCCGCGCCGTCCAGCCCGGCGGGCACGGCGGTGTCCACGCCGAGCAGCGGGTCGGCGAAGCCCGTCCCGTACGCCCAGCGGCCCTCGCCCTCGGGGCCGGGAGTGGCTTCGGCGAGGCCGAGGTAGACGTGGTCATCGGCCTCGACGTCGGCGCCGGCGTGCGTGCTGTGGTCCTGCATGGCGGGTCCCCCGTCAGATGTGCGGGACATCCTCGGGGATGTCGTAGAAGGTCGGGTGGCGGTAGACCTTGTCCCCGCTGGGCTCGAAGAACGGGTCGCGCTCGTCCGGGGTGGAGGCGGTGATCGCGTCCGAGCGGACCACCCAGAGGCTGACGCCCTCGTTGCGGCGGGTGTAGAGGTCGCGGGCGGCGAGCAGGGCCATCCGGTCGTCGGCCGCGTGCAGCGAACCGACGTGGACGTGGTTCAGCCCGCGTCGGGGGCGCACGAACACCTCGTACAGCGGCCAGCCGGCCTTGGACTCGGTCACTTTCCGTTCTCCTGTTCCGTGGGCTCGCCCGTAGGCCCGGGCTGCCCGGCTTCGACGGGCGGTTCGGATCCGGTGGGGTGCCCGGGTTCGGCGGACTGCTCGGCGGACTGTTCGGCACGGCGCTTGGCCGCGTAGGCGACGGCCGCCTCACGGACCCAGGCGCCGTCCTCGTGCGCCGTCCGGCGGCGTTCGACCCGCTGGGCGTTGCACGGGCCCTGGCCGTGGATGACCCTGGTCAGCTCGGACCAGTCCGGCTCACCGAAGTCCCAGCCTCCGCGTTCCTCGTTCCGGCGCAGCTCGGGATCCGGGAGCGTGACGCCCAGGTGCTCGGCCTGCGGGACGGTCATGTCGACGAAGCGCTGGCGCAGCTCGTCGTTGGTGTGCCGCTTGATCCGCCAGGCCATCGAGCGGGCGGTGTTCGGCGAATCGGCGTCCGGGGGACCGAACATCATCAGGGACGGCCACCACCAGCGGTCGACCGCGTCCTGGACCATCCGGCGCTGGGCGTCGGTGCCGCGCATCAGTGTCATCAGCAGCTCGTAGCCCTGACGCTGGTGGAACGACTCCTCCTTGCAGATCCGCACCATCGCGCGGGCGTACGGGCCGTAGCTGCAGCGGCACAGCGGGACCTGGTTGCAGATCGCGGCGCCGTCGACCAGCCAGCCGATCACGCCGACGTCGGCGAAGGTGAGGGTCGGGTAGTTGAAGATCGAGGAGTACTTCTGCCGGCCGGAGATCAGCTTCTCGGTCAGCTCGGCGCGGTCAACACCCAGGGTCTCGGCGGCGGCGTAGAGGTAGAGGCCGTGGCCGGCCTCGTCCTGGGCCTTGGCGAGCAGGATCGCCTTGCGGCGCAGCGAGGGGGCGCGGGTGAGCCAGTTGCCCTCGGGCTGCATGCCGATGATCTCGGAGTGGGCGTGCTGGGCGATCTGGCGGACCAACGTGGCCCGGTAGGCGTCGGGCATCCAGTCCCTGGGCTCGATCCGCTGCTCGGCGGCGACGACCGCCTCGAACCGGTCCTCCTGCGCCTGCGCGGGGACCGGCTCGGCCACCTCTGCTGTCACCACGATCACCTCTCGTGTCCCGCGCCGGCGCCCACGGCGCCAACCGACTGACCGTTCGGTCGGTACCATTCTGTGCGGCGAGATGGAGGGATGGCAAGGGATGCGGGTGGGGGGCGGGGTTTCGGGGGCGAGCGCCGGGGGCGGGCGGGCGACTGCGGGCAGGCGACAGACAGATAACAGCTAACAGATTTCATTATCTGTTAGCTGTTATCTGTCAGCTGTTACTTGTCATCCGTCTTCTGTTCTCTGCTCCCTGTCCTCTGCTCTCCGCTCTCTGCATCTCTGTACGCCGGCAGCCCCCGGCTGTCGGCGGCCTGCTCAACCCTCCGTACGGTCGCGCAGCCTCGGCAGCGGTACGGCGAGGAGCGCGGCCAGCAGGGCGATCCGGGGTGCCAGCTGGTCGAGCCGGATGTGCTCGTGCCGGGCATGAGCGCCGGCACCGACCGCGCCGAAGCCATCCAGCGTCGGCAACCCGCGCGAGCCCGGCAGATTGGTGTCCCCCGCGCCGCCCGCCGGACCGCCGTCCAGCTGCTGCCCGAGCACCGCGGCAAGTGAACGAACGTGCCGCAGCAGCGGGTTGCCGGTGCGCTCGGGCCACGCCGGACGACTGGACAGCACCTCGGTCCGGACCCTGGCCCCCGGGCGCAGCGCGGTGAGCCGAGCCAGGTTGTCGAGCGTACGGCGCTGCGCCTCGACGGTGGAGAACCGCAGGCCGAGCTCGGCCTCGGCCCGGCCCGCGACCACGTTGGCCCGCGAACCCCCGCTGATCCGACCGGCGTTGAGCTCCGTCCCCGGCTGTCCCGCGAGGCCGCGGACGACGACGAGCTGGTCGACGAGTTCGTCGACCGCCGACACCCCGTCCTGGGCGTCGTTGCCCGCGTGGGCCTCACGCCCGGTGACGGTGAGCCGGACCCGGGTGCTGCCGCGCCGGGCCGTCTTCAACCGGCCGTCGGGGTGCGGAGGTTCGAGCCCGAGGACCGCGGCCGCGCCGCGCAACTGGCGCTCGACCAGGCGCCGTCCGTCCGGACTGCCGACCTCCTCGTCGGAGACGACGACCAGCCGGACGGCGCGGTGCGGCCGCTGCCCGAGGTCGGCGAGCAGGGCGAACGCGCCTTCCAGGATGGCGAGTCCGCCCTTCATGTCGACGACGCCGGGGCCGCTGAGCAGGCCGTCCTGCTCGGTGACCGGCCAGTCGGCGAGGGTGCCGACCGGCCAGACGGTGTCGTGGTGGCCGACGATCAACAGGTGCGGCAGGGTCTCGTCCTGCCCCTCCCACTCCAGGACCAGGTGGTCGCCCGCCGGCCCGGGCTCGCGTCGCGCGGTGGCGCCGGTGGCACTGAATCCGGCGCTCAACTCCTCGGCGAGAGCGTCGAGTCTGGGCACGTCTCCGCTGGGCGACTCGATCCGGGCCAGGTCCGTGCACCGGCGCCGGACGGCCCCGGCCAGCGTACGGGCGCGAGTACTGAGGGCCTGCGGCAGGCCGGGGAGTGCGGCGGTCGCGGCAGCGGCGGCCGAGGCTGTGACGGTGACCGTGGCCTTGGCCTTGGCCTTGGCATGAGCGCTAGTGGTAGCAGTGGCAGTAGCGGTAGCGGTGAGGGCCTCACCGCCGGCAGCGGCCGGGAGGTCGACGGGGGCGCGGTCCGAGGCAGGGGCGGGCGCGGGGGCGGAGTCACCGTCGGGGGCGGCGGCGGCACTCGGCGCGGCGGGCGACCCGACGATCTGGGGACTCAACGTTCGCCTCCGCGGCCGCTGCCGGTATTCAGCGGCCGGACCGGCCGACCACCCCAACCCGGCTGCCAGGCCCGGCCGGACCGTGCCGATCGACCGGGATGGTGCCCGGCCCTTCGGAACGGACCGTCTGGCCCAAGTGCGGTGGAACGGCTGGGCGGCGTGCTTGGCATTGCGTCCTCCTCGCTCGATCCGGTGGCCCCGGTCCGCCCGGGGCCCCGTGGACGGCGGCTTCCTGACGGCGGGCGCAACGGGCCGGACCGCCGCAGGGAAGCCGAGATGTGAGCCTAGAAGAACCGTTCGGCTTCCTGCGAGGTGGCCCTGCTCCCAGCGTGCCGGGACCGGGCCCTCAGCCTCGGACACCCGTCGGAGAACAGCGGCGGGCGCGCGGCGCGCGGGCCTGGATCGGCGCGCGGGCGCGGTCGCCGGATCGCGCCCATCTCCACCATGGACCCGCCGCCCGGGTTCGGCAGCGCAAACCGCCAAGGCGCGGGATTTCCACGCCGGATGGGTGACAACGGCTCAGCGCGCGGTACGAATCGGGAGCACGTGACCGGCTCAGGGGGAGCCCGGTCCGACGCCCCGGGAACACTCGCGTGAACACCGGACGACATGACGCCCCACCCATCACCGTGCGCACCACCGGGCGTCGGGCATCGGCAGGACCAGCAACCACACGAGCCTCGATGGCACCCCACCACAGCGCCCCGCACCGCCCGGTGCCGGCTCAGGCACCGTCCCCGACCAGCCCGGCATCGCGCGCGAGCAGCGCGGCCTGGACCCGGTTGCCGACGCCCAACCCGGTCAGGATCCGGCTGACGTGCGCCTTCACGGTGCTCTCGCGCATCCCGAGGACGCCCGCGATCTCCGCGTTGGAGAGCCCGTCGGCGAGTTCGCGCAGCACGTCGGTCTCGCGCGGGGTCAGCCCGGCGACCCGGTTGCGGGCGGCGACCGACCGGGGCGCACCGGTGCGGTGGTAGCGGTCGATCAGTCGCCGCGCGGCCGCCGGGTGCAGCATCCCCTGGCCGCCGGCGACGACGTGGACGGCCCGGGCGATCTCGGCGGGCGGGGTGTCCTTGAGCAGGAAGCCGTCGGCCCCGGCGGCGAGCGCCTGGTACACGTACTCGTCGAGGTCGAAGGTGGTGAGCGCGATCACGCGCGGGGCGTCGGGCAGTTCGCGCAGGCGCCTGGTGGCGGCGATGCCGTCGAGCCGGGGCATCCTGATGTCCATGAGCGCCACGTCGATCCGCTGGCTGCGGGCGAGTTCGACGGCCTGCAGTCCGTCGGTGGCCTCGGCGACCACGGTGAGGGCCGGGTCCTGGGCGAGCAGGTCGACGAGGCCGAGCCGCACCAGCGCGTCGTCGTCGACCACCATCGTGCGGATCATTCGGCGTCCTTCGGCTGCGGGGTCGGGGAGGGGGCAAGGGCCGGGGAAGGCCCGGATCCGGGGTCGCGTCCCGGTCCTGGGTCCGCTCCCGGGAAGGGCCCAGGACCGGGTCCTGGCAGGGACCCTGGCACGGACCCCGGCACGGTCTGCGGCGGGCGCTCCGGTGCGGGCAGGCGGGCCGCGAGCCGGAAGCCGCCACCGCCGTCCGGTCCCGCGTCGAGGTGGCCGCCGAGCGCGTCGACCCGTTCGGTGAGCCCCACCAGACCGTACCCGCCGCCGGTGCCCGGCCCGTTCGGCGACACCTCCCCCGGACCGTTGCGGACCTCGACGGTGGTGGCCGGGGCGCCGTAGCGGACCCGGACGGTGACGGGCGCGGCGTGCGCGTACTTGCGGGCGTTGGTCAGCGCCTCCTGGACCAGGCGGTGCACGGCCAGCCGGTGGGTGGTGGGGACGGTCTCCGGGTCGCCGGAGAGGGCCAGTTCGACCTGTTGCCCGGCCGACGTGGCCTCACCGACGAGTTCGGTGAGGTCGCGCAGCGCGGGCGCCGGGACGGGAATCGGGCCTGGCGCCTGGATGCGCGCCGGGACGCGCGCCGCCCGGGGTGGTGCGGCCGGCACCTCCTCGGCGGCCGGTGCTGTCGGCGGGTCGGCCCGCAGGGCGCCGAGGACGTCGCGCAGGTCGTCGAGCGAGTGGGCGGCGGTGGTGCGCAGCAGTTCGAGGCGGTGGGTGAGCCGGTCCGGGTCGGCGGCGACGGTGCCGGCGAGGGCCTGGTCGCGCAGCACCCCGGCGTGCAGCACCAGCAGGCTGAGACGGTGGGCGAGCACGTCGTGCATCTCCCGGGCGATCCGGGCCCGTTCGGCGGCCCGGGCCCGTTCGGCGCGCAACTCGCGCTCCCGGCGCAGCACGTCCACCTGCTCGTGCAGGGTGCGGATCAGCACCCGGCGGCCGTGCAGCCACAGGCCGAAGGACAAGGTCGCCGCCTGGACGAGGAGTTGGGATCCGGTGGTGCCCGCCCAGCCGACCAGCGAATCGGCTCGGGTCGCGCTCACCACCGCGATGAGGGCGCCGCCGGCCGCCGCCGGGCCGGTCCGGCCGAGGGAGGCGAGGTAGTAGACGCTGAACAGCCCGGGAAAGGCGCGGTTGAACAGGCCGCCGGTGAGCACCGGCAGGACGGCGGAGGCCATCGGGTAGCGGCGGGCGAACAGCAGGGAGAGCGGGGCGAGGACGGCCGCGACGGTCCGGGGCAGCCGTAACGGCTCGTCGGCGTGGACCCACTGGGAGAGGCCCTCCTCGACGGTGAGCGCGAGGATGCCTAGCAGCAGCAGGGTTTCGCTCCACAGCCGGCGGTCCGGGCCGTACCAGCCCAACAGGCCTGTGCGCATCGGGCCGCTCCCGTCCTCTGGCATCGGGCTCCCTCCGCGCTCGCTCCGTCCGCCCGTCGTCCGTCGCCTGTCTGTCTGCCTGTCCGCTGGTTCGTCCGTCCGTCCGTCCGTCCGTCCGTCCGTCCGGCTCGATGCTACGGGCGGGCGACGGGCGGGTGCCCCCTTCTCCCGGGTACCCGCACCCTCGACTTTCGTCGGGGGTACGCGTCGCTCGTCGGCCGATTCGGGGTGCGGCGGGGCTGCCTAGCGTCGACGGCATGACCTCCGAACAGCTCCGCCCGCGCCCCGACTTCCTCGCCCCGCAGCGCAGTTCACGGTCCACCGAGGAGCACCTGCTGTTCCTCGCCGAGGCCCTGCGCACCTTCCACGACACCGGAGCGCTGGCCCCGAGCGGCGAGGACCTGGTGAACGCCCTGGTGGTTCCGGCCACCAGCCGCCCGAATCGGCCGATCTCGGTGCTGGAAGTCGGCGCCGGGACGGGCGTGGTGACCCGTCGGCTGGCCCAAGTACTGCTCCCGGGCGACCGGCTGCACGTCGTCGAGGCGAACCCGCGCTTCGCCGACCGGCTGCGCGAGGACCCGGTGCTGGCCGCACGACGCCCGGGCGTCGCCCTGCGGCTGTCGGCCTGCCGGGTGGAGGAACTGCCCCAGCACCAGACGAACGGGACAGGCGAGACGGACGAGCGGTACGACGTGATCGTGTCGGGCCTGCCGTTCACCAACTTCGAGCCGGCCCAGGTACGCCACCTCCTCGACCTCTACCTGCGGCTGCTTCTGCCCGGGGGCGAGCTGACGTACTTCGGCTACCTCGGCACGACGACGGCCCGCACCCTGTCCTCGGGGCCCCGGCAGAGCGCCCGCCACCGGGCAGTGGTGCGACTGCTACGGCGGTTCGAGGCGGCGTACGGGTTGGGCGAGCGCACGGTGTGGCGCAACCTGCCGCCGGCCCGCGCCTATCTGCTGCGGTCACCGGGCGGGCGGGAGGACTGGGGTCCGGCCTCGCCGCCGGAGCCCCCGGCCGGCGAGGCCACGACCGACGTGGCACTCACGTACGAGAACTGCGGCCGGGCGGCCGATCGGGTCGGCGGGTGACAGATAACAGGTGACAGCTTTCAGATAACAGATAACAGACGACAGCGAACAGATTTTGAAATCTGTTCGCTGTCGTGCCATAGTGGATCCCGGGTCACCCCACCCATCGCCGCACCCACCCCTGGAGTCCCCGTGGCCACGACCTCCCGCCCCACCCAGCGCACCCTCGGCACCTCCGGACCGGTCACCTCCGCCCTCGGCCTCGGCTGCATGGGCATGTCCGACATGTACGGCCCGGCCGACGAGGCCGAGAGCATCGCCACCATCCACGCCGCGATCGACGCCGGGGTCACCCTGCTCGACACCGGCGACTTCTACGGCATGGGCCACAACGAGCTGCTGATCCACGAGGCCCTGCGCGGCCGCGCCCGCGAGAGCGTGCAGATCAGCGTGAAGTTCGGCGCCCAGCGCGGCCCGGACGGCCAGTGGCTCGGCTACGACGCGAGCCCCGCCGCCACCAAGACTGCCCTCGCCTACACGCTGCGCCGCCTGCGCACCGACCACATCGACGTCTACCGCCCCGCCCGCCTGGACCCGAGCATCCCGGTCGAGGAGACCGTCGGCGCCATCGCGGACCTGGTGAAGGCCGGCTACGTCCGTCACATCGGCCTGTCGGAGGTCGGCGCCGACACCCTGCGCCGGGCCGCCGCCGTCCACCCGATCAGCGACCTGCAGATCGAGTACTCGCTGATCTCCCGCTCGATCGAGGACTCCATCCTCCCCACCGCCCGCGAGCTCGGCATCGGCGTCACCGCCTACGGCGTGCTCTCGCGCGGCCTGCTCAGCGGCCACTGGGACCAGGGCCGCGCCCTGGCCGGCACCGACTTCCGCGGCCACAGCCCGCGCTTCCAGGGCGACAACCTGGCCCACAACCTCGCGCTCGTCGAGGCGCTGCGCGCGGTGGCCTCCGCGAAGGAGGCGAGCGTCGCCCAGGTCGCCATCGCCTGGGTCGCCTCGCGCGGGGAGGACGTCGTTCCGCTGGTCGGCGCCCGCCGCCGCGACCGCCTCACCGAGGCGCTGGGCGCGCTGGACGTCACGCTCACCGCGGCCGACCTCGCGGCCATCGAGGCGGCCGTCCCCGCCGGCTCCGCAGCGGGCGACCGCTACGCTGCCGCCCAGATGGCACACCTGGACAGCGAGCACTGACCCACCCGAACCGGCCCGACGGCCGGGGACGGCAGCACCACCCTCGACCGCACGACCCTAAGGACGGACCTCCCCGTGACCACGGACACCACACTCACCGCCGAGCAGATCCTGATCGCGGCGGAGGACGTCCTCCGGCGGTTCGGCCCGGCCAAGGCCACCGTCGTGGACGTCGCCCGGATCCTCGGCGTCAGCCACAGCAGCGTCTACCGCCACTTCCCGAGCAAGGCCGCGCTGCGCGAGGCGGTCACCCAGCGCTGGCTCGACCAGGCGCACAACCAGCTCGCCTTCATCTCGACCGAGGCCGGCTCTGCCGTCGAGCGGCTGCACCGCTGGCTGGTGACGCTGTTCGCAGCCAAGCGGAAGAAGGCGCTGGACGACCCGGAGCTGTTCGCCACCTACATGGTGCTGGTCGAGGAGAACAGCGGCATCGTCGAGGCGCACATCGACACCCTGGTCACCCAGATCGCCCAGATCGTCCAGGACGGCATGGAGAGCAAGGAGTTCAAGCTCGCCCACATCCTCTCCACGGCCCGCGCCGTCTTCGACGCCACCGGCCCCTTCCACGACCCGGCGTACGCGTCCTCGTGGTCCGAGCCGACCATCGAGGACCGTTTCGAGGCCCTCTGGAAGCTCATCCTCGGCGGCCTGCTCGCCAAGTGACGCACCTCCGACACCCCAGGCTCCCCTGACCCGGGCACCGACGGCCGGGCCCGCCGGCATCGGATCGAAACCCGGTCGCCCGCAGGCCCGGTCGTCCGGCAGACTGCCGCGCACAGTTGATCTCACCTGGAGGATGACATGTGTGCGGCCCGTCCGGCCCTGGACAGTCTGCAAGGGCTGGCCCTCGGCGACGCCTTCGGCGACCGCTGGTTCTCGGCCCCGGTCGACGAGGCGCCCGCCGCGCTGGCCACCCGCCAACTCCGCCCGGCGCCCTGGCACTGGACCGACGACACCGCGATGGCGCTGGTCCTCGTCCGCCACCTGGCCTCCTGGGGCGAGGTCCGGCAGGATGCGCTGGCCGGCGAGTTCGCCGAGGAGTACGCCCGCGAGTACGGGCGCAAGTACGGCCCGTCGATGCACCGGGTGCTGCGTGAGATCGGCGCCGGCGGGGACTGGCACGCCATCACCTCGCGCCAGTTCGAGGGTCAGGGCTCGTACGGGAACGGCGCCGCGATGCGGGTCGCCCCACTGGGCGCCTGGTTCGCGGACGACCTGGACGCCGTCGCCCGGCAGGCCGAACTCCAGGCTCTCACCACGCACTTTCACCCGGAGGCGGTCGCGGGCGCGGTGGCGGTCGCCCTCGCCACGGCACTCGCGGTCCGCAGCCGGGGCCAAACCCCGCCCGGCCGTGCCGAGTTGCTGACGGAGGTGGCCGGGCGCATGCCGGACGGCGAAGTGCGCTCCGGCCTGCGGATCGCCGCCCGGCTGCCCGGACACACGAGCGTCCGGCAGGCCGCCAACGTGCTCGGCTCCGGGTTCATGATCTCCGCCCCGGACACCGTCCCGTTCGCCCTCTGGTCCGCCGCCGGGCACTTGGGCTCACTGCCCGAGGCGATCTGGCACACCCTGGAGGGCTGGGGCGACATGGACACCACCTGCGCGATCGCCGCCGGGGTGGTCGCCGCCCGCACCGGCCTCGCCGAGGTGCCGGCCGCCTGGCTGACCGCCCGCGAGGACCTGCCGGAGTGGGTCTCGGAGGCGTCGGCGCCCACGCGCTGAGCCGAGCCGGCCGACCGGCCCGTGGGCCTGGTCGGGTGGCTCGGCTCGGCTGCTCGACGCCGGGTCGGCGCTCCGGCCCGGCGTCGGCGTTTCGGCGCAGCTCGGTTCCCGGCGACCGGGCTAGCGTCGGGAGCTGCCGAACACCAGCCGGTAGATGATCAGCAGCACCAGGGCCCCGCCGATCGCCGACACCCAGGTCGCCATGTCGAAGAAGTGCGCCGTCACCGACCTGTGCAGGAAGTGCGAGGCGATCCAACCGCCGACGAAGGAGCCGGCGATACCGATCAGGGTTGTCACGATCAGGCCGCCCGGGTCCTTTCCCGGCAGCAGCAGCTTGGCCAGCGCACCCGCCAGCAGGCCAAGCACGATCCACGCGACGATGCTCATCTGTCCCTCCCGTCCACGGCGCGGCGGCCCCGTTCCGCCGCTCTGCCAGGAAGGACGCCGCCCGCCACCGCCCGGTTCCGGCGCTGCGGGAGTACCGGCCCGAACCGGCCACCCCGGACCGGGCCGCTCCGGGCGAGGCACCCTCCCGGCGGGGCGCCCGAGCCGGGATACTGCGGCCATGCGCATCCTGATCGCCACCGCCGGATCCCGGGGCGACGTGGCCCCGTTCACCGGGCTCGGCGCCCGCCTCCAGGCGGCCGGACATCAGGTGGCCGTCGCAACCCACGCCACCTTCGCCGCTTCGGTGCGGGCCGCAGGGCTGGAGTTCCGCCCGCTGCCGGTCGACCCGCGCGCCGAACTCGCCTCCGCCGAGGGGCGGCGCCTGCTCCAGGCCGGCACCGGACCGCGCGCCGTCCTACAACTGATGCAGCTGGGGCGGAAGTTCATGCCGGAGCTCGCCGACGGCATCGCCGACGCCACGGCACTCGGCACCGACCTGCTGCTCACCACCAGCACCACCAGCCCGCTCGGCCAGGTCGCCGCCGAGGCCGCGGGCATTCCCAGCATCGGCCTACACCTCCAACCTCTCTCCCCCACCAGGGAGTTCGCGCCAGCTGTCACCGGCGCCCGCTCACTCGGCCGCCCGGGCAACCTGCTCGCGGGGCACGCCGTCCAGGTCGCGACCGACCAGCTCTTCGCCCCCGCCGTACGCGGGCTGCGCCGCCGCCTGGGCCTGCCGCCGCTCGGCGCCGCCCGCGCCAGGCGCAAGTACCCCGTCCTGCACGGGTTCTCGCCCGCGGTGGTCCCGCGGCCCGCCGACTGGCACCCGGGACTGGACGTGGCCGGTTACTGGTGGCCGGTACGGGATCCGGGCTGGCACCCCCCGGCCCGGCTGCTCGACTTCCTCGCCGCCGGACCGCCGCCGGTCTTCGTCGGCTTCGGCAGCCTGGTCGTCCCCGACCCCGGCCGGCTCACCGCGACGGTGGTCGCCGCGATCCGCGCCGCCCGGGTCCGGGCCGTCCTGCAGTCGGGCTGGAGCGACCTCGGCGCCGGCGAGGCGGAGGACGTCCTGACCATCGGCGACGCCCCGCACGACTGGCTGTTCCCCCGCATGGCCGCCGTGATCCACCACGCCGGCGCCGGCACGACCGCCGCCACCCTGCGCTGCGGCACGCCCGCCGTCCCGGTACCGGCGCAGCTCGATGCCCCGTTCTGGTCCGACCGGCTCACCCGCCTCGGCGTCTCCCCCGGACCGGTACCGTTGCGCGCCCTCACCGCCGCACGCCTCGCCGCCGCCATCCGCCAGGCCCTCGACGACCCCCGCTACCGCGACCAGGCCCGGGCGGTGGCCGCCACGCTCGCGGCCGAGGACGGTGCGGCGAAGGTACTGGCGGCCGTCGACCGGGCAGCGGCTGGCGGATGACAGCGGGCAAACGGCCGTGAACAAGTGACAGCGAACAGCAAACAGATAACAGATAACAGATTTCGAAATCTGTTATCTGTTTGCTGTCATCCGTTCGCTGTCACTTGCCAGCCGCCCGCCACCGACCACCAGGACGCCCCCGGCCGGCAGCGCCGTCACCGCCCGCCGACCACACCCGGCCAGGTGAAGATGTACACGTGCGGGTCGGAGATCAGCCTCCAGCCGGGCAGCAGGCTGGTGAAGCCGTCGGACGGCAACTCTCCTGCGGCGTTACGCCCGGGATTGGCGGGACAGGTGCGGGATGACGTCGGCCCCGTAGGCGTCGATGGTGGCCTCGACGGCGTCGTGCATGGCGTAGACGGCGAACTGGTCGACGCCGAGGGAGCGGAGGTGCTCCAGGCGGGCGAGTTGGGCCTGCGGCGGGCCGATGAGGCAGAAGCGGTCGACGATCTCGTCCGGCACGAAGGCGGTGTCGGGGTTCCCGGCCCGGCCGTGGTGGCTGTAGTCGTAGCCCTGGCGGCCCTTGATGTAGTCGGTGAGGGCCTCCGGGACGAGCTCGGAGTGCGCGCCGTAGTGGCTGACCAGGTCGGCCACGTGGTTGCCGACCATCCCGCCGAACCAGCGGCACTGCTCCCGGGCGTGGGCGAGTGCGGCAGGCGAGTCGTCGGCGGTCACGTAGGCGGGGGCGGCGACGCAGATGGTGACGGCGTCCGGGTCCCGGCCGGCCTCGGCCGCGGCGGACCGCACGGCCTTGACCATGTACTCGGTGAGGTACGGGTCGGCCAGCTGGAGGATGAACCCGTCGGCCTGGCGACCGGTCAGTGCGAGCGCCTTCGGCCCGTACGCGCCCATCCAGATGGGGAGTTGGGCGCCGGGGCCGACCCACGGCAGGTGCATCTCGGTGCCGTCCACCTCGACCGTCCGCCCCTCGGCCAGCTCCTTGACGGCGTGCATGGCCTGGGAGAGCCGGGCGAGGGTGGCGGGGCGGCGTCCGGCGACCCGCATGGCGGAGTCGCCGCGGCCGATGCCGCAGACGGTGCGGTTGCCGTACATGTCGTTGAGCGTGGCGAACAGGGAGGCGGTGACCTCCCAGGTCCGGGTGGAGGGGTTGGTGACCATCGGTCCGACGGTCAACCGCCGTGTCTCGGCGAGGATCCGGCTGTAGATGACGAACGGCTCCTGCCACAGGACGCAGGAGTCGAAGGTCCAGCCGTGGCTGAACCCGGCCTGTTCGGCGCGGATCATCCGGTCGATGAGCAGGCGGGCGGGCGGGTCGGTCTGCAGGACGAGGCCGATGTCCATGGGTGGCTCCGGGGAGGGTGGTTCCGCCGCCCGGGCGGTCGTGCGCACAGGCCCGGGCGGCGGCGCGGGAGAGTGGTCAGGTCAGGTACTGGCAGGTGTCGCGGCGCAGGAACGTGCCGTGGCCGGCCCGGCCGAGCCAGGTTTCGCCGTCCAGCACGACGGTGCCGCGCGAGAGCACGGTGCGGGCGCGGCCGGTGAGTTGGCGGCCCTCGTACACCGAGTAGTCGACGTTCATGTGGTGCGTGGCGGCGGAGACGGTCTGCACGGCGGTGGGGTCGTAGACGACGAGGTCGGCGTCGGCGCCGGGCGCGATGGTGCCCTTGCGCGGGTGCAGTCCGAACATCCGGGCGGGCGTGGTGCAGGCGATCTCGATCCAGCGGCGGCGGGTGATGTGCCCGTCCACGACGGCCTGGTGGAGCAGGTCCATCCGGTTCTCGACGCCGGGCAGCCCGTTGGGGATCTTCGAGAAGTCGCCGCGGCCGAGTTCCTTCTGCCCGGTGAAGCAGAACGGGCAGTGGTCGGTGGAGACCACCTGGAGGTCGTTGGCGCGCAGTCCGCGCCAGAGCGCCTCCTGGTGCTCGCGCGGCCGAAGCGGCGTGCTGCACACGTACTTGGCGCCCTCGAAGCCGTCGGCACCGGTCTCGGCGAGGTTGTCGGTGGAGAGGAACAGGTACTGCGGGCAGGTCTCGCCGAAGACGTTGAGCCCGGCGTCGCGGGCCTGGACGAGTTCGGCGAGGGCGGCGGCCGCGGAGACGTGGACGACGTAGAGCGGGCTGCCGGCGACCTGGGCGAGCTTGATGGCCCGGTGGGTGGCCTCGGCCTCCAGGAGTTCGCGGCGGACCTCGCCGTGGTAGCGGGGTGCGGTGTGCCCGGCGGCGAGGGCCTGTTCGACCAGGACGTCGATGGCGATGCCGTTCTCGGCGTGCATCATGATCAGCCCGCCGTTGACCGCGCCGCGCTGCATGGCGCGCAGGATGCGGCCGTCGTCGCTGTAGAAGACGCCGGGGTAGGCCATGAAGAGCTTGAAGGAGGTGGACTCGCCGGAGTCGACGAGGGCGTCCATCTCCTTGAGGACGGCCTCGTTGACGTCGGAGACGATGGTGTGGAAGGCGTAGTCGACGGCGCAGTTGCCGTCGGCCTTGGCGTGCCAGGTGTCCAGGCCCTCGCGCAGCGAGCCGCCGACGGACTGCACGGCGAAGTCGACGATGGTGGTGGTGCCGCCCCAGGCGGCGGCCCGGGTGCCGGTCTCGAAGGTGTCGGAGGCCGAGGTGCCGCCGAAGGGCAGTTCCATGTGGGTGTGGGCGTCGACGCCGCCCGGGATGACGTAGTGGCCGGTGGCGTCGATGACGGTGTCGGCGCTCCAGGCCTCGGCGGCGGAGCTGCCGGTGGTGGCGAGGGCGGCGATGCGTTCGCCCTCGATGAGGACGTCGGCGTGGAGTTCGTCGGCGGCGGTGATGACGAGGCCGCCGCGGACGATGGTGCGCTGGTGCGGGTCGCGGGTGGTCATCGCGCTGCTCCTCAGGCCTCGGCGAGCGGTCCGTAGGCGTCGGGGCGGCGGTCCCGGTAGAACGCCCACTGCTGGCGGACCTGTTCGATCAGGCCGAGGTCGAGGTCCCGGACGACGAGCTCCTCCTCCTTGTCGGAGGCGACGTCGCCGACGAACTGGCCGCGCGGGTCGACGAAGTAGGAGGTGCCGTAGAAGTCGTTGTCGCCGTACTCCTCGGTGCCGACGCGGTTGATGGCGGCGACGAAGTACTCGTTGGCGACGGCGGCGGCGGGCTGTTCCAGCTGCCAGAGGTAGGCGGAGAGGCCTCGGCTGGTGGCGGAGGGGTTGTAGACGATCTGCGCTCCGGCCAGGCCCAGGGCGCGCCAGCCCTCGGGGAAGTGGCGGTCGTAGCAGATGTAGACGCCGACCTTGCCGACGGCGGTGTCGAAGACGGGCCAGCCGAGGTTGCCGGGCTTGAAGTAGTACTTCTCCCAGAAGCCCTTGACCTGCGGGATGTGGTGCTTGCGGTACTTGCCGAGGTAGCTGCCGTCGGCGTCGATGACGGCGGCGGTGTTGTAGTAGACCCCGGCCTGTTCCTCCTCGTAGACCGGGACGACGATCACCAGGCCGAGTTCACGGGCGAGGTCCTGCATCCGGCGGACGGTGGGGCCGTCGGGGACGGCTTCGGCCCAGCGGTAGTGCTCGGCTTCCTGGACCTGACAGAAGTACGGGGCGTTGAAGACCTCCTGGAAGCCGATGATCTTCGCGCCCTGGGCGGCGGCCTCGCGGGCGTACCGCTCGTGAAGGGCGATCATGCTCTCCTGGTCGCCGGTCCAGCGGGTCTGGACGAGCGCGGCACGGACGATCTGCGACATGGATACCTCCGCAACTCCGCTGCCCGGCCATGGGGTCGGGCCTGCGGTCTGAGGGTTGACGGGGCGGGCGGGTCTCGTCTGCGGACCGCCGGGGATCCGCAGGGGTCTACGTGCGTAGAAAGCGGTCTGTAGACCGTAGGCCGGGCCTCGGTGGCCTGACAATACGTTGGCGGTAACGCATCTGGGGCGATCTCGTGACGCGGACACGCAGAGGGTCCTGGATGGGATGAAACGATCATTTACCCCGCGCGTGGGGTCCTTACGCATGCGAGTGCCGTTCGGCCGTTCCGGTCCAGAACGGCTCGACGGCCGGTCGGCCGGGGGTGGAGCGGCGCGGCGCAGCCGGCGGCGGTCGGCCCCATCCGGCTTGACTTCGTCCGGTTGGCTCGGGAAGGATCCGGCGCATGGACACCGGCACCACTCTGGTCTGCCGCCTGCACGTCGATCTGCGACGCCAGGCGAGTTCCATCTGTGCCTGTTGACCTTGACTCTCCCCGCTGCCCCCGCCCTGTGACGTCCGCCAGGGCCCGCGCCGCACACCCACACCCAGCGTTCTGATTCCCGCCCCGCCCGGCGCACCCGCGCGTGCCGTGCCGCTCCGTCGGCCCGTGCCCTCGCCCGCCGCCGGACCAGGGCGCACCCCGCCGACGTTCCCGCTGCACCCGAGGACGCCCCCATGAGCCTGAACCTCGCCCCCGACGAACCCGCTGCCGCCCAAGCCCCGGCAGCGGCACCGACCCCGACGCCGACCAGAACAGCCAGGGCCACGGCCACCGCCACCGCCACCGAGGAGACCCGTGCGCCGCTCACCCCGAGCGCCCTGCGCACCGTCGTCCGCGAACTGGCCGAACAGCCCGACCAGTGGATCCACCTCGTCCGGCTCTCCACCGAGGAGCGCTGGTACCGGCGGCTGGTGGCCGACGACGACCACGAGGTGTGGCTGATCAGCTGGCTGCCCGGCCAGTCCACCGGCTTCCACGACCACGGCGGCTCGCGCGGCGCGTTCACCGTCGCCCTCGGCGAGCTGGAGGAGCTGTCCCTCGGCGGGCCGGAGCAGGGCCTGCTGATCCGCAGGGTCCCGGCCGGCACCGCCCGCGCCTTCGGCCCCGAGTACGTGCACGACGTGCGCAACACCGCGTCCGGCCCGGCCGTGACCCTGCACGCCTACTCGCCCCCACTGGGCTCGATGGCGCACTACGACCTGCGGGCCGGCGGGCTCGTCCGCACCTCGGAGGAAGGACCGGAGCAATGGTGACCACGATCGACGACCTGGTGGAGCGGGCCCGCGAGGGCGTCCACCGTCCGCGCGCCCGGGAGGCGTACCAGTCGCAGCTGGACGGCGCGCTGCTGGTGGACATCCGTCCGGCGGCGCAGCGGGCGGCGGAGGGGGAGATCCCCGGCTCGCTGATCATCGAGCGCAACGTCCTGGAGTGGCGGCTGGACCCGACGGGCAGTCACCGGATCCCCGAGGCGTCGGGTTACGACGTCGAGGTGATCGTGGTCTGCTCGGAGGGGTACGCCTCCAGTCTGGCGGCGGCCTCGCTGCGCGAGCTGGGGCTGCACCGGGCGACCGATCTGGACGGCGGCTTCGTCGGCTGGGCGGCCTCCGGGCTGCCGACACGCCGGGGCGGCTGAGAGCCTGGAGGGCCGGGGCGCTCGGCGGCTGACGGGCCGATCGTCCGGGGCCCGAGCCCTCGACCCGCCGTCAGGGTGTCCGCGCCCTGCCCCTCTGACCTGCCGGAACGTCGGGCGCCTGGTCGGACCCGGCCGTCCGGAGGCGGGCTCCGGTCCCCGTGCCGGGTGGTAAGTGAGAGACAGGAGATGATGCAGGTCATAGTCTGATCAGAGTTTCCGCCGGTCCGAAGCTGGGCAGCCACGCGGGCGGAAGAACGCCCGGGCGGTCGATCCGACAGACGCCGTCACGGCAGCGGCCGGTACGGCCCACGCCGTCGCCGCTTGTCGACAAACCGCCATCAACCGTACGACCGAAACAGGCGCCGCCTCCCCGGGGCGCCCTGACGAGGAAACTCCCCGTGATCAGATTCGAGGGCGCCGGCAAGCGCCACCCCGACGGCACCATCGCCGTCGAGGGCCTGGACCTGGACGTCCCGACCGGTCGGATAACCGTCCTGGTCGGACCGTCCGGGTGTGGCAAGACCACCCTGCTGCGCATGGTCAACCGGATGGTCGAGCCGACCTCGGGCCGGGTGCTGCTGGACGACACGGACGTCGCCGAGCTGGAGCCCGCCAAGCTGCGCCGTGGCATCGGCTACGTGATCCAGCAGGCCGGCCTCTTCCCGCACCGCAAGGTGATCGACAACGTCGCCACCGTGCCCTACCTGCTCGGCTGGGACCGCAAGAAGGCCCGCGCCCGGGCCGCCGAACTGCTCGAACTGGTCGGGCTCGCTCCCGAGACCGGCAAGCGGTACCCGTTCCAGCTGTCCGGCGGCCAGCAGCAGCGGGTGGGCGTGGCCCGCGCCCTCGCGGCCGACCCGCCGGTGCTGCTGATGGACGAGCCGTTCAGCGCCGTCGACCCCGTGGTGCGCGCCGGGCTCCAGGAGGAACTGCTGCGGCTCCAGTCCGAGCTGCACAAGACGGTGCTGTTCGTCACCCACGACATCGAGGAGGCCGTCCGGCTCGGCGACCAGGTGGTGGTCCTGCGCGAACACGGCCGGATCGCCCAGCTCGCCGACCCGCACACCCTGCTCACCACCCCCGCGGACGACGGCGTGGCCGCCTTCCTCGGCCGCGACCGGGGCCTGCGCGGCCTCGCCCTGCGCCCCGCGACCACCATCGCCGTCCGCCCGGTGGCCGACGGGCTGCGCTACGGCGGCTGGGAGCTGACACTGGACGACGAGCGCCGCCCGATCGGCTGGATCGACCGCGACGCCGCCACCGCCGAGCTGCACCCGGTCTCCGGCTACCGGCCGGACGCCGACACCCTGCGCACCGCGCTGGACGCCGCCGTCCTCTCCCCCGCCGGGGCCGCCGTGGCCCTGGACGCCGACGGGCGGGCCACCGGCACCGCGAGCCGCGAGGCCGTCCTCGCCGCGCTGTCCGGCCCGGTGGCCACCCCGACGGCCGACGCAGCGGGCGCGGCGGCCGGCGCGGCGGCCGGTGACCTCACGGACGGGGCGGCCGGTGGACGGTGAACCGATCGTCCGGTGGTACTGGATCGGCGACCACCTCGGCTACCTCGGCGACCTGCTCGCCGACCACGCCGTGATCGCCCTGGTCCCGGTGCTCATCGGCCTGCTGCTGGCCGTCCCGCTGGGCCTGGCCTGCACCCGCTTCCCCCGGCTGTACCAACCGCTGTCCGCCGTCTTCAACGTCGTCTACGCGCTGCCCTCGCTGGCCGTGTTCGTGGTGCTCATCCCCTACACCGGCCTCGCCACCCAGGCCACCGTGATGATCCCGCTCACCTTCTACGCGCTCGCCGTGCTGCTGCCGACCACCGTGGACGGCCTGCGCGCCGTCCCGGACCCGGTCCGGCAAGCCGCCACCGCGATGGGGTACGGGCCGTGGCACCGGCTGACCTCCGTCGAGCTGCCCGCCGCCGTGCCGTACCTGATCGCCGGGCTGCGGGTCGCGGCGGTGTCCAGCATCTCGCTGGCCAGCGTCGGCGCGCTGGTCGGGCGTGGCGGGCTCGGTTACCTGTTCATCGACGGCTTCCAGCGCACCTTCCCGACCCCGATCGTGGCCGGCATCGCGCTGATCGCCGTCCTCGCGCTGGCCGTCGACCTGCTGCTGGTGGGCGCCCGCCGGCTGCTCGCGCCCTGGGCCGTCCGGGAGAAGGGAGCCGGTTCGTGAACTGGCTGAACTGGCTGGGCGACTTCTTCTCCGCCCCCGACCACCGCAGCGGCCCGGACTCGATCGTGCACCGGATCACCGAGCACCTGGTGCTCTCCGGCGAGGCCCTGCTGTGCGCGGCGCTGCTCGCCGTGCCGCTCGGGCTGCTGATCGGTTACACCGGGCGCGGCGTCACGCTCGTGACGGCCTTCGCCGGTGCCACCCGCGCCCTGCCGACGCTCGGCCTGGTGACGCTGGCGGTGCTGCTCGCCGGGGTCGGCGACACGGCCGTGCTGATCCCGCTGGTCGCGCTCGCCGCGCCGCCGCTGCTGGTGGCCGCCGTCGAGGGGGTGCGCGGCACCGACCCGGACGTCCGGGACGCGGCGCGTGGCATCGGGCTGACCCACCCGCAGGTGCTGTGGCAGGTCTGCCTGCCGTCCGGGGCGCCGACCCTGCTGGCGGGCTTCCGCACCGCGACCGTCCAGGTGATCGCGACCGCCACCGTGGCCGCGTACGTCGGGCTGGGCGGCCTCGGCCGCTACGTCATCGACGGACTGGCCACCCGCAAGTACGCCGTCACCGTCGGCGGCGCGCTGCTGGTGGTGCTGCTCGCGGTCGGCGCCCAGCTGTTCTTCGCCCTGCTCGCCCGGTACGCGCTCCCGCCCGGGATGCGCGCCCAGCGCCGGGCCCGCTGAACCTCGTTCCCCATCCTCTCCGGAAGGACATCTGTCACCATGTCGACAAACCACGGAAGCAGGCGCGCCGTCGTCCTCGGCACGCTCGCCGCGCTCGCCCTCGGCGCCACCGCCTGCGGCTCCTCCGGCGGCGGCGACCCGCTCGGCGGCGGCTCCACGGCGGGCTCCCCCGCCGCCTCGGGCGCCGGCGCCGGCTCGACGGTGGTCGTCGGCTCGGCGAACTTCCCGGAGAACGTGCTGCTCGGCTCGATCTACTCGCAGGCCCTCAAGGCCAAGGGCGTCAAGGTCGAGGAGAAGTTCAACATCGGCAGCCGCGAGGTGCTCTACGGGCAGCTCCAGAGCGGCAGCCTGAGCGTCCTGCCCGAGTACAACGGCTCGCTGCTCGCCTACCTGGACGCCAAGTCCACCGCCGCCACCACCGAGGAGGTGAACGCGGCGCTGGCCAAGACCCTGCCCGCCGCGCTGGGGATC
Source organism: Kitasatospora sp. NBC_01300 (assembly GCF_041435235.1). Taxonomy (NCBI): domain Bacteria; kingdom Bacillati; phylum Actinomycetota; class Actinomycetes; order Kitasatosporales; family Streptomycetaceae; genus Kitasatospora; species Kitasatospora sp. NBC_01300. The sequence goes on along the minus strand of NZ_CP108408.1, from coordinate 6,162,946 downwards.
CTCGATTCCTCCCCCGCCGAGGACAAGGACTCGCTCAGCGTCACCCAGGAGAACGCCGACAAGTACGGCCTCAAGAGCATCGCCGACCTGGCCGCCAAGGCGGGCGAGTTCACGATAGGCGGTCCGCCGGAGTTCAAGTCCCGCCGCGAGCAGCAGCTCAAGGACGTCTACGGGCTGAACTTCAAGGAGTGGAAGCCCACCGGCGACGCCACCGCGAACGCGCTCAAGGACGGCACCATCCAGGTCGGCAACGTGTTCACCACCGACCCGAAGATCGTCCAGCTGAAGCTCGTCCCGCTGACCGACCCGAAGAACCTCTTCGGCGCGCAGAACGTCACCCCGCTGGTCAACAAGGCGAGCGTGAACCCCACCGCGACGGCGGCCCTCAACGCGGTGTCGGCCAAGCTCGACACGGCAGGGCTGACGGCGCTGATGAAGCGCGTCGCGATCGACAAGGACGACCCGTCGGCGGTGGCCAAGGACTGGCTGAAGGCCAACGGCCTCGGCTGACCACGCCTCGGCGGGCGCCTTGCGCGCCTTACGCGCCTTACGGGCGCGGCGAGTCGGCGGCCCGGGAGGTCCCCCCTCCCGGGCCGTCCGCGCTCGCGGGAGGATCTTCCCTTCGGCGCCGCGGACATGACAGTGTGACGCCATGCGCACTCGTCTCCTCGCCGCCACCCTCACGGCATTCGCCGCGGTGAGCCTCGCTGCCTGCTCCAGCTCCGGACCGGGCCCCCACCCGGCCACCGCCGCGGCCGGCTCCCCCACCACCCCGGCCGCCGCCTCGGCCCCTGCCCCCGGCACCGCCTCGACGCCGCCGGCGCCCGAGTCGCCCTCGGCCTCCGCGCCCGACCCTGCCACCTCCCCCTCGGCGCCCGCAGCCCCCTCCGCGCCCGCGGCCGACAGCCCCTCGGCCGCCGCCCCGGACTCCGGTTCCCCCGGCACCCCCGCCCCGGCCAAGCCCACGCCCCCCAGCGACGCCGGCCTGCCCGGAAAGCCGGGCGCCGACCTGACCGGCAAGCTGGTCGCCGCGCTGGACGCGATCGACCCGGCAATCGTCGGCGGCAAGCCGGACCAGGCCGTGGACCGGGCCCGCAACCAGTGCCAGGCGCTGTTCCAGTTCCCCAAGGACAAGTCGAAGCTGGTCGAGCTGGCCAACCAGCGCTTCACCTCGCCCGAGCACCCGCAGGGCTTCGGACCGGACACCGCCGCGAAGATCAACGACGCGCTGCGGACCACCCTCTGCCCGCCGCCGGCGTGACCCGGAGCGCCCACCCGAACCGCCCGGTGTCCTGAGCACCGGGCCGCCGTGGCCGCGCCCCCGCCGACGGGCGCGCGGCCACGGCACCTTCACTCTTCGGCGGATCCGCCCTTCGGTGCATCCGCCCTTCGGCGGCACGGCCACCCCGCCCCACCGGCCAGCTCCGCCGCACCGCCCACCTCCACAGCCCCGGCCGCACCGCGCACACCCGGCCGATCGGACGGCCCTTCGGCCACGGGGGCGGTGTGTTGACGAACTGTTAGGTCTCTTGACAGACCAGTGGTCTAGTCCAACCATAAGCATGTCGATCCGACCGGGATGCACTGTGGGGGTGTGACCACCGGCGGCTGAGGCACTGCCCTGCCCTGCCCTGACCCGCACCACCCCCGCTCCGTACGGCGTGCGCACACGCGTTCCCGCCACCCGCCTCCGCGCGAGTCGGTGGGCTTCCGCGCGCCCGCACATCCGGACACTTAGCAGTCCCGCACGTCCGCACACCCACACGTCCGCACGTCCGGGCCCGCGCAGCCGACCCCACACGGCTGTCGCGCCCCGATCATGCGCGCATCCCCAACGTCCTGCCCCACCACGTATGTTGGAGAATCCATGCGTCTACGCAGAACCATCCAGGCAGCCCTGACAGCCTGTGCCACGCTGGCCGCCTCGGCCGGCCTGGTCGCCACCGGGACGGGCTCCGCCCAGGCCGCGACCCCGCTCCCCAGCCGGGTCTTCGCCCCCTACTTCGAGTCCTGGACCGGTCAGAGCCCCGCCGCCCTGGCCGCCCAATCCGGGGCCAAACACCTGACGATGGCGTTCCTCCAGGCCGCCACCAAGGGCTCCTGCACCCCGTACTGGAACGGCGACACCTCCAAGCCGGTCTCCTCCTCGACCTTCGGCGCCGACATCGCCACCATCCGGGCCAACGGCGGGGACGTGATCCCCTCCTTCGGCGGCTACACCGCCGACAACACCGGCACCGAGCTGGCCGACAGCTGCACCGACGTCAACCAGATCGCAGCAGCCTTCGAGAACCTCGTCACCACCTACGACGTCAGCCGGATCGACCTCGACATCGAGGACAACTCGCTGACCAACACGGCCGGAATCGACCGCCGCAACAAGGCGATCAAGATCGTGCAGGACTGGGCCGCCGCCAACGGGCGGAACGTCCAGTTCTCCTACACGCTGCCGACCACCACCTCCGGGCTGGCCGCCAGCGGTCTCGCCGTGCTGAAGAACGCGGTCAGCAACAACGCCCGGATCGACGTCGTCAACATGATGACCTTCGACTACTACGACGGCGCCACCCACGACATGGCGGCCGACACCCAGACCTCCGCGCAGGGCCTCTACAACCAGCTCGCCAAGCTCTACCCGTCCAAGACCCCCGCCCAGCTGTGGGGTTCGATCGGGATCACCGAGATGCCCGGCATCGACGACTACGGCGCGGCCGAGACCTTCACCGTGGCCAACGCCACCACCGTCTACAACTGGGCGGTGTCGAAGGGCATCAACACGCTGTCCTTCTGGGCGCTCCAGCGCGACAACGGCGGCTGCCCGGGCAAGGCGGGGGACGACTCCTGCTCCGGCATCAGCCAGAACACCTGGGACTTCACCCACATCTTCGCGCCGTTCACCAGCGGCTCGACGGTGACCAACGACTTCTCCGTGGCCGTCAACCCCAACTCCGCGACGGTCACCGCCGGTTCGTCCACGTCGGCGGCCATCGCCACGGCAGTGACGGCGGGCTCGGCACAGAGCCTCAGCCTGTCGGTCAGCGGCGCCCCGGCCGGCGTCACCGCCACCGTCACCCCCGGCAGCGTCACCGCCGGCAGCGGCGCCACCCTCAACGTCACCACCACCTCGGCGGTGACGCCCGGGAGTTACCAGCTGACGGTCACCGGCAGCGCGGCCTCCGGCAGCCACACCGGCATCTTCACCCTGAACGTCACGGGCACCCAGCCCGGCAACGACTTCTCGGTCGCGGTGAACCCGAACTCCGGTACCGTGGCCGCCGGTTCGTCCACGTCGGCGGCCATCGCCACGGCGGTGACGGCGGGCTCGGCACAGAGCCTCAACCTGTCGGTCAGCGGCGCCCCGGCCGGTGTCACCGCCACCGTCACCCCCGGCAGCGTCACCGCCGGCACCGGCGCCACCCTCAACATCGCCACCACCTCGGCCGCCACGGCGGGCAGCTACCCGCTCACCGTGACCGCCACCGGGCCGTCCGGCACCCACACCGCCACGTACGCGCTGACCGTCACCGGGACGACCCCGCCGCCGACCGGCCTGGTCAACGGCGGTCTGGAGACCGGCAGCCTCGCCCCGTGGACCTGCCAGAGCGGCGGCGCCGTGGTCTCCACCCCGGTCCACTCCGGCTCCTACGCGCTCCAGGCGGCGGCGACCGCCGGCCAGACCGGCGAGTGCTCGCAGACCGTCACGCTGAAGGCCAACACCAGCTACACGCTGAGCGGTTGGGTGCAGGGCAACTACGCGTACCTCGGCGTCAGCGGTGGCGCCACCGCCAGCGCCTGGACCCCCAACGCCTCCGGCTGGACCAAGCTGACCGTCCCCTTCACCACCGGCGCCTCCGGCACCGTCACCGTGTACCTGCACGGCTGGTACGGCCAGGGCAACGTCTTCGGCGACGACTTCTCGATCGCCTGAGCTGCGCTTGACGCCTGGCCGCTGACGGCTGACGGCTGACGGCTGACAGGGAACGAATAACAGATAACAGCTGACAGATTTCATCATCTGTCAGCTGTTATCTGTTTTCTGTTTGCTGTTTGCTGTTTGCCGTCAGGCGGCCGGCGGCCGGCGGCCGGCGGCCGGCGGCCGGCGGCCGGCGGCCGGCGGCCGTCAGCTCCCCGCCGCCGCCTCGGCCTCCGCCGTTCTCATCCGCCCGGGCCGACACAGCGTCACGTACGCCGCCATCGCCAGCACCCCGCTCGCCAGGACGACCACCGCCAGCAGCACCGCCGACGGCCGGCCGCCGAGGCTGCTCAGCGGTGCGACCACCGCCCCGCACAGGAAGTTGCCGGTGCCGAGCAGCGCCGACGCCGTCCCGGCCGCCTTCGGCTCGACCAGGCTGAGCGCCTGCGCGGCCGTGTTCGGCAGGACCACACCCATGCTGCCCATCATCACGAACAACGGCGGGCAGAACCCGAGCAGCCCGAAGTCCCAGACCGCCGTCAGCAGCACCAGTGCCACCCCGGCGACCACCGCCGTCGCCAGTCCGACCAACATCAGCCCCCGCGGGGCGAAGCGGCGCGCGAGCACCCGCCCGTTCAACTGCGTCATGACGACGATGGCCAGCGAGTTCGCCCCGAACAGCAGGCTGTAGGTCTGCGGCGAGACCTGGTACACGTGCTGAAGCACCGTGGACGACCCGCTGATGTAGCCGAACAGCGCACCGAAGGCGAAGGAGCTGGTCAGCGCCAGCCCGAGGAACGGCAGGTTGCGCAGCAACCGCCCCATCGTGCGCAGCGTCGCGCCCACCCCGCCGGTGCCCCGGTTCTGCGTCGGCAGGGTCTCGCGCAGCGCCCCGAAGGCGGCCAGGGTCAGGAGCAGCCCGAGCGCGGTCAGCGCGCCGAAGGTGCCGCGCCACGAGGTGAACCGCATCAGTTGCGCGCCGAGGATCGGGGCGAGGATCGGCGCCAGCCCGGATATCAGCGCGATGGAGGCCAGGAACCGCAGCATCGCGACGCCCTGGAAGCGGTCCCGGGCGACGGCCCGGCCGATGACCAGCCCGGCGGATCCGGCCGCGCCCTGGATGAAGCGGGCGATGATCAGCACCGTCAGGCTCGGCGCGATCACGCACACCACGCTGGCCAGGGTGTAGAGGACGAGCCCCGCGAGCAGCGGCGGGCGGCGGCCGTAGCGGTCGCTGAGCGGTCCGAAGAGCAACTGCCCGGCCGCGACCCCGAACATGGAGAAGGTGAGGGTGAGCTGGACGGCGGCCGGTTCGGCGACCAGGTCGTCGGCGATCGCGGGCAGCCCGGGCAGGTAGAGGTCGGTGGTGAGCGGGCCGAGCGCCACGAGACCGCCCAGGACGGCGATGGTGGCCCGGCCGGGGCGGGACTGGCCGGTGGTGGGGGCGGCGGAGGGAGCGGTCGACGTGTCGCCGGCAGAGCCGACGGTCGGGCCGGGCATGGGGCTCCTCACGGAACGGGGAACGGGACGGGGAACGGGACGGGGACGGGACGGGTTTGTCCACGCCCCGTCCTATCGCAGCCCCGGCCGTTTCCGACAGCGGGGGTCCTCCCACTGGTCCACCGTCGGCCACACCGGCGGCACCCGCGCACGACGACGGCCCGCCCGCACCTGTCGGTGCCTGGCGGGCCGGTCGGGGCCTGGCGGCGTCCTCGGAGCCTCACGCCGTGCTCGGCGCGGGCACCCGACTCGGTGCCCGGAACCCGGCTCAGCGCACGGTGCCCGGCACTCGGCGCGGGATGCCCGGCTCAGCGCACGGTGCCCGGCACTCGGCGCGGGATGCCCGGCTCAGTGCTTGGTGGGCCGCTCCGCGCGCAGGGCCGCCTGCACCGCCGCGCCGTCCTGCCACGCGTAGAGCTGGTTGCCGGTGAGCGTCACGTTGTAGTGCCCGCAGGTGCCGCTGGCCTTGGCCGCGACGCCCTCGGGGAACCAGCCGGCCTTGAGCGACAGCGGCACCGAGTGCGCGGACTTGCCGGGCAGGCCGGTGCTGCAGCCGACGGGCAGCCGGCCCTCCGGGAGGGTGGCGCGCAGCAGGCGGTCGTCGCCGGTGGTCGACATCAGGTACTTCACCGAGGAGGCGTTGTCGGGCAGCCAGGTCGGCATCGAACGGCGCTCGGCCTTGGCCTGGCTGCCGGTGTCGTAGGTGGCCTGCTCCTGGTGGCGTCCGTCGTACCACTCGGACACCCTCGGGCCGATTGCCACGGCCGCCACGGCGACGGCCATGCCGGTGCCCGCGACTCCCAGTGCGACCTTGCTCACGATGCCCTTCATGCCCGTCTGTCCTCTCCGTCTCCGGTTCCGGTCCGGTCGGCGAGGTCTGCCGTCCGGGTGTATCCATCGTGGCCCTTGCCGTCCCTCCGGAGCGTCACCACGAGGTCGCGATCTTGTCTCCATCCCACGGGGTAGCGTCTCCACCTTCAGAGGTATGTCCAGCGACCCGGTCTCGGGGTTACACGGTGGGGCGACCAGGCTGGCACACCGTCTTCAAGTGCCGCCCGGGCCTCGATCGAGCGTCACTCAAGCCGGTCTCCGGCGCAGCCCGGCCTGCTGCACCCGGATGCATCAGCGCGTCCTGAGGCGTCGTCGGGCCCGGGGCCGGCGACGGTGCCGGCCCCGGGTCGGATCACCGGCCCCGGGCCGCCGGCCGGACCGCCGGTCAGAGCACAGGCCGGACCCCCGATCAGAGCGCCGATCAGATCCGCGCCGACACCGCCTCCGGCACCGGCACCGGCACCGGCCGGGCGAGCGGGAAGGGCCGGCCGTCGAGGGTCCAGTGCGGGTCGATGGGGCGCAGCAGCGAGGCGTACACCTGGGCGGCGACGTCCGGGTGGCGGATCTCCCCGGTGGGCGGGCCGGCCGGGATGCCGTGCCCGGCGCAGGCGACCCAGGCCGTGCGCTCCTCGACGGTGCGGCCGCCGTGGCCGCCGGCGTCGACGTGGCCGTGGTCGGTGACGACGATGACGGTCCACTGCTCGTCGGCGTAATCGGCGCGGCCGCGGACGGCGTCGAGCAGTCGGCCGAGGCGTTCGTCGGCGGTGCGCATGGCGGCACGGTACTCGTCGCCGCAGCCGAGGAAGTGGGCGGTCTCGTCGACGGCGCCGAGGTAGACGAAGGAGGCCTCCGGGTCGGCGGTGCCCAGGACGTGGACGGCCTCGCGGGTGACCTCCTCGTCGACGGCCTCCCAGGCCTCGGGGGTGTCCTCGGCCGGGGCGATGTACGAGAGCCGGCCGGGGGCGCGGAACAGCGGGCCGCCGGACTCGTTGATCATCAGCGGGTCCCAGCCGGCCGCGACGAAGGTGCGGCGGCGGTCGCCGCGGGCGAGCCGGGTGGCGAAGTCAGGGAACACGTCGAGCCGGTTGCCGCCGAGGTGGTTGCCCCAGACGCCGTGCTTGGCGGGCTCGACGCCGGTGACGATGGTGGCCCAGCACGGCCCGGACATGGTGGGCGTGGTGTCCGCCACGGTCACCGGCACCAGGAACCCGGCCTCGGCGAGCTCCTGGAGGCGCGGCATCGGCACGTGCTCCAGGTAGTCGTGGCGGACGCCGTCGATCCCGACGACGAGCACCCGGGGGCGGGGCCACTGGGCAGCGGACATGGCGGGGGTTCCTTTCGGTCGTACACACCCGGCCGCGCCCGCCGAGGGCGCCGCCGACCGCGCCATGCTCCACCGCCCGCCGTACCGTCCGGCATCCACCCGCCGAACGCGGGGTGTCCGCCGGGTGTCAGGCGGCCGTACGGACGAATCGACTGTCGGCCTGGGCCAGTTCGGAGACCGGTCCGGCGGCGCGCAGCACGACGTCCAGGACGCGGTCCGGGTCGGCGGCGTAGCAGTGCGCGAACCACGGCAGGTTCGCCTCGACGACGGCCCAGTGCTCGGCCGGGTCGTAGGGGTCCGCGATCGGGCCGACGTCCAGGGCGACGGCGCCGGGCAGGGTGTCTCCGACGTCCGCGAGCAGGCGCCGGGCGAAGGCGCCGGCCTCGGCGGTCAGCGGTGCCGGGTCGAGCCGGCCGAAGCGGGCGTAGCGGCTGCCGGTGAGCACCTCGCCGTCGCGGACGAACAGCCGGTACTCGGCGGCGAAGGTCACCGGCTCACTGACCAGGACGGGCGTGTCGGGGCCGATCCGGTCGCCGGTGCGCGGCAGGCGGGTGCCGTCCGGATAGACCGCGGGCGGGAGCGACTTGTCGGCGGGTGGCTTGACGAACGCCGGGCGGCGCAGCGTCCACGCCTCGGCGAGGGTGGTGATCTCGATCCGGCGCCGGGTGAACTCCTCGGGCAGGCGGGTGAGCCAGTCGTCGTCGGGTTCGAGCAGGGCGAGGCCGAGCGGGCCGGCGATCCGGGCTGCGGAGAGCGGGCCGCCGTACCAGTGGACGGGCCGCCCCGCGAGGCGCTCGACCGTGGCCGGGCCGTCCAGGACGGCGGTGTCGAGGCCGCGCCGGGCAGCGGCCTCGGTGAGCAGCGCGGTGGTGCTGGTCCGCTGGGCGGAGGTGAGCAGCACGCGGTCCCCGCGCGCCTCGCGCGCCGTCGTTGACGGGTAGGGCACGGCTGCGGGCGCCCCACCCGGGCGCTCCTCACCTGGGCGCTCCTCACTCGGGCGCGCGCCAACCGGGCCCGGCGCGGCGGGGCGCGTCACGGCTGGGGGCGGAACTCGTGGACGACCTCGATGCGGCCGACGATGTTCCGGTTGAACTCCGGCAACTCCTCGGCCGGGACCCAGAGTTCGAGGATCGTGCGGCCGCCCGCCTGCTGCACCGGGTAGCGGGCGAGGAAGGCGGTGTCGACCTCGAAGCGGGTGACGTAGCCGACGCCGGAGGCGGGGACGTTCCAGTCGCGGGCGATGCGGATCGCGTAGTCCTCGTTGAGGACGGGGTAGAAGATCGGCTGCTCGGGCAGCCGGGGCGGCCAGGCGCGCCGGCCGGACGCCTCGACCAGGGCCAGTTCCTCGGGGCCGGTGGGGCGCCAGAGGGTGGTGGTCGGGGCGGTGCCGGGCGTGGTGGGCTCGCTGTTCACGGTGGGCACGGTAGCCGGGCCGCGACGGTCCCGGCCACCGGATTTCCCGAGGTGGGCGGCCCGTCAGTGGTAGGCGGACTCGCCGGTGATGGCCTCGCCCAGGATCAGGGTGTGGATCTCGCTGGTGCCCTCGTAGGTGAGCACCGACTCCAGGTTGTTGGCGTGCCGCAGCACCGGGTACTCGGTGGTGATGCCGTTGGCCCCGAGGACGGTCCGGGCGCTGCGGGCGACCTCCAGCGCCGTGCGGACGTTGTTGAGCTTGCCGAAGCTGACGTGCGGCGGGCGGGCCGCGCCCTCCTCCTTGAGCCGTCCGATCCGCAGGGCGACCAGGTAGGCCTTCTCCACCTCCAGCATCATCTCGACGAGCTTGTGCTGGGTGAGCTGGAATCCGGCGATCGGGCGGTCGAACTGGATCCGGCTCTTCGCGTAGTCGAGGGCGGCGGTGTAACAGTCGCGGGCGGCGCCGACGGTGCCCCAGAGGATGCCGTAGCGGGCCTCGTTGAGGGAGGAGAGCGGTCCGCGCAGGCCGGTGACGCCCGGCAGGACGGCGTCGGCGGGCAGCACCACCTCGTCGAAGGCGAGTTCGCTCGTGACGGAGGCGCGCAGGGACAGCTTGCCGTGCACGTCGGTGGCGGTCAGGCCGCGCGCTCCGCGCTCGACCAGGAAGCCGCGCACGCCCTCCTCGGTCTGCGCCCAGACGACGGCGACGTCGGCGATGCTGCCGTTGGTGATCCACATCTTGCTGCCGGAGAGCACCCAGTCGCCGCCCTTGCGCACCGCGCGGGTCCGCATGTTCGCCGGGTCGGAGCCGAAGTCCGGCTCGGTGAGGGCGAAGCAGCCGATCAGCTCACCCGCGGCCATGCCGGGCAGCCAGCGCTGCTTCTGCTCCTCGGAACCGAAGGCGTGGATCGAACGCATCGCGAGCGAGCCCTGCACCGAGACGAAGCTGCGCAGCCCGGAGTCGGCCGCCTCCAGTTCCATGCAGGCGACCCCGTACGCCACCGCGCCGGCGCCCGCGCAGCCGTAGCCGTCGAGGTGCATGCCGAGCACGCCGAGGGCGCCGAGTTCGGGGGCGAGTTCGCGGGCCGGGAAGACGCCGCGCTCGAACCAGTCGCCGATGTTCGGGCGGATCCGCTCCTCGGTGAACCTCCGGACGGTGTCGCGGATCAGCCGCTCCTCGTCGGAGAGCAGGTCGCCGACGGCGAGCAGGTCGGACGGGTCGATCCGGGTCGGCTTCGTCATCGAAGCTCCTTGTAGTGTCGGCGGGATATCGACGGGATCCCGGTCTCGGCGCGGTACCGGCGAGTATGGCGCAACCGCCCGGACGGTGGGCGGGCGCGAGCGAGTGAGGAAGGCGACATGGCGGGCGAGGCCTACACGGTCGGTCAGGTGACGGCGGAGGAGTTGGACGGCGCGGCGGAGGAACTGGCCGGGCTGCTGGTGGACACCGTCCACGGTGGCGGGTCGATCGGCTTCCTCGCGCCGCTGGAGCGGGCCGAGGCCGTGGCGTGGTGGCGGGCGCTCGCCCCGGAGGTCGCGGCGGATCGACTGCTGCTGTGGACGGTCCGGGCGCAGGCCGACGGGCGGCTCGCCGGGACGATCCAGCTGCGCCCGGCGGCGCCCGCGAACGGGCGGCACCGGGGCGAGGTCGCCAAGCTGATGGTGCACCCGGCGGACCGGGGGCAGCGGCTGGCCGGGCGGCTGCTGGCGGCGCTGGAGGAGCGGGCGGCCGAGCTGGGGCTCCGGCTGCTGGTGCTGGACACCGAGACGGGCAGCCCGGCCGAGCGGCTGTACGAGGCGGCCGGGTGGACCCGGGTCGGTTCGGTGCCGGACTACGCGACCGACCCCTCGGGGCGCGCGCACCCGACGACGATCTTCTTCAAGGCGCTGGACGGCTGACGGACCGCCCCTCACCCCACCCCGCACAGCCGCAGCAGCGCCGTCGTCGCCGCACCCGCGACCACCACCGCCGGAAACGGCGCCCGCCGCAGCGCGAGCACACCGGCGACCAGGACGCCCGCCGGGCGGGCCCAACCGGCGAAGCCCTGGCCCTGGGTGAGGGCGCCGGTGGCGACCAGGGCGACCAGCAGGACGGCCGCGGCGACGGCGAGCAGGTGCCGCACGCGCTCCGAGAGGGCGAGCCGGTGGCCGAGGAGCGGCCCGGCGAGGCGGAAGGCGTACGTCCCGACGGCCAGCAGCAGCACCGCGTACAACGGCATCATCGGGCTTCCTCCCGCTCGATCACCGGGACGCGCGGCTCCTCGACCGACGCCCCCTTCCGCGACTTCCGTGAGTTCTGCGGCTCCCGCACCTCACGGCCCTCCCCCGCCTCATGCCCCTCCCGCACGTCACGACCGGCACCGCCCTCGCGCGTTCCGGGCCGTCCGGCGAACAACAGCCCGACGAGGGCGAGCAGGACGGGCAGCCCCGGCGGGACGAACGGCGTGGCCGCGACCGCGACGACGGCGCCTGCCACGGCGGCGGTGCGGACGCGCCGGTCCGCGAGCGAGGGCAGCACGAGCGCGAGCAGCACGGCGGGGAAGGCCGCGTCGAGGCCCAGCGCGTCCGTGTCCCCGATCAGCCCGCCGGCCAGGGCCCCGAGGACCACCGAGACGTTCCACACCACGAACAGCGCCAGTCCGCAGAGCCAGAAAGCGGCCCGTCGCCGTCGCCCGTCCTCCTGCCGCAGGACGAACGCGGCGGTCTCGTCGGTGATCAGCTGCGCGCCGAACAGCCGCCGCCACCACGGGCCGTCGAGCACGTCGGCCACGGCGAAGCCGAAGGGCAGCAGCCGGGCGTTGAGCACCAGTCCGGTGGCGACGGCGGCGAGCGCACCGCCGCCGGACAGCACCACGCCGACCGCCGCGAACTGGGAGCCGCCCGCGAAGACGAGGACGGAAAGCGAGACCGGCGCCCACAGGGGCAGGCCGCCGGAGGCGCTGATCGCGCCGAAGGAGGCGCCGACGAGCGCGTCGGCGAGGCAGACGAGAGCGATGTCCCGAAGGGTGGCACGCTCCAGTGTTCGGAGTAGCGAACGCATGTCCACCAGACTGAACCCATCGCCCGTCGTTCGTCAAGGCGAACGATTGGACCGACAGGGCGAACGACGGGCGGATGCGGACAGCCGCCCTCACGAGTGGCAGCATGAACGGCACCAGCCGCACGGGAGCCGGAGAAGGAGCCAGGAGAGCGTGAGTGGCAAGCATGAGTGACCGGACCACCCCGGGCGCGGGTTCCGGCGCGGACCTGATCGGCCTGATCTCCGTCTCCATCCGGCGCGAGCGCGAACGCGGCGGGCTGTCGATGGCGGAGCTGGCCCGGCGCGCGGGCATCGCCAAGTCGACGCTCTCCCAGCTGGAGTCGGGCGCGGGCAATCCGAGCGTGGAGACGCTCTGGGCCCTCGCCGTCGCGCTGAACGTGCCGTTCAGCCGCCTGGTCGACCCCCCGCGCCCGGCCGTCAAGGTGATCCGGGCCGGCGAGGGCCCGGTGACCCACTCCGAGCGCGCCGACTACGCGGCGACCGTACTGTCCTCCTGCCCGCCGAACGCCCGGCGCGACATCTACCGGATCGAGGCGCAGCCGGGCGAGACCCGGGCCTCCGACCCGCACATGCCCGGCACCGTCGAGCACGTGCTGGTCGGCTCGGGCCGGGCGCTGGCCGGGCCGACGGAGGCCCCGGTCGAGCTGGGCCCGGGCGACTACGTGAGCTACCCGGGCGACGCCCCGCACGTCTTCCGCGCGCTGGCGCCGGACACCCTCGCGGTGATCGTCATGGAACACATCTGACGATCCGTCACATGCACTCCACTACTTCAACAACCCGTCCAGGAAGGGGTTTCCGAACACCCGGTGCGGGTCGTGCCGGTCCAGGACGGCGACCGCCTCGTCCCAGCCCGGACCGCCGCCGTCGCGCAGGCTCGCGGGGATGACCCGACCGATCAGGTCCGGATCGGACCAGGCCGCGTCGGCGGTGTACGCCCAGCCCTTGGACCACTCGACCCGCAGGCCCGCCCGGGTGCCGTCGAAGGTGCGCAGCAGCCACTGCTCCAGGTCGCGGGCGAAGCGTTCCAGCCCCGGGGTGCCGGGGAAGGCCAGGACGTCGAGCCAGACCGCGGTGTCCCACTCCGGGCGGTCCGCCCGAGGACGCAGCGCGGACAGCAGCGGCGGCCGCGCGCCGGGGACGCCGGAGGAGGTCGGGTCGTCCACGCCGGTGACCCGGATCTCCACCGCGCCGTTCACCGGGAACTCCCCCCGGGCCTGGTAGTCGGCGAGCAACTTCCGGTAGTAGGCGGCGAATTCGCTGACCACCCACTGGAGGTCGGCACGCTTGGCGAGGACCGCGTAGCCGTTGGCGGTGACCCGCAGGGTGGTAGGCCGGACGTACTGCAGCAGGCTGCGCGACGGGCCCCAGAGGTCGGAGCGCAGGCCGCCCGCGAGCAGGTGGGTGATCAGGTCGCCGCTGAGCAGGTCGCGCAGCAGCCCGCCGGAGAGGAGGACGTCCGTGAGGTCGCCGGTGAGCGCCACCTTGGCGATCAGGTACTGGAGTTGGCCGAACAGCGGGGCCGATCCCCAGGCGCCGGCGAGGATCTGGCCGGCGAGCCGGGCGACCGGTTCCGGAATGTTGTCCGAGAAGGGGTAGTTGTAGGGCTGGTCGACGGGCAGGGAGCCCAGCGGTTTGGCCGGGGCGACGCTCCAGGTCTTCAGCCAGGGGTACTCGGTGTAGGCGAACCAGATCGCCTCGACCCGGCCGTCGCGCTCGACGAAGTCGGCGAGGGTGCGCGGGCCGCCACCGCCGAGCAGACCGCCCAGGATCCCACCGCCGCCGCCTCCGGTGCCGGGGCGGGCGAACAGTTCGCTGGCCGGGATGTCGAGACGGCTGACGCAGCGCAGCGGCCGGTCCGCGCCGGCCCGCAGCACGACTTCGGTGAGGAAGGCGCGGCCCAGGTGCACCAGGAAGGCGGCGCTGTCGGCCTCGGCGCGCTCGAAGGTGCGCAGCGTGTAGCGGCCGGTGGCCGGGTCGAGGACGACGGCGGTGAGCCGGACGACCTGGTTGCTGACCGAGCCGTAGCCGTGCCCCTCCGGCCGGAGTTCGTGGGCGGCGGGTACGGCGGTGCCGTGGCCGCCGATGGCGAGTACCCCGCCGACGGTCAGTTCGCCGGGTGCCGGGCACGCGGTCAGGCCGAGGCCCCGGCCGGCCAGGTGGGCGAGCAGGTCCTCCATGGTGGCGCCGGTCTGGACCCGGACGGTGGTCGGCGAGTCGGCGGTCACCGCGGTGAGGTGGCGGCTGGTGTCCACGAGCAGGACGCGGGCGCTGTCCGGGGTCCCGTTGGCGACGGTGAGCGGTGCCCAGGTGTGCCGGTAGCCGGTGGCGCGCAGGCGCCAGCCGTTGGCGTGCGCCCAGTCGGCGAGCGCCGGTACCTCCTCCGGTGTGCGGGGCGCGCAGGTCCACAGCTGGTCGGTGCGGATCTCGCCGGACCAGTTCTGGAAGACCCGCTGGTACAGCTCGGTGCCGGCGGGCAGGCCGGGCGGCACCGGGGTGGCCGCCTCGGCGCTGTCCGGGCCGATGGTGCCGCGCAGCAGCCAGGCCGCGCCGCCCAGGGCGGCCGAGGCGCCGAGCATCTGCCGCCTGGTGAGCCCGCCGCCCCCGGCGGTTCCACGCTGCTTCCCCGGGCCCGTCCCCCCATGGTCTTCCGTGCCCCCGGCCATGCCCCGCCCTGTCGTCGTCATGAGTCCGCCCCCACTAGCCGGTCACCCGCGCCGAGCGGCGGTGATGCCGCACAGCGATGAAGCCGCACAGCGGTGATGCCGAGCAGCGGCGATCAGGGTGGGGCCGGTGTGAATCCGGCCCGGTCAGGAGCGTACGAAGTGGCGCACGGCAGTTTGAAGCACTCCACGCAGCTATTCATCCATTCGGGTGATCATGCTCCGGGTCGGCGCCCGCTCCGGGCACAGCGCGGAGCGGTGCGTGCGTCCGCCCCGGCCGCCGCCCTCCCGGCTGACACGCGAAACCCTTGTCCACCGCCCGGACCTGCGCATACGTTGATCTTTTCCACCTCGTGCCCGGAGGCACCGCCATGCCCGCGCCCCTGATCGCCACCGCCACCGCCACCGCCACCGTGACGGTGGCCGTCGCCCAGCCCGCCTGCGCCGACGCCGGCCGCCCGGACACCGTGGCCGTGAACGTCGAACGGCACGCGCAGGCGGTACGGGAGGCCGCCGCGCGTCTGGTGGTGTTCCCCGAGCTCTCCCTGACCGGTTACGACCTGGCCGCGCCCGCGCTCGGCCCGGCCGATCCGCGCCTCGCCCCGCTGGTCGCCGTCTGCGCCGCGACCGGCACGACCGCCCTGGTCGGCGCGCCGGTCACCGAGCCCGACGGGGGCGAGTCCATCGCCACCCTGGCCGTCACGGGCGAAGGCGCCGTCGTCGTGTACCGGAAGACGCGGCTGCACGGCGCCGAGCACGACCGGTTCACCCCCGGCGAGGGGCCCGCCGTCCTGGAACTGGACGGCCTGCGGTTCGGCCTCGCGATCTGCGCCGACGCCGCCGATCCCGCGCACGCCGAGGAGACCGCCGCGCTCGGCATCGACGCCTACGTCGCCTCCACCCTGTACGGCGCGGGGCCCGCGCAGGCCGCCCGCCGGGACGGGCACCTCCGCGACCGCGCCGCCGCCCACGGGGTGTGGGCCGTACTGGCCACGTCCGCCGGGGCGAGCGGCAATCAGCCGCAGACCTCGGGCGGCTCCGGCTTCTGGGCGCCGGGCGGCGCCCTGGTCGCCCAGGCCGGCACCGCGCCGGGCGAACTGCTCCGCGCCGAGCTGCCCCGGCGGTGACGACGGAGGCGGCCCGGCGGACACGGCCCGAGGGTAACGACCGGACGCGGTCCGGCCGTAACCGTGGACGCGGCCGGGCCGGAACGGCGAGCGTGGTCGGGCCGGAACCGCGAGCGTGACCTGGCCGCGACACCGGATGCGGCCGGGCGGAAATACCCGGGGCCCGCGCGCGGCTGTGGTGATCGGAGACCGCTCGGGGCCGGACCACCGGCCCGTTCAGGAGGTGCAGCGCGTGATGGGTGACGAGCAGGAGAACCAGCGGGAGTACCGCGTCGAGCACGACTCGATGGGCGAGGTCCGGGTGCCGGCCGCCGCGAAGTGGCAGGCGCAGACGCAGCGCGCGGTGGAGAACTTCCCGGTGTCCGGCCAGCGGCTGGAGCGCGCGCACATCGCCGCGCTGGCCGGGATCAAGGCCGCGGCGGCCCGGGTGAACGCCCGCCTCGGCGTCCTGGACGAGGACACGGCGGCGGCGATCGCGGCGGCGGCCGAGGAGGTCGCCGAGGGGCGGTGGGACGACGAGTTCCCGGTGGACGTGTTCCAGACCGGTTCGGGCACCTCGTCCAACATGAACGCCAACGAGGTGATCGCCACCCTGGCCGCCGAGCGGCTGGGCCGCCCGGTCCACCCGAACGACCACGTGAACGCCAGCCAGTCGTCCAACGACGTCTTCCCGTCCTCGATCCACATCGCCGCCACCGCCGCCGTCACGCACGACCTGATCCCGGCGCTGGAGCACCTGGCGGAGGCGCTGGAGCGCAAGGCCGCCGAGTTCGCACAGGTGGTCAAGTCGGGCCGGACGCACCTGATGGACGCCACGCCGGTCACCCTCGGCCAGGAGTTCGGCGGCTACGCCGCCCAGGTCCGGCACGGGCGGGAGCGGCTGCTGGCGACGCTCCCCCGGGTCGCCGAACTGCCCCTCGGCGGCACGGCGGTGGGCACCGGGATCAACACCCCGCCGGGCTTCCCGGCGGCGGTGATCGAGGAGGTCGCCCGCACCACCGGCCTGCCGCTGACCGAGGCGCGGGACCACTTCGAGGCGCAGGGGGCCCGCGACTCCCTGGTCGAGCTGAGCGGGCAACTGCGCACGGTGGCCGTCGGCTTCACGAAGATCGCGAACGACCTGCGGTGGATGGGCTCGGGCCCGCGCACCGGCCTCGGCGAGATCAACCTGCCGGACCTGCAACCCGGTTCGTCGATCATGCCGGGCAAGGTGAACCCGGTGCTCCCCGAGGTGGTGCTGATGGTCGCCGCCCAGGTGGTCGGCAACGACGCGACGGTCACCCTGGCCGGCGCGAGCGGCAACTTCGAGCTGAACGTGATGCTCCCGGTGCTCGCCCGCAACGTGCTGGAGTCGGTGCGGCTGCTCGCCAACAGCGCCCGGCTGCTGGCGGACCGGACGGTGGACGGCATCACCGCCAACGTCGAACGGGCCCGGGAGTACGCGGAGTCCTCCCCCTCGGTGGTCACCCCGCTGAACCGCTACCTCGGGTACGAGGAGGCGGCGAAGGTCGCCAAGCAGGCGCTGGCCGAACGGAAGACGATCCGACAGGTCGTGCTGGAGCGCGGCTACGTGGAACAGGGCAAGCTCACCCGGGAGCAGCTCGACGAGGCCCTGGACGTCCTGCGGATGACCCGCCCGTGACGGCCACCGACCCGCCCGTGACGGCCGCGGCTCCCTGACGACGTGCGCCGGGGCGCGGAGGACGGTTCGGCCCTCCACGCCCCGGACGCGGACTGTCGGTGACGTCAGCCCTTGGCGCGGCCGGCCCGGCCGAGCCGCATCGCTGCTCCGTTCGCCGTGATCGTGGCCATCGAGATCGCCGCGAGACCGAGCAGGAACATCACGGCACCGACGATGACGCAGGTGACGATGTTCCTGCCCTGCGCGGCCGATCCGGAGACGAGCCAGGGAGAGACGATCGTCCACGCGCCGAGCACGGTGGCCGCCCAGGCCCTCGCGTGGGTGCGCTCGTAGGCCGACCCGTAGCCCGCCATCAGCACGCAGTAGGCCAGGCCGACGATCAGGCAGGTCACGGTCAGCGTGTTGAAGGCGGTGAAGCCGACGATCCATGGCGATGCCGCCAGGAAGAGACCGGCCAGCACGGCCAGGGCCTCCGTGGCCTGGGCGCGCGGGGTCGAGGTGATCCGCTCGTAGTGCTCCCGTAGTTCGACGATGTCCGGGTGATGCTCCATGCCCATCGGAATCTGGGTAGACACCGATACCACCTCCTAGGGTTCGGAACATGGAGGGCTCTTGCCCCGTACCCATTCTGGCGCCTATCCGCCGATTTGCGCCTTTTGGCCGTAAATGCTCGATAACCATCCGATCACGCCGGTGACCTGCGTCTCACCACTCCGAACCCCCATTGCCTATGCAATTCGTTGCATAGCAGGATGCCGGGCATGGCACTGGAGCACGCGATCCTCGTCTCACTGCTGGAGCAGCCGGGCTCGGGCTACGAACTGGCCCGGCGCTTCGACCGTTCCATCGGACGCTTCTGGACCGCCACCCACCAGCAGATCTACAAGGTGCTGCGGCGGATGGAGGCCGACGGCTGGGTCGCCGCGGAAGAGGTCGCCCAGGACGGCCGGCCGGACAAGAAGGTCTACTCGGCGGCCGACGCCGGACGGGCCGTGCTCGCCGGCTGGCTGCGCGAACCGGTCGAGCCGGAGTCCGTCCGCCACGAGCTCGCGGTCAAGATCCGCGCCGCCGCCTTCGACGACCCGGCCGCGCTGATCTCCGAGGTCGAACGGCACCGCGAGAGCCACGCCGCCCTGCTCGCCCGCTACCTGCACGGCGAGCAGCGCGACTTCCCCGACCTCACCGCGCTCGACACCCAGCAGGAGCTCCAGCACGTGGTGCTGCGCGGCGGCATCGAGTACGAGCGGATGACCCTCGCCTGGCTCGACGACGTGCTCGCCACCCTGCACCGCCTCGCCGCGGATGACGGGCCACAGATGACGGGTGACAGATAACAGAATCTGAAATCTGAAAGCTGAACTCTGTCAGTTGTCATCTGTCGGCTGTCATCTGTCCGCTGTTCGCCGTCATCCGCCGGCCACCACCCGCCGCCTCCTCACCCGCCACCCCTCACCCTCGACCCCCGGGAGCCCGTGATGCTCTTCAACCCGCGTACGTACGACCCCGCGCAGTTCGACGAGCCGACCCGCCGGCTGCTGCGCGCGACCGTGGACTGGTTCGAGTCCCGCGGCAAGAAGGCGCTGATCGACACCTACGTCGACCGCACCTGGTACGCCGACTTCCTCGAATTCGCCGCCAAGGAGGGTCTGTTCGCGGAGTTCCTGACCCCGTCCGCGGCCGACCCGGGCAAGCGCTGGGACACCTCCCGGATCGCCGAGCTGAACGAGATCCTCGGCTTCTACGGCCTCGGCTACTGGTACACCTGGCAGGTCACCATCCTCGGCCTCGGGCCGGTCTGGCAGAGCAAGAACGAGGCCGTCCGGGCCCGCGCCGCCAAGCTCCTGACGGAGGGTCACGTCATGGCGTTCGGCCTCTCCGAGCGCACCCACGGCGCCGACATCTACTCCACCGACATGATCCTCACCCCGGACGGCGAGGGCGGTTTCACCGCGACCGGCTCCAAGTACTACATCGGCAACGGCAACGTGGCCGGCCTGGTCTCGGTGTTCGGCCGCCGCTCCGACGTCGAGGGCCCCGAGGGCTACGTCTTCTTCGCCGCCGACAGCCGCCACGACGCGTACCACCTGGTCAAGAACGTGGTGAACGCCCAGATGTACGTCAGCGAGTTCCGGCTGGAGGGTTACCCGGTGCGCGCCGAGGACGTGCTGCACACCGGGCAGGCCGCCTTCGACGCCGCGCTGAACACCGTCAACGTCGGCAAGTTCAACCTCTGCACGGCCTCGGTCGGCATCTGCGAGCACGCGATGTACGAGGCCGTCACGCACGCCCACAACCGGGTGCTGTACGGCCGGAAGGTCACCGACTTCCCCCACGTGCGACGGGAGTTGACCGACGCGTACGCCCGCCTGGTGGCGATGAAGATGTTCAGCGCGCGGGCCGTGGACTACTTCCGCACCGCCTCCCCCGAGGACCGCCGCTACCTGCTGTTCAACCCGATGACCAAGATGAAGGTCACCACCGAGGGCGAGAAGGTCATCGACCTGATGTGGGACGTCATCGCGGCCAAGGGCTTCGAGGCGGACACCTACTTCGACAAGGCGGCGAAGGACATCCGCGGCCTGCCGAAGCTGGAGGGCACCGTCCACGTCAACCTGGCACTGATCCTCAAGTTCATGGGCAACTACCTGTTCGCCCCGAGCGACTACGCTCCGGTACCGACCCGGCTGGACGCCACCGACGACGCCTTCCTGTTCCGCCAGGGCGCGGCCCGCGGCCTCGGCGCGATCCGTTTCCACGACTGGCGCACCGCGTACGACCGCCACACGCAGCTGCCGAACGTCGCCCGCTTCCGCGAACAGGCCGACGGCTTCTGCGAGTTGCTCCTCAGCCACGCGCCGAGCAAGGAGCAGCAGGCGGACCTGGACTTCCTGCTGGAGATCGGCCAGCTGTTCGCACTGATCGTCTACGGCCAGCTGGTGCTGGAGCAGGCGGAGCTGACCGGCCTGGACGAGGACGTCCTGGACCAGATCTTCGACGCGCTGGTCCGCGACTTCTCCGCGCACGCGACCGAGCTGCACGGCAAGGCCTCGACGACCCCGGAGCAGGCCGCCTGGGCGCTGGCGAACGTGCGCCGGCCGGTCGCCAACGCGGAGCGGGCCGCCGCCGTGTGGGCCCGGGTCGAGGAGCTGTCGGGCGCGTACGAGATGCGTCCGTAGCCGCCGCGCGGAACGTGGAACGGCCCCGGGGGCGGGGCACCGGGGGGTACGGGCCCACGCCCCCGGTGCCCCGCCCCCTCGGCGCCTCCCTCGGTGCTCCCTCGGTGCCCCCCTCGGCGCCCCGCGCGACGCCGCCCGGACGTACCGTGGAACACGGAGGGCGCGTCATGCACGGCACCGGGACCCACTTCACCGACCGGACCGACGCGGGCCGGCGGCTGGCCGCCCGCGTGGGCCACTTGGGCGGCGCCGACACCGTGGTGGTGGCGCTGCCCAGGGGCGGGGTTCCGGTGGCCGCCGAGGTGGCGGCCGCGCTCGGCGCGCCGCTGGACATCTGCGTGATCCGCAAGCTCGGCGTGCCCTACCAGCCCGAGCTGGGCATGGGGGCGATCGGCGAGGACGGCGTCCGGGTGCTGAACGAGCAGGTCATCCGGCTGGCCGGGGTCGGCGACGACCAGCTGGCCGCCGTGGAGCGGCGCGAGCGCACCGAGTTGGAGCGCCGGGCCCGCCGCTACCGGGGCGGCCGCCCGCCCGCCGACCTGCGCGGCCGCACGGTGATCGTGGTGGACGACGGCGTCGCCACCGGCTCCACCGCCCGGGCCGCCTGCCGGATCGTCCGGGCCCGGGGCGCGGCCCGGGTGGTGCTCGCCGTCCCGGTGGCCCCGGCGGACTGGACGGAGCGCCTGTCCGAGGTCGCCGACGAGCTGGTCTGCGTCGGCACGCCGTCGCCGTTCTTCTCGATCGGCGAGTTCTACGGGGACTTCGCGCAGACCGGCGACGAGGAGGTCCTGCGGCTGCTCGCCGAGGCCGCGGGCGGGCGGCGCGCGCCGGGGCCGGTGGACGTGGACCGCGAGCTGGTCCTGCGCGCCGCCGGTGTGCGCCTCGCCGGCCGGCTGACCGTCCCCGCCGCGCCGAGCGGCATCGTACTCTTCGCGCACGGCAGCGGCAGCGGCCGGCGCAGCCCGCGCAACCGTCACGTCGCCCGGTATCTGAACCGCTCCGGGCTGGCCACGCTGCTGTTCGACCTGCTCACCGAGGCCGAGGAGCCCGACCGCCGCAAGGTGTTCGACGTCGGTCTGCTCGGTGACCGGCTGACCGCCGTCGCCGAGGAGCTGGGCCGGCTGGAGGAGACCCGCGGCCTGCCGCTCGGTCTGTTCGGCGCCAGCACCGGCGCCGCGGCCGCGCTGCACACCGCCGCCGCCCTGCACACCGCCACCGCGCTCGGGCCCGCCGTCGGCGCGGTGGTCTCCCGCGGCGGGCGCCCCGACCTCGCCGGTCCCGACGTCCTGGGCCGGGTGAGCGCCCCGACGCTGTTCGTGGTCGGCGGCCTGGACACCACCGTGATCGACCTGAACCGGCGGGCCCGGGCCCGGCTGCACTGCGTGAGCGAACTGGCGGTGGTGCCGGGTGCGGGCCATCTGTTCGAGGAGCCGGGCACGTTGGACCAGGTCGCCGAGCTCGCCGGGGCCTGGTTCCTGCGCCACCTCGCCCCGCTCGGGACCGCCCAGGACCCGGTGTCGCGGGCCCCGTGAACCGGTCCCGATCGGCAGCACATTTTGCGCAGCCGAATGCGGGATTTCCTGATCAGCTTGTACACATTGAACAGTGAAATCCCGACCTGTTGCCCAGCCACCCGGACAGGAGCAAGCTCTCCGCCAGCCGCACCGCCCACCCGTTCGCGGCGCGGCCGCCTCAAGCGGACGCCTCAGAGCCGAGGCCAAAAGTGGAGGAACGACCGATGACCCCGCAGTCCCACGCCCTTGAGCTGACCCCCGAGGAGCGCGAGGCCGGTCTCGACGCCGACCAGCTGCGCCGCCTCGTCGGCCTCGTCGAGCACGACCCGGCCACCGACCCGTTCCCCGTCACCGCGCAGGACGCGGTCGTCTTCGTGGTCGGCAACGCCACCCAGACGGCCCAGTTCTACCAGGCCGTGTTCGGCATGGAGCTGGTCGCCTACTCCGGCCCGGAGACCGGCCGTCGTGACCGCAAGGCCTTCGTGCTCCGCTCCGGTTCCTGCCGCTTCGTGATCAAGGGCGGGGTGCTGCCGGACAGCCCGCTCCTGGACCACCACCGCCGCCACGGCGACGGCGTCGTCGACCTGGCCCTGGAGGTCCCGGACGTCGACAAGTGCATCGCGCACGCCCGCGCGACCGGCGCCACCGTCCTGGAGGAGCCGAACGACGTCTCCGACGAGAACGGCACCGTGCGCCGCGCGGCCATCGCCACCTACGGCGAGACCCGCCACACCCTGATCGACCGCTCCCGCTACCACGGCCCCTACCTGCCGGGGTACATCACCGCGCAGAGCAAGGTCCAGCACCCGGAGGGCTCGCCCAAGCGCCTGTTCCAGGCCCTCGACCACGCCGTCGGCAACGTCGAGCTGGGCCGGATGGACGAGTGGGTGTCGTTCTACAACCGGGTCATGGGCTTCGTGAACATGGCCGAGTTCGTCGGCGACGACATCGCCACCGACTACTCCGCCCTGATGTCCAAGGTCGTCGCCAGCGGCAACCACCGGGTGAAGTTCCCGCTCAACGAGCCGGCCATCGCCAAGAAGCGGTCGCAGATCGACGAGTACCTGGAGTTCTACACCGGCCCCGGCTGCCAGCACATGGCGCTCGCCACCAACGACATCCTCACCACCGTCGACGTGCTGCGCTCGCGCGGCGTGGAGTTCCTCAACACCCCCGACTCGTACTACGACGACCCGGAGCTGCGCGCCCGGATCGGCAAGGTGCGGGTGGACATCAACGACCTGAAGTCGCGCGGCATCCTGGTCGACCGCGACGAGGACGGCTACCTGCTGCAGATCTTCACCAAGCCGATCGGCGACCGCCCCACCGTCTTCTACGAGTTCATCGAGCGGCACGGTTCGCTGGGCTTCGGCAAGGGCAACTTCAAGGCGCTGTTCGAGGCGATCGAGCGCGAGCAGGACGCCCGCGGCAACCTGTGAGTGCCGGGGAACTCTGAGTACGGTCGGGCGTACCGTGAGGACGGTCGGCTGAGCACGGTCGAGGAGGAGCAGGGAGATGGCGTACTACCGGCAGCTGGGCAGCATCCCGCCCAAGCGGCACACCCAGCACCGCACACCCGAAGGCGGGCTGTACTACGAGGAGTTGATGGGCGAGGAGGGGTTCTCGTCGGACTCCTCGCTGCTCTACCACCGGGGCATCCCCTCGGCCGTGGTGAACGCGGTGCCGTGGGAGCTGCCGGACCAGTCCACGGTGCCCAACCACCCCCTGCTCCCCCGCCACCTCAAGCTGCACGAGCTGTTCGCGGACCAGGAGTGGAAGTCCGCGGACGTCGTCGGCAGCCGCCGCCTGGTCCTCGGCAACGGCGACGTGCGGATCTCGTACGTCGCCGCCGGGGCCCCGAGCGAGCTGTACCGCAACGGACTCGGTGACGAGTGCGTGTACGTGGAGTCCGGCTCCGGCACGGTCGAGACGGTCTTCGGCTCGATCGAGGTCGGCCAGGGCGATTACGTGATCATCCCGCGCGCCACCACCCACCGCTGGGTGCCGGCCGGGGACGAACCGCTGCGCGCGTACTGCATCGAGGCGAACAGCCACATCACCCCGGCCAAGCGCTACCTCTCCAAGTACGGGCAGCTGCTGGAGCACGCGCCGTACTGCGAGCGGGACTTCCGCGGCCCGGTCGGCCCGCTGGTCGTCGACGCCACCGGGGACGCCGCCGGGGGTGCCTCCGGAGACGTCGACGTGCTGGTCAAGCACCGCGGCCCGAACGGTGTCTCGGGCACCCGCTACACCGTGCCGCACCACCCCTTCGACGTGGTCGGCTGGGACGGCTGCCTGTACCCGTACGCCTTCAACATCCGGGACTTCGAACCGATCACCGGCCGGGTCCACCAGCCGCCGCCGGCCCACCAGGTGTTCGAGGGCAACGGCTTCGTGATCTGCAACTTCGTTCCCCGCAAGGTGGATTACCACCCGCTGTCGATCCCGGTGCCGTACTACCACGCCAACGTGGACAGCGACGAGGTCATGTTCTACTGCGGCGGCGACTACGCGGCCCGCAAGGGCTCGGGCATCGGCCAGGGCTCGATCTCGCTGCACCCCGGCGGGCACACCCACGGGCCGCAGCCCGGCGCGTACGAGCGCAGCATCGGCGTGGAGTTCTTCGACGAACTCGCCGTCATGGTGGACACGTTCCGCCCGCTGGAGCTCGGCGAGGGCGGCCGGGCCGGCGAGGACGGCAACTACGCCTGGACCTGGGCCGGGCGGGGGCCCGGGCGATGAGCGCCGCCTCGTCCGCCGCGCCCGACTCACCGGCCACCGGGGCGATCCCCGAGCTGTTCCGCAGGCTCTTCGACGACGCCGCGGTGTTCCCCCCGGGGAACCTGCCGGTCGCCGAGGCGGTGCCCGCGCACCGCGGGCACCGCGCGGCCTGGTACGCCGAGGCGGTCGGCCCGCTCCTGTGCGGGGCGGGCCGGCTGGGCGAGTTGGCCGCGGCGGTGGCGGGCGGTGCGGCGGCGGCATCGACCGGCGCGCCGGCTTCGGGCGGTGCGGCGCTCAGGGTCGGGCTCGTGCTGCCGGGGGGCAGTGCCGAACTCGGCCCGGCGCTCGCCGCCGCCGCGCCCTTCGAGCTGGCCGGCGTCGAACTCGCCGTCCGGGACGCCGCCGAGGCGGTCGCCGCCCTGGACCGGCTGCTGCCGCCGGACGTCCCGGCCGCCATCGAGCTGCCGCGCGAACTCCTGCGCGGCGACGGCCTGGGCGAAGTGCTGGACGTGCTCATCGACAGCCCCTACCGGGCGAAGTTCCGCACCGGCGGGGTGGTGGCCGAGGCGTTCCCGGACGAGGAGGAGCTGGCCGCCTTCCTCACCGGCTGCGCGCTGCGCGGACTGCCGTACAAGTGCACCGCCGGACTGCACAACGCCGTCCGGCACACCGACCCGGCCACCGGCTTCGAGCACCACGGCTTCCTCAACGTGCTGCTGGCCGCGCAGGAGACCGACCGGGCCGCGGCAGCGGCGGTGCTGGCCGAACGCGACGGAGCGGTGCTGGCCAAGGCCGTCCACGCATTGACCGATCGTCAGGTTACGGTGATCCGGAACTCGTTCACCGCGTTCGGCACGTGCAGCATCGCCGAACCCCTGGACGACCTGGCCGCGCTCGGCCTGCTGCCGTCCACGCCACAGCCCCAGGAGGACCGTTGAGCACCACCCCCCGCAGCTGGCTCGCCAGCGCCCAGGACTCGCCGTTCGGCGTGCATAACCTGCCGTACGGCGTGTTCACCGCCGCCGACCAGCCCGGCCGGCGCCGGATCGGCGTGCGCGTCGGGGACTTCGTACTGGACGCCGCGGCGGCCGCCCAGGCGGCCGGGGCGCCGTCCGCGCTGCTGGCCGCGGACTCACTCAACCCGCTGATGGCGGCGGGGCGTTCGACCTGGACGCAGGTCCGGGCCGACCTCACGCGGTGGCTGACGGACGAGTCCTACCGCGAGGCGCTGTCGCCCGCGCTGCTACCGGCGGGCGAGGTCCAGCTGCACCTGCCGTTCGAGGTCGCCGACTACGTCGACTTCTACGCCTCCGAGCACCACGCCACCAACCTGGGCCGGATCTTCCGCCCGGGGTCGGAGCCGCTCACCCCCAACTGGAAGCACCTGCCCATCGGTTACCACGGGCGGGCCGGCACGGTGGTCGTCTCCGGCACCCCGGTGGTGCGGCCCCACGGGCAGCGCAAGGCGCCCGCCGACCCGGCGCCGTCGTTCGGGCCGACCCGGCGGCTGGACATCGAGGCGGAGGTCGGCTTCGTCGTCGGCACCCCGTCCGAGCTGGGCCGACCGGTCGTCCTGGACGACTTCCGCGAGCACGTGTTCGGCGTCTGCCTGGTCAACGACTGGTCCGCGCGCGACATCCAGGCCTGGGAGTACGTGCCGCTCGGCCCGTTCCTCGGCAAATCCTTCACCACCTCCGTCTCCCCGTGGATCGTCCCGCTGGACGCCCTGCAGCACGCCCGGGTCGCGCCGCCCGAGCGCGACGTCGAGCCGCTGGCGTACCTGGACGACCGCGGCGGCGAGCCGTGGGGACTGGACCTGGCGCTGGAAGTCCGGCTGAACGGGCACCTGGTGTCCCGGCCGCCGTTCGCCTCGATGTACTGGACGGCACAGCAGCAGCTCACCCACATGACGGTCAACGGCGCCTCGCTGCGTACCGGCGACCTGTTCGCCTCGGGCACCGTCAGCGGACCGGAGCCGGAGACCCGTGGCGCGCTGATCGAGCTGACGTGGAACGGCGAGGAGCCGCTGAAGCTCCCGGACGGCACCACCCGGACGTTCCTGGAGGACGGCGACGAGGTCACCATCACCGCCACCGCTCCGGGGGCGGACGGCGCCGTCATCGGCTTCGGTGAGGTGACGGGGCGGGTCCAGCCGTAGGCGGTCCGCCGCCGCCGGCCGACAACTGACGGCGAACAGATCACAGATCACAGATCACAGGCGACAGATAACAGCTGACAGATTTCATCATCTGTCAGCTGTTATCTGTTACCCCCACCCCTTCCCCGAACTTCCCCTCGCGTGCCGAACCCACCGCGCCTACAGGCCCGCCCCACCGGTGGCGACGATGTCCTCGCGGCCCGTCGGCCGGCCGGTCAGGTGATCACGGCTCCGCGCCGCCCCGGTACGGTGGACGACAGGAGTCGTCAAGACCGAGGGACGACCGGACGACGGGAACGGACCCGATGAGCGCAGAGGTGGCGGAGGTCCAGGTCTCCCTGGACGGCGAGGCCGGACGGATCGTGCTGAACCGGCCGCGGGCGCTCAACTCGCTGACCCACGGCATGATCACCACCGTCCACACGACGCTGGCCGAGTGGGCCTCGGACGACCGGGTGCGCACCGTCGTCCTGACCGGCGCCGGCGAACGCGGCCTCTGCGCCGGGGCCGATCTCCGCGCACTGCACGACGACGCCAAGGCCGGCGGGGCCGGCACCCGGGCCTTCTTCCGCGACGAGTACCGGCTGAACGCGCTGATCGCCCACTACCCGAAGCCGTACGTCGCGGTGATGGACGGCATCACCATGGGCGGCGGCGTCGGCCTGTCCGCCCACGGCGCGGTCCGGATCGTCACCGAACGTTCCACCGTCGCGATGCCCGAGACCCGGATCGGGCTGGTCCCGGACGTCGGCGGCAGTCGGCTGCTCGCGCTCGCCCCGGGCGAGTTGGGCACGCACCTCGGCCTCACCTCCGCCTCGATGGGCCCCGGTGACGCGCTGCTGTGCGGGTTCGCGGACCACTTCGTCCCCTCGACGCGGATCGCGGCGCTGCTCGACGCCCTGGCCGAGAGCCCCGACCCGGCCGCCGTCGTCGCCGCGCACGCCGAGCCCGCGCCAGGGCCCCCGCTCGCGGAGCAGCGCGGCTGGATCGACGCCTGCTACGCGGCCGACACCGTCGGGGAGATCGTCGAACGACTGCTGAACTCCGGTGTGGCGGAAGCGAAGGAAGCCGCGGAGCTGCTCCTCGGCAACTCCCCCACGGCCGTCACGGTGACCCTCGCCGCGCTGCGCCGGGCCCGCACGCTCCCCTCCCTGGAGGCCGTGCTCGACCAGGAGTACCGCGTCTCCTGCGCCGCGCTGGGCGGGCACGACCTGGTCGAGGGCATCCGCGCCCAGGTGATCGACAAGGACCGCACCCCGCGTTGGTCCCCGGCGGCGCTCGCCGAGGTCGGGGAGGCGGACGTCGCCCGCTTCCTCGCCCCGCGCGTGGGCGACGAGTTGGGCCTGGCCTGACCGGACGGCGCCGCCGGCCCCGCACCGCACCGCCGCGCGCCATGAACCACGCGCCATGAACCACGATCAAGGAGCCCGCATGACCCGCCCGAGCCCTCCGCCACCCGCCGGGGACGCCGACCCGCTGTCCCGGGTGCCGCTCGGCGAGCAGGTGCGCGGACTGCTGCTGGAGGGCCTGCTGAACGGGCGCTGGCAGCCCGGCGACCGGATCGTGGAACGGCGCCTGGCCGCCGAGTTGAACGTCAGCCAGGCGCCGGTGCGCGAGGCGCTGCGCTCGCTGCAGTCGCTCGGGCTGCTCGACGCCGAGCCCAACCGGGGCGTGCGGGTGCGCGAGATCAGCCCGGCCGAACTGCGCGAGGTCTACCAGGTGCGGGCCGCGCTGGAACGGCTGGCCGCCGAGTCGGCGGTCGTCCGCCTGGCCGGGGACACCGCCGCCCTGGAGCGGCACGCGGAACGGATGGCGGCGGCGGCCGGGGCGGGTGACGCGCTCGGGCAGGCCCGGCACGGCGTGGCCTTCCACCGCGAGATCGTGGCCGCCGCCGGCAACGGGGCGCTGCTGCGGACCTGGGAGGGGCTGGGCGTGGAGGTGTGGACGGTGCTGTCGCTGCACCGGGTCCGTCCGGAACTGCACGAGAACGCGGCCGACCATGCTCCGCTGATCGAGGCCTTCCGGCAGCGGGATCCGGAGGTCGGACGACTGCTGGCGGAACACGTCCTGGAGTACGCCGACCGCTCCGCCTGAGCGGATCCGGGCGAGGTCCTGGCGGGTTCTGGCTGGTGTCGGCGGGTCCCGCCCCGAGATTATTGTTCGCATGAAGATGATCGATCATCGCTCACATTACTCTCCAGTAGCGGTTGACGCGCCGCCGGAGCACTCCCTACCGTCCATAGAGACCTTCCATGGAGAGAAATGCTATTCCGCATCCCGGAATCGGCACTCTGAAGCACCGGCAAAGGGGAACCATCCGTGTCCCAGCTCGACCAGCTTCCCGACCGCGACCCCGAAGAGGTCGCGGAGTGGCGCGCCTCCCTGGACGCCGCCAGCGACTTCGGCGGAGCGCACCGCGCCGCCCACCTGCTGCGCCGCCTCGTCGAACACGCCGAACTGCGCCGGCTCGACGTCCCGCCGCTCCTGGACACCCCGTACGTCAACACCATCCCGACCGGCGCCGAGCCCGAGTTCCCCGGCGACGAGGCGATCGAGCGCCGGATCACCGCCTGGAACCGCTGGAACGCCGCCGCCATGGTGACCAGGGGCAACCACCGCGGCGGCCTCGGCGGGCACATGGCCACGTACGCGTCGGCCGCCTGGCTGTACGAGATCGGCTTCCAGCACTTCTTCCGCGGCAAGGAGGCCGACGGCTCCGGCGACCAGCTGTACGTCCAGGGCCACGCCGCACCCGGCGTCTACGCCCGTGCCTTCCTCGAAGGGCGCATCGGCGAAGCCCAGTTGGACCGCTTCCGGCAGGAGGCCGGCGGCGACGGCCTGCCCTCGTACCCGCACCCGCGCCGGCTGCCGTGGTTCTGGGAGTTCCCGACCGTGTCCATGGGCCTCGGACCGCTGTCGGCCATCCACCAGGCCCGGTTCAACCGGTACCTGACCGCGCGCGGCATCAAGGACACCTCCGGCTCGCACGTCTGGGCGTTCCTCGGCGACGGGGAGATGGACGAGCCGGAGTCGACCGCCGCGCTCGCCCTGGCCGCCCGCGAGGGGCTGGACAACCTCACCTTCGTGGTCAACTGCAACCTCCAGCGCCTGGACGGACCGGTGCGCGGCAACGGAAAGATCGTCCAGGAGCTGGAGCGCCAGTTCCGCGCCGCTGGCTGGAACGTCGTCAAGTCGCTGTGGGGCGAGGCCTGGGACGACCTCCTGGCCCGCGACACCACGGGCGCTCTGGTGCGCCGGCTCGGCACGGTGCCGGACGGACAGTTCCAGACCTACGCCGCCTCGGACGCCCGCTACGTCCGCGAGCACCTGTTCCAGTCCGCGCCCGAACTCCGGGCCATCGCCGAAACGGTGGACGACCAGCGGCTGTTGGAGATCGTCGCGACCTCCCGGGCCGGGCACGAACCGCGCAAGGTGTACGCCGCCTACCGAGCGGCGCTGGAGCACCGGGGCGCCCCCACGGTGGTGCTGGTGCAGACGGTCAAGGGCTGGACGCTCGGCCCAGGCTTCGAGGCCCGCAACGCCAACCACCAGATGAAGAAGCTCTCCGGAGCGGAGTTCCGGGCGATGCGCGACCTGCTCGAACTTCCCATTCCTGACAGCGCCTTGACCGGCGGGCTGGTCCCGTACGCGCACCCGGGCCCGGACTCCCCGGAGGCCCGATACCTCCGGGAGCGGCGCGCCGCGCTGGGCGGCCCCGCGCCCGCCCGCCGGGTGCGCTTCACCCCGTTGCCCGAGCTGCCCGCGAAGCCCTTCGAGGCGCTGCTCAAGGGCTCCGGCACGCAGGAGATCGCGACCACCATGGCGTTCGTCCGGCTGGTCAAGGACCTGATGCGGGACAAGGCCACCGGCCACCGCTGGGTGCCGATCGTCCCGGACGAGGCACGCACCTTCGGCATGGAGTCGCTCTTCCCGAGCGCCGGCATCTACTCGCCGCTGGGGCAGACCTACGACCCGGTCGACCGTGACCAGCTGCTCCACTACAAGGAGTCGGCGACCGGCCAGATCCTCAACGAGGGCATCACGGAGGCCGGTTCGATGGCCTCGCTGACCGCCGCCGCGACCGCTTACGCCACCCACGGCGAGCCGGTGATCCCGTTCTACATCTTCTACTCGATGTTCGGCTGGCAGCGCACCGCCGACCAGATGTGGGCCCTGGCCGACCAGCTGGGCCGGGGCTTCCTGATCGGCGCCACCGCCGGACGCACCACGATGACCGGCGAGGGCCTGCAACACGCTGACGGCCACTCGCAGTTGATCGCCTCCACCAACCCGGCGACGCTTTCCTACGACCCCGCCTTCGGGTACGAGGTCGCGGTGATCGTCCGCGAGGGCCTGCGCCGGATGTACGGCAGCAGCCCCCAACACCCGCACGGTGAGGACGTGTTCTACTACCTGACCGTCTACAACGAGCCGCTGCCACAGCCGCCGCTGCCGACCGGCACGAATGTCACCGACGCTACCGACGCCACTGACATCACTGACATCACTGACGGCATCCTGCGCGGACTGTACCGCTACCGCCCGGCGGAGCCCTCGCCGGACGGCGACGCGCCGCGGCTCCAACTGCTCGCCTCGGGCACCGCCGTACGCTGGGCACTCGCCGCCCAGCAACTGCTCGGCGAGGACTGGGGCGTGGCGGCGGACGTCTGGTCGGCGCCCTCCTGGACGGAGCTGCGCCGGGAGGCACTGGACTGCGACGCGGCCAACCTGGCGCAGGCGGCGGCCGGTACGGGCGCGGCGGCGCGCGTCCCCTACGTGACGCGGGCACTGGCAGGGGCGCCCGGGCCGGTGCTGGCGGTCAGCGACTGGATGCGCGCGGTGCCGGACCAGATCCGCCCGTGGGTGGAGCAGGACTGGACGTCGCTCGGCACGGACGGCTTCGGCCTCTCCGACAGCCGGGACGCGGCACGGCGACACTTCGGCGTGGACGCCCAGTCGATCACGGTGGCGGCGCTGGCCGCGCTGGCGCGCCGGGGCGAGGTCAAGGCGGAGACCGTCCGGCAGGCGGCCGAGCGCTACGGGGTCCGCTTCTGACCCCTGACGTCCCGTGTCCGGAGGCCGCCCGCGTCCGGAGCCCTGGGCCCCGGCTCCGCAGCGGGGAGCCGGGCCCGTGACGACCGTCTCGCATACCAAGACTGGCGCGAGTCGGGGCGCGTCGTAGATCGTTGGACGGTCAGGGCGCGCCCGCGCGGCGCCGAGCAGCGGAATGGGAGTCAACGGCGATGACCGAGACCGAGACCTACGAGACGATCCTGGTCGAGCGCAAGGGCCGGGTGGGGCTGATCACGCTCAACCGGCCGAAGGCGCTCAACGCGCTGAACACCCAGCTGATGAACGAGGTGGTCGCGGCCGCCACCGCCTTCGACCGGGACCCGGAGATCGGCTGTCTGGTGATCACCGGCTCGGAGAAGGCGTTCGCGGCCGGCGCCGACATCAAGGAGATGCAGGGCAACCGGTTCCCGGACGTCTACCTGGACGACTGGCTGGGCCCCTGGGACCGGCTCGGCGCGCTGCGCAAGCCGGTCGTGGCGGCGGTGGCCGGGTTCGCGCTGGGCGGCGGCTGCGAGCTGGCGATGCTGTGCGACATCCTGCTGGCGGCGGACACCGCGAAGTTCGGGCAGCCGGAGATCAAGCTCGGCGTGATCCCGGGCATCGGCGGCTCGCAGCGGCTGACCCGGGCGGTCGGCAAGGCGAAGGCGATGGAACTGTGCCTGACCGGCCGGATGATGGGCGCCGAGGAGGCCGAGCGGGCCGGCCTGGTCTCCCGGATCGTCCCGGCGGACCAGCTGCTCGCCGAGGCCCTGACGGTGGCCGAGACCGTCGCGGCGATGTCCACCCCGGCGGCGGTCATGATGAAGGAAAGCGTCAACCGCGCCTTCGAGACGACCCTCGCCGAGGGCGTCCGCTTCGAGCGCCGACTGTTCCACGCGGCGTTCGCCACGGCGGACCAGAAGGAGGGCATGGCGGCGTTCGCCGAGAAGCGCCCGCCGTCCTTCACCAACCGGTGACCTGGCCGCTCACGGCTGACAGCTGACAGCCGACAAGTAACAGATAACAGCTAACAGATTTCGTCATCTGAAATCTGTTAGCTGTTATCTGCCGGCTGTCTGCTGTTACCTGCCGACCGCCGTCACGCCTCGTCCACCAGCGCCGTGTTGAGCCGGGCGAGCCCACTGCGGGTGGCGGCGACCACGATCTGGTCTCCGGGGGTGAGGCGCCGCGTGCGGTCGGGGAAGTTCCACTGCAACTGCGCGCTGCGGGCGAACCGGACGGCGATCACCCGGACGCCGCCCGGGTCCTCCAGGTCGTGCCGGTTCATCCCGATCAGCCCACTGCCGTCCTCGACCGTCAACTCGGCGATCAGCAGCACGTGCCGGAACACCGACAGCATCCCGCGCACCTCGCGCCCCATCAGGGCGGCGGCGAAGGCGGGTGCGGCCAGGTACGAGACCGAGCGCGAGGCCGCGTTGTCCAGCGTCGCGTAGAAGTGCCCGGCGAAGTTGTCGTCGAACAGCCGCACCACCACGCGGACTTCGGGATTCCCGTGGCGCGCCTCCAGGGCCGCCTCCAGGTTGGTGGCGTCGTCGCCGCTCACCGCGACCAGCGCCCGGCTGTGCTTCAACCGGGCACGGCGCAACTGCTCCTCGAACGGGCCGTCGCCCAGGACCACCGGAATGCCGAGCGCCCGGGCGGCGGCGATGCCCCGGGCCTGCGGGTCGCGCTCCATGCAGACCACCGGCACGCCCAGTTCGTGCAGTTGGGCCGCGACCCGGGTGCCGACGTTGCCGAGGCCGACGACGATCACGTGGTCCCGGGTGCCGGCCCCGGGGTTGCGGGGCTGCCCGCGCCGCCCGGAGCCGAGCACCTCGACCGCGATGGCGGTGGCGACCGGGGCGAAGGTGATCCCGCAGATGGTGATCACCACCTGCGCCACCCGCTGCCACAGTCCGCCCGTCCCCGTCCCGGCGGCGATGTCGGCGAGCTGGTCGGGCTGGGCGGCGCCCGCGAGGTCGAGCAGCGAGATGTAGAGGGTCCAGCCGAAGTTCCGGTTCAGGTACCAGAGCACGCCGAAGGCCATCAGCACTGCGGCGAGGGCGGTGAGCAGCACCAGCCGCATCCGGGCGCTGGTGAAGAAGCGCATCATGTCGAGCAGCCGCCAGCGCGCCCGCCGCGCCCAGCTGATCGGTTCCCTGGGTTCGATGCGCAGCGCCTGGAGAGCGGCCACGCCGCCCGGCTCCTCCTCGGGCACCGGCTCCGGGTCCGCGTCGCGGCGAACGCCACCGGGGCGGACCGGTCCGTCGTCGCCGAACTCGCTGGCGAGCCGGACGAAGTCGGCCGAGTCGCCGCGCTGTTCGGGCAGCAGGCGGATCCTGCTGAGGTCCTGGCGGTCGATGTGGTCGGCGACCACGCAGATCCGGTCGGAGGTGATGGCGTCGTCGAAGGCGATGTGCAGGAAGCGTCCGCCGATCTCGACCGAGTTGGGCCGCCCGAGCGCCGCCGCGGCGAAGGCGGGTGCGGCGGTGGCGGAACCGGAGAGCGCGGCACCGTTCCTGAGCAGCCGTTCGATGTTCTCGCCGAGGCGCTGGTTGAACATCCGGAGCACGATCCGGAGGTCCGGGTTGTGGCCTTGGGCGCTGAGCGCGGCGTGGATGTTGTCCTGGTCGCTGCCCTCGACGAGGGCGAGGCCGCGGGCGGTGTCGATCGACACCTCGCGCAGCGCCTCGTCGGTGATGCTGGCGTACTCGACGACGGCGGCGACGCCGGGGAGTTGCTCGATCTGCGGCGCGTGGTCGCGGGTGCGATCGGTGACCAGGACGACGACCGGGACCTCGTAGTGCTCGACGAGTTCCAGGACCAGCCGGTGGGCCAGTGCGTTGCCCCCGCAGACGATGTAGTGCTGACTGACCGGCTCGACCGAACGGGTCCCCCACCCTTCAGAAGTCATACCGCCGGATGATATCGACGGCAGGCGGCCGGACGGTGTCGTTCCGGCGACCGGAAGGCCACCGGTGCCGTTCCATCGAACATTCGTCTCCCCCGAACGGCCGTACCCGGCGCGCCGGTCGGCGGTGGCCCGGCCAGTCTGGGGTTCGGCCCCTGCCCGTCCCCGGCCCCGAGGAGTACACCACCGTGGTTTCCCCGATCATCACCCCCGACGGTTCCCCGGTCCAGGGTCCGCTCGGCCAGCTCGCCAAGGCCGCCTGGCAGGTCCTGCTGCTCGCCGGAATCGTCTCGCTGGCCCTCGGAATCGTCGTCTTCGTCTGGCCGAAGGAGACCCTGCTGGTGGTGGGCGTGCTGTTCGGCCTCTACCTGCTGGTCATCGGCATCGTGCAGTTGGTCGCCGCGTTCGGCACCCACGCGTCCACCGCGATGCGGGTGCTGGCCTTCATCAGCGGGGCGATCTGCGTCCTGCTGGGGCTGCTCTGCTTCCGCAGCGCGGCGCAGTCGCTGGTCCTGCTCGCGATCTGGATCGGCATCGGCTGGCTGTTCCGGGGCATCACCCAGCTAGCCGCCGCGGTTTCCGACCCGGCGATGCCGGCCCGTGGCTGGCAGGCCTTCGCAGGCGCGGCCAACACGGTGGCCGGTGTGCTGCTGCTGGTCTGGCCGGTCGGTTCGATCGCCGCGTTGGCCGTCCTGGCCGGCTGCTGGCTGGTGGTCCTCGGGCTGATCGAGATCGTGACGGCCCTCCAGATGCGCGGCCGGGCCAAGCAGATCCCGGCGGGGGTCTGACTTCACTACCTGACTCCACGACCTGACCCGACGGTTCTGACTCGACGGTTCTGACTTCACGGGCCAGACTCCACGGGCCAGCAGACTCCGCAGCTAGCGCGTCGGCGCGTAGCCGATCCGGAAGGTGGCGGCCTCCAGCCGTTCCGGTGTGAGCCGGACGCCTGTCAGCCGCTCGGCCAGCGCGAACGCGGCCTCGGTGTGCAGGTCGTGACCCTCCCCGTCGAGCCGGAAGCCGCAGGCCGTCAGCAGCGCGGGGACACCGGGGGCGTCGGCGTCCGAACCGTGCCGCTGGGCGGGGAACAGCGGCTCGAACCGGAGCCGGCAGCTGCCCTGCTCCCACCAGTTGAAGTGGTCCACCGCGACGGCGTTCCGGAAGTGCGAGACCAGCCGGGTGCCGTCGGCGAGGCGGCGGATGACGTCGGGCAGGCTGCCGAGGTGGCCGAAGACCTCGACGACGACGGCCCACCCGTCGAGTTCGGTGACCGCGACGAGCAGCCGGTCGTCCTCCGGCTCGATCCGGGCCTCCGCCTCCTCGTCCTCCCCGTCGTCGAAGGTCTCCCAGGCGGCGACCACGGCGTCCAGGCCGGTGACCTCCCGACCGGGCAGGGCGCCGAAGCGGCTCAGCAGTTCGTCGGCGGTGATCCCCTCGACCAGCGTCAGGCAGTGGGCCGCCCCGGGGACGGGGTAGCGCTGCTCGAACCAGGTGTAGTCGGTGGCGTGTGCAGTCATGCGCCGATGCTGTCAGCTGCCTGTGACACCGTCGGCCGGGCGGCGGTTGCGCGGCGTCCTCAGAGCCAGACCGGCGCGTCCGTCCCCCAGCGCCCCGGCGGGCGGGACCAGTCGGTGGGCGCGCCGGTGTAGGCGATGGGCGTCAGGGCGTGGCGCAGCCGTCCGTAGGCGGAGTCGGTCTCGGCGAGCCACCGGGCCGGGTCGTACGCCCCGGTGTCCGGAGCGCCGTCCGCCGGGGCAGCAGGGGCGGCAGGGGCGGGCGCCTCGGGCGGGATGCCGTGCAGCAGCCACGAGGCCGTACCGGCGAGGGAGAACCGCAGGTGGCGGCCGCCGGGCCGGCCGGTGCGCTGCTCGGTGAGGGCACGCAGGACGGCGGCGGCGACGAGGTAGCCGGTGCCGTGGTCGAGGGCCTGGGCGGGCAGTACGCCCGGGCGGCCGTCGGGGCCGGCCTCGTGGGCGGCGATGCCGACGCCGGCCTGGACGAGGCTGTCGAAGCCGCGCCGGCCGGCCCAGGGGCCGGCCCAGCCCCAGGCGCAGAGCTGCGCGACGATCAGGCCGGGGTGGCGGGCCGACAGTGTGTCGGGGGCGAGGCCGTACGCGTCGAGGGCGCCGGGGCGGTATCCGGTGACGAGGACGTCGGCGGTGGCGAGCAGGCCGTCGAAGACGGCGCGGTCGGCGGGATCGGCGAGGTCGAGGCGGGTGGAGCGCTTGCCGAAGCCGGTGTCGGTGTGGGCGTCGTCGGCCTCGGGGAGGTGGGGCGGGTCGACGCGCAGGACGTCGGCCCCCAGCAGGGCGAGGGTGCGGGTGGCGACCGGTCCGGCGATGACCCGGGTGAGGTCGAGGACGCGGATCCCGGCGGCGGGCCGCTCCGGGCCGGCGTCGCCGAGCGGACGGACGGGCGCGGTGCCGGTCACCCGGCTCTCCACCAGGGGGTGCACGGTGGCACTCACCGGCGCGACGGCCACGGCGAGCGCCCCCGCTTCGAACGCCCGCTCCTGGACCTGCTCCGCCGGCAGTTCACCCAGCAGCTCGGCGAGTTGCTCGGGCCCGGCGTCGGCGGGCAGGTCGAGGGCGGCGAGCAGTCGGGTGCGGTGGTGCGGGTAGTTGGCGTGGGTGCGGACCCAGCCGTCTGCGGTGCGCCAGAAGCCGGAGTGCGGGGCGAAGCTGACGGGTGTGCGGCCGTCGACGGTCAGGTGGCGTTCGCTGACGAAGGCGGTGGCGACGGCGCCCTGGTCCACCCGGACGGCGGGGACCGGGCCGCCGGCGCGGTGGGCGGCGAGTTCGGCGGCGGCCAGCGAGCAGGCGGCCACGGTGGCCCGGGCGAGCCGGCGCACCGGCAGGCCGGAGGGCAGGACGTCGCCGGGGCCATGGAAGGAGACCCGCCCCAGCAGGTCGGCCGATCCGCCGAGGGCGGCCCAGAGGTCGGCGGTGGGCCGGTCCGCGGGTTCCCCGCCGGGGGCGGGCTGATCGGTGGACGCAGCCTGTTCGGCGGGCACGGGCCGATCGGCGGACGCAGCCTGTTCGCCGGACGCGGGCTGATCGGCGGGCCGGGTGCCGGGGGAGGTCGGACGCTCTGTCATGCCCGGCATTGTGCTCCCGTTCTCAGGCGCTCGCCGTGACGCCCGCCACCAGCATCAGCAGCACCGCCGAGACGAGGGTCATCCGGCGCGCCGCGCGCGGGGTGCCGCCGAGCCGTCCGCCCAGGCGTCCGCTGGCGTGCGCGACCAGCCCGTACACGACGGCGCAGGCCAGCACGTTGAGCGAGCCGAGGGCGAGCACCTGCCCGCCGACCGGCAGCGCGGCGCCCGGCTCGACGAACTGCGGCACCAGGGAGAGGTAGAGCAGCAGTCCCTTGGGGTTGAGCAGGGCGGTCAGCATGCTCTGGCGCAGCACGGTCGCGGTGGGCTGCGGCTTGGGCTCGGTGAGGGCCGTGGCGCCCCCGCCCTTGCGCAGCGTGAGCAGCATGGTGACGGCCAGCACCAGCAGGTACGCGGCGCCGGTGAGGCGCAGGACGGGCAGGGCGGCGGGGACGGCACGCAGCGCGGCGGCCAGGCCGGCGCTGGAGAGCAGGGTGTGGACGGCGTAGCCGGCGCAGACACCGCCGACCGCGATGAAGGCGGCGCGCCGGCCCTGGCCGAGGCCCCGGGCGGCGATGTAGAGCCAGTCGGGCCCCGGTGTGCAGACCAGCAGCAGGTCGACTCCGAGGAAGAGGAGGAGGGCGTGGGTGTCCATGGGTGGCGGTGACCTGTCGTGCTCGTTCGGGCGGGTCCCGGCCGTTGGTCCGGTGATCCTCGCGGCACCTGTCCGGTGCGTTCGGTCACTGAAGGTAGCCGGATAGCCCTGGCACGCGATGGCCACTTCCTGCTCGCCCGGCCCGCGTTTTGGCAGAATATTGCGCCATGGACCGAATCGACCGCAGAATCCTCCGCGAGCTCCAGCAGGACGGCCGCCTGACCAACGCCGACCTGGCCGCCCGGGTGGACCTCACCCCCTCCCCCTGCCTGCGCCGGGTCCGACAACTGGAGCAGGACGGCGTGATCCGCGGCTACCGCGCTCTCCTGGACGGCACGGCGGTCGGACGCGGCTTCCAGCCCTTCGTCACGATCACCATGCGTCACGAGGATCAGGTGACGGTCGCCGAGTTCGAACGCCGGGTGGCGGAGCTGCCGGAAGTGGTGGAGGCGCACCGCCTCTTCGGGGAACCCGACTACCTGCTGCGCATCGCGGTGGCCGACATCGCCGCGTACGAGCGCTTCATCACCGACGTGCTCTCCAGCCTGCCGGGGATCGCTCAGGTCAACTCGCATCTGACGATGAAGCAGGTGAAGGCCGACCGGGGGCTGCCGATCGGCGGATAGGCTGCGAACGGGGGCCGCCGCGGCCGCCCGTACGGGGAACAGCGCGACAAGGGGGGCTCCATGCACGCGGTCCACCGCCTCGATCTGGGGTACTTCGTCCGGCCTGCGTCCGAGGTGGGCGGCCCGGAACCGCGGGTGGAGCCGATCCTCGCGTACCTGGTCCGCCGCCCGGAGGGGCTGCTGCTGTTCGACACCGGGATCGGCGCAGGGGAGCCCGAGACCGAAGCGCACTACCGCCCGGTCCGCCGCCCGCTGACGGAGGCGCTCGCGGCCGTCGGCGTCGCCGGCGCCGACATCGACCTGGTGGTCAACTGCCACCTCCACTTCGACCACTGCGGCGGCAATCCGCTGCTCGCCGGCACGCCCGTCCTCGTCCAGGCGGCCGAACTGGCCGCCGCCCGGCGCGGCGCGTACACCATCGACGCGCTGGTCGACTTCCCCGGCGCCGACTACCGCGAGCTGGACGGCGAGACGGAGGTCTGGCCGGGCGTACGGGTACTCCCGACGCCCGGGCACACCGACGGCCACCAGTCACTGGTGGTCGAGCGGCCCGGCGGCGACACGGTGATGCTGGCCGGGCAGGCGTACGACTTCGCGTCCGAGTACGGCCAGGCGGTGCTCGCCCGGCGGGCGTCGCGCGAGGGCGTGGCCGCGCCGCTGCCCGGTTACCGGGCCTGGCTGGACCGGGTGGCGGAGTACGGGCCGCGCCGGGTGCTGTTCGCGCACGACCACGCGGTCTGGGAACCGGTCGGATAGGGCCGACGGCCGGGCCGGGCACAGTTCAGGGGGTTCGGAGACTCGGACGGCTCGGAGGGCTCGGAGGGTTCAGAACGTGAAGCGCAGCGACCGGACCCGGTGGTCGAAGTTGGACGGCACGATGTCCGGCTCGCCTACCGACCGCGCCTCGGGCAGCCGGGCGAACAGCTCGCGGAACAGCACCTTCATCTCCTGCCGGGCCAGGTGCGCCCCGATGCAGTAGTGCGGCCCTCCGCCGCCGAAGCCGAGGTGGGGGTTGGGCGTGCGGGTGATGTCGAACGCGTCCGGGTCGGGGAAGACCGTCTCGTCCCGGTTGGCCGAGCCGAAGAACAGCGCGACCTTATCCCCCGCGCGCAGCAGCGGGCCCCCGGGGCCGCCGAGCTCGTGGTCGACGGCGAGGGTCCGGCGGAAGTGGATGATCGGCGTGGCATGGCGGATGATCTCGTCGACCGCGCCGCCGAGCCGCCCGTCGAGGTCCGCGAGCAGCAGGGCGCGCTGCTCCGGGTGCGCGGTCAGCAGGTGCAGGCCGTGGGCGAGCGCGTTGCGGGTGGTCTCCACGCCGGCGACCAGCAGCAGGGAGAAGAACGCGCCGAGTTCGCGTCCGGTGAGCCGACGGCCGTCCACGTCGGCGGTGACCAGGGCGGAGATCAGGTCCTCGGTGGGCCTGCGGCGGCGCTCACGGCCGATCGAGGCGACCATGCCCTGCATGCGGGCCAGTGCCAGCAGCCCGCGCCCGGGCATCCGGATCCGGCGGCGCAGCGGGCGGGCCACGCCGATGTTCTCGGAAGCGTGGTTGACCTGGTCCAGGATCATGCGGCGCGGGTGTTCCGGGATCCCCATCATGGTGCAGATCACCTGGAAGGGGAGCTCGGCGGCCACGGAGGTGACGAAGTCCTCCGGGCGCCGCCGCTCGACGTCGTCGACCAGGCGGGCGGCGACGCGGCGGATGTCCTCCTCGACCTGGCCGAGCAGCCGGGGGGTGAAGGCGCGCGAGACGATCCTGCGCAGTTGGGCGTGCCGGGGGTCGTCGAGGTTGACCATCGAGTCGCCGAACACCAGCCGGACCCAGCGGGGCGGTTCCGGGGTGGTGACGCCGGGGCCGCTGAGGAACACCGCGGGGGTGCGGCTGGCCTCGACCACGTCGGCGTGACGGACCAGCGCGTGGAAGCCCCGGCCGGTGGCGGGATCGCCGAAGAACACCGGCGCGGGGAGTCGGCGCAGTTCGGCGAAGGCGGCCGCGCGGGCGGGGGCGGGCAGCTGCCAGAAGCGGGGGTCGGCGAGGTCGGCGGCGGGGGCCGCCAAGCCGGTCGAGGTCTCCATGGCCGGGCCTCCTGCTTCGCGTTCGGCGTCCGCCCGGCCACCACTATCGGTGCCGGGGTGTGCACATTAAGTGAGCAAGCGGGGGGCGATGTCAAACCGCGTCGATGGTCGTACGAACGGGTCGGTGCGGCGGCCGGGCCGGGCGTCCCGACGCGCGGCGGCACGGGGCCGGGCATGGTCTCACGGGGTGGAACCGGCCAATACCGGAGGGTGCGGTCCGGGCCGGGCGGGGCGGGTGCGACGATGAGTGCCATCGTGATGACCGACCGGATCCGCCTGCTGCGCGCCGTGGTCTTCGCCGCGCTGTGCGTGGCGCTGGCCGCCGCGGCGCACGTCGCCATGGCCGGAGCCGGGGTCTCACCGCCGGTGCTGGCCAGCGCCTTCGGGGCCGTCCTCGGTCTGACCTGGCTGCTCGCCGGCAAGCGGCGCGGGCTCGGCGCGATCAGCGCCTGGATGGTCGCGGCGCAGAGCGCGCTGCACCTGCTGTTCGAACAGGCCGCGGCGCTCGGCCGGGGAGGCGGCGGTCTCGGCCGGCTCGCCACCACGGACTGGGCCGCGCTGCTGCTCTGCAACCCCGAGCGGATCCCCGGCGGGCTCTCCCCCGTCGACCTGGCCCGGATGGCGGGCCTCGACCCGGACGTCCCGCCCGCCGCCAACGGCCTGCACGCCATGGCGGGCATGCACCACGGGACGGCGGCGGGTGTGGTTTCCGCGCCGGTATCGGTGTCCACGTCCGCGTCGGTCTCCACGTCGCTCTCCGCGTCGGCTTCGGCTTCGGCTTCGGCTTCGGCCGATGGGACGGCGCTGGACGTGGCCGGGATGGCGGGGATGCCCCCCGGGACGACACACGGCATGGCACACGACATGGCGCACGGGATGTCCCTCGGGATGATCGCCGCCCACGCGCTCGCCGCGCTGGCCTGCGCACTGCTGCTGTGGCGCGGTGACGCCGCGCTGGTCCGGCTTTTCGACCTGCTCGGCGCGCTCGGCACCGTGGTCGCGGGAGTGCTGGTGCTCCCGCTGCTGGCGCTGTTCGCGCGCCCCTTCGGCTACCGCCCGCCGACTGCGCCCCGCCCCACCGGCGGCCGGGCCCGGCCGTCCCGGTCGGTGCTGCTCACGCATGCCGTGGTCCGGCGAGGCCCGCCGGCGCTCGCACTCGCCTGCTGACGCGCCCGCCGTCCCCACTCCTCCGCCCACCGCCCCCGGCAGCCCACCGCCGCCGGGGACTCGGGGCCCACGGGGTTCGCTCGACGGGCAGGTCGCCCTGCCGCTCGGCCGTGCCTTCGCCGCCGCGCCGTCAGGGCCCGGGCCCGCGCGCGCCCGCCCGCCGTCTCCCCCGTGGAGGCGCCGTGGGCCGCACGGAAGTCCCATGGACGCCGGCGACGCCACCTCGGGTGGCGTCGCTCCCAGCCCTCCCCTCAGGACCTTCGCAT
Source organism: Kitasatospora sp. NBC_01300 (assembly GCF_041435235.1). Lineage (NCBI taxonomy): Bacteria > Bacillati > Actinomycetota > Actinomycetes > Kitasatosporales > Streptomycetaceae > Kitasatospora > Kitasatospora sp. NBC_01300. The sequence continues at coordinate 6,120,077 of NZ_CP108408.1, read as the reverse complement.
GCCTGACTACGACGGCGCACCGGCTTGGGCCGGCGCCACCGTCCTACCGCTCCACGGCCTCCGGCCCGTCCGGAGCCTGACCGCCCCCGAGCTCCCGTACGCCGAGTCCGTCCAGCAAGCGGGCCGACCACTCCTCCGACGGACCGGCGGCGCTCTCCCGGACGTGGCCGCGCAGTTGCTCGGCCCGCTCCAGCCATCCTCGGCAGCCGGCGCAGCGCGCGACGTGCCCGTCCAGCCGGCCATCCGGCAGTCCGGTCGGTTCGCCGTCGAGCCGGGCCGACAGGGCGGTACGGAACTGCGCGCATCTCATACGACCATCGTCCCGCACTGCCCTCACGGCGGGACCGGCCGGGTGGGAGGCCGCCGTGGATGACGAGCAGCTCACCGCGCTCGCGCTGACCGCCCGCGCGGGCCGGGCCCCGGACGTCGAGGCCTTCGTCCGCGCCACCCAACGGGACGTCTGGCGGTTCGTCGCCCACCTCACCGACGTCCAGTCCGCCGACGACCTCGCACAGGAGACCTTCCTGCGCGCGCTGCGCGGCCTGCCCGCGTTCGCCGGCCGCTCCTCGGCCCGCACCTGGCTGCTGTCGATCGCCCGGCGCACGGTGATCGACCGGTACCGGACGGCCGCCGCCCGACCGCGCTGTGCGGCACTGCCGGACTGGCAGGAGGCGGCGGAGCGGCAGGGGGCCGAGCCGGCGGCCGGGTTCGAGGACGGCGTCGCGCTCGGGGACCTGCTCGACCGGGTGCCCGCCCAACGGCGGGAGGCCTTCGTGCTCACCCAGGTGGTCGGCCTGAGCTACGCCGAGGCGGCCGAGGTCGCCGGCTGCCCGATCGGCACCGTGCGCTCCCGAGTCGCCCGCGCCCGGGAGGAGCTGATAGCCCGGCTCCGCGCGGCCGAGGGCGGGGAGCTCGCAGCTGCCTGCTGAACGGACGGCGGCAAGCGCCGGGCAACAGATGACAACCAACAGATGACAACTAACAGATAACAGATTTCGAAATCTGTTATCTGTTAGTTGTCGGTTGTCATCTGTCCGTCGCCCACCACCCCCTCCCGTCCGCCTGCCCGCCTGCCCGTCCGAAAATTCCCCCACATGTTCGGAACTGGAGCCCCCGCGCCTCCGACTGCTGTACCGGACCCCGCCGCCGAGGCGGTGTCCGGGACAGCAGCCGGGCAACGGAGGGACTCCATGGCAGCGCAACAGCCACTGGCCGCCGCCACACTGACGGATCGTCAATCCGACTCGGCGGACCGGTGGATCCTGGTCGTGGCCGCCGGGCTGCTCTCGTTCGTCGCGATGCTCGACATGAACGTGGTCAACCTGGCCCTCACCGACATCTCGGCCAGCCTGCACGTGTCCGCCGGGGTCGCCCAGTGGGCCACCCTCGGCTACCAACTCCCGCTGGTGGCGCTCCTCCTGCCCGCCGGGCGCTGGCTGGACCAGGTGGGCACCCGCTCGGCGCTGCTGCTCGCCGTCAGTTGCTTCGCCGCGTGCAGCGTGCTGGCCTCCCTCGCCCCCTGGGCGGGCTGGCTGATCGCCGCCCGGCTGCTCCAGGGCGCCTTCGGCGCGGTGCTGTTCGTCCTGATGCCGGTGCTGGCCGCCACCTCCGTCCGCCCCGAGTCCCGCGGACGGGCGATGAGCGTTCCGGCGACGCTCGGCCCGCTCGGCGCCGTCACCGGGCCGGTCATCGGCGGCCTGCTGCTGGACCACTTCGGCTGGCGGGCGGTCTTCCTGATCAAGCTGCCGGTCTGCCTGGCCGCCGTGCTGATCGTGCACCGGTACGCCCCGCGGCGGGGCCGTCTGCGCCCGCCCGACCGGGCCTCGCTCGGCGACGCCACCCTGATAGGCGCGGCCGTCGCCGCCGTGCTGCTCGCGCTGACCCTGGCCCCGGAGGCGCCGTTGTGGCTGCTGCTGGCGCTGTCCGCCGCCCCTCTGGTGCTGGTCTGGCTGCGCCGCCCCGGGGGCAGGCCGGTCGCCGAGGTGCTGCGGGCCGCCGGAACCGTCGGGGTCAACGCGTCGGTGCTGGCCCTCGCCGCCGGCTTCGCGGCCTGCCACTACCTGCTCGCCCAGCACCTGCGCGGCCCGGGTGGCGAGAGCGCCACCGCCACCGCGCTCACCATGCTGGCCTTCCCGCTCGGCATGGTGCTGGCCGGCCGGGTCGGCGGGCGGCTGGCCGACCGCTGGGGCACCCGCCCGACCGCGCTCGCGGGCGCCGCCGTCACCACCCTCGGCCTGGCGCTGCTCGTCCCGCTGGACACCGGCTGGTCCGCCGCCGACATCGCCTGGCGGCTCGCCCTGGCCGGTGTCGGGATGGGCCTCAACGGCGGCCCCACCCAGGCCCTGGTGATGACCGCCTCGCCCCCCGGGAAGCTCGCCACCGCGGGCTCCGCCGTCCAACTGGCCCGCAGCCTGGGCTTCGCCTTCGGCCCGGCCCTGGCCGGCGCCGCCGCGCTGGCCGGCGACCGCGCCACCACCGGCACCCGGGCGGGCATCGCCCTGGCCGCCCTGGTCGCGGCGGCGGCCGTGGTCCTGCTTGCCCTGCACCGCCGTCCACGGACCTGAGACCACCGGACCGCGCCTCCCCCACGCCCAAAGCCCGAGCCCCCAAAGCCCGCGCCCCCAAAGCCCGCGTGCCCGAAGCCGTACCCCAGAGCCCGCACCCCGTCATGCCCGCACGACCGGAGGAACACCGCAGATGACCGACACCGTCCACGACCCGGCGCCGGCCCACCCGTCGGACGAGCCGCGCTGCCCGTACGGCTACGACCAACTCCCGGACCCCGTACCGCTGTACGGCCCCGCGTACAAGAGCGACCCGTACCCGCTCTACCGGCGGATGCGCGAGGCCGGGCCGGTACACCGGGTGGAGTTCCCGAGCGGCATCCACGCCTGGCTGGTCACCGGCTACCAGGCCGCCCACGAGACCCTCAACGACCCCCGGTTCGGCAAGAACCACGCGCTGGGCAACGAGAACTGGCGCAAGCTGGCGTCGATCATGCCCGAGCCGCAGCACTCCCAGTTGCAGGTCCACCTGCTGCACCAGGACCCGCCCAAGCACACCACGATGCGCAGGCTCGTCCTGGACGCCTTCGCTCCGCGCCGGGTGGAGTCGCTGCGCCCGCGCTTCCAGGAGCTGGCCGACGCGCTGGTCGACGAACTGCCCGAGGCCGGCGGCGCCGACCTGGTGGCCGGCTTCGCGGCACACTTCCCGTTCCGGGTGCTCGCCGAAGTGATCGGCCTGCCGGCCGAGTTGGCGGTGCGCTTCGACCGCGACTGGGGCAAGGTGGTGCAGCCCGTCGGCCCGCACGACCCGGGCCGCCCGGCGTACGAGGCGCGGCTGCGCGGCCTCCAGACGTACATCGCCGACGTCGTCGCCCACAAGCGCGCCGGGAACCCCGCCGGTGATCACGACCGGCACGACCCGGCCACGGCCGGCGCCGACCTGCTGGGCCGGCTCGTCGCCGCCCACGACGCGGGCGAGTTGAGCCGCGAGGAGGTCGACTCCATGGTGTTCCAGCTGCTGGTCGCGGGCCAGGAGCCGGTCACCAACCAGATCACCACCATGCTGATCACCCTGCTGCGCCACCCCGACCAGCTCGCCCGGCTGCGCGACTCCCTCTCCGAGGGGCCCGCCCACGACCCCGGCCTGCTGGCCCGCGCGGTGGAGGAACTGCTGCGCCACGACGCCGCGTTCGAGCTCACCACCTGGCGCTTCCTCGCCGAGGACGGAGACCTGTTCGGGACCACCGTCCCGGCCGGCGACTCGGTGATCGTCTCGCTGTGCGCCGCCAACCGGGACGAGACCCGGTTCCCGGACGCGGACCGCCTCGACCTCGACCGCACGCCCAACGCCCATCTCGCCTTCGGCCACGGCATCCACTACTGCCCCGGCGCCGCCCTGGCCCGGGCCGAACTCCAGACCGCCATCGCCACCCTGCTCACCCGGCTGCCCGGGCTACGCCCGTCCGAGGCCCCCGGCGAGGGCCTGGACTCCCTCGCCTGGATCCCCGCCGTCCTGGCGCGCGGGGTCAACCGGCTGCCCGTCGGGTACGACCGGCGCGTCTGAGCCGGGGCCCCCGGCCGCCCTGCGAACACCCCGCGGCCGCGCCCGCCCGCCGACGTCCCGCGACGTCCGCCCGACGTCCGCTCCACGCCCGCACCACCTTCCACGGAGGACCACCATGCCGCCCGCCGGCACCGTTTCCACCCGCCACCACCACACCGGACCCGTGCCCACACCCGTGCCCACACCCGGGCTCACACCCGCGCCGGAGCCCACGAACACCGGGGGCGGCGCCGACCCGCAGTCCGCCGCGCGGCTCGCCGCCCGGATCCTCGGCCTGCTGCTGCCGCACCGCCGCGCCTCCGACCCGGAGCTGGACGCCAAGCCCGAGCATTTCCCGTTCCAGCTGGCCCAGTTGACGGACTTCATCACCGCCGGCGACCCGATCCTGTTCACCCTGCCCGGCTTCCCCTGCAAGTCGCCTAACCCCGCGAAGGTGCTCAGCCACCTGCCCGACGAGGGCGAGCGGCTGTCGCTCACCTTCCTCGACGGGCTCTGCGCGGAGATCGGCGGGTACTACGAGCCCGGCGCGCGGATCCTGATCTGCTCGGACGGGCACATCTTCGGCGACCTCGTCCACGTCCCCGACGACCACATCGACGAGTACTCCGACGAGTTGACGGCGATGATCGCACGCGAGGACCTCGCCCACCTCGCCACCTTCGACCTGCGGGACGTCCTCGGCGACCTGCCGTACGACGACAAGCGCGCCCGGGTGCACGCCCAGTACGCGCCGAGCGTCGAGGAGTTGCGCGAGCTGGTGCTGACGGACGAGGAGACCCTGCGGCTCTACCGCGGCATCACCCGCTTCCTGGCCGACGACACCGTCGGCTTCACCGGCACCCGCTCCGCCCTGCAACGCGACTGCCGCCGCCGCGCCTACGGGGTGATCCAGCGCAGCCGCGCCTGGGGCGAGTTGATCGCCGAGCAGCACCCCCGGTCGGTCCGGCTCTCCATCCACCCGCAGCCGGCGGGCGCACCGAAGTTCGGCATCCGGCTGCTGGAGGCCGCCGACGCCTGGATGACGCCCTGGCACTCCTCGGTACTCCACCGTGCCGACGGCGACTGGGAGTTGCTGCGCAGCGAGGACGCCGCGCAGCGCGGCCGGCTGGTCGAGATCGACGGCCGGCCGAGCCACTACGAGGCGCTCTGACGCGCGGGCCCCACCTCGGCGGCCTGCACCCTCTCGGCCCCCGCCCCACCAGCATCCGCCGCCCCGACCCCGACACCCTCCACCGAGGTCGGGGCGGCCGGCGAGGCCGGGACTGCCGGGGTGCGGTGGTCGAAGGCGATCAACGGGTCGCCGGTGAGCGGGTGTTCGACCACCGCCGCCCGGACGCCGAACACCTCGGCCAGCAGCTCCGCGGTCAGCACCTCGCGCGGCGCCCCGGAGGCCACCAGGGCGCCGCGGTGCAGGACGTGCAGCCGGTCACAGACGGAGGCGGCGGCGTTGAGGTCGTGCAGCGCGACCAGGGTGGTGCGGCGCTGGTCCCGCAGCAGGGCGAGGAGTTCGACCTGGTGGCGGACGTCCAGGTGGTTGGTCGGCTCGTCCAGCACCAGGACGTCCGGCTGCTGGGCGAGCGCGCGGGCCAGCAGCACCCGTTGCCGTTCGCCCCCGGACAGTTGGGCGAAGCGGCGGTCGGCGGCGTCCGCCATGCCGACCCGTACGAGCGCGTCGGCGGTGATCCGGTGGTCCTCGGCGTCGTCGGCGGCGAACGACCGCTTGTAGGGGGTGCGGCCCATCGCGACCACTTCGCGGACGCTCAACTCGAAGTCCCCGCCCCGCTCCTGCGGCAGCGCGGCGATGTGCCGGGCGGACTGCGCGGGGCGCAGCCCGGCCAGGTCCCGCCCGGCCAGCAGCACCCGCCCTGCACTCGGCCGCAGGTGCCGGTAGACGGTGCGCAGCAGGCTGGACTTGCCGCTGCCGTTGGGCCCGACCAGGCCGGCGATCTCCCCCTCCTCGGCGACCAGGTGGACGCCGGCCACCACCGCCCGCCCGGACAGGGTGACGCTCAGGTCCTCGACCGCGATCCTCACGTGCGCTCCAGTCGTCGGTCCAGCAGGTAGAGCAGGGTGGGGGCGCCGAGGACGGCGGTGACCACGCCGATCGGCAGTTCCTGGCCGTCCAGCGCGGTGCGGGCCACGGTGTCGACCACGACCAGCAGCAGCGCACCGGTGAGCGCGGACAGCGGCAGCAGGCGCCGGTGGTCGCCGCCGACGAGCAGGCGGCAGACGTGCGGCACCATCAGTCCGACGAAGCCGATCGCGCCGGATACCGCGACCAGCACGCCGGTCAGCACGCTGGTGACGACGAAGACCTCCCGGCGCAGCCGGGTGACGTCCACGCCGAGCCCGGCGGCCGTCTCGTCGCCCATGAGCATCGCGTTGAGCCCGCGGGCACGGGCCTGGAGCAGGGCCAACCCGAGCACCACCGCGACGGCGGGGACGGCGAGTTGGGCCCAGACGGCGCCGCCGAGACTGCCCATCAGCCAGAACAGCACGCCACGGGTCTGCTGCTCGTCGCGGGTCTGCAGGACGAGGTAGCTGGTGATGCCGCCGAGGAACTGGGCGATGGCGATGCCCGCGAGGACCAGGCGCAGCGGGGAGAAGCCGCCGCCGCGCCTGGCCGCCAGCCAGACCAGGGAGAACGCGGCGAGCGCGCCGGCGAAGGCCGCCAGGGAGACGGTGAGGCCGAGCGCGCTGCCGAAGGCGAGGTCGAGGCCGAGCGAGGTGCCGAGGACGATCGCGGCGACCGCCCCGAGGGAGGCGCCGGAGGAGATGCCGAGCAGGTAGGGGTCCGCGAGCGGGTTGCGGACCAGGGCCTGCACGGCCGTGCCGACCAGGCCGAGCCCGGCCCCGACCGTCGCCGCCAGCAGGGCGCGCGGGACGCGCAGCTGCCAGACGATGAGGTCGCGGGTGCCGGGTTCGGGGGCCCGCCCGGTGAGGTGGTGGGCGACCACCGACCAGACCTCGCCGGGCGGGATGTCCACCGCGCCGAACGACACGGCGGCGGTCAGCGCGAGCACCAGGGCGGCGGTCAGCGCGACGGCCAGCGGCCCGGCCCGCAGGGTGCGGGCCGGGCGGGGCTCGTCGCGCCGTTCGACGGAGACGGCCGACGTCACCGGCTACTGCCCGTTCTTGACGAGGTCGGGGTGGACGGTGGCGGCGATCTGCCGGACGGCGTCGGCGTTGCGCACGCCCGCGATGGTGGTGACCTCGGAGCCGAGCCGCACGAAGTGGCCCTCCTGGACGGCCTTCAGGCCCTGGGTCGCGGGGAAGCCGCGCAGGAACGCCTCGGCGTCGTCGAAGGCCTTGCGGGTGGCCTCCTCGCTGCCCCGGTTGCGGACGGCGAGCTGGATCCAGTCCGGGTTCTTGGCGACGACGTCCTCCCAGGAGCCGGGCTTGAAGTCGGCGTCGCAGTCGGCGAACACGTTGCGGGCGCCGGCCTGGGTGATCACCGCGTTGGCGACCTGGCGGCCGCAGACGGCCACCGGCTGCTTGGTGCCGGCGTCGAAGTCGAAGACGAAGTAACCGGGCCGCTGCGCCTCCGCGACGCCGGCGAGGGCGGTGCGCACCTCGCCGATCTGCTTCTCCATCCCGGTGACGAGCTCCTCCGCACGGGCGGCCGTGCCGGTGACCGCGCCGAGGCGGCGGATGTCGTTCTCGACCCCGGACAGGTCGGTGCGCGGCGCCTTGGCGGCCTTGGGGGTGCCGGCGCAGGCGGTCGAGAGGAGGTAGACGTGCTGGATGCCGGCCGCCGCGAACTCCTCCTCGCTGGGACCGGTGGCGCCGCCGCCCATCATCGGCATCGCGCCGAAGGTGTCGACGTACAGGTCGGCGCCGGAGCCGAGCAGCTTCTCCTTGGGGATGGTCTTGTCGCCGAGCACCGGCACCTTGGCGCCCTGTTCGGCCAGGGCCGGCGGGAGGGTGCCCTTGCCGGGCGGGAAGCCGGTACCGATCACCCGGTCGCCCGCGCCGAGTTGGAGCAGTAGCTCCAGGGCGGCGGCGTTGCTGGTGACGATCTTGGCGGGGGCCTTGGCGATGGTGGTCTCCCGGTCCGCGCAGTCGGCCACCTTGACGGGGTAGCCGCCGGCCGGGGCGGTCTGGGCGGCACCGGCCGCGCCGCGCTCTCCGCCTCCCCCGCCGCCGTTTCCGGCGCCGCTTCCGCAGGCCGTGGCGAACAGGGCGACGGCGGCCGCGATTCCGCAGACAACGCGAGGGCGCATGGTAATTCTCCTGGTCGGTGATCGTGCTCGGGGCCCGTCCTGCGAACCCGGACCAGGTAGTCGGTCGGACCGCCCGGGGGGTTCCCGGGGATTTCCGCGCCGCCCGGCTCCCGTACACCCGCCGGCCGCTGCCCGTTCGCCACCCGACCGCCGCCCATCCGCTGCCTGTCCGCTGCCCGTCCGTGAACCCCCGGCGTAGGGTGGCCGGATGGCCGATCCCACCGTCCTGCGGGACGATCTCGACCTGCCCGTCCGGTTCGGCCCGCGCCCGCCGCGCCGGGTGGTGTCGTTGGTGCCGTCGCTGACCGAGGCGGTCGCCGCCACCGCACCCGGGCTGCTGGTCGGCGCCACCGACTGGTGCAGCCATCCGGCCGACCTGGCGGTCACCAGGATCGGCGGCACCAAGAACCCGGACGTGCCGGGCATCCTCGCCCTCGCCCCGGACCTCGTCCTCGCCAACGACGAGGAGAACCGGCGCCCCGACCTGGACGCGCTGCGGGCGGCCGGCCTGCCGGTCTGGGTCACCGACATCCGCACCCTGGACGACGCGTTCCGCTCGCTCGACCGGCTGCTCACCGCCGCCTGCGCGCTCCCGCGCCCGGACTGGCTGGACCGGGCCGAGGCGGCGTGGGCCCCGGTCCGGCGCCCGCCGGACGGCCCGCGGGCGATCGTTCCGGTCTGGCGCCGCCCGTGGATGGTCCTGGGCCGCGACACCTTCGCCGGGGACCTGCTGAGCCGCCTCGGCCTCCGGCTCGTCCACGCCGGGCACGCCGAGCGCTACCCGGCCATCCCGCTGCCCGAACTGCTCGCCTGCCGCCCCGGGTTGGTGGTCCTCCCGGACGAGCCGTACCGCTTCACGACACAGGACGGCCCCGAGGCGTTCCCCGGCGTCCCGGCGGCGCTGGTCAGCGGACGCCACCTGACCTGGTACGGACCGTCCCTGGTGACGGCGCCGACGGTGCTCGCGCACGCGTTGGACCACCCGTTCGTACGGGGCTCGAACAGCACATCGTAGGATGACCGCCACTCACCGGGACCGCCGGTGACGAGTGGGGGGAACCACAGTGGCAGTCAGCGCATCCCGGAGAGCACTGGTCATGGTGTCGGCCGCAGCAGTCTCGACGGCCGTCCTGGCCGGCTGCGGCACCAAGCACGCCGACAACCACCAGAACAGCGCGCCGGACACCACGGCGGTCGCCGCCACCGGGACGCCGACCGAGACGCCGAGCGCGAGCCCGTCCGCGACCGCCACCCCGACGCCGACCGCCACCCCGACGGCCAGTGCCTCCCACAGCCCGACCCCGTCCGCGAGCAAGTCCGGCAAGCCCGCCCCGACCACCCCGGCCCCGACCACCACCAAGCCCGGCGCGCCGAGCAGCCCGCCCGCCGCTCCCACCACACAGCCCCCGGTCGCCAAGCCCGCCGTCGTGGCCCCCGTGCCCGTCGCCAAGCCCGGCCCGGTCGCTCCCCCGCCGCCGCCCGCGCCGCCGACCCCGCACGTCCCGCCGCTGCAGAGCAGCTGCCAGCCCAGCAAGCCCCAGCCCGACGAGCCCAAGGAGGCCGTCGGCGCAGCCCTCGCCACCGCCGCCGGCCAGGCCCGCACGCTCAACCTCAGCAGCGGCGGCACCGACAAGCTCCCGCCGCTGCCCGTCAACCTGGTCAAGGCGATCGCCTGGCAGGAGAGCGGCTGGCAGTCCGGCATCCTCGCCTGCGACGGCGGGATCGGCACCATGCAGATCATGCCGAACACGATCAGCTGGATGAACAGCAAGTTCGGCACCACCTCCGACGCGAAGACCCTCCCCGGGAACGTCCAGCTCGGCACCCAGCTGCTCGACTGGCTGGTCGCCTACTACGGCGACTCCTCCTTCGACGGCAAGTACGACCTCTCCCCCGACCCGGCCACCGGCAAGACGCCGCTGCTCGACCTCGTCATCTCCGCGTACAACGCCGGAGCGGGCAACGTGCACTACAACACCGTCACCGACCCGGCCACCGGCCAGGTCGTCGGCAGCCTGGTCATCCCCAACCCGGGGTACGTGGCCAACGTCAAGGCGCTGATGACCGGCCAGCCGTGGACCAAGACCGGCTGACGAACCCCCGAACCCGCGCGGACAGCGGAAGGGCCCGGAACGCGGTCTCGCGTCCCGGGCCCTTCGCCGTTGTTCCCCGCTGGTACGTCAGCCCCGCGCGGCGGTGACGGCGGCGCCCAGCGCCTCCTTGATCCGCGGCCCGAGGCGGGCGAAGCCCAGCTCCTTCATCGCCGCCCGCAGCAGTTCCTCCTCCGTACGCTTCACACCGTCACCGTCCACCCACCGGACGACGGCGAGCAGCTCGTCGGCCGAGTAGGCGGTCACGGGCCGGCCGGGCGTGAAGTCCGGCTTCTCGGGCCGACCGGCGGCAACGGGCGCGGGCTCGACGGCGGGCGCGGGCTCGACGACCTCGACGACCTCGACGACCTCAGCCTCGGCCACCGGCTCCGCAACAGCGGCGGACTCAGCAACCGGCTCCACCTCAGCCACCGGCTCGTCGGCCTCTGCCACAGGAACCTCGACCACAACGACCTCGGCAACCGTCTCAGGCTCGACCTCAGCCACCGGCTGCACGTCCTCAATGGCCTCGGTCTCTTCAACCGACTCCACGACAACAGCGGCGGGCGCTTCCTCGACGGCCTCAACCTCGGCCACCGGCTCCACGACAGCGGCGGACTCAGCAACCGGCTCAGCCTCAGCCACCGGCTCGACGACGGCAACCGGCTCGACCTCGGCCACGGAAACCTCGACAACCGCCTCGGGCTCCACAGCCGGCTCGACGACGGCGACGGCGGGCGCCTCCTCGACGACCTCGACGACCTCAGCCTCGGCCACCGGCTCCACGACAGCGGCAGGCTCAACAACCGGCTCGACCTCGGCCACAGGAACCTCGACCTCGGCGACCTCGGCAACCGTCTCGGGCTCCACAGCCGGCTCCACCTCGGCCACCGGCTCGACGACGGCGACGGCGGGCGCCTCCTCGACGGCCTCGACGACCTCGACGACCTCAGCCTCGGCCACCGGCTCCACGACAGCGGCAGGCTCAACAACCGGCTCGACCTCGGCCACAGGAACCTCGACCTCGGCAGCCTCGGCAACCGTCTCGGGCTCCACAGCCGGCTCGGTCGTCTCCTGCTCGACGACGGGCGTGTCCTCCAGGACCGACGCCTCCTCCGCGAGCTCGACCTCGGCCACGGCCTCGACAGCGGGAACCTCGACGGCGGCCTCGGCCTCCGTGGTTTCCGTGGTCTCCGCCAGGGCGGCGGTCGCGGCGGCCACCAGGTCGTCGGCGGCCGGGGACGGCGCCGGGAGGGAGACCACGACAGCGGACGGAGCTTCCTCCGTCACCTCTTCCTCGGCTGCCTCGGCCGTCTCGACCACGGCCTCGGCCTCGGCCTCAACGTCGTCCGAGCCCGCGTCCGCGTCGGTCACCGTCTCCTCGGCCGAAGCCGAAGCCGAAGCCGGAGCCGGAGCCGGAGCCTCGACGGCGCTGCCCTCCCCCGCGAGCCCGTCGCGCTGGCCGCCGGCCAGGGCCTGGCGGGCGGCGAACGCGGCTTCGGCGGCGCGGCGGTCGGCCCGGGCGGCGGCGAGTTCGGTGAGCAGGTCGCCGAGGCCGGCTTCCTCCAGGGTGGTGCGCAGCCCGCGGATGGTGGGCAGGCGGTAGAGCGTGCCCTCGTCCGCGGCGAGCCGCTCGACGAGGTCGACGAGCTCGGCGAAGGCCAGCCCGTCGAGGTCGTGGTCGGGGAGCAGTCGGGCGAGGCCGCGCAGTCCGGTGTTGATCGCCTCGAAGGCCTGGGCGGTCCGCTCGACCAGGGCGCCGTCGGCGGGGACGACCGGCAGGGTGCCGGCGGGGGCGAGGGCGGCCCAGGCGCGGCGCTCGACCTCGGCGGAGGCGAGTGCCTCGTGCAGGTCCTCGCGGCGGATGCGGCGGTCGGTGGCGAGGGCCGTGGCCTGCTTGCGCAGGGAGCGGGCGCGCAGCCAGGAGAGCTTGACGCCGTTCTCGCGGCGCCAGGTGCCGTCGGCGGTGGCGGCGGCGAGGGCGCCGAGGTCGGCGTCGTAGGCGGCGGTGGTGAGGGTGGCGGAGGTGCGGTGGACGCGCTGGAGCATCTCGACGAGGAGTGCGGCCTTGGCGACGGTGTCGGGTTCGTCGAGCTTGGCGTCGGCGGCGAGTACGGCGACGGCGTCCCAGGTCTGCTGGAGGTCGCGGCCGCGCAGTTCGGCGAGGGCGGTGGAGGCGGCCCGGGCGTCCTCGGGGGTGGCGACGGTGTCGACGGCCGCGTACCAGGCGTGGGTGTCGGCGGTGAGGGTGAAGGCCCCGAGTTCGGCGTAGCGGCCGAGGTCCTCGCGGAGGTCGGTCTCCGCCGTGGTGGCCTTGGCGTCCTGGGGGTCCTTGACGTCTGCGGCGTCGGCGACGTCCGCCGGGTCGGCTGCGTCGGCGTTGCGCGAGTGAAGCACTGTCATGTGAGGTCCGGTTCTGGGCGACGACGGCGGGGCTGGCGGCGAGGGGGCGGCGGACCGGTTGCGCGGGGTGCCCCGGGGGCGGGGCTGGGGGGCGCGCGGGAGGGCCGCCGGTTGTGGACGCCCAGAATACGGGTGCCCGTTCGAGCCTTGCACGCACCCACCGCCCGACGGGCCGGTGTCGTGTGCCATACCCCCCGCCTGGCCGCTACCCGGGAGGGCCGCACGGGTGGTGGGACGTTGGGCCGGACGGGTGCTGGGGCCCGCGGCCGTCGGGCCGGGCGGGCGGGGTCCCCGGGCGGGCCCCGGGCCGTCGCGGCCGGTCCAGCGGGACGGCGCGGAGCCGCCGGCCGAGGGGTGGGCGGTACCCGGCGCGGCCGAGGGAGCTGAGGTCGACCGGCGCGAGGTACTCGTGGAGCGCGGTGCGGTGCCACCATGCGCCGGTTTCCCGCAGTTCGCGCCAACTGGTGAACCGGTAGAGGTAGAGGGTCGCCCGGACGTGGGTCGGCGGGGTGCCGGGAAAGGGGTTGTGGCGCAGCAGGCGGAGGGTGGCGGGATCGCCGGCGAGCAGGCGGGCGACGAAGGGCAGGAACCAGGGGCGGGCGTAGGCGGGTGAGATGCCGGCGAACCACATCAGCCAGTCGAGCCGCAGGTGGTAGGGGGCGTACTGGCGCGGGAGACGGCGCACGTCGCCGGGTTTGCCCTTGAAGCCGTACTCGTGCCAGACGGTGTGCGGGGTGAGGGTCGGTTCGTCGGTGCCTTCGACGACGACCTCCTGGCGGACGCGGCTGATGCTGCCGAAGGCGCCGTAGGTGTTGACGAGGTGCAGCCGGTTGAAGGAGCGGTTCATGGCCTGGCCGCGCGAGACGAGGTTGCGGACCGGCCAGTAGCTCAGGACGGCGACGGCCGCGGTCAGGGCGATCACCAGCGCCTCGAACCAGACGGGCGCGGCGGGGTGGACGCGGGCGTGGAGGGGCAGTCCGACGCGGGCCGGGTCGACGGCGGCGAGGGCGAGCGTGATCGTGAGCCAGTTGAGCCAGGCGAAGTTGCCCGAGGCGATCAGCCACAGCTGGGTGGTGACGACGGCGCAGGCGGCGTAGCTCGCGACCGGCTGCGGGAGGAGGAGGCCGACGGGGACGACGAGTTGGACGAAGTGGTTGGCGGCGACCTCGACGCGGTGCAGCGGGTCGGGCAGGTGGTGGAAGAACCAGCTGAGCGGTCCGGGCATGGGCTGGGTCTCGTGGTGGTAGCGCAGGCAGGTGAGGTCGCGCCAGCAGCGGTCACCGCGCAGTTTGATCAGTCCGGCGCCGAACTCGACGCGGAAGACCAGCCAGCGCATCAGCCAGAGCACCAGGGTGGGCGGGGCGGTGTCGGCGTTGCCGAGGAAGGCGGCGAGGAAGCCCGCTTCGAGCAGCAGCGACTCCCAGCCGAAGGAGTACCAGGTCTGTCCGACGTTGACGATCGAGAGGTAGAGCCCCCAGAGCACCGCCCACAGCAGGACGGACGCCCAGAGCGGGACGGCGTCACCGAGTCCGGCGGTCACGGCGGCGGCGAGCGCGGCGCCGCTCCAGGCGACGGCGGCGAAGAAGCGGTCGCTGTAGTGGAGGTGGAACAGTCCGGGCGCGTGGCGGAACGGGACCCGGGCGGTGAAGCGGGGCACCGGCAGCATGCCGTCGCTGCCGATGAGGGCGCGGAACTGTGCGGCGGCGGCGAGGAATCCGATCAGGTAGAGGCCGGCGAGCAGGCGTTGGACGAGCAGTCGGCTCAGCCAGTAGTCGGGGGCGGCGAACCAGTCCATGCGGCCCATGCCTACCACCGGCGGCCGCCGGGCGGGTCACGGCCGGGGTGCGGGCGGCGGCGGTTCACCCGCACGGGCCCGCACCCCGGACGCACCGTGGCGGGGAGCCTCTCCTCGGGGGTGAGAGGCGCCCCGCCACGGTGGTGGGTGGTGCGCGGTGGTGCGGTTCGACGAGCGGTGGTGCGGAAGGGGACGGCGACGCCGCGCGCGGACGGCGGGTCGGCGGCTCAGTTCGGCAGGACGAGTCCGGACTCCCCGGCGATGCCCGGGCGGCCGGCGGGGGTGGCGCCGCTCTGTTGGAGCCGGTCGACCAGCAGGGCGGCCAGCGTGCCGAGTTCCTCCTCCGTGCGGGACTGCGCGGTGACGTCCATGCCGACGGTGAGGACACCGTTGACCTGGCCGGTGCGCGCGGCCCGCAGCGGGGTGCAGGTGAAGCTGAAGACCTGCTGGCCGCGCTGGACGTCGGGGCGGCCTGACTGGATCCGGACGTCGTTGAGGACGGTGCTGCGCCCGGTGTGGTAGGCCTCGACGATGGCCTGCTGGAGGCCGGCGGCGCCGAGCTGCGGGTAGGCCAGGCCGATCGCGCCGTACGCCACCGGGGCGCCGAAGGTGTCGGCGTGCTGGGCGTTGGCGTAGCGGATCTCCTGACCGGGGCCGTCGGTCAGCATGATGGGGAACGGGGAGCCGTCGAAGGCGGCGAACATCTCCTGCTGCTGGGCGAGCAGGTTGTCGCGCAGCCGGATCTCGGAGAGCAGCGCCTCGGCGAGGTGCTGGATGTCGCGCAGCCGCTCGCGCCCCCACTGCCGGGGTTCCCGGTCGAGGACGCAGACGGTGCCGATGACGGTGTTGGTGTCGTCGACGAGCGGGGCGCCGAGGTAGGCGCGCACGCCCAGTTCGTCGACGACCGGGTTCCCGGAGAACCGGGGGTAGGCGAGGATGTCGTCGAGCGCGAGGGGGGAGCGCTGGGCGACGACGTGCGGGCAGAAACCGTGACTCAGCGGCATCTGACGGGTGGGCAGGTCGAAGGCGATGCCCCGATCGGCCCAGGAAGCGCCGTCGTCGACCGCGACGTCGTTCGAGTTTGGCGGAATGTAGAGCCCCCGGAACATCTGGCGCTCGTCGTTGATGAAGTTGACCATCGCGATGGGAGCGCGGGTGATGCTGGCGGCCAGGTGGGCGAAGCGGTCGAAGGCCTCGTCCGCGGACGGTTCGTTGAGACCAAGGCTGCGCAGCCTGCGGGTCCGCTCGGACTCCCCGGCGGCACCCGGGAACTGGCCTTGAGTGCTCATCACATCAGTCATGGCGCACATGTAATCAGACATCCGGGCGGTTCGGTGCTCCCGGTCCGGCTCATCGCCGTTGCTGATGGACAGTCAAAGCCGCATGTGAGCGGCCGCTCAGCAGGTTGCCGCAACGGGTCAAGATCACTTCCCACTCAGAGCCATGGCAAAACTCCTCAGCGTAAGGACGGGCCGATTTCCGCCAATTCAAGATCGACTCTGGGTCAGCACAGGAGGCCCATACGACAATGAGCCCTGCCGAAGACACGGGCGGCATTCCCAACCCCTGGGAATCCGCCCCGAGTTCCGCATGCACCGATTGCGACGGGGCAGTCGGCCGCCACCACCTCGAACCCCCACTCATCTCCGGGGAGCGGCTGGAGCGACTTCGACAGCACGGACGGAGGCACGGCACATCCACTGACACGAGAGGACCCCAGCATGGCGATGGACTACTTCACCGACGAGCGCCACGAGAGTCTCCGAGCGGAGGTCCGGGAGTTCGCGGAGAAGGAGGTACGCCCGCACGTGGCCCGAATGGAGGCCGAACGGACCGTCGAGTTCGAACTGTCGCGGGAGATCGCCCGGCGGGGCTGGATCGGGGTGACCATTCCGCGCGAATTCGGCGGACTGGGGCTGGGGCACCTCGCCAAGACCGTCATCGTGGAGGAACTCGCCCGCGTCAGCGGCGCCATGGGCGCGGTGACACAGGCCTCACAGCTCGGCGTCGCCAAGGTCATCCACTTCGGCTCGGACGTCCAGCGGCGCAAGTGGCTGCCGAGGTTCGCCTCCGGCGAGTCGCTGCCGACCATCGCCGTCACGGAACCGGAGTGCGGCGGCCACGTGCTCGGCATGTCCGGCACCGCCCGCCGCGAGGGCGACCAGTACGTGCTCAACGGCCGCAAGTGGTTCGTCGGCAACTCCCACATCGGCGACGTGCACGGCGTGGTCCTCCGCACCGGCGAGGGCAGCAGGGGCCTGTCCGCGTTCCTGGTCGAGAGCGAGCGCCCCGGCTTCCGCGTCGGCGAACTCGGCTCGCAGAGCGGCCTGCACGGCTTCAGCTTCGGCGAGATCGTCTTCGAGGACTGCCGCATCCCCGTCGGCAACCGGCTGGGCCTGGAGGGCCAGGGCCTGGACGTCGCCTACTCCTCCTCCACCCTCTACGGCCGGCTCAACCTCGCCGCCGTCGCACTCGGGATCCACACCGCGATCGTCGAGGACACCGCGCGCTTCGCCGAGGGGCGGGTGCTCTACGGCAAACCGATCAACCGCCTGCCCAACATCGCGCTGAAGCTCGGCGAGATGCAGTCCAGGCTGATGACCGCCAAGCTGGCCGCCTACCACGCCTCGCACCTCCTCGACCACGGCAGGGCCTGCGACGCCGAGCTGATGAACGCCAAGCTCATCAACACCGAGTACGCGCTGGACTCCGCGCGCAACGCCATGGAGATCCACGCCGCCCGGGGCCTGCAGACCGAGTTCAGCATCGAGCGCTACCTGCGCGACGCCACCCACGTCTACCCGCCGGCCGGGACCTCGGACGTCCAGCGGCTGCGACTCGGCCAGGTCGCCTGCGGCACCTACGGCAAGCAGTGGTCGGCGGAGCTGTCCGACCTGGCGAGCTGGGCGTGGACCGAACTGTCCCAGCGGGAGGCCGCAGTGGAGCTGCAGGCCTTCGGCGGCGGGCAGGTGGTGCCGATACCGCTGGCGGGCTGAACCGGCGCCGCGCGCCGACGCACCGGTGGGCCTGCCCACCGGCGGACCCACGCACCGGCGGACCCACGCACCGGCGGACCGGGCTGTCGGGCTGTCGGACGAGGGCGAACGTTCGGCGCGGCGGTGAATTGACCTGTTCCTGACGACTCTCCGGGAGGTTCTCCCGGCCCCCGGAGAGCCGTCCGCGCACCGTCCACGCGCCGCCCGCGACCGACGTGAGCTGCGACTTTCCGCCGGCGGACACTCCTTCCGGATGCCTCCGTCATTGTTATAACCCGTCCACATATCGTCAGTTGATGTTGCGATGAGGGCACTTGGGACTGATACCGTTCCTGCCGTCGGCGGCCGTGCTGCACCCCCGCCCGGGCGATGACACCGCGTCACCCCGTCCGGCCACCCCGGCCGTGGCGCCCTGAAGCCCCGGACGGACCGCGTACAGGTCGGCCCGCCGTTCGGCCCAGCGACTCGGCCCTGCAACAAGGAATCAGATGCCAGGCATATCGGCTCCCCGCACGGCCCACCGCGCCGGCCGGTCCGGCTCGCTCCGCAGCTCACTCCTCGCCCTCGTCCTGGTCCCCGGCCTGGGCCTCGCCGCCGCCTGGGCCTACGCCGCCTACCTGCTGCGCGGCGCCGAACACCGCACCGCCGTGATCGCCGGAAGCGCCGTCGTCGCCCTGGTCCTGCTGATCAGCCTGGTCCACGGCATCCGGACCGCGCGAACCCTGTCCGCCCGCCTCGGCGCACTGCGCGCCGACACCCTCGCACTCGCCCGGGACGAGATCCCCGAGGTCGTCGGACGGCTGCGCGCCGGGGAGCCCGTGCCCACACCGCCCGCCTGGTCGCCGTCCCGCCGGACCGGCGACGAGGTCCAGCAGACCTCCGACGGCCTCGCCGCCGTCCGCCAGGCAGCCGTCGCCGCCATCATCCACCAGGCCCAGGGCCGCGAGGGGACGAAGAAGGTCTTCCTCAACATCGCCCGCCGCACCCAGATCCTGATCCACCGACAGATCAGCATGCTCGACGCCCTGGAGCGCGAGCACGAGGAACCCGAGCTGCTGCGCGAACTGTTCGCGGTCGACCACCTCGCCACCCGGATGCGGCGCAACGCCGAGAACCTCGTCATCCTCGGCGGCGCCCTGCCCGCCCGGCGCTGGCGCAACGCCGTGCCCATGGTCAACGTGCTGCGCAGCGCCGTCTCCGAGACCGAGAACTACGCCCGCGTCGTCGTCCAGGGCGTGCCGCGCGCCTCACTCAGCGGACAGGCCGTCGCCGACGTCATCCACCTGATCGCCGAACTCATCGAGAACGGCACCACCTTCTCCCCGCCGTACACCCAGGTGCAGGTCTCCGCGCAGGAAGTCCCGAAGGGCCTGGCGGTCGAGGTCGAGGACCGCGGCCTCGGCATGGGCGAGGACGAGTACGAGCGGCTCAACGACTACCTGGCCAACCCGCCCGAGCTGGACGTCTCCGCCCTCGGCGACGACCTGCGCCTCGGCCTGTTCGTCGTCGCGCGGCTGGCCGCCCGGCACGACATCCAGGTCACCCTGCGGCCCTCGCCCTACGGCGGCACCCGGGCCGTGGTGCTGGTGCCGTCGGTGCTGCTGGAGCAGGCCGACCAGCCGGCCGCCATGGCCGGGCTGCCGTCCGGCGCGCGGGTCACCCGGACCCCTGTCCCCGAGCCCCTGCGGGCGGCGGGCGGCACCGGCACCGGCACCGGCGGTCCGGACGGGGGGCTGACCGGCGCGCTCGCCGGAGTGCTCGGCGGGCTGATCGGCACTGGGCCGGGCACTCCGGCGCCCGGGGCCGAGCCGGGTGCGCCCGGCGGGCCCGGGGCCGGCGGTGTGGCCGGTGGCCCGGCGGTGCCTGATGTCCCCGGTGTTCCCGGTGTGCCCGGTGCTCCCGGTTCGGGTGGTGTTCCCGGTGCGGGTGGCAGCGGTGTGATCATCGGCGAACTGCTCGCCCAGTACCCCCTGGACGGCGGCCCGGTCGGAGGAGCCGCCCCCGGCCCGGCCAACGGCGGTCTGCCGGTCGGTGCCGAGATACCCGGCCTGCCCGGGGCCGTGGTCGTCCCCCGGCCCGCCTTCCCGCGCCCGTACGAAGTCCCGTCCGACGGTTCGCCCGGTGAGCCGTCGGCCGACGGCCGTGCTGCGGACGTGCCGGCCGGGACCACGGCCGGGCCCTTCGACGGCGCCACCGCCGAGCCTCCTGCGCCCGCCCACGAACGCTCCCCGGAGGGGCACTCGGACCGTGGCCCGGACGGCGAACTGCGCACCCCGCGGGTCCTGCCCCAGCGGGTCCGCAATGCCAGCCTCGCCGAGCAGCTCCGCGAGGCCCACGCTCCCGGCGCCATGCTGCCCCCCGTGGTCGGCCCGCCGCCCCAGGCCGGGCCCTGGCACGGAGCCGCCGGGGCCACCGGACGAACTGGGGCCACCGGAGAAACCTGGGCCGCCAGGGCCGACGACCCGTCGCCGCAGCGCTCCCGCACCACCATGGCCGCCATCCAGCGCGGCACCCGGACCGCCCGCGCGGCCGACCCCGGCGCGCCGACCACCCCCACCGCCCCCCAGGCGCCCGCCGCGCCCCACTTCCCGGCCGCACCTGCCGCCGCCCGGGAAGCCTCCGCCGTTCAGGAAGCCAAGGAACAGCAGTGATGACGCAGCACACCGACACCCAGCGCGACCTCAACTGGCTGCTGGACCAGCTGGTGGCGCGGGTACCCGAGACCCGGCACGCCATCGTCCTCTCCGAGGACGGCCTGCTGGTCGGCATGTCCCAGGGGCTCGACCGGGCCGACGCCGAACACCTCTCCGCCGTCGCCTCCGGCCTGCAGAGCCTCGCCCGCGGCGCCGGCCACCGCTTCAACGGCGGCCGGGTCCGGCAGACCGTGGTCGAGATGGACCAGCTGTTCCTGTTCGTCACCACCGCCGGGCAGGGCGCCCGGCTCGCCGTCCTCACCAGCGAGCAGGTGGACGCCGGGCTGATGGCCTACGAGATCAACATGCTGGTCAAGCAGGTCGGCCAGTACCTCACCGCGGCACCGCGCAGCGACGCAGGCCAGGCCGGCGCGGGCGGCGGTGCGTGACCGCCGACGCCGACGAGGCCTGGTTCTACGACAAGGACGCAGGCCATCTGGTCCGCCCCTACGCGATCACCAACGGGCGCACCGGCCCGGTCCGTGACGGATTCGCGCTGATCACCCTGGTCGTCACCTCCGACCCGCGCACCGACACCAGTCGGCTCACGCCCGAACCGGCCGCGATCCTCGACCTGTGCCGCGAACGCCCGCTGGCCGTGGCCGAGATCGCGGCCACCCTCGACCTGCCGGTCAGCGTCGTCAAGGTGCTGCTCGACGACCTCGCCGAGGCCCGGCTGATCCTCACCCGCGCCCCGGTCCAGCTCGCCGAGGCGCCGGACATCTCGCTGATCCAGGCCGTGATCGAGGGCGTCCGCCGGCTCTGACCCCGCGGACCCGACCGCCCCGCACCTCTCAGTCCCACTCCAGGAGACCCGAATTGACGACCCAGAGCCTGGTGCCGGGCGCGGTCAAGATCCTCGTCGCCGGCGGCTTCGGCGTCGGCAAGACCACCATGGTCGGCTCGGTCAGCGAGATCGAACCGCTGCAGACCGAGGAGCGGATGACCCGCGCCAGCATCGGGGTCGACAGCCTCGACGGCGTCCAGGGCAAGTCCACCACCACCGTGGCGATGGACTTCGGGCGGATCACCGTCCGCGAGGACCTGGTGCTCTACCTGTTCGGCACACCCGGCCAGTTCCGGTTCTGGTTCATGTGGGACGACCTCGCGCTCGGCGCCCTCGGGGCGATCGTCCTCGCCGACACCCGGCGGCTCGAATCCAGCTTCGCTGCCGTGGACTTCTTCGAGCAGCGCGGCATCCCGTTCGCGATCGGCGTCAACTGCTTCCACGGCCGCCGCGACGCCAGCCCCGAGGACGTCCGGCGCGCCCTCGACCTCGGCCCCGAGGTCCCGATCGTGCTCTGCGACGTGCGGGAACGGGCGTCCAGCAAGGAGCTGCTGCTCGCCCTGCTCGACCAGGTGCACCGCAACGCCCTGTCCGCCGGGGGGCGTTGAGCGTCCAGGCCGTGCGGGCCGTACTGGCTTGCTGGCTTGCCGCGTCCGGGGCCGGACCCGGCCTTGGTGTCGGGGTCGAGGGCAGGTCAGGGCCGGGTCAGGTCGGGGCCGGGGTTCAGGCGTTGGCCGGGGTGCGGCCGGTGAGCCCGGCCGGACCGTCGAGTCCGGAGAGCGCGTGGACCAGCGGTGCCAGCTCGGGCACCTCGGCGGCCTGCGCCAACGTCGCTTCCAGGGTGGCGTCGTGCACCGGGCGGGCGGCCGTCAGCAGGGTGCGGCCCTCCGGCGTCAGCTCCGTGTAGATCCCGCGCCGGTCGTCGGCGCAGAGGTAGCGGCTGAGCAGCCCACGGTCCTCCAGCCTGGTCACCAGGCGGGTCGTCGCGCTGCTGCTCAGGGCGGCGGCGCGGGCCAGCTGCTGCATCCGCATGTGCCACCCGTCCTGGCGCGACAGGGCGTCCAGCACCGTGTACTCGACCACCGAGAGCCGGTGCTCCGCCTGCAGCGCCTTCTCCAGCGCCGCGTCGATCAGCCCGTGCAGCGCGGCGAGAGTCCGCCAGCCACCCGCCCGGACCTCGGCCGCGTCGTCGCGGATACCCATAGCTCGCTTTCCCTTCCACTTCCCCGCACGTCTCACGACGTCTTCCCTGCGACAAGTATGCCAGCCGACGCGGATTAGCTGTCTATGCAAATAGTTTTCCTTATACCTCCCCCCGATGCCGGTCCGGAGCGGGCTCCCCGGCCCAGGCGGCGGCACAGAGCGCGGTGGCCAGCTCCTCCGTGTAGCAGGCGGCCGCCAGCCAGGACCCGGCGAAGGCGTCGTGGTCGTCCGGGACCACCCGGCCGAACACGTCGCGGCGCCGGTCGGCCGCGGCGGCCCGCAGGGCGTCCAGGAGCTCGGCGGCCGTCACCAGCCCGGCGGCGCGCAGCAGGCTCCCGTCCGCGGCCGCCGTGGCCGCGCTCGGGGCCAGGGCGTGGCGCCCGGTGGTGACCGCCTGCTCGACCCGGCGGCCGAGCACGTGGACGGGTGGACCGTACGGGGCCTCGCTCGGGAGACCGGCCGGGAGGCCGGGCCCGGCATCGGCGGGGGCGGCATCGGCGGGGGCGGTGGTCGGCTGGTCGGCAATCCGCTGGTCGGCAGTCTGGAGGTCGGCGGTCTGGAGGCGTTCGAGGCCGAGATTGACCCGGTCGGCCCGGTCCGCGGGGACGGCGAGCGAGGGAAGGCCGGGGGTCGCGGGGGCCGTCGGGGACTCCGGGGGTGTGCCGACCGCGAGCAGACGGAGCTCCGGGCGGTCCGATCGCTCCAGGCGGCCGATCACCCGCAGCCGCAGGCCTGGCGCGGTGGCGAGCAGTGCGAGGTTCGCCCGGAAGGCCAGCCCCGGGTGCTCGTGCCCCGCGCACAGACCGACCACCAAGCCGCCGTCGGCACCGTCGGCACCGCCCTCGCAGCGTGCCAGCAGCCGCAGCGATCCGCCCGGGCCGGCCGGAGCCGGGCCCAGCAGGGTCACGTCCAGGAACAGCAGGTCGCTCCCGGCCGGGCGGCCCTCGTACGGCAGCGACTCCGCCGCGAGCGCCCGCGCCACCTGGGCGGCCGCCGGTTCGGCCCAGAGCGTGGCCACCGGCTCCGCCGTCCACGCCGCGCCCGCCGCCCGGACCGCCCGGACGGAAGCACCCGCGCCCAGCCGCCCGGCGGCGGACCGGGTCGCGCCCTGGACGGCCAGCCCGGCACGGCTGAACTCCCGGTGGCTGAGCGGGGCCTCCCCCAGCCGGACCGTCCGGTTGCCCGCCCCGACCGCCTGCGGGGCCGCGGCGGCCGCGTCACCGTGCGGCATCACCTCGGCCACCGTGCTGAGCCGGCCCCCGGCGTCCACCGCCCAACTCACCACTCCCGCATGCGTGGCCGTCAGCACCGGCTCGGTGAACAGCCCGTACAGCCGCAACCCGCCCTCCTCGCCGTACGCCTGGCGGGCGGTGCCGCGCAACTCGGCGACCGGGCCGCAGCCGGTGCTCAGAGCGGTGGTCAGGTCCAGCAGTTCACGCAGACCGGCCACCAGGTCCGCCAGTCGGTGGTCCGGCGCCCCGGACCGGGCCGCGCGCACCCTCGTCACCACCGCGACCGCCGCCGCGGCCGGGCGGTACAACCCCGCCAGCCGCGCCCGGTGGGCCGCCCGCAGCAGCTCGGCCTGCGCGACCGCCCCCGCTCCGCTCACCCCGGCGGCCAGCACCGCGCACCCGGCCCGGTGGAGGTGGCGGGCCGCCGCCACCTCCACCGGGGTGGGCCCGGCCTCGGGCTGCGCCTCCGCCGAGGACGCTGGGGCGGCCTCGACCGGTGTGGCCTCCTCCGTCTCCTCAGCCAGATCCGCCAGATCCGCCAGCTCGGCCGGCTCGGCCAACGGGCAGAGCGTGACCGCAGCGGCCCGGTGCACGCAGGCCGGGGCCAGCAGGCAGCCGCAGCGCACATCGTCCGCATCCGCGACCACCGCGCCCGGGGCGTGCAGCACGAGCGCCGTCTCCTCGTCCACCTCCACCCG
The DNA here is from genome assembly GCF_041435235.1 of Kitasatospora sp. NBC_01300. Taxonomy (NCBI): domain Bacteria; kingdom Bacillati; phylum Actinomycetota; class Actinomycetes; order Kitasatosporales; family Streptomycetaceae; genus Kitasatospora; species Kitasatospora sp. NBC_01300. Next base: position 6,095,889 of record NZ_CP108408.1, on the reverse strand, counting down.
CCACTCGTCACCGCAACGGGTCACCGGCCGCTCCGCGAGCTTCGCCGCCGCGCCGTCCAGCCGCTTCTGCAACCGGGCACTCAACCCGGCCACCACCTCCGCGACCACCTCAGGCCGGACCGCCGGCCAGCCGCTCGTCCGCTCCGCCACACTCATCGCACCTTCTCCCCCACCCAGCGGGCCAGTTCCAGCGGACTCAACGCCGCCACGGGCATGCCGGCCGCGACCAGCTGGCCCGCGACCGCCTTCGAATAGCGGGCCGTCCCCGTGTCGTCCAGCGCCGCGCAACCGAGCAGGTGCACTCCGGAATCCACCAGTGCCCGGGCCTGGGCCAGCAGCCCACCCACCGGACCGCCCTCCTCGAAGTCGCTGACCACCACGACCAGCGTCCGGGACGGCACCGTCACCAGCTTCCGCGCGTACCGCAGGCCGCCCGCGATGCTGGTGCCACCACCGATCCGCACCTCCAGCAGCACACTCAGCGGATCCTCGACCCGCTCGGTCAGGTCGACGATCTCGGTGGAGAACGCCACGAAGTGGGTGCTCAGCGAAGGCACCCCGGCCAGGATCGACGCCGTCAGCGCCGCCCAGACCGTCGACGCCTCCATCGACCCGGAGACGTCCACGACCAGGATCAGCCGCCAGTCGGCCGACTGCCGGGCCCTGGTCCGGAACACCGGGCGCTCGGGCACGATGAGGGTGCCGCCGCCGCCCGACGGGCGGGCCGTGGCGAGATTGGCGCGAATGGTCCGGTCCAGGTCCAGTCCGCCACCCGGCCGACGCGTCGGACGCGGCACGCTGATCCCGGTCAGCGCCGGACGCAGCCTGGTCGCCAACGCGCGCGTCAGCTCGTCCACCAGACGCCGCACCAGCGGACGCAGCCGCGCCACCCTCGCCTCCGGCAGGCCGCCCGCGTGCTCCAGCACCGTGCGCAGCAAGTCGACCGACGGGCGGACGGCCCCCGGCTCGATCGCCTCCAGGACGTCCGTCCGGCCCTGTGCCACGGCGGCCGCCAGCACCTCCTCCCGGACGCCCGGCCCGAACAGCGCCGACAGTTCCTCGGCCCACTCCCGCACCCCCGGGAAGGGCGCCTCGCGGCCGCCCCGCCCGGACCGCCCGTCCAGGCCCGGGCCGGAGCCCTCGCCTCGCCCGCTGCCGTACAACTCGTCCAGGGCGGTGGCGAGTCGGGCGCAACGCCCGCTCAGGCCACCGCTGCCGGGGCGACCGAGGAGCAGCCGCCAGCGCTCGGCCGGGGCGAGGGCGTGCCGCGTCGCGACGGGCACGGAAGGAAGAGGGTGGGCGTGGTGCGGTGGCTCGGGCACCGGATCGCTCCCGGGCGCCGGCAGCAGTCCGCGCCGGGCCAGCGCCGCGCGGGCGGCCAGATCCGCACGGACCCAGCCGGCCACCACCGCCGGTGGGACGTCCTCGGGCAGGCTCGCGAGCCGGGCACCCAGGCGTTCCTCGACCAGGACCAGCAACCGGTCCCGGGCGGCCGGGCTGAGCGTGTCGAAGCCGCCGCGCAACGCCGGCAGCCGGTCCAGGAAGGCGGCGTCGGGCAGCGAGGTGATCCGCTCCAGCACGGGCTCCAGCGCCTCCGGCGCGGCGGCGAACAGCCCCTCCGCCGCCGTCAGCAGGCCGACCAGCCCCCGACCGAGCGCGTGCCGGGCCTCCGGACCGGTCGCCCCGTCCACCCACGAAGCCGCCCGCCCGCCCAGCACCTCCGCCCGCTCCCGGCCCAGCAGCACCCGCACCGCCCCGGCCGCACCTCGCACCAACGGACTCCCCCGGTCCGCGAGTTCGGCCAGGACGTGCCCCAGCCGCAACCCGCCGTCCAGGTCCGCCCGCCGCGCCAGCTCCACCAGCGCCCGTGCGTCCGCCGGATCGTCCGACCCGCCCAGCCCCTCCAGCTGGCGCACGGCCGCCACGGTCAACACCTCGCCCACCGCCCCCAACCGCCCCGCGGGCCCGACCGACGCCCCGCCCGCATCGGGTGCATCGGGCAGCAGGTCGGAGCCGTCGGAGCCGTCGAGGGCGTCGGGTGAGGGGTACCCCGGGAGGTGGCCGGCGGCGAGGCGGTCGAGGAGGGCCAGGGCGTCGAGGAGTTCGGGGAGGGTGCCGGAGGACGGGAGGACGGCGGCGAGTTGGGTGAGGCGGGTGTCGGCGAGGGCCGGGAGGCCGCAGGCGGCCGCGTCGGTGAGGCCTTGGAGGACCTCGCGGGCGGTGGGGCCGTCGGCCTGCTCTTCTCGGCGGAGGCGTTCGCGCAGGGTGCCTTCGGCGGCCTGCGCGGGAGTGACGCCTCGGGTGCCCGCGACGGTGAGCATCGCGGCGGTGGCCGGGGTCCAGTGGAGGTTCCAGCGCGAGCCGATGGTTTCGGTGCCGCCCGCGCCGGTGGTGGTGACGGGGTCGGCGTAGGAGACCCCGCAGGTGGTGAGGCGGTGGAGGAGGATCTCGCGGCGGCGGTCGAGGGGGGTGCGCAGCGGGTCGAGGCGGAGCTCGCGGGGCTCGGGGTCGGCGGGGCCGGGGAGGCCGAGGTCGGCGAGGAGGGTTTCGACGGCGGGGGCGAGCCCGCTGCGCGGGGCCGCAGGGGTGGCGCGGCCGGTTCGGGTGCCGACCAGGACGCGTTCGAGGGCCCGGGCGACGGCCCGGCCGCGGCCTAGGGGTTCGCCTTGGGCGAGGACGGTCTGGACGGCTTCGACGAGTTCGCCGCGGCCGGGGGCGGCGTGGCCGCGCAGGCGGGCGAGGTCTCCGGCGAGGCGGACGATCTCGCGGGCGTCGGCCGGACCGGAGGGGTGGTCCTGGCTGCGCAGCGCTTCGCAGATCCGGACGGCGGTGGTGGTGAGGGCCCGGGTGAGGCGGTCGGGGTCGCCGCCGGCGTCGAGGACGGTGTGCTGCCACTCGGGATCGCGGATGCCCGCCGGATAGCCGGAGCGGGCGTCGAGCAGCGGGTAGGTGTAGGGGATCAGGGAGAGGGCGTGCCCGAGGTCGTCCGGGTGCGGCGGTTCCTCGGTGGTGGCGGGCCCGTCGAGCAGGGCGGGCGCGTGGAAGGCGCCGACGACGGCGGCGACCCGACGCCCGCCGGCTGCCGCGGCCCGGATCCGGGCCCGCATCCAGGCTTCGCGCCGCAGGTCGTACAGGTCGACGCCGGGGCCGGTCTCGGCGTCGCGGCGCAGCGCCCAGCCGACCAGCAGGGCGGCGCGCCGGACGGCGTCGGGGGTGGAGCCGGGGGCTGCGGTCTCGACGAGGCGGTCCCACAGGTCGTCGTCGGCATCGCGGCCGGTGAGGCGGTGGCGCAGCGCGTCGGCGACGCCGGGGGCGCCTGGGGTACCGGCGACGGGCTGCTGCTCTTCGTGGGGCGTGGTGCGTCGGGCGAGCGGGAGGTCGCAGGCGAGTGTCTCGACGCCGTTGCGCCGGGCCCAGCGCAGGGCGACCAGTTCCGGGGAGAAGTCGGCGAACGGGTAGAAGGCGAGCCCGCCGGGGCCGGAGTCGGCGGCGGGGCCCCGGCCGCCCTCGCGGCCGGCCGGGGCGGCCGCGAGGGCGACGGGGGCCTGGGTGGCCTCGTCCGCCAGCCAGCCGAGCCAGGGCTGGAACTCGGCGGGGAGTTCGACCAGCACCACCTCGGGTTTGGCGGCGTCGAGCAGCGCGGGGAGGACCGCGCTGAGCGACGGCGCGTGGTGCCGCACGCCGATCAGGTAGGGCCCGGGCCGGCCGGTGCCGGAGTCCGCCAGGTGGTCGGCCGCAGCCCGGACGGCCTGGCGCGGGTCGCCCAGGCCGTCCGGGCCGTCCGGGCCGTCCAGGTGGTCAGGGCCGAGCGGACGGGCGGGGCCGTCCTGGTGGTCGCGGCCGTCCTGGCGATCAGGGCCGGCCGGGGCGGGCGTCACCGTGCTGGTCATCGCCTCATGCCTCCAGGGCCGAACGGAGGTCCCACAGGGTGCGCCAGGTGCCGGCGCCCTGTTCGGCGCGCCGGCGGACCGGTCCGTCCCAGTAGCCGAGCAGCCGGGCGGCGTCGGCCGGGTCGTCCTTGCGCACGACGCCGATGAGCTGGCCGGGGAGGCGGCCGAGCAGGTCGCCGCCGTCGGGCAGGTAGGCGGCGGTGACACCGAGCGCGGTGGCGACCGAGACGGCTTCCGCGGTGCTCATCACGGTGGACGGGCGCTCGACGTCCCAGCCTTCGGTGGAGCGGCCGGTGCGCAGGTCGCGGAAGGCGGTGACGAGGGCCTCCAGGACGGCGTCGTCCACCGCGTAGGCGGCTCCGGCCCGGGCGACGGCGACGGTCGACTGCCGGCGGACGAGTTCGACCTCGGCGGCGAGGCTGGCGATCGGGCCGACCGTCTCGAAGTTGAACCGCCGCTTGAGCGCCGCGGACATCTCGCTGACGCCCTTGTCCCTCAGGTTGGCGGTGGCGATCAGGGTGAAGCCGGCGGCGGCGTGCAGCTGACCGTCCGGGGTGCCGGCCAACTCGGGGACGGCGACCCGCCGTTCGGAGAGCAGGGAGACCAGCGCGTCCTGCACCTCGGGCAGGCAGCGGGTCACCTCCTCGACGCGGGCCACCGCCCCGGTGGTCATCGCGGTGAGCACCGGGGAGGGCACCAGGGCGTCCCGGCTGGGCCCCTTGGCGAGCAGGAGGGCGTAGTTCCAGCCGTACTTGAGCTGGTCCTCGGTGGTGCCGGCGGTGCCCTGGACGGTGAGCGCGCTGGTGCCGCAGACGGCGGCGGCGAGCAGTTCGGAGAGCATGGACTTGGCGGTGCCGGGCTCGCCGACGAGCAGCAGGCCGCGCTCCCCGGCGAGGGTGACGACGCAGCGTTCGACGAGGGCGCGCTCGCCGACGAACTTCTGCTCGATGGCGAGGCCGCGGCGGCCGGCCTTGAGCTTCTCGCCGTCGCTGCCCATGACGAAGGTGACGACGGCGCGCGGGGTGAGCCGCCAGCCGGGCGGGCGCGGGCCGGTGTCGTACGCGGCCAGGAACTCCAGTTCGGTGGCGTGCTTCTCCTCGGGCGGGATGATCTGCCGGCTCGCGGTGGCGGTGTCGGCACTCAGCGGCGTGCTGTTCGGCGGTGTGGCGCTCATCGGCGGGCCTTCCTGCGCTTGCTGGTCTGGAGCTCTTCGTAGCCGGGGGCGTCGCCGTCGAGGGTCCGCTGCCAGGCCCGGGCGAACAGATCCGGGACGGGCAGGTGGGGCAGCGAGACGCGGTGGGTGGGCAGTTCGTAGAGCGCGGCCTTCCAGGTCTCGGCGGGCAGGGCGGGGGACTTGGCCTCCTGCCAGCCGCCGGGCAGGAAGAGGGTGCGGCCGGCCCGGGCCCGCTTGGCCTCCAGCACCAGGTCGGTGGCGGCGAGTTCGGCGCGGGCGCGCTTGAGCCTGGCCGGCTTCCAGCCCGTCCAGCGGGCGACGTTGCGGTCGGTGGGGTCGGGCAGGGCCAGCAGTTGGAGGTAGAGCACCGCGGCGTCCTCGCCGAGGCCGTGGGCCCGGGCTGCCTCGGCGACCAGGTCGGGGACGGTGAGCTGCGGGTGCTGCAGCCAGGCCGCGGCGTCACCGGACGCGGCGGCGGAACTGACGGCGGGGCTGGCGGCGGCGGGGCCGGCGGCGGCCGCCAGGCGCTCCACTTCGCCGCGCAGGACGGCCTCGATGGCGCCCCGCTCGGAGTCCAGCCAGTAGCCGGCGCCCAGCCCGCCGAGCAGTTCGAGCACCGGGTCGTCGGGGCCGGTGAGCCCGGCCGGGCGCAGCCAGACCCGCTCGTACTCGTCGTGGTACGGCGTCAGGACGAGGGCCGGGCCGCAGTCGACCAGCCCGGTAGGGCCGGCTCCGCCCACGGCCGGCAGGCCGAAGTGGGTGCGCAGGACGGCCGACATCGAGGCGCCCTTGGTGGTGTGGACGAGGTGGAGGTCGAGCAGCAGCTCCGGATCGGCGAGGCGGCTTCGCAGCGCGGCGGCGGCCGCGGGCAGCAACGGGCGCAGCGGGCTGTCGGCGGGCAGGTGGTAGGCGAGCCAGCGCAGGGCGTCGACGGCGCGGCCGAGGTCGCCGGGGGCGGGTGCGGCGCTCTGGTCCTCGGCGAGCAGCTGAGGGGTGGAGCCGCCGTCGCCGCTGAGCCGGAAGCCCGTGGTGCCGGTCAGCCAGGGGGTCTGTGCGGGGTTGAGCACCGCCTCGATGTGTTCGATCCGCGCGCCCGTGACGGTGGCCTGGGCGGTCTCGGGGAGGGTGACGAGCCGGCCGAAGTGCCGGATCCAGGCGGCGGCGCCGGCGTCGACGTCGGGGCCCTCCGTCCAGAGGGTCTTGGGGTCGGCGGGCAGCAGGGCGCCCCAGACGTCGGCGAGGGCGCTCCGGTCGCGGCCGCGCAGCCAGTCCCGGGCGGCCCTGGCCTCGGTGGACTTGAGGCCGTACTCGGCGAGGCGGTCGGCGGACAGCACGGCGCTGTGCCACTGGAAGAGCCCGGGCGGCGGGCTGAGCAGCAGGGCGGCGCGGGCGGCGCCGATCCCGGTGAGCCCGCCGAAGGCGGTGGCACGGGCGGGCTGCCAGGGGACGCTGCCCCGCAGCGCGGCCACCCGCCAGAACTTGGCGATCCAGGCGGCGCTGACCCGCTCCTCGGTGCCGCGTTCCTTGACGGTAGTGAAGTGGGCGACGGGGCCGAACGCGCCGCTCGGGTCGTGGTCGACGGCGTACCACTGCTCCGTGCCCTCGTGGTGCCGGCGGTGGCCGAGGATGACGACGGTGCGGTCGCCGTGGCGCAGCACCTGCCCCTCGCGGGGGACGGCGGGCTGGCGGCGGTCGGTGCGGTCGGCGGGTTCGCCGAGGACGATCTCGCGCAGGGCGGCGCCGCGGTCGGCGAGCACTCCCTCGGTCAGTTCTCCGAGGAGCAGCACGAGGCTGGAGCGGTGGGCCGGTTCGGTGAGCGGGGCGGCCACCGCGTAGGCGAGGGTGTCGAGACGGCCGAGCAGGTGGAGCCAGCCGTGGTGGGTGTCGCCGTGTTGCAGGGTGACGGTGGCCGGGGTGCTCCAGCCCTCGCCGGTGGCGGTCGGCGGGTCGGCCAGGACGGCGGTGACGGCGCGCAGGTTGTTGAGCACCCGCCACCGGTCGCCGTCGCCCCAGTTGGGGCCGAAGCAGGCGACGTCGGGCAGGAGGGTGGTGACGGCCTCGCGCAGTTCGTGGTCACGGCCGTGCTCGGGCCGGTACTCGGCGGCCTCGGCCTTGGACGGCTTCTCGGCCTCCGGCTGCGGGACGAACCGGGCGGTCCGGTCGAGCAGGTCGGCGGCGGTGCGGGCGAGCCCGGCGACCCCGGCGAGCAGCAGCGGGTGGCTGATGCCGGGCAGGACGGTGCCGACCGCCTGAACGGGCAGGGCGCGGCGGGCGCCGCCGGAGCGGGCGAGCGGGCGCCGGACGCCCTGGACGGTGATCCAGCGCTGCTCCTCCTCGGGCGCGGGCCGGCTGTCGGTCGGCCAGGCGGCGTCGATCAGGCGGGCGGCCTGCTCGGTGTCGACGCCCCGCAGGACGCGGGAGCCCGCCTCGTCGCGGGGCCGCAGGGCGTGCCAGTGGTCGAGCGGGGGGACGAGCGCGGTGCCGGCGGCGGCGAAGTCCCCCGGGCGGCAGGGGCGCAGGTCGATGCTGCGGTCGGTGTCCGTGGCCAGGTCGGGCAGGGTGAGGGCGAGGCCGCCGCGCTGCGCCTCGGTGACGACCGGTCGGGCCTGGCCGGGGAGGGTGAGGCGGCCGACCGGGACGTGGTCCGGGTGGCCGTCGGTGATCGGCAGGACGATGGCCTGCCCGTCGGCGGTCGTGGTGGTGACGGCGCGGCCGGGGTCGATCCGGACCCAGCTGCCGAGCACGGTGCCGTCGGTGCCGAGCGGCGTCTGCTCCAGGCCGGGCTGGAGCGGCAGCAGTCGGGCGCGGGCGGCGGGCAGCCAGCCGGCGGCCGCGGTGGCGGCGATCACCGGTGGTTCGGCGGCGCGGCCGAGGACGCCGGTGTGCGGGTCGAGTTCGCGCAGGACGGCGCCGTCCTGGCCGTAGCGCAGCGTCCAGTGGCCGGTGCCGTCGCTGAGGACCCGGTGTTCGCCGGGCATCCGGGTGTCGCCGGGGTGCAGCGGGCGTTCGCCGGTGGTGCGGCCGCCGCCGGGCAGCGGGAGGGAGGGGGGCTCGGGATCCCGGTCGCCGTAGTAGTAGCCGGCGATGGACTCGCCGGTGAGTTCGATGACCTCGCCGGGCCGGCTGGACCAGTAGGCGTGCTGCTTTCCGTCCTGGTACCAGGCGACGAGGAGTTCGCCGTCGACGAAGCGCAGCCGGGGCTGGTTCCAGCGCTCCTTCGCCGGGGGCAGGCGCAGGGTGTGCTCCAGCAGGACGCCCTGCGGGCCGACCACGACGGCCTGGTCGTGGCGGGCGAGGATCAGGTGCGGCCAGGCGTCCTCGACGATCAGGCCGGTGAGGCGCCCGCCGTTGAGGCCGGGGGCGGCGGGCGACTCGGAGTCCGGTCCGGCGGAGCCGGGGTCCGCAGGGTCCGCGGGCTTGGTGGGGTCGGCCGGGTCGGTGAGCTTGGCCACGGCCTCTTCCAGGGCGGGCCAGCCGAGTTCGTCGAGGATGCCGGCGCCGAGCGCCCCGGCGAGCAGGCCGGTGACGTCGAGGGCGGCGATCCGCTCGGCGGCGGCCGGGGCGACGGCCCGCACGGCGGTGCGGTACGGGCTGAGCGACTGCACCAGGTCGGTGGCGGCGGCCAGGCCGCGGGCGGCGGTCAGCTCGTCGGCCCGGAGTTCGGCCCACTCCTCGAACAGGCGGCGCAGCAGCGGCAGGGCGGGCACCTGCCGCTTGACGGCGGTGTCCCAGGCGGGCGGGGTGGCGGCGCGCAGGGCGGGCCGGAAGCGCGGGTCGGCGGCGACGGCCGCGAGGCCGGTGCTGTCGGCGCCGCACTGGTCGACCCAGTCCTTGAGGTCGAACCGGTGGGTGGCCGACGGGTCGGCGACGGGCACGCCGTCGGCGAGCAGCTGGTCCAGCAGGTCGAGCTGGGTCCGGCTGCGGCGGACGTCGGTGTACAGGTCCACCGGGACCCCGTCGGCCCGCAGCCGCTCGGCCATCCGGCCGGCCAGGGCGACGGTGGCGGCGCAGCTGGGCCGGGAGCGCCAGCCGCGCCCGAGGTGGTGGCACCAGCGCTGGAGCCACGCGGCGGCAGGCTCGGCGCCCTCGGTGCGCGGGCCGGTGAGCAGCTGTTCGGCCCCGGTCTCGGCGAGCAGGTCGAGCCAGGCGGTGTCGTTCAGGGCGGTGTCGGTGCCGACCGGGTCGGGCATCAGCTCCAGCAGGCGGGCCCGGACCGCCGGGTCGCGCCGGCCGAGTTCGGTCAGGGAGCCGTGCCAGGACTTCCAGAACGCGCCGGGCGCCCGGTTGACGCCCGGGGCGGCCAGCAGTTCGGCGAGCAGCGCCTGTTCGTGCTCGGCGCGGTCCAGCCCGGCAGCCTTGATCAGCGCGCGGGCGTCCTCGGCGACCCCGGCGTAGGGGGCCATGCCAGCGGCGGAGCGCTCGGTGCACAGCTGGTGGAAGCGCTGCCAGGCGGTCAGCGCGTCGAGCCGCCCGGCGAGCTCCTTGACGTACTGGCGCAGGGACTTGACGGTGAGCGCGCCGGCCAGGGCGAACTCCAGGAAGACGGCGCGCAGCCGCTCCTCGTCGACCGTCAGGCGGTAGGTGCGCTCGGCCTCGCGGGCCTTGCCGAAGTAGCTGGCGGCGTAGGTCCGGTTGCCGTGGGCGAGGAAGATCCGGCCGACCTCCTCGCAGAAGGTGGGCAGGAAGTGCGGCACGGCGCGGCCGAGACGGGCGGCCAGCTCCTCGAACCCGTCCTTGGCGGTGCCGGGCTTGGACCGGGCCTGGCGGGAGAGCCGTTCCATCTCCTTGACCAGGGCGAGCGCGTGGTGCCCGTTGGCCGGGTCGTGGACCAGCGCCCAGGCGGGGAAGCCGAGCGCCTCCTGGCGGACCTGGCCGACCTCGGCGGGCGCGCCGTCGGGGACCAGCCCGAGGAAGTCGACGGCGAGGTCCTCGGCCGGTCCGAGTGCGCCGGGGACCAGCCGGACGATCCGGCGCCCGTCGAGCGCGGGGTGGGTGTAGGCGCGGGCGGTGAGCACGTCGGCGGCGCTGTCGGGGCGGCCGGCGCCGGGCAGGGTGCCGGGCGGGAGCACGGCCCCCGCGTCGAGCAGCCGCTCGTGCGGCCCGGTGTCCTGGGCGGGCGCCCGGCCGGCGTCCTGAACGGCCCTCTGGTCGAGTCCGGTGGCGGTCATGCGGCGTCCTCCCCTTCGATGGTGCGGCCTGCGTACAGTGCGGCGGCCATCCGCATGCCCTCGGACCAGGCGATCGGGCCGACCTCGGCGAGCGGCAGTACCCGGCCGTCCGGGCCCGCCCAGCTGAGCGCGCCCGTCTCGCAGGCGTCGTACTCGTAGTAGTCGCCCACCCAGACGCGGGCCTCGACGGTGCGCCCCGCCTCCACCACGGGCTGGACGGCGGAGCCGCCGCGCACCCGGTGGCCGAGCCGGGCGCAGCGCCCGAGCAGCTCGCGCAGCTCCCGGTAGCGGCCGCCGGCGTAGGTGGTGACCTCGGTGCCGGCCGGCAGTTCGTCCGGCCGGTGCCAGACCTCCCGGTAGAGCTGCGGCACGCGCTGGGAGACGCCGAGCTCGACGGCGAACTCGCGCAGGTCGTCGAGGTCCGGGAGCAGCACGGGGTGGGGTATCAGGATCTCGCCGTCGGTGAGCCGGACGGTGTCGCCGTCCAGGTCCACCAGGCCGATCCCGCGCTCGGCGTCCGCACCGCGCAGGAAGCCGGCGACGGCGCCGTCCGGGCCGGTGACCACCAGGTCGCGCAGGACGGCCTGCCAGGCCTCGTCCGCCCAGACCGCGGTCAGCACGGCGGCGGGCACCGGCAGCGAGCGGACCATCCACCGCTCGACGTCCTCCTGGCAGCGCCGCTCGTGCGCGGCCAGCCACTCGGTGAGCTGCCTGAGCTGGATGACCACCGGATCGTCACCGAGCTTCGAGGGCAGGGACTTCAGCTCGCGGCCCGCCGCGTTGCGGCAGACCACCTTGCCCTCCCCGTCGAGCGCGACGCGGTACCCTCCCGCGCCTGTTTCCACCCATGCCACGAACGTCTCCTCCCACCTGCCGGTCAGCGATGCGAGGAACGTAGCGAGGCCCACTGACAAAGCGGCGCCCGCGGAGGCCGTTCCGCGGCCTCCGGGGCGCAAACCCGTCGAACGAGTGAACGGGGCAGGCGGCCCGCCGCCTGCCCCGCCACCCGCCTCCCGTCGTCCGCCAGGTCAGACCTGACGCATCGTCAACACACCGGCGCCGCCCGGGGAACGATCACCGGCGCGCCGTCGCCGGGGGCGGCGAGCACGTCGCTGTCGATGTCGTACAGCGCGCGCACGAGCGGCGCGTCGACCACCTCGCGGGGCGGTCCGCAGGCCACCACCGATCCGTCGCGCAGGGCGACGACCAGGTCGGCGTAGCGGGCCGCCGCCGCGAGGTCGTGCAGCACCATGACGACCGTCCGCCCGCCGGCGGCGACCTCCCGGACCAGCTCCAGCACCTCGACGGCGTGCCCGAGGTCGAGCGCGCTGGTGGGTTCGTCGAGCAGCACGACGGGCGCGTCCTGGGCGAGCACCATGGCGAGCCAGCAGCGCTGCCGCTGGCCGCCGGAGAGGCGGTCCAGCCGGCGGTCGGCGAGTTCCTCGACGCCGGTGGCGCGCAGCGCCCCGGCGGTGAGCCGCTCGTCGTCGGCCGACCACTGGCGGAAGAGCCCCTGGTGCGGGTGGCGGCCGTAGCGGACGAGTCCGGCGACGGTGACCGCCTCGGGGGCCTGCGGGCTCTGCGGGAGCAGCGCGACCCGGTGCGCGGCCTGGCGCGGCCGCAGCCGCCAGACGTCCTCTCCGCCGACCAGCACCCGCCCGCCCTCCGGCCGGTGCAGCCGGGCGACGGCCCGCAGCAGGGTGGACTTGCCGCAGCCGTTCGGGCCGACGACGGCCACCACCCGGCCGGCCGGGACGGTGAGGTCGACGCCGGCGAGCACCGGGCGGCCGGGGCCGTAGCCGGCGGTGAGGCCCTGGATCGTCAACTCCATCGCGGTTTCCTTCGGTTGGAGGGGGCTGCGGGCCGGCCGGCGAGGTGCCGGCCGGCCGGGCACGGGCCCGGACGAGGGCCCGACAGCGAACGCGGACCGGTCAGGAGGCGGCGAGCGCCTTGCCGATGTCGCCGATGACCACGTCGGCCGCGAGCGGCCCCCCGCGGGTGGACCAGACCGAACCGTCCACGGTGACGGCGTGCTTGTTCTTCACCGCGCCCAGCTCCTGGTAGGCGGGCTTGGACTGGACGTCCTTGAGCGCGGTCTTGCCGTCGTCGGTGAGGGTGGACAGGAACAGCCAGTCGCCGTCGATCTCGGCGAGCTTCTCCAGGCTGAGCGCCGGGCTGTGCGCGTTGCCGTCCTTGTCCTGCGCGGCCGGGCGGGTGAGGCCCATGTCGAGGGCGACGCCGCTGGCGAACTGCTTCTTCTCCATCCAGCTCGGCCCGGTCGGGTTCCAGCGGACGATGGAGACGGCCGCGCCCTTGTTCTTGCCGAGGTCTCCGCCGGCCTTGGCGGCCTTGGCCTCGTAGTCGGCGATCACCTTGTTGCTCTGGTCGAGCTTGTTGACGGCGTTTCCGATGCCGCGGAAGGCGAGCTTCCAGTCGTCGGTGGGCGCCATGGTGACGAGGGTGGCGGGGGTGATCTCGCGCAGCTGCTTGAGCATCTGCTCGTCCTGCATGTCGCCGGCCAGGATGAGGTCGGGCTTGGCGGCGATGACCTTGTCCATCACGGGCTGCAGCAGGTTGCCGACCACCGGGACGCCCTGGACCTTGTCCTTGAGGTAGGCCGGCGGCTCGTTGAGCCCCTGGCCGTTGGTGATGCCGACGGGCTTGACGCCGAGGGCGAGCACCGCGTCGAGGTCCTCCTGGGTGAGGGTGACGATCCGCTGGGGCGCGGCGGGGATCTCGACGGCCTTGCCGGTCGCGTCCTTGACGGTGCGCTTGCCGCCGGCCGCGTCCGCAGCCGGGCTGCCGGCGGCGGAGGAGGAGCCCGCGGAGCCCGAGGATCCGGAGGAGGACCCGGAGGAGCCGCACCCGGCGAGCAGGAGGGCGGCCGCCCCGGTGACGGCCAGCGCCCGGGCCGCACGGCGGCGGACGGGGTGGAGCGGGCTCTGGGCGAACGGCATGGGTGCCTCCGGGCAGCGGTGGTACGGGGGTTGGGCGGCGTCCGGGCGACCCGGCACGATGACGGTGCCCACAGGACGATGCGCTCATTAGGTTAGCCTTACCTTATGACATTGTCGCAAGTGGGCGCCCCTCGGGAGTCCCGCACCGAGCCGGACGCCCCGCCGCCACCGACGCCACCGCGCGGGGACGGCCGCCGCGCCGCCTGGCCGATCGCCCTCGGCGCGGTCGCGGTCCTGCTCGCCCTCGCCGCGCTCTCGCTGTCCGTCGGCGCCGGGGAGGTCGGCCCCGGGCGGGTGCTGGACTACCTGTTGGACCGCCACGGCGCCCGCGCGGACGGCCGGCTCGCCCTCGTCGTCGGCGACCTGCGCCTGCCCCGCACGGCCACCGCCCTGCTGGTCGGCGCCGCGCTCGGGGTCGCCGGGGCGCAGTTGCAGTCCGTCACCCGCAACCCGCTCGCCGAGACCGGACTGCTCGGCGTCAACGCCGGCGCCTCGCTGGGAGTCGTGCTCGGCATCGCCGTGCTCGGCGTCCAGACCTCGTACGGGTACCTGGCCTTCGCCTTCGGCGGCGCCGTGCTCGCCAGCACGCTGGTGCTGCTCATCGCGGGTGCCCGGGGCGGGTCCCCGATGCGGCTGGTGCTCGGCGGCTCCGCGGTCGGCGCCACCTTCGGCGGGCTCACCGGCGTGCTGATCGTCAACTCGCCCGAGGCGTACGACCGGTACCGGGTGTGGGTGCTGGGCTCGCTGGCCGGGGTGGAGGGCTGGACGACGCTGCGCCAGCTCGCCCCGGTGCTCGGCGTGGGCTTCCTGCTCGCCCTGCTCGCCACCCGGCCGCTCACCGCGCTCGCGCTCGGCGACGACCTCGCCCGCGGCCTCGGCCACCGGCCCGGCGCCACCCGGGCCGCCGTCGCCTTCGCCGTCACCCTGCTGACCGCCTCGGCCGTCGCGCTGGCCGGCCCGATCTCCTTCCTCGGCCTGCTCGCCGGGTTCCTGGCGCGGGCCGTCGCCGGCCCCAGGGTCGGGCAACTCACCGTGCTCGCCGGGCTGTTCGGCGCCGCCGTGCTCACCGGGGCCGATGTGCTGGCCCGGGTGGTGGCCCGCCCGTTCGAGGCGCCGGTGTCGGTGATCGTCTCCCTGGTCGGCGCCCCCGCGCTGATCGCGATCGTCCGCTCCCGCCGGACCGCCGCGCTCGGCATGGCCGACCCGGCCGAGCCCGCCCCCGTCCGGCGGTCCGAGCCGCCCGCGCCCAAACCCGACCTGGTGCTGCGGCGCGGCGCCTGGTCGCTGCTGCTCCCCCGCCGGGCACTGCTCGCCTCGCTCGCCCTGGCCGCGGCGCTGCTCGCCGTCGTCGTCGTGTCCGCCCACGCCGGGCAGAGCGAACTCGGCCTCGGCCGCACCCTCCAGGCCGTGTTCGGCTACGGCGACCGGCTGGACGTGCTGCTGGTGCAGAAGTTCCGGCTCGGCCGGATCGTCGCCGGGCTCGCCGCCGGCGCCGCCCTCGGCCTGGCCGGCTGCCTCACCCAGACCCTCGCCCGCAACCGCCTCGCCACCCCCGAACTGCTCGGCGTCAACGACGGCGCCACCGCCGCCGTCCTGATCTCCGCCACCGTCTCCGGCACCTTCGGCGCCTGGTGGGCCGGCCCGCTCGGCGCGCTGGCCGCCGTCCTGGTCGTCACCCTGGTCTCCGGCGGGCTCGGCGCGCAGGGCTACCGGGTGCTGGTCGTCGGCCTCGCGATGTCCGCGCTCGCCTCGGCCGTCATCCAGGTCGCGCTCGCCCGCCGCTCGCTCAACTCGGCCGGCTCGCTGTACGTCTGGACCTCCGGCAGCCTCAACGGGCGGGACTACGCCATCGCCACCCCGGTCCTGATCGGGCTGGCCGTGCTCGTGCCGCTCGCGCTGGCGGTGGCCCGGCGGCTGGCGGTGCTCCGCTTCGACGACAGCGTGGCCGCCTCGCTGGGCGTCGACCCGGGCCGGGTCCGGCTCGGCTGCCTGCTGCTGGCCGTCGCGCTGGCCGGGCTGGCCGTCGGCGTGTGCGGGCCGGTCGGCTTCGTCGCGCTGGCCGCGCCCGTGATCGCCGGGCGGCTGGCCGGGCCGGCGCGCGTGCCGGTCCTCGGCTCGGCACTGACCGGCGCCGTCCTCGTCGTACTCGCCGACACCGTGGGGCGGGTGCTGATCGGCGGGGTGGAGATCCCCGTCGGCATCGTCACCACCGTCCTCGGCGGCCCCTTCCTGCTCTGGGTGCTGCTCGGCCGCAAGGGCACCCCCGCCTAACCTCCCCGAGGAGTCCCGCAGATGGAAACCCTTCCCCTCGTCGAGCCCGATCCGGCCGACCCCGCCTACCGCCTGGTCACCTTCGTGCACGAGGACGCGTCCTGCGACGGCGTGCTCGCCCTCCTGCACACCGTCACCGACAAGGACCGGCACGCCGGCGACCTCGCCCCGCACCTGATGACCCGCCGCGACGACGGCCGCTGGTCGATCACCTACCGGCTGCGCGCCGACCACCGGGCGTCCTACCAGCTGTACCCGTTCCGGGGGGACGCCCCCGGCACCGCCCGGGCGGACTGGCTGCGCGTCCTCGACCACGCCCGCCCCGACCCGCACGACGCCGCCCCCCGGCTGCCCGCCCGCGACGGGCGCCACCCGTCGTCCGTGCTCAGCCTGCCCGACGCCCCCGCCCAGCCGTACGTCCGGCGGCGCGACGGCGTGCCGCGCGGGCGAACGGTGGCCCACGAGGTGGCCGGGCGGCGGGTGGACGTCCACCTCCCCGCCGGGGGCGGGCCCTCCGCCGGTGACGGGCCGTTCGCGGTGGCCGTGCTGCTGGACGGCGAGATGTGGGGCGAGGTGCTGTCGGTCGGCGACACCCTCGACAACCTGACGGCGGACGGCGCCATCCCGCCCACCGTCGCCCTGCTCGTCCACACCATGGGCCCCTGCCGCCCCGACGACCTCAGCTGCAACCCGGCCTTCGTCGACCTCCTCGCCGACCGCCTCCTCCCCTGGGCGGCGGCGGAGTTCGGCACCACCACCGACCCGGCCGACACCGTCATCGCCGGCCAGAGCGCGGGCGGCCTCACCGCCGCCTTCGCCGCGTTCCGGCGCCCCGACCGCTTCGGCGGCGCGCTCTGCCAGTCCGGTTCCTTCTGGTGGCCGGACGAGACCGAGTTCGACGAGGGCAGTGAGTGGCTGACCCGCCAATTCGCCCGCGAGCAGCGGCGGGAGGCCCGGTTCTACGTCGAGGTCGGCCTCCAGGAGTGGATGCTGCTCCCGCAGAACCGCCACCTGCGCGACGTCCTCACCGCCCGCGGCTACGACCTCGCGTACCGCGAGTTCAACGGCGGCCACGACTACGCCTGTTGGCGCGGCGGGCTGGCGGACGGGCTGGCGCACCTGCTCGGGGGTGCCTGACGGTCCCCACCGGATCGGCGGACCGGCGCGCGGCGACGGGGGCGTGCTAGCGTCCCGGTGGCGGCGCGCCGGTGACCGCCCCGGACGAGATGTGCGCCGTACCCGGCCCGCCAAGACGACGCACCGAAGGAGACGTCATGGCCGCCGGTGCCCCGATCGCCCGTCCGCTCGACGTGCGGTGGATCCACGGGTCCCCGTCCGCGAAGCACAACACGGACCCGGACATCCAGGTCCACGCGTACGACGAGCACACCGTCATCCTGCGGCAGAACAAGGCGGTCAACTACGAGGCGCCGTTCCTGTTCCTGCTGTTCGGGGGCGAGCGGGCGGTCCTGATCGACACCGGGGCCACCGCCTCCGCCGCGTACTTCCCGCTGCGCACCGTGGTCGACGGGCTCATCGACCGGTGGCTCGCCGACCACCCCCGCGACGGCTACGGACTGCTCGTCCTGCACACCCACCCGCACGGCGACCACGTCGCGGGCGACGGGCAGTTCGCCGACCGGCCCGCGACGACCCTGGTCGGCGCCGACCCGGCCACGGCCTGGCCGTACTTCGGCTTCGACCAGGACCCGGACGCCGTCGCGCGGGTGGACCTGGGCGGCGGCCGGGTGCTCGAATGCCTGGCCACCCCGGGCCACCACCCGGCGGCCGTCACCTACTACGACCCGTGGACGGGCCTGCTGCTCACCGGCGACACCGTCTACCCGGGCCGCCTCTACATCGACGACTGGCCGGCCTTCACCCGCACCGTCGACCGGCTGATCGACTTCGCCGAACGCCGCCCGGTGACGCACCTGCTCGGCTGCCACATCGAGATGACCCGCACCCCCGGCGTCGACTACCCCATCCGCACGACCCACCAGCCCGACGAGCCGCCCCTGCAGCTGACCGTCGGACACCTCCGGGCCATCCGCACCGCACTCGCCGACCTCGGCGACCGGCCGCGCCGGCACGCCCTGCCCGACCTGATCCTCTGGCCGAGCGCCTGAGCCCAGAAGGCCGCGCCCAACGAGCTGACGCCGCACCCCGCGATCGCGGGGTGCGGCGTGGCTGTTCAGTCGACGGGGGGTGGTCCCGGCGCCTCCCGGGGGAGGCGGGCGGTGAGGAGGGTGCCGGCGGCGACCAGGGCGGCGGTGAGCAGGAGGGCGAGGCGGTAGGGGCCGGGTGAGCCGCCGTCGGTGTCCAGGGCGCCGATGAGGGCGGCGGTGGCGGCGATGCCGAGGGCGCCGCCGAGGGTGCGGACGATGGTGAACAGGCCCATGGCGCGGCCCATCGCGGGCCCGGGGACGTCGGCGAAGCCGGCGATCTGGACGGTGAGCACGGCGGTGCCCAGGACGAGCCCGACCGCGAACATCAGCGCCCGTACGGCCCAGGGGTTCTCGGCGAAGCCGAGGGCGGCCAGGACGAGGGCGGCGAGCAGCAGCGCGGGCAGCGCGAGGCGGCGGGGGCCGAACCGGGGCAGCAGGCGGTCGACCACCTGGGAGGCGGCCATCAGGCCGATCGCCTCGGGGAAGACGCTCAGCCCGGCGTCGAGGGCCGAGGCCCCGAGGGCGGCCTGGTAGAGCAGCGGGAGGACGAACAGCGCGCCCATCAGGCCGGCCGAGGTGAGCAGGGCCAGCCAGGTGGCGGTGCCGAAGGTGCGGTCGGCGAGCTGTCGCAGGTCCACCAGCGGTTCGGCGGCGCGGAGTTGGTGGCGCACGGCGATGCCGAGCAGGACGAGGCCGGCCACGCCGCTGAGCGCCACTCCCGGCGAGGACCAGCCGTGCGCCGGGCCGAAGCCGAGCGCGTAGGTGAGCAGTCCGAGGCCGGGGGTGGCGAGCAGGAAGCCGGTGGTGTCGAAGCGGCCGGCCGGGGGCTCGTCCGCCGCGCGCAGGCCGACGAGCCCGGTCACGACGGCCGCGACCCCGATCGGCACGTTGACCAGGAACAGCCAGTGCCAGGAGAGGTGTTCGGTCAGGAGGCCGCCGAGCGGCGGGCCGAGGGCGGGCATCAGGGCGGTCGGGACGATCAGGATCCGGCTCAGGCCGGCCCGTTCGTGCGGGGCGAAGGCCCGGAACAGCAGGGTCATCCCGACGGGGGTGAGCAGCCCGCCGGCCACGCCCTGGACGGCCCGCGCGGCGGCGAGCGAGCCGAGGCCGGGCGCGGCGGCGCACAGGGCGGAGGCGAGGGTGAACGCGGCCAGGGAGCCGAGGAAGACCCGTTTCACGCCGAACCGGTCGCCGAGCCAGCCCGCCACCGGCAGGCCGACGGCGAGGCCGACCAGGAAGGCCGTCTCGACGGCGTTGGCGGCCGAGACGGGCCGCCCGAAGTCCTCGGCGATGGTGAACAGCGCGGGGTTGACGATGGTCGAGTCCAGGCCGTTCATGCACATCGCGGCGGTGTAGACCACGACCACCGCGGCGCGCCCCGCGAGCAGGGGGCGCGCCGGGGCGGCCTCGACGGCCGGAGGGGTCACAGGTCGGTCCAGTGGGCGGTGATCCACTGCACGGCGTCGGCGCGCTCGCACGGGCCGTGGGAGACGTTCCAGCCGGCCGGGACGGCGGCGAAGGCCGGCCAGAGCGAGTGCTGGCCCTGGTCGTTGACGAGGGCGAGGAACTCGCCGTCGCCGTCGAAGGGGTTGGCGGGGGCGTCACTCATCGGAGGACTTCTCCAGGTGGTCGGTGATCACGCGGGCGATGTGCGCGATCGGGGCGGGCAGGGTCATGTCCTTGTGCGAGCAGGCGACGTCGGTGTTGTCGATGCGGCCGGACACGTACGGGGTCCAGAGTTCGGGCACCAGGGTCTCGTCGATGGTGTCGACGGTGGCGCGGAAGAACAGCACGTCGCCGTCGAAGGGGCGGTGGTCGTGGCCCCGGACGAGGTGGTTGGTGTTGAGGTAGATCCGGTTGAGGGCGGCCACGGTGGCGTCGTCGAGTCCGGCGAGCGGGCTGCCCTCGCGGCGCAGCAGCTCGGTGACGGCGGCGAGTTCGAGCGGCCGCCCGGCGAGGTCCTCGGGGCCGTAGCCGCCCATGGTGAGCAGCGCCTCCAGCGCCTCGGCCTGGTCGGGGACGGGCAGGTCGCGGAAGCCCTCGGCGGGGTAGGCGTCCAGGATCGCGAGCAGTTCGACGGCGTGGCCGAGGTCCTGGAGCCGGACGGCGACGGCGTGCGCGATGATCCCGCCGGTGGACCAGCCGAGCAGCCGGTACGGGCCCTCGGGCTGGACCTCGCGCAGCCGGTCGACGTAGTGCGCGGCCAGTTCGTCCAGGGTCTGCGGCAGGGGCCGGGCCGCCGTGGCGGCGCCGACGCCCTGGGCCTGGAGGCCGTAGATCGGCAGGTCGGCGGGCAGGTGGCGGATCAGGCCGGTGTAGCACCAGCTGAGGCCGCCGGCGGGGTGGACGGCGAACAGCGGGGTACGGCGTCCGGGCGCGGCGGGCCGCAGCGGGAGCAGGACGTCCAGCGCGTCGGCGTCCTGCGAGCCGGCCGCCAGGGCCGTGTCGAGGGCGGCGACGGTGGGCGACTGGAACAGGGTGCCGATGCCGACGTCCAGGCCGAGCAGTTCGCGGATCCGCCCGGCGAGGCGGACGACCAGCAGCGAGTGGCCGCCGAGGGCGAAGAAGTCGTCGTCGACGCCGACCGTCGCGACGCCCAGCACCTCGGCGAAGAGTTCGCACAGATGCTGTTCGCGCGGGGTGCGCGGCGGGCGTCCGGCGCCGGTGGCGGGCGCGTCGGGGGCGGGCAGGGCGCGGCGGTCGAGCTTGCCGTTGGCGGTGAGCGGCAGCCGGTCGAGCAGGACGACGGCGGAGGGCACCATGTGGGCGGGCAGTTCGGCGGCGGCGTGGGCGCGCAGGTCCTCGGGGGTGGGGGCGGCGGCGCCGTTCGACTCCTCGGGGCCCGCCGTCGTGACCGCGTAGCCGACCAGGCGCTTGTCGCCCGGGGCGTCCTCGCGGACGACCACGGCGGCGTCGGCGACGCCCGGGTGGGCGGCCAGCACGGCCTCGATCTCGCCGAGTTCGATCCGGAAGCCGCGCAGCTTCACCTGCTGGTCGGCGCGGCCGAAGTACTCCAGGACGCCGTCGGCGCGGCGGCGGGCGAGGTCGCCGGAGCGGTACATCCGGGTGCCGCGCTCGCCGAACAGTTCGGCGTACGGGTCGGCGACGAAGCGTCCGGCGGTGAGGTCGGGGCGGCCGAGGTAGCCGCGGGCCAGGCCGGCCCCGGCGACGTACATCTCGCCGGTGACGCCGGGCGGGACGGGCTGGAGGTGCTGGTCCAGGACGTAGACCCGCAGGTCGGGGATGTTGACGCCGATGGTGCTGCTGCTTCCGGCGGCGGCGGTGGCCCGGTCGAGGGCGATGTAGGAGACGTGCACGGTGGTCTCGGTGATGCCGTACATGTTGACCAGGGTGGGCGCGTCCTCCGGGTGGCGGGCGTACCAGTCGTCGAGCCGGGCCAGTTCGAG
Organism: Kitasatospora sp. NBC_01300; assembly: GCF_041435235.1. NCBI lineage: Bacteria > Bacillati > Actinomycetota > Actinomycetes > Kitasatosporales > Streptomycetaceae > Kitasatospora > Kitasatospora sp. NBC_01300. Next base: position 6,074,854 of record NZ_CP108408.1, on the reverse strand, counting down.
CGCCTCGCCGCCGAACACCACGTAGCGCAGGGCGAGTTCGGAGCCGGGGCGGTCCCGGTCGGCGGCGCTGAGCTGGTAGAAGGCGGACGGGGTCTGGTTGAGCACGGTGACGCGTTCGCGGGCGAGCAGGTCGAGGAAGGCCGCCGGGTCGCGGCTGACCAGGTGCGGGACGACGACCAGGCGGCCGCCGTGCAGCAGGGCCCCCCACAGCTCCCAGACGGAGAAGTCGAAGGCGTAGGAGTGGAAGAGGGTCCAGACGTCGTCGGCGCCGAAGCCGAACCAGTGGTCGGTGGAGCTGAACAGCCGGACCACGTTGTGGTGGGTGACGGGGACGCCCTTGGGCCGGCCGGTGGAGCCGGAGGTGTAGATGACGTAGGCGGTGTCCTCGGCGCGCAGCGGGCGGGTGCGCTCGTGCTGGGCCAGCGGGGTGGCCGGGTGGACGGCCGACTCCGGGCCGTCGACGAGCAGTTGGGGCACCTGGTGGGCGGGCAGCCGGGGCGCGGTGGCGCGGTCGGTGAGCAGGGCGGCGGGGGTGGCGTCGGCCAGCATGTAGGCGAGGCGGTCGGCCGGGTAGTCGGGGTCGAGCGGCAGGTAGGCGGCGCCGGACTTGGCCACCGCGAGGAGGGCGACGACGAGTTCGAGCGAGCGCGGCAGGGCGAGGGCGACGATGGTGCCGGGGCCGATGCCGTTGGCGGCCAGCAGCCGGGCCAGGCGGTCGGCGCGGGCGGCGAGCTCGGTGTAGTCGAGCTGCTCGTCACCGCAACTGACGGCGACGGCCCGCGGGTTGGCGGCGGCCGCGGCTTCGAACAGCTCGGCCAGGGTGGCGCCCGGGGCCGAGGTGTGCGGAGTCGAGGCGTGCGGAGCCGAGGTGTGCGGAGCCGAGGTGTGCGCGGCCGAGGTGTCCGGGGTCAGGGCGTGCGGCGCCGACGTGTGCGGGGTGCCGTTCCACTCGACGAGGGCGCGCAGCCGCTCCTCCTCGCCGATCAGCGGGAGCCGGCCGATCGCGGTGTCGGGGGCGGTGGCGGCGGCGGTGAGCAGCCGGGCGAGGCGGGTGGCGAGCCCTTCGACGGTGGCGGCGTCGAAGAGGTCGGTGCGGTACTCCAGGAAGCCGCCGATGCCGCCGCCGGGGAGCTCGCCCGCGTTGAGGGTGAGGTCGAACTTGGCGGTGCCGCTGGGGACGGCGGCGATCCGGGCGGTGAGGCCGCCGCCCAGCGGGTGGGGCTCGTCGGGGCGGCTCTGCCAGGCGAGCATCACCTGGAACAGCGGGTGGCGGGCGAGGGAGCGCGGCGGGTTGAGCTCCTCGACCAGGCGGTCGAAGGGCAGGTCGGCGTGCTCGTGGGCGGCGAGGACGGTGCCGCGGACCTTGCCGAGCAGCTCGCGGAAGGTCGGGTCGCCCGAGGTGTCGGTGCGCAGGACCACGGAGTTGACGAAGTAGCCGACCAGGTCGGCGGTCTCGGGGTCGTCGCGGCCGGCGACCGGGGTGCCGACGGGGATGTCGGTGCCGCAGCCGTGCCGGGTGAGCAGGGCGGCGAGTCCGGCCTGGACGGCCATGAAGACGGTGCCGCCGGCCGACCGGGCGAGCTCGGCGAGGGCGGTGTGGGCCTCGGCGTCGAGGGTGAAGGGCACGGTGGCGCCGTGGTGGCCGGCGACGGCCGGGCGCGGGCGGTCGGTGGGCAGTTCCAGCTGGTCGGGCAGGCCGGCCAGGGCGGTGCGCCAGTACTCCGACTGCCGCGCGGCGAGCGGGCTGGGCGCCTCGGTGGTGCCGAGCAGCTGCCGCTGCCAGGCCGTGTGGTCGGCGAACTGCACGGCGGGCGACGGGAGTTCCGGTGCGCGCCCGGCCAGCCGGGCGGTGTAGGCGGCGGCGAGGTCGCGGACCAGCGGGGTGGTGGAGGCGCCGTCGCTCGCGATGTGGTGGAGCAGCAGGAGCAGGGTGTGTTCGGCCGGGCCGTGGGTGAACAGGGTGGCGCGCAGCGGCGGCCGACCGGTGAGGTCGAAGGCGTGCCGGACGGCTTCGGCGAGCTCGGTGCCGTCGTGCAGGTCGACGGGCGCGGCGGGCAGCACCCGCTGGTACGGCGTGCCGTCCGGCTCCTCGCCGTAGACCGTGCGCAGCACCTCGTGCCGGGCGGTGAGGTCGCCGAGGGCGAGGGTGAGGGCGGTGCGGTCGAGCGGGCCGGTGAGGGTGAGGGCGAGCGGGATGTTGTAGGTGGGGCTGGGGCCCTGGAGCCGGTGCAGGAACCACAGGCCGCGCTGGGCGGGCGACAGCGGCATCCGTTCGGTGCGCGGCACGGGCACCAGCGCGGGGCGGGCCTCGGGCTCGCCGCCGGGGTGCGTGTCGAGCAGGGCGGCGAGGGCGGCCGGGGTCGGGTGGCGGAAGACGTCGGCGAACCCGACGGCGGTGGCGAAGGTCTCGCGCAGCCGGGCCGCGAGCCGGCCGGCCAGCAGCGAGTGGCCGCCGAGGTCGAAGAAGGAGGCGTCCCGCCCGGGTGCCTGCGGCAGGTCGAGGACGTCGGCGAACAGCCCGCAGACCAGTTCCTCCTGCGGCGTGGCCGGGGCCGTGCCGGGCTCGGCGGCGGCGGGCTCGGGCAGGGCGCGGTGGTCGAGCTTGTCGTGGGCGGTGCGCGGCAGTTCGTCGAGGACCAGGACGGCGGCCGGGACCATGTGTCCGGGCAGCCGGGCGGCGAGCGCGGCCCGCAGCGCGGCCGGGTCGAGGGCGACGCGGGGGGCGGGGGCGGGCTCGGCTGCGCCCCCGGTGACGGTCTCGGGGACGGCCTCGGACTCGGGAGCCGCCTCGGGAAGGGCCTCCGGGACGACGTACCCGAGCAGCCGCTTGCCCTGCGGACCGGAGCGGGCGATCACCACGGCCTGGGCGACGCCCGGCAGTTCGGCGAGGACGGCGGCGATCTCGCCGGGCTCGATCCGGAAGCCGCGGATCTTCACCTGGTCGTCGGCGCGGCCGAGGAACTCCAGGGTGCCGTCCGGTCGGCGGCGGGCGAGGTCGCCGGTGCGGTACATCCGGTCGCCGGGCGGGCCGAACGGGTCGGCTAGGAAGCGCTCGGCGGTGAGGTCGGGGCGGCCGAGGTAGCCCCGGGCCAGGCAGGCCCCGGCGACGTACAGTTCGCCGGCGACGCCGTCGGGCGCGGGGCGCAGCGAGCCGTCGAGGACGTAGGCGCGGGAGCCGCGCACCACCCGGCCGACCGGGGCGCCGTCCGGGCCGGGCGTCCAGGCGTAGGCGTCGACGGTCGTCTCGGTCGGGCCGTAGAGGTCGATCGGGTGCAGGCCGGGTGCGGCGGTGAGGCGCTGCCAGAGGGCGGGCGGGGTGGCCTCGCCGCCGACCGCGATGACCGCCGGGCGGTGCCACTCCTCGTCCAGGATGCCTTCGGAGAGCAGGACTTCGAGGTAGGAGGGGGTGACGTCGAGGTAGTCGACGCGCTCCCGGTGCAGGTGGCCGGCCAGGGCGGCCGGGTCGCGGTAGGTGGCGTCGTCGAGCAGGTGCAGCTCGTGGCCGTGGACCATCCACAGCACCGGGTCCCAGGAGGCGTCGAAGGCGAACGAGGCGCTGTGGGCGACGCGCAGGCGCTCGCGGCCGGTGCGGCGCACGGCCGGGGCGATGTGGTCCTCGCCGTGGCCCGCGTACAGGTTGGCCAGCGAGGCGTGGGTGACGACGACGCCCTTGGGGCGGCCGGTGGAGCCGGAGGTGTGCAGCACGTAGGCGGCGTGGTGGGGCCGGGGGGCCGGGGGTGCGGTGGCGGGCTCGGCGTCCGCGTCCCCGGGAAGAACGGCGGGCAGGCCGGCCGGCAGGTCCAGTTGGGCGAGGGCCTCGGCGGTGCCGACCGCGCAGACCGGGCGGGCGTCGTCCAGGACGGCGGCCAGGCGCTGCCGGGGGTGGGCGAGGTCGAGGGAGACGCAGGCGCCGCCGGCCTTGAGCACGCCGAGCATCGCGACCAGGGTGTCCACGCCGCGCGGCAGGGCGAGCGCGACCGGCGCACCGGCGCGCACGCCGAGGGCGTTCAGGCGGTGGCCGAGGCGGTTGGCGGCGGCGTCCAACTCGGCGAAGGTGAGGGCGACTTTGCCGCTGCGGACGGCGACGGCGGCCGGGGTGCGGGCGGCCTGCGCGGCGAACAGCTCGGGCAGCGTGCGGTCGAGCGGCGGCTCCGTGCGGCCGGCGGTGGCGCGGCGCAGGCCGTCCGGGTCGAGCAGGTCGATCCGGGCGATGGGCGTCTGCGGCGCGGTGAGCAGCAGGTCGGCGAGGGCGTCGAGGTAGCGCAGCAGCCCGTCCCGGTGGGCGGCGAGCGAGGCGGCGTCGTGGCGGGCGGGGTCGGCGTCCAGGACGAGGCGCAGCGCGCCGCCGGGGGCGGGCGAGACGCCGACGGCGAGGTCGTCGACGGGCCCGGCGGCGAGGTTGCGGACGACGCCGGGCAGGCCGGCCAGGTCGAGATCGCCCTCGAAGGCCTTGATGTTGACCATCGGGCCGAACAGGGCGCGCCGCTCGCCGGTCAGCCCGAGGTCGCGGCGCAGGTCCTCCAGCGGGTAGCGCTGGTGGCGGCGGACGGCGCGCAGTTCGCGGACCACCCGGCGCAGCAGCGCCTCGGCGCTGTCGGCGGGGCGGACGGCCAGGCGCAGCGGGAGGACGTTGGCGGTGGCGACGGGGGTGCGCAGGGCGGCCGGTCCGCGGCGGTTGGCGAGCGGCAGGCCGAGCACGACGTCCTCGGTGCCGGCCAGGCGGTGCAGGTAGCCGGCGGTGGCGGCGAGGAGCAGTTCGGCCCAGGTGGCGCGGGCGGTGGCGGCGGCGCGCTCCAGGCGGTCGCGGGTGCCGGCGGGCAACTCGGCGGTGAGGCGCAGGGAGGCCTGGGACGGGGTCGCGGACGGCGCGGGCGCCGGGCTGCCCGGCAGGGTCGCCGGGGTGTCGGCGCCGGCCAGGCGGTCGGCCCAGTAGACGCGGTCGGCCGGGTACTCCTCGCCGTCCCGGTAGGCGGCCTCCTCGGCGGCGACCTCGGCGAGGGTGGCGAACGGGCGCGCGGCGGGCTCGGTGCCGGTGGCGTGCGCGGTGTACAGCTCGGCGAGGCGCTCGCCGAGGAGGTTCAACGCGTAGGCGTCGACGGCGAGGTGGTGGATCCGCCGGTACCACTGGTACCGGTCGTCGGCGAGGCGGATCAGCGCGTGGGTGAACAGCGGGCCCTCGGCGAGGTCGGCCGGGCGGGCGAGGTCGACGCGCATCCAGGCCTCGGCCTCGGCGGCCGGGTCGTGCGCGGCGCGCAGGTCGAGGTGGTGCAGCGGCCAGCGGCGGCCGGGGCGCGGCTGCTGGCGGGGCGTGCCGTCCGGGCCGGTGACGACGACGGCGCTCAGCGCCTCGGCCTCGTCGACCGCCTGCCGCAGCGCGTCCTCGAACCGGGCCTCGTCGAGCGGGCCGGTGATCTCGACGGCGTCGCCGGTGTTGTAGACCGGGCTGTCGGGGTCGAGTGACTGCGCGTACCAGATGGCGGCCTGGGCGGCGAGCAGCGGGACATCGACGGCCTGGGTTTCGACGGCAGGCATGGTTCGGGGTGCTCCTCGGGGTCCGGCGAACGAAACGCCTAGTTAGGTTAGCCTAATCTAACTTCATATGATCTGGTCAATGGCCCCCCAGTGCGGGGGCCCTGACACCACGGAGGCGCCGCCCATGCCCCTGACCGCGACCAAACAGGCCGTCCGCGAACGCATCCACGCGCACCGCGCGGAACTGCTCGCGCTCAGCCACCGCATCCACGCCCACCCCGAGACCGCGTTCGAGGAGCACCGCGCGGCCGCCTGGTGCGCCGAACTCCTGCGCGCCCACGGCTACGCCGTCACCGCGCCCGCGCACGGACTCGACACCGCGTTCACCGCGAGCCTCGGCAGCGGGCCGGTCACCGTCGCCCTCGTCTGCGAGTACGACGCGCTGCCCGGCCTCGGGCACGCCTGCGGGCACAACCTGATCGCCGCCGCCGGCCTCGGCGCGGCGCTCGGCCTCGCCCCGTACGCCGACCAACTCGGGCTCACCGTACGGGTGATCGGCGCACCGGCCGAAGAGCGCGGAGCCGGAAAGGCACTGCTGCTGGAGGCGGGCGCCTTCGACGGCGTGGACGCGGCGATGATGGTGCACCCCTGCCCGGTCGAGGTCGCCGACTTCCGCTCCTTCGCGCTCGGCACCCTCTCCGTCCGCTACACCGGCCGCGCCGCCCACCCGAGCCTCAACCCGCACCAGGGACGCAACGCCGCCGACGCCCTCACCGTCGCCCAGGTCGCCCTCGGGCTGCTGCGCCAGCACCTGCCGCCGCAGTGGCGGGTGCACGGCATCACCACCGCCGCCGGCACCGCACCCAACCTGATCCCCGACAGCGCGAGCGCGGAGTACGAGATCCGCGCCTCGGCGGCCGAGGACCTCGCGCAGCTGCGCGCCCGGGTCGAGGACTGCTTCCGGGCCGGGGCGCTCGCCACCGGCTGCGAGGTGACGCTCGACCGACCCGAACCGGACTACCTGGACATGCGCTCCGACCCCGCCCTGCTCGACCTCTGGCGGGCCAACGCGGCGGCGCTCGGCCGGCCGGAACCGGTCGAGAGCGGGCCGTTCGCGTGCACCGACATGGGTAACGTCTCCCACGCCGTGCCCGCCATCCACCCGGTGCTGGACATCACCGGCGGCGCCTGCGCCCCGCACGAGGCCGCGTTCGCCGAGGCCGCGGTGGGGGCGGAGGCCGACCGGGCGGTGCTGGACGGCGCGGTCGCCATGGCCTGGACGGCGGCGGACCTGGCGGCGAGCGGCTGACGATCGGCGGCTGACGGCTGGCGACCGACAGATGACAACTTTCAGATAACAGATTTCATCATCTGTTATCTGAAAGTTGTTCGCTGAACATCGTCACCCGTTCGCCGCCCCAGCCCCAGCCCCAGGCCCGCCCCCGCTGCCGTCAGCCGCCCAGCAGAGCGGCCGGCGACGCCCGCACCGCCGTGACGCCCAGCTCCCGCACCAGCTCCCCGACCTCGCCCGGCCGCTGCGGGTCGGCCAGCACCACGGCGGCGCCGGTCCGCAACGGCCAGAGGAACTCCCAGAGCGGCAGGCCCAGTTGCAGCACCCGGTCACCCGGGCCGAGCGGGTGGGCCGCCTGGAGCTCGCGCACCCGGCGGTCGGCCTCGGCGTGGGTGAGCCGGACGGCGTCCGGGCGCCCGCCCGGGCCGTACCCGACGCACAGCAGGTGCTGCGGCGTGAGCGCCCGGGGCGGGTCGGTGGCCAGCTCGCCGTCCACGTCCAGCCCGTTCAGCGCCTCCGGCACCCCCTCCCCCAGCACGCAGACCGGCGCGGTCTCCGCGAGCAGCTGCTCCCGGCGCCCGGGTGCGTCCGCCGGGTCCAGCGGCAGGTACGCCGCGCCGGACTTGACCACCGCGAGCAGCGCGGTGAGCAGCTGCGCCGGGTGGCGGGCCGGCGCCAGGCCGACCACCGCCCCCGGCCGGGCGCCGCGCGCGGCCAGGGCGCGCGCCAGCCGGTTGGCCGCGGCGTTCAGGTCCCGGTAGGTGACGACCGCGCCGCCCGCGAGCAGCACGGCGGGGGCGTCCGGGGTCCGGGCGGCCTGCGCCTCGACCGGCCCGACGACGGTGGTCGGCGGGTACTTCGCCGCCCGGTCCGTGCGCGGGGGCGCCTGCGGCCCGGCGGCCTCCAGCAGCACGGTCTCCATCAGGCCGCGCCGAGCAGTGCGGCCCAGGCCTCGACGGCCGGGCGCTCGGCCAGTTGCACGAACGCCACCTCGGCGCCCTCGGCCCGCCAGCGCTCGGCGAGCGCCATCAGCCGGACCGAGTCCAGGCCCCAGTCGGCCAGGTTCTCGTCCAGCGGGACGTCCGCCGGGTCCTCGCCGAGCAGGTCGGCGACCTCGGCCCGGATCCGCTCCACGGTGAAGGCCATGCCCGTCACTTCCCTTCCAGCATCGCGAGGACGGCGTCGGTGGTGGTGACCTGCCCGCAGCGGCCGGCCACCCAGGACAGCGCCGCGCGGTGCTCGTCCGGGCCGAAGTCGGCGACCGCGTCGGCCACCACGAAGGCCGGCAGGTCGCGCATCCAGGCGTCGCAGGCGGTGGCCTGCACCCCGATGTGCGCGTACACGCCGGTGATCACCAGCTGGTCGCGGCCGTGCTCGCGCAGCAGCCGGTCCAGATCGGTGCGCACGAAGGCGCTGTACTTCCACTTGGTGAGCAGCGTGTCGCCCGGTGCGGGGGCGACGGCGTCGGCGATCGCCGTCGCGCGCGGGTCGTCCGGGATGCCCGGGCCCCAGAAGTCCTGCTGGAGGCCGCGCTCGGCCGGGCTCTGCCCGCCGGGCTGGGCCGAGTAGAGCACCGGCATGCCGTGGGCGCGCGCCGCCTCGGCCAACCGGCCGACGTTCCCGAGGAGTTCGGGCACCGGCGCGGCGGCGGCGTCGAAGGCGTCCAGGAAGTGGTTCTGCAGGTCGTGCACCAGCAGCACGGCGCGGTCCGGATCGACCGTCCACTCGACCCGGTTGGCGGGCAGTTCGGTGGCGGCGGGCAGGGGATAGGAGGGAATGCGGGGCAGGCCCACGGTGGTCTTTCCTTCAGTGAGTAGGGAGTGCGGCCGCGATGGCGGCGCGCAGGTCCTTCTTGCTGACCTTGCCGATCCCGGTGGCGGGGAAGGCGTCGACGAACTCGACCCGGTCCGGCACCTTGTACTCGGCCAGCCCGCGCTGCCGTACGAAGCGCTTCAACTCGATGCTCTTCGGCGGCTGTTCGCGGTGCTCGGTACGCAGGACGACGTAGGCGCAGGTGCGTTCGCCGAGGTAGGGGTCGGGCATCGACACCACCGCCGCGTCGTGCACGGCGGGGTGGGCGAGCAGGTGGTTCTCGATCTCCTCGGCGGCGACCTTCTCGCCGCCCCGGTTGATCTGGTCCTTGGCCCGGCCCTCGACCACCAGGTGGCCGGTGGGGGTGCGGCGGACGAGGTCGCCGGTGCGGTAGAAGCCGTCGGCCGTGAAGGAGTCGGCGTTGTGCTCGGGCGCGTTCCAGTAGCCGCGGATGGTGTACGGGCCGCGGGTGAGCAGGTGGCCGGTGACGCCGTCGGGCAGGTCGCGGTCCTGGTCGTCGACCACCCGGACCTCGTCGTCCGGGGAGATCGGCCGGCCCTGGGTGGTGGTGATCAGCTCCTCCGGGTCGTTCAGGCGGGTGTAGTTGACCAACCCCTCCGCCATCCCGAACACCTGCTGGAGCGTGCAGCCGAGCACCGGGCCCACCCTCCGGGCGGCCTCGGCGCTGAACTTGGCACCGCCGACCAGCAGCACCTCCAGGCTGTCCAGGTCACCCGCCCCGGGGCCGCCCGCGTCGCGCTCGGCGGCGTCCAGCCAGAGCAGGGCCAGCGGCGGCACCAGCCCGGTGATCGTCACGCCCTCGCGCTCGATCAGCGGGAAGGCCGTCTCCGGGTTGGGCCGCGGGCACAGCACCACCCGGCCGCCCGCGTACAGCGTGCCGAGCGAACCGGGCGAGCTGAGCGGGAAGTTGTGGGCGGCGGGCAGCGCGCACAGGTAGACGCTGTCCTCGTCGAGCGCGCACAGCTCGACCGAGCCGCGCAGCGAGTAGATGTAGTCGTCGTGGGTGCGCGGGATCAGCTTGGGCACGCCGGTGCTGCCGCCGGAGAGCTGGAGGAAGGCGACGCTCCCGGGCTCCGGCTCCTCGGCCGGCCCGGGCCCGTCGCAGGGCACGTCGGCCAGCCGGAGGTGCTCGCCCGGGTCGTCCCCGGCCACCAGGACCAGCCGCAGCGCCGGGCTCTCCGCCTTGACCTTGGAGGCCAGTTCGCGGTAGTCGAAGCCGTTGTCGACGGCCGCGACGACGTAGCCGGCCGCCCCGGTGAAGGAGCAGAAGTAGCCGATCTCGGTGGAGCGGTGGGCGGGCAGCGCGAAGACCGGCAGCGCGCCGATCCGGAACAGCGCGAAGACCACCTCGAAGAACTCGGCCACGTTGGGCAGTTGGACCACCACGCGGTCGCCGTGCCCGATCCCCCGGGCGAGCAGCCCGGCGGCCATCCGGTCGGCGCGGCGGTCGAGTTCGGCGTACGTCCAGCGCCGCCCCTCCCCCGCCGGGTCGACGATGGCGATCCGCTCGCCGTGCGCGGCGGCGCGCTCGCGCAGCATCCGCCCGAAGGTCTCGCCGCGCCAGTACCCGGCGGCCCGGTAGCGCTCGGCGAACTCGGCGGGGTACGGGGTGAACGCGGCGTCCTGGACGGAGGCCTGGTCCACGACGACACCCTGGTCCTGCATCGGAAAGCTCGTCGGCGCCGTCACTGCGACACCCCCGCGGCGTCCAGGAAGGTGCGGAACTTGGCACTGGTCTCGGCGAGTTCGTCCTCGGGCCGGGACCGGTCGACGACGCCCGCACCCGCGTACACCCGCAGGGTCCGCTCGTCCGCCTCCGCGCAGCGGATGGTGACGACCCACTCGCCGTCGCCGTCCGCGTCGCCCCAGCCGACCATGCCGGTGTACAGGCCCCGGTCGAAGGGCTCGACCTCGCCGATCACCCGCCGGGCGACGGCCGTCGGCGTGCCGCAGACCGCCGGGGTCGGGTGCAGGGCAGTGGCCAACTCCAGGGCGGAGACCGCCGGATCGGCCAGTTCGCCGGTGATGGTGGTGGCCAGGTGCCACATCGCGGCGGTGCGCACCAGGGTCGGCCGCGCCGGCACCTCCAGGGTGCGGCAGTACGGCTCCAGCGCGACGCGGATCGCGTCCACCACGACGGCGTGCTCGTGCAGGTCCTTGGGCGATTCCAGCAGCGCGGCGGCGCGCCGGACGTCCTCGCCGAGGTCGGCGCTGCGCGGCACCGAACCGGCCAGCGGGTTGGCCAGGACGGCCGTTCCGCTCCGGGAGAGCAGGAGTTCGGGGCTGGCGCCGATCAGCGTCCGCCCGCCGCCGGCGGGGACGGCGAAGGTGTAGCCGCCCGGGTCGCGGCGGCCGAGCCGCTGGAGGATCGCGGGCAGGTCCAGCGGGCGGTCGGCGGTCAGCTCCAGCGTGCGGGCCAGCACGACCTTGCTCAACTCGCCGCCGCGCAGCCGCTCGACGGCCGCCGCGACGCCCGCGCCGTACGCGGCCGGCTCGGGGATCGGACGCACCTGCCAGTCGACCGGCTCGGCCGGCGGCGCGGGCAGCGCGATCAGCGGGTCGTCGCGCAGCGCCCCTGCTCTGCGGACTCTCTCGGGGACGGCGAGTTCGACCCGGCTGTCGTGGTCGAACGCCACCGCGCCGACCACCAGCGGCCGTTCGACCCCGGCGCGACGGGCCTCGGCCAGCGTCGCGGCGACCCGGACGGGCAGCGGGCGCTCGTCCTGCGGGACGCGGGCGTGCACCCCGGCGGTGAGCAGGGTGCGGGTCGGCGAGGCGAAGAACGCCTCGTCGGCCGCGGCCCGGTACTGGCCGAGCAGGCCGCTGGCCGCGCCGATGACGGCGTGGTCGGGGGCCGGGGCGGAAGCGTCGGCCGGGGCGGCGGGGGCGGGAGCGGCGTGCTCGACGACACCCCCGGCGGGGGCGTGGTGCACCGTGGTCACCGTGAAGTCTCCAGTCTGGGACGGTCTGGACGGTCTGGGCGTCGGGGCGGAAGGGCAGGGTGGAAGGACAGGGCGGAAGGACGGGGAGGGCGGTCAGGGCATGGCCGACGCCCGGGGGTTGCCCGGGGCGCGGAGGGGAGCGGAGGGAAGCGGCGAGAAAGGCGTGGGGACGGCGAGGGCGCTCAGGCGCGCAGGGTCGCGCCGCCGTCGACGTAGAGGTCGTGCATGGTGATGTGCCGGGCCCGGTCGGAGGCCAGGAAGACCACCGCCTCGGCGATGTCGGCGGGTGCGGCGATCCGCCCGAGCGGGATGCCGACCCGCCAGGCGCCCAAGTCGCCGTCGATGACCCGCTGTTCGGCGGCCTCGGCGTCCTCGCCCCAGAGCGCGCGCTGCATCCCGGTGTCGGTCGAGCCGGGCGAGACGATGTTGCACCGGACGCCGGAGCGGGCGAGTTCCAGCCCGAGGCAGCGGGTGAACATGGTGGCCGCCGCCTTGGACGCCGCGTACGCGGCCATGCCGGCGCGCGGCACCCCGGCGGCGTTGGAGCCGACGGTGACCACGGCGCCGCGTCCGCGGTCGGCCATCCGGCGGCCGACCGCGCGGCCGGTGTGGAAGACGCCGGTGGCATTGACCGCGAAGGTCTCCGCCCAGTCCTGGTCGGTGAGTTCGACGACGGGTGCGGTGCGCAGGATCCCGGCGACGTTCACCAGCGCGGCGATCGGCCCGAGTTGGCGCTCGATCAGGTCGACCGTGTCGTCCACCGCCCGGCCGTCGGCGACGTCCAGGACGTACGGGTGCACGGCGGGCGACTCCGCCGCGAGGGCGGCGAGCGGGCCGGGGTTGCGGTCCACCGCGGCGACGACGGCCCCCTCCGCGACGAGCGCCCGGGCCACGGCCGCACCGATGCCCTGCCCGGCCCCGGTGACCATCGCGACGGCACCGGCGAATTCGGACTTCTGCACGGACATCCCCTCCGACCAGCAATATTAGGTAAGCCTAACCTAACACATATGTTCGGCTGCGCCGATGCCCTGTGCCACCGTCAACTCGCCGCCACCCCCTCGACTCCGATCCGATCGCCGCCGTTTCCGGGCGCAGCAGGACGAGACGTTCCGTCTCGCCGAGACGGCAGACCGAACCTCCTGGAGCCGCGGTGCCGCGGCGGCTGGAGAGCGGCGAACTGCCGGACGGCGCCCGGGAGCCGAGGGCGGCTCCCGGGCGCTCACGAGAGGGCCACAGGCCCCCCGGAGGCGACTCAGCCCGTCGCGCCCGTAGCACCCGTCGCCGGAGCCGACGGCGCCGCCGGGGCCGGGGCGAGGCCGGTGCAGCCCCGGAGGCCGTCGCGGCGCTTGCGGGCCGCCTCAGCGGTGGCGCCGGTGACCGGGACGGGAACGCCCTTGTCGTCGATGGTCGCCGGGGCGAAGGCCTCGCCGGTGACCTTGCCGTCGCGGGTGAGGGTGAGGGTGGTGACGCCGGTCTCGTTGGAGAAGGCGTAGTTGGAGGTGCCGTACCAGAGGAAGTTGCCGAAGCCGTAGCCGATGTAGGTGTTGCCGAGCATGCCCGAGCCGACCATGGTGTGGGCGTGGGTGCCGACCACGGCGGTGGCGCCGGCGGTGGCGAGCTTCTTGGCGATGGCGGTCTGCGGACCGGTGGGGCAGGCCTTGCCCTCGTCGCCCCAGTGCAGGTAGACGAGGACGACGGGCGCCTGCTGCTTGGCCGCCTCGACCGCCTTGACCAGCGCGGGGACGTCCAGCGCGGAGGCGATGCCCGGCTTGTTGGCGCCGGCCCGCCACTTCTGGTTGGTCAGGTCCTCGACCTGGCTGGCGGCGACGACGGCGACCTTCACACCCCGCACGGTGGTGACGTACGGGGCGTACGCCTCCTTGGCGTTGCGGCCGACGCCGACGACCGGGATCGGCGAGGAGTCCTTGGCGGCGAGGGTGTCGGTGAGGCCGTCGGCGCCGAAGTCGACGGCGTGGTTGTTGGCCATGGAGACGACGTCGACGCCGGAGTCCTTGAGCGCCGAGAGCGCCTTGGGCGAGGTGCGGAAGGTGTAGGTCTTCGGCTCGGGTGCGCCGCGCCCGGTGATCGCCGTCTCCAGGTTGAGGACGGACAGGTCCGCGTCGGCGAGCGTCCGGGAGAGCGGGCCGAGGGCCTGCTCGGGCGGCTGGACGGCGAGCCGGGCCTCGGTGCGGCCCTCGAAGTGGACGTCCCCGGCGAACGCGACGGTGATGCTGCCGTCGGGCCGGGGCGCGGCGTTCTTCCCGGCGGCGGTTCCGGACGGCGTCGCACCCGGGCTGGTGGAGGTGCCCGCCGCCCCGCCCGAGGAGGCCGCGGCCGAGCCGGGCGCGGCGGCCGGCGCCGGGGCGGGGTCGTCGGGCCCGCAGGCGGCGACGGCGGTCAGGCCGACGAACAGCGCGACGGCGGCCGCGGCACGGCGCATGAGTGGTTCCCCCCGGGTCGATCCAGAAGCGGTCAGCCTACGGCACGGCTTCCGCACCCATCCGCCTCGGTTCCGCAACATTCCGAGCACAAAACCGGCGGGCCGGACACCCACCCCCGAACACCCCCTCCCGAACACCAGCAGCCACCGGACCCCCACCACCGGACACCAGGCACCGGACCCCCACCGCCGGACACCAGGCACCGAACACCCACGGCCGGACCCCCACGGCCGGACACCAAAGGCTGGAGCACCGGGCGCCGAGGACTGAGCGCCGCCCCCGCGCGGTAGGAGATGCTGAACCGCCCCCGTCCGCCAGATCCCGGAGCCGCACCCACCCCATGGACGACACCGACACCACCGCCTCCGACGGCCCCGCCCCCGCCGGCCGCCCGCCGACCGACTTCACCCCCGCCGAGCGCGCCCGCGGCCGCGCGCTGCGCCGCGCCCAGCTGCCCTGGGCACTGGGCGGTCGGCTGGCGGGCCTGGCGCTCACCCTGCTGCTCGGCCTGACCCCGGCCGGGGCCGGCCTGGTCTCGGCCGTCGGCGGCTGGTTCGGCGGCTCCCGGACGGCCGGGGTGCTGGCGGGCGCGGCGGCCCTGGTGGTGCTCGGCCAGGCGTTGCAGCTGCCGTTCGGCGCCCGGCTGCGGGTGGTCCGGGCCCGGTACGGGCTGGTGACGCAGGGCTGGGCCGGCTGGGCGGTGGACGCGCTGCGCGGCCTGGGCCTGGCCCTCGTACTGGTCCTTCCGCTCGCGCTCGGGCTGTTCGCGCTGACCGCCTGGTCGCCGCGGCACTGGTGGCTGCCGGCGGCGGGCGCGGCGGCGGTGCTGACGGCGGCGCTGTCCTTCCTGCACCCGCTGCTGATCGAGCCGGTGTTCAACCGCTTCGCTCCGATGCCGCCGGGCCCGCTGCGCAGCGCCCTGCTGGCGCTGGCCGAGCGGGACGGCGTACGGGTGCGGGACGTCCTGGTGGCGGACGCCTCGCGGCGGACCACCGCGCTCAACGCGTACGTGTCGGGGCTGGGCGCGACCCGCCGGATCGTCGCGTACGACACGCTGCTGTCGACGGCCACCCCGCGCGAGGTGGAACTGGTGGTGGCGCACGAGCTGGGCCACGTGAAGCACCGGGACGTGCCGTTCGGCACCCTGCTGGGCGCGGTGGGCGCGGCCGTGGCGGTGGCCGTGCTGGGGGTGCTGGGCTCCTGGCAGCCGCTGCTGTCGGCGGCGGGGGCGACGGATGCGGCCGATCCGCGGGCGCTGCCGCTGCTGGCGGCGTGCGCGGCGCTGCTGGGGGCGCTGTCGGGGCCGGCCCAGTGCGCGGTGAGCCGCCGGATCGAGGCCAGGGCGGACCGGCACGCGCTCGAACTGACGTCGGACGCCGAGCAGTTCGTCGCGATGCAACGCAGACTGGCCTTGGCGAACGTCTCCGATGTCGACCCGCCGAGGGCGCTTGAGCTACTGTTCGCCACTCACCCGAGTGCGACCCGCCGGATTGCCGCCGCCCGCGCCTGGCAGGCCACTCAGGGACAGGGAGGCCCGGAGCGGCGCGCGGACCCGGGGGAATCCGTTGTATAGTGCAACAAATATCGAGGAGGTAGGAACGCCCGTGCCCGGCCGCCAGTCGTCCATCGACGCCATCCAGCGCGAGCTGACCGCCTTCGCCCGGCGCGCCCGGCACAAGGCCTCCCAGCTACACCCCGACCTCTCCCTGGTCACCTACAGCATCCTCGACCTGATCACCGAGCGCGGCGGCTGCCGGGCCGCCGACGTGGCCGCCCACTTCATGCTCGACAAGTCGACCGTCAGCCGCCAGGTCACCGCCCTGGAGAAGCTCGGCCTGCTACGGCGCGAGGCCGACCCGGACGACCAGCGCGGCCAGATCCTGCGCGCCACCGAGGCCGGGCTCGCCCTGCTGCAGGACGCCAACGAGCAGCGCCGACTGGCCTTCACCGCCCGCTTCACCGACTGGTCCGACGAGGACGTCGCCCGCTTCGCCGCCTACCTGGCCCGCTACGGCGAAGAGGTCTGAGACCCCCCTGTACGGGATGCGCCCGGGGGCCTCCGGGATGCACCCGAGGAGCGCCCGGGGTGCGCCCCACCGCCCCGACGGTGTACAGAGGAAAGGTGCCACTCCGGCAGCGTCCCCGTGACCCGCAACCCCGCGACCGCCCGCGCGACCGCCGCCGCCCCCGGCGGCCCGACCGCCGCGCGCTGACGGCGCTGTCGCTCGCGCTGATCGTCGTGATCACCGTCGTCGACATCCTCTCCCCCGCGCAGATCCACCTCGGCCCGCTGCTGATCGTCGCCCCCGCGCTCACCGCCTCCTACGCCGGCGCCCGGGCCACCGCCGGCGTCGCCCTGCTGGCCCTCGCCGCGCTCACCGTCATCGGCATCACCCGGGACGGCCTCACCAGCGCCAACATCGAGACCCAGCTGGGCGCGCAGGTCGTCGTCTCCGCCCTGATCATCGGACTGCGGGCGCTGCGCGAACGGTACGAGCGCGAGCTGGCCCAGGTCCGCTCGGTGTCCGAGGCCGCCCAGCGGGTCCTGCTGCGCCCGCTGCCGGACCGGATCGGGCCGCTGCACCTGGCCTCCGTCTACCTCGCCGCCGAGGCCGAGGCACAGGTCGGCGGCGACCTGTACGCGGCCGCCCGCACCGCCACCGGCACCCGGCTGCTGGTCGGCGACGTCCGCGGCAAGGGCCTGTCCTCGCTCGGCGACGCGGCCCTGCTGCTCGGCGCCTTCCGCGCCGCCGCCCACCTGCACGCCGACCTGCCCGGGCTCGCCGCCTACCTGGACGGCAGCGTCTGCTGGGACCTCGCCCAGCTCGGCGAACAGGCCCGCCGGCGCCGCCTGAGCGGCGAGGTCCCGGACGAGGCGGCCCCGCCGGAGGACAGCGGCGAGTCCTTCATCACCGCCGTCCTGCTCGACATCCCCGACGACGGCACGGCCGTCCGGCTGATCGACTGCGGCCACCCGCCCCCGCTGCTGCTGCGCCCCGACGGCATCACCACGCTCGCCGCCCGCCGCCCGGCGCCGCCGCTGGGCCTGGGCGAGCTCGCCCCGGTCCGGTACGAGGTGGAGACCTTCCCGTTCCACCCGGGCGACCGGCTGCTGATCTACACCGACGGCGTGATCGAGGCCCGCGACGCCGACCGGCGCTTCTACCCGCTCACCGACCGCGTCACCGCCTGGCAGGACGAACGCCCGACCGCCCTGCTCCACCACCTGCGCCGTGACCTGCTCGCCCACGTCGGCGGCCGGCTGGACGACGACGCGGCGATGGTCATCGTCGAGCGGCTTCCCTAGCTTCCCTAGCCCCCCTCCCGACTCCCCGGTCGGGAACGCCGAGGGCCGACGGCTACTGCGCGAGGTAGCCGCCGTCGACGGGCAGCACCGCGCCGGTGATGAAGGAGGCGTCGTCGGAGGCGAGGAACAGGACGGCCGCCGCGACCTCCGCCGGGGCCCCGAGGCGGCCCATGGGGTGGCGCTTCTCGATCGCGGCGAGGTACTCCGTCCCGCCGGGTTCGTCGTACAGGCGGGCGACGCGGTCGGTGGCGATGGTGCCGGGGGCGACGGCGTTGATCCGGATGCCGCGGTCGGCCCATTCGACGGCGAGGTGCCGGGTGAGGCCGGAGGCGACGAACTTGGCGGGCCCGTAGACCGCCTGGCCGCGCTGACCGGCCTCGCCGGAGATGGAGGAGACGCAGACGATCGCCCCACCGGGCCGCTCCTGGGCGGCCATCGCCTGGATGCCGTACTTGCAGGTGAGGAACATGCCGCGGCCGTCGACGGCCATGACCTGGTCCCACTCCTCGGCGGTGGCCTCGGTGACCTCCATGAGCGGGATCACCCCGGCGTTGGCCACCAGGACGTCGAGGCGGCCGTGCCGTTCGACGGCGGCGTCGACCATCCGGCGGGCGTCCTCGTCGCTGGCCACGTCGCCGACCACCGTGCTGACGGCGTGCGGGAACCGGTCGGCCAGCCGGCGCAGGCCCTCCGCGTCGATGTCGGTGCCGACCACCGACGCGCCCTCGCGCACGAAGCGTTCGGCGACGGCCCGGCCGATGCCGTTGGCCGCGCCCGTCACCACGCAGGACCGCCCGGCCAGGCGGCCCGCCGACTTCCCTGCTGCGTTCTCAGTCACCATGCCACCGGACTCTACCGATTCCGCGTCAGGAAGCCCGGTGCATCGACCAGTTGATCAACGCACCGGGCCGACCGCCCGGTCGCCGACGACCCCCGGCGCCGGCGGCCTCAGACCGTGAGCACGATCTTGCCGCGCAGGTGCCCGTGCTCGCTGACCCGGTGCGCCTCGGCCGCCTCCGCCAGCGGCAGCACCTGGTGCAACGGCAGCCGCAGGGCGCCCGCCTCGTGCAGCGCCAGCACGGCGGCGTAGGCGCGCTGGTGGTAGGGCTCGACGCCCTCCGCCCCACCGCTGAAGCGGACGCCGTACTCGGCCGAGCCGGCGAAGTCGACGATCGTCACCACCCGGTCCGCGGAGCCGGTCAGCTCGATGGAGAGCGGCAGCACCCCGCCCTTGCCCGCCGCGTCCAGCGCCCGGTCCACCCCGCCCGGGGCGGCGGCCCGCACCCGGTCCGCCAGGCCGTCGCCGTAGGCCACCGGGATCGCGCCCAGCTCGCGCAGGTAGTCGTGGTTGGCCTCGCCGGCGGTGCCGACCACGGTGATCCCGCGTGCCCGGGCCAGTTGCAGCAGCAGGGTGCCGACCCCGCCGGCCGCGCCGTGCACCAGCAGCGTCTCGCCGGCCCGCACGCCCAGGACGCCGAGCACCCGCTCGGCGGTCTCGGCCGCCACCGGGATCGCCGCGGCCTCCTCCCAGCTCAGCGAGACGGGCTTGCGGGCCAGCAGGTCGGCGTCCACGAGCGCCTGCTCGGCGTACGCGCCGCCCATGACGGCGCCGAACACCTCGTCGCCGGGCACCCACACGGTCACGTCCGGGCCGACGGCCTCCACCACGCCGGCCAGCTCGTAGCCGCCGACGTGCGGGAAGGAGACCGGGAAGGCCGCCACCATCGAGCCGCTGCGCACCTTGTGGTCCAGCGGGTTGACGCCCACCGTGCGGACCGCGACCCGCACCTGGCCGGGGCCCGGGGCGGGCAGCTCGACGTCGGTCGGGCGCAGCACGTCCGTGCCGCCGTACTCGGAGAAGGCGATCGCCTTGGTCATGGAATGTCCTTGCGGGTTCGGTGAGTTGTTTCTTCCGACGGCTCCATCCTGGATCGTCCGGGGTGAGCGCCAGGCCCGCCTTTCGGACGGTTCCACCTGTCCGAACGGCCAGGCCGCCACCGCGGCCCCCGGGCTAGGCTGGCCGGCATGGGCGACGGCACCGGCGCTGACAAGGGCGTGCGCGACGAGACGGGCGAGGACGTGGACGTGGACGGCGGGGACCTGGACTCCGGGAACGGGGACGGCGCGGACGAGCGGTGGCGGCAGCACTGGGGCCGCCCCGAGGAGGCGCTGGCGCGGGCCGTCGAGGTGCTGCGCACCCCCCGGCCGCACCTGATGGACCGGCTCTCCGAGGTGGTCGCCACCCTCGTCCCGCACGTCGCGATCGCCCAGCTCAGCGGCATCTGCACCTACTCCCCCACGCTCGCCTTCGGCCCGCCCGAGCTGACCGCCGCCGTCAGCGGCCTGGAGCTCGCCAAGCTGGCCGAGACGACCACCCCGGCGACGGCCGACGGCCGGGCCTGGCAGGGCGAGGCGCAGCTGGCCGGGCGGGCGAGGTCCGTCGTGGTGGTCACGGCGTCGGCGTCGGACGCCACCACCGCGGTGCTGGTGCTGGTCCGGGACGGCGGCGCCGACCCGGTGGCGGCCGGGGCGCTCGCCGTCCTCCAGCAGCTGTGGGACTTGGTCACCACCCACTCGCACCACCGCGCCACCGACGCCGGCCCCACCCACGCGGTGGCCTCCCGGGCCTCCGCCAACGCCCGGGCCCGGGCGATCGCCGAGTTCACCGGCTCCCACGGCGCGGCGCTCACCGCGATCCTCGCGCCGCTGCGCTCCGCCGCACTGGACGACGCCACCGCCCGCCGCGCCGCCACCGAACTGGCCGTGACGGCGCTGCTCGACCTGCGCCGGGGCGCCGACCTGGACCGGGCGCTCAGCGAGGAGCCCGCCGACGCCGCGTTCGCCCGGCTCGACCAGCAGTTGCGCCCGCTGCTGCGGCACACCCGGGTGCGGCTGGACGTGGCACCGCCGGCGGAGGCCGACCGGTCCGTGCCGGCGGACACCGCGCACGCCGCCCGGGACGCCGTCCGGGCGGCCGTCCTCGTGATGCTGGAGCAGGACGCCGTGACCAGGCTGCACGTGAGCTGGCGGTTCACCGGTGACACGCTGCGGGCGGTGGTCCGGGACGACGGCCCCGGCCTGCTGGCCGCCGACGCGCTGGCCGTCCACCGCACCGCCGACCGGATCGCCGCCCTCGGCGGGCGCTGCGCCATCGAGGCCGTCCCCGGCTGGGGCACCACGGTGAGCGTCGACCTGCCGCTCGGCCTGCCCGAACAACCGCTCGCCACCGACCCGTTGGACGGCCTCCAGCCGCGCGAGCTGGAAGTGCTCGACCAGCTGGCCCAGGGCCGGCGCAACCGGGACATCGCCGCGGCGCTGCACATCAGCGAGTCGACGGTGAAGTTCCACGTCGCCAACATCCTGGCCAAGCTCGGTGTCTCCTCGCGCGGCGAGGCGGCGGCCCTGGCCCACCGGGCCGGGATGCCGGGCACCCCTGCCCTGCACGTGGCGTCCTGAGGAGAACCGCGAGATGACCGAGACCCCCGAGACCACCGTGACCCCCGGGCCGACCGGGCCGACCGGGCCGACCGGGCCCTGGGACCCGGCCGCCCCCGGCGTGCTGCGCCTGCCCTCCGGCCGGCTGCTGCGCGGGCGCGGCCTCAGCCGCCCGCTGCTTCCCGGCCCGCACCCCTCCTTCGGGCTCTACCTGCTGGGCCGCCCGCCCAAGCCGTTCCCGTGGGAGGGCCGTTGGGTGCACTGGCCCGACTTCCGGCTCCCCGCCGACCGGGCGGACGCGGCCGACGCCTTCCGCGAGGTCTGGCGGCGGTCGGCGACCGAACGCGTCGAACTCGCCTGCGCCGGCGGCCACGGCCGCACCGGCACCGCCCTCGCCTGCGTCGCGATCCTGGACGGCGTCCCGGCCGCCGAGGCCGTCGCGTACGTCCGGGAGCACTACGACCGGCACGCGGTGGAGACGCCCTGGCAGCGCCGCTTCGTGGAGCGGTGGGCCTGAGGCCCGAGTGGCCGTCCCGGGCGGCCGGGAGCAGGCATCCCGACCCCGGCGGCCCGACCGCACTCGCGCGCGACGGGTTCGAACTGGCGTGTCCGGCGCGTCGGGTGGTGATCGCGCCACGGCAGTGATCCGTTCGGGCTCCGCGCGCCCTACCGGGGGCCACGGGCCGAAGGAATGATGAGCGGACCGCACGTGATCCAGACGACTCCGCACACCTGCCCCCGGCCGGTGGACCTGCGGTGGAAGGAGCCCACGTTGTTGCTGCTCATCTCCCCGGACAGCGTCGAGGAGGCCCTCGACTGTGCGAAGGCGGCGGAGCACCTCGACATCGTCGACGTCAAGAAGCCGGACGAGGGCTCGCTCGGCGCGAACTTCCCGTGGGTGATCAGGGAGATCCGTGACGCCGTCCCGGCGGACAAGCCGTTGTCCGCCACCGTGGGGGACGTCCCGTACAAGCCCGGCACGGTGGCCCAGGCCGCGCTCGGTGCGGCCGTCTCCGGCGCCACGTACATCAAGGTCGGCCTGTACGGGTGCACGACGCCCGAACAGGCCGTCGATGTCATGCGAGGGGTCGTCCGGGCCGTGAAGGACTACCGGCCGGACGCGTTCGTCGTCGCCTCCGGCTACGCCGACGCCCACCGGATCGGCTGCGTCAACCCGCTCGCACTGCCCGACATCGCCCGTCGCTCCGGCTCCGACGCGGCCATGCTCGACACCGCGATCAAGGACGGGACCAGGCTGTTCGACCACGTTCCGCCCGAGGTCTGCGCGGAGTTCGTCCGGCTGGCCCACGAAGCCGACCTGCTCGCCGCGCTCGCGGGCAGCGTCAGGGCGGCGGACCTCGGCACGCTGACCCGCATCGGCACGGACATCGTGGGGGTGCGCGGGGCCGTCTGCGAGGGCGGCGACCGCACCGCCGGAAGGATCCGGCCGCAGCTGGTGGCCGACTTCCGGGCGGAGATGGACCGGCACGCCCGGGAACACGCTGCCGTCACCGCCGCGAGTTGACCGCCGGCATGCCGACGAGCCGGCCCGGCCGCCCGCCCGGGCCCGACGTCGGGCGCTTCGCCGTCGTCGACCCGGCGACGGGCGAGGCCTTCGCCGAATCCCCCGACCAGCAGCCGGACGTGCTGGACGCCGTCGTCGGCCGGGCCCACGAGGCCTGGCGCGGCTGGCGTGCCGACGACGCCGCCCGCGCCGCCGCGTTGCGCGCGGCAGCCGACGCCGTGGAGGCGGCCGGAGCCGACCTCGCCCCGCTGCTCACCCGGGAACAGGGCAAACCCCTGGCCGAGTCGGCCGCCGAGGTCGCCCGGACGGCGGCCCGCCTGCGCTACTTCGCCGACCTGGCCCCCGCGCCCCAGCCGATCGCGGACGGCCGTCCGGTGCGCAGCGAGATCCGCTGGCGGCCGCTGGGGCCGGTCGCCGCGATCGTCCCGTGGAACTTCCCGCTCCAGCTCGCGGCGGCGAAGTTCGCGCCCGCGCTCGCCGCGGGCAACACGATGGTGCTCAAGCCCTCCCCGTTCACCCCCCTCGCCACCCGGCTGCTGGGGTCCGTCCTCGCCGCCGCCCTCCCCGAGGGCGTCCTGACGATCGTCACCGGCCGCGAACCCCTCGGCGCCCGGCTCGCCTCCCACCCGGGGATCCGCCACGTGACCTTCACCGGTTCGGTCCCCACCGGGCGGGCCGTCGCGGCGGGCGCGGCCGCCTCGCTCGCCCGGGTCACCCTGGAGCTGGGCGGCAACGACGCCGCCGTCCTGCTGGACGACGTGGACGTGGACCGGATCGCGGACCGGCTGTTCTGGGCGGCGTTCCGCAACTGCGGGCAGGTCTGCATGGCGGTCAAGCGCGTCTACGCCCCGGCCCGGCTCCACTCCCGCGTGGTCGAGGCCCTCGCGGAGCGGGCCAGGAGCGTCGTCGTCGGCGCCGGCCTCGACCCGCTCACCCAGCTGGGGCCGGTCAACAACGCCCCCCAGCTGGCCAGGGTCGAGCGCTACACGGCCCGGGCCCTGGCAGGCGGCGCCCGGGCCGCGGCCGGTGGCCACCGGCTGGACCGGCCGGGCTACTTCTTCGCCCCGACGGTCCTGGCCGACGTCCCCTGCGACAGTCCGGTGGTGACGGAGGAGCAGTTCGGCCCGGTCCTGCCGGTGCTGCCGTACCGGAGCGTCGACGAGGCCGTCGAGGCGGCCAACGACACCGGGTTCGGGCTGGGCGGCTCGGTGTGGGGGACGGACCTCGACCGGGCCGAGGCGGTGGCCGACCGGCTGGAGTGCGGGACGGCGTGGATCAACCACCACGCCGAACTGTCCCTCGCCCAGCCCTTCGCGGGCATCAAGGACAGCGGTGTCGGCGTCGCGGGCGGGCCGTGGGGGCTCTACGGGAACCTCAGGCCGTTCGTCGTGCACCGGCCCGAGGAGGCCTGACGATCCGGAGGAGGCGTGACGATGAGGTTCGACGCGGCGGTGCTGCGCTCGTACGAGGGCGGGTTCGCCGTCGAGGAGGTGGTCCTGAACGGGGGGCCAGCCGACGGCGAGGTCCTGGTGCGGATCGCGGGCTGCGGGATGTGCCGCACCGACCTCGCGGTCCGGCGTTCGGCGGGCCGCTCGCCGCTGCCGGCGGTGCTCGGGCACGAGGGGGCCGGGGTCGTGGTGGAGACCGGCGGCCCGCACACCGGGCTGAGCGTCGGCGACCACGTCGTGCTGAGCTTCGACTCGTGCGGACACTGCCGCAACTGCCTGGGCGCGGCCCCCGCCTACTGCGACTCCTTCGCCGCGCTCAACCTCTTCGGCGGGCGCAAGGAGGACGCGGCGCGGTTCACCGACGCGGCCGGGGGCGAGCTGGCCCCCCGGTGGTTCGGCCAGTCCTCGTTCGCCGAGTACGCGATGGTCCCGGCGCGCAACGCCGTCCGGGTCGACCGCTCGCTGCCCGTCGAGCTGCTCGGGCCCCTCGGCTGCGGCTTCCTGACCGGGGCCGGGGCGGTGTTCAACTCCTTCGGCGCCGGCCCCGGCGACACCGTCGTGGTGCTCGGCGCGGGGGCGGTGGGCCTGGCCGCGGTGATGGCCGCCACGGCCGCCGGGGCGGTGACCGTGGCCGTCGACCGGTACCCCGAACGGCTGGACCTCGCCGAGCGGTTCGGCGCGATCCCGCTGCGCGCCGGACCGGCCGACCGGGCCTGCGGGGCCGACCTGGCCTCCAGCTCCGGCCTCGTCCCCCGGCCCGGCCTGGCCGAGCGGATCCAGCGGCTGACCGACGGCGGCGCCCGGTACGCGCTGGACACCACGGCCTCCGCCCCGCTGATCAACGAGGCGCTCCGGGCCCTGCGCCCGACCGGCCACCTCGGGCTGGTGGCCCGGCTCCGCACCGCGCTGTCGCTCGATCCGGGAACACTGGACCGGGGCCGGCGGATCTCCCACATCTGCGAGGGGGACGCGGTGCCGGCGCTGCTGATCCCCCGGCTGACCCGGCTGTGGCAGGCCGGGCGGTTCCCCTTCGACCAGCTGATCCGCCGGTACCCGCTCGCCGCCATCAACGAGGCCGAACGCGACTGCGACGCGGGCCGGGTGGTCAAACCCGTCCTGGTCCCGGAGCAGAGCGCCCGCTGAGCGAGGCGCTCCGCCCTCCTGTGCCCGGATCCGGCCGGACAGGACCTACACCCGGGGCTTGTGCGCGAACACCCAGCGGTTGCCCTCCAGCGCGTCGTTCGGCTCGGGCAGGGGGCCGCGACCGTGCTGGTGGGTGAAGTCGAAGGGGGTGTGGACCGAGGTGATCCAGCCCTTGCCGGCCAGGGCGCCCGCGGAGTCGGGCCGCGGCTCTCCGTCGAACAGATCGAGCAGGTCGATGCCGATCTGGTGCTTCGTCGAGGTGTAGAGCGGGCTCTCGCGGTACTCCAGCAGGTTCTTCTCCAGCTTGACCTCGTACGCCATGGCACTGCCGCCCGCGCTCAACCGGTCGACCGTGTCGATGAGTTGCGTCTCGACACCGTTGGGCAGGTAGAAGAGCAACCCCTCCGCCAGCCAGACGCTCGGTACGGCCGCGTCGAAGCCGGCCCCGGTCAGCGCTGCGGCCCAGTCGTCGCACAGGTCGGCGACGACCGGTACGCGTGCCGCCTTCGGGGAGGCCGACAGCCCACCGAGCACCCCGTCCTTGAAGGCCAGTACGCCCTCCCGGTCGACCTCGAAGACCGTGCAGCCGGGAGGCCAGTCGAGCCGGAACGCCCGCGTGTCCAACCCTGCTCCGAGCAGGACCACCTGGCGGGCGCCCGCGTGCACCGACCGGAGCAGGAAGTCGTCGAGGACCCTCGTGCGCAGACCGAAGTAGCGCGCGAACCGCCCCCACAGCGGGTTCGCGTCCCCGTCCGGCACCTGGTGCATCCGGACCGGCCAGCCCGCGGACGCCGGCGCGGCGAGCACGAAGTGCTCCGCGTAGACGTCCTGCGCCAGGGTGTCGTGCCGGTGGGTCTCGATCGCGCGCGCCGCGGCGACCAGGAGGGCCGTCAGACCGACACCGCCCCCCACCCCCTCCACACCGGTGCTCCGGTGCGCCGTACCGACCATATGTCCTCCCCTTGAAGCGAGTTGAGACCGCGAACAGCGAGGAAAGCGACTGCCTCCTCACTATCCAGCCGCTCCGCGCCCGCCCGGGAGAGGTCCCACCGGATCCACCCGACCGGGTGAATCCCGCCGTCGCGGCGCCCGGACGCCCCCCGGGTGTGCTGCTCACCGGCCGCGCCGGGCCTGTTCGCGCACGTGCTCGGGGTACCAGCGGGTGATCCGGAACGCCAGCACCAGCAGGATCACCGGGATGACCCAGGTCAGCCAGTCCTTCGCCGAGCCGACGTGCAGGGCCGCCAGCCCCAGGAGCGCGGTGACCAGGAAGACCGTGCCCCAGAGCGCGGTCAGCAACCGGTTGGTGCGCCGGAACCGCGGCGTGCCCCAGACCTCCGGCGGCGTGGACTCCCGGGCGTACTGCTCGGTGAACGGGGTGAACGCCAGCGACCCCAGGGCCACCGCCGCGAGCACGCCGCTGGACAGCACCTGCGCGTAGGTCTCCAGCCAGATCAGGCTGTGCCGGTCGAGCACCAGGCCCAGCACGCAGAGCACGGCGAAGAAGACGACGCCGACGATGGTGAGCACCTTGGGCGCGTGGTGGCGCACGTCCGGCAGGGCGACGACGAGCGCGGCGACCAGCGCCGTCAGGGCCGCCGGCTTCCAGGTGCTCGGCCCGGCGATGACGTCGAACACGATCCACGGCACGAACGAGAGGAAGACCGAGCCGGACCGCAGATTTCCCCGGCCCCGGTGCTCCGACCCCGGGCCGGGGGCGGGATCGGCTGCCGGGCCGGATGCCGGGCCGCCGGGCGCGGGGGCACCGGACGCGGGGTCGGGCGGGGAAGGTCCGAACGTGGGTCGGCGCATGAGAACCTCCGGTTCCATGCTGCGACCAGGCCGGTCCGACTGCATCCGGGGCCGCCCCCTCCCCCCCTCGCGCCCCCTCCCCGAGGCGCCGGGGCGCTTCGGGGAGGTACGGGGAGGTCCGGGAAGGCAACCGGAGGAGCGGGGTCAGGTCTTGCGCAGGGCCGGAGCCGGGGCGCCGATGAGGAGCCGGCGGACGGCGTCCCAGGCGGTGCGCTGGGCGGCGGCGCAGGCGCGGGTGTCGGAGCCGAGCAGGCGAAGCCAGGCGCCGCTGTCGTGCGGGAGGACGCTGACGCCGTGGAGCAGGCCGCTGCCGGCCAGGGCCTCGTGCAGGGTGTCCGCGACCTGCGCGGCGGGGGCGAGCGGCGTGACGACGTAGAGGCTGGCCATGACGTCGTGGCCGGCCAGGACCGCCGGGCCGGTGACGCCGGCCTCCGGGGGCTCCAGCCGGACGGTGTCGAGGGCGATCAACTGACCGTCCGGGCGCCGCACTTCGAGGTCGGAGGCGAACACCTGGTAGGCGTTGCGCTCGCCCCGGGCGAGGCGGCCGGCGAGGACGGTCTCGCCCGCCAGCACGGTGGCGGTGGGGTCGACGGTGAGGACGGTGCGCTGGTAGAGCCGGGAGTCGACGAAGGGGATGACGGGCTCGGGCAGGTACTCGACGTAGGCGCGGGGGCCGGCGTCCAGGTTGACCAGCTGCGTCGCGTAGTCGAACTCCATCCGGTAGACCTTGGTGGCCGCCTGGGTGGTGAGGTGGGTCGCGGTGTCGGCGCCGCAGCGCAGGTCGGTGCGCAGCCGGTCGGCCTGGAGGATGCCGCCGCCGGTGGACATCAGGAAGGTGACGGCGAGGTCCGGGCGGGCCGGGTCGAAGTAGAGCGGGCGCATGATCTGCAGCGGCGACTTCTGGTAGTGGCCGGTGAGTTCGGTGCGTTCGCCGATCCGTTCGAAGGCCAGCTCCAGCAGGCCGACCTTGCCGGGGCGCCCGACACCCAGGGTGTCGGGCGTCCCGGCGTACCGGCGGACGGCGTACGGGACGCGGGCCGGCTCGTAGTGCCGCGGATCGAGCCGGGGCACGGCGGCCTCCCCCGCGGCCGCTTCCCCCGCGGCCACCGTGACGGTCATGCCGGGACCTTGCGGAAGGTCTCCAGGAAGGTGGCGATCTCGTCCAGCCCGTGCCCGGTGAGGCAGTTGGTGAGCACGACCGGCCCGCCCTCGCGGACGCGGTGGGCGTCGGACTCCATGATGCCGAGGTCCGCGCGGACGTACTGGGCGATGTCGATCTTGTTGATGACCAGCAGGTCGGACTCGGTGATGCCCGGGCCGCGCTTGCGGGGCATCTTCTCGCCCTCGGCGGTGTCCAGGACGAAGAGGAAGAGGTCCACCAGGACGGGGCTGAAGGTCAGCGTGAGGTTGTCGCCGCCGGACTCGAACAGCAGGGTGTCGACGTCGGGGAAGCGCTCCAGCATCTCGGCGCCGGCCGCGAGGTTCATCGTCGGGTCGTCCCGGACGGCGGTGTGCGGGCAGGCGCCGGTCTCGACGCCGACGACCCGCTCGGGGTCGAGGATGCCGGCCAGGGTGCGACGCACGTGCTGCGCGTCCTCCTGGGTGTAGATGTCGTTGGTGATGACCGCCGGGCGGTGGCCGTTGGCGATCAGCACCGGGACGAGGGCCTCGATGAGCGCCGTCTTGCCGGAGCCGACCGGCCCGCCGATGCCCACGCGGAGCACGTTCTCGGTCATTGCTGTCTCCTTCTGATGCGGTGTGACGTTGGTTCTTGCGTCCGGGAGGGACGGGAGCTGCGGCGATCCCGTGCCCGCCCGCACCTCCCGGACGCGGTTCAGCTGGCGAACAGCCGGGCCTCGGCCCGTTCGTGCCGCCCGGACATCGCGTCCGCGACCGGCACGCACCCGCCCAGGTCGTCCAACTCCCGGGTGAGGGCGGCCCGTACGGTCTCCTCGATCACCGGCGCCGCGGCCCGCAGCACCACCTGCGCCTTGCGGTGGTCGGTCAGCCGCAGCCGAAGGGCGGCGCCGACGAAGCTGGTGCAGAAGGCGAACAGGTCGCTGGCGACGGCCTGGTCGACGGGCACGGCGGCGGAGGCGTAGGCGACTCCGGCGGCCACCGGCTGGGAGCCGGGGGCCTGCTTGGCGGCGACCAGTCCGGCGTACCGGTCCAGCGGTTCGCCGCCGATCGACTCCCGGGCGATGTCGAGGAGTTGGCGCCCGGTCCGGGTGGAGGCCAGGCGCAGCTCGCGGTTGAGCTTGGTGGCGTGCAGCCGCTGGTCCACCTCGACCAGCAGGCCCCAGTCGCCGGCCCGGGCGGCGCCGTGGGCGAGGGCGAGCGCGGTGGCGTCGCCGGGGCCGACCGAGTGGCGCAGCAGGTCGGTGAGCAGGTCGGGCATGGTGTCCGGGGTGACGGCCTTGGCCTGCGCGTAGCCCTCCAGGCCGTGCGAGAGGGTGTAGAAGCCGCTGGGGAAGGCGGAGTCGGTCAGCTGGAGGCTGACCAGCAGGGCGTCCAGGCCTCCCGCGGGTCCTGCGACGGGCCCCGAAGCGCTGTTCACGCGAGGTAGAACAGGTGGTTGAGCGGGAGTTCGCGGGCGGGCTCGATGGTGGCCGGCTCGCCGTCCAGGGTGACCTTGTAGGTCTCCGGGTCGACGGCGATCTTCGGCAGCGCGTCGTTGCGGACCATGTGCTGCTTGCCGACCGAGCGGCAGCGCCGCACGGGCAGGACCCTGCTGTCCAGGCCGAGTTGGGCCGGGACGCCGAGGTCGATGGCGGCCTGCGACATGAAGGAGACCCGGGTGGCCTGCTTGGCCCGGCCGAGCGCGCCGTACATCGGGCGGTAGTAGACCGGCTGCGGGGTGGGCAGCGAGGCGTTCGGGTCGCCCATCAGCGCCCAGTTGATGACGCCGCCCTTGATGACCATCTTGGGCTTGGCGCCGAAGGAGTTGATCGGCCAGAGCACGATGTCGGCGAGCTTGCCGCTCTCCAGCGAGCCGATGTGGTCGGCGGTGCCGGAGGCGATGGCCGGGTTGATGGTGAGCTTGGCGAGGTAGCGCAGGACGCGGAAGTTGTCGTTGCGCTCGGTGTCGCCGTCGAGCTTGCCGCGCTGGTCCTTGCAGTGGTGGGCGGTCTGGAAGGCGCGGGTGAAGGACTCCCCGATCCGGCCCATCGCCTGCGAGTCCGAGGAGAAGATCGAGATGACGCCCTCGTCGTGCAGGACGGTCTCGGCGGCGATCGTCTCGGCGCGGACCCGGGAGTCGGCGAAGGAGACGTCCTCGGGGATGTCGTGGCTGAGGTGGTGGCAGACCATCACCATGTCCAGCAGCTCGTCGACCGAGTTGACGGTGTAGGGCAGCGTGGGGTTGGTGGAGGACGGCAGGACGTTGGGCTCGCCGGCGATCCGCATGATG
The DNA here is from genome assembly GCF_041435235.1 of Kitasatospora sp. NBC_01300. Taxonomy (NCBI): domain Bacteria; kingdom Bacillati; phylum Actinomycetota; class Actinomycetes; order Kitasatosporales; family Streptomycetaceae; genus Kitasatospora; species Kitasatospora sp. NBC_01300. The sequence goes on along the minus strand of NZ_CP108408.1, from coordinate 6,044,793 downwards.
TCGGGGGCGTGGCCGCCGCCCGCGCCCTCGGTGTGGAAGGTGTGGATGGTGCGGCCGTCGATGGCGGAGAGGGTGTCCTCGAAGAAGCCGCCCTCGTTGAGGGTGTCCGTGTGGATGGCCACCTGGACGTCGTACTCGTCGGCGACGCCGAGCGCGCTGTCGATGGCGGCGGGGGTGCTGCCCCAGTCCTCGTGCACCTTGAGGCCGCAGACGCCGGCCTCGACCTGCTCGCGCAGGGCGCCGGGCAGCGAGCCGTTGCCCTTGCCGAGGAGGCCGACGTTGACCGGGAGGTCCTCGACCGCCTGGTACATCCGGTGGATGTTCCACGGGCCGGGGGTGCAGGTGGTGCCGTTGGTGCCGTCGGAGGGGCCGGTGCCGCCGCCGATGAGGGTGGTGATGCCGTTGCTCAGCGCCTCCTGCACCTGCTGCGGGGCGATGAAGTGGATGTGGGTGTCGATGCCGCCGGCGGTGGCGATCAGGTGCTCGCCGGAGATCACCTCGGTGCCGGGGCCGATGACCAGCCGGGGGTGCACGCCGCTCTGGGTGTGCGGGTTGCCGGCCTTGCCGACGGCGGTGATGAAGCCGTCCTTGACGCCGATGTCGCCCTTGACCACGCCGAGGACGGCGTCCATCACGACGACGTTGGTGATCACCAGGTCCAGCGCGCCCTGGGCGGAGGTGGCGGCCGGGTCCTGGGCCATGCCGTCGCGGATGCCCTTGCCGCCGCCGTAGACGGCCTCGTCGCCGTAGTGGCCCTGGTTGAAGTCCTTCTCGATCTCGACGACGAGGTTGGTGTCGGCGAGGTGGAAGCGGTCGCCGACGGTGGGCCCGAAGAGATCGGTGTACTGCTTGCGGGACAGCGTGGCCATCAGCGGTCGCCTTCCTTGTGGTCGAGGTTGGTGCCCTTGAACCCGAGGGCGATCGCCCGGTCGATCGCCCGGGCGCGGGTGTCGGCCGACCTGATGCCGCCGTCGACGAGGTTGCTGAAGCCGATCAGGCGGCCGTGGCCGCCGAACTCGGCGAGCGTGACGTCCTTGGTGTCGCCCGGCTCGAAGCGGACGGCGGTGCCGGCCGGGATGTCCAGGTGCTTGCCGTAGGCGGCGTTGCGGTCGAAGTCGAGGGCGCGGTTGACCTCGAAGAAGTGGTAGTGCGAGCCGACCTGGATCGCCCGGTCGCCGGTGTTGCTGACCGTGATGGTGACCTGGGCGCGACCGGCGTTGATCTCCACCGGGTCGTCGCCGTACAGGTACGTGGCGCCACCAGACATGGCGGGCCCTTCCTCTCTGTCGGTTCAGTTCTTTCGGTTCAGTGGTGTGCGTGGCCGTGGGTGTGTCCGTCGGTGGCACCGTGGCCGTGGCCGTGGTCGTGGCCGTGCGAGTGGTCCCCGCCGGGGCCGTGGCTGTGGGCGTAGCCGTGCCCGTGCTCGGCGTCGAGGCCGGCCAGGATGCCGTCCTCGCCGTGGCCGAGCAGGTGCAGGGCCGCCGCGGTGCGGGCCGCGACGACGCCGGCGATCGCGGACGGCCGCAGCAGCGGCCCGCCGTCCCGCACCCCGGGCAGTTCGGTGCGCAGCACCGGCCCGAACGAGGCCGGTACGGCCGTCACTTCGCGGGCGCCGAGCAGCCGACAGCGTTCGGCGCCCTCGGCGAGGTCGGGGTCGCCGCCCGCGAAGGCCACCTCGACCCAGCGGTGGTGGCCGTACTGGCGGACCAGCCGGGCGATCCGGAACAGGTCCGCGTCCTCGAACGGTCCGGCCGCCGGGGCGGTGACCAGCACGGCGCCGTCGGGCCCGGGGGCGGCGGAGGCCGCGGCCCGCAGCCAGCCGACGAGGTGGTCCTTGCCGCCGAACGCCCCGGTCAGGGCGAGTCGTCCGCGCCCCTCCCCCGCTGCCAGCCAGCGCAGCGCCCGGGCGGTGTCGGCCACCAGCTTCGGGTCGCGGCCCAGCGTCATCGGGACGACGCACACCGGGCCGTCGGTGGCGGCCAGCGCCGAGCGGACGGCCTCGCCGAGCGCCCGACCGGCGGCGGCCGCGGCGTGGACGGCGGGCTCGCGCTCCACCAGGGCGGCCAGGTCCCGGCCGCCGTCGCTCTCGTGCCCGCCGGCCAGCACCACCGTGGCGGCGGGTGCCGGGGCCGAGGTCGGCGCCGGCGTCGGACCGGTCGCCGCTTCCGCCTGATGCACGGTCATGGCTCAGGCACCCACCGGGTCGTGGCAGGAGACCAGCTTGGTGCCGTCCAGGAACGCGGCCTCGACCTGGAGCAGCGGCAGCATCTCGCGGACGCCGGGCATGACGTCCTCGCCGCTGACGACCTGCTTGCCGATCTCCATGCACTCGGCGACGGTGCGCCCGTCCCGGGCGCCCTCCATGATCGCCTCGCTGATCAGCGCGCAGGCCTCGCTGTAGTTCAGTTTCACACCGCGGTCGCGGCGCTTGCGGGCCAGATCGGCCACGACGTAGATGTACAGCTTGTCCATCTCACGCGGGGCGAGATTCACGGGAATCACTCTTCCTTTCCGAGGGAACTCCGCAGGAACTCCGAATGAACACGCCTGTCACGAGCGGGAATTCGGGCTACCGAAACCCGGTCAGACTCTGCGCAGCCGGGGAATGGCCGGGACCGCCGCCAGGAACAGCATGGTGGTCAGGACGAACGGCCAGGTGAAGGCGTGGCCGCCGAACGGCGCGGTGGCGGCGGCCAGCGCCGGGGTCAGGACGGTCGCGGCGGCCGCGCCGAGGACGGCGTAGGCCGCGCTCCACCCCCCGGGGGCGACGAACACGCCGCACAGCGCCATCGCGACGAGCACCCCGCTGTACCCGAGCAGCCCCTGGCCGACGGCGTCGGCGGGCGCGCCGAGCGCCCAGGCGGTGAGCAGCCCGGTCGCGCTGCCCGCGCAGGCCAGCAGGCCGGCCGGGCGGCTGGCCGCGAAGATGCCGGCCAGGAACAGCAGGCCGACGTACCACTGGGGCATGAAGAAGATCTGGCCGATGTTGGCGAAGAACCCGTGCCACAACTGGTCCCAGGTCAGACCGGTCGGGCCGGCGGCCGGCCCGGCCAGGGCGGTCGGGGCGCCGCTGCCGTGCCACAGGTGGCGGAAGCCGGGCGCCGAGGCCGTCGTCGCGGTGGCGACCAGGCAGAACGGCGCGGTGAGCGCGGGCAGTTTCCAGGTGTCGAGCACCGCGCCGAGGCCCGCGGTCACCACCACGGCGACGACGGCGCCGAGGACGGCCGCCGCGACGGTGGCGGGGTGGTCGGGGCCGAGGAACACCGCGCACCCCAGCGCCACCAGGCAGCCGTTGTAACCGTGCAGCCCGGCCTCGACGGCGTCGCGCGCCAGCCGCAGGCCGTACGCGACGGCGGTGCCGACGGCGCTGCCGAGCAGACCGTAGACGCCGTAGCGCCAGCCGGCCGCGAAGAGTGCGGCCACGAAGAACAGGCCGCAGACGGCGGACGGCATGAAGTCCACCTGCGCGACGCCGCGCAGGACTTCGACGGCTAACTTGAGGGATATCGGGCGGGCGGCCTTCGAGGCCCCCGGCTCACCCTTTTTCTGACCCATACTTCGCACCAATTCCCGGTACGTCTTTTCACGGCATGGCGAATAGTCCCGCAAGGCTGCTCGACTTTACTCGCGAGCACGCCCGGCGATTCCTCCGGAACCGTACTCCTGCGGAATGCCGATCGGCGCGGACACGACCGGTTACACCCGTATGGCGAAGGGTGATCATCAGGCCTCTGAGCTGCAACAATATGTTGATTGCGCAGGTCAACCGCCCCCCTGCGGAGAGCCATTCTTTGCGAAGTTTTACTTGCGGCAGACGAAAATGAGAAGGTGGTCATGTCAAGGAATTCGACACGAAGCCGCCCCGGTCAGGCAATTCGGACATCCGGCGCCGCGGAAAGGCGGCGCAGCACCGCGGGAATGTGGCGGAAATGTGTATGTGCCGCGTCGGAAAGCAGGGGCTGCCGGACGCGGCGGGCCTGTGCGTACGAGCCGGCCGTCGGGCCCCGGCCGCGCGGGAGCGGGCCGCCGACGGCCGGTGGCCCATGGCCCATGGCGCGTGGCCGATCGCGGTCCCCCGGATGCCTGCGGGCTATCGGCGGCAGGATGGTCGGACTATCGTTAGTTAGCGAAAGCTATCGAAGTACTCTCCGACTGGCGGCCCCGGGCTGCCACTCACCTGGGGGCAGCGGTGGCGACGAAGATCCCGAACAACGGCAGGGGCAGGCGCGTCCGCACGGTCCACGGGGCCGTGGCGGCGGACCATCCGCGGTACAAGTGGGTCGCACTCTCCAACACCACGCTCGGCACCCTGATCGCCACCATCAACGCCTCGATCGTGCTGATCTCCCTCCCCGCGATCTTCAACGGCATCGGCCTGGACCCGCTCCAACCCGGCAACGTCAGCTACCTGTTGTGGATGCTGATGGGCTACATGCTGGTCACCGCCGTCCTGGTGGTCACCCTCGGCAGGCTGGGCGACATCCACGGCCGGGTGCGGATCTACAACGCCGGCTTCCTGATCTTCACCCTCACCTCGGTGGCCCTCTCCCTCGACCCGCTGCACGGCGGGCCGGGCGCGCTGTGGCTGATCGGCTGGCGGGTGGTGCAGGCGATCGGCGGCTCGATGCTGATGGCCAACTCGGCCGCGATCATCACCGACGCGTTCCCCGCCCACCGGCGCGGCATGGCGCTGGGGGTGAACATCGTCGCGGGCATCGCCGGCTCCTTCATCGGCCTGGTGCTGGGCGGGCTGCTGGCCGAGTGGAACTGGCGGTCGATCTTCTGGGTCAACGTGCCGATCGGCATCCTCGGCACGGTCTGGGCCTACCGGTCGCTGCGCGAGACCGGCGTACGGCGGCCCGCCCGGATCGACTGGTGGGGCAACGTCACCTTCGGCGTCGGCCTGACCGCCCTGCTCGCCGCGATCACCTACGGCATCCAGCCCTACGGCGGCCACACCATGGGCTGGACCAGCCCCTGGGTGCTGGGCGGGCTGTTCGGCGGCGTGGCGCTGCTGATCGCCTTCTGCCTGGTCGAGTCCAGGGTCGCCGAGCCGATGTTCCCCCTGGCGCTGTTCCGCGACCCGGTCTTCGCCGGCGGCAACGCGGCCACCCTGCTGGGCTCGATCGCCCGCGGCGGGCTCCAGTTCATGCTGATCATCTGGCTCCAGGGCATCTGGCTGCCGCTGCACGGCTACGACTACGCCGACACCCCGCTGTGGGCGGGCATCTACCTCGTCCCGCTGACCGTCGGCTTCCTGGCCGCCGGGCCGGTCTCGGGCTACCTCTCCGACCGGGCCGGGGCCCGGCTGTTCGCCTCCGGCGGGCTGGTGGTGATGGCCCTGTCCTTCGCCGGACTGCTGCTCCTGCCCACCGACTTCGGCTACCCGTGGTTCGCCGTCCTGGTGTTCCTCAACGGCCTGGGCGGCGGCCTGTTCGCGGCCCCCAACACCTCGCTGATCATGTCGAGCGTGCCCGCCGAGGCCCGCGGCGCCGCCTCCGGCATGCGGGCCACCTTCCAGAACGCCGGCATGGTGCTCTCGATCGGCGTCTTCTTCTCGCTGATGGTGGCCGGCCTGGCCGGCTCGCTGCCGCACACCCTCACCGCCGGACTGACGGCGCAGGGCGTGCCCGCCGCCGACGCGCACACCATCGCCTCGCTGCCACCGGTCGGCACGCTCTTCGCCGCGTTCCTCGGGTACAACCCGATCCAGCAGCTGCTGGGCCCGCACGTGCTCGGCATGCTTCCGGCGGCCAACGCCCGGACACTGACCGGCCGGGAGTTCTTCCCGCAACTGATCTCGGGCCCCTTCCACGACGGCCTGGTCGTGGTGTTCTGGCTGGCGATCGCCATGTCGCTGGTCGCCGCGGCGGCCTCGCTGGTGCGCGAGCGGACCGGGCCGCGCCGCCCCCGCCGCACCCGGACGGGCGCGGGCGAGGCCGCCGAACGGCCCGGCGCGGGTCGGCCCGCCGCGCACGGGAAGGCCCGCAGGCCATGACCGGGCGCGATGCCGTGACCGACGCCGACGCCATGACCGGCCCCGACGCCGTGACCGACCCCGATGCCGACGCCGAGGTCGGGAGCCACGGCGCAGCCGGGGCCGGCCTCTCCGCCGAGGCCCTCGTCCGACTGCGGCTGGCGATCGGCCGGCTCAACCGGCAGATGGCCCGCGCCTCCGGCGGCCAGGACCTCACCGTCGCCCAACTCTCCGCCCTGGCCCGGGTGGAGGTGCACGGCCCGCTACGGCTCGGCGAACTCGCCGCGCTGGAGGGGGTGGCCGTCCCGTCCGTGCTCCGGACGATCGCCCCGCTGATCGCCGACGGCCTGATCGCCAAGACCCCCGACCCGCTGGACGGCCGCTCCCAGTTGCTCGAACTCACCCCGGCCGGCCTGGCGGCGATCACCCGGATCCGCCGGGAGCGCTCCGCCCTGCTGGCCCGCCGCAGCACGCGGCTCACCCCGCAGCAGTGCCGCCAACTGGAGGCGGCCGTACCGCTGTTGGAGTTGCTGCTGGACGATCCCGACGCGGCCTGCCCCAGCCAGGCCTGTCCCGATCCCCCCTCCTCCGACCCGGCCTGCCCGGACCCGCGCCGCCCGGACCCGACCCGCCCCGGCCGGCGCGGCTCCGCCGACTGAGGCAGCGCTCCTCGGGGCGGAGCGGAGCGGGGCGGGCGCCTACGCCGTCTCGCGGAGGAATCCGGTGAGCAGCTCGAAGGTCTCCTCGGGCCGTTCCAGGCCGGGGAAGTGACCGGCCCAGGGCAGTTCGAGCCGGCGGGCGCCGGGGATCCGGGTCGCCACGGAGTCGGCGATCCGCCGGAAGTCGTCCAGGTCGTGGCCGCCGGTCACGACCAGGCAGGGCGCCGTGATCCGGGAGATGTCCGCCTCGTCGCCGGTGGGGCCGACCTCGGCGTCCGCCTGCACCTCGAAGGCGCGCCGCTGCATCCGGCGGACGAGTTCACGGGCCTCGTCGCCCGCCTCCGGGCCCAACCAGCTCTCGACGTTGAGCTCGACGGCGCCCTCGACGTCCCCGGTCGCGAGGAGTTCCCGCTCCCGCGCTGCGAAGGCCATCAGGGCGTCACCGGCGACGTGCCCGGACACCCCGGAGCAGAGCAGGGCCAGCGCGGTGACGGACCCGGGGCGCAGCGCCGCCACGTCCAGGGCGATCTTCCCCCCGTACGAGGCGCCGATCAGCGCGGTGCTCTCGACGCCCAGGTGGTCGAGGAGCGCCAGCACGTCCTGCGCGTCGCTGTACGGGGCGTCGGCCGGAGGCGTGTCGCCGAAGCCCCGGAAGTCCGCCCGGATCACCCGGTAGCCCGCGTCGACCAGCCCCCGCCACTGCGGGTCCCACATCCTCCGGTCGCATACGGACGAGTGCAGCAGCACCAGGGTCGGGCGGTTCCCCGGCACGTCATGAGATACGTCATGGGAGAGGATCATCTGCGGATCGTATCGACGCCCCTGGGGGACGCCAACCGGTTTGGTGATCGGCGGGAGTAAGCGCTTTGGGCCGCTTCCGGGCTCTAGGTGGGTGAGGAGGTGCTCATGGGAGGCACGAAGACCGACCGGGACGAGGAGTTCCAGGCGTTCATCGTCGGGGCCTGGCCACGGCTGCTGCGAACGGCGTACCTGTTGGCCGGGGAGCAGTACGCGGCCGAGGACCTGGTGCAGTCCGCGGCCGAGAAGGCCTGCGCGGCCTGGGCGAAGGTGCGACGGGCCGGCGATCCGCACAGCTACGTGCGGCGGATCCTGGTGAACGAACACGCCCGCCGCTGGCGCCGCCGCGCGCCGGAGCTGCTGGTGTACGCGGTGCCGGACGAGGCCGGAGCAGAGGACTGCTACGCCCGCTCCGACCAGCGCGGCGCGCTGATGACGGCACTGGCCGCCCTGCCGGCCCGCCAGCGCGAGGCCGTGGTGCTGCGGTACTGGGAGGACCTGAGCGACAGTCAGGCCGCCGAGGCGATGGGCTGCTCGGCCGGAGCCGTGCGCAGCCACGCGGCCAAGGGGATCGCGAGGCTGCGGGGGGCCGCAGCGCTGAAGGAAATCAAGGGCATGACGAGCATCGGAGGTGCGGTATGAGCGCGGGCGGCAACGGCGGGACGGTCGGTATGGGCGCGGCGGGCGACGACGGCGACGTGTGGGTCGGACTCGGCCTGGCGGAGGTGGCGTCCGGGGCCAGGGTCGGCCCGGCGCCGATGGCGGACATCATGGCGGGCGGCCGCCGGATCCGGCGCCGTCGCCGGTCTGTGGTCGGCGCGCTCGCGCTGGCCTCGGTGGTGGTGCTGGGCGGCGGGACGATGGCGGGTCTGCACAGCTCCCCCGCGAGCAGCGGCAGCCAGTCGCTCGTCCCGGCCAACGGCGGCCCTGGCGGCGGCACCGGGGGCGGTCCGGCCGCCCAGCCGTCCGGCTCGGCGACGGCCGAGCGGGACCCGCTCACCCCGGTCCGGGTGCCGATCGCCCAGGGCGAGACCCCCGACGGCAAGAAGTGGCAGCTCTTCACGGCGCTCTGGCCGGTCGCCCCGAAGGACAAGGCGTACGAGCAGGCGGTGGCCGTCTGGAAGGAGCGCCACGCCGTCGACTCCTCGCTCGACCAGCCGACGGAGGAGTACGTCCAGCACTACTGGCAGCCCAACGAGGACGTCGTGAACGACTACGTCACCCTGGACGGGGTGCGCCAGCCGTCCGACATCCAGAACAGCTACCCGGCGCCCGGGCACGTCCCCGAGGGGATGGCCGACACGTTCAGCGGCGCCCTGGTCGGCGCCCGGGACAAGGCCGGCACCCCGGGCCCGCTCCCGATCAAGCTCGCCGTGATGGCCCTCGGCCCGGACGTCGGCAAGGTCCTGGTGACCTGGTCGGACGGCTCGGTCATGGAGCCGTGGCTGAAGGCCGTCGGGGATTCCCCGTACCAGCGGCTGGTGGTCGCCGAGCAGCCGGGCAAGAAGGTGACGTCGTGGCAGTTCTTCGACAAGAAGGGCGCCGAGCTGCCGAACGCCGGCGAGAAGATGCTGACCGAGTAGCGGTCGGCGCGACCGGCTGAACACGGCCGACCGGACACGGCCAACTGAACACGAACGGCCGGCCACGACCGCCCGACCAGGCCCGCGGGGCCGGCCCGCACCCCCGTCGGGCCGGCCCCGCGTCGGCGTGCGGGCGGTCGGTGTGCGGGGCGCTCGGCGCGGTGGCCGCCGGCGTCATGACCGCAGGCACCGCCCTGGCGCCGTCCACGGCAGCCGCCGCCCCCCGCCCGGACGCCGTCCAGCAGGGGCTGAACGCACTGGTCCGCGGCGACGGCATCGACGGGTGCCACATCACGGTCCGCCAGCTCCTCCAGCACACCAGCGGGCTCCCGGACTACGAGGGCTACATCGACGAACCCTCCCTCCAGCACCGGTACTTCGAGCCGCGCGACCTGCTGGACATCGCCTTCCAGCACAAGGCCGACTTCGCCCCGGGGGCGAGCTTCAAGTACAGCAGCACCAATTACGTGCCGGCCGGCCTGGTCGTCCAGAAGGTCACCGGCCGCCCCCTAGCCGAACAGATCGACCAGCGCATCATCGAGACCCGGGGCGGGGCGACGGACGACGGCCGCGCCGTCAACATCGCGGTGACCACCGTCCCGCCGGACGCCGCCGGCTCGGAGCACGTCGAGAACGTCGTGGACACGGCCCTGTGCCGCTGGCCGAAGTCCGGTGAGGGAGTGGGAAGTCGGCTGGGCCGACTTCCCACTCCGCCTTCCCACCCCGCTCACGTTCTGTGCCGAGACGGGACAGAACACCTAGAGCTGCGTGAGGCCGCCGTCGACGAGCAGTTCCGCGCCGGTGGTGAAGGAGCTCTGGTCCCCGGCCAGGTAGAGGGCGGTGGCGGCGACCTCCTCGGGCCGGCCGACGCGGCCGAGCGGGGTCGTGGCGACGGCCTGATCGACCTGGGGGGACGCGGCCCGCAGCTCGTCGGCGCCGGGGGTCGTGACCGGGCCCGGGGTGAGGGCGTTGACCCGGATGCCGCGACCGGCGAGTTCGGTGGCCCAGGTGCGGGCGAGGCTGCGGATCGCGGCCTTGGTCGCGGCGTAGACGCCCAGGCCCGGGACGCCGCGCAGGGCCGCGCTGGACGAGAGCAGGATCACCGAGGCGCCGGCCGACAGCAGCGGGAGCGCCTTCTGCACGGTGAAGACCGTGCCCTTGAGGTTCACGGAGGTGGTGTGGTCGTACTCCTCCTCGGTGATCTCGCCGAGCGGGCCGAAGTCCCCGAGGCCCGCGTTGGCCACGACGATGTCGAGCCGTCCGCTGCGCTCGGTGATCTCGGCGAAGAGCCGGTCGAGGTCGTCGAGCTTCGACACGTCGCCCCGGACGCCGATGCCCCGGCTGCCGACCTGCTCGACGGCGGCCGCCAGCTCGGCTTCACGGCGGCCGGTGAGGTAGACGGTCGCCCCCTCGGCGGCGAAGCGGCGGGCGATGGCCAGGCCGATGCCGGTGGAGGCGCCGGTGACGAGGGCGGTCTTGTTGTCCAGCTGTCCCATGAGATTCTCCGAATCTTGACGTAACTATTCTTGTTACATTTTTGGGCGCAAAAACCGGCGCGGGAAGCACTGCCACGGCCGAGGCTAGGCGGCCTTCAGCACGTCGCGCAGCACATCCTCCAGCGTGGTCCCCGACAGCTCCCGGCGGAGGGTGGCCTCGACCCCGTCGTAGACGGCGGCCATCACCGGAGCGATGCCGTGGCCCACCACGCACTCGGGGTCGGGCGTGGCGGGGTGCAGGGCGAAGATCGGCCCCGGCTCCACCGTCTCGTAGACGTCGAGCAGGGTGATCGCCGACAGGTCCCGCGACAGCGTCCAGCCGGCCCCGGCACCCCTCCGCGAGTCGACCAGGCCCGCCTTGCGCAGCTGGGCCAGCAGGCGGCGGATCACCACGGGGTTGGTGTTGACGCTCGTCGCGATCTGCTCGGAGGTGGCGACCTCGTGGCCACGGCGCTGGTACAGCCCGATCCAGGTCAGGGCGTGCGCGGCGACGGTCAACCTACTGTTCGCGCTCATGCCGTCCATCACCCCTCTCCATGTCGTAACTGTATTAGTTACATCGTCCGGCGGCAAGCCTCGGCGGAGTCGAGCAGGAGGTACTGGCCGGGCGCAGCGAACTCGCCCGGTTCAGGAGCAGCCACTCTCAACGGCCCACCGCCTGAGGAGCGGTGGGCCGCCTGCGTGCCCGGGTGAGCCGGCGGTACGCGAGATGGACCGCGAGGCCCAGCAGGGTCATGACGACGGACGCCACCAGTGCGACCACATCGAGCGCGTTCCGGCCCAGTGAGTTCCAGAATCCGATGCTCGAAGCGAGGGCGGCGGTGTCCGGGTGCCGGGGGTCGTACACCACCGTCACGGTGTCGTGGGCCTTGACGGTGTCGGTGACGTAGGCGAGTCGGGTCTCGACGGGCGCCCCCTCGGAGGTCGTGAACCGCACCCGGCAATGGGAGTTGCCCGCCGGATTGTCCTGCGGCCCGCTCACCTCAGTGCAGTCGGTGACGACCGCCTGGGTGTGGACGCCGCGACTGCGGAGAGCCGACGTCACCCCCATGTCGTGCGGTATCAGGTAGACCAGGCTGAGGACGAACAGCAGGACCCCCAGGCCGATCATCGCGAGCGAACCGTTCCGCACGGTCCGGCCGTGGTCCGGCGCGTTCTCCATCGGTCCCCCCGGGTGTCGGCCCAACTGCCCACGTGCGCCCACGCTAGCCGCACCCACCGACACCGGCTTCCGAGCAGGGCAAGTCCCTGGTCGAGATCCACCGACGGCCCGGCCCCCCGGTCATCCGGCGTAACACCTGGTGCACGGCTCGCCCCGGGAGCGAAGGATGGTGCGTGGACTACCCACAGACCCACCCGCCCACGCCCGGCCAGGGCAGCGACACGGAGGAACACCTCGATGACATCCGCCCCGACCACGACGCGCCGTCGGCGGAGCAGTGCCGCGCTGGCCGCCTGCGCGACCGTGCTGGCCGTCTCCGCCACCACCCTCGCCGCCGGGACCGCCCCCGCCCACGCCACCACGGGCGTGCGCGAGTTCACCCGGACCGCCACCTTCACCGTCCCCGTCGGTGTCACCGGCCTGTTGATCGATGCCTGGGGCGCCGGTGGCGGAGGCGCCGGCGGCACCTCGACCGCGCCCGTGACCGGCGGTGGGGGCGGGGGTGGCGGCGGATACGTGCACGGTGCGATCACGGTGCTCCCCCTTGAGCAGGTCACCATCACCATCGGTGCCGGTGGCGCGGGCGGCGCGGTTGGCGCCGTGGGCTCCGGCGGCACCAGCACCACCATCGCGATCGGTTCGACGGTGCTGGCCACCGCCCAGGGCGGCGGCGGGGGCTTCACGGCGAGCGGGGGCTTCCCGGACTCGTACGCCGGCGGCGGCGCAGGGGGTGGCGGCACCGCACCCGCCGAAACCCCCTTGGGCGGCGGCTACGTACGGCCCGGCGCGGCCGGGGGCAGCACGGCCGGCGCGCTCTTCCCGAACATCGTCTCGCCGGGGGGAACGGGCGGCCAGCCCGCGAACACCGGGAGCGCCAACCCGGGAGACGCCGCGACCGGCGGGCCGGGTGGCGAGTCCGGTCCCGGCAGCGCCTCGCCCGGCGAGGCCGGAGCGCCGGGGTACGCGCTCATCCACTGGTCGTTCTGAGCACCCGACTTCACAAGGCCGAGCCGAGACGGCACCGAACAGGGGATCCGGTCGGTACCGCAGCAGCCCAATACCGGGAACCGTGTTTTCGCGCGTCACTACCGAACCACGGGACAAGACCGCGCTGGAGAGGAACCCGGCGCCAATGCGCTCGGCAACCGTGGCCCCCACTGCGCCGACTGCGACCGTCACGCGGGCTCCCTACCACTGACGACGACGCGTCGGCGCCCCCGTGGAGAGCCGGCTGCCGGACCCCCGACCCCACCGGGCGAGCCGGGGCGGCGTTCACACCGCCCCGGCCCACCCGTGGTCCACGCCCCGTCGCGAGGCGGCCGAGCGTCGGACTACCAGCTGATGATCACGTAGCCGGGCGTCCCCTGCGTGCCCCCGGTCGCGTCGGCGCCGGCTCCGCCCGGGCTGCCGGGGGTGTTGTCGTTGACGACGACGTCGTCACCGTTGCCGCCCTTTCCTCCCCCGCCGCCCCCGCTGCCGGCTCCGCCCGCACCTCCCGTGCCGGTTCCGACCGGCGGGGCGGGCGTGGTGGCCGGGAGCGTCGCGCCCGCACCGCCCACACCTCCGCCGGAGGAGCCGTAGCCGCCGTTTCCGCCGTAGCCGCCCCGCCCCTGGCCTCCGTCACTGCCTGCGCTACCGGAGTAGCCCGACCCACCGCCCGTCCCCTGCGCACCGTCCGCGCCGATGACGGCACCGGTCGCCTCCCCCTCACACACACTGTCGGAGCCCTGACCCTGCGCTCCCCCGGCACTGCCAGGCCCGCCCCGGCCTCCGGATCCGCCGCTTCCGGGGTGGCCGTTCGACCGCCCGGTGGTGCCTCCCCCGCCGCCACCGCCGCCCGGTCCGCCCGGTCCGCCGCCGCCGGGCCGACCGCCGGCCGCCGCGGCGAAGGGCTGCAGGACGAGTTCGCCGTCGGCATCCGGGAAGGGCAGTTCGAAGAACACGCCGCTGCTGAACCCCTCCACACCAACCCCGCCGGTGGCACCGGTGGAGCCCGACTCCCCGCTGCCGCCGTTCTCGGTGTCCGCACCGCCGCCACCTCCGCCCGAACCCGACCCCGCGGCCCCGCCTCCACCACCTCGTCCGACGCGCACTGCGACGGTTCCCGGCGGCTGCCCGTACGGGGGCAGTTGCTCCAGGAGGGACGTCTGGAGCCGGCAGGCGAGGTAGGAGCCGCTGCCACCGCCGACGCCACCGCCCCCTCCTGCTCCCCCGCCGCCACCACCACCGCCACCACCGCCGTACGACCCGAAGGTGGAGTCCTCGCCGCCGCCACCCCCTCCGGCACCCCCGCCCCCACCGCCTCCCCCACCGCCGCCACCGCCGCCGCCCCAGGCCTGGACGAGGACCTCGGTCACCCCGGCGGGCACCGTGAAGTAGGAGGTGCCGGCCTCCGAGAACACCTGCTGCCCATGGGCGGCGGCGGCCGTCACGACGGCCCTCAGGTCCACCGGCGCTACCTGCTGCGGCGCGGAGGCGGGGGCAGCGCCGAGCAGGCCACCGGTCACGGGGAGCGCGAGGAGCGCGAGACGCCGCCGACGGGCGGGCCGCGAGGGTCGCATGCGAAGAGTATCCATACGACCACCCTCCGGCACCGTTCGCTTGCGCCGCAACCTGGGCGCCGCGCCGCGCGACATCCCGGGTGGCGGACGCCACCGCCGAGGACCCGTCGCCCGGAAGGTGCGCCGGCCCGCTCTGTGGCAGCCTCAGTCGGATCTGTCAAACAGCGCACACCTGTTGTGAGCGGACTGGTACGTTCCGCGCATGGACTTCAACGCCATTGCCAACTCGTTCGTGGGCCACTACTACAACACCTTCGACTCCGGCAGCCAGGGACGCGGGAACCTCTCCAGCCTCTACCGACCCGAGTCGATGCTGACCTGGGAGAACACCCAGGTCCAGGGACAGCAGAACATCCTCGTGAAGCTGACGACGCCCGAACTGGCCACCGTCAAGCACAAGGTGAACACCACCGACGCGCAGCCCGCCCCGGGCAACGGCGTACTGGTCACCGTCACGGGCGGCCTCGTCATCGACAACGCCTTCGACAAGCCCCTGCAGTTCGCCGAGACGTTCAACCTGCAGCCGATCCCCGGCCAGCCCGGCGGCTTCTTCGTCTACAACCAGATCTTCCGCCTCATCTTCGCCTGAGCCGCCCAGGGTCCGGGGCTTCCCGCCGGCTTCCCGTTCGACAGGGCGAAGTCCCGGACCGGCGCCACGACTTGGAGGAAGGGTGCACCTGCGCGAGCTCCGGCCGGGCGACGCCCACGCCGTCCGCCGCATCTACAGCGGCAGGTCGGTCGCCGACCTGTGGTTCGGCCGGATGACCGCCGCCCAGGCCCACGACTACGTACGCGAAGCCCGGGAGGCCGACGCGCAACGGCCGCGCACCGCACGCGTCCTCGGCATCGACGTCCACGACGACCTGATCGGCATCGTCCGGCTCCGCATCACCGGCCACACGGGCAGCCTCAGCTACATCCTGCGCGAGGACGCCTGGGGCCACGGCTACGCCACCACAGCGGTGCGCCGGTTCCTCGCGCACCACCGCACCCCACGGGTCACCGCCGAGCACCGCGTCGGCAACCCCGCCTCGGGAAGGGTCCTGGCGAAGACCGGCTTCGTCGTGACCACCGTGACCGACGAGCTCGTCCGCTACGAACTGGGCTAGCGGCCGCCCTGCCACCTCCGACTCCCCGGGGCCCGCGCCGGGCGTGACGCGGACCTTTGCCGTGTGTTTATATTGAACAATGGTTCAACCAAAAACCGGACACCCCCGTGCCCCGCACGCCTGAGGCCTCGGCGGCCGTCCGCGAAGCGACCCGCGCCAAGATCCGGCGCGCCGCCGTCCTGCTCATGGCCGACCAGGGCTACCGCGCCACCACCCTGCGCCAAGTCGCCACCCGGGCCGGCGTCGCCGACGGACTGCCCTCCCGCTACTTCGGCAGCAAGGACGGCCTGTTGATCGACATCGCCGACGGCTGGCGCGAACGGACCCGCGCGGCGCTCGCCGCCCAGCCGGCCGACAGCCCCGCCGACACCCTGCGACTCCTGGTCCGCTCCGCCCTGCTCGGCCTGGACGCCGCACCCGAGGAGGTCGAGGAGAGCCGGGCCGTCTCCGCCCTGCTCGCCGACCCCGAAGCCCGTGCCGTCCTGGTCGCCGCAGGCGCCGACCTCGCCTCCGCCGACCTCTTCCAGGCCCTGGACGAAGCCCTGGCGGCCTGCCGCGTCCCCGACCCCGCGGCTGCCCGCCTGCTCCTCCTCGCCGGCATCCGCGGCGGCCTCACCCTCTCCGCCGAGGACCCGGCCTTCCCCTTGCGCGATCTGGAAGCGGCCCTGCTCGCCCACATCCTGCCGACGGCCTGACCCCTCCCCCGAACTTGAAAGGCCACGCCATGACCGCCGAAACCGACATCCGCCCCTACCGCATCGCCATCGAACAGCACCAGCTCGACGACCTGCGCGACCGCCTCTCCCGCACCCGCTGGCCCGACTCGCCGCCCGAAGCCGACTGGGACTACGGCGTCCCGCTCCACTACCTCCAGGACCTGGCCGAGTACTGGCGGACCGGCTACGACTGGCGCGCACACGAGGCCAGGCTCAACACCTTCCCGCAGTACACCACCACCATCGACGGCGCCAACGTGCACTTCCTGCACGTCCGTTCACCCGAACCCGACGCCACCCCGCTGATCATCACGCACGGCTGGCCCGGCTCGGTGGCCGAATTCCTGGACATCCTGGGCCCGCTCACCGACCCCCGCGCGCACGGCGGCGACCCGCGCGACGCCTTCCACGTGGTCGCGCCCTCCATCCCGGGGTACGGCTTCTCCGGGCCGACCGGCCAACTCGACTGGGACTACCGGCGGGTGGCACGTGCCTGGGCCGAACTGATGGACCGTCTCGGCTACCCTCACTACGGCGCCCAGGGCGGCGACTGGGGCTCCGGCATCTCCCGCGAACTCGGCCTCGCCGCCCCCACCCGGGTCATCGGCGTGCACGTCAACACCTCCCCCACCTTCCCCACCGGCGACCCGTCCGCCCTCGACGCCCTCGACCGCGAACGGCTCGACACCTGGGCCCGCCACCAGGCCGAAACCTCCGGCTACACCGCCGTCCAGGCCACCCGCCCGCACACCGTCGGCTACGCGCTCACCGACTCACCGGTCGGCCAACTCGCCTGGATCGTCGAGAAGTTCCGCGAATGGACGGACTGCGACAGCGGCCTCCCCGAAGACGCCGTGCCCCGGGACCACCTCCTCACCAACGTGATGCTGTACTGGCTCACCGCCACCGCCGGCTCCTCCGCACGGCTGTACAAGGAGTCGGCCCGCAACGGCTGGACCGAGGCCACCCCCTCCACCGTCCCCACCGGCATGGCCGTCTTCCCCCACGACATCACCCTCCCGGTCCGCGCCTTCGCCGAACGCATCGACAACATCGTGCACTGGACCGAGTTCGACCACGGCGGCCACTTCGCCGCCCTGGAACAGCCCGACCTGCTGGTCGCCGACATCCGGACCTTCTTCCGCTCCCTGGCCTGACGCCGGCCGTGGCCGGTCGGATGTCCTCAGCTCGTCAACTCGCCATCTCAGGCGCGAAGTAGTCACGCAGCCGAGCGATCTTCCCGACCCGGATGCGGAAGATCTGCCGCGGCGTTCGGGACACGACGGCCGCCATGGGCGATCGTCATGCAGCGCAGCCCAGGAGGGTGATCCGAACCGGTCGAGCCCCATGGAGAGGCGCTTGACCACCTGCCGTCGACCGACATCATCCGAGGAGTTGGGAGAATCGTGCAGCCTCACGCCGCACGCAAGAGGGTTCCACGTTCTCTGCAACCTGATGCAACTCACTCGACCGCAACGTCGGCGCCGAAGCTACTGTTTGCCGATGCGGCCCCCGGGTCGCACCGTCGTACGTCTGACCTTTGAAGCAGTCCAGGAATACAGAAATCCCGCACGGGAACTCCCACACAGCACCTCCGATAGAGCCCGATAGGCCAGATCATGCCCTCTTCTCCCGTCTCCAGCGCACAGGCCACACGTGCGGCGATAGCTGCTCAGCTGGACGCGATGAAGAAGGATGCGGGGCTCACTGGGGATCAGCTGGCCGCTCGTTGCGGGTGGCACAAGTCCAAATCATCGCGTATCTCGCGTGGCGTAACTTTGCCTTCGGATGCCGATATCCGCGCATGGTGCATCGCGTGTGGGGCCGAGGAGCAGTCAGCAGACCTTATTGCCGCCTTGCGTTCAGCCGACGCGATGTACATGCAGTGGCGACAGATCCACCGCGATGGCATGCGGCGAGTCCACGAGAAGACCGTTCCTCTTTATCAGCGCACTCGACATTTTCGCGTCTACGCATCCAATCTCGTACCAGGGATGCTGCAAACTGCCGAATATGCGACTGGGCTTCTGCGCTCCATCACGACCTTCCAGGGTACGCCTGATGACGTTGACCAGGCCGTCCGAGCCAGACTGGAGCGATCACGCGTCATCCAGAACGTCACCCGGCGGTTCGCTCTTCTGATTGAGGAATCTGTCCTCTATTACCGAGTGGCCGATGATGCTGCCATGGCCAGCCAGCTCACCCACCTCCTGTCGGTGATGGCACAGCCGAACGTATCCTTCGGAATCATCCCCTTCGGCGTGCGTCGTTCGGTTTGGCCACTTGAAGCGTTCTACGCCTTCGATGAAGACCTGGTCGCCGTGGAAACCTTGACGGCGGAAATCAACATCTCGACGCCGAGCGAAATCGGCACCTACCACAGGGCGTTCGCCGAGCTGGCGAAACTCGCCGATCGGGGTGCGGCAGCACGCGCGTGCATCACCAAGGCTGTCAACTCCCTCGGGTGAACCGGTGCAACCGAGTGCAACTTCGTGGACCGCGGCACTCATGGCTTCCTACTGTCGATCTGACGTCACCTCATCGGTCAATGCCGGTTGGGGGCCGCCTCCCTTCAGCATCGAACAGGAAGGCAGTGCAGTGAGCGACCTGTACGAGATCGAGATTCCGGCCGGACTCGCCGCCTACAAGGCGTGCGGCGGGAACCAGGGTGGGGGTGACGACGGGGAGTCGTGCGTGACCCTGCGGGAGGTGCCCGGGGTGGCCGGCGGGTTGTGGGTGATGGGTGACACCAAGGCTCCGGGGCGTGAACTGCGCTTCACCACGGTGGAGTTGAGCTCCGCCGGCATCGACCCGGACCGCTTCACCACCTCCGCCTGACGCGCCACCTCGCACCAGCGGGCCCCGTTCCCAACGCAACTGGGAACGGGGCCCGCCTCACACCCAGGGTAGGGCGCGCATGGATCACTGGAACAGACCCGGGCTCCACTGGCACTGCTACGCGTGGGCGGGCGGCAAGCGGCCCGACGACGCCGAACGGAGGCCGCCCGGACCGCAGAACCGCTTGCGGCCCGAATGGGGCAGCCCCGTACCGCCGTTGGAGGTCATGCACTGGCTCGCCAAGTCGGCGGCGCAGATCAGGCTCACCGCCAACGACCCGGCCGAGGTGCTCGACTGGCTGGGCAAGCAGCTCGCCGACTCCCCCGCCGCAGAGGGCGACCTCCCCTCGGCCACCCGGCTGGATCACGCCCTGGCGTTCCTCGACACGTTCCCGCACGACGTGGTGTGGACGTACTGGACACCCGGCCAGCAGCTCCGGTCGGTCGCCGCCGTGGCGTGCCCCCGGACGTTCGGCCCCACCTCCGAAACGCCCCCGCCCTGCCCGCTTCGACGGCGGTGAGCGGCGGTGAGTGGTGTCGCCCGATGGGGCGTGACAGCGTGTCGAGTGGCGGTGCACGGTCCGCGACGAGAGGGTGACCGACGCAGGACCTCACCTGAAGGAGCGAGAATGCCCGAAGTCACCACTCCGTACCCGACCGGCACTCCGTGCTGGGTCGATCTGATGGCGCAGGACCAGCAGGCGGCACTGGACTTCTACCGCGACCTGTTGGGCTGGCAGGGGCAGGTCGGCCCGGCCGAGTTCGGCGGGTACGCGGTCTGCGAGCTGAACGGGAAGGCGGCGGCCGGGATCGGACCGGCGATGGCGCCGGAGGGGATGCCCACTCCGCCGACCGTGTGGACCAGCTACCTGTCCACCACCGACGCGCAGGCCACCCAGGACGCGATCGTCGGCGCGGGCGGCACCCTGCTCGTCCCGGCGATGGACGTCGGCGAACTCGGCCGGATGCTGATCGCCGCCGACCCGCAGGGCGCGGTGTTCGGCGTCTGGCAGCCGGGCGAGTTCTCCGGTGCCCGGGTCGTCAACGAGAGCGGCGCACTGATCTGGAACGAGCTGCACACCAGTGACCTGCCCGGCGCCACCGCCTTCTACGGTGAGGCGTTCGGCATCGAGATCCAGCCGGCGCAGGGCGCCGAGCAGTACTGGGAGCTGCGGGTCGGTGGCCGGGCCGTCGGCGGGGTCTCGCTGCTCGCCAACGACCCGCCCGGCACGCCCGCGCACTGGCTGACGTACTTCGCGGTGGACGATGTCGACTCCACCGTGGACGCCCTGGTCAAGCACGGCGGCACCGTCCTCGCCCCGCCGTTCGACATGGTGGCGGGCCGGATGTCGGTGGTGGCCGACCCGCAGGGCGCGCCGTTCGCGATGATCGCACCGAAACCGATCTAGGCGGCGCGGCCCACCGCGCACGGTGTCGCGGTGGGCCGGCTCCGTCCGGATCCCGTCGGTACGGGTCACCCCCGCTGCGCGCGGCCGACGGCGCTGAGCACCGCCCGTACGCCCGCCGTGAGCACCGAGCCGTCCCGCCCGGCGCCCCACACCACCTGCCCGCCGACCCCGCCGACCCGGGCCTCGACGTAGGCGACGGCGTCGGTACCGGAGCCGGCACCCGCACCCGCACCCGCACCCGCACCAGCCCCGACGGCGTGCTCACTGAAGTGCAGGATGTCGACCCGCAGCGCGTCGGCCACCGCGTCGAGCGGCCCCGCGCCCTCGCCGCGCCGGCCGTCCACCTCCGCCCAGTCATCGCCGGCCCGCCACGGCCAGTCCGGCGCCGCGTCCAGGTACTCCGCGCGGAAGAGCCCGTACAGTTCCTCCGCCGTCACCTCCCGCCCGCTGTCGTCGGTGGCCTCCTGCACGACCCGGGAGAACTCGATCTGGAGCCGCCTCGGCAGTTCCAGCCCGTGCCCGGTCTGGAGCAGGTAGGCGATGCCGCCCTTGCCGGACTGGCTGTTGACCCGGATGACCGCCTCGTAGTCGCGACCGAGGTCGGCCGGGTCGATCGGCAGGTACGGCACCGACCAGGGCGCCTCGCGCGCCGGGACGCCGGACTCGGCCGCCACCTTGGCGTGGTGGGCGAAGCCCTTCTTGATGGCGTCCTGGTGGGTGCCGGAGAAGGCGGTGTGCACCAGGTCCCCCGCATAGGGGTGGCGCTCGTGCACGGGCAGCCGGTTGCAGTGCTCGACGGTGCGGCGGATCTCGTCGAGGTCGGAGAAGTCGAGCATCGGGTCGACGCCCTGGGTGTGCAGGTTGAGCGCCAGCGTCACCAGGTCGACGTTGCCCGTCCGCTCGCCGTTGCCGAACAGGCACCCCTCCACCCGCTGGGCGCCGGCCAGCACGGCCAGTTCGGCGCAGGCGACGCCCGTCCCCCGGTCGTTGTGCGGGTGGACGGAGAGGATCACCGACTCGCGGCGCTCCAGGTGCCGGTGCAGGTACTCGATCTGGTCGGCGTAGACGTTGGGGGTGGCGATCTCGACGGTGGCGGGCAGGTTGTGGACGACGGGCCGGTCGGGGCTGGCGTCCCACAGTTCGGTGAGGCCGTTGCAGACCTCCAGGACGTAGTCCGGTTCGGTCAGGTTGAACACCTCGGGCGAGAACTGGAAGCGCACCCCGGGCCGGCCGTCGGCCCGCCGTGCCAGGTGGGTGGCGGCCTCGGTGATCAGGGCCCGCAGTTCGTGCCGGTCGCGCCCGAGGACGACCTCGCGCCAGAGCGGGGCGGTGGCGGTGTAGAGGTGGACGACGACGCGGGGCAGGCCTTCGACGGCCTCGAAGGTGCGGTCGATCAGGTCGGCGCGCGCCGCCGTGAAGACGACGACGGTGACGTCCTCGGGCACCGCGCCGGGCACGGTGGCCAGTTGCCGGACGAAGTCGAAGTCGGTGCGGCTGGCGGAGGGGTAGCCGACCTCGATCTCCTTGAAGCCCATGGCCAGGAGCAGGTCGAACATCCGCTGTTTGCGTGCCGGGTCCATGGGTTCGGCCAGTGCCTGGTTGCCGTCGCGCAGGTCGACGGGGACCCACAGCGGGGCGTGGTTGATCCGTCGGCCGGGCCAGCGCCGCATCAGTGCGGGGACGTGCACGCGCTCGTGGGCGGGCCGGTAGCGGTGGGAGGGCATGGCACCCGGGCGCTGCGGGTTCCAGGCGGGGGCGGTGACCGGGACGGGGCCGGCGGGGGTACGCAGGGTCGGGAATCGCATGATGAGTCCTTACGGAGGTACCGGTGGACCGGCAGGACGGCGCCCCGCAGCGGGGTGCCGGTCCGGTCACGCCCCGCTGCGGCCACCAAGAAGAAGGCCACCCAGAGGGAGACTCCACGGCTGCATGCCGGGTAGACTAACCACGAACCAAGTCCTCAGACAAGCTGACAGGTGAACGCGCATGCCCCCGCTCGGCCCCCTCCACCGCTCCCCCCTGGTCGACCAGGCCACCCGCCGCCTGGAGGAGCAGATCACCGCCGGACACTGGCCGGTGGGCGGGAAGCTGCCGGGCGAGGTCGCCCTGGCGAAGGAGCTGGGCGTCGGCCGCTCGACCGTCCGGGAGGCGCTGCGCGCGCTGGCCGGCGCCGGGATGGTGCAGAGCCGGCAGGGGTCGGGCGTGTTCGTGACGGCGGACCGGCCCGCCCTGGACTGGCCGACCCGGCTGCGCCGGGCGGAGCTGGCGCACGTCTACGAGGTGCGCACCATGGTCGAGGTGCAGGCGGCCCGACTGGCGGCCGCGCGCCGCACGGAGACGGACCTCGCCGCCGTGGACGCGGCGCTGGCCACCCGACTGGCGGCGGGCGGCGCGGACGACGCGGCCTTCGTGGACGCCGACATCGCGCTGCACACCGCCGTGGTGGCGGCCGCGCACAACCCGGTGCTGGACGACCTGTTCGCCCAGTTCGCGCCGGTCCTGAGGGAGCACCTGGTGGACCTGGTGGGGGTGCTGGGGCTGCGCAGCGGGGACCCGAACCACGGCTACGCCTCGCACGCGGACCTCGTCGGGGCGCTGCACCGGGGCGATGCCGAGGAGGCCGGGCGGGTGCTGGCGGCCGAGCTGGAGGCCACCCGGTCGCGCCTGCTGGCCGACTGAGCGGGGCGGGCGGGGCGGGGCGACCACCGGGGCCGGGGCCGACGCCCCGGCCGCCGACCAACCGACCAACTGACCAACCGACCGACCGACCGGGCGGATATCCGGAGCGCGGGCACACAGTTTTCACACGGGGGCCACCCGGTCGCCCGCTCCGATCGCCGACGCCTCGTCAACCCGCTCCGAACTGGGATGCTTCGAGCACGCACGATCAACCGTCAGATGACATTGTGTCCGGAGCGTGTGTGACCACGGTCCAGGCGGCGAACGCACTTTCACTCCAATCACACGGTATGACTAGTATCGCCTCGTCAAGCCCGTGCCCCGGACGGCCGCCCCGCTCAGGCCGGCCGCCATCCCCAAGGAGACTGCTCTGCGCGCGCGTGCGAATCGGCGGCCCCCGACGCCGAAGGCCCCCCGCAGGCGTCCGCGCCTGTCACTGCGGACGGCGCTGCTCGTCCTCGCCGTCGTCCCCAGCATCGCCCTGGCCGCCCTGTGGGCGGTCACCAGCGGCGAGACCGTCTTCGACTTCCAGCGCCAGGCCGCCCAGGGCCTGCTCGCCCAGAAGGCCGGCCAGCCGTCCAACATCGTCTACTACAGCCTCCAGGAAGAACGCCGGCTCAGCGCCGAGGCGCTCGCCCGGCCCGGCGGCAACACCGACCAGCTGCGCCGCCAGCGCCAGCAGACCGACGACGCGGTCCGTCAGTTCCAGGTCCTCTCCGGCGAGACCGCCGACAGCGCCCCCGAAGAGGTCCGCACCGCCGTCACCGAGGCCCGCCAGGCGATGGGCAAGCTCGCCGAACAGCGCGCCGCCGTCGACCACGGCTCGATCGACCAGCAGACCCTGTACGCGTACTACACCGACCTGATCGCCGTCGACCTGCGGCTGTTCGCCGCGCTCAGCCACGTCGACACCGGCGAGGTCACCTGGATCTCCAAGACCCTGGTGAACGCCTTCTGGGCCAAGGAGATGCTCGCCCGCGAGGACGCCATCCTCGCCCGCGGCTGGCCCACCGGTCGGCTCACCGTCACCGACTACCAGCAGGTCCAGCAGTCCGTCGGGGCGCAGGAGCACCTCTTCACCGTCCAGGTCCTCCCGTACATCCCGGACGGCGAGGCCGCCGCCTGGCACGACCTGATGAACAGCCCCGCCTGGCAGGCCAAGGCCGCCGTCGAGCAGTCGCTCACCAAGCCCACCGCCGCCGAGGCCAACGGCACCGTCAAACTCCCCGCCGCCCAGGACCAGTGGCGCCAGGCCCTCGACCAGCTCAACCCGCAGCTGGTCAAGGCCATCGAGACCCGCACCAGCGGCATCGTCGACGTCGGCAAGGGCACCATCCTCTCCCTCCTCACCACGGTCGTCCTGACCACCGTCGTCGGCCTGATCACCGTCGTCGCGGTGATCATCGCCTCCTGGCGGCTCAGCCGCTCGCTGCGCCGTCGCATCAAGGAACTCCAGACCCAGGCCGAGGAGATGGAGCGCACCCTCCCCGAGGTCGTCGAACGCCTCGGCCGCGGCGAGCAGGTCGACGTCGAGACCGACAGCCGCACCATCACCGCCGGCCCGCACGGCAACGGCACCGACGAGCTCGCCCGCCTCGGCCAGGCCCTCAACCTGGCCCGCGCCTCCGCCGTCGAGGCCGCCGTCAAGCAGGCCGAACAGCACCGCGGCTTCGAGCGGCTGCTCCAGCGCATCGCCCGCCGCACCCAGCTGCTGATCGGCCGCCAGCTGCGCAAGCTCGACGAGCTGGAGCGCAAGCACGAGGACCCGGAGGTCCTGGAGGGCCTGTTCGACCTCGACCACCTCACCGCCCGCCTGCGCCGCTACGAGGAGAACCTCGTCATCATGGCCGGCGGCCAGCCGCAGCGGCGCTGGCGCAAGCCCGTCCCGCTGCTGGACGTGCTGCGCGCCGCGCAGGGCGAGGTGCAGGACTACCGCCGGATCATGATCGACGTCGAGGGCCACCCGTGGCTGTCCGAGCGGGCCGTCGGCCCGGTCGCGCACGTGCTCGCCGAGCTGATGGAGAACGCCACCACCTTCTCCAAGCCGCCCACCCCGGTCGAGGTCCGGGCCGCCATGGTCGGCCGCGGACTCGCCGTCGAGATCGAGGACCGCGGCCTCGGCATGGACCCCGAGCAGTACGACGCCGCCAACGAACTGATGAGCCGCCCGCCCCGCACCGACGTGCTCGCCCGGGCGGACGACGTCCGCCTCGGCTTCTACGTCGTCGCCCGGCTGGCCGCGCACAACGGACTCAAGATCGAGTTCCGGCCGTCGGCCTTCGGCGGCACCCGGGTCGTCGTGCTCGTCCCCGACGAGCTCGTCATCGACGGCGACGCCGGGCTGCCCGACGCCGCCCCCGTCGAACCGATCCCGCTCGTACGGCGCTCCCGCAAGGCGCTGCTCACCGCCTCCAACGAGGCCCCGGAGTCGGCGCCGGCGGGGCCGCCGGTCGCGCCCGTGGACTCCTTCCCGCCGGGAGAGTCCTTCGCGCCGACGGAGTCCCTCCCGCCGGTGGAGGCCTTCGCCGCGGCCGAGTCCTTCCAGCCGGTGGAGGTGTTCGAGCAGGTCCAGCACGTCGACCAGCCCGGCCAGGTGGAGCAGCCCGGGTACGTGGAACCGCTCGGACAGACCCCGCAGCCCGGGCAGACCCAGCAGCTCCCGTTCGACCCGCTGACCGCCCCCGTCCAGGCCTTCGGGCACGTCGAGTACGTCCGGCCCGAGGCCGCGCCCGCCGCCGAGCCCGCGCCGTTCCCCGCCCCGTACGCCGAGCAGCCGATCGAGCACAGCTCGCCGGCCCCCGACGCCCCGGTCGACCAGCTGCCCTCGCACGACGTGCCCGCCTACCCGGACATCGCCTACGCCCGGGTCACCGACGCCGAGGCCCCGTACGCCGACGAGCAGTACCGCCCGGCCGACCACTACCGGCTGGCCGAACGGCGCCAGCGCCGCGAGTACGCCTCCGCGGTGCCGCTCAGCCCCACCGAGACCGAGCAGCCCCCGCTGCCCCAGCGCGTCCGGCAGGCCAGCCTGGCCGCCGAACTGCGTGTCCCGCCGGCGCCCCGCCCGCAGTGGGCCGAGCCCGCCGCCGGGCCCCGCGCCGAATCCGCCGCCCCGGCCACCGAGCCCGCCGGCGGCCCCTTCCAGCGCCCGGCGAAGCGTTCCGGTGCGACGATCGGCGCCTTCCAGCGCCAGTCCCGTGCCGCCCGCGCCCAGGACAGCGGCGAGCACCCGCTGCCCGGGGCCGTGACCCCACCGGCTCCCCCCACCGCCCCCGCCGGCTCCCCGACGCCCGCGTCCGACCCCTCCCCCTGGGCCCTGCCGGCCGCGGACCCCCGAACCACACGAACGGATGACCAGTCATGAACCGAACGATCGCCACCCACCAGGACCTGGACTGGCTGCTGGACGGACTCGTCGACTCGGTGCCCGGGACCAGGAACGCCGTCCTGCTCTCCGACGACGGCCTGGTCGTCAGCCACTCCCGCACCATCGAACGGGCCGACGCCGAGCGCCTCGCCGCCGTCGCCACCGGCCAGCAGAGCCTGGCCCGCGGCGTCGGCCAGCTCTTCGACGGCGGGGCCGTCCACCAGGTGATCGTCGAACTCGCCGAGTGCTGGCTGTTCATCATCGCCGCCGCCCAGGGCACCCACCTGGCCGTCGTCGCCTCCCAGGAGGTCGACGCCGAGGTCATGTCGGTCGCCATGCACACCCTGGTGCAGCAGGTCGGCCAGAAGATGACCACCCCGGTGCGTGCCGAGGCCGGCGCCGCCTCCCCCGCCGGCTTCGACGCCTTCGCCGCCCGGAACCGGAGCTGACACCGGTGGGCCCGTACGGAAACGGGAGCGGGAGCGGGCAGCGCGGCGGGGTCCCGCACTGGAGCGAACTGCCGGACGAGGACGCCGAGGACGAGTCGGGCGCCATGGTGCGCCCGTACACCATCACCCGCGGCCGCACCGCGCCCGAGCGCGACGACCTCACCCTGATCACCGTGCTCACCACCGTCGAGGACGAGGCCGCCCGGGCCCTGGCGCGGGGCAGCCGCGCCGGTGCCCGCGGCCTCCAGCCCGAGCACCGGATGATCCTCGACCACTGCCGACGGCCCGCCGCCGTCGCCGAGGTGTCGGCCGGCCTGGACCTCCCGGTCTCGGTCACCAAGATCCTGCTGGGCGACCTGGTCGCCCAGGGCCTGCTGCGGGCCCGGGCGCCGCTCTCGGTGGCCCGGGCCGCCGGAGGCGTGGACCTCGGCCTGCTCACGGCCGTTCGCGAAGGACTCCGGAGACTCTGAACCATGGCAACACCCCACCCCAGCAGTGCCGCTGACGCCGGCGTCGCCACCGCGCCGGCCGCCGTCAAGATCCTCATCGCGGGCGGCTTCGGCGTCGGCAAGACCACCCTCGTCGGCTCCGTCAGCGAGGTCGCCCCGCTGCGCACCGAGGAGTACCTGACCCGGGCCAGCGTCGGCGTGGACGACCTGTCCGGCGTCGACCAGAAGGACACCACCACCGTCGCCCTCGACTTCGGCCGGATCACCGTCAACCCGGACCTCGTCGTCTACCTGTTCGGCACCCCCGGGCAGGAACGCTTCTGGTTCATGTGGAACGACCTCGTCAACGGCGCCCTCGGCGGCATCGTCATCGCCGACACCCGCAGGCTCGACACCAGCTTCGCCTCCATCGACTTCTTCGAGAGCCGGGGCATCCCCTTCGTCGTCGCCATCAACTGCTTCCACAGCCACAACACCCGTACCCCCGACGAGATCCGCGCCGCCCTCGACCTGGACCCGCAGGTGCCGATGCTCCTCGGCGACGTCCGCGAACGCGCCTTCGGACGCGACCTGCTGCTCGCCCTGGTCGACCACCTGATGGACCTCTCCGCCGCCCCCGTCGGCTGAAAGTCGGCTGAACGTCGGCCGGCTGAAAGTCGGTCGGCTGAACCACTTCCCTTCCCCAGGAGCCACCCCATGACCTCACCCCTGCGCGTCCTCGTCCACGGCGGCGGCATCGGCGGGCTCACCCTCGCCACCGCCCTCGCCGAGCGCGGCCACCACGTCGACGTCGCCGAACTGCGCGACCAGCTGGAAGCCCTCGGCGTCGGCATCATCCAGCCCTCCAACGCCCTCCACGTGATGCGCGAGATAGGCGTCCTCGACGACTGCCTCGCCGCCGGCTTCGAGTGGGACGTGCTGACCATCTGCGACCCGGCCGGCGCCACCCTCGCCAAGATCCCGCAGCCCCGGATGGGCGACGCCCCCTCCAACAACGGCATCCCCCGCCCCGCCCTCGCCCAGGTGCTCGCCACCGCCGCCACCCGGGCCGGCGCCACCCTGCGCTTCGGCACCACCATCGCCGACCTCACCGAGGACGCCGACGGCGTCGACGCCACCCTCACCGACGGGCACCGCGGCCGCTACGACCTCGTCGTCGGCTTCGACGGCATCGGCTCCCCGCTGCGCAAGCGCCTCTACGGGGAGAAGTACGCGCCCGAGTACACCGGCTTCGCCAACTGGCGCGTCACCCTGCCGCGTTCGCCCGAGGTCCAGGGCGTGGTGATGTCCACCGGCAACGTCAAGGCCAAGGCGCTGCTCACCCCGATCACCGACGACCTCATGTACCTGGGCTCGGTGTTCGCCGAGGCCGAGGACTTCCGGCCCGACCCCGGGCACGCCCACGAGCAGCTCGCCGAGCGCCTGGCCGGCTT
Source organism: Kitasatospora sp. NBC_01300 (assembly GCF_041435235.1). Taxonomy (NCBI): domain Bacteria; kingdom Bacillati; phylum Actinomycetota; class Actinomycetes; order Kitasatosporales; family Streptomycetaceae; genus Kitasatospora; species Kitasatospora sp. NBC_01300. The sequence goes on along the minus strand of NZ_CP108408.1, from coordinate 6,016,109 downwards.
CGGCGGCCCGATCGCCGAGGCCCTCGCCCAGGTCACCGACCCGTCCGCCGTGGTCTACTCGCGGATCTCCCAGGTCAGCGTCGAGGAGCCCTGGCACGTCGGCCGGATCGTGCTCGCCGGCGACGCCGCCCACGCCTCCACCCCGCACCTCGCCCAGGGCGCCGCGATGGCCGTCGAGGACGCCCTCGTCCTCGCCCAGAGCCTGGACGCCGCCGAGGCCGTCCCCGCCGCGCTCGCCGCCTGGGAGGAGCGCCGCCGGCCCCGCGCCATGTGGGTCCAGTCGCTCTCCCGGGCCGTCCTCAAGCAGGAGACCGGCACGCCCACCACCCCGGAGGAGGACGAGCTCCTCAAGGTCGGCATCCCCGGCGCCGCCCACGTCCTCGTCCAGCCGTACTGACCGCTGTCCCGCCTGCTGCGCGAAGCCGCGCAGCAGGCGGGCGGGCGGGCGGGCGGCGGGCCGGGTCGCGCGTCGGTCCACACGCCGGCTCACGCGCCGGCTCACGCGTCGGGTCACGCCTCGACTCACGCGCCGGCGAGCTCGTGCCGCCGCTGCCACACCGCCGCCGAGACCCGGGCCAGCAGCCGGGCCGCCGGGTCCGTGCGGTCCTCGCCGGAGGCCAGCGGGCCGGTGTAGCAGACCGCGATCAGGTAGGGCGGGCAGTCCGGCGGGTGGACCAGGCCCACGCTGTGCCGGGCGCCGGGCACCCAGCCGTTCTTGAAGGCGATCCGGGTGTCCGGCGGCAGGCCCGCCGCCAGGTCCACCCGGAACGCGTTGCGCTCCAGCAGCGCCAGCAACTCCGGCTCCCCGCCCAGGGAGTGCAGCAGCCGCACCAGGTCCCGCGCACTCACCAGGTTGTGCACCCCGGCGTCGCGCGCCGCGTAGTCCTCGATCCCGCGCGGGCTCGCGCTGCGCGTCGCCCCGGCCCGCCGCCACGCCTCGGCCACCGCCGCCCGGTCGACCCGGGCCAGGCACAGGTTGGTGGCCAGGTTGGAGGAGTGCGTGATCATCCGTTCGGCGAGCAGCCGCAGCGGCACGTGCGTGCCCAGCAGCTCCCACGGCAGCGGATCGCTGTCCCAGTCGGGATCGTTGCCGAACTCCCCGCCCACCACGGACTCGAACCGGTTGACCACCGGCACCTCGGCATCGAGATCCACCCCGCCACGGGCGAGCGCCGCCAACACCGCGACCTTCATCGTGCTCGCGGCATCGTGCAGTTCGTCCGGCGCCCGCACGAACACCGGCTCCGCCTCGCCCGCCCAGGGGGCCACCACCACAGAGAGCATGGCCGCAGCCTAGGGCAGCCTTCGGCTGGTCAGGAAGGGCTGCCCACGGCTGCTCGGCCCTGGTGAGGGCTGCTCAGGACTGCTCAGGACTGCTTGGCGCAGGTGCGGTCCTTGCCCGGCAGGCGGCCGGTGGCCAGGTAGGAGTTCACCGAGTCGTCGACGCAGGCGTTGCCGTAGACGCCGAAGCTGGTGTGCTGGAAGGCGCCTTCGAGGGTGACCAGCCGGGAGCCGGGCAGCATGCCGTGCAGCGCGACGGCGCCCCGGTACGGGGTGCGCGGGTCGTTGCTCGCGGCCACGATCAGCGCCGCGGCGTCGCGCCGGACCTTCGTCGGCTCCTCGCGCGGCGCGTCCCAGAACGCGCACGGGGTGATGTTGTCGGTCATCGGGCTGAACAGCGGGTGGGCGGCCCGGTCGCGCTCGATGTCGCGCCAGTACTCCTCGGGGTCGCGCGGGGCGGCCACGTCCCCGCACAGGATGGCGGTCTGCACGCTGCCGGTGACCGAACCCGCGCTGGTGAACGCCCCCCGCAGGAAGGCGGCGAAGCCGGGCGACACCCGGGTGGGCCGCCCGTCGGCGGCCGCGGCCAGCACGGACAACTCCTCGGCGAGGCCCACCCGCGCCGGGTCGAGGTCGCTCGCGATCCCGGCGAACACCACGGAGGGCACCTGGCTGCCGTCGAGCCGGAAGACGTCGGGGGCGGTGCCGACGGTGAGCGGCTCCCGCTCGGCCGCCGCGACGACGCGGTCGATCGTGGCGCGCACCTGCGCGCGGGTGTCGCCGAGGCCGTAGTCGGCGTGGTGCGCGGCCGCCCAGTCGGCCCAGCCGTCGAGCGCCCGCTCGTGCTCGTTCTCGGTGCCCCGCATCAGCCGGGGGTTGTAGGCGCGCGGGTCGATCCCGCCGTCGAGGACCACCCGGTCGTAGCGGCCGGGGAACATCTGGGTGTAGGCCGTGCCCAGGTAGGTGCCGTACGAGTAGCCCAGGTAGGAGATCTTCCGTTCGCCGAGCGCGGCCCGGACGACGTCCAGGTCGCGGGCCGTGTTGCGGGTCGTGATGTGCGGCAGCACCGAGCCGTTGGTGGCGCGGCACCGGTCGGCCACGTCCTTGGCCCATGCCGTCTGGCGGTCGAAGCCCGCCCGGTCGGGGGCCGAGGGCAGGACGGGGCCGTTGGACAGGCCGCAGTCCAGCGGGGTGCTGCGGCCGACGAAGCGCGGGTCCACGCCGATCACGTCGTAGCGGGCGCCGGTCTCCTTCATCGCCCCGCGCACCAGTACGGAGTTGGCGAGGCCCGGCCCGCCGGGGCCGCCGAAGTTGAGCAGGAGGGAGCCGATCCGGTGCCGGGTGTCGGTGGCCTTGAGCCGGGAGATCGCGACGGTGATCGTCCGCCCCCGGGGGTCGCTGTAGTCGAGCGGCACGGTCACGTCCGCGCAGCGCGCGCCCGCGCTCTCCAGGCCACGGCCCACCTCGTCGTCGGGCCCCAGAACGCAGCTGCGCCAGTCGAGGCGCTGGTGGTGGTACCGGTCGAGTCCGGCCCCGGCGCTCGCGGGGCCGCCGTCGCGCTCGGCGGCGGCGGCCGTGGCGGCGGGCGCCGTGGCGAGGCAGGCGGTCAGGGCTAGGCCCGCGGCCGCGACGCGGCGCAGGGCCTTGGGGGTGGTCATGCGGTCTCCTGACGATGACGGGTGCGGGTGCGCAGGAAGTCGGTCGGGCCGACTTCCTGCGCGCCAGCCTTCCAGCGCACCCGGCACCGGATCATCGCCCTGGGACACGAACTGTCGGTACGTCAGGAGCAGTAGCCCCGCTGCCCGGCGTACCGCCCGGGCAGTAACCGGGCCCCGGGACCGGGGCGTACCCGGGTCAGCTGCTCGGGCGCGGGGACGGCAGGGCCGCGGAGCCCGCCGCCAGGGGCCATTCGCGGTGGAACGGCGGCAGCGGGTACGTGCCCTCGATGACCGGGGTGCCGAAGACCTTGAGGTGGGCGAGCAGCGAGCCGGTCAGGTCGACGCCGCCGACCAGCGACCAACTGCCCTGGGCCTGCGGCGGGTTGCCGGAGGAGTCGACGGTCAGCGAGCCTTCGGCCCGGGCCCGCAGATAGGGGGCGACGGTGGTCTGGACGCCGACGGTGTCGTAGAGGCCGACGGAGACGTCGGCGCCGAGCGCGGCCCGCACCCCGGCCTTGCCGGTGAGGCGCACCCGGACCGGGGAGACCTTGGTGTCGGCGTCGGTGGTCGGGGTCCAGCCCTTGCCGCCGGTGTAGTCGGCGCGGACGGCCCAGGTGCCGGTGGCCTCCTGCTCGGCCTCCAGGTGGACCTGGCCGTCGGCGCCGACCTCCAGGTAGCAGGTGAGCTTCAGGTTGACCACGACGGGCAGTCCGGCGACGGTGAGCACCGGGCTGGCCTGCAACGTGGCGAAGGGCAGCCGGACGGGCGCGGCGCCGGTGCTGCGCGCGACGTCGCCGGTGACCTTCCACTGGGCGTGGGCGCCGAGGTCGAAGCCGATGGAGGCCGTGCGCGGGCTGCCGGCGGCGGCGCCGTGGTAGGCGAAGTGGACGGCGGGGTGCAGCTGGAGGGAGCCGGAGGCGTCCACGCTCGCGCCGTCGGGCAGCGGGACGGGGGCCTTGACGTCGACCTCCAGGGTGCCGGAGGCGTCGGCCTTCACACCGCCGCCGTCCGCACCGACGACGGCCTTGAGGTCCTTGACCAGCGGGGTGACGGTGATGCCGTGCGGGTCGACGGGCACCTGGCCGTCGGCCTCGGTGCCGCCGAGGAGTTCGGCGAGGGTGGCGGGGCGGGTGGTCAGGTTGAGGCTGGCGCCCACGCCGGGGCGGACGCCGGTGACGGCGACCAGTGCACCCTGGGGCGCGGCGGCGGTGGGCGGGCTGGCGATGAGCTGCCCGGGCTGAACGGCGGGGGCGGGCGCGGGGGTCGGCGTCGCGCCGGCGGTCGCGGTGGGCCCGGCGGACGCGGTGGGCCCGGCGGACGCGGTGGGCCCGGCGGCCGGCGGCGCCGAGAGGACGGCCGTGCCGCCTGCCGGGTCGTACGCGGTGAGCTGGAGGTTCTGCCCGGCAGGGGTGGCCGCGCCGCCGTCCTTGGCGGGGGCGGCCACGGCGGCCTGCCGGTCGCCGGCCGGGGCGGCGGTGACCGGCGCACCGGCCGGGGCGGCCGCACCGGTCGGCCGTGCGGTGGGGGCGGCGGTGGTCGGGGCGGCGGCGGCCCGGGCGCGGGGGGTGCCGGCGGCCGGGGCTGTCGGGGCCTGGCCGCCGACGGCGGACGCGGTCGTGGTCGTGCCGGTGGTGACGGCCGCTTCGGCGGTGCCGGCGGCGGCCTGCGGAGTGCCGGAGGTGGTCGGCCCGCAGGCGGCGACCCCGGCGAGGGCGAGGGTGAGGAGGGCGGGGCCGACGGCCCTGCCCATGGAGCTTTTGAACACGCGGCGTCATGTTACTGACGGGGAATAAGTTTGTCGAAGACAGGCCAAGCAGGGTAAAAGGCGCAGGTCAGACCAGCCGGGCCACGGGCAGTGGAGCTCCCGGCAGCGGGCCCACCGCGGCGTCCGCCGCCAGCTGGGCCAGGTACCGGGAGCGGGGCACCGGCTCGGCGCCGAGGCTGCGGATGTGCGGACTGTCCCACTGGGCGTCGAGCAGCCGCCCGCCGGCCGCGCCGAAGCGCGCCCCGAGGTCGGCGACGGCGACGCGGGCGGCGTCGGGGCGGCGGTGGAACATCGAGTCGAGGCTGAGGACGGGCCCGGCGGCGACGCCGAACACCCCGCCGATCAGCTCCTCGCCCTCCCACACCTCGCCGCTGTGGGCGGCCCCGAGCGCGTGCAGCCGCTCCAGCGCGGCCCGCAACTCGCCGGTCAGCCAGGCCGGTTGGCGGCCCTCGGCGCAGCGGGCCAGCACCTCGCCGAAGGCCCGGTCGGCGCTGGTCCACCACTGCGGCCGGTGGCGCAGCCGCCGGGCGAGGCGGCTGCCGAACCGGACGCCGTCGGGCGGCAGGACGGGCCGGGGGTCGGGCGACCACCAGGCCAGCGCGTACGGGTCGTCCCCGCCGGGCAGCAGTGCCACCTCGCCCGCCTCGACGGCCTGTTCGTAGCGCGCCTCGTTGTAGGCGCCGGCGTACTCGTCCGCCGCGGGCATCGGGAACAGGCCGCGGCGGTACGCCGCCAGCAGGTCCGACGCGCCGAGGCCGGCGCCGAACGCCACCGGCCCGTCGCCGGGCCCGCGTTGGACGTCCAGCCCGTCGAAGGGGCTCATGCCGGCGGCCCGAGGAAGCCCTCCGCCGCCAGCCGCCCCAGGTAGTGGTCGAGCAGCCCGGCGTCGACGGCGGGCAGGTCGATGCCGCTGCCGGCGAGCGCGGCGTCGGTGTTGGCACGGTCGAACAGCGGGAAGACGGGCCGGAAGTACAGCTCGCTGATCGACAGCGCCGACCCGGGGGCGCGGTCGACGAACAGCGGGACGAACGGCGTGATGGGGTGGGCGGGGTGCCCGGCCGCGAACCGGACCAGGCCCTGCACCCAGTCGCGGTAAGGGAGTTCGGCGATCGGGTGGCCCCGGGCCCGAAGCCGTTCGGCGAGGTCGGAGAGGTCGGCCGGGCGCGGCGAGGTGAGGTGGTAGACCTCGCCGTCGGCGGGGGCGTGGGCGGCGATGTGGGCGACGGCGCGCGCGAAGCGGTCGGCCGGGACGAAGTCGAGCGGCAGCAGCACGTCCGGGCAGGTGCCGCTGTCCGCCAGGTACGCGATGAGCGCGCAGATCTCGGTGCCGGTGTTCATCACGCCGGTCGCGAGGTCCCCGGTGACGTCGTTGGTGCGCAGCACGGTGACCGGGAGTCCGGCGGCGGCCGCCTCGTGCAGCAGCTGTTCGGCGACCCACTTGCTCTCGACGTAGCCGACGCCGAGCCGGTCGGGGTGGGCGAGCGGGGTCCGTTCGGTGACCTCGCGGACGCCGGCCGCGCCGAAGCCGGCCAGCACGGCGAGGGTGGACAGGTAGTGCACGGGTACGCCCCGGCTGTGCCCGGCGAGGCGGATGATCTCGCGGGTGCCGCCGACGTTGGGCGCGCGCAACTGGTGGTACGGGTAGAGGAAGTTGACCTGCCCGCCGAGGTGGTGGACGGCGTCCAGGCTCCCGGCCAGAGCGTCGAACTGGCGCTGCGTCAGCCCTAGCCGGGGTGCGGCGAGGTCGCCGACCAGCGGCACCACCCGGGTGTCGGTGAGGTCGTGGCGCAGGAAGCGCTGCTGGGCGGCGCGCAGGCGTTCCAGCGCGTGCTCCTCGTCGGGGGCGCGGACCAGGCAGTGGATCCGGGCCCCGGTGGTGGCGAGCAGGGCGTGCAGCAGGTGGGCGCCGCAGAAGCCGGTGGCGCCGGTGAGCAGGATCTCGGCGGGTTCGGCCCGGCTGGGCGCCGGGCTCCAGGACTGCTGGACGGGGTGGGCGAGCCGGGCTTCGGCGGCCCAGTCGACGGCGGCCTCGCCGGAACCGGGGCCGTCGGCGTGGGCGGTGCGGGCGGTGCGCCCGGCTCCGTCGGAGCGGGCGGCCTGGACGGCGGTCGCGAAGGCGCGCAGGGTGGCGTCGCGCAGCAGCGCGCGGGTGAGGGCGCGGACGCGGGTGACGTCGAGGCCGAGCATGATCCGGGCGCGGGCGAGCATCTCCATGGCCAGCAGGGAGTTGCCACCGAGGGCGAAGAAGTCGTCGGCGGGCCCGACCTCCTCGACGCCGAGCAGTTCGGCCCACAGCTGCCCGATGGCGTCCTCGACGGCTCCCCCGCCGCCCGCCGCCCCGGTGCCGCCCGGGCCGGCCCGGCCCGGGGTGCGGGGCTCGGCGTGCGGCAGCCGGCGGCGGTCGACCTTTCCGGCCGGGGTGAGCGGCATGCGGTCCAGCGCCACGAAGGCCGCCGGGAGCATGTACTCCGGCAGCCGTTCGGCCAGGAAGGCGCGGAGCCGGTCGCGGCGGACCCCGGCTTCCGCACCGGCGTCGGCGTGGTCGGCGAGCGTGTAGTAGGCGGTGAGCACGCGGCCCCCGTCGGGGTCGCCGCCGTCGGCGGCGACCCGGGCCTGCCGGACGTCGGGGTGGGCGGCGAGGGCGGCCTCGATCTCGGCGGGGTCGACGCGGTGGCCGAGCACCTTCACCTGGTCGTCGAAGCGGCCGAGGATCTCCAGCTGTCCGTCGGCCCGCCAGCGCCCGGCGTCGCCGGTGCGGTACATCCGCTCGCCGGGCACCGGCGCGTACGGGTCGGGGACGAAGGCCTCGGCGGTCGCCACGGGCGCGCGCCAGTAGCCCCGGGCGAGGCCGGGCCCGCCGAGGTGGATCTCGCCCCGCTCGCCGGGCCGCACGGGGGACAGCCGGGCGTCCAGGACGTGCACCCGCACGCCGGGCAGGGGGCGGCCGATCGGCACCGGCGCGGCCGGGCCGCCCGGGCCGGCGGCGTCCAGCAGGGCGGGGGTGACCTCGCAGAGCGTGGAGGTGACGGCGGCCTCGGTGACCCCGTAGGCGTTGACCAGCCGGACGCCGGGCAGCCGGTCCAGGCAGCTGCGGCAGTCGTCGGCGTGCACGACGTCCCCGCCGACGACGACCAGCCGCAGCCCTTCCGGGCCGGGCCCGCCGGGCGGGAGCAGCGTGAGCACGTGGTGCCAGTAGGCGGGGGTGAGGTCGGCGACGGCGAGGCCGAGTCCGCGCATCCGCTGGACGAGCTCGGTGGGCGCCCAGGTGCGGCCGCCGCCGAGGACGAGGGTGGCCCCGGCGAGCAGGGTCGCGAAGACCTGCTCCAGCGCGGTGTCGAAGCCGAGTGCGGCGAGTTGCAGGACGCGGTCGCCGGGGGCGAGGCCGTAGGCGTGCACGACCCGGTCGAGGGTGAACACCAGGGAGCGGTGGGTGACGGGGACGCCCTTGGGGGTGCCGGTGGTGCCGGAGGTGTAGATCAGGTAGGCGAGGTCGTCGGGCCCGGCCCCGTCGAACTCACCGGCACCGTCGGCCTCACCGGCGTCGCCGGGCCCACCTGCGTCGCCGGGCCCACCTGCACCCTCGGGCCCTCCGGCGCCGGCTAACCCAGTGAGGACCGGCTCGCCGCCGCCGTCCGGCCCGTCCTCGGCGTCCACCGGCACCGGCTCGACGCCCGGCAGCACACCGCCCTCGGTGACCGCCACCCGCGCCCCGCTGTCCTCGACCAGCCGGGCCAGGCGCCGCGCCGGGTACGCCGGGTCCAGCGGCAGCAGCGCCGCGCCCGCCTTCAGCACGCCGAGCCAGGCGACGACCAGGCCCGCGCCGCGTTCGAGGCAGACCGGCACCACCTGCTCGGGGCCGGCCCCGCGCGCCCGCAGCGCCCTGGCCAGGCGGTCGCTGCGCCGGTCCAGCTCGCGGTAGCTCAGCGTGGTGTCGTCGGCGACGACGGCGACCGCGTCCGGGTGCTGCGCGGCGCGGGAGCGCAGCAGTCCGGGCACGGTGCCGCCGTCGCCCTCGGCCCGCCCGCGGCCGCGCTCCCCGGGGGAGCCGAGCCCGGGGAAGCCGAGCCCGGGCGGGCGCCATTCGCGGGCCACGTGGGCCCGGCAGTCCTCGTGGCCGGCCGGCCCGTGGACCAGGTGCCAGCCGCCCGGCACGGTCAAGTCGCCGGGCCAGATCGCATACTGACCGCTGTCGTTTCGAACCACGGCGTGACGCCCGGAGTTCACATCCGTTCGTACGCCCTGTGCGCTGTCTGCTGCGTCGTCCACCGGCTTGACCTCGTGCTGTGGCGGCAGTTTCCTGGGAGGTGCGACATTTCCGACTATACGCACTCAGGGCACAGGACGAACGTCCGATCGCAACCCGACCGGACGCGACGCTGCCGTGTGCCCGTCAGCCCGGGACGAGACGACCCTGCGACCGCCAAGACCCGTCCTCGCCCGAACTCCCCCGTCCCACCGGCCGGGTGGCGTCGCGGAGGAGGTAGCCCCGTTGACACGTCGGCGACAACGCCTGATGGTCTGTTACCTGCTGTGGATGGTGCTGTTCACCGGCGTCTACTACGTCAACCCCTCGCAGCGGATCATCTGGTGGACGGGCATCGGACTCGGCAGCAGCGCGGCCATCGTGGCCGGCATCCGCCTCAACCGCCCCGCGCACGCGCTGTTCTGGTACGTGCTGGCGCTCGCCAACCTGAGCTTCACCGCGGGCGAGGTCGTCCAGGTCGTCCAGACCCAGTTCCTGCACCTGCACAACCCGTTCCCGTCCGTCGCCGACGGCTTCTACCTGGCCGAGTTCGTGCTGTACGCGGCCGGCGTGCTCGGCTTCATCCGCTGGCGCACGGCCCGTCAGGACCGCGCCGGCCTGCTCGACGCGCTGATCCTCACCATGGGCCTGGCGCTGCTCGCCTGGATCTACCTGATCCTCCCGTACGCCCGCAACCCCGACCTCTCCTGGTTCCAGAAGGCCGTCTCGATCGGCTACCCGCTCGGCGACGTGGTCGTCCTCGCCCTGCTGCTGCGGCTGCTGACCCCGCGCGGCGGCACCAGCCGGGCACTGCAACTGCTCACCGTCGGCACCGTCGGCATGCTGGTCGCGGACACCCTGTACGGGCTGATCCAGTTGCACGGCAACTGGCACATCGGCACCCCCGTCGACTTCGGCTGGGCCGCCTTCTACACCGCCTGGGGCGCGGCCGCGCTGCACCCGTCCATGGTCGAGCTGACCAGACCCGTCCCCACCCAGCAGCCCGACCTGAGCGCCGGCCGCCTCGCCCTGCTCACCCTGGCCTCGCTGATCGCCCCGGCGATCCTGATCATCGAGTCGCTGAACGGCAACACCAGCAACGCGGGCGTGATCGGCGCCTTCTCCGCCCTCCTGTACCTGCTGGTGCTGGCCCGGCTGGCGGTCGTCGTGGTCGCCCGCCGACAGGCGATCGCCCGCGAGCGGGCCCTGCGCGAGGCCGGCGCCAGGCTCACCGCGGCCGTCACCGTCGAGGAGGTCGCGGACGCCGTCCAGGCCACCGCCTCCACCCTGATGCCCACCGAGCCCGGGCACGTCGCCCTGCTCGCCGTCACCGAGGCCGGCGTCCTGCACGTGCGGCACGCCGAACGCGGCGCCGCCCAGCACCACCTCGGCCCCGTCACCGACTCCGACGAGGCGCTCGCCCTCGCCGCCTACCGGGAGACCCGGCTGCTGCCCGTCGAGGACATCGGCAGCGACCTCGCCGCCCGCCTCGACGGCATGCCCTCCGCCCTGCTGTGCCCGCTCACCCTCGACGAGCGCCCCTCCGGAGACCCGCTGATCGGCGCGCTCATCGTCACCGGCACCGCGCAGGAGCTCACCAGCCTGTGGAGCTCGCTGGAGATCCTGGCCGCGCAGGCCGCGCTGGCCGTCGAACGGGTCATGCTGAGCCAGGAGGTCAACCGCCGCAACAGCGAGCTGTACTCCCGCACCCTGGTGCAGAACGCCAGCGACGTCATCCTGATCCTGGACGCCGACGACGGCGTCCGCTACGCCTCCTCCTCCGCCGAACGGGTCCTCGGCTACCCCAGCCTGGACGGCACCCTGCTCACCGAGCTCGTCCCGCCCGAGGACAGCCGGGCCGTCGGCCGGGCGCTGGCCCGGATGCGCGGCCCGGTGGACGCCGCCCCGGCGCACGCGCCGGAGCACTCGCCACAGCACTCGCCGCAGCACTCGCCGAGACGCGAACCGCCGCACGATCCGCCTCACTCGCCACCGCACTCGCCGCACTCGCCGGCACGCGAACCGCTGCGCGAGCAGCCCCGTGAGCACTGGCGGCTGCTGCGGCAGGACCGGACCCCGATCGAGGCCGAGGTCCGCTTCAACGACCTGCGCGCCGACCCGACGGTCGGCGGTCTGGTGCTCACCCTGCGCGACGTGACCGAGCAGCGCCAGATGGAGCGCGAACTCACCCACCGGGCCTTCCACGACTCCCTCACCGGCCTCGCCAACCGGGTGCTGTTCCTGGACCGGGTCGGCCACGCGCTGTCCCGCGGCGAGCGCAGCGGCGCCGTCACCGGGGTGTTCTTCCTCGACCTCGACGACTTCAAGGTGGTCAACGACACCCAGGGGCACGCGGTCGGCGACGAACTGCTGATCGCCGTCTCGCTGCGGGTCTCCACCGCGCTGCGCAGCTCGGACACCGCCGCCCGGCTCGGCGGCGACGAGTTCGCCGTCCTGGTCGAGGACGCGCTGCGCCCGGCCGACGTGGACGCGATCGCGGACACCGTACTGGCCGTGTTCGCAGAACCGTTCAAGCTGAGCGCGGGGGCCGTCCGGGTGACGGCCAGCATCGGCGTCGCCACCACCGAGGACAGCGTCGACGCGGCCGAACTGCTCACCCACGCCGACCTCGCGCTCTACTCCGCCAAGTCGGCCGGCCGCCGCCAGTGGCGCCACTACCAACCCGCCCTCCAGACCGGGCTGGTGGAGCGGCACGAGCTGAACGAGAACCTGGACGCGGCGATCGCCGAATCCTCCTTCCAGCTGTACTACCAGCCGATCGTCGACCTGCGCACCGGCGGCCTGGTCGCCTTCGAGGCACTCGTCCGCTGGCCGCACCAGCGGCGCGGCATGGTGCTGCCCGACGAGTTCATCGCCCTCGCCGAGGAGAGCGGCCAGATCGTCCCCCTCGGCGCCTGGGTCCTGGAACGCGCCGCCCAGGAGGCCGCCGCCTGGCACGCCGCCAGCTCCGCCGACCGCGCCGCCGCCGGCCTCCCCCCGCTGCGGGTCAACGTCAACGTCTCCGCCCGCCAGTTCCGCGACGCCGGCTTCGTCGACGTCGTCCGCGGCGCCCTGCGCAGCTCCGGCATCGACCCGCACACCCTCGTCCTCGAACTCACCGAATCCGTCCTGATGCGCCGCGACGACCGCGTCCACGCCGACATGGCCGCCCTCGGCGACCTCGGCGTCGGCATCGCCATCGACGACTTCGGCACCGGCTACTCCTCGCTCTCCTACCTGCGCGAGTTCCCGATCTCCATCCTCAAGATCGACAAGTCCTTCATCGACGGCCTCGGCCTCTCCCCGCAGCAGTACGCCCTCGTCGAAGGCATCACCCGCATCGCCGACACCCTCGGCGTCCGGGTCATCGCCGAAGGCATCGAACACCCCGAACAGCGCGACCTCCTCGCCGCCATGGGCTGCCCGCTCGGCCAGGGCTACCTCTTCGCCCACCCCATGACGGCCCCGCAGGCCCGCGCCCTCGCCGGCGGCAGCACCGCACGCGAACCGGCCTGACCCCCGATCTCAGGGCCGCGCCCCAGGTCCGCGCATCAGGGCCGCGTCTCAGGTCCGGCGCCTCAGGTCCGGCGCCTCAGGTCCACGCCCAGCGGATGCCCGCGACCCCGGGCCCCAGCGCGGTCGCCACCACGTGCGCCAGGTGGTGGCTGTCCAGGGTGAGGTCGGCCAGGCTGTCGTCCGGACCCTCCGAGTCACTCGCCGTGAACCACTGGCACTGCACCGGGAGTTCGCCCGGATCGAAGCGCACCCGCAGGACGTAGTGGTCCGCCGGGAAGCGGAAGGCCGCACGGTAGCGGCAGCACTCGGCCGCGCTGTGCGGGCGCACCTCGAAGGAGAACACCTGGGTCTCGGAGCAGTGCAGCGAGCGGTCGAACAGCAGCTCCGCGAGCACCACCCGGGCCACCGGATCCCGGCGCACCCGCCCCAGCCGACAGCTGTCCCCCGCCACGATCTCGACGGCCCCCTCGTCCACCCCCTCGTCGCAGTCGTAGATCAGCAGCGCCCGGTCGACCCCGTCCTGACGGGCCCGGACCGCCACCATCGAACTGAGCGCCGCCAGTTCACGATGCGGCCCGACCGTCACCGTCGCGCACTCGGTGACCACCTGGAGCTTCCCGGCCGCCGGGCTGTCCAGATCCGCGAGCAGTCCGCCCAGATCACCGGGGGTGCGCACCATCTGCGGGTACGGACGCGGCCCGCCGCCGTCGCGGTCCGCCCCGCCGCGCGGCCGCGGCGCACCCAGCAGCGCGGTGAGCGCGTGCGTCGGCAGCCCGAGGATCTCCTCCAGCGCGGCCACCACCCGTAACGACTCCGGGCGTTCCGGTCGGCGCAGCCCGCGCTGCCAGTAGCTCAGGGTCGTGACGGCGATCCGCAGTCCGCGCTCGGCCAGCCGGCTGCGCAGCCGCTCCAGCGGCAGCCCGCGGGCCTCGATCGCGGTGCGCAGCGCGAGACCGAAGGGCCCGCTCCGCAGCGCGGCCAGCACGGCGGCGCTCTCCGGGGCAACACCGGGCGGCGGTTCCTGACGACTGGCCATCGGGACTCCCGGGGCTACTGGCCCGGCCGGCACGCGGCGGCGGGGCCGAGGGGACACGGCGGCGGTGCGGGGGACTGCGGTGCAGGGGCGGGGGGACGCGGTACGGGGGGACGCGGTACGGGGGGACGCGGCGCGCTGTGAAATTACCGGCTTACCCCGGCCGCGTCCATATCCGGGAGCCCCCCTCCCGGCCACCCGTCTGCGGCGCAGCACCTCCGCCGCACCGCCCCTCTTCACAGCCCCGTTCACAGCACCGCCCGCTCCCCTCCGGGGGGTCTGGGAGCGGCCCGGCTGGCTGCCTACGCTTCCTAGCAACCCCGGTCCGGGCCCGCCGCGTCGGCCGCGCGGCACACCCCCACACAGCACACCCCCACACAAGGCACACCCCAGGGCGGCGCCGGGTGCACACGGAGCCGCCCGTGCCCCCGCACGAAGGAGTTCCCCCATGAACGGACCCATCCGTGGGTCGTCCCTGCGCGCCGCACTGGCCGCGCTGTGCATGCTGGCCGCCGTCGTGACCACCGGCGCCGGCACCGCCTCGGCCTCCCCCCAGGCCGCCGCCGGCAATTCCCCGACCTTCGCCGCCAGTTCCCGGCTCAACATCTCCATGCAGACGCAGGAGCAGGACCAGTGGTGCTGGGCCGCCTCCGGCGACACCATCGCCACCTTCCTCGGCCACGGCACCGACCAGAACTCGTTCTGCGACCTCGCCTACGGCCAGGACACCTCGTACCAGTGCCCCAACCAGCCCGGCCAGCTCTCCTGGGTGCAGAACGCGCTCTCCGCCCTCGGGGTGTCCCCCGGTCAGGAGACCGGCGCGCTGTCCTTCAACACCATCGTCAGCGAGATCAACGCGGGCCGGCCGATCGAGACCGGCATCTCCTGGCTGGCCGGCGGCGGGCACGCCCAGGTCATCTACGGCTACGACCAGAGCAACAAGTCCATCTACTGGGGCGACCCGTGGCCCAGCAGCAACCGCTACAACCTGGCGTCGTACAGCTACTACGCCGGCTACAACGGCCAGTTCAACTGGAACGACTCGCTGTACCGGATCGGGGCGTGACACGATGACGCACTTCCGCGCCCCGCGCGCCCTCGCCGCCATCGCCCTCGCCGGCAGCGGACTGCTCGCCGCCGCCCCCGCCCTCGCCGCCACCCCGGCCACGGCAGCCGGCGTCCCGTCCGCCCCGTCCGCGGCCGACGTCACCGCGGCCGCCGCGGCGGCGAAAGCCGCCCCCGTCGTACAGACCCTCGGCGGGTTCTTCGCCCACGGCTCCGGCCAGGGCTCCTCCGACGCCCGCCAGGCGCAGGCCGCCGCCCCGGCCCGGGTGGTCGGCGACACCGTCCCCGTGTACTACCTCAACCCGGACTTCGTCGCGGCGGCCTCCGCCGGGGCGCCGGTCGCGAAGTTCGCGTTCATGGCGACCGAGGCCGACGCGGGCGACGGCCGCAAGGCCTCGGTGTGGACGGCCCCCGACCCGCACAACAGCGGGTCCTGGGCCGAGATCAACATAGCCTCCGGCAGCGACGAGACCGATCACGCCGCCGCCGCGGCAGCCCTGGGCCGGGGCGCCGTCGCCTTCGAGGAACCGCAGATCCGGGCCTGGTACGCCCTGGTCGACGGCCAGGTGCGGCCGCTCAACCCGGACGCGGTCCGGTCCGTGGGCGACGCGGGCATCACCCTCGCCCAGTACCAGCAGGTGGTCCACGACCGCTACGCCGACAAGCTGCCCGGCACCGACTACGCCAAGGCGCACCTGCTCGGCGGCTTCGACCGGGGAACAGCCCCCGTCGCGGCACCGGCCGGCGACTCCACCCCGACCACCGCCCTGCTCACCGGGGCGGGCACCCTCCTCGCCGCCCTCGGACTCGGCACGGCGCTGCTGCGCCGCCGCCGGGCGGGCCGCGGCACCGCCTGACGGCACCTGCGCCCCTCCCCCTGCAAGGGGCGAAAACAGAAATCCCCACGGGAATTGACATTAAGTCAATTCCAACTAAAACAACCTCAGGCCTCGCCCGCACCTGCGGGCGAGGCCTTCTCTCGTTTCACAAACCGCCACCCACCAGGGATGACACCACCGAGACATTCCACCTTTCGCAGCGCCTCTATACAAATGATCTGTTACGAAATCGTCATCCTGGTTGGTCACTGGGAGTCAGCTGAGAGTGAGAGATTGTCCTTCGGCTTTAAGCGAGCCATTCTGAACAATGCACAGTTCTTGAGAGAGTCTTTAATGACACGACGGTCCCGGGCCTCGTCCGCTTTCGCGGGCGGGGCCTTCTCTACGCGTCGGATGCGTCCCGTATCAGCGCTCCTGACGCTCGGCCTGCTGGTGCAGGCCGGGGTCGTGGTGGACACGGTGACGGCCACTCCGGCCTCCGCCGCACCCACCGCCCCAACGCCGCCCGCCGCTCCGACCACGGAGGCGCCTGACGAAGCCTCCGCGCTCCTGTCCGCCCGACTGCAGAAGCGACGGATCGAGGTCACCAACGCCCGGACAGAGTTCACCACGCTGTGGGCGAACCCGGACGGCACGCTGACCTCCGACCGCTCCACCGGGCCGATCCGGATGAAGGTCGGCGACGCCTGGGTGCCCGTCGACACCACGCTGGTGCAGACCCCGGACGGCAAGGTTGCGCCGAAGGCACACCCGGGCGGGGTCGTCTTCGAGGGCGGCGACGCCGGGGTGACGGTCGGCGACAGCCTGCCGGGCTCCGCGATACCGACGACCGCACCGACCACGACTCCGAGCGCCGCGGCCACCACTGCGCCGGCCACGGCACCGGCGACGTCGCCCAGTGCGATACCGACGGCTTCCGCTTCCGCATCCCCGTCGTCGTCTCCGTCCGCCTCGGCTTCGGCCTCCGCTTCGGCCTCGGCTTCCGCGTCCGCGTCGTCGTCTCCGTCCGCCTCGGCTTCGGCTTCCACTTCCGATCCCGCTTCGGCCGACGCAAGCCGGGCCTCCCGCAGCGGCGCCCGCGCCGCCGCCCCGGCCGCCGACCCGCAGTCCGCCCCGGCCCCGCTCCCCGCCGAGCGCGACCTGGTCAAGATCGGCTCCGGTGAGCAGCAGGTCAAGTTCGGCTGGCTGGGCAAGCTACCCAAGCCCAAGCTGGAGGGCAACAAGGCGACCTACGTCAACGCCCGCCCCGGCGTCGACCTGGTCCTGGAGGCCACCCGGACCGGCTTCGAGCAGTTCCTGATCGTCAAGGACCGCTCCGCCGTCGCCCAGACCGGCACGATGACGATCCCGCTGGACACCACCGGGCTCACCGTCTCGCCGCAGCAGGACGGTTCGATCCAGCTGCTCGACAAGGCGACCGGCAAGAGCGCGGTCAAGATCCCGGCCCCCGTCATGTGGGACGCCGCGATCGACCCGGCCTCGCAGGAGCACCTGAACCGCGGCCCGGTGACGATGGAGGTGCGCGGCCAGGGCCCGGACACCGAGCTGGTGTTCACCCCGGACGCCGCCTTCCTCGCCGACCCGAAGACCGAGTTCCCGGTCACCATCGACCCGGTGGTGGACGTCGACACCACGTTCGACACCTACGTCCAGACCAACGAGAACATCGACGCCTCCGCGTCGACGGACCTCAAGCTGGGCAGCTACGACGGCAAGGTCGTGGCCCGGTCGTTCCTCACCGTCCCGGGCGGGTCGTTCAACGGCAAGCAGATCCTGGGCGCCACGCTCAACCTCGCCAACCACCACTCCTCGTCCTGCATCCCGAAGCAGTGGGAGGTCTGGAACGCGCCCGGCGCGGCCTGGTGGACCCGCTGGGGCAACCAGCCCGCGATGGAGAAGAAGTGGGCCACCTCGAACGACACGTACGACGTGGCGAACGACGGTGACAACCACGACTGCTATGCCCCCGACGGCACGTTCTGGGCCAAGGCCGACGTCACCGAGATGATCCGGTACTTCGCCGGGTTCGGCTACAACGACTACGGGTTCGCCCTCAAGGCGGCCGACGAGTCGAGCAACCTGTCCTGGAAGAAGTTCAGCTCCGCCGAGGGCTACTGGCCTCCGTACCTCTCGATCACCTACAACACCGTCCCGGCCACCCCGGCGACGGTGGAGGTGCAGCCCTCGCAGCAGGGCAACCCCCGCTACACCTCGGACGCGAACCCGCGCTTCCAGGTACAGGCGGCCGACCCCGACGGCGACCCGCTGAAGGTCTACCTGGACCTGTGGCGCGGCGGCACGTTCCTCGGCAGCATCGTCCGGGACACCCCGAACGGCGCGATCGCGACCGTCCGCCCCTCCGACTACGGCATCGCCAAGCTCGACGAGGGCGTGCAGTACTCGATCTGGGCCATGCTCGACGACGGCAAGTCCCGTTCCGGCTGGGTCGGCACCAACGTCATCGCCGACACCGTCAAGCCCGGCACCCCGTTCGTCAGCTCCTCCGACTACCCCGCCGACGGCCTGTGGCACGGCACCGCCAACCAGGCCGGGTCGTTCACCTTCTCCCCCGCCCCCGGCACCGACGACACCGCGGCCTACGTCTACACCCTGGACGGCGCCACCCCGGTGACGGTCACCGCCACCGGCGCGCTCACCACGAGCATCACGCCGACCACCGAGGGTCGGCGCGTCCTGTCCGTACAGTCCAAGGACCGCGCGGGCAACCTGTCCCCGCCCGCCGCCTACGTGTTCCACGTCGGCCAGGCCGGCCTCAGCTCGCCGGTCAACGGCGCCCAGGCCGCCAAGCGCGTCAAGCTCTCCGTCGACGCGCAGACCCAGTTCAAGCGCGTGGTCTACCAGTACCGCCGCGGCCCCGGCGCCACCGAGTACAACGTCCCGCACGCCAACCTCACCAAGGCCGACAACACCGCCGTCACCGAGGACAAGCCCCGGCTCTCGGACCTCGGCCCGCACGCCAACTGGAACGTGCTTGACACTCTCGGCCAGACCGGCGGCGTCGTCCAGGTCCGCGCCGTGCTCTTCCCCGAGGACGGCTCCGGCAACGGCTACACCACCGTCTGGAACACCATGACGGTCGACCGCAACGCCGACGGCGCCGCAAGCACGGGCATCGGCCCCGGCTCGGTCAACCTGCTGACCGGTGACTACTCCACCGACGTCACCGACGCCAACGAGCGCGGTCTGTCCGTCAAGCGGGCCACCTCCTCCCGCGACGTCGGTCGCGGCTGGCAGCCCCAGGGCGAGCGCCTGACCGTCAACCAGCGCCAGATCGGCACCGACACCACCGGGTTCACCGCTGGTGAGACGACGATCGGCCGCTCAACCGCGCGCGGTCACGACAGTTCCACCGACTCGCTGCTGGTCACGCCGAAGGGCGGGGACTCCTACGTCGCCCTGGGCACCGAGTACACCTGGGGCCTGGGCATGAAGCCCGGCCGCACCTACCGCATGACCGGCTGGATCTACGTCCCCGGTGCGACGGGCCTCAACCCGGACCTCGACAAGTACGGCCTGCGACTGGTCGGTGTCTCCACCGTCCCGTCCGCCCCGAACGGCTACGTCCACGTCTTCTCACCGAAGGCCTCCTACACCGACGCCTGGCAGCAGCTGACGGTCGACATGACCGTCCCGCAGGACGCCACCCAGGCGTGGTTCCGCATGTACAACGGGTTCAGCGCGGCGGGCAAGGAGGTCTACTTCGACGACCTCTCGGTGAAGGAGATCGTCGCCCCCTTCGGCCCCCAGTGGGCCGGCGGCCCCGACGCGGGTACCGGTTCGGACTACCGCGCGCTGTCCTTCCCGCAGTCCGACCTGGTCGAGATCAAGGGCAACGACGACACCTCGCTGACCTTCGCCAAGGGCAGCGACGGAACGTTCTTCCCCGAGCCCGGCGCCGAATCGCTCGCGCTGAAGGCCGTCCCGGCCAAGTCCGGCGCGATCGTCCTGTCCACCTCCGGCCAGTGCCTGGAGGTGCCGAACGGCGCGGCCGGCAACGGTTCCACGCTCCGGCCGGCCCCGTGCACCGGCGCCGCGAACCAGCAGTGGACCCGCGGCGACGACCTGACCCTGCGCCTGCTCGGCTACTGCCTGGACAACCCGTTCGGCCAGACCGACAACGGCACCCAGCTCGTCCTGTGGGGCTGCAACGGCGGTACCAACCAGCAGTGGGAGGTCCGCACCGACGGCATGGTGACGAGCGGTTACTCGGGCAAGTGCCTGGACGCCGACAAGGGCGCCTCGGTCTGGGTCTGCTGGGCCGGGCCCAACCAGATCTGGGACATCCAGACCGCCGGCACCACCTACGAGCTCAGCGAACTGGACGGCTCCAAGACCGTCTTCGCCCGCCAGGCCGGATCCAGCATCTACCAGGTGGTCAGCGAGACCGGACCCGACGCGGCCTCGACCACCCGCTACCAGTACGACACCACCGACGGCCGCTCGCTCGTCAAGCGCGTCATCTCGGCCGTCGAACCGGGCATCGACGACGCCAACGGCTGCACCGTCGACCCGCTGCCGCGCGGCTGCGAGGTGATGGAGTACGACTACGCCAAGGCCACCACCGCAACGGCCGCGACCCCGGGTGACCACCTGGACCGCGTCCGCAACGTCAAGGTCTGGACGTGGAACCCGGCAACCTCCAAGCAGGAGGCCGTCGAGGTCGCCCACTACGCGTACGACGACAAGGGCCGCCTCGCCCAGGTCTGGGACCCGCGCCTGGCGGCCCCGCTGAAGACCACCTACGGCTACGACGAGGCCGGCCGGGTCACCCGGATCGGCGCCGCCGGCGAGTTGCCGTGGAACTTCGACTACGGCAAGGCCGCAGCCGACCAGGACCCTGGCCGACTGCTCAAGGTCCGTCGCGGCACGCTCACGCCAGGCAGCAAGGACCAAGTCAACGGCGAGAACGTGACCAACGTCGTCTACGACGTGCCGCTGACCCGCAGCACCGGCGGCCCGTACGACCTGGCCGGTGCCGACGTGGCCAAGTGGGCGCAGACCGACGCGCCGACCGACGCCACCGCCGTGTTCGGCCCCGAGGACGACCCGGCCACCAACACCGCATCCGCGGCGAAGCCCGGCCCCGACGGCTACAAGCCGACCACCGTCCACTACCTCAACGCCTCCGGCAACGAGGTCAACACCGCGACCCCGTCCGTCACCCCCGGCGGTGACATCGACACCACCGAGTACGACCGCTACGGCCACGCCGTACGCACCCTGGAGGCCACCAACCGCTCCATCGCCCTCGGCACCCACCCGGACTCCGACAAGTTCGCCGCCGAACTGAACCTGCCCACGGACTCCGCGTCCCGGGCCCGCCTCCTCGACTCCCGCACCCTTTACACACCGGACGGCCTGGACGTCACCGAGACGCTCGGCCCGGTCTACCGCGCCTCGCTCGCCGAGCAGGTCAACGGCCAGACCACCCCGGTCAGCGTGACCTTCGAGGCCGAGAAGCTCCCGCAGCTGGGCACCAACACCAAGGTCCAGATCGACAACGACTGCTGCGGTCTGACCTGGTCCGGCGGCGCCCACCTGAGCATCCGCGGCACGGCCGCCGGCGCGTTCGACAGCATGCGGGTCAGCGTCCCCGAAGAGGGCGACTACGTCCTCTCCGGCCAGCTCACCAAGTACACCGACCACGGCGTCATCCAGTGGGCGGTCGACGGCCAGAACGTCGGCCAGCCGATCGACACCTACACCGCCACCCCGGCGGTCACCCCGTACACGGTCGGCCAGGCCGTGCACCTGGCACGCGGCGACCACGAGCTCAAGGTCACCGTCACCGACACCAACACCGCCAGCGGCGGCGAGCGGTTCCACACCGGCATCGACACCGTCACCCTGACCAAGACGACCGTCAACCCGACCCTCCCGGCCGGCACTTCGGTCGTCGCCCGCGACCACAACACCAACACCTACGACGAAGGGAAGCCCGACGGCCAGGCCTACCACCTGGTCACCACCGCCACCGACGGCGCCCGCATCGACGGCTACGCCGACGACGTGGAGCTGCGCGTCACCAAGAGCGGCTACGACACGCCGATCGGCGGCACCTCCGGCTGGACGCTGAAGAAGGCGACCTCGGTCACCACCGACGCCCTCGGCGCCAAGCTCACCTCTCTGGTCAGCTACGACGCCTCCGGGCGGGCACTGGAGTCCCGCAAGCCGGGCTCCAACGGCAACGACGCCGGCACGGTCAAGTCGGTGTTCTACACCGCCGGTGCCAACCCTGACGACGCCGCGTGCGCCAACCGACCGGAGTGGGCGGGCCTGCCCTGCGTCACGATGCCGGGCGGTGCCGTCACCGGGGCCGACGCCTCGCGGATGCCCACCACCCTGCCGGTGAAGCGGGTCACGCGGTACTCGGCGTTCAACGAGCCGGAGGAGGTCACCGAGACCAACGCGGGCAAGTCCCGCAAGACCGTCACCGTCTACAACGAGCTGGACCGGATCGTCTCGACCGAGATCACCTCGGACGAGGGCAAGCCGCTGCCGAAGGTCACCGTCGAGTACGACCCGGCCACCGGCGACGCGGTGAAGACCACGTCCGGCGGCAAGTCCCTGACCCGGGTCATGGACCAGCTGGGCCGGCTGATCTCCTACACGGACGCCGACGGTTCGACGACCACCACGGAGTTCGACCGGTTCGGCAAGCCGGTGAAGGTGAGCGACCAGACCGGGTCCACCACTTACAACTACGACCGCGCGAAGGAACCGCGCGGTCTGGTCACCTCGGTCAACGACAGCGTCGCGGGCGAGTTCACCGCCAAGTACGGCGCGGACGGCCAGCTCATCGAGCAGACCTACCCCGGCGGTATCACCAGGAAGGACAACTTCAACGCCGTCGGTGAAGCCACCAGCCGCAGCTACACCCGCAGTTCCGACAACATGGTCGTCTGGACGCAGACCACCGACATCTCCACCCAGGGCCAGGTCGCCAAGGACACCAGCTCCACGGCCACACGCTCCTACCAGTACGACCGACTCGGCCGCCTGACCAAGGCCGAGCAGACCACGGTCGCCGCCGGCTGCGTCACCCGGCAGTACGCCTTCGACGCCCACTCCAACCGCCTGTCCAAGCAGACCTCCCCTCGCGGGGCGGCCGGCGAGTGCAGCACGGCCGGGGCCACGACGGAGAACCACACCTACGACAGCGCCGACCGGCTCACCGACGCCGGCTTCGTCTACGACGCCTTCGGGCGCACCGTGAAGACGGCCACCGGCGCGACCAACACCTACTGGGCGAACGACCGCGTCGCCGCCCAGGAGAAGGGGGACACCAAGCAGGAATGGGCCGTCGACGCCGCCCACCGTCTGACCGCGTTCACCACCAGCAAGAAGCAGGCCGACGGCACCTGGGCCAACGCCACGTCGAAGCTGAACCACTACGGCGACGACTCCGACATGGTCCGCTGGACGATCGAGGACACCACCCAGGGCACCCTGACCCGCAACGTCTCGGGTCCGGACGCCACTCTGGTCGCGACCACCAGCAGGACCGGTGACGTCCAGCTCCAACTGACCAACCTGTTCGGCTCGGTCGTCATCACGACCGACACCGCACTCACCAAGCCGGTGGTGCTGGACTTCGACGAGTTCGGCATCCCGCAGGACGGCCAGGCCAACGTCCGCTTCGGCTGGCTCGGCGGCAAGGAGCGCTCGGCGGAGGCGCTGGACGGCGACATCCTCATGGGTGCCCGCCTCTACAGCCCGGCCCTGGGCCGCTTCCTCCAGATCGACCCCGTCCCCGGCGGCAACGCCAGTCCGTACGACTACTGCACCGGCGACCCGATCAACTGCACCGACCTCGACGGCAACTGGGGCATGCCCAAGTGGCTCAAGAAGACGGTCGAGGTCGTCGCCAAGGTCGCGGAAGTCGCGTCCTACATCCCCGGCCCCATCGGCGCGATTGCAGCCACCGTCTCGGCGGTGTCCTACGCGGCGACCGGCAACTGGGAGAAGGCCGCCGAGATGGCGGTCACGGCAGTGGCCGCGACCGTTGGTGCCGGACCGGTCGTCAAGGCCGTCGCAACCGCTGCGAAGAGCACACGGGTCGCAGCCCGTGTCCAGAAACCTGTCTCCATGGCCAGGGGAGCCACGCGTCGACCCGCAGTGACCTCGTGCCCGATCCGCCCTCCGAACTCCTTCGTGCCGGAAACCCCGGTGCTCATGGCCGACGGGACGTACCGGCCGATCTCCGAGATCGAGATCGGTGACCGGGTATGGGCAACCGACACCGAAACCGGTGAGTCCTCGGCCCGGCCGGTGCTCAATGTCATCGTCGGATACGGTGCCAAGCATCTGATCGGGATCAACACCCAGGGCCCGTACGCGACTGCCGGACTGACGGCAACCGACGAACACCCGATGCTGGTGGAAGACATCGGATGGGTGCCGGCCAAGGACATCGTCGCAGGTGACCATCTGGTGTCACCGGACGGATCGACGGCCCTCGTGTACTCCGTCGTCGACAACGGGGTCCAGGACGACAGTCTGGTGTACAACCTGACAGTCGGGGATCTCCACACTTTCACCGTCCTCGGTGGTGGAAAAGAACTCCTCACTCACAACGACGGCTTCTACTGCCCCCACGGGCGGGCTCCTTCGACCCCCTTCACCAGGGGCGGAAAGAAGAAGGTGTGGAAGGCCGCCACGGATAAGGGCGGCGGAACGGCACGGTGCGAGGACTGCAAGGTTTCCGTAGTCAAGCCCAAGCAATCCAAGAGGGGCGTCACCCCGCCGAAGAACGAAGGGCACGTCGACCACGTCTGGCCCAAGTCGAAGGGCGGGAACGGCTGCCCGTGCAACGGCGGGCTCAGGTGCCGTTCATGTAACATCGGGAAAAGCAATAAAACTTGAGAGCTGCGAGAGTGAAGAATGATCAAGTTCTCGGAATCCGATATCGGGATCCCGAAGGGCCTTGGCCCCTTCTACCTTCCGGAAAATGACGACGTCGCATACGTGTCCGACGGAGTGTTCGACGGGGCTCCGGTAGCGTCGGTCTTTCTGGATGACGAAGGCGACATCCAAGCCTTCGGCGCAGGGGACCAAGGGGAGGGATCCGACCCCAGGATGGTTCATTACTCACACATTCTTCAGAAGAATGGCCATCTGGGTAAGCTCCCGAGGCTCCCCATCGAACACTGGGCAGTATGGGACGAGGAGCAGAGCCTGTGGCGGGTGATGCCCGCGTAACCAAAATCCGGCCATCTCCGAAGATCGGCTGATGAATTCAATCGGCGCCTCGCCAAGGTCTTCCGACTGGGCCCGAGCCGGTCGAGGGCGATCCCGAAAGATTCGGGGTCGCCCTCGCTGCATTCCCGGGCGACAAGCTCGGCCAAGAATGAAGGCCCTCAGCCGTGCGATGCCCTCCGAATCCGCGGCGCCGTAGTGGAGCAGGCCGTCCGGGCACACCGCGCCCGCGCGGCCTTCGGCGAAGCGGTGGGTGATCTCGGGGATCACAGTGATCCACTGAACCCCCCCTGCCGGGGCGCCATCCGAACTTCGGATGGCGCCCCGGCAGCACAACGCAACTAGTGTCCTGCGCCGGAGATCCGTCGGCAGAATCGGGCGAGGGATCCGAGGACCTCATCGGCGGAGTGCTGGTTCTGACGCTTCGTACCCCGGTCTATGGGGCCTCCTTCGGGGCTGACGGTGTGAAGTACTCCGGCCTGCTCCGAGCCCACTCCTCTTCCTGGCCCGAGGTCCAGGCGGTGAAGTGCGCTACAGTTTCGGGAACACTCTTCTCCTCCGACGTCCCGGAGCTGGTCCTAGCCGCGAGTCTGGTGGCCGACATCGAGAAGGCGCGGGCCTCCGCCCTCTCGTCCTAAGTCGCTCACACAACCGTGTTCAGCTCCAGGGAGCGGGTCGTGAGGAACCGGAGGGTGGGACGGGCGGCGACGGGCAATCCGTTGCCGCCACTTCTCAATCGTCGACACCGGGGAGAACCCGAGATTGAGCCGTACGGAACTACTGCACGTCATTCGGCAGAGGGCCGGGGCCGGTGTCTGGCGTCGCAGCGGGAACCTCGTCGAGGAGGCGTTGGAGAACCTCGAGTACTTCCCCGCTCCGGGCGACGAGTCCGAAACCGTGGACCCGGAGGAACTGGCCGCCGTGCTGACGGGCACCATGGAAGCCTGGCTGCAGGACGCCGCTTCCGACGGTACGGGCAGACCCGGTGTCGTCTACTCGTGGCACGGCGACCAGGCGAGGCAGTTGCGCATGTCCTTCGTTTCCGGCAGGCGCGGAGACCTCCCGTTCCGGGCACCGCTGCTGTTCGTCAGCGCACAGGAAGTCGTGGTCGGTTTCCTCGCCGACGAGCACCGCGACGCCGAGGCACCATTGAAGGTCTTCGCCCTCGAACTGGCCGGGGCTGTCTGACGCGAACCGGTCGAACGCGGCTGGCCTGACAAATCGTCGATCAGTTATTCGAGTTGGTCGACCGATGGCGCCGGCCGGACGCACAGCGGGTCGATAGCCTGGGATGGGAGGTGGGTTTGATGGGACAGGAAGGACTGCCCCCGGGGTGCTCGGTGGCGGATCTCGTGGCGGCGGCCCATCGGTCCAGGCGGTTCGCCGGGATCGAGGTGGTCGAGGTCACGGCCGAGCCGAGGCTGGTCGACTTCCATCTGGAGACCCCGTCCGGGCACGAGTATCTGGTGATGCTGAGGGAAGACCTCGGCGAGGCCAGAGTTCTCTTCGAGGACTACGTGTTCGACGACGTCCCCGCCCATCGGGTCCTGGATTTCGTGGACCTGGTGGCACGGGGCGAGGTCGACCTCTCGTTCACGCGGTTCGGGCGGCAACTGGTCCTGCGGGTGTCCCTGCCCGAAGGGACCTGGGTCGATCGGCGCCGATTCGCCGACGACCTCTCGGATTGGGAGAAGAGCGTCATCGGACGAACAGCCTGATCCGCTACACCACCCCCGTCGGGGTGCCATCCGAAGTTCGGATGGCGCCCCGACGCACAACACAACTGGGGGAAATCATGCAGAAGAGACGCAGTCCCTGGGCGCTCGCGTACTTCCTGATCGGGCTCGTGTGCGCACTGATCGCGGCGTCGTCGGCGGCGTTCTCCACCAGGGTCGACGACCTCATACCGATCGTCCTCGCCGGGGTTCCGGGCCTGGTCCTGACGCTCCGCTCCCCGGTCTACGGGGTGTCCTTCGGCGCGGACGGCGTGGAGTACTGCGGGCTGCTGCGGGCCCGCTCCTACGCCTGGTCCGAGGTGCGGGAGGTGCGGTCGGCCACGGTTCCCGGAACGCTCTTCTCCTCCGACCTCCCGGAACTGGTCCTGGCCGACGGCAAGTCGGACCAACTGCCGCTGCTGGCCGGCTACGGGTGGGGGACCAAGGCGAACCGACGGGTCGAAGACCTCGTGGCCGAGCTGGAGAGGGCACGGGCCTCAGCGCTCACAGCTTCGGCGCAGCCTCCAGCGCCTGGGAGAGGGCGGTGAGGAGGGGGAGGGTGGGGGCGGCGTGGCCGGCTTCGATGGCGCGGATCTGGGCGTCGGTGAGGTCGGCGCGCTTGGCGAGGTCCGCGACGGAGAGGCCGAGGGCGGTGCGGCGCTCGCGGACGGCGCGGGCGAGGGCGCCGGCCGGGTCGCCGTCCGGGTGGGCGGGGAAGTCCTCGATCAGGGGGCGCGCGTGGTTCACCGAACCTCCTCATACGCGGGTGGGGGCGCACAGCCTGGCACATGATCAGAGCGGGAAGTGCGAAGCGGCGGTCAAGGATTCTTGACCGCCGCTTTGTCGTCCGGGCACTTGACTCGCTACTTGACCGGGTGCGGGTGGCCGAGGTGGGGGAAGACGGGGAGGACGTCGGTGTGCGGGGGGATGTGGTCGCTGGTGATCTTGCCGCCGGAGACCATGGTGAGGCGGGCCGAGGTCACGTCGTCGACGAGGGTGCGGCCGTTGGGGTAGGCGGCGGGGCGGGAGCGGTCGTAGCGGAGGATGTCCGGGAGGACGAGCTTGAGGGTCTCGGTGGCGGCCGCGGTGGTGTAGTCCCCGGTGTGCTGGAGGACGGCCGTCCAGGCCTCGCGGTAGGTGTCCCAGTCGTCGGCCGGCTCGCCCGCGTTGTACGCGTCCTTCACCTCCTCCTTGTTGAAGTAGGCGGTGAGGGAGGGGTGCGCGCCACGGTCGACGGAGACGAGCTGACCGTCCTGGCGGAGGCTGACCCGGGCCCAGACGCCGATCGTCGGGTCGGGGCCGAGGTCGGCGTCGGGGACTTCGAGGGCGATGCCGAAGACGTTGGCGTCGGCCATGGCGTCCTTGCCGGTCCAGGTGAAGTTGTTGACGATCCCTTCGAGATCGGCGAAGAAGGGGTCGCTGCGCAGCCCGACGGAGAGCTTGCGGCCGTTCGCCTCGATGACGTCGGGCGCGTCCCCGAAGGCGACCGGGGCTTCGGAGAACAGGACGTCCCCGGTGGGCTCGTGCTTCTGCGCGGCGGCGCCGGTCGCGCGGTGGACGGTGACGGTCTGGGCGCCGGTGTGGGTGGGGGCGGAGAAGGTGAAGGAGTAGGCGACGTCGGCGCGGTGGTCGCCGTCGTTGTCGATGTTGATGCGGTAGACGGCGTCGGGGTGGAACTCGGCCGCCTGGGTGGGGGCGTAGGGGTTCGCGTTCATGATCAGGACAGTCCGGCCGGGCGCATCGGCGGCCGGAAAGGCGAACACGTCGGTCAGGTCGAGCCGCGAGTCGCCTCGGGGTGAGCGGAGGTTGGGGCCGCTGAGGTGATGGGACATGGGACCGTTGGTAGCAGCCCCCACCCGACACCGGCCCGACGACACCCACAACCCGCCCGCCCGTCCGCCGATTGGCCGTCACTTCCCGGCACACCGTCGACGGAGAAGGCCGAATCAGACCTCAGCCGTCGCTGCGAACGCCACGAACGCCCGCCACACGGTCGGCTCGAACGCCAACTGCGGGCCGCTCTTGTCCTTGGAATCACGCACGTGAACGGTGCCGGGCGTCATAGCGACCTCGACGCACTGAGCTTCCTCGTTCGTGCTGTAGCTGCTCTTGAACCACGCCAGCTCGCTACTCACTGCTCCCCCAAAACGTCGGACAGCGCCAACAGTTCGACGGTACGCCGACGGCTCGCCGCACGGAAGCGGCGAGCCGTCGGGAGAAGGCTGAATCAGACCTCGGCGGTCGCAGCGAACGCCACGAACGCCTGCCACGCGGTCGGCTCGAACGCCAACTGCGGGCCGCTCTTGTCCTTGGAATCACGCACGTGAACGGTGCCGGGCGTCTCGGCGACCTCGACGCATGCGGCGTCCTCGTTGGTGCTGTAGCTGCTCTTGAACCAGTCCAGCTCGGCCATGCCTACCGCTCTCCCAGAATCTGCTCGATCAGGGCCAGGGACTCCCTCAGCCCCAGGGCCTGAGCCCGGATGCTGCTGTACCGTGCGGCCATATTACGGACCTCGACCGGGTCCGTGACCAAACGATTCACATGCTGCGCCGCCACGTACCCGATCTGCGAACGCCCATTCGGCGTGAGCAGAATGAACGAGCCACTCATTCCCGCGTGGTTCATCCGGTCGAGCGGCATTACCTGAAGTTCAGGGCCTCGCATCTGGCCCACCTTGAGCAGGTGCTGGAGTTGCTCAGCATGGACGTCCCACCCTCCCAAGGGTCGCCGCAACACGCTCTCGTCGATCACCCACGTCACCACCGGCTGAGGCCAACGGGTCAGGATCTCCTGCCGGGCCAGTCGCGCCGCCACCCACTCGTCGATCTGTTCGGGAGAGAGCATCGGTCGTCGCATCTCGTACAGGGCGCGAATGTACGCCTCGGTCTGTAGCAGCCCCGGAACGACCATCGTGCTGTAGTCATGGATCTCGATCGCCCGCCATTCCTCGGACGTGAAGGCCTTGGAGTAGGCCGGATGCCGCTCGCTGATCCGGATCTTCGCCTTCATCACGTCGTCCGCAACGACCCTCAACGCACCGCCCGCGTTGAGGACTTCGTCCGCCTTGGTCAGGATCTCGATTCTCGGCGTCCGCTTGCCGCGCTCGACCGCCCCCAGCTGGTCCTCGCTGTACCCGAGCCTGTCGGCCAGCTCGCGCTGCGTCATCCCGGCCCGCTCCCGGAAGAGCCTGATCAACTTGCCCACCGCAGCGTAGAACTCCGCGACACCGTCGGAGTTCTCCACCGTCTCGCCGTCATCGAAGACCGTGCGCTCGACGCCACCCACGACAATCACCCACCCTTTCGACCGACCGATCCGGGCCGACCAACAGGCCAACCCTCCGCATTCGCACAGGCACTCTGAGTGCTCGCCGAATCCGTGGTCAGCGTACGTCCAGGACGCCGCCGTTTCCTCCGGGTCGGCGGAGGCCCCCTCGGCGGCCCGGGTCGCTACACCCGAGGCATCCGTGCCATTCAGCATTTGACGTAACGTCAACTTTTCAATGGTGAGCTCAACTTGAACTTCCATAGGCTCCATTACGCCACGCCGATTCACCATCGCGGAGCATGCCGCTGACGCGAATACGCCGGGCACCTTCCGGAGCGCGGCTTCACGCTTCACTCCCGCCTCGCCACCGCTGCGCGCCGGGGCACCACCTCTAAAACGCGTGGAGTGGGAAGTCGGCCCCGCCGACTTCCCACTCCACGCACCGAAACCGCACGCCGTCAGCCCTCGGCTCGCACGCCGCTGCCGCCGCTGCCGAACACCGCCTTGATGAGCCGGTCCAGCGCCTTCGGGAACTCCTGCGCCGGGTCGGATGCGGAGTCGCCGGTGGTGAGCCCGGCGGTCAGGGTCTTGCTGCCGTCGGGGGTGCCGATCATCAGTGCCCCGTAGCCGCCGGGGGCGCCGCCGTTGTGGTGGACGATGGTGCCGCCGTCCGGGCCGAGGTCCTGGACGAACAGGCCCAGGCCGTAGCCGAGCGCCCCGTGCGGCGTGCGCATCTCGTCCAGCAGCGGGGCGGGCAGGAGCTTGCCGCCCAGGAGTGCGGCGAAGAACGTGCGGAGGTCCCGGGTGGTGGAGATCAGGTCGCCGGCGCCGACCAGGAGGGAGAGGTTCTGGCGCGCGACGTCGACCACCTTCCACTGGTCGCCGTCCTGGTAGCGGTAGTAGCCGTGGGCGTGCGGCCCGGGGAGCTCCGGCGAGTCGCCCGGCACCACGGTGTCCCGCAGTCCGAGCGGCCGCAGGATCCGCCGCCACATCTCCTCGGCGTACGGGCGGCCGCCGGCCTGCTCGATCAGGAGCACGGCCAGTGTGTAGTTGGTGTTGGAGTAGCTCTGGTCGGTGCCCGGCTCGAACCGTGCCGGCTTGGAGAGGGCGAACTGCACGAGTTCTTCCGGCCGGTAGCTGTGGAACCGGTTGTCCACCCACTCCTTGCCCATCGCGGGGATCCCCGGTACGAACGTCCCGTCGGGTTCGAGGTCGCCGGTGTAGCTGGCCAATCCGCTGGTGTGCTGGAGCAGCATCCGTACGGTGATCCGCCGGTCCAGCCCGAACTGCGGCAGGTGGTCGGCCACCGGGGTGTCCAGCCCGATCGCGCCGTCGGCCACCAGGTGCAGCACCAGGGTCGCGACGAAGGTCTTGGTGGTGCTGCCCACCCAGAACTTCCCGTCCACCAACGGCTTTGCGGCCTCACCCAGCTTGCGCACCCCGGCGCTGCCGACCCACTCCCCGCGTTCGTCGTGCACGCGCAGTTGTATCCCGGCGAAACCGGCGTCGACGAACTCCTGGATGGCCTGCTGCAGTTCCGGGCGGTTCTGCCCGGCGGCGACGTCATCGACGGCGATCTCGGCGGCGTAGCGGGATTCACTCATGGTTGTTCCTTGTCTCGCGATCGGAGTGTGCGGGTGCGGGCTGCGGGTGCGGCAGCGGCTTCAGAGGCTGCGGGCGGTGATGTCGCCGTAGGCGGTGGTCGCGTGGATGCTCAGGCCGGCGGCGGCACCGTCAGCGTTCTTGAGCGCGTTGTGGATCCGGCCGTAGGTGGTACCGGCGTCCAGGGAGGCGGAGACGCCGCGGGCGGCGCCGACGGACACGTCGCCGGCCTCGGTGCGCAGCGTGACCGTGCCGTGTACGGCTTCGGTGATGTGGATGTCGCCCTTGGCGGTGGTGATCTCCGCGGGACCGTTGAGGCGGCCGACGGAGATGTCACCGGCGAGGACGGCGAGGTAAGCGCCGGCGGTCTCGTCGAGCTTGACCGAGGCCTGCGCGCCTTCGAAGGTGACGTCGCCGAGACGTCCGACGCCGCGGAGTTCGGCGCTGGCCGTCTTCACCTGGATGCGGGAGCCGGCGGGCAGTTGGACGGTCACCTCGACGGTGCCGGACTGGCCGAGGATCCGGCTCTCGGCCGCCGCCGCCTCGATCCGCAGGACGCCGTCGGCGTATTCGACGGTGGTCCGCTCCGCCGCCTTCACGTCGCGGCTCTTCGAGGCGTCGGCGGGCAGGACCTCGACCGTGGTGTCGGCCCGGTCGGCGGCGATGAACCGGATGCGTCCGGCGGGGATGTCGAGGACGGCGGAGACCGGGGCGGGGGTGGCGAACTTCTGCATGATGCTCTCCTGTGGCTCGTTGTTTCCGACAACAGAAACGCTACGTTGCCTTCACGATGCATGGCAACAGTCATGTTGCGCACAATCAGCATCATTGCAGGCCAGAGCCACATTATCGTTGCAACAGTCACAGATTTAACGCAACGTCAGTCATGCCACTCGTTGCATTGGATTGAGCGTGAACGCTATGCGCCGCCCCGCCCCGGCGCGCCGCCGCATCAGCCCACGGATGTAAACCCCCGGGCCAATGCGCACGGCCGCACCGTCATCCGGTGGTCGGATGTGGCCGGGTGCGCCGCGATGACAGCCTTCCGATCAGGTGCACGGAGATCCATCGGACGGTCCGTCAGGGGTGCTTCCCCGGCGGTCCGGTGTCGAACGACGGCCGCACCTGCGAAGACCGCGCGCCTCGGCCCGGTTCTGTCCAGCACACCCAGGGAGGGCCCATGACCACCACACCGTTCACGAGCCGACACGCCATGACGCGCCGCCGTCTGCTGGGGGCCGCACTGGCTGCCGGGGCCGCCGGGGCCGCCGCACCGCTCGCCCTCGCCCGCCCCGCATGGGCGGCGGGCGGGGCCACCACCCCCGGGGCCACCATCCCCGGGGCCACCACGCCCACCGCCACCGGCGGCCCGGCGCGGCTCACCCTGCCCGAACCCACCGGGCCGCACCCCGTGGGCACCGTCCCGCTGCACCTGCTCGACGCCTCCCGCCCGGACCCGCTGGCCGGCCCGGGCCGGTTCCGCGAGCTGATGGCGAGCGTCTGGTACCCCGCCCGCGAGGCCGGGGCGTACCCGCTCGCGCCCTGGATGGCCGACGGCGCACTGCGGGCGTTCCTCGCGGACACGGGCTTCGCCATCGACCCCGCCCTCGCCCCGCTCACCTCCGGCCGCGTGGGCGCCCCGGTCCACCGCGCGGGCCGCCGTCTGCCCGTCGTCGTCTACTCGCACGGCGCGCACAGCCACCGCGCCGACCACACCGTGATGGTCCAGGAACTCGCCAGCCACGGCTACGTGGTGGTCACCGTCGACCACACCCGCGACGCGATCACCGAGTTCCCCGACGGCCTGGTCCTCACCCCGGACCGGAGCATCCCGATGGGGCCGAAGGACTTCGCCGCGGACATCCGTTTCCTCCTCGACCAGGTCGAGGCCCTCGCCGCCGGGCGCAACCCCGACGCCGACGGCAAGCCGCTGCCCGCCGGGCTGCTGCACGCCCTCGACCCGGACCGGATCGGCATGTTCGGCTGGTCGAAGGGCGGTACGGCCACCGTCTACACCATGCTCACCGACCGGCGCGTCCGCGCCGGGCTGAGCCTGGACGGCCCGATGCAGCCGACCATCACCACCGACCTGGACCGGCCGTTCATGATGATGACCGCCGAGTTCACCCGGGCCGGGCAGCCGGCCGTCGCGGAGTTCTGGCCGCACCTGCGCGGCTGGCGGCT
This sequence comes from Kitasatospora sp. NBC_01300, assembly GCF_041435235.1. Taxonomy (NCBI): domain Bacteria; kingdom Bacillati; phylum Actinomycetota; class Actinomycetes; order Kitasatosporales; family Streptomycetaceae; genus Kitasatospora; species Kitasatospora sp. NBC_01300. Next base: position 5,982,719 of record NZ_CP108408.1, on the reverse strand, counting down.
CGACGTCCAGGCCCAGGGCGCCGTGCACGTCTCGTACGGCGACAACCAGGTGCTGATCCCGCAGGCCGCCAAGCTCCTCGGCCTGACCGACGAACAGGTCCGGGGCATGATCGGCACCCTCGACCCGGCCCGCGCGGTGAAGATCCAGCAGGCGTACCCGGTGGCCTTCTTCGACCTGCACCTGCGGCACCGCGCCAGCCGCCTCCTCGACGGCCCGTCCGCGGCCTTCCCCGAGGTGACGTACCTGCCCTGAGGCACTGGCGCCGAGACGCTGCTCCGAGGCCGTGGCGGCCGGCCCCTCCCCGGGGTCGGCCGCTACGGCGTTTCGGCCCGGATCTCCTCCAGCGACTCCCCCAGCACCCCCTTGGCCCGGGTGAACCAGTCGGCGATCACCGCGATCTCGTCCGGCGTGTAGTCGGCGAACAGCGCGCCGATCCGCTCGTAGAACGGGCCGTAGACCTGGAGGATGCGCTGCTGCGCGTCCTCCGCCATCACCACGCGGACGCGCCGGCGGTCGGCCGGGTCGGCCTCGCGGCGGGCGTAGCCGGTCCTCTCCAGCCGGTTGAGCACGCCGGTCACCGCGCCGGTGGTCAGCTGCGCGCGCTCGGCGAGGTCGCCGGCGGCCAGCGGCTCCCCGGCCATCGCGGCCTCGATGACGAAGCCGAGGCAGGTCAGGTCGGTGACGTTGAGGCCGAGCCGGGCGGCGATGTCCTGCTGGCCGAACTGCGCCAGCGCGATCATCCGGTCCATCGCGTAGAGCGCCTGCTCGGGCGTCGCCTGGGGGCGCGGCTTGCCCTTCACTCGATATCTCCTTAGCATCTAAGTTACTTAGCTCGTGAGATAAACGGTCCGACCCGCCCATCCCGACCCGCCCATCACACCAAACGAGGAGCAATGAGCGCACACGGCGACCACGACATGGGGCACACCATCGCCGGCTGGACCGGCTCCGTCATCGCGATCCTCGGCTTCACCGTCGCGGGCGCGGCCCTCGCCCTCGGCTCGGCCGCCGGGCTCTGGGCCGGCGGGATCCTCACCGCCCTCGGCGCGCTCGCCAGCTGGCTGCTCCACCTCGCCGGCTGGGGCAAACCCACCGGCCCGCGCCCGCCCGCCCACCGGCACTGGCGCACCCCCGACCCCGCCGGCCGCGGGGGCCACCCCCACTGCCTCGGCTGCCGCCTCGCCGGCCGCACCCCGGCCCCGGCGCCGACCCCCGTACAGGACCGGCGGCGCATCAGCGCCTGACCGGCCGACACCGCCGACACCGCCGGCTCCGCACCCGCCCGATACGGCTTCACGAGCACCGGTGGCGGCGCTCACCCGCACACCGCGGCCCCCGTCGAGCCACGTGCTCGGCGGGGGCCGTCGCGTTGTCCGGCTCAGACCGAGGTGCCCTGGGTGACGGGGGCCGTGGCGGTGGGCGGGGTGGTGCTGCCGGCGGTGGTGCCGAGGGCGCGCTGGGCCTTGGCGACGGCGGCGCGGTACTGGAAGGAGGCCAGTTGGGGGGAGTCGCCGCCGCGCTGGAAGAAGCCGAAGGCCATGCCGACGGTGCCGAAGCGCTCGACGCCGACGAAGGCGTTCAGCTGGACGCCCGCCAGGGTGCCGTCGAGGCGGACGGCGGGCGCGTCCTGGCGGTCGCCGAGGGTGACCGGCGTGACGGTGAAGGTCACCGTGTCGTTGGTGCCGGCGTTGAAGGTGATGGTGTGGCAGCCCTTGAGGGCCGTGGTGGCGGCGTCGAGGTCGGTGGTGAGCTTTCCCGCGTCCTCGGCGGTGAGGGACTCGGTCACCATCGGGTTGCCGCCCGGGCCGTCCAGTTCGGCCTCGGCGTGCGGGGTCTCGGGGCCGGGGACGCCGGTGTGCATGTTGATCAGGTCGCTGAGGGCGTCGCAGCTGTTGGCCGGGGACGGCATCGTACTGGGGCCGGCGCTGGGGCTGGGGCTGGCCGTGCTGGGGACCTGGGTGAAGCCCGGGCCGACGTCGTCGACGGTGAGCAGGGCCGCGGTGAGTTGGTCGGAGGTGGGCAGGCCCGGGGCGGGCCGGCCGGGCGTCGCGGCCGCGGCGAGGTGGGCCGGGCCCAAGGCGACCGCCGCGGCGAGGGCTGCGGCGGCGAGGGCGTGGAGCGGCTTCGGGTGGGACATGCGGGCCCCCCGGTCGAGAGCGCGGGCAGGGACAGGCACCAGTGTCCCACCGGGCCTGGCAGGGGGCTCGCGGGCGCGGATCGCCGCAGGTCAGACCCCCTGGCCCGGCTGGTCCCGCTGGTCCGCCTGGTCCGCCTGGTCCGTCAGAGGCACGTCGAGCGCTTCGAGGGTTTCGAGGGTTTCGGCGAGCCACTGCACCCAGAAGGCCTCCAGCCCGATGCCCGCCCGCAGCACGGCGTGCTGGAGGCGGTTCTCCCCGGCCGCCTCCCCGGCCGTCTCCCCCGCTGTCGCCCCTGCCGTCGCCTCGGCCGGGAAGTCGCGCCGCTCGATCTCCCGGTAGTCGTCCAACTGCGCGCGGTGCAGCGCCAGGTGCCGCCGCACCTCGGCCGCCAGGCCGTCCGTGCCGACCACTGCGGCGGCGCGCAGCCGCAGCAGCAGCGGTTCGCGGACGGCGCGCGGCTCGGCGCCCTCGGCCGTCCAACGGGCGAGTTCGGCGCGGCCCTCGGGCAGGACCTCGTACTCCTTCTTCTGCCCGCGGACGGGGCCGGACGGCTGGAGGGCCCGGATCTGTCCGGAGGCCTCCAGCCGGCCCAACTCGCGGTAGATCTGCTGGTGGGTGGCGGGCCAGAAGAAGCCGATCGACTTGTCGAAGCGCCGCGTCAGCTCCAGCCCCGAGGACGGTTTCTCCAGCAGGGCGGTGAGGATGGCGTGCGGCAGCGACATGCCGTCGATCCTAGGGCGTGCCCGAGGCGTGCCCGGGTCCCGTCCTGCCGGGCAGGACCCGGCGCGCACGGAAGGGTCAGATCGCGGCGGCCAGTTCGGTGCCCTGCTTGATGGCCCGCTTGGCGTCGAGTTCGGCGGCAACGTCGGCGCCGCCGATCAGGTGGGCCTCCAGGCCGCGCTCGCGCAGCGCCTCGTAGAGGTCGCGGCGCGGCTCCTGGCCGGTGCAGAGCACCACGGTGTCCACGGGCAGCAGTTGGCGCTCGCCGTCGACGGTGAAGTGCAGGCCGGCGTCGTCGATCAGGTCGTACGTCGCGCCGGCGACCATGGTGACGCCGCGGTGCCGGAGTTCGGTGCGGTGGATCCAGCCGGTGGTCTTGCCGAGCCCGGCACCGACCTTGCTGGTCTTGCGCTGGAGCAGGTGGACGGCGCGCGGCGGTGCGGGCCGCTCGGGGCGGCGCAGTCCGCCGCGCTCGCGGTACTCCGGGTCGATGCCCCACTTGGCCTGGAACACGGCCGGGTCGAGGCTGGCCGCGTCGCCCGGGTCGGTGAGGAAGCCTGCGACGTCGAAGCCGATGCCGCCCGCGCCGAGGATGGCGACCCGCTCGCCGACGGGGGCGCCGTCGCGCAGGACGTCGAGGTAGCCGACGACGCTGGGGTGGTCGACTCCCGGCAGGTCGGCGGGGGTTCGCGGGGTGACGCCGGTGGCGAGGACGAGTTCGTCGAAGTCCTCGGCGACGAGCTGGTCGGCGGTGGCGGTGGTGCCGAGGCGCTGGGTGACGGCCAACTCGGCGAGCCGGGTGCGGTAGTAGCGCAGCGTCTCGTCGAACTCCTCCTTGCCGGGCACGAGCCGGGCGGTGTTCAGCTGCCCGCCGATCGCCGCGGCGGCGTCGAACAGGGTGACGTCGTGGCCGCGTTCGGCGGCGGAGACGGCGAACGCGAGCCCGGCGGGGCCGGCTCCGACGACGCCGATGCGCTTGCGCAGCCTGGTGGGCGCGAGCACGAGTTCGGTCTCGTGGCAGGCGCGCGGGTTGACCAGGCAGGAGGTGATCAGGCCGCTGAAGGTGTGGTCGAGGCAGGCCTGGTTGCAGCCGATGCAGGTGTTGATGGCGTCGGCGCGGCCGTCCTCCGCCTTGGCGACGAAGTCGGCGTCGGCGAGCAGCGGACGGGCCAGCGAGACCAGGTCGGCGCAGCCGTCGGCGAGCAACTGCTCGGCGATTTCCGGGGTGTTGATGCGGTTGGTGGTGACCAGCGGGATGCCGACGGTGCCCATCACCTTCCTGGTCGCCCAGGCGAAGGCGCCGCGCGGCACGGAGGTGGCGATGGTGGGGATGCGGGCCTCGTGCCAGCCGATGCCGGTGTTGATGATGGTCGCCCCGGCGGCCTCGACGGCCTGGGCGAGGCGGACGACCTCGTCGAGGGTGGAGCCGCCGGGCACCAGGTCGAGCATGGAGAGGCGGTAGACGATGATGAAGTCCTCGCCGACCCGCTCGCGGACCCGGCGGACGATCTCCACCGGGAAGCGCATCCGGCGCTCGTACGGGCCGCCCCACTCGTCCTCGCGCCGGTTGGTGGCGGCGACGACGAACTCGTTGATCAGGTAGCCCTCGGAGCCCATGATCTCGACGCCGTCGTACCCGGCGCGGCGGGCGAGTTCGGCGCAGCGGACGAAGTCCTCGATGGTCTGCTCGACCTGTGCGGCGGTGAGCTCGTGCGGGACGAAGGGGCTGATCGGGGCCTGGAGGGCGCTGGGGGCGACCAGGTCGCGGTGGTAGGCGTAGCGGCCGAAGTGCAGGATCTGCAGGGCGATCTTCCCGCCGGCGGCGTGCACGGCGTCGGTGACGACGCGGTGGCGGTCGGCTTCGGCCCCGGTGGTGAGCATCGCGCCACCCTCCCAGGGGCGCCCGGCCTCGTTGGGGGCGATGCCGCCGGTGACGATGAGGCCGACGCCGCCGCGGGCCCGCTCGGCGTAGAACTCGGCCATCCGCCGGTAGCCGTCGGGGGCCTCCTCCAGGCCGACGTGCATGGAGCCCATGACGACGCGGTTGGGCAGGGTGGTGAAGCCGAGGTCGAGCGGGCTGAGCAGGTGCGGGTAGCGGCTGCTGCCGGGGGTGGTGCTCATCGACGCGCTCATCGACGTCTCCTGGGGGCGGCGGGGGTCGGTGTTACCGCAGAGTAGGGGACGACGGCTCGATGTGCAACTAGTTGCATAAGGAGGTCGCGGGCCGGGCCCCCGCGCTCTACCGGTTCCCGTCAACTCGCGGACATCATCCGCGTATCGTCGGATCGGTAGTGTGGGCAGCCGGGAGAGGACCGCCATGCGGGATAGCTCGATAGCCGTGATCGGCGGCAGCATCGCCGGAAGCGCCTTCGCCGGGGCCGCCGCCCGGCTGGGAGCGGACCGGATCGTCGTCCTGGAACGCAGCGAGGGCCAGCTGGAGGACCGCGGCGTCGGGATCTGCATCAACGACGACCGCTTCGACGAACTGGTCCGCGCCGGCCACCTCCACGACGGCATCCGCCGCCACCGCCTCACCGTCCGCCGCTGGGCCACCCGGGAGACGGCCGAGGACCGCACCGACGACGGACCGGACGGGCGCGGGCGGGTGCTCTGGAACCAGCCGATGCCGTTCCACTCCCACCACTGGGCCGTCCTGTGGCAGGCCCTGCGCGAACGCACCCCCGACCGGGTCGAGTTCCGGCAAGGCCACACCGTCACCGCGGCCGGCACCGACCAGGACGGCGCCTGGACGGCCGGCCCCGACGGCACCCGCGAACCGTACGACCTGGTGATCGGCGCCGACGGCTACCGCTCGGTGGTCCGCGCGGCGGTCTGCCCGCAGGCCCGGCCCGCGTACGCCGGGTACGTGTGCTGGCGCGGCAGCTACGACGCCGCGCTGCTGACGGAGCTGCCCGGCGGCGCCGCGGCCTGGCCGGAGGACGAGTGCGCCACCGTCTGCTACCCCGGCGGCCAGGTCGTGATCTACCGCATCCCCGGGCTCACCGCCGGCACCACCCAGGTGAACTGGGTCTTCTACGCGCCCACCCCCGCCTGGCTAGGCCTCGACGGCCCGACCAGCATCCCGGCGGGCACCCTCACCGACGGGCAGCTGGACGACCTGCGCCTGCTCGCCGAACGGCACCTGCCGCCGTACTGGTCCGCCCTGGTCACCCTCACCCCGCGCGAGCGGACCTTCCTCCAGCCCGTCTACGACCTGGAGACCCCGCGCCGCACGGCCGGCCGGCTGCTCCTCGGCGGGGACGCGGCCACCGTCGTCCGCCCGCACAACACCAGCGGCGCGGTGAAGGCCCTGCAGGACGCGCACGCCTTCGAGCGGGCCGGGCGGGCCGCCGCCGCGGACGGCGGGTCCTGGCCGGCCCTGCTGGCCACGTACGACCAGGAGCGGGGCGTGGTCGGGCGGGAGCTGGTGGAACTGGGCCGACGGCTCGGCCGGGAGCAGGTCGCCGCCGCACCGGACTGGTCGGCCATGGACGAACCGGGGATGGACGCCTGGTGGCGCCGTCAGATCACCGGCGGCGGGGGTTTCGGCGGCCACGCCCTCGGGCGTCCCGAGTGAGCGTGGGCCGCACAGGCCGGCGGCCGCCGAAACCCCGTCAGATCACCTGCTGCGATTCGCCTGCGGCGATCAGACGTTGACGCCGTAGTCGGTCGCGATGCCGCGCAGACCGGAGGCGTAACCCTGCCCTATCGCGCGGAACTTCCACTCCGCGCCGTTGCGGTACAGCTCACCGAAGACCATCGCGGTCTCGGTGGACGCGTCCTCGCTGAGGTCGTAACGGGCGATCTCCTGGCCGTTGGCCTGGTTCAGCACCCGGATGAACGCGTTGCGGACCTGCCCGAAGTTCTGCAGCCGGGCGTCGGCGTCGTAGATCGACACCGGGAAGACGACCTTCGCCACGTCGGCCGGCACCCGCGCCAGGTCGACCTTGATCTGCTCGTCGTCGCCGTCGCCGCCACCGGTCAGGTTGTCGCCGCTGTGCTCGACCGAACCATCGGGGCTGCGCAGGTTGTTGAAGAAGACGAAGTGCTGGTCCGAGACCACCTTGCCGAGCGCGTTGCAGAGCAGCGCACTGGCGTCCAGGTCGTAATCGGCGCCGGTGGTGGTGCGCACGTCCCAGCCGAGACCCACGATCACGGCGCTCAGACCGGGCGCCTCCTTGCTCAGCGAGACGTTGCCGCCCTTGGCCAGTGAAACTCCCACAATGCCCTCCTCGATCTCTCCCTGCGGACGAATCTACAACACTGTAGAGATCACGGGAATCCACCTGCGGTCGGGCCCCACCCCGGGGATTTCTCAGGGGCTCCACCGGGAACCACCCGTCATCCCGGCTGCCGCACCCGCCGGGCCGGGGCGGGGTGGCCGCCCTAGACTGGCGGTGGATCCCCTGGTCCGCCCCGACCGGCGGCCCCCGCGCGGGAGGTTCCCCATGCGCCAGCGGTACAGCTTCCACTTCGACCAGGCCGGGCACTCGGTCACCGTCAACGTCCGCTCCGGCTGGATCACCGAGACCGAGCTGCTGGTGGACGGCAAGGAGTGCGCCTTCCACCGCGTCCACGGGCACGGCGTCTACCCGCTGACGCTCGCCGCCCAGCTCGCCGAGGAGCCGCCGCTGCCGCTCTCGGTGCGGCTGGACCGCACGGGCGCGGCCGAGCACCCGTACTCCTGTGTCCTGGAGGTCGCGGGAGCCGAGCACCCGATGCCGGAGCGCGCCGCGCGCTGAGCGCCGCCTCCCGGGTGACCTGCCCGCTACAGGCGCTGCGCCACGATCTCCTCGACCGCCTTCCGGGCGCGCTCGGCGTCCTCGGCGAGCAGGCCGATCCTGGTCCGGCGGTCGAGCACGTCGGCGACGTCCAACGCGCCCTCGTGCGTGACGGCGTAGGCGACCTCGGCGCGCGTCACGTCCAGGCCCTCCGCGATCGGCGTCAACTCCCCGGCGGCCACCACCTCCTGGGACGATCCGCCGTGGCGGGCGAGCAGCGAGCCGGGCACGGCGCCCGCCGGGAGCGGGCGGCTGTCCCGGTGGGCCGGGGCGCCGACCAGCGGCAGGCGGGCCGTCCAGCAGGCCCGGGCCGGCAGGCCGCGCAGCCGGACGGCGGCGTCCACCGCGTCCTCGGCCATCCGCCGGTAGGTGGTGAGCTTGCCGCCGACCACCGTGACCAGCCCGGACGGCGACTCCAGCACCGCGTGCTCCCGGGAGATGTCGGCGGTGCTGCCGCCCCCGGTGTCGATCAGCGGCCGCAGCCCGGCGTACGCGCCGCGCACGTCCGCCCTGGTCAGCGCGGTGCTCAGGGCGGCGTTGACGGTGTCGAGCAGGAAGGCGAGCTCCCCCTCGGCGGGCTGCGGCTCGTCCGGGATCGGACCGGGCGCGTCCTCGTCGGTCAGCCCGATCGCCACCCGGCCGAGCTGCTGGGGCAGCGCGAAGACGAAGCGGCTGGTCGAACCGGGCACCGGCACGGTGAGCGCCGCGGTCGGGTGGCCGAGCGCGGCGGCGTCCACCAGGAGGTGGGTGCCCCGGCTGGGGCGCAGCCTGATCGACGGGTCCACCTCGCCCGCCCAGACGCCGGTGGCGTTGACCACCGCGCCGGCCTCGACGGTCAGCGACTGCCCGGTGACGGTGTCGGTGAGCCGGGCGCAGGTGCCGGTCACGGACTCCGCCCGCACCCTGGTCAGCACGGTGGCGCCGTACTGCGCCGCGGTCCGCGCCAGCGCCACCACCAGCCGGGCGTCGTCGACGAGTTGGCCGTCGTGCGCGACCAGCGCGCCGGACAGTCCGGCGGTCCGCACGCCCGGCACCAGCTGCCGGGTCCGCGCGGCGCCGATCCGGCGCACCCGGGGCAGCAGCGCGCCCGGCGTCCCGGCGCTGAGCCGCAGCGCGTCCCCGGCGTGGAAGCCCACCCGGATCAGCGAGGCCTGCCCGGGGCGCAGCAACCCCGGGAGCAGCGGCACCAGTTGGGGCAGCGCGCGGATCAGGTGCGGGGCGGTGCGGGTCATCAGCACGCCGCGCTCGATCGCGCTCTCCCGGGCCACCCCGATCCGCCCGGAGGCGAGGTAGCGCAGGCCGCCGTGCACCAGCTTGGAGCTCCAGCGGCTGGTGCCGAACGCCAGGTCGCGGGACTCGACCAGCACCGTGCGCAGTCCGCGCGAGGCGGCGTCCAGGGCCACCCCGGCGCCGGTGACGCCGCCGCCGATCACCAGCAGGTCGACCCGCGGGCGGTCCCCCAGCGCTTCGAGTTCCGCCCGGCGCCGGCTGGCGTCGAGTCGACTGGAGCCGGCGAAGGGAGCGGCGGAGTGAGCGGCGGAGGATCCGGCGGGCGTCGAGGTCATGGCGCGAGGTATCCGTTCAGTGCTCTGGTCAGTTCGCGCCGCCAGGCGGCCTCCGGCAGCAGGGAGGCGACCATGCGGTGCGACTGGACGGTGGACTGGGCGATCAGCAGGACCATGGCGGCCAGTTCGACCGGCTCCCCGGCCCGGATCGAGCCGTGCGCCTGCCCCTGCTCGATGCCGGCCCGCAGCGCCTCCAGCAGGCCGCGCTGGCTGGTGCCGAGCCGCTCGACGACGTACTCCAGCAGCAGGTCGGAGTCGGAGGAGCGCAGCAGCGCGCCGAGCACCGGGTGGTCCCGCAGCCGGACGGCCACCTCGACGACCCCGTCGACGAAGGCCTCCCGGCCGATCGGGGCGCCGTCGCCCCCGAGGGTCAGGGCGACGCCCTCCCGGGTGGCCCGGATCTCCCGGGTGAGCAGGGCGCCGATCACCGCCCGGACGTCCGGCCAGCGCCGGTAGACGGTCGGCCGGCTGACCCCGGCGCGGCGGGCGATCTCCGCCAACTGCGTTCGGCGCACGCCGAGATGGACGATCAGGTCGGCGGCGGCGTCCAGGATCGCGTCGTCGGTGCTGCGCGCGGGACTGCCGGGGGGCTCGGCGTTACTACTTGACATGATGTGTGAAACTGTAACGCATGGCACCTGAGACGCAAGCGGGACCGGCCGGCGCCGCGCTGCCGCTCCCCCCGATGAAGTGGGACGCCTGGGGCGACCCGGCCCTCGCCAAGGAGCTGTCCGCGGACATCAAGGGGCTGCTCGCCGCCGCCCTCGGCGTCACCGGCGACGCCACCCCCGGACCGGCCGCCGACGAGGTCCTCCTACAGCCGTCGCGGATCGCCGCCGACGACCTCAAGGCCCTCGCCGCCGCCGTCGGCGAGACCAACGTCAGCGCCGCCGACGCAGACCGGCTCCCCCGCGCCGGCGGCAAGTCCACCCCCGACCTGCTGCGCCGCCGCAGCCGCGCCCCCCAGGACGCGCCCGACGCCGTCGTGCTGCCCGGCGACGAGCAGGAGATCGCCGCCGTCCTCGCGCTCTGCGCCGAACGCCGCATCGCCGTCGTCCCGTTCGGCGGCGGCACCAGCGTCGTCGGCGGCCTCGACCCCGAGCGCGGCGGCCTCACCGCCGTCATCTCGCTCGACCTGCGCCGCCTCGACCGGCTCCACGACCTCGACGAGACCTCCGGCGAGGCCGTCCTCGGCGCCGGCCTCACCGGCCCGGCCGCCGAGGCCCTGCTCGCCGAGCGCGGCTACGAACTCGGCCACTACCCGCAGAGCTTCCGCTACGCCACCCTCGGCGGCTTCGCCGCCACCCGCTCCTCCGGCCAGGACTCGGCCGGCCACGGGCGCTTCGACGAGATGGTCCGCGGCCTGCGCGTCGTCACCCCCGCCGGCGTGCTCGACCTCGGCCGCGCCCCCGCCTCCGCCGCCGGCCCCGACCTGCGCGAGCTCTTCCTCGGCTCCGAAGGCACCCTCGGCGTCATCACCGCCGTCCGGCTCCGCGTCCACCCGCTGCCCGCCGTCAAGGCCTACGAGGCCTGGAGCCTGCCCGACTTCGCCACCGGCAGCGCCGCCCTGCGCGCCGTCGAGCAGGGCGGCACCGGCCCCACCGTCATCCGGCTCTCCGACGAGGCCGAGACGATGGTCAACCTCGCCATGACCGAGCAGATCGGCGGCGCCCCCGCCGTCACCGGCTGCCTCGCCGTCACCGTCTTCGAAGGCACCGCCGAACAGGTCGCCACCCGCCACCGGCTCACCCGCGACACCCTGCTCGCCGCCGGCGCCACCTCCCTCGGCGAAGCCCCGGCCCGGGCCTGGGAACACGGCCGCTTCAACGCCCCCTACCTGCGGGACTCCCTGCTCGGCGCCGGCGCCCTCTGCGAAACCCTGGAGACCGCGGCCAGTTGGAGCCGCCTCCCGCAGCTGCGGACCGCCGTCACCGAGGCCCTCACCACCGCCCTGCCCGGCGCCCTCGTCCTCTGCCACGTCTCGCACGTCTACCCGACCGGCGCCTCGCTCTACTTCACCGTCGTCGCCGCCCTCGGCGAGGACCCGCTCGCCCGGTGGGCCGCCGCCAAGCGCGCCGCCGGCGACGCCATCGTCACCGCCGGCGGCACCATCACCCACCACCACGCCGTCGGCGCCGACCACCGGCCCTGGATGAGCGACGAGATCGGCGAGCTCGGCGTGCGCATCCTGCGCGCCGTCAAGGCCGAACTGGACCCGGCGGGCATCCTCAACCCCGGCAAGCTGATCCCGTGACCGGCGGTCCGCGAGCCATCAGGCGAGTGGCCGTCCTCAGCAACCCGGCGGCGGGCGCCGGCCACGCCGAACCCGCCGCCCACCGGGCCGTCGCCCGGCTGCACGCGCTCGGCCTCCAGGTCGACCGGCACGCCGGCCGCGACCCCGAGGACGCCGTCCGCCTCGCCCGCCGGGCCGTGGCGGACGGCGTCGACGCCGTCGTGGCCGTCGGCGGCGACGGCATGGTCAACCTCGCGCTCCAGGCCGTCGCCGGCACCGCCGTCCCGCTCGGCGTGATACCCGCCGGCACCGGCAACGACCACGCCCGCGCGTACGGCCTCCCGCTCGCCGGCCCCGAAGCCGCCGCCGACGTCGTCGCCGCCGGACGCACCAGGACCGTCGACCTCGGCCTGGTCACCGCCGCCGACGGCACCACCCGCTGGTACGGCTCCGTCCTCGCCACCGGCTTCGACTCGCTGGTCAGCGACCGCGCCAACCGCCTGCGCTGGCCCCGCGGCCGGATGCGCTACAACCTGGCCATCCTCGCCGAGTTCGCCAACCTGCGCCCGCTGCCCTTCCGCATCACCCTCGCCGACGGCACCGTCATCGAACGCGACCTCACCCTGGCCGCCGTCGGCAACACCCGCAGCTACGGCGGCGGCATGCTCATCTGCCCCGACGCCCTCCCCGACGACGGCCTCCTCGACCTCACCCTCGTCGCCGCCATGCCCCGTCTGCGCATCGCCCGCTTCTTCCCCACCCTCTTCAAGGGCACCCACACCGCCCACACCGAAGTCACCACCCACCGCACCGCATCCCTGCGGATCGACTCCCCCGCCATCACCGCCTACGCCGACGGCGAGTTCATCGCGGCCCTCCCCGTCGACGTGAGCGCCGCGCCCGGCGCCCTCCACCTCCTGGTGCCGTGACCCACCCGCCTGCCCGCCGGAGCCACGGGCCTCACCCGGCCAGGCGGCGGCGCCAGAGGAGGGGGCGGATCTCCATCGCGCGGGACGGGTCGGCGTTCCAACTGACGGGCAGGCCTACGTCGGTGAGGGCGGCGGCCACCTCGTGGCCGATGGCGGTGGTGGTCAGCGGGGAGGCGTCGAAGCCGCCGTAGCGGAGGGTGAGGCCGTGGCCGGCGGCGGCGGAGTCGGTGGACTGGGTGTGGAAGTAGACGTAGCCGCGGGCGTCCGGCGCCCCGGCGGCGGCGATCTCGGCGTCGCCGCAGGAACCGCAGCAGCTGAAGTGCTCCCGGGCGGTGATGCCGGCCTCCTCCAGGGCGGCGAAGGCCCGGGTGAGGCGCTCCGGGTCGGTCTCGCCGATCCAGCCGGTCTGCTCGCCGACGCGCTCCAGCCAGAGCCTGTCGGCCAGTTGCTCGGCCTGGTCGCGGGAGAGCGGGCGGTGGTCGCCGGAGACCAGGTGCTCCTCGGCGAGTTCGGCGAGCTCGGCACGGGTGGTGTAGCCGCCGGCCAGGGTGAGGCGCAGCCGGTCGTGCAGCTGCCGCAGGTCGTCGGCGGGCAGGTCGAGCGGCGGGGCGGGCTCGGGCTGCGGGCCCAGGTCGAGCGGCTGCCAGTCCAGGCCGTCGCCCCAGCCCGGCTCGTGCCGCGCCCAGCCCGTCATCGCCGCGATGACCGCCTCGGGCCCGTCGGTACGCACCTCGAAGTGCCGGGCGGCGGAGCCGTCGCGGTGTTCGAGCGTGTACTCGCCGCCTGCGGCGTGCCACACCTGGATGAAGACGTCCGGCAGGTCCGGTATCCGCTGGGCGACCAGGAAGCGGTCTCCCTTCGCGCCGATCCGCCGCACCAGCCGCGCCAACTCGGCCGCCTCCACCCGGAGGTGGCGCGTCCCGTCGTTCTCCTGCACCCCGATCGCCAGCATGTGGATCACCCAACCACACGCCACTGACAACGGCGCCGAGCGGCGGGACGCGCCCGCCGTCAGCCCGTTCCCGGCCCTCAGTCAGGCCGCCGTCAGCCCGCCCGCTGCTCGCGGCGGAGGCGGAACAGCACGTTGGGCCGCAGCGGGCCCTCGGGGGCGGTCGGGTCCTCGAAGTCGTCGGCGGGGTCGGACGTCATGCCGAGGCGGCGCATGACGGCCTGGGAGCGGTGGTTGGTCACGGTGGTGACGGCGAGGATCTCGGGGAGGCCGAGGCTGTCGAAGCCGTGGGCGAGGACGGCGCGGGCCGCCTCGGTGGCGTAGCCGTGGCCCCAGGCGGCGCGGGCGAGGCGCCAGCCGATCTCGACGCCGGTGAAGGGCAGGCCCTCGTCGACCTCGTCGAGGCCGGCCAGGCCGACGAACTCGCCGGTGGCGCGCACCTCGACGGCCAGCCAGCCGTATCCGCGGGCCGCGCGCTCGGCCTCGAAGCGCGCCACCGAGGCGTCGCACTGCTCGCGGGTGAGGACGTCGCCGAGGTGCTCGCGGACTTCTGGGTCGGCGTTCATCGCGGCCCAGGGTGCGAGGTCGGTGTCCCGCCAGGGGCGCAGGAGCAGGCGGTCGGTACGCAGTTCGGTCATGCGGGCCAGCCAACGCCGACCGCGCCCGCCGGGGCAACCCGTTTTCCGTCTCCCCGTACCCCTGCACCCCCGGGGGGCGCACCGTGCTCAGACGCCCGGGGCCGCGGTGATCCGGCCGGCGGCGATCGCGGCGACCAGTTCGGCGTGGTCGAGCGCCGTCTGGTCGGCGTACCGGACGGAGAAGTCGGCGATCGCCTCGGCGAAGGCGTCCGCGCCGCCCAGGTAGCCGGCGATGGCGAGGCGGTCACCGGTGCGCGCGTGGGCGCGGGCGAGGGTGCGGCCGCACAGGTCCGCGTAGGCGCGCAGGCCGGACGGCGTGAGGTCGGCGACCTCGACCGAGCCCTTCATGTCGCGCAGTTGGCGGCCGTAGAAGTGGCGCCCGGCGGGGCCGGTGGTCCAGCCGAGGAAGATGTCGCTGGCGGCCTGCATGAGGTGCTGGCCGGTGACGACGCGGCGCCCGCCGTGGTGGACGGAGACCTCGGCATCGACCCGGGTGGCCGGCAGGTGGTCCTCCAGCACGGACCGTCCGGCCTCCTTGAGCTGGAGGAACAGCGGGTCGCGGGTGTCCCGGCCCTCCAGCAGGACGATGTAGCAGCGGGTGCCGACGCTGCCGACACCGACGACCTTCATCGCCGCGTCGACGAAGCGGAAGCGGTCGAGGAGGACACGACGGTCCTCGGCGAGGGTGGCCCGGTAGTCACTGAACACCTTGCCGATGTCGCGCAGTTCGTTCTTCTTCAGCGGTTCGACGAGCGGTGGCGCGCTGATCATGCGCCGCTGCCCGTCGCGTTCCTCGGTGAGCTTGCCGAAGGCGTGCAGGCTGGTGCGGCGGCGGGCCTGGGCGAGGTCGGCCTCGACGCCCTTGCGCTGCCGGGGTTTGCGGAACAGCGCCAGCAGGTCGCCGGTGTCGATCCGGGAGTACCAGACGTCGAGTTCGCCGAGCCCGGCGAGGCGGCGCATGGCGGCGGCGTAGCCCTGGACGGCGGTGCGGGCGGCGCGGTGGGCGCGGTCGTCGTCCTGTCCGTGGTCGCGGGCGGCGACGGCGATGCTGGCGGCCAGCCGTTTGACGTCCCACTCGAAGGGGCCGGGGTGGGTCTCGTCGAAGTCGTTGACGTCGAAGAGCAGGGCGCGTTCCGGCGAGGCGAACAGACCGAAGTTCACCAGGTGCGCGTCGCCGCAGAGTTGGACGGTGAGGCCGGTGTCGGGGACGGCGCCGAGGTCGGCGGCCATGACGGCGGCGGCGCCGCGCAGGTAGGCGAAGGGGGCGTCGGCCATCCGCCCGTAGCGGATCGGCAGCAGCCGAGCGACCCGGTCCTCGCCCTGGCGCACCAGCACCTCGACCGGGTCGGGCCGGTCGGCGGCGGGGATCCACCGCCCGTGGGCGGAGCGGGAGACGCGGTCGCGGGCGGCCCGGCCGTGCCGGCGGCGTTCGGCGGGGGTGGTCATACGCGGCTCCTCGGTCGGCGGGACGGCAGGGACGGCGGGAGGGCGAAACGGCGGGCAGCGGGCGGGGTGCGGGGTGCGGGGTGCGTCTCCCCGCGACGCTAGGCCACGAGTGGCCGGAACGCGCACCGCGCGCCCTCCGGCACTCGGCCGACCGGATGAAGTCGGCCGGATGAAACCCCCGGCTCTCCGCTCACCGCACGGTGAAGTCCGCCATCATCGCCATGTCCTCGTGCTCCAGGTTGTGGCAGTGCATCATGTACGTCCCCCGGTAGTCGGTGAAGCGCACCAGGACCTCGACCGCCTCGGCCGGGCGCAGGTCGACGGTGTCCTTCCAACCGCCGTCGTACGGGCCCGGGTCGCGACCGTTGCGGCTGAGCACCTGGAACTGGTTGAGGTGGACGTGGACGGGGTGGTG
The DNA here is from genome assembly GCF_041435235.1 of Kitasatospora sp. NBC_01300. Lineage (NCBI taxonomy): Bacteria > Bacillati > Actinomycetota > Actinomycetes > Kitasatosporales > Streptomycetaceae > Kitasatospora > Kitasatospora sp. NBC_01300. The sequence continues at coordinate 5,966,904 of NZ_CP108408.1, read as the reverse complement.
CAGGTCGGAGGTGAAGCGCCACCGCTCGGTGCTGCCGAGGGCGGGCCGGGCGAGGTCGCGGCCGGGCCGGTACAGGTCGCCGTTGACGGTCCAGCCGTAGCTGCCGCTGCGCCGGAAGACGAACTTGCGGGTGACGTCGACGGCGGAGGCGTCCAGGTCCTCGATCGTGGACAGCTTGTCGGGCACGGTCGAGTCGTCGCTGACCTTCTTGCCGGAGACGTCGAAGCGCATCACCTCCGCCGTGCGCCCGCTGCCGAAGAGGTTGAGCAGCCGCACCGAGGTGCCCGGGGCGTAGCGGGAGAAGTCGACGACGATGTCGAAGCGCTCGGCCGGGGCGATCTCCAGCACGTCGTGGGCGACCGGGGCGGCGAGCAGGCCGCCGTCGGAGCCGATCTGGACGAGGGCGTCGCCGCCGGAGGGCTGCGGGTCGAGCCGGAGCCGGTAGGGGCGGGCGTTGGAGGCGTTGAGCAGACGCAGCCGGTAGCGGGCGCGGTCGACGTCGAGGCGGGGCCAGGGGGCGCCGTTGACGAGGATGACGTCGCCGAGGACGCCGTTCATGTAGGCGTCGGTGACGCCGGGCGAGGCGAGGTCCTCGTCCACGGCGGGGTAGCGGAAGGAGCCGTCCCCGGCGAAGGAGCGGTCGGCGAGCATCAGCGGGAGGTCGCGGTCGCCGCGCGGCAGCGGCAGGGCGTTCTCCTCGTCGTCGTGGACGAGGTGGAAGCCGGCCAGGCCGCGCCAGACGCCGGGGCCGGTGAAGCCCATCCGGTGGTCGTGGTACCAGAGGGTGGCGGCGCGCTGCTTGCCCGGGTAGGTGTGGGTGCGCTCGCCCTCGGCGGTGCGCCCCGCCTCGTGGCCCATCCCCTCCATGCCGGGCATGTCGGGCATCCCTTGCATGCCCGGCGCCCCCCGGCCCGCGCCGGAGGAGCCGACCGGCAGCAGCAGGTCGACGGGGTAGCCGTCGCTGTCGGCCGGGGTGTGGCCGCCGTGCAGGTGGACCACGGACGGCACCGGCAGCTCGTTGCGGTGCTTGACCACCGCCGCCCGGCCGGACCGGGTGACCACCGTCGGCCCGGGGAAGGTGCCGCCGTACGTCCAGGCCTCGGTCCTGACGCCGGGCAGGATCTCCAGCCCGGCGACCCGCTGGGTGATCTCGTAGTAGTCGGTCGTCGCGTCGGTGCGCACCGGCTGGAGCACCGTGGGCACCGGCAGCGGGACCTGGAACGGCTCGGGCAGGTCGAGGCCGCTGCTGAGCAGCCGGCCGGGGTGGCCCTCGGCGAACAGCCGGGCGGCGGCGGGGCCGGCGACGGCGGCCAGCGCGCCCGCACCGAGGACGGAGGCGCCGACGCCCAGGAACCGGCGACGTTTCACTTGGACACCTCCAACGGCCCGCCGGGGCGCGGCAGGCGTCCGCTGCCGTCCGACTCGGGCAGCTGGTCCGCGCGGGCGGGCAGCGGCAGCCGCCAGGCACCGACCAGCCCGAACAGGACCCCGCTGACCAGCAGCACCCCGAGGGTGACGTGCACGCTGATCGACCGCGCGTAGCCGGCCGCGATCTGGCCGACGACGGCGACGGTCAGCACGCCGGTGGACCACAGCGGCCAGAGCGGGCCGCGGCCGGGCCGGCGCACCAGCGCGGCCACCACCAGTTGGCAGAGGACCACGGTGGCCAGCGTCATCGCGTTGCCCTCGTGGTCCTTGAGGGACTCGTAGGTGCCGTTGAGGAAGCTGCCGGCCAGCATGACCTGGAGCAGGGCCAGGACCGCCAGGGTGGTCGCGGTGGTGCGCAGCAGGATCAGCGGCCAGCGGGGCGCGGCGGCCGCGGGAGGACTGCTCATGTCGGGCTACTCTCTGCTTCGGCGGGTCGGTCGGGGCGGGCGAGAGCGTAGCTGATCCGACATCACGATCAGCTCCGACAAAGGGGTTCGGACTTTCCCGGCTACCCCATTGCGCCTACTCGGCCCGGCTTTTGTCACCCGTACGAGCGAGGCTCTGGTGTGCCCGTCCAGCGATCCTCGAGCAGGTGCCGCGGATGCCCGAAGGGCCCCGTCCGGCGGTACCGGACGGGGTCCTTCGGGCTTTCACGGGCCTGGGCTACTGCCGGGCGGCGCCCAGCGCCACCGGGCGGGTGCGCAGCAGGGCCCGGGCGGGCAGCCCGGTCGCGCCGAGGCAGAGCAGGACGGCTCCGGCGGCCAGCGGCAGGGCGAGCGCCGGCGGGATGTACGGGGAGGAGTTGGCGACGCCCCGGGCGATCGGGACGAGGGCGGTCCAGGCGATCCCCCCGCCGATCACCAGGCCGGTCGCGGCGACCAGCAGCGCCTCCCAGCGCATCATGCCGCGCACCTGGCGCCGGGTGGTGCCGGCCAGTCGGAGCAGGGCGACCTCGCGGCGCCGGTCGAGGACGGTCATCACCAGGGTGTTGACGGCGGTGACGGCGGCGAACCCGCCGAGCACACCGGCCATCACGGTGTTGGCCCAGGCGTTCAGCTCCATCATCTTGTCGGACTGGGCGACGAATCCGGCCCGGTCGGTCACGGTCGCCCCGCCGGGGCCCGCGAGGCCCGCCAGCGCGGCCGCCACCGCCGTGCGGTCGGCGCCCGGCGCGTCGGCGACCAGCACCTGGCTGTCGTACCCGGCGGTGACGTGCCCGGCGACGACCGCCCGGGGCAGCAGCGCCTGGCCGAAGCCGAGCCCGCGGCCGTAGACGGCGACCACGGCGGGCTGCACCGGGGTGCCGTCGCCGAGCCGCAGCGGCACCCGGTCGCCGACCTTGACGTCCAGGGCGTCGGCCAGTGTGGCGTCCAGGGCGACGGTGTCGGCGGCGCGGCCCAGGTCGGCGAGCGAACCGCTGCGCACGCCCAGGTCGAGCACCCGGGACAGCCGGGCCGGGTCGCCGCTGACGCCGAGCGCGGTCGCGGAGCCGAGCTGCATGTCGTGGGTGTACACGACGCCGGTGCGCAGCACGCCGACCGCGGCGTCCACACCGGGCACCTTGGCGGCCCGGTCGGCGGTGCCCGCGGGCAGGCCGGGGCCGGTGGAGCCGATCACGTGGTCGGCGACGATGCCGTCCCGCACGTTCGCGCCGGTGGTGTGGCTGATGGTGCTCTGGAGGAACAGCAGGGTGCCGCAGAAGGCGGTGACCAGCACGATCGGGGTGATCGCGGAGGCCAGCCGGCGGGCGTTGGCGCGGGTGTTGTCGGCGGCCAGCGAGCCGGGGGCGCCGCCGGCCCGCAGCGGGGCGCCGAACACCGTGGCGGCGACCCGTGCCACCCAGGGGCCGAGCAGCGCGACGGCCAGCATGAAGCACATGACCACGCCGAGCGCGGTGTTGGCGGCGTTGATGCCGTCCAGGGCGGCCGCGAAGGCGGCGGCCACCACGCCGCCGACGGCGAAGAGCAGCCCGAAGACGGTCCGCACCACGCCGGGGTGGCCCGGTTCGACGGCGGCCGCGCCGAGCGCCTGACCGGGGCGCAGCTTGGCGGGGCGGCGGGCGGCCAGGAAGCCAGCGGTCAGCGCGGCGAGGGTGCAGATGAGGACGGCGGCGAGCATCGGCAGCGGGCCGACGTCCAGCCGCACGCCCTGCGGCACGGCGCCGCGCGAGGTCAGTTCGTCGAACCACCAGCGGGCCAGGGCCAGTCCGGGCAGGATGCCGAGCGCCCCGGCGACCGGCGCGACCAGCATCGCCTCGGTGGCGATGGTGCGGCGGATCTGCCGCGGGGTGGCGCCGATGGCGCGCAGCAGGGCGAACTCGCGGGCGCGCTGGCCGGTGGCCAGGGCGACGGTGCTCATCACGACGAAGATCGCGGTCATGGTGGCGTAGCCGCCGAAGCTGCCGCCCAGCCCGATCAGCAGGGTGCGGGCCTCGCCGATGGCGGGCTGTTCGACGGTGCCGCGGCCGTCGCCGGTGAAGACCTTGGCGCCGCCGCTCTCGGCCTTGGTCTCAAGGCCGGCGGCCGGGGTGCCGGCGGCCTTGGCGTCCGCCGCCTGGGTGCCTGCGGCCTTGGTGGCGGGGGCCTGGGCGTCGAGGGCCTGGCGGACCTGCGCGACCAGCGCGGCGCGGTCCACGCCCTCGCGCGGCTGGACGGCGATCGCGTCGATCCGGCCGGGGTGGCCGGAGAGGCGGTCGGCGGTGGCGTCGGCGAACCAGGCGGTGGGGCCGGCCGACTGGGCGGCGGCCAGGCCGGAGACCCGGTAGTCGCCGGTGCCGCCGGGGGCGGTGAGGGTGAGCTTCGCGCCGGGCGCGAGGTGGGCGGCGCGCGCCGTTTCGGCGTCCAGCACCACCTCGTCGGCGCCGGGCGCACGGCCCTCGACCAGCTGGTCGGCGGGGCCGGCGATGCCGAGCGCGGCGAAGCCCCGGCCGGTCAGGGCGGGGGTGCCGGTGCCGGCCGGCAGCGGGAAGGCGCTGTCCGGGCGGGCGGCGGCGACCCCGGGCAGTGCGGCGATCCGGCCCACCAGGGCGGCGTCCGTCCGGGCCCGCTCGGGGGTGGTCTGCTCCCTGGTCTCGGTGTCGCGGCCGACCTTGGCGGTGATCCGCACCATCGGGTCGGCCGCGACCACCACCGGGGCGCCCGCGTACCGCTGCGGTGCGACGCTCGCGGTCACACCGGTCTGCAACAGCACGCCGCAGGCCACCACCACGGCGGCGCCCAGCAGCAGGGCGACCAGGGTGCCCACGAAGGAGGCGGGTCGAAAGCGCACCGAGGCGCGCGCCAGTCCGTTGCTCATGCCCCTGCCCCGTTCCACTCGTCGATCGGTCCACGCCACCCGTTCACGCCGCGACCCCCACCGGGCGGGCGGTGAGCGAGACCATCCGGTCGGCGACGGCCTGCGCCTGCGGGTGGTGCAGCTCGTCGACGAGCGCGCCGCCGGCCAGGAACAGCGCCCGGTCGGCGAACGAGGCCGCCACCGGGTCGTGGGTCACCATGACCACCGTCGCGCCCAGGTCGTCCACGGCGCGCCGCAGCAGGCCCAGCACCTCGTGCGCGGTGCGGGTGTCCAGCGCGCCGGTCGGCTCGTCGGCGAACACCACGTCCGGGTCGGTGATCAGCGCGCGGGCGATCGCCACCCGCTGCTGCTGGCCGCCGGAGAGCTGGCCGGGCCGCCGCTTGGCGTGCTCGCCGAGGCCGACCTGGGCCAGCAACTCCCGGGCCCGGGCGCGGTCCTGGCGCTCGCCCGCCAGCCGCTGCGGGAGCAGCACGTTCTGCTCCACCGTCAGCGAGGGCAGCAGGTTGAAGGACTGGAAGATGAAGCCGATCCGGCTGCGGCGCAGCTTGGTGAGCCGGTCCTCGCTCAGCCGGGTAATGTCCTCGCCGCCGAGGCGGATCTCCCCCTGGTCGGGCTTGTCCAGGCCCGCCGCGCACTGCAGGAAGGTCGACTTGCCGGAGCCGGACGGGCCCATCACGGCGGTGAAGCTGCCCCGGGCCAGCGCCAGGTCGATCCCGCGCAGCGCGTACACGGTCTCGCTGCCGCGGCCGTAGGTGCGGCGCACCCCGCGCAGCTCGATCGCCGGGCGGGCGCCCTGCTCGGGGTACGGGCCGCTGCCGTGCGCCCCCGTCGCGTACGGGCCGGCGGCGTGCGGTCCGGCGGCGTACGGCTCGGTCGATGGGCGGTCGTGGCGGCGTGCCATGGGTGGGCCTTCCCTCGGGGATCGTCGGTGGTCGTCGACGGGTTCCACGCTAGAAAAGGCCAGGCCGGCGAACCATGGAGGCCGCTGGCGGACCGGGGGTGGGGATATCCCCACCCCCCGGAGAGGGGTGGGGATATCCCCACCCCCCTCCGGGGGGCTGCGGGCCGGCGCCGGGCGGGCTCACACCGGGTCGGCGGCGATCTCCCCGTAGGCGGCGGCGAGTTCGGCGAGCACGGGGTGCGCCGGGTCGAAGGCCGTACCGTCGACCGCGGCCAGCGGCCGGACGCCGACGCCCGCGTTCACCGCGAACGCCGCCGTGAAGCGGCCCAGCCCGGACGCGTCCACCCGCTCGCGCGACTGCGGCCCGCCGTACGCGCCGGCCAGCAGCTCGGCGGTCACCCCGGGCAGGCTCGGGCCGTCCGGCCAGACCAGTCGGCGGCCGTCGAGGAAGCCGACGTTCCAGGTGGCGCCCTCGACCACCCCGCCGCCGTCCGGATCCACCAGCAACACGTCGTCGTATCCGTCGAGTTGGGCCCGCCTGCGGTGGTGGACCAGGCCGAACAGGCCGACGTGCTTCACCTCCGGCAGCTCCCGCCGGTACCCGACCGTGCGCACCCGCAGCGGGCCCGGCGCCGCCACCGCCGCCGGGCGGGTGGTCAGCAGCAGCCGGGGCACCGCCGGGGCACCGGGGCGCTCCAGGCCGAGCTCCGGGTCGTACACCGTCACCCGGACGATCACCGGCGCGCCGTCGGCGGGCAGCACCGCGCGGATCCGCTCCCGCACCGCCGCCCGGTCCAACTCGGCGGCGAACAGCACCCGGCAGTCCCGGACCAGCCGGTCCAGGTGCAGCGCCAGGCCCCGGACCCGGCCCGCCTCGGTGCGCAGGGTGGTGAAGTGCCCGTAGTTCAGCAGCCCCAGTGCGGCCAGCCGCGCCGGGTCGGCCGGCGCGCCGTCGATCTCGATCTCAGCCATCCCCCGAGTCTGCCAGCCCCGGCGCCGCCGCCACCGGGGCCTCCGCCCTCGGTGCCGGGGGCGGGGTCGGGGTCGGGGTTTCAGAGGTCGCCACCGCCGGGCGGTACGGGCTGACCACCTGGCGGCCCGCCGCCAGGGCCAGCTGCTCGAAGTGCTCGATCTTGTAGGCCAGGCCCTCCGGCTCCCCGGCGTCCGACCACCGCCACGCCTCCGCCCACCACTGCGGGCCGCGCACCAGCGGCCGGCCCGCGAGCGCCAGGTGCAGCGCCAGGGTCGAGCGCGCGTACTCGTGCACCCAGCCGTCGGCCGCCCGGTAGTCGGGCGTCTCGTCCAACCGCAGCCAGCGGCCCTCGCAGCCGGCGGCGAGCATCGGCACCCAGCCCCACCCCCGGTCCGCGACCAGCAGGTGCAGCCAGTCGCCCTCCTCGCACACCCGGTACGGCGGGAGCTGCGGCATCCGGGCCAGGGCCAGCGAACGCTTCCAGCCGACCACCCAGAGGCCGCGCCGCAGGTAGTAGCGGACGGCGTGCTGCCAGGCCCAGTGCGCCTCCAGCCGGAAGCCGGGCAGGCCCTCCGCGGCGGCCGCCGCGTACACCTCGTCCAGCGCCCCGGCGGCCAGCCCCCGGCCGCGCGCCTCCGGAATCAAGTAGAGGGAGGAGACGGCGAGTTGGCCGGGCCCCTTGGTCCAGTTGTCCACCGCCACCGTGCCGGCTGCAACGCCGTCCTCGTCCAGCACCCAGTAGCGGCGCCGGTACAGCTCGCCGCCGGGCCACTCCCGGCCGCTCTCCCCCAGCCGCTCGCGCCACCGGCGCTCGGCCTCCGGCGTCAGCTCGTCCGGGGCCACCAGCTCCCCCAGCCCGCCCTCCACCAGGGACGCCAAGTCCCAGAGGGCGAACCGCCGTTCGTCCCCCTCGGCGACCGCCCGCAGCCGCGGCCCCGCCGCCAGCCGGTCCTGCGCCCGCTCCACTGCCGCATCCCACGACCTCACCACGCCGACACGATAGCGGGAGCGCGGGCACTTTCCGTAATCCGACGAACACCGAACGTCAGATCGGATGCGAAGCCCACCGGGCGACGGCTCCGACGGATGGTAGGGGAAACCCGACCAGAGGACTCGACCTGACCGTGATGACCAGGCTGACCTGCGGCGATGCAATGAACGGGTGATGAATCGGCACGACTCCCCAGACCGGCGACACACCGCCGCGTGGTGCGGCGGATGGCTCCTCGCGGCCGGATGGGCCGGGGCCTTCCCGCTGCTCTCCGGCCTCGGCCCGCACCGTACCTGGGGCACCTGCGCCGCCGTCGGCTACCTGCTGGCGGCGCTCGCCGCCCTCCTGCCGACGCGCCGGGGCCGGCCGCTGTCCATCGCCCTCGCGCTCACCGGGGCCGTCGCCGTACCGCTGCTCGCCCTCGTGCTGACCGGCCGGGGGCAGAGCGAGGTCGGGGTGATCGAACGCTCCGGGGCCCTGCTGCTGCACACCGGGACGCCGTACCTCGCCGAGCCCCGGACGGTGGCCGAGTACACCCCGTACCTGCCCGGGATGGCGCTCCTCGGGCTGCCCCGGGCCCTGCTCGACGGACTGTCACTCGGTGGTCTGTCACTCGGCGGGCTTCCGCTCGCCCGGGTGGCGGGTGACGCACGGCTCTGGTGCGCGGCCGCGTTCCTCGCCTGCCTGCTGCGCTCCGCGCCCGCCGGGCGGCAGGCCGCCCTCGCCGCGCAAACCACCCCGCCCCTCAGCCCGCGGACCGCCCTCGCCGCGCTGACCGCCTCGCCCGTCGTCGCGCTGCCGCTCTGCGTCAGCGGCGTCGACCTGCCGATGACCGGCCTCTGCTGGCTCGCCCTCACCCTCGCCGCCCGCCGGCGCCCCGCCCTCGCCGGACTGGCCCTAGCCGCCGCCTGCTCGCTCAAGTGGACGGCGTGGCCGGCCGTCGCCGTGGTCACCGCACTGCTCGCCGCCACCGCCGGACGGCGCCCCGCCCTGCGCGCCGCCGCCGTCGCGGTGGGCGGCACGGCCCTGCTCGTCCTGCCCGGCGCCCTGCGCTCGCCCGAGCCGATGCTCCACCAGGTGTTCGCCTTCCCCACCGGCCGCGGCGACCTGCCCACCCCCGCCGCCAGCCCGCTGCCCGGACGGCTGCTCGCCGACCTCGGCCCGCCCGGCTGGTACGCGGCCGTCGGCCTGCTGCTGCTCGCCGCAGCCGCCCTCGCGGCCTCCCTGCTCACCCACCCGCCCCGGCACCCGGCGGCCGCCGCCGACCGGCTCGCCCTCGGGCTCGCCCTGGCCTTCCTGCTCGCTCCCGCCGGGCGGTTCGGCTACCTCGCGCTGCCGGTCCTCCTCGTCCTGCTCGCCCGGGTGCTCCCGCCCTCATCCCTCCCCGCCTCCCCCGCTCCGATCCCTTCCCCGGCCGCTTCTCCAGCCCCTTCTCCGGCCGTTTCTCCGACACCGAACCGAGGTCCCACCCGCCCATGGGCAGCACACTCATCGTCACCAACGACTTCCCGCCCCGCCAAGGCGGCATCGAAACCTTCGTCCACGCCCTGGCCACCCGGCTGCCCCACTCCGACGTCGTGGTCTACACCTCCGCCGAACCGGGCGCCGATCGGCACGACGCCGCTCTCCCCTTCCCGGTGATCCGCGACCGGGCCCGCACCCTGCTGCCCACCGCCCGGGCCACCCGCCGCGCCGCCGAGATCGCCCGCGCCCACGGCTGCGACCGGGTCTGGTTCGGCGCCGCCGCCCCGCTCGCCGCGATGACCCCCGGTCTGCTCCGCCAGGCCGACGGCATCCGCCGCACGGTCGCCACCACCCACGGCCACGAGATCTGGTGGGCCCGCACCCCCGGCGCCCGCCGCCTGCTGCGCCGGATAGGCCGCAGCGTCGACGTCGTCACCCACCTCGGCGAGTACACCCGCGCCCGGATCGCCCCCGCCCTCGGCCCGGACGCCCGGCTGGCGCGCCTCGTCCCCGGCGTGGACCCGGACCGCTTCCGGCCCGGCGCCGAGGGCGCCCGGCGGGCCCGCACCGGGCCGGTGATCCTCTGCGTCGCCCGGCTCGTCCCGCGCAAGGGGCAGGACGTCCTGATCCGGGCCCTGCCGGCGATCCGCCGGGCCGTCCCCGGCGCCGTCCTCGTCCTCGTCGGCCAGGGCCCGTACGAGGACCGCCTGCGCGCGCTCGCCCACCGGTGCACCGAGCCCGGCAGCGTCGAATTCGCCGGCGGGCTCGACCACGCGGCCACCGCCGCCCACTACGCCGAGGCCGACGTCTTCGCCATGCCGTGCCGCACCCGCCGGGCCGGCCTCGAAGCCGAAGGCCTCGGCATCGTCTACCTCGAAGCGGCCGCCGCCGCCCTGCCCGTCGTCGTCGGCCGCTCCGGCGGCGCCCCCGACACCGTCCTCGACGGCGTCACCGGCACCGTCGTCGACGGGCGCGACCCGGCCGACGTGGCCGCCGCCCTCACCCGCATCCTCCTCGCCCCGCCGGCGGAGCGCGCCCGGATGGGCGCCGCCGGCCGCGACTGGGCCGCCACCCACTGGTCCTGGACCGCCTCCGCCCACCGCCTCGCCCATCTGCTCGACCCCACCCGGTCCGTCACCGGCGCTCCCGCCGAGCTCTCCTGACACTTTCTGGCTCGCCAACGCCGTTTTGCTCAATGGGAGTTCGAGCAGAAGTGACACCAACTCACCAGCAAACGGGCGATCATCGAGTCAGGGGGGGCGAAGGCTTCGGAATCCGCCCGCAGGATGCGCCTTCAGCGCGCGAAGTCCCTTACGCGCAGCGGGCGCACCCTTTTTCATCATATGAATATTTGCCTTCCGTTTTTCAATCCGACCGAATGGTGGAAACCCAGGAGTAGAGCCGAAATCACGAGGAGGTGGGCACCATGGTGGAGGTCGAACGATTGCTGGCCGACTGCCTCCGGGACGCTCGCGACATTCCGTGGGGAACGGTACCGGTCGATTCCGCGGGCCCCGAGTACGAGGCCGCGCGCCGCGCGTTCCTGACGGCCGGGCTGTCCGCGCTGCGCGACGACAGGCCCGAGGACGGCTGGGTGCAGATCAACCTCGCGCCGGGCCCGGCCACTTGGCACCGGACGTACCGCGCCGTCGCGGACACGGCCCGCGACCTGATCTCCGTCGGCGCGGCGCGCTCCTTCTTCTTCATGCACAAACCGCCCGGGCTGCGGGTCCGGTTCGAGGCGGGCCGGTCCGAGGTCGGGGCACTGCGTGAGGAACTGACCCGCCGCTTCCGCGCGGTGGACGGACAGCCGCAACCGCCGCTGTGCGGGCGGTACGAGCCGGAGACCTACCTCTTCGGCGGCCCGCGATCGATGCGGCACGTCCACGACCTGTTCACGGTGGACTCCCTGGCCTGGCTCGACCACCACGACACCGTCGCGGCAGCGGGCCGGCCGGCGGCGGTCGCGGACTGGCGGTTGTCCCTCTACCTCCTCGGTGAACTCCTCGACGGCCTCGGCATCGTCGGCTGGGAGCACCGCGGGGTCTGGCAGGTGCTCCAGGACGACGCAGGCCGCAGGCTGGGCACCGAGCCCGACGAGGACACCCGGCGCGCCGCCGCGGGCATCCTCGCGGCCTGGCGGGTCGGCGGACGGAGCCTGCTCGCTCCGCTGCCGCCGCAACGGCGGGCGGCGGTCGAGGTGCACGGGGACGCCGTGCGCCGGGCCGCCGAGCGCTGGCGCACCGGCTACTTCGAGTCCGGTGAAGCGGTGATCGGCCCGCGCCGCGCCGCCGCCCACTACACCGTCTTCCACTGGAACCGGGGGCGGTTCTCCCTGGCCCGGCAGAGCCTGCTGACCCACGCGCTCACCGGTGACGGGAGGTCCTGACGTGGACGAGGACCGGGAACTGGGCGCCGCGGCACTGCTCCGCGTGGCCGGCATGCCCTTGGCGGCGTGGGCGGCGGCGGGCAACCCGGAGCTGTTCGCACAGGTCGCCGACCACGCCCGGCGGGACGAACGGCGGGCGGAGCACGCCCGCCGACTGGCCGAGCAGCTGGGCAGCGTGGTCGTGCCGCACCCCGCCCTCACCGCCGCCGACCGCCGCGCCGTGCTGGCCGTGCGCCGTCGACTGCACTCCGGCGCCGCACCGGGCCCGGCCGACTGCGGGCTGCTGGGGCGGCTGCCCGCCGCCGCCGACCTCGCCGCGGACGCCGCACGGCTGTCCGGCGAAGCCGAGTCGGCGACCGTCGCCCTGCGGCGGCTGGAGGCCGCGGTGGCGGCCGAGCGCGAACGCGTGGGCGCCCTGGGCTGGTCCCTGGTGTGCGCGTCGCCCGTCATGCGGGCCTTCCTGGACGAGGTGGACCCCGGAGCGGCCGCGGATGTGGCCGGCCGGCTGGCCGCGGGCGAGTCCTGGAGCGGGAAGCGGCTGCGCAAACGGGCGGCGTACGTGTGGCGGGCGCTCGGTCGGGCCGCGGCGAAGACCACCCCGCGCGGCTGGGTCGGCCAGGTCACCCTGCTGCCGGTCACCCCGGCGGACGCAAACGGCGGCGCGAACGGCGGCGGGAATGGTGACGGTCACGGCGGCGCGGCCGACGGCGCCCTGCTGCGGCTCGTCCCGCCCGGCGCCGCCCTCGGCGAGGTGGCGGCCCAGGCCGTGGAGAACGTCCACGGGGTGCGGGCCCGGCTCGGCGCCCTCGACCTGCGGGCGGCGGACCCGGCCACGGTGCTGGCCCTGGCTCCGCTGCACTTCCCCCAGCCGGCGGGCGCCGCACCGGGCACCGGTGTCCTGCGCTGCTGGGTGACCGACCCGCACGACCGGGGCCGGTTGCGGCAGGTCGACCTGCGGCGCTCCCTCCCCCTCGATCACGTGCTGGCTCGACTGGCCGGTGGCCCCCGCCCGTTGGGCGACCTCGAAGCGGCTCTGCTGGGCACGGCGGCGACCGGCGCAGCGCCGGCCGGGACGGCGGCTTCCGCTCCCGCGGTGCTGCGCGGCTTCCTCGCGCACCTGCTCGGACTCGGCGTGCTCCAGGCCTGCGCGGCCCCGCGCCGCCGCACCACGGGCTGGCTCGCCGCCGAGGGCGTCCGCGCGCGCGGCACCCTTCCGCAACCGGTGCCCCCTCCGGCACCCGCACCGAGCGCCGATTCCGCCGCACCCGCACCCATATCCGGGCCCATACCCTCGCCCATACCCGCACCCGCACCCGCGTCGGCGCTCCGCACCACCGGCTCCGCCGCCCCCGCCGACGACTCCCGGCCGTGGTTCACCGACTCCTACCGCGCCACGGCCTCGGCCGTCTCCGGAGCGGCCGCCCGCCAGGTACAGCAGGGCCTCGGCACCGCCGCCCGCGTGGCCTGGCTGCGGGAAGCCGACCGGCTCGCGGGGCCGGACCCGCACCGGCTGCCCGCCGAGCTCGCGGAGCTCACCGAACGGCCGTGCCCGCTCGGCGAGATCCTCGCCCGCCACCTGCCCGACGGCAGCTGCCCGACGCCGCCTCCGCCCCCGCGCCGGTACACCGGCTGGCACCCCGCCGAGACCCCCGGTTCCGGCTACGCCGGGCTGCTGGCCCACCTGTCCGCCCGGGCCGGCAGCGGACCGGTGGACCTGGACGACGACCTGCTGGACACCCTCGGGGCGCCCCCGGCCGCAACCGCGCTGCCGCCCTGGCCCCTGGACTGCCTGCTGCGTCCGCTGCCGGGCCCCGGTCCGGTCGCGGTCCTGGAGACCGCCTCACCGGCGGGCGTGCTGGACGCCCGGTTCGCCGACGCGCTCCACACCCTGCACGGCGGCTACGACAACCTCCGGAGCTACCGGGCCTTCCTCGCCTCCGTCGAGCGGCTGTCCGGGGCCCGCTTCGTCGAACTGCTGGTGCCGCCGCTGGCCGGACGCGCCGCCAACGCCGTACGGCGGCCGGTCCTCACCGGCTGGTGGACGGGCGATCCCGATCCCCTGCCGTACCAGGGGGCGGACGGCCTGACGGCCCGCTACCTGCCGCTGGAGCGCATCACCCTGCGCCGGGTCGGCCCGCGGATCATCGCCGAGGCCGACGGGTGCCGGCTGCTGCCCGTCCACCACGCCACCCGTACGCCCCTGCCCCCGTACGACGTCCTGGTCCGGCTGCTGCTGGCCGCCGGCCACCCGGCGGGCTCACGCCTGATCCGCCTGGACGGCCTGGCCGAGGCCTTCCCCGACACGGACCGGCTGCCCCGGGTGACCGTCGGCGGCGGCGCCCTGGTCATCAGCCCCGCGGTCTGGCGCGTGCCGCAGGCCCAGCTGTGGCGGCCCGGCGACGGCGACCTGACCAAGGTGCGCGCCCTCGCCGCCCTCGGGCGCAGCGCCGGACTGCCGCGCTTCGCGTTCGTCCGGGCCGTGCCCCAGCCGAAACCGGTGCCCGTGGACTTCGCGGCGCTGACCGCCGTCGCCCTGCTGGAGCGGATCTGCGCGCGCCACCCCGGTGCGGACCTGCTGGTCGAGGAGATGCTCCCCGACCCGGGCGGCCTGCTGCTCCGCGACCCCGTGCACGGCGGCGCCGCCGTCGCCGCCCAACTGCTGCTCAGACTTCCGTTCGACCAGGGCGCCGAGGAACTCGCGGAGCCCGCCGCCGCCGCACTGCGCGGCGAACCCGACGTCCCCGGTGCGCCCGCCCCTCGCGGGCGGGCCACCGGGGCGGTCTCCACCCATCACCGCTCCTGAAGGAGGACAACCATGCCCGACATCACGGCGCTCACCGACCTCGACGCCCTCATCGGCGACCTGGACGCGCGCATCACCGAGACCACCCTGCCGACCCCCGAGGCCAGCAGCGGCGGCTGCAGCGGCGTCTGCACCGTCCTGATCTGCGACACGGTGCTGCTCTGTAGCGGCGTGTTCTGCTGATCTCCCGTCAGGCCGTCCGAGGGCACGCCCTCGGACGGCCACCCGGACAGCGGCCCCTGACGGCCGCCGCCACCGGCACTCCGCCCGGCCCCTCCAGGCCGGGCGGAGTGCCGACCCGTCGTTCCCGAGGAGCCACCGTGCCGCAGCACACCGCGAACGCCGAGAACGCCGAGAACGCCGAGAACACCGACACCCCCGCCACCGCCGTCACCGGACTCGCCACCCGGCTCCTCGACGCCTGGTCCGCCCGGCCGCGCGAGAGCCCGGCGGTCGCCGAGCACCCCTCCGATCCGGGCGTCCCTGTCCTGGCCGCCCTGCTGCACGCCGCCGGAGGGCCGGAGGCCGAACGGTCCGCGGCCCGCGCCGTGGCGGTGTGGGCCCGCACCGCCGGCCAGGGGCCGGGCCACTGCGGGCTGTACGACGGCGGGCTGGCCGGAACACTGGCGGGCCTGCGACTGGGGGCCCTGGTCCACCCGGACCTGCACCGGGCCGCCGACCGGCTCCGCGACCACCTGGTCCGCACCGCGCCGGCCCTCGACTGGCGCTGCGAGCAGGTCGCCTTCCCGGACTACGACCTCATCGTCGGCCCCTCCGGCACCCTGCTCGCCCTGAGCACGGGCACCCGCCCGACACCGGCCCAACTCGGCCCGTACGCCGAGCACCTGGCCCGGCTGTGCGACGCCGACGAGCTGCCCCGGCTGCGGACGGGGCAGTACGCCGGCCACCCGTACCTGGGCTGGCTCGACGGCCGGATCAACACCGGCACGGGCCACGGCGCCGCGGGAGTCGTCGTCGCACTCACCGCAGCCGTACGCCACCTCGGACCGCACCCCGGCCTGACCCCCGCCCTGCGCCGCGCGACCGGGTGGCTGAGGCGGCAGTCCTTCGACGACGCCCGCTCCATCCGCACCTGGGACGGCGCCGGGCTCGACGGCCCGCCGCCCGCCGGAGCGCGCGCCCGCCAGGCCTGGTGCTACGGCACCCCCGGAGTGTCCTGGGCGCTGTGGGACGCGGCCGACGCCACGGGCGACCGGGAGACGGCCGCCTGGGCCGCAGCGGCCTTCGGCACGCTCGCCGAACGGTACGACGAGCGGTTCCACCTCTTCGGCGACCGCCCGAGCGACCTGCTGGCCCTGTGCCACGGCGCCTCGGGCGTACTGGCCGTGGCCGACGCCTTCGCCCACCACGCCGGCCTGCCCGCCGCGGCCGCGCTGAAGGCCCGTCTGCTCGCCCATCTGAGGGCCCGCCTGCCCGAGGTGGAGGCCCTGGGCGCGGAGGGGATGGGCCTGCTCGGGGGCGCGGCCGGCCCGCTGTGCGCCCTGCTCACCGCGGGACACGGCGCCTCACGGGCCTGGCTGCCCTGTCTCGGTCTGCGCTGAGCCGCCGACGCCTGTTGTCCGACCCGAGCCTGCTGTCGGGCCCGCGCCTGTCGCCGGACCCGAGCCTGTCGCCGGACCCGCCCTACGCCTCCCGGAGGTGGGCCAGGACGGCGAGGACGCGGCGGTTGCCTTCGGTGGGGTCGAGGTCGAGCTTCATGAAGATGTTGCCGCAGTGCTTGACCACCGAGGCCTCGGTGATGGTGAGCCGGGTGGCGATGGCCTGGTTGTTGAGGCCCTCGGCCATGAGGGCGAGGACTTCGCGTTCGCGGGGGGTCAGGCGGGCGAGGGGGCGGTCGGCGGACTGCTGGCGCAGCAGGACGCGGACCACGTCGGGGTCGATGACGGTCTCGCCGGCGACGACCCGGCGCAGGGCGTCGAGGAAGTCGGCGACGTCGCCGACGCGGTCCTTCAGGAGGTAGCCGAGGCCGGCGGGTTGGGCGCCGGCGGCGGCGAGCAGACGGGTCGCGTACGGGGTGGCGACGTACTGGGAGAGCACCAGGACGGGCAGGCCCGGGTGGCGTTCGCGCAGGTCGAGGGCGGCGCGCAGGCCCTCGTCGGAGAAGTCGGGCGGCATCCGGACGTCGGTGACGACGGCGTCGGGCCGTTCGGTGTCGACGGCGGCGGCGAGGGCGCGGGCGTCGCCGACGGCGGCGGTCACCCGGTGGCCGCCGAGGGTGAGGAGTTCGACGAGTCCGGCGCGCAGCAGGACGGCGTCCTCGGCGATCACGATCCGGAGCACGGGACCTCCAGCCGCAGCGTGGTCGGGCCGCCCGTCGGGCTGGTCACCATGAGCCGTCCTTTCAGGAGTGCCACCCGGTCGGCGAGTCCGCGCAGTCCGGCCCCGGCAGCCGGGTCCGCCCCACCACGGCCGTCGTCGGTCACCTGGAGCACCAGCCGGCCGTCGGCGACGCGCCCGCTGACGGTGATCGTGGCGGCGCCGCTGTGCTTGGCGGCGTTGGTGAGCGCTTCGGTGACGGTGAAGTAGGCGGTGGTCTCGACGGGGGCGGGCAGCCGGCCGGGGAGGTCGAAGTCGGACCGGACCGGGATGGGGTGGCGCAGCGCGACCTCGGCGACGGCGGCGGCGAGGCCGTGGTCGGTGAGCACCTGGGGGTGGATGCCGCGGACCAGGCCGCGCAGCTGTTCCAGGGCCTGCCGGGCTTCGCCGCGGGCCCGGGCGACCAGGGCGGTGGCCCGGTCGCCGGACTCGGCGCTGCCGTCGCGCAGCGCGTGGTCGGCGAGGCCGAGGGTCATGCTGAGGGCGACGAGCTGCTGTTGGGCGCCGTCGTGCAGGTCGCGTTCGATGCGGCGGCGTTCGGCTTCGAAGGCGTCGGCGAGCCGGGCCCGGGAGCGGGTGAGTTCGAGGACCTGTCGGCCGGTGTCCTCCTCGCGGGGCCCGAGCAGGAGGCGGGCGAGGGCCACCTGGGCGGCGGTCAGCAGGGCCCCGGCGTAGGCGCAGAGGAGGAGTCCGGCGAGCCCGGCGGCGCTGAACGGCAGGGCGGCGAGCGGCCCGGGCACCGCCCGGCCGGGAATGATCATGACGGTCTCGGGAGCCAGCGCCCAGACGATCACCGGGGAGGCGACCAGGGCGCCGGAGAACAGCAGCGCGGCGCCGAAGCCGAGCGCGGCGGCGGCGAGGGCCGTGGCGGTGAGCGCGGCGTGGGCCAGTTCGCGCCAGGTGGCGCGCTCGCGCAGGCGGGTCCGCAGCCGGGCACGGCGGCCGGCGCCGGGCAGCGGGCGGTGCGGGTCGGGCAGCGGTACCGGCTCGACCAGCCGCAGCCGTCGGCGTTCGAGGGCGGCGACGGGGATGCCCGCGAGGGCCAGGGCGAGGAGGACCGGCAGTCCGACCCCGACCACGGACAGGCCAAGACCGAGCACCAGCAGCACCGTCAGGGCGGCCAGCAGCAGCGGGCCGAGCAGCGCGCCGCCGAGCAGGTAGGCCCAGCAGCGCGGCACCCACGGGGTGACGGGGAAGCGCAGCGGGTGGGCCCGCAGCGCGGCCCAGACGGCCGTCGGCTGCTGCTCCTCCTCGTTCACCCGGTCACTCTAACGAACCCTCTGACCAGGCCTCGGGGCGTCGGGCGCGGAGGCGGCGGAGCCGGCCGGGCGGGGTGCGGGCCGGGGGCGGGTCAGGGCGACGGCGGCGATCACCAGGACGCCGCCGGCCAGGGCGTTCCAGCCGACGGGCTCGGCGAGGAAGGCCGCGCCGAGGGCCGTGGACCACAGCGGCATGACGTAGGTGACGGCGGAGGCCACCGCGGTGCCGGCCGTGCGGACCAGCCCGAGGTTGAGCAGGTACGCGAGGCCGGTGCCGACCGCGCCCAGCACCAGCAGGGCGCCGGCCGCGCGCGCCCCCGGCCAGTGCGGGGCGCCCGCGGCGAACGGCGCGATGGCGGCCAGCTCGGCGGTGGCGCAGGCGATCTGGACGGCCGAGAGGGTGACCACCGACTCCGGCCGGCCGGAGAGGAAGCGGCGCAGGTAGGTGAAGCCCGCGCCGTAGCAGCAGGCGGCGGCCAGGCAGGCGAGGCCGCCGGCGGCCTCGCCGGAGCCGATGCCGCGCCAGACCCCGAGCACGGTGAGCACGCCGACGAAGCCGAGGGCGAGTCCGGAGAGCCGGCGGGCGCCGGGGCGGCGCTCCTCGGCGACGACGAGGACGGCGAACAGCAGGGTGAACAGCGGGGTGGTCGCGTTCATCACCCCGGCGAGGACGGAGCTGACCCGGGTCTCGCCGAACGAGAACAGCGTGAACGGCACGGTGTTGAGGAGCACCGCGACCACGGCGGAGTGCCCCCAGAGCGCTCGGTCGCGGGGGACGCGCTCGCGGCGCAGCACGAGGATCGCCCACAGCGTGACCGCCCCGAGGGCGCAGCGCCACAGCGCCACCCACAGCGGCGGCACCCCCGCCTCCACCGCCACCTTGATCAGAGCGAAGCTCGCGCCCCAGATCGCCGACAGCGCCACGAAGCCCGGCAACCAGCGCCGCACCCGGACCACCTCCATCTTCGTCCCGTTGGTCCTGTTGGTTCCGTGTCGGGTTCCGTCCAGGGTCCAGTCTCGGGTCCCGCCTCGGGTCCCGCCCGGAGTCCCGCCTCGGGTCCCGTCTGGACAGAGGGTGTCCCGCTGGCAGAGCATGAGTCCAACAAGTGGCAGTGCCGGATGGATGAGGAAGTCTCATGGCCTCGGAGGTCAACCTGGCCCAGCTGAGGGCCCTGGTCGCGGTCGCCGACACCGGCGGGTTCGGCGCGGCCGCCGACGAACTGGGCATCAGCCAGTCCGCCGTCTCGCACGCCGTCGCCGCGCTGGAGCGGACCCTCGGCGCGCCCGTCCTGCTGCGCGGCACCCCGGCCCGGCCCACCCCCCTGGGCGAGCAGATCCTCCCGCACGCCCGCACCGCCGTCGCCTCCGCCGCCGCCGTGCGCGCCATCGCCACCCGGCACTCCGGCGGCCCCGTCGGGACCGTGCGGCTCGCCGCGCCCACCACCGTCTGCCAGGCGCTGCTGCCCGGGCTGCTCCGGGACTGGAAGGCCGCCTACCCGCAGGTCACCGTCCGGGTCTTCGAGGGCGAGGACGACGAGCTCGCCACCTGGCTGGAGGCGGGCACCGTCGACGCCGCCGTCCTGGTCGACCCCGGGCCGCTCCCGCCCGGGGCGGTCGCGCTCGGGGCCGACTCCATGCACGCGCTGCTGCGCCGCGACCACCCGCTCGCCGGGCAGGAGGCCATCCACGTCGCCGACCTGGAGGACGACGACTTCCTGCTCTCCGAGGGCGGCTGCGAACGCCACATCCGCGAGGCCTTCCGCCGGGCCGGCGCCCGCTTCTCCCCCCGGCACCGCATCCGCGACCTCAACACGCTCATCGGCATGGTGCACGCGGGTGTCGGGGTCTCGGTGATGCCCGCGCTGGCGCTGACCATGCTCCCTGCCGACTGCGTGCTCGTCCCGATCCGGCCGGCCGTCCACCGCACGCTCACGCTCACCGGGCCGACCAGCCGGCCGTGGTCGCCGGCGGTCGGCGGGCTGCTGGCGGCGGTGGGCGCCGCGCAGGGAGCCGGTAGCGCCGCACACGGAGCGGTGGGTGCCGGGCAGGGGGCGGTGGATGCCGCGCAGGGGGCGGTGGATGCCGCGCAGGGGGCGGTGGGTGCCGCGCAGGGAGCCGGTGACGCCGGGCAGGGAACGAGGGCCGGGGTCCGCGTGGCGGCGCGCGCCTGACGGGAAGTCCGTTCGGCACCCGGTCCGCCGCCGGCGCCGTGCCCCGGCTTGACCATTTCGGGGTTGACCACCCTTCCTCAACAGGTCTATACCAGTGACAGCCTTCGGCAACTACCCCCT
This sequence comes from Kitasatospora sp. NBC_01300, assembly GCF_041435235.1. Taxonomy (NCBI): domain Bacteria; kingdom Bacillati; phylum Actinomycetota; class Actinomycetes; order Kitasatosporales; family Streptomycetaceae; genus Kitasatospora; species Kitasatospora sp. NBC_01300. The sequence continues at coordinate 5,946,774 of NZ_CP108408.1, read as the reverse complement.
GCCGGAGGCCCGTTCGGTCTGCGCGCCACCCCCACCTCCGGCGTGAGCAGCCCCTCCCCCACTGCCGTCCCGCCTGGAAAGGCCCTCGATGGAACGCGTTCTTCCCCCACACCCCGCCCCTCGGACCTCGCGCCGCCGCCCGCGCCGGGTCGCCGCCGCCGTGGCCGGGGTGCTCGGCCTGGTCGCCGGCGGCGTCGCCGCGCTCGCGAACACCGGCTCCGCCGCCGCCGACACCACGACCGGCCTCGGCAGCAACTGGTACGCCTCGGCGCCCTACCTGATGCCCGAGGACAACAGCCCGCCGGACGCCGCGGCGGTGATGGACGCCACCGGGCAGAAGGCCTTCCAGCTGGCGTTCATCCTGGCCCAGGGCAGCAGTTGTACGCCGTCCTGGGGCGGCACCTCCTCGATCGACACCGACACCACCATGCCCGGCGTCATCCAGACGATCCGCGGCAAGGGCGGGGACGTCTCGGTGTCGGTCGGCGGGTACGGCGGCACCAAGCTCGGCCAGGTCTGCGGCACGCCGGAGGCGACCGCCGCCGGGTACCAGAAGGTGATCACCAAGTACCAGTTGAAGGCGATCGACTTCGACCTGGAGGAGCCGGAGTACGAGAACACCGCGGCGATCCACAACGAGATCGGCGCCGCCCGGATCCTCCAGCAGAACAACCCCGGCCTCTACATCTCGATCACCACCGCCGGGACCAACGCGGGGACGGGCTGGTTCGGCACGCAGATGCTGAACGAGGCCAAGTCGCAGGGCTTCACGCCGAACAACTACTCGATCATGCCGTTCGACGGCGGGTTCAACGGCGCGGCCGCGCAGACCGACGCGCTGGTGAAGTTCAACCAGATCCTCCAGACCACCTTCGGCTGGTCCGAGGCGACGGCCTACGCCCACGAGGGCGTGTCGATGATGAACGGCCGCACCGACGCCGCCGAGTACTTCCGGCAGGCGGACTTCCAGGCCGTGCTGGACTTCGCCACCGCGCACAACCTGGCCCGGTACACCTACTGGTCGGTCAACCGGGACCGGCAGTGCACGGGCCCGGTGGACCCGGGGCTGTCCGGCTCCTGCTCCAGCGTGGCGCAGAACGACTGGGACTTCACCAAGTACACCGTGAAGTTCGCCGGGGCGACGCCCCCCACCACCCCGCCGACCACGCCTCCGACGACCCCGCCCACCACGCCGCCGACGACTCCCCCGACCACCCCCGGGGCCTGCACCGACCCGGCGTGGAGCGCGAGCACCACGTACACCAGCGGCAGCAAGGTCTCGTACGGCGGCCACAAGTACCACGCCAAGTGGTGGACGCTGAACGAGGTGCCGAGCGCCAGCGGCCAGTGGGGCGTCTGGGGCGACGACGGCCCCTGCTGACACGGGCCGACAGGCTGGCGGGCTGACGGGCTGACGCCAGGGGCCCGGGGATCTGCGCACCCCGGGCCCCTGGCAGGTCAGTTCGCGGCCGTGGTCAGTTCGCGGCCGTGGTCAGTTCGCGGCCGTGAACCGCTCCCGCAGGTCGGCCAGCACCCGCGCCGCCTCCGGGAGCCCGGCGGCCTCGCAGCGGGCGATGCCCGCGGTCAGCCGGGCGACGGCCGCCCCGGTGCGGCCGAGGTCGGCGCCCTCGATCAGCGCGGCCAGCCGGACGGCCTCGGCCCGGGACGTTCCGGCCCGCTCGTCGCCGCCCTCGTAGACCGCGATCGCCCGCTCGACCTCGGCCAGCGCCTCCTCGTGGCGCTCGGCCATGGCCAGGCAGCGCGCCCGCTCGTAGTGCGAACCGCCGCGCAGGTACCAGGGGTTGTGCTCCTGGCAGGCCTGCCCGGCGTGCTCCCCGACGGCGTCCGCCTCGGCCAGCCGGGCCAGCGCCGACGCCAGCCCCTCCGGACCCTCGGCGTGCATCGTCAGCCGGGCGAACTCGCGCAGCGTCGCGGCCAGTTGGTCGACCTGGGGAGCCTGGGCGTGGGCCGCGAGGGCGCGGTCGAGGGCGGCCTTCGCGGCCTCCCAGCGGTCCGCCCGGGCCAGCGCCAGCGCGGCCTCGCAGGCGACCATGGTGTGGGTGTCCTGCTCCTCCCAGCCGGCGACGACGTCGGCCAGCCGCAGGTACTCCTCGGCGGCGTCCCGGTGCTCGTCCAGTTCGGTGAGGCCCCGGGCGAGGTCCAGCCGGGCCTGCGCGAGCATCCGTACGTCCAGCTCCGACGCGGCGGCGTCCAGCAGCACCGACTCCAGCACCGCGACGGCGTCGGCCGTACGGTCGGCGGCGCGCAGCACGTCGGCCAGCTGGAGGCGGGCCCGGGCGGCGTCCTCGGCCCCCTCCCGGCCCTTGCGGTCGAAGCGCGCGGCCGCCTCGGTGAGCGCCCGGACCGCGCCGCCGCGGTCGTCGGCCCCCATGGCCGCGTGGCCGAGCATCAGGTAGGTGGGCGCGTACGGGTAGGAGTCGTCGCCCCAGCGGGCGGCCTCGGCGAGCGCCCGGTGGAACACCTCGACGGCCTCGGCGGACTCGCCGCCCTGCAGCAGCACCTGGCCCAGCAGGCCGAGCACCCGCGGGGTGTGCCAGGGCAGTTCGGCCGCGTCCAACTCGACGAGCACCTCGCGCAGTTCGGCGCCGGCCTCGGCCAGCCGGCCCTGCCGGGCGGCCGCGTCGGCCAGGTACTGGCGGGAGGTGGCGGCGCGACGGGTGGAGCCCAGCTCCACGGCGGTGCGGTGGTAGCCGCCGGCCGCCGCCTCGAAGCGCTCGACGGCCTCGGCGGGCGGCTCGGGCAGCGCCTCGACCAGGTCGTGGTGCGCGGCGTAGGCCCGGACCTGCCACACGATCAGGTGGTCGTCGTCGGCCATCGCGCCGGCGGCCCGCAGCTCCTCGGCCCGGCGCAGCGCCTCGTCCAGCGCCGACCAGTCGGCCACCGCGCCCTCGACGTCGCCGAGTTCCACGATCAGCGCACGGGCCCGGACCATCAGGGCCTGGCCGGGCAGCCCGGCCTGCTCGAACAGCTCGGCGGCGGCCAGCAGCCCGGCCCGGCCGGCGGCGTGCTCGTCCCGCTCCAGCGCCTGGTGGGCCCGCTGCTCGGCGAGTTCGGCGCGCAGCCGCTCGGGGCTGCCGACCGCGGTGCCCTCGGGGTGGGCGAAGCCGTCGGCGGCGGCGCGTTCGGCGATCCGCCGCCAGAGCCGGTCGGCGTCCGGGTGGCCGACGAGCTCCAGCTCGCGGGCCCGGACCACCAGGGCGGTGAAGTCCTCCGGCTCCGGCTCGACGGCCCGGCGCGGTGCGGGCGCGAGGGCCGGGGCGGCGGCCAGCTCGGGCGCGGCGGCGGCGCGCACGCCGAGGGCCAGCGGCTCGGCCAGCAGCGGCTCGCGGGCCAGCCGGGCGCACCGGTCGGCGCCGACCGCGTCGGTGCCGTTGCGGGCGTCGAAGCGGGCGGCGAGCGCGTCGGCCTCGGCGCGCACGTGGGCGAGCAGGGTGTCCGCCGTCCAGGAGGTGCCGGGCGGGCCGCTGACGGCGAGCCCGCCGTGGCCGCCCCGGGCCAGGACGGCGAGCAGCACCTCGACGCCGGTGAGGAAGGACAGCAGCGCGGACGGCTCGCCGGCCACCGCGAACAGGTCGCGGTTCTCGGCGAGCAGTTCCAGGCCGCGCGGCTCGTTGCCGGACAGCGCGCAGAACTCGACGTGCCGGCCGACGGCGTGCGCCATCGAGGCCTTGCCGCGCGCGGCGCGGTAGCCGGTCAGGTGGCTGGAGCGGGCCTCGTCCAGCCGGCCCCGGCGCAGCAGCGGGAGCAGGGCGGCGGCCTGGCTGAGGGCGGGCTCCTGCTCGCAGTTGCTCCGGCCGTCGAGGACCGGCTGCAGGACGTCCAGCGCCCGGGCGTCGTCGCCGGCGTCCACGAAGTGCTCGGCGCGCGCCCGGGTCTCGCAGGCGTGGCAGTCGCTCAGTTCGGAGCGCGGGCGGGCCGTCCACAGCTCGTAGGCGTCCTGGCGGCCGCTGCCGGTCTGCGCGGCCAGGTGGTAGCGCTGGGCGTAGTAGGGCTGGAGGTCGAAGCCGGCCGCCCGGTAGCGGTCGCGCAGTTCGGTGTGCCAGCGCCGCAGGGCCGGCAGCGGCACGTCCGGGTTGCCCAGGAGCGCGCCGGCCACCCACTTGAAGCGCCAGAACACCTGCTGGCGGGCCCACTCGCCGAAGCCGTCCGGGTCGGCGTCCCACAGCTTGAGGAGGCGGGCGAAGACGACCGGGCTCTTGCTGCGCTCGCCGTCGTACTCGTACGCCTCCATCAGCTCCAGCAGGGCCATCGAGCGCGCCCCGGTGTCGTCGAACTGCTCAGCGGCGTCGACGAGTTCCTCGGCCGCGACGGTCCGCTGGCGGCCGTACGGGCGGGCGTCGTTCTCGCGCAGCGCGGCCATCACCGCATCGGGGGTGTCCAGCATCAGGCCTCCTTCGGGTCGGTGCGGTCCGGGCCGGCCGACTCGTGGCCGAGCATGGCGTGGTCGAGCAGGCTGATGAAGGAGCGGTTGAGCAGGGCGCTCTCGCTGGCCTTGAGCGGGCGGCGGGTCATCAGCACGGCCTGCCCGTACAGCGCCTCGACGGCGGTGACGGCCAGCTCGCGGTCGGTGACCGTCGCGGCGCGGCGCACCAGCGGGTTGAGGTGGTTGAGCACCAGCTGGGCGCGGGGCGCCTCGGCGCGCAGCGAGCCCAGGATGTCCGCCCACAGGCCGTCGGCCTCCTCGGCGAGCTGGGCGCGGCTGCGCTCGTGCCGGGCCTCCCGGTTGTCCAGCAGCAGCGCGGGCGCGTTGGTCGGGTGGAAGCTGCGCAGGGCGACGTCGCAGTCGAAGCGGCCGACCACCTCGCGGGCGACGGCGAGGAAGGCGTTCGCGGCGAGCTCGGCGGCCGGGTCGACGGTGTCCAGGTGCGCGGTGACGGTGCCCGGGTCGAGGTCGGAGACCGAGACGCCGGGGCGGATCTCGGGCAGCCGGTGCACCAGGTCGCGGTCGTAGGTGTAGCCGCCGTTGACCACGCCGAGGCCGGCGGCGCCGGCGATCGGGGCGACCTGGCGGAACTCCTCGACGGTGCGGGTCACCAGCACCACCGGGTGGCTGCGGGTGAACTCGTCCAGGGTGACGTTGCCGTCGGTGGTCTCGAACGGCAGCCACGGCAGCATCATCCGCAGCAACTCGTCGTCGTAACGGGCGAGTTCCTTGACGGCCAGGTGGTGCACGGACAGGAAGCGGTGCAGCAGCGCCGGATCGCTCGCGGACAGGCCGGTCAGCCAGTCGCGGATCCGGACGCCCAGCGCGTCGCGGACGGCGGCCAGCGTCTCGTCCGCGTACAGGCCCTCGCGGGAGGCGGTCGGGCGCAGGCCGTCGGTGTCCACCACGCAGCGGACGAAGAACGCCCAGTCCGGCAGCAGTTCGGCGGCCTGGTCGGACAGCAGCATGCCCTTGAGGTGCACCCGGTGGCCCGAACGGCGGGACGGCGGGGCCGCGTCCGGCAGCACGTAGGCGACGCCGCGCAGGCCGACCAGCGGCAGGTCCAGGTCGATGGTGTCGAGCGGGGTGAAGTCGAAGGCGGCGCGGCAGTACTCGGTCAGCGCGTCGCGGCGGGCCAGCGGCGAGCCGTGCCGCTCGGCCCACGGCGGGGTGCGGTTCACCCGGTGCTCGGTGCCGTTCGCGTCCACCACCGTGACGTCGTGGCGCAGCAGGCTGCCGAAGTCCCGGGCCAGCGCGAGGACACGGCCCGACCGCGTCCACTCGGCGGCGTCGGCGCGCGGGACCAGCGTCACGGTGGTGCCCGGCTCCGGCTTGGCCGCGGCGGGCAGGGTGCGGATCGTGTAGCGGCCGTCGGAGCCGCCGCGCCACTCGATCACCGGCGCGTCCGGCGTGGCGGCGGAGCGGGTCACCACGGTGATCTCGTCGGCGACCACGAAGCAGGCCAGCAGGCCGATGCCGAACTGGCCGATGAAGTCGCCGCGGGCCTGGGCCAGCCCGGCGCCGTCCAGCCGGCCGTCGGCGTCGCGCTTCGAACTGCGGCCGATGGTGGCGAGGAAGGTGTGGACGTCCGCCTCGGTCAGGCCGACGCCGGTGTCGGTGACGCTCAGCTCGTCGTCGGCGCGCACGACGATCCGGGCCGGCGCCTGCGGGTCGAGGGCGCGGCGGGCGGAGATCGCGTCCACCGCGTTCTGCAGCAGCTCGCGCAGGTACACCCGCGGGCTGGAGTAGAGGTGGTGGGAGAGCAGGTCCACCAGGCCGCGCAGGTCCACCTGGAAGGTGTGCGCGCTCGCCGCGTTGTCGGGCGTCGGGTTCTCGGATGGGGACACCGGGGGCTCTTTCGATCGCGGGGCGGGTGACGGAGGTTCTGGGCGGGCCGGGGCGTCAGTAGGCGCAGCGGTCCCGGTGGGAGGCGAACGCCTTGAGCGGATCACCGGACAGGAAGTGCCAGGGCGACTCGGTGACGGCGCCGTCCAGGGCCTCGAACAGCAGGCGCGCGGTCTTGCGCTGGCCGGCCAGCGAGAAGGCCATCGCGAAGGCGTTGAAGGAACCCTGCCAGCCGCGGACCGGCGTGAAGTCCGGGTGCAGCACGGAACGGAAGGCCGCCTCCTGCAAGTCGGCCACCACCTCCGCACTGGCCAGGTAGGCGCGGTCCTCGCCGTCCGGGAGGTCCAGCCAGCGCTCCAGGTGCGCCAGCACGACCAGCTCGCCGAGCTGGCTGCCCTCCGGCGCCGCGAGCATCGAGGCGCGGGCGAAGGCGTGCATCTCCTCGTGCGAGCCGCCCCACTTGGCGCACAGCTGCTGGAGGCGCTGGCGGTGCGAGGCCGGATGCCCGGGAGCACGGCGCACGGCGGCCTCGAAGCGGCAGGTCGCGACCTCCGCCGGGAGCGAGGCGCCGCGGGCGCTGATCTGCAGGAAGTACCAGGGGGCGAGCCAGGACGGCTCGCGCTCGGCGACCTCCAGCAGCTGCTCCTCGGCGGCGTCCAGCCGCTCGTGGAACACCTTCCACTGCTGCTCGGACACGTGCTTCGCCCGGGCGCCGGTGCGGGCCTCCCAGGCCCAGGTGACGTGCCGGGCGCCGGACAGCAGCAGCGCCATCGTGTCCTCGGGCCGGTCGGCGAGGGCCCGGGCCGTCCACTCCTCGACCCGGGGCACGTCGGCGATCGCACCGACCCGCCCGGTCAGGTCGGCGCCGTCCCCGACGGCGGCCAGCGCGGGGCCCAGGGCGGCCCAGTCACCGGCGGCGGCCTGGGCGAGCATCAGGCGCAGCGACTCGTCCCCGAGCGCCGGATCCAGCCGCGGCGCCGCAACGGCCACCACGGGCGCGGACCCGACGGCCCGTCGCACCCTCCCGCGCCAGCCCGCCCCGCCCTGCGCGGCCTCCTCGCCGGAGCGGCGTCGGAACAGCGGCATGTGTGGCCCCCTCGAACATCATCGGCATCTTTCGCATGGCCGCACGACGGCCACCCCAGATGAGTAGATATCACGGCCGACCGACATCCGTTTGCCCAGCCCAGGGGCGGTCCCGGTCCGGCACGCGCGGGGACCGCCCCACGGCCCGCCGACCGGGGCGGACGGCCGGGGCCGACGGCCGAGGTGAGGGCACGTCGAACGGGGTGCGGGCACGTCGAGGGCGGCGGCGCCGTCCGCTCCGACGCAGTCCGATCCGGCACCGTCCGGTCCGACGCCGAGCGCAAACGGCCCCGGCGCCTCCTCGGCCCGGGGCTTCGCTTCGCTCCGCGTACGCGGCGGCCGTCAGGCCAGTCCGAGTCCGGCGTCCGGGGTCCTGCCCGCCTGGGCCTGCTCGATCCGCTTGACCAGCATCGCCCCGAACCGCCGGGCGGCAGCCACGTCGGCCGGCCCGCCCTCGGTGGTCACACTGGCGACGACGGTGCCCGAGCGCAGCACGATGCCGATGCCCTCGCTCTCGCCCAGCTGGCCCTGGAAGGCCTGGCTCTCGCTGCCCAGCACCGGGGAGTCGACCTTGCGGAACGGCCCGGCCCCGTAGGAGGCGTAGGACTCCTTGAGCTTGCCCTTGGCGGCGTCGCGGTTCGGCAGCGTCTCGACGATGAAGCGGGCGACCACGTCCCCCGAGGAGAACCGGACGGAGCCGCTGAGCGGCTTGCCGGTGCACGGCACCGACGCGGTGCAGGTGGTGGCGTGGTCGATGGTGTCGACCTTGCGCTTCTCCTCCTCCCAGCCCGCCATCGCCTTCGCGTCCGGCAGCACCTGCCCGACGAGCTTGTCGTCCAGCAGCACCGCCTCCAGATCCGCCCCGGGCGTCGCCGCGCCGGCCGGCGGAGCGGACGCCCCGGCCCCACCGCCCCCGGCCGCCGACGCCGAGGCCGCGCCCGCCCCCGTCGCGGCAGCGGGCACAGACGCCGCCGCCGAAGCCGACGCCGGGACCGAAGCCCCTGCACCGCTCTCACCGCCCGCCGGACCCGACGCGCTCGCCACCGCGCTCGCCGTCCCCGCCGCGCCCTTGGCCGCGTCCGAGCCCGCCGCGGAACTCCCCGCAGAACCCGCCGAGCACCCGGCCAGCACCCCCACCAACGCCCCGGCCGCCACTGCGGCAGCCACCCTCCGACCAGCCATCCCCATCCCCATCGCCCACTCCCTCCCGATGTCCGTGACCCATCAAGATAGCCGGTCGAATTCCTCGTTCCGCCACGCCCTCCCCCGCGCTCGTGCGGCGCCGCCCGCGTCCCGGCCCCCGTGCGGTCCGGGTGAGTCCGCGGCGCTCTCCGCGTCCGTACGACTGCACGTCACGCAGGTCTGAAGCGTGCCATCGACTGCTTGGCCACCCGCCCCCCGGTTAATCAATAACCGACTGTCAGATCTTCCTATTACTCTCCCCGGCATGGGCCTCGAAGATCTGACGCATGCAGGAGCACAGCCGGCCATCTGGCAGCACGACCTTCTCAGGCCGGCTGCCGAGGCGATTGTCCGCAGTCCCAAGGCCCCGCAACTGATCCTCCAGCCTCGAGGCACCAAGGACGGGGGCCCGAAGCACTTCGCCAAGTCGATGCGGAAGGGTATCCGCATCTCTGATCTCCGGAGTTCGGTCGGCCCCGAGGCAGACGTGCTCACCGGCCTGTACCCGGACGGGGTCGCCCGCCTGTGGGGCTCGACGCCGACCTCTCAGACCAACAACGAGAAGGTACGGGCACTGCGCGACCGCCGGGTCGGCGACAGCGTCCTCTTCTACACGGGAAACAGCTTCATCGCACGCGCGACGGTCGTCCAGCTCTTCACCAGCCCGGTCATAGCCCGTGCTGTCTGGGGCAGCGACGAGAACGGCAGGACCTGGGAGCACATCATGGCGCTCGACGACTTCGAAGAGTTCTCCCAGCCGGTCCCCGCTCTGGACGTCCTGGCCGAACTCCAGGTCCCGCGCCCGCTTCGCATGCTCACGCTCCGATCGGCCGAGGACCACTCACGCGTCGCCCACCGTCTTCCGGCGGTGCATCACCCACAGCCGCCCCACGGACGGACACGGCCTTCTGCGTCCCACACCCCTCCCCTGACCGGCCCGGACCTGCTCAACCGGCTCCGCGGTCTCAAGACCAACCGCAACACCGCCGGAGGGGAGCCCAGCCGCCACCAGCCGCTCGCCCTGCTCTGGGCGATCGCCCGCATCGCAGCGGGTGAACCGCGGCTGGCACGCTGGTCGGATTTCCGGTCCGAGGTCGGACCGCTGCTGTCCGAGTACGGGCTCCCCGGCTCCAAGGTCACGCCCGAGTACCCGTTCTGGCACCTTCAGGGAAGCGGCCTCTGGGAGGTGCGCGGAGTCGGCGAAGACGCGGGATCCATGCCCTCGGTCAGGGTCCTCAACGACACGCAGCCGGAGGCCGGCCTGTCGCAGGACGCTGCCGAGCTGTTGCAGGACCCCGTCACCCGCCTGGAGGCGATGCTCCTCCTGCGAAGCCGCTATCTCCACGACATCGACCTGCAAGCCCTGCTCGGTCGACTGGGCCTGACCGGATACACCGCCGCGGACGGCCTCGACGACACCCTGGAGGACGAGCACGCGGCGACGGCCACCGCCCCGGAGCGGGCCACCGGGGCCGCCCCACGCCGGGATGTCACGTCCTCCCGCCCTGTCCGGAAGGCCGCCATCGTGAGCCGGGTGAAGGAGATCCACGACTTCAGGTGTCAGGTCTGCGAGACCCAGCTGCGGTCCAACCAGAAGCCCTACAGCGAGGCGGCTCACATCCGCGGCCTGGGGAAGCCCCACCACGGGCCCGACGAGCTGCACAACCTGCTGTGCCTGTGCGCGAACCACCACGTGCTCTTCGACGGCCTGGAGATCTACATCGACGTCGAGGGTGTGGTTCGGGAGACCCACGGCGATCTGCCCCTCGGGCCGCTGCGCCAGCACCCCGACCATCCCATCGACGAGAAGTACATCGACTACCACCGGAGCCTCTGCATGCTCAACCGCTGAACGGCCTCTGCCGCCCCTGCCCCGGCCGGTAGCGTCCGAACGGGGACAAGGCCTGAAGGCAGGGGGGACGACATGGCAGACACCTGGCAACGGCAGGAGTCGGCAGCCGTCGTCCGTCGGCTCCGGAGTCGCCGAGCGCTCGGGAAACCCGCCGTTCGGGCCGATCGAGGGTGGAGCGGGGGCGTGAACGGCGGCGGGGCGGCGACCGTACTGGTCGCCGCCCCGCCGCCGGAACTGCCGGAACTACCTGAACTGCCGGAGGATCAGACCGCCGGGGCCGGGTAGGTCGGGAACTCGACGCCCGAGACGTACTGGACGACCCGGATGACCTGGCAGGAGTAGCCGAACTCGTTGTCGTACCACAGGTAGAGGATCGCGTTGTCGCCCTCGACCTTGGTGGCGCCGGCGTCGACGATCGAGGCGTGGCGCGAGCCGATGAAGTCGCTGGAGACCGCGTCGGGGGAGTCGGTGAAGTCGATCTGGCGCTTCAGCGGCGAGGTCAGCGAGACGTTGCGCAGGTAGTCGAGGACCTCCTCGCGGTTGGTCTCGCGGGCCAGCTGGAGGTTGAGGATGGCGATCGAGACGTCCGGCACGGGGACGCGGATCGAGCTGCCGGTGATCTTCGCCTGGAGGTCCGGAAGGGCCTTGGCGACGGCCGAGGCGGCGCCGGTCTCGGTGATCACCATGTTGAGCGGTGCCGAGCGGCCGCGACGGTCGGCCTTGTGGTAGTTGTCCAGCAGGTTCTGGTCGTTGGTGAACGAGTGGACGGTCTCCACGTGCGCGCGCAGCACGCCGTACTCGTCGTCCATCGCCTTCAGCGGCGGGACGATGGCGTTGGTGGTGCAGGAGGCGCAGGACAGGATCTGCTCGTCGGGCTTGATCGTGTCGTGGTTGACGCCGTGGACGATGTTCGGGACGTCGCCCTTGCCCGGCGCGGTCAGCACGACCTTGGCGATGCCGGGGCGCAGGTGCTTGGACAGGCCCTCCCGGTCGCGCCAGCGGCCGGTGTTGTCGATCAGGATGGCGTCCTTGATCCCGTACTCCGTGTAGTCGACCTTGGTCGGGTCGTCGGAGTAGATCACGGTGATCTCGTTGCCGTTGGCGATGATCTTGTTGTTCGCCTCGTCGACGGTGATCGTGCCCTGGAACTGGCCGTGGATCGAGTCCCGACGCAGCAGCGAGGCGCGCTTGACCAGGTCATCGCCGCCGCTGTCGCGCACGACGATGGCCTTCAGGCGCAGGCCGTTGCCGGAGGCCTTCTCGATCAGCAGGCGGGCGACCAGGCGGCCGATCCGGCCGAAGCCGTAGAGGACGACGTCGCGGGCGTCGCGGCGCTCCAGCTTGTTCTCGCCGGTGGCGCCGGAGACGGCCTGGGCGGTGAACTCCTCGACCGACAGGCCGTGGTCGTCGGCCCGGTAGGTCGCGGCGAGCATGCCGATGTCGATCTGCGAGGGGCCGAGGTCCAGGGTGGTCAGCGCGCTCAGGAAGGGCATCGTCTCGGTGACCGAGAGCTCGGCGCCGGCTATCTGGCGGGCGAAGCGGTGCGTCTTCAGGATGCTGACCACCGACTTGTTCACCAGGGACCTGCTGTGCAGCAGGACGGTCACGTCCCGCTCGCGGTGCAGTCGCCCGATGATCGGGATCATCGACTCCGCGATCTCCTCGCGGTTCTTCCAGTCCGTGAACACGTCGTCGTTGACAGTCACAAGTCCATCTTTCGAGCTGAGGGTGTTGCGCACATGGTAGCTTCGCCCGCCCCCGCCCCTTCGGCCGGTCCCTCCCCGGCCCGCTTCGCCCAAGCCCCCGACCTGCACTTTCACCCGCCGCCCACCCTCAAAGGTGATCACCACCACCCTGCGACCCCTCTCAGACTCGCCCTCGCGCCGTCCGGGCCGACAGCTGTAAATTGAGTCAAGCAGCACACTGACCGGCTGCCCGTTCGCACGATGAGCTTGGGCGGTAGTCGGACTCGCTCGGTGACACACGGCCCTACCAGGTCGTCCGCCGGGACAACGGGTCACCGCACGGTGCGTACGGTGACCCGCGATAGCGGTCAGTCGCCGTGAACCCTCTCCCAGCAAGCCTTCAAAACCGGTTCGAGGTGGTGTCGGCCATCCGCGTCGACATCGAAGACCTGGAGGGTGCGCAGCAAGACGAGCGCGCAGGCCACGTCCGCCGAGTCGTCCTCCGCACCGGCCTCGATCGCCGCCTGCAGGTCGTCGAGGGCCATGCCGTCCGGAGTCATGAACTCCAGAACAGCACGGTAGGCAGCCCGTTGAGGCGTGCCAGGCAACAGCCCAGCATCTGCCAGGAACCCCTTCGCCCCCTGACTCTCCTCCAACTCCGCAACGATCTGCCTCAGCACCTGCTCCCCGTTGTGTCCCTCATCGAGCGCGGCAGACAACCGGTGCACCAGGGCGGGCCAACCGCCGGTACCCTCACCGAGCCGCTCCAGTTGTGATTCGGAGTTGAACACCTCCTTGTCCTGGGCCCAGGCGCGAAGCCCGTCGGTTGTGAACCTGCGCAACGGGATCGCATCGATCTCGACCTCGTGCTGCTGACCGTTACCAAGGGCGACTTCCCAGACAATCTGCTGGCCGGGCCCCGCAATGACGACTGCCGAGCGCGTGACGCCGGACGCGGCCGGGACGCGTCGAACCGCGTTCTCCAGCGTGGCCAGACACCTCTCGTCGTTGGGCCCCTTCACTGTGAGGTCCGACACAACGACCCGCTCCTTGCCGGGCCGGCCCAGGACGAGCTCGCGCTCGTAGTCGGACCACCTGGACACCTGAGGCATCTCCCACCCCGTGGTCTCGGCCACTTCCCGCAGAGCGGCGCTCACCCGATCAATCCCGGTGGCGACGCTCCCGATCACCAGTCGGGCCTGGTTTCCCTTGCCGGGGAGCACGTCGGCGATCTGATTAGTGGTGAGTGGAGAGTACGAGTGGCCGTCACGTGACTGGTGGCGCGCCTCGAACTGACTGAAGTGCTCTGCCACCTTCCGGCGCGACGCCTGCTGCAGCTCAGCTTCAACCATCTCCAGGTTACCGATCCTGCTCAACGCGTTGGCGCTGCGCAGGTGCCAGCCGCGATGATCGGGATCCGGCGCGAGCACACCAAGTCCCTCCATCTCCGAGAGGTAGGCCCGGAATTGGTCCGTGTCCAGGTTCTCGAAGCCTTCCGGCCACCAGTACGTGCACTCCTCCCGCAGCCCGACGTGGTTCAGTGCCGCGTCCAGCCCGTAGTGATGGGCGTGATGTGCCACGACGTTCGCAATCACGTTGTAGCGGGAGTCCAGCCGCAGCGTGTCGTGGAAGGCTTCGGTAATGCTGTCCCTGAGGGCCCGGTCCGACTGGACCTCCTCCACGTCGGCCCGGGTGATGGCGTACGGCGGTCCGGAGGCCGCACCGGTCCGCTTGGCGTGCATGCCCTGGACCAATCGGTGCCCGAACATTTGGAGCAGGAACGGCTGGTACGAACAATGCCCAAGGATGCGGTGCACCAGGGCGGGATCCTCGAACTCGTAGCCGAGCACCCCAAGCGGCTCGATAAGCAGGCTCACGGCATCCTGTGGCCGGAGTGGACCGATCACCCTGGGACTCTGCGCGAGGTGGCTGAACGGGCTGTTGACCGCGATCTTCGCGAACCGCTGCACCGAGTGCAGGCCCGCGAACACGACCTTGACCCGGTCATCCGCATCCCCGCCCAGGTCGCGCAGCCGACGGGTCTCCGTGAACTGCGGGGAGTCGGACTCGAAAAAGCCGTCTGCCTCATCAAGCATGATCAGCAGCCCCCGTTTGGAGTCCTCACGAAGCCACGCCTTCATCCCGGTCAGCACCTGCTGGTAGCTCATCACCGCATCGGCCTTGACCTTGCGTTGCAGGACCAGGGCGTCCCGTTCGACCAACTGCCGACCGATCCGGTCCCACACCGCGGAGGAGGGTGCGTTGGTCCCGGTGAACGTCGAGTCTAGCGAGAGCAGCAGGCTGAGGCGCGAGCTGGGGATCTGGGCCTGGTACTTGCGCCCGGCCGCCTTCAGCAGTGCCGACTTTCCAAGTCCCCGGCCACCGAACACCACCTGGTCGCCCTTGGGATGCTGAACAGAGGCGAGCTCCTCACGGCGACCGAAGAACATCTCCTCGGAAACGGGGGCCCGTTTGCCCATGACATACGGGTTGACCGCAGAGAACGGCAGCAGGACCCGCATGGCAGAGTCAAGACGCTGATTGCCACAGGCCGCGAGGTGGGCCAGTGCGGCATCGTCCAGCACCACGATCGCCCGCCTCCTACGAGCGCCCTGTGCCGCGAGCGCCTTGCGATCGCGCACCGAGAGTGTGCCGAAGTAGACGACGAGCAGACTGTCGTCATTGGGATCCTGCTGGATCCAGGACATCAGCGTCTCGGCCGAAGGCCGGTCCCATACCAGCATCACGCGGAGGCTGCCTCGCAAGCCCGAGCCGAAGTCGGGCACCAGCGCCGAACCGGTGTAGTCGACCGAGGGAACATCGAGAAACCGGTAGCTACCGGAGCGCGGCAGTTCGACGCGCTGCGGTCCCTTCGTGCTGCTGTATCCGATCAGCCGGAGAGCGGGCACCAGCAACTCACTCTCGCGGACGCCCTGCGTACGCGCGCTGCCCTTGCGGCCCGCCAGGTCGGCCCACCCGGCAAGCGCCTGAGCGGTCTGCTCCGCAATCTCGGGCGACAGTCCCGAGTAGTCGAGTGCCTCGAGTTCCAGGAATCGCTTCCGCTGGCGTACGGCCTCGATCAGCTCCCGGGAGATACCCGTCGACGCCAGCCTGGTCGGCACCTCGGGGAAGAAGACCGCCAGGCTCCGATCCGTCGTGCGCGTGTCGGGAATGCTCTCCCCGTTCACCAGGTGCGAGATGAGCTCATCGGCGGTGAGCAGGTCACCAGTGTCGATCAGCTGCTCCACACGATCCTGGTCGTCCGGGCGCAGTCCGTCGATCGCGTGGAGCCGGGTGCGTAGCGCGGCTGTGTGGCTGGCCCTCGCCCGGTTCAGCTCCCCGGAGAGCGCTTCAAGCTCCTTCCTGACGCCCGCAAGGTCGCAGTCCGGATCCGGCACGGCGGCCTGGATCCGGCGCTCAAGCACACGCTCACCCTCCTCCGTCAGAGCTCCGTCCACCCGAGCACGTCGAAGGGATTCCTCCAGGCTCTGGCGACGATCACGCAGTTCCCGCGCGACCCGCCTGCTGGTCTCCGACACGACATCCGCCAACTCCTCCGGAGGCAGGCTCTGCCCTCCCAGGCCAGGAAGCTCCCGCTTCGTCCAGAGGTCGAGGAGCGTTCGTGCGGTGGCGAAGTGCTCGTGCTCCGTCTGGACGCGGACCGCCTCTTCCCAGGAACGGCCACCGGCGCCGACGAGCTCCGCGGCGGGCACCTCCGGGTACCGGACCGTGCCCGTGGCCGGATCCACGACGGCTCCCGGCACCTTGAGGAGCTCCGCGTGCAGGGCCAGCTCCGCAGTCAACTCGGTGTCGTCGAGCCGGGCCTCCCCGGACAGCAAGTCGAAGGTCCGGGCGAGCAGAGTGACAGTCGTCTCCATGGTGGCGGCTGCTACGAAATCCGCAGTCACGGCCTGCTCGTGGACCTCCCGCAGCACGTCCTTCCGGAGTCTGAGCACGGCAGCGCGCATGTCCTGAACCTCGTTGGCACTCCAGCCCAGCTCACGGGCACCGAGCGTCTGAGCCAGTCGGCACCACTTGTCCACCATGGCCAGCCGGTCGGCCGTGTGGCGCAGGAGATCCTGCTTGGCCGACCCCTCCAAGCGGCTACGGGCACCAGGCGACATGAACTGGCGATCCGCACGTTCCAGCCTGGCCTGGATGACCGCCGGCTCCCGGAGGTCGTTCACCTCCCGAGACAGCACGTCGAGGCGGCTACGATCATCCTCGACAGCCTGCCGCAACAAGGACCCGATCAAGCCCTTCTCGGGATCCCACCAGTGGCGAATGACCTTCTGTCCGCGTGGGAAGCGGATGCTCGGGATCTGGTCGAGCCCCTGTTTGCAGTCCTCCCGAGCGTCCTCCAGAGCTCGCTCCAGCTCAGCCGAGTCACGGGCAAGGGCCAGCGGCGGTGAGTGCATCAGGAGCGACTTCAGCGCACGCTGGGCCACCTCGTCGGCGACCTGCGCCAGGCTCAACGGTAGCCCGGTCGCAATCCTGCCGAGCTCGGCTCCAGCCTCCGGATCGCCCGTGACAAGCACGGCCTGCAGGAGCGCGGCGGTGACCAAAGCGGCGTCGGGCCGACTCACGGCGAGGTCTCCGAGATTCGGGTCGGCGAGCAGGGTATACGGATTCGCGAAATGCTCTCGCTGCTCGGCGAGCGCACCGCCTCGGCGCACGCTGCGATTTGAAGTGCGGTAATCCGGTACTGCGGTTCACCGAGGCTGTCAGCCAACGAGGCGGCCAGGCCGTAGCGCTGGGCCGCGATGAGTCGGGCAAGGGCCGAGCGGGACTCCGAGCCCACATCCTCGGCTGTGCCCGCGGTCGCGTCCGACCGGGGGCCTCGGGCCTGCGGGACAGCCGCGGCGTGAACCGGTTCCGGCTCCGGGCCACCAGGTCTGGCCACAGGTGCCTTCACCAGCACGGGCACGGCCGGGGCCTTCAGCAGCAACTCCGCGGACGTCGGTCTGGTAGCCACCGCATCCACCGTTTCCGCACCAGTCACGACAGCGATCGGGCCGTCGTCATCGTGGCGGCCACCTGTCGCCACCGGGTCTCCAACGGTCCGCACGGACGTGACAGCACCCGAGGTGATCTCAGTGGCGACGACAGGTACTTGGTGCCCGGACGCCGACGACTCAGGATCTGTCTGCGAGCCCTCCCCTGGCTCTTCCGCACCACTAGAATGCAGCAACAATTCCTGGTACCGACCGGCTGGGTAGGCAAGCCCACGACTCTTCGCCGCGGTCTGGAACAAGCCGATGATCTCGGCAGACTGCCGCCCAACGGCATGCAGCTCCACCATGGTCAACAACGCATTGAGCGCCTCGGCGTCCTCCGTCTCGGACGCACCCCAGTCAACGGTGCCCACCAGGACGCCCGCTCGCTCGCGGGCGGTCTCCAGGTCCTGGGCAAGTGCCGGGTCACCGGGCCGACACGTCAATCGGGCTACATCGCCGAGCCGTTCACGCAGCGGTGCCGAAGTGAGACGGCGCACCACCACGTCGGTCTCCCGGGTGCAGTTCGCCAGGTCATTCGGGGTGACCACGACACCGTGCGCACGCAGGCCACGAACTGCCTCGTCGAACGCCGTGGCCACCTCGACCAACGCTGCCAGGTCCGCATCGGCCGGGCGGGACTGCTCGGTGATGGCCGCCATGGTCCGCCGGGCCGGCTCCACGGCCGCCCCGAGCCCGTCGGCAATCCGTCGCAATGCGGCGTTCAGCTGCGGGGTGTCGGGCATGCTGGCTGGGCCGGCTTCCGAGACAGCCGCGTCGACGGAATCGATCGTTTCCTCGGACCGAACTTCGGGCGCGTACAGCGCCTGTCCCTCCTCGTCGTCACCTTCACCGGCGGAGGTCCTGTCCGGAGCCAGCTCCACCACCCGCCGGGCTGCGCCAAGAACCGCCTTGACCGGGATCCCCATGTCGGTGATCCAGGGCTGCTGCAACGCCCAGGACCACAGCGGAGCGTGCGCGACGCTCGCTTCCAGAGACGACCAGACGGTGAGCCGCAGCAGAGCAGGGCTCCAACGGTGAGTGAGAGGCCGTGAGGTGTCCTCAGATACGCCTGCGGTGTGCCTGGAGCCCGCCCACGCCACGTCATGGAAGAGCGGATGGGTCAACAGATGGGCAGCATGATGGGCACGCTCCCCATCCGGACTGCGCTGCATGCGCGTCAGCACGTCGCGACACAAGGCCCGGTTGACCCGAGCCCCGTCGATCGGGATCCTGAGCGTGCTCAGGAGACTGCGACGCCACTGCACCGGGGTGGAGTTGAGGGAGTGCTCGATATCCGCCTCGGTGAGCCGAGAAAGCGCGACCGTCAACGGCCCCGGCTCACCCGAACAAATGTCGGCGAGGACTGCGGAAAACGCCTCAAGGGCCTCGGCCAATTCCGCGGAAGCGCCCTCGGGTTTCAGGGGATCGACGTCAAAGAGCGGCGGATTGCTCTCCATGCTCGGGACAGCTCGCGGTTGACGGGGCAAGGTCATGCAGGCTCCTGTCAGGGGTGGTGATGCGAGCGCACGTACGGCAAGGCGGCACGATCAGCGGCTTCGCCTGTGCGGACGTACGTAGGTGAATCCGGCCGGCAGTTCGGACGGGCCGGTCAGCCGGAGTCTCCGGTGATCAGCGTGGTAGAGCGCGCGTTGCTCGTCGGTCGCTTCGTAACCGAGATGGCCGATGCGGCGGAGAAATCCGGCCACGCCGTGCTCCTGCACCGGCTGGTCTGGAGAGATCGGTCCGGCCGGGGCGGGGCCAGGCTCCGGCCGCCCGCCCCGCATCTCGACGCGATGTGGCGTGTAGCAAACGAGTTCCTCGAGAGGGCGCCCCGTCAGGGGTGGGTAGTACGTCCGACCGTCCAAACCCCGGCTACCCCGCGTGGTCGTCAGTTTCCCGATGGCGAGTAGGTCGGCCAGGGTAATTCTGATTTGACTTGTAGTCATGACGCGGACATCCATGACGGCCTCAAGTGCAGGCGGAACGTCGGCCCGCGCAAGCATCGCCCGCCCGAACTGGTCGAGCAGGCCGAGCCGGCGGACTGCGGTCATCAGCAAGCGCGTGTCAGACCGGTCCTCCGCCTTGCCACCATCCCTCGCCAGGCCACTCACCGCATCCCGGGTGAACACCCCGGGATCGTAGCGGTGCTCAACGCGGTCGCCATCGATGGTGACGGGGTGGGGCAACAGAATCGTCCGCGCGTGGACCACCCGACTTCCACGCTGCCAGGTGCACGAGAGCCAGATCCCGGGAAAGAACTCCCTCGGCCAGATGAGACCGATCAGCCAGCTTCCTTGTCCGCTCTCGGCCATGCTCGCGTCCTGGCGGGCAACAGCCGACTCAAGCCCCTGCCCGGCATGCTGCAGCAGCACCCGCACCGGACCAGCCAGGGCGCCGGCAGTGCGGAACTTCCCCGCGACGTGGCGAGGGAGCGGAAGGCAGTTCTCCATCAGATGCGCCAGCCGGAGCGGCTGGGCCCACTCGACCTGGCCGTCGTTCACCGAGAGGACAACCGGTGAACCCAGGTCACCGTCGTCGGGCCACGAACCAGAGGCAGCCTCCGCCGCCGTCCATGGCCCCTCGCCGTACACCGGATCCGGCTCTTGGTCTGCTTCTGGCAGATCCGGTTCCGGCGCTGACGCGAAGGTGCGCCCCAACGCCGGTTGAGGAAACGACTCGGCCCAGCCCCGGCCGAGAGCACTGTCAGACGAGCTCTCCGCCGATCCCGTGCCGATGCCCTTCCCCTCGTACGCGGCGCGCCAGACACCTCCACCCTGCCAGCGGTCGTCCAAAGCCAGCCGCACCCCCGACGGCAGCAGGTCGGTGGCCTCGTCACGCTCGCGCAGCGAGTAGTCGATCAGCACCGAGTTGGTGTGACAGACGGCCAGCGGGTAGGCAGTCCCGCGGATCTCGTCCCGCCACTCCGCTCGGCTCCGCAGCACTGCGCCGATCGCTGTGTACACGGGCTTCGGCCCGCCCGCTTGAGCCCGACGGCTGCTCTTCGGAAGGGCGTGGTTCGCGGTCGACTCAGCCAGCCGCCCGAGGTCGTCACGTCCCAGTGAACCGGCGCCGGTGAGTCTTTGCGCCATCGAGTCGCGGGTGAACACGTACTCCCCCCACACCCGCACCGCCTCCAGTGACGCCAGGGCCTCCCGCACGGCACCCATCAGTCCCCTGACCGCTGCCAACAGTTCGTCCTCGCTACTCCCCGATGCGATGAGCGACGGAAGCGGCGCCGGCGCCAGCGCACTGGTGAGTTGGTCCCGGCCATGAGTGACGAGGTACTGCGCGTAATAGTCGGCGTCGCCAAGGGCGGCGTCCGTCATCGCATACCGGGACTCGACCACCAGATGCTCGAACTCGTCGGTCCTACCCTGACGACGCAGTCGCTGCAACCGGTTCGCAGTCGGAGCCGGATCCTGCCCGAACGCCGTCGTGTCGAACACCAGCCGCTCCCGAAGCACGGGGTCAGTCGCTCGGTCTGATGTGAGCCGACCTGGCCCCTGCGCGTCGGCCGGCGCGCCGGAGAGCCATGCCGGGGTCTCTCCGTAGGTTCCGAGCGCCGGGTGCGCCCCCTCCTTGTAGACGATCTCCGCCGGCAGCAGGTCGCCGGCCGTCCGGATGTTGATCATCGCGCCCACGGGCAGCGCACCCACCCGGTCCCCGAGTGCGACCGAGGGGAAGTCCCCGATATCCAAAGGCCCACCGACGTAGCCCCCGGCCGCGATGTCGTAACCGAAGTACACCCCGTTGAAGGCCACCGCCGTATGTACGGGAACCGAGCGGCGCGCGACCAAGGCCTCCAGGTAGCACAGGAGCCGGTTTCGCACCTCGGGGTCGCACGCGCCCAACCCCGAGATCATCTCCCGGGTGATCAGAGGATCATCGTCGTAGGGCCGCCACACTCGCTCGCCAGTGAACTGAAGTACGGTCATTCCGGGCGGTGTCCCGTCGCAACGGCAGACGAGAATCCGGTGACTCCACTGCACTCAGCGGCAGTTGTGGCCAACGGAGTGTCAGTTCCTGGAAGGAACCCGGCAGGCCGGCTAGATGGCGACACAGCAGTTCGAATTGCACCGCCGCCCGAAGTGCCCATTGTTGTCCGTTCTTGGTGGCGCCTATGCCCGCCAGACACAAGGACGCGATTCGGACGGGCGGTTCGGAACGAGTCCATTGTGACAACTACGGCTACCCGATGCACGTTGTTCAGAAAGAAAACCGTGCGGACACGCACGCGTACGGCGAGGCCGGTCCGGCCGACTCACCTACGTGGCGGTCCGGCCCGCCAGGTCCGCGATCAGAGTTTCCAGGACCAACTCCTCCTCTATGCGCCGGCCCGAGGCAAGGAGTACCGAGGACAGCTTCGGGTCCCAGGGCGCTTCGGTCGGGGTGCCGGTGAGGACCGCGGTGGCGGGGTGCGTGTCGAGGGCGGCGCGGTAGTCGGTGGCGGTGTACCGCCACGGGGCCCAGGGGACGTGGGACAACAGCCGGGTGGCGATGCGGAGGCCGCCCCAGTCGAAGTCCCCGTGGTAGCGCAGCGTCCATCCGGTGTCGGCGTAGAGCCTCAGCAGGCGCAGGGCGGCCACACTGGGCTGACCCTGGACGCAGACCAGCGGTGCGCAGTCGGGGCCGAGTCGGTCCGCGGCCGCCAGGACGACGGCCGGGTTCTCGCACACGTACGCCGTGCCGCCACGTGGCGGACGAGGGGCGTCGCGGACGAGTTGCCGGAGCGTCAGCACGGCGGGCTGACCGACCGATCCGAGTGCGGCGAGGACCCGCCCGGTGGCGGTGTCCCGGTCGCCGGGGAGGTTGAGGGCAATGACCTGCGACGACAGCTCGTCGAGCAGGAGCCCCGCTGCCGCCCAGGTGTCGCGCCGTGCCTGGGCACCGTCGCCGGGCGGAGTGCCGGTGAGGGCTCGGACGGCGTCCAGCGTGAGGGTCGCCAGCGGGCCTTGGTCGAGGGTGTGGGCGTCACCAGTGCGTTCGGCGGCGAAGGTGCTGAGCGAGCGCGGCGGCGATGCCGGCAGGTACGGCAGCAGGCGGGCCAGATCGGCGAGCAGCGGTGCGGCTTCCTCGGGACCGCGGGCCAGCCGGCGGACGAGGCCGGTGGCGTGCAGGGAAACGTACCAGTCGGCGAGATCGGGTCGGGCGGCCACCACGGAGGCGAGTGGAGCGAAGGCGTGTTCCCAGGCCAGGGCGAGCCGGTCGACCGCTTCCTGTCGGGGTACGACCGGCCCGGTGAGCGCGACGACGGCAGCGGCCAGGCCGTCCGGGCTGACGCCGCTCGCGCGCAGCACCCGGTCGACGGCCGCCAGTGACACGGACAGCGAGCGACCCGGACGCGGCGCACGGCCCAAAAGCCGGGCGACGGCGGCCCGTTCGGCGTCGGCGGCACCGCTGAGGGTGACCGTGGCATCGAGCGGCTGTCCCGCCTCCATCCGCCGACGCGCTCGGTCGAGCAGCCAGGTGAGTTCGGGTGCGCCGATCAGGCGCTGGAGCCGGGGCACGTCCATGGTCAGGAGAACACGCCTTCCTGCCGCTGGCCCGGCACCTCCGCGTCGGCCACGCGAGAGCGCCGCCGGCCGTCCCACTCCCAGCGGGTGACCAGGACGGCGGCGATCTCGTCGACCCGGGAGAGCTGGGCGATGGCCAGGCCCGGGACCTCCGGGTAGCAGCCCCATTCACGCTCGGAGGTCATCACGACGTCCAGGTCGAAGGCGGTGAGCAGGCCGAGCGACTTGGCACGGGAGTCGTCGTCCACCCCGGCGAACGCCTCGTCCAGGGTGACCAGACGCGGCGCATACGGGCTTCCGGCCGAGGCGTAGTGCGAGGACGCGGCGGCGAACAGCGGGAGCGAGACGGAGAGCACCCGCTCGCCGCCGGAGGCCGGGCCGGTGGCGGACTGCCACTTGCCGTGCTGGTGGCGCTCGATGCCGAACTCGTGCCAGGAACGGTAATCCAGGGCCGCGGTGAGATGCTCCAGCCAGGTCCCGGACGGGTTGGCGGAGCGAGCGCGCTCGATCTGCGCCTGGAGGAAGTCGCCGAGGGCGGCCCGGTCGGCGGCGGTCCAGGCGTCGGAGGACTGGCGCAGGAGGCGGTCACGGGCGGCCGTCAGGCCGCCGGGTGCGTCGCGGGCAGGCCGCCACACCAGTCGAAGCAGCATCCCGGTGCTGGTCGGGCGGTCCTTGAGCTCCCCGTTCATCCGCAGGACCTGGTGCTCGGCGGCACTGACGAGTTCCTGAAGGGTGCCGGCCACCTCGGTGATCAGGTGGTTCTCCAGGATCTCCTGCTCCCGGGCGGAGAGCAGCCGTTGCCGGTCGGCGACCTCGGAGGCCAGAGCGGCGGCCAGCTCGGGGACAGAGCGTTCGCGGCCCTGGAATACGATGTCGACGACCAGCCCCTCCTCCAGCATCCGGGCCGCCGCGCTGTGCCCATGGCGGGCGAGGGCGTCGGAGAGTTCCTTGAGCTCTTCGGTGATCCGGCGCTGAACGCGTTCCCAGGCCGGGTCGGCGTCGTCGACGGATTCCAGCTCACGCTCGATGGCCCGGGCCAGACGGACGGCCGGCTCGGGGGCCCAGGAGTCACCGGCGTGCTCCTCGGCGAGGTCGGGCAGGGCGACGACGAGCAACCCGGTGGCGGCGAAGCGGCGCAGCGCGTCGATCGCTTCGGTGCGGGTGCGGGCGGTGTCCTGGATCTCGATGCGGACCCGGGTCCGCAAGGCGTCGGCGGCGGCCTGGCGGCCGGTGGCGGCGTTCTGCTCCCGGCGGGTGGCCCGCTCGTCCTCCTCACATCCATGCAACGTCTCGGCCACGTGGACGAGTTGACGTTGCAGCTCGGCGACGGCGGCACCGACGGTGGCGGCGAGCGTCGCGTGGCGCTCCCCCGCCGTGACAGCCTCCCGCGCCGCGTCGCGCGAGCGCTCAGCCAGCTCGGCGACGCGCTCGGCGGCCCGGCCATGGTCGACGGCCTCGGCCGCCAGAGCGGTCCGGGCGGCGCGGGTCTCCCGCACGGCGGGCCAGAGTTCGGCCAGGGTCTCCCGGTAGGAACCGAGGGCCTCGCGGGCCTGCCGCAGACCCGCACTGGTGGCGGGAAGGCCGAGTTCCTCGGCCAGGTCGTGCAGTTCGGCGGTGGAGTGCTCGGCAGCGGCGGCGGCCTCGGCGGCGATCCGCTCGGACTCCCCGCGGCGCTCGGCGGCGCGCGCGTGCTCACGGTGGGCCGCCACCGCCACGGCGTGCGCACCGCGCAGGGCGGCGTCGTCCGGCAGGGCCGCCTGCTCGGCCGCCAAGGTGCGGACGTCCGTCTCCACCCGCGCGGAGCGGTCCGCGAGGTCCGCCGACTGCTCCGCGAGTCGGGCGAGTTCCGTCTCGACGACGGCGGTCCTGGCTCGCCGGGCCTGCTCCCGGGCACCTTCGCCGAGGTACTCGGCGGCCGGTTTGGACCAGGCGCCGGCCAGAGAGCCGAGGCGGAACCGCCCGTCCAGGCCGATCCAGCTGCCGGCGTGGGGCAGTTCCTCGCCCACATGGACCAGGCCGATACCAGCGAGGAGCCGATCGACCAGCTCGTCGGGGAGAGCGGCCGCAGCCGGATCGGACCGGTCCACCGCCGGGCGCAGTACGGCGGTGAGCGAGGCGCCGTCCACCGGCGCACCGACGGTGGCCAGGATGTCTCCGATGCCTGCCACGGCCACCGTTCCGCCGGGAGAGACCCAGGCGTCCAGCAACCCCGAGGCCTCCAGGGCGGCTTCCAGTTCGGCGGCCTGAGTGGGCGCCAAGTCGTCTGCGACGTCGACCAGCTGCCACAACGGCGCGCCCGGGCGGCCCTGTCGGGCCTCGCGCGAACGGGTGTATGGGGCCTGCGGACCGCGCCGACCACCGCGCCCGAGTTCGGCGAGCTCGCCCTGCAGCCGATCCCTGCTCTCGTCGACATCCTGTTGCTGCGACTCCAACGCCGCCCGAAGTCGCGCGAGTTCGGCACCGACGGTCGAGGCTGCCCGCTGCGCCGCCGCCCGGGACGGGTCGGTGCCGACCAACGTCCCCACCCACTGGTCCAGTTCGTCGAGCATTCCCCCGGGGTCGGCGGGGCGCAGCAACTGGCACCCGGTGAGGTACGAGCGAACGGCCGCGAGGTAGTCCTGGCCCTCCCGTGCCGTACTCTCCTCGGCCTCGGCCCGCAGCTCGGCCCGGTGGGCCAGTTCGCCGTCCGCGTCCTCCAGCCGACGGCGGGCCCGGTCCAGCTCCCGGATCGACTCCTGGGCGGTCGCGAGGTGTTCCTCGACCAGCGCGATCGAGCGCTGGCGACGGTCGGTGAACTCGGCGGCGTTGTGCTGCGCCGTTCCGGGGACCTCTCCCTCGGCGAGGGGGCGGACAGCCCGCTCCATGTGCTCCCGTTCCAGCCCGGCCGTGATCGCCCCGGACCGGGCCCGGTCCAGTACGACGCCCTGAGCACGCTCGGCGGCCTCCGTGCGGGACCGCGCACCGCCCAACCGGGCGGCGAACCGCGTCAGTTCCTCCTCGGCCCGCAGCCCGTCGGCCTCGGCGCGTTCGGCGTCCCGCGCGGTGCGCCCTGCCAGAGCGGCGGCCTGCTCCAGTTCGCGGGCGCTGCGCATCTCCGGACCGGCCCGCAGGGCCTCGTCCCTGGCCCGCAGACCGGTGCGCCGGCGGTCCAGCTCCTCCAACCGGGTCTCGGCCTCGACGAGCGCGATGCCGGCCGCCTCGAAATCCTGTTCGGCGGTGTTGAGTTCGACCCGCAGCGCCTCGTAGCGGGAGTGCTGCGCGCGGGGGGCACGGGCCTTGCGCCGGGCCGCCACCCGGGCGTAGCGGCGGTAGTGCTGGAGGAAGGAACCCGCCGCGCGCTCGGCGGCGGCCATCACCGCCAGTTGCTCCTTCTCCTCGTCCAGTGAACGGAACGCCTCCGCGACGTCGGCGACCACGGCCTGGTCCATCGGCGGCAGCGACTCGGTCAGGGCCCGGGAGAGCGTCTTCTCGCTGGGCCGCTTCGACAACTGCGGCTGGCGTAGCTGTACCAGCAGGTCGACCAGGGCCGCGTACCGCTGCTCGCCGAGGCCGAACAGCACCTCGTCTACCGCCCGCCGGTACGCCCGCGCCGAGTCGTACAGCAGGCCCCGGCCGTCCAACGCCTCGGCCAGCCGGTCACGGCCGATCGCGGCGCCGGTGGAATCCACCAACCGCAGCTCCGGACCGACCCGCCGGTCGGTGACGAAGTACCAGTGGCGGGCGATGCCCCGACCGCTGACCGCCTTCAGTCCGCAGCCGAGCGTGGTGTAGTGCGCGGTGCCGTCCTGGTCCAGGCGGCCGAACTCGATCCAGGTGTAACCGAGCCGCTCGGGGTGCGGATGCTCGCCGCCGAGCAACAGGTTCCACTCCATCCGCTTCTTCGGGTCGGCGTCCGGCTCCACCCGGTGCGGGGAGAGGTCGCCGTCCAGTAGGAAGGGCAGGGTCAGGGCGAGCACCTTGGACTTGCCGGTGCCGTTGTTGCCCCGGAAGAGCAACCGGCCGTCGCGGAAGTGGAACTCCTCGACGTCGTAGTAGAAGAGGTCGACCAGCCCGACCCTCAGCGGCTGCCAGCGCGTACGGGTGGGCAGTGGCAGGGGCAGCCGCGTCCTGGCGGTGGTGTTCATCGGGTCCTCGCGCCCTTCGTGCGGCCGGCAGTCGTCTTCGGGTTCTTCTTCGGGTTCTTCCGGGGCACGCTCTGGCCCGGTTCCAGCAGGACGGTCTCACCGACTCGGTAGCGGTCCAACGCCGGCCGGGGCCGCACCAGGGCGGCACCGTCCGAGGCCACCGCGCGATCCAGCAGCCCCAGCGCGGTCAGCCGGTCCACGGCCTGCTCGGCCAGCTCCGCCTCAGCACCGGGAGCGGTGGCGCTCCGCCGCCAGAACCCGGCGTGCTCCAGGGCCCAGCCGGCCACCTGCCGGTGCACGTCGGCCAGCGGGACGGTGCCGCCCCGTCCGGCGAGGTACTCGGCCACCAGCAGCGCCACATGGCCGTCGGTGCCGGATTCGGGCATCCGCAGGTCCGTCAGATCGTCGTCCGGGTCCACCATCGCCAGGCCTTCTGCCCTCACCTCCGCGACCAGGCCGGTGAGTTCGGCGACGCGCCGGGTCAGCGCGCCGCGCTGGGAGGTGAGGTAGGCGCTCTCGCTCTCGGTCAGTCCGTCCAGGTAGAGCACCGGATCGTCCAGCAGCCGACGGGACAGGGTGTGCCGCAGCGCCCTGTTTCGCAGTTCGTCGCTGTCCGGCAGCACTTCGGCGTTGAGTTCGGCAAGCCGCTCCTCGAAGCCGTCCGCGCGCACCGTGCTCGGGCCCCGCCGGGAGACGAGCAGGACGGCCAGCACCCGGCGATCCACGTCGTACAGGGCGTCCCCGGCCGACTTCAGGAAGGCATCCTCGTCGCCCGCCACCTTGGCGAGCACACCCCATTCCAGCAACAGCCGGACCACCGCCACCAGATCGGTGCGCTGCTCCCGGTCGGAGAGGGTGAATTCCACCCCGGCCGCGTCGAGCGTCGGATCGGCCGCCGAGAGCACCACCTGCTCCGCCAAACGGCCCAGCGCGATCTGCTGCTCGGCACGTTGCAGCACCGCCAGGCACAGGCAGATCAGGACATAGCGGCGCCGGGAGAACGGCAGGCCGGTGCGCTGATCGCGGGCCGGGTGCGTGGGATCGTCGGGCCGGCCCGGAATGCGGCGCAACCGGACCACCTCCGAGTCCACCGACAGCGCCCAGCCAGTGTTCCGGTCGAACCAGGTGCGCAGCTCCGTCGCGTACTGCCGCACGAGGCGGAAGTCGTCGGCGTGAGACCCTCCCGCCCGCAGCAGCGGACGACGCAGCAACGCCCGGGCGGCTCGACGGACCTCCGCGGAACGCTGCGCGGCGAGCACGTCGCCCAGGCGGTCGTCACTCACGGTAGGCCCCCACGGGATCGTTCTCGTTCGCCAGGTCGATGATCTCGACCAGATGTTCCGGGCCCCACAGCACGCCGTCGGGGGTGCGGATCTCAGCGATCCCGCCGCCGCGCAACCTCGTCAGCCTGATCTCCATCGTCCCGTCGTTGGTCGTGGCCGCGACCGAATCCGCGCCCGGACGCCAGGCGGACAACGCGTCGCCGAGAAGCAGCAGGAACAGCCGGAAGGCCTCCCGGTCCAGTTCGTCCAGCTCACTGAGCCGCACCTCGCCCCGGGTGGCCAGCCGGGCCCGGACCGCCGCCGTCTGCTCGGCCTGCTTGCGGGCCAGATCGGCCAGGTGCGACTTCGCCTCGCCACGGTCCTGCACGGACCGCGACCGGCCTCGCCGCTCGTACGAACCGGTGCGGCGCAACTGCGGACTGATCCGCACGCCCGCCGCGTCACACCAGGACGCGGAGGCGGGCACCGGATCGACCTCCCGTTCGGTCAGCGATTCCTGATCAATCGTCAGATGTCTGGCCGAGTACAGTCCGAACGCCGAGCGCCACAGCCGGTGTCGGGAGTCGTCGTCGGGCGCCTCGGCGAACCATCGGGCGAGTTCGCGGAAGTCCGCCGAGCGATCCGATCGGCCTGCCCGGCGCTCGTTCAACGCCTGCACCACGCCGAGCAGTTGGGGAATCGCCTGGCGGGCGGCGGAGCGCAGCAGTTTGGCCTGCGAACTGCGGCCGGGCACGCTGAGGAACCAGGCCCGCAATCCGTCCCAGCGGCCGGTCCAGCGCCGCTCCCTCGCCGCCAGCGCCTCACCGGCCCGGTCCGGAGCCGCGTCGGCGGCCTCACGCTCCACGGCCAGGCGCAGCAACGGCCCGATCCGCCCGTCCTGGGACGCGCCGAGGTGCTCCAGCAGCCCCGCGATCTCGGCGCCCCGGGTCACCAGGTCCTCGATGAACCGCTCCAGGTAGTCGATCAACCGCTGTTTGTAGGCGAGGAACACCTCGACCTCGGCCTCGTGCAGGTCGACCGTCCGCTGGAGCGAACTCATGAACGCGCGGGCGTTCTCGGCCAGCCCCGAGAAGCGGTCCACCAGGGCGAGGAGCGCCAGATGCGTCACCGCCGGGTCCGGTTCGTCCCGGTCGGCCAGGGCCAACAGCGCCCGCAGGTGCACGGCGATGTCGGCGAGGGCGACCGCCTGCAACTCGCCCCGGCGGCCGAGCGCCGCGTCGTACGCCGCCAGCGCCTCCTCCGCGGCCTCTCCTGCGCGGGTGAGCTGGTAGATGTACCGGGAACGGTAGAAGTCCTCCAGGGCCGTGACCCGGCCGGTGTCGGGATCGGGCCGAAGGTTCCCCCACTTGGCCAGTCGTTCCAGCGCGGTGGCCACCGCCTCCACCGACGGTCGCACCTCCGGCGGGAGGCCCAGGTGGACGTCCTCCGGGCGCAGGTGGACGGTGAACTCCTGCTTGGCTCGGACGAACACCCCCATCACCTGCCGGTAGAGCTCGCGGCCCTCGGTGGCGAGATGCGCGAACGGCCGGTATCGCTCATCGGCTCGGTCGGTGTCGCCGGCCGGCGGGCCCGCACTCGGGTCGTCGACGCTGGTCATGGGCGTCATTGTGCCGGACGGCCGCACCCGCCCGAACCGGTTCGGCGGATCCGGGCACATCCGGCGGCCGGATTTGCCGGGGGTGCGGGGTGGTGGGGTAATGGAAGCGACCCGTGCTTGAGCGTTCCGCGAACGACCCGGGAGCAGCCATGACAGACGGTCCCGAGCCCATCAGTGCCGAGGCGCTGCGCGCCGTGCAGGAGGAGTTGGCCGAGCTGCGCGGCGAGCGGGCGAAAGTGGTGGGGACGCTGCGCGGGGAGGACGTCGGCGACCGGGCGGACGCGGCGGACGAGTTGCAGCGGGCCGACGACGTCGCCCGGCTGGACGAGCGGATCGCCGAGCTGGAGGCCCGGGTCCGCGAGGGGGCCGCCGCCGGGCCGCCGTCCACGGAGGTGGTGGGGGTGGGCTCCACCGTCACCGTGCGGTTCGCGGACGGGGTGGAGGAGACCGTCGAGGTGGCGGAGCTCGCCGAGGTGCGGGAGGAGACCCTGGTGACCGCCGACAGCCCGCTCGGGCGGGCGCTGCTCGGGCGGCACGCCGGGGAGACCGTGAACTACGAGGCGCCGAACGGCGCGGCGAGCGCGGTCGTGCTGTCGGTCGGCGAACGGCGGGCTTCGTGAACTCCCCCGAGGACCCCCAGCAGAGCCCCGCCCAGCAGAGCCCGGCCCAGCAGAACCCCGCCCGGGACGAGCCGGCCGTGGGCCCCGACCCCGTCGGGCCGCCGCAGTTCGCGCCGTACCACCACCCGGCCGCCGGTTGGGGTGCCGCGAAGAGCGTGACGCGCTTCCTGGTGAAGGAGGGCGCGTACGTGGACGGGCCCCGGGCGATCATGCGGATGAACCACGAGAGCGGCGGCTTCGACTGCCCGGGGTGCGCCTGGCCGGACGACACCAAGGGCCTGCACCTGGACATCTGCGAGAACGGCATCAAGCACGTCACCTGGGAGATGACCCGCAAGCGGGTCGGCCGCGAGTTCTTCGCCGCGCACTCGGTGACCGAGCTGTCCGGGTGGAGCGACTTCGCGCTGGAGGACCAGGGCCGCCTCACCGAACCGATGGTGTACGACGCCGACTCGGACCACTACGTCCCGATCAGCTGGAAGGACGCCTTCGAGCTGGTCGGCCGCACCCTGCGCGAGCTGGACGACCCGAACCGGGCCGCCTTCTACACCTCCGGCCGGCTCGGCAACGAGGCCACCTTCCTCTACCAGCTGATGGCCCGCGAACTGGGCACCAACAACCTGCCGGACTGCTCCAACATGTGCCACGAGGCCAGCGGACGCGCCCTCCAGGCCTCGTTGGGCACCGGGAAGGGCACGGTCGACCTCAAGGACTGGGAGGTCACCGACGCGCTGTTCATCATGGGCGTCAACGCCGCCTCCAACGCGCCCCGGATGCTCACCGCCCTCGCCGACGCGCACCGCCGCGGCGCGCAGATCGTGCACATCAACCCGCTGATCGAGGCGGCCGCGACCCGCACCATCGTCCCGCACGAGTTCGTGGACATGGCGCTGTTCAAGTCCACGAAGACCAGCACGCTGAACCTCCAGCCGCGCATCGGCGGCGACATGGCACTGGTGCGCGGCATGGCCAAGGCGATCCTGGAGCAGGCCACGTCCGACCCCCGGGCCCTGGACCGGCAGTTCATCGAGCGCCACACCACCGGGTTCGAGGCCTACCGCGCGCTGTGCGAGGACACCCCCTGGGAGGAGATCGAGCGGCAGAGCGGGCTCGACCGGGCCGAGGTCCTCAAGGCCGCCCGGGTCTACCGCGACGCCGACCGCTCCATCGTCAGCTGGTGCCTGGGCGTCACCCAGCACGAGCACGGCGTGGACACCGTGCGGGAGATCGTCAACCTCCTGCTGCTGCGCGGCAACCTGGGCCGGGAGGGCGCGGGCCCGTCGCCGGTGCGCGGGCACAGCAACGTCCAGGGCAACCGCACCTGCGGCATCGACCACCGCCCCTCACCCGAGTTCCTGGACCGCCTCGCCGAGGCCTGCGGGATCGACCCGCCGCGCGCGCACGGCCTGGACACCGTCTCCGCCATCGAGGCGATGCGGCGCGGCGAGGTGACGGTCTTCGTCGCCATGGGCGGCAACTTCGCGCTCGCCGCGCCCGACACGCCCTACACCCACGAGGCGTTGCGCGGCTGCGAGTTGACCGTCCAGGTGAGCACCAAGCTGAACCGCAGCCACCTGGTGCACGGCCGCCGGGCGCTGATCCTGCCGTGCCTGGGCCGCACCGAGAAGGACCACCAGCGCGGCGGGGTGCAGAGCACCTCGGTCGAGGACTCGATGAGCATGGTGCACCTGTCCGTCGGCATGAAGCGCCCGGCCTCCCCGCACCTGCTGTCCGAGCCCGCCATCGTCGCCGGGATGGCCCGCGCGGCGCTGCCGGACAGCGGGACACCGTGGGAGTGGTACGTCGAGGACTACGACCGCATCCGCGACACCATGTCCCGGGCCCTGGACGGCTTCGAGGACTTCAACCGCCGGGTGCGGCTGCCCCTCGGGTTCCGGATCAAGCAGCCGGCCCGCGAGCTGGTCTTCCTCACCCCCTCCGGGCGGGCCGAGTTCTCCACCGCCCCGCTGCCCGACGTCGTCCCCGCCCCGGGCACCCTGGCGCTGGGCACCATGCGCTCCCACGACCAGTGGAACACCACGATCTACTCCGACAACGACCGCTACCGGGGTGTGCGGAACCTGCGCACGCTGGTCTTCCTGAACGCCGACGACATGCGCGAGCGCGGCATCGACGAGCTCGACCCGGTCGACATCACCAGCACCGCGAAGGACGGCAGCACCCGCACCCTGAACGGCTACCTCGCGATCCCGTACGACATCCCGCGCGGTTGCGCGGCGGGCTACATGCCCGAGATGAACGTGCTGTGCGCGATCGGCGACCACAGCACCCAGAGCGACCAGCCGATCATGAAGCACCTCAAGGTCACCGTCACCAAGGCGTAGGAGCCGGGGACGGCGCCCGCTCCGAACACCTACGCCTACTCCGACGGCTGCGGCGTCCAGCGGTGCAGGCCCTTGCGGTCGTAGTACCGGGTCATCCCGAAGCCGAAGGCCAGGGCGAGCAGCACGCCGACCGCGATCATGGTCCAGCCCCGGGCCAGGCCCGCGTCCGCCCGGGCGTCGAAGAACAGGATCGCCCGGATGCCGTCGCTGAGCTGGCGCATCGGCTCGAAGAGGCTGAGGAAGCGGTAGAAGCCGGGCACCGCCTGGAGCGGGATGGTCGCCCCCGAGGAGGGCAGCGCCAGCGCGATGAAGACGAACATGGACACCAGCTGCCCGATCCCGCCGAACGCCGCGTTGATCGCCTGCACCCCGAGGCCGACGGCGAGGCTGGCGCAGTAGGCGAAGACCCAGAGCAGCGCCTGGTGCGGGGCGTCCATGCCGAGCACGGTGACCGAGCAGAGCATCACCAGGGTGGTGGTGAGCAGCATGATGCCGGCCGTCATGACCATCTTTAGCAGCAGGGTCTGGGTGCGGGTGATCGGGACGGTCGGGCGCCGGGTGTGCCAGGGGCCGAGTTCGCTGTCGCTGTAGCCGAGCGCGGTGTCGACGCCGTTGTGGATGATGTTGCCGCCGATGAAGCCGGTCAGCACGGCCAGCAGGGTGTAGTAGAAGGCGCTCAGGCCGAGCCCGCTGTGGGTGCCGATCGGGTGGCCGACCCGGGTGGTGACGGCGAGCGGGTCGGCGAGCAGCAGCCGCGCGGTGGCGCTGGTGCCCGTGCCCGTGCCCGAACCGGAACCGGAGGCGGTGGGCGGCACGGCGGCGGTCAACTCCTTGCCGAGCGCCAGCGAGGCCTGGTGGGCGGCGGACTGGGTGATCTGGGAGGCCAGTGAGGAGCCGAGGCTGCCGAGGCCGGGGTTGGTCAGCACCGTCAGGGTGGGCCGTTCGGTGGCCCGGCCGGTGGTCAGTGCCGCCACGTCGGCGGTGAACGCCTGCGGGACGAGCAGCGCGCCGTAGACCTTCCCGGTGGAGAGCTGCTCCATCGCCTCGGCCTGGTCGACCTGGCGCCAGTCGACGGTGCTGCCGGGCGTCCCGGCGACGATCTCCCGGCTGAGCCGCGCGCCCAGGGTCTCCGTCCGGCCCGGCGGCGGCGGGCCCTGATCCGCGTTCACCAGGGCGATCGGGAGCCGGTGCAGGTGCCCGTTCGGGTTGAGGATGCCGCCCATGTAGAGCAGCGAGAGCACCACGGCCAGCAGGCCGCACAGGATGCTCGGAACGAGCCACAGCTTCGCGTGGCGGGCGAGCACGAGGGCCCGCGCCTGCCGGGGACCGTCCTGGGAGCCTGCGGACGCCATGCCACCCCTTGGATTCGGGCGCAACCTGGTGCTGCTGCCGATGCGGTGGGAAGTCGTTCCGTGGCGGCCCGGCGGCAAAACCCCACGTCACCCGATCCGCCCCGCCGTACCCCGGCTCGCCTCGGCCGGGACGGCCGGAGACAGAAGGTAAAGGTTCTACCAAGTACGCAAGTATCGGCCTCCGCGCGGTCTATGCTTCTGGAGGTTTGAAGAAGGCACCTCGTTCGGTGAGGCTTCTTCACGGACACAGGCCACTGATCCGACGACGTCGAGAGACGCCCAGGGTTAGGACAGATCTTCCCGACCTAAGGGTTGATCCGAAGTGGCTTCCGGCCCGACCGGGCTGGACACGCCGTGGAGTGCCAAAGCTCTGACGAGTTGGGGTGAGCCGGCAGTCGCTTCGCGCGCCGGCGAACTCCTTGCCGCGTCGATCACACGCACCACGGGGTGCGTCGACCGGGAGGAGGCGAGAGACATGGATTGCAGTAGTCCGGGCCACAGTTGCCCCTACCCCCGCTTGTCCTCGCACACTCCCGGCACGCGGTAACGACCCTCCCTGCGAACATCTCTGACGGTTCATCACCTCAACCACCCGGCTTCGCCGTGCCCGAACGGGCCCGCACCACCGGGTGGCGATGCGCCGCGCCCGTCCGCAGGGGGATCGCCGCCGTGCGCCCCCGATCGCCCCGCCTGCCCCGGGGCCCACGGGAGGATCGTCATGACCACCAACGCCACGCTCAACTCCAAGGTCCCCGCCCCGCGTTCAGCGGTACTGGACGACGCCCACGTCGGCGACATCAAGGGTGCGCTCGGCACCATCCGGCTCGACGACACCACACCACGCCACGGCCTGTCCGCAAGACTCAAGACCCTGCTCGCCATCGTGGGCCCCGGCCTGATCGTGATGGTCGGCGACAACGACGCGGGCGCCTTCTCCACCTACGGACAGGCCGGGCAGAACTACGGCACCCAGCTGCTGTGGACGCTGCTGATGCTCGTCCCGGTGCTGTACGTGAACCAGGAGATGGTGCTGCGCCTGGGCGCCGTCACCGGCGTCGGCCACGCCCGGCTGATCCTGGAGCGCTTCGGCAAGTTCTGGGGCGCGTTCAGCGTCATCGACCTGTTCCTGCTGAACGCGCTGACGCTGGTCACCGAGTTCATCGGCGTCACCCTGGCCGCCGGGTACCTCGGGCTGCCGAAGGTCGCCTCGGTGGTGCTGGCCGCGGTGATCATCATCGCCTCGGCGTTCACCGGCTCGTTCCAGCGCTTCGAGCGCGTCGCGGTCACGCTGTGCGTGGGCTCGCTGCTGCTGGTGCCGATCTACTTCATGGTCCACCCCAAGACCTCGCAGATGGCGCACGACTTCGTGGTGCCCAGCATGCCGGGCGGCTCGGGCCAGCTGGCGGCCGTGATGCTGGTGATCGTCTCCATCGTGGGCACCACGGTGGCCCCGTGGCAGCTGTTCTTCCAGCAGTCGTACGTCATCGACAAGCGGATCACGCCGCGTTTCATGAAGTACGAGAAGGTCGACCTGTGGATCGGGATCGCCATCGTCATCATCGGCGCCGCCGCGATGATGGGCTTCACCGCCGCGGCCTTCGCCGGCACCGACGGCTTCGGCCAGTTCTCCGACGCGGGCGCCGTCGCCAAGGGGATCGAGGACAAGGCCGGACACGTGGTGGGCGTGCTGTTCGCCATCGCGCTGCTGGACGCCTCGATCATCGGCGCCTTCGCGGTGTCGCTGTCCACCGCCTACGCCATCGGCGACGTGTTCGGCATCAAGCACTCGCTGCACCGGGGCGTCAAGGGCGCCAAGGGCTTCTACGCGATCTACGCGGGCCTGGTGGTCGCGGCGGCCGCGATCACGCTGCTGTCCACCGACTACACCCAGGGCCTGATGACGCAGTTCGTCCAGGTGCTGGCCGGTGTGCTGCTGCCCTCGGCGACGGTGTTCCTGCTGCTGCTCTGCAACGACAAGGCCGTCCTCGGACCCTGGATCAACGGGCCCAAGACCAACGCCTTCACCTCCGCCGTGGTCGGGGTCCTGGTGATGCTGTCGCTGATCCTGACCGCCGCCGTGGTCTGGCCGGACATCAGCTCGCAGGCGATCCTGTGGATCATGGCCGGCTGCGGCGTGGCCGGCGTGCTGGTCGCCGGGTACTTCTTCACTTTCGGCCGCCGGGGGACCAAGGAAGACCCCATCGACCGCACCGGCCGCGAGGAATGGCGGATGCCCCCGCTGGACACCCTCGGCAAGCCGGTCATGTCCACCGCCCGCAAGGTCGGCATGGGCGCCCTGCGCGCCTACCTGCTGGTCGCGATGGTGATGGTCATCATCAAGATCGTCCAGACCGCGCTCGACCACTGAGCCGCCGCCGGGGCGGCGCCCGACCGTACCGCCGCCCCGGCCCCGACCCGGAAACCTCGACCGCCCCGCACCCGGGGAAGGAAGGAAGTACGGCCATGCGCACCGCCCTTCACCACCACTGCCCGCGCGTCCGCCTCGCCCTGCACGACGGCGTCGAGAGGGACTACCGCCTCGACGACCCCGGCGCCTGCCCGCACTCCGGCACGCCCAACACCCGGGCCTCCGCGTACGAGCCGCGCGTGCACCTGGCCTACCTGCTGGCCCGCCAGGGCCACCGCCCGGACTGGCTCGCCGACTTCGCGGACCTCCCGCCGGCCGCCGCGCGCCGCCTCAGCCGCGCCGCCGCCCGCCACCGGCCGCACGGCTGACGCCCCGCCGACCGCACCACCCGCGCCCTCGCGCGCCCCCTCCACCCGCCGCCCCGTCACGGAGGTGACCTGCCATGTCCATCGTCGCCGCGTTCCACCCCTCCCTCCCGTCCGCCGGCCGCGGCCGCCTGCGCGCCGCGCTCGCCGCCGTGGGCCGACGCCTGGCGGAGAGCCCGCTGGACAGCACCGTCCTGCACGCCATCACGGCCCAGGCCCCGGCCGCCGCCTCCGCCGACCGGCCCGCCCGGCTGCGGGCCAGCTGGCGGACGGTCACGGCCCCGGACGGCACCGCCCGGCTGGAAGCCTCCTGGCACACCTGGCACCCCGCCCGCTGACCGGCCCGTACCGATTCGTACGGATCCGCACCGACTTCGCACCGACCCCGCACCGACCCGCCGAAGGAGCATCCGCCATGGCCGTGCGCTACCCCAGGCTCGAAGCCATCTTCTCGGACCACACCGCCGCCGCCCCGCCCCGGCGGCCGCGCCCCGCACCGGCCCCCCGGCCCGCCGTCGACCCGGACACCGGCCTGGTGGTGGACCCCGAACAGCGCACCGTCACCGTCGACGGGCAGCAACTGACGCTCCCCTAACTGGAGTTCGAGCTGCTCGCGCACCTGGTCGACAACCCGCTGCGGGTCCACTCCCGCCGCCAGCTGATGGAGACGGTCTGGGGACGGCCGGACACCGGCGACACCCGCACCATCGCCACCCACATAGCCCGGATCCGCCGCAAGCTCGGCCCCGGCCACCGGGAGGCGATCGCCACCGTCCGCCAGATCGGCTACAAGTACGACCCCCGCCTGACCCGCGTCGCCTGACCGCCGACCGATCGCACCGACCGAGGCCCGATCACCCGCCGGCCGCCACCCCACCGAAGGAGGACACCGTCGTGACCAGAACCGCCCTGTTCCCCTGGACCAGCAGAGGGACGGCGCTGTGCGGCATCCTGCTCCTCCTCACCCTCCAGGGGATCGCCGTCGGCGTCGCCCCGGGGCGGCTGCGGCTCTTCCTCTCCGGCGTGCTCATCGGCGCCTCGGCGGCCGGGCTGCTCCTCGCCCTGCTGCTCGCCCGCAGCGGGCGCGGCACCGCCCGACCCGCCGCCCCCGACGAGGACGACACCCAGTGGTTCAGCGCCCGCTCCCTGGACGGGTTCCCGATGGAGCAGGTCCGACCGCTGCTGCTGTCGCCCGGCGCCCCGGGCCTGAACCGGCTCTACACCGCCTGGGTGTTCGCCACCCACGGGCACGACCCCCAGTGGATCGCCCACCACCTCGACCTGTCCACCCCGACCGCCCGGCTGCTGGTCACCGCGGCCCGGCACCACACCGCTCCCGACAGGAGGCCGCAGTGATCACGGCCCTCGACCACGTCCAGCTCTCCGCACCCCCCGGCAGCGAGGCCCTGCTGCGGGCCTTCTACGGCGACGTCCTGCAGATGGCCGAGATCCCCAAGCCCCGGCCGCTGACCGAGCGCGGCGGCTGCTGGTTCGCCGCCGACGGCGGCCGGGTCCGGCTCTACCTCGGCATCGAGGAGCGCTTCCGCCCCAGCACCAAGGCCCACCCCGGGATCGCGGTCTCCGAGATCGACGACTTCGCCTCGCGGCTGTCCGAGCTCGGCGCGCTGGTGGTCTGGGACGACAGCCTGCCGCCCGGGCGCCGCTTCTACACCACCGACCCCGTCGGCAACCTGCTGGAGTTCGTCGAGACCGCCTGAGCCTGCGCGCGGAGGGGCCCCGGATCCATTTGCCTACGGACGTATCCAAGGAGCAGACTGCCCGGGGCCCGCAGGACGGGCCGGGACGACACCAGACGACACCACCGGAGGAGGCGGCCGTGGGCGAAGACCCTCCCAGTACGCGCCGCCGTACCGGCCGCCTCCCCCACGCCCGCCCGCGCGCCTGACGCGACGGCCCGGGGGGACGCGGCGTTCGTCCCGATCCCGCTGACGTCGCACGCACCTCTCCCGACCCCGGGGCCCCGGGTGCGCGCCGGAGGTGCACCCCATGACCCTGCCGAAGCCGGCCCCGGGCACCGCCCGGGGCTCACTGCCGTCCCGGACGGCCGCCCGCCTGGCCCGGATGACCTGGGTGGACGCGCTCGTCGCGGCCGCCGTCCTGGTGCTGCTCTACCTCGCGCTGCGGGTCGGACAGGGCACCACCGTCCGGTTCTCCACCGGCCGGAACGCGGCGGTCGACACCGACCCGGCCCGGCTGCCGTACGACGCGGCCCGCTCGCTGCTGCGGATGTTCGCCGCGCTCGCCGTGTCGGTGGTCTTCACCTTCGGCTACGCCTACGCCGCGGCCCGCAGCCGCCGGCTGGAGCGGGTTCTGATCCCGGCCCTGGACATCCTCCAGTCGGTGCCGGTGCTCGCGTTCCTGACCGTCGCGGTGACCGGCTTCCTCGCCCTGTTCCCCGGCTCCGTGCTGGGCCTGGAGTGCGCGGCGGTGTTCGCCATCTTCACCTCCCAGGCCTGGAACATGACCTTCGGCTTCTACTGCTCGCTGGTCTCGCTGCCGCCCGAACTCGACGAGCTGTCCCGCTCGTTCCGCTTCACCCGGTGGATGCGGTTCTGGAAGGTCGAACTGCCCTCGGGCATGATCGGCCTGGTCTGGAACGGCATGCTGAGCTTCGGCGGCGGCTGGTTCTTCCTGGTCGCCTCCGAGGCGATCAGCGTCGACAACCAGCGCTACGCGCTGCCCGGGGTCGGCTCCTACGCGGGCGCGGCCATCGCCGCCGGCGACCTCGGCCGGGTCGGCTGGGCGATCGCCACCATGGCCGTCCTGGTGATCGGCGTCAACCTGTTGTTCTGGCGCCCGCTCACCGCCTGGGCCGAACGCTTCAAGAACGAGCAGTCCGAGGCCACCGAGGTGCAGCGCTCCGTCGTGCTGGACCTGCTGCGCCGCTCGCACTGGCCCGGGCTGCTCGGCCGGCTGCTGCGCCCGGGGTGGCGGGCGCTCTCCCGGGCCGGGCGCCTGCTGGGCACCGACGACCGCCCGCTGGCCGTCGACCCCGGGCGGCGGCGCGCCGGGGACGCCGCCTTCGCCGCCGTCGCCGGCGGCCTCGTGCTCTGGGGCCTGGTCGACCTCGGCCGCTACCTGCGCGGCGCTACCGGCCTCGGCGTGTTCGGCGAACCGCTGCTGCTCGGCCTCGCCACCCTCGCCCGGGTCGTCGTCCTGGTGACCGTCGCCACCCTGGTCTGGGTGCCGGTCGGCGTGCGGATCGGCTTCTCCCCCCGGCTGACCCGGATCGCCCAGCCGCTGGTGCAGGTGCTCGCCAGCTTCCCGGCCAACTTCCTCTTCCCGCTGGTCGTCTGGCTGCTGCTGCGGACCGGGCTGTCGATCGACCTCGGCGGCGTCCTGCTGATGGCCCTCGGCGCCCAGTGGTACATCCTGTTCAACACCATCGCCGGCGCCATGGCCATCCCCACCGACCTGCGCGAGGCCATGGACGACCTCGGCGTGCGCGGCTGGCAGCGCTGGCGGCGGCTGATCATCCCCGGGATCTTCCCGGCCTACGTCACCGGCGGCCTCACCGCCTCCGGCGGCGCCTGGAACGCCTCGATCGTCTCCGAGGTCGTCACCTTCGGCGGCACCACGCTCACCGCCACCGGCCTCGGCGCGTACATCGCGCGGGCCACCGAGCGCGGCGACTACCCGCACCTGCTCGCCGGGGTGGCGGTGATGAGCCTGTACGTCGTCGCCCTCAACCGGCTGCTCTGGCGCCGCCTCTACCGCCTGGCCGAGCGCCGCTACTCGCTCTGACCCGCGCCCGCTCCCCGCCCCGGAGGTCCCCGCATGCGCTTCCCGTTCCCGCGCGCCGCCCGCACCGCGCCGCCCGCCGCCGCCGTGTTCTCCCCCGTCGAGCCTTCCCCCGCCGACGGCGAGATCCTGCTGGAGACCGTCGGCCTCACCAAGGCCTACGCCGGCGCCGACGGCGCGCTGCCCGTGCTGTCCGGCATCGACCTCACCGTCCGGGCCGGCGAGATCGTCGCCCTGCTCGGCCGCTCCGGCTCCGGCAAGTCCACCCTGCTGCGCTGCCTGTCCGGGCTGATCCCGCCCAGCTCCGGCACCGTCGCCTACCGCGGCACCCCGCTCATCGGCGCCAACCCGGGCAGCGCCCTGGTGTTCCAGACCTTCGCGCTGCTGCCCTGGCTGACCGTCCGGCAGAACGTCGAACTCGGGCTGGAGGCCCGCGGCGTGCCGCCCCGGGAGCGCGCCGAGGCCGCCGTCCAGGCCATCGACCTGATCGGCCTGGCCGGCTTCGAGTCCGCCTACCCCAAGGAGCTCTCCGGCGGCATGCGCCAGCGCGTCGGCTTCGCCCGCGCCCTGGTCGTCGAACCGGACGTGCTGATGATGGACGAGCCGTTCTCCGCGCTGGACGTCCTCACCGCCGAGAACCTGCGCGGCGAGCTGCTGGAACTGTGGGAGTCCGGCCAGTTCCCCACCCGCGCCGTCGTCCTGGTCACCCACAACATCGAGGAGGCGGTCCTGATGGCCGACCGCATCGTCGTCCTCGGCTCCCGCCCATACGGCACCATCCGGGAGACCGTCGAGGTCGACCTCGACCGGCCCCGCGACCGCGACGCCGCCGCCTTCGACGAACTCGTCGACCGGGTCTACCGGATCATGACCGGACGCCCCAAGGAGACCCGCCTGCCCGGCCGCGCCGACGGCGCCCGGCCCGACCGGCGCACCGTCGCCAACACCCCGCTGCCCACCGCCAGCGTGGACGGCCTCGCCGGCCTCGCCGCGATGATCGCCCACCGCGGCGGCTGCTGCGACCTCGCCGACCTCGCCGACGAACTCGGCCTCGACATCGACGACATGCTCCCCCAGCTCGACGCCCTCGACCTGCTCGGTTTCGCCGAGATCCACGGCGACGACCTGCTGCTCACCGAGGCCGGCACCGCCTTCGCCGGAGCCGACGTCCAGGAGTCCCGGAGCATCTTCGCCGCAGCCGCGGTGGACGTCCCGCTGGTCCGGCTGATCACCAACGGCCTGCGCGGCCGCCCCGGCGCCGCCGTGCACGCCGGCTTCTTCCGCGACCTGCTCGCCCACCACTACACCAGCGAACAGGTCGACCGGCAGCTGGAGACCGCCACCGACTGGGGCCGCTACGCGGGGCTGTTCGGCTACGACGCCGCCCTGCGGGAGTACCGGCTCGACGAGGAGACGGCGTGAAGCGCCGGAATCAGGCCTGGCCGGCGGCCGGGCGGCGCCGGGCGGAGCGGATGGCGCGGGCGAACGGCTGCTCGGCCGTCGCGGCGGCCGGGCCGGTACCGCCGCCGTCACCGCCGTCACCGCGCCCGGGCAGGTCGTTGGCGATCAGCGCCGCCTCCGCCAGCAGGCCGCGCACCTCGGCGGCCCGGTAGAAGATCCGGGTGCCCTCCCGGCGCGAGACGACCAGCCCGGCCGCCCGCAGCCTGGCCAGGTGCTGCGAGGTCGCCGCCACGTGCGCGCCCAGCAGCTCCGCCAGTTCGCTGACCGGCAGCTCCCGCCGGGTCAGCGCCCAGAGCAGCCGGTACCGGGACGGGTCGGCGACCGCCTTCAGCACCGCGACCGCCCGCTCCGCCGCGTCCGTGTCCCACGCCTCTTCCTGCGCACCCATGCCAGGATCCTACCGAGCCGGCCCCGCCGCCCCGGCGGCGCCGAATCCGCTGCCGTCCGGCCGGGCGCGGGCATCAACGGCGGGCGTCGACGGCGGGCTTACCCGGCGGGCGTCGACGGCGGGCGTCGATAGCGGGCCGATGGCCGGGGCTGCCAGGCTTCAGCCATCCTTTCCACCGCTGCCGACCGGCCGCACCGTCCAGGAGTTGGAGTCCGTACGAGATGATCGAGCACACCACGTTCCGTACCGCGGTCAGCGAATCGCACAAGCACAATCCCTGGGGCTGAGCGGCCTGGGTCCGCCTTCGGACGCCCGCCCGCCGGGCGGTGTCGGGGAGGACGGACCCGGCCGCCGTGGTCGGTGGGGCGACCACGGCGGCGGTTGGGGGGTGGGGGCGGGGTCATGCCGTCAGGCCGCGGCGAGGGCCGCCCTGACCGCGGCGCCGACCTGCTCGGTGGTGAGGGAGCCGCCGAGGTCCGGCGTGCAGGCGCCCTCGGCCACGGCCGTGCCGACGGCCAGCTGGATCGCCTTCGCCTCGGCGGCCCAGCCCAGGCGCTCCAGCATCAGCGCGGAGCTGAGGATGGCGCCGAAGGGGTTGCCGATGCCCTGCCCGGCGATGTCGGGCGCGCTGCCGTGCACCGGCTCGTAGAGGCCGAACCCGGTGTCCGGGTTGATGTT
The DNA here is from genome assembly GCF_041435235.1 of Kitasatospora sp. NBC_01300. NCBI lineage: Bacteria > Bacillati > Actinomycetota > Actinomycetes > Kitasatosporales > Streptomycetaceae > Kitasatospora > Kitasatospora sp. NBC_01300. Next base: position 5,903,827 of record NZ_CP108408.1, on the reverse strand, counting down.
GGCCGAGGCCGCGTTGCCCAGGCCGCCGGCCAGCATGGCCGCCAGGTCGCTGAGGATGTCGCCGTACGAGTTGTTGGTGACGATCACGTCGAACTGCGACGGGTCGGAGATCAGCTTCATCGCGGCGGCGTCGACGTAGAGGTGGGTGGAGTCGATGGCGGGGTGCTTCGCGGCGGCCTCGCGGAACACCCGCTGCCACACCTGGCCGCCGTGCCGGACGGCGTTGGACTTGTCGACCATGCAGACGCCGCGCTCGGCGATCGAGTACGCGTACTCCATCACCCGCGAGACGCCCATGTAGGTGCTGACGTCCGCGTCGACGGCCATCTCGTGCACGGTGTTCCCGCGCAGCACACCGCCGATGTCGGTGTAGAGGCCCTCGGTGTTCTCCCGGACGATCACGGCGTCGATGGCGCGGGTCCGGGCGTCGCGCAGCGGGCTCAGCCGCTCCTGGAGCAGGGTGGCCGGGCGGTGGTTGACGTACAGGTCGAGGTCGAAGCGCAGGCGCAGCAGGACGCCGCGGCCGTAGTCCGAGGTCTTCACGCGGGGGTCGCCGATGGCGCCGAAGAGCACCGAGTCGCTCGCCTTGATCCGCTCGAAGTCCTCGTCGGACAGGGAGACCCCGGTCCGCAGGTAGGTGTCGGCGTTGACGTGGTCGAGCACGTCGATCGCGAGGTCCAGGCCCAGCGACTCGATGGTCTCCAGGGCCTCCTTGGTCACCTCGGGGCCGATGCCGTCACCGGGGATGACGGTCACTGTCTTGGTCATGGGTCTCTCACCGTTTCTGGGGTGGGGCCGGCCGGTTGTGGGTCGGGTCGGCCGGGCCGGGGGCGTCGGGCAGGGTCACCGCCGCGCGGCCCTGGGAGCTGCGCCGGGGGGCGCGGTCGTCAGGAGGCCCGGCGCTGCTTCGCCTCGTCCGGGGAGGAGAAGGCGCCGCGGGTGATGCTGGTCATCCAGGCCGGGCGGCCCTGCTCGAAGGCGGCGATCGCGTCGGCCTTGCGCAGCGTGACGTCGATGTCGTCGAGGCCGTTGAGCAGCAGCCAGCGGGCGCGGTGGTCGGCCTCGAACTCCCAGGTCCCGAGGTCGGTGCCGACGGTCAGCTGCTCCAGGTCGACGGTGATCTCGAACTTCGGGTCGGCCTGGGCGCGTTCGGCGAGGTCGGCGACGACGGGCACCGGCAGGGCGACGGCGAGCAGGCCGTTCTTCAGCGCGTTGCGCAGGAAGATGTCGCCGAAGCTGGTGGCGATGACGGCCCGGAAGCCCCAGTCGCGCAGGGCCCACACGGCGTGCTCGCGGGAGCTGCCGGTGCCGAAGTTGTGGCCCGCCACCAGGACGCTCGCGTCCTGGTGCTCCGGCTGGTTCAGGACGAACCCGGCCTCCTTGCGCCAGTGCCCGAACAGGGTGTCGGCGTAGCCGGTCTTGGTCAGCCGCTTGCAGAACTCGGCCGGGATGATCTGGTCGGTGTCGACGTCGTCCCGGGACAGGGCCACGGCCTGTCCGGTGTGCGCCGTGAGCGGCTCCCTCATGCCTCTGCCCCCTGCTGGTCGGTCTGGCTGCGGTCGGTCGAACGGGTGGAACGGGTCGGGCGGGTGTGCCCGGCGGGCGCGGTCACAGCTCGGTCGGCGCGGCCAGGCGGCCGACCACGGCGGTGGCGGCGGCGACGACGGGCGAGACCAGGTGGGTGCGGGCGTGGGTGCCCTGCCGGCCCTCGTAGTTGCGGTTGGAGGTGGACGCGACCCGCTGGATGCCCTGGAGGCGGTCGGCGTTGATGCCCATGCACATCGAGCAGCCGGAGAGCCGCCACTGCGCGCCCGCGTCGATGAAGACCTGGTCCAGGCCCTCCTCCTCGGCCTGGGCCCGGACGGCCATCGAGCCGGGGACGACGAGCATGGTGATCCGGTCGGAGACCTTGCGGCCGCGCAGCACGTCGGCCGCGGCCCGCAGGTCCTCGATCCGGCCGTTGGTGCAGGAGCCGAGGAAGACCGTGTTGATCTCGACGTCCCGCAGGGCGACGTCCGGTTCGAGGCCCATGTACTCCAGGGCGCGGCGCGCGGCCTGCTGCTCGGCGGGGGTCGCGAAGGTCTCGGGCGCCGGCACCGCGGCGTCCAGCGGGACGGCCTGGCCGGGGTTGGTGCCCCAGGTGACGAAGGGCTTGAGCCCGGTGACGTCCAGTTCGACCACGCGGTCGAAGGCGGCGCCCTCGTCGGTGCGCAGGGACTGCCAGTAGCGGACGGCCTCGTCCCAGTCGGCCTCGGCGGCCGGGTCCCAGCGCTCGCGCAGGTAGGCGAGCGTGGTGTCGTCGGGGGCGATCAGGCCGGCGCGGGCGCCCGCCTCGATGCTCATGTTGCAGACCGTCATCCGCCCCTCCATGGAGAGGTTCTCGACGGCCTTGCCGCGGTACTCGATCGCGTAGCCGTTGGCGCCGTTGGCGCCGATGTGCGCGATCAGCGCGAGGATCAGGTCCTTCGGCGTGACGTCGGCCGGCGGCTCGCCGACGAACTCGACGGACATCGTCCGGGGGCGCTGGAGGGCCAGGGTCTGGGTGGCGAGCACGTGCTCGACGTCGCTGGTGCCGACGCCGAAGGCGAGCGCCCCGAAGGCGCCGTGCGTGGAGGTGTGGCTGTCGCCGCACACCACGGTCATGCCGGGGCGCACGAAGCCCAGTTCGGGCGCCACCACGTGCACGATGCCCTGCCGGTCGTCGCCGAGCGAGAACAGCTCGATCCCCTGCTCCTCGCAGTTCTCGCGCAGGCGCTCCAGCTGGGCGCTGCCCATCGCGTCCTTGACCAGCAGCGTGTTGGTGGGCACGTTGTGGTCCTCGAGCGCGAGCGCGAGGTCGGGCCGGCGGACCCGGCGGCCGGCCAGCTGGAGGCCGTCGAAGGCCTGCGGGGAACTCGCCTCGTGGAGCAGGTGCAGGTCGATGTAGAGCAGGTCGGGCTCGCCCGGTGCCTGGTCGACGACGTGGCTCTGCCAGACCTTCTCGATCAGGTTACGCTCGGTGCCGCCCATCAGCTGGCCACCGCCATCTCGCTGGTGCGCGCCAGGCGCTCGGCGATGATCTCGCGCAGCTCGCCCAGTTCGATGCAGGTGCCGTCGGCGCGGCCCGCGATGTAGGTCTCGTAGATCTCGTCGAGCAGGTCGCGCTCGGCGCCGATTCCCATCTGGTCGAACAGGTTGCGGACCACATTGCGCCCGGAGTGCCGGCCGATGAGAATTCCGCGTTCCCGGCCGAAGCTGTGCGGCTCGACGTATTCGTACGTGACCGGATTGCGCAGCATTCCGGCCTGGTGGATTCCGGCCTGGGTGGCGAAGGCGTTCTCCCCGAATATCGCCTTGTTGCGCGGGGTCGGCATTCCGATGATCCGGGCCAGCAGCTGGTAGGCCTCGTAGAACTTCTCGGTGCGCAGCCGGCTGGTCAGGCCGAGCTGCTCGCCCTTGTAGAGCAGCACCGCGGCCAGCTCCTCCAGCGGGGTGTTGCCCGCGCGCTCGCCGATGCCGGCGATGGTGGCCTGCACCTCGTCCGCGCCCGCCTCGACGCCGGCCAGGGCGTTGGCGAGGGAGAGCCCGAGGTCCTGGTGGCAGTGGGTGGACAGGATGATGTGGTCCGGGATCCAGGAGCGGACCCGCGCCACCTGGGCGCCGAACTCGGCCGGGATCAGGCAGCCGGTGGTGTCGGCGAGCGCCACCGTGCTGGCGCCCTCCTCGATGCCGGCCTCGATCATCGGGCGCAGCAGGTCGTCGCTGCCCCGGCTGGCGTCCTCGATGCCGAGCGTGATGTCGGTGAAGCCCAGCTCGCGGGCGAACCGGATGCTGTCGATGATCTCGTGCAGGCCCTCGGCCCGGGTGAGGCCGCGCTTGTGCTCCAGGTGGACGTCGCTGCCGGTGGCCATGATCTGGACCTGGTGGCGCTCGACGCCGCCGGCCTCGGCGGCCAGCTCGATGTCCGCGCGGACGGCCCGGTTGAGAGTCGCCACCTTGGCGGTGGTGAGCGCGCCCGCGATCAGTCTGGTCGCCTCGAAGTCACGCGGTGAGGAACTGGGGAAGCCGGCCTCGATGGTGTCGACGCCGGTGGCCTCGATGGCGAGGGCCAGCTCCAGCTTCTGGTCGGGGTTCATCGCGTTGCCCGGGGCCTGTTCGCCGTCGCGCAGTGTCGAGTCGAATACCCGGAGCCGCCGTGCGGTGGGGACGGATTTCGAAGACATGGATTTTCCGCCTCTTTCGGGAACGCCGCCGGACGGGCGACCGGACGGGAGGTCGCGGTGTGCGGCGGCGGAGGATTGTGGCTGGCAGCGGTGACTTTACTGGTCCGGAATCACTGTCCGTCAAGACTTTTCGAACAAATAATCATTCGATGGCGGGCCGATAGCGGGACCCCTGACAATAGGCTTGACGCGCCCTTTTCCCGATGCATCGTGTACTGAGGCAAGGAGTGGTTTTCATGCGAGATATCCCGTCCGAGGAACGTCCGCCGGCCCGGTTACCGCGCCCGGGGCGGGTGGGCTGATGGCGAGGGTCATCGTCGAAGCGCTGGACAGCGTCCACGGGCGCACCGCCGTCGGCCTCGACGCGAGACTGGAGTCGCTGGTCGACAACGAGTGGGTGCCGGTGGTCGAGCGCAGAACGGACGCGAGCGGCCGGATCGAGGAGTGGGGCGGGACGGACGGCGGACGCGGCCTCTACCGGCTGGTGTTCGACGTCGACCGGTACTTCAGCGGGCTCGGCCTGTTCACCGTGCACCCCGAGGTGGCGGCCACCTTCCGGGTCTCCGACGGCGAGTCGGGGCACCGGGTGAGCCTCACCCTCTCGCTGAACCACTACGCGGTGGCCTTCATCGCCGACTAGGAAGGTGGACCCGGGCCTGCGGGGGGCTCCGGGTCGCCGGCGGCCAGCCGGGCGGAGCGCAGCAGGTCGAGCGTGCGGGCCTCCTCGGCGGGGGTCCGCATGAGGCGGAACACCAGCCGGGCCCGCCGCAGGTGCTGGACCGCCAGGTCGGCCTCCCCGGTGCCGAGCGCCAACTCGCCGAGGGTGACGAGGATCCGGCCCATGATCAGCCGCTCGTTGGAGCCCTCGGCGAGGAGCAGCGCGCGGTGCAGGGCGTGGGCCGCCTCGCCGCTCTCGCCGAGCCGGTGGCGGGCCGCCCCGATGCCGTGCAGGGCGTAGATCTCTCCGGTGTGGTCGCCGATCAGCCGGACGACGTCGAGGGCGCGGGAGAAGGCCTCCAGGGCCCGGTCGTAGCCGCCGCGTTCCAGGTGGCTCTGGCCCATCCGGTGCAGCACCTGGGCCTCGACCCGCCGCCCGCGGCCCTCCCGGCTCAGCCGCAGCGCCTCGTCGAGGAGCGCTCCGGCGCCCTCCTCGTCGCCCTCGCCCAGTTTGAGCTGGGCCAGGTTGTGCAGCACGTAGGCGACGGCGACGGAGCCGCCGCTCGCCCGCAGGACGGTGAGGGCGGCCTGGTAGTGGGCGGTCGCCTCGTCGATCCGGCCGTCCACCCGGGCGAGGTAGCCGAGGCTGCGGGCGGTGAGGGCGGAGCCGAGGTCGTCGCCGAGGTCCGTGAAGATCCCGGCGGCCTGGCGGAAGCGCTCCTCGGCGGCGGGGAAGTTCTGCCGGGTCAGCGCGAGCGAGCCGAGGGAGTGCAGTGCGGCGGCCTGGCCGAGCCGGTCGCCGCCCTTGCGGGCGGCCGCGAGGGCGAGTTCGTGGGTGTCGCGCCAGTCGTCGAGCCGGCCGTGGGTCTCCAGGAACGTCACGGCGGTGACGGCGAGTTCCCAGCAGTGCGCGGTGAGGCCCATCATGGCCGCCTGTCTGACCCGGGGCACGAGCATGGGCCGCTCCCGGGCGAACCACCGCAGCGGCTCGGCCAGCAGCCGGTCCACCGTCCGGGCGGGCAGCGGGTGCAGGGCGGTGCCGCGGCCGCGGATCAGCACGTCGCGGCCGTACTCGCGCTGCCTCGCCTCGATCAGCAGGTAGAGGAAGCAGCCGATCACCCGGGCCAGTGCGGACTCCCGCTCCTCGACGCTCTCCTCGTCGACGAGGCGTTCGCGCGCGAAGACCCGGACCAGGTTGTGCAGCCGGTACTGGGTGTGGCGTCCGGGCGCGGTGCCGACGGCGTCCAGCAGCTGGGCGTCGGAGAGTTCGTCGATCAGGTCCTGGACCTGGTACTCGGGCAGGTCGAGCAGCGCCATGCCGACCCAGGTGGAGAACGGCCCCTCGTCGACCAGGGCGATCCGCCGCAGCAGCCGGCGGGCGTCCTCGCTGACGCTCTCGTAGGTGAGCGAGAGGCCGGCCCTGATGCCGACGTCGGCGTACTTGAGCTCGTCGAGCCGGCGGGTCCCGTCCTCCAGCCGCTCCACCAGTTCGGTGACCTCCCAGTGCGGCCGGGCGGCGAGCCGGGCGCCGGCGATGCGCAGCGCCAGCGGCAGGTGGTCGCAGAGTTCGGCCAGCGCCTTCGCCGCCTCCGGTTCGGCCGCCACCCGCGCGGGGCCGGCGATCCGGCCGAGCAGTTCCGCGGACTGCTCGGGGTCGAAGGTGCCGACGTCCACCCGGACGGCTCCGGCGAGGCTGCCGATGTGCCGCCGGCTGGTGACGATCACGGCCGAGGTGGGCTTGCCCGGCAGCAGCGGGGTGATCTGGCTCTCGGTGGCGACGTTGTCGAGGACGATCAGCACCCGCCGCTCGGCGAGCAGGGCCCGGTACATCTCGGCCCGCTCCTCCAGTCCGTCGGGGATGGCGGTGCCGTTGACGCCGAGGGCGCGCAGGAAGCGCTCCAGCACCTGGGCCGGGCCGACGCTGTCGGGGGCCCCGCCGTGCAGGTCGGCGAAGAGCTGCCCGCCGGGGAACTCGGCGGCGATCTGGTGAGCCGCGTGGACGGCCACGGCGGTCTTGCCGACCCCGGCCTTGCCGACGACGGAGACGATCGGGACGGCGAGCCGGGACTGCTCGTGGGAGGAGAGCAGCAGCCGTTCGCGCAGGCCGTCGAGCAGGTGCTCGCGGCCGGTGAAGTCGGCGAGGTCCGCGGGGAGCATCTCCGGGACGGTGACGGGGGCGGCGGGGGCCACGGGCGGTGAGGCGGCGGGCTCGGCGGCCGGGGCGCCGTGGGCGGCGGTCGGACGGCCGTCGGGCAGGTCGAGCCGGGGGTCGCCGGCGAGGATGGAGAGTTCGAGCCGCTGCAGCCGGGGGTCGGGTTCGACGCCGAGTTCGTCGATCATCCACTGGCGGGTGTCGCGGTAGACCTGGAGCGCCTCGGTCTGGCGCCCGGAGCGGTAGAGCGCCAGCATCAGCTGGCCGCGCAGCCGCTCCCGTAACGGGAACTCGTCGACCAGTCCGATGAGTTCGCCGACGGCAGCGCCGTGCCGGCCGACCGCGAGTTCGAGCTGGATGCACTCCTCGGTGGCGCCGACCCACTGCTCGGTGAGCTGGCCGGCGGCGGACCGGATCGCCTCGCTGGGCAGGCCGCCGAGGGGGTCGCCGCGCCACAGTCCGAGCGCCTGCCGGAAGAGGGAGGCGGCCTCCGCCTTGCGGTCGCGGTCCTCTGCCGTCCGGTCGCGGTCCGCCGCCGTCCGATCGGGGGCCTCCATCGTCCAGTCGCGGCCCTCCGCCTTGCGGTCGCGCAGCGCCCGCGCCTTCCCGACCAGGTCGCGGGCCCGGAGCAGGTCGAGCTGGGCGTCCGCCGCCTTCACCATGTAGCCCTGCGGGTGGGTGGTGATGACGTCGGAGAGGCCGTGCACGGCGAACAGCCGGCGCAGGGCGGAGACGCTGATCTGCAACTGCGCGCGGGCGGTGGCCGGCGGCGCCTCCTCGTAGAGGGCGCGGACCAGGCGGTCCACGCTGACCACCCGGTTGGCGTCGAGGAGCAGCGCGGCGAGCACCGTCTGCTGCCGGATCCCGCCGAGGTTCAGCGGCCTGGCGTCGACGAGCGCTTCGAGCGGGCCGAGAATGCGGTACTCGACCCGGGGCACGGGTGAGGAACTGCCGTCGTGGCTTATGCCGGAACCAGGTCGGTACCCCACCGTTTCCACTCCCCCCAGAGGAATAGGCGCAGGATCGCAAGGCACTCTAGGGACGGCCCGGTCAATGGGTCAACGATATTCAGTTCTCCCCAAAAGACGCCGCCTGAAGGACTGCGGACGACGTCCGCGCCCCCGGATGACCGGTCGGGAATCGACGCGGAAATGCCGGTTGGCCGGATCGGCGCGCACCGATCCGGCCAACCGCGATCCGGGGCGGTTCTCAGGCCTGCATCAGCTCCGCGACCCGGAAGGCGAGGTCGAGGGACTGGCGGTGGTTCAGCCGCGGGTCGCAGGCCGTCTCGTAGCGCTGGTGCAGGTCCTCGGCGCGGACCTGGTCGCCGCCGCCGAGGCACTCCGTGACGTCGTCGCCGGTGAGCTCGACGTGGATGCCGCCGGCGTGCGTGCCCAGCTCCCGGTGCACCTCGAAGAAGCCGGCGACCTCGCCCAGGATGTCGTCGAAGCGGCGGGTCTTGCGGCCGTCGTCGGTCTGGACGGTGTTGCCGTGCATCGGGTCGCAGATCCAGGCGACCCGGGCGCCCTCCGCCGTGACCTTCTCCACCAGCGGCGGCAGCAGTTCGCGCACCCGGCCCGCGCCCATCCGCACCACGAAGGTCAGCCGGCCGGGCCGGCGGTCGGGGTCGAGGCGGTCGACGTAGCCGAGGACCTCGTCCGCGGTGGTCGTGGGGCCGAGCTTGACGGCGATCGGGTTGTGGATCCCGGCGAAGTACGCGATGTGCGCGTCGTCCAGGCCCCTGGTCCGCTCGCCGACCCAGAGCAGGTGCCCGCTGGTGGCGTAGTGCGCCCCGGTGCGCGGGTCGGTGCGGGTGAGGGGCTGCTCGTAGTCCAGCAGCAGTCCCTCGTGGCTGGCGAAGAACTCGGCCTCCAGCAGCCCGGCCGGGTCGCAGCCGCAGGCCTGCAGGAAGCGCAGCGCGCGGTCCACGCCGTCGGCGAGTTCCTCGTAGCGGCGGGCCTCGGTGGAGTCCGCCAGGAAGCCGCGGTTCCACTGGTGGGCTTGGTAGAGGGAGGCGCTGCCGCCGGCCGCGAAGCCGCGGACCAGGTTGAGGGTGACCGCCGACGCCTCGTACATCCGCCGCAGCCGCGCCGGGTCCGGGCGGCGGGCCGCCTCGGTGAACTCCGGGCCGTTGACCGCGTCGCCCCGGTAGGAGGGCAGGCTGAGGCCGTCACGGGTCTCGTCCGGCTGGGAGCGGGGCTTGGCGTACTGCCCGGCCAACCGGCCGATCTTCACGACCGGGACGCCGCTCGCGTAGGTCAGCACCACCGCCATCTGCAACAGGGTGCGCAGTTTGGCGGTGACCGCGTCCGCGGTGAGCCCGCCGAAGGTCTCGGCGCAGTCGCCGCCCTGGAGGACGAAGGCCTCGCCGGCGGCGACGGCGGCCATCCGGTCGGTCAGCCGGTCGCACTCCTCGGCGAGGACCAGGGGCGGGGCGGCCGACAGGTCGGCGACCACCTCGCGCAGCGCCGCCTGGTCCGGCCACTGCGGTTGCTGGGCCGCCGGCAGGGAACGCCAGGCGGCAGGTGCTCCGGTCTGCGGAATTCGATTCATCACGGCCCTCGGATGGGAACGGAAATCGCTGGCCCGCTCATTGCAGCCCGGCCGCGGAAAGAAGGTCAAGCGTCCGCGAATTGGCCTGCTCCCGCACCGGAGAACTGGTCTGACCGCCTTCCGGGACGAACGGATTGACTGGAGGCCATTGGTTCACCGGCCGTACCCAGCCGGCCATTCACGATGAGGATTCCGATGCCAGACGCGCCATCGCACCCTCCGTTCGCCGTCCGGCTCGGCACCGAGCCGCTGCCGCCGCACGACCCGCTGGAGCTGTACACGCGGCTGGGCGACCGGCTCGGCGCGGAGCAGGTGTACCTGCTGGAGAGCCTGACCGAGTCCGGCCGGCAGGGCGGGCCCGCGGTGCTCGGCTGCGGCCCGCTCGCCGAGATCCGGCTGTACGGCTCGTACCTGGAGATCGACGGGATCACGGAGCTCGCCCCGGTGCTGCGGGCGACCGCCGAGGCGGCCGGCCTCACCCCCGCCGCCGACGCCCCCGGGCGGCTGGAGGCCCCCGAGCCGGCCCGCGTCTGGGAGTTCCTGCGGCGCGCGCAGGGCCTGTTCGGCCTGGAGCCGGGCCTGCCCGGCGACCGCTTCCACTTCGGCTTCCTGGCCCGGTTCGGCTACGACGCGGCCTGGCACATGGAGGACCTGCCGGCCCGGGCGCTGCCGCCGGCCCGCCCGGACGCCGTGCTGACGCTGTTCCGCGACAGCGTGCACTACGGCACCGACGGCGCGCCGGTCCTGCGGACCGCCGACAGCCCGGCCTTCGGCGAGCACGGCCGCCACGACCTCGCGGGCGCGGCCCGGGAGGCGGCCGGGCAGGAGCCGCAGGCCGCGTGCCCGCCGGCCGTCCGCCCGCAGTCCGTGCACGACAGCGTGGACCGCGACACCTTCCACGGCTGGGTCCGGCGCTGCCTGGAGCACATCGGGGTCGGCGACATCTACCAGATCCAGGTCGGCCACCGGATCGACGTCCGCACCGCGCTGACGCCGGTCGAGGTCTACCGGCGGCTGCGCTCGCGCAACCCCTCCCCGCACATGTACCTGCTCCCGAACGGCGAGGGCACGCTGATCGGCGCCAGCCCCGAGCTGCTGTTCCGGATCGAGGACGGCCGGATCGTGATGCGACCGATCGCCGGCACCACCCGTCGCGACCAGGACGAGGAGGAGAACGAGCGGCGGATCAAGGCCCTGCTGGCGAGCACCAAGGAGCAGGCCGAGCACGTCATGCTGGTCGACCTCTCCCGCAACGACATCAGCCGGGTCTGCAAGCCGCACACCCTGACGGCCGACGACCTGATGGTGGTGGAGACCTTCTCGCACGTCTTCCACCTGGTGTCCACGGTCAGCGCCGAGCTGGAGGAGGACGCCGACGTGTGGCGGTCGCTGTGCGCGACCTTCCCGGCCGGCACCATGACCGGCGCGCCGAAGCTGCGCGCCATGGAGATCATCCACGAGATCGAGCGGGAGCCGCGCGGAGCCTACGCCGGTGCCGTCGGCCTGATCGACGTCGGCGGCTGGAGCGAACTGGCGCTGTGCATCCGCACGATCGCGCACGACGGCGCGGTGTACTCCGTGCAGAGTTCCGCGGGGATCGTCGCCGACTCGACCCCCGAGGGCGAGTGGAACGAGACGTTGGCGAAGCTGGGCGCCGCCTACTGGGCGCTGACGGGTGAGGAGTTGACGGCGTGAAGGTTCTGCTGGTGGACGCGCGGGACAGCTTCGTCCACATCATCGACCAGTACCTGCGGGCGCTCGGCGCGGACACCGAGGTGGTCCGCTCGCACACCCGCACCCCCGAGCAGCTGGCCGCGACCGCGCCCGACGCGATCGTGCTCGGCCCCGGCCCCGGGCACCCGGCGGCCTCCGGCCACGTCGAGCTCGTCCACCACTTCGCCGGGAAGGTCCCGCTGCTCGGCGTGTGCCTGGGCCACCAGGCGATCGGCCTGGCGTTCGGCGGGCGGGTCCAGGTCGCCGACCGGCTGATGCACGGGCGCACCAGCACCGTGACGCACGACGGGCGCGGCCTGTTCGCCGGCCTCGGCAACAGCCTCACCGCGACCAGGTACCACTCCCTGATCGTCACCCAGCCGCTGCCCGAGGACCTGGAACTCACCGCGACCGCCGACGACGACGGCTACGTCATGGGCATGCGGCACCGCAGCCTGCCCATCGAGTCGGTGCAGTTCCACCCCGAGAGCATCACCACCACCGGCGGCATGCAGCTGCTGGAGAACTTCCTCGCTGTCGGCGCCGGGCGCTGACCGCACGCACATCGGAACCGACGAGCGGAAATGGGTGACCAGTGACAGGGAATGGTGAATCGCGCAGCTGGCCGCAGCTGCTCACGGCGCTGATCGGCGGGACGGACCTGAGCACCGCCGACACCGCCTGGGCGATGGACCGGGTGATGCGCGGCGAGGCGGCGCCGGCGCAGCTGGCCGGGTTCCTGGTGGCGCTGCGGGCCAAGGGCGAGACCGCCGAGGAGGTCGACGGGCTGGTCCGGGCCGCGCGCGAGCACACGGTGCGGGTCGACGTGCCGGGGCCGACGCTGGACATCGTCGGCACCGGCGGGGACGGCGCCAAGACCGTGAACGTGTCCACCATGGCCGCGATCGTGGCGGCCGCCGCCGGGGCCCGGGTGGTCAAGCACGGCAACCGCTCGGCCTCCTCCGCCTCCGGCTCGGCGGACGTGCTGGAGCGGCTCGGCATCGCGCTGGAGCTCTCCGCCGAGGAGGTGGCCCGCTCGGTGCGCGAGGTCGGGATCGGGTTCTGCTTCGCCCCGGCCTTCCACCCGGCGTTCCGCCACGCGGCCGTCGCCCGCAAGGAGTTGGGCGTGCCGACGGCGTTCAACGCACTGGGCCCGCTGACCAACCCGGCCTCGCCCACGGCCATGGCGGTCGGCGTCGCCGATCCCCGGCTGGGCCCGCTGATCGCCGCCGTGTTCGCCCGCCAGGGCGTGGACGCGCTGGTCTTCCGGGGCGACGACGGCCTCGACGAACTGTCCGTCTCCACCACCTCGACGGTCTGGACGGCGACCACCGGCCGGTTCGTGCAGGAGCGGCTCGACCCGCGCGATCTCGGGATCGCGACGGCGGCCCCGGACGCGCTGCGCGGCGGCGACGCGGCCCACAACGCGGGCGTGGTCCACGCCGTCCTGGACGGCGAGCAGGGCCCCGTCCGTGACGCCGTCCTGCTGTCCGCGGCGGCCGGCCTGGCGGCGCTGACGCCCTCCGAGCAGCCGGTCGTCGAGCGGCTGGCGGCCGCGCTGCCCCGGGCCGCCGAGGCGGTCGACTCGGGCGCGGCGGCCGCGCTGCTGAAGCGCTGGGCCGAGAGCGGGCCGCCGCGCGCGGGGCGGCCGGACTGAGCCGCCACCGGGCCGCCGCCGACGGGCGGCGGCACCGGGGCGCGACGCCGACGGGCCGCGCGGACCTCCTCGGGGGGAGGCCCGCGCGGCCCGTCGCGTTGGTGCGGGGTGGTGCTACGGCCCGAGCCCGCCCCGCTCGTCCGCCCGGTTCGCCCGCCCCGGCGTCACGGAGGCGGCGTCACGGAGGCGGGCGAAGGGACGGACGGGCGGACGGGCGGCGGTCAGGCGCGGTGGCGCAGCTCCAGCGTGCAGCACTTGACGCTGCCGCCGCCCTTGAGCAGCTCGGACAGGTCGACGCCGATCGGCTCGAAGCCGCGCTCCCGCAGCTTGTCGGCGAGGCCGGTGGCCGCCTCCGGCAGGAACACGTGCAGGCCGTCGCTGACCGCGTTGAGGCCGAACACGGCGGCGTCGCCGGCGTCGGCCAGCACCGCGTCCGGGAACAGCCGGCCCAGCACCTCGCGGCTGCCCGCGGAGAAGGCCTCCGGGTTGTACATGATCTCGTCGCCGTCCAGCACGGCGAGCGCGGTGTCCAGGTGGTAGTAGCGCGGGTCGATCAGCTCCAGGCCGATCACCGGGCGCCCGAAGAACTCCTGGGCCTCGGCGTGGCCGGCCGGCGTGCTGCGGAAGCCCCGCCCGGCGAGCACGTACTCGGCGGTGACCAGGAAGTCGCCCTCGCCCTCGTTGACGTGCTCCGGGTCGTGCAGCTCGGGGTAGCCGTTGGCGCGGAACCACTCCAGGTAGGCGGGGCCCTCGGCGGCGCGCTCGGCGTTGCGGAAGCGGGCGCCGAGCACCTTGCCGTCCACCACGGTGGCGCCGTTGGCGGCGTAGACCATGTCGGGCAGGCCCGGGATCGGGTCGATCAGGTCGACCCGGTGGCCGAGCTCCTGGTAGAGCGCGTACAGCCGCTCCCACTGCGCCACGGCGAGCCCGGTGTCGACCGGCTTCGCCGGGTCCATCCACGGGTTGATCGCGTAGGTGACCTCGAAGTGGCTGGGGCGGCACATCAGGTAGTGCCGGGGCCGGGCCGTGCGCTCGGCGGTGCGCGGGGTGACAGCGTTCATCGGTGACTCCTCGTGAGGGCTTCGGACAACGGGCGGTGGCGCTGCGGTCCGGACGGGCGGCAATCGGGTGCCTGCGGGGCTCCGGGGCCGGCTCGCCGGCGGCGCGGCCGGGCGTGGGGGAAACCCAGGCGCGCCGCACTCGTTCCTGCGGGCCGGCCCCGCGCCCGTCCCTGACATGCTGTCAGTTCACTTGCGGGGGGCGGGAGATCCTTAAGCCAGGGTGGAACATCCCTGATGGACCGGTCGATCGCGGTCAGTCGAGGCGGGCGTCCATCGCCTCGGCCAGGCTGCGCGGACGCAGGTCGGTCCAGTTCTTCTCGACGTAGTCCAGGCAGGCCTGCCGGGATTCCTCGCCGAACACGCTGCGCCAACCGGCGGGCACGTCGACGAAGGCGGGCCAGAGCGCGTGCTGGTTCTCCTCGTTCGCCAGGACCAGGAACGCGCCCTGCTCGTCGTCGAAGGGGTTGGTGCTGCTCATCGGGCCCTCACTTCATGGTTGTGGTCGTGCTCTTGGGCAAGGTCGTCCAACTCGTCGGCCGGCTCGTCGTTGAGCTCGCCGTCGACCTCGTCGTTCAACTCGTCGTTCAGCTCGTCGTTCAGCTCGTCACAGAACTCGGTGACCCGCCGCCGGAAGGCGGCCACCACCCGCCGGGCGGTCGGCTCGTCGCAGCCGTCCAGCGCGTGCACCAGGGCGCACTCCAGCCCGCCGGGTGCGCCGTCCGCGGTCCGCCGCTCCACCAGTTGGAGCAGCAGGTCGACGGCGGTGCGGGCCACCGGGACGGGCCGCTCGGCGACCGCCACGGCGTCGGCCCACCGCCCGCCGTCGGCCGGTTCGGCGCGCACCAGATGGGAGACCGCCACCCCGAACAGCGGCTGGCGGCCCGCCTGCCGGGCCGGGTTGACCAGCTCCACCACCCGGTCGAACGGCAGGTCCTGATGGGCGTGGGCGGCCAGCAGCCGCTCCCGGACCCGCCCGACCAGGGTGCGGGCCGTCGGGGCGCCGGAGGTGTCGACCCGCAGCACCACGGTGTTGACCAGGCAGCCGACCACGCCGTCCAGGACCTCGTCGTCCCGGCCGGCCAGCGGCACCCCGATCGGGAGGTCGTGCCCCGCGCCGAGGTCGCCCAGCGCGGCGGCGAACGCCGCCTGCACCACCATCCCGGTGCCGGCCGAGCAGGCCCGGGCGGCGGCCGCCAGCCGCCGGTGCTCCCCCCGGTCCAGGGCGAAGCGGACGGTGCCGGCCGCGCCCGGCCCGGCGCCCGGGGCGCCGGCGGCGTCCGGCAGGCCCCGCCACGGCGGCAGGGCG
The DNA here is from genome assembly GCF_041435235.1 of Kitasatospora sp. NBC_01300. Taxonomy (NCBI): domain Bacteria; kingdom Bacillati; phylum Actinomycetota; class Actinomycetes; order Kitasatosporales; family Streptomycetaceae; genus Kitasatospora; species Kitasatospora sp. NBC_01300. The sequence continues at coordinate 5,888,526 of NZ_CP108408.1, read as the reverse complement.
GCCAACGCGCCCTGCCAGTAGGCGGCTTGCCGGGCGGCCGGGCTCTCCGGCCGGTCCTCGTCGCCGAGCCGCCGCCGCAGCCACAGGGCGTGGTCGGCGTACTGGACGGCGGGCGACGGCCAGCGCGGCGCCCCGCCGGCCGCCCGGGCGCGGTAGGCGAGCCGCAGGTCGGCCAGCAGCGGTTCGAGCGCGTGCCCGTCCACCGTCGCGTGGTGCAGCACCAGCAGCAGGGTGTGCCGGTCGGGGCCGCTGCGCAGCAGGGCGGTGCGCAGCGGCGGTTCGGTCAACAGATCGAAGCCGCGGTCGAGTTCGGCCGCGATCCAGGCGTCCAGCCGCTCCGGCGGGACGTCGAGGAAGCGGGGCGCGGCGGACGGGACGGCGGCGAGGAAGGCCTCGGCGAGGTCGGCGTCGGCGGCCGGGGCGCCGGGCGGGGCATCGGCGGCCAGGGCATCGGCGGGCGTGAGGATGCGCTGCTCCGGGCCGTCCGGGCCGTACGGCAGGACGGTCCGCAGGGCCTCGTGCCGGGCCACCAGGTCGCCGAGGGCGGCCCGCAGCGCGGCGGGGTCGAGCCCGCCGGTGAGGTCGAGGGCCAGGGTGGTGAGGTAGTCCGGGCGGTGCTCGCCCAGGTAGTTGGCCGTCCACAGGCGTAGTTGGGCGGGGGCGAGCGGCAGCCGGTCGGGCCGGGTCGTCCGGTCGCCGAGCGCCGGGGCGGTGCCGCCGGTACCGTCGGTGTCATCGGTACGGGCGGCGGCGCGGTCGAGCCGGTGGTCCAGCCCGGCCACGGTGGGCGCGTCGAACAGCTCGCCGAGCGGCACGTCGACCCCCAGGGTGGACCGGATCCGCCCGGCCAGCCGCATCGCGGCGATCGAGTTGCCGCCGAGCGCGAAGAAGTCGTCCTCCGGCGCGACCGCCGGCACCCGCAGCACCTCCGCGAACAGCGCCGCCAGGACCTCCCGGCGGGGCGAGCGGGTCGGCCCCGGGGCCGACCGCTGCGGCGGGGCCAGGGCGGTCGTGTCGACTTTGCCGTTGGCGTCCAGCGGCAGGGCGTCGACCGGGACGAGCACGGCGGGCACCAGGTGGCGCGGCAGCCGCCCGGCGAGCCGGCGGCGCAGTTCGCCGGCGGCCACCGGCCGGTCGGCGACCACGTACCCGACCAGCGAGCGGCCCGCCGGGCCCGCCCCGTGCGGCACCACCCGGGCGGCGGTGACCTCCGGTTCGGCGCACAGCGCGGCCTCGATCTCGCCCGGCTCGATCCGGAACCCGTTGATCTTCACCTGCCGGTCCGCGCGCCCCAGGAAGTGCAGCCGGCCCTCGGTGTCCCACCGGCCCAGGTCGCCGGTGCGGTACAGCCGGCCGCCCGGCGGGCCGTACGGGTCGGCGACGAAGCGTTCGGCCGTCCGGGCCGGGGCGCCGTGGTAGCCCGCGGCCAGGCCCTCGCCGCCCAGGTGGATCTCGCCGGGGACGCCCGGCGGCACCGGGCGCAGCGCGGCGTCCAGCAGCAGCACCCTCGTCCCCGCGAGCGGGCGGCCGATCGGGACGGCCTCGCCCTCGCGGACCGGGCCCGCCGGGACTTCGTGGCCCAGGGCGAAGGTCGTGCTCTCCACCGGCCCGTACAGGTCCAGCAGCCGCTGGCCGGGCGCGGCCCGCCGGGCCCGGGCGAGCGCCGCCGGGGGGACGACGTCGCCGCCGGTGCAGATCAGGCGCAGCCGGGCCAGGGCCGCCGGGATCTGCTCGGTCAGCAGGTCGAACAGGCCCGCCGTCAGCCAGGCCGCGGTGGCGCCGCCGTGCTCGACGGCCCGGGCGTAGTCCGCCGGGGTCAGCTCTCCCGGCGGGGCCACCACCACCTGGCGGCCGGTCAGCAGCGGCATCAGCAGCTCGTACACCATGGCGTCCCAGGCGTGCGGCGAGTGGAACAGCACCCGGTCGTGGTCGGGGCCGTGCCACAGCGGGTCGTCGGCCAGGGCGAGGATGTTGCGGTGGGTCACCGCCACGCCCTTGGGGCGGCCGGTCGAGCCCGAGGTGTACAGCAACTGGGCGACCTGCCCGGGCGGCACCTCCGCGCCGGGGTCGTCCGTGCTCCCGCCCGCCCGCCGGGCCGCCGCCAACAGGTCGGCGTCCACCAGTAGTTCGGTGCCCGCCTCGGCGGCGAGCGCACGCAGCCGCTCGGCCGGGAACCCCGGGTGCAGCGGGACGCAGACGGCGCCGAGCTTGGCCAGCGCCAGCATCGCCACCGGCACCTCCGGGCAGCGCGGCAGCCGTACGGCGACCCGGGTGCCGGGGCTCACCCCGAGGCCGGCCAGGTGGTGGGCCAGCCGGTTGGCGTCGGCGTTGAGCGCGCCGTACGTGGTGGTGCCGGCGGTACCGGCGCCGTCGACGTGGTGCAGCGCGATCCGGTCCGGGTGGTCGGCCGCCAGCCGCTCGAACCGCGCGCCCACCGACACCGGTTCGGCGTCGGCCGCCGGGCCGGTGCCCCAGGCCCGCAGCCCCGCCCGCTGGACGGGCGGCAGCAGGTCGATCCGGCCGGTGGTCAGCGCGTCCGCGCCCGGACCGGCCAGGGTGGCGCAGGCGGCCGTCAGCAGGGTGCGCAGCCGGTCCGCGTCGAGGTACCGGTCCAGTTCGGCGGGGCGCAGCTGGAGCCGTACGTCCAGGCCGCCCTGACGCGGCAGCACCACCAGCGAGAGCGGGTAGTGGGTGCCGTCGAACGGTTCGACGGCGCCGATCCGCAGGCCCGGCGCGGGCTCGACGAACCCGGCCTCGTCCAGCGGGTAGTTCTCGAACACCAGTGAGCTGTCGAAGAGCCGCCCGGCGCCGGCGGCCTCCTCCACCGCGGTGAGGCCCAGGTGCTCGTGGTCCAGCAACGCGGTGCGCTCCCGCTGGAGCCGGGCGGCGAGCTCGCGCAGCGGCTCGCCCGGGTGCAGCCGGGCCCGGACCGGAACGGTGTTGATCAGCAGGCCCACGAGCCGGTCCGCCTCCGGCAGTTCGGCCGGGCGCTGGGCGACGGTGGTGCCGAACAGGACGTCGTCGCGGCCGGTGAGGTGGGAGAGCACCAGCGCCCATGCCGTCGCCACCAGGGAGCCGAGGGTCACCTCCCACTGCGCGGCGCGCGCCCGCAGCCCGGCGGTGAGCCCGGCGGGCAGGGTGAAGACGCTCGTCGACGGGCCGTCGTCGGCGCCCTCGCCGCCCTCGCCGCCGGCCGGCGCGGGCCGGCCGACCCGGGTGGGCTCGGCCCCGGCGAGGGCGGTGCGCCAGGCGCCGCGCGCGGCCGCGTCGTCGCGCCCGGCCAGCCAGTCGAGGTAGCGGCGGTAGGACGGCGCCGGGGGCAGCTCGACGCCCTGGTGCAGTGCGAGCAGCTCGCGCAGCACGATCGGCACGGACCAGCCGTCCAGCAGCAGGTGGTGGTGGGTGAAGACGAGCCGCCACCGGTCGGCGGCCAGCCGCAGCAGGGTGAAGCGGATCAGCGGCGGGGTGTCGACGGCGAACGGCCGGCGGTCCTCCGCCACGAGCCGCCGGGCGTCGGCGGACTGCTCCCGCTCCGCCCGTCCGGTGAGGTCCACGGTGCGCCAGGGCAGCGTCACCTCGACCGGCACGACCTGCCGCGGCGGGCCGGACTCGCCGCTGGTGAAGGCCCCGGCGAGCTGCGGATGGCGCGCGAGCAGCCGCCGGGCGGCGTCCTCGAGCCGCTCCGGGTCGATCGCGCCGGTGAGGTCCAGGACGAGCTGCACGAGGTACGGGTCGCGGCGGCCGTCGTGGGCGGCGTAGCGGGAGTGGAACAGCAGGCCGGCCTGGAGCGGCGTGGCGGGCAGCAGGACGGCGGCCTCGGCGGGCGCTTCGGCGCAGGCTTCGGCGGGCGCCTCGGGCCGGGCGTCGGCTGCGGTCCCCTCGGCCCGGGGCGGGCCGGCGGACGCCAGGGTGGTGAGGGCCTGCTCCCAGCTGGCGGCGAGGTCGGCCACCGCGTCGGCGGCCAGCACGCCGGCCGGCCAGGCCCATTCGACCCGCAGCCGCGGGCCGTCCGGGCCGGTCTCCACGAAGGCGTCGACCGAGAGGGTGTGGGCGAGCGGCAGGGTGGGGTCGGCCTCGCCCCGCAGGGTGCCGGGGACGGGCTGCCAGGGGCCGCGGCGGGTGGTGTCGAAGCGGCCCAGGTAGTTGAAGGCGATCGGGGCCGGGCGGTCGGGCAGCGTGCCGGACCGCTGGAGCAGCCCGTACGTCAGGCCCCGGTGGGGGGTGGCGCGCAGGCACTGCCGGGCGGCCGCGACGGCGCGCGCCAGGTCGTCGGCGCGGGCCGGGTCGTCGGCGCGGGCCGGGTCGTCGGCGGGGGCCGCTCCCCCGGTGTCGGGTCCGGCCGGGCCGGTGTCCAGCAGGACGGGGTGGATGACCGTGAACCAGCCCAGCGTCCGGGAGAGGTCGAGGCCGTCGAGGGAGGCGAGTTCCGGGTCGCGGCCGTGGCCCTCGACGTCCACCAGGAGCGGGCCGTCGGCGCTGCGGCCGCGCCAGCCGTGCAGGGCGGCGGCGAGCGCGCCGAGGAGGATCTCCGGTACGGCGGCGCCGAGTCGGTCGGGCAGGTCGGTCAGCAGGGCGGCGGTCGGGCCGCCGCCCAGAGTGGTGCGCAGGGTCGCGGCCCCGGCCACGGTGTCCCGGGTGCGGTCCAGCGGCCGGGTGCCGATGGTCCCCGTACCGGCCGTCAGCAGGCCGTGCCAGTGGTCCCGGTCGGCGGCGACCGCCGGGTCGGCCTCGGCGGCCCGCAGCGCGCGGGCCCAGTCGGCGGCCGTGACGGGGACGGCGGCGAGCTCGGCCGGGTGGCCGTCGGCGGCGGCCCGGTGGGCCCGGGCGAGGTCGTCGAGCAGGATCCGCCAGGAGACGCCGTCGACGGCGAGGTGGTGGATCACCATCAGCAGCAGGCCGCCCTGGCCGCCGTCGAACCAGACCGCCCGCAGCAGGTCGCCCCGGTAGGGGTCGAGGCGGCGGCGGGCGTCGTGCCGCTGTTCCGCGACGAGTTCCAGCAGGGCGGGCGCCGGGTCGCGGCCGGGGGCGGTGGCCAGGCCCTCGCGGGCGAGGTCGATCCGGTGCAGCAGCGGGGCCACCGGGACCGTCCCGGCGGGCCGGATCTCGAAGGCGAGCGGCTCGCCCGGGGCCCCGGTCAGCCGGGTCCGCAGCGCGTCGTGGTGGTCGACGAGCTGCTGGAGGGCGGCGCTCAGGGTGTGTTCGGTGGCGCCGGGCGGCACCTCGCACAGCAGGGACTGGGCGTAGCCGTGGACCGGTCCGCCGCGGGCCGCCAGCCAGTCCGCGATCGGGGTGGGCGGCAGCACCCCGCCCGGAGGCGCGGGCACCGCCGGGCGGGCGGCCGGGGCGCGGCCACCGTCCGGGACGGCGGCCGCGGCGGCCGCGAGGGCGCGCGGGGTCTGGTGGGTGAACACGTCCTTCGGCGTGATCAGCACGCCCGCCGACCGGGCCCGGGTGGCGAGTTGGATCGCCAGGATGCTGTCCCCGCCGAGCCGGAAGAACCCCTCCGACGGCCCGGGCCGCGCCCGGCCGAGGACGCTGCCGAACAGGGTCCGCAGCTGCTCCTCGGCGGGCGAGCCGCCCTCCGGGCCTGCGGCGGGCTGCGGGCGGGCGGCGGCGGGCGCCGGGAGCGGGCGGGCGGCCGGGCCGGGGGTGTCGGACAGGTCGAGGGTGTCGAGAGTGCCGAGGGCTTCGAGGGTGTCGACGGGTGCCGCCGGGTCGGCCAGGGCGGCCGCCAGCAGGCGGCCGAGGCCCTGCGCCAGTCGGTCGGCGGTCTCGGGGCGGAAGTGGCCGGTGCTGTACTCCAGGACGCCGCGCACCGTGCCGTCCGGCTGTTCGGCGAACTCGAAGAGCAGCGGGAACTTGGCCATCACCCGCTCGAACCGGTGCGGTGCGCCGGACAGTCCGGGCAGGGTGAGCGCGGGCCCGCGTCCGCCGTGCAGGGTGATCATCACCTGGAACAGCGGGTGGCGGCCGAGTTCCCGGTCGGGTGCGAGGGCGTCCACCACCCGGTCGAAGGGCGCCCGGTCGTGGGCGAAGGCGGTGAGGTCGGCGTGCCGGACGCGGTCGACGAGCTCCGCGAAGCCCGGGCGGCCCGAGAGGTCGGTGCGCAGGGCGAGCGGCTGGGCGAAGTAGCCGACCAGGTCGTCCAGGGCGGGGTCGGCGCGGCCGGCGGTGACCGTGCCGAGGACGAGGTCGGTGCCCGCTCCGGAGCGGGCCAGCAGGCAGGCGACGGCCGCGTGCAGCACCATGAACAGGGTGGCTCCCCGGCCGGCCGCCAGTTCGGCTGCCGCGGCGACCAGTTCGGCGTCCCAGTGGAACTCGGCGGCGGCCCCGCGCAGGGCCGCGCCGGGCGGCGGCTCGTGGTCCACCGGCAGCGCGGTGCGCTCCGGCGCGCCGTGCAAGGCCTCGCGCCAGTGCTTCAGTTCGATGGCCAGCGGGCTGTCCGGATCGCCGGCCGGGCCGAGCTCCCGGCCCTGCCAGAGCGTGAAGTCGGCGTACTGGAGCGGCAGTCGGGGCCACTCGGGGGCCCGGCCGCGGGCCCGGGCGGCGTATCCGGCGGCGAGGTCGCGGGTCAGCGGGCCCAGCGACTGCTCGTCGGCGGTGATGTGGTGCAGGACGATCAGCAGCAGGTGGGTGCCGGGCCCGGCGGTGAACACCACCAGCCGCCAGGGCAGGCCCTGTTCGAGGTCGAAGGGCCGGTGGACCTCCTCGTGCACCGCCGCGTCCAGGTCGGCGGGGCCGGGGTGCCGGACGGTCAGCGGGAGGGGCGGGTCGTCGAGGATCCGCTGGTACGGCTGCCCGTCGGTGGCCGGGAACACGGTGCGCAGGCTCTCGTGCCGCTGCTGGACGTCGCCGGCGGCGGCCCGTAGCGCGGCCAGGTCGAGCGGCCCGGTCAGCCGGGCGGCGAGCGGGATGTGGTAGGTCGACGCCTGTTCGCCGAGCCGGTGCAGGAACCACAGGCCGCGCTGGGCGTGGGAGAGCGGGACGCGCTCCGGGCGGGGGCCGGCCTGCGGGCGCTGCGGGAGTGCCCGGCCGGCCGCCGCCGCTCCCCGGCGGGCGGCACCACGGGCACCGGTCCGGGCGGCCAGGCCGGCCACGGTGGGGGCCGCGAAGACGTCCCGGATGGTCAGTCCGGCGGTCAGCTCGGCGGGCAGTTCGGCGCGGGCGCGGACCACCAGCCGGTTCGCCGAGAGGGAGTCGCCGCCGAGGGCGAAGAAGCTCTCGTCCGCGCCGAAGCCCTCGGCCCCGAGGATTTCGCCGAACAGCCGGTGCAGCCGGGTCTCGTGCTCGCCGCTGGGCGCCCGGCCCCGGCCGTCCGCCGCCCCGGCCTCCAGGGACCGCAGCCGGTGCTCGTCGAGCTTGCCGTTGGCGGTCAGCGGGAAGGCCTCGACGGCGACGAAGGCCGCGGGCACCAGGTGGCCCGGGAGCGACGCGTGGGCGTGGTCGGCGGCCGCGCGGACGGCCTCCCCGGTGCCGAGCAGGTAGGCGGTCAGCGCCTTGTGCCCGGGCTCCCGTTCGGTGGCGAGGACGGCGGCGCCGGAGATGCCGGGCAGCGCGGCGAGCGCGGCCTCGATCTCCCCCGGCTCGATGCGGTAGCCGCGGATCTTCACCTGCCGGTCGGTGCGGCCGAGGTGTTCGAGTTCGCCGTCGGGGCGGCGGCGGGCGCGGTCCCCGCTGCGGTACATCCGGCTGCCGGGCGGGCCGTACGGGTCGGCGGTGAAGCGGGCGGCGGTCAGCGCGGGGCGGCCGAGGTAGCCGCGGGCGAGACCGGGGCCGGCCACGTACAGCTCGCCGGGCAGGCCGTCGGGCACCGGCCGCAGGGCGGCGTCCAGCAGGTACGCCCGCAGGTCGGGCAGCGGGCGGCCGATGGTGGCGGTGCCCGAGGCCACGGCGGCGGCGTCGAGGTCGCCGGCCGTGACGTGCACGGTGGTCTCGGTGATGCCGTACATGTTGACCAGGCGCGGCGTGTCCTGCGGGTGCCGCAGGTACCAGTCCGCGAGCCGCCAGGGTTCGAGCTGCTCACCGCCGAAGATGACGTACCGCAGGGCGAGCCGGGCGCTCGGGCCGGGGTGGGCGGCGTCGGCGGCGGCCAGCTGGGTGAACGCCGAGGGCGTCTGGTTGAGCACCGTGACGCGCTCGTCGGCGAGCAGGCGCAGGAACTCCTCGGGCGAGCGGGCGGTGTCCCGGGGGACGACGACCAGGCGGCCGCCGTGCAGCAGGGCTCCCCACAGCTCCCAGACCGAGAAGTCGAAGGCGTAGGAGTGGAACAGGGTCCAGGTGTCGTCCGGTCCGAAGCCGAACCGCTCGGCGGTGGTGGCGAGCAGCCGGGTGACGTTGCGGTGGGTGACCAGGACGCCCTTGGGGCGGCCGGTGGAGCCGGAGGTGTGGATGACGTAGGCGACGCCGTCCGGGCCGGGGCGCTGGGGCTGCGCCCGGTCGGCGGGCTCGTCCGCGCCGTCGACGGGCAGGGTCTCGACGCCGTCGGGCAGCGCCGCCCGGGCGGAGTCGTCCGTCACCACGAGCCGGGGCGCGGCGTCCTCGATGGTCGCGCGCAGCCGCTCGACCGGGTAGTCCGGATCCAGCGGCAGGTAGCCGGCGCCGGCCTTCTGGACGCCGAGCAGCGCGACCACCAGGTCCGGCGAGCGGGGCAGGGCGACGCCCACCAGGTCGCCGCGGCGCACGCCCCGGGCGGCGAGCCGGCGGGCCAACCGGTCGGCGGCCAGGTCGAGTTCGCGGTAGGTGAGGACGGTTTCCCCCAGCACCACGGCCGGTGCCTGCGGGCGGGCGGCGGCCTGCCGTTCGAACAGCGAGACCAGGGTGTCGCCGTCCTGGCCGGTCCGGTCCGGCGCCGACGCGGGGGCCGAACCGGGCGCGGGCGCGGGCAGGGCGACGGCGCTGCCGGTGCGCAGCCGGCCGACCGGGAGCCCCTCGGGGGCCTCGGCCAGCGCCGTCACGAGGTCGAGCACCCGGTCCAGGTGGGCCCGGACGGTGTCCTCGGGGTAGTCGCCGACCGCGTCGGCGAACACCGGCAGGGCGGCGCGGCCGTTGTCGTAGACGCCGAGCGCGAAGTCCTCGGGCAGGCCCGGCGAGACCTCGTGCACGGTGGCCGGGATCCCGCCGAACCGCAGGTCCAGGTCGAGCGGCAGCAGGTTCAGGGTGGGGCCGATCAGCGGCCGGTCGCCCCGGGCGGCGGCGGTGTCGCGGAGCAGGTCCTCGAAGCGGTACCGCTGGCGGCGCAGCGCGGCCCGGACCCGGTCCGCCGTGGCCGCCACCAGGCCGCCGACGGTGGCCGCCGGGTCGACGGCGAGCCGCAGCGGGACGACGTTCGCCGTCATGCCGAGGGCCCGCCGGGCCAGTGCGGCGTCCCGGCCGCGGACGCCGAGGCCGATCACGGCCGTGCGCTCGCCGGTGTCGGCGTGCAGCGCGACGGCGAGCGCGGCCGGGAACAGCGCCGTCCAGCCCGCGCCGACGCGCTCGCGGACGGCGGCCCAGCGTTCGGCGGACAGCTCCGTCCGGACGGCGACCGGCGGGCGCGGGCCCGAGCCGGTCGGGGCGCTGCGCCCGCCCGCGAGGCGGGGCGGGTCGCCGAGGCCGGCCAACTCCTCGGCCCAGAAGGCGGCGTCGGTGCGGAACCGGGCGGAGGCGCGGTAGGCGGCGTCGTCGTCCAGCAGGGCCTGGAGCGGGTCGTGCACGCCGGTGGAGGGCGGCTCGCCCGCGTGCAGCGCCGTGTACTCGGCCGCCACCCGGCGCATCAGCCCGGCCCCGCCCACGCCGTCGCACAGGATGTGGTGGATCCGGAGGTACCAGAGGTACTCCGCCTCGCCGGTCCGCAGCAGGAAGTGGTCGAAGGGCGGGCGGGCGGTCAGGTCGTAGGGGTGGGCGAGTTCGGCGGCGAGGAACGCGCGGGCGGCGGCGGCCGGGTCCTCGTGGTGGCGCAGGTCCTGCCGGTGCAGCGGCCAGTCGGCGGCGTCCTCGACGATCTGGACGGCGCCGTCGGCGGTCGGCTCGAAGCGCACCCGCAGGCTCTCGCTGCCGGCCACCACGCCCCGCAGCGCGCGTTCGAACAGCTCCTCGTCGATCGCGCCGTGGAACCGGACGTACTGGCCGGCGGTGAACCGCCGCCGGGTGGGGTCGGCCTCGTGGCCGAACCAGATTCCCGCCTGCGGGGCCGTGAGCGGCCGTCGTCGGTCGGGCGTGGCGGGCGTGGCGGACATCCGGTCAGCTCCTCTCCGGCTCGTGCGGCTGGTGCGGACCCTGCGGACCCTGTGACCCGGACGGGTCGCCGAGCCGGTCGAGCAGCGCCGGGGCGAGGTCGACGAGGGCGGCCGGGCCGCCGAGGTCCTGGTGGCCGTGGTCGGTCCGGTGCCGCAGCACCCGGCCGCCGGCCAGGTGGGGCAGCCAGCTCTCCGGGTCCTGGACGGGCCCGCTGGTCTCGGGGACGGCCTCGATGAGGAGCAGGTCGCCGCGGTACCCGGTGGGGCGGAAGGCCCGGCCGAGCCGGACGTTGTTGTCGTAGACCTCGGCCAGCGCGGTCAGGTGGTGTTCGGAGAAGACGGAGAACGGCGAGTCGGAGTCCTTGGCGAGGGCGAGGAACTCCTCGGCGGTCGGCGCGGGCGCGTCGGCGGGGCGGTCGACCCCGGTCAGCCGCAGCAGCGCGTTGCGGACGTGGCCCTGCTCGGCGAGCACCTCGGCCTCCGTGCGGGCGGGCAGGTCGGCGAGCACGAAGCTGTCGAGCATCGCGAGCAGGCCGACCTCGGCGCCCTGCTCCTGCAACCGGGCGGCCACGGCGTAGGCGACCAGGCCGCCGAACGACCAGCCGAGCAGGTGGTAGGGCCCGTCGGGCTGGACGGCGCGGATCTCCCGCACGCAGTCCTCGGCCACCTCCTCCAGGCTGGTCGGCAGCGGCCCCCGGCCGTCGAGGCCGCGGGACTGCAGGACGTAGAGCGGCCGGTCGCCGAGCGGCCCCAGCAGCGCCGCGTACGTCCAGCCGATCCCGGCGGCCGGGTGCACGCAGAACAGCGGCGCGCCGGTGCCGGTCGAGCGCAGCGGCAGCAGGGTGGCCAGCATGGGCTCCAGGCCGTCGGCGGGCGGGGCGGGCTCGGCGTCGGCGGAGGTGTCGGCGGAGGTGTCGGCGGTGGTGTCGGCGGTGGTGTCGGCGGGGAGCGGGGTGCGGGCGGGCCCGGCCGTCGCGGGCCAGGAGGCGAGCAGGCCGAGGGCGCCGACGGTGGTGTCCGGCTCGGCGACGAGGGTGTCGAGCAGCCCCAGCAGCCGGGCGAGCAGGGCGTCGGCGGCCTCGGCGTCGACGGCGTCCTCCCGGTGCAGGATGTCGAGTTCCAGTCCGTCGCCCCTCGGGATGGCCATCAGCGACAGCGGGTAGTGCGCGGCCGTCTCGCTGCCCGAACCGGTGATCCGCACCCCCGGGAGCGCGTCGCCCTGGTCGCCGGACTGCGGGAAGTTCTCGTACACCATGACGGTGTCGAAGAGTTCGCCGAGGCCGGTCGCCCGCTGGATCGCGGGGATTCCCAGGTGCTGGTGGGCGATCATCCGGACCTGCTCGCGCTGGACCCGGGTCAGCAGCCCGGCCAGCGACTCCTCCGGCCGCAGGGTGATCCGCAGCGGCAGGGTGTTGATCAGGAAGCCCATGACGGACTCGGAGCCCGGCAGCTCCGGCGAGCGGCCGTTGACGATGATCCCGAACACGGTGTCGGGGCGGCCGGTCCGCTCGGCCAGCAGCAGCGCCCAGGTGGCCTGGAGCACGGTGTTGAGCGTGATGCCCAGCCCGGCGGCGAGGGCGCCGAGCCGTTCGGTGCGCTCCTCCCCCAGCGGCCGGTAGCGGCGGCCCGGCCACCCGGCGGCGGGCGGCAGCCCGGGCGGCGTCACCAGGGTGGGTTCGATCGGCGCGGCCAGGGCCTCGCGCCACGCCCGGCGGGCGGCCTCGTGGTCGCGGCCGGCCAGCCACTCCAGGTGGGCGCGCAGCGGCACCGGCTCGGGCAGCCCGGCCGGGTCGCGGTACAGGGCGAACAGTTCCGGTAGGAGGAGCTGGTTGGACCAGCCGTCGATCAGGGTGTGGTGGGCGACCACCTCCAGCCGGTACCGCTGCGCTCCCACGCCCTCTCCGGGGCCCAGCCGCAGCAGGGTGAAGCGGATCAGCGGCGGGTCGGCCGGGTCGAACCGGGTGGTCCTGGCCTCGGCGGCCAACCGCTCGGTCTCCGCCTCCTGTTCGGCCGCCGTGAGGCCGCTGAGGTCCAGCTCCGTGAACGGCGGCAGGCGGTCCGGGACGACCTGGACGGGCCGGCCGTCGGGGAGGCGGACGAACCCGGCCGCCAGGTTCGGGTGGCGGCGGCAGAGCGCCTCGACGGCGCGGCGCAGCGCCACCGGGTCGAGCCGCCCGTCGAAGAGCATCCACAGGCGCATCACGTAGGCCCCGCCGCCGCCCTGGCTGTGCTGGGTGGGGAAGAGCAGCCGCTCCTGGAGCGGTGTCAGCGGCAGCACGTCCCGGTGGCCCGGGAACCGGTCCTGCAACCAGGCACGTGCGGCGGCGTCCAGTGGGAGCAGTTCGCCGCCGGCGGGCCGGCCGGCGCCCTGGTCGGCGGGGTCGAGCGCGGTGGCGACGGCCGCGAGTCCGGCCGGGGTCGGGTGCGCGAACACGTCCTCCGGGGCGAGCGCCAGCCCGGCCCGGCGGGCCCGGCGGAGCAGCTTGATGGAGCGGATGCTGTCGCCGCCGAGGGCGAAGAAGCTGTCGTCCGGGCCGACTTCGGGCAGGCAGAGGACGCCGGCGAAGAGCTCGCGCAGCACCTCGACGGGGCCGACGGCCGGGGCGGCGGCGGGCTCGGGCGTGGTCCCCGGCGCGGTTCCGGCGGCCAGGGCGGCGAGCGCGCCGCGGTCGGTCTTGCCGTTGGCGTTGGTCGGGAGGTCGTCGAGGAAGACCAGGGCGGCCGGGACGACGGGCGCGGGCAGCACCTCGCGCAGCGCCGCCCGGACGGCCTCCGGGTCGGCCGGGCGGCCCTCGGCGGCGACCAGGAAGGCCGTCGTGCGGCGGTCGCCCTCGCCGTCGTCGGTGGCGACCACCACGGCCCGCCGGACGCCGTCCAGCTCCGTCAACCGGGCCTCGATCTCGCCGAGTTCGATCCGGTGGCCGCGGATCTTCACCTGGTGGTCGGTGCGGCCGGCGTACTCCAGCTCCCCGGCGGCGGTCCAGCGGGCGAGGTCCCCGGTGCGGTACATCCGGGCGCCGGGCGGGCCGAACGGGTCGGGCAGGAAGCGCTCGGCGGTGGCCCCCGGCCGGTGGGCGTAGCCCCGGGCCAGGTAGTCGCCGGCCAGGTAGAGCTCGCCGGTGACGCCGACCGGCGCGGGCCGCAGGGCCGGGTCGAGGACGTGGGCGCGCACGTTGCCGATCGGCACGCCGATCGACGGCTCGCCGTCCGCGCCGGGCGGGCACGCCCCGGCCGTGGCGTACACGATGGCCTCGGTGGGGCCGTAGAGGTTGAGCACCCGGGCGTCCGGGTTGCGGGCGTGCACCTGGCGGACCAGGGCGGCGGGCAGCGGCTCGCCGCAGAACACGTAGGTCGTCGCCCGCTCGCGCACCCACTCGGCCCGGGCGACCTGCTGGTACACCGACGGGACGGTGTTGACCAGGCTGCCGGACCAGTCCGGACGTTCCAGCAGCGTGAGCAGGTTGTCCACCAGGTCGACGCTGCCGCCGACGAACAGCGGCACCAGGAGCTCGAAGACCGACAGGTCGAAGGAGAGCGAGGTGGATCCGAGCACCCGGGAGAGGGCTTCGGGGCCGAGCTCGGCCGCCGCCCAGGCGGCCAGGTTGGCCACGGCCCGGTGGGTGACCACCACGCCCTTCGGCGCCCCGGTGGAGCCGGAGGTGTGGATGACGTACGCCGCGTTGCCGGGCAGCGGGCCGGTGGGCTCCGCCTCGGCGGGCGCGGGGCCGGCGGGCTCGACGGGAGCGGGCTCGACGGCGGCGGGCTCGTCCAGCAGGACGACGGACGGTCCGTCGGCGGCCGGCTCCGGCAGCACGGCGGCGGCCAGCTGCGCCGTGGTCAGGACCACCCGGGGGCGGGCGTCCGCGAGCACGAACTCCACCCGGCCGCGCGGGTGGCCCGGGTCGACCGGGAGGTAGGCGGCGCCGGCCTTCAGCACGCCCAGCACGGCCGCGACCAGGGCGGGGGTGCGGGGCAGCAGCACCGCGACGACGTCCTCGCGGCCGACGCCGAGGCCGGCGAGCAGCCGGGCGATCCGCTCGGAGCGCCCGTCCAGTTCGGCGTAGTCCAGCACCTCGCCCGCGCCGCGCACCGCGACGGCGGACGGGGTCCGCGCCAGTTGGGCGGCGAACGCGGCGGGCACGGTGGTCTCGGGCACCGCGTGTTCGGTGGCATTGGCCTTCCCCAGCAGGGCCAACTCGTCCTCGCCGGCGAGGTCGAAGGAGTGGATCGGCTCGTCGGGCCGGGCCGCCAGCCGCGCCAGCAGCCGGACCAGCCGGCGGTGGGCCGCCGGATCGGCGCCGTGGCCGCCCGCGGCGACCCGCCACGCCCCGTCCGGGTCCGCCGGGCCGGGGGTGGGGTCGGCGCGCAGGAACAGGCCGGGCAGCGGCTCGCCCCAGGCGCGGGCCAGGACGGCGACCGTCCCGGGGCCGTACGCCACCCGCTCGGCGCTGTCGGCGATCCCGGTGACCAGGCCGTACCCGGAGGACGGGCCCCAGGGCAGGTCGAGGTCCGGCCGGTGGCCGTGGCGGCGGGCCGCGCGCAGGGCGCGGCCCGCCTGCCGGAGGACGGCGGTGAAGCTGAGCCCGGGGGCCGGGGCGAGGCGCACCGGGACGACCAGGCCGCGGCCGCCCGGGCCGGGCGCCGGGCTCCAATGTCCGAGCAGCAGCTCCCGGGCGCCGGTCAGCCGGTGCGCGTGGACGGCGGCGGCGGCGAGCAGCACCGCGGCGGGGCCCGCGCCGCCGGCCCGGGCGACCCGGGCCAGTGCGGCCGGGTCGGCCACCGGCAGCCAGGGCAGTTCGGCCGGCGGCGCGACGGCCCCGGCCGGGCGGGCGGCGGCGGGCTCGGGGCCGGCGGCCCCCAGGACCTCCCGCCAGTACGCCCGATCGGCGGGCCGGTCGGCGTCCGGGTCCGGGGCGAGGGCGGGGGTGCCGAGGGAGGCGGGGGCCGTCTCGCCGTCCTCGGCGTACAGCTCGCCGGCCCGGCGGACGAGCGCGGCCAGCCCGGCGTCGTCGTCGACCAGCCGGTGGTGGCGCAGGAACCAGCTGAGCCCGCCGTCGGATCGGCGGATCAGCACATGGCGCAGCAGCGGCCCGCCGAGCAGGTCGAGCGGGCGGACGAGCTCGGCGGCGAGCCAGCCGTCCAATTCCTCCGGGTCGAGGTCGATCACCGCGACGGCGGGCGGCTGGGCCGGATCGGCCGGGCGGAGCAGGCCGGGGCCGCCACCGGCGGCGGCGCGGTAGCCGGCGTGCAGGTCCGGGCGCTCGGCCAGGGCCCGGGCCACGGCGCGGCGCAGCCGGTCCAGCCCGACCGGGCCCTCGAAGCGGACCAGGCGCGCCACGCAGTCGGCGGGCAGCGACGGGGTGTCCCGCAGGACGGCACGCCGGGCGGCGTCGAGCGGGGTGGCGGTGGAACTGCTCACAGGGCCCTCACGGTGTCGTCGTCGGAGTGCGGGGTCACGGTCTCGGGCGCGTCGGTGTGGTCGGCGTGGTCGGCGTGCTCCGCACCCTCGGCCCGGTCCGCGTAGTCGGCGTAGTCGGCCGCCACGTCGTGGACCGGGCGGTCGGGCTCGGCGAGCAGGCCGCGCAGCAGCTCGCGCAGGCCGGTGGCGAAGCCGGTGGCGGTCGGCGGGTCGAAGAGTTCGGGGGCGTAGTGGACGGTCAGCGCCGTGGGGGCGGCGCCGCTCTCCGCCCGCCACCCCAGGTCGAGTTCGGCCCCACGCGGGCCGACTCCGTGGCCGCCGCCGTCGCCCCCGTCGCCCCGGGAGCGGACCGGGGGCTCGGCTCCGGGGCCGGCCGTCCCGTCGGGGCTGGTGCGCCCGAGCAGGTCGGTGAAGGCGGGTTCGTCGGCGAGGTCGGCCCGCAGCAGGGCGCCGCCGGGCAGGCCGACCGCCACCTCGTCCTGGCCGGAGATCCACGAGAGCAGCACCAGCCAGCCGGCCCGCAGCACCCGGTCGGGGTGCGGGCCGGACCGGGCGATGGCGCCGCGCAGCGACTCGTCGACCGGGACGGTGACGCTGCGCTCGGTGTAGTCGGGGCGGCCCGGGCGGGGGCGGTCGGTGGGGATGTCGAGCCGGACGGGCCCGGGCGGGCCGGCCGTCGGCACCTCGGCGGGGGCGGCCGGGACCACGTCGGCGGAGACGGCCGCCGACGCCCCGGCCCACAGCCGGGAGATCGGCAACTCACCATCGGCAGCCGCGAGTTCACGGAGCAGTTCGGTGTACTCCGCGACGAACGCGGCCGCCGTCTCGCTCGTGAACAACTGGGTGCTGAACTCCAGGCAGGCGGTCATGGCGTCGTCGCCGACCCGGTCGGAGGTGATCAGGGTGAGGTCGAACTTGGCGGTGCCCGCCGGCAGGCCGCCGAACAGGTTGCCGGCGCTGTGGCCGATGTCGAAGTACCCGGTCGAGGTGCCCTCGATCTGCTGGATCGGCGGCAGCTCCTGGTGCACGTAGAACACGTCGAACAGCGGGCTCCGGCCCGGATCGCGCTCGTCCGTCAGCGCCTGGACGACCCGGTCGAAGGGGATCTCCTGGTGCTCCAGGGCCTCCAGCACCACGGCGCGCACCCGGTGCAGGAAGGCGGTCACCGACGGGGCGCCGGACAGGTCGGCGCGCAGCGCCACGGTGCTGTTGAAGAAGCCGATCAGGCCTTCGAGTTCGGGCCGGTTGCGCCCGGTGGTCGGGATGCCGACGACCAGGTCGTCCTGCTCGCTGCGGCGGGCCAGCAGCAGGTAGAGGCCGGCGAGCAGGACCACGAAGAGGGTGACGGAGCGGTCGGCCGCGAGCCGCCGCAGCTCCCGCATCAGGGCGGCGTCCACGGTGAACACCGTGAGGTCGCCGGCGTGGTCCTTGCGGGCCGGGCGCGGGTGGTCGGTGGGCAGCCGCAGCACCGGCGCGTCCCGCAGGGTCTCGCACCAGTAGGCGAGTTCGCCGTCCAGGGCCGAGCCGGCCACCAGTTCGCGCTGCCAGGCCGCGTAGTCGGCGAACTGGACCGGCAGCGGTGCGAGCCGGTGCGGGCGGCCCTCGCGGCGGGCGGCGAACAGCTCGGGCAGCTCGCGTTCGAAGATCCGCGGTGAGGCGCCGTCGTTGACGGCGTGGTGCATGGTCACCTGGAGCACGTGCTGCTCGGGCGCCGTGCGGACCACGAGCACCCGCACCAGGGGGTCGTGGGCGAGGTCGAAGCGGTGCTCGGCGGCCTGCCGGACGAGTTCGCGGGCGGCGGCGAGCGGGTCCGGATCCGCGGAGACGTCGTGGAAGGTGAAGAAGTCGCCGGGCTCCGGGCGGATGCGCAGCACCGGCTCGTCGTCCTCCTCGGCGAAGTTGGAGCGCAGCACCTCGTGGCGCAGCATCAGGTCGTGCCACATGCCGCGGACGGCGTCGACATCGAGCGGGCCGCTGATCAGGCTGACCATCGGGAGGTTGTAGAGCGTGGTGTCGGGGTCGAGCTGGTGGTGGAACCAGATCCGGTCCTGGCCGAAGGAGGTGACCGGGGGTGTGTCGCGCGGGGTGATCGGCGGCAGGGCGGGGGCCGCGGGGGCGCCGGCCCGGCGGCGGATGAGGTCGGCGAACGCGCCGACGGCGGGGTGTTCGTAGACGTCGAGCAGCCGGGGGCGGAAACCGAAGCGGGTCTGGATCCGGTCGGCGAGCTGGAGGGCGATGATCGAGTTGCCGCCGAGTTCGAAGTAGTCGGCCTCCGGGCCGGGCGGCTGCTCGCTGTGCAGGAGCTCTCCCAGGACTTCGGCGAGCCAGCGTTCGGGGTCCTCGTCGGGGCCGGTCCCCGTGCTCTCGACGGTGGGCGGCGCGGACGCGACGGGCGCAGCAGGCACGACGGGCAGGGCGGTGGCCGCCGGTGCGGGCCGGATCCAGCAGGGGGTGGCGGCCAGCGGGTGTCCGGGCAGGCGCAGCCGGCGGGCGGTGCCGGGCTCGGGGCCGAGCGCCGTCCAGTCCAGGTCCAGGCCGCATTCGTACAGCCGGCCGAGCAGCGCGGCGAACCCGTCGTCGGCGGCCGTGACCAGCCGGGCGCCGTCCTGCCCCTCCGGGCCGAACCGCTCGGCGAGCAGCCGGCCGAGGACGCCACCGGGGCCGGGGTCGAGGAACACCACCGGTCCGGCGGCGGCGAGCCGTTCGGCCGCCGCGACGAGCCGGTCCCGGTCGGGCGGCGCGGCCTCGGTACCGGTGGCGGTGGCGAGTTCGCGGGTGTCCTCGGCGGTGAGGGTGCCGAGCAGATATCGGGCGGCGTACCGGGAGACGCCGCTGCTCAGCACGGTCTCCACGGGCACGCCGCAGCGCGACAGCTCGCGGTGGAGGGCGAGTTGGCCCGCGAGCAGCCGGGCCGCCGGGCCGGTGGCGGGCAGCGCGTCGGGCAGTTCCGCCGGGCCGGGGGCGTCGGGCGCGGCGTCCGGGGAGAGCAGCAGGCAGACGGCGGGAGGCCTGGTCCGGGCGCCGCGCGGGGCGCCGCCGACCGGCGGCGAGGCGTCGAGCCGGGCCGCCCGTTCGAGCAGGGCCCGGCCGAGCCCGGCGGTGTCGCGGGCCCACACCGCCACCCGGTGTCCGTAGTGGGTGCGCCCGGAGTTGAGGGTGAGGGCGACGTCGTCGAGGTCGGTGTCGCGGGCGGCCGGACCGGTCAGCGCGGTGCCGAGGTCGGCGCAGAGCCGGGCGAGCGCGGTGCGGCTGCGCGCGGAGACGGCGACGAGCCGGGGGGTGCCCGGCCGGTCGGCGCGCGGGGGCACGGGCGGCCGCTGGACCACGCAGTGGGCGTTGATGCCGCCGAGGCTGTACGAGCTGACGCCGGCGATCCGCTCCTCGCCCTCCCAGGGGCGCAGCGCGGTGACCACCTCGACGGGTTCGAGGGCGGCCTCGTCGACGGGCCGGCGGAAGTGCAGGGACGGGTACAGCTCGCCGTGGCCGACCGCGAGGACGGCCTTGACCAGGCCGGCGATCCCGGCCGCGTGGTCGAGGTGGCCGACGTTGGTCTTCACCGAGCCGATCGGCAGCCGGCGGCCCCGCGCCCCGAACCCGCGCGGCCCGAACACCTGGGCCAGGCCCTCCAGTTCGACGGCGTCGCCGAGCCGGGTACCGGAGCCGTGCGCCTCCAGGTAGCCGGCCAGGGCGGGGTCGAGCCCGGCGGCGCGCCAGGCCGCGCCGATCACCGCCGCGTGCGCGGGTGCGCTCGGGGTGCTGATGGTGGCGGCCGCGCGGCCGTTGTGCCGGACGGCGCTGCCGCGGATCACGGCGTGGACGGGCGTGCCGTCGGCGCGGGCCCGGCCGAGGGTGGTGAGCAGCAGGACGGCGCCGCCCTCGCCGCTGGCGGTGCCGTCGGCGTCGGCGTCGAAGGCCCGGCAGCGGCCGCTCGGGGAGACGAGTTCGGTCATGCCTTCGGTCTGCCGGGCGGGCAGGCCGCCGGGGCGCAGGCTGAAGCCGCCGGCGAGCGCGTACTCGGCCTCGCCGTCGCGCAGTTCGCGGCAGGCCTGGTGGACGGCGACGAGCGAGCCGTTGCAGCCGGTGTCGACGGCGTAGCAGGGGCCTTCGAAGCCGAGCACGTGGGCGATCCGGGCGGGCAGCGCGAAGGGCACGTTGCCGAGGGCGCTGAGCGGGCCGGGCTCGGTGGCGGCGCCGAGGTAGCCGGAGGCGGCGGCGCTGAGCACCACGGCGACCTGGCGTCCGCGCAGGGCGCTCGCGGCGTGGCCGGCGTCCTCGACGGCCTGGTGGGCGAGGACCAGCGCGATCCGCTGCTGGGGGTCCATCAGGGCGGCCTCGCGCCGGGAGAGGCCGAAGAAGGCGTGGTCGAAGGTGTGGACGTCGGCGAGGTGGCCCATCGGCAGGTAGCCCGCGTCCGGGTCGAGTCCGGTGGCAGCGGCCCGGGCGGCGGGCATGTCCCCGACGGAGTCCCGGCCGGCGGCGAGGTTGGCCCGGAAGGCCGCCAGGTCGTCGGCGTCGGGGAAGCGGGCGCCGATGCCGATGACGGCGATGTCGGTGTCGGCGGGGGCCGTCGCTGAGGTCCTGGTCACTGCTGCTCTCTCCCGTTCGTCAGACTTCGTACGCGGCGTCGGGCCGGGCGCCGCCCGTGGGCGCTCCGGCCGCCCGGGCGACGGGCTCCGGGGTGCCGGACTCCGGGGTGCCGGGCTCCCCGGCGACGGCCGCGGCCTGCTCGGCGACGGTGCGCAGGTCGAAGAGCCGGCCGACGCGGACGGCGCCGGGCCAGCGGCCTTCGAGGCGCAGGTGGAGTTCGACGATCCGGTGCGAGTTGCCGCCGACGGCGAAGAAGTCGTCGTCCGGTCCGAAGTCGCCGTGCCCGAGGACCTCGGTCCAGTAGCGCGTCACGAGCCGCGGGGCGCCGTCCGCCTCGGCGGGCTCGTCGCGTCCGCCGAAGCCGTCCGGCCCACCGGTCCCGCCGGGGTCGCCGGGCTCGTCGGGCTCGCCGGCGAGCAGGGCGTGCAGCGCCTGGAGGTCGGTCTTGCCGGACGGCGCGAGCGGGAAGCCGGCCACCCGGACGAAGCGCTCCGGCCGGGCCTGGCCGCCGAGCAGGGCGGTGCAGTGCGCCAGCAGTTCGGCGGTGTCCGGCGCGGGGGCGGCGGGGTCGGCGGGGAGCCAGCACGCGGCCAGCGCGGTGGCGCCGTCGGGGCCGGTCACGGTGAGGACGGCGGCCTGCCGGACGGCGGGGTGGCGTTCCAGCGCCGCTTCGACGGCCTCGCGTTCGACCCGGACGCCGCGCACCTTGAGCTGCCCGTCGGCCCGGCCGCGGAACACCAGCGCCCCGGTGGGGTCGGCGGAGGCGAGGTCCCCGGTGCGGTACATCCGGGCGCCGGGGGTGGTGGCGAAGGGGTCGGGGAGGAAGCGCAGCGCGGTCTCGGCCGGGCGCCCGGCGTAGCCCTCGGCGACCTGCGGCCCGGCCACGTACAGCTCGCCGGTCCGCCCGGGCCCGACCGGGGCGAGCCGCTCGTCCAGCAGGTGGATCCGGTTGCCGGAGGTGGAGCGCCCGATCGGGACGGGGTCGGACGGCGCGGACGCGACCGGCTGGGCGAGCACGGTGACGGTGGTCTCGGTGGCGCCGTACTCGTTGACCAGCCGGGTGCCGGGCAGGACGGCCCGGTGCCGCTCGGCCTGCGCGGCCGACAGCGCCTCCCCGCCGACGATCCACTGCCGCAGGTGGGCGTCGGCGCCGGCCAGGTGGGGCAGCACCAGCACGTGGAACGAGGGCGGGCCGACCGCCACCTCGACCCGGTGGCGGCGGATCAGCGCGGCGGCGGCCTCCGGGTCGGGCAGGGCCCGTTCGTCGGGCAGCACCGCCGTGCCGCCGCCGCAGAGCGTGTGGAACAGCATCAGCAGCGGCGCGTCCCAGGAGAGCCGGGAGGCGGTGAAGGTGGTCGCGGCGGGGTCCTCGGCGCGGGAGGCGACCAGGTGGGCGAGCGCGCCGCGGGAGACCAGGACGGCCTTGGGCTCCCCGGTGGTCCCGGAGGTGGTGACGGCGTAGGCCGGTGCGGTCGGGGGCACCACGGCGTCCGACCGGCCGACGGCCGGAGACACGGCCGGAGCCGGTCCGCTCTCGGCCACCGCCGTGACGGGCTGTCCGCAGCCGGCCGCCAGCTCCCGCACGGCGGCGGGCGGGGTGGCCGGGTCGCCGTCGTCGTACACCAGGACGGCGCAGCCGCTGTCGCGCAGCAGGGCGCGCACCATCGCGGCGGGGCGCTCGGGTTCCAGGACGCACCAGGCGGCGCCCAGCCGCAGCGCGGCCAGCATGCCGACGACGGTGCGCACGCCCTGGCGGCGGTGGATCAGGACGAGCCGGCCGGGGGCGGCCCCGGCGGCGGCCAGCCGGTCGGCCAACGCACTGGTCTCGATGTCGAGTTGACGATACGTCAGGCTCTGTTCGCCGACCGCCACGGCGGTCCGGTCGGGCACCGTGCGGAACCGTTCGCGGATCAGGTCGAGCACGTCGGGGGCCGGGCGGCCGGCGGTCACGGGCGGGTCCCGTAGGCGTAGAAGCCCAGCCCGGTCTTGCGGCCGAAGTGTCCGCGCCGCACCAGGTCGAGCAGCAGGTCGCAGGGCCGGAACCGCTCGTCGCCGGTGGTCTCCAGCAGGACGTCGAGGGTGTCGACGATGGTGTCGAGCCCGATCAGGTCCGCCGTGCGCAGCGGGCCCATGGCGTGGCCGAAGCACTCCTGGAAGATCAGGTCGACGGTCTCCGCGTCGGCCACGCCCTCCTGCACCCGGGCGGCCGCGTCGTTGACCATCGGCATCAGCACCCGGTTGGAGACGAAACCCGGCGAGTCGCGGACGACGTGGGCGCGGCGGCCGACCCCGGCGAGCAGGGCGAGGGTGATCTCCAGCGTCCGGGCGGTGGTGGCCGGGCCGCGCACCACCTCGACGGTCTCCTTGAGGTACGCGGGGTTCATGAAGTGCGTGGCGAGCACCCGGTCGGCCCGGTCGGTGTAGGAGGCGAGCCGCTCGACCGGGATCGCCGAGGTGCAGGAGGCGAACACCGCGGCGGGGGCGCAGACCCGGTCGAGCTCCCGGAGCACCTGCTCCTTGACGGCCAGCCGCTCGGAGGCGCACTCCACCACGAAGCCGGCCACCGCGAGCCGCCCGAACTCGTCCGTCCAGTCGACCAGTTCGACGGTCTCCGCCGCCGAGGGGCGGGCCTCGCCGGGGGCCCCGGCACGAGCCTCCCCGGGGGCCGGGCGGCGGCCGAGCAGCCGCGCGGCGCGCAGGCCGTCCCGCAGCCGGCCGGGGCCGGCGTCGAGGGCGGCCCGCTGCCGGTCGACCACCACCACGGGGTGCCCGGCCGCGGCGAAGACCTGGGCGACGGCGGTGCCCATCGTGCCGGCGCCGACGATCCCGACCGGGATCCGGTCGGTGCGGGCCGCCCGGGCCTCGTCTGCCTCGCGGTTCTGGGTGTCTTGCGGGTGCACGGTGTCCTTCCTGGTCACGACGGATTCCGGCCCGGTCACGGCCGGTTCCGGGCGTCGGGGGCCTCGGGGGCTGCGGGGGTGTTGGGCGTCTCGGGGGCCTCGGGGGTGATCAGCCGCAGGTGGCCCGGCAGCGGGGGCGGCGGGGCGGCGGGCGGGTAGCCGAGCAGCAGCCGCCCCTCCCCCTCCTGGCCCACCACGGTGAACCCGGCGAACCGGAGGTTCACCAGCATCACCCGGTTGACGTCGGTGGGCACGAACTCGGCCAGCGGGCGGCGCCCTTCGGCGAGCGCCGCGCGCACGACGTGCCCGATCAGCGCCGGCCCGATGCCCCGGGACATCACCCGGCAGGACAGCAGCAGCAGCCGCAGCACCTCGGCCGGCCCGGCCGGGCCGTCGCCCTCCCGGTGCCCGGTCCGCTCGCTCAGCGCGAGGCCGATGGTGCCGTAGTCGCCGAACCGGTCGGTCAGTTCGGCGACCAGCACCCGGTGGTCGGGCGAGTCGCACAGCGCGCGCAGCTCCGGCAGGCCGTAGGTCCGGCCGGTGGTGTTGAGCTGGTGGGTGCGGACGGTGAGTTCGTGGGCGCGGGCGAGGTCGTCCGGACCGGCCTGACGGATCGTCAGTTCCAGCCCCAGTGAGGCGAGGAACTCCTCGGGGGTGCCCTGGTGATCCTCCCGGGCCTGGGTGCGGAGCGCCTCGCCGCGGTAGCGCAGCCGGCGTTCGCGGGCGTCGGCGGTGACGAACTCGGGCCGGAACTCCGGCAGTTCGGCCAGTTCGGCGACCTGCTCGGCCGGGTAGCAGCGCACCACGGGGTAGGCGGCGGCCACCTCGGCGCGCTCGACCGGGTCGTTGTCGACGAAGGCCACGGTGTCCAGCCCGATGCCGATGGTCTCGGCGATCCGGCGCACCGCGCCCGACTTGGGGCCCCAGCCGATCTCCAGCACGGTGAACAGCTCGTGCAGTCCGAGCCGTTCCAGGTGCGCGGTGGCGACGGCCCGGTCGCTCCGGCTGGCGACGGCGTGCAGGACGCCGCGCTCGTCCAGCGCCCGCAGGGCGGCGGTCGCGGCGGGGAACGGCGCCGGGTCGTCGCCCTCCAGCACGGTGCCGTCCCAGAGGGTGTCGTCGAGGTCCCAGACCAGGACCTTGACGGTCGGCCCCGCCCCGCCCTGCTCCGCCCCGCCCTGCCCCGCCCCGCTCTCCTGCGGCCCGGTCATCGGCGCACCCCCTGACGCAACAGGCGGTCGGCGATGTGCAGTTCGGCGACCTGCGGGCTGCCCTCGATGATCTCCATCACCTTGGCGTCCCGGTAGAACCGGCCGGCCCGGACGCCGGGCTCGCAGCCCGCCGAGCCGAGGATCTGGACGGCCCGGTCGGCGACCGCCTTCGCCGCCCCGGCCGCCGCGTACTTGGCGACCACGGTCTCGGTGGCGGCGCCCAGCGGCGAGCCGGCCCGGGCCTCGGCGGCCCGCTCGGCCAGCGCCCGGGCGGCCGCCGTGTCGACGGCGGAGCGGGCGAGCAGCGAGCGCACCAGCTGGTGCCCGGCCAGCGGCACGCCGCCCTGGACCCGGCCCGCGGCGTGCTCGGCGGCGTCGGCCAGGCAGGCCTCCGCCATGCCGACGCAGCCCCAGGCCACCGTGAACCGGCCGTGGTCCAGCGCCACGGCGGCGGTGTGGGTCAGGCCCAGCCCGGGCGGCGCCACCAGGTTCTCCCGGGGCACCCGCACCCGGTCGAAGGTGAGGTGGGCGATCCGCGCGGCGCGCAAACCGAGTTGGCCGCTGACGGGCTCGCGGACGATCCCGGGCCGGTCGGCCTCCACCAGGACGGCCGTCGGGCCGGCGTCGGTGCGCCCCAGCACCAGGAACACGTCGGCGCTCTGCCCGAAGGTCACCCAGCGCTTGGCGCCGGTGACGACCAGCCGTTCGCCGTCGTCCTCGATCCGCGTCCCGACCTCGGCGAGCGCGCTGCCGGCCTCCCGTTCGGTGGCGGCGAAGCCGGCCAGGCGTTCGCCGGAGGCCAGTGCGGGCAGCCACCGCGCGCGCTGCTCCTGGCCGCCCCAACGCAGCAGCGCCGCGGCCGTCATGCCCTGGACGGTGAGCAGCGCGCGCAGGGCGCCGCAGACGCCGCCCAGGTGCGCGACGGCCTCGCCCAGCTGGGCCGGGGTGGCGCCGGCGCCGCCGTGGCGGGCGGGCAGGTCGAGGCCGAGCAGTCCGGCGGCGGCCACCGCGCGGACGGCCTCGTCGGGCAGCGCGCCCTGCTCGTCCCAGCGGGCGGCATCGTCGCGGACGGCCGCGGCCAGCTCGGCGGCGGCCTCGACCGCCGAAGCCCCCGAAGCCCCCGAAGCGGACGGGCCGGACGGAGCGGACGGGTCGGACGGACGGGTCTCGCTAGCCGTGGGCGGCACTGCCGGCCCCCGTCTCCTCGCCCGTGCCCAGCCCGGCCCGCTTGCGCTCGACCAGCGCGGCGATCCGCTCGGCGGTGCGGAAGGAGTCCAGGTCGAGGTCGTCCACCTCGATCCGGATGTCGAACCGCTCCTCGACGAAGACCACCAGCTCCAGCGCGAACAGCGAGTCCGCGAGCCCCAGCGCGAAGTAGTCCTCGTCCGGCGCCACCGGCCGGCGCAGTGCGACGGCCAGGAACTCCCGTATCTCGATTGCCGTGTCGGTCACGCGGTGCTCTCCCAGGGTCCGATTTCCACCAGCAGCAGGTTCCAGGCCGCCACCGGGCTGACGTTGACCAGGACGACCCGATCGCCCTCGGCCAGCCGCCCGTTCGCCAGCGCCGTCCAGAGGTTGAGGAAGACGTCGTTCGGCCCCAGGTGGCCGTACCGGGCCAGGTTCTCCCGGCACTCCGGCAGGAGTTCGACGCCCAGCGACTCCGCCAGGAAGCGCAGTCCGCCCGCCGAGAGGTTCTGGCTGGCGTAGCCGGCGACGTCGGCGCGGTCGAGGCCGTGCCGCTTGAGCAGCCGCTCCAGGAGCGCGGTGAGCCGGTTCCTGGTCTCCACCGCGAGCCGGAAGGAGTAGCCGGGCAGGTCCCGGCACTCCTCCTGCCAGCTCTCCCAGGGGCGGTCCCGGTAGTCCACCCGGAAGAGGTCCCAGTAGGCGCCGTTGGTCTCCTGGACCAGGTCGAGCACCCGCACCGGGCCGGTGCGGGCGAGCAGCAGGGCCTGCCCGGCGTCCCCGTTGACGGTGACGGGGTGCCGGTAGCGGCCGGGGGTGGCCGGGGTGGAGGCGTGCGCGACCAGGACGTGCCGGACGTCCGGGTCGGCGGCGAGCAGTCCGCGGGCGGCGAGCAGGGCCGGGCCGAGCGAGACGCAGCCGAGGCCGCCGACGCCGAAGGTGACGGCCCGGTCGGCGCCGAGCCGGGCCTGGAGCCTGGTCGCCTCGGAGCTGAGCAGGGTCTCGGGGGCCCGGGAGTCGACGACGATCAGGGCGTCCAGGTCCTGGGCGGCGAGCCCGGCGCCGGCCAGCGCGCTGCGGGCCGCCCGTTCGGCCAGCCCGGTCGGGCCGAGCTCGCGGTCGACAGCCACGGTGTCGATCCCCAGGCCGGCCAGCGTGGTTCTGCGCTCGCCGTCCAGGCCCGCCAGTTCGGGCAGTTCGCCGACCGGCACCCGCTGCTCGGGCAGCTGCCAGGCCGCCTCGCGCACCGCGAGCGGCGCGGGGGCGCCGCCCGTCCTCGTCGTCACCATGCCGTGTCCTCGACTCTCCGCTGTCTGTCCGGGCGTCTCCCGGTCTCGTACGGCCGCGTGCCGGGGCGCGGCTCAGGCACTGCGCAGGCAGCCGTCCGCCGCCGACTCGGCGTAGGCCTCGCCCAGTTCCCGCACCGCCTCGGCGACGCCGCTGCGGGGCACCCCGGCGTACCCCACCACCAGGGCCGGCCCGGACTGCCAGGACCGGTGGTGGTACGAGCGGCCGCCGCGCACCAGCACCGAGCGGCGCAGCGCCCGGGCGACCAGCGCGGCCTCGTCCACCCGGTGCGGGAGTTGGACGTAGGCGTGCAGCCCGGCGAAGGCGCCCACGATCCGGGCCCCCGGCAGCCGGCGCCGCACGGCCTCGTGGAAGACCTCGCGGCGGGCCCGCAGCCGTTCGCGCTGGCGCCGCAGGTGGCGGTCGAGTTCGCCGCCGTCCAGCAGTTCGGCGAACGCGTGCTGGGTGAACACGTCGCAGCCGAGGTCCCGTTGGGAGCGGACCTCCTCCAGGCGGCGGCGCAGCCGGGGCGGGGCGACCAGCCAGCCCAGCCGCATCCCGGAGGCCAGCGACTTGCTCGCGGTGCCCGCGTAGAGCACCCGGGAGGGGGACAGCCGTTGTAGCGCGGTGGGCCGGCGGCCGTGGTCCAGCCAGAGGTCGCCGTCGTAGTCGTCCTCGATGATCCAGCCGTCCACGTCCTCCGCCCAGCGGACCAGGGCGGCCCGGCGCTCGGCGCTGAGCACGGCGCCGGTGGGGAACTGGTGGGCGGGGGTGACCAGCACCGCGCGGGCGCCGGTACGGGCCAGCGCGGCCACGTCGATGCCGTGCTCGTCGACCGGGACGGACGGGCAGTCCAGGCCCGACTCGACGATGAACTGGCGCTGCTGCGGGTGGCACGGGTCCTCGACGGCGAGCGCGCCCAGGCCGGTACGGGGCAGCGTGGCGCAGACCAGGCCGAGCGTCTGGGCGAACCCGGAGACCACCATGACGTGCTCGGGGGTGGTGTGCACGCCGCGCGCCCGCCCGAGGTAGCGGGCGAGTTCGGCGCGCAGCGCCGGGACGCCGGACACCGGCGGGTACCCGAGGTCGCGCGGGCCGAGCCGGCGCGCGGCGCGCTGGTAGGCGGCCAGCCACTCGCGCTGGGGGAAGGCCGAGGCGTCGGCGCCGCCGGCCCGCAGGTCCCAGCGGATCACCGGGGCGGGGCGGGCGTCGCCGAGGAGGGTCGGCATCCGGGTGCCCCGGTCCAGGTGGGTGGCGACCCGGGTGCCCGAGCCCCGGGTCGCCTCCAGGTAGCCGCCGGCGACGAGTTGCCCGTAGGCCTCGACGACGACGCTGCGGGACACCCGCAGATCCTCGGCGAGCTGACGGCTCGACGGCAGCCGGGTGCCGGGGTGCAGCGCCCCCTCGGCGATCTCCCGCTTGATGCCGTCCCGGATCTGGGCGGTCAGCGGGAGCACGTCCTCCCGTGCCACGTCGATCAAGGTGTTCCAGGGCATGCTTGGCTCCTCCCTCCCCCGCCCACGGCGGCCCTGCCCGGCCCGTCGGCCCTGTTGAGCCCGTCGGCCCTGTTCGGCCCGCCGGCCCGGCCCGTCGGCCCTGTGAAGCCCGTCGGCCCGGCCCGTCGGCCCTGTGAAGCCCGGTGGCCCTAGCGGGCCTCGGACAGACCGGACCGCTCGGTGTCCAGCAGCGCCCGCAGGGACGCGGCCCGGACGGCCCGGCCGACGGCCTCGCCCTCCTCCCCGGCGATGCCGACCCCCCAGTAGGAGTGGGAGTCCACGACGATCTCGAAGGCGGCGGTGACCGCGTTCAGCGGTGCGCCGGCCCGCTCCACGACGAGGCCCTGGACGACGGCGTCGAGCCCGTAGCCGGCCACCGCCTCGGCGGTGGCCCCGCTCCAGCGGGTGTCGCCGGGCTCCGCCGTCAGCGGCTCCGGCTCCGGCAGGCCGGGCACGGTCTCGGTGCCCAACGCCACGTACCGCTCGACGAAGTGCTCCCACAGCTGGTCGCCGGTGATCTCGCCGCCGATCTCCTCGCAGACCGCCTGCATCTCGGCGGCGAAGTCGATCTGGAGGCGGCGCGGCAGCTCGATGCCGTACTCGGTGCGCAGCAGGTGGGCGATGCCGCCCTTGCCGGACTGGGTGTTGATCCGGATCAGCGCCTGGTAGCCGCGGCCGATGTCGCGCGGGTCGATCGGCAGGTACGGCACGTCCCAGACCTCCTGCCCGGACTCCTCGCGGGCGCGCAGGCCCTTGGCGATGGCGTCCTGGTGGGAGCCGGCGAAGGAGGTGTAGACGAAGTCGCCGGCCCACGGGTGGCGGGCGTGGACGGGCATCTGGTTGCAGCTCTCGACGATGCGGCGGATGCCGTCGATGTCGCTCAGGTCCAGCATCGGGTCGACGCCCTGGGAGAACAGGTTCATGGCCAGGGTGACCAGGCAGACGTTGCCGGAGCGCTCGCCGTTGCCGAACAGGGTGCCCTCGACCCGGTCCGCCCCGGCGAGGACGGCGAGTTCGGCGGCGGCGACGCCGCTGCCGCGGTCGTTGTGCGGGTGCACGCCGAGGATGGTGCGCTCGCGGTGGAGCAGGTTGCGGTGGGTGTACTCGATCCGGTCGGCGAACTCCTGCGGCGGGAACACCTCGACGGTGGAGGGCAGGTTGATCCGCAGCGTGTGCGCGGCCCGCGGGGCCCAGAAGTCGAGGACGGCGTTGCAGAGTTCGAGCGCGTAGTCCGGCTCGGTCTGGGTGTAGGACTCCGGCGCGTACTGGAGGTAGATCTCCGTGCCGGGGATCGAGTCCTGGAGTTTGAGGGCCTGTTCGGCCCCGTCGAGCGCCATGGCGGTGGTCTGCCGGCGGTCCTTGCGGAAGACCAGGCGGCGCTGGACCTCCGAGGTCGGGTTGAAGATCTGGAGGACGGCGCGCGGCACGCCCTCCAGGGCCTTGACGGTGCGTTCGATGAAGTCGCCGCGGATCGGCGTCATGACCTGGACGACGACGTCGTCCGGGATCGCGCCGGTGTCGACGAGGTGGCGGAGGAAGGCGTGGTCGTCCTGCGAGGAGGTGGGGAAGCCGACCTCGATCTCCTTGAACCCCATGGCGACCAGCAGGTCGAACATCCGCCGCTTGCGGGTGATGTCCATGGGATCGGTCAGGGCCTGGTTGCCGTCTCTCAGGTCGACGCTGCACCACAGCGGGGCCTGCTCCGCGCGGCGGCCCGGCCAGCCGCGGTCGGGCAGCCCGACCGCCTGGTACGGCTGGTACTTCCGGACCGGCATCGCGCTGTGGCGCTGGATGCCCTGGTCGCGGGCGGGTGTGCCCTGCGGCGTGTCCGCGTCGGTGGGTTGAGCGGTCATCTCTCCTCCACAACGGTGGTCTGGGCGTCTTGTGGGGACGCTCTGCTAGCTCTGCTAGGCGGGCCAGGTGCTGAACTGTCTCCTCCCGTAGAGCAGCGGCGACGCGTCGCTGAGCTCGGTGATCCGGATGACCTCGCCGAAGACCATCCGCTGGCCTCCGACGGGGACCAGCTGGCTGACCCGGCAGTCGGCCACCGCGTGGGCGTCGTGGACGAGGTGGGGTCCGCCGGCGCCGGGGGGCAGCCGCCAGGTGGTGGCGTCGAACCGGTCCGGGTCACCGGAGGCGAACAGCTCGGCGGTGCCGCGGCCCTCGGCGTGCAGCAGGTTCACCGCGAACTGGCCGCTGCGCAGCACGGCCTTCAGCGTCGGGCTCTCCGCCCGCATGCCGACCAGCAGGGTGGGCGGTTCGACGGTGACGCTGCACAGGGCGGAGCAGGTCATGCCCCAGGGCCGGCCGGCGTCGTCCAGCGAGGTGACGATGGCGACGCCGCTCGGGAAGCCGGACATGAAGGTCCGGAAATCGGAGGGGGTTGAGGTGACGAGTTCCACGTGATTCACCGCTCGACTGGGTAGGGGACCGGCTCCGCGGTCCGGGGCGCGTCCACGCTCGCCGTGCGCCGGTCGATGACCCACAGCAGCGGACCGCTGAGCACCGTCGTGAACAGGGCCATCACGACGAGGGCGAGGAACAGCGCCGGGGTGAGGATCCCGGCCTGGTAGCCCGTCTGGAGGACGGCGAGCTCGGTCAGGCCGCGGGCGTTGAGGAACACCGCGATCCGCATGCACTCGACCGGGGGCCGGCCGGCCGCCCGCGCGCCGTAGTAGCTGCCGACCAGCTTGCCGAAGATCGCGAGCACCACGGACAGGACGACGGCCTGCCAGGAGAACACGCTGAGCGGCGCCGAGGCGAGGCCCATGCCGGTCACCGTGAACAGCAGCGGCAGCACGATCCGGCCCCAGCCGCCGACGGTGTGGGCGGCCCTGGTCCAGGGGCCGACGCCGTCTTCGCCCGGCAGCGCCAGGGCGACCAGGACGGCGCCGAGCACGTCGGTGAGGCCGAGCCGCGAGGTGGTCAGGGCGGCGGCCACGGCCGCGGCGGCGGTCAGCCCGATCGGCACCGCGACCGGGATCCGCTCGGCCCAGGCCCGGGGCCCGGGCAGGGCCCCGGCCCGGCGGATCAGCCAGGCGCCCAGCAGGCCGACGACGAACACCAGGTACGGGGTGATCTTCCCGCCGCCGTGCGCCAGGCCGACCGCGATCGCCAGCAGCGACCAGGTGACAGCGTCGATGGAGACCGCGACCGCCATGCAGAGCCGGCCGATCGCGGTGTTGAGCATGCCGCGGTCGTCCAGGATGCCGGCCAGCACCGGGACGGCGGTGACCGCCAGCGCGATCGCCAGCATCAGGACCAGCACCCCGGCCGGGGCGCCGCCGCGCAGCGCCGGGGAGCCGTCGGCCAGCACCCACGCGGCGAACGCGACGCCGCAGCCGAGCGGCAGCAGCAGCGAGCCCACGGCGGTCATCGCGATGCTGCGCCCGCCCAGCCGGCTGCCGCCGGCCCGGATCTCGTGGACGGCGCCCACCAGGAAGAGCGCGAGGCCGAGGTGGCCCGCCTTCTCCAGGACGGCCCCGCCGTCCATGGTGGCCGGCTTCCAGTGCCACTGGCTCGCCAGCAGCGCCCCGAGCAGGAGGCAGGCCATGATCTCGCCGACGATCTCCGGCTGCCGCAGCAGCTTCGCCAGCCGGCGTCCGAGCAGTGCCACGGGGACGAGCAGAGCGAGCGTCACCGCGGCCGGTACGTACGGAAGACTGTCCATGGTGCCTCCTTTCTCGGGGCGCCGAAGGGTCAGTGCATCTGGGCGAGGTACTCGTACTGGCTGGGCAGGCGCTTCAGGAGCTCGGCGGACTGGTCGCTCAGCAGCTGGAACTCCTTCTCCGCGCGGCTGCCGTCCTGCAGGGCGAGCGCGGGCGGGGCCTTGAGCTCGATGCCGCCGAGGCCGAGCAGCATGGCCAGGTAGGAGTAGGACTCGAACCCGTGGAAGTGCGGGAAGATGGTGGCCTCCGTCGGAGGCTTGGCCTTCCACAGCTCGATCCGCTCGGCCAGGCCGTCGGGCATCACCCGGGTCTTGGCGTCCCGCCAGTAGGCGTTGTCCTCGCGGGCCGCGGCCTTGTAGTGCAGGACGAGGAACTCCCGTACGCCGTCGATGGTGTTGCCGACGATGCGGTTGTAGGAGCGGCGCAGCCCCGGGTCCCAGTTGGCGTCCGGGAAGTGCTTGACCAGTTCCTCGATGCCCTGCTGGATGAAGAAGATGCCGGTCGACTCCAGGGGCTCGACGAAGCCGCTGGACAGGCCGATGGCGACGCAGTTGTTGACCCAGGCGTTGCGGGTGCGGCCGATCCGCATCCTGATGTGGTTGGCCTCCAGGCCCTCCGCGTCCGGGCCGACCTTGGCCCGCAGCGTGGCCTCGGCCTCCTCGGGCGTCGCGTACTCGTCGGAGTAGACGTAGCCGGTGCCGATGCGGCCGAACAGCGGGATGGTCCAGATCCAGCCGGCGTCCGAGGCGGTGGCGGTGGTGCAGGGGCGCAGGCCGCGCTTCTCCATGTCGACCGGGACGCGCAGCGCCACCGCGCGGTTGTTGGGCAGGGTGTCCTGGAAGGAGTTGAACGGCTCCTCCAGGGTCTGGTTGATCAGCAGGCCGCGGAAGCCGGTGCAGTCGATGAAGAGGTCGCCCTCGATCAGACCGTGCTCCTTGGTGCGCACGCCGCTGATCCAGCCGCGCTCGTCCTGGACGACCTCGACGACGTCGTCCTCGATGTGCTTGGCGCCGCGCTCGGTGGCGTACCCGGAGAGGAAGTCGGCCAGCAGCGAGGCGTCGAACTGGTAGGCGTACGGGAACTGGGTGTCCTGCTCCGTGAGGGTGTCGCGCTCGGCCGTGTTGCCGCCCTCCTTGAAGTCCTGCTCGAAGAGGGTGCCGTCGAGGTAGCGCGGGGACTTCTCGGCGTCGCAGATCGCGGCCATCAGGAACACGTCCTGGTCGAAGCGGTCGCCGGAGCGGCTGTTCAGCCACCAGTCGGTGAGCGGCAGGCCGTCGACGACCCGGAGGCGCTCGAAGGGGTGGTAGAAGTAGTGGCCCTTGCGCCGCCAGTTCTCGAATCGGATGCCGAGCTTGTAGGTGGCATTGCACTTGGGCATCCAGACGTGCTCCGGCAGGCCCAGGTAGTTGAAGAAATGCCGAACGGTGCTGAAGGTCGCCTCGCCGACCCCGATGGACTTGATTCGCTTGGATTCCACCAGCGTGACGGAAATGCGATCGCCGAATGCGGCGCGCAGGTACGAGGCGGCCATCCAACCGGATGTCCCACCACCGACGATGACGACGTTGCCCAGCATTCCTGACCCTCTCAGCCGGTCGTTCAACCCGGAGCCCCGGGCTGTCCCATGGCTCGAAATCCTGCGGCAGCGGAGCCTCCGGAAAACAGGCTTTTAAGCCTCAGCGGAAACACGCACTCCAGCGCGTCCCGGCGTTCGCCGGGGGTTTTCCGACATGCCGAACAGATGACACCCGATGGTTGGGGGTGCCATCTGTTCGGCGGAACTCGCCGGAACTCGCCGGAATTCGACGGGGGTCAGGCGGGGGTCGGACGGGGGGTTCGCGGCCCGGCCGGGCCGGCTCAGCCACCGTCCAACAGGTAGTCGTGCAGCAGTGAGATGACCCGGGCCCGCTGCGCGGTCAGGTAGAAGTGCCCGCCGGGCAGCACGTGGAACGCGAACTCCTTGCCGGCCAGTGCCTCCCAGCCGCGGGCCCGCTCGACGCTCACCGTGACGTCGGAGTCCCCGGTGAGCACCACGACCCCGCAGTCCACCGGGCGCAGCGCGGTGGGCCGGTAGGAGTCGATCAGCAGGTAGTCGTTGCGCAGGATCGGCAGCACCATCTCCCGGATGTCCGGGTCGTCGAAGATCGACATCTGGGTCCCGCCGTGGCCCGCGACCGTGGCGAGGAGCTCGTCGTCGCCGCGGGGCAGGGCCGGCGCCCGCCCGGCCGGTCCGTCGCCGGAGCCGGCCGGCGCCTGCGGCGGCGGGTAGCCGGAGAGCACCAGCCGGGCCACCGGCAGTCCCTGCGCGTGCAGCGACTGCACGGTCTCGTACGCGAGCAGCGCGCCCATGCTGTGGCCGAAGACCACCGTCTCGACGCCGGGGCGGTCGGTCTCCAGCAGCGCCTGCGTCAGCTGGGCCACCAGGGTCGCGGCGTCCTGGACGAAGGGGTCCTCGATCCGCTCCTCCCGCCCCGGGTACTGGACGAGCTGGAGTTCGACGGCCGCCGAGAGGTGGTTGGCCCAGGGCCGGTAGAAGCCCGCGCTGCCGCCGGCGTGCGGCAGGCAGACCAGCCGCCGGGTCGCCTCCGGGCGCGGCCTGGGGATCACCAGCCAGGGTTGGTCGTCGTTCAAACGGTCACTTCCTTCCGTCGGCCCCGCGGGGCCGTGTCCGTACCGGCCCGGCCGGTCATCCGCAGGCCCGGACGATCTCGCGCAGGGCCTCGTGCATGCGCCGGAGCAGGGCGGTGGCCGCCGCCTCGTCGAACCGGCCGCCCGCGTACACGCAGGACAGCTCCATCCGGCCGCCCTCGACCGCGGCGGCGACGTCCAGCTCGTAGGTGCGGGTCTCGGCCGGCTCGTGGTCGCCGCCGCCGTGGTCCAGGTGGCGCAGGATCAGCCGGTCCCCCTCGGGCAGCTGGTTGTCCCACTGGCCGAGGTAGTTGAAGCCGATCCGGGCCCTGGGCGCGGGGACCAGCAGCTCCTCCCGGGCCTCGGCGGCCGCCGCCAGGCGCAGGACGCCGTGGCCGATGCCGCGGCGCGGGACGGCCCGCAGCCGGCGCTTGGCCACCCGGACGGCGGCGGTCGGCGCCAGGTCCGCGGGCACGTCGAGCAGCACCGGGTAGATCGTGGTGAACCAGCCGACGGTGCGGGACAGGTCGACGCCGTCCAGGATCTCCTCGCGGCCGTGCCCCTCCAGGTCGATCACGGTGCCGCCGTCGCCCGCGTGGCCCTGGGCGGCGAGCGCCTGGGCGAGGGCGGTCAGCAGCACCTCGTGGACCTGCGCGCGCAGCACGCCGGGCACCCGGCGCAGCAGCGCCTCCGTGTCGTCCTCGGTCAGGGTGTGCCGCGCGGTGCGGCGGTCGCCGAACCGGCCGGTGTCCAGGGGCTCCCCGGCGGGCTCGGGCAGCGACCGCCAGTGCGCCAGCTCGTCGTCGAAGCCGCCGGTCAGGGCGTGCTCGCGCAGTCGGCGGGACCACTGGCCGAAGGAGGTGGAGCGCGGGGCGAGCCGCACGGGCCGGCCGGCCGCCAGGTCGGCGTAGGCGGAGCGCAGGTCGTCGAGCAGGATGCGCCAGGAGACGCCGTCGACCACCAGGTGGTGCGCGGTGAGGAACAGCCGGGCCGGGCGGTCCGGCCCGAGGTCGGCCAACACGGCGCACAGCAGCGGCCCCTCGGCCAGCCGCAGGCCGCTCTGGGCCTGCCGGAACGCCGCGGTGGCGCGCTCCTCGGCGTCCGGCGCCCCGGCGAGGTCGAGCCGCTGGAAGTCCCAGCAGCCGTCGGCCTCGACCGCCACCTCCTGGGACCAGGTGCCCCCGGCGTCGCGGGTGTAGCGGGCGCGCAGCATGTCGTGCTGCCCGACCAGCGCGGCCAGCGCGGCGCGCAGGGCCTCGGTGTCGGTGCCCGGGACGAGTTCGAACAGCAGCGACTGGTTGAAGTGGCCCGGGTTGACGGTGTGGTGCTCGAAGAACCACTGCTGCACGGCGGTCAGCGGCACGGGCCCGGTGGCGTACGGGTCCTCCTCGGCCGGCCCGCTCTCCCCCGTCCCGGCGGCCTTGGCGAGCGCCGCGACGGTCTTGTGCTGGAAAAGGTCCCGGGCGGTGAAGTGCAGGCCCTCCTGGCGGGCCCGGGCGACCACCTGGGTGGAGAGGATGGAGTCGCCGCCGAGCAGGAAGAAGTCGTCCTCGGCGCCGACGTCCTCGATGCCCAGCACCGAGCGGAACACCTCGGCCAGCGCGGTCTCCACCGGGCCGTTCGGCGGGGTGGAGACCCTGGTCAGGGCCTCCCGGGCGTCCGGCAGGGCGTCCCGGTCGACCTTGCCGTTGGTGGTGAGCGGCATCGCGTCCAGCGGGATCAGCGCGGCCGGCACCATGAAGGCGGGCAGTTCCTCGGTCAGGGCCTCGCGGACCTCGCGGACCGCCTCGCCCCGGTCGCGGCCGGGCGCGGCGACCAGGTAGCCGACGAGCTGCTTGCCGCGGTCGCTCTCGCGGACCACCACGGCGGCCTGGTCGACCGCGGGGTGGCGCTGCATGGCCGACTCGATCTCGCCGGGCTCGACCCGGAAGCCGCGGATCTTGACCTGGTCGTCGGCGCGGCCGCGGAAGTCGATCCGCCCGTCGGGCAGCCAGGCGCCGAGGTCGCCGGTGCGGTAGAGCCGGGCCCCGGGGTCGTCCGCGAAGGGGTGCGGGACGAACCGCTGCTCGGTCAGCTCCGGGCGGCCCAGGTAGCCCTGGGCGACGCCGCGGCCGCCGAGGTGGATCTCGCCGGTGACGGCGGGCGGCACCGGGTTGCCGTGCGGGTCCAGCAGGTAGACCTCGGTGTTGGGCAGCGGCCGGCCGATCGACAGCCGGCTGCCGGCCTCCTCGTCCTGGACCTCGAACATGGTGGCGCCGACGGTGTTCTCGGTCGGGCCGTAGCCGTTGATGAAGCGGTGGACCCGAGACCACTTGCGGGCCAGGCCGACCGGGCAGCGGTCGCCGACGGCGAGCACCACCGAGCCCGCGGGCAGCGCCTCGGGCTCGACCGCCGCGAGGGCCGCGGGCGGCAGCGCGAGGACGGTGGGCCGGCCTCCCGCCATGGCGCGCAGCTGCTCGCTGCCCAGCGCCTCGGACTCGTTCGCCGGGAGGGCGAGCGCCGCGCCGGAGACGAGGGCGAGGAAGGTCTCCCAGACCGCGCCGTCGAAGCTGGGCGAGGAGAGCTGGGTCACCGTGTTCTCGGGGCCGGTGCCGACGATCAGCCGGGAGGCGTTGACCACGTTGGTCAGGCCCCCGTGGCCCAGCAGCACGCCCTTGGGCGTCCCGGTGGAGCCGGAGGTGTAGACGATGTAGGCGAGCGCGTCCGGCCCCACCCGGTCGCCCTCGGGCACCGGGCCGGTGTGCGCGTCGAGCTGCGGGCGCAGGTCCTCCAGGATCAGCGGCTCGGCGGCGGACTCGCCCGCGTCGGCGGCCAGCGCGCGCTCGGTGAAGACGAACCCGGCGCCGGTCTCGGCCAGCATCAGCTCCCGGCGGGCGGCCGGGAAGCGCGGGTTCAGCGGCAGGAAGGCGGCGCCGGCCTTGAGCACCGCGAGGGTG
Organism: Kitasatospora sp. NBC_01300; assembly: GCF_041435235.1. NCBI lineage: Bacteria > Bacillati > Actinomycetota > Actinomycetes > Kitasatosporales > Streptomycetaceae > Kitasatospora > Kitasatospora sp. NBC_01300. Next base: position 5,850,998 of record NZ_CP108408.1, on the reverse strand, counting down.
GCGGCCACCTGGTCGGGGCCGCGCTCGCAGCAGACGCCGACGACGTCGCCCGGGCGGGTGCCGCGGGAGCGCAGCACCTCGGCCAACAGCCCGGCCCGGCGGTCGAGTTCGGCGTAGCTGAGCCGCTCGTCGCCGCGCACCACCGCGAGGCCGTCGGGGCGTTCGGCGGCCCGCTTGGCCACCAGCAGGTGCACCGGGTCCTGTTCGGGGAAGGCCACCGGGTTGCGGGCCCAGTCCACGGTGAGCCGGTTGTGCTGTTTCGGGTCGAGCAGGTCGAGCCGGCCCAGCTCCTGGTCGGGGTCGGCGGCGATCGAGCCGAGCAGGGTGGTCAGGTGGCCGGCGAAGCGGCGCACCGTGGCCTCGTCGTACAGGTCGGTGCTGTACTCCAGGGCGGACCAGAGGCTGCCGTCGGGGCGCTCCTCGAAGGCCACCACGAGGTCGAAGCCGGTGCTCGCCTGCGGCAGGGCCAGCTGCTCCATGGTCAGCCCGGGCAGGTCGAGGAGCGCCTCGGGGGCGTTCTGCAGGACGATGAGCACCTGGGCGAGCGGCATCCGGCTGGGGTCGCGCTCGGGCTGGACGGCGTCCACCACCCGCTCGAACGGGACCTCCGCGTGGTCGAAGCCGGCCAGCACGGTGTCGCGGACCTGACCCAGGAAGTCCCGGAAGCCCAGGCCCGGCTCGATCCGGGCGCGCAGCACCAGGGTGTTGAGGAACAGGCCGACCAGGTCGGCGAGTTCGGGCTCGTCGCGGCCGGCCACCGGGGTGCCGATCGCGACGTCCTCCTGCCGGGAGAGCCGGGCCAGCAGCAGCTGGGTGGCCGCGGTGAGCGTCATGAACAGCGTCGCCGCGGCGGACTCGGTGAGCTCGCGCAGCCCGGCGACGGTCTCCGCCGGGACGCTGAACTCGTGGAAGGCGCCCGCCCCGGTGGGCACGGCGGGGCGCTGCCGGTCGGTCGGCAGCTCCAGCACGGGGACGCCGTCGAGCTGCTCGCGCCAGTAGTCGAGCTGCTCGTCGAGCCGCCCGCCGGAGGCCCGCTCGCGCTGCCACACCGAGTAGTCCGCGTACTGCGGCCCCGGCGCGGGCAGGTCGGGTTCGCGGCCCTGGAGCGCGGCCGCGTAGTGCTGGCCCAGCTCGCGGGTGATGATCGACAGCGACCAGCCGTCGTGCGCGATGTGGTGGATGCTCAGGACGAGCACGTGCTCGCGGTCGGAGAGCCGCACGAGGAGGGTCCGCAGCACCGGGCCGGTGCGCAGGTCGAAGGGCCGGCCGGCCTCCTCGCGGACCAGTCGCAGCAGTTCCTCCTCCCGCTCCTCGGGCGTCCCGCCGCCGGCCTCCACGACCGGCAGCGGGATGTCCACGCTCGGGTGCGGGACCTGCACCGGGACGCCGTCCACCTGGTCGTAGGTGGTGCGCAGCGCCTCGTGCCGGTCGACGACGGCGGCCAGCGCGCCCTGCAGCGCCGCGCGGTCGAGGTCGCCGCGCAGCCGCAGTGCGAAGGAGGAGTTGTAGCCGACCGACTCCGGGTCGAACTCGTACAGGAACCACATCCGCTGCTGGGCGAAGGACATCGGCAGCGGGCGGTCGCGGTCGGCGGGGCGCAGCGCGGTGCTCGCCGCGGCCTCGGCGGCGGGCGCCTCGGCGCCCGCCAGGCGGTCCCGCAGCAGGGCCCGCAGGTGCTCGGGCAGGGCCGCTATGCGGTCCTCGCGGGACGTGGACGTCTGGGTCTCACTCATGTCGGTTGCCCCTACTCCGCCGCCGGCGCCGACTGGCGCGCGGCCTCTCGCTCCAGTTCCTCCAGCAGCGCGTCCTCGACGAGTCGCGCCACCCCCGCCACGGTGGGGTTCTCCAGGAGGCTGCGGAAGGCGATCCGGATGCCGAAGGTCTGCTTGATCCTGGTGATCGCCTGCACGCTGGTCAGGGACTGCCCGCCGAGGGCGAAGAAGCTGTCGTGCGCGCCGACCCGCTCCACGTGCAGGGTCTCGGACCAGATCGCGGCGATCAGCTTCTCGGTCTCGTCGCGCGGCTCCACCCACTCCTCGGCGGCCTCGACGACCGTCTCGGCGGGGTCGGGCAGCGCGGCCCGGTCGATCTTGCCGTGCCGGGTGAGCGGGAAGGCCTCCACCTCGACGAAGGCGGCCGGCACCAGGTGGGCCGGGAGCCGCTCGGCGAGGTAGCCGGCGAGCTCGGCGGCGCCGGGGACGCCGCCCGCGGCCGGCCGCAGGTAGGCGACCAGGCGGGCGTGCTCGGCCTCGCCGCGGACCAGGACGACGGACTCGGCGACGCCCGGGTGGGCGTCCAGGGCCGCGGTGATCTCGCCCGGCTCGATCCGGTAGCCGCGCAGCTTGACCTGGTCGTCGAGCCGGCCGAGGAACTCCAGCCGGCCGTCGGACAGCCGGCGGACCCGGTCGCCGGTGCGGTACAGCCGCTCCTTGGGGTCGAACGGCGCGGCCAGGAAGGCCTGTTCGGTCAGGTCGGGGCGGCCCAGGTAGCCGCGGGCGAGGCCGTCGCCGGCCAGGTACAGCTCGCCGGGCGCGCCGACCGGGGCGAGGTTGCGCTCCGGGTCCAGGACGTAGGCCCGGACGTTCTGGACGGGCAGGCCGAGGACGGGCCGGGGGCTGTCGGCGACCCGGCAGACCAGCGCGTCCACGGTGGCCTCGGTGGGCCCGTAGAAGTTGTAGGCGATCAGGTCGGACTGGGCGCGCAGCCGGTCCCACTGGGCCTGGCCGATCGCCTCGCCGCCGAGCGCCGCGCCGCGCAGCGGGTGGCTGCCGGGGGCGAGCAGTCCGGCGTCGTCGAGCTGGCGGAACCAGGACGGGGTGGTCTGCAGGAAGTCGATCCGCTGCTCGGCGCGGTAGGCGACCAGGGCGTGCGCGTCGCGCCGCACCTCGTCGTCGACCAGGTGCAGTTCGTGGCCGGCGACCATCCACAGCACCGGGTTCCAGGAGGCGTCGAAGGACGCGGGCGCCAGGTGGGCGACCCGGACCTGCCGGTCGCCGCAGGCCTCGCGCAGCGGCTCGAAGACGGTCCGCAGGTGGCTGTCGAGCAGGTTCGCCAGGCTGCCGTGCTCGACCAGCACGCCCTTGGGCTTGCCGGTGGAGCCGGAGGTGTGGATGACGTAGGCGGCGTGCTCCGGGGCGAGGTCCGGGTCGGGGGCGGTGGCGGGCCGGGCCGCGATCGCGTCCCGCTCGCGCTCCGGGACGACCAGGGAGACGTCGGCGGGCAGCGCCAGCGTGGTGCTCGCGGCCTCGTCGGCGATCACCACCCGGGGCTTGACGTCCTCGACCAGCAGCCGCAGGCGCTCGGCCGGGGCGGCCGGGTCCAGCGGGGTGTAGACGCCGCCCGCCTTGAGCACCGCGAGCAGCGCGGTGATCAGGCCGGGGCCGCGCCGCAGGCAGACCGCGACCGGCACCTCGGGGCCGACGCCCCGGTCGGCGAGGTGGTGGGCGAGCCGGTTGGCCCGCTCGTCCAGCTCGGCGAAGGTGATCCGCTCGCCGCCGTGGACCAGGGCGACGGCCTGCGGGGTGGCGGCGGCCTGGCGGGCGAACCGCTCGGGCACCAGGGCGTCGGTGGTGAGCGGGGTGGCGGTCTCGTTGTGGCCGGTGAGCAGCCGCTCCCGGTGGGCGGGGGCCAGCGCGCGCAGCTCGGCGAGGGTGCGCTCGGGCTCGGCCGCGATCTCCTCCAGCAGGGCGCGCAGGTCGCCGGTGACCCGGTCGGCGGTGTCGGCGTCGAAGAGCCCGGGGTCGTAGGCGAGCCGGAAGGAGAGCTGCTCGCCGGCGAAGACCGCGAGCACCATGGCGTAGCTGGTGGGCTCCTGGGAGCGCACGTCGCAGATCCGGATGCCCTGGTCGGAGCCCAGTTCGCCGTCGAAGGGGTAGTTCTCGACGACCACGTAGCTGTCGAACAGGTCGACCCCGGCGGGCAGCCCGGTCCAGCCGCGGATCTGGGCCAGCGAGACGTACTCGTAGCTGCGGGCCTGGACCTGGTCGCGCTGGAGGTCGCCCAGCCAGTCGAGGACGGGCTGCTCGGGGCGGACCTCGACCCGCACCGGCAGGTTGTTGATGAACAGGCCGATCATCGACTCGACGTCGGGCAGGTCGGCGGGGCGGCCGGAGACGGCCGAGCCGAAGCAGACCTCCCGCTCCCCCGCGTAGCGCGAGAGCGTCAGCGCCCAGGCGCCCTGGGCGAGCGTGTTGGTGGTGAGCCGGTGGCGCCGGGCGACCTCGGCGAGCCGCTCGGAGACCTCGGGCTCCAGCTGGAAGACGCTGGTCGCCTCGCTGCCCTGGCGGGCCGCCTCCTCGCCGGCCCGGTCGGCCGGCAGCGCGGTCGGGGCGGTGAAGCCGTCCAGCAGCCCGCGCCAGTAGCGCTCGGCGTCGGCCAGGTCCTGCTCGCCGAGCCAGGCGACGTAGTCGCGGAACGGGCGGCGGGCGGCCGGGCCGGGCCGGTCGTGGCCGGTGAGCCGGAGGTAGTCGTCGACCACCTCGGAGACCAGTTCGGCGCTGCTCCAGCCGTCCAGCAGCAGGTGGTGCGAGGTCCAGACGACCCGCAGGGCGCCGTCCGGCTCGTCGATCAGGGCCAGGCGCATCAGCGGCGCCACGGCCAGGTCGATGCCGCGGGTGCGGTCCTCGGCGAGGTACGCGGCGAACCGCTGCTCGCGCTCGGCCGCCGGCAGGGCGCTCCAGTCCAGCCGCTCGACGGGCACGGTGACGTGCTCGCGGACCACCTGGAGCGGCTGGTCGGTGTCGACCCGGGCGAAGGCGGTGCGCAGCATCGGGGTCCGGTCGGCGAGGCGCTGCCAGGCCTCGGCGAAGGCGTCCGCGTCCACGCCGCCCTCCAGCAGGAAGGACAGCTGGCCGAGGTAGACGCCCTCGCCCTCCTCGGTGAGGCTGTGGAACAGCAGGCCGTGCTGCATCGGCGTGGCCGGGTAGAGGTCGGCGATCCGGCCCAGGGCGGTCAGCTCGTCCAGCAGCGGCTGGTCCACCCGGGCGAGCGGGAAGTCCGAGGGGGTGGCCCCGGAGGCGGCGGCGCCGGCCTCGCGGCAGTGCGCGACGATCCCGCGCAGGGCCTCGACCAGCTGGTCGCCGACCCGCTGGACGGTCTCGGTGGTGTGGGTCGCGGTGGAGTGGAACAGCTCGAAGCCGAGCTTGCCGTCGCGCACGTACGCCACGATGTCGAGCGGGTACTCCAGCAGTTCCCCGGGCGCCTGCTCGGTGCCGTAGCCGAGCCGCACGTCGTGCAGCAGGCCGCCGTCGTGGCCGTCGACGACCCGGCCGAGGTAGTTGAAGCCGACCTGGGCGCGGGGGCCTTCGGCGAGCAGCTCGCCGGGCGCCCCGGCCGGGCTGAGGTGGCGCAGCGCGCCGTAGCCGATGCCGCGCTGGGGGACGGCCCGCAGCTGCTCCTTGACGGAGCGGAGCCGGGCGCCCCAGTCGGCGCCGTCGGCGGTGTCCAGGGCGACCGGGAAGGAGGTGGTGAACCAGCCGGTGGTGCGGCTCAGGTCGACGTCGTCGAAGATCTCCTCGCGGCCGTGGCCCTCCAGGTCCACCAGGACGGCGGAGCGGCCGGTCCAGTCGGCGAGCACCCGGGCGAGCGCGGTCAGCAGGACGTCGTTGACCTGGGTGCGGTAGACCGCGGGGACCTCGCGCAGCAGCGCGTCGGTGCTCTCCGCGTCCAGGCCGACCCGGACGGCGGCGGCGGTGGCGACGGTCGGGGTGCCGGTGAGGTCGGCGGGCAGCGGCTCGCCGCCGGCGCGGCCGGCCGCGAACCAGTGGTCCAGCTCCTCGTCGAAGCCGCCGACCGCGGTGTGCTCGGAGAGCCGGCGGGACCAGTCGAGGAAGGAGGTGCCGCGCGGGCCGAGGTCGACCGGACGGCCCTCGGCGGCCTGCCGGTAGACCGTCTCCAGGTCGCCGAGCAGGGTCTGCCAGGAGACCGCGTCGACCACCAGGTGGTGGGCGGTGAGGAAGAGCCGGGCGCCGGCGGTGCCGCCGAGGTCGGCCAGCACGGCCCGCACCAGCGGGCCCTCGGCCAGGTCGAAGCCGGACTGGGCGGCGGTGGCGGCGGCCAGCAGCGCGCCCTCCGGGTCGGCCTCCAGGGTGAGGTCCAGCCGCTCCAGCGGCCAGCCGTCGCCGGGGGCGGCGATCTCCTGCTGCCAGCGGCCGTAGACGGTGCGGAAGCGGGTGCGCAGGGCGTCGTGGTGGGTGAGGAGCGCGTCGAGCGCGGTGCGCAGGTGCGCCTCGTCGGGGAGTTCGCGCAGCTCGGCCAGCACGGACATGGTGCTGTGCTGGGGGGCCTCGGTGTGGTGGTGGAAGAAGGCGCGCTGGATCGGGGTCAGCGGCGCCCTTCCGGTGACGGGTTCGGTGTTCACGCCGGCCGGCTCCTCGGGTTCGTGGGTCGAGATCGCGGCGGCGATCCCGGCGATGGTCTGGTGGCTGAAGATGTCCTGCGAGCTGAGGCGCAGTCCCAACTGCCGCGCCCGGGAGACGACCTGGATGCTCAGGATCGAGTCACCGCCCAGGTCGAAGAAGTTGTCGTCGACGCCGACCTCGGGCACCCGGAAGACCTCCGCCCAGAGCCCGGCGAGCGCCTGCTCGGCGGGGTTGCGGGGGGCCGTCCTGGTGGTGACCGGGCGGTCGTCGGCGGCCGCGGCCGGCAGCGCCCGCCGGTCCACCTTGCCGTTGGCGTTCAGCGGCAGCCGGTCGAGCCGGACGAAGGCCTGCGGCACCATGTGGCGGGGCAGCGAGCCCTCCAGGTAGCGGCGCAGTTCGGCGCTCTCCGGTGCGGTGCCGGGCCGGGGCACGACGTACCCGGTCAGGACGGCGCCCGGCTCGGAGCGCAGCGCCGCGACGGCCTCCAGGACGTCGGGGTGGCGGCGCAGGACGGCCTCGATCTCGGCGAGTTCCACCCGGAACCCGCGGATCTTGACCTGGTCGTCGCCGCGGCCGAGGAACTCGACGTCGCCGGTGGGCAGGAAGCGGGCCTGGTCGCCGGTGCGGTAGAGCCGGCCGTCGGGGTGGGGCGTGAACGGGTCGGCGGAGAAGCGCTCCTCGGTGAGGTCGGGGCGGCCCAGGTAGCCCCGGGTGACGCCGGTGCCGCCGAGGAAGAGCTCGCCGACGACGCCGACCGGCAGCGGTTCCAGGTCCGCGTCCAGGACGTACATCCGGGTGCCCGGGATGGGCCGGCCGATCGGCACGGACGCGACGTCCGGCAGGCTCTGCGGGGTGACGGTGAAGTACGAGGACTCGACGGTCGCCTCGGTGACGCCGTAGGAGTTGAGCACGACGGTGCCGGGGGCGACGCTCTTCAGCAGCCGCCGGCAGTCGTCGGTGCGCCAGTTGTCCGAGCCGACGGCCAGGTAGCGCAGCGGCGGGAAGGCCCGGCCGCTGCGGGCGGCCTCGTCGGCCAGCGCGTTGGCCAGCGAGGGCACCGTCTCGACGTGGGTGACGCGCTGACGCTCCATCAGGTCGAGCAGGCGCACCGGGTCGGTGGTGGCGTCCTTCGGGCAGAGCACCAGGGCGCCGCCGGCGGTCAGCGCGTGCGTCAGGTCGGAGACGAAGACGTCGAAGGCCATGCTGGCGAGGTTGAGCTGGCGGACGGGGCCGCGGTCGAGCCGGTAGGCCTCGCGCCAGGCCGCGGCGGCCCGGGCGACGCTGCGGTGCTCGACCGTGACGCCCTTGGGCTTGCCGGTGGAGCCGGAGGTGTAGATGACGTAGGCGAGGTTGTCCGGGGTCACCTCGGTGCTGGGCGCCTCGGCGGGCCAGCTGTCGATCTCCTCGCGGTCGGCGTCCAGGCAGAGCACGGTCGCGTCGCACAGCGGGAGCCGCTCGGCGAGGTCCCGCTGGGTGACGAGCATCGCGGCGGCGCTGTCGTCCAGCACCAGGCGCAGCCGCTCGGCGGGGTGGGTGGGGTCCAGCGGCAGGTAGGCGGCGCCGGCCTTGAGGACGCCGAGGGCGGCGACGACGGTGTCCGGGCCGCGGTCCAGGCAGATGGCGACGACGGTCTCCGGGCCGATGCCCTGGCCGACGAGGTGCTGGGCCAGCCGGTTGGCGCGGGCCTCCAGTTCCGCGTAGGTCAGCACGGTCTCCTCGAAGACCACCGCCTCGGCGTCCGGGGTCTGCTGCGCCTGCTCGGCGATCAGCTCGTGCAGGCAGGCGTCGGCGCCCGGGGTGCCGGTGTCGTTCCACTCGTACAGGACGCGGTCGCGGGCGCGCAGCGACAGCATCGGGACGTCGCCGACCCGCTGGCCGGGGGCGGTGGGCATGCTGCCGAGCAGGACGGCGAGCTGGTCGGCCAGCACCTCGGCCTGGGCGCGGTCGTAGAGCGCCGGGTCGTAGGAGAGCAGCAGGGTCAGCGAGCCGTCGTCGTCGTAGGCGGTGAGGTCCAGCGTGAAGCTGGTGGTGTCGACGGCGCGGACGTCGCTGAGCCGCAGTCCGTGGCGTTCGGCGGCGGCCCCGTTGCCCGGGTAGTTCTCGAACACCACCAGGGTCTGGAACAGCGCGCTGCCGCGCGGGACCTTGCTGCTGCGCTGGATCTCGGCGATCGAGGAGTACTCGAAGCGCCGGGATTCGGCCTGCTCGGCCTGGAGGGCCGCCAGCCACTCCACCAGCGGGGCGTCCTGGTCGACCTCGGTGCGCAGCGGCAGGGTGTTGAGCAGGTTGCCGACCATGGTGTCGGCGCCGGGCAGCTCGGTCGGGCGGCCGGCCACGGTGGTGCCGAAGCAGACGTCGCGCTGCCCGGAGTGGCGGGCCAGCAGGATCGCCCAGGCGCCCTGGACGGCGGTGTTGAGGGTGAGCCGGTGGCGGCGGACCATCGCGACCAGCGCGTCGGTCTCGGCGCCGGACAGGCCCACCCGGACCTGCCCGGCGGACTGGGACTCGTGGCCCTGGGGCACCGAGCGGCCGAAGGGCAGCTGGGTCGGCGCGTCCAGGTCGCCGAGCAGGGCGCTCCAGTGGGCGGCGGCCGCGTCCTTGTCCTGCCGGGCCAGCCAGGCGACGTAGTCGCGGAACGGCCGGCGCTCGGGCAGCGCCGGGGCCTTGCCCCTGCCGTCGGTGAGCGCCTGGTAGGCGGCGAAGAGGTCGGCGAACAGGTGCGAGGTGCTCCAGCCGTCCAGGACGGCGTGGTGGAAGGTCCACACGACGCGGACGGTCCGCTCGTCCTCGCGGGCGAGGGCGAGGCGCATCAGCGGCGCCCGGGACAGCTCGATGCCGGTGGCGCGCTCCTCGTCGATCAGCGCCTTGAGCCGGCGGTCCAGTTCGGCGGCGGGCAGGCCGGTCCAGTCGAGGCGGCGGACGGTCAGCCGGGCGGAGCGCTCGACCACCTGGACGGGCTCGGGGACGCCGTCCCAGACCAGCCGGGTGCGCAGCGCGGGGGTGCGGTCGACCACGTGCTGCCAGGCGGCGGCCAGCGCGTCGACGTCGCGGACGCCCTCCAGCCGGAAGGCGACGTGGTCGGAGTAGGCACCGACGCCGTCCTGGTTGAGGGTGTGGAAGAGCATCCCGCTCTGCATCGGGGTCAGCGGGTGGATGTCCTCGACGGTGGAGCCGGCCGGCACCAGCCGGTCGACGGTCTCCTGGTCGAGGGTGAGCAGCGGGAAGTCGCCGGGGGTGGCGCCGCCGGCGCCGGGGGTCAGGCAGTGCTCGACGAGTTCGGTCAGGGCCGCCGCGAAGTCGTCGGCGAGCCGCTGCACGGTGGCCTGGTCGTGGCGCTGCGGCGCGTAGTGGAAGTCGAAGGTCAGCACGCCGTGCCGGACCTCGCCGACGATGTCCAGCAGGTGCGGCCGCTCCTCGTCCGGGTGGTGGTCCAGGCCGTAGTCGGGTTCGACGGCGCGGAACAGCTCGCTCCCGGCCGCGGCGTCGCTCCACTGGCCGAGGTAGTTGAAGCTGACCTGGGGCTGCGGCGCCGCGGCCAGGGCGGCGGCCTGCGGCTGGTCGCCGCGCAGGTAGCGCAGCGGGCCGTAGCCGGCGCCGCGGCCGGGCACGGCGCGCAGCAGTTCCTTGGTGTCGCGGATGAGCCGGCCGAGCGGGCGGTCGGCCGGGGACTCCAGCAGCACCGGGAAGATCGAGGTGAACCAGCCGACCGTCCGGGAGACGTCGGTGCCCTCCAGGATCTCCTCGCGGCCGTGGCCCTCCAGGGTGATCAGGGTGCGGGCCCGGCCGGTGAAGCGGGCGAGCGCGCGGCCGAGCGCGGTCAGCAGGACGTCGTTGACCTGGGTGCGGTAGACGGCGGGCACGTCCTGGAGCAGTTGCCGGGTGCGCTCGGCGTCGAGGCCGGCCGAGACGGCGCGGGTGTCGCCGACGCTGTTGCGGCCCTCCCGGTCGGTGGGCAGGTCGGCGGAGCCGGCCGGCACCGGGCGGGCCCAGTGCGCCAGTTCGCCGTCCAGGCCGCCGTCCCGGGTGAAGGCGGCGAGGCGGCGCGCCCAGCCGCGGTACGAGGTGCCGGCCGGGCCGAGGTCGACGTCCTCGCCGCGGACGGCCTGCCGGTAGGCGCTCTCCAGGTCCTCCAGGAGGATCCGCCAGGAGACGCCGTCCACGGCGAGGTGGTGCACGGTGACCAGCAGCCGCGCGGGCTCGCCGGCGCCGTGGTCGAACAGCAGGGTGCGCACCAGCGGCCCTTCGGCCGGGTCCAGCGAGGCCTGCGCGGCCTCGGCGAGGGTGCGCATGGCGGCGGCGCGCTCCCCGGGGGCGGCCTGGTCGAGGGTGATCCGCTCGATCCGGGCCTCGGCCGGCACGGCGTCGGCGTCCGGCGCGGTGACGGTCTGGACCCGCCGGCCGTCGGGGCCGGTGGCGAAGCGGGTGCGCAGGGCCTCGTGCCGGCGGACGAGGCCGGCCAGGGCGCGGGCCAGCGCGGGCTCGTCGACCGCGCCGTCCAGGGTGATCAGCACGGACTGGTTGAAGTGGTGGGCGCCGCGGGTGTGGTGGGCGAAGAACCACTCCTGGACGGGGCCGAGCGGGGCCGGCTCGTGGTCGTCGGCGTCGGCCTGGACGACCGGGGCCTCCTCCACCGGGCGGGCGGCGCGGGCGAGGTCGGCGAGCGACTGCCGGGAGAAGATGTCCTTCGAGGTGATGACGAGTCCGGCCCGGCGGGCGCGGGCGACCACCTGGATGCTCAGGATGGAGTCGCCGCCGAGTTCGAAGAAGTTGTCGTCGACGCCGACCTTGCCGATGCCGAGCACCTCCGACCAGACCTCGGCGAGCGCCTGCTCGGCCGGGTCCTCGGGGGCCCGGTAGTCCTCCCGCTCCAGCGGGGCGTCCGGCGCCGGCAGGGCCCGGACGTCGACCTTGCCGTTGGAGGTGAGCGGGAAGGCGTCGAGGGTGGCGAAGGCGGTCGGGACGCTGTAGGAGGGCAGCCGCTGCTCGGCGAAGGCGCGCAGGTCCTGCGGCGAGATGACGGCGCCGGGCTCGGCCCGCAGGTAGCCGACCAGCCGCTTGTGGTCGCCGTCCGCGAGCGCGACCACCAGGGCCTCGGCCACCGCGGGGTGGGCCTCCAGGACGGCCTCGACCTCGCCGGGCTCGATCCGGTAGCCGCGGACCTTGACCTGGGTGTCGGCGCGGCCGAGGTACTCGACCAGGCCGTCGGCCCAGCGCACCACGTCCCCGGTGCGGTACATCCGCTCGCCGGGCTCCGCCGCGAACGGCGAGGGCTGGAAGCGCTCCTCGGTCAGCTCCGGGCGGCCCAGGTAGCCGCGGGCGACGCCGGGGCCGGCGATCCACAGCTCGCCGGGCGTGCCGGGCGGGACGGGGCGGCGGCGCTCGTCGAGGACGTACACCGCCGTGTTGGAGATCGGGCGTCCGATCGGGATGGCGCGCACGCCGTCGGTCTCGCGGATCAGGTGGGAGACGGCGAAGGTGGTGGTCTCGGTCGGGCCGTAGCCGTTGACCAGCCGCTGCGGCGGGGCGCCGCCGGCCAGCAGTTCGGCGATCCGGCGCGGGTTGAGCGCCTCGCCGCCGACCACCAGGTGGCGCATGCCGCCGAAGGCGGTGGGCTCCAGGCCGACGACCTGGTTGAAGACGCCGGCGGTGAGGAACATCGCGGTGGCGCCGGTCGAGCGCAGCGCGGCGGCGAAGGCCGGCGGGTCGAGCAGGACGTCCTTGGTGATGACGGCGATCCGCGCCCCGGCCACCAGCGGGCCCCAGAACTCGAAGGTCGCCGCGTCGAAGGTGGCGTCGGCGACCTGCGCCACCACGTCGTCGGCCGCCAGCGGGGCGTAGTCGGCGCCGTGGACCAGCCGGACGATGGAGCGGTGCTCGACCACGACGCCCTTGGGCCGGCCGGTGGAGCCGGAGGTGTAGATGACGTAGGCGGCGCTCTGCGGCCCCGCGTCGGCGGCCGGCGGCCCGGCCGGGAGGGCGGCCAGCTCGGCGGTGCGCTCGGCGGGCAGCAGGGCCGGGACGGCCAGGTCGGGCAGCCGTTCGAGCAGCTCCCGGTCGGTGACGCAGAGCGCGGCCCCGGTGTCCGCGAGCATGAACTCCAGCCGGTCGGCCGGGTAGTCCGGGTCCAGCGGGACGTAGGCGCAACCGGCCTTGAGCACGGCCAGCAGGGCGACGACCAGGCCGGTGCCGCGGGGCAGGCAGACCGCGACGTGCTGGCCGGGGCGGGCGCCGTGGTCGAGCAGCAGCCGGGCCAACCGGTCGGCCCGCTCGTCGAGCTGACGGTAGGTCAGCTCGCCTTCGGCGGCGGTGACGGCGACGGCGTCGGGGGTGGCCGCGGCCTGCTCGGCGACCAGCGCGTGGACGGTCCGGTCGGCCGGGTAGGGCACCCGGTTCTCGGCCCAGTCGCGGGTGACGGTGTCGAGTTCGGCGGCGCCGAGCAGCGGCAGGTCGCCGACCGGGCGGTCGGCGTCGGCGGCGACGCCCGCGAGCAGGAGCAGCAGCCGGGTGCAGAGCGCGTCGATGGTCGAGGCGTCGAACAGGTCGGTGTTGTACTCGACCGTCCCGCCCAGCGTGCCGTCGGCGGCCGGGGTGAACTCCAGCGTCAGGTCGAAGATGGAGGACACCGAGGGCGCGCGGAACTCCTCGACGGCCGGGCCGCCGAAGTCGGGCAGGGCGCCGGGGTCGTTCTGGAGCACGAGGGCGGCCTGCACCAGCGGGGTGCGGCTCGGGTCGCGCTCGGGCTGGATCTCGTCCACCAGGCGGTGGAAGGGGACGTCCTGGTTGCTGAGGGCGTCCCAGAGCTGGTCGGTGGTGCGCTCCAGCAGGTCGCCGAAGTCCTCGTCCAGGTCGATCCGGCCGTGCAGGACCAGGGTGTTGACGAAGAAGCCGACCAGCGACTCCAGTTCGGTGCGGTCGCGGCCGACCGACACGGTGCCCAGGCCGACGGTGCGCTGGCCGGTGTGCCGGGCCAGCAGGACCTGGGTGGCGGCGGCGAGCACGGCGAAGAGCGTGGTGCCGCGTTCGGCGCCGAGCGTGTCGAGGCCGGTGGCGACCTCGGCGTCGACCTGGAAGGTGTGCAGGGCGCCGACGGTGGTGCGCACCGCCGGGCGGGGCCGGTCGGTGGGCAGCTCCAGCGGCTGGATGTCCGCCAACTCGTCGCGCCAGTAGTCCAGTTGCCCGGCCAGACGGTCTTCGGTGCAACGCTCGCGCTGCCAGCGGGAGTAGTCGCGGTAGCTGACCGGCAGCGGGGCGAGGGTGTGCGGGCGGCCCTCGACGGCGGCCCGGTAGAGCTCGCCGAGCTCGCCGGTCAGCAGGCCCTTGGACCAGCCGTCGGCGGCGATGTGGTGCAGGTTGAGGAAGAGCGCGTGGTCGTCCGGGCCGTGCCGCACGACCGTGGAGCGCAGCAGCGGGCCGCTGGCGAGGTCGAAGGGGGTGGCGAGTTCGCGGCGCAGCAGCGCGGCGAACTCGGCCTCGCGCTCCTCGGCGCCCAGCGCGCTCAGGTCCACCGGCTCGGTGTCCGGGGCGTAGGCGGGCCGGACCTCCTGGCGGGCCACGCCGTCCTCGGTGGTGAAGACGGTGCGCAGCGGCTCGTGCCGCTCGACCAGGCCGGTCAGCGCGGTGCGCAGCGCGGCCAGGTCGAGGCCGCCGCGCAGCCGGAGGCCGAAGGAGGTGGTGTACTCGACCGCGTCGGTCTCGAACTCCTGGAGGAACCAGAGGCGTTCCTGGCCGAAGGAGAGCGGGGCCGGGCCGTCGCCGCCGGGCCGGATCGCGTCGCGGTCGCCGCCGCCGGCGGCCGCCAGCCGCTGCCGCAGGATCTCGTCGGCGTCCTGGCCCTCGCTGTGTCGCTGGTCTGTCATCGGTTGCTCCCCCGCGCGCCACCGCGCGTCGTCGTCCGGTCCGCCGGTGTCCGGCGCACGTCTTCGAGTACTTGCTTGCGGACCTGGTCCGCGAGGGCCGCCACGGTGCGGGCGGCGAACACGTGCCGGGCCGAGACCCCGACGCCGAACACCTCCCGGATCCGGGCGGTGACCTGGAGGGTGAGCACCGAGTTGGCGCCGTGGTCGAAGACGTTGTCCTCGGCCCCCACGACGGGCACGCCCAGCACCTCGGCCCAGATCCCGGCCAGCGCCGCCTCGGTCTCGTCCCGGGGCGCGGTGGGCTCGGCGGCCGGCCGCTGCTCCTCCGGCTCCGGCAGGGCCCGCCGGTCGATCTTGCCGCTCGTGGTCATCGGGAACGCGTCCAGGACGATGACGACCGGCGGGACCATGTAGCCGGGCAGCCGCTCGGCGAGCCGGGCCCGGATCTTCTCCGGGTCGGCGGTGCCGTCCGCGGGCACCACGTAGCCGGTCAGCGCGGTCTGCCCGGACGGTCCGGTCCGGGCGACCACCGCGGTCTGCTCGACGCTCTCGTCGTCGAGCAGCGCGGTCTCGATCTCGCCCAGCTCGATCCGGTAGCCGCGCACCTTGACCTGGTTGTCGATCCGCCCGAGGAATTCGAGCGTGCCGTCGGGCAGCCAGCGGACCAGGTCGCCGGTGCGGTAGAGCCGCGCGCCGGCGGTGGCGGCGAGGTGGTCCGGGACGAACCGCTCCTCGGTGAGCTCCGGGCGGCCCAGGTAGCCGCGGGCCACCCCGGCGCCGCCGACGTACAGTTCGCCGGGCACGCCCACCGGGACGGGCTCGCGGTGCTCGTCGAGCACGTAGCCGGTGGTGTTGGCGACGGGCCGGCCGATCGAGGGCAGCCGCCCGTCCGGGGCGTCCTCCTCCGCCTCCAGCACCGTGCCGGTGGTGAGCACGGTGGTCTCGGTCGGGCCGTACAGGTTGGACAGCGCCATCGTCGAGCCGCGCGGCAGCCGGCGGCGCACCACGTCGGCGCCGGTGAGGATGTGGCGCACCCGGCCCTGGTGCAGCGCGGGCTGGTCGAGCAGGGCCTCCAGGCGCGGGGCCGGGATGAGGATGAGGGTGATCCCCTCCTCGACGATCCAGGCGGCGAGCAGGTGCGGGTCCTCCAGGACGCGGTCGGAGGCGAACCGGATCTCCACGCCGCAGGCGAGGGCGCCCCACTGCTCCAGCACCGTCGGGTCGAAGCCGGGCGGCACCATCTGGGTGGCCCGGTCGCCGGGCCCGGCGTCGAAGAAGTCCCGGTACCAGTCGCACAGGTTGACCACGCCGCGGTGCTCGATCAGCACGCCCTTGGCCTTGCCGGTGGAGCCCGAGGTGTAGATCACGTACGCGAGGTCGGACGGGCCGACGGCGACCTCGGGCGGCCCGTCGTGCGTGCCGGGCCCGGTGTCCTCGACGTACAGCACCTCGACGCCGTCCGGCGCCTCGGGGCCGGGCAGGTCCCGCTGGGTGAGGAGCACCGGCACGCCGGCGTCCTGGAGCACGTAGACCGTCCGGTCGTCGGGCAGTTCCGGGTCGAGCGGCAGGTAGGCGGCGCCGGCCTTGAGCACGGCGAGCTGGGCGATCGTCATCTCGGCGGCGCGCCGGGTGCGGACGCCGACGACGGTGCCCGGGCCGACGCCGCGGTCGGCCAGCCGGTGGGCCAGCGCGTCCGTCAGCGCGTCGAGTTCGGCGAAGGTCAGGCTGCGGTCCTCGGTGGTGACGGCCGCGGCGTCCGGGGTGCGCCGGGCCTGGTCGGCGACCAGCCCGTGGATGGTCGCGGTGTGGAACCGGGCGCCGGTCGCGGTGGCGTTCCAGCCGGTGGTGACCAGCCGGCGTTCCTCCTCGTCCATCAGCGGCAGCTCGTCGACGAGCCGGTCCGGGTCGGCCGCCGCCATGCCCTCCAGCAGCACCGTGAGGTGGCGGGCGATCCGGGCGACGGTCACCGGGTCGAAGAGCGCCGTGCTGTACTCGACCAGGCCGCCGAGCCGGCCGTCGCGCTCCTCGAACTCGAAGCCGATGTCGAACAGCGCGTGCATCCGCGGCAGGGCGCTCTCCTCGACCCGCAGGCCGTCCGGGCCGGGCAGCGTGTCCTGGGCCCGCTTGAGCATCAGCGCGGCCTGGATCAGCGGGGTGCGGCTGGGGTCGCGGTCCGGCTTGAGCTCGTCGATCAGCCGGTCGTACGGCAGGTGCTGGTGGGTGAAGGCCTCCAGCACGCCCTGCCGGACGTCGGCCAGGAAGGCCCCGACGGTCGTGTCGGGGGTGGTCCGGGCGCGCAGCACCAGCGTGTTGACGAAGAAGCCGAGCACGTCCTCCAGTTCGCTGTGCTCGCGGCCGGAGACGATGGTGCCCACCGCGACGTCGCGCTGGCGCGCGTACCGGGACAGCAGCAGCTGGACGCCCGCCGTGAGGACGGTGAACAGGGTGACGCCCTCCCGGCGGCAGAGCCGGGTGAGGGCGGCCACCAGCTCGGGGCTCAGCTCGAAGGAGTGGCCGGCGCCCCGGGTGGCGCGGGTGGCGGGCCGGGGCCGGTCGGTCGGCAGCTCCAGCGGCACCACGCCGTCCAGCCGGCGCTTCCAGTAGTCGAGGTCGGCGGCCTCCCGGGCGCCCCGCTCGCCGTGCTGGTGCACGGCGAAGTCGGCGTACTGCAGGGGCAGTTCGCTCAGCGCGGCGGGCCGGCCGGTGGCCTCCTGGCCGAGCAGGGCGACGAGCTCGCGGGCCATCACCTCCTTGGACCAGCCGTCGGTGACGACGTGGTGCATGTCGAGGACGAGCAGGTGCTCGGCGTCGGCCAGCCGGATCAGCCAGGGGCGCAGCAGCGGGCCGCCGCGCAGGTCGAAGGAGCGGCTCAGCTCGGTGCGCAGCAGCTGGTCCAGGTCGTCGACGCGCCCCTCGGCCGCGAGGTCGGTGAAGCGCACCGGCCGGTGGGCCGGGGCGTGGACGACCTGCACGCCCTGGCCGCCCTCGGTGGCGAAGGTGGTGCGCAGCGCCTCGTGCCGGGCCACCAGGGCGTCGACGGCGCGCCCGAGGGCGTCCCGGTCGAGCGGTCCGGTCAGCCGCAGGCCGAGCGGCGAGTTGTACTCGGTGCCCTGGGACTCGTAGTCGTACAGGAACCAGAGCCGCTGCTGGCCGTAGGAGAGCGGCAGCGGCCGGTCCCGGTCGACCGGCACCAGCCCGGCCCGGCGGGCGGGCTCGCTGCCCAGCCGGCCGGCCAGCCCGGCGACGGTGGGCGACTCGAACAGGGTGCGGATCGGCACCTCGACGTCCAGCACCGAGCGGATGCGCCCGATCAGCCGGGTGGCGAGCAGGGAGTGGCCGCCGAGGTCGAAGAAGCTGTCGTCGACGCCGATCGAGGCGACGCCGAGCACCTCGCAGAACAGGTCGCAGAGCTGCTCCTCGCGGGCGCTGCGCGGCCCGTGCCCGCTGCCGGTCGCGGCGGTGCCCGGGTCCGGGAGCGCGGCCCGGTCGGTCTTGCCGTTGGGGGTCAGCGGGATCTCGGGGATCGGCACCACCACGGCCGGGACCATGTAGCCGGGCAGCGTGGCGGCGGCGTGCGCGCGCAGTCCGGCCGGGTCGGCGACGCCCTCGCCGGCCGGCACCACGTAGGAGACCAGCCGGGTGTCGCCGGCCGCGTACTCGCGGGCGACGGTGACGGCGCGGGCCACCGCGGGGTGCTGCTCCAGGACGGCGTCGATCTCGCCGGGCTCGATCCGGAAGCCGCGGACCTTCAGCTGGAAGTCGGCGCGGCCGACGTACTCCAGGTTGCCGTCGGCGGCCCAGCGGACGATGTCGCCGGTGCGGTACATGCGCTCGCCCTCGGCGCCGTACGGGTCGGGCAGGAAGCGGTCCCGGGTGAGGTCCTCGCGGTGCAGGTAGCCGGTGCCGACGCCGTCCCCGGCGATGTACAGCTCGCCGGCGGCGCCGATCGGCACCAGGCGCAGCGCCTCGTCGAGGACCCGGACCCGGGTGTTGCCGATCGGCCGGCCGATGGTCGGCGCGCCGGGGCGGTCGTCCAGGCGGGCGGCGGTGGACCAGATGGTGGTCTCGGTGGGCCCGTACAGGTTGGTGACCTCGCTGCCGAGCGCGCGCATCCGCTCGGCGAGGGCGGCCGGCAGGGCCTCCCCGCCGACCAGCATCCGCAGGCCGCTCAGCGCCTGCGGGACCTCGTCGCACAGGGCCTGCCAGAGGCTGGGGGTGGCCTGCATGATCGTGGTGCCGGTGCGGCCGACCAGGGCGCCCAGCCCGGCGGGGTCGGTGACGGTCGCGCGGTCGGCGAGGACCACGGTGGCGCCGCCGACCAGCGGCAGGTAGATCTCCAGGGCGGCGATGTCGAAGGCGATCGTGGTGACGGAGGTCCAGACGTCCTCGGCCGCGAGCGGGAAGAGGTCGGCCATCGAGACCAGGAAGTTGGTCAGCGCGTGGCGGCTGATGACGACGCCCTTGGGGCGGCCGGTGGAGCCGGAGGTGTAGATGACGTAGGCCGGGTCGGCGGCGGTCGCGGCGGGGCCCTGCGGGCCGGCGGGCTCCGTGGCCAGCCTGGCGCGCACCTCCTCGTCGTCCAGCAGCACCCGGTGTGCGGCGGTGGCGGGCAGCCGCCCGGCCGTCGCGCTGTCGGTGACCAGCGCCGAGGGGGCGGCGTGGTCGAGGATGTAGCCGATCCGGTCGGCCGGGTAGTCGGGGTCGAGCGGCACGTAGGCGGCGCCGGTGCGGGCCACCGCGAGCAGGGCGACGACGAGGTCGGCGGAGCGCGGCAGCGCCAGGGCGACGAGCCGGCCCGGGGCGGCGCCGTGGCGGCGCAGCTCGCCGGCCAGCCGCTCGGCCCGGTCGTCGAGTTCGGCGTAGCTGAGCACGGTGTCGCCGGCGATCAGGGCGGTCCGCGCGGGCTGGGCGGCGGCCCGGGCCCGGAACAGCGCGGAGACGTCGGCGTCGGGCACCGGCCGGTCGGTGGCGTTCCACGCGGTCAGCAGGGCGTGCCGCTCGGCCGGGTCCAGCACCTCGTAGCCGTCCGGGTCGGCGTCCGGCGCGGCGACGGCGGCGGCCAGCAGGCGCGGCAGCGCGTCGGTGAGCCGCCGGACGGTCGCCGGGTCGAACAGCTCGGTGCTGAAGGTCGCGGCCAGCCGCAGCCCGGAACCGTCGGGCGCGCTGCGGAAGCGCAGCTGGAGGTCGAACGGGGACTGCTGGCGCGGCAGTTGGGCGACCTGGGCGTCGAGCGGGCCGAAGCCGAGCCGGGCCGGCAGGTCCTCGGCGAGATCGAAGGCCACCTGGGCCAGCGGGTGGCGGTTGAGCGCGCGCTCGGGCCGCAGCTCGCCGACCACGGTCTCGAACGGGACGCCGCCGTGGCGCCGGGCCGTGTCGGCGACCGCCGCGCAGTCGCCGACCAGCTCGCGGAAGGAGGCGCCGGGGCGGCGGACGACCCGCAGCACCACCGGGTTGGCCAGCGGGCCGACCACGGCGGCGCGCCGGGCGTCGTCGCGGCCGGGCAGGCTGCCGATCAGCGGGACGTCGGCGCCGGCGCCGAAGCGGCCGAGCAGCGCCACGACGGCGGCGTGCAGCACCGCCTCGACGCCTGTGCCGCAGTCGGCGGCCAGGTCGGCGAGGGCCGCGGCCAGCGGCCCGTCCAGCTCGCTGCGGTACTCGTCGGCGGCGTAGCGGGTGACGGCCGGGCGCGGCCGGTCGACGGGCAGATCGAGCTGCGCCGGCGCGCCGTCCAGGGTGGCGCGCCAGTGGGCGAGTTCGGCCGCGGCGTGCTCGGTGGGCCGCTCGGGGGCGCCGTTCAGCTCCCGGTCGGCGGCGGCGGCCGCGGCGTACTGCGGGGCGGGCTCGGGCGCGCCGGGGGCGGCCGGGTCGGTGGCCGCCGCGTACGCCCGGGCCAGGTCGTCGACGATCACGGCGAGCGAGCGCTCGTCGGCCGCGATCTCGTGCACCGTCAGGACCAGCACGTGGGCGTCCGGGCCGGTGGCCAGCAGCCGGGCCCGCAGCGGGGGCTCCCGGGTGAGGTCCAGGCCCTGGCCGGCCGCCCGGGTCAGCGCCTCGTCGAGCTCCTCGGGGGCGACCGGCTCGGGCCGCAGCCCGGCGAACGCCCCGCCGTCGGGGGCGGGTTCGGGGCGGCAGCGGCCCTCGGCCTCGCGGTGCACGGTGCCCAGCAGCGGATGCCGCCGGACCAGGGCGTCCAGCGCGGCGCGCAGCTGCTCCGGACCCAGGCCGCCGGCCAGCCGCAGCGCCACCGTGTGGGTGTGGCCGGCGGCGCCCTCCTGGAAGCGGTTCAGGAACCACAGGCGCTGCTGCGCCGGCGACAGGACACTGTCGTTGGTGATCGTCACGTTCGCTCTCCAGCCTGTTCAGGCGACGCGTCGCAGGACGCGGCCGCCGAACTGCATGTGGTCCGCGCGCCCGGTCTCCGGGTCGAGCAGGAAGCGGCCGAGGTGTTCCACCTCGGGCAGCCGCGGGTGCCGGGCGGCGAAGAAGCGCTCGCCTCGGCCGGTCAGGTCGTACTCCATCCCGTCGTCGTCGACCAGGACGGTGGCGCCGGGGTGCGCGCCGCCCGCCGCGCCGGCGCCGGGGCGGATCCGGTACACGGTCTCGCCGTTGGCCCACTGCCCGACGCGGTCCGACAGGTCCTGCGCGGCGCCGGCGGCGGGGCCCGGCGCGTAGCCGGCGACGTCCACGCCCTCGGCCCGGAGCTCGGCCAGCAGGTCCTGCCAGGCGCCGAGGCCGGCCGCGGAGTCGGCCTGGAGGGCGATCACGGTGCCGCGTTCCGGCTGGATCCGCAGGTGGCAGGTGGAGCCCGCGCCCACGCCGTCGAGACCGAGCCAGCGGTCGGCGCCGTTGCCGTACCGGGCCCAGCCGTGGCCCCAGCCGTCGGCCAGGCCGAACGGCAGGGTGTCGAAGGGCGGTTCGGCCAGCTCCCGGACGGCCTCCTGGTCGAGCAGGGCGGCGTGCGAGGCGTCGCGGTCGTCCAGGTGGAGCCGGGCGAACGCGACCAGGTCGGTGACGGTGCCCGCGATCGCGGCGGCGGGGGCGAGGTCGCGGGGGATCTCGTCGGCCGCCAGGAAGGCCGGCTCGATGTCCAGCGGCCGGAGCAGGAAGTCCGTCACGGCGTTGCGCCAACTCACCCCGGCGGCGGCCTCGATGACCTTTCCGGCCAGGGCGAACCCGGCGTT
Organism: Kitasatospora sp. NBC_01300; assembly: GCF_041435235.1. Taxonomy (NCBI): domain Bacteria; kingdom Bacillati; phylum Actinomycetota; class Actinomycetes; order Kitasatosporales; family Streptomycetaceae; genus Kitasatospora; species Kitasatospora sp. NBC_01300. Next base: position 5,829,602 of record NZ_CP108408.1, on the reverse strand, counting down.
GGAGTACGAGAACGCGGTGCCGGGGGCGAACAGCGGGCCGGCCGCGACGGCGGCCCGCAGCCCGCCGTCGCCGGGGCCGTCGCAGACCATCCCGGAGGAGTGACTGAGCAGGTGACGGGTCGTCAGTGTCAGCTCGGCGAAGTGCGGTTCGGTCAGGTACTCGCCGACCGGAAGGTCCAGGTCGAGGTCGCCGTCGAAGGCCAGCTGCATGGCCAGCGTCGCGGTGAAGAGCTTGGTGAGCGAGGCGAACGGCGCGGCGGGCGCCGGCCCGGGCTCCGCACCCGCCTCGGCGACGTGGAGTTCGCCGGCGTCGTAGAAGGCGCACCGGAGGGAGCGCACACCGTGTTCGCGCGCGAGCCGTCCGGCCTTTTCACGCCATGACTGTGAATTCACTAAAACCCACCCACCGCATTCACCGGAATCCGAAAAAGGCGCAGCACAACAGCCCCGTTCGGCCGTGTTCCGTCCACGGCTCGTCGGTACGGGGATTACGCAAAAGGGGAATTCGCTCTGGTGAATGCAGGCTAACACCGGGCGGCGGGGCCGGTCAGGGTCGTTAAGCGGCAGCCGAATGACCCTGGTTGCCGCACTGCGAAACGCCGTTCGACCTGCCCGGAAACCCGAAAACGCCGATGGGGTCCGCGGTCGCGGACCCCATCGGCGGGTCGGTGTGGCAATGGTGCGGGCGGAGCTACTCGCGCAGTCCGATGGCCTCCACCGGGCGGGCGCGCAGGGCGAGCTTGGTCGGCACCAGAACGGCCGCCGCGGCCAGGGCCGAGGTCGCCGCCACGATCGCCAGGTAGAGCAGCGGAGGAATGTGCGGAACCAGGGACCCGGTCAGGCCCATGCTCACCGTCATCAACGGCACGATGGGCACCAGACTGCCGACCACCACCGCGATCAGGATCAGCATCAGCGTCTCGGTGCGCATCATCCGCATGACCTGCTCGGGCGTCGCGCCCACCAGCCTCAGCAGCGCGAACTCCCGTGCTCTGGACAGCGTGGTCATCACCAGGGTGTTGGCGACGGCCACCGCGATGTACCCGAAGACCAGGACCAGCGGCAGCGCGCTGCCGAACAGGTTGGCCGTGCCGGCCTTCTCCTGGGCGGCGGACAGGCCGCCCTTGTCCTGGACGTGCACCCCGGGGTAGCGGTCGTTGAGCCCGGTGAGCTCGCCGATCACCTTCTTCTTGTCGGCGCCGTCCTTGGCCCGCACCAGCACCGAGTCGTACATCCGGCGCGAACTGTGCTGGAGCACGGTGTCGTAGGACAGGGTGATGTCGCCGAAGCCCAGGCCGCGCTTGTACACGGCGATCACCTTCGGCTCCAGCGTCTGCCCGTCGGGCATGTGCACCTTGATCTGGCCGCCGACGCCCGCGCCGAGCGTGGCCGAGGCCCCGCTGCTGATCGCCACCGTGTCCGTGGACAGGTTGTCCAGGGAGCCCTCGGAGACGTCCAGGTCGACGACCCGGCTCAGGTTGCCCGGGGTCAGCCCCTGCGCCTTGTAGTCGAAGATCTCCGGCGAACCGAGCATCTTCGTCGAGGCGAACAGGTCGACCCGCACCGTCCCGGCCGCGGCGTCCACCCCGTCCAGGCCGGCGATGAACTTCGGCGCGGTGACCGGCAGGCCGCCGGACTCGCTGGTCACCGTGTAGTCGGCGACCACGCCCGCCTGCGCCTGCGCCTCGGCCGCACCCGACGTGGTGGTCGGGATGAACAGCTGCACCGAGGCGAAGCCGATCGCGAGGATCAGCGGGCCGATGCCGGCCGCCAGCCGCCGGGCGTTGGCCCGGGTGTTGGCCACGGCCAGGAACCCGAGGGTCCCGAACCGCCGTTGGAACGGCGCGGCCATCAGCCTGGTCGCCTTCGCCACCACCGGCGGGGCCAGCATGAGGATCGCGATCACCATGATCAGGCCGCCGCTGCCGGCCGCGGCCACCGCGAAGATGCTGCCGAAGAACAGCGGCAGCAGCGACGCGCAGAAGCCGAGGACGAACAGCAGGATGCCGATGGCCACCCGGGCGCCGCCGATGCCCGGCTGCTCGGTCTGGGCCTCGCTGAGCGCCTCCACCGGCCGGATCGACACCACCCGGCGGGCCACCGCGAACGCCGCCACCTGCGCGGCGATCACACCGATGCCGACCGCGGCGATCGCCGGGATCGGGCCGTAGGAGAACTCGAAGTCGTCCGGCAGGATGCCGATCGCACCGAGCGCCCCGCGCAGCACCCCGGCGGCCAACATGCCGGGGAAGCAGCCCAGGATCGAGGCCACCAGCGAGATCACCAGGGCCTCGCCCGAGATCATCTTGTGGATCTGCTTGGGCGTCGCGCCGACCGCGCGCAGCAGCGCCAGCTCGCGCCGCCGCTGGTGCACGCTGAGCGCCAGGGTGCTGCCCACCACCATCATGGTGATCAGCACGACGGTGCCGCCGAGCGAGCCCGCCAGCTCCTTCAGGCTGCCCCGGGCCGAGGCCACGTCCGGGTTCTCGACGCTGCTGCGCCCGTCACCGGTGTAGACGTCGATCGCGGAGCCCTTGAGCGCCTTGTCGATCCGGTCGCCGAGCTTGCCGGCGTTGGTGTCCTTGGGCGCCAGCACGCCGATGGCGCTGACCTGGTCGGTGCGGCCGAACAGGGTGCGCGCCTCGTCGTCGGAGAAGAACACCGGCGGGGTGCGCAGCGCCCCGCCGCCGCCCTTGTAGGTGACGATGCCGACGATCTTGTACGAGCTGGCGTCCCGGGTGGAGGCGATCTTGACGCTGTCGCCCACCTTCACCTTGCGGTGGTCGGCGACGGACTTCTCCAGCACCACCTCGCCCGCCCGCTTCGGCTCGTCGCCGTTGCGGTCGTACGGGCCGAGCGCTGCCGCGCCCCAGTTGGTGCCGTTGGACGTCCGGTCGTCGGCGCCCTTGACCAGCTCCTCGCCGTCGTTGGAGACGACCTGCGCGGGGAAGGTGAGCACCGGGACGGCCTTGTCGACGCCCTCGGTCCTGGCGACCTTGTCGACCAGGTCGATCGGGACGCCGACGGCGTCCTTGAGGTCCTTGGACTTGCTCTTCTTGGCCTCGTGGACCGTGAAGTGCTTCTGACCGCCGACCACGACCGCAGCGCCGGAGTAGCGCTGGACCGGCACCCCGTTGCCGATGCCGGACTGCAGGATGATTCCGAAGGCCGTGACGAGCACGGACGCGCCGAACAGGGCGACGAACGCCCCGACGAACCCGGCCTTACGCTCCTTGACGGTCTGTACGACGAGCCTGAACACGTCTCACCACTCCCCCAGCCGGGTCATGCGCTCGGCCACCCGGTCCGGAGTGGGGTGCGTCATCTCCTCCGCGTAGCTCCCGTCCGCGAGGAACACCACGCGGTGCGCGTAGGAGGCGGCGATCGGGTCGTGGGTCACCATGATGACCGTCTGCCCGAGGGTGTCCACGACCTCGCGCAGCAGCGTCAGCACCTGCTTGGCGGTGCGGGTGTCCAGCGCGCCGGTCGGCTCGTCCGCGAACACCACCTCGGGCCGCGCCGCCAGCGCCCGGGCGATGGCCACCCGCTGCTGCTGGCCGCCGGACAGCTCCGAGGGCCGGTGGCTCATCCGGTCGGCGAGACCCACCTGCGTCACGACCTGCTGCAACCACTGGTTGTCCGGCTGGCGGCCGGCCAGCATCAGCGGCAGGGTGATGTTGTCCGCGACGGTCAACGCCGCCATCAGGTTGTACGCCTGGAAGATGAAGCCGACCCGCTCCCGGCGCATGATGGTCAGATCGACCTCGCTGAGCTGCGCCAGCTCGGTACCGCCGAGCACCACCGAGCCGGCGTCCGGGCGGTCCAGCCCGGCGGCGCAGTGCAGGAAGGTGCTCTTGCCCGCCCCGGACGGACCCATCACCGCGGTGAAGGTGCCCCGGGCGAAGGCGAGGGACAGATCGCGCAGCGCGTGCACGGCCCCGGCACCCTTGCCGTACGTCTTCCGGACCCCGTCGAGGCGGACGACCCAGTGAGCGTCCAGCGCGGCACTGCCGTCCGGTCGCGGCGGCGCCGCGTACTCCTCCTCCGCGGCCGCGCCCTGGAACTCCTCCGTCCGCGCTCCGCGTCCCTTTCTGCTCACTTCCGGCCTCCACCACTCGCACGCACTACTTGACGTTCACGAAGGTAAGTCCTGGAGCAGGTGCGGAACCAGGGCACGAACTGGAGAGTCGATGGTGCAGAAAAGTGCCACCCACCGCCGCATTTGGGACGGTGGTAGGGTGATCGGGATGACGACTCGGAGGATCTTAGGAGCCGTGCGCGCCCCCAGCATTGCCGAGTTGCGACGCTTACAACCCGAGCAGTGGGTCCGCCAGACGGTGATCCGTTTCCCTCCGGCCGCCGGCTACGTCCTGCTCTGCCTGATGACCGGACTCGCCGGGCTGCTGCTGTTCTACCTGATCGCCATCATCTTCGCGCTCTGCCTGGTCGGAACGGGCTTCCTGCTGCTGCCCAGGACACTGCGGGTGCTGCGCAGGTACGCCGAGGTCCACCGCCGGTGGGTCGGCCGGCTGCTGGAGACCGAGGTCCGCACGCCCTACCGCGACCTGGAGCCCGGCCGCACCGGCCCCCGCAAGCCCTCCCTGCGCGACCCGGCCGTCCGCAAGGACCTGCTCTGGTTGATCACCCACGGCGTCGTCGGCTCGGCCCTGTCCATCTTCGCCCTGAGCATCTGCGGCAACGCCTTCAACTGGCTGTCCGCACCGGTGTGGTGGAAGCTCGCGTCGGGCGAGCGCAATTCCATCATCCTGATGAACGTCGACTCCTGGCTGAAGTCCTTCGTCGCGGTGTTCATCGGCATCGGCTACGCCGTGGTGGCGATGGCCGCGATGCGTGGGCTCGCCCTCGTGCACGCCCGGATGTCCCGCCGGCTGCTGACCGCCCGCCCCCGGGTCGCGCTCGCGCAGCGGGTCCGCGAACTCTCGGTGACCCGCGCCGAGGCGCTCGACGCGCACGACGCCGAACTGCGCCGGATCGAACGCGACCTGCACGACGGGGCGCAGGCCGGCATCGTCGCCGTCTCGCTGCGCCTCGGCATGATCAAGCGCGCGCTCGGCCAACGGCCCGAGCAGGTCCCGGAGATGGTGGACGCCGCCCAGAACCTCGCCGAGCAGGCGTTGGAGTCGCTGCGCCACCTCGTCCGCGGCATCTACCCGCCGGTGCTCGCCGACCGCGGGCTGACCGACGCCGTCCGGGCGCTCACCGCGCTGTGCGGGGTCCCGACCCGGATAGACATCGACGAGTCGGCCGGCGCGGCGCCCCGCGCGCCCGCCGCCGCCGAGGCCGCCGCCTACTTCGTGATCTCCGAGGCGCTCACCAACATCACGAAGCACAGCGGGGCGCGCAGCGCGCTGGTGTGGCTGCGGATCGCGTCGGACGCCATCTCGATCAGGGTCGAGGACGACGGCAAGGGCGGCGCCACCGAGGGCACGGGGAGCGGGATCCTGGGACTCCGGCGCCGGGTCGCCGCCTTCGACGGCACCACCGACCTGTTCAGCCCGCCCGGGGGCCCGACCGTACTGAAGGTGGAGATTCCATGCGGATCCTGATCGCCGAGGACAACGCCCTGCTCCGTGAGGGGCTGGTCCTGCTGCTCAACAGCGAGGGGCACGAGGTGTGCGCCACGGTGGACAACGGGGACGACCTGCTGCCCGCGCTGCTCGCGCACCGCCCGGACGTCGCCGTGGTGGACGTCCGGCTGCCGCCGACGTTCCGGGACGAGGGCCTGCGGGCCGTCGTCGAGGCGCGCAAGCAACTGCCCAACCTGCCCGTCCTGGTGCTATCGCAGTACGTCGAACGGGCGTACGCGACGGAGCTGCTGGCGCAGAGCGCCTCCGGGGTCGGCTACCTGCTGAAGGACCGGGTGGGGCGCGCCGAGGAGTTCCTGCTCGCGCTGGAGCGGGTCGCCGACGGCGGCACCGCGATGGACCCGGAGGTCATCTCGCAGCTGATGGTCCGCCGGGCCGGCGACGACCCGCTGTCCTCGCTGACCCAGCGCGAGCGCGAGGTCCTGGCGCTGATGGCGGAGGGGCGCAACAACGGCACCATCGCCGAGATGCTGTTCATCGCGGAGAGTTCGGTGAACAAGCACATCGGCAACATCTTCGCCAAGCTGAACATGCCCACGCCGGACAGCGGCCACCGCCGGGTGCTCGCCGTGCTCACCTACCTGCGGGCCTGAACGCCCGGAGGAAAGCACACGAAAGAGGGGCGGCGCCGGTCGGGCGCCGCCCCTCTTTCGTGTCCCCCTCCTCAACTCCCGGACGGGTGCTACCGGTTGTCGGGCAGGGCGGGGAAGGCGCGGACCGCGGGGGTGACGGCCACGCCGAGTGCGATCAGCAGGAACGCCGCCGCACAGCTCAGGACGGTGGGCACGGCGTGCACGGTCTCCAGCAGCAGCCCGCACAGCAGCGGGCCGAGCGCCGCGCCCGCGCCCATCGAGACCCCGATCAGGCCGGCCAGCCGGCCGCGCATCTCATCGGGGGTGACCATCATCTGATGACCCGCCACCAGGGCGGTGGCGGTGGGTGCGAGGAACGCGGCGGCCCCCAGCACCAGCCCGGCCGGCCAGCCGGTCGGCACCACCGCGAGCAGCGGCACCAGCACGGCGGTGGCCCAGGTCAGCACCATGAGCGCCGTGAACGGCGAGAGCGAGCGGCGCAGCCGCCCGGCCGCCAGCGCACCCGACACGCCGCCCGCGCCGACCAGGGCGCCGATGGCGCCGACCTCGGCACCGGACCGCCCGTCCTGCTGGGCCATCACCACCACGGCGATCAGCAGGCCGCTGAACACCAGGTTGAAGGCGGTGCCGAACAGCACGGTGGCGCGCACCGCCGGGTTGCCGCGCAGCCAGCGCAGCCCCGACGCCATCGCCTGCAACGCCCCCTCGGTCCGGTCCGCGTCCCCGCCCTCGCCCTCGCCCTTGCCCTTGTCCTCGGGCGACGACGCCGGTGCGGGCGCCGGCGCCGGCAGCCGCAGGAACAGCAGCGTGACGAAGGCGATCGCCGAGGTCACCGCCTGGGCGACGAACGGCAGCAACCGCTGGACGCCGTACAGGAATCCGCCGATCCCCGGACCGACGATGGTCGCGAGGTAGTAGCGGGCGGTGTTGCGGGTGACGGCGTCGGCGAGCTGCGAGGACGGCACGACGCTCGGCAACAGCGCCTGGTCGGCGGTGCCGAACAGCGAGGTGCACACCCCTTCGACCACCGCCACCACCACGATGGCCGCCAGCGGCGCGTGCCCGACCGCCACCAGCAGCGCGAGCAGGCCCAGTGCCACGGCCCGCCCGAACTCCGAGACCAGCATCAGCGTCTTGCGGCTGACCCGGTCCGCCAGCGCCCCCGAGGGAAGCGCCGAGAGCGCCCGGGACCCGGCGATCGCGAACTCGGCCAGCGAGGCCTCGAAGGCGGAGCCGCCGAGCCCGAGCACCAGCAGCGGGTACGCGATCAGCGTGCCCTGCGCCCCCAGCTGGGAGACCATGTTCGCGGTCCACAGCACGTTGTACTCGCGGTTGCGGGACAGCGGCGGCGGGCCCGGCTCGGCGGCCACGGCGGCATCGGCCGTCGTACTGCCCGAGGTCACTGCGGCGGGGTCGGCAGCGCCACCGCGGGCGCCGACGTCCGCTCCACCGGGCGGAGTTCGGACCACGCGTGCGCCCCGGCCATGCTCACGAACAGGTCGCGCGGCGGCACGAAGGGGGCCCGCCCGTGCGCCACGCTGATGTTGTCCACGATCAGGACCTCACCGGTGTGCACGTTGACGTCGATCTGCTGCGCCCGGTAGGCGGCCTGGAGCTGCCGGACGACCTCGTCCGGGATCTCGCTGCCGTCCGCGTAGAAGGTGTTGGTGGGCATCCCCCACGGGCCGTACTCCTCCAGCAGGAAGTCGGCGACGTCCTCGCGCAGGGTGCGGGCGTGGAAGAAGGTCAGGTGGTTGAACCAGGAGCGGACGCCGGTCTCCGGGTGGGTGGAGACGGCCCAGCGGAGCTGACGTGTCCTCAGATGGTTGCGTTCCAGCCACTCCAGCTCGATGCTGTTGGCGTCGCAGTAGGCCTTGACCTCGTCCGGGTCGCTGGTGCCGAACGCCTCCTGCCAGGAGAGGCCCAGGCCGGGGCGGAAGTTGCGGACGAGCAGGTAGCCCTCGCGCTCGAACCGCTCGGCGGTCTCCCGGGGCAGCCCGGCGTGCAGGGCGCGGCAGTCGGCCAGCAGGCTGGCGCCGCCGTCCGGCGACTCCTGGCGGCAGAAGAAGAACAGGTAGCGCGGGACGTTCAGGTTGTACGACTGCTCGGTGTGGAGGAAGATCTCCTCGGTCGCCGGGTGGTCGGTGGCCGTGAACACCCCGGGGTGCAGCTCGGTGCGCGGCGAGGAGCGCTCGGTGTAGTCGAGCGGCCGGCCGACGACGGCGTTGACGAAGGTGTCCAGCTCCGGCCACTCCTGCCAGTCGAAGCCGCTGAGCACGACGGCGCCGTGCTCGGTGATCCGCCGGCGGATGAACTCCCCCTGCTCCTTGCCGAGGTCGACCAGCCGGTTGCCCGCGGTCTCGGCGGTGATCCCGAGGACCAGTCCGTCGTGCCGCGCTTCGGTCGAGATGCTGATGGCGGTTGTCACGGAGTGACTCCCTTCTGCGGGCTGCGGGCGCGAAGCCGCTCGGCAGCGGTGTCGAGGGTCTGGAGTGGACGGTTGAAGGCGATCCGGACGTAGCGCTCGCCATCGGCCGGATCGACGAAGAACGAGGTGCCCGGCGCCACCAGCACACCGGTCTCGGCGAGCAGCGTGCGGACGAAGCGCGGGCTGGGCTCGTCGGTCAGCCCGTCGATCCGGGCCAGCACGTAGCAGCCGCCGGCCGGGGGCGTGAAGTCGAAGCCGGCGTCCCGCAGCAGCGCCACCGTCCGGTCGCGCCGCTCCCGCATCCCCGCCGCGTGGTCCCAGCGCTCCGGCAGCAGCAGGTCCGCGTCGGCCGCGGCGTGCTGGAGCGCGGCCGCCGCGCCGCCGGTGGTGGCCACGTGCACCTTGCGCAGCAGGGCGGTGAGCTCCGGCGCCGCGCGCAGGAAGCCGAGCCGCCAGCCGCTGATCGCATGGCTCTTGGAGAGGCTGCCGACCACCACGGACCGGTCGGCCAGGCCCTCGATCTCGGCGACCGAGCGGTAGCCGGCCGACTCGTAGACGTACCCGGCGTACACCTCGTCCGAGATCACCACGGCGCCCCAGCGCCGGCACAGCTCGGCGAGCAGGTCGAGGGTGCCGCGCTCCAGGACGACGCCGGTCGGGTTGGCCGGGCTGTTCACGATGACGGCGCGGGTGCGCGGTCCGAAGGCCGCGGCCAGCTCGTCCGGGTCGACGCTCCAGCCGGGCTCCCGCAGCCGGACCGGGCGCGGGCGGGCGCCGGTGAGGGCGATGGCGCTGAGGAAGTTCTCGTAGAAGGGCTCGAACACGATCACCTCGTCGCCGGGGTCGACGAACGAGAGCAGGGCGACGGCCAGCCCCTCGCTGCCGCCGACGGTGACGGTGATCTCGGAGCCCGGGTCCGGGGCGCCGGGCAGGGACGCGGCGATCCGCTCGCGCAGCAGTGCCAGCCCGGCCGGGTCCTGGTACTGGTGGACGCCGGCGCGCAGCGCGGTGACCGCCGCCTCGACCAGCCCGGGCGGCGTGTCGGGGTAGGCCGGGGTGCCCACCGCCAGGTCCACGGTGTTCGGGGGCAGCCCCTCCAGCAGCAGCGAGGCCAGCCCCCCGCCGGGCAGTTGGCCCACCCGCTCGGCGCCCAGGGCGCGGCGGGCCGGGGTGTCATGGTGCGTGGTGGCGCTCATCGGCTCACTCCCGCGGCGTCGGTCCGGAGCCGCTGTTCGGTCTGGAGCGGCGCTTCGCCCCGGAGCCGCTGTTCGGCCCGGTCGAACGCGCCGCGCGGGATCTCGGGCAGCCAGGACGGGCGGCCCGCCTCGTACGCCTCGATGTCCCCGCTCCTGAGCAGGGTCTCCGCGATCACGTCCTGCCCTTCGAGCAGCCGGGCCCGGGCCCGCGCGTCGACCGTGAACGGGTGCTCGCCGCCCGGCCGGCGCAGCAGGCCGGCCCGCAGGTCCACGGTGAGCCGCAGGCCCTCGGCGGACTCCGCGAGGTCCATCAGCTCCTCGACCACGGGGGTCGGCAGGTCGACCGGGACGAGGCCGTTGTTGAGGGCGTTGCGGCGGAAGATGTCGCCGAAGCCGGTGGCGACGACGGCGCGGAACCCCCAGTCGCGCAGCGCCCAGACGGCGTGCTCGCGGGAGCTGCCGATGCCGAAGTCCCGGCCGGCCAGCAGGACCGTCGCGCCCGCGTGGCGCGGCTGCTCCAGGACGAAGCCGTCCTCGGCGCGCCAGCGGGCGAACAGCGCGTCCTCGTAGCCGCTCTTGGTGACCCGCTTGCAGTACTCCGCGGGCAGGATCTGGTCGGTGTCGACGTCGTCGCGGCGCAGGGCGACCGCGCGACCGTGGTGCTCGACGAAGGGTTCCATACTCAGCTGTCCTCTCTCCGGCCGGGCCGGCGCTGTCAGGCCAGGTCGGCCGGGGCAGCGAGCCGCCCGGCCACCGCCGTCGCGGCGGCGACCGCGGGCGACACCAGGTGGGTGCGGGCCCGCGCCCCTTGGCGGCCTTCGAAGTTACGGTTCGAGGTGGAGGCGCAGCGCTCGACACCCTCAAGACGGTCGGTGTTCATCCCCAGGCACATCGAGCAACCGGGCAGCCGCCACTCGGCGCCGGCGGCCGCGAAGACCTCGTGCAGCCCCTCCGCCTCGGCCTCGGCCCGCACCTGCATCGAGCCGGGGACGACCAGCATCCGGGTGCCGTCGGCGACGGTGCGCCCGCGCAGCACCCCGGCCGCGGAGCGGAGGTCCTCGATCCGGCCGTTGGTGCAGGAGCCGACGAAGACGACGTCGATCGCGAGGTCCCGCATCGACGTCCCGGGCCGCAGGCCCATGTAGGCCAACGCCTTCTGCGCCGAGGCGCGTTCGAGCGGGTCGGTGAAGGTCTGCGGGTCGGGCACGGCGGCGGCGAGCGGCACGGTCTGGGCGGGGTTGGTGCCCCAGGTGACGAGCGGGGTGAGCCCGCCCACGTCGAGCACGACCGTGCGGTCGAACACGGCGCCGGGGTCGGTGGCCAGGGTGGCCCAGTCGGCGACGGCGGCGTCCCAGTCCGCCCCGGCGGGGGCGTGCGGGCGGCCGCGCAGGTACTCCAGGGTGGTCTCGTCGGGTGCGACGATCCCGGCCCGGGCGCCGGCCTCGATGCTCATGTTGCAGAGCGTCATCCGGGCCTCCATGGAGAGCCCGCGCACCGCGTCGCCCCGGTACTCGATGAGGTGGCCCTGCGCCCCGTTGGCCCCGATCCGGGCGATCAGCGCGAGGATCATCTCCTTCGCCCCGACCTCCGGGGGGAGTTGGCCGGTGAACTCGACGGCCAGGGTGCGCGGCCGGCCGATCTCCAGGCACTGGGTGGCCAGGACGTGCTCCACGTCGCTGGTGCCGATGCCGAAGGCGAGCGCGCCGAACGCGCCGTGCGTGGCGGTGTGGCTGTCCCCGCAGACGATCGTCATGCCGGGCTGCACCAGGCCGAGTTCGGGTCCGACGACGTGCACGATCCCCTGCCGCCGGTGACCGACCGAGTAGAGCTCGACGCCCTGTTCGGCGCAGTTGCGGCGCAGCGTGTCCAGCTGGACCAGGCTGACCGGGTCGGGCACCGCGGTCGCCGTGGTGGCGACGTTGTGGTCCTCCAGCGCCAGGGTCAGCCCCGGCCGCCGGACGCTGCGGCCGGCCAGCCGCAGCCCGTCGAAGGCCTGCGGGGAGGTGGCCTCGTGGGTGAGGTGGAGGTCGATGTAGAGGAGGTCCGGTCCGCCGGGCCGGGACGCCACGACGTGGCGCTCCCACAGCTTCTCCGCGAGTGTCCGTGCTGGGCCCATCGTCGTCCCTCTCTCCCCTGCGCTGTCCGTGCACCACGACCCTGGGGCGGAACCCCGGCCACCGCATGCCGTCCGGCCGTACGGACCTCAGCCTCCATGGCGCCACCCACCGCCCACCACGTCTTTAAGCCGGTGCGAAAACGCCCAGCACAGGCGATCACGTGCACGAAGAAAGGTGCAGAGAACTGCACCTCGGATCGGAAGTAAGCCCCCATGAAATCGGCGGCGCCCGGGTTCAGGATGGAGTCATCGAAGGCGGAACCAACGCCGGGACGACGGACAGAAGATCACCGGATCCCACGGGACCCAGGGAGGAAGCATGTACCCGATGCGCAGGAGCCACGGGGCCGAACCCGGACGCCGGCGGAGCAGGACGGTCGTGCTGACCCTGGCCGCCGTCCTCCTGGTCGGCGCCGGAACGTCCGCCTGCCAGGTCAGTACCAAGGCCGCCGACCGGATCGAGCTGTGTGCGAAGATCTTCGGCAAGACCTTCACGGATCCGTTCCCGGACAACGTGGAGGAGGCCCGCAAGAAGATGCGCGACCGGGCCGACGAGCTCGACGGGCTGGCCAAGCAGGCCGGGGACGACAAGCTCCGCAATGCGATCCAGTCGACCGCCGACAAGATGCGCAACGCCGACATCCGTGAGAAGGGTGCGGTGCGCACCGTGGTCGGTTACATCGGCGAGCAGAACGACCGCATCAAGGAACTGCGCCAGACCTGCCTCGACCACCACGACTACCCGTGATGACTGGGCTTCCGAACCAGCGTCACCGTTGAGCCTCCCAGAGCGCGCACGGTGACCACAGACCGGAATCGGTGAACAGGGAACTAACAGTTCCCCCACCGATTCCCTTGGCCGGGCCCCTCGTTGGGTCCCCCGTCTTCCGGGGGGCCCGGCCGTAAATCTCCCCGTACCAATACAAGCCAGGAGCAGTCATGCCCGATTCGAGTGGCTGGAAGCCCACTAAGGAACGTCCGATGTGGCCCTGGGTCGTCCTCGCGGTCGTCGCCGTTGGCGTTCTGATCAACGTGCTTATCACGATCTGACGAGCAGATCGAATCCGCGCCCGAGGAACTTCCGCGCTCTTGGCAGGTAGGCCGAGAGCGCGGACCCACGTCCGGCGCAACTTCGGCCCCACAGACCCCTCTCATCCCACCCGCCCCAAGGGTTACACGACCCGTCAGAGGGCGGTCGAACCGAGTCGAGTCCGCTATCCGGATCAGGTGCAGAGAACTGCACCTTCGAACTGGCGAAGACTCGACTGTCACCCCCCTAAAGCGCCACGTAGCGTAGTCGGTACGGGAACGGGCATGGCCATGTCGAAGATGCGGTCACGCGCGATCGACCATCCACCTCACCGTGGATCCCGGCTCCCGACCCGCCTACATCAACGGCATTCATGGGGGACTCGTGCCACGTCTGCACTTCACGTCGGCAAGCCTGTTGAGAACGCGTATCATGCCGACCCCGGACTGGGTCAGCGAATCACTCTTCGCCCTGGACCTGCTCTCTTCCCGGCACCGCCAGGCGAAACGCCGGCTCCGATGGCATAAGACCCGCCCCGTGGGGCCGGCCCGTCGGCTGGGTCCCACCCACCGGCTCGGGTCCACCCAGCGGCTCGTCGAACTCGCCCGGACCATCCGCCCGTTCCCCGACATGGACATCATGGTCCGGCGCGCCCGCCACTCCGGGAACAGCGCCGACCTGCGCCTGCTCCGGGACCTGGAGTCCTTCTACCGCATCATGGTCGCCCCGCACTGGGACGTGATCTCCCTCACCGTCCAGAGCGACCGGAAGAAGCGACTGGAAATCCTCCAGGACTGCGGCGCGCGCAGCCTGCTGAGCACCCTTCACCCGACCGTCCGGCTCTCCACCTGCTCGCTGGAGATACCCGGACAGAACGAGGACGTGCAACTGGAGGAGGTCGGGCTGACCATTGCGCCGTCCTACTTCCTGGCACCCGATTCCCCGGTCCTGGTGGACGACCACACCATTGCCGACGGGCCCACCCTCTTCTACCCCATTCTCCCCGACGGACCGAACTGTGCGACCGAGGGCGTGATCGAAGCGGCAGCGATGCCGGCCTGAGACCGATGACCTCCGATCGCGACAGCATCGGAACTTCAAGGGGGAAAACAGCAATGCGACGCATATTCTTCAGTCCGGCGAGTCTGGCCAAAGTGTCGTCGGCCGCTCATCTGGATCCGATGCGAGAGGCGCTGTGCGCCCTCGAAACCTTCGCGACGGGCGGCGGAGGCCCCGTCTTCCATTCCTGGCGACGACGGGTCGCGGGTGAGCGGGACGGCCGGGCACTGGCCGAACTCGCCCGCACCGTACGACCTTTTCCGGATCTCTACCGAATTCTCGAAAACTCCTCCGCGGCCGGATCCGGGAACGAATTCCGACCGCGGGTTCTGCGTGATCTGGAGACGTTCCACCGGATCGCCGTGGAGCCCTACTGGAGCCAGGTGTCGACCCTGCTCGAGGTCGACCGGAACGCCCGGGCCCAGATCATGATGAGCGGCGGCGTCGACCAGTTGCTCAGCACCCTGCACCCGGCGATCCGCTGGCGCCCCCCGGTGCTGGAGGTCCCCGGGACGGGGCACGACATCAAACTGGAGTCGACCGGCCTGGAGATAGCGCCGTCGTTGTTCCTGTTCTCCCGGTCTCCGATCCTGGTCGAACAGCAGGGCGACCGGCCCCTGCTGCTGCTCTACCCGATCCCCGTCCCCCGCGACCGGGAGAACCTGTGGGACCCGGCGCCCGACGGCGACCAGGCCCTGGGGGCCCTGCTGGGGCGCACCCGGGCGGCCGTCCTCCAGGTGTTGACGACCACCTGCACCACCACCGAGGTCGGCGAGCTGGTGGGCATCTCCACCGCCGCCGCGAGCCAGCACACCGCCGTCCTGCGGGCGGCCGGACTTATCACCACCCTGCGCTCGCTCAACAAAGTGCACCACACCCTGACCCCCCTGGGCGGGGCTCTTCTTCGTGGGGATCCACTGGTCTGACAATTCGCCCTATACCGACGATTCCCGAAGTAACGAACCCGCAACACGCTGCTAGGAGTGATCTCGATCTGACACGGATGGTCTAGGAAAGTGCACCATACATACGGATGCGGGCAGCATGGCCTAAACCCATTACGAGCGAGTAGGTTCTGGGCATGCAAGCACGATGCCTTGTCGCCGCACGCATCATTTACGGAAGCCTGGGAGCGGATTCATGATGGGAGGTGGACCAGCTGAGCGGGAAGCCGCCCCAGACTGTGCCGTCACGCTGGAAAACGTGTCGAAAATCCACCCGGGCACGAACGGTCCCACAGCGGTCCTGCGCGAGTTCTCGCTCGGCGTACGAAAAGGCCGCTTCTGTGCCGTCATGGGAGACGAACGCGCCAGCACCACGGCACTCCTGGAGTGCATGGCCGGCGTCACCACCCCGTCCACCGGAACGGTCCACTGGGCCGACGGCGAACGGGGCTCCGTCGGCGCACTCTGGGGCCAACACGAGCCCGTCCACCCGAATGTGACGGTTCGTGAATTCGTCGATCCGGGCGTTTCCGCACTCGGCCGCCGCCAGGCCTGGCAGATCAGTCGGGTCACCCGACTGTGGCTCTGGCGGCGGCCGCTGCGGAGGCTGGGCCGGGTCCAGCAGCACAACGCCATGCTGGCCCGGCTGCTGGCCGGCTCCCCGCGCCTGCTGCTGGTCGACACCCCCGGCCACGACGACTCGCCCGAACTCGCCCGCGCCATCGGCGCCTCACTCCGCCGCGCGGTCCGCGCCCTCGACCTCACGGCGGTCCTCGTCACCACCGACCCGGAAGCCGCCGCGTGCGCGGACAGCGTCGTCTTCCTCCACCACGGCCGCCTCGCCGACGCCCTCGGACCCTCCACCCCCGCCGAGATCGCCGACTGCCTCCACCACCTCCGAAGAGGCTCGACCACCTGATCCGCCCCGCCCTCCCCGGCGCCCCTCTCCCAGGGCGCCCCCGGCGCCCCCTTCCCCGGCGCCCCTCGCCCTCCCCGGCGCCCCCCGGTCAAGCGGTGCACAGCGCTTCCCCCAGCTGCGGCCCCCGCGCCCCGTGCGTCCTCCAGCGCACCGCGCCGGCGCATTCCGGACCGCCGCCCCGCACCCGACCGGCGACACCTCCCCCGGCAGGCCCCGGGCGGACACCCCCGCCATCGCCTGCCTCCGCCGGCTACCGCTACCGCTACCGCCGCCGCGAACCCGCCGGCCGTCAGCCGTCAGCCGCCGCCGTCAGCCGCTCAGTGCGGCGGGGTCGGGATCAGGCTCGCCAGGGGGTTGAAGTAGACCTTGGACGGCATGCAGGCCGGGCCCGGGCTCCGCATGAGGCCGGTGTGCATCTCGCGCGAGCTGTGGGCGGGGTCGGTCCCGGCGAAGGGCAGGTAGATGAAGAGCTTGAGGCCGGCCGGGACGGCGTGGGGGCGGACGGTGAGGACGATCGGACCGGCGCCCTCCGTCCGCATGTCCCAACTGCCCTGGCCCTCCTGGTTGTCCGGGGCCTCCGGCTCGGGGGCGCGGCAGCCGGGCTGGCCGGCGTAGACCCGGGCGGGGATCCCGAACCGGTCCAGGTCGCGCTGCAGTTGGTCCGGGTCGACCGGCTTGTACTGCTCCAGGATGGTGAGTTTGACGAGGTCGTCGCCGCCTTCGAGGGTGTACGCGGCGTTGTCGACCCGGCCCAGCTCGTGGCCGGTGCCGTCGGCCGGGTGCTGGACGTCCGGGTGTTGGGCGTCCTGGTGCCGGGCGTCCTGGCGCCCGGCGTCCGGGGTGTGGCGGCCGGGGCCCGTGGCGAGGAGGGCGCCGGTCAGGGCGACGGCCAGGCCCGCCGGGAGGGCCAGGCGCAGCGCCAGGCTGCGCCGCCGGGCCGTGCGCCGGGAGTTGTCGGTGACGGTGTCCATCAGGTGTTCCTTCAGCAGGAGGTGGCGGCCCGGGGGGAGCTCCGGGGCCGCCGGGGCCGGCAGCAGCCGGACCAGTTCCTCCCGCTCGGTCTGCTCGGACCGGTCCCGGGGGGTGGCGTTCATCGGGTCGTCTCCTCGTACGGCCGGACCGCGAGGTCGCGGTCACCTGCTACCTGTCCGCCGGCGCCCGGGCGTTGCGCACCACTTCCCGGCCGCGCGGACCGTGACGCGGCGAGCTCCTTCGCCGTCAACTCCCGCAGCCGGGCCCGGGCCCGCGACAACCGCGAGCGGATCGTCCCCACCGGCCGGCCCAGCGCCTCGGCGACGGCCGCGTGGTCCAGGCCCTCCCACACGCACAGCGCGAACACCTCGCGCTCCGCCGGCCGCAGCCGTTCCAGCGCCGCCTTCGCGGCGGCCAGCTCCTCGGCGTCGGCGATCCGACCCGCCAGCTCCCCGGCGAAGTCCGGCATCGCCTCGCGCGGCGGCAGCTTGGCCAGCGCCCGCTGGTGGCGCCGCGCGGCCCGGCGGGTGTTGCGGATGACGTTGCCCGCGATCCCCAGCAGCCACGGCCGCAGGCTCTCCCCCTCGGGATCGACCCGCGCGCGCAGCCGCCACGCCTCCAGGAACGTCAGCGAGACCACGTCCTCGGCGACGGCCCAGTCCCCGGTCATCCGCACGGCGTGCCGGTACACCGCCTGGGCGTGGTCCTCGAAGACCAGCCCGAACGCCGCCGCGTCCCCAGCGCGCACCCGGGCGCGTATCGAATTCTCCACACCAGCTCCTGTCCCGCCGCCGCCACCCGTTGCCGTGATCCACGCCACACCGGCCGGGCCGCCACGCCGCGCCGGGCCGCCGCGCCGTCGACGAAGGATCCCCGAGCCCCTTCCGGAAGAAGGGACTCGGGGATCCTCGGACCGGCCGGCCCGACGCCGCCGGTCGGTTCGGGGCGCCGCCTGCGCGGTCAGGCCGGCTCGACCGGCTCCGCGTTCCGGGAGGCGGCCAGGGTGCGGCCGAGCGCGGCGAGGGTGGCGGCGACGGCCAGCAGGCCGACCACGACCGCGAGGTTGCGCCCGAGGTCGGCGAGGTTGCGCGGCAGCGTCCAGTAGTAGGGCGCGGGGAGCATGACCGCCCAGGGGAGGGCGGCCAGCGCCACGCCGACGGCGCGCGGCCGGTCGGGCCGGCGGGCGGCGAAGTGGACGGAGAAGGCGATCGCCATCACCACGGCGGGCCAGGCCGACGACGCGTCGAGCAGCATCTGGGTGCTGCGCGGGAAGACGATCATGGAGTAGTCCTCCAACTCGCGCCAGGGCCAGGCGAGGACGAGCGCGCTCATCGGCAGCACGATGGCGCCCGCCGCGACGACCGTCCCGACCCGGGCGCGGACCCGCTGGTCGACGCCGTCGGGCGGGGCGACGAGCAGCGGCACCCCGAGCAGGAGCCAGAGGGGCAGCTGGTAGAGGGACAGGAAGAGCACCCCGGCCGGGTGAACGAAATAGCCGACCGCTGCGCCGATCCGGACGAGGACGCCGACCAGCACCAGGACACGGGCGGCGCCCCAGTGCCCGAGGCCGGCGCCGAGCAGCGCGAGGAGCCAGGGGACGGTCTGGACCACACCCACCGCGGTCGCGGCCGTGGTGTGCAGGCCCATCAGTTCGGAGTGCGGCTCCGTGATGAAGAGGCCCATCAGCAGCTGGACGAAGGCCAGCGCCGCCCCGCCGGCCAGCAGGAACGGCGCGGCGCCGGCGAGCGCCCGGCCCGCGGGGTCTCCGGAGCTGAGCCGGGTCCGCAGCCGGGCGGCGTGCGCGGCCAGGGTGACCCACTCGCGCAGCACCGTTCGCCGGTCGGCGCCCTCGACGGACTCGGCGAAGACGGCGGCGATCTCCTCGCCGTGCGAGGCCCGGTAGGCGGCGGGGTAGATGCCGATCAGCGGGAGCCTGCCGGGCAGCGCCCCGGCCTGCTGCGCGGTCATGCCGCACCGCCGCTCAGCCGGAGCGCCCCCAGGCGCGGCCCCCGCCCGAGCGCGAGCCTGCGCTCGGCCTCGACGACTCCGGCCCGCAGCCGTTCCGTCTCCGCGCCCAGGACGTCCCGGCCGTCCTCGGTGAGGGCGAAGGTGCGCCGCATCCGGCCACCGACGACCTCCTCGTGGTCGATCCGGATCAGCCCCTGCTGGAGGAGCCGGTCCAGTGCGGTGTAGAGGGTGCCGGTGAGCAGCTTGGTCCGGCCGTCGGAGATGGCCAGGACTTCCTGGACGATCGCGTAGCCGTGCCGCGGGGCATCGGCGAGCGCGGTGAGCACGAGCCGGGTCGGCTCCTGTAGTTGACGGTTAGCCATGGCCGTGAGCATAGATCAATGGCAAACATATGTCGATGATTTAGCTATCGGCCCGCTCCACCCCCGCACCCGGCGGCCGCCGGGGCGGGAAGGCGCACGGTGAACACCGAGCCCGCGCCGGGAGTGCTGGCCGCGTGGACGCCGCCGCCGTGGAGCTCGGCGAGCTTGCGGACGATGGCGAGGCCCAGACCGCTGCCCCCGCTCTGCCGGTTGCGGGACTTGTCGGCCCGCCAGAAGCGCTCGAACACCAACGGCAGGTCCGCCTCGGCGATGCCGCCGCCGGTGTCGGCGACCTCGATCAGCAGGGCGTCGGACTCCGTCCGGGTCCGCAGGGTGACCGTGCCGCCCGCCGGGGTGTGCCGGACGGCGTTGGCGACCAGGTTGCCCACCAGCTGACGCAGGCGCACCGGGTCGGCGGACACCTCGCACCCGGCCGACTTGCCCGAGGCCGTCTCGTCCGAGGCCGTCTCGTACCCGGCCGTCTCGACGACCAGGGCCACGCCCGACGCCTGCGCCCGGGCGCCGTGCGCGGTGGCGACCTGGGCCAGCAGGTCCTCGACGTCCACGGGCTCGCGGTGCAGGGCCAGTTCACCGGCGTCGGCATCGGCGAGGTCCCGCAGGTCGTCGATCAGGTGCTGGAGTTGCAGGGCCTCCTCCAGCAGCGAACTCGTCAGGGCACCGTCGGCGGTGACGACGCCGTCCTCGACGGCTTCCAGCCAGCCGCGGATGTTGCTGAGCGGGGTGCGCAGCTCGTGCGCGATGTCGCCGACCATCGCCCGGCGCAGCTCCTCCAACTGTTCGCGGCGCTGCGCCATGGCGTTGAAGGCGGCGGCGAGTCCGGCGATCTCGTCGCGGCCGGTCGCGGTCACCCGGGCGGAGAGGTCCCCGTCGGTCATCCGCCGGGCGGCACGGGTGAGCGCGTTCAGCGGCCGGGAGAGCCGCAGGCCGACCACCGTGGTGATCGCCACGGTGACCGCCAGCACCAGCGCGGCGACCTCGGCGACCCGCCCGCGGTGCGGGGTGGACAGCACGGGGGCCTGGTCCGCCGCGCCGGCGGGCGCGCCGACGAACAGCAGCACCGGCGGCGCCACGTACCGGACGAGCTGCTGCCGGCGGGAGTTGGCGAGGCAGGCGGAGATCACCTGCTCCTGCTCCCGGTCGCGGGCCGGGGCCCACTGCAGCCCCAGGGACAGCGTCACGGGCCGGATCTGCTGGCGCTCCAGGCAGGCGTTGACGAGCGCGGTGAGGTCGGCGAGGGCGGCGCTCTCGGTGCGGGTCGGGGCGTCCAGCACCAGCGGGGACGCGCAGCGCACGCCGAGCGGCCGACCGCCGGGGACGCTCACCACGGGGCGGCCGGCCGCGTCGTCGGTGACGGTCGCCTCGACGCCCAGTTCCGACCGCAGGCAGCCGGCCCGGTCCCGCGCGGCCTCCTCCATGGCCACGCGCTCGGCGGTCGTCAGCCGGAACGGGCCCACGGCGCGGGCGTCGATCCGGTCGGCCGGGGCGTCGGGCAGCATGGCGAGGTCGACGGAGAGCGGGTCGACGGTGGTGGTGGGCGTCCGGGGCAGCACCGTGCGGTCGGCGGCGCCCGGGGTCGGCGCCGACGGCGTGGCGGCCGGGGGCGGTGACCCGGGGGCGGTGGCGGGGGTCCCCGAGGTGGCGGCCGGACCGGATGCGGTGGCCGCGGAGTCGACGACCGGCTCGAAGCGCGGCGTGGTCAGCAGGATGCGCTGCCCGGTGTCGGCGGCGAGCCGCCGCACGGTGCTCTCCGCACCCGTCCAGTCGGGGTGGGTCGCGGCGTAGCCGAGCAGCTCGTGGTAGATCCGGGCCTGGTCCGCGAGGACCTGGCGCTGCTCCTGCCTGATCGCGCCCGTCGTGGTGCGGGCGGTCAGCCAGGCCGTCGCGGCGATCGAACAGAGCGAGACCAGGGCGGAGAGGGCGAGCAGCCGGACCAGCAGGCTGCGGCGCGGCGGGGCGTCACGACGCACCGCGCGGCCCCTCCGCGAGCTTGTAGCCGATGCCGTATACCGTCAACAGGCGTGTGGGGCTCCGCGGTTGGGGCTCGATCTTGCGGCGCAGGTTCATCACGTGGGTGTCGACGGTCCGGGTGGTGATGTACCGGTCGATGCCGTGCAGGTGCTCCAGCAGCTGGGCCCGGGTGAAGACCCGGCCGGGCTGGGCGGCCAGCACCTGGAGCAGCCGGAACTCGCCGGGCGTGCAGCTGACGGGCCGCCCGTCGGCGGTGATCTCGTGGCGCAGGGGGTCGATGGTGAGGCCCCCGGCGGTCAGTACCGCCGGAGGCGCGGCGGCGGGCGGCGCGGTCGGCGGCAGGGTGGGCGCGGCCGCCGGCGCGGGATCACCCGGGGTCAGCGGCCGGGACCCGCGGCGCAGCAGGGCCCGGACCCGGGCCACGAGCTCGCGCGGGCTGTACGGCTTGGTGAGGTAGTCGTCGGCGCCGAGGTCGAGGCCGAGCAGCAGGTCCTCCTCGGCGGTACGGGCCGTCAGCATCAGCACCGGCAGCGCGGATTCGGCACGCAGGGCACGGCAGACGTCGAGCCCGTCCATGACGGGCATCATCACATCGAGGACCAGGAGGTCCGCCGGGCCGCGCCGGGCCTGCTCCAGCGCGGCCCGGCCGTCGTGGACCACGACCACACGATGTCCTTCCCGCTCCAGGTACAGGCGGGCCAGGTCGGCCTGCTTGGGATCGTCCTCGGCGACCACGACATGTGCGCACATGAGGATGATCGTAAGTCGCCCTCCGGAAGCACCCCTACCGGTTCCTGACAGCCTCTCGACAAGTTCCTGACACCGACGGACCAGGGTGGGTGGAGTCCGCCGGGGGAAGCCCCCCGGCCCCGCCTCCGAAAGGCCCCCGCGTGATGCCCTCCCGCCGTCTGGTGTCCCTCGCCGCCCACGTCCTCGGGGCAGCCCTGCTGCTGTCCACCGTCCCCGCCGCCGCGGCGACGGCCGCCGAGCACCGGCCCGCCCCGGCCGCGCCCACCGTCGAGGCGGCCGAGGTGATGCCGCACCTCCAGGCCCTGCAGCGGATCGCGGACCGCAACGGCGGCAACCGCGCGCACGGCACCAAGGGGTACGCGGAGTCGGTGGCGTACGTGAAGCACGCGCTGGACCGGGCCGGCTTCCAGACGCAGCTGCGCCGCTTCACCCACGACGGCAAGGAGGGCTACAACCTGATCGCCGACTGGCAGGGCGGCGACCCCGACCACGTGCTGCTCACCGGCGCCCACCTGGACAGCGTCCCGATGGGCCCGGGGATCAACGACAACGGCTCCGGCTCGGCGGCCGTCCTGACCACCGCCCTCCAGGTGGCCAAGGCCAAGCTGAAGCCCGAGCGGCACCTGCGCTTCGCCTGGTGGGGCGCGGAGGAGCTGGGGATGGTCGGCTCGGCGGACTACGTCAAGAACCTGTCCGCCGGCGACCGCAAGGCCATCGACCTGTACCTCAACCTCGACCAGGCGGGCAGCAAGAACCTCCAGCAGTACCTGCTGGTGAAGGACGCGAAGAACAACGAGACCGCGGCCTTCCAGGCCTTCGACAAGTGGTTCACCGACCGGGGCCTGGCCACCTTCGACATCCCGCTGGACAGCTCCGACAGCCAGCCGTTCGGAGACGCGGGCATCCCGTCGTCCGGCTTCAGCAGCGGCGTCTCGGACTGCCTGCACAGCGCGTGCGACAACCTCGCCAACGTCGACCCCGCGACGCAGGCGACCAGCACCAACGCCATGATCGGCGTCGTCTGGCAGTTCGCCACCGCCAAGCCCGCGGCCACCAAGCCCGCCGCCCCCGCCGCCGACCGGTCCTGACCGCCCGTCCCCAGGAGCCACAGATGCGCACACCGCTGAGTCGCCACCGCCGCAAGGCCGTCACCCTGGTGGCCGCCGCCACCACCCTCGGCGTCGCCCTGACCGCCGCCCCCGCGGGAGCGGCCGGCATCGGGGACCCGTACTTCCCCGAGGACGGCAACGTCGGCTACGACGTGGCGAACTACGACGTCCGGATCGCCTACGACCCGGCGCACCCCGACCAGTTGAACGGCGACACCACCGTCACCGCCCGGGCCCTGCAGTCGCTGGACCGCCTCTCCCTGGACCTCAAGGGCTTCCAGGTCACCTCCGTCACCGTGAACGGCACCCCCGCCAAGTCGTTCTCCCGCTCGGGCGAGCACAAGCTGGACATCGTGCCCGCCCGCCGACTGGCCGGCGGTGCCACCTTCGCGGTACGGGTGGTGTACGCGGGCAAGCCCGACCCCCAGGGCTGGCACCAGCTGGTGTCCGGCGGCGTCAACGCGATGGGCGAGCCGCACTCGGCGACCTCCTGGTTCCCGTCCAACGACCACCCGTCCGACAAGGCCACCTTCTCGCTCGCCGCGACCGTCCCCGACGGCTGGACCGCCATCGGCAACGGCCGGCCCGGCCAGACCACCAGCAAGGACGGCTCGACGACCTTCCGCTGGCGCGAGGACAAGCCGATGGCGACCTACCTCAGCACCGTCGCCATCGACAAGTTCACCGTCCACCGCTCGGCGCTGCCCGACGGGACGCCCGTCATCACCGCCTACGGCCCGGACGTGCCGATCGACGACATGGCCAAGGCGACCGAGGCCCAGCAGCCGGAGATCATCGCCTTCCTGGCCTCCAAGTTCGGCCCGTACCCGTTCTCCTCCGCCGGCGCCATCGTCCGCAGCTGGACCAAGGAATCAGGCACCGGCGCGCCGGACCTGGAGACCCAGAGCCGGCCCACCTACACCAACTACTTCTGGGACTCCGCGGCGGTCCACGAGATCACCCACCAGTGGTTCGGCGACAGCGTCTCGTTCACCGACTGGCGCGACGGCTGCATCGCCGAATGCGTCGCCCAGTACGCCAACCAGCTGTGGGACGAGCACCAGGGCAGCAACCTCGACACCGGCTTCTACGCCCCCGGCGTCGAGGAGAACCGGAACAAGCCGGAGTACTGGTCCACCAAGCTCTACGACCCCGGACAGGGCCAGGAACTCGCCGCGGCCCTCTACTTCAAGGGCTCCCTGATGATGCACGCCCTGCGGCGCACCGTCGGAGACGACACGTTCTTCGCCACCCTCAAGCGCTGGACCGCCGACCACGCCTACGGCAACGCCTCCTTCCCCCAGTTCGAGGCCCTCGCCGCCAAGGTCTCCGGCAAGGACCTCAAGGGCTTCTTCGACGCCTGGGCCCACGGCACCACGATCCCGGCGAAGGAATACCTCTACCCCGGCCCCCTGGCCCCCCTCGCCCCGGCAGGCAGCCGGTAACACCCCCCCCGGTCCCCGCGCCGACGCCAGCCCTCCTGATGCCCCATCAGGATGGCTGGCGCACGCCCGGGCTGAGCTCCTCCAGGACGATGTCGGAGACGGTCCTCGGCTGCGGGCGCTGCGGAACCGAGGTGCCGCCGTGCGTCGGCCTGAAGTCGCCGACGGGGGCCGGGAAGTGGCCCATCTCGTGGAACAGGCCCGAGAGGTCCGTGTCCTGCGGCGGCAGCGGCGGCAGCTCATGGGGCAGGTCCCCGACCGGGACGAGCTCGATCTCCGACGGGCCGCCCCCTGGCGTACCGTCCCCCGTCGTACCGCCGCGCGGTGGGCGCGGGCCCTCCAACCGGCCGTTCAGCCAGCCCTCGATGTGGTCGCCCGGCGAGATGGAGAACTTGTTCCCGGGGTTCATCACCCCGTGCCGCCACCCCCACGCCCCGGCGAACGCGCCGTTGGCCGCGCCGGAGACGTAGTCGCCCGACAACCCGAACACCGCATCCTGCGCCGCGCCTTCGGCCATCCCGGTCAGCGCCCCGTAGCCGGTGTTCCAGACCAGCCCGGCCGCGCCCTTGGCGAACGCGCCGGCCTCCTTGCCGGTCAGCGAGGTGAAGCCCTTCCCGAGCCCCTTGCCCAGGCCCTTGCCCAGCCCCTTGCCGAGCCACCCGGCACCGACACCGACCGCGCCGCCCACCGCCCCGTTGACGGCGGCCGTGCCCAGCTCGCCGCCGTCGATCGACGTGCGGTGGCCCTGGCCCAGCTCGATCACCTGGGCCAGCAGGTCGAAGCCCACCTGGGCCAGCACAGACTCGGCGACCCGGGTCACCGCACTGATCAGCGCCTTGCGCAGGAAGGCCCACACCAGGGCCCTGGTGAAGGCGATCTCCACGGGCGCCGCCTCGGCCCCGCCGAAAAGGAACAACGCTGCGTCGATGGCCAGTTGAACGGCCAGGACCACCAGCGCACCGATGATCTCGATGCGCAGGGTCTCGATCTGGTTCGCCAGGTTGTGCAGCGCGTCGGCGGCGGCGTCGCAGCACTGGGCGATGAGCGGCAGCGCGGCGTCGTCGGCGACGGCGAGCCTGGCCAGATAGGCGTCGAACGCGTCCCTGGTGGCACCGCTCAGACCCTGGTCGAGCTGGGACTTGGCGTCCGCCAGGTCCAGGACACAGGCACGGATCGACTTCGCCGCCTCGGTCCAGGCATCCGCCTCGGCCCGCAGCGCACTCTCGTTCCCCGTGGGCCACTTGTTCCCCACCAGGATCATCAGCAGGTTCTGCAACCCGTCCGGCAGCGAGGCGTTGGGGGCGTCGACCGCCATCACGCGCCGCCGCTACCGGGCACCGGGAACGTCCAGGCGAGTTCCGTGGCGTGCTCGTCGGCCTTCTCGAACGTGCTACGAGTGGCACCGAGGGCATCGGCCAGCTTGCGCAAGGTGTCCGGCAGCGCCTGCACCGCCTTCAGCAGATCGTCCCGCGGCTGGGCGAAGACCTGGTCGAAGCCCTGCCCGAGCGCCGGATCATCCCCCCAGGGCGCCGCGCCGGACAGGGCCGCAGAACTCAGCGCCGTCCAGGCAGCAGCCATGCCGTCAGCCGCCCGCCCCGCATCCGCCCCGGCCTTGCCCACCAACGCGAAGTCGACCACCAGCGTCCCGTCCAGAGCCGGCAGCTGCGGCACCGCCGACCCGCCGTACGGCGGCACCCCGGTAGGCGCATTGCGGTAACCACCAGTGGGACCAGGCACATCAGGCAACGGAGGACTCGGCACCCACCCACCTCACCCGACCCCACCCCGGACCTCGACCACTCTTGACGACATCCCAACGATCACCACCCCACTCCTGACACCCCCCTGACGCCCCCGGACCCCGCGTCGCCCATGCTCCATTGCGAGAGCCGCCCCATCCGACACATCGGATGGGGCGGCTCTCGAAACGGACCTACTGCCGAAGGAACGCGGCGAACGGCACGCCGCCGTCGTCCGCATCGGTCAGTCCCAACCGCTCCTCACCTTGGCGCTTGACGTACTGAAAGAACCCCTCGCACCTCAGATCACCGTCGACGGAGACCAATTGGGCAACCGCGCCAGGTCCGGCGTCGGAAAGCGTCCCATACTTCCAGGTGCCGGTGAACTTCACCGCGGTCGGGGACTTCTTTCCACGACACATGGCGGGGAGCAGGCTCACCTCGCCGAGCTTGCCGCCCTCCAGAAACTGGATCGAAGCGACGGGCGCCTTCCAGGATCCGATGACAGCCGGGACAGGATCCTTCGCCACCGTACACGAAGCCGCCAGCGGCAAGATGCCAGTCAGGGAGACAGCAAGGACACGCAATACGCCCTGGGCTCGTTCCCAGCCTGACCCCAGAGTCTCGGTCACCCGATACCTCCGCTCTAAACGTCTCAACGCGCGCTACTCGAAGTCACTCGGGCGGGCGAAGTCGTCCGAGGCAACACACTTCCTCGCCTCGCCGAGAACCACTGCTTTGAGTTGCGCTTCCGAAACACCCAAATTCGCCGCCGCCTCAGACGATCCCCCCCCCCGCTCAATAAACGCTGGATTCTGCGAGGCGCTCGGCTAGGAAATCCAGCCGAGCACCCACATAAACTGATCGCGACCTAATTTAACCGGCCACATGCTTCAACGGTCCTAGAAGATTTCCCTTTTCCTGGCAACCGGCATGATGATCGCCGCAAAGAGAATCTGCACCACCACCTGGATGGCAACCATCACCCATGTGCCGACCAGGAAGAGCACCAGCGCAGGGATGACAAGGAGCGCCGCGGCAAATGACCTGAACTCATCAGGCGCAGAGGTTCCTCTTCTCCTGGAAATCAGCACCAGTAATATCAGGGATGGGACTCCGATCATCAGGAACATCCCTGGAGCCCCTTCCATGTATCCCAGGAAAGATCCCCACAAGGTCTTCCGGGCACCGTAACCTCCAGCCCGGTCCGAGATCCTGGGAGCCGTCAGCGATATCTCCATCCAGCCAACCATGAAGACCATGGCATAGCGAACGGCGCAGGTAGAAATCCATTGGAAGGTGGACCCGCTAACCGATCGACAACTTACCTCAGCCATAGCTAGCAACCTTCCGTGCACTTTCCGGAGACCCAAGTGCTATCCATGTTGGGCCAGAATGGAGCCGCTGGGAGACCCGTCTCCGATGACATCGGATCATAGGCGAGCATCGACGGATGCTGCCCGCGCCTGTACTGGACCACTTCCATGTCGGGGTAGGAATCGCCGCGCCGCCGCACGGAAACGTCACCGCTACCCCTGAATTCAATGTCCAATTCATCGTCAACGGCGAAAATTGGGATCCAGCGTCATGTGAGCAGCAAACCGCCGGCCGGCAGCCGCCCCTGTCCACCTCGTCCACCTAATCCGGTCCCAGATGGAGAACGTCGTCCCGCATGAGGACGATAGCCTTGTACCAAGGCCGTGGTGTGGCCGGAACAAAACCGGGCTCCTCGTTGAATGCGGTGCGTTCGAGGAGGGTCCCGGGCGGGTCGTCGCGGAATCAGCTGGTTCGCTCCTTCGGGTTCACCGTGCAGAAGTAGACGCGGTTGGTCTGCTTGTCGAAATAGAAGCTCCCCGTGTACTGGGTCCGCGTGACCGACTTATCGAAGGCCTCACTGTGGAGCCACGCCATCGTGTCCCCGACCTCGGCGGCGATCTCCTGTGGGACACCGCACCCGATGGCACCCTCCCGCCACGTCCCGCTGTCCGTGATCGCCGTCAGCGTCGCCGGATCGAGCTGCGCCACCCCGTCCAGGCCCACGTCGGTCGGACCGGGGATCTCCGGCACCGAGTTCTTCGTCAGCACCCGGCCGACCCACTTCGTCGCGGACAGCTCGCCCAGCTGCGGGAAATGGCGCTTCAACGGTTCGACGTCCGTCCGCACCTCCGCCGGGGTCGTCGCGGCGGCGGTCGGGCGGCGGTCCTCACCCTGCCCGGCGGCGCTGCTCTCCGGTGTCGACGCACAGCCCGAGGCGAGCAGTGCCGAGGCGGGAATCAACAGCAGAATCCGAGCGCCGCCTGCTCGCTGCATCACCGGTGTTTGTTTCACGGGTTCATCATCCTTGACCTTCTTGGTTTGTTGAAGAATTTATTTTATCGAACTGCGGGTGCCGGGGCCGTCCCAGACGTCGCGCCCTCGGAACGAGCCCCGGCCCGCAGGTCACCGGTGTTCCGCGCCGCTCCCTGGGCTAGCCAAGCTTCCGGATTCGCCGATCGTCCACGTGACGGTCTTCTCCAGGCCACCTCGCGTGATGAAGGGCTTGGCCCAGCCGAGCGTCGCAAACCTACCGTTCACGTTGTCGGACACGCCGCTGGCGATGTCCTTGCTTCTCTTATTGAAGTCATACCGATCCAGCACGTGAACAGTGAGCTTCATCGTCACCTTCTTCCCTTCCACCGTCACATCAGCACTTCCCCATTGCCGGTAGTCACCCAGAGCCTTCTGCCAGTTTTCTGTCTCCGGGTAGAGACCCCTGGCCCTTGCGGAGACGTCTGAACCAGTCATGCTGAAGGCTATACGACCCGTCTTCAGTGCAATCCGCTCCGCCCACCGCTGAGCCGATTCAACCTCTTCGTCTACCAACTGGTGGATTTTCTTATCCTCGTCGTACGCCTTCGCATAGTCGATCATGTAGTCGCTTCCGGACCCGTCCAAATAGTGCATGTAAGCGTCACTACCGTCCGACAGGTGGGAGGCGTTCTTCTTGAAATTGTCACAGAGCCCGATGCCGAACCGGCTGCACTGCTGGACCGCCACGCCGGCCTTCCGCCAGCTGTCGTAGCTCGCTTTGTCCTTGTCCGTCGCCTTGGCTGACGGGTCGTACGGGAAGTCATCCCCGAAGTCGACGTTGGGCTCGCTCGGAGAACCAATCTGGTACTTGTCGCCACCCGGATCGGGCTGGGGAGCGGGAGTGTACATAGCCTTGCAGTCGCGGCTCTCGGACATCTTCATGCAGCGGACATCAGGGTCGTACAAGCCCGTTCCGTCCGACCGGTTCACCGGGTTGTTGTGCGCGTACGCGTACGCATTCCACTGCTGGGGGTCCGGCTGGGCCAAAATCGGGTCCGGGCTGAGGAAGCGGCCGGTGCTGGGCTGGTATTGGCGTGCGCCGAGGTTGGTGAAGCCGGTGGCGTCGTCCTTGAGGCCTCCCACGTAGCCCTTGTCGCCGGCCCAGGCGGTGGTGCTGGAGGTGGTGCCGCGGGGGGCGCCGAAGGGGTCGGTGGGGCGACGGGTCTCGACGAGGCTGTCGCGGCCGATGGACAGGGTGTTGGTGCCGTGGTGGTCGGCGAACTGGTACGTGAGCTTGGTCGGGCTCTCGCGGACCAGGGTGATCCCGCCGGGGATGCTGTAGTAGCGGGTACCGGTGCTGGTCTTGGTACCGGTGTCGTAGGTGAGTTCGTCGCCGCCGCCGAGGTTGACGGTGACCTTGCCGGGGTTGCGGCGGATCAGCTGGTTACCGTCGGCGTCGTAGACGTACGTCGTGACGGCCGAACCCTGAGCGAGTGAGGCGAGCTTGCCCTCGACGTCCCAGGTCAGCGTGGAGGCGTTGGCCGAGTCGGCGGCGTTCCAGGTGGAGGTGCCCCACTTGGAATT
Organism: Kitasatospora sp. NBC_01300; assembly: GCF_041435235.1. NCBI lineage: Bacteria > Bacillati > Actinomycetota > Actinomycetes > Kitasatosporales > Streptomycetaceae > Kitasatospora > Kitasatospora sp. NBC_01300. Next base: position 5,799,507 of record NZ_CP108408.1, on the reverse strand, counting down.
CCAACCGGGCGCGTAGACGATGAACTTGCCGTCGTCCTGGACGGTCGCGAAGTAGCCGCTGGCGTTACCCGCCCAGGTCTGCGAGGACCAGAGCGGGACGCGCTGCGGGTCGTAGACGACGAAGTTGCCGTCGTCCTGCATGGTGGCCCAGGCTCCCGGGTGGTTCTGGGTGTTGGTGGACCAGAGGACCTGGCCGGTGCGCAGCGAGCTGAGCACCAGGTTGCCGTCGTCCTGCATGGCGAGTCGGACGCTGTTGGAGCGCACGCTCTCACCGGACTTGAGGACGGACCCGGCGTTGAGGATCTTGATGCCGTTGGGGTTGTTGATCTTCGTGGTGTTGCCGGCCGCGTCGTACTCGTCGGTGCCCTGGGGGGCGGTGGCCGAGCCGTAGGTGTACGTGCCGCCGGCGAGTGCGTGCGGGCCGCCGGTGCCGCCGCCCGTGCCGGCCGCGGTGGTCGGCGTGTTGCGGGTGCCGGCGGTCGGGAAGGTCTGGTCGACCTTCACGTCCTTGGACTGGTCCCCGGCCGGGTTGTGGTCGACGAGCTTGGTGCGGTTGCCGGTCAGATCGTAGGTGTAGTCCTGCCAGTAGGCGGCGTTGCCACCCACCGTCGTCTTCGAAGGCGCCGAAGCCCCGCTGGTGGGAGTGGAGTTGGCGCAGGCCCCCTGGCCTGCCAGGGACGGGGTGGGCTGGTCGAGCCGCCCGGTGTCGCTCCACGCGGTGGTGAGGCGGCCCAGGTAGTCGTAGGAGAAGCACTGCAGGTCGGTGGCGGCCGGGGTGTTGTTCGGGATGCTCCGGATCGCCGTGATCCGGCCGGCCTGGTTGTAGGCGTAGGTCGTGTTCTGGACCGTGCCGTCGGTGGAGGTCTGCTTGTCGACGTACTGCGTCAGCGGACGTCCGGTGGACACGTCGTAGGTGTTGGTGGTGACGATCTGCCAGCCGAACGGGTTGACGGTGGAACGGATGTTGCGTCCGTAGGCGTCCCAGTCGGACTGACGGAGATAGGTGTCGTCGGCCCCGCCCATGTCGTGCAGCAGGCCGTAGATCTCGTAGTTGTAGCCGATCGACTCGTAGGCGAGGTTGCCGACGGCGGCCCGGTACTCGGTGGTCACGGCGCCGGTGATCGGGTCGTAGACGGTCTCGTACTCGTAGGTCGCCTGCCCGGTCTTGCCGATCTCGCTGCCGGGGATCGACACGGTGGACTTGGTCGGCCGGTATGCCGGGTCCAGCTCCGTGACGGCCTTGGTGTAGGCCGCTCCGCCGGCGCCCCCGACGTACCGGGTGGAGCTGGCGGCCTGGCCCTTGGCGACGGTGTCGTAGGTGTAGCCGGTGAGCTGGTTGGCCGGGTTGACCGTGCCGTTGTAGGTGCCGGTCTTGCGGCCGAGCAGGTCGTAGGTGAGCGCCATCGACTGACCGCGCGCGTCCGTGGTGGTGGCCATGCGGCCCGCACTGTCGTAGGTGCGGGTCGAGACGCCGGTGTCCGGGTCGTCGGCCTTCACCTGACGGCCGCGCTGGTCGTAGCCGTAGCTCCAACTGTTCCCGGCGGCGTCGACTCGCGTCGCGGCCTGACCGCTCGGGGTGTAGGTGTACGTGGTGACGTCGGCGTCGGCCTGCTTGCCGGTAGCGGACGGCGTCTTGTACTGCCACAGCTGGCTGGTGCGGCCGCGGGCGTCCGAGAGGGTGCTGGTCGCGGTGGCACCGGCCGGCGGCGACACGTCGACCCGGTCGGCGCCCGGGTAGGCGGTGGTCGTGGTGTTCTGCAGCACGCCGAGGGCGATGAACTGCGTGCTCACCGGTCGGCCCATGCCGTCGAAGGCGGTGGCGGTCTGGCCGGGGACCTCGGCGGGGATCGCGTTGAATCGGACCGTGTTCGGACCGGCGGTGTCGTCGTAGTGGGTGTTGAAGGTCCGGTTGGTGCGGCCCTGCGAGTCGTAGAAGGTGTCCGTCAGCAGTCGGCCGTGGTAGGCGGAGATGGCCGGACCGGTCTGGGTCTGGATGGTCCGGGCCAGGCCGTCCATGATCTGGGTGGAGACCGCGTAGCTCGCGTTGGAGCGCAGCGTCCGGCTGGTGACGGTGGACGGCCGGGCTGTGCCGTCCACGGTGTAGTCGAAGGTGAGGTTGGCGCTCGCACTGGTCGCACGGCCCGGGGTCCAGACCGCCTTGAGTCGACCGAGGGAGTCGTACGACTGGGTGACGGTACGGGCGTTGGGGTCGGTGGTGGTGATCGACAGCGCACGGGCCGGGTTCAGCGTGGTGGTGGTGTTGCGCTTGGCTCCGGCGTCGGACGCTCCCGCCGGGGCCGGGGTGCCGGTCACGGTCCGGTTGGGCAGCTCGCCCGGGTTCGCCGAGCTGTAGGTCGTGGTCACGGTGGCGCCGTTCGGATTGGCGCTGTCGGTGGCCGTCACGTCGGTGGCGCTGGTGGCACGGCCGTAGACGTCGTAGGCGGAGGTTCCGGTGGTCACGAACTGAGCTGCGCCGGAACCGTCGTAGCGGTCCAGCACCTGCGCACCGGTCGGTTCCCCCTTGGCGCCCGCAGAGCCGAACGCCGCACCGTCGTACAGCGTACGGGCGCCGGAGACGGTGTTCGCCGCGGTCGGCGTCGCCGTACAGGCGTTCGCGCCGGAGACGGTCAGCGCCTCGGACACCAGCCCGGTCATGCTCGGATTCGCGCCGGTGGCGTAGGAGTTGCGGACACAGACGTCGGGCGTGCCGTCCGCGGTGCTGAGGCTGGTCTTGATCCGGTTGCCGTTCGCCGGGTCACTGGTGGTCACCGTCGAGGTGGCCCGGGTTCCGGTAGTGGTCCGGCTGGTCGAGGTGCTGGTCGAGGTGGTGGCCGCGTACCGGGCGACGAGGTCCGGCAGACCGGGCCGCTTGTGGGTCGCGGTGGTCACCGGGCCACTGCTGGTGTTCACGGTGGACGCCTCGGGTGCGGCCGCGTCGGCGTCGACGTAGACGTCGCTCTCCAGCACCCGGCCGGACAACCAGTCGTCGTCGCGGCGGCCGCCGCTCGTCGGCCCGGATACCGTCACCGACCGGGCCGATCCGTCCGCCTTCAGATCGCCGTCCATTCCCTGGTGGTAGCTGGTCGACGTCTTGGACTTCGCGCCGTCCTTGCCCGAGCCGGTCACGGCGGTCACCTTGGCGTAGCCGCGGAACTGGTCCCAGGTACGGGACTTGTCGTCCACCAGGGCGCCGTCGTTGCGGTGCCAGGCGGCCGGTCCGTACTCGTAGGCGGTGACCTTGGTGACCGAGCCGGCGACGAGGTTGGAGTTCGGGTCGACGGTCACCGAGGCGACCGGATAGCGCAGGAACCAGTCGTCCACCATCGCGGCCACACCCGTGTCGTACCACTTCACGTTGTAGCAGCTCATGGTGTTGCCGTCCGCCGAGGACGGCATCTTGCCCGTGGTGCGCATGCACGATTCGCGGTTGTAGTCCACCGCGATCGTGCCACCGGTCTCGACGGTGATCACCTCGATCCGCGGCCGGTAGTAGCGCGGGCGGGCCGGAACGAGGCCGTCCACCCGGTTGGGCAGCATCAGGTCCGCGAAGGTGACCTCCGGCAAGGCCTGGTCGGTCTGCCCGTTGAAGGTGTCCTTGCCGATCCGCTTGACCGCCTGGAGCCACGGGATCTGCGTGTTCTCATCGGAATTGGCCGGCTTCTTGAACGTGTGCGTGAGCTCGTAGCGGTCCACCGGGCGGTACGAGCCGCCGGAGCGGATCGAGGTGGTGACGGCGTTCAGCCACCTGGTCGACCAGTAGGTCGGTCCGTAGCTGGAGCAGGTGCCCTGCTCGGCGCACTGCTTGTCGAGCGGCACGTCGGGCCAGTTGGCCGCGTTGGCGGAGGTCCGCTGCGCGGGGTCACAGGCCACCGCGCCCGAGACACAGCGCTCGCCCGTCTCGAAGTCGATCTTCGCGGCGGGCTGGTGGGCACCGTTCGTACCGAGCTGGTCGGAGAGCAGCTGCCCGTAGCCGATCGAGGCGAGCGTGCCGCCGCGGGTGTACGAGGAGTTCACACCACTGCCACGGTTCTGGCCGCCACCGCGGGCGTACCAGTTGGCCTCCGGCGCGTAGGTGTAGGTGGTCAGGTTGTTGTGGGCGTCGACGACGTAGTCGAGGTTCCAGCGCCACGCGGTCTGGCACCAGGAGCCCTTGCCCTTGGCCGCGTCGTAGCACGGGTCACCCGCGTTCGGCGAGTAGACCGGCACCGTCCAGGCCGACTTGCTCTCCGGGCCGGTGCTGGTCGGCGTACCGGACGCGGAGGGCAGGTGGTTGAGGCCGAAGTAGTAGACCGTGCCGGAGCTGTCGGTGACCTTGAGGTACGACCCGTTCCAGGTGCCGTTGTCGGCGCCGGTGAGGAACTCGACCTTGGTCCCGTCGTCGTTCCTCAACCGCCAGGTGCACGTGGACTGCTCGGACTTGGCGTCACCGGGCACACAGGGGTCGTTGGGCACGAGCTCGCCCGAGTGGCCGCCCAACGACAGGGACAGGTTCGCCCCGCCCCAGCACTGGTCGCCGGATCCGGCGATCCCGGCCTTGTCGCACGCCTTGTAGGAGCGCTCGACGAAGCCCGAGCTGAAGTCCCAGCCGTCACCGATCCAGGACGCCTGGGAGTTGGTCGACGAGGTCCTCCCGTCGACCGCCGCCGAGTCGTAGCCCAGCGCCACCTGGGGCGCCGTGCCGCCGAGCGACGGCGGGGACTGGACCGGGTAGCTGTACGTGAACGCGCCCGACGAGCTGCCGGCCGTCCACGCCTGGCTGGGGGAGAGCGAGGTCGCGCTGTAGGTGCCGAGGCCGCTGGACGGGGTGCCCTCGGCCGCCAGCACCATCGCCACCGGGGCTGCGAGCGCTGAGCCGCCGGACGGTGCCTGGTCCCCGGACTTCGAGTCGGCTCGCGACCCCTTCGCCGGAGCGGTGTCGACGGCGGGCAGATCGATGTCGGCGACGAGCTTCTTCGCCTCCGCGTCGTAGTGCGAGGGCACCGGCGTGCGGGCCAGGCAGCCGGCCACCTCGGGCGTGGTCAGCGAACACGCGGGCAGCGACACCAGCTGTGCCCGCTCGGCGAAGCCACCGCCGAACCCGGCACCCGACAGGTCCAGGCCCAGCCGCACCTTCGTCGCGCCCGCCTGCTCGGCGCGCTCCAGCGTGACCAGGGTCCCCTGCACACCGGCGGCGCCGGCGGCCTTCGCGTCGGCGACACTCACCTTGACCGGCGGATTGGCCGGACCGGTGTCCGTGCCCGGGGCAGCACCCGAGGCCTTCGGCGCGGTATCCGGCGCGACAGGCGCCAGCCACACCGGCAGGTCGCCGGCCCGCTTCGAGGCGCCGGCCGCCGACTCCCGCACCTCGGCACCGTCCGGGCCCTTGCGCACGGCCTTCGCGCCGGGCGCCGGCGCGGGATCCAACAGGGCGACAGCCGAGCCCGAGGCACTCTTCGGAGTGCTCTTCGGCGGCACCCAGTCCGATGAACCCTTCTTCGCCGGTACCGACTTCGGCTCCTCCGGCGAGCCCGGCACGGAAGCCGTCTTCGGCAGCGGAGTACCCGGCGGCGACCAGATCTTGTCCTTGTCCGCCACCGGCGCGGCCAGCGCCGGGACGACAGGTGACACAAGAGCACTCAGCACGGTCAAAGCGCTCACAAAAGCGACACGAGAGCTTCGACGCCGCCCTGGTGGCGGCGCTCCCCTCCCTGCCGACCACGGCAAACGGACGCGACGAACAGACACCGTTACCCCCCATAGGTAGCCACGCCCTCAGCTGGGGCGTGGACAGACGACTGTGGCGGACAGTAGGGGGTAATGCGACCCCGGGTCGAGGAATTGACCGATCACGACGTGGAGTGATTCATGTCACAGGGAGTCAAAGTGGTTCGCCCACCCCCAAACCAGACAGTTGACCACCTAAATGATTTGACCATCAGTTTGCCATTGCGGGAGCTTGCTGGCGCCCCCTGTGCCTGTCCTTTACCGATCGGCCAGAGGGGCAGATCCGATTGTCATAGCGAGGGGGGAACCTCACCACATGCCTGCTGCTCCGCCCGGCGCCCGCTCCGGCACGCGTCTTCGTCCACGGACCCCGTCCGCGCGCGCATCCGTCGCGGCCGTTGGCCTCGTCCTGGCCCTGACCTCGGTGGCACCCGTCGCGTTCGCCGCCCCGGCGCCCACCACGCCCACCACCACACCCGGAACGCTTTCCCCGGACCTGCTGGCGGCCATGGCCGCCGCAGACGCCAGGCAGACCAAGGAGAAGCCTGCGGCTGCGGCCGCCGACCGGGCGATTGCCCAGGCCAAGGCCACCGGCAAGCCCGTCCCCGTACCAGAACTGACGGACGAGTACAGCGAAACGGTCGCCACTCCGGAGGGCCACCTCTCCCGTTCCCAGCACGCCGACCAGCAACGCGTCAGGCAGCAGGACGGCGCCTGGGCCGCTCTGGATCCCAAGCTCATCGCCGACCCGACGGGCGGCTACCGCCCCCGGGCCGCCTCCTCCGGAGTCCACCTGTCCGGTGGCGGCAGCGGCCCCCTCGGCACGCTGACCAGCCCGGACGGCGAGAAGCTCGTCATCGACTCGCCGTTCCCGCTGACCAAACCGTCCCTCGACGACGACGGTGACGGCCTGGTCTACCCCGACGTCGCCCCGGGCATCGACCTGAAGGCCACCGCCGACAAGTTCGGCGGCCTCAGCACCGTCCTGATCGTCAAGACCGCCGAAGCCGCCAACAGCCCGCTGCTGAAGAAGATCCGCTTCGGTACCACCGGTCAGGGCGTCACCGTCAAGGACGACGGGTCCAACAACCTCACCGCCACCGGCAAGGACGGCAAGGTCCGCTGGCACGCCCCGGCCCCTCGGATGTGGGACAGCTCGGGCAGCACGGCCGGCACCGTCCCCGCAGCCCCTGCCGGCAAGTCCGCCGCGGCCGCGCAGGCCGCCCCGGCCGACGGCGACGGCGCGGCCCAGGCCGGTGTTCCCGCCAAGTCGGACAAGCCCAGCAGCGCGGACGGGCCCGGCACGGGTGCCAGGGTCGCGACCATGCCCACCACGGCCTCCGGCGACGCCGTCGAGCTGACCACGGATGCCTCGGTGCTCGGCAAGGGCCAGGGCCCCTGGTTCATCGACCCCGGGTGGATCTACGACTCCCGTAGCGGCAACGCCTGGACCTGGACCCAGCAGGCGTACCCGAAGACGCCCCGCTACGGGCAGACCACCGCCTCCGACGGCCAGTACGCCCGCCCCGGCATCGGGTACCAGGGGTACCAGGTCGACAAGGGAATCGAGCGGTCCTACTTCCAGATCGACACCCGCGGATTCGGCGGCACGGTCATCAACAAGGCCACCATGTCGGTCTGGGAGTACGAGTCCTCGGACTTCTCCTGCACCACCACCTATCCGGTGGACCTCTACTTCACCGGGCCGATCAACAACCAGACCACCTGGAACAACCCGCCCACCGTGGTGGGCGGCCGACTCGGCCGCGCCGACGTCGCCGGCTCCGGCGGCAATGGCTGCTACGACAATCGCGAGTTCCAGTACGACGTCACCTCCGTCTACCGGGACCGCGCCGCCACCCACGACAACCTGACCTTCGGTGTGTTCGCCGGCGACGAGTCCAACAAGATGGCCTTCAAACGCCTGACCTACAACCCGGTGGTGGTCGTCGAGTACGACCGCGCACCGGACACCCCGACCAACACCTACGTCTGGCCGCCGCCGGGCACGGCGTCGCCGTGGGCCGAGAACCAGGGCTGCGACGGTTCCTCGGTCGGCTGGCTCGGCGCGGGCAGCAACTTCAACGGCGCGGTGTCCCTGAACGCCACCGTGCACAGCCCGGTCCAGAACTCGCTCTACTCGTGGTCGAAGATCTGGGACTACAACCTCCCGGGCGTGCCCGAGGTCGACTCCGGGAAGTCGGGTCTGGTGGGCAACGGAGGCAACGCCGCCTTCCAGGTGCGCTCCGACGTGATCAAGGACGGGCACGTCTACGGCTGGGGCTCCTTCGCCACCGACGACTTGACCTCGTCGGGATACGCCCCCGCGTGCCGCTTCGGGGTCGACCTGACTCCCCCGAGCCTGTCCGTCCCCGACGTCTACACCGCTCTTCCCGAGAGCTCGCTCGCCGACCACTTCCCGCCGTCCGGTAACGGACAGGTGACCAGGAAGAAGGCCTGGGAGTGGGGCATCGTCCCCTTCACCGCCGCCGACACCGCCCCCAACGGCGGCACGCCGTCGGGTGTCACGTGCGCCCGGTGGTCCTGGGACCCGCAGCTCTCGGGCGCCGAGTGGCAGTGCGGATCCTCCCTCCCGCAGGGCGGCGTCAGCGTCCTGCCGGGCCGTTGGGGCACCAACATCGTGTACCTCCAGGTGATGGACAACGCCCGCAACGTCTCGCCGATCGCCCAGTACGCCTTCTACGTCCCGTGGAACCCGGACGGCCCGCCGCCGGTCTTCGGCGACGTCACCGGTGACGGCGCGCCCGACATCGTCACCCCCGACCAGTCGGGCGACCTGCGCGCCTACGCCGTGGCCGGCAACCCGCTCGCCAAGAGCCCTGCCGTCTCCCTCGTCGCCAAGCGCGACGACTCGCCCACCGGACAGGGCTGGGCCAACATCCAGTTCGCCCACCGCGGCACACTGACCGGCGGCAACAACATCGACGACATCGTCGCCCACGCCCCCGGCGACAAGGACCTCTACCTCTACGGGAATCCGGGCAACACCGGCTACTACGGCCGGGTCGACACGAGGTCGGTCCTCCCGAAGCCGAAGTGCGTCACGACGGCCAGCGAGGACTGCTCCTGGCTCACCGCCACCGGATACAACGCCACCGACTGGTCCAACACCCTCCGCGTGGCCGCACTCGGCGACCCGGCGAACACGGACCTCGACTACAAGCTGCAGTTCAAGAACAAGAGCGGCCTGCTCACCGTCGAGAGCACCGAGAACGGCACCGACGCCGCCCTCTGGTACTACCCCACGACCAAGCTCCAGACCCTCGGCAAGCCCGTCCGGCTCGCCGCCTCCGGGTGGAAGGACAAGGAGCTCATCGCCCCCGGCGACTGGGCCAAGCAGGGCCACCCAGGCCTGTGGGCCCGGAACCTGGAGGCAGCCGCGGACGGCGGCAAGGGCACTCTGCTCGCCTACACCTTCACCACCGGGACAGTGGTGTCCACCGACCGCAACGGCAGGCCCGTACTGGACACCAGCGGGAACACCGCCACCGTCCCGACGCTGGCCCAGATCTCCAACCCGGTCACGATCGGCTCCGTCTCCCCGGACACCTGGCCGACGCTCGGCTCGGACGGGGACCTCACCGGCAACGGCGCGGCCGGTCTCTGGGGCAAGCGCGGCAACGGTCAGATCGACATCTGGTGGGGCGCGCCCACCAACCCCGGAAGCCCCAACGCCGCCTTCACCTGGCAGGCCGGACCGACCCGGGCCGCGGACACTTCCGTGAACCCGCTCTGGTGGGCACTCGACGGCACCTCCGCCGTCGACAGCAACGCCGCCAACGCGCTCTACCCGAGCACGTTCACCCGCACCACCGACCACAACGGCGCCGCGGGCAAGGCGACCGTCCTCGACGGCAACACCCTCTACCGCAGCACCAACCAGGCCAACATCGACACCGGCCAGAGCTACACCGTCGCCGCCTGGGTCAAGGTCAACAACGCCAACGGCTACCAGACCGCCGTCTCCCTGACCGGCAACGAGCGCAGCCCGTTCTACCTGCAGTACTCCGCGACGTACGGCAAGTGGGCCTTCAACCTGCCCTCGTCGGACCAGCTCCGCCCCAGCACGTACTACGCGGCCGTCGACTCCGAGCAGCCACAGATCGGCGCCTGGACCCACCTGGCCGGTACGTTCAACGCGGACACCCAGACCGCGACGCTGTACGTCAACGGCCGAGCGGCCGGAAGCACGAAGGTCCCTGCGGGCTGGAAGGCCAACGGCAGTCTGAACATCGGCGGGGAGACCACCACCCGCTACCCCGGGCCTGACAGCCGTGTGAACGGCGCGGTCAGCGACGTCCGGATCTACCCGTACGCGTTCACCGACCAGCAGGCCAACACGCTCGCCACGGCCGGCTCCGACGTCCAGATCCGGAGCGCCTACAACCCCGGTAGGTGCATCGACAGTTGGGGCGGTTCCATCGGTACGGCGGTCGCCTTCTACAACTGCTACAACGGCAACGCCCAGCACTTCACCCTGACCACCGACAACAAGATCAAGGTCTCCGGCGCCGACCGGTGCATCACCACCAACGACAAGCCGGCCGGCAACGGCACCAAGGTGTCCTTCCAGACCTGCACCGCCGACGACGCCCAGACCTGGGTCCGCCGCTACGACGGCACGCTCTACAACCCGATCTCCGACAAGTGCCTCGAACTGCCCGGCTGGGCGGACGCGAACGGCACCACGCTCGGGGTCTGGTCCTGCACCGCCAGTGCCAACCAGCGTTGGCTGGTGCGCGCCCAGGCGGGCTGACCACCGGGTGCCCACGGAAGTCTGAACGACCAGGGCACCTAACCACTGCGGCCTCCCCGAGTCCTGCTCGGGGAGGCCGCGGCCGTGTCGGCGGCGCCGGTCGGGCTCCCAGGGGGCCCGCTATACACCTGTGTGTATACATGGCCTGTATAGTCCCGGAGCATGTCACTCGGACAGCTGTTCCTCGGCCTGCTGGAGACCCAGCCCCGCCACGGATACGACATCAAACGCCTCCATGACGAGCACTTCGGGCGCGACCGCGGCCTGCACTACGGGCAGGTGTACGCGACGCTCTCCCGGCTGTTGAAGAACGGGCTGGTGGTGGTCGACGGCGTCGAGGCCGGCGACGGCCCGGAGCGGAAGCGGTACGCGATCACCGATGCCGGGGTCACCGACCTCGCCAACTGGCTCGCGCACCCGGAGAGTCCGCAGCCGTACCTGCAGAGCACGCTCTACCAGAAGGTCGTGCTCGCCCTCCTGACCGGCCGCTCCGGCGCCGACGTCCTGGACGCGCAGCGGGCCGAACACCTCAAGGAGATGCGGGAGCTGACCCGCCGCAAGCTCACCGGTGACCTCACCGACCAGCTGATCTGCGACCACGCCCTGTTCCACCTGGAAGCCGACCTGCGCTGGCTGGAGCTCACCGCCGCCCGCCTGGACGAACTCGCCGCCCGCATCACGGAGTCCCAGCGTTGACCATGTCCGAACCCCTGCTCGCCGCCCACGACCTGCACAAGAACTTCGGGCTCACCCCGGCGCTCGCCGGGGCCTCGCTCACCGTCGCGGCCGGCGAACTCGTCGCCGTGATGGGCCCGTCGGGCTCCGGCAAGTCCACCCTGCTGCACTGCCTCGCCGGGATCACCCGACCCGACAGCGGCCGCCTCCGCTACCGGGAGCGCGACCTCACCGCCTGTTCCGACGCCGAGCTGAGCGCCCTGCGGCGTACCGAGTTCGGCTTCCTGTTCCAGTTCGGCCAGCTCGTCCCGGAACTCTCCTGCCTGGAGAACGTCGCGCTCCCGCTGCGCCTCAACGGACTGCGCCGCCGGGCCGCCGAGGCCCGGGCCCGCGAATGGCTGGAGCGCCTGGAGGTGGACGACGTGGCCGCCAAGCGCCCCGGCGAGGTCTCCGGCGGCCAGGGGCAGCGGGTCGGCGCCGCCCGGGCCCTGATCACCGGGCCGAGGGCGGTCTTCGCCGACGAGCCGACCGGCGCGCTCGACTCCCTCAACGGCGAGCGGGTGATGAAGCTGCTCACCCAGGCCGCCCGGGAGAGCGGCGCCGCCGTCGTCCTGGTCACCCACGAGGTCAGGGTCGCCGCCTACGCCGACCGCGAGATCGTCGTCCGCGACGGCCGCACCCGCGACCTGGCGGGCGCGATATGAGCAGTTCCACCACGAGCGGCCCCGGCCCGAACGCGACCGCCACGAGCGCCCCCGCCACGAACATCCCCGCCGCCGACCGGGTCCGTTCGCCGTTCCTGGACCAGCTCGGCCTCGGTGTGCGGCTGGCCCTCACCAGCGGGCGGGACGGCTGGGGGCGGCTGCTGCTCACCGCCTGCGGCGTCGGCCTGGGGGTGGCACTGCTGCTGTTCACCGCCTCCTTCCCCGGCATCGTCCAGCACCGCAACGAGCGCCTGTACATACAGAACGACACCTTCCGCGACGAGGACCTGCCCACGCCCGGCAACCGGACGGTCCTCATCGCCACCGCCGACACCACGTTCCGGGGCACCGCGATCCGTGGACGGGTCGTCCAGCCCGAGGGCCCGGACGCGGCGCTCCCGCCCGGCGTGGCCGCGTACCCGCCGCCGGGGCGGATGGTCGTCTCGCCCGCCCTGGCCGAGCTCCTGAAGGACCCGGCCAACCAGCTGCTGCGCGACCGCCTCCCCTACCCGGTGGTCGGCGGCATCGGCCCGGACGGCCTGCTCGGCCCCGGCCAGGCCGGCTACCTGCTCGGCAGTGACCGGCTCTCGCTGGACGCCGGAGCCGCCCGCGTCACCTCGTACGGCCACTTCTCGCCGCCCAAGCCGATGGACTCCCGGCTGATCCTGCTCAACGCCGTCGGCCTGACCGTGATGCTGGCCCCGGTCGGCGTCTTCCTCGCCGCCGCCGCCCGTTTCGGCGGCGAACGGCGCGACCGCAGGCTCGCCGCGCTGCGCCTGGTCGGCGCGGATCGCCGGATGACCGCCCGGCTCGCCGCCGGGGAGTCCCTGGTCGGCGCGGTGCTGGGCCTGGTCGTGGGCGCGGCGCTGTTCCTGCTCGGCCGGCGGCTGACCGGCCACCTGCGGCTCGCGGGCTTCAGCTTCTACCCCGAGGACATCGCGCCGCACCCCGCCATCGCCGCCGCGATCGCCGTGGTCGTGCCGCTCCTCGGCGTCGGCGTGACCCTGCTGGCGATGCGCCGGGTCACCGTCGACCCGCTCGGTGTGGTCCGCCGGTCCGGCCCCGGCCGGCGCCGGATCGGGTGGCGGCTGGCGCTGCCGCTGGCCGGCCTCGCCCTGACGGCGCTCGCGCTGGCGCTGCCCGCGCAGTACGACCCGTCCGGGATAGGGAGCACCGCCGTATTCAACTCTGTTCAGAACAGTCGCGGTTCACTGCTGGTCGCGTCCGGCGTGCTGCTGATGCTGGTGGGCGTCTGCACCCTGCTGCCCTGGCTGGTGGAGGCCGCCACCCGGCGCTCCGGTGGTGGCGTGTCCTGGCAACTCGCCATCCGAAGGCTCCAGTTGAGCTCGGGCCCCGCCTCGACCGCGGTCAGCGGCGTGGTCGTCGCCGTCGCCGGGGCGATCGCCCTGCAGACGCTCTTCCTCGGTGTCAGCGCGAGCTACGAGGACCGCCCCGGCCCCCGCGCCGCGGTCGGGCCGTACCAGCACTCGGTGTCCTTCCCCGGCGGCGGCCCGCAGGCCGACCGGCTCGCCGACTCGCTGGCGCGCTCCCCCGGGGTCCAGGCCATCGCCGCCTACACCGAGTTCGCCCTGGAGACCCCCACCGCCAAGCTCTGGGAGCTGCCCTCCGTCCGGATCGCCGACTGCGCCGTGCTGCGCGGCTTCGCGACCCTGCCCGACTGCAAGGACGGTGACGCCTTCGCCGTCCGGGGCCGGACCACCCGACCGGACGCCGGCAGCGACGCCCCCGCCGCCGCGGCCAAGCCCGGCACGACCGTCCACGCCGCCTTCTTCCGCGGCGACGGCGAGCCGCCGTCCTGGCCGCTGCCCGCGGTGACGGCCACCGTCGAGCCCGTCGAAGGCGCCGACCCCCACGGGCGGCTCGGCTTCGGCCTGCTGCTCCTCACCCCGGGCGCCGCCCCGGCCGCCGCACTGCGCGGCCAGCCCGCGACCGTCCTGGTCGCGATGGCCCCCGGGCTGCCGGACCCGAAGGAGCAACTCGCGACCGACGTCATGGCGATCGACCCGCAGGGCCTCGCCGGGTCCCCGCTCGACCGCGCCGTCGACCCGACCTACCTCGCCGTCAAACGCCTGCTCACCGCCGGCTCCGCCGTCACCCTGCTTCTGGTCGCCCTCAGCCTGCTGGTCGGCCAGCTGGAGCGCTTCCGGGAGCAGCGCCGCATCCTCGGCGTGCTGAGCGCCGTCGGTACCCGCCGCCGGGTCCTGGGCCTGTCGGTGCTGTGGCAGACCCTCGTCCCGATGGCCCTGGGCATGCTGCTGGCCGTCGTCGGCGGCCTGCTGATGGGAGCCGTCCTCCAGTACACGGCGGGCCTGCCCTTCGCCCTCGACTGGGGCTCCATGCTGGCCATGTCCGCGATCGCCGCCGGCGCTGTCCTCCTCACGACCGCGCTCGGCCTGCCGCAGCTCCTGCGCCTGATGCGGCCCGGCGAACTGCGCTACGAGTAGCACCGGCCACCGGGGGCCGTCCCGCCAGGCGGCGGCGACGGCCCCCGGTGCCGGTCACAGGTCGTCGAGGGGTTCGTCCAGGACGCCCTCGCGGGCGATGATGTAGCCGAGGTGGCCGCGGCTGCGGCTGCCGAGGAGTTCGCTGGCCTTCTGGATGTGGCTGGAGACCGTACGGGTGCTCATGCCGAGGCGGGAGGCGATGGCCTCGTCGGTGTAGCCGTTGACCATCAGGCGCAGGACGTTCTGGCGGGTGCGGTCGGTGAGCAGCTGGGGGCGGTGGCGGCCCTCCAGGTAGGTGACCGGCTCGGCGCGTTCCCACATCAACTCGTAGATCTTGAGCAGGTACTCGACCAGCGGTGGGAACTGGATGAGCATCGCGGCGGCCTCGCGGTCGGCCGCGGCCGGGACGAAGGCCGTGGAGCGGTCGCAGATGATCACCCGGTCGAACACCTCGTTCAGGGTGCGTATCCGGGCGCCCCGGGCCGTGACCTGCTCGATGTAGGCCAGCGTCGGGCCGTGCGCGCGCACGGTGTGCTGGTAGAGGGTGCGCTGGCGCACGCCGCGCCCGGCGAGGGCGAGGTCGCGCGGGAGGGCGTCCGCGAGGTGCTCGGGGCTGCGGCCGCCGCCGGGCTGGGCGGTGCGCAGTTCCTCGGTGCAGGCGGCGACGGCCTTCTCCAGCGCGGGGTTGATCTCCTCGCCCGTCAGGAGGCGGACCGGCAACTGGGCCCGGCGCATGACGTCCTGGTAGGCACGGTCGGCGGCGGTGAAGGCGGTGCGCAGCTCGGCGAGCCGCTCCTGGTGGCCCAGCACGGCGAGTTCGAGCGGCCGGGTCAGGCCGGTGGCCGCGATGTCGGGCGGGACGGGGGTCAGCCGCTCGCCGGAGCCGGGCACGGAGCGCAGCAGGCCCATCGAGAGCAGGCACTCGGGGGCGTCCCCGGCGGCGCAGCCCTCGGCCAGCGCCACCCGGTAGAACTCGATCCCCCGGTCACAGAGCTGCGGTGTCCCCATTCCCGCGCTGTTGTCCTGGGATAGGCACATCTGGGCATCCTTCCGGCTTCGGCATTGCGGTTTCACGAATGCCCGTACCGGCCACCGCCAGGCGTCTGAAATGGCAGGATGGAAATCACCTGTCGTTCGGAAGCCGTCCCCCCGGGCTCTGACTGCCGTGAGTGTACGCCCAAGTGGCGCGGAAATCAGCGGCCGACGGCGAAGCCGAGCGCGCCCGGAGGCGGGGGAGCCGACCGCGGCAGTGTCGGACCCGAGCGCACCCGGCCGCGGTGACAGGCGGATGGCCGCCGTTGCACGCCTGTCGCCCCGTCAGGGCGGCCGGAGCGGACGGCCGGCGGACGAACGGCCGACAGACGGAGGGCACCCCTTGTTGCGAGCTGATCCCGGCCCGGCGGTCCCGCCCGTGGACCTGGCCGAGCTGGTGGACCAGCGGCTGGTACGGCAGTTGGCGGAGGCCGCCGCCGAGCAGGTCGGCTCCGGCGCGATCAGGCTGCTGGGCGACGGCGGGCTGTTCCAGACGCTCGCCAAGCAGCTGATCGAGCACGCTCTGGAGCTCGAACTCCAGGAGCACCTGCGCGGGGCCGAACCCGGCGCCAACGTCCGCAACGGCGCCCGGGCCAGACGGCTGCTCACCGAGGTCGGCCCGGTCGAGGTGCGGGTGCCCCGGGACCGCCAGGGCAGCTTCACCCCCCGGGCCGTCCGCCCCCGGGCCCGTCGGCTGCCCGGCCTCGACCGGCTGGTCATCTCGCTCACCGCGCGCGGCCTCAGCTCGGGCGAGCTGGTGGCGCACCTGGCCGAGGTGTACGGCGTGGAGCTCAGCCGGGAGACCGTCTCCGCCATCACCGACCAGGTGCTCGACGAGCTCGACGAGCGGCGCCGGTGCCCGCTCGACCCCGTCTACCCGGCGGTCTTCCTCGACGCGGTGCGCAGCGGCCGCTCGGGCGGCCCGCTGGTGCACCTGGCGCTCGGGATCTCCGCCGACGGCCGGCGCGAGGTCCTGGGCCTGTGGCCGGCCGCGGACGGGGAGCACTGGCCGCAGGTGCTGGCCGAGCTCACCGAGCGCGGGGTGCGCGAGGTCTGGGTGCTGGTCGGCGACACCGGCGGGGGCCTGGCCGAGGCGGTGGCGGCGCGGTGGCCGCGCACCGTGGTGCACGGCTCGATGGCCCACCTGCTGCCCGCGGCGCTGCGGCACGCGCCCGGCGAGGACTGGGGTGCGCTCGCGCGGACGCTGCGCGAGATCTGTGCCGCGCCCACCGAGCGGGCGGCGATGGCGCGGCTGTCCCGGGCCGAGCGGGAGTGGGGTCCGGGCCACCGCGAGGTGTTCCGGGTGTGGCGGTCGGCCTGGCCGCTGCTCGCCGCCGGCTTCCGTTTCGGCCCCGAGGCGCGGCGCCTGCTCGCGGGCGGGGGCGCGCTGGAGCGGCTGCACGCCCGGCTGCGCCGGATCGAGCAGGCCTCGGGCCGGGTGCAGGACGAGCGCGCCGCGCTCAAGCGCGCCTACCTGGCGACGATCGCCCTGGAGTCACCCGCCTCGGCGGGGCGGACGTGGTCCGACGACTGGCCCACCGTCCGCGATGAACTGCGCCAGGGCTCCCGCTTCTGACGCTCCGTTGACCGAAACCCTCGCCGGTGACCGGTTCCCACCACTGATCTGACAGTGCCAGGCACTCTTTGGATCAGATCTGTCTGTTTTTGACATGGTCTGTTCGGGCTTCCGGTTCCCGCAATGCGTGTTCCCGATCATGGCCAGAGCTTCCACCCCCGTTTGAGCCTCGGCAGGATGAATTTCCGAGCGAAGAGGGCCGACCGCCCCCTCGGAAAAAGGAATTAACGATGAAGAATCTTGCCGTTCGCATTCACCATATGCTCGGGATTCTCGCCGTTCTGCTGGTCGCCGGACTGGGCGTCCAGAGCAGCGCCGACCCGTACGCGCCCCTGGCCGCCGCCACCCCCGTCTCGGCGCCCAACGCCGACTCCGGCTGGGGTCCGTGAGCCGCGCTCCGGCGTAATTCCCCCCTCCCGAAATTTCTCCGAACAAAGAGGAAACCGACGATGGCGAACCCGTTCGAGGACCCCGACGCCAGCTACCTCGTCCTGGTGAACGACGAGGGCCAGCACTCGCTGTGGCCGGTCTTCAGCCCGGTGCCCGACGGCTGGCAGCAGGTCTTCGGCGCCGCCGGCCGTCAGGACTGCCTCGACTACGTCGAACAGCACTGGCAGGACCTGCGGCCGAAGAGCCTGCTCGCCCAGCAGTCCGGCCACTGACCGCGACAGCCCGGCGCTGAAGCCGCACCACCAGAACAGCCAGACCCACCAGAACAGCAAGACCCGCCAGAACCGGCCAGAACCGCCGAACCGCGCCACCACGCCACCGCACCGCCGCTCCACCGACCACCCGGGCCGACCGCCCCGAAGGTCGCCGAGCAAGCCGTTCCCGCCACCGCGGGGGCCAGCCGTACGAGGGAGAGAGTCACATGTCCGGGGTCCAGCAGACGCACAGAGCCGACCGGCGGCCGACCCTGACCGCGCTGGTGGACGCCCAGACGTCCCGCACCCCGCAGGCCCCCGCCCTGTACGCCGAGGGCACCACCCTCACGTACGCCGAGCTGGACGCCCGCGCCAACCGGCTGGCCCGGGTGCTCGCGGCCCGCGGCCTGGGCACCGAGGACATCGTCGCGCTCGCCCTGCCGAAGTCCCCCGAGGCCGTCGCCGCGATCCTCGCCGTGGCCAAGACCGGCGCCGCCTGGCTGCCCGCCGACCCGGCCTACCCCGCCGAGCGGCTGCGCCACATGCTGACCGACTCCCGCGCCGCCCTGGTGCTCACCACCGCCGAGGCCGCCGCCCACCTGCCCGGGACCGGCGCCCCCCGGCTGCTGCTCGACTCCCCCGAGCACCTCGCCGAGCTGGCCGCCCGGCCCGGCACCCCCTTCACCGCCGCCGAGCGGGTGCGGCCGCTGAGCGCCGGGAACACCGCGTACGTGATCTACACCTCCGGCTCCACCGGAGTGCCCAAGGGCGTGGCCGTCACCCACACCGGGCTGCCCAGCATGATCGACACCCAGGTCGCCGCCACCGGGGTCTGCCCCGGCAGCCGGGTGCTCCAGGCCGCCTCGCTCAGCTTCGACGTCTCCGTCTCCGACCTGGCCGTGGCACTCTCCACCGGCGCCGCCCTGGTGCTCCCCCGCGAGCAGAGCCAGCTGGTCGGCGAGCCGCTGGCCGCGCTGATCGAGCAGTACGGCGTCACCCACGCCGACATCGCCACCGCGATGGCGGCCACCCTGCCGGACGTGCCGCTGCCCTCCCTGCGCACCCTGATCGGCGGCGGCGAGGCCATCCCGCGCGAACTGGCCGCCCGCTGCGGCCGCGACCGCCTGATGCTCAACAGCTACGGCCCGACCGAGACCACCGTCATCGTCACCATGAGCGAGCCGCTCACCGGCGAGGAGCAGCCCCCGATCGGCCACCCCTGCCAGGACGTGCGCATCCACGTGCTGGACGAGCGGCTGCGCCCGGTCGAGCCGGGCACCGTGGGCGAGCTGTACGTCTCCGGCCCGCACCTGGCCCGGGGCTACCTCGGGCGCCCGGGCCTGACCGCCGAGCGCTTCGTCGCCTGCCCCTTCGGCGAGCCCGGCGAGCGGATGTACCGCACCGGCGACCTCGGCAGCCGACGGCCGGACGGGCAGCTGGACTTCGTCGGCCGGGCCGACGACCAGGTGAAGATCCGCGGCTTCCGGGTGGAGCTCGGCGAGGTCGAGCAGGCCCTCTCCGCCCACCCCGAGGTGCGCCAGGCCGTGGTGCTGGTCCGCGAGGACCGCCCGGGCGAGCGCCGCCTGGTCGGCTACACCGTCGGCGCCGCCGACCCGGCCGAGCTGCGCGCGTACTGCGCCGAGCGGCTGCCCGACCACATGGTGCCCACCGTCGTGGTGCTCGACCGGCTGCCGCTCACGCCCAACGGCAAGGTGGACAAGCGCGCCCTGCCCGCGCCGGTCTTCGCCGCCGCCGAGGAGGGCGGCCGGGCCCCCGCCGGGGAGCTGGAGCACACCCTCGCCCGCCTCTTCGCCGAGGTGCTGGGCCTGCCCGCGGTGGGCGTCACGGACTCCTTCTTCGAGCTCGGCGGCGACTCCATCGTGGCCATCCGGCTCGTCTCCCGGGCCCGGCACGCCGGGCTGCAGCTCACCCCCCGCGAGGTGTTCCTCTCGCCGACCGTCGAGGCACTGGCCCGGATCGCCCGACCGCTGGAGGGGCCGGTCGTCGCCGAACCCGCCGGCGCCGGCCTCGGCGAGGTGCCGCCGACGCCCATCGTGCACTGGCTGGCCGCGCAGCACGGCGCCGTCGAGAGCTTCTACCAGTCGACCCTGCTCACCCTCCCCGCCGGGAGCGGGCCCGAGCACGTGACCACGGCCCTCCAGGCGCTGCTCGACCACCACGACGTCTTCCGCGCCCGCACCTCCCCGCTCGCCGAGCGCCCCTGGACGCTGCACGTCCCCGCCCCCGGTACCGTCCCCGCCGAGGCCGCGCTGCGGCACGTCGCGGGCCCGGCCACCGAGGAGGCGCTGCGCGCCGAGACCGAGGCCGCCCGCGAGCGCCTCTCGCCCGAGGACGGCCGGATGCTCCAGGCCGTCCGGTTCGACGCCGGGCCGGGCCTGCCCCCGCAGCTCCTGCTCGTGATCCACCACCTGGCGGTGGACGGCGTCACCTGGCGCATCGTCGAGGAGGACCTGCTCGCCGCGCTCGCCGCCCTCCGCGAGGGCCGGGCCGTGGCGCCGGCGCCGGTGCCCACCTCCTTCCGCCGCTGGGCCCAGCGGCTCACCGCCGAGGCCGGGACCGACCGCCGGGCCGCCGAACTCCCGCTCTGGGAGGCCGCCCTGGCCACCCCGGACCCGCTGCTCGGCGAGCGCCCGCTCGACCCGGCCCGGGACACCTACGCCACCGAGGGCGTCCTGCGGCTCGTGCTGCCCGCCGCGACCACCCAGGCCCTGCTGACCCGGGTCACGGCGGCCTACCACGCGCAGGTCAACGACGTGCTGCTGACCGCGCTGGCGCTCGCCCTCGGCCACTGGCGCGGCGCGGCGACCACCGGTCCGGACGGCGCCGTGCTGGTGACCGCGGAGGGCCACGGCCGCGAGGAGATCGTCGACGGCGTCGACCTCCACCGCACCGCCGGCTGGTTCACCTCCCTCTACCCCGTCCGGCTCGCCCCCGGGGCGCTGCCCTGGTCCGAGGTCACCGCGGCCGGCCCCGGGCTCGGCCGGGCCCTCGGCCGGGTCAAGGAGCAGCTGCGCGCCGTCCCGGACAACGGCATCGGCTACGGCCTGCTGCGCCACCTCAACCCGGCCACCGCCGCCGTGCTGGCGGGGTACGCCGATCCGCAGGTCGAGTTCAACTACCTGGGCCGCTTCGCGCCGGAGGGCGTCACCGCCGAGGACGTGCTCGCCGGCACCGAGGCGATGAGCGAGGGCGCCGCGACCGGGCTCGCGCTCGGCCGGGTGCTCGGCCTGGACGCCACCACCGTCGACACCCCGCAGGGCCCGCTGCTGGTCGCCCAGTGGTCCTACGCCACCGGGCTGCTCACCGAGGAGCGCGTGGCCGCGCTCGCCGAGGCGTGGTTCACGGCGCTGCGCGCGCTCGCCGAGCACGCCGACCGGCCGGACGCGGGCGGACACACCCCCTCCGACTTCCCGCTCGTCACGCTCGACCAGTCCGAACTGGACCGGCTCGCCGAACACCACGCCCCCGCCCGCCTGGTGGACGTCTGGCCCACCTCGCCGCTCCAGCAGGGCATGGCCTTCCACGCGGCGTACGACACCGACGGCGCCGACGTCTACACCTCCGTCTGCACCTTCGACCTCACCGGCCCGGTGGACGCCGACCGGCTGCGCGCCGCCGCCGAGGCACTGCTGCTGCGCCACCCCAACCTCAAGGCGGGCTTCCACCAGCGCCCCGACGGCCCGCCCGTGCAGGCCGTGCCGGACGGCGTCGAACTGCCCTTCACCGTCCTCGACCTGACGGCGCACGCCGACCCGCAGGCCGAGGCCGAGCGGATCGCCGCCGCCGAGTACGGCCGCCGCTTCGACCTCGCCCGGCCGCCGCTGCTGCGCTACACCCTGCTCACCCTCGCCCCCGGGCGCCACCAGCTGATCGCCGCCGCGCACCACATCCTGCTGGACGGCTGGTCCACCCCGCTGTTCGCCGAGGAGCTGTGGGGCCTGTACTTCCAGCAGCCGATGCCCCCGGCCGCCCCCTACCGCGAGTACCTGCGCTGGCTCACCCGGCGCGACGGCGCCGCCGCCCGCGCCGCCTGGGCCCGGGCCCTGGCGGGCGCCGACGAGCCCACCCTGCTGGCCCCCGGCCGCTCCGCCGCCGCCCCGCAGCTGCCGCTGCGCCTGCACACCGGCCTCACCCCGGCGGCCACCGAGGCGCTGGCCCGCACCGCCCGCCGCTACGGCGTCACCCTCAACACCCTCGTCCAGGCCGCCTGGGGCGTGCTGCTGGCCCGGCTCACCGGGCGCGAGGACGTGCTCTTCGGCACCACCGTCTCCGGCCGGCCGCACGACCTGCCGGGCGTGGAGCGGATGGTGGGCCTGCTCATCAACACCGTGCCGGTGCGCGTCACCCTCGACCCGGCCGAGAGCTGGGGGCAGCTGCTGCTGCGCCTCCAGCACGAGCAGTCCGCGCTGCTGGACCACCAGCACCTCAGCCTCACCGAGATCCAGCAACTCGCCGGAGTGGGCAGCCTGTTCGACACCGTCACGGTGTACGGCAACTACCCGGACCCGTCCGCCCTGGACGAGGCCGACCCGAGCGGCGCCACCCACGTCACCCTGGTCGAGGACGTCGACAGCGCGCACTACCCGCTGCTGCTGGCCCTCACCCCGGGCGACGGCCTCCAACTGCGCCTGGACCACCGGCCCGACGCCTTCACCCCCGCCGAGGCGCGCACCCTGCTGGACCGCTTCCTCGCCCTGCTCGACCGGATCGTCGCCGACCCGGCCGAACCCGTCGGTGCCGTCGAGGTGTTGACCGAGGAGGAGCGCGAACGGCTGCTGACCTGCGGGACCGGCGCCACCGCGCCGCTGCCGGCGGCCGCGCTGCCCGAGCTGTTCGAGGCGCGGGCCGCCGCGGCGCCCCACGCGGTCGCGCTCACGGCCGACGACGTCGAGCTGACCTACGCCGAACTCAACACGCGGGCCAACGGATTGGCGGTGCGACTGGTCGAGGCCGGGGTCCGCCCCGAGACCCCCGTCGCGCTGTTGATGGAGCGCTCGGCCGCCCTGGTGGTGGCGATCCTGGCCGTGCTCAAGGCCGGCGGCGCCTTCGTGCCGCTGGACGACGCGCAGCCGGCCGAACGCCTGCGAGCCGTCCTCGCGGACTCCGGGGCCCGGCTGGTGCTGGCCGACACCGCCCACCGGGCGCACCCCGCGCTGACCGGGCTGGACGTGCTGGACCCCGAGGGTCACGGGACCGCCGGGAACCTCGGACTCCCCCTGAGTGCCGACCAGTTGGCGTACGTGATGCACACCTCCGGCTCGACCGGCGTGCCCAAGGGGATCGGCGTCACCCACCGGTCCGTGGTCGACCTCGCGCTCGGCGGGACGTTCACGGGCAGCGGCCACGAACGCGTCCTGCTGCACTCCCCCGTCGCCTTCGACGCCTCCACCTACGAGCTCTGGGTCCCGCTGCTCTCGGGCGGCCGCGTGGTGGTCGCCCCGGCCGGGCGGCTCGGCGTCGCCGAGCTGGCGACCGCGATCAGCCGGGGGCGGGTCGGCGCCGCCTGGATGACGGTCGGGCTCTTCAACGTGCTGGCCGCCGAGGCCCCGGAGACCTTCGCCGGGCTGCGCGAGGTGTGGACGGGCGGGGACATCGTCTCGCCGGCCGCCATCCGGCGGGTGCTGGAGCGCTGCCCCGGCCTGCGGGTGGTGAACGGCTACGGGCCGACGGAGACGACCACCTTCGCGACCCGCCACCCGATGGCCACCGCCGCCGAGGTGCCGGCCGCTGTACCGATCGGGCGTCCGCTGCCCAACACCCGGGTGTACGCGCTGGACGCCGGGCTGCGCCCGGTCCCCGTCGGCGTCGCCGGTGAGCTGTACGTCGCGGGCGCCGGGCTGGCCCGGGGCTACGTCGGCCGCGCCGGCCTGACCGCCGAGCGCTTCGTGGCCTGCCCCTTCGGCGAGCCCGGCGGCCGGATGTACCGCACCGGCGACGTGGTGCGCTGGACCACCACGGGCGAACTGGAGTTCGTCGGCCGCGCCGACGACCAGGTCAAGCTGCGCGGCTTCCGGATCGAACTCGGCGAGGTGGAGGCCGCGTTCACCGCCCACCCGGCCGTCGGCCAGGCCGTCGCCGTGGTCCGCCAGGACCAGCCGGGCGACAAGCGCCTGGTCGCGTACGTCACGGGCCCCGTCCGGCCCGACGACCTGCGCGCCTTCGTCACCGACCGCCTGCCCGGCTACATGGTGCCCGCCGCGATCGTCACCCTCGACGCGCTGCCCGTCACCCCCAACGGCAAGGTCGACCGCCGCGCCCTGCCCGCCCCCGACTACAGCGGCGCCGCCGCCGGCCGGGCCCCGCGCACCGGCACCGAGCAGGCGCTCTGCGAACTCTTCGCCGAGGTCCTCGGATTGGCCTCGGTCGGCATCGACGACAGCTTCTTCGACCTGGGTGGCCACTCGCTGCTCGCCACCAAGCTGGTCAGCCGCGCCCGCACCGCCCTCGGCACGGAGCTGCCGATCCGCGCGCTCTTCGACCACCCGACGGTGGCCGCCCTGGCCGCCGCCCTGCCCGCCTCCGGCGCGGCCCGCCCGGCCCTGCGGCCCGTCAACCGACCGGAGCGCGTGCCGCTGTCCTCCGCGCAGCAACGCCTTTGGTTCATCGAGCAGTTCGAGGGCCCGAGCGCGCTCTACAACACGCCCGTCGCCCTCCGGCTGACCGGCGCCCTCGACCGCCCCGCGCTGGAAGGCGCGCTGCGGGACGTGGTGGCCCGGCACGAGGTGCTGCGCACCGTCTTCCCGACCACCGACGGCCAGCCGCACCAACTGGTCGCCGAGGCGCCCGAGTCGATCCTGCGGACCATACCCGTGGCCACCGAGGAGGCGCTCCGGGCCGCCCTGGCCGAGGCCGGCGGGCAGGTCTTCGACCTCGCCCACGACCTGCCCGTCCGCGCCACGCTGCTCTCCCTCCCGCACGACGAACACGTCCTGCTCGTCCTGATGCACCACATCGCCACCGACGGCTGGTCCGTCGCCCCCCTCCTGCACGACCTCGCCACCGCCTACCAGGCCCGACTGGCCGGCACCGCACCGCAGTGGAAGCCGCTCCCCGTGCAGTACGCCGACTACGCCCTCTGGCAGCACGAACTCCTCGGCACCCCGCAGCAGCCCACCGCCCTGCTCACCGAACAACTCGACTACTGGCAGCAGGCGTTGTCCGGCCTCCCGGAGGAACTGGCGCTCCCCTACGACCGGCCACGACCGGCCACGCCCAGCCACCGGGGCGGCGCCGCCGAGTTCGAGGTCGGCGCCGAACTGCACACCGCCCTGGCCGAGTTGGCGGGCCGGCAGAACGCCAGCCTCTTCATGGCCCTGCAAGCCGCCGTCGCCACCCTCTACACCCGCCTCGGCGCGGGCACCGACCTCCCGCTCGGCACCCCCGTCGCCGGACGCACCGACGAAGCCCTCGACGACCTGGTCGGCTTCTTCGTCAACACCCTGCTGCTGCGCACCGACACCAGCGGCAACCCCACCTTCCGGGAACTGCTGGACCGCGTCCGCCGCACCGACCTCGACGCCTACGACCACCAGGACATCCCCTTCGAGCGCCTGGTCGAACACCTCAACCCCCCGCGCACCACCCGCCACCCCCTCTTCCAGTCGCTCGTCGCCCTGGAGAGCGGCCCGGCGGTGCCCGCCGCCTTCGGCGACCTGGCCTGCGCGGACCACCCCTTCGAGCTGGACGTGGCCAAGTTCGACCTGTCCTTCCGCTTCACCGAACAGGGCCCCCAGGCGGGCCTGTCGGTGGCGGTCGAGTACGCGGCCGACCTCTTCGACCACACCACCGCGACCGCCCTCGCCGAACGGCTGCTGCGCGTCCTGCGCGCCGTCGCCGCCGACCCGGACGCCCCGATCGGCAGCATCGACATCCTCGACCCCGCCGAACGCGAGCACCTGCTCACCGGCTGGAACGGACCGGCGGCCCCGGTGCCCGACGCCACCCTGCCGCAGCTGTTCGAGGCCCAGGCCGCCGCCACCCCCGACGCCCCCGCCCTGGTCACCGGCACCGCGCAGCTCAGCTACGCCGAACTCGACTCCCGGGCCGAGCACTTGGCGGCCCACCTCGCCGAGTCGGGCGTCGGCGCCGACACCCCGGTGGTCCTCCTGATGGACCGCTCCGCCGACCTGATGACGGCGATCCTGGCGGTGGCCAAGGCCGGCGGCACCTACGTCCCGCTGGACGACCGGCACCCGGCCGAGCGGCTGCGGCAGATCACCGCCGAGACGCGGGCGGCGCTCGTCCTGGTCGATCCCGCGCACCAGGGCCACCCGCTGGCCGCCGACGCCCCCTGCCCCGTCCTGCCGCTCACCGAGGGCTGGTTCGACGGCCCGCGCAGGCGGCGCGCCCAGCCCGCCGGGCTCCACCCGGAGCAGCTCGCGTACGTGATGTTCACCTCCGGATCCACCGGGGTGCCCAAGGGCATCGCCATCACCCACCGGGACGTGGTGCAGCTCGCGACGGACCCGTGCTGGCACCACCCCGACGGGCTGCGGGTGCTCTTCCACGCGCCGCACGCCTTCGACGCCTCGACCTACGAACTGTGGGCGCCGCTGCTCTCCGGCGGCCAGGTGGTCGTCGCGCCGCAGGGCGACCTGGACGCCTCCGCCATCCGCGAGCTGGTCCGGGCGCACGGGCTCACCCACGTGCACGTCACCGCCGGGCTGTTCCGCGTCATCGCGGAGGAGGACCCGGGCATCTTCACCGGCGTGCGCGAGGTGCTGACCGGTGGGGACGTCGTCTCCGCCCCGGCCGTCCGCCGGGTGCTGGAGGCCGTCTCGGGCATCGCGGTGCGGGCACTCTACGGGCCGACCGAGACGACGCTGTGCGCGACCCAGTTCCCGATGCCGACCGCCTCGGCGGTCCCGAACGTGGTGCCGATCGGTCGCCCGCTGGCCAACACCCGCACCTACGTGCTCGACAACGCGCTACAGCCCGTACCCGCCGGTGTGGCAGGCGAGCTGTACATCGCCGGCGCCGGACTCGCCCGCGGCTACACCGGCCGACCCTCCCTCACCGCCGAACGCTTCGTCGCCTGCCCGTTCCTCACCGGCGAGCGCATGTACCGCACCGGCGACCTCGCCCGCTGGACCACCGACGGCATCCTGGAATTCCTCGGCCGCGCCGACGACCAGGTCAAGATCCGCGGCTTCCGCATCGAACTCGGCGAAGTCGAAACCGCCTTCACCGCCCAC
Source organism: Kitasatospora sp. NBC_01300 (assembly GCF_041435235.1). NCBI lineage: Bacteria > Bacillati > Actinomycetota > Actinomycetes > Kitasatosporales > Streptomycetaceae > Kitasatospora > Kitasatospora sp. NBC_01300. Next base: position 5,772,716 of record NZ_CP108408.1, on the reverse strand, counting down.
CCCGCCGTCGGCCAAGCCCTCGCCCACGTCCGCGAAGACCAGCCCGGCGACAAACGCCTCGTCGTCTACACCACCCTCACCACCACCTCGACCGACAGCGCCACGGGCACCGTCACTCCCGGCGAACTGCGCGCCGCCGTCACCGACACCCTCCCCAGCTACATGCTCCCCGCCGCCGTCGTCATCCTCGACACCCTCCCCGTCACCGCCAACGGCAAAGTCGACCGCCGCGCCCTCCCCGCCCCCGACTACACCGGCACCACCGAAGGCCGCGCCCCCCGCAACGACACCGAACAAACCCTCTGCGCACTCTTCGCCGACGTCCTCGGACTCACCACCGTCACCATCGACGACCGCTTCTTCGACCTCGGCGGCCACTCCCTCCTCGCCACCAGGCTGGTCAGCCGCATCCGCGCCGCCCTCGGTACGGAGCTGCCGATCCGCACCCTGTTCGACGCTCCCACGGTCGCCGCCCTGGCCGCCGTCCTGCCCGAGCGCGAGCAGACGGCCGCGCCGAAGAAGGCCCGCCCGGCCCTGCGGCCGATGCGCCGCCCGGGCGGCCCGGCCTGATCTGCCGCCCACGTCGCGGCCCCGTCCACCGCAGGATGCGCGCCCGCCGCCGGCCCGGCCGGCGGCGCGGCCCGCCGCGTCCCGCGAGCACCGAACCCCACCAGACCCACCCGCCCCAGCAGTCACAGCACCCGTAAGTCGCCAGTCGGAGGCAGACCTTGATCCCGTTGTCGTTCGCCCAGCAGCGGCTCTGGTTCATCGAGCAGTTCGAGGGCCCGAGCGCCCTCTACAACACGCCGTTCGCCCTCCGGCTGACCGGCGAGCTCGACGCCGCCGCCCTCGAAGGCGCGCTGTGGGACGTGGTGGCCCGGCACGAGGTGCTGCGCACCGTCTTCCCGACCACCGACGGCCAGCCCCACCAGCACATCCTCGACCAGGGTCGCCCGCCACTGCACCGGGTGCCGGTGGCCGACGAGACCGAACTGTCCGAGCGGCTGCGCGAGGACGCCGGGCAGGTCTTCGACCTCGCCGCCGACCTCCCCGTCCGCGCCTGGCTGTACGCCCTCCCCGCGCCGGGCGAGCACGTCCTGCTGCTGCTGACGCACCACATCGCCAGCGACGGCTGGTCCGTCGCCCCGCTCTTCCGCGACCTCGCCACCGCGTACGAGGCCCGGCTCGCCGGCACCGCACCGCAGTGGGAGCCGCTGCCGGTGCAGTACGCCGACTACACCCTCTGGCAGCGCGAGCTGCTCGGCGAGGAGGACGACCCCGAGAGCGTCGTCTCCCTGCAACTCACCTACTGGCAGCAGGCGTTGTCCGGCCTCCCGGAGGAACTGGCGCTCCCGTACGACCGCCCCCGCCCGACCGCGCCCACCCGCCGGGGCGGGGCCGCCGAGTTGGAACTCGACGTCGAACTGCACACCGCCCTGGCCGAGTTGGCGGGCCGGCAGAACGCCAGCCTCTTCATGGCCCTGCAAGCCGCCGTCGCCACCCTCTACACCCGCCTCGGTACGGGCACCGACCTGCCGATCGGCACCGTCGTCGCCGGACGCACCGACGAAGCCCTCGACGACCTGGTCGGCTTCTTCGTCAACACCCTGCTGCTGCGCACCGACACCAGCGGCAACCCAAGCTTCCGGGAACTGCTGGACCGCGTCCGCCGCACCGACCTCGACGCCTACGACCACCAGGACATCCCCTTCGAGCGCCTGGTCGAACACCTCAACCCCACCCGCACCGCCGGCCACCCCCTCTTCCAGTCGCTCGTCACCCTGAACACGGAGCGGGCCGGCGACCTCGCCTTCGGCCCGGTGGCGGCCCGGCCGGTCGAGGCCGGCGAGGCCCAGGCCCAGTTCGACCTGAACTTCAACTTCGTCGAGCACCTCACGGCGGACGGCGACTGCCTCGGCGTCCGCGGCGCCGTCGACTACGCGGCCGACCTCTTCGACCACACCACCGCCACCGCCCTCGCCGAACGGCTGCTGCGCGTCCTGCACGCCGTCGCCGCCGACCCCGACGCCCCGATCGGCAGCATCGACATCCTCGACCCCGCCGAACGCGAGCACCTGCTCACCGGCTGGAACGGACCGACCGCCCCGGTGCCCGACACCAGCCTGCCCCGGCTGTTCGAGGCCCAGGCCGCCGCCACCCCCGACGCCCCCGCCCTGATCACCGACGCCGAACAGCTCAGCTACGCCGAACTGAACGGACGCGCCAACCGCCTCGCCGCCCTGCTGCTGGCGCGCGGCCTGACCACCGAACAGCCCGTGGCGGTGCTGATGGAGCGCTCCGCCGGGCTGCTCACGGCCGTCCTCGCGATCGCCAAGGCGGGCGGCACCTACGTCCCGCTGGACGACCGCTACCCGCTGGACCGGCTCCAGCACATCCTCACCGACACCCGCACCGGCCTGCTGCTCACCGACCCGGCCCACCACGGGCACCCGGTCCTCGCCACCGGCGGCTTCGCCACCGTCGAGGTCACCGACGCGCTGCTCGCCACCGCCCCCGAGGCGGGCGACCCGGCCGTGCCCGTGCACCCCGGCCAGCTGGTCTACGTGATGTACACCTCGGGCTCGACCGGCCTGCCCAAGGGCGTCGCCGTCACCCACCGCAACGTGGTCGACCTGCTGGGCAACCAGCACTTCCGCGAGGGCCACCACGAGCGCGTCCTGCTGCACTCGCCCACCGCCTTCGACGCCTCCACCACCGAGATCTGGGCGCCGCTCGTCACCGGCGGGGCGATCGTGCTGGCCGAGCCCGGCGAGCTGGACGTCCGGCGCCTCGCCGAGACCATCACCACCCACCGGGTGACCCTGGTCCAGGCACCGTCGGGCCTGCTGCGGCTGATGGCCGAGGAGACGCCGGAGGCCTTCCGGGCCGTCCGGCAGGTGTGGACCGGCGGCGACGTCGTCCCGCCCGAGGCCGTCCGCCGGCTCTTCCAGGCGTGCCCGGACACCTCCGTCGTCGCGGTCTACGCGCCCACCGAGACGACGGCCATCAAGACCACCTTCACCATGACCCCCGTCTCGGCGGTCCCGAACGTGGTGCCGATCGGCCGCCCTCTGGCCAACACCCGCACATACGTGCTCGACAACGCGCTACAGCCCGTACCCGCCGGCGTCGCAGGCGAGCTGTACATCGCCGGCGCCGGACTCGCCCGCGGCTACACCGGCCGCCCCGCCCTCACCGCCGAACGCTTCGTCGCCTGCCCGTTCACCACCGGCGAGCGCATGTACCGCACCGGCGACCTCGCCCGCTGGACCACCGACGGCATCCTGGAATTCCTCGGCCGCGCCGACGACCAGGTCAAGATCCGCGGCTTCCGCATCGAACTCGGCGAAGTCGAAACCGCCTTCACCGCCCACCCCGCCGTCGGCCAAGCCCTCGCCCACGTCCGCGAAGACCAGCCCGGCGACAAACGCCTCGTCGTCTACACCACCACGTCGACAGAGAGCGTCACTCCCGGCGAACTGCGCGCCGCCGTCACCGACACCCTCCCCAGCTACATGCTCCCCGCCGCCGTCGTCATCCTCGACACCCTCCCCGTCACCGCCAACGGCAAAGTCGACCGCCGCGCCCTCCCCGCCCCCGACTACACCGGCACCACCGAAGGCCGCGCCCCCCGCAACACCACCGAACAAACCCTCTGCGAACTCTTCGCCGACGTCCTCGGACTCACCACCGTCACCATCGACGACCGCTTCTTCGACCTCGGCGGCCACTCGCTGCTCGCCACCAAGCTGGTCAGCCGCATCCGCACCGCCCTCAGCACCGAACTGCCCATCCGGGCCCTGTTCGACGCCCCGACCGTCGCCGCCCTGGCCGCCGTCCTTCCCGCCTCCGGCACGGCCCGCCCGACCCTGCGGCCGGTCGACCGGCCCGAGCGCATCCCGCTCTCCCCGGCGCAGCAACGCCTGTGGTTCATCGACCAGTTCGAGGGCCCCAACGCGCTCTACAACACCCCGTGCTCGGTGCGCCTGACCGGCCGGGTCGACGCCCCCGCCCTCCAGGCGGCGCTGACGGACGTCCTCGACCGCCACGAGGTGCTGCGCACCGTCTACCCCGCCACCGACGGCCAGCCGCACCAGCTGATCGTCGAGCGTCCCGAACTCCCGCTGCACACCGTGCCGGTGGCCACCGAGGAGGCGCTCCGGGCCGCCCTGGCCGAGGCCGGCGGGCAGGTCTTCGACCTCGCCCACGACCTGCCCGTCCGCGCCACACTGCTCTCCCTCCCGCACGACGAACACGTCCTGCTCGTCCTGATGCACCACATCGCCACCGACGGCTGGTCCGTCGCCCCGCTCCTGCACGACCTCGCCACCGCCTACGAAGCCCGCCTCGCCGGCACCGCACCGCAGTGGCAGCCGCTCCCCGTGCAGTACGCCGACTACGCCCTCTGGCAGCACGAACTCCTCGGCACCCCGCAACAGCCCACCACCCTCCTCACCGAACAACTCGCCCACTGGCAGCAGACGTTGTCCGGCCTCCCCGAGGAACTGGCGCTCCCCTACGACCGGCCCCGCCCGACCGCGCCGACCCGCCGGGGCGCGGCGGTGGAACTGCACCTGGACGGTGAACTCCACGGCGCCCTGGTCGAGTTGGCGCAGCAGAGCCGGGCCAGCGTGTTCATGGTGATGCAGGCGGCACTCGCCACCACGCTGGGCCGCCTCGGCGCGGGCACCGACCTGCCGATCGGCACCGTCGTCGCCGGCCGCACCGACGAAGCCCTCGACGACCTGGTCGGCTTCTTCGTCAACACCCTGGTCCTGCGCACCGACACGTCCGGCGACCCGAGCTTCCGGGAGCTGCTGGAGCGCGTCCGGATCGGCACCCTGGACGCCTTCGGACACCAGGACGTGCCCTTCGAGCGCCTGGTCGAGCTGCTCAACCCGGCGCGCTCGACGGCCCGGCACCCGCTCTGCCAGGTGATGCTGACCTCGGGCGGCGACGCCGGAACGATCAACCTCGGCGGCCTGCCGGGCCGGGTCGAGGCGCTGGATTCGGACCTCGCCAAGTTCGACCTGACCTTCGCCTTCGGCGAGACCTTCGACCGCGACGGCGCCCCCGCCGGGCTGGAGCTGTCGGTCGAGTACGCCGTCGACCTGTTCGACCGGGCCACGGCGGCGGCGACGGCCGCGCGGTTCGAGCGCGCCCTGCGCGCGGTGCTGGCCGACCCGGACCAGCGGGTGGGCCAGGTGGAGATCCTGGCGCCGGAGGAGCGGCGGCAGCTGATCACGGCGTGGAACGACACCGACCACCCCGTCGCCCCCGCCACCTTCCCGGCGCTCTTCCAGGCCCAGGCCGCCGCCCGCCCCGACGCCGTCGCGCTCGCCTTCGGCGCCGAGCAGCTCAGCTACGCCGAGCTGAACGGACGCGCCAACCGCCTCGCCCGGCTGCTCACCGCACACGGCGCGGGCCCCGAGCGTTTCGTCGCGATCGCGCTGGACCGCTCGATCGAGCTCATCGTCGCCCAGCTCGCCGTCCTCAAGGCCGGCGCGGCCTTCCTCCCGCTCGACCCGCGCTACCCGGCCGACCGCATCGCCTACATGCTCGCCGACGCCGCGCCCGTCCTGGTCCTCACCACCGGCACGGTGGCCGCCGGCCTGCCGGCCGACAGCGCCGTCCCGCGCCTGCTGGTCGAGGAGCTCGACACCTCCGGCCACCCGTCGCACGACCTCACTAACGCCGAAACCAACGCCGAAACCGGCACCGAACCCGGTACCGCCACCGACGCCGCCGCGTACGTCATCTACACCTCCGGCTCCACCGGCCGCCCCAAGGGCGTCGTCGTCCCCCACACCGGCCTCGCCGCCCTGGTCGAGAGCCAGCGCCAGAGCCTGGCCGTGACCCCGGACAGCCGCTACCTGCTGTTCGCCTCCCCCTCCTTCGACGCCGCCGTCGCCGAGCTCAGCCTGGCCCTGCTCACCGGCGCCCGCGCCGTCCTCGCCGACGCCGACCAGCTGCTGCCCGGCCCCGCCCTGGCCGAACTGATCGCCGAGCAGGGCGTCACCCACCTCACCCTGCCGCCGACCGCCCTGGCCGTCCTGCCGCCCGACGCGCTCGCGCACGTCGAGACCCTGGCCGTCGCCGGGGAGGCCTGCCCGCCCGACCTCGTCGAGCACTGGTCCGCCCGCCTGCGGATGGTCAACGCCTACGGGCCGACGGAGTCCACCGTCTGCGCCAGCATGACCACCCCGCTGTCCGGCCGGATCGCACCGCCGCTGGGCCGGCCCGTCCTGAACACCCGGCTGCACGTCCTGGACGCCGCCCTGCAGCCCGTCCCCGCCGGGGTCGTCGGCGAGCTCTACCTCGCGGGCGCCGGCCTGGCCAGGGGCTACCTCAACCGGCCCGGCCTGACCGCCGAGCGCTTCGTCGCCAACCCCTACGGCGCCCCCGGCAGCCGGATGTACCGCACCGGCGACCTCGCCCGCCGCCGGGCCGACGGCTCCCTGGAGTACCTCGGCCGCACCGACCACCAGGTCAAGGTCCGGGGTTTCCGCATCGAACCCGGCGAGATCGAGGCCGCCCTCGTCCGGCACCCCTCCCTCGCCCAGGCCTTCGTCCTGGTCCGCGAGGACCGCCCCGGCGACCGGCGCCTGGTCGGCTACGCCGTGGCCCGGCCCGGGCAGACGGTCGACCAGGCCCTCCTGCGGGCCCACGTCGGCGCGACCCTGCCCGACCACATGGTGCCCTCCGCCGTCGTGGCCCTGGACGCCCTCCCCCTCACCGCCAACGGCAAGGTCGACCGCCGCGCCCTCCCCGCCCCCGACACCGCCGCCTGGCCCGGCGCCGGCCGGGCACCCGGCACGCCGCAGGAGGAGGTGCTCTGCGGGCTGTTCGCCGACGTGCTCGGGCTCGAACGGGTCGGCGTGGACGACAACTTCTTCGAGCTGGGCGGGCACTCGCTGCTGGCCGCCCGCCTGGTCGCGGGGCTGCGGGAGCTGGTCGGCACGGGCGAGGGGATCGGGGTCCGCACCGTGTTCGAGGCGCCGACCGTCGCCGGGCTCGCCGAGCGACTCGCCCGCGGGCCGGGCGCCGAGAGCTTCCCCGTCCTGCTGCCGATCCGCACCCGGGGCTCGCGCCCGCCGCTGTTCTGCGTCCACCCGGCCGCGGGCATCAGCTGGGTGTACACGGGGCTGCTGCGCCACCTCGACGCCGAGCAGCCGATCTACGGCCTCCAGGCCCCGGGCCTGGCCGATCCGGGCCACCGCCCCTCCTCCGTCGCGGAGTTGGCGCGCGACTACCTCGCGCAGATCCGCGCCGTCCGCCCCGAGGGCCCGTACGCCCTGCTCGGCTGGTCCTTCGGCGGGGCCGTCGCCCACGCGATCGCCGCGCTGCTGCGCGAGCAGGGCGAGGAGGTCCGGCTGCTGGCCCTGCTGGACGCCTACCCGGGCACCGGCGAGGCCGGGCCCGAGCAGGGGCGGGACGACCCGGAGCAGCTGGCGGTGATCCTCGACTCGCTCGGCCACCCGGCCGGGGAGATCGGCGCCTGGCCCGAGGACGAGGACGGCTACGCCGAGCTGGTCCGGCACGGCGAGGGCCCGCTCGCGGGCCTCAGCGGCGCCGCGGTGGCCCGGGTGGTCGCGGTCTTCCGGACCAACGCCGAGCTGGCGCACGCGCTCCCGCTGCCCGGCTACGACGGCGACGCGGTGGTCTTCACCGCCGCCAAGGACCGCCCGGCCGACGCCCCCGACCCGGACGGCTGGCGCCGCCACGTGGGCGGCCGGATCGACGTCCACGAGGTGCCGAGCACCCACGGCGCCATGACGGGCCCCGAGGCGCTCGCCGTCATCGGCCCGGTGCTCGCCGCCCGCCTGACCGACCGGCCGCCCGCCTGACCGGCCGGCCGGCCACCTGACCGGCCGGCCTCCTGACCCGCCGACTTTCGCATCCCTTCCGACCGCAGGCCACCGACCTGCACCCACCGCACGGGCCGCACCCGGCCCGCCCACCGAGAAACGGACACCACCATGACCACTGCCGCCATCCCCGACACCTGGCGCGGCGTCACCCCGTCGCCCATCACGTCGACCGACGCCTACAACGGCTTCATCGCCGCCAACGTGATCTTCGCGCTGGACCGGATCGGCGTCCTGGAGAGGCTCGGGCGCGGCGAGCCGCTCTCGGCCGTCGAGGCCACCGCCCAGGGCGGCGACACCGCCCGGACCGAGGCCGTCCTGCGCGCCGCCGCCGACTGCGGCTACGTCAAGGCCGACGGCGGCACCTACGTGCCCACCGAGGTGGGTCTCGAAGTCGCCGCCGCGCGCGGCTACTTCACCTGGGCCGTCGGCGGGTACCACGACGTGTTCGGCCGCGCCGGGCACCTGAGCGCGGGGACGCACCGCTACAGCGAGGACGTCCTGCGCGACGAGGCGATGGTCGCCCTCGGCTCCGCCCAGTGCGACCAGTCGCTGTTCGCCGCGCAGCTGACCGACGTGCTCTCCGGCATCGACTTCCGCACCATCGCCGACCTGGGCAGCGGCACCTCCGCCCGGGTGCGCCGGGTGGTCGGGCAGCGCGAGGGCACCCGGGGCCTGGGCATCGACATCAGCCGCCCGGCCACCGACATCGCCCGCCGCGACATCGTCACGGCCGGGATGCAGGACCGCGTCACCGCCGTCCGGGCCGACGTCCTGGGCCTGCTCGGCACCCAGATCGACAACGACGCCGAGGCCGCCGAGGTGGCCGAGGTCGACACCGTGATGAGCTTCTTCCTGCTGCACGACCTGCTGGCCGACCCGGCCACCCGCTCCTCGATCTTCACCCGGATGCGGGAGGCCTTCCCGAAGGCCCGCACCTTCGTGCTCGGCGACACCATGCTCCGCGGCCCGGGCGAGTCCCAGAGCGCCCTGCCGGTCTTCTCGGTCGGCTTCGAGCTGGCGCACGCGATGATGGGCGTGCCGCTGCACACCAAGGAGACGTACGAGGAGCTGTTCACCGACGCCGGGCTGCGGATCGACCGCGTCGAGGCGCTGGCCACCCCGCACTCCTGGCTCTACGTCCTCCAGGCCGACTGATGGCCGCCGCCTCCGCCGCCAGACACCTGCTGGCACAGAACGAGCACCCCGGCCCGCCGCTGCCGTCCGTCGTGGCCGCCCTGGCCGCGGCCGCCGGCGACCTGCACCGGTACCCGGACTTCCGCCCGCAGCGGATCGAGGGGATCATCGCCGACTGGCAGGGCGTCCCGGCCGCTCAGGTCGTGGTCGGCCACGGCTCGGCGGGCGTGGCGCTGGACCTCTTCCACGCCGTCGTCGAGCCCGGCGACAACGTGGTGCACTCGGCGCCCTGCTTCGACGCGTACCCGCTGTTCTGCGAGATCGCCCGGGCCGAGGCCCGGGCCGTCCCGCTCGGCCCCGACGCCCGGCACGACCTGGCCGCGATGGCCGAGCGGCTGGACGAGCGCACCCGGATCGTCGTGCTGTGCAACCCGCACAACCCGACCGGCACGGTCTACTCCTGGGCGGAGCTGACGGACTTCTTCCGCCTAGTCCCGGCCACGGCGCTGATCCTGCTGGACGAGGCGTACGTCGACTTCGCCCGGGACTGGGCGGCCCCGTCGGTACCGGACCGGATCGCCGAGTGGCCGAACCTGGTGGTGCTGCGCACCCTCTCCAAGTCGCACGGCATCGCCGCCCTGCGGATCGGCTACGCGCTCGCGGAGGAGTCCGTGGCCCAGCGGGTGCGGGACCACCAGGTCCCGTACGCGGTGAACCGGCTCCAGGAGGCGGGTCTGCTGGCCGCCGTCTCGGCCCAGGACGAGGTGGACCGGCGGATCGCCGAGATCGCCGCCGAGCGGGAGCGCCTGCGGGCCGAACTGCTGGGTCTGGGCTGGACGGTGGCGCCGAGCCTGACCAACTTCCTCTGGGTCGTCGCGCCGGGTGACCAGCTCCCCCTGAGGGCGGAGCTGGAGCGCCGAGGGGTGGCCGTCCGCTACTACCCCGGCCAGGGCGTCCGGATCGCCGTCGGCGAGAAGGACGCCAACGACGCGGTGATCGAGGGCTTCACCGCCACCGCGCCCACCGCTCCCTGACGGCACCCCGCGCCTCCCTGCACCTCCTCGCGCACGTCCCCGCGCACGGCGCGTGAGGGCGCACCGTCCGCGCCCCACGCGCCCCACCGCCTCACGCACCTCACGCGCCGAGCAGCCCAGTGCCCTCAGCACCTCCAGCAACCCAGCACGCCCAGCACGCCCAGCACCCCGAAGCGCCGTCGGCGCAGCGAAGGAACCACGATGCACCCGCTGTTGGCCCGCCCGGAGTTCCGGCGCTACCTCGTCGGGCAGACCCTGTCCGTCCTCGGCGACAGCGCCCTCTCCATCGCCCTCGGCATCTGGGCCAAGGTGCTGACCGGCAGCAACTCCGCCGCCGGGCTGGTGCTGTTCTGCTTCGCCGCGCCGCTGCTGCTCCTACCGCTGGGCGGCCTGCTCGCCGACCGGGTCCGGCGCAGGCCGCTGCTGGTCGGCGTCAACCTGGTGGTGGCGGCGGGGTTGACGCCCCTGCTGCTCGTCGACGGTCCGGACCGGGTCTGGATCATCTACTGCACGGCCTCGCTCTGCGGTCTCGCCGGGGCCGTGCTGGCCCCGGCGCAGAGCGCCCTGCTGCGCACGATCCTGACGGATCGCCAGGACTTCGGCGCGGCAGCCGGGTTCACCCAGAGCGCCCGGGCCGGCACCACGCTGGTCGCGCCGCTGCTCGGCTCGGGCCTCTACAGCTGGCTGGGCGGGCACGCCGTGGCGCTGGCCGACCTCGGCGTGCTGCTGCTGGCGGCCCTGGCCTTCCTCGGCCTGCGGGCGGACGAGCCCAGGCCGGAGCCCTCGGGCCGCCGGTGGCGCACCGAGGTGCTGGCGGGCTTCGCCCACCTGCGCGGTGCGACCGGGCTGCGCCCGCTGGTGGCGGCCACCGCCGTCACGGGCTTCGTCCTGAGCCTGCTCCAGCCGGTGCTGTTCGCGCTGACCCAGCACGGGCTGCACCGCCCGCCGCAGTTCCTCGGCGTGCTGGAGACGACCGAGGCGGTCGGGGCGCTGGGCGGCTCGGTGGTCGGCGGTCTGCTGATCGGCCGGCTCGGGCCGCGCCGGACGGTCATGGCGGGGTCGGTGGTGTTCGGCCTCGGCACGGTCCTGCTGCTCGCGCCGTCCCTCCCCGTGGTGGCGGCCGGCCTGGTGATCGCCGGGGCGGGCATCCCGGCCGCCATGGTCGGCCTCGCCACGGCCGCCCAGGCGGCCACGCCGCCCCAGCTGATGGGCCGCGCCCAGGCGGCCGTCAACCTCTCGCTCACCGCCCCGCAGGCCCTCGCGGTCGGGGTCGGCTCCGGGCTGGTGGCCGCCCTGGACTTCCGGGTCGTGCTGGCCGTGATGGTGCTCGGCGCCCTGCTCGCGGCCGCCCACCTGCTCGGCAAGCCCGAGGCCCCGACCGAGCCCGAAGCCCCCAACGGCACCGAGGCCCCCGCCGGGACCGAGGCCCCCGCCGAACCCGCGGCCCCCGAAGAGCCCGAGAGCTCCACCGAGCCCGGGAGCGCCCCGGACCTCCAGCGCACCTGATCACCCGATCACCCTCGACACCTCCTCTCCTCCTCACCAGAAAGCTCCTCAGATGACCGACCGCTCCTCGCCCACCGCCGCCCCGCTCCCCGTCGAACTGGACCACGTCGAGTTCTACCTGTCCGACCTCACCGCCGAAACCGCCCGGCTGACCAGCGAGTACGGCTTCGAGCTGCTCGTCCCGCCCACCGAGCGCGGCGAGGCCGCCGAGCGCTGCCTCTCAGCGCTGGTCGGGCAGGGCACCATCCGGCTGCTGCTCACCCAGCCGCTGGCCAGCGGCCACCCGGCCACCGGCTACCTGGCCCGGCACGGCGACGGCGTGGGCGCACTGGCCCTGCGGGTGCCGGACGCCGCCGACGCCTACCGGACGCTGACCGGCCGGGGCGCCGACGGCCTGCGCCCGCCGCAGGCCGCGCACGGCTGCGTCACGGCGGTGGTCGGCGCCTTCGGCGACGTGGTGCACACCCTGATCGAACGCGGCCCCGAGGCCCCCGCCGGCCGGATCCCCGGCCTGCCGGACGCCCTCCCCGTGACCGGTGCCGGCACGGTGGGCCTGCGCTCCGTCGACCACTTCGCGGTCTGCGTCCCCTCCGGCGAGCTGCGCGAGACCGTCCGCCGGTACTGCGAGGTCTTCGGCTTCCGGATGATCTTCGAGGAGCGGATCGAGGTCGGCGCCCTCGGCATGGACTCGGCGGTCGTGCAGAGCGCCGACCACAGCGTCACGCTCACCCTGATCGAGCCGCTCAGCCCGGACGCGGGCGGCCAGATCGCCTCCTTCCTCGCCGACCACGGCGGCGCCGGGGTGCAGCACGTGGCCTTCTCCTCCGCCGACGCCGTGCACTCCGTCTCCGCGATGGCGGAGCGCGGCGTGCCGTTCCTGCGCACCCCGGGCGCGTACTTCGACGTGCTGCCCGCCCGTCTGACGCCGCTGCGGCACTCGCTCGACCAGCTGCGCGCCCTGCACCTGCTGGTCGACCAGGACCACGACGGCCAGCTGTTCCAGATCTTCACCCGCTCCCAGCACCCGCGCGGCACCTTCTTCTTCGAGGTGATCGAGCGCATCCGGGCCCGCACCTTCGGCAGCAACAACGTCCGCGCCCTCTACGAGGCCGTCGAACTCCAGCGCAGCGCCAGCGAAGTGGCGGGATGAGCGCGCCGGCCCTGACCGGGCACCAGCCCTCCCCCGCCCCGTCGCCGTCCTCCCCGTCACCCTCCGCCCAGCCGCTCTCTCCCCAGCCGCTCTCCGTCGCCGAGTACGCGGAGCCCGCCCGGGCCGTCCTCGCGCCCGAGGTCTGGGACTGGCTGGAGGGCGGCGCGGAGCGCGAGCGCACCCTCACCGGCAACCGGGCGGCCTTCGACCAGCTGGCCCTGGTGCCCCGCGTGCTGGCCGACGTCTCCGCCTGCGACACCGCCACCACCCTGGTGCGCAGCCGCGCGAGCCTGCCGGTGGCGGTGGCGCCCGTCGCGTACCACCGGCTGTTCCACCCCGAGGGCGAGCTGGCCTCGGCCCGGGCGGCGGCCGCGGCGGGGGTGCCGTTCACCGTCGGCACGCTCAGCAGCGTCGGCTTCGAGGAGCTGGCCGCGACGGGAGCCACGCTCTGGTTCCAGCTGTACTGGCTGCGCGACCGGGGTCGGCTGCTCGACCTGGTCGCGGCGGCCGAGGCGGCGGGCAGCGAGTGCCTGGTCGTCACCGCCGACGTACCGTTCATGGGCCGCCGCCTGCGCGACGCCAGGAACGCCTTCGCGCTGCCCGCGGACGTCCGCGCGGTCCTGCTCGAAGACGGCGCCGCCGGGCGGGCCCACCAGGCCACCACCGCCGTCTCGGCCGTGGCCGCGCACACCGCCGAGCTGCTCTCCCCCGCCGTCACCTGGGCGGATCTCGCCTGGCTGCGCGAGCACACCAGCCTGCCGCTGATGATCAAGGGGGTGCTCGACCCGGCGGACGCGGTACGGGCCGCCGAACTCGGCGCCGAGGCCGTGGTGGTGTCCAACCACGGCGGCCGCCAGCTCGACCGGGCCGTCCCCTCGATCACCGCGCTGCCCGCCGTCGCCGAGGCGCTGGCCGGCCGCGACTGCCAGGTGCTGCTGGACAGCGGGGTGCGCGGCGGATCGGACGTGCTCACCGCCCTCGCCCTCGGGGCGTCCGGGGTGCTGCTCGGACGCCCGATGATCTGGGGCCTGGCGGCCCGGGGCGAGGCCGGCTGCGCCCACGTGCTCGACCTGCTGGCCGCGGAGCTGCGGCACGCGCTCGGCCTCGCGGGCTGCGCCGACCTGGGCGCGGCCGCCGCGCTGCGCACCACCCCCATGCCCTGCCCCACCTGGAGTGCCCCGTGACCACCACCGCCCCACCCCGCGGCCTGCTGCGGGCCGACCTGCACCCCTCCCTCGCCGACCCGGCGATGACCTCGATGAACCTGCTCAACGAGATCTCCATCCGCTACCCGGAGGCGGTCTCCTTCGCCGCGGGCCGCCCGGCGGAGCAGTTCTTCGAACTCGACGCCGTCCACCGCCACCTGGACCGCTACGTCGCCCACCTGCGCGCCGAACGCGGGCTCTCCGAGGAGGCGGCCCGGCGGCAGGTCCTCCAGTACGGGCGGACCAAGGGGATCATCCACGAGCTGATCGCCACCCACCTCGCGGTGGACGAGGGCATCGAGGTGCCCGCCGAGTCGATCGTGGTGACGGTGGGCTGCCAGGAGGCGATGTTCCTGGTGCTGCGGGCGCTGCGCCGCGGCCCCGAGGACGTGGTGCTCGCCGTCTCGCCCACGTACGTGGGGCTGACCGGCGCGGCACTGCTCGCCGACCTGCCGGTGCGGCCGGTGGCCGACGGCCCGGACGGCGTGGACCTCGCCGACCTGCGCCGCCAACTGGCCGCCGCCCGGGCCGAGGGGCTGCGCCCGCGCGCCCTCTACCTGGTACCGGACGTCGCCAACCCGAGCGGGGCCAGCCTGCCGCTGGAGCTGCGGCGGGAGCTGCTCGCCCTGGCCGCCGAGGAGGACTTCCTCCTGCTGGAGGACAACCCGTACTGCGTCTTCGCCGGCGAGGAGCGACTGCCCTCGCTCAAGGCCCTGGACACCGTACGGCGGGTCGTCCACCTCGGCTCCTTCGCCAAGACGGCCCTCCCGGGCGCCCGGGTCGGGTACGTGGTGGCGGACCAGCCGGTGGCGGACGGCGCGGGCGGCACCGACCTGCTGGCCGACCTGCTCGGCATGATCAAGAGCATGACCACGGTGAACACCTCACCGATCGCCCAGGCCGTGATCGGCGGGGCGCTGCTCGAACACGGTTACAGCCTGCGGGCCGCCAACACCGAGGTCGCCGCGCTCTACCGGCGCAACCTCGCGCTCGTCCTGGCGGGCCTGGCCCGGCGCTTCCCGCCCGGCAGCGGGGTGAGCTGGAACGAGCCGCGCGGCGGGTTCTTCCTGGTGGTCACGGTGCCGTTCACGGTGGACGACGCGCTGCTCGAACTCTCGGCCTCGGAGTACGGGGTGATCTGGACCCCGATGTCGCACTTCTACCCGGGCGCGGGCGGGGAGCGGCAACTGCGGCTCTCCGTCAGCCAGGTCGACCCGGACACCGTCGACCGCGGCCTGGACGGACTGGCCGCCCTGATCGCCACACGGTCCTGATCGCCGCAATCGCCGCACAGTCCTGACCTCCGTACGGCCCTGACCTCCGTACGGCCCTGACCCCGGAGGGGGCGCCCACCCCGGCGCCCCCTCCTTCCCACACCCCGTGTCAGGGGCAGTGGTTCGGGCCCGAGTCGGCGCCCCCGACGCCCCCGGCCGCCCGGTCCGCGGGCGTGGCGTCCTCGGACAGCATCTTGATCCTGACCTGCCGCACGTACCGGTCCACCAAGTGGCGCAGCACGCTGACCGTGGCGGCGACGTCCGGCGCCGGAATGCCGTCCAGCGCATTGGCCAGACCGGCGATGTTGGCCTGTTTCAGACGGTTGAGCATCGCCCGCCCCTCGGCCGTGAGCGCCACCTGGCGGGCCCGGCGGTCGAGCGCGTCCGGAGTGCGTTCCACCAGTTGCTGGGTCTGCAGCCGGTCGATCTGCCGGGTGACGTGGGAGGGCTTGACCATCAGCCGGGCGGCCAGGTCGCCCACCCGGCTGACCTCCTCGGCCTCGGCGAGCGCGCGCAGCAGGTAGACGTCCGAGCGCGCCGCCGTGATGCCGGCCCGCGCCGTCTGGCGCTCGTGCTCCTGCGAGCGGGTCAGCAGGTAGGCCAGCGAGGCCAGCACCTCCTCCAGTTCGGAGGTGGCGGTCGGATTGTCTGTTGCGTCCGGCATGGGGGAACTGTAGCGACCCCGTTCGGGGAGTGGCTCCCCTCTCGACCACTGGCCGGTTTCCGGACAGATTCGTTCGCCACCGGATGGGCCCTTTCGCCACCACTGACCGCGAGTTAGCGTGACGGTGAGTTAGTTGCTTAGGGCATGCAATGGTCCCGGGCGCTACCCCACGGCACCGCAGGCCCATCCGCTCGGCGCCACCGGCAAATCCGCTCCGCGAAGGGAGCCCATGATGGCCACCGCCGCTCACAACCCCCGGTTCACCCACCCCGCCGCCCGTGGCGGCTGCCCGTTCGACCCGCCGCCGGCCTACCAGCAAGCCCAGCAGGACGAGCCGATCAGCCGGATCACCCTCTGGGACGGCGCCCCCAGCTGGCTGGTCACCCGCCACGACGACATCAAGGCCGTGCTCAGCGACGCCCGCTTCAGCTCGGACGCCGCCCGGTCCGGCTTCCCGTTCATCAGCGCCGGCGCCCGGCAGCTGAGCACCGGCCAGCGGACCTTCATCCGGATGGACGACCCGGAGCACGCCCACCTGCGCCGGATGCTCACCAGCGAATTCATGATCAAGAAGGTCGAGGCGCTGCGCCCCGAGATCCAGCGCATCGCCGACGAACTGCTCGACGAGATGACCGCCGGCCGCAACTCCGGCGACCTGGTCCACGAGTTCGCGCTGCCGCTGCCGTCCCTGGTCATCTGCCTGCTGCTCGGCGTCCCCTACCAGGATCACGACTTCTTCCAGGAGTGCAGCCGGGTCCTGCTGCGCCGCGACTCCTCGGCCGAAGAGGTGCAGATCGCCCAGAAGAACCTGGTCGACTACCTGATCAAGCTCACCGACTCCAAGCGCACCGAGCCCGACGACGGCATCCTCAGCCGCCTGGTCGCCCGCGGCGAGCTGAACACCGAGGAGATCGGCGCCATGGGCCGGCTGCTGCTGGTCGCCGGACACGAGACCACGGCGAACATGACCGCGCTCTCCATCCTGGCCCTGCTGCAGAACCCCACCCAGCTCGCCCACCTGCGCGAGCACCCGGAGTCGGTCGCCGGCGCCGTCGAGGAACTGCTGCGCTACCTCACCATCGTGCACTCCGGCCTGACCCGGGTCGCCACCGAGGACGTCACCATCGGCGACGTCCGGATCCGGGAGGGCGAGGGCGTGATCTGCATGATCAGCACCGCGAACCGGGACGAGCAGAAGTTCCCCGACGGCGACGAGCTCGACCTCTCCCGCGACGCGCGCCTCCACCTGGCCTTCGGCTTCGGCGTCCACCAGTGCCTCGGACAGCCCCTGGCCCGGCTGGAACTGCAGATCGCACTGAACTCCATCCTGCGGCGACTGCCCGAACTGCGCCTGGCCGTACCGTTCGAGGAGATCCGCTTCCGGGGCGACATGCTCATCTACGGCGTCCACGAGCTCCCCCTCGCCTGGTAGCGGCCCCCCGCGTCCGAACCGATCCTCCGAAGGGAAAGCCATGCTCATCCACATCGACCAGGAAAAGTGCTGCGGCGCCGGCCACTGCGTACTCGCCGCCCCCGAGGTCTTCGACCAGCGCGACGAGGACGGCATCGTCGTCCTCCTCGACGCCACACCCCCCGCCGACCTCCACCAGGCCGTCCAGGACGCCGCCGCGGTCTGCCCGGCCGCGGCCATCCGCCTCGAACTCTGATCACCCCCCCATCACCCCCACCCCCCCAACCCGTCGCCGAGCGACGACCCTGACCGCGCGTCGGGTCCGGCCGAACCGACCGGCCCCGACCGAGGCCGAGCCTCAACATCCACTCCGTGGGACAATGGACGGACCTCGCGAGGGGAGGCGGCGAGCATCGAAGGAGCGGCGGGTTGGCAGGGCTGGTGACCGACTGGATCCGGGTTCCGGTGGGTGAGGACGCCTCGAGGTGGACCACCCGCGGTGGCTGCCGCCGGGTTCTCCTCGTCGTCCACAACGTGACCTCCGCGACCCGGCTCCTGGACGTCGTTCCGCTGTTCCGCGACGACCTCCGGATCCAACTGCTGGCCACCTGTACGGGATCGTCCCCCTTCAGCGCGGGAGTCGCCGAACTGTTGAGCTCCCTCGGAGTTCCGGTACTTCCGTGGGAGCAGGCCAAGCAGACACCCGTGGACCTCGCCCTGTCGGCCAGCTTCGGCGGTGAACTCTCCGAGCTCCAGGGGCAGTTGGTCGTCCTCTCACACGGAGCGGGATACAATAAAACGCTCGCGACACCGAACACCGAACACCGAACACCGAACACCGAACACCGAACACCGAACACCGAACACCGAACACCGAACGCGCCGCATGCCCCCGTCTTCGGCCTGGCGCCCGAGTGGCTGCTGTCCGACGGGGTTCCGCTCGCCCGGGCGATGGTGCTCTCCCACCCCGAGCAGCTCGGCCGGCTGCGCGAAGCCTGCCCCGAGGCCGCTCCGACGGCGGTGCTCGGCGGCGACCCCTGCTTCGACCGCATCCTGGCCGCCCTTCCGCACCGGGAACGCCATCGCCGCGCGTTCGGCGTCCGGCCCGGACAGCGGCTCATCGTGCTCAACTCCACCTGGAACCCGCAGTCGCTCTTCGGTGACGCCGGCGCGAACGACCCGCTGCCGTGGCTGCTCGACCGCCTCACCGCCGAACTCCCGGTCGACGACTACCGGGTGGCGGCCGTCCTCCACCCGAACATCTGGCACGGCCACGGCCCCGGCCAGGTCCGCCTCTGGCTGGACCGCGCCGAGCGGGCCGGCCTCACCCTGATCGATCCCCTGGACAGCTGGCGACAGGCACTGATCGCCGCCGACGCGGTGATCGGGGACTTCGGCTCGGTCAGCTACTACGCCGCGGCACTGGGCACCCCCGTTCTGCTCGGCGCGGCCTCCGACGAGGTCCTGGGCGCCACCTCGCCGGTGGCGGCCTTCGTCCGCGAAGCCCCCCGGCTCGCCCTGGACTCCCCCCTGCGACCGCAGCTGGAAAAGCTCTTGACGACTCATCAATCTCCCACCAGCCCAGGCGAGTTGACCACCTCGGCACCCGGCGAGGCAGCCGCCCTGCTGCGCTCGCTCTTCTACGAGGTCATGGAGCTGCCCGAGCCGACAGAGCCGGCCCTCCTGGACCTGCTCCCGCTCCCGGACTACCGGCCACCGACCAGAACCGTGCCGCTGCGGGTCCGCACCCACCCGGGGCCCCGCCCGCACGAAGTCACCGTCGAGCGGGTCGCCGAAGGCCGGTACGGTCCTTCCGGGCCGGGCTCCGACCACCTCGCGGTGCACGAGGACACCCTCGACCAGGGCCTCCTCGGCCTGGCCGACGCGATCCTCCGCCACGGGGAGGCCGACGACCCCCGGATCGGTCCGCCCCGGGAGTGGGCCGCGGCGACGCTCGCCCGCTACCCGAACTGCTCGCTCGCGGCCTTCGTCTCCGGCCCGGACACCTGTGAAGTGCTGCTGCGTGACCGGGGATTCGTCCGCCTCACCAGCCCCTCGCTCGACCCGGCGGCGGCCGCCTCGGCGCTGTTCGCCCAACTGGACAACGCCGCCGTCCCCCGACCCCTGCAACCCCTGCGACCCCTACAACCCCTGCCGCCGATGGAGCTGACCGTGCGCACCGGCGGCGCGTCCCACCCGGTCCTGGTCAGTCCCGTTCCGTGAGGCACTGCTGCCGCAGGCCCGCCAGGTAGCGCAGATGGGGCTCCGCCTGCTCACGGTCCAGGATCGCGGCGGCCTCGTCGATCGCGGCCAGCGCCTCCTCCGTCGCCGAGGTGTCCGCCCAGGTCTCGGCGAGATTGGTGAGGGTGCGGGCCGCGTTGTAGTTGTCGTGCAGACGCCGGAAGTCGGACAACGCCTCCGTCAGCCAGACCCGGGCCCGCTCGTACTCGGCCAGGCCTCGCAGCGCCCGCCCCCGGTGCCGCTTCAGCAGCGCCCGGGCCCGCGGAACGTCCCCCGCCCGCTCGTGGTCCGGTCCGATCGAGGCGAGCAGTCCGTCGGCCTGCTCGAAGCAGTCGTACGCGGGCTGCCACCGCCACTGCCGAAGCCTCAGCAGCCCGAGCGACTCGACGGCCGTGGCCTGGCCCAGCAGGTGACCGGCCCGTTCGAACGCCGAGGAGGCGTCGACCAGACAGCTCTCGGCCTCGGCCAGCAGGTCCAGTTCCATCAGGGCGAACGCCAACTGGGTGTGCATCCGGCCGGCCATCGCCGAGTCCGGGTCGTGCGCGACCGCCGCCCGCACGGCGGTGCGCAGCGCCGGCAACAAAACCTCGTGCCGACCGGCCTTGAGCTGCACCGCCCACGACGCCTCCGCGAGCTCGCACGCCGTGGCCGGCGCGGCCAACTCCTCGGCGGCGAGCACCGCCTCGACCAGGTTGCCCACCTCCGCGGCCAGCGCGGCCAACGCCGCACCGGCGTCCGGGTAGTCGCCGGGCCCGAGTTCCCGGTAGAGCGGCCCGACGTGCCAACGCTCCCGCAACGCCGCGTAGTCGGCCCGGACGGCGAAGCGCAGCAGGTGCTCCACGGCACGCGTCACCGCACCCGCGCATGCGGCCAGACCGTCCACCCGCGCCGCCTGCTCCTCGGCGAACCGGCGCACGGCGGGCCGGTAGCGGTAGCGGCCCTCGGGCGTGGCCTCCACCAGTCCGGCCTCGGCGAGCCCGGCCAGCAGGACACCAGCGCGCTCAACCGCGGGTCCGCCGGGTCCGGCGACCGCCACGGCCAGCTCGGGACCGACGGCCGGCCACGGCCGCAGGGCACAGAGCCGGAACAGCCGGGCCTCCTCCGGCTCCAGTACCTCGTACGACTCCTGCACGGCGGCGCGCACCGGATCACCCCCGTGGGGATCGCCACCGCCGTCGCCACCACCACCCCGGCGCTGCTGGGGGATGAACGCCAGCCGGGGAGCCGCGGCGCGCAGGGCGAAGGGCGATCCGCCACACCGTTCGAGAACATCCGCCAGGGCGGTGCCGGCGGCGGAGACGGTCTCCTTCCCCGCAAGGTCCGTGAGCAGCCGCCTGGCGTCCTTGTCGGACAGCGGCCCCACCGGAATCGGGACGGCGTCGAGACCGGTGAGCGGACGCCGGGCCACCACGACCGTGACGACGCCCGGAGCCGCAGTGATCAACGGCCGGACCTGGGCCGCCGACCGGGCGTGGTCCAGCACGACGAGCAGCTGCCGCTCGGCGACCAGCGACCGGAACCGCTCGACCCGGTCCTGCGCGGCCGGCGGAACCCGGTCCGCCGGCATACCGAGGTGGATCAGGAACTGCCGGAGCACGGCGGCCGCATCGGGCGCGGTCGCCGGCGACCCGCCGGAGAGGTCCGCATACAGCTGCCCGTCCGGAAACCGCTTCCGCTGCAGGGCGCCCCAGTGAACGGCCGCGGCACTCACGCCCATCCCCTGAGGCCCGTACAGAACGCTGACGCGGGGCGTGCCGTCCGTCTTCCGCCCGGCCTCCTTGTCCAACAGGGCCAGCACCTTGCGCCGGTCGGTGAAGAAGCGGTCGGAGGGCGGCAGCAGGGAGGGCGCCGCCAACGGCCCGGACCAGCCCCCGCCCTGGCCCCCCAGCCAGGCCCGAATCGCCCTGGCCTGCGCAGGATCCGACCCCGCCACATCCAGCAACAGCTGCGCCACAGCAGCCCGTTCGACGGCACCGGTCGGCGCCGGCACGTCCCGCCCGGTCACCCTGCGGACGAAGGCACCCGCCGACTCCCAGGCCCACTTACCGGCCTCGCTCGCCACGCTCGCACCCACGGCGCCGAAAACAGCGGCCACCGCCGACAGCGACACCGGCTCGAACACCCCACACCCCCTGCTCCACCGCGGCACCCAACCAACACCGCCGCACCCTCGCGTCCGCCCCCACGCTAGCCTGCCGAACCCCACCCCGGACACGACACCAGCAGGCCCACTCCCACCTCCCCTCCCCACCGACCGCCCCCACCGCCCCCAGCGTCTCCCCCACCCAGGCCAAGCGCGCCGACTACGGCACCCTCGCCCACCGCAACGCCCGCAACCTCAACGCCCTGCCCGCCGAGCACCCGACCATCAACGCCCTACTCCGCCCACCCAAGCCCCCCGGGCTGCCAGGCCAGCGAATCCACGGCGATCCCCCAACCAGCGGTCACGGCCCCCAGCTGGTCCCCGACAAGATCGCAAGACACCGACCCCACGGCCGTCGACCACCTGCCGCCCCATCAACAAAAAAGGCCGCCGGCCTGGGATTTCTCCCGGCCAACAACCTTCCGACATCACTCTCAGGACGACAGGATTTGAACCTGCGACCCCTTGACCCCCAGTTTTCCGCGCGACAGCCCCTCCCCAACTCTGTCGCGGCTGTCGTGGCCCACGCTGTCAGAGCAACCCCGTCCAGGACGGTCTGCTCCGGGACTCTGTCGGCCACGCAAGCCGTCCCGGCCGCTCATTCCCGGTTCGCCTTGCGGTTGGTGAAGGCTCAGGTGTTCGGTACGAGTTCACACGCTCCGTTGTAGGTTTGGCCCTGTCATCAGCGCGGCCCGCCGGGCTTCCCTCCAGGGACATGCCCCCACCCGCACGAGTCACTTCGTGCTGCCTGGGAGCATGTTTTGCTGTTCCGCGACTCCGCGTCCGCGGTCGCCGCCGAGAGCCTGGCCGGATCACTGTTCGTGCGCCTCATCGACCAGTTCGTCCACAAGCACGGCCACAAGCCCAGCTCATCCGAGGCCCGCTCCTGGGAGCAGAGCATCCCGGCCCTGACCAACGCGCTCCTGGACGCCGGACTCGGCATGGTCGAGGTACTCCTCGAGTACTCGCTGCCGCTCAACAGCAAGCGAGCTGACGTCATACTCGCCGGCGTCCACCCGAGCACGGGCGAGCCGTCGTACGTCGTGGTCGAACTCAAGCAGTGGAGCAGCGCGCTGCCGGAGGACGGCGAGCCCCTGCTCTGCCGGGTCGACGCCTACGCCCGGCCGGTACTGAACCCGATCGAGCAGGTCCGCGGCTACTGCGACTACCTCATCTCCTTCAACGGCGCACTCGCCGCCCATCCCGAGCGGCTCTCCGGTGTGGCTTTCCTCCACAACGCGACGGAGTTCGGCGTCCAGGGCCTGTACGAGGTGCCGCAGGACGAGCGCGGCCGGCTCTTCACCGCCGAGCGCCGCGGGGAGTTCATCCAGTACCTCCGGTCGAAGTTGAAGCCGGTCTCCGGCGCGGAGGCGGCGGACCAGTTGCTCGCGGGCAAGGTGGCCCCGTCCAAGCAGTTGATGGCGGTGGCCGCCGAGGAGGTCCGCGAGCGCGAGCAGTTCGTCCTGCTGGACGAGCAGCGGGTCGCCTACGAGCTGGTGCTGCGCGCGGTCCGTCAGGCGCAGCAGTCCGATCACAAGGAGGTCGTCGTCATCACGGGCGGTCCGGGTACCGGGAAGAGCGTGATCGCGCTGTCCCTCCTGGGTGATCTGTACCGGCGTGGTGTCACGGCTCTGCACGCGACCGGGTCGAGCTCGTTCACCACGACCATGCGCCGGATGGCCGGGGCGCGGAAGAAGCAGGTGCAGGAGCTGTTCAAGTACTTCAACAGCTTCATGACCGCCGAGCGCAACGGCCTGGACGTGCTGATCTGCGACGAGGCCCACCGGATCCGGGAGACGTCGGCCAACCGCTACACGCGGGCCGCCCAGCGCACCGGCAAGCCCCAGATCGAGGAGCTGATCGACGCCGCCCGGGTGCCGGTGTTCCTGCTGGACGAGCACCAGGTCGTCCGGCCGGGCGAGATGGGCACCGTGGCCCAGATCCGGGCGGCCGCCGCCGTGAAGGGCCTGGGCTGCCAGGTGGTGGAGCTGGACAGCCAGTTCCGCTGCGGAGGCAGCGACGCCTACCTGCACTGGGTGGTGCGCCTGCTGGGCCTCGAGCCCGGTGGCCCGGTCGGCTGGGAGCCCGACGGCAAGGTGGCTCTGGAGGTGGTCGACAGCCCCCAGGCGCTGGAGGCGTTCCTCGACGCCCGCCGCGCGGAGGGATACGGCGCCCGCATGTCGGCCGGGTACTGCTGGAAGTGGACGACGAAGGTGGCCCCGGGTGATCCGCTCCCCCTCGACGTGCACATCGGTGACTGGGCCCGGCCCTGGAACGTGTACGGCGACCGCTCGATCGCGGGCGCCCCGCCGGCCGCGCTCTGGGCCACCGATCCGGCCGGCTTCGGCCAGGTCGGCTGCGTCTACACCGCCCAGGGCTTCGAGTACGACTGGAGCGGCGTCATCCTCGGACCGGACCTCGTCTGGCGGACCGACCGATGGATCACCGACCGGACGGCATCCAAGGACCCCGTCTTCCGCAAGTCCACCACCGACGCCGACATCGACCGCCTGATCCGCAACACCTACAAGGTGCTACTCACTCGCGGAATGATCGGAACGGTCGTGTACTCGACGGACCCGGAGACACGCGCCAAACTGCGGAACCTGGTGGCCGGCCAACAGGTGGAGCAGAGCGAGGTGACGCACGGCCGTCGCGGCTGATCGGCACCCCTGCGGGGCATGGCGGCGGACCGGCGTGCGTCCTGCGAGGTTCCGCTCGCTGATCCCCGACGCCAACGCGTCCACGCGGTAGCATCATTGCGCTGCGCACCTTCCCGGAGGGTACGAGGCCCAGGTTCCATGCGCCCTCGACAGGCGGCGATTGACGAATGGTTGTGCCCGTCAGGTGGTCAACATCTGACGTGAGCGTGGTTGCCCGGTAGGGCGCCCCCTGCCATTCCGATATCACTGTCTGGAGATGGCCGCATGACCTCGATCGAGTACAAGCCTGCGCGTCGTGGACGGATCCGCGAGATCCTCACCGACATCGCCGTCGGAGTCGCCACCAACATGCTGGTGGCGGCGCTGACCTCGGTGGCGCACCTGCTCTTCTGACGCAGGTCAGTGGCGGGCCCGGCGAGCCCGCCACTTCCACTTGTCCACACCTTCCGTCAGAACAAGCGAAGGTCGTTCTTGGGCGTCTTCCGTCCCCGCTTCGGACGGGCGTAGTGCCGTGGCAGGCTCTCCCGGGTCGGCCGCAATCCGTGGATCTCGGTCTCCCCGACAAGGTCCTTGAGGTAGGCCCGGGTCTCCTCGTCCGTGGAATAGAGCACGGTCGCCCGGCTGGCCCGGGTCATCAGCACGTGGTAGGCGTGCCGGATCAGGCGGGCGAACTCCTCGTCACCGACGCTGCTCGCGCTGACCTTCGGATCAAGCGATCCTGGAACCCTCACCCGCCTCACGCCTTGCGCCGACTTCTCCGTCTCCTTGCCTCGGCGGAACACCCACTGGTCATCCCGGCGCACCATGTCATCGCCCATGATCACTCCGCACCAGTCCCACTCGAGGCCCTGCGCGGTGTACACACAGCCGACCTGGCCGACGCCGTTCTCGTGCGTCGACCACCTGACACCGGGCGGGACGCCGTCCGCGCAGAAGGTGTCGCTCTTCGCGTTCCACGGCTGGTGCCAGTCACCGATCCTGACGTCCCGCTCCAGTCGCTTCTCCCGGCCCAGAGGCTCGGTCCAGGGCCAGCAGTAACCGGCGACCATACGCGCGGATGCCCCGGCGCTGTCCTCGCCGAGGATGATGTCCCTGAGCGCGTCCGGCGTGTCCACCACCTCGACATGCATCAAGCCGTCCGGCGTCCAGTGCTCAGGCTCGTCGTCCGACAGACCGAGCAGCGCGTGCACCCAACGGACGTACGCGTCACTGCCACCGCATCGGAACTGCTCGCGGAGGCCGTACCGCACCACCGTGGCTCCACGCCGATCGGCCGCCTGCTGGATCAGGTCGACCGTACCGACCTCCTTCGGACGAACAACCTGGCCTTCGTCGAGGAAGAACACCATCAGCCGGGACGCATCGAGGAGTTCGTCCACCTGCGGCCGGGATCCCTGCTTCTCCGGCGGCCAGAACCGGTTCTCGGAGCGGTCACGGAGTCGGTGTGCCTCATCGCAGATCAGAACGTCGAGCAGCGGGTCGGGCGTCGTGACGTAGTCGAAGAAGTAGGTGAAAGTCTCCTTGAACTCCCGGTCACCGACACCGACGTGCTCCTGCATCGCCGCGTTGAAGGCCCTGCTCCCGCTGGCGTAGTTGACGTTCCGGCCGGCGGCCTCCAGCTCCGCCTTGATCTGCAGGCCGATAGCGCTCTTTCCGGTGCCTGCGCCACCGGTCACCAGGAAAACGACTCGTCGCTCGTCCGGAACCAGCGCGGGCTGCTTCAAGGAGGGCAGTACCTCGGCAGCTGTCTCCAGGATCTGATCAGCCACCGCTTTCTGCCGCCCGCGCAGGGTGAAGACCGTGTCCGTGCCCCGGGACCGCATCATCGCGTCGAGCAGCGGTGCGTTGCGCACGCCGATGCCCTGCAGCAGCAGCTCGGCCTCGGTGCCGCCGCCGTCGGCGGCGAAGTGTCCCTGCAAGTCGGTCAGCAACCGGCGGCGACGATCACCGGTGTACACCTGCGCATAGACACCCGTCGGTGCGTCCACGTCGATCAGTGGACGGACAGAGTCCTCAGTGGCGTTGTGCAGGTAGGCAAAGCCGCCGCACTCGATGTCGACCGTGCCGAAGGGACCCCGGTTGCCGGTGAACGCGTTGTAGTACTCGCGCAGTTGCAACGCAGGGTGCTTCTTGGGCTTCGCCAGGCCCGCCACGTAGATCTGGTCCGCAACGGCCCGCTCGACCCTGGTCACGGTCGACCAACGCTTCAGCTCCACCAGCTGGACGGACGGCCGATTCTCGCGCGGGTGGCGGCCCACCAGGACGACGTCCACGAGCCTGGGACTGCTCCCCTTGATGTCCTCGTCAACAGTCGCGGCGCACTCGACGACCATCTGCACATTGCCACGATCAGCGGCGACCAAATCGTTCGCCAGACAAATCAGACTCTCCGCCCACGCGAACCGCTCCGTCTCCGAAGCCTCGTGCTCCCGGAACTTTCGCCACCGTTCGGCAAGATGCGGCACCATCCGGCGGCGCGAGTTCAGAGTGAGCAGATCCTGCGCCGACAACTTCAGCAGGAGCATGGGCACGAAGGGACTCCCCCAGACCAGACCACGAGTGATTCGTGCGGGTTGGGGGCGTGTCCTCAGCGGGAAGCCTGTCGGGCCGCAAACAGTTCCGCCGATCCTACGTGCAGAGGCGGCCGTCAGTACACAATTCTCAGCGGCGATACGTACATCAGGAGATCATTCTCATCCCGGGCGAAGGCCCAGCCACGCAGTACCCCCAGCCGCCCGGCCATTGCCATCTCTGCACGTCGGACGGTAGACAGCCCGCGCTGTTCGTTCACCCAAAAAGCCCTCAACGGCGGAGGTGAATAGCGCGTGGTCCCAGATCGCCCCCGACCGATGCACCTGCCCCTGAACGCCCTGCGCGACCGACATGTCACCACCTGGTCCCGCGAACAGCTGGCCGCCGGCCGCGGACGCCCCACCGTCCACCGCTGCTGCACCATCCTCTCCAGCGCCATGAACGCCGCCGTCAGCACCGACCTGCCGGCCAGCAATCCCGCCCGCAACGCCGCACTGAAGCGTCCCGCCGCACCCGAGCGCCGGTGCTGGACACCACAGCAGGCATCCGCCTTCCTCCACCACAACGCCGAGACCTACAACGACGTCCACGCCGACTTTCTCTAGGTCATCCCCGGCACCAGAATGCGAGATCAACTGACGCCACGCCAGGAGCTGCGATCACCCCAGACTCACCCCGGCCACAAACCACCAGGTCGGAGAGACGGACGCGGCCGCCCTGCGACCGCACTCCCCCCGGAAACGACTGAGAGCGGGCACCTGGTTTCCCAAGTACCCGCTCTCACAACCGACATCACTGTCGGGACGACAGGATTTGAACCTGCGACCCCTTGACCCCCAGTCAAGGGGTTCAACTATTGTCGACAGCCGGGACCTCAAGGTCCCGGCTTCTTTGTTGCTCAACTATGCTGAGGAGAAAGTGAGTTGGAAACTCTCAGCGAAAGTGGCGCCTCAGAATGCTGACGGTGACTCAGTGTTTACTTTGCGCACAAGCGTCCGTTTTCACCCATCAGCGTTCATGAGCGCTCATCCCGCGTGGTCCCAAAATGGTCCCCAGGCCGACCACCCCACCGCAGCTACTGCCGGTGAGCGGTATCTGTCGCCCCTTCAGCAAGCACCACCGTGCGATCCCGACAGCCGCTGTGTCGACGGCGCTGGCCAGCTTGCGGGTCCGGCTCCTGCGAGCGGATCACGGTCGCTTACCCACTGGCTACGGATGGTGATCTTCCGGGCGGTGTGTCGTCTTGAGCGTGTCTTCGCCGTCTGGTTCTGACGTGCTTCGCGCACCGCCCCGCACGCTCTGCCGCCACACCCGACATGGCAGCCACTCTTGCCCCAGAGGCACCACCCAGTCCGAGAGAAGGGGAAGCTCATGGGACAGCGTGCGCAGCGGGGTCGGGTGTACCGGCGGTGTGGTTGTTCGGACGGTCACGGGAAGCAGTTGGGTCCGTGGTGTGTGCGGTTGTTGGAGGAGGCGGGGCACGGGTCGTGGACGTACTGCGTCGACCTGGCCCCGGATGAGGGCAAGCGTCGTACGCGTCGGCGGGGCGGCTTCGCCAGCCGGGCCGAGGCAGCCCGGGAGATGAGGGCGGTGCTGGACGGTGAGCTGCGCGGGGTCTACGAGAACCGCCGTACCACCGTCGCGAGCTACCTGCGGGAATGGCTGGCCACGAGAAAGCCGCACCTCGCGCCGAACACGTACGCCGGCTACGCCGCGTGCGTCGAGCGCGACCTCATCCCCGCCTTCGGCCACCTCCGGCTCCTCGACCTGCGCCCGGAACACATCGACGACTGGGTCACCACCCAGCTGGACGCCCAGCGCGGGCGCGTCACCGTCTACCGGGCCGTGGCCACCCTGCGCAACGCGCTGAACGCCGCCGTGCGCTCCTGGCGCCTGCGCTACAACCCGGCCAAACACTCCGTGCCGGCCAAGCCCCGCGCCGCCGAACGCACCTGCTGGACCCCCGAACAGGCCGCTACCTTCCTGCAGCACGGCGCCGAGCAGTACGCGGACCAGCTGACCGATCTGTTCGAGGTCATGCTCGGCACCGGCATGCGCCGCGGCGAGATCCTCGCCCTGCACTGGTCCGACGTCCACCTCATGGACCGCAAGCTCTACGTCCGCTGGACCCTCGCCGCCATCGACAACGGAAAGATCCACCTCCGGGAGCCCAAGACCGAGGCCAGCCGCGCCTGGATCAGCCTCTCCCCCAGAGTCATGGCCGCCCTCCACCGCCAGGCCGCGATCCAGATGAACGCCCACCCCGACGGCCGGCTCGAAGGTCTGGTCTTCGCCCGCCCGGGCGGAACGCCGCTGCGGCCCCAGTGGGTCCTCGACCAGCTCCGCAAACGCACCACGGAGCTCGACTTGCCCAGAATCGGGTTGCACGACCTGCGCCACACCGCGGCCAGCATCATGATCGCCGAGAACATCCCCGTCGCCGTCATCTCCAAGACGCTGCGGCACTCCACCATCGCCACCACGATCAACCTCTACGGCCACCTCCTCAAGGACTCCGCCGACCAGGCCGTGCTCGCCTTGGCCCAAGCGCTCGACCGGGCCGCCACCGGGCGGAGTCCGATCCCCGGGCCTGTCGAAGTCCTCCGGCGGGCGGCGTAGCCACACGTCGAACGGCTTCGGCACTACGGCTTGCAACCGAGCGCGGGGCGTCTCTGGCCGGAGCGCCGGTCAGAGACGCCCGAGCCTCGCGTCGGCGGCAGGGTCTCGTCCTCCCCGAGGTCCGGGCGGAGGATGTCGAGGCAAACGTGAGCTGCCCAGTCCGGGAGGGTCATGGCTGGCGGGACCGGGAGTCTGGCTTCGCGCCGCAACGATCCTCCTTGAAGACGGCTTCGATGATCCAGACGAAGGTGTCGTCGGCGAGGAGGTCGGGGTGGCCGGCCGCCACGTCGGCTACGTCCAACGGATCAGCCCTTTGGCCTGATGGTCCGCCACGATCCGCAGCACCGTGTCGGCCGACCCGGGCTCGCCGTTGGCCCACTCGACTTCCCCCGCTACTTCTGCCCGTCGCCCCCCGAGGCCCTCCGGGCCCGTACCTTGCGAAGAACCTGTTCCAACGGCTCGCTCAGGCCCACACAATGGACCTCGCCCCCGTCCGTCTCGATGGTCTCGATCCTCTGAAACTCGACCAGCTCCTCGATGGTCAGCGGCTCGTCCTCGAAGAAGGCCTTGACCTTGCCAAGCCGGTCGAAGCCGGGCGCTTCCTCGCGCGCCAGCCGATCGACGATGCCACCGAGATCCACCTCCGGTCCGTCCTCGGCCCAGGTCTCCGTGAAGCCCCCTTGCGGGAAGTCCTCGGCGGTGCAGCCGCTCGGATGGTCCCGCACCACGCGCAGGACGAACTCCTCCACCGTCCGCGCGGCTTCCCTGTTCGGCACCACTCTCCGTCCGACCGGAACGCCGCCCTGCGCCGCGTGGGACGCGAGCCGGTCGTGCCGCACCCCGGTACCGGTGATGCCCACCTTGTAGGCGCCAAGCCTCGGGAAGTGCACGACGTAGACGAGATGCGAGGCATCCGGGTCGGTGGTCGCAGCGTCACAGGTGAGGCAGGGCGAAACCCCGCTCGCCAGCTCGGAGACGGAAGTCCTGCGCGCCGCCCCGCAGTCGGTGCAGTGCGCCTCGACCCGCTCGCTGAGCCGGGCGTAGCCCACGTGATCGCGCACGAGCCCGTACGCGGCGAAGAACTTGACCTGCCAGGCGGTCAGGGGCAGTGCAGAGCAGTTGGAGCACCGGCTGCGCCCGGGCACGGCCCGGCTGCCGAGGCTCATCGACGCGCTCCACCTCTTGGCCGTTCCACAGACCGCGCACTCCACTTCCACGAGCGACCACACGTGCCCCATCCTCTGGGCAAGTCCGGACTCATCTACCACGGCACCGGCAGCGTCACGCGCGAGGAACTCCTCCCCCAGCACGATCCGCGCGGCCTCCTCCTTCGTGATGTCCCATTTCGCCGGCTCGCGCACGAGGCCCTGTTCGTACATCTTCCGGGAGGCACACGAATTGCAGTATCGGACCTGCTTGTTGCGAATCTCGCTGTACGGGATCGCGTCGGGTTGGTCACAAGTGGTGCACAGGCAACGACGCTCGTGTTCCGTGCAGACATGGGGCTCGCAGGGGTTCCAGCCGAGCTTCACGTAGTGCCCGTCGATGCAAGGCACACACCTGCCGGGCTTTCCCTTGCGGTTGGCACTCGCCCCCTTCCCGCACTCCCTGCACTTCCGTTCCGCAGCCATACCGATCCCTCCCGCCCGAACTTGACCCTCCGATCGGACGGTACCCGGGACCTCTGACACCGGCCGCGTCTGCCATGAGCTTGCCCGCAGCCGGTACGCGACGTCCCGGAGCCCACCGGTCTGCTACGAGAGAGCAACGAGCGGTTCGCCACTCCTTCGAAGCACCGACGCGCAGACAAGGCCCGGGCGGACCACGCCGGGGCGGCAGCCGACACGCCCACCAGCCTCGCGTTCGGCTCCACCTTCTACGCCTCGCCAGCGCCGCATGAGGCCGTCTCGTCCCAGAGTTCGCCCTCCGTCCAGCCGGCCTGGCGGAGCGGTGTGAGCCGGGCGAGCAGCCGGGGGCCGGTGGCGTGCGGCGACAGGGTCGTCTCGCGCGGTGTGCTGGTCATGGGTGGCCTGTTCAGTTCGGTCGCGTTCGGGGCATTGCGCGGTTGGGTCACGGGGTGTCGCGTCCGGCCGCGTCCGCCCTCACCTGCAGCTCGCCGACGATGCGTCGCCAGCGCCGCGCTCCGCTCATGTACCAGTGGTCTTCGCCGATCGGTCGCCAGTCGGCGAGTTCACGGAGCTGGCGGATGATCGTTTCGGCATCGAGGCGGTCGTGGCCGCCTCGACCGGGGTCGAGATTCTGCGCGATGTCGTGGAGCCGGTGGGCGGCGCGGCAGTAGGACAGCTCGGTGTCGGTCAGGCGCCGGACGGCGTAGCCCTGGCACTTGCTGCACCAGTCGTAGCCACCGTCGTCGAGCAGGTCCGCGACGGTCAGCACGTCGTCGCCGGCGACGACGCCGCGTTCACGGGAGTGCGCGCAGAACGGCGAGTGGCCCTTGCCCTGGATCCGGGGGTCGGCGTTGGTCGTGTAGACCTGCACGTCCGCGAGGACGCCGAGCGGGATGCCACTGCCGCCGCTGCGCCACCGGTCGGTGCCCGGGGCCTCGAACGGCTCTCGGTCCAGGTCCTCGGCGTGGGCCAGCAGCCCCAGCCACACCGACTGGGGAAGGGGGCGGGAGCGGCCGTGGTCGTCGTACCCGCCGTCCAGCGTCCGAAGGTCCCGCACGCCGCGCGCCATGGCGAGCAGACGCAGGTTGCGCTCCGCGTCCTCGTGCTCGTACCCGATCCACGCCGCCCGTGTGGCGCCGTGTGCCAGGCCGAGGTCCTCGCCGAAGAGCGGGTCGTGCGCACTGCGCGGGTACTGCGGCCAGAGGCTCTCCTGTCCTTCGGGCCTGGGACCGACCTCACGGGCCCATGGTTCGATCACGTCTGCGGGAAGGTCAACTGTGCCGGCGAGGAGGAAGCACTGCCACCCGCGGGCCAGGCGCTTCTCGATCACCGGCAGGGGCAGGACCTCGGCGCCGCCGTCCGTCGAGAAGACGATGTACAGCTCGTCCGCGGCTGCGGCCCGCATCGAACGCAGCGGGCGCAGATGGTCCGCGGTGAGCGGCTGGCGTCCGTGGACCGGGGTGTCGTCGAAGATCCGGGCCGGATCGGGCTCGCCGAAGGTACGGGCACGGCGGGGACCGGCCTGTCCTGATGGGCTTCGCAGTCGAGGCGGTGGGAGCGGGACAGGAGCCGGTCGGCGACGAGGACAGTGAGGGTCAGGACGCCGTCATGCATGCAGGTGAGCCCCGATGCGGGCCGGGTCGAGGCTGTCGGCCAGCTGGATGCCCCCCCCGGGGCCAGTTCGGCGAGCTGGGTGTGCACGCCCTGGCAGCGCGGGTCGGACCGGCGCTCGACCCTCACGGTGACTATCCGGCCCAGCGCTTGAACCTCGATCGCCTCCAGCGGGATGCCGGGCAGGTCGAGCGCGAGCACGAGGCGGTCGTCCTCGCGTCAGGCGTCCATCGGGATCGGGGTCGGCTACGACCAGGGCTTGGGGGCGCCTGGTGGGTCTCCGCAGTGCGTATGGACATCGTCGGACACCTCCGGTCCAGAAGGTCTTTGGGTGGTTCGCGCCGGCGCGGCCCGCCACGAACCGTTGTAGCATGTCATCCAGACGATGACATTCACCCAGTCAGCGAAAGAGTGACGACATGGATACCCAGGACACCGGCGCGGCCGGGGTGGGGCCGGCCTCGTTCCTGGCCGCCGCCGCCGCGCTGGGCATGATGGACGCCGCCGCCCGCACCGCCCGCCACGCACCCCCGGACAACGCAGGCCAAAGCGATCCACAACAGGCCCTTTCCGCAATCCTGCTGCTACGCCACCTGCGCGAGGAACTCGCCGACTGGGAGACCGGCCTGATCGAGACCGCTCGCGATGCCGGCGCCACCTGGGCCGACCTCGCCGAACCACTGGGCGTCCAAAGCCGCCAAGCCGCCGAACGCCGCTACCTGCGCCTGCGTCCCAGCGCGAACGCCGGCACCGGGGCGGGAAGCACCGGCGAGCAACGCGTCCAGGCCACGCGCGACCAGCGCGCCGCCGACCGCGCGGTGACCACCTGGGCCCGCGACAACGCCGCCGACCTGCGCCGCCTCGCCGGACAGATCGGCGCTCTGGACGGCCTCGGCACACAAGCGGCCCCCACCATAGAGCGCCTCCTGGATGCACTCGGCCACAACGACCCCGCCCGCCTGCTCGCCCCGCTCACCGAGACCCGGCCCCTACTGGAGGCGGAGCACCCGAAGATCGCAGACCGCCTCGATCAACTCACCGCCCGAGCCGACCAGCTACGCGCCGACAGCAACCGGCAGCGCCGCACACCCTCAGCCAGCCCGTGACCACCCCGAGTCACACCCCTGCCGGTCCACGACCCGCACGCCGTGGACCGGCTTACCGCCGCAAGCCCGCACGAGGCGCCTGTGCCCCCACACGGGGCGCGAGTTGACGCCTGACGGCTCGCGGCGTGCAGACCACCCGAATCTTCCGGACGGCGACGGTCGCGCCGTCCCCGATCCCAGCCGACTCCCATGACTCCAGCCGATCTGCAGCAACTGCTCATCGAGCGCGCCCTGGGCATACCGGGCATTACCGGCGCCTGCCAGCGTGACGACGACAGCCCCTACGGACTGACCGTGACCCTGGAGAGCGGCGGACAGGTGTGGTGGACCATCACCGGTGCCAGCGGCACCGCCCCCACCATCACCACCGGCGACGGTGACGGCGCCGAGAGCGTGGAAGCGCCGGACCTGACGGGCTCGTCGATTCCGGTGGCCCTCGTCGAGCAGGCCCTGGTCGCAGCCGCCATGGCGGCCGACGACCCGGCCGCCGGGATCGTGCGCGTCGACCGGTACAGCACGCGCCCGGACCCACCCGCAGTGCGCTACGGCGCGACGCTGGAGTGCCGCGACGGCTGGAAGCTCTTCCTGTCCTGCTACGGCACCGCCCGACCCGGCACCGCCCGCCCCGAGCAGCCCTACCAACCCCTCAGCCACATCTGAACACCCCCGGGGCCGGCCACACAGCACCCCGGCCAGCCCCGGCAGCCCGACCCGAGCCCTTCCCACTACGCGCACACAAAGGAGACGCCTCCCGTGGTCAGCCCGACCGAGACGCTGGAGTTCCAGGCGGAGACCCGCCAGCTGCTGCAGCTGGTGATCCACTCGATCTACTCGAACAAGGACATCTTCCTGCGCGAGCTGATCTCCAACGCCTCCGACGCCCTCGACAAGCTCCGTCTGGAATCCCTCACCGACACCGACCTGGCGGTCGACACCTCGGACCTGCACATCACCCTGGAGGTCGACCGGCAGGCCCGCACCCTGACGGTGCGGGACAACGGCATCGGCATGACCCGCGAGGACGTCGTCGACCTGATCGGCACCATCGCGAAGTCCGGCACCGCCGGCCTGCTGGCCAGGATCAAGGAGGCCAAGGACGCGGAGGCGGCGCAGAACCTGATCGGCCAGTTCGGCGTCGGCTTCTACTCGGCGTTCATGGTCGCCGACAAGGTCACCCTGCACACCCGCCGCGCCGGCACCGAGCAGGGCACCGCGTGG
This sequence comes from Kitasatospora sp. NBC_01300, assembly GCF_041435235.1. Taxonomy (NCBI): domain Bacteria; kingdom Bacillati; phylum Actinomycetota; class Actinomycetes; order Kitasatosporales; family Streptomycetaceae; genus Kitasatospora; species Kitasatospora sp. NBC_01300. The sequence goes on along the minus strand of NZ_CP108408.1, from coordinate 5,737,706 downwards.
GAGTCCGACGGCGAGGGCACCTACACGATCGCGCCGGCCGACGGCCTGCCGGCGGGCACCTCGGTGACGCTGCACCTCAAGCCGGCCGACGGCGAGGACGGTCTCGGCGACTACCTGGCGGGGTGGAAGATCCGCCAGATCGTCAAGCAGTACTCGGACTTCATCCGCTGGCCCATCCGCATGGCCGCCGAACCCGCCGCCGCGGCCGGTTCCGCGGACGGTGCCGATACCGAGGCCGAGACCGTGGACGGCGCCGAACCCGCAGTCGAGCTCGAGACGCTGAACTCGATGAAGGCCCTGTGGGCCCGCCCCCGCAGCGAGGTGACCGAGGCCGAGTACCACGAGTTCTACCAGCAGATCAGCCACGACTGGCAGCCCCCGGCCGAGACCGTCCACATGCGCGCCGAGGGCACCTTCGAGTACGAGGCGCTGCTGTTCATCCCCGCCCACGCCCCGTTCGACCTGTTCTCCCGCGACACCAAGCGGGGCGTGCAGCTGTACGTCAAGCGCGTGTTCATCATGGACGACTGCGACGCGCTCATGCCGAACTACCTGCGCTTCGTCAAGGGCGTCGTCGACGCCCACGACCTGTCGCTGAACGTCTCCCGCGAGATCCTGCAGCACGACCGCCAGATCACCGCGGTCCGTCGGCGACTCGTCAAGAAGGTCCTCACCGCCTTCAAGGACATGCAGGCCGCCAACCCCGAGGCCTACGCCACGGCGTGGGAGCAGTTCGGCCGGGTGATCAAGGAAGGCCTGCTGGAGGACCGCGACAACACCGACGCGCTGCTGCCCCTGGTCTCGGCCGCCTCCACCCACGACGCGCAGAAGCCGACCACGCTGCGCGAGTACGTCGCGCGGATGAAGGACGGCCAGGACACCATCTACTACCTGACCGGCGAGAACCGCCAGATGGTGGAGAACTCCCCGCACATGGAGGCCTTCACCGCCAAGGGCTACGAGGTCCTGATCCTCACCGACCCCGTCGACGAGGTCTGGACCGACCAGGTCCCCGCCTTCGAGGGCCACCGCTTCCAGTCCATCGCCAAGGGCCAGGTCGACCTCGGCGACGACGCCGACACCGACGGCGACGACGAGGCGAAGGCGCAGAAGGCCCGGCGCGAGGAGGACTTCGCCGCCCTCCTCACCTGGCTGCAGGCCACCCTGGCCGAGCACGTCAAGCAGGTCCGCCTCTCCACCCGGCTCACCACCTCCGCCGCCTGCCTGGTCGGCGACGCCCACGACCTGACCCCCACCCTGGAGAAGATGTACCGGGCCATGGGCCAGGAACTCCCCACCGTGAAGCGGATCCTGGAGCTCAACCCCACCCACCCCCTGATCACCGCCCTGCACCGGGCCCACGGGGCGAAGTCCGACGACCCGGTCCTCACCGACATCGCCGAACTCGTCCACGGCAGCGCCCTGCTCGCCGAGGGCGGCGACCTGCCCGACCCGGCCCGCTTCACCCGCCTCCTGACCGACCACCTCACCCACAGCCTGTAACGTCCCACCGGGGTGCGGCCCGCCGTACGCCTAACCAGCCCGGCCGGCCGCACCCCCGCACCGCTTGGCCGTCCGCGCCCGGCACACGCCGCAGGCAAGGGTCGGGGGCGCCTCACACGAGTCGCATCGAACCGAGCGTCCCGCCAGAGCCGAGCCTGGCCCGGCGGGACGCGCGTGCAGCACCCGGTTCGGCGTCCACACCCCCTGCGGCACCGCCGCCATCACCCGCTTCGACAGCCGGAAACGAACCCCGGCCACGCCGACGGCCACCCGACCGACCGAGGAGACAGAAGCGTGTACCAGTACACCGACCGCAAGAACCGCACCCTGGCCGACCGCGTCAACGCCGCCGCCGAGCGACGCCTCGACCAGGGCACCGAGCAGGACAAAGGCGCCGCGACGGCCCTGCTGGCCGACATGCTCCGGGCCGCCGCCCAGCACGGCGTCACCCTCGATGTCTTCGACTGGGTCACCGACCTGCCCGGCACGTGCTACCGCGCCATGGCCAGGCGCCGTGACCCGGCCGACCGCGTCAACGCCGCCGCCGAGCGACGCCCGGACGAGGGCACCGAGCAGGACCGCGCCGCCGCGACCGCCCTGCTGGCCGACATCCTCCACGCCGCAGCGAAACACGGCATCACCCTCGACACCTTCGACTGGGTCACCGACCTGCCCAGCACGTGCTACCGCGCCGTCCTCAGGCACCGCGACCTGACCGACCGCATCAACGAAGCCGCTCAGCGCCGCACCACACCCGGCACCGAGGAGCAGAAAGCCGCCGCGACCGTCCTGCTGGCCGACATGCTCCACGCCGCCGCCCAGCACGGCGTCACCCTCGACACCTTCGACTGGGTCACCGACCTGCCCGGAAACTGCTACGCCGCAGTCGTCTCCCGTCTGCACGCGCGAACCACCCAGTGGGCCACGGCCAGTTGAACTCGACGAGCCGGGCTACGCCCCACCGTTCCCTTTCACCGACGCTTCGCGCGGGCTACGGCGGCTCCGGCTCCCCCTGAGACTGGAGAACGCGCACGCGCAGAGCGGCCCAGGACGAAAGTCGTGGGCTGAGGCCCGAGTACCCCGGCGATACCGCTATCGCCCAGCCTGGGATCACGTGAAATACCGTGCTCTGAGAACCTCCAGATGCCAGAGTTCCGCGGCCCGCTGGCGCGCTCCTGTGACGTTCCAGTGGATGAAACCGTGCCAGCACGCCCGCCAGCGCGCCACGGACCAGGAGTGCCCGGTACGCCGAGACCGGTTCTGATGCACCTGGGCGGTCTCGGTCACGAACCTGGTAACTCCCGTCCCCCGTGGCCGGTTACGGAATGCCGCTGCGAGACACCGATGGGCGCAGGTGGGGCGGGAGAGGCGGGAGACCTGCCAACACGTGCCACCCCAGAGCCGGTCCTGTCCCCTGAGGATCGTGTCGCAGAGGCCAGCGCAGCGCCTACACAGGCGGCCTGTCCCCTGTGCGGACGGTACGCCTGGGGCCCGCGCCTATCTGCGTGCACCTCGCCCGCGGCCCAGGCGCACGCCGCCGAGCACCAGGGCTGCGACGAACAGCACGGCGCCGATGACGAGCAGCCACAGCAGGCCCTTCACGAGGGCGCCGACGAAGCCGAACACCACGGCGATGAACAGGATGAACAGGAACAGGGCCATTCCGGTGCCTCCCTTGGTCAGTCGTTCCGCTTCAGGGCGCCCTTCACCCGGTCGGCGGCGCCTTGTACGGCGTCCTTGACGTTGTCCGCGGCCTGCCTGACCTTCGAATCGACCTGGTCGGCCTGGCCCTCGCCCTTGAGCTCCTCGTCACCGGTCAGGTCACCGACCTTCTCCTTCGCCTTGCCACCCAGTTCCCGCGCCTTGTTCGACAGGTCGCTCATCAGGTCCTCCAGTCGTCCGCCGGGCGCCGCAGCCGCACCGCCCCTTCTTCACCCCTTTTTACCGATATTCGTCCGTTCATGCGCGCGGGACGGATCAGCGGCCGTCCTGGCCGGCAAGGGCCAGACGGCGGCGACAGAAGCGCGTAGCCGCGGGGGGAGTAGGAGGTAGGTGATGAAGCCGTCGTGAGCTGATCACCGACGAGGGCTGTAAGGACGCAGGAGGCATCCCAGCGCGCGGCGACACGGCAGAAAGCCAGGAACCGGGACGCCGAATCGACACTGCGCCAGCTGCTCCCTGGGCTGCCCGGTGGGCAGGTCAACGCGGTGATCGCCGCGCTGGCAACGCTGAACGCCGCCCTGGTCGAGGCCACGCCGGGCCCCGGCTATCCCGAGCCCTGAACGCACCGCCGCGGGCCGACGCGCACGGTACCCGCCCTGCCGTTGACGGCGTCGGAAACGGCCTACTCACCCGGCCTCCCCGCTTCGTTGATCGTCGGACGGGTCGAGCAGGTCTGGGGGAAATCGCGGATTCTCATCAACACCTGGCCGCTCCGGTTCCGCCGGGCCATTGCCCGGGCTGCGCCCAGGCGATGCCGCCGGCCTCCACCGGCCGCGCCCGCCGCTACTGCACCGACTGGTGCGCTCGCAGGACCCGGGTCTGAGCCGGGCGGGGATGGCTGCCGGGCTGGCTGCCCGAGCTGGCGAATGCCGCGTGACCTGCCCGCCTCCCGCGCCGCGACAGCGCACGTCCGGGGCAGTGTGGGACGCGCACGCGGAGTCCTCCGCCGCAGCCCGGCCGCCTCACCAACGTCAGGGGCAGGGGTGTCCAGCCAGGTAAGACAAGGACGAAGTCGGCGCGGTTCCGCTCGACCGTAACGTCCAATCACGGTGTATCGCCTGGGCCATCTGGGATGGCAGCTCTCCATACCTTCCCTGTCATGCGGGCACCCGGACCGCTGCCTGGCGGCCTCCGAGGCGTGTCGCGGTGAGTCCGGGGACGGTTGGTGCGTGCCGGTGGCCGGCCGTTGTGGGCGGGCTCTCGGTGCGGGCTCGCGCCGGTTGCGGCGGGATGGCCGGAGGGTCCGCGGGCGTGGGGAAGGCCTGCGGGAGCCGGGACCCGTGGGCCAGGTCGTGGCGGAGGGCGTCGAGTCTGGCCAGGCAGGCGTCGACGGTGGCAATGGCGTCGCTGCTGTGCTCGCGGATGCGGCGTTCGATGGCGGCGAGCCGGTCTTCGATGTGCTGCCAGCGGTCTTCGGTGATGAGGGGGTCAGGTTCGTCGTTGGTCGCTGTCATGGCGGAGGCGGTCGGTGCGGTTGGTGAGGTCGTCGAGGCGGGCAGCGAGGTCCGGGTGGGCGGCGGCGAGGTGGGGTCGCATGTCGGCGAGGGGCGCTATCAGGTCGGCCGGGTCGGGGGCGCCGAGGGCGGTTATGAGCTCGGTCAGCGCTGGGCGGGCCCGGGGTGTGAGGCCGGGCGCGGCAGTGATCTGGGCGGCGAGGACGCGCAGGTCGGCTGCGTTGTCGCGGGCCCAGGCGGTGACAGCGCGGTCGGCGGCCCGGCGGTCGCGTACGGCTTTGACGCGCCCCGCTCCGGTCTCCGCGTCGGTGGAGCCGCTGTCGGCGGGGCGCAGGCGCAGGTAGCGGTTCTCGGCGGCCTGACGGCTGGCGACGCCCATGGGCCGGGCGAGGTCGGCCCATGTGGCGCCGCCGGCGCGGGCGCTCTCCACCAGGCCCGCCTCCCAGCCGGCGAGCTCGGTGCGCAGTTCGCGCAGCAGCACCAGCGCGGCCAGGGCCGGCCTCGGTCCCTCGTCCGGTGCACCGGCGCCGGGCCGGGTGGCCGGGCTGGTGTTCTGGGCGGTGCGGACGGCGTCGGCGATGGCGGCGAGCGCCGCGGCGGCGGCGGCGAGGAAGGACGCCGGTCCTGTGGGTGGGCTGCCGCCGGTGGCGGGCGGGTCGTGCCGCTTTCCCATAGGTGTCACTCCTTTGGCGACTTCGCTGCTTGTCATCGGATGGATGACATGCTAGAACAGATTCAGGTGAAGCGCACTGGCTCCCATCGATCAGTGGAGGTGTTTCGCGATGCTGATGCGCACTGACCCGTTCCGCGAGCTGGACCGTCTGACCCAGCAGTTCCTGGGCACGAACGGCACCTGGTCCCGGCCGGCCCCGATGCCGCTGGACGCCTGCCGTGTCGGCGACGAGTACGTGATCTGCTTCGACCTGCCCGGGGTGGACCCGCAGGCGATCGACATCGACGTCGAACGGAACATGCTGACGGTCAAGGCTGAACGCCGCCCCCGCCACGAGGGCGACAATGTGAAGTGGGAGCTGTCCGAGCGACCGCTCGGCGTGTTCTCCCGCCAGGTCATGCTCTCCGACACCCTCGACCCCGCGGGGATCAGCGCCGACTACGACGCCGGCGTACTGACCTTGAAGATCCCTGTCGCCGAGAAGGCCAAGCCCCGCAAGATCGAGATCAGCCATAGCGGAAGCCGCAAGCAGATCCAGGCCTGACCGGCCCCCGGACCGCCGTCCCGCACCGCCGATCCCCCGGGCCCTGCGGGACGGCCACCCCACCCAGCCACGACCCGCCCGGCCCAGCGGCCCCTGCACACCACGGCGTCCCGGGCCGACAGCTAGAGACACCATGCACGACCAAGGGCACGACCCCTTCGTGGTCCGGGCGGACGGCGAGATCGACCTCGGCACCGCCCCCTCGCTGCGCCGTGCCCTGACCGCCGCGCTCAAGTCACATCGGGAGGTGGTCCTCGACCTGTCGGAGGTGACGTTCATGGATTGCGCGGGCCTGGGCGTCCTGGTCCAGGCCCACAACCAGGCCGACCGGTGCGGCGGGCGCCTGGCCCTTCGCGGCGCCGGCCGCTGCGTGGTCCGGCTGCTCAAGCTCACCGGTCTGAACGGGCGCCTGATCGTCGAGCCCTGACCGGGCGCCGACGGCGTTCGCGCCCGTCTTTGGGACAGAGGGAGAACTGTGGTGACTCTTCGATGGGAGGCGTTCCTGGAGGAGATCCGGGAACGCGGTGAGTACGACACACCCCAGGAGGCCGAGCGGGCGGCGCGTGTCGTTCTGGCCCTGCTCGGCGCCCACCTGGCGGGCGGTGTGCGCGCCGAACTGGCCGCCCGCCTGCCGGAGACCATGGCCCTGGTCCTGCTCAGCCCGCTGCGGGCGGTCGAGCCGCTCAGCCCGGAGAGGTTCGTGCGCGCGACGGCGGCCTGGATCGAGGGCGCCACCGAGACCACCGCCCTGTGGGACATCGGCGCCGTCCTCAGCACCGTGGCCGACGCGGCCGGCGACGACCTCATCGAGCGTGTCCTGCTCCAGCTGCCGCCCGGCTACGACCTCCTGTTCGGCCGCCCCCAGCCCGGCCACCGGCCCTGACCCCTACCTTCGCGCCGCCGTACCGCCAGCGGCGGCCCACCCCTGGAAGGCCACCACCGCCATGACCCGGTACCGTCTCCTTCTCCAGCAGGTCCGTACCCTCGGCCGCTACACCTCCGACGAGGAGGCCGAACGCGTCCTGCACGCTGTCCTGGCCGTCCTCGGCTCCCAGCTCACCGGCGAGGAGCGCTGCGACGTCGCCGCCAGCCTCCCCGACCGGGCCCGCGCTGTGTTCGCCGCCCAGATCCCCCTGCCCCAGCCGGTCGCAGCGCCCGCCTTCGTCGAAGCCGTCGCCCGCGCCCTGAACACCAGCCTCACCAGCGCCCGCTGGGACGCGTCCTCCGTCCTGGCCGCCCTCAACGACCTCGCCGGCGACCACCTCACCGACCGCCTCCTCGCCGGCCTTCCCCGCGGCTACGCGCTCCTGTTCGGCCGCGCCGACCTCACGATCGCGGCCTGACCCGGGGCGGCACTACCGGCGCCGGCCACCGGCCACACAACGTGGCAGGGTGGCCGGCGCCGGGCCGTTCAATCCGGCCGGCGTCGGCCTCCAAGCGCTGACCGACGACGAGAGACCGACCGCCCCCGCCGGGCGCCCGGTTCGAGTCCGGCGCCACGGTGGTGCGCCGCGACATCGACCTCGGGCAGGTGCGAACGGCCCAGCCGTGCCGGGCGCCGGCCGACACGGGCACGGTGCCGGAGCCAGTTGGCCTGCGGAACCCGCTCCCTCGCACCGGTCAGCCAGGGCGAGCGCGCATTTCGCAGCAGCCGCGACGCCAGGCCCGGGGTCGACCTGAACGCCTGGCCGGGCAGGGTCGCGAGTGCGTTCCGGCAGGAGTCACCTCTGCCCGTGGTCGCCGGATGGGCGGGTGGTGTCGAGGGCGTCGCGCAGGGCGTACAGGTCGGCGATGGTGGCCTGTTCGGCGAAGCGGGCCAGCAGCCGGCGGACGGGGCGGTCGTCACCGTTGCGCACGGCCTCGGTGATCGCTTCGATCAGGGCCGCCTGTCCGTTCCGGGCCGTCTCTGGTGCTGTGGGCACCAGCTCTTCCACTGCCGCCTCCATGCGGTGTGTCGCTCGTTTCTTCGGGCGCACGGCGGCGGCTCGGGGGGTTGCCGCCGCCGCGCAGCGGAAGGCTACCTCACACACGGGTGCCGCAAAATCTATGCGCGCCGGAGTAGACATTGCTCGTGGGTGGGTCTAACGTTTCTCTCGTAGACAGCAGTCGGCGATACCGGCCAGACACGAACTGGCCGGGGTTGTTGGACCGAAGTTCGCAGTTCGGTCCGGCAGTGGAGTTCCGAAGCCAGGCAGGCGCAGGACGGCGACGGGACTGGCTGCCGGACTGGGCGGCCCGCAGGCATCAGGGGCCGCCACCAGCGGTACCGAGCAGTGCGCAGTTCAGTGAGTGCAGTACCCGGCAGTCGCCAGACAAGCAGGACCTCGGCAAAGGCGCCCAGACTGCGGGCGCGCGTGCCGAGGAGTCCGGGCAGTGGGGTTCCAGGCCACCGCAGACGCGGGGCGGCCGGCGGGCCCGGGCTGCCGGACCGGGTGGGCCGTCACGGCCACCGACCAGCAGGACGCAGTTCAGCAGGTGCAGTACCAGCAGTACGAAAGTGACAGTTCAGTACAGAGGATGAACGGAGGGCGCAAGCGCCATCAGGATCGCCCGGCCCGTGAACACTCGCCCGGGCGGACACCGCAGACCCCAACGCAAGGACGGTGGTTTCCGGTCACGCATTCGCGATCCCCGCACACCCCTCCCCCGGGGCAGTGCGGAAGTAGAAGGACCGGCCCAGGCCGGTAGATGGTGTTGTTCCCCTTCGGGGCCCCGGAGCCGACACGGCCCCGGGGCCCCTCGACGCGTTCTCCCCGAGAACCAGAGAGGTGCAGTGACTACAACGGCCAGCCCCGACACACCCGACAAACTCGACGACGACGACTACCCCGCCTACACCATGGGCCGCGCCGCCGAAATGACCGGCACCACCCCCGGCTTCCTACGAGCCCTCGGCGAACACCGCCTCATCACCCCCCTACGCTCCGACGGCGGCCACCGCCGCTACTCCCGCTACCAACTACGCATCGCCATGCGCGCCCGCGACCTCGTCGACCAGGGCACCCCCATCGAAGCCGCCTGCCGCATCGTCATCCTCGAAGACCAACTCGAAGAAGCCCTGCGCATCAACGAGCAACTCCGCCGCACCCAACACCACCAGGAACCCGCCGCGGACACCTGACCGGACCGGCAACCCGGCCACAGCTCCCTCCAGCCGCACGGCCACGCCGCAGGGGCCGGATCGGGGACGGCCTCGCGCTGCACGCTCTGGCCGTCGCCCCGGACGGCAACACCGCAGCGCGGCACAAGACGTGGCGACTGGAGGGCGCAGCCGGGCTGGACGCCGTCGGGCGCGTCCTCGGGATGGTCCGCTCGGAGATGGACGGCACCGCCCGGGGCGCCGGCGCCTTCCGCCTGCCCGCTGTGCCCTTCGTCTCTCCGGCCGGGGCCGTCAGCGGCTCCACCCCGACACCCTGGCCAGCGGTCACGACACCCCACTCGAGGCTCAGCGACTCCTTGCAGCGGGGACGTAGGGCGTCGAGCCGGGCGGCCGCTCGGCCTGCCGTGGTCCTCAGGAATCGGAGTAGCTGAGGTCCCCGACCGTCCAGCTGCTGACATCCTCGATGGCGATGCGGTACATGCCGCCGGTGTGGGGCAGCCCGAAGTCGCCCTGAAGGATCTTCGCCCGGTGGAGATGCAGATGGGTGGGCCGTGCGGGCGGGCCGTCGGCGGGCGGGGCAAAGAGAGCGGCGAACGGCTTCAGGTGCTCCGAGGCCTGGAGGACCTCCGCCACCCGATCCAACCACAGGGTCACCGGCGCGAGCCTGCCGGTGATCACCGCGCCGGGGACCACCACGGTCAGGGACATCTGATTGCTGTGCTCGGACTCGACCATCGCGGCGATGTCGACGAGCAGCCCGTCAGGGTTCGACATGCCCACCAGAATAGGACACGGCCTCCGCGGCGCCCACGGGTCGGGGCAGCGGCCACGGCGACCACGGGCCTTGCGCCTGCTGCACGGCACGGCGCTACATGGCGGCGACCTGACACGCCGATCGGCTGCGTCGTGGTGCGGGGCAGTTGAGAGCAGCCGTGAGGGTCGGGGCATCGCCCGGATCGTACGGGCCGGCGGTGACGAGCAGGTCGGCTCCGAGGGCGGTGACGGTGAAGCCCTCGGAGCCGAGGACCTCCGCCAGGGCCAGCATCAGCGCGCCGCGGATGCCGCGGAACTCGGTGCGCCCGGCGGCGTCGGCGGGATGCGGGCAGGCGTGGAGGGTCGGTCCGATCAGGTCCTGGCCCGGGCTCCATTCCAGCACCAGGCCGATCCCCGGACGCCGCCGGGCGCAGAGCCCGGACGCCTGGGGCGGCGCCGGCTCGAACCCTCGGAGGGAGAGCACTGCACAGACGGACTCAAACAGATGTTTGTCATCCACGCGCAGAGTTTATCGCCTGCCCAGCCCGCAGCCAGCCGCCCTTGACGTTTCGTCACATGCTGTTCCAGTCATGGCCGGCGAGGCTACAGGGCCGGAGCTGCGGATTCCCGTTCGACCCGATCGGGGTGCGTGTCCCCTGGACGGCGTGCCGACGCGGCGAGCCAGGGGCGTACCGCAGGGGTCCGCACACTCGCGGCACACTCGGCGGAGAGCCGCGTGCGCCCTGGGTCAGAGTTTGAACATCGCGGCGTAGGGGTGGGTGATGCGTTCCCGCCGCGATCCGAAGTCGACGAGTACCGCGATGTCGCTGTCGCCTTCGACGCCGATGGCCCGGCCGAGGCCGTACGTGTCGTGGGTGACGCGGTCGCCGACGGCGAAGTGCTTGCGCGGCGCTTCGATCCGGGCCTTGAAGGGACTGGTGGGCAGGACACGGCGGACTGCTGCAGATTTCGTCATTCCCTGCAGTATGCGCCGAAAGTCGCGGGAGCGGGACTTCTCGACGCACTCAATTTCGGAGCTACGACAGGAATTTCGCGCAAGCCGTACAGCGCGCCCCCGGATGGCGCCGGTGGGCGTGGTGCGTCGCTTTCACGGGTCTGGCGCGGCCAGGGCAGGCGCTGCGCACCCGCGCGACTCGCCTTCCCCGGGGAAGGCGAGTGGTCGGCGCCGAAGGAGTACGGGTGATCGCTCAACCAGGCCGCTCTCCATGTGTGTTGGTGGTCCTGTCGCCTCGCGGCCGACGGCCCCGGGGGAAGGCTCCCGGAGAAGTGGGGGTGAAATATCCACCCGCGACGGGCCTGGGCCTGCTAGAGTCGCTTTAGTTGCAGTAGTGGTTCCCATGAACTTTGTGTGCGCCTGCTGATGTTTCGCAGGCGCCTTTTTGTTTCCCGGCTCTTCCCCGGGTGGGTGCTCATCGCGGCGACTCGAAGCGCGCGCTGTGCGGGCTTCGGACAGCCCCTTGAAGGAGATTTCTTTATGGCTAATGGCACTGTGAAGTGGTTCAACGCGGAAAAGGGCTTCGGCTTCATCGAGCAGGACGGTGGCGGCGCTGACGTCTTCGCCCACTACTCGAACATCAACGCCAACGGCTTCCGTGAGCTGCTCGAGGGCCAGAAGGTCGAGTTCGACGTCACGCAGGGCCAGAAGGGCCCGCAGGCCGAGAACATTCGTCCGCTGTAGTTTTTCTGCCACGGCACCCGCCTGGTAGCGAGGGGCCCGCACCGCGTACATGATGCCCGGTGCGGGCCCCTCGGCATTGCGCCACGACGCGCTTCCCCGGCTGATTCCGGCCCCCTGGCTCCGCCACCGGCTGCCATCCCCACGCGAGACGCACAGCGCCGCGTCCGGATCGCCGCCCTGCCGTGACACCCCGCGGTTCGAGGTTCTCCGCTCCCGCCCTCCGCGGTGAGCGCCGACCTCAAGGTGACGTGCCGCACGGTTCCACCGTCCACGCCCCGCACTCCACACTTCGGCCCGTTCCTTGCGGCCTCCTGCCGGCGCCCCGCGCTGCGGAGCTTCCTCGCGACGTGCCGCCCCAGGAAGGTCTCACATGAACCGCTCCAGCCGCTCCCCGTACCAGAACGCCAACTCCCGCTCCTCGTCCTCCTCCCGCTCCTCGTCCTCCTCCCGCTCCGGCGGCAGCTCCTTCTACGGTGACCGGCCCGCCGGCGGCCGTGGCGGCCGCCAGGGTTCTTCTCCGCAGGGCGAGTTCGCGATGCCGGTGAGCACCACCCCGGCGCTGCCGGCCGTCGAGGCGTTCGACGCACTGGACATGCCGAAGGCCCTGCTCTCCACCCTGACCCGTCAGGGCGTCACCGAGCCGTTCCCGATCCAGGCCGCGACGCTGCCGAACTCGCTGGCCGGACGCGACGTCCTCGGACGTGGACGGACGGGCTCCGGCAAGACCATCGCGTTCGGTCTCGCGCTGCTGGCCCGCACCGCCGGCCGGCGCGCCGAGCCGCGCCGCCCGCTGGCCCTGGTGCTGGTCCCCACCCGCGAGCTCGCCCAGCAGGTCACCGACGCCCTCACCCCGTTCGCCCACGCGGTGCGGCTGCGGATGGTGACCGTGGTCGGCGGGATGTCGATCGGCCGCCAGGCCCACGCCCTGAACCAGGGGGCGGAGGTCGTGGTGGCCACCCCCGGCCGGCTCAAGGACCTGATCCAGCGCGGCGACTGCCAGCTCGACGGGGTCGGCGTCACCGTCCTCGACGAGGCCGACCAGATGGCCGACATGGGCTTCCTGCCGCAGGTCACCGAACTGCTGGAACAGGTCGCCGAAGGCGGCCAGACGATGCTGTTCTCCGCCACCCTGGACCGCAACGTCGACCGCCTCGTGCGGAACTTCCTCAAGGACCCGGTCACCCACTCGGTGGACCCGTCCGCGGCGGCGGTCACCACCATGGAACACCACGTGCTGCACGTGCAGAACTACGACAAGAACGCCACGATCGCCCACATCGCCTCCCGCGACGGCGGCGTCATCATGTTCACCGACACCAAGCACGGCGCCGACCGCCTGGTGGAAGACTTGCTCGCGAACGGGGTGAAGGCCGCAGCGCTGCACGGCGGCAAGTCCCAGCCCCAGCGCACCCGCACCCTGGAGCAGTTCCGCAACGGCCAGGTCACCGCACTGATCGCCACCAACGTCGCGGCCCGGGGCATCCACGTCGACGGGCTCGACCTGGTCGTCAACCTCGACCCGCCGAGCGACCACAAGGACTACCTGCACCGCGGCGGCCGCACCGCCCGGGCCGGGGAGTCCGGCACCGTCGTCACCCTCGTCCTGCCCAACCAGCGCCGCGAGATGGCCCGCATGATGACCACCGCCGCCATCACCCCCGTCACCACCCGCGTCAGCGCCGGCGACGAGGACCTCGCCCGCATCACCGGAGCCCGCGTGCCCACCGGCATCCCCACCACCATCCCTGCGCCCGTCGTCGAACGCCCCCGCCGCAGCACCTCCACCAGCCGCAACCGTCGAGGACGCCCCGCCCGCGCGGCCGGTGACACCCGCGCCACCGCCGCCGGCCGCGACAACCAGGGCTCCTCCGGCCGCCGCCGGGCACCCCGACGCGTCGCCCTCGCCGCCTAGTAGGCAGGTGTGGGCCTGGACCGCCGCCGCGGTCCAGGCCCACACGACTCACCAGCGCGAAACACGAGTCCCGGCCCGCTCCGGCGGACCCCGCCGGCCCTCCCACCGCCGAGGCCCCGACCACCGCCGGCCCCGGCGGAACCGACACCAAGGAGTCCGCCCATGACCCTCACCCTCGAACACCCCGCGACCACCGCCACGGTCGGCGACCTCATGAGACACCCCGAGCTGCAGATCAGCGACGACGTCATGCTCGACATGGCGATCGACATCCTGCAGAGCTCCGGCGCCGACCACCTCCTGGTCCGCGACGACGACGGCCGCTGCGCCGGCCTCCTGACGCGGCGCCACCTCGCCCCGTTCCAGACCCGCACCCGGGCCACCGAGCGCACCCCCGTGCGCGACATCGTCCTCGACCAGGCCCCGTTCGCCACCGCCGACATGCCCGCCGACACCGCAGCCGCCGCCATGCGCGCCCGCGGCCTGGACACGTGGCCGGTGGTCGACCCCGACGGCCACGCCATCGGCCTGCTCAGCTTCTAGGCCCGCCCTGCCGGCGCCGACGCGCCGGCAGTCGCGTGCCCAGGGCGCTGTCCACGACGGCGTTCAGCATTTCGGCCGCTGTCCTGGTCCCGGTCGCCCATCGCGTCGAACACCAGGGCGCCGGTCCCCGGTCGCAGGCGGATGTCGAGGGCAAGGAGTCGGACTCCGCGGGGACCGCCACCGAAGTACTCCTCGCAGCCCCGGTCTCGGGCAGGCCGGGGCCCACGCTGCGGGGCACGCGTCATGACCCGGGCAGAACGGTGGTGGATGAACCCCTGGCGTGCACTTCAACGGGCGGCGTGCCGTCATACCGGGCGGCCTGGAACCGGTCCGCGCCAGTGAGACAGGGGGTTGGGCAGCCTGGCCGTTGGAGAACGGTCGGCCGGCGATCGGGGACTGAGGGGTAGTCGTGTCCCGGGGCGGCCTGCGGTGAGCACGTGTCGCTCACCGCGGACCGGTCTCGTCAGCCTGGCAGGCGGGTCAGGTGTCGGCGGCGGACTCCTGGCCGCGCGGGGAACGGCGGAGCTCTTCGTTGATGCGCAGGGCTTCTTCGAGTTGGTCTTCGAGGATGATGATGCGGCAGGCGGCGTCGATGGGGGTGCCCTGGTCGACGAGGTCGCGGGCGCGCATGGCGATCCGTAGTTGGTAGCGGGAGTAGCGGCGGTGTCCGCCGTCGGAACGCAGGGGGGTGATGAGGCCCTGTTCGCCGAGGGCGCGTAGGAAGCCGGGGGTGGTGCCGGTCATCTCGGCGGCGCGGCCCATGGTGTAGGCGGGGTAGTCGTCGTCGTCGAGGGAGTCGGGGGTGTGCGGTCGGATGGTTGCCGTGGTCACTGCACCTCTTCTTGTTGTTGTGTCCGGGGACGCGCTGAGGGGCCCCGGGGCCGAAGTGGCTCCCGGGGCCCCGAAGGGTTTTACACCATCTACCGGCTCTGGGCCGGGTTCCTTATGTCCGCGTCGCCCCGGGGGAGGGGGTGTGCGGGGATCGCGTATGCGTGACCGGAAACCACCGTCCTTGCCTTGGGGTCTTCGGATTCCGCCCGGGCGACTTCCTCACGGGCCGGGCGATCCTGATGGCGCGCTGTCCCCTCCATTCATCCTCTGTACTGGCCTGGTACTGCGAACTGCTTGGTACTGCGGAACTGCTTGTACTTCGAACTGCGTGGTAGTGCCAACCACTCGGTACTGCTGTGGCGGTCCTTGCGGTCCACCGGGTCCGGCAGCCAGCCCCGTCGCCCGTCCTGCTAACCACTTGGCTTGGAACCCCACTGCCGGACTCCCAGCGCGCGCGCCCGCAGTCTGGGCGCCTTCACCGGGATACCGCGTACTTCGACTGCTGGTACTGCCCAACTCGACTTCACACTGCTGGTACTGCGCTTACCGAACTGCGGTACTGCTCGGTGGCGACCCCTGATGCCTGCGGGCCACCTGGCCCGGCCGCCAGTCCCGTCGCCGTCCTGCACCTGCCGTGGCTCCGGGACTCCGCTACCGCGCCGCTGTTGCGTCACTACTTCACGCCCACCTGCTCGGCGCGTCCTGCGTCCTTCTCACCTACGGGTACTGCTCCTGCTGAACTGCGGTACCGCTGGGCGGCGGCCCCTGATACCTGCGGGCGCCCGGCCCGGTCACCGGTCATGTCGCCTTACTGCACCATCCCTGGCTTCAGGACCCTGCAACCGTTCCTACCTGCGAACTTCTGTACTGCTGCCCGCCAGTTCGTGTCTGGCGGGTACCGCTGACCTCGTCTACGAGAGAAACATTAACCACGGTGCGCGGCAATGTCTACTCCATCGGGCACAGATTTTTCGGTGCCGGTCGAGGAGGTAGTCTTCGCCCCGCACGGGGTGAGGCGGCCGGTCGCCGCAGCCGCGCAAGGACGGAAGACGCCGCGCCCAGCGGCCAGGACCACAAGTTAACGGGAGGCGAGCGGTGGAAGGGCCGCAGGCCGCGCGGCAGGTGCGCACCCCCGACCCCCATACCCAGGCGTCGCTGGCGGCGGCCATAGGCGAAGCAGTCCGAGACCGGGACGAGCGGGGCCTCCGTAGGCTTCTGGCCCGCTTCGCCGAACAGGCCGCCATCACGGACCTGCCCGCCCTGCGCGACGCCATCGATGCCCCCCACGACGATGACAGTCCGCCGCGGGCCCGATAGGCCCAGCCGGCCCGCCGCATTCCTGAATCAGAAGGCGCGGACAGCGGCATCACAGGTCAGGCAGACGTATCCGGCCCAACGCGGCGGATGCCACCCCTGCCCCGGCCGTTCCGGGCTCCATCGCTCGACCACCATCGCGCCGGTGTCCATTCCGCACGCGGTCGAAGGCCCCGGGCCACCGGGGGCATCCGGATCCGAGAGAGCGGCGTGGACCCGGCACACCGACAGGACGTCCACCGGATCACCGCCCACCCCCAGGATGCGCGCGTCCAACGGCTCGACCAGCTCCAGCAGAACCACGATCCCCATGGGTCAACCGTGCGCGCCCAAGGCCGCGCACGCGACCGCACCCGGGCAAGGGCGGCCGGCCGGCCGGCCAGCCGTGGACCACGCCGGCACCCCGCTGGCGGCCCGCCGTACGGGCCCGGACCGGAAGGGGGGTCCGGGCCCGTACGAACGGGTCCGCTCGCGCCCAGGGTGCTCGCCGGTGTCGGCGAGCGACACCCGGCAGGGCGGCGGCCGGTCAGCGGCAGGGACTGGGAACGAACCTCCAAGCCGCGCCGCCAGGGTCAGGCGGAGATGGCCTCGCGTTCGGCCTTGGCCGTGATGGTGATCTTGCGGGGGCGGGCCTTTTCGCCGATCGGCACGCGCACGCTCAGCACGCCCTGGTCGTAGTCGGCCTCGATCCGGTCGGTGTCCAGTGCATCGCTCAGGAGCACCTGCCGGGAGAACCGGCCCAGTACCCGCTCGTCCGCCAGCACCTGCGCACCCTGCGGGAGCCCGGACGCGCGCTCCGCGCGCACGGTCAGCACGTTGCGCTCCACGTTCAGGTCAACGGTCTGCGGGTCGATGCCCGGCAGATCCAGGCACAGTACGAACACCTCGCCGTCGCGGTAGGCGACCAGCGGCATCCCTGCCGGCTGGGAGACTGTGCCGACCGGCTGCGGAGGGAGCCGGTCGAGGTCGCGCAGGGAGTTGGTACGCATCAGCAAGGGGGATCAGCTCCTCACAGTCGTGAACGGCCACGGGTGCCCACGGACGGCATGGCGCCGGGCCTGCCCAGCCCTGCTCTCCCGCCCGGGCACCTCGACGAGAAAGTTATAGCGCCACCAAAGCTTTCTTGACAAGATGGCACTCAACTTTGGCGAGCCTTCCAAGCGCCACCTTCAGCGCACTGCCAGCCTGCGGCCAGGGCCCCAGTGAGGACGGGGCAGGCAGTCGAGTCGCGCCGCCGAGACCAGTCCGCGCCAACCGCGGACCCACGACCTGGCCACCCTGCGCAACCTGGCGATTACTCGACAGCACAGACACCTCAACATCGCCGTCGACCCCGTCCCTACGGGTCCTTCACGCGCCTATCGGAGATGTCCGCGGGCTTATGCATAAAGTCAGTGCCGCCAGCGACAGGCCGTGTAGCTGGCACTCAACGTCACCGGCATCCCGCCCTCGCACGCCTCCGGCCGGCTCTCACCTCTGTACCAGCGGAGCTGCGGCACGCCGACGGCCACGACGGCCCCAAGTGGTCGCGCTGAACTCGGGACCGCGCCCCTTGCTCGACCCTGCCCGACCGACATCAGCCCCCCTTCCCCAATCACCACGTCCATCCCACCCGGCAGGTCAACCGGGCCCAGGGCACCTCCAGCCGCGACGCCCCGGTCGCCTGCCAGTGCGTCAGAATGGCGAACGGCCATACGGTGCACAGCAATACCATCGGAGGTGCAGCCCAGGACGCGCTACAGCGTCGACCTTCACCGACGTGAGTTGATCGCCTCCTGGGGAACCGGCGAGGGCGACCTCGCTACCCGCATCGCGGCCCTCCCCGACGGCGCAGGCACGTCCACGCTGCTGGGCCTGGCCCGTACCCTCAGCCAGCTGTCGGACGCTGCGTGGCGCACCTACACCCGCCCCGCGAGCGCCGCCCCGTCGCTGGAGCCCAACTCCGAGGGCCGGCGCCGCGAGGAGGAGCGCAAGGCCTTCGCCGAGGTCGCCGGTGCGATCACCGGACCGAATCTCCCGAGCGGCGGCGCGATGGTCGTCTCCTACAGCCACCTCACCGAATCCGCCAACCGGATCGGGCGTGCCCTGCACGACCTCGACGACTCCGACCTCACCAAGGCCGTCCTCACCGAGAGCGCCACCGAGCTCGCCGCTGTGGAGAGCGCAGAGCTCGGCGACCTCACCGGCCGCGCCCAACAGGCCGTCCTCCTCAGCCGCGAGGACGCCTCCCCCGTCCAGGTCGCCGCCGCCGACCACCTCCTGCAGCAGAACCCCTTCGGCCCCGCCGAACTCTTCCTGGCCGTCGACCCCACCGCCACTGCCGTCGCCGCAGCCCACTGCCTCGCCGCCGCGGCCGAGGTCGCCGCCGAAGTCTCCGGCGAACACCCCACCCAAGTTGTCCTCGAAGCCGACAACATCGAGGCTCTCCCCCACAAAACCCCCACCCTCGTCCTCGGCCTCATCGCCGACGGCGCCACCCCGCACCAGGCCGTCACCGGCCTCGTCCGCCACGCCATGCACATCACCGACGGCGTGCTCCCCGACCCCACCGCCCTGCGCGAACAGCTCCACGACCTCGAAGAGACCCTCGGCGACTACACCGACGAGGACGAACCCGACCTCGAGGACATCGAGCTGCGCCTGACCCCGCTCGACCCCAAGCGCCCCGCCCGCGACCTCCTCGAAGACCTCCTCGCCGGCATCCACGGCTGCTGGCTCCTCCACAGCGAGCACGCCAGCCTCGACACGGACGAAGACCTCGGCCGCGCCGAGGACTGGGACGACGAACAGGCCGAGGAACACCAGCGACGCAGCCGCGACCGCTTCGCCCAGCGCGTCCGCGAGACTGCAGCTCAGCACCACGACCGCCTGATCTGACCGGCCCGCCCGGCAGTAGGACCGGGCCTGCCTCCTACCAGGTCTCCCTTGAGCACTGGCCAAGGGAGACCCGCACCGCCGGTAGACCCGTCCCCGCCGCGCACGCTGTCCCATGAGCTTCCAGGGGCAGTCGGCGACCTCGACCAAGACACCGCGCCGCTGCTGGAGGCAGCCGTGGAGAACGCCACCGGCCTGCCCACCCTCCAGGGGGAGCTGGTGGTGGACATGTCCCGCGTCGCGTTCTGCGACTCC
This sequence comes from Kitasatospora sp. NBC_01300, assembly GCF_041435235.1. Taxonomy (NCBI): domain Bacteria; kingdom Bacillati; phylum Actinomycetota; class Actinomycetes; order Kitasatosporales; family Streptomycetaceae; genus Kitasatospora; species Kitasatospora sp. NBC_01300. The sequence continues at coordinate 5,718,529 of NZ_CP108408.1, read as the reverse complement.
GGCGGCCTCAGCGCCCTCATCCGCGCCCACCTGCGGGCCCGCGAAGCAGGCGCGCAGCTCCACCTGCTCCGACCGACCGAACCGGTCGCCGCCCTGCTGCGCCGTACTGGTGCGGCCCGGGTGCTGAGCAGTGGAGAGCTGCGGCCGCGAACTCCCATCGGCAAGCCAGTGCCAAGCCCAGCTGACGGAGCAACTCGCCGCTACTGGGGCAGGTCGTAGGTGATCTCCAGCGAATGCTCCTCCAGGCTGCGGAGCGTCAACTGGCCGTCCCGGACCTCATTGAGCAGGAAGAGCTCCCGGGTCCGACACTCCTCGCACAGGCTGACGGCGGCGAACGGCCAGAGGTCGACCGGAGCCCCGTGCGGTGCACTGTCCACGTAGATGCGGTCGGGCCGCAGCGGCTGGGTGCTCGACCGCTCGAACGGCTCCCAACTCGGATGGCTGCCCCTTAGCCGGAGCCCGACGATCCGGTACGAGCCCTCGTCGAGGTACTCGCACCGCTCCACCCAGTCCCAGTGTGCCCCGGAGAGCCAGCTGACCGCGCTGATCGCCCGCACCACGTGCGGTTCCAGCCGCTCGACGTCCTCCGCCAGTTGATGGCTGGCGCGGACACCGTGGGCGTGGTGCGAGGTGTTCCTGAAGTCCTTGATGTGGCCCAACAGGGCGCGTGCGTTACCCCGGTCGCGCACGGTGGCGAGCTGTTGAACGCGGGGCGCGATGCCCTCGGCCTCCAACCGGTCTAGGAGCCAGAGCCAGGTACCGAAGGTAGCGCCGGTCCGGAACTGCTTGCGCAGGTTCCTGGAGAAGCCGTTCGACGCTGCGAGCTCGGTGAGCGCCAGCACGCCCAGCACCCGGGCAAGGCCCTCGCCCAGCTTGAGCAGTCCGTCCTTCCGCTCCGCCGGGTGTGTACTGACCCGGTACCGACGGGACAGCGCGGCGACATGGTGCGGAAAGCTCCACTCGGCGCGCCAGATCGGGTCGTCCAGCGGCCGCACGAGTTCGCCGATCAGGCCGGCCTCGTGGGCGGCGAACCTGATCTCGTTCCGAACGCCTTGGACGTCCCGCTCGCCGCTGCCGAAGACATTGGGCAGGATTCCCGACATCGTGGTCCGCAGTGCGCGCCGCCCCTCCTGCACGGTCTCCAGGAGGCTCTCCACCTCGCTGTCGGTCACCAGGTCGACGGGGACGTGCGTGTCCAGCAGATCGCGGGCGCTGGGGTACTGGCCGTTGTCCTTGCGGGAGTTCAGCCACTCGCAGAGCGCCTGGCCGCTGCCGCGCAGCGGCTGCAGCACGAAGAGGGAGGTCGCCGCCTCACCGAAGCCCTGCGGCAGCAGGCGCCAGTTGCCCGGCCGTCCGACGAGCATGCCGCCCGAGCACAGGGTCAGCGACGTCCCATCCTCCGGAGCGTCGGGGAGCTCGACGGCCGAGTCCGCCTCGTGGAGGTCCTGGGCGCGCAGGTGCTTGGGCCGGTCGGCGCCGTCCTCCTGTTCCCCGCTCTGCGGCGGGTTGACCCGGGTGGTCTCCAGCCGCGCGAGGTTGCGCAGCAGTTCGAAGTCGCCGTCGAGTTCCGGCCGGTAGAAGAGCGCGGGTGGAATCTCGCAGCCCACCCGTGTCCTGCTGTCGTCGATCCAGGCGTCCGGAGCGGTCGGGTGCACTTCGCGTCGGAGGTGGTCGCTCGGATCCACCTGCAGCGGCAGGTGGACGAACTCGCGCAGCTCGGAATCCGGCTCGTACGCCTCGCCGATCCGCTGCGGCTCTCCGTCGCCGTCGCGCACGCCGACGGCCTTGCGGACCGCTGCCTCGAAGACCTTCCCGCGCGGCCAGCTCACGCCGGCCGAGGCGACCGCCCCGCGCAGCGCCGTGACGGCCTCTTGGCCCCTCGTCCACGTCGAGCCGACCAGCGGACGCAGGGCGGCCACCAGGGCGGCGGGATCGCGGGTCTTCTGCATCATGCGCGATTCGGCGAGCCGAGTCAGGACCTCCTCGGACAGTTCGTACCGGAGCCGCAGCGGTCGTTCGATTGTGACCCGCTGGTACATCAGTTCGTCGGTGGAGACGATGCGGACCCGGTCGTCCGGCTGCTGGGCGGGGTCGGCGGACAGGGTGTCCAGGTAGAGCCCGGTGATCTCGGCGATCTGGTCCGACGTGATGTAGTTGCGCTTCGAGCCGATGGAACGGCGCATCCGCTGGTACTGGTCCTGGGCGTTGAGCAGCAGCACCTGGCCCCTGCGCTGTGCCGGCTTGCGGTTGCTGAGGACCCACAGGTAGGTGCTGATGCCGGTGTTGTGGAAGAGGTGCTCGGGCAGCGCGACCACGGCCTCGAGCCAGTCGTTCTCCACGATCCACCGCCGGATGTCCGATTCGCCGGACCCCGCGGCCCCGGCGTACATCGGGGAGCCGTTGAAGAGGACCGCGATCCGGCTGCCGCCCTCGCCCGAGGCGCTCACCGGCTTCATCTTCGCCAGCATGTGCTGCAGGAAGAGCAGTGAGCCGTCGTTGATCCGAGGAAGACCGGCCCCGAAGCGGCCCGCGAAGCCGAGCTGCTCGTGCTCCGACCGGACCGCGTACACACTCTTCTTCCAGTCGACGCCGAACGGCGGATTGGCGAGAAGGTAGTCGAAGGCGGTTCCTTGGTGCCCATCCTCGGCGAAGACGTTCCCGAAGGCGATCGTCGAGGCCCGGCGGCCGCTGGTCAGCAGGGTGGAACGGGAGATCGCCCATGACTCCCGGTTGATCTCCTGACCGTACAACGTGATGTCTGCCCCGGGGTTCATCAGCGCGATGTACGAAGCCGCCTCAGTCAACAGGCCAGCCGTCCCGCAGGCCGGATCAAGGATGGTGCGGACGGCGTGCGGCGACGCCAGGAGGTCCGAGTCTGCGGAGATGAGGAAGCCGGCCATCAGGTGGGCGACATCCCGGGGGGTGTAGTGCTCCCCGCTCGACTCGTTGCTGCTCTCCGCGAACCGGCGCACGAGCTCCTCGAAGAGGTCCTTCATGTGGTCGTCGGTGATCATCTGCCCCAGGTCAATCGAGGCGAACTGCTTGACGACGGGGTAGAGGAGTCGTGCCTGGTGCAGGCGGGCGACGGTCCGCTCGAACTCGAAGCCGTCCAGCAATTCCCTGACGTTCCGGGAGTACCCGGCGACATGGCCCAGGAGCACCCGGTCGGCGTTCTCCGGATCGCTGAGCACGCTCTCCATGGAGAACCGGCTGAGGTTGTAGAAGGGCCAACCCGAGGCCGCCGTCAGGCGCTGCTCCCGTTCCTGCTCGCCGTCGGTGCGCTCGGCCTCGTCGAGCACCGCCGGCCGGCTCGGTGCCAGCAGGCAGTCCAGCCGGCGCAGCACCGTGAACGGCAGGATCACCCGCCCGTACTCGGAAGGCTTGAAGTCGCCACGCAGTAGGTCGGCCACCGACCAGACGTGCTTGGACAGATGTCCGGTGCCGTCACTCATGCTGTCCCCCGCAGGCCGGTGCCTTTCATGGGACTGATCATCCCACGGCGTGCGGCCGGGCCCACGAGGAGTACGGGGCGCCGACATACTGGTGGCAGCACGCGGAGACCCGGGTGCTGCCACCGTCGTCGGCCGTCCCCGCCCGATCCCCGCGCTTGGCTGCCAGGAGACAGCCTGACTCAGATCACCCACGGCGACCAGGTCAGATGGCCGCCAGAAACTCGACTCTTTCGGATGTTCCAACCGGGGGTGAGGAGTTACAAGAAGACGATGTACAGCTCGTCCGCGGCTGCGGCCCGAGTGGAACGCAGCAGGCGCAGATGATCCGCGGTGAGCGGCTGGCGTCCGTGGACCGGGGTGTCGTCGAAGATCCCGGGCCGAATCGGGCTCGCCGAAGGTACGGGCACGGTGGGGGCTGGCCTGTCCTGGTGGGCTTGGCAGTCGAGGCCGTGGGAGCGGGACAGGAGCCGGTCGGCGATGAGCCGTGACACGCGCAGGGTGAGGGTGCGGCCCACCCAGTCGGCGTGGGCGAGGTGGGTGATCAGCACGCCGGTCGTCCAGTCGTCGAGGTCACGGAGGAAGCCGTGCTCGCGCCAGGGCGGCGCGGTGTCCTCCTTGACCTCGGGCAGGCGTACGGTCACCTGCTGCAGAGCGGTGCACTCCTCGGATGCGGCCGCTTCCCGGGCCTGGTTCTCCCAGGTGGCGACGACTTCGTCGACCGCGGCGCGGGTTGCGGCGGGGTAAAGCCCACCTCCAGCCGCACCCGCTCCCGACGCTGTTGCTCCTGGGCAGTGAACCCGCCCTCTGCAACCAGCGGCTTGGCCGGCCGGTCCGGCTCAGAAGTCCCTGAACACCCCGTCCTGGTCGACGGCACGGGCGAAATCGTCGAAGTCCATGTTCGCGATCGACAGGTTGTTCTCGATCCCCCAAAGCTCCGCGGCGACAACCCGGATGAAGCGCCCCGGCTCACCCCACAGGTCCACGACGACGACCGGCAGCTCGGCCGAGCCGAGCGCCACCGTGTCCGCCAGGACGAGCAGCGGGTGCCGATAGTCGCTCGGCAGCAGGTTTCTTACCTCGGCGCAGGTCGCACCCGCGAAGCGGGGATCGTCCACGAGCTCGACGTCGGGAAGGAACCCGTATTCGTTCGGGGTGGCCAGGACCTTGCGCAGACGCTCCCACGAAGCGGGGCCGGAGAAGTCGGTACGCACCACCAACGTGGCCGAACTGCTGGGAAGTTGAGTCACGGGACGACCGTACCGCGAAGGAACCGGACCACTCCCGATCGATTCCGCCCGCTGCCGGGCCGAAGGCCTGCGCCCGCGCCTCCGACTCCCGCCGGTCGGTCACAATGGGCCCGCACGGCGACCGAGCACCGCGGCAGTCCTGGAGGTAGGGATTCGTGACCCGCTACAGCGTCGACCCCGAGCGGCACGAGCTGCTCGCCACCTGGGGAACCGGTGAAGGCGACCTCGCCACTCGGGTGGCCTCCTTCCCGGCCGGGGCCGAGGCCTCCGTTCTCCTGCGCCTGGCCCGCGCGCTCAGCCACCTGTCCGACGCCGCCTGGCGCACCTACACCCACCCCGCCAGCGCCGCCGCCTCCCAGGAGTCCGGCTCCGAAGGCTGGCGCCGTGAGGAGGAGCGCAAGTCCTTCGACGAGGTCCCGGGCGCCATCGCCCGGCCCAACCTTCCCCAGGAGGGCATGCTCGACGTCTCCTACAGCCCGCTGGTCGAATCCGCCCACCGCGCCGGCCGCGCCCTGCACGGCCTGGACGACCGGAAGCTCACCGACGCCGTCCTCGCCGAGGCCGCCATCGAGCTCGCCGCCGTGGAGAACGCCGAGCTCGGCGACCTCACCGGCCGTGCCCGCCAGGCCGTCCTCCTCAGCCGCGAAGGCGCCTCCCCCGTGCAGGTCGCCGCCGCCGACCACCTCCTCGAACAGGACCCCTTCGGCCCCGCCGCACTGTTTTCCGAGATCGACCCCACCGCCGCGGCCGTCGCCGCCGCACACTGGCTCGCGGCCGCCGCCGAGGTCACCGGCCACTCCCCCATCACCGTGTTGCTCGAAGCCGACGACATCGAAGCCCTGCCCCACGAAACCCCAACCCTCGTCCTCGGCCTCATCGAAGCCGGCGTCTCGCCCTACGACGCCGTCACCGGCCTCGTACGCCACGCCCTCCACGTCGCCGACGGCCTCCTCCCCGACCCCGCAGGCCTGCGCGAACACCTCGAAGACCTCGACGACGACCTCGCCGACCACACCGGCCCGGACACCGACCCCGAGGACACCGGCCTGCGCCTGACCCCTCTCGACCCCAAACGCCCCGCCGTCGACCTCCTCGAAGACCTCCTCGCCGGCATCCACGGCTGCTGGCTCCTCCACGAGGAGTACGACGAACTGGACGACGAGGACACCAATGCCGACGAGGCGGAGGACGGGGACGACGAACCGGCCGAGCGGCACCAGGACCACAGCCGCGAACGCTTCGCCCACCTCGTCCGCGAAGCCGCAGCCGTCCACCGCGACCGGCTCACCTGACCGGCCGCCGAGACCGCCTGCCCGGACACACGACGCATCCCTCGACAATCACCCAGGGTGACAGCGGAGGGCTCTGGCCACCGCGCCTGTCGGCAGCTCCGCGTGACAGCCGTCGACCTGTCGGCAACGGCACGTCCGCCCCAGGCCGTCGACACCCGCCCTCGAACCCCGGCCGATATTACTCAGCGTGACCATCATGGCATGCATGCCTGACGTACAATCAGGTCCGGGAATTCCGCATCCCCGAAAAGCGGCCGCAATTCTGCCTCCTCCGAAACGGCCCGAGCGGCCCCGCGGGCGGGGAATGAGAGATCCATTCCCTGCCGATATCCGGAGGAATTCGATAAAATCAGAGCACCTCAGAATCACTCGCAGCCGGCCTCCGGCCGCACCGCAGTCGGCGTCGCACCCCGGACCCTCCCACACCCGAGAGCATCCGTCCGGTCGCCATCAGCGACGACACGTCCGGACGCCAGAGTTCCGGACATGATCCACAAGGCTGCGAGCCACCGAAGGGAGCCGTAGGCAATCTGAGCGCAGGTCAAGGGATCACACCAGGCCAGAGGCCCTGAAAGCCTCTGGTGGTCGCACGGTGGTCCCATCGGCAGCCGCAGTGCGCCCGCACGGGACGAAACTGGAAAGGCCAACCCGACCACGACCCTGCGTGAAGTGATCATCATGCGCTCCTCCGCCAAGCGCGGCCGCGTCTACCGCCGCTGCGGCTGCCGCGACCAGCACCGCAAACAGCTCGGCGCCCGCTGCCCCCTCCTCGCCGCCGACCCCCACCACGGCACCTGGACCTTCGCCGTCGACAGCCACACCGCCATCGACGGCAAGCGCCACACCATCCGCCGCGGCGGCTACCTCAAGAAGAAGGCCGCGAAAAAAGCCCTGCACCGCTACCTCGAAGGCGAACGCACCGGCATCCCCCGCGACCCCGACCAGAGCGTCGCCGACTACCTCGACGACTGGTTCCACGCCAAACAGGCCGAACTGAAGCCCACCACCGCCTCCCACTACCGCAGGTACGTGTACGACGACCTCATCCCCGCCTTCCGCACCATCCGCCTCGACGACTTCCGCCGGCCCCACATCCGCACCTTCGCCGACCACCAGCTCGCCCACGGCCGCGGAAGGGTCACCGTCCACCGCATGCTGTGCACGCTCTCCAGCGCGCTCGGGGACGCGGTCCGGGCCGGCCGCCTGCGCCGCAACGTCGGTCGGCCCCTGGTCCTCCGCCGGCCGCGCCGCGCCGACCGCATCGAGTGGACCGTCGACCACGCGGCCACGTTCCTGCGCTACGCCCACGGCGCCGACCCCCTGATCGCCGACCTCGCCGAACTGCTCATCGGCTCCGGCATCCGCAAGGGCGAGGCCCTGGCCCTCCACGAGGACGACGCCTACCTCGACAAGCGCTTCATGTACATCCGCTGGACTCTCTCGGCCATCGACAACACCGAACTCGTCTTCACCGAACCCAAGACCCGTTCCAGCCGCAACTGGGTCGCCCTGTCGGACCGCGCCACCGCAGCGATCGCCCACCGCCTCGCCCCCGACACCTTCCGCGGCCCCAACCCCGCTCCCGGACACGGCCTGGTCTTCCACCGCCACGGCCGCCCGCTCCACCCCTCCTACGTCCTGCGCCGATTCCACCGCCTCTGCCGCGAAGCCGGCGTCCCCGTCATCGGCGTCCACGACCTGCGCCACCTCGCCTGCGCCCTGGCCATGGACGAACACGTGCCGCTGCCCATCGTCTCCAAGACGCTGCGGCACTCCACCTTCTCCACCACCGTGGACGTCTACCACTACCTGACCATCCAGGCCGTCCGCGAAGCCGTCGACGCCATCAACCACTCCCTCGACCAGGCCGACCACAACGCCCTGCACGGCAACCACGCAGCCCGAATCCCCCGCAGCCCCCGCGCACCACGTCTGACCACCCAGCAGACACGGAAAACGACACAACGTCGCCAACCGGCGCCCCGGCCAACCCCCCGGGACCACACTGCGACCACCAGCCGACGAAACATCAAAAAGGCCGCTTCCACCTTTCGGTGAAAGCGGCCTACGACCTGCGAAAACGCTGGTCGGGACGACAGGATTTGAACCTGCGACCCCTTGACCCCCAGTCAAGTGCGCTACCAAGCTGCGCCACGTCCCGTGGTCTCGGTGCCCGGTAGCGGGGCCTGGGGGGCTCTGCTGTGGGCTTCTCGACCTTGTCTCCGGTTGTCCCGGCGACGTGGAAAACAATACAGCACGTGGAGGGGTGCTCGCTGCCGGGTTGGGCGTGGGTGGGTCAGGGGCGGGTCGGGGTGGGTCAGGGGGTGGGGTGGCGGGCGTCGTAGGTGAGGAAGGCGGGGCGGCGGGCGGCGAGGAGGAGGACGGCGGCGACGCAGGCAAGGCCGCCGGTGATCACGGAGGTGGCGGGGTTGGTGAGGGCGGCGACGGCGCCGGACTCGAAGTCGCCGAGGCGGGGCCCGCCGGCGACGACGACGATGAAGATGCCCTGGAGGCGGCCGCGCATCTCGTCGGGGGCGGCGACCTGCATCATCGTGTTGCGGAAGATCATGCTGACGGTGTCGGCGCAGCCGGCGACCGCGAGCAGGAGGAGGCCTAGCCAGAGGTTGTGGAGGGCGCCGAAGGCGGCGATGGCGAGGCCCCAGGCGGCGACGGCGACGAGGACGGCGGCGCCCTGGCGGTGGATGCGGCCGACCCAGCCGGAGAAGAGGGCGCCGGTGAGGGCGCCGACGGCGGGGGCGGCGACCAGGAGGCCGACGGTGCGGGCGTCGCCGCCGTAGAAGGTGACCGCGATGGCGGGGAAGAGGGCGCGCGGCATGCCGAAGATCATCGCGGCCAGGTCGGCGAGGAAGCTGGTGCGCAGGTTGGGCTGCTCGCGCAGGAAGCGGAGGCCGTCGAGGACGGAGGCGCGGCCCTTGCGGTCGCCGAGCGGGCGCATGGCGGGCAGGCGCCACATCGCGTAGAGGGTGCCGGCGAAGGCGACGGTGTCGACCAGGTAGGCGGCCTGGGTGCCGTAGGCGCCGATGAGGACGCCGCCGAGCATGGGTCCGACGGTGAGGCCGAGGTTCATGCTGACGGTGTTCAGCGCGTTCGCCGCGGGGAGCTGGTGGCTGGGGACCAGCCTGGGGATCATCGCGGAGCGGGCGGGCGAGCTGAGGGCGAAGAAGCCGGCCTGGGCGGCGACGGCGGCGTAGAGGACGGCGACCTGGCCGAGGCCGGCCAGTGCCTGTACGGCGAGGACGGCGGAGACGGCGGCGAGCCCGGCCGAACCGATCAGGCCGAGCTTGCGCCGGTCGACGGTGTCGGCGATCGCGCCGCCGTAGAGGCCGAAGGCGACGAGCGGGAAGAAGGAGAAGAGGCCGACCAGGCCGGTCGCGAAGGCGGAGCCGGTCTCGTCGTAGACCTGGACGGAGACGGCGACGGCCGTCATCTGCTGGCCTATGGAGGAGACCGCCTGCCCGAACCAGACCCGGCGGTAGTCGGGGTGGTCGCGCAGCGGGCTGAGGTCGGCGAAGGCCCGCCGGTACCAGGGAAGGGCCGTGGTACCGGCCGGCGGAGCGGAGGCGTCGGAGGGAGGCTCCTCCGCCGGAGCAGCGGCAGCGGCAGCGGCCTCGGCGGCATCGGGCGCCGGGGCAGGGGCAGGCGTCGGGGCGGGGTCGGACGCCGGGGCTGGATTGGCAGGATGATTGGTCGACACAACCCTCCATGCTCCGCCCCGGCCTCCCCGCTCCCCGCACCGGGGCCGGGCAGCGGCCCGTCCTACCTGGTCAGGACCTGCTTCTCCCCCGCCTCCACCGCGAAGTCGAGCCGGTTGCCCGGCGGCGGGAACGGGCAGATGAAGTGGTCCGCGAAGGCGCACGGCGGCAGGTAGGCCCGGTTGAGGTCGAGGACGGTGCGGCCGTCCGCGTCCGGGGCGGGGAGGGTGATGAAACGGAACCGGTAGGTGTCGGTGCCGCTGGTCGCGTCCGCGATGACGCCGGTGAGGCGGTCGCCGGAGCGGGTGACGGTCAGCGTGCGGTGCTCGCCGGCGACGGTGAAGGCGATCTGCCCGGTGACGGCGAGCGGGCGCTCCTTGCCGTCCGCGTTGGGGACGAGCACGGACTGGGCGCCGTCCTCCTCGAACGGGGTGAAGACGGCGGGGACGGCCCACTCCGGCGAGTACGGGTAGGCGGAGATGCCCGCGAAGGCCGTCCGGCGCGGCGCGGCCGGGTCGAAGACCCGCAGGGCGAGCTCGCCCTCGCGCTCGATCGGGACGAGCAGGACGTCGCCGAGGGTGGCGGTGTCGGCGGCCGGATCGGTGTCGGGGCGGAGCAGCGCCTCGCCGTCGACCGGGCCGTCGGCGCCGCCGACGGTGATGCCGTCCGCGGCCACCGCCCGGACCCGGACGCCCTCGGCGTCGGCCCACCAGCGCCCGGGCAGGCCGACGATCTCGGCGGGTTCGGGCTCCAACCAGTGCGTGCCGGTGAGTGCGAGCTGGCCGTGTGGCGCGCTCACCGACGCCGCCCGGCCGTCACTCCAGTGCTTCCAGTCCTCCGCGGCCGTCGCCGTCATCGGTACACCCTCCCACTGCGGTCCTCGGACGGCCCGCTGTTCGGGCCGTCCCACTCGGTCACCCACCACAACGCCGCACGCCCGGACGGATCATTCCCGCCTGTCGGAACCGCCACAGAGCGGCCACAGGACGGCAACACGGCGTCACGACGGCAACACCACGGACACGACGCCCGCACCGTCAGCTGCCGGCGCCCAGCGGCCGGAACAGCCCCTCCTGCATCACGGACACCACCAGCCGCCCGCTCCGGTCGAAGATCTGCCCGCGCGCGAGGCCGCGCCCGCCGTGGGCGATCGGGGACTCCTGCTGATACAGCAGCCAGTCGTCCGTACGGAACGGGCGGTGGAACCACATCGCGTGGTCCAGCGAGGCCATGTCGAAGTGCCGGGTGCCCCAGAGCGGCTCGACGGGGGCGCGGACGGCGTCGAGCAGCGTCATGTCGCTGGCGTAGGTGAGGGCACAGACGTGGATCAGCGGGTCGTCCGGCAGCGGGCCGTCCGTCCGCAGCCAGACGCCGCTGCGCGCCTCGACCCCGGCCAGCTCCTCCTTCGTCCAGCGCAGCCGGTCGACGTAGCGGATGTCGAAGGGCTGGCGGCGGCTGATGAACGGGGGGAGTTCGCCGAGCCGGGAACCGACCTCCTCCAGCGCGCTGGGCAGGTCCTCGGGCGCGGGGACGTCCGGTATGGGGTGCTGGTGCTCGATGCCGCCCTCTTCGGGGCGGTGGAAGTCGGCGGTGAGGGCGAAGATCGGCCGACCGCCCTGGATGGCGAGCACCCGGCGCGTGGTGAAGGAGCGACCGTCGCGGATCCGGTCGACCTGGTAGACGATCGGCACGCCGGGCACCCCGGGGCGCAGGAAGTAGGCGTGCAGCGAGTGGACCGGGCGGTCGCCGTCCACCGTGCGCCCGGCCGCGACCAGCGCCTGCCCGGCGACCTGGCCGCCGAACGTCCGCTGCAGCGCCTCCTCGGGACTGCGCCCGCGGAAGATGTTCAGTTCGATCTGCTCCAGGTCGAGCAGGTCGACAAGGTCGTCGACGGGGGTACCCATGCGTGCGCTTCCTCTCCAGGCCCACGGCCCCGGCGGAGGTCTTCCGCCCGGCTCCGGCGCCCGTCCTGATCGAATTCTCCAACCCACTCGAATTCTCCGGCGACCGGGGTCATTCCCACTTGCCGGGCCGAAGGAGCCGATTCACTCGAACGAGTAAGCGATCGGCGATCGAGCAGTAACGGAGAGGAGCGGTCACCAGGCGGACGAACGCCCGCCCGGGCTCAGGCCTCCCCCGCCGCCAGCCCCGACTGCCGCACGGTGATGTTGAGCCGGCCGACCAGACCCAGCGCCGGATCCGCGGTGCCGGGCAGCGTGCGCACCACGCCGTGGTACGCGAACCGGGCCGGGCCGCCGAACACCAGCAGGTCTCCGCTGCGCAGCTCCAGGTCGGTCCACGGGCGGGTCCGGGTCTCGGTGTTCCCGAGCCGGAACACGCAGGCGTCGCCGAGCGAGAGCGAGACCACGGGCGCGTCGGTCCGCTCGTCGCGGTCCTGGTGGAGGCCCATCTTCGCGCCGTGCGGGTAGTGGTTGACGAGCGCGATGTCGGGTTCGTACGACGCGGCACCGGCGATCTGCCGGGCGTCCGTCCCGTAGGCGTCGGCGACGGCCCGGCGGGCGAGGAGGTCGAGTTCGGGCGGGAACGGCTTGACGGGCGTGCCGTCCTCCGCGTCCCTCCGATAACCGTACGGATACCAGTGCCATCCGAGACTGACCATCCGTACGGACATCATCCCGCCGGTGGGCATCCGCACGGCGTGCAGGCCGGCCGGTGGGCGGGCCCACTCCCGGCAGGCGGCGACCAGGCGCAGCTGGGCATCGGCGTCCAGCCAGCCGGGGAGGAGGACGGCACCGGGGGCGGGCTCCACGCGCCCGCGCGCGGCAGCGGACCCCGACCGCCCGCCCGGGGCGGCACCGGGCAGGTCACCGAACAGTTCGCCCTGGATCACCCCACCATCCTCCCGCACCGCCACGGCCGAAGCCCGGCCGGCCTCAGGAACCCGGACCGCCACCAGGGCTCGGGCTGCCGCCGGAGGTCGGACTGCCGCCGGGGGCCGGCGATCCGCCGATCAGCCCCAGCTCCCGCGCGCAGTCCGGCCACGCCTCCCAGCCCTGCCGTCGGAGGATCTCCTCGCCGACCGTCGTCTGCTCCCGGCGGCTCGCGTGGTCCGGCCGGTCGGCGAAGCGCAAGCCGCCCGCGAGCTCCCAGGTGGGCGGCCAGATCTGCAGGCCGCCGTAGTAGCCGTTGCCGGTGTCGGCCTGCCAGTCGCCGCCGCTCTCGCACTCGGCGAGGCCGTCCCACACGACGTCCGCGACCCGGACCGCCGCACCGGCCCGCTCCCAGGGGATCGCCGCCGACCCCGCCAGCAGCACCACGGCGACGCCCAGCCGAAGTACGACCCGGCACATACGCTCATCACACGGAGGCGGCACAGCAGCCGACCCTAGATGAATGAGTCCGATTGTTGGGCTGGCCGCGACCATGACGAAGGGTGCCCGTTGGTTGGTTTGTGAAGACGAACCTGGACACCCTTCTGACGGCACTGTACGTGTTCATCGACGATCACATGGCCCCTCGTCACCGGATCGGGCGACCTCCGAGGCTCTCGGATGCGGAACTGCTGTGCCTGGCCGTGGCGCAGGTACTGCTCGGCTTCCCGTCGGCGAGGCACTGGCACCGCTTCGCGAGTGGCCGGCTGCGGCACCTGTTCCCGTACCTGCCGGGGCAGTCCGGCTACAACAAGCGTCTGAACGCGGCCGGCCCGCTCATCCCGCAGGTCGTCGGCGCACTGGCCCGGCAGGTGCCGACCTGGCACGACGACCTGCGGCTGATCGACTCCACGCCGCTGCCCTGCGCGGCCTCCCGTGAGACGGTCAAGCGCTCGGCCCTGGCCGGCACCGCCGGGTACGGCTACTGCGCCAGTCACTCCCGCTTCTTCTGGGGTCTGCGGCTCTACCTGTTGACCACGGCCGAGGGCATGCCGGTCAGCTGGTGCCTGGCCAACCCGAAACTCGGCGAGCGCGAGGTCATGGAGGCCATGCTCGGCCGTGACCGACACCTCGTGCGCCGGGGCCAGGTGATCCTCGGCGACAAAGGCTTCGCCGGAGCCGCGTTCGAGGCCTTCGTCACCGACGAGCTCGGCGCGCACCTGGTCCGGCCCGACCGCAAGGGCGAGCCTGCCCGATTCGGCAGGCTCGCCCGCGTCCGCCAGTGGATCGAGGCGGTCATCGACACCCTCAAGGGCCAGCTCAGTCTCGAACAGCACGGCGCACGAACCGAGGCCGGCGTCTTCGCCCGCACCGGTCAACGCCTGCTCGCCCTCGCCGCCGCGATCTGGCACAACTGGAACACCGGCGCCGCGCTCAAGCGCTCACTCATCGCCTATGACCACTGAGGACATCGGACTCATTCATCTAGGCCGGCCGCCGCATGACCCTCCCCAACGACACTCCGAACGCGCCGAACGGGCCAGAAACACCGGAAACGCCAGAAGCACCGGAAACGCCAACGGCCGCTCCCCCGCACAGCGGAGAAGCGGCCGTGGTACCAGCACAGCGCCGGGGCCGGGAGGCCCGCTGAACCGACCTCAGGCCGGGGACGTCGGACAGTCGACATCAGGCGGCAGACCCCGGAGAGCCGGTGTCAAACCCTCAGCTGCCCGAACACTCAGCGACTCAAAGGCTCAGCTGATCAGAGGCTCAACTGATCAGACGCTCAGGGTCTGGCCCGGGAGGATCAGGTCGGGGTTGCCACCGATGACCTTGGCGTTGTTCTTGTACAGGTCGTGCCAGTCCAGGCCCTGCGCGGCGGCGATCGAGCTCAGGGTGTCACCGGACTTGACGGTGTAGCTGTCGCCCTTGGCCGGCTTGGCGTCGTTCGAGCCGGTCCAGCCCTTGGCGCCCTTGGCGGCGTCGTTCTTCGGCGCGGCCTTCGGCGCGACGTCAGCCTTCGGCGCAGCGGCGGCCTTCGGGGCGGCGGCCTTCGGCGCGACATCGGCCTTCGGCGCAGCGGCGGCCTTCGGGACCTGGGTCTGCGCCGGCTTGGCGGCCGGGGCAGCCGGCTTGGCGGCGGTCGAACCGGCAGCCGAACCAGCGGTCGAACCGGCCGAGGTGTCGACGGCCGCCGGGGCGCCGCCCTTGGTCAGGCCGGCCTTGACGGAGCACACGGGCCAGGCGCCCGGGCCCTGCGAGGCGAGGACCTTCTCGGCGACGGCGATCTGCTGCGCCTTGGTGGCCTGGTTGGCCTGCGAGGCGTAGGCGGTGCCGCCGAAGGCGGCCCAGGTGCTGGAGGTGAACTGCAGTCCGCCGTAGAAACCGTTGCCGGTGTTGATGGCCCAGTTGCCGCCGCTCTCGCACTGGGCGACGGAGTCCCAGGTGGAGACGGAGGCGGCGGAGGCCGAGGTGGCCGTGACGAGGCCGGCCACCGGCAGGGCCGCGACAGCGGCGCCCGCCACGACGGCCATCCGGACGCGGTTGCGCTTGGTGGCCGTGGAGGTGGTGGCAGCGGCGGTCTCGTGACGGAAGGTCATGGGGTTCCTCTCGAAAGCCCCGGGCGGGCATGCGGAACCAGGCCCTGGGGAGGGCCGCGTTCACTTGCCGCGTCCGTCGGGCGACCGTGCACGTGTCGGACGTGCCGCTTGCCGCCCCGGCCACCCAGCCGCTCACCGGCGACCTGTTCGAGCGATCGCGTCGGCGGGCACCTGCCGCATCCGGCGGGAAGCCGGAGGGGCGGTGCGTCGGGGGTGAACCCGGGTGGCGCTCGTTGCGCCGCCAATGAAGCTACGAGCCGGTCGGCGGGGAAACCAAAACTCCACCGGTCTGCCCAGCTCAGCCAAGGGTTACCGGCGGTAATGACCACACAATCCCGCCCGAAATGCCCGTTTTAGCCATCGATTCGTAGATCAAACATCACGGCGGCGTGACTCACCTCACCGTTTCATTCCGGCAGGCCTGCCACCGACATCGACACATTGCGACCACGAGAACACGCGGCGCGGTCGGATCAGAGGCAATTCCCGTCAGCCTCGTCGACCACCCGTGACGCCTGACACAAGGGCCCGTTGGTCATGGCGACCTCCCCGTATCCGCCCCCCGACCGCCAACCGCACCCACCAAGAGGAGAACCCGTGCCGCGCATGCTCGACGTCAGCGACGAGGTCCGGTCCGAGATCGGCGACGACGAGGCGGACCGCCTCCTCGGCGGCGACCGCGCACCCGACAGCTACGAATGCACCTCCTGCCGCACCTCCGGCGACACCCACGCGGAGCCCACCAGCACCGTCCTGTTCGTCGGCGAGGAGACCGCCGTACTCGCCTTCGCCCACGCCCGCTGCATCCCGTCCCAGGTGGTACCGGTGGCCGAGGAGCAGCTGGTCGGCGCCGTCCGCAGCATCAGCCAGGCCCAGACCAGCGCCCCGGCCGGCGCCCCGGCCGCGCCCGCGCACCCGCTGGTGCCCATTCCCGCGCCGACCCCGGCGACCGCCCCCACCGCCCAGCCCAGCGCGCCGGGCCAGGCCGCCATCCTCGGCATCACCTGCGGGCTGGTGCTGCACGGCAAGGTCGGGCACGCCTCGCTGGTCGTCGAGCCGACCGGCCCGGTCGGGCGCCCCGGCAGCACCTCGGGCGAGGACGAGTTCCTCGACCTGCTCCAGGACGCCGGCTTCCAGGCCGTCACCGACCTCGACGAGACCCCGGACCAACTGGGCGGCTGGTCGGTCCTGGTGGCGATGGGCAAGCTGCACGCGATCCTGCAGCCCGCCGCCGCCGGCGGCAGCACCGGCTGGTGGCAGGCGCACCAGCCGCTCCAGGTCACCGACGCCTGGCGGATGGCCGCGAGCCAGCTCTCCGAGGTCACCATGTACGCCGTCCCGGCCGGGATGGTGGGCCGTCAGCCGCGCGAGGACCTGCTCCGCCAGGCGCTGGAGCGGGCGGTGGCACTGGGCCAGGTGGTCGCCGCCTCCCTCCCCCTCGCCGGCACCTGATCCCCTCCGTACCCAGCCCCAGCCCCAGCGGCGCGCGCCCGACCCAGCCGCGCCCCCGCCCCGCCCCCGCAGCACCCAGCCTCAGCCCCGCCCCAACCCAGCGGCACCCAGCCCCAGCCGCGCCCCGACCCGCCGGCCCCCGGGCTCCACGCCCGGGCTCCGCACCCGCCGGAAGGCGGCCTCCCCCTCGGCACAAGCCGCCTTCCGGCCGGGCCCCGGCACCCCGCATCCCCCTGCCCCCTCACTCGTTGGCCCCTGTGTGTACAGCTACGACGTCTCCGCGTCCCCCGGCCGGTCCACCACCGCCCCCCGCTCGATCCCCGGCATGCGCCCGTCGTACGACGCGGAGCACCCGCACTCGACGACGCCGATCTACGACGAGCTGTACTCCGAGTACCGGCGGCTGTTCCGCGCGCTCCCGGGCGACCGCTCGGGCGAGGAGGACCTGAAGTTCACCGGCTTCGCGGTCCGCGACGGCTACCCGGTGCTCGGCGAACCGCGTCCGTACCCACCCCAGCACCAGGCCTTCCACAGCTACGGCGGGCAGGCGCCCGGCCTGCCGCAGTACATGCCGAACCAGCAGCACGGCCACTCCGCAGGGCACACCGCCAACCACGGCACCACCGGCCACACCCACCACAACGCCGTCGGCCACACCCATCACGGCGCGATCGGCCACACCGGCCACAACGCCCCTCAGCCTCAGCCGCACCCCCACTCCCACGCCGAGCCCGCCGCCCCGACCAGCGACGGCTTCGGCCAGGCCACCTCAGCGGCCACCACCCCTCAGCACACCCCGCCCCCGCCGCCCCAGTTCACCAACGGCCAGGGCTGGGTGGCCGCCGGCTACCTCGGCCCGCTCCCGCACACGATGCCCGCGCCGCCCCCGGCCCCCGCCCCGGCCATGGGCACCGCCACCGGCGTCGCCACCGCCGCGCCCACCGGCGGTCGCCACCGCCAGATGCTCTCCCTCCCCCCGGGCCGCAACGGCGACCACCACTGAACCGCCCGGCCGCGCACCACCCGCGCTCCACCCGCACGGCGCCCGCACGGCGCCCGCACGACCCCGTACACACGACGAGGGCCCCGCCACCACCGTGACGGGGCCCTCGCCCACACCTGCTGCCGGCACCCACCGACTACTGCCGGTGGATCACGACGTCCTACTTCCGCTTGCGCTTCTCCCGGACCCGCACCGAGATCGAGATCGGCGTCCCGACGAAGCCGAACTCCTCACGCAGCCGGCGCTCGATGAAGCGCCGGTAGCCGGCCTCCAGGAAGCCCGAGGCGAACAGCACGAACCGCGGCGGACGGATGCCCGCCTGGGTGCCGAACAGGACGCGCGGCTGCTTGCCACCGCGGATCGGGTGCGGGTGGGCGGCCACCAGCTCGCCGAGGAAGGCGTTCAGCCGCGCGGTCGGGATGCGGGTCTCCCAGCCCTCCAGCGCGGTCTCGATCGCCGGGACGAGCTTCTCCATGTGCCGACCGGTCTTGGCCGAGACGTTGACCCGGGGGGCCCACTGCACCTGGACGAGGTCGCGCTCGATCTCGCGCTCCAGGTAGAAGCGGCGCTCCTCGTCCATCTGGTCCCACTTGTTGTAGGCGATGACGACGGCGCGCCCGGCCTCGACGGCCATCGAGATGATCCGGGTGTCCTGCTCGGCGAGGGTCTCGCTGGCGTCGACCAGGACGACCGCGACCTCGGCCTTCTCCAGCGCGGCGGAGGTGCGCAGCGAGGCGTAGAAGTCGGCGCCGGCGGTCAGGTGGACGCGACGGCGGATGCCGGCGGTGTCGACGAACTTCCAGGTCTTGCCGGCGAGTTCGATCATCTCGTCGACCGGGTCACGGGTGGTGCCGGCCAGCTCGTTGACGACCACCCGCTCCTCGCCGGCGACCTTGTTCAGCAGGCTGGACTTGCCGACGTTCGGGCGGCCGATCAGCGCGATGCGGCGCGGGCCGCCGGGGGCGGCGTCGCCGAAGGTCTGCGGCGGGGCCTCGGGCAGCGCGTCCATGACGGCGTCGAGCAGGTCGCCCGAGCCACGGCCGTGCAGCGCGGAGACGGGGAACGGCTCGCCCAGGCCCAGCGACCACAGGTAGGCGGCCTCGGCCTCGGTGGACGGGCCGTCGACCTTGTTGGCGCACAGCACGGTCGGCTTGCCGGCCCGGCGGATGAGCTTGATCAGGGCTTCGTCGGTGTCGGTGGCGCCGACGGTGGCGTCGACCACGAACAGCACCGCGTCGGCCTGCTCGATGCCGAGCTCGGCCTGCGCGGCCACCATCGCGTCGATGCCGAGGACGTCGATCTCCCAGCCGCCGGTGTCGACGACCTTGAAGCGGCGGCCGTTCCAGCTGGCCTCGTAGGTGACGCGGTCGCGGGTGACGCCCGGCTTGTCCTCGACGACGGCCTCACGGCGGCCGATGATGCGGTTCACCAGGGTCGACTTGCCGACGTTCGGGCGGCCGACGACGGCCAGCACCGGCAGCGGTACGTGCTCGGCGCCGTCGAAGCCGTCCACGCCGTCGACGTCGAAGCCTTCCTCGGCGGCGATGGCCATGAACTCGGCGTAGTCGGCGGCGTCCAGTTCACCGTGGCCGGTGTCGGAGTGCTCTGCGGTCATGTTCGTCTGTTCCGTTTCCCGGCGCGGCCCTTCCCAGGGGCGCGCCGTGCGTACCTGCCCCGCTCGGGGCAGCGCGATGGTTTTCTCCGCGGCACCTCGGCGGCACCGCAGCTCATTCGGCCGTTCCGGCCGTTCCGGCCATTGTGGCCGTCCGGACCGGTCCGTCCTTCAGACCGGTCAGTCCTTTCAGACCGACGACATCCCGGCCCGCTCCTCCACCAGCGCGGCGATCCGGTCGATCACCTGCTCCAGGGTGAGCTCGCTGGTGTCCACCAGGACGGCGTCCGCGGCCTGGGCCAGCGGGGCCGTCTTCCGGGAGGAGTCGGCGGCGTCCCGGCGGGCGAGGTCGGCGGCCATCGTGGTGATGGTCGCCTCGTCGACGCCCTTGGCGCGCAGCTCGGCCGCCCGGCGCTCGGCCCGGGCCCACTCGGAGGCGGTCAGGAACACCTTGACGGTGGCGTTCGGGAACACCACCGTCCCCATGTCCCGGCCCTCGGCGACGATGCCGCGCTCGGCGACCTCGGCGCAGCCGCGCTGCAGCTCCACCAGCCGGGAGCGCACCGCCGGCACCGCGGAGACGGCGCTGACCTGCGCCGTCACCTCGGGGCCGCGGATCGGTCCGGAGACGTCCCGGCCGTCCACCGTGATGGTGGGACCGTCCGCGTCCGTGCCCGACACGATCACCGGCTTGCCGCACGCGACGGCCACCGCCTCCGGGTCGGCCACGTCGACGTCGTTGGCCAGCATCCACCAGGTCATCGCCCGGTACATGGCGCCGGTGTCCAGGAAGCTCAGGCCCAGCCGGGCCGCCACCGCCCGTGAGACGGTCGACTTGCCCGAACCGGAGGGTCCGTCGATCGCGACGACGACCGGGGCGTGCGCTCGGTCGGCAGTGTCCACGGGGCCGAACCTCTCTCTGGGCGTGAAAGCCGGGGCCTGGGGAGGCAGACGGCAGGGGGTTGTCTCCCTCAAGGTTAATGGACCGCCGCCCTACCGACTCCGCCACCCGATCAGCCCAGCACCAGCCCCCTGCCGACCCCCCTCGGCTTCGGTTGCGGCTCCGGTATCAACGCTGGTCGAAGCCCTGGTCGAGGCCCTGGTCGGGGCCCAGGATCCGCAGGACGGCGTTGCCCAGCCGGGGCCGCAGGTACTCCCCGTCCCACTCGATGCCGAGGATGCCGGCGGTGAAGGCCATCGGGATCTCACGGCCGAGGTGGTCCCAGACGAACGGCACCTTGGAGACGTGCGAGGGGAAGTCGTTCACCGCGAAGGAGTCCCGGTGGTACGGGTTGGCGTCCGCCTCCCGCCAGCCGAAGGACTGGCGCAGCCGGGGCCCGTCGGGGGTCTGGGTGTGCGCGAGGAAGGCGGTGAGCCAGCCGGTCACCCGTGGGCCGCCGGACATCGACCGCCACTTGAAGAGCGAGCGCCAGAACTCGTCGTCGACCGCCCCGCCCGCCGCGGTCGCCGCGATCTCGTCGAGCACCGGGCGCAGTTCGGCGAACCACGGCGCCAGCCAGTCGAAGCGCTCCGCCAGCCCGGCGACCCGCGCCGCCAGCAGCGCCCAGTCCTCGGCCGTGCCCTCCAGCCGGATCCGCGGGATGCCGCAGCGGGTCTCCCAGCGGAAGGCGTAGTAGGGGCTGACCACGTCCATCAGCGCCACCAGCGCGGAGGAGGCGTCGTCGGGCGTCGTCGTCGAGAACGCCGGCCGGAACAGTTCCACCAGCTCGGCCCCGACCGCCGCCGCCAGCGGCTCCCGCACCAGCCGGATCGACCGCGACCAGTCCGGGCCGGGCTCCGTCAGGGCGTCGTCGCGGACCACGATCACTTCCCGGCGCCCCTCGGCACCGCCGAACAGCGCCCGGTACCTCGGCGCGTACATCCGCGCGTGCACGGCCACCTCGTGCACCACCGCGTACCAGAGCACGTCCGGCGACAGGCTGAGCGGCAGGTGCTCCGCGAAGGCGGCGTGGACCGCCCGCACCAGCAGGCTGCAGGTCGGTTCCGGCTCGGCGGACTCCGGGTCCGGCGGCGTCGGCCGGGGCAGTTCGACCAGCGCTTCGACGCTGCGGTGGTGGATCCGGAAGTCCCCGCCCACCACCGCCCGCAGGAACCGTTCGTTCCCCAGGTCCACCGGCCGGCCGTAGGACCCGTGCCGGGTCTCGCCCAGCGGCAACTCGATGATCATCCCTGCTCCCCCTCAACCGAACCGCTCGACCGAACCGCCCAACCGAAGTCCCGGAAGCCGACCGGCCCCGGAAGCCGCCCCCGGCCCGATCAGTCCCGGACGCTCCACCCGCTCGCCCGCAGCGCCACCGTGAGCGGCTTGACCGCCCCGGGCGCCACCGACAGCTGGACGAAGCCCACCTGCTGGCCGGTCGAGTGCTCGATGACGACGTCCTCGATGTTGACGCCGGCCGCGCCGACCTCGCCGAACAGCCGGCCCAGCTCGCCGGGCTGGTCACCGAGCACCACGGCCACCGTCTCGTACCGGGTGGGCGGCGCGCCGTGCTTGCCGGGGATGCGGGCCTGGCCGGTGTTGCCGCGCCGCATGACCGCCTCGATCCCGGCCGCGCCCGCCCGGCGCTCGCCCTCCTCGGAGGCGTCCAGGGCGCGCAGGGCGCTGACGGTCTCCCCGAGGTCGGAGGCGACCTCCTCCAGGATGTCGGCGACCGCGCCGGCGTTGGCGGAGAGGATGTCGACCCACATGCCGGGGTTGGAGGCGGCGATCCTGGTGACGTCCCGGACACCCTGCCCGGAGAGCCTTATGGCGGTCTCGTCGGCGTGCTCCAGCCGGGCGGCGACCAGCGAGGACACCAGCTGCGGGGCGTGCGAGACCAGGGCGACGGCCCGGTCGTGGGCGGCCGCGTCCATCACGATCGGCATCGCACCGCAGAGCGCGACCAGTTCCAGGGCGGCGTTGAGCGTCTCGGTGTCGGTGTCGTCGGTGGGGGTGAGCACCCAGGGGCGGCCCTCGAACAGGTCGGCGCGGGCGGCCAGCGGGCCGGAGCGCTCGCGGCCGGCCATCGGGTGGCTGCCGATGTAGTGGACGGTGTCGCAGCCGAGCGCGGCGACCTCGACGCGCGGGCCGTCCTTGACGCTGGCGACGTCGGTGTACCAGCGGGCCAGGTTGCGGCGCTGGCAGTCGGCGAGCACCTTGCCGACCAGGGCGGGCGGCACGGCGATGATCGCCAGGTCGACCGGGCCGTCGGCCGGCTCGGTGGTGCCGGCGCCGAGCGAGGCGGCGGTCCGGGCGGCGTCCGGGTCGGCGTCCTCCAGATGGACGGTCAGCCCGCGGTCGGCCAGGGCGAGCGCGGCGGAGGTGCCGATCAGTCCGGTACCGACGACGACGGCAGTGCGCATGGCGGGTCGCGCTCCTTCTCGAATTCTCGGGCTTCGCGTTCCGGGCTGCCCGGCCTCGCCGGTTCTCGGTCCGGTCGGCGCCCCGGCACGGGTCGGGAGCACCCGCGCCCCATCCTCTCGCATCCGTCCCACCCACGCCCCCACCGCCCACCCGCTGGGCAACCGCGGCGGCCCCGCCCCCGTCCCACACCATGTGGACGCGCGCCGGGCACGGCGGGCACCACCGGACCGCGAACGCGCCAGGCCACCAGGCCCGCCAACGGGCACACACGCCGCACCCCGCGAAATCCGGCGACGCCCGCACCGAAGCGGGGCAGACTGGCCGCCCGGGCACGGCGCGGGCGACACGCGGAACACGGCACGCGAACGAAGGGGTTGCGCATGGACGATCAGCACAGCGGCGACGATCAGCAGAACGGCGAGGCCCGACACGTCGGCGAGGCCGGGCCCCCGGAACCCCCCGCCGTGCCCGCCCACCCGTCCGTCCTGGACTCCGTCGTGGTCTACGCCGAGGGCGCGGTGTGCCGCCGCCGGGCCAGCGTCCCGCTCCCGGCCGACGGCCGGCTCCGGCTGACCGGCCTGCCCTCCTCCCTGGACGGCCGCTCGCTGCGCGCCCGGGTGCTCGACGGCCCGAGCGGGACGGCGGTCACCGAGGCCAGGCTGGAGCTGCTCGCCGAGTTCCACGAGCCGACCGAACTCCCCCGGCTCCGACGCGAGTTGGACGATGCCATGGAGCGCCAGGGCGCACTCACCGAGCGCCGCCGACTGGTCCTGACCGCGATCGCCGAGACCTCCGCCCTGCGCGCCGTACCGCCGCAGCGGCGGCCCGAGGAACCGCTGCGGCGGACGCCCGCCGACGCCTGGCTGGAGCTGGCCGACTTCGTCGACGAGCGCCTGACCCGGCTCCAGCAGCGCGCCGAGGAGCTCACCAAGGAAGTCGAACTGGCTGACCACGAGCGCGAGTTGGCCGCAGACCGGCTGGACCGCGCATCCACCGCCGGACCCGCCCACCCGGTCGGGACCGCCGCCACCGTCCTGCTCACCCTCACCACCGCACCGGCCTCCGTACTCACCGCACGGCCCGCCCCGGAACCCGCCGCAGGACCCACCGCGGAATCCGCCCGGGAGGCCGTCGTCCCAGCCCCCGGGCAGCCCCCCGCCCGGCTCGACATCGAGCTGGAGTACGGCGTCCCCGCCGCCCGCTGGGTGCCCGCCTACCGCCTCTCCTACCGCCACGGCGCCGACACCGGCCGACTCGTCCTGCGCGCCTCCGTCGCCCAGCAGACCGGCGAGGACTGGACCGGCGTCCGGCTCGCCCTCTCCACCGCCGACCTCGACCGCCGCACCGACCTGCCCCGGCTCCGCTCGCTGCGGATCGGCCGCAGCCAGCCCGCCCCGCCGCCGTCCGGCTGGCGCGAGCCCCCGGCCGGCCTGGCCGACCTCTTCACCGGCTACGACGACGCCGGAGCCGGAGCCCGCCCGGCCCCGTGCCACAAGGCCCCACTCGCCGTCTCGGCCCCCGGCCCGTACGGATCCGCCGCCCGGCTCAACCGCCTCGGTGGCGCCCGGCCCGCCGGTGCGCGGCCCGCAGACGCCGACCTGGTGGCCGACGCCGCCCGGCTGGCCGCCCCCGCCGGGCGCGGCGGCACCCTGGACATCGACGAGCCCGTTCCGTCGCCCCCGCCCGCCCCAAGCGGCTTCGCCGGATACGGCGGTGCGCCCGCCGCCGCCCCGATGCCCCAAGCCCCCCTGCCGCAAGCCTCGATGTACCAGGCCGCGCCGCCCCAGGCCTCGATGCCCCAGACTCCCGCGCCGCCGCCCGCCCCCGTGGCACCGGGCGGCCCGCCCCCGCCGGACCTGTACCCGCTCGCCCGCCGCTCCCGCCGAAGCGGCGGCGGCACCGAGGCCCCCGCCACCGGCTTCGCCCCGGACGCCTCCCTGCTCGACTACCCCGGCCTCGTCCTGGCCGGCCCCGACGCACCCGCCGCCCACCGCGGCACCCTGCGCCCCCAAGCCGAGCAAGCCGAGCAGACCGACCGGGCCGCCCGGGCCGCCCGGGCCGACCACTACGGACCGGCGGCGGCGCCCGAGGGCGACACCGGCGGCGAGCGGGTCCGCCAGCTGGCACTCCCCCGGCACGCCGTCCCGCCCCGCGAGTCGGCGGGCTCCTTCGACCACCGCTTCGACTCCGCCGCCCCCGCCGACATCCCGTCCGACGGCACCTGGCACACCGTCACGATCGACGAGATCCCGGTGTCCGTCCGCCCGGAGTACGTCACCGTCCCCGCCGTCGAAGAGAAGGTGTACGCCACCCTGGTGCTCGCCAACCGGACCGACCGCGCCGTGCTGGCCGGCCCGGTCGAGGTCACCGTCGACGACGAGTTCCTGCTCACCGCCGCCCTGCCCACCCTCGCCCCGGGCGGTCTGCGGAGCCTGGGCATCGGGGTCACCGAGAGCATCGAGGTGGCGCGCCGCACCGAGCTGCACGAGTCCACCGCGGGCATGCTGAGCAGCAGCACCGTGCTCGACCACCGGGTGCACGTCCAGCTCGCGAACCGGCTCGGCCGCACCGTCACCGTGGAGGTCCGCGAGCGCGTGCCGGTCACCTCCGACGCCGAGATCCGGATCGAGGAGCGGGCCGACTGGCAGGCCCCGGCGGTCTCCACACCGGACTGCCCGCCCAGCACCCGGCTCTGGCGGGTCGAGCTGCCGCCCGGCGGCCGCACCGAGCTGGACGGCGGCTACCAGATCAAGATCCCGGCCGGAAAGGCCATCGTCGGTGGAAACCGGAGGAACTGAACGATGACCGGAACGACCATCCCCCTCCCCGTCACCGCCGTCACCTGCCTGGAGGACCGCAGCCAGGTCGAACGCACCACCACCGTCGACCTCGCCGCGGGCGTCCAGCGGCTGCGCCTGGGCCCGCTCACCGCGCTCGCCGTCGACCGCACCCTGCGCGCCGAGACCACCGCCCCCGGCACCCGCGTGCTGGACGCCCGGATCGTCCGCGACTGGATCCCGCGCGCCCCGCTGCCGCCCGGCCCGGAGGACTCCCGGCTGCGCCACCGGCTGCACGAGCTGGAGACGGCGAGCCGCCTCGCCGACCAGACCCGCGCCCGTCTGGAGGCCCGACTGGCACTGCTCGCCCAGCTCTCCGCCGACCTGCTGCGCGAGATCGGCGAGGGCGCCGGGGTCGGCGAGCTCGAACGCACCCGCTGGGCCCGCGAACTGGACCGGGTGGACGCCGAACGCGAGCGCCACGGCGAGGAGCTGCGGACGGCCCACTCCCGGCTGCGCCGCCTGGACCAGGAGCGCTCGCAGGCCCTGATCGCCCTCGACCAGGCCGAGGAGGAACCGGCCGAACTGGTCGCCCACCTGGAGCTCACCGTCGAGGCGGCCCAGGCCGGCCCGAACGGGCTGGCCGTCACCCACCTGGTGCCGTGCGCCCTCTGGCGCCCCTCGTACCGGGCCACCCTGGACGGCGGGAGCCTGCGGCTGGAGTCGGAGGCGGTGGTCTGGCAGCGCACCGGCGAGGACTGGACCGGCGTCCGGCTCACCTTCTCCACCGCCCGCTCGGCCCTCGCCACCGACCCGCCCGCCGTCGCCGAGGACGTCCTGATGCTGCGCGAGCGCACCGCGGAGGAGCGCCGCACGGTCGAGGTGGAGCTGCGCGAGGAGGCGATCAGCGCACTCGGCCCGGCCGCCGGGGTCCCGGGGGTGGACGACGGCGGGGAGGTCCGGGTGCTGCCCGCGCCCGCCCCGGCCACCGTGCCCTCCGACGGCCGGGCGCACCGGGTGCCGCTCGGCGCCTTCACCGGGCAGGCGAGCAGCGAGTACGCGTGCGCGCCGGAGCTGTCCCCGCTGGTGACCCAGGTGGTCCGGTTCCGCAACGCGGCCGGGCACCCGCTGCTGGCGGGTCCGGTCGAACTGGTCCGCGGCAGCGGCTTCACCGGCCGGGGCGAGCTGGGCTTCACCGCCGCCGGGGCCGACGCCGAGCTGGCGTTCGGCAGTTCGGACGGCTACCGGGTGGTCCGCGAGGCCGAGGAACGCCAGGCCACCGCCGGGCTCACCGGCCGCCAGACGACCACCCGGACGGTGCGGCTGCACCTCTCCCGCTTCTCCGGCCCGGAGGAGCGGGACGAGCAGGTCGTCGCGGTCCGCGAGCGGGTGCCGGTCTCCGAGGTGTCGGCGGTGGAGGTGCGGCTGCGCAAGGAGGAGTGCTCCCCGTCGCCGGACGACTTCGACGCCGAGGGCATCCTCCGCTGGGACGTCCCGCTCGGGCCCGGCGCCCGTCGGACGGTCACGCTGGTCTACGAGGTGTCCGCCACCGCCAAGGTCGCCGGGCTCTGAGCAGCCCGGCCTCCGCCGCCGTCCGGACACCGGTCCCCTCGTGACGACCGCTCAGGACCAAACCGGGTAGAACAGGAACATGATCCTCCACCTCGCACCCCTGGACGACTGGCTGTCCGACCCCGGTCGGCCGTACACCACCGCGTCGCTGCTCACCGACGGGTTCATCCACTGCTCGGCGGACGAACAGACGGCACTCGCGGTGGCCAACGCCTTCTTCGCCGACACTCCCGACCCGCTGATGGCACTGCTGATCGAGGAGTCACAGGTGGAACCGATGGTCAAGTGGGAGGCCCCGCACGGCGCACCGCCGCCCGGGGCCACCCCCGGCCTGCTGTTCCCGCACGTCTACGGACGGCTCAACCGCTCCGCCGTCAAGGGCCTGCTGAAGCTCGAACGCGGCCCGGACGGCCGCTGGGCCGCCCTCACCCCCTGGAGCTGACGCCCGCCCCCGACGGCCGCCCTGCCCGCTGCACAGCCGGCTCCTGTCACAACCAGCCCCGCTCCCGGGCCGCCATACCGGCTTGGAAGCGGGTGGTGGCGCCCAGCGAGCGCATCAGGCTCTGCAGCCGGCGCTGGGTGGTGCGGGCGCTCCAGCCGAGCGACCGGGCGATCGACTCGTCGGTGAGGCCGGCCGCCAGCAGGCCCAGCAGCTTGCGGTGGTCGGCCTCCGGCTCCAGCGTCGCGTCCCCGGTGCCGATCGCGGCCTGCAACTGGACGGCGCGCTCCCACTCCGCCTCGAACAGCGTGTCCAGCGCCTGGAGCAGCGCGGAGGGGTGGATGACGTACGCGGCGTCGAGGACGCTGTCGCCCACGCTGATCGGGATGATCGCCATCCGGTCGTCCGAAATGATCATCTTCATCGGCAGCGACGGCCGGACCCGGGCCTCCTCGCCGTCCGCGACCCCGGCCAGGATGTTCCGCTCCAGCCGGCCCGGCCAGGCCACCGCGTCCCGGTCGTAGACGGTCCGCAGCCGCAGGCCCTCCCGCAACCGCCGCCGCTGCAACGGGATCGGGGTCACCGGATCCTGGATGTACGGCGGGCGGTCGAAGCCGCGGACCTGGTACTGGCTGGTCTCGGTGATGTGCTCCAGCCGCTGCGCGATCGCCTCGCCACCGGTCAGCACCTCCACCGAGTGCGCCGGATCGGTGTACCGCGAGGCCTCCCGGAAGGCGTCCATCAGGCGGTGCATCTCGGCCCGGGCGTGCCGCAGTTCGGACTCGCGGTGGCCGATCAGGGTGCCGATCGCGACGTCGGGGGCGACCGGCAGGTAGCGCTGCCGGTCCACCGGCGCCCGGGTCGCCATGCCCTGCTGCGCCAGGCGGTCCAGGGCGCGCACGCTCTGCTGGAGCGTCAGGCCGCAGCCCTCGGCCAGTTCCTCCGCGGTGGACTGCGGATTGGCCACCAGCGCCGCGTAGACCTGTCCGTCCGGCTCGGCCAGTCCCAGTGCGCTGAGTGGTGCATCCGACACGACGCCGTCTCCCCCGTTCGCCCCCCACCGGCGCCGGCCCTGGCGCAGTCCCGCCACTGGGCGGGTGGTGGTCCGGTGGCAATCCTCTGCCACGGATCACGGCGCTGACAAGGCCGTGACCAGGGGTTGCGGCCCGCCTCGCACCCCGACCGCCCCCACCGAACGACCGAGGGCCTCCCCGCCTTTCGACGGGGAGGCCCTCAACAGAAGCCCGAATATACCGACCGGTCTACCGACTCCGGCAGAAATATATCGACCGGTCTACATAGCCCGACCGGAATATACCGACCGGTCTATAGAAATATACCGACCGGTCTACAGACCGACCTCGCGCATCAGCTGACCGACCTCGGGGTTGGTCAGACGGCGCAGCCAGCCCGACTTCTGGTCGCCCAGCGCGATCGGACCGAAGTGCGTGCGCACCAGCTTCTCGACCGGGAAGCCGGCCTCGGCCAGCATCCGGCGGACGATGTGCTTGCGACCCTCGTGCAGGGTCACCTCGACCAGGTAGTTCTTGCCGACGTTGGAGATCACCTTGAAGCTGTCGGCGCGCGCGAAGCCGTCCTCCAGCTCGATGCCCTGCGCCAGCTGCTTGCCCAGGTCACGCGGGATCGGGCCCTGGATCGCGGCCAGGTAGGTCTTGGTCACGCCGTACCGGGGGTGGGTGAGACGGTGGGCCAGCTCGCCGTGGTTGGTGAGCAGGATGATGCCCTCGGTCTCGGTGTCCAGACGGCCGACGTGGAACAGCCGGGTCTCCCGGTTGGTCACGTAGTCGCCGAGGCACTGGCGCCCGTCCGGGTCCTCCATGGTGGAGACCACGCCGGCCGGCTTGTTGAGCGCGAAGAACAGGTACGACTGGGTGGCGACGGTCAGGCCGTCCACCTTGATCTCGTCGTTCTGCGGGTCGACCCGCTTGCCCTGCTCGGTCACGAGCTTGCCGTTGACCTCGACCCGGCCCTGCTCGATCAGCTCCTCGCAGGCGCGGCGGCTGCCGATGCCCGCCCGGGCCAGCACCTTCTGCAGGCGCTCGCCCTCGGGCTCGCCGAAGGTCTTGGGCAGCTTGACGGCCGGCTTGTCGTGCCGGGCGAGGACGGCGTCCTCGATCTTGGCCTGCAGCTCGCGCGAGCGCTGCGGCTGGCGGCGCGGGTCGCCCGGGGCGCCCTGGCCCTCACGGCGCGGGCGCGGGGCCGGGCTGGGGCGCCGACCGGAGTAGCCGCCGCGGGCCGGGGTGGCGTTGGGGCCGCCGCCGTACTCGGGGCGGTCGTAGCGCCGCTCCTCGGGCCGCAGCGGGCGGTCCGGGTACCGGTTGTCGTCGCGCCGGTCGTCCCGGCGGCTGTCCCGCCCGTACGAGCCGGAGCCGCCGCGCGAACCGGCACCGCTGCCGCCGCCGTACGAGCCACCACGCGAGCCCGAACCGGACCCGCCACCGTACGAACCCCCGCGCGAGCCGGAGCCCGAGCCGGATCCACCGCCGTACGAGCCGCCGCGCGAACCGGCACCGCTGCCGCCGCCGTACGAGCCGCCGCGCGAGCCCGAACCGGACCCACCGCCGTACGAACCCCCGCGCGAGCCGGAGCCCGAGCCCGAGCCGCTGCGGCCGCTGCCGCTGCCGCTGCCGCCGTAGGAGCCGCCGCCCCGGCCCCCGCCCTGTCCGCTGCGACCGCTGCCGCCGCCGCTGCCGTTCCTGCCGTTGCCACTGCTACGCATCAAAGTGTCCGTACGTCGTTACCGTCTGGGATGTGCGGTCGTTTCGGCCGACCTCACCGCCCCCTGCCGATCAGGCGCAGCCCGACCGGCCTCGCCACTGCCGTCCGCGGCCTCCACGGCAGCGGCGGCGACCGCCTCCGCGATCATCGTGCCCTCCAGGGACTCCGCTTCCACGTCGTCGACCTCGGGCAGGAAGGGAGCGAGCTCCGGCAGCTCGTCCAGGCCGCGGAGCCCCATCCGTTCCAGGAAGTAGTTCGTCGTCCGATACAGGATCGCACCTGTTTCGGGCTCGGATCCGGCCTCTTCCACCAGTCCTCGCTGTACCAGGGTACGCATCACGCCGTCACAGTTCACACCGCGGACGGCGGAAACCCTCGATCTGGACACCGGCTGCCGGTAGGCGACGACCGCCAGGGTCTCCAATGCGGCCTGTGTGAGCCGGGCCTGCTGGCCGTCCAGCAGGAAGCGGTCGACGGCCGGAGCACAGGTGTCCCGGCTGTAGAACCGCCACCCGCCGGCGACCAGCCGCAGGTCGAATCCGCGGCCGTGGGCGGTGTATTCGGCGGCCAGTTCGCGCAGCGCCGCGGCCACCTGCGCCCGGGGCCGCTCCAGCACGCCGGCCAGCCGTTCCTCCCCGGCAGGCTCGTCGACGACCATCAGGATCGCCTCCAGCTCGGCCTTCAACCCGGCCCCGGCCGCTTCCTCGCCCCCGGCCGGATCAGCGACGCCGACCACATCGGTGACACCGGAAGTCGACGGGGCCGACTTCTGGTGCACGACCCGGGCCTCGCCCTCCGCCGACACACCCACGGCCGCCGCCACCGGCCCCGCCGCCGGCCCGGCCGGCCCCGCCGACACCACCGACCCGGCCGCCACCGGGTCCATCACGGGCCCCGCCACCGGCTCCGGCAGCAGCTCGAAGGCCGGCTCCAGCCACTCCCCGGCCCGCGGCCGCCCCGGCAGCCCGAGCGGGCGCCGCACCGGCCGCCCGCCGACCCCGCTCCCGCTCCCGCTCCCACCACTCATCGACTCTCCTCCCGCTCCCGCTCACCCACCGGCCGGTCGAACTCGTCCGTCACCTCGACCGCGCCCCGGTCCGCCTCCGCCACCCAGCGCACCAGCAGTTCGCCCAGCGCCTCCGGCTGCTCGAAGGCCAGCACCCGCTCCCGGTACAGCTCCAGCAGCGCCAGGAAGCGGGCGACGACCACCAGCTCGTCCGGCGCGTCCTCGACCAGCCGCTGGAACGACGCCTCGCCGAGCTCGGTGAGCAGCCCGACCACCAGCCCGGCCTGCTCGCGCACACTGACCGGCGGGCTGTGGATGTGGTCGACGTACACGACGGGCTTCGGCTTGGGTTCCATGGCCCTGGCCGCCAGCTGCGCGAGTCGCTCCGGGCCGACGGTGATGACCACCTCGGGCAGCAGCCCGGCGTGCCGGGGCTCCAGCCCGACGGTGCGCGGGCGTCGGGTCAGCTCGGCGGCCCAGCGCTCGCCGAAGAGGGCCGCCGCCCGCTTGTACGCCCGGTACTGCAGCAACCGGGCGAACAGCAGGTCGCGGGCCTCCAGCAGCGCCAGGTCCTCCTCGTCCTCGACGTCGGCGACGGGCAGCAGCCGGGCGGCCTTGAGGTCGAGCAGGGTCGCGGCGACGACCAGGAACTCGGTCGCCGCGTCCAGGTCCCAGTCCGGGCCCATCGCCCGGATGTGTGCCATGAACTCGTCGGTGACGGTGGCCAGCGCCACTTCGGTGACGTCGAGCTTGTGCTTGGCGATCAGGCCGAGCAGCAGGTCGAAGGGGCCTTCGAAGTTGTCCAGCCGCACCCGGAAGCCGCCCCGCGGCTGTTCCTCGGTCGCGTTCACGGCGGTGGTGGGTGGTTCGGCGGTGCTCGGCATGACGGTCCATCTTCACCCGGCCCGGCCGCCCGCCCCGCCCCCGGGGCCGTCGACACGCCGTCGACACCGCACTGCGCCGACACGCCGCACCAGGGATGCCACCCCGGGACCGTCGCACCGGAGGCACCGCACCAGCGGCACCAGAGGCACCACCGACGTCCAGGAAGGGGCCTAGCGGCCGCGCAACCGCCGGACCAGGATGGAGGCCTCGCCGCGCTGCTCCAGGTCCGCCAGGACGACCGCGATGGCCTCCCGGACGATCCGCCCGCGGTCCACGGCCAGGCCGTGCTCACCGCGCAGCACCAGCCGGGCGTGCTCCAGGTCCATGAGCTCCTCGGCGGACACGTACACGGTGATCTTCTCGTCGTGCCGCTCGCGCCCGCTGGGGCGGCGCGGCGCGCGGCCTCGCGGCCGGGCTCGCCCGGTGCCGCCGGCCTGCTCCTCGGCGGCGCCGGGGTGCTGGCGGCCGGCCGGCACGGTGCCCTGGGGCCCGGCGGACGAGGCGGAGCGCTGGGCGGGCGGCTGGGTGCCCGCCGGTGCGCCGGCGGCCGGCTGCTGGTCCTGGGACGGCTGCCGCCCGGCCTCGCCGCTGCGCTGGGTGTCCTGAGCGTCCTCGGCGCCTTCGGCGCCGTCCGTGCCGTGGACGGTCCGCGCGGTCTCCGCTCTGGCTGCCTCGGCGGCCGGACGCGGCGCGAGGGACGGCGACAGCGCCATCCCGCCGGTGGTCCGGAACAGCTCGTCGGCCCCCGGGAGACTCACTCGGCGGGGCGGCACCGGTCGAGCACCTCCCTGGCGAGCTGGCGGTAGGCGGCGGCACCGACCGAGTTGGTCGCGTACGTGGTGATGGGCTCGCCGGCGACGGTGGTCTCCGGGAAGCGCACGGTCCGCCCGATGACGGTGTGGAAGACGTGCTCGCCGAACGCCTCGACGACGCGCGCCAGCACCTCGCGGCTGTGCACGGTGCGCGAGTCGTACATGGTCGCGAGGATGCCGTCCAGGCGCAGCTCGGGGTTGAGCCGCTCGCACACCTTCTCGATGGTCTCGGTCAGCAGCGCGACGCCGCGCAGCGCGAAGAACTCGCACTCCAGCGGGACGATGACGCTGTGAGCGGCGGTCAGCGCATTGACCGTCAGCAGGCCCAGCGAGGGCTGGCAGTCGATGATGACGTAGTCGTAGTCGGGCAGCAGCGGCTTCAGCGCGCGGGCCAGCGCGGACTCCCGGGCCACCTCGCTGACCAGCTGCACCTCGGCGGCGGAGAGGTCGATGTTGGACGGCAGCAGGTCCATGCCCGGCACGGCCGTCTTGAGCAGCACTTCATCGGCCGTCAGGCCCCGCTCCATGAGCAGGTTGTAGACGGTGACGTCGAGCTCCATCGGGTTGACGCCGAGGCCGACCGAGAGCGCGCCCTGCGGGTCGAAGTCGACGAGCAGCACCCGGCGGCCGTACTCGGCCAGCGCGGCGCCCAGGTTGATGGTCGACGTGGTCTTGCCGACGCCGCCCTTCTGGTTGCACATGGCGATGATCTGCGCGGGGCCGTGCTCGGCGACCGGGGCGGGGATCGGGAAGTACGGCAGCGGGCGGCCGGTCGGGCCGACCCGCTCGCGGCGCTGGCGCGCGGCGTCGGGGGCCAGCGTGGCGGCGTACTCCGGGTCCGGCTCGTACTCGGCGTCCGGGTCGTCGTAGGCGCCGTAGGCGAACTCGCCGTAGGCCAGGCCGTAGGCCGCCAAGTCGGCGTCGTGATCGGTCACCGTGGTCACCTGCGCTGTGTTCTGGCGTGCTTCGAAGGTACGGAGTGCGACCGAGCCGACCTCGGCCGAGCCCACGGAGGGCTGCCGGGCCCCGGGCTCCTCACTCGGCTGGCCGGCGGTGCGCTCCGCCAGTCCTGGCTGACCACCCCCGGGAGCAAATGTCGACTCATTCACAAGTCGTCTTACCTCCTTGGGCATCCAGGACTCTATGTCGATTCGTCAGCGTGGCAGCATGCCGACGGTTTGCGACTCTAGGCCGTTCAAGGCGTTCGCAGCAACACAATCCACGGTAGTGGGCCGGATGTGTCGACTATCGGGCGGGCCGATGTCAAGGGATGAGTAGGCCGTTGACCCTAACGTTTCTGCGGTGGGGTGACACGACCGACAGAAATTGACGACAGAGCGACCCGCCCGCTCCACCATCCGTTCACGGGCATGGCGAAGCCCCCGGCCCGAGGGGATCGGGTCGGGGGCGAACGACCGCCGGGCGGTCCACCGGATCACCGGATCGAAAGATCAATGGATCACCGGATCGCAGGATCACCAGCTCGCTGGATCACCGAATCGCAGGATCACCGGATCAGGCGAGCACGCTCTCCAGCGAGACCGACTCCAGGCCGAAGGCCTCGGCCACGGCCGGGAAGGTGATCTGGCCCTCGTGCACGTTCAGGCCCTTGGCGAGCGCCGGGTCACGGCGCAGCGCCTCCTTCCAACCGCGGTTGGCCAGCTCGACGACGTACGGCATCGTCGCGTTGGTCAGCGCGTAGGTGGAGGTGTTCGGGACGGCGCCCGGCATGTTGGCCACGCAGTAGAAGACCGAGTTGTGGACCTGGAAGGTCGGCTCGGCGTGCGTGGTGGCGTGCGAGTCCTCGAAGCAGCCGCCCTGGTCGATGGCGATGTCGACGAGCACGGAGCCCGGCTTCATGCGGGAGACCAGCTCGTTGGTGACGAGCTTCGGGGCCTTGGCGCCCGGGATCAGCACCGCGCCGATGACCAGGTCGGCCTCGATGACGGCCTTCTCCAGCTCGAAGGTGTTGGAGACGATGGCCTTGATCTTCGTGCCGAAGATGCGGTCGGCCTCGCGCAGCTTGTTGATGTCGCGGTCGAGCAGGGTCACGTCGTAGCCCATGCCGATGGCGATGGTGGCCGCGTGCCAGCCGGAGACGCCACCGCCGATGACGACGGCCTTGGCCGGGTGGGTGCCGGGCACGCCGCCGGGCAGCACGCCGCGGCCGCCGGCCGGGCGCATCAGGTGGTACGAGCCGACCTGCGGGGCGAGACGGCCCGCGACCTCGGACATCGGGGCGAGCAGCGGCAGCGCGCCGTTGCCGAGCTGCACGGTCTCGTACGCGATGGCGGTGGTGCCCGAGGCGATCAGCGCGTCGGTGCCGGCGCGGTCGGCCGCCAGGTGCAGGTACGTGAAGACGGTCTGGCCCTTGCGCAGCCGGTGGTACTCGGAGGCGATGGGCTCCTTGACCTTCAGCAGCAGGTCAGCGGTGGCCCACACCTCGTCGGCGGTGGGGAGGATGGTGGCGCCGGCGGCCACGTACTCCTCGTTGGGGATCGAGGAGCCGACACCGGCGTTGTCCTCGATGTAGACCTCGTGTCCGTTGCGGACCAGCTCATGCACGCCGGCGGGCGTGATGGCCACGCGGTACTCGTGGTTCTTGACCTCGCGGGGGATGCCGACCTTCACGGCTAAACACGTCCTCTTGCCATGGGGGTCCCTACCGGAGAAGACCGGCGGGCGACGCGCACGTGGGGAAGCCTCCGGGACAGCCCGGGGCGGGGATCGCTGCGCGACTGAGTTCGAGTGTAATGAAGCCCAGTCGGCGTGTCAGCCTTCCAAAGTGAATAAATCTGCCGAACACATTGGCAGGTTCGTAGGCTTCCCTTGCGATCTTCCCACCAAAGATGTGTTAACCGGGCATCTTCGACAATACCTCCGAAATACCCCTCACCACCCGGCGTCGACGCGTTCCCGCAGGTCCGCGAGGGCGGCCCCGACGGCCTCCCGGCCACGCTCGTCGCCGAGCCTGCGCAGCACCGCCAGCGCGGCCCGGTACTCGCGGTCCGCCTCGTCGAAACGGCGCTGCGCGGTGTGCGCCTCGGCCACCCGGGCGAGCAGCCGGGCCTCGGCGGCGGGCTCCCCCATCGACTGCCGCAGGCCGAGCGCCCGCCCGTACCAGTCGGCGGCACGCACCGCGTCGCCGAGCGCCCGGTGGCAGCCTGCCGCACCCTCCAGGGCCCGGGCGCAGAGCGGTTCGTCCCCGGCCGTGCGGGCGTGCTCCAGGGCGGCCCGGTAGTGCGCGACGGCCTGCTCCCAGCGGCCTGCGGCGGCCTGCAGGTCGCCCAGGTTGAGCAGCGCGGCCGAGGCCCGACGGGGTCTGCCGTGCCGCTCGGCGACGGTCAGCACCAGTTCGTGCAGCCGGTAGAGGTCGGCGGGGGCGGCGGCGCCGGTCAGCGGCAGCGCCCGCAGCAGCGCGGTGACCAGCCGGCCCGCCGAGCCGTCCAGGTCGCCCTGGCCGATCGCGTCGGCCACCGCCCCGAGCAGCAGGTCCCGCTCGCCGAGCAGCCACTCCCGGGCGTGCTCCGCCGAGCCCAGCCGCAGGGCGGCGGGCAGCGGGTCCGGCCCGGGGCCGCCGCCCGCCGGGTCCAGCAGGGCGCGGGCCGACTCGGTGAGCCGGACCAGCCGCTCCAGCAGCCGGGCCCGGGCGAGCTCGGTCTCGGCGGGCCGGTCCTCCTGCTCGCGCAGCCGGACCAGCCTCGGGTAGAGGCGCCCAGGCACCCGGTAGCGCGGGCTGCCGTCGGCGGCCGGCGCCTCCTGGCCGAGCAGCTCCCGTTCGGCCAGTGCGGCGAGCGTCACAGCGGCCTCCGGTGCCGGGCAGCCGACCAGGGCGGAGGCGGTGCGCGGGTCGGCGGTCTGCGCCGGGGCCAGGGTGAGGGTGCGCAGCATCCGCGCCTGGGCGGCCGGCAGGGTGCCGTACAGCAGGGTGAACGCGCCGATCAGCGGGTCGCTGTCGGGGACGGGCACCGGTTCGGCGGGCTCCGGTCCGGGCTTCACCCAGGCCGCCTGCTCCCCGGCCGTCTCTCCGGCGGCGGGCTCCGGCGCCGGGCCCTCGGCCGGCTTCTCCCCCGGCGGTGGGGGCGTCGGGGCCTTCCCGGGCGTCGACACCTGGGCCGCCTTCGGCCCCGGTCCGGGCTTCGCGGTCTTCCCCGGGGCCGCCCCCTGTACCGGCTTCGCGGCCTTCCCCGGGGCCGCCCCCTGTACCGGCTTCGCGGCCTTCCCGGGCGTCGGCGCCTGGGCGGTCTTCGGCCCCTGGACGGGCTTCTCCGCCTTCTCCCCCTCCCCCTTCGGCGCCGCCGACCGCGTCGACTCCTCGCCCACCACCCGGGTGAGCTCGCGCGCCGCCTCGGTGACGGCCGCCTTCGGGTCGCCGCGCAGCCACCCGGCCATCAGCCGCAGGGCGGCCGGCCGGGCCGCGCAGGCCTCCGCCAGGTCGGCACCGCCGACCGGGTCGCAGGAGATCCGGGTGCCGCCGACCAGGTCGGCGAGCAGTTCGCCGGAGGCCTGCCGGTCGAGCCCGCCGAGGATCACCGGGTCGATGTCCTCGATGCCGGTGAGCGGCCCTGCGGTGGTGGCGAGCACCAGGCAGCCGGGTTCGTCGGCGAGCAGCGGCCACAGCTGCCCGGCGTCCCGGACGTCGTCCAGCACCAGCAGGACCCGGCGACCCACGAGCGCCTCGCGCAGCGCGACGCAGGCGGGCTCGTCCCGCCCGTCCCCGGTGGCGCCGGGCAGCGGCACGGGGGCCTCGGGGTCGAGCTGCTCCAGCAGCAGGCGGGCGGCCCGGGCGGGCGTCACCCGGCCGCCGTCGGGGGCGGACAGGCGCGCGAAGAGCACACCGTCGGGGTGGTCCGCGGCGGCGGTGCGGGCGAAGCGGACCGCCAGCGTGGTGCGGCCGGAGCCGGGGCGACCGGCCAGGACCAGCACCGGGCTGCGGCCGGTGGCCGGGCGCGCGGCGGCCGCCCGCAGCGCGGCCAGTTCGGTGCGCCGCCCGACGAACAGCGCGGGCCCGGCCGGCAGCCGGTCGAGGCCCGGAACGGCCCCGACGGGCACGTCGGGGCCGGGGTCCATCGTCGCCGTCTTCCTCGCCACCCGTGCCACTCCCGACGTCATCCGGCCTCAGCGGAGGCGGCCCGGGACGGGCGCCCTGTCTGCGAAGCGTAGTTCGACCGTCCGGCTCAGCCGAGGTGACATCCGGTCGTACGAACCGGTAAATCACCCTCGCGGATCAACAGCAGGGTGTTCAGGAGGCGTACGGGCCGTTCGCTCACCCCTCGAAGGGCCGGGCCGGCCAGGGCGAGTCCGCCGGGCGCAGCCCGTCCAGCCCGTCCGGTCCGGTGAGCGCGGCGTGCACGGCGAGCGTGCCGGTGACCAGGGTCGGGTTGTGCAGCCGCCCGGCGTGGATCAGCCGGATCAGGTCGGACACCGGCACCCAGGCGACCTCGATCTCCTGTTCCTCGCCCTCCGCCGCGTAGCGCTCGCCCTCGGCCTCCGCGAGGTCGGTGGCGAGGAACATCCGCAGCGCCTCGTCGGTGCCGCCCGGGGAGGTGTAGTAGTCGGCGAGGATGCGCCAGGTGTCGGCCTTGCAGTGCGCCTCCTCGTACAGCTCGCGCTGCGCGGCGTGCCACGGGTTCTCGCCGGGCACGTCGAGCAGGCCGGCCGGCAGCTCCCACAGGCGCTGGCGGACGGGGTGGCGGTACTGCCGCAGGACCAGCACCCGCTGCTTGTCGTCCAGGGCGAGCACGGAGACCGAGCCGGGGTGGGTCTGGTAGTCACGGCGGGCCCAGCTGCCGTCGGGCATCCGGACCTCCTCGCTGCGCACGCCGGTGACCTTGCCCTGGAACGGCGTCCGGCTCTCCCGGACCTCCCACTCCTCGGCCACGTCGGCGATCCCCTGGTCGCGCTGCTCGTCCATCGCTCTCCCCTTTTCGTCAGTACGACACAATCTAACGCCGAACGGCGGCCCCGCGGGAATCGCGGGGCCGCCGTCCGGTGAACGACCGACGACTTACTCGGCCGCGGTGGTCTTGATCTCGATGGCGGCCTTGACCAGGCCCGCGAACAGCGGGTGCGGGCGGGTCGGGCGGGACTTCAGCTCCGGGTGGGCCTGGGTGGCCACCAGGTACGGGTGCACCTCGCGCGGGTACTCGACGTACTCGACCAGGTCGCCCTTGGGGGAGAGGCCGGAGAACTGCAGGCCGGTCTTCTCCAGGTCCGCGCGGTAGGCGTTGTTGACCTCGTAGCGGTGGCGGTGGCGCTCCTCGACGTACTGCTCGCCGCCGTAGACCTCACGGACGATCGAGCCCTCGGCGAGCTTGGCCGGGTACAGGCCCAGACGCATGGTGCCGCCCAGGTCGCCCTTGCCGTCGACGATGGCCAGCTGCTCGGCCATCGTGGAGACGACCGGGTGCTTGGCGGCGGCGTCGAACTCGGTGGAGTTGGCCTCGGGCAGGCCGGCCAGGTTGCGGGCCGCCTCGATGACCACGCACTGCAGACCCAGGCACAGGCCGAGCAGCGGGACGCGGTTCTCGCGGGCGAAGGTGATGGCGCCGACCTTGCCGTTGACGCCGCGGTCGCCGAAGCCGCCGGGGATGCAGATCGCGTCCACGTCGCCGAGCTGCGCCTGGGCGCCCTCGGGGGTCTCGCAGTCGTCCGAGGTCACCCACTTGATCTCGACCCGGGCGTTGTTGGCGAAGCCGCCGGCGCGCAGCGCCTCGGTCACCGACAGGTAGGCGTCCGGCAGGTCGATGTACTTGCCGACCAGGGCGACCTTGACGATGTGCTGCGGCTCGTGGACGCGGCGCAGCAGGTCGTCCCAGGTCGTCCAGTCCACGTCGCGGAACGGCAGGTCGAGCCGGCGCACCACGTAGGCGTCCAGGCCCTCGCCGTGCAGGACCTTGGGGATGTCGTAGATCGACTTGGCGTCGATGGCCGCGACCACGGCCTCCTCGTCCACGTCGCACATCAGCGAGATCTTGCGCTTGATGGCCTGCGGGACCTCGCGGTCGGCGCGCAGCACGATCGCGTCGGGCTGGATGCCGATGTTGCGCAGCGCGGCGACGGAGTGCTGGGTGGGCTTGGTCTTCAGCTCGCCCGAGGGGCCGATGTACGGCAGCAGGGAGACGTGCACGAAGAACACGTTGTCCCGGCCGACCTCGTGGCGGACCTGGCGGACGGCCTCCAGGAACGGCAGCGACTCGATGTCGCCGACGGTCCCGCCGACCTCGGTGATCACCACGTCGACGTCCTCGGTCGCCATCCGGCGGATCCGGGACTTGATCTCGTTGGTGATGTGGGGGATGACCTGGACGGTGTCGCCCAGGTACTCGCCGCGTCGCTCCTTGGCGATGACGGTGGAGTAGACCTGGCCGGTGGTGACGTTCGCCGAACCGTGCAGGTTGGTGTCCAGGAACCGCTCGTAGTGGCCGATGTCCAGGTCGGTCTCGGCGCCGTCGTCCGTGACGAAGACCTCACCGTGCTGGAACGGGTTCATGGTGCCCGGGTCCACGTTGAGGTACGGGTCGAGCTTCTGCATGGTGACGCGCAGGCCGCGGGCCTTGAGGAGCGCGCCGAGGCTGGAGGCGGTGAGGCCCTTGCCGAGCGAAGAGGCGACACCCCCGGTGACGAAGAGGTGCTTGGTCGTCACGGCGCGGCCGTTCGCTGCCTTGCCGGAATGGGGCTGTGCCAAGAGGGGGCTCCCGTGGGTCGCGTGTCGAAGGTGACGTGGGCGGGATGCTCTCGACTCGCCGAACGACGGGAGGCGGTGCGGTGCACGGCACTCGGGGGGTCGTCGATTCGGCTGGTCCGGGGCGTTTGATCCCACCGGTCCACGGGATACCAGGGTATCAGTGACGCGACCCGGACGCCTTCCGGCCCGCTCGCGGCACCCCGGGGGCGTGCGCGGGGCGCACCACCGGCGCATCATCCGGCGCAGCAGTCACACCGGTCGCACCACGGCCGGACCGGGCCACTTCGGAGCACTCCGTTCGGGCCATGACAGCCCCTCCACTGGGACCAGCCGGAACTGATCCGTCCGGACCATCCTGCCCGGCGTCCTCGCGATGCACGGCATTTCCGCCGAATTGTGGCGCCACACGAGGCTGCGCCCGCGTGCTTCGCCCCTTTCGTCCGTCGTAAGCTGCACGGACGCATCGCCGACAGCACGAGCACGCGGAGGGCGTGGGAGGTCAGGACACTCCCGGTCCCCGATGCGCGACCGGACCTCCCCGTATTCCAGCTCCTCCCCTCCCACCCCAGGGGCTCGACCGAGCCCCGCGCGGACACTCCAGCAAGGCCCGCCACCACCCCTCGGCGGGCCGGACGTCCCGGGGTGGGCTCCGGCCCCGCAGACCGCTCGCTCCCCCAGATCGCCGATGCGTCGTGACCACATTGCGAACTGGAGATCCACGTGGCCGGCCGTATCGAGGACTACGCACTCATCGGGGACATGCAGACCGCTGCCCTGGTCAGCAGGGACGGGGCGGTGGACTGGCTCTGCCTGCCCCGCTTCGACTCTCCGGCCGTGTTCGCCGGCCTGCTCGGCACCGATGAACACGGCTTCTGGCGGATCGGTCCGGCCGAAGCCGTCGCGACCGAAGTCCCCACCCCCGCGGCACCCCCCACCCCGGCCGCCCCCGCACTCGGCCTCCCCCGCTTCACCGACACCGCCGAGCTGAGGGTCCCGCCGCCCACCGCGGCCGCCCCCGCGGTGCCCGCCGACCGCCGCCGCTACCGGGGCGACTCGCTGGTCCTGGAACAGGAGTGGGACACCCAGGGCGGCACCGTCCGGGTGATCGACTTCATGCCGCCTCGCCCGCTGGCCGGCCGCGACGCCGTCCCCCAGGTGATCCGGATCGTCGAGGGCGTGGCCGGCACCGTCCGGATGCGCTCGGCGGTGCGGATGCGCTTCTCGTACGGGCGCATCGTGCCCTGGGTGCACCGGGTCGAGCAGGCCGGCGGCGGCCACCGCACCGTCGCCGTGGCCGGGCCCGACTCGGTGTGGCTGGACGGCGAGTCCGAGACCTACGGCCGCGACCTGACCACCTACGCCGACTTCACCGTCACCGCCGGCGAGCGGATCGCCTTCGCGCTGACCTGGCAGGCCTCCCACCTGGACGCGCCCAAGGCCCCGGACGCCGAGGAGATGCTCGACGCCACCACCGACTTCTGGCACGAGTGGGCCGCCCAGTGCACCTACCAGGGCCCCTACCGCGAGGCCGTGATCCGCTCCCTGATCACCCTCAAGGGCCTCACCTACGCCCCCACCGGCGGCATCGTCGCCGCCCCCACCACCTCGTTGCCCGAGGACATCGGCGGTGAGCGCAACTGGGACTACCGCTACACCTGGCTGCGCGACGCCGCGATCACCCTCTCCTCGCTGCTGCGCACCGGCTACCGCGACGAGGCCAAGGCCTGGCGCGAGTGGCTGCTGCGCGCCGTCGCCGGCGACCCGGAGAACCTCCAGATCATGTACGGCATCGCGGGCGAGCGCGAGCTCACCGAGTCCTCGCTGGACTGGCTGCCCGGCTACGAGGGCTCGCAGCCCGTCCGGGTCGGCAACGGCGCGGCCGGCCAGCTCCAGCTCGACGTCTACGGCGAGGTCGTCGAGGCCCTGCACCTGGCCCACATGACCGGCCTGGTCCGCAACGACCACGCCCACCACCTCCAGCTGCGCCTGATCGAGTACCTGGAGGACCACTGGCAGGAGCCGGACGAGGGCATCTGGGAGGTCCGCGGCCCGCGCCGGCACTTCGTCCACTCCAAGGTGATGGCCTGGGTCGCCGTCGACCGGACGATCAAGCTGCTGGAGCAGACCCCCGAGGACGCCCCCTCCGACGGCCACCTGGAGCGCTGGCGCGAGCTGCGCGAGACCATCCACCGGGACGTCTGCGAGAAGGGCTACGACCCGGAGCGCAACACCTTCACCCAGTACTACGGCGGCAAGGAGCTGGACGCCTCGCTGCTGCTCATCCCCCAGGTCGGCTTCCTGCCGCCGGACGACAAGCGCGTCATCGGCACCATCGAGGCGATCCAGCGCGAGCTGTCCACCGAGGACGGCTTCGTGCTGCGCTACCCGACCCACGACGAGAGCGGCAACAACGTCGACGGCCTCTCCGGCCACGAGGGCGCCTTCCTGGCCTGCTCGTTCTGGCTGGCCGACGACCTCGCCATGATCGGCCGGGTGCAGGAGGCGCGCGAGCTGTTCGACCGGCTGCTCGCGCTGCGCAACGACCTCGGCCTGCTCGCCGAGGAGTGGGACCCGCGGCTCAAGCGCCAGGTCGGCAACTTCCCGCAGGCCTTCAGCCACGTCCCGCTGATCGACACCGCACTGCGGCTGACCGCCTGCGGCGGCGCCTACCTGTCCGCCCAGCCGGACGGCCTGGCGGCCGAGCGGGTCGAGCAGGCGACGGTCTAGCGGCCCGGCGGTCCGGCGGTCTAGGGCCGCTGGACCAGCTCGTCGTAGGTGCTGAGCACCTGGGCGACGGTGGCGGCCTCGTCCGGCCAGGTCTCGGCCTGCTGCCGGCCGGCCGCCACCAGCCGCTCGCGGCCCGCCGGGTCGACCAGCAGCCCGCGCACCGCCCGGCCGATCGCGATCGGGTCGCCGGCCGGAACCAGCACGGCCGCGTCGCCGACCAGCTCGGGGATCCCGCCGACGGCGGTGGCGACCACCGGCACGCCGGCCCGCATCGACTCCTGCACCACCAGCGAGCGGGCCTCCCAGCGACTGGCGACCACCACCACGTCGGCGGCCGCCAGCAGGTCGGGCACGTCGGTGCGGAAGCCGAGCAGCCGCACCGG
Source organism: Kitasatospora sp. NBC_01300 (assembly GCF_041435235.1). Classification (NCBI taxonomy): domain Bacteria; kingdom Bacillati; phylum Actinomycetota; class Actinomycetes; order Kitasatosporales; family Streptomycetaceae; genus Kitasatospora; species Kitasatospora sp. NBC_01300. Next base: position 5,674,936 of record NZ_CP108408.1, on the reverse strand, counting down.
CAGCTTCTCGGCGGCGACCCGCTCGCGCAGCCCGGCCGCCTCCGGGCCGTCCCCGGCGACCAGCAGCAGCGGCTCCGGGTCCAGCACGGACAGCTCGCGGGTGGCGTCCAGCAGCAGCCCGAAGGCCTTCTGCGGGACGAGCCGGCCGACCGCCAGCACCAGCGGCCGGTCCGGGCCGTCGCCGAGCAGCGCGGCGCGCGCCGCGGCCCGGTCGAGCCGGCCCTCGGGCATCGGCGGGGCGGCCACCGGGCCGAGCCGGGCGTCGGTGGCGCCCAGCTCGCGGGCCCGGGCGACCAGGTCGGAGGAGGCGCCGAGGACGAGGTCGGCGGCGCGCGCGACCCGGCGCTCCATCAGCCGCTGCAGGCGGCGTTCCAGGCCGGTGGCCAGCAGCGCGTGGTGGGAGGTGACCACCAGCGGGGTCTCCGGGCGCAGGCCCGGGAAGCGGCCGGCGGTGCGCAGGGCGAGGTCGGCGAGCAGTCCGGCGCGCAGCCCGTGCGCGTGCACGACGTCGGCGCCGGTGAAGGCCCGGCGCAGCTCACCGATCGCGGTGGCGTCACTGCGGGCGCCGGCGGTGGGGGTGATGTCGACGGTGTGGAACCTGGCGCCGGTGCGGGAGAAGCCGAACAGCGCGTCCGTGCCGGCCGGGGCGCACACCGTGACGATCACGCCGTGCGCGACGAGGCCCTGCGCCAGGGAGCGCACGTGGGCACCGATGCCGCCGGTGCTGGCGGCCAGGACGAGTACCACGTGCAGCTGCCCCGGTTCTGGGGTGGCAGCGGCGGCCCGGGCGGCGGAATGGTCCACGTTCTCTCGCATCCGACTCGATCAGGTTCGCGCGCCGCTTCGCGAGGGTTGCCCGTCGGCGGCGCTCGGGACTGGAAAGCCAGTGTCCAGCCGCCACCATGCCAGGTCGGCGGCCCTCTTGGACAGTCGGCGCCACCAGGGGCGCGTCGCCTTCCGTCCGCAAGGGCCACCCGACCCTGTCAGTGGGTCGGACGCCCCGGCCAGGGCGTGTCGCAGCAGGTCCGGCCGGGCGTTCGACGGACCCGCGTCAGCGGTGGCGCGGGGCCCGGGCGGCGGCCAGCAGTTCCTCGGCGTGGGCCCGGCCGAGCTCGGAGTCCTCCAGTCCGGCCAGCATCCTGGAGAGTTCGCGCACCCGCTCCTCGTCGTTCAGCACCTTGACGCCGCTGCGGGTCACGGTGCCGTCGTTGGTCTTCTCCACCACCAGGTGCCGGTCCGCGAAGGCGGCGACCTGCGGCAGGTGGGTGACCACCACGACCTGGGCGGATTCGGCCAGTTTGGCCAGCCGGCGGCCGATCTCGACCGCGGCCTTGCCGCCGACGCCCGCGTCCACCTCGTCGAACAGGTAGGTGGGGACGGGGTCGGCGCCCGCGAAGACCACCTCGACGGCGAGCATCACCCGGGACAGCTCACCGCCCGAGGCGCCCTTGGCGATCGGGCGGGGCTGGGCGCCGGGGTGCGGGGCGAGCAGCACCTCGACCTCGTCCACACCGTGCGGGCCGTAGGCGACGGTGCGGCCGTCGACCTCGATCCCCGACAGGTCGTCGACCTGGGCGATCGAGAAGGTCACCCGGGCGTGCGGCATCGCCAGTTCGGCGAGTTCGGCGGAGACGGCCTCGGCGAAACGCCCGGCCGCGGCCTGCCGGGCGCCCGAGACCTCGGCCGCCAGCTCGGCCAACTCGGCCCGCAGCGCGGTCTCCTGGGCGCCGAGCTGGTCGATCCGGTCGTCGTCGCCGTCGAGTTCGGCGAGCCGGGCGGAGGCGGCCTCGGCCCAGGCGAGCACCTCGGCGAGGGAGTTCTCCGGGCCGCCGTACTTGCGCAGCAGCTGGGCCAGGACGGCCCGGCGGTCCTCGACGGCGGCGAGCCGGACGGGGTCGGCGTCCAGGTCGTCCGCGTAGCCGGCCAGGTCGCCGGCCACGTCGGCGAGCAGGTAGCCGACCTCGTTGAGGCGGTCGGCGAGACCGGCGAGGCGCTCGTCGTGGTGGCGCACGGCGTCCAGCGCGCGGCGGGACTGCGCGAGCAGGGTGCCCGCGTCCAGTGCCTCCGGGTCGGCCGGGTCGCCGGCCAGGGCGGCGTGGGCAAGGGTCGCGGCGGAGGACAGCGCGTCGGCGTGGCCCAGCCGCTCGGCCTCGGCGGCCAGCTCCGTGTCCTCGTCGGCCACCGGCTCGGCGGCGGCGATCTCGTCCAGGCCGAAGCGCAGCAGATCGGCCTCCTGGGCGCGCTCGCGGGCCCGGGTGGTCAGCTCCTCCAGGGTGGCCGAGACCTCGCGCAGGCTCCGGTAGGTCTCCCGGTAGCGGGCCAGCGGCTCGGCCACCGCCTCGCCCGCGTACCGGTCCAGCGCGCCGCGCTGGCGGGCCGGGCGCAGCAGCCGCTGCTGGTCGGTCTGGCCGTGCACGGCGATCAGTTCCTCGCCGAGTTCGGTGAGCAGCCCGACCGGGACGGCCCGGCCGCCGACGTACGCCCGGGAGCGGCCCTCGGCGGAGACGGTCCGGCTGATCAGCAGGGCGCCCTCGTCCAGTTCGGCCCCGGCCTCGGCCGCGCGGATCGCCGCCGGGGAGCCCGCGGGCAGCTCCAGCCGGCCCTCGACGACGGCGCGTCCGGTCCCGTTGCGCACCAGGCCCGGGTCGGCGCGGCCGCCGAGCAGCAGGCCGAGGCTGGTCACGACCATGGTCTTTCCGGCGCCGGTCTCACCGGTCACGGCGGTGAAGCCGGGGGCGAGTTCGACCACCGCGTCGTCGATGACCCCAAGATCCCGTATCCGCATCTCGTCCAACACGGAGACGACCTTACGAGGTTCCACCCCCGGCGCGCGACGAGCGGCAACGCCGCGCGGCAACTCCGTGCCCGGAAGTTCACCCCTTCCGGGGCGTTTGCCCAGGTCCCGGCACCGTGCACCACGGCAGGAAGATCTGCACCAGCGGGCCGATCGCCAGTGCGTACGCAACCGTGCCGACCCCGGCGGTGCCGCCCAGCAGGACGCCGGCGACCAGCACCGTCACCTCGATGCCGGTGCGGATCAGCCGCAGCGAACGCCCGGTGCGCCGGTGCAGGCCGGTCATCAGGCCGTCGCGCGGGCCGGGGCCCAGGCGGGCACCGATGTAGAGGCCGGTGGCCAGGCCGTTGAGCAGGATCGCGGCGACCATCAGCGCGATCCGGGCGGGCAGCCCGTGCGGGCCGTCGACCAGACGCAGCGTGAAGTCCATCGAGGCGCCCAGCACCAGCACGTTGGCGACGGTGCCGACGCCCGGGCGCTGGCGGATCGGGATCCACAGCAGCAGGACCAGGGCGCCGCAGATGGTCACCCAGGTGCCCACCGAGAGGCCGGCGACGCGTTGCAGGCCCTGGTGGAAGACGTCCCACGGGTCGAGGCCGAGGCCGGAGCGCAGCATCAGCGCCATGCTCGCGCCGTACAGGTAGAGGCCGACGGCGAGCTGCGGGATCCGGCGGCCCAGGGCGTGGGTGTCACCGAGCACCCGGGCGGCGAGCGGGGGCCGGGCGGCCTCCGGGGCGGGTCCGGACGTGGTCGTGGGCGTGGTCGTGGTGGCCATCGGGCGCTCCTGCGGGTGGTGCTGCACCCCGGGCGGCCCCGGCGGTGGCGGACTCGACGACCGCACTGCCATGATGGTCAGGCCAATAGAGCCCGCTCCAGGGCCAATTTCGAGCAAGTGGACTGATCAGCCTTGGCCGACTGGCACACCACCGTCACCCCGCCCGCGCTCGCCCGGCTGCTCGCCGCCGCCCGGCTGCCCGAACCGGCCACCGCCCGCCGCCCCGCCTACCGGACCCTCGCCGGGCAGATCCGGCTGCTGGTCACCGAGGGCCGCCTGCCGGTCGGCGCCCGGCTGCCCGCCGAACGCGAACTCGCCGGCGCCCTGGAGCTGAGCCGCACCACCGTCGCCACCGCCTACGAGACCCTGCGCGCCGACGGCTACCTGCTCAGCCGCCGCGGCGCCGGCAGCTGGACCGCCCTGCCCGAGGGCGCCCCGCCGCCCAGCGACGCGCTGCACCCCGTCCCCCCGGACGAGCAGGGCCGCACCCTGGACCTCGGCGTCGCCGCCCTGCCGGCCCCGCAGCCCTTCCTCGGCGAGGCCACCGTCCGGGCCGTCGAGCAGCTGCCCTGCTACGCCTCCGGGCACGGCCACTACCCCACCGGCGTCCCGGTGCTGCGCGAGGCCCTCGCCCGCCGCTACACCCAGCGCGGCCTGCCCACCACCCCCGACCAGATCCTCGTCACCACCGGCGCGATGGGCGGGCTGCACCTCGTCCAGCGGGCGCTGATCGGCCGCGGCGACCGGGTCGCCGTCGAGGCGCCCAGCTACGCCCACACCCTTCAGGCGCTCCGGATCACCGGCGCCCGCCTGGTGCCGGTGCCGTACGGCTACCGCCCCCAGCCCGAGTGGGACCTCGCCGAGTGGCGCGGGGTGCTGCGCGGGGCCGCGCCCAAGGTCGCCTACGTGATCCCCGACTTCCACAACCCGACCGGCGCGCTGATCGGCGAGGAGCAGCGCCGCGAGCTGCTGGCCGCCGCCCGGGCCGCCGGCAGCGTCGTCCTGGCCGACGAGACCACCGCCGAACTCGGCTGGGGCGTACCGGAGTCCGCCCCGCTGCCGCGCCCGATGGCAGCGCTGGACCGGTCCGCCCAGGTGGTCACCGTCGGCTCGGCCAGCAAGCTGCTCTGGGGCGGCCTGCGGATCGGCTGGGTCCGGGCCGCGCCCGCGCTGGTGCGCCGGCTGGCCGCCGACCGGGTCTACAGCGACGTCGGCACGCCGGTCCTGGAGCAGCTGATCGCCGCCGAACTGCTGGGCGAGCCGCTGCCCGCCGTCCGGGCGCACCAGCTGGACCGGCTGCGGGCCACGGCGCACGCCTTCGCCGCCGCACTGCCCGAGCACCTGCCGGGCTGGTCGTTCACGCCGCCGCCCGGCGGGCTCTCGCTCTGGGTGTCCACCGGCGGGCTGTCCGGCGCGGCGCTGGCCCGGGCCGGGGAACGCGCCGGGGTGCGGATCGCCTCGGGCAACCGGTTCGGCTCGGACGGCGCGTTCGAGCACCACATCCGGATCCCGCTCACCGTGCCGGCCCCGGCCGTCCCCGCCGCCGTACAGCGGCTCGCCGAGACCGCCGCCCGGGCGACGGCGGGCGGCCGCTACGGGCCGCCCGGCGACACCCCGCCGCTGGCGATCTGACCGGCGAACCGACGGGCGGTCAGCAGTGGGTGTTCGCCCGCCCGCGCCAACCCGTCACCGGCAGCGCGAACTTGGCCACCAGCCGGTCGGTGAACGGCGCCCGGTGCAGTCTGGCCAGGCGCACCGGGGTCTGCCCCCGGCGGACCTCCACCCGTGCGCCGGCGGGCAGTTCGACCGTGCGCCGCCCGTCGCACCAGAGCACGCCGTGCGGGGTCTTGGGCTGCACCTCGACGGCCAGCACCGAGTCCGGCGAGGTCACCAGCGGGCGGGCGAACAGCGCGTGCGCGGAGATCGGCACCATCAGCAGCGCCTCCACCTCCGGCCACACCACCGGCCCGCCGCCGGAGAACGCGTACGCGGTGGAACCGGTCGGCGTCGCGCACACCACGCCGTCGCAGCCGAAGTTGGAGACCGGGCGGCCGTCCACCTCGGTCACCACCTCCAGCATCCGCTCCCGCGACGCCTTCTCTATCGACGCCTCGTTCAACGCCCAGTCCTGGTGCACCACATCGCCGTTGGTGCGGACGATGACGTCGATCGTCATCCGCTCCTCGACCTCGTAGTCGGCGTCGACCACCCGCTCGACCACCACGGCCAGATCGTCCCGCTCGGCCTCGGCGAGGAACCCGACCCGGCCCAGGTTGATCCCGAGCATCGGCAGCCCGTGCTCACGGGCCAGCTCCGCGCCGCGCAGCAGCGTCCCGTCCCCGCCGGCGACCAGGATCAGCTCGCAGCCGTCCGCCGCGCCCGGGCCCCCGGCCACCTTCTCGACCCCGTCCGGCAGGTCCAGGTCCAGCGCCTCGGAGGCGAGCAGTCTGATCCGGATGCCCGCCTTCAGCAGCCCGTGCACCAGGGCCTCGACGCTGCGCAGCGCCGCCGCCCGGCCGGTGTGCGCGATCAGGAAGACCGTACGTTCTTCATCGCTCATGCCGCTGCCCTCTCCCTCACGCCTGCCGGGTCGCCTTCGGCCCCGGTACGGCCGCGTCACACAGCATGACGGACCGGACGCCCCCACAGCACCCTATCGGGGCCCCTCCGCGACGGCCCGGTCCGCCTCGGCGGGATCCAGCTGCGGGGCGTCCCGGCGCAGCCACAGGAAGTACTCCACGTTCCCGGACGGGCCCGGCAGGGGGCTCGCGGTGACGGCGCGCACGCCCAGCCCGAGCTCCCACGCCTGCCCGGCGACCTGGCGCACCATCTCGGCACGCAGCTGGGGGCTGCGCACCACCCCGCCGCTGCCCAGGCGCTCCTTGCCGATCTCGAACTGCGGCTTGACCATCAGCACCAGGTCCGCGTCCCCGGCCGCGCAGGCGGCCAGCGCGGGCAGCACCAGGCCCAGCGAGATGAACGACAGGTCGCCGACCACCAGGTCGACCGGGGTGCCGCCGATCAGCTCCAGGGTCAGCTCCCGGACGTTGGTGCGGTCCATCACCGTCACCCGCTCGTCGCTCTGCAGCGACCAGGCGAGCTGCCCGTAGCCGACGTCCACCGCCAGCACGCCGGCCGCGCCGGCCCGCAGCAGGACGTCGGTGAAGCCGCCGGTGGAGGCGCCCGCGTCCAGCGCCCGGCGGCCCTCGACCACCAGGCCCTGCGGGACGAAGGCGGCGAACGCCCCGGCCAGCTTGTGCCCGCCGCGCGAGACGTAGTCGGGGTCGTTGTCGTCCTTGGCCACCACGACCGCCGCCGAGGTCTCCACCTGGGTGGCCGGCTTGGTCGCGGTGGTGCCTCCGACGGTCACCCGGCCGGCCGCGATCAGCTCGGACGCGTGCTCACGCGACCGGGCCAGCTTGCGGCGGACCAGCTCCGCGTCGAGTCGGCGTCGTGCCACTGCCACTGGTGTTTCAGCTCCTACGGGTCCTGCGGGTCGTTCCAGGGTCATTCCTGGTCGAGCGCGGCCAGCGTGTCGGCCAGCCGCTGGTGAACATCTTCGTACACCTCGACGTGTGCCTCGGCCGGGACCCCGTCCAGGGCCTCCAGCCGGGCCAGCCCGGCGTCCACGACGGGGTGGCCGGTCGGGGTCGGTTCCACGCCGAGCGGTTCGACGGCTTCAGCTGGTCCGGTCATCGGGCTTCTTCGTGCTGGTGGCCTTGCGGACGGTGGTCTTCTTCGTCGCCGTGCGCTTCGCGGGCGCCTTGGGCTGCGCGGGCGGCTCGGCGGCCGCCTGCTGCCCGGTGGCGGTCTTCTTGACGGCCGTCTTGCGCACGGTCGTCTTCTTGGCGGCCGTCTTCTTGGCCACCGGCTTCTCGGCCGCCGCCTTCTTCGCCGGGGACTTCTTCGCCCCGGTCCGGCCCGCCGCCGGGGCCTTCTCCGTCTGAGCCTTCTCCGCCGGGGCCGGCTCCGTCGCCGTGGGCTTCTTCGCCGGGGTCCGCTTCGCGGCGGCCTTCCCCGGTACCGACGGGCGCACCGGCGGGACGGGCGGGTCGACCTCGACCGGCTCGTCCACCTCCACCCGTTCGGCCACTATCGGCTCCCCCGCCGCCGGGGCCGCCGACTGCTCGTCCGCCCGCTCCCAGCCGCGCCCGAACAGGTCGTCCGCCCGGGGCGCCGGTGCCGGCTCCGCCGCCTCGTCGGCCCCGGCCGACCGCGCCGCAGGCTCGGCCTCCTCCTCGACCTCGCGCAGCTTGCTCTCCAGGTAGGCGAGCACCACGCCGACCTTCATCACCTGGTCGCCGACCTTCTCGAAGGCCTTCTCCACCTCGCCGCGCGCCACCCCGACGGCCAGGTCCACCCCGGCCCGCCCCGCGGTGACCGCCTCCTCCGCCAGCGTCTGCAGCGTCTTCGCCGACGGCGGGAACTGCCCGCCGAGCCGGCGCTCGACCTCGGTGACGTCGACCCCGGTCCGCTCCAGGATCACGGCCGCCGTCCCGACGACCCGCTTGCCGACCTCCTCCGCCAGCCCGGCGGCGACCTCCACCACTCCCCGCACCGTCCTCGGCAGCATCCGGGTGCCTCCTTAGCGCCTGCGCGCATCGCTCCGTCGCCGTCGGTGCCCGGGCCGATCCGGGCACCCCACCGACGACGCTACCGCCAAAACCCGCCTGCGGTACCGTGGCCCGGCAGGGACCATCGCCGTCACCTGCCGCAACCACCAGGCAACCCAGGGAGGGGAACCGCCGCCATGGCCAACGCCGAGGAGTGCCGCGAGGCACTGGAACAGCTCAGCCGGAACATGGCGAAGTCCACCGGTGACGTCCGCAAGGCGGCCGCTCTCGACCGCTCGCTCAGCTGCCGGATCACCGACCTCGACCTGACCTTCACCGGCCGACTGCGCGACGGCCGGATCCACGACGTCGCCTCGGCCCCCGGCGCCCCGGCCGAGAAGGCCGCGATCCGGCTCACCATGAGCAGCGACGACCTGGTCGCCGTGGTCTTCGGCGGGCTCAACTTCGCGTCCGCCTGGGCGGGCGGCCGGATCCGGCTGGAGGCGAGCTTCCGCGACCTGCTGCGGCTGCGCACCCTGCTCTGAACCCGGCCACCCGGACCTGAGCGCCCCGGACCCAAGTGCTCCGGACCGCCCTCGCCCTGGGCCCCGTGCGGCGGCTCAGAACCCCAGTTCGGCCAGGGCCTTGCGCCCGTCGGCCGGTGCGCCGTCCGCGTCCAGCGCCGTCCACGCCGCCGCGCACAGCGCCCGCAGACCGTCCCAGCGGTCCCCGCCGCCGTCCAGCCGCAGCACGCCACCGGCCGCCGACGCGACCCAGCCGCCGCAACCGAAGCCGTCCGCCCCGGTCGTGACCGCCGGGTGCGGCTCCAGCAGCCCGCGCAGGTCCGCCGACAGGTAGGTCGGCCGGTGCTCGGCCGGGGCCGTCAGCAGCTGTGCCGGGGTGGTCACCCCGGTGAAGACCAGCAGGCTGTCCACCCCGCCGTTGAACGCGCCCTCGATGTCGGTGTCCAGCCGGTCGCCGACGACCAGGGGCTGCCGCGCGCCGGTCCGCAGCACGGTCTCCCGGTGCATCGGCGGCTGCGGCTTGCCCGCCACCACCGGGTCCACCCCGGCGGCCGCCCGCACCGCCGCCACCAGCGTCCCGTTGCCGGGCGCGATGCCGCGCGCGGTCGGGATGGTCAGGTCGGTGTTGGAGGCCACCCACGGCAGCCCCTGCTGCACCGCGTACGCGGCCTCCGCCAGCTGCGCCCAGCCGACCGACGGGTCGTAGCCCTGGACCACCGCGAGCGGCTCCTCGGCCAGCGAGCGGACGGCGACCAGCCCGCGCTCGGCCAGTGCCTCCTCCAGCCCCGGGCCGCCCACGACCAGCACCTTCGCCCCGGCCGGCACCTGCTCGGCGACCACCCGGGCGGCCGCCTGTGCCGAGTTGATCACGTCGGCCGGCTCGGCCGGCACGCCCAGCCCGGTCAGGTGCTCGGCCACCACCCGCGGCGGGCGGGAGGCGTTGTTGGTCACGTACGCGAGCCGCATCCCGGCCGTCCGGGCGGCGGCCAGCGCGTCCACGGCGTGCTCGATCGCGTGCGGGCCCGCGTAGACCACGCCGTCCAGGTCCAGCAGCGCCGTGTCGTACGCCTCGGTCAGCGGCTGCTCGCTGCCGCCGGGGGCGGTCCGTCGCACGGTGGTGGCCGTCTCGGTCATGGCTGCGCTACCTCATTCACTGCGTCGTTCGCTTCCTCGGGTGCCCCCGAGCCGGTGGGCCCTGGAGCGGGTGGGCCCCGAGCCGGTCAGACCTCGTCGTCCGCACCGGCGTCGCCCGTCGGCGCCCCGTCCGGGTCCGGCGGGGGCGCCAGGTACCCGGGTGCCCCGGGCAGCAGCGGGCCGAACGCCCCGGCGCGGGCCGCCAGGGTCGCCCTGGTCTGCCGCAGCGCCGCCTGGTAGTGCTCGGTGCCCGGCCGCATGGCCACGGCCAGCGCCAGGTGCTCGGCGGACGTCTCGAAGTCGCCCAGCCGGGCCGCCGCGACGCCCCACCCGAACTGAGCGTAGTCGTCCGACGGATCGGCCAGCGCGACGGCCCGGAAGTTCTCCAGCGCCGCCGCGTACGAACCGGTGTCGAACTGGGCCCGCGCCAGCGTCTCGCGGATGCTGCGCGACTGCGGCTCGGCCGCCGCCGCCCGGACCAGCAGCTGCTCGGCGGCGGCCGGATTGCCCTGGGCCAGCAGCCTGCCGCCGCGCCGGAACCAGTCGTACACGTCCCCGGTCGGCTCGCCGGAACGCCCCTGCGCCGGCACGCCGCCGTGCGCCGGAGCACCCCCGCCGCCGGCGCCGTCCGGCCCGCCCTGCTCGGCCGGGCCGCTGCCGTCCAGCCGTTCCTGCCTGTCGTCCATGCGGTACCTCGCCCTCGGTCGCACACCCGTCCCACAGGTCAGCACGGGTATTCCGATCTCTCAACAACGCGTACCCGGTTACGATGCCCAGAATGAGCACACCCAGTGCAGAAGACGGAGTCGAGACTCCCGAGGGCGGCCCCGGCGATCCCGGGCACGTCGCCACCGCAGGCCTGTCCCTGTCACCCTTCCGAGGCCTGCGCTACGTCCCCGATCGGGTCGGCGCCCTGGCCGCGGTCATGTCACCGCCGTACGACGTCGTCGACCCCGGCCGTCGGCTCGACCTGGAGACCGCCGACCCGCACAACGTGGTCCGGCTGATCCTGCCCAGGCCCGAGCCCGAGGACGCCGGCGACCGGCCCGACCGCGACACCAAGTACCGGCACGCCGCCCGGCTCCTGGCCGCCTGGCAGCGCGAGGGGATCCTCGCCGCCGACCCGGCGCCCGCGCTCTACGTCTACGAGCAGCGCGTGCCCGCCACCGGCGACTCCCCCGAACTGCTCCAACGCGGGCTGATCGGCGCCCTCGCGGTGAGCGGTCGCGAGGCCGGCGTGGTCCTCCCCCACGAGGACGTGATGCCGCGGCCGGTCGCCGACCGGGTCGGCCTGATGCGCACCACCCGGGCCAACCTCGAACCGCTGCTGCTCACCTACCGCGGCAACGGCGGCGCCTCCGGCGTCATCGAGCGGACCGTCCAGGGCGAGCCGCTGCTCTCCACGGCCACCAGCGACGGCACCCACCACCGCCTCTGGGCCGTCGCCGACCCCGCCGAGATCGCCGAGATCAGCCGCGACCTCGCCACCTGCCGGGCCCTGATCGCCGACGGCCACCACCGCTGGGAGATGTACCTCCGCCTCCAGCGCGAGCACCGCCACCTGCCGCGCAGCCCGTGGGACCGCGGCCTGGTGCTCCTGGTGGACACCGCCCGCTACCCACTGCGGGTCCGGGCCATCCACCGGGTGCTGTACCGGCTGCCGGTGGCCGAGGCGCTGGAGAGGCTCGGCGACCAGTGGAAGGTCAAGGAGGTCCCCGGCCCGCTGACCGCCGCCCTCCAGGCGCTCGCCGAACAGAAACGGCACGGCGGCAACGGCTTCATACTGACCGGCGGGGACGGCGTGTACTGGCTGCTCGGCGAGCCCGAGGAGGCACTGCTCGACGCCACCGTGCCGCACGACCGGCCCGAGGAGTGGCGCCACCTGGACGCCACCGTCCTGCACGCCACCCTGCTCGACCGCACCTGGCACGTCCCCGACGGCCCGGACGACATCGGCTACCTGCACACCGCCGCGGCCGCCGAGCAGGAGGCCGCGCGCACCGGCGGCACCGCCGTCCTGCTGCACCCGGTCCGGGAGAGCGTGGTCCGCAGACTCGCCGAACAGGGCGTCACCATGCCGCGCAAGTCCACCTCCTTCGGGCCGAAGCCGGCCACCGGACTGGTGCTGCGCAACCTCGAACTGGGCTAGGTTCCCCCGCCGAAACGCGAAGAGGCCCTGCCCGCTTCCCCCTGGAATTCCAGGGGAAGCGGGCAGGGCCTCACTCGTCGGTCGAAACCGCTCAGCTGCGGGCGTCGCCCTTGGCCTCGGCGTCAGCCTTCGCCTCGTCCTTGGCCTCGTCCTTGGCCTCGGTGGCGCGCGCGGGCACCACGCCGTCGAACTCCTCGTCGATCTCGAGGTCGTCCTCGTCGTAGTACTCCTCGACGTTCTCCTCGTCCTCGAAGATCACGCGGTCGTCGGAGGCCTCGCCGCCGCGCTTCTTCGCCGGGGCGTCGGCCTGCTCGAACTCCTCCTCGGCCATCTCCGGGTCGAGCGCGTCCACGAACTCCACGCCGTCGATCTCGGCCAGGCGCTCAGCAGCGTTGGTCGTGCCGTCGGTGTCGGCCTCGGCCGCCTTCGCGAACCAGTCACGGGCCTCGTCGCCACGGCCGGCCGCGATCAGCGCCTCGCCGTAGGCGTACCGGAGACGCGCGGTCCACGGGTGCACGGCGCTGGAGGCCAGCTCCGGGCTCTGCAGGGTCACCACGGCCGCGTCGAACTGCTCCATGTCGGAGCGGGCGCCGGCGGAGACCAGGCGCATCTCGACCTGGCCGGCCTTGTCCAGCTGCTTCACCTCGGGCTCACCGGCCATCGCCAGTGCCCGCTCCGGACGGCCCAGACCGCGCTCGCAGTCGGCCATCACGGGCCACAGGTCCGCGCGGCCGGTCATCCGACGGGCGGCACGGAACTCGGTCAGCGCCTCGGAGTACCGCTGCGTCATGTACGAGGCGAAACCGGCCGCCTCACGGACGGCGGCCACGCGGGAGGCCAGACGGAGCGCGACGCGGGAGAACTGGTAGGCCTCCTCCGGCTCGGTGTCGAGCAGGCGGGCCACCATCACCAGGTTGCGGGCGACGTCGTCCGCGAGCGTCTTGGGAAGGCTCTTGAGCTCCTGGCGCACGTCCCCGTCCAGCTCGAAGCCGGTGACGTCCTCCGGGATCGGCAGGCGCTTGACGGGCTCGTAGTTGCCACGACGGTCGTCGTAGCCACCCCGGTCGTCACGGCGGTCGTCGCGGTTGCCGCGGTAGCCGCCGCGGTCGTCCCGACGGTCGCCACGGTCGCGGTTGAAGCCGCCACCGGAGGGGCGGTCGTCGCGACGGAAGCCGCCACGGTCGCCACCGCGGTCGTCGCGGTTGAAACCACCCGAGGGACGGTCGCCACGGTCACGGTTGAAACCACCGCCCGAGGGGCGGTCGTCACGGCGGAAGCCGCCACGGTCGTCGCGGTTGAAACCACCGGACGGACGGTCGTCACGACGCGGACGGTCGTCACGGTCACGGTTGAAACCGCTCGGACGGTCATCGCGACGGAAACCGCCACCACCGGACGGACGGTCGCCACGGTCACGGTTGAAACCACCACCGGACGGACGGTCGTCACGGCGGAAACCACCGCGGTCGCCACCGCGGTCATCGCGGTTGAAACCACCCGAGGGACGGTCGCCACGGTCACGGTTGAAACCACCGCCCGAGGGGCGGTCGTCACGGCGGAAACCACCGCGGTCGCCACCGCGGTCATCGCGGTTGAAACCACCCGAGGGACGGTCACCACGGTCACGGTTGAAGCCGCCACCGGAGGGGCGGTCGTCACGGCGGAAGCCGCCACGGTCGCCACCCCGGTCATCGCGGTTGAAACCACCGGACGGACGGTCGTCACGACGCGGACGGTCGTCACGGTCACGGTTGAAACCGCTCGGACGGTCATCGCGACGGAAACCGCCACCACCGGACGGACGGTCGCCACGGTCACGGTTGAAACCACCACCGGACGGACGGTCGTCGCGACGGAAGCCGCCACGGTCGCCACCACGGTCATCGCGGTTGAAACCACCCGAGGGACGGTCACCACGGTCACGGTTGAAGCCGCCACCGGAGGGGCGGTCGTCACGGCGGAAGCCGCCACGGTCGCCACCACGGTCATCGCGGTTGAAACCACCGGACGGACGGTCGTCACGACGCGGACGGTCGTCACGGTCACGGTTGAAACCGCTCGGACGGTCATCGCGACGGAAACCGCCACCACCGGACGGACGGTCGCCACGGTCACGGTTGAAACCACCACCGGACGGACGGTCGTCGCGACGGAAGCCGCCACGGTCGCCACCACGGTCATCGCGGTTGAAACCACCCGAGGGACGGTCACCACGGTCACGGTTGAAACCACCGCCCGAGGGGCGGTCGTCACGGCGGAAACCACCGCGGTCGCCACCCCGGTCATCGCGGTTGAAACCACCGGACGGACGGTCGTCACGACGCGGACGGTCGTCACGGTTGAAGCCGCCACCGGAGGGGCGGTCGTCGCGGCGGAAGCCACCGCCGCCCTGACGGTCGTCCCGACGGGCGCCGCCACGGTCGTTCGACCAGCCCCCACGGGACCGGGGCTCGTAGCCTCGGCCGTCGTCCGATCGACGCTCGGGACGGTCCTGGGGCTGGTTCGACATCGTGGTGACTCCTTCTGCTGCTTCAGCTCCACCGCGGACTGAGCAACTCCGCTGCCGTCACGCGGTTTCGGCGCCGGCCTCCTGGCCGCGCACCATCTCCATTGTCCGACATCCCGGAACACTCCGCCTGGGCGAAGGTCCCGGCCTGCCGGGGTACTACTCGTTCGCAAAACACAAAAAGGCCGCGGCCCCAGCGAATCGCTGGGGCCGCGGCCTTGAATAATTGTTCGGCGGCGTCCTACTCTCCCACAGGGTCCCCCCTGCAGTACCATCGGCGCTGTGAGGCTTAGCTTCCGGGTTCGGAATGTAACCGGGCGTTTCCCTCACGCTATGACCACCGAAACCCTATCGGGTATTCAGCGAAACACACTTTTTAATTGATAAGTGTTTTTCTTGTTCGCCGGCGATAGCTGTTCGCTACCCGGGAACCACACAGTGAACGCGAGCGTCTGAGGACAAGCCCTCGGCCTATTAGTACCGGTCAACTCCACCCCTCACAGGGCTTCCATATCCGGCCTATCAACCCAGTCGTCTACTGGGAGCCTTACCCTCTCAAGGAGGTGGGAGTGCTCATCTCGAAGCAGGCTTCCCGCTTAGATGCTTTCAGCGGTTATCCCTCCCGAACGTAGCCAACCAGCCATGCCCTTGGCAGGACAACTGGCACACCAGAGGTTCGTCCGTCCCGGTCCTCTCGTACTAGGGACAGCCCTTCTCAACACTCCTACGCGCACAGCGGATAGGGACCGAACTGTCTCACGACGTTCTAAACCCAGCTCGCGTACCGCTTTAATGGGCGAACAGCCCAACCCTTGGGACCTACTCCAGCCCCAGGATGCGACGAGCCGACATCGAGGTGCCAAACCATCCCGTCGATATGGACTCTTGGGGAAGATCAGCCTGTTATCCCCGGGGTACCTTTTATCCGTTGAGCGACGGCGCTTCCACAAGCCACCGCCGGATCACTAGTCCCTACTTTCGTACCTGCTCGACCCGTCAGTCTCACAGTCAAGCTCCCTTGTGCACTTACACTCAACACCTGATTGCCAACCAGGCTGAGGGAACCTTTGGGCGCCTCCGTTACTCTTTAGGAGGCAACCGCCCCAGTTAAACTACCCACCAGACACTGTCCCTGATCCGGATCACGGACCCAGGTTAGACATCCAGCACGACCAGAGTGGTATTTCAACGACGACTCCACAACAACTGGCGTTGCTGCTTCAAAGTCTCCCACCTATCCTACACAAGCCGAACCGAACACCAATATCAAGCTATAGTAAAGGTCCCGGGGTCTTTCCGTCCTGCTGCGCGAAACGAGCATCTTTACTCGTAATGCAATTTCACCGGGCCTATGGTTGAGACAGTCGAGAAGTCGTTACGCCATTCGTGCAGGTCGGAACTTACCCGACAAGGAATTTCGCTACCTTAGGATGGTTATAGTTACCACCGCCGTTTACTGGCGCTTAAGTTCTCAGCTTCGCCTGGACGAATCCAAGCTAACCGGTCCCCTTAACGTTCCAGCACCGGGCAGGCGTCAGTCCGTATACATCGCCTTACGGCTTCGCACGGACCTGTGTTTTTAGTAAACAGTCGCTTCTCGCTGGTCTCTGCGGCCACCCCCAGCTCTGGCAGCAAATGCCGTCACCAGGAATGGCCCCCCTTTTCCCGAAGTTACGGGGGCATTTTGCCGAGTTCCTTAACCATAGTTCACCCGAACGCCTCGGTATTCTCTACCTGACCACCTGAGTCGGTTTGGGGTACGGGCCGCCATGAAACTCGCTAGAGGCTTTTCTCGACAGCATAGGATCATCCACTTCACCACAATCGGCTCGGCATCAGGTCTCAGACTATGTGAACGGCGGATTTGCCTACCGTTCGTCCTACACCCTTACCCCGGGACAACCACCGCCCGGGCTGGACTACCTTCCTGCGTCACCCCATCGCTCACCTACTACAGACTTGGTTCAGCGGCTCCACCACGTCCCTTTGTCCGAAGACTCCGGGCCGGCTTCACGGGCTTAGCATCAAGAGGTTCAGCGTTGGCGCTTCAAAGCGGGTACGGGAATATCAACCCGTTGTCCATCGACTACGCCTGTCGGCCTCGCCTTAGGTCCCGACTTACCCTGGGCAGATCAGCTTGACCCAGGAACCCTTGGTCAATCGGCGCAAGAGTTTCCCACTCTTGTATCGCTACTCATGCCTGCATTCTCACTCGTATACCGTCCACGACTGGTTTCCACCGCCGCTTCACCCGGCACACGACGCTCCCCTACCCATCACAGCAGGCGTTGGCCCTATTGCTGCAATGACACGACTTCGGTGATGTGCTTGAGCCCCGCTACATTGTCGGCGCGGAATCACTTGACCAGTGAGCTATTACGCACTCTTTCAAGGGTGGCTGCTTCTAAGCCAACCTCCTGGTTGTCTCTGCGACTCCACATCCTTTCCCACTTAGCACACGCTTAGGGACCTTAGTCGGTGTTCTGGGCTGTTTCCCTCTCGACCATGGAGCTTATCCCCCACAGTCTCACTGCCACGCTCTCACTTACCGGCATTCGGAGTTTGGCTAAGGTCAGTAACCCGGTAAGGCCCATCGCCTATCCAGTGCTCTACCTCCGGCAAGAAACACGTGACGCTGCACCTAAATGCATTTCGGGGAGAACCAGCTATAACGGAGTTTGATTGGCCTTTCACCCCTAACCACAGGTCATCCCCCAGGTTTTCAACCCTGGTGGGTTCGGTCCTCCACACGGTCTTACCCGCGCTTCAACCTGCCCATGGCTAGATCACTCCGCTTCGGGTCTTGGGCATGCAACTCAACCGCCCTATTCGGACTCGCTTTCGCTACGGCTACCCCACACGGGTTAACCTCGCTACACACCGCAAACTCGCAGGCTCATTCTTCAAAAGGCACGCAGTCACGGCCCACCAGCAAGCTGATGAACGACGCTCCCACGGCTTGTAGGCACACGGTTTCAGGTACTATTTCACTCCGCTCCCG
>NZ_CP108408.1:5322500-5655000 GCF_041435235.1 Kitasatospora sp. NBC_01300 | reverse complement strand
CTGAGGCCGGGGATGTCAACATATCTGGCGTTGACTTTTGGCACGCTGTTGAGTTCTCAAGGAACGGACACTTCCTTCGGACCGCCTTCCAGCGGGCCCTCCGGGCGCTTCGTTCTTTCGTGTTTCCAGCTTACCAGATGTTTTCCGCTCCGTTTTCCGGAGTTTCATTCATCCGATTTCCCGAACTGGTCGGGCCGCTTTCCGCGACGGCCTCCACATTAGCGCATTTCGGTTGTTGCCCGAAATTCACACTCACCACGGTTGACGGGAACGCCAACAAACCCATGTGAATGGGTGTCGAGGTGGGGGTGGGTCCTGCAGAGTGGGGTGGCCGCATCAGCGACTCGTTCAACACTAGGCCACCCGGACGACATCGTCAAACACCGAGGGCGGGATCCGGCTGGATCCCGCCCTCGTATGTCGAAGCCGCAGCTCAGCGGCGTCGTGTTTCGGTCACGCCGTAGCCGGAACCAGCTCCGCCGCCGCCAGGTTGCGCTTGCCGCGGCGCAGCACGAGCCAGCGACCGTGCAGCAGATCGGCCTCGGCCGGCACCGCTTCCTCGTCCGTCACCTTGACGTTGTTGAGGTAGGCGCCGCCCTCCTTGACCGTGCGGCGGGCGGCCGAACGGCTCGGCGCCAGGCCGACGGCGACCAACAGGTCGACCACCGACTGGAGTTCGGCCACCTCGGCCTTCGGGACCTCGGCCAGGGCGGCGGCCAGGGTCGGCGCCTCCAGGTCGGCGAGGTCGCCCTGGCCGAACAGCGCCTTGGACGCGGCGACCGCGCGCTCGTACTGCTCGGCGCCGTGGACGAGGGTGGTGAGCTCCTCGGCGAGGGCTCGCTGGGCGAGGCGGGCGGCGGGGCGCTCGGTGGTCTCGCGCTCCAGTTCCTCGATCTCCTCCTTCGAGCGGAAGCTGAAGATCCGCAGGAAGTTGGGGACGTCCCGGTCGTCCGCGTTCAGCCAGAACTGGTAGAAGGCGTACGGGGTGGTCAGCTCGGGGTCGAGCCAGACCGTGCCGGACTCGGTCTTGCCGAACTTGGTGCCGTCGGCCTTGACGATCAGCGGCGTGGCCAGCGCGTGCACGGACTTGGCGTCGGCCTTGCGGATCAGGTCCGTGCCGGCGGTCAAGTTGCCCCACTGGTCGCTGCCACCGGTCTGCAGGGTGCAGCCGTAGCGGCGGTTCAGCTCCAGGTAGTCCATGCCCTGCAGGATCTGGTAGCTGAACTCGGTGTAGCTGATGCCCGCGTCGGAGTTGAGCCGTCGGGCGACGGCCTCCTTGGCGATCATGTTGTTGACGCGGAAGTACTTGCCCACGTCGCGCAGCAGGCTGATGGCCGACATCCCGGACGTCCAGTCCAGGTTGTTGACCATGCGCGCCGCGTAGGGGCCCTCGAAATCGAGGAAGCGCGAGATCTGGCCCCGCAGCCGCTCGACCCAGCCGGCCACGGTCTCGGGGTCGTTGAGGACACGCTCGGCGGTGGGCTTCGGGTCACCGATGAGGCCCGTGGCGCCGCCGACCAGGCCGAGCGGGAGGTTTCCCGCCTGCTGGATGCGGCGCATGGTGAGGATCTGCACGAGGTTGCCGAGGTGCAGGCTGGGGGCCGTCGGGTCGAAGCCGCAATAGAACGTGACCGGGCCGTCCGCGAACGCCTTGCGCAGTGCGTCCTCGTCGGTGGACAGGGCGATCAGCCCCCGCCACCGCAGCTCGTCGACGATGTCCGTCACGGTCACGCTTCTCCTTCGATCGGGCGCCCGCCCGGTGGCGGCCCGTTCTCTCGGACCCCGGGTCGGTACGACTCCAGCGTGGTAGAGCCTACGCGGTCGGGGCCAGCGGGTTTTCCCCGAGCGTCGTGCCGCACTCCTCCCCCGGCCGCTCCGGCGCCCGTCTCCCAGCCGCTCCGGCGCCTGCCCGATACCGGAAATTCCGTTGTTCGTCGGCTGTGGGCCCGTTCAGAGTGGTGTCACCGCCGTGCGGCGGCAGTGACGTGTGTGGAGACGGTCGTGCCGCCGTGGCACGCCCGGGAGAAGGGTGTGCCGAGTGCGCAACACGCTGGTTCTGAACGCGAGCTACGAGCCCCTGACGACGGTGTCGCTCCAGCGCGCCGTCGTCCTGGTGCTCCAGGACAAGGCGGTGGTGGAGCAGGCGCATCCGCTGCGCACGGTCCGGGGGACGGGCGTCAGCATCCCGGTGCCGCGGGTGATCAGGCTGCAGCGCTACGTGAGAGTGCCGTTCCGACAACAGGCGCCGTGGTCGCGGCGGGGTGTCCTGGCCCGGGACCAGCACCTGTGCGCGTACTGCGGGCGGCGGGCCACCACGGTGGACCACCTGCAGCCCAGGTCGCGCGGCGGGGAGGACAGCTGGTTGAACACCGTGGCCGCGTGCCCGGAGGACAACCAGCGCAAGGCGGACCGGACACCCGAACAGGCCGGGATGAGGCTGCTGCGTCGGCCGTTCGTGCCGACCCCGCAGGCCACCCTCATGCTGGCGCTCGGCCTGCGCGGCTCGGAGGCCCGGGAGCTGGCCGACTGGCTGCCGGCCGTGCCGGGCCAGCCCGCTCCGACAGCCGTCCCGGCCGCGTGAGCGCCGCCGCGAGCTGCGGCCCGGGCTAGCCCTTCGCCTGGTAACCCGCCGCCGTGCCGTAGTTGGCCGAGTGCTCGGGCATCACGACCACCCGCCCGCCGCCGATCAGCACCCGCCCGGAGACCAGCAGCGAACCGGTGCCCTGCGGGAAGTTGCCGCCGGTCGCCTCCTGGCCGCCGGCCAGCGGGAACCTGCTGAGGCGGGCGGGCTGGTCGCGGCGTTCGTCGGCGGCGAGCACCAGCGCGCCGCCGTCGACGCCGACCGCCCGGACGGTGCCCTTGGCGGCGGTCGGCGCCTTCCAGCGCTGCTTGCCGGTGTCGAGGTCGTAGCCGACCGCCGCGACCGGTCCGCCGCCGTTCGCCGGGACGAGCGTGGTGACCATCGTGCGGTTCTGGAAGAACACCTCGGGCGTGGCCGAGAACGTGCCGTGGCCGACGTCCAGCCGGCCGCCGTCGCCGACCACCGGGATCTCGGCGGCCGGGTCCCCGCCCGCGCCCCAGGAGAACACCCGGTCGTCCTCCGGCTTCTCGCCCGTGGTGAGGACGACGGACGGCTCGGCGGACAGCACGGTCACCGTCTTCGGCCGGTTGTTCAGGCCGCGCCACCAACTGACCTTGCCGTCCGCCGTGTTCAGTGCGACGGCCTGGTCGGCGGGAGTCGAGTCGGCGCAGGAGGAGGCGACCAGCACGGTCTTGTCGGTCACGCCGCCGGACAGGGTGCAGAACTTCCCCTGGCCGGTGTACTGCCAGACGTCCTTGCCGTCCGCGGACTCCCAGGCGATCGCCCGGTCGTCGCCGACCGCGATCACCTTGTCCTCGGTGACGCCGATCCGCGCGCCGTACGCGCCCTTGGCGTCCGAGACGGTCTTCGTCCACGCGGTCTTGCCGGTCTTGGTGTCCACGGCGGCGACCAGCGTGCACGGGCTCTTCGGGTCGGCCTGGGCCCGGAACAGCACCGCGCCCAGCCCCGCCTGGTTGACCCCCGCCGACAGCCCGCACGGGACGGCCCCGGCGGCCGGTGGCTCGACCGACCAGACGGGCTTGCCGGCCGCGAGGTCGTAGGCCCGCACGCCGGCGGCGTCGGCGCGGACCACCGCATCGGCCAGCAGCCAGCTGCCGACCAGCGTGTCGTCACCCGACGACCCGGACGCGGCGGGCTGGGCGGACCACACCTTGGTGTGCGCGACGGCGAAACCGGGCTCCCCGCCGCTGCTGGCGGCCGCGTTGCCGCCGCCCTCGGCCCCGACCATCAGGCCGGCCGCGACCAGCACGCCCAGCGCGGCCACCCCGGCGCCGGTGCGCACCAGCAGGGTCCGCCGGTTGGGCACGTGCTCGCCGGTGAGTACCGCCCCGGCGGCGGCGCGGGCCCTGGCCGAGAGCGAAGAGCCCGCCGTCGAGGAGCCTGCCTTCGGCGAGCCCGTCTTCGGGGAGCCCGTCTTCGGGGAGCCACCCTTCGGGGACCTGCCCCGACGGGCGGCAGCCCGCGACGGCGCGACGGGCGCGGCCTCGGGCGTCGTGTCCGGCTCGGGTTCCGGCTCCGTGGACGGCTCCACCGGAGCGGGCTCGGCATCCTCGATGTGCACGTACCCGTCGGCCGAGTACTCCGCCCCCACCGGGACGTACAGCCCCTCCCCCGCAGGCTGCTCCGGGACGGCGTACGGCGCGTACTGCTGCTGCCCGTGGTCGGGGTACGGCTGGTGCTGCTGGTACTGCTGGTACTGCCCCTCGGCGTAGCCACCCTGGACGTAGCCGCCCTCGGCGTACCCGGTCTGGGCGTAGCCGGTCTGCGCGTACTGAGGGTCCTGTCCGTACGGCGAGCCCTGCCCGTCCTGCTGCGGGTACGGCAGGCCCTGCCCGTACCCGCCCTGGCCGTAGCCAGCCGCCGTCTGCCAGTACTCCTGCTGCGGGTGGTCCTGCGGCTGCGGCTCCTGGTGCCCGCCGCCCGGCCAGGCCTGCTGGCCCTGCGGGTACCACGGCTGCTGCTGGGCGTCTCCGAAGGGCTCCTGCGCCATCCGTTCCCGTCCCTCCCGAGCCGCCTGCCGATGCGGCAGTCAGCATCTCACGCCCGTTCGAGCGCGCCGCCCCGGCCTCGGGGGTCGGGGAGGTCAGCCCGCGGACTCCGCGTTCAGCGCCTCGTCGATGCGGGCGGCCAGGGTGAAGTCCAGGCCGGTCAGCCCGCCCGCGCTGTGGGTGGAGAGGACGAAGCGCAGGGTGCGCCAGCGGATGTCGACGTCGGGATGGTGGTCGAGCGCCTCGGCCTGTTCGGCGACGGCGACGACCACCCGGATCGCCGCCGGGAAGTCGGGGGCGTCGGCCGCGCGGACGATGCTGTCGCCCTCCCTGGTCCACCGCGGCAGTGCGGCCAGGGCCGCCGTGATCTCGTCCTCGCTCAGCCGTGCCCTGCTGCTCATCGAAGCTCTTCCGTTCGTCGTCTCGTCGTCCGGTCAGGCGTGCACTGCGAGGAACATACCGAGCCGGGGCCCTCCGCACCGGACGACACAGCCGCTGACGGACAGCCCCCGACTGGCGGCAGCCCCTGGCAGGCGGCAGCCCCCGGCAGACGCCCCCCGACGGATGCTCGGCTCGTCAGCTCAGCAGCAGTTTGGTGACCGCGGCGAGGCCGACCACCACGATGATCCCGCGCAGCGCGGCCGGCGGCAGGCGGCGGCCGACCTTGGCGCCGAGCAGGCCGCCGACCAGCGAGCCCGCCGCGATCAGGCCGGCGGCCGCCCAGTTGACGGTGGCGGTGAACAGGAAGAACAGCGCGGCGACGCCGTTGACGACCATCGCCAGCGCGTTCTTCACGGCGTTGATCCGCTGCAGGTCCTCCTGGAGCAGGATGCCCATCAGCGCCAGCAGCAGGACGCCCTGCGCGGCGCCGAAGTAGCCGCCGTAGATGCCGGTGAGGAAGACGCCGACGAACAGCAGCAGGCCGCCGTCCGGGTCCCCGTCGGGGCGGCGGCGGGCGGCGACCGCCTTGGCGACCTTGGGCTGGATCACCACCAGGACGAGGGCGAGCAGGATCAGTACCGGGACGATCGCGTCGAAGGCGCCTTTCGGCAGTCTGATCAGCAGCAGCGCGCCGACCAGCCCGCCGAGCAGCGAGGCGGTGCCCAGGCGCAGCAGCCGGTGGCCCTGGCCGGCCAGCTCGCGGCGGTAGCCGATCACGCCGCTGAGCGAACCGGGCACCAGGCCGAAGGTGTTGGAGACGTTGGCGGTGACCGGTGGAATCCCGATGGCGAGCAGCACCGGGAACGTGATCAGCGTGCCGGAGCCGACGATCACGTTGATCATCCCGGCGCCGACGCCCGCCACCAGGACGGCGATGCCCTCCCAGAGCGTCATGGGTCACCTCTCCTCTCGGTCCTGTCCGGGGGGATCATGCCGGACGGCCCGCCGGTC
The DNA here is from genome assembly GCF_041435235.1 of Kitasatospora sp. NBC_01300. Lineage (NCBI taxonomy): Bacteria > Bacillati > Actinomycetota > Actinomycetes > Kitasatosporales > Streptomycetaceae > Kitasatospora > Kitasatospora sp. NBC_01300. The sequence goes on along the minus strand of NZ_CP108408.1, from coordinate 5,649,018 downwards.
GGACCAGGGCCGCCCACGATTCGGGACACGCGCCGCGACCGCCACGCACCACGACCGCCACACGCCGGGGGCCCGCCACCATGCGGTGGCGGGCCCCCGGGCCGGACGGTTCAGCCGGTCACTCCGGGTCGATCTTGCGGTACTCGCGGGCCGGGTCCACCCGGGGGCGGGCGGCACCCTTCTCGGTGTCCACCGGGCGCGGGCCGGCCGCCGGGTCGAGCGGCACCTGGGTGGCCGCGGGGGCCGCCTGCGGGACGCTCGGGGCGGCGACCGCGCCGCCGTTGACGCCGGGGTTGCCGGTCAGCCCGCCGAAGGCGCCGCCGAGGCCCTTGAGGGCGTCGCCGACCTCGCTGGGGATGATCCAGAGCTTGTTGGAGTCGCCCTTGGCCAGCTCGGGCAGGGTCTGGAGGTACTGGTAGGCGAGCAGCTTCTGGTCGGCGTCGCCGTCGTGGATGGCCTCGAAGACCGTCCGGATCGCGGCCGCCTCACCGTCGGCGCGCAGCACCGCGGCCTGCGCCTCACCCTCGGCCCGGAGCACGTCGGCCTGCTTCTCACCCTCGGCCTTGAGGATCTGGGCCTGCCGCTGGCCCTCGGCGGTGAGGATCGCGGCGCGCTTGTCACGGTCGGCTCGCATCTGCTTCTCCATCGAGTCCTGGATGGAGGTGGGCGGCTCGATCGCCTTCAGCTCGACGCGGTTGACCCGGATGCCCCACTTGCCGGTGGCCTCGTCCAGGACGCCGCGCAGACCGGCGTTGATGACCTCGCGCGAGGTCAGGGTGGATTCGAGGTCCATCGAGCCGATGATGTTGCGCAGCGTGGTGACGGTCAGCTGCTCGATGGCCTGGATGTAGCTGGCGACCTCGTAGGTGGCCGCGCGCGGGTCGGTGACCTGGTAGTAGATCACCGTGTCGATGTTGACCACCAGGTTGTCCTGGGTGATCACCGGCTGCGGCGGGAACGGCACGACCTGCTCGCGCAGGTCGATCCGGTTGCGGACCCGGTCGATGAACGGGACGACGATGTTCAGGCCTGCGTTGAGCGTCCGGGTGTAGCGGCCGAAGCGCTCCACGATCGCGGCGCTGGCCTGCGGGATGACCTGGATCGTCTTGATCAGCGCGATGAAGGCCACCACGACCAGGACGACCAAAACGATAAGGACGGGTTCCACGGACTCTCCCCTAGATGACCAGGGCGGTCGCGCCCTGGATTTCGACGACGTCGACCTGCTGCCCCGGTTGGTACACGCTGTCGGGGTGGAGCGCGCGGGCCGACCAGATCTCGCCGTTCAGCTTGATCCGTCCACCCTCCCCGTCGACGGTTTCCGCGACGACCGCGGTGGCGCCCTGGAGCGCCTCGATGCCCATCTTGATGTGCGGGCCCTGCCGCAGTTGCCGGTAGGCGATCGGGCGGACGAAGACCAGCAGCGAGACCGAGACCGTGATGAAGACCAGGGTCTGCCAGACCGCGTCTCCGCCCAGCCCGGCCACGCCGGCGGCCACCAGCGCACCGACCGCGAACATGGCGAACTCCGGCATCGCGGTCAGCACCAGCGGTATGCCGAGCCCGACGGCGGCCAGGAGCCACCAGATCCAGCTGTCCACGTGTCCATCCTAGGGAGCGAAGGGCCTTCGAGGCGGACAGTTCCCGCAGGTCGAGGGGCGGAAACCGGTCGCGCGTGCGACCGGTCCCCGGAAACCCGACGACATCGGAGCGTGCGAGGTGCGTGCGAGGCGCGGACGGGGGCTCAGCCCAGCGGCAGGCCCTGCGCGGACCAGCGGTCCCCGTGGCGCTCCAGGGTGAGCGGCAGGCCGAAGCACTTGGAGAGGTTGCGGGCGGTCAGCTCGGTGTCGATCGGACCGGCGGTGAGCACCTTGCCCTGGCGGATCATCAGGACGTGGGTGAAGCCCGGCGCGATCTCCTCGACGTGGTGGGTGACCATCGCCATGGCCGGGGCGAACTCGTCCTGGGCGAGCGCGCCGAGCCGGCGGACGAGGTCCTCGCGGCCGCCGAGGTCCAGGCCGGCCGCGGGCTCGTCGAGCAGCAGCAGCTCGGGGTCGGTCATCAGGGCGCGGGCGATCAGGGTGCGCTTGCGCTCGCCCTCGGAGAGGGTGCCGAACTTGCGGCCGGTGAGGTTGGACATGCCCATCCGGTCGAGCAGCGCGAGCGCGCGGGACTCGTCGAACTGCTCGTAGGTCTCCTGCCAGCTGACCGTCATGCCGTAGGCGGCGGTCAGCACGGTCTGCAGCACCGTCTGCTCGGCCGGCAGCTTGTCGAACATGGCGGCGCCGGCCAGGCCGATCCGGGAGCGCAGCTCGAAGACGTCGACCTCGCCCAGCTTCTCGCCCAGCACCGACACCTTGCCCGCGGTCGGGAACAGGTAGGTGGCGGCGATCTGCAGCAGGGTGGTCTTCCCGGCGCCGTTGGGGCCCAGGATGACCCAGCGCTCCCCCTCGGAGATGGACCACGAGACCTGGTCGACCAGCGCGCGTCCCTCCCGGACCACGGATACGTCCACCAGCTCCAGCACGTCGCTCATGCCTACGCCTTCCCCAATACAAGAATTTCGGCCGTCGGTGCGGGCGGCGAGCCTACTCCGGCAGCCGGTGGGCACGGGGTGGGTGCGCCGCACACGCATGGGCAAACCTACGCCACGCGGATGACCGCCGATTCCGTAGGCTGGCCGGATGCTCGCGACTCCTCCCGACAATCCGTACGAAGAACCCCGTTCGGGGCGGCTGACCGCGTGGGGCAACGCCCTGCTGGCCGGTCTGGTGCCGCCGGACAACGCCGCCGCGGCCGTGCTGGGCGACGACGAGAGCCACCGGGTGACCGGGCTGCCCGGGGACGGACCGGACGAACGGCACGGCCTCACCTGGGCGCTGGGGCGGCTCCGGATGCTCGGGGTGAAGGGCCTGCGGCTGGCTCTGCCGTCCGCCGGGCACCCGCTGGGGCTGACCGGTCCGGCGCCGTTCAACGCGCGGGCGATGGGCGTCGGCGAGGCGGTGCTGGCGGTGGGAGTCCCGCTCGGACTGGTGCCGGAGGTGGAGGTGTTCGGCCCGGCCGGGGACCGTTCGGCGACGGTGCTGTGGCGCTGCCTTGAGACCAACGACACACCGCCGGCCGACGTCCCGTCGCTGCACGAGGCCGAACGGGAGCTGGCCGACGGGCTGCGCGAGGCGACGCTCCTGCTGACCCGGCTGGACGTGGCGGGCGCCGGGCCGGAGGCGCTGCGGGCGCTGGAGGCGTACCGCCGGCGCGGGCACGCCGAACTGCTGGCGCCCGGGTACCCGCCGCGCGCGGTGCGGGTGCTGGAGTCGGCCCGGCAGGTGTCGGCGCTGCTGGCGATCGCCGCGGGCGGGCACGGCGCGGCGGTCAACGCCTCCGAGATGGCGGCGCGGCAGGCGGTGCTGGCGCCGCTGCGGCGCACCGCCCGGCGGGCGCAGGTGGCGGCGTACAACGCGCTGGTCGACGAGCGCGAGGACCGCTGAGCACGAGGACCGCTCAGCACGAGGACCGCTCAGCACGAGAGCCGCTCAGCAGCCGGACAGCTGGGCAGCCGGGCGCCCGCGGCCCGCTAGGACGGGCCGCCGGCCCGCGCCTCGCCGTTGCGGACGGCCCACAGGGCCGCCTGGGTGCGGTCCGCCAGGTCCAGCTTCATCAGGATGTTGGAGACGTGGGTCTTCACCGTCTTCTCCGACAGGTGCAGGCTGCGGGCGATCTCCCGGTTGGAGCGGCCGTCGGCGATGTGGCCGAGGACCTCGCGCTCGCGCTCGGTGAGGGTGCCGCCGCGGCCCTGCGGGGCGCGGGGGCCGTCGTCGGCGAGCAGCGCCTCGGCCAGTTCGGGCTGGAGCAGGACGTGGCCGGCGTGCACCGAGCGGATCGCGCCGGCCAGCGCCTCCGGGTCGACGTCCTTGTAGACGTACCCGGCGGCGCCGGCCCGCAGCGCGGGGACCATCGTGCGGTGCTCGGTGAAGCTGGTGACGATCAGGATCCGGGCCCGGCTGCCCTCGCCCTTGAGCGTGCGCAGCGCCTCGATGCCGTCGACGCCGGGCATCTTGAGGTCCATCAGGACGACGTCGGGGTCGAGTTCGCGGGCGCGCTCGACGCCCTCGGCCCCGTCGGCGGCCTCCCCGACCACCTCGATGTCGTCCTGGACCTCCAGGAACGTGCGCAGCCCGCGGCGGACCACCTGGTGGTCGTCGACCAGCAGGACGCGGATCGACGGCGTGCCGTGAGGCGGGTTGTCAGGCACCGGGGACCTCCATCTCGACGAGCGTCCCCCGGCCGGGGGCGGACTCCAGGGTGAGCGTGCCGCCGACGGCGGCCGCGCGGTCGCGCATCGAGGCCAGGCCGAGGTGGCGCCCGGCCCGGCGGACGGACTCGGGGTCGAAGCCGTGCCCGTCGTCGCGCACCCGCAGCACGGCGCCGCGCGCGGGCGTGCCGGCCAGGGTGACGGTGACGCGGCCGGCACCGGAGTGGCGCAGCGCGTTGTGCAGCGCCTCCTGGGCGACCCGCAGCAGCGCGGCCTCCTGCGCCGGCGGCAGGGCGCGGACGCCGTCGGCGGCGAAGGCGACGTCCGCGGTGTGGGCCCGGTCGAGGACCTGCACCTGGGAGGCGAGGGTGGCGCTCAGCCCGTCCTCCTCCAGGGCGGCGGGGCGCAGTTCGACGACGACGGCGCGCAGTTCGTCGGCGGCCTCGGCGGCGAGCCGGGCGACCTCGGCGAGTTCGGCGCGGGCCCGGGCCGGATCGCGGTCGACGAGCGTGGCGGCGGCCTTGGCGGTGAGCCGCAGCGAGAAGAGCTTCTGCGCGACGGCGTCGTGCAGGTCGTGGGCGATGCGGGCGCGTTCGCCGGCCAGGGTGAGTTCGCGGCTGCGCTCGTACAGGCGGGCGTTGGAGAGGGCCAGGGCGGCGTGCGCGGCGAGTATCCGCAGCAGCTCCTCGTCGTGGTCGGTGAACAGGCCGCCGCCGCGCTTGTTGGCGAGGAAGATGACGCCGATGACCTGCGGTTCGTCCTCGGCGGCCTCGGCGTCCAGGATGGGCATGCCGAGGAAGGCGTCCATCTCGGGGTGGGCGGCCGGCCAGCCGCCGAAGGCCGGGGCCCTGCGGACGTCGGCGAGCCGGGTGGGGCCGGTCTCGTGCAGCATCTTGGCGAGGACGCCGTGCTGGCGGGGCAGCGGGCCGATCGCCCGCCACTGCTCGTCGGTGACGCCGTCGACGACGAACTGGGCGAAGCCGCCGTGGTCGTCGGGCACGCCCAGGGCCGCGTACTCGGCGCCGAGCAGGTCGCGGGCGGAGGCGGTGATGCGGCGCAGCACCTCGCGGACCTCCAGGTGCCGGCTCATCGCGAGCAGCGCCTGGCTGACCGCCTCGATGCCGGCCAGGCAGGGGTCGCAACCGGGCATGGGGCGGGCCGGGCCGCGCAGGTCGAGGTGCGGACCGGCCGGGCTCCGGTGGTCGCTGGGCGTGCTGGGCATACCGCCAAACTACCGCCGCCGCGGGCGCCGCCGCGTCGGTCCGCGGCCGGGGTGGGCACAGGTCCGGGGACCTAGGTCCCGGGGCCCGCGCAACGGCCGAGGGGCGGCTCTCCGGTGACGGGAGAGCCGCCCCTCGGCGGGCGGGACGAAAGCGGGCGGGACGAAGGCGGGGGGACGAAGGCGGGGGGCGGAGGGGGTCAGCCCTTCTGCATGACCTCGGGCTCGTGGCGGCGCTGGAGCCGGGTGACGATGACGCCGATGACGATCGAGATCGCGATCAGCGCGCCCGCGTCGATCGCCCACTGGGCGACGCTGGCCGTCCACAGCGGGTCGTACTGGGGGTTCTCGAAGTCCTTGTTCCAGGGGCCCATGAGCTTGGACAGGTCCAGTGTGGTGGCCACGATGCCGGTGCCCCAGCGGGCCGGCATCAGCCAGGCGGCCTGCTCCAGGCCGGGCTTGCCGAAGAGCTGGAACAGGCAGCCGGTGAAGACGACCTGGATGATGGCGAACATGACCAGCAGCGGCATGGTCTTCTCGGCGGTCTTGACCAGGGCCGAGATCATCAGGCCGAACATCATCGCGGTGAAGCTGAGCAGGATCATGCCGATGGTCATCTCGATGATCGGCAGGTCCTTGACGATCAGGCCGTGCTCGGGGAGCTTGCGCGGCAGGAAGCCGACCGCGGCGACGATGGCGCCCTGGATCACGCTGAAGAAGCCCAGCACGATGATCTTGGACATCATGTACGCCGAGCGGGAGAGCCCGGTGGCCCGTTCCCGTTCGTAGATGGCCCGTTCCTTGATCAGTTCGCGGACCGAGTTGGCCGCTCCGGAGAAGCAGGCTCCGATCGCCAGGATCATGATGATCGTCGCGGCCCCGCTGTTGAGGTGGAGCTGCGTGTTCGGATTGGGCGCGAGGCCCGCCCCGTTGGGGACCAGCACGCTGACCGCGCCGATGACGGCGGGCAGCAGCACCGACAGCGCCAGGAAGCCGCGGTCCGAGGCGAGGACCGACATGTAGCGGCGCATCAGCGTCCACAGCTGGGAGCCCCAGCTCTGCGGCTTCGGCGGCCGGACGGCCTCCTGGGCGACCTGGGCGTGCTGCACCTCGCCCGACTCCACGTCGGGGGCGGAGTACTGCTGGTGGTGCACCGAGCCGCGGTAGCGGCCGGCCCAGTCGTGGTCCGGGTAGTTCTCGAAGGCCTGGAAGACGTCCGCCCAGGTCTCGTACCCGAAGAAGTGCAGCGCCTCGTCCGGCGGGCCGAAGTAGGCCACCGCGCCGCCCGGCGCCATCACCAGCAGCCGGTCGCAGAGCGCGAGTTCGGCCACCGAGTGGGTGACGACCAGGATGGTGCGGCCGTCGTCGGCGAGACCGCGCAGCATCTGCATGACCTCGCGGTCCATGCCCGGATCGAGGCCCGAGGTGGGCTCGTCCAGGAAGATCAGCGACGGCTTGGTGAGCAGTTCCAGGGCGACCGAGACGCGCTTCTGCTGGCCGCCGGAGAGCGCGGTGATCTTGTTGTCGGCGCGCTTGTCCAGGCGCAGCTCGTACAGCACCTCGTCGATCCGGGCCGCGCGCTCGCGCGCCTCGGTGTCGCCGGGGAAGCGCAGTTGGGCCGCGTACTTGAGGCCGGTGCGGACGGTGAGTTCCTTGTGCAGGATCTCGGACTGCGGCACCAGGCCGATGCGCGAGCGGAGTTCGGCGAACTGCTTGTAGAGGTTGCGGCCGTCGTACAGGACCTCGCCGCGGTCGGCCGGGCGGTAGCCGGTGAGGGCGCGCAGCAGGGTCGACTTGCCGGAGCCGGACGGGCCGATGACGGCGACCAGGGACTTCTCCGGGACGCCGAAGCTGACGTCGTCGAGCAGGATCTTCTTGGCGCCCTTGTGCTCGACCTCGACGGTCAGGTGACGGGCGGAGAAGGAGACCGCGCCGGTGTCGACGAACTCCTGCAGCTGGTCGCCGACCAGGACGAAGCTGGAGTGGCCGACGGTCAGCCGGTCCTGCGGGCCCATCAGCTGGCGCTGCACCCGCTGGCCGTTGAGGAAGATCCCGTTGTGGCTGCCGAGGTCGACGATCTCGTAGCGGCCGTCCTGGAGCTGGCGCAGCTCGGCGTGGTGGCGGGAGACCTGGAGGTCGGAGACCACGACGTCGTTGTCGAGCGCGCGGCCGATCCGGACGGTGCGCATGGCGGCGGTCAGGTTGCGGATGATCGTCGGCTGCGGGCCGTCGCCGTCCTGCGGGGCGGGCGGGAAGGCCTGCTGCTGCGGGAAGCCGCCCTGCTGGGGCTGGGGCGGGTGCGGGTGCTGCTGCTGCGGGAACGGCGGCTGGGGCCGGCCCGCCCAGGCCTGTTCGGGCTGCGGCGGGTAGGGGGCCTGCGGCGACCAGCCCTGCTGCGGGGCCGGCGGCTGGGGCGTCGGCGCGGCGCTGCGGCTGGTGGCGGCCTCGTGCCAGGCGGGAGCCTGCGGGGCGGCGGCGTGCGGGGCGGCGTGGGCGGGCGCGGAGAAGCCGAGCCGGGGTCCGTTCTCCGGGTTGCCGAGGTTGACGACGGCGCCGGGGAACAGCTGGGCCTGCATCGTCCGGGCACCGGCCGTGTAGGTGCCGTTGGTGCTGCCGTGGTCGTCCAGCTGCCAGCCGCTGCCGTTGAAGGTGATGGTCCCGTGGTTCCAGGAGACCCTGGCGTCGTCGAACGTGAAGTCCGACTGCGGGTTGCGCCCGATGGTGTAGGACCGCCCGGGCTCCAGAATCCGCTGCTGTCCGTTGATATCGATGACGAGTTGCGGCACTGCGCGCCTGCCCCGCTCTCTCGGTTCCCCCGAATTGTGCCCCCGACCAGGGGTGCGATGTTTCCGAAACTGACGGGGGGAATCATTCCAGCCTGCTGACCGCCGATAAAAGTCACCCCGGGTGACTGTGACCAGGCTGCTACCCGGCACCCGTCCGCGACGTGGGACGGGTGCTCTGGGCCCGCCGGCCGGCGGGTAGCGTGGGAGACACCATGAACGCATCGCCCCTGGCCGCTGAGCCCCTCCCCGCCGCCCAGCCCCGGACCGCGGACGAGCGCACCCTGCTCGTCAAGGTGTTCGGCAAGGACCGCCCCGGCATCACCGCCGGCCTCTTCGCCACCCTGGCCGGCTTCGCCGTCGACGTGATCGACATCGAACAGGTCGTGACCCGTGGCCGCATCACGCTCTGCGCACTGGTCACCCCGCCCACCGCTCCCGGCGCCGAGGGCGGACTGCGGGCCACCGTGCACCGCTGGGCGGAGGAGCAGAAGCTCCAGGCCGAGATCCTCTCCGGCATCGGCGACAACCGGCCGCGCCGCGAGGGCCGTTCGCACGTCACAGTGCTCGGCAATCCGCTGACCTCCGCCGCCGTCTCCGCGCTCACCTCCCGGATCACCGCGGCGGGCGGCAACATCGACCGTGTGTTCCGGCTCGCCAAGTACCCGGTGACGGCGGTCGAACTGGCCGTGTCCGGTGTGGCCACCGACGAGCTGCGGGCCGAACTGGCCCAGGAGGCGGCCACCCAGCGGGTGGACGTCGCGGTGGTCGCGGCCGGGCTGGAGCGCCGGGCCAAGCGCCTGGTCGTGATGGACGTCGACTCCACGCTCATCCAGGACGAGGTGATCGAGCTGTTCGCGGCCCACGCGGGCTGCGAGGAGGAGGTCGCCGAGGTGACGGCGCAGGCGATGCGCGGCGAGCTGGACTTCGCCGAGTCGCTGCGGGCCCGGGTCGCGCTGCTGGCCGGGCTGGACGCCTCGGTGACCGAGAAGGTGCGCGCGGAGGTCCGTTTCACGCCGGGGGCGCGCACCCTGATCCGCACGCTCCAGCGGCTGGGCTACCAGGTCGCGGTGGTGTCGGGCGGGTTCACCCAGGTCACCGACCACCTGGTCGAGGAGCTGGGGCTGGACTTCGCGGCCGCCAACACCCTGGAGGTGGTGGACGGAAAGTTCACCGGCCGGGTGGTCGGCGAGATCGTGGACCGCGCGGGCAAGGCCCGCTGGCTGGCCCGGTTCGCCGAGCAGGCGAAGGTGCCGCTGTCGCAGACGGTGGCGATCGGCGACGGCGCCAACGACCTGGACATGCTGAACGCGGCCGGGCTGGGCGTGGCGTTCAACGCCAAGCCGGTGGTGCGCGAGGCCGCCGACACCGCCGTCAACGTGCCGTTCCTGGACACCGTGCTGTACCTGCTGGGCATCACCCGGGAGGAGGTCGAGGCGGCCGACGCGGTGGACGGCAGCCTGACCGAGTAGAGCCTGAAGACGCACGAGAGGGGCGCGCGGACCTGGTCCGCGCGCCCCTCGTCGTCATCGAAACCCGGAGCCCGAAACCCGGAGCCCGAACCCGGGAAGTCTGGAGCCCGGGAAGTCTGGAGCCCGGAAGCCCGTACCGAACCCGGAGCTCCGGACGGGGTCAGTCCTGCGGCGTGTGGTACGAGACCAGCGCGGCCACGCCCGGCTCGACGCCCTTCCACGAACCGCTGAAGCTGAGCACCGCGATCGCCGCCGTCGGGAAACCGCCGAGCCGCAGCCGCTCCAACGCGTCCCGGTCGCCAGCGTCCCCGGCCAGCACCTGGGTCAGGCCCAGCACGCCGGGATTGTGCCCGACCAGCACCACGTCCGCGTACTCCTCCGGGGTCTCCTGGAGGACGGCGATGATCTCACCGGGGCTGGCCTCGTAGATCCGCTCCTCGTACACGGTCTTGCGGGCCCGCTTCGGCAGCTCGTGCGCCGCCAGCTTCCACGTCTCGCGGGTGCGCAGCGCGGTGGAGCAGAGCACGTACTCGGGGTTGATGCCGGAGTCGACCAGCCAGCGGCCGGCGTCCGGGGCCTGGTGACGGCCCCGGTCGGCCAACGGGCGCTCATGGTCGTCCACGCCGTTGGGCCAGTCGGCCTTGGCATGGCGGAGAACGATGATCCTGCGGGACGTGTCGGCGCTCATACCCAGCAAGCTTGGCAGAAAAGCCGCTCCGGGGCGCGGTGCTCCCGGATGCCGCCACTCGCAGGGGTGGCGGGTGTCATCATCCGCCGTTCGTCCGGCCTTCCGATAAACGGGGGCGGCCGGTGAACGGCGCCGCTACGCGCGGGGGGGGGGATGGGCCGGATCAGCCTATGGCAGCGGCGACGGAGGCGATGATCGCCACCAGCACCACGATGCCGGCGATCGCCAGGGCGATCTGGCCGAGCTGCTTGCGGCCGTCGGTCGGGTTGGGATCGAGAACGGGCATGTCCGGGATTCTTCCACCCCGAACACGCCCGTCGGTCACCGACCCCTCGGGGTTGGCCGTCCCTTGGTCAGGCCTTGACCTGCGCCACGGGGTGGACCGCCTCGTCCTCGATGTGCCGGGCCATCGCGGCCCGCAGGCCGAACAGCATCTGCGGCACCAGCAGCAGCGCCAGGAAGCCCAGCGGGCCGTACCACTCGCCGGTCATCTGGTAGATCCGGCCGATCAGGATCGGGCCGGGGATGGAGATCAGGTAGCCGACGCCCTGGGCGAAGGCGGAGAGCTGGGCGACCCCGCCGGCGGTGCGGGCGCGCAGCCCGATCATCGTCAGCACCAGCGGGAAGGCGCAGTTGGACAGGCCCACCAGGACCGCCCAGAGCCACGACGCACCGGCCGGGGCCAGCGCCAGCCCGGCGTAACCGGCGATGCCGCAGGCGGCCAGCACGACGACGAACAGCCGCTGGTCGCCGCGGCGGGCGGCCAGGTTGGGCAGCACGAAGGAGACCGGCACGCCGATCACCATGGTCACCGCGAGCAGCACCCCGGAGGTGCCCTTGTCGACGCCGGCGTCCTGGAAGATCTTCGGCAGCCAGCCCATCACCACGTAGGCGCCGGTGGCCTGGAGGCCGAAGAAGCAGGCCATCGCCCAGGCCGTCCGGCTGCGGGTGATCGGCAGCTTGGCGGCGGCCGCCCCGCCCGCGCGCTCGCCGCGCTCGCGCTTGGTCAGCAGCACCGGGAGCCAGAGCAGCAGGGCCAGCGCGGCGAGACCGGCCCAGACGCCCAGGCCGTAGCGCCAGTCGCCGCCGAGCGCGCTGGTCATCGGCACGGTGACGGCGGCGGCCAGCGCGGTGCCGGCCGACAGCGCCATCGAGTACAGGCCGATCATCGGACCGACCTTGTCCGGGAAGTAGCGCTTGATCACCACCGGGATCAGCACGTTGGAGACCGCCACACCGGCCAGCGCGAGCGCCGTCAGCAGCAGGAACACCGCGGTGCCGCCGGCGAAGGAGCGGGAGAGCACGCCCAGGGTGATCGCGCCCATGCCGGCGGTGATCACGGCGATCGGGCCGATCCGCCGGGCCATCGAGGGCGCGGCGAAGCCGAACAGACCGAAGCAGAGCGACGGGACGGCGGTGAGCAGCCCGGCGAGCGTCGGGTTCATCCCGAGGTCGGCGCGGACCTGGTCGAGCAGCGGCCCGAGGCTGGTGACCACGGGGCGCAGGTTGAAGGCGGCGGCGGCGATCGCGACGGCGAACAGCCAGCCCAGGTACTTGCCGGAGGAGGGCGTGGAGGGCCGCTCGGTCTGCGGCCGGGCCTCGGTTCGTGGGGAGGCGGTGGTGTCTGCTGCGGGAGGCATGGGCACCATCATAGAATGATGGGATGAATCGGCGCACCTTCGAATTGGCATGATGTGCCGACCCGCTCCCCCACCGGACGCCGGCCCTCCCACCCGCCGGCCCCGTCCATCGAACCGTAGCCGCAAGGAGTACCCGTGGCGCTGTCCTCGCCGAGGCGCACCCCGCTGTCCGACCAGGTGATCGCGCAGCTGCGCGCCCAGATCACCTCCGGGGAGTGGCCCGTCGGCTCACGCATCCCCACCGAGGCCGCACTCGTCGAACAGCTCGGCGTCGCCCGCAACACCGTCCGCGAGGCCGTCCGCGCCCTCGCCCACAACGGGCTGCTCGACATCCGCCAGGGCTCCGGCACCTACGTGCTCGCCACCAGCGAGCTGGCCGGGGTCATGCACCGCCGCTTCGCCGACGCCGACCAGGCGCAGGTCGCCGAGCTGCGGGCCGCCCTGGAGACCTCCGCGGCCGGCCTCGCCGCGGCCCGCCGCACCGACCGCGACCTCGGCCTGCTGGACGCCGCGCTGGGCCGCCGCGAGAGCGCCTGGCACTCCGGCGACGCCGAGGACTTCATCCAGGCCGACGCCGCGTTCCACCAGGCCGTCGTCGCCGCCGCCCACAACGACGTGCTGGCCGCCGTCTACGCCGACCTCGGCGAGGTCACCCGCGCCCACCTGCGGCACGACGTCGGCCCCGAGCTGGTCGCCGAGCGCTACATCGGCCACGCCACCATCCTCGACGCCATCCGGGCCGGCGACGCCCAGCGCGCCTCCGTCGAGGCGGGCCGCGCCATCGGCGCGTGCACCCCCGCCGACGCCTGAGGCGCCCCGGAAAGCCCAGGAAAGCCCCGGAACGTCCTGGAACGCCACTGCCCGGCACCCCCCACGAGGGGCGCCGGGCAGCGGTGTGCGGCGGAGCGGTCAGGCGCCGATGGCGTGCAGGCCGCCGTCGACGTGGATGATCTCGCCGGTGGTCTTCGGGAACCAGTCCGACAGCAGCGCGACGATGCCGCGGCCGGCCGGCTCCGGGTCGGTCAGGTCCCACTTCAGCGGGGAGCGGTGGTTCCAGGTGTCCGCCAGGTCGCCGAAGCCCGGGATGGACTTGGCGGCCATCGAGCCGAGCGGGCCGGCCGAGATCAGGTTGCAGCGGATGTCCCGCTCGCCCAGGTAGCGCGCCAGGTAGCGGTTGGTCGACTCCAGGGCGGCCTTGGCCGGGCCCATCCAGTCGTACTGCGGCCAGGCGAACTGCGCGTCGAAGGTGAGGCCGACGACCGAGCCGCCGTCCTGCATCAGCGGCAGCAGCGCCATGGTCAGCGACTTCAGCGAGAAGGCCGAGACGTTCATCGCGGTGGCCACGGACTCCCAGGGGGTGTCCAGGAAGTTGCCGCCCAGGGCGTCCTGCGGGGCGAAGCCGATCGAGTGGACGATGCCGTCCAGGGTCGGCAGGTGCTCGCGGACCGTGTCGGCGATGCCCGCCAGCTCCTCCGCGCTGGAGACGTCCAGCGGCAGCACGGTGACCGGCTTCGGCAGCTTCTTGGCGATCCGCTCGGTCAGGCTCGGGCGCGGGAACGCGGTGAGGATGATCTCCGCACCCTGCTCCTGGGCGAGCTTGGCGGCGTGGAAGGCGATGGAGGACTCCATCAGCACACCCGTGATCAGGATGCGCTTGCCCTCGAGGATTCCAGTCATGCTCAGTGACCCATGCCCAATCCGCCGTCCACGGGAATGACGGCTCCGGTGATGTACGCGGCCTCGTCCGAACCGAGGAACCGCACGGTGGACGCGACCTCGGCGGGCGACGCGTAGCGGCCCAGCGGCACGCCCGAGACGATCTCCGCGCGGCGCTCGTCGCTGAGCACAGCGGTCATGTCGGTGTCGACGAAGCCGGGGGCGACCACGTTGACGGTGATGTTGCGCGGGCCCAGCTCACGCGCCAGCGACCGGGCGAAGCCGACCAGGCCCGCCTTGGACGCGGCGTAGTTCGACTGGCCCGGCGAACCGGACAGGCCCACCACGGACGAGATCAGCACGACACGGCCCTTGCGGGCCCGCATCATCAGCTTCGAGGCGCGCTTGACCACCCGGAAGGCACCGGTCAGGTTGGTGTCCAGGACGGAGGTGAAGTCCTCCTCGGACATGCGCAGCAGCAGGGTGTCGTTGGTGATGCCCGCGTTGGCGACCAGCACCTGGACCGCGCCGTGCTTCTCCTCGATCTCGGTGAAGGCGGCGTCGACCTGCGCGGCGTCCGTGATGTCGCAGCGCACCGCGAGGACGTCGTACTTCTCCAGGGCCTCGGGCACCTCGCCCGAGCGGCTGGTGATGGCGACCTTGTCACCCGCCTCGGCGAAGGCCTGGGCGATCGCGAGGCCGATGCCCCGGTTTCCTCCGGTGACGAGAACCGAGCGGCTCAACGATCCACCTCTCTCCGTGTGTGCGGACGTACGTCGGAACGCGTACGCAGTGTGACGCTATCGGGCGGTCGGCGGTGTCGGCGCATCGGGCTCCCACAGCGCCGCACCGGAGGAACTGTCGCAATCCGACAATCCGCACCCGCAGCGCCCCGCACCTGCTCAGCCGCCCCGACCGAACCGCCGCCGGAGCCGAGCCGACGCCGCCGTACGGGAACAACACGGCCCCGCGCACCCGTTGCCCCCGTGGTGTGGGCCGACCCGGGACCGGCCGTACCGATCCCCGAAGGGTCCCGCGAGGAACGAAGGCAGGGCGCATGACCAAGGCACGGCCCAGGAGCACCCACCGAAACGGACGGCTGCTGGCCCTGACCGCCCTCGCGGCCGGCCTGGGAGCGGCCGCCTGGTCGCTGCGCGACCTGCCGGCGGCGTTCGGCCGGCGGCCGGACGGCGAGCACGAGGAGCGGGTGCGCGACTCGCCGCAGTACCGCGACGGCGTCTTCCACAACGCCCCCTCCACCCTGGCCCGGGCCACCACCGCCCCGGACATCGACCGCGGCACCGTCCGCCGGATGCTGTTCGACCGCGAGGGCCGCGTCCCCGCCCACCCCGTGCCCACCGTCCGCCCCGCCGGCGGCCCCGGCCCGGCCGCCGAGGGCGTGGCGATCACCTGGTACGGGCACGCCTCCGCGCTGGTGGAGATCGAGGGCTCCCGGGTGCTGCTCGACCCGATCTGGAGCGAGCGCTGCTCCCCCGCCGCGCACGTCGGCCCCAAGCGACTGCACCCGGTGCCGGTGGAACTGGAGGAGCTGCCGCAGGTCGACGCCGTGCTGATCTCGCACGACCACTACGACCACCTGGACATGGCGACGGTCAAGCGCCTGGTGCGCAGCCAGTCCGCGCCGTTCGCGGTGCCGCTGGGCATCGGCGGCCACCTGCGCCGCTGGGGCGTCCCGGAGCACCGCATCATCGAGCTGGACTGGGACGAGACCTGCACCCTCGGCGACCTGGTGCTCACCCTCACCTCGGCGCACCACTTCTCCGGCCGCGGCCTGACCCGCAACACCACCCTGTGGGGCTCCTGGGTGATCGCCGGCCCCGACCGCAAGGTCTTCTACACCGGTGACTCCGGCTACTTCGAGGGCTACGCCCGGATCGGCGACCGGCACGGCCCCTTCGACGCCGCGCTGGTGCAGATCGGCGCCTACGACGCCGCCTGGGCCGACATCCACATGACCCCCGAGGACGCCGTGCGCGCCCACCGCGACCTCCAGGCGGGCCTGCTGGTGCCGGTGCACTGGTGCACCTTCAACCTGGGCCTGCACCCGTGGGCCGAGCCGATCGAGCGACTGCTGGTCGAGGCCAAGGCGCAGGCCGTCCCGCTGGCCGTGCCGCGCCCCGGCGAGCGGGTCGACGTGGACAACCCGCCGGAGCTGGACGGCTGGTGGGAGATCGTCGGCTGACCGACCGGCCACCACGGCGGCGCACCGGTCGAAATGCGCTGGCCGAAACCCCCTGGACCGGCCATGATGCGGTGCGGGCGCCCCTGTGCGGCGCCGCACCGCCACCCTCCGCGACCAGGGAGCACGATTGCCTCCGATCCCTCCGGCCGACAGCGTCGGCGCCCCGCACGGGCGCGCCGTCGACCCGCTGTTCCTCGCCTTCCCGCTGCGCACCCTCGCCGACGCCGCCCTCACCCGGGCGCGCGAACTCGGCGCCGCCCACGCCGACTTCCGTCTGGAGCGGGTCCGCAGCGCCTCCTGGCGGCTGCGCGACGCCCGCCCGGCCGGCACCTCCGACAGCGTGCAACTCGGCTTCGCCGTCCGGGTCCTGCTGGACGGCGCCTGGGGCTTCGCCGCCGGGGTGGACCTCACCACCGACGCGGCGGCGCGGGTCGCCGAACAGGCCGTCGCGGTGGCCCGGCTGTCCGGCGGGATCAGCCGGGCCGCCGGCTCCGCCGAGCGGGTCGAGCTGGCCGACGAGCCGGTGTACCGGGACGCCACCTGGGTCTCCTCGTACGAGGTGAACCCCTTCGAGGTGCCGGACGCGGAGAAGACCGCGCTGCTCGCCGAGTGGAGTTCGCGGCTGCTGGCCGCCGAGGGCGTCTCGCACGTCCAGGCGAGCCTGCTGACCGTCCAGGAGAACAAGTTCTACGCGGACACCGCGGGCACCGTCACCACCCAGCAGCGGATCCGGCTGCACCCCACGCTGGAGGCCACCTCGGTGGACGAGCGCACCGGGGCCTTCGACTCGATGCGCACGCTGGCCCCGCCGGTCGGGCGCGGCTTCGAGTACCTCACGGGGGGCCGGGGGGCGGCCACCGACGGCCGGGGCCCGGCCGCAACGGGCTGGGACTGGGACGCCGAACTCGCCGAACTGCCCACCCTGCTGGCCGAGAAGATGAAGGCGCCGAGCGTCCGGGCCGGCCGCTACGACCTGGTCATCGACCCGTCCAACCTCTGGCTGACCATCCACGAGTCGATCGGCCACGCCACCGAGCTGGACCGCGCCCTCGGCTACGAGGCCGCCTACGCCGGCACCTCCTTCGCCACCTTCGACCAGCTCGGCTCGCTCAGGTACGGCTCCGAACTGATGCACGTCACCGGCGACCGCACCGCCGAGCACGGCCTGTCCACGATCGGCTACGACGACGAGGGCGTCGCCACCCAGTCCTGGGACCTGGTCAAGGACGGCACCCTGGTCGGCTACCAACTCGACCGCGGCATGGCCAAGCTGAAGGGCTTCGAGCGCTCCAACGGCTGCGCCTTCGCGGACTCCCCGGCGCACGTGCCGGTGCAGCGGATGGCCAACGTCTCGCTCCAGCCCGCCGCCGACGGCCCGGACACCGAGGGCCTGTTCGCCGGGGTGGAGAACGGCCTGTACATCGTCGGCGACCGCTCCTGGTCGATCGACATGCAGCGCTACAACTTCCAGTTCACCGGCCAGCGCGCCTACGCCATCAGGAACGGCGAACTCGCCGGCCAGGTCAAGGACTTCGCCTACCAGGCGACCACCACCGACTTCTGGGGCTCGATGACGGCGGTCGGCGGCCCGCAGACCTACGTCCTCGGCGGCGCCTTCAACTGCGGCAAGGCGCAGCCCGGCCAGATCGCGGCGGTCAGCCACGGCTGCCCGTCGGCGCTGTTCCGCAACGTCAACGTGCTCAACACCCAGCAGGAGGCGGGTCACTGATGACCGCGATGCAGCCCCACGAACTGGTCGAGCTGGCACTCGGCCTCGCCCGCGCCGACGGCTGCGTGGTGATCGCCGACGAGGAGTCCACCGCCAACCTGCGCTGGGCCGGCAACTCGCTGACCACCAACGGCGTCACCCGCGGCCGCCGCCTCACCGTGATCGCCACCGTGGCCGGGGCCGAGGGCACCGCCTCCGGCGTGGTCTCCCGCGAGGCCGTCGCCCCGGACGAGGTGGAGGGCCTGGTCCGCGCCGCCGAGGAGGCCGCCCGCGCGGCCGGCCCGGCCGAGGACGCCCAGCCGCTGGTGGCCGACCGGCCGTCCTCCCCGGACTTCACCCGGCCGCCCGCCGAGACCTCGATCGCGGTGTTCGACGCCTTCGGCCCGGCCCTCGGCGAGGCCTTCGCCCGGGCCGCCGCGCAGGGCGAACTGCTGTACGGCTTCGCCCGGCACGAGGTGGTCAGCAGCTACCTGGGCACCTCCACCGGCCTGCGGCTGCGCCACGACCAGCCGACCGGCATGGTCGAGATCAACGCCAAGACCGCCGACCTGTCCGGCTCCGCCTGGGCCGGCGCCGCCACCCGGGACTTCTCCGACGTGGACGTCACCGCCCTGCACACCGAGCTGACCAAGCGCCTCGGCTGGGGCGCCCGCAAGGTGGACCTGCCCGCCGGCCGGTACGAGACGCTGCTGCCGCCCTCGGCCGTCGCCGACCTGATGCTCTGCCTCGCCTGGTCCGCCGTCGGCCGCGACGCCCACGAGGGCCGCACCGTCTTCTCCAAGCCCGGCGGCGGCACCCGGATCGGCGACAAGCTCGCCGGGCTGCCGCTGACGCTGCGCACGGACCCGGCCGAACCCGGCCTGGAGTCGGTGCCGTTCGTCCTCGCGCACTCGACCGGCGGGGACGTCTCGGTCTTCGACAACGGCCTGCCGATCGACGCCACCGAGTGGATCCGCGAGGGTGTGCTGACCGACCTGGTCACCAGCCGCCACTCCGCCGGCCTCACCGGCCTGCCGCTGCGCCCGTTCGGCGACAACCTGGTGCTGGAGACGGCCGGCCAGGACACCGCGCCGACCCTGGACGAGATGATCGCCCGCACCGAGCGCGGCCTGCTGCTCACCTGCCTCTGGTACATCCGCGAGGTGGACCCGGCGACGATGCTGCTCACCGGTCTGACCAGGGACGGCGTCTACCTGGTCGAGAACGGCGAGGTCGTCGGCGCGGTCAACAACTTCCGGTTCAACGAGTCCCCGGTGGACCTGCTGGACCGGATCACCGAGGCGGGCCGCACCGAGCGCTGCCTGCCCCGCGAGTGGAGCGACTACTTCACCCGCACCGCGATGCCACCCGTGCGTGTCGCGGACTTCAACATGAGTTCGGTCAGCCAGGCCTCATAGCCACTGACCAACGGGGGGATACGAGAGACATGATGGACGAGAAGCGGCTGGTCAAGACGAGCAAGATGCTGTCGCGCATCCTGCGGCACGAACCGGAGCGGGTGGGCGTCACGCTGGACGAGTCCGGCTGGATCCGGATCGACGTGCTCCTCACCGCCCTCGCGGCCGAGGGCAACCGGCTGACCAGGGCCGATCTGGACCACGTGGTGGCGACCAACAACAAGCGCCGCTTCGGCTACTCCGCGGACGGTCTCTCGATCCGCGCCAACCAGGGCCACACGGTGGCGGTCGACCTCGGCCTGGCCGCCACCGTGCCGCCCCCGGTGCTCTACCACGGCACCGCCGACCGCCACCTGGCGTCGATCTTCCGGGAGGGCCTGCGCCCGATGGCCCGGCAGGACGTCCACCTGTCCGCGGACACCGAGACCGCGGTGCGGGTCGGCGCCCGGCACGGCCGCCCGGTGGTGCTCACCGTGAACGCGGCCGCGATGGCGGCGGCCGGCCACGAGTTCCGGATCAGCGACAACGGCGTCTGGCTCACCGACGCCGTCCCGCCGCAGTTCCTCTCCCGGCGGTCGTGAGGCCCCTCGCCCCGCCGTCCCGATTGCCCGTCCCGATCGGCCGGACAGTCCCTTCGCACGCCCGACCGGGTGGGTCCGCCCCACCCGGTCTCGTCGTCCCCGCTGCCCAGGCGTACCGTGAGGAGGCCGCGCGGCGAGTCGCGCGGGAGCGTGGACGAGGGCGGTACGACATGGGCAAGAGCGCTGACGGTGGGCAGGTCCACCGGATCACGGGAGCGCGGAGCAGCCTCACCGAGGACGTCCGCGGGCGGCAGCGCCGCTACGTGGTCTCGATGCTGCTCCGTACGGTCTGCGTGCTGCTCGCCGTGGTGCTGTGGGACGTCCAGCGGTGGCTGGCGTTCGCGGCGCTGGCCGGCGCCGTGCTGCTGCCGTACTTCGCCGTCCTGATCGCCAACGCGGGCCGGGAGCGCGCGCCGGGGCTGCCGAGCACCTTCGACATCCCGCTGGACACCCCGCTGATGCTCGGCCCCGGTGGGACGGGCGGGCGGGGTGGGGCGGACGGGGCCCCCGGTACAGGAGGGGCAAAGACCGCTGCCACCGATCCTTCACAGGGCCCGAACTGACCGTCCGTTTCGAGACGTTTCGAGAAAATCTGGCTCGAAGAAAGCTCAGAAGAAGCTCAGATTAATCATGCAAGACCTCCCCATCCGAGGCCCCTGGCGTGACATACTGCGTACGCGCTCCGCATCCCCCGTCGGAGCGACGGACCGACGCCGGGCGGCTCCCCCCGTGGCTGCCCGGCGTCGCCATGCCCGGATCCGGGCGGGCTCGCTCCGGGCCGCGCGGAACGCGTGAAACACTGGCGGTGCAGACCACCCGCCTAGTGCTGAGGACGACCCGATGGACACCCCGCAGACGCCGATCTGCTCCGCCAAGGGCTGCCGGGCGGAAGCCCGTTGGGTGCTGGTGTGGAACAACCCCAAGCTGCACACCCCGGACCGCCGCAAGACCTGGCTCGCCTGCGACGAGCACCGCGAGCACCTGTCCCAGTTCCTCGGCGTGCGCGGCTTCCTCAAGGAGGTCGTCGCCTTCGCCGACTGGACCCCGGAGACGTCCGAGTCGTCCTGACCTCGCGAGGCCCGCTAGCCGCCGATCGCCGACATCGGCCGCTCGGGCTGGTGGAACTCCGGGTCGTCGATCCCGGCGCCGGCCTTCTTGCCCCACATCGCCGCCCGCCACAGCGCGCCAAGCTCGGCGTCGTCCGCGCCCGAGCGCAGGGCGGCGCGCAGGTCCGTCTCCCCGGTCGCGAACAGGCAGTTGCGCACCTGCCCGTCGGCGGTCAGCCGGGTCCGGTCGCAGGCCCGGCAGAACGGGCGGGTGACGGAGGCGATCACGCCGACCCGGGCCGGGCCGCCGTCCACCAGCCAGCGTTCGGCGGGCGCCGCGCCCCGGCGGGCGGACGGCTCCGGGGTGAGCGCGAACCGCGCGCCGAGCAGGTCGAGGATCTCCTCGGCGGTGACCATCGCGGAGCGGTCCCAGCCGTGCTGGGCGTCCAGCGGCATCTGCTCGATGAAGCGCAGCTCGTAGCCGTGCTCCAGGCACCAGGCCAGCAGGTCGGCAGCCTCGTGGTCGTTGACCCCGCGCATCAGCACCGCGTTCAGCTTGACCGGTGTCAGCCCGGCGGCCTCGGCGGCGGCCAGCCCGGCCAGCACGTCCTGGTGGCGGTGGCGGCGGGTGAGGGTGTGGAAGACCTCGGGGTCGAGGGTGTCCAGCGAGACGTTGACCCGGTCGAGCCCGGCCTCGCGCAGCGCCGTCGCGGTGCGGGCCAGCCCGATGCCGTTGGTGGTGAGGGACAGCTCGGGGCGCGGCTCCAGCTCCGAGCAGGCGGCGACGATGGCGACCAGGCCGGGGCGCAGCAACGGCTCGCCGCCGGTGAAGCGGACCTCCCGGACGCCCAGGTCGCGCACCGCGAGGGTGACCAGCCGGACGATCTCCTCGTCGGTCAGCAACTCCGGCTTGGCCAGCCAGCTCAGGCCCTCCTCCGGCATGCAGTAGGTGCAACGGAGGTTGCACCGGTCGGTCAGGGATACCCGCAGGTCGACGGCCTGGCGTCCGAAGGTGTCGAGCAGCACGTGCGTCCCTTCCCGAGAATGCGGCCGGCCCGGCCACCGTCACGGCGGGCCGGGCCAGCATAGTCATCGCCGGTCGGTCGGTGGGCGCCCGGTCAGTGGGCGCCCAGCCCGGTCAGCGCCCGGACCTCCAGTTCAGCGTACTTCGCCGGGTCGGGTCGGTCCTTGGACAGCAGGGTGGCGATCCACCCGGCCAGGAAGCCGATCGGGATGGAGACCAGCCCGGGGTTCTCCAGCGGGAACCAGTGGAAGTCGGTGTCCGGGAACAGTGAGGTCTTCGCCCCGGAGACCACCGGGGAGAAGACCACCAGCACGACCGAGCTGATCAGACCGGCGTAGACCGAGCTGACCGCGCCGGAGGTGGTGAAGCGCTTCCAGAACAGCGAGTAGAGCAGGGTGGGCAGGTTCGCCGAGGCCGCCACCGCGAAGGCCAGGGCGACCAGGGCGGCGGTGTTGAGCTTGCCCGCGAAGAGGCTGAGCACGATGGCCACCGCGCCGATCGCGACGGCGGCCCACTTCGCCGAGAGCACCTCCTGCTTCTCGGTGGCCTTGCCGCGCCGGATCACGTTGGCGTACAGGTCGTGCGCGAAGGAGGCGGAGGACGCCAGGGTGAGTCCGGCGACCACGGCCAGGATGGTGGCGAAGGCGACGGCGGAGATCACCGCGAGCAGGATCGCGCCGCCGGTGGTGCCGGGGCCTCCGCCGAGCACCTCGGCCAGCTGCGGGGCCGCCGTGTTGCCGGAGGCGTTGGCCGCCTTGATCGCCTTGGGGCCGACCAGCGCCGCCGCGCCGAAGCCGAGCGCCAGGGTCATCAGGTAGAAGACGCCGATGATGCCGATCGCCCAGAGCACCGACTTCCGGGCCGCCTTGGCGGTGGGCACGGTGTAGAAGCGGACCAGGATGTGCGGCAGGCCGGCGGTGCCGAGCACCAGCGCGATCCCGAGGCTGATGAAGTCGAGTTTGCTGGTGTCGCTGGCCCCGTACTTCAGCCCCGGTTCGAGGAAGGCCGCGCCCTTGCCGCTGGCGCTGGCGGCGGCGCCGAGCAGTTCCGAGGGGTTGAAGTGGTACTTGGCGAGCACCAGGACGGTCATCAGCGCGGTGCCGGCGATCAGCAGCACGGCCTTGACGATCTGCACCCAGGTGGTGCCCTTCATGCCCCCTATCACCACGTAGACGACCATCAGCGCGCCGACCGCGACGATGGTCCAGCGCTTGGCGGCGTCCCCGTTGACCCCCAGCAGCAGGGCGACCAGCGTCCCGGCGCCGACCATCTGGGCGAGCAGGTAGAAGATCGACACCACGATGGTGGAGACGCCCGCCGCGGTGCGCACCGGGCGCTGGCGCATCCGGAACGCGAGGACGTCCGCCATGGTGAAGCGGCCGGAGTTGCGCAACGGTTCGGCGATCAGCAGCAGCGCGACCAGCCAGGCGACCAGGAAGCCGATCGAGTAGAGGAAGCCGTCGTAGCCGGAGAGCGCGATGGCGCCGGCGATGCCGAGGAAGGACGCGGCGGACATGTAGTCGCCGGAGATGGCCAGGCCGTTCTGGAATCCGGTGAAGCCGCGGCCGCCGGCGTAGAAGTCGGCCGCGTCCTTGGTCTGCCGCCCGGCCCAGACGGTGATCGCGAGGGTGGCCAGCACGAACAGCCCGAAGAGGGTCATCGTGATGCCGCGGTGCTCCGTGGCGGAGCTGGCGAGCAGGCTCATTCGGCGGACTCCCGGGGAGCGTGGACGACGGCGCCGTGGGCCTCGCGGATCGCGGCGGCGGTCGGGTCGATCCGCCGGTCGGCGTAGCGGGCGTACCAGGCGGCGATGGCGAAGGTGGTGACGAACTGCAGCAGCCCCAGCACCAGGGCCACGTTGATGTGCCCGACGACCTTGGCACCCATCAGGCCGGGCGCGTAGCAGGAGAGCAGCACGTAGAGCAGGTACCAGAGCACGAAGCCGATGGTGACCGGGAAGGCGAAGCTCCGGAACGAGCGCCTCAGGGTACGGAACTCCTCGCTGTCATCGATGAGTTGGACTTCCGTAGGGGCAGTGGTGATCGGCGGCGAATCCACTCTGTCTCTCCTCACTCCTTCGGCGTAGCGGTCGCACACGGGGAACGATCGGACGTGAGGGGCGTCACAATCCGTGTGCGCGCCGCGCAATGCTAGGAGCGTCGCGCCCGCCCCGAAAGGGGTTGACCGCGATCAGCCAGTCGTTCACCCTCCCGCACTATCCAATTGGCCGAAAACCATCACTCGCGCCACTTCACGACACCGCCGCCACATGCCGAAGGGGCGGCACCGTCCAGCAGTGCCGCCCCTTCTGACGCATCGTCAGAAAGCGATCCGGACCTTCAGCGCCGAGCGGTCGTCCATCGCCCGGTACCCGTCCGGGACACCGTCCAGGCCCACCGTGCGGTCGAACACCAGACCCGGCTCGATGGCCCCGGAGAGGACGTCCGGCAGCAGGTCGGGGATGTAGGCGCGGGCCGGGGCGACGCCACCGTTGAGCGAAACGTTTCGGCCGAACATCTGACCGATGTCGACGCCCGCGCTGCCGCCGTGCGGAACGCCGACGTAGCCCACCGCGCCGCCGTCCCGGGCGATCGAGACGGCCGTGCGCATCGACTCCTCGGTCCCGACGGCCTCCAGGACGGCGTGCGCGCCCTGGCCGCCGGTCAGCTCCTTGACCGCCTCGATCGCGGCCTCGCCGCGATCGGCCACCACGTCGGTCGCGCCGAAGCGCCGGGCCAGGTCGGTGCGGGCGGTGTGCCGGCCCAGCGCGATGATGCGGTCCGCGCCCAGCCGGTGCGCCGCCAGCACGCCGCACAGGCCCACCGCGCCGTCGCCGACCACGGCGACCGTCACGCCCGGGCGCACCCGCGCCGACACGGCGGCGTGGTGCCCGGTGGCCATCACGTCGGACAGCGCCAGCAGCCCCGGCAGCAGCTTCTCGTCGCCCGCGGCCTCCTTCGGCAGCTTCACCAGCGTGCCGTCCGCGAACGGCACCCGCACCGCCTCGCCCTGGCCGCCGTCGGAGCCGACCTGGCCCCAGAACCCGCCGTGCGGGCAGGAGGTCTGCAGGCCCTCCCGGCAGAAGTCGCAGCTGCCGTCCGACCAGACGAACGGCGCCACCACCAGGTCGCCCGGCGCGAAGCCGCGCACCTCGGCGCCCGCCTCCTCGACCACGCCCAGGAACTCGTGCCCGATCCGCTGCCCGGCCACCCGCTGGGCCACCCCGCGGTACGCCCACAGGTCGCTGCCGCAGATGCAGGCGTTCACCACCCGCACCACGACGTCCGTCGGGTGCTGGATCACCGGGTCCGGGACCTCTTCGATCCGGATGTCATTGGGGCCGTGGATCACGGTGGCGCGCATGGGAGTTCGTCCTTACGGAGTCGGCCGTCGGGGGGTGTCGACAGCCGGTGGATGGCGTCGACCGGATAGGCGACGCCCATGCGGAATACTCTATTCCGGTCGCTCGGCCGGAACATTTCGACCGGACCCGGGCCCGACGGCGCTTATCCTGTTGGACCATGCAACCGATCCAGCCCGAGACGTACGGCGCGCCGCGGACCGTCCCGGTCCCCGCCCAGCGCACCGCCGCCCCCGCCGAGGGCTTCGCGGTGGTCGACGTCGAGACCACCGGCCTCGGCCGCTCGGACCGCGTCATCTCGGCGGGCGTCTACCAGCTGGACCCGGACGGCGAGGTCACCGACCACTGGTACACCCTGGTCAACCCCCAGCGGGACCCGGGCCCGGTCTGGATCCACGGCCTCACGTCGGAGCTCCTCTCCGGCGCCCCGACCTTCCCGCAGATCGCCGACGAGTTCGCCGACCGGCTGAACGGCCGGGTCCTGGTCGCCCACAACGCGCTCTTCGACTGGAACATGATCTCGCGCGAGTTCTCCCGGGCCGGCCTGCGCGCCCCGGTCGAGCAGCGGATCTGCACCATGGTGCTCTCCCGCGACCTGCGGCTGCCGCTGCCCAACGGCAAGCTGTCCTCGCTCGCCGCCCACTTCGGCGTCCGCCAGCAGCACGCGCACAACGCCCTGGACGACGCCCGGGTGCTCGCCGAGGCGTTCCGCCCCAGCCTGCACCTGGCCCGCCAGGGCGGCGTCCCGCTGCCGGTGCAGGCGTGCGTGGCCGTCACCGACCTCGGCGAGGAGGAGCCCGCCACCCCCGGCCGCGCCTCCTGGACCGGCGCCGCCTACCGCCAGGCCAAGAAGCGCCCGCCCTGCCCGTACCCCAACCCCGGGCGCTGGGAGGACGGCAAGCCGCTGGTGCAGGGCATGCGGGTGGCCTTCACCGGCGACACCGCCACCGACCGGGAGCTGCTGGAGGACCGCGCCGCCGAGGCCGGCCTGCACATCGCGACCTCGGTGAGCCGGCTCACCAGCCTGCTGGTCACCAACGAGCCGAACAGCTGGAGCGGCAAGGCCCGCCGGGCCCGCGAGGTCGGCACGCCGGTGGTCGGCGAGGACGCCTTCCTCCAACTGCTCCGCGAAGTCGCCCCGCACCCCGGTGCGTGAGCCGGATGTGAAGTCGGCGTACCGTGCCCATGTGTACCGTTTTCTGCTGACCCGCCAGTGGCTGATCACCATGCTGATCGCGCTGCTGCTGATCCCCGCGACGATCGAGCTGGGCTTCTGGCAGCTGCACCGCCACGAGGCGCGGGTGGCCCGGAACGACCTGATCGGCAAGGCCCTCACCGTCGCCCCGGTGCCGTTCGACACCGTGTCGTCGGCCCCCGGCTTCGCGGTGCCCAAGGACCTCATCTGGCACCCGGTGACGGCCACCGGGCAGTACGACACGGCGCACGAGTTCGTCGTCCGCAAGCGGACCGACTCCAGCGGGGACACGATCGGCTACTTCGTCATCACCCCGCTCAAGCTCTCCGACGGCAGGGGCAGCATCCTGGTCAACCGCGGCTGGGTGGCCGGCGACGGCGGCGCCACCGCCTACCCGACGGTCCCGGCCGCCCCGGCCGGCGAGGTCTCCCTCACCGGCCGGATGCGCGCCGACGAGACCACGGGCAGCAGCGGCATCAAGGACCGCGCCGGCCTGCCCGACCGGCAGTTCAACCTGATCAACACCGAGCAGCAGGCCAAGGAGACCGGCGTCACCACCGTGCTCGGCGGCTACCTGGAGCTCACCGCCACCACCCCGGCCCCCGCCGACCAGCCCGAGCTGATCCCCGAGCCCAACCACTCCGACATCGGCCCGCACATGGCGTACGCGATCCAGTGGTGGCTGTTCACCGCGATGATCCCGGTCGGG
This sequence comes from Kitasatospora sp. NBC_01300, assembly GCF_041435235.1. Taxonomy (NCBI): domain Bacteria; kingdom Bacillati; phylum Actinomycetota; class Actinomycetes; order Kitasatosporales; family Streptomycetaceae; genus Kitasatospora; species Kitasatospora sp. NBC_01300. The sequence goes on along the minus strand of NZ_CP108408.1, from coordinate 5,622,063 downwards.
GTCGGGGTGCTGGCCCGCCGCGAGGCCAAGGACCGGGCCAAGCAGGCCGCCGAGGCCGAGGTGCCGGTCGAGGCCGTACCGGCGGCCTGAGGCCCCGGCCCGGGCGAACGCCCCGCAGACGGCCCGCAACGCCCCGGAGAACCGCCTACAGCACGTCCTCCAGCTCGCGCAGCAGCCGCGCCTTGGCACGGGCGCCGACCACCGAGCGCACCGGCTCGCCGCCGCGGAACACCATCAGCGTCGGCATCGACAGCACCCCGTACGCCGCCTGGGTGCGCGGATTGCGGTCCACGTCCACGCTGACCACCCGCAGCCGGTGCGCCTCCTCGCGGGCGACGTCCGCCAGCACCGGCGCCATCATCCGGCACGGCGGGCACCAGTCCGCCGTGAAGTCCACCAGCACCGGCCCTTCGGCCGCCAGCACCTCCGCGGCGAACGTGTCGTCCGTCACCGCGGGCACCCCTGGGATCTGCACCATCGTCTACTCCTTCGCCCATTCGTTCGCCAGTTCACAGCGCGGCGGCTGTCCGGAGGTCTCGGCCGCCAGCCCGTCCCGGGCCCGTACCGCCCGGTCGAACTGCCCGGCCACCCGGGCCCGGACGTCCTGCAGCCGGGCGATGCACCCGTCCAGTTCGGCGAGCTTGCGCCGGTACACCTCCAGCGAGGCCGGGCAGGAGTCGCCCTCGGGGTGGCCCGCCTGGAGGCACTCCACGAACGGGCGGGTCTCCTCCAGGCCGAACCCGACGTCCTGCAGCGTCCGGATCTGCCGCAGCAGCCGCAGGTCCTCCTCGTCGTACGCCCGGTAGCCGTTGCCCGCCCGGCGGGCCGGCAGCAGGCCGAGCTGCTCGTAGTACCGCAGCGCCCGGGTGGTCGTCCCCGCCCGCTCCGCCAGCTCCCCGATCCGCATCCCCGCACCCGCTCTCCCGGCCCGCCTCCGCACGCCGCCGGGACCGACGGTAGACCTTGACCCGGACGTCAACGCCAGCCCGGCTCCGACCGCCCTCCACCGCCCCCGGCGCCACGCCACCCCGCTCCCGCCCCCAGCCCTCCCCCTCGCGCCCGCCACCCGGCAGGATGGTCCCCATGGATCTTGGACTGAAGGACAAGGTGTACGTGGCCACCGGCGCCACCCGGGGCCTCGGCCTCGCCGCCGCCCGGGAGCTGGCCGCCGACGGGGCCCGGGTGCTGGTCAGCGGGCGCGGCAAGGAGTCCGTGGCCGCCGCCGTCGCCGAGCTGGACGCCATCGGCGGCGCCGGGACGGCCCACGGCCTGGCCGCCGACAACGCCGACCCGGCGACCGCCGAACGGCTGATCGCCGAGGCGACCGGGCACTTCGGCCGCCTCGACGGCGTGCTGATCAGCGTCGGCGGCCCCCAGGCCGGCCCGGTGGCCACCGCCCCCGAGGAGGCCTGGCGGGACGCGTTCGAGTCGGTCTTCCTCGGCGCGCTGCGGCTCGCCCGCGCCGCCGCCGCGGCCCTCGGCGAGGGCGGCGTGATCGGCTTCGTGCTCTCCGCCTCGGTGCGCCAGCCGATCCCCGGCCTGGGCATCTCCAACGGCCTGCGCCCGGGGCTGGCGATGGCCGCCAAGTCCCTCGCCGACGAGCTCGGCCCGCGCGGCATCCGGGTGGTGGGCCTGCTCCCGGCCCGGATCGACACCGACCGGGTGCGCGAGCTGGACTCCCTGGGCGGCGACCCGGACGGCGCCCGCGCCCAGGCCGTCGCGACCATCCCGCTCGGCCGCTACGGCACCCCGGAGGAGTTCGGCAAGGTCGCGGCCTTCCTGCTCTCCCCCGCCGCCTCCTACCTGACCGGTGTGATGATCCCCGTCGACGGCGGCGCCCTGCGGCCTCTCTAGGGCGCGTACGGGGGCGGGCGTCCAGCTCCGCCCGCCCCCGGTTCACTCCACCCGCGGGGGCCTGCGCCGCCCGCGGCGCCGTCGCGACCCGGACGGGGCGGCCTGGAGGACCCGGATCCGCAGGTCGGCGGGGAGTTCCGGGAGGCCCAGGCTGGTCCGGGCGTCGGTTCGTGGGCCGGTGTCGAAGTGCTCCACCAGGGCCGCCGGATCGCCACCGGGGGTGAGCCGGACAGCGCCCCGCAGCCGCGGGTGCCCGGGTGCGCGCACCAGGCGTACGCCCGCGCGCTCGACTTCGGGGAGCGTGGCCGTCCCGGCCTCCAGCGCCTCCTCCAGCGCCCGGGTGCGGACCCGCAGCCGGAGTCCGGTGGCGCCGGGCGTCGGCACGACGAGACCGGCCGGGCCGCTGCGCCGCAGCTGCGCCACCAGCCACCAGCCGGTGCCCGCGACCACCACGGCCAGCCCGCCGATGACGGCGGGCCACCACCAGGCCGAATCCGCCCAGCGGGTGCGCGAGCGGGCACTGAGCACCGGCTGGTCCGGGGAGGTGAGCGGCCACCAGCCCGGCGGGTCGGCGCCGAGCCGCCGGTACAGGTCGAGTCCGCCGGCCAGCACCAGCACGCCGGCGGCCAGCAGCACCGCCCCGACCACCCCCAGCAGCACCCGGTTGACGGCCGTCCGCCTCATCCCGCCGCCCCCGGCCCGGGCCCCGCCCCGGGCGCCGCCCGCACGTCGAGGCGCAGCGGCCGGGCCAGCGTCACCCGCGCCAGTTCGTCGCGCAGTTGGCGCTGGACCGACACCGGGTCCGCCGACCCGATGAGAGTGACCCGGACGCGCCGGCGGCTGATCCGGATCCGCAGCCGGTCGATGCCCTGGAGTCCGGCGGCGCGGTCGGCGAGCAGGTGCCCGATGCCGGCCCGGTCGATGGCGGCGCCGGTGTCGCCGTGCGGGCGCAGCGGGAGCCAGCGGCCGAGACCGGGGGCGAGGGCCAGCCAGAGCAGCATCCCGCCGAGGAGGACGGCGGCGCCGGCACCGACCAGCGTCCACAGGTAGTCGAGGTGACGGGTGGCCAGTTCGTCGGCGGCCCGGGCGCGCCACCGGCGGGTCGGGTACCCGGCGCGGACGGCGATCACGTCGTACAGCAGCGCGCCCGCGAGCACCAGCAGCACGGTGGCGACGAGCGCCGCGACGACGGCCCGCGGCGCCTGCGGCCGCCGCACCTTCCCCGGCGGGGGCCCGTCCCCGGCCGGCGTCGCCGCATCCCCGGCCACCGTCGCCGCCTCGCCGGACGCCGGTTCGCCCCCCGCGCTCATGACACTCCCCCGGTCACCAGCCGCTCCACGACGACGACCACCTCGGACACCCTGGTCCCGGTGAACCCGGAGACCTGCGCGGCGACGCGTTCGCGGACGGCCCGGGCGAGCCCCGCGAGGTCGGCGGGGAAGGGCAGCGCGACGGCGACCCGGACGGTCACCGTACTGCCGGGCAACGCCACCGAGACGGCGGGCGGTGCGCCCTTGACGGTGCGGCCGGTCCAGGCGTCGGCGAGGGCCTCGTGGGCGGCCCGGGCGGCGATACGGGCGTAGACGCGGTCGGCGATCCGGAGCCGGCCCCGGGCGGCGGGTTCGCGGCGGGCACCGGTGGTGGGAGCCGCCATCAACGGCGCCGGTCGCGGCCGCGGAGCAGGTCGCCGAGGTCGCCCAGCTCGATGTCGCCCTCCAGCAGGCGGCCGGCCACGAAGCCGACCAGCCCGAGCGCGGCGACCAGCAGGAACGCCGCGAAGCCGCCGAAGTACCCGGCGAAGCCGAGGGCCATGCCCACCACCAGGCCGACGATGGCCAGGTTCATCCGCTACTCCTCGTCCTCGCTGCCGCCCGCCGCCGGGCGCTTCGTGGGCTCGTTACTTGAGCTTGGGCCGCTGCCCCGCGACGACCGGCTCCTCTTCCTCCTCCTCGACGTCCGGCTCGTCGGGGAGGTGGACGTCGTTGACCGCGATGTTGACCTCGACGACTTCCAGGCCAGTCATCCGCTCGACCGCGTCGATGATGTTCTCCCGTACCTGACGGGCGAGTTCGGGGATGACCACGCCGTACTCGACGACCAGGGCGATGTCGATGGCGGTCTGCTTCTCGCCGACCTCGGCCTTGATGCCGCGCCCGACGCCGGACTTGCCGCCCGGCACCCGGTCGCGCATCGCGCCGAAGGTGCGGGCGAGGCCTGAGCCGAGGGCGTGGATGCCGTTGACCTCGCGGGCGGCCATCCCGGCGATCTTCTCGACCACGCCGACGGCCAGCGCCGTACGGCCGCGCTCGCCGGACGGCTTGCCGGCATCGGTCGCGCCCGAGGCCGAGGACGGCGAGGACGGCGTGTGGGCGGCGGCGGAGCCGGCGGCCACGGCGTGGCCGGGGTTCTTGTGCATGGTGGCGGGGGTCGGAGTGTCAGGCATGGGGGCGCATCTCCCGTCGTACGGCTCCAGCTATATCGCAGATCCCCATAACTCTGGCATTTCGCCACGTTCCGCGCCCGCCGGGGAGGGCCACCGGGACGCCGCCGGGAACGCCGAGGGCCCGGCCCGGGGAGCACCCCCGGGCCGGGCCCGTCCACACGACGCAGCCTGGTAGGTCCTAGTCGCCGATCCCGGCGAGGTCCCGCAGGCGGCGGGCCTGCGCCGCCCGTTCGGCCGAGCGCTGCTCGTCGAAGGAGCGGCCCGCGGCGCCCTGGAGCAGGGCCTTGGTCTCGATGACGGCGTTGCGCGGCGCGGCCAGCAGGGCGGCGGCGAGGTCGCGGGCGGCGGCGTCCAGTTCCGCACCGGGGACGGCCAGGTTGGCCAGCCCGATGGCGGCGGCCTCCTCGGCGCCGACCCAGCGGCCGGTGGCGCAGATCTCCAGCGCCCGGGCGTAGCCGACGAGTTCGGTGAGCGGCTTGGTGCCGGCCAGGTCGGGGACGAGGCCGAGCGAGGTCTCCTTCATGGCGAACTGGACGTCGTCGGCGACGACGCGCAGGTCGCAGCCGAGGGCGAGCTGGAAGCCGGCGCCGACGGCATGGCCCTGGACGGCGGCGATGGAGACCAGGTCGGGGCGGCGCCACCAGGTGAAGGCCTGCTGGTAGGAGGCGATGGTGTCGTCGAGCTCCTGGTCGGGAGCGCCGGCGAGCTGGAGGAAGGTGGGCTCGCCGGGGATGCCCTCGGGGGTGAACATGGCCCGGTCCAGGCCCGCCGAGAAGGAGACGCCCTCCGCACGCAGCAGGACCACCCGGACGCCACCGGGCAGGTCACGGCCCGCGGCGGCGAGGGCGCGCCACAGGGCGGGCGACTGGGCGTTGCGCCGCTTGGGCTGACACAGGGTGACGACGGCGAGCTCGCCGTCGATCTCCAGGCGGACGCCGTCCTGCTCCCAGCTCGGGGCCTGCGGGTCGGTGACGGGGGCGGTCATGCGGGGACCTCCGGTGGCGAGGGGCTTGGCTACCGGAGAGTAACAAACCTGGGCGCGCGGCGGCAGGGCGCCGGCCCGGAAAGATCAGCAGAAGGGGAGCACCGGGGGGCGGACAACACCCCGGACATGACGATCGGCGGCCGGTCCACTCGACCCGAGGGCGGACGATCGGTTCTCGTCTCCTCAGTCGGCGCCCTGCCGCCGCGCCATCCAGCGATAAGCTGATGGACCGTCAGGAACCGGCCCCTGCGGTCGCCTTGTTCTTGCCACGCGTGGCACCACCGCGGCCCCGGAGAATGACTCCGGACTCGCTCAGCATCCGGTGCACAAAGCCGTACGAACGACCGGTCTCCTCCGCGAGAGCGCGAATGCTCGCCCCGGAGTCGTACTTCTTCTTGAGATCGGCCGCGAGCTTCTCACGCGCGGCACCGGTCACCCGGCTGCCCTTTTTCAGAGTCTCGGCCACCCGTGCCTCCTCGTAGCGTTGCTCGGTCAGATTCCCATGATCACCCATCCACCGCGTCCTGGCCACCCATTCGGCAAGGTCGATGTCGGGAATGCGTGGTCCTGCGGTGGTGATCCGAGCGCGTCGGGGCGCTCACGTAGAGTGCGCGCCCCCGGGCGGATTCCGCCATCCGCCGAGAAAGGGCTGATCAGCAGTGTCGGCCCGACCACGATCGAGTGGCGGGCCGACAGGAAGTCCTTAAACGGAATCCAGGCTTTCTTCATTCCCGGACACGCCGTAAGTACTAGTTTTTCTGGTCCTAAAAGCGGAGATCGCGTCTACACCCGGTCAGGCCAGCGAGACCAGATCGGCGTACGCCGGGCTCCAGAGGTCCTCGACCCCGTCCGGCAGCAGGATGATCCGCTCCGGCTGGAGCGCCTCGACGGCGCCCTCGTCGTGGGTGACCAGCACGACCGCGCCGCTGAACTCGCGCAGCGCGCCGAGGATCTCCTCGCGGCTGGCCGGGTCGAGGTTGTTGGTGGGCTCGTCGAGCAGCAGCACGTTGGCGCTGGAGACGACCAGCGAGGCCAGCGCGAGCCGGGTCTTCTCACCGCCGGAGAGCACCCCGGCCAGCTTGTCGACGTCGTCGCCGGAGAACAGGAAGGAACCGAGGATCTTGCGGATCTGCACCAGGTCGGTGTCCGGCGCGGAGGAACGCATGTTCTCCAGCACCGTGCGGTCCGGGTCCAGGGTCTCGTGCTCCTGGGCGTAGTAGCCGATCTTCAGGCCGTGGCCCGGGGTCACCTCACCGGTGTCAGGCTGCTCCACCCCGGCGAGCATCCGCAGCAGGGTGGTCTTGCCCGCGCCGTTGAAGCCGAGGATGACGACCCGCGAACCGCGGTCGATGGCCAGGCCGACGTCGGTGAAGATCTCCAGCGAACCGTAGGACTTGGAGAGCCCGCTGGCCATCAGCGGGGTCTTGCCGCAGGGCGCCGGGTCCGGGAAGCGCAGCTTGGCGACCTTGTCGTTCTGGCGCACCTGCTCCAGGCCGGAGAGCAGCTTCTCGGCACGGCGGGCCATATTCTGCGCCGCCACCGTCTTGGTCGCCTTGGCCCGCATCTTGTCGGCCTGGGAGTTGAGGGTCGCGGCCTTCTTCTCGGCGTTGGCCCGCTCGCGCTTGCGGCGCTTCTCGTCGTCCTCGCGCTGCTGCTGGTACTGCTTCCAGCCCATGTTGTAGACGTCGATGGCGGCGCGGTTGGCGTCCAGGTAGAAGACCTTGTTGACGACCGTCTCGACCAGTTCGACGTCGTGCGAGATGACGATGAAGCCACCCTTGTAGGTCTTCAGGAAGTCCCGCAGCCAGACGATCGAGTCGGCGTCGAGGTGGTTGGTGGGCTCGTCGAGCAGCAGCACGTCGGAGTCCGAGAACAGGATCCGGGCCAGCTCGACGCGGCGGCGCTGACCACCGGAAAGGGTGTGCAGCTCCTGGTTCAGGATGCGGTCCGGCAGGCCCAGGGCGGCCGCGATGGTGGCCGCCTCGGCCTCGGCGGCGTACCCGCCCTTGGTGAGGAACTCGGTCTCCAGGCGCGCGTACTTCTTCATCGCGTTGTCCCGGGTGGCGCCCTGGCCGTTGGCCATCCGGTCCTCGTTCTCGCGCATCTTCCTGAGCACGGTGTCGAGGCCGCGGGCGGAGAGGATGCGGTCCTTGGCGAGGACGTCCAGGTCACCGGTGCGCGGGTCCTGCGGGAGGTAGCCGACCTCGCCGGAGCGGGTCACCGTGCCCGAGGCCGGCATGCCCTCGCCGGCCAGCACCTTGGTCAGCGTGGTCTTGCCGGCGCCGTTGCGCCCGACCAGGCCGATCCGGTCGCCGGCGGCGACCTTGAAGTTCGCGGACTCGATCAGGATTCGGGCACCGGCGCGCAGCTCGAGGGCGTTGGCGGAAATCATGGCGGAAACTACTCCTGGGACGTGGGCGGGCGGCCGGACGGGGCCCGGGGCCGGGCAGCGGGAAGGGGCGTCGTCGGTGGTCGGCACAGCGCACGGGGCGGTGCCGCGCGCCCGCTATTGCCCGGAGAAGTCAGCCATGACGGCAAGTCTACCGGGCCGCGCGGGAACCCCCGGGGCTACCGCCCAGGGGTACCGGCGGTCCGGCGTCACTGCTGGGGCTGCTGAGACTGCTGGGGCTGCTGCGCCTGGGGCTGCATGAGCGGCTGGTCGCCCACCGGGGCGTCCTGACCCGCCGGGGCGTCCTGACCCACCGGGGCGTCCTGGGCCGGGCTCGCCGCCGGGTCGGTGCAGCCGCCCTGCGGACGGACCGCCGCGAACGGCGCGGACGGGCTGCCGCAGGCCGCCTCGGGGGCGGCCGCCTTGGTGTCGAACACCCGGGCCGGAACGATCGGGCCGTCGGTGATCAGCACCCGGCTGCCGTCCAGCGCCTTGACCGAGGCGCTCGGGCCGGTGTTCAGCTGCCAGCCGGTGCTGTCCAGCCGGTACCCGTTGATGCCGCCGGAGACGGCCTGCCCCGCGCTGTTGGTGCAGCTGCGCGGGACGAGCACGGCGTACTCGGTGCCGACCGTGCGCAGCGGGTCGTAGACGCAGCCGCTGGGCGGCTTGGAGTTGTAGCGCAGGTCGCCGTCGGCGTCGCGCAGTCCCATGGTCAGGTTCGGGGTCACCACGGCCACCCAGGCGGAGCCGCCCTGCGGGACGGTGTGCAGGGCCGCCGCGGCCCGCTCCTGGGCCAGCTCCTTGCGCTGCGCGTCGGTGCGCTTGTCGGCGCCGGGCTCGCCGTCGCCGCGCAGCCAGTCCGCCAGGCCGGGCACCGCCCGGTGCCAGCGCACCTCGTGGTCGCCCGGGCGCACCGAGGTGACCAGGCCGTCGTCCCAGACCACGATGGCGTTGTCCCCCGCCATCGACAGGTACAGCGCGGTGGCGCCCTCGCGGCGGTAGGACCAGGCCTGCTCGCCGCTCTGCCGGTGGAAGGCCTCCAGTCCGGGGCCGACCTTCAGGTCCAGGTCGGCCGTGCTCAGCGACTGCGTGCTGACCGGCGTGGCCTCCGCCTCGCCCGGCCCCGCCACCCGGTCGCCGAACGGCACCGGCTTGTTGGCGTGCGCCGCCGCACCGGCCGCAAGGACCAGCATCACCGCCAGGGCAGGCAGGATCGAGCGGGGGGTCAGTACACGCAGCGGCTTCCAGGACACGGCCGGAGCGTACCTTTCACCGGGCACGCGAGTCAGCCTGGAATCGCCCCCGCCCCACCCCTCGGACCGCGCGTCCGGCCGCGCGCGCCCTCCCCGCGCACCCGCCCGCCCACCTGCACCGTCGGTGCCGGGGCCGGGCCGCCGCCCGCTCCGGGGCCGGGCGCCGGGGCCCGGCCGGACCGTTACAGAGCTGATACACGCGGCGGGGCCCGACCGGGCGTTGCGGCAGACGGCGTTCGAATATCGCCCACTTTAGGGTGACATTCGGCTTTTCTGACGCGCGCCGGGCCTACTGTCGGCGAGCGGAGCGCCACGGTCCGTCCAGTGCGCCCCCGCCCCGCGACGCCCGGAGGAGAGACCATGCGAATCGGCCGCCTGACGCTGGCCGCCGCCGCCCTGCTGCTGATGGCCACGGCCAGCGTCCCGGCCGGGTCGCCGCTCAGCCAGACCGAACGGCACTCCCTCTCCTCGGACGCCTTCGAGCCGCGCGGCGCCGCCCCCCGCCCGCCCGTCCAGCGGCCCAAGCACGAGCCGCCGTTCGGCGCCTTCGTCGGCTCCTGGGACGACTACATCCCGCAGATCGGCCGGTACGCGCAGTGGCTGGGCAACGCCAACCTGCAGGTCGGCCACACCTACCTGGCGGGCAACAGCTGGGCCGACGTCGAGGGCGAGCTGATGGTGCTCGGCATGTGGTCGCAGTGGCGGTTGGCCGACCCGTCCCGGACGCTCGTCCTCGGCGTGCCGATGCTGGTGCCCAACGAGGCGAACGTGCCGGACGGCGAGGTCGCCAAGCTGCTCGCCCAGGGCGCGCGCGGGGACTTCGACCGGCACTTCCTGCGGCTCGCCCACCGGCTGGTGTCCCTCGGCGGCGCGGACACCGTACTCACCCTCGGCTGGGAGATGAACGGCGTCACCTACACACACCGCTGCAAGCCCGACCCGTCCGCGTGGAAGGCGTACTGGCGGCGGATCGTCGACGTGATGCGCTCGGTGCCCGGGCAGCGGTTCCGCTTCGACTTCACCCCGAACCGGGGCCTGGACGCCATCCCGTGGACCAAGTGCTACCCCGGTGACGACGTGGTCGACATCATCGGCATGGACAACTACGACCAGCCCGCCGGGGGCACCTTCGACGACTACGTGCGCGAGCCGTACGGGCTTCAGGACCAGGTGGAGTTCGCCGCCAAGCGCGGCAAGCCGGTCTCCTACCCGGAGTGGGGGCTGTTCCGCAACGGCGACAACCCGGAGTTCGTGCAGCGGATGGTCGAGTGGATGCGCACCCACGACACCGCCTACCAGACCGTCACCGACTACTGCCCGCACGGCTTCTTCGAGTGCGACCGCAACCCGCGCTCCGCCGCCCGGTTCAAGCAGCTGATGTCCGGGTCGAAGGGGGCGCCGGCGGTGGTGCCGACGGCGCCCCCGGCCCCCGTCCAGCCGATCGTCCCGCCGCGCCCGCCCACGCCGTCGGCCACGCCCGGGGCCCCGAGCGTGGCGCCCGGCCCGTCCGCGAGCCCGTCGCCGGCCCCCTCGGCCACCACGTCGGCGAGCCCCTCGAAGAGCCCGTCCGCGAGTCCCTCGGCGGCCCGGACGCCCGCCCGGACGCCCGCCCGGCGCTGAGCCCGGGCCGGGGGGGCGGGGGCGGTCAGCTGCGGCGGCGGGCCAGCAGGGCCTCCTTGAGCCGCGGGAAGCGGGTCCGCAGCACGTGCGCCGCCTGCTGGCGGACGCGCACCGCGCCGGACCGGGCGACGGCCGCCGGCGCCGGCCCGGGCGGACCGAACAGCAGGCGCTGGTTGGACAGCTGGTCCGGCCGCCAGCGCTGCTTGTACGGCTCCTGGCCGCGCAGCAGGCCGAGCAGCGGGACGCCCGCGCCGACCGTCTCGTCCAGGGCGGCGCTGAACAGCAGCCCGGCGATGTCCAGCCGCTCGCGCAGCACCGGGTGCGCGCCGTACATGTACAGGCCGCCGAAGGAGGGGCAGAGCAGCAGCAGGTTCACCGCGACCAGTTCGCCGTTCAGCCGGAACTGGTGGACGGCCGCCCTGCCGGTGGCGACCAGGCCGACGGTGGACTCGGTCAGGTGCCGGGCGAAGCGGTCGGTGCGGTGCTCCGGGGTGACGCCGCGCTCCTGCCACTGCAGGAAGTGCAGCCGCAGCAGGCCCTCCAGCGCCGCCGGCACCTCGGCCGCCGGCGTCGAGCTGACCTGCACCCCGGCCTCGGCGATCTTGCGCAGCTTCACCCGGCTGCGCTGCGCGGTCTTGCCGGGCACCCGCTTGAGCAGCCGGTCCATCGGGACGGCCGGCAGGTACTGGCAGAGCGAGTCCTGGTAGCGGCGGCGCCGGCCGTGCCAGTGCTCGTACACCCGCTGCACCGCCGCCTCGGGGTGCACCTCGCGCAGTTCCAGGGAGTGCCACGGGCGGGTGAGCGGGAGGGCGGCGGCGAACTCGGCGGCGGCCCGGTCGGCGCAGTCGTCGTCGAGCAGCACGTCGGAGTAGTCGACCAGCCCGGCGCCCAGGGCGGTCAGCCCGCCGAGCGGGCCGCCGCGGCGTCTGAAGGCACCCGCGCCGACCAGCAGGCCGTCCCGGCGGACGAGCACCACCAGCAGGCCGCCCGGGCTGCCGTAGTGGCGCCACCAGGAGCGCTGCCAGTCGGCGGCCTGGAAGAAGGTGGCGGTCCGGCAGCGGGCGGCCAGGTCGTCCCACTCCTCGGCGAGGGTGTCCAGGGCGTCGTCCTCGCGGCGCAGCTCGGTGGTCCAGCCCGGCGCTGCCGGCTGGGCGGGGAGGCCGGCATGCCGGGTCTCAGTGCTCATCGCCCGCTCCCGGCCGCGGCCTTCTCCTTGGCCGGGGACTCCTCGGCGCTCTTCTTCTCGGCGGCGGCCTTCCCGGGCTTCCCCTCCGCCTTCTCGGCCTCCTCCACCTGGCCGGTCCTGTCGGCCTGGTCGGCCGGCCCGGCCCGGTCGGCGGCGGGCGGCTCCTCGCCGCGCGGGCGGGGGGCGGCCGGCGTCGTCGGCTCCGCCGGGGCCCCGGCGGCCTCGACGGGCTCGGGGGCCTCCGGCAGGGCGGCCTCGCCCCGGCGGCGGGTCATCATCACCAGGGCCCCCACCAGCAGCCCGGCCGCGCCGCCGACCGCGACGTCCAGCGTGGCGGACGGGGTGGTCGGCCGGTCCGGCTCGGCGGCCGGGGCCAGCGTCACCAGCCGGACGCTGGTGTCCCTGCTGCTGGTGTTCGCGAAGGAGACCAGCGAGCGGGCCACCGCGTCGGCGGTCTGGGCCGCCTCCTGGGGGCGCCTCCCGGTGCCGGTGATCTCGATCATCGGGGCGTCCGGGGAGGTGGTCCCGTGCACCAGGGACTCCAGCTCGGCGCGGGTGTGGCCGGTCTCGGCGGCCGCCACCGCGAGCACCTGCGGCTGGCCCGCCAACCGCCCGTACGCCTGGGCGAAGTTGGTCGCGGTGGCGGCCTCCCCCGGGTTCTGCGGCACCACGAGGACGTAGGCGCTGGCGGCGTACGAGGGGTGCGAGACGACGGCGTACCCGGCGCCGGCCGCGGCGCCCAGCGGCACCGCGAGCGCCACCGGCCACCAGCGGCGGACCAGGTGGCGGGCCCTTCGGCGCGGTGTGGTCATGGGTGTGACTCCTTGGGTATGTGACGGCGGTTCCGGTGGCGGCGGGCCGTCAAGCGCGGGCCAGCCGGTCGTAGAGGGCGCCCAGGTCTGCGGCGACCCGGGCGATGTCGTAGTGGCCGACCGCCGGGGGGTGCGGCAGCGGGTCGGAGTTGTGGTCGTTCAGGTGCCGCAGGTCGCGCAGCGCGGCGGCGTACGCGGCGCCCTCGGACGGGATCCGGCGGGCCTGCGGGGCGGCGCTGGGCGGCAGTTCGTCGAGCGCCGGGCAGGCGCTGTGCCGCACCGGCAGGCCGGCCGCCAGGCCCTCCAGGATGCCGAGGCCGAAGGTCTCCGCGGTGGAGGGGGCGGCCAGCACGTCCAGGGCGGTCAGCAGGTCGGGCACGTCGTCGCGCTCGCCGGTGAGCACCAGCCGTTCCCGGACGCCGAGTTCGGCGGCCCGGTGCTCCAGCGCGGCGCGCTCCGGGCCCGCGCCGACCAGCACCAGCCGGGCGGCCGGGTCGAGTGCGGCGAGGGCCTCCAGCAGCACCTCGAAGCGCTTGCCGGGGACCAGCCGGCCGACTCCGCCGACCACCCAGCTCCCCTCCGGCAGGCCGAGTTCGGCCCGCAGCCGGCGGCGGGTGGCGGTCCGGGCGGCGGCCGGGCGGCGGTAGCGGGCGGTGTCGATGCCGTTGGGGATCAGCTCGACCCGGGTCGGTGGGACGCCCCAGGAGTGCAGCGTCTGGGCGACCTGCCGGGAGACCGCGACGGTGGTGCTGCCGAGCCGCTCGGCCGCCAGGTAGAGGCCCTTGACGCCGCGGGTGACCGGGCGGCCCTCGATCACCCCGGCGTGCAGCGAGTGCTCGGTGGAGACCACCGCGCGGACCCCGGCGAGCCGGGCCGCCAGCCGGCCGTACAGCTGCGCCCGGTACAGGTGGGTGTGCACCAGGTCGTAGCGGCCGGAGCGGACCAGCCGGACGAGCCGGGGCAGCGCGCCCAGGTCGCGGTTGCCACGCATGCCGAGGTGGTGGACGGTCACCCCGTCGGCGCGCAGCGCGGCGGCGACCGTGCCGGGGTTGGTCAGTGCGACCACCTCGCACTGCTGGTGTGCGGGCAAGTGCCTCAGCAGCAGGTGGAGTTGGCGCTCGGCGCCGCCCGAGGCGAGGCCGGTGACGATGTGCAGGACCCTCACGGCCGGGCCCCCCGCCGGGCGACCAGGGGGCTTCGGCGCAGCTCGGTGACGGCGTCGCGCAGCCGCTGCCGGCCGCGTTTGGCGCGCAGCCGCCAGGCGCCGTCGCGGTCGCCGACGTAGCAGCGGGGCAGCGCGAAGCGGCCGGTGAGCGGGGAGTGCGCGATGGCGCAGGCGTAGTCGTAGCCGGCGTCGCGCACGGCCTCGGTGGCGGGCAGGTCGACGGCGCCGTACGGGTAGCAGAAGCCGGTGACCGGGCCGCCGACCACCTCCTCCAGGAGGCGCCGGCTCTCCCGGGTCTGCACCGCCAGGACGTCGGCCGGCAGGCCGGGCAGCGCCTGGTGGCCGAGGCCGTGCGAGCCGATCTCCCAGCCGGCGGCGGCGAGTTCGGTGACCTCCTGGACGGTGAGCAGCTGCTTGCGCGGCCCCTCGACGTCCCAGCCGTTGTCCCGGCCGAGCAGGTCGGCGACCACGTACGCGGTGGCGGTGAAGCCGTACGCCTGGAGGATCGGCACGGCGTGGCGCGCGAAGTCCGCGTAGCCGTCGTCGAAGCTCAGCCCGACCAGTCCGTCGTCCCGGCCGACGGCCCGGGCCCGCATCAGCTCGCCCACGGAGACGCCGCGCCACCCGCGCCGGTGCAGCCAGGCGACCTGCTCGGCGAACCGCTCGGGGCTGACGGTCAGCTGGTACGGGTCCTCCTTCTCGACCGCCACCGAGTGGTACATCAGGATCCACGGCGAGGAGGAACCGGGGCCGGACGGTTCGCCGAGCGGGCGGCGGCTCCTGGGCAGCTGCGCCTGCGGCCCGGCGGGGTCGGTGCACGGGAGGTCGCCGCGTGGTGCGGCTGCGGCCGGTACGGCCTGGCGGCGGACGCCCGCCTGGGCCGAACGGACGGTTCCCCGTTCATTGTCCATGGGGAAGCTTCCCTTCATCGGCGACGGTTGGCGGGTTCAGGGCCCGGGCCACGGCGAGGACCGGACCGCGCACCTCACGCGCGCCGAGGCCGGTGCCGAGGACGGCGAAGGCCAGCGCCACGGTGAGGCCCCCGAGGAGGGTGGAGAGCAGGGGGCCGGTGGCCAACCCGGCGACGGCGGTGCCGAGGGCGGTGGCGCCGCCGGCGGCGGCCACCAGCCGGGCGTGGCCGCCGAGCACCCGGCGCAGCCGCAGCGGGATGCCGCGCAGCACCAGGCCGTGCAGCAGCAGCGCGGCGGTGGCGGTGATGCCGGCCGCGTTCCCGGCGGCGAGCCCGAGGGCGCCGAAGCGGGGGGTGGCGAGCAGGCTGACCACGACGGTGACGCCGAGGCCGAGCAGCATCGCGGCGACCGGGAACCAGTCCAGCAGCCGGCGGCCACCGTCCTCGGTGCCCGGATCGTCGGCCCGACGGACCACCGGGCGCAGTGAGAAGTACGGACGGATCATCACGCCGATCAGCGCCTGGGCGGGCAGGCCGAAGCTGTAGACCCGGATGACGGCGGCGGTGGCGGCGGTGTCCTGCGGGCCGAAGGCGCCGCGCTGGAAGAGCAGCGAGACCACCGAGGGGGCGCAGGCCATCAGGAAGGCGGTGCCGCCCAGGACGACCGCCGCGGCCTGGCCGAGGTCCTTCTCGACCCGGTCCCGGGCGGCGGCGAGGTCCCCGGCCGCCAGCGCCCGGGCGACCAGCGGGAAGGTGACGGTGCAGATCAGGATGCCGGCCGTCATGGCCAGTTGGGAGACCTTGGCGGCGTAGTTGAGGTGCGAGATGGTGCCGGCCGGCAGCGCCGAGCCGAGGTAGCGCTCGACGAAGACCTGCGACTGGCGGGTCAGGGTGAACGCGGCCACCGGCAGCAGGGCGAACGGCATCAGCACCAGCGCCTGGCGGGAACGGCGCGCGCGGCCCGCGCCGGGGGGCGATCCCGGGCCCGCGCCCTGGCGCAGCCGGCGCAGGAACGGGGCGACCAGCAGGCCGGCCATCAGCAGGCTGCCGAGCGCGACGCCGAGGGCGGCGGAGCGCACGCCCAGGAAGGACTGGCAGCCGAGCAGCACGGCGAGGATGCCGACGTTGTAGGCGACGTAGATGCCGGCCGGCGCGGTGAAGCAGTGGTGGGCGCGCAGCGCGGCGGCGAGGTAGCCGACCACGCCGAACGGCAGCACGGTGATCGCGGTGATCCGGGTGCAGGTGACGGCGAGGCCGGGGTTGGCCAGGCCGGGGGCGAGCAGCTCGACCAGCTGCGGGGCGCCGAGGGCGGCGGCCAGCGCGAGCCCGCTGAGCGCGAGCAGCAGCCAGGGCAGGGTGGCGCGGACCAGTTGGCGGACCGGGTCGGGGGCGTCCGGGTCCTCCTCGCGCAGCACCAGGGCTAGCGCGAAGGCGGGCACCATGAGGAAGGACATGGCGTCCTCGATCAGCAGCGGCGCGGCCGTCTCCGGGACGGTCCAGGCGACCAGGAAGGCGTCGGTGCCCTGGTTGGCGCCGAAGTAGCGGGCCAGCAGGAGGTCGCGCAGCAGGCCCAGGCCGGACCCGGCGGCGCTGAGGACGGCGGTGATGCCGAAGGCCTTGGCGAGGAAGCCGCGCCGGGGGGCCGGGCCGGGCCCGGACGGCGGGCCGTCGGCGGCGGCGCCGCGCGGCGCGGGCACGGCGGAGGCGAGGGCCGGCTGGTCGGTGGTCATCGCGGGTCGGCCTCCGCGACGCAGGCCCGGGCCGCGAGGCCGAGGACGACGGAGGTCAGCACGGTGGTGGTGCCGCCGATGTCCGCGTACAGGAAGTCGACCAGCACCCAGGTGAGCAGGGCCAGGGCGGCGAGCGCCGGGCCGCGGGAGTGGCGCAGGCAGCCGAGCAGCAGACCGAGGAAGAGCGCGGCGTAGGCGACGATGCCGATCAGGCCCTGCTCGCTGAGCACCAGGAAGTACATGTTGTGCGGGGAGAGCAGCGGTTCGCGCTGGAAGCCGATGGTGGGGTCGGCGGCGTCGCTGCCGGAGGAGAGCCGCAGCGGGGCGTGGCTGTCGCGCAGTTGCTGGAAGGCCTTGGGGCCGGCGCCGTGGACGGGGTGGTCCTGCCAGATCCGCCCGGCGGTGGACCACAGGTCGTAGCGGTCGGAGACGGACTGGTCGGGGGCGGCGGAGACGGAGCCGATCGAGCTGAGCCGCTCGGTGACGCCGGAGGCGCCGAGGCCGAGGCCGCCGACCAGGACGACCGCGGTGGCCAGGCCGAGGACGGCGCCGCGGACGGCGAGCCGGGCGTCGGCCCGCAGCAGCAGCACGGTGGCCGCGGCGGCGGTGGCGATCCAGCTGCCGCGGCTGAACGAGACGGCGAGCGGGAAGGCCAGGAAGGCGGCGGTGGCGAACATGGCGCGGCGCAGCCGGACGTCTCCGCCGGGGCGGCGCTCGGCGAGCGCCAGGGCGAGGGCGGCGAGCAGGCCGTAGCTGACGACCGTGGACATCGCCATGATGTCGAGGGCGCCGAAGGTGCCGACGGCCCGGATCGGCTGGCCGGTGTAGGAGGCGCCGGTCCGGGTGAGGTACTGGTGCGCGCCGACCACGCCCTGGACCAGCGCGGCGAGCACGAAGGAGCCGAGGACCAGCCGCTGGTCGACGCGGTCGCGCAGCGAGCAGAGCACCCCGGCCGGCACCAGGACGAACACCTGGGTGAGCCGGACGAAGCCGGTGAGGCTGGTGGCCGGGTCGATCGAGCCGACGGTGGCGACGGCGGCGGCGACCACGATGCCGCCGAACAGCACGCAGGTGGCGCGGCTGACGGCGGGCAGCCGCCCGCGCAGCAGGTTGAGCACGGTGAGGGCGACCAGGGCCAGCGAGGCCACGTCGGCGGCGGTGACGTGGACGGCGGCGGCGACGTCCTTCTCGCCGGTGGGCACGCAGACCAGCAGGACGGTCGCCGCGGCGAGCAGGCTGGGCCGGTCCGCGAGCGCGGGCAGCGCCTTGCGTAACGCGAGCCGCGGGACGGCGGGAAGGGTCAGGGCCACGCGGGTCAGCTCCCGTCCGGGTGGAGCATCAGGACCGCAGTGCGGCACAGGATCTTGACGTCCTGCCAGAGGCTCCAGCTCTCGATGTAGCGGTTGTCGAACCGGGCCCGGTCCTCGATCGAGGTGTCCCCTCGCAGGCCGTTGACCTGGGCGAGGCCGGTCAGGCCGACCGGGACGCGGTGGCGGTCGGCGTACTCGGGGTAGGCCTGGCCGAACCGCATGACGAAGTAGGGGCGCTCCGGGCGCGGGCCGACCAGGCTCATGTCGCCGCACAGCACGTTCCACAGCTGCGGCAGCTCGTCCAGCGAGCTGCGGCGCAGCAGCCTGCCGACGGCGCCCATCCGGTGGTCCTGGGAGATGTTCCAGCGGGTCGCCGACTCGTGTTCGTTGCTCGGGCGCAGGGTGCGGAACTTGAGGACGGTGAAGACCTTGCCGTCGAGCCCGGTGCGCTGCTGGCGGAAGAGCACGCCGGGGCCGGTGTCGAAGCGGACGGCCAGCGCGCAGAGCACCAGGACGGGGGCGAGCAGCAGCAGGCCGAGCCCGGCGGCGACGACGTCCAGGGCGCGCTTGGCGGCCCAGCCGGGGCGGCGCATCGCCGGGCTGCCGACCCGCAGGCAGGGGAAGCCCCACAGGTGGTCGGCTCCGGCCAGCGGGCCGGCGGGCAGCGAGCCGTGCTCGCGCAGCGCGGGCACCAGCCAGACCTGGCAGCCGAGCCGGGCGGCGTCGCGCAGGGCGGCGGCGGTCTCGGCCTCGTCGGCGGCGCCGGCGGTGGCGACCACGTGGTGGATCCGGTGCCGGCGGACCTCGCGCTCCAGCACCTCGCGGCCGCCGAGGACGGGCAGGTCGGTGTCGCCGGCGAGCAGCGGCGGGTCGGCGTCGAGGAAGCCGACCGGGCGCATCCCGTACTCGCCGCGCTCGCTGAGGGCGGCGGCGACCCGGCGGCCGAGCCGGCCGGCGCCGAGCACCAGGACGGGGTTGGGGCGGCTGCGGCGGATCCGCCGGACCAGGTGGTAGAGCACGGCGCGGCCGACGGCGGCGATCAGCAGTTGGACGCCGAG
This sequence comes from Kitasatospora sp. NBC_01300, assembly GCF_041435235.1. Taxonomy (NCBI): domain Bacteria; kingdom Bacillati; phylum Actinomycetota; class Actinomycetes; order Kitasatosporales; family Streptomycetaceae; genus Kitasatospora; species Kitasatospora sp. NBC_01300. The sequence continues at coordinate 5,603,348 of NZ_CP108408.1, read as the reverse complement.
CAGGACGGTGAGCCGGGCCGGGGTGGCCGGGCCGCAGTCGGGCCAGCGGCCGTCCAGGCAGCCGGCCAGGGTGACGGCGAAGGCGGTGGCGACGACGGCCCGGACGGCCAGCGCGGGCAGTTCGTCCAGGACGGAGAGGGTGAGCCGGGTGCGGTAGAGGCCGCCGACCAGGTTGAGCACGAGCAGCAGGGGCAGGACGGCGGCGGCACCGAGCAGCGGCGCGAGCGGGACGGCCGGGTCGACGGCCCGGTTGGCGAGGCCGGTGGCGGTGCACAGCGCGATCGCGTCGACCTGGACCAGCGCGAGCGGCAGGGCGAGCCGGGACCGGACCGCCCCGCGGTGCCGGCGGGGCGGCGGCACCGTCCGGGTCTGGGCGGATCCGGCCGGGCGGTCGAGCAGCCCGGTGCCGGGCCGCCGCGGACCGGACAGGGACCGACCGGATCGCGGCACGCTGTCGTGGTCAATAGTCATCAGCGCACGAACTCCCCTGCTGTGTGCCCGGGGTGACGGCGCCCCGACACCGGATGGCGCGGAGCTGCCGTCCCGGCCCGGTGGGCGCGGTCCTGACAGCACCTGCTGCCGCTGGCGGCTTTCGGTCCTCTCGCACCGGGCCCGGCCGCGCGGGGCGCGACCATGAAGGGCTCAGTCGCGAATTCCCGGCGTGAAATCGAAACGAAGCAGGCGAAATCCGACAATACATAACCTGGCTGCGCAGACTGGAAGTTGACTTGCCGTTTCATTCCAGCCGCCCATTAATAGGTATTTCGGATTTGACGCCTCGTCCCTATCCGGTTGAGGGTGCGAATACGACGGCGCCGGACCGGCGGGCATTCACGGCATGTGAAACGATCAGATCCGCTCTGGGACACGGGCCCGGCGGCGCCCGGCCGCCGGACCGGCACCCAGCAGATGGCGGTACAGCGCGTCCACCTGTTCGACCACCGTGCGGACGTCGTGCCGGGCGACCACGTGATCGCGCAGCCTCGCCCCGCGCCGCTCACACTCGATCGAATCGGACAGCGCTTCCGCCATTCGGGTGGCGAGCGCGGTCACGTCCTCGGGCGGCACCACCGCCCGCCCCCGCTCGGCCTGGGGCAGGCACTCCCGGGCGCCCGGCACGTCGGTCAGCAGCACCGGACGGGCCACCGCCATCGCCTCCAGCGGGGCCAGCGCCATGCCCTCCCAGCGCGAGGGCAGCACCACCAGGTCGGCCGCCGCCAGCCACGGCCTCGGGTCCGGCACGTCCCCGACCAGCCGGACCCGGGACGGCTCGGCCGACTCCCGGACCAGATCGGCCAGCCGGTTCTCCTCGGGGCCGCCGCCGACCAGCGCCAGCCGGGCCTGCGGCACCGCCCGCAGCACCTCCGGCCAGGCCGACAGCAGCACGTCCTGGCCCTTCTGTCGGCACAGCCGGCCGACGCAGACCGCGAGCGGGGCGTCCAGGTCCAGGCCCAGCGCGATCCGGGCCGCCCGGCGGTCGGCGGGTGCGTAGTGGCGCACGTCCACGCCGTTGGGCACCACCGCCCAGTCCGCGCTCACCCCGGCGGCGACGCCGTCGGCCCGCTCCTGGACGCTGACGCAGAGCAGCCGGTGCGCCCAGCGGCTGGCGAAGCGCTCCCAGTGCAGGGTGGCGGTGGCCAGCGGGCCCTCGACGGCGGCGAAGGACCAGGCGTGCGGCTGGAAGACGGTCGGCACCGCGCCGCGCACCGCCAGCCGGCCGGCCAGTCCGGCCTTGGCGCTGTGCAGGTGGACCACGTCGGGCGCGGCCGCCCGGACGATCCGGCGCAGCCGCCACGCCTCGGCGGCGGTGCCCGGGCCCGGCGAGCGCCCGGCGGGCCAGTCATGGACCAGCGCGCCCACGGCGGCGGCCTCCTCGGCCAGCCGGCCGCCGCCCGGGCAGGCGACCAGCACCCGGTGGCCGGCCTCGCGCTGCCCCCGGACCAGATCGGCGACGACGCGGGCGACTCCGCCGTCCACGGGCTGTGAAATGTGAAGGATCGTCATATGCACGGCGGCGAGCCTAGGGTGGCTCCCCCGCGCCGGGCGGCCCTCGTCACCCGGAGGTGGCGGGCCGTCCACCCGTACGGCTTTCCGCTCGTACGGGTGGGCGGGCCGCTCGAATTCCCGGGCGAATTCCCGTGGGAAAGACAGCCCCGTGAACCCGGTGAACCCGGTGAACTCCGCGGAGTCAGCGGACCTCGGCGGCCAGGTTGGCCAGCACCTGGTCGTGGATCCGGTTCAGGCCCTTCGGGGCGAAGGTGCGCTCGAAGAAGCCGCCGATGCCGCTCGCGCCCTGCCAGGTGGCCGAGACGGTGACCTTCGACCGGCCCTCGCCGGCCGCCGAGACGGTCCAGGTGATCACCATGCTGGAGTTGGCGTCCTTCTCCACCAGCTGGTCGGGCGAGGGCGCCGAGACGGTGAACAGGCAGTCCCGCACGCGCTTCTCGGTGGCCTGGAGCTTCCAGTGCACCTGGGTGCCCGCGCCGGTGCCGCCGACCCGGACCTCGTACTCGCTGTACTGCGGGGGCAGCAGCTTCGGGCGGGTCACCTGGTAGTCGGCCAGCGCCTCGTACACCCGCTCGGGGGCGGCGTCGTAGTCCCGCTCGGTGGTGGCCTGCACCTGTCCCATGGCCTTGCTCTCCTCGTCCGGTGGTCTTCCGATTGTCACCGGCAAGCCAATCACAGCGCCGGGGGCGGAGGCCGACCGGACGGCCCGCCGCGGTCGCGGGGCGGCGGGATAGGGTGGCCGGTGTGCTCGATCTGGTGACAGCAGTGCGCTACGTCGACCCGCTGCGGTCCGGCGGCTCCGTCCCCGGCGTGGTGGAGACCGACGACCTGGGAACCTACGTGGTCAAGTTCACCGGCGCCGCGCAGGGCCGCAAGGCGCTGGTGGCGGAGGTGATCGTCGGCGAGCTGTCCCGGCGGCTCGGCCTGCGCGTCCCCGAGCTGCGGCTGGTGGACTTCGATCCGGCCGTCGCCGCGGACGAGCCCGACACCGAGATCCAGGACATGCTCAAGGCCAGCGGCGGCCTCAACCTCGGGATGGACCTGCTGCCCGGCGCGCGGGACTACCGGCCGGGCATGATCCCGGTGGACTCCGCCGAGGCCGGGCGGGTGGTCTGGCTGGACGCCCTCACCGGCAACGTCGACCGCACCGTGCACAACCCCAACCTGGTGGTCTGGCACGGACGGCTCTGGCTGATCGACAACGGCGCCGCGCTGATCTTCCACCACCGCTGGGCCACCGCCGAGGCGGCGGTCGGCAAGCGCTACGACCTCAGCGCGCACGCGCTGGGCGGCTCGGCCCCGGACGTCCGGCTGGCCGACGAGGAGCTCGGCCCGCTGGTCACCGTCGGCCTGCTGGAGGAGGTGCTGGCGCTCGTCCCGGACGAGTGGCTGGCCGACGAGCCCGGCTTCGACTCGGTGGCCGCCGTCCGGCACGCCTACGTGACCCACCTGGCCGCCCGGGTGGTGCTCTCCGCGCAGTGGCTCCCGGAGGGCTTCGCCACCCCCGAGCAGCTGCGCGAGGCCGACCGCCGCAGGGAGGCCCGGACCCGGGCCGGCCGGCCCGCCTGGCTCCAGGAAGTCCCGGACCTGCACGGCAAGCCGTCGGTGGAGACCGTCTGGGACCAGCACGTCGAATGAGCGGGGCGGGGCCCGCCCGGAGCGGTCGGCCGGGCGGGGCCCGGGCACCGCGGCCGGGAAACGACCGGGGAGCGGACCCTGATGGGCCCGCTCCCCGGCTCAGTGTTCAGGTGTCGCCGTGGTCAGCGCGTCAGCGCCACCACTGGACCGCCTTCTCGGCGTTGATGATGCCCGCGCCGTAGAAGCCGTTGTCGTCCGCGCCGCCCTCGCAGGTGGCCTTGTACGCGCCGGTGCCGCCCGGGTTGTACTCGCCGGTCGGGCAGGGGTGCGACTCCGCCTGGTTGGTGAGCAGCTCGGTCAGCTCGTCCGGGTTGGCCCACGGGAAGGTGCTGGCGAGCAGCGCGACCACGCCGACGACGTGCGGGGTGGCCATCGAGGTGCCCTGCATGTAGCCGTACTTGTTGCCCGGGATGGTGGAGAGGATCCGGCCGTTCTTGTCCGGGGTGTCCGGGATCTGGTAGCGGGCGTCGCCACCCGGCGCGGCGACGGTCACGACGCCCTTGCCGTAGCTGGAGTAGTACGCCTTGTCGCCCTTGACGCCCACCGAGGAGACGGCGATGACGCCGGGCAGCTCGGTCGGCAGCGACAGGCAGTCGTTGGTGACCGGGCGGGTCACCTTGGTGGTGTCGTCCGGGCTGGCGACGTCAACGGTCTTGTGCGCCAGGTCGATGTTCTCGTTGCCCGCCGCGGCGACGTTGAGGACGCCCTTGCGCTGCGAGAACGAGACCGCCTTGCGGACGGCGGCGCTGATCGCGGCCTGGTCCTTGTCGTTCGGGCAGTTGAACATCCACGGGTCGACGTAGTAGCTGTTGTTGGTCACCTTGAACTGGTGCTCACCGGCCCACACGAAGCCGCAGATCGCGTACTCGGGGTAGATGAACCCGCCGTCGTCGACGACCTTGACCGCGGCCAGCTTCACGTTCGGGGCGATGCCGACGACGCCCTTGCCGTTCTTGGCGGCGCCGATCGTGCCGGCCACGTGGGTGCCGTGGTCGCTGGTGGTGGGCTGCCAGGACTTCCAGTCGGTGTTCGGCTTGCCGCCGTCGATGCAGGAGACCGACTGCGAGGCGTCCACGTTGGCGGCCAGGTCCTCGTGCGTCGCGTCGATGCCGGAGTCCAGCACGCCGACGGTGACGTTGCGGCTGCCGAGCGAGAGCTTGTGCGCCTTGTCGACACCGATCTGGCGCATGTCCCACTGGTTGGCCTCGTACGGCTCCTGACCGGCGGCGGGCGCGCCGGCGGGCTCGGCGGCGACCTCGGCCTTGGCCTGGTCGGCGGCGGTGATGCCCTTGGTACGGCTGGCACCGACGGAGTCGACGCCCTTGGCCTGACGCAGCTTCTGCGCGAACGCGGTGTCGTCCGAGCGGGCGATGACGACGCCGATCTGCTCGTACGAGTACACCACCGAGCCGCCGAGGGCGGTGATCGCCTTCTCGACCTTCTGCACCTGGCCGTGGTTGGCCTTGGTGTTGACGACGTAGCTGAGCAGCGGACCGGTCGTCGAGCCCGCCGAGGGGGCTGCGACGGCGGTGCCGGCCGGGAGCGCGAGGGCGCCGGCGGTGGCGAGCACGAGGCCCACCGCCGCGAACCGGGTCCGGCTGATCCGAGGAACTCTCATAGGGGTTGGCCCTCCCGAGTCGTCATGCGGCAGCTGCGGTGTGGCAGGTGCGCCTGGAATGATCGGGACGCTAATGAATATTCGCTGATAAGCGCAAGAGGTAGTCATCTAATCGTCACATGTTGGCCAACATCGGAACCGAGGAGTCCGGAGGCCCAACACGTCAACAGAGTTGAAGAGTGTTAAAAAGTGACGGTTCGCCGACGTGCTACGGTGCGCCGGGCAGTGAGTACAGCGCACGGGCGTTGTCGGCGGCGACCAGCCGGGCCAGCCGCTGCGCGTCCGCCGCCGAACAGGCGCCACCCGCCTGCCAGTCGGCCAGCACCGCCCCCAGTCCGTACCGGAACTGGGCGGCGCCCACCAGGTACAACTCGGGCAGCCCGTACGCGTCGGTGGAGAACAACAGCTTGCCGAACGGCGCCAGTTCCAGCATCTCGCCCAGCACTTCGGCCACCCGCGGGCCGGTGTAGGAGGCGGTCAGCCCGAGATCGGTGTACACCGTCGGGAAGGCCTGGGCCAGCCACCCGGCCTGGCGGTGGTACGGGTAGCAGTGCAGCAGCACCAGCGGGACGCCGCTCGGCTCGGCCGCGCGCACGAACCCCGTCAGCAGCGACGGATCGGCCCGGTGCAGGGTGAGGTCGGGATCGCCGAAGCCGGTGTGGAGTTGGAGCGGCAGGCCCAGCCCGGCGCAGACGTCCACGGCCGTCCAGAGCAGGTGGTGCAGCAGCACCGGATCGGCCAGGCGGCCCCGCCCGCCGCGCAGCCAGGCGCCGGCCGCGGCCACCACGGCCGCCCGAGCGGGCCGTTCGGCGGGGGCGGCCAGGCCGTGCCGGTAGGCGAGCACCGACTTGACCGCGACCGCACCCGCGGCCGCCGCCGCCAGCGTCTCCCCGACGGCCTGCGGCCAGGACTCGGCCGGGCCCGCCACCGCCTCGGCCACCGACTCCAGCCGGACCACCTCGTGCACCACCGCCCCGGCGGCCGCGGCCAGTTCGCCGAGCGGCAGCAGCGGGAGGCCCGCGGCGGTGGTCAGCCCGGTGTCCACCAGGCAGGTGTCCAGCCCGGCGGCGGCCAGCAGCCGGCGGGTGGCCTCGGCGCCGCCCAGCTCGCGCCGCCGGGCCAGGTAGTCGGCGGCCGGGGCGTGCGCGGGCAGGCCGAGGACGGGCGGGCACCAGCGCCGGACGGCCAGGCCGAGCGCGCTGTCGAAGGGCGAACAGCCGGGCGCGGGCGGCCGGTCGGACTCGGTGAGCAGCCCGGCCAGCGCGTCGTCGGCGAGGTCGGCCGCCACCACGCTGTGGCAGTGGTGGTCGACCAGCGCGGGCAACGCCAGGGCCCCGGCGGGCACCGGTCAGTACCGCCAGCGGGTGGCGGCGACCAGCTGCTCGGGGGTGGCGACGGCGTACTGCTCGCCCTCCGCCCGGCGCACCGCCAGCACCGCCTCGTACAGCGGCCCGCCGAGCGCCTCGCGCAGCACCGCCGATCGCTCGTACGCGGCCAGCGCCTCCGCCGGGCCGGTCGGCAGCCGGGGCACCGCGCCGGGCTCGGCGGCGGCCGGGTCCCCGGTGAACTCCGTTGGCAGCGAGAGGTGTTGGTCGAGACCGGCGAGACCGGCGGCGAGCACCGCACCGACCGCCAGGTACGGATTGGCGCTGGCGTCGAAGCACTTGACCTCGGCGTTGGCGGCGGCGGCCCGCTCCCCCGTGGAGCCCGTCACCAGGCGCAGCGCGGCCTCGCGGTTCTCCAGGCCCCAGCACTGGTAGGCGCCGGCCCAGTGCGAGGGCACCAGCCGCAGGTAGCCGGCCGGGCTGGAGCAGCCCAGCACCAGGAGTTCGGGCAGCGCGCCGAGCACCCCGGCGAGGAAGCCCTCGGCCTCGGCGGTCAGGCCGTGCGGGCCGGGGCCGCCGTTGCCGAGGTTGTGGCCGTCCCGCCAGAGGCTCAGGTGCAGGTGCCCGCCGTTGCCGACCGTGCCGGGCTCGACCACGGGGGCGAAGGAGACCCGCAGGCCGTGCCGGGCGGAGACGGCCCGCACGGTGTGCCGGACCAGGACGGAGGTGTCGGCGGCGCCGACCGGGCCCTCGGGGGCCACCGAGACCTCGAACTGGCCCGGGGCGTACTCGGGGTGGATCTGCAGGACGCTCAGCCCCTGCTCGCCGAGGGCGCGCAGGACGTCCCGCAGGTAGTCGGTGAGGTCGGTGAGCCGGTGCATCCCGTACGCGGGGCCGTGCGTCGGGTACTGCGGCTCGTCCTGCGGGCCGCCGGCGAGGGCGACCACCCACTCGACCTCGATGCCGGCCCGCAGGGTCAGCCCGCGCTCGGCGGCGGCGGCCTCCATCCGGCGGGCGAACAGCCGCTGGCAGCCGGGGTGCGGGGTGCCGTCCTGGGTGTGCCGGTCCCCCGGGGCCCAGGCCCAGCCGGGCTGGGCGGCCAGCGGGACGACCCGGTCGAGGTCGGGGTAGAGCCGCAGGTCCCCGGTGGGGCCGCCGGTGCTCGGGCTGGTGGTGATGCCGTCGTCGGCGAGGAAGACGTCGAAGCAGGGCGCGGCGCCGACGCCCCACTGCGCGGCGTGCACCAGGGCGCCCAGCGGGACGGCCTTGACCCGGGTGATGCCCGCGTTGTCCACCCAGGTGACGGCCACCGCGTCGACGGCGGCGGTGCGCAGCCGGTGGACGGCGGCCTCGGCCTGTTCGACGCGGGCGGCGCACGGGGGCAGCGCGACGGCGGCGAGGTGCCCGCCGAGGCCTCCGGTCGGGCCGGTGGAGCCGGTGGCGGACGCGGCGGGGCCGGCGGCGGTTCCGAGGGTCATGCCCCCATGCTGCCCCGCCCGTCGCGGCCGGGTAACTCCCCTATCGGGTGGTCCCCGTGGACGCCCGTCCGCCCGTTCACCCGTTCGGGCCGCCGCCGGGCCCCGCCCCGCCGCCCGGATGCCTTTTGTGACGCCCGCACCCCTTCCTACTCGCGGGTAGCTTCGCTACAGTGGCCGGACGCACCACCGCCGGGCTACGGGAGCCGCACCGGCGGGGGCCTGCGGCCGCCGTGTCCACGGCGGGCGCGCGGTGCGTCATTCACCGGCCGGCGCCGCGAACCGCGGCGGGCCGGGTCTCCTTCCTCGTATCAGAGCCGCTTCCTTTCACCCTTGAGCGCCTGAGCACCACGGCACACCCCTCAGTTCGGCCGGAGCGGACCGGCCGCCGCGGCGGTGTGCCGGAACCCGTCATCTCCCCAGCCCCGCGCGCGGACCCTCCCCCGGCGGCGGCCGCCCCCGCCGCACGCGCGGGCGCGGCGGCCCGGCCGCCGGGGCGTCGCGCGGGCCCTTCAGGACTAGGAGTCAGGACAGATGGAGCGTCCCTTTTCCACGGTCGCCGTCGTCGGCCTCGGCACGATGGGTGCCGGTGTCGCGGTAGCCGTCGCCAGGAGCGGCCGCCGGGTGATCGGCATCGAGGCCACCGAGGACTCGGCCGCCCGGGCACTGGCCCGGATCGAGGAGGCGACCGCGCACGCGGTCGACCGGGAGCGGATCACCGCCGGGGAGCGCACCGCGCTGCTGGCGCTGATCTCGGTCGGCCACGAGCTGTCGGCCGCCGCCGGGGCCGGGCTGGTGATCGAGGAGGTGCCCGAGCGGCTGGAGCTGAAGCGGGAGCTCTTCGCCGAGCTGGACCGGATCTGCCCGGCGGAGACGGTGCTGGCCACCGGCACCACCGCGCTCTCGGTGACCCGGATCGCCGCCGCGACCGCCCGCCCGGAGCGGGTGCTGGGCCTGCACTTCTTCAACCCGGTGCACAGCATGAAGCTGGTCGAGGTGGTCCGCACGGTGCTGACCTCCCCGCAGGTCGCCGAGGACGCCGCCGCGTTCGCCCGGGACCTCGGCAAGGAACCGGTGGCGGCCGGCGACCGGGCCGGCTTCGTGGTCAACGGCCTGCTGTTCGCGTACCTGAACCAGGCCGCCGCGATGTACGAGTCCAAGTACGCCTCCCGGGAGGACATCGACGCCGCGATGCGGCTCGGCTGCGGCCTGCCGATGGGCCCGCTGGCGCTGCTCGACCTGATCGGCGTGGACACCGCGCGGACCGTCCTGGAGGCGATGTACGAACAGTCCCGGGACCGCCTGCACGCGCCCGCCCCGATCCTCGGCCAGCTGGTCGCGGCCGGGCTGCTGGGCCGCAAGTCCGGCCGCGGCTTCTACACCTACGAGGCGCCCGGCTCGTCCAGGGCCGTGGACGCGGCGACCGGCCCGGCGCGGGCCGCGGTGGCGGGCCGGGAGGTCCGCACGGTCGGCGTCTGCGGCTCGGGCACCATGGCGACCGGCATCGCCGAGGTCTTCGCCAAGGCCGGCCGCCCGGTGCTGCTGGCCGCCCGCAGCCAGGAGAAGGCCGACCGGGCCAAGGCGCAGCTGGCGAAGTCGCTGGCGCGCGCGGTCGACCGGGGCCGGCTGAGCGCGCAGGCGCGGGACGCCGCGCTGGCGCTGGTCACCCCGGTCGGCCAGTACGCCGAACTGGCCGACGTGGACCTGGTGATCGAGGCGGTGGCCGAGGACCTGGCGGTCAAGCGCGAGCTGTTCGCCACCCTGGACAAGATCGTCAGGCCGGGCGCGGTGCTCGCCACCACCACCTCCTCGCTGCCGGTGATCAGCTGCGCGACCGCCACCTCGCGGCCGCAGGACGTGATCGGCATGCACTTCTTCAACCCGGCGCCGGCCATGAAGCTGGTCGAGGTCGTCTCCACCGTGCTGACCGCGCCGGACGTCACCGCGACCGTGCTGGAGCTGACCGCCGAGGTCCGCAAGCACCCGGTGGAGTGCGGCGACCGGGCCGGCTTCATCGTCAACGCGCTGCTCTTCCCCTACCTGAACGACGCGGTGCGGATGCTCCAGGAGCACTACGCGACGGTGGACGACATCGACACCGCGATGAAGCTGGGCTGCGGCTACCCGATGGGCCCGTTCGAGCTGCTGGACGTGGTCGGCCTGGACGTCTCGCTGACCATCGAGCAGGTGCTGCACCAGGAGTTCCGCGAGCCGGGACTGGCGGCCGCGCCGCTGCTGGAGCACCTGGTCGCCGCCGGCTGCCTGGGCCGCAAGACCGGCCGCGGCTTCCGCGACCACGCGCGCCGGTGACCACGCCAGCCGCCGGGGGCGCCGCCGCGCGCGAGTCGGCGCCGCCCGGGGCCGGGCCGTCCGCGGCCGGGTCGGGCCCGGTCAGACCGGGCTGGAGCCCGGGGACGGTGTCCGCGCGCTGGCCCAGACCGGCCGTCACCGGCCCGGTCGCACCGGTCCGTCGGGGAAGGGCCGCGGCCGAACCGCCGGGGCCGTGTAGCGTTCCGGACATGGATCGGGTTCAGTCAGCCACCCCGCAGCACTCCGCCGGACCGCGCGGCGCCGACCGGACGGCCTCCTCGACCGGGGGCACCGGGCCGGAAGGGGGGCCGGGCAGCCGCCGGGCGGCGGCGCAGCGCCAGCAGATGCGTCAGGACCTGGCCACGGCCGCGATGGAGCTGTTCTCCTCGCAGGGCTACGAGGAGACCACGGTCGACCAGATCGCGGCCGCCGCCGGGGTGGCCCGGCGGACCTTCTTCCGGTACTTCCGGTCGAAGGAGGAGGCGATCTTCCCCGACCACGACGACACCCTCGTCCGGGTGGCCGACCTGCTGGCCAGCGCCGAGCCGGAGGAGCACCCGCTGGACGTGGTCTGCCGCGGCATCAAGGAGGTGCTGCGGATGTACGCCTCGACCCCCGGGGTGTCGGTCGCGCGGTACCAGCTGATCCGTCAGGTCCCGGCGCTGCGCGAGCGGGAGATCGCCGTGGTGGCCCGGTACGAGCGGCTGTTCACCCGGTACCTGCTGGGCCGCTTCGACACCGGGGAGTCCATCCCGTCGGGCTGGCAGCGCGGCGGCGAGGACGACTCGATGCTGGCCGAGGTGTCGGCGGCGGCGGTCGTCGCGGCGCACAACCACGTGCTGCGGCGCTGGCTGCGGGCCGGCGGGCGCGGGGACGTGGAGGCGCAGCTGGACCACTCCTTCGAGGTGATCCGGCGGACCTTCTGGGCCGCCAGCACGCCGGGTGCCAGACGCCGCGGCTCCCTGGTGGCACCGGGTGCCAATGGGGCTCCCGGTGACGTGCTGGCCGAGAGCGCACTGAGTGCCAGTCCTGGAGGTGAGGTGCTCATCACAGTCGCCCGGACGGACGCTCCACTGGACGTGGTGGTGGACAGCATCCGGGCCGCGCTGAGTGGCGCCAGGGAGTCCTGAGCCCACCATCCGTCCAGGTCAGAGCGATATCGAGGGCCCGCGTCGAACAGTCGACGCGGGCCCTTTCGGCACCCCCCGCAGCGCGTCCGAGGGCCGCCCCAGTGCGCCGGAATTCGTGACACCCGGTGTCTTTACGTGTGGCACAGGGTGCCACTACCTTGTTACTCACCAGTCGCGGCGCCGCGGCTCCCCACCTCGGCGCGCCGTCGTCCGGCATTCCCACACCCCGGGAGCAGTGCGCGTTCGGCCCGGTCCACCCCGGGCGCCCAGCCCGACCACCCACCACCCACCTCAGCGAAGCCGGTGTCCGCTCCCGGCTACCCCAGACGCCCTGTGCCCTCACACAGGTACGCCTTCGGAGGCAGCCATGCAGGAAATCCTCGACGCGATCCTCAGCAACGACGCCACGTCGGAGGACTTCGCCGCCGTCAAGCTTCCCGAGTCCTACCGAGCGGTGACGCTCCACAAGGACGAGGAGCAGCTGTTCGCGGGCCTCGACAGCCGCGACAAGGACCCCCGCAAGTCCCTTCACCTCGACGAGGTCGCCCTGCCCGAGCTGGGCCCCGGCGAGGCCCTGGTCGCCGTCATGGCCAGCGCGGTGAACTACAACACCGTCTGGAGCTCGATCTTCGAGCCGGTCTCCACCTTCTCCTTCCTGGAGCGCTACGGCCGGCTGTCGCCGCTCACCAAGCGCCACGACCTGCCGTACCACGTCCTCGGCTCCGACCTCGCGGGCGTGGTGCTGCGCACCGGCGCCGGCGTCAACGCCTGGAAGCCCGGCGACGAGGTCGTCGCGCACTGCCTCTCCGTCGAGCTGGAGTCCCCGGACGGCCACAACGACACGATGATGGACCCGGAGCAGCGCATCTGGGGCTTCGAGACCAACTTCGGCGGGCTGGCCCAGATCGCCCTGGTGAAGACCAACCAGCTGCTGCCCAAGCCCAAGCACCTCACCTGGGAGGAGGCCGCCTCCCCCGGCCTGGTCAACTCCACCGCGTACCGCCAGCTGGTCTCGCGCAACGGCGCCGGCATGAAGCAGGGCGACAACGTGCTGATCTGGGGCGCCAGCGGCGGCCTCGGCTCGTACGCCACCCAGTACGCGCTGGCCGGCGGCGCCACCCCGATCTGTGTGGTCTCCAACGACCAGAAGGCCGAGATCTGCCGCGCCATGGGCGCCGAGGCGATCATCGACCGCTCCGCCGAGGGCTACCGGTTCTGGAAGGACGAGCACACCCAGGACCCGCGCGAGTGGAAGCGCCTGGGTGCGAGGATCCGCGAGTTCACCGGCGGCGAGGACGTCGACATCGTCTTCGAGCACCCGGGCCGGGAGACCTTCGGCGCCTCGGTGTACGTCACCCGCAAGGGCGGCACCATCGTCACCTGCGCCTCCACCTCCGGCTTCATGCACCAGTACGACAACCGCTACCTGTGGATGTCGCTCAAGCGCATCGTCGGCTCGCACTTCGCCAACTACCGCGAGGCCTTCGAGGCCAACCGCCTGATCGCCAAGGGAAAGATCCACCCGACCCTGTCCAAGGTCTACTCCCTGGAGGAGACCGGCCAGGCCGCCCTCGACGTGCACCACAACAAGCACCAGGGCAAGGTCGGCGTGCTCTGCCTGGCGCCGGAGGAGGGCCTGGGCGTGCGCGACCACGCGCTGCGCGAGCAGCACCTCCCGGCGATCAACCGCTTCCGGAACGTCTGAGGCCGATCCCATGACCGACCAGCACAAGCGCGATCGCCCCTGGCTGATGCGCACCTACGCCGGGCACTCCACCGCGAGCGACTCCAACGCGCTCTACCGGCGGAACCTGGCGAAGGGCCAGACGGGCCTCTCCGTCGCCTTCGACCTGCCGACCCAGACCGGCTACGACTCCGACCACCTCCTCGCCCGCGGCGAGGTGGGCCGGGTCGGCGTCCCGGTCGGCCACGTCGGCGACATGCGCACCCTGTTCGACGGCATCCCGCTCGAACAGACCAACACCTCCATGACGATCAACGCCACCGCGATGTGGCTGCTGGCGCTCTACCAGGTCGTCGCCGAGGAGCAGGGCGCCGACATCGCCAAGCTCACCGGCACCACCCAGAACGACATCGTCAAGGAGTACCTCTCGCGCGGGACGCACGTCTTCCCGCCCGGCCCCTCGGTGCGCCTGATCACCGACATGATCGCCTACACCGTCGGCCGCATCCCCAAGTGGAACCCGATCAACATCTGCAGCTACCACCTGCAGGAGGCCGGGGCCACGCCCGTCCAGGAGATCGCCTACGCGATGTGCACCGCCATCTCGGTGCTCGACGCCGTCCGCGACTCCGGCCAGGTGCCGGCCGAGCGGATGGGCGAGGTGGTCGCCCGGATCTCCTTCTTCGTCAACGCCGGCGTGCGCTTCGTCGAGGAGATGTGCAAGATGCGCGCCTTCGCCCAGCTGTGGGAGAAGGTCACGCTGGAGCGCTACGGCGTCCAGGACCCGAAGCAGCGCCGCTTCCGCTACGGCGTCCAGGTCAACTCGCTCGGCCTGACCGAGGCCCAGCCGGAGAACAACGTCCAGCGGATCGTCCTGGAGATGCTGGCCGTCACCCTCTCCAAGGACGCCCGCGCCCGCGCCGTCCAACTGCCCGCCTGGAACGAGGCGCTGGGCCTGCCCCGGCCCTGGGACCAGCAGTGGTCGCTGCGGATCCAGCAGGTGCTGGCCTACGAGTCGGACCTGCTGGAGTACGGCGACCTCTTCAACGGCTCCGAGGTGATCGAGGCCAAGACCGCCGACCTGCTGGCCGGCGCCGAGGCGGAGATCGCCAAGGTGCTGGCGATGGGCGGGGTCATTCCCGCCGTCGAGTCCGGCTACCTGAAGTCCAACCTGGTCTCCTCGCACGCCGCCCGGCGGGCCCGGATCGAGTCCGGCGAGGACAAGATCGTCGGCGTCAACTGCTTCGACACCACCGAGGAGAGCCCGCTCACGGCCGACCTCGACACCGCCATCATGGTCGTCGACCCGGCCTCCGAGCAGTCCGTGCTCGCCGCCCTGGAGGCCTGGCGCGGCCAGCGCGACGAGGCCGCCGTCCAGACCGCGCTGGCCGAGCTCAAGTCCACCGCGGCCACCGACGCCAACCTGGTGCCGGCCACGCTCGCCTGCGCCCGGGCCGGCGTCACCACCGGCGAGTGGGCCTTCGCCCTGCGCGAGGTCTTCGGCGAGTACCGCGCGCCCACCGGCGTCGGCGGCGCCCCGGTCGCGGTGGCCGCCGAACCCGGCGGGGAACTGGCCGCGGTGCGCGCCGCCGTCGCCGCCACCGCCGAGGAGCTGGGCTCCGGCAAGCTGCGCCTGCTGGTCGGCAAGCCCGGCCTGGACGGGCACTCCAACGGCGCCGAGCAGATCGCCGTCCGGGCCCGCGATGCCGGGTTCGAGGTGGTCTACCAGGGCATCCGGCTGACCCCCGAGCAGATCGTCTCCGCCGCCGTCGCGGAGGACGTGCACTGCGTGGGCCTGTCGATCCTCTCCGGCGCCCACTGCGAGCTGGTGCCCGACGTCCTGCGCCGGCTGCACCGGGCCGGGGTGCAGGATGTCCCGGTGATCGTGGGTGGCATCATCCCGGCAGCGGACGGCGAGGCCCTCAAGGCCGCCGGCGTCGCCGCCGTGTTCACCCCGAAGGACTTCGGCATCACCACCATCATCGGCCGGATCGTGGACGAGATCCGGCTCGCCAACAAGCTCCAGCCCTGGACGCCCGCACCCGCGCCCACCAGCTGACCACTGGGAAGGAACCGACCCACCCTCATGTCAACCGTCAACCGCCTGCGCCCGCGCCGCTCCTGCCTCGCCGTGCCCGGCAGCAACCCGCGCTTCCTGGAGAAGGCCCAGGGCCTCCCCGCCGACCAGGTCTTCCTCGACCTGGAGGACGCCTGCGCCCCCCTCGTCAAGGAGAGCGCCCGCCACCACATCGTCGACGCGCTCAACAACGGCGACTGGGGCGGCAAGACCCGCGTCGTCCGGGTCAACGACTGGACCACCCACTGGACCTACCGCGACGTGATCACCGTCGTCGAGGGCGCCGGCCCCAACCTCGACTGCATCATGCTGCCCAAGGTCCAGGACGCCGAACAGGTCAAGGCGCTCGACCTGCTGCTCACCCAGATCGAGAAGACCATGGGCTTCGAGGTCGGCCGGATCGGCATCGAGGCGCAGATCGAGAACGCCAAGGGCCTGGTCAACGTCGACGCCATCGCCGAGGCCTCGCCCCGGCTGGAGACCATCATCTTCGGCCCCGCCGACTTCATGGCCTCCATCAACATGAAGTCCCTGGTGGTCGGCGAGCAGCCGGCCGGCTACCCGGCCGACGCCTACCACTACATCCTGATGCGCATCCTGATGGCCGCCCGTGCCAACGACCTCCAGGCCATCGACGGCCCGTACCTGCAGATCCGCAACCAGGAGGGCTACCGCGAGGTCGCCCGGCGCGCCGCCGCCCTCGGCTTCGACGGCAAGTGGGTGCTCCACCCCGACCAGGTCGGCGCCGCGAACGAGATCTTCTCGCCCTCCCAGGAGGACTACGACCACGCCGAGCTGATCCTCGACGCCTACGACTGGTGCACCTCCGAGGCGGGCGGCGCCAAGGGCTCCGCGATGCTCGGCGACGAGATGATCGACGAGGCCAGCCGCAAGATGGCCCTGGTCATCGCCGGCAAGGGCCGGGCCGCCGGCCTGGAGCGCACCACCAAGTTCGAGATCCCGGAAAGCTGAGGCCCGACGCGATGCAGTTCGGACGCACCTACGAGGAGTTCGAGGTCGGCGCGGTCTACAAGCACTGGCCCGGCAAGACCGTCACCGAGTACGACGACCACCTCTTCTGCCTGCTCACCATGAACCACCACCCGCTCCACCTGGACACCAACTACGCCGAGCGGACGACGGACTTCGGCAGGAACGTCGTGGTGGGCAACTACGTCTACTCGCTGCTGCTGGGCATGTCCGTCCCGGACGTCTCCGGCAAGGCCATCGCCAACCTGGAGATCGAGTCGCTGCGGCACGTCGCGCCGACCTTCCACGGCGACACCCTCTACGGCGAGACCACCGTCCTCGACAAGTGGCCGTCCAAGTCCAAGGACGACCGCGGCATCGTGCACGTCGAGACCAAGGGGTACAAGCAGGACGGCACGGTCGTCTGCGTCTTCCGCCGCAAGGTGATGGTGCCGACCGAGACGTACGTCAAGGAGCGCGGCGGCGAGCAGCCCGGCCGCCCGACTCCCCTTTCCTAGGGCCCCGAATCCCCCGAGACCCCGGAGGGGCCGGCCGCCGTCATCGGCCGGCCCCCACCCGGAACGGGGGCCCTGCCGCCGCAGCCACGCCGGCAGGGCCCCCGGCAATCCCCCCCCCCCCCGCCCCCTTAAACCTTTCGGAGCCGCACGATGGGACGCCTGGCACAGACCGACGGCCTCACCGAGATCCAGCGGGACATCCTCGCCACCGTGCGGGATTTCGTCGACAAGGAGATCATTCCGGTCGCGACCGAGCTGGAACACAAGGACGAGTACCCGACCGCCATCGTCGAGGGGATGAAGCAGCTCGGCCTCTTCGGCCTCACCATCCCCGAGGAGTACGGCGGCCTCGGCGAGTCGCTGCTCACATACGCCCTGGTGGTCGAGGAGATCGCCCGCGGCTGGATGAGCGTGTCCGGCATCGTCAACACCCACTTCATCGTGGCGCACATGATCAACGCCCACGGCACCCAGGAGCAGAAGGACCACTTCCTGCCGAAGATGGCCGCCGGGGAAATCCGCGGCGCGTTCTCGATGTCCGAGCCCGGCCTCGGCTCCGACGTTTCGGCCATCTCCACCAAGGGCGTCAAGGACGGGGAGTTCTACGTCCTCAACGGCCAGAAGATGTGGCTCACCAACGGCGGCACCTCCACCCTCGTCGCGGTCCTGTGCAAGACCGACGAGGGCGGCAGCACCCCGTACAAGAACATGACCACCTTCCTGGTCGAGAAGACCCCCGGATTCGGCCCGAACCCGACCGTGCCCGGCCTCACCGTGCCCGGGAAGATCGAGAAGATGGGCTACAAGGGCGTCGACACCACCGAACTGGTCCTCCAGGACGTCCGGATCCCGGCCGACCGCATCCTCGGCGGCGTCCCCGGGCGCGGCTTCTACCAGATGATGGACGGCGTCGAGGTCGGCCGCGTCAACGTCGCCGCCCGCGGCTGCGGCGTCGCCCGCCGCGCCTTCGAACTCGGCATCTCCTACGCCCAGCAGCGCTCCACCTTCGGCAAGAAGATCGCCGAGCACCAGGCCATCCAGTTCAAGCTCGCCGAGATGGCCACCAAGGTCGAGGCCGCCCACCAGATGATGGTCATGGCCGCCCGCAAGAAGGACGGCGGCGAGCGCAACGACCTCGAGGCCGGCATGGCCAAGTACCTCGCCTCCGAGTACTGCAAGGAGGTCGTCGAGGACGCCTTCCGCATCCACGGCGGCTACGGCTTCTCCAAGGAGTACGAGATCGAGCGGCTCTACCGCGAGGCCCCGATGCTGCTCATCGGTGAAGGAACTGCGGAGATCCAGAAGATGATCGTCGGACGCCGGCTCCTGGAGGAGTACCGGATCGCGGAGTGAGCACCGGGTCACCCCGGCTCGACGAGCGGCCCCAGGGACGCTCCGGGCCGGCTGGACGACCCTTCCGAACCGCCGGTCGACGGGCGTGCGGGCCCGTCCCGGCCACCCGCCGTGCCATCACGGCCCCGGCCTGGTCCGCCTGGGTCCGGCACGGCCCTCCGGAAGCGGCCGCAGGGCGTACAGCTGCGGCGACACGCCCCGCGGCCGCTTCCGCACACCCTCGACAAGGCCGTGTCCCGCACCCCCGGCGGACCGCGAACGGCCCGTTGCGTCCACCGGGTTCCGCCGACGGGCCTGTTGAGACAAGTGTCACCAGCCCCGTCCGGTCCCTTGGGAACCGGACCGGGGCGAGCTACGGTCGTAGAGGTGGGACGCGCACACGCGCTTCCACCGGACACGTGAACGAGCAGGCGGGTTGCCCACCCACCGTGTGCTCCCGATAGCATCCACCGGGACAGCAAGCCGTCCCTCTATTACCCGATCCCGCGGTGGCCCCCGTCCAGCGGCCATGATCCCCCGCGACAAAGGTCTTCGATGCCCATCAGCCCGTCCCCTCACACCTCCGTCACGGACCGCGATGCCCTCGCAGCCACGACGGCCGGTCGGCGACCCCGCGTGACCATCGCGCGCGGAGCCACCCCCTGGTTCGTCCCCACCCTCGCCACGGCCGCCGTGACCACCGCCCTCACCCGGCGCAGCGGCAAGTGGGCCCTGGCAGCGGTACCCGCCTGTGCGCTCAGCGCGGGCATGCTGTGGTTCTTCCGCGACCCCGAGCGTGAGATCGGCGCGGGCAGAGTGATCTCCCCCGCCGACGGCGTGGTGCAGAGCATCGACGCCTGGCCGGACGGCCGCACCCGGGTCGCGATCTTCATGAGCCCGCTCAACGTCCACGTCAACCGCGCGCCCCTGCCCGGCACGGTGACGTCGGTCGAGCACGTCGCGGGCGGCTTCGTCCCCGCGTTCAACAAGGACAGCGACCAGAACGAGCGGGTCGTCTGGCACTTCGACACCGAGCTCGGCGACATCGAGATGGTGCAGATCGCGGGGGCCGTGGCCCGTCGCATCGTGCCGTACGTCGCCGCCGGTACCAAGGTCGAGCAGGGCGACCGGATCGGTCTGATCCGGTTCGGCTCCCGGGTCGACACCTACCTGCCGGCCGGCGTCGAGGTCGGCGTCGAGGTCGGCCAGAAGACCACAGCCGGGGTGACGCGCCTTGACCGTGACTGATCCTGAGACAATCGTCGGCCTGGACGACGAGGAGACGGCCCTGCGCCGTCGCCGCTGGGCGCGCGACCGCGAGCTGCGCGCCCCGCGCTCTCCCCAGCACCTGTCCACCGCCGACTTCCTGACCCTGGGGAACGCCGTCTGCGGCTTCCTGGCGATCTACTCGATCACCACCGGGGTCCTCGTCCCGCACATCACCAACCCGGACGCCGCACCCGACCGGCACAGCGCCGCCACCGCGGTCACGCTGCTGCTCATCGGCTCCATGTGCGACCTCTTCGACGGGCTGGTGGCGCGCAAGCTCCGCTCCTCCGCCCTCGGAGCGGAACTGGACAACCTGGCCGACCTGATCAGCTTCGGCATCGCGCCGGCCTACTTCGTCGCCGTCTGGGGCATGGTCTCGCAGGGCTCCAACAGCAAGCTCTCGGCGCTCATCGCGATCACCGTCCTGCTCGCGGTCGTCCTGCGGCTCGCCCGCTTCTCCGCCGTCAAGATGCGGCCCGGGGTGTTCCAGGGCATGCCCTGCCCGATGGGCGCGATGACGGTGATCGCCATCGTGCTGCTCGACCCGCCGTTCCTGCCCGGTCTGCTCGCCATCTTCGGCGCCGCGTACCTCATGGTCAGCCGGATCGAGTACCCCAAGCCCCAGGGGCTGCTGGCCACCGCCACGCTGTGCTGGATCGTCGTCTCGATCGGCTGCCTCGCGGCCTGGGCGACCGGCCTGCCCGGTGGCGACGCGCTGATGCACGTCGGCGCCTTCGCCCAGATCACGCTCGCCGCGATGGCCCCGCTGCTGGTCATCCGGCGCAAGGTCGGGCAGAAGGTCGGCGACGTCCGCGCCAGGCGGGCGGAGTCCCGCCTCGGCTGAGTCGTTCCCGTACGCGAGAGGGGCCCGGATCCAGTCGGATCCGGGCCCCTCTTCGTGCTCGCTCTTCGCGGCGGGCTCGTTCTTCGGCCGGTCCTGCTAGGCGCCGCCGGTGTGCACGCTGAACGCCGAGCGGCGGGCCGCCCGCGCCACGCCCGGATCCGGGTGCACGCCCGAGACCGCCGTCAGCACCGAGGCCGCCCGCGGGTGCCCCGACTGCCGGGCCCGGGCGAACAGCCGCACCGGATCGCCCGCCGCGGCGCCCTCGACGTGGCCCACCAGCAGCTCCGTCTCGCCGTGGTCCAGCACCGCCGCCGCCGTGTCCACCCACAGCCAGGCCGCGTCCTCCGCCCCCAGCACGTCCGCCGGCGAAACGCCCTCGTCCGAGCGCTCCGCCAGCCACAGCAGCGCGTACGGGCGCAGCACCGGCTCGTCCACCGAGGCCCGCACCGCCTGCTCGGCCGGGCCGCCGGCCACCCGCAGCGCCTCGAAGGCCAGTCCGCGCACCAGCGCGTCGTCCCCCTGCGCCGCGTCCAGCAGCTCCGCCACCGCCCGATCGGCCGGACGGGCCGCCACCCAGGCGCGGAACTCGGCCCGCGCCGGGCCCGGCGAGTAGTCCGCGCAGGCGTTCAGCAGCTCGAAGGCGCTCTGCTCGATGTGCCCGGCCGCGGTCTGCGCGACCGTGCAGATCTCCTCCAGCTTCGCCCGCACCGCCCAGTGGCCCAGCGGCGACAGCTCGGCGGCCTCGTCCCTGCGGACCACGGCCCCGACGGCCGCCAGGCCGTCCAGCATCCAGTCCAGGACCGCGGCCACGTCCGCCGGCGACGGCGGGGTGTCGATCTGCGGCTCCCGGCACGTGCCGCGCACCGCCGAGACCGCCGAGGCGGCGTGCGGCACGGGCGACAGGCCCGAACCGTCCGCGCCACCCACCCGGCGCTCGTCCAGGCCCCGGCGCAGCAGCTCCAGCAGTTCGCCGTCCGACACCGGACCGGCCACCAGGTGCAAGAACGACAGCAGCTGCGGCGCCTGGTCCACCGCCTGGCCGGCCAGCACCGCGAACACGCCCCGCAGGGCGGCCGGCGGCACCGGGGCGAGCAGCGTCCAGGCGTCGAACAGCGCCGACCAGCCGCGGACGACCGCCTCGTCGTCGTGCTCCCAGGCGTGCAGGCGCCAACCCGGGACCGCACCGCCGTCCCTGGCCTCCACCAGGCCGACCAGCAGTGCCTGCCCCCACGCCTTGGCGGCGGCGCCGACCGTCATGGCCAGCGCCCGACCCGCCGCACGGGCGTCATCGGGCAGCAGCTCGCCCCGCTTGTCGACCTCTTCCAGGTCCCCCGCCCAGCGGGCGATCCGGACGGCGTCCACCAGCATCCGGCGGGCCAGCGGCGCCAGCTCGGCCGGCGCGGGGAAGCCCTCCGGTACGGGAACCCTCCCCCGACCGGGCGCCGCAGCGGGCCCTCGTCGGCGGGGTACCCCGGCCCCGCCCGGCTTGCCGGCGGCGGGCCGGTGGGCCGTACCGGGGAGACGGGTCACCGTCGCACCAGTACCGATCGTCGGAGGGAGCGGGGCATCACGGTCGCGCGGATTCCGAGACGTCACGTCGAGCAGTCTTCCCCTTGTACCGGCCTTCTGTCACATCCGGTTGGCTGTACGGACGGGCGGCCGTCGACGGCACCTCCCCAAGATCGGGCAACAATCGGGCAACAGAGGCAAACCGCCTGGCCGGAAACAGGTGGCGGGGTCATGCCATCCCGGCACAACCCTTGCGGCGACGGTCGCGCTACTCGCCCGGACGATCACGCTCCGTGGCTGACGGGTGAGGTTCGGCTTTCGTACAGAGGCCCTGTCGGTGCGACTTCCCGCGCGGGGGGGCTGGGTTCAGAGAAGGGGGGTGAGCCAGCGGCGGAGGAGTTCGGTGTAGTGGGTGGGGGCGGAGTTCCAGAGGGTGGCATGGTCGGCGCCCGGGAAGGGCCGGAGGCTGACCACGCCGGGGCGGGCGGCGGCGAGGCGCTCGGCGGCGCGGAAGGGGGCGATCTGATCGTCGGGGCTGTGCAGGAGGAGGGTGGGGACGCGCAGGTCGGCGCCCTCCGCGATGCGGCTGAAGTCGGCGAGGTCGACGCCGGTGCGGCCCTCGGCGGCGAGGGCGCCGAGCTCGGCGGCGGCGCCGGTGTAGCCGGCCCGGGCGGCGCCGCGGCGGGCGGTGGCGGGCAGGTCGAGGACCGGCGAGTCCAGGACGAGGCCGCTGACGGCATGGGCCCAGGCCGAGCGGGCGGCCGTCTGGAGGGCCATGGTGGCGCCGAGGGACCAGCCGTACAGGATGACCCGGCCGGCGCCGCTGTCGAGGGCGAGCCGGACCGCCGACTCGACGTCGCGCCACTCGGTCTCGCCGAAGTGGCCGAGCCCGTCCGGCGAGGCGGGGGCGCCCTGGTCGCCCCGGTAGGTGACGACGAGGGCCGGCAGGGCGAGGCGGTCGAGGACGGGGAGGACCGGGAGGGTCTGCTGCCGGTCGGCGCCGGGGCCGTGGACGAGGATCACCCAGGTGCCGCGTTTGCCGGCGAGGCGCCAGGCGGGGAGGGCGCCGAGTTCGCCGTCGGCGGCGGTGTCGGTGAAGGGGAGGCCGAGCGCCTCGGTGGGGTCGCCGAGGTGGACGCGGGGGGTGAAGCGGACCTCGGTGCCGGGGGTGAGGGTGCCCCGGTCGGCGCGGACGAGGCGGCGGGTGACGCCGTGCTCGTCGCTGTGCAGGACGTCCTCGACGACGGCGTGGCCGTGGTCGTCCCATTCCACGGCCCAGCGGCCGGGGCGCAGGCTCTCGGGGCGGCGGTTGAAGGTGATCCGGCCCGCGGCCAGGCTCCGCACCAGGACGGGGCCGGACTCCCGGGCGGCGCTCGCCGGGTGGACCAGCCGTTCGGAGGCCCGACGGCCGATCACCAGGACGGCGGCCCCGGCGCCGACGACGGCGGCCGCCACGACGGCCGCGGTTCCCCAACGCATATCGCTCCCCGCTCTGCTGGTCTTGGACCGGACGGTGTCCGGGCGGTGTTCGGACGGTGTTCGGGCACCAGTTCACCGGGGGGCCGCGCGGGCGGCCACCGGGCTGGGCCGTCCGGGGCACGGCGGGGCGCCGGGCGGGGCGGGCGACAGGCGGGCGGTCCTCTGGCGGGGTGGGCGGATCGGAGGTGGCGACGGGGCTCCGAGGTGTGACCAACCCCTCCGTGACCTCGGTTGACTCCCGGTTCGGCCGCGTGATGGGATCCTGGGGCCAAACGGAGGCATGCAGAGGAAGCCGGTGCGAGTCCGGCGCGGTCCCGCCACTGTCACCGGGGAGCACGCTCGGAACATCGCCACGGCGGGCCGTCAGAAGCCGCTGGAAGGCCCGGGGGTGCGTCCGACCCGGAAGCCAGGAGACTCTCGCCCCCGGTACGTCGATCCAGGGCGCGGACCCTGAGTGAGGACACGCACGCGATGCAGGCTGCCCCGCCCCGCCGGACCCCACGCGGCCTTCCGCCGAACCCGCCGTGCGCCCGCTGACCCGCGCCGCCGCGTTCGCGCTCGGCGCCGTCGCGGGCTTCGCCGCGGACGCCCGCTTCGCCGACCCCCGGCGCGGCCACCCGGTGGCCGTCTTCGGCAGTGCGGCGAC
Source organism: Kitasatospora sp. NBC_01300 (assembly GCF_041435235.1). Classification (NCBI taxonomy): domain Bacteria; kingdom Bacillati; phylum Actinomycetota; class Actinomycetes; order Kitasatosporales; family Streptomycetaceae; genus Kitasatospora; species Kitasatospora sp. NBC_01300. The sequence continues at coordinate 5,579,518 of NZ_CP108408.1, read as the reverse complement.
CCGGCTGGAGCGGCGGGTGTGGCAGGACGACCGGGTGGCCGGCGCCGGGTACACGGCACTGTGCGTGGGCGCGGTCGCGGCCGGCGCGGTGGCCCTGGACCGTACGGTGGGCCGGCGTCCGCTGGGCCGGGCCGCACTGGCGGCCGCCGCGACCTGGACGGTGCTGGGCGGCACCTCGCTGACCCGGGAGGCGCGCACCATCGGCCGGTCGCTGGCCACCGGCGACCTGACGGCCGCGCGGGAGCGGCTGCCGCACCTGTGCGGGCGGGACCCGAGCGCGCTGGACGGGCCTCAGATCGCCCGCGCGGTGGTCGAGTCGGTGGCCGAGAACACGGCGGACGCCGTGGTGAACGCGCTGGTCTGGGGCACCCTGGCGGGCACCCCGGGGCTGCTGGCGTTCCGCGCGGTGAACACGCTGGACGCGATGGTCGGCCACCGCTCGCCGCGGTACGCCCGGTTCGGCTGGGCCTCGGCCCGGCTGGACGACGTGGCGGGCTGGCCGGGCGCCCGACTGACGGCACTGCTCACGGTGGCCGCCGCGCCGCAGCCGAAAACGGCCTGGCGGGTCTGGCGGCGGGACGGTTCGGCGCACCCGAGCCCGAACGCGGGCCAGGCGGAGGCGGCCTTCGCGGGCGCGGTGGGCGTCCGGCTGGGCGGAACCCTCCAGTACGGGGAGCGGGTGGAGCACCGGCCGGTGCTCGGCGCGGAGTTGCGGCCGGTGACGGTGGACGACATCGAGCGGGCCTGCGTGCTCTCCCGGCGGGTGGGCGCGCTGGCCCTGGGTACGACGGTCGCGGGGCACGTCGCGCTGCGCTTGCTGACGACACGGTGGAGGGGAAGGGCATGAGCAACGCACTGCTGGTCGCCGGGACGACCTCGGACGCGGGCAAGAGCGTGGTGACCGCGGGCATCTGCCGCTGGCTGGCCCGGCAGGGGGTGCGGGTCGCGCCGTTCAAGGCACAGAACATGTCGCTGAACTCCTTCGTCACCGCCGACGGCGCCGAGATCGGCCGGGCGCAGGCGATGCAGGCGCAGGCGGCCCGGGTGGAGCCGGAGGCGGCGATGAACCCGGTGCTGCTGAAGCCGGGCGCGGACGGCCGCAGCCAGGTGGTGCTGCTGGGCCGGCCGGTCGCCGAGGTCGGCGCGCTGGACTACCGCGAGCGCAAGCCCGTCCTGCTGGAACGGTCGCTGGAGTGCCTGGCGGACCTGCGCCGCCGCTACGAGGTGGTGGTCTGCGAGGGCGCCGGCTCGCCCGCCGAGATCAACCTGCGGGACCGGGACATCGCCAACATGGGCCTGGCCACGGCCGCCGGGCTGCCGGTGGTGGTGGTCGGGGACATCGACCGCGGCGGCGTCTTCGCGGCGATGTACGGGACGCTGGCGCTGCTGTCGGCGGAGGACCAGCGGCACGTGGCCGGCTGGTTCGTCAACAAGTTCCGCGGCGACGCGCGGCTGCTGGCGCCCGGCCTGGACATGCTGCACGGGCTGACCGGCCGTCCGGTGCTGGGCACCCTGCCGATGCTGCCGGGCCTGTGGCTGGACGCCGAGGACTCGCTGGACCTGTCCACGGTGGTGGACCGGGTCGACGGCCGCGGCCCGCTCGGGGCGGACGTGCTGCGGGTGGCCGTGGTGCGCTTCCCCCGGCTGTCGAACTTCACCGACCTGGACGCGCTGGCCCAGGAGCCCGGCGTGCTGGTGCGCTGGGTGACCCGGCCGGAGGAACTGGCCGACGCCGACCTGGTGGTGCTGCCCGGCACCCGGGCCACCGTGGCCGACCTGGCCTGGCTGCGCGAACGCGGCCTGGAGCCGGCGCTGAAGGCGCGGGCGGCGGCCGGGCTGCCGGTCCTCGGGGTGTGCGGCGGCTACCAGATGCTGGCGCGCGGGATCGAGGACGAGGTGGAGTCCCGGGCCGGCTCGGTCGAGGGCCTGGGCCTGCTGCCGACGCACGTCCGGTTCGGCGCCGAGAAGGTGCTGGCGCGGCCGGTCGGCACGGCGTACGGGCAGCGGGTCGAGGGGTACGAGATCCACCACGGGGTGGTGGCCGTGGAGGGGGGCGAACCGTTCTTCTCCGATGACGACGGGCACGGCCTGGACGGCTGCCGGGTCGGCCCGGTGTGGGGCACGACCTGGCACGGCGCGCTGGAGAACGACGGCTTCCGCCGTGAACTCCTGCGCGAGGTCGCCGCGTTGGCGGGCCGGGCGTTCGTGCCGGCGCCGGACACCTCGTTCGCCGAGGCGCGCGAGGCCCGGCTGGACCGGCTGGGCGACCTGATCGAGGAGCACGCCGACACCGACGCGCTGTGGAAGCTGATCGAGGGCGGGGTGCCGGCGGCAGGATCGCTGCCGTTCCTGGCGCCCGGGGCACCTGGGGAGTATGCATGAGTGACGTCCGCTATCCGTTCACCGCGATCGTCGGCATGCCCGACCTGCGGCTCGGACTGCTGCTCAACGCGGTCTCGCCGGCCGTGGGCGGCGTGCTGGTGCGCGGCGAGAAGGGCACCGCGAAGTCGACCATGGTGCGCGCGCTGGCCGGCCTGCTGCCGACCCTCGCGGCCGTCGACGGCTGCCGGTTCGCCTGCGACCCGGCCGCGCCGGACCCGCAGTGCCCGGACGGGCCGCACGACCGCCCTTCGGCGTCCGAACGCCCCGCCCAGCTGGTCGAGTTGCCGGTCGGCGTGGCCGAGGACCGGATCGTCGGCTCGCTCGACCTGGAACGGGCGCTCGCCGAGGGCGTCAAGGCGTACGAGCCGGGGCTGCTCGCCAAGGCGCACCGCGGCGTGCTCTACATCGACGAGGTGAACCTGCTCCAGGACCACGTCGTGGACCTGCTGCTGGACGCCGCCGCGATGGGCCGCTCGTACGTCGAGCGCGAGGGCGTGTCGGTGCGGCACGCCGCCCGCTTCCTGCTGGTCGGCACGATGAACCCGGAGGAGGGCGAGCTGCGGCCGCAGCTGCTCGACCGGTTCGGCCTGACCGTCGAGATCGCCGCCACCCGGGACCCGGCCGAGCGCGCCGAGGTGGTCCGCCGCCGGCTCGGCTACGACGCCGACCCGGCCGGCTTCGCCGCGCGGTTCGCCGCGGACGAGCAGGCGCTCGCCGAACGCATCACCGCCGCCCGGGAGTTGCTGCCCAAGGTGGAGCTGACGGATGTGGCGCTGCGTCAGATCACCGCCGTGTGCGCCGCGTTCGAGGTGGACGGGCTGCGCGCCGACATCGTGATGGCCCGCACCGCCGTCGCGCTCGCCGCCTGGGACGGGCGGACCGAGGTGCTGGAGGAGGACGTCCGCAAGGCCGCCCAGCTGGCGCTGCCGCACCGGCGCCGCCGCAACCCCTTCGACGCGCCGGGGCTGGACGAGGAGCAGCTCGACCGGACGCTGGAGGAGCACGCGCAGCCGGAGGAGCCCGAGGAGCCTTCTGAGCCGTCGGAGTCCGAGGGGCTCGGGGGCTCGGGAGAGGCCGAGGGCGACGGGGACGGCGAGGGCGACGGCCCCGAGGACGACGGTCCGGGCCCGGACGGCGGCCCCGGCGGCGGCCCGGACGGCGGCGGGGCCCCCGAGCCCGCCTCCGGCCCGGAGGCGTCGGCCGCCGAGCCGGACGAGCCGCTCCAGCAGCCCGTACCGGCCCAACACCCCGCCCCCGCAAGGGAGTCGGCGCCGGTCGCGGCCGGCGACCCGTACCGGACCAAGCTGTTCACCGTGCAGGGAACCGGCCACGGCGCCCAGGGCCGCCGCTCCCCCGCCGAGACCACCGGCGGGCACACCGTGCGCGCCCGGCGCCCCCAGGGCGCGCTCAGCCGGCTGCACCTGACCGCCACCCTGCAGGCCGCCGCACCGCACCAGGCGGCGCGCGGGCGGGCCGGCCGGGCGCTGGTGCTGCGCAAGGACGACTTCCGCGAACAGGTCCGCCAGGGGCGGGAGTCCAACCTGGTGCTGTTCGTCGTCGACGCCTCCGGCTCGATGGCCGCCCGGCAGCGGATGACCGCCGTCAAGGGCGCCGTGCTGTCCCTGCTGATGGACGCCTACCAGCGGCGCGACAAGATCGGCATGATCACCTTCCGGGGCGCGGACGCCGAACTGGCGCTGCCGCCGACGTCGTCCGTGGAGGTCGGCGCGGCCCGGCTGGAGTCGCTGCCCACCGGCGGGCGCACCCCGCTGGCCGCCGGTCTGCTGCGCGCGCACGAGGTGCTGCGGGTGGAGCGGCTGCGCGACCCGAGCCGCCGCCCGCTGCTGGTCGTGGTGACCGACGGCCGGGCCACCGGCGGGCGGGACGCACTCGCCCGGTCGCAGCGCGCGGCCGGGCTGTTCGCCGCGCAGGGCACCGCCAGCGTGGTGCTGGACTGCGAGTCCGGCCCCGTCCGGCTCGGCCTCGCCCGCACCCTGGCCGGGCTGCTCGGCGGCACCGCCGTCAGTCTGGACGAGCTGCGCCCCGAGGGCGTCGCCTCGCTCGTCCGCGAGAACCGGCAGGACAGCCGGCGCGAGAACCGTCGCGATAACCGTGCCACCACCATGCGAAAGGCGGCCTGAGCCGACATGCCCAAGGGTGTCCCCGAGAGCGTCCCCGACGACGGCCTGACGACCCGTCAGCGTCGCACGCAGCCGATCACCGCCGTGCACACCGGCCCCGGCAAGGGCAAGTCCACGGCCGCGTTCGGCATGGCGCTGCGGGCCTGGAACCAGGGCTGGCCCGTCGGGGTGTTCCAGTTCGTGAAGTCCGCCAAGTGGAAGGTCGGCGAGGAGAACGCGCTGCGCGTACTCGGCGCCTCCGGCGAGGGCGGAACGGTCGACTGGCACAAGATGGGCTCCGGCTGGTCGTGGATCCAGCGCTCCAGCGAGATGGAGATGGACAGCGAGGCGGCCGCCAAGGAGGGCTGGGAGCAGGTCAAGCGCGACCTGGCGGCCGAGACCTACCGCTTCTACGTGCTGGACGAGTTCACCTACCCGATGCACTGGGGCTGGGTCGACCCGGAGGAGGTCGTGTCGGTGCTCAAGGACCGCCCGGGCAGCCAGCACGTCGTCATCACCGGCCGGTACGCGCCCGAGCCGCTGACCGAATTCGCCGACCTGGTCACCGAGATGACCAAGGTCAAGCACCCCATGGACGCCGGCCGCAAGGGCCAGCGCGGTATCGAGTGGTAGACCGTTGAGCACTGCCGGCAGGCCGTTGGCCGCCATCCCCCGCCTCGTCATCGCCGCGCCCTCCTCGGGCGCCGGCAAGACCACCGTCGCCACCGGCCTGATCGCGGCGCTCGCCGCGCGCGGGCTGGCGGTGTCCCCGCACAAGGTCGGCCCCGACTACATCGACCCGGGCTACCACGCGCTCGCCGCCGGGCGCCCGGGCCGCAACCTGGACGCCTTCCTGTGCGGCCCGGAGCGGATCGCCCCGCTCTTCCTGCACGGCGCGGCGGGGGCGGACGTCGCGGTGGTCGAGGGGGTCATGGGCCTGTTCGACGGGGCCTCCGGGCGGGGGGAGCTGGCCTCCACCGCGCACGTCGCCAAGCTGCTGCGGGCGCCCGTGGTCCTGGTGGTGGACGGCTCCTCGCAGTCCCGGTCGGTGGCCGCGCTGGTGCACGGCTTCGCCTCCTGGGACCCGGAGGTGCGCCTCGCCGGGGTGATCCTCAACCGGGTCGCCTCCGACCGGCACGAGCACCTCCTGCGCGAGGCCCTGGAGGAGGGCTCGGGCGTGCCCGTGCTGGGCGCGCTGCGCCGCTCCACGGCCGTCGCCACGCCGTCCCGCCACCTCGGGCTGATCCCGGCCGTGGAGCGCTCGGCGGAGGCCCTGCGCGCCGTCGCCGACATGGGTGAACTCGTCGCCGCCTCGGTCGACTTGGACGCCCTGCTCGAACTCGCCCGGACGGCGCCGGAGTTGACCGCCGAACCGTGGGACCCGGCGGCCGAGGTCGACCCGGTGGCTGGCACGCCGCGGATCGCGGTGGCGGGCGGCGCCGCGTTCTCCTTCTCGTACGCCGAGAACGCCGAACTCCTCACCGCCGCAGGCGCCGAGGTCGTCCCCTTCGACCCGCTGCACGCCTCGGCACTGCCCGACGGCACGGCCGGCCTGGTCATCGGCGGCGGCTTCCCCGAACTGTACGTCCGGGAGCTGAGCGGCAACACGGCGCTGCGCGGGGCCATCGCGGCGTTCGCCGCCGACGGCGGCCCGATCGCCGCCGAATGCGCCGGACTGCTCTACCTGGGGCGCGAGTTGGACGGCCTGCCGATGTGCGGCGTGCTGGACACCGGCGCCCGGATGACCGAACGGCTCACCCTCGGCTACCGGGAGGCCGTCGCCCTGCACGACTCCCCGCTCGGCCCGACCGGCACCCGGGTGCGCGGCCACGAGTTCCACCGCACGGTCTGCGAACCGGGCGCGGGCGAACACCCCGCCTGGGGCTGGCGCCTGCCCACCGGCCCCCGCACCGAGGGCTTCGCGGGCAGCCACGTCCACGCCTCCTACCTGCACCTGCACTGGGCCGGAGCCCCGTCCCTGGCCACCTCCTTCACCTCCGCCGCAGCCACCTACCAGGCAGCCCCCGGGAACCCCGCGTCACCGTGACCCCCCTCGCGCCCCGCCCGTCTCAGGACGGGCCGTTGCCGAAGGTGCCGGTCAGGGGGTCGGGACGGTCGGGTCGGTCGGCGCGGTGGCAGGTGGCGCAGCGGAGGCGGGTGTAGATCGCCACCGGGCCCATGAAGACGTCCTCCCGGCCGTCCGCCGGGGAGGCGGAGGCGGCCGGCCCGCCGCAGTCCAGGCAGGTGCGGCGGGGGCGGGCCGCGATCGAGCAGGCGCGGCAGACCAGGTGGGTCGGGTGCTCGGCGTGGACGACCACGGGCTGGGGGCCGCCGTTGAGCAGGTGGACGCACCACGTGCAGGACTCGTCCGCCTGCGCCGCCAGCATCCGGGCCCTGGTCTCCTGCTGCCACCTGGCGGCCTTCTGCACCGGGACCGTCACCGGCGGCCCCCACCCGGCGGCGCTGAGCCACTGGGCGCCTTCCGCCCCGGCCGCCCGCAGCTGGTCGTCGACGGCGATGTCCCTGGGGGTCTTGTCCTTCATCGGCTCCTCCTCCGGTGCGGTTCCCGCCGGGTTAACGCCACCGGGGAGGCCATGGACACGCGAACTGCCCGACCACTACGGCCGCCTGCCGCTGCCGCCGCCCGCGCACACCCGGACCGACCGTCACCGCGGGCCCCGGCCACCCAACGTACGCCGAAGCGCCGCACCGCGCGGCGGTTCGGCCACAGACGCCGTCGGCGCGTTCAGCCGGGGCGCGTTCAGCCGGTGGCGCGGATGTAGATGTCGGCGGCGCCGGGGGCCGCGCCGGGGATGGTGGCGACGTAGATGCGGCGGGTGGTCTGGGGGTGGGTGCGGGGCGGGGCCGGGGTGGGGGTGAGGGAGGGAGGGATGGGGGTGGGTGTCGGGGTGGGTGTCGGGGTCGGGGGGAGGGTGACGGAGGGGGCGGGCTCGGGGGTGTCGTCGTCGAGGTCCGGGGCGGGGCCGGCCTCGGCGTCGGGGTCCGGTTCGGCGTCGGGGTCGGCGGCCTGGAGGCCAGGGGGTGCCGCGGGTGCCGGGGGTGCCGGGTCGGCGGTGGGGGTGAGGGAGGGAGTGGGTGACGCGGCGGTGGTGGAGGTGGGCTCGGGGTCCGGGAGGAGTTCGGGGGCCTCGGCCGGGCCGTCGCCGCCGAGGGCGGCGGTGAGGTCGGCCGGGAGGGGGGCGGCCGGTCCGGGGGCCGGGAGGTCGTAGGCGCGGAGGAAGTCGCCGAGGCCGACGTCCTTGCCCGCGACGCGGTAGTGCAGGTAGGCGATGGGAGCGCCGTCGGGGGTGTGGGTGTAGATGGCGCCGACGGGGACGTAGGAGCGGCCGACGCCGGGGTGCTGGGAGGGGTGGAGGCCGGCGAGGAGCTCGGCGCGGTCGCGGTCGGTCTCGCGGCCGACGCGGCCGGCGGTGAGCGAGTTGACGCCGCGCACCACGAGGGCGGCCGCGACGGACACGCAGAGGACCAGTCCGACGGCGACGGTGCGCCGCAGGACGGGTCGGCCGTGCAGGGCCGGCCAGGAGTCGGTGACCACGCGCTCGGGCGGGATGCCGTCCACGATTGTCGTTCCCCCGTTCGATCAGGACGTCATTGTGCTCGACGAGGGACCGTAGCCGAGAGTTCCTCAGCCCAGGTAGGCGGGGGCGACCGCGGCCTGGGTGACCCGCCGGGGGGCGCCGCCGCCGTCGGCGGGGACGGTCCACAGGTCGGCGCCGTAGTCGCCGGGCAGAGCGTAGAGCAGGGTACCGCTGTCCGACCAGACGGCCTGGTCGTCGATGTTGCGCTGTTCGGCGGTGGCGGTCTCGGTCATGGTGGCGAGGTCGAGGACGTACAGGCGCCAGGGGGCGTCGGGGGACAGGCCGGGGACGCGCTTCTTGTACGCGATGCGGGTGCCGTCCGGGGAGAGCGAGGGGCACTCGACGTTCTCGTGCAGGGTGGTGAGGGTGCGGGCGGCGAGGTCGCCGCGGACGAGGTGGGTGTGGCCGCCGGTGGCGAGGGTCGCGTAGAAGGTGTTGTCGTCGGCGAAGGTCACGCCCCAGATGTTGATGTCGTGGGCCTGGTAGGGGTGGCCGTCCTTGATCACGTCGAAGGTCTCCAGGTTGTCCCGGAGGTTCCAGTCGCGGACGTCGACGATGGAGGTGCGGGTGGAGAAGTCGGTGCCCGCGTAGGAGTCGCCGCTGACGAAGACCGTCCAGGCGGCGAGGTGCCCGGACGGGGAGACCCGGGAGCGGGTGGGGATGCCGGCCGCCGGGTAGGAGCGCCGTTCGCGCAGGTGGTCGTCGAGGACGACGGCGCGGTAGGTGTCCTCCAGGGCGCCGTGCTGGGCCTGGAGGCAGATGCCGGTGCCGGCGGCGGCGTAGAAGCGCAGGCACTGGACGCCGGAGGCGGTGCGCGGGCCGTCCGGGCGGTCGGCGGGGACGGCGGTGAGTTCGTCGCGGTGCGGGCCCCAGGCCATGTTGCGGAAGACCAGCCTCCGCCCCTCGGAGGGCTTCTGCAGGGTGACGGCGCCCTCGGTGACGGCGGGGCCGCCGGGCTGGGCCTGGTCGCGCCGGGCGGTGCGGTCGGCGGCGTGGAGGACGGCCCCGGTGCCGACGGCGCCGAGCAGCAGGACGGCGACCAGGAGGATGATCACCCTGGTCCGGTTCTGGAGTCGGTTCACGGGCTCTCCTCGACGGTGGTGGTGGCGGCGGGTTCACGCAGGACGGCGGCCGCGCCGAGCACGCAGAGCGCCAGCGCCCCCGCCGACCAGCCCAGCGCGCCGGTGCCGCCGACCGCGCTCCACAGCGCGCCGAACAGCAGCGAGCAGGCGAACCGGGCGAGCGCCTGCCCGGTCCCGACCAGGGCGAGCCCGGCGCCGCGCTGCCCGGCCGGGACGGCGTCGGCCGCGGCGGCGGCGAGCACGCCGTCGGTGGCCGCGTAGAAGGCGCCGTGCAGCACGAGGACGCAGACGGCCACCGCCGGGCCGCCGGCCGGCGAGAGCAGCAGCCCGTACGCGAGCAGCAGCAGCACGTGCCCGCCGAGGAAGAGCCGGCGGCGGCCGATCCGGTCGGCGAGGGCGCCGAGCGGGACGGCGAGCAGCAGGAAGGCGGCGGCGGTGCCCAGCGGCAGCAGCGGGAACAGGTCGACGGAGAGGCCGAGCCGGCGCTGGACGAGGAGGTACAGGAAGGAGTCGCTGACGGTGGTGAGTCCGAGCAGGACGGCGCAGAGCGTGAGCCGTCGCAGCCCGGGCAGCCGCAGCAGGGTGAGGCTGTCACGCAGCGAGGGAACCGTAGTTGACGGATCGTCAGCCGATGGCCGGTTCGGCACGAACAGCAGCAGGATCAGCACGCCGAGGGCGGCGACGCACGCGCTGACCGTGAACACGGCGTCGTAGCCGTGCCGTTCGCCCCCGTCGGCGAGCATCGGCCCGCCCGCCAGGCGCAGCACGAGGAAGGCGGTGAGCGGGCCGAGCAGGGCGCCGGCGGTGTCCATCGCCCGGTGCACGCCGAACGCCCGTCCGCGGTGGGCGGGTTCGGTGGAGAGCGAGATCATCGCGTCCCGGGGCGCGGTGCGCAGGCCCTTGCCGGTGCGGTCGACGGCGATCACGGCGCCGATCAGCGGCACGGTGTGGACGAGCAGCAGCAGCGGTTTGCAGAGCGCGGACAGGCCGTAGCCGACGGCCGCGACGGCCTTGTGGCGGGCGGCGCCGTCACGGCCGCGGCGGTCGGCGAGGTGGCCCCCGGCGAGGCGCACGAGCGCGCTGAACCCGTTCTGGATGCCGTCCAGCAGCCCGAACCCGAGCGGGGAGAGGCCGAGGCCGGTGAGCAGGTAGAGCGGCAGGACGGCGGTGACCATCTCGGAGGAGATGTCGGTGACCAGGCTGACGGCGCCGAGGGCGAGCACCGTGCCGGGTACGGCACGCAGGGCGGCGCCCCGCCGCCCCGGCGGCTCCGTTGCGGAGGCCGGGGCGGCGGGGGCCTTGGAGCTGCGGGAGTCCGCGACGTACACGGGCGTCAGTTCCAGATGCCGGTGATGTCGGTGGCGTTGGCGGCGTTGCCCGCGTGGGTGGTCAGCCCGGCGAGGTCCTCCAGGGTGCGCAGCACGTTGTAGTGGTTGTAGGTGGTGCCGGTGCTGCTGCCGGGGGTGACGTGGGCGCCGTAGACGACGGTCGGGATGCGGTTGCCGGCGAGGCGGTTGTCCTCGTCGAAGGTGACCACGAGCAGGCTGTTGTGGCTCTTGGCCCAGGTGGCGTAGGCGGCGAGGTTGGTCTGCAGCCAGGTGTCACCGGTGCCGACGGAACAGTCGTGCATGTCGTTGCACAGGTCCGGGATGACGAAGGAGACCTTGGGCAGGGTGGTGTAGTCGGTCGGGAAGGCGTCCATGCCGTAGGCGCTGGAGGCGGGCACGTTGCCGAAGCCGAACCACGGGTTGTGCTTCTGCGCGTAGTTGTCGACGCGGCAGTCGGTGGCGCCCTGGGCGGGCAGGCCCTCGTTGTAGCTGGCCCAGGTCTGGCCGGCGGCGAGCAGTTCGGAGCCCAGGTTGGGCTGCTGGAGGGCGCCGACGTCGACGCAGCTGTCGTCGGTGACGCCCTGCGCGCTGCCGGAGAACAGCATGTAGTAGTTGGGCTGGCTGGGGTGGGTGAGCGCGAAGGACTGGGTGAGCGTGGCGCCGCCGGCGACCAGCGTGTTGTTGATGTACGGCGCGCTGGAGCTGCTGCCGATGACCTGCGAGTAGGCGTGGTTCTCCATCAACACGACGATCACGTGGTCGGGCGAGGGCAGCCCGCCGGCGGTGTCGGCGGCCGCGCTGCCGCCGGCGGCCCACAGGCCGAGCGAGCCGCCGACGAGGCCGAGCCCGGCGGCGAGGGCGGTGAGGGGCCGGCGGAGCGGGCGGCGGAAGGGGCGGCGGGGGGACGTGGTTCCGGGGGTGCGGAGTCGTGCGAAGGCCATCGGGTCCTCCGTGCGTCGGGGCTGGCTGGTTGGAGCGCCGAGAACAGTAGGATCGCGCCGTGTCGTGTACCGCACAAGACAAGTGAAGAACAGGCGAACAGCTGCCGCCCGTCGGCGGTCCACGTCACAACCGCCCCGATTGACCCGTTCCGACCGGGCGTGGTGGGATCACGGGGGCCCTTGTGGCGGAATCGCGGATGCTCGTGCGCGGGGACCGCTGGGCTTTTCGGGTGAAGGAGCGGGACGTGATCGGACTGGTCGCCCTCAACGGGACGGGCCGGCTGCTGGCCGACGAGATCCACGCCGCCTGGCCCGAGACCACCCGCGTCCACACCGCTGTCGCCAGCGCCTGCTTCGGCCCGCCCGAAGCCCTGGAGTACGCCCTCGGCCGGGACGACCTGGTGGTCTGCCTCGCGCCGGTCGCGACCACCGTGCGGCTGCTGATCGACGGCTCGCACCTGCGCCCGGGCGGGCCCGGCCTGGTCAGCCTGGACCTGAACCTGCGCTACGCCGTCCCGCTGACCGGCCGCGACAGCGGCGCCGACGAACTGGCCGAGGAACTCGCCGCCCTGCTCGGCGTCCGGGCCGTCCTGACCAGCAGCCCTCCCCCGGCCACCGCCCCGCCCTTCGCGCACCTGGCCGGGCACGCGTCGACGTCCACCCGCGGGCCGCGCGGCTCGGCGGCCGTGCGGGCGCTCGCCGAGGGCCGACCGGTCCGGCTGGAAAGCGACCTGGCGTACCCGCTGCCCGCGCTGCCGCCCTCCGCCCGCCCCGACGCGCCCGCCGACGCCCCCGTCCTACGGGTCACCGACCGCACCCACCCCGACGAGGACGTGCTCCTCGTGCACCCGCGCACCCTGGTCGTCGGGGTCGGCGCGGGCGGCGGCGCCACGGACTCCGAGCTGATGCGACTGATCACGGACGCCCTGGCCGAACACGGCCTGGCCCGCGCCTCGGTCGCCCGGCTGGCGACGGTGGCCGGAAAGGCGGACCACCCGGAGGTGCGCTGGGCCGCGTTCTGCCTCGGCGGGGTGCCGGTGGACGAGCACCCGGCGGCGGCCCTGGCCGCGGTGGCGGTGCCGAACCCGTCGGACCGGGTCGGCGCCGCCGTCGGCACCGCGAGCGTCGCCGAGGCGGCCGCCCTGGCGAGCGCCCCCGGCGGCGAACTCGTCGCCGCCAAACGGAAGTCCGCCGCGGCGACGGTCGCGATCGCCCGGGCGGCGGTGCGCGGACGCCTCGCCGTCGTCGGGCTCGGGCCCGGCGCGCACGACCTGCTGGTGCCGCGCGCGCTGGCGGAACTGCGGCGCGCGTCGGCGGTCGTGGGCGCGCCGGGCGCGGTCGAGGCGGTCGCCGAGCTGCTGCGGCCGGGGACCAGGCGGATCGCGACCAGGCGGATCTCAACGGACGACGGCGCCGGGGCGGCCGCCGGTGCTTCCGTTGACCTGGCCGTCGACGCGGCCGTCGACCTGGCCGCGCACGGGCACGCCGTCGCGCTGGTCGCCCTCGGCGACGGCGCGGCGCTGAACGTGCCGCCGGGCGCGTACGACGTCCACCGCGTCCCGGGGCTGCCCCTCCACCCGCTCGCCCCCGATACACCCGCCCACCCGCAAGGAGCCCCCGCGTGACCGCCCCCGAACCCGACCTGCGCCACCACGGCGACGCCGAGGTGCGCGCCGACGGGTCCGGCCTGGTCGACCTCGCCGTCAACGTCCGCACCGGCACACCCCCGGCCTGGCTGCGCGACCGGCTCGCGGCCACCCTCGGCGACCTCGCCGCCTACCCCGACCAGGGCGCCGCCCGCGCCGCGGTGGCCGCCCGGCACGGGCGGCCGGCCGACGAGGTGCTGCTCACCTCGGGGGCGGCGGAGGCCTTCGTCCTGCTGGCCCGCGTCCTGACGGCACGTCACATCGTCGTCGTTCATCCGCAGTTCACCGAGCCCGAGGCGGCTCTGCGAGGCGCCGGGCACCAGGTGCACCGGGTGCTGCTGTCCCCCGAGGACGGGTTCCGGCTGGGGGCCGTCCCGGAGGAGGCCGACCTGGTCGTCCTCGGCAACCCCACCAACCCGACCTCCGTCCTGCACCCCGCCGACGCCGTCGCCGCACTCGCCCGCCCCGGGCGCACCCTGGTGGTCGACGAGGCGTTCATGGACACCGTGCCCGGCGAAAGCGAGTCCCTCGCCCCGGTCCGGGACCTGCCCGGCCAGGTGGTCGTCCTGCGCAGCCTCACCAAGACCTGGGGCCTGGCCGGACTGCGGATCGGCTACGTCCTCGGGCCCGCGCCGCTGATCGCCGCGCTCGGCGCCGCCCAGTCGCTCTGGCCGGTCTCCACCCCCGCGCTGGCCGCCGCCGAGGCGTGCAGCAGCCCGGCCGCGCTGGCCGAGGCGGCGGCGGCCGCCGCCGAACTGGCCTCGTGGCGGACGTACTTGCTGAAGGGCTTGGCCGCCTTCCCGACTCTTCGGGTGTACGGCGAGCCGGCCGCGTCCTTCGTCCTGGTACGGCTGCCGGAGGCGGCGGCCGTCCGGGAGCGGCTGCGCGGGCGCGGCTTCGCCGTCCGGCGCGGGGACACCTTCCCGGGGCTGGGCGAGGAGTGGCTGCGGATCGCCGTCCGGGACGAGGCCACCACCGACCGCTTCCTGGAGGCCCTCGCCGCCGTCCTCGGCCCAGCCTGACCCCCGCCTCCGACTCCTCCGCCCCTGCCCCCCGCCCCTCGCCTCAGCCCAGCCTGATCGCGTCCCCCACCGCGACCCGGCCGGGCACCAGCACCTGCGCGTACACCCCCGCGCAGGGCAGCGCGGGCATGCCCTCCAGCGGGACCAGGCGGTTCCGCTCGGCCGGGACGCGCAGGGCGGACGTGCTCCGGGGCAGCGGGCCGTGCCGCAGGGTCGGGACGGCGCAGCGCGGCGTGGGCACCACGACGCGCAGCCGCAGCGCCGGCCCGATCGCCAATTCCCGCCCCACCCAGGCGTTCTCGACGTACCCCTCGCCCTCGGTGCGGATCACCAGGTTCGGCCGGTAGCGCTCCGCCTCGGCGCCGGTCGCGGCCAGCGTCGAGGTGGTGACCAGGTGCAGCGGGGCAAAGTCGAAGAAGCCGCCGTCCGGCGCGGCCCGGCCCAACTCGTTGACGGTGACGTCGACTTCGGCCTCGATGCCGTGCGCCAGCACCTCCTCCGGCACGGCCCGCTCGATCGTCGCCCCGGGCGGGCGCTCGGCGATCAGGGCGACCTTGCGGCCGAGCGCCGCCGACAGCTCCTCCTCGTCCACGCACCGCCCGTCCGGGTCGGTGATCACCACGCCGCCCGCCGTGGTCGCCGCCGTGTAACCGAGCAGGCCCGCCCACAGCCGCGGGTTCTTGGCGCTGGCGACCTTCCCGGTGTCGAGGTCGAGCAGGGCGCGGCCGCGGTCCCGCTCCAGGCCGCGCCCGTCCACCCCGACCGCCGCCAGCTCCTCCCCCAGCAGCGACTTCACCGGGTAGCGCCGCAGCCGTTCGACCGTTCCGATCCTCATGCCGCGACCGCCCATTCGCGCAGGGCCGCGAAGTCGGCCGCCAGCAGGCCGAGTCGGGGGTTGACGTGGAACGTGAGGGCCGGGGCGGGGTGGTGGGCGGCTATCCAGGCGGTGTCCTGCGGGCCGAGTTCGTCGTCCACCCAGACGAACGGGCGGCCGTCCGCCCAGGCGACCACGTCCCGGGTCTTCCAGTGCAGGCCGTCCGGGTCCTCCCCGAACAGGTCCGTCCACTGGATGTAGGGGAGTTCGGGCAGTCCGAGGTTCGGGCCGATGTGGGTGTTCGCCTCGCCCATCCAGCCGGTGGCCCACACCAGTTCGTACGGCAGGCCGAGCAGTTCCGGCCCGTGCGCCGGGTTCAGCCACACCCGCAGCGGCTTCGCCCGCGCGTGGGAGTAGCGCGCCTGCCGGTCCGCCCACCAGGTCGGGAGCAGGCGGTGGGTGTCGTACCCCTCCGGCCGCTGGGTCTTCGGCGCGGCGTAGGGGTTGAGCGGTCCGTCCACGTCGAGGAGGAGCAGGGGCAGCGTCATGCCGTGAATTCTCCGGCCGCCCCGGCGGATTGACCAGCGGTTTGCGAGTTCACGGCCGGTGCCACAGGTTGCGGGCGGCCAGCAGCGGCAGCACGCCCTCGCCGAACCAGTACGCCTCCTCCAGGTGCGGCATGCCCGACAGCACGAACTCGTCGATCCCCAGCTCGTGGTACTCGGTGATCAGGTCCGCGACCTCCCGGTGGCTGCCCACCAGGGCCGTCCCGGCGCCGCCGCGCAGCAGGCCGATCCCGGCCCACAGCCCCGGGTACACCTCCAGCCGCTCGGCCGAGCCGCCGTGCAGCGCGAGCATCCGCCGCTGGCCCTCCGACTCGCTCTCGGCGAGCGCCCGCTGGGTCCGGCGCACGCGCCCCGGGTCCATTCCGGCGAGCAGCCGCTCGGTCTCCGCCCAGGCCTGCGCGGCGGTGTCCCGGGTGATCACGTGCAGCCGGATCCCGAACCGCACCACCCGCCCGCGGGCTGCGGCGAGTTCGCGGATCCAGCGGACCTTCTCCCGCACCTGGGCGGGCGGTTCGCCCCAGGTCAGGTAGACGTCCGCGGACTGCGCCGCGACCGCGCCGGCCGCCGGGGACGAGCCGCCGAAGTACACCGCCGGCACCGGGTCCGGCAGCCGGTTCAACCTGGCGCGCTCGACCCGCAGATGGGGCCCGTGGTGGTCGACCGTCTCGCCCGCCCACAGCCGCCGGACGATGTCCAGGAACTCCCCGGTCCGCGCGTACCGGGCGTCCTTGTCCAGGAAGTCCCCGTAGGCGCGCTGCTCGGCGGACTCCCCGCCGGTCACCACGTTCAGCAGCAGCCGTCCACCGGACTGCCGTTGGTACGTCGCGGCCATCTGCGCGGCCAGCGTCGGGCTGATCTGTCCGGGCCGGAACGCCACCAGGTACTTCAGCCGCTCCGTCACCTGCGTCAGCATCGCCGTCGTCAGCCAGGCGTCCTCGCACCACGCGCCGGTCGGCGTCAGCACCCCCTCGAACCCCAACTGCTCCGCGCTGCGGGCGACCTGCCCCAGGTACCCGAGGCTCGGCGGCCGGTCCGTCCCCGCCGCCCCCGGCGTGGACCCGTGCCCACCCCCGACGATCTGCCGGCTGTCACCGTTGGTGGGAAGGAACCAGTGGAACACGAGCGACATGATCGGACACACTCCTACGCCGGGTTGCCTGCGGGATGAGGACGGAGACACTCACCGGCAACACGCGGCCGCACACACCCGCACCAGGTCCACGTGCAGACGTCGCACGAGGACACGGCGGGCGGAAGCGGTCATGCGAGCGATTATGCCCGACGACGACGGCCGCCGGCCCTCCCGCGTACGGGAGGACCGGCGGCCGGTGCGCGGCGGGGGCGGATCAGACCTGGCCGGCCTTCTCCAGCGCCTCGCAGCAGGTGTTGATCATGAGGCGGGTGACGACGTAGGGGTCGACGTTGGCGTTCGGGCGACGGTCCTCGATGTAGCCCTTCTGCTCCACCTCGACCTGCCACGGGATGCGGACCGAGGCACCGCGGTTGGAGACGCCGTAGCTGTAGACGTTCCACGGGGCGGTCTCGTGCTTGCCGGTCAGGCGGGACTGGATGTCGTCGCCGTACTGGCTGACGTGCTCCAGCACCTTGTCCTGGGAGGCGCCGAGCGACTCGCAGGCGGTGATGATGGCGTCGTAGCCCTCGCGCATCGCCTTGGTGGAGAAGTTGGTGTGCGCACCCGCGCCGTTCCAGTCGCCCCTGACCGGCTTGGCGTCCAGGGTGGCGTCGATGCCGAACTCCTCGGCGGTGCGGTACAGCAGGTAGCGGGCGATCCACAGGTCGTCCGAGACGGTCAGCGAGGAGACCGGGCCGATCTGGAACTCCCACTGGCCGGGCATGACCTCGGCGTTGATGCCGCAGATCGCCAGGCCGGCGTCGATGCAGCGGTCCAGGTGCAGCTCGACGATCTCGCGGCCGAAGACCTCCTCGGCGCCGATGCCGCAGTAGTAACCGCCCTGCGGGGCCGGGAAGCCGCCCTCCGGGAAGCCGAGCGGGCGGGAGCCCTTGAAGAAGGTGTACTCCTGCTCGATGCCGAAGATCGACTCCTGGGCCGCGTACTTCTCGTCGACCTCGCGCAGCAGGGCGCGGGTGTTGGACTTGTGCGGGGTGCCGTCGGTCTCCAGGACCTCGCACAGGACGAGGATGTTGTCACCGCCGCGGATCGGGTCCGGCACGACCTTCACCGGGTCCAGCACGCGGTCCGAGGCGTGGCCCTCCGCCTGGTTGGTCGAGGAGCCGTCGAAACCCCAGGTCGGGATCTTGTCCGCGTTGGGCAGGACCCGAGTCTTGGAACGGAGCTTCGCGGTCGGCTTGGTGCCGTCGATCCAGATGTACTCGGCCTTGATTGCCACGGCGGTGTACCTCGCATTGCTGGGTGGTGGGTGCCCGCGTAGCGTCGCAAGCCGCCGTTTCCCGGTTGTTCCTCTCGTGTAACGCGGATGTGAACCAACCCTCCGTGGTGGCACGGTCACGGTGCGGGAGTGCCAGGGCTGCGCCCCGGGTGGCGGGAGCGGCACCCGGGGCGCCGGGGTGGCACCCGGGATGGCGCCCGGGGTGGCGCTCCCGCACCGCGAGGGGCCGGGGCTCAGCCCCGGCGGGCGTGCGCGGCCCGGCGGCGCCGGGTGGCCCACAGGGCGCCGGCCCCGCCGGCGACGAGGGCGGCGGCCCCGGCGGCCAGCGGGCCGGTGGCGCTGCTGCCGCCGGTCGCGGCGAGGCCGGCGGCCGGCTTCTCCGACGGGCCGGGCTTCTCGGTGGCGGCCTGCGGGGCGACGGCGCGGGTGGTGGTGTCGGCGACCGGCTGGGCGGTGGCGGCGGTGCCGGTCGGCGCGGGCGACGTCGGGGCCTGGGTCGCCTGGGTCGGGGTCGCACCGGCAGCCGGCGCGGAGGGCTTCTCGCAGCTCACCGAGGCCACGGTGATCTTGCCGGTGACCTTGGCGACGTTCAGGTTCAGCGGGTTCACCTCCACCTGGACCTCCAGGGCGGAGGCGGCCGCGGTGGTCGAGGTGGTGCTCTTCTTGGAGAGCTCCACCGACACGCTGCCGATCAGCGGCACGTCCACCTTGGTCGGCCCGTACAGGCCGATGGTGACGGGCTTGCCGAGCACCGTCAGCTTGGCGGGCGCGACGACGTCGGCGGTCGGCTGTCCGTCGACGGGGCAGGTCGCCTCGGCGCTCATCGCCTCCAGGCCGATCAGCGTGGTGGCGGGCAGCCCGGGGGCGTGCACGTCGGCGTTGACCAGCTTGACGGAGGCGGCGGTGCCCTTGGCGTCGATGCGGGTCACGGCCGTGCCGATGTCGGCCTTGACCAGGGTGACCGGGCCCTGCTGGTCGACACCGTCGACCTTGGCGGTGAGGAGCGAGCCCTCGCGCAGGGCCGGCGTCTCCACCTTGTTGAGCGCGAGGTCCACCGGGACGTCGACCGCCTTGTTCAACAGGCTGACGTCCAGGGCGAGTTCGGCGGTGACGGCACGCGCCTTGCCGGGCGAGGCGGCGGACGACGGAGAGGGCGACGCGGTGGCCGCCGGGGCGGCGTACGCGGGCGGGACGGTGAGCAGCGTGCAGGCCGCGACCACGGCGGCGGCGGAAGCGGCCCGGCGGACGGAACGGGTGGAGCCGGCGGAACGGGTGGAGCTGGTGGAACGGGTGGAGCTGGTGGAACGGGTGGAGCTGGTGGAACGAGAAGACATGGCGGTACCCCCACAGGTGCTGTTGATCCGGAGCGCGCCCAGACGTCACCCGCGACAGGCAGGGAGGGGCCGGCGTTCCGAACGGTGAGCCGCCAGTCTTCTCGAACAGTCCGTCACAGGAGCCACACAGAACGTCATTTCACTCGTTGGAGTGAGATTGACGCCTGCCGCTGACTCCGGTCTGCTACGGCAGTCGCCAGTCCACCGGCTGCGCCCCCTGCCGCGCCAGCAGCTCGTTCGCCCGGCTGAACGGCCGCGAGCCGAAGAAGCCGCCGCTCGCCGAGTACGGGCTCGGGTGCGCCGACTCGATCGCCGGGACGTCCCCGAGCAGCGGCCGCAGGTTGCGGGCGTCGCGCCCCCACAGGATCGCCACCAGTGGGCCGCCGCGCGCCACCAGCGCCCGGATCGCCTGCTCGGTGACCTCCTCCCAACCCTTGCCCCGGTGCGCGGCGGGCTTGCGCGGCGCGGTGGTCAGCGCGCGGTTGAGCAGCAGGACGCCCTGCTGCGTCCACGGGGTGAGGTCGCCGTTGGACGGCTGGGGCAGGCCGAGGTCGCTGCCGTACTCCTGGAAGATGTTGATCAGGCTGGCCGGGATCGGCCGGGTCTCCGGCGCCACCGAGAAGCTGAGCCCGACGGCGTGGCCGGGCGTCGGGTACGGGTCCTGGCCGACGATCAGCACCCGCACGTCGGCGAAGGGCTGCTGGAAGGCCCGCAGCACGTTCGGCCCGGACGGCAGGTAGGTACGGCCGGCGGCCAGTTCGGCGCGCAGGAAGTCGCCCATGGCGGCGACCCGCCCGCCGACGGGCTCCAGGGCGGTGGCCCAACCGGGCTCGACGATCTCGTTCAGTGGACGCGGTGCCATGGTGGCCACCCTATCGGCCTACACCGACAGCGCGTTCAGCGGATGATCATGCATACGAGCCCGGGGCCGACCGGCCCACCGCCGACCACGACGGGCCACCGCCACCGACCGGCCGCTCACCCCACCGGCCGGCCGCGCAGCACCACCAGCCGCGGGTCGGCGAGCACCCGGACGTCCGCCCGCGGATCCTCCCCGTACACCACGAAGTCGGCCGACTCCCCCTCCTCCAGCCCCGGCCGCCCCAGCCACTCCCGCGCGCCCCAACTGGCCGCCGACAGCGCCTGCGCCGGGCTCAGCCCCGCCTTCACCAGCTCCGCCACCTCCTCCGCGACCAGCCCGTGCGCCAGCGAGCCGCCCGCGTCCGTGCCGACGAACACCGGGATGCCGGCGTCGTGCGCGGCGCCGACGGTGGCGTAGCGGCGCTCGTGCAGCCGCCGCATGTGGGCCGCCCAGGCCGGGAACCTGCCCTCGCCGCCGGCCGCCAGGCCCGGGAAGGTGGCGATGTTGACCAGCGTCGGGACGATCGCCACGCCGCGCTCGGCGAAGGCCGGGATCAGCTCCTCGGTCAGCCCGGTGGCGTGCTCGATGCAGTCGATGCCGGCCGCCAGCAGGTCCGGCAGCGACTCGGCGGCGAAGCAGTGCGCGGTGACCCGCGCGCCTTCCTCGTGCGCCGCCGCGATCGCCTCGGCCAGCGCGTCGCCGGGCCAGCAGGCGGCGAGGTCGCCGCGCTCGCGGTCGATCCAGTCGCCGACCAGCTTCACCCAGCCGTCGCCGCGCCGGGCCTCCGCCCGGACGTACGCGGCGAGGTCGCCGGGCTCGATCTCGTGCGCGTAGTTGCGGATGTAGCGGCGGGTGCGGGCGATGTGCCGCCCGGCCCGGATGATCCGGGGCAGGTCCTCGCGCTCGTCGATCCACCGGGTGTCGGCGGCCGAGCCGGCGTCGCGGATCAGCAGGGTGCCGGCGTCACGGTCGGTGAGCGCCTGCTTCTCGCTGGTCTCCGCGTCGACGGCGCCGTGCGCGTCCAGGCCGACGTGGCAGTGCGCGTCCACCAGGCCGGGCAGCACCCAGCCCGTCACCGTCCGGACGTCCTCGGCGCCGGGCGGGCGGGTGAAGCTCACCCGGCCGTCCACGACCCAGAGTTCGTCCCGGACGTCCTCCGGACCGACCAGCACCCGACCCCGGACGTGCAGCACCGCGCGATCGCTCATGGCCCGCACTCTACCGACGGGCGTGTTCCCTGTAAGCAGCAAAGATGCGGCAGACTCGTTCCGGCACCCACCACCCCACGCCCGAAAGGCCGCTACCGTGAGTCCCTTCCTCGACCTCCCCCCGCTCAGCGCCGCCGAGTTCGCGGCGATCGAGGACCAGGTGGCCGCACTGCTGCACACCACCGCGGACGTCATCGTCACCCAGGGTGAGGCGCTGCTGCCGCTGGAGGCCGCGATCCGCGGCGCCGCGCACCCCGGCTCCACCGCGCTCAACATCGTCACCGGCCCGTACGGGCAGACCTTCGGCAACTGGCTGCGCTCCTGCGGGGTCGAGGTCGTGGACCTGGCCGTCCCCTTCGACAGCGCGGTCAGCGCGCAGCAGGTCGCCGACGCCCTCGCCGCCCACCCGGCCATCGACTTCGTCTCCCTCGTCCACGCCGAGGCCGCCACCGGCAACACCAACCCCGTCGCCGGGATCGCCGCCGCCGTCCGCGAGCACGGCGCCCTGCTGATGCTCGACGCGGTCGCCTCCGTCGCCGCCGAGCCGCTGCTCACCGACGAGTGGGGCGTCGACCTGTGCGTCATCGGCGGCCAGAAGGCCATGGGCGGCCCCGCCGGGGTCTCCGCCGTCTCCGTCTCCCAGCGCGCCTGGGAGCGGATCGCCGCCAACCCGGCCGCCCCGCGCCGCTCCTACCTGTCCCTGCTCGACTGGAAGGAGCGCTGGACGGACGCCGGGCGCACCGTGCTCCCGCACGCCCCCGCCCAGTTGGAGATGCTGGCCCTCGGCGCCTGCCTCGACCGGATCGCCGCCGACGGCCTGCCCGCCGTCATCGCCCGCCACCGCGCCGCCTCCGCCGCCACCCGCGCGGGCGCCCGCGCGCTCGGCACCCTCGCCCCGTTCGTCACCGAGGACGCCCACGCGGCCCCCGTCGCCACCACGCTGCGCACCCCGGCCGGCGTGCACGCGGCCGAGCTCGCCGCCCGCCTCGACCCCGCCCTCCCCGTCCAGCCCGGCGGCGGGCCCCTCGCCGCCTCGATGCTCCGTGTCAACCACTACGGCCCCGCCGCCGCCCTGCCCACCGTCCACGCCTGCCTCGCCGCCCTCGCCACCGCGACGGACGCGGACCCGGCCCCGGCCCTGGCCGCCGCGGAGGCCGCCTGGACGGCCACCGTCCAGGACTGACACCACGGCGCCGTCAAGGCCCGAGCACGCGCAGCGGCCCCCGGGACCCTCGGTCCCGGGGGCCGCTCCGTCCCTCCCCCCGACAAGACCCAGCCGCACCCGGCACGGCGGGTTTCGGCCATGGGCTCCCGGCACAGTTCCCGCAGCGTTCATCTGCGCGGCACGCCGATCTCACCGGGGACCGGCAGGCTCCGGCCAGGGGTGAAGTTGGCTATACAACTTCGCCCGGGACGCCGCCGAGGAGGAGACCACCATGACCGAGCTGCCGCCGTACTGGCTGCGCGACAACTGCCCGTGCGCCGAGTGCCGGGACCCCCGGAACGGCCAGAAGCTGTTCCAGATCAACGACCTGGAGGAAGGGCTGACGATCTCCGCGAGCACGGAGATCGACGGCCACCTGGAGATCCTCTGGTCGGGCGGGCACCGCTCGCGGTACCCGCTGGCGTGGCTCGGCGCCGAGCGGGACGGCGACGGGCGGACGGAGGCCGACAAGCGGCTCTGGGTGGCGGCGGACTTCGCCCGCGGCCTCCCCGAGGCGCGGTGGGAGGCGTACCTGTCCGACCCCGCCGAGCAGGCCGCCGTCCTCACCGCCGTGCGCGGCAGCGGCTTCGCGGTGCTGCGCGGGGTGCCGACGGTGGAGCGGCAGGTCCTCGCGGTGGCCGAGAGCTTCGGCTACGTCCGGGTCACCAACTACGGGGAGCTGTTCGACGTCCGAGTCGAGCCGGATCCGAACAACCTGGCGTTCACCAGCGTCGCGATCGCGCCGCACACCGACAACCCGTACCGGGACCCGGTGCCGACGCTCCAGCTGCTGCACTGCCTGGAGAACTCCGCGACCGGCGGCGACTCCGGCCTGGTGGACGGGTTCCGGGCGGCGGCGGCCCTCCGGGAGGAGGCGCCGGCGGACTTCGAGACGCTCACCCGCACGCCCGTCCCGTTCGTCTTCCGCGACCGCCGCACCGAACTGCGCGCCGACCGCCCGCTGATCGAGCTGGACGCGCTCGGCCGGATCCGCGAGGTGCGCTTCAACAACCGCTCGATCGGGACCCTGCGCGGCACCCCCGAGGAGCTGAACGCCTTCTACGCCGCTTACCGCCGCTTCGCCGCGATCACCCTGCGCCCGGAGCTCCAGCTCACCTTCCGCCTCGACCGCGGCGACTGCCTGATCTTCGACAACACCCGCCTGCTGCACGCCCGTACGGCCTTCCAGCAGGACGGCCACCGCCACCTCCAGGGCTGCTACGCCGACCTCGACTCCCTGGCGAGCACCCTCGCCGTGCTGCGCCGCCGCACCGCCGCGCTGGACGCGATCGCCGGGCTGTTCGCGGGCGAGGGCGCCGGGGAGTACCTGGGCGAGGAGGTCACCATGGCCGAGCACATGCTCCAGGCCGCCGCTGCCGCCGAGGCGGCCGGGGTGCCGGACCACCTCGTCGCCGCCGCGCTGCTGCACGACGTCGGCCACTTCTTCGACAAGCACGGCCAGGGTGCGCTGCACGGAAGGGACTTGATGGAGGGTCAGGACAACCGGCACAGCGACACCGGCGCCGACTGGCTGGCGCGGTGGTTCGGCCCGGAGGTGACCGAGCCGGTCCGGCTGCACGTGGCCGCCAAGCGCTACCTGTGCGCGGTGGAGCCGGACTACCGGCAGCGGCTGTCCGAGGCCTCGGAGTACACCCTCGCCGTCCAGGGCGGCCCGATGGACGAGCGGCAGGCCGCCGCGTTCGCCGAACTCCCGCGCGCCGCCGACGCGGTGGCCGTGCGCCGCTGGGACGATCAGGCGAAGGTGGCCGGGGCGCCGACGCCGGGCTTCGAGCACTACCGCCCGCTGCTGGCCGCGCTCATGCACTGACGGCACCGGCCGGCACGCCCGGGAGACGGACCAGGCCCGGCCCCGGGCTCAGTCACCCTCCCGGGCGTGCCGCGAAAGCGCCGACGCGGCCAGCGAGTTGTGGATGCTGAACGCCACCGTCCCGGGCAGGTAGCGGTCCTGGGACCACTCCACCGGAGTGCCGGTCGGGTCCGTCGTGCGCCGCCGTTCGCGCAGCAGCGGGCCGCCGCGGCGGCAGCCGAGGAGCCGGGCGTCCTCGGCGTTGGCGGCCACGATGTCGATGGTGTGGTCGGCGTCGGTGAACAGGATGCCGTGCTCGCGCAGGACCTCGGTGTGCGAGACGACGTCCGCCGGCAGCTCGGCGACGATCTCGCCGACTCGCGGCGGGTAGACGGTCCGCTCGACCATCACGGGCGTGCCGGAGAGGGTGCGCAGCCGGACGGTCACGTACACCTCGGCGCCCGGCTCCAGGCGCAGTTGCTCGCGTTCGGCGGTGTCGGCGGGGCGGCGGACCAGCGAGTCCAGGATGCCGCCGGGCTCCTCGCCCATCGAGTACGCCCAGTGCGTGAAGCTGAGCAGTTCGGAGAAGCTCTGCACCCGGGCGCCCCCGAGCACGACGCGCCGGGTGCCGCGGCGGGAGGTGACCAGCCCGTCGGAGCGCAGGACGGCGAGCGCCTGGCGGACGGTGCCCCGGGAGACGCCGTACTGCTCGGCGAGCGCGCCCTCGGCGGGCAGCCGGCCGGCCTCGCCGTACGCGCCGGTGGTGATGGCCTCGCGCAGGTCGGCGGCGACCTTCCGGTACAGGGCGCCGGGAGCGCGCTCGGCGGGGCGCCCGGGCTCAAGTGCCACGTCAGTCAATGTCCCTCCTGGGGCGGTGTCCTGCGCAGCCGTACCGGCACGGACAGCCCGACCTTATCCCGCTGCGCCTTTGAAGCATCGCACCGAACGGATCACGCTCCGATGGCCGGATTCGACCGTTCCCGCAGCCGACCCCGGTTCTGGGCCGTCCGTTCACCTTCCCGTCATCGGACTCCGGCGTACTTACCTCCGTCAGCGAAGTTGGCTAGTCAACTCGGACGGCCTCGAACGGCTCCGGGCGGCTCCGAACGGCACCGGGCACCTCAGAACGGCTCCGAACGGCCACTCGCACGATCCCCCGATCAGACAACCCCACCGCAGCTCACCCCCTTGCAGTACACCCGATCAGGAGACTGACCCGTGTCCGTGCACCGCGCCCGTTCCGCCGCCTTCGCAGCGGTCCTGACCGCCGCCGCGCTGTCCCTCACCGCCTGCGGCTCCGCCGGCTCCTCCACCGCGAAGTCCGGCGACGCCGCGGGCGGAAAGAGCGCCAAGACCGCCACCTCGGTCGCCGACTTCGGCGGGATGGACGGCCTGATCGCCGCCGCCAAGAAGGAGGGGAAGCTGCACGTCATCACGCTGCCCCGGACCTGGGCGAACTACGGCAAGCTGATGGACGACTTCAAGGCGAAGTACGGCATCGAGATCGAGAGCGAGAACCCGGACGGCACCAGCCAGGACGAGATCAACGCGGTCACCTCCCGCAAGGGCCAGGACCGCGCCCCGGACGTCGTCGACCTCGGCTCGGCCTTCGCGCTCAGCGCCGCCAAGCAGGGCCTGCTGGCCCCGTACAAGGTGACCGACTTCGACAAGATCCCGGCCACCATGAAGAACGCCGACGGCATGCACTACAACGACTACGGCGGCTACATGGCGATCGGCTGCGACGCCAAGAAGGTGTCCGCCTGCCCGAAGACCTTCGCCGACCTGCTGAAGCCCGAGTACAAGGGCATGGTCGCCCTGAACGGCAACCCGACCAAGGCCGGTGCCGCGTTCGGCGCCGTCTACGCGGCCGCGCTCGCCAACGGCGGCTCGCTGGACAACATCCAGCCCGGCATCGACTTCTTCGCCAAGGTCAAGCAGGCCGGCAACTTCAACCCGGTCGAGGTCACCCCGGCGACCATCGAGAAGGGCGAGACCCCGATCAGCATCGACTGGTCGTACCTGAACGCCGGCTACGCCGACAAGTTCAAGGACAAGGGCATCGACTGGCAGGTGGCCATCCCCTCGGACGGCTCCTACGCGCAGTACTACAACCAGGCGATCAACAAGGACGCGCCGCACCCGGCCGCCGCCCGCCTGTGGGAGGAGTACCTGTACAGCGCCGAGGGCCAGAACGGCTTCCTGGGCGGCTACGCCACCCCGGCCCTGTTCGACGCCATGAAGACGGCCGGCACCCTGGACGCGACCGCCGCCACCAAGCTGCCGACCGTCGAGAAGCCCTTCACCACCTTCCCGACCCAGGACCAGACCGACACGGCCAAGAAGACCGTGACCGAGAACTGGGCCAAGGCGATCGCGGGCTGACCTGACGATGACCACGGCTCCCACCCCGGTGCCGGCCCCCGCCTCCGCCGCCCAGAGCGGCGGGGGCGCCCCCGGCCCCGCAGCAACCACCCCCGCCACCACGACCTCCCCGACCACGGCCACCACGGCCAAGAGCACCGAGACCGCCAAGACCGCCGGGGCCCCCCGCCCCGGCAAGCCCCGGGCCGGCCGCGGCCGCGCCTGGATGGCCGCCCTCCCCCTGCTCCTGTTCTTCCTGGTCGGCTTCGGCCTGCCCGCCGTCGCGATCGCCATCGGCGCGTTCACCACCTCGCCCGACGCCCCCGACGGCGGCGGCACCTTCACCACCGACAACCTCACCGGCTCGCTGCAGGGCGCCTACTGGACCGCCCTGTGGGGCAGCGTCAAGCTCTCCCTGCTGACCGCGCTGATCGCCGCCGTGGTCGGCCTGCCGCTGGCCCAGGCCGTGGCCACCTCCCGGTTCCGGGTGTTCCGCGAGGCGGTGCTCTCCGCCTCCGGCGTGCTCGCCAACTTCGGCGGCGTGCCGCTCGCCTTCATGTTCGTCGCCACCCTCGGCAACGCCGGCGAGGTCACCAAGAAGTTCGGCCTCACCAGCCACGGCTGGAACCTCTACACCTTCACCGGCCTCTCCGTGGTCTACCTGTACTTCCTGGTGCCGCTGATGGTCATCACCATCACCCCGGCCCTGGAGGGCCTGCGCACCCAGTGGCGCGAGGCCGCGTACAACAACGGCGCCACCGTCGTGCAGTACTGGCGGCACGTGGCCCTGCCGGTCCTGGTGCCCTCGCTGCTCGGCGGCTTCGTGCTGCTGTTCGGCGCCTCCTTCGCCGCGTACGCCACCGCCGAGGCCATGGTGGGCAGTTCGGTGCCGCTGATCTCGATGCAGATCGGCGACGCGCTGTCCGGCAACGTCCTGGTCGGCCAGGGCAACCTCGCCCTCGCCCTCGGCCTCGACATGATCGTGGTCGCCTGCCTGGTGATGGCCGTGTACCTGCCCCTTCAGCGCCGGAGTGCCAAGTGGCTCGCCTGATCAATCGCATCCGTTTCGGCCGCGGCCTCGTCCTGCTGCTCTGCGGCGTCTACTTCGCCGTACCGCTGGCCTCCTCGGTGATCTTCAGCGTCGACGACAACAAGGGCGGCACCACCTTCCGGGCCTACACCGAGCTGCTGAACGCGCCCGGCTTCCTGGACAGCCTGGTGCTGAGCCTGGAGCTGGCCGGCGTCACGGTGGCGGTGCTGCTGCTCCTGCTCGTCCCGGCGATGCTCGCCGCCCGGCTCGGTGCGCCGAAGCTGCGCCCGGTGATCGAGGTGATGTGCTCGATGCCGCTGGTCGTCCCCGTGGTCGCGCTCACCACCGGCATCATCGGCGTGCTGCGCTGGGGCCCGGACTACCTCCAGGACACCCCGCTGTTCCAGACCATCGTGGCCATCCAGGACCCGAAGTTCCCGATCGTCCTGGTCATCGCCTACGTGCTGATGGCGCTGCCGTTCGCCTACCGGGCGCTGGACGCCGGGCTGCGCGGCGTGGACGTCGCCACCCTGGTCGAGGCCGCCCGCAACTGCGGGGCCGGCTGGCTGCGCGCGGTGTTCACCGTCGTCCTGCCGAACCTGCGCAGCGCGCTGCTGAACGCGGCCGTCCTCACCGTCGCCCTGGTTCTCGGCGAGTTCACCACCGCCTCCATCCTCGGCTTCTCCCCCTTCTCGGTGTGGATCAACTCCAACGGCAAGAGCGACGGCCAGATGTCCGTCGCCGTCTCGATGCTCAGCCTGCTGATCGTCTGGCTCGTCCTGCTGCTGATGTCCGCCGCCGGCCGCGGCCGCAAGGGCGCGCGGGCCTGAGGCGCCCCGCGCTCCGGCCGCACGGTCCTGAACCACCCCACGCTTTCCAGGAGTTACCAGCCATGACCACGGTTTCCGCCCCCGTCACCGGTGTCGCGCTCGCCCCCGGCGGCGCCACCGTCGAGTTCCGCTCGCTGCGCCGCTCGTTCGGCGCCACCACCGCCCTCGACGGCCTGGACCTGACCGTCCACCCGGGCGAACTGCTCGCCCTGCTCGGCCCGTCCGGCTGCGGCAAGACCACCGCGCTGCGCATCCTGGCCGGCTTCGAGCAGCACGACTCCGGCGAGGTCCTGGTCGACGGGCAGGACATCACCGCGATCCCCGCCCACAAGCGCGACGCGGGCATGGTGTTCCAGTCGTACAGCCTCTTCCCGCACCTGACCGCGCTGGACAACGTCGCCTTCGGGCTGCGGATGCGCGGCGCCGGCAAGGCCGAGCGCCGCAAGCGCGCCCAGGAGCTGCTGGAGCTGGTCGGCCTGCCGCACCGCGCCGAGCACTACCCGCACCAGATGTCCGGCGGCCAGCAGCAGCGCATCGCGCTCGCCCGGGCGCTCGCCCTGCAGCCGCGCGTGCTGCTGCTCGACGAGCCGCTGTCCGCGCTGGACGCCAAGGTCCGCCTCCAGCTGCGCGAGGAGATCCGCCGGCTCCAGCAGGAACTGGGGATCACCACCCTGTTCGTCACCCACGACCAGGAGGAGGCGCTGTCGATGGCCGACCGGGTCGCGGTGCTGCGCGCGGGCCGGCTGGAGCAGTGCGCCACCCCGTCCGAGCTGTACGGCCGCCCGGCCACCGCGTTCGTCGCCGAGTTCGTCGGCACCATGAGCCGCATCCCGTGCACCCGCACGTCCGACGGCGTCGAGGTGCTCGGCCGCCGGCACGCGGTGGACGGCGACCTGCCCGCCGACGGCGAGCTCCAGGTGCTGGTCCGCCCGGAGAACGTCACCCTGACCCCGTCCGAGACCGGCCCCGCCCTGGTGATCACCGCGTCCTTCCTGGGCGCCGTCACCCGGCTCACCGTCCGCCTCGACGACGGCACCGAGGTCAAGGCCGACCTGCCGACCGAGGCCGCCGCCGCGCTGCCGGCCGGCTCGCGCGCCGAGCTCCTGCTGCCGGAGCGTCCGGTGCTGGTGGACCGCCGCACCGTCTGAGAGCCTCGAACCCCATCTGCGTAGCACCATCTGATGAACCACCGAAGGTACCGCCATGCCTGAAGCCCTGACGCCCGACTCCGCCCTGACGCCCGACTCCGCCGTGACACCCGGCCCTCTGGCCACCGGCGCCCCGACGCCCGAGGCCCCTCGCCCCGCCGCCGTCCTGTTCGACATGGACGGCACCCTGGTCGACACCGAGCAGCTCTGGTGGCAGGCCGCCGCCGAACTCGCCGACGAGCTCCACCACGCGCTCACCGACCAGGACGCCCTCGAAGTGCTCGGCCAGGCCGTCGAGCACACCGCCGCCCACCTGCACAAGGTCAGCGGCACCCCCCTCACCGAGGCCGAACTCGCCGCCCGGCTCGGCGAGTCCTTCGCCGCCAAGGTCGCCGCCGAGACCGTCCCGCGCCCCGGCGCGCTCGCCCTGCTGGCCTCCCTGCGGGACGCCCAGGTGCCCACCGCGCTGGTCTCCGCCTCCCCGCGCCGGGTCGTCGACCTGGTCCTCGCTACCATCGGCCGGGACTGGTTCGCCGTCACCCTGGCCGCCGAGGACACCCCGCGCACCAAGCCCGCACCGGACCCGTACCTCGCCGCCGCCGAACGGCTCGGCCTGGACCCGGCCACCTGCGTCGCCGTCGAGGACACCCCGACCGGAGTCGCCTCCGCCGCCGCGGCCGGCTGCGCCGTGCTCGCCGTACCGTCCACCGCGACGCCGATGCCCGACGGCGGCCGGATCACCCTGCTCGCCAGCCTCGAACAGGCCGACCTCGCCCTGCTGGGGAAGCTCGGCGCCGCCCGGGCCGTTTGACCGGCATGCCCTATCTCCTGCTCTCCCTCGCCATCCTGAGCGAGGTCTGCGCGACCAGCTGCCTCAAGCTCACCGAGGGGTTCACCCGCCTCTGGCCGAGCGTGGGGGTGGCGGTCGGCTACGTGCTGTCCTTCGTACTGCTCGGGCGCGCGCTCAAGCACATCCCGGTCTCGGTCGCCTACGCCGTCTGGTCCGGGGCCGGGACGGCGGCGGTCGCCGGAATAGGCGTGGTCGCCTTCGGTGAATCGCTGGGACGCCTCCAGTGGCTGGGGATCGCCCTGGTGATCGTCGGAGTCGTCGTGCTCAACCTCAAGAACAGCCACTGACGGGCCGTCCCCGGCCTTCGGTGCTGGTCAACTACCCTTTCGGAGCGGGAAGTCGGATGTGCCGACTGCCCGCTCCGAGCGGTTCGCTACCGTGGGCCCCATGAGCGACCCACGACCCCACCACTACCGCTTCGTCCACCGCGAGCTCGCCCGCCAGGTCCTCGAGTTCGGCCCGCGGCTGACCGTCCCGGACGCCGGCGGCAGCCTCCTGCCCGTCCTCACCGGCATCTGGGACAACCTCGGCCAGACCCTCCCGCCCGAGGACCGACTGCCCAGCCACGGCCTGGACTGCCGGCACCTGCGGGCCGACGGCCACCCCCTGCTGCTCGTCATCCTCCCCACCCCGACCGGCGCCACCGAGGCCCACTTCGTCGCCGCCGTCCACCCCCAGGGCACCAAGACCGTCCGCTACGTGACCCTGGAGCACGCGGTCAACCCCTTCGACGGCAGCCCCGGCACCGTCCTCGGCGAGTGGTCCTCCGAAGGCCACCTCAACCACGGCGAAGGCCCCTCCCCCGTCGCCGAACTGTTCGTCGCCGCGGTGGCGAAGCTCGTCACCCCGAAGAAGCGCGGCTTCTGGCGCCGCTGAGCCCGGCAGCGCGCGGCCGCCTCCCTGCCGCCTCCGACGGCGCCGCGTGCTGGCGCATCGTCAAGATCCCGCCACCGCACCGTGAAGCACCCGTTCACAACAGATCGCCCGCGCACCGACTGCGGCTATGCTCGGCCGGTCACGCCATCGACACATCGGGGGAGCAGTGGCCGACTTCACGGTCAGCACCGAGTTCCTCGCCAAGCTGGCCAAGGACCTCAAAGGCTGCGGCGACGAACTCGACCAGGGACTCAAGGCGCTCAAGGACGCGAGTCGCAGCGGACTGGGCTACGACTTCCTCGACGAGGCCTGCGGACACTTCCAGGGCACGTGGGAGTACGGGCTGAAGAAGGTCCGCGAGTGCGTCAAGATCCTCGACGAGGGCCTGGAGAAGGTGCAGCAGGGCTACGACAGCACCGAACAGGACACCACCAAGGCCCTCACCCCCCAGGGGCGCTCGTGACCGGCCCCGCGCCGGACTGGTCCGGCCTCGGCTTCGACCCGACCCCCGGCGACGCCGCCGCGGTCACCGGCCTCAGCGGAAGCCTGCGCCGGGTGGGCCAGCACCTGACCGACGTCCACACCACGCTCTCGCAGCTCTCCGCCGACCAGGGCCAGTGGACCGGCGAGGCCGCCAAGGCCTTCGCCGGCCAGTTCGGCAAGCTCCCCACGTACCTCCAGGACGCCGCCGACTCGATCACCGCCGCCTACCAGGCCCTCGACGTCTGGTACCAGGCACTGACCGAACACCAGCCCAAGGCCGCCGAGTTGGCCCGCGCCGCGGTCGCCGCCAAGCAGCAGCAGGAGCAGGCCGAACAGGCGCACACCGCCGCGGCCGCCGCCCCCGACCTCAAGCTCGCCGGCCGGACCTTCCCCGACGACGCCGCCCTCGCCGCCGCCGAACAGCGCTACACCAAGGCGAAGACCCACCTGGAAGCGGCCGCCGCACTCGTCAGCAGCGCCGCCACCGACCTCACCCAGCTGCAGAAGCAGGCCCACGAACTCGCCGGGGGCCACAAGTCCGACGCCCACAAGACCGCGGCCGCCATCCGCAAGGCCGCCGACAGCAAGGCGCCGCCGGAGCCCGGCTGGCTCAGCAAGGTCGGCAGCTGGTTCAGCAAGCACGGCGCGGACCTGTTGACGGTGGCCTCGGGCATCTGCGGCGTCGCGGCCATCTTCTGCCCCGCGTTCGCGCTGCCCGCCATCCTGCTGAGCGTCGGCGCAGCCGGATGGCACGCGAAGCAGTACGGCGTCAAAGGACTGATGCCGACCAGCATGGCGAACCTCGGCAACGACCTCACCCTCGCCGGTGATCTCCTCGGGGCGCTCCCCGGAGGAGCACTCATCAAGGGCGGAGTCACCGCGTTCCGGGGCGCCCGTGCGACCGGAACCGGGGTCAAGGCCGTGAGCGCCGGCGCCACCGAGATCCGCACCGCCGCCAGGGCGATGGACCCGGCCAGCCCGGTCTTCACGACGGCCATCGAGAAGCCCGCCATCAAACTCGGGCTCTCCAAGGCCGCTGCGATGAACGTCTCCGACGGCGTGCAGGCAGCCAGTGGCGTCGCGCTGACGGCCCCCACCGCCTGGGGCCTCACCCAGGACAACCCGAGCCCGGGGCTGAGCGCCGCGGTGAACTACACCACGGGAGGCGGCACCGCGCTCAATGGTGCCGGAGCCGCCATCGGCGGCAGCGGCAAGAGCCGGATCGCACCCGGGCTGCTCGGTGCCGGCAGTGCGGTCGTCACCGGTGTGTGGGGAGTCGGCCATGACTGACACGACCGCCCCGTCGTTCTGGCTCTCCCTGCCCGAAGGGTTCACGAGCATCGACCTGTCCGAGGATCCGGGCGACCGCATGAGTCGGATCGTGGACGGACTCGACGCGCTCACCGATGCCGGTCCGGGACAGAAGCTCGGCATCGCCATCTCCGCCGAACTCGCCCTCCAGGCGCAGCTGCGCGAGGGTGCGGTCCACGTCTCCAACTGCCTGGTGCAGACCGAGGAAGGCGCAATCGTCCAGGGCATGTTGAGCCTGTTCCTCCGCGAGCAGGAGCGAGGCGTCCCGGGCACCTACCCCCAGCGCGCCGCCGAGGAGCTCGCGGCCGCCTGGCCGGACGCCGACGTCGACGTCCTCGACTTCCCGCTCGGCCGTGCCACCGTGACCGTCCGCGACCTGGCCGTGCCCCTGTCCGGAGCGGTCTACGGCCTGCCGGGATCGGGCGTCGTCACCGTCCGCCTGCTGGAAGCCCTGTTCCCGCATCCGTGGCGCCCTCACGTGCTGGCCGTCGTCTTCACCACCCAGCACCTGGACTACTGGGACGGGTGGTCGGTCCTGGTAGGCGCCGCCATCAGCGGGATCTCTTTCCACCCTCCGCTCGAAGAAGCACAGAACGCCCTGTCGCCGGAGCGGCGGGACAACATCCGAAAGGCCTTCGGGTGACACTCGCCCAGCCCGCCCCGGAGGCGGGGAGCAAGCCGCACTGGCTCCGCCGCGGTGCCGTCCTGGTCGCCGTCCTGACCTGTCTGTCCGTCGGCATCGTCCTCGCGTTCGTTTACGTCGGCACCCTCCTGGCATTCGGCTTAGGTGCGCTCTACATGGTCGCGACGGGCGTCGGACTCGCGAAGCTGAGAGGACCGGGGAACGACCCCGGTGGCGATGACGTCAGCGCCGGGCTGGTCCTCGTCTTCTTCGCCGTCCTCATCGCCACCGGTGCGGGCGCCGACGCCTGGCACAACCAGCTGCTGAGTTCGGGGCGGGACGTCAAGGCGATGGTCATCGCCGAGCACATCGACAAGTCGATCCGCGGCACGAAGCGGACCTACGACCTCTCCACGCAGGGCGAGGAGGTCCCCGGCGGGTCCCTGAAACCGGACAGTCGACGTTTCAGCCCCGGCGACTACGCCACCGTCCGGATGGACCCGACCGGCCGGGTCGCCCCCAAGCTGCCCGGGGAGGCCGACTCCCCGGCCTCCCTGTGGAGCGCGATCGGAATCAACGCAGGCATCGCCCTGTTCCTGCTGTGGTTCGCCTACGACAGCAGCAAGCCGCCCAGGGAGCCACGCCCGGCCGGACCGTGGCGCGAGCGCATGCGCCGACTCGACGGGCTGCCGCTCACCGCGGCGGCGACGGCGGTCTCAGTGCCCTGGCTCCTGTGCTTCCTGCTCGTCCAGAGCCGTCTCGGCCTGGCCCTGATGGTCGCGATCCCCTATCCCCTTGCCGGGTTGGCGGCCTTCGGCGCGCTCGTCCGCGACGAGGACCGGAAACAACCCCAGGGCCTGGTCCTCCTCGCGGTCGGTCTCGTCTTCACCGCGCTCGCCCTGTTCCTCTGACCGACCACCCGGCACGCCGCCGACTCAGCGGCACGCCGACCTCATCGTCCTCTCCTGGGACCTCGCTTCGACCGAACTGGCTGGCGAGGTCCCCGGCCGACGCGAGGCCGATCCGACCGGCCCGCCACGGCGTGACGCCCGTCACACCAGCGCTCGGCAACCCTGCCGCTCCGAACGGGCATCTCACTCCTCACTGCTCATGACACACGGACAGTACGGGGGGAACACCATGGCAGATGACGGAGCGAAAGCCGGCGGCCCGGAGTTCAAGATCCGGCCGGGGGACCTGAAGGCGGCCGCGCCGACCTTCCAGGCCCAGAGCAAGGCCCTCAAGGACGCCCTCGACACGCTCAGGCACAGCCTCGCCGCCGCCGGCAGCCCGTGGGGCGACGACAAGCAGGGCAAGGAGTTCGCCCAGGCCTACAACGGCCCGCACGACCACGTGCTCTCCGCGCTGGACACCCTGGTCAAAGGCCTCACCAGCATCCACGACGGGCTGAACGCCCACGCCGACAACCACACCGACGCCGACAACCACGTCCGCAAGGACCTGACGCCGTGATCGGCCGCCCGCCGCGGAGGGAGCCGGCGCGTGGGTGAGTCCGCGGCCGAGAAGATCGTCCGCAAGGTCACCGGCCTGTGGTGGCCCGACGCCGACCCGGACCAGCTCCGCACGGTCGCCGCCGCCTGGGACACGATGGCCACCGCCATCGACAACGTCACCGCGCCCACCCACCAGGCCGCCGCCGCCATCGTCGCCAACAACCACGGCCCCGCCATCGACGCCTTCGGCAAGTTCTGGGGCCAGTACTACGGAGGCAACGGCAAGGGCTGGCTCCCCGATGTCGCCGCCGCCTGCCGCAACCTCGCCAAGGCCCTGCGCGCCTTCGCCGACGAGGTCGACAAGGCCCTCAAGAAGCTCGAGGAGGAGGCCGCGATCGTCGGCGCGACCCTGGTCGCCGGCACCGCCCTCGCCATCTTCACCGCCGGCATCTCCGAAGCCGCCGCCGGCACCGCCGCCGCGGGCATCATCGCCACCGCCGCGGGCCTCGGCGTCGCCGTCTCCGAAGCCATCGCCACCATCGCCGCCACCATCCTCACCGGCGTCGTCTTCGGCGCCGTCGAGGCCATCGCCGTCGACCTCGCCGTCGCCCAGCCGATCCGCGTCGAGTTCTTCGACGACGGCGGCTACAGCCTCCAGGAGGCCGCCGACTCCGCCGAGACCGGCGGCGTGATGGGCGGCGCCGGAGGCGGCCTCGGCGCCGGAGGCCGCGTCGCCGCCAACGCCGCCGAGGGCACCGAGAACGCCTCCGTCGCCCTCGCCGGCCTCGCCAAGGCCGCGGGCGCCGCCGACACCCTCCCCGGCCGCATGCTCACCGGCGCCGGCCTCGCCTACGGCTACGACGCCACCTTCAAAACCGGCCCGGTCATGCCCCTCGACCTCATCCTCGGCGCCATCGGCAGCGCGGCAGCTCCCGGGAGCAGCACTCCGAAGCGCCGCCCCGGTTTCACCGGGGCCGACGCGAACGGCTGGGAGGGCGGACTCGGCGCCCGCCCGGAGCCCTGGCTCTCCGAGTCGGGAACCCCGTACGCGATCGACCCGACCGGCACACCGAACAAGAGGGCCGTGCAGCGCTACGAGGACTACCGCACCAGGACGGACGATGTGATCGAGGTCGCCAAGGAAACCGGTGTCGATCCGCGGATCGTCCAGGTCGCCAAGGACAACCTCATGGTCAACCGGCATGACGTCCCGGTGGGACCGGGCGCACACAACGTCCTGAAGAACGTCCATTTCGAACCGGACCCGGCGGTCTCCACACCCTGGAACGCCGCCGTCAACGGATTCATAAAACCGGGCAGCATTCCACCGCTGCGCGGAACGCTCGCCCACGAGTATGTCGAGGCCAAGCTCCTCGAAGCCGGTCTCCCCTATCTTTCCAGCCATCCGGACGCGTGGAATTCGGAGGGCGCGCCAATTGTCCACCCCGATCATTTCGGCGCACACAATCTGGCACCACGGAGCTATCACGAGGGAGAGGTGTCGGCGGACGGATCACTCGACCACTGGAAGCTCTACGGACTCAAGGTGCCCACCGGGGCCGTCGCCGAAGACCTCTCGAACCTTGATATCGTAGTCGATGCCGTTAAATCCCAACTCCGCGAGAAAGGTTATGATCTCAAGTGAGCACGGAAAATGTTCAGTTGATGGTCGACCGCCTCAAAGCCGTCCAGTGGACGGCCTATCGGGAGGGGGAGCGGAGGGCCTTTTCTCGCGCGGCGCTCATGAAGGAGTACTTCCGACGGGCCGCGCTCTGGCTCGACGCCTACGGGGAAACCGACGAATGGCCTTTCTTCGATCTCGCGGCGATTGTGGCGCCGGCCGTGCGGGCCGACCCGGCGGTGGTCTCCGACATCGAGGATTTCGTGGAGGAGGCCTCCGGCTCGTGGCACGCGATCGAGTGCTCGGCGGCCGCCGTCCAGTGGGCCGCCCTGGGTGACGCCCCCGGGCCGGTGCTGCGTCCGCTGCCCGATCCCTTCGAGCCCCTGATCCGGGTCTACGAGCGCGGCGGCGCCGGTTTCTCGTTCGCCAACGGCTTCCTCGACTTCGGCATGCTGATGGTGAAGCGCGGCAACTGGCGCGCCCACCTGTCGCCGGAGCCCGTCGTCGAACTCGACGACGGCGTCCTCGACGACCTGGATGCGCAGTCCTGGGCCGAGTTCCGAGCGCTGGCGGCCCGCAGCGGACACCCGGTGGACAACAGCTGAGCAATAGCTCGCGGCCCTGCACCCTGCCTGACGAAGGCCCACGCCTGCCTCTTCCTCGGCGCCGAGGAAGTCCCCCTCCCGCCCGACCGGCCCCCGTGTCCGGGGGCGAGGGGACGCGTCGTACTCTTCCAGCCCGATCGGACGCACGCGGGGAGAGCCATGGGGACGACCAGGGACCGCAGCCGGGCCACCGCGCTGAGCACTGTCCTGATCCTGGGCGTCCCCGTGGGGACGTTCGGGCTGGTGCTCGCGGGCACCTACCTCGGCGGGGCCGTCGCGTCGCTGCTCGGTCTGGTGCTGGTGGTGGCCTGGGTGGTGGGTCTGGTGCGGCTGCTGGGGCGGTGGGTGGGCTGTTGGGTGGCGCTGTTCGCCGTTGTCCTCGCGGGCCTGGCGACGGGGGCCGCGGCCATGGCGCGGGACGACGTGATCCTGCGGCTGTCCGGCGAGACGGTGACGGCCCGGGTCACCGGGGAGACGGACCGCCTCGCCGGGAAGCACCCGTCCTCGATGTACGACCTCGCGGCCGAGGACGGCACCGCGTTGCCCGGCGGCGAGTTGTCGACGGGGTTGCGCGCGCTCGCGGTCGGTGACCGGGTGACGGTCCGTTTCGATCCGGCCGGCCGCGCCGACCCGCAGCGCCCGGAGGACATCAGCCTTCCCCGGGATCTCGAGCTCGCCGTCGGGCTGACGGCCGCCCTGATGCTCGCCATCGCCTGGCTGGGCCGCGAGTCGGCCCGGCAGCGGGGCGGCGGAGCGGCCGGGCCGGTGTCCTGATCTGGCCCCGGTGAGCAGGAAGTCGGCCGGGCCGACTTCCTGCTCCCGGAGGGATCGATCAGCCCAGCAGGGCGGGCAGTTCCGCGACCGAGCCGAGCACGTGCGTCGCCCCGTCGGCGCGCAGCCGGGCTTCGTCGTGGGCGCCGGTGAGCACGCCGGCGACGACGGACGCTCCGGCCCGTACGCCGGTCAGCATGTCGTAGCCGGTGTCGCCGGCGACGGCGATCTGCCGCACCGACTCGACTCCGGTCCACAGCAGCGCGGTGAGCGCGAGGTCCGGGTAGGGGCGGCCGCGGCCGGCCTCGGCGGGGCTGAGGGTGAGGTCGGCGACGGACTGCCAGCCGAGGGCGGTGAGGATGCGGTCCTGGGTGGCCCGGGAGAAGCCGGTGGTGAGGGCGACCTTCCGGCCCTGGCCGCGCAGTTCGGCGATGGCTTCGGCGGCGCCGGGCAGGGCGGCGCAGTGCCCGGCGTCGACGAGGTCGTGGTAGGCGGCCTCGAAGGCGGTGTTGGCCCGCTGGGCCTTGTCCTCGTCCCCGAAGAGGTGCCGGAAGACGGAGATCTTGGATTCGCCCATGGTGGCGCGGACGTGTTCCAGCATGGGGCCGAAGCCCGGGCTGCCGGCCTCGACGCCGAGCGTCCGGGCGGCGGCGGTGAAGGCCTGTTCGACGAGGCCGTCGTCGGCCACGGTGGTGCCGGCCATGTCGAGGACGACCAGGCGGATATCAAAGGACATGTCAACTACCCTTACAGGTTTGCGAGTTCGGCGGTGGTTTCGGCGATGGCCGGGGAGCAGGTCATGCCGCGGCCGCCGGGGCCGGTGACGAGCCAGACGCCGTCGCGGAGTCGTTCGCGGTGGACGACCCGGGTGGTGTCGACGCACTGCGCGTACACCCCGGCCCAGCGGCGGCGGACGCGCGGCAGGGGGCGGCCGAGCAGGTCCTCGGCCACGGCGACCAGGTGGTCGTACGGGTCCTCGACGACGTCGAAGCCGAACGGCTGGTCGTACTCGTGGGTGTCGCCGATGGTGAGGCCGCCGTCGCGCCGCTGGACCATGAGCAGCTGCATCTTGTGTTCGGCGGCGACGTCGGGCTGCGGCTGGGTGTCGCGGAGGCGGTCCAGGGCGGTGCCGGCGAAGGCCGGGTAGTAGCGGAAGCTGTCGCCGTCGGCGACGGAGGTGGTGAGGGTCTCGCCGAGCGGGTCGGTCTGCATCATCTGCAGCCGGACCCTGCGTACGGGCAGCGAGGGGGCGAGTTCGCGGACGAGGCCGCCGAGCCAGGCGCCGGTGCAGAGGATGACGA
Organism: Kitasatospora sp. NBC_01300; assembly: GCF_041435235.1. Classification (NCBI taxonomy): domain Bacteria; kingdom Bacillati; phylum Actinomycetota; class Actinomycetes; order Kitasatosporales; family Streptomycetaceae; genus Kitasatospora; species Kitasatospora sp. NBC_01300. Next base: position 5,539,968 of record NZ_CP108408.1, on the reverse strand, counting down.
GGTCACCGGTGTGGATGTCGCCGTGGTCGTCGCGGACGGCGTTCTCGCCGATCACGTCGCGGACCTCGCGGCCGGGCAGGAAGGTGTAGCGGCCGGTGGCCTGGAGGGCGGCGCGCAGCGCGGGCTGGGCGGTGCGGGGTTCGACGGCGGCGTCGCGCTCGCACCACAGGGCGCCGAGGAGTTCGCCGCGCAGGGCGGGGTTGGCGGCCCTGGTCTGGTCGGCGTCGAGCAGCCGGTAGCCGCGGGCGGCGGCGTCGGGCAGGGTGAGTGCCTGTTCGGCGACGGCGAGTTCGGCCTGGGTGCGGATCGCGGTGAGCGATCCGTTGGCGCGGAAGCCGAGGTCGGGGACCCGGGCGCCGATGCCTTCCCACAGTTCGCGGGCGCGCAGCGCGGTGTCCAGTTCCTCGCCCTGCGCGCGGCCGCTGACCCAGACCAGGCCGAAGTTGCGCACCGAGGCGCCGCGCGCCTCGGTCTCGCGCTCCAGGTGGACGACCTCGTGGCCGCGTTCGACGGCCTGCCAGGCGTGCATGGTGCCGAGCACGCCTGCTCCTACGACGATGACTCTCATGCGGCCAGGCTGGTGCGCCCAGGTGTCCTGGGGGCGTCCCGGCAGCGTCCCGCAGATGAATCACCCGAAAAGTTGTACAGACAACCCTGGGGACCGGACAGGGCCTACGGCCGCAGCACCCGCGCCCGCAGGTAGTTGCGCCGCCCGAAGTTCGGCTCGTCCACCGCCGTCAGCTCCTCCACCTGGAACCGGTACAGCGCCGCCGCCCCGCCCCCGGTGAGGAACTGCCGCCGCACCTGCTCGTCCTGTGCGAAGGACGGGTACCGCCCCTGGTAGGCGGCCAGCGCCGCCTCGGCCTGCCGCCCCCAGGCCTCGCTCGCGCCGCCGGCCAGTTGCAGGCCGCGCAGCTGCTCGCCGAAGACCGGCGGCGGCAGGAAAACGGTGGCGGCGGCCCGGGCCTCCTCGGCGAGGTGGTGGCTGTGCCGGGTGGAGCGCTCGCTGACGAAGTACAGGACGAGGTCGTCGTCGTACGCGAAGAAGGCCAGGTTGGCGTGCGGGCCGTGCTCGTGGCCGGCGGTGGCGAGGGTGAGCACCATGGCCTCGGCGAGCAGGCCCTCGACGCCCTTGTGCGGCGACTCGCCCGGCCAGTCCCCCTGCGTGATGTCGAGTCGGTACGGCATTGGCACTCCCTCCGCTGGCACGCCCGGCGCTCCCGCGCCCCGGCACGACTGAGCCGGGCGGGTTCCCCGCGAAGGGGCCCCACGCCCGGCTCACATGCTCTACCCGCCACCCCGGCCAGACAAGGGTCGGACGGGCTACGGGGAGGCTACGGAATCAGCGCTGTCGGGTCTCGCCGCCAGTGCCGCCGACACCCGCCAACAGTGCCGTCGGCACCCGCCGTTCAGTGCTGCCGCGTCCCGTACGCGGCGTGGCGGCCGGCCGTCACCGGCACCGCGCCCGGGCCGAGCAGCGGGCGCAGCGCTCCCGTCCGCATCCGGTCCACCAGCGGCCCGCAGCGGCCGGCGAGCGGCGCCAGCACCACCGCGACCAGGAGGCCGACCAGCGCGCCGACGGCCACGTCGTGCGGGTAGTGCACGCCGACCCAGACCCGGGAGGCGCCCATCAGCACCGCGAAGATCCCGGCGATCCAGCCGAGCCGCCGGTCGGCGAACCAGAGTGCGGTGGCGGCGGCGAAGGCGATCACGGTGTGGTTGCTGGGGAAGGACCAGTCACCGGCGCCGGGGCAGGTCTCCAGCGAGACGCTGCCGGGGATCTGGGCGCACGGCCGGACTTCTTCGACCATGCCCTTGAGCACCGAGTTGACGCCGTACGCGACGACGACGATCACCGGCGAGGCGAGCACCTTGGCCATCACGGCCGAGTCGGCGCCGCGCGCCCGCCACCAGGCGTAGAGCATGAAGACCGCGAACAGGCCGAGGCCGAGCGCCGACCAGACCTTGATCAGCTCGTCGAGCCAGTGCGGGGCGGCTTGCGCCCACCCGTTCACCCGGGTGTAGAGGCTGCCGTCGATGCCGCTGCCGTCGTAGACGGCGAGAGCCCGGGAAGACGTCACTTGTCACCTCCGTGACGGTGCGCCTTACGGGCGCGGAACAGTTCGAGAACAATGGGGAGCACGGAGACAACTACTACCAGACCGATGATCGGGAGCAGATATCTGTCGATGCTGGGGATCGACGATCCGAGCCCGTACCCGGCGAGCACGACGCCGACGGTCCAGACGGCGCCGCCGGTCACCTGCCAGAACGTGAACGAGCGGGCCGGCACTTCGAGCACGCCGCAGAGCGGGTTCAGCACCGTTCGGACCACCGGGATGAAGCGGGCGAGCACGATCGCCTTGCCGTGGCCGTACTTGCCCAGCAGTTCCTCGGCCCGCTCGACGCCCTCCAGCAGGCTCTTGCGCTCGGTGCGGCGCAGCAGCGCGCGGCCGCCGCGCTTGCCGATCAGGTAGCCGACCTGGGCGCCTGCCAGCGCGCCGACCAGGGCGGCGGGCAGCACCTGGTAGAGCTCCAGCTGCGGGCCCCTGGTGGCGCCGGGCACGCACAGCAGCCCCGCGGTGAACAGCAGCGAGTCTCCGGGCAGGAAGAAGCCCACCAGCAGGCCGGTCTCGGCGAAGAGCACGACGGCGATGCCGAGTGCGCCGAAGGCGGCGAGCAGCGAGGACGCGTCCAGCGGGTTCACCGCGAGGTGAGCGGCCGGATCGGCGAGGAACTGAAGCAAGGCTGGCGGACCTCCCGTACGTTGGGGGGCGGTTCACAGCGGAACCCGCCCCGACCGTCTACAGTGACGTAGACGGTCTACATGACTGTAGACGAAACCTGGAGGAAGCGCCGCCATGTCCGACGTACCGTCCGCCCGCCGGCCCGCCGGGGAGCTGGAGGCCGAGGTGCTGGCCGCGCTCTGGTCGGCCCGGCAGCCGATGACCCCGCAGGACGTCCAGTCGGCACTCGGCGGGGACCTCGCCCGCACCACCATCGCCACGATCCTCGCCCGCCTCCACGACAAGGGCACCGTGGAGCGCACCCGGGCCGGCCGCGCCTACGCGTACACCCCGACCGTCCAGGACACCGCGGGCCTCGCCGCCCGCCGGATGCACACCGAGCTCGGCCGCGAGGCCGACCGCTCCACCGTGCTCGCCCGCTTCGTCTCCGACCTCTCCGCCGAGGACGAGCAGCTGCTGCGCGACCTGCTCGGCGACGGCGCCCCGGGTCTCGACTCCACCCCGGGCATCGCCCCCGCCCCCGGCCACCGAACCTCCGGCCACGGCACCCCCGGGGCGGCCGGATCGTGATGATCGCCGTCTGGGCCCCGCTGCTGCTGCCGTTCCTGGCCGCCCCGCTGGCCCGCCGCCTCGCCGACGCGCTGCCGCCCCGGGCCGCCGCCTGGATGCTCGCCGGGACGTCCGCCGTGCTGGCCGGCGGCACCCTCTGCTCGCTCGGCCTGCTCGCCGCCGCCGGGCTGCTCCAGCTACCGCCGGTCGCCGCGATCGGCCACCTGTCGCTGCCCTGGCTCACCGCCGCCGCACCCGACGCGCCGGTGGCGGCCGCCGCGGCCGGTCTGGTGCTCGCCGCGCTGACCGCCCGGGCCGTCCGCACCGCCCGCCGCCACCGGCTGGAACTGCGCGAGGCCCGGGCCGCCCTCCCGGCCTGCCCCGCGCCGGACTGCCCCACGCCGACCGAGGGCCGGCATCCGGACACACGCCCCGGGCACGTCACCATGCGCCGGGCACGCACCCCGCAGGCCGTCCTGGCCGGCGCCCGCGCCCTGCTCCAGCCGAGCGAGCACCCGCTCGCCGTCCTCGACGACGAGCGCGCCGACGCCTTCGCCCTACCGGGGCGCCTGCCCCTCCCCGGCCGGCCCGGCGAGCCCGGCCGGATCGTGGTCACCTCCGGCATGCTGCGCATCCTCACCGGGCCCGAGCGGGCCGCCCTGCTCGCCCACGAGCGCGCCCACCTGACCGCCCGCCACCACGTCTTCCTCGCCCTCGCCGAGCACGCCGCCGACCTCCACCCGGCGCTGCGGCCGCTCCGCGCGCCCCTCGGGTACCACCTGGAGCGCTGGGCCGACGAGGTGGCGGCCGCCCGGGTCGGCGACCGCGCCGTGACCGCCCGCGCGGTCGGCCGGGCCGCCCTGGCCGCCAGCCGCTCCCCCTGGCCGGCCCGGCCCCGGCTCGTCCCCGCCGCCCACTCCGGGCCGGTCCCGCGCCGGGTCGCCGCCCTGCTCCAGCCCCGCCCGGCGACCACCGCCACCGGCACCCGCCTGCGCGCGGTCGCGATCGCGCTGGCCGCCTGCCTGGCGCTGAGCACCGCCGCCTCCCTGGAGGCCACCGCCGACCTGCACCACACCGTCGAGGCGGCCCAGCGCGGCACCGGCGCGGAACGCTGACCGCTGACCGCTGACCGCTGACCGCTGACCGCGGCACGATCCACCGAGCCCGCACCAGGCCCACGCAAGGCCCTCACCAGGTCCCGTGCCAGGCCTCGCACCAGGCCCGCGTCAGGCTCACACCAGGCCCGCACCAGGACCCCCGCTAGTCATCACACCCCGGCATGTCCACGGTCATACCGTCCGGTATGCCGAGTTGGCAGACCCCGTCCCCAGACACTCACCGCCCCCGTACGCTTTCGTCAGCGCGTCGACCCCGGCGCGGCCTCGAACGGCGGCGAGGAGCAACGCGAGTGCGGCAGACCGGACGGCAGTCCCGACGACCAGAACGCCGCACCGCGCCGAGCACGGCCGAGCTGGCCAGGGTCCACGACCGCACCCTCGCCGAAGCCGCCGCCCGCGAACTCGCCCAGCCCCCCTACCCCGACCCCGGCTCCCCCGGCCTGCTCGAACCCCGCCCCGAGATCGGCGACTCCTGGGCCCGGCTGCGCCGCCTCGGGCTCGACCCCGACGCCGGTGCCGCCGCCGTCCACCTCGGCCCCGCCGAGATCGAGCAGCGCCGCCGCACCAGCGGCCTGGACGCGGTCCTGCCGGTGCTGCGCGACACCCTGCTCCAGCCGGTCGGCCAGAGCCCGCTGATCCTCGCCATCGCCGACGCCGACGGCCACGTGCTCTGGCAGGAGGGCGAGCGCGCCCTGCGCCGCAGCGCCGACCGGATCGGCTTCCTCACCGGCGCCCGCTGGATCGAGGAGAGCGTCGGCACCAACGGCATCGCCGTCGCACTGCGCGCCCAGCGCCCGATGCACGTCCACTCCGCCGAGCACTACCTGCGCAGCCACCACTCCTGGACCTGCGTGGCCGCCCCCGTGCACGACCCGGGCACCGGGCGGCTGGTCGGCGCGATCAACCTCAGCGGCCCGGCCCGCAACGTCCGCCCGTACCTGCTGCAGCTCACCGCCACCGCCGCCCGGCTCGCCGAGACCGAGCTGCGCGCCCACCGGCTGGAGGCGCTGCACCAACTGCGCACCCTGGCCGCGCCGGTGCTCGCCCGGGTGGCCGGCCCGGCCCTGGTGGTGGACTCCGCCGGGTGGACCGCCGCCGCGGCCGGGCTGCCGCCGCCCGGCCGGCTGCGGGTGCCGGTCGGCGGCTGGGGGACCGCCGCCGTGCACTGGGTGCCGGGCCTCGGCGAGTGCGCCCTGGAACCGCTCGCGGACGGCTGGCTGGTGCGACCGGTCCGGCCACCCGAGGCGGACGGCTCCGGCACGGTGACGGCCGAACAGGCCGAGCAGGCCGAGGGCGCCCGCCTCCGGCTCGACCTGCGCCGCCAGGACCGCCCGGAGCTGACCGTCCGGGGCGCGGCCGGCAGCTGGTCGCACCCGCTCAGCCCGCGCCACGCCGAACTGCTGCTCCTGCTCGCCACCGGACGCGAGGGCAGCACGGCCGCGCAGCTCGCGGAGGCGCTGTTCGGCGACCCGGGCCGGACGGTGACGGTCCGCGCCGAGCTGTCCCGGCTGCGCCGCTACCTGGGCGGCCTGCTGGCCCACCGGCCGTACCGCATCGCCGAGTCGGTGCTGGTCACGGTGGACGGGCCGGACGACCCGTACGACCTGCTGCCGGCCTCCTCGGCCCCGGCCGTCCGGCGGCTGCGGGCCGGGCTGGCCACGGGGACGGTCCGGCTGCCGGGCACGGCGCCCGTCCCGCCGCCGCGCGGGCCCGCCGGCGCCCCGACCGGGCCTCAGCCGCCGGCGAGCAGCGCGGCCAGCTGGGCGTCGGTCGGGCCGCAGGCGCGCTCCGCATCGGCGGAGACCAGCGCGTAGGTACGGTCCAGCCACGCCCGCACCCGGGGCTTGGAGGCCTCCAGCAGGGCGCTGCCGTGCGGTGATTCGAGCGCCAGGTGCAGCGTCGAGCCGTGGCACGGGCAGTACGCCGGCCACAGCTTGACGTCGCCCTGGCCGCTCAGCGTCTGGAGACCGTCGCGCAGCAGCTCGCGCGAGAACACCCAGTCGGCCTCGTCCGGCCGCCCCAGATGGAAGGTCAGCAGCACCTCGTACGGGCGCGCGGCCTCGAACCGGAACCGGGTGCGCACCTCGCCGACCACCTCCTCGCCCAGCGAGATCCGCAGCATCAGCACCTCCTCCACCGCCGCCGGAGCGGCGGTGGAGCCGTCCCCATCGCCGCCCGTGGGGGTGGCGGCGAGGGGTGCACTGGAGGCTGCGGACAGCGGGTCGGGCGGCATGACGGTCTCTCCGGGACGGCGTGGGATGACCTCAGCCTGAGCCACTTCCGGCCGGGCGGGCAAGGGTTGCAAGGAGGTTGCATCGATCCCCGTCCGGGCGGGCCCGACCGCCCTCACCGACTTATCAGATGGATCGTCAACTTCCTTCTGTCGAACGGGTGTCCACGAAACGGATCAAAACCGTCCAGGCCGCGACGAGCCGCTGGTACGCTCTCCCCCTCCCGGCGCGGGCCCCACCCGGACCCCGGCCGACCGACCCCGGGCGGCCGATGCCGGCCCGGTGGCAGCGCATGGGAGAATACCGCGACCGCGACGGCGACTTCGGGGAGGGAGGGGTCCGGTGGCTGCGCGCGAGGACACTGCGCGGGACGTTCGGCACGAACCCGAACGGCACGGCCGGCACGGGCGGCCACGCCCGTTCGGCGGCCGGTTCCGGCTGCCCACCCTGCGCTTCTCCGGTGCCGCGATGGCGATGTCCACCGTCGTCGGCATCAGCATCGCCACCACCCTCCTGCTCAACGAGCAGCAGGGCGTGGGCCGGCGGGCCGGGGTCGCGCGCGTCGGCACCACCCCGCCGCCCACCCCCGCCGCGGGCGACCAGGCCGAGGCCGCCGCCGACCGGGCCCCGACCGCGCCGAACCCCACCGCGCCGAACCCCACCGACCTCCCGGCCACCGGCCGACCGCCCGCACCGAGCCCCTCGGCGCACCGCCCGGGGGCGGCGGAGGGCACGGCCGCCGGAGCTGCCTCGCCCAGCGCCTCGCCCAGCGCGCCCGGCACCCGGTCGGCACCCCCGGAACCCGCCGGCGGACAGGCCGCGGCCGAACCCATGGCCGACCACGGCCCCGGCACCCGGCCGGCCGGCACCGGCGAGCCCGCCACGCCGGCCGACGCCGCCGCGCCCTCGCCGTCGGCCCAGCCCGTCGCGCCCGCCGCCGAGCAGCCGGCCGACCCCTCTTCGCCCTCCCCCTCGCCGACCACGCCGCACGCGCCCGGACCCCGCCCGGCCGCCCCGGCGCAGCCCGCACCGCCGCCGCCCGGCGCGGTTGCCCCGGGCACCGACGGCCCGACCGCCGGCACCCCTGACCCGGACACCGACCCGGGCACCGACCAGGCCCTGACCGGCGTCGCCACGGTCACACCGCTCGGCCGGGACGGCCTCCGGCACCAGCTCGACCTCACCGCCACCGAGCCGCTCACCGCATTTCAGGCCGAATTCCGCCTCACCCCGGGCGAGTTGGCACCCGGAAGCGGCGCCGCCTGGACCGACCTGCCCGGCGCGGTCGTCACCGCCCAACAGGAGCGCGGCACCCTCGTCTACCGCTTCACCACCCCGGCCGGCATCGACGTCCCGCCCGGCCACTACGCCTTCGGCGTGCGCGGCACCCGCCCCGCCGCCGAACCCCCGGGGCCCACCGGCCCGTCCGGCCCGTCCCTCCCGTCCGGCCCCTCGCTCCCGTCCGGTTGGCCCGCTTCGTCCGGCCCGGTCCGCAAGGTCGCCGCGGCGGAGAGCTGGAGCGCCGCCGCCTTCGGCATCGACCGGCCCCGGGCGGTCGCCGCGCTCGGCGCCTTCGGCCCGGTCGCACCACAGCCGGCCGCGCCGCAGCCGGTCACACCGCGGCCCGCCGCGCCCGAGGCACCCGGGCTCCCGCCGCGCCCCGGCACGCCGACGGCCTTCACGCCCCGCTGACCTCCGGCCGCGCCGTCCCGCCGGCTTGCCACCTCGCAGCCTCGCCACCTCGCCGGGGTCTGCCGCCCACCCCCGTCGTCCGGCCGTACCGTCCGACGATCCGACAGGTCACCGCCCCGGACGGGCTCATCCCGACGCGCCCGTTCGTTACTGTGGGCAGCACCCGGCCCGGCGGTCCCAGCGGCCCCGGCCGGCCGCCGTTCCGCATCCGAGGAGGAGTCCGTGTCCACCGTCCTGACCCAAGGCGGCAACGCCCCGCTGACCGCCGCGCGGGTGACTGTCGAGGTCACCGCGCCCAAGGCGCTGGACGTCTCCGGCCTGCTGCTGACCGACGCCGGAAAGGTGCGCTCGGACGACGACTTCGTCTTCTTCAACGCCCCGCACGGCCCCGGCGTCAGCCACCGCCCGGCCGCCGCCGGAGCGCCGGACGCGATCACCGTCGACACCCTGGCCGTCCCGGCCGGCATCACCAAGATCGTGGTGACCGCCAGCCCCGCCGACCAGTCCTCCACCTTCGCCGGGATGGAGCCGACCGCCACCGTCCGCGACGCCGACACCGGGCAGGCCCTGGTGACCTTCACCCCGCCTCAGCTGGGCCAGGAGACCGCGCTCATCGTGGTCGAGGTCTACCAGCGCGGCGGCGCCTGGAAGGTGCGCGCGGTCGGCCAGGGCTACGCCAACGGCCTGGCGGGCATCGCCACCGACTTCGGCGTCTCCGTCGACGACTCCCCGGCCGCGGCCCCGGCCGCCCAGGCCCAGGCCCCGGCCCCCGCCACTCCCCCCGCGGCCCCGCCCACCCCTCCGGCCGCTCCCCCGGCTCACCCGGCTCACCCGGCTCACCCGGCTCCCCCCGTCGACCCGCGGATCGCCCTCGCCGCCACCCCGCCCGCGCCCCCCGTGCCCCCGGTCGCCCCGCCGGCCCCGGCCGCCCCCGCCAAGGTCACCCTGGACAAGGGCCGGGTCAACCTGGTCAAGGGCAGTTCGGTCTCCCTGGTGAAGAACGGCCGCCCGTTCCTCTCCTCGGTCCGGATGGCGCTCGGCTGGGAGCCCGCCGGCCGCGGCCGCAGCGTCGACCTGGACGCCTCCTGCCTCACCTTCGACGCCCGGCGCAAGAAGCTGGAGACGGCCTGGTTCATGAAGCTGACCGTCTTCAAGGGCGCGATCGCCCACTCCGGCGACAACCTCACCGGCGGCGGAGCCGGCGACGACGAGTCGATCACCGTCCATCTGGACGGCCTGCCGGCCGAGGTCACCGGCCTGGTCTTCGTCGTCAACTCCTTCTCCGGCCAGCGGTTCACCGAGGTCAAGAACGCCTACTGCCGCCTGCTGGACGCCCGGACGGAGGAGGAGCTGGTCCGCTTCGACCTCACCCACTCCGAGCCGCACACGGGCGTGGTGATGTGCAAGCTGGTCCGGCAGTCGTCCGGCGAGTGGGTGATGACCGCGCTCGGCGAGTACGTCGACGCCAAGACCGCCCGGGCGATGGTCGATCCGTCCGCCGCCCTGCTCTGAACCGTCTCGCCCCCGCCCCGCCCCACCCCTCACCGCCCCACCCTGACGCCCAGGGCCGATCGGCCCAATGTCATGGCCGCACACGCGAATTCACCCTCCTGAGGGATCAAGTCGTCCACCCGCCGACTCGATTTACCTCTAGGGGGGTGAATCGCGCTCTCCCGCGCACTCGTTGAGGGAGAGACCGTGCCACGCTTCCTGTCCCGCCTCGCCGTCGCCGGCACCGCCGTCGCGCTCACCGCCGGCCTGATCACCCCGTCCGCCGCCCAGGCCGCCGCCGAGCCGTCCGGCCGCGTCCGGACGCTCGCCTGGGCCGCGCTCGGCGACTCCTACACGGCCGGCTTCGTCGAGGCCGCCGGCGCCGAGACCGAACCCCGCGACGGCTGCGCCCGCACCACCGGCTCCTACCCCGAGCTGATCCGCCGCGGCCTCGGCCCCCTGGTCGAACTGCGCAACGCCAGCTGTTCCGGCGCCACCGTCAAGGACGTCTACCAGACCAAGGAGGCCCCGCCCGGCCGCCCGCTCCCGCCGCTCGGGACCAACCCCGGCGCCCCCTTCCCACCGGTCCCGTCGCAGATCGACGCCGTCTCCCCGAGCGCCGACGTGATCACCGTCGAGATCGGCGGCAACACCCTCGGCTTCGCCGAGATCCTCAAGGGCTGCATCGAACTCGGCGCCGCGGTCCTCGGCCAGGGCACGCCCTGCAAGGACAAGTTCGACGCGAGCCTGCCCGACCGCTTCGACCAACTGCGCGGCGACTTCGACCAGATGCTCGGCGCCCTGCACGCCAAGGCCCCGTCCGCGCGGCTGCTGACCGTCGGCTACCCCCATCTCGTCCCCGAGGACGCCACCCGCTGCACCTACGGCAACCTGGAGCAGTTCGCCACCTTCACCACCGGCGACCTCGCCTGGGCACGGACGGCCATCCTGGAGCCGCTCAACGCGACCATCGCCCAGCGGACCGCCGCCCGCGGCGACACCTTCGTCGACCTCTACCCCTCCACCGCCGGCCACAGCGTGTGCGACCAGGACCACTGGCTGGACGGCGTGCTGACCAGCATCATCCCGCTGCACTACGCCCTGGTGCACCCCAACGCCAAGGGCCAGGCCCACGCGGCCACCCTGGTCGAGGACGCCGTCCTGAACTGACCGGCCGCACCACACCGCACCGCACCGCAGCCCCGGCGGTCGCACCGGAGACGCCCGCGCATCGAGAACCAGTCGAAAACCAGTGGCAGGCCCCTCCCGTCGCGGATCATGCTGAGCGGATGCTCATCCGCGAAGCCACCCCGGAGGACTGGCCTGCCGTCTGGCCCTTCTTCCACACCGTCATCGCCGCCGGCGAGACGTTCCCCTACCCCCTCGACCTCTCCTCCGACCTCGGCCGGGAGTGGTGGATGCTCGCCGCCCCCCATCGCACGGTGGTCGCGGTGGACGAGGCCGGCACGGTCGTCGGCACCGCCAACATGACCCGCAACCGCCCCGGCAACGGCGCGCACGTGGCCAGCGCCAGCTACCTGGTCGACCCGGCGCACCACGGCCGCGGCATCGGGCGGGCCCTGGTCGAGTACACCCTCGACTGGGCCCGCGCCAACGGCTACCGCGCCATGCAGTTCAACGCCGTGGTCGCCAACAACCACCACGCCGTGAAGCTCTACCGGTCCCTCGGCTTCGACATCGTCGGCACCGTCCCCGAAGCCTTCCACCACCCCGTCGACGGCTACGTCGGCCTGCACGTCATGCACCGTGCACTGTAAGGGAGTTCGCTACTCCTCGATCGCCCCGCCGACCCGCCGCAGGTGCTGCCGGAAGCTGTACGACGGGTCGGCGGCGCGGCGCTCCAGGTACTCGTCGAAGGCGGTCTGCCGGCGCAGCGTGTCGCCGGAGGCGATCCGCCCGGCCTGCGCGCGCTCGGTCCCGGCGATCGCGGCGGCCGTCTCCAGCACCTCCCCGGCCCGGTCGGCCGGGACGAACAGCACCCCGTCCGCGTCGCCGAACACCACGTCCCCGGCGCCCACCAGGTGCGGCCCGACCCGCGCCGTCACCAGCGCCTCCGGCTCCCGCCCGTCCAGCCGCACCGGCCCCAGCGGCAGCGCGCCGTAGCTGAACACCGGCAGCCCGATCTCCACCAGTTCGGGGGTGTCCCGGTGCAGCCCCCACACCACGATCCCGGCGACCCCGGCGGCCCGCGCCTCCAGCACCGCGAGGTCCCCGATGCAGGCCTCGTCGGTCCGCCCGCCGTTGTCGATCACCAGCACGTCACCGTCCCGGGCCGCCCCGTACGCCTCCAGGAACACGTCCACGCTCCCGTAGTGCCGCACCGGCAGCACCCGCCCCGCGACCCGCCCCCCGGCCACCACCGCCGCCACCCCCACCGGCGCCGCCCTGAGCCCCACCCCCAACCGCACACACGCATCCGCCACCAACGGCGTCGACAACCCCGCGAACTCCTTCAGCATCCCCAACTCCTCCCACCAAAGCCCCAGTTCACAACCCCTCGATCCTAATCCGGTGCCGCCTCACCCCATTGAGTGATCGCCATCAATCCATCCGACGTGCCACTCCGAGCTCTCCTATTCTGTTGGCGCGTCCAACCAAGGGGTTGCTCATGAACACGGCGGACAGCGCCATCCTGCTGGAACTCTTCCTGACTCTGGACACTCCCGAAGGCCTCCGAGCCGAACTTGTCGCCGGCGAGATCCTGATCGGGCTTCCCCCCGACGGCGATCACGAGGACATCCTCAGTCACGTGACCGACCAGGTGTTCCACAGGGCGGCTGCGGATATGCAGATGTCTGCCAACAAAGGCCTTCGCCTCGCCAGCCACGGAGGGCACCCTTCCGACCACGTCATCCCGGACGCCACGTTCGTCCCGCAGGAACTCCGCCTCTTCCGCGACGCGCCGCCCTGGATGGAGCCCGACGGCGTCGCGATGGTCGCGGAGGTCACCTCCAGCAGGCCCGACCAGGACCGCATCGCCAAACGCCACTGCTACGCCCGCGCCGCGATCCCGCTGTACCTCCTGATCGACCGCGAGCGGGCCCAGGTCAGCCTCTTCAGCAACCCCCACCGCGACGAGTACACCGAGGTGCACCTGGCAGCCTTCGGCGAACCGCTCGCCCTCCCCGCCCCGTTCGAGTTCGAGTTGGACACCAAGGACTTCCTCTAGAAGTCCCGGGAACGCGACAAACGGCCCGCACCCCCCTTCCACCGGGGGTGCGGGCCGTCGTCGTGCGGGTGCGCGCGGGTCAGCCGCGGGTGGCCATGGCGCGCAGGAAGAAGGTGAGGTTGGCCGGGCGCTCGGCGAGGCGGCGCATGAAGTAGCCGTACCACTCCTGGCCGTAGGGCAGGTACACGCGCATGGTGTTGCCCTCGCCGGCGAGGCGCAGCTGCTCCTCGGGGCGGATGCCGAACAGCATCTGGTACTCGAAGGAGTCGCGCTTGCGGCCGTTCCACTGGGCGAGCTGGCCGGCGATCTTGATCATGTTGGGGTCGTGCGAGGCGATCATCGGGTAGCCCTCGCCGGCCATCAGGACCTTGAGCGCGCGGACGTACGCGAGGTCGACCTCGTGCTTGCCCTGGAAGGCGACCGACTCGGGCTCCTTGTAGGCGCCCTTGCACAGACGCACGCGCGAGCCGGGGCCGGAGAACTCGCGGCAGTCGGCCTCGGTGCGGCGCAGGTAGGCCTGGAGCACGACGCCCAGCCAGGGGAAGTCGGCCCGCAGCTCGCGCGCGATGGCGAGGGTGGAGTCGGTGGTGGTGTGGTCCTCCATGTCGAGGGTCACCGTGGTGCCGGCGTCGGCGGCGGCCTCGCAGATGCGGCGGGCGTTCTCCAGCGCGATCTTCTCGCCGTCCACCGGGAGGAACTGGCCGACGGCCGACAGCTTGACCGACACCTCGGCGCCGGCCGCGAGGCCGGTCTCCTTGAGCGCCGTGAGCAGGTGCTCGTAGGCCTCGGCGGTGCCGGCGGCCTGGGCGGCGTCCTGGGTGTCCTCGCCGAGGTGGTCCAGGGTGACCTTGCGGCCGGTGGCGATCAGGTCGTCGGTGGCGGTGACGGCGTCGTCGAGGACGTCACCGGCGACGAAGCGCTCGACTATCGCGTGGGTCGGCGGGAACTTCTCGACCACGGTGCGGACCTGCGGCGACCGGGAGGCCGCGAGAAGGGCGGAACGGAGCATCGTGACTCCTGGAGCTGGTGCTTCTAAGGGTGGCAGAAGGGGGCCGGGGCGGCGGGCGGCGGGTGTGTGGCACCGCCGCCCCGGCGGGCGACGCCCGGCTGCGGGGCCGGGCGTCGCGGGTGACCGAGTGGTCAGGCGACCGCAGTGGTCAGGTCACTGAAGCGGTCAGGTCACTGAAACGGTCAGGCGACCGGAACGGTCGGGAGGGGCACTCAGCCCATGTGCGGGTAGCGGTAGTCCGTCGGCGGGACGAAGGTCTCCTTGACCGAGCGGGTCGAGGTCCACCGCGCCAGGTTCTGCTTGGCACCGGCCTTGTCGTTGGTGCCGGAGGCCCGGCCGCCGCCGAAGGGCTGCTGGCCGACGACGGCGCCGGTCGGCTTGTCGTTGATGTAGAAGTTGCCGGCCGCGAAGCGCAGCTTGTGCATGGCGTCCTGGGCGGCCGCGCGGTCCTGGGCGATGATCGCGCCGGTCAGGCCGTAGGCGGAGGCCGACTCCATCTGGGCCAGCATCTCGTCGTACTTGTCGTCCTGGTAGACGTGCACGGCGAGGATCGGGCCGAAGTACTCCTCGCGGAAGTACTCGGACGCCGGGTCCTCGCAGACCAGGACGGTCGGGCGGACGAAGTAGCCGACCGAGTCGTCGTACGTGCCGCCGGCCAGGACCTCGACCGCGGGGTCGGCCTGGGCGCGGTCGATCGCGGCCTTGTTCTTGGCGAAGGCGCGGTCGTCGATGACGGCGGACATGAAGTTCGTCAGGTCGGTGACGTCGCCCATGGTGAGGCCCTCGACCTCGGCGGCGAACTCGTCCTTGAGGCCGGCCCAGATCGAGGCCGGGACGTAGGCGCGGGAGAGCGCCGAGCACTTCTGGCCCTGGAACTCGAAGGCGCCGCGGGTCATCGCGGTCTTCAGCACGGCCGGGTCGGCGGACGGGTGGGCGACCAGGAAGTCCTTGCCGCCGGTCTCGCCGACGATCCGCGGGTAGGTGCGGTAGCCGGCGATGTTCTCGCCGACGGAGCGCCACAGGTGCTGGAAGGTGGCGGTGGAGCCGGTGAAGTGGATGCCGGCCAGCGCCGGGTGCTTGAGCGCCACGGCGGAGACGTCCAGGCCGTCGCCGGTCACCATGTTGATGACGCCCTTGGGCAGGCCGGCCTCCTCCAGCAGCTGCATCAGCAGGTGCGCGGAGTACTGCTGGGTCGGGGACGGCTTCCAGAGCACCACGTTGCCCATCAGCGCGGGCGCGGTCGGCAGGTTGCCGGCGATCGCGGTGAAGTTGAACGGGGTGATCGCGTAGACGAAGCCCTCCAGCGGGCGGTGGTCGCTGCGGTTCCACACGCCGTCCGAGGAGATCGGCTGCTCGGCCATGATCTGGCGGGCGAAGTGCACGTTGAAGCGCAGGAAGTCGACCAGCTCGCAGGGCGTGTCGATCTCGGCCTGCTGGGCGGTCTTGGACTGGCCGAGCATGGTGGCGGCGGCCAGGGTCTCGCGCCAGGGGCCGGCCAGCAGGTCGGCGGCCTTGAGGAAGATCGCGGCGCGGGAGTCGAAGGAGAGCGCCTGCCAGGCCGGGGCCGCGGCCAGGGCAGTGTCGATGGCCTCCTGCGCGTCGGCCTGGGTGGCGTTGCGCAGGGTGCCGAGCCTCGCCGCGTGGTTGTGCGGCTGGACGACGTGGATCTCGGTGCCGCCGCCCATGCGGCGCTCACCGTTGATCGTCATGGTCAGCTGGACCGGCTCCTGGCCGCCCAGCTCCTTCAGCTTGGCCTCCAGACGGGCCCGTTCCGGGCTGCCCGGGGCGTAGCTGTGGACCGGCTCGTTCACCGGCGCGGGGACCTGGGTCACAGCGTCCATAGAGCGCACGCTCTCCTTCGTTGATGCGGGGGGATGCCGACGCGGGTCGCACGTCGGCCACAGCACGAACGCTATTCCTGCCCCTGGGGCCACTTGATTGGCCGGAAGGCTAAATTCCCCCGTACGGCGTTGTCCGGCCCGACGAAGGGGTCACGGCGCAGTCACGGCGCGGTCACGGCGCGCCGTTGACGGCCGTTCGCGCCGGAGGCCACCGGGAGCACCGGCCGGTCCCAGTCGATCCGGTGGCCGTGCACCGGGCGGAGCATCTTCTCCGGGCTCATGAAGGTCCGCATCGCGATCGGCGCGAGCAGCCGGAACAGCGCCCGGCCGACCGGCCCGGAGGACTTCTGGTTGTTGGTGCGCGCCGCGTTGGCCGCGATCTTCTCGACCCGGGGCCGGCGCAGCGCCTCGTAGGCGGCGAAGGCGGCGGTGTGGTCGGGCAGGTCCCGCAGGCAGCGGGCGAGTTCGACGGCGCTCTCGACGGCCAGCGAGACGCCCTGGCCGGAGCTGTTGGAGGGGGCGTGCGCGCAGTCGCCGACCAGCACCATCCGGCCGCGGTACCAGTGCGGGACGGACGGCATGATCTCCAGCCGCGGGAAGACCTCGACGGTGTCGGCGGCGGCCTCGCGCAGCACGTCCCGGGCGGGCAGGTCGTCGGCGTGCAGGTCGCGGACCCGGCGCAGCCACTGCTCCGGGCTGACGGCGCGGACCTGCTCGGCGGTCAACTGTTCGGGCTGCGGGATGTTGCTGAACCAGGCCGTCCCGGCGCCGTCCGGCAGTCCCCAGTAGCCGAAGAAGGCGCGGGCGCCGTTGGCGAAGTGCATGGTCTCGCCACGTCCGGCCCGGCCGGGCAGCCGGTAGGGGCTGTAGCCGCCGACGCCGAGCAGGCCGGTGTACTGCGCGCCGGGTGCGGCCGGGTCGATCAGGGTGCGGACGGTGGAGCGGGTGCCGTCGGTGCCGATCAACAGGTCGCCGGTGGCGGTGTCGCCGTCGGCGAAGCGGGCGGTGATGCCGTCGGCGCCCTCCTCGGCGCCGACCAGCCGTTTGCCGTACCGGACTTCGATGCCGCTCTCGCGCAGCCGCCGCTGGAGCACCTCGTACAGTTCGGCGCGGCGCATGACCCGGCCGGGCGGCAGGTCGGGGAGGCCGGCGAACTCGGCCAGCACGCCGCCCCGGCCGTCCTCGATCAGCATCGGGCCGATCGGCTGCCCGATCGCGCCGACCTCCGCCCCGAGCCCGACGGTCGCCAGGGCGTCGAGCCCGTTGGGGGCGATCATGAAGGTGCCGCCGATGCCCTCGGCGGAGGACTCGTAGGCCTCGAAGACGACGGCTTCGACGCCGGCCTTGCGCAGGGCCAGTGCCGTCACCGGCCCGGCGATCCCGCCGCCGATGACGAGGGCCTTCTTCTCCCCGTTGCTCGTACTCATTCCAGACTCCCGAAGATCTCGTGCCAGGTCCGGATGAACTCCGGCTCCTTGAGTCGACCGACGAGGTGCTCGACGAAGCGGCCCTCGGCCTCCAGCGCGCCGACCCGGTGCTCCTCCTCGATCAGGAAGATCCAGTCCACGCCGTCGTCCGAGGCCTTCCGCAGGGCCGCCCGGATGCCCGCCACCTCGGCGGCCAGCGCGGCCCGCCGCTGTTCCAGCAGTTCCACGGCCTCGGCCGGCGGGACCACCATGAGCAGCGACAGCGCGACCCCGAACGCGGGGTACTCGTGCTGCGGTTCGGCGACGAGTTCGCGCATCCAGTCGGTGAGCTCCGCGCGGCCCTCGGGGGTGACGGCGTAGACGGTGCGCTCCGGTCGCTGGGTGTCGCGGACGGTCTCCTGTTCGGCGACGAACCCGGCCTTCCGCAGCTGCTCCACGACCATGTACAGCGAGCTGCGGTTGTACTTGATGTTGCGGTCCTTGCCGTGCTCCTTGAGCCGGCGCCCCATCTCGTACGGGTGCATCGGCCCGGCCACGAGTTCGGCCAGGACCGCGAGGGCCAGCGGGTTCGACACCTTGCGTCGCTTCGCCACGAGACGTCCTCATCTCTTGGTCAGTACTGACTATCCATTCCCGAATAGTCAGAGTCAACTATTTATGAAAGCCGGGCCACGACTCTGTCCGCCCGGCTAAAATCAACCACACGGCATTGTCCGAGCGGATGAAGGAGGCCCGATGACGACCCCCGGCCTCCCCGCCACCCCCGGACCCCCGCCCACCTCCGGCCTCCCGCTCCGCCAGCTGCTGATGTCCCTCGGCGAACCCCTGGTCGAACTCCAGGCCGCCCCGCAGGGCCTGGACGTCCCGGTCCGCGACGTCGCGATCCTCGACCCGGAGGACCCGCCGACCGCCGCCCCCGGCGAACTCGTCCTCGCGATCGGCGCCCGCGGCCGCGCCGCCCTCCCCGCCCTGCGCGCCGCCGGACGGGCCGGCGCCGCGGCGGTCGCGGTCAAACTGGACGGCCCCGGCCAGGCGGACGCCCTGCGCGAGGCCGCCACCGAGGCGGGCGTCGCCCTGCTCTCGGTCCGCCGCGAGACCCGCTGGGAGCACCTCGACTCGCTGGCCCGCGCGATCATCGCCGGCCCGGACGCCCCGGACACCCCGGGCGCCCCCGAACCCAACGCGGGCGACCTCTTCTCCCTCGCCCAGACCGTCGCCGTGCTCACCAACGGCATCGTCTCGATCGAGGACACCTCCAGCCGGGTGCTGGCGTACTCCCGCTCCTCCGACTCGGACGAGGTCGACGACCTGCGCCGGCTCTCCATCCTCGGCTGGCAGGGCCCCGAGCCCTACCTGTCCAAGCTCCGCGAGTGGGGTATCTTCCAGCACCTGCGCACCTCGGACGCCCCGATCGCGGTCGAACCGCACCCCGAACTCGGCCTGCGCCGCCGCCTGGCGATCGGCATCCGGGCCGGGGCGCAGCCGCTCGGCACCATCTGGGTGCAGGAGGGGGCGCAGCCGCTGGCGCCGCTCGCCGATCAGGCCCTGGTCGGCGCCGCCCGGGTGGCCGCCGCCCAACTGGTGCGCCGCCGACGCGAGTTGTCCGCCGACATGCGGCTCACCCGGACACTGCTCACCGGCCTGCTGGAGGGCTCCACCGGCCCGCAGTCGCTCGCCACCCACCTGGGCCTGGACCTGCGGCGCCCGGCCACCGTGCTCGCCTACAGCGCGCACACCACCGAGGCGCTGCACCGCTCCGACGTCACCGGCCTGATCTCGGTGCACACCGCCGCCCGGCACCGCACCGCGCTGCTCGCCCCGATCGAGTCCCGGGTGTACGTGCTGCTGCCCGAACTCCCGCCCGGCCTGCCGATGGCCACCGTGCGCGGCTGGGCGGACGAGGTGGTGGTGGCCGCCCGGGAGCACCTCGGCGTCCCGCTGCGCGCCGCGATCGGCTCGACCGTGGACGGCCTGGCCCAGGTGCCGGACTCCCGCGCGCAGGCGGACCGCATCCTGGACGCGATGGGCCGCGGCGGGGTGGACCTCGACGTGGCGGCGCTGATCGACGTCCAGGCCGAGGTGCTGGTCAGCGAGATGCTCGCGCTGCTCCAGGAGCGCTCCGGCCTGCGCGACCCCCGGCTCACCGCGCTCGCCGCGTACGACCGCCGGCACGGCACCCGGCTCGCCGAGTCGGTGCTGGCCTGGCTGGACGCGCTCGGCGAGGTCCGGGTCGCCGCGGACGCCCTGCACATCCACCCCAACACCCTGCGCTACCGGGTGCGCCGCGCCGAGCAGTTGACCGGCATCGACCTCTCCCAGCCGCAGCAGCGCCTGCTGGCGATGCTGCAACTGAGGCTGCCCGCGGACGAATGACCGCGGGCAGCCTCGACTCTCAGTGGCTCACTCGCCGTAGCCCTGGCCGCGCTTGTGCTCGTTCAGCCGGTGCCACGGGCCGGTGATGGCCAGCTGGATGCCCGGCTCCTGGATGTTGGCGAAGAGGGTCTTGCCGTCGTCCGAGAAGGTCACCCCGGTGAACTCGCTGAACTCGGGCTTGGCCGCGCTGCCGATGTTCAGCTCGTTGCGCGCGATCGGGTAGGTCAGCCCGTCCTCGGTGGCGCCGAACAGGTGCTGCACGCCCTCGCCGTCCTCGGCGATGACCACGCCGCCGTACGGCGACACGGTGATGTTGTCCGGGCCGTCGTAGTTGTCGTGGTCGCCGAGCACGTCGGTGTTGACGCCCAGCAGCACCTTCAGGGTGATGGTGCGGCGGGCCGGGTTGTAGAACCAGACCTGGCCGTCGTGCTGCACCGGGCTCTCCGAGCGGGCGAAGCTGGAGACGAAGTAGAAGCCGCCGTCACCCCACCACATGCCCTCCAGCTTGCGGGCCCGGGTGACCTCGCCCTCCTTGAACTGCTTGCGGACCGAGACGGTCCTGGCGTCGCGGTCCTGGACCTTGACCCAGTCCGCGCCGTAGGTGGTGCCGACCTTGGTGGCGCGGGAGAGGTCGTCGACGAACTTGCCCTGGGAGTCGAAGACCTTGAAGGCCTCCAGCACACCGGCGTCGGCGGCCAGCGCGCGCAGCTTGTAGCGGCCGTGCTTGAAGCCGGCCGGCGGGGTCCAGCGGAACAGCAGGCCGTTGGGGTTCGAGGCGTCCTCGGTCAGGTAGACGTGGCCGCGCTTCGGGTCCACCACGACGGCCTCGTGCGCGTACCGGCCGAAGGCCTTCACCGGCTGCGGGTCGCGGTTGTAGTCGTCGTCGAACGGGTCGACCTCGAAGATGTACCCGTGGTCCTTGGTCATGCCGTTCTGGCCGGCCTTGTCCTCGGTCTCCTCGCCGGACAGCCAGGTGCCCCACGGGGTCACGCCGCCCGCGCAGTTGGTGGAGGTGCCGGCGATGCCGACCCACTGCTCGACCGAGCCGTTCCGCTTGGCGTGCACGATGGTGCAGCCGCCGGCCGCGCCCGGGTCGTAGACGTGGCCCTCGGTCAGCGGCACCGGGTTCGGCCAGTTCGCCCGGGGTCCGCGCAGCTCGTGGTTGGTGACGAGCAGGTTGCCGCCGCGCTCGTCCTCGAAGGCGGAGGTGCCGTCGTGGTTGCTCGGGGTGAACTCGCCGGTGCGCAGCCGGGTGACACCGGCGCGGTTGACGACCTTGTACGCGAAGCCCTTGGGCAGCGACAGCAGCCCGGCCGGGTCCTGCACCAGCGGGCCGTAGCCGACGGCGGCGCGCGCGGCGCCGGTGTCACCCGCCGCGGACGCGGCCGGCAGCTCGCCGCCGGCCGGGGCGGCGATCGCGCCCGGAGCGCTGGCCAGCGCCTCCGCGCTGCCGGCGATCAGCACGCCGGCCCCGACGAGGGTGGAACGGTTGACGAAGTCCCGGCGGGACAGCGACATGGCAGCAACTCCTGAGGAATCGGCCGCCGGACCGGGGGCGGGCCCGGTGCCCGGCGGGCGGGGCGTCGAGACGGGGCGTCGACGCCCAGCAGACTCCGCCGCGGGGATGAACCCGGCATGACGCCCACCTCACGCCCAGGCGGCCATTTGCCAACCGATGACCGACACATGACCTGCGCTTTGCCCAAGACGCCCTGCCGAGGGTCACCCCGACCGCGTCGTCCGCCACTGCTCCCAGGCCGACAGCCACAGCTGCTCGGCGAGCCGGTGCTCCTCCCAGACCTCCGGCCCGCCGCCCCGCCGCTCCCGCCAGAGCTGCTCCCAGGCCCGCTGCGCCGGCAGGCTCGCCACCTCACTGGCGAACACCGTGTACCGGACGACCTCCTCGACGGCCGCCCCGCCCTCCGGCGTGCCGATCAGCCAATGCGTGTGCCGGGCAAGCCGGTTGACGTGGTTGACCATCGCGGTCAGCGCCGTCACCGCCTCCTCCCGGGTCTCGGTGGCGAGCCGCATCTGCTGGCGCACCGCCACCTCCCAGCGCACCTCGTAGGCGTCCCCGCGCGGGCGCCGCGGCGTCCGCCCGGCCCGGACCTGCGCCTCGACGGCGGCGGCCTCGGCGACGCTCTGCGCGATCAGCTCCCGGTGCGCCTCCAGTCCGACGGCGGGCGGCAGTTCACGCTCCTCCACCGGGACCTGCCGGGCCCGCCGGGCGGCCAGCTCGCCCAGCAGCTCGGCCCGGCCGCGCAGGTACGGCTCGAAGTCCGCGATCGCGCCGAGCTCCACGCCGCCGGGCGGCACCCCGCGCCCGCACACCGTCACGGTCAGCCCGCCGATCCGCAGCCGCCCGGCCCAGACCGGTGCGGCCCCGTCGGCGGCCGACGTGCCCGGCCAGAGCACCGGCCGGTCCTCGTGCACCTCCACCGGGTACGGCTCGCCGTCCACGGTGATCCACTCGCGCAGCGCCCGCACCCGGCCCGGCCCGTCGCCCTCGTCGACCCCGAGGTGCTCGTAGACCCGGTCCCGCTCGTCCTCGACCACGTCCTCCAGCTCGGGCAGGCCCTCGCCGTGCTCCGCGCCCGGCCGGTAGGTGCGCACGCTGACGTACGGACCGGCCACCGAGCTCCAGTCGCCGGACTGCACCTCGACCCAGGCGAGTTCGCCGCCGGAGGTCTCGAAGGCGGCCAGCGCCTCACCCCAGCCGCCCGTCGCGCCGCTCCCGTGCGACAGTCGCGCGACCACGCCGTACACCGGGAAGTCGGCCGCGGCCACCGTCCGGCGGGAGAAGTCCTCCACCGCGGCGAGACGCTCCTCCCTGTTCCTCGGGTCCGGGACGCACGCAGGGTCCGTCCGCCCGACGTTCCACTCCGGGGGCCTGCCGCCGCTCTCCCGCATCATCCTGTGCCGCACCCCCGAGTCCTCGCGCCCGCACCGCCGACGCCACCTTAGTGCCCGGGACCTGCCGGGTCATCAGCTCGGGTGCCGGGCAACGGCGCAGGCCGCGTCGGGACTGCCGACTGCCGACCGGCACGGGCCGTGTCAGGACGCGCGGTTGTCAGCCGCCCTCCCTACCCTGGCGGCATGACAGCAGACAGCAGTTTCCCGGCCCGGATCAGCATCGTCACCCTCGGGGTCTCCGACCTCGACCGCAGCGCCCGCTTCTACGAGGACCTGGGCTGGCGGCGGTCCTCCGCCTCCAGCCCGGAGATCGTCTGGTTCCGCACCGCCGACTCGGCACTCGGCCTCTTCCCCACCGAGGAGCTGGCCGCCGACGCGGGCGTGCCCGCCACCGGCGAGCCCGCCTTCCGCGGCGTCACCCTCGCGGTGAACCTGGAGTCCCCCGCGCTGGTGGACGCCGCGTTGAAGACGGCGGTCGAGGCCGGCGCCGTGGTGGTCAAGCCGCCGGTCCCGACCAGCTGGGGCGGCTACTCCGGCTACTTCGAGGACCCGGACGGCCACCTCTGGGAGCTGGCCCACAACCCGTTCTTCCCCTTCGCCGAGGACGGCTCCCTGGATCTGCCCTGACCCGCCGGCCCATCAGCCCGTCGAAGCCCCCGCCGGCCCGTCGAAAGCCCCCCCGTCGGCCCGTCAGCTCTTGGACCGCGCCTTGAAGGCCGCCTTGCGCGCCTCCTTGGCCACCGCCCGGTCCAGGTGCAGCTCCCCGACGGCCTCCAGGACGTCCGCCGTGTACGGGTGGTCGACCCGCCAGAGCTCGCCGAAGTAGGACGCGGGGTTGCCGGTCACCGGCAGGTCCGCGATCAGCTCGCGCAACAGCTCGGCGTCGCCGCCGCTGTCCAGCAGCTGGGCGGCGAAGGTGTCGACCACCGTCCACAGCGCCATCGTCCGCTCCGGCACAGGCACGTCCGTCGCTCCCTTCGAGGTCAGCCAGGCCCGGGCGGCGCCGCCCAGCTCGGGGTCGTCCAGCACGTCACGCACGGCCGGCTCGGCGGCCGTGCCCAGCATGTTCAGCGCCGAGACGCCGAGCATCCGCCGCATCGGGGCGTACGCGTCGTCGCCGCGCGCCGCCGCCAGCAGCTCACGCGCCGCCGCCACCGGCTCCCGGCCGGTGATCCAGACCCGCAGCTCCTCGTCCGGCAGCACGTTGGCGGCCTCGCACACCGCGCGCAGCAGCTCGGCCGCGTCGCCCTGGGCCAGCTCGCCGACCAGCGGCGCGTCGTAGCCGTCCTCCAGCAGCCACTGCCGGATGCCGTACTGGCCGAGCGGGGTGAGCCGGACGAGCCCGAAGCGCGCCGACTCCTCCTCGTCCAGCGGCGCCTCGCCGACGAGGGCGGGCTCCTCGCCCTCCGGGCCCTCCTCCTCGTCGAACAGCTCCGGGTCGATCGGCCGGTACTCCAGCAGACCGAGCTCGGCCAGGTCTCCCAGCATCGGGTCCAGTGCGACCATCACATCGGTGATGTCGCCCAGCAGCTCCTCGCTCGGCTCCTCGCCCTCCGGCACCACCAGCAGCGCGGCCAGCACGCCCAGCGGCACGGTCTCGTTGCCCGGGTCGGCGAAGGCGGTGGTCTCGTACAGCACCTGCAACGCCTCGTCCAGCAGCTCGGCGGCGGCGTCCCGGGCCTCCTCGACCTCGCTCAGGGCGTCCTCGTCCTCCTCCCCGGCGTCCCCGGCCTCTCCGGCCTCCCCGGCCTCCCCGCCCTCGGCGGCCCGCGCGGCCTCCTCCTCCGGCAGCGAGTCGGCCTCCACGGCCAGCTCCCGGACGATCCCGGCGGCGGTCAGCCACAGCTCCAGGACGGTCTCCGGGTCACCCTCCTCGGCGGGCTCCAGATCCGGGCCCGGCACGGCGACGTGCTCACCGGCCGCCGTCGTCCCGATCTCCACCAGGTCCAGGTCGCAGGCCAGCGACCAGGCCCGCATCGCCTCGACCTCCGCCTCCTCCGGCGCCTCCCCCTCGGCGGGGGCCAGGCCCAGCAGCTGCGCCGCGGGCGCCCGGTCCTCCTCCACCAGGTCGCCGAACTCGTCCACCACCCGGTGCGGGGCGGCCCAGCGGGCCAGCGCCAGCGCGTACCCGAACATCGGCACGGCCTTCGCCAGGGCGGCCAGCTCCTCCTCGGCGGGCAGCTTCACCGGCGGTACCAGGACCGCCGCGTCGTCCAGGTCCTCGTCGTCCAGCCCGTGCGCGGCGAACGCCCCGTAAAGGTCCTGGAGCTCCAGGTCGGCGGGCAGAACCGGCTCGGCCGCACTCTCTCCCGGCGAAGCCCCGGCGTTCTTCCGACGTCGTCCGGCCATCGTTGTGCGTTCTCCCTCAGCCAGCGGTCCGCCTATCAGCTCAGCGTCCCGATCCACCACCTCAGCGTATAGGCCGGGCACCCCCGATGCCCGGCCTCAAGGGGCGCGCGCCGCAACCGTGCGCCCACCCTTTATCCTTCGCATTGGCACCGTGCACACCCCGCGCGGGCCACCGGGCAATGAAGCCCTTCGCCCTCCCCGCCCGACACCGGGCAGGAGGGGCCCACTCAGCTCACCCGCTCCACCAGGAAGCCCCGCACCGCGGCCACCACCACAGCGCCTCAGGACGGGCGCGCCGGCACACCCCGCCGACCCGGTGGTGCCCTGCCACAGGAGATCCCTTACATGGCGGACCTCTCCCCCGCCGGCTCCGGCCTGCGCACCGCGCAGCTCGACGGACGCCGACTCTCGGAGGCCCTGCTTCCCCTGGAGCTCGCGCCCCGCGCCCAGCTCCAGCTCGCCGCGGTCAGCCGCTGGAACGCGCTGCGCGGCGTCCGCGTCGGCCTCGTCGCCGCCGCCCTGCTGCTGATGCTGATCGGTGCCAACCTGGCGACGCCGATCTACCCGCTCCTCCAGCAGCGCCTCGGCCTCGGCCCGCTCGACACCACGATCCTCTTCACGATCTACGTGTTCGCGCTGGTCCCCGTGCTCGCCGTGGTCGGCCACTGGTCCGACCACCTCGGCCGCCGCGCCCTGATCCTGCCCGCCGTCGCCCTGGCCGCCGCCGGCGACGTCGTGTTCGCCACCTCCGGCAGCTTCTGGCAGCTCGCCGTCGGCCGGGCCGTCCAGGGCATCGCCGTCGGCCTCTCCACCGGCGCCGCCGGGGCCGCCCTCGGCGACCTGCTGCCCGACCACCCGACGCTCGCCGCCAAGCTCACCCTGGCCTGTTCCGCCGGCGGCGTCGCGCTCGGCCCGGTGGTCGGCGCCCTGCTCGCCAACGGCGCGGACCCGCTGCTGACGCCCTTCCTGCTGCACGCCATCGCCCTGCTGGCGCTCTGCGTGCCGCTGGCCCTCGTCCACCCGCGGATGCCCGGCCGCAACCGCCCGCCGGCCACCCCGCCCCGCATCACCACCCCGGCCCACCTGCGCCCCCGCCGGCTCGCCCTGCCCCGCACCGGCCGCCGCGAGTTCCTGCTCGCCGCCTCGGCCGGCTTCATCTCGTACGCGGTGTTCGGCGTCTACCTGGCGCTCGCCCCGGCCTTCTCCGCCAAGCTGCTGCACACCTCCTCGCACCTGACCGGCGCGATCGTGGCCGCCCTGCTGCTCGGCTCGTCCGCACTGGCCCAGCTCCTCGTCCCGCCCACCTCCGACCGCCTGGTCATCGCCCTCGGCATGACCGGCCTGGCCGCCGGCCTCGCCCTGGTCGTCGCCGCCCAGTACACCGAGACCCCGGCGCTGCTGTTCATCGGAAGCGTCCTCGGCGGCATCTGCCAGGGCGTGGCCTTCCGCTCCCTCTTCACCACCGCCGTCGCCGCGATGAACCCGGAACGCCGGGGCTCCGAACTGAGCTCCCTGTGGATCATCGTCTACCTCGGCAGCTCCCTCCCCATCGTCGCCGTCGGCGCCCTGGTCCAGCACTACGGCCTCCTCCCCGCCGTCAGCGGCTTCGCCGCCGTCGCCGCCGCCCTCTGCACGGCCCTGGCCATAGCCGTCGCCCGCATACCCAAGCAGTCCTGACCACCCCCCAAACACCGCCGCCCGGGACGACCATTCGTCCCGGGCGGCATTCGTACAGGGCTACTCAGCCCAGGGGGTCCACCTCGCGGTGTCGAGTTCGAGCCCGAACTTTCCCCAAAAGAAAGGCTTGCGCGGCAGCGGGTTGACGAAGGCCTGGCGGAACCGAAGCTTGTCCACCCGCCCATGGGAGCGGGTACCTTCCGAGTACGGCCGTGTACCCGGAAGGGGACCAGGATGACGCAGTGGACCGACTACACCACTGGCGAGCGCATCAAGCTTCTGCGCGGTCCGGACATGACGCAGGAACAGCTTGCGGAGGCATCGGGCCTGTCGGTGGCGACGATCCGCAAGGCGGAACGCAACCTCGGTGGCAGCCTCCAGACGCTACTGCGCATCTCGGCCGCGCTGCACGCCGACGTCTCGGTGGTCCTCGGCCAACAGGCCCCCCGCCGCGCGATGCACGGCGCCGACCGGGCGATGATGCGCGAGTTGTCCCGTGCCGTTCACGACACCGCCGCCGGGGTCGGCGTCGACGTGCAGCCCCCGTCCCCGGCCGAACTCACGGCAGGGCTCACCGCCGCGTGGAAGGCCTATCGCTCCGGCGACTTCATGGGCGCCGGAGTGCGCGTCGCCCCAGTCCTGCGCGAAGCCGCCGCCGCGCTGAAGGCCGCACCGGTCGACCTGGGGAGTACGGCGGCGGGCATCCTCGCGGACGCCTACCGGCTCGCCGCCTACGTGGCGAACCAGTTCGGCGCCCGAGATCTCGCGTACGCCGGGATCGGGCACGCACAGCACCAGGCCGACCGTGCCGGGGACACCGTCCGCTCGGCCATGGTCGCGTCCGGCCGGTCATGGATCTACCTGCGGGATGCCCGGCTCGACCAGGCGGAGGAGACCGCCCGCGCGTCGTACGAGTCCATCGAGCCCAGGTACGGGGATCGAGATCTTGGCATGCTCGCCACCTACGGATGGCACGTGACCTTCGCGGCCGTCGTCGCCGCCCGCCGAGGAGACGTGGACGGAGCCGACGACCTGCTGTCACAGGGGCGTGCGGTCGCGGCCCGGATGGGCCGGGACGTCATGGTGAACGGCACGGCGTTCGGGCCCGCGACGGTCGCCGCACAGGCGATCGGCATCTCCGTCTCGACCAGTCGGCCCGGGAGGGCGCTCAGTCTGTTCGAGTCGATCGCCGACATGAGCTCGCTCACCCCGTCGGCGCGCAACCGGATGATGCTGGACGTGGCGCTCGCACAGGCCGAGACCCGGCAGTCCGACACCGCCCTGGACACCCTGCTCGAGGTGTGCTCGGCCGCCCCTGGTTGGGCTCGCCATCAGGGGCTGCCCGGGGTGATCGCACAGAAGGCGAGCGCGGGCAGCGCGACCACGGCCAAGCTGCGCAAGCTCTCATCGATCCTCGGAACATCCGTGATCATCAACTGAGGAGTGATGCGAGGCGTATCACTCGACGCCGGTACTACTTCGGGAAGTGATACACGCCATCCGTTCACCGGCGGCAGCAACTCGGCGACATTGAACGCATGCTGACGTTCCATCACCAGCGCCCCGCGCTCGCCCCCGTTCTGCCGATCCCCGCCACCCTCCGGCTGCCTTACACCACGGCATCGGCCCTCGCTGCCCGCCGGCTGGTCCGCGCCAAGCTCACCGACGACGGCCGCGACACGGTGCGGCGCCCTCCTCGCGGCCGGAACGCCCTTCCCCGCCTCCCGCCGCAGCGAGGCCAGCGCCCGCTGAGGCGCAGATACACCGCTGCCGCACGAATCCCCCGGAAGGAAGGAGTCGCGCGGCAGCGGGTTGACGGAAGGGTCGTCCGTCAGACGTTGAAGCCCAGGGCGCGGAGCTGGTCGCGGCCGTCGTCGGTGATCTTGTCGGGGCCCCACGGCGGCATCCAGACCCAGTTGATGCGCAGGTCCTGGACCAGGCCGTCGGTGGCGGTCTTGGCCTGGTCCTCGATGACGTCGGTCAGCGGGCAGGCCGCCGAGGTGAGCGTCATGTCGATGGTGGCCACGTCGGACTCGTCGATGTGGATGCCGTAGATCAGGCCCAGGTTGACGACGTCGATGCCCAGTTCGGGGTCGACGACGTCCATCAGGGCCTCGGTCAGGTCCTCCACGGACACGGTGCCGGCGGTGGTGCCGACGATGACGACGCCGTTCGGCTGCTCCTCCGCAGCGGAGGGGGTTTCGTCACTCATTGTTCTGTCCTCCTCTGCGGGTCAGTCGTTCACGGCGGGGTGCTGGGCGAGCGCCTGGGCGGTGGCGTCCTTCCAGGCCATCCAGCTGAGCAGGGCGCACTTGACCCGGGCGGGGTACTTGGAGACGCCGGCGAACGCGACCGCGTCCTCCAGCACCTCCTCGTCGCCCTCGCCCTGGCCCTTGCTCTGCATCAGCTCCAGGAAGGCCTCCTGGACGGTCTGCGCCTCGCCGACGGTCTTGCCCACGACCAGGTCGTTCAGCAC
Organism: Kitasatospora sp. NBC_01300; assembly: GCF_041435235.1. NCBI lineage: Bacteria > Bacillati > Actinomycetota > Actinomycetes > Kitasatosporales > Streptomycetaceae > Kitasatospora > Kitasatospora sp. NBC_01300. Next base: position 5,510,885 of record NZ_CP108408.1, on the reverse strand, counting down.
CGAGGCGCTGGCCTGGCTGATCGAGCAGCCCTGGGACTCGTACGAGACGTCGGCGACCGTCGAGCCGTCGAGCCGCACCCGCAGGGTGATCTCGTCACCGCAGGTCGGGTTGACGTGGTGCACCTCGGCGTCGCCGTCCCGCAGCCCCTTGCCGTGGGGGTTGCGGTAGTGGTCCAGGATGATGTCCTGGTACATCGAGTCGAGCTTCATGTCCTGCCCTGTCCCGTCAGCCGAAGAAGTTCCGGACGTGGTGCAGGCCGTCGATCAGTGCGTCGACCTCGCCCGGCGTCGAGTACAGGTAGAACGACGCCCGCGTGGTCGCCGGAATTCCGTACCGCAGGCAGACCGGCCGCGCGCAGTGGTGGCCGACGCGCACGGCGATGCCCTGCTCGTCCAGCACCTGGCCCACGTCGTGCGGGTGGATGTCGCCGAGGGTGAAGGAGATCGCGGCGCCGCGGTCGACGGCCGTGCGCGGGCCGATGATCCGCAGGTCCGGGACCTCCAGCAGGCGCTCGACCGCGTACGCGGTGATCGCGTGCTCGTGCGCGGCGATCTTCTCCATGCCGATGTCCGACAGGTAGTCGATGGCCGCGCCGAGCCCGACCGCCTGGGCGATCGGCGGGGTGCCGGCCTCGAACTTGTGCGGCGCCGGGGCGTAGGTGGACGAGCCCATGGTGACGGTCTCGATCATCTCGCCGCCGCCGAGGAACGGCGGGAGGTCCTCCAGCAGCTCCTGGCGGCCCCAGAGCACGCCGATGCCGGTCGGGGCGAGCATCTTGTGGCCGGTGAAGGCGACGAAGTCGGCCTCCAGCGCCTGGACGTCCAGCACCATGTGCGGGGCGGCCTGCGAGGCGTCGATGACGACCAGCGCGCCGACCGACTGGGCCTTGCGCACGATCGTCTCGACCGGGTTGACGGTGCCGAGCAGGTTGGAGACCAGGGTGAAGGAGACCACCTTGGTCTTCTCGGTGATCAGCTCGTCGATGTCGGAGAGGTCGAGCCGGCCCTCGTCGGTGAGCCCGAACCACTTCAGCTTCGCGCCGGTGCGCTGCGACAGCAGCTGCCACGGAACGATGTTGGAGTGGTGCTCCATCTCCGTGATGACGATCTCGGAGTCGGCGTCCACCCGGTACGGCTCGTCGGCCCAACCGAGCATGTTGGCAACGAGGTTGAGCGACTCGGAGGCGTTCTTGGTGAAGATCACCTCGTTGCGGCTCGGCGCGTTGACGAAGGCCGCGACCTTGTCCCGCGCGCCCTCGTAGAGCGCCGTGGCCTCTTCGGCGAGCACGTGCACGCCGCGGTGGACGTTGGCGTTGTGCCGCTCGTAGTAGGCGGTGAGGGCTTCCAGCACCTGACGCGGCTTCTGCGAGGTGGCCGCGTTGTCCAGGTAGACGAGCGGCTTGTCGTCGTGCAGCACGCGCTGCAGGATGGGGAAGTCCTTGCGGATCGCGTCGGTGTCGAGCAGACCCGTGAACGGATGCGTCACGCGGACGCGCCCCCCTTCACATATGCCTCGTAGCCCTCGTTCTCCAGCTTGTCGGCCAGCTCGGCACCGCCGGACTCGACGATGCGGCCGCCCGCGAAGACGTGGACGTAGTCGGGCTTGATGTACCGCAGGATGCGGGTGTAGTGGGTCACCAGCAGGGTGCCGACCTCGCCGGTCGAGCGGACCCGGTTGATGCCCTCGGAGACGATCCGCAGCGCGTCGACGTCCAGGCCGGAGTCGGTCTCGTCGAGGATCGCGATCTTCGGCTTGAGGAGCTCCAGCTGGAGGATCTCGTGGCGCTTCTTCTCGCCGCCGGAGAAGCCCTCGTTGACGTTGCGCTCGGCGAAGGCCGGGTCCATCTGGAGGGCGGCCATCGCCTCCTTGACCTCCTTCACCCACAGACGCAGCTTGGGGGCCTCGCCGCGGACGGCGGTGGCGGCGGTGCGCAGGAAGTTGCTCACCGAGACGCCCGGGACCTCGACCGGGTACTGCATGGCCAGGAAGACGCCGGCCTTGGCGCGCTCGTCGACGGACATCTCCAGGACGTCCTCGCCGTCCAGCAGCACCGAGCCGCCGGTGACGGTGTACTTGGGGTGGCCGGCGAGCGAGTAGGCCAGGGTGGACTTGCCGGAGCCGTTCGGACCCATGATCGCGTGGGTCTCGCCCTGCTTCACGGTCAGGTCGACGCCCTTGAGGATCTCGCGCGGGCCGTTCTCGGCCTCGACGGAGACGTGCAGGTCGCGGATTTCAAGCGTTGCCATGGGTACTCAGGACTCCTGGTTGACGGAGACGAGCACATCGTCCCCTTCGATCTTTACGGGGTAGACAGCGACCGGCTTGGTGGCGGGCAGGCCGGAGGGCTTGCCGGTGCGCAGGTCGAAGCTGGAGCCGTGCAGCCAGCACTCGATCATGCAGTCCTCGACCTCGCCCTCGGAGAGCGAGACGTTCGCGTGCGAGCAGGTGTCGTTGATCGCGAACACCCCCTCGTCGGTGCGGACGACGGAGACCGGCACGCCGTTGAGGTCCACGCGCTTGGGCACGTCCTCCTGGAGGTCGCTCAGCGCGCAGGCACGGAGGAAGGTCATCTGGATCAGACCGCCGCTTCCAGCTCGGCCTCGATCTTCTCCATCAGCTGGTCCTGGATCTCGGCGACGCCGATCTGCTGGACGAGTTCGGCGAAGAAGCCGCGGACGACCAGGCGGCGGGCCTCGTCGGCCGGGATGCCGCGGGAGCGCAGGTAGAACAGCTGCTCGTCGTCGAAGCGGCCGGTCGCGGAGGCGTGGCCGGCGCCGACGATCTCGCCGGTCTCGATCTCCAGGTTGGGGATCGAGTCGACCCGGGCGCCGTCGGTGAGCACCAGGTTGCGGTTGAGCTCGTAGGTGTCGGTGCCCTCGGCGGCGGCGCGGATCAGCACGTCGCCGACCCAGACGGCGTGGGCGTCCTGGCCCTGCAGCGCGCCCTTGTAGACCACGTTGGAGCGGCAGTGCGGGGTGTCGTGGTCGATGACCAGACGGTGCTCCAGGTGCTGGCCGGCGTCGGCGAAGTAGAGGCCGAACAGCTCGGCCTCGCCGCCGGGCGCGGCGTAGTTGACCCGCGGGTGGATCCGGACGACGTCGCCGCCGAAGGTGACGACCACGGACTTCAGCGAGGCGTCCCGGCCGACCAGCGCGGTCTGCTGGGCGACGTGGACGGCGTTGCGGTCCCAGTCCTGGACGGAGACGAAGGTGAGCTTGGCGCCGTCGCCGACGAGCAGCTCGACGTTGGCGGCCCGGGTGCCGGTCCCGGTGTGGTTGATCACCACGACGGCCTCGGCGAACGGCTTGACGTCGACCACCACGTGGGCGAAGCGGGTGCCGCCCTCGCCGTGCACGTCGATCTTGACCGGCCCGGTGAGCACCGCGTCCTGGGGGACGGTGACCACGAGCGCCTGCTCGAAGGCGCTGAACGCCTGCGCGGCGACCCGGTCGACGGGCTTGCCGGCCTTGCCCAGGCGGGCGTCGTCGCGGCCGACGGTCTCGGCGGTGACGCCGTCCGGCAGGCTCAGCTCGACCTTGTCCTCGCCCTTGGCCGCCTCGGCGGCGGTGCCGTCGTGCAGGCCGCCCAGGCGGTGCATCGGGGTGAACCGCCAGTCCTCCTCGCGGCCGGTGGGCACCGGGAAGTCGCCGACCTCGAACGAGGGCTTGACGGCGACCCGGGCGTCGATCGGCTGCTGGACGGTGGCGCGGCCGGTGCCGGGGCCGGCGAGCTGGGCGCCGGCGCCGGCGGTGCCGACCTCGATCGACCCGGCGGTGGTGGAGCCGGTGGTGGTGTTGACGTCAGCCATGGCTGTCGTAGTGCTCTCTTCCTCGAAAAGCTCGAAAAGTCGGTGGGCGGTCAGCGGCTGGACGTCAGCCGACCGCACCCTCCATCTGCAGCTCGATCAGCCGGTTGAGCTCCAGCGCGTACTCCATCGGCAGCTCGCGCGCGATCGGCTCGACGAAGCCGCGGACGATCATCGCCATCGCCTCGAACTCGGTCATGCCCCGGCTCATCAGGTAGAACAGCTGGTCCTCGCTGACCTTGGAGACCGTCGCCTCGTGGCCCATGGACACGTCGTCCTCGCGGACATCCACGTACGGGTAGGTGTCCGAGCGGGAGATGGTGTCCACCAGCAGCGCGTCGCACAGCACGTTGGACTTGGCGCCCTTGGAGCCCTCGCCGATCTCGATCAGACCGCGGTAGGAGGTCCGGCCGCCGCCGCGCGCCACCGACTTGGAGACGATGTTGGAGGAGGTGTTCGGCGCCATGTGCACCATCTTGGCGCCGGCGTCCTGGTGCTGGCCCTCGCCCGCGAAGGCGATCGACAGGGTCTCGCCCTTGGCGTGCTCGCCCATCAGGTAGACGGCCGGGTACTTCATGGTGACCTTGGAGCCGATGTTGCCGTCGACCCACTCCATGGTCGCGCCCTCGTACGCCACGGCGCGCTTGGTGACCAGGTTGTAGACGTTGTTCGACCAGTTCTGGATGGTCGTGTAGCGGCAGCGGCCGCCCTTCTTGACGATGATCTCCACGACCGCGGAGTGCAGCGAGTCCGAGGAGTAGATCGGCGCGGTGCAGCCCTCGACGTAGTGGACGTACGCGTCCTCGTCGACGATGATCAGCGTCCGCTCGAACTGGCCCATGTTCTCGGTGTTGATCCGGAAGTAGGCCTGGAGCGGGATGTCGACGTGGACGCCCTTGGGCACGTAGATGAACGAGCCGCCGGACCACACCGCCGTGTTCAGCGCGGCGAACTTGTTGTCGCCGGCCGGGATGACGGTGCCGAAGTACTCCTTGAAGATCTCCGGGTGCTCGCGCAGCGCGGTGTCGGTGTCCAGGAAGAGGACGCCCTGCTCCTCCAGGTCCTCGCGGATCTGGTGGTAGACGACCTCGGACTCGTACTGGGCGGCGACACCGGCGACCAGGCGCTGCTTCTCGGCCTCCGGGATGCCCAGCCGGTCGTAGGTGGCCTTGATGTCCGCGGGCAGGTCCTCCCAGGACTCGGCCTGCTTCTCGGTGGAGCGGACGAAGTACTTGATGTTGTCGAAGTCGATGCCGGAGAGGTCGGAGCCCCAGGTCGGCATGGGCTTCTTGCCGAACAGCTTCAGGCCCTTGAGACGCAGGTTCAGCATCCACTCGGACTCGTTCTTCTTCGCGGAGATGTCGCGGACGACCTCCTCGCTGAGCCCGCGCTTGGCCGCGGCACCAGCGGTGTCCGGGTCGGCCCAGCCGTACTCGTAGGTGCCCAGGCCCTCGAGCTCGGGGTGCGAAACGGTGTCAGTCATGCGAGCTTCCTAACGCGCGGACGCTGAATCTTCGGTGGACGTACCGGCAGTCGGCACTGCATCGGAGCCGCGGCCCGCGGAACGCCGGGCAGGCGACGATGCGGCACCGGGTGCCGGCACATAGGTGGTGCAGACCCCGTCGCCGTGGGCGATGGTGGCCAGCCGTTGCACATGGGTGCCCAGCAGCTGGGAGAAGACCTCGGTCTCCGCCTCGCAGAGCTGCGGGAACTGCTCGGCGATGTGCGCGACCGGGCAGTGGTGCTGGCAGAGCTGGGCGCCTGCCGGGGCCTTCGCCACGGCCGGCGGGACCCGCCGCACCGTGGCAGCGTACCCGTCCGCGCTCAGCGCCTGGGCGAGCGCCTCGGTGCGCTCCCCCGCCTCGGCCAGCCGCAGGAGCTCCAGGTAGCGCTCGCCCTGCTTGCCGAACCGGGCCCGGGCGAAGGCGGCGACCGCCTCCTCGCCCGCCTTGCCGCCGCCGACCGAGTCGGAGATCCAACGCAGCGCGTCGGCGGCGAGCTGGTCGTACGCCTGGTAGAAGGCGTCCCGGCCGCCGTCGGTGAGGGCGAAGACCTTGGCCGGGCGGCCCCGGCCACGGCTGCCGTAGACCCGCTGCTCGCGGGACTCGACCAGGCCGGCGGCGGCCAGCCCGTCCAGGTGGCGGCGGACGGCTGCGGCGGTGAGGCCGAGCCGGGTCGCCAGGTCGGCGGCGGAGGAGGGGCCGTGGTCGAGGATCGACCGGGCGACCCGGTCCCGGGTGGCGCGGTGGCCCTCCAGCAGCACCTCGGCCGCCGTCACGGGCACGTCGCACCCGGGGGCCGACTCGGCCTCCTGGGGCGTGGCGTGCTCGCGCATGTTTTTCACAACACCAGTGTTGCGTAATTACTTCCGACAGGACAAGCCGTGATGCAGGCCTCACTCGTGTCATCTGTCACGCAGGTAAGCCTTACCTGACCTGCGAAAACGATCATCGAGGGCGCCGTCCGGGCCCGGCGTCGGGGCCTCTTACACTCGCCGGTATGCACTCCGAACCCGCGGTGAAGATCGCCGGGCTGGTCAAGCGCTACGGCGACAAGCCCGCGGTGGACGGCCTCGACCTCACCATCGCACGCGGCGCGATCACCGCCGTCCTCGGCCCCAACGGCGCCGGCAAGACCACCACCATCGAGACCTGCGAGGGCTACCGCCGCCCCGACGCCGGCACCGTCCGCGTCCTCGGCCTCGACCCGGTCGCCCAGAGCGCCGCGCTGCGCCCCCGGATCGGCGTCATGCTCCAGTCGGGCGGCGTGTACGCGGGCGCGCGCGCCGTCGAGATGCTGCGTCACACCGCCGCGCTGCACGCCCACCCGCTGGACGTCGACGCGCTGGTCGAACGGCTCGGCCTCGGCTCCTGCGGCCGCACCGCCTACCGGCGCCTGTCCGGCGGCCAGCAGCAGCGGCTCGCCCTGGCCATGGCCGTCGTCGGCCGCCCCGAGCTGGTCTTCCTGGACGAGCCCACCGCCGGACTCGACCCGCAGGCCCGGCGCGCCACCTGGGAGCTGGTCCGCGACCTGCGCCGGGACGGCGTCACCGTGGTCGTCACCACCCACCACATGGACGAGGCCGAACAGCTCGCCGACCAGGTCGCCGTCATCGACCGCGGCCGGGTGATCGCCACCGGAAGCCCCGAGGAGCTGTGCCGCGGCGGCGCCGAGAACGCCCTGCGCTTCGACGGCCCGCCCGGGCTCGACCTCGGCCCGCTGCTCAAGGAACTGCCCGAGGGCGCCACCGCCACCGAGACCGCCCCCGGCAGCTACCGCGTCGAGGCGCCCGTCGACCCGCAGCTGGTGGCCACCGTCACCGGCTGGTGCGCGGCCTCCGGCGTCCTGCCCGAACGGCTGTCCGTCCAGCGCCGCAGCCTCGAAGACGTCTTCCTCGACCTGACCGGACGGGACCTGCGCTCGTGAGTACGACCACCGACTACTCCCCCAAGCCCGGCGCGGCCCCGGTCGGCCGGATGCTGCTCGCCCAGACCGCCTTCGAGACCAGGATGCTGCTGCGCAACGGCGAACAGCTGCTGCTCACCGTGGTCATCCCGACCGTGCTGCTGGTGCTGTTCTCGGCCGTGGACATCGTCGCGGTGGACGGGCCCGGCAAGCGGGTCGACTTCCTGGCCCCCGGCCTGCTCGCGCTGGCCGTGATGTCCACCGCCTTCACCGGGCAGGCCATCGCCACCGGCTTCGAGCGCCGCTACGGCGTGCTGAAGCGGCTCGGCGCCAGCCCGCTGCCGCGCTGGGCGCTGCTGACCGCCAAGACCGGCTGCGTCCTGGTGACCGAGGCGCTGCAGGTCGCGCTGCTGTCGGCGATCGCGCTGGCGCTCGGCTGGTCCCCGCAGGGCAACCCCCTGTCGGTCGTCGCGCTGCTGGTGCTCGGCACCGCGGCCTTCTCCGGCCTGGGCCTGCTGATGGCCGGCACGCTCAAGGCGGAGGCCACGCTGGCCGCCGCCAACCTGGTGTTCATCCTGCTGCTGCTGGCCGGCGGGGTGATCGTGCCGCTGAGCAGGTTCCCCTCGGCCGTGCAGTCGGTGCTGGAGCTGCTGCCGATCTCCGCGCTCTCGGACGGCCTGCGGTCGGTCCTCCAGCACGGCGCCGGGGTGCCCTGGTCCGACCTCGGCATCCTGGCCGGCTGGGCCGTCCTCGGCCTGGCCGCCGCGGCCCGCTTCTTCCGCTGGGAGTAGCCCCCGGCCCCGCACGGGAACCACACCGCTACTGAGACCGCCCCCCGGCCGCTTCGGCCGGGGGGCGGTCTCACGTCACCGACGCAACGTCAGCTCTGGCTGCCGCGACGCTTGCGGGCCAGCAGGACGAGCGCGCCGCCGACCAGCAGCACGCCGCCGCCGGCCGCCGCGATCATCGGGGTGGCGTCGTTGCTACCGGTCTGGGCGAGCGCCGGGCCACTGGTGGTGGGCGTCGGGACCGGGGTCGGGGTCGGCGTCGCGGTCGCGGTCTTGCTCGCGGTGGGCGAGGCCGACGGGGTCGGGGTCTTGGTGGGCGTGGGAGTGGGAGTGGGAGTCGGCGTCGGAGTCGTGGTCTGCGACGGGGTCGGGGTGGGAGTCGGGGTCGGGGTCTTGGTGGGCGTGGGAGTCGGCGTCGGAGTCGGAGTCGGCGTGTGGCACGGCTCGATCGTCTTGGTCTCGTCGATGTTCCAGCCCTTTTCGTTGGGCGTCTCCGTCGTGTTCACGACGAGGTGCGCCTTGACGGGGGCCGAGTGGTCCTTCACCGGGAAGGTGCCGTGGAACTCCGCGGGGAAGGCCTTGGCGTCCAGGACCTTCTCGCCGTCGATGGTGAGGCTGACGGTGTTCTTCACGTCGGGCTTCGGGCTGTAGTTGATCAGATCGATCACGATCTTGTCGCAGGTCACCGACCAACTCGGCACGTGCGCCGAGGCGTTGGTTGCCAGCGCCAGAGGCAGGAGAATTCCGGCCGCTGCCGTCCCGGCGAGTGCCGCCGCGCCGATCCGCATGTGCCGCTGCTGTCGCGCCATTTACGCTGTTCCCCTCAGAACGGTCTTGCGCAGCAGGCGTGTTGAAGGTTTCGCGGTGGCCCGCTACGACTGTCCGGGGGACTCTACCGGCACTCCCGCACCTCTCCACACCCCGCCGTACGACCGAATTTCGTCTGTTGGTCCGTCGTCTGATGTGTATGACCAGCCCATCACAGCTGCCACCTCGCGGAACGCGGATTCGGCAAACTTGAATGAACTTCGTCACCTGACTGAAATACGTGCGCCCTCGGCGATCAGGTTCAATCACCGAGGGCGCAGCACCGGTCGAGCGGCGAAATGATCAGGCCTTCTTCGCCGCCCGGCGCCGGGTGACGACCACGATCGCGCCACCGGCCGCGAGCACCACCGCGCCGGCGATCGCCAGCGGCACGACGGGCCCGGAGCCGGTGTGCGCGAGGTTGCCGCCCGCGTTCGCCTGGGCGGACGGGCTCGCCGAGGCCGAGGCCGAGGCGGCCGGCACGCCCGCCGAGGCGGTGGCCGACGGGCTGGCCGAGGCACCCGCGCTCGGCTTGCCGCTCACCGGGGCCGAGGGCGTGGCCGAGGGGCTCGCCGAGGTCCCGGGGGTGGCCGAGGTGCCGGGAGTCCCGGGCGTCCCGGGCGTGGTGGAGGCCGACGGCGTCCCGCTCGGCACCACCGGCGGCACGGTGGGCGTGGTGGACGGCGTCGGGACGACGACGCCGGGCAGGCAGCCGGCGAACGGGTAGTGGTGCGTCTCCGCCCCGCCCTTGCCGGTCAGCGAGGCGGCGATGACCGAACCGTTGACCGGGCCGCCGCTACCGAGGTCGAAGGCGGCGTTGGGCGCCAGCACGGTGCCTGCCCAGGCGGCCTTGCTGTTCTTGACCACCTTGGTCGCGGTGGGGAAGTTCCACAGCAGCTTGGCGCGGATCGCCCCGCCGGCCGCGCTCTGCAGCTTGTCGTCCAGGACGAAGGACGCCTTGGCCTCGTCCCACAGGTGGAAGCCGGTGGTCCCGGCGGCCGCCATGTCGTACGAGCCGCCGGTCACGGTGATGACGGTCACCGAGCCGGCCGGCACCTTGAGGAAGACGTCCTTGGCGCCCTGGAGCTTCGCGGCGTCGACGGTGAAGCTGTTGTACTTCGCGTCGCCACCGGTGAAGGTCAGCTCGGCGCCCTTGGCCTGGACGGTGGCGCCGGCGGTCTGCGGCGCGGCGGCCAGCGCGGTGGAGGCGGCGCGCAGCTTGGCGAACTCGGCCTTGAAGTCGATCGGGGAGGCGCCCTGGGCGGTGGCGCCCTGGTGGGCCTGGACGACGGCGCCGTCGGCCTTGGAGCCGTAGACGCCGTTGCCCTTCATCACCTGGGTGTTGTGGCCGGTGATGCGGCCGGCGACCACCAGCGCGTTCTTGCCGGGCAGGGCGTCGACCTCGGCGGGGGTCAGCTCCTGGCCGACCGAGAAGCCGCCGGTGAAGTCGGCGTTGCCGCCGACGGCGACGGCGCCCTCGGCGTCGGGGGTGTGGGTGTCGTCGCCCTCGATGAACTCGCCGTAGAGGTTGGCGACCCCGAGGCTTCGGCACTCCTGGCCGGGGTCGGCGGCGTGGGCGGCGGCGGGGGCGATCAGGCCGGCCAGTGCGAGCGAGCCGCCGACTGCGAGCGCGGCGGCGGACGTGGGTATGCGCATGTGCAGGTCTCCGCTTGTGCGGGAGGAGTGGGAGAGGTCCGAAAAAGGTATGGACCAATCCGCACTCTTTCGGCCGCACAGGTGATTGGTCAAGACCAATGACCGCCTTGACCGAAGAGTCCGGTTTGCACCCCGTCCGGCCCGGTGCGGCCGTCGCCCGCGCGGCACCCGCGCCCCGCCCCAAGATCGGCTGTAAGGCCGCCTACGATTGACCCCGTGCCTAATCCCTTCTCCCTGCTCGCCGACCGCTGGCAGCCGTCCGCCGTGATGGTCCGGCGCGCCGCGTTCGCCGCGCTGGTGATGAGCGTGGTGATCGTCGTCACCGGCGGTGCCGTCCGCCTCACCGCCTCCGGCCTCGGCTGTACGACGTGGCCCCGCTGCACCGCCGACAGCCTGACCCCGACCGCCGAGATGGGCTTCCACGGCGTCGTCGAGTTCACCAACCGGATGCTCACCTACGTGCTGAGCGCCGCCGTCGGCTGGGCCATCCTGGCCGCCCGCTGCCACCGCCCCTGGCGGCGCAGCATGACCAAGCTCGGCTGGGCGCAGTTCTGGCTGGTGATGAGCAACGCCGTACTCGGCGGCATCACCGTGCTGACCGGCCTGAACCCCTACACCGTCGCGCTGCACATGATCGCCGCGATGGCGCTGGTCTGGGTCGCCCTGCTGATGTGGGAGCGGTCGAAGGAGGGCGACGGGGCCCCGAAGCTCAGCGTGGCCCGCCCGATCCACCAGCTCTCCTACGTGCTGGTCCTGGTCATCGGCCTGCTGGTCGCAGCCGGCACCCTGGTCACCGGCGCCGGCCACCACCCGGGCACGCCGAAGGACAACAAGATCGTCCCCCGGATCCCGATCGACTACGACAGGCTGGCCCAGTTCCACGCCGACCTCGCGTTCGTCTCGGTCGGCCTGACCATCGCGATGATCTTCGTCCTCGCGGCCGTGAAGGCCCCGCCGGCGGCGAAGGCCCGCACCAGGGAACTGCTGGCGGTCCTGCTCCTCCAGGGCGTCCTCGGCTTCATCCAGTACTTCACGGACGCCCCCGAGCTGATGGTCGGCCTCCACATGCTCGGCGCCACCCTCACCTGGATCGCCGCCCTCCGCATCCCCCTCGCCCTGCGCACCCGCGCACACGAGGCCCAGGACATGGCCGACCAGCTCCCCACCCAGACCCCCCAGGCCGCCGCAGTCTGAACAAGCACCGAAGGCCCCCATCCGAGCCCTTGGGTTCTAGGAGTCGTTGCAACACCCCAGTTCAGGGGATGCATTGGACTTCGAGATCCGCAAGGACCGGACGGCTCAGGGGCCCGTGAAGCTGAGCCGGGAGCGAGCGGCATACTCCCGGCTCATGCAGCAGGGCTACAGCAACACCGAGGCGTGCAGGATCGTCGGGATCACCCCCCGGACAGGCCGTAGGTGGCGCAACGGCCGCAGCGCCGACCGACGGCAGAAGGCGGCACCACCGATTCACGCGGTGGTGCCGCCTTCCGGTCCCTCCCGTTACCTGTGCGAGGACGAGCGCATCCACATCGCCGACAGGCTTCGAGAGCGGGCGGCGGTCCGTACGATCGCCGCCGAGCTGGGCCGCAGCCCCTCCACGGTCAGCCGCGAGATCAAGCGCAACCGGCACCCCGAGAGCGGCGCCTACCGCCCACACGCGGCCCAGGCCCGGGCCGACGCCCGCCGGCCACGTCCCAAACCCCGCAAGATCGGCCGGATACCCGGGCTGCGGGACTTCATCCAGCACCACCTCGACAGGAAATGGAGCCCGGAGCAGATCTGTCACGCTCTACGGGCACAGTTTCCCGAGCGGCCGGAGATGCACGTGGTCCACGAAACCGTCTACCAGGCCCTCTACGTCCAGGGCCGCGGCGAACTGCGCCGCGAACTGGCCGGTGCCCTGCGCAGTGGCCGGGCCCGCCGCAGACCCCAGCGGCAGGCCAACTGCCGCCAGCCCCGCTTCACCGACCCCATGGTCATGATCAGCGAGCGGCCGGCCGAAGCCGAGGACCGGGCCGTCCCCGGCCACTGGGAAGGCGACCTGATCCTCGGCAAGGACGGCAAGTCCGCCATAGGAACCCTGGTCGAACGCGCCACCCGCTACGTCATGCTCCTACACCTGCCGAACGGCCGCACCGCCGACCAGGTCCGCGACACCCTCGTGGAAACCGTCCAGACCCTGCCCGCCCACCTGGTGCGCTCGCTCACGTGGGACCAGGGCTCCGAGATGGCCGCCCACAAGAGCTTCACCATCGCCACCGACGTCCCGGTCTACTTCTGCGACCCCGCCAGTCCCTGGCAGCGCGGCTCGAACGAGAACACCAACGGCCTGCTGCGGCAGTACTTCCCCAAGGGCACAGACCTGTCCGTCCACGCTCCCGAACATCTGGCCTTCGTCGCCGCCGAACTCAACGGCCGCCCACGCAAAACGCTCGGCTGGGAAACCCCAGCCGAGCGCCTGCATAAACTAATCGCGGCTTGATCAACTCACCACGTGTTGCAACGACCCCTGGAAACCGCCGCCGGATGGGGGCCTTCGTCGTCACGATCAAAGGTGGCTAGCGCACCATGGGGAACTCCCCGGAGCGCCAGTCGGCCAGCCGCTTGCGGATGTTCGACACCATCGGCAGCCCGTCCGTCTCGACCGGGGCGAACCACGCCACCTCGTGGGATTCGTCGGACACCCGCAACTCCCCACCGAACGGGCGCCCGAGGAGGCAGATGGAGAACTCCTGGCGGACCTCGCCGTCGTCGTAGGCGAAGACGTGGCCGGGGTCGGTGTAGGTGCCGACGATGCCGGTGATCTCGATGTCGATACCGGTCTCCTCACGGGTCTCGCGGATGCCACACCCGGCGAGCGACTCCCCGATGTCCATCATGCCGCCGGGCAGCGCCCACATCCCGTTGTCGGTGCGCCGCTGGAGCAGGACACGGCCCGCATCGTCGACCACGACCACGGACGCGGCCGGGACCAGCGAGTTCGCCTCGGGCGCGTCGGGGTCATTCTCGTAGTCACGCCTGGCCACGATCCACCACCTCCGCTGCCTGATCCGTTCTTGCATTCCTCTTGCGGTGGCGGCAGAAGGCCCCATGTCCGAGGGCCTGACCCCTGCCATCACGCCGGGGCCTCTACCCTGTCACAGCAGATGTCGACCGTCATGAGTCCTGACACTCGGTGCGGCGTCGCCCCGAAGCGCGTCCAGGACACGCACTGCATAGACCTCGGCCATCCGGGCTGAGACCTCGGCCGGAGCAAGCCAGGCAACCTCGATCGACTCGTCCGAGAGCCGCGCAATCTGATTCTCCGGGCTGCACCGAAAGACGAGAGCGACGATCCCTCGGTTCATGTTCTTGTAGACGCCGGTCAGCCGCTCCACGCGGACCTTGATACCGGTCTCCTCGTAGACCTCGCGACGCACGCCGTCTTCAACGGACTCCGCCACCTCCAGCACCCCACCCGGCGGCTCCCAAGCCCCGTTGTCGGCCCGCCGAATCGCCAGCACCCGGCCGTCCTCCCGCACCACCACCCCCGCGACGGACACCGAGTGGAGTGGCGTCACGCTCGCACCACCGGGTGGATCAGATCGAGGACCATCACGTCGTGCCGAGCCGCGCCGTCCCACGGGATCGCCGACCCGACGCGCGTGTAGCCCCACGCTCGGTAGGACGCCTGGGCCGCAGTCGCCTCCGGCCGGCTGTTCAGCATCACCCGGGCGTTGTCGATTCCCTCGATGAGGGCGCGATGCATGCGGGTGGCGACGCCCTGGCGCCGCCACCGGGGCCGAACCGCCAACTCGAAGAGACCGAACGTGCGCTTTCCGTCCTCATGCCTGAGGTCCTCGGGCACGGGATCGATCAGGGTGTCCCACCATCCGGTGTTCGCCGACAACGGGTAGCCGTACGCCATCCCGACAACGGTGTCGCCGTCGAAGGCGATGGCCGCCCGGAACCCCCGCCGACGCGCCTGCGAGCGGAACCGGCGAAACGCCCGCTCCACGTCGGTCGGCCCCTCGCCATAGGGGGCTTCCGCGAACGCCTCCGAGAACACCTCCTTCAACCGGCCCTCCAACTCGACCGCCTGCTCGCCGTCCAACAGCCGAACCGCCACCGTCACACCGTCCTCTGTTTCCGGGCCGAAACCCCGAGCGATCGAAGTTCCTCAACGCAGTCCCGTGCCATCGCCGTATCGACTCGGGCCGCCGACGACGCCACCGAACGCAACCGGTCCGCCAACCTGGCCGAGGTCATTCCCTTCGCCGCACTCGCACTGGCTACCGCCTCTGCGCAAGCCTCCTCAACATTGCTGGCCTTCATGTACGAGCCCTGCCACCTCCCGACCGACCACCAGCGCTGGTTCGAGGCGGCCTACACCGACGCCCCCGTCGTCACCCAGGTCAACGACGGCGAGGCATCGGCCGATCCGCCCGACCCGTCCGGGTGCCCGACCCGTCCGGGAGCCCGACCCGTCCGGGAGCTACCCCGTTGAGCCCACGGCTACGGCCCGGCCCCCCTCGAAGGGGGGGCCGGGCCGTAGCCGTGGGCGCCGAAGTGATCAGCCGCCGAGCTGGATGCCGGCCATGCGCTTCCACTCGTACGGGCCGGTCTTCACCTTGAGGGCCAGCTCGCCCTCGAAGTCGTCGTGCAGGGTCAGCCCGGCCAGTTCGGCGGCGCGGCGGCCGACGGCGTAGCTCGGGGCCACCTGGTCGCCCCAGGCGCCGTCCGCGCCGACCACGACGATCCGGGTGGCCACGGCGCCGACGTACTCGACGACCGCGTCGGCGCCGCCCCCGTGCTGGCGGGCGAAGCTGCTGAGGTGCTTGGCGATGCGCTTGGCGCGGCGCTCGGTACGGGCGTCCGGCGCGGTGGCGGTGGCGGTCTCTGCGCTGCTCATGCCCGCATGCTACCCACCGGTAGTCGAGCTGGCGACGGGAGCGCCCTGTGCACCGGGCCACATACTGGAGGCGTGACCTTCTCCGGCTGGCCGGCCGAGGCGCTCGACTTCTACGAGCACCTCGAAGCCGACAATTCCAAGACCTTCTGGCAGGCCCACAAGGAGCAGTACGACGACGCCGTACGGGCCCCGATGGAGCTGCTGCTCGCCGAGCTGGAGCCGGAGTTCGGACCCGGGAAGATCTTCCGTCCCAACCGCGACGTCCGGTTCAGCGCCGACAAGTCCCCGTACAAGACGCACATCGGCGCCCATCTGGAGAGCGGCGGCTACGTCCAGCTCTCCGCCGACGGCCTGGCCTGCGGCAACGGGATGTACCAGCTCGCCCCCGACCAGCTGGACCGCTACCGCGCCGCCGTCGCCGAGGACGTCAGCGGCGCCGAACTGGAGCGGGTGATCGCCGCGGTGGAGCAGGACGGCCCCCGGGTGCACGGCCGGAGCTCTCTCAGGACCGCTCCGCGCGGCTTCCCCAAGGACCACCCGAGGATCGAGTCTGCTGCGCCACAAGGGCCTGGTCGCCTGGCAGGAGTGGGCGCCCGCGAAGTGGCTCGGCACCCGCGGCGCCCGGACCCGGATCGCCGCCTTCCTGCGCGCCTCCCAGCCGCTCCGGGACTGGCTGGACGACCACGTCGGCCCGTCCGAGCTGCCGGCCCGGTGAGAACGCGAAGAGCCCCGGTCCACCGGACCGGGGCTCTTCGACGTCTGACGGGGCCTACTTCACGAACGGGTCGATCGCGCACACCACGAACAGGAGCGACAGGTAGGTGATCGACCAGTGGAACAGCCGCATCTCCTTCAGCTTCGCGCCCACCACGCCGGCCTTGGCCCGGCCGTACAGCGCGTGCGCCTCGCGCAGCCAGAAGCCGCCGAGCAGCACCGCGGTGACGGGGTACAGCCAGCTCATGTGCCCCAGCGGCCACACCGCCAGCGAGGTCGCCACCATCACCCAGGAGTAGGCGACGACCTGCTTGCCGACGGCGACGTTGCCCTTGACCACCGGCAGCATCGGCACGCCGGCCCGCTCGTAGTCCTCGCGCACCTTCATCGAGAGCACCCAGGTGTGCGGCGGCGTCCAGAAGAACACCACCAGGAACAGCGCGACCGCCGCCCAGGACACCGAGTTGGTGACGGAGGACCAGCCGATCAGCACCGGCATGCAGCCGGCGATGCCGCCCCAGACGATGTTCTGCGAAGTGCGCCGCTTGAGCCCCAACGTGTAGACGAACACGTAGAACAGCAGCGCGCCGAGCGCCAGTCCGGAGGAGAGCCAGTTGACTCCGAAGCCCAGCAGCAGCGTCGAGACGACCGCGAGGGCGATGCCGAACACCAGCGCCTCGCGCGGCGACACCATCCCGGTGACGATCGGCCGGCGCTCGGTGCGGGACATCACCGCGTCGATGTCGCGGTCGATGTACATGTTGAGGGCGTTGGCGCCGCCCGCCGAGAGGTAGCCGCCGACCACGACCTTCAGCACCAGCAGCATGTTCGGAACGCCCTGCTGGGCGAGGAACATCACCGGCACCGTGCTCATCAGCAACAGTTCGATGATCCGTGGCTTGGTCAGTGCGACGAAGGCGCCGACACGGGCCCCGATGGGCCGGTGCGCAGGAGTCGCCCCGGTGACCCCGGCGGGACGGGTTTCGACGGCGGTCACTAACACCCCAACTGAAGATGAATCCTCGCAGGCGTCCACAGGAACGAAGGGTCCCAAATCGTCCGCTCTGCGCGTACCACGCCACCTTAGACGCTCCATATATCCCATCCGGCTCCGGGGTCCCCCGGCGAGGCCGATTGGCACACCCCCGGGTGAACCGACCGGGTGAAGCCACGAAGCCGTTCCGGCGCGCCGCCGCAACCCGTCCTGACCACCGGAGCGGCAGGGTGCCGTAAAACAGGAGAGCCTGGGACAAAATCAGGCAGACCGCCCTGGTGGGAATCACCATCCGGATTTCCTGGTTGTCCCAGCACGGAGGGTGAGCCCCGGGCCGGACGGTAGGCTCGCACGCAGAAGCGGGATCTACCCTCCGTGACCGGCACCACCCAGCGTCGAGACCACAGCGCCGTGGCCGACCCGGTCCCCTTTCACGGGGTCACTCTTCACAACGGAAGGAGCCCTGAGACAGGGTGAGCACGACGCCGACGAACGCATTCGAGTGGTCCGAACTGGACGAGCGCACGGTTGACACAGCGCGGGTCCTGGCCATGGACGCCGTCCAGAAGGTCGGCAACGGACACCCCGGGACGGCCATGTCGCTGGCCCCCGCGGCGTACCTGATCTTCCAGCGTTTCCTGCGCCACGACCCGACCGACCCGTCGTGGGTCGGCCGCGACCGGTTCGTGCTGTCCCCCGGGCACACGAGCCTGACCCTCTACACCCAGCTGTACCTGTCGGGCTACGGCCTGGAGCTGGACGACCTCAAGGCCTTCCGCGTCGCGGGCAGCCGCACTCCGGGCCACCCGGAGCACGGCCACACCGCGGGCGTGGAGACCACCACCGGCCCGCTCGGCCAGGGCATCGCCAATGCGGTGGGCATGGCGATGGCCGCCCGCTACGAGCGCGGCCTGTTCGACCCGGACGCCGCCGCCGGCGAGTCCCCCTTCGACCACACCATCTGGGCCATCGTCTCCGACGGCGACCTGGAGGAGGGCATCTCCGCCGAGGCCTCCTCGCTGGCCGGTCACCAGAAGCTGGGCAACCTGGTCGCCCTGTACGACGACAACCACATCTCGATCGAGGGCGACACCGAGACCGCCTTCTCCGAGGACGTCCTCAAGCGCTACGAGGCGTACGGCTGGCACGTCCAGCGGGTCGCCCCGAAGGACAACGGCGACATCGACGTGGCCGTCCTGGCCGACGCGCTGGCCGCGGCCAAGGCCGAGACCACCCGTCCGTCGATCATCGCGATGCGCACGATCATCGCCTGGCCGGCCCCGGACGCCCAGAACACCGCCAAGGCGCACGGCTCCGCGCTCGGCGCCGCCGAGATCGCCGCCACCAAGAAGGTCCTGGGCTTCGACCCGGAGAAGACCTTCGAGGTCTCCGACAAGGTGATCGAGCACGCCCGCGAGGTCATCAAGCGCGGCAAGGCCGCCCACGCCGAGTGGAACCAGTCCCTGGAGGCCTGGCGCGCCGCCGACCCGCAGCGCGCCGCCGAGTTCGACCGCATCCAGGCCGGCGAGCTGCCCGAGGGCTGGAAGAAGACCGTCCCGGTCTTCCCGGCCGGCAAGGACGTCGCCACCCGCAAGGCCTCCGGCGAGACCCTCAAGGCGATCGGCGCGGTCATCCCGGAGCTGTGGGGCGGCTCGGCCGACCTCGCCGAGTCCAACCTCACCACCATCGACGAGGACAGCTCGTTCCTCCCCGAGGGCAACCCGCTGAAGAGCGCCAGCCCGTACGGCCGGACGATCCACTTCGGCATCCGCGAGCACGCCATGGGCTCGACCATGAACGGCATCGCCCTGCACGGCAAGACCCGCGTGTACGGCGGCACCTTCCTGGTCTTCGCCGACTACATGCGCCCGGCCGTGCGCCTGGCCGCGCTGATGAAGCTGCCGGTCACCTACGTCTGGACGCACGACTCGATCGGCCTCGGCGAGGACGGCCCGACCCACCAGCCGGTCGAGCACATGGCCTCGCTGCGCGCCATCCCGGGCCTGGCCATGGTCCGCCCGGCCGACGCCAACGAGACGGCCGTCGCCTGGCGCACCGTCATCGAGCGCCAGACCACCCACCCCGGCCCGGTCGGCCTGGCGCTCACCCGCCAGAACGTCCCGACCTTCGACCGCGAGGTCTTCGGCTCCGCCGAGGGCACCGCGAAGGGCGGCTACATCCTGGCCGAGGCCTCCAGCGGCGACCCGCAGGTGATCCTGCTGGGCACCGGCTCCGAGGTCCAGCTGGCCGTCCAGGCCCGCGAGGTGCTGGAGGCCGAGGGCATCGCCACCCGGGTGGTCTCGGTGCCGTCCTTCGAGTGGTTCCAGGAGCAGGACCAGGCCTACCGTGACAGCGTGCTGCCGCCGTCGGTCAAGGCCCGGGTGTCGGTCGAGGCCGGCATCGGCCAGGGCTGGCGCGAGCTGGTCGGCGACCACGGCCGGATCGTCTCGCTGGAGCACTTCGGCGCCTCCGCCGACTACAAGGTGCTCTTCGAGGAGTTCGGCCTGACCGCCGAGCGCGTGGTGGCCGAGGCCCACAACGCCCTCCGTTCCCTCGAGGCCGTCAACCGCTGACGCCCCCTGGGCCGTGCGCCCGCCCGCACGCGGGCGCACGGCCCCTCTGACTACCCCACGAAGCAGAACAAAAAAGGACTGAAGCACCATGACTGACGCACTGAAGCGCCTCAGCGACGAAGGCGTGGCGATCTGGCTGGACGACCTCAGCCGCAAGCGGCTGAACACCGGCAACCTCGCCGAGCTGGTGCAGAACAAGCACGTGGTGGGCGTGACCACCAACCCGACCATCTTCCAGAAGGCCATCGGCGGCGGCGACGACTCCTACGACGGCCAGCTGCGCGACCTCGCCGTCCGCAAGGTCACCACCGACGAGGCCGTCCGCATGATCACCACCTCGGACGTGCGCGACGCGGCCGACGTGCTGCGCCCGGTCTACGACGCCTCCAACGGCCGCGACGGCCGGGTCTCCATCGAGGTCGACCCGCGCCTGGCGCACGAGACCGCGGCCACCGTGGCCGAGGCCAAGCAGCTGTGGTGGCTGGTCGACCGCCCGAACGTCTTCATCAAGATCCCCGCCACCAAGGCCGGCCTGCCCGCGATCGCCGAGGTGATCGGCCGGGGCATCAGCGTCAACGTCACGCTGATCTTCTCGCTGGAGCGCTACAAGGCCGTCATCGACGCCTACCTGACCGGCCTGGAGGCCGCCAAGGCCAAGGGCCTGGACCTCTCCCAGATCGAGTCGGTCGCCTCCTTCTTCGTCTCCCGCGTGGACACCGAGATCGACAAGCGCCTGGAGAAGATCGGCGGCGACGCCCGGGACCTGCGCTCCAAGGCCGCCCTGGCCAACGCCCGCCTCGCCTACCAGGCGTACGAGGAGGTCTTCGGCTCGGTCGACGGCAAGTCCGCCGGCAGCGCCCGCTGGCGCTCGCTGGAGGCCGCCGGCGCCAAGCCGCAGCGCCCGCTGTGGGCCTCCACCGGTGTCAAGGACCCGGCCCTGCCGGACACCCTGTACGTCACCGAGCTGGTCGCCCCCGGCACGGTCAACACCATGCCCGAGGCCACCCTGGAGGCCACCGCCGACCACGGCGTGGTCACCGGCGGCACCATCGTCCCCAACTACGCCGACGCCAAGGCCGTGATGGACGCCATCGCCGCCGCCGGCGTGGACTACGACGACGTGGTCCAGGTCCTGGAGGACGAGGGCGTGGAGAAGTTCGAGCAGTCCTGGAACGAGCTGCTCGACACCGTCACCGCCTCGCTCGCCTCCTTCGCCGGCGAGAAGTGACCGTTCGCTCACACAGCCAGCGCACGAAAGCGGAGCACACCAAGTGAGCACTGATTTCCCCGAGTTGACGTCGGAGTCGGACGCGGACGATCTCCCGCCGGCCCCCGTCAACCCGCTTCGTGACCCGGCCGACCGACGGCTCCCGCGCATCGCGGGGCCGTCCGGTCTGGTCATCTTCGGAGTCACCGGCGACCTGTCCCGCAAGAAGCTCATGCCGGCCATCTACGACCTGGCCAACCGCGGTCTGCTGCCGCCGGGCTTCTCTCTCGTCGGCTTCGCCCGGCGCGAGTGGGACGACGAGGACTTCGCCAAGGAGGTCCACGACGCGGTCAAGGACCACGCCCGCACCCCGTTCCGGGAGGAGGTCTGGCAGCAGCTCGCCAAGGGCATGCGCTTCGTCCACGGCACCTTCGACGACGACGACGCCTTCGACAAGCTCCGCGAGACCATCGACGAGCTGGACAAGGCGCAGGGCACCGGCGGCAACTTCGCCTTCTACCTGTCCGTCCCGCCGAAGTTCTTCCCGACCGTCGTCCAGCAGCTCAAGAAGCACGGCCTGGCCGACCCCCCGCAGGGCTCCTGGCGCCGCGCGGTCATCGAGAAGCCCTTCGGCCACGACCTGGGGAGCGCCCAGGAGCTGAACCGGATCGTCCACGAGGTCTTCCCCCGGGACGAGGTCTTCCGGATCGACCACTACCTGGGCAAGGAGACGGTCCAGAACATCCTGGCGCTGCGGTTCGCCAACCAGATGTTCGAGCCGATCTGGAACCGGTCGTACGTCGACCACGTGCAGATCACCATGGCCGAGGACATCGGCATCGGCGGCCGGGCCGGCTACTACGACGGCATCGGCTCCGCCCGCGACGTCATCCAGAACCACCTGCTCCAGCTGATGGCGCTCACCGCCATCGAGGAGCCGGCGTCCTTCCACCCGAAGGCGCTGGTGGCCGAGAAGCTCAAGGTGCTCAGCGCCGTCAAGCTCCCGGCCGACCTCGGCCGGCACACCGTGCGCGGCCAGTACGCGGCCGGCTGGCAGGGCGGCGAGGAGGTGGTCGGCTACCTGGACGAGGACGGCATCGACCCGGACTCCAAGACCGACACCTACGCGGCGATCAAGCTGGAGATCAACAACCGCCGCTGGGCGGGCGTCCCGTTCTACCTGCGCACCGGCAAGCGGCTGGGCCGCCGGGTCACCGAGATCGCGGTGGTCTTCCAGCGCGCCCCGTACCTGCCGTTCGACTCCTACGCGACCGAGGAGCTGGGGCAGAACGCCCTGGTCATCCGGGTCCAGCCGGACGAGGGCGTGACGGTGCGGTTCGGCTCCAAGGTGCCGGGCACCTCCTTCGAGGTCCGGGACGTCACGATGGACTTCGCCTACGGCGAGTCCTTCACCGAGTCCAGCCCGGAGGCGTACGAGCGGCTCATCCTCGACGTGCTGCTCGGCGACGCCAACCTGTTCCCGCGTCACCAGGAGGTCGAGCTCTCCTGGCAGATCCTCGACCCGATCGAGAAGTACTGGGACACCCACGGCAAGCCCGCCCAGTACTCCGCGGGGACGTGGGGCCCGGCCGAGGCGGACGAGATGCTCGCACGAGACGGCAGGAGCTGGCGCCGGCCATGAAGATCGACCTCACCAACACGACGTCCAGCAAGATCAACGCCGCGCTGATGGAGGCGCGCCGGGCCAGTGGCTCCACCGCCGCCGGCATGGTGCTCACCCTGGTGATCGTGACCGACGAGGGCAGTGCGTACGACGCCCTCAAGGCCGCCAACGACGCCTCCCGCGAGCACCCCTCGCGCACCCTCGCGGTGATCAAGCGCGCCGGGCGCTCGCCCCGGGCCCGCGCCGAGACCCGGCTGGACGCCGAGATCCTGGTCGGCACCGACGCCGGCTCGGGAGAGACGGTCATCCTGCGCATGCACGGCGAACTCGCCGCGCACGCCCAGTCGGTGGTCCTGCCGCTGCTGCTCCCGGACGCCCCGGTCGTCGTCTGGTGGCCCGACAACGCGCCGCTGCACCCGGCGCAGGACCCGCTGGGCGCGCTCGCCCAGCGCCGGATCACCGACGCCGTCACCGCCGAGTCCCCGGTCGGCCAGCTCGCCCAGCGGGCCCAGAGCTACACCCCGGGCGACACCGACCTGGCCTGGACCCGGATCACCGGCTGGCGCTCGATGCTGGCCGCCGCGCTGGACCAGCGGCCGGTCACGATCACCTCCGCGGTGGTCGAGGGCGAGTCCTACAACCCCAGCGTCGAGCTGCTCGGCCTCTGGCTGCACAACCGGCTGCACGTGCCGGTCGAGCGGATCGTCACCGGCGGCCCCGGCATCACCGCGGTGCACCTGCGCACCAAGGACGGGGACATCACCCTGGACCGCCCGGACGGCCTGATGGGCACGCTCTCCATGGTCGGCTCCCCCGACCGCCAGGTGGCGCTCAAGCGGCGCGAGACCTCGGAGCTGATCGCCGAGGAACTGCGCCGGCTCGACCCGGACGACATCTACGCGACGGCCGTGCGCACGCCCGTCGACCGGCTGCGCGAGCCGGACACCGCCGAGACGGCGGCGGCCGAGCGGGTCGCCCGCGCGGCCGTCACCGAGGCCGCGGTGGCCAACCCCGCCCGGGTGACCGCCAAGGCCGCGTCCGAGGCCGAGACCGCGTCCGAGGACGTGGCCGAGGCCTCCGAGAAGGCTCCCGCCAGGAAGCCCGCCAAGCGCGCCGCCAAGGGGAGCGCATGACCAACGCGACCCCGCAGCTGGTCGTCCACCGGGACAAGGAGCTGATGGCCCAGGCGGCCGCGGCCCGGCTGATCACCCGGATCGTGGACGCCCAGGCCGCCCGCGGCACCGCCTCGGTGGTGCTCACGGGCGGGCGCAACGGCAACGCCCTGCTGGCCGCGATCGCCGCCTCCCCGGCGCGCGACGCGGTCGACTGGGCGCGGCTGGACCTCTGGTGGGGCGACGAGCGCTTCGTCCCCGCCGGGGACCCGGACCGCAACGCCGTCCAGGCCCGCGCCGAACTGCTGGACTCCGTCCCGCTCGACCCGGCGCGGGTGCACGAGATGCCCGCCTCGGACGGTGCGGACGGATCGGACGTGGAAGCGGCCGCCGCCCGCTACGCGGAGGAGCTGGCGAAGGCCTCCGGCCCGGGTGACCGGCTCGGCGTCCCGGCCTTCGACGTGCTGCTGCTCGGCGTCGGCCCGGACACCCACGTCGCCTCGCTCTTCCCCGAGCACCCGGGCGTGCGGGAGACCGAGCTGACCGTGATCGGCGTGCGCGGGGCCCCCAAGCCCCCGCCGACCCGGGTCTCGCTCACCCTCCCGGCGATCCGGGCGGCCCGTGAGGTCTGGCTGCTGGCGGCCGGCGCGGACAAGGCGGACGCGGTCGCGATGGCCCTGTCCGGCCCCGGCGAGCTCCAGGCGCCCGCCTCCGGCGCGTACGGCCGCAGCCGCACCCTGTGGCTGCTGGACCGGGCCGCGGCGGAGCAGATCCCGCCCCAGCTGTACCCGCCGGCCTCGGCCTAACGGGCCCGGCAACGCACAAGGGCGCCACCGTCCTCGACGGTGGCGCCCTTCGCTGTCTGTCTGTCGTCCGGGTCAGATCTCGCCGCGCAGCTTGGCCAGCGCCTCGGCGAGGATCGCCTCGCCGTCGGCGTCGGTGCGCCGCTCGCGGACGTAGGCGAGGTGGGTCTTGTACGGCTCGTTGCGCGAGGGCGCGGGCGGGTTGTGCTCGTCCTGTCCGGCCGGGAAACCGCACCGCGGGCAGTCCCAGGTGTCCGGGATGACGGCCTCGGCGGCGAAGCTCGGCCGGGTCTCGTGCTTGTTGGCACACCAGAAGGTGATCCGGTTGCGCGGAGCGGACTCGCCGCGCTCCGCCTCGCCCATCGGGCCCGCTCCGACCCTGCTGCCACGGATGGCGTTGCCACTTGCCACGGTCTGACTCCCTGCGTGCTGGTGCGCCGACCCTCCGCGGTGCGCGTCGGTGGCGAAAGTCGTCCTAGTGTAAGCAGGAGTTAAGCGTCCACCGCCATCGCCTCCGCCCCCGACCGTCCCAGGATAGGCGCTCGGGCGACGGGGCGTCAGGGTTACGTCAGCTCTTGTACTTCAGCACCAGGCCCAGCACGATGATGCAGGCGAACCAGGCGACACCGACCACGATCGTGATGCGGTCCAGGTTGCGCTCGGCCACCGCCGAGCCGCCGCCGGTGGACATCGCGCCGCCACCGAACATGTCCGACAGGCCGCCGCCCTTCCCCTTGTGCAGCAGCACCAGCAGGATCATCAGCAGACTGAAGATGATCAGGGCAATCGAGAACCCGAGAACCACGACGGGACCAACTCTCTCGTATCTTCGGCGACGGGGCCGGACCGCTGACGGCGGTCCGGCCCCAAAGCCTACGTTGCTGCAGCGGCGTTAGCCTACTGCCTGCTCACGGTAGCGCACGATCTTGACGAACTCGTCGGCGTCCAGCGAGGCACCGCCGATCAGGCCGCCGTCGATGTCGGGCTTGGCCATCAGGCCGGCCGCGCTCGACGACTTCACCGAACCGCCGTACAGCACGCGGACCTTGCCGGCCAGCTCGGCGTCGTACAGCTCGGCGATCCGCTTGCGGATGGCGGCGCAGACCTCCTGCGCGTCCTCCGGGGTGGCCACCTCGCCGGTGCCGATCGCCCAGACCGGCTCGTAGGCGACCACGATGGACTCGGCCTGGTGGGCCGGGATGTCCGCCAGGGCGCCGTCCAGCTGCGCGAGGGTGTGCTCGACGTGGGTGCCGGCCTTGCGGACGTCCAGCGGCTCGCCGATGCACAGGATCGGGGTGATCCCGGCCCGGTAGGCGGCCTTGACCTTGGCGTTGACGATCGCCTCGTCCTCGCCGTGGTACTGGCGGCGCTCCGAGTGGCCGATCACCGCGAAGGTGCACTTCAGCTTGGCCAGCATCGGGCCGGAGACCTCGCCGGTGTAGGCACCGGAGTCGTGCTGCGAGATGTCCTGCGAGCCGTACTTGATCTTCAGCTTGTCGCCGTCGACCAGGGTCTGCACCGAACGCAGGTCGGTGAACGGCACCAGGACGGCGACCTCGACGGCCTCGTAGTCCTTGTCGGCCAGCGCGAAGGCCAGCTTCTGGGTGTGCTGGATGGCCTCAAGGTGGTTGAGGTTCATCTTCCAGTTGCCCGCCATCAGCGGGAGACGCTCAGTCATTGCTTTCAGCCTTCCAGGGCGGCGAGACCGGGGAGGGTCTTGCCCTCCAGGTACTCGAGGCTGGCGCCACCGCCGGTCGAGATGTGTCCGAATGCGTTCTCGTCGAAGCCCAGGATGCGGACGGCCGCGGCGGAGTCGCCGCCACCGACCACGGTGAACGCGTCGCTGTCCAGCAGCGCCTGGGCCACGGCCTTGGTGCCGTTCGCGTAGTCCGGGTGCTCGAAGACGCCCATCGGGCCGTTCCAGAACACGGTGCCCGCGTCGGCCAGCTTCGCCGCGTACAGCTCGCGGGTCTTCGGGCCGATGTCCAGGCCCTCCTGGTCGGCCGGGATCGCGTCCGCGGCCACGAGCGAGGGGTTGGCCGGGGCCTTGGTCTTGAGGTCGGGGAAGTCCGCCGACACCAGGACGTCCACCGGCAGGACGAACTCGACGCCCGTCTCCTCGGCACGCTTCAGGTAGTCCAGGACGACCGGGATCTGGTCCTCCTGCAGCAGCGAGATGCCGACCTCGTGGCCCTTGGCCTTGAGGAAGGTGTACGCCATGCCGCCGCCGATGAGGATCCGGTCGGCCTTCTTCAGCAGGTTGTCGATCACGCCGAGCTTGTCGGAGACCTTGGCGCCGCCGAGCACGACCACGTACGGGCGCGCGACCTCCTCGGTGAGCTTCTTGAGCACACCGACCTCGGTGGCGATCAGGTCACCGGCCGCGTGCGGCAGCAGGGCGGGCAGGTCGTAGACCGAGGCGTGCTTGCGGTGCACGGCACCGAAGCCGTCGCCGACGTACAGGTCCGCGAGGGCGGCCAGCTGCTCGGCGAAGGCCTTGCGCTCGGCGTCGTCCTTGCTGGTCTCGCCGGCGTTGAAGCGCAGGTTCTCCAGCAGCGCGACCTCGCCGTCGCCCAGCGCGGCCACGGTGGACTCGGCGCTCTCGCCCACGGTGTCGGTGGCGAAGGCGACGTTCTTACCGAGGATCTCGCCGAGGCGCACGGCCGCCGGGGCCAGCGAGAACTTCGGGTCCGGCGCACCCTTCGGGCGGCCGAGGTGGGAGGCGACGACGACCCGGGCGCCGCGCTCGACGAGCTTGGCGATGGTCGGGGCGACGGCACGGATCCGGCCGTCGTCGGTGATCGTGGTGCCGTCCAACGGGACGTTCAGGTCGGCACGGACGAACACGCGCTTGCCGGCGACGTCGAGGTCTTCGATGGTCTTCACGGGGATTGGCTCTCCTGGGGAGATGGTTGATGCGCAGAGGCGGCACGGCGCAGGGGCCGCCTGGGAAAGTCCTGGTGCGCAGAGCGAGGGCCCGGTCGGCACAGTGCGCCAGCCGGGCCCTCGCCCCTACATCACGTCAGCTCCCGCTGCGTCAGAGCTGGCCGCCGACGAGGGAGGTCAGGTTGACGAGGCGGTTCGAGTAGCCCCACTCGTTGTCGTACCAGCCGAGCACCTTGACCTGGTTGCCCTGGACCATGGTGAGCTGGGAGTCGAAGATGCAGGAGGCCGGGTCGTTGACGATGTCCGAGGAGACGATCGGGTCCTCGGTGTAGGTCAGGATGCCCTTGAGCGGGCCCTCCTGCGAGGCCTTCTGGAAGGCGGCGTTGACCTCGTCCTTGGTCACCTCGCGCTCCAGGGTGACGACCAGGTCGGTGATGGAGCCGGTCGGGACCGGGACGCGCAGCGAGGTGCCGTCCAGCTTGCCCTTCAGCTCCGGCAGGACCAGGGCGGTCGCCTTGGCGGCACCGGTCGAGGTCGGGATGATGTTCTGCGACGCGGCACGGGCGCGGCGCAGGTCCTTGTGCGGGAAGTCCAGGGTCACCTGGTCGTTGGTGAACGCGTGGACGGTCGTCATCAGGCCCTTGACGATGCCGAAGTTCTCGTGCAGCACCTTGGCCATCGGCGCCACACAGTTGGTGGTGCAGGAGGCGTTGGAGATGATCGAGTGGTTGTCGGCGTCGTACTTGTCCTCGTTGACGCCCAGGACGATGGTGACGTCCTCGTCGCTCGCGGGCGCCGAGATGATGACCTTCTTGGCGCCGGCGGTGAGGTGCTTCTTCGCGGCCTCGGCCTTGGTGAAGATGCCGGTGGACTCGACGACGATGTCGGCGCCCAGGGCGGCCCACGGCAGGTTGGCGGGGTCACGCTCGGCGCTGACCTGGAAGGTCTTGCCGTCGACGGTGATGCTGTCCTCGGTGTGCGAGACCTCGCCCGGGAAGGTGCCCAGGGTGGTGTCGTACTTGAGCAGGTGAGCCAGGGTCTTCGTGTCAGTGAGGTCGTTGACACCGACGATCTCGATGTCCGCGCCCTGCGCCTTGACCGCGCGGAAGAAGTTGCGGCCGATGCGGCCGAATCCGTTGATGCCTACCCGGATCGTCACGAACCGATCTCCTCGTTAGGTACGCCGGAGCTAAGCCGACGGGGGTGAGATTTGGGAAGTCCCCGACCGCCTATGACCCTACCCCTCCCAGGCCTGGGAGGGCACATCGCGCCACGTGCGACGACCTGGCGTGGCGCGAAATCAGGCCGACCGTCCTTGGTCGTCAGGGCAGTTGGCCCTGGTCAGTGGTCTCTACCAATTTGCACACACCGGGCGCGTCCGGGTATCGCCTCCGGACACGGCGGCGGCCGGTGCCCGGAATCCGGACACCGGCCGCGGAACAGCCACTCGGTGCGGCGGTCAGTTCATCGCCATCTCGTCGGTGAGGTTGGCCTCGGTGCTCGGCAGGCCGAGCTCGGAGGCGCGCTTGTCCGCCATCGCCAGCAGGCGGCGGATCCGGCCGGCCACCGCGTCCTTGGTCAGCGGCGGGTCGGCGAGCGCGCCCAGCTCCTCCAGCGAGGCCTGCTTGTGCTGCATCCGCAGCTGGCCGGCCGCGGCCAGGTGCTCGGGCACCTCCTCGCCGAGGATCTCCAGCGCCCGCGCCACCCGGGCGCCGGCCGCCACCGCGGCGCGGGCCGAGCGGCGCAGGTTGGCGTCGTCGAAGTTGGCCAGGCGGTTGGCGGTGGCCCGGACCTCGCGCCGCATCCGGCGCTCCTCCCAGGCGAGCACCGACTCGTGCGCGCCGAGCCGGGTCAGCAGCGCGCCGATCGCGTCGCCGTCGCGGATCACCACCCGGTCCACGCCGCGCACCTCGCGGGCCTTGGCCGGGATGCCGAGCCGGCGGGCCGCGCCGACCAGGGCGAGGGCGGCCTCGGAGCCGGGGCAGGTGATCTCCAGCGAGGAGGAGCGGCCCGGCTCGGTGAGCGAGCCGTGCGCCAGGAAGGCCCCGCGCCAGGCCGCCTCGGCGTCGCAGGTGGCCCCGGAGACGACTGCCGGGGGCAGCCCCCGGATCGGCCGGCCCCGGCCGTCCACGAGGCCCGTCTGGCGCGCGAGCAGTTCGCCGTCCTTGACCACCCGGACGACGAAGCGGCTGCCGCGCCGCAGTCCGCCGGGGGCCATCACCACGAGGTCGGAGGAGTGTCCGAAGATCTCCAGCAGGTCCTTGCGCAGCCGCCGCGCAGCCGCGCCGGTGTCCAGCTCCGCCTCGATCACGATCCGGCCGCTCACGATGTGCAGCCCGCCCGCGAACCGCAGGATCGCCGACACCTCCGCCTTGCGGCAGCAGGCCCTGGTGACCGGGAGCCGGCTGATCTCGTCCTTCACCGCTGGAGTCATCGCCATGGCCCGATCCTTCCATGTGTCCGGAAAATCCGGTCGTACGCGGCCGCCAACAGCTCCGGGTCGTGTCGCGGGGTGCCGTCCGTGCGGGCCACCCGGCCCAGGACCAGGGCGGCGCCCATCCGCTCGGCGGCCTTCTCCAGACCGGCCAGATCCGCCTGGCCGAAGGCGCCGCCGGTGACGGCGCGCTCGTCCACCAGGATCGCATCCACCGCGAGGCCCGGGGCGTGGTCGGCGATGACCTCCAGGTGGCGCTGCGGGGTGAAGCCCTCGGTCTCGCCGGGCTGGGGGGCCAGGTTCAGGGTGAGCAGGCGGCGGGCGCGGGTCTCGGTGAGCGCCTTGGCCAGCTCCGGGACCAGCAGGTGCGGCAGCACGCTGGTGAACCAGGAGCCCGGGCCGAGCACCACCCAGTCCGCCTCCCGCACGGCGGTGACCGCCTCCGGGACGGCCGGCGGCCCGTCCGGCAGCAGCCGGATCGACTGCACGGTGCCGGGCGTGACCGCGACGCTGGCCTGGCCGCGGACGGCCGACAGCTCGCCGGGGCGCTCCGGGTCGTGGCCGCGCACGGTCGCCTCGATGTCCAGCGGCACCGCCGACATCGGCAGCACCCGGCCCTGGACGTTCAGCAGCCGGCCGACCCAGTCCAGGGCGGCCACCGGGTCACCGAGCTTCTCCCAGAGCGCGACGATCAGCAGGTTGCCGACCGCGTGGCCACCCAGCTCGCCGGTGCCGGTGAAGCGCTGCTGGATCACCTCGGACCAGGTGCGCCCCCAGTCGTCGTCCCCGCACAGCGCGGCCAGCGCCTTGCGCAGGTCGCCGGGGGGCAGCACGCCCAGCTCGGTGCGGAGCCGGCCGCTGGAGCCGCCGTCGTCGGCGACGGTGACCACGGCGGTCAGGTCGCTGGTGAGCCGGCGCAGCGCGGAGAGCGAGGCGGACAGGCCCTGGCCGCCGCCGAGCGCGGTGATCCGGGGGGCCGGGTTGGCCCGGGCGGGGCTGCTGCGCGGCCGGCTCGGGCCACCCGCCCGGTCGGCACTCCTGTTCTGCGGCTGCCGCCCGGGCACATATCCCGCCACACTCACCTCGCGTTCCTCGCCGCGGCCGCCGGCCCCGCCGGCGGCCCGGCTAGGAGGCGGCGGTCACTCCCGTCCCATGTCACGGTGGACGAGCACCGTCTCCACTCCGTCGGCGATGAGACGCTTGGTCAGGCGCTCGGACATCGCGACGCTGCGGTGCTTGCCACCGGTGCAGCCTACGGCAAGCGTCATGTAGCGCTTCCCCTCGCGGCGGTACCCCTCGGTGATGATGCGCAGGAGCTCGGCGTAGCCGTCCAGGAACTCGTTGGCGCCGGGCTGCTGGAACACGTAGTCGGCGACGTCCGCGTCGGTGCCGGTGCGGGCGCGCAGCTCGGGCACCCAGTGCGGGTTGGGCAGGAAGCGGCAGTCCACCACCAGGTCGGCATCGACCGGCAGGCCGTACTTGAAGCCGAAGGACATCACGGTGGCGCGCAGCTCGGGCTCGTCGTGGTCGGCGAACTGGGCGTCCAGCTTGGCGCGCAGCTGGTGCACGTTGAGGTTGGAGGTGTCGATCACCAGGTCGGCCTCGCCGCGCAGGTCGCGCAGCAGGTCGCGCTCCTGGGCGATGCCGTCGACGATCCGGCCGTCGGCCTGCAGCGGGTGCGGGCGGCGCACGCTCTCGAAGCGGCGGACCAGCGCGTCGTCGGAGGAGTCCAGGAAGACCACGCTGAGCCGGACGCCGCGCTTCTCCAACTCGTCGAGCGAGGTGAGCAGGTCGTCGAAGAACTGGCGGCCCCGGACGTCCACGACCACGCCGATCCGGGCGACGTTGCCCTGGGAGCGGGCGCCCAGGTCGACCATGGTCGGGATCAGGGCCGGTGGCAGGTTGTCCACCACGAACCAGCCCAGGTCCTCCAGGCACTTCGCGGCGGTGGAGCGGCCGGCTCCGGACATGCCGGAGATGATCACCAGCTCCGGCGCGTTCTCGGCCACGTCTGACACGGTCACTTCGGTTCCCCGCTCTCGGTCTTTCTGCTGGGGAGAACGCGCACGGCGCGGCCGCCCTTCCCCTGCCCGGACAGGCAGGCGGGGGCTGGGCGCGCCGTCTGACGGTCGGCGTCGGCCGTCATGGCGTCTCCTGGGATGGTGCGGTCTGGGATGCTGCGGCCACCGGCTCGGCGGCCGGTTCGGCCCCGTCCTCGATGATCTCGCCGGTAGCGGTGTTCACCGCTGGTGCGACGGGTGTACGGGAGGACAACGCCGCCGCAACAGTCTCCGCCGTACGGCGTCCGATGCCGGGTACGGCGCAGAGTTCGTCGACGGTGGCGGCCCGGAGCCTCTTCAGCGAGCCGAAGTGCTTGAGCAGCGCCTGGCGGCGAGTCTCGCCGAGGCCCGGGACGGAGTCCAGTTCCCCGGCGGTGAGTCGCTTGGAACGCTTGCTGCGCTGGTAGGTGATCGCGAAGCGGTGGGCCTCGTCGCGGACCCGCTGGAGCAGGTAGAGGCCCTCGCTGGAGCGCGGCAGCACGACCGGGTCGTCCTCGCCGGGCAGCCAGACCTCCTCCAGCCGCTTGGCCAGGCCGCACAGCGCGACGTCGTCGATGCCGAGTTCGTCCAGGGCGCGCTTGGCGGCGGCGACCTGCGGCTGGCCGCCGTCGACGACCAGCAGTTGGGGCGGGTAGGCGAATCGGCGCGGGCGGCCCGTCTCCGGGTCGATCGGGCCGGCCGGGGCCCCGGTGCCGTCGGCGGCGCCCGGGTCGTCGGCCTCGGGGACGACCCACTCGCCGGTCTGCTCGCGCTCCTGGAGGTAGCGGCGGAAGCGCCGGCCGATCACCTCGTGCATCGAGCGGACGTCGTCCTGGCCCTCGAAGCCCTTGATCTGGAAGCGCCGGTACTCGCTCTTGCGGGCCAGGCCGTCCTCGAAGACGACCATCGAGGCGACCACGTCCTCGCCCTGGAGGTGGGAGATGTCGAAGCACTCGATGCGCAGCGGCACCGAGTCCAGCTCCAGCGCGTCGGCGATCTCCTGCAGGGCGCGGCTGCGGGTGGTGAGGTCGGAGGCGCGCTTGGTCTTGTGCAGTGCCAGCGCCTGCTGGGCGTTGCGCTGCACGGTGGCCATCAGGTCCTTCTTGTCGCCGCGTTGCGGGATCCGCAGGTCGACCTGGCTGCCGCGCAGGCCGCTCAGCCAGTCCCGGACCGGGCCGGCCGGCTCGGGCAGCGCGGGGACGAGCACCTCGCGCGGCACGGACTCGTTGCGCTCGTCCGAGCCGCCGGCGGCGCCGTAGAGCTGCTGGAGGGCGTGCTCGACCAGGCCGGCGGTGTCGACGTCCTCGACCTTGTCGGTGACCCAGCCGCGCTGGCCGCGCACCCGGCCGCCGCGGACGTGGAAGATCTGGACGGCGGCCTCCAGTTCGTCCTCGGCGACGGCCAGCAGGTCGGCGTCGGTGGCGTCGGCGAGCACGATGGCGTTCTTCTCCATCGCGCGCTTGAGGGCGCCGATGTCGTCCCGCAGCCGGGCCGCCTTCTCGTACTCCATCTCCTCGGCGGCCTCCCGCATCTGCTCTTCCAGCCGGCGCAGGTAGTTGCCGGTGCGCCCGGCCATGAAGTCGCAGAAGTCCTCGGCCAGCGCCCGGTGTTCGTCCGGCGAGACCTTGCCGACGCAGGGCGCGGCGCACTTGCCGATGTAGCCGAGCAGGCAGGGCCGGCCGACCTGCCGGGCGCGCTTGAACACGCCGTTGGAGCAGGTACGGACGGGGAAGACGCGCAGCAGCAGGTCGACCGTCTCGCGGATCGCCCAGGCGTGCCCGTACGGCCCGAAGTAGCGCACGCCCTTCTTGTGCGCCCCGCGCATCACCTGGACCCGCGGGTACTCCTCGTCGAGGGTGACGGCGAGTTCCGGATAGCTCTTGTCGTCGCGGTACTTGACGTTGAACCGCGGGTCGAACTCCTTGATCCAGGAGTACTCCAGCTGGAGCGCCTCGACCTCGGTGGCCACCACCGTCCACTCCACCGAGGCGGCGGTGGTGACCATGGTCGCGGTGCGCGGGTGCAGGCCGGCCAGGTCCTGGAAGTAGGACGACAGGCGCGGCCGCAGGCTCTTGGCCTTGCCGACGTAGATGACCCGTCCGTGGGCGTCACGGAACTTGTAGACGCCCGGTGAGGTCGGGATCGCGCCCGGCGCCGGGCGGTAGGTGCTCGGGTCAGCCATGGGTCCACCGTACCGAGTGGAGCCGGGGCCGCGAAGGGGAGATCAACTGGGCGGGGATCGACTGGGCGGAGATCGACTTGGCGGAGATCAACTGGTTCAGCTCGGGGTCACCTTGAGGTTCCCGCCGTCGACCGTGACGGCGTAGGCGGGCAGCGGCCGGGGGGCCGGGCCGTCCTGGACGGCGCCGTCGGTGATGGCGAACCGGCTGCCGTGGCAGGGGCACTGGATCTGCTGGCTCTTCACCTGGTCGACGACGCAGCCGGCGTGGGTGCAGACGGCGCTGAAGGCCTTGTACTCCCCCGCGGTCGGCTGGGTCACGACGATCTTCTGGTTGCGGAAGACCTTGCCGCCGCCCTCCGGCACCGCCGAGGCCGGGCCGAGGTCCACCGGGCTCTTGGCCGCGCTGCCGGCGCCGGAGGAGCCCGAGGAGCCCGCGGAGGAACCGCAGCCGGCGACCGCCACGGTGCCGCCGGCCGCCAGTACGGCGGCGGCACCGCAGAGCACGGTGCGGCGGGAGGTGGCGGGGCTGGTCTCGGGGGCCTCTGACATCGGTGCGCTCCTGCGGTTCGGCTTCCTACGAGGGACCACGGAAGTCTATGCGGCACCCGCTCCGCCGCCCCGGGGGCGGGGCGGCGGAGCGGGTCGCTTCTCCCTCTTCGCTACTTCTTCGCGGCGGCGGCGCGCTTGCGCGGTGCCTTCTTCACCGGGGCGATCGGGGCGTCCGCGAACTCGCCCGGAAGGATGTCCCGGAGGAACTTGCCGGTGTGGCTCTCCGGGACGGCGGCGATCTGCTCCGGGGTGCCCTCGGCGACCACCATGCCGCCGCCGGAACCGCCCTCGGGGCCCATGTCGACGACCCAGTCGGCGGTCTTGATCACATCGAGGTTGTGCTCGATGACGATCACCGTGTTGCCCTTCTCCACCAGCCCGCTGAGCACCTTGATCAGCTTGCTGATGTCCTCGAAGTGCAGGCCGGTGGTGGGCTCGTCCAGCACGTAGACCGTCCGCCCGGTCGAGCGCTTCTGCAGCTCGGAGGCGAGCTTGACGCGCTGCGCCTCGCCGCCGGAGAGCGTCGGCGCGGACTGGCCGAGCCGGACGTAGCCGAGGCCGACGTCGTTGAGCGTCCTGAGGTGCCGGGAGATCGCCGGGACGGCCTCGAAGAAGGCCAGCGCCTCCTCGATCGGCATGTCCAGCACCTCGGAGATGGACTTGCCCTTGTAGTGGACCTCCAGCGTCTCCCGGTTGTACCGGGCGCCGTGGCAGACCTCGCACGGTACGTAGACGTCCGGCAGGAAGTTCATCTCGATCTTGATGGTGCCGTCGCCCGAGCAGTTCTCGCAGCGGCCGCCCTTGACGTTGAAGGAGAACCGGCCGGGCAGGTAGCCGCGGACCTTCGCCTCCTGCGTCTCCGCGAAGAGCCGGCGCACGTGGTCGAACACCCCGGTGTAGGTGGCCGGGTTGGAGCGCGGGGTGCGCCCGATCGGCGACTGGTCGACGTGCACCACCTTGTCCACCAGGTCGGTGCCGGTGATCCGGGTGTGCCGGCCGGGCACGCTGCGGGCGCCGTTCAGCTCCCGGGCGAGGTGGGTGTAGAGGATGTCGTTGACCAGCGTCGACTTGCCGGAGCCGGAGACACCGGTGATCGCGGTGAAGGTGCCGAGCGGGAAGCCGACCGTGACGTCCTTGAGGTTGTGCTCGCGGGCGCCGTGGACGGTCAGCTGGCGCTTCTTGTCCCGGTCGCGGCGGCCCGCCGGGATCGGGATGGACCGCTTGCCGGAGAGGTACTGGCCGGTCAGCGAGTCCTTGTTGGACAGCAGCCCCTTCAGCGAGCCGGAGTGCACCACCTTGCCGCCGTGCTCGCCGGCGCCCGGGCCGATGTCGACCACCCAGTCCGCCGTCTTGATGGTGTCCTCGTCGTGCTCGACCACGATCAGCGTGTTGCCGATGTCGCGCAGCCGCACCAGCGTCTCGATCAGCCGGTGGTTGTCCCGCTGGTGCAGGCCGATGGACGGCTCGTCCAGCACGTACAGCACGCCGACCAGGCCGGAGCCGATCTGGGTGGCCAGCCGGATGCGCTGGGCCTCGCCGCCGGACAGGGTGCCGGCCGCGCGGTTCAGCGAGAGGTAGTCCAGGCCGACGTCGACCAGGAAGCGCAGCCGCTCGTTGACCTCCTTGAGGACGCGCTCGGCGATCTGCTTGTCCCGGTCGTTCAGCTTCATCGCGCCCAGGAACTCGGCGCAGTCGCTGATCGACATCGCCGAGACGTCGGCGATCGACTTCTCCTCGACGGTGACCGCGAGCACCACCGGCTTGAGCCTGGTGCCCTCGCACGTCGGGCAGGGCACCTCGCGCATGTAGCCCTCGAAGCGCTCGCGACTGCTGTCGCTCTCCGCCTCGGTGTGCCGGCGCTGGATGAACGGGACGGCGCCCTCGAAGCCGGTGCTGTACGAGCGCTCGCGCCCGAAGCGGTTGCGGTAGCTGACCTGCACCTGGTGCTTGTGCCCGTACAGCAGCGCCTTCTTGGCGCGGGCCGGCAGCCCGGCCCACGGGATGTCGGTGCGGAAGCCCAGCTCCCCGGCGAGCGCGTCGATCAGCCGCTGGAAGTACTCCTTGGCGTGGCCCGCCGACCACGGGTGGATCGCGCCCTCCTCCAGCGAGCGCTCCGGGTCCGGCACGACCAGCTCCGGGTCGACCTCCATCCGGTTGCCCAGGCCGGAGCAGTCCGGGCAGGCGCCGAACGGCGAGTTGAAGGAGAACGAGCGCGGCTCCAGCTCCTCGAACGACACGTCGTCGTACGGGCAGTAGAGGTGCTCGGAGTACATCCGCTCGCGCTCCGGGTCGTCCTCCGCGAGGTCGACGAAGTCGAGCACGACCATGCCGCCGGACAGCCGCAGGGCCGTCTCCACCGAGTCGGTGAGCCGCCGCTTGGCGCTCTCCTTGACGGTCAGGCGGTCGATGACCACCTCGACGGTGTGCTTCTCCTGCTTCTTGAGCTTCGGCGGCTCGGCGAGCTGGATCGTCTCGCCGTCCACCCGGGCGCGCGAGTAGCCCTTGGACTGGAGGTCGGCGAAGAGGTCGACGAACTCGCCCTTGCGCTCGCGCACCACCGGGCTGAGCACCTGGAACCGGGTGCCCTCGGCGAGCTCCAGCACCTTGTCGACGATCGCCTGCGGCGACTGCTTGGCGATCGGGCGGCCGCAGTGCGGGCAGTGCGGCTTGCCGATCCGGGCGAACAGCAGGCGCAGGTAGTCGTAGACCTCGGTGATCGTGCCGACGGTCGAACGGGGGTTTCGGTTGGTGGACTTCTGATCGATCGAGACGGCCGGGGAGAGGCCTTCGATGAAGTCCACATCGGGCTTGTCCATCTGCCCGAGGAACTGGCGGGCGTAGGAGGACAGCGACTCGACGTAGCGGCGCTGGCCCTCGGCGAAGATCGTGTCGAAGGCGAGCGAGGACTTGCCGGAGCCGGAGAGGCCCGTGAAGACGATGAGGGAGTCGCGGGGCAGGTCGAGCGAGACGTTCTTGAGGTTGTGCTCGCGAGCACCGCGGACGATGAGGCGGTCGGCCACTGCTTCTGGCGCCTTTCTCCGGGGCGAGAGGACTTGCGGGGAGATGTGTGCTTCTTCCAGGATGCGGCAGCCAGCCTACTAGCTCAGACGTTCGAATATCGACCGTGTCCAGCGGAGTCCACCCGAACGAGTGAGAGCGCCCCTCGGACCCTCCGTACCCGGACCGAAAAAGGCCCTGCTCAGCGGTCGGATTCGGCGATAGCGTCAGCTGGTCAACGAGCGGAGCCCCCCGCGGGCAACGCGCCGTCTCCCACAGAAGGCCGATCCGATGACCGACCCGCAGACCGCCGCCGAGGCCGCCGCGCAGTACCTGGCCCTGGTCGAGGAGAGCACCCGGCACCTGCTGAACACCGTCGCCGAGCTGAAGCCCGAGGCCGTCGCCGAGCCCTCCGCCCTGCCCGGCTGGACCCGCGGTCACGTGCTGGCCCACATCGCCCGCAACGCCGACTCCCTGGTCAACCTGCTGGACGGCGCCCGCACCGGCACCGACATCCCGCAGTACGCCAGCACCGAGGTCCGCGACCGGCAGATCGAGGAGGGCGCGCCCCGCCCGGTGGACGTCCAGCTCGCCGACCTGCGCGACTCCCGCGAGCGCTTCGCCGCGGCCGCCGCGCTGCTGCCCGCCGAAGCCTGGACGGTCGAGGTCCGCCACCGCACCGGCTACGTCTTCCCCGCCCACGACCTCCCGTGGAAGCGCCTCGCCGAGGTCGAGTACCACCACGTCGACCTGGACGCCGGCCACACCCCCGCGCACTGGCCGGAGGTCTTCGCCGTCACCGAGTTCCACAAGATCGCCAACAAGCTGCACGGCACCGACCTGCCCGGCGTCGAGCTGGCCGCCGAGGACACCGGGGACATCGGCCTGATCGGCACCGGCGAGCCCGTCCTCACCGTCCGGGGCCCCCTCCGCTCCCTGCTCGCCTGGCTCTCCGGCCGCTCCGACGGCGCCGACCTCCGGGCCACCCCCGACACCGCCCTCCCCCAGCTTCCCCCGCTGGGCTGACGGCGCGAAGATGATCCTGAACCCCTTCACCGGACGAGGAGCGGACGTATGACGTACCACGGAGCGGTCAAGGTCGGCGGGCCGCCGGACGTGCGGGAGCTGGCGCACCTGATCATCACCAAGGTGGCCGTCGGCGCGTACGACAACAACGCCTACCTGCTGCGCTGCCGGGCCACCGACGAGCAGCTGCTGATCGACGCGGCCGCCGACGCCCCGGTGCTGCTGGAGACCGTCGGCGACGAGCTGGCCACCGTGGTCACCACCCACCGGCACCACGACCACTGGGCCGCGCTCGCCGAGGTGGTCGCCGTGACGGGGGCCCGCACCGCCGCCGGCGCGCACGACGCCGAGGGCGTCGACGTGCCCACCGAACTGCTGCTCGCGGACGGCGACAAGCTGCGGGTCGGCGACGTGGAACTCACCGTCCGGCACCTGGTCGGACACACCCCGGGCGCGATCGTGCTGATCTACGACGACCCGCAGGGCCACCCGCACGTCTTCACCGGCGACTGCCTCTTCCCGGGCGGCGTCGGCAACACCTGGGGCGATGCGGCGGCCTTCACGAGCCTCTTCCGGGACGTCAACGAGAAGATCTTCGACGTCCTCCCGGACGAGGCCTGGGTCTACCCCGGCCACGGCAACGACACCACCCTCGGCGCCGAGCGCCCGCACCTCGACGAGTGGCGCGAACGCGGCTGGTGACCCCGGCCTCCGGGCACCGGGCACCGGGCACCGGGCACGACGAGGCCCCCGCGACCCCTTCCGGGTCGCGGGGGCCTCGGCCGTCACGCGGGGGTCAGGCGTCCAGCTTCTCGGCCTCGCGCTCGGCCCGCTCCTGCTTCTTCGAGGCGACCAGGCTGGTCACCGTGGTGACGGCCAGCACGACCACGATGACGCCCAGCGAGAGCGGGATGCCGATCTCCGGCACGTTCGCACCCGCCTCGTGCGCCGCGTGCAGCACCAGCTTCACGCCGATGAAGCCGAGGATCACCGACAGGCCGTACGACAGGTGGACCAGCTTCTTCAGCAGGCCGCCGATCAGGAAGTACAGCTGACGCAGACCCATCAGGGCGAAGGCGTTGGCGGTGAAGA
Organism: Kitasatospora sp. NBC_01300; assembly: GCF_041435235.1. NCBI lineage: Bacteria > Bacillati > Actinomycetota > Actinomycetes > Kitasatosporales > Streptomycetaceae > Kitasatospora > Kitasatospora sp. NBC_01300. The sequence goes on along the minus strand of NZ_CP108408.1, from coordinate 5,471,300 downwards.
CGATGTACGGGTCCTGGGTGAGGCCGAAGATCGCCGGGATCGAGTCCAGCGCGAACAGCACGTCCGTGGTGCCGATCGCCAGCATCACGATCAGCATCGGGGTCATCAGCCGGCGGCCGTTCTCCCGGATGAAGAGCTTGGTGCCGTGGTACGTGTCGGTGGACGGGAAGCGCCGCTCGATCGACTTGAGCAGGCGGTTCTCCTCGAACTCGTCCTCCTCCTCGCCGGCCCGGGCCTCCTTGATCAGCTTCCAGGCGGTCCAGATCAGGAAGGCGCCGAAGATGAAGAACACCCAGGAGAACTGGGTGACCAGCGCCGCGCCGCCGGCGATGAAGACCGCCCGCAGCACCAGCGCGATGATCACACCGAACATCAGCACGCGCTGCTGGTAGATCCTCGGCACCGCGAACTTGCCCATGATCAGGATGAAGACGAACAGGTTGTCGACACTGAGCGACTTCTCGGTGATGTAACCGGCGAAGAACTCACCGGCCGGCTGCGCGCCGGAGTGCCACCAGAGGAACCCGCCGAAGATCAGCGCCAGCACGATCCAGACCGCGGTCCAGATCCCGGCCTCCTTGATCGAGACCTCGTGCGGCTTGCGCCCTCCGATGAAGAAGTCCGCCACGATCAGTGCGATCAACACACCGATCGTGGTGACCCACATGGCTACGGAAACGTCCACTACTGCTCCTCCGGCAGGTAGGCGAGACAGTCATCGTCACTGCCGGAGGTCTCTTCCGCCCGTCGGGCCCGCTCTCGGGGCATCCGCACGGACCAGCGCCCCGGGGCGCCGCTCGTGAGCGCCCGTGATGACGGGGACAACTGCGGGGGAATACTCCCCTCCGCTGCCATCGAGAGTAACAGGAAGCCCAAAGAAAGGTAAAGAAGGTAAAGAACTGTCAGGGGCGACGTCCAGGTGCCCGTCAGAGGTGCCGTCGGAGGTGCCCGTCAGAGGTACGGCTCGATCGCCGGCAGCAGGTCCTGGAAGGTCCGCCCCTTGGCCGGCGCGCCGATCGCCTGCATCTCCCAGCCGCCGGCCCCGTCACGGAACACCTTCGCCATGATCTGCCCGGTGTGCGGCCCTCCCCCGGCCAGCTCGTACCGGGCCAGCTCCTCGCCCGTGGTCTCGTCCACCAGCCGGCAGTGCGCGCCCCGCACCTCCGCGAACGTCTGCCCGGTGTACGAGCTCACCGTGAACACCACCTGGGTGATGTGCGCCGGCACGTGCAGCAGGTCCACCAGGATCGCCTCGTCGTCCTCCGTGCCCGAGCCGCCCTCCAGGTTGTCCCCGGTGTGCCGGACGGAACCGTCCGTGCTCTCCAGGTGCTGGAAGAACACCACGTCGGACGGGGTCTTCTCGGCGTACAGGAGCGCCGACGCGTCCAGGTCGATCGTCCTGGTACGGCTGCCGAACAGGCCCCGCTTCGGCGCGGCCTGCCAGCCGAGCCCCATCCGGACCACGGTCAACGCGCCGCCCGGCCCCTTCTGGAGACTGACCCGCTGTCCCTTGGCAAGGTTCACCGACACGGCGTTGTCCTCTCTACCCGGCCACGCGGTCGCTCCCCGCGCGGCGCCACGGTGGAACACCCCGTGCCGTCCCCCGGCTGAGGCCCCCTGTTGCTGCGGCACCACCCCGTCCCGAGGTCGATGCCGCAGGCCAGCCTAGGGCCTGCGGCACCCCGCACCTCCCGGCGGTCGCCGCATTGTGGCAAGGCTGAGACACCGCCGGGCTTGACCGGTGTCACACCGGCCCGGCCCGGCGGCCGCCTCGACCCGCCTCAGCCCCCGTCTGCCCCCTCGACCCCCGTTCAGGCCACGCCGGCCTCCCGCATCTGGCGCAGCTCCCGCTTCAGCTCCTTCACCTCGTCGCGCAGCCGGGCCGCGACCTCGAACTGGAGGTCGGCGGCGGCCGCGTGCATCCGGTCCGTCATCGACTGGATCAGCTCCGCCAGCTCGGCGGCCGGCAGGCTCTCGCCCTGCTTGCGCTCCATGCCCAGGGCCGGCACCGGGGCCTTGCCCTTCCCGGCGGCCCCGCGGTAGCCGGTGGACAGCAGCTCGTCGGTGTCCACGTCCTCGCGGGCGAGGGTGTCCAGGATGTCGCCGATCTTCTTCCGCAGCGGCTGCGGGTCGATCCCGTGCTTCTTGTTGTACGCCTGCTGCACGACCCGGCGGCGGTTCGTCTCGTCGATCGCCTTCTCCATCGACGGGGTGATCCGGTCCGCGTACATGTGCACCTGGCCCGAGACGTTTCGGGCGGCGCGCCCGATCGTCTGGATCAGCGAGGTGCCGGAGCGCAGGAAGCCCTCCTTGTCCGCGTCCAGGATCGCCACCAGCGACACCTCCGGCAGGTCCAGGCCCTCGCGCAGCAGGTTGATGCCGACCAGCACGTCGTACCTGCCCGCGCGCAGCTCGCGCAGCAGCTCCACCCGGCGCAGGGTGTCCACGTCGCTGTGCAGGTACCGGACCCGGATGTCCAGGCCGAGCATGTAGTCGGTGAGGTCCTCGGCCATCTTCTTGGTCAGCGTGGTCACCAGGACGCGCTCGTCCCGCTCCACCCGCTTGCGGACCTCGTGCACCAGGTCGTCGATCTGGCCCTCGGTCGGCTTGACGATCACCTCCGGGTCGATCAGACCGGTCGGGCGGATGATCTGCTCGACCTGGCCGTCGCCGCGGGACAGCTCGTACGGGCCGGGCGTCGCCGACAGGTACACCGTCTGGCCGATCCGCCCCAGGAACTCCTCCCACTTCAGCGGGCGGTTGTCCATCGCGGAGGGCAGCCGGAAGCCGTGCTCCACCAGGGTGCGCTTGCGCGAGGCGTCGCCCTCGTACATCGCGCCGATCTGCGGGACGGTGACGTGCGACTCGTCGATCACCAGGAGGAAGTCCTCCGGGAAGTAGTCGAGCAGGGTGTTCGGCGGGGAGCCGGGCTCGCGGCCGTCGAAGTGCATCGAGTAGTTCTCGACGCCCGAGCAGGTGCCGATCTGGCGCAGCATCTCGATGTCGTAGGTGGTGCGCATGCGCAGCCGCTGGGCCTCCAGCAGCTTGCCCTGCTTCTCCTGCCGGGCGAGCGTCTCCTCCAGCTCCTTCTCGATGCCGGTGATCGCCCGCTCCATGCGCTCCGGGCCGGCCACGTAGTGCGAGGCGGGGAAGACGTACACCGACTCGTCCTGGCTGATGATCTCGCCGGTGAGCGGGTGCAGGGTGTACAGCGCCTCGATCTCGTCGCCGAACATCTCGATCCGGACGGCCAGCTCCTCGTAGACCGGGAAGATCTCGATGGTGTCGCCGCGGACCCGGAAGGTGCCCCGGGTGAACGCCACGTCGTTGCGGGCGTACTGGATGTCCACGAAGCGGCGCAGCAGGACGTCCCGGTCGATCTCCTCGCCGACCTTGAGCGGGACCATCCGGTCCACGTACTCCTGCGGGGTGCCGAGGCCGTAGATGCAGGACACCGACGCGACCACGATCACGTCCCGCCTGGTCAGCAGCGAGTTGGTCGCCGAGTGCCGCAGCCGCTCGACCTCCTCGTTGATCGAGGAGTCCTTCTCGATGTAGGTGTCCGTCTGCGGGACGTACGCCTCGGGCTGGTAGTAGTCGTAGTACGAGACGAAGTACTCGACCGCGTTGTTCGGCAGCAGCTCGCGGAACTCGTTCGCCAGCTGGGCGGCCAGCGTCTTGTTCGGCGCCATCACCAGGGTGGGCCGCTGCAGCCGCTCGATCATCCAGGCCGTGGTGGCCGACTTCCCGGTGCCCGTGGCACCGAGCAGGACGACGTCCTTCTCCCCGCCCTTGATCCGCCGCTCCAGCTCGGCGATCGCCGCCGGCTGGTCCCCGTTCGGCTGGAAGGGACTGACGACCTCGAAGGGCGCCACTGACCGCTCAATACTCGTGATGGGTCGCACGAGTCCACCGTACGACCCACCACCGACAAGCGGTGCCGCTCCCTCAGGCCGCGTGCCCCTCGAACCTCATGGCGGGGGTGGGGCCGGGCGGGGGTTACGGGGTCAGGGCTTCGCGCTGTCGCGGGCGAGGGCCACCAGGCGGGAGATGGCGCGGAGGTACTTCTTGCGGTAGCCGCCGCGGAGCATGTCGTCGGGGAAGACCTGGTCGAAGGGGAGGCCGGAGGCGGTGATGGGGAGCTCGCGGTCGTACATGCGGTCGGCGAGGACGACCAGGCGCAGGGCGGTGGACTGGTCGTCGACCTGGCGGACGCCGCGCAGGCAGACGGCGGTGACGTCGTCGAGCAGCGCGCCGTAGCGGCTGGGGTGGACGGCGGAGAGGTGGGCGAGGAGGGTGTCGAAGTCGTCCAGGGAGGCGCCGGGGGTCCGGGCGGCGACGGCGTCGACGGCCGCGTCGGAGTAGGGCGGCGGGGCGTCCGGGAGGCCGCGGTGGCGGTAGTCCTGGCCGTCGATCCGCATCGGGCGGAAGTGCGCGGACAGGCCCTGGATCTCGCGCAGGAAGTCGGCGGCGGCGAAGCGGCCCTCGCCGAGCTTCTCCGGCAGGGTGTTCGAGGTGGCGCAGAGCTTGACGCCGTTGTCGACGAGGCGGCCGAGCAGCGTGGAGACGAGGACGGTGTCGCCCGGGTCGTCGAGCTCGAACTCGTCGATGCACAGCAGCGTGTGCCCGGAGAGGGTCCGGACGGCCTGCTGGAAGCCGAGCGCACCGACCAGGTTGGTCAGCTCGACGAAGGTGCCGAAGGCCTTGGGGCCGGGGGCGGCGTGCCAGAGCGAGGCGAGCAGGTGGGTCTTGCCGACGCCGTAGCCGCCGTCGAGGTACACGCCGGCCGGGCCGGTGGGCGCCGGGGCGGAGCGGCGGAACCAGCTGCGCTTGGGTGCGGAACCGTTTCCCCCGCCGAGGGTGGTGGCGAACTGCTCCAGGACCTGGACGGCCTCGTACTGGCTGGGCTGGTTCGGGTCCGGGATGTACGTCCCGAAGCTCACGTCGGAGAACCGGGGCGGCGGGACCATCTCGGCGACCAGCCGCTCGGCGGGCACGACGGGGCGGCGGTCGGCGAGCGCGATCGGGGAGCCGGCCGCGCTCGCGGCGGCTATGGACTCGGTCGCGGTGTCGGGGCGGGGGGCTGCTGGCACGTTAGTAGAGGGTACGCCTGGTCCCGGGCCCCTCGGGACGGCGGCCGGTGGAAGACTGAGGGCATGCAACAGTTGATCAGCCCGCTGGGCGAGCCGGTCGTCGACCCGGCCTCGCTGGAGTCGCTCGCCGCCGTCTACGCGTACCCCGAGCAGGTGAATCGGGGTCTGCCCTGGCTGCGCGCCAACATGGTGGCGGGCCTGGACGGCGGGGCGAGGCTGGAGGGCCTCTCGGAGGGCCTGTCCGGGGACGCCGACAAGCGGATCTTCGGTGTGCTGCGCGCGCTGTCGGACGTGGTGCTGGTGGGCGCGGAGACGGTCCGCGCGGAGGGGTACCGGCCGGCCCGGGCCCGGGCCGAGTTCGCGGCGGCGCGGGCGGCGGCCGGGCAAGCCCCGGCTCCGGCGATCGCGATCGTGAGCCGCTCGCTGACCCTGGACCTGACCGCGCCGCTGTTCACCGCCCCGCTGGCCAGGACGGTGGTGATCACCACCGCGGACGCGCCCGAGGAGCGCCGCCGGGCGGTCGCCGAGGTGGCCGACCTGGTGCTCGCCGGGGAGGGGTCGGTGGACCTGCGGGCGGGTGTGTCGGCGCTGGCGGAGCGGGGCTGGACGCGGCTGCTGAGCGAGGGCGGCCCGCGGCTGCTGGGGCAGCTGGCGGCGGCCGGCCTGCTGGACGAGCTGTGCCTGTCGCTGGCTCCGCTGATCACCGGCGGCGACGCGCCGCGCATCATCCGCGATGCGGAAATGCCTGACGTGCAGCGGATGCGGCTGGTCTCATTGATCGAGCAGAAAGGATTCCTCTTCACCCGCTACCTGCGTCCGGCGACCCCGTGACCGACGGGTCGTGATCCCGTTAATGCGATGCCGGGGCCCGGGGGCCGGCCACTGGAAGGGACTCACGTGTTCAAGACGGTACTGATGATCGAAAAGGCTCTCTCCGACGCGGACGTGGAACTCGTCACCACGCTCCACAGCGACGAGAAGGTCTCCTTCGTCGTCCTGATGCAGCCGCGCGGCAAGCAGGACGAGCTGCTGCGGGCGCTGGACGACGTGGCGCTCGGCCACCTCGACAAGGTGGTGCACGAGCACGACGAGTCCGAGTCCGGGCCGACCGTGGCCTCCGAGTCGCTCGAACACAGCCTGCGCCACCTGCGCGCCGCCGGGGCCGAGGCGGTCGGCGAGCTGGTCGAGGAGAAGCCCCTGGACCGGCTGCGGGCGGCGGTCGAGGAGCACCGCGCGGACGAGGTGGTGGTGCTCACCTCACCGCACTTCGTGGAGGAGTTCTTCCACCGCGACTGGGCCTCCCAGGCCCGGCACAAGGTGGGGGTCCCGGTGCTGCGGCTGTTCGCCAGCGACTCCTAGGGATCCCGGCCGGTGGTGCAGAATCGTCCTTGCGGTCCGCCCGCGAGGACGATTCCCCATCCCGTCCGCCCGACCATTCCGCCCCCGCCCTACGGAGCCCCGCCTTGAACGACGCCGCGCACGACCTGCACGCCCCGCACTTCATCGGCATCGGCGGCGCCGGGATGTCCGGCCTGGCGAAGATCCTCGCGGTGCGCGGCGCCAGCGTCTCCGGCAGCGACTCCAAGGAGTCCGAGACCGTCCTCGCGCTGCGCGCCCTCGGCGCGACCGTGCACGTCGGCCACGCCGCCGAGCACGTGCCGGACGGCACCAGCAGCGTGGTGGTCTCCAGCGCGATCCGCGCCGACAACCCGGAGCTGGCCGCCGCCCACGAGCGCGGCATCCCGGTGGTGCACCGCTCCGACGCGCTCGCCGCCCTGATGGGCGGCCGCCGGGCGCTGGCGGTGGCCGGCACCCACGGCAAGACCACCACCACCAGCATGCTCGCCGTCGCCCTCGGCGAACTGGGCCTGGACCCGTCCTACGCGATCGGCGGCGACCTCGACACGCCCGGCTCCAACGCCCACCACGGCGCCGGCGAGATCTTCGTCGCCGAGGCCGACGAGAGCGACCGCAGCTTCCACAAGTACGCGCCCGAGGTGGCGATCGTGCTCAACGTGGAGCTGGACCACCACGCCAACTACGCGTCGATCGAGGAGATCTACGAGTCCTTCGAGACCTTCGTCGGCCGGATCACCCCCGGCGGCACCCTGGTGGTCTCCGCCGACCACGACGGCGCCCGCGAGCTGACCGCCCGGGTGGCCGGCCGCGAGAGCCTCACCGTGGTGACCGTCGGCGCCGCCGAGGACGCCGACGTCCGGGTCCGCTCGGTGGTCGCCCGCGGCATGACCAGCGAGGTCACCGTCGAGCTGGACGGCGCCGAGCTGTCCTTCACCGTCTCGGTGCCCGGCCGGCACTACGCGCACAACGCGGTCGCCGCGCTGGCCGCCGGCGTCGCGCTGGGCGTCCCGGCCGCCGACCTGGCCAAGGCCCTCGGCGCCTACACCGGCGTGCGGCGCCGCCTCCAGCTCAAGGGCGAGGCCGGCGGCGTCCAGGTGATCGACTCCTACGCCCACCACCCCACCGAGATGACCGCCGACCTGGAGGCGATCCGGGAGGGCCTGGAGGGCGAGGGCCGGGTGCTGGTGGTCTTCCAGCCGCACCTGTTCAGCCGCACCCAGCAGCTCTCCGAGGAGATGGGCCAGGCCCTGGCGCTGGCCGACGCCTCGGTGGTGCTGGACATCTACCCGGCCCGCGAGGACCCGATCCCCGGCGTGACCAGCGAGCTGATCATCGACGCCGCCCACCGGGCCGGCGCCGACGTCACCGCCGAGCACTCCTTCGACGCCGCCCCCGCCGTGCTGGCCGGCCTGGCCCGCCCCGGCGACCTGCTGCTCACCATGGGCGCCGGCGACGTCACCAACCTGGGCCCCGCCATCCTGGAGGAGATCCGGGGAAGCGTGCAGCACCTCTCGAACGTTGCCTCCAACGTCTGACGTACCCCGACCGGGAGCCGTGATGAGCTACGAGATCGAGAAGACCGAGGCCGAGTGGCGGGACGAGCTGAGCCCCGAGGAGTACCACGTGCTCCGCGAGGCCGGCACCGAGCGCCCGTTCACCGGTGAGTACACCGACACCAAGACCGTCGGCGTCTACGGCTGCCGGGCCTGCGGCGCGGAGCTGTTCAGCTCCGAGACCAAGTTCGACAGCCACTGCGGCTGGCCGTCGTACTACGCGCCGCTGGCCGGGGACCGGGTCCAGTACATCGAGGACACCACGCTCGGCATGCGCCGGGTCGAGGTGCGCTGCGCCCGCTGCGGCGGGCACCTGGGCCACGTCTTCGAGGGCGAGGGCTACGGCACGCCGACCGACCAGCGGTACTGCATCAACAGCGTCTCGCTGACGCTGAAGCCGGCCGAGTAGCGCCGGCCGGTCGCGCCGCGAGGGCCCGGGTTTCCGTACGGACGGACACCCGGGCCCTCGTGCGTCCCGGGCCGCCTGGGCTCGGACCAGCAGGGTCCGGGCCGCCGAGGGTCTGGCCACCGGGGTCCGAGCCGCGGGGGGCCGCCGAGGCTCAGGCCGTCGGGGCGAAGCGGACCGGGAGGTGGACCAGGGCCCGGTGGAACGGGCCGGGGCGCCAGAGCAGGTCCTCGGCCGGGGTGGCCAGTTCGAGGTCGCTGAGCCGGCTGGTCAGCTGCTCGATCGCGGTGATCGCGATCAGCAGCGCCGGGTCCCGGGCCGGGCAGCCGTGCGGGCCGGCCGCCCAGGCCAGGTGGGCGCTCTCGCCGCTGCGCAGCTCGGTGCCGTCGGTGGGCGGCGCGGCCTGCGAGTTGGCGGCCGCGTAGGAGACCAGCACCAGGGTGCCGGCCGGGATCTCCCGGCCGTGGAAGGTGATGTCGTAGCGCGGGTAGTGGGCGGAGAGGTTGGCCAGCGGCGGCTCGTGCCAGAGCACCTCGTCGATCGCCTGGTAGGCGGTCATCGCGCCGCCGATGAGGGAGCCGGCGTAGCGGGCGTCGGTGAGCAGGCGCAGCAGGGCGTTGCCGATCAGGTTGGTGGTCGGCTCGTGCCCGGCGATCATGGTGAGGGTGATCTGCCGGATCACCTCGTCGTCCTCCAGCCCGGCCGGGTGGGTGACGAACCAGGAGGTGAGGTCGTGCCGGGGCCGCGCGCGCCGCTCGGCGACCATGGCGGTGACCACCGCGACGAGGTCCCCGTACGCGACGACGGCCTTCTCGGTGGACTCGATCATCCCGGCGATCCCGGCGACCAGCCGGGCGCTGTGCTCTTCCGGCACGCCGAACCAGGTGGTGAGGACGAAGGCCGGCAGCTGGCGGGCGTACTGGGCGATCAGGTCGGCGGTGCCGGCCGCCTCGAAGCGGTCGACGAGCTGGTGGGCGACCTCGGCGACCCGGCGCTGGAGCCGGTGCGGTTCGAGCAGGGCGAGGCCGTCGGTGATCACCGCGCGGTAGCGCGCGTGCACCTCGCCGTCGCTGAACAGGGCGGTCGGGCGGTAGCCGAGCACCGGCAGCAGCGGGTTGTCGGGGGCGACGGTGCGCTGCCAGGCGCGGGAGTCCTTGGAGAAGGTGTCGGTGTCGCGCAGCAGGTCCAGGGCGGCCTGGTAGTCGGTGACCAGCAGGGCCTCGACGCCGGGCGCGATCTCCACCGGGGCGACCGCGCCGTAGCGGCGCAGCCGGTCGTAGACCAGCTGCGGGTCGGCGGCGAAGACCGGGCCGTAGATCGGGGTCGGGCGGGTGTCGGTGGTCACGGGCGCTCCTCGGCGGCGGAGGCGACAGGGGCGGCGGGCAGGCCGTCGAGGACGTGCTCGGCCAGCGCGATCAGCGCGTCCAGGCTGGCCCCGCGCTCGCGGGCGTCGCAGAGCAGCAGCGGGGTGGCGGGGTGCAGGTCCAGGTGGGCGCGCAGCACCTCGATCGAGTGGACCGGCGCGTCCGGGAAGCAGTTGACGGCGACGGCGTAGGGCAGGCCCTGCTCCTCGACCATGTCCATGATCTCGAAGGAGTCGGCGAGCCGGCGGGTGTCGGCGAGCACCAGCGCGCCGAGGGCGCCGCGGGCGATGTCCTGCCAGAGCGGGAAGAAGCGGCGCTGGCCGGGGGTGCCGAACATGTAGAGCACGAGGTTGCCGGGCAGGGTCAGCCGGCCGAAGTCGACGGCGACCGTGGTGGTGGCCTTCTCGGGCAGGCCCGCCAGGTCGTCGACCGGCCGTCCGGTCTCGGTCATCGCCTCCTCGGTGTGCAGGGTGGCGATCTCGGAGAGGGTGCGGATGAGCGTCGTCTTGCCGACCCCGAACGGGCCGGCCACCACCAGCTTCATCAGCGTCTGGTCCCGGTCGGGCAGGTAGCCCACCCGGCTCGGCCGGTCGGCCGGGCTACCGGAGCGCACGGAGTCCAACGAGGAGCCTCTCGACGATGGAGCGGTCGGTCTGCTGGGCGCGCGGGATCGGCGCGCGGGCGCGCAGGCAGCCCGCCTCGACCAGGTCGGCCGCGAGGAAGACGGTGGCGCTGACCGGCAGGCGCAGGTGCGCGGCGGCCTCCACCACGGTCAGCGCGCCGGGGCGCAGCAGTTCCCAGAGCCGCTGGTGTTCGGGTTCCAGCTCGCGGGGCGGTTCGACGCGGTCCGCGAACAGCACGGTGAGCCGGTCGAAGCCGGCGGTGCCGGGGCGGCTGCGGCCGCCGGTGGCCAGGTAGGCGGGCACCATCCGCCTGCGGGGTACGGCGGTCATGATCGGACGGTGGTGTCCTGCTGCCGGGTCGGACTCGCGAGGGCACGGCCCAGAGCGGCGACCTGTACCTGCATCTGGTAGGCCACGTTGCCGAGTTGGGCCTCCGGGGAGGTGAACACGGCGAGCGAGGTGTTCTCCCCGGCCGGGACGACGACGGCGTAGCCGAGGTCGGACTCGACCACGGTCTGGGCCAGCCGGGGCCGTTCGGTGTCGGTGAAGGCGCTGGTGAACGCGCGGGCGGCGGCGTGCACGGTGGCGGTCATCGCGGCGACCCTCTCGGCGGAGGCGCGGTCGAGACCGTCCGAGGCTCCCTCGACGAGGCCGTCACCGGTGGCGATGACCGCGTGCAGCACCCCCGGCAGCTCCAGCAGCGGGGTCAGCACCCACGAGATCTCGTCGGTGGTGGTCGGGCTGGGCGTGCTGGTCACTGCTCGGCTCCTTCGGGGGTCGGGGCGGTCGGGCGGACGGTGGTGCGGGCACCGGTGTCGCGGGCGGCCGCGGTCGGACCGCTCCCGCCGGTCGCGCTGGTCCCGGCGGTCGCGCTGGTCCCGGCGGTCGTGCTGGCCCCGCGGGCGGCCTGTGCCACGGCGGCGCGGCCGGAGTCGGTGCCCTCCTGGAGCGCCTGCCAGTGGGCGGCGGCGCGCTCGGGCGTCCGCTCGGGGGCCCGGGCGGGCGGCTCGGCCGGTGCGGCGGACGGCCCGGCGGCGGGCTCGGGGGCTCCGGGGCCGTCCGCGGTGGCCGGTCGGCGGCGTCGCCGGCTGGGCAGGCCGGTGCCGTCGTCGACCGGGTCGGCGGGGCCGGCCGGCGCGTCGGGCACCGCGTGGATGGCGGGCGCGGGGTGCGGGCCCGGCTGGTTGTGCCGGTCGGCGAGCGGGGGCGGCCCGTCGCCCTCGTCGGCGTCGCGCATCGGCGGGACGGCCTGGACGGTGGGCGCGGGGGCCGGGCCCGCGCCGGCCCGCAGCGGCAGCGGGGTGAGCACCGACAGCGGCTGCTCGTCGTCGACGACGGTCACCAGCGCGGCCGGGATGCGCAGGATGGTGCGCATCCCGCCGTACGGCGAGGGCTCGATGTGGCAGGAGAAGCCGTACTGGCGGGCCAGTTTGCCGATCACCGCGAAGCCGGTCTTGGGCGGGTTGCCGAGTTCGGTGAGCAGGACGTCGGGCGGGCCGGCCAGCAGTCGGCGGGCCCGGCGCAGCTGGTCGTCGTCCATGCCGATGCCGCTGTCGTCGATGATCACCAGCGCGCCGCGGCCGCCCTGCTGGACGGTGACCGGGATGTCGGTCTCTGGGTGCGAGTAGGCGGAGGCGTTGGCGAGGAGTTCGGCGACGGTGATGGCCAGCGGCTCGGCGGCCCGGGCGACCACGGCGAGCCGCTGCTCGCGCAGGTGGTTGGCGACCTTGATCCGGGCGTAGCCGGGCACCCGGGAGAGCGCGCCGACCACCACTTCGGCGAGCGGCGAGTCGGTGCGGGCCAGGCCGGGCCAGGCTTCGCAGAGCACGGCGACGGTCTGGATCCGGCGCAGCGCGACCTCGTTGCGGAAGTCGACCTCCAGCAGCCGGGGGTCGTCGTTGTCGTGCTGGAGCTGCTGGACCAGGCTCTGGATCTGGTAGAGCAGGGTCTGGATCCGGGAGGTGGCGCCGCGCATGGCGGCGCGGGCGGCGGCGTCGACGCGTTCGCGCTCGTCGGTGAGGGCGGCGGAGGCGGCGTCCAGGACGGACTGCAGCGCCCGGACGGTCTCGGGGCCGACGGCCTTCCCGTCCAGCGGGCCGACCAGCGGGGCGTTGGCGTGGCTGAGCCGGACGGCGGTGGCGGCCACCCGTTCCTGGGCGAGGTGGCCGATCTCGGCGAGCACGGCGGCGGTGTGCTCCTCGGCGGCGGTGAGCCGCTGCTCGGCCTCCTCGGCCCGGGTGTTCGCGGCGGCGGCCCGCTGGTCGGTCTCCCGGGTGGCGTCCTCGGCGGCACGGGCCCGGTTCTCGGCCTCCCGGGTGCGCTCCTCGGCGGCCCGGTAGCGGCTCTCGGCGTGGTGGGTCTCCTCGGTGGCGCGCCGGGCGGCCTCCTGTGCCTCGCGCAGTTGCTGCTCGGCGCGGGCCAGCCGGCCTTCGGCGGCGCGGGCGCGTTCCTCGCCGTGGCCGCGGGCGGTCTCGGCGGCGACCGCCCGGGTGAGGGCCCGGGCCCGGCCGCGGGCGAGCACGCCCGCCGTGGCGGCGGCGACCAGCGCCAGGACGATCAGCGCAATCTGCGCGATCTGCGTCATCGAAGTCCTCGGGAGTCCTCTGGGGGTCCGGCTGGTCGGCTGCTGCCGGTACCGGGGCCGGCGGTGGTCCGGCCCGGGCGCGGCGGGCGGTCCCGGGCGGTCAGTCCCGGGCGGCGGCGGCGCGCGGGCGCGGGCTGCGGGCGGCGTCCTCGGCCAGTTCGCGGGCCACCTGGGCGACCTGGCCCATGGCCTCCAGGACGTTCGGCACCTCGGTGCCGTCCAGGTGCCGGTACTCGGCGGCGACGGTGAGCACCAGCCGCTCGGGCAGGCCGAGTTCGGGGTGGCGCTGCTCGGCTATCACCCGCCGGGCGGCGTCCAGCGCGGGGATCCCGGCGGTGTGCAGGGCGTGCGCGCGCTCGCGGACGTACGTCAGGTAGGCGATGTGGTGGCGGACGCCGTCGCGGTCGAGCACGGGGCCGTGGCCGGGGACGAAGATCTCGGCGCCGGTGGCCAGGATCCGCTCGCAGGCGGTGATCACGTTCTCCAGCGGGCCGGCCCAGTGCACCGGGTGGTCGCCGGGGTACTCGGGGGTCGAGCCGAAGATCACGTCGCCGGTGAAGACGGCGCGCTGGTACGGGAGGTGGACGATCAGGTCACCGCCGGTGTGGGCGGCGGGCAGGCCGGTCACCTGCACCGGGTACTCCCCCACCCGCAGTTCCAGCTCGCCGGTGAAGACGGTGTCCGGGTGCACGGGGTCGGTGGCGGACCAGTCGAACCGTCCGAAGTGCTCCCGGAGGTAGCCGCCGAGCGGGGAGTCCGGGTCGCCGCCGACGACGAGGGCGTGCTGCTGCTGCGGGGTGGGCTCGTAGTGGATGTGCTCCAGCGCCTCGCGGGTGGAGATCACCTCGGCGTCCGGGACGACTCCGGCGCCCCACAGGTGGTCGCCGTTGGCGTGGGTGACGATCACCCGGTCGACCTCGACCCCGGCCGGCAGCAGGCGGCGGCTGGCGGCGAGGAACTCCCCGGCCAGGGTGGGGTCGTAGGGGGTGTCGATCCAGAGCGCGGTCTTCGCCGAGGCCAGCAGCCCGCAGTTGGCCAGGCCCCAGCCCCGCTTCGGGGGGAGCCACACATACAGGTCCTCGGCAATCGCGCTCACGTTCGCACGGTTGATCGTCATGTGCGCGATTATGCCCAAAGTGTGTCAGGAGCGGGGCAAAACCTGTACGGCCGCCAGGAGTTACTGCCCCAGACTCTCCCGAGCTGTCCGGTTTCGCCCCTCCTGGTCGAGACCAATCGTCTCAACCGTCGGGACGACCCGTGGACACCTCGCCCCGGAATCCCGACGGGACGTCGGACCGGGGCGCGGGCAGGGCGCGGCAGACCTCGACCGTGACGTCGACGGTGTCCAGGCCTATCACCCGCCCCTCCACCGCGACGAATCCTTTCTCCCCCGAGCGGAAGAGCGCCGCCAGCGGGGAGTTGCGGCTCGCCGAGGTCAACGCCTCCACCGCCATCGCGGAGCCGAAGGCGAACACCCCGCAGAGCACGACGCAGGGCGCCTGCCGGGGCGTGCGGGTCACGAAGATGAAGCCGTGGTCCCGGATCAGCTCCCCGGCCGGGTTGTACAGCGCCTCGAAGGTCATTCCGCCCCACCGGGCGCGGGCCTCGTCCGGGTACTCGATGGCGAAATCCGGGAACACCGCGTCCAGCACGCCGCCGGAATAGGAGTTGACGCTCGGGCCCCCGATCGAGAACGTCGGCATCCGCGGATCCTGCGCTCCGGCCACCACCAGCTCGATCGTCGCCTTCCGGTTGACCTTCCGCAGCAGGTCGGTGAGCCCCGCTATCGCCCTGGCCTCGGCCATCGGCATGAACAGCACGTTCTTCGGCCCGCGGCTGGTCAGCTGGCAGCCGTCCGTGGTGAAGGCGAACTCCGCGACCTCGATGCTCGGCGTGATGATCTGCACCCGGCTGTACGGCGCCAGCAGTGCCCGCAGGAAGCCGTAGCGCAGGAACAGTCTGGTCCGGGCGAGGGAGCGGGCCGCGAGGAATCCGATCACGGCCGGAACCGATGCGATGAACACCTGGAGCAGGATCTCCATATCATCCCCACGGAGGAAGACTCGACCACGAACTGTGTGCCCTGGTTAAGTCCCCTCCGTGGCCGGAAATACCCCCCTCGCGGCAATTCCGACCGTCAGGATCGCCGCACCCGGCGTCACTTCAGGCGCTTGATCCCCTTGCGTTCCCCCGCGCACCGCTCGTACCCCAGCCACGCGTTGATCGCGAGCATCGGCACATTGGTCTCGTCGTTGGACGTGTACGCGCGCCGGTAGCCCGCCGCGGCCGCCAGGCGCAGCGACTCCAGCTTGGCCAGCTTGCTCAGCCCGCGCCCGCGGAACTCCCGGCGGCAGGCGGTGAACGCGGACCAGTAGCGGTCCACCCCGTCGGTCTGCGCCATGCTGAACGCGGCCGGTTCGCCGTCCACCACGGCGACGACGGTCAGCGCCCGGTCCAGGTCCGGCCGGGCCCAGTCGCCCCGCAGCCAGTCCTCGTAGTCCAGGGCGTCCATCAGCACCTCGCCGGGCTCGTCCTGGATGGCGTCCGCCTCGACCAGGAACAGCGGGCGCGGGTCGGCCGCCCACTCCTCGGCCGGGCGCAGCTCGACGCCGGCCGGCCGTACGGGCGCCGGCGGGAGCGGCAGCGCCAAGTCCCGTCCGCCGAACTGCGCCGCGCGCCCGAGCTCGTAGCCCCGGGCGGCGGCGAAGGCCAGCGAGGCGGGCTCGTCGTCCAGCCAGGTGTGCAGTTCGCTCACCCCGTGCCCGGCCAGGTGCCGTTCGGCCGCGGCCAGCAGCGCGGTGGCCGCGCCGCGCCGCCGGAACCCCGGCAGCACGCTGCCGTTGGCGTACCCGACGCCGGTGGTCGTCGTCCCGAGCACCACCGCGCAGCGCACCGAGCCGACCACCCGGCCGTCCAGCTCGGCGACGAAGGTGCGGAAGTGCTCGCCCGGGCTCTGCCGGCCGTTCAGCCAGAGCAGGGCCTCGGAGGTCATCACCAGGTGCTCGCGCCCGGCCCGGTGGGCGGCGGCCACGGCCTCGGCGTCGTCGGGGCGGAAGTCACGGATCGTCAAAGAAGTCATGGGTTCCCACGCTAGCCCCGCGGCCCGTCCGGCGCCTTCGAATTTCCCCTCGCCGGTGCGCCTCACCTGCGGCGACGGCCCCGGCTCGGGACCAAAGTCCCTCACCCCCGCAACAGCAAGCTCAAATAATGCTCTGAGAAGACCGGGCGGGGCTTGGCAGTCGCCCCACCCGGGGACATCCTCAGCAACACGGCCGCGCGGTCCTGGCGACGAAGCCCGCACCACCCGGCGGCCTCCCCACCCGGCCCTCCGAAAGGGGGCGCACCGATGACTTCCCCTGCCCTGGACCTGCCCGGCTCCGCCACCCCGGCGCGGGACGGCGCGCCCCGCCTCGGCGTCGGCCTCGGCTGGCGCAGCGAGATCGACACCGTCGTCGAACGCCAACCCGGCCTGGACTGGGTCGAGGTGGTCGCCGAGAACATCTGCGCCGACCACCTGCCCGAGTCCCTGACCGTCCTGCGCGCCCGCGGCGTCACCGTCGTCCCGCACGGCGTGGCGCTCGGCCTCGGCGGCGCCGACCTGCCCGACCCCGCCCGACTCGCCGAGCTCGCCGGGGCGGCGCTCGCCCTCGACTCCCCGCTGGTCACCGAACACCTGGCGTTCGTCCGGGCCGGCGGTCTGGAGGCCGGCCACCTGCTGCCCGTCCCCCGCACCCGGGACTCGCTGCGGGTGATCGCCGAGAACGTCCGGATCGCCCAGGACCAGCTCCCGGTGCCGCTCGCCCTGGAGAACATCGCCGCCCAGCTGGCCTGGCCCGACGACGAGCTGACCGAGGGGCAGTTCCTCGCCGAGCTGGTCGAGCGGACCGGCGTCCGGCTGCTGATCGACGTCGCCAACCTGCACACCAACCGGGTCAACCTCGGCATCGACCCGGCCGCCGAACTGGACCGCCTGCCGCTGGAGGCGCTCGCCTACGTCCACGTCGCCGGCGGCACCCTGGTCGACGGCGTCTGGCACGACACCCACGCCCACCCCGTCACCGAACCGGTGCTGGAGGTCCTGGCCGAACTCTGCGCACGGGTCGCACCACCCGGCGTCCTGCTGGAACGGGACGCCGACTTCCCGCCGCCCAGCGAGCTGGCCGGCGAACTGGACGCCATCCGCCGGGTGCTGGAGGGGAGCACCCCGCGGACGGCCCCACCCGCCCCCCGCGCCGAGCCCCGGGAGACCGCGGCGGGCGCGTGCCCGAGCGGCACCCGCGCCCGGCTGGCGCGGCGCCAGGCGGACCTGCTCGCCGCCCTGGTGGCCGGCGGGCCCGTCCCGCCCGGCTTCGACCCGGACCAGGTCCGCGCCCAGTCCACCGGCCTGGCCACCAAACGGCGGGACACCGTCGCCAAGGTGGCCCCCGAACTGCCCCGCCTGCTCGGCCGGCCGTACGGGCCGCTGTTCCTCGACTACGCCCGCCGGCACCCGCAGACCGGCGGCTACCGCGCCGACGCCCGGGCCTTCGCCGCCTGGGCGCTCGCCGACGGCGGCCCGCTCGCCGCCGACCACCGCCGGTCCCTGGAGCAGTGGCTCCACCCGGCCGCCGAGCCGCCGCCCGGCGCGTTCGCCCGTCTGCGCCGAGCCCTGCGGCGCTGAGCACCCGTCTTCACCGCACACCTTCGGGGGGAACCCGCCCATGTGGCACAACACCTACTTCGTCGTCCCCGCCGTCCTGCTGGTGGCGGCCTCGCTCTACGCGTCCCGGACCAAGCAGCGGGTCGGCCACGTCCCGCGCGTCCAGGGCCTGCCGGGCCGCGGCCTGCCGCTGATGGACACCGCCTTCCTGTCCGGCGGCCCCGGCCGGGTCTTCGACACCGCCCTGATCCGGATGCACCTCTCCGAGCGGGCCGTGATCAGCCGCGCCGGCCTGGTCACCCTCACCGGGCACAAGCCGTACGACGCCGTCGACCAGGCCGTCCTGGACGCCGTCGGCCCGGGCCGCAGCCGTGAACTCGCCCCGCTGCGCCGGGCCGTGATGCGCTCCGCCGCCGTGCAGGAGATCGGCGACCGGCTCGCCGACCGCGGCCTGATGCGCCACCCCGAGCGGCTGCGGCGGGCCCGCACCGCCCGGCGGCTGCTCTGGCTCGCGCTGCTCGGCGTCGCCGTCTCGACCGTCCTCGCCTACGTGCTGGACGACGGCGGCGCCGGCTCCGACCGCCCCGCGCCGTGGGTCCCGGTGGTGCTCCTGGTCTTCGGCGTGATCAGCCTGCTCGTCACCTGGCCGGCCAAGGGCCGGATCACCCCGGCCGGGCGGCGCCAGCTCTCCCTGATGAAGGTCGGCACGCCGTGGACGCCGAGCGCCGGCCTGTCGCCGAAGATGACCGGCGGCGCGCTGCTGGGCGCCCTCGCGCTCGGCGGGCTGGCCGCCGCCGGGCTGGAGGACGACGAGCTGCAGTCCGCGATGCTGGCCGCGGCCGCCCAGGACGAGGCGATGAAGTCGGCCGCCGCGAGCTCCTACGCCTCCTCCTCGACGGGCTCCTCCAGCAGCTTTCCCCCCAGCTCGTGCAGCTCGTCCGGGTCCTCCTGCGGGGGCTCCACGGCCTGGTGCGGCTCCTCGCACTCCGGCTCCTCCGGCTGCGGGGGAAGCAGCAGCAGCTGCGGATCCTCGTCCTCCAGCTGCGGCTCCGGCTCCAGCAGTTGCGGCTCCTCCTCGTCGAGCTGCGGGTCGTCCTCCTCCAGTTGCGGGTCGTCCTCGTCGAGCTGCGGTGGCGGCGGCGGCTGCGGCTCCTGACGTCACAGTTCGGTATCGCGGTCCGGGAAGCCGTTCCCCGCGCCGTCGGCCCAGGCATACAACAAGCCCATGTGGTTGCTGTTCCTGATACCGGCGTGCGTCGCGGCGGTCCTCTCGTGTCTCCGGCTCGTCCGGACGACCGCCACCGCCGACGCCCTGGCCGAGGCGGACGGCCTGCGCCCGCCCGAGGCCGTCGGGATCGGGCTGTACGAGACGGCCTACCTGGCGGGCGGCCCGGACCGGGTGGTCGAACTCGCCCTCGTCCTGATGGCCGGCCGGGGCCGGCTGCACCTGGCCCACACCGGCTGGACCACGGTGGTCGACCCCCGGGGCCGCAGCCGCCTGGAGCGCGCGGTCATCGTCACCGTCGGCCCCGACGGCCAGTGCCGCACCGACGGGCTGCGCCGGTCGATGGCCGAGCACCCGACCGTCCTGGAGATCGGCGCCAGGCTCTCGCTGGCAGGCCTGGCCACCCCGGCCATGGTCCAGCGCAGCACCGTCCTGGTGGTCCGGCAGGTGCGGCACGCACTGCTGCTGACGCTCCTCCTGCTGGCCGCCGCGCTGACCCTCACCGGCTTCACCGGCGGTGACACCGTCGCCCCGCTCGCCTGGTTCTCGCTGCCGCTGGTGCTCACCTCGGGCACCCTGCTGATGGCCCGGGTCGACGTCTACCCCTACACCCGCTGGGCGTCCCCGGTCGGCCAGGAGGTGCTGCGCGAGGTCCGCCCGGCCCGCCAGCACGGCCTCGCCGACGACGAGGAGCGCGAACTGCTCACCGCCGTCGCCATGAACGGCCCCGCCGTCCTCCCCGACCCCCGCCTGCGCGCCGCCCTCCGCCCCCACCGGACGTGACACGCGGAACGGGGCCCGCCGAAGCGGACCCCGTTCACCGATCCCGCGGAACTCAGGCCAGGCCGTTGAGCAGCTCGCTGAGCGGCTTGCGGCGGCCGGTGAAGAACGGCACCTCCTCGCGGACGTGCAGCCGGGCCCGGGAGGGGCGCAGGTCGCGCATCAGGTCGACGATGCGGTGCAGCTCGTCCGCCTCGAAGGCGAGCAGCCACTCGTAGTCGCCGAGCGCGAACGAGGCCACCGTGTTGGCCCGCACGTCCGGGTAGCCGCGGGCCATCTGGCCGTGCTCGGCGAGCATCGCGCGCCGCTCGGCGTCCGGCAGCAGGTACCACTCGTAGGAGCGGACGAACGGGTACACGCAGACGTAGTCGCGCGCGCGCTCGTCGGCGAGGAACGCCGGGATGTGCGACTTGTTGAACTCGGCGGGGCGGTGCAGCGCCATGTTGGACCAGACCGGCTCCAGCTGGCGGCCCAGGCCGGTGCGGCGGAAGCGGTTGTACGCCTCCTGCAGGTCGTCCGAGTCCTCGGCGTGCCACCAGACCATGAGGTCGGCGTCCGCGCGCAGACCGGACACGTCGTACGTGCCGCGCACCGTCACGTCCTTCGCGGCCAGCTGGGCGAACAGCTCGTCGACCTCGGCGGCCAGCGCCGTGCGGTCCTCGGGCAGCGTGCCCTTGAGCTTGAACACCGACCACATGGTGTAGCGGATGACCTGGTTCAGGTCGCGCGCCTTCTTCTTCTCGGGCTGCTGCTCCGGCTGCCGCTCAACGGTCTCAGTCATGCGCCCATTGTCCTCTCCGTGGAACCTTCCCCGGTTGCCGGGGTCAACAGTTTGTCGAGGGCCGCCACCGCGGCGGCCGCCGAGCCGATGCAGGCCGGAATGCCGACCCCGTCGTACGCGGCGCCGCACAGCGCCAGCCCCCCCACCCCGGCGGCCGCCGCCCGGACCCGGGCCACCCGGTCCAGGTGGCCCACCGGGTACTGCGGCAGGCCCGCCCGGAAGCGCGAGACGGCGGTGTCGTACGGCCGGGCGGTCAGGCCGATCGCCTCCCGGAGGTCCGCCAGCGACCGGGCCACCAGCTCCTCGTCCGGCAGCTCCAGCGCCTCCTCCTCGCGGTAACGGCCCAGCGAGGTGCGCAGCAGGAACGCGTCCGGGGCGGAACGCTCCAGCCAGCCCCACTTGTTGGAGGAGAAGGTCGACGCCTTGATCCGCCGCCCGTCCACCGGCGGCACCAGGAACCCGCTGCCGGCCGGCAGCTCCGCCAGGTCGGCCCGGCGGAACGCCAGGGTCACCAGCGCCATGCCCGCGTACTCGACGGCGTCCAGCTCGGCGGCGGCCGCCGGCGCGTCCGCGCGCAGCAGCCGGGCCGCGGCCGGCGCCGGGACGGCCAGCACCACGGCGTCCGCGTGCAGCACCTCGCCGTCGCCGGTCACCACCCGCCAGCCCCCGGGGGTGCGGCGCAGCCCGTCCACCGACGTACCGGTGCGCAGGTCCACGCCCGCCTTCCGGCAGGCGGCGGCGACGGCCTCCGGCAGGGTGCCGAGCCCGCCGCGCAGGCCCTGGAACACCGGGGTGCCGACCACCTTCGGCCGCGAGGCCAGCTCGTGCACCCCGTCGACCAGGGAGCCGCCGCCCCGCGCGATCGCCAGCAGCTGCGGCACGGCGGCGCGCAGCGAGATCTCCTCGGCCCGCCCGGCGTAGACGCCGCCCAGCAGCGGCTCGACCAGCCGGTCCACCACCTCCTGGCCCAGCCGGTCGGCGACGTAGCGGCCGATCGCCACGTCGTCCCCGACCTCGGTGGCGCCCTCGTGCCGGGCCCGCTCCAGCCCCTCGGCGGTGAGCACCCCGGAGGCCGCCAGCGCGTCCAGATCGCCCGGGACGCCCATCACCTGCCCGCCCGGCAGCGGGCGCAGCGCGCCCCGCGTCCAGATCGAGGCCTTCGCGGTGGTCGGCGGCTCCAGCTCCTCGCCCAGCCCGACCGCCCGCACCAGCTCCACCGCCTCCGGCCGCCGCGCGAGCATCGACTCGGCCCCCAGGTCCACCCGGACCCCGCCGACCTCGCCGCCCCGCAGCTTCCCGCCGACCCGCTCCGACGCCTCCAGCAGCGTCACCCGCGCCCGCACCGGCCCCCCGGCGGCCCCGCTCAGAAAAGCGGCCGCAGCCAGCCCCGCGATCCCACCACCGACGACGACGACCTGTGCATCCGACATGCCTCGCAGTCTCGCAGGTCTTTACACCGGGCCCTCAATCCGCTGCACGCCGCCCGGCCGGCACCAGCGCGTCCAGATCGATCGTGATCGGGAACGGCACCGGGCGTTCGAGCTTGCCGCGGAAGATCCCGGCCGGGACGTAGGAGGACGTCGCCGGCTCCAGCTCGAAGACGTGCACGACCGGCAGGCCGTCCTCCTCCTCGACGATCCAGTAGTGCGGGATCCCGGCCTCGGCGTACTTGCGGACCTTGACCGTACGGTCGCGGTGCGCGGACTCCGGGGAGACGACCTCGACCACGAGCGCCACGTCAGCGACGGCGAACCAGGTACGGCCGGTGGCGTACTCCGCCGTGGCAACCACCACATCCGGCTCCGGCCGGTTCCACCGGTCAAGCTTGACCGTCATCTGGTCCTCGGCCATCGTCCCGTCCGGCGCCAGCACCTCCAGCGCAGCGGTCAGGTTTCGCACGACCCTGCCGTGAAACGAACGCTGCGGAGACATCATGAAGACCAGTGCTCCATCGATCAGTTCGGTGTGCCGCGGCGCCTGCGGCAGGTGGTCGAGGTCATCGGCGAACCAGCCCTCCTCTCTGGGCGCGTACATCCAGTCCGGCAGCTCGCTCATGCTCCCAAGATAGCGAGTTCCGAGGCCCTGCGAGCCGCTGCCTAGGCTGTGTGCTATGGAACCGATCGTGGTGAGTGCGTGTCTGGCCGGGGTGCCGTGCCGGTACGACGGGCGGGCGAAGACCTCGCCGGACGTGGTGGAGCTGGTCGAGGCGGGGCGGGCGGTGGTGGTGTGCCCGGAGGGGGCCGGCGGGCTGCCGACCCCGCGCCCGCCGGCGGAGATCGTCGGCGGGGACGGCGCGGACGTGCTGGACGGCCGGGCCCGGGTGATGGACGCGACGGGCGCGGACTGTACGGCGGAGTTCGTGGCCGGCGCCCGGGCGGCGCTGGCGGCGGCCGAGGCCGCGGGAGCGCGGCGGGCGGTGCTGATGGCGCGCAGCCCGTCCTGCGGCTGCGGGCGGGTGTACGACGGGACGTTCACCGGGGAGCTGCGCCCCGGGGACGGGGTGACGGCGGCGCTGCTGCGGCGGGCGGGCATCGAGGTTGTCCGGTCCGCTGCCGAGCTGTGATCGAGTCGCGACCTTCCGGCGGGGTCCGCTCGGGGCGTTCCTTCGTCCAATGGGGAGATCTCACAGCGGACTTGGGGAGGGCTTCGGAATGGGGAGACGGGCAGGGGCGGGGGCGCTGGCGGTAGCGACCGCGGGCGTGCTGCTGGTCGGGGCGTGCAGCGCCGGCGGTGCGGGCCGGGCGGGGGAGGCGGCGAAGGCGGACGCCGTCGCCCCGGCGGCACCGGCGGCCGCGCCGAGCGCCGCCGGGACGGCGCCGGCGGCGGGGGCGAGCGCCCAGCCGGTCGCGGACAACCGGTTGATCGCGTACACCGCGCAGTTGACGCTGCGGACCGGGGATGTCGCCCAGGTGCTGGCGAAGGCCCGGGAGTTGACGGCGGCCGCGGGCGGCTACGTCGGCGCCGAGTCGGTCTCCGGCGCGGTGGAGGGCGGGCCGGGGAGCACGGCGGGGGGCGAGGCGGGGGGCCAGCTGACGCTGAGGATCCCCTCCGCCGCCTACCAGCAGACGCTGGACCAGCTGGCCGCGCTGGGCCAGGTGGTGTCCCGCAGGAGCCAGGCGGACGACCTGACCCAGCAGGTCGCGGACGTGGCGAGCCGGGTGCAGACCCAGCAGGCGAGCGTGGAGCGGGTGCGGGCGCTGATGGGGCAGGCGAAGTCGCTGAGCGAGGTGACCACGCTGGAGGCCGAGTTGAGCCGCCGGGAGGCCGACCTGGAGTCGCTGCAGAAGCAGCAGAAGGAGCTGGCCGGCAAGACCTCACTCTCGACCGTCACGCTGGACGTGCGCCGTGCGGCCGCCTCGCCGACGCCCACCCCGGGACCGCCGAAGGGCGGCGGCGAGGGCTTCGGGGCGTCGGTCGGCTCCGCGCTGGGCGGCGGCTGGCACGTGCTGGTGGCGATCGTGCGCGCCCTGGCGGTGGGGCTCGCGGCGGTGGCTCCGTTCCTGCTGGTGCTGGGCGTCCCCGCGGCGCTGGTGTACCGGCTGTGGCGCCGGCGCCGCCCGGCGGCCGCGCTGCCCCCGGAGTCCGGGCCGCAGGAAGGTCCCGCGGAGGACTGAGCGACGACCGGGCGAGGACCGGGCGAGGACTGGAACACGGCGGGCCCCCTCCCGGTCGGGAGGGGGCCCGCCGCCGGGGTCAGCGGGCGCTGGCCTCGTGGACGAAGGCGACGAGGCGGGAGAGGGCGTCCGGGTCCATGGACGGCAGGACGCCGTGGCCGAGGTTGAAGATGTGGCCGCTGGTGCCGAGGGCCTGGGCGGCGTGCAGCACCTCGCGGGCCTTGGTCTCGACGACCTTGGTGGGGGCGAACAGCACGGCCGGGTCGAGGTTGCCCTGGAGGCCCTTGCCGGGGCCGACGCGCTCGGCCGCGACGTTCAGCGGCACCCGCCAGTCGACGCCGACGATGTCCGCGCCGGCCTGGCCCATCAGGCCGAGGAGCTCGCCGGTGCCGACGCCGAAGTGGATCCGCGGCACGCCGTAGGAGGCGACGGCGTCGAAGACCTTGGTGCTGGACGGCATGACCGAGCGGCGGTAGTCGTCGGGGGCGAGCGAGCCGACCCAGGAGTCGAAGAGCTGGACGGCCGAGGCGCCGGCCTCGATCTGCACCTTCAGGAAGGTGGAGGTGATGTCGGCGAGCCGGTCGACCAGGGCGGCCCAGAGCTCGGGCTGCCCGTACATCATGGCCTTGGTGCGCTCGTGGTTCTTGGACGGGCCGCCCTCGACCAGGTAGCTGGCCAGCGTGTAGGGGGCGCCGGCGAAGCCGATCAGCGGGGTCTCGCCGAGTTCGTCCACCAGCAGGCCGACGGCCTCGGTGATGTAGGGGACGTCGTCGGGCTCCAGCGGGCGCAGCCGCTTGAGGTCCTCGGCGGTGCGGATCGGGTCGGCGATGACCGGGCCGACGTTGGGCTTGATCTCGACGTCGATGCCGACGGCCTTGAGCGGCACCACGATGTCGCTGAAGAAGATCGCCGCGTCCACCTTGTGCCGGCGGACCGGCTGGAGGGTGATCTCCTTGACCAGCTCGGGCCGCATGCAGGACTCCAGCATGGGGATGCCCTCGCGGACCTTCAGGTACTCCGGCAGCGAGCGGCCGGCCTGGCGCATGAACCACACCGGGGTGTGCGGCACGGGCTCGTGCCGGCAGGCGCGCAGGAACGCGGAGTCGTGCGCGGCGCCGCGGCGCGCGGGGGTGGGCCTGCCGTCGGGGGTGGCCGCCGTGGTGTCTGCCGTAGTCTCGCTCACGGTCCAAATCTTCGCATGCGCCTCGGGGCGCTCCTCCCGGGCGGCCTCGTCGGTTCCTCCAAGATCTGGCCGGGTTTGCCGTTCCGGCACGCCGCTCGGACGGAAGTTGCGGCCTTAACCGCGGTTTTCGACCTAGTCTTCGGGTCATGGCAGCGGTCGGCGGGCACCCCGCGCAGGGTGGCGGAGCAGGTGGCGGAACAGGTCGGGAGGGGGCTCCGAGCGAGTTCCGGGCCGCCGTGGAGGCCCTCGACGGAGCACGTCTGCGGCCCGAGATCCAGCTCTCCCCCGCGCCGGCCCCGCGCCGGCTGGCCCCGTACGCGTTCGCGGTGACCGCCTCGGTGGAGGTGGACGGCGAGGAGCTGGCGGACGGCCGGCTGGTGCTGCTGTACGACCCGGCCGGGCAGGAGGCCTGGAACGGGGAGTTCCGGGTGGTGACGATGACCCGGGCGGAGCTGGAGCCGGAGATGGCCGGCGACCCGATGCTCTCGGAGGTCGGCTGGGCCTGGCTGCTGGACTCGCTGCAGGCACACGGGGCCGGGTACGCGGAGCCGTCCGGCACGGTGAGCCACTGCGCCTCGCAGTACTTCGGCGGGCTGGCGGACCGCCCGTCCTCGACCGAGATCGAGATCCGGGCCTCCTGGACGCCGGCCGACGGCCGGTTCGAGCGGCACCTGGCGGCCTGGGGGGACCTGCTGTGCATCAGCGCCGGCCTGCCGCCGGCCGCGCCGGCCCCGCAGGCGCCGGCCGATGTGCCGTCACTCGGTGGGGTGGTCCCGATGCCCGCGCGGCGGCGTCCTCGTTCGCACTGAGGAGTGGCGCCCCGGGCCGGGCGGCCCCGGCCGCCCCGATGCCACCCCCAGGACTGACGGAGTGTGACTTCGAACCCGCTCTGGGTCAATTAACCGGCCGAAACCGACCGATCAGCACCAGATCTGATCGATTTTGTGCGAATTCAGGACGGGTCGCATCACTCATATGCGCGATTTGTCCGTATTGTTACTCACTAGATCGTGATCTTTCGCTAAAGCCGGGCACGGTAGCTGCCGAAGCAGACTGTGACCCTTTCCGAACGCGGAACACTCCGACCGCCCCCTCGGGGTTCCGTCCGCCACTCCCCGCAGGAGGCCTGGTGTCGGTCCTTCTTGAGCACCCCGCAAACGTGGTCGCCTACCGGCCGACCAAGCCCACCGCCATGGTGGTCATCGCCGATCCCCGTGTCCGAAACACCGTCACCCGTCACCTGTGGGCGCTCGGCGTCCGGGACGTGATCGAGGTGTCCTCGATCGCCGAGGCCCGCCCCCGGGTCTCCACTCCGCGCGACATCTGTGTCGCCGACGTACACCTGCCGGACGGCTCCGGCCTGACCATCCTGGCCGAGACCCGCGCCGCGGGCTGGCCCAACGGCCTGGCCCTGTCCGCCGCCGACGACATCGGCGCCGTCCGCAGCGCGCTGGCCGGCGGCGTCAAGGGATACGTCGTCACGGGCACCCGCACCAACGTGGCGATGCCCGGCCGCCCGGGCCTGCCGCTCGGCGCCGCCGGGCTGGCCGGCCGGATGCGCCGCCCCGGCATGCCGGGCATGCCGGGCGCCGTGGGTGCGCCGGGCGCCCACGGACCCCATGGAGCCCCCGGCGCTCCCGGTGCGCCGGGCACGCAGCAGTCCGCCTACCGCGAGCTGTCGGGCCGTGAGGTCGAGGTGCTGCGGCTGGTCGCCGAAGGACAGTCGAACAAGGCGATCGGGGTGGCGATGGGCCTGTCCGCGCTGACCGTCAAGAGCCACCTCGCCCGGATCGCCCGCAAGCTGGGCACCGGCGACCGTGCCGGGATGGTCGCGGTCGCGCTGCGCACCGGCATCATCCACTGAGTCCTCGGACGGCCCCGCCACGGCGGTCGAGGAGGAACGTTTCCTCCTCGGCCGCCGTAGCCGTGCTCCTCGGCCACCGCCCGGGCCCCGTGGCATAGTCACGGACCCGGTCTGACCAGTCCGACAACACTCCCGGCCGCGAGGACCGTCGTACCCTTGGTGGGTGACCGACGCCGTAGCAGCCATCCCAGAAGAAGCAGCCCCGGTCCCGCTCCTCGAACCGAAGGAGGGGATCCCGCCCGTCGTGGCGGACGAGCAGGCGCTGGCCGCCACCGTCGCCGCCTTCGCCGGGGGCACCGGACCGGTCGCCGTCGACGCCGAGCGGGCCTCCGGCTACCGCTACGGGCAGCGCGCGTACCTCATTCAGCTGCGCCGTGCGGGCGCCGGCAGTGCGCTGATCGACCCGATCGCCTGCCCCGACCTCAGCGGCCTGGGCGATGCCCTCGCCGACACCGAATGGGTGGTGCACGCGGCCACCCAGGACCTGCCCTGCCTGGCCGAGGTCGGCATGAGACCCCGGCAGCTGTTCGACACCGAGCTGGCCGGGCGGATCGCCGGCTTCGCCCGGGTCGGCCTCGGGCCGATGACCGAGAGCGTGCTCGGGCTGAGCCTGGCCAAGGAGCACTCCGCGGTCGACTGGTCCACCCGCCCGCTGCCCGAGCCGTGGCTGCGCTACGCCGCTCTGGACGTCGAGGTGCTGGTCGAGCTGCGCGACGCACTCGAACAGGAGCTGGACGCCCAGGGCAAGCTCGGCTGGGCCCTGGAGGAGTTCGCGGCGATCGCCGCCGCACCGCGCCCGGCTCCGCGCACCGACCCGTGGCGCCGCACCTCGCAGCTGCACAAGGTCCGCCGGCGCCGCCAGCTGGCCGTGGTGCGCGAGCTGTGGCTGGCCCGGGACCGGCTGGCGCAGGAGCGCGACGTCTCGCCGGGCCGGGTGCTCTCGGACGCCGCGATCGTCAACGCCGCGCTGGCCATGCCGCTGAACATCGCCGCGCTGCAGGGCGTCCAGGGCTTCGGGCCGCGGGTGCACCGGCGCCAGTTGGAGCAGTGGCTGGCGGCCGTCCAGCGGGGCCGGGAGGTCCCGGAGAACCAGCTGCCGCCGGCCTCCGCGCCGCACGACGGGCCGCCGCCGCCGCGGGCCTGGGCCGAGAAGGACCCGGTGGCCGCCGCCCGGCTGTCCGGGGCGCGCGCCGCGGTCGCGGACCTCGCCGAGCGGCACAACCTGCCGGCCGAGAACCTGATCACCCCGGACCTGGTGCGCCGGGTCTCCTGGGAGCCGCCGGCCGATCCGGCCGCCGAGGGCGTGGCCGCCGCGCTGCGCCGGCTCGGCGCCCGGCAGTGGCAGGTCGACCTGGTGGCGCCGGTGGTGGCCACCGCGTTCGCCGAGGCCGCGGCCGCCCAGGACTGACCTGGAGCGTGTCCGGAGGGGGTGCCGTCCTTGTGACGGTGCCCCCTTCGGCGCATTCGGGGTCCGTCTTTCGAACTCCGCCGGTCGGACGTGTCGCGGGACACACGGGGTGAACCCTCCGTGAGGCCTGGGCAGGTTGGTTACCGACCGGTAGCATGACGGTGAAGCGGCGCCGCTCGGGTCTTCACCGGCGGCAGCCTGCCCACCTCAAATGTTGGTCCCTGGGAGGAGAGCCCCCGTGCCTCGTACCGTGAGGGACGTCGTCTTCGTCGATGGCGTCCGCACCCCGTTCGGCAAGGCCGGCCCGAAGGGCATCTACCACGAGACGCGCGCCGACGACCTGGTCGTCAAGTGCATCCGGGAGCTCGTGCGCCGTAACCCGAACCTGCCCGTCGAGCGCATCGACGAGGTCGCCATCGCGGCCACCACGCAGATCGGCGACCAGGGTCTGACCATCGGGCGCACCGCCGCCCTGCTGTCCGGCCTGCCCAAGTCCGTCCCCGGCTACTCGATCGACCGCATGTGCGCCGGTGCGCTCACGGCCGTGACCGCCACCGCCGGCGGCATCGCCTTCGGCGCGTACGACGTGGTCGTGGCCGGCGGCGTCGAGCACATGGGCCGCCACCCGATGGGCGAGGGCGTCGACCCGAACCCGCGCTTCGTCTCCGAGAAGCTGGTCGACGAGTCCGCCCTGTTCATGGGCATGACGGCGGAGAACCTGCACGACCGGTTCCCGCACCTGACCAAGGAGCGCTGCGACGCCTACGCCGTGCGCTCGCAGGAGAAGGCCGCCAAGGCGTACGCCAACGGCGACATCCAGCCCGACCTGGTGCCGATCTCGATCCGCAACACCAACCCCGAGGTCGGCGAGACCGGCTGGGGCCTGGCCACCGTGGACGAGCCGATGCGCCCGGGCACCACGATGGAGAGCCTGGCCGGCCTGAAGACCCCCTTCCGCCCGCACGGCAACATCACCGCGGGCAACTCGGCCGGCCTCAACGACGGCGCCACCGCCTCGCTGCTGGCCGCCGAGGACGTCGCCGAGGAGCTCGGCCTCCCGGTCAAGATGCGCCTGGTCTCCTACGCCTTCGCCGGCGTGGAGCCCGAGGTCATGGGCATCGGCCCGGTGCCGGCCACCGAGAAGGCGCTGGCCAAGGCCGGTCTGACCATCGACGACATCCAGGCCTTCGAGGTCAACGAGGCCTTCGCCGTCCAGGTGCTGTCCTTCCTCGACCACTACGGCATCGCGGACGACGACGAGCGGGTCAACCCGTACGGCGGCGCGATCGCCTTCGGCCACCCGCTGGCCTCCTCCGGCGTCCGTCTGATGAACCAGCTGGCCCGCCGCTTCGAGCAGCGCCCGGACGTCCGCTACGGCCTCACCACGATGTGCATCGGCTTCGGCATGGGCGGGACCGTCATCTGGGAGAACCCGCACTGGAGCGGAGCGGAAAAGTCGTCCGAGCTCGAGGGTGGTAAGTGAACATGACGAGCACCACTGAGCTGCTGCAGCACGGCGCCGAGCTGTTCCCCGGCGAGGTCGTCACGACCGCGCACGTGCGCCACCTGGACCTGCCGCTGCAGGCCGGCAAGCTGGCCCTGATCACCCTGGACAACGGCTTCGACCACACCAAGCCGACCACCTTCGGCCCGGGCTCGCTGCTGAAGCTGTCCGCCGCGCTGGACCAGGTCGAGGCCGAGGCCGCCGAGGGCAAGGTCGTCGCCGTCGCCGTCACCGGCAAGCCGTTCATCTTCGCGGTCGGCGCCGACCTCAAGGGCGTCGAGCTGCTCCAGGAGCACGCGGACGCGCTGGCCATCGGCAAGGGCGGCCACGAGGTCTTCAAGCGGATCGCCGCGCTGCCCGTCCCCTCCTTCGCCTTCTACAACGGCGCGGCGATGGGCGGCGGCGTCGAGGTCGGCCTGCACGCCACCTACCGCACGGTCAGCGCGGGCGTCCCGGCGTTCTCGCTGCCGGAGGTCTTCCTGGGCCTCGTCCCCGGCTGGGGCGGCTGCACCCTGCTGCCGAACCTGATCGGCCCCTCGAAGGCGATCAAGGTCATCATCGAGAACTCGATGAACCAGAACAAGCAGCTCAAGGGCAAGGACGTGTTCGAGCTGGGGATCGCCGACGCGATCTTCGAGCCGGCCGACTTCCTGGAGCAGTCGCTGCTGTGGGCCGCCAAGGTCCTCAAGGGCGACGTCGTCGTCGAGCGCGAGGAGATCGACCGCGGCAAGGCCTGGGACGACGCCGTCGCCTGGGGCCGCCTGGTCGCCGACGCCAAGGTGCACGGCGCCGCGCCGGCCGCCTACAAGGCGCTGGACATCATCCAGCAGGTCAAGGACTCCGACCTCCAGGCCGGCTTCGACGCCGAGGACGCGGCCTTGGCCGACCTCATCATGAGCGGCGAGCTGCGCAGCGGCATCTACGCCTTCAACCTGGTGCAGCGCCGGGCCAAGCGCCCGGTCGGCGCGCCGGACAAGTCGCTGGCCCGCCAGGTCAACAAGGTCGGCGTCGTCGGCGCCGGTCTGATGGCCTCGCAGCTGGCGCTGCTGTTCGCCCGCCGTCTGGAGGTGCCGGTGGTCCTCACCGACATCGACCAGGAGCGCGTCGACAAGGGCGTCGGCTACGTCCACGCCGAGATCGACAAGCTGCTCGGCAAGGGCCGGATCGGCCAGGACAAGGCCAACCGTCTCAAGGGCC
This sequence comes from Kitasatospora sp. NBC_01300, assembly GCF_041435235.1. Classification (NCBI taxonomy): domain Bacteria; kingdom Bacillati; phylum Actinomycetota; class Actinomycetes; order Kitasatosporales; family Streptomycetaceae; genus Kitasatospora; species Kitasatospora sp. NBC_01300. The sequence goes on along the minus strand of NZ_CP108408.1, from coordinate 5,440,123 downwards.
TGGTCAGCGGCTCGCTCGACAAGGCCACCGCCTTCGGCGACGCGGACTTCGTGATCGAGGCCGTGTTCGAGGAGATGGGCGTCAAGCAGACCGTCTTCGCGGACCTGGAGAACGTGGTCTCGCCGACCTGCGTACTGGCGACCAACACCTCCTCGCTGTCGGTCACCGAGATGGCCTCGAAGCTGAAGCACCCCGAGCGGGTCGTCGGCTTCCACTTCTTCAACCCGGTCGCGATCCTGCCGCTGCTGGAGATCGTCCGCGGCGAGCAGACCGACGACGCCTCGCTGGCCACTGCCTTCGGCGTCTCGAAGAAGCTGAAGAAGACCTCGGTGCTGGTCAAGGACGCCCCGGCGTTCGTGGTGAACCGGATCCTGACCCGCTTCATGGGCGAGATCCAGACCATCATCGACGAGGGCACCCCGATCGCCACCGTCGAGAAGGGCGTCGAGCCGCTCGGCCTGCCGATGTCCCCGATCGTGCTGCTGGAGCTGGTCGGCCCGGCCATCGCGCTGCACGTCTCGGAGACCCTGCACGGCGCGTTCCCGGAGCGGTTCGCCGTCTCCGAGAACCTCGGCAAGGTGGTCAAGGCCGGCAAGCGCGGCTTCTACACCTGGGTCGACGGCAAGCAGGTCCTCGACCCCGAGGTGCTGGAGCTGCTGTCCTTCGGCGACACCGTGCTGACCGAGGAGCAGGTCCTGAACCGCTCCCTGGAGGCCGTGGCCCAGGAGATCGGCCTGATGCTGGAGGAGGGTGTCGTCGCCGAGGCGCAGGACATCGACCTCTGCATGATCACCGGCGCCGGCTGGCCCTTCCACCTGGGCGGGATCACCCCGTACCTGGACCGTGAGGGCGTCTCGGAGCGGGTGAACGGCAAGCGCTTCCTCGCCCCCGGCGTGGCCTCGGTGCCCGCGTAACGCGCAGCGCCACCGTACGCCGGAGCCCCGGTGACCTGGACGGTCACCGGGGCTCCGGCGTGTGCGGGGGCGGTCAGCTCTTCTTGAGGCGGTAGACCACGGTGTCGGCGAAGACGCCGACCATCTCGTAGTGGGTGTCCAGCAGGTTCTCGATCCGCGGGACCAGCACCGGCTGGTACGGGGCGATGCCGGAGTCGTCCACCACGACCTCGGGCAGGTTGTCGGCGAGCTCCTTGTCGAAGGTCTGCCAGGCGTTGCTGACGCTGAACTGCTCGCCCACGTTGGCGTTGCCGTCCTTGCCGCCGCTGTAGTTGGTCAGGAAGCCGGCGGTCAGGTAGCGGGTGGCGGGCTTGCGGTCGGCCAGCCAGTACAGCTCGGGGTGCATGCCCCAGACCAGGACGGTGTCCTTGGGGGTGGTCTGGGCGGCGACCGCGGTGGCGACCTCGGTGGTGCGGTTGAGCCGCTCCCCCGGCCAGGCCAGGGCCAGCGCCCAGAAGACCGTCGAGGCGACCGTGGTGTACACCAGGACGGGCTTCCAGCGGACCGCCGAGGTGGCCACCGCCCCGGTGCCCAGCAGCACCAGCGGGGGGATCAGCTGGAGGTAGTAGTGGCCGAAGAAGTGGAAGCCCACGCTGACCGCGACGACCGAGGAGGCCAGCCAGACCCACAGGTCCCCGGTGGAGCCGTGCTCCTCCCCGGCGACGGGCAGCGGCCGGTGGCGGTGCTTGAGCCAGAGCCGGCGCCCGACCGGGAGCAGGAAGCCCAGCCCGGCCGCGACCAGGATGGCCGAGTTGCCGAGCGCGCGGCCGATCATCTGGAGCCAGGCGCCGCCGAAGGAGGCGTAGTCCCCGCTGCCGGTGACCACCCAGAACAGGAAGCCCTTGGGCTTGGTCAGGATGACCGCGACCAGCGCTATCGGCAGGATGAAGCCGAAGCCGATCTTGAACAGGGCGGGCGGCCAGCGCACCCCGCGCCGGCGGGCGTCCTGGAACAGCATCCAGAGCACCGGCAGCAGCACCGCGCCGCCGGTCTGCTTGGTCAGCGAGCAGAGCGCCACCGCGATGCCCGCGGCCAGCCAGCGGCGGCGCTCGGCGTACCGGAACGCGGCCACCATGGCGGGCAGCATGAAGACCTCGAAGGTCGCCGCCTGGGTGTCCTCCGGGGAGAGCCCGATGGAGACCAGCAGGTAGAGCAGCCCCGCGCCGGCCCCGGCCCGGTTGCCCCAGCGGCCGCGGGCGATGGACGCCAGCAGGATCGCGGTGACCAGGTGGGCGCCCACCGCCAGGGTGCGCAGCGGCCACAGCGAGGCGGAGCCGAAGATCGTGAAGCAGGCCTGGTAGAGCCAGGGCAGCAACGGCGGCTTGCGGTCCACCACGGTGTCGTACAGCACTCCGCCGTCGGCCAGCATCCGGGCCTGGGTGGCCAGGAACCCCTCGTCGGGGCTCCAGACGGGCCGGGCGAAGGACGGGATGTGGGTGAGCAGCGCGACCAGCGCGAGCACCGGCACCAGCCTCGTCCAGTACCCGGTCTGCACATGGGTACGGACGCGCTCGGGCAGGCGCTCGGCCAGTCCGGCGAAGCGGAAGCGGGTGGGGGTGGGCACGGATGACAACCTACCGGGCGGGATCGGCGCGGGCGGCGCCGGTCCCGCCTTTCGGTGCGATTGTCAGCTTGTTTCGTGACGAACTGTTACGAAGTTACGACGAACAGTCGTCGGTGGAACGCGTTCCGGGCCCGCTCTCAGGCCTCGACCCGAGCCGCGTCCAGGCTGGCGACCAGGGCCGTCACCTTTCGGGCGATGTCCGGGGCGTTCAGGCCGATCTCGGCCAGGATCTCGTTCCGGCTCGCGTGGTCCAGGAACTCCTGCGGAATCCCGAAGTCGCGCACCGGCAGATCCACGTCCGCGTCGCGCAGCGCCTGCGCCACCGCGGCGCCGACACCGCCCACCCGGCCGTTGTCCTCGATCGTGACGACCACCCGGTGCTCGGCCGCCAGGCCCGGCAGGGCGGCGTCCACCGGCTTGACCCAGCGCGGGTCCACCACGGTGGCGGTGATGCCCTGGGCGGCCAGCAGGTCCGCGACCTCCAGGCTGGTGGCGGCCATCGCGCCGACCGAGACGACCAGCACGTCCGCGCGGTGCGTGCCGCCCGGCTCCTCGGCGGCGCGCAGCACGTCCATGCCGCCGATCCGGCCGACCGCCGGGACGGCCGGGCCGACGGTGCCCTTGGAGTAGCGGACCACGGTCGGGGCGTCCTTGACCTCGACGGCCTCGCGCAGCTGGGCGCGGACCTGGTCGGCGTCGCGCGGGGCGGCCAGCCGCAGGGTCGGGACGATCTGCAGCATCGACATGTCCCACATGCCGTTGTGCGAGGCGCCGTCGTCGCCGGTGACGCCGGCCCGGTCGAGCACGAAGGTGACGCCCAGCTTGTGCAGGGCGACGTCCATCAGGACCTGGTCGAAGGCCCGGTTCAGGAAGGTCGCGTAGACCGCGAAGACCGGGTGCAGGCCGTTGGTGGCCAGGCCGGCGGCGCTGGTGACGGCGTGCTGCTCGGCGATGCCGACGTCGAAGATGCGGTCCGGGAAGGCCTCGGCGAAGGGCGCGAGGCCGACCGGGTGGAGCATGGCGGCGGTGATGCCGACGATGTCGTCCCGCTCGTGGCCGAGCGCGACCATCTCCTCGGCGAAGACCGAGGTCCAGCTCCGGCCGCCGGCGTTCTTGATCGGCAGGCCGGTCTCCGGGTGGATCTTGCCGACCGCGTGGAAGCGGTCCTCGTCGTTGTTCTCCGCGGCGTGGTAGCCGCGGCCCTTCTCGGTGAGGCAGTGCACGATCACCGGGCCGCCGAAGCCGCGCGCCTTGGTCAGCGCGGACTCCAGGGCGGTCAGGTCGTGGCCGTCGATCGGGCCGATGTACTTCAGGCCGAGGTCCTCGAACATGCCCTGCGGGGCGATGAAGTCCTTGAGGCCCTTCTTGGCGCCGTGCAGCGTCTCGAACAGCTGCTGGCCGACCACCGGGGTGCGCTGCAGCGCGTCCTTGCCCCAGGAGAGGAAGCGCTCGTAGCCCTGGGTGGTGCGCAGGGTGGCGAGGTGGTTGGCCAGGCCGCCGATGGTCGGCGAGTAGGAGCGCTCGTTGTCGTTGACGACGATGACCAGCGGGCGGTCCTTCGCGTCGGCGATGTTGTTGAGCGCCTCCCAGGCCATGCCGCCGGTGAGCGCGCCGTCGCCGATGACCGCGACGACCGGGTCCGGCTTGCCGAGGATCTTGTTGGCCTTGGCCAGGCCGTCGGCGTAGGAGAGCACGGTGGAGGCGTGCGAGTTCTCGATCACGTCGTGCTCGGACTCGGCGCGGGACGGGTAGCCGGACAGGCCGCCCTTCATCCGCAGCATCGAGAAGTCCTGGCGGCCGGTGAGCAGCTTGTGGACGTAGCTCTGGTGGCCGGTGTCGAAGAGGATGCGGTCGCGCGGCGAGTCGAAGACCCGGTGCAGCGCGATGGTGAGCTCCACCACGCCGAGGTTGGGGCCGAGGTGGCCGCCCGTCTTGGCGACCTCGGTCACCAGGAAGGTCCGGATCTCCTGGGCCAGTGCGGCCAGCTGTCCCGGCGTGAGCCGGTCGAGATCACGCGGTCCCCGAATGCGGGTCAGCAGGGCCACCCGTTCCTCCTCGTTCAGTGTTCGCGGACCGCGGGCGGTCCGACGGGCGTCGCTGCCCGGTCTGGCGGCGGGCCGGCGGTCGCGGCCGGTGCCGACCGGTCGAGTCTAATGTCCGCTTGCCGGACGCCGAGCGGCGCGCCCGGTGCCACCGACCCGTTACCGCCATTCCCGGAGGTCGGCCCGGGGGTCGCGCGTCACCCTGGATTGACGAATGGGCGTTCGAGAACGACCCGGGCCGCGGCGGCTCAGCCGCGCCCCAGCGCCCCGGACTCCCCCATCTCGCTCATCACCAGGGCCAGCGCGCCGAGCACCTCGGCCCGGCCGCCCAGCGTGCCGGGGACCACCGAGAGCTGGCGGGCGGCGCTCGGGATGGCGTAGCGGGCCACCGAGTCGCGGATCGGGGAGAGCACCAGCTCACCGGCCTCGGCGAGGTCGCCGCCGAGGATCACCCGGCGCGGGTTGAGCAGGTTGCACAGGGTGGCGACGCCGGTGCCGATCTGCCGGCCGGCGTCGGCGATCACCCGGCGGCAGCCGAGGTCACCCCGATGGGCCAGCTCGACCACCCGGGGCAGGGTGAGGTCCGGGCCGAGGGTCGGGGTCAGCAGGGAGAGCAGGTAGCGGGAGCCCACGAAGGTCTCCAGGCAGCCGCGGTTGCCGCAGCGGCAGACCGGCCCGGCCTCGTCCAGGGTGATGTGCCCGATCTCACCGGCGGTGCCGCCCGGCCCACGGTAGATCTGGCCGTTGACCACCAGTCCGGCGCCGACCCCGCTGGCGACCTTGATGTACGCGAGGTCGCTCAGCCCCCGCCCGGCCCCCCAGACCAGTTCGCCGAGCGCGCCCAGGTTGGCGTCGTTGTCCACGTGCACCGGCATGCCGAGCCGTTCGGCCAGCTCCCGGCCCGGGGCGATGCCCGTCCAGCCGGGCAGGATCGCGGTGGAACCCAGCGCGCCGGTCTCCACGTCGATCGGGCCGGGCACGCCGAGGCCGACGCCGATCACCTTCTCCGGGCGGAACCCGGCCTGCCGGAGCAGCCGTTCCACCATCGCCTCGGCCCGGTCGAAGCCCTGCGCCGCGGAGACGTCCACGTCGATCGGGGCGCTCTCCTCGGCGAGCACCCGGTGCGCGAGGTTGCCGACCGCGACCCGCAGGTGGGTGTGGCCGAAGTCGATGCCCACCACGATGCCCGCGTCCCCGCTGAGCGAGACGCTGCGCGCCCGCCGGCCGCCGGAGGAGGTGTCGGCGACCACGACGGTGCCGCTCTCCTTCAACTCCCGCACGATGTTGGAGACGGTGGCCGCGGACAGGCCGGTGCCGCGGGCGATCTCGGCCTGGGTCAGCGAACCGGCCGTCCGCACCGCGCGCAGCACCCGCTCCAGGTTCGCCCGGTGCAAGGACGACTGCGAGCCCGGTGTGTCCGTCGACATGATCCACCCTCCCAGGGCGGGGACCCCTCCGCCGGGACGTCCCCTTCAACTCCTGAAGGGTAGGGCCTGTGCCGCGGATCGGCGCTGATCGGGCCGGGACGGGGCGACGGGGACCGGCGGCGGGCCCGGGAGCGGCGGGGAAAAGTGGCGGGGGAGGTGGCGGGGGAACGGACGGAAACGGGCCGACGGAGTCCTGGGTTCGACCGAAAATCACCCGCCACTAGCATGGTGCCCTATCTCACGCGTCCCCCCGGACCGCGGTGCGGTATCGGCAGGGGGGCGCTTCCAGGAATGACGGGGAATCAGATGGCAGGGGATCACCCTACGCCGGGGGCAGGCGCAGTGCCGGGCAGCGGCCCGCAGGACAATCGGGGCGTCTCGTTCGGGCGCCCGCCCGGTGGCGTGGATCCGGCCGCCGTGGCGGACCAGGTGACACAGCTCGACGGCGCGGCGATCCCGGGCCCGGCCTCGCCCGCCGGGCCGCCGCCGGCCCAGCCGCCGGCTCCGCCCGCGCAGCCGCCCGTGCAGCCGCCCGCCGCCGGTGCCGGCTACCAGCCGTACGCGCCCACCGCGCCCGCCTTCCCCGGCCAGGCTCCGCCGCCGCCGGCCGGTGCGCCGGTCGGCCCGTACGACCCGATGCCCGGTGGCGCCTACGGCGCGCCGGACGGCGGGCAGGCCTACGGCGCCGGCTACGGGTACCCGCAGCAGCAGCCCGGGTACTACCCGGGTGCGCCGATGCCCCCCGCGCCCAAGCAGCGCAACCCCGTGATGCTGTGGGGCGGGATCATCGGCGGCGTCCTGGCGATCGCCATCGTCGCCGGGCTGGTCGTGCTCCTCAAGGGCAACGACCCCGACCCCACGCCGAACGCCGGCTCCGGCGGCACCACCACGTCCGGTGGCACCACGTCCGGAGGCACCACGTCCGGAGGCACCGTCACCAACGCCCCGACCGCCGACAGCACCAGCGGCAGCACCACCGGTGGCAACACCGGCGGGGCCGGCTACAACATCGCCTGGAACGCCGCCAAGGCCGCCAACGCGGACAGCGGCTCGCAGCTGCTCGGCATCTGGGGCAGCGACAAGGTCGCGGTGCGCGCCGACAGCACCGGCATCCGGGCGTTCAACACCTCCGACGGCAAGGAGGCCTGGAACATCCCGGTCCCGGCCGGCAGCAAGGAGGTGTGCACCGCCTCCTACTCGGCCAACTCGAAGAACATCGCCGCCGTCTCCTTCAACACCGGTGACAGCGACTGCTCCACCATCGGCGCCGTCGACGTCGGCCAGGGCAAGCTGCTCTGGAGCGTCAAGGTCTCCACCGACCGGATGTCCTCGCCGACGCTCAGCGTCACCGACAAGGTGGTCGCCATCGGCGGCAACGTGGTCGGCGGCCTGAACATCGACAACGGCTCGGCGGCCTGGCAGTTCCAGCCGCGCGACAAGAACTGCAGCCTCTACGGCCGCGCGGCCGGCAGCCAGATCGCGGTCAGCGACCGCTGCTACGGCAACTCCGGCCCGAAGTCGCAGCTGGTCATCGTGGACGCCGACAGCGGCAAGGCCGCCAGCACGCCGATCCCCCTCACCGGCAGCATCGAGCGGATCGACAAGGTCGTCCAGGACCAGCCGCTGGTGCTGCTGATGAGCAGCGGCCCCAACGGCGACTACATCCTGCCGTTCGACCAGGGCAACAAGCCCGGCAACCAGATGTCGGTCAAGGAGCCCGGAGCGGACAGCCTGCGGCTGTCCGGCCAGTCCGACGCCTACAGCCAGAACGTGGTCAGCGGCACCACCCTGTACGCCCAGATCACCGGCGCCAAGTCGGCCGTCAACGCGTACGACCTGACCACCGGCAAGCGGATCTGGTCCGCCGCCAGCGCCACGTCCAACCAGGACATCCGGCTGGTGTCCGGCACCGACAAGGACGGCAAGGTGCGCGCCATCGTCAGCCAGGGCTACAACAAGCCCGCCCGGCTGGTGACGCTCTCGCCGGCCGACGGCTCGATGACCGACCTCGGCACCATGGCCATGCCCAACGGCCTGGACATCGGGATGAGCATGTCCGAGTACGTCCTCTCCAACGACGGCAGCGCCGTGTACGCCTTCCGCCGCGGCAGCTCCGACGCGCCGCTGACCAAGTGGAAGAAGTGACACCGAGGGGCTGAGCACTCCTCGAACACGGGCCCTCGGGGCTCGTCCTGGCGGGGCGGGAACGGGCGATCTGTCCGGGCCCGCCCCGCCTGCGATTATTCCGGGAGCCCGTCCGTTGGGTCATGGGAGGATTCGCCCCATCAGCCTGACGAAGGAGTGCAGCGAGTGCCCGGCACCAACCTGACCCGCGAGGAGGCCCGCACCCGGGCCGACCTCCTCCACGTGGACGCGTACGACATCGAGCTCGACCTGAGTTCGGCCCGCGAAGGAGGCACCTTCCGGTCCACCACCGTGGTCCGGTTCACGGCCACGACCCCCGGCGCGGACACGTTCATCGACCTCGTCGCGCCGAGCGTCGAGGAGATCACCCTCAACGGCGCGCCGCTCGACCCGGAGAGCTTCGCCGACAGCCGGATCCCGCTGCCGAACCTGGCCGCCGAGAACGAGCTGCGCGTCGTCGCCAACTGCGCCTACACCAACACCGGTGAGGGCCTGCACCGGTTCGTCGACCCGGTCGACGGCGAGACCTACCTGTACACCCAGTTCGAGGTGCCGGACGCCCGCCGCGTCTTCGCCTCCTTCGAACAGCCCGACCTGAAGGCCGCGTTCGCGTTCACCGTGACCGCCCCCACCGGCTGGGTCGTGGTCTCCAACTCGCCCACCCCGACCCCGGTCGGCGAGGGCGCCTCGCAGGTCTGGACGTTCGAGCCCACCGGCCGGATCTCCACCTACATCACCGCGCTCGTCGCCGGCCCGTACGTCGGCGTCTTCGACACCTACGAGAACGGCGCGCAGAAGGTGCCGCTGGGCGTCTACTGCCGCCCCTCGCTGCGCGAGTTCCTGGACGCCGAGGACATCTTCGCCGTCACCAAGCAGGGCTTCGACTACTTCCAGGAGAAGTTCGACTTCCCCTACCCGTTCGCCAAGTACGACCAGCTGTTCGTCCCGGAGTTCAACGCCGGCGCGATGGAGAACGCGGGCGCCGTCACCCTGCGCGACCAGTACGTGTTCCGCTCCAAGGTCACCGACGCCGCCTACGAGGCCCGCGCGGCGACGATCCTGCACGAGCTCGCCCACATGTGGTTCGGCGACCTCGTCACCATGGAGTGGTGGAACGACCTCTGGCTCAACGAGTCCTTCGCCACCTTCGCCGAGGCCGTCTGCCAGGCCGAGGCCCCCGGCTCCAAGTGGCCGCACTCCTGGACCACGTTCGCCAACCAGATGAAGACCTGGGCCTACCGGCAGGACCAACTGCCCTCCACCCACCCGATCATGGCGGACATCAACGACCTGGAGGACGTCCAGGTCAACTTCGACGGCATCACCTACGCCAAGGGCGCCTCGGTGCTCAAGCAACTGGTGGCGTACGTCGGCCAGGACGCCTTCTTCCAGGGCGTGCAGGCCTACTTCAAGCGCCACGCCTGGGGCAACACCCGGCTCACCGACCTGCTCGGGGCCCTGGAGGAGGCCAGCGGCCGCGACCTGCGGACCTGGTCCCAGGCCTGGCTGGAGACCGCCGGCATCAACGTGCTGCGGCCCGCCATCACGCTGAACACCGACGGCGAGATCGAGTCCTTCGCCGTCCTCCAGGAGGCCCCCGCGCTGCCCGCCGGCGCCAAGGGCGAGGCCGTGCTGCGCCCGCACCGCATCGCCATCGGCCTGTACGAGCTCGCCGACGGCGCGCTGGTGCGCACCGACCGGATCGAGCTCGACGTCGACGGCCCGCGCACCGAGGTGCCCGAGCTCGTCGGCCGGCACCGCCCGGCCGTCGTGCTGCTCAACGACGACGACCTCTCGTACGCCAAGATCCGGCTCGACGAGGACTCGATGGCCGTCGTCACCGAGCACCTCGGCGGCTTCACCGAGTCGCTGCCGCGCGCCCTGTGCTGGGCCTCCGCCTGGGACATGACCCGCGACGGCGAACTCGCCGCCCGCGACTACCTGGCGCTCGCCCTCTCCGGCATCGGGCGGGAGAGCGACATCGGCGTCGTGCAGTCCGTGCAGCGCCAGGTCCGGCTCGCCCTCGACGCCTACACCGACCCCGACTGGCGCGAGCAGGGCCTCGCCCAGTGGGCCGCCGCCGCCGAGGAGCACCTGCGCGCCGCCGAGCCCGGCAGCGACCACCAGCTCTCCTGGGCCCGCACCCTCGCCTCCGTCGCCCGCACCGACGGGCAGCTCGGCCTGCTCGCCGGCCTGCTCGACGGCACCGCCGAGATCAAGGGCCTCGCCGTCGACACCGAGCTGCGCTGGACCCTGCTCACCCGGCTCTGCGCCACCGGGCGCGCCGACGAGGCCGCCGTGACGGCCGAGCTGGCCCGCGACAACACCGCGGCCGGCCAGGAGCACGCCGCCACCTGCCGCGCCGCCCGGCCCACCGCCGAGGCCAAGGCCGAGGCCTGGACCGCCGTCGTCGAGTCGGACACCCTCACCAACTACGTCCAGGAAGCGACCATCGCGGGCTTCCAGCAGTCCGACCAGCAGGAGCTGCTCGCGCCGTACGCGGCGAAGTACTTCGCCGCCGTCAAGGAGGTCTGGGAGACCCGCAGCCACGAGATCTCGCAGCAGATCATCGGCGGGCTGTACCCGGCCCTGCAGGTCACGCAGGCCACCGTGGACGCGACCGACGCTTGGCTGGCCGAGGCCGAGCCGGCCCCGGCGCTGCGGCGCCAGGTCGTCGAGGCCCGGGCCGGGATCGAGCGCGCGCTCAAGGCCCAGGCGGTCGACCGGGCGGCGGGTGCCGGGCGCTGACCTGCCTGACCTGCTGAGGCGTCTGTCAGGACCCCGACCGGGGTCCTGACAGGCGCTGTCGGGCGCCGTCAAGGTGCTGGAACGCCCGAAGGGGCACCGGAGATCTCCGGTGCCCCTTCGGGGTCGTGCAGGTCCTGGTGGACGCGGTGGTTACTTCTTCTTGCCCTTGCCCTTGCCGTACGGCAGGCCCGCGAGGGCGGCGATGATCACGAAGGCGGCGATCGGGATCAGCACGTACAGGCCGATCGTCTGGCCGACGCTCAGGCCAGGACCCGGGTCGTCGCCGTCGTCCCTGGTGAGGGCCATGGCGGGCGACGACAGCAGCATCATCAGCGTGACCGTTGCGGAGACCGCGCCGGCTCGCAAAGCGTTCCTCTTGTCCACGTTTCCAACTTACCCGCCGCTTATGACCCCCCGCGCGTCGGGGTCGGCCTTCCGGAAGGGGGCCGTCCGCGGTGCCGGGATCAGGTGCCGGGATCAGGCGGCGGGGCCGGACGGCGGGGTCAGACGGCCGGGTGGGCGCCGGGCGGGGCCAGCAGGTGGGCGAGCAGGCGGGCGGCCGGGGTGACGGCCAGCCGGTCGAGGGTCACCGGGTCGCCGGCGCCGTCGGCGACCGGCAGGCGCCAGTTCGGGTACTGGTCCCAGGTGCCGGGCAGGTTCTGCGGGCGCGGATCGCCGACCAGGTCCGGCAGCCAGACGCCGACCAGCTCCGCCGGGGTCGCGCGCAGGAATCGGTACAGCACCGGCATCGACAGCGGCTCGCCCGGCGCGAGCAGCCCCCGCGCGGTCAGCTCGGCCCGCCAGTCCGCCAGCTCGGCCACCGCCTCCTCCTGCTCCTCGCCCAGCGGACGGGCCAGCAGTCCGAGCCGGTGCCGCAACTCGACGTGCTCGCCGGAGAGCCGGGCGGCGGTGCTCGGCAGGTCGTGGGTGGTGAGGGTGGCCAGGCAGCCCGGGCGCCAGCGGTCCGGGGCGAGGATCTCCCCCGCCGCCTGCCAGTCCCGCTCGAACCAGAGCACGGAGGTGCCGAGGATCCCGCGCGCCGCCAGCTCCTCCCGGACGCCCGGCTCCACCGTGCCCAGGTCCTCGCCGATCACCGCCGTCCCGGCCCGGTGCGCCTCCAGGGCCAGCACGCCGAGCATCGCCTCGGCGTCGTAGCGGACGTACGCGCCCTCGGTCGGCGGGTGGCCGTCCGGCACCCACCAGAGCCGGAACAGGCCCATCACGTGGTCGATCCGGACCGCGCCCGCGTGCCGGGCCGCCGTGCGCAGCAGCTCCGCGTACGGGGTGTAGCCGGCCGCCGCCAGCGCGTCCGGGCGCCAGGGCGGCAGGCCCCAGTCCTGGCCGTGGGCGTTGAAGGCGTCCGGCGGGGCGCCGACGGAGATGCCGCCGGCCAGCACGTCCTGGAGCGCCCAGGCGTCCGCGCCGTCCGGGTGGACGCCGACGGCCAGGTCGTGGATCAGGCCGACCGGCATGCCGGCCTGCCGGGCCGCGCGCTGGGCCCCGGCGAGCTGCTGGTCGACCTGCCAGGCGAGCCAGCGGTGGAACTCGACCCGGTCGGCGAGCTCCCGGGAGGCGTGCCCCACCTGTGGGCCGTCCGGGTGACGCAGCCCCTTCGGCCAGCCGTGCCAGTCGGCGCCGTGCGCCTCGGCGAGCGCGTTCCACAGTGCGTTCCGGCGCAGCCAGTCGCCCTCGCGGCGCTGGTAGGCCTCGTACGCGGCCTGACGGCCGGGGCCGCGCGGCACCTCGTGCAGCAGTTCCAGCGCCTCGCGCTTGAGCGCCCAGACGGCGTCCCGGTCGATCAGGCCGTCGTGCCCCAGCACCTCGTCGCGCAGCCGGGCGGCCCGGCGGCCCAGCTCCTCCGCCTCAGCGCGCTGGTCACCCGTCAGATAGGCGTACTCGGGGACGGCCTCGACCCGCAGGTGCACCGGATCGGCGAAGCGGCGGGAGGAAGGGCGGTAGGGGGACGGGTCGGTGGGGGCGGCGGGCGCGGCGGGCAGCGCCTGGTGCAGCGGGTTGATCTGGACGAAGCCCGCGCCGAGGCCGGCGCCCGCCCACTGGGCCAGCTCGGCGAGGTCGCCGAGGTCGCCCATGCCCCAGGAGCGGTCGGACAGGACGGAGTACAGCTGGGCGAGGAAGCCCCAGCTGTAGCCGGGCAGCGGGGGCAGCTTCTCCGGTGCGACGATCAGCGCCGCCTGGGCCTTGCCCTCGCCGCACTCCGCCCTGAGCACGTGCCGCCCCAGCGGCAGGTCCGGCGGCAGCCAGTGCGAGTGGCCGCGCGGCAGCTCCCACACCCCGCCGTCCTCCAGCTCCACGTGCAGCCGCGCGTCGGCCGGCACGTCCAGCGCCGTCCGCCGCCCTTGCCGGACCACCACGCAGGGCGGCAGCAACCGGGCCTGCTGCGCGGCCCGGTGACGCTCCAGCGCCTCGCGCGCCTGCTCCGGCGTCCCCGCCGCCACCCCCAGGGCCGCCAGCACCGCGACCAGCGTGCGCGCCCCCACGGTCACACCCCCCGGCCCCGGGTACCGGGTGTCCACCCCGTACGCCTGCGCCAGCGCCACCAGTTCGGGCGGTGGCGGCGGCGCGTCCTGGCTCGGAACCCTCAGCCCGTCGGCTCCGTCACGGTCGAGATAAGCGGCCACTCGCGGCTCCTGCGATGTCTCGGCAACGCCTGGTCAGGACGACCACAGTCCTACCCGGGTGACGGCCCGACGACGCTGCGCGACACGACCGCGCGGGTGGATCGGCCTGGCGGCCGGGGGCTGCCGCGGCCCCGGAGCGAATTCTCGAACCGGGGCAGACCAGGCATACCGGGCGGTCGCGTTGACACCGGGTTGGGTAGCTGGTGGGGTTGCGGCGATGTGGTCCAGGCCTGGCGAGGAGGCTCCTGTGGAAGCCCGAGTGTCCGTTGTGGCCGGGCGGCGGCTGCGGCAGCGGTTGGAGCGGAGTGCGGCGCTGTGGGAGGTGCTGCACCACCCGGCGGCGCTGGCGGCGCGGCGGGCCACGGCGCGGACGTGCCGTCAACTGGCGCCCAGGACGGCGGACCGGCTGATCGCCGGGCTCAAGGGGACGGAACCGCTGCTGGCGCCGGGGCGGGCGGGGCGGCGGACGCTGCAGATCGCGGCGGGGGTCGCGGCGGCGGCGGTGGTCGGCGGGCTGCTGGCCGGGCCGGTGCCGTCGGCGGCGTACGCGGCGTCGGCGGGGCCGGAGGTGGTGAGCAGTGCGCCGCAGACGCCGCTGGGGAGCGTGACGAACCCGCAGGTGTTCCCGCGCCCGCAGGAGCAGACGGTGGCCGGCAAGCCGGTCGCGGTGCCGGCCGCGGTGACGCTGGTGCCGGCGCCGGACGCGGACCTGGGGGCGTTGGACGCCGTCCGGGCGGTGCTGGAGATCGCCGGGGCGACGACCGTGACCCCGGAGCCGGACGCGGACGCCGACGCGCCGGCCGCCGGGTCGCTGGTGGTGTACGTCGGCGGACCGGCCGAGGCCGCCGGCGGCGGGACGGACCGGGCGCTGCGCGCGCTGTCCGCCGCGGCCGGCGGCAAGGACGGCGCCGCCCCCTCGACGGCGGGCATGCCGGCCGGCGGGTACGTGCTGTCGGTCGGTCAGCTGCCGGCCCGGGGCGGCGGGACGTACGGCGCGGTGGTGCTGGCGGGCGCGGACGCGGCGGGCACCTTCTACGCCGCGCAGAGCCTGCGCCAGCTGCTCGCCGCCGTCCCGGCCGGGCAGGGGCAGGCGCCGGGCGCCGCCGGGCTGGGCCTGCCCGGGATCACGCTGCGGGACTGGCCGAGCGGCGCGCCGGTGCGCGGCACCGCGGAGGCGTTCTACGGCAGCCCGTGGACGGCGCAGCAGCGGCTCGACCAGGTGGACTTCCTCGGCCGTTCCAAGCAGAACTTCTACCTCTACGCCCCCGGTGACGACCCGTTCCGGCTCTCCCGCTGGCGCGACGCCTACCCCGCCGCCCAGGCCGACGAGCTGCGCGAACTGGGCGCCGCGGCCCGGCGCAACCACGTCACGCTCGGCTACGCGATCGACCCGGGGCAGTCCCTCTGCTTCAGCTCCGGCAAGGACGTGAACGCGCTGGTGGCCAAGCTGGACGGGCTGCGCAAGCTCGGCTTCACCGCCTTCCAGCTCCAGTTCCTGGACGTCAGCTACGACGAGTGGCACTGCGGCGACGACCGCGACACCTACGGCACCGGCCCGGCCGCGGCCGCCAAGGCGCAGGCCGCGCTGGTGACCAAGGTGCGGGACCGGCTGATCGCGCGCAACCCGGGCCTGGCGCCGCTGTCCGTGGTGCCCACCGAGTACCACAAGCAGGGCGTCACGCCGTACCGCAAGGCGCTCGCCGCGGCGCTGCCGGACGGCGTGCAGGTGGCCTGGAGCGGGGGCGGGGTGATCCCGGAGAAGATCACCGGCGCCCAGGCCGCCGAGACCGGCGACCTGTACGGCCACCCGCTGGTCACCATGGACAACTACCCGGTCAACGACGCCAGCCCGGACCGGCTCTTCCTCGGCGCCTACACCGGGCGCGAACCGGAGGTGGCCACCCGCTCGGCGGTGATGCTCACCGGCGCCATGCAGCAGCCGACAGCCTCCCGGATCGCCCTCGCCACGGCCGGCGACTTCGCCTGGAACCCGACCGGCTACCGGCCGGAGGACTCCTGGCAGGCCGCGGTGCGCTCGCTCGCCGGCCCGACCGGTGCCGGCAGCACGCCCGCCGGCACCGCCCTGTCCGCGGTCACCGCGCTGGCCGGCAACAGCTCCTCCTCGCCGCTGTCCAAGCAGGAGTCCGGCTACCTGACGCCGCTGCTCGACCGGTTCTGGGCCGCCGCCGAACCCACCTCGGGCACCGCGTCGGACCTCGCCAAGCTGATAGAGGCCGCCGCGCCCCTGCGGGAGGCCTTCGCCGCGATGGCCACCGCCCAGCAGACCCTCGCCGGCACCCAGGCCACCGCCCAGCTCGCCGCCGAGGCCGCGCCCTGGCTCGCCCCGCTGCACGACTACGGGCTGGCCGGGCAGTCCGCGCTGGACATGCTGCTGGCCCAGCACGGCGGCGACGGCGCGGCCGCCTGGAAGGCCCGGGTGGAGCTCAACCGGCTGCGCGAGCAGCTCGCGCAGAGCCCGGCCACGATCGGCGCGGGCGTGCTCGACCCGTTCCTGGAGCGGGCCGTCGGGGCCGCCGACAACTGGGCCGGGGTGGCCGGCGGCGGGATCACCCCGACCACCACCATGGGCACCGCGCACGACCACCTGCCCGCGCTGATGACCGACGGCGTGGCCGACACCTTCTACTGGAGCTCCGCTCCCCCGCAGCCCGGCGACGCGGTCGGCGTCGACCTCGGCGGCGGGCGCCCGGTCGGCGCCGTCACCGTGCTGATGGGCTCCTGGGGCAACGGGCCGGACGGCCGGAGCGCGGTCGACGACTACCTCCACGACGGCGTGCTGGAGTACAGCACCGGCGAGGGCGGCTGGAAGCAGCTCGCCGTGGTCAAGAACCAGAAGTCGGTCAGCGCCAAGCTGCCGGCCGGCTCGGTGGTGCGGGCCGTGCGGCTGCGGGCCACCGCCGCCCAGAAGACCGCCGTCGCGGTGCGCGAGTTCACCGTCACCGCGCCCGACGACGCCCCCGCCAGCGTCACCGGCGGCCCCGCCGCGCTGCCCGGCTCCTCGGCGTCCGCGGTGCTGGACGGCAATCCGGACACCGCGTACCGGGCCGCCAAGCCGCCCACCGCGCAGGACGAGCCGCTCACCGTCGAACTGGGCGCCGCCCGCCCGCTCGACCGGCTCACCGTGCTCACCGACCCGGGCGTGCACGCCACCGCCACCGTCTCGGTGCGCCGCTCGGACGGCGGCTGGGCGGACATCGGCACCGTGCAGCCCGGCTACAACGAGCTGCCGGCCGGCGGGCAGGCCGCCGACGCGTTCCGGCTGACCTGGAAGCCGGGCGGCGACCCGCCGGTGGTCAACCAGGTGATCCCCTGGTACGCGGACGTCCCGGCGGCCCGGCTCAGCCTGTCCGACCCGACCCTGGACGTGGTGACCGGCGCCGCCGCGCCCGCCCAGGCCCGGGCCACCGTCGAGGCCGGCCGCCCCGAGGGGACCAGCGGCGAGCTGCGCACCGAGGTGCCGGCCGCGGCCAAGGGCCTGACCGTGACCCCGGCGGCCGGGGTGACCGTGCCGCGCGGCGGCCGCATCGGCGTGCCGCTGCTGGTCAGCGCCGCTCCCGGGACGCCGTTCGGGACGTACCAGGTGCCGGTGGAGTTCGTGGCCGGCGCCACCACCGTGAAGCAGGTGCTCCAGGTGCACGTGGTGCCGCCGACCAGCGGTCCGGACCTGGCGCTCGGCGCGAAGGCCACCTCCTCGGGCGACGAGACGCCGAACTTCCCCGCCTCGGCGGTCACCGACGGTGACCCGAAGACCCGCTGGTCCTCCCCCGCCAAGGACGACGCCTGGGTGCAGCTGGAACTGCCGCAGGCGACCCACCTGGGCGCGGCGGTGCTGCACTGGCAGGCCGCGTACGCCGCCGCCTACAAGCTCCAGGTCTCGGCGGACGGCACCACCTGGACCGACGCGGCGACGGTGGACAACGGCAAGGGCGGCGACGAGACCGTGCGCTTCGACGCGCCGGGCGCGCGGTTCCTCCGGGTGCAGGGCGTGGCCCGGGCCAACAAGTACGGCTACTCGCTGTGGGGCGTCGAGCTGTACGCCGTCACCCCGCCCGCACCGCCGCAGCCGCCCACCGTCCCCCCGGCCCAGCCGGGCGGCGGCGCGACCACCGCGCCCACGGCCCCGCCCACGGCCCCGACCGCTCCGAGCGCCCCGGCCACGCCCCCGGCCACACCCCCGGCCACACCCCCGGCGGGTGGTACGACGGGCGGGACGACGCCGCCGAAGCAGTAGCCGCCGCGCCCCCGCCGGACAACGCGGCGGGCCGCCGTGCTCCCCGGTGGGGGGCGCGGCGGCCCATGAGGCGTACCGACGGTATGACGGGCTGGCCCTTGTGGAGCGGGGTCAGGCGGAGAGCGGTTCGGGCTGCTCACCGCGGCGGACGGGGGCGGAGTGGGCCGAGTGCGCCCGGCCGAGCGGGACGGGGAGGCCCTGCTCGGTATGGTCGTGGTGCTCGTACTCGCCCCACTGCGGGGCGCGCAGCTGGTCGGAGCCGCCGTACGGCTCCAGGTAGGGACGCCAGCGCGGGTCCTTGATGCCGGTGCCGATGATCCGCCAGGCGAGGCCGCTGGGCGGGGCCGGTGGCCGCTTCATCCGCCAGCCGAGTTCGGTGAGGTGGCGGTCGGCCTTGGTGTGGTTGCAGCGGCGGCAGGCCGCCACCACGTTGTCCCACCGGTGCTGGCCGCCCCGGCTGCGCGGGATGACGTGGTCGACGCTGGTGGCGGCGGCCCCGCAGTAGACGCAGCGGCCGTGGTCACGGGCGAACAGCGCCCGGCGGGTGAGCGGGACGGGCCCGCAGAACGGGACCCGGACGAAGCGGGTCAGGCGGACGACGGACGGCGCCGGGAGGGCGCTGGTGGCGCTGTGCAGAGTG
The DNA here is from genome assembly GCF_041435235.1 of Kitasatospora sp. NBC_01300. Classification (NCBI taxonomy): domain Bacteria; kingdom Bacillati; phylum Actinomycetota; class Actinomycetes; order Kitasatosporales; family Streptomycetaceae; genus Kitasatospora; species Kitasatospora sp. NBC_01300. Next base: position 5,421,713 of record NZ_CP108408.1, on the reverse strand, counting down.
ACTTCCGAGTCCTCCAGGCTGACCGCCTTGTGGTTGAGGACCAGGATGAGTGCGCGGCGCATCGATACGACGCCGAGTGGCTCGTAGGACGCGTTGAGGACCAGGACATGCGGCACGGATGCCTCCTTGGACGCCTGCGGCGCGTGGCTCGCGCCGGGACGAGCGGTTGGATCGCACAACTGGTGCGCGATCTCCCCCAGTGTCGCCTTACGCCTTTGTACGGCGCCACCACTCCTGTGTAACGGACCTGGTGTGAACTTCGGGTGTGGCCTCTGTCATAGCCGGTATGCCCTGGGGAAGGTCGGGTTGCACCCGGGTGCCCCCGGGGTGCCGCCCGTGGCCCTCCCGGGGGAGCGCTCGGCCGGTCGGAGCAGCGGTCGACCCCGTCGTCCGGGGGAGCGCACCGGTGCGCTGACGGGGCGTTCGTGTTGCTCCGTACGCCCTTCGGCGTGTCCGGTCGGGTGTTCGGCGCCGGTTAGGCTGAGGCGGACGGTCCGCGGGCCGCGTGCCGCGGCGCGGGCCCGCCACGCCCCCTTGCAGGAAGGCCCGCACGTGTTCCGCTCCGGCGCCACCGGTATCGCCGACGCGTCCTCGACGCTCTCCACTCCGACACCGGCGCCCAGCCCGACCGCGCCGCAACTGCCGCAGCTGGACCTGAGAATCCCGACCAGCGCGCAGGAGGTCAGCGACACCACCAAGCAGGCCGCCAGCTGGTTCGACACGCACTGGCAGGGCTGGCTGGCCGGCGGGGTGCGGATCGTCTTCATCGTGCTGCTGGCCCTGGTGCTGCGCGCCGTGGTGCGCAAGCTGATCACCCAGCTGATCACGCGGATGGCGCGCTCGCACGACCACCACGAGGAGAGCCGGCTCGGCGGGCTGCTGGCCAACACCGGGGTGGTGAACCCGGAGCGGCGCCAGCAGCGGTCGGAGGCGATCGGCTCGGTGCTGCGCAGCGTGGCGTCGTTCTCCATCCTGGGCACGGCCGCGCTGATGGTGCTGTCCGCGCTGGGCGTGAACCTGGCGCCGCTGCTGGCCAGCGCCGGTGTGGCCGGTGTGGCGATCGGTTTCGGCGCCCGCAACCTGGTGACGGACTTCCTCTCCGGGGTCTTCATGATCATGGAGGACCAGTACGGCGTCGGCGACGAGATCGACACCGGGGTGGCCGCCGGCACGGTGCTGGAGGTCGGCCTGCGGGTGACCAAGCTGCGCGGGGCCAACGGCGAGATCTGGTACATCCGCAACGGCGAGGTGAAGCGGATCGCCAACATGAGCCAGGGCTGGTCGACCGCCTCGGTGGACGTGCAGGTCGGGTACAAGGAGGACCTGCTGCGGGTCGAGGACCTGATCCAGGAGACGGCCGAGGCGCTGTCCAAGGAGTCGCCGTACGACGAGCTGGTCTGGGCGCCGGTATCCGTCCTGGGCGTGGAGTCCGTCGCGGCGGACTCGGTGATGGTGCGGATCGAGGCGCGGACCGCGCCGGGCAAGGCGCCGACGGTGTCCCGGGCGCTGCGCCAGCGCCTGAAGACGGCCTTCGACCAGGCCGGGATCAAGGTCAAGGAGGAGGTCGCACCGGTGGCCGCCGCGGCGACGGCGGCCCCGGCCACCGGGGTGGTGATCTCCCCCGCGACCGAGCCGGCACCGCCGTCCGCGCTGTCCGACCCGACCTCTCCCCGGTACCGGGCGACCGAGCCGATACCGGCGCCGAGGCCGACCGACGACCTCGCCAAGCCGTAGGGCCCCAGGCCCGACAGCACGAAGCCCCGTTCCCAAGACCCTTGGGAACGGGGCTTCGTGCTGTCCGGTAACGCTTCGGCATCCTCCGGGCCACGGACCATTGACACCCCGCTGACGGGGCCCGTACGGTCCTTCCCAAGCGACTGGAAACTTTCCTAACAGTTCGGCTCCCCGAACCGCCGGGTTCACCCTCGTCGCTCCCCCCACCAGCCGGAAGAGGAGGATTTCGCGCGTGACCAAGACCACCGCCAAGGCCCCCCTCGCCGGCACCCCCAGCCTGCTGCGCGCCATCAACGACCGCGCCGCCCTCGAACTGCTGCTGGAGAACGGCCCGCTCTCCCGCACCCAGATCGGCACCCTGACCGGCCTCTCCAAGCCCACCGCCTCCCAGCTGCTGGCCCGCCTGGAGGCGGCCGGACTGGTCCTGCCGGTCGGCACCACCGCCGGCGGCCCCGGCCCCAACGCGCAGCTGTACGAGGTGAATCCGGCCGCCGGCCACGTCGCCGGGCTGGACGTCACCAACAGCGAGATCAGGGTCGCCGTCGCCGACATCACCGGCTCCACGCTGGCCGAGCACGCCGTGCCGACCAAGGGCGTGCCGGCCGCCGAGACCGTCGCCAAGGTCGCCGCCGCCGTCGCCGAGACCGTCCGCGCCGCCGGACTGGCCGCGGGCAGCCTGCGCACCGCCGCGATCGGCGTCGGCGGCGCCCCCGACCCGGTCACCGGCAAGCTGCGCTACGCCTCCCACCTGCCCGGCTGGCACTCACCGCGGCTGGTCGAGGAGCTGTCCGAGGCGATCGGCGCGCCCGTGTCGATCGAGAACGACGTGAACCTCGCCGCCGTCGCCGAACAGGCCTCCGGCGCGGCGCGGGGCTCCGAGGACTTCGTCCTGCTCTGGGCCGGTGCGGGCACCGGCGCCGCGATCGTCATCGCCGGCCGGCTGCACCGCGGCTTCACCGGCGGCGCCGGGGAGGTCGGCTACATGCCGGTGCCCGGCTCACCGGTCGCGCGGGACGTGCGCCGCCGCAAGTTCGGCGGGTTCCAGGAGCTGGTCGGCACACCCGCCGTCCGGACCCTGGCCCGCGAGCACGGGCTCGGCGCGCCCACCGCCGAGGACTCGATCGCCAAGGCCCTGGAGACCCCGGGCGCCGGCGACGCCTTCCTCGTCGAACTGGCCGGCCGGCTCGCCGTCGGACTGGCCGCGATCGTCGCCGTCGTCGACCCCCAGCTCGTGGTCCTCTCCGGCGCGGTGCCCACCGCGGGCGGCGAACGCCTGCGCGCCCTCGTCGAGGACGAACTGGCCAGGCTCTCCATCGCCCGGCCCGAGGTCCGCAGCAGTGCCCTGCCCGGCTCGCCCGTCCTGCTCGGCGCCCTGCAACGCGCGCTGGCGGACGCCCGCGAGGCGGTCTTCTCCACCCACTGACAGCAACCCCACTGACAGCCACCCACTGACAGCCGCCCACCGGCGCTCACCGAAGCCCACCCACCGACGCTCCCCGGTCGCCCGTCACCCCGCACGCACCCTGCACCCACCTCTCCCAACCCCCGAACGCGGGCCCCGAGGCAATGACGCCTGCCCGCGCACCCCCAGGAGGACCTCGAAGTGCACTCCACCACCTCCCGCAGAGGCCGTCGCACGATCGCCGCCGTCACCGGCACCGCCGTCCTGGCCCTGCTCGCCACCGCCTGCACCGGCGGCAGCGAGAGCAGCGGCGGCGACGACTCGGCCAGCGGCAAGGACGTCACCATCACCTTCTGGCACGGCTGGAGCCAGGACAACGAGGTGAAGGCGATCAACGACAACATCGCCGCCTTCGAGAAGGCCCACCCCAACATCCACGTCAAGGCCGTGGACAACATCGCGGACGACAAGGTCAACCAGGCCCTGCGGGCCGGCGGCGACGACGCACCGGACGTGGTCTCCTCCTTCACCACCAACAACGTCGGCATGTTCTGTTCGACCAAGGCGTTCACCGACCTCAAGCCGCTGCTGCAGAAGAGCGGCATCGACCCGGTCAAGACCTTCCCGGCCGCGATGCTCAACTACACGCAGTTCCAGGGCAACCAGTGCTCGCTGCCGCTGCTCGGCGACGCCTACGGCCTCTACTACAACAAGAAGGCCTTCGCCGACGCGGGCATCGCCAACCCGCCGAAGACCTTCAGCGAGTTCGCCGAGGACGCCAAGAGGCTGACCCTCGCGGACGGTGACGGCTACAAGCAGCTCGGCTTCATGCCGCTGTACCACGGCTACGAGTCGACCACCGAGCACTTCCTCGGCCAGTACGGCCCGACCTACTTCGGTGCCGACGGCAAGTCGAACATCGCCACCGACCCGAAGGTCGCCGCGATGCTCAAGTGGCAGAAGGACATGGTCGACCAGCTCGGCGGCTACACCAAGCTGGAGAAGTACCGCGCCACCTTCGGCGAGGAGTTCAGCGCCAAGAACCCCTTCCTCACCGGCCAGGTCGCGATGGCCATCGACGGCGAGTGGCGCACCGCCGCCCTCGCCGAGAACAAGCCGAACTTCGACTGGGCCACCGCCGCGTTCCCCGTCCCGGACGACCAGGCCGACACCTACGGCCGCGGCTACCAGACCGGCACCATCGTCGGCATCGCCAGCAGCAGCAAGAAGCAGGCCGCGGCCTGGGAGCTGGTCAAGTACCTGACCACCGACACCGACGCGGTGGTCAGCTTCGCCAACGCGATCCACAACGTGCCCAGCACCTTCGACGCGCTCAACTCGCCGAAGCTGACGAACGACCCGAACTTCAAGACCTTCATCGACGTCGCCAAGAACCAGCACTCGGGCACCACCCCGGCGGCCGTCAACGGCAGCGGCTACATCGCCTCCCTGCAGAACCTCGGCTACGACTACGAGTCCGGCAAGCAGCCCGATCTCGCGGCCGGCCTCGCGGCCACCGCCAAGGAGATCGACGCCGCCATCGCCCAGGCGAAGTAGCGGAAACGGTCCACGGAGCTCCCATGTCACTCGCGTTCGGCACCCGCAAGGGCACCGGATCGACCGACCCGGCGGCGCCCTCCACGCAGCACCTGCTGCGCCGGAAGCGCCGCCGGGAGGCGGCCCGCAACCTCGCCTTCCTCTCCCCCTGGCTGATCGGCTTCGGCGTCTTCTTCCTGTACCCGCTGATCTCCACCGTCTACTTCTCCTTCACCAAGTACAACGGCTTCGGCGCGCCCGCCTTCAGCGGCCTGAAGAACTGGGACTACGTCTTCAACGACCTCCCGGCGTTCTGGCAGGGCCTGCGCAACACCGTGTGGCTGGTCTTCATCATGGTGAGCCTGCGGGTCGCCTTCGGCCTCGGCATCGGCCTGCTCATCACCAAGGTCAAGACCGGCGTCGGCTTCTTCCGCACCGCGTTCTACCTGCCGTACCTGGCACCGCCGGTGGCCGCCACCGTCGCCTTCGCGTTCCTGCTCAACCCCGGCACCGGCCCGGTCAACCACTTCCTCGGCGAGCTCGGCCTCCCGCAGCCCGGCTGGTTCGCCAGCGCCGACTGGTCCAAGCCCGCGCTCACCATGCTCGCCATGTGGGGCATCGGCGACCTGATGGTCATCTTCATGGCCTCGCTGCTCGACGTCCCCAAGGAGCAGTACGAGGCCGCCGAACTGGACGGCGCCGGCCCCTTCCAGCGGTTCCGGTACGTCACGCTGCCGAACATCTCGCCGATCATCATGTTCGCCGTGGTCACCGGCGTCATCCAGACCATGCAGTACTACACCCAGGCGATCGTCGCCGGGAAGGTCGCCGGCGGCATCGCGGGCAACTCCGGCCAGCAGTTCGAGCCCGGCTTCCCGCAGGGCTCCACCTGGACCCTGCCGCAGATGGTCTACAACCTCGGCTTCCAGCGCTTCAACTACGGCGCGGCGTGCGTCGTCGCCCTGGTGCTGTTCGCCATCTCGATGGCCGTCACCTCGCTCCTGCTCCGCCGCAAGTCCGGCTTCATGGCGAGCGACGACTAGTCCGTGTGCTGCGGACCCAGCGGACCGATGAGGACCCGATCATGACTCTCAGCTCCACACTCACCAAGGCGCCCGCCCCGGCCGGCACCTCCCGCGCCTCCGGCCCGGCCGCCCGGGCGGCCCGCCGCCGCGCGGTGCTCAACTGGGTGGCCGTGCACTCGCTGGCCATCGCCGCCGCCCTGTTCTTCCTGCTCCCGTTCGTCTTCGCCTTCCTCACCTCGGTGATGACCGACCAGCAGGCACTCACCACCGACTACTGGCCCACCTCCTGGCAGTGGGGCAACTACGGCAAGGTCTGGGACACCCCCGGCTTCCTCACCTGGTGGCGCAACACCCTGCTCTACGCGGGCCTCGGCACCGTGCTGACCATCGTCTCCAGCCTGCCGGTCGCCTACGCGCTCGCCAAGTTCCGCTTCCGGGGCCGCAACCTGGCGCTGATGGCCGTCATCGCCATGATGATGCTCCCGCCGCAGGTCACCGTCATCCCGATGTACCTGTTCTGGGCCAAGCAGCTCGGCCTCGGCGGCTCACTCTGGCCGCTCATCATCCCGATGGCCTTCGGCGACGCGTTCTCGATCTTCCTGCTGCGCCAGTTCCTGCTGACCATCCCCAAGGAGTACATCGAGGCCGCCCGGATCGACGGCTGCGGCGACCTGCGCACCCTGCTGAAGGTCGTGCTGCCGATGGCCAAGCCGGCCATCGCCGCCGTCGCCCTGTTCCAGTTCTTCTACTGCTGGAACGACTACTTCGGCCCGCAGATCTACGCCAGCAACAACCACGAGGCCTGGACGCTCTCGTACGGCCTGGAGTCGTTCAAGGGCGCCCACCACACCAACTGGAACCTCACCATGGCCGCCACCCTCCTCGTGATGGCACCGGTGATCATCCTCTTCTTCTTCGCACAGAAGGCCTTCATCGAAGGCGTGACACTGACAGGGGTCAAGGGCTGATGTCCGCTCTCAAGTTGGCAATCGTCGGCGGCGGTTCGACGTACACCCCGGAGCTGATCGACGGCTTCGCCCGGCTCCGCGACACCCTGCCGATCGGCGAGCTGGTGCTCATCGACCCGGCCGCCGACCGGCTGGAGCTGATCGGCGGGCTCGCCCGGCGGATCTTCGCCAAGCAGGGGCACGGTGCCGTCGTCACCACCACCGGCGACGTCGAGGCCGGTGTCGCCGACGCCGACGCCGTGCTGCTGCAACTACGCGTCGGCGGGCAGGCCGCCCGCAACCGGGACGAGACCTGGCCGCTGGAGTGCGGCTGCGTCGGCCAGGAGACCACCGGCGCCGGCGGCCTCGCCAAGGCGCTGCGCACCGTCCCGGTCGTCCTCGACATCGCCGAGAAGGTCCGGCGCGCCAACCCGGACGCCTGGATCGTCGACTTCACCAACCCCGTCGGCATCGTCACCCGCGCGCTGCGCAACGCCGGCCACAAGGCCGTCGGCCTGTGCAACGTCGCCATCGGCTTCCAGCGCAAGTTCGCGACCCACCTCGGCGTCGACCCGGAGCTGGTCCGGCTCGACCACGTCGGCCTCAACCACCTCACCTGGGAGCGCGGCGTCACCCTGCTCGACGCCCCGGGATCGGCGACGGGCCGGGAGGTGCTGCCGGAGCTGCTCGCCGCGCACGGCAAGGCGATCGCCGAGGACCTGCACCTGCCGCAGCCCGTCATCGAGCGGCTCGGCGTCGTACCGTCCTACTACCTGCGCTACTTCTACCAGCACGACGCCGTCGTCGAGGAACTCAAGGTGCAGGGCTCGCGGGCCGCCCAGGTCGCCGAGATCGAGCGGCAGCTGCTGGAGATGTACGCCGACCCGGCCCTCGACACCAAGCCGGAACTCCTCGGCCAGCGCGGCGGCGCGTTCTACTCCGAGGCGGCGGTCCAGCTGATCGCCGCGCTGCTCGGCACCGGCGGCGGGACGTCCGTGCAGGTCGTCAACGCGCCGAACAACGGCGTGCTGCCGTTCCTGCCCGACGACGCCGTCATCGAGGTCCCGGCCGAGGTCGACGCGAACGGCGTCCGGCCGCTCCCCCAGCGGCCCGTCGAGCCGCTGTACGCCGGCCTCATCGCCGCCGTCACCGCGTACGAGCACCTCGCCCTCGACGCCGCCCTGCACGGCGGCCGCGACCGGGTCTTCGACGCCCTGCTCGCCCACCCGCTGGTCGGCCAGCTCGAACTCGCCGACCAGCTCACCGATCGGCTGCTCGCCCACAACCGCGAGCACCTCGCCTGGGCCTGACGGCCCGGGGCCCGGCTTCGCACCCGGGCCCCGTCCGGAAAGCTGCCCGGCCCGCGATATGAGGGTGTCGCGGGCCGGGCACTGCGAGGAGACCGATCACCCCCGGCCGGGGACAACGCCACGGCCGGGCCACGTACGAGCCGCGGGGACCTGATGACCCACCAGCCCGAACCGATCCTGCCCGGCGTCCTCGCCATCGACGCCGGCAACTCCAAGACCGACGTCGCCCTGATCGGCGCCGACGGCACCGTCCGCGGCACCGCCCGCGGCGGCGGCTTCGCACCCCAGAAGATCGGCGGCGCCGCCGCCGTCGCCGGCCTCGCCCCGCTCGTCGAGCAGGCCGCCGCCGCGGCCGGCCACCCCGCCTGGAGCGGCGTCCTCACCAGCCACGTCAGCGCCTGCCTGGCCAACGCCGACCTGCCCGTCGAGGAGGAGGCCCTGCGCGCCGCGCTGGAATCCCACCCCTGGGGCGCCAGCAACACCGTCGTCAACGACACCTTCGGCCTGCTGCGGGCCGGCACCGACGGCCCGCGCGGCGTCGCCGTCGTCTGCGGCGCCGGCATCAACTGCGTGGGCCTGCTGCCCGACGGCCGCACCGCCCGCTTCCCCGCCCTCGGCGAGCTCACCGGCGACTGGGGCGGCGGCGGGGGCCTGGCCGTCACCAGCATGTGGCACGCCGTCCGCCACGAGGACGGCCGCGGCGGCCCCACCGGGCTCTCCCGCGCCATCGCCGAGCACTTCGGCCTGCCCAGCGCCGGCGCCGTCGCCGAGGCCGTCCACCTCGGGCACCTGCCGACCAGCCGGCTGCACGAGATCGTCCGGGTGCTGTTCGCCGTCGCGGAGCAGGGCGACGAGGTCGCCCTGGGGCTGATCGACCGCCAGGCCGACGAGATCGTCCGGCTCGCCGTCGTCGCCCTGCGGCGGCTGGAACTGCTCGACGCACGGACCCCGCTGGTGCTCGGCGGCGGCGTGCTCGCCTCCCGGCAGCCGCTGCTGCTCGACAACCTGACCGCCCGTCTGGCCGAGGCCGCGCCGCTCGCCGAACCGCGGGTCGTCGTCGCGCCGCCCGTCCTGGGCGCGGCGCTGCTCGGACTCGACCACCTCGGGGCGGGCCCCGAGGCCCAGGCCCGGCTCCGCGAGGCGTACGAGGCACAACGGCCCGTCGCCGCCTGACGGTTGCACCGTTCCCCCAGACTCCCGCCGCCGCCGGATCCGCACATCCGGCGGCGGCGGGAACCACAGCCCGTGCACCAGTCGTGTAGCTGTGTGACGAGTTCCGCCGCTGTCCGGGGAGACTAGTGCCATGGCCGTGCCCCGAACCCTCATCGCCGCGCTGCTCTGCTGCACCGCCGCAGCCGCCCTCGCCGCCTGCACTCCCGCCGACTCCGCGCCCACCGTCGCCGCCGCCTCCGCCGCCGCCGTCGCCGACGGGGCGTACGACGACGAGGACGACCTGCTGGGCGACGACCTCGCCGACCCGGAGCCCAGCATGGACACCTCTCCCGCCGCCCCCGCCGCCGACTGCGCCACCCCGACCCCGACCGAACGCCCCGGGCACACCGTCCTCGTGGTCCTCGCCACCGAGGACGGCGACGTCACCGCCCAGCCCGCCCGCTACTCCTGCGACGAGGCCCGCTACGAGGGGACGGGGACGCCGGCCCGCTACGGCTTCGCGACCGCCGGGGTCGAGGCCACGCTCGTCGACCGCCCGCACGGCGACCCGACCAGAACCGTCCGGTTGGAGGACGTGCTCGGGCACCTGGAGGACTGCCTGGCCGAGCACGAACCCGACGCGCCGTACGGATGCTACGGCAACGTGTACGACGTGGTGCTGGACTCGCACGGGCGGATCATGCGGATCGGGGAGCTGGTCGAACCGTGATCCCGCCGTGGACCGGCTGAGCACGGAACCGGTTCGGGACCGGCTCAGGAGGGGGCGACGAGGCCGAACTCGTAGGCCTGGATGACCAGGTGGACCCGGTCCCGGGCGTCCAGCTTGGTGAACAGCCGGGCCACGTGCGCCTTGGCGGTGGCCACGCTGATGGTCAGCTCCTCGGCGATCTCGCCGTTGGACAGCCCGCGGCCGACCAGCGTCAGCACCTCGCGCTCGCGGTCGGTGATCCCGTCGACCGTCGCCCGGCCGGACCGGGCGGCGCGCTGCGGGCGGGCGGCGAACTCGCCGATCAGCCGGCGGGTGATGCTCGGCGCGATCAGGGCGTCCCCGGCGGCGACCACCCGGACGCCGTCGAGGATGGTCTCCAGGGCGAGGTCCTTGACCAGGAAGCCGGCCGCCCCGGCCCGCAGCGCGCCGTACACGTAGTCGTCGTCGTCGAAGGTGGTGAGGACGAGGACGTGGGTCGGCAGGCCGGGGTCGGCGGTGATCCGGCGGGTGGCCTCGATGCCGTCCATGCCGGGCATCCGGATGTCCATCACGGCGACGTCGGGGCGCAGCCGGGCGACCAGTTCCACCGCCTCGGCGCCGTTGCCGGCCTCGCCGACGACCTCCAGGTCCGGGGTGTCGGCGATGAGCACGCGCAGACCGGTGCGGATGAGCGGCTGGTCGTCGACCAGGACGACACGGATCACGGGGAGACCTCCACGGGGAGCGGCAGTCGGGCGGCGACCTGGAAGCCGCCCGCGGGGCGCGGGCCGGCGCTGAACTCGCCGTGCAGCAGGCCGACCCGCTCGCGCATGCCGGCGATGCCGTAACCGGAGCCGGCGGACGGCCCGGCGGCTCCGGCGCCGAGGTCGACGACGGTGACGGAGACCTCCTCGGGGCCGTAGTCGACGGTGACCCGGCAGTCCCGGGTGCCGGAGTGCCTGACCACGTTGGTGACCGCCTCCTGCACGATGCGGTAGGCGGCGAGGTCCACCTCGGGCGGCAGCGGGCGGGGCTCGCCGAGGCGGGTGAGCGCGACCCGCACGCCCGCGCCGGCCGTCTGCTCGACCAGCCGGTCCAACTCGCCCAGCCCCGGGGCGACCTCCATCGGCGCGGACTCCGGTTCGCCCTGGCGCAGCGCGCCGAGCATCCGGCGCAGCCCGGCCAGGGTCTCCCGGCTGGTCGCCTCGATGGCGTTCAGCGCGTTGCGGGTCTCGGCGGGCTGGGTGTCCATGACCCGGCTGCCCATCCCGGCCTGGATCGCGATGATGCCGATGCTGTGGGCGACCATGTCGTGCAACTCGCGGGCGATCCGCAGCCGTTCGGCGGTGATCGCCTGCTCGGTGACGCGGCTGCGCAGGGCCTCGGCGTGCACGCGGTTCTGCCGGACGGTGTTGCCGACCAGCCAGGCGATCGCGGCGGTCGAGGCGAACGCGGCCTGGGCGACGAAGTCGGTGTGGTAGTCGTTCGCCACCCGCCAGACCGCGAGGACGGCCACCATGGCGACCGGCATCGCGGCGGCGCACAGCGACACGGCCCGGGAGCGGGTGGCCGTGCAGTAGCCGATCGCCACCTCGGCGAGCAGCAGTTGCACCACGGCCGTCTCCTGGATCCGCATGCCGATCGTGAAGACGCACGCCGCCAGCGGGATCGCCACCGCCAGCAGCGGCAGCCGGACCAGCAGCGACGCCATCAGGATCGTGACCACCGCGGTGACCAGCAACGGCATGTCCTCGAAGTTGCCGTTGTAGCGGAACAGGTGGGCCAGCTCGTTGCTCCGCTGGAAGCCGCGGAACGTGATGACGGCCCCCCAGAACGCCGCCACCCAGACGCCCGGCGGCAGGCGCCTGAGCAGGGGCGGACGCGGGTTGGTGATCATCGCCCGATGGTAGCGGCGGCCCGTACGGCGGCACATCGGCCCGGGGGCGTAATCCCCCGGGCCGGTGCGGCGGCCGGCGGTTGTGGCCCGCGGCCCGATGCCCGGCCGGGGCCCCGGACGGCACCGTTGTCCCCGTGATCGAGATCGAGCGACTGACCAAGCGGTACGGCGCCACCACGGCCGTCGACCAGTTGACCTTCACCGTCCGGCCGGGCACCGTCACCGGCTTCCTCGGCCCCAACGGGGCCGGCAAGTCCACCACGCTGCGGATGATCCTGGGGCTGCACACCCCGACCGAGGGGACCGTCACGGTGGACGGCGTGCCGTTCGCGGACCGGCCGCGCGGACTGCGCCACGTCGGCGCCCTGCTGGACGCCCAGGACGTGCACGGCGGGCGCAGCGCCCGGGCCCACCTGTCGGCGCTCGCCCGCGGCAACCGCATCCCGCTCCGGCGGGTGGACGAGGTGCTCGCCGAGGTCGGCCTCGGCAAGGCCGCCGGGCGCCGGATCGGCGGCTACTCGCTGGGCATGAAGCAGCGGCTCGGGATCGCCGGCGCGCTGCTCGGCGACCCGCCGGTGCTGCTGTTCGACGAGCCGCTCAACGGCCTCGACCCGGAGGGCGTGCTGTGGGTGCGCGGCCTGTTCCGCCGCCTCGCCGAGGAGGGGCGGACGGTCTTCGTCTCCAGCCACATGATGGCCGAGATGGAGCACACCGCCGACCGGCTGGTGGTGATCGGGCGGGGCCGGCTGATCGCCGACGAGAGCCTGGCGGAGTTCTCCGCCCGCAACGCCGTCACCAGCGTGGCCGTCCGGACGCCCGAACTGCCGTCGCTCGCCGAGGTGTTGCGGGCCGAAGGGGCGGCCGTACGGCAGGCGGAGGAGCCGGACGGCGCGGTGGTGACCGGGCTGCCCGCCGCCCGGATCGGCGAACTCGCCCTGCGGCACGGCGTGGTGCTGCACGAGCTGGCCACCCGTACCTCGTCCCTGGAGTCGGCGTTCATGTCGCTGACCGCCGACAGCGTCGAATACCTGGCAGGAGATGCCCGATGAGTACCGCCGCCCTCGCCCCCGCCCGCCCCCGCACCGGCCCGGCCGGGCCGCGGCCCCGGTTCGGCGACCTGCTCGCCGCCGAGTGGATCAAACTGCGCTCGCTGCGGTCCACGTACTGGGTGCTGGCGCTGGCCTCGTTGGCCGCGATCGTGGTCAACCTGAACGCCGTCCACACCGACCTGACCTACATCGACCACCCCCGCCCGCCGGTGCCCGGCTTCCCGCCGTACCGGTACGACCCGCTCTTCCACGGCCTCAGCAGCATCTCCGGCGCCCTGATGGCCGTGGCGGCCGGCAGCCTCGGCGCGATCACCGTGTTCGGCGAGTACACCACCGGCATGATCCGCACCACCTTCGCCGCGGTGCCCGACCGGCGGGGCGTGGCCGTGGCCAAGGTGGTGCTGGTCGCCGGCCTCACCTCGCTCGCCGGGGCGGTGGTGTCCGCGGTGTCCTTCTTCGGCACCAACGCCATGCTGGCCTCCCGGCACGTCGGGCTCTCCGTCACCGACGCGGGCTGCCTGCGGGCCGTCCTCGGCTACGCGGCGATCGTGCCCGTCTGCGCGCTGATCGGGATGGCCCTCGGCGCCCTGCTGCGGCACGCCACCGCTTCGATCGTCTCGCTGGTCATGCTGCTGTTCATCGTGCCGATGCTGTTCGGCGGCGACCGCTACCGCTGGCTGAAGGAGATCGGCAACCACCTGCCGCTCGCCGCCGAGGGGAGGCTGACGATCAACCCCAGCTCCTCGACGACGATGGGCAGGTACGCGCCGAGCGTGCTCGACTCCTGGATCACCCTGGGCGCCTGGGCGGCCGTCGCGCTGGCGGCGACGGTGGTCCTGATGCGGCGCCGGGACGTCTGAGCCCGACGGAGCCGGGGCGTCAGGCGGCCGCGGCGGCCGCCTTGGCGCGGAAGGCCCCGAGGGTGGCGGCGGGGACGCCGCAGGCGGGGAGGAAGGCCTCGGCGCCGCCGTGGCGGGTGCGGACGCGGTCGAGGAAGACGGCCATGGCCTCGGCCGGGGCGTCGAGGAGCGGGGCGGGGATGGCGAGTTCGCGGCCCTCGGAGTCGGTGACCCGGGCGCCGCGGGCGTTGAGCGCGGTGCGGTGGCGCTCGGAGAGGCCGGCGAAGATCTGCGGCAGGGCGTCGGCGGTGCGGGCGTAGTCGGCGACGATCCGCTCGGCGGGCACGCCGAGGAGGTCCAGCAGCAGGGCGGTCAGCAGGCCGGTGCGGTCCTTGCCGGCGGCGCAGTGCAGGAGGACGGCGCCCGGGCGGGCGGCGGCCTCGACGGCGGCGGTGACGGCCTCGGGCGCGGACTCGGCCAGCAGCACGTAGTAGTCGCCGAGGTCGGCGGCGGTGGCCATGGTGCGCATCCGGGCGGCGAGGCCGTCGCCGGTGGGGTTCACCGGGGCCGCGACGACGGCTATCCCGGCGGCTTCGGCCGCGGCCCAGTCGGCGGGGTCGGTCTCGCGGGTGTCGCGCAGGTCGACGATGGTGCGGATGTCGCAGGCGCGCAGCTGGGCGACGGTCGCCTCGTCGGCGGCCGGGAACGGCTGGGCGGAGCGGTACAGCACGCCGGGGCGGATCCGCAGGCCCTCGGGGTCGCCGAGGACGGCGGAGTCGCGGAAGTTGACCAGGGACATGCGCGGGGCCTTTCGGTGGGGCCGTGGGGGGAGGGGCCGGACGTCCAGACGTGCATCGAGACATCTAGATGTCTAGTCCCTCCCCGGGGTGCGAGGCAAACCACGGTCGCCCGCACCCCTCCATCCCACCCCCGCCGACCGGTCCCGTCGAGCGGAGGGAGGGGGCGGGGTGGGCGGGCAGCGGGCCCCGCGGTGGCCGGGCCGCGGGCCCGGGGTTCGTAGGATCGGGCGTGTGGCGACGAACCCTCCCAGCACCCCGCTCTACCGACGGCTGGCCCGGCAGCTCCAGGAACGGATCGACGCCGGCGCGTACCCGGCGGGCGCCCGGCTGCCGAGCGAGCCCGAGCTGAGCGCCGAGTTCGGGGTGAACCGGCTGACCGTCCGGCAGGCGGTGGCGGAGCTGGAGCGGGCCGCCGTGGTGGAGATCCGGCGGGGCGTGGGCACGTTCGTCCGCCCGCCGGCCGTCCGCGTCTCGATCGCGGTGGATCCGCGCAGCCAGCGCTTCGACCTGGGCAGCGTGCACGCCGCGCTCCCCGACACCGGCGACGGCGAGTTCGTGCTGGGCACCCCGCCGGTGGCCGGATCGGTGGAGGACGAGGAGGCGGCCCGGCAGCTGGGCCGGGCGCCGGCCGAGCTGTCCCGGGTGGACACGGTGATCCGGCTCGGCGGGCAGGCCCGGGCCGTGTGCAGCTACTGGGTGCCGTTCGGCCCGCTGCCGGACGCCCTGGTGCGGCCCGGCCGGCCCGGGAACCTGGTGCTGGACCTGGCCCGCGCGGCCGGGGTGGAGCTGGAGTACGACTGGCGGGCGTTCGGCGCGATCGGCGCGGATCTGGCCGACGCCGAGCTGCTGGGCGTCCCGCCGGGCACCCCGCTGCTGGTCCGCGAGGGGGTCAGCTGCACCCCGGACGGTGCCCCGGCGCTGTACGTCCGGCGGCGGATCGACGGCAGCAGCGCGCGCTTCGTCCTGAACTTCCGCGAGCCCCGGCCGGAGGCGCCGTCCGGACCTGCGGCCGACGTGCCGCCCGGACCGCCGCCCGGACCTGCGCCCGGACCTGCGCCCGGACCGCGATAGCGCCAGGTCAGCCGCCCACCCCGCACCGTCCGGCGCCGTATCGATCCTGCTAATGTTCCGCGCCGGATCATCACGCGTCACGGGGGGCGGAGTACCGCGGTGTCCGAGTGGACCGAGCACGACATACCCACCGAACTCGCCGAGGCCTACCTCGGGCTGCTCGCCGACGCCTCCCGCACCGGGAGGCTGCTGCGCCGGGACGAACTGGAGTGCCTGCGCGCACTGGGCGAGCGCTGCGCCGAGGCCGGGTACGGGCTGCGCGACGTCGTCGCGCACTGCCTGTCGGCCACCCGGCGGGCCTGGCAGACGCTGCCCGGCATCACCGCGGCGGGCGGCGTCGGGGAACTGCGCCGGATCGGCGACGCCGTGCTCGCGGCGACCGAGGCCGCACTGGCCGCGCTCGGCGAGGGACACGAACGCGCGCAGCGCATGGCCGTGCGCCAACAGGAGTCCGCGCGGCGCGAGTTCATCGACGACCTGCTGTACGGCCGCAGCGACCTGGGCCTGCTGGCGGAGCGCGCGGAGCGGTTCGGGCTGCGGCTGGCGGGCGCGTACGCGGTGGCGGTGGCGGTCGGCGACACGCCGTTCGCGGACGTCCACCCGCTGGTGAACCGGGTGGAACGGGAGCTGGTCGGGCGGTTCGGCGAGCGGGACGTCCTGCTCGCCGGCAAGGACGGCCGGCTGGTGTGCATCGCCCCGGACACCGAACGCGCCGTCCTGGAGGCCTTCGCCGACCTGGCGCTGCGCCCCGGCCCCGGCTACCGCCCGGTGCTGCGGGTGGCCACCGGGCGCCGGCACTCGGGGGCCAGCGGGGTGCTGCGCAGCTACGAGGAGGCGCTGGGCGCGCTGGACTACGCGGACCGGCTGGACCTGCCGGCGCAGCAGCTGAAGGCCGAGGAACTGCTGGTCTTCCCGGTGCTGATGCGCGACCGGGCGGCGATGGCCGACCTGGTGCGCAGCGTGCTGGGCCCGCTGACCGAGGCGCGCGGCGGCGCCCGCCCCCTGCTGGACACCATCGCGGTGCAGGCGGAGGCCGCGTACGTGAACGCGGAGGCGGCCCGGCGGCTGGGGCTGAGCGTGCGCACGCTCGGCTACCGGCTGGAGCGGATCAAGGCGCTGACCGGCTACGACCCGTCGGACGCCCTGCAGCGGTTCACCCTGGAGACGGCGGCGATGGGGGCCCGGCTGCTGAACTGGCCGGAGCAGCCGCTGTAGGCGGCGGCCGAACGCCACCCGGGCGGTGCGTTCCAGGGTGTCAAAGGGCCGTAAAGATTGCCGGATCCTGGCAATGTGCGAACGCCCCCTCCGCTGTCACGATCTCCATGGCGCCGAAGTGCGGCGCCGTGGGAACAGCGGGGGAGCGTGGCCGGGATGGGGGGATTCGTCGCGGCCGCGCTGGCTTTTCCGACGGCGCTCTTCAGCTTCGCGCTGGTGGTGGTCGTCGGGTACTGGCTGCTGATGCTGGTCGGCGGCCTGGGCTTCGACGCCCTGCACGGGGGGCACGGCGTCGGACATGCCGGTCACGTCGGCCATGCCGGTCACACGGGCGACCTGGGGCACGGTGCCGGGGGGCACGCGGCCCACGGGGGGCAAGGGGCCCAGGACGGGCACGGCGCCGACGGCGGGGGCGCCCACCACCACGGAGGCGTGCTGGACGCGCTGGGGCTGGGCGGGGTGCCCGTGACGGTGGCGGTGTCGCTGCTGGTCGCGCTCGCCTGGTTCGTCAGCCTGGCCGGCACCGTCCTCACCTCGGGGGCACCGGCGCGCGGCGGCGTGTTCGCCGTCGCGCTGGTCGCCTCCTGGGCGGGCACCCGACTGCTGGTCCGGCCGCTGTCCCGGCTGTTCCCCGAGGACCGTCCGGCGACCCGGGGGGACTTCGTCGGCCGGGTCTGCGTGATCCGCACCGGCCGGGTGACGGCCGAATTCGGACAGGCGGAGGTCACCGCCGAGGACGGCTCCACCGCCACCGTCCAGGTCCGCACGCTCACCGAGGAGCCCGGGCTGGCGGCCGGCCGCACCGCCCTGATCTTCGACTACGACGCCGACGGCGAGCACTTCCTGGTGGCGCCGTTCGACCCGGCGCTACCGGGCGGCTGACTCCCCCGGGCGTCCCTTCCTCCCCCTTTACCCCCTTTGTCTCACTCGTTCCGCTTTCATCCGCTCGACTTCGCACCATCTCGTCATCTCGTCAAAGGACTCCGTGATGGACACCATCGCCGTGGGTTTCGGCATTCTCGTCGCCGTCGTACTGCTCATCGTGCTCGCCATGCTGCTGTTCGTGGGCCGCCTGTTCCAGAAGGTCGAGCAGGGCAAGGCGCTGATCGTCTCCCGCACCAAGAAGGTGGACGTCACCTTCACCGGCGCGATCGTCCTCCCGGTGCTGCACAAAGCCGAGTTGATGGACATCTCGGTGAAGACGGTGGAGATCCACCGCGCCGGCCGGGACGGGCTGATCTGCCGGGACAACATCCGGGCGGACATCCGGATCTCCTTCTTCGTGCGGGTCAACAAGACCGTCGAGGACGTCATCAAGGTCGCGCAGGCCATCGGCACCGCCCGCGCCAGCGACCCGTCCGCGATCCAGGAGTTCTTCGCGGCCAAGTTCGCCGAGGCGCTGAAGACCGTCGGCAAGCAGCTCGACTTCACCGACCTCTACACGCACCGGCACGAGTTCCGGGACCAGATCATCGCGGTCATCGGCACCGACCTCAACGGCTACACCCTCGAGGACGCGGCCATCGACCACCTCGAACAGACCCCGATGAACCAGCTGGACTCCGACAACATCCTCGACGCCCAGGGCATCCGCAAGATCACCGAGCTGACGGCGATCGAGCACGTGCGCACCAACGAGTACCAGCGCACCGAGGAGAAGGAGATCACCCGGCAGAACGTGGACGCCCGGGAGGCCGTCCTCGAACTCCAGCGCCGCCAGGCCGACGCCGAGATCCGCCAGCGCCGCGAGATCGAGACCCTGCGGGCCACCGAGGACGCGGTGATCGCCCGGGTCCAGGAGGAGGAGCGGCTGAACGCCCAGACCGCCTTCCTCCGGACCGAGGAACTGCTCGGCGTGCAGCGCGAGAACCAGGCCCGCGAGGTCGCGGTGGCGCAGAAGAACCGCGAGCGGGTGATCGCGGTGGAGAACGAGCGGATCGAGAAGGACCGCCTGCTGGAGGTCATCGGCCGCGACCGGGAGACCGAACTCGCCACCATGGCCAAGCAGAAGGAGGTCGAGTCCCGCCGGCGGGAGGTCGCCGACGTGGTCCGCGAGCGGGTGGCGGTGGAGCGGACCGTCGCCGAGCAGGAGGAGGCCGTCAAGACGCTGCGCGCCACCGAGGACGCCGAGCGCACCCGCCGCGCGGTGATCATCCAGGCCGAGGCGCAGGCACAGGAGAAGCTCGTCAAGGACATCAAGGCCGCCGAGGCCGCCGAGCAGGCCGCCTCGCACAAGGCCCGCGAGTCGCTGGTGCTGGCCGAGGCCCGGCAGAAGGCCGCCGAACTGGACGCCACCGCCAAGATCCGGATGGCCGAGGGCATCCGGGCGGAGACCGCCGCCGAGGGACTGGCCCAGGTGCAGGTGCGCGAGCAGGAGGCCGCGGCGGTGGAGAAGGTCGGCCGCGCCGAGGCCACCGTCCAGGCCGAGAAGGCGAAGGCCGCCGCGCTGGAGATCGGCGCCAAGCTGAAGGCCGAGGCCGAGGGCCTCACCGAGAAGGCCGCGGCGATGGCGAAGCTGGACGAGGCCTCGCGCGGGCACGAGGAGTACCGGCTGCGGCTGGCCGCCGAGAAGGACGTCCGGCTGGCCGGGCTGGACACCCAGCGGCAGATCGCCGAGGCGCAGTCCGCGCTGGTCGCGGCCGGGCTGGAGAAGGCGAAGATCGACATCGTCGGCGGGGACGGGGTGTTCTTCGACCGCCTGGTGCAGTCGGTGACGGCCGCCAAGAGCGTCGACGCCTTCGTCGGGCACTCGCAGACCGCCCAGGCCCTGGCCGGGCCCTGGCTCGACGGCAGCGCCAGCTTCACCGAGGACCTGACCCGAGTGCTGTCCTCGGTGTCCACGGCGGACGTGCAGAACCTGACGGTGTCCGCGCTGCTGATGCGGATGATCGGCGCCGGGGGCGGCGAGCAGGCCGGGCAGCTGCGGCAACTGCTCACCTCGGCACAGAAGTTGGGGATCGCCGAGACGTCGATCGGGACGCTGACGTCGGTCAACGGCTCCAAGTGACCACCTGACGCGCCCGAGTGCCTGACGCGCCTGAGTGCCTGACGCGCCTGAGTACCTGACGTGCCTGAGTGCCCGATCTCCTGAGCAGTCGAGAAACTGAGTAGTTGAGGAACTGACGTGGTGGACGCCGTCGACGCCCGGCTCGATGCCGGCACCTACGAGGTCCTGCGCGGCCGACTCGCCCGGTCCGCCGCCGAACTCGCGGACCGCGCGCAGGCGTTGAACGCCCGCCGGGTCGAGGAGTTCGGCGGCGGGGAGCTACGGCTGGTCGGCACCGGCCGGCTCACCACCGGCCGGGCCTGCCTCCCGCAGGACCTCACCGCCGCCGGCGGGCTGCTGCTGCTCGGCACCCGCCCGGGCAGCGCGCCCGACACCGCCGGCTCCGCCGCCTCCGCCTCCGGTTCCGGCGGCGGCCCGTCCGAGGGCTCCCCAGCCTTGGGCTCCCCAGCCTTGGGATCCCCAGGCGCCGGGCCGCTCGGGGAGGTCCTGAGCGTCCACCACCCCGACCTCACCCCCGCCCCCGCCGAGGGCACCCTGCTGGACGACCCGCGCCTGCGCCAGGACCTCGCCGACCTGCACCGCTACTTCCGCGACGCCCGACTGGAACGGCTGCGCCCCGTCGGCGGCCGCCTGCTCGCCGTCTTCCGCACCGGCCCCGCCGCCGCCGACGTCCGGGTGCTGCGCTGGCGCCCCGTCGACGACCTCGCCGACGACGGGCACCCGGCCTACCAGGACGGGCGCGGCGAACGCGACCACACCGCCGCCGACGGCCAGCAGCTCGCCTGGACCGCCCTCACCCGGGACGACCAGCTGCCCGCCGCCCCCGGCAGCCCGCCGCGCGCCGACCTCGGCGGCGAACTCCGGCTCGGCATCGACGGCGGCCGGCTGACCATCACCGCCCCCGACGGCCGCGAACTGCACCACGAACCCCTCGCCGAGGCCCTGCAGACCCTCGCCGACGCCCAGATCGCCCACGCCCGGCTCGGCACCCTGCTGCTGGTGCGCGTGCGCCCGTACCAGGAGGAGACCGTCCGGCACCTGGTCTGCCACCTGCCCACCGGCCGGGTCACCCGGATCGACGCGCTCGGCCAGGCCTGCCTGCGGCTGCCCGCCGACCAGGGCGTGGCCTTCCCCGGCGGCTGCCACCTCGCCGACGGCACCGTGCGCAGCTACGACCAGCCGGTGGACGGCCTGGCCTACGAGCGCACCCTCGTCTCACCCAACGGCGAGGACGTGCTGTACGAGTTCCGCTCCCCCGCCGACGGCCGCGCCCTGCTCCAGCCGTACAACAGCGTCCGCCAGGAGGCCGCCGCCCCGCTGCCCTGCCAGGGCTACGCGCTGCTCGCCGACGGCACCCTGATCGCCCTCCGCCCGGCCGAGGACGGGCCCACCCGGCTGCACCCCGTCCAGCTGTGGCAGACCCCGTTCACCAGCGAGCGCCACGCCGCCGCGCAGCCGCCCGGCACCGGCCCGCTCGCCCGGATCGGCAACGCCGACCTCGTCCGCGGCCTCGCCGACTGCCTCTCCCTGGCCCGGCTCGCCGCCGCCGGCGCCGACACCCCGGCCGGCCACCAGGCCGTCCTCGCCGCCTGCACCCGCACCGCCGACCGGCACCACTGGCTGGGCCAGCCCGGCCTCGGCGACCTCGCCGCCCCGCTCGCCGAGATCCGCGACACCGCCCGGCAGGTCATCGCCGAGTACGAGGCCGTCGCCGAACTCACCGCGCACGCCGCCCGGCAGACCGAACAGGCCACCGAGCACGTCGAAGGCCTGCTGCGCACCGCCCGCGGCGAGACCCTCGCCGACGCCGCCGAATGGGTCGACCGGCTCGCCGGGCTGCGCCGCGCCCAGGGCCGGGTCGAGGCGCTGCGCGACCTGCCGCGCGCCGACCCCGCCCGGATCGACGCGCTCGCCGCCCACCTCGCCGAGGGCCTGACCGAGGCCGCCGCCCGCGCCGTCGGACACCTCGCCGAACCCGAGGCCTTCGCCCCGCACCGGCGGCGCGCCGGCGAACTCGCCGACCGCTGCGCCGCCCTCGCCACCGCCGCCGAGGCCGAGCCGCTGGGCCTGCGGATCTCCGAGCAGAGCGAGGCGTTGCAGACCGTCTCGGAGCTCGTCGGCACCCTCGACCTGGCCGACGCCACCACCCGCACCGCCATCCTCGACCGGCTCGCCGACGTCCTCGGGCTGCTCAACCGCGCCCGCGCCGCCCTCACCGTCCGCCGCCGCGACCTGCGCACCCGTGAGGCCGCCGCCGAGTTCGCCGCCGAAACCGCCCTGCTCGCCCAGGCCACCACCGCCGCGCTCGCCGCCGCCGACACCCCCGAGGCCTGCGACGACCAGCTCGGCCGACTCCTGCTGCGGATCGAGCAGTTGGAGACCCGCTTCGCCGACGCCGACCCGGCGCTGGGCGAACAACTCACCGACCGGCGCACCGCGATCCACGACGCCCTCACCGCCCGCCGCCAGCACCTGCTGGAGGAACGGGCCCGCCGCGCCGACCGGATCGCCGCCTCCGCCGAACGCATCCTCGACACCCTGCACCGGCGGCTCACCGCCCTCGACACCGCGGCCGAGATCGACACCGCCCTCGCCGCCGACCCGACCGCCGTCAAACTCCGCGACCTCGCCGCCCAGTTGACCGCGCTCGGTGACCGGGTCCGGGCCGAGGAGCTGACCGGGCGGCTGCGCGCCGCCCGCAGCCGCGCCCACCGGGCCCGGCGCGACCGCGCCGAACTCGCCGGCGACGGCCCCGGCACCCTGCGGCTGGGCCGCCACCTGTTCGCCGTCACCACCCAGCGGCCCGAACTCACCCTCGTCCCCTGGCGCGGCCGCCCCGCCTTCACCCTCACCGGCACCGACTACCGCTCCCCCGTCACCGACCCGGCGTTCGCCGCCACCGAGCGCTACTGGGGCCGGCCGCTGCCCTCCGAGACCCCCGCGCTCTACCGGTCCGAATACCTCGCCGCCGGCCTGCTGCTGGCCGCCGAACCGGACGGGCTGGACGCCCTGCGCGCCGAGGGCGACCTGCTGGAGTTCGTCCGCCGCGCCGCCGAACAGCGCCCGGACGAGGGCTACCAGCGCGGCGTCCACGACCACGACGCGGCGCTGCTGCTCCGCGCCCTGCTCGAACTCCACGCCGAGGCCGGGCTGTTGCGCCACCCGGCGGCCGCCCGGGCGGCCGCGCAGCTGTACTGGGCGCACGGCGCCGACGAGCGGCAGCGACTGGTCTGGCACACCCGGGCCCGCTCGCTCGCCCTCGCGCTCACCCTCGCCCGACAGGCCTTCGGCGGCGCACCGGACTCGGGCGCGCCGGCGGCCCTGACAGCCCTGGACTCGCTGGCCGACGAACTGAGCTCCGCCGTCACGGAGTTCACCTCGTGCCCGCAGCCCGCCGGCCCGTACCTGGTGGCCGAACTCGCCGCCGCCACACCCACGTTCGCGTACGCGCCCGGGGCCGCCGCTCTGCTCGACAAGTTCCACGCCGCACCCGAGTCCGCCGGCCTCACCGAAGCGCTGGCCGCACTGCCCGCCGAGCCCGACCTGCTGCCCGCCCGGCGTCAACTCGCCCAGGCCTGGCTGGAGTCCAGCGCCGTCGACGCCGACCCCGGCGACCTCACCGAGGCCGCCGCCGCGCTCCTCTGCCCGTCCCTGCCCCGCCGGCCCGCCGAAGGCGCCACCACCACCCGCCTCACCGGCCTGCTCGGCGACCATCCCCGGCTCCCGGGCGGCGAGCTCGACCTGCGCCTCGACGAACTCCTTTCCCGTGTGGCCGAGTTCGCCGCCGCCGAGGCCCCCGGATACCGCGCCTACCAGCGGCTGCGCGCCGACCTGCTGGCCGCCGAGCACACCCGGCTGCGACTCGACCAGTACCGGCCGGCCCCGCTCAACGGCTTCGTCCGCAACCAGCTCATCGACCAGGTCTACCTGCCGCTGGTCGGCGACAACCTCGCCAAACAGCTCGGCACCGCCGACGCCGGCGGACCGGTCGACCGCAGCGGCCTGCTGCTCCTGGTCTCCCCGCCCGGCTACGGCAAGACCACCCTCGTCGAGTACCTCGCCGAACGGCTCGGCCTGCTGCTGGTCACCGTCAGCGGCCCCGCACTCGGCCACCGGGTCACCTCCCTCGACCCCGCCGAGGCCCCCGACGCCACCTCCCGCCGCGAGATCGAGAAGCTCAACTTCGCCCTGCACGCGGGCGACAACGTGCTGCTCTACCTCGACGACGTCCAGCACACCTCGCCCGAGTTCCTCCAGCGCTTCATCCCGCTCTGCGACGCCCAGCGCCGGATCGACGGGGTGTGGGACGGCGAGGCCCGCGAGTGGGACCTGCGCGGCAAGCGCTTCGCCGTCGTCATGGCCGCCAACCCGTACACCGAGTCCGGCCGCCTCTTCCGGCTGCCCGACATGCTCGCCAACCGCGCCGACGTCTGGAACCTCGGCGACGTCATCGCCGGGCGCGAGGACCTCTTCGCGCTCAGCTTCGTCGAGAACGCGCTGCCCGCCAACCCGCACCTGGCTCCGCTCGCCACCGCCGACCGCGCCGACCTGGACACCCTGCTGGCCCGCGCCACCGGCACCCCGGGCGGCACCCTCGCGGGTGCCTGGCCCGCCGCCGAGGTCGAACGGATGACCGCCGTCCTCGCCGGACTGCTCCACCTGCGCGGCACCGTCCTCGCCGTCAACCGCGCCTACCTGGCCTCCGCCGCCCAGGACGACCGAACCCGCACCGAACCCCCGTTCCTCCTCCAGGGCTCCTACCGCAACATGGCCAAACTCGCCCAGCGCCTCGACCCGGCCCTCACCCGCCCCGAACTCGACGCCCTCCTGACCGACCACTACCGCGCCGAAGCCCAACCCCTCGGCGCCGACGCCGAAGCACAGCTGCTGAAGCTGGCCGAACTCCGGGGCTGCCTCACCCCCGCCCAGGCCACCCGCTGGGAGGAGCTCAAGCACACGTGGCGGGGCTGACGGGCCCGGCGGCCGACCCGGATCCACCGGAGTCGGCCGCCGACGAGGACCGGCCGGCTACGCCCGCCCGAGGACGTCGTCCACGAGCTCCAGCCACAGGTCGAGTTCAGGCGCCGCGAGCTTGAAGATGTGCTTCGAGCCGCGCAGCCGCTCGTAGGAGGCGACCAACTGGTGGACGACCCGCTCGGTCTCGGCCGGTAGGACACCGTGGATCAGGTCGGTCCAGCGCGGCGCGTTCCTGCCGCCGTCGTAGAGCTTCTCCAGCGGAAGGACCCGGCAGGCCGTCCAGGTCACGAGCTCGGGCGCGTACTCCAGCAGCTTGTAGCAGCCCGTGTTGTGACGCTTCCGGACGCGGGCGATGGCTTTCTGCGTCTCGCGCCTGGCCTCCACCGCGACCTGGACGCTGGTCGCCCGCAGGTGCTCGTGCACGATGCTCCGGTAGGAAGCACCGGCGATGTCCGACCAGAGCGCATCCAGGCCTTCAGTGGTGTGGAGTTGATGGCTCAGATAAGGGCGCGGCGCGGCCGACAGCGCCGCGAGCGACCGGAACACGTCCGCGGGCGTGAATCCCACCGGGTGCGGCCCGGCCACGATGCCTCGCCGGGGGTCGAAGTAGCTCCCTTCCGCCTGGAACTCAGCCTGCACCGCGAGCAGGTGCGGACAGCGGGCGAGGTTGTCCTGCGGCACAGCGGAGTTGACGTAGCGATCGGTCTGGTCGCAGAACTCGCGGATCCGGTGGCGACCGTCGCCGGTCACGACGATGACCGACAGGACGGCCTTGGCCAAGTCCGCGGGCGGCAGTTCGCGGGAGATGTGGGCGATCGTGACGAGTCGCTGGAACCCGTCGAAGCACTGCACCCCCGCCAGCCCGAGCCGCCCCGCCCCGGCCGCCCGGTCCGGTTCCCAGTGCAGGCTCTGCGCACCGAGGATGATGGGGCCGACCAGCCCGAACTCCTCTGGCCGTTCGCGCAGCAGGGTCGCCAGGGCCTGGTTCCCCGGGCTGTCCGCCAAGTAGCCGCGTCGGCTTCCGAGCACGACGGCCGCATCGGGCATGGCGGCCAGGCCCGCCAGCTCGGTCGCGCTGATCTGGGTGAACCACCGGTTGCCGAACGTCGCGGCATGAAGCGCCCTGAGGATGTGGCGGTCGGGAACCCAGCCGGTCTCTGCCGCCAACGAGAGTCCTCGCCAAGCACCGAACGGTGCGGCATTGTTGTCCATGCCCGGTTCAACGTCGTAGTGGCGACCAGGTTGCGGCGCAGGACGCCCCTGTGCGGGAGAGTTTCGATCGAGTCGGACCGCGCCGGTTCGGCGACCCGGCGAGATGGCTCAACCTCCGTTCCACGATGCACGCCGGCGGCGGGGCCTTTTTACTCCCGGGAAATATGTAGACCGGTCTAGATATGGCTGCTCGATGGAGCCTGCGCACAGGAAGTCGGCTGGTCCGACTTCCTGTGCGCAACCGGTTCAGATTAAGTAGACCGACCGACATATTCTTTCGTGCCGACCAGCGCCGACCCGCTGCCCGCCTACCGTCGGCGGGCGGCCGCCAGCAGGGCGGGGACGGTGGCGAGCTTCACGCGGGGGCGGCCCTCGGCCTCGCCCCGGGCGCGCTCCGCCCGCTCCACGGCACGCAGTTCCCTGAGCCCGACGGCGTCCGGGCGACGGTGGCGGACGAGGCGGTCGAAGTCCGTGCGGCTCACCGCCGGGGCGGGCAGCGCGTGGGCCGCCGCGTCGTCCAGGAGCGCGTCCACGGTCTCGCGGGCGCACGCCCGGTTGGCACCGATCCCGCCGGACGGCCCGCGCTTGGCCCACCCCACCACGTACGTCCCGGGCAGCGGCCGCCCCGTCGCCGGGTCCACGACCCGGCCGCCCCGGTGCGCGACCGTCGCCGTCCGCTCGTCGAAGGGCAGCCCGGGCACCGGTACGCCCCGGTGTCCGATGGAGCGCACCACCAGGCCGGCCAGCAGCGTGTCCGTCTCGCCGGTCGGCTCGGCTGCCCGGCCGCCCGCGAGGGTGGTCCGGGCGACGGTCAGGCCCGTCACCCGCCCGTCCCCGGCAGAGGTGCCGGGCGCGCCGGGTTCACCAGGCTCACCGGGTTCGCCGGGTTCGCCGGGCGGGGTGGACGCGGTGAGCGCGGTCGGCGCGGACAGGAAGCGCAGCACGATCCGCCGGCCCGGCGCCGGCTCGGCGGCCCCGTCGAACGGCACCAGCGGCAGCCCGCCAAGCAGCGCGGCCCGCGACTCCGACGCGTCCGGCGCGGCGATCGTCCCGGCCGCCGCCTCGATCGCCGCCCGCACCTCCGGGTGGTCCTCGACCACCACCTCGACGCCCGGCAGTTGCCGCAGCGCCAGGAACTCCGCCTTGGTCCAGGCGGCTTCGGCGGGCCCGCGCCGGGCGAGCAGCACGACTTCCCGCACCCGGCTGCGGCGCAGCGCGGCGAGGGCGTGGTCGGCGATGTCGGTGGTGGCGAGCCGGTCGGGGTCGGTGAGCAGGATGCGCGCGATGTCGACGGCGACGTTGCCGTTGCCGATGACGACCACCCGTTCGGCGCCGGGCCCGGTCAGCTCCACCGCGTCGGCGGGCACGGTCGGTTGGGCGTTGTACCAGCCGACGAAGGTGGTCGCGGGCAGGCTGCCCGGCAGGTCCTCGCCGGGGATGCCGAGCCGCCGGTCGGCGGCCGCGCCGACGGCGTACACGACGGCGTGGTGGTGGGCGGCGAGTTCCTCGTGGGTGAGGTCGGTACCGACGTCCACGTTGAGGTGCATCCGCAGCCGGGGGTCGTGGAAGACGCCGGCGAAGCTGTCCGCGATGCGTTTGGTGGACTGGTGGTCGGGCGCGACCCCGTGCCGCAGCAGGCCGCCGGTGACGGGCAGCCGGTCGATCATGGTGATCTCGGCGCCGGTGCTGCGCAGCAGTTCCTGCGCGGTGTACCCGGCGGACGGGCCGGTGCCGACGATGGCGACGCGCAGCGTGCCGATCCCGTCGGGCAGGCTGCGCGGGAAGGTGGGCGCGCCCCAGGCGTGGTCGTTGGGGTGGTCGCGGTACCAGTCGCGGTTGAGGTCGCCGAACACGGTGTCGGGCCCGCGCAGCCGGTCGACGGGGAACACCGCGTCCACGGGGCAGGCGTCCGCGCAGGCGCCGCAGTCGATGCAGGCCGCGGGGTCGATGTACAGCATGTCGGTGGTGCCGAACTCCGGTTCGCCCGGGGTCGGGTGGATGCAGTTGACCGGGCAGACGGACACGCACGAGGCGTCGTTGCAGCAGGTCCGGGTGATCGCGTAGGCCATGGCCGGGGTGGGGTCCCTCGCTACAGGTGGTGAAGTGCGGGAATCGGAGCCTTTGTTGACGTGTCGCCTTCGACTTGTCGCTTTTGACACAACGCCTTTGACGTTTCGTCAGAGCATGTGGATGCGCCGGTAGATGGCGGCCGAGCGGCTGGTGAGCAGTCCGGTCTCGGCGAGGAACGCGATCAGGTGCCGGGAGCTGGTGCGCATCATCGCCTTGCGGTGCTCGTTGGCCCGCACTTCGGCGATCGCCCGCTGGATGTCGAGCCCGGCGGCCCGGTAGACCCCGGGGTGCACCATGCTGGAGACGATGACGTACGCGCCGACGGCGATGCCGGTGGCCGAGGCGCGGCGGCGGGCGGGGCCGGCGTGGCGCACCCGTTCGCGGATCTCCTGCCGGGCGAACTTCATGTGCCGCGACTCCTCGACGACGTGGATCCGGGAGGTGCCGCGGACGATCTCCAGGACGTTCTCGCCGCGCATCCAGTCGCGCTGCATGACGTCGAGCACCTCTTCGGCCACCAGGATGCCGCCGTAGGCGAGTTCACCCTTCGCCAGGGCCTTGAACGCGCGTCCGGCCTGGGCGATGACCTTGTTCGGCCGGTACGCGGGGACGCCCATCTTCTCGCAGGCGCGGGCGAACATGATCGAGTGGCGACACTCGTCGGCGATCTCGGTGAGCGCGAACTGGAACTCGGCGTTGGCGGGGTTCTTCAGGTACTGATCGCGCAGCACCATCTGCTGGAGGATCATCTCGAACCATATCCCGGTGTTCATGATCGAGCAGACCTCGTGCCGGGTGAGGGTGACCCGCTGCTGCTCGGTCATCTCGTCCCACAGCCGGGTGCCGTAGAGGGTGCTCCACTCGGGGTTGAGGCCGTAGTGGTCGGCTGGGAGCGGTGCGTCCCAGTCGATCTCGGTCGAGGGGTCGCAGGAGAGGGTCGCGGCGGACTCCAGCAGCCGCTTCGAGACGTCGTCGTCGGCCACGGTGTGGCCGTGCGCACCCGACGCCCGCCCTGCCGCCGCGTTGGTGAGAGCCATGGCTGCCTCCAGATGCCTGCCCCTACGGGTGCCCGCTCACCCGCTTATTAGACGGACAGTACAATAAGAGCTCGCCGCCGAGAACCCCCTGCGCAGCACCGGACGGCGCACGACCACAACTCCCGCGCCCCTTCCCGTCCGTGGCCTCCGCCCGGCCGCCCCCTCCACCCCCCGGATACAGTGAGGCGTGATCACCAACCAGCCCGGCGCGGGTCCGGAGCGCGTCGCCCCCACCGGCATACGGAACTTCCGCGACGCCGGCGGCGTCGGCTCCCTGCCGCGCGGTGTGCTGTACCGCTCCGCCGCCCTACACGCCCTGCACGGCCTGCACGGCCTCTCGGCGGAGGGCACGGACACGCTGCGGCGCCTCGGCCTGCGGACGGTCGTCGACCTGCGCAGCGACCCGGAGGTGGCGGAGCGCCCGGATACCGTCGACCTCGTCGACGCCCGGTACCTGCACGCACCGGTATTCGCCGAACGGCGATGGCCCATCGATCAGTTGGAGCTGTACCCGCTGATGGCCGAGCGCGCCGGCACGGCGGCGGTGGCCGTCCTGCGCCGCCTGCTCGCCGACGGGGGCGAGGCCGCGCCGGTCCTGGTCCACTGCGCCTCGGGCAAGGACCGCACGGGCGTCGTCGTCGCCGTCCTGCAGACGCTGCTGGGCGCCTCCGAGGCGGAGGTCCTCCAGGACTTCCTGCGCTCGAACGACGAACTGGGCCTGACCGACCCGCCGCCGGCCGGGGCCGCGCACAACGCCCTGCCCGTACGCGAAGTGCATCTGCGGCGCGCGCTGCTGTCGATCCGGAGTCACCACGGATCGGTGGCGGAGTACTTCCTCGCACACGGCGCGCGGGCGTCGGAGCTCGCCGCGGCACGGCGGATCCCGGCCTGAACGAGCGCCCGGGCAGGGGCCGTTGAGTCCTCCGAACGCCCCCGCCCGGTCCTGCGCCTAGCGCCTCCGGCCGCACCGCCCCTGGTTGCGCGCTACGCGGCGCCCAGCGCCTGCCGCAGTGCCTCGGCCGCCTCCGCCGTCGCCTCCCGGAAGCGGTGGCCGATGCCGAGGTAGCTGGCGTAGCCGTGAATGAGGTCCGGCTGCCGGCTCAGGCGCACCGTCACCCCGGCCGCCTTCAGCGCCTCGGCGTACGCCTCGCCCTCGTCCCGCAGCGGGTCGAAGCCCGCGGTGCCGACGTACGTGGGCGGAAGCCCGGACAGGTCGGCGGCGAGCAGGGGCGACAGGCGCGGGTCCGTCCGGTCGGCCGGCGCAGGCGCGTAGCGGTCCAGGAACCAGTCCATGTCCGCGCTGGTCAGGAAGAACCCGTCGGTGAACAGGTCGCGCGAGGGCCGCCGTACGGAGGCGTCGACCGCCGGGTACAGCAGCAACTGGAACACCGGCGCCGGACCGCCCCGCCGCACCGCCACCTGCGTGGTGACGGCCGCCAGGTTCCCGCCCGCGCTGTCGCCGCCGATCGCGATCCGCTCCGGATCCGCGCCCAGGTCGGCCGCCTTGGCGTACGCGAAGTCGAACGCGGCCAGCGCGTCGTCCGCGGCCGCCGGGAACGCGTGCTCGGGCGCGCGCCGGTACTCCACCGACAGCACCCGTACCTGCGCCCGCTGCGCCAGGAACCGCACCACGTGGTCGTGGCTGGCCCGGCTGCCGACCACCCAGCCCCCGCCGTGCAGGTACACCAGCAGCCCGGAACCCGCCGCCAGCCCGCCCGGCGTGTACAGCGTGGCCGCCAACTCGCCGTACTCCTGCGGGATTCCGACGTTCCGGACGGATACCGGCTGGATCGTCGCCCCGCCCACCAGGTACCGCGCGTGCTCCATCGCCTCCCGCGACGGTCCGACCCCGGCGGGCAGCACCAGGGCGGCCTTCGACAGGCGCTGCAACTTGAGGATCAACTGTGCGTCCAGCGAGAGTACTTGACCGTCCCGCACCACCGGCGCGCCCGCGATCGCCCGCCGCAGCCCCTCCGGCAGCGCGTACGCGCCCCGGACGACGGCGGACTGGATCCGGACAGGGAAGGGAATCGCCATCTCTGCTGCCTCCTGGAGCCTCACCCGGAGCCCTCGACCGGGGGCTCGGACCGGGAGCCCATGATGGGCCCGGCCCACCCCGGGCGGAAGCCCCCCTCGACGCCCCCTTCACCCACCCTCGACCGCCGACGCCCCCTCCGGCAAGGAATATGTAGACCGGTCTACATTTTCTCCACCGCTGCCACTTCCACCGCCTCCGTCCGCACAGGAAGTCGGCCAGGCCGACTTCCTGTGCGCGCACCACTCGGGCGGCGGCAAGGAATCAGTAGACCGACCGACATATTCTGCTGCGGCACTCGCTACGGCCGCACAGAAAGTCGACCGAATCGACTTCCCATGCTTCCCGCGCCTCGTCACAAAATCAGTAGACCGACCGACATATTCTTCCCGAACGCCCAACCCACCCTTGCGCTGTCCCCCTTCGGTCAGAGTCGGCGACGGGCCCTCCACATGGGCGAGCGACTTTCTTCAGGAACCTTTCCGCGCCCGACCGGCCTGACCAACCCGACCGCTCAGCCCCTCAGTCCCTCAGTCCCTCAGCCCGTCAGCCCGGACCGGCTCGTCGGCGAGCGCCGGTCCTCGGCGTCGAACGCCACCAGGGAGCGCGCTCCGGGCCCGAGGGCGGCCTCCAGCGCGCGCAGGACGTCACCGTCCAATCCCCCCAGCGCCTCGGCGAGCTCCTCCGCCACGTCCCGGGTGAGCTCCGCCGCCACGACGTCCTCGGGCGCACGCGGACCGAGCTTGCTGACGGCGGCGGCCGCGCGGGCGGGGGTGAGGAGTGCGGCGGCCTGGACCAGGAGCCAGGCGGGGACCCCGGCCGCACCCTGCGGCGGCGGCAGGTACGGGCGGGCGCCGTCGTAGCGCTCGTCCTCGGCGAAGGCCTGCTGCTTCACCTTCACCACCGGACGCGCGCCGACCCCCTCGGGGCCCGTCTCCCGCCAGGTGCCGGCGGGTTTGAGGACGTAGCCCTCGGCGAGGTTGTCGGCGATTTCGGGGAGCCCGAGGAGCGCGGGGACCAGGGTGGGGAAGGCGGCCGGCAGTTCCTGGAGCACGGTGAGCGCACCGCGCCCGATCGCGGGGGCGCAGGCGAGACCGGCGGCGCCCGCAACGTCACGCAAGTCACGGTCGGAGATCCAGAACCGGCCCTCGGCGGTGTCGACTGTGGCGTCGAAGAGCAGCCACTCCAACCCCGGCGCGTACCAGACGCCGGTCTGCACGGGCTCGACCCCGGCGACGGCGGGCACGTCGGGGTGCGGGTAGCAACCACCGGCCAGTTCACCGTAAACAGTCACCACAGCGCCCGCACCCGCGCCCCCACCCACCGCCTCGCGCACCGCCGAGGCGAACCGGGCGGCCGCCACCGCCAGCGCCGGCCAGACCCGGCTGACGCCGAAGAAGCCGTCCAGCGCGTCCTCCCCCAGGAGCTCCCGCCGCTTGGCCGGACGAACCGCACCCCCCTCGCACACCACCGCGAAGTGCGCCCCGTGCACCTTCTCCACGGCAACCCACTCCCGGTTCCCGGACGCGGAGAGCCGCCCCCTCGCCGAGATCTTGGGGTACGGCCGCAACGCGGAGCCTTCGAACCTGGTGTCAGCCACACCCGAAATCATCGCCGCGAGCCCCACCCCCGGACAACGGAGTTTCACCTCCCCCCACAACCCCCGCCACGCACAGCCCCCGCCGCCGCAGAGCGTCCGCACCGGGACAGTCCTTGGAGCAAACGGCAACGTCGGCAGACGAATGCCGCACAAGGGTGGCGGATTGACCACGCCCGCCCTACCAGCACGGGGATGAGCCACCGTGGCCGCACTGGAACCGTCACCCGGGTAGTCAGCGCCAACGTAAAGGCGATCCAGGAAGTGCAGTAGCCACCATCGAAACCCGAGGGTCACTGAGCCCAGGCGGGGTTCAGGGTTCGTGTGTCTACAGCATCGGGGGGGGAACCGCCAGCAGGCGCCCGGAGTCGGAGGCGCGGCCGGTGGGAGCGCCGATGCGCCGCAGGATGGGTGGGTCCGCTGGGGCGGCCAACTGTGCGCAAAGATGGGCGATTTGCGCAAGGGCGGGCAGGTGGAGGTGGGGTCGTCCGGGAGGGGGGTGGGGGCGGCGTGGCGGGTGCGACCTGGGGTGGAGGGGGTTAGGTCGTGGGCAGGACGCGGTGGGGGTGGGGGCGGGCCTAGCGTGGCGGTATGTCGACAACTTCTCGGTGGCGGAGTGCTGTTCTGCTCGCCGTGCCCATTGCCGTCCTGATTTCACTGGCCGGTCCGCAGGCCGCGCTGGCGGCTTCCCCGACAGCCGGAACGCTCTCGTTGAGTGCGGCGACGGAGGTGCCGCAGGTACCGCAGGTGCCCGCGCCGACGACGCGACGGACGATCGGCGCGACGTCGGTGCACCTGGTGGACAAGACGCGGCACGACCCCTGGCGGGCGGACGCCGCCAGTCGCGAGCTGATGGCCACCCTCTGGTACCCGGCGCAGTCCGCGCGCGGGGAGCACGGGGAGCAACTGCCGTACGTCTCGCCCGAGGTGTCGACCGCGCTGTTCGGCACCCCGGCTGTCAGCGAGGTGCGGACGGGCGTGAAGGCCCGTACGGTGCCCGCGCCCGGGCGGCACCCCGTGGTGGTGCTCTCCCCCGGTTACGGCTACAGCCGCACCTCGCTCACCGCCCTCGCCGAGGACCTCGCGGCCCGGGGCTACGTGGTGGCCGCGCTGGACCACACCTACGAGACGGTCGTGCAGTTCCCCGACGGGCGGGTGGAGACCTGCCTGATCTGCGATCACGTGGACGACCAGCGGGCGGCCGAGGTTACCCGCAGTCGGGCGAAGGACATCAGTTTCCTGATCGACCGCCTGACCGCGCCCGGCCCCGGGCTGGTCCGCGGGTTGCAGGTCGACCGCTCCCGGATCGGCGCGGCCGGCCACTCGATCGGCGGCGCGAGCGCCGTCGAGGCGATGAGCGAGGACCGGCGGATCCGTGCCGCCGCCAACCTGGACGGCGACTTCTTCGCCCCGCTGCCGGCCGACGGTCTCGCCCGCCCGGTGCTGCTGCTCGGCGCCCAGCGGCACGCCGGCAGGCCCGCGACGGCGAACTGGGACGAGACCTGGCAGCACCTGACCGGCTGGAAGCGCTGGCTGGACCTGCCGGAGGCCGGCCACCTGTCGTTCTGCGACATGCACTGGCTGGTGGACTCCCTAGGAGTCCGCGACCAGTTGCCGCCCGACACCACCCCGGAGCAGTACGGCACCATCAAGGGCGACCGCGCGCTCGCCGCCACCCGGGCGTACGTCGGCGCATTCTTCGACCGGCACCTGCTCAACCGCCCGAGCCGACTGCTGGACGGCCCCTCGGCGGCCTTCCCGGAGGTCCGCTTCGCCAAGTAGCAGGTGGCGATCGGCGAGTAGCGAGTGGCAGGTAAGGAGTGGCGAGTGGGCCGCCGACCGGACGGCGGCGGCCCGGGGCGCCCGATCAGGTGATTCGGCCGCCGCAGGGCTGTGACCTGCGGCGGATCGGGGCAGTCCTCCGGCGCAGCCGCCATCCGCGGCGGCTCCCCGGACACTCTGGAGTGACGACATGCGACGGATCAGCAAGGCGCTCGGCGCGGTGGCCATGGCCGCGGCGGTGGCAGTGGCGGTGCCCGGTTCGGCCCAGGCGGCCACCGGTCAGCTGCGGGTCGGGTTCAAGACCTACAACAACCCCTCGGGCTGCTACCAGAGCGACATCTGGCCCCTCATCGTCGAGAACCTCACCGACAAGCCCGCCGACGTCCACGATCGGCCGGGCTGCGAGGGGCCCGTCATCGGCGTGGTGAACCCGGGCGAGACCAAGACGTTCGAGTTCGGCGCGAGCGTGAGAATCGCCTGACCCTCCGGACGGCGAAGAGGCCGGTCGGCCCGACGTGATGTCGGGGCGGCCGGCCTCTTCGGTTCGCTGCCGTCGCCAGGGCGCACAAGGGGATGACGTGTTCATGCGAATGGGTCGATACGCAGGTGGACTGCAAGGGAACTGTCTGCGGAGCCCCATCCCCCACCAAGGAGGTTTCCTCATGAAACGACTGCTCTTCGTCGCCGGCATGGCCACCGCCGTCCTGAGCCTGACCGGTGTCGGCGCCGCCGGTGCGGCCGACGGGAGCGCTCACGGCGTCCCCGGCAAGCGGGTCGGTGAAGTGATCCGGTGCAACGAAGTGAACGCCGACCTGCCGAACGCGATGGGCCGCGACTGCGACAGCACCACCTGGGGGCCGCTGAGCAACTTCACCCTCATCGACCGGGGTTCGGGCGGGGCGTACCAGTGTCAGAGCGGCTGGGCCGAGGGCGGCCTGTGGGTGAACGGGCAGGGCTGTCGCCCCATCCCCGCCTGATCGGCGGCCGGCTCCGGGTGTCGGTGCGATCGACACCCCGCCGCCGCTGTGGAACCAGAACGGCCGGTCGACTGTCGAGTCGACCGGCCGCTCCTGTGTGGCGAACCGACACAGTCCCAGGCGAAGGAAGCCGTCCCGGAGCTGAACCGGCTGCCACGGTGAGCTCCCTACGGCAGGAGCGCCGGATCAGCCGGCCAGGGTGTCCTTCAGCCAGGGCGCGATCACGGCCATCGCCTCGCCGAAGCGCGAGATGGCGCAGTGGCCGGTGTCCGGGATCAGTTCGACCCGGGTGTCCCGGCGCCCCTCGAACACCAGGGTGTCGTCCATCGGGACGTGGACGTCCTCGGTGCCGTTGACGACCAGCATCGGCCCGTTGGCGTCCTGGTCCAGCAGCGGGCGCAGGTCGAATGCCGCGAAGGCCTTCTCGAGCTCGGCCCCGCTTGGCGCGGCGTCGAAGCCCAGGGCGTTGCCGACGATGCCGTCCATGCCGAAGGCGAAGCCGCGACCGGGAGCGAAGGAGCGTTCCACCGGGCCGCCGAGCACCACGGAGGCGTCCACCGACCCGGTCAGTCCGGTCCGGGCGGAGTAGTAGCCGCCCATCGAGATGCCGAAGTGCCCGACCTTCCCGTTGCCGGCCGCGCGGGCGAAGGAGACCAGCCCGGCGATCACCTCGGCCCCGCCGTCCGGGGTCATCGGCAGGTGGGCGGTCTCGCCGGTGCCGGGGAGGTCGAACAGCAGCAGCCGCGCCGGCAGGGTGAACGCGAGCTGCTCCCACATGCCGTGCAGGTCGGTCTTCCAGGAGTCCACGCCGCCGCTGGCCAGCACGACCGGCGCGTCGGCGGGCAGGCCCGGCGCGGCCATCAGGTGGATCGGCAGGGTGGCGTCGCCGCCGCGGTACGGCACAGTGAGCGTGCGGCGCTCGAACTCCACCGGGAAGCCGGGGGCCGCGAGGACGTACTGCTCGACCTGGCGGGCGAGCGCGGTTCGCTTCGAATCGTCGGCGAGCGAGGGGAACTTGGCCCAGCCGTACGCCTGCGCGGCCAGACGGTGGCGCCCGGCCTCGGCGTGCCGGGCGGCGAGGGCGGACCACTCGTGCACCCAGCTGCCGGGCCGGTCGGGCCACATCTCGGTGACGGCGGCGCGGACGGCGTCCACCTCGTCGGCGGGGAGGCCGAGGGTCATCTGCGGGTACCGCTCGACGAACAGGTCCTGCGGGTCCAGGGGCCAGGTGAAGGACATAGTGGTGCCTCCTGCTGCACTTAAAGCCGGGACGCTTGCATTAACGACTATGCGCCCGAGCAGCACCTAATGCAAGCGCCCTTGCGTTAATGTGGTGGCCGAGGTGATCAACACATGACCGACGAAGAGCCGGAGCCAGCGCAGAAGCCAGCGCCAGCGCAGGAGCCGGCGCCGGACACGATCCGCCGCCGCCCGGGCGGCCGTGCCGCGCGCGTCCGCCAGGCCGTCCTGGCGGCCGCCACGGAGCTGCTGGCCGAGGAGGGCATCGACCGGCTCAGCATCGCCGGGGTCGCGGCCCGCGCAGGGGTCAACGAGACCACGGTGTACCGGCGTTGGGGAAGTCGGGAGAAGCTCGTACTGGACGCCATGCTCACCGGCAGCAACGAAGGCATCCCCGTCCCCGACACCGGAGCCGTCCGCACCGACCTGGCCGCCTTCGCCCGCGCGCTGGCCGAGTACCTCGCCACCCCGACCGGCCGTTCCGTCGCCCGGGCGGCCGCGCTCAGCTCCGACGACCCCGACCTCGCCGAGGCCTGGCAGACCTTCTGGCAGTCCCGCCTCGACCAGGCCGGCGTCATCGTCAGCCGGGCCGTCGAACGCGGGGAACTCCCGACGGGCACCGACACGGCCCTGGCCCTGGAACTGCTCTGCGCCCCGCTCCAGACCCGCTGCCTGCTCGGCCACCGCCCGATCGAGCCGGATCTGCCGGAGCGCCTGACGGACATGGTGCTGAACGGCCTCCGAGGGACGGCCTGAAGGAAGGAGCCCAGGGAACCGCCCCTCAGCACCCCACCCGGGCGCCGTAGATACCAAGGACCCGTGCGGCCGCTGTCACGTCACGGGGCGAGGTGCGTCGCCCCGGTCTGCATCTGGCAGAGGTAGAACAGTTCGGGGTCGCCCTCATCAAGGCCATGGAGAAGGCCGGCCGCCCTCCACCCGGCTCGTTCCAGCAGCCGCTGCATGGGGTGGTTGGAGACGTTGGTCGAGGTGAACAGCTTCGGGGTCTCGCACGAGGCCGCTACGGCGTCCAGCAGCCGAAGGCCGACGCCTCTGCCACGGGCGGACGGTGCGACCATCAGCATGGTGACGAAGCCCTGATCGAAGAACGTGTACTCAACCACGCAGTAGCCGAGCAGGCCAGACGCGCCTTCCGCTACGACCACCACGCCCTGCTGGCACCACCTTCGGATACTCGCCACTCGCTCCCGGCCACCCGCAGCCGCGACCGAGTCGATACCGACCAGCGCGTCCGCTTCCGACTCCTTGGCGCGACGCACAACGAATTCGCCGGGGTCCACTGCGTCCATGGGGCCATGCTGCCAGTCCGCACCAAGGGCCTGCGCCGCCTCTGGCCCCCACCGCGGGCCAGGCCCTAAGCGGCCACATCCGCCCTGAACAGGCGGGGCGGCTCCTGCTTCACCAGCACAAGCGCCGAAACGGTGCCTCCGGACAACAGAACGGCCGGTCGACTGTTGAGTCGACCGGCCGTTCACATGTGCGCGAGGGGGGAGTTGAACCCCCACGCCCTTTCGGGCACTGGAACCTGAATCCAGCGCGTCTGCCTATTCCGCCACCCGCGCATCTGGGTGATGTGGAATAGCTTAGCCCATCCGCGGGGGTGCTCCGAACCAGGTGGGAGGGGTCAGTGGGCGAGCTGCTCGACGAGCCAGTCGACCAGCACGCGGGAGACGTGGCTGTGCTCGGTGTTGGCGTCGTCGAACTTCACGGCGTCCAGGTGGCCGCTCGCCAGGGCGGCGTCGGTGATCGCGGCGGCCGGGTCGACGTCCCACTTCACCGGGTCGAAGGCCAGGGCCGCCGCGCTGACGGCCGGCACGAAGGTGCCGCTGCGGTAGTCCTCGGAGATCTTCGCCTTGAGCGCGTCCGCGACCTTGCCGAAGGAGTCCAGGGTGCCGCCGGGCACGGCGTCCAGCGCCGGGACGTCGCTGGTGGTGCTGCGGCGGACGGCCAGGCCGAGGTGCATGCCGCCGACCGGCTGCTTCTCGCCCTTGTTCGGCTGGAAGCGGGCCGTGGCGCTGGCGATCAGCGCCTGCCAGTCGAACGCCACCTCGCCCACCGGCAGCGGGAGGCCGACGCCGTCCCGCCGGCCGTTGGAGACGCCGAGCTTGCGCGGGATCTGCGGGAAGTTGCCGACCCGCTCCAGGTCGGCGAGGAACTCCTTGCGCAGGTCGCTGGAGGTGGCCACCGGGCCCGAGTACTTGGCGTTCTCGACCCAGGCCCAGAGCAGTTGCTGAGCAGCGGGGCTGCGGATCAGGTCGGCCTGCTTGGCGCCGTCCGGCCCGGCCGGGGTGTAGTCCTCGAAGAAGTACGCCATCTGCTGGAGGACGAGCGGGATCCAGGCGCCGTTGTGCGGCGAGTCGAAGGACAGGTACGTCCCCGTCTCGTGGTCCACGGTTGCGGACTCCAGCTTGGCGAGCGCGTAGCGGGTGACGATGCCACCCATGCTCACGCCGCCGACGGTCAGCCGCTCGTCGCCCTTGCGCTCCGCGACGGCCCGGAGGATGGCCGCGATCGCGACCTCGGCGTTGGCCTGGATGTGGGTGTGGCGCTCGGTGAAGCCGACCAGGACGATGTCGTAGCCCCGGCCGAGCAGTTGGTCGAAGAGGCCCGGCCCACCGTCGGCAGCGGTGCTGAAGTAGGCAAAGAGGCCGGGGAGGTCGCTCGGGCCGTAGTTGAAGCCGTCCGCGAAGACGAAGGGCTTCCGCAGGCCGAACTTCGGGTTGGCGTAGTAGACCGCCGCCTGCCCGGTCGCCACCTGCCCCTTGTACGGCGAACCGGTCAGCTCCCACGTCACGTCGGCATCGCGGCCGGCCCGCTCACCCGACAGCGCGCTGGTGAACCAGGCGCCGGGCGAGATCGACTTGGCGATCTCCGCCAACTCGGCCTTGCTGGGCTCGGACTGGCCCTCCTTGAGAGCCGTCAGAGCTACGTCGATACGGGGTTCTTGTGCCATGGAGGTACCGCCTCGGTCGATGCGAGCAGGATCATGTGCGCACAGTGATGGACCGTAGTGGTTCGGTTACTCACGGCACTGTCGCCGCACCGGAGCTGATCGAAATCGCTCGGTTGCGGTGCCGGTTGATCGGCATCAAGTGAGCGGATCGGCTGATCATTCGCAGGCAGGATGGCCCACACGGCGAGTGCCGCCGCGGCACCAGGGAGATCCACATGACTGACTGCTACCCGTACCGAATCGTCACCCGGAGAGGGGACCTGACTGTGATCTGGCGGCCCGGAGAGGGCGACGCCCCGGCCGAGCTCGCCGTTGACGACCTCGGGAGGCTCATCGCGTTCCATGACCTCGAAACACTGCAGGAACACTGCGATCGCAACGGCTCGGAACTCGTCCGGGAAGGCGAAGCCACGCTCGATCCGGCCGTCGTACGGCGGTGGGTCGAGCACCCTGGTCTCGGTTCGGCGCCGGCGGGAGAGCTGCTGGACGCGTGGAACTTCTTCGAAGATCTCGCCCACAGCCTGAAGGCCCGCCCACTTCTCCCCCGCCTCCCACCTCAAGGACCGATCCACGACGCCGCCTACGAAAAGATCTTCGGCGGCGAAGCCCTCGACCCGACCGCCGGCGAGGGAGCCTGGACGGACGAGGAGGCCGCGGCCGTGCGCGAACTCCTCCGCGCGGGACTGGACCTCTGGGAACAGGCCGCGCACGGGTCCGGCACCGACTGGTCGGAGCCACGGGCCTTCCGCCCGCGGTGAAACGGACCTGGCAGGCGAGTCCCGGCACCGCCAGCGGGGTGACGCGGCCGACAGATGCGCTGGGACGGGATCCAACTGGCGCCCGCACCAGTGCCTTGGGGGTCCGGTCAGCCCTCGACGGGGAAGTCGCCGGTGCGGACGGCGGCGATGAAGGAGCCCCAGGAGGCGGCAGGGAAGACGAGGACCGGGCCGTCGGGATCCTTGGAGTCACGCACCGGAACGGCGTCGGGAAGGAACCCGGGGGCCACCTCGATGCAGTTGCCGCCGTCGTCGTGGCTGTAGCTGCTCTTACGCCAGGCGAGGGCCACCTCGATGCAATCGCCTCCATTGCCGCCGCTGTAGCTGCTCTTGCACCAGGTCAACACAGCCGCCTCCTTGGAGACTTACGCTGGAAAGTCGCCCTCACGGACGGCCGACACGAAGGCTTCCCAGGCGGCCGCAGGGAAAACGAGGACCGGGCCATGCGGGTCCTTGGAGTCACGCACCGGGACCGCCCCCGGAAGGTATCCGGGGGCTACCTCGATGCAGTTGCCACCATTGGTGCCGCTGTAGCTGCTCTTACGCCAGGTCACCATCGCCAGCTCCTCGGGGGTCTTACGTCGGGAAGTCGCCCTCACGGACTGCCCGCACGAATGCTCCCCAGGCAGCCGCAGGGAAAACAAGAGCCGGGCCGTACGGGTCCTTGGAGTCACGCACCGGGACGGCGCCCGGAAGGGATGCGAGGGCGACCTCGATGCAGTCGCCGCCGTTGTTGCCGCTGTAGCTGCTCTTGCGCCAGGTCAACACAGCCGCCTCCTTGGAGACTTACGCTGGAAAGTCGCCCTCACGGACGGCCGACACGAAGGCTTCCCAGGCGGCCGCAGGGAAAACGAGGACCGGGCCATGCGGGTCCTTGGAGTCACGCACCGGGACCGCCCCCGGAAGGTATCCGGGGGCTACCTCGATGCAGTTGCCACCATTGGTGCCGCTGTAGCTGCTCTTACGCCAGGTCACCATCGCCAGCTCCTCGGGGGTCTTACGTCGGGAAGTCGCCCTCACGGACTGCCCGCACGAATGCTCCCCAGGCAGCCGCAGGGAAAACAAGAGCCGGGCCGTACGGGTCCTTGGAGTCACGCACCGGGACGGCGCCCGGAAGGGATGCGAGGGCGACCTCGATGCAGTCGCCGCCGTTGTTGCCGCTGTAGCTGCTCTTGCGCCAGGTCAACACAGCCGCCTCCTTGGAGACTTACGCTGGAAAGTCGCCCTCACGGACGGCCGACACGAAGGCTTCCCAGGCGGCCGCAGGGAAAACAAGGACCGGGCCATGCGGGTCCTTGGAGTCACGCACGGGGACGAGGCCGGGGAATCCGGGGGCCACCTCGACGCAGTTGCCTCCGTTGCTTCCGCTGTAGCTGCTCTTGCGCCAGGCGGTCACATCGAGCTCGTCCCTCGTCATTTCTGAACCCTTCCAGCGCATCGGCGATCAGCGCGAGCGAGTCAGCTACTGGCAGTGCCGCCTCGTGGAGCAGATCATAGCTCCAGCGATGCCGCGCAACGATCGCCGGATCATCGCTCGAGTGCCCGCGATCGAGGCTCTCGGAGTACACGCAGGTGCGGCCATCGGGCATCTCCAACATCACCATGGACTTGTCGGCGTTGGCCGGTCGACGCGTGAATGGCACAACCTGGATGATCACGTTCGGAAGCCTCGAGATGTTCAGCAGGTGCTGCATCTGACGTCTCATCACTTTCGGGCCGCCGACGACAGTCCGGATGGCGCTCTCGTCCAGAATCACCAGCAGAGTCGGGCCATCCAACTCCAGGAACCGCCGCTGCCTCGCCAGTCGAGCTGTTGCTCGCTCTTCGATCACTTTGGGCTTTCCAGCCGCATCACTGACCGCCAGCACTGATTCGGCGTATTCGCGGCATTGCAGTAGCCCGTTCATCACCCCAACCTCGAAGGCCCTGACGGCCAGGGCCTCGGACTCCATGTCGACGTGACTCTGAAACCAGTCCGGATGTTCAATCCCGGCGTTCCAGTCCACCCTCCCCCAGAGCCGCTTCAGCGCACCGCCCGTGTTGAGCAGTTCGTCGGCCTTCTCCACCAGTTCCGGCGGCATGCGGCGCTGACCGGTCTCGTACCGGGTGATGTTCGTCCGGCTGCAGTGCAGCAGCTTGCCCAGTTCCTCCTGGGTGTAGCTGGCCAGCTCCCGGTAGAACCGCAGCTCCTCGCCGAACAGTTCGGCCGAGCTGGCCGTCAACTCCCGCTTGAACCGCCGATGTGCCACAGCCGGCCCCCTCACGCACCACGTGCCCCTGGCACCCGATTTCGGCCATCACCGTACCTCTGGAACCTCGATGATTGACACCAGAGCGCAATCATTCGCATGCACAGCGTGATTTCGCACTACCTTCGCGCGCCCCCCATCCGCCCCCCGAGGTGCCCCGCCATGCTCAAAATCCGTACCGCCCACCGCCCCCGCACGTTCGCCGCGCGCCTGGACTCCCGCACCGAATCCACCCCCATCGCACGGCAGTTGCTCCGCGCCTACCTCGCCGCGCTCCCCACCGGCGACCGCTACCGCGACACCGCCGAACTCCTCCTCGGCGAACTCTTCGCCAACGCCGTCCAACACACCGCCGACGCCCCCACCGACCGCCTCATCGAAGTCCGCTTCGCCCTCACCGGCGACCACCGCCTACGCCTCGAAGTCCACGACGCCGGCACCGGCCGCCCCTCCCTCCACACCCCCACACCCGACGACGAGCACGGACGCGGCGTCCTCCTCGTCAACGAACTCGCCGAGAAATGGGGCTGCTGCCCCCGCGCCGGCGGGGTCGGCAAGTTCGTCTGGGCCCTCATCGCCCCCGCCCCCGCCCCCGCCACCCTCCTCACCGTCTGAACAGGCACCCACCATGCGACTCCCCCTCACCGCCCGCCACCTGTTCGACACCGGCTCCACCCCCGCCGACACCTACGCCACCCTCGCCCGCCGCACCCGCCAACCCCTGCGCTCAGCCCGCGCCGTCTGCACCGCCCTCGGCATCCCCGCCGCCGAAACCCAACGCCGCCTCGACGACTGCTA
Organism: Kitasatospora sp. NBC_01300; assembly: GCF_041435235.1. NCBI lineage: Bacteria > Bacillati > Actinomycetota > Actinomycetes > Kitasatosporales > Streptomycetaceae > Kitasatospora > Kitasatospora sp. NBC_01300. The sequence goes on along the minus strand of NZ_CP108408.1, from coordinate 5,378,300 downwards.
CGACGCCCTCCTCGCCAACCCCCGCCCCGGCACCGAGAACGACACCGGCGAACTCCTCGAAGCCCTCGGCGTCTTCGACATCCCCAAGCCTCTCGACGCCACCGAACTCGCCGTTGTCGACCTCTTCCTGGCCGCCATCGACGCCATGGGTGGCATCCGCGCCGGCCACCAACACGGCCTGGCCCGCTGGTTCACCACCGGGAACCTCACCGCCGCCTACCTCTCCCTCGCAGCCGCCCGCCCCCGCCCCACCACCGGCAACCCCACCCACTACTGGACCACCCTCACCACCGCCGGCGAACTCCTCCTCACCACCACCCCCGACCCCCGCCTCAAACCCGCCCTCACCCACTGCCGCACCCAAGCCCAAGCCCAAGCCCAAGCCGCCCACACAACCCACCCATGAACACAGAAAGTCGACCCACCCGACTTCCGGCACAAAATCGACCGCCCCCGACTCCGCGCCCGGCTACCCGGCCTCCGGCGTCGTCGCCCTGGCCCCGCTGCGGCCCCTCGCCCTCAAGGCGGTCACCGACGAACCCCAGGCGAACGAGTCCGCACTCAGGGTTTCAGTGGCGGTCGCCGAGGCTCGCGACCACGGCGGCCAGCCGGTCCATGGCGTGGGCCACACCGAGCCCGTCCATGTAGTCGCGGACGTGCACGATCCGGCCGTTGCGGACCCGGATCACCAGGAGGCCGGGGATGCTGAAGGCCTGGCCGGTCGTGGTCACGGTCCCGGTGACGACCTGCTCGACGGTGATCACCTCGGGGTCGGTGCTCTCGTGTACGGCGACTTCGCGGATCTCCTGCGGTTGCACCGGGCTGGCGCCCCAGGCCGCCCGGTAGCCCGCGCGGACCTCTTCGCGTCCCTGGTAGCTCGCGGGCATGCCGGGGGAGAGGAACGGGAACTCGTGGACGGCGTCGACGGTGTAGAGATCGGCCAGGTCGTCCGCGGACTTGTCGAGCATCGCCCGCTGGTAGCGGGCCAGGACCTCACGAGGGCCAGGGCTGGCGGAGGTTGTATCCGACATGACGCTTGGGCTCCGTTCGGTCACCACGCGACTGAGCTCTTTCGAGCGATGGGCCGGGACTTCAGGCGTTCGGATGCGGCCATGGCCTCCAAGATCCGCTTGTGACACCCGACTTGGAGTCCCGCTTGACCGCACCTTACGTGAAGGTCGACGACGGGATCGGAGGAACGCGATGGATGGGGCGCCCGCCCCGGGGCGGGCGCCGGGCGGGAATTCACTCGTGCGCGGGCAGGTCGGGTCTACTGGTGACCCAAGAACCTTTTTTCACCGATCAGTTGGGGGATCCCTGTGTTCCGCAGCAGCGAGCCGCGCAAGTTCCACATCCCCACCGACCGCGAGACCGCCGAAGAATGGGGCGGGCGGATCGCCGTCCTGCGCGACGTGCCGCCCGAGTGGTTCGTCCTCCTCGGGCGGATGGGCAGCGACGGCTACCTCTGTCACATCGACCTGAACTACCACCTGAACCACGAGCTCATCGCGATCGTCCAGACCTCCCGGCCCGTCCCCGACGGCTTCCGGGTGAAGTCCCTGACCACCCCCGGGTCGCAGCTCTTCAACTTCCTCGGCAACTCCGGCCGCATCGACCCGCGCCACCACCTGGGCCCGCTCGACCCCGAATCCATCAGCGCCGGCGAGATCCGCCTGGACGGCGAGCCCGTCCCCGTCGAGATCCACCACAGCCACGGCTGCCGCAGCGCCCTGATCCCCCGCCTCCCCGGTCAGGAGGGCTACGTGATCGTCACCGCACCCGACGAGCACTGGGCGTCCGTCCTCGATCTGCTCCTTCAGCCCCCGTCGGCGTTCTGACGCTGCCTCAATACATCACCCCAAGGTGGGGTTTGGCTCAATGAACCCCACCTTCCGTGCCGAGAAGCGAACGGGGTGGCGGCGCTGAGGGCTGCCACCCCGCCGACCTTTCGACACCCAGAGGGATTACGCGGGCGGGATCGGACCGAGGAAGGTGCCGCCGGAGGCGTCGATGGTCTGGCCGGTCACCCAGCGGCCCTGCGGGCCCGCCAGGAAGCCCACCACGTCCGCGACGTCCTCCGGCTGGCCGATCCGGCCGAGTGCGGTGATCGATTCGAGCCCGGCCATCGCCTCGGGGACGCCCGTCCACTGGGACGTCATGTCGGTGAGGATCACGCCGGGGTTGACGGTGTTCACGGTGATCCCGCGCCGGCCGAGCTCGTTGGCGAGCGGTGCGGCGAGGGCCACCAGCGCCGTCTTGCTGACGGTGTAGCCGATCTGCACCGGGGAGCCGATCCGGGTGGCCGCCGAGGCCACGTTGACGATCCGCCCGCCGTCCCGCAGCAGCGGAATCGCCCGCTGGATCACGAAGATCGGCGTGCGCACGTTGATCGCCATCAACCGGTCGAACTCCTCCTCCGTGAGCTGCCCGATCGACCCGGCCAGGTGGATGCCCGCGTTGTTGACCAGGATGTCCAGGCCTGCCCCGCCGTCCCCACCGGGCTCGCCGTGCTCCGCCAGCCCGGAGGCGAGGCCCTCGAACAGCTGGTCCAGCGCGCCGTTCTCGCCGAACCGGGCCCGCACCGCGAACGCCCGGCCGCCTGCCTTGGCGATCAGCTCCACGGTCTCCGCGGCGGCCGCCTCGTTGCCGCCGTAGTGGACCGCGACCAGCGCCCCGTCGGCGGCGAGCCGCTGTGCCACCGCCCGCCCGATCCCGCGCGAGCCGCCCGTCACCAGTGCCGTCCTGCCGTCCAGTTCGCCCACGATCGCCTCTTTCCTCGTGCCGCCCCCGGTCGGATCCGGGGCCGGTCTCCCGCCGTCACGACCCGATGCCGGACAACCCTTCATGTATGCCCGGGGCCGGATAGCTGATGCCACCCGCCCGCACGACCACCCGCACGACCACCCGCTCAGGCCCGGAACAACGGCTCGTACGCGCCGCCCTCCTCGGCGTTGAGCAGGACGTACGCGGGCCCGAGTCCGACCGCGACCTCCCGCAGCCGGGCCAACGCCGCTGCCACGCCCGGGACTTCGAGGCCGAGCGCGGCGGCGGCCGCGTCCCGCTCCGCGTACAGGCCGGGCTCGTCCTCCAGGTACTCCTCCGCGGCCTCCGCGCTCTCCTCCACCGTCAGCCGCGGGCAGTCCCGCCACCACGGCACGGCCAGCAGCAGCCGGACCAGCTCCGGCAGCCCGACGGCCAGCACCGCCGCGCCGCCCTCCGAGTCGGCGTACAGGACGGGACGCTCCTCGCCGCCCTCCCCGCACAGGAAGAAGGTGCCGCCCGCGCCGTCCTTGGCCACCGGCTCCAGGGCCTCGCCGGAGGCGAGCACCACCTCCTCGACGTGCGGGTAGTGGTCGAGGCTGAGGTCGCCCGGCCAGGCCAGGTAGTCGAGGGCGGCGGGGTTGGCGCGGATCGCGTCGAGCAGCGGGGTCGTCGGCATGGCGGCCAGCCTAGAACTCGGCGGTGACACCCACGACGGCAGCCGATCGGGGGTGTTCGCCAGCCCTCGTCTCCGACTCGCCCCGGGTGGGGAGTTGATCTCCACGGCGCAGCCGTTGTTGGGTGGCTCCTGTTGCTCTGACCCCCAGCGGCGAAGGAATGTGACACGGTGGACGAGAAATTACCTCCGGACGAGCGGGCCGCACTGTTCGAGGCGCAGCGGCCCCGGCTGCGGGCCGTGGCGTACCGGATGCTCGGCTCGGTGAGCGAGGCCGAGGAGGCCGTCCACGAGGCCTGGCTGCGCTACGACCGCACCGACGCCTCCGACGTGCAGAACCTCCCCGGCTGGCTGACCACGGTGGTCTCGCGGGTCTGCCTCAACCTGCTGCGCGGCCGGGAGCTGCGCCGCGAGGAGCCGCCGGAGGCCGAGGCCGGTGAGCCGGGCCCGACGCGCATCCCGGACCCGCTGCTGCGGCGCGAGGGCGTGGCCGACCCCGGGCAGGAGGTGCTGCTCGGGGACTCGGTGGGCCTGGCGCTGATGGTGGTACTGGAGTCGCTGGCCCCGGCCGAGCGGGTCGCCTTCGTGCTGCACGACCTGTTCGCGGTGCCGTTCGCCGAGATCGCCCCGCTGATCGAGCGGACGGCGGCCACGACCCGCCGGCTGGCCGACCGGGCCCGCCGCCGGGTTCAGGACCAGGCACCGGCGCCCGACCCGGACCCGGGCCGTCAGCGGGCCGCCGTGGACGGCTTCTTCGCGGCCGCCCGCGCCGGCGACCTGGGCGCGCTGGTGGCCGTGCTCGCCCCGGGCGTGGTGCTGCGCTCGGACGGCGGCGCGGTGCGGTCCGGGCACCCGGTGGTGCTGGCGGGCGCGACCGCCGTGGCCGACCAGCCGGTGCTGTGGGGCGGGCTGTCGCCGTTCGCCCGCCCGGCGCTGGTCAACGGCGCCGCGGGCGCGGTGGCGATCGGCGAGGGCGGGCGGCCGCTGTCGGTCATGGCGTTCACCGTGGTGGACGGCGCGATCGCGGCGATCGAGGTGCTCACCGATCCGGAGCGGCTGGCGGCGCTGGACCTCTCGGCGTTCCGCGGCTGAACGCGGCGGGCGACGGTCCGCGGCTGAACCTGGCGGGCGAGGTTCCGCGACTGAACGCGGCGGGCGAGAGGGAGGCCGACCGCCCTCTCACCCGCCCGCGCCGGTCGGCGCCGCGCGTCCCCGGGACGCGCCGTCACCAGCCCTGCGCGACGATCCAGTCGGCGAGGTGGCGGGCGCAGGCGTCGACCGACTCGCGCCAGGTGTGGCTCGCGCCCTCGCCGGCCTCGTCGCTGACGTGCTTGACCAGGCGCACCGGCACCCCGAAGCGGTGGGCGACGGCGGCGACGGCGTAGCCCTCCATGTCGACCAGGTCGGCGTGCTCGGCGAGCCGGTCGCGGGCCGCCGGGTCGGAGACGAAGAGGTCGCCGGTGGCCAGCACCGGCCCGTCGCCCTTGCCGACCACCAGCGGGGCGCCGTAGCTGCGGCCGGTGAGCGCCAGCAGGGCCGGGGTGTCGAGGTCGTGCTGGATGACCTGGACGACGTGGTGGGTGCCCTCCCAGCCGGGGCGCAGCGCGCCGGCCGTGCCGAGGTTGATCACCTCGGACGGCTTCTCGCCCTGGGCGAGGACGGTGGCCAGCGCGGCGGTGGCGTTGATCTTCCCTATTCCGGTGAGCAGGACGGGCAGCCGGTCGTCGAGGTGGGCGGCTTCCTCGCGCACGGCGACGACGAGCAGCGGGCGGTCGGGCGTGATCGTTCCAAGCAGGCGCATGCCGCCCATCGTACGGAGGGTGCCCGCCGAAACCGGGTGCACCGACCGAGCCGGGGCCGGTGGCGTCACGGCGGGACCGCCCCCGCCGCCGGTCCTGGGGTCCGTCCTCGGCTCCCCGCGCGCCGACGCGGCAACCGGACCTCGCCGCTCCGGCCTGTCCGAGGAACCGCATAGGGTGCATCCCGCGTCGGACGGTTCACCGCCGGCCGCCGGGCGGCGGGGGCCCCGGAGGCGTGCGGGACCCATGCGGGGCACGTGCGGGGCAAGCTCAAGATCGGCGCAATTCGGGTGTGGCCACGGGGAGTCACGGCCATACTGCTGGCATCGGCCGGGCCCCGGACAGCGGGCCCGACCCCTGGGGAGGATGAGGCGGGTGGCAACACCAGTAGGTAACGGCGCACCGGGCGCCGTGGTCCCGGCACGGCCGAGCGGCCCGCCGGGCACGGCACCGGCCGTGCCGGGCGTCCGGGGCGTCCCGGTGTCCGGACCCGGCGCCGCGCCGGCCCGTCGGCCGTCGGCCGGGCCCGCGCCGCGCGGCCTGTCCGGCCTGCGGGCGCGGCTGGCGAACGCCACCCGGACGGCGCCGGGCCGGCTGCGACTGGCCGGGGCGGTGCTCGCGGTGCTGACCGTGGCCTTCGGCGCGCTGACCGCCTGGCAGTTGGAGACCAAGGCGGAGGCCGCCGACCGGGTGGTCCAGCACAGCCAGCCGCTGAGCAAGGACGCGGCCGACATCCACCGCCTGCTGGCCCGCGCCGACACCACGGCGGCCACCGGCTTCCTGCTCGCCGGGGCGGAGACGAAGACCGTGCGCGGCGACTACGAGGGCGATCTGGCCTCGGCCACCGACCTGATCACCAAGGCCGCCGCGCAGACCACCATCGGCTCCCCCGCGTACCAGAAGCTCACCGAGCTGAGCGAGCAACTCCCCGTCTACGCCGGCCTGGTGGAGACCGCTCGGGCGAACAACCGGCTGGGCCTGCCGCTCGGCGGCGCCTACCTGCGGTACGCCTCCGAGCAGATGCAGGGCACCCTGCTGCCGCGCGCCGCCGAGCTGACCGCCATCGAGAACGACGAGCTGGACAAGGACTACGCCGAGGCGAAGTCCAGCCCGTGGGCCGCGTACGGCCTGGGGGTGCTCACCCTCGGCGCGCTGGTCTGGGTGCAGCTGACGCTGTTCCGCCGCACCAACCGGGTGTTCAACCCCGGCCTGCTCGGGGCCACCGCCGCCGTCCTGGCCGGGGCGCTCTGGCTGGCCGTCACCGGCCTGACCACCAACGCCGCGCTCCAGCAGAGCTGGAAGCAGGGCGCGCAGCCGCTGCGGGCCCTCAACACCGCCCGGGTGCAGGTGCTTTCCGCCCGGCTGGCGGAGAACCTGAACCTCGTCGCCCGCGGCTCCACCACCGCGTACGCGGACCAGTGGACGACGATCACCCGGCAGCTCGCCGGGGGCGAGCCCGCGAACGTCCCGATGGAGCAGCACTCCGGCTCGCTGCGCCAGGCCCTCGACCTGGCCCCCGCGGACGCCCGGCAGCAGATCGGCGAGGCCGACCGGCAGTACGGGACGTGGCGCACCCGGCACGACGCGGCGCACGCCCTGGAGACCCAGCAGGCCGACTACCAGGGCGCGCTGCAGGCGACCGTGACGGCGGACCCGGCCGCCGAGGCGAACACCGCGGACGGCGCCTTCAAGGCCACCGACAAGGCGCTCGACCAGGCCGCCACCACCGAACAGGACCACTTCGAGCGCTCCGCCAAGGGCACCGAGGGCGACCTCCGGCTCGCCGCCCTCGCGGCCGCGCTGCTCGGCGTGGTGGCCGCAGCCGCCGCACTGCGCGGCCTGGGCCGCCGACTGGCCGAGTACCGGTAGAGGGGGGAACGGACACATGCGCAGGAGAACCGCAGGCACCAGGTCGGCCGCCGTGCTGGCGCTGCTGGCCGCCGGCGCGGCCGTGCTCGGCGGGGGCGGGCCGTCCGGCGCCGCGCCCGCGTCCGCCACGGGCGCACCGCAGGCCGTCCGGTCGACCGGGCAGGAACAGGCCGGGCAGGACCAGGCCGAGTCCTGCGACCTGACCAGCACCGTGCCGCCGAGCACCGTGGACGGCCCGGCGGTGAAGGCCATCAAGGCCAAGGGCACCCTGATCATCGGCGTGGACCAGAACAGCTACCGCTGGGGCGCCCGCAACCCGAACACCGGTGAGCTCGAAGGCTTCGACATCGACCTCGCGAGGGCGATCGGCGCGGCCGTCATGGGCGACCCGGCCAAGGTGGTGCTCAAGCCGGTGTCGACCGCCGGCCGGGTCGACGCCCTCACGGGCAACCAGGTCGACCTGATCGTCCGCACCATGACGATCAGCTGCGCCAACCTGAAGAAGGTCGCCTTCTCCCGGTCGTACTTCAACATCAAGCAGCGGGTCCTGGTGCCCCGGTCGTCCACGGCCAGGAACCTCGACGAGGCGATCAACGGCAGGACGGTCTGCGCCGCGGACGGCTCGGTGGCCAAGGACGTGCTGAACGCGAAGAAGAGCGCCAAGCAGCTCGTCCTGGTGACCAACCAGCTCGACTGCCTGGTCCGCATGCAGCTCGGCAAGGTCGACGCCACCATGACCGACGACGAACTGGCGGTCGGCCAGGCCGCGCAGGACCAGACGGTGAAGGTGGTGGACGGCTTCGAACAGCCGGAGACGATCGGTGTCGCGATGCGCCAGAACAGCACCGACCTCACCGCCCGGGTCAACCAGGTGATCTCCGACTACTACGCGGACAAGGACAAGGGCTGGCAGAAGTCGTTCGAGCAGTGGGTCCAGCCCTACCTGCCCGAGAACTCCAAGGACCCCGGCCTGTACTGGCCGGCCCGCTGACGCACCGGGCGGCGCACGGGCGTCAGCAGGCCGTTGACGCGGTCTTGACGCCCACCGCCCGCTCCGCCCGAACGGCCACCGGCTAGGGTTCGGGACGATCACCACGGGGAGACCGGTGGTGGGCACGGGGGATGTCGTGGGATCGCACGTCAGGTACGTCGGGATCGCACGCGAGGAAGGAAGGACACGGCGTTGGCGGCTTCGGCTGGCCCGGTACTGAGCCGGGAGGAGGTGGACCGCGCGCTGGCGCGCCTCGGCGCGGAGCGGGACGCGGTCGAGTCGGCGCTGCTCGCCCTCCAGGACCATCCGGGCCTGCGGCTGCTCGACGGCGCCGAACTGGCCGGGCGCACGCTGGAGCGCTGGTCCGTCGCCGGGAAGGGCCTGCCGCTGCTCTGGGCGCTGTTCGACCGCTACGCGGAGGCACTGGCCTCGGCGCGCGCGGTACGGGCCCGCAAGGCCAAGCCCGGCGCGCCCGAACTCGCCGAGCTGAGCGAACTGCTCACCGGCGACGCGGTGACCGTCCCCGGCGGCGCGCTGCCGGACGGCCCGCAGCTGCTCGGCGCGCCCGCCCGGCTGGTCGAGCGGATCAGCCTGGACACGCTGATGACCCGGATGAACTCCTGGTACGCCACCGTGCTGGAGGTGGTCAGCGCCGCCGACGCGGTCTGGTCGGCGCTGCCGGCCCGGATCGACCTGCTGCTGGCCGAACTCCACCGGGTGGGCAACCTCGCCGCCTCGCTCGGCGTGCGGGCCGGCGGCCACCCGCTCGCCGACGACCTGGCCGGGCTGGACGCCGACCTCACCGGGCTGCGCGCCGAGGTGCGCGAGGACCCGCTGGCGCTGTGGCGCCCGGCCCGGGTGCCCGCCCAGCGCGGCACCGTGCCGGAGGGCGGCGCCTTCGCCACCCCCGCCGGGGTGGTGGACACCGAGCGGTTCGACCGGGCCGGGCGGGCGCTGGACGGCGTCCGGCTGGAACTGGAGAACCTGCTGCGGCTGCGCGACGACGCCGAGGAGCGCCTCCAGGGCGTCGGCGACCTGCTCCAGCGGGCCGACGCCACCCTGGCCGAGGCCCGCCGGGCGCGCGGCGAGGTGCTGGCGAAGATAGCCTCCAGCGACGTCCCGGCGGTGCCCGGGCCTGCCTCGGCGCTGCGCGAACGGATCGTGACGGCACTGGAGTTGCGCCAGGGCGGCCAGTGGGGCCGGTTGGCGCCGCTGCTGGACACGCTGGAGGACGCCGCCGCCAAGGAGCTGGCCCGGGCCCGGCAGTCGCTCACCGAGGTGACCCAGCCGCTGGCCGTCCGAGCCGAACTGCGCGGCCGGCTGGACGCGTACAAGGCGATGGCCGCCCGGCTGCGGGTCTCCGAGGACCCGGAAGTGATCGAGCGGTACGAGAAGGCGCGCTGGCTGCTGTGGAGCGCGCCCTGCGACCTGCGGGCGGCGGCCGCCGCGGTGGCCCGCTTCCAGCAGTCGCTGCGGCCGGCGCAGGCCGAGGCCGCACAGGAGACGACCGGCCAGACGCCGGTCGACGGACAGGTCCAGGGGGGCTGAGGTTGATGGGCGGGACGTGCGTACGGCCGGAGTGCTCCGGCAACGGCAGGATCGACGCGGACGGCTACTGCGACGAGTGCGGGCTCGCCCCGGCCGCGGTGTCCTCCAAGGCTTCCGGGGCTTCCGGGGCCTCCAAGGCCACCGGGGCGCCGGCCGCCGGCCCCGGCGCGCCCTGCCCGAGGGACTGCTCCGGCACCATCGACGCCGACGGCTACTGCGACGAGTGCGGCCTCACCCCGCCCGGCGGCGACACCGGCGTCACCCAGCCCTACGTCCCGTCCTCCCGGCTCTCCACCGACTCGGCGCGCAGCGGCTCGATCCGCTCGACCCGCACCGGCTCGGCCCGCTCGATGTCCGGCCGCTCCCGCTCGCACCGCTCGACCCGCACCGGCAGCAGCCGCTCGGTCTCGGTGCGCAGCACCCGCGGCAGCGTCAGCGCGGGCACCCGCAACCGGCTGGGCGCCGGCCTGGTGACGGTGCCGACCGTCGAGACGGCCGATCCGTCGCTGGCGGTGCTGGAGAACCCGGAGGTCCCGGAGCGCAAGCGGTTCTGCTCCAAGTGCGAGACCCCGGTCGGCCGGGAGAAGAACGGCCGGCCGGGCCGCCCGGACGGCTTCTGCACCAAGTGCGGCACGCCGTACTCGTTCACGCCCAAACTGCGCCGCGGCGACCTGGTCGGCGGGCAGTACGAGGTGGTGGGCTGCCTGGCGCACGGCGGCCTCGGCTGGATCTACCTGGCGATCGACCGGCGGGTCAACGACAAGTGGGTGGTCCTGAAGGGCCTGCTGGACACCGGGGACGAGGACGCGCTCGCCGTGGCCGTCGCCGAGCGCCGCTTCCTGGCCGAGGTGGACCACCCGAACATCGTCCGGATCATCAACTTCGCCGAGCACCTGGACGTCGGCTCCGGCTCCACCGACGGCTACATCGTGATGGAGTACGTCGGCGGCAAGTCGCTCAAGGACATCGCCAACGACCGCCGCACCCCGGACGGCCGGCGCGAGCCGCTGCCCGTCGAGCAGGCGATCGCGTACGCGCTGGAGGCACTGCCCGCGCTCGGGTACCTGCACAGCCGGGGCCTGATCTACTGCGACTTCAAGATCGACAACGTGATCCAGAGCGGCGACGCGCTCAAGATCATCGACATGGGCGCCGTCTGCCGCCTCGACCACGACGGCCCGATCTACGGCACCGTCGGCTACCAGGCCCCGGAGATCGCCACCCACGGCCCCTCCCCCGCCTCCGACCTCTACACCGTGGCCCGCACCCTCGCGGTGCTCACCTTCGACTTCCAGGGCTACAGCACCACCTACCGGGACACCCTGCCCGGCCCCGAGGACGTCGAGGTCTTCGCCCGCTACGAGTCGTACTACCGCTTCCTGGTCCGCGCCACCGACCCGGACCCGGCCCGCAGGTTCTCCTCCGCCGACGAGATGGCCGACCAGCTCACCGGCGTGCTGCGCGAGATCCTCGCCCTCCAGGACGGCCGGGCCCGGCCCGCCCTGTCCACCCTCTTCGGCCCCGAACTACGCGTCGTGGACACCGAGTTGGTCATGCCCACCGAGCAGCCCGGACAGCTCCTGGTGACCGCCCTCGACCCGGCCGCCGCCGCCCTCGCGCTGCCCGTCCCGCGCGTCGACCCCGGCGACCCCAACGCCGGCTTCCTCGCCACCCTGCTCGCCACCGACCCCGAGGAGGCGCTCGCCGCCCTGGCCGGCGCGCCCGCCCTCTCCATCGAACGGCGGCTGCGCGAACTGCGCGCCCACCTCGAACTCGGCCGCCGCGCCGCCGCCGAGGAGGCCCTCGACGCCCTGGAACGGGAGTACCCGGACGACTGGCGGGTCGTCTGGTACCGCGGCCTGGTCGCCCTGGTCGGCGCCGTGCACGGGCTGCACGGCTCGGACGGCCCTGGCAGCTCGATCGCCCTGGTCGGCGCCGTGCACGGGCCGGACGGCCCGGACGGCCCGGCTTCGCCCGACGAGGCCGGGCTGCGCGCCGCCGCCGAGGCCTTCGACGCGGTCTACGACGCCTTCCCCGGCGAGGCCGCCCCCAAGCTGGCCCTCGCCATCTGCGCCGAGCTCCTCGGCGACGGCGGCGACGCCGCCGAGTTCTACCGACTGGTCTGGACCACCGACCCGGCCTACCTCAGCGCCGCCTTCGGGCTCGCCCGGGTCCGGCTGGCCGAGGACGACCGGCCCGGTGCCGTCCGCGTCCTGGAGTCCGTCCCGGCCACCTCCAACCAGTACACCGCCGCCCGGATCGCGGCCGTCCGCGCCCGGCTGCGCGAACGGCCCGCCACCGACCCGCTCGCCGCCGACCTCGGCGCCAGCTCCGACCAGCTGACCGCGCTGCGCCTGGACGACCGCCGCCGCGAGGAACTGGCCGTCGAACTGCTCGGCGCCGCCCTCGGCTGGGTCACCGCGGGCTCGACCGGCGCCCAGCAGGGCGGCGGCACCACGGTGCTGGGACGACCTGCGGTGGAGCGGGAACTGCGCTTCGCCCTGGAACAGTCCTACCGGGTACTCGCCCGGTTGGCCGACCGGGCCGAGACCAGGATCGAGATGGTGGAGCGGGCCAACCGCGCCCGCCCCAGGACGTGGGTGTAGCCGATGCCGCAGCAGACCGTGTGCCCGAGCTGTTCCGAACCGCTGGAGCCGGAGGACGCCTACTGCGGCGCCTGCGGCGCCAGCCGGGACGGCCGGACCGCCCCGGGCGCGATGCCCGCGAACTGGGCCACCGCCCGGGCCGAGGGCGTCCCGCCCCAGCACGGGCCGGTCTGCGCGCACTGCGGGCTGCCGCAGGTCACCGCGGACGGCTACTGCGAGGCGTGCGGCGGCGCCCAGCCGCGCCCGCGCGACCACATGGAGAAGTCCCTCGCGGGCGTCGCCGGGGTCAGCGACCGCGGCGTGCGCCACCACCGCAACGAGGACTCCTTCACCATCGCCGCCACCTCGCTGCCCGGCGGCGAGCCGGTCGTGGTCGCCGTGGTCTGCGACGGCGTCTCCTCCTCCGACCGGCCGGACGAGGCCTCCGAGACCGCCGTCGACGCCGCCTCCGAGTCGCTGCTGAGCGCCCTGGAGGCGGGCCGCGAACCCACCGCCGCCATGCGCCAGGCCATCGCCGACGCCGCCGGGGCCGTCGCCGACCTCGCCCAGGCCGGCCCCGGGCCCGCCCGGCCCGACCTCAACGCGCCCGCCTGCACCTACGTCAGCGCCATAGCCTCCGGCGGCCGGATCACCATCGGCTGGGTCGGCGACACCCGCGCCTACTGGATCCCGGACGACCGCGCCGGCGCCGAGCCCTTCCGGCTCACCCAGGACGACTCCTGGGCGGCCCGGATGGTCGAGGCCGGGCTGATGAGCGAGGCCGAGGCGTACGCCGACCCGCGCGCCCACGCGATCACCGGGTGGCTCGGCGCCGACGCCGAGGAGGTCGTCCCGCACACCCTCGACTTCACGCCGCACGTCCCCGGGGTGCTGCTGATCTGCACCGACGGGCTGTGGAACTACGCCGAGGCCGCCACCGACCTGGCGTACTTCGTCCGGCCGGACGCCCGCACCGAACCGCTCGCGGCGGCACAGACCCTGGTGAAGTTCGCGATCGCCGCCGGCGGCCACGACAACATCACCGTCGCCGTCCTGCCGATCGACCCGCCGGCCGCGGGCGCCGCTGCCGGCGTCGGTGCCGGTGCCGAGGACCAGGGCGAGGACGAGGACGACCCCCGGACCGCCACCGCGCTCGACCTGCCGCTGATCACCGCGGCGGGTGCCAGGCGCGCCGCCGAGGAGGACGAGGACTACGAGCCGACCCTGCCGGACCTCCCGGTGATCGGCTCCCCCGCCGCCCCGCTGCCCCCCGCCGCCCCGCCGGCGCCCCCCGCACCGCCCACCGCTCCCGCCGCACCCACCGTCCCCCCGCAGCCGCCGCACCCGCCGACGGCCTGACCGGACGCCGCCCGCCCGGGACCGACCCCGGCGGTCACCCGGCCCGCCGGCCCGCCCCCGACGCGGCCGGCCCCCACCGACCGATCCGTACCGACGACCCTTCCGACGGGAGCCACCGGCCCATGGCAACACTGGCGAAGCCGAACCTGCCCAGGTTCGACGTGGAGATCTTCCAGAACGAGTACCTTGCCGACGGCGCCCGCGAGGTCAACGCCATCGTCACGGTCACCGCGACCGGCGGCGGCACCTCCGGCGGCCGCCCGCTCGGCATCGCCGACGCGGGCGGCCCGCAGAGCGCCGACACCGCCGCGGCCGTGGTGATCCTGGTGGACTGCTCGGGCTCGATGGACTACCCCAAGACCAAGATCAACGGCGCCCGCGAGGCCACCGCCGCCGCCATCGACGCGCTGCGCGACGGCACCGCCTTCGCCGTGGTCGCCGGCACCCACGAGGCCCGCGACATCTACCCCGGCGACGGCACCCTCGCCACCGCCTCCGCCACCACCCGCGGCCACGCCAAGGAGTCCCTGCGCCGCCTCACCGCCGCCGGCGGCACCGCGATGGGCACCTGGCTGGCCAAGGCCGACAAGCTCTTCCTGACCCGCCGCGACATCGCCATCCGGCACGCCGTCCTGCTCACCGACGGCAACAACGAGCACGAGTCGGCGGTCGACCTGGAACGCGCCATCGAGCGGGTCACCGGACACTTCACCGCCGACTGCCGCGGCGTCGGCACCGACTGGCGGATCGACGAGCTGCGCAAGATCTCCTCGGCGCTGCTCGGCACCGTCGACATCGTCGCCGAACCCTCCGGCCTGGCCGAGGACTTCCGCTCGATGATGGCCGGCGCCATGGGCAAGCAGGTCGCCGACGTCGCGCTGCGGATCTGGACCCCGGCCAACGCCGCGGTCAAGTTCGTCAAGCAGGTCGCCCCCGCGGTCGAGGACCTCACCGCCCGGCGCGCCGAGGCCGGCCCCCGGGCCGGCGACTACCCCACCGGCTCCTGGGGCGACGAGAGCCGCGACTACCACGTCTGCGTCGAGGTCCCGGCCGCCTCCATCGGCAACGAGATGCTCGCCGCCCGGATCAGCCTGGTGCTGCCCCCGCAGGTCGGCAGCGGCACCCCCGAGGTGCTCTCCCAGGGCCTGGTCAAGGCGGTGTGGACCGACGACCTGGCCTCCTCCACCCGGATCAGCCCGCAGGTCGCCCACTACACCGGGCAGGCCGAGCTGGCCTCCTCCATCCAGGAGGGCCTGGAGGCCCACCGGGCCGGGGACGTCGACACCGCCACGTCCAAGCTGGGCGCCGCCGTCCGGATCGCGCACGCGACCGGCAACGAGGGCACCTACAAACTGCTGCAGAAGGTGGTGGACGTGGTGGACCCGAAGGAGGGTACGGTTCGGTTCCGTAAGAACGTGAGCGAGGCCGACTCGATGACCCTTGAGACCCGGTCGACCAAGACGGTGCGTGTGAAGAAGTGACCGCTGAAGACGTGACCGGGCCGACGACCCGGTGCGACGCCGCCCCAAGCCGGCTCGATGTGAGGGGGAACTGATGCCGATCTGCCCGAGGGGCCACGAGTCGCAGGCCGAGGACTGGTGCGACTTCTGCGGCTTCCCGATGACTCCGCCGGCCCCGACGCCGCCCGGAGCCCACCCGGGAGCCCACGGGGCCCACGGGGCCCACCCGGGGGCGTACGGCTCCCACCCGGTGCCCGGGGCACCCGCCTCGCCCGAGGCACCCGACTCGTTCGAGCAGTCCAGGCACCCGGACCACCGCGGCACGCCCTACGGCGCGCCGCTGTCGCCTCCGCCGATGCCGCCGGGGAGCGTCCCGCCGCAGCCCGGCGCGATGCCGCCGCCACCGGCCCAGGGCCACCCCAACCTGACCGAGGGCCTGACGGTCTGCCCGATCTGCCGCAGCCCGCAGACCGGACGGTTCTGCGAGGAGTGCGGGTACGACTACGAACTCTCCACCCCCTCGCGCCGCCAGCCGCCGCCGCTGAACATCCCGGCGGCGTACGGCGGCGCGCCGGCCGCACAGCCGCCGTTCGGCCAACCGCCGTACGGCCAACCGCCCCTCCCGCAGCAGCCGCAGCCGCAGCACACCCAGCACCCGCAGCAGGCCCCCGCGCCCGCGCACACCTACGGCTACCCTCCCTCCCTGCCCGCCAACGGGCAGGAGGGGCCCACGCCGGAGGGCGCGTTCCCCGAGGCCCCCGTCCGCGAGGACTCCGGCCCGGTGTACGCCGAGCCCCCCGGCCCGAACAACCGCGGCGGCGACTTCGGCACCTCGTTCCACCTCGCCCCGCCGCATCAGCAGCAGCCGCCGCAGCAACCCCAGCAGCCGCAACCGACGGCCGCCCCCGCGAAGCCGCTCCGGGCCAACTGGATCGCGGTGGTCTCGGCCGACCGCGAGTACTTCACCGAGATGATGGCCCGCAGCGGCCCCGAGGCGGCCGGCCTGTTCTTCCCGCCGTACTGCCCCGAGCGGCGCATCCCGCTGACCGGCCGCGGCCAGCTGCGGATCGGGCGGCGCAGCCAGCACCGCGGCACCGTGCCGGAGATCGACCTGTCGGTGCCGCCGGAGGACCCGGGCGCCTCGCACCAGCACGCGATGCTCGCCGAACAGGCGGACGGCAGCTGGGTCCTGGTGGACCAGGACTCGACCAACGGCACCACCGTGAACGGCGGCGCGGAGCCGATCGCCCCGCACACCGCCGTGCCGCTGAACGACGGCGACCGGATCCACATCGGAGCCTGGACGACGATCACGGTGCACCGCGCCTGAAAGGCCGTCGGCAATAACTCCGGCCGGGCCGGGCGGAATTCAACTTCCGCCCGGCCCGGCTTGTTCCCGATTCCTCAAACGATCCACAAATTCGTCGCCACCGACGTGCACAGGGACCTTCGCAAGCCCTAGGCTCAGGCCACATGACTGCAGCTATATCCGCCGACGGCATCCGTCAGCGGTACGGGGACGTGCAGGCCGTCGACGGGGTGTCCCTCACCGTCGAGGCCGGCGAATTCTATGGAATCCTGGGCCCCAACGGCGCCGGGAAGACCACCACGATGGAGATCCTGGAAGGCGTCCGCAAGCCGGACGAGGGCCGGGTCGAGCTGCTGGGACTGGCGCCCTGGCCGCGCAATCCGAAACTGCTGCCGCGCATCGGCGTGCAGTTCCAGGCCTCCGCCTTCTTCCGGAAACTGACGGCCCGGGAGACCATCCGCACCTTCGCGTCGTTCTACGGGGTCGGCCCCAAGCGGGCCGACGCGATGCTGGAGCGGGTCGGCCTGACCGACAAGGCCGACGTCATGACCGACCAGATGTCGGGCGGTCAGGCGCAGCGCCTGTCGATCGCCTGCGCGCTGGCCCACGACCCGGAGATCGTCTTCCTGGACGAGCCCACCACCGGCCTCGACCCGCAGGCCCGGCGCAACCTCTGGGACCTCCTGCGGGACATCAACGGCGAGGGCCGCACGGTCGTCCTGACCACCCACTACCTGGACGAGGCCGAGGTGCTCTGCGACCGGGTCTCGATCATGGACCACGGGAAGATCCTGCACACCGGCGCCCCGGCGACGCTGATCCGCGAGATCGACGACACCGTCCGGATCAGCATCGCGTCCGGCCAGCTGTCCGTCGAGCGCGCCCGTGACCTGCTCACCACGGCCGGCGCCGACATCGCCGCCCTGGAGGACGACAGCGTCTCGCTCTCCGTCTCCACCCGCCTCCCGGCCCCGGTCCTGAGCGTCCTGGCCGAGCAGAACGCGCTGCGCGGCCTCGAAGTGCGCGGCGCCACCCTGGAGGACGTCTTCCTCCAGCTGACCGGACGGGAGTACCGCGCATGACCGCCAGCACGTCCACCGAGCCGAAGACCCCCGCCCGGCGCGACGGGTCGAGCGGCGGCGCGAGCGCCGAGCGGGAGCGGGTCAGCGCGTTCTGGAGCCTGTCCCGCGCGATGCTGCTCGGCATGAAGCGCGACCGCACCGCGACCTTCT
Source organism: Kitasatospora sp. NBC_01300 (assembly GCF_041435235.1). NCBI lineage: Bacteria > Bacillati > Actinomycetota > Actinomycetes > Kitasatosporales > Streptomycetaceae > Kitasatospora > Kitasatospora sp. NBC_01300. The sequence continues at coordinate 5,360,712 of NZ_CP108408.1, read as the reverse complement.
TCATCCTGCTCTTCCCGCTGGTGTTCCTGGTGTTCTTCGGCACCGTGGGCAAGGGCTCCGGCAGCCCGCACGCCAAGGTGGCGCAGGTCGGCGCGGTGAAGCTGTTCGACTCGATCCAGGGCGAGGGCCGGGTCGACCTGGACAAGGTCCTCACCATCACCAGGACCGACGACGCGGCCGCCACACTGGAGAAGGTCCGCAAGGGCGACTTCGACGCGATGATCGAGCAGGGCCCGGACGGCAAGGTCGAGCTGCGCTTCAGCGCCGCCGACACGGTCCGTGCCGGCGCGCTCCAGGGCATCGTCAACTCGGTGGTCCAGAGCGCCAACCAGGCCGCCACCGGCCAGAAGCCGGCCTACGTGCTGGACGCCCAACAGGTAGAGGACCAGTCGCTCAAGCCGATCCAGTTCCTCACCCCCGGCCTGCTCGGCTGGGCCGTCGCCACCGGCGCGGTGTTCGGTGCCGCGCTGACCCTGGTCGGGTGGCGCAAGAGCAAGGTGCTGCGCCGGCTGCGGCTGGCCCCGGTGAGTGCGGGCACGGTCATCAGCTCCAGGATCCTGGTCTCGCTGCTGACCTCGCTCCTCCAGACCACCGTCTTCCTGACGGTCGCCACCAACTTCTTCGGGCTCAAGCTCACCGGCAACTGGTGGCTGGTCATCCCGCTGGTGGCCTGCGCGACGCTCGCCTTCATGTCGATCGGCCTGCTGGCCGGTTCGGTCGCCAAGACCGAGGAGGCGGCCAACGGCATCTCGCAGATCATCGTGCTGCCGATGTCCTTCCTGTCCGGCGCGTTCATCCCGCTGGACAGCGCGCCCGGCTGGCTGGAGACCATCTCCAAGGTCATGCCGCTGCGCTACCTGGTGACGGCCGCCCAGTCGGTGCTGACCCGCGGCGGCGGCGTCATGGACGCCCTGCCCACCATGGGCGGGCTGCTGCTCTTCGCGGCCGTGCTGACCGGCGTCGCCTGGAAGCTGTTCAAGTGGGAGGACGTGTGACCGCCGCCCCGGTCGCCTGAGCCCCGACACACGCCCTGCGGGGTCGTACGCCTTTGGTCCCGGTGTACGACCCCGTCGGCGTCTGCGACCATGGTCGGGTGAAAGAGATCCGGCGAGGAACGTTCAGCGAGGAGACCTTCTTCGACCAGGTCGGCGGCGAACCGACCTTCCGGCGACTGGTCCACCGGTTCTACCAGGGCGTCGCCGAGGACGAGTTGCTCCGGCCGATGTACCCCGAGGAGGACCTCGGCCCGGCCGAGGAGCGGATGGCCCTGTTCCTGATGCAGTACTGGGGCGGCCCGCGCACCTACAGCGAGCAGCGCGGCCACCCCCGGCTGCGGATGCGGCACGTGCCGTTCAAGGTCGACCGCGCCGCGCACGACGCCTGGCTCAGGAACATGCGGGCCGCCGTGGACGACCTGGCCCTGCCGGCCGAGGCCGAGCAGCAGCTCTGGGAATACCTCACCTACGCCGCCGCCTCGATGATCAACACCCCGGGCTGAGCCCCGGGCCGGGCCCGGTTACCGGATCGGGCTGAGCCCCCGGCTGGGTTACCGGAGCGCGCTGAGCCCCAGCCCCGCGCCGGGCGCGGCCGCCGTCCGGACCGCCACCGAACCGGCCGGGGCGCTCAGCCGCAGCCAGCCGCCCGCCCGGTGCACGGTGAGCGGGGCCCCGGGCTTCAGGAAGCCGATCACGTACGCCGCGTGCACCGCCCGCAGCGGCAGCTCCGGCAGCACGGAGACCGGGCGGGACCAGATCTCGTCGGCCAGCGCGTCCAGCACCGCACGGCCGCGGTGGTGCGCCGGGACGGCCTCGCTGCGCTCACGGAACTCCCGCACCCCGGCCATCAGTTCCGGGTACACCTCGGCCGCCGGCGGCGCCCCGACCGGCCGCCAGCCGGTGCGCGGCGGCAGCAGCCCGGCCCAGGCCGGTCCGGTCACCGGGGCGGGCAGCTCGACGGCACCCGTCCCGGCGTCCACGCCGTCCAGCAGCTGGCCCGCCGAGACCGTCAGATCGGTCGGCTCGGCCGGCCCGGTCAGCCGGGCGGTGCGGATCGCCAGCGCGCCCGAACCGCCCAGCGGCAGCCGGCCGAAGACCGCCAGCACGCCGTCCTCCCCGGCCGGGGCCACCGCCTGCAACCGGACGGCCGCCGCCTTGTCGAAGCGCAGCAGGCGCAGCAGGAACGCGGAGAGGTCGGCGGCCTCCCCGGCGTCGGTGAGGGCGAGGCGGGCGGTGATGGTCAACGCGGGTCAGCTCGAATCGTCGGAGGTGGGTGCTCAGGCGGCGACTACGGCGGGCTCCTCGTCCATGAAGCGGGACAGGAACTCCCGCTCCACGGGCGAGATCCGGCGCGGCCGGCCCTCCGCCAGGTCGTAGGGCACGACCACGGTGGACGCCTGGACGTACACCGTCTCGGTGCCGTCCTCGGCGACGTCCTTGATCTCGTAGGACACGGTCAGCGAGGCGCCGCCGATGCGGGTCACCCTGGTCTCGACGGTGACCGGCTCCGGCCGGTGCACCAGCGGGCGCTTGTAGTCGATCTCGTGGCGGGCCACCACCGAGCCGCCCGCGAACTCCCCCGCCCCGGCCTCGGCGGCCTGGGTGAACATGAAGTCGATCCGGGCCTCCTCCAGGTAGCGCAGGAAGACCACGTTGTTGACGTGGCCGAACGCGTCCATGTCGGACCAGCGCAGCGGGCAGGCGTAGATGTGGCGGGCCACAGGTGTTCTCCTCGACGTCCGGTCGCCCGCCGCCGTGCGGTGGCGGCGGGCCGGCGGCCGGCAGGCCGCCCCGAGGGGCAGTCTGCCGGGCCGCCGTGACGGCTGGGTGTCAGCCGCGGGTCAGCTTCTTGTACGTGGCCCGGTGCGGGCGGGCCGCGTCGGCGCCGAGCCGCTCGATCTTGTTCTTCTCGTACGACTCGAAGTTGCCCTCGAACCAGAACCACTTGCTCTCGCCCTCGTAGGCGAGGATGTGGGTGGCCACCCGGTCCAGGAACCAGCGGTCGTGGGAGATGACCACGGCGCAGCCGGGGAACTCCAGCAGGGCGTTCTCCAGCGAGGAGAGCGTCTCGACGTCGAGGTCGTTGGTGGGCTCGTCGAGGAGCAGCAGGTTGCCGCCCTGCTTGAGGGTGAGCGCCAGGTTCAGGCGGTTGCGCTCACCACCGGACAGCACGCCGGCCGGCTTCTGCTGGTCCGGGCCCTTGAAGCCGAAGGCCGACACGTAGGCGCGGGACGGCATCTCGACCTGGCCGACGTTGATCCAGTCCAGACCGTCGGAGACGACCTCCCAGAGCGTCTTCTTCGGGTCGATGTTGGCACGGCTCTGGTCGACGTAACTGATCTTGACGGTCTCGCCGACCTTGACCACGCCGGAGTCCGGGGTCTCCATGTCCTGGAGCATCTTGAACAGCGTGGTCTTGCCGGCGCCGTTGGGACCGATGATGCCGACGATGCCGTTGCGCGGCAGGGTGAAGCTGAGGTCGTCGATCAGGATCTTCTCGCCGAAGGCCTTGGAGAGGTTCTCCACCTCGATGACGATGCTGCCCAGACGCGGGCCCGGCGGGATCTGGATCTCCTCGAAGTCCAGCTTCCGCATCTTGTCCGCCTCGGCCGCCATCTCCTCGTAGCGGGCCAGACGGGCCTTGGACTTCGCCTGGCGGCCCTTGGCGTTGGAGCGGACCCACTCCAGCTCCTCGCGGAGCCGCTTGGCGCGCTTGGCGTCCTTCTGGCCCTCGACCTTGAGGCGGGACTGCTTGGACTCCAGGTAGGTGGAGTAGTTGCCCTCGTAGCCGATGGCGCGGCCGCGGTCGAGCTCCAGGATCCAGCCGGCCACGTTGTCCAGGAAGTACCGGTCGTGGGTGACGGCGACGACGGTGCCGGGGTACTTGGCCAGGTGCTGCTCCAGCCAGTTCACCGACTCGGCGTCCAGGTGGTTGGTGGGCTCGTCGAGGAGCAGCAGGTCGGGGGACTCCAGCAGCAGCTTGCAGAGCGCCACGCGGCGCTTCTCGCCACCGGAGAGCTTGGTGACCGGCCAGTCGCCGGGCGGGCAGCCCAGCGCGTCCATGGCCTGCTCCAGCTGGGCCTCCAGGTCCCACGCGTTGGCGTGGTCCAGGTCCTCCTGGAGCTTGCCCATCTCGTCCAGCAGGGCGTCCGAGTAGTCGGTCGCCATCAGCTCGGCGATCTCGTTGAAGCGGTTGAGCTTCCCCTTGATCTCCTTGACGCCGTCCTCGACGTTCTCCAGGACGGTCTTGGTCTCGTCGAGCGGCGGCTCCTGGAGCAGCATGCCGACGGTGAAACCGGGCGAGAGGAAGGCGTCGCCGTTGGAGGGGTGCTCCAGGCCGGCCATCATCTTCAGCACGGTGGACTTGCCCGCGCCGTTGGGGCCCACGACGCCGATCTTCGCCCCGGGGAGGAAGCTGAGCGTCACGTCGTCAAGGATGACCTTGTCTCCGTGCGCCTTGCGCACCTTGCGCATCGTGTAGATGTATTCCGCCACGTGAGATCGCTCCGGCGTCGTCGGGAGTATTCGGCTTGCAGCCTTCCATTGTGCCGCACCCGGCCGGGAGCCCCGAACGCCCGGTGTGCCCCACGGGGGTATCCGCAGCGCGGGGTTGAACGGCGAAGGCCCGGCCCCCGCAGCGGGTGCGGGGGCCGGGCCGGGTGCCGTCAGGGCCTCAGGAGGTCAGCGCCTCCGGGCCTGCGGGGCGGTTCAGGCGGCGGTGCGACCGTGGCGGCCACGGCGGCGCAGGACGAAGACCGCGGCGCCACCGGCCAGGACCAGGCCACCGGCGACGGCGGCGAGGATCGGGGTCGAGTCACTGGCACCGGTCTGGGCCAGGCCACCGGTGCCCGGGGCGGAGCTGGTCGCGGCCGGGCTCGGGTGCGCGCCGGCGGCGGTGCTGGCACCGGCCGACGGGGTGCCGGCCTGGCTCGGGGTGCCACTCGGGGTGCCGGTCGGGGCGGTGCTCGGGGCGGTGCTCGGGGTGCCGGTCGCGGCCGGGGTCGACGGGCCGGAGGTCGGCGGGGTCACGCCGGTCTTGCAGTCCAGGACGCCCTTGAACTCCTTGGCGAAGCCGTTCGGGCCGGTGACGTTGATGTCGTAGGCGGCCTTCTCGGCGACCGGGACGAGCACGTTCTCGGTCTTGCCCGGCTGGACGGTCAGCTGCTTGCCCGGCTTGACCGTGACGGTGGCGGCCTCGTCACCGCCGTTGGTGACGGTGACGCGCACGCCGTTGTTCTCGCACTCGACCTGGGCGGTGCTGTCGACCAGCGCGCCCGCGCCCTGCTTCCAGGTGGCCTTGGCACCGGCGGAGACGCTGAGCTTGCTGGAACCGGCCAGGATCATGCTCTGGCTGTGCCGCTTCGGGTCGTAGCCCTCGCTGAGGAAGACCCGGCCGCTGGGCACGACGGTGTCGGCGGCGGCGGCGAGGGCGACCGAGCCGTCCGGGGTGCCGGCCGGCACGTCCAGGAACAGCTGGGTGTCCTTGATCGGACCGGTCAGGGTGGCGCCGACCGGCTTGCCGTCCTTGTCCACCACCTTGACCTTGTCGGCGGCGTCACCGGTGACGGTGAGCTTCACCTCGGCCGCGCTGGACTTGAGGGTGAAGGGGCCGAGCTTGTTGCCGGACTTGCCGGAGACGGAGTCCGGGTTGAGGGTCAACGAGGGGTTGGGCTCGGCGGCGATGCCCTTGTTGGCGTCGCCGAGCAGGTAGTCGCGCAGCTTCTTGGCCTTGGCGTTGCGCGGGGTGGCGTTCTTGTTGTCCGAGAACTTCCAGATCGCGGCCTGGGTGCCCGCGGCGGCGTCCTCGGCGGTCAGGCCGTCGACGCCGACGGTCTTGCCGAGCGCCGTCAGGTCCTTGACCTGCGGGTAGGAGTTCTCCAGGATCCAGCGGATCTTGGAGGCCGCCTCGACCTTGTTCTTGCCGCCGAGGGAGCTCGACTTCCAGTCCGACTCCTGGTACTTCGCGGCGCTGTCCAGGTAGACCGGGTTGTCGAAGTCGATGCAGTAGGTCTGGATCTCGCCGTTGGACGTCTTGAGGGTGAACAGACCGCCGTCGACGGTCCCCTTGCCCTCGACGTCGATCTTCTCGCCCAACATCGTGTTCTGGAGGACGGCCTTGACGCCCGCACCCGGGGTGTCCGCCGCGGCCGCCGCACCGGCCGCGAACAGGCCCCCGCCCAACACCAGGCTGGTCGTGAGCATGACAGTGGTTATGCGGGGGAGACTCCGCGCCTGCCTCTGGAACATCTGGGATCCCTCCGGGCCGGGCCGCACCGATGGACAGCCCGCCGACTTGCCGTGCCGCGCGCGCCCCCTGTGGCGCTGCTGCGGGTATGAACCAGACGAATCCTATTGAGCCCCGCAGGCCCCGAAACCCCCATGCGAAATCAGGACGATTCCGTATCTGGATCGTTATCAACCCCCTCAGTTTCGACACAAGCTGACGATCAGCCAGAATCTCCTCGCGACTTTTCGTTATCCGGGCGAGATTGCGCGTGCGGGAGCAACAACAGTCTCGATCAACATATTTGTCGACAGTTAAGGTCATCGACCCGTCAGATCAGCGCAGCCTGCTCGCCACCTCCCCGCTCCCCCTCGGCCACCCGCCCCCGCTCCCCCGCCTCCGCCTCCGACGCCCCACCCGACACCGGCCGCACCGGCGGCGGGGGCTCCGGCGGGCGCGGCGCCGAGGCCACCGCCGAGGCCTTCCGCGCCTCCAGCGCGTCGGCGATCCACCCCGGCACCACCCCTCCGCCGGCCTGCGCCCCGGCCGGCCCGGCGGCGCCCGGCGGCTGCCCGCGCACCCCCGCCGCCCAACGGAACGCCGAGGTACCACGGGTGAGGTCGTGTCCGACCGATCGGGCGTCGATCTCGGCCCCGGTCCGCTTCACCTCGCCGTCGACCCACTCCCGCAACCGCAGCCGACCGCACACCAGCACCGGATCCCCCTTGGCGAGCGAACCGATCAGGTTGACCGCGAGCCCCCGCCAGGCCGTCACCGTCAGCCACTGCGTCTCGCCGTCCGCCCAGCACTCGCGCTGCCGGTCGTACCGGCGCTCGGTGCAGCCGAGCCGGAACCTGGCCATCGGCACCCCACTGCCCGTTTCGCCGTACGTCACCTCCGTCGCGACAATGCCGACGATCGTCACCTGCATCTCGTTCACGACACACTCTCCGTTCTCGCCGATGCACCGTACGGAATCGACCGGTGCGCGTTGAGAGTGTGCTTCGCGGGAAATCCACGCCAGGGAGTTCCGAAATCCTGTGGACAACTCGGCACCTCGGAAAACCGACGTCACTCGCAGGGGTGAATTTCGGCCTTTCGGCACCCCTTCACGCCCATCTCATCGCGGCCATGACAACAAACCGGCTGCTCGTCGCCCCCAACCGACACGCCCCGGAACAGCGCCGGCCGACCGTCCGCGCACGTCATCCGACCGGAGGAAGCCGAATACGGCCCCCCACCCGCACCGGTGACGACACATTCTCCGTGCCGAATCCATAACGGGTGGGGCGGCAGCCCCGTAACGACTGCACAACGTCCGGCTCGGAACACTCCCAGACCGCTGCACTCACGGCGTTCACCTGCGATTATCGGACCGCTCCACCGAACCGACACACCAACGGCGGTGTCGTCACACTCGGCCGAGGAACTGGGCACCCTTATCCTGTCCCCGACAGGCCGAGGGCCCACCGACCCCCACCCCCACCCTCACGGTACGGGGCCGGACACGCGCGCCCCCAGCGCTCGTCGCCCGACCCGGCCACGGTCACGCCCGCCCGGGCGCAGCCCGTCCCGCCCCCATAGCTCAGCGGATAGAGCACCCGCCTTCTAAGCGGTAGGTCGCAGGTTCGAATCCTGCTGGGGGCACCATCTCGGCATTCCCGCAGGCCGCCAGGCCGGCGGCCGCATTGCCCGGCCGCCACGGGCTCCCGGAAATCCCGCCCGCACGCCGTCCGATTGCCCGTACCCACCGCATCTAAGCCGTGACTATCCGTGTCATGGGCACTGCGATAACCGGCTGATCCGGATGACCGCCACTGCGGACCGGATGCGGAAGAAGACCCGAACAACCGAAATTCCGGGCGAATCACGCCCCGGGGACAATCCGCCCCGCCGACCCGGCCCGGAGCCGCCCGGTCCGGGAACCCGGCCGGGGCCCAACCGGCCGCTCGACCCGTGATCGCGAACCCGGCCGGCCGCTCAGCCGGCGGTGGCGAGTCTGCCGGCGGTGCGGGTCAGCCGGCGGTGCGGGTCAGCCGGTGGCGGCGAGCCCGGCCAGGTAGGCGTCCAGCAGGGCGGTCTGCCGCTCGGGCGGGAACTCCGCCGGGGCGAACAGCACCTGCACCACCAGGCCGAGCACGAAGGCCTGCGCGCCGGTCGCGAGCGCGGCGGCGTCGGCCCCGGCCGGGAGCTCCCCGAGCCGCTGGGCGTCCGCGACGTGCACCGCGAGGGCCTCGCGCGAGCGGGCGTAACGACCCGCGTGCGCGGCCGCGAGCGCGGGGTCCGACAGGGCGACGTCCCAGGAGCCGACCCAGATCCGGTTGCCGGCCACCGCCGCCCCGTCCAGCGGCAGGACGTCGAGCAGCGCGGCCCGCAGTCGGGCCAGTCCGGGGGGTGGCGGCGGGGTGCCGTCGGCGGGGGCGGTGCGCCGGGGCCGGGAGCCGGAGCGCCGGTCGAGTTCGTCCAGCGCGTGGCTCAGCAGGGCCCGCTTGTTGGGGAAGTAGTGCGTCAACAGGCCGGTGGAGGCGCCCAGTTCGGTGGCCACGGCACGCAGGGTCAGCCCCTCGAAGCCGCGGGTGGAGAGCACCCGCCACACGCCCTCGGACACTTCCAGGCGGCGGGCGTCATGGTCTCCACGGGCCGGTGTCATGGGGATCATCGTACATACCAAACGTTTGTTATGTATGGTTCCCAGCACACCGCGCATCCCGTGAACCGTGCACCACGTGCATCCCGTGCATCCCGTGAAAGGCCAGCCCATGTTTGCCGTACCGCTCGCCGAGAACGCCGAACTGCGCCCGCTGGAGCCGTGGCAGGCGGCCGAGTTCCTGGCCCACATCGACCGCGCCCGCGCCCACACCGCCCCGTGGATCCCCTGGGCCACCCGCTCCACCGACCTCGACTCCGCCCGCGCCACCCTCCAGCGCTACGCCGACCAGCAGGCCGCCGACAGCGGCCGGATCTACGGCATCTGGCGGGACGGCACGCTGGTCGGCGGCGTGATGTTCGTGAGCTTCAACGCCCAGAGCGGCGTCTGCGAGATCGGCGCCTGGACCGAGCCCGCCGGCGAGGGCGGCGGGCTGATCACCGCCGCCGTCCGGGTGCTGCTCGACTACGCCCTCACCACCCGCGGCCTGCACCGCGCCGAGTGGTGGTGCTCCGCCGGCAACGCCCGCAGCCGGGCCGTCGCCGAGCGGGTCGGCATGACCCTGGACGGCACCCTGCGCGAGTGGTACCCGCACAACGGGGTCCGCCACGACAAGCAGATCTGGTCGATCCTGGCCCCGGAGTGGACGCCCGGGGCCTGACCGGACGCGGCGGGGCCCGGTGGACACCCCCGTGTCCCACCGGACCCCGCCGCTCCCCGGGCCGTCGCCCCCCCCCCCGGCCCCGACCCCTCAGACCGCTCAGGCCCCTCAGGCCCGTCAGGCCCGTCAGGCCCGTCAGGCCCGTCAGGCCCGTCAGGCCCGTCAGGCCGCCAGCACCGGCGGCTCCGCGGCCGCCACCGTCCTGGGCACCCGCAGCGCGAGCAGCAGGACCAGCACCAGCAGGCCGCCGGCCGACAGGAACACCACGTCGACCGCGTCCGTGAAGCTGCGCAGCGCGTGCTCGCGGGCCGCGCCGCCGAGCGTCCGGACGGCGCCGAGCGGCAGGCCGGGCTCGCCGTCCGCGAAGACCCGGGCCAGCACGGTGCCGAAGAGCGCCGCGCCGAGCGCGCTGCCGAGGGTCTGGAAGAAGCGGATCCCGGTGGTCGCGACGCCGAGCTGGTGGCGGGGGACGGACTCCTGCACCACCGTGACCAGCTGGCCGATCAGCTGGCCCATCCCGAAGCCCAGCAGGACGAGTTCGCCGCAGACGGCCCACAGCCCGGTGGTCGGGCCGCTGAGGCCGAGCAGGAGCAGGGCGATCGCCGCACAGCCCGCGCCGGCCACCAGGAAGGTGCGCTCCGCGTGGCCGCGGGCGGTGAGCCGGCCGGCCAGCAGGCCGACCGCCGTCATCCCGCCCGCCATCGGGATCAGGTAGAGGCTGGCCGAGGTGGGGTCGATGCCGCGGGCGATCTGCAGGTAGAGCATCACGTAGACGATCGAGCCGGTCATGCCCATCCCGACCAGGCCCTGGATCGCGAATCCGAGGCGCACCACGCCGATCCGGAACAGCGACAGCGGCAGCACCGGCTCGGCGGCGGTGGCCTGGCGCCACACGAAGAGGCCGAGCGCGGCCAGGGTGGCGGCCACGAGCCCGAGGACCACCGGGGAGGTCCAGGCGTAGTCCTTGCCGCCCCACTCGGTGACCAGCAGCAGACCGGTCGCGAAGGCGGCGGCGAGGGCCGCACCGAGGAAGTCCAGGCTGCGGCGGCCGCCCGCCGGCGGCAGCTTGATCACCAGGGCGGTGCCGACCAGGACGAGCAGGCCGAGCGGCAGGTTGACGTAGAAGATCCAGCGCCAGCCGAGGTGGTCGGTGAACAGCGCCCCGATCAGCGGGCCGACCGCCATGCCGATGCCCGCGACGACTCCGCCCATCGCGCCGCCCTTGCCGCTGCCGCGCTCGGCCGGGTCCTTGAGGTGGGCGATGACCACCATGGTGACGCTCATCAGCCCGCCGCCGCCGATGCCCTGGACGGCCCGGAAGGCGATCAGCTGGCCCATCGACTGCGCGAACCCGCAGAGCGCCGAGCCGGCCAGGAAGGTGCCGACCGCGCCGAGCAGCACGCGCTTGGCGCCGTACAGGTCGCAGAGCTTGCCGTAGAGCGGCAGCAGCGCGGTCGCGGCGAGGGCGAACGAGCTGATCAGCCAGGGCAGTCGGTCGATGCCGTGGACGGGGTCGAGCTCCCGGACGATCGGCACGGTGGCCGCGGACACGATGTTCATGTCGAGCACGGCCAGCACGATCGTGACCAGGCAGAGCAGCATGCCCAGGTTGCGCCGGGTCGGTGTCATCAGGACAGGGGCGGCGGGTGCCATCGGTGAGTCCCCCCAGGGTCGGTGGAGTTCGGGCCGGGCCGGTGCGGCCGGCGGCGCGTCCTCACCATGGCAGTTTTTTTATACCTGGTCAATTCTTAAGCTCGGCTCAATCTTCATCCTGATCGATCTTTGATCCTGGTACAGTCGAACCATGGCGACGCACCCCGGCTTCAGCCCTGACGACGACCGCGACCTCGACGCCCTCCCGCTGCGCGAGCGCAAGAAGATCCAGACCGGCATCCGGATCTGGCGCACCGCCATCGGACTGTTCGCCGAGCGGGACTTCGACCAGGTCTCGGTGGCCGAGATCGCGGCCGCCGCCGAGGTGTCCAAGATGACCGTCTTCAACTACTTCCCCACCAAGGAAGACCTGGTCATGGCCCCCATGGAGCGACACCTCGACGAGCCGGCCCGGGTGGTCCGCGAACGCGCCCCCGGCACCTCGGCGGTGGCGGCGCTGCGCGAGCAGTACCTCGCCGCGCTGGAGCAGCACGACCCGGCCACCGGACTGAGCGACGAACCGCTCGTGCTCGACGTGGTCCGGCTGATCCACCGCACCCCGGCCCTGGCGATGCGCGCCACCGCCGGCTTCGGCCGGCACGCGCAGGGCCTGCTGACCACCGAACTCCTCGCCCAGGACCCGGCCCACGACGAGCTCACCGCGCAGATCGCCGCCGCCCAACTGCTCGCCGCCCGGCTGGCCCTGACCACCGAGAACCAGCGCCGGATGCTGACCGGCGAACGCGCCGCGGCCGCCCTGCCCGCCGCCCTCGACCGGGCCGCGCGCGCCTTCGCCCTGGTCGAGGGCGGCCTCGGCGACTACTGCGCCCTCGCCTCCTGAGAGAGTGGGCGCACCACGACCGCCCGGAGGTGCGCATGGACCAGCCGCTGCTCACGCGGGACCGCTCCGCCCTGCCCGCCCACGCCGAGGGCCTGCACGCGTACGTCGGCGAGGACGGCGTCGCCGTCCTGGAGTTCGCCCGACCGCACCGGCGCAACGCGGTGACCCTGGAGATCTGGCAGGCGCTGCCGAAGGTGCTGCTGCGCCTCGCCGAGCAGCCGGGGGTGCGCGCCCTGCTGGTCACCGGCGCCGGCGGCACCTTCAGCGCGGGCGCGGACATCGCCGAACTCGCCGAGGTGTACGGCGATCCGGAGCGCGCGGACGCCTACCACGCGGTCAACGTCGCCGCCGAGGAGGCGCTGGCGGCCTTCCCGCACCCGACCGTCGCCGTGGTGCAGGGCGCCTGCGTGGGCGGCGGCTGCCAGCTGGCCGTCGCGTGCGACCTGCGGTTCGTCGCCGAGGACGCCCGGCTGGGGATCACCCCGGCCAAGCTCGGCGTGGTCTACCCGGCGGTGCCGACCGTACGGCTGGCCCGGCTGGTCGGCCCGGCCCGCGCCAAGTACCTGCTGTTCTCCGGCGAGTTGGTGACGGGCCGCGACGCGCTGCCGCTGGGCCTGGCGGAGCGCGTCCTGCCGGGCGCCGAACTGGACGCCGCCGCGCTGGAGTTCGCCCGACTGCTGACCCGGCGCTCGGCCCAGACCATCGGCGCGGTGAAGGCCGCGCTGGCCGTCCCGGCGGAGCGGGCGGCGCAGGCGCTGGCGCCCTGGGAGCGCCGCTCCCGGGAGACCTCGGACGTGCCCGAGGGGCTGGCCGCGTTCCTGGAGGGCCGCCCGGCGCGGTTCTGACCGGGGCCGGGCACCAGATCCGGGCACCAGGTCCGGGCACCGGCCGCGCGGACGGGCTCGCGTACGATCATCCGATCGGTGCCGGGCCGTCCCGACGCCCCGCCCCGATGCCCCCGCCCTGACGTCCCCGTCACGCCGACCCCTTTGCGCACCCGGAGCACACACCCCGATGACGACCGAGGCCACGACCGCCCCCACCAGCCGGACGATCTGGGCCCGCCGGGTCACCGACGGCGTCGAGCCGAAGAACGTCATCATCGCGATGCTCCCGCTGATGGGCGTCATCCGCTACGGCTGGACGGGCCTCGGCTGGGCGGCCTTCGCGGCCCTGTTCGCGGCCGTCATCCCGACCATGTTCATCCAGCGCGGCATCCGCAAGGGCACCCTGGAGGACCGCCACGTCGGCCACCGGCAGCGCCGGCTGACCGTCATCCCGTTCATCATGGGCTCGGTCGCGACCAGCTTCGCCGTGATGCTCTGGCTGGACGCCCCGGCCGACCTGACCGCGATGGTGCTGGCGATGTTCGCCTCGCTGGTCCCGATCCTGGTGATCACCGTCTGGTGGAAGGTCTCCGTGCACACCGCCGTCGCCGCCGGCGCGGTGGTCTGCCTCGGAATCGCGCTCGGCCCGCTGTGGCTGCTGCTCGCGCCGCTGGTCGCGGCGATCGGCTGGTCCCGGGTGGTGCTGCGGGACCACACCACCGCGCAGACCATCGTCGGCGCGGCGGTGGGCGCGCTCACCGCCGGACTCGCCTTCTGGGCGGCCCGGTAGCCCAGCGGGCTCAGCAGGCTCGGCCGGCTCAGCAGGTTCGGCCAGTTCGGCAGGCTCGGCCGGCTCAGCAGGTTCAGCCGGCTCGGCAGGTTCGGCCGGCTCAGCGGATCGGCATCCCCGAGATCGCCCGCGCGATCACCAGCCGCTGGATCTCGCTGGTCCCCTCGAAGATCGAGTAGATCGCGCTGTCCCGGTGCATCCTCTCCACCGGGTACTCCCGGGTGAAGCCGTTGCCGCCGAGTATCTGCATCGCCTGCGCGGTGACCCACTTGGCCGTCTCGCCCGCGTACAGCTTGGACATCGAGCCCTCGGCCGCGGTGAACGGCTGGTTGTTGGCCGCCATCCAGGAGGCCCGCCACACCAACAGGCGGGAGGCGTCGATCCGGGTCTTCATGTCGGCGAGCTGGAAGGCCACGCCCTGGTTGTCGATGATCGGGCGGCCGAACTGCTCGCGGGTCCTCGCGTAGTCCAGCGCCACCTCGTACGCGGCCCGGGCGATGCCGATCGCCTGCGCGCCGACGGCCGGCCGGGAGGCCTCGAAGGTGGCCATCGCCGCGTTGCCCCTGCCCCCCGGGCGCTTGACCCCCTCGCGGGCCCGGGCCAGCCGCTCGTCCAGCTTCTCCTTGCCGCCGAGCAGGCAGCTGCCGGGCACCCGGACGTCGTCCAGCACCACCTCGGCGGTGTGCGAGGCGCGGATGCCGTGCTTCTTGAACTTCTGGCCCTGGCTCAGTCCGGGGGTGCCCGGCGGGACGACGAAGGAGGCCTGGCCCTTCGCCCCCAGCTCCGGGTCGACGGTGGCGACGACGACGTGGACGGCGGCGATCCCGCCGTTGGTGGCCCAGGTCTTGGTGCCGTTGAGCACCCACTCGTCCTTGGCCCCGTCGTACACCGCCCGGGTGCGCAGCGCGGAGACGTCGGAGCCGGCGTCGGGCTCGGAGGAGCAGAACGCGGCCACCTTGAGGTCGTCCGGGGTGCCGAACATCTGCGGGGTCCAGGTGCCGATCTGCTCGTCGGTGCCGTTGGCGAGCACCGCGACGGCGGCCAGCGTGGTGCCGACGATGGACAGCCCGATGCCCGCGTCGCCCCAGAACAGTTCCTCCATGGCGATCGGGATGCCGACGCCGGAGGGGTCGAAGTACTGCTGGGCGTAGAAGTCCAGCGAGTAGATGCCCAGCTTGGCGGCCTCCTGGATGATCGGCCAGGGGGTCTCCTCGCGCTCGTCCCACTCGGCCGCGGCGGGGCGGACGACGTCGGCGGCGAAGCCGTGCAGCCAGTCGCGTACGGCGAGCTGGTCCGCGCCCGGGTCCAGCGAGAACGTGCTGCTCATGGTGCTTGCCTCCGAAGAAGGGGTACGGCCGACCAGGGGGGTTACCTCGGGTAACATCGTCGGAGTCTGCTACTGATTGGTAACTGGTGTCAACGCCCGGTCAGACCCCGACCCCGAGGAGCAGCACATGTCCCGAGAGCCCCGCCGCGAGCAGCTGCTCAACGCCGCCGACCGGGTCATCCAGCGGGACGGCCCGACCGCCAGCATGAACTCCATCGCCGCCGAGGCCGGCATCACCAAGCCGATCCTCTACCGCCACTTCGGCGACCGGAACGGCCTGATCACCGCCCTCACCGAGCGCCACACCAGCGGCCTGCTGGCCGCCGTCCGGGCCGCCCTCGCCGAACCACTGGAGCGCCGCGACCGGGTCGAACACGTCCTGGACACCTACCTGGCCGGGATCGAGGCCCGCCCGCAGGTCTACCGGCTGCTCACCCACCCCGAACCGGGCGACCCGAGCGGCGCCGGCACCGCGCTCGCCCCCGCACTGCGGCAGATCGCCGCGGAGATCACCCGGGCCGTACAGAACCAGGTCGACCTCGGCGCCGACCGCGAACTGCTCGCCGAGGCCTGGGGCCGGGGCATCACCGGCATGGTGCTGGCGGCCGGCGACTGGTGGCTGGAGACCAGACCCTGCTCGCGCACCCGCATGGTGCAGGCGCTCGCCGACCTGCTCTGGGGCCGCCTGGCCGCCGCCGCGGACCTGCCCACCCCCGCCACCCCGGCCCCGACCCCGGACGCCGACTGAACTCCCCCTCCGCGCAAGGCCCTTGTGCGACACCCGGCACCGCGGGCATCATCGGGCCCCCACCCCCGCGCCGTACGAGGTCCCGATGCGCCTGCGCCGCACCGCCGCCGCCCTGCTGCTCGCCGCCACCACGGCCCTCACCGCGGCCCCCGCCACCCCCGCCGCCGCGCACGACGGCGCCCGCACCGGCCCGCCCGCGCGGTTCCCCGCCGCGACGGCCACCGGCCCCGACGGCCGCACCGCCTTCACCGACGCCCGGGGCCGCCGCCTCCAACTGCGCGGCTTCAACCTCGACAAGTACGCCGAGACCACCGAGGCCGACCTCAAGTCCCTGGCCGCGCAGGGCTTCACCCTGATCCGGGTGGCGGTCTCCTGGAACAGGCTGGAGCCCGTCCGCGGCCGCCTCGACCCGGCCGAACTGCACCGGCTGCGCCAACTCCTCGACTCGGCCGACCGGTACGGCCTGCTCGCCCTGGTCGACCTGCACCAGGACGTCTACGGGCCGGCGTTCGGCGGCGGCGACCGCGGCATCCCGCCCTGGGCCACCCGGGACGACGGCCTGCCGTTCACCCCCGACCCGAACGACTGGTTCGCCGGCTACTTCCAGCCCGCCGTCCAGGCCGCCTTCCGCCACCTCTACGACGACCCCGACCTGCGCGCCTGGCAGGCCGACTTCTACACCCGGCTCGCCCTCGAACTGCGCGGCCACCGCTCGCTGCTGGGGTACGACCTGTTCAACGAGCCGTTCGGCCCGGTGGACGGCGACCCGAGCGACCCGGCCGTGCTCGCCGCCGCCTCCGCCGCCCTCGAACAGGGCCGGCTCGCCGACATGTACCGCCGCCTGATCGCCGCCGTGCGCCGGGTCGACCATCGCGCCTGGCTGTTCGTCGAACCCACCGTCCTGGTCGGCCAGGGCGTGCCCACCCGGCTGCCCGGCTTCGACGACCCGCGCCCCGGCCCGCCCCGGCTCGGCTACGCGCCGCACTTCTACGACACCGCGGTCGAGAACGGCGCCGACTGGGACCCGGCCGGCGGCTTCGTCGAGCACTACACCGCCGCCATCACCGCCTACCCCGCCGCCCACCGGCTGCCCGTCCTGGTCGGCGAATGGGGCCCGCCCGACTCCCGCAGGCCGGGCAACACCCTGCTGGTCCGCCGGCAGGTCGCCGCGATGGACGGCTTCGCCGAGGGCTGGACCATGTGGTACTGGTGCCGCGGCACCGGCGGCTACTGCGCACTCGACCCGGCCGGACGCCCCGCCCCCGGCGACGAGCCCGCCTTCGGCCCGTACCCGGCGGCCGTCGCCGGGACGGACGTGCGCACCGACGCCACCACCGTCCGCTGGAGCGCCGACGGCACCCGGCACGCCAGCGAACTCGTCCTGCCCCCGGCGGCGTTCCCGCACGGCGCCGACGTCACCGTCGCCCCCGCCGCCGCCCGCGTCGACGTCGAACAGCCGGCCGGCGGGCGGGCCGGCGCCGTCCGGATCCGCCTCCCGCACGCCCGCCCGGGCACCCCGGTGACGGTCACGGTCACACCGCGCTGACCGCCACCGGGGCCGCCCTGGAAGGGGCTAGAGCAGGCCCCGCCGCGCCAGCAGCGGACCGGTCTCCGGCGCCCGGCCGACCACCGCGCGGAAGGACTCCAGCGGGTCCCGGCCGTAGCCGCGCGCCAGCAGCTCGCGCCGGAACAGCTCGCCGCTCTCCCGCACCGCACGCCCGTTGCCCTCGAACCACTGCACGGTGTCGGCGTCCAGCACCTCCGACCAGATGTACGCGTAGTACCCGGCGCTGTAGCCGCTGGCGAAGACGTGCTGGAAGTACGCCGTCCGGTAGCGCGGCGGGATCGCCGGCACCGCGATCCCGGCCTCCGCCAGCGCCCGTGCCTCGAACTCCTCGGCGTCCGCGATCTCCCGGCCCTGCGGCACGGTGTGCCAGGCCCAGTCCAGCAGCGTCGCCGCGAGGTACTCCACCGTCCGGAAGCCCTCCCCGAAGCCCTCGGCCGCCACCATCCGCTCGACCAGCTCGGCCGGCAGCGGCTCCCCCGTCACGTGGTGGCGCGCGTAGTTGGCCAGCACCTCCGGCCGGACCATCCACATCTCGTTGACCTGCGAGGGGAACTCGACGAAGTCCCGGGGCACCGAGGTGCCCGCGAACAGCGGGTACCGCACGTCCGAGAACAGCCCGTGCAGCGCGTGCCCGAACTCGTGGAAGAGCGTGCGCACCTCGTCCCAGGCCAGCAGCACCGGCTCGCCCGGCGCCGGGCGGGCGATGTTCAGGTTGTTGATCACCACCGGCCGCCGGCCGGTCAGCCCCGACTGGCTCACCAGCTCGTCCATCCAGGCACCGCCGCGCTTGGACGCCCTGGCGTGGAAGTCGCCGACGAACAGGCCCAGCGAAGCGCCGTCCTCCTCGAACACCTCGAAGACCCGCGCGTCCGGGTGGTGGGCCGTCAGGTCCGTCCGCTCGGTGAAGGTCAGCCCGTACGCCAGCCCCGCGGCGAAGAACACGCCGTCCCGGAGCACCCGCTCCAGCTCGAAGTACGGGCGCAGCACCGCCGCGTCCACCTGGTAGGAGCTCTGCCGGACCTTCTCCGAGTAGTACGCCCAGTCGTGCGCGGCGATCTCCTCGATCCCGTCCGCCGCCGCCAGCTTGGCCAGTTCGGCGGCCTCCCGGCGGGCGTTGGCCACCGCCGGACCCACCAGCCGGGCCAGCAGCCCGGACACCGCCTCCACCGTGCCCGCGGTCTCGTCCTCCACCACGTACGCGGCGTGGCTCGGGTGCCCCAGCAGCGCGGCCCGCTCGGCGCGCAGCCCGGCCATCCGGATCGCCAGCGGGCCGTTGTCCGCCAGGCCCCGGTCGAGCGAGGCCGCCAGCAGCCGCTCGCGCACCGACCGGTCGGTCAGCCGGGCCAGTTCGGGCTGGCCGGAGGTGCTCTTCAGGGACAGCACGAACCGGCCCTCGTACCCGAGCACCCGGGCGTTCTCCGCAGCCGCGGCGACCTCGTCCGCCGACAGCCCGTCCAGCTCCTCGGCCGCGTCCACGACCAGCGCGGCGGCCTTGGTGGCGGCGTTCACGTTCTGCTGGAACGTCGTGCCGAGCGCGGCGAGTTCGGCGTTCAGCTCGCGCAGCCGGGCCTGCTCGGCCTCGCCCAGCCGGGCACCGGAGCGCACGAAACGGGTGTGCCGGGTCTCCAGCAGCCGCAGGGACTCCGGGTCCAGACCCAGCTCGGCGCGGCGCCCGTACAGCTCCTCGATCCGCGCGAACAGGGCGCGGTCCAGGTGGATCGCGTCGTGGTGCGCGGCCAGCAGCGGGCTCACCGCGGTCTCCACCTCGTCGACCGGCTCGCTGGTGTCCGAGGCCGACTGGTTGCGGAACACCGCGTCCACCCGGCGCAGCAGCTCCCCGGAACGCTCCAGGGCGACCAGGGTGTTGTCCGGCGTCGGCGGCCGCGGATCCGCGGTGATCGCCGCGATCTCGGCCAGCTGCTCCGCCATCCCGCGCTCGTACGCGGGCAGGAAGTGCTCCGGCCGGATCTCGGCGAAGGGCGGCAGTTCGTAGACCAGGGGGCTGGGCTTGAAGAACGGGTTCTCGGTCATTTCGCCGACCATACGCGGTGTCACCCACCCTGCCTATGCGCCCCCGCCCCCGTTGTCGTACCCACCCGTTAACGTCAAGCCCGGACACCCGAACGACCGCACACCCGTGCCCGTACCCGCACGCCAGAACAGCGCGCCGGAGAGGAGACGCCCCCGTGGCACCCAGGACGGCCCTCGCCCCCGACCCGCACGGCCCCGGCGGCCGGCTCCAGCCGCTCGACGACGCCGGCGCCCCGCTCGGCCCGCCCGAGAAGGTCCCCGACCTCGCCGCCGCCGTCGCCGCCCGGGAGGCCGCGGGAAGCGACGTGCCGGGGCCCCGCTGGGTGTGGGCCGCCACCGACAGCGCCTACGCGCCGCTGCTGCCCCGGCTGCCCGACCGGCTCGCCCGCTGCCACGACCTGCGCCTGGTCGAGGCCCTGCTGCTGGCGCACGAGGGCCGGTTCGGCGCGCCCCGCTCGCTCGGCGCCGCCTGGTCCCGGCTGCGCGGCCTGCCCGTCCCGGACGACCTGCCCGAGCCCGGCTCCGCCGAGGCCGACGACGGGCAGGACACCCTGTTCGCGCCCGACCGGCTGCAACTGCCGCCCGGCGCCGACCCGCTGACCGCCGTGGTCGCCGTCCACGCCGAGCAGCAGCGCCGGATCGCCGCGATCGCCGACCCGGCCGCCCGGCACCGGTTCCGGCTGCTGGTCGCCGCCGAGTCCGCCGGCGCGCTGGTCGCCGCCGAGATGGCGCACGACGGGCTGCCCTGGCGCGCCGACGTCCACGACCAGCTGCTCACCGAACTCCTCGGCCCCCGCCCGACCGTCCCCGGCGCCCAGCCGAGACTGCTCGCCGACCTCGCCGCCGAACTCCAACGGGCCCTCGGCGGGCGCCCGTTCAACCCCGACTCGCACACCCAGGTGCTGCGCGCCTTCGCCGAGAACGGCATCCAGCTCGGCTCCACCCGCTCCTGGGAGCTCAAGGGCGTCGACCACCCGGCCGCCGCGCTGCTGATCCGCTACAAGGAGCTGTCCCGCATCCACGCCGCGCACGGCTGGGCCTGGCAGGACGCCTGGGCCCGCGGCGGCCGGTTCCGGCCCGAGTACGTGGTCGGCGGCGTGGTCTCCGGGCGCTGGGCCAGCCGCGGCGGCGGCGCGCTGCAGATCCCGCGCATCCTGCGCCGCGCCGTCGTCGCCGACCCGGGCTGGCTGCTGGTCGTCGCCGACGCCGCCCAGTTGGAGCCCCGGGTGCTCGCCGCCCTCTCCCAGGACGCCGGGCTGGCCCGCACCGCCGCCGGCGGCGACCTGTACGAGGCGCTGGCCGCCCACGCCTTCCAGGGCGACCGCGACAAGGCCAAGCTCGGCCTGCTCGGCGCCATGTACGGGCAGACCAGCGGCGACATCGGCCCGCTGCTGAACACCCTGCGCCACCGCTACCCCGCCGCGATGGGCTACGTCGAGGCCGCCGCCCGCACCGGCGAGGACGGCGGGGTGGTCGCCTCCCGGCTGGGCCGGGTCTGCCCGCCCGCCTCGGCCGAGTTCCTCGACCTCACCGAGTCCCCCGACACGGCCGGCGAGGCCGGCGGTCGGCAGGCCCGCGCCCGCGGCCGCTTCACCCGCAACTTCGTCATCCAGGCCAGCGCCGCCGACTGGGCGCTCGCCCTGCTCGCCGCCCTGCGCCGCCGGCTGGGCGAGCTGCCGGTGGCCGGCCCGGCGGAGCGCCCGCACCTGGTGTTCTTCCAGCACGACGAGGTGATCGTGCACACCCCGGCCAACCTCGCCGACGAGGTGGCCGCCGCGGTCGCCGAGGCGGCCGACGAGGCCCGCCGCCTGGTGTTCGGCGACACCCCGGTCCGCTTCCCGCTCACCACGGCGGTGGTCGACTGCTACGCCGACGCCAAGTAGCCGCCCCGGCATCACGGCCGCGGCCTCACAGCTTCCGGAACGAGCGGGCCTCCTCGGCCGCCGCGACCACCTCCGCCAGCGCCGCCCCGGTCGAGGCGGTGACGGCGGCCGCCACCGCGCCCTCCACGAACGGCGCGTCCACCAGCCGCACGCCCGGGCGCGGCTCGTCCTCCAGCACCGTGACGGCGGTGAGCACCGAGCTGCCGAGATCCGGCAGCACGACCACGCCCGCCCCGCCGTCCGCCTCGGCGACGGCCCGCGCGATCAGGTCGTAGCTGGTGCCGAGCCCGCCGTCCTCCGTCCCCGCCGCGCACACCACCCGCACGCCGCCCGAGACGAGTTCGGCGAGCAGCTCGCGCAGCCCGGCGGCCAGTCGGGCGCTGTGCGAGACCAGGACGATACCCACGTGTTCGCTCATGCGACCGACCCTACGACCGACCCCGCGGCCGACGCCGCTACTCCGGGAGAGTGACCCGAATCCCGCGTGTCGCACCCCGTGCCCACCACCCCCGTCTGGCGTAGCGTCGGGGCAGCAGCGTCCACGGCCGACGACCCGCACAAGGGAGCGAAGAGCGTTGAAGAAGCTGATCAACACCCCGGAGAACGTCCTGGAGGACGCGTTGGCCGGAGTCGCCGCCGCCCACCCCGAGCTGACGGTGGACATCCCCAACCGGGTGATCACCCGGGCCGCCCGCCCGGCCGGGCCCAAGGTCGCGGTGATCTCCGGCGGCGGCTCCGGCCACGAGCCGCTGCACGGCGGCTTCGTCGGCCCCGGCATGCTGGACGCCGCCTGTCCCGGCGAGGTCTTCACCTCCCCGGTGCCGGACCAGATGCTGGCCGCCGCCAAGGCCGTGGAGAGCGGCGCCGGCGTCGTCTTCATCGTGAAGAACTACACCGGCGACGTGATGAACTTCGAGCTCGCCGCCGAACTCGCCGCCGAGGAGGGCCTGGCGGTCCGCACCGTCCTGGTCGATGACGACGTGGCGGTCGAGGACTCCACCTGGACGGCCGGCCGCCGCGGCACCGGGGCGACCGTCATGGTCGAGAAGGCCACCGGAGCGCTGGCCGAACGCGGCGCCCCGCTCGACGAGGTGGCCGCCCTGGGCGAGCGGGTCAACGCCGCCTCCCGCTCCTTCGCCATCGCGCTCACCGCGGCCACCACCCCGGCCGCCGGCAAGCCCGGCTTCGACCTGCCCGAGGACGAGATCGAGGTCGGCGTCGGCATCCACGGCGAGCCCGGCCGCCGCCGCGAGAAGCTGCGCCCGGCCCGCGCGCTGGCCGCCGAGGTGGTCGACACCGTCCTCGCCGACCACCACCTGGCCCCGGGTGACGAGGTGATCGCCCTGCTCAACGGCCTCGGCGCGACCCCCCTGCTGGAGCTGTACATCGCCTACGGCGAGGTCGCCGCCCGGCTCGCCGAGCGCGGCATCACGGTGGCCCGCAGCCTGGTCGGCAACTACGTCACCAGCCTGGACATGGCGGGCTTCTCGCTCACCCTCACCAAGGCCGACCCGCAGCTGCTGGAGCTGTGGGACGCGCCCGTCGACACCCCCGCCCTCAAGCGGGCCTGAGCCGGGAGACGTCATGGACTTCGACACCCCCCTCGCCGAGGCCTGGATCCGCGCGATCGCCGCGGCCGTCGAGAAGGAGCAGGACCGGCTCACCGAGCTGGACTCGGCGATCGGCGACGGCGACCACGGCAGCAACCTCCGGCGCGGCTTCTCCGCCGCCCTGGCCGCCCTCGACGGCCTCCAGCCGGCCGGCCCGGGCGCCGTGCTCACCAAGGTGGGCAGCACGCTGATCTCCAAGGTCGGCGGCGCCTCCGGCCCGCTCTACGGCAAGGCCTTCCGCGCCATCGGCGCCGCCCTGCCCGATCCGGCCCTGTCCGATCCCGCTCTGCCCGGTTCCGCTCTGCCCGGCTCCGCCGACCCCGTCGGCCCGGCCACCCTCGCCGAGGCACTGGCCGCCGGCCTGGACGCCGTCCGCGCCCTCGGCAAGGCCGTGCCCGGGGACAAGACCATCGTCGACGCCTACACCCCGGCCGTCGCCGCCTTCCGCGCCGCGGCCGGCGCCGGGGCCACCCTCCCCGAGGCGGCGTCGGCGGCCGCCGACGCCGCCGACCAGGGCGCCCGCGACACCGTCCCCCTCCAGGCCCGCAAGGGCCGCGCCTCCTACCTCGGCGAGCGCAGCATCGGCCACCAGGACCCGGGCGCCACCTCCACCGCCCTGCTCTTCCGCGCCCTCGCCGACGTCACCGCGGCCTGAGGCACCCGCTCTCCTCGCGCGGGCGCCCGCGCGAGGAGAGCGTCCTCCGGCCCTCAGCCGTCGGGCCGTCCGGCCGTCAGCCGTCCGTCCTCGCGATCAGCAGCAGCAGGGCGTCGTCCCGCAGTTCCCCGCCCGTGTGCGCGAGCAGGTCCGCGTACACCCGTCCCACCGCCGCCTCCAGATCCCCCTCCGACCGCGCGGCGCCCCGCACCAGCGGCCCGACCCGCTCCGCCAGCGGGTAGAACTCCCCGCTCTTGCGGTGCCGTGCCTCGATCACCCCGTCCGTGCAGAGCACCAGGACGTCCTCCGCCCCGAACGGCTGGTCCCAGCTGGCCGGTTCGCCGGTCGCCAGCCGTCCGAGGCCGAGCGGCACCCAGGGGTCGGGGGCGTCCAGCACGTGCGCCCGCCCGTCGCCGTCGACCCGGATCGGCGGGACGTGCCCGTACTGCAGCAGTTCCATCACCCCGGGCGTGCGGAACTCCGCGAACAGCGCGGTGGTGAACTCCCCGTCCGGGACGTGCCGCTCGACGCTGGCCTCGATCCGCGCCGCGACGCCCCGCAGCCCTGCCTCGTCGTACGCGGCCTCCCGGAACGCGCCCAGCACCACGGCCGCGGTCTGCACGGCGGAGAGCCCCTTGCCCCGGACGTCCCCGACCGCGACCCGGGTGCCGTGCGGCGTCTCCAGCACCGAGTACAGGTCCCCGCCGATCCGTGAGGCGTCGGCCGCCGACACGTACCGGACGGCCAGCCGCAGCGGCCCGACGGCCGGCCCGGGCAGCCGCAGCAGGGCCCGCTGGGCGGCCTCGGCGACGGAACTGACGGCCGCGAAGGCCGCCGCGCGCCGCATCCGGATCTTGGCGACCCAGGCGGAGAAGACCGTCAGTACGGCGTAGCTGACCATCGCACCGTAGAGGAAGCGTGCGTCGTTGATGTTGTCGACCTGGTCGTAGTGGCTGAGCCCGAAGACGGCGAGCAGGCCGAGCGCGCAGACGGCGAGCAGTTCGCCCGGTCTGAGGGTGAGCGCGGCGGCGGCCGGGACGACGGTCATCAGCGGTGCCAGGTAGCGGTCCTTGCCGGAGAGGAGGTCAGCGAGTGCGACCAGGAGCACGGCGAGCAGCGCCGGGCTGGCCCGCCTCCAGAACGGCACGTCCTGGAGGTCGGCGGCCAGCAGGGCGCCGCGCCGCCGGTCCGGCGGCAGCCCGGCGGCGCTGGGGGCCGAGGGGGACTGGGCACGGCGGGTCGGGAACACATACCGAACATAAGGGACGTTCGCGGCGCCCACCCGCCCGCCTACCGCGTTTCCGTCCACCGCGTCCGCCGACCCGCCGCACGAGCGCCCCGATCGCCCCCAAATGCCCTATTTGTCATACAGTTCGACCAAAGCGGCTACCCCGAGGAGGCCCCGTCCGGTGTCCGGCTACCGCAACACCCCCCGCATCTCCGACGCCCCGGCCCGCACGACGGCCACGTCCGACCACTGGCTGAAGGTCTTCGCCGTCGGCCTGCTGCTCTGGGGCGCCACCGTCGTCGTCACGTTCCTCACCGGGAACAGCAACCTCGTCCCGACGATCGTGCTGCTCGGCAGCTTCCTGGTCCCGGCCACCCTGGTGATCTGGGCCTACGAGCGCTACGCCGGCGACCTCGGCCCGGACCGGCTCTTCGCCTGCTTCGGCGTCGGCGGCATCATCGGCGTCCTGGGCGCCTCGGTGCTGGAGAGCTACCTGGTCTCGCCCTCGGCCTGGATGTACGTCACCGTCGGCCTGATCGAGGAGGCGGCCAAGCTGGGCGCCCTGGTCATGGTGAGCCGCCGACTGCGGGTCAGCGGGCTGCGGCACGGGCTGGTGCTCGGCGCCACCGTCGGCGCGGGGTTCGCCGCGTTCGAGAGCGCCGGGTACGCGTTCAACGCCGTGCTGAGCAACCAGGGACTCTCGCTCGAGGACCTGGTCGAGACGGAGATCCTGCGCGGGCTCCTCGCACCGGTCGGCCACATCCTGTGGACGGCGATCGTCGGCGGGGTGCTGTTCAGCGAGCGCCGCGGCGGGCGGTTCCGCTTCACCACCCCGGTCGTCGTCACCTACCTGGGCGTATCGGTGCTGCACGCGCTCTGGGACAGCACGAGCGGCATCGCCGTCTGGCTGGTCGCCAAGACCACCGCGAGCTCCTGGCAGCGCGCGCTGTTCGAGCTCGGCCACATGCCCCACCCCAACAGCGAGCAGGTGCACCTGTACACCCTCTACGACACGGTCGGACTGCTCGTGGTCTCCTTGGGCGGGCTGCTCTGGCTACGGCTGCTGATCCGGCGCGAGCGCGCGCCGATCCCGGCCCAGCTCCCGGCCTCCCCGGCCTGAGGCGGTCCGGCGCATACGCTCGACCGGCGCACGCGTCCGTGACGCGTGCCACTTCACCCACCCCTCCCGGAAATACCCCTGAGGGGTATGGTGTTGTCAGAGTAGAGCCCGGGCCGACGCCCGGGGCGCCACACCTCCCGGAGGCCCGGATGTCCAGCACCACCACCTACACCGTGACCGGCATGAGCTGCGGCCACTGCGAGAAGGCGATCAGCGAGGAGCTCTCCGCCCTCACCGGCGTCACCGAGGTCGCCGCCGACTCCAAGGCCGGCACCGTGACGGTCTCCTCCCTCGCCCCGCTGGACGACGACCAGGTCCGCAGCGCCGTCGACGAGGCCGGCTACGAACTGGTCGGCCGCAGCGCCTAGGCCTCCCGGTACGCCCGTACGGCGGGGCCCGGGCAGCGGACCCCGCCGTACTCCCCCACCGAGGAGCTGCCGAGGAGCCGATCCGCATGAGCGAGCGAAGCGAACTGGTCACCACCGCCCCCGGCGTCCAGGGCACCCCCGTCGTCCGGGACCGGGTCGAGCTGTCGATCGGCGGCATGACCTGCGCCTCCTGCGCGACCCGGATCGAGAAGAAGCTCAACCGGATGGACGGCGTCGAAGCCACCGTCAACCTCGCCACCGAGAAGGCCCGGGTCGACTACGGCCCCGGGGTGACGGTCGAGGACCTGATCGCCACCGTCGAGCGCACCGGCTACACCGCCGAGCTCCCGCCGTCCCCGGCCCCCGCCCTCCCGACCGGCGCCGACGCCGACGCCAGTAGCGCTGCCGGTACCGGTGCCGACACCGCCGACCCGCTGTACGACCGGCTGCTGATCAGCGCCGTCCTCAGCGTCCCGGTGGTCATGCTGTCGATGATCCCGGCCCTCCAGTTCGCCAACTGGCAGTGGCTCGCCTTCGCCCTCACCGGCCCGGTCGTGGTCTACGGCGGTCTGCCGTTCCACCGCGCCGCCTGGACCAACCTCAAGCACGGCGCCGCGACCATGGACACCCTGGTCTCGCTCGGCACCCTGGCCGCCTTCGGCTGGTCCTTCTGGGCACTGTTCTGGGGCCACGCGGGCCTGCCCGGCATGCACCACGACTTCTCACTGGCGATCGGCGACACCGACGCCTCGTCCACCCTCTACCTGGAGACGGCCGCCGCCGTCACCGTGCTGATCCTGCTCGGCCGCCACCTGGAGGCCCGCTCCAAGCGCCGGGCCGGGGCCGCCCTGCACGCCCTGCTCGACCTCGGCGCCAAGGACGTCACCGTGCTGCGGGGCGGGGCCGAGGTCCGGATCCCGGTCGGCGGCCTGGCCGTGGGCGACCGGTTCGTGGTCCGGCCGGGCGAGAAGATCGCCACCGACGGCACGGTGGTCGAGGGCGGATCGGCGGTGGACGCCTCGATGCTGACCGGCGAGTCCGTACCGGTCGAGGTCGGCGTCGGCGACCAGGTCACCGGCGCCACCGTCAACGCCGGCGGCCGGCTGGTCGTCGAGGCCACCCGGATCGGCGCGGACACCCAGCTGTCCCGGATGGCCCGGCTGGTCGAGGAGGCCCAGAACGGCAAGGCCGCCGCCCAGCGCCTCGCCGACCGGATCTCCGCCGTCTTCGTCCCGGTCGTCATCCTGCTCGCGCTCGCCACCCTGGTCGGCTGGCTCCTGGCCTCCGACAGCCCCACCGAGGCGTTCACCGCCGCCGTGGCCGTGCTGATCATCGCCTGTCCGTGCGCCCTGGGCCTGGCCACCCCGACCGCGCTCATGGTCGGCACCGGCCGCGGCGCCCAGCTGGGCATCCTGATCAAGGGCCCCGAAGTGCTGGAGACCACCCGCCGGGTGGACACCGTCGTCCTGGACAAGACCGGCACCGTCACCACCGGCCGGATGACCCTGCTCGCCGTGCACACCGCCGAGGGCGTCGACGAGGCCGAGGCGCTGCGCCTGGCCGGCGCCCTGGAGCACGCCTCCGAGCACCCGATCGCCCGGGCGATCGCCACCGCCGCCGCGGAGCGGACCGGCACGCTGCCGCCGGTCGAGGACTTCCGCAACCTCCCCGGGAGGGGCGTGCAGGGCGTCGTCGAGGGCCGGGCGGTGGTGGCCGGGCGCGAGGCCCTGCTCGCCGACCGGGCCCAGCACCTGCCGCCTGTCCTGGCCCGCGCCAAGGCCGCGGCCGAGGCGGCCGGGCGGACCGCGATCGCGGTGGGCTGGGACGGCGAGGCCCGGGCCGTCCTGGAGGTCGCGGACGCGGTCAGGCCGACCAGCGCCGAGGCGATCGCCCGGCTGCGCGCGCTGGGCCTGCGCCCGGTGCTGCTGACCGGCGACAACCGGGCGGTCGCCGAGGCCGTCGCGGCCGAGGTCGGCATCGCCCCGGCCGACGTGGTCGCCGAGGTGCTGCCCGAGGACAAGGTCGCCGCCGTCAAGCGGCTCCAGGCCGAGGGCAGGGTCGTGGCGATGGTCGGCGACGGCGTCAACGACGCGGCCGCCCTCGCCCAGGCCGACCTGGGCCTGGCGATGGGCACCGGCACCGACGCCGCGATCGAGGCCGGCGACCTCACCCTGGTCCGCGGCGACCTGCGCTCGGCGGCCGACGCCATCCGGCTCTCCCGCCGCACGCTCGGCACCATCAAGGGCAACCTGTGCTGGGCCTTCGGCTACAACGTGGCGGCGATCCCGCTGGCCGCCGCCGGGCTGCTCAACCCGATGATCGCCGGCGCCGCGATGGCCTTCTCCTCGGTCTTCGTGGTCACCAACAGCCTGCGCCTGCACCGCTTCCAGCCCGCCTGACCCGCCCACGCGACGCGGAAGGGCCCGGACCGACCCCGGTCCGGGCCCTTCCCGGCGTCAGCGCGCCGGCGTCACCGCGTCAGCGCCCGAGCAGCTCGCCGCCATTGCAGTGCAGGATCTCGCCGGTGATGAACCCGGCCTCGGGCGAGGCCAGGAAGTGGACCGCGGCCGCGACCTCACCGGTCTCCCCGATCCGGCCCAGCAGGGTGCGGGCCGCCCGGCGGGAGACCTCGGCCTCGTCCAGCCGGGGACCGAAGAACTCGGTGCCGGCCACCGTCCCGGGCGCGACGATGTTGGCGGTGATCCCGGAGGTGCCCAACTGGGCGGCCAGGAAGTGGTTCCAGGCGTGCAGCGAGGCCTTCGCCGCGCCGAACGAGCCGGCCCCGCGCAGGGCGGCGATCGAGCTGATGGTGACCACCCGGCCGGCGCCGGGGGTGAGCCGGTCCCGGATCGACTCGGTGAGCAGCACCACGGTCAGCACGTTGCGCTCGAAGTCGCCGCGCCAGCGGGCCAGCAGGGCGTGCGGCCCGGCACCGATCACGGTCTCCCGGCTGCCGGCGTTGTTGACCAGGACGTCGATCCGCTCGGGAAGTTCGGCGAGCGCGGCCTCGACGGCGTCGGGGTCGGCGAGATCGCACACCAGCGGGGTGACGTTCGGCCCGAGGTCCGCCGCGGCCTTCTCCAGGACCGCGCGGCGGCGGCCCACGATCACGACCCGTTCGCCCGCCTCGGCGAACCGCCGCGCGACTTCGTACCCGATTCCCGTGCCACCGCCGGTGACAACGACGTTCCTGGCCATCTGCGCACTCCCTCCCCAGTTCCGCCGCCACGCTGCGAGGGTGCGGGACGGTCCGTACCGGAATGCCACGATTCCTATCACGCTCGGTTGCCGTGACTGCGGGGAGGGTGACGTCGCGCGCGCGGGAAGGTGTGATATGGGCTCGGCACGACGTGCACACGGAGCGTGGCGAGAGGCAGCTCACACCCCCCGGGCGTAACTTCTCGCACCCTGATACGTCTTAGGTTGGTAGTGCGGCAGTTTTCCGAGGGGCGGAGACGCGACGAACGGCAATGCGTCCCCGTGCTTCCACCGACTGCCGCCGACGGGGCTCCGGCGGGCCCCGGGACGGTCGTCGACCTTGACGGCCTTCGCGCACGACGCCGGGGTTGCGGCGGGTCAGGGACGCTTTGAGCGGCCGTCCCCGGCTTCGGCCCGGCCCCGGAGTCGTGCGCCGTACGGTTCCGTCCCCGCGCGGGCGCCCACCCGGGCCCACCGCACGGGGACGCGGAAGGGCCCGGCCGCCAGATGGCGACCGGGCCCTTCCGGGTGCAGCGTCAGCGGTCGCCGAGGGCGACGTAGTCGCGGATCTCGACGCCGGTGTAGATCTGGCGCGGACGGCCGATCCGGCTGGTCGGGTCGTTGATCATCTCGTGCCAGTGGGCGATCCAGCCCGGCAGCCGGCCGAGGGCGAACAGCACGGTGAACATGCTGGTCGGGAAGCCCATGGCGCGGTAGATCAGGCCGGTGTAGAAGTCCACGTTCGGGTAGAGCTTGCGCGAGATGAAGAAGTCGTCCTTGAGGGCGTGCTCCTCCAGCTTGAGCGCGATGTTCAGCAGCTCGTCGTTCTTGCCGAGCTGGCCGAGGACCTCGTGCGCGAGCAGCTTGACCTGCGCGGCGCGCGGGTCGAAGGCCTTGTAGACGCGGTGGCCGAAGCCCATCAGCTTGACGCCGGCTTCCTTGTTCTTCACCTTCGTGATGAACGCGTCGACGTCGCCGCCGTCCTTCTGGATGCTCTCCAGCATCTCCAGCACGGCCTGGTTGGCGCCGCCGTGCAGCGGGCCCCAGAGCGCCGAGATGCCCGCCGAGATCGAGGCGAACAGGTTGGCGTGGCTGGAGCCGACCAGGCGCACGGTGGAGGTCGAGCAGTTCTGCTCGTGGTCCGCGTGCAGGATGAGCAGCTTGTCCAGGGCGTTGACGATCACCGGGTTGAGCTCGTAGTCCTCGGCGGGGACGGCGAAGGTCATCCGCAGGAGGTTCTCGACGTAGCTCAGGTCGTTGCGCGGGTAGACGAAGGGCTGGCCCATCGCCTTCTTGTACGCGTAGGCGGCGATCGTCGGCAGCTTGGCGAGCAGGCGGACGGTCGACAGGTGGCGCTGGCCGGCGTCGAACGGGTTGTGGCTCTCCGGGTAGAACGTGGAGAGCGCGCCGACCACCGAGGACAGCATGGCCATCGGGTGGGCGTCCCGCGGGAAGCCCTGGAAGAAGCGCTTGACGTCCTCGTGCAGCAGGGTGTGCTGGGTGATCTCGCGGTTGAACTCGGCCAGCTGGTCCGCGTTGGGCAGCTCACCGTTGATCAGGAGGTACGCGGTCTCGATGAAGCCGCCCTGCCCTGCGAGCTGCTCGATCGGGTAGCCGCGGTACCGCAGGATGCCGTTGTCACCGTCCACGAAGGTGATCGCGGACTTGTACGCGGCGGTGTTACCGAAGCCGTTGTCCAGGGTGACCAGGCCGGTCTGCGGGAGCAGCTTCGAGATGTCGAAGCCGGCGTTGCCCGCAGTGCTCTCGACGACGGGGTACTCGTACTCGCCGTCCTGGTACCGCAGTACTACCGAGTTGTCGCTCACGTCTTCCTCACCGACGAAATGAATCCTCTTCCAAGGTGCCCTGACTGTCTCTACCATCCCCCATCTGGAGGACAGCCGCGCACCCGGGGTGGCCCGAAAGGGCCCGCCCCTACAAAACCTGCTGCCGCAGCCGGTACGAACCGGACAAGATCGGCACCACCCTAGGCTCTGCCGTAAATCTCTTCACGTCAAGAGAACATTAGAGGCAACCATCCTGTTGGATAATCATCCAGTTGCCAGTCGATGATCTAGCGCCGCATGCCGTCGACCTGCACTGACGGTCCGCACGGCCTGCGCGATCGCCTTCCGTGACCCCACCAGTACCACCAGTTTCCTTGCCCTGGTCACAGCGGTGTAGAGCAGGTTTCGCTGGAGCATCGTCCAAGCGGACATGGTGACCGGAATCACCACCACTGGGTACTCGCTCCCCTGCGAGCGGTGGATCGTGACCGCGTACGCGTGCGCCAGCTCGTCCAGTTCGTCGAAGTCGTACGGCACCTCCTCGTCCTCGTCGGTGAGCACCGTCAACCGCTGGTCGTCCACGCTGAGGGCGGTCACCACTCCCACTGTGCCGTTGAAGACCCCGTTGCGCCCCTTGTCGTAGTTGTTGCGCACCTGCGTGACCTTGTCCCCCACCCGGAACGTGCGCCCGCCGAACCGCCGCTCCGCCAACCCCTCCCGGGCCGGCGTCACCGCCCCCTGGAGCAGCGTGTTCAGGTTCCCCGCCCCGGCCGGCCCCCGGTGCATCGGCGCCAGCACCTGGACGTCCCGCCGCGGGTCGAAGCCGAACCGCTGCGGGATCCGCCGCGCCACCACGTCCACCGTCAGGCCTGCCGCCAGCTCCGCGTCGTCCTCCGCGAACAGGAAGAAGTCCGGCAGACCGTCCGTCAGCGGCGGCCTCCCCTCGTTGATCCGGTGCGCGTTCGTCACCACCCCCGACTGCTGCGCCTGCCGGAAGATCCTGGTCAGCCGCACCGACGGGATCGGGCCGCCCTGCGCCAGCAGGTCCCGCAGCACCTCGCCGGCGCCCACCGACGGGAGCTGGTCCACGTCCCCCACGAACAACAGGTGCGCCCCCGGCGGCACCGCCTTGACCAGCTTGTTCGCCAGGATCAGATCCAGCATCGAGGCCTCGTCCACCACCACCAGATCGGCGTCCAGCGGCCGGTCCCGGTCGTACGCGGCGTCCCCGCCCGGTTTCAGCTCCAGCAGCCGGTGCACCGTCGAGGCCTCCGCCCCGGTCAGCTCCGCCAACCGCTTCGCCGCCCGCCCGGTCGGCGCCGCCAGCACCACCTTCGCCCGCTTGGCCAGCGCCAGCGTCACGATCGACTTCACCGTGAACGACTTGCCGCAGCCCGGACCACCCGTCAGCACCGCGACCCGCTCGGTCAGCGCCAGCCGCACCGCCTGCTCCTGCTCCGGCGCGAGATCGGCCCCGGTGCGCTTCGCCAGCCACTCCAGCGCCACCGGCCAGTCCACCCCGCCGAACCATGGCATCCGGTCGGAATCCGAACGCAGCAACCGCAGCAGTTGGTTGGCCAGCGAGATCTCCGCCCGGTGGAACGGCACCAGGTACACCGCGGTGATCGCCTCGCCCGCCTCCCCCGGCACCGACTCCCGCACCACCCCCTCCGCCGCGACCAGCTCCGCCAGGCAGTCGATCACCAGGCCCACGTCCACCTGCAGCAGCTTCACGCCGTCCGCGATCAGCCGCTCCTCCGGCAGGTAGCAGTGCCCCTGGTCGCTGCTCTGCGACAGCGCGTACTGCAACCCCGCCTTCACCCGCTCCGGGCTGTCGTGCGGGATCCCCACCGCCTGGGCGATCCGGTCCGCCGTCAGGAAGCCGATCCCCCACACGTCCGACGCCAGCCGGTACGGCTCGTTCCTCACCACCCCGATCGAGGCGTCCCCGTACTGCTTGTAGATCCGCACCGCGAGCGAGGTCGACACCCCCACCCCCTGGAGGAAGACCATCACCTCCTTGATGGCCTTCTGCTCCTCCCAGGCCGCCGCGATCTTCTTCGTCCGCTTCGGCCCCAGCCCCGGCACCTCGATCAGCCGGCCCGGCTCGTTCTCGATCACCTCCAGGGTGTCCACCCCGAAGCGCTCCACGATCCGCTCGGCGAACCGCGGCCCGATCCCCTTGATCAGCCCCGAGCCCAGGTAGCGCTGGATGCCCTGCACCGTCGCCGGCAGCACCGTCGTGTAGTTCTCCACCGTGAACTGCCGCCCGTACTGCGGATGCGAGCCCCACCGCCCGTGCAGCCGCAGCGACTCCCCCACCTGGGCTCCCAGCAGCGCGCCCACCACCGTCAGCAGGTCGTTCCCGCCCCGGCCGGTGTCCACCCGGGCCACCGTGTACCCGGTGTCCTCGTTGGCGTACGTGATCCGCTCCAGCACGCCCTCGACCTGCGCGAGCTGGCGCGGCGCCTCCTGCCCCGACTGCGCCTGCCTGGCCACCGGGACCCCCTTCGACCGGTACGGGTGGACCTTTCGTTACGCACCGTACCGCCCGGCCACGACAAGCCCGCACCCGCGCCGGACCACCCCCGCGGCAGGACCGCCCCCTGGCCCCTGCCGAGCAGCGCCCCGCCGTGCAGCGCCCCCGCCGAGGTGCCAGGCTGGGACCCGGCAGGGGGGCACGATCGCGCCCGTACGGGCCCCGTCCGAGGAGCAGCGTCCATGCTCAACACCGCCTACCGCCCCGGCTCCCCCGACTGGCTCGACCTGGGCAGCCCCGACACCCGGGCCTCCGTCGACTTCTACACCGCCCTGTTCGGCTGGACCTTCGACCCGGCCGGCCCCGAAGCCGGCGGGTACGGCTTCTTCCAGCTCGACGGCCGGACGGTCGCCGCCCTCGGCCCGCTCGCGGAGGAGGGCTCCCTGCCCGCCTGGACGCTGTACTTCGCCACCCTCGACGCCGACCGCACCACCGAACTCGTCGAACAGGCCGGCGGGCACGTCCGGTTCACCCCCTTCGACGTCTTCACCGCGGGCCGGATGGCCGGCTACACCGACCCGACCGGCGCCGAGTTCGCCGTCTGGCAGCCGCACGACACCCGCGGCCTGGAGGTCGTCAACGAGGAGGGCAGCCTCTGCTGGACCGAGTGCTACAGCGTCGACGCCGAACGCGCCAAGACCTTCTACCGGACCGTCTTCAGCTGGCAGGAACAGGACGTGCCGCTCGAAGGCACCTCCTACACCGTCCTCACCCCCGCGGGCGCCGGCAGCGACGACGCCCACGGCGGCATCATGCAGCTCGGCCCCGAGCAGACCGCCCGCGGCACCACCTCGCACTGGCTCCCCTACTTCGAGGTCCCCAACGTGGACGCCAGCCTCGCCATCGCCGACAAGCTCGGGGCCACCGTGCGGATCCCCGCCATGGACGTCCACGGCGTGGGCCGCCTCGCCCAGTTCCACGACCCGCACGGCGCCGTCTTCGCCGTCATCACCAGTGCCAAACCCGGGGAGTGACAGCGCATCACCCCCGATCACCCCCGAGAAGGGGCCTGAGGGGGTGCTACGGGCAGTGGCAGCGGAGGTGCGGGGAAACCCGACGCGCCTATCCTCTGATCATGACTGACCTGACAATCCGCCGGGCCACCGCAGAGGACCTGCCGGCGCTGGTGGCCCTGCTCGCCGACGACGCCCTGGGCGCCACCCGCGAGAGCCCCGACGACCTCACGCCGTACCGTGCCGCCTTCGCCCGCGTCGACGGCGACCCGCACCAGCACCTGGTCGCCGCCGAGCGCGCCGGCCGAACCGTCGGCACCCTGCAGCTGACCGTGATCCCCGGCATCTCCCGGAAGGGCTCCACCCGGACCATCATCGAGGCCGTCCGCGTCCACGCCGACGAGCGGGGCAGCGGCCTCGGCACCGAACTGATCCAGTTGGCGATCGAGCGTTCCCGCGAACTCGGTGCCGACCTC
The DNA here is from genome assembly GCF_041435235.1 of Kitasatospora sp. NBC_01300. Classification (NCBI taxonomy): domain Bacteria; kingdom Bacillati; phylum Actinomycetota; class Actinomycetes; order Kitasatosporales; family Streptomycetaceae; genus Kitasatospora; species Kitasatospora sp. NBC_01300. The sequence continues at coordinate 5,325,584 of NZ_CP108408.1, read as the reverse complement.
GTCCAGCTCACCTCCGACACGACCCGCACCGACGCCCACCGCTTCTACGAGAAACTCGGCTTCGTCCCCTCCCACGTCGGATTCAAGCTCCAGCTCTGAGGCCTTGAAGTTCCTTGCCCCGGAAATGCAGAGAACCCCCATCCGGTTTCCCGGATGGGGGTTCTCTGTGAATGATTGTTCGGCGGCGTCCTACTCTCCCACAGGGTCCCCCCTGCAGTACCATCGGCGCTGTAAGGCTTAGCTTCCGGGTTCGGAATGTAACCGGGCGTTTCCCTCACGCTATGACCACCGAAACACTATGAAACTGTCAACCGCACCAACCCCGTAGCCAAACGGGTTGGGGTCGTTGTTTCAGAACAACACAGTGGACGCGAGCAACTGAGGACAAGCCCTCGGCCTATTAGTACCGGTCAACTCCACCCCTCACAGGGCTTCCATATCCGGCCTATCAACCCAGTCGTCTACTGGGAGCCTTACCCTCTCAAGGAGGTGGGAGTGCTCATCTCGAAGCAGGCTTCCCGCTTAGATGCTTTCAGCGGTTATCCCTCCCGAACGTAGCCAACCAGCCATGCCCTTGGCAGGACAACTGGCACACCAGAGGTTCGTCCGTCCCGGTCCTCTCGTACTAGGGACAGCCCTTCTCAACACTCCTACGCGCACAGCGGATAGGGACCGAACTGTCTCACGACGTTCTAAACCCAGCTCGCGTACCGCTTTAATGGGCGAACAGCCCAACCCTTGGGACCTACTCCAGCCCCAGGATGCGACGAGCCGACATCGAGGTGCCAAACCATCCCGTCGATATGGACTCTTGGGGAAGATCAGCCTGTTATCCCCGGGGTACCTTTTATCCGTTGAGCGACGGCGCTTCCACAAGCCACCGCCGGATCACTAGTCCCTACTTTCGTACCTGCTCGACCCGTCAGTCTCACAGTCAAGCTCCCTTGTGCACTTACACTCAACACCTGATTGCCAACCAGGCTGAGGGAACCTTTGGGCGCCTCCGTTACTCTTTAGGAGGCAACCGCCCCAGTTAAACTACCCACCAGACACTGTCCCTGATCCGGATCACGGACCCAGGTTAGACATCCAGCACGACCAGAGTGGTATTTCAACGACGACTCCACAACAACTGGCGTTGCTGCTTCAAAGTCTCCCACCTATCCTACACAAGCCGAACCGAACACCAATATCAAGCTATAGTAAAGGTCCCGGGGTCTTTCCGTCCTGCTGCGCGAAACGAGCATCTTTACTCGTAATGCAATTTCACCGGGCCTATGGTTGAGACAGTCGAGAAGTCGTTACGCCATTCGTGCAGGTCGGAACTTACCCGACAAGGAATTTCGCTACCTTAGGATGGTTATAGTTACCACCGCCGTTTACTGGCGCTTAAGTTCTCAGCTTCGCCTGGACGAATCCAAGCTAACCGGTCCCCTTAACGTTCCAGCACCGGGCAGGCGTCAGTCCGTATACATCGCCTTACGGCTTCGCACGGACCTGTGTTTTTAGTAAACAGTCGCTTCTCGCTGGTCTCTGCGGCCACCCCCAGCTCTGGCAGCAAGTGCCGTCACCAGGAATGGCCCCCCTTCTCCCGAAGTTACGGGGGCATTTTGCCGAGTTCCTTAACCATAGTTCACCCGAACGCCTCGGTATTCTCTACCTGACCACCTGAGTCGGTTTGGGGTACGGGCCGCCATGAAACTCGCTAGAGGCTTTTCTCGACAGCATAGGATCATCCACTTCACCACAATCGGCTCGGCATCAGGTCTCAGCCTCAATGAGTGACGGATTTGCCTATCACTCGGCCTACACCCTTACCCCGGGACAACCACCGCCCGGGCTGGACTACCTTCCTGCGTCACCCCATCGCTCACCTACTACCCTCTTGGGTCACCGGCTCCACCACGTCCCATTGTCCGAAGACTCCGGGCCGGCTTCACGGGCTTAGCATCAAGAGGTTCAGCGTTGGCGCTTCAAAGCGGGTACGGGAATATCAACCCGTTGTCCATCGACTACGCCTGTCGGCCTCGCCTTAGGTCCCGACTTACCCTGGGCAGATCAGCTTGACCCAGGAACCCTTGGTCAATCGGCGCAAGAGTTTCCCACTCTTGTATCGCTACTCATGCCTGCATTCTCACTCGTATACCGTCCACGACTGGTTTCCACCGCCGCTTCACCCGGCACACGACGCTCCCCTACCCATCACAGCAGGCGTTGGCCCTTCATGCTGCAATGACACGACTTCGGTGATGTGCTTGAGCCCCGCTACATTGTCGGCGCGGAATCACTTGACCAGTGAGCTATTACGCACTCTTTCAAGGGTGGCTGCTTCTAAGCCAACCTCCTGGTTGTCTCTGCGACTCCACATCCTTTCCCACTTAGCACACGCTTAGGGACCTTAGTCGGTGTTCTGGGCTGTTTCCCTCTCGACCATGGAGCTTATCCCCCACAGTCTCACTGCCACGCTCTCACTTACCGGCATTCGGAGTTTGGCTAAGGTCAGTAACCCGGTAAGGCCCATCGCCTATCCAGTGCTCTACCTCCGGCAAGAAACACGTGACGCTGCACCTAAATGCATTTCGGGGAGAACCAGCTATAACGGAGTTTGATTGGCCTTTCACCCCTAACCACAGGTCATCCCCCAGGTTTTCAACCCTGGTGGGTTCGGTCCTCCACACGGTCTTACCCGCGCTTCAACCTGCCCATGGCTAGATCACTCCGCTTCGGGTCTTGGGCATGCAACTCAGACGCCCTATTCGGACTCGCTTTCGCTACGGCTACCCCACACGGGTTAACCTCGCTACACACCGCAAACTCGCAGGCTCATTCTTCAAAAGGCACGCAGTCACGGCCGTGATCCGAAGACCACGACGACGCTCCCACGGCTTGTAGGCACACGGTTTCAGGTACTATTTCACTCCGCTCCCGCGGTACTTTTCACCATTCCCTCACGGTACTATCCGCTATCGGTCACCAGGGAATATTTAGGCTTAGCGGGTGGTCCCGCCAGATTCACACGGGATTTCTCGGGCCCCGTGCTACTTGGGAGATGAGCAAGCAAGCCGTACAGATTTCGTCTACGGG
>NZ_CP108408.1:5177500-5320000 GCF_041435235.1 Kitasatospora sp. NBC_01300 | reverse complement strand
CCGGAGTTTCATTCATCGGAATTCGCTTTCCACTTGCCCCCGCTCTCTCGCGGCGACTCCGGAACTGTACGGGGACAGGACCGCCACATGCAAATCGCCCCCGCCCGGGGTCCCGGGCAGGGGCGATCAGTGCGACGCGGACCAGGTCAGCGGACCTCGGTGATCTCCGGACCGCGGGCGAACGGGTCGAGGGCCGCGCTGCCGAAACGGTTGTCGCCCTCGCCGGCCGCCGCAGCCGCACCGCCGCCGTCGGCGACCATCTGGGCGTCCTCGGGGAGCTTCAGCACGATCGGGTCGCGGGGCGCCATCGGGCTCTCGCCCCGGACGACGACCGTCTGCTGGAAGACCTGCTCCAGGATCCCGGCCATTTCCGGCTGCACGGCGGCCTGGCCCGAGATCACACCGCGCAGGAACCAGCGCGGGCCGTCGCAACCGACGAAGCGCACCAGCTGTACGCCCTGGGTGCCGTCCGGCAGCTGCACCGGGACCTGCGCGCGGAGGTGCCAGCCGAGCGGGCCCTCCTCCTCCTCGATGAGGCCGCCCTGCGCGGTGATGCCGTTGGCGATCTCCTCCCGGACCTCCCCCCAGATGCCCTCCGACTTGGGAGCGGCGAAGGCCTGCAGCTGGATGGCGCTGTTGCCGAGGACGAGGGTCGCGGCGACGATCGCGTCACCGGCGACCTCCACCCGCAGCTCCATGCCCTCGACACCGGGGACCAGCAGACCCCCGAGGTCCACCCGCCCCTCCTCGGGGTTCTCCAGCTCGGAGTGGTCCCACGGACCGTCCGGCCGCGGGGCCGGCGGCAGGCCGACCTTGTCGGACGGGTCCAGCTCGGTCACGTTCTCGCTCTCGGCGGAACCTTCGACGTCATCGGCCGTCTCGTCGGCGCTGATGGCGTCGTCGGCGAGCTGCTCGACAGCGTCCTCGCTCTTCTGGCGACGACGGAACACGGTCACTGTCCTTCCCGGTCCAAGACCGATGCGAATACCTGCTCGGCTTCCTGCGAGGCCGCGGGAATGCTAGACCGCGGCGTGGCCGCCGGTCGACCCGAACCCGCCCTCGGCACGTGCCGACCCAGGCAGCTCGGCCACCTCGTGGAAGCGGGCCTTCTCGACCTGCTGGATCACCAGCTGGGCGATCCGGTCCCCTCGGCGGAAGCTGACCCCCTCGCGCGGGTCCAGATTGACGACGATCACCTTGATCTCTCCACGGTACCCGGCATCGACCGTCCCCGGGGCGTTCACGAGAGCAACTCCGCAACGAGCTGCCAGCCCGGACCGGGGGTGGACGAAGGCCGCGTAGCCGTCCGGGAGGGCGATCGCGATGCCGGTGGGCAGGACGGCCCGCTCACCGGGGGCCAGCTCGGCGTCCACGGTGGTGCGCAGATCGGCTCCCGCGTCGCCGGGCTGCGCGTAGGCGGGCAGCGGCAACTCGGGGTCGATGCGCCTGATCAGGACGTCCAGCGGCGGGCGGGGGGTGTTGCTCAAGGGTTCACCTCAAAGGCTCGTGCGCGCTTCATCAGATCCGGGTCGTCGAGGACCTTCTCGATGTCCTCGGGACGACCGTGCGTGGTGAAGTGTTCCAGCTTCACCTGGATGAAGAGCGCCTGCGCACGCACCGCGACCGGTCCGTCGGGGCCGCCGATGCGTGCCTCGGCGGCGCTGTAGATCTTGCGGCCGTGGACGCCGGTGACCCAGGCGCGCAGGTGCAGCACCGAGTCGACCGGGACGGGGCAGAGGAAGTCGGTCTCCAGCCGGCCGGTGACGGCGGGGGCGTGCAGCAGCCAGTTGAGCGTGCCGAGGGTCTCGTCCATGGCGGTGGTCAGCACTCCGCCGTGGGCCAGGCCGGGGCCGCCCTGGTGGACGTCCCGGACGGCGAACTCGGCGGTGACGTCGAGTCCCTCACCGGCGACCGCGTCGATCCGCAGCCCGCCGGGGTGCTGCGGGCCGCAGCCGAAGCAGTGCTCGTAGTGGGAGCCGAGCCGGGTGCCGGGGGCGGGCGCCTCGGGGGCGCGCGGCGGCAGTACGGCGTCCGGCGGCGGGGTGGTCGGGGACGGCGGCAGCGCGGGCGCCGGCCGGTCGGCGGGGGCAGTGGGGGTGGTCGAACCGGTCACGGGGCCCCAGCCTACCCAGGGGTAGCCGCGCGGCCGGTGGGGGTGGCGTCCCGGTGCCGGCGTCAGGGCGCCCACAATGGGGGCATGTACGACGAACGCCTCACGGTGCCGCGCTCCTGGTGGCTGCTCCCGGTCGCGACCGGGCTCACGCTCGCCCTGATCCTGCTGCGGGTCAGCGGTCTGGCCGCGCTGGTCGGGCTGGTGGTCGGCATCGCCGCCGGCGCGGTCGCGATCAGCAGCTACGGCTCGGTCCGGATCCGCGTGGTGCAGGGCTCGCTGGTGGCCGGGCCGGCCCGGATCCCGGTGGACGCCCTGGGCACCGCGCACCCGCTGAGCCCCGCCGAGGCGGTGGCCTGGCGCGGGCCGAAGGCCAACCCGCGCGCTTTCATGCTGCTGCGCAGCTACGTCCCGACGGCGCTGCGGATCGAGGTGACCGACCCGTCCGACCCGACGCCCTACCTCTACCTGTCGACCCGCTCGCCGATGAAGCTGGCGGAGGCGCTGGAGGAGGCCCGTCGCGGCGCCCGCACCTAGGGCGTGTCCGGCCGATCCTGCCGGACAGCACCTGGCGGAGGGGCCCGCACGCGCCCGGGGCAGCCCCGGAGCGCGCACAGGCCCGAAAAAACGGAGAGGGACGGTTCCGCTGATGCGGGACCGTCCCTACGACTTTGTGCCGGCCGACGTGCTCATGGCCGACCCCGTCCTCCCGGTGCCGTCCGTCAGGACGGCTCCCGGACCTGCCGTCCGGCCCCGCTGCCCGGGGCCGGAAGGGGCGCTGTGCCGGCCCCGCGGAAGCCGCGGGTGCCGGGCCCTGTCCGCCGCGGTGCTCAGGCGCCGCAGTCCCGGCAGATCGGGTTGCCGTTCTTCTCGCTGTACAGCTGACTGCGGTGGTGCACCAGGAAGCAGCTCATGCAGGTGAACTCGTCGGCCTGCTTCGGCAGCACCCGGACCGCGAGCTCCTCGTTCGAGAGGTCCGCGCCCGGGAGCTCCATGCCCTCGGCCGCGTCGAACTCGTCGACGTCGACAGAGCCGCCGCCCTTGTCGTTCCGCCGAGCCTTGAGTTCCTCGATGCTGTCTTCGTTGAGCTCGTCGTCGGTCTTGCGTGGGGTGTCGTAGTCCGTTGCCATTGTTCGCTCTCCCCCTCCGGGTTTGTGCGGTGTGTGCGGTATCTCCAGCGCACGTAACGCATGGGGGGTCGGTCTTGTGCCCGACCCGAGGCGGAGATTTTGCCTTACTTCAAGCCCTGTTACTCAATCGACACTCAGCCAGGGGTCCGTTGGGGTGATCCACCAGGCTGCGGGAGGCCTCACGCTGGGCCATCGCCAGCCTCCTCCAGCATCCGCTCGGCGGCCACTCACAGTGAGCACGGGCCGCACTGATGCTCGTCCGTTCCCTTGCCCACCTGGGGTACCGGCCAATCATCCGGCCGGGTGCGGACCCGAAATCCGGTCACGGACTGCGATCGGTACCCCAGTTCGGGTGATCACTCTCCGAGGTCGGGTGAAGCCGCGGAGCGACACGATGTGAGCTTGGTCACGTTCAGAATCTTCCAGGGCAAACCACGGAAAATCCACCCACTTCGGCTGCTCCGCCGAACACCCTAGTCGGCACTGCGGCGCGCGGCCCGACGGGCCAGGATCGCGGCCTGGCGCTCCTCGAACTTGCGTGCCTGACCGTCCAGCCCGTCCAGGAAGACGCCGAGCTCGTTCTGCGCCAGCAGGCCCTCCGGGCCGAGGCCGCCGATCTCCATCACGCGCAGGTGGCGCAGCACCGGCTGCAGCACGTCGTCGTGGTGGATGCGCAGGTTGTAGACCCCGCCGAGGGCGATCTGCGCGGCGGCCCGCTCGAAGCCGGGGATGCCGTGGCCGGGCATCCGGAAGTTGGTGACCACGTCGGCCACGGCCCGCATGGCCTGGTCGGGGGCGATCTCCAGGGCGGCCTTCAGCAGGTTCCGGTAGAAGACCATGTGGAGGTTCTCGTCGTTGGCGATCTTCGCCAGCAGCTGGTCGCAGAGCGGGTCGCCGGCGTACTTGCCGGTGTTGCGGTGCGAGATGCGGGTGGCGAGCTCCTGGAAGGCCACGTACGCGACCGACTGCAGCATGCTGTGCGCGTTGTCGGACTCGAAGCCCTCGGACATGTGGCTCATCCGGGCCCGCTCCAGCTCCACCGGGTCGACGGCCCGGGTGGCGAGCAGGAAGTCGCGAATCGCTATCCCGTGCCGGCCCTCCTCGGCGGTCCAGCGGTGCACCCAGGTGCCCCAGGCGCCCTCGCGGCCGAACATGCTGGCGATCTCGTGGTGGTAGCTGGGGAGGTTGTCCTCGGTCAGCAGGTTCACCACCAGCGACACCCGGCCGAGCGGCGTCACCTGGGACTGCTCGACGGCCCAGGCGTCGCCGCCCAGCACGCCGTCGAAGTCACGGCCCTGGCTCCACGGCACGAACTCGTGCGGCATCCACTCCTTGGCCACGGTGAGGTGGCGGTTGAGCTCCTTCTCCACGACCTCTTCGAGGGCCAGGATCAGCCGGGCGTCGGTCCAGCCGGTCGATCCGAGGGAGGCGCTGCTCTGCACAGGGGCGATGGTCACGGTCTTGCTCCTGGGGGACGGCACGCGCGGGACGGGCGCGTTGGGCGGGCACGTCTGCGACGCACTTACGGTTCCGTAGGTTACGACACCGTAAGTTGCCCGGGCAGGAAATGACAAGCCGCCCCCGCCAGGCCTTATGTCGTCTTGACGGGCCTGACGGGGGCGGCGGTGAACGGTCGCTTACGGAGCGCGGCGGCGGGGAGGGCGCGGCGGGCCCGGGAGGGGCCCGGCGGGCGGGGTCAGGGGTTGGGGATCCGGACCCGCATGGTGAGGCCGCCACCGGCGCGCGCAGTGGCCTCGATGGTGCCACCGTGGGCGCGCACCACCGAGCGGACGATGGACAGGCCGAGCCCGACCCCCTTGTCGCTGCGGGTGCGGTCGGCGCCCTTGACCCGGCGGAACGGCTCGAAGATGTGCTCCAGCTCGTAGCCGGGCACCACCGGGCCGGTGTTGGACACCACCAGCTCGCCGCCGCCGGGCACCTCGGCGGTGGCCAGCTCGACCCAGCCGCCGGGGGTGTTGTACCGGACGGCGTTCTGCAGCAGGTTGAGCGCCAGCCGCTCCAGCAGCACGCCGTTGCCCGCGACCACGGCCGGAGCGAGCTTGGAGCGCAGCTCGACCTCGCGCCGGTCCGCCTCGGCCCTGGTCTGCTCCAGGGCGCGGGTGGCCACCTCGGAGAGCTCCACCGGGCGGCGGTCGGTCAGCTCGTTCTCGCTGCGGGCGAGCAGCAGCAGGCCCTCCACCAGCTGTTCGCTGCGCTCGTTGGTGGCCAGCAGGGTCTTGCCGAGCTGCTGGAGGTCGGGCGAGGCGGCCGGGTCGGAGAGCTGGACCTCCAGCAGGGTGCGGTTGATCGCCAGCGGGGTGCGCAGTTCGTGCGAGGCGTTGGCGACGAAGCGGCGCTGGGAGTCGAAGGACCGGTCCAGCCGGTCCAGCATGTCGTCGAAGGTGTCGGCGAGTTCCTTGAGCTCGTCGTCCGGCCCGTCCAGCTCGATCCGCCGGTGCAGGTCGGAGGAGGCGACGTCGCGGGCGGTGCGGGTGATCCGGCCGAGCGGGCGCAGCACCCGGCCGGCCAGCGCGTAGCCGGCCGCGAAGGCGATCACGGCGAGGCAGACCAGCATCGTGAGCGACTTGCGCAGCAGGGTGTTGAGCGCCGAGTTGGAGCGCAGCAGGTAGTCGCCGGCCTGCTCCTGGTTGAACTGCGCGCTGTTCATCGGGACACCGTTGACCCGCAGGCTGCCGTCGAACTGGAACGTGCGCGGCGCCAGGTTGTTCACGGCGTCCTGGAAGAACACGTACATCAGCAGCAGCAGGACCACGCCGGCCATCAGGAACATGCCGCCGTAGAGCAGGGTGAGCCGCATCCGGATGGTCGGCCGGAAGGGCAGCCAGGCGAGCATGCCGTCGCCGGGTGCGTAGCGTCCGGACTGGGGCGCGCGCGGGGGGTGCTGGGGCTTGGGCGGTACGGCGCGCGGGCCGCCGGCGGGCGCGCCGGAGGGCCCGCCGGCCGGGGGCGGGGTGGTCATGATGGTCCTCTCGGGGCGTCCGCCGGGGGCGGGCGCGGGGTGGGGGGGGGAGCCCGACCGGGTCCGGCGAACGGATCCGGTCCGCTCGGATCCGGTCAGGTGGTCCGGCGCGTCCGGTCGGATCCGGTCAGATCCGGTCAGATCCGGTAGCCGGAGCCCGGGACGGTGACGATCACCGGCGGGTCGCCGAGCTTGCGGCGCAGCGTCATCACGGTGACGCGCACGACGTTGGTGAACGGGTCGGTGTGCTCGTCCCAGGCCTTCTCCAGCAGCTGCTCGGCGGAGACGACGGCGCCGCCGGCCCGCATCAGCACCTCCAGGACGGCGAACTCCTTGGGGGCGAGCTGGACGGTGCGGCCCTCGCGGATCACCTCGCGGCGGCCCGGGTCGAGCGAGATGCCGGCCCGCTCCAGCACCGGGGGCAGCGGAACGGTCGCGCGGCGGCCCAGCGCCCTTACCCGGGCGACGAGTTCGCTGAAGGCGAACGGCTTCGGAAGGTAGTCGTCCGCGCCGATCTCCAGGCCCTCGACCCGGTCGCTGATGTCGCCGGAGGCGGTCAGCATGATCACCCGGGTGGCCAGGCCCTGTTCGACCACCTTGCGGCAGACGTCGTCGCCGTGGACCAGCGGGAGGTCGCGGTCCAGGACCACGACGTCGTAGTCGTTGACCGCGATGCGCTGGAGCGCGGCCTCCCCGTCGTACACCACGTCGACGGCCATCGCCTCGCGGCGCAGGCCGGTGGCGACAGCCTCGGCGAGCAACTGCTCGTCCTCGACGACGAGAACCCGCACGATCGTTGTCCCTTCTCCAGGCCGGCCCCGGAAGCGGACGCGCGGCTCCGACGGTGCCTCCATCCTGCCTGGTCCGCCGGTAAAGCAGCGATAAGCTGCCGCTCAGGCACGGAGCGTTGGCGGCGGGTGATGACCGTTCGTGTCGGGACCAGTCCGATTGGACTGTGACACAGGCAACTTTCTCGGGCCGGAAGGTTTCCCCCTCTCCCCGGCGGGGAGGACAGCTTCACACCCGCGATCTGGCTGTTGGCCGATCGCACCCACCCGCCGTGCGTTCATCCGCGCCGGCCCTGGGGCTGGGACGTCACCGGGAGCGGCCGAAGGCCGTCTCCGCGCTCGACCGGAGATCCACGACCTGCCGGACGGGGCGCTGCCGCTGGCCACACCTCCTCGGGGCGGAGAACGTACGACCGTGCACGTCCGACACAGTAAGGGGGCCCGTATGGACGCCTTCAAGGCCGGAATCCTGCAGCGCATAGCCAACGCCGAGCAGGATCTGCACCGCGCGATCGAGGCCGGGGACGAGTTCCTCGCCGAGGTGGAGCAGTCCGAGCTGGACGACCTCCGCCGGCTCGCCGCCGAGCACGGCGTGGACACCGTGCTGGAGCGCCACCGCACCGCCGCCTGATCCACCCGACCTTCCGACCCGACGCCGGACCTCCGGCACCAGCGGCCCTGCGGGGGTCGTGCGAAAATCCCAGGCCCTGGCATCCCCCGTATGCCAGGGCTCTTCGCTGTCCAGGACCGTCCGAGGCCCCGGGGCGCGTCCTCAGTCCGCCCAGGCGCGCAGCGCGGCCAGCCGCTCCTGCAGCGGCTGGTACACGCCCGGCGCGGCAGCCACGGTCAGCTCGCCGTCCGGGCCGTGCCCGGGGCGGCCGCCGACCAGGGCCCCGGCCTCGGCGGCGATCAGGCAGCCGGCCGCGCGGTCCCAGGGGGCGAGGCCGCGCTCGTAGTAGCCGTCCAGCCGCCCGGCGGCGACGTCGCACAGGTCCACCGCGGCGGCCCCGCCCCGGCGGATGTCCCGCACCTCGGGCATCAGGGACAGCAGCACCTCGGCCTGGCGGGTCCGCACCGACTGGACGTAGTTGAAGCCGGTGCCGATCAGCGCCTGGCCCCACGGCGGGGCCGGGCGGGTGGCGAGCGGACGGCCGTCCAGCCGGGCGCCGCGCCCGAGGACGGCGTGGAACAGCTCGCCGCGGGCCGGCGCGTACACCACGCCGACGACGGCCCGGCCGTCCAGCTCGGCGGCCACGCTGACCGCCCAGGAGGGCAGCCCGTACAGGTAGTTGACCGTGCCGTCGAGCGGGTCGACGACCCAGCGCACCCCGCTGGTGCCGGGCCGCTCGGCGCCCTCCTCGCCGAGGTAGCCGTCCTCGGGGCGGCGCTCGGTGATCAGTTCCAGGACGAGCTTCTCGGAGGCGAGGTCCATCTCGGTCACCACGTCGACCGGGCTGCTCTTGGTGCCGGCCACGCCGAGGTCGGCGGGCCGGCCGTCGCGCAGCAGGGCGCCGGCCTGCCGGGCCGCGTCCAGGGCGACCTCCAGCAGGTCGTCGAGGAGCCGGTCGTCGGGCAGGGCGGGAGTGGGCACGGGTCTCTCCTCCGGGAAAGCGGGACGGGCGGTCAGCGCTCGGCGGCGGCCGGGCGGGGGGCTCGCGGGTTGGGGCAGCAGGCCACCGCGCACACGTCGTGGCTGGGGCCGAGCGCGCCGAGGGCGCAGCGGGTCACCGGCTCGCCCCGCTCGGCGGCGGCCCGCTCCAGGACCAGTTCGCGCACCGCGGCGGTGAACCGCGGGTCGGCGCCGACGGTGGCGGCGCGGGCCACCGGCAGGCCGAGTTCGGCGGCCTTGGCGACGGCCTCGGTGTCGAGGTCGTACTTGACCTCCATGTGGTCGGAGACGAAGCCGATCGGGACCATCACCACGGCGGGCGCGCCGTCGGCGTGCTGGGCCTCCAGGTGGTCGCAGATGTCCGGTTCCAGCCACGGCGTGTGCGGGGCGCCGCTGCGGCTCTGGAACACCAGCTCCCAGGGCCGGTCCGCGACGCCGGTGCGCTCGGCGACGGCCCCGGCGATCAGCCGGGCGACGTCCAGGTGCTGGGCGACGTACGCGCCGCCGGGGCGGCCGCGGGCCGGGTCGTCCGGGGCGCCGGAGGTCTCGGCCATGGCGTCCGGGATGGAGTGGGTGGTGAACGCCAGCCGGGCGCCGGCCCGGACGTCCTCGGGCAGCCGCGCCAGGGCGGCCAGGGTGGCGTCGACCATCGGCTCGACGAAGCCCGGGTGGTTGTAGAAGTGCCGCAGCTTGTCGACCCGCAGCTCGGACAGGCCCTCGGCGGCGAGGGCGGCCAGCGCGTCGGCCAGGTTCTCCCGGTACTGGCGGCAGCCCGAGAAGCCGGCGTAGGCGCTGGTGGCGAGGACTGCGACGCGGCGGTGGCCGTCGGCGGCCAGTTCGCGCAGGGTGTCCACCAGGTAGGGCGCCCAGTTCCGGTTGCCCCAGTAGACCGGCAGGTCCAGACCGTGCTCGGCGAAGTCCTTGCGCAGCGCGGCGAGCAGTTCGCGGTTCTGCTCGTTGATCGGGCTGACCCCGCCGAACAGGAAGTAGTGCTTGCCGACCTCCTTCAGCCGCTCCTTGGGGATGCCGCGGCCCCGGGTCACGTTCTCCAGGAACGGGACGACGTCCTCGGGGGCCTCGGGCCCGCCGAAGGAGAGCAGCAGCAGGGCGTCGTACGGCTGCGGCGCTGCCGGGGCGGCGCCGGACGGGAAGGGTTTGCGCGCGTCGGACATGGCACCGATCCTGCCATTGAGGGGCCGGAGAGCCCCGTCGGGGCCGCGATGGTGTCCGGAAAATACTGTTTGCCAAGGTACGTAAGCTGTGTTGACCAGCCTCGTTCCTTACCCCCGCGGAGCTCCCGTGCTGTCCAGCTACCGCCAGATATTCGCCTCCCCCGGCAGTCTGGCCTTCTCCTCCACCGGCTTCGTCTCCCGGCTGCCGATCTCCATGACCGGCATCGGCATCGTGACCATGCTCTCCCAGCTCAGAGGCTCCTACGGGGTGGCGGGCCTGGTCTCGGCGACCCTGGCGATCTCCGCCGCGCTGCTCGGCCCGCAGGTCTCCCGGCTGGTGGACCGGCACGGGCAGCGCCGAATAATCGTCCCGGCCATGGCGCTCACCATCGTCGCCGTGGTCGGACTGCTGCTGTGCGCCCGGCTCAAGGCGCCGGACTGGACGCTCTTCGTCTTCGCGGCCGGCATGGGCGTCATGCCGAGCACCGGCGCGATGGTCCGCGCCCGCTGGGCCCACCTGTACCGCGACGACGCCCCCAAGCTGCACACCGCGTACTCCTTCGAGGCCGTCGTCGACGAGGTCTGCTTCATCGTCGGACCGATCCTCTCCATCGGCCTGGCCACCTCCGTCTTCCCCGAGGCCGGCGTCCTGCTCGCCGGGGTCTTCCTCGCCGTCGGCGTCCTGCTGTTCGCCGGGCAGCGCGCCACCGAACCGCCGGTCCACCCGGGCGCCCGGCACGTCGGCGGCTCGGTGATCCTCAACCGCGGCCTCCAGGTGCTGATCCTCACCTTCGTCGCCACCGGTGCGATCTTCGGCTCGGTCGAGGTCGTCACCGTCGCCTACTCCGAGACCCAGGGGCACAAGTCCCTCGCCAGCGTGATCCTCGCGCTGTGGGCGCTCGGCTCCTGCGTGGCGGGCGTGGTGTTCGGCACCCTCAAGCTCACCGGTTCGATGGCCGGCCGCTTCTTCGTCGGCGTCCTGTTCATGGCGCTCAGCATGGCGCCGCTGCTGCTGGTCGCCGAGTCGGTGCGCGGAGTCGGCGGCCTGATCGCGGTCGGCGGCGCGCTGCTGATCGCGGGCATCGCCATCTCCCCCACGCTGATCACCGCGATGGCCCTGGTCGAACGGCTCGTCCCGGCCGCCCAGCTGACCGAGGGCATGACCTGGACGACCACCGGGCTCGCCCTCGGCGTCGCCGTCGGCTCCTCCGCCGGCGGCTGGGTGGTGGACGCCGCCGGCTCCGCCGCGGGCTACTGGGTGCCGCTGACCGCCGGGGTCTTCGGCGTGGTCACCGCGCTCGCCGGACTCGGCCGCCTGCGCGCCGGGCTCGCCTCCGAGCAGACCGCCGACGAGCCCGTCGAAGCGGCCGAACAGACCGTAGACCTCGAACGGTGAACTGACTAATCTCTCCCTACCCGCGGGCCTACCCGCGGGTAGGGCGGCCCCCACCGCCCCGGACCGCGCCGACCCCGGTCGGCCACGGAGCAGGAGGCGGCGCCATGCCCCAGGCCAGTACTGCGACCCCCACCCGGTGGACCAACTGGGCCGGGAACCAGAGCGCCCGGCCCGCCCGGGCCGCCACCCCCGGCACCGCGGAGGAACTGGCCAAGGAGATCCTGCGCGCCGCCGAACAGGGCCGCACCGTCAAGGCCGTCGGCTCCGGCCACTCCTTCACCTCGATCGCCTCCGCCGGCGACGGCGTCCTGCTCCGCCCGCACGCGCTCACCGCCGTCCGCGGGATCGACCGCGAGGCCGGCACCATCACCGTCGAATCCGGCCTCCCGCTCGCCCGGCTCAACCGGATCCTCGCCGCCGAGGGCCTCTCCCTCACCAACATGGGCGACATCGAGGTGCAGACCGTGGCCGGCGCCACCAGCACCGGCACCCACGGCACCGGCCGCGACTCCGGCTCGCTCGCCGCCCAGATCCGCGCCCTGGAGATCGTCCTCGCCGACGGCAGCGTCCGGCGCTGCTCCCCCACCGAGCACCCCCGGCTCTTCCAGGGCGCCCGGCTCGGCCTCGGCGCCCTCGGCGTGATCACCGCGCTGACCTTCGCCGTCGAGCCGGCCTTCCTGCTCACCGCGCACGAGCAGCCGATGGCCTTCGACGAGGTGCTGGAACGGCTGGACGACCTCACCGCGGTCAACGAGCACTTCGAGTTCTACTGGTTCCCGCACACCGACCGCTGCGCCACCAAGCGCAACAACCGCAGCCAGGGCCCGGCCGCCCCGCTGCCCCGGTTCAAGGAGTGGCTGGAGGACGACTTCCTCTCCAACACCGTCTGGGAGGGCGCCTGCCGGGTCGGGCGGCGCTTCCCCGCCAGCATCCCCGCCATCGCCTCGCTGGCCAGCCGCGCCTGGTCCGACCGCAGCTACACCGACACGGCGCACCGGGTGTTCACCAGCCCGCGCAAGGTGCGCTTCGTGGAGATGGAGTACGCGGTGCCGCGCGCGGCCGTCGCCGGAGTGCTGCGCGAGCTGAAGGCCCTGGTCGAGCGCTCCGACTGGAAGGTCGGCTTCCCGGTGGAGGTGCGCTTCGCCCCCGCCGACGACCTCTGGCTCTCCACCGCCTCCGGCCGGGACAGCGCCTACATCGCCGTCCACCTCTACCGGGGCACCGCCGACCAGGGTTACTTCACCGGCGTCGAGCAGCTGATGTGCGCCCACCAGGGCCGCCCGCACTGGGGCAAGCTGCACACCCGGGACGCCGAGTACCTGTCCGGCGCCTACCCGCACTTCGGCGACTTCACCGCCCTGCGCGACGAGGTCGACCCGCAGCGCGTGTTCGGCAACGACTACCTGCGCCGGGTCCTCGGCGCCTGATCACGGGGTGGCGCCCTGGGTCGGCGCCACGGGCTGCGGCGGGGCCACCGAGGCGGGGGCGTTGCTCGGCACCGGCGGCTGCGGGCTCGCCCCGCCGGAGGTGCCGGAGGGCTTCCCGCCGTCCGCGGTCGGCGACGAACCGGCCGACGGCGTCGTGTTCGGGCCCGCCGAGGGCGAGGCCGTACCGCCGCCGTGCTCACCGGCCCCACCGCTCGGGCCCGCGCTCGGGCCGGTGCTCGGCTCCCGGCCCGGCCGCGTCGTCGGCGGGGCCGAGGCACCGCCGGACGGCGAGGGCTCCGAGCCGCGCCCGCCGCCGGTGGAGGGCCGCTCCGCCGGCGGCGTCTCCCGCGGGGAGGAGGACTTCGGGCTCACCACGCCGCCGAAGGAGGTGCCGTTGCCCGACTCGCCCTTCACCGTCGCCGACACCGGCTGACCGGTGGCCAGTTCGAACGCCAGGATCGGCGTCATCGCCACCACGAACACCAGCCCCGACACCGCCGCGTAGGTCTTCCAGGTCCACCGCCGACGCGCCCGGACCACCTGCGGCTCGTTCCACTCCGAGGAGATCGCCGACGGCGCCGGCTCCACCGGACGCTCCGGCACCTGGCGCAGCCCGTTCACGGCGTGGCCGGGCCCCCGGTCCACCACCGCCTCGCGCAGCTGCTCGCCGGTGCGCCGGAAGATGTGCTGGAACACCGCACCGCCGGTGGTGGCCCCGACACTGACCACCGCCGCACCCAGGATCGTTCCGTACACGCCGAGTTCGGAGGCGAGCAGCGCCCCCACCACCGTGGCCAGCGCACTCGCCGCGACCTGAGCCACACTCAGATCGATCCGCTTGCGCTCCTTCTTGCCGCCCTCCTCGGCGGGGCTCCGCTCCGGCATCAACATCCCTCGGTCCGTACGACTGTTCCTCGAACAAGTCACTCCATCTTGCCCAAAGAAGGACACAAGGGACGAAAATGCGGTTCTCCGGCCCCGATATATGTGAAGATGATCACCGTTCACCCGCCGGTGGTCCGCCGTTGGGGGCATGCGCTCTTGAGATTCCCGTGAATCGCGGGAGACTTGAGCGGCGAGCCGCCCCTTCGGATGCCACGAATGGAGTACTGTTCGTAAAGCCTGAGCCTTGGGTCGACTTGTCGACTGCGCCCACACCGGCAGCTTGACGAAGAGCCACGGAACAGGCACGCACGGCGACGCCCGTCCCGGACCGTCGCGAACACTCCGCGTGCGAGGACGGCCGGGGCACCCAGGCGCGACGTCGACGGATGGCGTGGCAAAAAGGCAACCGTGCCACAGCGGCGTGACCGGGCGTATGCCCGACACGCCGGGGAACTCAGCAAGGTTGTGGCCAGTCGCGAGCGGGCAGGCCACACTCAGTACGGGAGCAGCGACGCAGGTGACGTCGGCAGGCACCACCCGGGAGGTAACCGTGCCCGAACTGCGGGTTGTGGCCGTCAGCAACGACGGCACACGGCTGGTGCTCAAGGCTGCCGACAGCACGGAGTACACCCTTCCCATCGACGAGCGGCTGCGCGCCGCCATCCGCGGGGATCGTCCGCGCCTCGGCCAGATCGAGATCGAGGTCGAGAGCCATCTGCGGCCCCGGGACATCCAGGCCCGGATACGAGCCGGTGCCTCCGCCGAGGAGGTCGCCCAGGCCGCCGGCATCTCCGTCGACCGGGTCCGCCGCTTCGAGGGTCCGGTCCTCGCCGAGCGCGCCTTCATGGCCGAACGCGCCCGAAAGACCGCCATCCGCCGCAACGGCGAATCCACCGGTCCCCAGCTCGGCGAGGCCGTCGCCGAGCGGCTCGCGCTGCGCGGCGCCGAGAAGGACACCGAACGCTGGGACTCCTGGCGGCGCGACGACGGCACCTGGGAGGTCATCCTCTCCTACCGTGCCGACGGCGAGGGCCGCAGCGCCTCCTGGACGTACGACCCGCCCCGGCGCCTGGTCCAGCCCAACGACGACGAGGCCCGCGCGCTGATCGGCGAGAACGTCGAGCGCGAGGAGGAGTCGGTCTTCCCGTTCATCCCGCGGATCGCCCGGCTCCCCCAGGACCGGCCGCCCCGCCCGATGATCGACCGGCCCTCCGCCGACCGCATCATGTCGGCCCGCGAGGTCCGCGAGTCCCGCGAGGCGACCGCCGAGTCCAGGGACTCCCTGACCAGCCTGCTCGACGTGGTCCCCGCCTTCCGCGGCGACCTCGCCGTCGGCCCCGCCCCGATCGAACCGGTGCCCGCAGAGGTCGCCGAGGAGAGCGAGGAGGCGGCCGCGTCCGCCGCACCGGCGGTCGGCGCGGGCTCGGCCTACGCCGACATCCTGATGCCGCGGGCCGTCGCACCACACCGCGAGCGCCTGGTCGGCACCACCGACCGCCAGGCCGAGGCGGACGGCGTCCGGCCCGGCCGCCGGGCCACCGTGCCCAGCTGGGACGAGATCGTCTTCGGCAGCCGGCGCAAGAAGCAGGAATAGCAGCCCATACGTCAGGGGCGGGAGGCCCGGCCTCCCGCCCCTGACGTATGCCCCGGCTCAGCCCGGCTGGTCGGTCACCGCCACCGGGCGGGCCTCGTCGCTCGACCACTCGCTCCACGACCCCGGGTACAGCGTCGCCGGCAGGCCCGCCACCTCCAGCGCCAGGATCTGGTGCGCCGCCGTCACCCCCGAGCCGCAGTACACCGCCGTCTCCCGCTCACCCGCGCCCAGCGCGCGGAACCGCGCCGCCAGCTCCGCGGCCGACCTGAACCGCCCGTCGGCCGCCACGTTCTCGGCCGTCGGCGCCGACACCGCACCCGGGATGTGCCCGGCGCGCGGGTCCACCGGCTCGCTCTCGCCCCGGTAGCGGTCCCCCGCCCGGGCGTCCAGCAGCAGCGCACCGCGCGCCCAGGCCGCCGCACCGTCCGCGTCCACCACGGGCAACTGCCCCGGGAGCGGCTTGAAATCACCCTCCGCCGGCGCCGGGACCTCCGCCGTCACCGGCAGTCCGGCCGCCGTCCAGGCCGCGTACCCGCCGTCCAGCACCCGGACGTCCCGGTGTCCGGCCCAGCGCAGCAGCCACCAGGCGCGGGCCGCCGCCAGCGAGGCCGCGCCGTCGTACACCACCACCGGGCGGCCGGAGTCCACCCCCAGGCGGCGCATCGCCGCGCCGAACTGCTCCGGGTCCGGCAGCGGGTGGCGGCCGCCCCGGCCGGGGGCGCCCGGCGGGGCCGCGAGGTCCCGGTCCAGGTCGACGAAGCGGGCGCCGGGCAGGTGCCCGGCCCGGTACTCCTCGACGGCGGTCGGGCCGGACTGGGCGGCACCGACCAGCCGGTAGCGCACGTCCAACAGCACCGGCGGGAGCGCGGAGGCGAGCGCCTGCGCCAGCCCGGCCGCGGAGATCAGCGGGGAACCGTCGTTGTAGGTGGTCATGGCGGCCATTGTCGCGCAGCGCCGCCACCCCGCTGCTCTTTGTGCGGTCTTTGCCGGAATTTCCGCGCGGCCCGAGGGTTCGACGCGCGCCAGAGTGGAAGCATCACCCTCGCGCGCGAGGATTTCCGTGCGCCGACCACCCATTGCGCCAACCACCCATGAGGAGGCCCGCATTGCCCGCGGTGGAACTCCGACTGGCCCAGGGCACCCCCTGCTGGGTCAGCCTGCTGACCGACGACCTGGCCGGCGCCCGCGCGTTCTACGCCGACCTGCTCGGCTGGACCTACACCCCGGGCCCCGGCCAACTCGGCGCCTACGTCCGCGCCGAACTCGACGGGGCACCGGTCGCCGGCCTCGGCGTCTCCACCGCCACCGGCTTCCCGGTGCAGTGGACCAGCTACTTCGCCGTCGACGACGCCGACCACACCGCCCAACTGGTGCGCGCCTGCGGCGGAACCGTGGCCGTCGGGCCGCTCCAGGCCGAACGCGCCGGGCGGATGGCCATCGCCGCCGACGTCTCCGGCGCCGTCTTCGGCCTCTGGCAGGGCGAGGAGCACACCGGCCGGGAGGCCGGGCCCGAACCCGGCGGACCGGCCTGGACCGAACTGCTCACCCCCGACACCGACGGCGCCGTCGCCTTCTACACCGCGGTACTCGACCGACCCGTCCGGCACGCCGACGACGAGTCCGCGCTACTCGTGCACGGGCGACCGGTCGCCGGCATCCGGCACCGCGCCGAACTGCGCGGCCATCCGCCCCGCTGGCGGGTCCACTTCGCCGTCCGCGACGCCGACGCCACCGCCCGGCACGCCGTCGGACTCGGCGGCCGCATCCTGGTCGAACCGCACGACACCGCCCGCGGCCGCGCCGCCCGGCTGTCCGACCCGCAGGGCGGGCACTTCTCGGTGCTGGAACTCCGCTAGCGCGCCCGGGACAGGACTCAGACCTGCTGCTCGAAGGGCAGCACGTCCGGCGAGAGCACCGAGGCCCGGGCCGTCGCGGCGGTCAGGCGGCGGCGGTGGTGCCGGCGGCAGAGCACCTCGTACCCGACCTCGTCCTCGTTCACCGAGATGTCACCGACCACCACCTGGGCGCCCTCGACGACCATCACCCCGCCCACCGTCCGGGCGTTGTGCGTCGCCCGCGCACCGCACCAGCACAGCGCCTCGACCTGGAGCACCTCCACCCGGTCCGCCAGCTCGATCAGCCGCTGGGAGCCGGGGAACAGCCGGGTGCGGAAGTCCGTGGTGATCCCGAACGTGTAGGCGTCGATGTCGAGTTCGTCCACCACCCGGGCCAACTGGTCGACCTGCTCGGCGGCGAAGAACTGCGCCTCGTCGCAGATCAGGTAGTCCACCCGGCCGCCCGCCGAGAGCCGGTGCACCACGTACGCGTGGAAGTCGAAGTCGTCCGTCACCTCGACCGCGTCCGCCCGCAGGCCCAGCCGGCTGGAGATGGTCGCCGCGCCGGCCCGGTCGTGGCGGGTCAGGATGAGGCCCTGCCGGCCGCGGGCGGAGTGGTTGTGGTCCATCTGCAGCGCCAGCGTCGACTTGCCGCAGTCCATCGTGCCCGAGAAGAACACCAGTTCAGCCATGGGTGGAGCAAAGGCCTTTCACATCAGGGGAGTTCGGGCACAGAAGAGTCAAGTACCTGGCTCAGCCGCGAACTTCGAGCAGCGGCACGAACTGCTCGACCGGGGTCATCGAACCGTGCAGACCGATCATCGCGGACTCGCCCGGCTCGTTGCGGGAGGCGGTGATCGCGATGTCGTCCCGCGCCGCGGCCACCACGTCGCCGATCCGCGCGTACACCCGCTCGTCCACGGCCGGACCGAACCAGCCCGCCGCGATCGCCTGGTCCCGGGTGGCCACCCACATCCGGTCGCCCAGCACCTCGCTCCAGACCGTGAACACGTCGGCCGCCGCACCGGGCACCGCGTACACGTGCCGGGCCCGGCCCTCGCCGCCCAGCAGGGCCACGCCGGCGCCCAGCTCCCAGTCCTCGTCGAAGTCGATCCGGTCCTCCGGCGCGATGTCGATCATGCCGTGGTCGGCGGTCACGTACATCGCCGAACGCGGCGGCAGCCGCTCGGCCAGCCGACGGGCCAGCCGGTCCACCGCGTCCAGGGTCATCCGCCACTCGTCCGAGTCCACCCCGAAGCGGTGGCCCGCACCGTCCAGCTCGCTGACGTACGTGTAGACCAGCGCCCGGTCGTGCTCGGCCAGCCAGGAGGCCGCCAGGTCCATCCGCTCCTCGCCCGTGGTCCGGCCCAGGAAGGTGCCGCCGGACAGCGCCACCCTGGTCAGCGGCGTCTGCGAGAACAGCGGGGAGGACACCTGCGCGGTCGCCACCCCGGCGGCGTCCGTCCGCTCGAAGACCGTCGGGTACGGCTGCCAGACGTGCGGGTCGGTGTGCGGCTGCCAACGCAGCTGGTTCATCAGATAACCGGCGCCCGGCACCGCGACCGTGTACCCGGCCAGGCCGTGCAGCCCCGGCGGCGTGCCGGTGCCGACCGAGGCCAGCGAAGTCGCCGTGGTCGACGGGAAACCAGCGGTCAGCGGGCGGCCCGAACCGCCCATCGAGCTCCCGGCCAGCGAGGACAGGAACGGCGCGTACTCCGGGTGCCGCAGCAGCAGCTCCCAGCCCAGGCCGTCCACCAGGAACACCACCACCCGGTCGGCCGGGGCGATCGGCAGGGTCGCGGTGAAGCCCGGGACGCCCAGGCCCGCCGCCACCGAGGGCAACAGGTCGCAGAGCGAACCACTGCCGTACGGGGGCGCGGGAGCCGCGGCCGGGTCGAGGATCTCGAAGGCGTCGAAGCCGCCGGAGGGTGCGAAGGACATGAAACCGGATTCGTAGCAGTCGAAGGCGGCGGCGCTCAGACCCGCGGGCCGTTGCTGATCGTCGCGTCGGAGAGCGCGCGGGCGAACACCAGCGCCTGGGCCACCGTCTCCGGGCCGTCACCGGCCTCGCTCACCCGCAGTGAGAGATCGTCAGCCGTCGCCGAACCGGTGTAGCCGTGGTCAGCCTCGCAGTTCGGGTCCGAACAGCCCGCGGGCTCCAGGTCCAGCCGCTGCACCGCACCCCAGCCGATCGTCAGCACCACCTCGCGCGGCAGCGTCCCCGGCGTGTACGTCTCCGGGTTCGCGACCATCCGGCTCAGCACGACCGAACCGATCCGGTCCAGCCGGACACTCTCCGTCGACGTCGTCGCGAACGGCACCGCCGGGCTGCCCGCGTCCCCCGACTGCTCGTCGGTGTGGCTCACCACGAACCGCGTCGGGGTCAGCACCAGCACCGTCACGTGCCGACGCACCTCGTTGGCGTCGAAGGTCGTCTCCTGGTGCACCAGGTAGGAGCTGATCGGCTCCGGGCCCACCGCGGCCTCGACCGCCTCGGACACCAGGGCCGGGTAGTAACCGCTGCGCTCGATCGCCGAGCGCAGGTCCTGAGTGCTGGTGGTACCGGTCTTCGCCATAACTCCATCCTGGCATGGTCCGCCGACGAAGCGGGCGGCACGGCGCCGAGCTTCGGACAACAGCGCCCACAGGCAGGCGCAACCAAGGAAGGTTACAGGCTGCTCATCGCGCGCGGGCCCAGATCGCTGCGGACGGGCAGCGGCGCGATCCGCACCCGCGCCCCCAGGATCGCCAACCCGTACGGGGCCACGACCACCGGTTCGAGATCCACCGACGCGATCTCCGGCACGTCGTCCACCAACTGCGACACCCGCAGCAGCAACTCCTCCAGCGCGTCGGTGTCCACCGCCTCCGCGCCCCGCCAACCGAACAGCAGGGGCGCCGCGCGCACCTCCCGGACCAGCCCGGCCACCTCCTGGTCGGTCGCCGGGACCAAGCGGTGCGCCACATCGCCCAGCAGCTCGGCGGGCGCCCCCGCCAGGCCGAACGACAGGATCGCGCCGACCGCCGGATCCACCGTGGCACCGATCACGGTGTCCACCCCGCGCGGCGCCATCCGCTGCACCACCAGCTCCGCCTGCGCCGCACCGCCCAGCAGCGCGTCCAGCTCGCGGTGCGCCCGGCGCAGCCCGGGCTCACCGGTCAGGTCCAGCCGCACGCTGCCCAGGTCCGGGCGGTGGCGCAGGTGCGGGGCGGTGGCCTTCAATGCCACCGGGTAGCCGAGCGTCGCCGCGGCCCGCACGGCCGCCTCCTCGTCCGGGGCCGGCAGCGCCGGGAAGACGTCGATGCCGTAGCGGGCCAGCAGCTCGCGGGCCCCGGCGTCCGGCAGGGTGATCCGGGCGCCGCCCGGCTGCGTCCGCGCGGCGACCGCCGTCCGGGTGCTCAACGCCGCCTCGACCAGCGTGCGGGCACCCGGCTCGTCGATCCGGTCCAGCTCGGGCACCCGGGCCGTCTCCTCCGCCACGGCCGTCCGGCGCCGCCACTGCGCGTAGTGCACCGCGTGCGCCAGCGCCCGCACCGCCCGCTCCGGCGCCGCGAAAGCCGGCACGCCTCCCGGGCGCAGCCGGACCGGCAGATCGGTCAACGCCAGATGGGCGAGCACCAGCGGCTTGCCCAACTCCCGTGCCCTTCGGCTGGCTTCGAGCAGCGCGTCGGCGATCTCCGGATCGTCCGAACCCATCTCCGGATCGTCCGGGCCGGTCAGCCGACCGCCCATGAAGGCGTGCGCGGACGTGCCGATCGGCGGGATCGCCACCGCGATCACCGCGTCCACCGCCGGATCGGCCAGCGCCACGTCCAGCGCGATCCGGAAGTTCTCGCCCGTCGCGGCCGTGGTCAGGTCGACCGGGGTGCGCGGCCGCAGGCCCGCGCTCAGGCAGGCGTCGTAGGTCAGCAGGCCCAGCGAGTCCGAGTTGCCGACCACCGCGACCCGGTCCCCCGGCGGCAGCGGCTGCAGGGCCAGCAGCTCCCCGGTGTCGTACAGCTCGGTGATCGTCTCCACCCTGATCACGCCCGCCTGCTCGAACAGCGCGCCCACCGTCGCGTCGCGCAGCCCCGTCGCGGTCGCCGGCACCGCGTGGCCCGGCGGCAGGCTGCCGGTGTGCCGGGCGCCCTTCACCACCACGACCGGCTTCACCGCGGCCAGCCGGCGCGCGATCCGGGTGAACTTGCGCGGGTTGCCGAAGGACTCCAGGTAGAGCAGCACCACCTCGGTGGCCTCGTCCTCCGCCCAGTACTGCAGGAAGTCGTTCCCGGAGACGTCCGACCGGTTGCCCACCGAGGCGAAGGAGGACACCCCCAGGCCCCGGCGGTGCGCCGACTCCAGCAGGGCCACCCCGATCGCACCGGACTGGCAGAAGATCCCGAACCCGCCCCGGCCCGGCAGCTGCGGAGCCAGCGAGGCGTTCAACGGGCGGTCCGGATCGGTGTTGATCAGGCCGAAGGCGTTCGGGCCGATCACCCGCATCCCCGCCGCCCGCGCCTGGCGCACCAGCGCGCGCTGGCGGTCCCGGCCCTCCGGACCGGTCTCCGCGTACCCGGCGGTCACCACCACCAGGCCCTGCACCCCGTGCGCACCGCACTCGGCGACCGCCGCCGGGACGGCCCCCTCCGGGACGGTGATCACCGCGAGATCCACCGGCCCGGGAATGTCCAGAACCGAACGGTGCACCGGGACGCCGTCCAGCTCGGTGCCCGGCGGGGCGTTGCGGTTCACCGCGTACACCGGGCGCGTGTCGTCGGCACTGCCCAGCAGGTCCCGCAGGATCGCCCGGCCCACCGTCTGCGGATTGCGCGACACCCCGATCACCGCCACCGACCGCGGGGTCAGCAGCCGCTGCACCGACTTCGCCTCCGCCCGGTGCTCGCGCGCCCGCATCACCGCGAGCGAACGGTCCGTCTGCTCAAGATCGAACTCCAGGTGCACCACACCGTCGGCGAAACTGCGGCGCTGCGTGTAGCCGGCATCGGTGAAGACCTTCACCATCTTCCGGTTCTCCGGCAGCACCTCCGCCTGGAACCGGCGGATCCCGCGCTCCTGCGCCACCGCCGCGATGTGCTCCAGCAGCGCCGACGCCACCCCGCGGCCCTGATGGGCGTCCTGCACCAGGAACGCCACCTCGGCGTCCGTCCCGGCCTCGGACGGACGGCCCTGCGCGTCGATCCGGTCGTAGCGGACGGTCGCGATGAAACGGTCCCGGACCACCACCGCCAGCGCCACCCGGTCCACGAAGTCGTGATGGGTGAAACGGCGGACATCCTTCTCCGACAACCGGGGGTAGGGGGCGAAGAAACGGAAGTACTTGGACTGGTCCGACACCTGTGCGTAGAACTCCACCAGACGCTCCGCGTCCTCCGGCGTGATCGGCCGGATGCGGGCCGTACCGCCGTCCCGCAGCAGGATGTCGGCCTCCCAGTGCTGGGGGTAATCCGGTCCGGATTCCCGCCGGTCACCGGGGTCCTGCTCGGGCTGCGCCACTGCGGAGTCGTCCACATTCGTCAGGTTATCCGGCAGTGGGCCGAATGGCGCCGGGTGCACACTGGCTGCAGGGTGGGCAGGGCTGTCGGCCGTGCCTTATGCCCCGAAAAGAAACAATCACAAGTCCTGAACGCAGCGGCTCGCAGGGACCGCCTGCGTGCAACACTGGTCTAGACAACATGGCCGCTTCCCCGAGCACGGCCGTAACCAGCTTCACCGGAAAGGCACGTCTCATGGCTGAGCGCCGCGTCACCATCGGTTGGGCCGAGGGCCTGCACGCCCGTCCCGCCTCCGTCTTCGTCCGGGCCGTCACGGCCACCGGCGTGCCGATCACCATCGCCAAGCCCGGCGGCAACCCCGTCAACGCCGCCTCCATGCTCGGCCTGCTCGGCCTCGGCGCCCAGGGCGGCGACGAGGTCATCCTCGCCTCCGACGCCGACAACGCCGACGACGCCCTCGACCGCCTCGCCAAGCTCGTCCAGGAAGGCCTCGACGAGCTCCCGGCCGCAGCCTGAGCCAACTCGACCGACCCGACAGGGGTGCCGCCACACCGTGGCGACACCCCTGTCGACGTTGATCAGCCCTTCACGCAGACGACCTGCATGAGGTGGGCGATCGGCTCGACGAGATCGGTCTGCTGCGCCATGACCTTCTCGATCGACTTGTAGGCGCCCGGGATCTCGTCCACGACGCCGCTGTCCTTGCGGCACTCCACACCCTTGGTCTGCTCCACCAGGTCCTGCGTGGAGAAACGCTTCTTCGCCGCAGTCCGGCTCATCTTGCGGCCGGCGCCGTGCGAGGCCGAGTTGAACGCCGCCTCGTTGCCGAGACCGCGGACGATGTACGAACCGGTGGCCATGGAGCCCGGGATGATGCCGTAGTCGCCGGTCCGGGCGCGAATCGCGCCCTTGCGGGTCACCAACAGGTCCTGGCCGTCGTACCGCTCCTCCGCCACGTAGTTGTGGTGGCAGCTGATCTCGTCCTCGAAGGCCACCTTCGCCTTCGGGAGCTCGCGGCGTACGACGTCCTTGAAGAGCGCCATCATGATCGAGCGGTTGTGCAGCGCGTATTCCTGCGCCCAGAACAGGTCCTGCCGGTAGGCCGCCATCTGCGGGGTCTCCGAGATGAACACCGCGAGGTCACGGTCGATCAGCCCCTGGTTGTGCGGCAGCGACCGGGCCACGCCCATGTGGTACTCGGCCAGTTCCTTGCCGATTCCACGAGAACCGGAATGCAGCGTCAGCCAAACACTTTTCTTATCATCGACACATAGTTCAATGTGGTGATTTCCTCCACCGAGCGTCCCCATCTGCTGCATCGCCCGCTCGCGGCGCCACTTGACCTCCCCGGCCACGCCGTCGAAGCGATGCCAGAAGTCGTCCCAGCCCGCCGTCCGGAGGCCGTGCAGCTTGGTGGGGTCGACGGGGTCGGTGTGGAGGCCGCGGCCGACCGGGATGGCCTGCTCGATCTTGGAGCGGAGGCGGGAGAGGTCGTCGGGGAGGTCCTCGGCGGTGAGGGAGGTCTTCACCGCGCTCATGCCGCAGCCGATGTCGACGCCGACCGCCGCCGGGCAGACGGCGCCCTTCATGGCGATGACGGAACCGACGGTCGCGCCCTTGCCCAGGTGGACGTCGGGCATCACGGCGAGGCCGTGCAACCAGGGCAGGGAGCTGATGTTGCGCAGCTGCTGCAGGGCCTGGCCCTCGACGGTGGCCGGGTCGGTCCACATCCGGATCGGGACCCGGATTCCGGGCACCTCGGTGTACGTCATGGTTGAACGACCTCCAGCGGTCGGGTGGTTCGGGCAAGGGGGTGCCGCGCGCAGAAGCCCGGTGCGGCTCGGGGAAGTTCAGGGGGTGGGGCTCAGGCGCCCTGGGCACAGGGGGAGGACGGCCTCGGGGAGCGTCGGCGTATGGCTCGCTCGACCCGCATGGTGACCGCCTCCCTTCGTTCGTCGTCGTTCGTCGTCGTTCGTCGTCGTTCGTCCGTGTGTGCCGGGGATATCTATCCACGGAACGCCGCTGGCCCGCAACGGATTTAACAACGCGACGGCCCGGCGGAGCGGGTGCTCCACCGGGCCGCGCGGGAAACGCCGGGTCAGCTGACGACGGTGACCTCGCCGATGCCGAGGGCCCGCACGTCGTCGGCGATGACGGCGGCGTCGCCGACCAGCACGGTGACCAGGCGGTCCGGCGGGAAGGCGGCGACGACGGCCTCGGTGGCGGCGGCGGTGGGCAGTTCGGCGAGCTGCCGGTAGACCTCGGCCTGGTAGTCGTCCGCGAGGTGCTGCTCGACCTGGTCGGCCAGGGTGCCGGCGACCGAGCCCGCGGTCTCGTACTTCAG
Organism: Kitasatospora sp. NBC_01300; assembly: GCF_041435235.1. Classification (NCBI taxonomy): domain Bacteria; kingdom Bacillati; phylum Actinomycetota; class Actinomycetes; order Kitasatosporales; family Streptomycetaceae; genus Kitasatospora; species Kitasatospora sp. NBC_01300. Next base: position 5,295,237 of record NZ_CP108408.1, on the reverse strand, counting down.
CGGGGCGACGCCGACCAGGAACTGCACGGCCTCGTCGCGCTCGGCGTCGGTGAGGCCCTCGGCGGCGAGGGTGCGCAGGATGGTCCAGGTGTCGGCGAGCGCCGGGGCGGTGGAGGCGGTGTCCACCGAGCCGCTGATGGCGAGCAGCGAGCGGCCGCTGCCGTCGGCGGCGGAGCGCAGCGGCTGCGCGAAGGAGCGGACGCCGTAGGTGTAGCCCTTCTCCTCGCGCAGGACGCGGTCGAGGCGGGAGGTGAGGGTGCCGCCGAGGCAGTAGGTGCCGAGGATCTGGGCGGCCCAGACGGGGTCGTGGCGGTCGGGGCCGATGCGGCCGATGAGGAGTTGGGTCTGGACGGAGCCGGGCCGGTCGACGATGACGACGCGGCCGCGGTCGTCGGCGGTGACGGGGGCGTGGGCGGAGGGTTCGGCGGTGTTGCCGGTCCAGGTGCCGAGGGTGCTCTCCAGGAGGGCGGGCAGCTCGACGCCGGTGAGGTCGCCGACCACCACGACGGTGGTGGTGGCGGGGCGCACGTGGGCGTCGTAGAAGGCCTTGACGGCGGCCCGGTCGATCGACTTGACCGTGTCGGCGGTGCCGCTGCGGGGCCGGGAGAGGCGGTCGGCGCCGTCGAAGAGCTCGGCGTAGAGGGCCTTGGCGGCGCGCCGCGCGGGGTTGGCCTGCTCGTGGACGATCTCGTCCAAGCGGTTGGCGACCAGGCGCTCGATCTCCTCGGCGGGGAGGGCGGGGGCGCGCAGGGCGTCGGCGAGCAGGGTGAGGCCGCGCTGCAGGCGGGAGGCGGGGACCTCCAGGGCGACCCGGATGCACGGGTGGTCGGCGTGGGCGTCGAGGGTGGCCCCGGCGCGTTCGAGTTCGGCGGCGAACTCCTCGGCGGTGAGGGTGTCGGTGCCCTCGTTGAGGGCGCGGGCGAGGATGGCGGCGATGCCGTCGAGGCCCTCGGGCTCGGCGGCGAGCGGGGCGTCGAGCAGGACCTCGACGGCGACGAGCTGCTGGCCGGGCCGGTGGCAGTGCAGGACGGTGATGCCGTTGCCGAGGGCGGCGCGCTCGGGGGCGGGGAAGGCCCAGGGGCTGGGGGTGCCGGGCTCGGGCTGGGGGTGGAACGTCATGGCGGGAACGTAGTCGGTGCTCATGCGGCGGCACCCTCCTCATCGGTGGCGGCGGGGGCGTCGGTGTCGTCGGCCGTGGTGGGCTCGTAGACGAGGACGGCCCGGTTGTCGGGGTGGAGCCGGGCCTTGGCGACGGCCTGGACCTCCTCGGCGGTGATGTCGAGAACCTTGGGGAGGGCGTCGTTGAGGAGCTTGGGGTCACCGAACAGGACGGCGTAGCGGCAGAGTTCGTCGGCGCGGCCGGCGACGGTGGTGAGCCGGTCGAGCCATTCGCGCTCGATCTGGGCCTGGGCCCGTTCGAGTTCCTCGGGGGTGGGGCCTTCGGCGGCGAAGCGGGCGAGTTCCTCGTCGACGGCGGCGTCGATCTGCTCGATGGTGGCGTCGCCGGAGGTCTTGACGTCGAGCCAGCCGAGGCTGGGGGCGCCGGCGAGGCGGAGCAGGCCGAAGCCGGCGGCGACGGCGGTGCGGTCGCGGCGGACGAGCCGGTTGTAGAGGCGGCTGGACTCGCCGCTGCCGAGGATGGTGAGGGCGAGGTCGGCGGCGTCGGCGTCGCGGGTGCCGTCGTGCGGGAGCCGGTAGGCGGCCATCAGGGCGCGGGAGGGGACGTCCTCGTGGACGTGCTCGCGCAGTTCGCTGCCGATGGTGTCGGGGAGTTCGCCGGAGCGCGGCGGCTGCTTGCCGTCGTGGGCGGGGATGCTGCCGAAGTACTTCTCGACCCAGGCGATGGTCTGCTCGGGGTCGATGTCGCCGACGACGGTGAGGACGGCGTTGTTGGGCGCGTAGTAGGTGCGGAAGAACGCGCGGGCGTCGTCGAGGGTGGCGGCGTCGAGGTCGGCCATGGAGCCGATCGGGGTGTGGTGGTACGGGTGGCCGTCGGGGAACGAGAGCGCGGTGAGCTTCTCGAAGGCGGTGCCGTAGGGGACGTTGTCGTAGCGCTGGCGGCGCTCGTTCTTGACGACGTCGCGCTGGTTCTCCATGGACGTCTCGTCGAGGGCGGCGAGCAGCGAGCCCATGCGGTCGGCCTCCAGCCAGAGGGCGAGCTCCAACTGGTGGGCGGGCATGGTCTCGAAGTAGTTGGTGCGCTCGAAGCTGGTGGTGCCGTTGAGCGAGCCGCCGGCGCCCTGGACGAGCTCGAAGTGCCCGTTGTTGGAGACGTTGGCGGAGCCCTGGAACATGAGGTGCTCGAAGAGGTGGGCGAGGCCGGTGCGGCCCTTGACCTCGTGGCGGGAGCCCACGTCGTACCAGAGGCAGACCGCGGCGACCGGGGTGAGGTGGTCCTCGGAGAGGACGACGCGCAGGCCGTTGGCCAGGCGGTGCTCGGTGATGGCGATGGCGGCGCCATGTCCTCCGGTGGAGGCGGATGCGGGGGCCGGGTTGGCCATGCGCTCGGGTCCTTCCCGTCGTCGATGTCGGGGTTCGTGTGGCGTCCCCCATTGTGGTGCAACGCGCGGGGGGCGTGTTCGTGTCCCGCGCAGACGGGGCGTTCGCCAGGGGCGGAAGAGGGGCGCTGGCCGGGAGTGTCGGCGCGAGGGTCCACAATGGGGGCGCCGAGCCCTGTTGACGGGGGTCGGCGGATGGACGTCAGAGACTGACCGAGACACAGCAAGCGAGACGTAAGGGAGCCCCGCCGCGATGGCCCGCCGCAGTTCGCAGACCCCGCCGCCCGGAGACTTCGAGGAGCGGATCCTCGATGTCGACGTCGTGGACGAGATGCAGGGCTCCTTCCTGGAGTACGCCTACTCGGTGATCTACTCGCGTGCGCTTCCGGACGCGCGGGACGGTCTGAAGCCGGTGCACCGCCGGATCCTGTACCAGGCCAACGAGATGGGCCTGCGGCCGGACCGCGCACACGTGAAGTGCGCCCGTGTGGTGGGCGAGGTGATGGGCCGGCTGCACCCGCACGGCGACGCGTCGATCTACGACTCGGTCGTCCGGATGGCGCAGCCGTTCTCGATGCGGCTGCCGCTGATCGACGGCCACGGGAACTTCGGTTCGCTGGGCAACGACGACCCGCCGGCGGCGATGCGCTACACGGAGTCGCGGCTGACGGCGGCGTCGATGGCGATGGTGGAGTCGATCCACGAGGACACCGTCGACTTCGGTCCGAACTACGACGGCAGCGAGCAGGAGCCGTTGGCGCTGCCGGCGGCGTTCCCGAACCTGCTGGTGAACGGCGCGACGGGCATCGCGGTCGGCATGGCGACGAACATGCCGCCGCACAACCTGTCCGAGGTGGTGGCGGCGGCCCGGCACCTGATCAAGCACCCGACCGCGGACCTGGACACGCTGATGCGGTTCGTGCCCGGTCCGGACCTGCCGACGGGCGGGCGGATCGTGGGCCTGTCGGGGATCCGGGACGCGTACGAGTCGGGCCGCGGCACGTTCAAGATCCGGGCGACGACGACGGTGGAGGCGGTGACGGCGCGCCGCAAGGGCATCGTGGTGACCGAGCTGCCGTACAACGTCGGCCCGGAGAAGGTCATTTCGAAGATCAAGGACCTGGTCAACGCGAAGAAGCTGCAGGGCATCGCGGACGTCAAGGACCTGACCGACCGCGAGCACGGGCTGCGGCTGGTGATCGAGGTGAAGAACGGCTTCGTGCCGGAGGCGCTGCTGGAGCAGCTGTACAAGCTGACGCCGATGGAGGAGACCTTCGGCATCAACAACGTGGCGCTGGTGGACGGCCAGCCGCTGACGCTGGGGCTGAAGGAGCTGCTGGAGGTCTACGTCGACCACCGGTTCACCGTGGTGCGGCGGCGCAGCGACTTCCGCCGGCGCAAGCGGGAGGAGCGGCTGCACCTGGTCGACGGTCTGCTGGTCGCGCTGCTCGACATCGACGAGGTCATCGCGATCATCCGGTCGAGTGACAACGCGGGGCAGGCGAAGGAGCGCCTGATGGAGCGCTTCTCGCTGTCGGAGACGCAGACGGCGTACATCCTGGACACTCCGCTGCGGCGGCTGACCCGGTTCGACCGGGTGGAGCTGGAGCAGGAGAAGGCGAAGCTGAACGCGGAGATCGCGGAGCTGACCGAGATCCTGGACTCGGACTCCCGGCTGCGCAGCGTGGTGTCGTCCGAACTCGGCGCGGTGGCGAAGCAGTTCGGGACGGAGCGGCGGACGGTGCTGCTGGAGGCGGGGGCGGCGCCGTCGGCGGCGCTGTCGGTGCCGCTGGAGGTGGCGGACGACCCGTGCCGGGTGCTGCTGTCGTCGACGGGCCTGCTGGCGCGGACGGCGGACGGGGAGCCGTTCGAGCTGTCGGAGAAGCGGTCGAAGCACGATGTGATCGTGTCGGCGGTGCCGGCGACGGCGCGGGCGGACGTGGGTGTGGTGACGTCGGCGGGCCGGGTGCTGCGGCTGCCGGTGATCGATCTGCCGGCGCTGCCGCCGACGCCGTCGCCGACGCTGGCCGGCGGGGCTGCGGTGGGCGAGTTCCTGCGGTTGGAGGCCGGGGAGCGGGCGCTGGCGCTGACCACGCTGGACGAGTCCTCGCCGGGGCTGGCGCTGGGCACGCTGCAGGGCGTGGTGAAGCGGGTGGTCCCGGAGTGGCCGGCGAACAAGGACGAGTTCGAGGTGATCGCCCTCAAGGAGGGTGACGAGCTGGTGGGCGCGGTCGAACTGCGCACCGGCGAGGAGGACTTGGTCTTCATCGCTTCGGACGCGCAGCTGCTGCGCTATCCGGCGGGGCAGGTGCGCCCGCAGGGCCGTCCGGCGGGCGGCATGGCGGGGATCAAGCTCTCCGACGGGGCGCGGGTGCTGTCGTTCACGGCGGTGGATCCGGCGTCGGACGCGGTGGTGGTCTCGGTGGCGGGGGCGTCGGGGACGCTGACCGGCGAGGAGCAGTCGTCGTGGAAGGTGACGCCGTTCGAACAGTACCCGCGCAAGGGCCGGGCGACGGGCGGTGTGCGCTGCCAGCGGTTCCTGCGTGGTGAGGACGGTCTGACGTTCGCCTGGGCGGGTGTGGCCCCGGCCCGGGCGGCGTCCGACAAGGGCGTGCCGGTGGACCTGCCGGAGCGCGACCCGCGCCGTGACGGTTCGGGCACGCCGGTGACGGCTCCGATCGCGGTGGTGGCCGGCCCGGCGTAGGGCTCGGGCGTGGTGGAGGAGGGGTGCCGGAGCGGTCCGGCGCCCCTCCTCCGTCGTTCCGGGGCGCGGCGGGTGCCGAGGGTAGCCTTGCCCGGGTGAGCACCTGTGCGACGCTGTCGCGTGAACTTTCGGAGCCGCTGACCGCCACCGCCGCGGTGGCGACCACCTGGCTGCTGGTGGAGCAGAACGGGCCGTGGGGCGCGAAGGCGCTCGGGGAGAGCCATCTGGACCCGGCGACGGGGCGGGCGCTGGACGCGGCCGCGGCGGGCACCGGGGTGCGGGTGGCGCTGATCCGGCGGCCGGGGCGGCACGCGGACTGCCTGCCGACGGCGCGGCACGAGGTGGTCGTGGCGCACACGGTGCCGGGTCGCGGCTGGGTGCGCCGGGCGGAGGTGGCCGATCCGGCGGAGCTGCTGGAGCTGGACTTCGCGGCGCTGGGCGCCGGCGACCACGGCGGTTTCGGAGTGGAGCACGTCGGCGGCCCGTTGGCGCTGGTGTGCACCAACGGGCGGCGGGACCGCTGCTGCGCGCTGCTGGGCCGCCCGTTGGCGGCGGAGCTGGCGGCGGCCGGGCACAGCGAGGTGTGGGAGGTGACGCATCTGGGCGGGCACCGCTTCTCCCCCACGATGCTGGTGCTGCCGTACGGCTACGCGTACGGGCGGCTGACGGCGGAGGCGGCCAAGGAGGTGCTGGCGGCGACGGCGGCCGGGCACATGGTGCCGGCCTGGTCGCGGGGCTGTTCGGGCTGGGAGCGTCCGGGCCAGGCGGCCGAGCACGCGGTGCGGCTGGCGACCGGGGAGACCGGAGTGGGCGCGCTGACGCTGACCCAGCGGCCGGACGGCGCGGGCCGCTGGCTGGTCTCGGTGCTGCACGAGGACGGCCGGGCCTGGGAGGTGGACGTGATCGAGGCGGTGAGCGAGCCGGCGCGTCCGGAGAGCTGCGGCAAGGCGGCGGGGACGCCGTCGCGGATGGACGTGCTCTCGGTGCGGGGCCAGTAACGGGACGGAAGCGCGCCGGCAGGGCCTTCAGCAGGTCGGGAGCACGCGGGCGGCCCCGCGCCCGTGGGGGTGAGCGCGGGACCGGAGCGCGCGGGCGGCCCCGCGCCTGCTGTCCACGGAGGTGCGCGGGGCCGTCACGTCGGGTGTCGGCTCAGCCGGTGACGGCCTTGCCGACGAACTCGGTGGTGTAGGTGCGGGAGAGGTCGATGCTGCCCTCCTTGCCCTTGACGTCCGGGTGGAAGGCGGCGAGCACGGCGAGGACGGTCTTGGGGCCGTCGGCCGGCATCACGCCGTCGGTGGTGAACATCGGCAGGGTCGCCTTGATCGCGGCCGCGTACTGCTCGGCGCCGCCCTGCGCGTAGTCGGCGGGCATCTTCGCGGCGATCTCCTCGGGGCTGTGCGTGGACATCCACTTGAGGGTCTTGACGAAGGCGTTGGCGAGCTTCTGGGTGGTGTCCTTGTTCTTCTCCACCCAGTCGGTGTTCATGTAGAGCGAGGACGACGGGTAGAGGCCGCCGAGGGCGTCGCGGGAGCCCTCGGGGGTGCGCATGTCGTAGAGGATCTTGCCGAGGCCCTTGTCGAGGACGTTGGCGACGGTCGGGTCGGTGGTCATCCCGCCGTCGATGCTGCCCTGTTGGAGCGCGGCGATGAAGGTCTGGCCGGCGCCGACCGCGATCGGGCTGAACTCGCTGACGGCCGTGCCGTTCTTGACGGCGAGGTACTTGGTGAGGAAGTCGGTGGAGGAACCGATGCTGGTGACGCCGAGCTTCTTGCCCTTGAAGTCGGCGCCGGACTTGATGGCGTCGGCCTGCTTGGTGGAGACGAGTTCGACCTCGCCGGGGGCCTGGGAGAACTGCACCACGGACTCGACGATCTTGCCCTTGGCCTGGAGGTCGATGGTGTGGTCGTAGAAGCCGACGGCGCCCTGGACGTCGCCGGCGAGCAGCGCGGTGGTCGCGTTGACGCCGGCGGGCTCGCTCATCAGCTCGACGTTGACGCCGGCGTCGGCGAAGAAGCCGAGCCGCTGGGTGAGCATCGCGGGCAGGTAGATGACCTTGTCCAGGCCACCGACCATGATCTTGACCTTGGGCCCGTCGACCTGCCGGCCGGCCGGGGCGGCGGCGCCGTGGGTGGTCGTGGCGGCGTCGTTGGCGCAGGCGGAGAGCGGGAGGAGCAGGACGGCGGCGAGGGCGGCCGCGGCGGGTCTGCCGATCGGGTTCGGGCGCATGGGTGGGGGTGCCTCTCTCTGCGAGGGGGGATCAGCGGCGCAGGGGGGTTCAGCGAAGCGGGAGGTTCAGCGAAGCGGGAGGTTCGCGACGCAGGGGGTGGGGGTTCAGCGACGCAGGGGCAGCGACGCAGAGGGGTTCAGCGGCCGTCGCCCGTGTCTGCGGGCTTCCAGCGGAACAGCTTCGTCTCGGCGAAGGTCAGCAGCCCCTCCGTGAGCAGCGCCACGACGGCGAGGATGGTCATGGCGGCGTACACGCCGGCCGCGTTGAAGGTGCCCTGGGCGGCGGCGACGAGCAGGCCGAGGCCCTTGGTGGCGCCGATGTACTCGCCGACGATGGCCCCGATCAGGGCGAAGCCGAAGCTGACGTGCAGGCTGGTGAAGATCCAGGTGGTGGCGGCGGGGATGACCACCTGGAGGGTGACCTTGCGGCCGTCGGCGCCGAGGATGCGGGCGTTGGAGACGAGGTTGCGGTCCACCTCGCGGGCGCCCTGGAAGGCGTTGAAGAACACCGGGAAGAACACCAGGACGACGGCGGAGGCGACCTTGGAGGCCGGGCCGAGGCCGAACCAGATCAGGAAGATCGGGGCGAGCACGATCCGCGGGATGGCGTTGAGCACCTTGATGTAGGGCCCGAACACGTCGGCCAGGAAGCGGACCCGGCCGAGCGCGATGCCGAGCAGCACACCGCAGATGACGCCGATCACCCAGCCGGTGAGGGCCTCGTAGAGGGTGTAGCCGATCTGCTCGCCGAGCGAGCCCTGCGCGGTGCCGTGGGTGATCCACTGCCAGATCTGGTCCCAGATCCTCGACGGCTGCGAGAAGTTGAACGGGTCGATGACGTCGGTGCGGGCGCAGACCTCCCACAGTCCGAGGAAGGCGACCAGGACGGCGACCCGGGCTCCGTAGACGGTCAGCCTCCGGTTGCGGGCGGCTCGTTCGCGGGCCTCGGTACGGCTGGCGGGGGCGGCCGCCGGGGGCTTGTCGGTGACGGCCGACGCGGTCTCAAGCGGCACGACCCGCTCCTCTCTCCCGGGTGATGCGTACCTCTTCGCCGAGCGAGGCCCAGATCTCGCGGTACAGCTCGACGAACCTCGGTTCCAGCCGTACGGCTTCCACGGTGCGCGGTCGTGGCAGGTCGACGGTGAAGACCTCCTTGACGGTGGCCGGTCCGGCCGTCATGACGACGACCCGGTCGGCGAGGGCGATGGCCTCGTCCAGGTCGTGGGTGACGAAGACGACCGACGCGGCGTTCCCGGAGGCCCTGGTCCCGGCCCACAGCTCCAGCAGCTGGTCGGACATCAGGGCGCGGGTCTGCACGTCCAGCGCCGAGAACGGCTCGTCCATCAGCAGGATGTCCGGGTCGTTGACGAAGGTCTGGGCGAGCGCGACGCGCTTGCGCATGCCGCCGGACAGTTGGTGCGGGTAGCGGTCCTCGAAGGCGGCGAGGCCGACGCGGCCCAGCCAGTCCCGGGCCCGTTCCCTGGCCTCGGCGGTGGGCACGCCGCGGAAGCGCGGCCCGGCCATCACGTTGGACAGGACGGTGCGCCAGGGGAAGACGGCGTCCTGCTGGAAGACGAAACCGACCTTGGGGTGGATCCCGCGGACGGGCTCGCCGTCCACCCGGACCTCGCCCTCGGTGGGCTCCTCCAGACCGCTGACCAGGGTCAGCGTGGTGGACTTGCCGCAGCCGGTGGGCCCGACGACGGCGACGAACTCGCCTTGGGCGACGGTCAGATCGAGATCACGGACGGCGGTGTGCAGGGCCCCGGACGGGGTGCGGAACCGTTTCGTCGCGCCAGTCAGCTCGATCGCCGGGGTTGTGCTCATTCGATCCTCCCGGGTCTGTGCTTTCCCCGGAAAGGTAGGAGCGGGCCGGGCCCGGGCGGGAGCCTTCTCGGCGTACTGCGGTTTCTCCGCATTGAGGGGTGTTCTGCTCCTTTTGCTTCCGCTACAACTGCGGGGACGCGGCTGACAGAAACACGCCGGAAACGTAGGGTGTCCCGACCCTGACGTACCCGCCCCCACAGCCGCCGAGAGGAGGCCCGGATGAAGATGCCCCGCTGGCCCCGCCGGGTCTTCGCGCAACTGCTGCTGAGCCAGACCGTCGTCACCGTCGGTGTCACCACCGTGACCGCAGGCCTGTTCCTGGCCCCGGTCAGCAGCGAGCTGGACCACGACGCGATGCAGCGGGCGCTGTCGATCGCCCAGGCCACCGCCGCCGACGAGGCGATCGCCCGAGCGGCCGACGCCCGGGACTCGGCGACCGCGCAGCGCAACGCCGAGCAGATCCGGCTGGCCACCGGCGCGAGCTTCGTGGTGGTCACCGACCTCGACGGGATCCGGCTCTCGCACACCGACCCGGAGCGGATCGGCCACCGGGTCAGCACCGATCCGGAGCCGGCGCTCAGCGGGCTGAGCGTCACCGCGATGCAGCAGGGCACGCTGGGCCGCACCGCGCGCGGCAAGGTGCCGCTGCGGGTCGCGGACGGCCGGATCGTCGGCGAGGTGTCGGTCGGCATCAGCGACGACTCGATCCGCCGCCGGCTGCTGAAGATGCTCACCGGGATCCTGCTGTGCGCGGGCGCGGGCCTGGCCGCAGGGACGGTCGCCACGCTGGCGCTGGCCCGGCGGCTGAAGCGCCGCACCCACAACATCGCGCTGGCCGACATCTCGGCGCTGCTGGTGGAGCGGGAGGCGATGCTGCACGGCATCCGCGAGGGCATGGTGGCGCTGGACGAGCACGGCCGGATCCGGCTGGCCAACGACGAGGCGGTGCGGCTGCTCGGCCTGCCGGAGGACTGCACCGAGCGGCCGATCCACGCGGTGCTGCCGCCGGGCCGGCTGGCGGACGTGCTGACCGGACGGATCACCGGCGCCGACCTGCCGGCGGTCCGGGACGACCGGGTGCTGGTGGTCAACCGGATGAGCACGGCCGAGGGCGGCGCGGTCGTGACACTCCGCGACCGGACCGAACTGGAGTCGCTGGTCCGCGAGTTGGACACCACCCGCAGCCTGACCGAGGCCCTGCGCGCCCAGGACCACGAGCACGCCAACCGGATGCACACCCTGCTGGGCCTGCTGGAGCTGGGCCGCCACGAGCAGGCGGTGGCGTTCATCTCGGAACAGTCCGGTTCGCACGCGGTGGTCGCGGCGCGGATCGCCGAGCAGGTGCAGGATCCGCACGTCGCGGCGCTGCTGGCGGGCAAGACGGCGGTGGCGGGCGAACGCGGGGTGCGGCTGGCGCTGGCCCCGGCGGCGCACCTGCCGGACGCGGTGGTGGACGCGCGGGCGCTGGTGACGGTGCTCGGCAATCTGATCGACAACGCGGTGGACGCGCTCGCGGCGGGTGGGGGCGGCCGGCTGGAGGTGACGCTGGCGGCGGCCGGCTCCACGCTGCTGCTGCAGGTCGCGGACAGCGGCCCGGGCGTGCCGGAGGAGCTGCGCGAGCAGGTCTTCGAGGAGGGGTGGACCAGCAAGGACGCGCCCGCGCACCGTCCGCGCGGGCTGGGGCTGGCGATGGTGCGGCGGCTGGTCGAACGGACCGGCGGCCGGATCGTGCTCGACGCGGGACCGCTCGGCGGCGCCCGGTTCACGGTCGAGCTGCCCGAGGCCCTGCTCACCCCTCAGCTCGTGGAGGCCTGATGATCGACGTACTCGTGGTGGACGACGACTTCCGGGTCGCGGACGTGCACGCCGCGTACGTGGCCAAGGTGCCGGGCTTCCGGGTGACCGGCACCGCGCACTCGGCCGGGGAGGCGCTGGCCGCGCTGGAGCGCCGCCCGGTGGACCTGCTGCTGCTCGACCACCACCTGCCGGACGAGACCGGCCTGGCGCTGGTGCGCCGGCTGCGGGAGCGGCAGGTGGCCTGCGACGTGATGATGGTGACGGCCGCCCGGGACGTGTCGACGGTGCACGCCGCGATGCAGCACGGCGCGCTGCAGTACCTGGTCAAGCCGTTCACCTTCGCCGGCCTGCGGGACAAGCTGGTCGCGTACGCACAGCTGCGGCACGCGCTGGCCGGCCCGGCGGCCCGGGAGGCCGGCCAGGACGAGGTGGACCGGCTGTTCGCCACCCTGCGCAGCGCCGCCGCCCCGGCCGGCCCGCTGCCGAAGGGGCACTCGGCGCCCACCACCGACCTGGTGCTGGGGGTGCTGCGCCAGGCGGGCCGCCCGCTGTCCGCGCAGGAGGTCGCGGACGCCACCGGGCTCAGCCGCTCGACGGCGCAGCGCTACCTCAAGCAGCTGGAGCGGGACAGCCGGCTGCGGCTGACCCTGCGCTACGGCGACACCGGCCGCCCCGAGCACCGCTACGGCCTGGCGGTCCGGGCCTGACACCGCGCCCGGACGTGGGGGAACCCCGGCGGCCCCAGGCCCGCCGGGGTTCCCCGGGGCGCAGCGCTCAGGCCGCGCCCGCACCGGTGAGGGCGCGCACCTCCAGCTCGGCGAAGCGGTCCGCGTCGGCCGGCTCGGGCGAGGTGATCGTCCCGATCCAGCCGGCCAGGAAGCCGAGCGGGATGGAGATGATGCCGGGGTTCTCCAGCGGGAACCAGTGGAAGTCGACGCCGGGGAAGAGCGCCACCTTGGTGCCGGAGACCACCGGGGAGAAGACGACCAGCACGATCGCCGGGACCAGCCCGCCGTACACCGACCAGACCGCGCCGCGGGTGGTGAACCGCGACCAGAACAGGCTGTACAGCAGGACCGGCAGGTTGCTGGAGGCGGCCACCGCGAAGGCCAGGCCGACCAGGAAGGCGACGTTCAGCTGCTGGGCGTAGAGGCTGATCGCGATCGCGGCCGCGCCGATCCCGACGGCCGCGAACCGTGCCACCCAGACCTCCTGGCGCTCGCTGGCCTCGCCGGTCGGCTCGGCCTCCGCCGCGTCCCCCGTCTCCCCCGGCCGGGAGGCCGGGACGGCGGCGCGCCGCCGGAAGGGGCGCCGGCGCGGCCGACCACGCCAGGCACCGGCCCAGATGTCGTGGGCGAAGGCCGCCGAGGAGGCCAGGGTGAGCCCGGCGACCACGGCGAGGATGGTGGCGAAGGCGATCGCCGAGATCAGCGCGAACAGCACCACCCCGCCGGTGCTGCCGTTGCCGCCGCCGAGCACCAGGGCGAGCAGCGGGACGGCGGTGTTCCCGGCCGAGTTGGCGTGCCGGACCTCCGCCGAGCCGACCAGCGCGGTCGCGCCCAGGCCGAGCGCGATGGCCATCAGGTAGAAGCCGCCGACCAGACCGATCGCCCACATCGTGGAGCGGCGGGCGGCCCGCGCGGTGGGCACGGTGTAGAAGCGGGACAGGATGTGCGGCAGCCCGGCGGTGCCGAGCACCAGGGCGAGGCCCAGGCTGAAGAAGTCGAGCCGGCTGGTGAAGGTGGCGCCGTACTTGAGACCGGGTTCGAGGTAGCGCCGCCCGGCGCCGCTGTGCTGGGCGGCCTGGCGCATCAGCTCGCCGACGTCGCCGTGGAAACGGACCATCAGCAGCACGGTGAGCAGCACCGAGCCGGCGATCAGCAGGAAGGCCTTGACGATCTGGATCCAGGTGGTGGCCCGCATCCCGCCGATCGTGACGTAGACGATCATCAGTCCGCCGACGGCGACGATGGTCCAGGTCCGGGCCTGGGCGCTGTTGGTGCCGAGCAGCAGGGCGACCAGCGAGCCCGCGCCGACCATCTGGGCGACCAGGTAGAGCAGGGTGACGACGACGCTGGCGCCACCGGCCGCGGCCCGGACCTTGCGGCGGCGCAGCCGCAGGGCGAGCACGTCGGCGAGGGTGTACCGGCCGGCGTTGCGGACCAGTTCGGCGACCAGCATCAGCACCACCAGCCAGGCGACCAGGAAGCCGATGCTGTAGAGCACGCCGTCGTAGCCGTACAGCGCGATCAGCCCGGCGACGCCGAGGAAGGAGGCGGCGGAGAGGTAGTCGCCGGAGAGCGCGAAGCCGTTCTGCAGTGGGGTGAAGTCGCGGCCGCCGGCGTAGAAGTCCTCGGTGGCGCTGCCCCGGCGGCCGACCCAGAGGGTGATCGCCAGGGTGACCAGGACGACGACGGCGAACAGGGCGATCGCGAGGTCGTGGTGGTCGCCGGTGGGGGCGACGGGGGGCGGGGTGGCGGTCGTCATCGTGGTCGTCACCGCGGTCGTGATCGTGGTCGTCATCGCAGCTGGTCCTGGGTGTCCCAGCGCAGGCCCAGGGCGGCGCGGTCGCGCTTGGTCCGGGCGTTGCGGGCGTAGAGCCAGGTGAGCAGGAAGGTGGAGGCGAACTGCAGCAGGCCGAGCAGCCAGGCCACGTTGAGCGGGCCGGCCACCTGGCTGCGCATCAGGCCGGGGGCGGCGGCCTGCGCGGCGACGTACATCAGGAACCAGCCGAGGAAGGCTCCGCTGACCGGGAAGACGAACGACCGGTAGCTGCGGCGGATGTCCTGGAAGGCGTCGCTGCGCTGGACGGCCCGGTACACCTCGGTGCTGTCGGTGGCGGGCACCAGGGCCCGGGGGGCGGCCGCCGGTTCGACGGCGGGCTGGGCGGCGGGGGCAGCGGCGGGCCGGACGGGCGCCCGCTCGGCCGGTACCGGCTGGACCGCGCGGGTGGGGGCCGACTGGGCCGGTACCGCCGGTTGGCCTGGCACGTCCGGCCGGTCGGCGGCGGTGGCGGCCGGAGCGGCCCACCAGTCAAATCGCTGCCCCTGTCCGGGACTGCTCGTCTGCTGCTGTGGCACAACTGCTCCTGGACCGGCGGGCACTCTGACCCCAACCATGATGGCGGCCGCCGGACAGCCCCTCTGACCATTGCCGATACCTTCACTCGATGAGGTGATCGATCATCCGACAGACACTCATCCGACTACTGCTGCGTACCGGTGATGCCATGTCGAAAGGCGTACGAGACCGCCTGCGCCCGGTCCCGTACCGCGGTCTTGGCGAACAGGTTGTTGATATGCGTCTTCACGGTGGCCTGGCTGACGAACAGCCGCTGGGCGATCTCGGCGTTGGAGAGCCCCTCGGCGATCAGCGCCAGCACCTCCGCCTCCCGGGCGGTCAGCCCGTCCGGGAGCTCCCCCGGCCGCCCGGCCGGCTTCCCGACCCCCGGAGCGGATCCGGCCACAGGCCCTGAAAGCCTTTCCAGCAAACGGAGTTGGATCTGCGGCGAGAGCCCGGCCGCCCCCGCGCGGACGTCCGCGATCGCCCGGGCGATCTCCTCGCCGCCGGCGTCCTTGGTGAGGTAGCCGCGCGCCCCGGCCTGCAGGGCGGGGAACAGCGAGTCGTCGTCGGCGTAGGTGGTGAGCACCACGACCTCGGTCTGCGGGTGCGCGGCCCGGATCCGCCGGGTCGCCTCGACGCCGTCGACGCGCGGCATCCGCAGATCCATCAGCACCACGTCCGGGTGATGCCGCTCCACCAGGGCGACGGCCTCCTCCCCGTCCGCCGCCGCGCCGACCACCTCGATGCCGGGCAGCAGCCCCAGCAGCATCACGATGCCCTCGCGCACCACCGTCTGGTCGTCCACCACCAGCACCCTGGTGACTTCCGCCTCGCTCATGCGCCCGCCCCGCTTCGCTCGGCAGCCGCTCCGCGAGATCCGCACCTGTTGATGATGAGCTCGCCGCGCTCGCTCATGCCGGCACCTGCAGCAGCACGCGCCACCCTCCGTCCTCGGGGCCCGCCAGCAGGGTGCCGCCGAGCAGTTCCGCGCGTTCGCGCATCCCCAGCAGACCGTACCCGCTGCCGCTGGCCGCCAGCTCACCGGACGGTTCGCCGCGCGGAGGGCGGGAGTTGCGCACCTCCAGCTCCACCGCCTCCGCCAGGTAGCGCAGTTCGACGGTGCACCGGGCGCCGGGCGCGTGCTTGCGGACGTTGGTCACCGCCTCCTGCGCGGTGCGCCGCACCGCGAGGGCGGCCTCGGCCGGAAGCGGTCGGGGTGTGCCGGTGACGGTGAGCGAGGCCCGCTCCCGCCCGGTCAGCTCCACCAGGAACTCGCCGACCGGGGTGAGCTCGCCGCGCAGCGCGGACAGCGCCTGCCGGGTCTCGACCAGCCCGTCCTGGGCCATCCGCCGGGCGGCGACGACCCGCTCGCGGATCTGCCCGCGGTCGGTGCCGGCGTCCAGCATCAGCCGGGCCGCCTCCAGGTGGACGAGCTGCGCGGAGAGGCTGTGCGCGAGCACGTCGTGGATCTCCCGGGCGATCCTGGCCCGTTCGGCGAGCGCCGCGCTCTCCGCCTCGGCGGCCCGGGCGGCGCGCTCCTGGGTGAGCAGCTGGCGGGCGGTGCCGCGGGCCTCGACGTCCAGCCGCAGCAGGTAGCCGAGCAGGCCGAGCCCGCCGATGGTGGCGAAGATGCTCACCCAGCTCGCCCAGCTGGCGGCGGTGTACGAGCCCAGCGCGGCCGCCGCGGTGAGCAGGCCGGGCGCGGGCGGCAGCCGGACCACCCCGACCACGGCCAGCCCGCACCAGACGAAGTCGGCCAGCAGGTAGGCCTGCCCCCAGTTGGCCAGCCAGGCGCTGCCGAGCAGGACGGCGGCCAGGCCCAGCGAGAGCGCCAGACGCTGTTCCCGGGTGGCGCGGAAGTAGCCGGTGGCCAGGGCGGCGACCCCGAGCAGTCCGGCCGCCACGACCACCACCGCCCAGCCCGTGTACTTGCCGCCGGAGAACGTCCCCCAGCAGACGACGACCAGCAGGACGGTGCGGCCGAGCAGGGAGAGGACTCGCCGCGGCCATCTCCCGGCCTCGCGCTCCAGCCCCTCGCGGGACGGCCAGCGGGTCCAGTACCACT
Source organism: Kitasatospora sp. NBC_01300 (assembly GCF_041435235.1). Taxonomy (NCBI): domain Bacteria; kingdom Bacillati; phylum Actinomycetota; class Actinomycetes; order Kitasatosporales; family Streptomycetaceae; genus Kitasatospora; species Kitasatospora sp. NBC_01300. Next base: position 5,279,057 of record NZ_CP108408.1, on the reverse strand, counting down.
CGGCCACAGGTGCCTCCTCGACGTTCTCGGACAGCGGGCCCGGCAGGCCCCGGCAGGGCGGTCAGCGCGGTACGGCGGCCTGTTGCGGCAGGTCCAGGGCCCGCGCCCGCCAGTTCACCACGAACGAGCGGGTCAGCAGCAGGACCGCCAGTCCCAGCAGCAGCGCGCTGCCCGCCTGGTGGACGTGCAGTGCCGCGCCGATGCCGTACAGGGCGAGCCGGATGGCGAGCATGCCGACCCAGGCGGCCACCGTGGCCTTGGTGCCCTTGGCCCAGACCGAGCCGTCCCCGTCCCGCCACAGCCGCACGGTCCAGCCCCAGACGGAGCCCATCGCGACCACCGCCGCCAGGCCGCACCCGACCAGGGTGGCGGACAGCGCGGTGTGCTGGTGGTCGATGAGCTGCGGGTCGCGCAGCGCGAGCACGCCGAGGATCAGCGGCAGCAGCCAGAAGCGGCGCTCGGTGTCCAGGCGCTGGGCGCGCATCTGGCGCTGGACCACGAGGACCATCACCGCGATGATCACGACGATGTTGACGAGGGCGGTCATCGGACTTCTCCGTCCCGACAGGAGGCTTGTACTGACCTCTCCGACGCTACGGATCCGGCGCCCCCGGTTGATCGGCGCCGGGGTGGACCACAGGTGGAACCGGCAGCACGAGGGCCCTCCACCCGTGGGTGGAGGGCCCTCGTGCCGGAGGGGTCCGAAGGCCTCAGGCGTCGATGCGGGAGCGGTCCAGGGTGGCCGCCGAGTCCACGATGAACTCCTTGCGCGGGGCGACGTCGTTGCCCATCAGCAGGTCGAAGATCCGCTCGGCCTGCTCCAGGTCGCCCAGGTTGATCCGGCGCAGCGTGCGGTGGCGCGGGTCCATGGTGGTCTCGGCCAGCTGGTCGGCGTCCATCTCGCCCAGGCCCTTGTACCGCTGCACCGGCTCCTTCCAGCGCTGCCCCTTGCGCTGGAACTCCAGCAGGGTGGAGCGCAGTTCGGCGTCGGAGTAGGTGTAGTGGTACTTCTCCTGGCCGCGCTTGGGGCTGGTGAGCTCGATCCGGTGCAGCGGCGGCACGGCGGCGAAGACCCGGCCCTGCTCGACCATCGGCCGCATGTAGCGGTGGAACAGCGTCAGCAGCAGGGTGCGGATGTGCGAGCCGTCGACGTCGGCGTCGGCCATGAAGATGACCCGGCCGTAGCGGGCCTGGTCGATGTCGAAGGTGCGGCCCGAACCGGCCCCTATCACCTGGATGATCGCGGCGCACTCGGTGTTCTTGAGCATGTCGCTCACCGAGGCCTTCTGCACGTTGAGGATCTTGCCGCGGATCGGCAGCAGCGCCTGGAACTCGGAGTTGCGGGCGAGCTTGGCGGTGCCGAGCGCGGAGTCGCCCTCGACGATGAAGAGCTCGCTGCGGTCGACGTCGTCACTGCGGCAGTCGGCCAGCTTGGCCGGCAGGGAGCTGGTCTCCAGCGCGGTCTTGCGGCGCTGGGCCTCCTTGTGCTGGCGGGCCGCGACCCGGGTGCGGGCGGCCGCGACGACCTTGTCCAGCACGGCCCGGGCCTGGAGCTTCTGGTCCTTCTTGGCCGAGGTGAGGAAGGCCTTGAGCTCCTTGGCGACGACGGCGGCGACGATCCGGTTGGCCGCCGAGGTGCCGAGCACCTCCTTGGTCTGGCCCTCGAACTGCGGCTCGGCGAGCCGGACGGTGACCACCGCGGTGAGGCCCTCGGTGGCGTCGTCCTTGGTGATGTCGTCCTCGGCGACGCGCAGCAGCTTGGCCGCGCGCAGCGCCTCGTTGACGGTCTTGGCCAGCGAGCGTTCGAAGCCGGTCATGTGGGTGCCGCCCTTGGGGGTGGCGATGATGTTGACGAAGGAGCGCAGGGTGGTGTCGTAACCGGCGCCCCAGCGCAGCGCGATGTCCACGCCGAGCTGCCGGGTGACCTCGGTGGGGGTCATGTGGCCGAGCTCGTCCAGGACGGGCACGGTCTCCTTGAAGGTGCCCTCGCCGCGCAGCCGCAGCACGTCGCAGACCGGCTTGTCGGGCGCCAGGAACTCGCAGAACTCGGCGATGCCGCCGTCGAAGCGGAAGACCGACTCCTCGACCTGCTCGCTCTCGGTGAGCCGCTCGTCACGCACCACGATGGTCAGGCCGGGGACGAGGAAGGCGGTCTGCCGGGCGCGGCTGTGCAGGTGCTCCAGGGAGAGCCGGGCGTCCTTGAGGAAGATCTGCCGGTCGGCCCAGTAGCGGATCCTGGTGCCGGTGCGGGCCTTGGGCACCTTGCGGGCCTTGGTCAGGCCGTTGGCGGGCTCGAAGGGCGCGTCCGGGCTGGCCTCGGTGAAGATGCCGGGGGTGCCGCGGCGGAAGCTGATCGCGTGGGTGTGTCCGCTGCGGTCGACCTCGACGTCCAGCCGGGCGGAGAGGGCGTTGACCACCGAGGCCCCGACGCCGTGCAGACCGCCGGAGGCCGCGTAGGAGCCGCCGCCGAACTTGCCGCCGGCGTGCAGCTTGGTCATCACGACCTCGACGCCGGACAGCCCGGTCTTGGGCTCGACGTCGACCGGGATGCCACGCCCGTTGTCACGGACCTCGACCGAGGAGTCCGGGTGCAGCAGGACCTCGATGCGGTCGCAGTAACCGCCCAGCGCCTCGTCGACGGAGTTGTCGATGATCTCCCAGAGGCAGTGCATCAGGCCGCGGCTGTCCGTCGAGCCGATGTACATGCCGGGGCGCTTGCGGACCGCCTCCAGGCCCTCCAGGACGAGCAGGTGCCGAGCGGTGTAGTTGGAACCGTCGTCGCCGGCCAGCAGTGCGGACGGCACGGTCGTTTCGGCACTCACGCGGCACTCTCCTCGGTGAAGTTCTGTCTCATCGGTCACATCCGGACGCATCCGGACCATCCGCCAGTGCAGCACGCCGCACCGACAGCCGTCGCCCGGTGTGCTCGCACCCCTCCGCTGGGTGCACAGCACGGCGGGCCGCTCCCGCGCAGCTTGTACGCGCTGCGCGAACAAGGACCGCTCCGGTGTCCGGACCCCGGGGCGCCATCTCCTCCCGGTACCACCGGTCCTGGCGGATCGTGGGGCCTGGCACAGGCTCCGGAACTGCCGTTATGCAGGCTACCGGGGCCCGGGGCGGGGCTTATGCTCCAACCCGGCAGAGGATTATGCTACGCGGACCTCGAACCCGGTCCCGATCGGGCGTTCGAGGGACGGGCGGATCCTGGGATTCGGTACGCATGAACCACCGGCCCCCGGGGCACGTCCTCATCAACACAGCAGAATCCTCAGAGAAGAAAAGCCACGAGCGGGAACGTTTTCGGCCTGGTTGGATGTTGACCCTGGTACGACAGCTCGTCGAGCTAGAGAAGAGGCGACGTGACTACTGTTCTGACACCTGCGAGCCCGCTCACCGCGGCTGACCGCTGCGACCGCTGCGGCGCCCAGGCCTACCTGCGCGTCGTACTCGCCAGCGGCGGAGAGCTGCTCTTCTGTGCCCACCACGGCCGGAAGTTCGAGCCCGAGCTCAAGAAGATCGCCGTGGAGATACAGGACGAGAGCGGCCGTCTCAGCGGCACCACCAACGCCCCGGCCGCCGAAGAAGAGCGCTGATCCAAGGCGCCACACCAGCAGTCGGCGTCGAGCTGTGTGTCCGGTCGCGCACTCCGCGCGACCGGTGAGCCGGGCGACAGGTCCCCTCGGGGGCCGGTCGCCCGGCTCTGCTGTTCCCGGAGACCGGCACGCTCCGCAGCGATGTGGCTTCAGAACGTGACCAGTTGGTCACCGGCAGCGGCCCTGGCGGCCCTCACAGCACCGAGCGCACCGCGTCCGCGACGGACGCCACCCTGGTGTAGACGCCCGGGTGGGCCGCCTCGGCGCAACCCGTCCCCCAGGAGACCAGGCCGACCAGTCGGCCGCCGACGACCAGCGGGCCGCCGCTGTCGCCCTGGCAGGCGTCCTTGCCGCCCTTCTCCTCGCCCGCGCACACCATGCCCCGGGCGTCGAACTTGCCGTCCTGCCCGCCCGGGTAGGCCTGCGCACAGGTCTGGTCCGCGATGATCGGCACATCCACCCCGCGCAGCGTGGGCGAGTAGTCACCGCGCCCGGTGGTGTCGCCCCAGCCGTAGACCCGCGCGGCGGTCCCGGCCGCGTACGGCTCGGTCTCGCCCTGGCCGACCAGGTCGATCACCGGCCGGGAGTCCTGGGGGTCGGCGAGGGTGAGCACGGCGACGTCGTTCAGGTTGGCGGTGAAGGAGTAGTCGGGGTGGATCCAGACCGACCGGACGGGCACCTCGCGGCCGGCCGAGCTGCGCATGTCGTCCCGGCCGATGACGGCCTTGAGGCCCGGCCGGTCCACCTTGGCACCCCTGGACTCGTCGTAGAAGCAGTGCGCGGCCGTCACCACCTTGGTCGGCGTGACCAGCGCGCCCCCGCAGAACTGGCCGGAGCGGCCGCTGCCGAACTGCTGGCGGCTGGACAGCGCCACCACCCACGGGTGGTCGACGGTGGTCTCGGCGGTGCCGCCGACCACCCGGCGCTGCGCCCCGGCCGGACCGGCCGCACCGAGCGCGACCAGCGGGACGGGGACGGCGGCCAGCAGCGCCAGCACGGCGGCCCGTCGGCGGCGGCCCGCACGGGCGGCCGCCGGGCTCGCCGGGGGCGGGGCGGGGGTCGGCAGGGCAGCTCGGTCCGGGTTGGGCAGCACCGTGACTCCAGTCGGCTCGGCAGCAGGCAACCGCCACAGCGTAGGTGATCGACTACGCGGCGCGACCGCTTCCCGCCGCACGCCACCCGGACGAGGGACAACGGCCACCCGGACGCTGACCCGCCCGGGCCCGGACAGCGGCGAAGGCCCGGAGCCGTGGGGCTCCGGGCCTTCGTCACACGCTCGCGGCCGTACCGGCCGGATCAGTCCAGGTAGTCGCGCAGCACCTGGGAACGCGACGGGTGGCGCAGCTTCGACATGGTCTTCGACTCGATCTGGCGGATGCGCTCACGGGTGACCCCGTACACCTTGCCGATCTCGTCGAGCGTCTTCGGCTGACCGTCCGTCAGGCCGAAGCGCATCGAGACCACGCCGGCCTCGCGCTCGGAGAGGGTGTCCAGCACCGAGTGCAGCTGCTCCTGGAGCAGGGTGAAGGAGACCGCGTCGGCCGGGACGACCGCCTCGGAGTCCTCGATCAGGTCACCGAACTCGCTGTCGCCGTCCTCGCCGAGCGGGGTGTGCAGCGAGATCGGCTCACGGCCGTACTTCTGGACCTCGATGACCTTCTCGGGGGTCATGTCGAGTTCCTTGGCCAGCTCCTCCGGGGTGGGCTCGCGGCCCAGGTCCTGGAGCATCTGGCGCTGGACGCGGGCCAGCTTGTTGATGACCTCGACCATGTGCACCGGGATGCGGATGGTGCGGGCCTGGTCGGCCATGGCGCGGGTGATCGCCTGGCGGATCCACCAGGTGGCGTAGGTGGAGAACTTGTAGCCCTTGGTGTAGTCGAACTTCTCGACCGCACGGATCAGACCGAGGTTGCCCTCCTGGATCAGGTCCAGGAAGAGCATGCCGCGGCCGGTGTAGCGCTTGGCCAGCGAGACCACCAGGCGGAGGTTGGCCTCCAGCAGGTGGTTCTTGGCGCGGCGGCCGTCCTCGGCGATGATCTCCAGCTCGCGCTTGAGCTTGGGGGCGAGCTTGTCGGCGGCCGAGAGCTTGTCCTCGGCGAACAGACCGGCCTCGATGCGCTTGGCGAGCTCGACCTCCTGCTCGGCGTTGAGCAGCGGGACCTTGCCGATCTGCTTCAGGTAGTCCTTGACCGGGTCGGCGGTGGCGCCGGCGACGGCGACCTGCTGGGCCGGCGCGTCGTCCTCGTCGTCGTCGGAGAGCACGAAGCCCTGCGACTCCTCCTCGGGCTCCGCCTCCTCGCCCGCCTTGTCGCCGGGCAGCGCGACGTCCTCGAGCAGCTCCTCCTCGCCGACGAGCTCCTCGTCGCCCTTGCCCGCCTTGGCGGCGGTCTTCTTGGCGGCGGTCTTCTTGGCCGGCGCGGCGGTCTTCTTGGCCGCGGCCTTCTTGGCCGGGGCGGCCTTCTTCGCCACGGCCGCCTTCAGCTCGGCGGCGACCCCGGTCGTCTCCGAGGTGATCTCGGCGGACACCGTGGGGGCGGACGCCGTGGCGGCCGCCACGGCCGGGGCCGCGACGGGCGCACCGGGCGCGATGCGCACGGGCGGCTTGGTCGGGGCCGTGGGGGCGGCCGGGTTCCGGGTGGTGACAGCCTTGGTGGCGGTGCGCTTGGTGGGGCTCTTGGCAGCAACGCTCTTGCGCTTGGCGCCGGCCGGTTCGGCCGCGCTGACCATGAGATCCACCCCCTCCTCAATCAGCACCTGGTTGAGGCTGCGCATGACGTTCTTCCACTTGGTGACCGGGATCTGGTCCGCCTCGAACGCCTGGCGCACGTCGTCACCGGCGATCTGCCCCTGGGCCTTGCCCCGCTCGATGAGCGCCAGCAGAGCTGCGGACTCGGCGATCTCGGGGGGAAGCGAACGGGATGTGCTGGCCGACACGAACAACCTCTCGGACGATGAGTGGACTCGAACCCGTACCGGCCGCCCGAGCGGGCGGGGAAGGAAATCGCGCGTCGGGCGCGCGGTGTCGATTCCGACCGACTCGGGCTTGAGGACTGGGTTTGCAGGACGGCAGCAGCGCCGCGGACCAACACAGCATTGTGACATGTTGAAGTATTCCGGAGCTGCTCCCGCTCAGGAGACATCGCTGCTACTCGTCAAGTGTTACGCATGGCCTTCGTGTCGCGGGTCACACCACTCGGCGCCCGCGGCCACGGGGCCGGAATCCATCATCGCGTACTCGCGCCGAAACCTGTTGTCATGGACGGGGCATCACATGTCCGGGTCGGACCGCCGACGTGCAGAAGCCCTCCGGCTGCGCCGCACGGGTGCGGCCGGAGGGCCCTGGAGGAACGGAGGACGGACGGGCGCCCGCTCACCGGAACGGCCCGCTCAGTGCTCCCGAGGGGCGGGGACGGACGGCTCGATCTCGGGGTGGACCGTGAGCAGCGCCCGCATCGCGGCCTCCCCCGCGGTGCCGTCGCCGGTGCCCAGCGCGTCCACCAGCCGGGCGTGCAGGCTGACCGAGGACTCGGAGGCGCGCTCGCAGGAGATGGCCGGGCCTCCCGACACCTGCAGTGCGCCGGCGACGATCCCGGACAGGTGCTCCAGCATCCGGTTACCGGCCATCTGGAGGATCAGGCCGTGCAGCTCGGCGTCGGCCCGGGCGTAGGTGGAGAGGTCGGCCTGGGCGGCGGCGTGGCCCATGATCTCGACCAGCTCGACCAGCCGCTGCTGGACGTCCTCCCGGCCGTGGCCGGCGGCGAGCCGGGCGGCCAGCGGCTCGATCGCCCAGCGGAGCTCGAACAGCTCCCGGCGCTGCTCGTCCCGCTGCGGGCCGAAGGCGCGCCACTCGATGATGTCCGGGTCCAGCAGGTTCCAGTCGGCGACCGGGCGGACCCGGGTGCCGACGTTCGGCCGGGCGCTGACCAGGCCCTTGGCCTCCAGGACGCGCAGCGACTCGCGGACGACTGTGCGGGACACCTCGAACCGCTGGCCGATCTCCTCGGGCACGAGCGGGCGGTCGGCGCCCAGGTCGCCGGAGACGATCATCTGGCCGAGCTGCTGGACCAGCTGGCCGTGCAGACCGCGGCCGCGGCTGCTGGTGGTCTTGCGGCCGACCCGGGCGAGATCGGACTCGGCGCCCTCCCAGCGGGGCGCCGGCGGAGTCGGCCGGTCGGCGTACGAGAAGCGGTCCAGATCGCCGGGGCCGTGGATGGGTCCGTCGGCGGAACGGGCGGGGGTCATGGTGGGGTGCGCAAGGGTACTCACAGCTCCTTTGTCGGCGATCGGCAGGCGCAGCTTGAGAATTCTCGTGAAAAGCACACGAAAGGGTGATCGACCGCGACTGGATAATTGACTTCTTATCAGGAAGAACCGCGCATTACGGTCACTGCTGGTCGATCTTGATTCTTCGGTGCGACCACCCCCTCGGCGCCCGGCGTCAGAGCGCGCGCCGCCGGACCTGCACCAGGAGCGCCGCGAGCAGCAGGACGGCCGCGGGCGCCGCCACCGCCGCGAGCAGAGCCGGATCCGCCAGCGCCGCACTCCCGGCCGCCGTCTCGTGCCCCCCGCGGTAAACCCAGCCGTAGGCCCATTCGACGCCGGACTGGAACGGCAGCAGCTCGGCCGCACGGGTCGGCCACGGCCTGCCGGTCTCCCGCAGCAGCAGCGCCACACCGGACTCCAGCAGCGGCGGCAGCGCGCACAACAGCAGCACCCCGACCGCGGCGCTGCGGGTCAGGGACGCCGTCAGCACCCCGGTCCAGCCCGCCACGACGGTCAGCAGGACGAAGGCCAGCAGGGCCGCCGGCGCCCCGTGGCCGGCGGCCAGCGCCACCGGGGCGAACACGCCCGGCAGGGCGGTCAGGCCCGGCAGGTCGGCCAGGCCGGACAGCCCGGTGGCGGCCAGCGCCCGCGACACCTGGTCCGACAAGGCCGAGGGCTCCGCCCAGGCGGCCACCGTCACCCCGCCCGGCAGCGCCAACTGCACCGCCACCGCGTCGAGGAGCAGGGTCGCCAGCGCCAACAGCCCCGCGACGGGACCGACCACCAGCAGCTTGGCCAGCAGCAGCCGCACCCGCCGCGGGTACGACACCTGGGAGGCCGGCAGCCCCTGGTGTCGCACCTCGTGCCCGTACGAGAGCGCGCCCAGCACGCCGGCCCCCAACGCGGCGAACGGCAGCGGGATCAGCGGCACGGCGGCGGTCAGCAGCCGCACCCCGGCCGGGACGGCCAGCCGGCCGGCCGGGGCCTGGCTCGCCAGGACGGCGGCCGTGACGGCGTCGCACAGCAGCACGGCGGCGAGCAGCAGCCAGGTGGAACGCAGGCCGCGCAGGCGGCGCAGCTCGTAGGCCAGGTCACGCACGGTTCACTCGCTCCGGTGGTCGTCGGGGGTGGCGGGGCCGGCGGGACCGCCGGGGGCCGGGGTCGCAGCCGGAACCTGGGCCCCGGCCGGGCGGCCGAGCCGGACGGTGTCGTCGGTCAGCAGGTCTGCGGCGCTCTCGCGGCGGCCCCTGGCCGGGTCGGGCGCGGGCCTCCCGTCGCCGACAGCGGGGACGGGGAAGGGGTCGGGGTCGGGGGTCGGGGCGAGGGCCGACGCGGATCTGGCCAGGGCGCCGGGGCCGTCACGGAACAGCCGCTCCACGACGACGGTCGGGGTGGGCTCGGCCGGCTCGGCCTGGCGGGGGGTGGCACCGAGGGCGGAGAGGGCGGTCGCGGCCGAGGCGGCCGGCAGGGCGCGGGTGGGCAGCGCCGCCTCGTCCCGGTGGTGGGCGTCCGCCGGACGGGCCTCCGGGCGGCGGGCGCCCCGGTGGCGCGGGACGGTGACGGCCGGGACGGCGGAGGCCGGTTCCTGAGCGGGCTCAGGGCCGAGTTCGGGGCCGATTTCAGGGCCGGGTTCGGGGCGCGGCTCGGCAGCGGTGGGGCCCGGCTGGACACGGAGGTGGCCGGAGCGGCCCGAAGCGACCGGCAGGGCGACCCGGGGCGCCGGCTGCTCGACCACCCGGTCGGCCAGCTCGTGCAGCAGGATGCCGTGGCGATAGGCGAGTTCACCGATCTCGGTACGGTCGACGCCCGCCACCGCGAGGCCCGCGCCGCCGTCCCGCCGCACCTCGGCGCCCTGACTGACCAGCAGGTCGGCCAGCCGCGCCATCTGCGGCCCGCGGACGGCCACTTCGGGGCTGAGCCTGGTCCGGCGGAACTCCGCCACCGGCTGGTCCGCCACCAGCCGGCCGCGGTCCAGCGTGATGACCCGGTCGGCGAGCTGCGCGGCCTCCTGCGGGGTGCGGGTGGTCACCAGGACCGTCCCGCCGGCGACGCCGAACGAGTGCAGGAAGGAGTGGAACCACTCGACGTTGCGCGGAGACAGGCCCTCGGTCGGCGCGTCCAGCAGCAGCGTGCCGGGGTCGCCGAGCAGGGCCGCGGCCAGGGCCAGCCGGCGGTGCATGCCGGGCGAGAAGCTGCGCAGCCGCTGCCCGGCGACGGCGGCCAGCCGGGTCTGCTCCAGCAGTTCGTCGGCCCGCCGTGCGGGGGCGCCGACCGCCGCGGCCAGCATCCGCAGGTGGCCGTGCGCCTTGCGGCCCGGGTGGCCCGCCACGGCGTCCGCGCCCGGCCCGGGGCCGGGCAGCAGCACGCCGACCTCGCGCTCGGGGAGGCGCAGCCGGCGGTAGGTGCGGCCGTCGAAGAGCGTGATGCCCTGGCCGCGTTCGAGTTCGAGCATCAGCCGCAGCGCGGTGGACTTGCCCGCGCCCTCGGCGCCGAGCAGCGCGGTCACCATGCCGGGCCGGGCGTCGAAGGTCAGATCGAGCACCGCGGGCGGCGCGCCCTTGCGGTAGACCTTGGTCAGTCCGGTGATCTGGATCATCGCTGCCTGCTCCCATGCCCTCGGCCGACCTGCCCGACGCGGGGCGCCCCCTGGTGTGTTGGCGCGTGCCAGCACGGCCCCGCGCCAGCACATTAGGGGCCGGTGGCGGAGATTCCGGGCATTACGGGAGCGGCGCGGGCCCGTCGGCCACCCACCTCACCCGATCAGGGGACAATCCGATCCTGCGATTCCCGGGTCGGGGGGAGTCGGCGGCGGGCCGGGGCCGGGTCAGGACTCCGGGCGCAGCATGGGCGGATTGAGGACGGTCGCGCCGCCCGCGGTGAACAGCTGGGCGGGGCGGCCGCCCTGACGGGTCGTCGTGCCACCGGAGGGCAGCAGGAAGCCGGGGGTGCCGGTGACCTTGCGGTGGAAGTTCCGCGGGTCCAGGACCACGCCCCAGACCGCTTCGTAGACCCGACGCAGCTCGCCGACGGTGAACTCGGTGGGGCAGAAGGCGGTGGCGAGGGAGGAGTACTCGATCTTGGAGCGGGCGCGTTCCACGCCGTCGGCGAGGATCAGCCCGTGGTCGAAGGCGAGCGGGACGCCGTCGACCGGGCTCCGGCCGAGCAGTTCGCCGACCGGGGCCCAGCGGGCGCTGCTGGCGTCGCCGCCGGCCCGGGGGGTCGGCAGGTCGGGGGCGAGGACCAGGTAGGCGACGCTGACCACCCGCATCCGGGGGTCGCGCTGCGGGTGACCGTAGGTGGCGAGCTGCTCCAGGTGGGCACCGGCCGCGCCGGGGCCGACCGCCTCGTGGCCGGGGGCGGAGTGCGCGCGCAGGCCGGTCTCCTCGGCCAGCTCCCGGGAAGCGGCCTCGGCCAGGCCCTCGTCCGGGCGGACGAAGCCGCCGGGCAGTGCCCAGTACCCCTGGAACGGCGGCTCGCCGCGTCTGACCAGCAGGGCGCAGAGCGCGTGGTCGCGCACCGTCAGCACCACCAGGTCAACCGTGACAGCGAACGGGGGGAAGGCCGACGGATCGTAGCGCGACATGGCGACGATCATAGTCGTCTCTCTGACGATAAGCACAGGCCCGTACACGGACCGCGCCCGGCCCGTCTGAGGTGTCGCCGGAGCCGGGCGGGCCCGGGCAGGGGTGTCAGCGGGCGACCAGTTGCAGCTCCGCGGAGGCCTCCTCGACCATCGCCACGCCGATCCGGCTCACCCGGACCGAGAAGGGCTCGCCGGCGACCCGTAGGCCGGTCAGCTCCAACTCGCCGAGCGGGGCGGTGCTGGCCGGACGGACGAGGACCCGGCCGCCCGGCACGTCGGGGCGGACCCCGGCGAGCGCGAACACCGCGTGCGCGGCGCCGGCCGCCGAGACCGCCGCCGGGCGGCAGGCGGCCGGGTGCGGCACCGGCGGGCAGCCGGGGATGCGCTGCTCCCCCGCGTACATCTCGGGCAGCCGCCCCTCGTAGTGGGCGGCCGCGGCGAGCAGGCCCTCCAGCAGGGCGCCGGCCTCGTTCTCGTGGCCGGCTTCGGCCAGCCCGGCGATCGCCAGCGCGGTTTCGTGGACCCGCACCGCGCCGCCGCGGTGGCCCAGCGGGTTGAAGCGGGGGGACTTGGCGCTGAGCGTGCGCAGGCCCCAGCCGCTGTCCAGCTCCGGCGCGGCCAGGCGCTGGGCGAGCAACCGGGTCTGTTCCCGGTCCAGCAGGCTCTCGTGTCGTCCGCCGTCGGCGGCGAGCCCGGTGTCCAGCAGGTGCACCAGGCAGGAGGCGACGGCCGGCAGCGGCTGGCCGCCCGGCGCCAGCGCGGCGGCGGGGCGGCCGCCGGAGAGGTCGTCGATCCAGAACCGCTCGCGGAAGCGCCCGCGGAGTTCGGCGGCCCAGCCCCGCCACGCCTCGGCGCCGGGGCGGCCGAAGGCCTCCAGCAGTTCGGCGCCGTGCAGGGCGGCGCGGTGGGCCTGCGCCTGGACCTCGGCCCGGGCGGCCACCGGGTGGGCGGCGCGGTCCTCCGCCGGGCGGCTGAGGTCGGTGACGAAGCCGTCGACCAGGCCCTCACGGAGGGCGGCCAGGGCCCGCTCGGCGGCCGGGAGCAGGTCGGCGGTCTCCGCACGGGGCAGGCCCCAGCGCCAGGCCTCGGCCAGCACGGTGACGAACAGCAGGGTGGCCTCGGTGGCGGTGCAGGTGGGCGGCAGCTCAGGGCCGCCGTGCCGGAGGGCGCCGGGCAGCAGGCCTTCGGTGCGGCCCGGGGCGGCGGCGGGCTGCTGACGGCGGGCCAGCGCCCGGAGGGTGCCGGCGGCGAGCCGGGTACCGAGCGGCAGGGTCAGCCGAGCGGCCCAGAGCGCGTCGGCCGGGGCGAGGCCGAAGCGCCAGGGCGCGCCGGAGGCCGGGTAGAGGTCGGTGGGGCGGTCCGGGTCGGCGAACAGCAGCCCGCCGAGGGCGTCCAGGGAGCGGGTGACCAGCAGGGCGGCCCGGGCGTCGTCGCTGCGGACCTCCGGTTCGGCCCAGGGCAGCGGCACGCCCGTGCCCCGCCCGCCGGGCGGCCGCGGGCCGGGGGCGGTGCTCTCCAGTTCGGCGCGCAGCTCGACCGACCAGCGGGCGCCGGGTTGCACCTCCAAGTCCCACCGGAGCACCCCGGCCCCGGCCAGCACCGCGTGCGGGGAGGGCTTGGCGCTGACCACCGCGCTGTGCGCCGGACCGGCCCAGCGCAGCCCGGCGGACTGCACCTGGCCCGGCAGGTCGGCCGGGCGGTGCCCGGCGGCGATCTCGGCGACCGGGCCGAGGTCGGTGCCGAGGGCGATCTCCATCGGCAGCCGGGCGGGGCGGCCGCCGGTGTTGCGCACGATGACGGTCTCCACTCCGTCCGCGTGGCGCAGCCGCTCGACGGTGAGCGCCGGGTCCGGGTCGAGGTCGCCGGGGAGCCGGACGGCGCCGAGGAAGCGGGCCTGCGCGGTGCTGGTCAGGGCTCCCTGGAGCGGCAGCGGCTCCATGCCGCCCAGACGCAGCTCCATCCGGGCGAGCACCCGGACGCCGTTGCGGTAGAAGCCGTGCAGGCCGTGGCCGCGCAGTTGGCCGTCCGGTCCGGAGGCGGCCATCGCGGGGGCGTTGACGCAGAGCACCGCGTGGTGGACGGCGGGGGGCTGCGGCCTTGGCGGGGCCGCGAGCCGACTCGGGCCGACGGGCGCCCCCGCCGGTCCGGCCGTCTGGACCTGGTCGGGACGGCCGACCGGTCTCGGCGCGCCGACCACGCTCTCGGCCGGCATGGCCTGTGGTGGCCTCATGGCGGTCACCGGACTCTCCTCCCCTCGGCGGTCCGGTGGCCTGGTCAGGCCGGTGGGCCGCGAGCACGCTCGATCGCGTGCTGATGGTGCCGGGCCGGCGGGGTGCCCCGCCGGCGGGTGTGCCGTGTCTGGCCGTACCCGGTGCCGGGCCGTGCCATGCGGTGCGCGGTACCAGGCCGGTACCGGCGCTCCGCGCCTTCGCGTCGGGCCCGCCGCGGTGCCCGGTACGTCGTCAGGTCCGGTGGTCCGGACCGCCGGTGGCGGCCGGCCCGTAGGCCGCGGCGGCGGCGGCCGGGCCAGGTGACCCGAGCCGGCCCCGCACGCTCCGGCACCCCGGCGCCGTGACCGCCCCGCTCTGCGGGCGGTCCGCCCGGAACCTGCCGCCGGACGGCCGTCAGCCGGTCGCCGGGCCCCCGGGGTGAACGCCGCGCACCGCCTCCAGGTCACGCCCGGCGACGGGTGCGGCCCGTCGAGCCCGGCCCGCCGGGCGGTCGTGCCGCAGCCGTCGAGCCGTCACGGTCGGGCCGCCACCGGGCTGCCACCAGGGCGGCGCGGTCTCGCCGTCGGGTGGTAGCGGCTGCGCCCGGGTCCGCGGCCTGCCGTGCAACCCGCCCCGGCCCGGCATCGTATGCCTGGCCGAGTGTGCGGTGGCCGTCGAACCGGTGCCCGACCGCGGTCAGGATACGGTGCGGGGGTCGCGGCACCCGCACCCGGTGACCCCGTGAGCCGCGACCTGACCGCTGTGACCAGCAGAGACCGAGGAGTTGCATGTCCACCGTCAGCCGGCTGCCCGGGATTGTTACGACCGACCACGTCTTCCAGGCCCCCCTCGACCACGCCGACCCGCAGGGCGAGCAGATCGAGGTGTACGCCCGCGAGGTGGTGGCCGCCGGCCGCGAGCAGGCCGACCTGCCCTGGCTGGTCTTCCTCCAAGGCGGGCCCGGCGGCAAGGCCGCCCGCCCGCTCGGCCGCGACGCCTGGCTGGAACGCGCCCTCGACGACTACCGGGTGCTCCTGCTCGACCAGCGCGGCACCGGTCGCTCCACGCCCGCGACCCGGCAGACCCTCGCCCGGCGCGGCGGTGCCCAGCAGCAGGCGGACTACCTGGCGCACTTCCGCGCGGACTCGATCGTGCGGGACGCCGAGCTGATCCGCCACCAGCTGCTCGGCGCGGACCGGCGCTGGAGCGTGCTCGGCCAGAGCTTCGGCGGCTTCTGCACCCTCACCTACCTCTCCTTCGCCCCCGAGGGCCTGGCCGAGGCCTTCATCACCGGCGGTCTGTCCGGCCTCGGCAGTTCGGCGGACGACGTCTACCGCGCCGCCTACCCGCGGGTGGTCCACAAGAACGAGGACCACTACGCCAGGTTCCCGCAGGACGTCGAGGCGGTACGGCGGATCGCCGCGCACCTCGCCGCCGCCCCCGCGACGCTGCCCGACGGCGGCCTGCTGACCGTCGAGGCGTTCCAGGCCCTCGGGCTGATGCTCGGCGGCGGCAGCGGCTTCGGCACCCTGCACTACCTGCTGGAGGAGGCCTGGGTGGACGGCGCGGCCGGCCCCGAGCTGTCCGACACCTTCCTGGCCGGTGTCCAGGCCAAGCTCTCCTTCGCGGAGGGCCCGCTGTACGCCGTGCTGCACGAGTCGATCTACGGCCAGCGCTCGGTGGACCAGGGCGGCACCGCCTGGTCGGCCGAGCGGGTCCGCAAGGAGTTCCCGCAGTTCGACGCCCGGGCGGCGCTGGACTCCGGCGCACCGGTGCTGTTCACCGGGGAGATGATCTACCCCTGGATGTTCGACACTGACCCGGCGCTGCGCCCGCTGAAGGAGACAGCGGACCTGCTGGCCGCCCGTACCGACTGGCCCGACCTGTACGACCCGGCGCGGCTGGCCGCCAACACCGTCCCCGTCGTGGCGGCGGTCTACCACGACGACATGTACGTGGACACCGCCGACTCGCTGGCGACCGCCCGCGCGGTGCGCGGTCTGCGGACGTGGATCACCAACGAGTGGGAGCACGACGGCCTTCGGGCGAGCGGTGGCAAGGTGCTCGACCGTCTGATCAAGCTGGCGCACGGCGAGGCCTAGCGAAGCCCGCCCGGGCCGGGCGGCGATGTTCCGGACGACCCCTGGCGGACGCCCGGCGAGGTCAGCGCGCATGGTGGGCTCCCCTCGCCGCCCGACGGACGCCCCGGCACCGGTGGCGCCCGGCGGCCGACGGTGCGGCGGCGGCCCGGGACACCGCTGCCCGGCCGAGCCGCAGGCCCCGGGCGGACCGCTGCCGGGGCACCGGAGCGCACCCGGGCACCGGCAGCAGGGCGAGCGGGCCCGGACCGTCCGGACGCGGCGTCGGCTCGGCGGGGCCGACCGGGCCGACGGGGCCGTGCTCGGCCGCCGCCGCTGTGGCCTGAGCCGCCTTCGAGGCCTTCCTGCGGGAGGTCCGGCGGCGGCGTGAGGCCCCCGCCGGCCCGGGCAGCCCCGACGACCCACCGCGGCCCGCCTGGTCACCACCCGGGCCCTCGGTGGGCGCCGGCCCCGGTTCACCGCCGGGCACCGACACGGGCCCAGCCGCCTCGCGCCGCCGACGCTGCGCCTCGACCGCCGCGAGCAGCGCGTCGGGCGTCATGCCGTCGTTCAACGACTCGTACAGCAGCTCGGCCAGCAGGTAGGACGGGTCGAGGCGGAGGACGTGGCCCAGCACGACGCGGGCCGTCGCGGTGTCCCCCGCCACCCAGGAGGCCCAGGCCAGCAGGGTGAGCGGGGCCACCGCGCAGCCCTCGTAGGGCGGCACGGCGCGCCGGGCGAGGAAGCGCCAGAGCCGCTCGGCGGGCGCGAGCTCGGCGGGCCGGGTGTACTCGACTCCGCGATCCCGGGTGAGGCGGTCCCGCAGGGCGACCAGCAGCCGGGCCGCCCGCTCCTCGTCGAGCTCCCGGGCCCCGGCCGCGAACTCGGCGAAGGCCTGGTCGAGCAGGCAGGCGCCCTGCTCCTGGACGGACGCGCCCCCGGGGCCCCCAGCACCGTCGGCACCGTTGGCGGCCTCGGCCGCCTCGGCCCGGGCGAGCGCCGCGCGCTGGGCGTCCGCCCCCGGCGGGCCGATCGGAGCCAGCCCGCCGATGATCGCCTTCCGGCTACCGCGCGGCGCGAGGCCGGCGAACGCCGCGGCGGCGGCCGCCGGGCCCGGGCCGGGGGCACGGCGGATCGGGTTGCCCGCCGGATCGCAGCACCCGACGCGGCGGCAGAGGAAGGACCACCAGCGGCCGTCCGAGACGCAGAGCGACTCCTTGACGGCCACCCCCCTGCGTCCGAAGGCCGCGCGGAGGTCGCCCGCCAGCGGCCGCAGGCCGTCCACCACCGGAGGGGCGTGCGCCGTGGTCGGATCCTGGCAGAGGTAGAGGAGCACCTGGACCGGCCGCTCGCCGTGCCGCTCGGAGAGCGCGACCAGCAGGGCAGCCGTCTCCTCCGCCGCAGCCGGCCACTGCTCGGGCGACTCCGGAACGTCCGCCCGGATCACTCCGCCCTGGTGCAGGTCGGGGCCCTGGAGGCCGACCGCGACGATGCTGTCGTCGGGGTAGAACCCCAGGAGGTAGGGCAGCAGCTCGGCCATGTCGGCCGGGCCGCGCATGGTGACCGGACGGTGGCCGGAGGACGGGCCGAGGGACAGGGTGACGCGCTCGTTGTTCATGACGCTCCCGTTGTTCATGACGCTCCGGTTGTTC
The DNA here is from genome assembly GCF_041435235.1 of Kitasatospora sp. NBC_01300. Taxonomy (NCBI): domain Bacteria; kingdom Bacillati; phylum Actinomycetota; class Actinomycetes; order Kitasatosporales; family Streptomycetaceae; genus Kitasatospora; species Kitasatospora sp. NBC_01300. Next base: position 5,261,678 of record NZ_CP108408.1, on the reverse strand, counting down.
GCGGCGTTCATGACCGGAAGCGTGACGCAATCCGAGAGACGCACCGGATTTTTCTCTTTTCCTGTGGATAACTCGGCCCTCGTTTTCCGCTTCCCTCATTCGGAGCACACCGAGCCCACTCCCCCGGGTGATTAGTCGGCGGCCGTTCAGCTGAGGAGCTGATGAAATACATCCGGCCTCCACCTCTCCGCAGCCTCGGCATTCGCCCCATGTCAGCGGCTCGGGGTTACATGGACGCCATGCAGCAGTCCGAGAACCACACCACCGCCACCGCCGACCGCGCCGAGGTCCGGGCGCGGGCCGAGGCCGTCCTGCGCGAGCTCGCCGGGCCCGGGGCCGCCCTGCGCGAGGACCAGTGGACGGCCATCGAGGCCCTCGTGGTCGACCACCGCCGCGCCCTGGTCGTGCAGCGCACCGGCTGGGGGAAGTCCGCGGTCTACTTCATCTCCACCGCCCTGCTCCGGGCCCGGGGCGCCGGGCCGACGGTGATCGTCTCCCCGCTGCTCGCCCTGATGCGCAACCAGGTCGAGTCGGCGGCCCGGGCCGGCATCCACGCCCGGACCATCAACTCGGCCAACACCGACGAGTGGGACGAGATCCAGGCCGAGGTCTCCGCCGGGAAGGTCGACGTCCTGCTGGTCAGCCCCGAGCGGCTGAACAACCCCGACTTCCGCGACCAGGTGCTGCCCAAGCTCGCCGCCTCCACCGGCCTCCTCGTGGTCGACGAGGCCCACTGCATCTCGGACTGGGGCCACGACTTCCGCCCCGACTACCGCCGGCTGCGCACGATGCTCGCCGAGCTCCCGCCCGGCGTCCCGGTGCTGGCCACCACCGCCACCGCCAACGCCCGGGTCACCGCGGACGTCGCCGAGCAGCTCGGCACCGGCAGCACCGACGAGCACGCCCTGGTGCTGCGCGGGCCCCTCGACCGGGAGAGCCTCACCCTGGGCGTGCTGCCCCTGCCCGACCCGGCGCACCGCCTGGCCTGGCTCGCCGACCACCTCGACCGGCTGCCGGGCTCGGGCATCGTCTACACCCTGACGGTGGCCGCCACCGAGGAGGTGACAGCCTTCCTGCGCGAGCGGGGCTTCCCGGTGGCCTCCTACTCCGGCCGCACCGAGGACGCCGAGCGCCGCACCGCCGAGGCCGACCTGCTGGCCAACCGGGTCAAGGCACTGGTCGCCACCTCCGCGCTGGGCATGGGCTTCGACAAGCCCGACCTGGGCTTCGTGGTGCACCTCGGCTCGCCCAGCTCGCCGATCGCCTACTACCAGCAGGTCGGCCGGGCCGGGCGCGGCGTCGACCGGGCCGAGGTGCTGCTGCTGCCCGGGCGCGAGGACGAGGCGATCTGGCGCTACTTCGCCTCGCTGGCCTTTCCTCCGGAGGAGCAGGTGCGCCGCACCATCGACGCGCTGGCCGAGGCCGGCCGCCCGCTGTCCACCGCCGCACTGGAGCCGCGGGTGGACCTGCGCCGCACCCGGCTGGAGACCATGCTCAAGGTGCTCGACGTGGACGGCGCCGTCCGCCGGGTCAAGGGCGGCTGGACGGCCACCGGGCAGAGCTGGGCGTACGACACCGCCCGGTACGCCAAGGTCGCGGCCTCCCGCGAGGCCGAACAGCGGGCGATGCGCGAGTACGCGGCGACCACCGGCTGCCGGATGGAGTTCCTGCGCCGCCAGCTGGACGACGAGCAGGCCCGTCCGTGCGGCCGGTGCGACAACTGCGCGGGGCCGCTGCACACCGCCGAGGTCTCCGCCGAGGCCCTGGACGCGGCCCGGGCCGCCCTCGGCCGCCCGGGCATCAGCTTCGAGCCGCGCCGGCTCTGGCCCACCGGGATGGACTCCCTCGGCGTGCCCCTCAAGGGCCGGATCCCGGCGGGCGAGCAGGCCGAGAACGGGCGGGCGCTCGGCCGGCTGTCCGACATCGGCTGGGGCACCCGGCTGCGCACCCTGCTGGCCGACCAGGCCCCGGACGTACCGGTCCCCGGCGAGGCCGTGGACGCACTGGTCGCGGTGCTCGCCGACTGGGCCCGCGGCCCCGGCGGCTGGGCCGGGCCCGCGACGGCGGACGGCGCCCGACTGGAGCGGCCGGTCGGCGTGGTGGTCATGGCCTCCTCCACCCGCCCCCAGCTGGTGGGCAGCCTCGGTGCACGGATCGCCGAGATCGGCCGACTGCCGCTGCTCGGCCGGATCGAGTACGTCGACGGTCGCCCCCCGCACGGCGCGCGCAGCAACAGCGCCCAGCGACTGCACTCGCTGGCCGGCGCGCTGACGCTGCCGCCGGAGGTGGCGCAGGCGGTGGCCGAGGCCGGCGGCCCGGTGCTGCTGGTGGACGACCTCGTCGACTCGGGCTGGACGGTCACCGTGGCCGCCAGGCTGCTGCGCCGTGCCGGGGCGAGCGCGGTGTTGCCCCTGGTGCTGGCCGTGCAGGGGTGACCGGGCGGCAGCGGGCCGCAACTCCACCAATCACTCGAATGGCCTAACGAAGGGAGAAAGCAGCCCACGCGCGAACACGCGGGACGCCGGAGCGGGGAAAGGAGTGGTCACCGTGCCGAGAGCCGTTCACCGGACCCCGCACACGGTCTGGATCAAGGTCCGACGCCGCCCGAACGACGCTCGGAACGCGGTGGAACATATCCGGCGGAACGTGGGCTTTCGGGTGGCGTTCATCGTTTCATCGTTGCCGCTCCACCCCGGATACCGCGAGAATTGGCGCGTACCCGAAACCCTGTCCGCTGGACCCGGCCTTCGGCGTACCCACGTACCCGCGTGCCAGTGGGTCAGGAAGGAGGATCGTGATCAACGGTATCGGCCGAGGTCAGCATCCCCTCGCCCGGAGTTCGGCGCCCAGACGGCTGCTGGACCTGGAGACCTGGACCGCCTCGGGGATCCCGTTGCTGCGCGACCCGCGCGAGTTCGTCGTGGAACTGCACCAGCGCCACCTGCCCCAGCCGGGCACGGTCGTGATCGCCGTCCTCAACGCGCTGCACCACGTCTCCGCCTCGGCCTCGTTCACGCCCTGGCCACACGACACCGACGGTTGGCAGCACCGCAACGCCCTGCTCACGCACCTGCGCCAGATCACCCCGCACGACCTGCGGCTGGCCGAACCGACCCGTACGGCCGTGGTGTTGCGCTGCCGCGAGGGCGCACCCGGCTGGACGGAGCAGGACGGCGCCTGGATGTGGGCGCTGCGGGACGCGGCCGGCCTGCATGGCCTGCGCTGCGGCTCGTACATCGGGCTCACCCCGGCGGGCTGGCACGTCCTCGGGGACGGCCGGAGCGGACGCGATCCGCACGCGGGCTCGTGGGCGGACGGGGTGGTGCACACCGTCACGGAACTGCCGCCACGCTCGGCGCTGGACGCCCCGCGCGGCCAACGCGCCCGGCAGCAGGCGGCCGAACGGGCCCAGCACGCCCGGCAGTCCGAGCACCCGTGGCCCCCGGCGCGGGTCGCCGCCGTCCAGCCCGCCCGGCGCACCGGCACCCGCTGACCCCGCCGACACCCACGGGCCACGGTCGCAGACGACGCCACGGCCGGACCCGGACCGTACGTACGCCCTCGCCGCCACCGGGGCACGACGGACCCGGGCCCGGCACCGTACGGCGCCGGGCCCGGGGTGGCTCGGTCGTGGTCAGGCGCCGGTCGAACGACCGGGCGCGGTTCCGGCCGCCCCAGCGGCGACCGGGCCGGCGTCACCGCAGACCACGAGCAGCGCGGTCGTGTGGCCGAGCGCCTTGGCGTGGGCCTCGGCGGCCCGGACGGCCGTCCCGCCGTTGACCACCAGGACGACCACCTCCCGGCGCACCGGGCGGGTCAGCGCGACGTCCGCGTAGAACACGTCCCCGCCCTCGGCGAGCTGCGCCCAGTAGCGCTCCTCGCCGAAGGAGAGTTCGTGCTGCTGCCAGGGGTGCGCCTCGCCAACCGTCAGCACCAGGATGTCGCCCGGGTTGCGGCCGGCGTCCAACAGTCGGTCAACCGCGTCGTCTGCGCGTTCCAGCGCCTGCGCCGGGGTGGCGGCGACGCGCTGGACCTCGACCTGCGGTTCGGTGCCGCCCGAACGGCGCTGCGTCGGCGAGGGCTTGGGGATCAGTCGCGGCGGACCGGAGCGGTCGGCGCGCGGAGGTGCCGGGCGCGGCGGTCCCGGACGGGGGCCGGGCACCGGAACGGCGGCGACGGTGGTGGTGGATGCGGTGGAAGAAGCGCCGCCGTTGGCAGGCGCGCGGAGGGCTTGTGCGTCCGACTCGCGGGGGAAGGGAACGCCGGGGCCCGGGAGGCTCTCGTGAATCTCCGACTCCTCGGGGAAGACAGGCATACCCGGATATCTATCAAATGCCGCTCGAACACGCACGCGCACCCCACCCATTGGGCACCGCACACCCACCGCTCCACCCAGGCAATTCCAGACGGACCGTCAGAAACCGAGCGTCAACTGTTCGTCGGCGGAGCCTTCGGCCGCACCCGCGACGTCCCGGACGCGCTTCAGGTGCCGCCACTTCGGCAGCGCGTCCAGGTATGCCCAGGAGAGCCGGTGATGCCCGGTGGGGCCGAACTCCTCCAGCGCGGCGCGGTGCACCGGGGACGGGTAGCCGGCGTTGTCCGCGAAGCCGTATTCCGGGCATTCCTCGCCGAGTTCGGCCATCAGCCCGTCGCGGTGGACCTTGGCGAGCACCGAGGCGGCGGAGACGCAGATGCAGGACTGGTCACCCTTGATCACCGTGCGCACCCGCCAGGGGCCGCCCAGGTAGTCGTGCTTGCCGTCCAGGATCACCGCGTCGGGCTCGACCGGCAGCGCCTCCAGCGCGCGGACGGCGGCCAGCCGCAGCGCCGCCGTCATGCCGAGTTCGTCGCACTCCTGCGGCGAGGCATGGCCGAGCGCGTAGGCGGTGACCCAGTCGGCGAGGACCGGGACGAGCGCGCGGCGGCGCAGTTCGGTGAGCAGCTTGGAGTCGGTCAGCCCCTCCGGGGCCTTGCGCAGACCGGTGACGGCCGCGCCCACGGTGACCGGGCCGGCCCAGGCGCCGCGCCCGACCTCGTCCAGGCCGACGACGATCTTGGCGCCGGCCCGGCGGAGCGAGCGCTCGACGGAGTGCGTCGGCGGGACGATGGGCATCGCGAGTTCCGTTCGGCGGAGGGGCAGCCCGTTCAGCTGGGCAGCATCCAGCCTAAGCCCCGCCGCTCGGCCGCCCGGGCCGGCCGCCGGCAGCCCCGCCCGCGGAGCCGCGGCCACAGCCGGAGCCACAGCCACAGACGCCCTCAGGCGCGGATCAGCGGACGCAGCACCTCGTCCAGCAGCCGGGCCCCGAAGTCCGGCCCCATGTTCTCCCGGCCGCAGATCTTCACCTGGTAGAGCAGCATCGCCGGGACGACGTCCGCGACCAGCGCGGTGGCCGCGCCGGGCCGGACGTCGCCGCGGTCGGCGCCGCGGCGCAGGATGGCCAGGATGGTCTCCTTGGTCGGCTCGATCACCCGCTGGCCGATGAAGTCCTTGAACACCTCGGCCCGTTCATGGTCGATCTCGCCCATCAACGTCTGGATCGCGGCGCCCGTCGGGGAGTTCATCGCGCCCATGAACAGCTCGATGAGCTGCCGCAATTCGAGATCCGCGGACCCGAGGTCGGGGGTGTCGTAGGGGCGTGGGAGAGTGGCGTCCAGGGCGTCGATGACCAGTTCGTCCTTGGACGCCCAACGCCGGTAGAGCGCGGCCTTCCCGGTCCGCGCCGCGCCCGCGACGCCTTCCATCGTCAGCCGCGCGTATCCGCCGGAGGTGAGCTGGTCGATCGTGGCCTCGAAGATCGCGTTCTCCAACTCCTTCCCCCGGCGCCGCACCGGCCGCGTGAGGGCCTCGCGGGCGACCCGCATCGCACAGTGAGCCGCCGGCTCGGGCACCGCCCCCGGTCGCGCCGCGGGTGACGGGGGCGCGTCCGCCGTCTCAAGCGGTCGGGCGCCCGCCCGACCGGTCGCCCGGTCCGCCGTCAGGCGCCGCACCAACCGATCCATCGCCACCATCCTTAGGGAACGCTTGCGTTCACAATCAGGCCCAGGATATCGTCCACATTAGTGAACGATCCCGTTCCTTCCTAGCCCGCGCCAGACCGTGGGCTCACGCCGGACCAGTCGGTCCGCAGCGTACGAAGCACGCAGCCAGGCACATAGCCAGCAGGGGGCACAATCGTGGCTATCTCCGACACGATCAGCAAGAACTCACCACCACAGAGCAGTGGTCAGGGCCGGGGCAAGGGCATCACCCTGACCGTCATCGCGGCCACGCAGTTGATGGTGGTGCTCGACGCCACCATCGTGAACATCGCGTTGCCGCAGATCAGGGACGCGCTGAACTTCTCGACCACCAACCTGTCGTGGGTCATCAACGCCTACACGCTGACCTTCGGCGGGCTGCTGCTGCTCGGCGGGCGCGCGGGCGACATCCTCGGCCGCCGCCGGGTATTCATCTTCGGGACCCTGCTGTTCGGATTCGCCTCCCTGCTGGGCGGATTCGCCCAGGACGGCGGGATGCTGCTGGCCGCCCGCGCGCTGCAGGGCATCGGCGGCGCGATCTGCTCACCGACGGCATTCGCCCTGATCGCCACCAACTTCGAGGAAGGGCCGGAACGCAACAAGGCGTTCGGCGTCTTCTCGGCGGTGGCCGGGTCCGGTGCCGCGATCGGCCTGCTGGCCGGCGGCCTGCTCACCGAGTACCTGGACTGGCGCTGGGTCTTCTTCGTCAACGTGCCGATCGCGGCGCTGATCGCGCTCGCCGCACCGCGCTACATCGCCGAGTCCGAGCGCCACCCGGGCCGCTTCGACCTGCCGGGCGCACTCACCTCGACGCTCGGCCTGGTCGGCCTGGTCTACGGGTTCATCCGGGCCGCCTCGGACGGCTGGTCGGACAGCATCACGCTCGGTTCCTTCGCGGGCGGCGTGCTGCTGCTCGCCGCGTTCGTCGTGATCGAGAACCGCACCGACCAGCCGATCACCCCGCTGCACCTGCTCGCCAACCGCAACCGCACCGGCGGCCTGGTGATGATGCTCTGCCTGGCCGCGGCCATGTTCGGCATCTTCTTCTACATCACGCTCTTCGTGCAGGGCCCGCTCGGCTACAGCCCGCTGAAGGCCGGCGTGTCCTTCCTCCCGATCAGCGTGTCGATCATCATCGCCGCGCAGCTCGCCTCCAGCCTCCAGGCCAAGTACGGCCCGAAGCCGTTCATGGCGGGCGGCGCCCTGCTGGTCACCGTCGGCCTCACCTGGCTGACCCAGATGAGCAAGGACAGCGGCTACCTGGACGGGGTGCTCGGCCCCACGGTCATCTTCGGCTTCGGCATGGGCCTGATCTTCGTCCCGGTGATGCTGCTCGCGGTCGCGGGCGTCCCCGGCCAGGAGACCGGTGCCGCATCCGGCCTGCTGAACTCCATGCAGCAGATCGGCGGTTCGCTCGGCCTGTCGATCCTGACCACGGTCTTCGCGCACTACGCCACCGCCGAGGGCAAGCTCCAGCAGCCGAAGTTCCTCCAGTCGGCCACTCCGGACCAGCTGGCCTACCTCCAGCAGCACCACGAGTTCCCGAAGGGCACCGACGCCGCCAACTCGGTCCTCACCCAGGGGATTTCGCACGGCTTCATCGTGGGCGCCGCGCTCGCCGGGCTGGCGCTGGTGGTCTCGGTCTTCGTGATCAAGGCCAAGGCCAGCGACCTGCCGAGCGGGGCCTCCGGCGTCGCGATGCACTGAGCCCGACCAGGGCGCACACCGCACCACACCGGGCCGGCCGGGAGCAACACGCTCCCGGCCGGCCCGGCCACGTTTCCCTACCGCATTTCCCTGCCGCGTTTCCCGGCCGCGTTTCCCCGGCCGCACGCCGGCCCCGCCCCGAACGAACGCCCGCCCCGGGACAGGCCCGGGCGTCAGGGCCAGAGGTCCTGGTACCTCATCCCGGCCCGCTCGCAGGAGGTGCGCCCCTCCTCCAGTTGGTCCACCAGCGGCCGTTGCGCCAGGATCTCCCGGGCCCGGGCGGCGGAGGCGCTGGTCGCGTACCAGGGCTGCCCGGGGTGCTCCTCCAGCCCGGCGCGGATCAGCTGCAGCGCGCAGGTCCGCTGGGCGGCGGGGAGCCGGTCCAGGGCGGGGGCGGCGTCCGGCGAGAGGTCGCGGACGTTGCGCAGGTCGATCCGGGAGGTCCGCTCGAAGCGGGCCACGTTCTGCTCGGCGATGATCGCGTCCGGGCCCATCAGCCCGTACACCGCCGCCGTGAGCATGCCGCTGAGGACGACGACGCGGGGCAGCCAGCCCGCCGAGCGGGTCAACCCGGCGGTGATCAGCAGCAGCAGGACGACGCCGAGCCAGCCCTCGACCACCAGCACCCAGAGCCGCAGCCTGGTCAGCCCGGAGGCGTCGACGTAGAACCACATCCGGCCGAGCGCCGAGGCGACCACGACCAGGGCGAGTACGCAGAGCGCACCGAGCAGGATCCGCGCCACCCGGCGGTCGGCGGGCGTGCTACGCGGGGCCCAGCGCTTGGCGACCGCCACCACGACCAGGGTGAGCGCGGTGATCACGCTCAGCTGCCAGAAGCCCTGCCGGGCGTACTCGGAACGGCTCATCCCGGTGTTGCGCAGGACGGCGTCGGCGCCACCGAGCACCACCAGGGCCTGGATCACCGCGAAGGCGCCGAACATCAGGTTGAGCGCGACCAGCGGCAGCGCCCACTCCAGCCGGCGGCGGGCGCGGCCCGGCCGGACGACCGTACGGTCCCAGCGGCGGGGCCCGGCCGCGATGTGGGCGAAGCCCAGGGCGGTGGACGCCCCCAGGACGAACAGCACCGCGCGCAGCGGGAGCCCGCCGAGGTCGAGGCTGGGGCTGAGGCTGCCCAGCAGGTCCGCCATGGCGGCGTCCGCACCGGCGAACAGCAGGCCGAAGACGGTCAGCAGGACGGCGGCGACCGCGAGCGCCTTGAGCACCGGGACGATCCGGCCCCGGTGGGGCAGGCTCCGGCCGCGCAGCCCGTCCCTCAGCCAGAGCGCGCCGGGCGGCAGCTGCCAGAGGACGGCGGGCAGGGGGAGCAGGACGCCCGCCCAGCGGCGGCCGCCGTGCAGTGCGAGCGAGGCCAGGCCGAGCGCGCACCCGATGGACAGCGTCACCGGCCAGCCCGCCTCCCAGAGCGCCGGGACGGCGAGCAGGGCGACGGCGAGCAGGCTCCACACCACCGTCCAGGGCCGGATCCGGCGGCCCGCCGACCGGGCGGCGAGACCGGCCGCGGCAGCGGTGGCCCCGGCGCAGATCAGCAGGTTGACGCCCAGGCCGTCGAACAGCAGCCAGGCCGTCAGCAGGCCGGTGAGCAGGGCCAGGAGGAGGACCCGGGGCGTGGCGGCCGCCCTGCGCTCGGGGTCGCTGGGGCGCAGCCACCCGTGGTGCGGCGGCGCGGACACGCCGGACCCCCAAGGGGGGCTGGGCGGGGTCGCGGGTCCGGGCTCGAGTGGCAGGTCGGCCGGGGCGGGCGTGGAAGGGCCGGACATGAGTCCCCCTCGGTGGTCGGCGGGCATGCGGAAGCCGCCCTTGGGGCAGTCCGCCGTCGGACGCGCTCGGCGCCGCGGCTGCAGCCGACTGTAGACCATTCTGAACAGGTTCAAAAATCAGTTCTGAACAAGTTCAGAAATCTCGGCCCGCCTTCCCGCCACCGCTCCCGCGGCCTTCCTGCGGCCCTCCCACAGCCCTCTCCCACAGCCCTCCCGCGGGCCCCTCCACCACCCCGCCGCTACCCCTTCACCGACCCCGCCAGCAGGCCCCGGACGAAGTACCGCTGCAAGCTGAAGAAGACGATCAGCGGGACGATGATCGACAGGAACGCCCCTGCCGTCAGCAACTCCCACCGCCCGCCGAAGGACCCGGACAGCTGCGCCAGCCGGACCGTCATCGGCGCCACCTCCGGCGTGCCGCCCGCGAAGGTCAGCGCGACCAGCAGGTCGTTCCAGACCCACAGGAACTGGAAGATCGCGAACGAGGCCAGCGCCGGGGTGCACAGCGGCAGCACGATCGAACGGAAGATCTTGAAGTGCGAGGCCCCGTCCACCACCGCCGCCTCCATCAGGTCCCGCGGCAGCTGGGCGATGAAGTTGTGCAGCAGGAACACCGCCAGCGGCAGCGCGAACATGGTGTGCGCCAGCCACACCGGCGCGTAGCTGCCCTTCAGGTCCACCGCCGGGATCAACGTCAGCGAACCCAGGTGCGCGCCGCCGGAGAAGAGCCGCAGCAGCGGGATCAACGCCATCTGGATCGGCACCACCTGGAGCGCGAACACCCCGAAGAACACCGTGTCGCTCCCCCGGAACCGCACCCAGGCCAGCCCGTACGCCGCCATCGCCGCCAGCACCAGCGGGAACAGGGTGGCCGGGACGCTGATCGCCAGCGAGTTCACCAGGAACGGCATCAGCCCGGTGGAGACGCCGGAGCCGCCCTCGAACAGCACCGTGTGGTAGTTGCCCAGGCCCAGGTCCGGGTGGAGGAAGGCGTTCCACCAGCCGTTCGCCGTCACGTCCTGCTTGGGGCGCAGCGAGGTCACCAGCAGGCCCACCGTCGGGATCGTCCACAGGACGGTCACCGCGATCACGAAGACCGAGGCCAGCGGGCTGCTGAAGGCCTTCCGGACCGGGCTGCCGTGCGGCGCGCTCATCGCGCGGGCCGGCCTGTCGTGCGGTGCGCTCATCGGACCCCACGCTCCTTCCGCAGCTGGACGATGTTGTAGGCCACCAACGGCAGCACGGCGAGGAAGAGGATCACCGCGAGGGCGCTGCCCCGCCCGGTGTCGAACTGCACGAAGGACTGCGAGTACATCTCGTTGGCCAGCACCTGGGTCCCGAAGTTGCCGCCGGTCATGGTGCGGACGATGTCGAAGGCCTTCAGCGTGATGATCATGATGGTGGTCAGCACCACCACCACCGTGGTGCGGATCATCGGCACCGTGACGTACCAGAACAACCGCACCCCCTGCGCGCCGTCCAGCCGGGCCGCCTCGGTGACCTCGTCGGGGATCGCCTTGATCGCCGCCGACAGCACCACCAACGCGAAGCCCGTCTGCACCCAGACCATCACCGCCATCAGCAGGAAGGTGTTCAGCGGCTGCGAGAGCATCCAGTTCGGCGGGTCGTCCCAGCCCACCGCGATGGCGAGTTGGCTCAGCAGGCCGATCTGCGACTGGCCCGGTCCGCGCGACTCGTAGACGAACTTGAAGATGATCGAGGCACCGACCAGCGAGATCGCCATCGGCATGAAGATCAGCGACTTGTACACCGCCTGGCCGCGCATCCGGTCCACCAGCAGCGCCAGCACCAGGCCCAGGCCGGTCGCCGCCAACGGCGCGACCACCAGCCAGAGCAGCGTGTTGACCAGCACCTTCTGCACCGAGTCGGTGGTGAACGCCCAGCCGAAGTTCTCGCCGCCGACGAACCCGCTGCCGTCGGCGTTCTGCAGGCTCAGATAGACCGTGCGGATCAGCGGCACGACCAGGCCCACCAGCAGCAGCACCGCGGCCGGGCCGAGGAACACCACCACCGACAGCGGGCGGGAGAGCCGGCCCCGGGCCCGGCCCGCCGCGAAGAAGACCAGCAGCAGGATGCCGAGGAAGCCCGCGACGGCGCCGAGGCTGTTGCCGAACTTGACCGCCGCGTCACCCCAGGAGCCGGTGGCGAGCGCGATGACCGGTGAAGGCGTTCCGGGTACGGACATGACGGTGCGTCCCTCCTGTTCTGGTGGGAAGGGGCGGGCGGTGCGGGTGGGTGGCCCCGCACCGCCCTCGACAGGTGGTCCTGAACGGCGCCCGGCCGGGCCCGGCACGAGTCCGGCTCGGCGCCCACTGCGGGCGTACGCCTACCGCGGCCGGACGCCCACTACAGCCAGGCGCCCGCTGCGGGCGTACGCCTACTGCGGCCAGGCGGCGTCGATGTCGGCGGCGGTCTTCTGGATCGACTGCCCCTCGGCGAACCAGGCGGTCAGCGACTTCCACTCCTGCCCGGACCCGATGGCGGCCGGCATCAGGTCGGAGCCGTCGAAGCGGAAGGTCGCCGCGGGGTCGGTCAGCGCGTCCGCCGACAGCCGGTCGATCGGGTCGGTGTACAGGCTCTTGTCCACGCCCTGGTTGGCCGAGACCCAGCCCGTCGCGGTCTTCACCCGGCTGCTCGCCCAGTCCGAGCTGGACAGGTAGTTCTGCACCGCCTGCACCTCGGGCCGGCCGGAGAAGGCGGCCAGGAACTCGCCGCCGCCCTCGACCGGGTTGGGGATCGCCGGGTTCACCGCGGGCAGGTGGAAGGCGAACACGTCGCCGTCCGGGCCGACCTTGGTGCCCTTGGGCCACTGCGCCTCGTAGAACGACGCCTGCTGGAGCATGGCGCACTTGCCGGTGAGGACCGGCGCGCCCGCGTCCTGGAAGGTGGTGGTGGCGATCGACTTGACGTCGCCGTAACCGCCGTTGACCCAGGCCGGGTTCTGCATCCAGCCGGCGACGGTCTTCATCGCCGTGGTGATCTTCTCGTCGGAGAACTTCACCTGGTGGCCGACCCACTGGTCGTACACGTCACCGCCGTACGTGCCGAGCACCACCTCCTCCAGCCAGTCGGTGGCCGGCCAGCCGGTGGCCGTGCCCGAGGCGATGCCGCCGCACCAGGGCTTGGCGCCGCCGGACTTGGCGATCCGGTCGCTGAGCGCCATCAGGTCCGCCCAGGTCTTCGGCACCTCGTAGCCGCCCGCCTTGAAGGCCTTCGGCGAGTACCAGACCAGCGACTTCATGTTGGCGCTCATCGGCGCCGCGTAGAAGGTGCCGTTGACCGAGCCGTAGGTCTTCCAGATCGGACTCCACCGGTCCTCGTTGGTGACCGTCTGGGCGGGCGGCTTGACCACCTTGCCGCTCTTCACCATCTGCGCCAGCAGGCCCGGCTGCGGGATGATCGCGAAGTCCGGGGCGTTGCCGCCGGCCACCCGGACCGGCAGCTGGGACTCGAAGTCGTTCGAGCCCTCGTAACTGATCTTGATGCCGGTGCACTTGGCGAACTCGGCCCAGGACTTCTCCAGGTTGTCCGACTCCGGGCTGAGGATCGAGGCGAACATCGTCACCGTGGTGCCCGAATGCCCGGCGTACGGCTGGTACTTGGCGCAGTCGCCGGACAACGACGGAACCGCCGCGTCACCCCCGCCGCCCGAACCGCCGGAGCTGTTGGAACAGGCCGCGGTCAGGGCCAGCGCCGCGAGCAGGGCGGGTACGACGGCCAAGCGGCGGCCGGAACCGCGGTGACCGGAACTCCTGGACGGCGCGGTCGGGTTGAGGGTCAATGCGGTCCTCCTCGCCAGGGCGTGCTGCCGACGGTGGGCTGAACGACATCGCGCTGTACCGGAGACGGGCGTGCAGAGATCGCGAGCGGGCGACGGACGAACCGATCCGATGACGTTAACGCAGCCGCCAGCCGCCGCCAAGGTCCACGCCGACCTTCATCCACCGACACCCCGACCGCGACCTCCGCCCACCCTCCGCCCGGCAGCAAGTAGCTCAGGCGCGCCCGGTCACCCCCGGCCGGTCACCCCCGGCCGATCGGCCGTCCGGCCGGCGCACCGCCGAACCCGCCGGTTCACGCCAGCACCCCTTCGACGGCCCGCCGGACGGCCTGCGGATCCAGCCCGTGATCGACGATCACCCGGGCGCCGAAGCCGTCCCCCTCCCGGAGGACCCCCAGCAGCAGGTGCCCGACCGCGATCTGACCGGACTTCAGCCGCAGCGATTCGCGCAGCGAGAGCTCCAGCGCCTTCTTCGCCCGGGCACTGAACGGGCTCCGGCCCGCCCTCGAATCCAGCCTGAACCAGCCCCGCCGCTTCGGCTCCTCCTCGGCCGGCGCGTCCAGCGCGCCCTCGCCGAAGGCCGATTCGACCGCGGCCCGGACGGCCTCCAGGTCCACCCCGATCGAGGCCAGCGCCTGCGCGTCGTCCCCCGGCCCGAGCAGCCGGACCACGGCCCGCCGGGCGGCCTCGTGGTCCAGCCCCAGCCCGATCAGGACGCCGGCGGCCGGGTCGTCCGGCCGGGCCAGGATCGCCAGCAGCAGGTGCTCCGTCCCGATGTGGCCGTGCCGCAGCTCCCCGGCCTCCTGCTGGGCCCCGGCCACCACCTGCCGTGCCGGGTCGGTGAAACGCTCGAACATCGTTCAGCCTCCGTCCTGGTCCTTGCCGGGCCCGCGCCGGGCGTACTTCTTGTGCACCGCCTGCCTGGTGACCCCGAGGCAAACCGCGATGTCCTGCCAGGACCAGCCCTGCGACCGGGCGTTGCCCACCTGTAGGCCTTCCAGGCGGTCCGCCAGGTCGCGCAGCGCGCGGACCGCCCGGAGCCCGACCGCGGGGTCACGGCTGCTCGCCGCGGCCGCGAGCTCTCCGCTCTCACTCATGCTGTCAACTGTGGTTGACAGTTGCGGCGATGTCAACCCTGGTTGACATCAGCGGTCGCCGAACCGCTCCGCCAGCACCTCCTCGAAGGTCCCCCGGCCCACCGCCCGCTCCGGCGTGAGGTTCCCACCCGCCCGCAGCGCCCGCCCCGAGGCCCCCGGCACCCGCACCGGCAGCAGCACCCGCCGCCGACCCGACGCCCGCAGGTACGCCTCGGCCAGCTCCCGGTACGGCCGCACCCGCGGCCCGCCCACCTCCGGCGCGTACCCGGCCGGCCCCTCCCCCGCCAGCTCCGCCACCCGCGCGGCCACCTCCCGCACGTCCACCGGCTGGACCCGCGCCCCGCCCGGCACCGGGAACACCGGCAGCCGCGCCGACACGTCGAAGATCCTCAGCAGCAGGTCGTGGAACTGCGTCGCCCGCAGCACCGTCCACCCCAGCCCCGACTCCCGCACCACCCGCTCACAGGCGAGCTTCGCCCGGTAGTACGGGATCGGCACCCGGTCGACCCCGACGATCGACACGTACAGCAGGTGCCGCACCCCCGCCCTCCCGGCCTCCGCGACCAGCGTCCGGACCGCGGCCACGTCCTTCCGCCCCACCGTGGTCGCGCAGTCCACCACCACCTCGACCCCCGCCACCGCCCCGGCGATCCCCTCCCCGGTCACCAGGTCCCCGACCACCCACTCGACCCCCGCGCCCCCGCTCCGCACCCGCCGGCTCAACCCCCGCACCGCCACCCCGCGCGCGACCAGCAGCCGCACCACCTCCCGCCCCAGGACCCCCGTCGCCCCGGTCACCAGCACCGTCCCCATCACCACACCACTCCTCCCGCCGAACACCGTCACCCCTACCGACCGCCCACCGCCCCCATCCGTGACATCGCCACCCGAGAAGTGCCCGGAACAACGAGAAGAGGCGGGGCGAGGACGTGAAGTCCTCGCCCCGCCTCAGCGGTGGCTCACCCGCGCGGGGTCAGTACCGGCGGTCAGCTGCAGCCGCTGGTGGAGCCGCAGCCCTCGCAGAGGTAGCAGCTGCCGGCGCGGCGCATCTTGGTGCCGCAGGAGAAGCAGAGCGGGGCGTCGGCGTTGAGGCCGAGCTGGATCTCGATCAGCTCCGTGGAGTTGTGGGCCTGCGCCGGGGAGGCCTTGGGGGCCTTGGGCGCCTCGACGGCGGGGGCCGGGGTGGCGACCACCGGCGCCGACTGGGCGAGCGACTCGGTGTCGAGCTCCTCGGCCTCCAGCGGCTCGTAGGAGCCCGTGTCCAGGTGGCGCTGGCGCTCCTCGACGGAGTGGATGCCGAGCGCCGAGCGGGTCTCGAACGGCAGGAAGTCGAGCGCCAGGCGGCGGAAGATGTAGTCGACGATCGACTGCGCCATCCGCACGTCCGGGTCGTCGGTCAGACCGGCCGGCTCGAAGCGCATGTTGGTGAACTTCGAGACGTAGGTCTCCAGCGGCACGCCGTACTGCAGGCCGACCGAGACGGCGATGGAGAAGGCGTCCATCATGCCCGCGAGGGTCGAGCCCTGCTTGGACATCTTGAGGAAGACCTCGCCGAGGCCGTCGTCCGGGTAGGAGTTGGCGGTCATGTAGCCCTCGGCGCCACCGACCGTGAAGGAGGTGGTGATGCCCGGGCGGCCCTTGGGCAGGCGCTTGCGGACCGGGCGGTACTCGACGACCTTCTCGACCGCGGCGGCCGGGGCCTCCTCGGTCTTGGCCTCGGAGTCCTTCTTCTTGGCCGAGAGCGGCTGGCCGACCTTCGAGTTTTCGCGGTAGATGGCGAGCGCCTTGACGCCCATCTTCCACGCCTCGAAGTAGATCTCCTCGATGTCCTCGATGGTCGCGGAGGCCGGCATGTTCACGGTCTTGGAGATCGCGCCGGAGATCCAGGGCTGGATCGCGGCCATCATCCGGACGTGGCCCATGGCCGAGATGACCCGCTCGCCCATCGCGCAGTCGAAGACCTCGTAGTGCTCGGCCTTGAGGCCCGGGGCGTCCACCACGTTGCCGTGCTCGGCGATGTGGGCGACGACCGCCTCGATCTGCTCGTCCTGGTAGCCGAGGCGCTTGAGGGCGCGCGGGACGGTGCCGTTGACGATCTGCATAGAGCCGCCGCCGACGAGCTTCTTGAACTTGACGAGCGCCAGGTCCGGCTCGACGCCGGTGGTGTCGCAGTCCATCATCAGGCCGATGGTGCCGGTGGGGGCGAGCACCGAGGCCTGGGCGTTGCGGAAACCGTTCTGCGCGCCGATCCGCAGGACGTCCTGCCAGGTGTCGTTGGCCACGGCCCAGACCGGGGCGTCCAGGTCGTCGCGCGAGACGGCGGCGAGCGAGGCGTCCGCGTGCTGCTTCATGACCAGCTGGTGCGGGGCGGCGTTGCGGGCGTAGCCGTCGTACGGGCCGACGACGCCGGCGAGTTCGGCGCCGCGGCGGTAGGCGGTGCCGGTCATCAGCGAGGTGATGGCGCCGGCCAGGGCGCGGCCGCCCTCGCTGTCGTAGGCGTGGCCGGTGGCCATCAGCAGGGCGCCGAGGTTGGCGTAGCCGATGCCGAGCTGGCGGTAGGCGCGGGTGGTCTCGCCGATCTTCTCGGTGGGGAAGTCGGCGAAGCAGATGGAGATGTCCATCGCGGTGATGACCAGCTCGACGACCTTGGCGAAGGTCTCCGCGTCGAAGGAGTCGTCGTCGCGCAGGAACTTCATCAGGTTCAGCGAGGCAAGGTTGCAGCTGGAGTTGTCCAGGTGCATGTACTCGGAGCAGGGGTTGGACGCGTTGATGCGGCCGGACTCCGGGCAGGTGTGCCAGTGGTTGATGGTGGAGTCGTACTGGATCCCGGGGTCGGCGCAGGCCCAGGCGGCCTCGGCCATCTTGCGGAACAGCTTCTTGGCGTCGACGGTCTCGATGACCTCGCCGGTCATCCGGGCGCGCAGGCCGAATTCGGTGCCGTTCTCGACGGCGGTCATGAATTCGTCGGAGACGCGGACGGAGTTGTTGGCGTTCTGGTACTGGACGGAGGTGATGTCGTCGCCGCCGAGGTCCATGTCGAAGCCGGCGTCGCGCAGGGCGCGGATCTTCTCCTCCTCCTTCACCTTGGTCTCGATGAAGGCCTCGACGTCGGGGTGGTCGACGTCGAGCACGACCATCTTCGCCGCGCGGCGGGTGGCGCCACCGGACTTGATGGTGCCGGCGGAGGCGTCGGCGCCGCGCATGAAGGAGACCGGGCCGGAGGCGTTGCCGCCGGAGGACAGCAGTTCCTTCGAGGAGCGGATGCGGGAGAGGTTGAGGCCGGCGCCGGAGCCGCCCTTGAAGATCATGCCCTCTTCCTTGTACCAGTCGAGGATCGACTCCATGGAGTCGTCGACGGACAGGATGAAGCAGGCGCTGACCTGCTGGGGCTGCTTGGTGCCGACGTTGAACCAGACCGGCGAGTTGAAGCTGAACACCTGGTGGAGGAGGGCGTGCGTCAGCTCGTGCTCGAAGATCTCGGCGTCGTCCTTGGTGGCGAAGTAGCCGTGCTTCTCGCCGGCGGCGCGGTAGGTGAGCACCACGCGGTCGATGATCTGCTTGAGGCTCCACTCGCGCTGGGGAGTGCCGACGGCGCCGCGGAAGTACTTGGACGTGACGATGTTGACGGCGTTGACCGACCAGAAGTCGGGGAACTCGACGCCGCGCTGCTCGAAGTTGATGGACCCGTCGCGCCAGTTGGTCATGACGACGTCGCGGCGCTCCCAGCGGACCTCGTCGTACGGGTGCACGCCAGGAGTGGTGTAGATGCGCCCGATCGGCAGACCGCCCTTGGGGGCCTTGCCGCCGCCCTTGGCCGTGGTCTTGTCGGACTTCGACCCGCGTGCGGAACCGCTCGTGGTGTCTGTCACTTCTTCCTCCTCCTGGGCAAACGCCCGAAGTGCCCTGAAAAGTCCGGGCACCGCTGGTTCGTTCTTCCGGTGTGCGGGCAGGCTGAGACCTCGCCTGCTTGCGCACGGTTTGTTGTGTTCTGTGCCCTTTTTTCGGGCAGGCGTGGGCCCCGTGGGACCCGTGGTGCAGCAAGGCCCGCCAGGGGGCCGGGTGCCGGCGCCTCCTAGGGCGCGGCGGCGGCGACGGGCACGCAGGCGCCGTCCGCCTCGGGGACGGGCCGTTCCGCGCGGAGTTCCGCGATGGCGGCCTCGAAGTCTTCCAGTCCGTCGTAGGCCTGGTACACGCTGGCGAAGCGCAGGAAGGCGACCACGTCGAGTTCCTTGAGCGGGCCGAGTATGGCCAGCCCGACGTCGTGGGTGGTCAGCTCGGCGTTGCCGGTGGCGCGCACGCACTCCTCGACCCGCTGGCCGAGCTGGGCGAGGGCGTCCTCGGTGACCGGGCGGCCCTGACAGGCCTTGCGGACGCCGGTGATGACCTTCTCCCGGGAGAAGGGCTCGGTGACCCCGCTGCGCTTGATGACCATCAGCGCGGCCGTCTCCACGGTGGTGAAGCGGCGGCCGCAGTCCGGGCACTGCCGACGACGGCGGATCGAGCTGCCGTCCTCATTGGTCCGGCTGTCGACAACACGGCTGTCGGAATGCCGGCAGAAGGGGCAGTGCACCTGAGGATCCCTCCCTGGCAGGACGTGCGGACCTGTTGAGTCTATGCGATGCGACCCCGGCCTCGGCAAGCTGATCATGCGCCGTAACCACTAGTACTGGGCACGGAGAGGACTGTAGCCACTAGATGTAGGTCTCCGGGGGAAGCGACACCCCTGGCGTGTCGGCACCGATTAGACTGCCGAGGTCGAGATCCGCTCGAACATTTACTCGATGCACGACCTCGATGTACAGCAAAGCCTTGATCGAGTCAGCCAACTCTCGAATAATTCACTCGAACGTGTGTTTGGCGCAACCTTTCGATAGGAGGGGCGTTGGGCTGGAAAAGGGGAGAGGACAGCCGTCGAGAGGGGCCGCCGTGAACACCATCGAAAGCAACACCATCCCGGTGCAGGAACACTCCCAGTTCAAGGTGGGGCAGCGCACCACGAATCAGCAGAGCGTGGACATCAGCATGGACCGTAGCGAAGACCAGCGCCTCTCCGGCCCGGCCCTTTCCAGTACGGGCCGCGTTCCCGACCAGCCGATCGAACACTCCCCCGCGCTCGACGACGCCCACCAGGCGCCCACCCGCGCGCTGCCCGGCCGCCCCCCCGGCATCCGCACCGACGAGGCCGGTCTCACCGAGCGCCAGCGCCGCGTGATCGAGGTCATCCGGGATTCCGTCCAGCGCCGCGGCTACCCGCCGTCCATGCGCGAGATCGGCCAGGCCGTCGGCCTGTCCAGCACCTCCTCGGTCGCCCACCAGCTGATGGCCCTGGAACGCAAGGGCTTCCTGCGCCGCGACCCGCACCGCCCGCGCGCCTACGAGGTCCGCGGCGTCGAGGTGGCCCGCCCGAACACCGCCGAGACGGCCGGCCGGCCGTCCACCTCGTACGTGCCGCTGGTCGGCCGGATCGCCGCCGGTGGCCCGATCCTGGCCGAGCAGACGGTCGAGGACGTCTTCCCGCTGCCTCGCCAGCTGGTCGGCGAGGGCGAGCTGTTCGCGCTCACCGTGCGCGGCGACTCGATGATCGAGGCGGCCATCTGCGACGGCGACTGGGTCACCGTGCGCCGCCAGCCGGTCGCCGAGAACGGCGACATCGTGGCCGCGATGATCGACGGCGAGGCCACGGTCAAGCGGCTCAAGCGCGAGGACGGCCGGATCTGGCTGATGCCGCACAACCCGGCGTACGAGCCGATCAACGGCGACAACGCCACCATCCTGGGCAAGGTCGTCGCGGTCCTGCGCCGCCTCTGACGCCTCGCGCGCACCCAGCGGGAAGGGGCTCCACCGCGCGGTCGCGGGGAGCCCCTCCGGCGTCTCCGGGGGCTTCCGGGCCCCGCCTCGGCCCCGGGGGCGAGGCGGGGCGGGCTGGACGGCCCCCCGGATCACCGCACCGCTCAGCCCCGCTTCACCACCGGCTTGACCGGCGGCGCCGAGGCGTCGATCGCCGCCAGCGAGCGGCGCACCTGATTGCGGTCCGTGGTGTACCAGAACTCCGGCATCGAGGAGCGGAAGAAGCTCCCGTACCGCTTGGTCTCCACCCGCGGGTCGAGCACCGCGACCACGCCCCGGTCCTCGGCCGCGCGCACCAGCCGGCCGGCGCCCTGCGCCATCAGCAGCGCCGCGTGCGTCGCCGCGACGGCCATGAAGCCGTTCCCGCCGCGCTGTTCGACGTCCTTCTGGCGGGCGCTCATCAGCGGGTCGTCCGGCCGGGGGAACGGGATGCGGTCCATCACGACCAGCTGGCAGGCCGAGCCCGGCACGTCCACGCCCTGCCAGAGCGAGAGCGTGCCGAACAGGCAGGTGGACGCGTCCGAGGCGAACTCCCGGATCAACTCGCCCAGGGTGTCCTCCCCCTGGAGCAGGATCCGGTTGTCCAGCCGCTCCCGCAGCGCCTCGGCGGCCGTCTGGGCGCCGCGCATCGAGGAGAACAGGCCCAGCGTGCGCCCGCCGGCCGCGCCGATCAGCTCGGCCAACTCGTCCAGCATGTCCGGCCGTTCGGGATCGCGGCCGGGATCTGCGAGGTGCCGGGCGACGTACAGGATGCCCTGCTTGGGGTACTTGAACGGCGAGCCGACGTCGATGCCGCGCCAGTGCGGCACCGCATCCTCGCCGAACCCGGACCCGGAACCGGAACCGGAACCGGAACCAGCCGAAGGATTGTCCCCGGGGGTGCGCTGGTCCGGCAGCCGGGAGTCCGAGGGCAGGCCGACGGAGGCGGCGACGCCGTTGAAGTCCCCGCCGAGCTTGAGGGTGGCCGAGGTGAGCACCACCGAGCGCTCCTTGTAGAGGCCCTCGCGCAGCAGCCCGGAGACGCTGAGCGGCGCGACCCGCAGCGAGCCGGTGCCCATGCCGAAGCGGTCGCTGCGCTCGATCCAGACCACGTCGTACTCGGAGTCCTCCAGCAGCCGCTCGGCGGTCTCGTGCAGCGACTCGGCGGAGGCCATCGCCTGCTTGCGGACGGCGTCCTCGTCGCTGAGCCCCTTGTCACGGGTCTCGCCGAGCGAGCTGATCACCTGGCGGGCCGCGTCCCGGATCGAGGTGACCGCGTACGCCAGGTACTCGGGCAGTTCCTCGACCCGGCCGGGCTGGGCGGTCTCCATCAGGCCGTGGTAGTTCTCGGCGGCGGCCTGCAAGGCGTCCACGGCCTTCTCGTTGGCGAGCCGGGCGGCGCGCTTGACCGCCCGGTTGACCGCGCCGACGGTCAGCTCGGCGGTGGCCGCGCCGGTGACCCGGTTGACCAGCTCGTGCGCCTCGTCGACGATCAGCAGCCCGTGCTCGGGCAGCACCGGCGCGCCCTCGATCGCGTCGATCGCGAGCATCGCGTGGTTGGTGACCACGACGTCGGCGAGCTTGGCCCGCTCCCGGGCCTTCTCGGCGAAGCACTCCTGCCCGTACGCGCAGCGGGTGGCGCCCAGGCACTCCTTGGAGGTGACCGCCAGCTGGGCCCAGGCTTTGTCGGAGACGCCGGGGCTGAGGTCGTCCCGGTCCCCGGTGTCGGTCTCGTCGGCCCACTCGCGCAGTCGCAGCACGTCCTGCCCGAGCTTGCTGGCGGGCCCGCCGAGCGCCTCGGCCGCGTCGAACAGGCCCTCGCCCTCGTCGCTCGGGGTGCCCTCGTTGGCCCGGTGCAGGCACAGGTAGTTGGAGCGGCCCTTGAGCATCGCGAACAGCGGGCGGCGGCGCAGCACCGGGTGCAGCGCCTCGACCGTGCGCGGCAAGTCCCGTTCGACGAGCTGGCGTTGCAGCGCCAGGGTGGCGGTGGCGACCACCACGCGGTCCCCGTGGGCGAGCGCGGGCACCAGGTAGGCGAGGGACTTCCCGGTACCGGTGCCGGCCTGGACGAGCAGGTGCTCGGCGTTGTCGACGGCGTCGGCGACGGCCTCGGCCATCCGGACCTGACCGGGGCGCTCGACGCCGCCGACGGCCGCCACCGCGGCGTGCAGCAGGTCGGGGATGCGGGAGCGCGGAACGGCGACGGCTTCCTCGACGTCGGCGGCGGCGCCGCCGTCCTCGCCAGGGAGCTCGGTCTCGCCGGGGAGCTGGGTTTCGGAGTCGTTCGTCATGACCCTCCCAGCCTACGGGGCGGGGGTGACAATCCGGCTCCGTCGTCCGGGAAGATCCGCCTCCAGGGTCACCAGGGCGTTGGGGACGGTCCCGTACCGGGCGGCGTGCGGGCGGTGCGGGCGGTCCTGGTAGCCGTCGAGCAGCAGCCGGTTGCGGTTGAGGCAGAGCCGGTCGATCCGCGGCCGGAACAGGTCGAACAGCTCGAAGCGCTCGCCCAGGCCGGGGAAGCGGTCCTGGTAGCGGCGGATCTCGGCCCGCAGCAGGGCCCAGAACTCGGCCTCGGGCAGCCCGGTCTGCGCCTCCAGCAGCGGGGCGAGGTAGCGCAGGACGCCGATGAACAGCCCGGAGTGGAGGAACTGGCAGAGCCCCTGCGGGCCGTCCCGCAGCAGGACGTCGTCGACCTCGGCGGGCAGGTCGCGCAGTTCGGGCAGGTCCTGGTCGCTGAGGTTGACGTCGTCGACGAAGTCCTTGACCGCGAGCCTGGTCGGCGCGTCGTGCTCGTCGAAGACGACGATGGCGTTCTCGCCGTGCGGGGAGAAGACCAGCCCGTACCGGTAGAGGAAGTGCAGCAGCGGCGGCAGCACCGCGCCGAACAGCCGACCGGTCCAGGCGGCGGGGGTGAGCCCGGAGCGGGCGATCAGTTCGGCGGCGAGCGCCCGGCCGTCGGAGCCGGTCTGCAGCAGGGCGGCCAGGGTGCGGGCGCGTTCGCCGCCGGCCAGGAAGGGGCCGAGGGGTTCTCGCCAGATCGCGCCGAGGAGTTCCTTGTACTGGTAGGGCGCCTCGGGCAGCTCGCGGTAGAGCGGGTGGTCGACGGTGACGGAGGCGATCTCGCCGAGCAGGATCACCCGGCACTCGTCGCGCAGGTACGGGTCGGCGTCGCGCAGGCCGTGGATCCAGGCGGTGACGGCGGGCGCGGCGAGGGTGCGTTCGGTGGGCAGGCCGCGCCAGACCAGGGTGTTGAGGACGGACAGCGGCAGTTTGACGGTGCAGCGCTCGGGGTGGGCGGTGTTGAAGAAGGAGCGGATGGACTGCTGGGGCAGCCGTGGGTCGCCGTCGGAGGGCAGCGGGACGATCTCGCCGGAGGCGATCCAGGGCGCGAACAGCGGGACGATCGTCTCGTCCCACTGCCAGGGGTGGACGGGCAGCAGCAGGTAGTCGTCGGCGGCCGGGCCGAGGGCGGCGCGCAGCGCGTCCGGGTCGTCGAGTTCGCGGGCGTACAGCTGCTCGGGCCGCTCCAGGCCGGGCACGCCGCGGTACTCGGCGAGCCGGCGGTGGACGGCGATCCAGGGCAGCGGGCGCGGGGTGCGGGCCTCCGGGGCCCAGCGGGCGGCGTCGGTGGCGGAGAAGCCGATCCGGCCCTTGTTGGGGACGATCCAGGGGTGGCCGTCCTGGCGGCCCTCCAGGGCGGGGTGGTCGAGGTCGGCGAGTTCGGCGGCGGTGAGCGCGGTGGCGAGCTGGTGCGCGTCGGCGGTCAGGGTGGCGGTGAGTTCGCGGATCAGGTGGCCGGTGGTCTCGCCGCGCAGGCCGAGGGCGTGCCGGGCGTGCGGGAGGAAGCGCAGCGGGTCGAGGCCGTCCGGGTCGGAGCAGTGGACCGACTCCGGGTCGACCCGCCAGCTCCCGTACGCGCCGCGGCTGGCGGTGAAGCGGTACTCGGCCTCGGGCAGCCAGAGCAGGTACTCGCCGTCGGTGGCGGCGCGGACGGGCGTGAGCAGTTCCTCGTAGGCGAACTCGCCGAGCATCTTGGCCAGCAGGGCGCGCCCGGCCCGCCGCCAGTGCCCGGCGGTCAGGTGCGGGGGCAGGTACAACGGCGGTTCAGCGGCCGACGGTTGCGGCACGGGTCAGCTCCTGGGGACGGGGGACGGTGGGGGTGCTCTCGGTGGGGGTGCCCTCGGCGGCAGCGGCGACAGCGGCGGCGCCGCCCGCGGCGGGGGCGGTCCCGGGCGGCGCGAAGCCGGTCCAGGCGGTGCGGGTGGGCAGCCGGTGGACGGTCCGGCCGGTGACGGCGTTGAGGATCACGGCGGCCCGGTGGGCGCCGAGTCCCAGGTCGGGGACGCCGACGCCGTGGGTGTGCAGTTCGGCGTTCTGGACGTAGAGGCCGCCGGTGAGTTCGGGCCGGGTGGCGACCCGGTGGTCGAGGTCGACCCGGTAGCGCCCGTCCCGGTCCCAGTCGATCAGCCGGGCGAGCGGTTCGAGCGCGGCCGGCCGGGCGGCCCGGTAGCCGGTGGCGAGCACCACGGCGTCGGTGCGCAGGACGTGTTCGGCACCGGAGTCGCCGTGCCGGCAGTGCAGTTCGAGGCCGCCGCAGGGGCCGGGGCGGGCTTCGGTGACGGCGGTGCCGGGGGTGATGTCGACCGGGGCGGCGTCGATCGGGCGGCCGATGGTGCGTTCGTAGAGGTGGTCGTGGATCTCGGCGAGGGTTTCGGCGCTGGCGGCCTTGTGGAGTTGCCACTGGGCGGCGACCAGCGCGTCCCGGACGGGTTCGGGCAGGCTGTGGAAGTAGCGGGTGTAGTCGGGGGTGAAGTGCTCCAGGCCGAGTTTGGAGTACTCCATCGGTGCGAGCGCCCTGGTCCGGGTGAGCCAGCGCAGCCGGACGCCGTCGCCGTCGTGGCGGCGGAGCAGGTCGAGGAAGACCTCGGCGCCGGACTGCCCGCTGCCGACCACGGTGATGTCCCGGGCGCCGGCGAGGTCGTCGCGGCGGTCCAGGTAGTCGGCGGAGTGGAAGGCGCGCGGGTGGCCGTCGAGGGCGGTGAAGGCCTCGGGCAGGACGGGTCGGGTGCCGACGCCGAGGGCGAGGTTGCGGGCGTGCACCTCGGTCCGCCGCCCGGTCGCGGTGTCGGTCAGCTCGGCCCGGAAGTGCGTGGCTTCCCAGTGCAGGGCGGTGACCTCGGTGCCGAAGCGGCAGTTGGCGAGGCGTTCGGCGGCCCAGCGGCAGTAGTGGTCGTACTCGCGGCGGGGCAGTTGGAAGCGCTCGGCGAAGTAGAACGGGAACAGCCGGTCCTGGTCGCGCAGGTAGTTGAGGAAGGACCACGGGTTGGTCGGGTCGACGAGGGAGACCAGGTCGGCGAGGAACGGCACCTGCATCCGGGCCCCGTCCACCAGCATGCCGGGGTGCCAGCGGAACTCCGGGCGCTGGTCGCAGAAGAGCGTGCGCAGGCCGGGGACGGGCGCGGCGAGCGCGGCGAGCGAGAGGTTGAAGGGGCCGATGCCGACGCCGAGCAGGTCGTACGGCGGCTGGGGTGCTGGGGTGTCCACGGGGGTGTCCTAGACGACGAAGGGGACGCGGGCGCGGACCATCAGGGCGGCGCGCTTGTCGGGCAGGTCGAGTTCGGTTTGCAGCCGGAATCCGGCCCGTTCGAAGGCCCGGACGGAGCGCCGGTTGCGGACGTCCGGTTCGGCGACGACCCGTTCGCAGCGGGGCCGTCGCCGCAGGATCCGCTCGGCGAGGGCGGCCAGCAGGACGGCGCCGAGGCCCCGGCCGCGGCTCTCGGCGGGGCCGAGCAGGAGGTGCACGCCGGTGTCGTGCGGCCGGGCCGGGTAGTGCCGGGCGAGCGGGTCGAGGTCGGCGCGGTAGACCTCCCAGTAGCTCGTCGGGGCGCCGTCGAGCAGGCCGAGGCAGGGCACGCTGCGGCCGTCGCCGTCGAGTTGGGCCCGGAGGTGCCGTTCGGTGGCGTCGGGCGGCCCGGAGAGCTGCCAGAACGCGGCGATCTCGGGGTCGTTCATCCACCCGGCGAGCAGGTCCAGGTCGGCGGGCAGCCGGACCGGGCTGAGCCGGAACTCGCCGGCCGGGGTGGGGATCGCGCCCCATCCCGGCGGGTCGTCGAGCAGGCTCATGCGCCCGCCAGCGGGTTGGGGACGTCCACGTAGACGGACTGGGTGGCGACCGGGCCGACGAGTTCGTCCAGGCCGTTGATCCGGGTGAGCAGGTTGGCCTTGCACGGCAGGGTGGGCGCGTCGAGCAGCATCCCGGGCAGCGCCGAGCCGGTGGCGGCGGCCCGCGGGCCGGCCAGGAAGCGGCGCAGCCCGGCCAGCAGCACGGTCTCGTCGGCGAGCCCCTGGCTTCCGAAGGCTCCGACCAGGCCGAGGACGTGGTTGATGCCGAGGTAGTAGGCGAAGTGGTGGTCGATCACCTCGTCGGGCAGGAAGGTGTCGCTGTGCTCGCCGAGCCCGGGCAGCCGCGCGGTGAGCCGGTCGGCGGCGCTCTCCCGGTAGTAGTAGCCCTGGTTGTCGCGGTAGCGGCCGCCGCTGGGCCAGCCGTCGGCGTCGAGCAGGACGAGGCTGTTCTGCTGGTGCGCCTCCAGGGCGATGCCGGCCGTGCCGTCCAGCCAGAGGACGGGCAGCACGACGGCGTCCAGGTAGCGCAGGAACCATTCGGCGGCGACGGTCTGCAGCGGGCGGCCGCAGCGGACGGCGAGCGCCCGCAGGGTGTCGCCGAGCCGGGACGGCACGGTGTCGCCGGTGCCGAGCGGCTGTTCGGCGACCAGCCCGGCGACGCACAGCGCGCGGTCGGCGGGGGCGAAGGGCTGGGCGCGCAGCACGGTGTCCAGGCCGCCCGGGTCGCCGAGGGCGGGGTGGTCGACGCCGATCCAGGCCGGGTCGCGGACGATGTCGAAGCCGGGGTGGGCGCGGTGCCATTCGGCGGCCAGGCCGCTCTCCAGCAGCCGGTGCACCTCCAGGCCGCGGTGGAGTTCCTTGCGCAGGTTCTCCCGGCGAGAGTTGGTGATCCGCAGGCCGAGCGAGAGCTTGAGCATCCAGGGGGTGCCGGGGCGGTAGACGGTGCGCACCGAGGAGGTGGGGTACCAGGGTTCGCCGGCCGGGCCGAGGTCGTGCAGCAGCCCGTCGGCGAGCAGGGCGGCGACGGCCGGGCGGTGGGCGAGTTCGCGGGCCTGCCAGGGGTGCAGCGGCAGGGCGGCGGTGCCGGGCGGCAGGGTGGCGTGGCCGCCGAGCAGGTCCGCGGTGATCCGGTCGGCGCTCTCGGTGAGGGCGGAGCCGGCGGCGAGCAGGTCGCGGTGGACCGCGTACCAGTGGAGTTGGAAGGAGCCGTGCAGTTCGGGCGAGTAGGCGACGCTCTGGGCCGGGCCGAGGCCGTCGCGGCTCTTCGGGGTGGGGTGCAGCGGGTGGCCGAGCAGCAGGGACTGTTCGGCGGCGAGGAAGTGCGAGCGTTCCGGGCCGCCGACGGGGGCGGCGGTGCGGCGGTGGGCGAGGATGTCGGCGGTGCGGACGACCGAGTCGGCGACCCGGGCGGCGAGGTCGGCGACCTGCCCGGGGTCGGGGCGGTCGGCGGCCGCGGCGGCAAGCAGCGCGGCGGTGGTGACGGCGTCCACGGGGGCGTCGGCGGTGCCCTCCCCGGCGGAGAGGACGGCGGGGCCGAACCGGTGCCAACCACCGGACGACCAGTAGCGGACGGGGGCGGAGAGCCGGGCGGCGCCGCCGAGGACGGCGATCCGCAGCCGACCGTCGGGGCCGGGGCGGGCGCCGGTCTCGCGCGTCCAGCAGCGCAGCAGGGCTTCCAGTGCGGCCTGTTCGGCGGCGACGGCGGGGTCCGGGTGCAGCAGCGGATCGGGCTCGGCCGGCCGGTCCGCGTGCAGCAGCGGGGCGGGCGGGGCTCCGGTGAGGGCGGTGCTCAAGGCTGCTCCTTGGGGCGCGTGGGGGTGCGGACGCGCGCGGGTGGTGGAGAGGATCGGCGGGCGCTCGCACCGTCGCGTCAGGTAAGGGTTACCTATCCCTGACGGGTGATCACAAGGTCTGCTCACTCGTCCGGGTGAAGATCGGGGATTGTCCGCATCCGGCGCGCGGGGCCCTGCTGGGCCGACGGACCGGCCGCGGCCACGTCACGGATCGGTGACCTCCGGTCAGGGACGCAACCCGGGGGGCGGCCGCCGCCGTCCTGGTGACCGGTGGAAGACTCCACAGCGGCGAGTCGCCGCACGACAGCCCGATCGAGCACAGGGGGAAGCGCACACATGCCATCGATCCACCGGTCAGCCATGGCCGTCGCCCTCGTCACGGGGACGCTGCTCGCGGCGAGCGCCTGCGGGCCGGACGGCCCGGCGGGCGACGGGGGCGGCACCGCCGCGCCGCCGCCCGCGTCCAGCGCCGCCGCCCCCGGGGGCGGCGTGATCGGCGGGATCACCCTCCCGTCGGGCATCCCGACCAGCCTGCTGGAGGGCCTGCCGAAGTCCTGGGACGACCTGAAGAAGTGGAAGTTCGAGGACTGGGACTCGTGGGCGTCCAAGCACGTCTTCAACAACCCGGTGGTGAAAGACTTCTGGAACCCGGACAAGATGGGCGACTCCAAGCCCGCCGATCCGGCCCCGCCCACCGCCAAGCCGGCCGCCGACAACGGCGTGACGGACCCGGACCCGCCGGTGGTCAAGGCCGTGCCGGTGCCCCGCCCGTACCTCAAGCAGCCGTCCGGGAAGGTGTTCTTCAGCGCCCAGGGCGGCCGGGGCAACTGCTCGGCGACGGTGATCACCGACCCGCAGCACCCGGGCAGGAGCAACCTGGTCTGGACGGCCGGCCACTGCGTGCACGCGGGCAAGGGCGGCGACTTCTTCAAGGACCTGGTCTTCGTGCCCGCCTACAACAACTCGGGCGCCTCCAGCGGCGGCAAGAAGGCCCCGCTGTCCGAACTGGCCCCGCTGGGCACCTGGTGGGCCGACCTCGTCACCACCTCGCCGCAGTGGATGGTCGAGGGCGGCGGCACCGGTGACGCCGCGAACCAGTACGACTTCGCCGTCATGCGGGTGCACAACCAGAACGACTCCGGCAAGTCGCTGGAGGAGACGGTCGGTTCGGCCGTCCCGGTCTGGTTCGACGCCCCGCGCGACAAGGTGTCCGTCGCGGCGGTCGGCTACCCGCTCTACAAGCCGTTCGACGGCCAGGAGCTGTACAAGTGCGACGGCGGCAAGCCGACCCGGCTGTCGTTCGACGCCAAGCGCCCGTCGATGCTCACCATCGGCTGCAACATGACCCAGGGCTCCAGCGGCGGCGGCTGGTTCGCCACCATGCCGGACGGGAAGACCGCCCTGGTCAGCAACACGTCCATCGGCACCGAGGACCACACCTCGCTGAGCGGCCCGTACCTGGAGACGGTCGCCAAGCAGGCGCTGGACTGGATCTCCAAGAAGCCGTAGGCCCTCTCCGGTCGGACCGGACCAAGCCGTACGGGCGGCGGAGGCCGCCCCCGGGGGACGATGCAGCATGCCGAAGCACACCGGCCGCGGACCGCGGCGCCGATCCGGACCGACCGGCGCCGCGGTGCTCGCCGTGCTCGCGCTCGCCGCGACCGCCTGCGGGCCGGACGACTCCGGCGCCGCGGCGGCCGCGCCGCCGCCCGCCCTCCCCACCTCGGCGCCCACCAGCCTGGGCGACCTGACGGGCTGGAAGGTGGAGGACTGGGCCCGGTTCGTCTCCGGCAGCGGCTTCGCCAACGAGGTGGCCCCGAGCTTCTGGTCGACCACCCGGATGGCCGCCGCCAAGGGCCGGCCCACCCCGGAGTACCCGCTCACCGCCGCACCGGACGGCGACCGGCCGGACGCGCCGCCCGCGGCCGTCGCGGCCACGCCGCAGCCGCACCCGTACGGCCCGGCCACCGCCGTGGTCGGCCGGCTCTTCGTCACCACGCCCCAGGGCGACGCGGCCTGCTCCGCGACGGTGGTCTCCGACCCGGCCAACCCGGGCCGCAGCAACCTCGTCTACACCGCCGCGCACTGCCTGCACGACGGCAAGGGCGGCGGCTGGCTGCGGAACATCACCTTCGTGCCCGGTTTCAACCGGGACGGCCAGGCCGCCCGCGGCAAACCGCTCACCGAGCAGCAGGCGGCCCCGTACGGCCGGTGGGCGGCGGTGCGCGCGCTGGTGTCGCCGACCTGGCTCGGGGAGGGCGGCGTCGGCGCCCACCACCAGTACGACTACGGGATCATCCGGGTGCGCGGCGAGGGCGGCTCCGGCGCGTCGCTGGAGGAGGCGGTCGGCGCCTCGGTCCCGGTCTGGTTCAACGCCCCGCGCGAGCAGATCGGCTCGGCGGCCGCGTACGGCTACCCGACCGATCGGCCGTCCGACGGCCTGGAGCTCTCCCGCTGCGAGTCCCCGGCCCCGCCGGCCAGGCTGTCCCCCGACCGGAGCCGCCCGCCGATGTACGTCACCGGCTGCACCCTGACCGGCGGCTCCAGCGGCGGCGGCTGGTTCATCACCAAGGACGGCAAGCCCAACCTGATCAGCGTCACCGCGATCGGCAGTCGCAACCCGCCCGGGTACCTGGCCGGCCCCTCGCTCCAGGACCAGGCGAAGCAGGCCTTCGACTACTTCGCCAAGAACGTGAAGTAGCCCGCACGCCCGCACGCACACCCGCACGCACACCCGGACCAGCCCCCGCCCGGCCCCGCACGCGAAGGGCCCCCGGACGCTCGCGCGATGCCCGACGGCAACACGGTCACGTCCGGGGGCCCTTCATCGGCCCGTCGCCTCAGACCTGCAGCGCCACCGCGTAGCGCTCCAGCTCGGCGGCCAGCTCGGCCGGCACCTTGGCGTGCAGCAGCGTGCCCTCGCCGGTGTGCTCGGTGCCGAGCAGCTCGCCCTCGGCGTGCACCCGGGAGACCAGCCCGCCCTGGGTGTAGGGCACCAGGGCCCGCACCTCGATCGCCGGGCGCGGCAGCTCGTCGTCGATGAGCTTCAGCAGCTCCTCGATGCCCTCGCCGCTGCGGGCCGACACCACGATGGCGTGCGGCTCGCGGCGCAGCAGGCGCTGCAGCACGTGCGGGTCGGCGGCGTCCGCCTTGTTGATCACCACGATCTCCGGCACGTTCTGCGCGTCGACCGAGACGATGACCTCGCGGACGGCGGCCAGCTGCGTCTCCGGCTCGGGGTGCGAGCCGTCGACCACGTGCAGGATGAGGTCCGCGTCGGCGACCTCCTCCATCGTCGAGCGGAAGGCCTCGACCAGGTGGTGCGGCAGGTGCCGGACGAAGCCGACGGTGTCGGCCAGGGTGTAGAGCCGCCCGCTCGGGGTCTGGGCCCGGCGCACGGTCGGGTCCAGGGTGGCGAACAGGGAGTTCTCCACCAGGACGCCCGCCCCGGTGAGCCGGTTGAGCAGGGAGGACTTGCCGGCGTTGGTGTACCCGGCGATGGCCACCGACGGCACCTGGTGGCGCTTGCGCTCCTGGCGCTTGGTGTCGCGGCCCTTCTTCATCTCGGCGATCTCGCGGCGGAGCTTCGCCATCTTCTCGCGGATCCGGCGCCGGTCGGTCTCGATCTTGGTCTCACCGGGACCACGGGTCGCCATGCCGCCGCCGGACGAGCCGGCGCCGCCACCACCCATCTGCCGGGACAGCGACTGACCCCAGCCGCGCAGGCGCGGCAGCATGTACTGCATCTGCGCGAGCGAGACCTGCGCCTTGCCCTCCCGGGACTTGGCGTGCTGGGCGAAGATGTCCAGGATCAGGGCCGTCCGGTCGACGACCTTGACCTTGACCACGTCCTCCAGGTGGATCAGCTGGCCGGGGGTGAGCTCACCGTCGCAGACCACGGTGTCGGCGCCGGTGGCCGCCACGATGTCGCGCAGTTCCTTCGCCTTGCCGGAGCCGATGTAGGTGGCCGCGTCGGGCTTGTCGCGGCGCTGGATCACGCCGTCCAGCACCTGGGAGCCGGCCGTCTCGGCGAGGGCGGCGAGCTCGGCCATCGAGTTCTCCGCCTCCTCCAGGGTGCCGTCCGTCCAGACGCCGACGAGCACCACGCGCTCCAGGCGGAGCTGGCGGTACTCGACCTCGGTGACGTCTTCGAGTTCGGTGGAGAGGCCGGCGACGCGGCGCAGGGCGGCACGCTCGCTGCGGTCGTACTGGTCGCCGTCGTAGTGGTGGCCGCGGTCCTCGTCGATGGCCGCGAGGTCCTCGTCCATGAGGGCTTCCGCCCGCAGACCGTTCAGGCGGCGCGGGGCGTCGGCGTGGTCGCGGGTGTCGGACGTGGAGGTCATTCTGTCCTTTGGTCGCTGGTGCGGATGGCCTGTGGGGACCGCTCTGTGCGGTCCCACCCGGAGTCTGCCCAGCTGCCGCCCCGGTTACCGCCGGGCGAGGTGAGCTACCCCTCAGGTCCTCGGGTGCCGTCGGGGCTCCTGTGCCCTGAGAACGCCGTGGACCGGCCGTGAATTCCCCATGATGGTCCCACGCCCGGCGCGGACCGGTCATCCCCATTTTCCCCGGGGTGGCGGGCCCCGCCGGTGTCCGGGGCCTGCGGCCGGCTGACGTCGTACACCCCGGAGACCTTGAGCATCGCCCGCATCAGCGCGGGCAGCGCGGCCGGCTCGGGCAGTTCGACGGTGTAGGTGTGCCGGACCCGCAGCTCCTGCGGCGGTTCGACCTCGGCCGAGACGATGCCGACGTCCTCGGCGGAGATGGCCGCCGTGAGGTCGGCGAGCAGCCGGGGCCGGTTGAGCGCCTCGGCCCGCAGGGTGGCCCGGTGGCCGGCCGCCGGGGTGCCCTCCGGCCGCCAGCGGACCTCCAGCTCGGCGCGCCCGTCCGCGCGCATCCGCTCCCCGGCCGGACAGCCGGTGCGGTGCACGGCGACGGCTCCGCCGCGGATCGGGTAGCCGGCCACCTCGTCCGGCGGCACGGGCGTGCAGCAGCGGGCCAGCCGGACCGGCGCCCCGGGCCGGCCGGCCACCGCGACCGGGGTCGGCCGGCGCTCGGTGGCGCGGTGCGCGGGCGGGGCGGGCTGGCCGCTGGAGGGGCCGGTGCGCACCGCCGGGAGCCGGGCCGGGTGGTCGGCGAGCCAGCGTTCGATGGCCAGCCGGGCGGCCGGGGTCCGGGCGTGCGCGAGCCACTCGGGCGCGGGCCCGGAGGGTTCGGCGGGGCGCGGCCCGTCCTCGGTGAGCACCGTCCCGGTGGGCACGGCCTCGGTGAGCACGGCGAGCAGGTCGCCGTCCTGCAGGACGGTGGAGAGCGCGGTGAGCCGGCCGTTGACCCGGGCCCCGATGCACCGGTGGCCGGTCTCCTCGCCGAGCAGGTAGGCGGCGTCCACACAGGTGGCGCCGGCCCTCAGCTGAAGCGTTTCGCCGCTCTCCGTCACGACGGTGATCTCGCGGTCGCCGGCCAGGTCGGCGGTGAGAGCGGACCAGAAGGCGTCCGGGTCGGGCGTCTCCTGCTGCCACTCCAGCAGCCGGCTGAGCCAGCCGGGCCGGGCCGGGTCGGTGCGGTCGAGTTCGTCGGCGTCCTGGACCGCGCCGGCCGGCTCCGGGTCGCCGAGCGCGACCACCCCGGTCTCGGCGACCTCGTGCATCCGCCGGGTGCGCACCAGCACCTCGACGACCGTGCCGCCGCTGAGCGCCACGGCGGTGTGCAGCGACTGATAGAGGTTGAACTTGGGGGCGGCGACGAAGTCCTTGAACTCGCCGGGCAGCGGCGTCCAGCAGGTGTGCAGCTCGCCGAGCACGGCGTAGCAGTCGGCGTTCTCCTCGACGACCACCAGCAGCCGCCCGAAGTCGGCGGGCTGCGGCCCCTGCGGCCGCCCGTCCGGGCCGGGCGCGGCGGCCCGCTTGAGCAGCACCCGGTGCAGCGACACGCAGTGCCGGGGGCGGACGGTGACCTCGGCGGCCACCCCGGTCTCGGACAGCTGGCGGGCCAGCAGCCGGGCGAACGGGGCCAGCAGGGTGTCCGGCCGGCCCTCGTGACCGGCCATCAGGGCCCGGGTGCGGGCGTGCTCCTCGGGGTGCAGGGTGGCGAAGACGATGTCCTCCAGCTCCGCCTTGAGCACCTGGATGCCGAGCCGTTCGGCCAGCGGGATCAGCACGTCCCGGGTGACCTTGGCGATCCGCACCTGGCTGGCCGGTTTCATGTGCCGGATGGTGCGCATGTTGTGCAGCCGGTCGGCGAGCTTGATCACCATCACCCGGACGTCGTCGCCGGTGGCGACCAGCATCTTGCGGAAGGTCTCGGCCTCGGCGGCGGCGCCGAAGTCGACCTTCTCCAGTTTCGTCACCCCGTCGACCAGGTAGGCGACTTCGGGTCCGAAGCCGGCGCTCACCTGGTCGAGCGTCAACTCGGTGTCCTCGACGGTGTCGTGGAGCAGCGAGGCGACCAAGGTGGTCGTCCCGGCGCCGAGTTGGGCCAGGATCATGGTGACGGCGAGCGGGTGGGTGATGTACGGCCCGCCGCTCTTGCGCTTCTGGCCCCGGTGGCTGGCCTCGGCGAGCCGGTAGGCCCGGGCGAGCAGGCCGAGGTCGGCCTGCGGATGGTGCTCTCGGTGGACCCGGACGAGCGGTTCGAGGGCGTCCGGGACGGGCGGCCGGCCGGTGGCCAGCAGGGCGGCCCGCCCGGCCCGGCCGAGCGCGGCCCGGCCGAGCTCCCCCAGGGGCCGCCTGGCCCCGGCTTGCCGTGCGGACGTCGGCTGCCCCGTCAGGGACTGCCCGGCTTCGATGGTCATCGGCGCACCTCCGGCAGCGATCACCGGCCGCCACCCCGCCGAGGGGCGCCTTCCCGGTGGTCCATGCTACCGAGCAGAGCACGTTCCGCGATGCCTTGCTTCCCGTCCGCGACACGCGTCACTCGAACGGGCGGATTCACCGCCGCGCGAAATGGGCAAACCGGGCCGTCAGTTGTCCGAGCCTCGCCCCAGACGTGTCAGACCCGCCCCAGTTCGGCCCACCAGCGGGCGTCGATCTCACCGGCGGCCACGATGACCGCCGGGCCGGTCTTCTCGATCCGGCCGTCCGGGTGCTCGGTGATGACCAGTCGGCCGCCCGGCACGTCCACGGTGTAGGTGGCGGGCTCGCCGGTGACCGCCGGGTCGACGCCGTCCCGGCGGATGGCGGCCACCGCGACGGCGCAGGTGCCGGTCCCGCAGGAGCGGGTCTCGCCGGAGCCGCGCTCGTACACCCGCATGGCGACGTGCCGCGGCCCGACGTCCACCACGAACTCGACGTTCACGCCCTCCGGGTAGGCCCCTTCGGGGCTGGTCAGCGGCGCGGACAGCAGGTCCCCGGCGTGGTCGAGGCTGTCCACGAAGGCCACCGCGTGCGGGTTGCCCATGTTGACGTTCAGTGCGGGCCAGCGCCGTGCGCCGACCGTGACCTCGACGCCGTCCGGCCCGGGCAGCCGGGCCCGGCCCATGTCGACGGTGACCTCGCCGGGCGTCCCGTCCCCGGCGTCCTCGGCGACCCGCACCGTCCGGACCCCGGCGCGGGTGGCGACCGCGAACTCGCCGGGCTCGGCCAGTCCGGCCTCGACCAGGTAGCGGGCGAAGACCCGCACGCCGTTGCCGCACATCTCGGCGATGCTGCCGTCGGAGTTGCGGTAGTCCATGAACCACTCGGCCCGGTCGGCCTGGTCGGCGGCGACCGGCTCGGCGGCGGAGCGCACCACGCGCAGCAGCCCGTCCCCGCCGATGCCGGCTCGCCGGTCGCACAGCGCGGCGACGGCCGCGGGGCCGATCTCCAGCACGCCGTCCGGGTCCGGGACGATGACGAAGTCGTTCTGGGTGCCGTGCCCCTTGAAGAAGGGGACGCCGACCGGCTGCGGGGAGGATGCGCTCACCCTCCCGATGGTACTGAACGGGCGCACCGGCCACCCGGGCGGTCCGACCGGTGGATGGGCGCGGGCAGCCGAGGGCCGACACCGGCAGCCGACGCGTCAGCGCAGGTAGGCGACCCGCCAGACGGCCAGCGCACAGGCCACCAGGGCGATCAGGGTGTAGAGCGCGATCGCCTTCCAGCCGGCCCGCTGCCCGGAGCCGCGGCGCGGCAGGCCCGGCCACTTGTACCCGGCGTGCCGGGCGGCCATCGCCCCCCAGCCGACCGAGGCGGCGGTGAGCAGCAGCCCGAGCATGCCGACCATGGTGGCGCGCGCCCCGGCCGAGCCGAAGGCGAGCGGGAAGGCGAACATCAGCGAGCCGAGGATGCCCAGCAGGGCGATCGGCAGGGTCTGCCACCAGCGGAGCCGGCGCAGCGGTCGGATCTCCCGCTCGTGCACCGCGCCCGCCGGGGTGCGGTTGTCCAGGGCGGGCAGTGCGACCGCGTAGGAGGTGGGTGCCTCCAGGCCGGTCAGCACGGGGAGGTCACCCCTCGTCGACTCGTCGGCCGGTGCGGTGACACTCCCGCTCTGGCCGGGTTCGGGGCCGGTACCCGTCGACACGCGGCCTCCCCTGACAGTTCGACACGAGCGGACTCGCGGTCGGGCACGGTCGGCCCGCGCGGCCGACCCCTACGCCTTCGATGATGGCATGTCCAGACGGGCGTTCCGGGCCTGACCGGCGTCGACGGGTGATCCGTGGCCATCACGTGATCGGGCCGTGACCGCCGGTTCGTCCTGCACGGCCACCTGCGCGCGCAGGTGCACCGCCGGATTGGCCGGAACCCGCCTACCCGACCGGACTCTCCTGACGGTCGATCAGCTCCAGGGAGCGTTCCAGCAGCTCGACGGGGTCGGTGCCGGCCGGCCGGGACAGCCAGTGGATCCGACCGTCACGGCGGAACCAGGACTCCTGACGGCGGGCGAAGCGCTTGGTGGCCCGGACGGTCTCGGCCCGTGCCTCGTCCTCGGTGCACTCGCCGGCGAAGTGGTCCAGCACCTGCTGGTAGCCGAGCGCCCGGGAGGCCGTCCGCCCCTCCCGCAGCCCGACCCGCTCCAGCGCGCGCACCTCGTCCAGCAGTCCGGCCCGCCACATCAGGTCGACCCGCAGCGTGATCCGCTCGTCCAGTTCGGGGCGCGGCACCGCGACCCCGATCTGCACCGCGTCGTAGACGGCGGTGTTGCCGGGCAGGTTCGCGGTGAACGGCTGCCCGGTGATCTCGATGACCTCCAGCGCGCGGACGATCCGCCGCCCGTTGCCGGTCAGGATCGCCTCCGCGGCCGCCGGGTCCAGCTCGGCCAGCCGCCGGTGCAGCGCGAGCGGGCCGGCCTCCTCCAGCTCGGCCTCCAGCCGGGCCCGGACCGCCGGGTCGGTGCCGGGGAACTCCATCTCGTCGATCGCCGCCCGGACGTACAGCCCGGAGCCGCCGACCAGGACGGGCGTGCGCCCGGCCGCGAGCAGCCGGTCGATCTCGGCCCGGGCCAGCCGCTGGTACTCGGCGACGCTGGCGGCCTCGGTGACGTCCCAGACGTCCAGCAGGTGGTGCGGCACGCCGCCGCGCTCGGCGGGGGTGAGCTTGGCGGTGCCGATGTCCATGCCCCGGTACAGCTGCATCGAGTCGGTGTTGATCACCTCGCCGCCGAGGCTGCGGGCGATGGCGACGGCCAGGTCGGACTTGCCGGCGGCGGTCGCGCCGACGATGCAGACCACTCGGGGCTGGGCGGCGCGGGACTGGTCGGTACGGGAGCTGCTCACCGCTCCAGTCTCGCAAAACCGCCGCCGCCCCGGTGACCGGGCTGCCCGTCGGCCCCGACTGCGCGACGATGTGACCGTGTCCAGCCGACTCCGGCCGTCTCCGGCCGTTTCCGCAGTTGAGCCGGTTTGCGAACGGTTCGGCGGTGACGGACGTTGGGCAGGAGACAGGGACGAAAGGGTGAGATCGCCATGGGTCTGATGGACAACCTCAAGGGCAAGGCCGAGGAGCTCAAGGGCAAGGCCAGTGAGCTCGCCGGCAAGCACAGCGAGCAGATCGAGCACGTGGTGGACAAGGCCGGCGGCGCGATCGACAAGGCGACCAAGGGCAAGTACAGCGAGAAGATCGAGCACGGCGCCAGCAAGGCCAAGGGCGCGGTGGACGACTTCGCCCACAAGCCGAAGCCGGGCGAGGAGGGGCCGGCCGGCGGCAACGGCCAGGGGCCGCGGGCCTGACGCCCCGCGCTCCGGTCAGCTCCAGGACGCCACGACGTAGCCGACGCCGTACGGGGCGTCCTGGTAGCCGAGCCGCGCGGTGAGGCCGGCGCCCTCCGCGGCGCCGGCCAGCACCTGCCAGGGCGCCCGGCCCTCGGCCTTGAGCTCGGCGGCCAGACCGGCGTCCAGGGCGGCGAGCGCGGGCAGGTCGGCGGAGCCCAGCGCGGCGGCCAGGGCGGCGTCGAAGCCCTCGGCGCGCTCGTCCAGGTAGCCGGGCGCCTTCACCGAGCGGCAGGCGCTGCCGTCGCCCACCACCAGCAGGCCGACCCGGTCGGCCAGCTGGGCCAGGCCCTGGCCGAGCCCGAGCATCCGGTCGGCGGGCGCGTCGGCGGGCACCGCGCAGGCGTGCGTCGGCAGCGTCACCCCGGCGCGCTCCAGCAGCCAGGCGCCGACCGTCAGCGAGGGCGCCAGCTCCGGCCCCTCGACCCGGCCGCCGGGCAGCTTGGCGACCAGCGGCACCCCGTAGCGGTGGAAGGAGCCGGCCCCGCCCTCGGTCCACACCTCGGCCTCCGGCCCGGCGCCGACCACCACGACCAGCTGCGGTCCGGCCGCGACCAGGGCCGCCAGGGCCTCGTCGCAGGCGGCCCGCAGCGGGTCCAGTTCGGCGGCCGCCCCGGCGGCGACCTCGGGGACGAGCAGCGGCGGACAGGGGCACACGGCGGCGGCTACCAGCATGCGGATCACTCTAGCCAAACGGCGACGGCGGCCCGGCCGGACTCGAAGTCCCGCCGGGCCGCCGGTGGAGGAGCGGGCCGCCGTCCGAGCAGCGGACCCCGTTCGAGCAGCGGGCCGTCAGTCGCCGCAGCAGGCCCCGCCCGCCGGAGCGGCCAGGGGCAGCGCGGCCGGGGCACCGATGCCCGGCAGGCCGAGCATCACCCCGGCCGGCTTGGCCGCGGGCTTGGCCTGGCGCTTCTCCCAGGCGTCGCCGGCCCGGGTGCGGCGCACCGCGAGCGACGGGCCCTCGGCGAGCAGGTGGTGCGGGGCGGCGTAGGTGATCTCGACGGTCACCAGGTCGCCCGGGCGCACCGGCTCCGTCGGCCTGGTGAAGTGCACCAGCCGGTTGTCGGGGGCGCGGCCGGAGAGCCGGTCGGTCTTGTCGTCCTTCTTGCCCTCGCCCTCGGCGACCAGGATCTCCAGCGTGCGGCCGACCTGCTTCTTGTTCTCCTCCCAGGAGATCTCCTCCTGGAGGGCGATCAGCCGGTCGTAGCGGGCCTGCACGACGGCCTTCGGCACCTGGTCCGCCATCTCGGCGGCCGGGGTGCCGGGGCGCTTGGAGTACTGGAAGGTGAAGGCGTTGGTGAAGCGGGCCTCGCGGACGGTGTGCATCGTCTGCTCGAAGTCCTCCTCGGTCTCGCCGGGGAAGCCCACGATGATGTCGGTGGAGATGGCCGCGTCCGGCATGGCCTCGCGGACCTTCCGGATGATCCCGAGGAAGCGCTCCTGGCGGTAGGAGCGGCGCATCGCCTTGAGGACGGTGTCCGAGCCGGACTGCAGCGGCATGTGCAGCTGGTGCATCACGTTCGGCGTCTCGGCCATCGCGGCGATCACGTCGTCGGTGAAGTCGCGCGGGTGCGGCGAGGTGAAGCGGATCCGCTCCAGGCCCTCGATCTGGCCGGCGGCGCGCAGCAGCTTGGAGAAGGCCTCGCGGTCGCCCAGGTCGGAGCCGTAGGCGTTGACGTTCTGGCCGAGCAGGGTCACCTCGATGACGCCCTCGTCCACCAGCGCCTCGATCTCGGCGAGGACGTCGCCGGGGCGGCGGTCCTCCTCCTTGCCGCGCAGCGCGGGGACGATGCAGAAGGTGCAGGTGTTGTTGCAGCCGACGGAGATGGCGACCCACGCGGCGTACGCGGACTCGCGGCGCGTCGGCAGGGTGGAGGGGAAGGTCTCCAGCGACTCCAGGATCTCGACCTGGGCCTTGCGCTCGACCGCGGCCCGCTCCAGCAGCGCCGGCAGGTGGCCGATGTTGTGGGTGCCGAACACCACGTCGACCCAGGGGGCCTTGCGGACGATGGTGTCGCGGTCCTTCTGGGCGAGGCAGCCGCCGACGGCGATCTGCATGCCCTTGTGGCGGCTCTTGACCGGCGCCAGCTGCCCGAGGTTGCCGTACAGCTTGTTGTCGGCGTTCTCCCGCACCGCGCAGGTGTTGAACACGACCAGGTCCGGGTCGCCGTCCTGCCCGGCCTTGACGTAACCCGCGTCCTCCAGCAGGCCGGACAGCCGCTCGGAGTCGTGGACGTTCATCTGGCAGCCGTACGTGACGACCTTGTAGCTCTTCAATCCGCTCTCACCGCTCACCAGACCAGGGTACGGGCAGCCGCGAAGCGCTTTTCCCCCACCGTTTCCCCTCCCGTTCCGGCGGAGCGCCTGGCAGTATCCCTGCATGACCCCCACCACCCCGTCCCGTCTCGGCGCCGCCGTCCGCACCGCGGCCCGCAGCCCGCTGTGGCGGACGGTGCTGGTGCTGGTGCTGCTGGTCGCTGGGCTGGGCGGCTGGTGGCTGTCGGCGGGCCGCTCGCCCGGCTACCCGCGCGGCGAGACGCGCTTCGCGACCGGCGTGCAGCGCGGCGTCTACGACCGGTACGGGCAGTTGCTGGAGGCCCACGTCGCCAAGGCCATGCCGGGGGTGCGGCTGGCCCTGGACAACACCGAGGGCTCGGTCGACAACCTGGCCCGGGTGACCAGCGGCCAGGACGACTTCGCGATCGCCACCGCCGACGCCGTCGCCGACTACCAGGGCGCGGGCAAGGACCGGCTGCGGGCGATCGCACGGCTGTACGACGACTACCTCCAGCTGATCGTCCCGTCCTCCTCGACGGTGCACCGCACGGCCGACCTCAAGGGGCTGCGGGTCGGCGTGGGCCTGCCGCAGTCCGGGGTGAACCTGGTGACCAGGCGGCTGCTGGCCGCGGCCGGCCTGGACCCGGACCACGACATCGTCCCGGTGTCGGCGGGCGTCGGCGACGCCGCCGACCAGCTCCGGGAGAACAAGCTCGACGCCTTCTTCTGGTCCGGCGGGCTGCCGACCAGCGCCCTCACCGACCTGTCCGACCACATGCGGATGCGGGTCGTGCCGCTGGGGGACCTCGCCGGGGCCATCCACAAGATGGAGGGCGGCGGCACCGACGCCTACCGGGCGGCCACCATGCCCAAGGGCACCTACCCGAACGCCGACCCCAAGGACGCCGTCGCCACCGTGGCCGTGCCCAACCTGCTGGTCACCCGGGACGACGTGGACCCGGGCCTGGTCGAGGGCATGACCCGGGCGGTGATCGACAGTCGCGACCAGATCGGCGCCCAGGTGCACGCCGCCCAACTGGTCGACCTGCGCACCGCCGTCTACACCGACCCGCTCCCGCTGCACGAGGGCGCGGCCCGCTACTACCGCTCGGTGAAGCCCTGAAGGTGAGGCCCGAAAGCCCGGAAGCCCGGAAGCCCTGACGCCGCACGAGCGCCGTACGAGCGCCGTGGGCCCGTACGGGCTACCGCTTCTCCGGCCGCGGCACCGTCAGCGTCACCGCGAGCCCGGTCGGCTGGACCGGGGCGAAGGCGAGCGAACCGCCGCCCGCCGCCAGCAGGGTGCGGGCGATCGACAGGCCGAGCCCGGAGCCGTCCACGTTCTGGTGCCGCGGGCTGCGCCAGAAGCGGTCCCCGGCGCGGGGCAGCTCGTCCTCGGCGAGGCCGGGCCCGGCGTCCGTGACGGTCACCGCGACCTCGTCCCGGCGCACCGAGACCTTCAGCCGCACCCCGCTGCCGGCCGGGCCGAACTTGAGCGCGTTGTCCAGCACGGCGTCCAGGGCGGAGCCGAAGCCGATCGGGTCCGCCATGCCGACGGCGAGCGCCGGGCCCTCCCAGCGCAGCTCGATCCCGCGCTGCTCGGCGACCGGCCGCCAGGCGTCGACCCGGGCCAGGGTGAGCGCGGCCAGGTCGGTCTGCTCGGGTCCGGGGCGGGCGTGCTCGGCGGTGGCCAGGCCCAGCAGGTCGTCCAGCACCCGGGCCAGCCGGACGCCCTCCTCCCGGACTCCGCCGAGCTCCTCCTCGTGCCCCTCGGGCAGTTCCAGGCCGAGCACCTCGACCCGCAGCAGCAGGGCCGCCAGCGGGTTGCGCAGCTGGTGCGAGGCGTCCGCGACGAAGGCCTTCTGCTGGTCCATGGCGAGCACCACGTGGTCGGCCATCTCGTTGAACGAGCGGGCCAGCCGCTGCAGCTCGGGCGGGCCGCCGCCGGGCGCGACCCGGGCGGCCATCCGGCCGGTGGCGATGTCGTGGGTGGCCCGGTCGAGGGTGCGGACCGGGCGCAGCACCCACTCGGTGAGCCGGCCGGCCAGCAGCACCGCGACGATCATCGCGGCGGCCTCGCCGGCGCCGATCACCAGCCAGCTGTGCAGGATCCGGGTGCGCAGCGCCCCGGTGGGGGACTCGCTGAGCACCACCGCGACCACGTCGCCGTCGCGCACCACCGGGGTGGCGACGGTCAGGGTGCGGTCGTCGGTCCACGGCCAGACCTGGGGCGGGTTGTGGCTGCGCCGCCCGTCCAGCGCCTCCTGGAAGGCCTGCGCGCCCCAGCCGCCGGGGGGCACCCGCCAGTCGGCGGGGGCGGCGGCGATCGGCACGCCGTCGCGCTGGAAGATGCCCAGCCGCACGCCGTACAGGTCGTGGTAGCGGCGGACCTCGGCGTCGATCGCGTGCCGGCGGCTGACGTCGCCGGGGGCGGGCTCCGGGTCGCCCTTGAGCGCGGAGTCCACCGCCGAGGGGCCGGAGGTGGGCAGGTCCTGGGCGAAGCGGGCGGCGTCGTCGAGCCGGTCGACGACCACCTTGCTCTGCTCGGCCGCCGCGACCGCCGCCGCGAGCGGCAGCCCCAGGGCGGCCAGGACGCAGAGCATGAGGGCGATCAGGATGCCGAGCAGGCGGGTGCGCACGTGCGGTCAGCGCTCCGCGGGGGCGGGCGGGGCCGGGTCCGCGGCGGGTGCCGGGGACTCCGGGATCAGGCGGTAGCCGACGCCGCGGACGGCCTCGACCAGGCCGGGCAGCGCGAGCTTGTTGCGCAGCGAGCCGATGTGCACCTCCAGGGTGCGCCCGTTGCCCTCCCAGCCGCTGCGCCAGACCTCGCTGAAGATCTGCTCGCGCCGGTAGACCACGCCGGGGCTCTGGGCGAGCAGGGCGAGCAGGTCGAACTCCTTGCGGGTGAGCGGCACGTCCCGGCCGTCCACGCTGACCCGGCGGCGCTCCCGGTCGATCCGGATGCCGCGGGACTCCAGCGGGCCGCGCTGCTGCGGGACGGCGTCGGGCGCGGGCACCGCCACCGAGGCGGGGGCGGCGCCGCGGCGGGCCACCGCGTGGATGCGGGCGAGCAGCTCGCCCATGTCGTAGGGCTTGGTGACGTAGTCGTCGGCGCCCAGGTTGAGGCCGTGGATCCGGGAGCGGATGTCGGCGCGGGCGGTGACCATGATCACCGGGACGCCGCTGCCGGCCCTGATCCGGCTGCACACCTCGAAGCCGTCGCGGTCGGGCAGCCCGAGGTCGAGCAGCACCACCCGGTACGGGTCGTTCCCGTCCGGCACCAGGGCGTCCAGCGCCTCGTGCCCGCTGCGGGCGTGCCGGACCTGGAAGCCGTGCCGGCCCAGTACCGCGACCAGCGCGGCGGCCACGCGTTCGTCGTCCTCGACGAGCAGCAGTCGCATCCTGTTCTCCTCCTTCCCCCACCTGATCACCGGGACCGCCCGGTCGGGCCCCGGTCCTGCGCAGTATGAGCCAGTGGGCGGCCCGGCGCCAGGCTCGGTCGCCCGACAGCTGCCGCGGGGCGGGGCGCGCCGGCGCGGACGCCCGCTCTCACATGCCCCGTTGGCGCCCCGGCGAACAGCCCGCGAGCAGCGTGTGGCCGTTTCGTGATCCTCAAGTTCCGCTCAGATCGGCTGACGGCACGTCGTCATCACTCCTATGGTCGGCCCACCGGGGGCTGCGGCTCCGCCGGTCGCGGCTCCCGGATTTCGTACCACCATTGCCGCCCAAGGGAGTTCAGACTTTCACGGGCCGACACGAGGGAGCAGGCGCGATGGCCGAGAATCCGGTCGAGGACTCCACCCCTGCAGCCGCCCCCCTGGTCGTGCTGAGCAGCGTGAACAAGCACTACGGAGCGCTGCACGTCCTCCAGGACATCGACCTGAAGATCGTCCAGGGCGAGGTCGTGGTCCTGATCGGGCCGTCCGGCTCCGGCAAGTCGACGCTCTGCCGGACGATCAACCGGCTGGAGACCATCGACTCCGGCACGATCACCATCGACGGCCGCCCGCTGCCCGCCGAGGGCAAGGAGCTGGCCCGGCTGCGCGCCGAGGTCGGCATGGTGTTCCAGAGCTTCAACCTGTTCGCGCACAAGACGGTGCTGGAGAACGTCGTCATCGGCCAGGTCAAGGTGCGCGGGATCGCCCGGGCGCAGGCCGAGAAGACCGCCCGCGAGCTGCTGGAGCGGGTCGG
The DNA here is from genome assembly GCF_041435235.1 of Kitasatospora sp. NBC_01300. Lineage (NCBI taxonomy): Bacteria > Bacillati > Actinomycetota > Actinomycetes > Kitasatosporales > Streptomycetaceae > Kitasatospora > Kitasatospora sp. NBC_01300. The sequence continues at coordinate 5,216,892 of NZ_CP108408.1, read as the reverse complement.
CGTCGGCGCGCAGGCCGACAAAGTCCCTGCCCAGCTCTCCGGCGGCCAGCAGCAGCGCGTGGCGATCGCCCGGGCGCTGGCGATGAAGCCCAAGGTGATGCTCTTCGACGAGCCCACCTCGGCCCTCGACCCGGAGATGGTCAACGAGGTGCTGGAGGTCATGCGCCAGCTGGCCGCCGACGGCATGACGATGGTCGTGGTCACCCACGAGATGGGTTTCGCCCGCTCCGCCGCCAACCGCGTGCTGTTCATGGCCGACGGCCGGATCGTCGAGCAGAACACCCCGGACGCCTTCTTCACCGCGCCGCGTTCCGACCGTGCCAAGGACTTCCTCTCGAAGATCCTCCACCACTGACGCTTCGAGACCACGCGGGGCCGCCACCGGCAAGGACGCCGGGCGGCCCTGCCCGTGCACGCACCTTCCAGACGCCAGAGCCCGGTTAGCCGTGGCCCAGCTCCCAGGAGAACAACCCTCATGAGGACTCGTCGCACCCTCGCCGTCGCGCTCTGTGCCGTCGCGCTCACCGCCACCGCCGCCTGCGGCAAGGACGGCACCCCCGGCGCCACCGCCGCGAGCAGCGGCAACGCCCCGGCGCTGCCCACCTACACGGTCAAGACCGACGTCAAGATCGACTCGGCGATCCTCGCCGAGGCGAAGAAGCGCGGCCAGCTGATCATCGGCGCCAAGGCCGACCAGCCGTTCCTGGGCTTCGAGGACGTCGCCAGCGGCGACCGCAGCGGCTTCGACATCGAGATCGCCAAGATGATCGCCGCCGACCTCGGCTTCAGCCCGCAGCAGATCAAGTGGCAGACCCTGGTCTCCTCGCAGCGCGAGCCGGCCATCGCCAAGGGCCAGATCGACTTCTACGTCGGCACCTACAGCATCAATGACGAGCGCAAGAAGACGGTCTCCTTCGCCGGCCCATACTACATCGCCGGCCAGGACTTCCTGGTGAAGGCCGACAACACCTCGATCACCGGCCCGGAGAGCGTCGGCGGCAAGAACATCTGCACCGCCACCGGCTCCACCTCGATCAAGAACATCCAGCAGTACAACCCGAAGATCACTCAGTTCGACACCTACTCGGCCTGCGTCGAGAAGCTGCTCTCCGGCGAGGTCGACGCGGTCACCACCGACGACGCGATCCTCAAGGGCTACGCCTCCAAGTACGCCCCCAAGCTCAAGGTGGTCGGCAAGCCGTTCACCAAGGAGAACTACGGCGTCGGCCTCAACAAGGACGACGCGGTCCTGCGCAACGCCATCAGCGACGCGCTCAAGGCCCACGAGGACAACGGCGACTGGAAGAAGGCCTACGACGCGACCCTGGGCGCGTCCGGCTCCGCCGCGCCGGCCGTGCCGGCCCTCGAGCGCTACTGATCCGGTCCACGCCCGACCATCCGTCCTGACCATCTGATGAGAGGAGGGCCGCCGGATGGGGTTCCTGTTCGAGCAGGACAACTTCGCGTTGTTCCGCGACGGCTTCCTGCAGACGATCGAGCTGAGCGCGCTCAGCGCCCTGCTCGCCCTGCTGCTGGGCACCCTGCTGGCGGCCTTCCGGGTCTCCCCGGTGCCGGTCCTGCGTGCCTTCGGCACCGCCTGGGTCACGCTGTTCCGCAACACCCCGCTGACCCTGCTGTTCTTCGCCGTCACCTTCGGCCTGCCGCCGCTCGGGGTGCACTTCAGCCACCTCACCTTCGCGGTGCTGGCACTCGGCGGCTACACCGCCTCGTTCGTCTGCGAGGTGATCCGCTCGGGCATCAACACCGTGCCGCTCGGGCAGGCCGAGGCGGCCCGCAGCCTCGGCATGAGCTTCGGTCAGACCCTCACCCTGGTCATCCTGCCGCAGGCCACCCGGACCGTCCTGGCCCCGCTGAGCAGCGTGTTCATCGCGCTGCCGAGGAACTCGGCGATCGCCGGCGCGTTCAGCGTCAGCGAGCTGTACAGCGTGCAGCAGACCCTCTCCGAGCGCGGCTACGCGATCTTCGGGATCTTCTTCTGGGTGGCCTGCGCCTACCTGGTGATCAGTGCCACGGTCGCCACGCTGTTCCGCGTCCTGGAATCCCGACTGGCGGTGGCCCGATGAGCAACCTCTTCACCCGCACCCCCACGGCCAGCGTCCTCTACGACGCCCCCGGCCCGCGGGCCCGCTTCCGGTACCAGCTGTTCGGGGCGCTGGCGCTGATCGGCGTCGCCGCCCTGCTCTGGTACGTCTTCACCGCGCTCTCCGACAACGGCCAGTTCGACCCGCTCATGTGGGACGCGTTCCAGTACAACACCGTCCAGCAGCGCATCGTGGACGGCCTGCTCTCCACCCTGCAGGCCTTCGGCCTGGCCGCGCTGTTCTCGCTCACCCTGGGCGGCCTGCTCGCCGCCGGGCAGCTCTCCGACCACAAGCCGGTCCGCTGGGCGGCCGTCGGCTTCGTCCAGTTCTTCCGGGCGATGCCGCTGCTGATCCTGATCGTCGCGCTCTACTACGCGTTCTTCGCGAAGGAGCCGATGTGGGCGCTGGTGCTCGGCCTCACCCTCTACAACGGCTCGGTGCAGGCCGAGATCATCCGCAGCGGCGTCAACGCCGTCCCGCGCGGCCAGGGCGAGGCGGCCTACGCGCTCGGCATGCGCAAGAGCCAGGTGATGGCCTCCATCCTGGTGCCGCAGGCGATCCGCTCGATGCTGCCCTCGATGATCGGCCAGCTGGTCGTCACCCTGAAGGACACCTCGCTCGGCTTCGTCATCACCTTCCACGAGCTGCTGTTCGTCGGCAAGGCGATCGCCAGCCAGCCGATCAACGCCGCGGGCTTCCCCTACATCCCCGTGGTGCTCGTGATCGGTCCGATCTACATCGCCATGTGCCTGCTGCTGACCGCCCTCGCCCGGTGGATCGAAGCGCGCGGCCGTCGCGGCGCGAACCGGCGCACTTCAGCTGCTGCTTGACGCACACGCAGGTGAACTGTTGCATTGCTCTTCGTGACACCTCCCGGGAGCATCCACGCGGCATATGCGGCAGCGGTAACTGACGCCGGCCCATCGGCCGGTTCGTGCCCGGAGGTCACCACATGGACCCGGTGATCGTGGTCGGGGCCGGACCGGTCGGTCTGGCCCTGGCCCTCGCCCTCGCCCGGCACGAGGTGCCGACCATCGTCCTGGACGAGGGCTCCGGGCTCTGCCCCGAGGGCCCGCGCAGCGTCGTCCTCGGGGCCGACACCGCCGCCTTCCTCACCCGGATCGGCTACCCGCGGGCCGTCTCCGACTCCGCCCTCTGGGACTCCTTCACCGTCTGGCGCCGCCGCCAGGAGGTGCTGCGGATCGACCTCGCCGACTCCCCCGCCTTCCACCTGCCCCAGCACCGCCTCCAGCGCGGCCTGCGCGACGCCCTCACCGGCACCCCGCTGGTCCGGCTGGTCCCGCTGAGCCGGGTCGTCGAACTCGAACAGGACCGCGACGGCGTCAGCGTCCGCACCCACGGCACCCAGGACGGCTCCAGCACCTGGTGGCGCGGCAGCCACCTGGTCGGCTGCGACGGCGCCAGATCCGCCGTCCGCAAGCTCCTGAAGATCCGCTTCCCCGGCCGCCCCGCCGTCGACCGCAACGCCATCGCCACCGTCCGGGTCGACCTGCCCTTCCACGAGGCCCGGCTGCACCGCGAGCCCCCGTGGCGCGGCGACCGCGAGGCCTCCGCCCGCCCGCTGCCGGACGGCGTCTGGCGGCTCGACTGGCGGCTGCCCCCCGGGCGGCCCGCCCCCACCGAAACCGTCGACCCGCACGCCACCTGGCCCGGCGTCGTCACCGGCGACACCCTGCTCACCCGGGTCACCGCCACCCTCACCGGCTGGTGCGGCGAACTCCCCCGCTTCGACCTGCTCGCCGCCGCCGACCACACCGCCCAGCAGCGCCTCGCCGCCCGGTTCCGCAGCGGCCGCTGCTTCCTCGCCGGCGACGCCGCCCACCTGCACGGCGCGCTCGGCATGCAGAACCTGGCCGACGGGCTGCGCGACGCCGACAACCTCGCCTGGCGGCTCTCCCTCGCCTGGCACCTCCACTCCGGCGGCCCGCAGCCCGGAGGCTCCCTGCTGGACGGCTACGAGGCCGAACGGCGCGGCGCGGTCGGCGCCCGGCTGCGCGCCGTCGACCAGTCCATGCCGCTGCTGCGCCCGCTGCGCGGCTGGCAGCAGACCCGGCGCTCGCTGCTGGTCGGCGGCTTCCGCAAGCACGCGCCGCTGCTCGCCGACGGACAGCTCGGCACCGGCCGCTTCGGCGGCGCGCCCGCCTACCCGGCCGCGCCCTCGGGCGTCCCCGGCCGGGTGCCGGTCCAGCGCGGCGCCCGCGGCACCACCTCGCTCAGCGAACTGCTGCCGGCCACCGCCCCCGGCGTGCTCGTCCCGGACCTGCCGGTGCTCGCCGCCGACGGCACCCCGGACCACCTGCACGCCCGGCTCGGCGTCACCTTCCTGCTGCTGCTGGTCGCCCCCGGCACCGCCGTCTGGTCCGCCGAGCACTGGCTGGGCGCGGGCCTGATGCCCCGGCTCGCCGAGGTCGCCGCCGCGCTGCCGGTGCCCGCCGAAGTGCTGGTCACCGAGGAGTACCCGGAGGCCGGGCCGCACACCGTGCTGCTGATCCGGCCGGACGGGCACCTGGTCGGCGCCACCCAGGGCGCCGCCGCCGAGGACCTGCTGGCGCTCGCCGACCGCGCCCGGGGCGGGCCGGCCCCGCTCGCCGGCGCACCCGAGCCCGAGCCCGACCAGGACCCCGCGCCGGAGCCCGCCGCCCGCCAGGCGCCCCAGCAAGTGGACTCACCCCGCGCCTAGGGCCTGGCGCGCGCCCCGGGCGTGCGCCGGACAGGGCTGGGCAGGACAGCGCTGGACAAGGCAGGGCAGGGCTGGGCAGGGCAGGGCCTAACTCGCCACCGCGATGGCCCGGCTCTCCCGGACCACCGTCACCCGGATCTGGCCCGGATAGGTCAGCTCCTCGGAGACCTGCCGGGCGACCTCCCGGGCGATCAGCTGCGCCCCGAGGTCGTCCACCTCCTCCGGCCGCACCATCACCCGCACCTCGCGCCCCGCCTGCATCGCGTACACCTCGGCCACGCCCTCGTGCGCGCGGGCGATCTCCTCCAGCCGCGCCAGCCGCCGCACGTACACCTCCAGCGACTCCTTGCGCGCCCCGGGCCGCCCGCCCGAACAGGCGTCCGCGGCCTGCGTGAGCACGGCCTCCACGGTGCGCGGCTCCACCTCACCGTGGTGCGCGGCGATCGCGTGCACCACCTCCGGGGACTCCCCGTGCCGGCGGGCGAAGTCCGCGCCGACCGCCGCGTGGCTGCCCTCGACCTCGTGGGTGAGCGCCTTGCCGATGTCGTGCAGCAGCGCCGACCGCCGCACCGGCTCCGGGGCCACCCCGAGCTCGGCGGCCATCATCCCGGCCAGGTGCGCGGACTCCAGCAGGTGCCCGAGTACGTTCTGCCCGTACGAGACCCGGTAGCGCAGACTGCCCAGGGTGCGGACGAGTTCGGGGTGCATCCCGCCGCCGACCCGGGCGTCCAGCAGGGCGTCCTCGCCGGCCCGGACGCAGCACTGCTCGACCTCCTCGCGGCTGCGCTCGTGGACGTGCTCGATCCGGGTCGGGTGGATCCGGCCGTCCTCGACCAGTTGTTCCAGGGTGAGCCGGGCGGTCTCCCGGCGGACCGGGTCGAAGCAGGAGAGCTGCACCGTCGCGGGGGTGTCGTCGATGATCAGGTTGACGCCGGTGACCGCCTCGAAAGCGCGGATGTTGCGGCCTTCGCGGCCGATGATCCGGCCCTTCATGTCCTCGCTCGGCAGCCGGAAGACGGTGACCGCCGTCTCGGCGGTCTGCACCGTCGCCAGCCGCTGGATCGCCCCGGCGAGGATGCCCCGGGCCCGGCGCTCGCCCTCCTCCCTGGCCTCGCGCTCGATCTCCCTGACCGTGACCGCAGCCTCCCGCCGGGCCGTGGTCGCGGCCTCGCGCAGGAGTTCGGCGCGGGCCTGCTCGGCGGACAGTCCGCCGGCCCGTTCCAGTACCGCCACCCGGCGGGTCACCAGCGCCTCGGCCTCGCCCCGGGCGCGCTCCAGCTCGGCGGAGCGCGCGGCGAGTTCGTCCTCCCTGGCCCGGACCCGGCGCAGCTCCTCGGCCAACTGCTCCTCGCGCCGGGCGAGTTCGTCCCGCTGCCGGGAGGTCTGCTGCTCGGCCCAGCCGCGGACGCGCTCGGCCTCGACGCCGGCGCGCCGCTGGGCGGCCCGGAGCCGCTTGGCCAGCAGCCCGACCAGGACGGCGAGGAGCAGCAGGACGGCGCCGGCCGACCCGGCGAGTGGCAGCAGGGAGGCGTCCGGTCCGGTGCCCGCAGAGATCCTCATGCCGCCCACTCCCCGTCACCGCTGTCCGGCGCCCGGCGTGGACCGCCGTCCGGAAGCGCCCCCGCACTGAGTGCGAGGCTAGGTGCGGGTCACGAAACGGTCAAGACTCGACCTGGACTGGACCAAGAACCGTACGCAATGGCTACCTGACGGCCACTACTCCCTCCCGGTTCCCGACGGTCAGCCCGGCTCCTCCTCGTCCAGCGCGCTCCGCACCACCCGGAACGCCAGCCCCTCGGAGTAGCCGCGCCGGGCCAGCACGCCGACCAGCCGCCGCATCCGGACCTGCGGGTCCAGCCCCCGGGTGGACCGCAGCTTGCGGTCCACCAGCGCCCGGGCGGCCTCGGTCTCGTCGTCGTGGTCGAGCTGGGCGACGGCCTGTTCGACCAGGTCCGCGGCCACGCCCTTGGTGCGCAGTTCCTGGGCCAGTGCCCGCCGGGACAGCCCCCGGACGGCGTGCCGGGACTCCACCCAGGCCGCGGCGAAGGCCGCGTCGTCGATCAGCCCGACCTCTTCGAGCCGGGTGAGCACCTCGTCGGCGACGTCGTCCGGGATCTCCCGCTTGCGCAGGGCGTCGGCGAGCTGTTTGCGGCTCTTGGCGGCGCCGGTGAGCAGCCGCAGGCAGATGTCGCGGGCGCGGGCCTCGGGATCGGCCGTCTCCTCGGCCGAGGCCCGCTTCCGCGCGGTCCGGCCGGTACGGGCGGAGGGGTCGTGCTCGTCACCCGGAGCGCCCGCCTCCTCCGAGGCGTGCCCGGCGGAGCGCCCGGCCGCAGCGCGCCGCCCACGACGTGCGCCGGCACCGGTGCGCGGGGCCAGGGCGGTCACACCCCCGTGACCGACCGCCCCGGCCTCGCCCCGGCCGTCGCCCGCCGTCGCGGAGCCGGCCTCGTCGAACTCCTCGGCCGCCAGCGCCGAGCGCCGTCTGCGGCGGCCGGTGGGCAGTTCGGAGGCGGAGACGAGCCCGAGCTCGTCCACCGTCGGCTCCGCCGGAGCCGGCCCGGGCGCCGCGCCGCGCACCGCCCGGGCCGGCGCCCGGTCGAACTCCGGTTCCGGACCGGATGCCCACTGTGCGGCGGAGGACCGCTCCCGCCGCCGCCCCTTCCGGGACTGCGACCGCGCCCTGGGCGTCGCCTCGAACGGCGGCTCCGGCTCCCCCGCCACGGCGGCGAACCAGTCCGGCGGCCCGTAGTCGTCGCCGTCCGGATCCGAAGGTCCGCCCTCACCCACTGCGTCGTGCTGCGTCAACGGTTCAGGCCTTGGCGGCCGCCGCCGTCTTCTTCGCCGCGGCCGTCTTGGCGGCGGTCGCGGTGATCGGCTTCGCGGCACCGTCGGCGGCAGCGGCCGCCGTCTCGCCCTCGGCCGGCTCCTCGGTCTTCGGGCCGATGCCGAGCTTGCCCTTGATCTTCCGCTCGATCTCGTCGGCGAGCTGCGGGTTGTCCCGCAGGAAGTTGCGGGCGTTCTCCTTGCCCTGGCCGAGCTGGTCGCCCTCGTAGGTGTACCAGGCGCCGGACTTGCGGATGAAGCCGTGCTCGACGCCCATGTCGATCAGGCCGCCCTCGCGGCTGATGCCGACGCCGTAGAGGATGTCGAACTCGGCCTGCTTGAACGGCGCGGCGACCTTGTTCTTGACCACCTTGACGCGGGTGCGGTTGCCGACCGCCTCGGTGCCGTCCTTCAGGGTCTCGATCCGGCGGATGTCCAGCCGGACCGAGGCGTAGAACTTCAGCGCCCGGCCACCGGTCGTGGTCTCCGGCGAGCCGAACATGACGCCGATCTTCTCGCGCAGCTGGTTGATGAACACCGCCGTGGTGCCCGACTGGTTCAGCGCACCGGCGATCTTGCGCAGCGCCTGGCTCATCAGCCGGGCCTGCAGACCGACGTGCGAGTCGCCCATCTCGCCCTCGATCTCCGCACGCGGGACGAGCGCCGCGACCGAGTCGATGATGATCAGGTCGACCGCGCCGGAGCGGATCAGCATGTCGGTGATCTCCAGCGCCTGCTCACCGGTGTCCGGCTGGCTGACCAGCAGGGCATCGGTGTCCACGCCGAGCTTCTTGGCGTACTCGGGATCGAGCGCGTGCTCCGCGTCGACGAAGGCGACCGTGCCGCCGGCCCGCTGGGCGTTGGCCGCCAGGTGCAGGGTCAGGGTGGTCTTGCCGGAGGACTCGGGGCCGTAGATCTCGACCACCCGGCCGCGCGGGATACCGCCGACACCGAGGGCCACGTCCAGGGCGGTGGACCCGGTGGGGATCACGTCGATCGGCTCGTTGGCCTTCTCGCCCAGGCGCATCACCGAGCCCTTGCCGAACTGCCGCTCGATCTGAGCGAGGGCGTTCTCAAGGGCCTTCTCGCGGTCCGTACCTGCCATGGCTTCCACCCTCGGGTTCTGTGCTGTGCGCTTCATCGTCCTCGACGCTAGCGCGTCCCACTGACAAACGAGCCCGACCCGGCTCCGCCTGTGGAAAACTCCTCGCCGGAGAGTACAGAGAACAAATGTTCGATTCAAGCTTCGCACGTCCGAACGGTGCCGCCGCCACCGGCCGGGTCACCTCCCGTCGCCACCGACCATCCGCCGCAGCCGCCGCGCCGCCTCCCGGCGCAGCTCCCGCCGGGCCCGCCGCTGCTCGCCCCGGTCGATCCGCGGGTCGGTGGCCACCTCGTACCGCCGCACGTACGTCCCGACGAAGCCCTGCAGGGTGGCCGCCGCCGGGATGGCGATCAGCGCGCCCACCGCGCCGAGCAGCGCCGCGCCCGCGATCACCGCCCCGAACGCGACCGCCGGGTGCACGTCCACCGTCCGCGCGGTGATCCTCGGGTGCAGCAGGTAGTTCTCGACCTGCTGGTAGACCACCACGAAGATCAGCACCCAGAGCGCGTCCACCGGCTGCACGGTGAGCGCCACCAGCACCGGCAGCGCGCCGGCCAGGTACGTCCCGATGGTCGGCACGAACTGCGACATGACGCCGACCCAGACCGCCAGCGCGGCCGCGTACGGCAGGTCGAGCAGCGCGAACATCACCCAGTGCCCGATCGCGGAGACCACCGCGAGCAGCGCCCGGGAGTACAGGTAGCCGCCGGTCTTGGCGAGTGCGATCTCCCAGGCCCGCAGCACCTCGCCCTGCTTGGCCGGCGGCAGCATCGAGCAGACCGTCCGGCGGACCCGCGGGCCCTCGGCGGTGAAGTAGAAGGTGAACAGCCCGACCGTGAAGGCCTGGAAGAGCCCGCCGATCACGGTGGAAGAGAGGCCCCAGACGTTGTCGGCGGCCTGCTGGGCGTAGCTCTCGATCGCGCCGGAGTCCTTGAGCAGCTTCTTCTGCAGCTCGCCCAGCGACACGTCCTGATGGAACGTCCGGTTCACCCAGTTGATCAGGTTGTCGACCAGGTGCGGCAGGTCCCCGGCGATCTTCGCGACCTGATCGACCAGCAGCGTGCCGAGCGCCGCGAGGAACCCGATCACCGCGATCCCCACCGCGACGAACACCAGGAAGGTGCCGATCCCGCGACGCACCCCGCGCGCCGCCATCCGGTCGACGGCCGGCTCCAGCGCCAGCGAGAGGAAGAAGGCCACCAGCAGCATCACGAAGAGGTCGATCAGCTGGTGGAAGGCCCAGTCGGCGAGTTGGAACAGCCCGACCAGCACCAGGGCCAGCACCATCGCCCGGGGCAGCCAGCGCGGCATCCCGCTTCCCCAGAGGCCGCCGGCCGCGCCCTCCGGCAGCCGCGGTTCGGGCGGCGGGCCCGGAGCCTCGTCGGCGACCCGCGCCGTCCTGTCCGAATTCCGTGCTTCTGCGCTGCTTGTCACTCCGACAGTCTCACCCATCCCCCGGAGCCGCCCGAGCACCGGGCACCCCGCCGGGGCGGGGTCGGTCCCGCGGGCGGGCGGGGGTCAGCGCAGCACGCCGGAGACGCCCTGGGTCTCGCAGACCACCCGCCAGACGTCCTTGGCCTCCCAGCCCGCCTCCAGCGCCTGCCGCACCGTCCGCCCGCCGAGTTCGCTCATCACGTGGTCGGAGGCGAAGGACTCCGCGTACGCCTCCCCGAAGTGCGCGTGCATCCGTCGCCAGAACTCCGTCAGCCTCATGGCTCCAGTATCCCGGACCGCGCGGCGCCGTCCCGAGCCCGCCACTGCCCAGCCGTCAGCGCGTACTCGACCTCGCCGTGCTCGCTGCCGGGGATCGCCTCCGGGTAGTCCTCGTGGAAGGTGCGGACGAACGACAGCCCGGTCTTCTCCATGACCCGCCGCGAGCCCGTGTTGACCGTCATCGTGTACGCCACCACCCGCCGCACGCCCAGTTCGGTGAAGCCGCGGCGCACCAGCGCCCGCGCCCCCTCGGTCGCGTACCCGAGCCCCCAGGCGGCCCGGCGCAGCCGGTACCCCAGCTCGACCTCGGAGCGGTCGCCGTCCCGCGTCGGCCGGAACTCGAACCAGCCCAGGAAGGCCCCGCCGTCCCGTTCCTCGGCCGCCCACCAGCCGAGGTCGCCGTACCGCCGGTAGTGCGCGAGGTACAGCGGCAGCAGTTCGCCCTCGACCCGCTCCCGCGCCGTCGGCCGCCCGCCGGTGAGGTGGCGCATCACCTCCGGGTCGCCGTCCAGTTCGACCAGGTGGTCGACGTCCGCTGCGGTGAAGCGGCGCAGCACCAGCCGCTCGGTGGTGAGGAAGACGGTCACGCCCCGATCCTCACCCGCCGGCCCGGACGGCGTCACCCGGTTTTCCGCCCGCCTCAACGCGGCAGCGCGAGCAGCCCGGCACCGAAGTACTGCCGGGCCCCGCAGGCGTACGGCCCGGGCGGGCAGGCGGCCGCCGCGGTGCCGGCGAGCAGGGCGGCGAGCGGGGCGGAGCCGTAGTCCGGGTGCAGGGCGGCGGCCACCGCGACCGCGCCGGTGACGTGCGCCGCCGCCATCGAGGTCCCGGCCAGTGCCGCGTACTGCCCGCCCGGCCAGTCGGAGACGATCGCGCCCTGCGGCCCGCTGTCCGGGTCGCCGCCGGGGGCGGCCAGCGAGACCCGGCCGCGGCCGTAGTTCGAGTAGCCGGACGGGCGGCCGTCCCGGTTGACGGCGGTGACGGTGACGACGCCGGGCAGTTCGCCGGGCAGCCGGATGCACTCGGTGCCCAGGTAGCGGGAGCGGGCCGGGCCGGAGACCCGGTCGTTGGGGCTGCGTTCGTCCGTCCGGGCGGCGCCGAGGTCCTGCCCGTCGTTGCCCGCCGAGGCGACCACGACGGCGCCCTTGCGCTGGGCGTAGGCGGAGGCCCGGCCGACGGCGGCGGTCAGCGCGGCCTGGTCCTGGTCCTCCGGGCAGTTGTACTTCCACGGGTCGGCGAAGTAGCTGTTGTTGATCGCCTTGGCGCCGTGGTCGGCGGCCCAGAGCATGCCGCAGACGATGTTCTCGGCGTAGTACTGGCCGAGCGGTCCGAGCAGCCGGACGGCGGCGATCCGCACGCCCGGCGCGACCCCGGTGACGCCGTGGCCGTCCCGGACGGCGCCGACGATCCCGGCGACGTGGGTGCCGTGGCCGCTCTCGCTGACCCCGGGGTCGGGCCGCCAGGAGCCGGAGCGGGCGTCGGGCCGGCCGTCGGCGCAGGAGACGGAGGCCTTCGGGTCGACGGCGGCGCGCAGGTCCGGGTGGGTGTCGTCGACGCCGGAGTCGAGCACCGCGACGAGCACCGTGTGCAGCGCGTCGGCGGTCGGCGCTCCGGCGGGACCGCGGATCCCGGTGGAGGCGTCGCCGGCCCAGGCGCCGGCGCCGCCGAGCATGGTGAGGTTCCACGGGTCGCCCTCGCCCGGGTCGGGCACGGTGACGGTGCCGCCGTCGTGCCGGTCGGTGCCGTCGCCACGGGCGCTGTCGGTGCTGCTGCGACGGGCGTGATCGCTGTCGCGACGGGCTTGATCGGTGCTGCTGCGGCCGGCCCGGTCGGCGCGGTCGGTACCGGCGGTGAAGTCCCCGGCGCCGTCCAGCAGGCGGGGCGGGGCGACCACCGGTTCGGTCCGGGTGGTGCCGACGGCGGCGATCCCGGGCCGGGCCCGCACGGTGCCCGCGAAGCCGCCGGTGGCGTACGCCAGGACGGCCCCGATCTGCGGGTACTCCTGGACCACCTGTCCGCCCGCCGCCCGGCTCTCGGCCCCGGCCAGGGCGGCCCCGGCGGCGTCCTCCTGCGCGGCGAGCACCAGGTAGCTGAGGTAGGGCCGGCCGGATCCGGACACGTACGGGACGGCGCCGCCGACCACGAGTGCGGTGAGCAGCATCGCGAGCAGCGCCCGGGCGGGTCCGCGGACGCGGCGGCGGGCGGCACGGGCGGGACTGCCGGACGGGTTCACCTGCGCCATCGCACGGTCTCCGCTCGTCGGTCCGGTGGGTCGGGGGTCGGTCGGGGGTGGGCCGGGGTGGATCACTGGCCTGATTCATCACCATATGAGCGGATTTGCCTTTTTGCTCCTTTAACTACACCCGTGCTCACCACACCCGTGCGGCCTCCGCTCCCCCGCCCCGGTTGTCGGTGCCACCCGGCACCATGGGGGCATGGCGCCCCAGCACCCGACCCCGCCGGACGACGACCCCCTGGCCGGATTCGCCCCGACCACCCGGGCCTGGTTCACCGGCGCCTTCTCCGCCCCCACCACCGCCCAGGCCGAGGCCTGGCGCGCCATCCGGCAGGACACCGACGTCCTGGTGGTCGCCCCCACCGGCTCCGGCAAGACGCTCGCCGCCTTCCTCTCCGCCCTGGACCGGCTGAGCAGCACCCCGCCCCCGGCCGACCCCAAGCGCCGCTGCCGGGTCCTGTACGTGTCACCGCTCAAGGCCCTCGCGGTGGACGTCGAGCGCAACCTGCGCGCCCCGCTGACCGGCCTGCGCCAGGCCGCCGTCCGGCTCGGCCTGCCCGAGCCCGAGGTCCAGGTCGCCACCCGCTCCGGCGACACCCCCGCCGCCGACCGCCGCCGCTTCGCCACCCACCCGCCGGACATCCTGATCACCACCCCCGAGTCGCTGTTCCTGCTGCTCACCTCCGCCTCCCGGGAGGCGCTGCGCGGCGTCGACACGGTGATCCTCGACGAGGTCCACGCCGTCGCCGGCACCAAGCGCGGCGCCCACCTCGCGCTCAGCCTGGAGCGGCTGGACGAACTGCTGGAGCGCCCGGCCCGCCGGATCGGCCTGTCCGCGACCGTCCGCCCGGTCGAGGAGGTGGCCCGCTACCTCAGCCCGCAGCGCGGCGCCGTCGTCGTCCAGCCCGCCGCCGCCAAGGAGTTCGACCTGTCGGTGGTCGTCCCCGTCCCCGACCTGGACGACCTGCCCGCGGCCCCGGCCACCGGCGCCTCCTCCGACGCCGACCCGCAGCGGCAGGCCTCGATCTGGCCGCACGTCGAGGAGCGGATCGTCGACCTGGTCCAGGCGCACCGCTCGACCATCGTCTTCGCCAACTCCCGCCGCCTCGCCGAGCGCCTGTGCAACCGGCTGAACGAGATCGCCCTCGAACGGGCCACCGGTGAGCCGCTGCCAGAGGCGCACTCCCCCGCCCAGCTGATGGCCGAGTCCGGCGTCGCCAAGGGCGCCCCGCCGGTCATCGCGCGCGCCCACCACGGCTCGGTCTCCAAGGAGCAGCGGGCGCTGGTCGAGGAGGAGTTGAAGGCCGGCCGGCTGCCCGCCGTGGTCGCCACCTCCAGCCTGGAACTGGGCATCGACATGGGCGCCGTCGAACTGGTCGTCCAGGTCGAGTCCCCGCCCTCGGTCGCCTCCGGCCTGCAGCGGGTCGGCCGGGCCGGCCACCAGGTCGGCGCCGTCTCCACCGGCGTCTTCTTCCCCAAGTACCGCGGGGACCTGGTGCAGTCCGCCGTGGTCACCGAGCGGATGCGGGCCGGCCGGATCGAAGCGCTGCGCGTCCCGCGCAACCCGCTGGACGTGCTCGCCCAGCAACTGGTCGCGATGACGGCACTGGACGCCTGGCCGGTGGACGACCTGCTCACCGTGGTCCGCCGCGCCGCGCCCTTCGCCACCCTCCCGCAGTCCGCCTTCGAGGCCGTGCTCGACATGCTGGCCGGCCGCTACCCCTCCGACGCCTGCGCCGAGTTGCGCCCCCGGGTGGTCTGGGACCGGGTGGCCGGCACCGTGACCGGCCGGCCCGGCGCCCAGCGGCTCGCCGTCACCTCCGGCGGCACCATCCCCGACCGCGGCCTGTTCGGCGTCTTCATCGCCGGCGTCGACCCCAAGAAGGGCGGCGGCCGGGTCGGGGAGCTCGACGAGGAGATGGTCTACGAGTCCCGCGTCGGCGACGTGTTCACCCTCGGCACCACCTCCTGGCGGATCCAGGAGATCACCCACGACAAGGTGCTGGTCACCCCCGCCCCCGGCGTGCCCGGCCGGCTCCCGTTCTGGAAGGGCGACACCCTCGGCCGCCCGCTCGAACTCGGCCGCGCCCTCGGCGCGTTCACCCGCGAGCTGGGCGCCCTGGCGCCCGAGGCCGCCACCGCCCGGCTGCACCGGGCCGGCCTGGACGACTGGGCCGCCGCCAACCTGCTCGACTACCTCGCCCAGCAGCGCGCCGCCACCGGCCACCTCCCGGACGACCGCACCATCGTCGTCGAACGCTTCCGGGACGAGCTCGGCGACTGGCGGATCGTCATCCACTCCCCCTTCGGCGCCCAGGTGCACGCCCCCTGGGCGCTCGCGCTCGGCACCCGGCTGCGCGAGAAGCACGGCCTCGACCCCCAGGTCATGCACGCCGACGACGGCATCGTGCTGCGCCTGCCGGACGCCGACCTCCTCGCCACCGACTTCGACTTCAACAGCCCCTCGGAGCGGTCCGGTTCGGACGAGGCCCCGGTCGGCGCCGACGCCGCCCTGTTCGACGCCGCCGAGATCGAGCAGCTGGTCACCGACCAGGTCGGCGGCTCCGCCCTGTTCGCCTCCCGCTTCCGCGAGTGCGCCGGACGTGCCCTGCTGCTCCCGCGCCGCAGCCCCGGCCGCCGCACCCCGCTCTGGCAGCAGCGCCAACGCGCCGCCCAACTGCTCGAAGTCGCCTCCGAGTACGGCTCGTTCCCGATCGTCCTGGAGGCCGTCCGCGAGTGCCTCCAAGACGTCTTCGACGTGCCGGGCCTGGTCGAGCTGATGGGCGACCTCGAATCCCGCGCCGTCCGCCTGGTCGAGGTCACCACCCCCGAGCCCTCGCCCTTCGCCCGCTCCCTCCTGTTCGGCTACGTCGCCCAGTTCCTCTACGAGGGGGACTCCCCGCTCGCCGAGCGCCGCGCCGCCGCCCTCTCGCTCGACTCCCGGCTGCTGTCCGAGCTCCTCGGCCAGGCCGAGCTGAGCGAACTGCTCGACCCGCAGGTCCTCGCCGACTTGGAGGCCGAGCTCCAGCGCCTCACCCCCGAGCGCCGGATCAAGGACGCCGAGGGCGTCGCCGACGCGCTGCGCCTGCTCGGCCCGCTCACCGAGGCCGAGCTGGCGGCCCGCGGCGCCGAGCCGCTCTGGGCCCTGGAGTTGGAGGCGGCCCGCCGGGTGATCCAGGTCCGGATCGCCGGCGAGCGGCGCTGGTCCGCCGTCGAGGACGCCGGGCGGCTGCGCGACGCGCTCGGCACCCCGCTGCCCGTCGGTGTCCCCGAGGCCTTCACCGAGCCGGTCAAGGATCCGCTGGGCGACCTGCTCGCCCGCCACGCCCGCACCCACGGTCCGTTCGCCGCCGCCGAGGCGGCCGCCCGCTTCGGCCTCGGCACCGCCGTCGTCACCGGCACCCTGCACCGGCTCACCGCCGCCGGCCGCCTGGTCCAGGGCCAGTTCCGCCCACCCGCCGCCCGCCTGCACCCTTCGCCGGAGGCGCTCCACACCACCCCTCCCGACCACACCACCACCGAGTGGTGCGACGCCGAGGTCCTGCGCCGGCTGCGCCGCCGCTCGCTGGCCGCCCTGCGCCAGGAGGTCGAACCCGTCCCACCGCGCGCCCTGGCCGCGTTCCTCCCGCAGTGGCAGCACCTGGCCGGCCACCGGCTGCGCGGCCCGGACGGCCTGCTCCGGGTGGTCGAACAGCTCCAGGGCACCGCCCTGCCCGCCTCCGCCCTGGAGAAACTGATCCTCCCGGCCCGGCTCACCGACTACTCCCCCGGCCTGCTGGACGAGCTGACGGCGGCCGGCGAGATCGGCTGGTGCGGGGCCGGCGCGCTGCCCGGCAAGGACGGCTGGATCAGCCTGCACCTGGCCGAGCACGCCCACCTGCTGCGGCCCGAGCCCGTCCCGCCCGCGCTCACCCCCGTGCACAGCGCGCTGATGGCGGCGCTGGCCGGCGGCTACGGCCTGTTCTTCCGCCAGCTGGTCCAGCAGTTGCCGGAGGAGGCCCCGGAGCCGGAGGTCGTCGAGGCGCTCTGGGACCTCGTCTGGGCCGGGTACGTCACCAACGACACCCTCGCCCCGCTGCGCGCCCTGCTCGGCTCCGGCCGGACGGCCGGTGCCACCGCCCACCGCGCGCCCCGGGCGACCCCGCGCGGCCGCTACGGCGGCGCCGGCCGCGCCTTCGGCCGGGTCGGCGGCGCGCTGCGCAGCGGCCCGCCGACGGTGGCCGGGCGCTGGTCGCTGCTGCCCGCCTTCACCGCCGACCCGACGGTCCGGGCCACCACCCAGGCGCAGAGCCTGCTGGACCGGCACGGCCTGGTGACCCGGGGCGCGGTGGCCGCCGAGCGGGTGCCGGGCGGCTTCGCCGGGGTGTACCGGGTGCTCGCCGCGATGGAGGAGCGCGGCCGGGCCCGCCGGGGCTACTTCGTGGAGGGTCTGGGCGGCGCCCAGTTCGCCATGGAGGGCGCGGCCGACCGGCTGCGCTCGGTGAACGGCCGACTGGAGCGGGCCCGGGCCGCCGAGTGGCCGACCGCCCCGGCCACCGAGCCCCCGCAGGTACTGGTGCTGGCCGCCGCCGATCCGGCGAACGCCTACGGCTCCGCACTGCCCTGGCCGGAGCCGCCGACGGCCCCCGGGGCCAAGGAGGCCCGGGCCCACCGCCCGGGCCGCAAGGCGGGCGCCCTGGTGGTCCTGGTGGACGGCGAGCTGGCGCTGTACGTCGAGCGGGGCGGCAAGTCGCTGCTGGCCTGGCCGGAGGACGACGTCACCCGGGCGCTGGCGGTGGGCGCGCTGGCGGCCGCGGTCCGCGAGGGTGCGCTCGGCAGCGTCACGGTCGAGCGGGCGAACGGCGAGCCGGCCCTCGGCTCGGCGCTGGGCGCCGCGCTGGAGGAGGCCGGTTTCCACGCCACCCCGCGCGGCCTGCGCCTGCGGTCCTCCTGAGGCCCGCCGACGCCGAAGGCCGCGGGGCATCCGGTGCCCCGCGGCCTTCGTTCGCTCGTATCACCCGTTCGAGTGGCTCAGCCGACCGTCGGCGGTTGCGCCTCCACCCGGGCCACGGCCACCGACGGGCGCCGCTGCGGCCCGGTGGCGTCCCGGTCGGCGTGGACCGGGATCAGGCCGAGTCCCCAGCCGCCGGCCGCGAGCAGCCCCAGCACGGCGCCGTCGGCCAACTGTCCCCTGACCCCCGGCAGCCACCAGACCAGCCCTGCCGTCACGATCACCAGGACCCGGCGGGCCGGCCACGGGATCAGTCGCCGCAGCCGTATTCGAGCCTCCGTGCACGCCGTCGCGGCTCTCCGCACGACCGCCCTCCTTCGCTCGCCCCGGGCACCAGGAGCCCGGGAGTCGAGGCCGGGTTCAGGCGGCGACCACGTCCATCGCGGCGGCCTTGGGCGACATGTTCGCCCGGTCGGTGCCGGGGGCGGGCAGCGGAACCGGTTCGAGTACCGGCCTCAGCAGATCACCTTCGGAGAGGGTGGCCATCGCCGCAAGTTCGGCGAGCGACAGTTCGTCGCTGACCTCGCGCATGACCTCGGACATCCGGACGTCGAGCGCGTCGCAGATGGCGGAGAGCAGCTCCGAGGAGGCCTCCTTCTGTCCCCGCTCGACCTCGGAGAGGTAACCGAGCGAAACCCTGGCTGCCGCCGACACCTCGCGAAGTGTGCGGCCCTGGCGCTGGCGCTGCCGACGCAGTACATCGCCCAGTAGGCGACGAAGCAGGATCATCGGTGCCTCCCTCCTCGGACTGCGGATCGAGATGTCACGACCCCACCGTACCGCCTTGCCCGCATCGCGTGCGGGGACCCTGGTCGTGTTCACTCTGGGCTGCAAGGCTGTCCCCCTCCTCGTTCCGGTGTCGTTCCCGGGTCCGCGGGCCCCTCGTGGTACCCGCCGTGGGCCGCCCGGCCACCGTCACGCAACTCGTTCGCCACCTGGTTTCTGCCCAACCAGGCCGTTGGATGTAACACGATCCTCCAGCTGTGCCATGCCCGCGGACCGGATCGGCAGATCTCGGTTCGGTGGAGACCGCCGCGATCGGGGCTCCACCACGCCTCCGCGGCGCCTCCACACGGGCTGCGGGACGCCCGGGTGCGGGCCCCGCGGGGTTCAGGTCGTGGGCGTAGCGGCCCGGAGCCGCCCGACGAACAGCTCCAGAGCGGCGGTCACCGCCCCGTGACGGATTCTGGCACGCCCGCCCGACAGCCGGGGCGAACTGACCAGAGTTCCCTCCGGACCGGCGACCGCCAGGTGTACGGTGCCCACCGGCTGCCCGTCCTGCGGGTCCGGCCCGGCCACCCCGGTCGTCGCGATCCCGTACGTGGCCCCCAGCAGCCGGCGCACGCCCTCGGCCATCTGCCCCGCCACCACCGGGTGGACCGGCCCGTGCACCGCCAGGAGCCCCTCGTCCACGCCGAGCACCGAGGCCTTCAGCTCGGTGGCGTACGCCGTGACCGAGCCCCGGAAGGTCGCGGACGCCCCGGGGACGTCGACCAGGGCGGCCGCGAGCAGCCCTCCGGTCAGCGACTCGGCGACGGCCAGCGTGCCGCCCCTGGCGCGCAGCGCCTCGTGCGCCCGTACCGCCAGCTCGTGGTCCGTCACCCGGTCTCCCCCGTCGCTCACCGGCCCGCGCGCTCCGCGGCCAGTCCCTCGCGGCGCATGCGCAGCGCCTGTCCGACGTAGTCCAGCGCGGTGCCGACGGTCAGCAGGACCGCCAGGGCCATCAGCACGGCCCGGGCGGTGGCCAGCCAGCCGGTCAGCTCCAGCACGTACATGCCGACCGCGATGCCCTGGGTCAGCGTCTTGATCTTGCCGCCCCGGCTGGCCGGGATGACGCCGTAGCGGATCACCCAGAAACGCATCAGGGTGATGCCGAGTTCGCGGGCCAGGATCACCGCGGTGACCCACCAGGGCAGGTCGCCGAGCAGCGAGAGGCCGATCAGCGCCGAGCCCATGATCGCCTTGTCGGCGATCGGGTCGGCGATCTTCCCGAAGTCGGTGACCAGGCCCTTGCGCCGGGCCAGCTCGCCGTCGAACAGGTCGGTGATCATCGCGATGGCGAACGACGCCCAGGCGACCGAGCGCCACTTGGGGTCGTGCCCGCCGTCGGCGAACAGCAGCGACACGAAGACCGGCACCAGCAGCAGCCGGAGCATCGTGAGCATGTTGGCGATGTTCCAGACAGCCGGCACCGGCGGCACCGCGGCCGACGGTCTGCCCGGATGGGCCGCGGCCGGGGCGCCGGGCCCCTTGGTCATTCCCCGGCTCCCGGGGCCTGACGGACCCGGACCGGCTCCAGCGCCTCGGCGATCAGGTCGACGCCTTCGCTGGCGACCACCTTGGCCCGGTGGAACTGGCCGATCTGCGGGTCCTCGACGCCGGTGAGGGTGGTCAGGCCGTCGGTCTCGGGGGCCTGGTGGGCGGCTCGGCCCTCGACCACGCCGTCCTCGATGGACTCGATCAGGACCTCGACCTCGGTGCCGACGCGCTGCTCGGCCCGCTGGGCGGTCATCTCCTCGGCCAGCCGGCTGAGCCGGTTCAGCCGGTCGGCGATCACGTCCTCGGACAGCTTGCCGTCGTAGGTCGCGGCCTCGGTGCCGTCCTCGTCGGAGTAGCCGAAGACGCCGATCGCGTCCAGTCCGGCGTGCGTGACGAAGCGCTCCAGCTCGGCGAAGTCCGCCTCGGTCTCGCCGGGGAAGCCGACGATGAAGTTGGACCGGGCGCCGGCCTCCGGGGCCCGGTCGCGGATGGTCTTCAGCAGGTCCAGGAACTGGTCGGTGGAGCCGAAGCGGCGCATCCGGCGCAGCACGGCGGGCGCCGAGTGCTGGAAGGACAGGTCGAAGTAGGGCACCACGTCCGTGGTCCCGGTCATCGCGTCGATCAGCCCGGGGCGCATCTCGGCGGGCTGCAGGTAGGAGACCCGAACCCGCTCGACGCCCTCGATCGCGGAGATCTCGCCGAGCAGCGTCTCCAGCAGCCGGATGTCGCCGAGGTCCTTGCCGTACGAGGTGTTGTTCTCGCTCACCAGGACGACCTCGCGCACGCCCTGCTCGGCCAGCCACTGGGCCTCGTGCAGCACGTCGGAGGGGCGGCGGGAGATGAAGGAGCCGCGGAACGCCGGGATGGCGCAGAAGGAGCACCGGCGGTCGCACCCGGAGGCGAGCTTGACCGAGGCGACCGGGTTGTCGTCGAGCCGCTTGCGCAGGGTGCGCGGGCCGGAGGCCGGGGCGAGGCCCTCGGGCAGGTCGGCGATCGGCTCGGCCGGGGTCTCGGCGGCGCCGTGGCCGGGCAGCGCGACGGCCTCGGCGGCGGACTGCCGCTCGGCCGGGCTGATCGGCAGCAGCTTGCGGCGGTCGCGCGGGAGGTGCGGGGCGTGGTGGCCGCCGGAGAGGATGGTCTGGAGGCGGTCGGAGATGTCGGAGTAGTCGTCGAAGCCGAGCACGCCGTCGGCCTCGGGCAGGGCGTCGGCGAGCTCCTTGCCGTAGCGCTCGGCCATGCAGCCGACCGCGACGACGGCCTGGGTGCGGCCGTGCCCCTTGAGGTCGTTGGCCTCCAGCAGGGCGTCCACGGAGTCCTTCTTGGCGGCCTCGACGAAGCCGCAGGTGTTGACGACGGCGACGTCCGCTTCGGCGGCGTCGTCGACGAGCAACCAGCCGTCGGCTTCCAGTCGCCCGGCGAGTTCCTCGGAGTCCACCTCGTTGCGGGCACATCCGAGCGTGACAAGGGCGACAGTACGGCGTTCAGGCATAGGGCCAAGATTAACGCGCGGCCTCCGGTGCCGTTCGCCCCGGAGGCCGCGCGCCTCGGATTACCAGATCTTCGCCAGGCCGCGGAGCCGCTCTCCAGGGCCTCCGCAGGCCTGTGGTCAGCCCGCCTGCGGATCGCCGGGGGTGTACGTGACGTGCACCACCTGGCCGTCCTTGCCGAGGAGGCCGAGGTCCTTGCCGTTGACGTACGCGTGCACGGCCCCGCCGTTCCCGAGCACCAGCTTGATCTGCTTGGCGTCGGTGAAGGTCTGGTCCTGGCCGTCGCTGATGTTGTTCTGGAACAGCGACTTCCCGCTGCCGTCCACCGCGGACACCCAGCTGGTGCTGCCCTCGGCGACCAGCTTCACGGTGACCTTGTCGGCCGGGACGGCGGCGATCGCGGCCGCGCTCGGCACGGGCGCCGGCGGCTGCACGGTGGGCGAGGGCACGGAGGCGACCGAGCCGGTGCCGGAGCCGCTGGGCAGCGGTGCGCTGGCGGAGCCGGTGCCGATGTGGCCGTTCTTGCCGCTGACCAGGTTGAAGCCGATCAGGACGACCACCACGACGATCGCGGCGACCATGGCCGCCGCCCAGTTCGGCCGGCCGCGGGCGGGCACCTTGATCGGGCCGCTGTCGATCAGCTGGGTCGGCCGCTTGGAGGCGGGCGAGCCGCCGTGCGCGGCGTCGTACCGGGCGATCAGGGCCTCGCCGTCGACGCCGACCTCGTGGGCGATGGCGCGGATGTGCCCGCGGGCGTAGAAGTCGCCGCCGCAGCGGCCGAAGTCGTCCTCCTCGATGGCGTGGACGATCGGCACCCGGACCCGGGTCGCCGTACTCACCTGGTCCACCGTGAGCCCGGCCTCGATCCGGGCGGTGGACAGCACCCGGCCGATGCTCGGGGCATCGGCCGCCTGCACCGCGTCGTCGGTCGACTCGACGGACGACGGGGCGTTCTCGCGGTCGGGGGACTTGCCGATGGTCACGGGGCACGCCTTTCGAGCGGATGGCCACCTGCTGGGGAACAGTCTAGGGGCGCGGGCGGATCGTTTCTCAAGCGGAACAGGCCCGAATGCGCGCGCCCGCCCCGACGGGGGCCCGGCACCCCGCTGAACGGCCGTCAGCGGGCCCGCACGGGGAACCCGAGGGGTTCGCTTTTCGGCCTGTGACGCGACGTACGGACGTTCGGTTCCCCTGCACGCGCCTACCCTCCTCCGAACGAGTGAACACCCGCCGCGGGCGCGGGTCGTCAACCGCGCAGACCGACCAGCACCCCGTCCAGCTCGTCCGGCTTCACCAGCACGTCGCGGGCCTTGGAACCCTCGCTCGGCCCGACGATCCCGCGCGACTCCATCAGGTCCATCAGCCGCCCCGCCTTGGCGAAGCCGACCCGAAGCTTGCGCTGGAGCATCGAGGTCGAGCCGAACTGGGTGGAGACCACCAGCTCGGCCGCCTGGATCAGCAGGTCCAGGTCGTCGCCGATCTCCTCGTCGATCTCCTTCTTGGCCCCGCCGCCGACCGTCACGTCGTCCCGGTAGACGGCGGTCAGCTGGTCCTTGCAGTGCTGCACCACCGCGGCGATCTCCGCCTCGGTGACGAACGCGCCCTGAAGGCGGATCGGCTTGCCGGCGCCCATCGGCAGGAACAGCGCGTCGCCCTTGCCGATCAGCTTCTCCGCACCGGGCTGGTCCAGGATGACCCGGGAGTCGGCCATCGCGGAGGTCGCGAAGGCCAGCCGGGACGGCACGTTGGCCTTGATCAGACCGGTGACCACGTCCACCGAGGGCCGCTGGGTGGCCAGCACCAGGTGGATGCCGGCCGCGCGGGCCAGCTGGGTGATCCGGACCACCGAGTCCTCGACGTCGCGCGGCGCCACCATCATCAGGTCGGCCAGCTCGTCGACGATCACCAGCAGGTACGGGTACGGGGTCAGCTCGCGCTCGCTGCCCGGCGGCGGGGTGACCGTGCCGGCCTTCACCGCCGCGTTGAAGTCGTCCACGTGCCGGAAGCCGAACGCCGCGAGGTCGTCGTAGCGCAGGTCCATCTCGCGGACCACCCACTGGAGGGCCTCGGCGGCCTTCTTCGGGTTGGTGATGATCGGCGTGATCAGGTGCGGGATGCCCTCGTACGCGGTCAGTTCGACCCGCTTGGGGTCGACCAGCACCATCCGCACCTCGTCCGGGGTGGCCCGGGCCAGGATCGAGGTGATCAGGCAGTTGATGCAGGACGACTTGCCCGCGCCGGTCGCGCCGGCCACCAGGATGTGCGGCATCTTGGCGAGGTTGGCCATCACGGTCTGGCCCTCGACGTCCTTGCCCATGCCGACGACCATCGGGTGGGTGTCCTCGGCGGCCGTGCGCGAGCGCAGCAGGTCGCCGAGGTTGACCATCTCGCGGTCCCGGTTGGGGATCTCGATGCCGACCGCGGACTTGCCCGGGATCGGGCTGATGATCCGCACGTCGGCGCTGGCCACCGCGTACGCGATGTTCTTGGCGAGCGCGGTGATCCGCTCCACCTTGACGGCCGGGCCGAGCTCGACCTCGTAGCGGGTCACCGTCGGGCCCCGGGTGAAACCGGTGACCCTGGCGTCCACCTTGAACTCGGTGAAGGTGCTGCTGAGCTGGGCCACCACCTCGTCGTTGAGGGCGCTGCGGGCCTTGGCCGGGCCGCCGCGCTCCAGCAGGTCGAGCGGGGGCAGCGCGTAGGTGACGTCGCCGGCCAGCTGGAGCTGCTCCATCCGCACCGGTGCCGGGCCGTGCTCCTCGGGCGCGCCCGGGCCCGCGCTGCGGGCGGCCGGGACGGCGGCCTCCTCCGGCGGGGCGGTGCGGTCCTGCACCTGGTGCATCATGTTCGCCACCGCCGAGGAGGCGGGCACCCCGTAGACGAGTGCCCCGTCCAGGTCGGCGGCGGCGCCGGCGGCGAGGTCGCGGGTGGCGTACGGGTCCAGCGGCTCCTTGTCCAGGGACACCCGGACGGCGTCGGGCTGGTCCTCCTCGTCCACCGGTTTGCGGCGGCGGCGCCGACGGCGGGCGGCCACCTCGTCGCCCGGGTCCTCGCTGCCCACGGTGAACGGCAGCGCGGAGGGGTCCGCGTCCTCGGGCGGCTCGGTGGAGAGGTCGCGCTCCGGCGTACGCCCCTCGCACAGCTCGTCCTCCGGCCCGGGCTCCACCACGCCGAGCCGCACGCCGGCCGACCGCAGCCGCTCGGGGATGCGGTTGACCGGGGTGGCGGTGACCACCAGCAGGCCGAAGAAGGACAGCAGCAGGAGCAGCGGCACGGCCAGCGCCGGCCCGGCGGCGGCCATCATCGGGGTGGACACGGCCCAGCCGATGATCCCGCCGGCCGCCCGTATCCGCGAGGCGCCGCTGCCCATCATGGGCGCGCCGCAGCCGATGTGCACCAGGCCGAGGACGCCGACCAGCAGCGCGCTCAGGCCGATCATGATCCGGCCGTTGGCCTCCGGCAGCTCCGGGTGGCGCCAGAGCCGGACCGCGATCCCGGCCAGCAGGAACGGCACCAGCACGTCGAGCCGCCCGAACAGCCCGGACACCACGGCGGTGGCCGCCTCGCCCAGCCAGCCCTGCGGGCTGAACCAGGTGCCGGCGGCGGTCACCAGCGCGAGTGCGAACAGCAGCAGGCCCAGCCCGTCCTTGCGGTGGGCGGGGTGGAGGTTCTTGGCCCCGTCGCCGAAGCCCCGGAAGATCGCGGCGATGCTGTTCGCCACGCCGAGCCAGACGGCCCGGACGGCGCGGAAGAGTATCGGCTTGGGCGGCGGCGGGGACGGCGGGGCCGGTTTGGCCGCCACCTTCTTCGCCGGGGCCGCCTTCTTGGCCGCCGCCTTCTTCGCGGGCGGCTTGCCCGGGGCCTTCGCCGCGGCCTTCTTGGACGGTCCCGGACTCGGGTTGCGTGCCGCGCTTCCGGGCGTACGAGTGGCCATGGGTCAGCAGCCTACCGGGGTGGGCCACCAGTGCACATGTGCTCAAGCCGGGGCTCGGGGACGTGTCGCAGACACACCGTCACGCTGACCCGGTTTCACCCGGCCGCGTCGGAAATTCACCCGCAGGAGTGAACCCCGGCGATCGGTTACGCGGTTCCCGGCCGGAGCGCGTCCAGGGCCCGGCGCAGCCCCGCCAGCTTGCGCTCCAGGTGCGCCGCGGTGGCCGACACCCCGGCGTCCTCGACGCCGTCCAGCTGCTTGCCCAGCGCCTCCGCCTGCTCCTCGACCGCCGCCAGCCGCGCGGACAGCTCGCCCAGCAGCGCCCCGCCGAGGGGCGGCTCGCCGCCGCCCGCCTCCAGCTGCAGCCGCAGCAGCGCGGCCTGCTCCTTCAGCTGGCAGTTCTTCACGTACAGGTCGACGAAGACCGAGACCTTGGCGCGCAGCACCCACGGGTCGAAGGGCTTGGAGATGTAGTCCACGGCCCCGGCCGCGTAGCCGCGGAAGGTGTGGTGCGGGCCGTGGTTGATCGCGGTCAGGAAGATGATCGGGATGTCCCGGGTGCGCTCGCGGCGCTTGATGTGGGCGGCCGTCTCGAAGCCGTCCATCCCGGGCATCTGGACGTCCAGCAGGATCACCGCGAAGTCGTCGGTGAGCAGCGCCTTGAGCGCCTCCTCGCCGGAGACGGCGCGCACCAGCGTCTGGTCCAGCGCGGAGAGGATCGCCTCCAGCGCCAGCAGGTTCTCCGGTCGGTCGTCGACCAGGAGGATCTTCGCCTTCTGCATCAGGGCTCGCCCTCCTGTCGCCTGCCTGCCGCCCGGTGATGGCACTCGCGTACTGCCCACCGCTACCCCGGTCATGCTAGCCGCACCCCCTCGCCCGGCACATCGCTCCGTCGTGACCCGATCCGGAGCGGCGCGCGCCCAGTGCTCCGGCGCACGCTCAGCAGTGTGTCGCCGTCCGGTCACTGTTCGCAACGATCGGTGACCCTACCGGGTTCCCGGGCCCGACCGCCAGCAAACCGGCCCACCGGACGGTGCGAACTCCGGAGCCCGCCCCGGAGTTCGCGCCCTCCCCTGGCGCTACGCGCGGTCCGCCCGCAACCACTCGCGCATCACCGCCAGCAGGTGGTCGGTCTCCACCGGCTTGGTGATGTGGTCGGTGGCGCCCGCCTCCAGCGACTTCTCGCGGTCGCCCTTCATCGCCTTGGCGGTCAGCGCGATGATCGGCAGGCCGGCGAACTGGGGCATCCGGCGGATCGCCTCGGTGGTCGCGTAGCCGTCCATCTCCGGCATCATGATGTCCATCAGGACCAGCGCCACGTTCTCGTGCTGCTCCAGCATCTCGATGCCCTCGCGCCCGTTCTCGGCGTACAGGACGGTCAGGCCGTGCTGTTCCAGCACGCTGGTGAGGGCGAACACGTTGCGGACGTCGTCGTCCACGATCAGCACCTGCTGGCCGTCGAAGCGCACGTCGCTGCGGCTGGGGCGGGGCGGCGCGGGCTCCACCGGGCGGGCCCCGGCGGCGGCGTCCAGGGCGGCGCTGCGCCGGCGCTCCACCGCGCCGCGGCGGCGCTCCTCGGCCAGCTCGCGGACCTCCTGGGCCCAGTGGTCGGCCGGGTTCTCGCCGACCGGCACGGGCACCCCGATCGGGGTCACGCCGACGGAGGCGCGCAACGCCGGGACGCTCGACACGGCCGGGCGCTCGACCTGGGCCGGGTCCGGGGCCTCGGTGCGCAGCGGCAGGTAGAGCGTGAACGTGGAGCCCTTGCCCAGCTCGCTCTCGGCGTGGATCTCGCCGCCCAGCAGCCGCGCGATCTCGCGGCTGATCGACAGGCCGAGCCCGGTGCCGCCGTACTTGCGGCTGGTGGTGCCGTCGGCCTGCTTGAACGCCTCGAAGATCTCCCGCAGCTTGTTGCCGGGGATGCCGATACCGGTGTCGGAGACCGCGAAGGCGATCAGCTCGTCGTCCGGGTCCTTGATCGAGCCGGACTCCAGCAGCCGCTCGCGCACGTGCTGCGGGACCTCCGCACCGGCCGGGGAGATCGAGAAGTCGACCGCGCCGGCGTCGGTGAACTTGACGGCGTTGGAGATCAGGTTGCGCAGCACCTGCTGGAGCCGCTGCTCGTCGGTGTGCAGGGTGACCGGCAGGGCGGGCGAGACCCGGACCGCGAAGTCCAGGTTCTTGTCCAGCGCGACCGGCTGGAAGGTGGCCTCGACGTAGTCGACCAGCTGGACCAGGGCGATCCGGGCCGGGCGGACGTCCATCTTGCCTGCCTCGACCTTGGAGAGGTCGAGGATGTCGTTGATCAGCTGGAGCAGGTCGGAGCCGGCGCCGTGGATGGTGTCGGCGAACTCGACCTGCTTGGGCGAGAGGTTGCCCTCGTTGTTGTCGGAGAGCAGCTTGGCCAGGATCAGCAGCGAGTTGAGCGGGGTGCGCAGCTCGTGCGACATGTTGGCGAGGAACTCGCTCTTGTACCGGGAGGCCAGGGCGAGCTGCTCGGCGCGCTCCTCCAGGACCTGCCGGGCCTCCTCGATCTCGCTGTTCTTGATCTCGATGTCGCGGTTCTGCTGGGCGAGTTGCTCGGCCTTCTCCTGCAACTCCTCGTTGGTGCGCTCCAGTTCCTCCTGGCGCGCCTCCAACTCGGCGGATCGCATCGAGAGTTCGGCGGTGAGCCGCTGGGACTCCAGCAGCAGGCCCTCGGTCTTGGTGTTGACGCTGATGGTGTTGACGGTGACGCCGATCAGGTCGGCGATCTGGTTGAGGAAGTCCAGCGCGACGGTGGTGAAGGAGCTGAAGGTGGCCAGCTCGATCACGCCCAGCAGCCGGCCCTCGAACAGCACCGGCAGCACCACGATGTGGGCCGGCGAGGCCTCGCCGAGGCCCGAGGCGATCTTGAGGTACCCGGGCGGCGCCTCCTTGAGGATGATCGCCCGCTTCTCCACTGCGGCCTGCCCGATCAGCGACTCGCCGGGCCGGAAGGTGGTCGGCATCGCGCGCCGCTGGTAGCCGTAACTGCCGATCAGCCGCAGGACGGTGTCGTTCTCGTCGTCGTCCTCGGTGATCAGCTCGGCGGTGCGGCCGGCCGGCTGGGCGAGGAAGAAGGCGCCGTGCTGGGCGGAGACCACCGGGGTCAGCTCGGTCATGATCAGCGAGGCGACGGCCTCCAGGTCCCGGCGGCCCTGGAGCAGGCCGGAGATCCGGGCCAGGTTGGTCTTGAGCCAGTCCTGCTCCTGGTTGGTGCGGGTGGTCTCGCGCAGGTTGGCGATCATCTGGTTGATGTTGTCCTTGAGCTCGTCGAGCTCCCCCGCGGCGTCCACGTCGATCCGCAGGCTCAGGTCGCCCCTGGTCACGGCGGTGGCGACCTGGGCGATCGCGCGCACCTGCCGGGTCAGGTTGTTGGCCAGTTCGTTCACCGACTCGGTGAGGTCCTGCCAGGTGCCGTCCACGCCGGGTACCCGGGCCTGGCCGCCGAGCCGCCCGTCGGTGCCCACCTCGCGGGCGACCCGGGTCACCTCGTCGGCGAACGCCGACAGCTGGTCGACCATGGTGTTGATGCTGGTCTTGAGCTGGAGGATCTCGCCGCGCGCGTCGACGTCGATCTTCTGCGAGAGGTCACCGCGGGCCACCGCCGTGATCACCAGCGCGATGTTGCGGACCTGGCCGGTGAGGTTGTTGGCCATCAGGTTGACGTTGTCGGTCAGGTCCTTCCAGATGCCGGCCACGCCCGGCACGCTCGCCTGACCGCCCAGGGTGCCGTCGGTGCCGACCTCGCGGGCCACCCTGGTCACCTCCACCGCGAAGGAGGAGAGCTGGTCGACCATGGTGTTCAAGGTCCCGGCGAGGGCGGCGACCTCGCCCTGCGCCTCGATGGTGATCTTCTTGGACAGGTCACCACGGGCCACCGCGGTGGCGACCTCGGCGATGTTGCGGACCTGCCCGGTCAGGTTGGACGCCATGAAGTTGACGTTGTCGGTCAGGTCCTTCCAGATCCCCGACACCCCGCGCACCCGGGCCTGGCCGCCCAGGATCCCCTCGGTGCCCACCTCGCGGGCGACCCGGGTCACCTCGTCGGCGAACGCCGACAGCTGGTCGACCATGGTGTTGACGGTCGTCACCAGCTCCAGGATCTCGCCCCGGGCATCGACGGTGATCTTCTTCGACACGTCGCCGCGCGCCACCGCCGTGGTCACCTCGGCGATGTTGCGGACCTGGCTGGTCAGGTTGTTGGCCATCAGGTTGACGCTGTTGGTCAGGTCCTTCCACGTCCCGGACACCCCGGGCACGCTCGCCTGGCCGCCGAGGATGCCCTCGGTGCCGACGTCCCGGGCCACCCTGGTGACCTCGTCGGCGAAGGCGCCCAGCTGGTCCACCATCGTGTTGATGGTGTTCTTCAGCTCCAGGATCTCCCCGCGCGCGTCCACCTGGATCTTCTGCGACAGGTCGCCCTTGGCGACCGCGGTCGTCACCTGGGCGATGTTGCGCACCTGATCGGTGAGGTTGTTCGCCATGAAGTTGACGTTGTCGGTCAGGTCGCGCCACACCCCGGCCGCCCCGGGCACCTGTGCCTGGCCGCCGAGCCGCCCCTCGGTGCCCACCTGGCGGGCCACCCTGGTCACCTGTTCGGCGAAGCCGGAGAGCTGGTCGACCATCGTGTTGATGGTGTTCTTCAGCTCCAGCATCTCGCCGCGCGCGTCCACCTCGATCTTCTGCGAGAGGTCCCCGCGCGCCACCGCCGTGGTCACCTGGGCGATGTTGCGCACTTGGCCGGTCAGGTTGTCGGCCATGAAGTTCACCGAGTCGGTCAGGTCCCGCCAGACCCCGGCCACTCCCGGCACCTGCGCCTGGCCGCCGAGCCGGCCCTCGGTGCCCACGTCCCTGGCCACCCCGGTGACCTGGGCGGCGAACCCGTTCAGCTGGTCCACCATCGTGTTGACGGTGTTCTTCAGCTCCAGCATCTCGCCGGCCACCTCGACGGTGACCTTGCGGGACAGGTCGCCCTTGGCCACCGCGGTGGTCACCTGGGCGATGTTGCGCACCTGCGCGGTCAGCCGGCCGGCCATGGTGTTGACCGAGTCCGCCAGGTCCTTCCAACTGCCGGACACGCTGCGGACCTTGGCCTGGCCGCCCAGCTTGCCCTCGGTGCCCACCTCGCGGGCCACCCGGGTCACCTCGTCGGTGAACTCCGAGAGCTGGTCCACCAGCCCGTTGACGGTCCGGCCGATCTTGAGGTACTCGCCGCGCAGCGGGTGGCTCACCCCGTTGCTGTGCAGCGAGCGCAGCTCCATCTTCTGGTCCAGGTCGCCCTCGGCGATCGAGGAGAGCACCCGGCCCACCTCGGCCATCGGACGGGCCAGATCGTCGATCAGCGCGTTGCAGTTGTCGACGGCCGCCATCCAGGCGCCCTCGCCCGCGCCGGTCTCCAGCCGCTCGTTCAGCCGGCCCTCGCGGCCCACCGCCCGCCGCACCCGGGCCAGTTCGCCGGTCAGGTGCTGGTTGCGCTCGGCGACCTCGTTGAACACCGCGGCGATCTCCGCCAGCGGCCCATCCCCCGGAACCGTCAGCCGACGGCGGAAGTTGCCGTCCCGCATCGCGGTCAGCGCGGCCAACAGCTTCCGCAGTTCGGCCGGCTCCGCCCCCCGGTTGTGGCTCACTCGCCGGCCGGCCGCGTTCCGCGGCGCGGTCCCGGACCGCCCACCGCGCGGAACGGGCGGCGTCGTACCGGTTGCGTCCTTGGTGGCCGAACTCAACGGGCCCCTCCCACATCGTGAACTTTCCGGTGACCGTCCGTGCCGGTACGGCACGCACCGGGGCACCGGCCCGGTCGGGCTGCGTACCGGCGCCCCACGCGGCACACCGGCACCCGCATCGACCGTACTGCTCCGACCGGCCGCCGCGGACCCCCCAGTCTGGCAGCACCGGCGCCGGGTATACGGCCGGTTGCGCCCGGTTGGTAGCCGACCGTCCGAAACAGGTGGGCAGAATCACTCTCAGGTGCCTGTTTCAACGCCCCGCCCCCACGGGGAACCAAGCGGAAAGTAGGGTGGAGCGCTGCACCGGGCCATGACCCGACCCAGCGCCGCCAGCCCGGCGGCACGCACCGGGAGTCGGCGCCACGCCCCGGACAGTCAAGGCCAGAGCAGCAGAGGAGAAGTGGCAACGTGGTCACCGCGCGCGCAGCCGCCACCTTCGACCCCGACGGCCGGTCCGCAGCCGCCGCCCGGGGCTTCGTACGGGACGCGCTGCTCGGCTGGGGTCTGCCCGAGGTCGTCGACGACGCCGTCGTCCTGGTCAGCGAACTGGTCACCAACGCCGTCGTCCACGCCGGCACCGCCGCCGAGGTGTGCTGCCTGCGCGAGGAGGGCACCGTCCGGATCGAAGTCACCGACCACCACCCCGAACGCGGCCTGCCCTCCCTCGGCGACGGCCCCGTCTCCGACCGCTACGCCGACCCCGACGGCGAGGGCGGCCGCGGCCTGCTGATGTGCTCCGCCCTCGCCGAGCGCTGGGGCGTCGAGTACGCGGCCGGACGCAAGACCGTCTGGTTCCGGCTCGCCCTGCCCGCCCCCGTGGCTGGCACCCGCTACGCCGTCCCCGCGACCCCCGGCAGCGACCTGCCCAGCGGCCCCGGCCCGGTGCACGTCGCCGTCGTCCAGCTCGACGAGGACGGCCGCGTCCTCGCCTGGAACCCGGACGCCGAGGCGCTCTTCCAGTACCCCGCCGCCACCGTCCTCGGCCGCCCCTGGGCCGACCTTGCCGTCTGGCCGCAGTCAGCCGGCCGCGGCCTCGGCCTCGCCGACACCCTGCGGCTGGCCCGCTGGGAGGGCGGCTACGGCGTCCGCCGTGCGGACGGCCACGAGGTCGAGGTGTACGGCGTCCAGGTCCGCGTACGCGACACCGAGGGCGTCCCCTCCACCCTCTGCCTGCTCGTCCTCGAACCCGACCGCGCGGTGCTCCGCTCCCCCGCCCGCACCCTGCCCGGCGAGCGCTCCGACCCGACCGGCCCCCGGCTCGACCTGCTGGCCGGCCCGGTCGCCACCGACGACCTCGACACCCTGCTCCAACGCACCGTCGAACGCGCCCGCGACCTGCTCGACGCCGACGCCGCGTACCTGCTGCTGACCACCGACGACGAGACCGAGTTCGAGGTCCGCGCCGCCACCGGCTTCACCTCCGGACACCGCCGGCACACCCGCTTCCCGGTCGACACCGGCAGCCGCTACGACTCCG
Source organism: Kitasatospora sp. NBC_01300 (assembly GCF_041435235.1). NCBI lineage: Bacteria > Bacillati > Actinomycetota > Actinomycetes > Kitasatosporales > Streptomycetaceae > Kitasatospora > Kitasatospora sp. NBC_01300. Next base: position 5,184,315 of record NZ_CP108408.1, on the reverse strand, counting down.
CCCGGCTGCCCTCCGTCCACGAGGACCTCACCACCCGCCCGACCGGCCTGCCCCTGCTCACCGGCAGCGGCATGCGCTCCCTGGTCACCGTCCCGCTCAAGGTCGAGGGCCGGCTGATCGGCTCGCTCGGCATCGCCACCGCCGCGCCCGGCCGCTACGACAACGAGGACGCCCTGCGGCTCCAGTTCGCCGCCGACCGGGTCGCCCTCGCCGTCGAGAGCACCCGGCTGACCGAACTCGAACGACTCCGCCGGGGCTCGCTGTCCTTCCTCGTCGAGGCCTCCGACCTGCTCGCCGGCACCCTCGAACACGAGCAGACCCTCGCCCTGATGGCCCAGATGGCCGTCCCCACCCTCGCCTCCTGGTGCGCCGTCTACACCAAGGGCGACCACGGCGCCGCGGCCGGCCTCGCCTTCGTCCTGCACGAGGACGAGGACCGGATCGACCCGCTGCGCGACCTGCTCGACAAGACCCCGGCCCCCGACGCCGGCCCGACCCACGGCGTCCGCTTCTGGTCGGCGCCCGCCGAGACCGCCGCCGCAGGCGGCCTCACCGACAGCCCCGAACTCGCCGGACTGCTCGGCGAGACCGTCGTCCTGCCGCTGACCGCCCGCAACCGGGTCATCGGCCTGCTCACGCTCGGCGTCCCGGCCGGCGTCCGGTTCCGCCAGGAGATCCTCGAACTCGCCGAGGACCTCTCCCGCCGGGCCGCCCTCGCACTCGACAACTCCCGCCTCTACTCCGAGCGCACCGCCACCAGCCAGGCCCTGCAACGCAGCCTGCTGCCGCCGGACCTGCCCGAGATCCCGGGCGTCGAGGTGGACGTCTACTACCAGGCCGCCGGCGAGGGCAACGAGGTCGGCGGCGACTTCTACGACCTGTTCACCATCCGCGAGGGCACCTACGGCTTCGCGATCGGCGACGTCTGCGGCACCGGCCCCGAGGCCGCCTCGGTCACCGGCCTCGCCCGGCACTCGCTGCGCCTGCTCGCCCGCGAGGGCCTGGACGCACCGCAGGTGCTCCGCCGCCTCAACGCGGCCATCCTGGACGAGGGCGCGCGCAGCCGCTTCCTCACCCTGCTCTACGGCGAGCTGACGCCCCGACCGGACGGCAGCACCGAACTGTCCCTGGTCTGTGCCGGCCACCCGCTGCCGCTCCGGCTGCGCACCGACGGCCAGGTCGACCGGGCCGCCACCCCGCAGCCGCTGCTCGGCGTCATGGAGGACCTCGACCTCGTGGCCGAGCGCCTGGTGCTCTCCCCCGGCGAGGTCCTGCTGTGCGTCACCGACGGCGTCACCGAACGCCGCGAGGGCAGCCGGATGCTGGGCGACGACGGCCTCGCCGAGGTGCTCACGGGCTGTACCGGCCTGACCGCCGGGGCGGTCGCGATGCGGGTGCAGCGCGCCGTCGAGCGCTTCGCCCCGGAGCCGCCGTCCGACGACATGGCCATCCTGACCCTGCGGGTGCCGACCCAGCGCTCCTCGTGAGCCGACGCCGTACCTCGGTCAGCCCCCGGCGTCCCGGTCGGCCCTGAGCGTTCCACAACTGACATCGTCACAAATTGTTATATTCACAAGGGTACAAGCGAGTACGGCCGGGTACACCGATCTCACCGGGGAATCCCCCGGCGGGGACACGACCGGCGGCTCTCCCGCCGGCCCATCACTTCTGACCGCAGCCCGCGCACGCTCCAGCCGTGCGCCCTCGGCGCGGTCGCGCGCATCCACCTCATCGGACCACACCACTGCGTTGACTGCGCCCTGCGCGCGCCCAAAGTGAAAGGAGCCTCCGGTGAGCAACGAAGCTACCGGGGCAACGAACGCCCGCTCCACCGGAGCCGACGCGGGTAACCTCGGCTACCTCGCACTCGGCCTCACACTGCTCGCCTACGGCCTGCTCTCCACCGGCGTCTTCAGCGGCACCGGGGTCGGGGACGCGGCGCACCTCGCCCACCTGGTCGGCGGAGTCACCCTCTTCATCGCGGGCCTGTGGCAGCTCCGCGGCGGCGAAGGCTTCACCGGAACCGCCTTCACCAGCCTCGGCGCCTTCTGGGCGACCTGGTCGACGGCCGGCGGGGCGGGCAAGAACGCCGCCGGCCTGTTCCTCCTGCTCTGGGCCCTGCTCGCCCTCACCCTGACCGCCGCCAGCTGGGGCGCGGGCCTGTTCAGCCGCGCCGTCTACGGCCTGCTCACGCTGTCCCTGCTGCTGAACGCCATCGCCGCCTTCGGCGGCTACAGCGGCCTCGCCAAGTTCGCCGGCTGGGTCGCGGCCGTCTCCGGACTCACCGCCTGGTACTGGGCCACCTCCGCCCTCAGCAACGGCTCCTGGGGCAGGATCGCCCTGCCGGTCAAGTGACCCGCAGCGGCTGATCCGCCGCGGCCTGCCGGGGTCGGACCTCCGTGTCGACGGAGATCCGACCCCGGCGACGTGCCACCAGGGCCTGGACGGCGTACGCGAACAGCAGGATCACGACGGCGACGATGCCGTCCGCCCAGAAGTGGTTCGCGGTCACCACGACCACCGCGACGGTCAGCACCGGGTGCAGCACCACCACCCACCGCAGCGGGCTCCGCGAGACCCGCACCACCGCGACCGCCGCCAGCACGCACCACGCGACGTGCACCGAGGGCATCGCCGACAGTTGGTCCGCCACCACCACACCGCCCATCGCGCCCCCGTACACCGACTGCCCGTACTCGGCGGCCACGTCGACGAACCCGTGCTGCGGCAGCATCCGGGGCGGCGCCACTGGAATGAACTGCACCAGCAGACAGACCGCCGTGGTGATCACCACCGTGTTCCGCACCCACGCGTACCGCTCCCGGTGCCGCACGAACACCCAGAGCAGCACCGCCAGCATCACCGCGAAGTGCATCGCCGCGTAGTAGTAGTTCGCTAGCCTCACCAGCACCGGGTACGGCGTGACGGCCGCCTGCCAGGACGCCTCGTCCGGTAGACCGATCAACGACTCGGTGCGGTGGATCCAATCCGCCCGGTCCAGCGCGTGGTCCCCGCTCATCACCGAGAGGTGACCCACCAGCTGCCAGAGCGCGAACAGGGCCAGCAGTGTGCCGGCCTCCCGCAGCAGCGCCGACAGGGACGGTTTCCGGACCCTGGCGGCGGCGTACGCCCCGCCGTAGAGAGCGACCGCGGCGCCCCCGGCGGACTGCCAGGTAAGGGTCAGGTTCTGCAACGGATCGCGCCTCTCCGACAAACTCTGGTTCGTGTGTTGGCAGAGGCTAACGCAAAAAGACCCCCTCCCGGACGGGAGGGGGTCTTTTCGGAATGATTGTTCGGCGGCGTCCTACTCTCCCACAGGGTCCCCCCTGCAGTACCATCGGCGCTGTAAGGCTTAGCTTCCGGGTTCGGAATGTAACCGGGCGTTTCCCTCACGCTATGACCACCGAAACACTATGAAACTGTCAACCGCACCAACCCCGTGACCAAACGGGTTGGGGTCGTTGTTTCAGAACAACACAGTGGACGCGAGCAACTGAGGACAAGCCCTCGGCCTATTAGTACCGGTCAACTCCACCCCTCACAGGGCTTCCATATCCGGCCTATCAACCCAGTCGTCTACTGGGAGCCTTACCCTCTCAAGGAGGTGGGAGTGCTCATCTCGAAGCAGGCTTCCCGCTTAGATGCTTTCAGCGGTTATCCCTCCCGAACGTAGCCAACCAGCCATGCCCTTGGCAGGACAACTGGCACACCAGAGGTTCGTCCGTCCCGGTCCTCTCGTACTAGGGACAGCCCTTCTCAACACTCCTACGCGCACAGCGGATAGGGACCGAACTGTCTCACGACGTTCTAAACCCAGCTCGCGTACCGCTTTAATGGGCGAACAGCCCAACCCTTGGGACCTACTCCAGCCCCAGGATGCGACGAGCCGACATCGAGGTGCCAAACCATCCCGTCGATATGGACTCTTGGGGAAGATCAGCCTGTTATCCCCGGGGTACCTTTTATCCGTTGAGCGACGGCGCTTCCACAAGCCACCGCCGGATCACTAGTCCCTACTTTCGTACCTGCTCGACCCGTCAGTCTCACAGTCAAGCTCCCTTGTGCACTTACACTCAACACCTGATTGCCAACCAGGCTGAGGGAACCTTTGGGCGCCTCCGTTACTCTTTAGGAGGCAACCGCCCCAGTTAAACTACCCACCAGACACTGTCCCTGATCCGGATCACGGACCCAGGTTAGACATCCAGCACGACCAGAGTGGTATTTCAACGACGACTCCACAACAACTGGCGTTGCTGCTTCAAAGTCTCCCACCTATCCTACACAAGCCGAACCGAACACCAATATCAAGCTATAGTAAAGGTCCCGGGGTCTTTCCGTCCTGCTGCGCGAAACGAGCATCTTTACTCGTAATGCAATTTCACCGGGCCTATGGTTGAGACAGTCGAGAAGTCGTTACGCCATTCGTGCAGGTCGGAACTTACCCGACAAGGAATTTCGCTACCTTAGGATGGTTATAGTTACCACCGCCGTTTACTGGCGCTTAAGTTCTCAGCTTCGCCTGGACGAATCCAAGCTAACCGGTCCCCTTAACGTTCCAGCACCGGGCAGGCGTCAGTCCGTATACATCGCCTTACGGCTTCGCACGGACCTGTGTTTTTAGTAAACAGTCGCTTCTCGCTGGTCTCTGCGGCCACCCCCAGCTCTGGCAGCAAGTGCCGTCACCAGGAATGGCCCCCCTTCTCCCGAAGTTACGGGGGCATTTTGCCGAGTTCCTTAACCATAGTTCACCCGAACGCCTCGGTATTCTCTACCTGACCACCTGAGTCGGTTTGGGGTACGGGCCGCCATGAAACTCGCTAGAGGCTTTTCTCGACAGCATAGGATCATCCACTTCACCACAATCGGCTCGGCATCAGGTCTCAGACTATGTGAACGGCGGATTTGCCTACCGTTCGTCCTACACCCTTACCCCGGGACAACCACCGCCCGGGCTGGACTACCTTCCTGCGTCACCCCATCGCTCACCTACTACAGACTTGGTTCAGCGGCTCCACCACGTCCCTTTGTCCGAAGACTCCGGGCCGGCTTCACGGCCTTAGCATCACCTGGTTCAGCGTTGGCGCTTCAAAGCGGGTACGGGAATATCAACCCGTTGTCCATCGACTACGCCTGTCGGCCTCGCCTTAGGTCCCGACTTACCCTGGGCAGATCAGCTTGACCCAGGAACCCTTGGTCAATCGGCGCAAGAGTTTCCCACTCTTGTATCGCTACTCATGCCTGCATTCTCACTCGTATACCGTCCACGACTGGTTTCCACCGCCGCTTCACCCGGCACACGACGCTCCCCTACCCATCACAGCAGGCGTTGGCCCTATTGCTGCAATGACACGACTTCGGTGATGTGCTTGAGCCCCGCTACATTGTCGGCGCGGAATCACTTGACCAGTGAGCTATTACGCACTCTTTCAAGGGTGGCTGCTTCTAAGCCAACCTCCTGGTTGTCTCTGCGACTCCACATCCTTTCCCACTTAGCACACGCTTAGGGACCTTAGTCGGTGTTCTGGGCTGTTTCCCTCTCGACCATGGAGCTTATCCCCCACAGTCTCACTGCCACGCTCTCACTTACCGGCATTCGGAGTTTGGCTAAGGTCAGTAACCCGGTAAGGCCCATCGCCTATCCAGTGCTCTACCTCCGGCAAGAAACACGTGACGCTGCACCTAAATGCATTTCGGGGAGAACCAGCTATAACGGAGTTTGATTGGCCTTTCACCCCTAACCACAGGTCATCCCCCAGGTTTTCAACCCTGGTGGGTTCGGTCCTCCACACGGTCTTACCCGCGCTTCAACCTGCCCATGGCTAGATCACTCCGCTTCGGGTCTTGGGCATGCAACTCAACCGCCCTATTCGGACTCGCTTTCGCTACGGCTACCCCACACGGGTTAACCTCGCTACACACCGCAAACTCGCAGGCTCATTCTTCAAAAGGCACGCAGTCACGGCCCACCAGCAAGCTGATGAACGACGCTCCCACGGCTTGTAGGCACACGGTTTCAGGTACTATTTCACTCCGCTCCCGCGGTACTTTTCACCATTCCCTCACGGTACTATCCGCTATCGGTCACCAGGGAATATTTAGGCTTAGCGGGTGGTCCCGCCAGATTCACACGGGATTTCTCGGGCCCCGTGCTACTTGGGAGTTTCTCAAACGAGCCGTACAGATTTCGTCTACGGGGGTCTTACCCTCTACGCCGGACCTTTCGCATGTCCTTCGACTACCCATACGGTTTCTGACTCGCCGACCGGCCGGCAGACCGGTCAAGAAAAATCCCACGACCCCGTGATGGCAACCCCTGCCGGGTCTCACACCATCACGGTTTAGCCTCATCCGGTTTCGCTCGCCACTACTCCCGGAATCACGGTTGTTTTCTCTTCCTGCGGGTACTGAGATGTTTCACTTCCCCGCGTTCCCTCCACACTGCCTATGTGTTCAGCAGCGGGTGACAGCCCATGACGACTGCCGGGTTTCCCCATTCGGAAACCCCCGGATCAAAGCCTGGTTGACGGCTCCCCGGGGACTATCGTGGCCTCCCACGTCCTTCATCGGTTCCTGGTGCCAAGGCATCCACCGTGCGCCCTTAAAAACTTGGCCACAGATGCTCGCGTCCACTGTGCAGTTCTCAAACAACGACCAGTCACCCACCTGAACAAGCATGGGACCGGCATCCTAGAAGAAACAGCCTTACGGCCGTTCCCTCAGGACCCAACAACGTGCCCGACACAGTCAATCCCAGAAGCGTTCCACGCTGAAGCAGTACTAACCCCTGATCTCTTCCTGTGCCGAATAGTCAA
>NZ_CP108408.1:4915000-5175000 GCF_041435235.1 Kitasatospora sp. NBC_01300 | reverse complement strand
GGCGCAGCAGAGCGACGTAGCCGTGGGCGTCGAAGGTGGCGGGGGCGCCCTTGCGGTGGGTCAGGGCGAGGCGGTCCAGTTGGGCGGCGGACAGGTGGAAGCCGTCGAGCGGAACGTACGCGGCGCTGCCGGGGCCCTCGGCGCGCTCGATCTCGGCGACCAGGTGCCGGGCCAGGGTGGACTTGCCGGCGGCGGGCGGGCCGGCAAGTCCGAGGATCGTGCGGGCGTTGCTGCCCGGGCCCCGGAGGAAGCCGAGGGCGAGGGCGGTGAGGCGGTCCTCGTTCATGGCCGCACCCTACTCACCGCCGGCACGGGCCTCACCGCTCGGCGAGGGCGGGCACCTCCAGGGTGAGGGTGCCGGCGTCGGCGTCGAGGACGGCGGGGACGCCGAGCGGGACGGTCAGAGTGGAGGGGCAGTGGCCGAAGCCGAGTTCCCAGATGACGGGTATGCCGAGCGGGCCGAGGCGGTCGAGCATGACGTCCCGGACGCGGTCGAGCCGTCCGCAGCCGTCCCAGGAGCCGAGCGCGATGCCTGCGACCCCGTCGAACGCGCCGGAGCGCAGGAACTGGGTGAGGAGCCGATCGAGCTGGTACGGCTGCTCGTGGACGTCCTCCAGGATCAGGATGCCGCCGGCGTAGGAGGGCCGGGCGGCGGGCGTGCCGCGCTCGGCCGCGAGGACGTGGAGGCAGCCGCCCGCGGTGACGCCCCGGGCGCGGCCGGGGACGAGGGCGGTGGCGGTCGGTGAGGTGAGCACGGTGGTGGCCGTGGGCTCGAAGAGGGTGCGGCGCAGGTGCTCGGCGGTCGGTCCGTCGGTGATGAAGGAGCCGGCCGCGCTCATCGGCCCGTAGAGGGTGGCGATGCCGAGCCGCTGGGCGAAGGCCTCCTGGAGGGAGGAGACGTCGCTGAAGCCGATGAACGGCTTGGGCGGGACGGCGCGCATGGCGGCCCAGTCGAGCAGGTCGACCATGCGGTGGACGCCGTAGCCGCCACGGGCGCAGATGACGGCGTCGACGGTGGGGTCGAGCCAGGCGGACTGGAGGTCGGCGGCGCGGTCGGCGTCTGTGCCGGCGAGGTAGCCGAGGGTGGGGTGGGCGTCGAGGACGTGCGGGGCGACGGTGACCCGCAGGCCCCAGGAGCGGAGGATCGCGCAGCCGTCGGTGAGTCGCTGGGAGTCGATCGGGCCGCTGGGGGCGACGACGGCGATGTGGTCGCCGGGGCGCAGGTGCGGCGGGCGGGTCAGACCCTGGCCGGACGTGGTCGGGTGCTGGTCCATGGGCCGGGACGCCTTTCGGGGGAGGCCGGGTACGGGCGGCCTCGGCGTGGTCGAGGCCGCCCGGTGACGATATGCCCCCGTGTCGACGGGCCGATGTCCGCGAGCGGGCGCCTTCGGGCCGACGTCTTCGGGCCGACGTCTTCGGGCCGAGGGTGCCCCGAGGGTGCGCCGGAGGTGCGGGGCGGTTCTTCAGATCGCCCCCATCACCCTCCTGACCTCGTCGAGGGTGGCGTCGGCGACGGCGTTGGCGCGTTCGGCCCCGTCGCGCAGGACCTGGCGCAGGTGGCCTCGGTCGGCGGCGAGTTCGGCGCGGCGGGCGCGCAGGGGGCGGAGGTACTCGTTGACGGAGTCGGTGACGGTGCGCTTGAGCGCGGCCGCCCCGCCGTCGCCGAGTTCCTCGGCGATCTCCTCGGGTGCGCGGTCCTGGCAGAGCGCGGCGAGCAGGATGAGGCCGGAGACCTCGGGCCGGTCGGCCGGGTCGTAGTCGATCCGGCGGTCGGCGTCGGTCCTGGCGCCGCGGATGATCCGGGCGGTCTCGTCCTCGGTGGCGCCGAGGGGAACGGAGTTGCCCCGGCTCTTGCTCATCTTGCCGCCGTCGGTGCCGAGCAGCAGCGGGGCGTCGGAGAGCAGTGCGCGGGGGGTGGGGAAGACGGCGCCGCCGTCGGCATGCGGGTAGCGCTCGTTGAAGCGGCGGGCGATGGTGCGGGCGACTTCGAGGTGGGGCAGCTGGTCCTGGCCGACCGGGACGAGGTTCGCCTTGCAGAAGAGGATGTCGGCGGCCTGGTGGGCGGGGTAGGTGAACATCAGCCCGTTGACGGCGGACTGGCGGGAGTGCGTGATCTCGTCCTTGACGGTGGGGTTGCGGTTCAGTTCGGCGACGCTGACCAGGCTGAGGAAGGGCAGCAGCAACTGGTTGAGGGCGGGGACGGCGCTGTGCGCGAAGATCGTGGCGCGGTCGGGGTCGAGGCCGGCTGCGAGGTAGTCGAGGACGAGGTTCTCGGTGTGCTCGGCGAGCCGGTCGGCGACGTCCCGGTCGGTGATGACCTGGTAGTCGGCGATCACGACGAACATCTCGACGCCCTGGTTCTGGAGCCGGACGCGGTTGTGCAGGGTGCCGAAGTAGTGGCCGAGGTGCAGCGGTCCGGTGGGGCGGTCCCCGGTGAGGACGCGGTCGCCGGCCGGGTCGGCGGTGAAGGTGGCGGTGGTGGCCACGGACGGGGTCGTCGGGGTGGTCGCGGTCGGCTCGGTGGTCGCGGTGGTCGCGGTGGTCATCGGGTTTCTCCTCGGTACGGCGGTGGTGGCGGCCGTCCGGGGCGGGGGCCCGTTCCGTGGGAAACGCGAAAGGGCCGTCCATTCCGGACGGCCCTGGTCGAGCGGGTGGGGTGGCCGTCCCTCAGGACGGCCACCAGCACTGGCCCGCGTAGAGCTTCATGCGGTCGAGGATAACGTCGGTGCCCGGCGGCGCGGTCGATTTTCGGCGCCCCCGGTCCTCCCGGTCCTCCCGGTCCTCTCAGTCCTCGACGACCAGCGCGGGGGTGTCCTTGCGCAGCGTCTCGCCGCGGAAGAACTCCGGCCGGGCCAGCCCGTAGCCGGTCATCAGGACGGCGCCGAGCAGCAGGATGCCGACGCCGATGACGAACACCGAGCCGATGCCGAAGACGGCGCCGCTGCCGTAGTCCGGGTTCCAGGCGTCGGTGAGGGTCTGCAGGAAGACCCCGCTCAGCAGCACGCCGCCGAGCAGCGGGGCGATGCCCTTGAGGAACAGGTCGCGGGGGCCGGTGCGCAGCGAGCGGCGGAAGTACCAGACGCAGGCGAACGCGGTCAGCGCGTAGTAGAAGCAGATCATCAGGCCGAGCGCCAGGATGGTGTCCTGGACGACGTTCTCGCTGATCAGGCTCATGCCGACGTAGAAGACGGCGGTGGCGATGCCGGCCGCGACGGTGGCGTACCCGGGGGTGCGGAAGCGCGGGTGGACGGCGCCGAAGCGCGGCGGCACGGCACGGTAGGCGCTCATCGCGAGCAGGGTGCGGGCCACCGGGATGAAGGTGGTCTGGAGGCTGGCGGCGGCGCTGGCGACGACGGCCAGGAAGAGCAGGACGCTCCACGGCGAGCCGAGGACCGGACGGGCGAGCGCGGCGAAGACGTTGTCCGAGGTCTCCGGGTTGCTGAGGCCGGAGCCGGTGGAGCCGACGCCCGCGAACATCTGGGCGGAGATCGCGACCAGCAGGTACGAGCCGACCAGGGTGACCATGGAGACCATCGCGGCGCGGCCGGGGGTCTTGGCGCTGCCGAGGGTCTCCTCGTTCATGGTGAGGCAGGTGTCCCAGCCCCAGTACATGAAGATCGACAGCGACAGGCCCGCGGTGAAGGCGCTGAAGGAGCTGACCTGGAGCGGGTTGAGCCAGGAGAACGAGAAGCCGATCGAGTCGGGCAGGTCGCCGGCGGCGGCCTTGCCGATGGCGATGGCCGAGAAGAGCACCAGCACGGCGAGTTGGAGGCCGACCAGGCTGTACTGGAACCACTTGGTGGCGGTCATCCCCCGGTAGCTCATCGCGGTGGCACCGGCGATCAGCAGGACGACGGTGAGCAGGTGGACGGCCTGGTTCTGGTCGAGTTCGGCGACCCAGCTCCTGCCGGTCATCTCGCCGAGCATCAGGTAGAGGAACTCGGTCGCGACCCCGGCCAGGTTGGAGAGCACGATGATGGTCGCGACGGTCAGGCCCCAGCCGGCCATCCAGCCGACCCGGGGGCCGAAGGCCTTGACCGTCCAGGTGAAGGACGTGCCGCAGTCCGGGAAGTCCTTGTTCAGCTCCTTGTAGGCGAACGCGACGAGCAGCATCGGCAGGAAGCCGGCCAGGAACACGGCGGGCATCTGGACGCCGACCGCGGTGACGGTCGGCCCGAGTGTCGCGGTCAGGCAGTAGACCGGGGCGACCGTGGAAACGCCCAGGACCACACTGCCCAGCAGGCCCACCGAGTTGCCCCGTAGACCCTTGTCCCCCGCTCCCCCAGCTGTCCCCTGGTCGGGGACTCCACCACTGATGCCACTGACCGGGGCACCCTGCGGAGCGTCGGGCGCCATTGCCCGGCCGCTGCTTCCGTGCTCTGAGAGCTGCTGATCAAACACCAGCGCACCCTAGGCGCGAGCATGGAAGGTTGAGTAGACCAACCCTTGGTGATCTAAACCACTTGCTTCGATTCGTTCTCGGCGAAGGCCGTAAAGGTGCAGCATTAACGGCGCGTTAAGCGGTGTACCTTGGTTTCAAAGGATCAGGGTCAAGAGAATTTCTCCCTTATGTCAAGGTTTGAGATGGTTCGCCCTCGGCCCGGACGGGCCACTACGCCCCCCCTCGGACGCTTCGGATAGGTTTGCCTCACCTAACCTCGATTCGAAGGAGCGTCGCGTGGCCCCCCACCCCGACGACCTGGTCCTCGTCCCCCGCACCCCCTCCCGCCGCAGGTTCCTCGCCGCCGGGATCGCCGGCGGGGCGGTCCTCGGCCTCGGCGGACTGCTCACCGCCTGCGGCAGCTCCGGCGGCTCGAGCGCCAACGGCGGCTCCGGCGGCGCGACCCCCGGCACCGGCGGCGCATCGCCCGACCAGAAGTCGGTCAAGCAGGGCGGCGACGACTACGCCACCGTGATCGAGAAGATGAAGGGCTTCGGCACCGACGCCGCCCCCGGCGTCTACCCGCGCACCGTCAAGCACGCCATGGGCGAGACCGTCATCCCCGCCAAGCCCACCCGGGTCGTGGTCCTGGACACCGGCGAACTCGACAACGTCGTCGCACTCGGCATCCAGCCGGTCGGCATCGTCTACACCGACGGCTCCAAGTCCCTGCCGTCCTACCTCAAGGACAAGGCCGGCAACCCGGCCAACGTCGGCACCATCAACAGCCTCAACCTGGAGGCCATCGCCGCGCTCAAGCCCGACCTGATCCTCGGCAGCCAGCTGCGCGCCCAGGACCAGTACGCGCAGCTGTCCAAGATCGCGCCGACCGTCTTCTCGCTGCGCCCCGGCTACCCCTGGAAGCAGAACTTCCAGCTCAACGCCAGCCCGTTCGGCCTGGAGGCCGAGGCCAAGACCCAGCTCGACGCGTACCAGGCGGCCGCCACCGCGATCGGCGCCAAGCTCGGCGACAAGCGGCCCACCATCACGCCGCTGCGCTTCATGCCCGGCCGGACCCGGCTGTACGCCGAGCTGTCCTTCATCGGCACCATCCTCACCGACGTCCCGCTGCCGCAGCCCAAGATCGAACAGGTCAAGGAACTCGCGGTGGAGGTCAGCCCGGAGCAGATCGACAAGGCCGACGCCGACTGGATCTTCTACGGCGTGTACGGCAGCCCCAGCTCGACCAACCAGGACGCGGTGCTCGGCGGCGCGCTCTGGAAGACCCTCGGCGCGGTCAAGTCCGGTCAGGCCCGGCCGGTTTCGGACGAGACCTGGTTCCTCGGGCTCGGTGTCATGGCCGCCAACGCGGTGCTCGCCGACCTCAAGGGCTTCGTCGCGCCCGGCACTTGAGTCGACACGGGGCGTAGGGGCGGGCAGTGGTCTCGCGCACACCCCCGGAGTTGACTCTTGGAGCTGGTCGCGCGGTGCGGGAGGATCATCCGGACCGTCCGCCGAAGGGCCCGTGCCGATGACCTCGCTCCACTCCGCCGCAACCGACCCGTCCCTGCCCGGCCCGCCCGGGGGCAGCGCCGGATCCGCGCCCCCGCACGCCGCGCGCTGCTCCATCGCGACGGCCGCCGAGACCGGCCCGGCCGGCGCTCCGGGCGCCGCCCCGTCCGGCACGGCCGGCGGGCCGCGCCAGGCGGGCGGCTCACGCCACGACTCCGTTCCGCAGCCGCGCGGACGGGAGGACGGCGCGGGCAACGGCGGACTCACGGCGGGGGGCGAGGCGGCTACGGACGATCCGACGACCTCGCGGCTGCGGGCGGCGCTCGCCGACCGGCTGCGGGCCGCCCGCGCCCAGGGCCGCTCGGTCGCCGACCTGGCGGCCGCGTGCCGGCGACCGGCCACGGAGGTCCGGGCGCTGCTCGGCGAGAGCGCCGAGGACTGCGAGGACGGCGGGGACGGGGACGGCGAGGTCCGTGAGGGCGGCGCGGGCGGCGCGGGCGGCGTCGGCGTTCAGCACCGTGAAGACGTTCCGGGTGGCGGGGCCGAGGCCGTGGGCGGGCGGGCCGGAACCGGGGCAGGCCGGTTCGGTCGGCCGGCTGTCGCGCCCGAAGGCGACCGGGCCGTGCCCGTGCTGCGCGCGGCGCGCGAGGAACTCCGGGCTGCCGGATCCCGGCGCCCCGCGCCCTCGCGCCGACTGCGCCGGATGCACCCGCAGGCCGACGCGACCGGGCAGGGGGCGACCGCACGGGAGACGGCCGCGACCGAACCGGTCGGGACCGCACCTACGACACCCGCGACCTCCGCCGCTCTCCCGGCCGAGGTCCGGGCGGCAGCCGCACCCGGTTCGGGTGAACCCGTCGGAGGCACCGGGGCGGTGGCAGCGCCGTCGGCCGCCGACCCCGGGGCGGCGCGGGCCGAGACACCGCTCGGCATCCTGATCGGCGGCAGCCCGAACCAGCCCGAGGCCGTCGGCCGCCCGGAGGAGCGGGCGCCGATCCGGGTGACGGCGGAACCGGTCCGGATCGGCCGCGGCACCAGCCTGATCGTGCTGCCCTCCTGGCGCCCCGCCATCGCCGTCTCGGTGCCGACCGAACAACTGATGTCCGCCACCGGGCTCGCCTTCGAGCAGCTGGCCGACGCGCAGCTGACCGTGCTGATGAACCCCTGCGCGCTGCACGACCGGGAGCTGGACCTGCGCGGCTGGGAATCCGGCCCGGGCGGGCGGCCGCGACGCGGCGGGCGCCCGTAGGGGCGTGCGCTCGTAGCAGCGCGCTGCGTTCAAGGCTTGCCGGCGACGGGTCAGGGGACGGCAGTCAGGAGGTCGGCTGTCGGCCGTGCGTCGGGGAGCGGTCAGCGGGTGGCGGTCAGCGGGTGGTCGTCAGCGACTGGGCGGGGCGTTCGGGATGAAGCCGAGGTCGACGGGTACCGGGGGGCGCCCGTCGACGGCCCAGCCCTCGCGGACGGCAGCCAGCAACTCCGGCAGCCGGGGCGGCCAGAGCGCGTCGGCGTTCTCGTCGGCCAGGTCGGCCGGGGTCCACCAGCGCCAGTCGAGGATCCGGTCCTGGGCGTGCACCGCGCTGACGTCACCGACCGGGCCGCGGTGCGGTCCGCCCGTGAGGTAGATGTGCTCGTGCTGACGAACCGGGGTGCCGTGCCAGGTGAAGTCGTGTTCCCAGGTGCAGAGCAGCGGGCCCGGTTCGAGGTCGCTCCAGCCCGTCTCCTCCCAGAGTTCGCGCCGGGCACCGGTCCACGGGGTCTCGCCGGGCTCCAGCCCGCCGCCCGGCATGGTCCAGTGGACGCCGACCTCGTCGTTGTCCGAACGGAGCAGGAAGACCGAGCCGTCCTCGTCCAGGACCACCGTGCGAGCCGCCTGCCGGGGGACACGTCTACGGAGTCTCAGCAGATTTCGCATCGGATCACTCTCCCAGCACCCGGCCGGGCCGTCGAGCGGGTTTGACGCGCCGAAAGCCGCCGACGCCGCCCCGCCCGGGCCTTACCCTGACGGCCATGCCCGTACCCGCGATCCTCTTCCCCGCCGACCCGCTCAACCCGCGCCGGCCCGACCCGCACTTCGCCTGGGAGGCCAGGCTGCTAAGGGAGTTGGGCGGCGAGCACCACCTGGTCGACCACGACGCGCTGCTCGCCGGGCACGCCGAGCAGGCGGTCCGGCAGGTGCCGCAGGACCGGGCTCCGCTCTGGTACCGGGGCTGGATGCTTCCGTCCGCCCGCTACACCGGCTTCGCCACCGCGCTCGCCGCGCGCGGCTGTGCCCTGCTGACCAGCCCGGCCGGCTACGCGACGGCGCATGAACTGCCGGGCTGGTACGGCGTGTTCGAGGGGGCGACTCCGCCCAGCACGTGGATCCCCACCGCCGCTGCCATGGCGCCCGGGCCGGAAGAGCTGGCGGCGGCCGCGGCCCGGCTCGGCGGGAGCGGGCCGGCGATCGTCAAGGACTACGTGAAGTCACGCAAACACGAGTGGCACGAGGCCTGCTACATCCCCGAGTTGGCCGATCTGGCGAGCGTCGGACGGGTGGTGGCGCGGTTCGTCGAGCTCCAGGGCGAGTTCCTGACCGGCGGGGTGGTGCTGCGGCGGTACGAGGAGTTCGAGCGGTCGGCCGACGGGACTGGCAGCGGCTCGGGTGACGACTCCGGCGAAGGATCGGGCGAAGAATCGAGCGGAAGGCCGGATGGAGGATCGGATGACCGTTCGGGCCGCGGGAGCGGGCGGGCCGTGGAGGCGCGGGTGTGGTGGCTGGACGGCGAACCCGTCCTGGTCGGGCCGCACCCCGACGCGCCTCACCACGACGTCGAACCCGACCTCACCGGCGTCCGCCCCCTGGTCCGGATGCTCGGCTGCCGCTTCGTCACCACCGACCTCGCCAACCGGGCCGACGGCTCCGGCTGGCGCGTGGTCGAGGTCGGCGACGGACAGGTCAGCGACCTGCCGCACGGGATCGACGCCACCGGCCTGCTGGCCTCGCTGATCGCCGCCTGACGATCAGCCTGACGGGCCGCCGACGACGGTCCGCCAGACTGATCGCGGGCAGTCGGCTACCCCGCCGCGACGGCCTCGACCGCCGGGTGGCCGTCCGCGATGAACGCCTGCCAGAGCCGGGCGTACGTGCCGCCCCGGGCGAGCAGCTCGGTATGCGTGCCGTCCTCGACCACCCGGCCGTGGTCCAGCACGACGACCCGGTCGGCGCGCTCGGCGGTGGTCAGCCGGTGGGCGATGACCAACGTGGTGCGGCCGCCGCTGAGCCGGTCCGCGGCCTGGTTGACCACCGCCTCGGTGGCCAGGTCGAGCGCCGCGGTCGCCTCGTCGAGCAGCAGGATGTCCGGATCGACCAGCTCGGCCCGGGCCAGCGCGATCAACTGCCGCTGGCCGGCCGAAAGGTTGCGGCCGCGACCCGCGACCTCGTGGTCGTAACCGCCGGACAACCGGACGATCATGTCGTGCGCGCCGACCGCCCGGGCCGCCGCCTCCACCTCGGCCGGCGAGGCGTCGGGCCGGCCGTACGCGATCGCCTCGCGCACCGTGCCCGCGAACAGGTACGCCTCCTGCGGCACCACCCCCAGCCGGTGGCGGTACTGCGCCAGGTCGAAGCGGGTGAGGTCGACCCCGTCCACCCGCACGGTGCCCTCCGTCGCGTCGTAGAACCGGGCGACCAGCTTCACCAGCGTCGACTTGCCGGCACCGGTCTCACCCACCAGCGCCACCGTCTGTCCGGCCGGGATGTGCAGGTCCACACCGGTCAGCACGTTCGGGGCGCCGTCCGCACCGCCGTTGTAGGCGAAGCCGACACCCTCGAAGGAGATCTCGCCGCGCAGCCCCTCGGGCACCGGCACGGGGTCGGCCGCCTCGGCGGTGGCGGTCGGGGTGCGCAGCAGCTCCCGGATCCGGCCGAGGCCCACCGAGGCCTGCTGGTAGCCGTCGAACACCTGGGACAGCTGGTTGACCGGTGCGAAGAACAGATCGATGTACAGCAGGTACGCGACCAGCGCGCCGACCGTCAGCGTCCCGGCGTCGACCCGGGCCGCGCCCACGATCAGCACCAGCGCGGCGGCCACGCTGGAGAGGAACTGGACGAACGGGAAGTACAGCGAGATGTACAGCTGCGCGCGCACCCGGGCCTCGCGGTAGGCGACGCCCCGGGCGACGAAGCGGTCCGTGTTGGTGTCCAGGCGGCGGAAGGCCTGGACGATCCGCATGCCCGCCACGTTCTCCTGGAGGTCGGCGTTGACGGTGCTGATGAGGTCCCGGGACAGCTCGTACTGGTCCCTGGACTTCCGGCGGAACACCAGCGTCGCGATGACCAGCAGGGGCAGCACCGCGAAGACCACCAGGGCCAGGCCGGCGTCGATGATCAGCAGCGCGGCGAAGATCCCGCCGAAGGTCAGCAGGCTGACCACGGCGGTGACCACGCCGGTCTGCAGGAAGGACGTCAGCGAGTCCAGGTCGGTGGTCATCCGGGTCATGATCCGGCCGGAGAGCTCACGCTCGTAGTAGTCCAGGCCGAGCCGGTTGAGGTGGGCGAAGATCTTGAGGCGGAGCAGGTAGAGCACCCGCTCACCGGTACGGCCGCTGACCCGGTTCTCGGCGCTCTGCACCAACCAGTCCAGCAGCACCACCACCAGCGCGGCCAGCGCGGCCACGGCCACCCCGGACATCAGGGCCTTGCTGACGCCCTGGTCGATGCCGTGCCGGATCAGCACCGGCAGCACCAGGCCGGAGGCCGCGTCGAGCGCGACGAGCAGCAGGGCCAGGGCGAGCGGGAGGCGGAAGGGGCGCAGCAGGCGGCGGAGGGTGAAGTCCGGGTCGCCGGCCTCGGCCCCGGCGCGCGGGACCGCCGGGGAGTCGGCGGCCGGCGGGAGGGCCGCGACCTTGGCCAGCAGGTCGGGGTCGGCGGTGCGGGCCGCCTTGACCAGGGCGGGGGTGGGGAGGTCGGGGGTGGCCGGGGCGGGGGCCTGCGTGGGAGCCGGTTCGTCGACCGGCTCGGAGGTGGACCGCGCCTCGGTCCGCTCAGCGGCCTGCTGCTCGGGGGTCTGCTGCCCAGCGGGCTGCTCGGGGGTCTGCGGAGAGGTCTGCTCGACGGTCTGCGCGGAGGTCTGTGCGGAGACCTGCTGGGAGGTCTGCGGGGCCTCGGACGACCGGGGTGTGCGGCCGGCCTCGGGGTCGGTGATCAGAGCCCGGTACTGGGGACATCGGGCGTCGAGTTCCTCGTGCGTGCCGATGTCCAGCAGCCGGCCGTGATCCAGGACGGCTATCCGGTCGGCGAGCTGCAGGGTCGAACGGCGGTGGGCGATCAGCAGCGTGGTGCGGCCGGTCATCACCGAACGCAGCGCGTCGTGGATCTCGGCCTCGACCTGCGGGTCCACCGCCGAGGTGGCGTCGTCCAGCAGCAGGATCCGGGGGTCGGTGAGGATCGCCCGGGCCAGCGCGATCCGCTGGCGCTGGCCTCCGGAGAGGGTCAGGCCCTGCTCGCCGACCTTGGTCTCGTAGCCGTCGGGCAGCGCGCGGACGAACTCGTCGGCCTGGGCGGCCCGCGCGGCCGCCACCACCTGCTCGTCCGTGGCGTCCGGGCGGCCGTAGGCGATGTTGGTGCGGACCGACTCGGAGAACAGGAAGCTCTCCTCGGGGACGATGCCGACCGCCGACCGGACCGAGTCCAGGGTGAGGTCGCGCAGGTCGTGGCCGTAGAGGCGGACGGCGCCGGCCGCCGGGTCGTAGAAGCGCGGCACCAGCTGCGCCACCGTCGACTTGCCGGAGCCGGAAGCCCCGACCAGGGCGAGGGTCTCGCCGGGGGCCAGCTTCAGGCTGAGGCCGTGCAGGACGGGGGCGGGGTGCTCGGGGTCGTAGCGGAACTCGACCTGGTCGAACTCCAGGGCGACGTCGGCGGTCCGGGGGCCTGTGGTGGCGCGGGTTTCGGCGGTGCCGCGGGGGCCTGCGGTGGCGCCTTCTCGGACGCTGGTGGCGGCGCCTTCGCGGGTGCCGTCCCCGGTGAGGTCCAGGGTGAGCGCGTCCGGGCGCTCCTGGACCAGCGGGCGCTCGTCGATCAGCTGGAGGACGCGCTCCACACCGGCCCGGGCCTGCTGGCCGACCGTGATGACCATGGTGAGCATCCGCACCGGTCCGGTCATCTGCGCGACGTAGGTGGAGAAGGCGACGAAGGTCCCGAGCGACACCTGGCCGTCGACGGCCAGCCAGCCGCCGAAGGCCAGCACCGCGACCTGCGCGAGCGCCGGGATGGCCTGCATCGCCGGGTTGTAGCGGGCGTTGAGCCGGATCGACCGGAGCCGGGCGGCGAACAGGTTGCGGGAGGCCCGCTCCAGCTTGTCCAGCTCCTGCGCCTCCTGACCGAAGCCCTTGACCACCCGGACGCCGCCGATCGCGCCGTCCACCACGCCCGCGACGGCGGCCGCCTCCTGCTGGGCGGCCCAGGTGGCGGGGAAGAGGCGCTTGCGGCTGAGGACGGTGATCCACCACAGCGCGGGGGCCATCACCACGGCTATCAGGGTGAGCGGCGGGGAGAGCCAGACCATGACGGCCAGCGACATGACGAACATCAGCAGGTAGCCGGTCATCATCGGCAGCATCGAGAGCAGGCCGTTGATCAGCTGGAGGTCGGAGGTCGCGCGCCCGACCACCTGGCCGGTGTCCAGCCGGTCCTGGCGGTGGCCGTCGAGCCGGCCGAGCGAGCGGAACAGGTCGCTGCGCATGTCGTGCTGGACGTCCAGGGCGAGCTGGCCGCCGTAGTAGCGGCGGACCTGGGTGCACCCGAAGACGACGGCGGCGGCGAGCAGCAGCACCACCGCCCAGGGGACCAGCGAGCGGGTGTGCGCGGTGATGACGTCGTCGATGATCAGCTTGGTGACCAGCGGCACCAGCGAGGTGACGGCCATGCCGACGAGCGAGGCGCCGAAGGCGAGCAGCACGCTGCGGCGGGAACGCCAGCAGTAGCCGACCAGCCGGCGCAGCCAGCCGACGGCCTGCGGGTGGTCGCTGGCCGGCTGCGGGTGGTCGCCGTCCGGCTTCGGGCTCGCGCCGGGGTCCGGTGAGCCGCTCGGGGATTGCTCCACCGTGGATCCGTGAGTCTCAGGCATATTTAGGGATGCTAACCATTTCGTCGGGTGGCCGCCATGGCGTTTCCGGCCCGGATGGGGCCGGAGCGGGCCGGGGCAGCCCGGATCGTCCGGTCCGGCGGACTGGCCAACAGCCTGCGGCCTGCGGTGATTCCCGACCGGACGCGCCCCGGTCGAACGCGCGCACGGCCCGCCGACCCCGCCCGCCTCCAGGGTCGCCTGACTCCAGGGTCGCGGACGACCCGCCGAAGGCCCAGCGGCCAGGGGCGGGCGGGCGCCGTCCTTTGGTCCTAGACCTCAGGTGGCCCTGGGCCCCCGACTCCGGCTCCGACCCCGGAGCCGGAGTCGGAGTCGGAGCCGGAGCCGGACCGCCGCCCCTTGGGCCTGGACCGCCGGGCGGGCTCTCCGGGGGCGCAGGGCTCAGGCCTGCGCGGACACCGACTCGGCCGCCGCCGCGAAGGCGCCGTGGGCGAGGGCGTGCAGCAGGACGGCCATGCCGTCGCGCTGGAGGCCGGAACGCTCGTCCTGGGCGGGGCCCGGGCCGAGGCTGTGCGGGGTCGAGTTGATCAGGCCGAAGACGGCGTGGACGGCAGCCCTGGCCACCGGTTCGGCGGCGGGGCCCGTCAGCTGCGGATAGACCTGCCGGACCACGTCCACCCACAGCTCGACGTAGCCGCGCTGGAGCCGGCGGACGGTGCGGCGGTCCTCCTCCTTGAGGTTCAGCAGCTCGCGGTCGTGGAGGGTGATCAGGTCGCGGTCGTCGAGGGCGAAGTCGACGTGGCCGCCGATCAGCGCGTCCAGCGCGGCGGCCGGACCGTCACCGCCGCCCGCCCGGCGCCGCCCCTCCTCCAGCAGGCGCTCGCTGATGCCGATCAGCAGATCGGCGAGCATCGCCTCCTTTCCGGCGAAGTGGCGGTAGAGCCCGGGGCCGCTGATGCCGACGGCCTTGCCGATCTCGTCCACACCCACCCCGAGGAAACCCCGGGCCGCGAAGAGTCGCGCGGCCTCCCTACGGATCTGGTCGCGGCGTGGGAGCGCGGAGGCTGCGGGGACGTTCGGCATGCTGCCCATCGTAGACAGTGGGGTTATCGGCCGTTAACCTGGGCGCGTAAGTTAACGTTAATTAACGTGGGGTCCACGGGCGCACCGCATTCGGCCGCCCACCTGGTGCCGAGGGCAAGGGAGCTCTTGGGAATGGTCATCTCAACCGCCGGTGTACCCACCGGCGTCCATGGCAGCGCAGCGGTCGGCACCACGGCGGCGCCGGGTGCCGTACCCCCGGGAGCCGCTGCTCCCGCGCCCCGGCTCGGCACCGCGGTCGACCCGGGCTCCACCGCCTACCGCGCCAACACCGAGGCGCACCGGGCCCTCGTCGCCGAGCTGCGCGAGAAGCTCGACGCGGCGGCCCTCGGCGGCGGTGCCAGGGCCCGCGCCCGGCACACGGCGCGCGGCAAGCTGCTCCCCCGCGACCGGGTGGACACCCTGCTCGACCCGGCCTCGCCCTTCCTGGAGCTGGCCCCGCTGGCCGCCGACGGGATGTACGACGGGGCGGCGCCCGCGGCCGGGGTGATCGCGGGCATCGGCCGGGTCGCCGGACGCGAGGTGGTGGTGGTCGCCAACGACGCCACCGTCAAGGGCGGCACCTACTACCCGATGACTGTGAAGAAGCACCTGCGCGCCCAGGAGGTCGCGCTGGAGAACCGGCTTCCCTGCGTCTACCTGGTGGACTCCGGCGGCGCCTTCCTCCCCATGCAGGACGAGGTCTTCCCGGACCGCGACCACTTCGGCCGGATCTTCTACAACCAGGCCAGGCTCTCCGCCGCGGGCATCCCGCAGATCGCCGCCGTGCTCGGCTCCTGCACCGCCGGCGGGGCGTACGTCCCGGCGATGAGCGACCAGGCCGTGATCGTCCGCAACCAGGGCACGATCTTCCTGGGCGGGCCGCCGCTGGTGAAGGCCGCCACCGGAGAGGTGGTCACCGCCGAGGAACTGGGCGGCGGCGACCTGCACTCCCGCACCTCGGGGGTGACGGACCACCTGGCCGAGGACGACGCCCACGCCCTCTCCATCGTCCGCACGATCGTGGCCGGGCTCGGCCCGCGCTCGGCCAGGCCGTGGCCGCTCACCCCGGTCGAGCCGCCGGCCGTGGAGCCGGCCGGCCTGTACGGGGCCGTCCCGGTCGACCCGCGCACGCCCTACGACGTGCGCGAGGTGATCGCCCGGCTGGTCGACGGCAGCCGGTTCGCCGAGTTCAAGGCCGAGTACGGCGCGACCCTGGTCACCGGCTTCGCCCGGATCCACGGCCACCCCGTCGGCATCGTCGCCAACAACGGCGTGCTGTTCTCCGAGTCGGCCCTCAAGGGCGCCCACTTCATCGAGTTGTGCGACCAGCGCGGCATCCCCCTCCTCTTCCTGCAGAACATCACCGGGTTCATGGTCGGCCGGCAGTACGAGGCGGGCGGCATCGCCAAGCACGGCGCCAAGATGGTCAACGCCGTCGCCAGCACCCGCGTCCCGAAACTGACCGTGGTGATCGGCGGCTCGTACGGAGCCGGCAACTACTCGATGTGCGGCCGGGCCTACTCACCTCGCTTCCTGTGGATGTGGCCGGGCTCGAAGATCTCCGTGATGGGCGGCGAGCAGGCGGCGTCCGTCCTCGCCACCGTCCGCCGCGACCAGTTGGAGGCCCACGGCGAGCAGTGGCCGGCCGAGGCGGAGGAGGAGTTCAAGCGCCCCGTCCGCGAGCAGTACGAGCGCCAGGGCAACGCCTACTACGCCACCGCCCGCCTCTGGGATGACGGCGTGATCGACCCGATGGACACCCGCACCGTCGTCGGCCTCGCCCTCACCGCCTGCGCCAACGCCCCGCTCCCGCCGCCCGGCCCGTACGGGGTCTTCCGGATGTGACCCCGCCCCGGCGGGTGTGACCCGCCCCTCCCACACGACCTCTCCTCTCCTGTCGGTGTGACCCCGCTCCTGCGGGCGTGACTCCCTCGGCGCCGGCGCACCGCCCGGGCCGGCGCCCTCCCCGTCCACCGCCGCCCCTGCCGCCACCTCCTTCTCCTTCGTACGGCTCCCCTCGACCCGGAGGAACGCCTCCCATGTTCGACACAGTTCTGGTCGCCAACCGCGGCGAGATCGCCCTCCGGGTGATCCGCACCCTGCGGCGGCTCGGCGTGCGCTCGGTCGCCGTGTTCAGCGACGCCGACGCCGACGCACCGCACGTCCGCGAGGCGGACGTCGCCGTCCGGCTCGGCCCGGCCGACCGCAGCGACAGCTCGGCGGCCGAGACCTACCTGCGCACCGACCAGATCCTCGCCGCCGCCCGCCGCACCGGGGCCCAGGCCGTCCACCCCGGCTACGGCTTCCTTGCCGAGAACGCTGGCTTCGCCCGCGCCTGCGCCGACGCCGGCCTCGTCTTCATCGGACCTCCTCCCGGTGCGGTCGAGCTGATGGGCGACAAGATCAACGCCAAGGAAGCCGTCCGAACCGCCGGCGTTCCGGTGGTCCCCGGCAGCCAGGCCACCGCGCCCACCGACGGGGATCTCCTCGCCGCCGCCGAGGAGATCGGCTACCCCGTCCTGCTCAAGCCGTCCGCCGGAGGCGGCGGCAAGGGCATGCGCCTCGTGCGGGACCGCGCCGACCTGCCCACCGAGATCGCCGCCGCCCGCCGCGTCGCCCGGACCGCCTTCGGCGACGACACCCTGCTGCTGGAACGCTGGGTCGACCGGCCGCGCCACATCGAGGTGCAGGTGCTCGCCGACGCCCACGGCACCACCGTCCACCTCGGCGAGCGCGAATGCAGCCTCCAGCGCCGCCATCAGAAACTGATCGAAGAAGCCCCCTCCGTTCTGCTCAATGCCGAGACCCGCGCCGCGATGGGCGCCGCGGCCGTCCGCGCCGCGGAGTCCTGCGGCTACACCGGGGCCGGCACCGTGGAATTCATCGTTCCCGGCATCGACCCGGACTCCCCCGCCACCGCCTCCACCGACGGGGTACGGGACTTCTTCTTCATGGAGATGAACACCCGCCTCCAGGTCGAACACCCCGTCACCGAACTCGCCATCGCCGTCGGCGACGATTCAGCCCGACTCGACCTGGTCGAGTGGCAGCTGCGGATCGCCTCGGGCGAACGGCTCTCCTTCGATCAGTCCGACATCTCCTTCCTGGGCCACGCCATCGAAGCCCGGGTCTGCGCCGAGGACCCGGAACGGGACTTCCTGCCCACCGGCGGCCGCATCCTCGTCCTGGACGAGCCCCAGGGCGAGGGCGTGCGCGTCGACTCCGGAGTCGCCCCCGGATCCGTCGTCACCAGCGCCTACGACCCGATGCTCGCCAAGGTCATCGCGTACGGGCCCGACCGCCCGACCGCGCTGCGCCGGCTCCGCGCCGCGCTGGCCGACACCCGCATCCTGGGCGTCACCACCAACACCGGCTTCCTGCGACGGCTGCTCGCACACCCCGAGGTCGTCGCCGGCCGACTGGACACCGGCCTGGTGGAACAGACGGCCCAACAGCAGCCCGCTCTGCTCGCCTCGCCGTACTCCCCGGCAAACGCGCCGAGCGGCGCGAACGCGACCGGCGAGGCCGACAAGGCCAACGAGGCCGATGACGCGCACGAGGCCGGTGCCACCACTGCCGACCCGCTGACGGCCGAGACGCCACCACCTGCCCACCTCCTCTACTACGCGGCCGCGCTGGCGCGGCACCTGAACCTCACCCCGGCCGCCGACCCCGGCGGCTGGACCGACCCCTTCTCCCTTCCCTCCGGCTGGCGCCTGAGCGGCACCCCCGCCTGGACCACCCACCGACTCCGTACCCCCGGCCAGGATCCGGTCTCGGTGCGCATCCGTTCGATCACTGCGGGCAACGTAGCCGATGCCACTGACAATCCCGCCGAGCTCACCCGCGAGGTCGAGCTCCGGCTCGGCTCCGGTCCCGTCCACCGCGCCCGCGCGACCCGGACCGCCGACCGGCTGCACCTGACCGTCGACGGCCTGCAGACCACGTTCACGCTGGCCACCGACGCCGCTCCCGGCCTCGCCGCCGGCCCGGTGACCTGGCTCGGTGTCGAGGGCGACGCCTGGTCGCTGCACGCCCACGACCCGGTGGGCGAGCGCGCCGCCGGAACCGCCGCCCACCACGGCGCCCTGACCGCCCCGATGCCCGGGACCGTCACCGTCGTCAAGACCACGGCGGGCGAGACGGTCCGCAAGGGCCAGCCCCTGCTCGTGCTGGAGGCCATGAAGATGGAACACGTGATCGCCGCCCCGCACGACGGCGTGGTGGCCGAGCTGCGGGCCACCGCCGGCGCCACCGTCGCGATGGAGGAACTGCTGGTCGTGGTCGCCCCGGCCGTGGACGGCTCCGTCGAGCAGGCCGCCCCCGCGGCCGCCGGAGCGCGGTCATGACCGCACCCGCCCACGAGCCCGACGCGCTGGACCTGGGCCTGCCCGACCCCGTCCGCGCCCCCGGCCTGCCCGAGGAGGTCCGGATCCACGAGGTCGGACCGCGCGACGGGCTGCAGAACGAGGGCTCCCTGGTGCCCGTGGAGGTCAAGGCGGAGTTCATCGCCCGGCTCGCGGCCGCCGGGCTGCGCACCGTCGAGGCGACCAGCTTCGTCCACCCGAAATGGGTCCCCCAGCTGGCCGACGCCGAGGAGCTGATGCCCCGCCTCGCCGGCCTGCCGGAGCGCCACCCCGGCCTTCGGCTGCCGGTGCTGGTGCCCAACGAACGCGGCCTCGACCGGGCGCTCGCCCACCACGCCACCGACGTCGCGGTGTTCGCCAGCGCCACCGAGACCTTCGCCCGCCGCAACCTCAACCGCTCGGCGGACGAGGCGATGGCCATGTTCCGCCCGGTCGTGGCGCGGGCGACCGAGGCCGGGCTGGCGGTCCGCGGCTACCTCTCGATGTGCTTCGGAGACCCCTGGGAGGGCCCGGTCCCGGTCTCCCAGGTGGTCGGGTACGGCGTGCGGCTGCTGGAGATGGGCTGCGCGGAGCTGAGCCTCGGCGACACCATCGGCGTGGCCACCCCCGGGCAGGTCGGCACCCTGCTGGCCGGCTTCGCGCGGGCCGGGGTGCCGGCCGACCGACTCGCCGTGCACTTCCACGACACCTACGGCCAGGCGCTCAGCAACACCCTGGCGGCCCTGCGCGAGGGGG
Source organism: Kitasatospora sp. NBC_01300 (assembly GCF_041435235.1). NCBI lineage: Bacteria > Bacillati > Actinomycetota > Actinomycetes > Kitasatosporales > Streptomycetaceae > Kitasatospora > Kitasatospora sp. NBC_01300. The sequence goes on along the minus strand of NZ_CP108408.1, from coordinate 5,155,861 downwards.
TCACCACGGTGGACGCGTCGGCGGGCGGCCTCGGCGGCTGCCCGTACGCGAAGAGCGCCACCGGCAACCTGGCCACCGAGGACCTGGTGTGGATGCTGCACGGGCTCGGCATCCGGACCGGGGTCGACCTGCGCGCGCTGGTCGCCACCAGCGGGTGGATGGCCGAGCGGCTCGGCCGTCCGAGCCCTTCCCGCGCCGTCCAGGCACTGCTCGGCGCCGCCCGGGGCTGACCCCGCCCCACCACCGCTCCCCGGTACCGGCCGCGCGGAATCCCGGCCGCGGCCGGCACCGGGCACCACGTTCATCGCCCAACCACACCGTGCGACCGTCACACCGTCAGACGGACGCCGGTCGTCCCGCTCACGCCCGCGGCCACCCCGGCCGGGCTCCAGGAGGATCACCGTGTTCGACCACCGGCTCAGCAGCGAGTACGAGGACCTGCGGCGCACCGTCGCCGAGTTCGCCCAGGACGTGGTGGCGCCGAAGATCGGCGGGTTCTACGAGCGGGAGGAGTTCCCCTACGAGATCGTCCGCGAGATGGGGCGCATGGGCCTGTTCGGCCTGCCCTTCCCGGAGGAGTACGGCGGCATGGGCGGCGACTACTTCGCACTGGGCATCGCCCTGGAGGAACTCGCCCGGGTCGACTCCTCGGTGGCGATCACCCTGGAGGCGGCCGTCTCGCTCGGCGCGATGCCGATCCACCGGTTCGGGACGGAGGAGCAGAAGCGCGAGTGGCTGCCCCGGCTGACCTCCGGCGAACTCCTCGGCGCCTTCGGCCTGACCGAGCCCGAGGGCGGCTCGGACGCCGGCGCGACCCGCACGACCGCGCGGTACGACGAGACCACCGACGAGTGGGTCATCAACGGCACCAAGTGCTTCATCACCAACTCCGGCACGGACATCACCGGTCTGGTCACCGTCACCGCACTCACGGAACCGATCGCTCGTTCGAGTGAAGAAGGCGAATTCCGCTCGCCAACGCGCGAAATCTCTTCCATCATCGTGCCCACCGGGACCCCGGGGTTCCAGGTATCGAAGAAGTACTCGAAGGTCGGGTGGAACGCATCCGACACCCGCGAACTGTCCTTTACCGACTGCCGCGTTCCCGCGGCCAACCTGCTGGGCGAGCGTGGCCGAGGCTACGCCCAGTTCCTGCGGATCCTCGACGAGGGCCGCATCGCGATCGCGGCCCTGGCCACCGGCCTGGCCCAGGGGTGCGTCGACGAGTCCGTCAAGTACGCCGGCACGCGCCGGGCCTTCGGCCGGCCGATCGGCGCCAACCAGGCCATCCAGTTCAAGCTCGCCGACATGGAGCTGCGCGCCCACACCTCCCGCCTGGCCTGGCGGGACGCCGCCTCCCGGCTGCTGCACGGCGAACCGTTCAAGAAGGAGGCCGCGATCGCGAAGCTGTACTCGTCCGAGGCCGCCGTCGACAACGCCCGCGAGGCGACCCAGATCCACGGCGGGTACGGCTTCATGAACGAGTTCCCGGTCGCCCGTTTCTGGCGCGACTGCAAGATCCTGGAAATCGGGGAGGGCACATCGGAGGTTCAGCGCATGCTCATCGCCCGGGAGATCGGCGCCGGGTTCTGATCCGGCCCCACCGGAGCAACACCCCGCTCCTCAGGCGGCGTTGAGGAGCGCCCGACGCTGCGGGGCCGGCCGGCACCGGCGGAGCGGTCGACGCCAGTAGCGGCCGATGCCATCGGCCGACCACGGGGAGACCCCTCCGGGGGCGCGGACACGCCGAGCCCGACGGGGCGTCAGGGGATCACGATCACCGGGCGGTTGGCCCGCCGCGCCAGCCGCCCGGAGACCGAGCCGAAGATCTTGCCGAGCAGGCCGTGCGTCGTGCCGACGACGATCGCGTCGGCGGCGTACTCACGGCCGACCTCCTCGATCTCGTGGCAGATGTCGCCGCCACGCTCGATCAGGATCCACGGCACCCCGGCGAGGAAGTCCGCGCAGGCGAGTTCCAGGCCCAGGACCTCGGTCCGGTGGTCGGGGAGGTCGACGAAGACGGGAGGTTCACAGCCTGCCCAGACAGTGGCGGGCAGGCGGTTGGCGACATGCACGATCACCAGGCCGCACTGCGAACGGCGCGCCATGCCCACCGCGTACGCGAGGGCGCGCTCGCTCGACAGGGAGCCGTCGAAGCCGACGACCACGCCGTGCTGGAAGACCGGGTCGAGGGAGCGTGCGGACGCGTCCCGGGCCGTCGAATCGGCGTGCGCGCCGGGCAGGCCGGACGCCTCCGGGCGCTCGGCGCCCGGGCCCAGGCGGCCCGTCACCGGAGACCCTCCGGGGTCGGCCGGGTGGTGCCCGCCACGACGCTGGCGAGGCCCTGGACGGTCGTGCCGGGCAAGGCGGCCTCGTCGGACCAGGCCGCGCACGGCGCGCACGAGGCCCCGGGGAGCGCCCGGCTCCGGGCCTGCTTCCTCGGCGCCCGCGGCGCGATCGGCGGTACCAGCGACGCCCGAGGTGCCGGCCGGTTCGTCGGCTTCGTCGGCTCGCTGGGCGGCGGCGTCGCCAACCCGCTCGCCGACACCCCTCTCACCGGCAACCCGCTCTCCGGCGTGCTCGTCGACACGGTCATCAGGCCGCTCGCCCCCGTGCTCGTCAGCCGGTACGCAGCCCGGCTCGTCGGCCTGGGCGCCACCCTCGGCTTGGCCATCGGCCTGCCTGCTGGCGGGCAGGCGACCCGATACCTCGGCGTCGCCGTCGGCTGGAGCGAGGTCCGCGCGGCCGCCGTCGTCCCCGGTGTCTGCGCCCGCGTTGCGGGGCGCGTCCGGCTCCACCGGTCGGAAGGACTCAAAACCAGCCATGGCTCACGGCTCTTCATGGGAGAGAGGCCGACAGGAGAGGACAACGCCGCCCGGGCAGCAGGCCCGCCCACGGGATGACGTCGGTCTGCGCCGCGCAGCACCGTATGTGACCTGTTCCTTTCAGAGTACGACGGGTGTGAGGCCCAGCCCAGCGGTGAGGCCTCGGAGCGGCATTGTTCCCGCGAAAGGGGGATGCGCCCGCCGTCGGCAGTGCGCCCTGCCCGCAGGCCACGCGCCCCCTCCAGAAAGGAGGTTCCCTGGAGCTTGACTGAGCGGACCGGGTGACGCAACAGGCCTGCCGGACACCGTGACCGGACTGTCATGGATCGGCGACGATCCGTTGCGACACGTCGCGAACCGTCACGTCCCGCCAGCCTCAGTCGGCCCGCCCGGACCCACCCGCACGCCGGGTCCTGGAACCCGTTTCAGCCACTACGTACGGCTTCGCGACGCGGTCTGGCATTTGCCAGGTGCATAGGCGCAGCCGCTGACACCATGCTCCGCATGCCCCTGCTCCTGTTCGACCTCGACAACACGCTGCTCCCCAGGGACGCCGCTTTCCGGGCCTGGGCTCAGGATTTCCTGTCCGAGCGCGACCTGCCGCCCGGAGACCTCGACTGGTTCGTCACCCTCGACGGCGGCGGCTATGTGCCGCGCAGCACCGTACTGTCCGCCGTCCGGCGCCGCTACGGGTTGGACGTCTCCGCCGAGTTCCTGCTCGCCCACTACCGACGCGGCATCAACTCCCACATCCACTGCCCGCCCGGACACGTCGACGCGCTGCGGGCGGCCCGGGCGGCCGGGTGGACGCTCGGCATCGTCAGCAACGGCGGCACCCGGCCGCAGTTGGAGAAGATCCGGCTGACCGGGCTGGGGCCGCTGGTCGACGGCTGGGTCATCTCCGAGGAGGCCGACTGCGTCAAACCGGACCCCCTGATCTTCGAGATAGCCGCCCAGCGGTGCGGCGTCGCACCCACCGGGACGTGGGCCGCGCACACCTGGATGGTCGGGGACCACGCGCCCGCGGACATCGCCGGCGCCGAACTGGCCGGCCTGCGCAGCGTCTGGCTGCACCACGGCCGGCCCTGGGCCGAGATCGGCTACCGGCCGACGCTGAAGGCGGCCGGTCTGCCGGAGGCCGTCGGCCAGGTGCTCGCCGCACGCGGCGCGCCGTCGGCCCGGCCGGGCCTGCGCGCGGGCGGGCCGGGCCAGCGGCGGTCCGCCGGGGTGCCGGTGCGCGCGGGGGCGCTCACCGGCGCACGGACCAGCGCACGGCTGACGGAATCCGCCCCTGACGGCCCGTTCGCGCCTGCCGCCGTGAACGCCGGAACGGCGAGTGCCCCCGATGGTTCGACGGCGGGGTCGGATGTCCGAAACCGAACCGGCGAGTTTGCCGTGGTCGCCGACAGCCGTCCTGGCCTGATCCCCGGCGCGGGCCCGGCGACGGACCCTGGGGCGAGCGTGCTGCGCCCCGTCGCGGTGGCGCGCCCAACGGCCGTCCGCACGGCGGCGGATGGGGCCGGGCCCGCCCGGACCACGTTCGCCGTGGCACCGGCGGCGGCCGCCCCGTAGCGGCCCCGCTGGAAAGCGCGCCACCTCGCACACCCCACCCCGCACGCCCTTCACACACCCCGCCCCGCCCCGCCCCACCGCACCGCACCGCACCGCACCGCGACTAGCGCCCCGCCCTGCACCTGGCGACGAACCGCCTCGGGACGACCCCCGCCGCGGGCGGCCCGGCCGTCAGCCGTGCGCGGAGGTCCGGGTCCACCAGCAGGTGCGGGCCTGCTCGGTGAACCCGAGCTTGCGGTAGAGCGGTTCGCCGAGCGAGGTGGCGACCAGGGTGGCCGGGCGGTCGGGGTGCGCATGGGCCAGGGCGGTCTGGAGCACGGCGCGGGCCACGCCCTGGCCGCGCCGGCTGGGCAGGGTGGCGACCCAGTACACCCCGGTGGCCCGGCCGTCGTCGTAGGTGAGGCAGGTGCCGGCGGTGGCGCCGTCGACGCGGCCCAGCCAGGTCCGGAGCCCGGGTTCGCGCAGGAGCTGTTCCGGGAGCGCGTCGCCACGGGTCCAGGGCTGCCGGGCGGGCAGTGGGAAGCCGTCCACGATCGCACGCTCGACCTGCGCGAACGCATCGCCGTCCAGCACCTCATCGACCGTCAGGGATCCTCCGCCGTGCGCCTCCGAGAGGAAGGGGAGGACTGCCGGGACGCCGTCGACCGGGCCGGGTTCACGGGCCATCACCGGCATGACCGGCATCCGGGTGGCGCCGAACCTGGTCAGGTCGAGTGCGCCGTACGGGTCCTCCAGGGTGAAGCAGATGGTCTCCCACTCCTTCAGGAGGTCCGCCAACTCCCGTTCCACCAGTGATGGTTCGACATAAGGGCTGGTGACCACGAAGCGGTGCGAGTCCTCCGGGTTGCGGGCGCAGCGGACCGCCGTCAAGCCCGGGCGGGTGCGGAACCGCCAGCCGTGCACGCGGGCTTGGGCGAGCCAGAAGGCGGCGGCGTTGTCGTTGGCCTGTTCGAGCCGGCTGTTGGTGTTCACGGCAGGACGGTAACCCGGACGTCACGCCCCTGTTTCGCCGCCCCGGCCCTGGCCGGATGAAGCCTGGGAGGCGCACGAGCTCATTTCGTGCGCCCTCTCGTGCACCGCCGATTTTCGGTCAATTTCGCGCCAATCCCTCCCGCTTGGGCAAATCCGCAGCCCAGACCCACCGACCGGGCGCGCGCGGGCCGGACGCCCCAGGACCGGCCCCGCGACAACCAGCCACCGTTGCACCGGCCCTCTTCCCAGAAGGGTCGACGGGTGCCACGCTTCGTGATCGAATGCATCACGCCAAATTGCCATGTCGACATAGCGTCGGATGGTGAACTTGTCACAACGGCAATGGTCAACCCGATAGATTTCGATCTTGGCGAGCAGTGCCGCACCACCCACACCACACCACCGAGGGGGCTTGAGCGCCTTGAGCAGGGTGAGCAGGAGCGACGCGGGTCCTGACAGCGGCCAGGCGGCGGCCGGTATCGCGGCTCGGTCCGCGAGAAGCACCGGCACCTCCGCGACCGCGGCCACCACCCGCAACTCCGGCACCCCGGGCGCCGCCTCGCACTCCTCGTACCCCACAGTGCCCTCCACCGGCACCGGCACCCCGGCGGCGGCCGCAGAGCACGGCGGAGCGGCACACGGCGGGCAGGCGTACGGCGGTCCCGCGTACGGCGGGCAGACATACGGCGGGCAGTCATACGGCGGGTCAGCACACGGCGGAGCAGGGCACGGCGGCCAGCAGTCGCACTCCGGACAGGCCGTCAGCCGAGGTGCCGTCAGCCCGGCGCAGGCCTACGGCGCCGACTTCCCGGCCTACCCCGGCTACCCGGGGACGGGCGCGACGAACGGCGCGATCGGCGCGAACGGGGCGAACGGCACTCCTGGCCTGAACGGCGCCCCCACCGGCTCCCTGGGCGGCCCGCTCGCCGGCCTCCCGCTGGGCTCCCCCGGCCACGGCCCGCTGGGCCACGGCGGCGGCCCGGGCGCGAACGGCTCGTCGACCCCGATGACGGTCTCCGCCCCGCGCAAGCTCTCCGGCCGCCGCCGCCGGGAGACCGTCGCGGTGCTGATCTTCGGCGGCGCCCCGATCTTCGAGAGCTCGATCCCGCTGTCCGTCTTCGGCGTCGACCGCCAGGACGCCGGGGTGCCGCGCTACCGGCTGCTGGTCTGCGCCGGCGAGGACGGCCCGCTCGCCACCACCGGCGGCCTCACCCTCTCCGCTCCGTACGGCCTGGAGGCCCTCGCCCGGGCCGGCACGATCGTCGTACCGGCCTGGCGCTCGATCTCGCAGCCCCCGCCGGTCGAGGCGATCACCGCCCTGCGCAAGGCCCACCACGAGGGCGCGCGGATCATCGGGCTCTGCACCGGCGCCTTCGTCCTGGCCGCCGCCGGCCTGCTCGACGGCCGCCCGGCGACCACCCACTGGATGTACGCGCCGACGCTGGCCAAGCGCTACCCCCGGGTGCACGTGGACCCGCGCGAGCTCTTCGTCGACGACGGCGACGTGCTCACCTCGGCCGGCACCGCCGCCGGCATCGACCTGTGCCTGCACGTGGTGCGCAGCGACCACGGCGCCGAGGCGGCCAACGCGCTGGCCCGCCGCCTGGTGGTCCCGAGCCGTCGCAGCGGCGGCGGGCAGGCCCAGTACATCGATCAGTCTTTACCGGAGGAGATCGGCAACGACCCGCTGGCCGAGGTGGTCACCTGGGCGCTGGAGAACCTCAACCAGCAGTTCGACGTCGAGGTGCTGGCGGCCCGCGCGTACATGAGCCGTCGCACCTTCGACCGGCGGTTCCGCACGCTCACCGGCAGCGCGCCGCTGCAGTGGCTGATCACCCAGCGGGTGCTCCAGGCGCAGCGGCTGCTGGAGACCTCGGAGCTGTCGGTGGACGACGTCGCCCGCCGGTGCGGGTTCCGTTCGCCGGTGGCGCTGCGCGGGCACTTCCGCCGCCAGCTCGGGGTCTCGCCGGCCGCGTACCGGACCAGCTACCGGGCGCGCCGGCCCGGGCCGCAGTCGGCGGTGCCGACCGGTCCGCACGGCGGCGACCTGCGGCTGCCCGGTGCCCTTCCGCACGCGGCGGCCACGGCCGGGTCGGCGGCGGGCGCGGCGCTGTTCGGCGGGGCCCACGGCACGCAGCACGGCGCACAGCACGGCAGCCAGCACGGCGCGCAGCCCGCGTACCCGTTCCCGGCCGGGAACGGCGCACCGGCGCAGGGCGGCCCGCACGGCCAGCCGCTGCCGCACGGCGCGTCGCCGGCCGCGGCGGGGCAGCCGGGCCCGCACGGCCAGCCCGGCCCGTTCGCGCCGGGGCAGGCCGGGACGCCGGTCGACCGGTCCTTCCACGCCCGTGCCGGGCAGCCGTACCCGCACCAGCAGGCCGCGCAGCAGCCGCACCCCGGGCAGCAGGGTGCGGGGCGCGGTCCGGTGCGGTCGCCGCTGGTGCCGCCGCAGGCCGGGTCGGGGGCGGGGCGTCCACCGCGCACCGCGGAGCACGCGGCGGCGGAGGACGGCCACCCCCAGCCGGGGGCGCGCGGCCAGGGGCAGGGGCACCGCAGTGCGGTCGAACGGCCCGCGGACGAACCGGGTGCCGCGGCGGGCTCCGCCCGCGGCCACGGCTCGGCGAGCGGCCGGGTGCCGGCCCCCGCCCCCACCGGGCAGCCGACGACCGGGGCCGGAGAGCTCCGGGGTCGCCAGGCGCGGGTGCCGCAGGCCCGTCCGCAGGGCGGCCGGGCGGCGGCGACCGACGGTGCCCGGGCGGCGCGCGAGGCCCGTCCGACCCGGGACGGTCACGCGGTCCGGACCGGGCGGGAGGGCGAGCGGCCGGACGGCCACGGCCCGCACGGCGGCGCGGAGGAGCACCAGGCCGAGGGCTGTGCCCCGGAGCCCCGCTCGGCTCCGCCGGTCCCCGCGGCGCGTGATCGCGCCGTAGGGTGAGTTGTGTGAATGACCGTTTGGTATGGATCGACTGTGAAATGACCGGCCTCGACCTCGACCAGGACGCCCTGGTCGAGGTCGCGGCACTGGTGACGGACTCCGAGCTCAACATCCTCGGCGAGGGTGTGGACGTCATCATCCGCCCGCCGGCGGAGGCGCTGGCGGGCATGCCCGAGGTGGTGCGCGCGATGCACACCTCCTCCGGCCTGCTGGAGGAGCTGGAGCAGGGCGTGACGCTGGCCGAGGCCGAGGCGCGGGTGCTCGCGTACATCCGCGAGCACGTGCCGGAGGCCGGCCGGACGCCGCTGTGCGGGAACTCGGTGGCCACCGACCGCGGCTTCCTCGCCCGGGACATGCCGGCCCTGGAGAAGCACCTGCACTACCGGATCGTGGACGTCTCCTCGATCAAGGAGCTGGCCCGCCGCTGGTACCCGAAGGCGTACTACAACAGCCCGCAGAAGGGCGGCAACCACCGGGCGCTCGCCGACATCCGCGAGAGCATCGACGAACTGCGGTACTACCGCGAGGCGGTGTTCGTCCCGCAGCCCGGGCCGGACACCGACACCGCGCGCGCCATCGCCGAGAAGTACCAGGCCCCGGAGGGCTGACCCGAGGAGCCCGGGGGAGGTGCCCGCTTTCGCCCGGGCGAAAGCCTGGCGCGAGCACCCTCTCGGATCCTGTAGAGTTCTTCCTGTCGGAACGGGAACGCGGAAGCGGGAACGAGCCGGACAGATGGTGGGTGTAGCTCAGCTGGTAGAGCACCTGGTTGTGGTCCAGGTGGCCGCGGGTTCAAGTCCCGTCACTCACCCCAGAGCCTGAGGGGCCGATCTCTTCGAGAGATCGGCCCCTCAGGCGTTTTCGCGTTCCCTCAACTCTCCACCGTGGTTCGGGTTTTCCCGGTGCAGGCCTGCCGCCAGAAGCTACCGGCTAGTAACATTCCTGCCATGACCACACCTTCGATCGGCCAGCTGCTCGACTCCACCGTGCCGATGGCGCGCACCCTCAAGCTGGAGTACCTGGAGACCACCCCGGACCGCGCCGTCCTGCGGCTGCCCGACCAGCCCGAGTACCACAACCACGTCGGCGGACCGCACGCCGGCGCGATGTTCACCCTCGCCGAGTCCGCCAGCGGCTGCATCGTGCTCGCCGCCTTCGGCGACCAGCTCTCCCGGGCCGTGCCGCTCGCGGTGAACGCCGAGATCGCCTACAAGAAGCTCGCCATGGGCGAGGTCACCGCCACCGCCGTCCTCGGCCGCCCCGCCGCCGAGGTCGTCGCCGAGCTGGACGCCGGCGGCCGCCCCGAGTTCCCGGTCACCGTCGAGATCACCCGCGCCGACGGCGCCGTCACCGGTGTGATGACCGTCACCTGGACGCTGCGCCCCAACTCCTGACCGCGCCACGGCCGGTGGCCCCGGGCGACCCGACCCCGGGGCCACCCGTGCGATGACTGTCCGTGACGGCGGGCGTGACCTCACGACCCGTCCGCTCGTTCTCAACTCACATGCGAGCCAATCACGCGACCAAGCCCCAGGAACCCGCCCCCCGCGGCGTCGGCGCACGGCGCGCGATCGGCCGGTGGCTGCCCCGCGTCCTCGCCGCCGGCGGCGCCCTCCTCCTCCAACTCGGGGGCTTCGGCGCGCAGGACGCCTCCGCCGACCCGCTGCCGGACCAGACCCGACCCGCCGTCCTCCGCACCCTGGCCTCCGGGCCGGCGCCCGGCCGGCTCGTCCAGACCGGGCGGCCCGCGTACGACGGGCCGTCGGCCGAGCGCTCCGCCGACCCCGGGCGCCCGGCGGCCGAGGAGGCCGACCGCCCCTCCCCCGGGCTCGTCGGGGAACTGACCGGCGCCGTCCCCGACGCCGGGATCGACGGCACCACCGATGCGGTCGGCAGCGTCTTCCAGGACCGGATCCGGGCCGGCGGCCTCCCCCTGCCCGGGCAACGGGCCGCCGTCCCCGACGCCTTCGCGATCGCCTCCGGCCTGGTCGACACCGTCCCCGCCCAGGGCCGCCCCGCCGAGACCCGCGCCTCCCGGGAGGGCGGGCCCGCCGAACTCCCCGCCACCGCACGGTCCGGCGCCACCGGAGGCCACTCGGCCGCACCGGCCGCCGCCACCCGCCCGTCCGGGGCGGCCGACGCGCCCCCGGTCCAGGAGGCCACCGCCCCGGACGGGCGGAGCGCGGCCGGGCCCGCCACCAGCCGTGACCGGACGGGCGCCACCACCGCCCCGCCGGTCGGGCCCGGCGCACCCGCCCAGCCGTCCGAAACCCTCGTACTCGCCGACACCGCCACGGTGACGGTCGTGGGCGACGGGTCCGCCACCGCGACCGCCGTCCTCGCGCCGATCGCCGCCGGGCTGCTGCTGACCGGCGCGGCCATGTGCAAGCACCGCGGCCTGCCGCGCGGGCACTGACCGGGCTCACGCTCCTGGCGACGGTTCCCGCGCCGGCCCCGGACGTGCACGCCCGGGGGCGAACCGGACGTGCTGCCGATCCGGGTCGCACTCCTCGCCGGCCGGAACGGCTCCGGGTCCGGACCGGAGTCGGGATGCCGGGGCGGCGCAGGCCGGGGCGGCAACCGCCGCCGTCAGCCGCAAGCCGGATCGCCGTCAACGGATTTCAGGCGGCGGTGGACAGCCCCGCCGGTGGTCGGCCAGGAGGCCAACCGGGAGGTCAGCGGAAGACGCCCGGGGGCGGGGCCGGGGAGGGGGCGGCGGTGGCGTCCGTGGCGGGGACGGCCCCGGCGGCGAACGCGGTGAGGGCGGGCCCGTGTTCGACCCGGCCGAGGGCGGCGTCGGAGGCGACGCGGCGGGTGAGGTCGGCGATCGGGAGGGGTGCGTGGGCGCCGGCGAGGACGAGGTTGCCGAAGCGCTTGCCGCGCAGGACGGCGGGGTCGGCGACCAGGCACAGTTCGGGGAAGACCGCGCCGAGGGTGGCGATCTGGGAACGGGCGAAGGGCAGCGCCGAGCCGTCGGCGATGTTGGCCGCGTACCAGCCGCCGGGGGCGAGGGCGCGGGCCGCGAGGGCGGTGAACTCGACGGTGGTGCAGTGGGCCGGGGTGCGGGCGCCGGAGAAGACGTCGGTGATGACCAGGTCGGCGCTGCCCTCGGGGGTGCGTTCGAGCACGCTGCGGGCGTCGGCGCCGCGCACCTTGATCTGCCAGCTGCGCTCCAACGGCAGCTCGGTGCGGACGAGTTCGGTGAGCGCGGTGTCGATCTCGGCGACCTGCTGGCGGGAGCGGGGCCGGGTGGCCGCGACGTAACGGGCCAGGGTGAGGGCGCCGCCGCCGAGGTGCAGCACGGTGAGCGGGCGGCCGGACGGGGCGACCAGGTCGATCAGGTGGCCGAGCCGACGCTGGTACTCGAAACCGAGGTGGGTGGGGTCGGCGAGGTCGACCATGGACTGCGGGGCGCCGTCGATCAGCAGCGACCAGGCGGCGGGGCGGTCCCGGTCGGGGCGCAGTTCGGCGAGGCCGGAGCCGACCGCGCGGGTGAGCGGGCCCTGGGCGTGGGTGCGGCCGCCGGGGCCGGTGACGTCCGGCCCGGTGTCGCGCTCGGTGCCGCGGCCCGTGCCCCGGGCTGCTCTGCTGCTTCGTCCCATGACCGCCATTATCGCCGCCGGGCGGGGCGGCCTCGCTGGTCAGGGAGATCAGGAAGGTCGAGCTCAGGAAGGTCGGAGAGGTTCGGGGGGGCATGCCAGGTGGATCCGGCCGGAGGGGCGGGCCAGGCTCGCGGGCCCGGCGGGATCCGCACGGCACGCCCGCTAGAACGGACCGAGGCCGCCTGCGGTGAGCGTGCAGGCGGCCTCGCAGAGGGCGGATCGGAGCACCCAGGCGTCGGTGGGGCGGGCGGCGCAGGTGGCGCCGGAGGGGGGCATCACCCACCGTGGGTCGGTGGCGGTCGGGAGCAGGGCGCCGGCGGTACAGGAACTGCCGGGCAGGTGCCAGGTCTCGCTGGTGCCGGCGGGGACGAGGAAGGTGACGGTGCTGCCGTTGCGGCTCTGCAGGACGGCCCCGCAGGCCCTGCGCAGCCGCAGGATGTCCACCGCCTCCAGGCCGTGCCGCAGGGCGACCGTCACGGTGTCGCAGGTGGTGACGAGGGTGTCCTGGTCCGGTCCGGGGCCGAGGCGGTGGCCGGGGTGCCGGCCGCCGCGGGGGGCGCGTCCGCCTTCGACCGGGCCCCTGCCGGGGAACCGGTCGTCGGCCGGGTCGGGGAGCAGGGCGGGGGCGGCGCCGGCGAGCACGCCGCCGGCGGCCGGTCGGTACTGCGGCAGTCCGGTGGCCATCATGGGCCCTCCTGTACCTCGTCGGGTCGGAAGCGCCGCCACCCGGGAGGTGGGGGCCGCGGGGACGGACGGCAGGCCGGGGCGACGGCCTGGGCTTCCACGTATCAGGACAACGCCGCGGACACCTCGCAGGCCACGGGGCGCCTTACAGCAAGGCATGGCATTTCATGGCGGATAACCCGCAACCACGCCCGCTTTATACCGAATTGGGGGCACATCTCCCGCGAACCGGCTGTGGTCGACCGGTCACGCCCGGTACTGTCGGTGGCGGGTCACGACGACCCCACCGGCCACACCGGGCCGTTCCCGCACCGTCGCGCACCACCGTGCCGACACCCGGACCGTACCCGCACTTCGCCCCCGCACCCGACACCCGCGCACCTCCGGCGCCGCCGGCCGCGCGCCCGCACCACCACCCTCCGCACGACCACGGAGCGCACCATGGCAGCCACCCCACCGGCCGAGCCGAACCGCCCGTCACCCAACGCCGTGATGCGCGCACTGCGCGGCGACCGCTCACCCGGCGAGTTCGCCATGGCCGTGCGCCGGGCGGCCCGGGAGATCGGGGAGCACGTCTCCTGCGACGCCCGCTACGTCGGGCGGGTCGAATCCGGTGAGATCCGCTGCCCCAACTACGCCTACGAGCGGGTCTTCCGGCACATGTGGCCGGATCGCACGCTCACCGAACTCGGCTTCTCCCCCCGGACCGCCGTCCGCCGCCGCCCGGCGGACGGCGCCGGCGGGAGGGCCGAAGCCCCCCCGCTCCACCCACCGTTCCCGCCCCCGCCCGCCCCGCGCTCACCACTCTCCACTCAACTCCCGTACGCTGCCTCGCCGTACGCGGATCCAGCCGCTCCGACCGGGCCCCCGTGGCCGAAGGCCGTCGCGGTGCCCCGGGGGCCCGATGGATCGCCCTATCTCGACGAGGAGAACGACGACGTGCGTCGCCGTACGTTCCTGGCCGGCGGCCCGACCGCGCTGGCCACCGTGATCGGCATCGACCGGCCGACCGTGGCCGCCGCCGCGGCCACCGGCGGTGCCGCCGCCGACCCCGCCGCACCGGTGCTGTTCGAGCCCGGCCCCGGCGCCTTCGTGCCCGGCCGCCCCGGGCCGGTACCGCCACCCCGCAAGGTCGGCGCCGCCGAGGTGCTCGGCGTCGAGGAGGCCGTCCGGGAGATCCGGCTGGCCGACGACGCGCACGGCGGCGACACCCTGTTCGAACGCGCCGGGCAGTCGCTGCGCACCGCCTACCTGCTGCTCAACGAGGGCGAGTACAGCGCGGAGACCGAACGCCGGCTCCAGGCCGGGGCCGGCGAACTCGCCATCTCGGTGGGCTGGTTGGCGCACGACTCGAACCGGCTGGCGGACGCCCGCTCGCTCTACGCCGAGGCGCTCGCCACCGCCCGCATGGCCGGCGACGCCGCACTGGAGGCGCACGTGTTCTGCAACAGCGCCTTCCTCGCCCGGGACGCCGGCCGCCCCCGCGAGGCGCTGCGCGCCGCCCAGGCCGGGCAGGTCGCCGCCCGCCAACTGGACTCCCCCCGGCTGCTCGCGCTGCTGGCCATGCGGGAGGCCGGCGGCTGGGCGCTGCTGCAGGACCGCGCCGCCTGCGAACGCGCGATCGCCCGGTCGTACACGCTGTTCGGCCGCGGCCGCTCCGAGGACGATCCGGAGTGGATGTCCTTCTTCGGCGAGGCGGAGATCGCCGGCCTGCAGTCGCAGTGCTGGTCCGCACTCGGCGACTGGGACCGCGCCAGCGAGCAGGCCGCGCTGGCCATAGCCCTGCAGAAGCCGCACTTCGTCCGCAACCGGGTGCTGTACACCGCCGAGCTGGCCCACGACCGGCTCGGCCGGGGCGACTTGGCGGGTGCGGCGCACCACGGTTCGGCCGCCGTGGCGCTGTTCGGCGAAGTCCGCTCGGCCCGGATCCGGAGCATGCTGGCGGACACCGCCGAACGGCTGCGCCCGCACGCCGCCGTGACCGAGGTGCGCCACTTCCTGGCCGGGTACGACCAGGCGGCGGCCGCCTGAGACAGGCTTCCTGACCAACCGTCAGTGACCGGCGGTCAGGCCCTCCAGGTGGGAGAGGTCGTTCCAGACCTCCACGGCCGGCGCGCCGTACTCCCAGGAGAGCACGCAGAGCGCGGCGGTGCCGAGCTTGAAGCGCTGGGCGAACTCGGGCGGCAGGCCCAGCCAGCGCGCGGTCAGGATGCGCAGCAGGTGGCCATGCGCGAACAGGACGACGTCCCGGTCCGCGCAGTGCATGACGGTGGTGTCCGGCTCGGGGACGCCGTGCTCCTCGTTGAGGCCGGCGAGGAAGGCGTCCACCCGGGCGGCCACCTCGGAGAGCTTCTCGCCGCCGGGCACGCCGTCGCGCCAGATCAGCCAGCCGGGGTGGTCGGTGGCGCGGATGTCCGCGCCGGTGCGGCCCTCGTACTGGCCGTAGTCCCACTCCAGGAGCTCCGGGCGGTCCACCGCCCGGTCGCCGAAGCCGGCCAGGGCGCAGGTCTCCTTGGCGCGGCCGAGCGGACTGGTGTAGACGAGCGCGTCCGGCAGCCCGTTCCAGGGGGCCTTGGCGAGGCGGGCGCCGAGCGCGCGGGCCATCGCCCGGCCCTCCTCGGTCAGCGGGATGTCGGTGCGGCCGGTGTGGCGGCCGGTGGCCGACCATTCGGTCTCGCCGTGGCGGACCAGCACGATTCGGGCGGGCATGGCAGGCTCCTCGCAGCGGGGCGGTGGCAACGGTCGGTCTCACCCTTGAGCACCGGGTTCCATGATCCCTCACCCGGACGGCGGACACGATCGCGGGCCGGGCCGAAACGGTCCGGAGGCGGCGGCGGGCCGAAACGGCCCGGAGGGGATGGCGGGCCGAAAACGGCCTCGGTGTCCGGGCCGACCGGGTCGCGGAGTGTCCCCACCTGTCACGCACGCGCGGTTCAGGCCGGAACAGGCCGGTCCGCACCGCATTGTCGGACCCGGGTGCGACACTGGGCCGCACCATGAACGTCTCGACGAACGTCCCGTCCACCGGGCACGCTGAGCCGCTCGCCCAGCGGCTCGCCGAACTGCGCGGTCCCGCGCCGCAGCGCAGCCTGAACGCCCGTTCCCTCGCCGCGCTCGCCGCCAATCCGGGCTGCCACCGCCGCGCCGTGCTCGACGCCGCGGGGGTGGACAAGTCGACGCTGGCCGCCCGGCTCGGCCGCCCCGCGCCGTTCGGGCAGTCCCCGTTCGCGATCGCCCGCGGCGTGATCTTCGAGTCCCGGCTGAAGGCGGACGACTACGCCGCGCTGCTGGAGCCGTTGCGCGGCCACCTCGGCGTCCCGGCGGACGGCGGCACCCCCCTGCAGGTGCCGGACCTGCTGCACCGTTCCGGGCCCGCCGTCCGGGCCGACCGGACGGTCGAGGCGCTGGCCCGGGCCGCCGCCGACCCGGACGCCTGGACGCTGCTGGACCACCCGATGCTGCGCCTGGACGTGGCCGGCGGCACCGCCTACCTGGAGCCGGACGCGGTCGTGGTGCACGGCGGCCGGTGCACGGTGGTCGAGATCAAGTCCTTCCCGGTGCTGGACGGCGGCGCGGACCCGGCCAAGGTCGGCGCCGCCGCCCGCCAGGCCGCCGTGTACGTGCTGGCGCTCCAGCGGACCGCCGCCGCGCTGGCCGGCCACCCGCTCGACGCCGACCCGTACACCGAGCAGCGGCTGCCCGGCAGCCCCCGGTCGAGCGTGCTGCTGGTCTGCCCGAAGGACTTCGGCAACCGGCCGACGGCCGTCGCCGTCGACGTCCGCCGCGAACTGGCCACCACCCGCCGCCAGCTGAGCCGGATGACCGGCATCGACCGGCTGCTGGCGGAGCTGCCGGCGGGCGCCGACTTCGACCTGGCGGCCGACGAGGAGGGCGTGCCGGCCCGCTCCGCCGAGGAGCTGACCGCCTCGGTCGAGGCGGTGCCCGCCGCGTACGGCCCGGACTGCCTCTCCACCTGCGAGCTCGGCTTCCACTGCCGCGCCCGGGCCCGCTGCGACGACCGGGTCGAGCAGCTCGGCCGGGGCGTGCGCGGCGAACTGGGCAGCATCCGGACGGTGACGCGGGCCCTGGCCGCCGCCGAGGCCGGCATCGCCGCCACTGAGCGCACCGCCGCCGTGGACGAGAACGCCGACACCGACGTGGACGAGGCGGCCGAGCGGCTGGCCTACGCGGCCGCGCTGCGCGCCGAGGCGCTGGGCAAGACCCTGACGGCGGGCCACGCATGAGCGGGCGCAGCACGGCCGTGCGCGAACGCGGCGGGCCCGGGGCGGGGGCGGGCGCATGAGCCTGCTGACCACCCTCGCCCGGCTGGAGGCCGTCCGCAGCGGGCGGGCCGAGCCGCTGGCCACCGTCCGGCACCGGCACCTGTCCGACCGCCCGATGGTTCTCGTGCCGCTGACGGCCGCCGGTGAGGCCGGCGCGCCGCTGGCGGTGCTGCTGGGCACCGACCGGGACGCACCCCGGCTGCACCTGGTGCCGCAGCCGCTCAACCGCACCCTGCGGTTCGACTTCCTGGCCGAGCTGGCCGCCGACCTGCTGCCGTACCTGGAGTCCTTCGCCGAGGACGTGGAGCAGATCGAGGGCTCCGAGAAGGACCCGGAGACCGGCGAGAAGACCCAGGTGTTCCGCGAGCTGTGCGCCGACGCGCCGCAGCTGATCGTGCCGAACGGCGCGGGCGTGCGGCACCTGGCCCTGCTCGGCCGCTCCACCCGGTTCCGCCGCACGGTCGAGGACGACGAGCCGGGGCCGTACCCCGCGCCGGTGCGGGTGCCGCTGCTCGGCCGCTGGCTGACCCACCTCACCGACCGCGCCCAGGTGCCGGGCACCAGCCTGCTGCTGCCGATGACCGGCCTGCTGGCCCGGCACTGGGCCACCGGCCAGAGCCATCTGGAGGACCAGCACCTGGCCGCCCACCTGGCCTGGCACGCCCCGCCGGACGGCCTGACCGGTGCCGAGGCGGCCGAGCGCGCCGAGTCCGCCCGGGACGACCGGGGGCAGCTGCTGCACCCGCCGGCCGGCCCGGCCACCGATCCGCGCTTCGACGAGTTCGTGCTCGCCCCGGCGATCGCCCGCTACGACACCGCCACGGCCGCCCTTCAGCACAGCACCGAGCAGCGCGACGAGGCCGCCGCCGAGCGTGCCCGGGCGGCCGTCCGGGCGGCGGTCGAGCAGTTGCGCGAGGTGCTGGCGGCCGTGCTGCTGCCCACCTGGCGGGACGTCTGGCGCGGCCTGGACCTGCTGCGCGGGCTGCCGCCCGCCGGGCACCTGGCGGAACGCTGGACCGGCGACCGCTGGTCCTACACCGGCCACCGGGACCGGCTGGCGGCCGGCGAGCCGCCGCAGCCGCGGCAGGACGACGCCGTCACGGCCGCCCGCAAGCTCGCCCAGCGCGAGCGCGAGCAGACCCGGCTGGACGTCCAGGAGGCGCTGGACGATCCGCTGGCGATGGCCGAACACCGGCTGTCCGGCGAGGCGTTCAGCGGCGTGGTGACCGAGGTGGTGCCGGACTACGACACCACCGGCCGCTCCCCCAAGCCGCGCCCGCTGATCACCCTGCGCACCGCCGACCGCCCGCACGCTGACCTCGGGCGGGAGGCGCACCGGGTGTGGGGCTCCCCCCAGCCGGAGGCCGGCGGCGGCCGGTCCCCGCAGAAGGCGGAGATCGCGGCGGTCGACCCGGCCGGGGGCACCATCACCCTGCGCCTGCTGTCCGGCATGGGGCGCCGGAAGGAGCCCGAGCCGGGCAGCCTGCCCGAGCCCGGCGATCCGGTCACCTTCACCCTGTTCGAGCTGACGGTCCGCCAGTCCGCGCCGCTGCCCGAGCCGGACGACACCCCGTGGACGCACGGCGGCCCGCCCGGCGCCGCACCCGCGCCCGTACCCGCCCCGCCCGTCTCCGAGGAGTGGGAATGATGGCCGAGTCGAGCGCCGAGCAGGCACCGGGCGCGGCCGCCGACGCCGCCGTGGCCCGGATCCTGGCCGCGACCGTCCACCCGGCGGCCGGCGCCCCGCGCGGCGTGGTGGTCGATTCCCCGCCCGGCGCCGGGAAGTCGACGCTGGTGGTGCGGGCGGCCCGGGAGCTGGTCGAGGCCGGCGAGCGGCTGATGATCGTCGCCCAGACCAACGGCCAGGTGGACGACCTGGTCGGCCGACTCGCCGAGAAGGCACCGGACCTGACGATCGGCCGGCTGCACGCCGCCGACGCCCGGCCCGGCCCGGAGGTGCTGAAGCACGCCAACGTCACGCCCTCCGACAAGGTCGCCGAGCTGGTCGAGCACGACGTGGTGGTCTCCACCTCGGCGAAGTGGCAGTGGGTGCGGGCCGAGGCGCCGTGGCGGCACGCGATCGTCGACGAGGCGTACCAGATGCGTTCGGACGCCCTGCTCGCGGTGGCCCGGCTGTTCGAGCGGGCGCTGTTCGTCGGCGACCCGGGCCAGCTGGACCCGTTCACCGTGGTCGGCACCGAGCAGTGGGCGGGCCTGTCGTACGACCCGTCGAGCAGCGCCGTGGTCACCATGCTGGCGCACAACCCGCAGATCGAGCCGCACCGGCTGCCGGTCTCCTGGCGGCTGCCGGCCAGCGCGGCGCCGCTGATCTCGCGGGCGTTCTACCCGTACACGCCGTTCCGCTCCGGCACCGGCCCGGACGACCGCCGGCTGACCGCCGCCGTCCGGCCGGACGGCGGCGCGCTGGACGCCGCGATCGACCGGGCCGCCGAGCACGGCTGGGCGCTGCTGGAGCTGCCCGCCCGGCACACCGTGCGGACCGATCCGCAGGCGGTGGCGGCCGTCGCGGCCACCGTCCGGCGGTTGCTGGAGCGCGGGCTGACGGCCCGCTCCGAACAGGGCGAGGCGCCCCTCACCGCGGACCGGATCGCGGTCGGCACCGCCCACCGGGACCAGGCAGCGGCCGTCCGCGCCGCCCTGCTCAAGGTGGGCGTCCCGGTGGACCAGGCGGCCGGCCCGGCCGTCACGGTGGACACCGCCAACCGGCTGCAGGGCCGCGAGTACGACGTCACGGTGGTGCTGCACCCGCTGTCCGGACGGCCCGACGCGACGGCCTTCCACCTGGAGACCGGCCGGCTGTGCGTGCTCGCCTCCCGGCACCGGCACGCCTGCATCGTGGTCGCCCGGGCCGGGATCGGCGAGCTGCTGGACGAGCACCCGTCCACCGAGCCGGTCCAGCTGGGCGTCCCGGTCGCCTTCCCGGACGGATGGGAGGCCAACCATCAGGTGCTGGACCACCTGAGCGGCCACCGGGTGCGGCTGGGCTGAGCCGCCGGGCGGGTCAGGTCTCGGTCTCGGTCTCGGTCTCGGTCTCGGTCTCGGTCTCGCAGGCGGCGTAGGCCTGGACGCTCCCGTGCCCGGCCCGCACCGCCCAGGTGCTCGGGTCGTCGGGGTTCGGCGCGTTGACCAGGACGGCGTCGCCGGAGGCGGCGGGCCGGAAGGCGTAGCCGCCCCCGGTGAGGTGGGAGCCCTGGGGGCAGGTCGCCGTCGACCAGCCGCCCGGGCCGCTCCACGGCCCGGTCACCACGGTGGTCGTCTCGGCGGCCCGGGCCGCAGGTGCCGCGGCCAGCCCGAGGGCCGGGGCGATCAGCAGGAGTCCGGCCGCGAGGCCCTTGCGTAGGGGCATGGGTTCTCCCTGGGGTGGTGGATCGCTGGAACACCCGGGACAACGACGGCCCAGGCGCCCCGGCGCCACCGCACGCGCCCGACCACCCGAAGGAGTAGCGCGACCCCGGCGCGTGCGGGGGAATAGCGCCCGCACGCGCACCGTTCCGTTACCGGCCGCCGCCGCGCGACAATGGACGGCGGCCACGGCCGTGCGGCGCGGCCCGGAGCAGCCGCCGCCCACCCCCACCGAGACCCGGAGGTGTCCGTTCATGCCCGACTCCCACACGAAGGCGTCCGACCACGGCGGTCAGGCCGACCCCGCGCGGCGTCTGCGTCCGGTGCAGCTGCTGTTCGAGCCGCAGTCCGCCGAACCGGAGCCGGAACGATTCTTCGATCTGGAGTCGATCGACGACCCCGCGGACCTGCTGCGCCGCTCCACCGAGCTGGCCCTGGCCTTCCGGACGGCCGCCGAGCGGGCCACCGACTTCCAGGCGGTCGCCGCCGCACAGCTGGCGGACCCGCGCCGCTTCGACGCGCTGTCCGACGCCGAGATCGCGCAGCGGGCGGACTGGACCCCCGACTACGCGGCCAAGATGATCGAGTACGGCCGCGGGCTGCTCCAGCCCCGCCGCCACGAGGACTGAGCGCAGCCGGGCACGGGGCACCGGAGCGCCGCGCCCCGGTGCCCCGGCGCTGCGACGCTGCGGCATCGGCCGCTGGCATATGCGCGAGCGGGGAAGGGTACGCCGTTCCCCGTCGTCCTGTCCGGCAAACCGCGCTTTCCCTCCCGTCCGGCCCGCGGACGGCACAGGCTGCTGTCCGTGGACATCTGGACGTATCAGTCGGTGGAGTACGTCACCGTGGCCGGCGAGGCCTGGCTCGCCTCCGCCAGCGAGTACCCGCGCAGCATGCGCGCCCTCTGGGAGGCCCGGCCGTGGGCGCCCTCGGTGCTGCCCTGCGGGCGCGCCTTCGACGTGATCAGCATGCCGTCGCTGTTCGGCCGCCGGGTGCTGGACGAGCTGTGGGCCTCCGGGCCGGGCTGCGGGCCGGTCGCCTCCTACCGGGGGCGGACGCTGCTGTTCGTCCAGCCCGGCGCGGGGCCCCGGCTGCGCCGGCTGCTGGCCTGGGAGGAGTGGGCCCGGGACGTGCCGCCCCTGCTGTGCCACGGCAAGGGCGACGCGGTGACCGTGCCGCCGGTGCAGCGGATGGTGAACGGCCCGGACTCCCCCGGACTGGGCTCCGGCCGGTGGATCGTCGCCCCGGAGGATCGGGAGCCGTGGCTGCCGGGCGCCTCGGTGGTGCTGTGGGCGTGCGTGCGGGCGGCCCGGGAGCCGGCTGCGGCCGTGCCGGCCGGCGCGGCCGCCGTGACCGGGGGGTGAACGGCAGACGGCCGGTATTCGATTTTGGCGCGGACCCCGGGCGCTGCTAAAGTCTTCTCTGTCAGCAGGCGCCGCTAGCTCAGTTGGTTAGAGCAGCTGACTCTTAATCAGCGGGTCCGGGGTTCGAGTCCCTGGCGGCGCACAGACAGCCGAGAGGCCCCTTGCGAAAGCAAGGGGCCTCTCGGCGTTTCCCGCGCGAATCAGCGAATCAGCGAACGAGCGGACGAGCGAACAGGACCGGGCCGCCCGCCGGAGCGGACGGCCCGACCGGGGCTCAGCGGCCGCGCAGCGCGCGGTAGCGGGCGACCAGCTCGGCGGTGGAGCTGTCCAGCTGCTCGGCGCCCTCGCCGGTCAGCAGCACCGGCTCGATCCGCTTGGCGAGCACCTTGCCCAGCTCGACGCCCCACTGGTCGAAGGAGTCGATGTTCCAGATCGCGCCCTGGACGAAGACCTTGTGCTCGTAGAGCGCGACCAGCTGGCCGAGCACCGAGGGGGTCAGCTCGGCGGCCAGGATGGTGCTGGTCGGGTGGTTGCCCTGGAAGGTCTTGTGCGGGACGAGTTCGGCGGGCACGCCCTCGGCCGCCACCTCCTCCGGGGTCTTGCCGAAGGCCAGCGCCTGGGTCTGGGCGAAGAAGTTGGCCAGCAGCAGGTCGTGCTGGGCGACCAGGCCCGGGAGCAGGTCGGCGACCGGCTTGGCGAAGCCGATGAAGTCGGCCGGGATCAGCTTGGTGCCCTGGTGCAGCAGCTGGTAGTAGGCGTGCTGGCCGTTGGTGCCGGGGGTGCCCCAGACCACCGGGCCGGTCTGCCAGGTCACCGGCGAGCCGTCGCGGGTCACCGACTTGCCGTTGGACTCCATGTCCAGCTGCTGGAGGTAGGCGGTGAACTTCGACAGGTAGTGCGAGTAGGGCAGCACGGCGTGCGCCTGGGCGTCGAAGAACGCGCCGTACCAGACGCCGAGCAGGCCGAGCAGCAGCGGGACGTTCTGCTCCGGCGGCGCGGTGCGGAAGTGCTCGTCGACCAGGTGGAAGCCGTCCAGCATCTCGCGGAAGGCGTCGGGGCCGATGGCGATCATCAGCGAGAGACCGATCGCCGAGTCGTAGGAGTAGCGACCGCCGACCCAGTCCCAGAACTCGAACATGTTGTCGGTGTCGATGCCGAAGTCCCGCACGCCCTCGGCGTTGGTGGACAGCGCGACGAAGTGCTTGGCCACCGCCTCGGTGCCGGCGCCCAGCCCGGTGAGCAGCCAGTCGCGGGCCGAGACCGCGTTGGTGATGGTCTCGATGGTGGTGAAGGTCTTCGAGGCGACGATGAACAGCGTCTCGGCCGGGTCGAGGTCGCGGACCGCCTCGTGCAGGTCGGCGCCGTCCACGTTGGAGACGAAGCGGACGTCGAGGTCGCGCTTGGCGAACGAGCGGAGCACCTCGTAGGCCATCGCGGGGCCGAGGTCGGAGCCGCCGATGCCGATGTTGACGACGGTGCGGATCGGCTTGCCGGTGTGGCCGCGCCACTCGCCGCCGCGGACCCGCTCGGCGAAGCCGGCCATCTTGTCGAGGACGGCGTGCACGGCGGGCACCACGTTCTCGCCGTCGACCTCGATCACGGCACCGCGCGGGGCGCGCAGCGCGGTGTGCAGGACGGCGCGGTGCTCGGTGTTGTTGATCTTCTCGCCGCGGAACATCGCGTCCCGCAGCTCGGCGACGCCGGTGGCCGCGGCGAGTTCGCGCAGCAGCTCCAGCGTCTCGTCGGTGACCAGGTGCTTGGCGTAGTCCACGTGCAGGTCGCCGACCTGGAGGGTGTAGCGGCGGCCGCGCTCCGGGTCGGCGGCGAACAGCTCGCGCAGGTGCGTCTCGCCCAGCGCGGCCCGGTGCTTGCCGAGGGCGGCCCACTGCGGGGTGCGGTCGAGCGGGGTGCGGGCGTCGGCACGGGTCTCCGACATCGGTGGTTCCTCGATTCATCTGGGTGCAGAAACCGGCAGGGCCAGGCGGTGAGGGTCTCGCGAGGTCGTGCGGGTACTGGTGGTGCGCCGACTCCGTTGACGGCCTGCCCGGGCTCAGCCTATGCAACCTCGGAGCCGGTCGCGCACATTCCGCCCGGCGGGGCCGGACAGGCCGTCACTTGCGTTCCGAGCGCAGGTCCAGCCCCCGCAGCACCTGGTCGACCAGCTCCGGGTCGGCACCGAGTTCGCTGCGGGCGGCGAGCATCTCGCGCCGGGAGGCGGCGATCATCTCCTGCTCGACCTCCCGGGCGGCCCGCCACTGGCTGAGCCGCAGCTTGGCCTCGGCGGCCTCCTCCTCGGCGTAGTTCTCCGGGCAGAGCCGGGCCAGCCGGTCGTGCTGACGGTCCCGCAGGCGGTCGGCGACCTCGGCGGGCAGCCGGTCCTGCTCCTCCAGTTCGCCCAGCCGCCTGAGCCCGGCCTTGGCGGCCCGCCACCAGAGCTGGCGGACGGCCTGCTCGTGCTTGTCCTGGTCGATGTCCAGTTCGAACCGCTTGGCCAGCCAGGGCAGGGTGAGGCCCTGCACCAGCAGGGTGAACAGCACCACGCTGAAGGCGATGAAGACCAGGCGGCCGCGCTCGGGGAACTCCTCGCCCGAGTGGAGGGTGAGCGGGATGGCGAGGGCCAGGGCGACGGTGGCCACCCCGCGCATGCCGGACCACCAGAGGATCACGCTCTCCTTCCAGCTGAACGGGGTGTCCTCGTCGTCGCCGCTGCGCAGCTTCTTCGACAGCCAGCCGGCCGGCAGCAGCCAGAGCAGCCGGACCACCACGACCACGCCGATGACCACGGCGGCGTCGCCGATGAAGCCGGTCCAGCCGCGGCCGGCCTCCTTGAGCACGGTGGCCAGCTCCAGGCCGATCAGGCCGAAGGCGACACCGGTGATCAGGATCTCGACGACCTCCCAGAAGGCGTTGCCGACCAGCCGGAAGGAGACGGCGTCGGCGTCGGAGGCCCGCTCGGCGAGGTAGAGCGCGCAGACCACGACGGCGAGCACGCCGGAGCCGTGGATCTCCTCGGCGATGGCGTAGGCGGCGAAGGGCACCAGCAGGTTGAGCGCGACCTGCTGGGTCGGGTCGTCCAGGCGCTCGGCGAGCTTGGTGTTGACCCAGCCGAGGGCGATGCCGACGACCACGGCGAGCACCGCGGACAGGATGAAGCGCAGCACCGCGTGGCCGACCGAGAAGTCGCCGCTGACCACGGCCTCGATGGCCAGCGAGTAGACGACGATCGCGGTGACGTCGTTGAACAGGCCCTCGCTCTCCAGGATCGACACCAGGCGCCGGGGCAGGCCGACGCTGCCGGCCACCGCGACGGCGGCCACCGGGTCGGGCGGGGAGACCAGCGCGCCGACCGCGATCGCGGCGGCGACCGGCAGGGCGGGCAGCAGCCAGTGCACCGCCCCGGCCACCGCGACCGTGGTGACCACCACCAGGGCGACGGCCAGCAGCAGGATCGAGCGGACGTTGGCCTTGAAGTAGCGCACCGAGGAACGCCGGGCGACCGCGAAGATCAGCGGCGGCAGGACCAGCGGGAGGATCAGCTCGGGCTCGATGGTGACGTCCGGGATCTGCGGGACGAGCGCCATGACGATGCCGAGCAGGGTCATCAGGACCGGTTGCGGCACTCCGGTCTTGCGTGCGAGCGGCATGGTCACCACGGAGGCGAGCAGCACCAGGAAGAACAGGGGCAGCTGGCCCACGGAAACGTTCCTCTCCACAACGGACGGCTGAGCGCCGCCCAGGATAAATCTGACAATGCGCCCATCAGTGAAGACACGCCGAACAGTGGCTTGACCTCAAGCGGACTTCAGGTCCGAGGATCGGGGGCGGCCGAACAGTTGATTCGAACAGTCAAGCGGTCGAATGTCGAACATTCGAGAGGGCGGGAGCAGACATGAAGGCGGTCACCGTCACGCGGTCCGGCGGTCCGGAGGTCCTGCGGGTCACCGAGGTGCCCGACCCGGAACCCGGGCCGGGCGAGGTGCGGGTGCGGGTCTTCGCGGCCGGGGTGCAGCCGGTCGACCTCGCGATCCGGGAGGGCTTCCGCCCGCCGGGGGCCGTCGCCGAGCCGCCGTTCGTCCTCGGCAACGAGTTCGCCGGAGTGGTGGACCGGCTCGGACCGGACGGCTCCGGCTGGCAGGTCGGCGACGAGGTGCTGGGCTTCCGCTTCCTGGACAGCCAGGCCGAGCTCGTCACGGTGGACGCCGCCCAGCTGGTGGCCAAGCCCGCCGGCCTGCCCTGGGAGCAGGCCGGCTCGCTCTCCGCCTCCGGCCAGACCGCGCACCTGGCGCTCACCCTGCTCGCGGTCGGCCCCGGCGACACCGTCCTGGTGCACGGCGCCTCCGGCGGGGTCGGCACCGTCGCCGTCCAGCTCGCCCGGGCCTGGGGCGCCACCGTGATCGGCACCGCGAGCGAGCGCAACCACGACTACCTGCGCGACCTGGGCGCGATCCCGGTCGCGTACGGCGAGGGGCTGGTCGAGCGGGTCCGGGCGGTGGCGCCGCAGGGCGTGGACGCCGCCTTCGACGCCGCCGGGCGGGGCGCGCTGGCGGCCTCCGTCGAGCTGGTCGCCGACCGGAGCCGGATCGGCACCGTGGTCGACTACGCGGAGGCCGAGCGGCTGGGCGTACGGGGGCTGCGGGGGCCGCGCACGGCCGCGCGGCTGACCGAGCTGGTGCGGCTGTGGGAGGCGGGCGGGCTGCGGCTGGAGATCGCCGAGGCGCTGCCGCTGGAGCGGGCCGCCGAGGCCCACCGGCTGGTCGGCGCCGGGCACGTCCGGGGCAAGGTGGTCCTGGTGCCGTGACGGCCCGCGCGCAGCCACCCGGGCCGATTGTGTGTTTCGGCTGCTGACCAGGTAATGTTCTCCGCGTCAGCAGGCGCCGCTAGCTCAGTTGGTTAGAGCAGCTGACTCTTAATCAGCGGGTCCGGGGTTCGAGTCCCTGGCGGCGCACAGACAGCCGAGAGGCCCCTTGCGAAAGCAAGGGGCCTCTCGGCGTTTCCGCGATCCCCGTCGGCAACCCCGGCCTGCCGTGGCAGGAAAGGTGGGAAACGGGTCATTGCTGCCATCGCGACCCGGTGACAGGCTGGTCGCATGAGAGCGCGCAGCGTGGTCGTCGTCCTCTACGAGGGCGTGCAGAGCCTCGACGTGACCGGTCCCGTGGAGGTCTTCGCGGGGGCGGGCGCGGCCGCCGGGCAGCCGGGGGCGTACCGGGTGACCACCGCCTCCCCGGGCGGCGGGCCGGTGCGCAGCCACAGCGGACTGCGGCTGCTGCCGGACGCGGACCTGGCCGAGGTCGGGCCCGTACACACCCTGCTGGTCCCGGGCGGGCTGGGCAGCGGTATCCCGGACGGTGCGCTGGTCGCACGGATCCGGGAGCTGGCCGGCCGGGCCGAGCGGGTGGTGTCGGTGTGCACCGGGGCCTTCCTGCTCGCCGAGGCCGGGCTGCTGGCCGGGCGCCGGGCGACCACGCACTGGGCGTACTGCGAGGAGCTGGCCCGGCGGTTCCCTGACGTCGAGGTGGACCCGGATCCGATCCACGTCCGGGACGGGAACGTCGCCACCTCGGCCGGGGTCACCGCCGGGATCGACCTGGCGCTGGCCCTGGTCGAGGAGGACCTGGGGCGCGACGCCGCCCTGCTGATCGCCCGCCACCTGGTGGTCTTCCTGCGACGGCCGGGCAACCAGGCCCAGTTCAGCACCCAGCTGGCCGCCCAGGTGGCGGTCCGGCAGCCGCTGCGCGAGGTGCAGCGGTGGATCGCCGAGCACCCCGAGGCCGACCTGTCGGTCGAGGCGCTGGCCCACAGGTCGGCGCTGTCACCGCGGCACTTCGCCCGGGCCTTCGCCACCGAGGTGGGGGTGACCCCGGGCCGGTACGTGGACGGGGTCCGGCTGGAGGCCGCCCGGCGGCTGCTGGAGGACTCCGCCGACGGCATCGAGGAGATCGCGCGCTCCTGCGGCTACGGCACCCCGGAGGCGATGCGGCGCGCCTTCGTCCGGTCCCTGGCCGCTTCGCCCGCCGAGTACCGACGCCGTTTCCGACCCGATCCCGTTGGAGGACACTGATGCGCATCGCCGTTCTGCTCTACGACCAGTTCACCGCCCTGGACGCCGTCGGCCCCTGCGAGGTGCTGTCCCGCATCCCCGGCGCCGAGGTGGTGTTCACCGCCGCGAAGCGCGGCCCGGTCCGCACCGACATGAAGACCCTGTCGCTGACCGCGGAGGCCGCCCTGGACGAGGTGGACGCGGCCGACGTGCTGCTCGTCCCGGGCGGGCCCGGGACGGAGGCCCGGCTGGCCGACCAGGCCGTGCTGGAGTGGGTGCGCGCGGTGGACGCCACCACCACCTGGACCACCTCGGTCTGCTCGGGCTCCCTGCTGCTGGGCGCCGCCGGGCTGCTGGCGGGGCGCCGGGCCACCTCGCACTGGTGCTGCCTCGACGCGCTGAAGAAGTTCGGGGCGGAGCCGACCGGGACGGAGCGGGTCGTGGTCGACGGCAAGTACGCGACCGCGGCCGGGGTCTCGGCCGGGATCGACCTCGCGCTGACGCTGACCGGCCTGATGGCCGGGGACGCGACCGCGGAGGCGATCCAGCTGGTCATCGAGTACGACCCGCAGCCGCCGTACTCGGCGGGCTCGATCGCGTCGGCCCGGCCCGAGCTGGTCGCCGAACTGCTGGCCAACGGGCTGCAGTTGCGCTAACCGCGGCCAGTCGGGAAGCCGTGCCGGCGGGCGCCGGCGACCACCGCCAGGACGGGCAGCATCAGGGCGAGCACCGTCCAGGGCAGGGCGCCGGTGCCCAGGCGGCCCAGCACCAGGCCGCCGACCACGCCGCCGCCCGCCATCGCGGCGTTCCACAGGGTGACCAGTACCGCCTGGGCGGCGTCCGCCCGCTCGCCGCCCGCGTCGCCGACGGCGGTCTGCAGCAGGGTCGGGGCGCCGCCCCAGCCCAGGCCCCAGAGCGCGGCGGCGGCGTACACCAGCGGTGTGCTGTGCGACCAGAGGCCGAGCAGGCCCGCGGTCAGGGCGACCAGCAGCGCGCCGCCGATCGTCAACTGCCGTAGCCGGCGGTGGATGTGGGCGCCGGTGAACCAGATGCTCGCCAGCGAGGCCAGGCCGAAGACCAGCAGCACGGTGTCGGTCGCGTCGCCGAGGCCGGTCCGGTCGAGGAAGGGCGCGATGTAGGTGAACAGGATGGTGTGGGCGAGCACGAAGAGCACCGTCACGGTGAGCACCGGCGCCACCCCGGGCACGGTGAGCGCGCTCCGCACCGGGGCGCGCTCACCGGCGGGTCGTCCGGGCTGGTCCGGCAGCAGGGCCGCGATCCAGCCGATCACGCCGAGCGCCAGTGCCGTCATGGCCAGGAAGGGCACCCACCAGGCGAGCGCCCGGCCGAGGAAGGTGCCGACCGGCACTCCCAGCGACAGCGCCACCGGCACGCCCGCCATCGCCACCGCCATGGCCCGGCCCTGCTGCTCGACCGGCACCAGCCGGCGCGCGTACCCGGCCAGCAGCGCCCAGGCGAGGCCGGCCGCGACGCCCGCGAGGAAGCGGGCGGCCAGGGTGAGCGGGTAGTTCGTGGAGGCCGCGGTGACGGTGTTGGCGGCGGCGAAGCCGGCCATCGCGGTGAGCAGCAGCCGCTTGCGGCCCCAGCCGGCGGTGGCCGCGGTGAGCGGGATCGCGGTGGCGGCGGTCCCGAGCGCGTAGACGGTGACGGTCTGCCCGGCGGCCGACTCGCTGACGCCGAGGGCCCCGCCCATCCCGGGCAGCACGCCGGCGGGCAGGGTCTCGGTGAGCGCGGTGACGAAGACGGCAGTGGCCAGGGCGAGCAGGGCGGGCAGCGGAAAAGGGGTGCGGGCTAAGGGAGTCGGGAGCTGTGTGGTCGCCATGGGAACCATGCTCGATCCTCACACCGGTGTCAGGTTCAAGCACGGTTCCCACCGGAGTCACCTCAGCGGCGGAAGTAGCCGTCGAAGTTCTTGGAGAACTCCCGGCCGCCGAACTGGTCCCAGTTGACGGACCAGGTCATCAGCCCGCGCAGGTTCGGCTGGGCGCCCGCACGCGGCACGTACGAACCGCAGTTGGCCAGCTTGGTGAGGCAGTCCAGGGCCTTGTTCACCTCGGCCGGGGCGACGTAGCCGTTGCCGGCGTTGGTGGTGGCCGGCATGCCGATGGCCACCTTGGAGGCGGGCAGCGGCGGGAACACGTTGTTCGTGTTGCCCGCCACCGGGAAGCCGTTGAGCAGCAGGTCGGTCATCGCGACGTGGAAGTCGGCGCCGCCCATCGAGTGGTACTGGTTGTCCAGGCCCATGATGGAGCCGGAGTTGTAGTCCTGGACGTGCAGCAGGGTGAGGTCGTCGCGCAGCGCGTAGATGACCGGCAGGTACGCCCCGGCGCGCGGGTCCTGGCCGCCCCAGGGGCCGGAACCGTAGTACTGGTAGCCGAGTTGGACGAAGAAGGTCTCGGGCGCCATGGTCAGCACGAAGCCCGGGCCGTACTTGGCCTTGAGGGTCTTCAGCGCGGAGAT
This sequence comes from Kitasatospora sp. NBC_01300, assembly GCF_041435235.1. NCBI lineage: Bacteria > Bacillati > Actinomycetota > Actinomycetes > Kitasatosporales > Streptomycetaceae > Kitasatospora > Kitasatospora sp. NBC_01300. Next base: position 5,125,746 of record NZ_CP108408.1, on the reverse strand, counting down.
CAGGTTGACGATGACCGGGCTCGTCGGGTTCTTGAAGTCGTTGTCACCGGTGTTGAGGGAGAGCGAGTGCCCCTCGAAGTCGATGTCCAGGCCGTCCAGGCCCCACTTGTCGATGATCGCCGAGACCGAGCTGACGAAGGTGTCGCGGGCGGCGGTGGTGGTCAGCTGGACCTGGCCGTTCTGGCCGCCGATCGAGATCAGCACCTTCTTGCCCTGGGCCCGCTTGGCGGCGATGGCGGCCTTGAAGTCGGCGTCGGACTCCACGGTCGGGCAGTCGGTGACGGAGCAGCGGTTGAACCGGATGTCGCCGGAGGTGACGGAGGTCGGCTCCCCGAAGGAGAGGTCGATGAAGTCCCAGGAGTTCGGGACGTCGGCCATCCGGGTGTAGCCGGCGCCGTTGGCGAAGCTGGCGTGCAGGTAGCCGACCAGGGCGTGGCTGCCGGGCGGCGGCGGGGTGGTCGGGGTGCCGGTGGGGGTCCCGGTCGGGGTTCCCGTCGGCGTCCCGGTCGGGGTGCCGGTGGGCGTGCCCGTCGGGGTGCCGGTCGGGGTGCCGGTGGGCGTCGCGGTCGGCGTGGGCGTCGGTGACCCGGTGGGCGTCGGCGTCGGGCTGGGGGCGCCCGGCCCGTCCAGCGAGACGTCGTCCGCGTAGTAGGTGCCCTGGCCGTACCAGCCGTGGGTGTAGACGGTGGCGCTGGTCTGGGTGGCGCCGGTGGTGAAGCTGAGGCTGAGCTTCTGGTAGCCGCCGCCGGTGCCGGGGGTCCAGGTGCTGGGGCCGCCGCCGTCGACGCCCAGGTAGACGTACGAGCCGTTGACGTACGCGCTGAGCGTGTAGGTGGTGCTGGGGGCGACGGCGACGGTCTGGCCGCACTGGGCGGTGTCGCCCGCGGTGGCCGCGGCGGCGAGGGCGTAGCCGCCCCCGTGCACCGGGCTGGTGACGACGCTGCCGGAGTTGCCGGTGCAGCTCCAGGGGCCGAGCGAGCCGGACTCGAAGCCGCCGTTGACCAGGAACTCGCCGGCCGAGGCGGCGGGCGCCAGGCCCAGGGTGACACCGACCAGGGTGGCCGCGGCGACGGCGGAGGCGGTGCCGGCGGCGAGCAGGGTGCGGGACTGCTTCCGGCGGACGGGGGCGGGTGCGGGTGTGGTTCTGCGCATGCGGGGGCTCCTGCGATGGCGCGGTCGTGGGGGACGTCCGAGGGCACGCCGGAGCACGCGCCAGTGGGGGGGAACGGCCCGGCCTGGCACCCAAGTTGGACTAGACCACTGAAGTGGATTCGACACTGCGGTGTCAATGGTCCAGACCGGTCCGAGGCCTACGCGCCGGCCGCCCGGCAGCCCCGACGGGCCGCCCCGGTTGCCGGGGGTGACACCCCGTCGAAGGATGGAGGGGTGACCCCGCCCGGCTACCTCCGCCACCCCCACCTGCACGGCGGGCTGCTCGCCTTCACCGCCGAGGACGACGTCTGGATCGCCCCGCTCGACGCCGACGGCGCCACCGGCCGGGCCTGGCGGGTCAGCTGCGACCGCACCCGGGTCAGCCACCCCCGCTTCTCCCCCGACGGCCGCACCCTCGCCTGGACCAGCTGGCTGAACCTGACCCCCGAGGTGTGGACCGCCCCCGTCGAAGGCGGCGAGGCCGAACGGCTCAGCCACTGGGGCAGCCAGGACACCCGGGTGCGCGGCTGGCTGCCGGACGGCGAGGTACTGGCCGTCACCTCCTACCACGAGCCGTTCGGCCACTACACCTGGGCGCACGCCCTGCCGCCCGACGGCTCCCCCGGCCGCCGGATGCCCTGGGGCCCCGTCGGCGACGCCCAGATGAGCCGCGAACGCACCGTGCTGCTCACCGGCGCCGCCCCGCACGAGCCCGCCGCCTGGAAGCGCTACCGGGGCGGCGCCACCGGCCGGCTCTGGGCGGACGGCGAACAGATCCTGGCCGGCCACCCCGGCCACCTCGCCTCACCCATGCCCGTCGCCGGGCGGATCGCCTTCCTCTCCGACCACGAGGGCATCGGCAACGTCTACTCCTGCCGCCCCGACGGCACCGACCTGCGCCGGCACACCGACCACGCCTCCTACTACGCCCGCGAGGCCGCCACCGACGGCACCCGGATCGTCTACCAGCACGCCGGCGACCTCTGGCTGCTGGACGACCTGGACGCCCCCGCCCCGCGCCGGCTCGCCGTCCCGCTCGGCGGCGCCCGGGCCGGCCGCCGCCCGTACCAGGTCAGCGCCGCCTCCCAGGTCAAGGACCTGGCCTGCGACCAGAGCGGCCGGGCCGGGGTGATCACCGTGCGCGGCAGCCAGTACTGGCTCACCCACAAGGACGGCCCGGCCCGCGCGCTCGCCGACACCCCCGGGGTGCGGACCCGGCTGCCGGTGATCCTCGGGCACACCGGCGAGGCCGCCTGGATCACCGACGCCGAGGGCGCCGACGCGATCGAGGTGATGCCGCTGCCGGGGCACGAGGAAACGGAGAAGCACCGCCACCGGGTGCTCGCCGCCGACCGGATCGGCCGCGTCCTGGAACTCACCGCCTCCCCCGACGGCGCCCACCTCGCCGTCGCCGCCTCCGACGGGCGGCTGCTGCTCGTCGCCGCCGCCGACGGCGCCGTCCGCGAACTCGCCGCCTCCGGCTACGGTCCGGTCTCCAGCGCCCGCTTCTCCCCCGACTCGCACTGGATCGCCTGGTCCCAACCGGTGGCCGGGCGCTCGCTGCGCCGGATCCGGCTCACCCGCACCGAAGCACCCGGGCCGGTCACCGAAGTCACCGACGGCCGCTTCGAGGACGAGCAACCGGTGTTCACCCGGGACGGCCGCTACCTGGCCTTCCTGTCCTGGCGCGGCTTCGACCCCGTCCACGACGTGCACACCGGCGACCTCTCCTTCCCACTCGGCTGCCGCCCCTACCTCGTCCCGCTCACCGCCGACACGCCGTCCCCCTTCGCCGCGCCCGCCGAGGACGGCGCCCCGCGCGGCAACGGCGGCGGCGACGGCACCGTCCACGTCGACCCGCAGGGCATCGGCGAGCGGCTGCTCCAGTTCCCGGTGATCGCCTCCAAGTACTCGGCCACCGACGCGGTGCGCGGCGGCCTGGTCTGGCTGCGCTGGCCGATCTCCGGCACCCTCGGGCAGACCTTCGCCAGCCCCGACGACACCTCCGGCCGCCCCTCGATGGAGTACTTCGACCTCGCCCGGGGCACCCGCACCACCCTGGTCGACAAGCTGGACGGCTACGCCGTCTCCGGGGACGGCGGCTCCATCGCGGTCTACTCCGCCGGGACCCTGCGGATCGTCCCGGTCACCGGCGGCGCCGGCAGCACCGTCGACCTGCGGCGGATCACCCACACCGTGCACCCCGCCGCCGAGTGGCGCCAGGCCTACCACGAGGCCGCCCGGATCGTCCGGGACCAGTTCTGGGACGAGCGGATGTCCGGCCTGGACTGGCCCGCCCTCACCGCCCAGTACGAGCCGCTGCTGGAGCGGGTCTGCTCACCCGACGACTTCGCCGACCTGCTGCGCGAACTCCTCGGCGAACTCGGCACCTCGCACGCCTACGTCACCCCGTCCCGGCGCGCCGAAGGGCCCTCGCTCGGCCAGCAGCCGCTCGGCCTGCTCGGCGCCAACGCGCACCGCTCCCCCGACGGGCGCTGGCTGGTCGAGCGGGTACTGCCCGGCGAGACCTCCGACCCGCGCGCCCGCGCCCCGCTCGCCGCCCAGGGCGTCCGGGACGGCGACGAACTGCTCGCCGTCGGCGGCCGCCCGGTGGACCCGGTGCGCGGCCCGCTGCCACTGCTGGCCGGCACCGGCGGCACCACCGTCGAACTCGCCCTGCGCGGCAACCCCGACGGCCCGGTACGGCGGATCACCGTCACCCCGCTGACCGACGAACGGGCCGTCCGCTACCAGGACTGGGTGGCCAAACGCCGCCTCCTGGTCCGGGAGTTCAGCGACGGCCGGTGCGGCTACCTGCACATCCCGGACCTCGGCGGCTCCGGCTGGGCGCAGTTCAACCGCGACCTGCGGCGCGAACTGGACAAGCCCGCACTCGTCCTGGACGTGCGCGGCAACGCCGGCGGCAACGTCTCCGAACTCGTCCTGGAGAAACTCACCCGGCACGTCCTCGCCTGGGACTTCGGCCGGGACCGCCAGCCGGTCCGCTGGCCCCGGCACGCACTGCGCGGCCCGCTCGTGGCGCTCGCCGACGAGGCGACCAGCTCGGACGGCGACGTCGTCATCGCGGCGATCAAGCTGCTCGGCCTCGGCCCCGTCGTCGGCAACCGGACCTGGGGCGGGGTCGTCGGGATGACCGGGCGGCACACCCTCGGCGACGGCACCCGGATCTCGGTGCCCAAGAACGCCTCCTGGTTCGAAGGCGGACTCGGCTGGTCGGTGGAGAACCGCGGCGTCGAACCGGACGTGCACGTGCTGCGCACCCCGCGCGACTGGGCCCGCGGGCGCCACCCCGAGCTGGTCGCCGCCGTCCAGCTGGCGCTGGACCTGCTGGAGGACGCGCCCGCCGCGGCTCCCCCGCCGGAGGACACCCCCCGGCCGGACCTGCGGCGCCCGCCGCTGCCGCCACGGGCGCGGTGACCTGGGGGCTTGGGGCTCAGGGGTTTTCTGGGGTTTCAGCCCCAGGGGTCGCCCTCGGCCGTCATGTTCTCGGCCGCGCGCCGGTCGGCCTCCTCCTGGACGGCACGGGCACGCCGCTCCGACTCGCGGGCCTCCTGGGTCTCGCGGGCCCGCTCGATCTCCGGGCTGTACGCGTCCGCGGCCTCGTCGTGGGCGATGGCGGCACGCTCAGCGGCGTCCTGCCCGGGCGCCTCGTGCGCCTTGTGGTGGAACCTGTCGAAGATTCCCATGACTCCTCCTCCGGACGGATACCGGGCTTCCCCCACTCTCACACCGGGCACCCGGAGCCGCACGTTGAGCCTTTGGTCCCTGGTGAACGCGCCCAACGGCCGTGGCGCGGAGGCGGGCACCCGGCGCAGATTGGAGCCGTCGGCCGAACTGACGCCACCGTCTGGAGCCCACCGTGACCGTCGTACCTTCCGCCCGCCAAGCCCGTCGCACCGCCGAGGACCCCCACGACGGGCCGCGCCGGCGGGTCGGGCCGCTGGCCGCGCTGGACGGGCGGCTGCCCGGCACCCACGACCTGCTGCTGATGCAGTGCCCCAGTTCGCTGCACCCGCTGGCGGGCGGCGAACTGCCGGACTGGGCGCGGGCCGTCCTGCGGGTGCACCCGTGGGTGACAGTCGGCCGGGCCCCCTCCCTGCTCGGCACCCCAGCGGACGTGCCGCACCCGCAACGCTGCACCCGGGACCCGGAGGCCGCGCCCGAACAGTGGATCCCGGTGATCGTGCGCGGACCCCGCCCCGGGCAGCGGCTGGACGCCCTGGCGCCCTGGGCTGCGGTCGCCCGGACACTGCGCCCCGAACAGCTGGCCGGGCGGTGCGGGCGGCTGGCCCCCGAGCGGGTCGCCGGAATCCCGGCGCTGGCCCTGCTGCCGGCGGTCGGCCGGATCGTCGCGGACCATCGGCTGTCCTGGGGTCCGATCGGCGCGGTCGGCTACGAACTGGGCACCGGCCTACCGGTCGCCGGGCCGCTGAGCCCGCTGCGACTGGTCCTGCGCACCCCGCACCCGATCAGCCGCCGGGACGCGCTGCAACTGCGGCGGGCGCTCAGCAGGCTGCCGGTCCCGGTGCAGGCCGAACTGGAGACCCGCTACGGCTCGGTCCAGCTCGCCGAGTACGCGGCCTCGCCGTACACCCTCACCCTGCTGACGCCGGACGGGCCCCGGGAGGTCCGCGATCCGTGGTTCCCGCGCGGCCCGTTCGTCTGAGCCCTCATGTCGGTCGGGCCGGTCGGGCCGGCTGGGCGGCCGGGGCCCTACGCATCAGGCCGAGGATCGCGCGGCCCGACCTCGGCCTCACGGTTCACCACCTTCCGGACCTTCCGGCGACCGAGGACGACCAGCGGATCCTCGAACGGCTGGTTCGCCAGGTAGCCCGCAGACCAGGCGACGCCCCACCGGGAGCAGTTCGGGCAGTTCCACGTCCGTCCGGCGGCGTTGGCGTCGTTGAGCAGATCGACCGGGGCACAGCAGTCCGGTGCGGGACAGGAGGGGTGGTCGGTCATCGGCGGCGGTCCCGGCTGAGTCGCCGCAGGGTGGCCCACCGGATGAGGGGCTCCTCGTCGGTCGTCCCGCCCTCGGCCGACTCGCCGGCCTGCGGACGGTGGAGCGGCCCGGCCAGGGGCTTCTTGCTCACCACGACTGACTCCGTTCCGTATCTTGATGACTACCCTGGGTCGCCACTGTCCTCTAGCATTGGACGTCCTTCAACCTCTCAAACGTGCCTGGAGAGTGGCTCATGACCAAGGACGAGCCGGCCCCTGGCTCGTCTCCAGCCGCCGAGTTCGGCACGTTCCTCCGCAGCTCACAAGAGGAACGGGGTTGACGGCAGGAGGATCCGGCGAGCGCCATCGGCCATTCACCCACGCACGCGTCGGCCGTGGAAACCGGCCGACGTCACCCAACAGAACGCCTGGCACGCGAAATTGACAAGGCCTTCGGGGGACCTGCCGTGACTGCCGAGCCTCAGTGGTTCAAGTCCTCGCACAGCAGCAACGGAGGCGACTGCATCGAGGCTGCGGGGAACCTGATCGCATCCGACACCGTCCCCGTCCGAGACAGCAAGGACACCGAGGGCCCGGCCCTCCCCTTCCCGGCCGAGGCCTGGCAGTCCTTCGTCTCCGCCCTCCGAGCCGGCGAGTTCGGCACCGCCTGACACGGACTCCCACGCACATGCGTGGTTCGTGCATCAAACTGCCCGAATGAAACAGGATTCCCGATCACAGCGGCTGAGCCCCGGCCCAGGGCTCGATCCCGCAAATCGCGGACGAACCCTGACTGACACGGTTTCGGCGTCCTTCGGACCTGCGCCCCACAGTCGCAGCGGCGCTGCGGACAGCCAGAACGTCCATGCTGAAACGCGCCCTTGACGCTCCGTCGTGTCCCGCGAAACGGTGGCATGCAAAACCGCGCAACCGACTTGGCACGGGAGGGCACCATGACCCTACGGTTCGGCGGGATCGACCCCAACACCGGCAAGGACGAGAGCCCGATGGTGTGGGTGGACGACGAGGAGAAGGAGCTGGTCCTTCAGGGCTGGAGGCCTGGCGGGGCCCTGCTGACGAAGATCGGCAGCACGGAGTGGGTGCCCGGCCACTCCGCCGGTATCCCCGACCACGAGAACGTGACCCGCATCCCGCTGCGCATGGCGGGGATCATCAGGAAGGCGCTCGACGATGCAGAACGTGCCGGACTTCTCGGCGATGCTGAGGCAGGCCCACAGGTCGGCGGTCCATCTGGAGCTGAGGGATAGCTACGGGATCGCCGGCGAGGTGGAGGAATTCGCGGAGTTCCTGCGCACTGGCCACGTCGACACCGACCCGGAATCCGAAGGATGGTCCGGCTGGGTTGCGCAGATCCGGGAGGCAGTCGCCCGCGGCGTGGTCGTGCGCCGCGCCCGCATCGTCTCCGAGCCGGTCACCGACTACATCCGGTACGAGCACGCCGGAACGGTCGTGAACCTGGCGGCCGGCGAGCAGGTGCGCTGGCTGCCGCGCCGTCAGGCATCGGACATCGCCTTGCCCGGTAACGACTTCTGGCTGTTCGACGAAACCGTGGTTCGCTTCAACCACTTCACCGGCGACGGAAGTTCTGCCGGTCCCACACTCACTGACGACCCGGCGGTGGCCAAACTCTGCGCCGCCGCCTTCGAGGCTGTCTGGGAGCGCGGTATCCCGCACGAGAAGTACACCGTCTGACCCCGCCTGGATCAGGACCGCCAGCTCATGCCCGTCTCCCCGTCCTCCAGCGCCCAGGAGGCCCGTCTAGCCGTCGCCGCGCGGCTGCGCGAGATCATGCTGGACGCCGGACTCCTCGGGCAGGAGCTGGCGACCCTGTGCGGGTGGAATGGTGCGAAGACCTCCCGCATCATCAATGCCAAGACCGCGCCATCCGACAAGGACATCCGAGCGTGGTGCCGAGCCTGCGGTGCGGACGACCAGGCCGAGGATCTGATCGCCGCCAACCGCGCGGTGGACTCCATGTACGTCGAGTGGCGCAGGCTCACCCGTACCGGCCTTCGTATGCTGCAGGAATCAGCGGTGCCGCTCTACGAGCGCACGCGACACTTCCGCGCCTATTCGTCCCGCGTGGTACCCGGCGTCTTGCAGACCGAGGCGTACGCCACCGCACTGCTCGCCACGGTGGCCGACTTCCGGCGCACCCCCGACGATGTCGCCGAGGCCGTGAAGGCCCGTCTGGCCAGATCCCGTGTCATCCGCACCGGTCACCACCGCTTCGCGATCCTGGTGGAGGAATCCGTCCTGTACTACCGCCTCGGCGGTGTCGAGACGATGGCTGAGCAACTGAAGCACCTGCTGACGGTGATGTCCCTGCCAGCTGTCTCGTTCGGCCTCATCCCTTTCGCCGCAGAGCGCACCATGTGGCCAGTGGAGACCTTCAACGTCTTCGACGATGCAGAAGCCGGGGTGGAGCTGCTCTCGGCCCAGGTGACGCTCACCGCACCCAGCGAAGTCGGCCTCTACGTTCAGGCGTTCGACAGGCTCATGGGATTCGCGGTGCACGGCGCACAAGTGCGGGCCCTGATCACCAGGGCGATCGACTCTCTGGGCTGAAGTTCTGCAAACGGATGCAAGCACGTTAAGCGCCCGAACCTCTGACGGCCAACCTGGTGGTCCGCCGCCCGGCGCGAGGTAATCCGATCCCCCTCGGTTCCGTGGAAACCTGCCGGGCGGCGCACCTTCCCGCACCACTGCTCGCCCGCTCCACGCGAGCAGCGCCAACCCGATGGGAGAGGCCATGAGCACCGCCACCATCAAGTCCATCACCGAATTGAACGAACTGGGCAAGTTCTTCACGATCGCCGCGCGTCGGATCGACGCGGGTCAGGCCGCAGCGGAGATGTTCTCCGCCGCCATCGACAACGCGTGGCACCGGCTTCTCGGCGATCCGGCCGCCCACGAGGCATTCACCATCCGGCACGGCGGACGCAAGCTGACGCACGTCGAGAACGCGGGCGTCGGCTTCATCTCCTGGGTGGGCGCGTACGAGGAGGCGTACGGCCCCCTGCCGGAGACCTGGTTCACCGACGCCGACGGCACGGTCAACACCGTGGCCCTGGCCCGCTACCGCGAGACGGGCAAGGTCTGGGCCGAGTGGGACTGCTCGCCCGCGCCCGGCGACGGCGACGACCTGGTCCCGGCGGCGACCACCCGGTGATCACCGCACCGTCTGACGGAGCGTCCCGGCCGACAGCCGGGGCGCTCCGCCTCACTGAGGCCCGGACGGAGCACCCGGCCGGCGTGGACGTGAGCGGTTATCTCCCCGCCATGCAGCAGTACTGCCCGTTCCTCCGGCCATCCGCAGCGCGCGGCATGACCGGGTGGACCGTTTACGAGATCTCGCCCGACACTCGCCGGTACGCCGTCGAAGCCGAACTGTTCTACGCAGGCGTACAGGCTGCCGAATGGATTCGTCCCCTGATGGCCCGACCCTTCGGCGCGCTGGCCTGCGAGAACGTGGTGCTGATCGGGCAGTGCGCCGACGCCGACCACCGCGAGCTGCTGGCCTGGCCACACTGGGCCTTGAAGAACCTATACGGGCCGGTCGGCGTGATGTTCGGCAAGTTCGTCCAGGGGGCTGCCGAGACCAACAGGGCCGGGCACGACATCCCGCCGGCCCCGTTCTCGTTCCTCCCGGTACGCGCGGCCATCCGTCTCCTGGACCCGAAGCTCCTGACCAGCACGCCCGATCTCGCGGCGGCGGTGGGCGGGGCCGTTGACGGCGGCCACGACGTGTTCGAGCACATCCCTTGCGAGTGGAAGGCAGTAAGAGAATGGGCGAGTTCGCTCCCGAGGCCGCCGAAGCCCTGAAGGTCGCGGAGGCTGCATGCGGGCAGCCGGAGCTGGAGGAGATCAGCAGCCGGCGGGGCTCGTCCGTCTGGAAGGCGACCGGGCCGCGAGGCATCGCGAGCATCAAGGTCGGCACCGGCGGGACAGCCGAGGTCACCGCGCGCGAAGCCTCCGTGCTGGACCAGCTCCCCGGCTACACCGTGACCGCCGGCCGGTTCGACGGCGGCGTCTGGTTCGTCACCCCATGGCTGGCCGGACCGTCCACCTGGCAGGTCTTCCGTCCCGTGCGCAAGGGCGAAGGAGGACGGGACGACGCCCTGGCCGCTGCCGTGGGACTGTGCCGCGCCGTGGCCGTCCTCCACGCCGAAGGATGGGTGCACGGCGACCTCCAGCCCCAGCACGGCATCCACGGTGATGACGGAACCGTGCGCCTCCTCGACTTCGCCTGGTCCCGGAAAGCCGGTACGACTCCGTGGATGACCTTCGACGGCACGATGGTCCACCTCACCGCCCCCGAACTGGCCACCCGGATCATCACGGGCCCCCAACCCGTCGACACGACACGGGCTGCCGACGTCTACGCCCTCGCCGGCACCCTGTGGACGTGCGCCACGGGCCACTGGCCGCTGGACTACGAGTCCGCCGGACTCGGCCGGGGCACGCCGATGAAGGTGATTCGCGAGGCCATCGCCGCCAAAGCCGTCCCTCTCTCCTCTCTGACGCCCTGGCCCGCACTCCAGACCCGGCTGCGGTCCGTCCTGCTGGCCGGGCCCGACGACCGGCCGACCGCCGCCGAGTTGATCACCATGGTGCAGGCGGTGGGCGGGTGATCGTGCTGCGAGAGCTGACCCGGAACGACTCCGCCGCCTTCCAGCGGATCTACAGCCCGGAATCGACCAGGTTCCTCCGCCGAGGCCCGATGGACGCCGCCGAAGCCCGCCGCGCCGCACATGCCTCGGAGTCCTACGCCGTCCAATCCCCGAGTTCGGTCTATGCCTTGGGGATCGACCTCGATGGCGACCTGCTCGGAATCATCAAGCTCCGCCTGGACCGCCCCGTCGCCGCGCTCAGCTACATCCTGCGCGCGGATGCCTGGGGGAAGGGACACGCCACGGAGGCGGTCCGCAGGATTCTTGCCCTGGGCTTCGGCCACCTCGGACTGCCCGAGATACACGCCAAACACCATCCGGACAACCCGGCCTCCGGTCGCGTCCTCCTCAAGGCAGGATTCGTCCCGACCGGTGAGCAGGCCGGATTCACCACCTACGCCGTCCGGCCGCCCCGAACAGCCGGCGCCCTCCGATCACGCACCCGAGGCCCCGCTACCCGAGGGTCGGGGAGCGGGGCCCGGAGCGTCAGCCGGTGACGCTGGGGGTGCCCGTTTCCAGGTGGCCGGTGAAGCGCTGGGACCAGGTGCTGTCGGCGTCGACCGTCACCGTGAAGTCGTACCAGCCGTTGTTGTAGGCCACGGCGTTGAAGAAGTCGGTGACGTTGCCGCCGGCGGGGACCTGGTACGTCCAGGGGCCGTCCGTGCGGTAGTTGTTCGAGGCGATCGTGAAGGTCATCGGCGTCGCACCGGAGTTGGCGAGCTTGAAGTAGACGGCGAGCTTGCCGGTGCCCGGCTCGACCGCGTACGACGCGGTGACGGCCGCGTTCTTGCCGGCCTTGGTGGCGTCGCCCTTGAAGCGGCGCAGGAAGCGGTTGGGGCCGACCACCGTCAGGTCGTAGGGGCCGCCGCCGAAGTTGGTGCCGCAGTTGAAGAAGTCGCTGGTGTTGCCGCCCGGGTCGACGGTGTACTGCCAGGGGCCGCCGCTGCGGTAGGCGTTGGCGTAGGCGGCGAAGTGGGCGGACTTCGCCGCTGCCGCGCCCCCGTTGTCCATCGCGATCCAGACCTTCATCACCCCGCCGGAGCCGAACTCCAGGTGGTCCAGGTTGGCGTTCGGCTGGTACGGCAGGGCGCGGGCCGGCCGGGTGCTGGCCTCCTGGACCGGCAGCTGGTTGTTGACCGGGGCAGGGTTGGGCAGCGGGCCGCACGCCGACAGGCCGATGGTCTGCGAGGTGTCGGGCAGCCCGGGCAGGCCGTAGACCGGGTTGGCGAAGTCGAACGCGCTGGTCAGGTCGCCGCAGACGCGGCGGCGCCAGTCGCTGATGTTCCGGCATTGCGCGGGCGTGCCGAGGGCGGCCGTCCAGGTCTCCAGGAAGCGCAGCACGGAGGTGTGGTCGAAGGTCTCGGAGTTGACCCAGCCGCCGCGGGTCCAGGGCGAGACGGCGATCATGGGGACGCGGAAGCCGAGGCCGATGTTGGTGCCGTTGTAGAACTCGCCCGGGGTACCGGCGGGGGCGGCCGGCGGCGGGACGTGGTCGAAGAAGCCGTCGTTCTCGTCGTAGTTGATGAACAGGACGGACGAGTTGAAGACGTTCGGGTCGGCGTTCAGCGCGTCGATCACCAGGTGGACGAAGTGCGCGCCGTCGGCGGGGGTGGCGTACGGGTGTTCGGAGGAGGCCTGGTCGGGGACGATCCAGGAGACCTGCGGGAGGGTGCCGTTCAGCACGTCGGCCCTGATCGCGGCGGCGATGTCGTCCGGGGTCCGGCCGGTGGCCTTGGGCACCGAGCCCATGCCCTTGACGGCCAGCGGGCTGCCGGCCGGGGCGCCGGAGAACTGGGTGAAGTACGCGAGGGCGTTGTCGCCGTAGTTGTCGGCGGCGTTCTGGTAGACCTTCCAGCTGACGCCGGCGCTCTCCAGCGCCTCGGCGTAGGTCTGCCAGCGCAGGCCCTTCTCGTCGCCGCCGTCGTACGCGGGGCCGCCGGCGCTGCCGGCCGGGTCGATCTGGCCGGACCAGTGGTAGGTGCGGTTGGGGCCGGTCGCGCTGAGCACGGAGCAGTGGTAGGCGTCGCAGATGGTCCAGTTCTCGGCCAGCGCGTAGTGGAACGGGATGTCCTGGCGGGTGAGGAAGCCGAGGGTGCGGACGTTGCCCTTGGCGGCGACCCAGGAGTCCATCTTGCCGCTGTTCCAGGCCTTGTGCTGATCGCTCCAGCCGTGGCTGAGGTCACCGTTGCACTGGGCGAGGCGCTCGGGGTCGGCGCCGCCGGCCGGCTTGGTCTGGCTGAACTGCCACGGGTACTGGCGGCCGAGCAGGCCGTTGGGCTGGTTGAAGACGCTGTAGCCGCCGGCTATCTGGATGGCGCTGCGGTCGGCGAAGCCGCGCACGCCGCGCAGCGTGCCGAAGTAGTGGTCGAAGCTGCGGTTCTCCTGCATCAGGATCACCACGTGCTGCACGTCGTTGATGGTGCCGGTCTGCTGGAGCGTGGCGGTGGAGGCCACCGCGGGCGCGCCGGGGGCGGCCCCTGCGGCGCTGGTGCCGGCCACGGCGAGTCCCGCCGCGGCGGCACCGGACAGCGTGACGAACTTCCTACGACTCAGCTCGGCCATCGGCCCGGCCCGTCCCTTCAGTGGCGATCTGGCGATGTTGTGTACACAAGTCGGGGCTCATCGATCGCGCAGCATCTTCCACCCCGGCCGGAGGCGCCCACCAGATGCGCGCGGCAGGGTTGGCGGACTGTTCGTCCGGGTGTCACCGAGCGACGCCGGGCTGAACGGGCGGCGGAAACGCCGGGGAGGGACGGAGCGGGCGGCTGGTCAGCGGTCCTTGACCTCGATTCCCAACGCCTGGGCGAACTGCGGCGCCAGCTCCAGCAGTTGGGTGGAGCTGATGACCGCGCCGCGCAGCCCCTGGTGGCCGTCCGCGAGTCCGAGCCGGGCGGCCCCGCGCAGGTCGGTCTTCTTCAGGGTGGCACCGCGCAGCCGGACCTCCTCCAGCGTGGAGCCGGGGAAGGACACCTCGGTCAGCTTGGCCTCGCCGAAGTCCACGTCGCGCAGCAGGCAGTCCTCGAACACGACGTCCCGCAGCACGGCCGCCCGCAGGTTGACCGCCTCCAGCTTGCAGCCGCGGAACACCACCCGGCGCAGTGCCGAGCCGTATCCGGCGACCCCGGCCAGCACGCCGCCGACGAAGGCGCTGTCCTGCCACTCGGTGTCGCTCAGGTCGCAGGCCACCCAGCGGCCGGCCTGCACCCAGACCTCGTTGAAGCGGGCCTGGCGCAGCTTGACCCCGCTGAGCGCGACCCCGGTGAAGGCGCACTCCAGGAACGCCGCCCCGGCCGCCGACTCGTCGGTGTGCTCGCCGCCGTCGAAGTGCGTGGTGTCGTAGCGCTCGTCGCTGCGCAGCCGCCCGGTGTGGGGGCGGAGCAGGTCCGCGTACGGCAGGTCGGTGAGCTGGTCGGGGGCGGAACGCGGCATGGCGGCGGCACCTCACGGTCGGGGGCGAACGGGTCTCGCCCGCATGCTCGCACGCGGCACCGACAACGCCCCGGACCACAACGCCTCGGACCACAACGCCCCGGACGGCAACACCTCGGACGACAGCCCGCCGAAGGGCGACGACCTCCGGACGACGGCGCCCCGGCCCGGCCGCTGCGGACTGCGGCCGGACCGGGGTGCGCCTGCCGGACGATCAGCCGCGCGCCCAGAGGGAGTTGACGCGGCTGCGCTCGGTGCTGTTCGGGTACGGGTTGGTGCAGGAGGTGCCGGGGCCGCCGCCGGACATCAGCTCGCTGCACGGGCCGGAGTAGTGGTCCGGCAGGCCGAGCACGTGCCCGGTCTCGTGCGCGGTCACCCGGACCGAGTTGTACTGCCGGTTCTGCTGGTAGTCGAGGAAGACGTAGCCGCGCCCGTGGCCGTCGGTGCTGGCGTAGGAGCCGCGGCTGTCGTTGCCCTCGTAGTACGAGAAGTCGCCGCCCGAGCCGGCCCGCAGTTGGACGTTGCTGACCGAGCTGTTCCAGATCTGCGCGGCGTTGGCGATCTGGGTGCGGAAGCTCGGTGCGGAGCTGGCGTCGTAGGTGACGACGACGGTCGCCAGGTTCGGGCTGGCGGCCTGCTTGGCCTTGGCGGAGGCCATCACGGCCTGGAAGAACGCCTGGTTGTTCGCGGCCTCGGCGGCCGAACCGGCGTACGTCGAGGCGGTGTAGCCCTGGACGGCCGGGCCGGGGGTGGCCGCGGACGCGGCGGTGGCGGGCAGCACGGCAAGACCGGCCGCGAGGGCCAGGCCGAGGGTCGCGGACAGCACGGATCGCTTCATGTGGGGGCTCCGATTCCGGTGGTGCCGTGGCCGGTTGGGGGCCGGCCCTGGGGGACACCTGGTCAGCGGGTGATGTCCCCAGAGCTTCGGACAGCCCGGTGGGCGGGCGGATGATGTCAACCCGCGATAGCTTTGATCAATACCCCTTGCCGCAAAGGGATTTGAGATGTCTTTAACCGGCCTTGACTCGCGCGTGCCCCTGGCATTCCGCTCCACCGGCGGTTAGGCTCCCGATCGGGGAAGCAACCGAGCGGCGGGCCGCCCGATTCCGGCCGGGCGGCCCGCCGCACCCGAAGGGCATCGGCAACTTCCCTGCTGCCGCGACGAGTTGTCAGGCTCCCCTAGTTCAGGGACTCGACGCCGTTCGACCAGAGGCTGTCGACCTGGCCGCGCTCGTTGCTGTCGGGGTAGGGGTTGGTGCAGGACGGGCCGGGGCCGCCGCCGGACATCAGCTCGCTGCACGGGCCGGAGTAGTTGTCGGGCAGGCCGAGCACGTGCCCGGTCTCGTGCGCGGTGACGCGCAGCGAGCTGTACTGCTGGTTCTGCTGGTAGTCGAGGAAGACGTAGCCGTGGCCGTGGCCGTCGGTGCTGGCGTAGGAGCCGCGGCTGTCGTTGCCCTCGTAGTAGGAGAAGTCGCCGGTGCCGCTGCTCGCCTGGAGCTGGACGTTGCTGACCGAGCTGTTCCAGATCTGCGCGGCCTGGGATATCTGACTGGTGAAGGAGGGCGCGCTGGCGGTGTCGTAGGTGACGGTGACGGTCTGCAGCCACGGGTTGGCCGCCTGCTTGGCCTTGGCGGAGGCCATCACGGCGTGGAAGAACGCCTGGTTGTCGGCGGCCTCGGCGGCCGAGCCGGCGTACGTCGAGGGCGTGTAGCCCTGGACGGCCGGGCCGGGGGTGGCCGCGGACGCGGCGGTGGCGGGCAGCACGGCGAGACCGGCCGCGAGGGCCAGGCCGAGCGCGGTGGACAGCACGGATCGCTTCATGTGGGGGCTCCGGATTCGCGGTACGCCGAACCGCCGGGGCCGGTGGGGGCCGGACACGGCTGCGGCGACGGTGGGGGCGCCCCGGTGGGGCCGGGGCGGATTCGCTGTCCCTGAGCTTCGACCCGCCCGGGCCCGCGGCGGATGATGTCAACCGGCGATAGCTCCGCCGCATACCGGCGGGGCCCGCAGCGCGCCCTCCTGCCGCGTTTTGTTCTGTCATGTCCTTGGCGATACGGCCGGGTGGCGTCTATGCTCCGGGCGTGGAGCTCGACGTGAGACACCTCCGGGTGGTGTGCGCTATCGCCGACACCGGCAGCCTCCGCAAGGCCGCGCTCCAGCTCGGCATGACCCAACCCTCCCTCACCACCCAGCTGCACCGCATCGAACGGGCCATCGGCGGCACCCTGTTCACCCGCGAGCAGACCGGCAGCCGGCCCACCGCGCTCGGCCACTCGGTGCTGTCCCGGGCCCGGCCGGTGATCACCGAGATGGCCGCGCTGGTGGCCGCCGCCCGCCAGGAGGCCCGCGACGCGGCCGGCCCCGGGCGGCAGCGCCGGCTGCGGATCGGCAGCGTCGGCAGCCGGGCGGTCGCCGCCTGGCTGCGCCGGGTGCACGAACGGCTGCCGGACACCGACACCACCATCCACGTCGACGTCTCGGCCAGCGCCCTGCTGCGGATGGTCGCCGCCGACCAGCTGGACGTGGCCTTCGTCTACGAGAGCGAGGGCTTCCCGTTACGGGTGCCGCCGGACGCCGAGCACCGGGTGCTGATGGCCCGTGAGCCCCAGTTCGTCGCGCTCGCCGCCGGACACCCGGCCGCCGCCCGCCCGGTCGTCCACCTGACCGACCTCGCCGAGGACACCTGGATGGTCGACCCGACCGCCGACCACGAGTACGCGGCGATGCGCCGGGTGTTCAGCGACGCCGGGCTCAACCCCCGGGTGGTCCAGGTGCGGGACAACGCCACCGCCGCCGAACTGGTCGCCTCCGGCGAGGCCGTCCGCCCCTGCCAGCCGACCTCCGCCCCCGGGCCGGGCACGGTGGTGCGCCCCGTGCACGGGGACCCGCTGGCCGTCCGGCTGCTGCTCACCTGGCGCCCGCGCGCGCTCAGCCAGCCCGCGTTGGACGCGCTGTACGGCGAACTGCGCGCCGCCTACCTGGACCTGGCCAAGGTCAACCCGGCCTACCTGGCCTGGCTGGCCCGGCACGAGCCGATCCTGCTGGACTGCGCCTGAGCACCGCCTTCCCGCTCGACCGGCGGACGACGGCCGGGCGCCCGAGAATCGGCCCCCGTCAGCCCTCCCGGCTGTGCAGCAGCAGACCCACCGCCACGGTCAGCGCGCAGACCAGGCCCGCCGCCAGCACACCGGAGCCCCCGAACGCGGTGCAGGCCAGCACCAGCACCGCCGCGGTCGGGGCCAGCGCCTGCGCCAGGCCGGTCTTGGTGTGCCGGGAGTGCAGCAGCCAGACGGTGAGCAGGTAGAGCGCGGTGGGCACGGTGACCGTCGCGGTGGCGGCCGTCGCGGAGATCTCCGCCTGGTGCACGGCCGACTCCACCGCCACCTCCAGTCCGGCGCCGATCGCGGCGGCCGACCCGAACACCAGGTAGTGGCCGTACCCCCAGACGAAGGCCTGCCGACTGGAGTGCAGGTGCTCGTGGACCGACCGGGCGAAGTAGATCCACCAGGCCGCGAAGCAGATCAGCAGGCCGCCGACCGCCACCGGCAGCAGCCGGCCCAGCTCCTCGTGCTCGTCCACCGCCGACTGCACCGCGACCGTCGCGGCCGCCACCGTCTCGCCGAGCACGATCAGGGTGAACAGCCCGTACCGCTCGGCGATGTGGTGCGGGTGCCAGGAGGTCTGCTTCCGCAGTTCGGCGACCACCGGCACGGCCAGCTCGCACAGCACCCCGAGCGGGATGACCTCCGGCCGGGCGGCGTCCGGCAGCAGCAGCACCACCACCCAGCCCACCTGGCAGAGCGCGATCCCGACCGCGTACCGCACGGCGACCCGGCGCGCCTCGCCCTGCTCGCTGGCCGCCGCCCGCAGCCACTGGGTGACCATCGCCAGGCGCATCACCACGTACCCGGCGATCGACAGCGTCAGGTCCTGGGTGGCGAACAGCCGTGGCACCCCGGCCGCGAGGACCAGCACCCCGGCGATCTGCACCAGCGTGGTGACCCGGTACGGCACGTCGTCGCAGTCGTACGCGGAGGCGAACCAGGTGAAGTTCATCCAGGCCCACCAGATGGCAAAAAAAGCGATCGAGTAGCCGCGCAGGCCGTCGCCGTAGTGCCCGGCCGCCAGGGAGTGGGCGAGTTCGCGCCCGGCCTGGCCGACGGCGACCACGAAGCAGAGGTCGAAGAAGAGTTCCAACGGGGTCGCGACCCGGTGCGGCTCGTCCCGGTCGCGCGGGACCATCCGGCGCACCGGGGGCGGGTCGACGGGGCGCGGGTGGGGGGCGGCGGCGGATTCGCTGGCCATCGGTGCTGCTCCGGGGTCGGGAGGGGCTGGCTGTCCCGCGCATCCTGGCAGCGGCCCGGGCCCCGCGCACGCACCGGCGCGACGGGCGCAGCGGTTCGTGGTCCCGGGATCGATTGCGCCTTTCGTCCCCTTTTTTCCTTGCCGTCAGCCGTAGTTGACGCCCCGGTGCGCGAACCGGGTGACAGCGCGGCGGGTTTCCGGGCGCGCCCCGCGCGCTGCGCCGCGGCCGGCCGGACGGCCCCGCTAGATTCGTCCCCGGTTGGAAGCGAGCGCGGGCCTTGCGGGGCCCCACGACACGGGCGGCCTGCGGGCAACGCGGAAGGTCAAGGCCGGTGGCAGGAGAGCGGGGGCGGCAGAGCCGACCTTCCCGTGTCCGTGCCACCGGCCTCGTGATCACCGCGCTGCTCGCCAGCGCCTGCCACCCGGTCGCTCTCGCCGCGTCCGCGGCGGGGGCTACTTCTCCCAGCCGACCTTGGCGTAGTCCTCCCCGGCCAGGCCGAAGGCGCCGTAGTTGGCGAGGCCCTTGCGCGTCGCCACCACGGTCGGCCGCTGGTAGAGCTCGACGGTGTGGCCGAGCTCCCAGATCTTCGCGTCGGCCTGGTTGTAGAGCTTCGCGGCCTCCACCGGGTCGACCGTCCCGGCCGCCTTCTTGAGCAGGTCGTCGACCTCCTGGCTGCCGATCCGCGAGGGGTTGTTGAAGGTGTTGTCCCCCACCGGCAGGCGGAAGTTGCCCAGGCTCTTGGAGAGCGGGAACGAGTCGGTGTTGCGCCAGCTCGCGATCTCGAACTTGCCCGGGTTCACGTACTTGGTGAAGAAGTCGTTGGCGGGCACCTTGTCCAGGCTCACCTTGACCCCGGCCTGCAGCCACATCGCGGCGGCGGCGGTCGCCAGGTCGATCTGGGCCTGCGGGGTGGACTCGTTGACCGTCCAGTGCAGTTGCAGCGACTGGCCGTCCTTGGTGCGCGGCTGGCCGGCGCCCGCCTCCTTCCAACCGGCGTCGTCCAGCAGCTTCTTGGCGGCAGGCACGTCGAACTTCGCCCACTCGCCCGAGTTGTCCTGGTAGCCGGTCTGGTTGGGCATGAAGATGTGGTTGCCGAGCGGCTTGAACTCCACCGGCACGCCGTTGTTGGCGATCTTGATCAGCGCGGACCGGTCGAGCGCCTTGCCGAGCGCCTGGCGGACCTTCTGGTCGGCCAGCGCGCCGCCGGAGCCGAAGGAGATGTGCACCTCGTCCCACGGGCTGGCGGCCCGGATCGCGGTGTCCTTGGCGTCCTTGAGCTGCCCGTACGCGGCGGCGGTGCCGGCCGTGGCGAGGTCGATCTCGTTGTTGAGGTACGACTGGGTGGTCGCGGACTGGGTCATCACCCGGAAGGTGATCTTGTCCGCCTTGGCCCTGGTGCCCCACCAGGACGGGTCCGGGACGAGCGTGAGGGTCTGCGCCGTCTTGTCCGCCACGCCGACCTTCAGCGCGCCCGCGGTGATCGGGATCTTCTCCACCCAGCCCTTGTTGAAGTCGTCCGGGGTCGCGATGCCGGCCGCCGGGATCAGCGGGCGGAACAGGTTCTGCCAGTCCGCGTACGGCTCGGAGAAGGTGACCTTCACCTCGCTCGGGTCGGCCCCCTGCTCGACGGCGGAGATCTGCTCGTAGCCGGACGGGTCGGCGATGTTGTACGCCGGGTCCTTGCCGTTGCTGGCCTGCCAGTCGGCCTTGAAGTCCAGGTAGCTGAGCGGCTTGCCGTCCGACCACTTGGCCTTGGGGTTGAGCTTGTAGGTGATCACCTCGGGCGAGGCCGAGGTGACCTTGGCGTCCAGCAGGTAGTCGGCGTTGGGCTGGAAGGTGCCGGAGGCGTCCGTGTTGAAGAGCGACGGCTCCAGGGCGCGCATGATCGAGACCGCGTCGCCGTAGGTGCCGTCCACCTGGAACGGGTTCCACTGGGTGATCCACTGGTACAGCGGGAACCGCACCTCGCCGCCGTCCTTGACCTGGTCCAGCGGCTTGGCGTTGATGTCCTGGGAGTCCTGCCGGGGCGGCTCGCTCTTCGCCACCTTGTCGGCCGAGCCGCCCCCGCCCGAGGTGCACGCGGTGACCGCCAGCGCGACGGCGACGGCGAGGGCCGTCGCCCGGCCGAGGCGGCGGGCCGTGGTGGAAGCGTCCATGGAGTCCCCCTGGTGAGGTCTTCGAAACGGGCGGTAACGGGCAGTTGTGCCGCGTGAGGTGTGGCGGGGCTTGAGCGTGGGCAGCCAAGTCGGCACCGGGCCAGCAGAACGTAACAGCCGATCAGTTCCGTCACCAGGGGGAGGACCGCACGCCTGATCCAGAAGTCATCCGCGGCAACACTGCCGCAACACCCCGGCCGCGCACCGCTGCCAGACTCTGACCTGCGCTTTCCCCGTACCGCCCGTCCCCCTGCCGTCCGAAGGCCTGAACGGGCCCCGACCGAAGGCCACCACCCGATGCCCACCAGACGCGTCGGCCCCTCCCCCACCCCGGGCGGCCGTTGATGCTCCGTTACCTGGCGAAGCGCCTGAGCTACTACGCGGTGCTGCTGATCGCCGCCGTCTTCCTGGCGTACGCGATCTCCGCGACCGCCCTCCAGCCGCGCACCTACTTCGACGCCAAGGTGCCCCGCCCGGCCGCCGAGTCGGTCGAGCGCCAGCTCACCGCGCTCAACCTGAACGACCGCACCCCGGTCGTCGAACGCTTCGGCCACTGGGCCGACGGACTGCTCCACGGCGACCTCGGCCGGACCATCCACGACACCCCGGTCACCGACGACTTCGGCCGCCGGGTCTGGGTCTCGCTGCGGCTGCTGCTGCTCGGCAGCCTGCTCGGCATCGTCCTCGGCATCGCCGCCGGGGCCTGGAGCGCCGTCCGCCAGTACCGGATCTCCGACCGGCTGCTCACCGTGCTCTCCTTCGTCCTGCTCTCCACCCCGGTCTTCCTGGTCGCGCTGTTCCTCAAGAACGGCGCCATCGCCGCCAAGGACGCGGCCGGCCACGACGTCATCCCGTTCACCGGCTACGAGACCCCCGGACTGACCGGCGGCCTCGGCGCCCACCTCGCCGACTGGGCGCTGCACCTGCTGCTGCCCACCATCTCGCTCGCGCTCGGCGGCCTCGCCACCTACAGCCGCTACCAGCGCGGCACCATGCTCGACGTGCTCGGCTCCGACTACCTGCGCACCGCCGAGGCCAAGGGGCTCACCCGCCGCCGGGCGCTGGTCAAGCACGGGCTGCGGACCGCGGTGATCCCGATGTCGACCATGTTCGCCTACAGCTTCCTGGGCATCTTCACCGGCGCGATCTTCACCGAGACGATCTTCGGCTGGCACGGCATGGGCGAGTGGCTGATCCAGTCGATCAACGAACAGGACGTCAACTCGGTCGTCGCCGTCAACCTGTTCACCGCCGTCGTCGTCCTCGCCTCCGGCTTCCTCGCCGACACCCTGCACGCCGCCCTCGATCCGCGCGTGCGGTCCTGACCGGAGGTGAACTGACGTGACCACCGTCGCCGTGGAACCGGCCGCCCCGGCCGCCGCCCCCCGCACCACCGGCCGGGCCCGGCTCGTCCTCGCCTGGCTGCTGGCCGCCCGCGGGGCCGTCGCCGGAGCCGTGATCGTCCTGCTGCTGTTCGCGCTCGCCTTCGGCGGGCCGTACCTCACGCCCTGGGACTACGCCGCCCCCGACTTCGGCGCGCTGCACCAACCGCCGTCCGCCGAACACTGGTTCGGCACCAACGGGATCGGCCAGGACGTCTTCGCGCAGACCGTCCGCGGCCTGCAGAAGTCGCTGGTCATCGGCCTGCTGGTGGCGCTGTTCTCCACCGTGCTGGCCTCCCTGGTCGGCGCCTGCGCCGGCTACTTCGGCGGCTGGGCCGACCGCGCGCTGATGTTCGCGGTGGACCTGCTGCTGGTCTTCCCCAGCTTCCTGATCATCACCATCGTCTCGCCCCGGCTGAAGAGCGCCGGCTGGATCGCCTTCGTGCTGCTGCTCGCCCTGTTCAACTGGATGATCACCGCCCGGGTGGTCCGCTCGATGACCATCTCGCTGCGCGAGCGCGAATTCGTCCGCGCCGCACGGTTCATGGGAGTGCGGCCGCTGCGGATCATCACCCGCCACATCCTGCCGAACGTCGCCTCCTTCCTCATCATCGACGCCACCATCGCGGTCGGCGGCGCCGTGATGAGCGAGACCGCGCTCTCCTACTTCGGCTTCGGCGTCAAACCGCCGGACGTCTCGCTCGGCACCCTGCTCGCCGCCGGGACCAGCGAAGCCCCGGTGTTCCCCTGGCTGTTCTACTTCGCCGCCGGGCTGCTGGTGCTCTTCGTCCTCGCCGTCAACCTGATCGGCGACGGGCTGCGCGACGCCCTCGACCCCACCGCCGGGGGCGCGCCCCGCCGCCGCTCCGCCCGGAGGAAGAAGCCGTGACCACCACCGTCGACACCCCCCTGCTCGCCGTCAGCGACCTGCGGGTGGACTTCGCCGGGCCGCACGGCCCCGTCCCCGCCGTCCGCGGGGTGGACCTCACCCTGCGGCGCGGCGAGACCCTCGGCATCGTCGGCGAGTCCGGCTCCGGCAAGTCCGTCACCGCGCTGTCCGTCCTCGGGCTGCTGCCGAGGACGGCCGGCGTCCAGGGCTCGGTGCGACTGGACGGGCGGGAACTGGTCGGGCTGCCCGGCAAGGAGCTCGCCGCGATCCGCGGCCGCCGGATCGCCATGGTCTTCCAGGACCCGCTGTCCGCCTTCACCCCGGTCTACCGGATCGGCGACCAGATCGCCGAGGCCGTCCGCATCCACCAGCGGGTCGACCGGGCCGCCGCCCGCCGCCGGGCCGCCGAACTCCTCGACCTGGTGGGCATCCCGGCCCCCGAACGGGCCCTGGACAGCTTCCCGCACGAGTTCTCCGGCGGCATGCGCCAGCGCGCGATGATCGCCATGGCGATCGCCAACGACCCCGACATCCTGCTCGCCGACGAGCCGACCACCGCGCTGGACGTCACCATCCAGGCCCAGGTGCTGGACGTGCTGCGCACCGCGCAGCGGGAGACCGGCGCGGCCCTCGTCCTGGTCAGCCACGACCTCGGGGTGATCGCCGGGATGGCCGACCGGGTCGCGGTGATGTACGCGGGGCGGGTGGTCGAGACCGCCGGGGTGGACGAGCTGTTCGCGGCCCCGCGCCACCCGTACACGCTCGGCCTGATCGGCGCGGTGCCCCGGCTGGACGGGCTCGGCGGCCCACTCGTCCCGATCCCCGGCGCACCCGCCCCGATGGCCGACCTGCCGCCGGGCTGCCCGTTCGCCGCCCGCTGTCCGCTGGCGGAGGAGCGCTGCTCGACGGCGGAGCCGGAACTGGCCGGGGGCGACGGCCACCTGGCGGCCTGCGTCCGGTCGGCGGAACTGGCCGAGCGGCGGCCCGCGCCGGCCGACGTCTACCCGGTGCCGGCGCTTCCGGCCCCGTCGGCCGCTCCGGAGATCCGGGGTGGCCTGGGGGACCGGAGCTCGCGGGCGCCGGTGCTGGCGGTGAGCGGCCTTGGCAAAACGTTTCCGCTCCTCAAGGGCACGGTGTTCAAGCGCCGGGTCGGCGAGGTCTACGCGGTGGACGGCGTCGACCTGGACCTCCGGGAGGGCGAGACCCTCGGCCTGGTCGGGGAGTCCGGCTCCGGCAAGTCCACCACGCTGTTCGAACTGCTGAACCTCGCCGCCCCCGAGACCGGCCGGATCGAACTGCTCGGCCACGACACCGCCGAGCTCTCCCGCGCCGAGGCCCACCGGCTGCGCGCCCGACTGCAGATCGTCTTCCAGGACCCGATGGCCAGCCTCGACCCGCGGATGCCGATCGGCGACATCATCGCCGAACCGCTGCGCGCCCAGCACGCCGCCCGCGAGGAGATCGCCCGCCGGGTGCCCGAACTGCTGCACCAGGTCGGCCTCGACCCGGACCACGCCGCCCGCTACCCGCACCAGTTCTCCGGCGGGCAGCGCCAGCGCGTCTCCATCGCCCGGGCCCTGGCCGTCCGGCCGAAACTGCTGGTCCTGGACGAACCGGTCTCCGCCCTGGACGTCTCCATCCAGGCCGGGGTGCTCAACCTGCTGCAAGCGCTCAAGGCCGAACTCGGCCTCTCCTACCTGTTCGTCTCGCACGACCTCTCGGTGATCCGGCACCTCGCCGACCGGGTCAGCGTCATGTACCTCGGGCGGACGGTCGAACAGGGCGAGGTCTCCGCCGTCTTCGACCGGCCCCGGCACCCGTACACCCGCGCCCTGCTCTCCGCCGTCCCGCTGCCCGACCCCGCCGCCGAGCGCGCCCGCGACCGCATCCTGCTCGCGGGCGACCCGCCCTCCCCCACCGAGCGCCGCACCGGCTGCTCCTTCCGCACCCGCTGCCCGGTGTACGCCAGCCTCGCCGACCCGGCCGCCCGCACGCGGTGCGAACAGGAGCGGCCCGCGCTCCTCGGCGACACCCCCGCGCAGGACCACCAGGCGGCCTGCCACTACCCGGAGTCGTAGCCGGCCGCCTGCGATCGCCCGCAGTGATCGCCGCATGTGATCACTGCAGGCGATCACTGCGGGTGACCACTCGAAAGCGATTCGGCGGATCGACCGGGTGCCGTGTAAAGTTCTCCGAGTCAGCAGGCGCCGCTAGCTCAGTTGGTTAGAGCAGCTGACTCTTAATCAGCGGGTCCGGGGTTCGAGTCCCTGGCGGCGCACATGGCAAGGTCTCAGGCCGCTCACTTCGGTGGGCGGCCTGAGGCGTTTCAGCGGGCGTTTCGGTGAGCGCCTCAGCAGGCGCCCGGCCCCAACGGATGCCCGCCTCAGCCGGTGTCCAGGACGGCGGAGGCCACCGCGTCCGGGCGGTCGAACATCACCAGGTGCCCGGCCGGGGCGGTGGTGCGGTAGTCGGCCCCGAGCAGCGCCGCCAGCTCCCGCTGGCCGGCCAGCCACTCCTCGGTACGGCGGCTGCGGCAGCCGTCGTCGGCGGCGAGCACGGTGACCGGCAGGCCCTCGGGCAGCGGCCGGGTGCGCCGCAGCCCGTCCACCTCGGCGGCCAGGTCGAGGTAGCGCGCGTTCTCCCGCAGCAGGGCTCGCAGGGCCCGGCCGGTGCGGTAGCAGTGCCGCACCAGCGGCGCCGGGGCGAGGTCCTCGCGGCAGACCGTGGACAGCCGGGCCGTCAGCCGGCGGGCGGCCGGGCCGAGCAGGTACGGCACGGCGACGGCGGTGGCGGCGCCCGCGAGCACCCGGGCCGCCAGGTCGCGCGCGTCGGGGGCCGGGTACGGCCGGGCCGCCGGTTCGACGCTGCCGTCCACCAGGACCAGCCCGGCGGCCCGGTCGGGGTGCAGCCGGGCGAAGGCCTCGACGTGGAAGCCGGCCAGCGAGTGGCCGACGACGGTGCAGGGCCCGCGCAGCCCGAGGCCGTCCAGCACCGCGCGGATCCGCTCGGCCTCGCCGGCGGCCGTCGGGGCGGGCCGCCCGGTGGCGGGCTCGGGGCCGCTCAGCCCGTAGCCGGGCCGGTCGAAGCGGACCACGGTGCGGTAGGGCGTGAGGAAGGGGACGACCAGGTCCCAGTCGAACCAACTGCTGCCGAGGCCCCCGGTGAGCAGGCAGACCGGGCCGCTGCCCTCGGTGCGGACGTGCAGCGGGACGCCGTCGACGCGCAGGAAGCGCGCCCGGGTGCGGGGGTCGTCGGGTGCGGTCATGCCGACTCCCGGCCCGGGGGCCGTTCGGCCGGCCGGGGCTCCCGGTACGGCGGAGAGGCGTCCCACCAGGTGGATCCGTCGCCCGGCACCCCCGCGGGGAGGGCCAGGCTCAGCGCCAGGACGGCCAGCCAGAGCGCCACCAGCAGCACCTGGAGCCGCTGGCCGGCCCCGAGCGCCCAGGTGCCGCGCCCGGCCTCGAAGGCGGCGATCGCGGCCAGACTCCAGCCGGTGGCCAGCAGTTCGGCGCCGAGCAGCCAGGGCCCGATCCGGCGCACCGGCGGCCACCAGCCGTAGCGGCGGGCGGCGACGGTGAGCGCGGCCAGCCCGGTGAGCGCACCGAGCATGGCGAGGCTGCTGGTGACGGCGTGCGCGGTGTGGGTCGCGGGGACGAGCCCGGCGGTCTCGCGGGCGGCGCACATCTCGTCGCTGGTGGGGGCGCAGCTGAGCGGCAGCCGGGAGTCGGCGGCGGTCGCCGCGCCGAACAGGGCGAGGGCGGACCAGCCGACCACCGCCCACCCGCGCCGGGCACCGCACGGCCCGGCCTGCCCGCCGGCGAGGGCGGTGACGGCCGCGGCGAGCACACAGAGCCCGGCGACCAGGTCGGTGGCCCGGAACAGGCCGCCCAGCGGCTGGTCCTCGGCCGCGAGTTCGCTGATGTACGCCTGCACCGGGTCGAGTCCGGTGCTCAGCACGACCTCCAGCACCCACGCGGTGTACGCCGTGGCGCTGAGCATCAGCAGCGCGGCGACCGCCTTCCGCGCGTTCGGGTGTCCGGGCTTGGGGCTGGGCACCG
The DNA here is from genome assembly GCF_041435235.1 of Kitasatospora sp. NBC_01300. Taxonomy (NCBI): domain Bacteria; kingdom Bacillati; phylum Actinomycetota; class Actinomycetes; order Kitasatosporales; family Streptomycetaceae; genus Kitasatospora; species Kitasatospora sp. NBC_01300. The sequence continues at coordinate 5,098,718 of NZ_CP108408.1, read as the reverse complement.
TTCCACCCTAACCGGCGGCGAACTGCACCCCAACCGGGCGGAAACGGACACCTCGGCGGCGGGTCGGTTCCCGCGCGGCCGCGGGCGGTTCCGGGCGGTTCGAGGCACCCGCCGGGACCGTGTATTGTTTTCCAGGTCAGCAGGCGCCGCTAGCTCAGTTGGTTAGAGCAGCTGACTCTTAATCAGCGGGTCCGGGGTTCGAGTCCCTGGCGGCGCACAGACATTTGGGGAGCCTCTCGCAGCAGCGAGGGGCTCCTCAATTTTTTGGCCTTCGACGTCCGTTTTGCGTGTGATGTCGGTCTCGATTGCCGTTCCGGTGGAGCCAATCGGCCCGCCCGGCTCGTCCAGGGCAGTAAACCGGAATCGGGACAAAGGTCCCTAACCACCGATGTCCCCGTCCGTGCAGGCTGACCCGGTCCGCCCGCAGGAAAGGCCGCGCCTTGTCCGAGAACGCCCAGAGCGGCCGTCGCACGCCGTCGACAGGCCTCCGCCCGGTCAAACGCTTCAAGCGCGCCGCCCCCGTGACCGGCGGCAGGAAGCCCCGCCGCCCCAAGCGCACCGGCTGGCGCCGGCTGATACCGACCTGGCGGATGAGCCTGCTCGGCCTCGCCGCGGCCCTGCTGCTCGGCGTCGGCCTGTTCGTGCTCGGGGTCACGCTGGTGAAGGTCCCCGACGCGCACGCCGCCGCGACCGCGCAGAGCAACACCTGGCTCTACGCCGACGGCTCCGTGATCACCCGCACCGGCCAGACCAACCGGCAGAACGTCAGCCTGGACAAGGTCTCCCCCGCCGCCCAGCACGCCGCACTGGCCGCCGAGGACCGCAACTTCTACCACGAGGGCGCCGTCAACGTGCAGGGCCTGCTCCGGGCCGCGGTCAACACCGCCAAGGGCGCGGGCACCCAGGGCGGCTCCACGATCACCCAGCAGTACGTGAAGAACACGTACCTGAACCAGAAGCAGTCGGTCACCCGCAAGGTGAAGGAACTGTTCATAGCCATCAAGGTGGACGCCACCGAGAGCAAGGACGACGTCCTCTCCGGCTACCTGAACACCTCCTACTACGGCCGCGGCGCCTACGGCATCCAGGCCGCCGCCCACGCGTACTTCGGCGTCGACGCCTCCGCGCTCAACCCCGCCCAGGGCGCCTACCTGGCCACCCTGCTGAACGCCCCGAGCGCCTACGACGTGGCCACCGCGACCCCGGCCGGCAAGCAGAACGCCGTCAACCGCTGGAACTACGTGCTGGACGGCATGGTCAAGGAGGGCTGGCTCTCCGCCGAGGAACGGTCCGCCACCACCTTCCCGGACGTCAAGGACCCGCAGCCCAACCCGGGCCTGTCCGGCCAGACCGGCTACCTGGTGAACGAGGCCACCCAGTACCTCACCTCGAACCAGGTCATCAGCGAGACCGAGCTCGCCAAGGGCGGCTACACGATCAAGCTCAGCATCGACCCGGCCCGCCAGCAGGCCCTCCAGGACTCCGTCCAGGCGCAGCTGCACGACACCCTGAACCCGGACAAGCGGAAGAAGGACGCGGCCGCCCAGGCCGGCGCCGTCTCCGTGGACCCGAAGACCGGCGCGGTCGTCGCCCTCTACGGCGGCGTCGACTACGTCAAGCACTACGTCGACAACGCGACCCGGCGGGACTACCAGGCCGGCTCGACCTTCAAGGCGATCGCCCTGGCGGCCGCGTTCGAGAACAACGCCAAGACCCAGGACGGCCGGACCGTCACCCCGCGCACCGTCTACGACGGCACCAGCGGCCGCAAGGTCCGCGGCGGCAAGGGCACCCCGTACGCGCCGCCGAACGAGGGCGACCGGAGCTACGGCCAGATCTCCCTCCAGCAGGCCACCGACTGGTCGGTCAACTCGGCGTTCGCCCAGCTGGCCCAGGACACCGGGCTCCAGAAGGTCAAGGACACCGGCATCGCGCTGGGCCTGCCCGGCAGCACCCCGGGCCTCGACCCGGTGCCGTCCATCCCGCTCGGCGCGGCCACCCCGAGCGTCCTCGACATGGCCGGCGTGTACGCGACGCTGGACAACGGCGGCAAGCAGATCACCCCGTGGCTGGTGCAGTCCGTGGACCGCGAGGGCGAGGCCGTCCCGCTGCCCGCGCACAAGACCACCCAGGCGATCAGCGCGGACACCGCGAACCAGGTCACCTCGATGCTCCAGGGCGTGGTGAGCGACCCGGGCGGCACCGGCTGGCGAGCGAAGGCACTGGGCCGCCCGGTGGCCGGCAAGACCGGCACCACCGACGACCAGAAGTCGGTCTGGTTCGTCGGCTACACCCCCGAGCTGGTCACCTCGGTGGGCCTGTTCGGCCAGGATCCGAGCAGCGGGGCCCAGGTCAGCCTGAGCGGCGTCGGCGGGATCGACGGCGCGGCGGGCGGCCAGTTCCCGGCGCAGATCTGGACCAGCTACATGAAGGCGGCGCTCAAGGGCGTGCCGGTCAGCGACTTCCAGACCCCGGCCGACGGCGGCGACTCCTCCGGCGCCACCGATCTGCCGACGGCCCCGTCCTCGCCGAGCAGCACCCCGTCGACCGGGACCGGCTCGAACGGCGCCTCGACCGCCCCCGCGGCGCCGACCACCCCGCCGAGCGACGGCGCCGGGACCGGGGCCGGGGCCGGCTCGGGCCCGACCACGCCGGCCAGCGGCTCGAACTCCGGCGGCGGCGGTGTGACCAGCCCGCCGACCGCGCCCCCGGCCACCCAGCAGCCGACCGCCCCGCCGACGACGCGGCCCACCGGACGGCCCACCGGTCGGCCGACGCCCTCCACCGGCCCGACCACGGCGCCGACCACGCAGCCGACCACCCAGCCCACGGGCGGGCCGGACACGCTCACCGGGGCGGGGGCGAACGCCGGGTAGCGGCGGCGGAGGCCCGGGCGAACCGAGGGGGCGCCCGGGCGGCGCAGGGCCGCGCGCGGGCCGGGTGAGTGCGCCACTGCGCACAGTTCCGTGCAGGACCAAATGACGAAATGGCACCTTACTGAACGCCCGGTACGACTGCCACAATGCGTCGGTGCACAGATCAACGGCCTCGCCCACCCTCCCCACAGGCAGAACCCTCGGCCTCAGCCTCGCGCTGGTCTCCGCGTTCGCCTTCGGCGGCTCCGGCACCGCCGCGAAACCGCTGATCGAGGCCGGCCTCTCACCGCTGCACGTGGTCTGGCTCCGGGTCACCGGCGCCGCCGTGGCCCTGCTCCCCATCGCCTACCGCCACCGGGACGCCATCCTGCGCCGCCCCGGCCTGCTGATCGGGTTCGGCCTGCTCGCCGTGGCCGGCGTCCAGGCCTGCTACTTCGCGGCGATCTCCCGCATCCCGGTCGGCGTCGCCCTGCTCATCGAGTACCTCGGACCGCCGCTGCTCATCGGCTACGTCAAGTTCGTCCAGCGCAAGCCGATCAGCCGGGGCGCCGCGATCGGCGCCGGCGTCGCGGTCGCCGGGCTGGCCTGCGTGGTGGAGGTCTGGAACGGCCTGAGCTTCGACGCGCTGGGCGTGCTCTTCGCCCTCGGCGCGGCCTGCTGCCAGGTCGGCTACTTCGTGCTCGCCGACGCGGGACGCCGGGGCGAGCGCCCGGTCGACCCGCTGGCGGTCAGCGCGTTCGGGCTGCTGATCGGCGCCGTCCTGCTCACCGTCTTCACCCGGCCCTGGCAGGCCGACTGGAGCGCGCTCGGCGGATCCGTGGTGATGAACGGGCACACCCTGCCCGCGCTGCTCCCGGCCGCCTGGATGATCCTGATCGCGACCGTACTCGCCTACCTGACCGGCGTGATCGCCGTCGGGCACCTCTCGCCCCCGGTCGCCGGGGTGGTGGCCAACCTGGAGGCGGTCGTCGCCACCGTGCTGGCCTGGGTGCTGCTCGGCGAGCACCTCGGTCTGCCGCAGATCGCGGGCGGCCTGCTCGTGCTGACCGGCGCCTTCGCGGCGCAGACCGGCAAGCCGGCGGCAGTGAAGGCTGCGGAGGCCGCGGACGCCGGGAGTGCTCCGGACGCCGGGAGTGCTCCGGGCTCGCCGGAGCGGGTCGCCGCCGAGCGGTAGGTCAGCGGCCGACCCAGCCGAACCAGTCGAGGTGGTTGAGCGGCCACACCACGGCCGACACCGGCCCGACCACGTTGTCCACCGGCACGGCCCCGCCCCCGGGACCGCGCTGGTGGTAGCGGGAGTCCGCCGAGTCGCTGCGGTGGTCGCCCTCGACCCAGACGTGGCCCGAGGGCACCGTCACCGGCCCGAAGTCCAGGCCCGCGCAGGAGTCGTCACCTGGGTGCAGGTACGGCTCGTCGACCTTCTTCCCGTCGACGGTCAGCGTGGTGCCCGTGCACTGCACGGTCTGGCCACCGGTCGCGATGACCCGCTTGACCAGGTAGTTGTCGTCCTTCGGCGGCACCAGGCCGACGAAGCTCAGCACCGAGCTGGCCGCGTTGGTGAACGGGTTCGAGTCGACGGGCTGCGGCGGGAGCCAGCCACCCGGATCCTTGAACACCACCGGCTGCCCGGGCTCCGGCTTCCAGCCGGTCAGCGGCGCCAGCTTGTTCACGCCCACCCGGTCGCCGATCCGCAGCGTGTTCTCCATCGAGCCGGACGGGATGGTGAACACCTGGAACAGGCAGGTCTTGATCAGCAGCGCGACCACCAGGCCCACCGCCGCCATCGCCGGGATCTCGATCCACCAGGGCCGGGGCCTGCGCCCGGTCCGCCGGGCCTTGCGGCCGCGCGAACCGCGCGCACGGCGGCGGGCCTCGGCACGGCCTCCGAGCGCGTCGGGGGCGTCGGAAGCACCGGGGCCGCGTCCGGCAGCGGGGGCCGGACCGGACCCGGCATCGCTCGGCGTTTCGGGCAGGTTCACCGCCATCGTCGCTGCTCCACCTCTCCGGCTGGGGGAACCTGCACGCTACGCCAACCCCGGAGCCTCACGAAATCCGGCGTTTAGCCGCCCCCGACAAGTCCGGGCCGGGCGGCGCCGGGGCCGTCCTCGACGGCTCACCACCGACCCCCTCAGGGGTGCTCTCAAGCGCGGGCGATGGCCTCGTGGTGCCGGATGACCTCGGCGATGATGAACGTCAGGAACTTCTCGGCGAAGACCGGGTCCAGCTTGGCCCCGGCGGCCAGCTCCCGCAGCCGCTTGATCTGGTCGCGCTCACGCGCCGGATCGGCCGGCGGCAGCTTGTGCTCGGCCTTGAGCCGGCCGACCCGCTGGGTGGCCTTGAAGCGCTCGGCCAGCATGTGGACCACCGCGGCATCGATGTTGTCGATGCTCTCGCGCAGGCTGGTCAGCTCCGCCCGCACGGCGGCGTCGACCTCGTCCGGCAGGCCTGCGTCAGGGGTCGTGGGGTGGTCCGTCATCGGGGCGGCTCCCGGTGTCTGAAGTGGGCACCCGGCCGTACGACGGCCGGGCTCGGGCCCGGGCAAATCTAACAGGGCCCCCGTGGTGGAGCCGCACCTTTTGGCGGATCAGTCCACAATCCGGACATCGCCCGCGCCGTCCGTCGGCTCGTACCGATCCGGGCCCGCGCCGCCCCGTGCCGCCCCCGGGCCGAACCGGGGCCGCCCCGTAGGCTGGTGCGCGCATGACCGGAAGTGACGACTCAGCAGTCCCTCAGTACTGGAGGTACCGATCGTGGCAACCACCCGCACCGCCCGCACCGCTTGGGAGGGCAACCTGCTCGACGGCAAGGGGCAGGTGACCTTCGCCTCGTCCGGGATCGGCGAGTACCCCGTCTCCTGGCCGGCCCGGGCCGAACAGCCCAACGGCAAGACCAGCCCGGAGGAGCTGATCGCCGCCGCTCACTCCGCGTGCTTCTCGATGGCCCTCTCCCACGGCCTGACCGGCGCCGGCACCCCGCCCGTCAAGCTGGACACCCAGGCCGACGTCACCTTCCAGCCCGGCACCGGCATCACCGGCATCCACCTGACCGTCACCGGCGAGGTGCCCGGACTGGACGAGGCCGACTTCACCAAGGCCGCCGAGGACGCCAAGGCCAACTGCCCGGTCAGCAAGGCGCTCTCCGGCACCACCATCACCCTCACCGCCAAACTGGCCTGACGCCCCGACGGATCCCGACGGATCCCGACGCGCTCCGGCCGCTCCGGGCGCGCGGTCGGCGCCCGGGGGCGCGACCTCGGCGCACGCGCCCCTGGCGCACATCATGTGATGTGCACCGGGGGCGTCTGCATGTACCGCCTCACATGATCACAAAGCGGGCGAATCACCCTGGCGGCGGTCACCGCGCGTTGCCGCCGCGGCCTATGATCGGCCGCAGCGCCCTGTTCTTCACGCGGGTCTCCGCGCGACAGCGCCCCACGGCGGGCGCCCCGCACCGGACCGACTCCGAGGACCTCGACAGAGTGCGGAGCCGGCCGCCGGAGTCCCGATTGGCCGGCCGGACCAGCATCCAGCGTCAGCAGCGGACGGGAGCATGCCGTGCCGGGCCAGAACGAGGGGGCCGACGCACACCACCCGGGCGTGCGGCACGAGGAAACACCGCACCACCGTCACCTCACAACACCCCTCCTGGGCCCGAACATCGGCACCGTCGGTCCGGCTGGTCCGGCTGGTCCGGTCGGTTCGATCAGCCCGGTCGGTCCGGTCGGCATCGCCGGTTCCGTCACGGCCGTCGGTGCTGTCCCGGCCGACGGCCGGGCCCTCGACACGGCGAGTGCGGCGAGTACGAGTGCGGCAAGTGCGGCAAGTGCGGCGGGAACCGTGCTGGACGACCCCGGGATGCTGCTCTGCCCCACCTGCTCGGCGCCGCTGACCGACGGCACCCACCGGAGCACCGTCGCCGGCCCCGGCCAGGACAACGGCGGGAACGACCGGCTGCTGGCCGCGCTGCGGGCCAGCGAATCCCGCTTCCGGGCCGCCTTCTGCGACGCGGTCATCGGGATGGCCCTGATCGACCCCGAGGACCGGATCATCGAGGTCAACCCCGCCTTCGCCGCCCTGATCGGACGCGGCGTCGGCGAACTGGTCCGCACCCACCTGTACGAGATCATCGATCCGGAGGGCATGCCGCACCGGCTCTTCCCCGAGCTCGTCCACGGCGAGCGGGAGCGGTTCCGCGTGGAGAAGCAACTCAAGCACCGCGAGGGCCGCACCGTCTGGAGCAAGGTCACCGTCTCGCTGATCCGGGACGGCGCCGGCCAGCCGCTCTACACCCTCGCGCTGGTGGAGGACATCACCGAGCAGCGCCGGCTCGGTGACCGCCTGGAGTACCAGGCCCTGCACGACCCGCTGACCCGGCTACCCAACCGGACGTCCTTCTTCGAACGGCTCGACGCCGCCTGCGTCACGGCCACCGGGGCCACTGGGGCCACCCCGACTGCCGACCCCGCCGAGGCTCCCGGCACCGCCGACCCCGCCGGCACCGGCGACACCGTCCTCGCACCGGCGGACGGGCGTCGGGTAGGCGTCTGCTACCTGGACCTCGACGGCTTCGCGGCGATCAACGAGACACTCGGGCACCACATCGGCGACCAGTTGCTGATCGCCGTCGCCGCCCGGCTGCGCCGCGGGTTCTCCGAGCACGACGCCCACCTGGTGGCCCGGATGGGCGGTGACGAGTTCGCCGTCCTGGTCACCGACAGCCGGGGCAGCGACCAACTGACCGACCTGGCCGCCCGCATCCTCCAGGAACTGGAACACCCCTTCGACGTCGCCGGACACCGGCTGGTCATCACGGCCAGCGTCGGCGTCGTCGAACGGTCCGTGCACGAGACCACCCCCACCGACCTGGTCAAGGACGCCGACGCCACGCTCTACTGGTCCAAGGCCGACGGCCGCGCCCGCTGGACCCTCTACGACCCGGACCGCGGCGCCCACCAGCTGACCCGCCAGCTCCTCGCCACCGCACTGCGGCCCGCCCTGGAGCGCGGCGAGTTCACCGTCGAGTACCAGCCGCTGGTCGGCCTGGCCGACGGAGCCGTCCACGGCGCGGAGGCCCTCGTCCGCTGGCGCCACCCCCGCTACGGGACGCTCTCGCCGGACCGCTTCATCCCTCTCGCCGAGGAGACCGGCGCGATCGTGCCCCTCGGCACCTGGGTGCTGGAGGAGTCCTGCCGCCAGGCCCGGCAGTGGCTCACCGAGTTCCCCGAGACCGAGACCTTCGTGAGCGTCAATCTGGCCGCCCGCCAGATCTGGGACTCCGACGTGGTCGCCGACGTCGCCCGCGCCCTCGAACGCACCGGGTTGCCGGCCCGGCTGCTCCAGCTGGAGATCACCGAGAGCGCCCTGCTCGGCCCCGGCGGACGGCCGTTGCAGGCGCTCCAGGCCCTCGCGGACATGGGCGTGCGGATCGCGATCGACGACTTCGGCACCGGCTACTCCAACCTGGCCTACCTCTCCCGGCTGCCGGTGCACGTCCTGAAGCTCGACGGCACCTTCATCGAGGGGTTCCGCGACCCGGCCCCGACGACGAACCCTTCGGACCTCCCCGAGCTCGGCTCCCGCCGCAGCGACGCCGACGAGCAGATCGTGGGCGCGATGGTGCAGCTGGCCCACACCCTCGGCCTGACCGTCACCGCCGAGGGCATCGAGAGCGCCGCGCAGGCCGAACGGCTGCGGCTGACCGGCTGCGACACCGCCCAGGGCTGGTACTTCGCCCGGCCGGGCGAGGCCGAGCTCGTCGCCGCCATACTCCGCGAGGGCCGCCCCGGCCCGGACACCAGCCGGTAACCGGGGTCGGTCCGGCCGGACCCGCTGCGGGCCCGGCGGCCGGGCCGCTCCGTTCAGACCTCCCGCGTTCAGACCTCCCGCGCTCAGGCCTCGGCCGTCAGACTTCCGCCGTCAGGCCGTACGCCTCGGCGATCAGGCCGTAGGAGCGGAGCCGGGCCTCGTGGCCGTGGATGTGCGAGGTGACCATCAGCTCGTCGACGCCCGTCCGCTTGCGCAGGGCCTCCAGCCCGTCCGCGACCTCGCCCGGGGCGCCGAGCACCACGTTGTCGAGCCAGCTGTCGATGAACTCCGCCTCGGCCGGGCTGTACGGGTAGGCCTCGGCCTCCTCCGGGGTGGGGATCGGGCCGGGGTTGCCGCGCCGCAGCCGGAGCATGCCGAGGGCCGCGGAGCGGGCGAGGCGACGGGCCACGCCCTCGTCCTCGGCGGCGACCGCGCTCACACCGATCAGCGCGTAGGGCTCGGCGAGCACCGCGGAGGGTCGGAAGGACTCCCGGTAGAGGTCGAGCGCCGGGATGGTGTTGACGCTGCTGAAGTGGTGGGCGAAGGCGAACGGCAGGCCGAGGCGGCCGGCCAGCTGGGCGCTGAAGCCGGAGGACCCGAGCAGCCAGACCGGCGGGCGCCCGTCGCCCTGGGGGACGGCGGTCAGCTGGGCGTAGGGGTGGCCGGAGGGGAAGTCGCCGTCGAGGAAGTGGGTCAGCTCGGCGAGCTGCTGCGGGAAGTCGTCGGCTCCCTCGGCGCGGCCGCGGCGCAGCGCCCGGGCGGTGGCCGGGTCGGTGCCGGGGGCGCGGCCGAGGCCCAGGTCGATCCGGCCCGGGTGCAGGGCCTCCAGCAGGCCGAACTGCTCGGCGATGGCCAGCGGGGCGTGGTTGGGGAGCATCACCCCGCCCGAGCCCAGTCGCAGGGTCGTGGTGTTGGCGCCGAGGTGGGCGAGCAGGACGGCCGGGGTCGAGCTGGCCACTCCCGGCATTCCGTGGTGCTCGGCCACCCAGAAGCGGTGGTAGCCCCACTGCTCGGCGTTGCGGGCCAGCGCGGTGGTCGCGGCCAGGGCCTCGGCGGGCGTGTAGCCGACGCCCACGGTCGCCAGGTCGAGGATGGAGAGCGGGGCGGGCGCCGTGCCGCGGGCGGTGCCCCGGATCGCCGCGCCGGTCCGCGGTTCGGTCGGGTGCTCCTGCTGGTCCTCGGTGGTCATGCCGTCCGCCCTTCTGGCTTTCGTGAGCCGGCCCTGGTGGGCGACCGCGGGTCTCGGGTGGCCCGGCGGTCGCTGCTGCCGACCGGGGTCAACCACCGCGCCGGGCCGGCTGTTCCCGCACCCGGCACGTTCCGGCCTGCGCGCCGGCCTCGCTCCGGACTCGTTCCGGCCCCGTTCGGCGTCGGCGGGCGCGGCCCGGTACGGTGCCGCCGACCGACCGTTCGGATGACGGAGAGCCAGCGCGCGGACACGCCTGGCGACTTCACGCCAGCGCCGGAAGTCGCCAGGCGGAGGGCTCGCGGCCGGCGGTCGGCGTCCGGCAGGCTGGCGGACAGGACCGGATCGCCCAACAGGATCCGCGTTCCGCCAGCAAGATCGTCGGGCTGGACCAGCGCCGATCGATCCCCGCGAGCCCCCGGAGCGGCACCCCGCCCCGGGGGCTCGCGCCTTTGCGCAGGTCGGGGCCGGGGTCTGTGACCCATGGCATACCGGGGTGCTTCATGGCATGAAAAGTCGAGGCGCTAGCGTTGACCCTCAGCAGCCACCTGCTCCCCCGGGCGGCGTGGAGGGAGTACAGGCCTTGAACTTCGTGGCGGCGATCGGATCCTCGTGGATCTGCGCCCTGGCGCTCTTCGCCGTGCTCGGAGACGCCCTCCTCCCCTTCATCCCCAGCGGGACACTGGTCATTCTGGCGGTGCTCAAGACTGCGCGGATCGACGGCGCCCCGGTGCTGCTCGGCCTGGGTGTGGCAGTGGCCTCGTTCCTCGGCGACCTCCTCCTCCTGCACCTCGCCCGGCGCGGTGCCCCGCTGCTCCAGCGCCGGCTCGCCCAGCGCCCGGAACTGGCGGCCAGCGTGACCAGGGTCCAACAGGCCCTGGTCGAACGTCCCCACGGGGCAGCCGCGGCCATGGTGGTGGTCGCCCGGTTCGTCCCGGCCGGGCGGACCGTCCTGGACGTGGCCATCGGCCACTCCCCCGCCCACCCGCACCGATTCCTGCACTGGTCGGCGCTGGCGGCGCTGGTCTGGGCCGCCTACATCGTGACGCTGGGCTGGCTGAACAGCCACTGGTTCGACACCGCCTGGCTGAGCCTCGCGGTGTCCTGCACCGCCGCCACCATCGTCAGCACCGCGATCGCGCGAATAGTGCGCCGCAACCGGCGGCTCGCCGCACTCTGACCGCTGCGCCTCGGCCAGCGCCCCCGGCCCCGGACACCCAGCTCCCTCGCCACGCCCCCACCGCACCCTCGCCATCGGCGGGCTCTGCCCGGACGGGCGACGAGTCGCACCGAGCGCTGACGAACTCTGACCCGCCCCGCCGGACCGGCGGTACCGTACTCCCCTGGCGGCGCGAGGAGCGAAGCGTCACAGGACGGCAACAGACGACGAATCCTTGCAGCCCAGCCCGGTCCCGCTGACGTGTTGACTCTCGTAGAGGGTCAACGGCCTTGGTGGCCACTGTGGCCACATGGCATGCTAACGGCGGAAAATTCATCAATTGCCCGATTTGACCGGTGCGGCCCCGGGCCGCCCTCACCACCGGCATCGGCACCCAGGGGAGACCATGACCAGCATCTCGCGCAGGACGGTGCTCAGTGCGACCGCTGCGACCGCGGCCCTCGGCGCGGTCGCGGCCTGTTCCAGCAGCGGATCCGGTTCGAGCCAGAACTCCTCCTCCCCCACGACCGGCGGCAGCCCCGGCACCACCCCGGCGGGCACGACCGACCCGACCACGACGGGGGTGCCCAAGGGCACTCCGATCGGCGACGGCTCCAACGCCGACACCGGCCCGCAGCCGAACCAGCCGAAGCCCGAGAAGCTCAAGCCCGGCGAGCGGCCGCCGCAGTTCGTGGTGTTCTCCTGGGACGGCGCGGGTGGCACCGACGACGGCCAGTTCCCCCGCTTCCTCAAGCTGGCGGAGCAGTACAAGGCCACGATGACCTTCTTCCTCTCCGGGATCTACGCCCTGCCCAAGGGCAAGGCCGACCTGTACCACCCGCCGAAGCACTCGGTCGGTGCCTCCGACATCCCGTACCTGTCGGACGGCGCGGTCAAGAGCACGCTCAAGCTCGTCAGCCAGGCGTGGCTGGCCGGGCACGAGATCGGCACCCACTTCAACGGGCACTTCTGCTCCAGCCGCCCGGACAAGAACGGGGTCAACATGTGGACCCCGGAGGACTGGCAGAGCGAGATCGACCAGGCGATCGGCTTCGTGACCCAGTGGCGGACCAACACGGGCTTCACCGACGTCGACCCGCTGCCTTTCGACTACAAGAAGGAGCTCATCGGCGGCCGCACTCCCTGCCTGGAGGGCCAGAAGGCGCTCCTGCCGACGGTCGCGAAGCTGGGCTGGAAGTACGACGCCAGCTCCTCCGGCGGCCTGCAGATATGGCCGCAGAAGGTGCAGGACGGCAAGGTCTGGGACTTCCCGCTGCAGTCCATCCCGTTCCCCGGGCACACCTTCCAGGTGCTGTCGATGGACTACAACATCCTGGCCAACCAGTCCGCGGGCAGCACCAAGGGCGACCCGTCCAAGTACAACGACTGGCGCACCCAGGCCAAGGACTCCTACCTGGCCGGCTTCGACCGCGCCTACAACAGCAACCGTGCGCCGTTCTTCATCGGCAACCACTTCGAGCAGTGGAACGGCGGCATCTACATGGACGCCGTCGAGGAGACCCTCAAGACCATCGCGGGCAAGCCGGACGTCCGGCTGGTCTCCTTCAGGCAGCTGGTCGAGTGGCTGGAGGTGCAGGACCAGTCCACCCTGCGCAAGCTGCGCACGCTCAATGTCGGCCAGGCGCCGAGCGGCGGTTGGGAGACCTTCCTCGGCGCCGCGGGCTGAGACGGGCGGACCGAGCAGGGCAGAACGAGACGGGCGCGGCCGGCGGGGTGGACGGACCCCGCCGGCCGCCGTCGTCGGGGCCGGGCCCGCTACCCCGCGGCGATGACGTCCGCGAGCAGGCCGCGGACGATGCGCTCGGCCCCCGGCTCTCCCCAGAGGATCGAGTAGTGGTTGGTGTCCGGCACCAGCGAGGCCGGCACCCGCTCCTGGTCCAGCCCGGCCAGTCCGATCCGCTGGTGGTCGTAGAGGCCCTGGGGCTCGTCGAGCAGGCCGCGCTCGGCCCAGAGCAGTTCGGCCGGGCAGGGCAGTCGGTGCACGGCGGTGGCCGCGTCCTGGTCCAGCAGGACCTGGGCACCGTCGGTCTGTACGGCCTCCAGCACGCAGGAGGAGCGCAGTTCGGGCTCGACGCCGACCAGGTCGCGCTGGGTGTAGGCGTCGATCTCCGCCGACCAGGACGTTCCGAAGGCCGGGTGCCGCTGCCAGAACTCCCGGTAGGCGTCCCGGTCCGGGAAGGTCATCGACAGCCGGGCCAGCGCGGGGCCGAGCACCGCGGCCAGCGCGTCCTCTTCACTGATGCCCTCCGGCAGCGGGAAGCTCAGCGCGCCGTCCACCAGCAGCACCCGGCGGACGAGTTCCGGGTGCCGGACGGCGGCCAGGGCGGTGACCCAGGCGCCCATCGAGTGGCCGACCACGGTGGTCGGGCCCGTACCGAGGGCCGTGATCAGCGCGGCCACGTCGTCGGCGTGCCGGGCCAGCCCGTACGGCCCGGCGACCGCGCGGCTCCCGCCGCGCCCCCGCAGGTCGGGCGCGAGCAGGGTGACCCGCCCGGCGAGTTGGCGGGCGACCTCGTACCAGGCGAGGCCGTTGGCGGTGATGCCGTGCACCGCCACGACCGTCGGGGCGCCCGGCTCGGCGGCAGGCCAGCGCAGGACCGCCAGTTCCCCTCCGGGCACGGCGACGGTCAACTCCTCGGGCTTCAGGGGCGACTGGCTCACGCGGGGGTACCTCCGGTGGGACGGGCGGTCCGGGCGGCGGCCGGAGTGCGGACCGCACGGGCGGATCGGGCGGCGCGGATGCGGGCAGGCAGTCTAGCCAGGCCACCGGGCAGCAGGTAGACCACCGCGACGAACAGGGTGCCCAGCAGGAACAGGGGTTGGGAGAGCGGCACCCGCAGGACCGCGGGCAGGTCCGCGATCGTCGTCGAGTTGGCGAGGTCGCCGAGCCGGTGGCCGGCCCAGGTGTAGAGGACACCGCCGAGCAGCGGACCCCAGCGAGTCCCCGAGCCGCCGAGCACCACCATCACCAGCAGGGCGAGCGTGGCGTCGGAGCCGGCGGCCTGCGGGGTGGCGCCGCCGGTCAGCAGCAGGTAGACCACCCCGCCCAGCCCGGCGAGGCCGCCGGCGAGGACGAAGGCGACCAACTTGTAGCCGTAGGGCCGCAGTCCGAGCACCTCCACCCGGCGCTCGTTCTCCTTGATCCCCTCCCAGACCCGGCCGGTCGGCGAGTTGACGGCCCAGTGGACCACGGCGACCGTCAGCACCAGGTAGCCGACGGCGATCCAGTAGAGGTTGGCGGTGTTCTCGATCCCGAGCAAGCCGGAGGGCAGCAGGTCGGCCGGGGCGGAGCGGCCCTCCTCGCCGCCGGTGACGCCACCGGGGTTGCGCTGGACGAGGATCGAGCCGGCCTGGGCGAAGGCGAGGGTGACCATGGAGAAGCCGATGCCGGTGACGCGGAGGCTGACCGAGCCGAGCAGCAGGGCCAGCGCGACGGTGCAGGCGACGCCGAAGACCGCCGCGGCGGCGAACGGCAGTCGCAGTTCCAGCATGCCGAGGTCGGTGGCGTAGAGGCCGGTCGCGAAGTAGAGGGCGTGGCCGAAGGAGAGCAGTCCGGTGCGGCCGAGCAGGAGGTCGTAACCGGAGGCGAGGGCCCCGTAGAGCAGGCACAGGGCGAGCAGTTGCAGGCTGCCGGGGCTGCCGAGCGGGCCGTCGAGCAGTCCCGGGACGGGAAGCGCACTATATGGGGCGACAAGGAGCGTGATCAGTAGGGCGATCGGCCACCAGCGTAGCGCTCTGTGCATCAATGTCCAGCGATTAGTGACTGAATCACCTGTTCGATGGATGGCGCCGAGGTCGGTCGTGTGTTCACAATGGGTCCCGGCAAGGCTGGTGTCAGTCCCCCTTGCCACAGTGACGGTGTTGGCGGAGCTGGCGTCAGTCCCCTCTGCCAACATGGCGGTCATGGCAGGGCTGGTGTCAGTCCCCCCTGCCATGGCGGCGGCGCTGCGGTCGGCCGCGGGGCCACCGGTGCTCGTGATCGGAGTTTCGGCGCTCACGCGAGCCTCCCGGTGAGTCCACGGGGTCGGACGAGAAGCAGCACGGCGAGCAGGACGACGACCGAGAGGTCGCCGAGCCCGGCGCCGGTGTAGTAGTTGGCGAACTGCTGGACGAGACCAACGCCCACGGAGGCGACGGCGGCCCCGGTGACGGAGCCCATGCCGCCCATCACCACGACGACGAAGGCGAAGATGAGCAGCCCGGTCCCCTGGCCGGGATTGACCGAACCGAAGTAGAGGCCACCGAGGGCACCGCCGAGCGCGGCGGCCGCCCCGCCGATGGCGAAGACGAGGGTGAACGCCTTCCGGACGTCGATACCGAGCGCCGTGACCATCGCCCGGTCCTCGACGCCGGCCCGGACGATCAGCCCGTAGCGGGTACGGGCGAGGAACAACCGAAGAGCGAGCAGCAGCAGCACGGCCGCGGCCACGAGCACGAAGCGGTTGACCGGGACGGTCGCACCGAGCACGTGCCAGGTGCCGGAGAGCATGGCCGGTTGGGGGAAGGGGCGGGCGTCCGCGCCCCAGATCCCCATCAGGAGGGCGGGCACGGCGAGCCCGACCCCGACGGTGGCGAGGATCTGATCGCGCGGCCGGCTGTAGAGCGGGCGGATCAGGAAGAGCTCCAACAGGACGGCGGCGGCCGTTCCGACCAGGGTGCCGAACGGCACCGCGAGCCAGAAGGAGAGGCCGGCCTCGGTGCCTGCCCACCAGGTGGCATAGGCGCCGATGGAGAGCAGGGCGCCGTGCGCGAAGTTGAGCACGTCCATCAGACCGAAGATCAACGACAGGCCGGAGGCGACCAGGAAGTACAGCGCACCAAGACCGAGTCCGGTACAGGAGAGGAGGACGACGGTGTCCATCAGGGCTTCACCTCCGCGGTGACGACAGGGGTGGCCGGAGAAGCGGCGGGCCGGGGTCCGCCGGCGAGCGGGTGACGGGAGCCGACGCCGAGCAGGCGGCGGGCGGCCTCCTCGTCGGCCAACAGCTCGGCGGTGTCGCCCCGGTGGGCGGTACGGCCGTCGGCCAGGACGGCGCAGGTGCCGGCCAGCCGTCGGACGAGGGCGAGGTTCTGCTCGACCAGGAGAACGGGCACGGCCTCGGCCGCTCGCGCCAGCACCTCGGCCACCTCGGCGACGATCTTCGGCGCCAGACCTTTGGTGGGCTCGTCGGCGATGATCAACCGGTTGCGGTTGAGCAGCGTCCGGCCTATCGCCACCATCTGCTGCTGGCCGCCGGAGAGCGTCCCGGCCAACTGGCCGGCCCGCTGCTTGAGTTCGGGGAAGAGCTCGTGGACGAGCGGATAGTTCGGCTCCTCCGCCTCGCTCCCACCCCGGACGGCGCGCTCGGCGAGGCGGAGGTTCTCGGCGACCGTCAGGCTGGCGAAGATCCCCCGGTCCTCGGGGGCGTAGCCGATGCCATGACGGACCACCAGGTGTGTGGGAAGGGAGGCGAGTTCGGCACCGGAGAAGCGGATGCTTCCGGTGCGTGGCACCAGGCCCATCACGGCCTTGACGGTGGTGGTCTTGCCGGCGCCGTTGCGGCCGAGGAGCGCGGTGACCCCTGCGGGGGCCACGTCGAGGTCGACGCCGTGCAGGATGTGCAGCCCGCCGATGACCACCCGCAGATCGCGAACGGAGAGAAGAGGGGCGGCAGGAGGCATAGGCACGGCCACAGAGGCAGCGGCAGAGGTGGAGGTGGAAACGGGCGAGGAGAACGGAGAGGAGGTCACAGCGCCTCGCCCAGGTAGGCCTGTTGCACGGTCGGGTCGGCCATCACGGCCTCGGGGGTGTCCAGCGCGAGCAGCGTGCCGTGGTGCATCACCGCGAGGCGGTCGGCCAGCCCGAGCAGGACGTCCATGTGGTGCTCGACCATCAGGACGGTCCGGCCCAGGTCGCGGTGGACGGACCGGATCAGCTCGGTGAGGGCCGGTACCTCCTCGGCGCTGACCCCGGCCATCGGCTCGTCCAGCAGGATCAGCCGCGGATCGGAGACGAGGAGGACGGCCAGTTCCAGTTTGCGCTTCTCGCCGTGCGAGAGCGCGCCCGCCAAGGTGTCCGCACGGTGGGTGAGTTCGGTGCGGTGGAGAGTCTCGGCCAGCTGCCCCTGGTACCGGTCGGCACGGCGCCAGAGCCGGTACGAGGCGCGCGGTCCGGCCGCCGCCTGGGCGGCCAGTCGGACGTGGTCGGCGACCGTCATCCCCGGCCACAGGGAGGAGGTCTGGAAGGTGCGGCCGAGGCCGCGGCGCGCCCGGGTGTGCACGGCCTCGGCGGTGACGTCCACGCCGTCGAGGTGGAGGCTGCCGTGGGTCGCCGGATAGATGCCGGAGATCAGGTTGAAGAGGGAGGTCTTGCCGGCGCCGTTGGGGCCGATGAAGGCGATGAACTCGCCTTCGCCGACCGAGAAGGAGACGTCCTCGACGATCGGCACCCCGCGGACGGACCAGCCGAGTCCGTCCAGCCGCAGCACTGCGGCGGGCGAGACCGTGGCCGAGGCCGGGGAACCGGCCGGGGAAGGAGTGGGGGCGGCGGGAGCGGGCATCGGGATCAGCCCGCCATCGGGGTGACCGGGGGCGCCACCTCGTCCGCGGTCAGGGCCTTCTCCACCGAGGGCTTGGCGGCGGCCCCGGTGCCGGTCAGCCGGGCCTGGAACATCGGCTGGAGGAGGGCGTGGTCCTCGGCGCGCACCGTGGTACGCCCCTTCACCCCATCGAAGCTCCAGCCCTCCAGCGCCTTGACCAGGGCCGACGTGTCGTCGGCGGAGCCGTGGTTGGCCTCGACGGCGTGCACGATCATCTGGGCGGCGGTGAAGCCGTCGGGAGTGAAGATGTCAGTCTTCCCGCCGGCGGCGGTGACGGCCTCGTCCATGGCCTTCTCCACCGGGGTGCCGGCGGCGCCGCCGAAGTAGTGGTTCAGGAAGGAGATCTTCTCGGCCGCCGGGCCGAACAGCGGGTAGGAGGCCGCCAGGTCCAGGCCGGTGACGACCTTGGTGTCGGCGAACACGTCCTGCTGGTTGAGCGCCGTCCACAGGGCCGAGGAGCTGTCGCCGGCCCAGGCGACGAACAGCAGGTCGGGCTTGGCGGTCTTGGCCTGGGTGGCGAACGGGGTGAGGTCGGTGGCGCTCGGCGGGGCGAGCACCTGGTCGACCGTCGCACCCTGGGCGCCGAGCACGGCCTTGACGGCAGCCACGTTGGCCTGCCCGAAGGCGTTGTCCTGAGCGAGCACGGTGACCTTCTTGCCCTTGGCGTCACCGATGAACGAGGCCGCGGTGCGGATGTCCTGGAAGGACTGGCGGCCGGAACGGAAGGTGTACTTGTTCAAGCCGGTGACCTTGTCGACGGCGGCCGGGCCGCTGATGAAGAGCACCTTGTTCTGGGCGGCGATCGGGCCGACCTGGAGGGCGACACCCGAGGCCGTGGAGCCGGCCAGGACCTTGTAGCCCTTGCCGATCAGGTCCTTGGCGGCGGACACCGCCTTGGCCGGGTCGCCCGCGTCGTCCTGCTCCTCGAACTCGACCTTGTGTCCGTCGACCGCGCCGGTGCCCTTGGTCGCGTAGCTCAGCCCCGCCTTGAAGCCCTCCAGGTACTGCTTGCCGTAGGCGGCCAGCGGTCCGGTCTTGGAGTACACCAGGCCGACCTTGACCGGGCTCTTCGCACCACCGCCGCCCGCCGAGGCCGTCCCGGCGGTGCCGGCCTTGGCGCAGCCCGCGGCGAGCAGGACGCACGCCGCGACGGCGGCGAGCTTCCGGGCCGGGCCGCCGGTCAGGGTCTCGCCCGGGCGGGCGCCGGAGGCGGGCCGAGTGGGGGCTGTCGAGCTGCGCATGGTGACCGACTCCTGAGGGTGCGGCGGGGTGGATGCCGGAACCGTAGGTGTGCGGTGGGACCGGCGACATGTGCCCGGGCGACGCATCGGCCCACCCTGATGTGGCTCCGGCCGACATACCGCCCGGGCGGCGCCGTTCCCCGGACGTCCGGGTGTGGCCGGCCGACACGGGCTCGTCCCCGCCCATGGCGGGAGCCGCCATGGCTGCGGCGGCCCGCGTCCGGTGACGGTGGAGGGGTTCGGCAGCCGTCCGGCGGCGGCCGCCGGGTCCTCCCGCCGAGCCCTCCCACCTGGCCCTCGCCCGGGCCCGGCCCGGGCGGGCCCTCTTCCGCATCCCACTCCTCACGAGGTGATCCCTTGGACAAGGTCCTGGACTCCCCCGCCGACGCGGTCGGGGACATCCCCGACGGCGCGGTGCTGGCCGTCGGCGGCTTCGGCCTCTGCGGCATCCCGAGCACCCTGATCGGTGCCCTGGCGGACACCGGCACCACCGGCCTCCAGGTGGTCTCGAACAACTGCGGAGTGGACGACTGGGGGCTCGGTCTGCTGCTGCGGGCGGGCCGGATCGCCCGGATGACGTCCTCGTACGTCGGCGAGAACAAGGAGTTCGCCCGGCAGTACCTCTCCGGCGAGCTGGAGGTGGAGCTCACCCCGCAGGGCACGCTGGCCGAGCGACTGCGGGCCGGCGGCGCCGGCGTCCCCGCTTTCTACACCCCGGCCGGGGTCGGCACCCAGGTCGAGGAGGGCGGGCTGCCCTGGCGCTACGCAGCGGACGGCTCGGTGGCGCTGGCCTCACCGGCCAAGGAGGTCCGGGAGTTCGGCGGCCGCCGGTACCTGCTGGAGGAAGCCATCACGGCGGACTTCGCGCTGGTCCGGGCCGAGGTGGCGGACCGGCACGGGAACTGCGTGTTCCACGCCGCCGCCCGCAACTTCAACCCGCTCTGCGCGACGGCGGGCCGGATCACGTTGGTCGAGGCGGACCGGATCGTCGAGGCCGGCGAGCTCGCCCCGGACGCCGTGCACCTGCCCGGCGTGTACGTGGACCGGGTGGTGGCCGCCGATCCCGCGGACCGCCGCATCGAGCGCCGGACCGTCCGCCCCGCACTCCAGGAGGCCTGAGCCGATGTCCGCCCCGACCAGCACCCCGGCCCCCGCACCCACCTCGCAGAGCGCCCACCGACCGCAGGCCGCCCACCACCCGCAGACCGGCCTCGACCCGCGCAACGCTCTGGCCGCCCGGGCCGCCCGCGAACTGCGCGACGGCCAGTACGTGAACCTGGGCATCGGCCTGCCCACCCTGATCCCCAGTCACCTCCCGCCGGGCGTCGAGGTGGTGCTGCACTCGGAGAACGGCATCCTGGGCGTGGGCCCGTACCCGGTCGAGGGCACGGAGCACGCCGATCTGATCAACGCCGGGAAGGAGACGGTGACGGTCGCCCCCGGCGCCTCGTACTTCGACTCGGCCTTCTCCTTCGGCATGATCCGGGCCGGCCGGATCGACGTCTCGGTGCTCGGCGCCATGCAGGTCTCGGCGGCCGGCGACCTCGCCAACTGGATGATCCCCGGCAAGATGGTCAAGGGCATGGGCGGCGCGATGGACCTCGTACACGGGGCCCGCCGGCTGATCGTGGTCATGGAGCACACCGCCCGGGACGGCTCCCCGAAGATCGTCGACGAGCTCTCACTTCCCGCCACCGGCCGTGGAGTTGTCAACCGGATCGTGACCGATCTGGCCGTGATCGACGTGACGCCGGACGGGCTGCGGGTCGTGGAGACGGCTCCGGGCACGGAGTTCGCGGACGTCCAGGCCGCGACGGGCACCGCCCTCCTTCCACCGCTCTGATCCGACCGGGCCGACCGGGCCGACCGGCACCAGCCGGACCGGACGCACCGGCCCCGCCCCGCAGCAGCGGCCGGGCCTCCCGTCGGGGAGGTCCGGCCGTTCGCTTTGCCTCCGCGGCGCCGCCACCGCCGCCCCGCCCGCCGAATTCGCTGCATTAGCACCACTGCACTGCGGATTGGCCGGGAACCGCAGGATCTTCATGCTTGCGCGGTGATCATTTCTCGGACAGGTTGCGATCACGGTTGCCCTCCGGGAGAGTTGGGGGCGCCGTGGGTCCCGCGTGTCCGGAGGGGAAGCCGGGAGCGCACCGGGATCCGCATTCGAAGTCCCCGCAGGCGCGCAATGAATTCCGCTCGCAAACGCCCACCGGCGCAAGCAGGCGAACGACGCGAATGACGGCCCGAAAACCGCTTGGAAACAACGGCGGTCCACCGGGCGGTGTTTCACGGGGACGGCTTTCGAGGCAAGAGGCAAGGCGAAGCAAGGCTCCGGGGGGAGCGGACCAGCCCCGCCGAACGCGGCCGGCCAGGCGCGCAACGGGACGGCGGATCGCATACCCCCGGTCCGAACACGCACCAACGGGCCCGCCGCCACGGCCGGGCCCCGGCCAGGGGGAGCAGACGATGACCATGCCGTTCGCGCGGCAGAAGGACGCCGGGACGGCCCGCGGGCGAGGCGCCGGGCGGCGGCTCGACGACGACCTGGCCGCCGTTCCGGTACCCGAAGCCCCGTACGACTACGGTCACTTCAGCCGGCTGGCCGGTCCGGCGCACGACCCGGACGAGGAGGACGACCTCGGCGGCGGCGTCTACCGGCCCGAGCCCGCCCACCACGGAGCCCCGCCGGCACCGTGGCACGCACAAGAGGCCGTGCACCAGGCCACGCAGGAGGCCGCACCCGCCCCCACCGCCCCCTACCGCGTCCAGTACCGCAGCCTGCTGCGCCGCGAGCCGCACCGGATCCGTGCCGCCCTGCTGATGGTGGCGGCCCCACTGGTGGAGGTGGTGCTGCTGGTGTGGCTGCTGCTGCCGGAGCACTGGCCGGAGCGCCCCGGCGAGACGCACACCCTGGTGCTGCTGGGCGACAAGGTGATGATCGGGATCATCGCCGTGGTCGAGGTGTTCCGGCTGGTCAACGTCGTGTCCAACACCCACGCCACGCTGGTCGCCCGCGATCCGATACCGGTGACGCCGGAGTCCGGCACCCGGGTCGCGTTCGTCACCGCCTGCGTGCCGGGCAAGGAGCCGGCGGAGATGGTGCGGGCCACACTGGTCGCGGCGCGCGCCGTCCGGCACGACGGCCCGTACGACGTCTGGCTGTTGGACGAGGGAAACGATCCTGCGATGCGGGCGCTCTGCACCGAGCTGGGCGTCCGCCACTTCAGCCGCTTCGGCCGCCCGTACTGGAACCAGCCCAAGGGCAGGTTCCGCACCGGCACCAAGCACGGCAACTACAACGCCTGGTTGCAGGCGCACGGCGACGACTACGACTTCTGGGTCTCGGTGGACACCGACCACGTCCCGCTGCCGGACTTCTGCGAGCGGATGCTCGGCTACTTCCGGGACCCCGACGTGGCATTCGTGGTCGGACCCCAGGTGTACGGGAACTACCGCAGCTCGGGATCGGCCGTCACCAAATTCTCCGAGAGCCAGCAGTACCTCTTCCACGCACTCATCCAGCGCGCCGGAAACCGTTACGGCGCGCCCATGTTCGTCGGCACCAACAACGCCGTCAGAATCCGTGCGCTCCAGTCGATCGGCGGGTTGTACGACTCCATCACGGAGGATATGGCGACCGGCCTGGAGTTCCACCGGAGCCGGAACGCCGAGACCGGTGAACGCTGGAAGTCCGTGTACACCCCGGACGTGCTCGCGGTCGGAGAGGGCCCGTCCTCCTGGACCGACTTCTTCTCCCAGCAGCTGCGCTGGAGCCGCGGCACCTACGAGACCCTGCTCACCCAGTACTGGCGGGTGCTCTGGCGGCTGTCGCCCGGGCGGCTGCTCAACTACTCGCTGATGGTGGGCTTCTACCCGATGGCGGCGCTCACCTGGTTGCTCGGCGGCCTGTCCAGCGTGCTCTACCTGGTGTTCGGCGCCTCGGGGGTCCACGTGTCCTCCGAAATCTGGATGATGCTGTACAGCGACGCCGCCGCGCTCCAACTGCTGCTCTACACCTGGAACCGCAAGCACAACGTCAGCCCGCACGAGCCGGCCGGCTCCTCCGGGGTCGCGGGCATGCTGATGTCCGCGCTGTGCGGCCCGGTCTACGCGGCCTCGCTGGTGCAGGCGCTGCTGCGGCGGCGCAACCGCTTCGTGGTGACGCCGAAGGGCCGCTCGGCCAGCGCGGACCGGGTGAGCACCTTCCGCTTCCACCTGTTCTGGACGCTGGTGTTCGGCGGCGCGATAGCGGCTTCCTTCTTCACCGGCTACGACCACGTCGCGATGCGCACCTGGGCATGGATCGCCCTGGTCCTGACCGTGCTGCCGATCCTGGTGCTGGCCGGCGACGCCGTCCGCCGCCGACGCGCCCGGCCCACGGCCACGCTCACCGTCACCGGTGGTCCGGCGGCGACCCCGAGGGTCGTCCTGGAGAAGCGCCGCCCCCGGCACGCCCGCGACCCCCGGCGCGGCGCGGCCGCACCGGCCGCACCGGTCTCCCAGGACGCGCCGCCGGGCGCCCCCGCAGTGCCCGACCGGGCGGAGCGCACCACCACCCGCTGAAGCCGCGGCCCGCCAGCACCCCCGCACCTCACAAGCCAGCGAACCTCACGAACCACCGAACCTCACGAGCTACCGAACCTCACGAGGGGACCAACCACCGTGAAGATCCACAAGACCGGCCGGACCAAGCGCTTCGCCCTCGGCAGCACCGTCGCGCTGACCGTCGCCGGGATGAACGCGCCCGCCGTCCTCGGCTTCGCCAGCCAGCAGTACCACCAGTACGTGATCAACCGCCCCGACTACAAGGCGGAGTACGGCCACTGGCAGACCCTCACGCTCCCCGCCGAGTTCCGGGTCAACGCCGTCCACGCCACGCTGCTGCGTACCGGCAAGGTCCTCATCGTGGCCGGTTCCGGCAACGACGAGAAGCGCTTCGACGCGGGCAGCTTCCGCAGCCTGCTCTGGGACCCGGCCGCGAACACCTACAAGCTGATACCCACCCCGGCCGACATGTTCTGCGGCGGCCACGCCTCGCTGCCGGACGGCCGCGTCCTGGTGGCCGGCGGCACCCAGCGGTACGAGAAGCTGGCGGGCGTGGTGAAGAAGGCGGCCGGCGTCATGCGGGTGCGCAACGAGAGCCCCGAGCGCGCCAGGACGTTCCCCAAGGGCACCGTCTTCGTCGGCCCGAACGGGCGCGAGTACGCCTCCACCGAGCCGGTGACCGTCCCGGCCGCGGTGAAGACGGGCGCCGGCAAGCAGACCGTCGTCACCGCCGGCGAGCAGCACGTGTTCGTCGAGGCGGTCGGCGAGGGCGCCGACTACGTCACCGACTCCCCAGCCCAGTACCGGATCAAGGGCCTGGCCGGGGCCGACGCCCACAACCTGTACGGGCAGGGCACGAAGCTGACCCTGGACAAGCAGGAGTACCAGGGCATCCGCTCCGCGTTCGAGTTCAACCCGGACACCGAGCTCTACGAGCAGGTCACCGACATGGCGTACGCCCGCTGGTACCCGACGCTCACCGGGCTGGGCGACGGACGGGTGGTCACCGTCTCGGGCCTGGACGACACCGGGGAGATCCTCAACGGCAACGACAACGAGATCTACGACCCGAAGAACAAGACCTGGTCCAAGGGCCCGGACCACTACTTCCCGACCTACCCGTCGATCTTCCTGACCGCCTCCGGCAAGCTCTTCTACTCGGGCTCCAACGGCGGCTACGGCCCGGCCGACAAGGGCCGCGACCCCGGGGTGTGGGACCTGTCGAACAACGGCTTCCAGCCCGTCCCCGGCCTGCGCGACCCCGCCCTCACCGAGACCTCGTCCTCGGTGCTGCTGCCGCCCGCCCAGGCGCAGAAGGTGATGGTGCTCGGCGGCGGGGGCGTCGGCGAGTCGCCGCTGTCCACCGCCCGCACCGACATCGTCGACCTCTCCGCCGCCAAGCCCGCCTTCACCCCGGGCCCGGACCTGCCGGCCGGCGGCACCCGCTACCTGAACAGCGTGATCCTCCCGGACGACACCGTGTTCACCACCGGCGGCTCCAGCGGCTACCGGGGCCGGGGCGCCAGTGACCTGCTCAAGGCGCAGGTGTACCACCCGGACACCAACAGCTTCAGCACCGCAGCCGAGCCCGCCGTCGGCCGCAACTACCACTCCGAGGCACTGCTGCTGCCGGACGGCCGGGTGGCCGTGCTCGGTTCCAACCCTCTGTTCGCGGACAAGGCCGAGACCACGCCGGGCGGCTTCGAGCAGCGCATCGAGATCTACACCCCGCCGTACCTGTTCCACGGCGACCGCCCGCAGGTGGCCGCCGCGCCGGGGGCCGCGAAGCTCGGCACGACCGTGCGGATCGGCACCGCCCGGCCGGACGCGGTCGCCACCGCCAAGCTGATCCGGCCGAGTTCGGTCACCCACGTGACCGACGTCGAACAGCGCTCGGTGGCCCTGGACATCAGCGGTCGCACGGCCGACGGGGTCTCGCTGACGCTCCCCGCCAACCCCGACCTGCTGCCGCCCGGCTGGTACATGCTGTTCCTGACCGACGCCGCCGGCACCCCGTCGGTCGCGCGCTGGATCCAGGTGACCGGCTGAGCGACACCGGGTGCGTCACGGCCTGGTACGGACCCGCACCGGCGCACACCCGCATGGCGCGGGCCGGCCCCCTCAGCGGGCGGCCTGCGCCAGGCCGAGCGCGTACGGCAGCCAGAACTCGCCCGCCCGGGGCTCGCCGCGCCCGCACTCGCCGTCCGACTCCCCCGGGTTCTTGATCCACAGGTAGGCGTCGACCCCGTCCCGGCCGGTGTCGGCGGTCGGCCGCTCGCCGAGCGCGCGGCCGGGCGGGTTGCACCAGGCGTCGCCGCCGAGCGGGCCGTTGCCGTTGCGGCTGGTGTCGATGACGAAGTGCTTCCCGCCCAGGGCGGCGGAGAGCTGGCCGCCGTACGCCGTGTTGCGGCCGGTGTCGTAGAAGTTGGCGACGTTCACCGCGAAGCCGTCCGCCGCCGCGATCCCCGACTTGCGCAGCGCGGTGGAGAGTTCGGCCGGGTCCTGCGACCAGCCGGGGTTGCCCGCGTCCAGGTAGACCCGCACCTGCGGACGCTTCTTCAGCTCCTGCACGGCGAAGGCCAGCAGGCCGTACCGCTCGGCGGCCAGGTCGCCCTTGATCCCGCAGCTGTCCAGGGTGTGCGCGACGGCGTCCGGCTCCAGCACCACCCAGGCCTTGCGGTCGCCGAGGGCCTCCGCGACACCGCTGATCCAGGCCCGGTAGGAGGCGGCGTCGGCGGCGCCGCCGGCCGAGTACAGGCCGCAGTCGCGGTGCGGGATGTTGTAGGCGACGAAGACCGCCGTCCGGTCCGCCCCGGCGGCCCGGCGGCTGACCTGTTCGGCGATCTCCTTGGCGCCCTGCTCCCCCAGCCACTGCGAGGAGGGCTGGGCGGCGATCCGCAACAGCGTGTCGGCCTCCGCCGGCCGGCCCTGGCCGCGCAGGGCGGTCACCTGCCGGGCGGCATTGGTCTGGTCGGAGACGTAGAAGGCCTGGCCGGGGAGCTGGGCGAGGCTCGCGGGGCCGGTGCCCGGGTTCGCGGCGGAGGCGGTGGGCACGGCTGTGGGCACGACGGCGGACCCGCCGGCCGCGGCACCGGCAGAGGCACCGCCGCCCGGGCCGCCGGCTGATCCCTTGGCCGGTCCGGCGGTCGAACCGCTACAGCCCGTGGCCCCCGCCAACAGCACGACCAGGGCCGCCCCCACGGCCCGTCGGATTGCCACTACCCGTCCCACCCGGCGCACGTACCGCCCCTCCCCCAGAGCCGGTCCGGCGACCGGTCGGCACCAGCTAAGCACACCGGCCACCGCCCGCCCGCGACGGGCGGTGAACGCCGGGTGGCCGTGAGGGGTGGTCCGGACGGGCGACCCCGCCCGCCCGGACCACCCCTCACCCAACCCCCGGGCGCCCGGCCCCGGATACTCGGCCCCAGATGCTCAGCCCTGCTTCAGGTTGGGCACCTGCCAGTCGATCGGCTCGCCGCCGAAGCCGTCCAGCGCCGTGTCGATCTGCGAGAACGGGCGGCTGCCGAAGAACAGCTTGGCCGACAGCGGCGACGGGTGCGCGCCCTGCACGACCACGTGCTTGGACGTGTCGATCAGCGGCAGCTTCTTCTTCGCGTAGTTGCCCCACAGCACGAAGACCACCGGCTCCTCGCGCTCACTCACCGCCTTGATCACGGCGTCGGTGAACTTCTCCCAGCCCTTCGCCTTGTGCGAGTTGGCCTCGTGCGCGCGCACCGTGAGCACCGCGTTGAGCAGCAGGACGCCCTGCTCGGCCCAGTGCATCAGGTAGCCGTTGTCCGGGGCGGGGATGCCGAGGTCGGCGTCCAGCTCCTTGAAGATGTTGCGCAGCGACGGCGGCGTCCTGGTGCCGGGCAGCACCGAGAAGCTCATGCCGTGGGCCTGGCCGTCGTCGTGGTACGGGTCCTGCCCGAGGACCAGCACCCGGACCTTCTCGTACGGCGTGGCCTCCAGCGCGGCGAACTCCTGGCCGCTCGGCGGGAACACCTGGTGCTGCGCGCGCTCGGCCGCCACGAAGGCCGCCAGCTCGGCGAAGTACGGCTTCTCCGTCTCGGCGCCCAGCACCGGGCGCCAGGACTCGGGCAGTTCCAGCCCGCCGCCCTCGCCGGCCTCCACCACGCCCGCCTCGACCGTGTCCGTCACGACATCTACCTCCCACACCGCGGCTGTTGTGCCGCACGCCCTCTTTCACCCCGAACGCTACACAGCCCCACCGACAACTCACTCCGCCGAAGCCGCAGAAGGCGGCACGGACCCAGCGGGAAGTGCCGACCCGACAGGCAGCGGGGCCCCAACAGGCAACGGGGCCCCAGCGGGAAGCGGGGCCCCAGTGGGAAGCGGGGCCCCGGCAGGAGCCGCCGGCGCGGGGCCCGAACCGGCCGCCCGCACCACCCGGACGTGCTCCACCACGTTGAGCGCCACCAGCAGCACCGCCAGTGCCACCAGCACCGCCAGCGCCGGCAGCCGCACCACCGCCGGTGCCAGCCCCAGCACCACCGCCGCCGCACCGAGCCGGGTCGTCGCCACCTTGCGGAACATCATCCAGCGGGTGTACCCGAAGGTCAGCAGGTACAGCCCGCACCCGCCGTACAGCAGCGCCACCGACCCCGGGCCCAGCGCCCGCCACGGGTCCGCGACGGTCTCCCCGAAGCCGACCGCCACCCCGATCACCCCGGCGGCCAACGCCAGGTGCCCGTACTGGAAGATCCGCCGGACGACGTCCCGCCGGGAGTCGGCGACCTCCACGGCGTACCGCATGGCGTCCGCCGCATACACGAAGTACTGCCACCACAGCCCCGCCGAGATGGTGAACGCGGCGGCCACTGCGGCGAGTTCGGCCACGTCCAGCCGGGCGCCGGCCGCCGTCCCGCCGATCCCGACGATCGACTCGCCGAGCGCCACCAGCAGGAACAGCGCGAACCGCTCCGGCATGTGCGAGGGGTGGTACGCCACCGCCGCCAGCCGCCGCCGGAACACCAGCGGCGCGGCCAGGTCGCAGAGCGCGGCCGCCGCCCACAGGGCCAGCCGCGGCCCGTCCGGCAGCAGCCCGCCCACGACCAGCAGCGGCCCGCTGACCAGCACGCCGGCGCCGTACGGGCCGCGCCAGACGCCCGGCAGGCGGATCAGCAGGAGCAGCAGCACCAGCCGGGCCAGCCAGTACGCGGCGCCGAGCAGCACGCCCCGCCCGCCGTACGCGCCCGGGACGGCGAGCGCCATGAACAGGCCGGCCAGCCCGACCGCCAGGATGCCGAGGCGGTCCCGCAGGTTGTCCACGTCCCGGATGTTGGCCTGCACGGTGGTGCCCACCCAGCACCAGTACACCGGCACGAACACCACCAGCGCCCGGACCAGCCCGGTGGCGTCGTGGTGGTGGTGCAGCAGCCCGGAGACCTGGGTGATCGCGAAGACGAAGACCAGGTCGAAGTAGAGCTCGGCCCAGGTGACCCGCTTCTCGTCGGCCTCCCCGCCGACGCCCCCGGCGCCCGCAGCATCCCGCCGCGCCTCCGGCGGCCCCGCATCCCCCGTCGCACTCATCGCGCCGTTGCCTCCCCACAGGTACGAAACGGGCCCCGCCCCGGCGACCGGCCGGAACGGGGCCCACGACAGCACCGCAGAGGCTAGACCAGCTCGACCAGGTCCGCGATCGACTTGACCACCCGGGTCGGCCGGTACGGGAAGCGCTCGACGTCGGCGGCGGCGGTCAGGCCGGTGAGCACCAGGATGGTCTCCATGCCGGCCTCCATCCCGGCGACGATGTCGGTGTCCATCCGGTCGCCGATCATCACGGCGGTCTCGGAGTGGGCCCCGGCGGTGTTCAGCGCCTCGCGCATCATCAGCGGGTTGGGCTTGCCGACGAAGTACGGCTCGACGCCGGTCGCCTTGGTGATCAGGGCCGCGACCGAGCCGGTGGCCGGCAGCACGCCCTCGGGGGACGGGCCGGTCTCGTCGGGGTTGGTGCAGATGAACCGGGCGCCCTGGTTGATCAGGCGGATCGCCTTGGTGAGCGCCTCGAAGCTGTAGGTGCGGGTCTCGCCGAGGACGACGTAGTCCGGGTTGTTGTCGGTCAGCACGTAACCGGCCTGGTACAGCGCGGTGGTGAGCCCCGCCTCGCCGATCACGTAGGCGGTGCCGCCCGGGCGCTGGCCCTTGAGGAACTTGGCGGTGGCCAGGGCGGAGGTCCAGATGCACTCCTCCGGCACCTCCAGGCCCATCCCGGCCAGGCGGGCGCTGAGGTCGCGCGGGGTGTAGATGGAGTTGTTGGTGAGGACCAGGAACGGCTTGCCGGACTCCCGCAGCCTGCGCAGGAACTCCTTCGCACCGGGAATGGGCGTGCCCTCGTGGATGAGGACGCCGTCCATGTCGGTCAGCCAGGACTCGATGGGCTTGCGGTCTGCCACGTAGGTGTCTCCTTGGTCTTGCAACGGTTCTGAACGATTTCGCACATCGCTCCGGACCGGACACCCTCGGCCGGCCGGGCGCCACTGGCTGCCCCAACACGGACCAGCCTAGAGCCTGCCTCCTCGGGCCGACCGGGGCGGCCCCGGACGGGAACGGCCACAGCACGCCTGCGGCAACGCATCCGCAGGCACCACTTCCGCCCGGGCACGGCCGCGGTGCGAACGGAGGCAGTCGGCCGGTGGACGGGTTCGTCCGCGCAAACGCGCTACGCCGATGAGGGGACCACCGGGCGGTTCGTACCGGATCTTCCCGTGCGCTCCTGACCAGCGAAGTCGCACAGGAAGTCGGACAGTTCCGGTCCGGCTTTCGGCACCTCGGCGCGATGATCGAAGGGACAGGCGGGCCGCTCGGTGTTCTTGTTCTGGTGAGAGCCGGTTCGGCTCTCGTCACCGTGGCATCCGTGTTCGGCTGTGCTGCCGGGCGCGTGAGCCCATCCTTCCCAGAACAGGGCCCCATGAAGATCCATCGCATAGCCGTCGCAGCTCTTGCCGTCGGCACCTTGCTGGCCGGTGGCGTGGCTGTGGCCGAGGCCAACACCTCGACGAACACACCGAGTTCCGCATCGACCGGTCAGACCCGCAGGGACGCCGTGGCCTGCGCGGTCGCCACCGTCTCCTCGTCGGTCGCCGCCTCCAACGCCTCCACCGCGGCAGCCGCGGCGCAGGCCGACGCCGCATCGGCCGCCGCCGCCCTCAAGACCTTCATCGCGGCGACCCAAGCCGTGCCACCCAACGCCGCCGCCGAGGCCGCAGCCGCCACCAGCGCCAGCGCCGCCGAGGCCGCCGCGGTCACCTCCTCCGCCGCTGCCGCCACCTCGGCCGCCACCGCCGCCACTGCCAGCGCCGCCGCCGTGAAGGCCTGCGCCGTCACGGTGACCCCCACCACCTGAGACGGACGCGCGGCATCGCTCGGCCGCCGGGTCAGGCCGTGGCGCGAAGCCTCCACGGCCTGGCCTGGCCTGGCCCGGCCTGCTCGCGCGAGCCGTGCCCGTGCCCGTGCCCGTGCCCGTGCCCGTGCCCGTGCCCGCAGCAGCAGCAGCCGCAGCCGCAGCCGCTGCGGGCACGGCACCACGAACACGGGGGTCTCCATCAACCCGAAGGGAACGTCATGCGACGCATCCGCACCGTCCCGGTCCTCGCCGGCTCCGTCGTCCTGACCGCCGGGCTGGCCACACTGGCCCCCGCCTCCGCACAGGCGGCCGTGGCCTGCAACGAGACGGCGCTGGTCGCGGCGATCAACGCCGCCAACAGCGCCGGCGGGGGCAACGTCGTCCTCGCGACCGACTGCGTCTACACCATCGCCTCGTCGCACAGCAGTGACACCGACGGCGCGAACGCGCTGCCGGTCATCACCACCGCCATCACCCTGACCGGCGACAACGACACCATCACGCGCTCGACGACGGCCGGTACGGCCGGCTTCCGCATCGCCAAGGTGGCCGCGGGCGCCAGCCTCACCCTCAAGGGCAACGTCACCCTCAGCAACGGCTCCGCCGTCACCGACGGCGGCGGCATCCTCAACTACGGCGCGGTGACCCTCACGGCCAGCGCCCTGACCGGCAACACCGCCCAGGGCAGGGGCGGCGGCCTGGCCAACGAGGACGTCGGCGCCCCCCAGAAGGGGGCGGTGGCGACCTTCACGAACAGCACCGTGGCCGGGAACAGCGCCACCGGCCAGGGCGGCGGGATCTACAACGGCCTGCGCGGCTCGCTCACCACCACCAGCAGTTTCATCGACGCGGGCAACAGCTCCGGATCCCAGGGCGGCGGCATCGCCGCCATCGACTCCACCGCCACCACGCTGACCAGCACCCGGATCAGCGCCAACCAGGCCGTCATGACGGCCGGCGGCATCTACCGGCAGAACGGCACCATGACACTCACCACGACACCGGTCAGTGGAAACACCCCCGACAACTGCGTCGGCAGCTCCCCCTCGGTACCCGGCTGCGTCGGCTGATCCGTCAACTACCCTGAGACGCCTGCCCCCATGCCGCCCGACGAGCGAGGACGCGAACCGACGTCCGCCCCGCCTCCCGGCTCCGCCGCTGCGAAACCGGGAGCAACCGGGCGCCTCGTGATTGAGTGGGCGCATGAGCGCCTCGACCCCCTCGTCCTCCCCGGACCGCCCGTTCCGCGTCGGCCTGATCGGCTACGGCCTGGCCGGCTCCGCCTTCCACGCCCCGCTCATCGCCACCACGCCGGGGCTGCGGCTGGACGCCGTGGTCACCGCCAACCCCGAGCGCCGCGAGCAGCTGCGCCGCGAACACCCCGGCGCCCGCGCCGTCGACACCCCCGAGCAGCTGCTCGCCGACCCGGACGCGCTCGACCTCGTCGTCGTCGCCTCGCCCAACCGCACCCACGCGCCGCTCGCCCGCGCCGCCCTGCGCGCCGGGCTGGCCACCGTCGTCGACAAGCCGCTGGCCGGCACCGCCGCCGAGGCGCTGGAGCTGTGCCAGCTCGCCGAGGCCCGGGGGACCCTGCTCTCCGTGTTCCAGAACCGGCGCTGGGACGGCGACTTCCTGACCGCCGCCCGGCTGGTCCGGGGCGGCGCGCTCGGCCGGGTGCACCGCTTCGAGTCCCGCTTCGAGCGGTTCCGCCCGAAGCCCAAGCCCGGCTGGCGTGAGCTCGCCGACCCGGCGGAGGTCGGCGGCACGCTGTACGA
Source organism: Kitasatospora sp. NBC_01300 (assembly GCF_041435235.1). Lineage (NCBI taxonomy): Bacteria > Bacillati > Actinomycetota > Actinomycetes > Kitasatosporales > Streptomycetaceae > Kitasatospora > Kitasatospora sp. NBC_01300. Next base: position 5,066,167 of record NZ_CP108408.1, on the reverse strand, counting down.
CCTGGGCAGCCACCTGGTGGACCAGGCGCTGACGCTGTTCGGCCCGGTGGAGACGGTGTACGCGGAGGTCGACGTGCGCCGGGACGGCGCGGTCGTCGACGACGACGCCTTCCTCGCCCTCACCCACGCCTCCGGCACCCGCTCGCACCTGTGGACCAGCGCCATCACCCCGCTGATCGGCCCCCGGCTGCGGGTGCTCGGCGACGCCGCCGGGTACGTCAAGCCCGGCATGGACCCGCAGGAGGCGGAGCTGCGGGCCGGGCACCGACCGGACGGCGCCCGCCCGTGGGGTGCCGACCAGCCCTCGCAGTACGGCACCCTCGGCACCGACGAGTCCTCGATCGCGCTGCCCACCGAGCCGGGCGACTACCCCGCCTTCTACGCGGGCATCGCCGCCGCCCTGGCCTCCCCGGGCACCCCGCCCCCGGTCGACCCGCGCGACGCGGTGGCCACCCTGGCCGTGCTGGAGGCCGCCCGGGCCTCCGCCGCCACGGGCACCACGGTCCGCCTGGGCTGAGCCGCCACCGGGCCTGCCGCCCCCTCAATTCCACTTCTAAGCTGCTTGGATGAGCGGCCGGCGGGCGGGGCGGCAGGCCACCGGCGCGAGAACGCGAAGAGCACGAAGAGGGTGAGGGTGAGGAGAACCACGGGCGGCAGCCGTCACACCCCGATGATCTCCACCGCCGAGCCCAGGCCCCGGAAGTCCGCGACGTTGCGGGTGTACAGCGGCAGGCCGTGGGCCGAGGCCACGGCCGCGATCATCAGGTCGATCCGGCGCGGGCGCGGCTGCCGCCCCGCGGCGATGGTGAGGGTCACCAGCGTGCCGTAGCGGGCGGCCGCCGCCGCGTCGAAGGGCAGCGGGTCGAAGTCGGCCATCGCCGCGCCCAGCACCTCCAGCCGGGCGGCCCGGCTGACCGGGTCGCGGGCCATCGACACGCCCTGTTGCAGCTCCGCGAAGGTGATCGCGGTCAGCTCCGGCACGGCCGGCAGGGCCGCCGGGGAGAGCAGGGCCAGATCGATGTAGACACAGGTGTCGAGCACCCCGGCCGGCCGCCGCCGGGCTGCCCGCCTGCGCTCAGCCACGCCGCCGCTCGAACGGGTCGTCGCCCTCGTCGCCCACCAGCTCCTCCGGCCCGAGGTACTCCTCGGCCTCCTTGCGCATCTGCTGGTAGTCCACCCGCGGCAGCTTCACGTGCCGCGCCACCAGCTCCTCCGCCGTGAGCCGCCGCCGTCCGGACACCGGTCGCAGCTCCGCGACCTCGACCCCGTTCCTGGTGATGTGGAAGGTCTCCCCGGCCTCCACCGCGTCCATCACCGCGGCGGAGTTGTTCCGGAACTCCCGCTGGGTAATCGTCTTCATCCCTCCACGGTAGCCCCGTGTAGCACCTGCGGCTACGCCCCTGCGCCGCCTCGCGAAGCGCCTCGGCGCGGCGGGTGCGCCACGGGAATTCCGCGCCGGGCGGGAACTCGGCGGGCCCGGCGATCGTCCTGAACGTCTGAAGTCCGGCCCCGAGTCCATGGGGCCGAAGCCCGAGGGCCGGGAGGCCCGTGCGGCCCCGGGTCCGTCACGCCGAAGGAGGAGCAGCGCATGACCGTCGTCGCGATGCTGCTCGGGCTGCTCCGGGTGCTGACCGGGGAGCTGGTGACCGAGGGCGGGACGGTCGCGTCGGTGGCGGCGGTCGCCGCCGTGGCGCTGCTGGCCGGTGCGGTCGCGGGCACGCTGGCGGGGGCGCGGCTGCTGGGGGCGCGGGCGCCCACGGCGGTGCGCAGCGGGGTGCTGCGGAGGCGCGCGTTCCGTACGGCCTTCCTGCCGCAGCGCGATCCCGATGCCCGGGGCAGGCGACGCCCGAGGGCACCGGGTGCGGCCCCGGCGGCCGCGTAGCTTCGTCGTCTTCCGCCGTTCCACGCGGCCGTCCTCCGTCGACCACTCGTTTTCCGAGACCCCCGGAGGGCTCGCTCCACCATGTCCGTTCTCGCTGTTCTCGACCCGGCCGTCGCCGTCGCCCATGCCGCCGTCGCCGCGCTGGCCCAGGTACTGCCGACCGCGCTGGCGATCGTCCTGTTCACCGTCGCCGTCCGGCTGGCGTTGCATCCCTTCGCGCGCGCGGCGGCGCGGGGGGAGAAGTCGCGGGCGCGGCTGGCGCCGAAGGTCGCCGAGGTGAACCGGCGGTTCAAGGACCGCCCGGAGAAGCTGCGGGAGGCGCTCGCCGAGCTGTACCGGGAGGAGCGGGCCTCGCCGTTCGCGGGGTGTCTGCCGATGCTGGTGCAGATTCCGTTCTTCTCGGTGATGTACCGCCTGTTCACCACCCCGAACGGCCTGCTGGACCACACCCTGTTCGGCGTGCCGCTCGGCCTGCACGTCGGGAGCGCGCACGGCGCCGGGCAGTTGGCGGTGTTCGGCCTGCTGTACGCCGGGCTGGCGGCGGTCGGGTACGTCAACTTCCGCCGGGCCAGGCGGGCGGCGGCCGCGCAGCCGACCCCTCAGCCGGGGGCGGGGCTGCTGCCCTACCTGTCCTTCGGGTCGGTGCTGTTCGCGATGCTGGTGCCGGTGGCCGCGGCGCTCCACCTGGTGACGACGAGCACGTGGACGGCCGCGGAGCGGGCCTGGCTGCACCGGGGCGGCACACCGGCGCCGGCGACGGCGCTCGCGCTGTGAGCCTCGCGCTGTGAGCACCGCCGCCGAACCCGCTGATCTCGGCGGACCCGCCGAGGCCGCCGACCGCGTCGGCCTGCGTCAGAAGTGCCGCAGCAACTCGGGGAAGGCCGCCAGCTGGAGCGTCGCCTCGTCGGGGCCGAGGTCCTGGTGCTCCAGCACCCAGGTGTGCTCGTGCGGGATGAAGACCGTGCGCAGACCGGCCTGGCGGGCCGGGGCGATGTCGGACTTGGGCGAGTTGCCGATCATCCAGGTCCGGTCGGGGTCGAGGCCGAGCTCGGCACTGAGCCGCCGGTAGGTGTCCGCCGACTTCTCGGCCACGATGTGGACGCCGCGGAAGTGGTGGTCGATCGTGGAGGCCGTCACCTTGCGCTGCTGCTCGTCGAGGTCGCCCTTGGTGAGCAGCAGCAGCTGGTGGCGTCCGGCGAGGTCGGCGAGGGTGTCGGCGACGCCGGGGATCAGCTCGATCTCGCGGTTGCTGAGCGGAGTGAGGAGACCGTCGATCCGGGCTTCTTCGGCCGGGGTGGGGGTGAGATCGCCGTTCAGCCGCCGCAGGCAGTCGGCGAGGCTCTGCCGGAACACGGCGGCGCCGTAGCCGAGGGCGGCGGAGTTGGCGGCTTCGATCTCGTTGAGGACGGCCCTGGCGCGCTCGCGGTCGGCCGGGGTGGCGACCCAGTCCAGGAAGCCGTCGATGACGCGCTCGAAGAGGACGTTGTTCTCCCAGAGCGTGTCGTCGGCGTCGAAGATGAGGGTCTGGTCGGTGTGCATCCGGGTGTGCTCCAGCGGGGTTCGGAAGGTCAGGCGGGGGCGTCGAGCAGGCGGCCGGCCCGGTCGAGCGTTTCGCGGAGGTTCTCCTCGGTGGTCCGCTGCCGGGCCTCGGCGATGGTGAGCCACTCCAGCGGGGCGGCGGGGTTCTCCGGCCGCGCCCGCTCCGGGGTGCCGGTGGCCAGCAGGAAGCGCAGGTCGGCGTGTTCGTGGGCCGGCTCGACGGGCGAGGCCGGGACGGGCACGACGGCGAGGTGGACGAGGGCGGCGTCGGGCCACGGGGTGAGATCGGCGAGTCCGGTCTCCTCCAGGCCTTCGCGCAGCGCGATGTCCAGCGGCAGGGTCTCCCCCGGGTCTCCGTGGCCGCCGACCTGGAGCCAGGCCTGCTGGCGGACGTGCCAACGCAGGAGGACGCGCCGGGTCGGCGGGTGGACGATCAGCGCGGAGGCGGTGAAGTGCAGCGGCGTCCCGCGGTCCCAGGCGTCGGCGGCCCCGGTGAGGTGGCGGACGCGCTCGTGGTCGGCGGTCTCCGTCGGGCCCTGCGGCCGGTGGCCGGCCAGCAGTTCGGCCAGGTCCGGGCTGTGCGCCGCGCCGCCTGTGGTCACCATGATCAGCACTCCTCGTTGCGCTCCGGACCACGTCAACCGGCTTGCGGAGGCGGGTGATCGGGGCCGGGGCTTCCGGTTCCGACGAACCCGCGAAGCCTAGCCCCGGGGCCCTCCGGCGGCCCACCGGTTTTCCTCCCGGGGCCGCCCGGCAGGCGGCTCCCCCGCCTCCGGACGGCGACGAGGGGCCGGTCGGGACGGCACCCGGGAGGCCGTAGCCTGTGGTGATCGTTTCGGGACAGGTGGAGGGATGTCGTCATGGTGGCTGCTCCGGCGCTCGCGGACTTGCGCGAGGTGTGCCAGCCGCAGGCCAAGCTGCAGAGCCGCAACGGTGAGCACTGGGCGGGACGGCTGTACATGCGCCGCATCTCGCTGCGCACGACCCGGCAGTTGGTACGCACCTCGGTGTCGCCGAACACCCTCACCTGGGTGATGGTGGTCTGCGGGGTCGGCGGCGGGGCGGCCCTGCTGATCCCCGGCCTGACCGGCGCCGTGCTGGCGGCGGTGCTGTTCCAGCTGTTCCTGCTCTTCGACTGCGTCGACGGCGAAGTGGCGCGCTGGAAGCGCCAGTTCAGCATGGCCGGGGTCTACGTGGACCGGCTCGGCGCCTATCTGGCGGACGCGGCGCTGATGATCGGCGCGGGCGTGCGGGCGGCCCGGGGCGGGTCGGAGCTGTGGGTGTCGGTGGGCCTGGCGGCCGCGCTGGGCGTGGTGCTGCTCAAGGCCTCGACGGACCTGGTGGACGTGGCCCGGGCCCGCAGCGGACAGGCCCCGGCGGACGAGGAGTCCACCCAGCCGCGCTCGCAGGGCATCGCGACCGCGCGCCGGCTCGCCTCGGTGTTCAAGATCCACCGGGTGACGAACGGCATCGAGGCCTCCCTGGTGCTGCTGGCGGCGGCCGTGGTGGACGCGGCGCTCGGCAACCTGGACGCGACGCGGGCGGCGGTCGCGGGGATCGCGGTGATCACCTGGGGCATGGTGGTGGCGCACCTGGCGTCGATCCTGTCCTCCTCGCGCCTGCGCTGACGGGCGACGCCGCCGCGCGCGGGCGGCCGCCTACGCGCGGGCTTCGGCCTGTACGTCGGCTTCCGCCTGCGCGTCGGCTTCGGCCCGCGCGTCGGCTTCGGTCCGCGCGTGGGCGGCGAGGATGGTGTCGAGGAGGCCGGGGAAGCGCTGCTCCAGGTCGACGGCGCGCAGGGCGGAGAACTTGCGGTTGGCCTCCTCGCGCTGGCGGATCAGGCCGGACTCGCGCAGCACCTTGAAGTGGTGACTGAGGGTGGAGGGCGCGACGTCCACCGGGAAGGTGCCGCAGGCCCGCTCGGGTTCGGCGCGCAGGATGCGCACGATGGTCATCCGGGTGGGGTCGGAGAGCGCGTGCAGGACGTCGAGCAGGTCGATCTCCCCGGTCGCGGGGTGGGCGAGCGCCGGTCGGCGCCGGGTGCTGCGGGGCATGATCCGACCTCCCTGATCTGCGGTTGATCCGCGTTTGATCCGCGCTCGATCTGCGCTTGATCTGCGATGTTCGACAATCATCGAAACTGCGTGGTACCACTGCCCCACGTCAATTTCGTCGTTCGTCGAACATCGTAGCCGAGGGGGACCGACATGCGCGCACTGGTGATGACCGCACCCGGTGGGGCCGAGCACACGGAGATCCGGGAGGTCGAGGCCCCGAGCCCCGGCCCCGGCCAGGTGGCGGTCGACGTCGCCTACGCCGGGCTGAACTTCGTCGACGTGATGGGCCGCCGGGGTGACGCCGGCTACGTCACCGCCTGGCCGTACCGGCCGGGCAAGGAGGTGGCCGGCACCGTCCGGGCGGTCGGCGAGGGCGTCACCGGACTGGCGGTGGGCGACCGGGTGGCGGCCGCGCCCGTCGGCGGCGGCCTGGCCGAGGTGGTGCTCGCCGAGGCCGCGCTCACCGTGCCCGTCCCGGATGGGCTGGCGCTGCGCGAGGCCGCCGCCGCCCCGCTGGGCCTGGCCACCGCCGTGCTGCTGCTCACCGATGCCGGCCGGCTCACCGCCGGGGACACCGTCCTGGTGCACTCGGCCGGCGGCGGGATCGGCCACGCCGTCGCCCAGCTGGCCCCGCTGATCGGGGGCGGCGGCCGGCTGATCGGCACGGTGGGCCGCCCGGAGAAGGCGGCGGCCGCCGTCGCCTCCGGCTACCACCACGCCTTCGCCCGCGACGAGGCGCTGCCCGAGGCCGTCCGGGCCGCGACCGGGGGCCGGGGCGTCGACCTCGTGCTGGACCCGCTGGGCACCGAGGCCCTGGAGCTCGACCTCGAACTCACCGCACCCGGCGGCCGGATCGTCCTCTTCGGCAACGCGGGCGGCGGCGCCGTCGCCGACCTGCCGCCGCTCGGCCGCCTGATGGCCGGGAACCTCACCGTCACCGGCTTCAGCCACCGCTCCCTGGCCGCCACCGCCCCCGAACGGCTGGCCCGCGCCATCCGTACGGTCCTCGACCTGCTCGCCTCCGGTGACCTCACGCTGCCGGTCACCGAAGTCCCCGGCCTGGCCGCCGTCCCCGCCGCGCACGACGCCATGGCGGAGGGGCGGGCCACCGGCAAGTACGTGGTGCGCGTGACCGGTTGAGCCCCGCTCGGGGCTGCACCCCTTGCGCAGGAAGTCGGGTGGGCCGACTTTCTACGCAAGGGGCGCAAGGGGCGCAGAGCGTTGGAGGCCGGGCGGGTCAGGGGTTGTAGAGGCCGCCAGCCTCGCCTGGGTCGCCGGGGCCATTGTGGCCCTGAGGACGGCCCTGGTTGCGCGTCCCGGGCCTGTTGGTCTCGACGAAGCGGCAGGCCGCGAAGTGCACGTCGCCCATGCCGGGCCGCAGGATGTCGCTCAGCAGCACGTCGCCGTCGAAGACGATCGAGCGGCCCGCGAGTTGGGGGTCGGTCAGCGTGGCGACGTTGATGACGGTTGCGGCCGGCGTCCCCGGGTCGAGTTCGACGTCGTACCCGCCGCCCACCGGGCTGGCGATCGCCGGGTTTCCCCGGATGGTGAGACCGCTGGGGTAGGAGATGGTGTAGTTCTGCAGGCTCCGCCCGCCCACCACGGTGCGCGCGGCGCCACGCTCCTGCCCCTGTTCCACGCTGCCGCCCCGGTTGGCGCCGTTCTCCACCTGCCCGCCCAGGTCGTCGGGGAGGACCATCCCGTGCTGCGTGTAGAAGTGCACCCTCGTCCCCGCAGGCACCCGGAAGGTGCCGTTCGCGGCCTCCCAGGCGCCGTGACCGCTGAGCACGAGACCGTCCGTACGCGCGGGCGCGGTGTTGTCGGCCTCCCAGTCGTCGTCCGGGTTCTGGTGATTGATCATGGGCCGGTTCTGGTCGGACGCGCGCTGGATCCCGGTCGCGCGGAGCATCTGCACGACGGCCGCGTTGCCGTGGCTGCTCTGGAGGCCGAGCAGCGACTGGGCGGCGGCCTGCGCCCGGTTCGAATTCCTGGTCGCCGAATCCGAAGTACGGGCCGGCGTGCGGGCCTTGCCGGCGGCACCCTTGGTCCTGTCGTGGGCGTGCATCGTCCCCCTCTCGACTCGAAAGCTCCCTCTCCTGGATATCGGTGACGCCGGCCTGGGCGCCAGGCCCGTACGGGCAGTGCCCGCTGCCTGAAGGCGCACCGCGCGGTGCCCTGCCGCGCCGAGACCCCGCGCGGAGGTCAGGCCGCGGGTATGCCCGCCGCGTAGAGGCCGGCCCGGCTGCCGCGGTAGGCGACGCCGCCGAAAGCCGTCAGCGAGAGGCCGGTGTACTCGGTGCCGAACTTGGCCGGATCGTCCTGCCATTGGAGCCCGCCGGTGGCGAGGTCGAGGGTGTGCAGCCGACCGTCGTTCAGCGCCACGTAGACCCGCCCGTCGGCGACGGCCATGGTGCTCATGCCCCGACCCAGGCCGTCCGGCACCGAGGAGGTCCACCGACTGCGGCCCGTACTCGCCTCGACGGCGATGACCCGGTCGTTGTCGAGGAGGCAGAGCGTCCCGTCGGCGACCGGGGCGGGATGGACACCGGGGTGGCCGAGATCGTCGCGCTGCCAGAGCACCCGGCCGGTCGCCGCGTCCAGGGCGGAGACGGTCGAGGCGGCGCCGGTCGAGGCGGAGGTGGCCGAGGCGGAGGTGGCCGAGGCGGTCGGGGCGGAGGCGGCGGAAGTGGACAGGTAGAGGACGCCCTCGTGGACCACGGGCCGGTCGACGAGCTTGCCGACGGCGGGCTGCTCCCAGCGCCGCTCACAGGTCTTCGCGTCGAGGGCGGAGATCCCACCCGCGGGGGCGGCGAGGTACACGGTGCCGCCCGCGACCGCCGGCCCGCAGGCGGCCTCCAGCGGGCCGGCCCACCGGGCCTCGCCGGTGGCCGCGTCGTAGGAGTGGACGCGGCCGTCGCAGATCACGAACACGTCCCCGGCGACGGTGGGGCCGTCCGTCCATCCGGACAGGTAGCCCTCCGGCGCGGGCACGGCCCACCGGACGGCTCCGGACGCGGCGTCCAGGGCGTGGACGTGGGAGTCGGTGGTCACGCAGACCAGTCCGTCACCTGCGGCTATCGGCCAACCGAAGTTGCTGTCGGCGGGGTTGCGCGAGGCGACCTCGGCGCTCCAGCGCGGGGTGCCGGTCCGCGGGTCGAGGGCCCTGACCGTGCCGTCGAAGTCCGCGACGTAGACATCGGACTGCGGAGTGGCCGACAGGGCGACCCGGCTGCCGGTACCGGTCCGGCTCCAGACGCGGTGGCCGGTGTCGGCGTCCCGCCGCGCCCACCAGCCGATGCCCCCGACGGTGGCGGCGGCCGCCGCCACGCCGGCGACGCCCAGCAGCATGCGCCTGCGGCTGACGTGGGGGCGGACGGGATCGGTCTGCGATTCGTTCGAGGTCACACCGAAGGTGACCGTCTGCGCCCGCCGCCGGTTCCACCGCGCGGGCGAGCTTCACAGAAGGCGCCGAAACGGGTGGCCAGGACGCGGCCGGGATTCTGAAGGTTGTGCGCAGGAAGTCGGACCGACCGACTTCCTGCGCGGGGGCTCAGGTCAGGCGCCTGGGGGTTCGCGGCCGGGTCAGACGATCAGGTTGCCGGGCTCGTCGAGCCACACGTGCTGTTCGCCGGTCGGCGTCATCGTCACGCCGAAGCGGGTGAGATCCGGTTCGCCGTCGGCGAGCCATGCTCGGCGGGCGCGGACGATCTCGTCCCACAGGCGGCGGGGCCCGGCCTGCTGGACTGCGTCGGCGGCGCCCCAGTCGTGGTGGCGGACGGACGCCCAGGAGCCGGCGCCGTCGGAGAGCCGCATGCGATAGGTGCCGCCGGGGTCTGTGTCGTCCCAGGTGTGGTGATACCGAACGCCAGGCACCCGGAGGCCGATGGCGAACGCCACGTCCACGTTCTCCAGCGCCAGCTCCGGGTCGATCGGCGACGAGCCCCGGTGGATCGGCCGGTCGGTCGGTTCGGTCACCGGGTGGGGGCGCTGGCTGCGGACCCACATGAAGCTGACGTTGTCCACGAACCTGCCGTGGGAGGGCTCCCCCGGACCGCCGACCACCAGGCGCAGGAGTCCGGCGTTGGCGTAGGGCGTGCCCCAGGGGGTGACGATCACGCCGCCGGGGCGGGTCTGTTCGAGCCAGGCGCGCGGCAGTCTGCGAACCGCCGCCGTGGAATGGACGCGATCGTAAGGCGCCCGGAGGGGCTGTCCGTCGAGGCCGTCGCCGGTCGAGCAACTGGGCTGGAAGCCTGCTGCGGTGAGTCGTCGGGCCGCTGCGGCGGCGACCGCTCGATCGACCTCGACGGTGGTCACGTGGGCGTCGCCGAGCCTGGCGGAGAGGAGCGCGCTCGTCCATCCGGTGCCGGTGCCGATGTCGAGCACGGTGTTCCCGTCGACCACATCCAGGTGCCGGAGCATCCGCGCGACGAGGGACGGCATGGAGGCCGAGGAGGTGGCGATGCCCGGCCCGGTATCGAGGTCGTCATCGATCTGGGTGACCACCACCTCGTCGGCGTTCACCAGGGCCCACCAGGCGTCCGGGTGGTCGGCCCGGGTGATCAGGCCGTAGCCGGTCGGGCTGTCGCCGTCCGGGGCCCAGACGGAGTCCGGGACGAAGGAAGAGCGCGGGGCACGCTCGAACGCGCCCCGCCACCCCTCGCCCAGCGCCCCCGCCGATTCCATCCGGGTCAGCAACTGTGCGTAGTCGTCCATCAGTTGGCGCTCACTTCTTCGACGGCTTCACGGGCTTGGTCCACTGGCCGTCGGACTCCTTCGGGGACTGCTTCTTGTCCCCGTCCTCGCCACCCTTGCCGTCTCCGTGCTCGCCCATTCCGGCTCCTCTCGATCGGTGCCGGTCACTCGGGTGCCGGCAAGGTCCTGTCCGGCACGGTAGAGGCTCAACCCTGCCGGTGTGCGCCGTATTTCTCCGCATTTCTCCTATGCGCGGCGAGGCTTCCGCAGGTTTCTCAGGTGGCTGCCAGTGCCAGCGCCGAGCGCGCACGGGCGATCAACCGGTGTGCCGCGGGGCCGTACACCGCAGCATCGTGCAGCTCGCCCCCGTCGGAACCGCGAAGTGCCTTGCGGCATCGCAGGCTTGGCGCTCGGCAAGCACTGCGGGGGTGACCGTGCGGGCGTGGAGGTGACGGGCGCGGGTTTCGCAGAGGGCGCCGAGGAGGGAGGCCAGGAGGTTGAAGGTCAGGAGGCCTAGCATCGGCGGCGGTCCCGCTCACGCTTGTACTCGCGGAGGAGGGCGAGGAGGTTGATGAGGGTGCTCGCCGGGATGTTGCCGAGGGACACGAGGGCGCGGCCGTCGAGGTTGGTCTCGCCGGCCTGGGCGGAGGGCCAGAGGAGCCCGAACTCGCGACCCTCGGTCCGGAGTTCGACGATGAGTCCGGTGATCTGGCGGGCCGTGAGGTGGCGCAGCGCCGGATCGGCCGGGTGGATGGGGTGGTGGGCGATCACGCGACACCGTCCAACTCGAACCAAACGATTTTGCCCAGCTTCAGGGGGTCGACGCCCCAGCGGTGGGTGAGGCCGGCGACCAGCTGGAGGCCCCGGCCGGACTCGGCGAGCGGGCACGGCGTTCGCTGCTCGGGGAGGGCGGAGGAGCGGTCCGCGACGGTGACGCGGAGGGTGTTGGAGAGGGGGTTGGAGAGGAAGTGGATGAGGACGACGGGGGAGGTCGTCTCGCCGTGACGCCAGGCGTTGACGATCAGTTCGACGAGGGCGAGCTCGGCGTCCGCGATGGAGGAGGGCGACCAGCCGACGCGGGTCATGCCGTCGCGGAGGGTGTCGCGAGCGAGGGTGAGGGAGGGGGAGTTGAGGTTACGCACAGGGATCTCCCGGAGAGGTGAAGGGGAAATGCCGAGCGGGCCACTGACGTCCGGCTCGGTGATCGGTGCGTCACCGACTGTAGAGCTGGTGGTACATGTATCGGTACTTCTACCCCGTTCTTCACTCGATCGATGGATTGCTGGACCCTTCGCGGGATCGCGATGGATGCTTGGGGGCATGCCACCACGAACCACCCCGTCAGCCAGGCAGGAACGAGTAGGCACCGAGCTGCGGAAGATGCGCGACTGCGCGGGCCGCACAACTGCCGAAGCCGCCGCGCTGTTCGGATTCGCCCGACCGAAGATCACGCAGATCGAGAAGGGGCAGTACCCGATCAGCGCCGAGCGGGTACGCATGCTCGCCTGCGACTACGAGGAGGGCGATCACGCCTTCGTGGAAGCGCTCGCGGCCATGGCCGAGGAGCGCCACAAGGGTTGGTGGGAGGACTACCGAGGGGCCGTGCCGCCTGGCTTCCTCAACATCGCCGAGATGGAGTACTTCGCCAGGGGACTGCTCACGTACCAGATCTCGCACGTTCCCGGCGGCATGCAGACGGAGGAATACGGGAGAGCCATCTTCAAGGATGTCCACCCGCCGCTCTCACCTCGTCACGTCGAAGCCCGCGTTGAGCATCGAATTCAGCGTTCGGCGTTCCTGATGAGAGAGGGAGCCGCGCCATACTCCGCGTTGGTCCACGAGGCCGCTCTGCGCATGCTGTTCGGCGGCCGTGACGCCGCAAAGCGACAGATGGACCAGCTACTTGAGTACTCGGACCTTCCCCACGTGACGCTTCGGGTGATCACCTTCAGCACCAATGGGTTCATGGGTGCAGGTCAAGGCATCATCCACGCGAGCGGGCCCGTGCCCCGCCTGGACACAGTTCAGCTCGACACCGCCAACGGCCCGGTGTTCCTTCACGAGCAGAAGTTGATGGAGAACTATCGCCACATCATCGACAGGATGACCGAGCGATCACTCACCGAAAGCCAGTCTCGTGACGCCATCAGGCTTATCAAGAAGGAGATCTAGAGCCATGGAAATACTCGACTGGCGGCGTCCTGAGGCTTGCGGCGAGGGCGCGAGCTGCCCGGAGGTAGCCGTCACCTCCGATGCCGTCTATGTCCGCAGCAACCTCCGGCCCGAGGCCATCGCCCAACTCACCACCGACGAATGGCACGACCTCGTCTCCGCTATTCGCGCCGGCGAGTTCGACGTCTAACCCACCACGCAGGGCGGGCCGTTCGTCGAACGGCCCGCCCTGGCCGTCCCCTTGAGCCCCTTCCGCCCCTACTAACCCAGCAGTCCGATAACCCCATATTCACAAGACGGCCTGATCCCACCGCTCCCCAACTACCCCCGTACGACCATCGGTTTGCCGCCGAGGAGGGCCGGGGTAGTGCCGAGGAGTTCGCACTCCCACGGACCTCAAGTCCGTTGCGGGCACTGATGTTTAGACATTGCGAAGGGATCGATATCCATGAACAGGACCCTCCGGAACGCCCTCGTGGCAGTCGCCGCCGTCGGCGCCCTCGGCGTCGCCGCTGCCGCTCCCGCCATGGCCGCAGACACCACGCCGGCCCAGCCGACGGCCCGGGTGCAGGCGCAGCTCAGCAACCCGAAGACGGTCAAGGCCGACGACTTCAACAAGGCCCGCGACATCCTGATCAAGGCGGGCAGCAAGACCGCCGAGAAGACCCACCCGTCCCACGGCGTCAAGGACGTCCCCGTCTCCTACGGCACGAGCCTGCTCGCCGAGGCCCGCGACGAGTTCCGCGCGGCGGACAAGAACCTGCCCGAGAAGGACAAGCAGTCCGGCATGTCCCACGCCCACTACAAGGCCGTCCACGACGCGGCCAAGAAGATGGGCATCGACACCTGGTAACCCCGCCCGGGCCCTCGCGCGACCTCCCCGCCGCGCGAGGGCCTGCCGCCTCCCCCAGCTCTACCGGCCTACCGGCCTACCGGGGCGCCGGGCCCTGCCTGCTCGGCCGGCCGTCCGGGTCGACGGTGAACACCGCGGTCTCGGTCCCCTTCACCCCGGTCACCGCGATCCGGTCCGGCCCGGACCAGTCGACCCTGCCGAACTCGCCGCCACGGATGTCCCATTCGCCCAGTTCCCAGTGGCGGGCGGACCAGCCGCTGCCGGTCAACAGCTCGACCCGGTAGATCGGGTCGATCGAGAAGGCGACGTCGGTCACGGTCAACACGCGGTCCGGGCGCTCCGGGTGGCTCTTCCGGCTGACGGGCTGCCCGTCGCGGTCGAGCAGCAGCGACAGGAGCACGGCCACGCCGGCGAGGAAGACGAGCGACACCAGGGCGGCCGCGCAGCCGACCTGCGACCACCAGGTGCGGAACTCGAACTGGATCACCAGCGAGACAACGGCCAGCACGACGGTGGCGCCGAGCAGTGGCAGCGGGTGGTTGAGCCAGCGCTCGACCTCCACCAGCCCTCCTGAGAAGGAGGCCTGATAGCCCGGCAGATAGACCAGGAACGCCGCCAGCGCCACACCTCTGAGCCACCACACGATCCGCTTGCGACGTGCCGCCGTCATGCGCCCCTCCCCAGGGTGAGCCTTTGCCCGGACTTTACTACCGGATGTCCGGCGGTTGGGGCTCCGGTCGGCTCCGGCCCAGGCCCGGACGTACACCGGCACCGGCCAAGACTCAGGGCCGGCCATGACTCGGCACCGGCCACAACGCCGAAAGGCCCGGGCGGACATCGCTGTCCTCCCGGGCCTCCCGCTGCCGGCGGTACCCCCGTCACCGCCGGTAGAAGATGCTCCTCGACCAGAAGTAGCCGATCAGCGTCAACCCGGTGCACCACGCCAGCGCGCTCCAGGCGCTGTTGCCGATCGGGGCGCCCATCAGCAGCCCTCGCAGGGTCTCGATGATCGGCGTGAACGGCTGGTACTCGGCGAACCACCGCAGGGCGGTCGGCATCGAGTCGGGCGGGACGATCGCGCTGCCGATGAAGGGCAGGAACTGTATCGGCATCGGCAGGTTGCTGGCGCTCTCCACCGTCTTGGCGACCAGCCCGATGCCCGCCGATACCCAGGTCAGCGCGACAGTGACGAACAGCAGCAGTCCGACGGCCGCCAGCCATTCCACCAGCCCGGCGTTGGGCCGGAAGCCCATCGCGAGGGCCGCGCCGGCCACCAGGACCAGGCCGAGCATGGTCTGTATCACGCTGCCGACCACGTGCCCGGCCAGGAAGGCCGAGCGTGAGATCGCCATCGTGCGGAAGCGGTTGACGATGCCTTCCGTCATGTCGACGCAGACCCCGATCGCCGTGACCAGCGACCCCGAGGCCGCCGCCATCAGCAGGATGCCGGGCGTCACGTAGTCGATGTAGCTGCCGCCGCCGATGCCCGCGCCGAGCGCGCCGCCGAAGGCGTAGTTGAACAGCAGCAGCATCATGACCGGCATGATCACGACCGCGAAGGTCAGCGACGGGTACCTCAGCGCGTGCTTGAGGTTGCGTCGCAGCATGGTCAGCGAGTCACTGACCGCGTAGCTCACCGAAGCGCTCATCGGGCGCCCTCCCCGGTCAGAGTGAGGAACACGTCGTCCAGATCGGCCGTCTCCACGACCAGCGCCTCGGCCCGGACCGAGGCGTTGTCGAGCGTGTCCAGCACCGCCTTCACGGTGACCACGGAGTTGTCCCCCGGGATGTCCAGCCGCAGTGCCTCGGTGTCGACCACCGCGTAGTCGAACAGCCCGGCAGCAGCCCCCAGTTGGGCGGCGTCCGCGAACTGGAGCCGGATCCGCCCGCCGGGGACGATCCGCTTCAGCTCGTCCGCCGTGCCCTCGGCGACGATCCGCCCGCCGTCCAGGACGGCGATCCGGTCGGCGAGTTCGTCGGCCTCCTCCAAGTACTGGGTGGTGAGGAAGATCGTCACCCCGTGGTCGGCGACCAGCCCCCGGATGATCTCCCACATCGTCCGCCGGCTGCGCGGGTCCAGCCCGGTGGTCGGCTCGTCGAGGAAGATCACCCGCGGATCGCCGACCAGCGTCATCGCCAGGTCGAGCTTGCGCCGCATGCCGCCGGAGAAGGTGACGACCGGCTTGCGCGCCGCCTCCGCGAGGTCGAACCGCCGCAGCAGGTCCTCGGCCCGCCTCCGCCCCTCCCGACGGGGGAGGTGGTTGAGGTCCGCCATCAGCAGCAGGTTCTCCTCGGCGGTGAGCAGGTTGTCCACCGCCGAGAACTGGCCGGTGACACCGATCGCCGCCCGCACCCCGGAGGCCTGCTCGACCACGTCGTGCCCGGCCACCCGGGCCACCCCGCCGTCGGCCGGGATCAGGGTGGAGAGGATCTGCACGGTGGTGGTCTTGCCGGCGCCGTTCGGCCCTAACAGGGCGAACACGCTGCCCTCCGGGATCTCCAGGTCGATGCCGTTCAGCACGGCCTTGTCGCCGTAGGACTTGGCCAGTCCGACTGCCGAGATCGCCGCCATCACGCCCTCCGGATCACGACGTCGCCGAGCTGGGTGCGGCCGCGGACCTCGACGGTCTCCCGGGCGTCGCCCGGGCCCTGCGCCGCGCCGAGGGCGTTGCGCACGGTGCCGACCTTGCTGTGTATGTCGAGCCAGGCCGCCGTGCCCTCCGCGATGCCGACCTCCAAGTCCCCCAGGGAGGTCTGCATGGTGACCTGGCCGCGCTCCACCCGGCCGATCCGGATCGGGCCGTGCGCCGTCTTGGCGTCCACCCCGGCGTGGGCGGTGCCGACCTCGATCCGGCCGAAGGAGGAGCTGGCCTTGAGCGCCCCGTGGACCTCGCGGACCTCCGTGTCGCCGTTGCTGTTCTTGACCGTCAGCGCGCCCCCGACCGTGCCGACCGCGAGCCGGCCGAGCCCGGAGATCTCCGCGTCCCCGTCGACCGAGTCGACCCGGACCTCCCCGTGGTCGGTCTTGAGCCGCGCGCTCGCGGCCTGCTCGACCTGGATCCGGCCGAGCGAGGTCTTCAGCCGGCAGTCGCCGAGCGGGCCCTCGGCGACGAAGGTGGCCATCGGGGCGTCGGCGTTGATCTCCGAGCCCGCCGGCAGCTCGATCAGGATGTCGATCGAGCCGATCCGACCGAACGGCGAGCGCTTCTTCGGGCCCTTGAGGGTGAACCGGCCGCCGGCGTAGTCGACCTGGGTCTGCTGGGCGGCCTTGACGTCCGCCTCCTCGGCGGGGTTGGCGGGCTTGACCTCGACCACGGTGTCGGTGCGCTTGCTCGCGCTGATCCGCACCGAGCCGATCTCGAATTCGAGGGTGACCGAGATCGGTCCGTCGGTCTCGTACGTAGGCATGGCTGTCCCGTCCTCTTGACTCTGATGGGTGTTCCCGCTGGTCGGAGCGGGGGTGACGTCGTTGCGGATGGAGCGCGGATGGAGCGGATGGAGCGGATGGAGCGGGTCCGGCAGGCGGAGCGGATGAAGCAGGCGGAGCGGGCGGAAGCGTCAGTGGACCCAGCCGGTGAAGCCCTGGCCGCCACGGCGCGGGCGGACCGCGGGCTGGGGGGCCGGTCTGACAGCCGGGCGGGCGGCCGGCTCGCCGGCCTCCAGCGCGCCGGCGACGGCCCGGACCAGCCAGGCGTTGAGCGAGAGGCCCTCCTGCCCGGCGGCCTCCTCGGCCCGGGCCTTGAGGTGGGCGGGCAGGCGCAGGTTGATCCGGGCCGTACCCGTCTCGTCCGACTCCGGCACCACGGGCGGCGCCACTGGCACCACTGGTGCCACCATCGGCGCCATCGGTGGCGCCACGGGCGGCACATCACCGTGGAAGGTGTCGGCGCCGGGCGGTACGGTGACCACGAACTCGGGATCGAGCCCGCGCAGCCGCACGTCCACCGAGCCGGGGGCGAGCTCGCGGGTCACTTCTCCCATCGCGGCCGAGAGCGCGTTGAGCAGGGTGAGCCGCACGGCCGAGTCCAGCGGCAGCGTCAGCCGCTCGGCCAGCGCGCGGGCTTCGTCCCCGCCCGCGCCCGCGGCCACCGCGAGCTCGTTCCGAAGGTTTTCGACGTACGGCGTGAGGTCCATGGCTTCAGCATGGCACAGCAGTGGTGCCATGTCGAGCCATTAATGGCGCCATTTTGGCGCCACGTTCGGGCGGGAACAGCGAACCGCCCCGTCGGCAGCTGCCGGCGGGGCGGTTCAGGGGCACTTCGCGGGGCGTCCACCAGGGCGGACGCCGGGAATCAGGCCTTCCAGCCCGCCAGGTACGCGTCGATCTCGCCGACCAGCCGCGCCTTGCCCGCCACGTCCAGGAAGGACGCCTCGACCGCGTTGCGCGCCAGCGCCGCCACCCCGGACTCGTCCAGGCCCAGCAGCCGCGCCGCGACGGCGTACTCGGTGTTGAGGTCGGTGCCGAACATCGGCGGGTCGTCGCTGTTGATCGTGACCAGCAGCCCGGCGTCCACCATCCGCTTGATCGGGTGCTCCTCGATCCGCTCCACCGCCCGGGTGGCGATGTTGGAGGTCGGGCAGACCTCCAGCGGGATCCGGTGCTCACCCAGGTAGTCCAGCAGCGCCGGGTCCTTCACCGACTGCGTGCCGTGCCCGATGCGCTCGGCGCCGAGCACCCGGATCGCGTCCCAGACCGTCTCAGGCCCGGTGGTCTCGCCCGCGTGCGGGACGCTGCGCAGGCCGGCCGCCCGGGCCCGGTCGAAGTAGGGCTTGAACTGCGGGCGCGGCACGCCGATCTCCGGGCCGCCGAGGCCGAAGCTGACCAGGCCCTCAGGGGCCAGGTCGACGGCGAGCCGGGCGGTCTCCTCGGCGGCCTCCAGGCCGGCCTCGCCGGGGATGTCGAAGCACCAGCGCAGGACGACCCCGAGCTCCTTCTCGGCGCGCAGCCGGGCGTCCTCGATCGCCTCCATGAAGGCGACGTCCGGGATGCCCCGCTTGACCGAGGAGTACGGGGTGATGGTCAGTTCGGCGTACCGGATGTTCTGGCGCGCCATGTCCTCGGCCACGCCGTAGGTGAGCGCGCGGACGTCCTCGGCGTCGCGGATCAGGTCCACGACGCTCAGGTAGACGTCGATGAAGTGCGCGAAGTCGGTGAAGGTGAAGTACTCGGCGAGCGCCGCCGGGTCGACCGGCACCTTCGACTTGCCGCGGTGGCGGGCCGCCAGCTCGGCGACGACGCGCGGCGAGGCCGAGCCCACGTGGTGGACGTGCAGCTCCGCCTTGGGCATCCCGGCGATGAACGCCTCGATGCCCCCCTGGCCACTGGGGTTTCCGATCCGACTTCCGTCCGGCTGGACCACGGTGGTTCCCTACTTCCTCTACGCGCGTACCGACAGGTGCTGGCAAGGATAGGCCGCCCCGGGGTCAGCCTCCGAGGGCGGTCGCCACGGTGTGGATGAGCAGCCCGGCCATGGCTCCGACCACGGTGCCGTTGATCCGGATGAACTGCAGGTCGCGGCCGACGTTGGCCTCGATCTTGCGGGAGGCGTCGTCGGCGTCCCAGCCCGCCACCGTCTCGGAGATCAGCGAGGTGATCTCGGCGCGGTAGGTGTCGACCAGGTACTGGGCGGCGTCCTGGAGCCAGCCGTCCACCTTGGCCTGGAGCTTGGCGTCGGTGGCCAGGCGTGCGCCGAAGCTGCCCACGCCCTCGCGGATGCGCCGGCGCAGTTCGCTGTCCTCGTCTCCGGCCGCGTTCACCACCAGGGTGCGGACGGCCGCCCAGGTGGAGGCGATCAGGTCCTGCACCTCGGGCCGGGCCAGCAGTTCCACCTTGGCCCGCTCCACCCGGGCGATGGTCTCCGGGTCGGTCTGCAGTTCGGTCGCGAAGTCGGCGAGGAAGTTGTCGATGGCTCCGCGGGCCGGGTGGTCCGGGTCGTCCCGGATGTCGGTGACGAACCGCATCAGCTCCTTGTAGACCCGCTCGCCGACCTGTTGGTCGAGGAACTTGGGCGTCCAGCCCGGGGTCTTCTGGGTGACCCGCTGGACCACCTCCTCGTGGTTGGCGGTCAGCCAGCCGTGCGCCCGGACGGCCACCAGGTCGACCACGCCGTGGTGCCCGCCGTCCGCGACCACCTTGCCCAGCATCCGGCCCATCGGCTCGGCCACCGAGGTGGCCGCCGCCCGCCTGGTCACCGCCTCGGCGACGACCGCCTGCACGTCGTCGTCCCGGAGCACCGCGAGCACCCCGCGCAGCGCCGCCGAGGCCTCCTTGGTGACCCGCTCGGCGCTGCCCGGCGCGGCCAGCCACTCCCCCAGCCGCCGGGCGATGCCCAGCGACGCGAGGCGCCCGCGCACCACGTGCCCGGAGAGGAAGTTGTCGCCGACGAACTCGCCGAGCGAGCGCCCGAAGGCGTCCTTCTTGGTCGGGATGATCGCGGTGTGCGGGATCGGCAGGCCGAACGGGCGGCGGAACAGCGCCGTCACCGCGAACCAGTCGGCCAGCGCGCCGACCATGCCCGCCTCGGCGGCCGCCGCCACGTACCCGGCCCAGGAGCCGGCACCGGCCGCCTTGGCCCAGGTGGCGAGGGCGAAGACCAGGCTCGCGAAGGCCAGCAGGCCGGTCGCGATGGTCTTCATCCGGCGGACGCCATGTCTCTTCTGCTCGTCGGCGGCGGTGAACCGGACCCCGGGGCCCGTACCGCTGAAGGCTTCGTCACTCACCCCGCCAGTCTGCCCGCTGGCCAGCGCAGGCGAGGGCGCGCCCCGCGATCACGCGCCTGGTTGCGCGCCCGGGCACGCCTCGCGCGCAGCCGGGCGCACGCCCCGTACCCACCCCCTCACGCCGCGTGCGGTGCGGCCGTGCCCTCCGACGCGGCGACCCGCACGCCCGTCGGAGCCCGCCCCCCCCCAGACCCGGCCCAGCACGATCAGGCCCCGCCCAGCACGATCCGCCGCACCCCCTCGGCCGCCCACGCCGCCGGATCCGTGCACCGCCGCCCGTCCAGCAGCACCCGCACCCCCGGCAGGTCCTCCGGCGCCAGCTCCCGGTACTCCGGGTGGTCCGCCTGGAGCACCGCCGCCACCACCGGCTCCCCCTCGTACGGGGGCAGCCCGAGCGCCGCCAGTTCCGCGCCCCGGTACAGCGGATCGCTGACGTACGGCCGCGCCCCCGCCGCCCGCACCGCCTCGACCAGCGGGAACACCCCGGAGTACGCCGTCTCCTTGACCCCGCCCCGGTACGCCGCCCCGAGCACCAGCACGCCCTGCCCGGCGATCCCGCCCGCCAGCGCGCCGTCCAGCACCCCGACCGCGTACCCGGGCATCTCCAGGTTGGCCTCCCGGGCGGCCCGCACGACCGTCGCGCCCGGGTCGTTCCACAGGTACAGCCGCGGGTACACCGGGATGCAGTGCCCGCCGACCGCGATGCCGGGCCGGTGCAGGTGGCTGTACGGCTGCGAGTTGCACGCGTCGGCGATCTCCGCGAAGTCCACCCCGACCCGGTCGGCGTACCGGGCGAACTGGTTGGCCAGCGCGATGTTGACGTCCCGGTAGGTGGTCTCGGCGAGCTTGGCGAACTCCGCCGCCTCCACCGAGGCCAGCTCCCAGACGCCGTTGGGCCGGGGCAGGTCGGGGCGCGGGTCGAAGTCCAGCACGGCCCGGTAGAACTCGGCGCCGCGCCGGGTCGAGGCCGCGTCCACGCCGCCGACCAGCTTGGGGTAGCGCCGCAGGTCGGCGAAGACCCGCCCGGTGCGGACCCGCTCCGGGCTGAACACCAGCGCGAAGTCCGCCCCGGCGGCCAGCCCGGAGCCGGCCCCCAGCCGGGGCGCCCAGCGGCCCCGGGTGACGCCGACCGGCAGGGTGGTCTCGTAGCTGACCAGGGTGCCCCGGCGCAGCCCGGCGGCGACGGCGTCGGTGGCCGCGTCGAGCAGGCCGAAGTCCGGGGTGCCGTCGGCGGCGGTGACCAGCGGGACGACCAGCACCACGGCCTCGGCGGCGGCGACGGCGGCCGTGGTGTCGGTGGTGGCCCGCAGCCGCCCCTCGGCGACCACCTGCTTCAGTGCCTCGTCCAGACCCGCCTCCCGGGGGAACGGCGGCACGCCCTGGTTGACGCTGCGGACGACCCCGGGAGCGATGTCCGCCCCCGTCACCCGGTGACCCTTCAGCGCGAACTGCACGGCCAGCGGCAGGCCCAGCTTGCCCAGCCCGACCACGCACACGTCCATCGCCCGGCTCATCCCCGCACCCCGCTCATCCCCGCGTCCCGTTCATCCTCGTGTCCCCTTTCCTCCGGGGCCCCTGCCTCCGGCGGCCCCGACCTCCGGCACCCCCGGCCTCCGGCGTGCCCCCGCTCACCCCCGGCCCCCGTTCACCGTGTTGGCGAGCCGGCGCCACACCGGGTAGCGCCGCAGCCCGCGCCGCAGCTGGGCCGGCACGGCACCGCGCCACACCTGCTGGGCCAGGTTGAGCGGCGGAACCTCCACCGCCGGCCGCACCGGCTCCTCGCCCAGCAGGAACAGCTCGTCCGGCAGGCCCAGCCGGGCATCCCGGAACGCCGGGTAACCCGCGTAGTGCCGCCGCCCGTCGACGACCACCGGCGGGTCGCCGTGCGCGGCCTCGTACCGGATCAGGTCCCGCAGCGCCTCCGGCCGGACGGCGGCGGCGAGTTCGAGCCGCAGCCGCTCGGCGACGGGCAGCCGCTGGTAGACCGCGCGGGCGTCGAAGCGCTCGATCAGCCGGCCGACCTCGGCGCAGACCTGCTCCTGAACGGCGTCGTCGAGCAGCAGGAAGTCGTCCTGGAGCAGCCGCGGCACGTCCCAGGCGAAGCTGCGGGCCCGGATCGCGTCCAACTCCCCGCCGGGCGCGGCCAGATCGGCGGCGACCTGCTGCAGCGCCGCGATCCCGCGCAGCCGGTCCAGCACCCCGGCCCGCTGGGTGACGTTGCCCAAGTCCTCGCGCAGCACCAGGAAGTAGCAGTCGTAGTCGGCGAGGACGGACACCCGGCCCGCCCGCAGGCAGGCCTCCAGGGTGAACGGCTGGTCCGAGAAGACCTTCAACTCCTCGTCACGGCGCAGCCCGTGGCGCCGGACGAGGTCCATCCGGAACAGCTTGGTGTCGGACAGCGCCCAGGCCAGCGCCGAGTCGGTGAAGCCGACGGACTCGGCGTTGGCGTGGAAGATCCCCTGCGGCACCAGCCGCCCGTTCACCCCGACCTGCTTGGGCACCAGCACGTCCGAACCCCAGGCGTCGGCCGCCGTGACCAG
Organism: Kitasatospora sp. NBC_01300; assembly: GCF_041435235.1. Lineage (NCBI taxonomy): Bacteria > Bacillati > Actinomycetota > Actinomycetes > Kitasatosporales > Streptomycetaceae > Kitasatospora > Kitasatospora sp. NBC_01300. The sequence goes on along the minus strand of NZ_CP108408.1, from coordinate 5,043,712 downwards.
CCGCTCCAGCGCCTCGGCGCCGAGCCAGTCGTCCGCGCCGAGGAACAGCACGTAGCGGCCGCGGGCCAGCGCCAGGCCCCGGTTGGTGGGGGCCGCCGGGCCGCCCGAGTTGGGCTGGTGCACCACCCGGAACAGCCCGGGGTGGCGGGCGGCGTAGTCGTCCAGGACGGCCTCGCCGCCGTCCGTGGAGCCGTCGTCGACGACCACCACCTCCAGCCGCCCGGGCGCCAGGGTCTGCCCGACCAGCGAGTCCAGGCAGGCGGTGAGGTAGGGCATGGTGTTGTAGACCGCGACCACCACGGTCACATCGGGTCCGGTCATCGAGAAGCGCTGCCCTCCGGTGTGCTGTTCGCCGAGCGATGCAACGTCAACTCGGCTTCCCGCCGGGGAGTCACGTGCCCTCCCCGGACGGGTGACAGCGCCCGAACGCGCGTTCAGTGTTCGGCAGGCTCAGCCGATCGCCACCTCCGTGTACATCCGCGCGATCACGTCCTCGATCGCCGGCTCGCGCACCGACAGGTCCACCAGCGGATAGCGCGCGGCCACCGCCGCCACGATCGGCGCGGCGCTCTGCTGCGCCGGGAAGGCCAGCCACTGCCGGGGCCCCTCGACCTTCACCACCCGGGCGCCGTCCACCTCGATCGCGGGCCGGGCCTCGGCCAGGTCGACCACCAGGGTGCGCTCGCTGCGCCCGGTGGCGTGCAGGCCGTCCAGCCCGCCGTCGTAGACGACCCGGCCGTGGTCGATCACCATCACCCGGCCGCAGAGCTGCTCGATGTCGGTCAGGTCGTGCGTGGTGAGCAGCACGGTGGTACCCCGGTCCCGGTTCACCTCGCGCAGGAACTCACGCACCTTCCCCTTGCTGACCACGTCCAGGCCGATGGTCGGCTCGTCCAGGTAGAGCACCTGCGGGTCGTGCAGCAGCGCCGCCGCGAGGTCGCCGCGCATCCGCTGGCCGAGCGAGAGCTGGCGGACGGGGGTGTCCAGCAGTCCTTCCAGGTCGAGCAGTTCGACGCAGCGGGCGAGGTTCTCGCGATATCGGCGGTCGGGGATGCGGTAGATCCGGCGGGCGAGTTCGAAGGAGTCGCACAGCGGGAGGTCCCACCAGAGCGTGGTGCGCTGGCCGAAGACGACGCCGATCCGGCGGGCCAGCGCGACGCGTTCGCGGGCCGGGTCCACTCCGGCGACGCGCAGCCGCCCGCCGGAGGGCACGAGGATGCCGGTGAGCATCTTGATGGTGGTCGACTTGCCGGCGCCGTTGGGGCCGATGTAGCCGACGCACTCGCCGGCCTCGACGGTGAAGCTCAGCCCGTCCACCGCGCGCACCTCGCGCCTGACCCGGCTGAAGCGGCCGGTGCGGACCCGCACGGTGAAGGTGCGGCGGACGTCCTCGAGTTCGATCAGTGCCATGGAAGTTCCTTGCGTAGGAGGGGGGTTCGACTGCCGGTGCCTCGGCGGCTTCAGCTGCCGGTGCCGCGGTAGGCGCGCAGCCCGGCCCGCCAGGCGAGCCCGGCGGCGGCGACGCAGAGCGCGGCGGCGAGCGGGGAGGCGTACTGGAAGGCGGTGGGCAGGCCGAGCGGGTCGGGCCGGCCGAGGACGTGCAGGGCGGGCAGCCAGTTGACGAAGGCCAGCGGGACGCCGAAGACCACGCCGGCCACCAGTTCCTTGGCGAAGATGGTCGGCGGGTAGTGCAGCAGGGTCGCGCCGCCGTAGGTGAAGGAGTTCTGGATCTCCTTGGACTCGCCCCACCAGAACTGCACGGTCGCGCCGCCGACGTAGATCGCGCCGAAGATGACGCTGCCGCAGACCAGCAGGGCGGGCACCAGCAGCACGCGGTCCCAGGTCCAGTGGACGTCCAGGGTGGCCAGTGACCAGGCGAGCACCGCCAGGGCCTGGATGGGGCGGCCGAGCCGGCGCAGCGAGAAGCGTTCGGCGCACAGTTGGGCGAGCGCGGGCGCCGGCCGGATCAGCATGGTGTCCAGCGATCCGTTGACGATCCGCACGCCGAGGCCCTCGACCGAGCCGACCAGCATGTTGGCCACGCCGAGGGCGAAGGTCGCGGTGCCGTAGAGGAAGGCGATCTCCGGCAGGCGCCAGCCGCCCAGTTGGTCGGTGTGCCGGAACATCAGCACCAGGACGACGAAGTCCAGCGAGTGCGTGGCCAGGCTGGCCACCAGGTTCAGGGCGAAGGAGGCCCGGTAGGCCATCATCGAGCGCATCCACATCCGGGCGCACAGCCACCAGGAGCGGACCGCCCACGCGGTGCGGGGCACGATCGGCTCAGCCACCCTGCACCACCACCTTGCGGGTCGCCAGCCACTGGGCGCCCCGGCCCGCGGCGAGCAGGGCGACGGCCCAGGCGAGCTGGAAGCCGAGCGCGCCGAGCAGGCCGGCGCCGGTCGCGCGCTCCAGGAAGACGTCGGTCGGCACCTTCACCAGCGCCGCCCAGGGCAGCACCGCGGCGAGGTCACCGAGCAGGCCGGGGAAGAGCGCGATCGGCAGCAGCATCCCGGAGAAGAACATCGAGACCACCAGCATCACCGAGCGCACCCCGTCCGAGTCGTGCAGCCAGAAGCCGGTGATCGAGACCAGGAAGCGCAGCCCGAAGCTGACCACCAGCGCGAGCAGCACCGAGAGCAGGAAGACCGCCCAGGTCAGCGGCCGCTCGGGCATCCGGGTGCGGAACACCAGGGCGCCGACCAGCAGCGGCACGGTGCCGCGGACCAGCAGCTGGAAGGCGGCCCGGCCGAGGTCGGTGGCCAGCCACCAGCCCTGGAAGTCGACCGGGCGGTAGAGGTCGACGGCGATGTCCCCGCTGCGGAAGCGGTCCTGGAGGTCGTCCTGGAAGCCGCCGCCCCACACCGCGACGGTGACCAGCAGGGCCTGGCTGACCCAGATGTAGGTGACGGCCTGGCTCTGGTCGTAGCCGCCGAGGTCGGGGCGGGCCTGCCAGAGGGCGAGGAAGGAGGAGGCCAGGATGATGCCGAAGACGGTGTTGGTGAAGGCGCCGGCCACGGTGGCGGCCCGGTAGGTGGAGTAGCGGCGGAAGGCGCCGCGGGCGACGGCCGCGTAGAGCCCGAGGACGGGGAGCGGCCCGGTGGGATCAGGAGGGCGTGCGGTCCGCGTCTCCGGGGGCGCGAGATTCAGCATATTGTCTCCTTGTCGACAAATACGGGCAGATGAATGCCCGTCGACGTCCGCGCACACCCCAGCGGCTCCGACCGGCCGAACCCGGGGGTACCGGGCCGAACGCGCGGAGCTGGCAGAACTGGGTGCGCTATGCGAGTGCGCCACGTGCGGCGCTACCTGGTTTGCACCTTTCACCGTAGCGCCGAGGACCAGCCGCCGCACCCGGTTTCCCCGAGCACGCCAACCCCCCGACCACCCCCTGATCGGCCATCAAATAGCACATAATCGCGGCATGACCTTGAGCACCCGACGCCAGGCCAAACGAGCCGCCCGCCGCGCGGCCCGCCGAGCCCTCCCCCGCTGGCGCCGGCTCCTGCCCACCTGGCGCATCACGCTCGGCGCCCTCACCGCCGCGCTCCTGCTCACCGTCGGCGCCTTCGCCGTGCTCTACGTCATCGTCCCGGTGCCCGACCCCAACGCCCACGCCGTCGCCCAGAACAACATCTACCTCTACGCCGACGACACCACCGAGATCGCCCGCACCGGCGCCGTCAACCGCACCGACGTCACCATCGACCAGATCCCCCCGCAGACCCAGCACGCCGTCGTCTCCGCCGAGGACCGCACCTTCTACCGCAACCGCGGCATCGACCTCAAAGGCATGCTCCGGGCCGGCTGGAACACCCTCACCGGCAAGGGCACCCAAGGCGGCTCCACCATCACCCAGCAGTACGTCAAGAACTACTACCTGACGCAGGACAAGACCATCGAACGCAAGGGCCGCGAACTCTTCATCGCCCTCAAGGTCGACCAGCAGCGCGACAAGCCCGAGATCCTCGCCGGCTACCTCAACAGCAGCTACTTCGGCCGCGGCGCCTACGGCATCCAGAGCGCCGCCCACGCCTACTACGGCGTCGACGTCTCCGCCCTCACCCTCGCCCAGGGCGCCTACCTCGCCTCCCTCCTCCAGGCCCCCAGCAGCTACGACGTCAAGACCGCCACCCCCGCCAACCGCGAGAAGGCCATCGCCCGCTGGCACTACACCCTCGACGGCATGGTCCAACTCGGCTTCCTCACCGACGCCGAACGCACCGCCACCACCTTCCCCGAACCGATCGACCCCCAGCCCGCCACCGGCCTCTCCGGCCAGGCCGGCTACCTCGTCGGCGTCGCCGACGACTACCTCGTCTCCGCCGGCATCATCGACACCGCCACCCTCAAGGCCGGCGGCTGGCGCATCACCACCACCTTCGACAAGCCCAAGCAGGACGCCTTCCACAAGGCCGTCCAGGACGAACTCACCGACGAACTCGACCCCCAGCGCCGCCCCGCCACCGACACCGACGTCCGGGTCGCCGGCGCCTCCGTCGAAACCGCCACCGGCCGCGTCGTCGCCGTCTACGGCGGCCCCGACTACGCCAAACAGCCCTACAACGACGCCCTGCGCCAGGACAACCAGATCGGCTCCACCTTCAAACCCGTCGACCTCGCCGCCGGCCTCATCGCCCAGCACACCCTCGACGGCCGGCCGATCACCCCCGACACCCGCTACGACGGCACCAGCGAACGCCCCGTCACCGGCGGCCCCACCCCCTACGCGCCGCCCAACGAGGACGACGTCGACTACGGCAACATCACCCTGCGCTACGCCATGGTGAAATCCGTCAACTCCGTGTACGCGCAGGAGGGCGTCGACGCCGGCCTCGCCCGCGTCCGCGACACCGCCGTCAAACTCGGCATCCCCGACAGCGTCCGCGGCATGGACCCGGCCAACACCTCGATGACCCTCGGCACCGCCACCCCCAGCGCCCTCGACCTGGCCGGCACCTACGCCACCCTCGCCAACCACGGCCAGGCCAACGCCCCGTGGTCCGTCCTCAAACTCGCACGCGTCCACACCGGCGGCGCCGTCGACGCCCCCAAGATGCCCGACCACAGCCCCGTCGACGCCATCGACCGGTCCTACGCCGACACCGTCACCGACGTCCTGCGCGACGTCATCGGCCCCCGCGGCACCGGCGCCGCCGCCCTCGACCTCGGCCGCCCCGCCGCCGGCAAGACCGGCACCACCGACTCCAACCTCTCCGCCTGGTTCGCCGGCTACACCCCCGAACTCGCCACCACCGTCGGCCTGTTCCGCGAGAACCCGAAGACCCACGCCAAGGAACCACTGGCCGGCACCGCCGGACTCGCCCGGATCAACGGCGGCACCTTCCCCACCCGGATCTGGACCGCCTACATGAGCGCCGCCCTCGACGGCACCGCCACCCAGCAGTTCGACCTCCAGACCGGCCGCGACACCCCCGCCCCCGGCTTCAGCCCCAGCAGCAGCGCCACCACCACCACCAGCCCCACCGCCACCACCCCCTCCACCGGCGGCAGCAGCAGCGAGGAACCCCCCAGCAGCACCCCCGTGCCCGACACCCCCACCCACGCCCCCAGCGCGCCCGCCCCGCAGCCCACCACCACCCAGGAACAGCCCAGCCCGCAGGCACCCCAGCCCACCACCACCCAGGAGCAGTCCAGCCCCACCCCCCGACCCACCCAGACCCGGCCCACCCACCCGACCACGCCGCCCAGCACCACCGGCGCCGCCACCAACCCGGCGACGAGCGCGACACCACCGGCCCAGCGAGCCACCCCGCCCGCCCAGTGAGCCGCTGCACCGGCCGGTGAACCACCCCGCCGAACGGTGAACCACCCCGCCGAACGGTGAACCACCCCGCCGAACGGTGAACCACCCCGCCGAACGGTGAACCACCCCGCCCGCCGGTGGACTACCCCGCCACCAACTCCCGCTCCAACGGCGACCGGAACCGCGGCGTCACCCGCACCTCCCCCAGCCAGCCCGCCAGCCGCGCCGCCTCCGCCGCGATCGCCGCCCCGGCCTCCGCCCCCACATCACCGAACAGCCGCCACACCACCTCGCCGTCCGACCGCTGCGCCCAGCCGCCCACCACCCGGCCGCACCACCACACCGTCGGCCCGGCGTTGCCCGCCCGGTCGTACAGCGCCGGCACGTCCTCCGGCCGCAGGTACCAGTCCCGCCCCCGCCAGCCCATCACCGTCGGATCCAGCGCCGGCAGCAGCGCCGCCCACGGCTCCGGCTCCGCCACCGGCCCGGCGTCCCCCGGCAGCACCAGCGCCGCCGCCCCGCCCGCCAGCTCCACGTCCTCGGCGCCCACGTCCGCCAGCGCCCGGCGGGTGTCCCCCAGCGTCCAGCCCGTCCACCACTTCACGTCCTCGACGGTCGCCGGGCCGTACCCGGCCAGCCAGCGCCGCACCACCTCCGCCTTCGCCTCCCGCACCGGCGCGTCCGGCCACTGCGGCACCGGCGCCCACGGATGGACGTTGCTCAGCCACGATCCGCGCGGACGGCCCCGCCGCACGTGCCCGTCCGCGGCCAGCACCCGCAGCAGCCGACTGCCCACGCTCTGCCGGTTCTCGTACGGCTTGCCCGCCGACATCAGCATCGTCTCGCGCAACTCCGGTACGTCGTCGCCGAGTTCCTTCGTCGTCGCCTCACCGCGCCGGGCCACGGCGGCCAGCACCGCGCGCTCCGCCCCGGCGAGCCGCGCCTCGTCCCAGCCGTCCGCGTGGTCCCGCAGGTGCTTGAGCAGCGTCGCCCGCTCCCTCGCGGCGATCGCCCGCGCCGTCGACGAACTCACGTGCGGCGCGAAGCCCTCCGTCACCGCGAACAGCGTCCGCCGCATCGACAGCAGCTTCACCAGCGTGACGTCCTCGTACAGCGCCCGGTCCACCTCCGCCGCCGAGGGCTCCACCAGCCGCGCGCACGCCGACAGGTACACCGTCGCCGGGTCCGACGCGTGCAGCCCCACCAGCGCGTCCGCCACCTGCTCCACCCGCGCCACCCGCACCGACGGCGCCAGCAACTGCCGCCGCCCCACCCGGGCCCGCCGCTCACCCTCGCCGATCACCGGCACACGCCTCGTCATGCCCGGACCCTAGCGCCCACCACCGACAGGCCCGGCCCCTGGCGCCCACCACCGACAGGCCCGGACGCAAGGAGCCGGCCGGGGCACCGCCCCGACCGGCTCACGCCACGTCCGTGCTCAGAGGTTCAGAGGTAGAGCCCGGTCGAGCCCTCCGTGTCGCCGAAGCGGGTCGCCGCCACCGCGTGCAGGTCACGCTCGCGCAGCAGCACGTAGGTGGCGCCGCGGACCTCGACCTCCAGCTTGTCCTCCGGGTCGTACAGCACCCGGTCGCCCGGCTCCACCGAGCGGACGCTCTGGCCCACCGCGACGGCCTCCGCCCAGGTGCAGCGCTTGGACAGCTCCGCGGTCGCGGGGATCAGGATGCCGCCGGTCGAGCGGCGCTCGCCCTCGCTGCCCTCGATCCGCACCAGCACGCGGTCGTGCAGCATCCGGATCGGCAGCTTCTCGCCCAGCCGGTCGTGCCGCGCCGCCTCGTACTCGGACACGGCGGAGGAGGCCTGCGGGGTCGGTTCGTCGTTCGTACTCACGGTCCCGAAGGTACCGCCCCCGGGCGCGCGGCGTGACGCTGGCCCGGCATGCGGGAAGCCGCGGCACCCGCGGGGCCGGTCACACCTCCGGGCCCGGGCACCCGCCCCCGGAGCCGGTCACACCTCCCGGGCCCGGGCACACCGAAGGCCGGACGCCTCCCGCGCCCGGCCCTCACCCCGTGCCCGTTCAGCCCTTGCGGCGCTTCCGGGCGGAAGCCACCAGCAGCAGCACGCCCACGCCGACCAGCGCGGCCGGGACGATCCGCTCCCTGCGCGGCTGCCCCTTCTCGTCCACGAACTGCGCCCGCACCTTCTCCACCACGCCGTTGGCGGCCACGTACGCCCGGCCGGCCTTCTCCTCGACGGCGGCCACGGCCTTCGCCTTCACCTGGGCGCTGATCGTGCTCGGGTGGACGCGCACGGCCAGCTCGTCCAGGGTGGCCGCCAGCTGGGTGCGGGTCCGGGAGATGTCCGCCTCGATCTGGGCGGTCGTCCGCGCCGACTTGTCCTTCGTGCTCGCCTCGCCCACTCGGGCCACCCCATTCACTTGCTGATGTTGTCCTGTGCGACTGACCCAGTCTGTCAGTTGCCGAGCAGGGCCGCGCGACCCCACCCACCATCGGAGGTAAGTTTGCCGTGCTATGACCGCCCGCCCCAGCAACAGGAGATTTACCCGTGAGTGAGCGTCTCCAGCCCGGCGACACCGCGCCCGCCTTCAGCCTGTCCGACGCCGACGGCAACCAGGTGTCCCTCGCCGACCACCTGGGCCGCAAGGTCATCGTCTACTTCTACCCGGCCGCGCTCACCCCCGGCTGCACCAAGCAGGCCTGCGACTTCACCGACAACCTGGAGGTCCTCGCCGGCGCCGGCTACGACGTCATCGGCGTCTCCCCGGACAAGCCGGAGAAGCTCGGCAAGTTCCGCGAGGCCGAGAACCTCAAGGTCACCCTGGTGTCCGACCCGGACCACCAGGTGCTGGAGGCCTACGGCGCCTACGGCGAGAAGCAGAACTACGGCCGCACCTACGTCGGCGTGATCCGCTCCACCGTGATCGTGGACGAGCAGGGCAAGGTCGAGCGCGCGCTGTACAACGTGAAGGCCACCGGGCACGTCGCCAAGCTGCTGCGCGACCTCAAGGTCGAGACGGCCTGACACCCGGAGGTCTGACCCCGGAGGCCTGGCGCTCGACGGCCTGGCGCTCCGGCGCCCGGCGCCTCGCCCGCCCGGTGCCTCGCTGAACGAAGCGGTGGCGGCACACCCCCCGACCGGGTGCACCGCCACCGCGTCTCTCACCTCAGGGCGCCGTCAGCAGGCCCCGAGGTCGCTCCAGACGCCCCACGAGCCGCTGGCCGTGGGGTCGTCGCCCTTGGTCCACCACTTGTTCTGGTAGTAGTGGCCCTTCCACGACACCTTGGTGGTGGCCGCGTAGGTGGTGCCCGCGTCCCAGCTCGGGGCGGCCGTGCAGGCCCCCGTCGTCGGGGTGGCGGTCGCGGTGGCCGTCGCGGTCGGCGAGGCCGTCGCGGTCGGCGAAGCGGTGGCGGTCGGCGAAGCCGTGGCGGTCGCGGTAGGCGTCGGGGTCGGGGTCGGGGTCGGCGTGCCGCCGTCCACCGTGCCCCGGGTCAGGTCGCCCTTGAGCCCGTACAGCGTGCCGTTCACGTTGACCGTCCAGTTCGACGGGGTCGAGACCGGCAGGTAGTAGACGAAGTCCAGGTCCACCGAGGCGCCCGGCGCCAGCGACTGCCAGCCCGGCAGCTTGACCGACACCCGGTTGTAGGTGCCCTTCAGGCCGCCCACGTTGCCCTGGCCGGGGTTGTCCTGCCGGATGACCTGGAGGCCGAAGCCGGACTGGTCCTTGGCGTTGCCCGGAGCCGAGTTGCTGTAGTCGAACTGGAACTCGGTGCCGCCCGGCAGGGTCGTCGTCGAGTTGTTGACGATGTGGATCTTCGGGTTGATCGGGTAGTTCGAGTCACCCAGCGCGAAGTTGGTGAACGACACGTCGATCGGCAGGGTCTGCTGCGGCAGCGGGACCGTCGAACGGGTCGCGCCGTACGGCGTGGCCGCCTTGAACTTGTCGTACATCAGCGAGGTCAGCGTCGAACCCGGCACGTACTCGCCCTTGCCGCCGTTGGCGCTCGCGTCCCACTTGTAGTCGCCCGCGAGCTCCCAGATCATCGCGCCGCCGGCGCCCTGGTTGACGATGTAGTCCGCCTTGGCACCCACCGACTGCTCGTCCTCGGTGGAGAGGAACACCTTCTTGGCGTCGTTCCACAGCCACGGCGCCACCAGGCTGCTGCTGTAGTTGCGGGCGTAGGTGCCCTGCAGCGCGGTGTCCTTCACGCCGTACTTGGCCAGGTAGTCGGGCAGGATGCCCTTCTCCAGGTTCTTCGCGTGCCACATCGGGTTCGACCCGGCCGGGGACTCCTTGCCCGCGTCGTCCTTGTCGTTCCAGATGTTGTCGATGCCGACCGCGCCGTCACCGCAGGAGGTCAGGCCGGAGCCGACCGGGCAGGTGGTCGCCGCCGCGGTGCCCCACAGGCCGTTGGTGCCGCCCGTGACGTTCTTGAAGCCCCTGGTGTAGTACGGCAGGCCGACGTTGATCCGGCCGCCCGGCATCGCACCGCGGAAGTAGTGGTACGACCAGTCGGCGTTCAGGTAGCCGATGCCGCCGTACTGGCCGGTGCCGTACACGTTGGCCGCCGCCAGCTCGCCGTCCTTGCCGTCGTCGAACAGCGAGGCGTTCGGGCCGACGTACTTGTTCCAGGCGCCGTGCAGGTCGTACGACATGATGTTGACGTAGTCCAGGTACTGCGCCACCTGGAAGGTCTCCATGCCGCGCAGCAGGTAGCCGGACGACGGGGCCGCGACCGACAGCAGGTAGTGCCTGCCGTCGGCGGCGCCGGCCCGGTCCAGGTTCTCGCGCAGCGTCTTCATCAGCGCCGCGTAGCCCTTCGCCAGCGAGCCGCGCTTGGAGTTGGCGAGCTGCCAGTCCAGCGGGTTGCCGGCGTCCTTCATCGAGGTCGGGTACTCGTAGTCGACGTCGACGCCGTTGAAACCGTACTTGCGGATGAAGTCGACGGACGAGGCGGCGAAGGTGTCGATGCCGGCCTGGTTGACGCTGCCGTCCGGGTTGACGGTCATCGAGTAGAAGCCGCCGGAGTTGACGCGCTTGCCGTCGTCCCCGAAGTAGCCGCCGGTCTCGGTCCAACCGCCCACCGAGATCAGGGTCTTGACGTTCGGGTACTGCTTCTTGAACTTCGTCAGCAGGTTGAAGTGGCCCTTGTAGGGCAGCGTCGGGTCCAACTCGGCGCCGGGCACGCCCGGGAAGGAGATCCCGGTGGCCTCGTTGGTCGGGCCGTCGGTGCCGACGGAGAGCTTGTTGTCACCACCGACGTGGCCGAACGCGTAGTTGAGGTGGGTGACCTTGTCCCAGGGGATGTCGTTCACCAGGTAGGGCTGGTCGCCGTTCTTGCCGGTGCGCCAACCGGTGAAGTAGCCGATGATGCGGCGCTGGTGGTCCGCGCCCATCTTCTCGCGGCCGCCGGTGTCGTAGACCGAGCAGTACGGGACGTCCACCCCGGCCGTCTGGTACAGGCCGTCGGGGCGACAGGCCCCGTTGTCGACGGTCGCGGACGCCTGCGAGGGCACCGCGCCCAGGGTCGACAGCAGCAGACCGGCCAGACCGGCCGCCGCCAGCGAGACCGCACCAGCCCGGGCAGCCGGGCTCTTGCGGCGGAGTGCAGCGGTGGGACGCCGCTCCGCCGTGTTTCGGATCAACACTCGGTCCTCCGGGAGAGAGTGTCGGCGCGTGCCTGTGGGGGAGCACGCACGTGGGGGATTGCAATTGGCGCCGAAGCTATGTGGTCTGAACCACATAGGTCAATAGGTCTGTACCAATTGGTAATCAAACCCTCAACCCCGCCGGTCACCCCACCGACGACAACAAGTCACCCCCTGGCCGAAACCCCGCCACCCGTAACCAAATCCCCCATCGATCGTTCGCACACCGGGGGACGGGCGAACCACTGCCCGAAGGGGAACAACCATGCCGGTCAAGTACACCCGCGAACTGCTCGCCTCACTCGCGGCCGAGTCCAGCAGCGTCAACGACATGATGCGAAAGCTCGGCGTGCCGATGGCGGGCGGCACGCACAGCTACCTGAGCCGGCGGCTCCGGCACTACGGCATCGACACCTCGCACTTCGCCCAGGAGGGATGCCGCGCCTACAGGCAGCGCCAGTACTCGAAGGAGGTGCTGGCCGAGGTCGCTGCTGCCGCAACCACGCTCGACGAGATGCTGATCGCACTCGACCGCGAACCCAACCAGTACAACCGCTCCTACCTGCGACGGAGGGCCAAGGCGTACGGCATCGACACGTCACACTTCCCGTCGCCTGGAACCGTCTACACCCGGGAACTCCTCCAGGAGGCCGTCGTGGCCTCGCACAGCGTGGCCGGGGTCGTGCGCTACCTCGACCAGCGTCAGGCCGGTGGCACCCAGGCCCACATCGGGCGCCGCATCAAGGCACTCGGCATCGACACCTCACACTTCACCGGGCAGGCCCACGGCCGCGGCAAGCATGCGCCCACCAGAATCCCCGCCGGACAACTCCTCGTTCAGCGCCCCTGGGGGGCCAAGCGGCTACCCGGCTCGCGAATCCGTAGCGCGCTGAACGAACTCGGCAGGCCGCAAGAGTGCGAGGGCTGCAGCACCGGCCCCGAGTGGCGCGGGCACCCGATGACGCTGGAGGTGGACCACATCAATGGGGACTGGTCGGACAACCGGCCGGACAACCTGCGGCTGCTCTGCCCGAACTGCCACGCCATCACTCCGACCTACTGCAAACGGAAGTCGAGGAAGCACACTGCCTAGCGGCTTGGCCGAAGGAAGGTGTCGGCCAATTCGCGGGCCCAGTAACATGATGGTCAGCAGGACAGGCGGCCGTGGCGCAGAGGCGACGCAGACGGTTTAGGTCCGTTGGCCCGCGAGGGCTTGAGGGTTCGAATCCCTTCGGCCGCACCAGGATGACCTTCAAATCGAAGGGCTCGACCGGAATGATTCCGGTCGAGCCCTTCGATTTTCTCAGCCCAGGAGGTCCTTGACGACCGGGGCGAGGCCGCGGAAGGCCAGGCCGCGGTGGCTGATGGCGTTCTTCTCGGCGGGGGTGAGTTCGGCGCAGGTGCGGGTCTCGCCGAGGGGCTGGAGGATCGGGTCGTAGCCGAAGCCGCCGTCGCCGGAGGGGGCGGTGCGCAGGGTGCCGAGGAGGCGGCCCTCGACGACGCGCTCGGTGCCGTCGGGGAGGGCGAGGGCGGCGGCGCAGAAGAAGTGGGCGCCGCGGTGCGGGTCGGAGATGTCGGAGAGCTGGGCGAGCAGCAGGTCGAGGTTGGCGCGGTCGTCGCCGTGCTTGCCGGCCCAGCGGGCGGAGAAGATGCCGGGGGCGCCGTTCAGGACGTCGACGCAGAGGCCGGAGTCGTCGGCGACGGCGGGCAGGCCGGTGGCGCGGGCGAGGGCGTGGGCCTTGAGGAGCGCGTTCTCGGCGAAGGTGACGCCGGTCTCCGGGACGTCCGGGATCTCGGGGTAGGCGTCGGCGCCGACGAGTTCGACGTCCAGGCCGGCCTCGCCGAGGATGGCGCGGAGTTCGGCGACCTTGTGCTGGTTACGGGTGGCGAGGATCAATCGGGTGGACATATCGCCCACCCTATCGGCAGCCGTCCCGACGTCAGCCGGTGCAGACCGAGGTGAGGTTGCCGGCCGCGTCGCCGAGCGGCTTGAGGTCGGGGACCTCCTTCTTGTCGACGGCCTGCTGGACCTTGTCGGCCTGCTTCTGCAGGTCGGCGACGGCCTTGGCGACGTCGGTGTTCCTGGAGTTCTTGCCGACCTGGTTGAGGTCGGTCCTGAGCTTGTCCAGCGCCTTCCCGGCGGCCGCCGAGTCGTTGCTCGCGTTGCCGTAGGCACTGGTGACGTCGGCGAGGTCGCCGGTGATCCTGACCGCCGTGTTGCCGCAGTCGATCGCCTTCTGGGCTGCGGAGCAACTGACCATGCTGAGCGGGAGGATGGCGATCAGGCCGGCCACGGCGAGGGCGGCGGGGCGGGCGATGCTGGACGGCATCCGGTCCTCCTGTGGGGCGCGCGGGTTCCGTGGGACGGGACGCGCGCCGGGGGGTGCGCGGTTCCCGCAGCAGGGGTGCTGCGGGAACCGTACGGGCTTCGGGCCCGGCGTGTACAGCGGCCCGTACGGCTGCGGGTACATCCGGGTCCACGGCGCCGCGGGCCGAACCGGTTCAGGCCTCCAGGGCCTTGCGCTGGATCTCGTCGAGCTCGGCGCAGCCCAGGGTGCCGAGGTCGAGCAGGCGGTCGAGCAGGGCGCGGTCGAAGGGGGCGCCCTCGGCGGTGCCCTGGACCTCGACGAAGCGGCCGTCGGAGGTGCAGACGATGTTCATGTCGGTCTCGGCGCGGACGTCCTCCTCGTACTGGAGGTCGAGCATCGGGACGCCGTCGATGATGCCGACGCTGACGGCGCTGACGCCGCCGGTGATGGGCTGGCCCTTGGCGCGCAGGAGCTTGCGGTCGCGGGCCCAGGCGACGGCGTCGGCGAGGGCGACGTAGGCGCCGGTGATGGCGGCGGTGCGGGTGCCGCCGTCGGCCTGGAGGACGTCGCAGTCGAGGACGATGGTGTTCTCGGCGAGGGCGCGGTGGTCGACGACGGCGCGCAGCGAGCGGCCGATGAGCCGGCTGATCTCGTGGGTCCGGCCGCCGATGCGCCCCTTGACGGCCTCGCGGTCGCCGCGGGTGTTGGTGGCGCGCGGGAGCATGGAGTACTCGGCGGTGACCCAGCCTTCGCCGCTGCCCTTGCGCCAGCGGGGGACGCCCTCGGTGACGCTGGCGGTGCACAGCACCTTGGTGTCGCCGTAGGAGATGAGGACGGATCCTTCGGCGTGCTTGCTCCAGCCCCGTTCGATGGTGATGGGGCGGAGCTGGTCGGGGGTGCGGCCGTCGATGCGTGACATAGGCACTGAGCGTAGTCGCTCGGAGTGAGTGTTCCGGGTGCGCCTCGGCCCGCCGGGGTGCTGCCGGGCGTCGTCCCCGGGTGCGGCTCGGTGTCGCCCCCGGGTGCGCCTCGGCCCGCCGTTCCCGGGTGGGGCGGCGGGCCGGGGGTGGGGTGAGCCAGGTGGCTCAGCTCACATCATGTCCTCGATGTCAGCGGCGATCGGGTCGGCGTCGGTGCCGATGACGACCTGGATGGCGGTGCCCATCTTGACGACGCCGTGGGCGCCGGCGGCCTTGAGGGCGGCCTCGTTGACCAGGGAGGCGTCCTTGACCTCGGTGCGAAGGCGGGTGATGCAGCCCTCGACCTCTTCGATGTTGTCGATGCCGCCCAGACCGGCGACGATCTTCTCAGCCTTGCTGGCCATCTGATTTCTCCCTCTGTCTCGGCCCGCCGGCCGCTCTGCCGGGTGCCGTCCTGCGCTGTGCTGGGGTGTCCGCCGACCCGGTGGCCGGCGTGGTCGGTACCGGTGCTGACGCGGGTTCAGCCGCGGTCGCGCCGCCGGGCAGCGCGACCAGCATCACCTGCTCCGGTCCGATCTGCCACGTTAGTCCACTTTTGGCCCATTCCGGCGCGCACGGTCCCGACCGTCACCGGAGGATGACGAGCAGCGGGCTCGTGCCCGGAGTGCGGCCTGCGTCCCAAAGTGGTCTACACCAATATATGTGTACTCCGATGAACGCAGAAAGGACCCCGGGTGTTCCGGAGCTCCGCCCGAGGGTCCCGCCGGGGGCCACCGGCCGGCAACTGCTCCCGGAGGGCGAAGGATGAGTTCGGCAGGCGCCACGGCCCCGCAGCGCGTGTGGTGGCACACCTTCTACGGCGGCCTCCAGAAGATGGGCCGCTCCCTCCAGCTCCCGGTGGCGGTGCTCCCCGCGGCCGGCATCCTCAACCGGCTCGGCCAGCCCGACGTCTTCGGCAAGGACGGCCTCGGCTGGACCGACGTCGCCAAGGTCTTCGCCGCCGCCGGCGGCGCCCTGCTGGACTCCTCGTTCGGCCTGCCGATGCTGTTCTGCGTCGGTGTGGCGATCGGCATGGCGAAGAAGGCGGACGGTTCCACCGCGCTGGCCGCCGTGGTGGGCTTCCTCGTCTACTACAAGGTCCTGCACGCGTTCCCGGAGGACTGCAAGAACGGGACGGTCCTGGTCACCGACGCCTGGACCGGCCAGTGCGTGGACTACAGCTCGGCCAAGGCGGCGGCCGCGACGTACCAGAACCCGGGCGTCCTGGGCGGCATCCTGATCGGCCTGATGTCGGCCTGGCTCTGGGTCCGCTTCCACCGCACCAAGCTGGTCGACTGGCTGGGCTTCTTCAACGGCCGCCGCCTGGTGCCGATGATCACCGCGGTGGTGGGCCTGGCCACCGCGTGCGTCGCGCTCTGGGTCTGGCCGCCGATCGGCCGCGGACTCAACGACTTCAGCCAGACCCTGGCCGACCTGGGCGCGGGCGGCGCCGGCATCTTCGGCCTGTTCAACCGCGCGCTGCTGCTGATCGGCATGCACCAGCTGCTGAACACATTCGTCTGGTTCCAGTTCGGCGAGTTCATCAAGCCGGACGGCACCATCGCGCACGGCGACATCCCGCGCTTCCTGGCGGGTGACCCGACGGCCGGCCAGTTCCAGTCCGGATTCTTCCCGATCATGATGTTCGCGCTGCCCGCCGCCGCACTGGCGATCGCGCACTCGGCGAAACCGCACCGCCGCAAGGAGATCTACGGCCTGATGCTCTCGGTCGGCCTGACCTCCTTCGTGACGGGCGTCACCGAACCGCTCGAGTACTCCTTCGCCTACGTCGCCCCGGCCCTGTACGGCGTGCACGCGCTGCTGACCGGCGCCTCGATGGCCGTCACCTGGGGGCTCGGGGTGCACGACGGCTTCAGCTTCTCGGCCGGCCTGATCGACTACGTCATCAACTGGGGGCTGGCCACCAAGCCGTGGCTGATCATCCCGATCGGGCTCTGCTTCGCCGCCGTGTACTACGCGCTCTTCCGGTTCATCATCGTCAAATTCAATCTGAAAACACCCGGGCGGGAGGACGAGAGCGAGGTCGAGGACGTCACCAAGCTCTGAAACCGAGCGTCACCGGGCAGCACCCGCAATGGCCTCCGGACCCGACGGTCCGGAGGCCATCGGCATTTCCGGAAAGGACCAAATACCCGGTCGGTAAAACAATTCCGATATGCGCCCCGGGGATTCCCCGGCGGGCCGTCCGCCGTGCCAGGCGGGGCCGGGGCGGCCCGCACCGCCCGGCCGCCGGGCCGCCGGGCGGGGGTGCCGCGGGGGTGGGGAAAGGCCGCCGCCGCCCGGCGCGGGCGGCGGCCGGCAATCGGCCGCCACCGTTTCCCCGCCGGCCCCGACCGCGCGCCGCGGGGGGTCGGAAAGCCGCGGATTGGCCGAAGCCGGACGGGGTGGGGCCCGGACTCGTCCCGACCGCCGACCGTTCGTGATGTCCGACACCCCGGCGGGCCCCTCCCCCGCCGCCCGCCGCGCCCGACCCGGACCTCGACGGCGGGCATCGGAGCTCCGGGGGCCACCGCCGCCCGGACACCGTCGCGTCCGCCCGTGAACCCCGCCGGCCCGACCCCCGCCCGCGCACCGCCGGGCCCGCGACGGACCCCTGACGAGGCCTCGGCGGGGCCTCCGGACGGGGCCGGGTCTTTTTGTTGCGCAAATAGCCAAAATCCCAATCACGGCGGGTAATCATGATCGTCGTTCCGCAACTAGGTTTCGATTTCATAGCGCTTCCCGGCAGGGGCGCTTTCCGGGGTTCCCCCCCTTCTCCACCCGTGCTACAAAACTGGTCTACACCACACGTGGTGTAGACCAGTTCGCGGTTCGGCCCCCTGTGCCCCTCCCCCGACCGCCATGCCGTTAGGAACCCACCCCCATGAGTCAGTCTGCGCAGGCACCGGCGCCCGCCACGGCTCCGGCTTCACCCAGCCCCGCCAAGAAGTTCGGCCAGGACCTCCTCCAGGGCCTGCAGAAGATCGGCCGCAGCCTCCAGCTGCCGGTCGCCGTCCTCCCGGCCGCGGGCATCCTGGTCCGGCTGGGCCAGCCCGATGTCTTCGGCAAGGACGGGCTCGGCTGGGGGAAGGTCGCCGAGGTCTTCGCCACCGCCGGTGACGCGGTCTTCAAGAACCTGGCGCTGCTGTTCTGCGTCGGTGTCGCGATCGGCTTCGCCAAGAAGGCCGACGGCTCGACCGCGCTGGCCGCCCTGGTCGGCTACCTGGTCTTCAAGAACGTGCTGACCGTCTTCCCGATCGACGGCACCGTCACCGAGGCGCTGCCCGCCGGGAAGCCGCAGGACCCGGGTGTCCTCGGCGGCATCATCGTCGGTCTGCTGAGCGCCACGATCTGGCAGAAGTACCACCGCAAGAAGCTCATCGACTGGCTCGGCTTCTTCAACGGCCGCCGCCTCGTGCCGATCATCATGGCGTTCGTCGGCACCCTGCTCGGCGTCCTCATGGGTCTGGCCTGGGGCCCGATCGGCACCGGCCTGACCCACGCCAGCGACTGGCTGACCGGCCTCGGCGCCGGCGGTGCGGGCATCTACGGTGTCGCCAACCGTGGTCTGATCCCGGTCGGCATGCACCAGTTCCTCAACACCTTCTTCCAGCAGCAGGTCGGCAGCTTCACCGACGCCTCCGGCCACACCTGGACCGGCGACATCCCGCGCTTCTTCCACGGTGACCCGACCGCCGGTCAGTTCATGTCCGGCTTCTTCCCGATCATGATGTTCGGCCTCCCGGCCGCCGCGCTGGCGATCGCCCACACCGCCCGCCCCGGCCGCCGCAAGGCCGTCACCGGCATGATGATCTCCGTCGCGCTGACCAGCTTCGTGACCGGTGTCACCGAGCCGATCGAGTTCTCGTTCATGTTCATCGCGCCGGTGCTGTACCTGATCCACGCCCTGCTCACCGGCCTCTCGATGGCCGTCACCTGGGGCCTCGGGGTGCACGACGGCTTCGGCTTCTCGGCCGGCCTGATCGACTACCTGCTCAACTGGAACCTGGCCACCAAGCCCTGGGTGATCATCCCGATCGGCCTGGTCTTCGCCGCGTTGTACTACCTCCTCTTCCGCTTCGCGATCACCAAGTTCAACCTCAAGACCCCCGGTCGCGAGGACGACGACGAGATCGAGGACGTGACCAAGGCCTGAGGCCCCGCCCGTCCGCACTCCACGACCCCGCCCCGCCGCTGCTCCCCCAGCGGCGGGGCGGGGTCGTTGCGTGTCCCGGCCGTCGTGCGTCCCGCCCCGGGGCGGCGGGAACGGCGGTTGACGAACCGGCGGAGGCACTGGTCAACTGAAGCCGTGAACGCGTCCTGCCCGCTGGTGACCCGCAGCCACATCGACTTCGGTCGCGTGTGGTCCGCGGCGTGTCGCGGCTGAGCCGACCGTTCCCCCCGCCGCCCGGCTGACCTCCCGCCCGGCGCCGTTCCTCCCCTCCCGCCCGCACGGGCCCCGCCCGCCTCCGGGCCGCCACCGCGCACCCGCGCGCGGCCGTACGCACCCGCACGCACCCTGTGCGGGTTCGCCGGCGTCGCCCGCACGCGTCCGCACGAGGAAAGTCAGGCCTCAGCATGCCCCGCCAACTGCACCTCTCCGCCGCCCTGGACAGCCCCGGCCACGTCGACGCCGGGCACTACGCCGCCCTCGCCCGCCTCGCCGAGCGGGCCACCCTCGACTTCGTCACCCTCGACGACTCCTTCACCCCCGAGCCGAGCCGCCCCGACGCCCTCGCCACCCTCGCCCGGATCGCCCCGCTGACCGAGCGGGTCGGACTGGTGCCCACCGTCACCACCACCCACACCGAGCCGTTCCACACCTCGATCTCGGTCAACACCCTGGACTGGGTGAGCCGGGGCCGGGCCGGCTGGCTGGTCGGCGTCTCCGCCACCGAGGCCGAGGCCAGGGCCTTCGGTCGCCGCCCGACCGCCCCCGCGGACGCGCTCTGGGCCGAGGCCGCCGACGCCGTCGAGGTCGCCGCCCGGCTCTGGGACAGCTGGGAGGACGACGCGGAGATCCGCGACACCGCCACCGGGCGGTTCATCGACCGCGACAAGCTGCACTACGTCGACTTCGAGGGCCCGCACTTCTCCGTCCGCGGGCCGTCGATCACCCCGCGCCCACCGCAGGGCCGCCCGGTCGTCGCCGTCCCGGTGGCCGCCGTCGACCTCGCCCCGTACGCCTCCCCCGGCGGTCGCGCCCGGGTCGCGACGGCGATCCGGTACGCCGACGTCGTGCTGCTGGACGCCCCCGACCACACCGCCCGGCTGGCCGCCGCCACCGAACTGCGGCTGCGCGCCGGCGAGCACCTGCGCATCCTCGCCCGGACCGACGCCGCCCTGCCCGACGACGCCGCGGCCGACCGCCTGCTCGCCGACCTCGCCGCGATCGGCACCGGCGTCGACGGCTTCCACCTCGTCCCCGCCGAACCCAAACGGGACCTGGCCGCCCTCGCCGAACGGGTCGTCCCGGTGCTGCGCGCCCAGGGGCTGTTCCGCGCCGGGTACGCGGCCGGCCGCACCCTGCGCGACCACCTCGGCCTGGCCCGCCCGGCCAGCCGCTACGCCACCGACGCCGCCGCCAACGCCACCCCGTCCACCGCCCCGTCCGCTGCCGCTCTCGCCGAGGTGACCCGATGACGGACCGCCCGCTCAAGCAGATCCACCTCGCCGCGCACTTCCCCGGCGTCAACAACACCACGGTGTGGAGCGACCCGGACTCCGGCAGCCACATCGAGTTCGCCTCCTTCCGCCACCTCGCCGAGACCGCCGAGCGCGGGAAGTTCGACTTCTTCTTCCTCGCCGAGGGCCTGCGGCTGCGCGAGAACAAGGGCCGCATCCACGACCTGGACGTGGTCGGCCGCCCCGAGTCGATCACCGTGCTGAACGCGCTGGCCGCCGTCACCACCCGCCTCGGGCTGGCCGGCACCGTCAACGCCACCTTCAACGAACCGTACGAACTGGCCCGCCGCTTCGCCTCGTTGGACCACCTCTCCGGCGGGCGCGCGGCCTGGAACGTGGTCACCTCCTCGGACGCCTTCACCGGGGAGAACTTCCGCCGCGGCGGCTACCTCGACCGCGCCGACCGCTACACCCGGGCCGCTGAATTCGTGCAGCTCGCAAGGGAGTTCTGGGACGGCGGAGCGGAGACCGTCCGACACACCGGCCCGCAGTTCGAGGTCGAGGGCCGGCTCTCGCTGCCCCGCCCGCCGCAGGGCCACCCGGTGGTCATCCAGGCCGGGGACTCCGACGAGGGACGGGAGTTCGCCGCCGCGACGGCAGACGTCGTCTTCAGCCGGCACTCCACCCTCGCCGACGGCCAGGCCTTCCACGCGGACGTCAAGCGCCGGCTCGCCGCGTACGGCCGCAAGCCGGACGAGCTGAAGATCATGCCCGGCGTCACCTTCGCCCTCGGCGACACCGACGCCGAGGCCGCCGAACTCGCCGCCGAGATCCGCCGGGCCCAGGTCGGGCCGCAGACCACGATCGCCTTCCTGGAACAGGTCTGGGGCATCGACCTGTCCGACCACGACCCGGACGGTCCGCTGCCCGCCGTCGACCCCGACCCGGACAGCGCCCTGTCCCAGGGCCGGGTCCGGATCGGCGACCCGCTGGCCGTCGCCGCCCGCTGGCGGGAGCTGGCCGCCGAGAAGAAGCTCACCAGCCGCGAGCTGGTGATCGAGGTGACCGGCCGGCAGTCCTTCATCGGCTCCCCCGCGACGGTCGCCGAGCGGATCGACTTCTTCGTGCAGAACGACGCGGCCGACGGCTTCATCCTCGTCCCCCACCTGACCCCGGGCGGCCTGGACGCGTTCGTCGACCGCGTGGTGCCGCTGCTCCAGGAGCGCGGGGTGTTCCGCACCGACTACAGCGGGACGACCCTGCGCGACCACCTCGGCCTGCCGCTCCCCGGCCGGCGCTGAGACGCCCGGCCCACGCCCTCAGATCCGGTACACCGCGCCCGCCCGGGCGACCTCGACGGGGCCCGGGTAAGCGGCGGCGGCGTCGCGGCGGTTGTGCTCGGCGTCGGTCCACGGGGGGATGTGGGTGAGGACGAGTCGGCGGACGTGGGCGGCGGCGGCGTGCTCGCCGGCCTCCCGGCCGTTGAGGTGGACGGCCTGGTAGGTGTCCCGGCCGTCGATGTAGGCGGCCTCGCAGAGGAAGAGGTCGGCGTCGCGGGCGAGTTCGACGAGTTCGGCGCTCTCGCCGGTGTCGCCGGAGTAGACGAGCGCGCGGCCGTCGTGTTCGAGGCGGAAGGCGAAGGCGTCGACGGGGTGGTTGACCTGGGCGACCTCGATCCGGAACGGGCCGAGGTCGAAGGCCCCGGGGGTGAGGGTGTGGAAGTCGAAGACCTCCTTCATCCCCGGGTTCTCCGGCATGTCGTAGGCGCGGGCGAGCCGTTCGGCGGTGCCGGCCGGGCCGTAGACGGGCATCGGGTCGGGGCAGCCCTCGGCGCGGTAGTTGCGGGCGACCCAGTAGGCGCACAGGTCGACGCAGTGGTCGGCGTGCAGGTGGCTGAGCAGGACGGCGTCGACCTCGTAGATGTCCACGTACTTCTGCAGGGCGCCGAGGGCGCCGTTGCCGAGGTCGAGCACGACGCGGTAGCCGTCGGCCTCGACGAGGTAGCTGGAGCAGGGCGATTCGGCGGACGGGAAGCTCCCCGAGCACCCCACCACGGTCAGTTTCATCCGAGCCCCTCCGCCCCGACACGTCCTGGCTGCTGCTGGAAAACGGCAGGCCGGGCCGGTGGAACCGGCCGGTAGCACTGCTTCGCGTGTCGAGAGTAAGGGCGGAGCGGCACTTTGCCCCCGTCCCCGTGCCGGGCTGTGGCTGGAATCACCAGAACGCCGGGGCGGGGGCGGTGCCGTCCGTTCGGGTGCCGTCGGGTCAGCGGTGGCGTGGGCGGTTGCGGGCCCAGGCCTTGATCGTGTCGGGGTACCAGCGGGGGTGGCCGCTGGCGTCGAGGACGTCCGGGGCGGGCAGCAGCCCGTGCCGCCGGTAGTTGCGGACGCTCTCGGCCTGCACGTTGATGTGGCGGGCGATCTCGGCGTAGGACCACAGCTCGGAGCTTCTCCCCACGAGGCACCTCCGGAGGGGCGGGGCGGGCGTACGTGAGGCAGCCTGTCCGGGCGTTGGCGACTCTTCACCGCACAACGGGCACCGTGGTCATTCCGTGACGAACCGGGAGCGTGGTGCGGACAAATGCCCGGCCGTCTCGGCACTCACGGTGGTGGGGGCCGCCATGCGCCCGGTACGGTTCGCGCCATGAACAGTTCGACCGGGGTCTGGGTGGTCCTGGCGGTGGCGGGCGTCGCGCTGCTGGCCGCCGTCGTGGGGGCGCTGGTCCGGCGCACCCGCCCGGCGCCGCGACCGGCCGGTCCGACGGCTCCGCGCCCGCGCCCGGCGGCCAAGGGCCGTCCGGGGCCGCAGCCGCAGGAGATCTGGTGGGCGGAGGTCCCGTTCGAGGACGGCCCGGGGTCGAAGGACCGCCCGTGCCTGGTGCTGCGGGTGCACGGCCGCACCGCGACCGTCGCGAAGATCACCAGCAAGCACCACGCCGAACGCCCGGGCGTGCTGCCGCTGCCGCCCGCCTCGGTGGGCGACCGGCAGGGCCGCACCAGCTGGCTGGAGACCGACGAGCTGCGCGAGGTGCCGCTGTCGGCCTTCCGCCGCCGGGCCGGCACGGTGGACCGGCAGGTCTGGTCCCGCGCGCAGCAGGCCCTGCAACGCCGCTAGGTCCTCGGTCCCGGAGCCGGCCCTCCAGCACCGCTAGGGCCCTCAGGCCCAGAGCTGGCCCTGCAGCGCCTCGACGGCCGCCTCGGTGGTCTCCGCGGTGTAGATGCCGGTCGACAGGTACTTCCAGCCGCCGTCGGCGACCACGAACACGATGTCGGCACGCTCCCCGGCCGCCGCGGCCTTGCGGCCGACGCCGATCGCGGCGTGCAGGATCGCGCCGGTCGAGACGCCCGCGAAGATGCCCTCCTGCTGGAGGAGTTCACGGGTGCGGCGGACGGCGTCCGCGGAGCCGACCGAGAAGCGGGTGGTGAGCACCGCGGCGTCGTACAGCTCGGGGACGAAGCCCTCGTCGAGGTTGCGCAGCCCGTACACCAGGTCGTCGTAGCGGGGTTCGGCGGCGACGATCCGCACGCCGGGGACCTTCTCGCGCAGGTAGCGGCCGACGCCCATCAGGGTGCCGGTGGTGCCGAGGCCGGCCACGAAGTGGGTGACGGTCGGCAGGTCGGCGAGGATCTCGGGGCCGGTGGTGGCGTAGTGGGCGCCCGCGTTGTCGGGGTTGCCGTACTGGTAGAGCATGACCCAGTCCGGGTGCTCGGCGGCGATCTCCTTGGCGATCCGGACGGCGGTGTTGGAGCCGCCGGCGGCCGGCGAGGGGATGATCTCGGCGCCCCACATGCGGAGCAGTTCGCGCCGTTCCTCGCTGGTGTTCTCGGGCATCACGCAGACCATCCGGTAGCCCTTGAGCTTGGCGGCCATGGCGAGCGAGATGCCGGTGTTGCCGCTGGTGGGTTCCAGGATGGTGCAGCCGGGGGTGAGCCGGCCGTCGGCCTCGGCGCGCTCGATCATGTGCAGCGCCGGGCGGTCCTTGATCGAGCCGGTGGGGTTGCGGTCCTCCAGCTTGGCCCAGAGCGTCACCTGCCCGTCGGTGTTGCCGGGGACGGCCGCGGACAGCCGCGGCAGGCGGACCAGCGGGGTGTTGCCGACGGCTTCGAGCGGGCTGTCGTAACGCAAGGGAGGCCTCCGGCCACGGCGGTGGGGGTGCGGAAGGGCGCCCTCACCGCCCGCCGCGGGGCGGGCGGTGGGGGCGGGAGGTCAGCGGGCTCCGCCGGCCACGGCGGGCAGGATGGTGACGCTGTCGCCGTCGGCGAGGGCGGTGGAGATACCCTCCAGGAAGCGGACGTCCTCGTCGTTCAGGTAGACGTTGACGAAGCGGCGCAGCTCGCCGCCCTCGACCAGGCGGGCGGCGATGCCCGGGTGGCGGGCGTCGAGGTCGGTGAAGAGTTCCCCGAGGTTGCTGCCGGTGCCCTCGACGGCCTTGGCGCCGTCGGTGTAGGTGCGGAGGATGGTCGGGATGCGGACCTCGATGGCCATGGGTGCGCTCCTGTGCGAGTCGTGAGGCGGGTGGGCCGCGGCGGGCGCGGCGGGGAGGGTGGTCCCGGGGCTCGGCGTCGCCGGCAGGCGGTGGGCCCGGGTGGGGCGGGGCGGCTCAGCGCGAACGCGCGGGCGTGCCGGGACAGATCGCACTGGCGAGCCGGCACAGGTCGACGTGCAGGCGCGCCACGAGGCGGGTGCCCGGGGCCTGGTTGCTCACATCGACGGAACGCATGGGCTCATCGTATAGATTCCCCGGCCCGCTCCTCCATGCCCGTCTCGGGATCCGGATGTTCCCGTTTCTCGGGCTGAGACGACACGGGCCCGCCGACCGCTCGCGGGCGGTCGGCGGGCCGCGCCCAGGTGGGTGCTGGTCAGGCCGGGTAGGCCTCGACGACCTGGACGTCTTCCTCTGTGATCTCGCCGTCCACGATGCGGAACGAGCGGAACTGGAACGGGTCGTCCTCGCCGTTGCCGTCGGCGGTGGAGACCAGGACGTAGTGGGCGAACGGCTCGGAGGCGTAGCTCACGTCGGTGCGCGAGGGGTAGGCCTCGGTGGCGGTGTGCGAGTGGTAGACGATCACCGGCTCCTCGTCGCGGTCGTCCATCTCGCGGTAGAGCTTGAACAGGTCGCCCGAGTCGAACTCGTAGAAGGTGGGCGAGCGGGCCGCGTTGAGCATCGGGATGAACCGTTCGGGCCGTCCGCTGCCGGCCGGTCCGGCGACCACGCCGCAGGCCTCGTCCGGGTGGTCGGCGCGGGCGTGGGCCACGATCCGGTCGCGGAGTTCTCGGGTGATGGTCAGCATGCGGTCAGGATAGCCACGCCCCGGCGGGTGTCCGCCGGGGCGTCCGGAGCGCGGTCACCGGGTGTCCGCCACCTGGGCGCGGCGGCCCGGCGCCGGCGGTTCAGCCGCCGTCGCGCACGTGCAGGTGGTCGTGGGCGACGCCGTGGGCGGCCCGCGGGTTGCGGCGCTTGAGCACCTGGTAGCCGATCACCAGCAGGACGGCCCAGCCCGGGAAGACGTACAGCGAGATCCGGTTGACCGAGTCGAACGCGATCAGCACCACGACCAGGGCGAGGAAGGCGAGCGCGGTCCAGCTGGTCCAGGCGCCGCCGGGCGCCTTGAAGGTGGGCGGCGGCAGGTGGCCGGCCCGCCAGGCCTTGCGGTAGCGGATCTGGCAGATCAGGATCATCGCCCAGGTCCACAGGCCGCAGACGGTGGCGACGGAGGTGATGTACTCGAACGCCTTGGCCGGGACGAGGTAGTTGAGCACCACGCCGACGCCCATCAGCAGGCAGGAGAGGGTGATCGCGAAGGCCGGGGTGCGGTGGGAGTTGAGCTTGGTGAGCTGCCCCGGGGCCTGGCCGCGCAGGGCGAGGTCGCGCAGCATCCGGCCGGTGGAGTACATGCCGGAGTTGCAGGAGGAGAGCGCGGCGGTGAGCACCACGAAGTTGATGATGCCGGCCGCGGCCGGGATGCCGATCTTGCCGAAGGCGGCCACGAACGGGCTGACGCCGGGCTGGAACTCGGTCCACGGCACGAGCGAGAGGATGATCACCAGCGCGCCGATGTAGAACAGCATGATGCGCCAGGGCAGGGTGTTGATGGCGCGCGGCAGGGTCTTCTCGGGGTTCTCGCTCTCCCCGGCGGTGACGCCGACGAGTTCGACGCCCAGGTAGGCGAACATGACGATCTGCAGCGTCATCACGGTGGCGCCGATGCCCTTGGGGAAGAAGCCGCCGTCCTGCCACAGGTGGGTGATCGACGCGGTGTCACCGGCCTTGCTGAAGCCGAGGGTGAGCACCCCGATGCCGATCAGGATCATGCCGATGATGGCGGTGACCTTGACCATCGAGAACCAGAACTCGATCTCGCCGAACAGCTTCACCGAGATCAGGTTGGCCGCGTAGAGGATCACCAGGAAGGTCAGCGCACTGGCCCACTGCGGGATGTCGGGCGCCCAGAACCTCACGTACACGGCGGCGGCGGTGGTCTCCGCCATGCCGGTGACCACCCAGAACAGCCAGTACGTCCAGCCGGTCACGTAGCCGGCGAAGGGGCCGAGGAACTCGCGTGCGTACTCGGCGAAGCTGCCGGAGACCGGGCGGTAGGTGAGGAGTTCGCCGAGGGCGCGCATGATCACGAAGATCGCCACGCCGGCGACGGCGTAGGAGAGGATCAGGCTCGGGCCGGACCGGGAGATCGCGGTGCCCGCGCCGAGGAACAGGCCGGTGCCGATGGCACCGCCGATCGCGATCATCTGGATCTGGCGGCTTCCCAGCCCCCGGTGATAGCCCTCCTCGTCCGGTTTCGCGTCGACCACGTCGTCGTACAGCTGCTCGGCCATGGTGCACCGTCCTGGGTGGGTCTCGTGGGGTGGAGAAGTCGTACCACGCAGGGTTCGGATAGCGGTGTTCATCTGAGCGTTATTTGAGCATGACCTGCTAGGGTTTGCCCGATTTACACAGAAATGCCCCGGCCATCCGTCCACATATTGGACGAATCGACCGGGGCTTGCCCGGAAGCGGGCAGGATCAGTCCGCAATCGCCTCCAGGAGCGTCTCCTGGAGCGCTCCCAGCCAGACGTACGCCATCACCAGCGGCTTGCGGTCGTCCTCGTCCGGCAGCTCGTAGAGCTCCTCGTCGTCCTCGCTGACCTCCAGCTGGACGCCCAGGGTCAGCCGCAGGTCGTTGAGCGCACCCAGCCAGCGCAGGCCGTCGGCGGGGTCCAGCTTGACCACCCCGCCCTCGCCGCCGAGCCGGTCGAGCATCCGGACGACGTGCAGGGCGTCCTCGCGCTTGCGGGTCCGCAGGTCCACCTCGGTGTAGCGGCGGAACTCGCCCGAGGCGGCCCGGCTCTCCTGGTCCTGCGGCCCGGCCGGGTCGCCGTAGGCGTCCGGGAAGAGCCGGGCGAGCATCGGGTTGGCCGGCGCCTCGGTCGGGCCCTCGGCGAACAGCGCGGCCAGCGGATCGCCGCCGTCCCCGCCCGGGCCGGGCCCGATCAGCTGCAGGATCCCCACCTCAAGGGAGCGCAGGATGGAGGCCTCCACCTCGTCCAGCGCGATCGCCGCGCTCCCGCCGCCGGCACTCTCGAACAACCCAGCCATGTCTATCGGTCAGCCCGTCTTCGTCGTCTCGGGTGGGGTACCGGCTCCGCGGCCGGTCGCGGCCGCGGTCCGCACTGCGCCGGTCACACCGCGCCGGTCGCACTGCGGTCAGTCCTGCCGCGGCCGGTCGTGCCGCGGCCCGTCCTGCTGCGGTCGGTCGTGCCGCGGTCAGTCGTGTTGCAGCGTCGCCCAGAGGCCGTAGCCGTGCATCGCCTGGACGTCGCGCTCCATCTCCTCGCGGGAGCCGCTGGAGACCACCGTCCGGCCCTTGGTGTGCACCTCCATCATCAGCTTCCTGGCCTTGTCCTTCGGGTAGCCGAAGTAGGCCTGGAAGACGTACTGGACGTAGCTCATCAGGTTCACCGGGTCGTTGTGCACGATGGTCACCCAGGGCGTGTCCGGCTCCACCACCGGTAGTCCTTCGACCTCCGGGCGCTCGATCTCCACGGG
This sequence comes from Kitasatospora sp. NBC_01300, assembly GCF_041435235.1. Lineage (NCBI taxonomy): Bacteria > Bacillati > Actinomycetota > Actinomycetes > Kitasatosporales > Streptomycetaceae > Kitasatospora > Kitasatospora sp. NBC_01300. Next base: position 5,015,386 of record NZ_CP108408.1, on the reverse strand, counting down.
CGCGACACTCACCGCCGGGTCCTCCTCGCTGCGCAGTCCGTCCACGCCTCTTCAGCCCCATGCTGCCATCCGGGGGACCCCCGGGCGATTCCGGCCCGGCTCGCAGCACGAGAAATCGTCACTCTGACGCTAAGTGGTAGTAGCATCATCCGCATGGACGCCACTTCAGTGCGCGCGGCCGGTTCGACCGCGCTCCTCACCGACCGCTACGAGCTCACCATGCTGCAGGCCGCCCTGCGCAGCGGGGCCGCGCACCGCCGCTCCGTGTTCGAGGTGTTCACCCGCCGCCTGCCCAGCGGTCGCCGCTACGGCGTCATGGCCGGCACCGGCCGGGTGCTCGACGCCATCGAGAACTTCCGCTTCACCACCCCGCAGCTCGACTGGCTGGCCGGCCAGGACGTGGTCGACGAGGACACCCTGCGCTACCTCGCCGACTACCGCTTCACCGGCGACATCCACGGCTACCCCGAGGGCGAGGTCTACTTCCCCGGCTCGCCGCTGCTCACCGTCGAGGGCAGCTTCGCCGAGGCGGTGATCCTGGAGACGGTGATCCTCTCGATCCTCAACCACGACTCCGCGATCGCGGCCGCCGCCTCCCGGATGACCGCCTCCGCCGGCGGCCGCCCGGTGATCGAGATGGGCGCCCGGCGCGCCCACGAGCAGGCCGCCGTCGCCGCCGCCCGGGCCGCCTACGTGGCCGGCTTCGCCGCCACCTCCGACCTGGAGGCCGGCTTCACCCACGGCATCCCGACCACCGGCACCGCCGCCCACGCCTTCACCCTCGTCCACGACAGCGAGCGGGACGCCTTCCGCGCGCAGATCGCCTCCATGGGCAAGGGCACCACGCTGCTGGTCGACACCTTCGACCTGCGCGAGGCCGTCCGCACCGCCGTCGAGGTGGCCGGCCCCGAACTGGGCGCCGTCCGGATCGACTCCGGCGACCTCACCCTGCTGGCCCACCGGGTCCGCCGCCAGTTGGACGACCTCGGCGCCACCAAGACCCGGATCATCGTCACCTCCGACCTCGACGAGTACGCCATCGCCGCGCTCGCCGCCGCCCCGGTGGACGGCTACGGCGTCGGCACCAGCCTGGTCACCGGCAGCGGCCACCCGACCTGCGCGATGGTCTACAAGCTGGTCGCCCGCGCCGAGAGCGCGGACGGGCCGCTGGTGCCGGTGGCCAAGCGCGCGGCCGGCGGCAAGACCAGCATCGGCGGCCGCAAGTGGGCCGCCCGCCGGCCCGACGCCGACGGCGTCGCCGAGGCCGAGGTGGTCGGCACCGGAGCGATCCCCGCCAACCTGGAGCCGCACCTGATGCAGGTGCCGCTGGTGCGGGCCGGCCGGGCCGTCGGCCGCGAACCGCTCACCGCCGCGCGCGAACGGCACATCCGGGCCCGGGCCGCGCTGCCGCTCTCGGCCACCCAGCTCTCCAAGGGCGACCCGGTCCTGCCGACCGAACTCGTGCTCTGACCCCGTCCCGGCCGACCGGCGCGGACCGGGGGACGACCCCGGGGCCGGCCGCCGGTCCGCCGGTTCGCCACGGTTCGCCGTGCCGCCGGTTCCGGGCCGCCGGTCCGCCGCGGTTCGCCGGTTCGCGCCGGGAGCCGGCCCGGGGTCCGCCCCAGCCCTTCCGCCCCCGCACGCCACTCCCTAGAGTCAGCCGTAGAGTTCCCCCGGAGCTCCCCGAGAACCCCCGAGCCCCGCCGCGGGCCGAGTACTCCCGAGGGCTCCCCCCACCAGGGCGCCGCCACGGCCGCCCCCCACATCCGAGGATGCGAGCCATGCACCGGGCACTGATCGTCGTCGACGTGCAGAACGACTTCTGCGAGGGCGGCAGTCTGGCCGTCGCCGGCGGCGCCGAGGTGGCCGCCGCCATCACCGATCTGATCGCCGAGTCCTCCCCCGGCTACCAGCACATCCTCGCCACCCGCGACCACCACATCGACCCGGGCGACCACTTCTCCACCGAGCCCGACTACGTCACCAGCTGGCCGGTGCACTGCGTGGCCGGCACCGAAGGCGTGGGCTTCCACCCCAACTTCGCCCCGTCCGTCATCTCCGGCGCGGTCGAGGCGGTCTTCGACAAGGGCGCCTACTCGGCGGCGTACAGCGGTTTCGAGGGGTTGGACGAGAACAACCGCGGCCTGGTGGAGTGGCTGCGCGAACGGCAGGTCGACGAGATCGACGTGGTCGGCATCGCCACCGACCACTGCGTCCGGGCCACCGCCCTGGACGCCGCCCGGGCCGGCTTCACCACCCGCGTCCTGCTCGACCTCACCGCCGGGGTCGCGCCGGCGACCACCACCGCCGCGCTGGCCGAACTGCGGGCCGCCGGGGTCGAGTTGGTCGGCGCCCCGGTGGTTCGGGCGTAGCCCCGACCCCAGCTCCGTCTCCGGCTCCGGTTCGGGAGCGGCCCCGGACGCGGGTACCGGCGGATCCGGTCCGGAGCTAACCGACCATCAACTCCACCACGTCCGAACCGCCCACCCGGTGGGCCTCGCGCAGTTCGGCGCCGACCGCGTCCCGGTCGGCCGCGAGCCGGGCGCCGGAGACGTACACCACCCGGATCCCCAGGTACTCCATCCGGTGCTGGCCGCCGCGCACCCAGGCGGCCTCGCCCTCGCTGACGCAGCGCAGGTCCGAGTCCACCTCCACGGCGACGCCCTGCTCCGGCCAGTAGAGGTCCGGGACGGCGATGTACGTGCCGCCGCGCATCCGCAGCTCGGGGCCGACCAGCGGGACGGGCAGCAGGCACTCGTCCACCAGTTCGCCGACCCGCTCCAGGACGAAGTCCCGCTCACCGGCCAGCAGTTCGTCCAGGGCGGCGCGCACCCCGGGCTCGCCGGTCAGCCCGGAATCGGTCAGCTCGGAGGCCAACTCCCTTATGGTGCAGGGGCCTTCGGGCCGCGAGACGGCCTCGCGCAGCAGCTCCCGCACCGGCACCGGGGCGCCGCCCTCCTCCGCGGTCCACTCGCACAGCGCGTCCGCGACCGCCCGGGCGACCGGCGCGCAGGCCAGCCCGTGCACCGATCGGGCCACCAACTCCCGTTCGGTGCGCCGGATCCGCACCTCTCCGGCGTCCTTCAGCCGGCGCTGGCGGGGCACCAGGACGTCCACCCCGGTCACCGCCGGCAGCCGGGGCACCGCGGCGAAGCCGTACAGCGCGAGCGCGGCCGCACCGGTGATCACCGCGCCCTCGCGGCGGCCCTCCTCGCGACCGTTCTGCGCCGCGTACAGCAGGGCGGCCCACATCCGCTGCTCCGGGGTCGGCCCGTCGGACTGCAGCAGGTACACCCGGGGCAGCAGCCGCCGCCAGGGCCCGCCGCGACGGCAGTGCTCGGTGATGACCCGGGCCGGCACGCCCCGGGCGCGCAACTGGCTCGCGGTGACGACGTTCTGTTGACGCTTCGCCAGCTCCTCCAGGGACGGCGGCGGCGTGGGAATCCGGTAGCTCATGCGGACACCATCCCCAACCGCTCCGACCCGCCACCGGCCACCTGACGCACTGTTACCCAACCGTCGCGAAACCGGGATCAGCTCGCACTAAAGTCCCCATACCCTCACTCAATCGGAGTAATTGACGGTCGTCAGGTTGTCATATCTGATCGAAACCGATCGCCCACCAGGCCGCCTGACCCAGAGTGACCAAAGGCATACGCCGGGAGACCCTTCAGGCGTCAAACCCGCCCCGGGAATTGCCTAGGCTTGCGTCATGTCACGTGACGAGACCGCCGGCCTCCGCGCGGCCCAGCTCCGCCTTGGCCGTCTGCCCGGATACGTCCGCCGCCCGGACCCGGCCCGCCGCAGCGGCGAACAGGGCCATACGTACAAGAAGGGCTGGGAGGTCCGCTTCACCGCCCGCAGCGAGGCCGAGATAGCCGAGATCCGCGACCTCGTGGTCGCCGCCGGGTTCGCCCCGGCCAGACCCTTCTTCAAAGGCCACCAGCTCATCCAGCCGGTCTACGGCATGGCCGCCGTCCAGGCCTACCTGGCCGCGAGACAGGCGGCCGAGGAACACGCCGCCCGCACCGCGCTCGGCCGCCGCCGACGAACCGCCGGCGGACACCCCGCCACCGGACACCCCACCGGCGCCGCACACCCCGCCACCACCGGGCACCCCGGCGGCGCCGCGCACCGGTGCGAACGCGAGGAGGCCACCGCCGAGGCCGCTGCGGCCGCCCAACTCGCCCGGCGGCGGGCCATCGAGTCCTTCCCCGCCCAGGTCGAACGGAGCAGCGCCGTCGACGACCGCCTCTCCCCGACGGAGGCCCGACCGCAGTCCTGACGGCAGACCACCCCACCCGCGCCTCGACCCCCGGGCCTGACGGCCCCAGGCCGCCGAGGCGTGGCCGACGTGCACGGTGGCGGCCAGCAGGCGCGGGACCGCCCGGATCAGCGCCTGCTCCGCCCCCTCGGCCACCCGGGTGCGCCGCCGCCACGGCGAGCGCACCGCCCACCATCACCGCCGCCTCTGCCCGCCACGCCCGCCTCGCATCCACCGCCCGCACCCGGGCCGCGCGCCCCCTGTGGAGACATGCACGGCGGCGCCCATCCGGCCCGTCACGCCACGCCGGTGCGGGCGCGACCGAAGGTGTGGTTGCGCGGATGGTTGTGCGGCCGCAGCTTCGCGCCGTGGGCGTGGACGCCAGCCTCCATAAGCCCTACGGTGGCACATCAACCGTCCTGCAACCACGGCCCTTCTGCACCCCCTGACCAGCCGCGACGCGCTCGCAACTACACCCCCCGCACCACTGCGCCACCCTCCCCCACCGATCCCCCGCCCGGCCGCCCCACCACCGCCACACCACCGCGCCCCACCGGTCGACACCGGAACCGGCCGAGCGGCGGCGGGTTCCGGGCATTCAATCCGATTGGTAACCCAGCGCACCGAGGGCATATCGTAGAGTGAGCGCAGATGATCGACCGTCAGCCACCCATCTCCCTTTCCGAGAAGCCGAGATGACCAACCGTCACGCGAGTTCCGCCGAGCCGCCCCCGAGGCCCGGTGAACCGGAGGACGTACCACTGGAGTTCGCCGCCTTCTGCGAACTCCACCGCCCCCGGTACCTCAGCTACGCCCGGGTGTGGCTGACCGAGCACAGCAGCGCGGCCACCGCCGTCCAACAGGCGTTCGCCGAAATCGCCGTGCAATGGCGCGAGTTGCTGGGAAGCTCCAACCCCACCGCGAACGCCTGGCAGATCCTGCGCAGCACCGTCGCCGACCACACCCGGCACGTGCCCGCCGCACCGGACCGCCACCCCGCCGACGACGACCTGGCGATCCTGCACTACGTCGTCGGCCTCGCCGCCCCCGAGATCGCCGACGTCATCGGCACCGACACCGCCAGCGTCGCCGGCCGACTCCGGCGCACCATGCTGTGGGAGGCCTCCGGCTGGTGAGCCCCCTCAGACCCGCTCACCCGTCACGTCGAACAAGTGATGCACCGGGTCGTGGATCAGATAACGGGCAAACGACTCCACCGTGAACCGCGCCCCGTCACTACGCCCCCCGGTACGGCCCCACTGCTCGCCCGCCACCCGCCCGAACGCCGCCGCCAGCGCCTCCCCGGCCGCCGCCAACTCCCCGGCCACCACCGCCGGCACCTGCTCCCCGTACCGCTCGGCGACCGCCGTCTCGTCCTGGTCCCAGTTCGGGAACAGCGGGCCATCCTCGGCCAGCATCAGATCCAACCGGACCCGGAACAGCCGGAACACGTCCCGGACATGGCACGCGTACTCCAGCCCCGACCACACCCCCGGCCGCGGCCGCCGCCGCAAACCCTCCTCGGCCCCCGCCAACAACGCCACCCAGGCCTCCGCATTGGCCCGGACCATCCCGGCGACGTCCTCCCGCACCACCGCCGGAACATCCAGCCCACAATCCGGACACGGGCGTTCCAACACCCACGTCCAGTCCTTGCCGTCCGGAACGACCACACCCACCGGATCCACGCCACGCTCAGAAGCACTCATGGCCCCAGCATGGCCACCCCACCACCCGCCCCACCAGCGGCAAGGACGCCAACCGCCACCAAAATGCTGCCACCCCGCCCGCAGCCCTCAGCCGCCCGCACCCCTACGCCGCCGCACCCGCACCACCCACACCACGACCGCCACCACCCCACCGACCAGCACCCCCCACAACGCCACCCCCACCGCAACCCCGACCCCGAACCAGCCGCCCCCACCAGCCCCACCGGCCCCAGCCGCAGGCACCACGGCCTCGCCACCCGGCGGCTCCGTCACCCCGTCCCCCGCAGCCCCCTGCGACTCCGCCCGCCCCACCAACGGATTCTCCCGGGACCCGCCGTCCACCCCTGGATCGGCCTCCAACGCCTTCGCCGGCGCCAGCACCCCGAAGCCGTACCTGCTCCCCGGCACCGCCGACCCGTCCTGCGGCGGCGTGGCAGTCCTGATCATCCGATTGATCACCTGCCCCGCCGAAAGCTCCGGATACTTCGCCCGGATCAACGCGGCGGTGGCGGAGACGTAGGCGGTGGCATCCGAGGTGCCGTTGCCCACGCCGTAGCCGGCAGAGGTCTTCGCACCGGCCCGGTAGATCTCCGCCCCGGGGGCGACCAGCGTGGTCTCCGGCCCGTAGCTCGACTTCTCCCACAGTCGCCCCTGCCGGTCCACCGCGCCGACCGCCACCACTCCGGGGAAGGCCGCCGGGTACTGGACACCGCTCGGGCTGTCGCCGTTGTTCCCGGTGGCGGCGACCAGCACGACGTCCTTGGAGACCGCGTAGTTGACGGCTTCACGTGCCGGGGTGTCGAACCTCGACGTCCCCCCGAGCGACATGTTGACGACCTTCGCACCGTGATCCACGGCAAAGCGGATCGCCTCGGCGAGGCCGTTCTGCTGGATGTCCCGATTCTCGCCGTCGGTCCGTACCTTCACCGGCAGGATCTTCGCCTTCGGCGCCAAGCCCATGATCCCCGCCTGCGCACCGTGCCCGTGCCCTGCGATCAGGCTCGCCATCCCGGTGCCATGGCCGTCGCCGTCGGTACGGCCGTCCGTGTTCGTACCGGAGAAGTCACCCCCCGCAAGCACCTGTCCGGTGAGGTCCTGGTGGTCCTGGTTGACCCCACTGTCGACCACGCCGACGATCACGCCCTCGCCCTGGTTGACGGTCCAGACCTTCGTCTCGGCCTCGAAGGTCTTCAGGGCCCACTGCTTGTCTCTGATCTGATCCGCCGATGCCGTCGGTGCCATCGGTGCCGCGACACTCCAGATCAATGCCCCGGCGGCAAGGGCCGCTGTACCACGCGCCAACCGGCGGCTCGTCAAGCCTGGTCACCCCACTCAGCGAGGCGTCCCGCAGATCACCGACCTGCGGGACGCGATCAGATCACCCGTCCGTTTCAGGACCGGGCTCATTCCACCACGTTCGGATTGGCCGGCTTGTCCGGCGCCCAGGTCTCCTCGTCCTCAACGAGGTAGTCGGGCCTCCGACGGCCCTTCTCCCGGTCCTTCTCGTGCCGTTGCGCGCCGGTGAGCGGCAGGCCAGGGGCCATACCGCCTGGGCCGCCGGCACCGGGTTCGCCCCTGAGCCGGTTCCGGACTCCCAGGCCGGAACCGCCTTCCGTGAACGCCTGCTTGCCGCGCATTCCCTCGACCGGCCCTGCGGTCCCACCGACGATCCCACCAGGTCGGCCTGTGGACCCACCCATCGGCCGGGCGCCGGAGCCACCTCGACCCCCGATGCCCCCACCCGGTCCACGGCCGCCCGCCGGATCGTCACCGCCCGGCAGTGCCCGACCGCTGAATCCGACCTTGGCCTCGCCGATGCCGGGGCCGACCGGTAGACCAGCCGCCGCCGGGCCTGCGGGATTGGAGATCCCCTGCCCGCCGCTGCTTCCCGGGGTGCCGCCCGCAGCACCACCAGGCGGCACAACACCCGCCCCGGACACCTGAGTTCCCGGGATGGCAGTGGTGACCACAGTCCTGTCAGGGACGACCGCCGGCGTGTCGGCGACGCCCGCACCCGGGCCGTGGTTTACCGAGCCCAGGGGCTTCGGCGGAGTCTGCGCCGCGCCGCCCTTGATCCCCGAATCGGTCGGACCAGACGCGCTCCTCGACGTGGAGCGGGCTGGCACCGCCACTCTGGGGGACTTCGGGCTCTGTGCCGGCGGGCTGGTCGTCACCCGCCCTGATGTTCCCGCGACGCCGATCGAGGTTCCCGACATCATCGCGCTCGCCACCGCCGCCGCCCCAGCGGGATCGCCCTGTGGTGTCACATCGCGTGTCTCATCGGACGTCTGCAGCGGTGACAGATTCGGTGGCGGCTTCAGGGTGGGGGTGGCGATGCGGTAGTGCATGGCGAGGGTTTGCATGACGGTGGCGGCTTCGGCTTTTCGGCGGTCGGCGACGGGGATGTGTTCGTCGTCGCCGCCGAAGACGGAGGAGACGCCGTCGCCGACGGTGTCCTTGACCTTTTCCCAGGTGCTGGGTTCCTCGGGCATGTCGCGTTTGGCCTTGGCGATGGCCTCGGACATGTTGTGGAGGGTGTTGGCCGCGTCGTTGGCGTAGGAGGCGGCGTTGTTGATGCTGTCGGCGAGGTGGAGCATGCGGGTGTGGAAGGCGTCGCTGGTGGCGCCTTCCCAGGTGACGGCGGTTTCGGTGCTGGCGCGGGTGAGGGTGGCGCGGATGGCCTTGAGGGTGTCGGCGGCGTGGCGCCAGGGGTCGCCGGCGGCCATGACTTCGCCGGGGTTGAGGGCCTGGGCCATGGCGCGGAGTTGGGCGTGGCTGTAGGTGGTGAAGTCGGTGTAGGCCATGGGGGGTTCGCCTCCGTTCGGGCTCGGCCGGTGGTGGCCGGGGGTCAGGGGGCGGGTGGGGCGACGGTGCGCTCGTAGGCGGCCTTGCTGCCGGCGGAGGGGTTGGCGACGGACCAGCCGTCGTCGCCGAGTTCGAGTTTCTTCGCGGTGTGCTGGTCGTGTTCCTCGTAGCTGGTGGCGGTGAGTTCGGCGTTCTTCTGGGCTTCGTCGACGGCTTGTTGGAGTTGGTCGAGGACGTCGCGCAGGCCGTCGCGCATGGTGTTGTAGCGGTTGTGGATCTCGGTGGCTTCGGCGAAGGTGCCGAAGGCGGTCCTGCCGATGCCGCTGCGCCCGTGGGTGCCGGTGCCGTCGGCGTGGTGCTGGAATTCGGCGAGGAGGAGCCGGACTTGGGCGGCGAAGGCGCGGAGTTGTTCGACCTCGACGCGGTAGCCCCGGCCGGCGCCTCCGGTCGTGCCGGTTCCTGTTGCCACTTCGGCGCCTCCCCCGTGCGTCCGTGGGTCGCTGTCGGGGTGGGGCCCCGGTGTCTCATGTCTAACACACGGGGCCCGAATTCCGCCTGGTACCTGGTCAGTTCGCAGGCGTCCTGGCGTGGAGGGCGTCGGCGAGGGCGCGGCGGCAGAGGGAGTCGGCGTGCCGGGTGGTTTCGGGGAGCCGGTAGTGGGGGGCGAGTTGGAGGGTGGTGCGGACGGCGGTGTCGAGGCTGATGCGGTGGCCGATGGAGACGTAGACGGGTTTGACGCCGGGCCGGGTGCGGAGGGAGCGGCCGACTTCTTCGCCGGTGGCGGGGTCGGTGAGCGGGGTGGTGGAGCCGCGGGGGGTGTCGGGGTCGTGGTGGTGGAAGGTGAAGGGGGTTTTGGCGACGCCGAGGGTGCGCAGGCCGGTGAGGACGCCGAGGTGGCTGGCGAGGCCGAGGCGGCGGGGGTGGGCGAGGCCGTAGCCGTCGCAGACGACGGTGTCGGGGGTGCGGGTGAGGGCGGCGAGGGCGTCGAGGACGGCGGGGAGTTCGCGGAAGGCGAGCAGTCCGGGGGTGTAGGGGAAGGGGATGCGGCCGACGGCGGTGGACTGTTCGACGACGGCGAGGGTGTCGTGGTCGAGGAGGACGGCTGCGGCGGCGACGAGGTCGTGTTCGTCGTCGTAGGCGACGTCGACGCCGGCGATGAGCCGCCCGACCCCGCCGCCGGAACCGGAGCCTGAGCCTGAGCCGGAACCGTCGGGGTCGTCGGAGTCGTGGGTCTGGACGAGGGGGCGCAGGCGTTCCTGTTCGGCGAGTGCCTGGGCTTCGGTGGTGGGCCAGTCGGCGGGGATGGGCACGGGTGTTCCCCCGGGTGGGTGGGGCGGGCGCGGTCGGGTTCACCGTACCGAGGGGCGGACGACCCCGGGGTGAGCCTGTGCGCCCCCCGTGCTCCCGGTCCGGCGGGTTAGCCTGGACTTACCGAACTCCCTTGCCGGGCAGCACTTCTGGGACCGGCGCCATTCCCGCTCGTTCCCCCCGACGTGCGAAGGACCCCCCGCCATGCCGCGTCCGTCCGCTGCCCAGTACTGCCTCGGCTCGTTCACCGTCGTCGCCGCCACCGTGGCGCTGCTGGCCGTTTCGGGCGCCTCGGGCGTCCTGGAGGTCGCGGTGCTGGAGGGGTTCGCGCTGGCGCTCGGCACCGTGGTGACGGTGTTGTCGCTCGCCGTGTCCGGCCGGTCGGCGGCGAGGTCGGGAGCGGCCTCCCCGGCCCCGGCCGGACACGAGTACGCCCGGCAGCGCTAGCAAGCCAGTCCGCCGCCGGGCGCCCGCGGCCCGCTCGACCGGTCAGTCGGTGGTGACCACCACGGTCTTCGCGGCCTTGTCGTGGATGCACTGCCGGTAGGGCTTGTCGAAGACGCCGAACATCCCGTCGATGATCCACCAGAAGGCGGCGCAGCAGATCACGGCCGGGAGGATGTAGACGGCCGCGCGGGTCCAGGCGGCGCTCTGGGTGGGCTTGTTGCCGTCGATCAGCATGGCGACGCGGACGTGCATCGCCTTCTTGCCGAGGGTCTGGCCGTCCCGGCCGAGCATCAGGCCCTCGTAGAGGAGGTAGATGCCGCAGCCGAGCCAGAACGCGCCGACCTCGCCGGAGCGGTTGCTGAAGTCGGCGAAGGGGGCCACCACGATCACGGCGACGGCCTGGACGAGGAGGTAGTCGATCAGGCGGGCGATGATGCGCCTGGGCCAGCTGCCGATCGGCGGCATGCCGGGGACGGGTCCGGCGCCGGGGGTTCCGTAGCCGGTGGGGCCGTAGCCGGGCGGGGGCTGGTCGTAGGGGCTCTGGCCGTAGGGGCTGCCGCCGGGCGGGCTCTGACCGCCGGTCGGGCCGCCGTAGGTGCCGCCGTACGCGCCGGGGCCGTCGGACGGGGTGCCGGAGGTGCCGTCGGACGGGCCGCCGGCGGGCGGTGGGGCGGACGGCGGGTTCGGGTCCGACGGCGGGTTCGGGTTCGACGGCCGGTCTTCCGGCGTGCCGCCGCCCGGCTGCGGAGGCTGCTTGTCGAAGGAGGGCTGGCCGCCCCCCTCCGGCTGGGAGCCTGAGGGGTCGTGAGTGCTCATCCGTCGAGTAGAACATCACACATTCTCGCCGTTTGGGACATTCTGTCCGTTTTGCTGCCAGGGCCGGACGGCGCCTCCGCCCCGGATGATGCCTGCGCGCCGGGAGCCGGCCGCCACGCCGGGAGGCCTCAGCCGCGGACCACCCGGGTGCGGGCGGCCCGGTCCTGCCAGCCTCGCCGGGCCGGGCGGTCGAACACGGGCCAGACCAGGCCGACGAGCAGCAGCAGGCCGAGCTGCCTCACGGCCCACCGGAGCAGCGAGCGGCCGAGGCTCAGCCTGGTCCGGGCGGCGGGGGCGGCGGCGTCCGCCACCCGGATCCGGGCCAGCCGTTTGCCGAAGGTCTGGCCGGTGCGGGCGGTCGGCAGCACCTCGTAGAGCAGGCTGACGAAGAGCAGGATGCCGAGCAGGACCGCGACCTTGCCCAGCACCACGTCGTCCACCAGCCAGACCTGGACCTGACGCCGGGTGAGGGAACTGGCCATCCGGGCCTGGTCGAGCTTCTGCTGGAGGTGCTCGGACGCGGAGCGGCCGAGCGGGATTCCGGCGGCGACGGCGACCACGAGGAGTACGACGGTGTCCACGGCGCGCGCGGCCAGCCGGCGTCCGAGCCCGGCGGGCGTCGCGGAAGCGGGCACGGTGGGGGCGGGCACCGTGGGGGCCGGCTCGGCCGGGGCGGGGCGGCGCCGCGCGACGGCCTCCCGGGCCGGGCGCACGACCGGCAGCGACCCGGCGGGCGCGGCAGGCGCGGGAGCCCGGCCCTGGGCCCGGACCGGAGCCGCCCCGGCGGCGACCGGCGCGGCCGGGGCCGGTACGGCGGGCTCGGGCTCGGACGCGGGCTCGACGGCACGCCCGGCCCCGCGCGCAGCCGCCGGAACGGACGCCGCGACGGGCGACGGCGCCTCCCGCACCGCCACCGCCGCCGGGACGGTCGCGGGCGCTCCGGAGGCGGTGGCCACCTCCGCCCCGACCGAAGCGGCGGCCGGCATGCCGGCCGAAGCCCGGACCGGAAAAGCAACCGAAGCGCGGACCTGCCTCGCGCGCCCCTCTTCCTCGTCGGGCGCCCCCGAAAGCACCCCCCAGGAGATCCGGTGCGGCTCGCCATCCGCTTCCATCAGCCCCCGCCGTGCCGGCGGAACGGCCTGCCAGCCAGGCCCCTCCACCTCGCCCTGGCCGGCCGCACCCCCGACCGCCGAAACCTCGACCACCGGTTCGCCATGGACCTCTTCGCCCAGGACCGGCTCGTCGAAGACCACCTCCTCGAAGACCGCCTCCTCGAAGACCGGCACCTCGACCGCCGCCGCCGGCTCCGGCCCGGACGCCCCAGCCACCCCGGACGCCTCAGGGTTCGCGGGCGCCTCCGGCTCCCCGACCGTCCGGAACACCGGCCCGCCGATCACCTCCGCCGCCCGCGACCCGAGGACGAACTTCGCCCCGCCCGTGGTCTGGTCGAAGTACACCGGCCCGGTGTCCCCGCCCCCGCCGCGCGCGGTCCCGCCCCAGGACGGCTCCGGGGCCACCGTCTCCGGACCGGCCGCCTCCGGCACCGCCGGTGGCGGCACCGCCCGCGCCGCCCCCGCCGCACCGGCGGCGGGCCGCCGGGACGCGAACCGGGGCGGATCCAGCACCTCGCCCTCGGCGGGTGCGAGCCGGCTGGTGCCCGGCACCCAGGCCGAGCCGCCCCAGTACCGGACGAAGCCGGGGATGGAGGGGTCGGGGTAGTAGCCCGGCTCGGGTCCGACGGCCGAGTCGCCGGCGCCGGCGAAGGGGCGGTCCGTCATGGGGTCTTCTCTCCTGGCGGGTCCTGGCGGGGCCGACACGGCACGCCCGCCCGGCGCACCCGCGAGCCGCCCGGCGCGCGTGGGTGGGGGCACCGCCGGTAGGCGGAAAGTCGCCGGACAGTCACAAAGGGTAGTGCCTCGTCGCGGTGCCGACGGAAAGTTGGTCAATCACCGGACAGCGGAGGGCCCTCCGGGGTAAGGGCGGCCGAATCGTCCCGGCGCGCGGCGGGCGTCCGCGCGCCGGGATCCCCACCAGTCGCCGCCCCTCGTCTCACCCACCCCTCGTCGAACTTCCCGAAGAAATCCCGGAAACGTGTGTAAGAGCCGGCGCGGACCGCCCTCTCAAAGGTCACCGGGCCCGGAACCGGGCAGGAACCCAAGGCAGAGAGGAAGACGATCATGGAGCGCCCCACCGGCGTGGTCGAGCACGAACTGGAGCTGAACCTGGTGCTCTCCCCCGAGCACAGCGTCCCCGTCCCGGCCCGGCTGTCCTACGGCAGCCACGACCCGTACGCGGTGCACATCACCTTCCACCTGGACACCGGCTCCCCGGTGACCTGGGTGTTCGCCCGCGAGCTGCTGGTCGAGGGCACCTTCCGGCCGTGCGGCCAGGGCGACGTGCGGATCTGGCCGACCCGCTCGGGCCGGCGCAGCGTGCTCTGCCTGGCGCTGAGCTCCCCGGCCGGCGACGCCCTGCTGGAGGCGCCGCTGCCGGTCGTCGCGGCCTGGCTGGAGCGGGCCCACCGGCTGGTCCCGCCGGGCAGCGAGCTGGCCGCGCTGGACATGGACGGCTCGCTCGCGGACCTGCTTGCGTGAGCACGCGCAGGACCACCAGCACGCGCACGACCACCACCACGCGCGCGACCGCGAACGCACCGGCCGGCCACAGCGCGCAGCCGACCGGGACCGCGCGACGCGACGGGAGCCGCGCCCCCGCCGGCTCAGCGGGCCGCGGGGGCCTGCTGACGGCCGCGGGTGGCGTCCGGGCCACCGCCGTCGCGCTGTCCGGGCAGCCGGACCAGCGGTGCCCCGGCGGAGCGTCGCCGGGCCCTTATCCGGATGGCGGCGGCGAGCAGGAAGCAGAGCCCGACCCACGGGTAGACCGAGGTCGGCAGCTGGCGCAGCGGCCCCATGTGGAGGACGGCCGGCCCGAGCGGCTTGGCGGCCCACATCGCGAAGGAGAGGAACGCGAGCAGCGTCGCCCAGAAGGCGGCCCGCCAGCGCAGCCGGCGGACGCCGACCGGGCGGGCGTGCTCGACGGAGGCCTCGGTGGCGAGCAGGACGAGCACCGGCACGCACCAGACCCAGTGGTGGGTCCAGCTGATCGGTGAGATCAGCACGGCGGTGACGGCCGCGCAGCAGACGCCCCAGGCCTCGGCCCGGGGCAGCCAGCGGGCGCTGCGGTGGGCCCAGGCGGCGACGGCGAGGCCGGCCACCGCGACCAGGCCGGCCGCGAGGGTGGCGAGGGTGCCGGGGTCGGCGGTGTGCAGCAGCCGGGCGAGGGCGCCGCGCAGCGACTGGTTGTCGACGATCTCGGTCTTGCCGACCCGGGAGGAGTCGTAGAGGTACTTGGTCCAGAAGCCCCAGGTGGCGTCGGGCAGGAAGACGGCGCCGATCAGGAAGGTGCCGAGGAAGGTGAGGCCGGCCACGAAGGCGGCTCGGACCCGGCCGGTGATCAGCAGGTAGACGGCGAACAGGCCGGGGGTGAGCTTGAGGCCGGCGGCGATGCCGATCGCCATGCCCTTGCTGCGGCGGGCGTCCGAACGGGTGAGGTCCCAGAGGATCAGGCAGGCGAGCGCGAGGTTGATCTGGCCGTACCGGAGCGTGGTGAAGACGGGTTCGAGCCAGACGCCGAGGCCGGTCACCAGGATGACGCCGATCGGCCGCAGTTCGCGGCGCGGCCAGCCGACCAGCTTGAAGGACAGGTGGGTCAGCAGGGCGAGCAGCCCGAGGTTGCCGAGAGTGATCGCCACCCGGAGGAACGGGACCGGGAACCAGGTGGTGGGCACGAACAGCATGGCCGCGAACGGAGGGTAGGTCGCGGGCAGGTTCCACTCGGTGACGCGCAGTGCGTACAGGTCGGTGCCGTTGGCCACGGCGGCGCCCTCGGCCCGGTAGACGATCATGTCGACCATCGAGGTGTTGACGAAGTGGCGGACCACCGCGTACACGACCAGGGACAGGAGCGCCAGGGCCGAGGCGGCCAGCAGCGGTCGGCGGGGGGCCTCGCGCAGCGCGCGGACGGGGGCGCCGAGCGCGGTCCGCAGCCGGTCCGACAGGGGGGCGGGCGCGGGGTCGGGTGCGGTCCGCACCGGGCTCCGCTCGTCTTGCACCGCTGTCACCAGTCCACTCCGTCCACCGCTCGACCAATCGCCGACGATACCGGATGCGGGCCGCCCGGGCCTGGGCACAGGCGGTCACGCAAGGTGACGAATGGGCCCCGACCGGCCGTACTCCGTTGCGGGCGGAGCACGGACGGCCGGGGCCACCCGGCGAAGGGCTCAGGGCCTCAGCGACCTCAGGGGCCCAGGGCCTCAGGGACTCAGCGGCCCCAGCGGCCCCGCGCCTCAGCCCGTGTAGGCGCCGAGGGCCCGGGTGAAGTCCAGCGGCTGCTGGACGATGCTGCTGCAGCTGGCATCGGCGTAGGCCTTGGCCCCGCCGTCGCAGGCCTTGTCACGGGTGCCGGACCACATGGCCAGCCAGGCGAGGTGCCTGGACGCCGCGAAGTCGGCGAGCTGCTTGGCGTCGGCGACGGTGAAGACCTCGCTGGCGACGTCGTTGACGCCGATCATCGGGGTCACGGCGACCTTGCGCCAGGCGGCCGCGTCGTCCAGTCCGAGCACGCTCTTGACCTGGGCCTGGGTGGCGGTGGCTGCGGCGATCGCGTACTTGCCCATCTGGCCCTGCGGGTTCGGGGCGACGCCGTCGCCGAAGTCCATGGCCATGATGTTGACCGCGCCGATCGCAACGCCGTTGTTCTTGGCGTCGGCGACCAGGTTGACGCCCTCCTGGGTCAGGCCGGAGGGCAGCGCGGGCAGTGTGAAGGAGACGTCGAGCGCCTTGCCCTTGGCGGCGGCGTTCTTCTGCAGCTGGGCGATGGCCTGGGCGCGGCGGGTGTTGGCGGCGGTGTTGGCGATCGCGCCGCCCTCGACGTCGAAGTCGAGCCTGGTCAGGCCGTAGGCGTCGACGGTCTTCTGGTAGACGGCGGCCAGGTCGGCGGTGGAGCCGCAGGCGAGGGCCAGTTCGCTGCCGTTGGCGCCGCCGAAGGAGACCCGGACGTCGCCGCCGATCGCCCGCAGGGCGCCGATCTGGGCGGCCACCGCGTCGGCGGAGAGGTCGCTGACGCCGCCCCACTTGGGCTGGCAGCCGCCGCCGGACACGACGAAGGCGAGGGTGTAGTTCTTGACCCCGGTGGCCTTGGCGGTGGCGACCAGGTCGTACGGCGGGTAGAGCGAGGTGTCGACGTACGGGGCGAAGCCGGCCCCGGCACCGGCCGGGGGTACGGGCACACCGGTCGCCGTGGGGGTGGCGGTCGGGGTGGGGGTCGGCGCCGGGGTGGTCGGCTTCGCCGAGGGGGTGGCACTCGCGGTCCCCGTGGGGGAAGGGGCCGCGGTGCCGGTCCCGGTCGGCTTGGGAGGTGTCGACACCGGAGCGGTCGACACCGGAGCGGTCGGCACGGGACCGGTCGACACCGGACCGGTCGGCGCGGTGGTGGTGGGGCGGCCCGAGGGGGTGGGCGCGGTGCCGTCACCGGCCTTGCAGGAGGTGTTGTTGATCAGGCAGTTGCCGGGCTCGGCCTGCGCGGCACCGGCGCCCTGGGCGACGAAGCCGACCACCACGCTCCTGCCGGGCTCCAGCCGCTTGCTCCACGCCTCCGGCTTGACGGTGACGTGCTGGCCGGCGGCGGTGAAGGTGGCGTTCCAGAGCGAGTCGATCTTCGCGCCGGCCGGAAGGTCGAAGCTGAGCGTCCAGTCCTCGATCGGGCTGCTGTCCGGGTTGGTGACCAGGTACTGGCCGGTGTAGCCGGAGTCCCAGCTGCTGGTCCGGCTGTAGACGGCGCCGAGCGAGGCGGCGCTGGCCGAGGAGGCGAGGACGACGACACCGCCCGCGACCAGGGCGGCCGCGACCGCCGAGGCCCCGACGATCGCGCCCTTGCGGCCGCGCCTGCGGCGGCCGGGGCGGCGGTTGGGCTGGGTGGTCATGGCGCGTTACCTCCGGGGTGCCGTCGGTCGGCCGCGGTCCGGGCGCGGGTGCGTGCGGACGTCCGGGCGGCCGGCCC
Organism: Kitasatospora sp. NBC_01300; assembly: GCF_041435235.1. Classification (NCBI taxonomy): domain Bacteria; kingdom Bacillati; phylum Actinomycetota; class Actinomycetes; order Kitasatosporales; family Streptomycetaceae; genus Kitasatospora; species Kitasatospora sp. NBC_01300. The sequence continues at coordinate 4,997,980 of NZ_CP108408.1, read as the reverse complement.
GGCTCGGTCGGGTGACCGGCGCGACCGACGCTAGCGGCGACCGGGAGGCCGAACCGGCGGGCTGAGCGAGGGGAAGAACTCCCTTAGGCCGCGCTTAAGGAAGATCCGGAAACTGGCGGCGCATCAGACGCGTGCGAAACCTGCCGCCACGCTTCCCCCGGGCCTCGGCCGAGGAACGAGGAAGAGGAAGCGGAAGCGGAAGCGGTCACTTCTGGAACAGCGCGCCCCGGCTGCGCCGCCGCCCCGCCCGCGCGGGGGTGCCGTCCGGGCGCGTCCGCAGCCGAAGCCGGATCTCGGCGCCGCCGAGCACGGCGGAGCGGCCGAGCGCCAGGTCGCCGCCGGTGGACTCGGCGAGTTTGCGGACGATGTCGAGGCCGAGGCCGGTGGAGCCCTCGCCGCCGTGGCCCTCGCCGCGCTTGAGGGCGGCGGCCGGGTCGCTGAAGCCGGGGCCGGCGTCGCCGACCAGGACGATCACCGAGGTCTCGGTGGCGAGCACGTCCACCGAGAAGGCGGTGCCGACGGCGGTGTGCCGGAAGACGTTGCCGAGCAGCGCGTCGACGGTGGCGGCCAGGTCGGCGCGCTGGACCGGGACGGGCGTCACCTGGTCGGCACCGGCCAGTTGCCAGCGGCGGCCCTCGTCCTCGGCCAGCGCGGACCAGAAGCCGACCCGTTCGCGGATCACCTCGGCGACGTCGCAGCCGACCGCGACGGCGGGCGCGTCCTCGGGGTCGCGGCGGGCCGAGCGGATGATCTGGTCGACCTCGCGCTCCAGTTGGGAGACCGCGTGCCGGGTGGCGTCGGCGGCGTCGCCCTCGCCGAGCGAGGCGGCGTTGAGCCGCAGCACGGTCAGCGGGGTGCGCAGCCGGTGGGACAGGTCGGCGGCCAGTTCCCGTTCCGCGGCGAGGAGTTGGACCACCCGGTCGGCCATGGTGTTGAACGCGTGGGCGGCCTCGCGCAGTTCCTCGGGGCTGCCGGCGGCCTGCTTGCCGTCCACCGGGACCCGTACGGCGAGGTTGCCGGCGCCGAGCGAGCGGGCGGCGCCGGCGAGCCGCCGGGCGGAGGCCACGATCCGGCTGCCCATCCGGTCGGCGACCAGGACCGAGATGGCGACCAGGCCGAGCGCGACGCCTGAGAGCACCAGCCAGGCGGTGGAGACGCCGCGGGTGAGGTCGCCGTCGGCGACGAACACCTCGACCACGGCGGTGCGCCCGGTGTCCACCGCGACCGGCTGGAGCAGCGCGTAGCCGCCGGGCACCTCGACGGTGAAGGAGCGGCCCTGGCCTCCGGCGGTGGACACGTCGCCGGCGGCGGCCCGGGCCTCGCCGATGGTGGGCCCGCCGGGGCCGCCCGCGCCGGGGAGCGCGTCCGGGGCGGCCGGGGCGGGCAGGTGGACCGCCATCCGGCCCTGCCCGCCGGCGTCGGTGCTGGCCAGGGCGCGGTCGATGGCGATCTGGTCGGTGGTGATGGCGAGGGCCGGGCCGAGCGCGGCGGCCTGCCGCTCGGCGGCGGTGAAGGCGTGGTCCCGGGCGGTCTGCTGGACCATCAGGCCGAGCGGGATGAGGAAGGCCAGCGCGACCATGGTGGTCCCGGCGACGGCGGCCTTGATCAGGGCCCAGCGCAGCGAGCGCCCGAACCTCCTCATGTCCGGTGCTCCGCCAGTCCCCCGGCGGCCTCCAGCCGGACCCCGACTCCCCGGACGGTGTGCAGGTAGCGGGGGCTGGAGGCGGTCTCGCCGAGCTTGCGGCGCAGCCAGGACAGGTGGACGTCGATGGTCTGGTCTCCGCCGTAGGTCTGCTGCCAGACCTCGGCCAGGATCTCCTTGCGCGGCACCACCACGCCGGGGCGTCCGGCCAGGAAGGCCAGCAGGTCGAACTCACGGCGGGTCAGGTCGAGCAGCCGCCCGTCCAGCGAGGCCTCGCGGCGCTGGAGGTCGATGGCGAGGCCGCCGACCCGCAGCACCTGGGCGACGGGGGCGGCGCCGCCGCCGAGCCGGCGCAGCACGGCGGCCATCCGGGCGCTGAGGTGTTCCCCGGAGAAAGGTTTCACCAGATAGTCGTCGGCGCCGTCGTTGAGCAGCCGGACGATCTCGGCCTCGTCGTCGCGGGCGGTCGAGATGATCACCGGCACGTTGGTCAGGCCCCGGATCATCTTGAGTGCCTCGCTGCCGTCCAGGTCCGGCAGTCCGAGGTCGAGGATCACCAGGTCACAGCCGACCTGGGCGACCTCCCGCAACGCCTCGAGTGCCGTGCCCACGCTGCGGACCGCATGACCGGTGTCGGTCAGGTGCCGGATGAGGGCGGAGCGTACGAAGGGGTCGTCCTCGACCACGAGCACTGTTGCCATGGCCCTGCACGGTACGCCATCGACGGGCAGTGGTCTGTACCTCGGGGTGGCCTCCGGACATTGTGCAACTCCCCTGACTAATAACGGGGCTGCCCGGCTGCGCAGGCCCGGAATACGGCAGGATGAGCGGACGATGCGGAACGGACTGGTACAGCTCGGCGCCTGGGCGGCGGCCACCGGGGCGGCGGTGGCGCTGTCCTGGCTCGGCGTGCACGCGGTGCTGACCGGTGCCGCGTTCGAGCAGCCCACGGCCCTGCCGCTGCCCTCACCGAGGGTCGACGGCACGCCGCACACCGCGACCGTCACCCCCGACCAGCCGCGGTCGGCCACCCAGACCGGGGCCCCGACCCCACCACCGGCCTCCCCGACCGCCGCCACGACCGCCGCCACGACGACGACGCGCGGGCCGGCCCCCGCCACCACCCTCGCCGCCGCCTCCCCGTCGGCCACCCGCCGCCCAACTCCCGCCACCACCACCGCGGTGTCCTCCGTGAAGAGCTATCCGGTGCCGGGCGGCAAGGTCGCCCTGGACATCCGCCCCGACAAGGCCTCGCTGGTCTCCGCCACCCCCGACCCGGGCTGGCAGATGCAGGTGTGGAACGGCGACCAGTGGATGCGGGTGGACTTCACCAAGGGCGAGCAGGCCAACTCGGTCTTCGTCTACTGGAACGGCCACCCGCCGGTGGTCGAGACGGCCATCCGCTGATCCCCCCTCACCAGGTCTCGAACGGCAGGTACCCCGGCAGGTACGGCCCGGCGTAGCCGGACCGGTCGACCAGGGTGTGCCTGGTCCCGCCCGGCACCCCGATCGTCGCGAGCACCGCCGTGCCGAAGCGGTCCCGCGCCTCGTACGGCTCGGCCAGCGACAGGGCGCCCCGGTCCACCGCGTAGTCGTAGGCGTAGAAGACGTCCGGCACGCTCACCGCGAGGTCCAGCACCCCGTCCCCGTGCCGGGCCAGGTGCGCGGCCAGCTCCCGGCCGCGCGGGCCGATCACCTGGACCAGCGAGGTGAGCACGATCCTGGTCCCGGGCGCGTCCAGCACGTACGAGACCGTCTCCGGCTCCCCGGTCTCCGGCCCGGCGTACGCGGTACAGCGCAGTCCGAGCGCGGCGGTGTAGCGGCGGGCGGCCCGCTCGGCGTCGCCGACCGCGAAGACCACCGCGTCGGCGCGGCCCATCGGGAGGGGGGCGGACTCTCCGGGCCCTGCGGCGAGCAGGACGGGTTCGGCGGCGGTGTCGGTCATGACGGCCCTCCCGGTAGGCGTGCGGACCACGGCGGGTGCGACCGCGCGCCGGTGTGGGGCCCGGCGCACGGCGTTGTGGCTGGAGGGTGGCGCCGAGCCGACCGGCGCGCAACTGTTCCGTTTCCTCCTGGTCAAGCTGTGCGCCGGGGCGGGAGAATCAGCGGCGCCGCTGTACAGAATGCCCACCGGAGGACGGAGCCGCGATGCCCCACGCCCAGTCCCCGAGCTCCCCCGGCTCGCCCAACTCCCCCGCCCCGCCGGGCGTTTCGGCCGCCCCCGGGACGGGCGGCGGGAACGACTCGATCGACGCGCTGGACGGCCGGCTGATCCGGCTGCTCGCCGAGGAGCCCCGGATCGGGGTGCTGGAGTGCTCGCGCCGGCTCCAGGTCGCCCGGGGCACCGTGCAGGCCCGGCTGGACCGGTTGCAGGCCAAGGGGGTGATCGGCGGCTTCGGCCCGGAGGTCGACCCGGCGGCGCTTGGCTACCCGGTGACGGCCTTCGCCACCCTGGAGATCTCCCAGGGCCAGGGCGCCGACGTCCGGACGCACCTGGCGAACGTGCCGGAGGTGCTGGAACTGCACACCATCACCGGGGCCGGGGACATGATGGTGCGGATCGTGGCCCGCTCCAACGCCGATCTGCAACGGGTGATCGACCGGGTGGTGGGCTTCGACGGGATCGTCCGCTCGGCCACCGCGATCGCGCTGGAGAACCCGGTGCCGTACCGCATCCTGCCGCTGGTGGACCAGGCCGCCGCCGAGTAGGGCCCGCGCCCGACGGCAGGGCCCGCGGCCCCGGTCAGCAGCTGGGGACGGTGCCGCCGCTCTTCAGCGCCTCCAACGCCGAGACCGCCTCGCCGAGCGTGCCGACCGGCACCAGGCGCAGCGTCTTGGGCGTGTTGACCTTGGCGTCCGTGCACTCGTCCTTGGGCAGCAGGAACACCGTCGCGCCGTCCCGGGCGGCCGCCTGGGTCTTGAGCGGGACGCCGCCGACCGCGCCGACGACGCCCTGGTCGTCGATGGTGCCGGTGCCCGCGATCTTGAGCCCGCCGGTGAGGTCGCCGCCCTTGCCGTCGCCGGCGAGCTTGTCGATGATGCCCAGCGCCAGCATCTGCCCGGCGCTCGGGCCGCCGACGTCACCCAGGTCGACCTTGACCTTGACCTGGTCCGGCGAGAGGTGGAGGTAGCCGAGCGCGGCGGCGGTGGCGCTGTTCTGCGACTCGGTCATCTGCTGGGCGGTCTGCTCCTCGGCCTTGGCCGGGTTGCCCGGCGGGTAGACCGTGTCGGTCGGGCGCACCGCCTCGTCCTGGTCGAACCAGGCCTGGAGCGCGCGCCAGAAGGTGGTCCTCTCCCCCGGGTTGGTGGCCGAGATGGTGACCATCCGCAGCTCGCCCTCGGTGGTGCGCAGCGGCGCCCCGGTCACGGTGAGGACCGGCTTGTCCTTGTACGTGCCGAGGGTGTCCGCGGTCAGGCCCGGCCAGGTCAGCGTGTACGGCAGCGGGACGAAGGCGGCCACGCCGAACAGCGCGGCGACCAGCACCCCGCAGAGCGTGAGCGCGCGGGTCCGCGGGGAGGTGAGGGCCTTGGGCAGCTTGGTGTCGGACACAAGGGGAATCCAAACACACCGGGGCCCGTGCCGGCCTACCGCAGCGCGTCGGCCACCTCGGTCGCCGCCTCCACCACCCGGGGGCCGACCCGCTCGGGGACCAGCCCGTTCAGCATCACCACGCCGACGCTGCCCTCGATGCCACTCAGTCCGATCAGCGCGGCGGCCGCGCCGCAGGCCCCGGACTGCTCCTCCGCACGGGTGATGACGAAGCCCTGCTCCGGCCGGCGCTGGCTGGGGAAGGTGCGCGCCTCCAGGATGGCCCGGCCGGCGGCGCTCTCGCCGAGCGGGTGGCGCAGGCCGGTGCGGTAGGCGACGTGGAAGTCGGTCCAGCTCGGCTCGACCACGGCGACGGCCAGCGCCTCGTTGCCGTCCACCAGGGTGAGGTGGGCGGTGGCGCCGAGGTCCTCGGCCAGGCTGCGCAGGGCCGGCAGCGCGGCCTCGCGCAGCAGCGGGTGCACCCGGTGGGCCAGGCGCAGGACGCCCAGGCCGACCCGGGCGCGGCCGCCGATGTCCCGGCGGACCAGGCCGTGCTGTTCCAGGGTGGCCAGCAGCCGGTAGACGACGGTGCGGTTGACGGCCAGTCGGGCGGCCAGCTCGGTGACGGTGAGCCCGCGCTCGGAGTCGGCGAGGAGTTTGAGGACCCGGACGCCACGGTCCAGGGTCTGGGAGGTCTCGGCAGTCACGACGGGCATCCTTTCCGCGGCGCTCGCGGGGCAGGCGGCGCCGGACCGGGTTCGGTGTCGCGCGCAGGTGGGGTGGCCGCGCTCGGACCGCTCGCGGTGTCGTCCTTGACGTGCGTGCGGTCCTGCGGCGCCCGTCCTGTGGGGGTTGCCCGGTGGAAGAGCGTGGGGGAAAGGTAGTGAAGGAAATGTCGCGACGGAAGTGGTTGTCCAAAATTCGGGCGTGATCGACTTCAACAGCGCGACGGAACCGGGACAAATGCCGGCATTTCTCCGGGCCCGCCGGCGCGCGGCTCCGGTCGCGCTCCGGAGTCCGGACACGCGGGAGCGGGGCGGCCGGCGCGCGGCAGCGCGCCGTGCCGTTCCCGCGTCCGGTTCCGCGACTACTTCGCCCACTCGCGGATCTTGGCGATCCGCGCCTTCAGCTGGTTGGCGGTGGCCTGCGCGGTCAGCGGTCCGCCGCACTGGCGGCGCAGCTCGTTGTGGACGGTGCCGTGCGGCTGGTCGGTGCGGTGGTGCCAGGCGGCCACCAGTGCGTTCAGCTCCTTGCGCAGCTCCCGGAGTTCCTGGTGGGTGACGACCGGCCGCTGCTCGGCCGGCAGCTCCAGCAGGTCGGCCTCCTCGGCGGGCTTGCCCTTGCTGCGCTGGATCTGCCGGTGCTGGCGCTTCTGCAGCAGCATCTGCACCTGGTCCGGCTCCAGCAGGCCCGGGATGCCGAGGTAGTCGTCCTCCTCCTCGCTCCCCGGGTGGGCCTGCATGCCGAACTCCATGGAGTTGTACAGCACCCGGTCGAAGACCGCGTCGGAGCCGATCGCCTCGTAGGAGAACTCGTCGCCGCCGGCGCCGTCCGGCCCGTCGTTGGCCCGCTCGGCCTCGGCGAGCAGCCGGTCCTCCTCGTCGAAGAGGCCCTCGCCCTCCTTCTTCGGCCGGTCCAGCACGTGGTCGCGCTGGACCTCCATCTCGTTGGCGAAGCCGAGCAGCGTCGGGATGGTGGGCAGGAACACCGAGGCGGTCTCGCCGCGCTTGCGGGCCCGCACGAAGCGGCCGACGGCCTGGGCGAAGAACAGCGGGGTGGAGATCGAGGTGGCGTACACCCCGACGCACAGCCGGGGCACGTCGACGCCTTCGGACACCATCCGGACCGCGACCATCCAGCGCGAGTCCCCGGCCGCGTAGTCGGAGATCCGCTGGGAGGCCTCGGTCTCGTCGGAGAGCACCACGGTGGCCTTCTCGCCGGAGATCTCGCGCAGGATCTTGGCGTAGGCGCGCGCGGTGTTCTGGTCGGTGGCGATGACCAGCCCGCCGGCGTCCGGGATCGCCTTGCGGACCTCGGACAGCCGCCGGTCGGCGGCCTGCAGCACGGACGGGATCCACTCGCCCTGCGGGGCCAGCGCGGTGCGCCAGGCCTGGGCGATCAGGTCCTTGGTCATCGGCTCGCCGAGCCGGGCCTCCAGCTCGTCACCGGACTTGGTGCGCCAGCGCATGTTGCCGCTGTAGCTGAGGAAGATCACCGGGCGGACGACGTGGTCGGCGAGCGCGTGCCCGTAGCCGTAGGTGTAGTCGGCGACGGACTTGCGGATGCCGTCGCCGCCGGCCTCGTACTGGACGAACGGGATCGGGTTGGTGTCGGAGCGGAACGGCGTCCCGGTCAGCGCCAGCCGGCGGGTGGCCGGCTCGAAGGCCTCGAAGCAGGCCTCGCCCCAGGACTTGGAGTCGCCGGCGTGGTGGATCTCGTCCATGATCACGAGGGTCTTGCGCGCCTCGGTCCGGTTGCGGTGCAGCATCGGGTTGACCCCGACGCCCGCGTAGGTGACCACGATGCCGTGGTAGTCCCGGGAGAGCGGGCCGGAGGAGTAGGCCGGGTCGAGCCGGATGCCTATGCGCGCGGCGGCCTCGGCCCACTGCTTCTTGAGGTGCTCGGTCGGCGCGACGACGGTCACCTGCTGCACCAGGTGGTTGTGCAGCAGGTACGAGGCCAGGGTGAGCGCGAAGGTGGTCTTACCGGCGCCCGGGGTGGCGACCGCGAGGAAGTCGCGCGGCTGCGTCTCGATGTACCTGTCCAGCGCGCCCTGCTGCCAGGCCCGCAGCTTGCCCGCGGTGCCCCAGGGGGCGCGGCCGGGGAAGGCCGGCGAGAGGTGGTGGGAGGCGGCGGACGCGGCGGGTCCGGCGCCCCGGGCGGGGGCCTGCGGCTCCGGCACGTCGGAGAACAGCGGCATCGAGGAGGCGGCGGCAGTACTCACGGTCTCCGAGGGGGGATCATCGCAGGTCAGGGGCGGTTTCTCAGCCCCGCCCCGCGGAAGGGCGGCGATCGGACAACCCGCCCAGCGTACCGGCCCGGCGCCGTCGGGGCGGCCAGGCGAGGCTCCGCGCCGGGCCCGGGCGGCCGGAAATCGACGTGACCCGGATCACATCCGATCGGTTCCGAAACCGAGTAATCACGGCCGGTCCCTGGACTCTCACCAGGGTGAGGCCGCCCCAACCCTCCCCCTTGTCGACCGGCCTCACACCGACCCGAAGGGACTCGCCGTGCACACCGCCGCCGAAGAGACCGTCCAGGCCCGACTGATCCTCTCGCTCCACCGCTCCGTCCGGCTGCGGGTGCTCCTGAGCTACCTGCCGGAGGACCCGCTCGCCGTCCGGATGGCCTTCCCCGCCGAGTTCTCGCTGGACGAACCGGCGGACGGCGGCCCGGGCTCGGACGGCGCCGACGACATCGTCTGGGTCTTCGCCCGCCAGCTGCTCTCGGCCGGCCTGGACCTGCCGGCCGGCGTCGGCGACGTCCACGTCCGGCCCGCGGTCGGCCGGCGCACCATGGTCGAACTGCGGGCGCCGGAGGGCACCGCGCTGCTCCAGTTCGACACCACCGACCTGCGCCGCTTCCTGTGGCGCAGCCGGCTGCTCGTCCCCGAGGGCGAGGAGCACCTGCACCTGGACGCCGACCGCGCGCTCGCCGAGCTGCTCGGCTGAGCGGCGCGCGGGGCCGGCGTCCGGGGGCGTCACCGCGCTTCCGGCCGTCACCCGGGTCCGGGGCCCGGGGCGCCTCAGCCCGACAGCCTGCGCATCAGCCGGACGCCCTGCGCCGGCGTCAGGTGCGGCAGGTACGCCTTGCCGATCGCCCTGGTGATGCTCGGCAGTGCGGCGGGGTCGGGGTAGGCCATGTACATCGGCCGGTACTCCGGCTGGAACTTCGCCTTGAACGCGAGCAGCGAGCGGAAGCCGTACACCGGCTCCAGCACCCGTCCCATCCAGTCCAGCATCCGCTGCAGGCCGGAGGGCTCCTCGTCCTGCCCGGAGCGGGCCAGCGGCGCGCCGGACAGCGACAGGAAGCGCGCGCCCTCCTCCTTGAAGCCCAGCGCGGCCGAGGCGATCAGGAACTCGTTGACGCCGCGGAAGCCGTCCGAGCGCCGGCGCATGAAGTCCAGCGTCCAGCCGACCGGCACGCCGTTCTCGTACACCGGCATCCAGCTGGTCAGCCCGTGCACGACGCGCTGCTCGTCCACCGCGATCAGCACCCGCACGTCCGGGTCGTCCAGCTCCTCCAGTCCGCCGAGCGTGAAGCCCATCTCGGGCAGGCCCTTCTCGGAGACCCACTCCTCGGAGATCGCCCGGATCTGGTCCCGCAGCGCGCGCGGCGCCTCGTGGTGGGACCACCACTCGGCGGTTATGCCCTGCTTGCCGGCCTTGTTCAGCGCGGTCCGGATGTCCTGCCACTTGCGGCCGGTGAAGGCCAGCTCGGGCAGCGCCACCACGGTGTCCTCGGCGACCTGCACCGAGCGCCAGCCGAGCTGGGCGGCGGCCTCCCGGGTCTGCGGGGAGACGCTGTAGAAGCACGGGGTCCAGCCGCGCTGGTCGCAGAACCGGGCGAACCCGGCCACCGCCCGGGCCCGGGCCTCCGGCGCGCCGAACGGGTCGCCGGTGGTCAGCGCCACCGTGTTGTGCACCCGGTAGGCGACGGCCGCCCGGCCCTCCTCGTCGAACCAGTAGTGGTTGCCGTCCCAGGTGGTGATGAAGGACAGCGTCCCGCCGCCGTACGCGGTGAGCAGCGCCCTGGCCCGGGCGGCCGCCTCCGCGTCGGTGTGCAGCACCGGCCGGCGGAAGGCCAGCAGCAGCGCGGTCAGCGCGACCACCCAGAACGCCAGCCCGCAGTACGTCTCCAGGAACAGCGCCACCGGGCCGACCGCGATCGGGTAGTCCGGCAGCAGGTCGTTGTAGGCGGGCGGCAGGAACTGCGCGGGCAGCCCGTGCAGCAGTCGGCGGATGTTCGCCCCCGGCTCGAACTGGTCGGCCGCGAGGCGCCCGAGCCCCACGTACGCGGCCGAGGCCGCCAGGGCGGCGCCGCCGAGCAGCGTGCCCAGCCGCAGCACCTCCCGGCCGGCCAGCCGCAGCCGGAAGCGCTGCCGGGTGGCCAGCAGCAGGCCGAGGGTGAGCAGCGGCAGCAGCAGCGCCTCGACGAAGTACTGGACCACGTCGCCGCTGACCGGGCCGGAGTCGAGGTACAGCCAGCCCAGCAGCGCCGCCCAGAGCAGCTCGGTGGCGACGGTGATCCGCCAGGCGAGCCGCAGCCCCCGGCGCAGCCCCTCGGCCAGGACCAGCAGCAGCGCCGGGAACAGCGCGGCCATCAGCCGGCCCGGGGTGTCGAAGATCCGCTCGACGGCGTGCGCGCGGGCGCAGTCGTGCGCCGACAGCGCGCAGAAGTCGGCCACCTCCTCCGGGCTGAGCCGGTGCGAGAAGTACAGCTCGGAGAAGGTGTTGAACGGCCCGCTGGCGTTGTCGTACAGCGAGGCGATCAGCGGCCCGAGGGCGGCGGCGACCAGGCAGAGCGCCACCAGCACCCGGGTCTCGGAGTGCGAGGAGCGGTGGGTGCGCAGGTGCAGCCCGCCCCGGGCGAGCAGCGCGCCGGCGCCCAGCCCGACGAACGCGGCGGCGCACCGCTGGACGCTCTGCAGGTGGCCCACGTACAGCGTCATGACCAGCGGGCCGAGCAGCACCAGCAGGTGCAGCCGGCGGCGCCAGAGCACGGTGAGCCGGTAGCCGAGCACCCCGGCCAGCGCGAACAGGCCGACGCCGGGGCCGACCGAGGTCTGGTCGGCCACCGAGACGGTCCACTGCTCGCCGACCCGGGAGCCGACCGCGATCAGCCCGGTGCCGAGCAGGGTGCCCGCCAGCTGCCCGCCGACCAGCACCGCGAGCGTGCGCAGCCACCCGAGCCGGTGCTCGGCGGCCGGGCCGACCAGGACCAGCAGCAGGCTGGTGAACACGTACGAGCCCAGGCCGGAGCACCAGAACAGCGAGGTGAACGGCGTCCACCAGTGGCCCTCGGCGAGCGTGGGCACGCCGGCCCCGACCCGGTCGAGCAGCCGCTCGGACGGCCCGTGGGACAGGCTGCCGGTGGCCGCGCCGAGCGCCCAGAGCCCGGCCAGCAGCACCAGGGTGAGCGGCGCCGAGCGCAGCCACACGCCGAACCTGCGGGTCGCCCGCCAGGCCCGCTGCGGGCGCGGCTCCGGCGTCCCGGCGACCGGCGCGCGGTCCGACGGCCACTCCTGCTCCTTGGCCGGCGCGGGGGCCGCGGGGAGCCGGATCACCGGATCAGCCCGGTCTGCTGGGAGAGCCAGGCCAGGTTCTGTTCGAAGGCCTGGCGGAACACGACCCAGCTGTGCCAGCCGGGGATGGTCTGGTAGCCGACCTTCATTCCGGCCGCCTGTGCCGCCGCATAGGCCTTCTCCTGCATGGGTCGGAAGTCCGGGTCGTTGGCGCCGACCACGAACATGCCTGCGGTGTCGGGGAACTTCTGCCGGGCCATGATGTGCACCGGGTCGACGGCGTCGAACGCGGCCTCGTCGCCGCCGAAGGCCTTGTCGACGGTCTCGCCGTGCTCGCCCAGGGTCGGCTCGTCCTGGCCGGAGATGTCCAGGAAGGTGCCGTAGACCCCGGGCGCGTTGACGGCCAGCTGGAGCGAGCAGGTGCCGCCGAGCGAGAGCCCGCCGATGGCGAAGGCGCCCCGGCCGGTGGCGGTCTGCAGGTTGTGGTGGATCCAGTCCGGGACGTCGGTGGCCAGGTAGGTGTGCGCCTTGGCGATCCGGGAGTCCATGCAGAGCGTGTTGGTGAACGGGCTGCCGGTGGGGTCGGCGACCACCACGATCGGGGCGAGGCCCTGGTGGTCGGCGGCGAAGGCGTCCAGGGTCTCCTGGATGGCCCCGGAGGTGATCCAGTCCACCGGGGCGCCGGGCTGGCCGGGCAGCAGCACCACGACGGGCAGCAGCGGCCGGGGATTGGCCTGGTAGGCGGGCGGCAGGTAGACGTACCCGTCGCGGGCCGTGAAGCCGGACTTGGTGCCGGGGATGGTCACGGTGGAGAGGGTGCCCTTGGCGGGCAGGCCGGGCGGCGCGTGCCAGAGCTCCTCGACGGGCTTGCCCGGCGTGGCGGCGATGGTGCTGGCCACCTTGCCCGTGGTCAGCGCCTGGACCCCGGGCACCAGCATGGCCCGGGCGGTCGGGTACTGGTCGAAGCCCCGGTTGACCTGCGAGGCGGCCATCAGCAGCACCAGGACGGCGGCTCCGGTCGCCAGCAGCCGGCGGCGGACGGCGAGCAGCGGCGCGCGGAAGCAGACCAGGGATATCGCGAACAGCGCGACGGCTATCCAGCGCAGGACGAAGTCCGGTGTGCCCTCCGGGAAGGGGTGCCACCAGCCGTCGACGCCGAGCTTCACCAGGGCGGTGAGCGTTCCGGCCAGCATCAGGGCGCCGAAGAGGCGCGGGGCCCGCCAGCGTTCGTGGCGGGAGAACGCGAGCAGGACCAGCGACCCCCAGCCCGCGGCGAGCACGGCGTACGGGATCGGGCCGTGGGTGAGCGGCCAGTCGATCGGGTTCCAGCGGGTGGCGAGGGTCAGCGTGGTCATGCGGCTTTGCCCGGCCGGGTGGTGTCGGCCAGGAAGCCGTAGGCGACGACGTTGCCCTCGTAGCCGTGCTCGGCGCTGTACGCGCCGCCGCAGGTGATGACCCGCAGCTGAGCGTCGGCGGCCTGGCGGTAGACCCGGTCGTCCGGGAAGTCCTTTCGGTCGTGCACTTCGATGGCGTACAGCTGGTAGACGGCGACGGCGCCGTCCGCGCGGGCGATCTCGATCCGGTCTCCGCGCCGGAGCGCCCCCAGGTTGTAGAAGACGGCCGGGCCGGCCTTGTTGTCGACGTGCCCGTCCAGGATGGCGGTGCCGCGCTGCCCGGGGCTGGCCCCGCCGCGGTACCAGCCGGCCAGGTTGCGGTCCGCCTCGGGCGGGGCCTGGAGGTGGCCGTCGGGGTCGAGCCCGAGCGCGGTGACCGGGGCGTCCAGCCGGACGGCCGGGATGCGGATGCGGGTGGGGTCGGAGGGGCCCAGCGGCGGGACGACGGAGACCGGGGCGAAGCCGGACAGCGTCTGCGTGCTGCCGGGGGCGGGCGGCAGCACGCCCTGCCCGCCGTCGTGCAGCAGCCAGGCGCCGAGCACCAGCGCGGCAGCGGCCGCCAGGGTGCCCGGCCACGGGCTCCTGCTCTGCTGGACGCCCACGGGCGCTCCCCTCTACCGACGGATTCCCGATCCTGGGAGTTTCCTGGGAAACAATTCAATCGGATCGGACCTTAGAGCACGTCCACACGATGGGTGTAATGACACCCCCCGATCGGCAGGGCAACCGCCCGAATCCCTGCGCCCAGTGGGCACCCGGTGACGGAACGCGACGGCCGTTTCCCAGGTGAAAGCGCCACCGGAACGCCTCGGTACGAGCTTCGACGGCGCGGAGGGTCGGTCCGGTTGCGGCAATCGGGCGATCGATGACGACTGCCAGTGGCGCCTGGCCGACCGATCGGGGTCAGCTGCCATGCTGACCCGGTCACGGGTTCTATCACCCCACTTGTCCGACCGGATTTCCGCACGCCTGTACGCCTGCCGAACGCCTCATGAACGGAGTGACCATGGCCGCTCTCTCCCGCCGCACCCTGCTGGCCGCCGGTGCGGCCTCCGCCGCCACCCTGGCGACCGGCTGCGGAAGCAACAGCGCCGACAAGCCGATGATCGGCTCGGCCGTCCCTCCCAGCGGCGCGGCCGTCGACCAGAGCGCCGGCCCCACGGACGTCGCCGAGCCGCAGGCCGTCCTGATCGGCGACGGCTCCACCTCCGACACCGGGGCCCAGCCCCACCAGCCCACCCCCGAGCGGCTCAAGGCCGGCGAACGGCCGCCGCAGTTCGTGGTCTTCTCCTGGGACGGCGCCGGCGAGCTCGACAACGGCCTGTTCGCCCGATTCCGTCGGCTGGCGCAGGAGCACAACGCCTCGATGACCTTCTTCCTCAGCGGCCTCTACCTGCTGCCCGAGTCCAAGAAGGACCTCTACCGCCCCCCGCAGCACAAGGTCGGCGCCTCCGAGATCGGCTACCTCACCGACCAGCACATCCACGACACCCTGGAGAACGTGCACGCGGCCTGGCTGGAGGGCCACGAGATCGGCACCCACTTCAACGGCCACTTCTGCGGCGCCACCGGCGTCGGCAAGTGGTCCCCGGAGGACTGGGACAGCGAGATCCAGCAGGCCATGGACTTCGTGACGAACTGGCGCACCAACACCGGCTTCACCGACCTGCCGGCGCTGCCCTTCGACTACCGCAGGGAGCTGGTCGGCAGCCGCACCCCCTGCCTGGAGGGCCAGCGCAACCTGCTGCCCACCGCGGTCAAGCGCGGCTGGCGCTACGACAGCAGCGGCAACGGCACCCAGGTGTGGCCGCAGAAGATCCAGGGCGGCGCGCTCTGGGACCTCCCGCTGCAGTCCATCCCCTTCCCCGGGCACACCTTCCAGGTGCTGTCGATGGACTACAACATCATGTACAACCAGTGCGGCCCCAACACCAAGGCCGACCCGGCGCTCTACCCGGGCTTCCAGGCCCAGGCCCGCGACGCCTACCTGCTGGGCTTCGACCGCACCTACAACGGCAACCGGGCGCCCTACGTCATCGGCAACCACTTCGAGGAGTGGAACGGCGGCATCTACATGAACGCCGTCGAGGACGTGCTCCGGACGATCGCGGACAAGCCGGAGGTCCGGCTGGTCTCGTTCCGCCAACTGGTGGACTGGCTGGACGCCCAGGACACTGCGGTGCTGCGCAAGCTCCAGGGCCTCGCCCCGGGCCAGGCGCCGACCGGCGGCTGGGAGGCCTTCCTCGGCACCCCCGGGGCACCGCCGGTGCCCTCCGCCGCCGCTGCCGGCTGACCCTCAGGACCTGACCCGGACCCGGCCGGCGAGCAGCGCCCCCAGCAGCGCCACGCCGGCCATGGCCAGCAGGATCACCGCGAACGCCGCGGGCGACCCGGTGGCCCCGGCCGAGGCGGTGGCCCCGGCGCCCTCGTGCGCGGCGGCGAGCGAGCCGCCGCCCAGCACCGCGAACATCACCCCCGCCAGGCCCGTCAGCAGGACGTTGCCCAGCGCGTCGCTCATCTGCAGGGCCGCCGAGTTCACCCCGGCGTCCTCCGGCGCGGAGAGCTTCATCATCAGCACGCTGACGCTCGCGACGGTCAGTCCCATCCCGATGCCGCCGACGCCCCAGGCCACCGCCGCCACCCAGGCCGGCACCGCCGGGACCAGCACCAGCGCGGCGCCCGCGATCGCCACCGCGGTCAGCACGAACCCGCCCCGGATCATCGCCTCGCGGTAGCGCTCGGCCCCCGGCCGCCCCTGCAGCCAGGAGCCCAGCGCCCAGGTGAGCCCGCCGCTGGTCAGGGTGAGCCCCGACATCGTCGGCGAGAGGCCGCGCTCGGTGGTCATCATCAGCGGGACGAAGGCCTCGGCCCCGAGGAACGCCCCGGCCGCCAGTCCGCGCAGCAGGATCACCGCCGGCAGCCCCCGCCCGGCCCGCAGCGTCCGCTGGGGCAGCAGCCCCAGGACGGCCGGCACCAGCAGCGCCGCCCCGACGACCCCGGGGAGCAGCCCGATCAGGTCGTGCCGCCCGCCCGCGTACTGCAGCAGGCCGGCACCGAGCGCCGCCATCGCGGCCAGCAGGGTGCGCCGGCGGTCGAACTCCGCGCCCCTGGCCACCGGGTGCTCCCGCTCGGAGCGGGCCAGCGCGGGGCCCATCACGGCCAGCGGCAGCAGGATCAGCACCGGCACGGCCAGGAACACCCAGCGCCAGCCGAGGTGCTGGGTGATCGCACCGGAGACCAGCGGCCCGACGATCGAGGGCAGCACCCAGGCCGAGGAGAAGGCCGCGAACACCGCCGGCCGCAGCCGCTCCGGGAAGGCCCGGCCGACCACCACGTACAGCGCGACGATCACCAGCCCGCCGCCCAGGCCCTGGATCGCCCGCCCGGCCACGAACACCCACATGCCCGGTGCCGTCCCGGCCACCACCAGGCCCACGCCGAACACCGCGATGCCGGTGAACAGCGGCTGCATCGGCCCGCGCCGGTCGCACCACTGCCCGGAGACGACCAGCGCGAACAGCGTGGTGGTGAAGTAGCCGGAGAAGGCGAAGGCGTACAGCCCGATGCCGTTCAGCTGGCGGGCCGCGGTCGGCATCGCGGTGTTGACGGCGGTCGCCTCGAAGGCGATCACCAGGACCACCGACACGATCCCCAGCGTCAGAGCGCGGTAGCGGCCGCTGAGGACCCCGCCACCGGGGTCGGGTTCGGAGGGTATCGAGGCGGAGTCGACCGAGGTGGGGGAGGCAGTGGTCATACGTAACATCGTAAGGGCCGTCTACCTTCATGACCCCTGACCCGAGTCGGTGATCAGCTAGTCCGCAGGGCTTAGGACCAGGGTCAGGGGGAAGCTCAGGCGGAGGTCAGTGGAGCACCTTCAGGCCGACCACGCCGGAGACGATGAGCAGCAGGCAGCCGATCCGGGCCGCCGTCACCGCGTCCCCCAGGACGGCCATGCCGTAGAGCGCGGTGCCGACCGCGCCGATACCGACCCAGACCGCGTAGCCGGTGCCGATCGGAATGGTGCGCATCGCGTACGCCAGCCCGCCCATGCTCAGCAGCAGGGCCACACCGAAGACGAGGCTGGGGGTGAGCCGGGAAAAGCCCTTGGACGACTCCAGGGCCACCGCCCACACGGTCTCCAGGACACCCGAGATGATCAGAACGAGCCATGCCATGACGGCCTACCTCCGCAGTCCACAGCGGCCGGATTGCCGCTGAACTGCGCCGTCTTGTCGTCACCGGGTACGACGCGCTCGTCCGGGGCGGCCGGGCGACCGGCCACCTGGTTCCGACCGTAGCACAAGCCGCCATACAGAATTTACATTCCGCCGTTGACGGCCCCCCACGCATTCCGCCACTATGAATTCACTGGCCGTGTGCCCGAGTGGCTTAGGGAACCGTCTGCAAAGCGGTGTACACGGGTTCGATTCCCGTCATGGCCTCGCCGGAAATGGAATTGCCGGTCGACATTCCGTCGACCGGCAATTCCTGTTTACGGTATTTCCGGGGCGGTCGACCGAAACCGCCGCCCCCGGCCGTCAGACCGCGACCGCGTCCTCCGGCCGGATCGGCAGCCGGCCGACCGGCAGGCCGGTGGCCGCCCGGACGGCGGCGGCCACGGCCGCCGGGGCGACCACCGCAGGGGCGGCGCTGACCGCCTTGGCCCCGAAGGTGGCGACCACGTCCCGCTCCTCCAGCAGGGCGGCGATCCGCACCTGCGGGGTGTCCAGCGCGGTGGGCAGCCGGTAGCCGGTGAGCGAGGGGTTCAGCAGCACGCCGCCCTCGGTGCGCAGGTCCTCCAGCAGCGCCAGGCCGACGCCCTGGGCCACGCCCGCCTCGATCCGGTCCTCGATCTGCCGCGGGTTCAGCGCCCGGCCGACGTCCTGGGCGACCGTCATCTCGACCACCCGGACGGCGCCCAGCTCGATGTCCACGTCCACCACCGCGCGCATCGCGCAGAACGCGATCGACACGAAGGCGTCGCCCTGCCCGGACTCGTCCAGCGGCTCGGTGGGGTGCGGGCGGCACTGGGCCGTCGCCCAGAGCTCCTTGCCCTCCAGCGCCTCGGCGACCGGCATGCCGAGCACCCCGTCGTACGAGGTGATCTTGCCGTCGGCGATCTGCAGCAGTTCCACCGACATCCCGAAGTTGGCGGCGATCGGCTGGAGCAGCTGGTGGCGGACCATCAGCGCGGCGCGCTCGACGGCGCCGCCGGAGACCCAGGTGTGCCGGCCGCGGGCGGAGGGACCGGCGATGGACTGGTCGCTGTCGGCCGGCGCGATGTACACCTCGCTGACGCCCAGCACGGTCTGCACGATCTGCCGGGCCAGCGTGGCGAAGCCCTGTCCGGAGTCGACGGCCGCGCAGATCACCGTGGCGTGGTCGCCGCTGACCCGCACGGTGGCGGTGGAGACCTCGTCCTCGCCCTCGGCGCCGAGCATGTGCACCATGCCGACGGCGTAGCCGATCCCGCGCCGCACCGCCGCCGGGTCGCCGGCGCCACCGGGCCCGCCCGGCAGCAGCCACTCGGCGTCCGGGTCGTCCACCGGCAGGGCCGGCAGCGGCTCGGCCGCGACGGCCTCCAGCAGCGCGCCGACCGGCGCCGGGCAGGTGACGGCCTGTCCGGTGGGCATCGGGTCGCCGGTGGACATCGCGTTGCGGCGGCGGATCTCCACCGGGTCCACGCCGATCCGGGCGGCCAGCTGGTCCAGCTGCGACTCGTAGGCGAAGCAGGCCTGCAACGCGCCCTCGCCGCGCATCCGCCCGGCCGGCGGGTTGTTGGTGCGCACCGCCCAGGCGTCCACGAAGACGTTCGGGCAGACGTACGGGCCGACCGAGAACGCGGTGGCGGCGGCCAGCGCCTCGGCGGAGACGTCCGCGTACGCGCCGCCGTCCAGCAGGATCTGCGCCTCGACCTTCACCAGGGTGCCCTCGGCGTCGGCGTGGTGGCGGTAGCGCAGCAGCGCGGGGTGGCGCGAGGGGTGGGTGTGGAAGGACTCCTCGCGGGTGAGGGTCATCTTCACCGGGCGGCCGGTGCGCAGCGCCAGCAGCGCCAGGGTGACCTGGAAGGAAAGGTCCTCGCGGTCGGTGGTGGCCCCGGGCACGCCGGTGACCACCAGCCGGACCCGGTCGGGCTCCAGGCCGAGGCAGGCGGCGGTGCGGTCGCGGTCGCCGTGCGGGTCGGTGGAGGACAGGTGCAGTTCGACGCCGCCGTCCGGGCGCGGCACGGCCAGCCCGGCCTCGGCGCCGAGCGGGGCCGGGTCCTGACGGCCGACCTGGTAGAGGCCCTCGATGATGATCTCGCCGGCCGCGTCCGGGTCCCCGGTGCGCAGCGGCAGGTGGCGGAACAGGTTGCCGTCCGGGTGCAGCGACGGGGCGGTGAAGGCCTGCTCGGGGTCGGTGACGGCCTCCAGCGGCTCGTAGTCGACCGCGATCAGACCGACCGCCAGCCGGGCGGTGTCCGGGTGGTCGGCGGCCACCGCGGCGATCGGCTCGCCGTGGTGGCGCACCACGCCCGCGGCCAGCACCGGCCGGTCGGCGACGATCGGCCCGGCCGGGGCGCCGTCCGGGCTTCCGTCCGGGCCGGGCGGCAGGTCGGCGGCGGTGACCACGGCGTGCACGCCGGGCAGCGCGAGCGCGGCCGCGGTGTCGATGCCCCTGATCCGGGCGTGCGGGTGCGGCGAGCGCAGCACCGCGCCCCAGAGCAGCCCCTCGGCCCACAGGTCGGCCGCGTACGGGTAGATGCCGAGCGCCTTGGGCAGCGCGTCGCTGCGCAGCGGTGAGCTGCCCAGGCCGAACGGCTCCGGTGCGCCGCCCTCGCCGCCGTCCTGCTGGAGTGCTGCGCCGATGTCGGTAGGCGACGTCATGATGCGTGGTCGTCCTCGGGGAGCCGGATGCCGTGGGCGGGGGTGGCGCCGTACGGGACGCCGGCCGGGGCGGTGCCGCCGGCCGGGGCGCCGTGCGGGGGCGTGGCGACGTACGGCGTGCCGTGCGGGGGCGTGCCGTCGAAGGCGGCCCCGGGCAGCGGTGTGCCGTGCGCGGGGGTGGGTTCGTAGACCGGGGCGTCGTACCCGGCGTCGTAGCCGTTCTGCTGCGGGTAGCCGCCGGGCACGTAGGTGCCGTGGGCGGGGGTGCCCTGGTACGGCTGCTCGGGGTAGCCCTGGGGCGGGTAGTACACCTGGTCGTCGGCGGTCTGGGCGGGGATGCCCTGGACCGGCGTCAGGACGGCGGTGTCGTACACGCCGGTGTCGTAGCCGCCCTGGCCGTCGCCGTACGGCTGGTCGGTGCCGGCCGGGGGCTGCTCGGCGGGCGGCTGCGGGACGTGCTCGATCCAGGCGTCGGCGTCGGCGTAGACCGGCGGTTCGGCGGCCGGCTCCGGTCCGGCGGCCGCTTCCCCGGCGGGCTGTTCGGCGGGCTGTCCCGCGGCCGGGGCGGCGGTCTGGGCGGCGGCCGGAGAGGCCGTCTCCTCCGCCTCCTCGACGTCCTCGGCGCGCGCGTCGGCGATGCTCTGGACGGCGGCCAGCACGCCGCGGTAGCCGGTGCAGCGGCAGAGGTTGCCGCAGAGCGCCTGGCGGGCCTCGACCTCGGTCGGGCGGTGGTTGCGCTGGAGCAGGTCGTGCACCGCCATCGCCATGCCGGGGGTGCAGTAGCCGCACTGCACCGCGCCGGACTCGGCCAGCGCCTGCTGGACGTCGCTCGCGCCGCCGGCGGCCGACAGGCCCTCGACGGTGTTGATCTCGCTGTCGGCGGCCAGCGCGGCGGGCACCAGGCAGCCGGCCACCAGCTGGCCGTCCACCTGCACCGAGCAGGCCCCGCACTCGCCCTGCTCGCAGCCGTCCTTGGCGCCGGCCAGGCCGAGCCGCTCGCGCAGCACGTAGAGCAGGCTCTCGCCGATCCAGGCGTCGGTGACGGGCCGTTCGAAACCGTTGACCCGCAAGGTGTAGGAGGCGCACGGGCGCAGCTCGCGGCTGACCTGCGGGGTGAGGCCGAGCGGGTCGGCGTCGAGGGTCTCGATGGGGTCTGTGGTCACTTCAGCGCCCTTCCCAGTGCCCGTCGGGCCAGCACCGATACGGTACGCCGCAGCCGGATGGCGGCCGCGCTCGGCCCCTCGGTCACGGCCTCCCAGGCGCCTTCGGCGCCGTAGCTGTCGGGGACGCAGGCGGTGGCCACGTACTCGCCGAAGGCGGCGGTCGCGGCCGGGTCGATCTCCCGGCTGCCGTCCCAGTCGATGCAGCCGGCGACCCAGGCCTCGGCCTCCAGCGGGCGCAGCGGCACCGGTGCGACGGCGCCGACCGCGCAGCGCACGGCGCGCCGGGCGGGGTCGAGGACCAGCGCGACGGAGGCGGTGGCGCGGGCCGGGCCGCTGCGGCCGGTGGCCTTGAGGAAGACCTGCGGGGCGTGCAGCAGCGGGACGCGCACCCAGGTGAGGAGTTCGCCGGGGCGCACCGGGTCGAGGCCGGTGAGCAGGTGACTGACCGGCACCTCGCGGCTGGCGCCGGCCCGGGCGAGGGTGACGCTGGCCTCCAGGGCGGTGAGCACCGGGAGGGTGTCGCCGGCCGGGGCGGCGGTGACGATGTTGCCGCCGAGGGTGCCGACGTTGCGGACCTGCGGCGGGCCTGCGGTGCGGGCGGCGTCCGCGAGCGCGGGGATGAGCGCGGCGAAGTCGGGGCGGTCCATCCGGGCGTGGGTGAGTCCGGCGCCGAGGACGGCGGTGCCGCCGTCCTCGTAGCGCCAGCCGCGCAGTTCGGTGATCCGGCCGAGGCCGACCAGGGCGGCGGGGCGTAGCCGTCCGGCGTTGACGGCTTCCATCAGGTCGGTGGCTCCGGCCACCGGTACCGCGGCCGGGGTGGCGGCCAGCGCGTCGACGGCCTCGTCGAGGGAGGCCGGCAGCATGATCGTCCGGTTCACCTGGGTCCCACCGTGCTCCACTTGCTCATCGATCGGCTGCCGCCCGCGGCCCTCGGCCGTGGTGTCCGCGTCAGCAGCCCGGCCTGGCCCGTAGGGTACGGGCGATCGGGCCGGGTTGGGCAACTCTGGCACACAATGCTCGATGATCATTTCGGGGCAGGTGAACGGGACTGCCCGATTGGGACGGATACCGGGCGGTATCTGCCCCGGCCCGAACCGGACCAGGGCAGATGTTCATCTGTTCTTGACGTCAGATGACCACTCAGAAGTTCCCGTCAGAGCGAGTCCATCGCGCTCAGCGCACCGGCGGCGGGCCCTCGATCGGCCGGCCGGCCACCCCGGGCCAGCGCTGCCAGGGGTGCGGGCCGTCCGCCGGGCGGTACTCCACGCCGAGCGCGTCCAGCACCTTCAGGTGCGTCTCCAGCCGGTGCTGGAAGCCGGCGTAGTCGCGCTCGGCCGGATCGGTGGGCAGGTCGGACCAGGCGACCTCGGCGAAGGCCACCAACCGGGGGAAGGCCCGGTAGTCGATGTCCCGGGCGCTGTCCATGAACTCGCTCCACAGGTTGGCCTGGGTGCCGATCACGTGCCGGGCGGCGGTCTCGTCCAGCTGCCCGGGCACCGGCTCGAAGCGGTACACGTCCTCCAGCGTGCGCACGAAACCGACCGGGATCGGCTCGTCCGGGCCGTCGGCCTGCCGGTGGTCGAAGTAGACGTGCTGCTCGGGGCACATCACCACGTCGTGCCCGGCCTTGGCCGCGGCGATCCCGCCGCCGAACCCGCGCCAGGAGGAGACGGCGGCGCCCGGGGCGAGCCCGCCCTCCAGGATCTCGTCCCAGCCGATCAGCCGGCGGCCGCGCTCGGCCAGCCAGCGGTCGAAGTGCCGGATCACGTGGCTCTGCAGCTCGTCCTCGTTGGCCAGGCCGAGCTCGCGGATCCGCGCCTGGGCGGCCGCGCTGTCCTTCCACTGCTCCTTGGGGCACTCGTCGCCGCCGAGGTGGATGAACTCGGACGGGAAGAGGTCCAGGATCTCCTCCAGCACGCCCTCGAAGAAGCGCAGGGTGTCCTCGGAGGCGTTGAGCACGTTGTGGCTGACGCCCCAGTCCGTCCAGACGCCGAGCGCCGCGGTGTCCACCACGTCGGTGTTGCCCAGCTCGGGGTAGGCCGCGACGGCGGCCTGGGTGTGCCCGGGCAGGTCCACCTCCGGGACGACGGTGACCCCGCGCGCGGCCGCGTAGGCGACGATCTCGCGCAGGTCGTCCTGGGTGTAGTAGCCGCCGTGCGGGCGGTCGTCGCGGCGCTGGCCGGCCCGGTAGCCGACCATCGAGCGGTCCCGCCAGGAGCCGCGCTCGGTCAGGCCGGGGTAGCGCTTGATCTCCACCCGCCAGCCCTGGTCGTCGGTCAGGTGCAGGTGCAGCACGTTCAGCTTGTGCGCGGCCAGCAGGTCGACGAAGCGCAGCACGTCCGACTTGGGCAGGAAGTGCCGGGCGACGTCGAGCAGCGCACCGCGCCAGCCGAACCGGGGGGCGTCCTCGATGTCCGCGCCGGGCAGCACCCAGCCGGTGCCGCGCAGCGGGGAACGGCGGAAGGCGTCCGGGCCGAGCAGCTGGCGCAGGGTCTGCGCGCCCCACAGCGCACCGGCCGGCCCGCCCGCGGCTATCAGGGCGTGGCCGGGGCGCACCGTGATCCGGTACGCCTCGGCGGCCAGCGCGTCGTCCTGGACGAGTTCGATGCCCGTGCCCGGCCGGCCCGGGCCGAGCGGCAGCCCGGTGGCCGCGGACAGCGCGGTGCGCAGCCACCGTTCGGCGTCGGCCAGCCCGGGCGGCGCGGTCAGCGTGGTGGCGTCGTCGAGGGGGAAGTCCTCGTCCGGGCGGCGGACGGCACTCGAAGGCACGGGAATGAGGTCCATTCCGACATCCTGCCCCCGCCCCGGACGACTGGCATAGACCACTTCGGAAACGCGGCACTATGCAAAACGGCGCTGTGCACAACCACACCGTGCGCTACGGCGCCGGGCACCGGCCCGCGGCGGTCGGTGCTACTTGCCGCCCTTGTTGTCGTCGCCGCCCTGCGGCTTGCCGATGCCGTCGTAGATCTCCTTGCACATCGGGCAGACCGGGTACTTCTTCGGGTCGCGCCCGGGCACCCAGACCTTGCCGCAGAGCGCCACCACGGGCGAGCCGGAGAGCGCGCTCTCCATGATCTTGTCCTTCTGGACGTAGTGCGCGAAGCGCTCGTGGTCGCCGTCCCCGTGGGACACCTGGGGGACGGGCTCGACCAGGGTGCCGGTGCCGAGGCCGCGCTCGGGCTCAAGAGTGCTCATAGGTGCCAAGTCTATGGGCGCCCCGCGAAACCCGGCCAGTATCGCGACGGCGGCCCGTACGTCAGTTCAGCGTCGGGTCGTCCGGATAGGTGGCGAGCAGCGCCAGCGGGCCGCGCTGGCGGCGCAGCACCGAGCGCCACAGCCGCTCCGGTTCCGGGCTGGAGATGTCCCCCGGTTCGCAGTCCACCAGGTACCAGGCGCCGCTCCCCAGCTCCGTCTCCAGCTGGCCCGGCGACCAGCCGGCGTACCCGGCGAAGATCCGCAGCGCGCCCAGCTCGCCGGCCAGCACCTCGGGCGGCGCCTCCAGGTCCACCAGGCCGATCGCGCCGTGCACCCGCCGCCAGCCGAGCGGCTCGCCGGTGCCCGGCTCCCCCGGCGCCACGGCGAGGCCGAGCGCCGAGTCCAGCGCCACCGGTCCGCCCTGGAACACCACGGCGGGCTGCCCGACCAGCCGCCCCCAGCCGTCCAGCACGCTGCCCACCTCGACCGGCGTCGGCCGGTTGAGGACCACGCCGAGCGCCCCCTCGACGTCGTGGTCGAGGAGCAGCACCACCGCCCGGGCGAAGTTCGGGTCGGTGAGCAGGGGCGTCGCGACGAGCAGACGGCCGGTGTGGGACCGTCCTGCGTGCGAGTGGGCCGCCGTCATGCCCACATGATCCCGCAGAACGGCCGGGGTCGGACACCTCAACGATCGAAACCCCGCCACGCCGGACAAACACCCGAACGGCCCCTCCGGCGGGCGGGAGCGAGCCCGGAGAGAGGACCATCACGGGAGAGGCTCACGGGAACCATCGGCACGCCCACTACCATCTACGGATGGTGGACGCCCTTTACGGTGCCGACTCGGTTTTGCCGGGGGCCCGAGCGCGCCCGTACCAACCGGTCCACCACCGGCTCTCTACCGGAGCCTTCCCACTCCTCTGGCACCCCGGATTGCGAGAACGATGACCGACGACGTCCTGCTGGTCCACGGCGGAAACCCGCTCGAAGGCGAGATCCGCGTCCGCGGTGCGAAGAACCTGGTGCCCAAGGCCATGGTCGCCGCCCTCCTCGGCCAGGGCCCCAGCAGACTGCGCAACGTCCCGGACATCCGCGACGTCAAGGTGGTCCGCGGACTGCTCCAGCTGCACGGGGTCACCGTGCGGACCGGCGACGAGGACGGCGAGCTGATCCTCGACCCGTCGCACGTGGAGAGTGCGAACGTCGCCGACATCGACGCGCACGCCGGCTCCTCGCGGATCCCGATCCTGTTCTGCGGCCCGCTGCTGCACCGCCTCGGCCACGCCTTCATCCCGGGCCTGGGCGGCTGCGACATCGGCGGCCGCCCGGTCGACTTCCACTTCGAGGTGCTGCGCCAGTTCGGCGCCACCATCGAGAAGCACCCGCAGGGCACCTACCTGGTCGCCCAGCAGCGCCTGCGCGGCACCAAGATCGAGCTGCCCTACCCCTCGGTCGGCGCGACCGAGCAGGTGCTGCTCACCGCCGTCCTCGCCGAGGGCGTCACCGAGCTGCGCAACGCGGCCATCGAGCCGGAGATCGTCGACCTGATCTGCGTGCTGCAGAAGATGGGCGCGATCATCACCCTGGGCACCGACCGGACCATCCTGATCACCGGCGTCGACGAGCTGGGCGGCTACACCCACCGCGCGCTGCCGGACCGCCTGGAGGCCGCTTCCTGGGCCTGCGCGGCGCTGGCCACCAAGGGCGACATCTACGTCCGCGGCGCCCGCCAGCTGGAGATGATGACCTTCCTGAACACCTTCCGGAAGGTCGGCGGCGCCTTCGAGGTGGAGGACGAGGGCATCCGCTTCTGGCACCCGGGCGGCGAGCTCAAGGCGATCGCCCTGGAGACCGACGTGCACCCGGGCTTCCAGACCGACTGGCAGCAGCCGCTGGTCGTCGCCCTGACCCAGGCCACCGGCCTGTCCATCGTCCACGAGACGGTGTACGAGTCGCGGCTCGGATTCACCGGCGCGCTCAACCAGATGGGTGCACACATCCAGCTGTACCGCGAGTGCCTGGGCGCCACCCCGTGCCGCTTCGGCGCGCGCAACTTCCTGCACTCGGCGGTCGTCTCCGGCCCGTCCAAGCTGATGGGCGCCGAGCTGGTCATCCCCGACCTGCGCGGCGGCTTCTCGTACCTGATCGCGGCGCTGGCGGCCGAGGGCACCTCGACCGTGCACGGCATCGACCTGATCAACCGCGGCTACGAGAACTTCATGGACAAGCTGCGCGACCTGGGCGCCCACGTCGAGCTGCCGTCCGAGCAGCTGGTCGACGCCTGACCCGCAGGGCCTACGGGCCTGCGGGCCCGTAGGCCCACGACGAGAGGCCGGGCTCCCCAACAGGGGAGCCCGGCCTCTCGGGCGTTCAAGGGGTGGTTCAGGCGCCCTTGGCGGCTTCCTTCAGCTTGGAGCCGGCGCTCACCTTGGCGCTGTAGCCGGCCGCGATCTGGATCGGCTCACCGGTCTGCGGGTTGCGGGCGGTGCGGGCGGCGCGGTGGGTGCGCTCGAAGGTCAGGAAACCGGGGATGGTGACCTTCTCGTCGCCCTTGGCGACGACCTCGCCGACGATCTCGGCGAAGGCGGCCAGAACGGCGTCGGCGTCCTTGCGGGTCACCTCGGCGCGCTCGGACAGCGCGGCCACCAGCTCACTGCGGTTCATGTGTACTCCTGTGGTCTGTTCGCTTGCGGTGTGCGGGGGCCCATCGGTACTCCCACCGGGGGGCACCCGGATAGGCCGCAGGTCCGCACACTGTGCTCATGCAGGCAATGCGTGGTCGCAGGCCGGGTCCGTACCCGATGCCGCGCGCCGGTGCCGTCGAAGGCCCGTCCGCCTGCCTGGATACGAATCCTGCCCCGACCGGCCCCGAGAAAGCCAATCGGGCCCCGGCCACGACACCCGAACGAACCCCACCCGTTGGAGGTGTGACGCTCCGTCGGCTCCGGCGGACCGGGCCCGGGCGGCGGTCGGGACGACGCGCCGGAAGACCAGGGGGACGTTCCGTACTTGTCGGACACGCCTGCCCCGTGCAGGGCTACCGTACGCCCTAGGCACGACAAGCCCAAACACGCCCCTCGCCCTTGTGTCGCAAGGGTTCGGGGCGGGCTCGGGCGGGTAAGGCCGCTATTCGGACATTTGACCGATCAGCGACACGTCGGTCGCCTCGCCGGTCAGAGCTTGACGGTGGGGAACGAGGAGGCGTCGAGGGTGCCGACGATGCCCGGGGTCGGACGGGCCGGCTCCGTGCTCTCCTGGACGCCCGCCAGCGCCGCCTCGCGCACCGCCGAGGCGACCGTCTTGGCGACGTCCTTGTGGAAGACGCTCGGGATGATGTAGTTGGCGTTCAGCTCGTCGTCGGCGACGGTGGTGGCCAGCGCCCGGGCGGCGGCGATCATCATCTCGGTGTTGACGGTGCGGCTCTGGGCGTCCAGGAGGCCGCGGAAGACACCCGGGAAGACCAGCACGTTGTTGATCTGGTTGGGGAAGTCGCTGCGGCCGGTGGCGACCACGGCGGCGGTCTGCCGGGCGATGGCCGGGTCGACCTCCGGGTCCGGGTTGGCCAGCGCGAAGACGATCGAGTCCTCGGCCATGGTGGCCAGGTCGTCGCCGTCCAGGACGTTCGGGGCCGAGACGCCGATGAAGACGTCGGCGTCCGCCACGGCCTCCTTGAGGCTGCCGGTGCGGCCCGAGCGGTTGGTGTGCTCGGCGATCCAGCGCAGGCTGTCGTTGAGGTCCTCCCGGCCCTGGTGGACCACACCGTGCACGTCCGCCACGGTGGCGTGCTCGACGCCGGCCGCCAGCAGCAGCTTGAGGATCGCGGTACCGGCGGCGCCGGCGCCCGACATCACCACCCGGATGTCGCTGATCTCCTTGCCGACCACCTTCAGCGCGTTGGTGAGGGCGGCCAGCACCACGATCGCGGTGCCGTGCTGGTCGTCGTGGAAGACCGGGATGTCCAGGGCCTCGCGCAGCCGGGCCTCGATCTCGAAGCAGCGCGGCGCGGAGATGTCCTCCAGGTTGATGCCCGCGAAGCCGGGGGCGATCGCCTTGACGATGGCCACGATCTCGTCGGTGTCCTGGGTGTCCAGGCAGAGCGGCCAGGCGTCGATCCCGGCGAAGCGCTTGAACAGGGCCGCCTTGCCCTCCATGACCGGCAGCGCGGCGGCCGGGCCGATGTTGCCCAGGCCCAGCACCGCCGAGCCGTCGGTGACCACGGCGACGCTGTTGCGCTTGATGGTGAGGCGGCGGGCGTCCTCGGGGTTCTCGGCGATCGCCATGCAGACCCGCGCGACACCCGGGGTGTAGATCATGCTGAGGTCGTCACGGTTGCGGATCGGGAGCTTGGACGACATCTCGATCTTGCCGCCGAGGTGCATCAGGAAGGTGCGGTCCGAGACCTTGCCGATCGACACGCCGTCGATCGCCCGCAGCTTCTCGACGATCTCCTCGCCGTGCGCGACCGAGGAGGCCGCCACCGTGACGTCGATCCGCAGCGCCTCCAGGCCGGAGGCGGTGACGTCGAGACCGGTCACCGAACCGCCGGAGGACTCCACGGCCGTGGTGATCGCACTGACGGCGTTGCCCCGGGCCGGGACCTCCAGCCGCACCGTGATCGAGTTGGAGACACTGGGCACCGTCGCCATCGACGCTTCCTTCTTCCGTCCGTGCGGCAGGTTCAACATTTTGTTGAAGGCATCGCCTGCGCATGCTAGACCTCGATCGTCGCACCTTCCAAGGGGTAGCCAGAAATAACGTTCATTGAGTGTGCGGACCCGACAACTTCTTGCCTCTCCGGGCCGATGCGTTACATTGGACGGGACACCGGCTCGATCCAAGCCCCCGGGCCCAACCTTCGTCCCTTCGAGGGACCACTTGCCGCGAGGCGAGCATGGCGGGTCGGTGTCACTAACGTCTGAAGGCCCCTCACCATCCGGTGAGGGGCCTTCTTCGTCCGGCGGACCGGCCGTCAGCCGTGCAGCAGCGCGGGCACGCCGGCCGCGTCCGGCAGGTCGTCCGGACCGGACAGCACGGTCAGCCGCTGGGTCGCCCGGGTGAGCGCCACGTACAGCACCCGCAGGCCGGCCTCCGACTCGCCGGCGATGCCGGTCGGATCGGCCACCACGGTCGCGTCGTACTCCAGGCCCTTCGCCTCCAGGCTGCCCAGCACCACCGCCCGCTCGCCCAGGCCCTCGGCCCAGCCGGCCGCCTCGGCCCGGCGGTCCATCGGCACCACGATCGCCACGGTGCCGTCCACCTCGGCCAGCAGCCGCTCCAGCTCCGCCCGGGCCGCCGCGCCGAAGGCCTCCGGGGCGGGATCCACGACGGCCGCGAAGCGCGGCTCGACGCCGACCCGGCGCACCGCGGTCGGCGACGGGGTGCCCGGCGCGGCCAGCGCCAGCACCTTGGCCGCGACCTCGGCGATCTCCGCCGGGTTGCGGTAGTTGACGGTCAGCGTGAAGCGGCGGCGCGGCTTGCCGGACAGCACCTCGTCCAGCGCGGCCTGCGCCTCCTGCGGGAACGGCCAGGAGGACTGCGCCGGGTCGCCGACGATCGTCCAGGTCGCCATCCGGGCCCGGCGGCCGATCATCCGCCACTGCATCGGGGTGAGGTCCTGCGCCTCGTCCACGATCACGTGCGCGTACTCGGTGCGCTCGACGGGGACGCGCTCGCGCTGGCGGGAGCTGCGGTCGGCGAAGGTGGTGACCTCCTCCAGCCCGCTCAGCAGGTCCACCGCGTCCACCTCCCGCACCTTCGGCCGGGCCGCCTCGCCCAGCAGCACCTGGAGCTCGTCCACCAGCGCGACGTCGTGCGCGGACAGCGCGCCCTCGCCGTTCGGGGACAGCCGGCGCCAGGACGCCGCCAGCAGCCTCGCCTCGTCCGGGGAGACGGCGCGGCGGGCGATCCGGTTGATGTGCCGGTGCTGCTTGAGCGTGCCGAGCACCCGGCGCGGGGTCACGGCGGGCCACCAGGCGTCCAGGAAGTCCAGGAACGGCGCCTCGTCCGAGACGTACTCGTCGAAGGACTCCTTCTCCTCCTGGCGCTGCTCGCGGGCGTAGTGGTCGGTCGGCTTCGGCAGGTGCCGGGTGGCCTCCTGCCACAGGGCGTCCAGCAGCAGGCGGCGGGCGCGCGGGCGCAGCAGGTTCAGCGGGGTGCCGCCGGAGCCGATCACGTTGCCGCGCACGGCCTTGAGCCGGCCCGCGTCCAGCTTGAGCACCTCGCCGCGGGCGACCACCTTCAGCTCCTGCGGCGCGCCCAGCTCCAGCGCGGCCCGGGCGGCCCGGCGCAGCAGCTGCACCATCCGGCCCGAGCCCTTGACCCGGGCCGCCTCCGGACTGTCGTAGGTGCCCGCCTCGATGCCGTCGACCAGCGAGCCGACCGCGCGAATGGCGACCTGCCCCTCCTCGCCGAGCGAGGGCAGCACGCCCTCGGTGTAGGAGACCAGCAGCGGGGTCGGCGAGACCACCAGGATGCCCCCGGCGTACCGGCGGCGGTCCTGGTACAGCAGGTACGCGGCGCGGTGCAGGGCGACGGCGGTCTTGCCGGTGCCCGGGCCGCCGGTGACGAGCGTGGCGCCGGCGGCGGCCGCCCGGATCACCTCGTCCTGCTCCTTCTGGATGGAGGAGACGATGTCGCGCATCGAGTGGCTGCGGGCGCGGCCGAGCGAGGCCATCAACGCGCCGTCGCCGACCACCGCCAGCTCCCGGCCGTTCAGGGTCGGGGTGAGGTCGGGACGCAGCAGGTCGTCCTCGACGCCGATCACCCGGCGCCCCTTGGAGCGGATCACCCTGCGGCGGACCACCCGGCCCGGCTCGACCGGGGTGGCGCGGTAGAACGGCGCGGCGGCGGGCGCCCGCCAGTCGATCACCAGCGGACCGTACTCGGCGTCCAGCACGCCGAGACGGCCGATGTGCAGGGTCTCGGCGACGGCCGGGTCGGCCGGGTCGAGCGGCGTGTCGGAGGGGATGCCGTGTTCCTCCGGGGCGTCCGCCCGCTGGAGGTCGATCCGGCCGAACAGGAAGTCCTCGAACTCGTTGTTCAGGCGCTGGAGGTGGGCGCCGGCCCGGTAGACCTGGGCGTCGCGCTCGGCGAGCGCGCCGGGGGTGCCGACGTGGACCCGCTTGGCGGCGTCCTCCAGGATGTACTCGGCCTCGGCGAGTTTCTCCTCCAGCCGGCGGTAGACGGTGTCGAGGTGCTGCTGCTCACCGGCGATCTCGCGCTCGCGCACGGTCTCGCGGTCGGTGGCGGCGGTGGTGTCCGTGTTGCTCTGCATGGCCTCGGTGGTAGCGGCGGAATCCGGCTCCGGAAAACGAGCGGACGGATGATCCTACGCCCCAACCGGGGTAAACGTGAAGGCCGCCCACCGCAAAGCGGTGGACGGCCTTCACTGTCAACATGGGGTGGTGGAGATGCCGGGAATCGAACCCGGGTCCAGTGGAGTTAATTCAGGGCTTCTCCGAGCGCAGTCCGCTGTGATTTTCTCGGCCCTGGCAGTCACACGGACAAGCCGCCAACAGGCCCAGCTGCTGTTTGATTTCCCGTCCACCCTCGCAGCCCGGGTGGACGGTTGAGTTCCCTAGATTATGCCAGGGTCCGGGTCGGGAACTCCCCGGTCTGACACCCAAGCGCTATCGGTGCTTATTAGGCAGCGAGAGCGAACTGCTGGGAATCGCGCTTAGAGTTGGCGATTATTTTTTTGCGACACGTGGTTAACGAGATCATTGCCGCGTTCCTCGGCTCGCTTCCCCTGTTTCAACATCCCCTGTCGAAACCGATCATCCCCATGTTTTGTTGAGAAACAGCCGGACGGTGACCGTCCGTGTTGCTGCCGCCATACTACGCGAGGCGGCGGGTGAGGGTCCAGCGGATTAACGCTGGCGCCGCCGGGCGGCCGCCACCGCACGGGCCGTCTCGCGGGTGTCCTGCTTCTCGCGCAGCGTCTGCCGCTTGTCGTACAGCTTCTTGCCGACCGCGAGCGCCAGTTCGAGCTTCACCCGGCCGTCCTTGAAGTACAGCGAGAGCGGGACGAGCGTGTGGCCCGCGTCGCGGACCGTGCTCTCGATCTTGCGGATCTCCAGCCGGTGCAGCAGCAGCTTGCGCTTGCGCCGGGCCGCGTGGTTGGTCCACGTCCCCTGGGTGTACTCGGGGATGAACACGTTGTCGATCCAGGCCTCGTGGTTCTGGATGTAGGCGTAGCCGTCGACCAGGTTGGCCCGCCCCTCGCGCAGTGACTTCACCTCCGTACCGGTGAGCACGAGGCCGCACTCGTAGGTGTCGAGGATCGTGTACTCATGTCGCGCCTTCTTGTTCTGCGCGATCAGCTTCTGTCCGGTTTCCTTTGCCATAGCGCGGCCATTCTCGCACTTCGGCCGGTTCGGGGCAGCCCCTTTAGGCCCGGGTGCCGAGCCCGGCCAGCACCCGCAGGGCGAGCGCGTCGGCGTCCTCGCCGGCCGCCGCCGGGACGTCCGGGGTCAGGCCGGTGCCCTCCGGGGAGCGGCCGGCCGGGGTGTAGTAGCGGCCGACGGTCAGCTCCAGCACCGCGCCGTCGGCGAGCCGGCTGGGCTGCTGGACGGTGCCCTTGCCGAAGGTCCGGGAGCCCACCACCACGGCGCGGCTGCGGTCCTGGAGCGCACCGGTGAGCAGTTCGGCGGCGCTCATCGTGCCGCCGTCGACCAGCACCACCAGCGGGGTGCGCTGGTCGCCCCCGGGCGGGGCGGTCAACTCCCGGGTCTCGCCGCGCTCCTGGTACGAGCCGACCGCTCCGCCGTCCAGGAAGATCCCGGCGGTGCCGGCGGCCTCCTCGACCAACCCGCCCGAGTTGCCGCGCAGATCGAGCACCACACCGGCGTGCGGGGCGCGCAGCGCGGCGCGCACCTGATCGGTCACGCCGCTGGTGAAGGCCCGCACGGCGATCCGCAGCACGCCCTTCTCCAGCTGCTCGGCGGTGACCTGCCGGCTGTCCAACAGGGCTCGCCGCAGCCGCAGTTCTCGGACCTCGCCGGCACCGCGCCGCACGGCGAGGGTGACTTCGGAGCCCACCCCGCGCTCGCCGTCGCGCCCACGCAGCCGGGCCACCACCTCGGTGACCGGCAGGTGGTCGGCCTGGTCCTGGTCGATCCGCAGCAGCCGGTCGCCGGCCTCGATCCCGGCCGTGGCGGCGGGCCCGGCGGGCGCGACCTGGGAGACCGCGGTGACGCCGTCCTGGCCGCGGCCGACCGAGAGGCCGACGCCCAGGTAGCGGCCGTCCAGTCCCTGGCTGAACGCGGCGTACTCCTGGGCGCTGTAGTAGGCGCCCCAGCGGTCGCCGTTGGCCCCGAGCAGGTGCTCGGCCTGCTGCTCGGACAGGGCGGTGCCGGCCGGGTCCGCCGGGAGGCCCGGGGCGGCGCCCGCGACCGGGGCGGCACCGGCGGCCGGGCGCCGCGGCGGGTCGCCCCAGGCGCCGGTGGCGGCCCCGGCGATCAGCACGACGCCGAACACCAGGCTGAGGGTGGCCACCTGACGTGCCCTGCGCGGAGTTTCCAGCATGGCACCGGAGTGTAGACACCGCGTCGGGCACGACGGGCCACAACGGCGGCCGAAACGACGGCGGCCCCGGACGGCGCAGTGCCGTCCGGGGCCGCCGGGGCCGGAGGTGGTCAGACCTTGAGGTACTTGCGCAGCGTGAAGAACGCCGCCACGCCGGCCATGCCCATACCGACCACGATCAGCAGCGGTATCACCGCGAGCACCGAGCCGAGGCCGATGAAGTGGATGAACTGCACCCGGTCGGCCAGCCAGTTCTGGACGAAGAAGTGCCCGCCGACCAGCAGCCCGGAGGCCATGGCCGCGCCGAGCAGCGCGGAGAACGCGGCCTCGGCGATGAACGGCATCTGGACGTAGAAGTTCGAGGCACCGACCAGGCGCATGATGCCGGTTTCGCGCCGCCTGCTGTACGCCGACACCCGGACGGTGTTGACGATCAGCAGCAGGGCGACGAACAGCATCAGCACCATGATCACGAAGGCCGCCGTCTGGAGGCCGTTGAGCAGGCCGAACAGGTTCTCCAGGATCTTCCGCTGGTCCTCCACCGACTTGACGCCGGGTTTGCCGGCGAAGGCGCTCTGGATGACGTCGTACTTGGTCGGGTCGTTCAGCTTGACCCGCCAGGACTGCGGCATCGCGTCCGGGCCCAGGACGGAGATGAGCGGGTTGTCCGGGTTCATCTCCTTCCAGTGCTTGTACGCCTCGGCGGAGCTCTCGAAGGTCGACGACTGGACCACCGAGTCCATCTTGTCCAGCTGGGCCTTGATGTCCTGCACCTGCTGGTCGGTGGCCGCACCCTTGTCGCACTGCGGCGAGTTGCGCGCGTCCGACTTGGTGCAGAAGTAGATGCTCACCTCGACCTTGTCGTACCAGTACCCCTTCATGGAGTTCACCTGGTCGCGGACCAGGAGCGAGGAACCGGCCAGGGCGAGGGAGAGCGCGACACTGACCACGACCGCGATGGTCATCGTCAGGTTGCGGCGGAGACCCACACCGATCTCCGACAGGACGAACTGGGCACGCATGCGGGTAACAACTCCAGGGTCGGTACTGCTGGTCTGGCGACGCGGGCGGACGGCCCTACGGGTTCAGCGCCGGCTGCGCCGGTCGGTCAGTGCTGGTATCCGTAGACGCCGCGGGCCTGGTCGCGGACGAGCAGCCCCTTGTCGAGCTCGATGACGCGCTTGCGCATCTGGTCGACGATGGCCTGGTCGTGGGTGGCCATCAGCACCGTGGTGCCGGTGCGGTTGATGCGGTCGAGCAGCTTCATGATGCCGACCGAGTTCTGCGGGTCGAGGTTGCCGGTGGGCTCGTCCGCGATCAGCAGCATCGGACGGTTCACGAACGCGCGGGCGATCGCCACGCGCTGCTGCTCACCACCGGAGAGCTCGCCCGGCATGCGGTCCTCCTTGCCGCCGAGGCCGACCAGCTCCAGCACCTCGGGCACCACCTTGTTGATGGCGCTCTTGGGCTTGCCGATCACTTCGAGGGCGAAGGCGACGTTCTGCGCGACCGTCTTGTTGGGCAGCAGGCGGAAGTCCTGGAAGACGGTGCCCAGCTGGCGGCGCATGTGCGGCACCTTCCAGTTGGACAGCTTGCCGAGGTCCTTGCCCAGCACGTGCACCTCGCCCGTGGAGGGGCGCTCCTCGCGCAGGCACAGGCGCAGGAAGGTGGACTTGCCCGAGCCGGACGAGCCGACCAGGAAGACGAACTCACCCTTCTCGATCTCCAGCGAGACGTTGTCCAGGGCGGGACGGTTCTGCTTGGGATAGGTCTTGGAGACGTTGTCGAATCTGATCACGGCTGCATCACGGAGGCCATCCTAGGCGGCGCCAGTCCTCGGTCGGTCCACCCCGGGCGCCCGGCCCTGGGGCGGGTGGCGGGAGCGGAAAGGGCCGCTCCCGGTCTGGGACCATACGCGAATCGGCGGTCGGCGCGCAGGGGCCGCCCAGGACAGCCGTCGAAATCTGGGGGAGAATGTCTGGTTATGCCCCGAAAATTGGGAGGCATCTCACAGCCCGGGAGCCGGAACCGTCAGAACCTGGCAGAGTGGAGGTGGCGTCCGTGTTCGGGCGCTCCCCCGCACAGGGCAAGAAGAGGAACCAAAGCCCCGTCCGGTGCGTTGGCTGTAGCAGCGAGGAGGAGATCGCATGACCTGCGACCATCTGGTGTGCGCCAACTGCAACGGCCGCGTGAGTGACGGGCGCTGCGCGGTCTGCCGCGCCAACCGGGCCCGGCTGCAGGAGCAGCAGGGTCCGTTCGCGGCGCTCTCCCCCGCGATGCTGCTGGCCCTGCTGGCCGGTCTGCTCGCGGTGGCGCTGATCGCCCGGCAGGCCCTGGCCTGAACCCACCGAGGCACACGAAAGGGCCCCCGACCACTGCGGTCGGGGGCCCTGTTCCGTCTGTCGGCGCCTACTGCGCGGCGGTCTCGCGCTGCTTGCGCCAGCGGATGCCGGCCTCGATGAAGCCGTCGATGTCGCCGTCCAGCACGCCCTGCGGGTTGCCGACCTCGTACTCGGTCCGGACGTCCTTGACCATCTGGTACGGGTGCAGCACGTAGGAGCGCATCTGGTTGCCCCAGGAGCTGCCGCTGTCCTTGAGCGCGTCCATCGCCGCACGCTCCTCCTGGCGGCGCCGCTCCAGCAGCTTCGCCTGGAGGACGTTCATCGCGGACGCCTTGTTCTGGATCTGCGAGCGCTCGTTCTGGCAGGAGACCACGACACCGGTCGGGAGGTGCGTGATGCGCACCGCCGAGTCGGTGGTGTTGACGCCCTGGCCGCCGGGGCCGGAGGCGCGGTAGACGTCGATCCGCAGGTCGCCCTCGTCGATGTCGACGTGGTCGGCCTGCTCGACGACCGGGAGCACCTCGACGCCGGCGAAGGAGGTCTGCCGGCGGCCCTGGTTGTCGAAGGGCGAGATGCGGACCAGGCGGTGGGTGCCCTGCTCGACCGACAGGGTGCCGTAGGCGTACGGCGCCTTGACCGTGAAGGTCGCGGACTTGATGCCGGCCTCTTCGGCGTACGAGGTGTCGTACACCTCGGTGGGGTACCCGTGCCGCTCGGCCCAGCGCAGGTACATGCGCATCAGCTGCTCGGCGAAGTCGGCGGCGTCGACGCCACCGGCCTCGGCGCGGATGTTGATCAGCGCCTCGCGGGCGTCGTACTCGCCGGACAGGAGGGTGCGGACCTCCAGCTCCTCGACCGCCTTCTGGAGGGAGGCGAGCTCGGACTCGGCCTCGACCCGGGTGTCCGCGTCGTCCTCGGCCTCGGCCAGCTCGAACAGCACGCCCAGGTCGTCGATACGGCTGCGCAGGCCCTCGAACTTGCGCAGTTCGCCCTGGAGGAAGGAGAGCCGGCTGGTCACCTTCTGCGCGTTCGCGATGTCGTCCCACAGGTTGGGGGCGCCTGCCGCCTCCTCCAGGACAGCGATGTCGGCCCGGATCTTGTCCAGGTCGAGGACGGCCTCGATCGACCCCATGGTCGTTTCGAGGTTCTTGAGCTCTTCGGAAGGATCGACGGCTGCCACGCCCCCAGGGTAATGGTTCCGGGGGTGGTCATGACGACACCGGGGTCCTCCGGCTCCCGCGGCACCCGCCCGACGGCCTTCTACGGCGCCCGCGGGGCCGTGCCGGACACCGCCGGGCGGGCCGGGTGGCCGGCGTCCGGGGCGGTGGCCGCGAAGGCCGTCCAGGCCGCGGCGGCGCCCGCCAGCAGCAGGACGGTGGCCAGCAGGACGGCCAGCAGCCGGCGGCGGCGCAGCAGCGCCTGCCGGTCCCGGCGGTGCCCGGTGCCCGGGGCGGTGCGCTGGGCGCGGGACTCCGCGGCGTACGCGGCCAGCTCGCCCGCGGAGGGGCGGCGCAGGCTGGTGTGGGTGTCCCGGGTGGAGTCGGGGGCGACGCCGGGCACCAGCGGGACGGCCGGGCCCCGGCGGCGCTT
Organism: Kitasatospora sp. NBC_01300; assembly: GCF_041435235.1. Classification (NCBI taxonomy): domain Bacteria; kingdom Bacillati; phylum Actinomycetota; class Actinomycetes; order Kitasatosporales; family Streptomycetaceae; genus Kitasatospora; species Kitasatospora sp. NBC_01300. Next base: position 4,960,487 of record NZ_CP108408.1, on the reverse strand, counting down.
GTGGATGCCCGGGCCGGCGTCCACCTCGGCGTACACGGCCTCGCCGGGGGGCAGCGCCTCCTCCGCCGGGGCACGGCCCTGGGAGGGGACGGCCAGCACCGGAAGGCCGGCCAGCGAGGGCAGCTGCTCGCGCAGCCGGGCGGCCAGCTCGGCGGCCCGCAGCCGGGAGGCCGGGGCCTTGGCCAGGCACTCGGAGATGATCCGCCACAGCCCGTCCGGCAGACCGGGGATCGGCGGCACCTGCTCGGTGACGTGCCGGCGCAGCACCGCGCCGGTGTGGCCGCCGCCGAACGGGGTGAACCCGGCCAGCAGCTCGTACAGCACGGTGGCGAGGGCGTAGATGTCGACGGCGGCGCGCGGCTCCAGGCCCTCGATGATCTCCGGGGCGAGGTAGTCGGGGGTGCCGATGATCCGGGTGGCCCGGGTCCGGCGCGGGGCGTCGACCAGGCGGGCCACGCCGAAGTCGGTGAGCTTGGCGCGCGGGGCGCCGCCGGGGCCCGGGGCGGCGGCGAGGTCGAGCAGGACGTTCTCCGGCTTGACGTCGCGGTGGACGATGCCGGCGGCGTGCGCGGCGGCCAGGCCGTCGGCGACGTCCGCGATGACCGAGGCGGCGGTCTGCGGCGGGAGCGCGCCGTCGCGCTCCAGCCGGGAGCGCAGGTCGGTGCCCTGGACCAGCTCCATCACCAGGGCGAGGTCGCTGCCGTCCACGACCATGTCGCGCACACCGACCACCCGGGGGTGGTCGAGGCTGGTCAGCGCGGCGCGCTCCTGGACGAAGCGGCCGACCAGCACCTGGTCGGCGGCCAGGTCCTCGCGCAGCAGCTTGACCGCCACCGGGCCGTCGGGCCCCTCACCGAGCCAGACCGTCCCGGCCGAACCCCGGCCGATCACCTGGTGGACGGTGTACCGGCTGCCGATCTTGCGTGCCAATGCTGCTCCGTGGGCGGCGCGGGAGCGCGCCCGGGGGTCCGGTGCGCTCGGTGGGGCGGGACAACAGCGACCAACCTACGCGCCCCGGCGCCCCGCGCGGGCCGCCCGAGGGCCCTGGGCGGGCAGTCTCGGGCGAGAAATCTCATAAATTGTCGACAAATCGTCAATCTCGCCGCGCGGGCCCGGTCCTGGACCGGGCGGCCCCGCGCGGCGGGGCCTGGCCCGGCGTCAGCTCTTCGAACTGCCGAACAGGGCGTCCGCCCAGTCGCGCACGGTGTTGAACCAGCCCTGGACGTTGTCCCAGTAGTGCGGCAGCGGCGTGAAGTTCCACAGCGCGAACCCGGCCACCACCAGCACCACCAGCACCACCAGGCACCCCTTGAGGCAGCCGAGCCCGGGGATGTACATCCGGTTGCGGCTGCGCTGGCGCCGCTCGCGCGGCGGGGCGGGCTCGCGGCGGTCCTGCTCGCGCGGCTCCTCCCGACGCTGCGGCTCCTCCCGACGCTGCGGGGGCTCACGGTGCTGAGGGGGCTCGCGGTGCTGCGGGGACTCGCGGTGCTGCGGCGGCTCGGCCCGGCGCGGGACCGGGGTGGGCGGGGGCGGCGGCGGGTAGCCGCCCTGCGACTGCCCGTACGCGGCCGGGGCCGGCCGGTAGCCGCCGGGCGGCTGCGGGCGTCCACCGGGCCCGGGCTGCGGCTGGCCGCCGTGACCGGTCTGCCCGGCCTGGTAGCCCTGACCGCCCTGGTAGGGCGGCGGGGCCACCGGCGGCCGCTGGGCGTACCCGGGCGGCGGCGGGCCCTGGCGCCGCTGGTCCGGGTGGTAGCCGGGCGGCGGCTGCTGCGGCTGGTAGCCCGGGCGACCGCCCGGCCCGGCCTGGAAGGGCCGCGGGGCGACCTGCGGGTCCTCGAAGTCCTCCGGGCCGAAGTAGCCGACCTGGGTCTGCTGGTTGCGGTCCCGGGCCGCCCGCAGCTGCGTCTGCCACGGGTGCGGCGTCTCCTCCCCCGGAGCGCCCGGAGTGCCCGGAGCACCCGGCGGGGGCGGCGGCACGACGGTGGGCGGCATCACCTGGGTGCGGTCCGGGGCCCCGAACGGCGGGGCGGGCGGCGGCTGGGTGCCCATCACCTGGGTCGCCCCGGCCGGGTCGTACTGCGGGGCCGGCGGGGCGGCCGGAGCCGCCGGCGACAGGCCGGGGACGCCCGCGCCCGCGCTCGGGACGGAGGTCGGGCGCGGGTCCGGCAGCAGCAGCGAGCCGACCGCGAGCGCCTCGTCCACCGCCGCCGGGGAGGCGTGCACCCCGACGCCGGCCGCCACCACCCGCAGCGCGCCGGCCAGCGAGGTCGCGGACGGCCGCTGCGCCGGGTCCTTGCGCAGGCAGCGCTCGATCACCGTCCACAGCGGCTCGGGCATGGTGCTGGGCCGCTGCGGCTCCTGCGCCAGGTGGGCGTGGAGGAGCGCGATCGCGCTGTCGCCCTGGAACGGCTGGCGGCCGGTGACCAGCTCGTACAGCATGATCCCGGCGCCGTAGACGTCCACCGCGGAGGTCTGCGGGCGGCCCTCGGCGGACTCCGGCGCGATGTAGGCGGGGGTGCCGACGAACTCGTGGGTGCGGGTGATGCCCGGGGAGTCGGCGAGGCGGGCGATGCCGAAGTCGGTCAGCATCGGGTGCATCTGCTCGGTGCCGTCCAGCACCGTGGAGGCGAGCAGCACGTTGGCCGGCTTGAGGTCGCGGTGGACGATCCCGTCCTCGTGGCTGGCCGCCAGCGCGTCCGCGACCTGGGCCATCAGCAGGGCGCCGGCGATCGGGCTGAACGGGCCGTTGGAACGCAGGTAGCGGGCCAGGTCGGGGCCGTCGATCAGGTCCATCACCAGGGCCAGCAGCTCGCCCTCGACCACCAGGTCGCGGACCCGGACGATGTTCGGATGGGTCAGTCGCAGCAGCAGCGAGCGCTCGCGAAGGAAGCGCATCACGACGTCCGGGTCGGCCGCCAGTTCCTCGCGCAGCACCTTGATCGCCACCAGCTGCCCGGGCTCGCTGCCGGGCACCTGGACGTCGGGGCGCACCCGGCCGCGCCAGACCGTCCCGGTGGCACCCCGTCCGAGGGTCTCCTCAAGCAGATACTTGCTGCCGACTGGCCGCACCTGTCGCACTCCTCGTCGTGCCGCCCGTGCGGGGCGCTCCTCCGCCGGTGCGGTGAGCCTGCCGGGCCCGTGTCTGCGGCCACTCTAACGGTGTCCGTTCAGGTTTTTGGGGCGACCGGCAGGCCATCCCGGAGGGGTTGGGGGACATCCCCTAGGGGAGTTCCCGGACGGGTTCGGCGGGCCCGCCGACGGGGCCCCCGCCGCACCGGTTGACCTGACCCTCCGTCGCCTCCACCATGGCGATGATCGCAAGATCGTCAAATCCGGTACGGTGCGCGGACTGTCCGTGACGGATGGCAGGATGGACACTCGCCACTCGTGTGGCCCAAAGGGTCGCCGCGGCCGCCCCGCGCGCCCGCGACGACACCGGGCAGCGGTACCAGGCTCCACACCAGCAGAAGGGACCCGCGGGCGAGATGCAGATCCGGCTGACCGTCCTCCGACCGCGCAGCGGCCCGACCGCCGTCGGCTCCGCCATCCCCTACGTGGACGTGCTGGTCACCGCACCCGTCGGCACCGCGCTCGGCGCGCTCGCGGGCGCCCTCGCGGGCGCCGTCGGCGTGCGCGGGCCCCGGGCCGCCACCCACGTGCACCTGTACGCCGGGGCGCACCGGGTCGACGAGCACACGCTGCTCGGCCACCCCCCGCTCCTCGACGGGGCCGTCCTCAGCCTCAACGAGCCCGACCCGACCGCCGACGACCCCGACGACACCCCCGCCGCCGCCGAACTGCGCGTGGTCGGCGGCCCGGACGCCGGCGGAGTGCACCGGCTGCACGGCCGGGAGATCCGGATCGGCCGCTCCGGCGAAGCCGACGTCCCGCTCGACGACCCCGACGTCTCCCGGCTGCACCTGGCCCTGCACCTCGCCGACGACGGCAGGATCACCGTCCGCGACCTCGGCTCCACCAACGGCACCACCCTGGACGGTCGGCTCGTCCCGCCCGGAGCCCCCGAGGAAGCCGTCCCGCTGGAAGCCGGCGCCCTGCTGCGCATCGGCGAATCCACCCTTCAGGTGGCCGCCCCCGACCCGGCCGACGGCACCGGCCGCGCCGCCCTGCCCGACGGCCACGGCCACCTCCAGCTCGCCGCCCCCGGCCCGGTCCGCCCCGCCCCGCCGGTGGCCGAACCGCCGGCGGCCCCCGAACCCGCCCCCGGCCGCGGCCGCGGCCTGCTCTCGCTGCGGCTCGGCCGCACCGCCGAACCGCCCGGCCAGGAGAGCGCCGAACGCCACCACACCGCCGTACGGCTGCGCCAGGCCGCCGCCCAGCGCGAACGATGGCCGGATCTCGCCACCCTGCTGCTCAACGCCGTCGGCCCCGGCCCCCGGCTCTGGGAGCGCGGCCCCGGCCACCCCGACGCGCTCACCCTGCGCCTGGGCACCGCCGACCGCCCCGGCGGCCCCGGCACCTCACCCGGCACCATGCTGCCCGCCGTCCCCGTCACCCTCGACCTGCAGACCGCCGGCAGCCTCGGCCTCAGCGGCCCGCGCGAACGCCTGGACGCGCTCACCCGCGCCGTCGTCGCCCAGCTCGCCGCCCTGCACCCGCCGACCGGCCTGAGCCTGGTCGTCGTCGACGCCGACCAGGCGCGCACCCCCGAAGAACGCGCGGACACCTGGGCCTGGGCCCTCTGGCTGCCCCACCTGCGCCCCGCCGACGGCCAGGACTGCCGCCTGCTGCTCGGCCTCGACGACGAACAGGCCACCGCCCGGCTGACCGAACTCACCACCCGGCTCAGCGGCCCGGCCGGCCTCGGCGGCCACCCCGCCACCGTCGTCGTGGTGGACGGCCGCCCGACCACCGAGACCGCCCGGCAGGCCGTCGACCTGCTGCTGCGCCAGGGCCCGGCCGTCGGCATCTTCCCGATCTGCCTCGCCGAGCAGCCCGAACTGCTCCCCCGCGGCCTCGGCGCCACCGCCCTGATCACCGGCGAGGTCGGCACCCAGCTCTCCCTCGACCGCCCCGTCGCCCGCGGCAGGGAGACCTTGCACGAGGTCTCCCTGGACGCCGTCTCCGACGCCTGGGCCGAACGGCTCGCCCGCGTGCTCGCCCCGCTGCGCGAGGCCGCCCCGGCCGCCCGCGGCCCGCTGCCCGACGCGCTGCGGCTGCTCGACCTGCTCCAGCTCGACACCGTCACCCCGGCCAAGCTGTCCGCCCGCTGGGCGGCGCACGCCGGCGGCATCGGCGCCGCCACCGCGCTGCTCGGCACCACCCGGGACGAGCTCTGCACGCTCGACCTGGCCGATCCCGAACTCGCCCTGCCCTCCCCCGACCCGGGCGGCCCGCACCTGCTCATCGGCGGCGCCCGCGGCTCCGGCAAGACCGAGCTGCTGCGCACCCTGGTCGCCTCGCTCGCCGTCTCCGAACGCCCCGAGCGCCTCGCCGTCACCCTCATCGAGGGCCGGTCCACCGAGGACGGCCTGGACGGCTGCACCGAACTGCCGCACGTCACCGGCCTGGTGAACGCCGCCGACGACCCGCGGGCCGCGCTGCTCGCCGCGGAGGCCCTGGAGGACGAACTCGCCCTGCGCGAGCGGCTGTTCGACGGACTGGACTTCGCCTCCTGGCACGCCGCCCGCATCCTGGACGGGCAGAGCCTGGACGCACAGGGCCTGGCCGGGCAGGGCCTGGCCGGGCAGGGCCTGGCTGGACACCCGGCCGTCCCGGTGCCCGCCGTCGTCGGCGCGGCCTCCGCCGCCACCCCGAAGATCATCCACCCGCGCAGCGGCGACGGCGCCCGGCCGGTCACCTCCCCCGCCGCCGCCCCCTGCCCCGCCCGCCTGGTCGTCGTCGTGGACGACTACGACGCCCTGCTCTCCCCCACCTCCCCGGCCGGCCGCCCGCTCGCCCGCGCCCTCGCGGCCGTCGCCCGCCACGGCGGCCCGCTCGGCGTCCACCTCGCGGTCACCACCGGCCGCCCGGAGGAGAGCGCCGGCACCGAGGTCGACGAGGCCGCCCTGCTCCGCATCGCGCTGCGCACCGAGGACCCGGCCGACTCCGACCTGCTGATCCACCTCGGCGACGCGGCCGCCCTGCCCGAGGACACCCCCGGCCGCGGCTACCTGCGCCTGCCGGACGGCGGCGTCACCGCCTTCCAGACCGCCCGGATCAGCGGCCGCATCCCGCGCACCGCCACCCTGCGCCCCACCGTCGTCGCGATCGACCCGCTCCAACTCGGCGCCCCGCCCGCCCGCCGCCCGGTCCGCGAACTCGGCAACGGCCCCACCGACCTCGCCCTCCTCGCCAGCGCCCTCCAACGCGCGGCCGCCCACTGACCGGGCGGCTGGGGCGCCGTACGGCTTTCCTCGGCCGAGGCGTCGCCTTCGATTCTCAGGAGCAGTACGTGTTGTGCTTGACCAGGGCGAGGCCGGCGACCTTGCCCTCGGCCATGGTGAACTCGTAGAACCAGTCCGGGCCGCCGTTGCCGCCCTCGGCCGGGAGTTCGTACTTGCCGTCCTCGGTCGGCTTGAGGGCCTTGCCCTCGTAGGCTCGCTTGAGCTCGTCCTCCGCCGAGCCGGCGCCGACTCCCTCGGCGGTGCGGGCGTCCGCCGGGGCGACCAGCTGGCGCAGGCCCTCGGTGCCGAAGTTGACCCGTCCGGTGGCCAGGAAGGCCTGGTCCCGGTTCTTACGGGCGGTCACGATGACGTCCGCCTCCTTGAACAGCGCGTCGGACTCCTGCCGTTCGGCGGCCTCCTGCTTCAGCCGCTCCTGGAGGCGCTCGCTGTGCTTCACCATCTGCTCCAGCGAGGCCCCGGGCGCCAGGGTCTCGAACGGCTTCCGGTTCGCCCGCATCTCGTCGATCCTGGCCAACGCCTTGTCGGACTTCGCGCGGGCCTCCGTCTCGGCCGCCATCCGGACCGGGTCCGGCGCCGGGCCGCCCTTGTACGCGTAGTCGGTGCAGCCGTTGAACAGCGAGACCGGCGACGGCTCCAGGGCTCCGGAGGCGAGTGCCTCGTCCTTGGTCATCGACAACTGCAGTCCGCGGTAGCCGCCGGTGCCGAACGGCTGCAACGGCGTACTGGCCGCCGCGGTCGCGCCGGTCTTCTGCCCCGCGTCCTTGCCGCCCTCGCAGGCCGCCGCTCCGGCCACGACCAGAGCCATCGTCAGTACGGCCCCCGCCGTGCGCGCGCTGCGCATCATCCCCACGGTGATCCCCTCCCCGGTGTCGATCACACACAGTAGCGAATATGCGGGCGTGATCCACAATCGGTTTCCACACCAGTGGAAGGGACGTCGCCGTGCACGGCCGACGACTGGTCACCCGCCGTCCGCCGCCTTCCGAAGGCGGCGGACGGAAGCTGCAGGTCAGTGGGCCGGGGGCTGGGCGGCGAGGCCGCGGGTGTAGTGGGCGGCGGCGAGGACCGAGGCCATCAACTCGGAGTCGAGCACGGAGGCGTCGGCCAGCCGGGTGGCCGCCGCATGGGAGGCGAGCAGCGTCTTGGTGACCCTCAGTGCCGCCTCGGGGCGACGGGTGACGGGCCTGACCCACTCGGCCACCGCCCCGTCCAGATCCTGCTCGGGGACGACGCGTTGCAGGATGGCGAGCTCCCGCGCCTCCACCGCGCCGACCGGGCGGCTGGTGAGGATGATCTCACGGACCCTGGCCGCGCCGACCTCGTGGAGCAGCCGGGGCAGCAGGCCGCCCCAGGCGACGGGCAGGCCCAGGGCCAGCTCGGGCAGCCGGAAGACGGCGTTGTCGGCGCCGACCCGCAGGTCGCAGGCGAGCGCCAGGGCGAAGCCGGCGCCGGTGGCCCGGCCCTGGACCCGCGCGACGGTCACGGCGGAACTGTTGGTGAGGGCATCGCAGACCCTGCGGGCCTTCTCCCCGTAGTTCCGTATGCCGCCGCCGGTCGGGTCCTGGGCCAGGCCCGCGAAGAGTTCGTCGCGGTCGCCGCCGAGGCAGAAGTCCCGGCCGGCCCCGGACAGCACGATCACGCGCACGGCCGGGTCGGGTACGGCCAGCACGGCGAGGAGTTCGTCCAGCATGGCCGAGGTGACGGCGTTCCCGGTCGCCGGGCTGTCCAGCTCGATGTGGAGCACGGGGCCCTGGCGCTCGGTACGGACCGTACGGGCCACCACGGGCGCGGGAACGGGCTCCGGGGCGGGCTCGGGGTAGGGGTTCTGATACGGGTTCGGGAGGTACGAGGGCTGCGCCGCGTACGGCGGGTACTGCGGGACCTGCGGCACCTGGGGAACCTGCGGGGACACGTTCATGCGGCCACTCTCAGGGACGTCACCCGGTGGAAGACCATCCGGGGTGCGTACTCGGGCGGGCTCACCGCCCGCAGGGTCGGGAAGCGCCGCAGCAGCTGGCCGAGCAGGGCGCGCGCCTCCAGCCGGGCCAGGCCCGCGCCGAGGCAGTAGTGGGCGCCGCCGCCGAAGGTGAGGTGGGTGCCCCGGCGGAGCACGTCGAAGGCGTGCGGGTCCGGGTTGCGGCGCGGATCGCGGTTCGCCGCGCCGTACATCACGTGGACCATGGTGTCCTTGGGCAGGAACACCCCGGCCAGCTCGGTGTCCTCGCCCGCGACGCGGCTGTTGACGCGGATCGGCGGGTCGTAGCGCAGCGCCTCGTCGATCGCGTCGTCGATGTGCTCCGGCCGCTCCCGCAGCCACTCCCACCGGCCGGGCGACCGCAGCAGCGACCACACCAGCGAGGAGAGCAGCGTCGCCGTGGTCTCCAGCGAGGCGATGGTGACGAACATGGTGAGCTGGTAGACCATCCGGTCGGTGGCCTCGCGGTCGGACTCCAGCGCGTCCCAGGTGCGGATCCAGCCGGCGATCACGTCGTCGCCGTCGTTGTCGCGTCGCTCCCGGACGAGGCGGGTGAAGTACTCGCGCAGGTCCATGGTGGCCTGCTCGGAGACCGCCAGCTGGCTCTTGGTGGGCAGCAGTTCCTGGGCGTGCACCTGGTTGTGGGTCATCGTCAGGATGTGCGGGTGGTCCGCCGGGGCGATGTCCAGCCAGCGCCCGACGGTGCCGATCGGCAGCTGCTCGCTGACCAGGGACGAGAGGTCCGCCTCGCCGTCCGTCCGTATTCGCTCGGCCAGGCGGTCGAGCAGCCCGGTGACGTCGGCCTCGATCTCCGGCTGCATGTCCCGCAGGGTGGCGTGGTTGAAGAGGTTCCCGAGGCTGCGCCGCTGCCGGGTGTGCTCGGGGGCGTTGAGCCGGGAGAGCGTCCGGCTCATCTCCTGGGTGGCGACGGCCTCCCAGCGCTCCGTCCCGGTCTGCCGCTCCTGCCAGGCGAAGTCGGGGACGAGCCAGGTCCTGCCGCGCAGGACCTGGTCGCACGCGTCGTACCCGGTGACCAGGTAGCCGCCCCAGGGCGCGGGGACGAGGTCTCCCAGCGCCCGCAGCCCGTCGTAGACCGGGCTCGGGTCGGCGAGTCCCTCGGCCGACCGCAGCCTGCGCAGGAGCGGCACGGCGGCGCGGCGGTCGACCGCCGTTCCGTCCGGGCGCTCCGGGTCTGCGGGGCGGGCTTCCAACGTGGCGGTCACACGGGGCTCCTTACGCGCGGGCGGGCAGTACGGCGGCGATCTACCCAGCAACAGCGCGCTCAAGCGTCGATCCGTGTTGCCCCCGTCACGTACCCGCACCGCCGTCGGACCCCGTTCACACCGCGTTGGCGGAACGGCTTCCGACGGCGCGTCGGATCGGAGCCCAGGCCGTGTCAGACCCGGAAGACGTCCAGGAAGGCGCTCCACCACCCCTTCTTCTGCCCGGCCCGGCCCGGCGCGGGGGCGGTGGCCTGCGGGTACGCCTGCGTCGCCTCGGGGCCGCCGACCGGCGATCCGCCCGGCGCGGTGTCCGCACCCGCGGCCGGCCGCGTGGTGCGGGCGGGCGCCGGGCTGAACCGCACCGGCAGCGAGACCAGGCCGCGCTGGAACGGGCCCGGCCGCCACTCCACGCTCTCCGCGGGCACCGCGAGCGTGACGTCCGGGAGGGCGTTGAGCAGGCACTCGATCGCGCTCAGGGCGATCAGCTGGGCCGGGGACTTGGCCGGGCACGCGTGCGGGCCGGCGCCCCAGGCCAGGTGGGCCCCCTTGCTGAGGGTCAGCCGGGCGTCCGTCAGCGCGGGGTCGCTGTTGGCGGCGGCGAAGCTGATCACCACCGGGCTGCCCGCGTCCATCGGGACCCCGCCCACGTCGAGGTCCTGCATCGGGTAGTGCGTCGCGTAGTTGGCGATCGGCGGGTTGTTCCACAGCACGTCGTCGAGGGCGTCCTCGATGCGCATTCCGGAGCGGCCCTCGCCGGACAGCAGCAGGAGCAGCGCGTTGCCGATCAGGTTGCGCTCGGGCTCGACGCCGGCGCCCATCAGCATGACCAGCTGGTCCTTGAGCTCCTCGTCCCGCAGGCCGGCCGGGTGCTGGATGAGCCACGAGGTGATGTCGTCGCCGGGCTGGCGGCGCTTCAGCGCGACCAGGTCCATCAGGCAGGCGGTCAGCTCCTCGTTGGCCTGGATCACGTCGAGGCCGTCGAAGAGCGCGGACATGCTGCGGGTCAGCCGGTCGCCGATGTCGGCAGGGCAGCCGAACAGCTGGTTGAACAGCAGCAGCGGCAGCAGCTTGGCGTAGTCGTTGAGCAGGTCGGCCCGGCCCAGCGGACTGAACTGGTCGATCAGGTAGCCGGCTATCCGCTCGACGTGCCGGTTGAGCCGGTTGTCGTTGAGCCGGCCCAGGCTCTCGGTGACGGCCTTGCGCAGCCGCAGGTGCTCGGCGCCGTCCGTGAAGAGGCAGTTGGGCCGGTAGAACATCATCGGCAGGACGGGGCTGTCCAGCGGCACCCGTCCCTCGTTGAGCGCCGCCCAGCGCCGCGAGTCCCGGGCGAACATCCCCGGGTTCTGCAGCACCCGCAGGGCGGCCTCGTGCGAGGTGACCAGGGTGGCCTCGACCCCCGGGGCCAGCTCGACCGGCGCGGCAGGGCCGTTGGCGCGCAGCTTGTCGTAGACCGCGCCGGGGTCGGACGAGAACATCTCCCCGTAGAGCGGTGTGCTCACGCCGACGTGCATCGGGCAGCCCTGCGGAGGCGACTGCGGGCCGGGTCGCTGCGGAGAATCCATGGGTCGTTCCTTGGAGGTGGCCCCGGGCGGGTGCGGACCCGGGAGGCGTGAGGGGAGGGAGGCGTGGGGGAGGTCAGGAGTCGCGGGGGGTCAGGAGGCGCGGTCGAGCAGGTGCCGGACGAGCGTCAGCAGGGCGTTGGCCGAGGAACGCTGGTCCCGCGCGTCGCAGAACACCACCGGGGTGTGCGGCAGCAGGTCGAGCGCCTCGCGCAGCTGGTCCTCGGTGTACTCGTCCTGCCGGTCGAAGCTGTTGACCGCCACGGCGTACTCCAGGCCGTACTGCTCGATCAGGTCGATGACGGGGAAGGTGTCCGCGAGGCGGGTCGGGTCGGCCAGCAGCAGCGCTCCCAGCGCGCCCCGCGCCATGTCCTCCCAGAGCTGCATGAACCGCTGCTGCCCCGGCGTGCCGAACAGGTACAGCACCAGGTCGTCGCCGAGCGTCAGCCGGCCGAAGTCCAGGGCGACGGTCGTGGTCTTCTTGTCCGGTACGCCGCGGAGGTCGTCGACGCGGATGGACGCCTGCGTCATGCTCTCCTCGGTGCTCAGCGGGGCGATCTCCGACAAGGCCCCGATGAGCGTGGTCTTGCCGACCGCGAAGTGCCCCACGACCAGGATCTTGACCGCGGTCGTCACCGCGCCCGGGACGTAGATGTCCTCAGGCGAACCGGCGTTGAAGTCCATGCAGTACCTTCTCTAGAAGTCTCGGATCCGGGGCCTGGGCCGGGGGCGGGGCCGACCGGCACAGCAACCGTCCCTCATGGATCAGGTCCGTCAGCAGCAGCCTCACGACCCCCACCGGCAGCTCCAGTCGGGCCGCGACCTCGGCCACCGAGAGGTAGCCGCCGGAGCACAGCTCCCAGATCGCCCGGGTCTCCGGGCTCGGCAGGGCAGGGAGGTCCTGCTCGGGCGCGACGGTGACCAAGGTGATCAGAGACAGGGCTTCCGCACTCGGTAACTCGCGCCCGCCGGTGATCACGTAGGAGCGGATGAAGCCGCCGGTGACCCGCTGTTCCTCGCCGCCGGCCGTCATGAGCCGCTGAGCGTGCTCTGGCGCGGCGCCGCCGACATCGCCCGTCCGAGCGCGCCCACCTGCTGCTGCATCCGGAAGGACATCGCCTCCATGTCGACGTCGGGGGCGGTGGAGGCGGCCAGGTACGCGCCGCTGCCGGCCGCGATCAGGAAGATCCAGCCGTGGTCGTACTCCAGCAGGGTCTGGCGCCAGACCCCGGCGCCTGCTCCGTCCCCGCCGACGAACGGGGCGACCGCGCGGCTCAGCGACTGCATCGAGCTCATCGCGGCGGCGTTGGTCTCCGCCTCGTCACGGCCTATCTCGCTGGACCGTTCGAGCAGGAGGCCGTCGGCGGAGACGAGGATGGCGTGCCGGGCGCCGGGGACCTGGAGTACGTCGTTGAGCACCCAGGAAAGATCGCGGCTCACTGGATCTCGGTTCCTTCCGTGTTCGTGGTGTTGCGCCCGGACAGCGTGCCGCGCTGGAACGCGCCGAGGCGGGACGGCGTGTTCTGGCCGGGGCTCCGCACCGGCGCCTCGGCCCGGCCGGGGTCCTGCGGGGAGGGGAGCACCGACACCGGGCGGTGACGGCGGCGGCGGGGCAGCTGCCCGTCCGCGGTCATCTCCGGTTCCGTCACCGCCGCCGCCGGCACCGGGGCCAGGGGCGCCGCCGGTTCGGGCAGCGACACGAGCCGCTGACCGGGGGCCTGCGCCCAGGCCGGCGCGGGCTGCTCCGCCGGCGGGGCCTGGTAGTCGCCGCGCGCGCCCTGGTGGTCACCGTGCGCGGCCTGGTGGTCGCCGTGCACGGCGGTGGCCGGGGCCGGGGCCGGGGCCGCGACCTCGCTGCTGAGCAGCTCGGCCGGCAGCAGCACCACGGCCCGCACGCCCCCGTACGGGGAGACCGAGTCGACGGAGACCCGGAAGCCGTAGCGGGCGGCCAGCATGCCGGAGACGGCGAAGCCGAACTTCGGGGGGTTGCCCAGGCTGGTGAGGCCGATCGGCGCGCCCGGGTTCAGGAGCACCGCCGCGCGGTCCTTCTCCTCCTGGCCCATGCCGAGGCCGGCGTCGTCGACGATCAGGCAGACGCCCGTGGGGACGGCCTGGACGCTGACCTCCACCGGGGTGTCCGGGGCGGAGTAGTTGGTCGCGTTGGCGAGCAGCTCGGACAGCACGACGGCGACCGGCTCGACGACCTTGCTGACGAGCGCGACGCTGACCTGGGAGTGGATCCGCACCCGGTCGAAGTGCCGGATCCGGCCCTGGGCGCTGCGGACCACGTCGTAGACCGAGGCGACGCTCTCACGGCGGCCCAGCCAGCCGCCGCAGAGCACCGCGATGCCCTGGGCACGCCGGCCGAACTGGCTGTTCGTGTGGTCGATCGTCATCAGGTCGGCCAGGATCTGCGGGCTGTCGCCGTACTTCCGCTGCACCTTGTCGATGACGACCTGCTGCTCGTCGGCCAGGCCCTGCAGCGTCCGCATCGCCGCCTTGAGGACGGCCTTGGTGTCCTCCTCGGCGTCGCGGCGGACGTCCGTCAGTTCGGACGCGTGCTGGCTCCGCAGGTGGTCGTGCAGCACGGCGAACTCGTCGCGCTGCCGCTGAGCCAGGGCGCCGGCCTCCTCCAGGGAAACGTTTCGCCGCCGCAGGGCGAGGTTCGTCCTGCGGGCCTGGAGGGCCGCTCCGACGGCTACGAGCATCACCACGATGAAGACCCAGAAAAAGGGTTCCTGCACAAATGACGTCATGAAACTCTCTTCAGGTGGCACCGTGTGGAGCCGGTCCGGGCCCCGAGGCGCGAATGGGACTGGCGGCCTGAACCCCCTCCGAAAGACACCTGATGTCACATCACATCGCGGTGCTTTCCGGCACGGGACCTGCGGCGACGCCTATCGCGGGGTCAGCCTACTGCAACTCCTGGCAGGTCAGAACAGCTACCAAAAAGGGCAGTTGGGGCGAAGTTCCACGCCCGACCGGGAACTCCGTTGGGACTCGGCGGACTTCGTAGCGCGACGTTAATCGCCAGGACATATCCCGACCATGCCCCGGCTCGTGCGCAGCGTGACGGCTCCGTCACCATCCGGAACCCGCCGCCCGCTGACCGGCCACGAAAAGGCGGCGGGCCCGCGTCCGTGGACGCGGGCCCGCCGCCTTGCTGTGCCGTCGGCCGTCAGCGCATGGAGCCCGTGCGCAGGAGGGTGCGGATGACGCGCATCGCGACCGAGAGGCTGGACAGCTCGTAGTTGTCCGAACCCCTTATGTCGTCGAGGGTGCTCTTGGCGCGGTTCAGCAGGGTGGAGTTGAGGTCCGCCCAGGCGGTGTAGCGCTCCTCGGGGGTGGCGCCCTCGGGGCCGCAGGCCAGGATGTCGGCGGTCAGCGCCGCGTGCGCCGCGAAGAGGTCCTCGCGGATCGCGGCCCGGGCCATGGACGACCAGCGGTCGGTGCGGGGCAGGTCGATGATGCGGTCGAGCAGGTGCGAGATCTGCAGGCGGTCGCCCAGGTCGTAGTAGAGCTCGGCGACCTCGGCGACGTCCTTGCCGGAGCGGTCCGCGACCTCGGTGATGTCCAGGGTCGGGAAGACCGAGGACAGCCCGGCGATCCGGGTGACCAGCTCGTCCGGCACGCCGGCCGCGGCGAGCTCGCCCTGGATGCCCTCGAACCAGGTCAGGTCCTCGCCGCGCAGCGGCTTGGGCAGCGAGCCCCAGACCTGGCTGACCCGGTCGTGGAAGAACTCGATGGTGCCGGCGATGTCGAGCGGCTGGCGGCGGTTGTTGAGCATCCACCGGGTGGCGCGCTCGACCAGGCGCCGCGAGTGCAGCCGCATCTTGGTCTGGATCCGGGCCGGGACCTTGTTGTCCAGGCCCTCGATCTCGGCCCAGATCTCCTCCAGGCCGAAGACGGCCCGCGCGGCGGTGTGCGTCCGGGCGATCTCCTCGTAGGTCGCGCCGGTCTCCTCCTTCAGGCGGAAGGCGAAGGTGCAACCACCGCGGTTGATCGTGTCGTTGACGATCAGCGTGGTGATGATCTCGCGGCGCAGCGCGTGGTTGTCGATCGCGTCGGCGAACTTCGCCCGCAGCGCGCTCGGGAAGTAGTCGTGCAGCACGGTGCGGAAGTACGGGTCGTCCGGCAGGTCGGTGGCCAGCAGCTCGTCGGCCAGGATGATCTTGGTGTACGCGAGCAGGACGGACATCTCCGGCTGCGACAGGCCGCGGCCGCCCTGCTGGCGCTCGCGGATCTGGCGCTCGGCGGGCAGGAACTCCAGCCCCCGGTCGAGCCGGCCGGCCCGCTCGAAGCGGTTGATCATCCGGGAGTGGACGTTGACCATGCTGTGCGCCTGGGCGACGGCGTTGGCCAGCACCACGTTCTGCGCGTAGTTGTTGCGCAGCACCAGGTGGCCGACCTCGTCGGTCATCTCGGCGAGCAGGACGTTGCGCTGCTTGACCGTCATGTCGCCGTCGGCGACGACCTGGTTGAGCAGGATCTTGATGTTGACCTCGTGGTCCGAGGTGTCCACGCCGGCCGAGTTGTCGATGGCGTCGGTGTTGATCCAGCCGCCGGCGCTCTCGGGGCCGCCGACCGCGGCGTACTCGATGCGGCCGAGCTGGGTGCAGCCGAGGTTGCCGCCCTCGCCGATGACGCGGGCCCGGACCTGGTCGCCGTTGACGCGGATGGCGTCGTTGGCCTTGTCGCCGACCTCGGCGTTGGTCTCGGTGGAGGCCTTGACGTAGGTGCCGATGCCGCCGTTCCAGAACAGGTCGACGGGCGCCTGGAGGATCGCCTTCATCAGCTCGGCCGGGGTGAGCCGGCTGTCCTGGACGCCGAGGGCGGCCCGGACCTGCGTGCTGAGCTGGATCGACTTGGCGGTGCGCGGGAAGACGCCGCCGCCGGCCGAGATCAGCGACTTGTCGTAGTCGTCCCAGGAGCTGCGGGGCAGCTCGAAGAGCCGGCGCCGCTCGGCGTAGGAGGCGGCGGCGTCCGGGTTCGGGTCGAGGAAGATGTGACGGTGGTCGAAGGCGGCGACCAGGCGGATGTGCTCGCTGAGCAGCATGCCGTTGCCGAAGACGTCGCCGGACATGTCGCCGATGCCGATGACCTTGAAGTCCTCGGTCTGGGTGTCGACGCCGAGCTCGCGGAAGTTGCGCTTGACCGACTCCCAGGCGCCGCGGGCCGTGATGCCCATGCCCTTGTGGTCGTAGCCGGCCGAGCCGCCGGAGGCGAACGCGTCGCCCAGCCAGAAGCCGTAGGACTCGGCGACGCCGTTGGCGATGTCGGAGAAGGTCGCGGTGCCCTTGTCGGCGGCGACGACGAGGTAGGTGTCGTCCTCGTCGTGGCGGACGACGTCGGCCGGGTGGACGACCTCGCCGGCGACCAGGTTGTCGGTGATGTCGAGCAGCGCGGAGATGAACGTCTTGTACGAGGAGATGCCCTCGGCCAGCCAGGCGTCCCGGTCGACCGACGGGTCCGGCAGCTGCTTGGCGACGAAGCCGCCCTTGGCGCCGACCGGCACGATGACGGTGTTCTTGACCATCTGCGCCTTGACCAGGCCGAGGATCTCGGTGCGGAAGTCCTCGCGCCGGTCGGACCAGCGCAGACCGCCGCGGGCGACCTTGCCGAAGCGCAGGTGCACGCCCTCGACCTGCGGCGAGTACACCCAGATCTCGAACGCGGGGCGCGGGGCCGGCAGGTCCGGGATGGCCTTCGGGTCGAACTTCATCGACACGTAGGAGTGCCAGTCACCGGAGCCGTCGTGCTGGAAGAAGTTGGTCCGCAGGGTGGCCGTGATGAGGTGCAGGAAGGAGCGCAGGATGCGGTCCTCGTCCAGCGAGACGACCTCGTCGAGCGCGCCGGACAGCTCCTCCAGGATGCCCTCGGTCAGCTCGCCGGAGCCCTGCTGGTGGCTGGGGCTCAGCCGGGCCTCGAACAGGTTGACCAGCAGCCGGGTGGTGTGGGTGTTGTTGCGGAGCGCGTCCTCCATGTAGTCCTGGGAGAACGTGGAGCCCGCCTGGCGCAGGTACTTGGCGTACGCGCGCAGCACCGTCGCCTGGCGCCAGGTCAGCCCGGCGGTGAGGACCAGCTCGTTGAAGCCGTCGTTCTCGGCCTTGCCGGTCCAGGTGGCGGCGAAGGTCTCCTGGAAGCGCTCGCGGGCCTCGTCGGTGAGCTCGGTGGCCTCGCGCAGCTTCAGGCCGAAGTCGTACACCCACGCGGTGGTGTCGTCGGAGCGGCGCAGCGCGTACGGGTGCTCGTCCAGCACCTCGACGCCCAGGCGCTGGAGCACCGGCAGGACCTCGGTGAGCGAGATCGGGCCGCCGACCCGGTAGACCTTGAAGCGGCGCTCGTCGTCGCCGGCGCCGACCGGCTGGTACAGGTTGAGGCGGAAGTCGCCCTCCCCGTGCAGCGACTCGATCTGCTTGATGTCGGCGACGGCGGTGCGTGGCGGGAAGTCGGCGCGGTAGCCGTCGGGGAAGGCGTTGGCGTACTTGTGGCCGAGCTCGGCGGCCTTCTCCTCGCCCAGTTCGGTGTGCAGCTGGTCGTGGAAGCCGTCCATCCAGAACCGGGCGGCCTCGGCGAGGCGGTTCTCGATCCGCTCGATGTCGGAGTCGGTGAGCTGCGGCAGTTCGGTGCCGGGGGCGACGCGGACCACGAAGTGCAGACGGGTCAGCACCGACTCGGTGGCGTACACCGTGTAGTCGATGGTGGCGCCGTTCAGCTCCTCCTTGAGGATGTCGGTGAGCAGCAGCCGGATCCGGGTGGTGTAGCGGTCGCGCGGCAGGTAGATGAACGCGGAGAAGTAGCGCCCGTACTCGTCCTGGCGCAGGAAGAGCCGCAGCTTACGGCGCTCCTGGAGGTACAGCACGCTGGTGGCGATGGAGATCAGCTCGGAGGCCGCGGTCTGGAACATCTCGTCCCGCGGGAAGGTCTCCATGATCTGCAGCAGGTCGCGGCCGTCGTGGCTCTCGCTGGAGAAGCCGGAGCCTTCGAGCACCTCCTGCACCTTGCGGCGCACGACCGGGATGCGGGTGACCGACTCGGTGTAGGCGGCGGAGGAGAACAGGCCGAGGAAGCGGCGCTCGCCGATCGGCTCGCCGGCGGCGTTGAACTTCTTGACGCCGACGTAGTCCAGGTAGGACGGGCGGTGCACGGTGGAGCGGCTGTTGGCCTTGGTGAGGACGAGCAGCTTCTTCTCGTGGGCCTTGGCGCGGACCGGCGCGGAGAGGCGGCCGAAGGCCTCGCTGGCCGGGTGGTGGTGGTCGTCGTGGCCGCGCGGGTCGGAGCGCAGGATGCCGAGGCCGGTCCCGGCGACGGCCTTCAGGACCTCCTCGCCCTCGTGCTCGACCAGGTCGTACTCGCGGTAGCCGAGGAAGGTGAAGTGGTCGTCGGCGAGCCAGCGCATCAGCTCCCAGGCCTCGCCGACCTCCTGCTCGGGCAGGCCGGTCGGGGGCTCCTCGGCGAGCTCGTCGGCCAGGCGCAGCGCGCTCTCGCGCATCTTGCTCCAGTCCTCGACGACCTCGCGGACGTCGCCGAGCACCCGGCGCAGGTCGGCCTCGATCGCGCGCAGGTCGTCGCGGTCGGTCTCGCGGTCGATCTCGATGTGCATCCACGACTCGACGGTCGCGTCGGCGGGCCACTCGGTGCCGGCGGCCTGGCTGCGGGAGCAGGCGTCGACGTCCAGGATCTCCAGCAGCTTGCCGGTGATGTCGCGGCGGACGACCAGCTGGGGGTGGATCACGACGTGGATGGCGCGGTCCTGGCGGGACAGCTCGTTGGTGACGGAGTCGACCAGGAAGGGCATGTCGTCGGTGACGACCTCGACCACGGTGTGGCCGCAGGACCAGCCGTTCTCCTCGACCGAGGGGGTGTACACCCGCACCTCGGCGGTGCCCTGCGGGCGCTTGAGGCCCAGCCGGTAGTGGGAGGCCGCCGCGCCGTAGACGTCGACCGGGTCGCGGTCGACCAGGTCCTCGGGCGCGGTGTGGAGGTAGTAGTGGTGCAGGTACGCGGTCAGAGCGCCGTTGCTCAGACCTTCCCCCGGCGCCGCTCCCCCCACCTGGCTGTTCTCAGCGGCTGCGGCTGCCTTCTTGAGCAGGTCGGCCTTGGCTGCGTCCAGCTTGGTCTGCATGACTTCTTGGCTCCTGTCGCGCGCCGTTGCGTGACTCGGTGGTGTGTGGGTGTACACCGACGGGTCACTCGCAATCCTGCCGCACCTTCCAACTGAAAAGGCTTCATGGCGCGCATGAAATACCTTCGCAGTGGGTAGGACGATTCGTCCTGCGGAGCCACCCGACGACGCCAGCCAGCCTAACCGGATCAATCGAAGGTGGACAGGGACAGGGAGGCGCAAACCCGCAGGATGATCGGTCCGTCCTGGACACCATGTCCAAACCGGAGCCCCCCGTTCACTCTCAGCCCATGTGCGGGTACCGCAGGTCGGTGGGGGGAACGAAGGTCTCCTTGATCGCGCGGGCCGAGGTCCAGCGCAGGAGGTTCTGGGCGGAGCCCGCCTTGTCGTTGGTCCCGGAGGCCCGTCCGCCGCCGAAGGGCTGCTGGCCGACGACCGCGCCGGTCGGCTTGTCGTTGATGTAGAAGTTCCCGGCGGTGAACCGCAGCGCCTCGACCGCCTGGGCGATGGCGTAACGATCCTGCGCGATCACCGAGCCGGTCAGGCCGTACGGGGCGCCGGAGTCGACCCGGCGCAGCACGTCCTCCCAGCGGGCGTCCTCGTAGACGTGGACGGCCAGGATCGGACCGAAGTACTCCGTCCGGAAGATCTCGTTGCGGTAGTCGGAGGAGACCAGGACGGTCGGCCGGACGAACCAGCCGATCGCGTCGTCGTACTGGCCGCCCGCCGCCAGCTCGATCGTCGGATCGGCCTTGGCCCGTTCGATGGCGTCCCGGTTCTTCTCGAACGCGCGCCGGTCGATGAGGGCGCCCATGAAGTTGGAGAGGTCGGTGACGTCGCCCACCGTGAGCGCGTCCACCTCGGCCACCAGCTCGTCCTTGATCTTCTGCCAGAGGCTGCGCGGCAGGTAGGCCCGGGAGAGCGCCGAACACTTCTGGCCCTGGTACTCGAACGCGCCGCGGACCAGCGCCGCCTTCAGGATCGCCGGGTCGGCCGAGCGGTGGGCCAGCAGGAAGTCCTTGCCGCCGGTCTCGCCGACGATCCGCGGGTACGTCCGGTAGCCGCCGATGTTGGCGCCGACGGTCTGCCAGAGCGACTGGAAGGTGGCGGTGGAGCCGGTGAAGTGCAGCCCGGCGAGCGCCGGGTCGGCGAGGGCGACCGCGGACAGCTGGACGCCGTCGCCGGTGACCAGGTTGACCACCCCGGGCGGCAGACCGGCCGCCTCCAGCAGCCGCATCAGGTAGTGCGCGGCCAGGGTCTGGGTCGGCGCGGGCTTCCAGACCACGGTGTTGCCCATCAGCGCGGGCGCGGTCGGCAGGTTGCCGGCGATCGCGGTGAAGTTGAACGGGGTGATCGCGTAGACGAAACCCTCCAGCGGGCGGTGGTCCACCCGGTTCCAGACGCCCGGTGCGGAGACCGGCTGCTCGGCCAGGATCCGCCGGGCGAACTGGACGTTGAACCGCCAGAAGTCGATCAGCTCGCAGGCGGAGTCGATCTCGGCCTGCTGCGCGGTCTTGGACTGGCCGAGCATGGTGGCCGCGTTGAGGGTCTCCCGCCAGGGCCCGGCCAGCAGGTCGGCGGCCCGCAGGAAGACCGCCGCCCGGTCGTCGAAGGACAGCGACCGCCACTGCCGGCCCGCCGCGAGCGCCGAGTCCACCGCCGCGCGGGCGTCCTCCCGGGTGGCGTTGCCGAGCACCCCCAGCTTGGCGGCGTGGTGGTGCGGCTGGACGACGTCGATCCGCTCACCGCCGCCGAACCGCTGCTCGCCGCCGATGGTCATCGGCAACGGGATCTGCTCGGCCGCCAGCTCGTCCAGCCGCCGGACCAGCCGGTCCCGCTCCGGGCTGCCGGGCGCGTACCCCAGCACCGGCTCGTTGACCGGTAGGGGCACCTCGGTGACTGCGTCGATCGGCATGGCGGCTCCGTCCTGCTGACTGCTCCGGTGGGAGGGCCCGATCCACCGGACAGGCCCTGGTCCAGCCTGACCAGCGGCCGCGCGATCCGCCCGCTCAGACACGCGGACGGCGGACGTGGCGCCCGCCACGCCCGCCGCGGCCGGTCAGCCCCGCCCCAGCCGCCCGGCCAGCTCGACCGCCTCCGCCAGGCTGTCCACCACCGGCACCCCGAGCGGCTCCAGCTTCTCCCGGGTGTGCGAGCCGCCGGTGTAGAGCACCGCGTGCGCGCCCGCGACCAGCGCCGCCCGGGCGTCGTCCGCGGCGTCGCCGATCAGCACCGTACGGGCAGGGTCCACCCGCTCGCCGAGGGCGGCCAGGTGCCGGGCCAGCTGCTCCGCCTTCTGGCCGCCGGACGGGCCGCTGCGGCCGTCCACCCGCAGGAACCGGCCGGTCAGGCCGAAGGCGTCGACCAGCGGCAGCAGCTTCTCGTGCTCGTACATCGACAGCAGCGACTGGCTGTGCCCGGCCTCCCGCCAGCCGTCCATCAGCTCGTGCACGCCGTCCGTCAGCCCGCAGGCCGGGCTCAGCTCCCGGTAGCGGTCGTGGAAGGCCTCGTCCAGCCGGAGCCACTCCTCCTGGGACGGCATCCGGCCGAGCAGCCGCTCGTAGAACCGGGGGATCGGGATCTCGTACTGCTCGCGGTACTCCAGCATGGTCATCGGCCCGACGCCGATGGTCGCGAACGCGGCGTTGCTCGCGCCGAGCACCGCCTCCATGTCGTGGAAGAGCGTGCCGTTCCAGTCCCAAACGATGTGTGTAGCCACGCCCGGAACGGTAACCCCGACCACCGACACGCCGGTAGGACGGGGCTCACGCACCCCGCTGCCCCGCTCGGGCGCGACCGGCCGGTCAGGCCAGCAGCGCGGAGATCTCCTGGGTGGCGAACCAGAGCAGGTCGTGGTCCTCGGCCCCGTCCACGGTGAACTGGGCGTCCTGGTCGCCCGCGTCGGCCGCGGCCACCGCCGCCACCGCCGCCGCGACGTCCTCGACCACCTCGCCGTCGGCGACGTCCGCGTGCACCGCCGCCGCCTTCGCCAGCGGCAGCGGGCCGGCCAGCACCACCCGGCCGAGCGAGGCCTGGTCCTGGTACTCGTCGCCGGGGAACGGCCGGACGGCCGAGTCGGCCACGTCCAGGGCCACCACGACCCGGCGGCGCGGGGCGTCCGGGTCGGCGGCCAGCAGCCGCAGGGAGGACTGCGCGGCCCGGTTCAGCGCCGCGTACTCCAGCTCCTCCAGGTCGTCGCTGACGTACCACTCGCGCAGCGCGGGCGTCACGGCGTAGGCCGCGGACTGGTCCAGGGCACCACCCGGGTGCGCCGCCGCCAGGCCGTTCAGGGTGGTGGGCACGTACACGCGCATCGGTGGCACTCTCCGGTTCGTCCAGCGGCACAGCTTCCAGCGCCCCAAGAATAAGCGCCGCCGGGCCGGGCGTGATCACCTCGGCCCGACTCAGCGGGCGGCCCGCAGGGCCTCACCGCACGTGCGCAGGGCGCTCTCCAGCACCGCGTCGCGGCGGGCCGGGTCCATCATGTTCGGGCCCATCACGGCCAGGTCGGCCGGCGTCGGCGCGAGCATCCGCACCCGTACGCCCTCGGCCCGCAGCAGCACGGCCTCGCGCAGCAGCTGCCGGGTGACGGCGCGGCGGTAGCGGCTGACCAGCTGGGCCAGCACGCCGCGCGGGCGGTCCCGGGCGCGCCACTCGCGCAGCGCGGCGAGGGAGCCCGCGAGCCCGCTGGTGCCGGCGACCCCGCCGGCGTCGGCGCCTTCGGCACGGTCGGCGCCTTCGGCACGGTCGGTGCGGTCGGTGCGGGGGCGCAGCCGCAGGGCCATCGGGGCGAGCACGTACACCTCGTCCAGGCCGCGGCCGAGCAGCAGGTCGGCGTTGGTGGCGGACCAGCAGCCGCCGTCCACGTACGCCGAACCGTTCAGCCGCACCGGCGCGAACCAGCCGGGGATCGAGCAGGAGGCCATCACCGCGTCGGCGACCGCGACCGCCGGGGCGTCCGGGTCCCCGAAGACCACCCGGCGGCCGCTGCGGTAGTCCACGGCCGCCACCCGCAGCACCGCGGCCCCGGCGCCGGCCTCGCCGTCGGCGCCCGGCGGCGGCCAGCCGCCCGGGCCGAGCAGGCCGCGCACCAGCTCGCCGACCGGGGCCAGCGAGCCGCGGCCGGGCGGCGCCATCGCCGACACCATGGTCAGCAGCGGGTACTCGCGCGGGTGCCGCACGGCGTCCCGCAGCAGGCCGGGCGAGCCGATGCCCGCCCCGGGGCGGGGCGGCAGCGCGCCGCCGGCGGCCGTGTCGTAGTCGAAGTCCACCCCGGCCAGCGGGCCGTCGGTGATCGGCAGGCCGCGCTGGTGGTCACGCAGTTGCTCGGTGCGGACCCCACCGGCCAGCATCGCGCCGAGGATCGAGCCCGCCGAGGTGCCGAGCAGCACGTCCGCGCGGCCCGGCCGCCAGCCGGTGGCCTCCTCGACGGCGCAGAGCGCGCCGACCGTCCAGGCCGCGCCGAGCATCCCGCCGCCGCCCAGCACCAGGCCGCGCCGGGGTGCGTCCCCGGTCGGCGGGGCGGTGCCCGCGGCTGCCGGAGCCGGAACCGCCGCTGCCCGTGTCGTCATCGCGGCCGCCCCTCGTCGTGGGTGCGGTCGTGGCCGCCCGGCCCCGTCCCGCTCCGCGCGGTTCCCGATCAGGCTCCGATGGTGCGCGCCGACGGCCGGGCACCGCAACGGGGGCGGCGATCCGGGCCACCCGGTCCGGCGCATCGAACCGTCCTCTTTCGGACCGTACGGCCCGTCCACGCACGTCAATCGGGCACCGCACGACCGCGCGCCGGGCCCGGCACCGCACTGATCGATTCACTCGGATAGGTGAACTTGCCGGTCACTCCGGGAGCAGCGGCAAAAGCCCTTGCCGCCCGACGCGGCCCACCGCTAGCAAGGACCCGTCCGCACCCGCACCACCGTGTCGAGGAGCCCGCCGTGACCGCACCGCTCACCGCCCGCCCGCACCGTCGGCCGCGCACGACCGCCGCCCACGACCCGGCCGGGCGCCGCCCGCGCCACCCCCGCGCCGCCTGCACCGGCCCGGGCGGCCACGACCCCCGGGCGCTGGCCTCCCGCTTCGCCCACCAGCTGGTCGAGGTGCTCACCGGGGCCCGGCCCTCCGGCCAGCTGATGCGGCACACCAGCCTGGACGGCTACGGGCAGCTCGCCTCCCTGGTCCGGGCCGGAGCGCTGCGCCGCGGCGGCGCCGCCGACCGGCCCCGGCTGGGCCCGGTGCACGACCGGTCGCCCTCGCCCGACGCGGTCGAGGCCTGCGTCCGGGTCGACCTCGGCCGGCGGCACCACATGGTGGCCTTCCGGCTGGAGCAGCGCGGCCAGGCCGGGCAGTGGCAGTGCACCGCCGTGGAGGCCCGATGACCACGACCGTCGCGGCGACCACGGCCGTCACAGCGGCCAAGGCGGCCAGGGCGGCCACAGCGGCCCCCACGACCGCGTGGCGGACCGGGACGGCACAGGGCGCCGCCCCCGTCCGGGAGCGGCGCCCTGTGCGGCGTCCTGCGGCCTGCTCAGCCCTTGCGGCGGCGGCCCTTGGCCGACTTCGCGGCCTTGCGGCGCTCGGCGCGGGTCAGCCCGTCGCCCTCGTCCTCCGGCGCGAGGTCATCGAAGTCGCCCTCGATGACACCGCCGCCGACCTCGTCCGAGGGGGCCGTGTAGTGCAGCCGCTGCGGCTTCGGGGCCTCCAGGCCCTTGGCCTTGATCTCCGGGCGGGCGGCGTCCTTCTCCAGCTTGTCGAGCAGCACCTCGGCGTCCGCGACCGGGACCTCCTCGACCTGCTGCTCGACCTGGACCTCCAGGTTGAACAGGTAGCCGACGGACTCCTCCTTGATGCCCTCCATCATCGCGGTGAACATGTCGAAGCCCTCGCGCTGGTACTCGATCAGCGGGTCGCGCTGCGCCATGGCCCGCAGGCCGATGCCCTCCTGGAGGTAGTCCATCTCGTAGAGGTGCTCGCGCCAGCGGCGGTCCAGCACCGACAGCACGACCCGGCGCTCCAGCTCACGCATGATCTCGGCGCCGAGCTGGTCCTCACGGGCGCCGTACTGCGCCTGGATGTCCTCCTGGACGACCTTGACCAGGAACTCGGAGGTCATCCCGGAGGGGCCGCCGGCCTCCTCCTCCAGCTCCTCCAGGTCCAGGGTGACCGGGTAGAGCTGCTTGAGCGCGGTCCAGAGCTTCTCCAGGTCCCAGTCGTCCTCGAAGCCCTCGCCGGTGGCCGCCTTGACGTAGGCCTCGACGGTGTCGTCCATGAAGTGGCCGACCTGCTCCTGCAGGTCCTCGCCCTCCAGCACGCGGCGGCGCTCGCCGTAGATGACCTCGCGCTGGCGGTTCAGCACCTCGTCGTACTTGAGGACGTTCTTGCGGATCTCGAAGTTCTGCTGCTCGACCTGGGTCTGCGCGGAGGCGATCGCCCGGGTGACCATCTTGGACTCGATCGGCACGTCCTCGGGCACGTTGGCCATCGACAGCACGCGCTCGACCATGCCGGCCTTGAACAGGCGCATCAGGTCGTCGCCCAGCGACAGGTAGAAGCGGGACTCGCCCGGGTCGCCCTGACGGCCGGAGCGGCCGCGCAGCTGGTTGTCGATCCGGCGGGACTCGTGCCGCTCGGTGCCCAGCACGTAGAGGCCGCCGGCCTCCTTGACCTCGTCCTGCTCCGCCTTGACCGAGGCCTTGGCCTTCTCCAGGGCGGCGGGGAACGCGGCCTCGTACTCCTCCGGGGTCTCGGTCGGGGTGAGCCCGCGCTGCGCCAGCTCGGCCGCCGCGAGGTGGTCGGAGTTGCCGCCGAGCATGATGTCGGTACCGCGGCCGGCCATGTTGGTGGCGACGGTCACGGCGCCCTTGCGGCCCGCCTGCGCGACGATCTGCGCCTCGCGCTCGTGGTGCTTGGCGTTCAGCACCTCGTGCGGGATGCCGCGCTTGCGCAGCTCCTGCGAGAGGTACTCGGACTTCTCCACCGACACGGTGCCGACCAGCACCGGCTGGCCCTTCTCGTGCTTCTCGGCGATGTCCTCGACCACGGCGGCGAACTTGGCCGGCTCCGACTTGTAGATCAGGTCGGGCTGGTCGATGCGCAGCGGGTTCTTGTTGGTCGGGATCGGCACCACGCCGAGCTTGTAGATCTGGTGGAACTCGGCGGCCTCGGTGGTGCCGGTACCGGTCATGCCGGCGAGCTTGTCGTACAGGCGGAAGAAGTTCTGCAGGGTGATGGTGGCCAGCGTCTGGTTCTCGTTCTGGACCTCCACCCCCTCCTTCGCCTCGATCGCCTGGTGCATGCCCTCGTTGTAGCGGCGGCCGGCCAGGATGCGGCCGGTGTGCTCGTCGACGATCATGACCTCGCCGTTCATGACGACGTAGTCCTTGTCCGCCCGGTACAGCTCCTTCGCCTTGATGGCGTTGTTCAGGAAGCCGACCAGCGGGGTGTTCACCGACTCGTAGAGGTTGTCGATGCCGAGGTAGTCCTCGACCCGGGTGACGCCCTCCTCCAGGATGCCGACGGTGCGCTTCTTCTCGTCGACCTCGTAGTCGCGGTCGATCTTCAGGCGCAGCACCAGCTTGGCGAAGTCGGCGTACCACTTGGTCGCCTGGTCGGCCGGGCCGGAGATGATCAGCGGGGTGCGGGCCTCGTCGATGAGGATCGAGTCGACCTCGTCGACGACCGCGAAGTTGTGGCCGCGCTGGACGAGTTCGTCCTTCGACCAGGCCATGTTGTCACGCAGGTAGTCGAAGCCGAACTCGTTGTTCGTGCCGTACGTGATGTCCATCGAGTACTGGTGCTTGCGCTCGGCGGGCGTCATGTTGCCGAGGATCACGCCGACTTCGAGGCCGAGGAAGCGGTGCACCCGGCCCATCCACTCCGAGTCGCGCTCGGCGAGGTAGTCGTTGACGGTGATCAGGTGGACGCCCTTGCCGGTGAGCGCGTTCAGGTACGCGGGCAGGGTGCCGACGAGGGTCTTGCCCTCACCGGTGCGCATCTCCGCGACGTACCCGTGGTGCAGAGCCGCGCCGCCCATGAGCTGAACGTCGTAGTGCCGCTGACCGAGCACCCGCTTGGCGGCCTCGCGCACCGTGGCGAACGCCTCGGGGAGGATGTCGTCCAGGGTCTCGCCGTCCGCGAGCCGCTGCTTGTACTCGTCGGTCAGCGCGCGCAGCTCGGCGTCGGTGAGGTTGACGAAGTCCTCTTCGATGGAGTTGACCTGGGCAGCAATCCGCTGCAGCTTGCGAAGGATCTTGCCTTCGCCGGCGCGCAGGATCTTGTCGAAGACGGACACTTGGGCGGGCTCCTTGCCTGTATTGGCACTGGACGACTGCACGGCGGGTTCACCCCACCGCACGGGCCATCGTATGCGAGGAGTCCAATGCCCCGGGAGGTGCGTCAGCACGGTATTCCCGTGTCACCCGCGCGAGCACTTGATCCGATAGCACCGCCCACCGGGACAAACCGGTCAGCGGACCGAGGGGTCGGCCCGATATTCGGATGCCCGAATTCCTCTCTCCACGGAATAATCCGCCCATGGAAGAGCCCCCCACCGTCACCCTCACCACGGACCGCCTCGTCCTGCGGGCCCCGCAGGAGTCGGACATCGACGCCGTCTTCGCCGCCTGCCAGGACGCCGAGATCCAGCGCTGGACGGTCGTCCCGAGCCCGTACCGACGCGAGGACGCCGAGTACTTCGTCCGCGACCTCGCCGCACAGGGCTGGCGCACCGGCGAGAACCGGATCTGGTGCGTGTTCGAGCGCGGCTCCGACGCCCTGGTCGGCACCCAGGGCCTCGTGCTGCGCCACGGCGACCCGGGCTCCGCCGAGGTCGGCTGGTGGGCGACGAAGGAGTTCCGCGGCCGCGGCTACACGGTCGAGGCCGCCCGCGCGGTCGCCCGCCACGGCCTGGTCGAGCTCGGCCTGCGCCGCCTGGAGTGGCAGGCCTACGTGGGCAACGAGGGCTCCCGCGCGGTGGCCGAGAAGGTCGGCTACCGCTTCGAGGGCACCCTGCGCTCGTACGCCGAGCGGCGCGGCACCTTCCACGACGCCTGGGTCGCCTCGCTGCTCGCCTCGGACCTCCCGGACCTCCCGGACCTCCAGCGCTGACCACCGCCCCGGCACACCCCCAACGGCTGTCGGTACCCCGGACTACCCTCGCCGACATGACCGCCCTGCCTGCCGCCGACTCCCCCGCCGGCCCGCCGCCCGTCACCGCCCTGAGCGCCGACGAAGCCCGCCGGATCGCCCTTCGCGCCCAGGGCCTGCTCGGCGCGCCGGACCGCCGGGCCGGGGTGCGCGGGGTGCTGCGGCACCTGGGCGCCGTCCAGCTGGACACCATCTCGGTGCTGACCCGCTCGCACGAACTGGTGCCGTACGCCCGGCTCGGCGCGGTCGGCCGCCCGGCCGTCGAGGCCGCGTACTGGGGCGCGGGCACGAGCTTCGAGTACTGGTCGCACGCGGCCTGCATCCTGCCGGTCGAGGAGTGGCCGCTGTTCGCGTTCCGGCGCCGCCGCTACCGCGAGCGCGGCCACCTCTGGGGCCACCAGGTGACGCCCGAGACGTACCGGCACGTGCTCGACAAGCTGCGCGCCGAGGGCCCGTTGACCTCCACGGAACTGGGCGGCGCCAAGAAGACCGCCGAGTGGTGGGACTGGTCGGACACCAAGATCGCGGTGGAGCGGGCGCTGGCCTTCGGCGACGTGGTCTGCACCGAGCGCCGGAGCTGGAAGCGCGTCTACGCGCTGGCCGAACAGGCCATCCCCGACCCGCTGTTCGGTCAGGACCGCACCGACCGGGAGTGCGTGCGCACCCTGGTCGCCCAGGCCGGGGCCGCACTCGGCGTGGCCACCCGGGCCGACCTGCTGGACTACCACCGGCTGCGCGCCGAGGAGCTGGACCCGGTCCTCGCGGACTGCGGGCTCGTCCCGGTCGAGGTGGCCGGCTGGGGCCCGGGCGGCGCCGCGGCGGCGGCCTGGGCCGACCCGGCCGCACTGGCCACCGCCCCGCGCGGGCGTCACCGCACCACGCTGCTCTCGCCGTTCGACTCGCTGATCTGGGACCGCGCACGCACCGAGCGGATCTTCGGCATGACGCACCGGCTGGAGGCCTACACGCCCAAGCACAAGCGGGTGCACGGCTACTTCGCGATGCCGCTGCTGGCCGGCGGCCGGCTGGCGGGCCGGGTCGACCCGGCCCGGGAGGGACGCACCCTGGTGGCCCGTCAGGTCTCGCTGGCCGGCGACCGGGGGCACGGCGCCCGGCACGTCGAGGCGCTGGCGGCGGCCCTGCGCGAGGCGGCCGCCTGGGTGGGCTGCGACGCCATCCGGGTCGAGACCCTGCCGGACGAACGGCTGCGCCCGGCCCTCGAGAAACTCCTCGCGAGCTAGGGCACAAAGCGCAGCCGGGTCACCCTATTTCGAGGATCTTCTCGCGCATCGCGTACACCACCGCCTCCATCCTGGAGTGCAGTTGGAGCTTCTCCAGGATGTTGCGCACGTGGTTCTTCACGGTGTTCTCGCTGATGAACAGCTCCTTGGCGATCTCCCGGTTGTTCATCCCGGTCGCCACCAGCTTGAGCACCTCCAACTCCCGGTCGGTGAGCCGGGGTGCGGGCACCAGGTCCCGGTCGTCGGAGCGGCGCTGGATCATCGACTTGAACTCGGTGAGCAGCTTGGACGCCATCGACGGGCTGATCTGGGACTGCCCGTCGGCGACCGCGCGGATCGCGGTGGCGACCTCGTCGGTGGAGATCTCCTTCAGCAGGTAGCCGGTGGCGCCCGCCTTGATCGCCTCGTAGAGGTCGGCCTCCTCGTCGCTTATCGTCAACATGATGATCTTGGTGCTGGGTGCCACGTCCTTGATCGCGGTGCAGGCCTCGATCCCGCTGCGGCGCGGCATCCGGACGTCCATCAGGATGATGTCCGGGAGCA
Organism: Kitasatospora sp. NBC_01300; assembly: GCF_041435235.1. Lineage (NCBI taxonomy): Bacteria > Bacillati > Actinomycetota > Actinomycetes > Kitasatosporales > Streptomycetaceae > Kitasatospora > Kitasatospora sp. NBC_01300. Next base: position 4,930,318 of record NZ_CP108408.1, on the reverse strand, counting down.
GGTCGGCAGCCTTCAGCACGGCCTCGGCGCCGTCGCCGGCCTCGCCGACGACCTTGATGTCCGGCTCCTCCGCGAGCACGATCTCCAGCCCACGGCGGAACAACGCGTGGTCGTCCACCACCAGCACGCGGATCGGCTCACCCCGGTGCGGCGCGTACGCGGGTTCCTCCTCCGGTCCCGGTGACAGTCCGGTGACCGGCCCCGTAGCGGGCCCCAGCCCGAAGTGATCCCCCATCCGCTCCTCCCCCTTCGCGGGTCGTCGTGCGCCAATCATTCCACGCCGCGCGGCCGTTGCGGTCACCCTCCGACGCCGCCCTTCCGCATCGGGTGACCTCCCGGGCCCGCCCTCGACTCCCGCTCCACCCGCCCTGCCCCGAAACGCCGGTGACCCCGGCGGACTCGGCCGCCGGGGTCACCCCTCCAGGATTGTCTTCGGACGGTCAGTCCTCGTCGTCGCTTTCGCCGATCGCCCCGCCCGCGCCGCTGCCCGCGCCGGCCGACCCGTCGGTCTGCAGGTGGATGACGCCGTAGTGGTAGCCGTGACGGCGGTAGACGACGCTCGGCAGGCCGCTGTCCTTCTCCACGAAGAGGTAGAAGTCGTGGCCGACCAGTTCCATCTCGTACAGCGCCTGGTCCAGCGCCATGGGGGCGGCCGGGTGGGTCTTCTCCCGGACCACCAGCGGGCCTTCGCCCTCCACTTCCAGGGATCCCATCATGGTCTTGCGGACGGCCCCGTTGGTCTCGCCCTCCCGCGCCGCCGTGTCCGGCAGCGCGGCCAGCGCCGCGGTCGCCTCGGCGACGCTGATGGGGGTGCGGCCGTTGCCGCCCTTGTGCACTCGGCGCCGGTCCGCGGACTTGCGCAGCTGGGCGTCGAGCTTCGCCGAGGCCAGGTCGAGCGCCGCGTACGGGTCGGCGGCGGCGGCTTCGGCCCGGATCACCGGCCCACGGGTACGGAGAGTGATCTCCACCCGCTCGGACCGGTCGGCCTGCCGCGGGTTGTGCTCCTTGGACACCTCGACGTCGAGGCTGATCACCTTGCCGTCGAACTTCTGGACCTTCTCCAGCTTCTCGGCCACGTGCTCGCGGAACCTCTTGGGCACCTCGGTCTTGCGGCCCTTGACGACGATGTCCACGCAGAACTCCGATCCCTCGTGCTGACGCCGATCCGGGTGCTACCGGACCGGACTGAGACCCAGCTGGACCAGCCCATCCACTGCCGGCCCCCCGCCCCCGCCGCCAGCGGCGGGAAACGACTGGCCCTCACCTCACTTCCTCCCCACCAGGGACGGTTGAAACCCCTTGGAGCTTTATCGAACACCTCACACGGGGTTTTCGCCTCCCCAGGCGCGGAGTCGGGTATGACCCGATACTGCGGGCGGGCGGTCAAGCTGTTGGACCCTGTCTACCCTCCTGCGAGTGAAGCACGGGTAAATACCTGGACAACACCCCCCGTACGGCGCATCCTTTGCTCACTCTCCGTGCCTGCCGTCGCCAGGAGCAGCCGTGCCACCACCCTCCGCCCCCACCCGTCCGCCGTCCGCCCAAGGGCCGTTCGGCCACGCACTGGCCGGACTGCTGGACGTCCTGGTCCCGGCCCGCTGCGCCGGCTGCGGCGCCGAGCGCACCCAGCTCTGCCCGGTCTGCCACCACGCGCTGGCCGCCACCCGGCCCGGCCCCACGCTGCTGCCCTGGGCGCACGCCGCCGCCCCGTACGCCGATCCCGTCCGGCAGTTGCTGCTCGCCCACAAGGAGCGCGGCGCGCTGCGCTTGGCGGGCCCGCTCGGCGAGGCGCTCGGCCGGGCCGTCCGCTCCGCCCTGGGGCCGCGTGCCGGGGCCGCGCCGCTGCTGCTGGTCCCGATGCCCTCGGCCCGGTCCGCCGTCCGCGCCCGCGGCCACGACCCGACGCTGCGGCTGGCCGGGGCAGCCGCCCGCTCGCTGCGCCGGTGCGGCCTGGACGCCCGGGCCGAGCCGCTGCTGCGGCACGCCCGCCCGGTCGCCGACCAGGCCGGGCTGAGCGCGGCCGAGCGCCACCGCAACCTGCACGGCGCGCTCACCGTGCTGCCGCGCGCCCGGCGCGACCTGCTGGGCCGTCAGCCGGTCCTGGTGGACGACCTGGTGACCACCGGCGCCAGCCTCGCCGAGGCGGCCCGGGCACTGGCGGACGCCGGACTGCCCGCCCGGGCGGGCGCCGCGGTCGCCGCCACCGCGCACCGGCCCGGCTGAGGCACCGTGCGGCCCGACGGGGCATCAGGGATCGGAACGTCAGGCCGTGACGGGCCGGTTCCCAGACGCACGCCCTAGCCCGCGTAGAAGAAGGACCCGGCCTTGTCGGCCAACTGGACCTCGCGCCACTGACTGCCGATCAGCCGGTAGATCGCGCCGCCGGCCGCCGCGAGCACCGACGGCGCCTGGGCCAGGACGTTGCCCCGGGACTCGGAGGCCGAGACGGTGAGCATGTTCTCGGCCTGCAGCGTGGTGTCGGCGCTCTGCGTGCCGTCGGTGCCGATGTAGTACAGCTGCTTGATCCGGTCGGCCTCCTTGCCGAGCACCAGCAGCTGGTCGGCCTCCGCCCAGGAGACCGAGGCGACGTCGGTGAGCGAGGGGGCCGCCCGGCGCAGGCCGGTGATCCGCGCGGTCGGCGCCTCCGGGGTGCCGCCGTGCACCACCAGGCCGAAGTACAGCGAGCGGCTGGGCACGCCCGCGGTCTTGACCACCAGGGCGGCCCGGGCGCCGTCCGAGGAGATCTTCAGGGCCTGCACGGTCTGCCCGTCCAGCCCCTCGACCGCGACGGGGTACGTCCGGTTGCCGCGGACCATCACCACCCGCGGGCCCTGCGGGTTGCGGTCCACCACCCAGAGGTCGCCGCGGCCGTCCCAGCTGGGCGAGGCGAGGCCGTCCTCCTTGTCGGAGGTCTTCACCGGCGAGGTGAGCACCGGGTCGGGCAGCGCCACCGCGCTGTCCGCCAGCGGCACCGAGTAGAGCTGGTGGCCGTCCCCGCTGATCGCCGCGGCCCGGGAGCCGTCCCGGTTGACGGCCATGGTGCCGAGCGGCGCCTTGCCGGCCGGCTGCGGCTTGCCGAGGACGCCGCGCACCGGCTCGCCGTTGCGCTGCTCGTCGGTGACCATCAGGAGGCCGTTGTCGGCGCGCTGGTAGTACTGCTGCGCGGGCAGCGGCCCGGCCAGGGCGCCGGGGCCGGTGGCCGGCAGGTCGTTGCGGCTGGCGAAGCAGTTGCCCCGCTGGCCCTTGAGTTCGAGCCGTTCGACCTGCCCCTTGCCCTGGTCGGCGAGGGTGTAGAAGAGCTGGGTCGCCATCCGCCGGCAGGACACCGGCTCGCTGACGTCCGCCCCGCCGAGCTGCACGTGGGCGATCCGGCCGTCGTCGACGCTCACCCGGTCGACGCTGACGCCGCTCGGGAAGGACGTCCGGGCGACCGGCGCGAGCCAGGTCGAGGGCCCGGCGACCAGGGCCTTGGCGGCGGCGGTCAGCGGGTCTATCCGGCGCCGCAGGTAGATCGGGTCGGGGATCAGGACCTGCTGGCCGGCGCTCCCGGTGACGGTCGAGGACGGGTCCGGCGTGGTGTAGAAGTACCGGTCGACCTGGCGGTAGCTGTTGTTGAAGTTGGTCTCGTTCATGATCACGCCGGCCGGCAGCCGGTCGATCCGCCACTCGCCGTCCTTCTCCCGGACGAGGGTGAAGTCGGCGGAGACGTCCCGCTGCCCCTCGGCCAGGTACGAGTGCTTCTCGTCGATCCTGGCGATCAGCGAGCCGGTCACCGTCGCGGAGACGCTGGTGTCGGTGTCGGCGATGTCCTGGCCGGCCGGGAGGTTCGGGGTGGCGGCGGAGAGCACCTGGATGCCGGCGTCCGGGTTCCAGTGCGCGGAGGCGTTCTCGGTGAGGTACTGCCGCGCGGTCTCGTACCCCTCGTCGGCGGTCACCGCGTCCAGGAACCCGGTCAGCAGGGCACGCGGCTTGGCGCCCTTGGCCGGCGCCACCGGGTAGACCTTGGCCTGCAGGTTCTTGTCGGCCGCCCCCTGCGACAGCTCCACCCGGGAGATGCCGCCGGAGTCCGGCATGGCCGCGCAGCCGCTCGCCACCAGGGCGCCGAGCACCACGCCGGCCACCGCCGTGAACCGCGGCTCAGTCCTGCTGCTCGTCCTTCGCACGCTGCGACCCCTCCAGGTCCGTCCCGCCCGTCCCGTCCGTCACGTCCGGCTCCGCCGTCCGCTGTGCCACCGACGGCCTTCCGGGCGTCGGGTCCACCATCACCTGGGCGCCGGTGGCACCGTACCCGCTCCCCGCCGTCCGGACGTCCGAGGGGTCCGCGCGCGGCCCTTCGGGCAGCCGGCGCTTGCCCAGGTCGGGGCCGATGTTCAGCACCCCGCCGAGCCCGCTGCCGAAGCCGTTGACGGGCCCCTCCGGCGTCTCCGCCTGCTCCTCGGCCGCGGTCATCGCGGTCGCGCCGGGCGGGCTGATCGCCCGCCGGTACGGCACGCCGTAGGTGCCCAGGCCCCGGTTGTTGCGGGAGTCCTCCGGCTCCAGCCGGAACGGCGCCCGGCTGATCTCGCCGCCCCGGGTGCGCGGCAGGGTGAGCCGGAAGTGCGAGCCGCCGCCGGGCTCGCCCCAGGCCTGCAGCCAGCCGCCGTGCAGGTGCGCGTCCTCGACGGCGATGGACAGGCCGAGGCCGGTGCCGCCGGTGGTCCGCACCCGGGACGGGTCGGCCCGCCAGAAGCGGTGGAACACCCGGGACGCCTCGCCCGGCTTGAGGCCGATGCCGTAGTCGCGCACGCCGACGGCGACCGCGCCGTCGGCCGAGCCCAGCCGGACCACCACGTCGCGTCCCTCGCCGTGCTCCAGGGCGTTGACCACCAGGTTGCGCAGGATGCGCTCGATCCGGCGGGAGTCCACCTCGGCGACGACCGGCTCGCCGTCGCCGCGGATCACCACCGCACTGCCCTTGGCCTGGGCCAGCGGGTCGGCGGCCTCCACCACCCGGGCGACGATGTCGCGCAGGTCGACCGGCTCGCCGTCCAGGATCGCGGCGCCGGCGTCGAAGCGGCTGATCTCCAGCAGGTCGGCGAGCAGCGACTCGAAGCGGTCCAGCTGGCCCTGCAGCAGCTCCGCCGAGCGGGCCGCCATCGGGTCCAGGTCCTCGCGGCTGTCGTAGATGAGGTCGGCGGCCATCCGGACCGTGGTCAGCGGGGTGCGCAGCTCGTGCGAGACGTCCGAGACGAAGCGCCGCTGCACCCGGGACAGCTCCTCCAGCTGGCGGATCTGGGCCTGGAGGGCGTTGGCCATCCGGTTGAACGACTCGCCGAGGCGGGCGATGTCGTCCGTGCCGGTGACCTTCATCCGCTCTTCCAGGTGCCCGTCGGCGAGCCGCTCGGAGATGCCGGCGGCCATCCGGACCGGGGTGACCACCTGGCGCACCACGACCCAGGCGATGCCGCCCATCAGGATCACCACGAACACGCCGGCGGTCGCCAGGGTGCCGGTGATCAGGTCGAGGGTGTCGGTCTCCTGGCCGAAGGAGAACACGTAGAACATCTGGTAGCTGTTGCCGGCCGGGCCGGTGAACTGCATGCCGAGGGCCAGCCCGGGCTCGGTCCGCTCGTCGGCCCGGTGGATCCGGGCCGGCTGGTCGAACATCTGGCCGGGCTCGGAGTGGACCCTGTCCCGCAGGGTGTCGGGGACGCTGCTGGGCAGGATGTCGCCCGAGAAGCGCGGCGCGAAGCCGTTCTCCGGGACGATGGCGTCGGTGCCGGCGGCCATCGCGATCACCGAGTAGACGGTCTGCCCGCTCGCGGCCAGGTCGTTGACCTGCCGCAGCAGCCAGGTGCCGGTCTCCTCGATGGTGGGGTCGGGCGTGGCGCCGACCCGCAGCCGCTGGTCCTTCGCCTCGTCGATCTTCTTCAGTTCCGCCTGGAACCCGATCCTGGCCTGCTCGCGGGCGGCCGCCATCTTGGTGCCGAGCAGGCCGGTGCGCACCTGCGCCATCACGACCACGCCGAGCACCAGGACGACCGCGATGGACGCGAGCAGCGAGACCGCCACCACGCGCAGCTGGATCGACCGGCGGTACAGCGCCGTCACCCGGCGCGCGGGGCGACGCAGCTGACGGGTCAGCAGCGCGTACGCGGCCGCCCGGCGCCGGCGGCGGGTGGTCGAACTCAGCACGGACCCGCGAACCGCGTCGGCCCCGTCGGTCGCGGAACCCGACGGGGCTTCGTCAGCCAGGTGCGTCACGTCAGCTGGGTCCGGCCTTGTAGCCGACGCCGCGGACGGTCACCACGATCTCGGGGCGCTCCGGGTCCTTCTCGATCTTGGACCGCAGGCGCTGCACGTGGACGTTGACCAGGCGGGTGTCCGCCGCGTGCCGGTAGCCCCAGACCTGCTCCAGCAGCACCTCACGGGTGAACACCTGCCAGGGCTTGCGGGCCAGCGCGACCAGCAGGTCGAACTCCAGCGGGGTCAGCGGGATGCCCCGGCCGTCCCGCTTCACCGAGTGGCCGGCCACGTCGATCACCAGGTCGCCGATGGTCAGCTGCTCGGGCGTCGGCTCCTCGGCACGGCGCAGCCGGGCACGTACCCGGGCCACCAGCTCCTTGGGCTTGAACGGCTTGGTGACGTAGTCGTCGGCACCCGACTCCAGGCCCACCACGACGTCGACCGTGTCGGTCTTCGCGGTCAGCATGACGATCGGAATGCCGGACTCCGCCCGGATCTGCCGGCAGACGTCGATTCCGTCCCGACCGGGCAGCATCAGGTCGAGCAGGACCAGGTCGGGCTTGGTCTCCCGGAACGCAGCTAGCGCCCTGTCCCCATCCGCGACGAAAAACGGCTCAAAACCCTCACCACGCAGCACGATACCGAGCATCTCGGCCAGTGCGGAGTCGTCATCAACGACGAGGACGCGTCCCTTCATGCGTCCATCCTCTCATTACCGGATTGTGACCTGCCGCACAGCAGTGCCAATGCTCCACAACGGCCAACTCCCCCCACCGGTTAATTCCGGCCATACCGGTCGAATGTGCCCGGCCGGAGCGCCTTCGAACGGTCCGCGACCCACCGCCCGGCCACCGGAAGGCCCCCGTTTCCGACCAGCGGCCGGATACCCATGGGGCCTCCCCAGGCCCCATGGCACGATGGGCGCTGCGCGCGGGCGAAAGATCCGCCCGGAACCGCGCCCGTGACGCCCCTCCGAGGAGCAGTGATGACCGACACTCCGGGCTGGGCCTCGCCCGGCTCGCCCGAGCCGCCCCGCGACGACGCCCGGCCGCCGGCCGACGCGCCCGCCGCCGTGCCCGGGCCGTCGGCACCACCGCAGGGCGCCCCCGCCCCGGCCCCCGGCTGGAACGGCCGGCAGGCCCGGCCCGACTGGAGCCGGCCCGCACCGAACGGCCACCACCCCTACGGCTGGGGCGCTCCGCAGAGCCCCAAGCCCGGCGTCATCCCGCTGCGCCCGCTCGGACTCGGCGAACTCCTCGACGGCTCCGTCGCCACCATCCGCAAGCACTGGCGGACGACCCTCGCCCTCTCCCTCGGCATCGCCATCGTCGAGCAGGCCGGCAACGTCGCCGCCCAGCTGCTGGTCAAGGGCAAGACCGGCCCCGCCACCCAGGTGACGACCATGCTGGCCTCGATGCCGCTGACGGTGCTGCTCGGCGTGGTCGCCACCGCGCTGCTCACCATGGTCGTCAGCCGCGCCGTCCTCGGGCAGTCCGCGAACGCCGGGGACGCCTGGCGCGACGCCCGCCGCCGGCTGCCGCAGTTGCTCGGGCTGACCCTGCTCACCGGCCTGATGTCCGGCGGTGTGGTGCTGCTCGGCTTCAGCCCCTGGTACTTCTACGCCACCGGCTCGGCGGGCGCCCCCGAGACGGAGGCCCTGCTGTTCCTCGTCGGCATCCTGACCATCCCGGTCGGGTTCTGGCTGTGGATCCGGTTCAGCCTGGCCGCCCCCGCCCTGATGCTGGAGAAGCAGGGCGTGCGGACCGCGCTGTCCCGCTCCCGGCGGCTGACCCTCAGCTCCTGGTGGCGGATCTTCGGCATCTCGCTGCTCGGCGAGGTGCTGACCTTCATCGTCGCCATGGTCATCGCGATCCCGTTCCGCTTCGCCGGACTCGTCCTCGGCTTCAGCGACCTCGACCGCCAGGTCGACCTCAGCTCGGCCCACGAGCCCACCGCGATGCTGATCACCACCGCGATCGCCGGCATCATCGCCGCCACCCTCACCATCCCCTTCCGGGCCGCCCTCGGCGTCCTCATCTACGTCGACCAGCGGATCCGCCGCGAGGCCCTGGACATCGAACTCGCCCGCGCCGCCGGCCTCGCCGAGCCCGGCGCCACCGGCTGGGGCGACCAGGCCGGCCGACCCCCCGCGAGGCGCTGACCCGGATGCCTACCTGGGGGGACAGGCTCCTCGTCGCGGGCGGCGCCCCGGTCACCGTCCCGCGTGACCCGGCCCGCGACGCCGCCCGCGACGAGCTGCTCGACGCCGAGTACCACAAGCACGACCCGAGCGTCCTGGAACGGGTCATGACCTGGCTCAACGACCACATCACCGACGCGCTCGACAGCATCTCCGGCAACGGCACCAGCGGCACCACCGGCCTGGTGCTCTTCCTGATCGTCGCCGTGCTGATCGGCGCCGCCCTCTGGTGGCGCCTCGGCGCGCCACGGCGCGCGGCCCGCACCGTCCTCGACGTCTACGGCGTCGAAGGACCGCGCGGCGCCGGCCAGTACCGGGCCGACGCCGAACGGCACGCCGCCGCCGGGCAGTGGAACGAGGCCGTCCGCGCGCAGATGCGGGCCCTGGTCCGGGCCCTGGAGGAACGCACCCTGCTCGACGTCCGCCCCGGCCGCACCGCCGACGAGGCCGCCACCGAGGCCGGCCGGGCCCTGCCCGACCACGCCGCCGCCCTGGCCGCCGCCGCCCGCACCTTCGACGACATCGCCTACGGCGAGCGCACCGCCGACCAGGCCGCGTACCAGCTGCTGCGCGAGCTCGACCGGACCCTGGAACGCGCCCGCCCGGCCCTGGGAGGAGCGGCATGACCAGCACCGCCCCCGCGCCGCCCGCGCCGCAGCCGCCCACCGCCCCGGTCCCCGGCGGGGTCCCCGGCGGGACGGCCACGACCAGCCTCGCCCCCACCGGCCGCGGCCTCTGGCGCCGGGCCCGCTGGTACCTGCTCGTCCTCGCCGTCCTGCTGATCGGCGCCACCGCCGTGGCCGCCCTCGGGCAGGACCGCCGCTACCCGCCGCTCGACCCGCGCTCCTACGACAAGGACGGCAGCCACGCCGTCCTCGCGCTGCTCGAACACCAGGGCCTCAAGACCGACCTCACCACCGACCTCACCGGCCACCCGGGCGGCGCCGACACCCTCGTCCTGCCCGAGCCCGACCTGCTCGGCCCCGCCGAACTGCGCGCCGTCGCCGCGGCCCGGCACAGCCGGCTCGTCCTCATCGCCCCCGGTCCGGCCGCACTCAGCGCCCTGGCCCCCGGCATCCGCCCCTCCGACGAGGACGGCGGGCCCTCCTACGCCTCCGTCCGCAGCACCGCCGCCCAGTGCCCGCTCACCGAGGCCGTCCGGGCCGGCAGCGCCGAGATCGGCGGGATGCTCTACACCAGCGGCAGCCGCGGCGCCGGCTGCTACCCGCGCGGCCACGGCTACCCGCTGGTCAGCGCCCCGACCGCCGGCGGCGACGTCATCGTGCTCGGCACCGGCGACTTCCTGCACAACGAGCAGCTCGCCAAGGACGGCAACGCCGCCCTCGCCCTCGGCCTGCTCGGCTCCCAGCCCCGCCTCACCTGGCACCTGCCCGACTACAGCGCCCCGCTCGCCCCGGGCACCCGGGACAAGACCTTCGGCGACTACATCCCGGACGGCTGGCGCTGGGCCGGCTACCAGCTCGCCGTCGCCGCCGTCCTGACCGCCCTCTGGCGCGGCCGCCGACTCGGCCCCGTGATCAGCGAGAACCTGCCCGTGGTGGTCCGCGCCGCCGAGACCACCGAGGGCCGCGCCCGGCTCTACCGCCGCGCCAAGGCCCGCGGCCGCGCCGCCGAGGCCCTGCGCCGGGCCGCCGCGCATCGCCTCGCCCCGGCCCTGGGCGTCCCGCTCCACGCCGGCGCGCCCGACCCCGACACCCTCTGCGCGGCCGTGGCCGACCGCCTCCCCGAGCAGCCCGCCGGCGACGTCCGGGCCCTCCTCTTCGGCCCGCCCCCGACCGACGACACCGCACTGCTGCGGCTCGCCGACGACCTCGACGCCCTCGAAAGGCAGGTACGGAACCCGTGACCGAACAGGCCACCGCCACCCCGTCCAGCACCCCCGGCGCGGCGGCTGCCACCCCGGGCACCCCCGACACCGCCACCGACCCGCGCGCCGCACTCACCGCCCTGCGCGCCGAGATCGGCAAGGCCGTGGTCGGCCAGGACGCCGCCGTCACCGGCCTCGTCGTCGCCCTGCTCTGCGGCGGCCACGTCCTGCTGGAGGGCGTCCCCGGCGTCGCCAAGACCCTGCTGGTCCGCACCCTGTCCACCGCGCTCAACCTGGACACCAAGCGCATCCAGTTCACCCCCGACCTGATGCCCGGCGACGTCACCGGCTCCCTCGTCTACGACGCCCGGACCGCCGAGTTCTCCTTCCAGCCCGGCCCGGTCTTCACCAACCTGCTGCTCGCCGACGAGATCAACCGCACCCCGCCGAAGACCCAGGCCGCCCTGCTGGAGGCCATGGAGGAGCACCAGGTCACCGTCGACGGCGTGCCGCGCCCGCTGCCCGTCCCGTTCCTGGTCGCCGCGACCCAGAACCCGGTCGAGTACGAGGGCACCTACCCGCTGCCCGAGGCCCAGCTGGACCGCTTCCTGCTCAAGCTGGTCCTGCCGCTGCCCGACCGGGACCAGGAGTTCCAGGTCCTGTCCCGGCACGCCGCCGGCTTCGACCCCCGCGACCTCGCCGCCGCCGGTGTCCGCCCGGTCGCCGGGCCCGCGCACCTCGCCGCCGCCCGCGAGCAGATCGCCAAGCTGACCGTCTCCCCCGAGATCCTCGCGTACATCGTCGACCTCTGCCGGGCCACCCGGCAGTCCCCGTCGCTGTCCATCGGCGTCTCGCCGCGCGGTGCCACCGCCCTGCTGGCCGCCTCCCGCGCCTGGGCCTGGCTCGCCGGCCGCGACTACGTCACCCCCGACGACGTCAAGGCCCTGGCCCTGCCCACCCTGCGGCACCGCGTCGCGCTGCGCGCCGAGGCCGAGATGGAGGGCGTCACCGCCGACTCCGTCATCCAGGCCGTCCTCACCCAGACGCCCGCCCCCCGCTGAACCGCCCGTTCCCGAAGGAGCGCACCGCATGGCCCTCACCGGGCGAACCGCCCTGCTCGCCGCGCTCGGCACGCTCGTCGTGGGCCTGTTGCTGCCGTCCTGGGCCGGGATCGGCCTCGTCACCGGCACCGTGCTGCTCGCCGCCGTGATCGACCTGGTGCTCGCCGCCCCCGTCCGCAGCCTGGAACTCGGCCGGGGCGGCGACACCACCGTCCGGCTCGGCGAACCCGCCTCCGTCGAACTGACCGTCACCAACCCCTCCGGGCGGCTCCTGCGGGCCCGGATCCGCGACGCCTGGGCCCCGTCCGCCTGGCGGCCGGGCACCGCCGAGGCCGCCTCCCGGCACACCCTGCACGTCCCCGCCGGCGAGCGGCGCCGGGCCGTCACCGTGCTCGCCCCGACCCGCCGCGGCGACCACCACGCCCGGCGGGTGACGGTCCGTTCGCTCGGGCCGCTCGGCCTGGCCGGCCGCCAGGGCTCGCACCACCTGCCCTGGACGGTCCGCGCCCTGCCCCCGTTCAACAGCCGCAAGCACCTGCCCTCCCGGCTCGCGCGGCTGCGCGAACTCGACGGCCGCACCTCCGTCCTGACCCGCGGCCAGGGCACCGAGTTCGACTCCCTGCGCGAGTACCTGCCCGGCGACGACGTCCGCTCCATCGACTGGCGGGCCAGCGCCCGCCGCAACACCGTCGCCGTCCGCACCTGGCGCCCCGAACGCGACCGGCACATCCTCGTCGTCCTCGACACCGGCCGCACCTCCGCCGGCCGGGTCGGCGACGCGCCCCGCCTCGACGCCGCCCTCGACGCCGCCCTGCTGCTCACCGCCCTCGCCACCCGCGCCGGCGACCGGGTCGACCTGCTCGCCCACGACGCCCGCAAGCGCGCCGCGGTCGCCGGCAGCTCGCCCAGCGAGATCCTGCCGGCCTTCACCAACGCGATGGCCTCCCTCCAACCGGCCCTGCACGAGACCGACATGCGCTCGCTGGTCTCCACCGCCCTCAAGATGGCACCGCACCGCTCGCTGATCGTCCTGCTCACCGGCCTCGACACGGCCCCGGTCGAGGACGGCCTGCGCCCGCTGCTGCCACTGCTCACCAAGCGCCACGAGGTGGTCCTGGCCTCCGTCGCCGACCCCCACCTGGACGCCCTCGCCGCCGGCCGCGGCACCCTGGAAGCCGTCTACGGCGCCGCCGCCGCCGAACAGACCCGCGCCGACCGCCGCGCCACCGCCGACCTCCTCACCCGCCACGGCGTCACCGTCCTCGACGCATCCCCCACCCAGCTCGCCCCCGCGCTCGCCGACACCTACCTCGCGCTCAAGGCCGCCGGCCGCCTCTGAGCCGCGCCGTACGACGGTCCCGTCCCCTGGTCCCGCCCATTGGTCCCATCCCTCCAAGGGGAAAGCCGTGGTGACGCCGTGCCACCCGCCCGGTCCGTCAGCGAGGCCGACGGGAATTGAGCCGGGCGGCCTGGCGCATGAGGTGGTCGCGCTCCGCGAGATTGGGGGCCTGGTGGGCCGCCTCGGCGTACAACCGGGCCGCCGTCTCCAGGTCGCCGTCGCGCTCGTGGAGGTACGCCGCCACCGCCATGTGACGGGGCAGCGAACCGTCCAGTTCCCCGAGCGCCGCCAGCCCCGCGCGCGGTCCGTCGGCCTCACCGACGGCCACCGCGCGGTTGAGCCGGACAACCGGGCTCTCGGTCAGACGGACGAGCTCGTCGTACCACTCCACGATCTGCACCCAGTCGGTCTCCCCGGCGGGGAGGTCACTCGGTGACGGTGGGCGGCGCGGCCAGGAACGGACGCAGCTCCAGCCACTCGTGGATCGGCCGCCCGCCCGCCCCGGGAGCGGCCGACAGTTCCCCGGCCAGCTCGACGGCACGCTCGTAGCTGTCGACGTCGATCACCATCCAGCCGGCGATCAGGTCCTTGGTCTCGGCGAACGGGCCGTCGGTCACCGGCGGGCGCCCCTCGCCGTCGTACCGGACGAACGTCCCCTCCGGAGCGAGAGCCTGGCCGTCGACGAACTCGCCGGTCTTCTCCAGCCGGTCCGCGAAGTCCTGCATGTACTTCACGTGCGCCGAGATCTCCTCGGGCGTCCATCGGTCCATGGGCACGTTGTTGACCGGAGCCGGGGCGCCTCGGTAGTGCTTGAGCAGCAGGTACTTGGCCATGATGTTCTCCTCGGTGCTGGTGCGACCCATTGTGGCCGCGTCCACCCCGGGGACGGAGCCAGCCACGGGTTCTCGACATGGCCGGCCGAACTTTTTGAACTTTCGTGGGGACCCTCGTGGGGACCTTGGTGAGGTGCTCCGGTGGGCCGGAAATGCAAAGAACCCCCATCCGGTTTCCCGGATGGGGGTTCTCTGTGAATGATTGTTCGGCGGCGTCCTACTCTCCCACAGGGTCCCCCCTGCAGTACCATCGGCGCTGTAAGGCTTAGCTTCCGGGTTCGGAATGTAACCGGGCGTTTCCCTCACGCTATGACCACCGAAACACTATGAAACTGTCAACCGCACCAACCCCGTAGCCAAACGGGTTGGGGTCGTTGTTTCAGAACAACACAGTGGACGCGAGCAACTGAGGACAAGCCCTCGGCCTATTAGTACCGGTCAACTCCACCCCTCACAGGGCTTCCATATCCGGCCTATCAACCCAGTCGTCTACTGGGAGCCTTACCCTCTCAAGGAGGTGGGAGTGCTCATCTCGAAGCAGGCTTCCCGCTTAGATGCTTTCAGCGGTTATCCCTCCCGAACGTAGCCAACCAGCCATGCCCTTGGCAGGACAACTGGCACACCAGAGGTTCGTCCGTCCCGGTCCTCTCGTACTAGGGACAGCCCTTCTCAACACTCCTACGCGCACAGCGGATAGGGACCGAACTGTCTCACGACGTTCTAAACCCAGCTCGCGTACCGCTTTAATGGGCGAACAGCCCAACCCTTGGGACCTACTCCAGCCCCAGGATGCGACGAGCCGACATCGAGGTGCCAAACCATCCCGTCGATATGGACTCTTGGGGAAGATCAGCCTGTTATCCCCGGGGTACCTTTTATCCGTTGAGCGACGGCGCTTCCACAAGCCACCGCCGGATCACTAGTCCCTACTTTCGTACCTGCTCGACCCGTCAGTCTCACAGTCAAGCTCCCTTGTGCACTTACACTCAACACCTGATTGCCAACCAGGCTGAGGGAACCTTTGGGCGCCTCCGTTACTCTTTAGGAGGCAACCGCCCCAGTTAAACTACCCACCAGACACTGTCCCTGATCCGGATCACGGACCCAGGTTAGACATCCAGCACGACCAGAGTGGTATTTCAACGACGACTCCACAACAACTGGCGTTGCCGCTTCAAAGTCTCCCACCTATCCTACACAAGCCGAACCGAACACCAATATCAAGCTATAGTAAAGGTCCCGGGGTCTTTCCGTCCTGCTGCGCGAAACGAGCATCTTTACTCGTAATGCAATTTCACCGGGCCTATGGTTGAGACAGTCGAGAAGTCGTTACGCCATTCGTGCAGGTCGGAACTTACCCGACAAGGAATTTCGCTACCTTAGGATGGTTATAGTTACCACCGCCGTTTACTGGCGCTTAAGTTCTCAGCTTCGCCTGGACGAATCCAAGCTAACCGGTCCCCTTAACGTTCCAGCACCGGGCAGGCGTCAGTCCGTATACATCGCCTTACGGCTTCGCACGGACCTGTGTTTTTAGTAAACAGTCGCTTCTCGCTGGTCTCTGCGGCCACCCCCAGCTCTGGCAGCAAGTGCCGTCACCAGGAATGGCCCCCTTCTCCCGAAGTTACGGGGGCATTTTGCCGAGTTCCTTAACCATAGTTCACCCGAACGCCTCGGTATTCTCTACCTGACCACCTGAGTCGGTTTGGGGTACGGGCCGCCATGAAACTCGCTAGAGGCTTTTCTCGACAGCATAGGATCATCCACTTCACCACAATCGGCTCGGCATCAGGTCTCAGACTATGTGAACGGCGGATTTGCCTACCGTTCGT